>NZ_FNIQ01000006.1 GCF_900104025.1 Geodermatophilus sp. DSM 45219 | reverse complement strand
CCAGGGCCGCGGGCTCGGCGACCTGGCCGAGCACCGCGGCCTGCTCGCCGGTCACCGCACCGGCGGCGAACGCCGCCGCCATCCCCGGCAGGTGCACCAGCGCCCGCCCGGCCCGCACCACCCGGGCGGCCTGGGCATCGGACAGGTGCCCGTGCCCGCGCAGCCAGGAGCCCATCGTCTTGAGCCCGTCGTGCTCCGCGGCGCCGGACACCTCGCACTCCCGCACCGTGCGCGCCACCTCCGCGGCGATCCGGTTCTGCGCCACCAGCAACGGACCCAACCGCTCCAGCAGCGCCGGGCCGAACAACGGAGCCAGATCCTCCGCAGCAAGGGCGTCCAGCGCCGAGGTCAACGCCTCGATCGCACCGCCCTCACCGTTCGAACACATGTACGAAGGATACCGACAGGCGCCAAGGTCGACAACCTGGATCCCCAGCTCAAAGGCTTGTCCACGGATGCGAGCGAGCTCTTGACGCCAGCCGCACGGCCAGTCCAGCCGAGGTCGCGCTGCGCGGCCCTGCAGCATCCCCGCAGGACGGGAACCGCGCCGGCAACGACCGTCAGCCGGCGAGCATGGCGGCCTTGAGACCGAGGTCGTGCACGGCGACCGCGGCGGCACCGCCCCGGCGGATGGCCCACGCCAGCGACACGGCGTCCGCCGGGCCGGGCCGCGGGCCCGTGCCGGTGACCAGCCGCCCGACCTCGTCGGCCGGGGCGCCCGCGCCGTCGGGCCGGAGGAACAGCCAGCCCTCCGACTCCAGCCGCTCGGCGAAGTCGGCCTCGAGGTCGGCCTCGGCGAGGTCCTCGACGTCGACGAGGGCGATCGGGTCGGTCAGCAGCGCAGTGGCGTCGTACACGGTGGGAGTCCGTTCCTCGTGGTGCCGGGTCCGTCCCGGCAGGAACGACGATCCGAGCCGGTCCGCAGGGAGCCGCCGAGGAAGCCGCAGGATCACCGCAAGATCGGTCGTGCCCGCCCCATCGCCCCGCGCGACCCCTCGGACGGCTATGGTCGTCTCCGTCGGGAAGGCCCTGCGCTATGGCAGGACCCCGATGCACCACCTCAGCTAGGAGCGAGCAATGCCCGAAGGAACTGTCAAGTGGTTCAACGCGGAGAAGGGGTTCGGCTTCGCCACCCCTGACGGTGGCGGACCGGATGTGTTCGTCCACTACTCGGCCATCCAGACCAGCGGGTACCGCTCGCTCGACGAAGGCCAGCGGATCTCGTTCGACATCGAGCAGGGCCAGAAGGGCCCGCAGGCGGCGAACGTCAACCCGCTCTGATCCCACGATCAGCACAGCGCCCCCGTCCGGCTCAGCCGGGCGGGGGCGCTGTCGTTCGTGGACCTTTCACCGCGCCCGAGGCACGTACCCCCCGATGAGCGCCGACATGAGCAGCGCGCCGTCGTCCGGGCCGACCGCCGCCGCCGCGTCGGCGAACGACCGCCAGCGGGCCCGCTCCACGTCGGTCGGCGCGTGCTCCGCCCGGGTCGTCAGCTGTTCGACCAGCCGGTCCCACTCCCCCTGCGGCGTCGGCCAGAGCCCGGCCAGCCGGCGGCCCTCCGCGGAGATGCCGGTGAACCGCACGATCTCGCCTGCGTAGTTCGTCAGCGCCTCCACGTAGCCGGCCGACACCAGCGCCCGCGCCGCCGCGGTCACCTCCGGCTTCGGCAGGCCGCTCGCCGGCACCACCTGCCCCAGGTACGGGTTGCCGCCGTACTCGGGACCGTCGACCAGGCGGGCGATCGCGCGCAGCACCGGCAGGTCGCGGGTGAACCAGACATCGGGCAGCGGGGCGTCCAGCGAAGTCACCGGGCCAGTCTCCGCCGCACGCGACGGCGCCCCGCCACCCGGGGTCACGGGGTGGCGGGGCGCTGACGAGGCGCAGGGAAGTCGTCCTCTAGTCGCGGGCCCGGTCAGCTCCGGACGCAGGGCCAGGACGACGCCGAGCGCTGCGTAGCCGACGAGCAGGTGACCCGCGGCGACGTAGGGCGACAGCGCCGGCAGCGCCTGGGCGATCGGGATGTTCACCGGCGCCCAGCTCTCCGCGCCCAGCGGCCACCAGCGCGCCGCCCCGGTCCAGCGGCCGGCGACGGCGATCCGGATGCCGATGGCGAACATGCCGAGCATCGACAGCGGCCAGAAGGCGTCCAGGGCCAGGAACCAGCCCTCCTCCCGGTACTCGGGCAGGAACGCGTAGCAGAGGGTCGAGACCATCGCGAGCCCCAGCAGCACGTGCTCGGCGTGCAGGAGGGAGCGCGCCAGGAGGCCGGTGCCGATGGCGCCGGTGCGCAGCTGCACCGCCACCAGGGCGACGAGGCCCAGCTGGAACAGGAACGACGTCATCTCGTGGGCGATCCCGGCCCAGCCCTCGGCGCCGCCGAAGCCGAAGGTCAGGATCCCGCCCGCCCAGGCGGTCGAGCCGGCGGCGACCATCACGCCGGCGGTGCGGACCGTCCGGGTGGACGCCGTGCGGGTCGCCCGCGACGAGCGGCTGCTGGCCGACGTCGTCCGGCAGGCCGCCGCCGCCGCGCGGGCCAGCGCGCTGGCCGCCGAGCTGCAGCACAGCCGCGAGCAGCTGGTCGCCGCGCGGGAGGAGGAGTGCCGCCGGCTGCGCCGGGACCTGCACGACGGGCTCGGGCCCGCGCTCGGCGCCGTCGTCCTGCGCATCGACACCGCCCGCAACCTGGCCGCCACCCGGCCCGAGGAGTCCGACCGGATACTGCGGCAGGTGCGCGGCGACGTCTCCGCGGCGCTCACCGACCTGCGCCGGCTGGTGCACGACCTGCGCCCACCGGCCCTCGACGACCTCGGGCTCGCCGGCGCCGTCCGCCAGCAGGCCGAGCGGCTGCTCGCCCCACGGGTGGCGGTGACCGTCGAGGCCGGCGACGTCGCCGACCTGCCCGCCGCGGTGGAGGTCGCCGCCTACCGGATCACCTCCGAGGCGCTGGCCAACGTGGCGAGGCACGCGTCGGCCTCGCGGGTGCGCGTCTGCCTGGAGCGGGAGGACGGCGGCGCGCTCGGGGTCACGGTCGCCGACGACGGGGTGGGCATCGCGCCCGGCGCCCCGGCCGGCGTGGGGCTGGTGTCGCTGCGCGAGCGGGCCGCGGAGCTCGGCGGCCGCTGCGCCGTGGAGTGCCCCGCGACCGGCGGCACGGTGGTGCGGGCGGTGCTACCCACGGACGGAGGAGGCACACGGTGACGGAGCCCGAGGAGCCACTCCGGGTGCTGGTCATCGACGACCACCCGGTCTACCGCGACGGCCTGGCCGTGCTGCTCGGCTCGGTGCCCGGGCTGGCCGTCGTCGGCACCGCGGCGGACGGCGCGGCCGCGGTCGACCTCGCCCGCGAGGAGCAGCCCGACGTCGTGGTCATGGACGTGCAGATGCCGGTCCTCGACGGGATCGAGGCCACCCGGCGGATCACCGGCGAGTCGCCGTCGGTCGGCGTCGTCGTGCTGACCATGAGCGAGGACGACGGGACGGTGTTCGCCGCCGTCCGCGCCGGGGCCCGCGACTACCTGCTGAAGGGCGCCGACCAGGAGGAGGTGGTCCGCGCGATCACCACCGTCGCCGGCGGCGGCGCGGTGTTCGGCGCGGCGCTCGCGCGGCGGATCGCGGAGTTCTTCGCCGCCGGGCCCAGCGGGCCGGAGACCGCCTTCCCGCAGCTGACCGCCCGCGAGCGGGAGGTGCTCGACCTGGTCGCGGCCGGGCGGTCGAACGCGCAGATCGCCGCGGCGCTGTACCTGTCGCCGAAGACGGTGCGCAACAACGTGTCCAACGTGCTGACGAAGCTGCAGGTCACCGACCGGGCGCAGGCGATCGTGCGGGCGCGCGAGGCGGGCCTGGGGCGCTGAGCCGGGCGCGGGCGGGTCGTACCGTTGAGCGCATGACCACGTCCGCGCAGAACCAGCCGAAGGTGACCAAGTCCGACGAGGAGTGGCGGGCGCAGCTGTCGCCGGAGGAGTACGCCGTCCTCCGTCAGGCCGGCACCGAGCGGCCCTGGACCGGGGAGTACGCCGACACGAAGACCCAGGGCGTCTACACCTGCCGCGCCTGCGGGGCCGAGCTGTTCCGGTCGGAGACGAAGTTCGACTCGCACTGCGGCTGGCCGTCGTTCTACGAGGCCTCGGCCGAGGACAACGTGGTGCTCCGCGAGGACCGCAGCCACGGCATGGTCCGCACCGAGGTCCTCTGCGGCACCTGCCACAGCCACCTCGGGCACCTCTTCGACGACGCCCCGCAGACGCCGACCGGGGACCGCTACTGCATCAACTCGGTGAGCATCCGCCTCGAGCCCGCGCAGTAGCCGACTCCTGGGGCGCTCCCGTGCTCCCGGGGTCCTGCCGGACCCCTGCAGCGCCCGGAACGCCCCCGGAGCGGTCACGGCCGGGCCGCCGCGGCGAGCACCGGCGCCAGCCGCCGCCAGCGGTGCTGCCGCCAGCGGAAGAAACCGGCCGCCACGGCGGACACGGGTCCCGTCAGCGCCCCGGCGCCGATCTCGATCTCGTCGGTGTAGCAGCACCGGTCGGCCCCCGTCGGCTCGACGGTGATCCGGTGCCGCCAGACCCGCACCGGGCCGCCGTGCTCCTCGGTGCGCGCGGACATCGCCGCGTCGTCGAGGACCTCGACGACCACCGTGTGCCGCGAGACGGGCAGCAGCCCGAGGACCAGCAGCCAGGTGGTCACCGTCTCGCCCTGCCGCCAGGGCCGGCGCCGGCGCTCGAGCGCCGGCATGCGCAGCAGCGGGGCGGCGACGTGCACGAGTGCGGCCGGCGACCCCAGGGCGCGCCAGACGACGTCCGCCGGCGCGTCGAGCGTGCAGGTACGCCGGACGGTCCGCAGTGGACCCGCCATCCCTACGGCAGGTCGTTGACCAGCTCGGCGACCGGCTTGCGGACGCCGGTGTAGAACGGCACCTCCTCGCGGACGTGCCGGCGGGCGCGGCTGGCCCGCAGGTCCCGCATCAGGTCGACGATGCGGTGCAGCTCGTCGGCCTCGAAGGCCAGCATCCACTCGTAGTCGCCGAGCGCGAACGAGGCGACGGTGTTGGCCCGCACGTCCGGGTAGGGCCGGGCCTGCATGCCGTGCTCCTTGAGCATGTCCCGCCGCTCCTCGCCGGGCAGCAGGTACCACTCGTAGGACCGCACGAACGGGTAGACGCAGGCGTAGCGGCGCGGCTCCTCGTCGGCCAGGAACGCCGGGATGTGGCTGCGGTTGAACTCCGCCGGCCGGTGCAGCGCCATCTGCGACCAGACCGGGTCCAGGTGCCGGCCGAGCTGGGTGCGGCGCAGCCGGGTGTAGGCCTCCTGCAGCCCCTCCGGCGTCGAGGAGTGCCACCAGACCATGAGGTCGGCGTCGGCCCGCAGGCCGCTGACGTCGTAGGTCCCGCGGACGACGACGTCCTTGTGCGCGAGCTCTGCGACCAACTCCGCCACCTCGTCGGCGATCAGGTTGCGGCCCTCGTCGCCCAGCGGGCGGGCCAGCCGGAACACCGACCACATCGTGTAGCGGATGGTGGCGTTCAACTCGTTCGCCCGCTTGCCGATGCTGCGCTGGTCGGTCTGCTCGCTCATGGGCCCATCATCCCCCGCGGCGCCGGGACGCCGCCGCCCACCCGACCGGGGTCGGGTGGGCGGCGGCAAGTGTCAGCGGGTCGCCGAGGCGGTGTCCCGCTGACCCCGGGCGGACGCGGCGTGCGCGTCGCGGCAGTCCCCGCAGGCGGCCATCCAGACGTGGTGGCGCAGGCAGCGGGCGGGTCGGAGGACGGGTCGGGTGGAGTGGTGCACGGAACTCACTGGAGGCTCAACGACCGCGCCCCGGCCGGCATGCCCGGGCCGCTCCGTGTCGTCGGCCACCACTACAGCAGCGCGTCGACGGCGTGCTGCGCGTCGCGGATGCAGGCCGGCACGCCGACCCCGCGGAACGCCGCCCCGGCGATCGCCAGCCCCGGGACGGCGCTGACGGCCTCCCGGACGGCGTCCACCCGGCCCTGGTGGCCGACCAGGTACTGCGGCAGACCGCCGCCCCAGCGGACGACGCGGGTGGCCACCGGCTCCGGCCGCGACAGCCCGAGCAGGTCGGCGACGTCGGCGACCACGGCCGCGGCGAGGTCGTCGTCGTCGCGCTGCAGCTCGTGCTCGGCGCGGAACCGGCCGACCGACGAGCGCACCAGCAGGTGCCCGCCGGCCAGGTGCGGCCACTTCCGCGAGGAGACGGTCACGCCCTTGACCAGCCGGCCGGTCACCGGCGGCACCAGCAGCCCGGACCCGGCGGCGACCTCCTGGTCCGGGAAGGCCATCGCGACGACGGCCATCGACGCGTACGGGATGCCTTGCAGCGGCTCGACCGCGCCGGGCGCCACCGATGCCAGCAGCCGGGCGGCCTTGGGTGCCGGTGCGGTCACCAGGACGGCGTCCGCGGTCAGCCGCTCGGGGGCGTTCGCCCGGCCGACCGAGAGCTCGAAGCCGGCCGCCGTCCGGGTCAGGCCGTGCGCCGGGCAGCGCAGCCGGACGTCGGCGCGCGAGGCGGCGACCAGGGCGGCGGGCAGCGAGCCGATGCCGTCGGCGACGGTGACGAACACCGGCGCGTCGGGGTCGAAGCGGCTGCGGGCGCCGGCGTCGCGGGCGGCGGCGGCCGCGCCGAGCACCGAGCCGGCGGCCGGCAGCTGCGCGGCCAGCTGCGGCATCGTCGCGACCAGCGACAGCTCGTCGGCCCGCCCGGCGTAGACGCCGCCGAGCAGCGGCTCGACCAGCCGGTCGACGACCTCGTCGCCGAGCCGCTCGCGCAGCAGGGCGCCGACCGCGACGTCGCCGTCCCAGGTCAGCGGCGGCAGCTGCGCCTCGGCGGCCACCCGGGCGACGCCGTCCGGGGTCAGGATCCCCTCCAGCCCGTCGGCCGACGCCGGGACGCCGAGCACGGTGCCGGCCGGGAGCGGGTGCCGGCCGTCGGGCAGCACGACCGCGGCCTGCGTGGTGGCCGGCGCGACCAGCCGGTCGGCCAGGCCCAGCCGCTCGACCAGCCGCACCGCCTCGGGCACCCGCGCCAGCATCGCCTCGGGGCCGGTGTCGTACCAGTGCCCGGCCAGCTCGACGCGGTCCAGCTTGCCGCCGACCCGGTCACCGGCCTCGAGGACGACGATCTCGTCGTCCGGGCGCCGCTGCCGCCACTCGAACGCGGCGGCCAGGCCGGTGATCCCGGCCCCGACGACGACGAGCCGGCTCATCGTGCGCTGAGCTCGTGCACCAGCTCGACGACGGAGGTGAGCACGCCCGGGTCGGTGTCGGGCAGCACGCCGTGGCCCAGGTTGAACACGTGCCCGCGCGCGGCCCGGCCCTGCTCCACCACGCGCCGCACCTCGCGGTCGACGGTGGCGCGGTCGGCCAGCAGGACGGCGGGGTCGAGGTTGCCCTGCAGCGAGCGCCCCGGGCCCACCCGGCGGGCGGCCTCGTCCAGCGGCACCCGCCAGTCGACGCCCACGACGTCGGCGCCGGCGTCGCCGATCAGCGGCAGCAGCTCGCCGGTGCCGACGCCGAAGTGGACCTTCGGCACGTCCCGGTCGCCGAGGGCGTCGAACACCGCGCGCGAGTGCGGCAGCACCCGCTCCGCGTAGTCGGCGGCCGAGAGCACCCCGGCCCAGGAGTCGAAGAGCTGGACCGCGGAGGCGCCGGCGTCCACCTGGGTGTTCAGGAACGTCGCCGCGGAGACCGCCAGCCGGTCCAGCAGCCGGCCCCACGCCTCGGGCTCGGCGTACATGAAGGCCTTGGTGCGGGCGTGCTCCTTGGAGGGGCCGCCCTCGATCAGGTAGGTCGCCAGGGTGAACGGCGCGCCGGCGAACCCGATCAGCGGCGTGGCCCCGAGCTCGCCGACCAGCCGGCGGACGGCGGTCGCGAGGAAGGCCAGCCGGTCGGGCTCCAGGGGCGGCAGCGCGTCGACGTCGGCGACGCTGCGGACCGGCTGGGCGATCACCGGGCCGACGCCGGGCTTGATGTCGATGTCGACGCCCGCGACCACCAGCGGCAGCACGATGTCGGAGAAGAGGATCGCGGCGTCCACCCCGTGCCGGCGCACCGGCTGGAGGGTGATCTCGGTGACCAGGTCCGGGTCCTGGCAGGCCTCGAGCATCCGGGTGCCCTCCCGCAGCGCGCGGTACTCCGGCAGCGAGCGGCCGGCCTGGCGCATGAACCACACCGGGGTGCGCCGCACCGGCAGGCCGCGGGCGGCCCGGACCAGGTCCGAGTCGGCGGGAGAGGACGTCGGCGCGGGTTCGGCGGTCACGACGTCCCATCCTCCCAGAACCCGTGCGGCGCGTCGGCGGCACGGGGCGGTCGCGCGACCTACCCTGCGAACGTGGAGCCTTCCAGCCTGGCCGGTGCCGGGCACGGCGCCGGGGACCGCCCGGGTGGCGAGCCGCCGGAGGAGTTCCGCGCTGCCCTGGAGGCGCTGGCCGGCGTGACCGCCCGCCCGGAGATCCTGCTGGAGGCCATCCCCGCCCCGCAGCGGCTCGCCCCGCACGCGTACGCGGTGGGCGCGCTGGTCACCGAGCCCGACGGCGACGAGGACGTCGAGGTCGCCAACGGCCGGTTCATCGTGCTGCACGACCCGGCCGGCCACGAGGCCTGGGCGGGCACCACCCGCTGCGTCGGCTACCTCTCGGCGACCACCGACGAGCACATGGTCGACGACGCGATGTTCTCCGAGGTCGCCTGGAGCTGGCTGACCGACGCGCTCGAGGAGTGCGGCGCCACCTCGCACGCCCTCGGCGGCACCGTCACCCGCACCGCCTCCACGCGGTTCGGCGAGCTGGCCGGACCCGAGCACACCGTCGACGTCGAGATCCGCGCGTCCTGGACGGCGGAGGACAGCAACCTCGACCGGCACCTCACCGCCTGGCTCGACGTCCTCGGCAGCGCGGCCGGGCTGCCACCCCCCGGCGTCCGGCTGCTGGGTCCCTCCGGCCCGGCGGACGACGGGACTCCGTAACATCGGTGTCCCGGGGGTGCGACACCCCCACGCCGGCGCCCCCTCCCCGCGGGGCCTGCTGCGGCACGGCGCGCTGTACCGACTGTCGAGACGGGCGAAGAGGTGGACCAGCCCTGAGCACCGAGCCCATCCCGGCCTCCGACCCCACCCCGGACGACGAGCCGACCGCCGTCCCGCTGCTCGCTCCGCGTGACGGGCTGCCCCCGGTCGTCGAGACCTCCACCGCACTGGTCCGGTACGCCGAGGCGCTGGCCGCCGGCACCGGTCCGGTCGCCGTGGACGCCGAGCGCGCCTCCGGCTACCGCTACGGCCAGCGCGCCTACCTGGTGCAGCTGCGCCGCGCCGGGGCCGGCACCGGGCTGATCGACCCGATCCCGCTGCCGGACCTGTCGGTGGTCCAGGACGCGATCGCCGACGCCGAGTGGGTGCTGCACGCGGCCAACCAGGACCTGCCGTGCCTCGCCGAGATCGGCCTGGTCCCCTCGCGGGTCTTCGACACCGAGCTCGCCGCCCGGCTGGCCGGCCTGCCGCGGGTGGGCCTGGGCGCGGTCGTCGAGTCGCTGCTGGGCTACTCCCTGCAGAAGGGCCACTCCGCCGCCGACTGGAGCACCCGCCCGCTGCCGGAGGAGTGGCTGGTCTACGCCGCCCTGGACGTCGAGGTGCTCGTCGACCTGCGCGACGCGCTGGCGGCCATCCTCGAGGAGCAGGGCAAGACCGAGTGGGCGCGGCAGGAGTTCGCCGCGATCCTCGCCGCCGGGCCGCCCGCGCCCAAGGCCGACCCGTGGCGGCGGACGTCGGGGGTGCACGGCCTGCGCAACCGCCGCCAGCTGGGGATGCTGCGCTCGCTGTGGCAGGCCCGGGACGAGCTGGCCCGCCGCCGTGACATCGCCCCCGGGCGGGTGCTGCCCGACGCGGCGATGGTGTCCGCGGTGCAGGCCGACCCGCGCACCGAGGCCGCGCTGCTGGAGCTGCCGGTCTTCCGCGGCCGGGCCAACCGCAAGCTGGTCGGCACCTGGTTCGGGGCGCTGGCCCGCGGCCGGGCGCTGCCGGAGGCCGACCTGCCGCTGCACAGCCGGCCCGGTGACGGCCCGCCGCCGGTGAACCGCTGGGCCGACCGCGACCCCGCGGCCGCCACCCGGCTGCAGGCCGCCCGCGCCGGGCTCGCCCAGCTGGCCACGACGCACGACCTGCCGGTGGAGAACCTGGTCTCCCCCGACCTCGTGCGCCGGCTGATGTGGACCCCGCCCGAGCCCCGCGACGCCGGCACGGTGGCCGCCGCACTGCGGGCCGGCGGCGCGCGCGAGTGGCAGGTCGAGCTGACCGGCGTCCTGCTGGCCGACGCCCTGAACCGCGCCTAGACCGGGCCCCCACGCTCCGGGGGTCCCCTCGCACAGCCCCCGAGCGAGATCGGCGGTCTCGTGGCGATCAGCGCCTGATGACCACGAGACCGCCGATCTCGCCGTCCCGGGGGCTGCCCCCGCGGAGTGACGTGCCGCGCTTGGAACCCCGGTTACCGGCGGGTAACTTCGGCGGTGCCGCGCCGTACCGGCCGGCACCGAACTGCGGAGGTCCTGTGTCATCTCGAGAGCGGCGGCCACGCCCGCTGCGTGAGGTCGTCTTCGTCGACGGCGTCCGCACCCCCTTCGGCAAGGCCGGCCCGAAGGGCGTCTACGCCGAGACCCGCGCCGACGACCTCGTCGTCCGGGTCATCCGCGAGCTGCTGCGCCGCAACCCGGCCCTGCCGGCCGACCGCGTCGACGAGGTGGCCATCGCCGCCACCACCCAGGTCGGCGACCAGGGCCTCACCCTCGGCCGGACCGCCGCGCTGCTGGCCGGGTTGCCGACGTCGGTCCCCGGCTACTCGATCGACCGCATGTGCGCCGGCGCCATGACCGCGGTGACCACCACGGCCAGCGGCATCGCCTTCGGCGCCTACGACGTCGCCATCGCCGGCGGGGTCGAGCACATGGGCCGGCACCCGATGGGCGAGGGCGCCGACCCGAACCCCCGCTTCTTCAGCGAGGAGCTGGTCGACGAGTCAGCCCTCGTCATGGGGGCGACGGCGGAGAACCTGCACGACCGCTTCCCGCACCTGACCAGGGAGCGGGCCGACGCGTTCGCCCTGGCCAGCCAGCAGAAGTACGCCAAGGCCGTCGCCAACGGGCAGATCGGCCCGGAGCTGGTGACCGTGGCGACCCGCTCGGCCGAGCACGGCTGGGGGGTCGCGACCGTCGACGAGCCGCCGCGGCCGAACACCACCCTCGAGGGCCTGGCGTCGCTCAAGACGCCGTTCCGCCCGCACGGGCACGTGACCGCGGGGAACGCCGCCGGCCTGAACGACGGCGCCACCGGCTGCCTGCTGGCCGCCGAGGACGTCGCCCAGGAACTCGGCCTGGACATCGGCATGCGGCTGGTCGGCTACGGCTTCGTCGGCGTCGAGCCCGAGGTGATGGGCGTCGGTCCGGTGCCCTCGACCGAGCGCGCACTGGCCCGCACCGGGCTCACGATCGAGGACATCGGGCTGTTCGAGCTCAACGAGGCCTTCGCCGTCCAGGTGCTGGCCTTCCTCGACCACTTCGGCATCGCCGACGACGACGAGCGCGTCAACCCCTGGGGCGGCGCCATCGCCGTCGGCCACCCGCTGGCCTCCTCCGGCGTCCGGCTGATGACCCAGCTGTCGCGGCAGTTCGCCGAGCGGCCCGATGTCCGCTACGGCCTGACCGCCATGTGCGTGGGCCTCGGCATGGGCGCCACCGTGATCTGGGAGAACCCGAACTGGGAATGTGCGGCCACGTGACTGCTGTCTTCGAGAACGAGGTCGTGACCCGGGCGTTGGTCCGGTTCCTCGCCCTCCCGGGGCTGTCGGGTGAGTTCGCGCTCATCACCCTCGACAACGGGCACGACCACACCCGCCCGTCGACGTTCGGCCCCGGCGGGCTGGCGTCGCTGGACGCCGCCCTGGACGAGATCGCCGCCCGCTCCCCCGCCCCCGTGGCGATCGGCGTGACCGGCAAGCCGTTCGTCTTCGCGGTGGGTGCGGACCTCTCGGGCGTCCCGGCGATCACCGACGCCGCCATGGCGCGGGAGATCGCCGAGACGGGCCACCGCGTGTTCCGCCGGCTCGAGGACTCCCCGGTCCCGACGTTCGCCTTCGTCAACGGTGTCGCGCTCGGCGGCGGCCTGGAGCTGGCGCTGCACTGCCGGTACCGGACGATCGCCTCGACGGCGATGGTCGCCTTCCCCGAGGTCTTCCTCGGCCTGGTGCCCGGCTGGGGCGGCACCCAGCTGCTGCCGAACCTGATCGGCATCGACCCGGCCGTCACGGTCGTCGTCGAGAACGCGCTGGCGCAGAACAGGATGACGCCGGCGCCGAAGGCGGCGGAGCTCGGCATCGCCGACGCCGTCCTGGAGCCCGCGGACTTCCTGGAGCGGTCGCTCGAGTGGGCGGTCGGCGTGCTCGGTGGCGACGTGACCGTGACGCGTCCCGACGTCGACCGGTCGGCGTGGGACGACGCCATCGCCCGGGCGAAGGCGATCGTCGCCGGCCGCACCCGGAACGCCTCCCCGGGGGCCGTCCGGGCCGTGGAGCTGCTCGACCTGGCGCGCAACGGCGTGGTGGGCGACGCGTTCACGGCCGGTACCGCGGCCGAGGACGACGCCCTGACCGAGCTGCTGATGAGCGACCCGCTGCGGGCCTCGCTCTACTCGTTCGACCTGGTGAACAAGCGGGCCAAGCGCCCGGCCGGCGCGCCGGACAGGTCGCTGGCCCGGAAGGTCACCAAGGTCGGGGTGGTCGGGGCGGGTCTGATGGCCTCGCAGCTGGCGATGCTGTTCGTGCGCCAGCTCGAGGTGCCGGTCGTGCTGACCGACATCGACCAGGCCCGCGTCGACAAGGGCGTGGCCTACGTGCACGGCGAGCTGGACCAGCTCGCGCAGCGCGGCCGGCTGCACCCCGACGCCCTCAACCGGCTCAAGGGCCTGGTCACCGGCTCGCTGTCCAAGGACGCCTTCGCCGACGCCGACCTCGTCATCGAGGCCGTGTTCGAGGAGATGTCGGTCAAGCAGCAGGTGTTCGCCGAGGTCGAGGCGGTCGTCTCGCCCGAGTGCGTGCTGGCGACCAACACCTCGGCGCTCTCGGTGACCGAGATGGCCTCCAAGCTCGAGCACCCGGAGCGGGTCGTCGGCCTGCACTTCTTCAACCCGGTCGCGGTGCTGCCGCTGCTGGAGGTCGTGCGCGCCGAGCAGACCGACGACGCGACGCTGGCGACCGCCTTCGCCATCGGCAAGAAGCTGAGGAAGAGCTGCGTGCTCGTCGCGGACGCCCCGGCGTTCGTGGTCAACCGGCTGCTCACCCGCTTCCTCGGCGAGGTCACCGCGTCGGTGGAGCAGGGCACCCCGGTCGCGGTCGCCGACCGCGCGCTGGACCCGCTCGGCCTGCCGATGACGCCGTTCGAGCTGCTCACGCTCGTCGGCCCGCCGGTGGCGCTGCACGTGGCCGAGCGCATGCACGAGGCCTTCCCCGACCGGTTCTCCGTCGGCGAGGGGCTCAAGAAGATGGTCGAGCTGGGCAGGTCGTCGGTGTACAGCGAGCCGGGCGTCGTCGACCCCGACCTCGTGGGCATCGACGCCGGCGACTCCCCGCTCACCGAGGAGCAGGTGCGCGAGCGGGCCGTCGAGGCCCTGGCGCAGGAGATCCGGCTGATGCTGGACGAGGGCGTCGTGCAGGCCGCGCAGGACATCGACCTGTGCATGCTGCTCGGTGCGGGCTGGCCGTTCTGGCTGGGCGGCATCACCGCCCACCTCGACCGCACCGGCGTCTCGGAGCGGGTCACCGGCTCCCGGTTCCTCCCGCGCGGGGTGGCCAGCCTCCCGGCCTGACGGCTCACCGGTGATCAGCTGAGCTGATCGACCCGGGTCCTGGCTCACGACCGGTGGTGAGCCAGGACCCGGAACGGTGAGCCAGCACGCCGGTGGTCGCCGGTGGTCAGCGGAACGTGCGGGTGAGGCTCTCCATCGTCCGGTTCACCGGATCTCGGCGATCACGGCCGCTCCTCGACCGCCTCGGCGACGCTGCCCTCGGTGCGCTCGGCGAGCACCGCGGTCCACTCCGCGATCCGGCGGGCGACGTCCTGCTCGGTGAGGCCGGCGTCGGCCAGCACCTGGCCGACGCTGCCGTGCTCGAGGAAGGCCTGCGGCAGGCCGAGGGCCCGCAGCGGGACGTCTATGCCGCGGTCCTGCAGCGCCTGGGTCAGCGTGGTGCCCACGCCACCGGCCCGGCCGCCGTCCTCGACGGTGACCACCAGCCGGTGGCCGGCCGCCAGGTCGACCAGCTCGCTCGAGACCGGCAGCACCCAGCGCGGGTCGACGACCGTGACGTCGATGCCGTGGTCGGCGGCCCGCTCGGCGGCGGCCAGGCACATCGGCACCATCGAGCCGACGGCCACCAGCAGCACCTCCCGGCGCTCGCCGCGACGGAGCACGTCGACCGGGCCGCGCCGCTCCAGCGCGGGGATGTCGACCGGCGGGGTGCCCTTGGGGAAGCGGACCACGCTCGGCCCGTCGGACACCTCGAGCGCCTCGCGCAGCGCCTCGCGCAGGGTCGGCTCGTCGCGCGGGGCGGCCAGGTGCACGCCGGGGACGACGGACAGGATCGACATGTCCCACATGCCGTTGTGCGAGGCGCCGTCGCTGCCGGTCACCCCGGCCCGGTCCAGGACGACGGTCACCGGCTGGCGGTGCAGCGCGACGTCCATCAGCAGCTGGTCGAAGGCCCGGTTGAGGAAGGTCGAGTAGACCGCGACCACCGGGTGCATCCCGCCCATCGCCAGGCCCGCGGCCGAGGTGAGCGCGTGCTGCTCGGCGATGCCGACGTCGTAGGTGCGGTCGGGGAACCGCTCGGCGAAGGCGGCCAGCCCGGTCGGGTGCAGCATGGCCGCGGTGATCGCGACGACGTCGGAGCGCTCGGCCCCGATCCGCACCAGCTCGTCGGAGAAGGCCGTCGTCCAGTCGCGGCCGGCGGCCGTGGTGCTCGCCCCGCTGTCGGGGTCGAAGACCCCGGTGGCGTGCCAGGCGTCGATCTGGTCGGTCTCGGCCGGCGGGTAGCCGAAGCCCTTGGTGGTGACGGCGTGCACGATGACCGGCCCGCCGAAGGACCGGGCCCGGCGCAGCGCGGACTCCATCGCCCGGACGTCGTGGCCGTCGACCGGGCCGATGTACTTGAGGCCGAGGTCCTCGAACATGCCCTGGGGCGACAGGACGTCCTTGAGGCCCTTCTTGATGGCGTGCAGCGCGTCGTAGAGCGCCGAGCCCACCACCGGGGCGCGGTTGAGCGTGTGCCGCACCTGCAGCAGCGCCTGCTCGTAGCCGGGGCGCAGCCGGAGGGTGGCCAGCGCGTCGGCGACCCCGCCGATGGTCGGCGAGTAGGAGCGGCCGTTGTCGTTGACGACGATGACCACCGGGCGGTCCTGGGCGCCGGCGATGTTGTTCAGCGCCTCCCAGGCCATGCCGCCGGTGAGCGCGCCGTCGCCGATGACGGCGACCACGGGGCGGTCCTCCCCGCGGACGGCGAAGGCCTTGGCCAGCCCGTCGGCGTAGGACAGCGACGTCGACGCGTGGCTGTTCTCCACCCAGTCGTGCTCGCTCTCGGCGCGGCTCGGGTAACCGGACAGGCCGCCGCGCTGGCGCAGCCGACGGAAGTCCTCGACCCGGCCGGTGAGCATCTTGTGCACGTAGCTCTGGTGACCGGTGTCGAAGACGATCGGCTCGCGCGGGGAGTCGAACACCCGGTGCAGGGCGATGGTCAGCTCCACCGCACCGAGGTTGGGCCCGAGGTGCCCGCCGGTCCGGGCGACGCTGGTGACCAGCGCGTCGCGGATCTCGGCGGCCAGGACCGGCAGCTGCTCGGCCGGGAGGGCCTTGAGGTCGTCGGGGGTGTGGAGCGATCGCAGGAGCGACACGAGGGGGTGCGTCCTCTCCATCGGCGGCGGGAGCGGCGTCGCTACGGCCGCCGGCCAACTGTAGACGCGTGCGCGTGGCTCTTCCGGTCGAGCGAGGGACGCCGGACGACCACAGAGCCGCTCACAGCCGCGGCACCCAGCGCTCCCCCCGCAGGGCACCGGCCACCGCCTCGACCCCCCGGGCCGCCGACCGCAGCCGCGCGCCCTCCCGCTCGTAGGCCGCGATCGCCGCCTCCATCGCGTCGGCCGGCAGGTCGTCGGCGAGCTCCACGCGGACCGTGCGCCAGCCCTCCCGCGCGGCCTCCAGCCCGGCGGAGACGTGGTCGCGGGCGAAGCGGGCGAGCAGCACCGGGTAGCGCCGCAGCACCTCGTGCGCCCGGTAGTCCGGCGGCACCAGGTCGAACAGCCAGGCGACGGCGGTCAGCTCCCAGTCGGGCGCACCGGGCGGCCGCACGGCAGCAGGCCAGCCCGGGGGCAGCGACGCGTCCACCGCACCAGTCTGCCGCATCGGTCGAACGGGTGTTCGACGGCACTCCCCGCCGCGTCCGCGCGGGGCCGTGCCCTCAGGAGGTCGGCCGCTTGAGCCAGAACTGCTCGAAGCCCCAGGTGCCCGCGCCGCTGGAGTGGTAGTTCACCAGCTCCCAGCCCTCGCTGCCGAGCCGGTTGAGCACCGAGCTGGTGTCACCGGCCTGGCGCTCCAGCGGCCCGCCGGGGAGCTTGACGCTCACCCCAGCGCGCTGCGACTCCGCGTCGTTGGCCGTGATGACCGAGGCGTACTCCCAGGTGGTCACGGTCGGAACGGTAGCCGGTCGTGCAGTTCACACCCGTATCGGCCGATCCCGTCCCGACCGGACCCTTCCGTCACGGCGCCACCCGGGCTACCGTCACGTGGCGCGCCTGACCGAGTGCTCTGCGTGTGCAGCTCCGGTCGATGGTCGCCCCGCTCTCCACCAGCCCGCACCCGCCGAGGGGACCGCCTGCATGCTCCGCCCGACCCGCACCGAGGGCTCCCGCGCCTCCCGGACCGCCACCACCGCCCTGGGCATGCTGTCGTTCATCGGCATGGCCGCGGGGCTCGGTGCCGTGGCGGCCGACGACGGCGGGGTCCCCGGGCCGGGCACCGTCGCGGCGCACAGCACCGTCGACGCCACGGCCAGCGGTGTCGGGGCGTCCGTGCGGGCCGGCGAGGTCGGGGACGCCGTGCGCGCCGGCGAGGTCGGCGACGCCGTCCGCGCTCCCGGATCCGGGAGCCGGGCACCCGCGCCGGGCACCTCCCCCGCCGCGCCGCTCCCCCGGGACACCGGCAGCCCCACCGCCGCGGCCGAGGTGCCGGTGCCCGTGGGCACGACCGCTCCCTCGCCGGGACAGCGACGGCCGGAGCTGCCGGCTGCGGCGCCGGTCCCGGCTCCCGTGGACGCCCCGGCTCCGGCGGAGACGCCGGCCGGCCGGGCGGCGACCCCCGCCCCGTCCTCCGCGGCTGCGTCGTCGGCCGCGGTCCCCGAGGTGCCCGTCGCCGTCCCCGAGCCGGCCGCGGTGGCCGCCGTCCCGCAGGCCGTGCCCTCGACCGAGCCCGCCCCCACTCCGCCGACGGAGGAGGCGCGCCCCTCGAGCGAGCCGGAGGACGAGGACGACGAGGACGACGAGGACGACGAGCCCCGCGAGCGGGGCAGGAAGGGCCGGGACTGACCCGGTCGTCCGGCACGCCGGCACCGGGACGTCGCCGGTGCGGTCAGGCCGCGGCGGAGCTCAGCAGTCCCAGCTGCTGGGCCTTCACGACCGCCTCGAGCTGGGAGTGGACGCCGAGCTTGGTGTACAGCGCCTTCGCGTAGCCGCGGCAGGTCTCCAGGGTGATCCCCAGGACCCGGGCGATGGCCTTGATGTGCATCCCGCTGCCCAGGCAGTCGAGCACCTCCTGCTCCCGGCGGGTCAGCTGCGGGCGGACTCCGCTCTCCGGCGCCGGTCGGGTGCCGTCGGACGGTGCGGTGGCGAACGTGGAGGGGGCGATGAGCATCTGGCCGGCCCGCACGCGGGTGAGGACGTCGAGCATCTCGGCCAGTGAGCCCTCCTTCGGGATGAACGCGGACGCACCGGCCTGGGTGGCGCGCACCACCCACTCCGGGTCGCGGTGGTCGCTGACCACCGCGACGACGGTGAACGGCGCCACCTCACGCAGCCGACGGGTCGCGGCCAGCCCGTCCTGCCGCGGCATCTGGATGTCCATCACCACGACGTCCGGCTGCAGTTCCTGGGCCATGGCGACGGCCCGGGCGGCGGAGTACGCCGTCCCGAGCACGGCCATCCCGGCGGTCTTCAGGGCGCCGGCGAGCAGTTCGGCGAACGCGCGGTGGTCGTCGACGACCAGCACGCGCAGCGCCGCACGGACGGCGGGCCGATCGAGCTGGCCGCGCTGGTCGGACCGGTCGAGGGCGAGTGTCACGGGGGTCTCCAGGTGTGGCCTCGATGGCGGGGACTCCCGCCGACGACCACGACCCTGGCTGCCCGATCGCAGGGTCACCGCGACGGATGCGCAAGGACCGCGCAAGATCGTCGGGCCGGTGCCCCGTGGGATGACCGCGGGCCGACGACTAGGACGGGGCCCGGACGAGCAGCGCCACGCACTCCACGTGCGCGGTCATCGGGAAGGCGTCGAACCCGCGCAGCCCGGCCAGCCGATAGCCGCCCCCGGCGAAGGCGGCGACGTCCCGCGCCAGTGACGCCGGGTCGCAGGCGACGTAGACGACCGCGCGCGGCCCGGCCCCGGCCAGCACCCGGCTCACCGCCGCCCCGGCACCGGCCCGCGGCGGGTCGAGGACGACGACGTCGGGGGCGCCGCCGAGCTCGGCGAGCAGCTCGGTCAGCCCCTCGGCGTCCACCTCGCCCTGCCAGACCTCGGCCTGGGGCAGCGCGGCCAGGTTGACCTCGGCGGCGGCGCAGGCGGCCTCGTCGGCCTCCACGCAGACCACCCGTCCCCGGTCCCCGGCGGCGGGGGCGAGCACCCCGCCGAACAGGCCGGCCCCGGCGTAGAGGTCCAGCACCGTCTCCCCCGCCCGCACGGCGGCGAACCCGGCCACGGCCTCGGTCAGCGCGTCGGCGGCGGCCGGGTGCACCTGCCAGAAGCCGGTGCCCTCGACCTCCCAGTCGCGCCCGGCGGCCGAGCGCGCGGCCCGGCCGGCAGGCTCCGTGCCGTCGTCCCACCCGCGCCCGTCCTCGCCGGCGCGCGTCACCCGCGTCGACTGCGGCCGGCCCCGCCGGTCCAGCCGGGTCGTCGTCACGGTGCCCGCCGAGTCGACGGCGACGTCCACCGCCCCGGCGCCGTGCCAGCGGCGGTCCAGCACGGCGCGCGCGGCCGGCTCCACGGTGATCGGGCAGTCGTCGAGCACCACCAGGTCGTGCGAGCGGTGCCGGCGCAGGCCGGGCGCCCCGGCGCGGTCGACGGCGAACCGGGCGCGGGTGCGCCAGCGCAACGGGCCACCGGGCAGCGCCTCGACGGCGAGGTCGCGCACCAGGGCGTCGTCGTCGGAGAGCCCGGCCAGCCGGGTGAGCTGCTCGCGGACCACCGCCGCCTTGAGCCGCAGCTGCCCCTCGTGCCGCACGTGCTGCCAGTCGCAGCCGCCGCAGCGTCCCGGGCCGCTGTACGGGCAGGGCCGCGGCACCCGGTCGGGCGCGGCCTCGAGCACCTCGACGGCGTCGGCCCGGCAGAAACCGGGCTGGCGGTCCTCGGTCACCCGGACGACGACCCGCTCGCCGGGCAGCGTGTGCCGCACGAACACGACCCGCCCCTCGTGCCGGGCCACGCAGTGCCCGCCGTGGGCCACCGGGCCGACAGTCACCTCGAACTCCCGCCCGGTCCACCCGCCCCCGCGGTCCGGGTGCGCAGCCGGCCGGCGGCGCCGCTCAGCCATACGGGGGGCCCTCGGGCTCGTCGGCCAGGCCGCGGCGCAGGTCACCGGGCGCGGGGCCGGTCGCCCGCAGGCCGGCGTCCTCCCGCCCGACCGAGCTCTCCAGCTGCCACGGCACCGAGGTGATCATCACCCCCGGCTGGAACTGCAGCCGGGCGCGCAGCCGCAGGGCGCTCTGGTTGTGCAGCAGGTTCTCCCACCAGTGGCCGACCACGTACTGCGGCACGAAGACGACCACCAGCTCGCGCGGGCTGTCGCGGCGGATCGACTTCACGAAGTCCACGACCGGCCGGGTGATCTCCCGGTACGGCGACTCCACCACCGTCAGCGGCACGGGGATGTCGTAGCGGTCCCACTGGGTCTGCAGCGCCCGGGTCTCGGCGTCGTCCACGTTGACCGTGAGCGCGGTCAGGTGGTCCGGCCGGGTGGCGCGGGCGAAGGCCAGCGCCCGCAGCGTCGGCTTGTGGACCTTGGAGACGAGCACGACCGCGTGCACCTTGCTCGGCAGCATCCGGGAGTCGGTGTCGGGCACCAGCTGCTCGGCCACGTGCGAGTAGTGCTTGTTGATCGCCCTCATCACCACGAACAGGATGGGCATCGCCACGAGCACCAGCCAGGCACCGCGGGTGAACTTGGTGACGACGATGATCGTCAGCACCACCGTGGTCAGGCTGCCGCCGACGAAGTTGATCGCCTGCGACCGGCGGATGCGCCGGCGCTCCGCGGAGGCGGTCTGCGACTGCAGCTCCCGGTTCCAGTGCCGCACCATGCCCCACTGGCCGATCGAGAACGCCGTGAAGACGCCCAGGATGTAGAGCTGGATCAGCCGGGTGACGTCGGCGTCGAAGGTGACGATCAGCAGGGCGGCGAACCCGGCCAGCAGCACGATGCCGTTGCTGTAGACCAGCTTGTCGCCGCGGGTGTGCAGCTGGCGGGGCAGGAAGCGGTCCTGGGCGAGCACCGAGCCCAGCAGCGGGAACCCGTTGAAGGCCGTGTTGGCGGCCAGGATGAGCACCAGGGCGGTCGCCGCCTGGACGTAGAAGAACCCGGGCGAGGTGTCCCCGCCGAAGGTCGCGGCGGCGAGCTGGGCGATGACCGTCCGCTGCGGCTCGGTCTCGCAGGCGGTGAACCCCTCCAGGTCACAAGGGAACTCGGTGTAGCGGACGTCGGCCAGGATCGCCAGCGCGGTGACGCCGGAGAACATGGTCGCCGCGATGCCGCCCATCAGCGCGAGCGTGGTGGCGGCGTTGCGGCTCTTGGGCGGCTTGAACGCCGGGACGCCGTTGGCGATGGCCTCCACCCCGGTGAGCGCGGTACAGCCGGAGGCGAAGGCGCGCAGTGCGAAGAACAGCAGCGCCAGACCGGTCACCTGCTCGTACCCCGGCTCCGGGGTGACCGAGTACGCGGCGCTCTCGGCGGTGATGCCGTCGCCGAAGAAGTGCCGCAGCAGTCCGGTGACGACCAGCACCATGATGCCGGAGATGAACAGGTACGCCGGGAGGGCGAAGGTGCGCCCGGACTCCCGCACCCCGCGCAGGTTCGCCGCGGCGAGCAGCGCGACCAGGCCCACGGCGATGGCGACCCGGTGCTCGTCCAGGTCCGGGAACGCCGAGATGATGTTGTCGGTGCCCGCCGACACCGACACCGACACGGTGAGCACGTAGTCGACCAGCAGCGCGCTGGCCACCACCAGACCGGCGAACTGCCCGTGGTTCTTGATCGCGACCTCGTAGTCGCCCCCGCCGGACGGGTACGCGCGCACGACCTGCCGGTAGGACAGGACCACCGTGACCAGCAGCACGACGACGCCGATCGCCAGCCAGGGCGTCAGGAAGAGGAACGCCGTCCCCGCGAGGGTGAGCACGATGAGGATCTCCTGCGTGGCGTAGGCCACGGAGGAGAGCGGGTCGCTGGCGAAGATCGGCAGCGCCAGGCGCTTGGGCAGCAGGGACTCCCCGAGCCGGTCGCTGCGCACGGGGCGGCCCAGGACCAGGCGCTTCGGGAGTTGTCCGAGGTCGGACAGGGTCGGCACGGCGGCGATGGTACGGACGCCGGGACCCCCCGCGCCCCCGCCCGGGAGGGTGAGTTGCGGCGCGGTCCGGGGCGCGGCCAGGTGTAGCTTCGCGGCCGGACACGCGCGGGCGGACGGCGTCCGTGCACCGCACTCTGGAGCTTGGGAGAACCCCGTGCACGTGGTCGTGATGGGCTGCGGCCGCGTCGGGTCGGCGATCGCCCGCCGGCTGGAGGACGTCGGCCACAGCGTGGCCGTGATCGACCAGGACCCGGAGGCGTTCCGCCGGCTGGGCCCGGACTTCGCCGGGCGGCAGGTCACCGGCCTGGGCTTCGACCGCCAGACCCTGCTCGACGCCGGCATCGACTCCGCCGGCGCCTTCGCCGCGGTGAGCAGCGGCGACAACTCCAACATCATCAGCGCGCGGGTCGCCCGCGAGACCTTCGGCGTCCAGCACGTCGTGGCCCGCATCTACGACTCCAAGCGCGCCGAGGTCTACGAGCGGATGGGCATCCCGAGCGTCGCCACCGTCCCCTGGACGGTGAACCGGCTGCTGCGCGAGCTGCTCTCGGTCAAGGTCAGCGAGCTGTGGCGCGAGCCGACCGGGCAGGTGCTGCTCATGCGGGTGACCGTCACCGAGCCGTGGGTGGGCCGGAAGCTGGCCGACCTGGAGGCCGCCTCCGGGGCGCGGGCCGCGTGGCTGGTCCGCTACGGCGACGCCCAGCTGCCCACGCCGGCCACCGTGCTGCAGGACGGCGACCAGCTGGTCGTCGCCTCGACCGACGCGATCACGCAGCGGGTGCACCAGGTGGTCGAGCAGGGCCCCACGGGAGAGGGACACTGATGCGCGCGGCACGAGGGGACCGGGCATGAGAGTCGCCATCGTGGGCGCGGGTGCCGTGGGGCGCTCGATCGCCGGGGAACTGCTCTCCAACGGGCACACCGTGATGCTCATCGAGAAGGACGGCCGCAAGGTCCGCACCCGCGCGGTGCCCGGCGCCGAGTGGGTGCAGGCCGACGCGTGCGAGGTCAGCTCCCTGGAGGAGGCGCAGCTGGCCACCTGCGACGTGGTGGTCGCCGCCACCGGTGACGACAAGGCCAACCTGGTCGTCTCCCTGCTGGCCAAGACCGAGTTCGCGGTCAACCGCGTCGTCGCCCGGGTCAAGGACCCGCGCAACGAGTGGCTCTACACCGAGGCCTGGGGCGTCGACGTCGCGGTCTCCACGCCGCGGGTGCTCGCCGCCCTGGTCGAGGAGGCGGTGACCGTCGGCGACGTCGTCCGGCTGATGAGCTTCCGCAAGGGCGCGGCCAACCTGGTGGAGATCACCCTCGACGAGGACACCCCGTGGGCCGGCAAGCCGCTGCGCGAGGTGCCGCTGCCGCGGGAGACGGTGCTGACCGCCATCCTGCGCGGCGACCGGGTGATCACGCCGAGCCCGGACGAGCCGCTCGAGGTCGGTGACGAGCTGCTGTTCGTCACCCACGCCGACGTCGAGGAGCAGCTGCAGCAGGTGCTCTCCCCCGAGCCCTCGCTGTAGGCGCCTACGCGGCCGGGCGCTGCTCCCCGCCGGTCGAGGGATCGGCGGGCGGGACGGCGTCGGCGCGGTGCCGGTGCAGCCGGGACACCACCCACAGGGTCACCACGACCTCGACGGCGGTGACCGGCAGGCCGAGCACGAGCGAGGCGGTGCCGAGCAGCTCGACCTCGTCGGCGCGGTAGAGGACCCACTGCACGGCGACGCGCACCAGGAAGACCGCGCCCCACAGCAGGGTGAGCCAGGAGTAGGCGCGCACCATCCGCGGGTCGTCGCGCCAGTGCCGCTCGGGCGCGGGGTCCGCCGGGCGGGCGCCGCTGGCGGGGTCCGGGGCGGGGCGGTGGTGCAGCGTGGCGTTCACGCGGTCGATGCGCCGGCGCAGGCCGGGCAGCGAGGAGGACGCCATCGAGCCGAGGTGGCTGGGCGCGAGGAACTCCGCGACCACCCCGACCAGCGGCCAGCGGAACGCGATGGAGCCGATGAGCACCACGCCCAGGGCGGCGTTGCGGATCAGGCCGGGCACGAAGAAGTCGCGGGCCTGCCCGGACGCCGCGGCGATGGCGACCGCGATGGCGACGCCGAACAGGCCGCTGAACGCCTGCTGCACGCTCTCGCGGCGCACCAGCCGGAACCCGAACAGCACGACGGCGACGCCGAGGGCGGCCCAGATGCCGGCCCGCAGCCCGGCGACCGAGTTGGCCACGATGAACGCGACCGTGGGCAGCGTGGCGTCGAGCATCCCCCGCCAGCCGCCGAGCTGCTCCAGGACGAGGTGCCGGTCGAAGGCCACGCCGGGCTGCCCGCCCCCCTCGGGCGCAGCGGTCACCCGGCGCTCAGCTCGTACCGGGGGTTGTAGATGACCTGCCGCCCGTCGAAGGAGGCGAAGCGGCCGTGGGCGCTCAGCGTGCGGCCCGGCTCGATACCCGGGATGCGCCGCCGGCCGAGCCAGACGAGGGTCACCGAGCCGGAGCCGTCGAACAGCTCGGCCTCCAGCGTGGGCACCGTCTCCCGCGGGGTGTAGACCACCGACTTCAGCCGGCCGGTCACGGTGACGACGGCGCCCTTGCGGCAGGCGCTGACCTGCTCGCAGCCGGCGCTCACCGACCCGGCGCGCAGCCGCTCCGCGTCGATGGTCTGGTCGTCGGCGGTCAGCCGCTGCAGCGTCCGCGAGAACCAACCGCCCTGGCGTGTCTCCGTCACGGACCCAGCGTAGATCGGGCCGGGCCTCCCCTGGCGCGGGCACGCAACCAGTCGCGGACCAGCGTCCACGGCTCCCCCGCCGGGTCGACGAGCACCATGTGGTCGCCCGGCACCGGGCGCACGTCGACCGGCACGCCCCGCGCCGCGGCGGCCCGCGCGTAACGGGTGCTCTGCTCCGGCGGGACGACGTCGTCCTCCGTGCCGTGCACGCAGAGCAGGTCCACGCCCTCCGGCACCAGCCGCACCGGATCGGCCACGGCGTACCGCTCCGGCGCCCCGGCGGGCTCCCCGCCGATCAGGTCCTGCACCGCCCCGCCGCCCAGCCGCTGCGCCGCGGCCCGCTCGAGGTCGAGCACGCCCGCCTGCAGGACGGCGGCGGTCACCGCGACCCGCGGTCCCGCGCCCGGCACCTCCTCGGGCAGCCGGGACCGGCCGGCCGCCCACGCGGCGAGGTGCCCGCCGGCGGAGTGCCCGACGACCGCGACGTCGGTGAGGTCCAGCCGGCCGGCGTCCGCCAGGTCCGGGAGCGCGTCGAGCGCGGCGGCGACGTCGGCCAGGGTGGCCGGCCAGCCGCCCCCGGACCCCACGCGGCGGTACTCGACCGCGACGGCGGCGAAGCCGGCCGCGGCCAGGTCGGCGGCGAGCGGCCGGGCCAGCTCGACGCCGTGGGCGGCCCGCCAGAAGCCGCCGTGCAGCACCACCACGACCGGCGCCGGGGCGGCGCCGGCGGGCAGCGTCAGCTCGACGAACTGGTCGGGGTGCGGCCCGTAGGCGGTGCGGACGGCCGTCACGCGCCGGTCGGGGGCGCGGACGGCCGGCGACCGGCCTGCTGCTGCGCCGCCTGCTGCTGGGCGGCGACCTGCGCCGCGGCCTGCGGCGGCAGGGTCAGCGGCAGCGGCTCGCGGACCGGCATCGGCGCGGTCCCCCGGACGACGACGATCTGCCGGAAGGCCTGCTCCAGCGCGGCGGCGGCCTCGGGGCTCTCCGCGGCGGGGCCGCTGATCATGCCGCGCAGGAACCAGCGCGGGCCGTCGACGCCGACGAAGCGGGCCGGGCGGCGCACCGGCGCGGGAGCCGGCTGCCCGGGCTGAGCGGGCGGGTTGGCCCGCACGAAGCCGGCCAGCTCCGGACCGAACGGCCCCTCGACCTCGGAGAGCGACCCGCCCTGCCCGGATGCGCTGCGGGCCAGGTCGGCGCGGACGTCGTCCCAGATGCCGCCGGCCCGCGGCGCGGCGAACACCGCCACCTGCAGCATCGAGTCGCCGTAACGCAGGGTCGCGCCGATCACCTTCTGCTGGGCGTTGACGTCGACCCGCAGCTCCGTGCCCGGCACCGCGGGCAGCTGCAGGGAGCCCAGGTCGATGCGCGCGGTGCCGTCGTCCGGGGCGTCGGCGGAGTCGTACGGCCCGGTGGTCTCCGCGACCTCGCGCGCCTTCTGCTGCGGCTCCGGCGGCACCCCGCGCTCGCGCAGGCTGCGGTCGATCCGGTTGCGTCGCCGTCCGAACGGCATGTCAGCTGACTCCCTTCGCCTGGACGCTCGCGTGCCCGCCGGTCGACCCGTGGCCACCGCTCCCGCGCACGCTCTCGGGCAGCTGCTCGACGGGCACGAACCGCGCCCGGACGACCGGCTGCACGACCAGCTGCGCGACCCGGTCGCCGCGGCGCAGCGTCAGCGGCGTCGTGGGGTCGAGGTTGACCAGGTTGACCTTGATCTCCCCGCGGTAGCCGGCGTCGACGGTGCCCGGCGCGTTGACCAGCGAGAGTCCCACGCGGTGGGCCAGGCCCGAGCGCGGGTGCACGAACGCGGCGTACCCCTCCGGGACGGCCACCGCGACGCCGGTGCCCACCAGCGCCCGCTGGAACGGCGCGAGCTCGAGGTCCTCGGCGATCGCCAGGTCCGCACCGGCGTCACCCGGCATCGCATAGGCGGGGACGACGTCCTCCGGCGAGGTCAGCCGCACCGGGACCTCGACCTCGGGGACGGCGGGGAGGAACGCGTCGGACACGTCCGCGACCCTATAAGGACCCCCTCCTCCCCACCCCTCGCTCCGCTCGGGGCGGGACCCGGGAGGGGGCCGTTCCAGCCCGTCACCAGCTCGCGGCGGGACCCTGCACGGGGGCCGTTCCAGCCCCGCACCGGCTCGGCGCGGGCCCCTCCGAGGGTGCCGGGTCCTCGGCTCAGGGGCGGGAGCGGCGCAGGTCGGCGAGCACCCGCCGGGCCAGCGCCTCGGTCGCCTTCCGGTTGGCCCGCCCGCCGAGGGCCGCACCGACCAGGAACGGCGCCGCGCCCGGGGCACTGCGGGCCATGCGCCGGGTCATCCGGCGGCTCAGCGTCTTCAGACCGGCCGAGCCCAGGACCGCGCCCAGGCCGGGCACCACGGCGTCGTCGACCGCCCGCTGCCGGGTCCAGCTCGAGAGGTAGGCCAGCGCGCGGTCGCGGGCGTCGCCGCCGGCGGGCCGGCCGTGCAGCTCGTGCAGCTCGCCCAGCAGGACGACCTCGACCGCGGCGGTGAGCACCGTCTCGGCACCCAGCTCCAGCGGCAGCGCCAGCAGCGAGGGCGGCGCGAGCCAGTGGGCGGCCGACAGCCCGCCGGTGGCCGCCCCGATGCCGGCGGTGAGCTTGGCGGCCCGGGCGACCAGCGCGTCGGCGATCTCGTCGTCGGTGGCGCCGGGATGGGTCGCGCGCAGCCGCCCCGCGTCCCGGATCGGGAGCAGCGGGGCGGCGGTGGCGAGCAGCGCGCTGGGCGTCCGCCCCGGCTGCCCGTCGCCCGGGGTCGCCGTCCCGGGGGTGCCGCGACCGGCGCGGGCCCCGGCGGCCGCGACCGCGGTGACGACGTCGCGCAGCGTCGCCGCGGCCGAGCGGCGTCCGTCGGGAGCCGGCCCGCCCGTGGCGCCGAGCAGCCCGGCGACGGCGTCGGCGAGCAGCCGGCCGGCGCGGCCGGCCGGCCCCTCCTCCGCGGGCGGCGTCGTGGTCCTGCCGGCCGTGCTGGGCGCGACCGGGCGGGGCGGCGGCACGTCCCGCACCGGCCCGGTGCGCTCCCGGTGCTCGGTCACGTCCTCACTCCTCCGGTCGCGTGCCCTTCCTCGGCCCCGCTGCAGGGTCCCCGGCCCTCTCCTGGCGTGCCCTGAGCTTGCGAAGGGCTCGGGGAGGGGGTCCTCCTACGAGTGGCGGGGGGCAGCGGGGTCCTCTTTCAGGCGGCGCAGTCGCGGCAGTACAGCTGGTCGCCCTTGGTCGCGGCCAGCCGGCTGCGGTGCTGCACCAGGAAGCAGCGCGAGCAGGTGAACTCGTCCTCCTGCTTGGGCAGCACGCGGACGGTCAGCTCCTCGTTGGACAGGTCGGCGCCGGGGAGCTCGAGGTTCTCGTTGAAGTCGGTCTCGTCGACGTCGACCGACGAGGACTGCGCCTCGGCGCGGCGGGCCTTGAGCTCCTCGAGCGAGTCCTCGCCGAGCTCGTCGGCCTCGTTGCGGCGCGGGGCGTCGTAGTCGGTGGCCATGGGAAGTGCCCCTCCTCCGGGGTTCTCGCGGGCGCGGGGCCCGCAACGTGCGGCGGCGCGCTGCGGCGCCGCCGTGCTGTCCGGTCGCCGGGGCGACCGGGGGTCTGGGGACCGGTGACCGCTTGCGCGGGCACCGGTCGGTGTCCTCTTCGACCGCGCCGTCGGCCCCACCGGCGGACGGCGGGGAGCCGGCACGGTCTGACCGGCGGACCCCCCAACGTCGAGCGGCTCCCGTTTGTGCCCGGCGCGCCAGGGGGTGACCAGCCCGCTGCCGGAACGGGGCGGACGGGGCGCGGAGCGGCAGAGGTTACCCTGCGCCCGTGGCGACTCCCGTGGGTGCTGATCCAGCCGTCGTCGGCCCGTACCTGGCCTCCGTCCTCGGCGACCAGCGGTGGTCCCGGGTCCGCGTGGACCTCATCGCCGCGGGCATGTCCAACCTCACGTACGTGGTCACGCCGGAGGGGGGTCCGGACGACGACGCGGTGGTCCTGCGGCGCCCGCCGACCGGCGCCGTGCTGGCCACCGCGCACGACATGGCCCGCGAGCACCGGGTGGTGTCCGCGCTCGGGCCCACCGCCGTCCCCGTGCCGCGGACGCTGCACCTGTGCACCGACACCGCCGTCCTGGGCGCCCCGTTCTACGTGATGGAGCGCGTCGTCGGCCTGCACGTCGTGGACGAGTTCCCGGCCGGCTACGCCGACGAGCCGGCGCAGCGGCGGGCGATCGGCGAGGGGCTGGTCGACGTCCTGGCCGACCTGCACGCCGTCGACCACGTCGCGGTGGGCCTGGGCGACTTCGGCCGGCCGGAGGGCTTCATGGCCCGGCAGGTGCGCCGCTGGACCCAGCAGTGGGACGCCACCCGCGACCGCGAGCGCCCGGGGCTGGACACCCTTGCCGCCCGGCTGGCGCAGACCGTGCCCACGACGCAGCGGACGGGGATCGTCCACGGCGACTTCCGGCTCGACAACTGCCTGCTCGACCCGCACACCCCCGGCCGCGTCCGGGCGGTGCTGGACTGGGAGATGTCCACCCTCGGCGACCCGCTGGCCGACCTCGGCATGCTGCACGTCTACTGGCCGCAGACCGGTGAGGAGAGCGTCGCCGGGCAGAGCACGGTCACCGCACTCGAGGGCTTCCCCACCCGCGCGGAGGTCGACGCCCGCTACGCCGAGCGCAGCGGCCTCGACCTCTCCGACCTGCCCTGGTACGTCGCCTTCGCCTACTTCAAGTTCGCCGCGATCGTCGCCGGCATCGTGGCCCGCTCGGCCGCCGGCGCCATGGCCGGCAAGGACACCGCCGGCTACGCCGACCGCATCGACCCGTGCGTGGAGCGAGGACGCGCCGCGCTGGACGACGGTGCGATCTAGGTAGCGCCGCCGGTCCTACACTCCGGCCGAACGCCAGTGACCGAGGGGGACCAGAACCCGTGAGCGCGCCGCCCGCCGACCGTTCCGCGGTCCGTCCCCGCAGCGGCCGCCGGCCGATCCCGCCGCTGGTCTTCCTCCTGGTCCTCGCCCTGGCGGCCCTCGTCGTCTGGTGGAACGTCTTCGACACCGAGGGCGAGATCCAGGCCGAGGAGGCCGAGGCCTGCGCCAGCGCCTCGGCGGCCCCCCCGTCGCTGGACCCCACCACGGTGTCCCTGCGCGTCCTCAACGCCACCGACACCGCGGGCCTGGCCCAGACGGTCGCCGCGTCGCTGCAGGAGCGCGGCTTCGTCGTCGAGGAGATCGCCAACGACCCCACCGAGCGCGAGGTCACCGGCGTCGGCGAGCTGCGGTACGGCCCGCGCGGTCGCGAGGCGGCCGGCTTCGTCGAGCTGTTCGTGCCCGGCGCCGGCGAGTTCCTCGACACCCGGGCCACCGCCCAGGTCGACGTGGTGATCGGCCCCGAGTTCGGCACCCTCGCCCCGCCGGAGGAGGTCGACGCCGCGCTCGCCGCCGGTGCCAGCGCGGCCGCCGCCTGCTGAAGGACCCCGCTGCTCCCCACCGCTCGCAGGCTCGCGGCGGGCCCCTGCAGCGGGGCCGTTCCATCAGGCTCCGTGGGGGTGCAGCCGGTCCAGCAGGGACAGGAACTCGTCGGCCACCGACGGCGCGACGGCGATCCCGAGGGGCTCGGCGAACGGCCGACCCGGCAGGCCGGTGACCACCACGCCCGCCTCGGCGGCCACCAGGGCGCCGGCGGCGAAGTCCCAGCGGTTGAGGTGCATCTCGTAGTAGGCGTCCACCCGGCCGGCGGCCACGGTGCACAGGTCCAGCGCCGCCGACCCGTGCCGCCTGATGTCGCGCACCCGCGGCAGCAGCTCGGCGAACACCGCGGCCTGGGCACGGCGCTCCTCCACGCGGTAGCCGAAGCCGGTCGCGACCAGCGCCCGGTCCAGGGAGGCCGGCCGGCTGCCGGTGAGCCGGACCGGGTCCGACCCGGGGACGGCGAGGTGCGCGCCCCCGCCGGCCGTCGCCGACCACAGCTCCCCCGTGGCCGCGTTCAGGACCACGCCGGCCAGCACCCGCCCGTCGACCTCCGCGGCGATCGACACCGCGTAGGCCGGCAGGCCGTAGACGAAGTTGGTGGTGCCGTCGATCGGGTCGACGACCCAGCGCACCCCGCTGGTGCCGGTGCGCTCGCCGCCCTCCTCACCCAGCAGCCCGTCGTCCGGACGCGCACCGAGCAGCCGGCGGGTGACCAGCTCCTCGCAGGCGCGGTCCACGGCGGTGACCATGTCGACCGGGCTGGACTTCACGTCGACCTGCTCCGCCCCCGAGGCGCGCCCGCGGGCCACCAGCTCGGCGGCCTCCCGGGCGGTGGCGACGGCGAGGTCGAGCAGGGCGTCGGGCTCCGGCGTGGCGGTCATGGGCCGATCCTGCCCGAGCGGGTCTGGCGCCGGCCGCAGCGATCACTACCCTGACCGCGTGCTCGGGTTCGGCGTGGACATCGGTGGCAGCGGCATCAAGGGGTGCCTGGTCGACCTCGAGAAGGGGGAGCTCCAGGGCGAGCGGGTCCGCATCGAGACGCCGCAGCCCTCGCTGCCGGAGCCCGTGTACGACGTGGTCGCCCGGATCGTCGGGTCCTTCGGGTGGGAGGGGCGGATCGGCGTGACCTTCCCCGGGGTGCTCAAGGGCGGGGTCGCGCGCACCGCGGCCAACGTCGACAAGAGCTGGCTCGGCACGCACCTGGCCGAGGGGCTGGCCTCGCGGATCCCCGGCACGGTGCAGACGCTGAACGACGCCGACGCCGCCGGGATCGCCGAGATGCGCTACGGCGCCGGCCGGGACAAGCGCGGCGTCGTCCTCCTGCTGACCTTCGGCACCGGCATCGGCAGCGCCCTGTTCACCGACGGGGTCCTGGTGCCCAACACCGAGTTCGGGCACATCGAGGTCGACGGGGAGGACGGCGAGAAGCGGGCTTCGGCGTCGGCCCGCGAGCGGGAGGACCTCAGCTACCCGCAGTGGGCCAAGCGGGTCGACCGCTACCTCGACGTCCTGGAGGCCGCCGTGTGGCCGGACCTCATCATCGTCGGCGGCGGGGTGAGCAAGAAGGCGCACAAGTGGGTCCCGCTGCTGTCCACCCGGACCCCCGTCGTCCCGGCCGAGCTGCTCAACGACGCCGGCATCGTCGGCGCGGCCCTCGCCGCCGAGGAGCGCATCGGCCAGTGACCGCGGGGCACGCCGCCCGCCGTCGCGTCATCACGCAGGGTGAGCAACGCCTCCCGGACCCGGGGGCTCCCCCAGGTCGGGGGGCAGCTCGCCCGGTGAAACGGTGGACCCGCCCGGACGCGTCGTTACAATGGATGAGCCACGCCCCGTCGCTCCCCAGCCGAGAGGCATCCCCCGCCTGCGCACCGGTGAAACCCGGGGCGTCCGACGGGTCCTCTCCCGCTCCGGACGCCGGCCGAGGCCGCTGCCCGGGGACCAGACGGCCTCCCGGGGAACGCACCCAGCACGGGAAGGAACCTGAGTGCCCGCCGACCAGCCAGCACCGGCCAAGGCCCCCGCTCGCAAGCGGACGGTCAAGAGCGCGGCGAAGCCCACCGCCGTTCCGGGCGCCCGCAAGCCCGCCATCACCCCGTCGCCGGGTGGCGGCGAGGGTGCCGTGCTCACCGCCGTCGCCTCCGACGGCGCCACGGTCGCCGTGGTCGACGCCGGTGGCGAGGGGCTGAAGATCGACGAGACCGTCGTCGCCACGCCCGACGGGGTCGCCGAGACCGAGGCGCCCGCCGCCGAGGAGGCCGCCGCCGAGGGCGGCGACTTCGAGTGGGACGACGAGGAGGAGTCCGAGGCGCTCCGCCAGGCCCGCAAGGACGCCGAGCTCACCGCCTCGGCCGACTCGGTCCGCGCCTACCTCAAGCAGATCGGCAAGGTCGCGCTGCTCAACGCCGAGGAGGAGGTCGACCTCGCCAAGCGCATCGAGGCCGGGCTCTACGGCGCCGAGCGGCTGCGCCAGGCCGAGGAGGAGGGCCAGAAGCTCTCCCCGCAGATGCGCCGCGACCTCAACTGGATCGTCCGGGACGGCGAGCGCGCCAAGAACCACCTGCTGGAGGCCAACCTCCGCCTCGTGGTCTCCCTGGCCAAGCGCTACACCGGCCGCGGCATGGCGTTCCTGGACCTCATCCAGGAGGGCAACCTCGGCCTGATCCGCGCGGTCGAGAAGTTCGACTACACCAAGGGCTACAAGTTCTCCACCTACGCCACCTGGTGGATCCGGCAGGCGATCACCCGCGCCATGGCCGACCAGGCCCGCACCATCCGCATCCCGGTGCACATGGTCGAGGTCATCAACAAGCTCGGCCGCATCCAGCGCGAGCTGCTCCAGGACCTCGGGCGCGAGCCCACCCCGGAGGAGCTGGCCAAGGAGATGGACATCACCCCGGACAAGGTGCTGGAGATCCAGCAGTACGCCCGGGAGCCGATCAGCCTCGACCAGACCATCGGCGACGAGGGCGACAGCCAGCTCGGCGACTTCATCGAGGACTCCGAGGCGGTCGTCGCCGTCGACGCGGTCAGCTTCACCCTGATGCAGGACCAGCTGACCAGCGTGCTGCAGACGCTGTCGGAGCGGGAGGCCGGCGTGGTCCGGCTGCGGTTCGGCCTCACCGACGGCCAGCCGCGCACGCTCGACGAGATCGGCCAGGTCTACGGGGTCACCCGCGAGCGGATCCGGCAGATCGAGTCCAAGACGATGTCGAAGCTGCGCCACCCCAGCCGCTCCCAGGTGCTCCGCGACTACCTGGACTAGCAGAAGGACCTCCGCGCCCCCGGCGAGGAGGCCGTTCCAGCACGTCGCCGAGACGGCCCCCGACTTCCGCGGTCGGGGGCCGTCTCGTGTCTCGGCGAGGTCACGATCTCACCCGGACGAGCCGGTCGGCCGGTGTACGGCGTCGCGCGCCGGGTAGACGGCGTAGCGTGGGGGTCGTCAAGACAGCAGCGGACCCACCAGCCGGATGACGACCGGCGCACGCGAACGACGAAGACAGCACGATCCGACAGACCTGCACCACCCAGTGCGTCCCTGCTGGCCCGGCACCACCCGCACCACCGGCACCGGCCTCACCGCTCTCGGCGAGTCCACCGGGGGATTGGACGGAACGGGAACACAGGGGGACATCCTGGCGCTGTGCAGGAGGCCGATCCGCAGCCGCGGGTCCGTGCGGTAGAGAGCGAGTGATGACCCAGATGACCCAGACGCTGACGACGACCCCGCCCGCCGACGACCTCGTCGTTCCCTTCCACTGTGACCGCTGTGGCGCACTGGCCAAGGTGCGGGTGGTCCTCGCCAGCGGCAGCGACCTCGTCTTCTGCGGGCACCACGCCCGTGAGTACGAGGGCAAGCTCCGCGACATCGCCATCGACATCATCGAGACCGACGGCGAACAGCGCCTCAGCCACTGACCGAGGCGCTATCGTCGCTGCCAGCGATGAAGCCCTCACCCGACGCCGCCGCCGGCGTTCCGTCCCCGCCTGACGGGGACGGGGCGCCGGCGGCTCCGTCGTTCCCGGGATCCCCCGGCCGACGCCCATCCGGAGATCCCGCGATGCCCCCGCAGTCCCCCGCGCCGCACGCCCAGCAGTCCGTTCCCGGGCCGGTGCCGGACCACGCCACCCGGTTCGACGCGGACGAGCTGTCCGACGAGACACGGCCGGTACCCCGCGACCGCGGCCCCGTCGGTCCCGACGTCCCCGGCCCGGCGACCGCCAGCGACACCCCGGCCTCCCCGGCGCCGGTCCCGGCTCCGGACGGCGACACACCCGCCGCGGCCACCCGCGAGCCGGCCGTCGAGGACGGCGAGACGCAGGACATCCGCTTCGCCCCCAGCGAGGCGCCCGGGCTGCCCCCGCCCGCCGCGGACGACGACGACCGGACCGGCGTGCTGCCGCCGGTGCAGGACGGCCCGGTCCCCGCCGCCGGCGTCCCGGCCGGCGCTGCCCCCGCCGCCGCTGCGGTGGACGCCACCGCCCCGCTCGCCACGACCCCGGACGTCACCGCGGCCGGCGGCGACGGCTCCGGCGGGGAGGGCTCCGGCCCGGACACCGGCACCCCGCAACCGCGCCGCCCCTGGTGGCGCCGCCCGGCCGTGGCGGCACCGGTGGCCGCGGCCGGCGTCCTGGCCGCCGCCTACGGCGTGGACCTGCTGGCCACCGGGGGTGACGTCCCCCGGAACACGGTCGTCGCCGGCCTCGACCTGGGCGGCCTGTCCCCCGCCGCAGCCGCCGAGCGGCTCGAGACCGAGCTCGCGCCCCGCGTCGTCGCCGACCACGTCGTGCTGGCCGACGACGTCGAGGCCAGCCTCTCCCCGGCCACCGCCGGCATCACCCTCGACGTCCCGGCGACCGTGGAGGCGGCGACCGAGCAGCCCCTCAACCCCTGGACGCGGCTGGTCACGCTGTTCGGCGAGCGCCCGGTGGACCCGGTCATCACCGGTGAGGACACCGCGCTGGCCGCCCAGATCGACGTGCTCGCCGAGCAGGTCGACCGGGCCCCGGTCGACGCCACCATCGCCATCGAGGGGACCACCGCGGGCGTGGTCGAGCCGGTGCCCGGGCGGACCCTCGACCGCGAGGGCGCCGCCGACGCGGTCACCGACGCGCTCGCCTCCGGCGGCGACCCCAGCACCCCCATCGAGCTGCCGGTCGACGTCACCGAGGTCTCGGTGGACGCCGCGGAGGCCCAGCGGGTCCTGGACGAGACGGTCACCCCGGCGCTGGCCGCGCCGGTGACGGTGTCCAGCCAGGACGGCGCCACCTCCGTGGAGGTCGACGAGGAGGCGATCGCGGCCTCGCTGACCTTCACGCCGCAGGAGGACGGCGAGCTCGCCGTCGCCGTCGACCCGGCCGCGCTGCAGGAGGCCGTGGGCGAGGGGTTCGCCGAGTTCGGCAACCCGGCGGAGGACGCCCGCTTCGAGGTGTCCGGTGGCAGCGTGTCGATCGTGCCCTCCGTCGACGGCACGGGGATCGACCCGAACGCGCTGGCCGGCCAGCTGCTGGAGGTCCTGCCGCAGCCGGCCCCGCGCACGGTGACCGCCGAGCTCGGCCCGGTCGAGGCGGAGTTCAGCACCGCCGACGCCGAGGCGCTGGGCATCCGCGAGGAGATCAGCACCTTCACGACGAACTTCACCAGCGCCGCCAGCGGCACCAACATCCGGGTCGCGGCCGCGGAGATCGACGGCGCGCTGGTCCGGCCCGGGGAGACCTTCAGCCTCAACGACCACACCGGCCCGCGCACCGCCTCGCAGGGCTATGTGGAGGCCGGCGTCATCCAGAACGGCGAGTTCGCCACCGCGGTCGGCGGCGGGGTCAGCCAGGTGGCCACGACGATGTTCAACGCGGTCTTCTTCGCCGGCCTCGAGGACGTCTACCACAAGCCGCACAGCTTCTACATCAGCCGCTACCCGGCCGGCCGCGAGGCGACGGTCTACTACGACTCGATCGACCTGGAGTGGCGCAACGACAGCGACACCGGCGTCTACGTGGACACCCAGTGGACGCCGGGCTCGCTGACGGTCACCTTCTACGGGACCAAGCGCTACGACATCGAGTCGATCAGCAGCGACCGCTACAACCTCCGCCAGCCGGTGGTGCAGGAGAAGCCGGACGACGGGAGCTGCAGCCCGCAGGGCGGGTCGACCGGCTTCGACATCACCGTCACGCGTGTCTTCAACGACCCGGCCAGCGGCGCGGAGATCCGGCGCGAGGACTTCCGCACCCGCTACGCCGCCGAGCCCGTGGTCCGCTGCGTGCCGGTGGCCGACCCGGCTGCACCGCCGGCGGGCGAGGCCCCGGCCCCGGCGCCGGCCCCCGGCGGCTGAGGAAGGACCCCCTGCCCCCCGCCATGGAAGGACCCCGTCCTCCTCACGCCTCGGAGAAGGACCCCGTCCTCCCCACCCCTCGTGGAAGGACCCCCTGCTCCCCACCGCTCGCGCGCTCGCGACGGGACCCTGCAGGGGGCCAGCGGGACCCGAGACGGGGCCGGAGCCTCGGGACGGGGCCGGCGGCGGGACCCTGGAGGCGGGCCGGACGGGGCCCTGACGTGCACACTGGGGCGATGCGCACCGTCCTGCCCGGGGGCCGACCGGCCGGCACCGGGCACCCCGAGGACGGCGACGAGGACCCACCGGCAGGGGCCACCGCCGCGCCCGTGGACGCCGGGACCCGGCGACCGAGCCGGGTGGCCGGCTGGCCGGCGCCGCTGCGGGTCCCGCTGCAGGTGCTCGGCCGGACGCTCGCCAAGGCCTGGCAGGACCGCATCCTCGGCCTCTCCGCGGAGGCGGCCTTCTGGCAGATCCTCTCCGTACCCCCGCTGCTGATCGGGCTGCTGGGCACGCTGGGCTACCTCGGCACGCTCATCGGCGAGGTCTCGGTGGCGCAGATCGAGGAGCAGCTCGTCCGCGCCTCGACGCGGGTGCTGACCCCCGACGTCGTCGCCTCGCTGGTGCAGCCGACCCTCGACGACATCCTGGGCTCGGGGCGGCTGGAGCTGGTCAGCGTCGGCTTCCTGCTGTCGCTGTGGGCCGGCTCCTCGGCGACCGCCACGTTCATGAACACGGTCGTCATCGCCTACGACCAGCGCGACGTCCGCGGTCCGATCCGCACCCGGCTGATGGCGCTGTGGCTGTTCGTCGTCGGCCTGCTGCTGGCGGTGCTGACGCTGCCCCTGCTGGTCCTGGGCCGGGGTGTGCTGGTGTCGCTGCTCCCCGCGGACTGGCAGGACACGGCCACCGTGCTGGTCAACGCCGTGTACTGGCCGGTCGTGCTCGTCGGCCTGCTCCTGGCGTTGACGAGCTTCTACCACGTGGTGCTGCCGCGGCGGCTGCCCTGGCACCGGCACCTGCTGGGCACCGTCCTGGCGGTCGCCTTCTTCGTCGTCACGGCACTGGCCACCCGCGCCTACGTGGCCGACATCCTCACGGCCACGCTGCCCTACGGAGCGCTGGCCACCCCGATCGCGGCCCTGCTGTTCTGCTTCTTCTTCGGGATGTCGGTGCTGCTCGGCGCCGAGCTCAACGCGACCATCCAGGACCGCTGGCCCGCCCCGCTGAAGCGACACCAGCGGCGCAGCCAGGAACGGCGGGCGGCCAAGCTCGAGCGCGCCAGGGAGCTGTGACACCGCGGTCCTCCCGGACCGCGCCGCGGCCACGTGCCGGTCCCTGCCCCGTCGAGCCGCTGCCCGTGTCCCGGTCGGGAGACCCTCCGGGCCCCGCGACCGGTCCACCCGCCGTGGGCGGGCCGGTCACTCCCTCTTGAGCTGCTCGTAGATCTCCTTGCAGGCCGGGCACACCGGGCTGCCGGGCTTCGGGCTCTTGGTCACCGGGAAGACCTCGCCGCACAGGGCCTCGACCATCGTGCCCATGACCGCGCTCTCCGCGATCTTGTTCTTGCGCACGTAGTGGAAGACCTCGTTGGCGTTCCCGGTGTCGCCCTCGCGGACGTCGGGCTTCTCGAGGAGGTCGGTGTTGCTCACGCGGTGCTCCCTCGGGTCGGGACTGGGATCGGGAGGCGCCCTGACGGGCGCGACTCCCCCACCCCCCATGATGGCAGGGTGCCGCCGCCCTCCCCCGGTTCGCCCGCCGTCCCGACGACCGCGCTCTCCCCCGAGGTCGCCGACGCGCTGACGGCCGGCCGTCCGGTCGTGGCGCTGGAGAGCACGCTGCTCGCCCACGGCCTGCCCCGGCCGGAGAACCGCGCCGCGGCCGACCAGGTGGAGGCGGCGGTGCGGGCCGGGGGTGCGGTCCCCGCGACCGTCGCCGTCCTGGACGGGGTGCCGCACGTCGGCCTGACGCCGGACCGGCTGGACCGGGTGTGCGCCGACGCCGACCTCGCCAAGCTGGCCGTGCGCGACCTGCCCGTCGCACTGGCGCTGGGTCGCAGCGGGGCGACGACGGTGTCGAGCACCGCGCTGCTGGCCGCGGCCGCGGGCATCGGCGTCTTCGCCACCGGCGGCCTGGGCGGGGTGCACCGCGAGGCGGCCGACACCTTCGACGAGTCCGCGGACCTCACCACGCTGTCCCGCACCCCGCTGCTGGTCGTCTGCGCGGGCGTGAAGTCGATCCTCGACGTCCCGGCGACGCTGGAGCGGCTGGAGTCCCTGTCGGTCACCGTCGTGGGCTACCGGACGACGACCTTCCCCGGCTTCTACGTCGCCGACTCCGGCTCGACGGTGGACTGGGCGGTGTCCTCCCCCGAGGAGGCGGCCGCGGTGCTCGCCGCGCGGCGGACCCTGGCGCCCGGCGGCGTGGTGGTGGCCAACCCGCTGCCGGACGACGAGCAGCTGGACCCCGCGCTCCACGACCGGGTGATCGCCGACGCGCTGGCGGCGGCCGTGCGGGCCGGCGTGCGGGGCAAGGCGGTGACGCCCTTCGTCCTGGACCACCTGCACCGGGTCAGCGAGGGCGCGACGCTGGCGGTCAACGTGCGGCTGGTGCTGCGCAACGCCGAGCTGGCCGGCCGGATCGCCACCGCCCTGGCCGCGCTCCCCCGCTGACCGTGCGCGACGTCGTGGTCGTCGGTGACCTCGCCACCGACGTCGTCGTGCTGCTCGGCGGCCACCCGGCACCCGGTTCCGACCGCCCGGCGGCCATCCGCACCCGCGGCGGCGGCGCCGGCGCGAACGTCGCCGTCCACCTGGCCCGGCTGGGCACGCCGGTCACCTTCGCCGGCTGCGCCGGGGACGACGCCGCGGGGACCGGCCTGCTCGCCGAGCTGACCGCGGCCGGGGTGACGCCGGCCGTACGGAGGGTCCCCGGCGCGGCCACCGGGACGATCGTGAGCCTGGTCGAGCCGGACGGGCAGCGGAGCATGCTCGCCGACCGCGGCGCCAACCTGGCGCTGGAGCCGGGCGACGTCCCGGTGCCGGCCTCCGGCGGGCACCTGCACCTGTCCGGCTACACGCTCTTCACCGCCGGGCCGCGCGCCGCGGGGCTCGCCGCCCTGGCGGCCGCAACGGAGGCCGGCTGCACCGTCTCGGTGGACCCGGCCTCCACCGGACCGCTGGCCGGCTACGGCGTGGACCGGTGGCTCGCCGACACCGCCGCGGCCACGCTGGTGCTGCCCAACGCGGACGAGGCCCGGCTGCTCACCGGCTGCGCCGACCCGGCGGCGGCCGCCCAGGCGCTCGCGGCACGCCATCCCGTCGCGGTCGTGACGCTGGGCGCCGAGGGCGCGCTGTGGGCTGCGGGCGACCGGCTGGTGCACCGCCCGGCCCACCCGGCGCACGTCGTCGACACCACCGGCGCCGGCGACGCGTTCACCGCCGGGCTGCTGGCCGTGTGGTCGGGCGACCCGGACGGCGACCCGGCCGCGGCGCTGGAGGCCGGGCTGGCCCGGGCGGCGGCCGTCGTCGCCCGGCCGGGCGCCAGGTGAGTTGCTGGAACGGCCACCCTTCAGGGGCCCGCGCCAAGCATGCGAGGCGTGGGGGGGAAGGGTGGTCCTTCTTCAGTGCTCGATGATGCGGCCCGGGCGTGCCGGGTTCTCCAGGATCCGGTCCGGCCGGGGCGGGTCGTAGCGGTGCACGTCGAGCTTCTTCTTCGGCGGCCGGTCGTTGGCCATCATCACCGCGATCCAGGGCAGCACGGTACCGAGGACGGCGAAGATGAGCGCCAGCCAGAGGACCTGGTAGAAGACCGCCGCCAGGACCAGGCTCACGGCGCGGACGGCCATGGTGAGCACGTACCGGCGTTTCCGGGCCGCGTGCTGCTCGGACAGGCTCGGCGCCGCCTCGGTGATGAGCACCGGCTCCGGTCGGCGGGATCGTGCGGGCTGCTGGCTCGAGGCCACGGGCTTCCTCCCTACCGCCGTCCCCCGTGGGTGCGGCGGATCCCCTCCGCGGGCTGCGGTGCCCGGCGTCCCGACGGCGCCCGGGTCCCCGTACAGCCCGGGGTCCGCCGCCCATCGTGCCACCGGATCGCGCGCGATGCAGGCACCCCGGCGTTGCATCTCAGGAGGTCACGGCCGCCTTCGCCGCCTGCTTGGCCTGCTGCTTGAACGCCCGCACCTCGGCCAGCGACTCGGGGCCGGTGATGTCCGCGACCGACCGCCGCGAGCCGTCCTGGCCGTAGTCGCCGGCGGCCTCCCGCCACCCCGGCGGGTTCACGCCGTACTGCTTGCCGAGCAGCGCGACGAAGATCCTCGCCTTCTGCGCACCGAAGCCGGGCAGCTCGCCGATCCGCGCCAGCAGGGTCGCGCCGTCGGGGACGTCGGCCCACAGCCGCTCGGCACGGCCGTCGTAGCGCTCGACGAGCAGCCGGCAGACCGCCTGCGCCCGGCCGGCCATCGAGCCCGGGTAGCGGTGCACGGCGGGCGGCCCTTGGAACCAGGCCGTCAGCTGGTCGGGGTCGGCCTCGGCGACGGCGGCTGCCGAGAGCGTGTCGACCCCCATCCGGTCGGCCAGCAGCCGCGGCCCGGAGAACGCCCGCTCCATGGGGAACTGCTGGTCGAGCAGCATGCCGAGGAGCAGTGCGAGCGGGTCGTTCTCCAGCAGCGCGTTGGCCTGGTCGTCGTCCGTCAACCACAGGGTCACTCGGACATCGTGCACCGGGTGGCAAGGCGCGGGCGACCGACGGCCAGCCGCGTTCTAGAAGCGGTCCGGCTCAGGACGGTCAGGCAGCAGATAGGGCCCGGTCTCGTAGAAGACGATGAGCGGACGACCGCGGTCGTCCTCCCAACGCTCCGCCATGACGACAGTCTTGGTGCGCCCCTTGCGTCGTGCCTTGGCGAAGAGGCGCTCCCGCTCGGCGGGCTCGATGAGATGCGTTCTGGCGTAGTCGACAGCGTCCGAGTCCTGCGGCTCATCGGTGGACCTCGACACCTTGCCTTCGCACCAGAGAAACACCCAGGCGCTGCCCGCGCCCGCCTCATTGAGGGCCGCATCCCGCCCGTACGCGGCGGACGTGCGGTGCCACTGGCCCTGCATCGCGGGTCCCCTACCTACTGGCTAAGCGCTTCGCTGGTCCAGCAGCATCCCGAGCAGCAGGGCCAGCGGGTCGCGACCGAGCAGCTCGTCGGCGGCGGCGTCCTGGGTGAGGCGCAGGGTGGGCACGCCCGCGATCCTGCCCGACCGGAGGATGTCCCGGTGCGCGCGGTGGTGAGCAGGGTCGGTACGGCGGCGGTGACGGTGGACGGCGCGGTCGTCGGCGAGATCGGCCGCGGGCTGCTGGCCCTGGTCGGCGTGGGCCGCGAGGACGGCGTGGACCGGGCCCGGGCGCTGGCGCGCAAGGTGCACGAGCTGCGGGTCTTCCCCACCGACGACGGCGCCCGGTCGGTCGGCGACCTGGGCCTGCCGGTGCTGGTCGTCAGCCAGTTCACCCTCTACGCCGACACGCGGAAGGGCCGCCGTCCCTCGTGGGCCGACGCCGCCCCCGGCGAGGTGGCCGAACCGCTGGTGGCGGAGGTGGTCGCCGAGCTGCGCCGCCGCGGCACCGAGGTGGCCACCGGCGTGTTCGGGGCCCGGATGCTCGTCTCGTCGGTGAACGAAGGGCCGATGACCTTGCTGCTGGAGGTCTGACCGCCGTCCGGACGGGGTAAGGCAGCGTGACGCGACACACGCCCTGTGCATTTGCTGTGAAACGGGCATCCGTGGAACACCCGGCCCGGTCGAAGCCGTTGGACTGGGCGTACCACAGGGACACAGAGCGGGGGCTCACCGGCTGCACAGGGCCGGGCGAGTGGCCCGGACCCCGACGCCCGGGTGCACCGTCGCCCATCGACGACCGACGGTGTGCATCCGATACGAAGGCAAGGACGAAGACAGATCGTGACGCTGCTGCAGTCTTCCACCACCGACACCCTCGAGGTGCGCTCGCCCCGGCGTGAGCCGGACACGAGCGGTCTGGTCTCGACCGACCTCGTCCGGGTGTACCTCAACACCATCGGCAAGACCGCGCTGCTGACCGCCGAGCAGGAGGTCGAGCTCTCCAAGCGGATCGAAGCCGGCCTGTACGCCGAGCGCCTGCTGGTCGAGCGGCAGCTGACCCCTGCCCTGCAGCGGGACTACAAGGCGCTGGCCGCCGACGGCAAGGCCGCCAAGCGGCACCTGCTGGAGGCCAACCTGCGCCTGGTCGTCTCGGTGGCCAAGCGCTACACCGGCCACGGTATGACGTTCCTGGACCTCATCCAGGAGGGCAACGTCGGCCTCATCCGGGCGGTCGAGAAGTTCGACTACACCAAGGGCTTCAAGTTCTCGACGTACGCGACGTGGTGGATCCGCCAGGCGATCACCCGCGCGATGGCCGACTCCGGCCGCACCATCCGGCTGCCCGTGCACCTCGCCGAGCAGGTCAACAAGGTGGTGCGCACCCGCCGCCGGATCCACCAGGAGCTGGAGCGCGAGCCCACCGCCGAGGAGCTGGGCCTGGAGCTCGACATGACCCCGGAGCGGATCACCGAGCTGCTGGAGTACTCCCGCGACCTGGTGTCGCTGGACCAGACGGTGGGCGCCGACGAGGAGTCCCGGCTCGGTGACTTCATCGAGGACGCCGACGCCGCGGTCGCCGAGGACGCCGTGGCGTTCCAGATGATGAAGGGCGACGTGCGCACCGTGCTCTCCACGCTGGAGGACCGCGAGCGCGACGTGGTCGTGCTCCGGTTCGGCCTGGACGGCGGCCAGCCGCGCACGCTGGAGCAGATCGGCAAGCAGTTCGGCCTGTCCCGCGAGCGGGTCCGCCAGATCGAGCGCGAGACGATGGCCAAGCTGCGCGACCCGCAGCGCGCCGACGCGCTGCGCGACTACCTGGCCTGAACCCGGGCACGGCGAGAGCCGGTCACCGCGAGGTGGCCGGCTCTCGCCGTCTCCAGAGCGGCCCAGGCAGGTGGGTCGCTCCGCGAGCAACGGCGCCGCGGGCGGGGCCCTCGATGATCAGCTGGGCTGATCCTCCTACGTCCTGGCTCACCGTCGACGGTGAGCCAGGACCCGCGACGGTGAGCTCACCTGATCATCGGTGACGACAGATCACATCGGGTTGCGCATGCGGCGGGGTCCGGGGTCGACGCGCCCGGTGGGCGGGCCGACGCGGACGGCGGCGCCGGCCACGACCAGCGACCGCCCGCCGTGCCACGGGTGCGGCGGACCGACGATGACCGGCTCCAGGCTCAGCTGCAGCACCTCGGGCAGGTCGTCGGCGAGCCGGGCGACCCGCAGCAGCAGGTTCTCCAGCGCCGCCACGTCGACCGGTTCGGAGCCGCGGTAGCCGTTGAGCAGCGGCCAGGCCCGCGGGGCGCGCACCAGCTCGGCGGCGTCCAGATCGGTCAGCGGCAGGGTGCGGTAGGCGCGGTCGCCGAGCAGGTCGGTGGCCACGCCGCCGAGGCCGAAGCTGACCAGCGCGCCGAAGGACGGGTCGTCGACGATCTCGACGACCGTGGCCACGCCGGGTGCGGCCATCTCCTGCACGATCACCGGGTCGCCCGACGGGATCGCCGCGAAGGCCGCCCGCACCGCCTCGGCGTCGGTGAGGTCCAGCCGCACCCCACCGAGGTCGGAACGGTGCCGGAGCCACGGCGCCGTCGACTTGAGCACCACCGGGTAGCCGATCTGCTCGGCCGCGGCGGCCGCCGCATCGGCGTCGGTGACCGTGCGGGTGCCCAGCAGCGGGATCCCGTACGCGGCCAGCAGCACGATCAGCTCGTCGTCACTCAGCGCCCGGCCGCCGGGCGCCGCGGCGAGCGCACGCAGCACGACGTCCCGGGCGGTCTGCTCGTCGATGCCCTCGAGCTCGGGCACCTCACCGACCGGCCGCCGCCGCCAGGCGGCGTACTGCGCCACCTTGGCCAGCGCGATCACCGCCCGCTCGGGGGTGGAGAAGGACGGCACCGAGCCGCGGGCCGGCGCCCCGTCCTCCCCGGGGAGCACGAGCTCGGCCGGGATGCCCTCGGTCGAGAGGAAGGTGGCGACGATCGGCTTGTCCGCACCGACGGCGACCTCGCGCAGCGCGCGGCCGAACTCGGCCGAACCGCGGCTCACCGGCGGCAGGAACACCGCCACCACCGCGTCCACCGCCTCGTCGTCGACCGCACCCTGCAGCGCGGCGCGGAAGTCCTCGGCCGAGCCGCCGGCGCCGATGTCGGTCGGCGCCTCGTGGGCCGGCTGCAGCCCGTTCTCCAGGACGGCATCGGTGACCAGCCAGCCCATGGCGGTGGAGTTCCCGACCACCGCGACCCGGTCCCCGGCGGGCAGCGGCTGGTGGGCCAGCAGCGTGCCGACGTCGAACAGCTGCGCGAGCGTCTCCACCCGGATGACGCCGGCGGAGGCGAACAGCGCGGCCACCGACTCCTCCGGCACCGCCACCGAGGTACCGGCGAGCCCCTCGGTCAGCCGCACGTGCCGGCCGCTCTTCACCGCGACGACCGGCTTGGTGCGGCCCACGCGGCGGGCCAGCCGGGCGAACTTGCGCGGGTTGCCGAAGCTCTCCAGGTGCAGCAGCACGACCTCGGTGCCCGGGTCGGTGGCCCAGTACTGCAGCAGGTCGTTGCCGCTGACGTCGGCGCGGTTGCCCGCGGAGACGAAGCTGGACAGGCCGATGTTGCGGTTGCGCGCCTGCCCGAGCAGCGCCGAGCCGAGCGCACCGGACTGGGCGAAGAAGCCGACCCGGCCGCGGCCGGGCACCCGCGGCGCCAGGCTGGCGTTGAGCCGCACCGCCGGGTCGGTGTTGACGATGCCCAGGCAGTTGGGGCCGACCACCCGCATGCCCGAGGCGCGCGCCGCGGCCACGAGCTGCCGCTCGCGTGCGCGCCCCTCCGGGCCGGACTCGCCGAAACCGCCGGAGATGACCACCAGCCCGTGGACCCGCTTGCGCCGGCACGCCTCGACGACGTCGGCCACCTCGTCGGCGGGCACCGCGAGGACGGCGAGGTCGACGTCGTCGGGGATGTCCTCGATGCCGGCGTAGGCCGGGACCCCGCGCACGTGCCGGGTGCCCGGGTTGACCGGGTAGACCGGCCCCTCGAAGCCGAGGTCGAGCAGGTGCCGCAGGACGGCGTTGCCGAGCTTGCCCTCGTCGTTGCTGGCGCCCACCACGGCGACCGACGACGGGGTGAGCAGCCGCGCGATCGACCGCGACTCGCTGCGCTGCTCGCGCTCGTAGGCCACCTGCAGGGCGGTCTCGGTCGGCGCGATGGGGAAGGTGAGGTGGACGACGCCCTCCTCGTAGGACCGGGTGGGGGTGTACCCGGCGTCGAGGAAGACCCGGACCATCCGGTTGTTCTGCGCCAGCACCTCGGCGACGAAGTTCGTGATGCCCCGCTCCCGTGCGGCAGCGGCCAGGTGCTCGAGCAGCACCGAGCCCAGCCCGCGGCCCTGGTGCGCGTCCTCGACGAGGAAGGCGACCTCGGCGTCGTCGGTCCCCGGGTAGCGGTCGTACCGGCCCACGCCGATGACCTGGTCGCCGAGCACCAGCACGAAGGCGACCCGGGAGTCGTGGTCGACGTGGGTGAAGCGGTGCAGGTCCTTGTCCGACAGCCGCTTCATCGGCCCGAAGAACCGGTAGTAGCGGGTCTGGTCGGAACTGCGGTCCATCAGCCCGACCAGGCCGTCGGCGTCCTCGGGCTGGATCGGGCGCAGGTGCACCGTGCCGCCGTCGGCGGCGATGATGTCGGCCTCCCAGTGCGCGGGTGGCTGCGGGGCCTCCTGGGGCGTGTCCAGCGACCCGGCCGGCGGGGTCTGGGTGCTCTGTTCAGTCACGGGGGTCGTCCGGGTCCAGGCCGAAGTAGGGGAACGCGGCGGTGCGGGTGCGCGAGATGGCCCGGTCGACGCGGGACTCGGTGAACGGGTCCCAGTGCGCGAAGCCGGTGTAGCCGCCCTCGGTCATGTGCGTGGGCGGCCGCGCACGCAGCCCGCGGCGCACGACGTCCTCCCGCCAGGACTCGGGGATCTCGGTGGCCGGGTCCAGCCGGGCGTCGGCGGCCTCGGCGATCAGATGGGTCCAGGCCCGTGGCACGCAGCGCACCAGGCCGTACCCGCCGCCACCGAGGGCGATCCAGCGGCCGTCGCAGATCTCGTGGGCCAGCTCGTGGACCGCGCGGTAGCCCGCCCGTTGCCCGTCGATGGTCAGGGCGAGGTCGGCCAGCGGGTCCTCGTGGTGGGCGTCGCAGCCGCACTGGGTCACCAGGATCTCCGGCCGGAACGCCTTGAGGACGCTGGGCACGACCGCGTGGAAGGCCCGCAGCCAGCCGGAGTCGTCGGTGCCGTTGGGCAGCGCCAGGTTGACCGCGCTGCCCAGCGCCGTGTCGGGGTCGCCGGTCTCCTCGGGGAACCCGGTGCCGGGGAAGAGGGTCAGCGGCGTCTGGTGGATGCTGACGGTCAGCACCCGCGGGTCGCCGTAGAAGACCGCCTGCACGCCGTCGCCGTGGTGGACGTCGAGGTCGACGTAGGCGATCCGCTGGTGCCCCTGGTCCAGCAGCCACTGGATGGCGACCGCGGCGTCGTTGAAGACGCAGAAGCCCGAGGCGCGGTCGCGCATCGCGTGGTGCAGCCCGCCGGAGATGTTGACCGCGTGCTGCGCCCGGCCGGCGTGCACCTCCTGGGCGGCCAGCACGCTGCCGCCGGTGATCAGCGCGGCGGCGTCGTACATGCCGTCGAAGACGGGGTTGTCCGTCGTCCCCAGGCCGTGGCCCACACCGGGGTCGGCCGGGGCGCGCTTCACCGCGTCGAGGTAGGCCGGGTCGTGCACCCGGGTGAGCAGGTCGACGTCGGCCGGCGTGGGCCGCAGCACCCGCAGCCGGTCGGTGGCCAGCACCCCGAGCGAGTCGGCCAGCCGCATCGTCAGGTCGAGCCGAACCGGGTGCAGCGGGTGGTCCCCGCCCATCGTGTAACCGAGCAGCGCGTCGTCCCAGACGACGGCGACGGAGTCACTCACGGGACACTCCCTGACGCTGACGGCGATGTCCTCGGCGACGCTACCGCCGGGGCGGTCGGGACGGTCGGGGCGTGCCTGCGACGACGCCGTCGCGGAAGCGGGCGCGCGCTCTCCTTCCGTACCATCGGGGACGACACGGAGGAGACCTGTGAACGACCTCATCGACACCACCGAGATGTACCTCCGCACGATCTTCGAGCTGGAGGAGGAGGGGATCGTCCCCCTCCGCGCCCGCATCGCCGAGCGGCTGCACCAGAGCGGCCCCACGGTGAGCCAGACGGTCGCGCGGATGGAGCGCGACGGCCTGCTGACCGTCGAGGGCGACCGGCACCTGCAGCTGTCGGAGTCCGGGCGGCAGCTGGCCACCGCGGTGATGCGCAAGCACCGCCTCGCCGAGTGCCTGCTGGTCGACGTCATCGGCCTGGACTACGCCGACGTGCACGAGGAGGCGTGCCGCTGGGAGCACGTCATGAGCGAGGCCGTGGAGCGCAAGCTGCTCACCCTGCTCGGCAACCCGACCGTGTCCCCCTTCGGCAACCCGATCCCGGGCCTGGACGCCCTGGGCGGGGAGACCTCCGCGGTGCTCGACGCCCTCACGCTGCTGTCGACCACGGCCACCCCCGAGGGGCGCCGCGTGGAGATCAAGCGGATCAGCGAGCAGCTGCAGGAGGACAACGAGCTCCTGCGGCAGCTGGCCGACCAGGGCCTGCGCCCGGGCATGACCGCCGTCGCGCAGCTGACCGCCGGCACGGTCAGCCTCGACGGCAACGTGCTGCCGGCGGGCGTCGCCCAGCACGTGTTCGTCAGCGCCCTCGACGAGGAGCTCACCCCGGTCGAGGCGGCCCCCCGCCTCTGAAAGAGGACCACCCTTCCCCCCACGCCTCGCCCGCTCGGCGCGGGCTCCTGACGGGCGGCCGTTCCCGCACCTCGCCGGGCTCGCGGCGGGACCCTGCACGGGGACCGCGCTCGCCCGGCTCCTACGGTGGGCCCGGTGAGCGAGCCCACCGACGCCCCGCCCGCCGCCTCCCCCTTCGCCGACCTGGCGTCCTTCGTCGCCCTGCCGCGGATCGCCGGGCTGGCGCTGTCGGCCGACGGGCGGCGGCTGGCCGTCGCGGTGCAGACCCTCGACCGCGAGGGCACGAAGTGGCAGTCGGCCCTGTGGGAGGTCGACCCGGGGGGACGGCGGCCCGCGCGCCGGCTCACCCGCAGCGCACCGGGCGAGTCCTCGCCGGTGTGGGCGCCCGACGGCTCGCTGCTGTTCACCTCCACCCGTCCCGACCCGGGGGCCGGTGAGGGCGCCGACGACCCGAAGCCCGCGCTGTGGGCGCTGCCCGCGGACGGCGGCGAGGCCCGGCCGGTGCTCACCCACCCGGGCGGGATCGGCGGCGTGGCCGTCGCCGCGGACACCGGCCAGGTGGTGGTGACCGCCTCGGCCATGCCGGGCGCGGCCGACGCGGAGGCCGACGCGGAGCGCCGGAAGCAGCGCAAGGAGGCCGGGGTCAGCGCGATCCTGCACGAGGCCTACCCGGTGAGGTACTGGGACGCCGACCTCGGCCCGGCCACCCCGCACCTGTTCTGGGTCGGGGCACTGCCCGCCGACGAGCCCGCCGGCGCCGAGCGGACCACGGTCGAGCTGCGGGACCTGACACCCGACGCCGTCCCGCCGGCCGGCGCGGGGGGCGCGCTGCACCTGTCCCCCGACGGCCGGTCCCTGGTGCGCGTGGAGACGGTGCCCGACGGCCCGGCCGGGCAGCGCGACCGGCTGGTGCTGCTGGACACCGCGACCGGGGACACCCGCGTGCTGGTCGACGACCCGCTGGCCGACCTGCACTCGCCGCGCTTCTCCCCCGACGGCACCGCGGTCGTCTGCGGCCGGGAGTCCCTGTCGAGCTACGACGAGCCGCCCGACCACACCCTGCTGCACGTCGACGTCGCCACCGCGACCGCGCGGGAGCTCACCGCCGGCTTCGACCGCTGGCCCTCGGCCCCGCAGTTCGGCGCCGACGGGACGGCCGTCTACTTCCTCGCCGACGACGGCGGCCGGCACGCCCTGTTCCGCGTGCCGGTGGGCGGCGGCGAGCCGGTGCGGATGACCACCGACGGGTCCTACAGCGACCTGCAGGTGGCCCGCGACGGCAGCGCCCTCTACGCGCTGCGCTCGGCCTACGACGAGCCGCCCGCCCCGGTCCGGCTGGACCCGGAGGCCACCGGCCAGCACCCCGAGCCGCTGCCCAGCCCCGGCACGCTCGCCCCGCTGCCCGGCACGCTGCACGAGTTCGAGACCACCGCACCCGACGGCGCGACCGTGCACTCGTGGCTGGTGCTGCCCGAGGGGGCGTCGGCCGAGCGCCCGGCGCCGCTGGTGCTGTGGATCCACGGCGGGCCGCTGATGAGCTGGAACTCGTGGTCCTGGCGGTGGTGCCCGTGGGTGCTGGCCGCCCGCGGCTACGCCGTCCTGCTGCCCGACCCGGCGCTGTCGCAGGGGTACGGGCAGGACTTCGTCCGCCGCGGCTGGGGCAGGTGGGGCGAGGCGCCCTACACCGACCTGATGGCCGCCGTGGACGCCGCCGAGCAGCGCCCGGAGATCGACGAGACGCGGACCGCCGCGATGGGCGGCTCCTTCGGCGGCTACATGGCCAACTGGGTGGCCACCCAGACCGACCGGTTCGCCGCGATCGTCACCCACGCCAGCCTGTGGGACGTGGACACCTTCGCGGGCACCACCGACGCGGCCTACTACTGGGAGAAGGAGTGGGGCGACCCGTTGCGCCGGCCGGAGCGCTACGAGCAGCACTCGCCGCACCGCTTCGCCGACGCCATCCGCACGCCGATGCTGGTCGTCCACGGTGACCGCGACTACCGCGTCCCGATCGGGGAGGCGCTGCGGCTCTGGTACGACCTGCAGAAGCGCGGCGTCCCCTCCCGGTTCCTCTACTTCCCCGACGAGAACCACTGGGTGCTCACGCCGGGGAACGCGCGGGTCTGGTACGACACCGTGCTCGCCTTCCTGGCCGAGCACGTGCACGGCCAGCAGTGGCGCCGGCCCGAGCTGCTGTGAGGCTCACCCCGCCGCCCAGACCTCGCCCGGGCCGGCCGACACCGAGGTGAGCATCCCGCGCAGCTCGGCCGGGGGGAGGCAGGCCGCCAGCCCCTGGGCGAGCAGCCGGGCCAGCCGGTAGGTGGGACGGCTGTCCAGGGCCCGCTCCAGCGCGACGTTGGCCATGGCGCCGTCCCCGCGCAGCCACGCGCTCACCGCCAGCAGCGTCGCGGGCGCGGCGTCCAGGGGCGCCGGGCCGCGGCGGGTGCACTCGGTCCACAGCACCTCGGCCGCGGCGGCGTCGTCCCCCAGGGCCAGGGTGAGCGCGCGGTCGCGCACCCGGACGTCGGCCAGCGCCCAGAGCACCGCGGCGACCTCCCGGTCGGGCACCCGGCCCCCGCCGGGCCCGCAGCGGCGGAGCGCGCGCAGCACGGCGTCCCACGAGCGGCGGGCCTCGGCGTCCGGGGCGTCCAGCGCGGCCGCGGCGCGGCGGTCGACCAGCCGCCAGACGGTGCCCTCCATCGCGGCCCGGGCGGGGCCGTCGAGCGGGGCGATCCGCGCCTCGAGGGCCGACCGGTCGCGCTCCACCACCTGCCCGGCGCCGACCGAGGCGGCGGCCAGCGCGGACACGCCGCCGGGCAGCGGCTCGCCGGCCCCGGGTGCGCAGCAGGGCTCCGGGCAGTCGTAGGACCACCACCGCCCGCCGCGCACGAGCAGCGTGTCCCGCACCGGGATGTCCAGGCCGGCCAGCGCGACGACGGCGTCGTGCACGACGTCGCGGTGCGGCAGCCCGGCGGAGGCCTCGCCGCCGGGCAGGGGCTCGGACTCGTCGGCGGCCTCCGAGACCACGGCGACCACGACCCCGGCGGGATCGTCGGTGGCCACGCTGCTCGCCAGCGCGGCCACGACCGCGGCGGAGTCATCCCGCGCGGGCAGGTCGGCGCGGACGGTGAGGCCCACCCGGTTGCCGGTCAGCCCGCCGAGGGCCACCAGCACGACGGACTCGTGCGGGTGGAAGCCGACGAGGTGGGGCAGAGCGGCGGCGAGCTCCGCGGAGTCGGTGAGGCGCACGACGGCGCGTGTGGGGTCGTCCATGCGCCCGACCCTCGCCGCCGCGCCCGCCCGGAGGGCCGCGCGGGGAGATCTGTGGACCGGCGGGGCGGCTGTGGACGCCCGCCCCCGTCGGCCCCCTGCAGGGTCCCCCCGCGAGCCCGGTGAGGGACTGGAACGGCCCCCTGCAGGGTCCCGCCGCGAGCTCGCGAGTGGCGGGGGGCAGGGGGTCCTTCTTCAGACCTCGTACTGGACGGCGGTGCGCGCGGCGAGGATCGGCGTGACGTGGTCGGCGATGACCTGCAGGTGCACCGGGTCGGCGGCGTACCGCTGCCAGGCCTCGACGTCGGGGAAGTCGGCCACCAGGGCGGTGTGCGCGTTCCCCTCGCGCAGCCCGGCGTCGGGGCCGACCGCGAAGGAGGTCATCCCGCCCACCTCCTCGGGGAGCCGGCGGAGGGCGGCCAGGGTCTGCTCCCGGCGCTCCTCGTCGGCGTCATCGGACCAGGTGAAGAGGACGACGTGGCGCAGCACGGCCGCGATCCTGTCAGGCCGGCGGCGGCGCCGCAGCCCAGGGCTCCCCGCAACGGTCGGTGACCAGGGCTGGTTAGAGTCGCCGACCATGGGACGGCCGTTGCGCATCGCACTGCTGTCCTACCGGAGCAAGCCGCACAGCGGCGGTCAGGGGATCTACGTCCGGGCGCTGTCCCGCGAGCTCACCGCCCTCGGTCACGGGGTCACCGTGTTCAGCGGCCAGCCCTACCCCGAGCTGGACGACGGCGTGCCGCTCACCCGGGTGCCCGGCCTGGACCTCTACCGGGAACCCGACCCGTTCCGCACCCCCCGGCCCTCGGAGTTCCGCGACCGGGTCGACCTGCTCGAGTACGCCACGATGTGCACGGCGGGCTTCCCCGAGCCGCTGACCTTCAGCCTCCGGGTGGCCCGGCTGCTCCTCCCCCGGGCGCCGCTGTTCGACCTGGTGCACGACAACCAGTGCCTGGGCTCGGGCCTGCTGCAGCTGACCCGCGCCGGCATCCCGACCGTGGCCACCGTGCACCACCCGGTCGCCATCGACCGCGACCTGGAGCTGGCCGCGGCGCCCTCGCTGCGCCGCCGGCTCACGCTGCGCCGCTGGTACGGCTTCACCCGCATGCAGGCCCGCGTGGCCCCGCACCTGGACGGTGTCACCACCGTCTCGGAGAACTCCCGCCGCGACATCGAGAGCCACCTCGGCGTCCCGGCCGAGGGCATCCGCGTCATCCCGGTGGGCATCGACCCCGACGTCTTCACCCCGCCGCCGGCCGACCGCCCCCGCGACCCCGACTCGATCGTGGTCACCACCAGCGCCGACGTCCCGCTCAAGGGGCTGGTGCACCTGCTGGAGGCGGTGGCCAAGCTGCGCACCGAGCGGGCGGTGCGGCTGACCGTGGTCGGCACGGCGCGCCCCGGCGGACCGGCCGAGACCGCGCTGGACCGGCTGGCCCTGCGCGACGCCGTCCGCTTCACCGGCCCGCTGCCCGAGGCCGACCTGGTGCGGCTGCTGCAGTCGGCCGCCGTCGTCGCCATCCCCTCCCTGTACGAGGGCTTCTCCCTGCCGGCGATCGAGGCGATGGCCTGCGGCACCGCACTGGTCACGACCGACGCCGGGGCGCTGCCCGAGGTCGTGGGGAGGAAGGCCGGCCTGCGGGTGCGGGCGGGGAACGTCGGCGAGCTGACCGCGGCGCTGCAGCTGGTCCTCGACTCGCCGTCCTTCGCCGACCAGCTGGGCCGGGCCGGTCGGCGGCGCGTCCTGGCCTCCTACACCTGGCGCTCGACCGCCGAGCGGACGGCGGAGTGGTACCGCGAGGTGCTGCAGCGGAGAGGCGTCCCGTGCTGACCGTCGACTACGACCTGCTCGACCTGCGGCCGGGGATGACCGTCCTGGACCTGGGTTGCGGCGAGGGCCGGCACGCCTTCGAGGCCTACCGCCGCGGCGCCCGCGTGGTCGCCGTCGACCGGGGCGAGTCCGAGGTGCGGACGACGAAGCGCTGGCTGGGCGCGATCGCCGAGGCGGGCGAGGCCCCGGCGGGTGCCCGCTACGAGGTGGTGCGCGGCGACCTGCTGGCCCTGCCCTTCCCCGACGCGAGCGTCGACCGGGTCATCGCCTCCGAGGTGCTCGAGCACATCCCGGACGACGCGACCGCGATGGCCGAGATCGCCCGCGTGCTCCGGCCAGGGGGCACCGTCGCGGTGACCGTGCCGCGGTACGGGCCGGAGCGGGTCTGCTGGGCGCTGTCGGACGAGTACCACGCCAACGAGGGCGGCCACGTCCGCATATACCGCGGCGACGAGCTGCGGGCCCGGCTGTCCGCGGCGGGCCTGGTGCCCGGCGCGCAGCACCACGCGCACGCGCTGCACGCGCCGTTCTGGTGGCTCAGGTGCGCCGTCGGCGTCGAGCGGGACCCCGCCGCAGTCCGCGCCTACCACCGGCTGCTGGTGTGGGACCTGACGGAGCGGCCGTGGGTGACCCGCACCGCCGAGCGGCTGCTCGACCCGGTGATCGGCAAGAGCCTGGTCGTGTACGCGGAGAAGCCGGCGGTGCCGGCCGCGGTCAGCGAGCCCGGGCTGGAGCGGACCGCTGTCTGAGCCGCTCCCCGAGCTGCCCGGTGTGCTGACCGGCCGGCAGGTGCGCGCCACCGTCGCGGCGATCGCCGCCGAGCAGGGGGACGACGGCGCGATCCCGTGGTTCCGCGGCGGCCGGCTCGACCCGTGGGACATGGTCGAGGCCGCGATGGCGCTGGACCTCGGCGGCGAGCACGACCGGGCGCGGGCGGCCTACCGCTGGCTGGCCCGCCGCCAGCGGTCCGACGGGTCGTGGCCCGCCGAGTACCGGGACGGCGCGGTCGTCTCCCCCGCCGCGGAGAGCAACCACGCCGGCTACCTCGCCGTCGGCGTCTGGCACAGCTGGCTGCTCACCGGCGACGAGCAGCTGGTCGCGACGCTGTGGCCCACCGTGCGCCGTGGCCTGGACCTGGTCACCCGCATGCAGCTGCCCGGTGGCGCGATCGGCTGGGCGCTGCGCCCCGACGGCACCGCCGACGACACCGCGCTGCTCACCGGCAACGCCAGCCTGTTCCAGGCGCTGCGCTGCGGGGTCGCGCTGGCCGGGCTCGTCGGGGCGGCCCAGCCGGACTGGGAGCTCGCGGTGGTCGGCCTCGGCGCCGCGCTGCGCACCCGGCCCGAGGCCTTCGCCGACCGGTCGCGCTACTCGATGGACTGGTACTACCCCGTGCTCGGCGGGGCGGTGACCGGCACCGCGGCCGACGCCCGCCTGGCGGCCGACTGGGACCGCTTCGTCGTCCCCGGGCTGGGCGCGCGCTGCGTAGCCGACCGGCCGTGGGTCACCGGCGCGGAGACCTGCGAGCTGGCGCTCGCGCTGGCCGCCGCGGGCCGGCCGGACGCCGCGCTGGAGCAGGTCGCCGCCATGCAGCACCTGCGCGCCGACGACGGGTCGTACTGGACCGGGTACGTCTACCCCGACGACGCCCGCTGGCCGGTGGAGCGGACGACGTGGACCGCGGCCGCCGTGGTCCTCGCCGCCGACGCGCTGTCCGGCGCGACCGCGGCGTCGGGTCTGTTCACCGACCCCGGGGCGCTGCCCGCGGCCGGGACGGAGACGTCACAGGAGACCGCCGGTTGGCTGCCCGGCGCCGCGGGCAGGGGGAGGCCGTGAAGAAGGACCCTCCTACCCCCCGTGAAGGACCCTCCTGCCCCCCGCCCCTCGCGAGCTCGCGGCGGGACCCTGCAGGAGGGCCGATCGAAGCTCGCGGCGGGACCCTGCAGGAGGGCCGGCCCGATCCGCAGGTCGCCGTCGTCGTCATGAGCCAGAACCGCCGCGAGGACCTGCTGCGCACCCTGCCGCGCCACGAGGCGCCGGTCGTGCTGGTCGACAACGCGTCCACCGACGGCACGGTCGAGGCGGTGCGCGCGGCGCTGCCCGGGGTGACCGTCGTCCCGCTGGAGCGCAACGTCGGCTCCTACGCGCGCACGCTCGGCGTCGAGCGGGCCGGCACCGAGTTCGTGGCCTTCGCCGACGACGACTCGTGGTGGGCGCCCGGCGACCTGGCGCGCGCCGTGGCGGTGATGCGCGCGCACCCGCGGCTGGCGGTGCTCAACGCGCGGATCCTCGTCGGTCCGGAGGAGCGGCTCGACTCGTTCTGCTCCGAGCTGGCGCGCAGCCCGCTGGGGACGCCGGACGACCTGCCCGGTCCGGCGCTGCTCGGCTTCATCGCCTGCGGCGCGATGGTGCGCACCGGGGCCTTCCTCGCCGTCGGCGGGTTCGACCCCGTCGTCCGCTTCCCCGGCGAGGAGGAGCGGCTCTCGCTGGACCTGGCCGCGGCCGGCTGGGGCATCGCCTACGTCGACGGCGTGACCGTGCACCACCACCCCTCGACGAAGCGGCACGCCCCGGAACAGCGGCGGGCGGCGATCTGGCGCAGCCGGCTGCTCACCGCGTTGATGCGCCGTCCGTGGCCGGAGGTGGGCCGCCTGGTGCTCACCGCGGTGCGCACCGGGCCCGAGCGGCGGGGGCTGCTGCGCGCGCTGCGGGAGGTGCCGGCCGCGCTGCGCCGCCGCCGGGTCGTCCCGGAGGGCGTGCGCGCCGACCTGCGGGTGCTGGCCGAGGCGGGGGCATGACGGCCACCGAGGCCAGGCCGCAGGAGCTCGATACGGGTCCCGACCCGCGGGTGTCCGTCGTCGTCATCACCCACCAGCGCCGCGACGAGGTGCTGCTCGCCCTCTCCCGGCTGGTGGCCCTGCCGGAGCAGCCGCACGTCGTCGTGGTCGACAACGGGTCCACCGACGGGACGGCGGCGGCGGTGGCCGCGCGGTTCCCGCAGGTGGAGCTGGTCGCGAGCCCGGAGAACCTGGGCGCGATCGGCCGCAACGTCGGCGTGGCCCGCGTGGACACCGCCTACGTCGCGTTCTGCGACGACGACACCTGGTGGGACCCGGGCTCGCTGCGGACGGCGGCCGACGTCCTCGACGCGCACCCGCGGCTGGCGGTGGTGACCGCGCGGATCCTGGTCGAGCCCGGCGGCCGGGAGGACCCGATCGTGCCCGAGCTGCGGGACTCCCCCGTCCGGGGCGCGGACTGGCTCCCCGGCCCGGCGCTGGGCTCCTTCCTGGCCGGCGCCTCGGTGGTCCGGCGGGAGGCCTTCACCGGGGTCGGCGGCTTTTCCGAGCGGCTGTGGCTGGGCGGGGAGGAGGAGCTGATGGCCGGCGACCTCGCCGCCGCCGGGTGGGAGCTGTGCTACCTGCCCGCGCTCACCGTCCACCACCAGGCGTCGAAGGCGCGGGACTCCCACCGCCGGCGCCGTGACGGCATCCGCAACACCCTGTGGACGACGTGGCTGCGCCGCCCGGTGCGTCCCGCGCTGCGCCGCACCGGGCACCTGCTGCGGACCCTGCCGCGCGACCGCGTCACCGCCCAGGGCCTGTGGGCCGCGGTGCGCGGGCTGCCGTGGGTGGTGCGGGAACGGCGGGTGCTGCCGCCGCACGCCGAGGCCCGGTTCGCCGCGCTGGAGCACACCCAGCGGACCTCCACCGCCCGCCGCTACGTCAGCTGACCCGGCGGCTCAGCGCTCCGCCGACGGTGTGCGCGGATGCGCAGTTCCTCGGCCGAGAACCACGCTCCAGCGCACATCGTCGGGCCCGGGACGACGACGCGAGCACGTCCCGCCGAGCCGAGGTCGTCAGCGGGCGCAGTCGATGCAGGTGCGCGCGGCGGGGCGGGCGGCCAGGCGCTCGGGGGCGATCGGCCGGCCGCAGGTCTCGCAGACGCCGTAGCCACCGGCCGCCCGCCGCTCCAGCGCCGCCTCGACGTCGGCCAGCCGCCGGCGCGCCGAGTCCAGCAGCGCGGCGACCTGCTGCCGTTCGAAGGCGATGGTCGCGCCCTCCGGGTCGTGCTCGTCGTCGGCGTTGGACTGCCTGGATGCGTCGACGACCTGGTCGAACTCGCGGGTGAGCGCCGCGATCTGGGCCACCGCCGCGGCCCGCTCGGCGGACAGTGGGTCCGTCACCGGACCCGGCGCAGCAGCCGCAGCGACCCGGTGCCCGGCAGCTCGGTGAAGTCGCCCGAGGCGAGCACCCGCCGGTAGACGCCGTAGGGCGCCTGCCCGCCGTCGGCCGGGTCGGGGAAGACGTCGTGGATGGCCAGCGTGCCGCCGACGGCCAGCCTGGCCACCCAGGCGTCCTGGTCGCGGCGCGCGGACTCCTCGGTGTGGCTGCCGTCGAGGAACAGCAGCGCGAGCGGCGTCGTCCACAGCGGGGCGAGGACCTCGGAGCGGGCCACGACGGCGATGACGATGTCCTCGGCGCGGGCGTCGGCGATGGTCCGGCGGAACCGCGGCAGGGTGTCGACCAGCCCGACGGCGGGGTCGACCAGCGACGGGTCGTGGTACTCCCAGCCGGGCTGGTGCTCCTCCGACCCGCGGTGGTGGTCGACGGTGACCACCTGCCGGCCGGTCTCCCGGGCGGCCGCGGCCAGGTAGAGCGCGGACCTCCCCATCCAGCTGCCCACCTCGAGCAGCGGCCCGGGGACGGCGACGGTGCGGGCGGCCTCGTAGAGCGCCGTCCCCTCGTCGTCGGGCATGAAGCCGGGGGCGGCGCGGGCGGCGGTCAGCAGGTCCGGGGGCACGCCACCAGCCTGGCTCACCGGGCGAACCGGGCCCGCAGGGCGGTCACCCGCCGCTCGGTGGCCGTGCCGGCCGCGGTGCCGGCGGCCTTGGCGAAGAAGGCGCCGGCCGCGGTCGTCACGGGGACGGCGAGGACCAGCGCGATGGAGCCGACCAGCGTCCGGATCACCTCCTCGGCGAGCGCGGAGCTGGTCAGGACGACGTCCCACGGCTGGGCGTAGACCTCGAAGAGCGTGAGCAGCGGCAGCGAGGCCCCGGCGTAGGCGAAGACGATCGTGTAGACCGTCGAGGCGATGTGGTCCCGGCCCACGACCATGCCGCGGCGGTAGAGGTCCCGCCAGGTCATCCCCGGGTCGACCTCGTGCAGCTGCCAGATCGCCGAGGCCTGGGTGATCGTCACGTCGTTGAGCACGCCGAGCCCGGCCACGACGACACCGGCGAGCACGATGCCGGAGAAGTCGATGCCCGGGTCGAACCCGTTGAGCGTGTTGGTCTCCTCGCTGGTCAGCCCGGTGAGCCGCGCGGTGGACACCGCGACGGCACCGAGGACGGCGACCAGCGCCAGCCCGAACAGCGTGCCGACCAGCGCCGTCGTCGTCCGCGCGGAGAACCCGTGCGCCAGGTACAGGACGACGAACATGATCGCCGAGGACCCCACCAGGCTGACCATCGTGGGCGAGGAGTCACCGAGCAGCCCCGGCAGCAGGAACTGCAGCATCACGGTGAACGCGAACGCCAGCCCGACGAGGGCGGCCAGCCCGCGCAGCCGGGCCACCGCGACCACGACGACGGCGAAGGCCACGGTGAGCGCGACGATCGGCACGTCGCGGTCGTAGTCGAAGAAGGCGTACTGCCCCTCCCCCTCCACCGCGGGGTCCCGGGTGAGCACCAGGACGTCGCCCTCCTCGATCCCGGCGGCGTAGACCTCCGCCGGGAGCTGGAGCTCCCGGAACTCGCCGGCGCCGTCCCCGTCGAGCACCTCCACGACGACGTTCGCGCAGGTCAGCGGCTGTGCCGGCACCCCCCCGCCGCCGGGCAGCGAGCAGTCGATCGGCTCCACCACCGAGACCCGCCCCTCCGGGTAGGTGGTGCCCGGCGGCAGGTAGAGCTCGGCGGCCTGCTCGGCGCGGGTCGGCTCGTCGCCGGGCCACAGCACCACCAGCCCGACGACCGTGGCCAGACCGACCGGGACCAGGAGCAGCAGCATCAGCCAGACCGCGCGCCGGCGGCGGGTGAGGACCTCCGGGCTCGGCGGCGGCGCGTCCGGGTCAGGACCGTGGCTGTGGGGATGGCTCGGCGGCACCCGGCCAGGCTAGGAGTTCACCCCGGCCGCGCCGCCCGCGACACCAGCACTCAGCCGCCACCCTCCCGGTCGACGCGGTCGTCCACCACGGCCGGCTGCCCCTCGACCGTGAAGCGCAGCCACAGCCCGGACAGCTGCAGCGGCCGGGCGACCACCGGCGGCGGGGCCACCAGCACGACCTCCACGCCGCGCGGCCGGCCGAGCTTCTCCAGCTGCACCAGCACCGCCACGCCGGCGGAGTTGAGGTAGGTGACCCCGCGCAGGTCCAGCCGCACCCGGCGGAGCTCGGGCCGGCTCAGCAACAGGTCGGTCATCGTCCGGACCAGCGGGCGGCGGGCACCCTCGGTGAACTCGCCGCCGACGGTCAGAGTGGGGACGTCGGCCTCCAGGTCGGTGGTGACCTCCGGCTCCACGTCGCCGTGCCGCTGCTGCTCCGGTTCCCCCTGCGGGCGGGGGTCGCTGGTCTCGTCCACGGGCGTCTCCTGCCCCGGCGGGCCCCGGCTCACGCGCGGGCCTCCGCGCCGCGCGCCTACGTTCGGTGGCATGACCTCGACCTGGAGCACCGCGGACATCCCCTCGCAGGCCGGCCGCACCGTCGTGGTGACCGGCGCCAACAGCGGGCTGGGCCTGGCCACCACCCGGGCGCTGGCGCAGGCCGGCGCGCGCGTCGTCATGGCCGTGCGCGACCCCGCCCGGAGCGAGCGGGCGGCCGCCACCGTCCCGGGGGACGTCGAGGTGCGGCGGCTGGACCTGGCCGACCTGGCGTCGGTGCGGGCCTTCGCGGCCGGCTGGAGCGGCGACCTCGACGTCCTGGTGGCCAACGCCGGGATCATGATGGTGCCGGCCGGGGTGACCGCGGACGGGTTCGAGCGGCAGTTCGGCACCAACCACCTCGGCCACTTCGCGCTCACCGCGCTGCTGCTGCCGCACGTCACCGACCGGGTGGTGACGCTGTCGTCCTCGATGCACCGGGCCGGGCGGATCGACCTCGACGACCTGAACTGGCGGCGCCGGCCCTACTCGCCGACCGGCGCCTACGCGCAGTCGAAGCTGGCCAACCTGCTGTTCACCCTGGAGCTGCAGCGCCGGCTGACCGCGGCCGGGTCGCCGGTGCGCTCGCTGGCCGCCCACCCCGGCTGGGCGGCGACCGAGCTGCAGGGCCGGACCGGCAACCCGCTCACCGACCGGGCGATGCGGCTGGGCAACGCGCTGGTCGCGCAGTCGGCCGAGCAGGGCGCGCTGCCCACGCTGGCCGCGGCCGTCCTGGACCTGCCCGGGGGCAGCTACCTGGGCCCCCGCGGCCTCGGTGAGTGGCGCGGGGCGCCCACGCTGGTCGGCCGCACGCCCGCCGCGAGCGACCCCGACCTCGCCCGCCGGCTGTGGACCGCGTCGGCCGAGCTGACCGGGGTCGACCTGCCGGTGCCGGCCGCCTGACGAGCTGGGAACATCTCTACGCGGTGGATGTTTACTGGGGTGCGTGCACGAGGTAATCTCTAGTTGCCACTAGAGGTTCACCTCGGGCAGCGGACACACCAGCAGCTACACAGGAGGTTGACGAGAGCCATGGCCATGCTGACCGCCTACGACCCGTTCGCCGCCACGAACGCCGCCTTCCGGGCCCTGGACCAGCTGACCGGCCGGGGCGGCGGGCTGACCGCCCGACCGCTGTCGGGCATGCCGATGGACGCCTACCGCGTCGGCGACAACTTCGTCGCCCACTTCGACCTGCCCGGCGTCGACCCCGGCTCGATCGACCTGCAGGTCGAGGGCACCACGCTGACCGTCACCGCGGAGCGCTCGGTGCCGCACCTGGAGAACGCCGAGTGGGCGATCGCCGAGCGGCCCTACGGCAGCTACACCCGGCAGCTGGTGCTCGGCCGGAGCCTGGACACCGACCGGCTCGAGGCGCACTACCACGACGGCGTGCTGACGGTGAGCATCCCGGTCGCCGAGAAGGCGAAGGCCCGAAAGATCACGGTCAGCCGGGCCGACACGCCCTCCGCCGTGGAGGGGCGGACCATCGAGGGCGAGTCGTCCGAGCGCAAGTCCGTCGAGAGCTGATCGGCGGCAACCCACCGGGGGCCGGGTCCGCACGGACCCGGCCCCCGCGCCATCTGGAGACCCGGAGGACCGCCATGAGCACGCCCGGCTCCCGGGACGAGGACCCGGTCGGCCGGCTCGACGACCCGGACTACCCCGCGCTGACCATGAGCCAGGCCGCGGCGCTGCTCGGTGTCCAGGCGGCCTTCCTGCGCAGCCTGGACACCGCCGGCGTCCTCCAGCCGCACCGCTCCCCCGGTGGCCACCGCCGCTACTCCCGCCACCAGCTGACCCTCGCCGCCCGACTGCGCGCGCTGCTCGACGAGGGGCACACCCTCGCGTCGGCCGAGGTGATCCTCGGGCTGCAGGACGAACTGGCCGACGCCCGGGCCGACGGCGAGCGGCTGCAGGCCACCGTCGACCGGCTGCGCGGCCGGGGTGACGACCGACACCTGCACGACATGCCCTAGGGGGGTATGGTTCTCCTCGAGCGCCCGCCGGGGCGCCGGGAGGACCCACCGTGGAGCACACCGCATCCGGACAGCACGGCTACATCCAGCGCAAGGACGACTACCTCAAGCGGCTACGCCGCATCGAGGGGCAGGCCCGCGGCCTGCAGCGGATGGTCGAGGACGAGAAGTACTGCATCGACATCCTCACCCAGGTCTCGGCGATGACGAAGGCGCTGCAGTCGGTCGCCCTCGGCCTGGTCGAGGAGCACCTGTCGCACTGCGTCGTCCAGGCCGCGCAGGCCGGCGGCCGCGAGGCCGACGAGAAGGTCCGCGAGGCCTCCGAGGCGATCGCCCGCCTCGTCCGGTCCTGAGCCGCGCCTCCACTCCCGCCCGACCCAACCGCTGAGAGGAACCCCCTGTGAGCACCGCCAGCTACACCGTCGTGGGCATGACCTGCGGGCACTGCGTGAACGCCGTGACCGAGGAGGTCGGCACCGTCCCCGGGGTCACCGCCGTGGACGTCGACCTGGCCAGCGGCGGCCTGACCGTCACCAGCAGCGAGCCGGTCGACGAGGGCGCCGTTCGCGCCGCGGTCGAGGAGGCCGGCTACTCGGTCACGGGTGACTGAGATGAGGACCCCGGTGCGGCTCGCGGTCGTCGCCGCCGGCCTCGGTGCCGTCTTCGCCGGCGCCGTGGGTGTCGGCGCGGCGGTCGGCCCGATCGGTGCCCCGGAGGCGCACACCAGCGCCCCCGCGGCCCAGGTCGCGGCCGGGGCCGAGGCCGAGGCCGGGTACGTCCTCGACGTCCTCGACGAGCGGCCGGCCCCGGGGACGGCGACGGTCGCCTTCCGGGTGCTCGGCGCCGACGGCGCCCCGGTGACCGCGTACACCGAGGACCACGGCGAGGACCTGCACCTGGTCGCGGTCCGCAGCGACCTGGCCGGCTACCAGCACGTGCACCCGGAGATGGCGGCCGACGGCACCTGGACGGCGCCGCTCACGCTCACCCCGGGCAGCTGGCGGCTGGTCGTCGACACCACGCCCGCCGCCGGCGGGGACCTCGCGCTGACCGGCGACCTGCAGGTGGCCGGCCCGTACGACCCCCAGCCGCTGCCCGGGCCGTCCACGGTCGCCGAGGTCGACGGCTACACCGTCGTGCTGACCGGCGACCTGACCCCCGGCGCGGCATCCGGGCTGACGTTCAGCGTCAGCCGGGACGGCGTCCCGGTGACCGACCTGCAGCCGTACCTCGGCGCGTACGGCCACCTGGTGGCGCTGCGCGAGGGGGACCTGGAGTACCTGCACGTGCACCCCGTCGAGGACGACTCCGTCGCCCCGGCCCCGGGCCCGCACATGGAGTTCGCCGCGACCGCGCCGTCCGCCGGCAGCTACCGGCTGTTCCTGGACTTCCGGCACGGCGACGCCGTGCACACCGCCGCCTTCACCGTCCCCGCGACGGGTGGGGCGGCACCCGACGAGCCGGCCGGCCACGGGCACGGCGGCTGAGGAGACGCAGCAATGAGCACCCCCGACGTCCGGACCGGTGAGGTCGAGCTCGTCATCGGCGGCATGACCTGCGCGTCCTGCGCGGCGCGCGTCGAGAAGAAGCTGAACCGGATGGACGGCGTGACCGCGACGGTCAACTACGCCACCGAGAAGGCGCGGGTCAGCTACGGCGGGGACGTCACGCCCGACGACCTGATCGCCACCGTCGAGCGGACCGGCTACACCGCCGCGCTCCCGGAGCCGCCCGCGCCGGACGCGGAGCCGGCCGACGACGACCCCACGCGGCCGCTGCGGCAGCGGCTGGTCGTCTCCACGCTGCTCACCGTGCCGGTGGTCGCGATGGCGATGGTCCCGGCGCTGCAGTTCACCTACTGGCAGTGGCTCTCGCTCACCCTCGCCGCGCCGGTCGTGGTGTGGGGCGGGCTGCCGTTCCACCGCGCCGCCTGGACCAACCTGCGGCACGGCGCGGCCACCATGGACACCTTGGTCTCCCTCGGCACCGGTGCGGCGTTCCTCTGGTCGCTGTACGCGCTGTTCCTCGGCACCGCCGGCGAGCCGGGCATGACGCACCCGTTCGAGCTGACCATCGCCCGCACCGACGGCAGCGCGAACGTCTACCTCGAGGCCGCGGCCGGCGTCACCACGTTCCTGCTGGCCGGCAGGTACGTCGAGGCCCGCTCCAAGCGGCGGGCCGGCGCGGCGCTGCGGGCGCTGCTGGAACTCGGCGCCAAGGAGGTCGCGGTGCTGCGCGGCGGCGTCGAGACCCGGGTGCCCGTCGAGCGGCTCGCCGTGGGCGAGGAGTTCGTCGTCCGCCCCGGGGAGAAGATCGCCGCGGACGGCGTGGTGACCGAGGGCGCCTCGGCCGTCGACGCCTCGATGCTCACCGGCGAGTCGGTGCCGGTCGAGGTCGGTCCCGGGGACGCCGTCGTCGGCGCCACCGTCAACGCCGGCGGCCGGCTCGTCGTGCGGGCCACCCGGGTCGGGACCGACACCCAGCTGGCGCAGATGGCCCGACTGGTCGAGGAGGCGCAGAACGGCAAGGCCGAGGTGCAGCGGCTGGCCGACCGGATCTCCGGCGTCTTCGTGCCGATCGTGCTGGCGCTCGCGGTCGCGACGCTCGGCTTCTGGATCGGCGCGGGCGCCGGCCTGCCGGCGGCCTTCACCGCCGCGGTCGCCGTGCTGATCATCGCCTGCCCGTGCGCGCTGGGGCTGGCCACGCCGACCGCGCTGATGGTCGGCACCGGCCGCGGCGCCCAGCTCGGCATCCTGATCAAGGGCCCCGAGGTGCTGGAGTCCACCCGCGCCGTCGACACCGTGGTGCTGGACAAGACCGGCACGGTCACCACCGGCCGGATGACCCTGGCCGACGTCGTCCCCGCACCCGGTGAGGACGCCGACCGGGTGCTGGCGCTGGCCGGCGCGCTGGAGCACGGTTCCGAGCACCCGCTCGCGCGGGCCGTGGCCGAGGCGGCCGCCGTGCGCACCGGCCCGCTGCGGCCGGTCACCGGCTTCGCCAACGAGGCCGGGCTCGGCGTGCGCGGCGTCGTCGACGGGACGGCCGTGCTCGTCGGGCGGGCCGGACTGCTGGCGCGCGAGGGCGTGACCGTGCCGGCCGGGGTGCAGCGCGCGCAGGCCGACGCCGAGGCCGCCGGGCGGACCGCCGTCCTGGTCGCGTGGGACGGCGCCGTCCGCGGGGTGCTGGCCGTCGCCGACGCGGTCAAGGAGACCTCGGCCGAGGCGGTCCGCCAGCTGCGGGACCTCGGCCTGCACCCGGTGCTGCTGACCGGCGACAACGCGACCGTGGCCCGCGCCGTGGCCGCCGAGGTCGGCATCGACGAGGTGGTCGCCGAGGTGCTGCCCCAGGAGAAGGTGGACGCCGTCCGCCGGCTGCAGGCCGGGGGGCGGGTCGTGGCCATGGTCGGCGACGGGGTGAACGACGCCGCGGCGCTGGCGCAGGCCGACCTCGGGCTGGCCATGGGCACCGGCACCGACGTGGCGATCCAGGCCTCCGACCTCACGCTGGTGCGCGGTGACCTGCGGGCCGCGGCCGACGCGATCCGGCTGGCCCGGCGCACCCTGGCGGTCATCAAGGGCAACCTGTTCTGGGCGTTCGCCTACAACGTCGCGGCGATCCCGCTGGCGATGGCCGGGCTGCTCAACCCGATGATCGCCGGCGCGGCGATGGCGTTCAGCTCGGTGTTCGTGGTGACCAACAGCCTGCGGCTGCGCCGGTTCGCCCCGCTGCCGGGCAACGCGGATGCGACCACCGCCGTCCCCTCGGGCCGCCGCGCCGCCGTCCCGGCCGCCTGACCCGGATCCCCTCCCGAGGAGGTCGTGCTCTGCCCACACTGGTGGGCAGAGCACGACACCTGACCCGGACCACGTCGGAGGAGGGCGCGACGGCCATGACTGCGGACGACAGGCGCCGCCGGCTCACCCGTCTCCTCGGCGGAGCCGGAGTCCTCTGGGGGCTCACCCTGCTCTCCGCGCCGAGGCGGGTCGTCGACGCCCTCTGCCCCGAGCTCCCCGCATCCCGGCGCTGGGCGGTGCCGCTGCTGGGTGCCCGGCTGGTGGTCCAGCACGCCGCCGTCCTGGCCGTGCCGACGCCGAGCGTCGTCCGCGTCGGCTCGGCGGTGGACCTGCTGCACGCGGCGAGCATGGCGCCGCTGGTGCGCTCGCCCCGCTACCGGCGGGCGGCGGTCATCAGCGGCGCGGTCGCTGCGGGGTACGCGGTCCTGGCACCGGCCGTCGCCCCACGGCAGGAGCCCGGGCAGGGCGACGCCGCTGACCCCGCCTGACCCCGCTCACCGCGCGACGGCGCGGACGAACCGGCGGAGCTCCTCGACGAGCAGGTCCGGGACCTCCATCGCCGCGAAGTGCCCGCCGCGCGGGAACTCGGTCCACGACACCAGGTCCACCGCCTCCTCCACCGTCGCGCGGGGCGGCCGGAACAGGTCGTGCGGCAGCACCGCGACGCCGGTCGGCACGTCCCGCGACCACCCGGGCGCGGGCGCGTGCGCGCGCTCCCAGTACAGCTGCGCCGACGACGGCCCGGTGCGGGTGAACCAGTAGACGGCGACGTTGGTCAGCAGCTGGTCCTCGTCGATCTCGCTCGCCGGGTCGGTCCACTCGGCGAAGCGCTCGGCGATCCAGGCCAGCAGCCCGGCCGGCGAGTCGGTCAGCGCGGGCGCCAGCGAGAGCGGGCGGGTGCCCTGCACCTTGGCGTAGCCGGAGAGCTCGCGGGCGTAGTGGGCCGCCTTCTCGGCCGCGGCCGGGTCGCCGTCCATCGCCGGTCCCGGCGTCATCGTCACGTGCAGGCCGGCGACGTGCGCCGCGTCGGCCGCGGCGAGATCGCGCCCGACGTGGGAGCCCCAGTCGCCGCCGTGGACGACGTAGCGGTCGTACCCGAGCCGGGCGACGAGCTCGGCGACCGCGCGGGCCATCCGGGCCGGCGTCCACCCGCCGTCCGGCGTGGGGCCGGAGAAGCCGTAGCCGGGCAGCGACGGGACGACGAGGTGCACCGCGTCGGCCGGGTCGCCGCCGTGCGCCGCGGGGTCGCTCAGCGGCCCGAGCACCCGGAGGAACTCGACCACCGACCCGGGCCAGCCGTGCAGCAGCACCAGTGGGACGGCGTCCGGCTCCGGGGAGCGCACGTGCAGCGCGTGCACCCGGGTGCCGTCGACCGTCGTGACCACCTGCGGCCAGGCGTTGAGCGCGGCCTCCTGCGCCCGCCAGTCCCAGGCCGTCGTCCACCGTCCGACCAGCGCCCGGACCCGGTCGGTCGGGATGCCGCGCTCACCGGCGAGGTCCTGGGCGACCGGCCAGCGGGTGCGCCGCAGCCGGTCGGTGAGGTCGTCGACGTCCTCCTGCGGCACGTCGACGCGGAACGGGGTCACGACGGTCTCGGCCACGCACGGAGCCTGCCCCACCGCCGACCGGGCCGCCCGGCGCTCGAACTGCCTTTATCGCGATAAAGGCAGTTCTAGCGCGGGGAGCAGCAGCAGCGCGGTGGGGACCAGGAGCAGCAGGCCGGCCGACAGCAGCGCGGCTCCCCGCGTCCAGCCCGGCAGGGGGGACGGCGGCTCGAGCAGCCGCACCACCCGGGAGGCGACCGCACTGCCGGTGACCGCGAGCGCCCCCGACGGCACGCCCGCTCCCCCGGCGCCGCCGGCCGCGACGACGATCGCCTGGGCCAGCGCCCGCCGGGGCGCCGGGCCGGGCAGCGAGCCCAGCGCCACGTCGTCGGCGCGCATCTCCACCAGCGCGCGCACGGCGGCGTGCGCGCGGGCGGCGGCCGGCAGCACCGGGAGCGCGGCCTCCCACGCCACGAACGGCAGCAGGTACAGGTGGTGGTGCTCGCGCAGGTGCGCCCGCTCGTGCGCCACGACGGCGGCCAGCTGGGCGTCGTCGAGCTCGGCGACCATGCCGGAGGACAGCACCAGCAGCGGTCGCGCGCCGGGGATGCAGAAGGCCACCGGGGCGGGGTGCTCGAGCAGCCGGGCGTCGGGCAGCGAGGCCGGCTGGACGACGAGCTCCAGCAGCGCGCGGTGCCGGCGGCGGGCGCGGGCGGTGCGCACCCACGACAGCAGCAGGACGCCGACCAGCTCGGTGGCGAGCACGCCGGCGAGGGTCAGGGTGACCCAGTGGTCGCCGCGGACCGGCGCCTCGGCGGGCTGCCGGGTGAGCACCGACCAGGCGGCCTCGGGCAGCGAGTGGCCCCACGGCGCGAGGCCGTGCACCAGCAGCGCGCCGATGATCGACAGCCCGCCGGCCAGGCCGATCGCCTGCCAGCAGACCAGGGCGACGAGCGGGTCGCGGCGCGGCCAGCGGGCGCGGGCCAGCAGCGCCGGCACCGGCCACGCCAGCAGCGCGGCCAGCACGGCGAGGGCGGCCGCGGTGGCGGGCAGCATCAGGCGGCGGGCGGCGAGGTCAGCCGGGAACGCCGTCCGGCCCGGTCGCGCGGGCCAGCAGCTCGCGCAGCAGCCGGGCCTCGTCGGGGTCGACGCCGCCGACGAAGCGGGCCAGCACCGCCTGCCGGTCGCCGGCCTGGCCGAGCACCTCGTGCATCAGCTCGGCGGCGTGGTCCTCGCGGGTGCCGCGGGCGCGGAAGCGCCGCGGCCGGGCGTCGTCGTGGACGACGAAGCCCTTCTGCTCCAGCCGGCTCAGCACGGTGTGCACGGTGGTCAGCGCCAGCCCCCGGTCGGCCAGCCCGTCGCGCAGCTCGGTGGCGGCGAGCGGGCCGCCGGCCGACCACAGCCGGTCCATCACCGCGCGCTCCAGTTCTCCCAGCGAGGCCACCGCTCCTCCTGTCCCCGGGATCACACCGGACTTTTCTACGTCGTGTAGAAGTTGTCCTTCTACGAGGCGTAGAAAGAATGCGTCGATGGTACGACGACCGGAGAGGGGCCCGCCGTGGACGTCCTGGACCTCGACGTGTTGGACATCGCGCGCTGGCAGTTCGGCATCACGACCGTCTACCACTTCCTGATGGTCCCGCTGACCATCGGGCTGGGGCTCCTGGTCGCGGTCATGCAGACGATGTGGGTGCGCACGGGCTCGCCCGAGTGGCTGCGGATGACCCGCTTCTGGGGCCGCGTCTACCTGATCAACTTCGTCCTCGGCGTGGCCACCGGGCTGGTGCAGGAGTTCCAGTTCGGCCTGGCGTGGAGCGAGTACTCGCGCTTCGTCGGCGACGTCTTCGGCTCGCTGCTGGCCCTGGAGGCGCTGCTGGCCTTCTTCCTCGAGTCGACCTTCCTGGGCCTGTGGATCTTCGGCTGGGGCCGCATCCCCAAGAAGCTGCACCTGGCCGCGCTGTGGGCGGCGGTCGTCGGCTCGATCGTGAGCGCCTACTTCATCATCGCGGCCAACTCCTGGATGCAGCACCCGGTCGGGGTCGAGGTGGACGACGCCACCGGACGCCCGGTGCAGGTCGACTTCCTCGCCGTCCTGACCAACAACACCGCGCTGGCCGCCTTCAGCCACGCCGTCGTCGCCGCGCTCATGGTCGCCGGCGCCCTGCTGGTCGGGATCGGCCTGTGGCACCTGCGCCGGCGGGAGCTGGCGGGTCGGCCGGAGGACGTCGACCACGGCGTGTGGCGCCGCTCGGTGCGCCTGGGCGGCTGGGTGTCGCTGGCCGCCTTCGTCCTCGTCGCCCTCACCGGCGACTGGCAGGGCAAGCTCATGTACGCCCAGCAGCCGCTGAAGATGAGCTCGGCCGAGGCGCTGTGCGAGACCGAGGCGCCGGCCCCGTTCTCCGTCTTCGCCTGGAGCAAGCTGGGGTCCAACGAGTGCGACGACGTCCACTCGATCACCGTCCCCGGGCTGGTGTCCTTCCTCGCCCACGGCGACTTCTCCAGCGCCGTCCCGGGTGTCAACCAGCTGCAGGAGGAGTACGCCGCGGTCTACGGCGAGACCTACCCCGACGACCCGTCGCGGTTCGGCGCGCTCGCCGGCGAGGAGGTCGACTACACGCCCCTGCTGGCGGTCAGCTACTGGAGCTTCCGGCTCATGATCGGCATGGGCGCGGTCTCCGCCGGCGTCGCCGCCTACGTGCTGTGGGCCACCCGGAAGGGCCGGGTGCCGACCTCGCGGATCGGCGTGTACGGCTCGCTGCTCGCCGTCGCCGCGCCGTTCGTGGCCAACGCGACCGGGTGGGTCTTCACCGAGATGGGCCGCCAGCCCTTCGTCGTGTACCCGAACCCCGACGTCCCGGTGGACGAGCAGACCTGGTTCTTCACCGCGCAGGCCGTCTCGCCCGGCGTCACCGCCGCCGAGGTCTGGACGTCGCTGTCGCTGCTGACCCTCGTCTACGGAGCGCTGGCCGTCGTCGAGCTGTGGCTGATCACCCGGTTCGTGCGCCGCGGCGTCACCACCGGGGACGGCGCCCCGACCCCGGGCCACACACCCGAGGGCACGCCGGAGTCCCGTGACGAGGACGACGACGACGTCCTGTCCTTCGCGTACTGAGGAGCCTTCCCGTGGACCTGCAGACCCTCTGGTTCGCCGCCGTCGCCCTGCTGTGGACCGGCTTCCTGCTGCTCGAGGGCTTCGACTTCGGCGTCGCCGCGCTGCTGCCGGTGCTCGGCCGGCGCACCGCCGAGCGGCACCTCATGCTGCGCACCATCGGCCCGCTGTGGGACGGCAACGAGGTCTGGCTGATCACCGCCGTCGGCGCGGTGTTCGCCGCCTTCCCCGGCTGGTACGCCACCTGGCTGCCGGCGCTCTACCTGCCCTTCGTGCTGGTGCTGTTCGGCCTGATCGTCCGCGCGGTGGCCTTCGAGTGGCGGCACTCGCACTCCACCGAGGCGTGGGACACCACCTGGACCCGGGTCGTCACCGGCGGCTCGCTGGTCGCCGCGGCCGGCATCGGCGCCGCGCTCGGGGCGACCACCCTGGGCCTGCCGATCGGCGAGGGCGGCATCCGCGTCGGCGGCGCGCTCTCCGGGCTGGGCTGGCCGGCGCTGCTCGGCGCGGTCGCCGTCCTGGCCTTCTCGGTGGTGCACGGCGCGGTGTTCCTGTCGCTGAAGACCGACGGCCCGCTGCGGGTCGCCGCCCGGCGCTTCGCGCTGCGGTGGGCGCCGGTGGCCGCGCTGCCGATGCTGGCCTGGGCCGGCCTGGTGCACCTGCGGTCCGGCACGCCGGTCACCGGCGCGCTGTGGCTGGTCGCCGCGCTGGCGGTGCTGGTCGCCTGGGCACGGCTGCGGGTCGGCCGCGAGGGCCAGGGGTTCGCGGCGTGGGGCGCGATGCTGGCGGCGGCCGCCGCGACGGTGTTCGGGGCGGCGTACCCGGTCGTCGTCCCCTCCACGGTCGACCCGGCGTTCGACGTCACGATCGCCGACGCCTCGGTCAGCGACTACACGCTCACGGTGATGACCTGGGCCGCCGGGGTCGGGCTGCCGGTGGTGCTGGGCTACCAGGCCTGGACCTACTGGGTGTTCCGCAAGCGGCTCACCGCCGAGGCGCAGCACGTCGGGGCCCACCCGTGAACCGCCGATATCGCGATAAAGGCACCTCGGACCGCGGGCCGCTGGGGGCGCTGGCCGGCGTCCCCGGGGTGACCGGGGCGCTCCTCCGCGCCGCGGTCGCCGCCCTGGTCCAGGTGGCCGGGCTGGTGCTGCTCGCCGCCGGCCTGGCGCACGCGGTCGCCCGCGCGGCGGGGCAGGCGGACGGCGGGCTGACCGGCCCGCTGCTCGTCGCGGCCGCCGGCGTGGCACTGCGCGCGGTCGCCGGCTGGGCCGGTGAGCTGCTCGCCGCCCGGGACGCCCGCCGCGCCGAGGAGGAGCTGCGGACGGCGCTGACCGCCCGGCTGGCCGTCTCTCCGGCGGCGGTCGCGGCCGCCGGCGGACCGGGTCCCGCGGCGGTACTGGCCACCACCCGGCTGGCCGACCTCGGGCCGGCGCTCGCCACCCGTCTCCCGGCGCTGGCCCAGGCGCTGGTCGTGCCGCCGGTGCTGCTCGTCGTGCTGGCCTGGACCGACCTGCTCTCGGCCGTCCTGGTCGCGGTCACCCTGCCGCTGGTGCCGGTGTTCATGGTGCTGGTCGGGCTGACCACCCGGGACGGCACGACCGCCGCCGCCCGCGCGCTGGACCGGATCGCCGCGCACGTCGCCGAGCTGGTGCGCGGGCTGCCGGTGCTGGTCGGGCTGGGCCGGGCCGCGGAGCAGGCCGCCGCGCTCGCCGAGCTGGGCGAGGCCTCGCGTCGCCGCACGCTGTCGACCCTGCGGCTGGCCTTCCTCTCCGCCCTCGTGCTGGAGCTGCTCGCCACCTTGTCGGTCGCGCTGGTCGCGGTGACCGTGGGCCTGCGGCTGGTCCACGGTGACCTCGAGCTGGCGGTCGGCCTCACCGCGCTGCTGCTGGCGCCGGAGGCGTTCACCCCGCTGCGCGCGCTGGGGGCGGCCCACCACGCCGGCGAGGACGCCGCGCTGGCCGCCGCCGAGGCCCGCGCCGTGCTGGCCGTCCCGGTCGCCGTCCCGGCTCCCCCGCAGGACGACGACGACCCGCGCGGCGCCGACGTCGCCGTCCGCGGGCTCACCGTGCGCTTCCCCGGCCGGGCGGTCGCCGCGCTGCCGCGGGTCGACCTGGCCGTGCGGCCGGGTGAGCTGGTCGCCGTCCGGGGGGCCAGCGGCTCGGGCAAGTCGACGCTGCTGGCCGTCCTCGCCGGGCTGACCGACCCGGCGGCGACCGTCGAGGGCACCGTGACCGGCGTCCCGGCCGGCGGGGTCGCGTACGTGCCGCAGCACCCGCGCACCACCGGCGCGACCGTCGCCGACGAGCTGCGCCGGCACGCGGGCTCGGGGCGGGGTGGGAGTCGAGACGTGGTGGACGAGCTGGTCGGCGAGGCCTACGTCGTCGAGGCACTGGCCCGGGTCGGCGCCACGACGCTGGCCGGGCGCGCCTGCACCACCCTGTCCCCCGGCGAGCTGCAGCGGGTGGCGCTGGCCCGCGCGCTGGTGCGGGTCCGCCGCGGCGCCCGGCTGCTGCTGCTCGACGAGCCGACCGCGCACCTGGACGACGACGCCGCCGCGACCGTGGCCGCGGTGCTGGCCGGGCTGCGGGGCACGGTGAGCGTCCTGCTGGTCACCCACGACGCCGGCCTGGCCGCGCTCGCCGACCGCACGGTGGACCTCTACTCCCCTGCCGCGTCCCCTCTCCCCGCGGCGAGACCTGCGAACTCGTGGCCATCAGCCGCTCATCACCACGAGTTCGCAGGGCTCGACGCGCCTACCACCGGGTCCAGCGCCTCGCCGGCGAACGGGCTGCGCTGGCCGCGGCGGGCGCTGGTGTGGGCGGTGCTCGCCGGCACGGCGTCGGCCGGCGCGGGGGTCGCGCTGACCGCCGTGTCGGGCTGGCTCATCGTGCGGGCCGCGGAGATGCCGCCGGTGCTGACCCTGCTGGTCGCGATCGTCGGCGTGCGGGCGTTCGGGCTGGGCCGCGCCGGGCTGCGCTGGGTGGAGCGGATGACCGCGCACGACGCGGCGCTCCGGCTGGCCGCCGACCTGCGGGTGCGGGTCTGGCGGGCGCTGGCCGCGCAGGGTCCCGCAGCCGACCGGACGCCGGGCTCGGCCCTGGCCCGCGTGGTCGGCGACGTCGGCCTGGTGCAGGACCTCTCGGTGCGCGTCGTCCCCCCGGCCCTGGTCGCGGGCACGGTGACCGCGGCGACCGTCGGCGCGCTGGCACTGGTCTCCCCCGCCGCCGCGGGGGCCGCGGCGCTGGTGCTGCTGGCCAGCGTGGCGCTGGTCCTCGTCGCGCACCGCCGGGTCGATGCCGGCGCCGCCCGCGCCGAGGCGGCCCTGCGGATCGCCGCGCTGCGCGACACCACCACCGCGCTCGAGGGCGCGGCGGACCTGCGGGCGCACGGCCTGGCCGGGCGGACGGCGGCCGACCTGGCCGCGGTCGCCGCGGACCGGACGGCGGCCGACCGCGCCCGCACCCGCGCCGGCGCGCTGGGCACCGGGGTGGTCGTGCTCGGCACCGGGCTGGCCGCGGTCGCCGCGGCGACGGCCGGGGCCGCGGCCGGGGTCGACGGCCCCGCGATCGCGGTGCTCGCCCTGGCCCCGCTCGCGCTGGCCGAGCCGCTGGCCGGGCTGGTGACCGCCCTGCAGCGCCGGGGCACCCTGGCCGACGCCCGCGACCGCCTCGACGCCGTCCTCACCGCGCCGGTGCCGGCCGACCCCGCGGACCCGCTGCCGGCGCCCGTCCCGGTGCGCGAGCTGGCCACCGACGGCCTGGTCGCCGGCTGGCCCGGCGGTCCGGACGTGCTGCGCGGGCTCACCACGCGGGCCGCGGCGGACGGCGGCTGGCTGGTCGTGCGCGGGCCCTCGGGCGCGGGCAAGTCGACGTTCCTCGCGGTGCTGCTGGCGGCGCTGCGGCCCCGCTCCGGCGGCTACGCGCTGGGTGGCGTCCCGACCGCGCGGCTGACCGGGGACGCTGTCCGCTCACGGCTGGCCTGGCTGCCGCAGGAGGCGCACGTGTTCGCCTCGACGATCCGCGCCAACCTGGCCCTGGCCGCGCCGCGCGGCGAGCTGGCCGGGCCGGACGGCGAGGTCCGGATGCGCGCGGCCCTCGACGCCACCGGCCTCGCCGGCCTGCTGGTGTCCCTCCCCGACGGGCTGGACACCCCGGTCGGCGCGGGCGGGACCGCGCTGTCCGGCGGCGAGCGGCGTCGGCTGGCCGCGGCCCGGGCGCTGCTGGCAGACCGGGACGTCGTGCTGCTCGACGAGCCGACCGCGCACCTGGACCCGCCGACCGCCGCCGCGCTGCTGCGCGACCTGCGCACCGCGCTCGCCGGCCGGGTGGTCGTCTGCGTGACGCACGACGACAGCGTCGAGCAGGCCGGCGACACGGTCGTCCGGCTGGGTGCCGCGGAGGTGGTGCCGGTCGGCTGAGCGGCTACGCGGCGGCGGCGTGCGTCCCGGCCGCTGCTCCCGGCCGGGCGCGGACGACCTCGAAGCCCGGGAACTCCGGCAGCGCGGGGTCGACCACGACCGGCACGCCCGGCGGCGGCCCGAGGAGGCGGCGGTCGACGACGGCGGCGCGCTCGTCGGGCCCCATCCCGGCGACCATCCGGGCGTAGAGCTCGGGACGGATGCGGATCTCCCGGGGTGGGGCGGCGCCCCGGGTGAGGGCGACGGCGAGGAGGTCGGCGGCGATGTCCGGCCGGCCCCAGTGCTGGTGCTGCGTGGCCTCGAACATGGTGCCCTCCTGGGCGGGTCCCCCGCGTCCGGTGCAACGCGTCGGGGAGGTCGTGCATGCCCTGCCTACTCCAGGGTGGCGACAGTTCCGGGCGGTCGCCGCGGTCGAACGGCCCCGTCCGACAGCCGCGTCGGGCAGCCTGACCGCCATGGACGCGCCCTTCACCGGATCGGTCTTCCTCGGCATGAGCGTCGACGGGTTCATCGCCCGGCCCGACGGCGACCTCGGCTGGCTCACCGGCGGCGACGAGGCCGGCGGCCCGCCCGACGACGGGGCGGGCGGTGACTTCGGCTTCGCCGAGTTCGTCAGCGGCATCGACGCGCTGGTCATGGGCCGCAGCACCTACGGGGTGATCGCGCCGCTGGCCGAGTGGCCGTACCAGGGGAAGCCGGTGCACGTCGTCAGCACCACGCTCGAGCCCGGCGCCGACGACCGGATCACCGTGCACCGCTCGTTCGACGAGGCGGTCGCCGCGCTCACCGCCGCCGGGTACCGGCGGGTCTACGTCGACGGCGGCCGGCTGGTGCACACCTTCCTCGCCGCCGGGCTGATCGGGGACCTCACCCTCTCCCGGGTGCCGGTGCTCATCGGCGAGGGGCACACGCCGTTCGGGCCGCTGCCGGCCGACGTGCTGCTCGAGCACGTGCGGACGCAGACGTACGCCGCCGGGATGGTGCAGACGACCTACCGGGTGCGCTGAGCCGGCACCTCGACCGGGATCTCCGGGCCCAGCGTCGCGCCCCGCAGCAGCCGCAGGTCGTCGCCGGACCAGAAGCTGCCCGGGTCGTAGGCGTTGCGCGGGCGCCGGCCGTCGAGCAGCCCCATCGCGGTGTAGGTGGTGGCCACCAGCTCGGCGCAGTACACCGTCTCCGCCGACGTCCCCCGGCGCAGCCGGCCGGTGAGCCAGCCGCGCGCCAGCCCCGGGGTGGTCGGGAACGGGCGGCCGTCCAGGCGGGCGATCGTGCGCAGGACGGCGTCCTCCATCTCGCGGGTCACCCCGCCGTCGTCGGCCGGGCCGACCAGCTGGCGCAGCCACGCGCGCTGCCCGTAGCGGTGCCGCCAGGTGCGGACGGCGTCGGCGAGGTCGTGCAGCTGGACGCCGCGCTGGTGCTGCCCGGTCCACACGTCGGGCAGCGAGCGGCCGAGCTCGGCGTGCCAGAGCAGCGGCGGCAGGTCCTCCAGGACGACGGCCATGCCCACGTGGTTGACCGGGGCGTTGGTGAGCGTCTGGATCGCCCGGTCGGCCACCGAGGCGCCGCGGAAGACCCACACGTCGCCGGTGCGGGTGAGGTCGACCGCGGCGTCCAGGGTCAGCTCGGGCACGGCGCTACGTTAGGGCCGTGCGTCTGTGGAAGCTGCTCGGGCTGGCCGGTCTCGCCGGCGTCGCGGCGACCGGGGCGGTGCTGGCCCGCGGCGAGCGGCAGCGCCGGGCGCACACCCCCGAGGAGGTGCGCACCCGGCTGCGCGAGCGGCACGCCGCGCTGGCCGAGGTCCCCGACCCGGTCACGCCGGCCGAGCTGGTCTCCGGCCGCGGGCACCGGCTCGCGCGGGTGCTGCGCCGGCGCTGACCGGTCAGGCCGGCGCGGCCGGCAGGACGACGACGCCGTCGCTGTCCGCGCAGAGCCACTCCCCCTCGCGGAAGACCACCCCGGCGAAGACGACCGGCCGGCCCACCTGGCCGGAGTGCAGCCCGCGCTCGCTCTTCCGCGGGAAGGCCGCCAGCGCGCGGACCCCGATCGGCTGCCCGGCCAGCTCGTCGGCGTCCCGGATGCAGCCGTACACGACCAGCCCGGCCCAGCCGTTGGTCGCCGCGGAGACCGCCAGGTTGCCGCCGACCAGCCCGCAGCGCCTCGACCCCCCGCCGTCGACCACCAGCACCCGGCCCTCCCCGGGCCCCTCGACCGCCTGCTTGACCAGGGTGTTGTCCTCGAACACCTTCAGCGTGGTGATCGGCCCGCTGAACGCGGCGCGGCCGCCGAAGGACTGGAACACCGGCTCGCACACCTGCGCCTCCGGGTGCTCGTCGCAGAGGTCGGTGGTCGCGGGGACCTGCTGGTCGGTCATGGCGGGAGGCTATGACCTGCCCGCGGTGACGCGCTCGACCACGGCGGCGGCGAACTCGTCGGTGGACGCCGTGCCGCCGAGGTCGCGGGTGCTCACGCCGGCGCGCACGGCCGCCCGCACGCCGTCCTCGACGCGGACGGCGGCGTCGGCAGCGCGCTCGTCGCCGTGCCGCGTGCCCAGCCAGTCGAGCAGCATCCCCGCCGACAGGATCATCGCGGTCGGGTTGGCCAGCCCCTTGCCCGCGATGTCGGGCGCGGAGCCGTGCGAGGCCTGCGCCATGCAGCGGTCGTCCGAGGCGTTGACGGACGGCGCGATGCCCAGTGATCCGGCGAGCTCGCCCGCCATGTCGGAGAGGATGTCACCGAACATGTTCTCGGCGACGACGACGTCGAAGGCACCCGCCCGGCGCAGCAGGTGCACCGTCATCGCGTCGATGTGGACGTCGTCCACCGCGACATCGGGGTAGCCCTCGGCGATCTCGAGGCAGACGCGCTTGAACAGCCCCGAGCTCAGCTGCAGCACGTTGGCCTTGTGCACGATGGTCACCCTGTTCCGCCGGCGCCGGGCCAGCTCGAACGCCGTCCGGGCGATCCGCTCGACCGCCGGCCGGGTGAAGACACCGTGGCAGATCGCCACGTCCGCGGTCGGCATGAACTCCCCCGTGCCGGCGAACGTGTTGCGGTCGGCGTAGAAGCCCTCGGTGTTCTCGCGGACGATGACGAGGTCGGTGTCCGGGGCGATCGCCTCGCCTCCCTCGAACCCGCGGGCCGGCCGGATGTTCGCGTACAGGTCGAAGTGCTTGCGGATGGCCCCGCTCGGGTTCAGCTGCGACCGGAAGGGCTCGGGGTAGGCCGCGCTGTCGTGCGGTCCGAGCAGCCAGCCGTCCAGCCCGGCGAGCGCCTCCAGGGTGGCCGCAGGGATGGCGCTGCCGTGCTCGTCGATCGCCGAGGCGCCGAGCGGCAGCTCCTGCCACTCGACCGGCTCGGCGCCGGCGGCGGCGAGCGCCGCGTCGACCACGCGCACGGAGGCGGGGACGATCTCGGGACCGATGCCGTCACCGAGCATCACGCCGAGGCGGTAGGGGCGGTTCGTGGACACGGGAACTCCTATTCGGACGCGGGAGCGGTGACGGCGGGCCGGTCCTGGACCCACCAGGTGCGGACGTTGACGAACTCGCGGATGCCGGCCGCGGCCAGCTCCCGCCCGTAGCCGCTGGCGCGGGTGCCGCCGAAGGGCATCCGGACGTCGGAGGCGACGACGGCGTTGACGAAGACGGCGCCCGAGCGGATCCGCCGGGCCACGGCGATCCCGCGCTCGGGGTCGGTGGTCCACACGCTGGCGCCCAGGCCGAAGCGGGTGTCGTTGGCGATGCGCACCGCGTCGTCGTCCCCGTCGGCCACGATCACCGTGGCCACCGGGCCGAAGAGCTCCTCGTCGTAGGCGACCTGACCCGGCGCCACGTCGGTCAGGACGGTGGGCGCGTAGAAGTTGCCCCTGCCCTCGAGCCGTCGTCCCCCGGTCAGCAACCGGGCCCCCTGCGCGACCGAGGCCTCGACCTGCCGGTGCACGCCGTCCAGGAGGTCCGCGCGGGCCATCGGCCCGACGTCGGTCCCCGGCGCCTCGGGGTCGCCGACGGTCAGCGACTCCACCTCGGCGACCAGGAGCCGGGTGAACTCCTCGTCGACCGAGGCGTCGACGACGAGACGCTTCGGGGAGATGCAGCTCTGCCCGGCGTTGAGGAAGCGCCCCCGGGCGGCCAGGTGGGCGACGCGCGGCAGGTCGGCGTCGGCGAGGACGACGAACGGGTCGGAGCCGCCCAGCTCGAGCACGGACTTCTTGACGGCGCCGCCGGCTGCCGCACCCACGGCCCGGCCGGCGCGCTCGCTGCCGGTGAGGGTGACCGCGCCGATACGGGGGTCCTCGATCAGCCGCCGGGTCACCGCGGGGACGTCCGGCTCGGCGACCACGAGCGCGGTGAACAGGCCGTCCGGCGCGCCGGCGTCGGCCAGCACGCGCTGCACGGCCAGCGCGCAGCCGGTGGTGTTCGGCGAGTGCTTGAGCAGGGCGGCGTTGCCCGCCATCAGCGCCGGGGCGGCGAAGCGGAGCACCTGCCAGAGCGGGAAGTTCCAGGGCATGACGGCGAGCACGACGCCGACCGGCTCGTAGCCGATCCAGCTGCGGTCCGCCGAGGTGTCCACCGGCTCGTCGGCGAGGAACTCCTCCCCGTGCTCGGCGTAGTGGTCGCACGCCGTGGCACACTTCTCGACCTCGGCACGGGCCTCGGTCAGCGGCTTGCCCATCTCGCGGGTGACCAGCAGGGCCAGCTCGCCGACCTCGGCGCGCAGCACCCCGGCCGCCCGGCGGAGGACGGCGGCGCGCTCGGTGAACGGCAGGGCGGCCCAGCCGGCCTGGGCGTCGGCCGCCCGGTCGAGCGCAGCTGCGACGTCGCCCTCCGCGAAGGCGGGGTACTCGGCGAGCGGTTCCCCCGTGGCCGGGTTGACGGTGACGACGGCGCTCATGCCCTGCTCGCGCCGGTGCCCCGGCGGACGAGCCCAGCGCCACGGTCGCTCTCGGACAGGTGCTCGAACGTCTCGCCGGTGGCGGTGATGGTGCGGGTGACGTCGCGGCCGCCGTAGACCCAGTAGATGGTCATCGTGCCCTCGCCGCGATTGCGGAAGCAGTGCGGGATCCCCGCCGGCACCCAGGTGGCCTGGCCGGCGACCAGGTCGAACTCGTCGTCGCCGACGACCGCGGTCGCCTCCCCCTCGTAGACGAGGACCGACTCCTCGACGTTGTGCGAGTGCAGCGGGATCCCGGTGCCGGGCGAGAAGACGGTCATCCCCGTCGTCACCTCGTTCTCCGCGCAGTTCCACTTCCCGACGAACGGGATGGTGACGACGCCGTTGCCGCGGTCGAAGCGCTCGATCTCCTCCGGGCGCAGGACCATCGACGGCGGGACGGGCTGGGGTGCAGTGCTCATGCGGACTCCTCGGAGGTGTGGGTGACCAGCAGCTCGCCGGGGGTGTTGACCTGGCCGACGAGGACCTGCTCGGCGATCGCGCGCCACCGCGCGAAGTGCGGGGCGGCCTTGTGCGCCGCGAAGGCGTCCGCGTCGGTGTAGAGCTCGTAGAGGACGAAGCGGTGCTCGTCGCCCTCGACCGCGCAGACGTCGAACCGCAGGCAGCCGGGCTCGTCGCGGACGGACGCCTCCGCGTTGGCGGACATGCCGGCCAGGAACTCGTCCCGCCGGCCCCGCCGCACCTCCATCTGGACCATCAGGCTGAACACGCTGGACCTCCGCCTCGTTGTATGCGAACCTGTATACAGGTCAGCACACAGCATGGGGAAGAGGCACGAGGATGACTGCCCAACGTCTCGCGCCGGAGCCGCTGAGGGCCTTCGGTACGGGTGTCCTGGCCGCGCTCGGCGTGCCGGACGAGGACGCCGCACTGGTGGCCGACAGCCTGGTGCAGGCCGACCTCTGGGGGCACGGCTCCCACGGCCTCCTGCGACTGCCCTGGTACGCGGCCCGACTCCGCAGCGGCGCCATGCGGGCGGTGACCGACCCGGCGGTGCTGTCCGACACCGGGCCGCTGGTGCTGCTCGACGGCCGCGACGGCATCGGCCAGGTGCTCACCGAGCGCGCCCGCCGCCTGGCCGTCGACCGGGCCCGGGTGCACGGGGTCGGCGTCGTGGGGGTGCGCGACTCCAACCACTTCGGCACGGCCATGTACTTCACCCGGCGGGCGGCGCGGGACGGGTTCGTCGCCGTCCTGACCACGAACGCCAGCCCGGCGATGGCACCGTGGGGTGGGCGGGAGAAGCGGCTGGGCACCAACCCCTGGTCGATCGCCGCCCCCGGCCCGGACGGCCGGGTCGTCGCGGTCGACATCGCGAACACTGCGGTGGCCCGGGGCAAGATCTACCTGGCGGACAAGCGCGGCGAGTCCATCCCGGAGACCTGGGCGCTCAGCGCGGACGGGGCGCCGACGACGGACCCGGCGGAGGGGGTGCTCGGCGTGGTCCTCCCGATGGCCGGCCACAAGGGCTACGCGATCAGCTTCCTGATGGACGTGCTCTCCGGCGCCCTGACCGGCAGCGCCGTGGGCACCGGTGTCCACGGGCCGTACGAGGCCGACCGGCCCAGCGGTGCCGGCCACCTCTTCCTCGCCCTCGACCCCGGTGCCTTCGGCGACCGCACCGGGTACGAGGCGCGGGTGCGGCGGCTGGTCGACGAGGTCAAGACGGTCCCGCTCGCGCAGGGCTTCGACGAGGTCTTCTACCCGGGCGAGGTCGAGGACCGCGCCGAGGCGGCGAACCTCGCAGCCGGGGGCGTGGTCCTCGCCGAGCAGTCGCTGTCCGACCTGCGCGCGCTCGGCGCCGGGACCGGCGTGCCGTTCCCGGCGGCGGAGGCGCGGTGAGCACCGTGCCCGAGGGAGCCGCGTCCGACGTCAGCAAGGCCGACCTGGTCCACCGCCGGCTCAAGGAGGAGATCGAGCTCGGTGAGCTGGCGCCCGGCACGCCGCTGTCGGAGCTGTCCCTGGTCGAGCGCACCGGCGCCTCGCGCACGCCCGTGCGGGAGGCGCTGCGCCGGCTGGCCGCCGAGGGGCTGGTCGACCTGGTGCCCCGGCAGGGGGCCCGGGTGTCCCGGGTGTCGCTGCAGAGCGTCCGCGACCTGTTCGACTTCCGTTCGCTGCTCGAGCCCGCCGCCATGCGCCAGGCCACCGAGGCCGCGGCGGCCGATCCCGCGCTGCGCCGGACCTTCGCCTCGATGCGGGGCGAGTTCGCCCGCGTCGTCCGGCGGGCGCCGTCGCAGGCCCGCTCCCGCGCGTTCTACGAGCTGGCCGACCGGTTCGACTGGGCGATCATCGACGCCACCCGCAACGAGCACCTGCGGCGGACCATCGCCGAGCTGCGGCCGCACACCGCCCGGCTGCGCAACCTCTCCCACGTCGACCCGCAGCGGGTGGAGGTGTCCGTCGCCGAGCACCTCCGCATGTGCGACGCGCTGCTCGCGGGGGACGCCGACGAGGCCGCCGCGGCGATCACCGAGCACCTCGCGCAGAGCCTCCGGACGATCTTCCGGAACCTGGCCACCGGCCCCGGCGACGCGCTGGACCTCCTCGGCTGAACGGCCGCGGCGAGCGTGGTGGGGTACGGGAACGGCCACCCTTCCCCCCACGCCGAGCCTGCGAGGCGTGGGGGAAGGGTGGCCCTCTGTCAGTAGGTGGCCTTGACCGCCAGCACCGGGCAGTGGGCGTCGAGCAGGATGCGCTGCGCCTGGCTGCCGGTGATCAGCTTCCCGGTGGGCGAGCGGCGACGCATGCCGATGACGATCAGGCTGGCCTTGACGCGGTCCGCGGCGTCCACGACCTCGTCCGAGGCCTCGTGCCCGGCCACCCGCTGGTCGATCTCGTAGACCACCCCGGCGGCGTCGAGCCTGGCCCGCGCCTGCTCCAGCGCCTCCCCTGAGGCGAACCGGGAGTCCACCAGCGCGTCACCCCGCGAGCTGTTGACGACGTGCAGCGGCTGGTCGCGCAGCCGGGCCTCGGCGATCGCGGCGTCGAGGACGGCCTCGCCCTCGGGGGTGGGGACGTAGCCCACGACGATGGTCATGGACGACAGGCTGCGGCACCGACGCCGGAACGTCAGCGTTGCGGCGCTAACGATCCTTTCGGTCGTTGCGTGCCCCGCGTCACGGTCCGGGGTGCGCGGCACGCAGGGTGAACCGCCGCTCCGGTCGCCCGGCGGTGCCGTAGCGCTGGCGGACGTCGGCCTCCTGCTGCGCGACCAGCTGCTCGAGGTAGCGGCGGGCACTGACCCGCGCCAGCCCGGTCTGCTCGCTGCACTGGGTCGCCGACAGGCCGTCCTGGCCGGCCAACCGCAGCGCCCCGCGGACGAGTTCCAGCGTCTCCGGCGCGATCCCCTTGGGCGTGACGGGCGCGGGCCGGCCCCCGCCGCGCACACCGGCGAACACCCGGTCGACGTCGACCTGCCGTGCCTCGTCCAGCGCGGCCAGTTCCGCCCGCGCCGCGGCGTACTCGCGCAGCCTGCTCTGGAAGGTCTGCCGGTCGAAGGGCTTGACCAGGTAGTGCAGGACGCCGCCGTGCAGGGCGCTGCGGATGCTCTCGACGTCCCGGGCGGCACTGATCACGACGACGTCGACCGGCGCGGCGTCCGCCCGCAGCCGGCGGAGCACCTCCAGGCCGGTCATGTCCGGCAGGTAGACGTCGAGGAGCACCAGGTCCGGGGCCAGCCGCGCCACCTGCGCGAGCGCGTCGGCGCCGGTGGACGCGGTCCCGGCCACCTCGAAGCCGTCGAGTGCGGCCACGAAGCCGGCGTGCACCTTGGCGACCATGAAGTCGTCGTCGACGATGAGCACCCGCACCGTGCCCCCGCCCGCCGGTCTCCCTGCGGTCATGCGTCGACCAGCGTCGCGCCGACCGGGAGCCGGGCGGTGAAGACCGACCCGTCGGACGAGCTCGCCGTGACCTCGCCGCCCCGGCGGGTGCACACCAGCTGCACCAGGGACAGCCCGATCCCCCGACCCCCGGGGACCTCCGGGTCGTGGGGAGTGGTGCCCTTGGTGGAGACCCCGCGCCGGAACACCTCGGCCTCCATCCCCGGTGGGACGCCGGGACCGGAGTCGCGGACCACGACGTCGACCTCCCCGTCGACGAGTCCCAGCTCCACCTCGACCCAGCGCCGGGGCGCGGCCGACGCCGCGTCCATGGCGTTGTCGACCAGGTTGCCCACCACGGTCGCGACGTCCGTGCTCAGCTCGGGGTCGAGCGCGGGCAGCGCGGAGTCCGGGGCGATGCGCAGGTCGACGCCGAGCTCCGCCGCCTGGCTGGCCTTGGCCACCAGCAGCGCGGCGATCGCCGGGTCGCGCACCGCGGCGGTGACCGCGCCGCCGAACTCCGACCGGCTGGTGCTGACCCGGTGCACGAACCGCACCGCCTCCTCCGCCTCCCCCAGCTCGATGAGACCGGCGATGGTGTGCAGCCGGTTGTCGAACTCGTGCGCCTGGGCCCGCAGCGTGTCGGTGACGTGCCGGTTCAGGTCCAGCTCGCGGCGCAGCTCCAGCAGCTCGGTGCGGTCGCGCAGCGTGGTGACCGACCCGATCGGCCGGCCGCGGCTGGTGAGCGGCAGCCGGTTCACCACGAGCACCCGGCCGGCGGTGCCCACGGCCCGGTCCCGCTCGACGCTCGGGGAGAGCAGCGCATCGGCCACCTCCGGGGCGACGTCCAGCTCGGCCAGGGTGCGGCCCAGCGCGTCGCCGGGGATGCGCAGCAGCCGGATGGCCTCGTCGTTGACCAGTGTGACCCGCCCGTGCAGATCCAGCCCCACGACGCCCTCGCGGATGCCGTGGAGCATGGCGTCGCGGTGCTCGACCAGTCCGGCGATCTCCGCGGGTTCCAGCCCCAGGGTCTGCCGCTTGACCCGCCGGGCCACCAGCAGCGAGCCGCCGATGCCGATGGCGCTGGCCAGGCCCAGGTAGGTGAGCAGGTTCGGCGCGGCGGCCGAGAGCCCCTCGACGACCCCCGGGTAGGGCCGCTGCACCGACACGAACCCCAGCACGTCGTCCCCCCGCGGTGAGTAGACCGGGACCATGGCGACCGCCGCCCGGCCGTCGGGGACGTCGACGTCCCCGACCCAGGACCGGCCCTCCAGCACCCGGCTGGCACCGAGGTCGAACGGCTCGTCCAGCCGGCCCGGGTCGGCGCTGGCCAGGACCGTGCGGTCGGCCCGCGCCACGACGACGTCCTCCGAGCCGGAGGTGCTGCGGCTGTTCTCCGCCGCGATGCGGACGTAGTCGAGCAGCCCGACGGCCAGCGCCTCACGGGTCGCCCGGGCGTTGGCCAGGGTCTCGGCGACCACCAGGGCCCGGCGCCCCTCGACCTCCTCGGCACGCAGGGTCGACTGCGCGACGGTGACCGCGGCGACGCCGACGAGGACGACGCAGACGATGACCACCTGCATCGCGAGCAGCTGGCCGGCGAGCGAGAGCCGCCGCGTCACGGGCACTCCTGACTGGTCGGGGACGGGGCCTGTCATCGAACCAGGGCCGGCGCCGCCGATCGGCGTGCACACAACGACCACAAAGCCCAATGCGCACGCAAGCGTGACACGCACCACTGCCCTTGCGACCTTCGCTGCGAGCGGCGGACACCCGCCGGACACACAGGAGGAACGAGATGCGCACTGCTTCCCTGCGGAAGCTCAAGGTCGGCGCCATCAGCAGTGGTCTCGCTGCCGGGCTGCTGCTGACCGGCTGCGGCACCACGGCCGAGGGCGGCTCGGCCTCCAGCGGGGGCGGCGCCGCCGAGGAGGGCCCGATCACCGGCCTGCGGGTCATGGTCCCGAACTCGCCCGGCAGCGGCTACGACACCACCGCCCGCGCCTGGGCGCAGGTCATGGAGGACGAGGGGCTCGCCGAGGGCGTCGAGGTGTTCAACCTCGAGGGCGCCGGTGGCACCGTCGGCCTGCAGCGCCTGGTCAACGAGGAGGGCAACGCCGACATGCTCATGCAGATGGGCCTCGGTGTCGTCGGCGCGCAGTACAGCAACCAGTCCGAGGCCACCCTCGACCAGACGACCCCGGTCGCCAAGCTCATCGAGGAGGCCGAGGCGATCGTCGTCCCGGCCGACTCCCCGTACCAGACGCTCGACCAGCTGGTGCAGGCCTGGAGCGCCGACCCCGGCAACGTGCCGGTCGGCGGCGCGTCCAACCCCGGCGGCCCGGACCACCTGACCCCGATGCTGCTGGCGCAGGAGGTCGGCGTCACGCCGACCGAGGTCAACTACGTCGCCTACGACGGCGGTGGCGAACTGCTCGCCGGCATCCTCGGCGGCGACGTCCAGTTCGCCGCGACCGGCGTGGGCGAGGTGGCCGAGTCCGCGGCGGGCGGTGACGTCCGCATCCTCGCGGTCACCAGCGAGGAGCCGGTCGAGGGCATCGACGCGCCGACCCTGCAGGAGGAGGGCGTCGACCTGACCTTCACCAACTGGCGCGGCATCGTGGCGGCCCCGGGCATCTCCGAGGAGCAGACGCAGGCCTTCGTCGACGCGGTCACCGCGATGCACGACAGCGAGGCCTGGCAGGCGGTCCTCGAGGAGCAGGGCTGGACCGACGCCTTCGTCACCGGCGACGAGTTCTCCGAGTTCCTGCAGAGCGAGAGCGACCGCGTCCAGGGCGTGCTGAGCGAGCTGGGCCTGACGTGACCACTGCCTCCTCGGGAGGCACGACGCGGGAGCAGGGCCGCTCCGAGTACGGAGTGGCCCTGTTCCTGGCGGCGCTCGGTCTCCTCGTCATCGTGCAGGCCCTCCTCATCCCGGAGAGCCGGATCGTCCGCGGGCCGGTCGGGCCCGCCGCCGTCCCCCTGGTCGTGGGCGGCCTGCTGGTCGTCGTCGGCATCGCCCTCGGCGTCGACGTGCGGCGCGGCGGCCGCGGGGAGCCCGAGGGCGGCGAGGACGTCGAGCTGACCGGCGGCAGCGACTGGCGGACGGTCGGGATGCTCGCGGCGGCCTTCGTCGCGAACGCCCTGCTGATCGAGCCGCTGGGCTGGGTCTTCTCCGGCGCGATCCTGTTCTGGGGCAGCGCCTTCGCCCTCGGCAGCCGCCACTACGTGCGCGACGCGGTGATCGCCTTCACCCTGTCGATCGGCTCCTTCTACCTGTTCGCCCTCGGGCTCGGCATCGTGCTGCCCCCCGGGGTCCTGAGGGGGATCCTCTGATGGACTCGTTCGGCTCCCTGATCGACGGGTTCGGCACCGCGCTGACCCCGACGAACCTGGCGTTCGCGCTGCTGGGCGTGCTGCTGGGCACCGCGATCGGCGTCCTGCCCGGGATCGGCCCGGCCATGGCGGTGGCGCTGCTGCTGCCGCTGACCCGCGGCCTGGACGTCACCACGGCGCTGATCATGTTCGCCGGCATCTACTACGGCGGCATGTACGGCGGGTCGACCACGTCGATCCTGCTCAACACCCCGGGCGAGAGCGCCTCGGTGGTGACCGCCATCGAGGGCAACAAGATGGCCCGCTCCGGCCGGGCCGCGCAGGCCCTGGCGACCGCGGCCATCGGGTCGTTCGTGGCCGGCACGATCGCGACGCTGCTGCTGGCACTGGTGGCGCCGCTGGTCGCCGACCTCGCCGTCGAGGTCTCGCCGGCCGACATGTTCGCGATCATGGTCCTGGCGTTCATCGCGGTGACCTCGGTGCTCGGCAGCTCGCGGGTGCGCGGCCTGGCCTCGCTCGGGCTCGGCCTGACCATCGGCCTGATCGGCATCGACGCGACCTCCGGGCAGCAGCGGCTCACCTTCGGCATCGCCGAGATCGCCGACGGCATCGACGTCGTCGTCGCGGCCGTGGGCCTGTTCGCCGTCGGTGAGGCGCTGTGGACCGCCGCCCACCTGCGCCGACGTCCCGTCCAGGTCATCCCGGTGGGCAACCCGCGGATGAGCCGGTCGGACTGGCGCCGGTCGTGGAAGCCGTGGCTGCGCGGCACCGCGATCGGGTTCCCCTTCGGCGCCGTCCCCGCCGGTGGCGCGGAGGTCCCGACGTTCCTCTCCTACGTCACCGAGAAGCGGCTCTCGAAGCACCCCGAGGAGTTCGGCACGGGCGCCATCGAGGGCGTCGCCGGCCCGGAGGCCACCAACAACGCCTCGGCCGCGGGCGGGCTCGTGCCGCTGCTCACCCTGGGCATCCCGGTGACCGCCACGGCGGCGGTCCTGCTCGCCGCCATCGAGAGCTACGGCATCCAGCCGGGACCGCAGCTGTTCGAGGACGAGCCGGAGCTGGTGTGGGGGCTGATCGCCAGCCTCTTCATCGGCAACGCCGCGCTGCTGGTGCTCAACCTGCCGCTGGCGCCGCTGTGGGCACGCCTGCTGCGCATCCCGCGCACCTACCTCTACGCGGGGATCCTGTTCTTCGCCAGCCTGGGTGCGTACGCGGCGAACGCCAATGTGTTCGACCTGTTCCTGCTGCTGGTCATCGGCGCGCTCGGCTTCATGATGCGCCGCTACGGGCTGCCGCTGCTGCCGGCCATCGTCGGCCTGATCCTCGGCCCGTTCGCCGAGGCGGAGCTCCGGCAGGCACTGCAGATCAGCAACGGCGACCTCGGCGGGCTGATCGACCCGATGTCCGTCGTCGTGTACGCGATCGTGGCGCTGGTCCTGCTGTTCCCGCTCGTTCGCCGGGTGCTGCCGGCGAAGGCGCACGTGCCGGTCCTCGACGAGGCGGTCCACGAGCTCGAGGAGGCACACCACCACCACGGGACGACCGACGCCGTCTCGGTCGAGCGGCGCCCGTCCCGCGAGGACCCGCGCGACGACGGCTGACCCGGTGCGGGACGGGGCGGCAGGTACCGCCCCGTCCCGCACGGGTCCGGCCCGCACGCCCGTCCGAGGATGCGTGTCACTCCGGCGTGCCCCGGCCGCGGACCAGCGAGCGGGCCACGAACGGCAGGATCCCGCCGTGGCGGAGGTACGTGGCCTCGCTCGCGGTGTCCAGCCGCACCCGCACCTCGAAGCTCCGGGACACCCCCTCCGCCTCGACCCGCACGGTCACGCGCTCGGGCCAGGAGTCCCCGTCGAGGCCCTGCAGGCCCTCGACGTCGTAGCTCTCCCGCCCCGTGAGTCCCAGCGCGGCCACGCCGTCGCCGTGTAGGAACTGCAGCGGCAGCACCCCCATGCCGATCAGGTTCGAGCGGTGGATGCGCTCGAAGCCCTCGGCGAGCACGGCCCGCACGCCCAGCAGGGCCGTGCCCTTGGCCGCCCAGTCACGGGAGGAGCCCGTGCCGTACTCCGTGCCGGCGAGGAGCAGCAGCGGCGTCCCGGTCCCGCGGTAGTGCTCCGCCGCGTCGTGGATCGTGCGCTCGACGCCGTCCAGGTGGTCGAGCGTCCATCCCCCGCGACGGCCGGGCACGAGCCCGTTGCGCAGCCGCTGGTTGGCGAAGGCCCCGCGCAGCATCACCTCGTGGTTGCCCCGCCGGGAGGCGTAGGTGCTGAGATCGGTCTCGCCGCGCTCGCGGAGGAACTCCCCGGCCGGGCTGTCGACCGGGATGCGGCCGGCCGGGCAGATGTGGTCGGTCGTGACGGAGTCCCCGAGGACGGCCAGGACGCGCGCACCGGTGATGTCGTGCACCTCACCCGGGCCCGGGGTGAGTCCGTCGAGGAACGGCGGACGCCGGACGTAGGTCGAGCCGGGATCCCAGTCGAACGTGGCCCCTCCCCCGGCCGGGAGCCGGGCCCAGCGCTCCTCCCCGGCGAAGACGTCCGCGTAGCGCTCCGAGAACATGGCCGGGTCGAGGTCGCTCCGGACGACGGCCGCGATCTCCGCGTCGCCGGGCCACAGGTCCGCGAGGAAGACCGGGTCCCCGGTGGGTCCGGTGCCGATCGGGTCGTGCAGCAGGTCGACGTCCATGGAACCGGCGAGCGCGTAGGCCACGACCAGCGGTGGCGAGGCGAGGTAGTTCAGCGGGACGTCGTTGTTGATGCGCCCGTCGAAGTTCCGGTTGCCGGAGAGCACCGCGGCCACCACCAGGTCCCGCTCCGCGATCTCGGCGCTGACCTCGGCGGTCAGCGGGCCGGAGTTGCCGATGCACGTCATGCACCCGTAGCCGACCGTGTGGAAGCCCAGCTGCTCCAGGGGGCCGTCGAGCCCCGACCGGGCCAGGTAGTCCGTGACGACCTTCGACCCGGGCGCGAGGCTGGTCTTCACCCACGACCGGGTCGTGAGTCCCGCCGCGACCGCGTTCCGCGCGAGGAGACCGGCCGCGACCATCACCGAGGGGTTGGAGGTGTTGGTGCAGGACGTGATCGCGGCGATCGCCACGGCTCCGTGCTCGAGGCCGCGCGGCACCCCCACGCCGGAGGGGCCGACCGGGAGCGCCGGCGCGTCGCTGGCCGGGAACGACTCCCGGCCGGCCTCGTCGACGCGGTCGTCGACGGGCGACGGCGGCCGGTCGGCCAGCAGCTCCGCGAGCGCGGCCTGGAAGCGGCTGCGCGCACTGGCCAGGGGAATGCGGTCCTGCGGGCGACGGGGTCCGGCGAGCGACGGTTCCACCGTGGACAGGTCCAGGCGCACCGTGTCGTCGAAGCGGAGCCGGACGGCCGGGTCGTGCCAGAGCCCCTGGGCCTTGGCGTACTGCTCCACCACCGCGACGTGCTCCTCGTCGCGACCGGTGAAGCGGAGGTAGTCCAGGGTCACCTGGTCGATCGGGAAGACGGCACAGGTGGAGCCGAACTCCGGACTCATGTTGGCCAGCGTGGCGCGGTCCGCGAGCGGCACGGCCCCGACCGAGGGGCCGGTGAACTCGACGAAGCTGCCCACGACACCGCGCGCCCGGAGCACCTCGGCGAGGGTCAGCACGAGATCGGTGGCGGTGACCCCCGGCCTGAGCTCGCCGGTCAGCTCCAGACCCAGGACCGGCGGGAGCAGCGTGCTCACCGGCAGACCCAGCATCGCCGCCTCGGCCTCGATGCCGCCGACGCCCCAGGCCAGGACGCCCAGCCCGTTGACCATCGTGGTGTGCGAGTCGGTCCCGACCAGCGTGTCGGGGAAGGCGCGCCCGTCCCGCCGCACCACGACGTCGGCGAGGAACTCGAGGTTGATCTGGTGCATGATGCCGGTGCCCGGCGGGACGACGGCCAGGTGCTCGAACTGCCGCTGGCCCCACTTGAGGAACCGGTAGCGCTCGTCGTTGCGCTCGTACTCCCGGGCCACGTTGACCGCGATCGCATCCGGTCGGCCGAACACGTCGGTGACCACCGAGTGGTCGACGGTCAGCTCGGCCGGGACCACCGGGTCGACCGCCGCCGGGTCGCCGCCCAGGTCGCGGACCGCCTCCCGCATGGCCGCCAGGTCAGCCAGGACCGGGACACCGTTGGTGTCGTGCAGGAAGACCCGCGACGGGGCGAATGCGACGGCCTCACCGGTTCCGGCACCCGACACGAGGCGGTGGATCGCCTCGGCGGTCACCGCGGTGCCGTCCTCGTGGCGCAGCAGGTTCTCGAGCACGATCTTCAGCGAGAACGGGAGCTCTCGTGCGCCGGGGACCGCATCGAGCGCCCAGATCTCGGAGCTCGCCGTCCCGAGGGTCGTGGTGCGTCGGGCGCCGAAGCTGTCGAGCGGGTGCACGGGTCCTCCTCGGGGTCGTCGTCCTTATAGGCTACAAGGGGTCCTGGGGTGAGCCCACCATCCGAGCGGGAGGAACGACATGACCGTGCCTGCGAGGCGGCCGGTGCTGACGAAGGCGGACTACGCGTACGGCGAGGTGCGGAGCCGGATCATGTCCGGCGCGCTCCCCCACGGCGCCACCCTGAGCCAGGAGGCGCTCGCCGCCGAGCTCGACGTCAGCACCACGCCTCTCCGTGAGGCCATGCGCCGGCTGGCCTCCGAGGGACTGGTCGTCCTCGACGCCCATCGGGACGCGCGGGTCACCCCGCTGACGGCCCACGAGGCCCAGAACCTGTTCGAGGTCCGCCAGCAGCTGGACCCGCTCGCGGTGCGCCTGGCCGCAGAGCGTCGCGACGACACCGACCGCGTGCGGGTCCAGGAGGCGGCCGCCTCCCTGCAGCCCCTGGACGCCGGCAGTGGTCTCGCGGCGCTCGACGCGCACCGCACCTTCCACGTCGCGCTCTACCGGGCCTCCCACAACGACCTGCTGATCACCCTGCTGGACGGGCTGTGGGACAAGGCCGACCGCTACCGCCGTGCGGCCCTGGAGGCCGATGAGGACCCCGTCGACGACCGGGCCCGCGTGCGAGCCGAGCACCAGGCGATCATGACGGCCGTGCTGGCGGGCGAGCCGGACGCGGCCGAGGAGCACATGCGCCGCCACGTCGCCAACAGCCTGGGCCACCGTGCCGTCCACGTCCTCACGGGCGACGGGGCGGCCGGCGCCTCGGGCAGCACCGGCTCGGGCAGGTCCACCGACCCCGACGGGCACTGAGGCGCGCGGAGGCTTCGGTACCGGCCCCTCCGCGCCCGCATGGGAACGACACACGGGTGGCCGCGAGCGCCCGATGAGGACGCTCTCGGAGGGGCGTCCGGCCCTCCCGGGCGTGGCCGCGTGCACTCCCCGACACCGACCGTTCCCGAGCTGTCGGGCCGGGCCGTCACCCGCCGGTTCCCTCGCTGGTCGGCCGCCGGCCGGCCTGGCAGGAGGCCGAGCCGCGGTGACCCTGCACCACCGAGGCGGGGACGGACGGCGACCACCACACCCGGCCGCCGCCAGACCCCTTCCCCGGCGGGACGGCGGGGTCGACACTGCACGCGCCCGCCGGTGTCGCCGAGCGTCGTTCTGGGTCGTCCGCCCGGCGACGCCGACGCGGTCGCCCGTCCCCGTCGCTGCGCTCAGCCGGCGCCGGCGGGCAGCGCCGGGCCCTCGTCCTTGAGCACCACGCCGGACGCGCCGAGCTCGCGGGCGGCGCCCAGCAGCGCGGCCACGGTGTCGGCGGCCTGCGCGTAGGACAGCCCGTGCGGCGGGCGCACGTTCGAGACGCAGTTGCGCTCGGAGTCCGCCCGCCCCGGGCGCGGGTCCCAGGTCAGGTAGACGCCGAGCGAGTCCGCCGAGGACAGCCCCGGCCGCTCCCCGATCAGCACGACGACGGCGCGGGCCCCCAGCGCGTCGGCCACCGCGTCGCCCAGCGCCACGCGGGCCTGGTGCGCCAGGACCAGCGGGGCGAGGCTCCACCCGGGCAGCCGGTCCAGCAGCGCGGTGACCAGCCCGGCGGCGTGCTCGTGCACCGCCCGCGGCGAGAGCCCGTCGGCGACGACCACCGCGAGGTCCGCACCCACCCGCGGCAGCTCCGTGCCCTCCGCCAGCTGCCGGCCGAGGTCGGGGCGCTGCAGGTAGGTGGCGCGGTCGGGCGCGGCGGAGTGCACCTCGAGCAGCTCGACGTCCGGCAGTGCGGCGCGGACCACGTCCGGGTGCAGCGGCTGGTGCACCGCGTCGCGGGCGGCCGCGTGCGCGGCGCGGAACTCCAGCTCCCGGGCGGTCGGCAGCGCGTCGCCGGCCCGGCCGAGCGCGACCCGGGCGCGGGTGGCCGCGCGGAGCACCGCCCACGGGTCGCCTTTATCGCGATATTGGCTCTCCGGGACGGTCATGCCGACGCCGCCGCGAGCAGGGCCCGGGCCGCGGGCGCGTCCGCGGTCAGCTCGCGGACCCGGCCGGCCTCGTCGAGCAGGTCCATCCGCGCCAGCCACGCCTCGAACTCCGGCGCCGGGCGCAGCCCGAGCACCGAGCGGGTGGTCAGCACGTCGGAGAAGGCCAGCGACTGGTAGTGCAGCATCACGTCGTCCATCCCCGGGACGGCGATGAGGAACGTGCAGCCCGCCGCGCCGAGCAGCAGCATGAGGGAGTCCATGTCGTCCTCGTCGACCTCGGCGTGGTTCGTGTAGCAGACGTCCACGCCCATCGGCAGGCCGAGGAGCTTGCCGCAGAAGTGGTCCTCCAGCCCCGCGCGCAACACCTGCTTGCCGTCGTAGAGGTACTCCGGGCCGATGAAGCCGACGACGGTGTTGACCAGCAGTGGCTCGAAGTGCCGGGCGACGGCGTACGCGCGGGCCTCCAGCGTCTGCTGGTCCACCGGCCGGCCGCCGATGCCGTGGTGCGCGTCGGCCGACAGCGCCGAGCCCTGCCCGGTCTCGAAGTAGGTGACGTTCGCCCCGACCGTGCCGCGGCCCAGCGCCAGCGCCCCGGCGCGGGCCTCGGCGAGCAGGTCGAGGGTGACACCGAAGCCGCGGTTGGCCGGCTGGGTGCCGGCGACGGACTGGAACACCAGGTCCACCGGCGCGCCGGCCTCCAGCGCCCGCAGCGTGGTGGTCACGTGCGCGAGCACGCAGGACTGGGTCGGGATGCCGTACCGGCTGATCACCTCGTCGACCAGCTCGAGCAGCGCGACCGTGCGGGCCGGCGAGTCGGTGGCGGGGTTGATGCCGATGACGGCGTCGCCGCAGCCCTGCAGCAGCCCGTCGACGATGGACGCCGTCACGCCCAGCGGGTCGTCGGTCGGGTGGTTGGGCTGCAGCCGCGACGCCAGCCGCCCGGGCAGGCCCAGGGTGCTGCGCAGCCCGGTGACCACCCGGGTGCGCCGGCCGACGGCGACCAGGTCGGCGTTGCGCATCAGCTTCGACGTGGCCGCGACCATCTCCGGGGTCAGCCCGGGGGCCAGGGCGCTGATCGCCGCCTCGTCGCCCGCGGCGGCCCAGGCCAGCAGCCGGTCGCGGAACTCCCCCACCGTCAGCGAGGCGACCGGCGCGAAGGCGTCCGGGTCGTGGGTGTCCAGGACCAGCCGCGTGACGTCGTCCTCGTCGTAGCCGACCACCTGCTCGTCGAGGAAGGTGGCCAGCGGCAGGTCGGCGAGCACCGTCTGCGCGGCGACCCGCTCGGCGGCCGACTCCGCCGCGCACCCGGCGAGGACGTCGCCGGAGCGGGCCGGTGTCGCCCTCGCCATCAGCTCGACCAGGGTGGGGAACTCGTAGGTGTGCCCGCCGACGGTGGCCCGGCGCGCCGTCATCGGACGTCCTCCTCCGCGTCGGCCAGCAGCTCGAACTCCTCCTCCGGCGCCGAGGCCACCAGGTGGTGGCGGCTGTAGAGGGCGAAGTACGCGAGGAAGGCGGCGTAGGCCGCGAGCGTCCACAGCGCGGCGGTGACGTCGACGAGGAAGGTGGCCACGACCGCGGCGGCGGCCAGCACCAGCGCGACGCCGGTGGTCGCCGTCCCGCCCGGCGTGCGGTACGGGCGCGGCAGGTCCGGCTCGCGGCGGCGCAGCACGATGTGGCTGACCATCATCAGCACGTAGGACACCGTCGCCCCGAAGACCGCCATGTTGAGCAGCATCGCGCCCTGCCCGGTGAGCGACAGCACGAAGCCGATCGCCCCGGGCACCAGCAGCGCCAGCACCGGGGCCTTGCGCGCGTTGGTCACCGACAGGGCGCGCGGCAGGTAGCCGGCGCGGGACAGCGCGAAGGTCTGCCGCGAGTACGCGTAGATGATCGAGAAGAAGCTGGCGACCAGCCCGAAGAGGCCGGCGTAGTTGACGACCGTGGTCAGCCCCTCGGACGCCCCGGCCCCCGCCAGCGCGTCGACCGGCGGGTTGCCCGACTCAGCGATCGCCGAGGACCCGGCCGCGCCCGGGGTGAACACCAGCATGAGGACGGCGAGGACGACGAGCACGCCCATCGCCGCGACGATCCCCCGCGGCATCGACCGGGCCGGGTCGCGGGCCTCCTCGGCGGCCAGCGGCACGCTCTCCACCGCGAGGAAGAACCAGATCGCGAACGGGAACGCCGCCCAGATCCCGAGGATCCCGTAGGGCAGGAAGGCCGAGGCGCCGGCGGCGTCGGTGGGCGCGATGTCGAGCAGGTTGGCCGGGTCGAACCGCGGCACGGCGCCCACGAGGAACACCACCAGGCCGGCGAGCGCGACCACGGTGACGGCGAACATCGCCTTGAGCGCCTCGCCGACGCCGAGCAGGTGGATGCCGACGAACAGGGCGTAGACGGCGAGGTAGACCCACCAGCCGTCGGTGATGCCGAACAGCCCGAGGGACTCGACGTAGGCGCCGATGAAGGTGGCGATCGCGGCCGGCGCGATCGCGTACTCGATGAGCACCGCGACGCCGGTCGCGTAGCCGCCCCACGGGCCGAGCGCGCGGCGGGCGAAGGTGTAGCCACCACCGGCGGTCGGCAGCGCGGAGCCGAGCTCGGCCAGCCCGAACACCATCGCGGTGTACATGACCGCCATGAGCACGGTGGCGATCAGCAGCCCGCCGAACCCGCCCTCGGCCAGACCGAAGTTCCAGCCGGCGTAGTCCCCGGAGATGACCGCCGAGACGCCGAGACCGGCCAGCAGCAGCCAGCCCGCCGTCCCGGTGCGCAGCCGGCGCTTCTCCAGGTAGCCGGCGTCGACCCGCTCGGCCTCGACGCCGGCGTGGGCCGGTCGGGACGGGGTGGGACGGGCGGTCGGATCGACGGTCACGGGCGCCTCCGCGGTCGGCCCGCCGGAGGCGGGGAGGGCCAGCGTGGTCCCGCGCCCTGGCCGGGTCAACGGCCTGCGGCGGGCGCAACACGCCGTTCACCGCAGCGCCGCGGTCGAGGCTGTCACGACCCGGTGCGGATGCGGGATGATCGGCCGGCGGCGCGCCACCGGATGGCGCGCGACTCGGAGGACGGACGGCAGTGGCGACGATGGTGGGTCCGGACGACGGCGACCTGGTGGCGCTGCTGGCGTCCGGCCGGGACCTGGACACCTTCCTCCACGACCTGGTCCACCTGGCCGCGCGGCAGGTGCCGGCCGCCCGCGCGTGCGGCCTGACGCTGACCCGCCACTCGACCGGGGTCACCGTGGCCAGCACCGGCCCGCTGGCCGACCGGGCCGACGAGCGGCAGTACGAGGTGGACACCGGGCCGTGCCTGGAGTCGATGCGTACCGGCACCGTCATCCGGGTCGAGGACATGGCCGCCGAGGACCGATGGGCGCCCTATCCCGCGCGGGCCGCGGAGCTCGGCGTCCGGTCGTCGCTGTCGCTGCCCCTGGTCGTCGAGGGTCACAGCAGCGGCGCGCTGAACTTCTACGCCACCGCGCCCCGGGCGTTCGGCGCCGACGACGAGGCGACCGCCGCCCGCTGGGCGGGCCAGGCCACCGGCGCGCTGACCGTGGCGCTGCGGATCGCCGACAGCGACGAGCGCGCCCAGTCGCTGCTGGGCGGGCTGGACACCCGGGCCACCATCGGGCAGGCGGTCGGCCTCCTCATGGCGCAGGAGCGGTGCACCGCGGCGCGGGCGTTCGATCTGCTGCGGATCGCCTCCCAGCGTCGCAACGTCAAGCTGCGCGACGTCGCCGCCGGGGTGGTCGCGGCCTTCGAGGAGGGCCTGACCGACGGCCACAGCCGCTGGGGATGAGATCTCAGACGCCGTGCCAGCGCCCGTCCTTGGCGTTGCGCTCGGGCCGGGAGGCGAAGACGTTGCCCTCGGTCGGCGGCGCGCCGTCACCGGCCAGGGCGAAGACCCGGAACAGCGGGCCGACCAGCGCGTCGTAGACGGCCGGCAGCAGCCGGAAGCCGGCGATGACCACCGGGTTGGCGATACCGGCCTGCACCAGCCGCCGCGGCCGGTCCAGCCGGGCCACCACCGCGCGCGCCACCCGCTCCGGGGAGTACACCGGGGGTGGCGGCCGGCCGGTGCTGCCGGCCCACGTCGCGCCCTGGTAGTAGATCGGGGTGTTGACCCCGCCGGGCGCGACGGCGGACACGTGCACGCCCGGCACGTCCCGGGTCTCCTGCTGCAGCGTGCGGACCAGCCCCAGCTGCCCCCACTTCGCCGCGGCGTAGGTGCCCATGAGCGGCGCGGTCACCTCGGCCAGCAGCGAGCTGACGACGACGAGGTGCCCGGCGCCCTGGGCGCGGAAGACCGGCAGCACGGTGCGGGCGAGGTTGGCCGTGCCGTGCAGCGAGGTGTCGACGACGCTCTCGAACACCTCGCGGGGCACGTCCTCGATCCGGCCGTAGGCCATGGTCTGCGCGGAGTGGATCACCGCGTCGAGCCGGCCCAGGCGCTCGACGGCGGTCTCGACCACCCGCTGCACGGCCTTGGCGTCGGCGACGTCGGCAGGGCAGACGAGGACCTCGGCGACGCCTCTCGCCCGCGCCTCGGCGGCGGTCTCCTCCAGCGCCTCGCGGCCCCGGGCGAGGAGCACCAGCCGGGCGCCGCGGGCCGCCAGGTCGTGCACGGTGGCCCGGCCGATCCCGCTCGAGGCGCCGGTGACGAGGGCGGTCAGGGGGCGGGACGGCGCAGCGGTCGGCGGCATGCGGCTCCTCGGGTCTGGGGAGGGGATACGCGCGGACCGGTCCGGAGCGCGTCGTTGGAGTCGCTCTACCCGCGGGCTCGCGTGGTCATGCAGGCAGCAGGTCGTACAGCCAGCCGGGGCCGGTGACGGCGGCGCTCCCGGGCAGCCGGGCGCGCAGGCCCCGGTCGGCGGTGACCACCAGCAGCTCCCGCCCGTCCGCGACCAGCGCGGCGGCGGTGGCGGCCAGGGCGTCGTCCCCGCTGCCGGGTGCCCGCACCAGGGTCACGCCGTCCGGGGCGTCCACCCCTCGCGCCGCCCCCTCGACGACCGCGACCACCTCGTCGCAGCGCACCCGGCCGCCGCCGGGTGCGGGCAGGTCGCGCCCGGCCAGCGGGGCCAGCCGGGCGAGCAGCCGGGAGGTCGCGCCGGCCCGGTCGCGCCACCAGCCGTCGGGCCGGGCGCCGACCGTGTTGGCGGCGTCCACCAGCAGCACCGCCACGCCGTCCCCTCCCGTTTGCGCCGACCGCCGCCGGGCACTGCACCGGCAGGCCCGATCTTCCCCAGGAGGCCCGTCATGGCGCGCACCGGCCGCACCCTGCCCGCCCGCGACGGCGCCCCGGCCACCCGCGACCCGGCGCGCGAGGCCGTGGCCGTCCAGCAGTCGGTGTTCGGCGGGACCAAGTGGGGCGCGGCGTTCTTCGGCTGGCTGTCGGCGACCGGTCTCGCGGTGCTGCTGCTCGCGCTGGTGTCGGCGGGCGGTGTCGCACTCGGCCTGACCGCGGGTGCGTCGGCGGAGACGATCGGGCTGCGCGGTGCGGTGGCGCTGCTCGTCGTCCTGTTCGTCTCCTTCCTCGCCGGTGGGTACGTGGCCGGGCGGATGGCCCGCTTCTCCGGCGTCCGGCAGGGCCTGGCGGTGTGGCTGGTCGGCCTGGTCGTCGTCCTGCTGGTGGCCGGTGCGGTGGCGGTGCTGGGCAGCGAGTTCAACGTGCTGGCCCGGCTGGAGCTGCCGCGCATCCCCGTCGGCGAGGGCACCGCGACCACCGCCGGGCTGGCCACGCTGGGCGCCGCCGCGGGGGCCACGCTGCTGGGCGCGGTGCTCGGTGGCGCGCTGGGCACCGGCTACCACCGCCGCGTGGACCGGGCCGGCTTCGCCGGCTGACCCTCCCGGACGGCGGCCCGCGCTCCTACGCTCCCCGCATGTGCCGCAACATCCGGCCGCTGGCCAACTTCGACCCGCCCGTCACCGACGAGGAGGTGCAGGCGGCCGCGCTGCAGTACGTGCGCAAGATCAGCGGGACGGCCCGGCCGTCGCGGGCCAACGCGGCGGCGTTCGACCGCGCGGTGGCCGAGGTCGCCGAGGTCTCCGCGCGGCTGCTCGCCGAGCTGGTGACCACCGCGCCGCCCAAGGACCGCGAGGAGGAGGCGGCCAAGGCGCGCAGGCGGGCGGCGGTGCGCTACGGCACCTGATGACGCACCACGGAGTGGGAACGCGATCGGCGGGGTAGAGCGGCTCCACCGATCCCCCCTCTCGAGGAGTTCTGCAATGGCCCGCAACACCCTGTCCCGCTCGCTGCACGACCTCGGACTCTCCGCCTGGTTCGGCGGCACGCTGGCCAACGCCGTCGCGCTCAACGCCGCGGCCGCCGAGGCCGGCAGCGCATCGGACACCGGCCGGGTCGCCAACGCCGGCTGGGACCGGTGGACGCCGGTCAACGCCGCGGCCATCGGCGCGCACCTGATCGGCAGCATCGGCCAGCTGCAGGCCAACCGCCGGCGGGTGGCCAACCAGGAGGGCGTGGCCGGAATGAGCACGCTCAAGACGGCGTTGACCGCAGCAGCGCTGGGCGTCACCGCCTACAGCCGGGCGCTGGGCAAGGTCGTCTCCGACGCCGGCGGCACGCCGTCCCGGTCCGGCACCAAGCCCAGCAAGCGCGCCAAGGCCGAGGTCGCCGCGGCGCAGGCCAAGCTCGACCAGCTGCAGTGGGTGATCCCGGCTCTGACCGGCGCGCTCGTGGTGGTCAGCTCCTACGCCGGTGAGCAGCAGCGGCCCAGCGAGGTCGCGCGCGGGCTCGCCCAGCGCTGACCGTCCCCGCAGCACCCCTACCCGAGCCAGGAGCACCGGTGACCCGCACCCTCGACACCCAGGACACGCATGCCCGCGGAGGCGCCACCCGGTGCGCCGACTGCACCGACGGCCTGGGCAAGCCGCGACCGGTGGAGCCGGGCTCGTGGCGGGACCGCATCCGGCAGAAGCCGGGCCTGGGCATCGCCTACCGGGTGGGGGTTTTCGTCGCCGGGCTGCTGTTCGTCCTGCTCGGCCTGGCGCTGACCGTGCTGCCCGGGCCGCTCACCATCCCGCCGATCCTGGTGGGGCTGTGGGTGTGGTCCACGGAGTTCGAGTGGGCGCGGCGGATCTTCGTGACCTTCCGCAAGAAGGCCCGCGACACCTGGGCGCACGCCAAGCAGCACCCGGTGAGCTCGGCGGCGGTGACGATCGGCGGCCTGGTGGCGGCCGGTGTCGTCTTCTGGGCGGTCGGCCACTTCGACCTGGTCGACCGCGCGCTGGCCGCCGTCCGGGGCTGACCCCGCACGACGCGACGAGGCCCGGCCGACCGCTGATCTGCGGTCCGCCGGGCCTCGTCGCGCATCCGGCCGCTCAGCCTCGTCCGACCTCACCCGGGTCGGGGGTGCGGAACGGGGTGTCGGCACGTGCCGCGTCACCGGCCGGAGGCACGGCGTCCGTCTCCTCGGGCCGGTCTGGCTCCTCGCCGCCGACGCCGAACCCGTCCGCCGGGGGCGGTGCGCCGGCTCCGGGGTCGGCGGCCGGGATGCCGTCGTCCTCCTGTCAGGTGGGGCGTTCGAACTCCGCGTACCCGGCGCCGCCGCGTGGCACCATCCCGCCGAAGGTGAACGGCAGGTGAACGAGGGCGGTGAGGGCGATGACCGACGTGCGGACTGCGCAGCGCCGCGACGACTCGTCGGAGGAGAGCCGCAAGGAGCGCGTCGACCGGGAGCTCATGGAACTGCTCAACGAGCTCCGGGTCGCGCTGCCCGGGGTGCAGTTCCTGTTCGCGTTCCTGCTCATCGTGCCGTTCTCGCCGCAGGCTCCCGAGCTCAGCGACTTCCAGCGCGACGTCTACCTCGCGACGCTGCTGGCCGCCGCGGTGGCGACCGGGCTGCTCATCGCACCCGCCGCCCAGCACCGGGTGCTGTTCCGGCAGCACGACAAGGAGGCACTGCTGCAGCGCAGCAACCGGTCGGCGTTCCTCGGCCTGACGGTGCTGGCGCTGGCGATCGTCGGCGCCGTGCTGCTGGTGACCGACGTGCTGTTCGACCTGACCCTCGCGTGGGTCACCGCCGGTGCGGTCGCCGTCTTCCTGCTCTGGTGGTGGCTCGCGGTCCCGTACTGGCTGCGGTCACGGCACCGGGGGAACTGACCTCCCCGGACACCGGGCGGCCCAGCGCCCGGCAGATCGCGTCGGCGACCGCGTCGGGGTCCTCGTGCTCCCAGAAGCGCAGCACCCGCCAGCCCTCGGCACGCAGCACCGCGTCGGCCCGGCGGTCGCGTGCGGTGTTGCCGGCCAATTTGGCGGCCCACCAGGCGCTGTTGGCGTGCGGCAGGTGGCCGCACTCAGGGCAGGCATGCCAGAAGCAGCCGTCGAGGAAGACGACCAGCCGCCGCCCCTTCCAGACGAGGTCGCCGCGAGCCCGTGTCGCGGGACTCGGGCGGACGTCGACGCGGTAGCGGACGCCGCGGGCGTGGAGCCGCCGGCGGACGGCGAGCTCGGGCGCGGTGTCGCGGCGGGGCTGGCGGCGGAACCGCCGTGCGACGGTCTCCGACGACGGCGGTGGGCTCGGGTCCACGGAACCTCCTCGGGGCGGACGCTACGACGCGCCACCGACGCGTCCGGAGCCGGAGGAAGGGTCGCCTAACCTGCTCGGCGTGAGCACGACGACGGACCGGGTGTCCGCACTCCCCCGGCCGGTCACCCCGCCGTCGCCGTCCCCCCGCTGGTCGTCCCTCGAGCTGCTGCCACCGCTGGCGGTCGTCCTGCTGGGCACGGTGCTGCTGCTGCCCGGGCACGGGCTGTGGTTCGACGAGCTGTTCACCGCCGAGGTGGGTCGCCGGTCGTACGCCGAGATCCTCGCGGCGATCGTCGAGGGCCGCGGGACGACGAGCTACCTGGCCGACGTCCCGCCGTCGTACAACGCGCCCTGGTACTTCGTGGTGCACACGTGGTTGCTGCTGCCGGGCATCGGCGGCGACACGTCGCTGCGGGTGCTTGCGCTGCTGGCGACCGCCGGTGGGCTGGCGCTCGTGACCCGCGCGGTGACCCGGCTGACCTCGCGGGCGGCGGGGGTGCTGGCCGGGCTGGTGCTGGCGGCGGACCCGCTGTTGCTCGAGCAGGCGGTGGAGGCGCGCCCGTACGGGCTGGCGGTGCTGGCGACCGGGGCCACGCTGCTCGGTCTGGTGCGCTGGCTGCAGGAGCCGCCGCGGGGGCTCGCGCTGTTCGGCCTGGCGGGCGCGGGGATGGGGCTCTCCCACTGGTACGCGGTCACGGTGCTGGCGGCGTTCGTGGTGGCGGCGCTGCTGCTGCGGGGACGGCGGGCGCTGCCGATCGTGCTGATCGGCGGCATCGCGGCGCTGCCGGTCATCGGCCTGATCGGGGTGAACCTGCTCAACGGGACCGGGTCGCGGAACGCCGAGCACCTGCGGGACACGGACGGCGAGCTCGCCGACCTGGCCGCGGCGGCGTGGACCGGCGGGTCGACGCCGCTGCTGTTCCTCACGTTCGGGCTGGCGGTGCTGGGTGCGCTGCGCGGCGTCGGCGTGCGGGTGGTCGGCGCCTGCTGGGTCCTCGTGCCGCTGCTGCTGCTGGTCCTGGCCGAGTTCGCGCGGCCGGTCTTCCTGCCGCGGTACCTGCTGGCCGGGCTGCTCGGGCTGGGCGTGCTGGCGGCGGTGGGCGCGCTGACCCTGCCGCGCGCCGCCCGGGCACCGGTGGCCGGGCTGCTGGTGGCGTGCTCGCTGCTGGCGGCGGCGCCGCTGGCCGAGCGCGAGCCGCGGGAACGTGCGGACGACGTGGTGGCGCTGCTGGCCGACCGGCACCGTGCCGGCGAGCCCATCGTGGCGGCCGACCAGCGCTCGGCGACGGGGCTGGACCACTACGTGCGGACGGCGGCCCCGCAGCTGCGGCCCGACGTCGTCCTGCCGCCTGACGACGCCCCCGCGTCGGCGGACCGGGTGTGGCTGGTCCGCCGGATGATCCGGGGTGAGGTGGTGTCCACCGACGACGACGGCGTCCTCGAGGACGCCGGCCTGCGGGTGACCGCGGAGTACGAGTTCCCCGCCGGCAAGACCAATCTGCTGGTGCAGCTCTGGGAGCGCTGACCCTCATCCGGCGGGCGAGAGCCGGGAGTCAGCGCGCGACATGTCCCGGTGGCGTGGCGTCCTCGTGGAGGCCGACGCGCCGCACCTGCAGCAGCGGCTGGTCCAGCAGCCGGCCGACGAGTGCGGCCGGTCCCCCCACGCAGCGCCAGTCGTCGTCCCAGAGCCACGACACCAGCCACGAGTGGTCGGCCGGGAAGACCAGGTCCGGTCCGGGAGCCCGCCACGACCCGAGATCGGCCCGCCAGCGTCCCGCCTCCGCCGGGGTCGCCTGGACGAGCACGTACCGCCAGTCGGCGTACAGCGTCACGCGGGGTGCGTCGGCGAAGACGACGTCGTCGGCACCGGTCTCGAGGTAGCCGAGCCACCACGGTTGGTCGGGTGACTGCTCGCCGAGCAGCCGCAGCAGGACGTCGAGGTCCGCTGCTCGACCCTCGTCCTTGTTCGGCACGAGGACGGTCGCGTACGACGGGAAGACCGGTGGGATCGCCGACGTGATGGACAGTCCCGGCGGAGTGCTGTCCCTGATCCACGCCACGTCCGCGTCGCTGCCGATGCGCCACTCCCGGCCGTCTCTCCACCGTGTGACTGGGGGAACCGCACCGCCGCCGACCATGCGGCCAGGTTAGGAGTTTGCTCGGACAGCGATGCTCTGCTGTGCGCACCGGGAGCCGCGCACCCGTGACGGGTGCGCGGCAGACGGGTGGTGCGGCTGCTCGGTCAGGCGGCTGCGGTGAGGGGCGGACCGGTGAGTCGGGGTCCGGTGAGGATCTCGGTGCCGTCCGGTCGCCAGGTGCGCCATCGGCCGTCGGGTTGTCGTTCCACCCGGAAGCCGTGGTGGACCTTGGTGTGGTGCCGCTCGCACAGCAGCGCGGAGTTCGCCAGGCTGGTCGGGCCGCCGTTGACCCACTCGAGCAGGTGGTGCACGTCGCACCAGGAGGTGGGCGCCCCGCAGCCGCTGAACACGCAGCCGCCGTCGCGGACCTCCGCGGCCCGGCGCAGGTGGGGTGGCACCAGGCGCAGGCTGCGGCCGTGGTCCAGCGGCACCCCGTCGGGGCCCATCACGATCCGGGTGACCTGGCTGTCGCAGGCCAGCCAGCGGGCCCGGGCCGCGGAGATGGCCGCGCCGAACCCCATCTCCCCTGCGCCGGGGTGGGTGCCGGGCCCGAACAGGTCCTCAGCGTCGATCTTCACGATGACCTGCGGCTTGTGCCCGCGCAGCACCGGCAGCCGCCCGGCGGCCAGGGCGGTGTCACACAGCTGCACCAGCGCATCGGCCTGCTGCTGGGACCGGCTGCGCTCATCCCCGGCGCACCGGCCGGCCTGCACCACCGCCTCCAGCGCGGTCTGCAGCCGCTCCCCACCCACCGCGTCCAGGTCGAACCGGCCGGTGACCGACCCGTCGGCGTGCCGGGTGATCGCCAGCCGGCGGCCCTCGGTGGGATCGGGCTCGGGGCCGTCGGCGTCCAGCCGGTCCAGGTAGTGCCGCACCGCCCGCGCGGTGTCCGCATGCGGCCGAGCAGACGCCACCTCGGTGAGCACCGCGTCCACCGCGGCCAGGTCCACGCCCTGCTCGGCGGCCAGCGCCAAGGCCGCCGGCTCGGCCACCCGGCCCAGCACCGCGGCCTGCTCGCCGGTCACCGCACCGGCGGCGAACGCCTGAGCCATCCCCGGCAGGTGCGCCAGCGCCCGCCCGGCGCGCACCATCCGCGCGGCCTGGGCGTCGGACAGGTGCCCGTGCCCGCGCAGCCAGGAGCCCATCGTCTTCAGCCCGTCGTGCTCGGCGGCGCCGGACACCTCGCACTCCCGCACCGTGCGCGCGACCTCGGCGGCGATCCGGTTCTGCGCCACCAGCAGCGGGCGCAACCGCTCCAGCAGCGCCGGGCCGAACAACGGGGCCAGGTCCTCCGCGGCGAGCGCGTCGAGGGAGGCCAGCAGCTCGTCCACGACACCTCCCACCGGTTCGATCAAGTGTTCGAAGTCTAGCCGACGAACAGGTCCCGATCAAGATGAACCCGCAGCTCAGAGGCCTGTCCACAGAGCTCAGAAGGCTGTTGACGTGAGCCCGCGGCTCCTGGAGTGAAACTGGCACTACAGAAGTCCTGCAGCATCCCGGAGCGCGAAGAACACCCAGGGGGGCACCGGGCATCCGCAGCCCTACCGGTGGCGCAGGGCCCAGCCCAGCGAGCGCGCCGACTGCTCCAGCCGGGCCCGCGTCGTCCACGCCGAGCGCCCCTCCGGCCGCAGGTCCCGCTCCACCGGCACGCTCGTCACCGGCCGGCGCGCGAGGCCCACGGCCAGCACGACGCTCGGGGCGTCCGACGCCCCCATCACGGCGGACCGCACGGCAGGGCCCAGGGCGAAGAAGGCGCCGGCGTCCGGCGGCAGGCCGGTCAGCCGTGCGGCCACCCGGCGGTGCAGCCCGCCGGTGAGCCGCCGCGCCCGCGACTCGTACGCCCCGCGCCGTCCGGCGAACACCGCCTCGACGTCGCCGCGCTCCAGCCGGTCGAGCAGCAGCGGCACGGCCTCCGGCGGGTCCTGCAGGTCGGCGTCCATGCACACCCACGCATCGGCGTCCGGCTCGTCGGCCAGTCCCCGCCGCAGGGCGGCGTGCTGCCCGCCGTTGACGGGCAGCACCGTCACCCCGACCCGCGGGCCCACCAACGAGGAAGCCACCTCCGCACTGCCGGCCGGGCACGCGTCCACCACGAACCGCACCCGCCAGTTGTGACCGGACAGCGCGGCCCCCAGCCGGTCGACCAGCGCCGGCAGGGTCGCCGCGTTCCGGTACACCGGGACCACGACCGACACCCGGCTCACGACGACACCTCCCTCACGACAGCGCGGCCCAGGTCCGGGCCAGCCCCTCCGCCAGGTCGACCGTCGGCTCCCAGCCCAGCAGCGACGCCGCCAGCGAGGGGTCGCTGACCCAGCAGTCGGTGTCCCAGTCGCGGCCCGGGTGGCCACCGGCGACGCCAGCGATCGGCCGGCCGGTCACCCGCGACGCCGTGGCCACCAGCTCCTCGGTCGAGGTCTGAACCCCCGTGCCGACGTTGAGCACCTGACCCGGCGGCAGGTCGTCCGCGAGAGCCGCCCGCACGCACGCGTCCACCACGTCGCCGACCCACACCCAGTCGCGCCGGCTCACGCGTGCCGGCAGCGGGACGGCGGCGCCCGTGCGCGCGGCGTCGAGCACGACCGGCACCAGCCGGGTCGGGTGGTCGCCGGGCCCGTACACCTGGAACGCACGCAGCACGGCCGACCGGACCCCGCGCTCGGCCGCCGCGGCCTGCAGCAGCAGCGAGCCGGCCGCCTTCGACGCACCGAAGAACCCGCGCGGCTGCAGCGGGGCGTCCTCCGCCAGCGGCACCGGCGCCGCGGCGTACTCCGTCGACGACCCGAGCCGGACCACCACCCGGCATCGCGAGGGCAGCGCGTCGACCAGCCACGGCGACGTGTTCACCGCGACGGTGTCCGCGCGCTCCGACGGGGTCGCCTTTCGGCGAGCGGCAGCGAGGGAGAAGACGACGTCCGGGTCGGCGTCGCGGACGAAGGCGGCAGCAGCGACCGCATCGGTCAGGTCGACGGAGGCGCGGGTCAGCGGGACGACGTCCCACCCGTCCCCGCGCAGCCGGGCGACCAGGTGCCGGCCGACGAACCCGCCGGCACCGGTGACGAGGGCCCTCACGCCGGTAGTGCCACCGGCACCCCGGTCACCGCGGCGACGAAGGCCGCGCGGCGCTCGGCCACCTCGTCGGCGGTCGCGGTCGCCAGCCCGGTGAGGACGGCGAGCAGCCGCGGCACCTCGACGAACGGGTCGCGCCCGGCCATGTCGGCGGTGAACGACCGGCGCAGGAAGGTGAAGTCGGTGCCCAGGCGGACCAGCTCGGCGGCGAGCAGCCACGCCGGCACCGGCGCACCCCGCTCGGGCAGGGTCAGCCCGCCCACGCCGAACTGCCCGGGCACCACCGCCCGGACGCCGTCCACCGTCCCGTCGACCAGCGGCGTGAACAGCTGGTCCGAGCCGCGGTCGATGCGCAGGTCGTTGAGGCCGACGTACACCCGGGACAGCGGCCGACGGGCGAGCTCGCCCGCGCGCGCCACCCCGTCCCGGGTCTCCACGAGGATGCCCAGCCCGCAGCGGCCGGCGACGGCGTCGAGGGTCCGGTCGACCTCCGCGGTCGTGCGCACCATCGGCAGCAGGACCTCGTCGGCGCCGCGGGCGACCGCGTCGTCCACCTCGCGCGGCGTCCACGGGCCGAAGCCGTTGACCCGGCAGATCAGCCGCCCGTCGGTGGCCGCGCGCATGCGGCTGAGGTCGGCGGGGGTGTCGCTGTTGATCTGGGTGCCCTCGCCGAGCTGGCGGCGGAGCTTGCCGCGCCGTTCCCAGTCCACGACGATCCCGGCCGCACCCGCGGCGACCACGTCGGCACCCCACGCTGGGTCGACGGTGAAGAGGAGGAGGTCCACGGCGGTGAGCTTAGGCACACCTAACTCGACGCGATCACCGGGGCCTCGTCCAGCCGCGGCTCGGGGAACGGCAGCGCCGCCCCGAGGACGCCGACCGTCACGTCGTCCCCCGCCGCGGGCAGGTCCCGGCCCTCCAGCCGCGCGCTGAACGCCACCCCCGACGGCAGCACCAGGCGCACCCTCGCGTCGTGGCCGAAGAAGTCGACGCCGCGCACCCGCGCGCGCGGCCCGGCCCCGGAGACCGGCCCCAGCCGCAGCTGCTCCGGGCGCAGCAGCACCCGCGCCGGACCGTCCTGGCAGGCCTGCTCCAGCTCCAGCACGCCGAGCACCGAGTGCGCCCGCCCCGCCCGCACGTCGGCGTCCAGCACCACCGACTCCCCCACGAACGTGGCGACGTCGAGGTCCCGCGGGCTGCGGTAGAGCGTGCGCGGGTCGGCCAGCTGCACCAGCCGGCCGCCGCGCAGCACCGCCACCTGGTCGGCCATCGACAGCGCCTCGGCCTGGTCGTGGGTGACCAGCACCGCGGTGGCGCCGGCCGCGGTCAGCGCGTCGGCGACCGCCTGCCGGGTCTCCTCGCGCAGCGACGCGTCCAGCGAGGAGAACGGCTCGTCGAGCAGCACGAGGGACGGCGCCGGTGCCAGCGCCCGGGCCAGCGCGACCCGCTGCTGCTGCCCGCCGGAGAGCTGGTGCGGCGAGCGCTCGGCCAGGGCGGCGTCCAGGCCCACGAGCTCCAGCAGCGAGGCCACCCGCCCGGCGTCCCGGCGCTGCCGCCGCGGCAGCCCGAAGGCGACGTTGCCGGCGACCGACAGGTGCGGGAACAACCCGCCCTCCTGCGGCACGAAGCCGATCCGGCGGCGGCGCGCGGCCACGCTGACGCCCGGGCCGGCCACGGTGCGCCCGCCCACCTCGACGGTCCCGGCATCGGGGTCGTCGAAGCCGGCGACCAGCCGCAGCAGCGTCGTCTTGCCGCACCCGGAGGGCCCGAGCAGCGCGGTGAAGCTGCCCTCGGGCACGTGCAGGTCCACGCCGGTCAGCACCGGCGTCCCGCCGTGGGCCTTGGTCACGCCGGTGACCGTCAGCGAGCTCATGGCAGCCGTCCTCGATGGGGGTTCACGTCGTCAGTCCCCGCCGGGCGTCGCGGGACAGCAGCACGGTGGCCGGCGCCGAGAGCAGCACCATGACCACCGCGTAGGGGGCGGCCGCGCCGTACTCCAGCGCGCTGCTGGCCGACCAGAAGGCGGTGGCCAGCGTCGTGGTGCCGGTGGGCGCGAGCAGCAGGGTGGCGGTCAGCTCGGTGACCACCGCGAGGAAGACCAGCGCGGCGCCGGCGCCGAGACCCGGCGCCAGCAGCGGCAGCGTCACCCGCCGCAGCCGGTCGGCCGCCGAGGAGCCCAGCGAGGCGGCGACGTCGTCGTACAGCGGCGGTGCCTGCTCGAAGGCCGCCCGGACCGGCACGACCGCCCGCGGCAGGAACAGGACCGCGTAGGCGGCCAGCAGCACCGGCACCGTCTGGTAGAGCCACGGCGTCACCTCCAGGGAGACGCTGACCAGCGCGAGCGCGATGACGATCGCCGGCACCGAGCTGCCCAGGTAGGTGCTGCGCTCCAGCAGCGTGGCGACCCGGCCCCGCGCGCGGACGGCGAGCCGGCCGGTGGGCAGCGCCATCGCCGTGGTGACGGCTGCGGCGACCGCGGCCAGCCCGAGCGTCGTCCCGGTGGTCTGCACCAGCGCCGGGACCGAGAGCGCGGTCGAGGATCCGCGCGCCATCCACAGCGCGAGGCTGCCCAGCGGGACGGCGAGCGAGAGCGCGACCAGCCCGCCGAGCGCGAGCAGCGCCGGGGGCGCCCACGCGCCCAGCCCCACCGGCCGCCCGGCGCGCGCCACGCCGGCCCCGGTCCGCACGTACCCGCGCGCGCCCCGCAGCCGCAGCTCGGCGAGCAGCAGCACCAGGCACAGCAGCAGCAGGACGCCGGCCAGGGCGGTCGCCCCCGGCCCGTTGAAGGTCGCCCGGTACTGGTCGTAGATCGCGGTGGTGAAGGTCGGGTAGCGCAGCATCTGCAGCGCGCCGAACTCGGCCAGCACGTGCAGGGCGACGAGCAGGCTGCCGCCGAGCACCGCCACCCGCAGCTGCGGCAGCTGCACCCGCCGGAACACCGCGGCACCGGAGAGACCGAGACCGCGGGCGGTGTCCTCCAGGGCCGGGTCCAGGCCGCGGAAGGCGGCGACGACCGGCAGGTAGACGAAGGGGAAGTAGGACAGCGTGACGACCAGCAGCGCGCCGCCGTAGGTGTCCAGCCCCGGCAGCAGCGAGATCCAGGCGTAGCTGTTGACGAACGCCGGCACGGCCAGCGGCGCGACCAGCAGCACGTGCCAGACCCGGCGTCCGGGCAGGGCGGTGCGCTCGACCAGCCAGGCCGCGCCCACGCCGAGGACGGCGCACAGCAGCACGGTGCCGCCGGTCAGCCGCGCGGTGTTCCACAGCAGCTCGGCCACCCGCGGGCGGACCACCAGCTCCCGGACGCCCGGCCACCCGACGCCGGCCAGCCCGGCGACGACGTGCACCAGCGGCAGCAGCGCCAGCAGCGCGACTCCCGCGGCGAGCAGCAGGGTCAGCGGCGCGCGGGACCGCCCCGGGACGGCCGGGCGGACCGCCGTCCCGGGGGTGGGAGGCGCGGCGGTGCTCAGAGCAGCCCCACGTCCTGCATGAGCTCGGTGACCCGCTGCTGGTCGAGCGAGCCCGGGTCGACCGGCGGCGCCTGCAGCTCCTCCAGCGGCGGCAGCACTTCGGCCGATGCCACCCCGTTCGCGACGGCGTACTCCAGCGCGGTGCTCTCGGCCAGCCGCTGCTGGGCCTCCGGGGAGGTGAGGTAGGCGACCAGCCGCTGGGCCTCCTCCGGCTGGTCGCTGGAGGCGAGCACGCCCGCGCCGGAGATGCTCAGGAAGGCGCCCGGGTCCTGGTTGCGGAAGTAGTGCAGCTCGGCGTCGTCGCCCTTGAGCGCGTTCTCGGCCTGGTCGCGGTACCAGTAGTAGTGGTACATGACGCCGGCGTCGATCTTGCCCTCGTCGGCGGCGACCATCACCGCGGTGTTGCTCGGGTAGACGTCGGCGTTGCGCTCCAGCCCCTCGAGCCAGGCCCGCGTGGCCTCCTCCCCGCGCAGCGCGAGGACGCCGGCGACGATGGCCTGGAAGTCCGCGCCGCCCGCGGCGATGCCGACGCGGCCCTGCCACTCGGGGTTCGCGAGGTCCATGATCGACGCCGGCAGCTCGGCGGCGGGCAGCTGCGCGGGGTTGTGCACCAGCACGGTCGACCGGGCGGCGAAGCCGGTCCAGTTCCCCGACGAGGGCCGGTACTGCTCGCCGACCTGGTCGAGGGTCGCCTGGTCCAGCGGCGCGAGCAGCCCCTCGCGGTCGAGGACGTCGATCGACGGGCTGTTCTCGGTGAGGAAGACGTCGGCCGGTGACGCCTCGCCCTCCTGCACGATCTGGTTGGCCAGCTCCGCGTCGTTGGCGTCGCGGAACTCCAGCGCGATGCCGGTCTCCTCGGTGAAGCCCTCGAGCATCGTGCGGACCAGGCTCTCGTGCTGGGCGCTGTACACCGTCAGCGTCTCGGCGGCCTCCGCGTCGCTCCCCCCGCAGCCGGCCAGCGCCCCGGCGACGGTGAGGGCGGACAGGGCGGTCGCGGTGGTCCGCACGAGCCTGGTCACGTAGGAACTCCAGAAGATAGGCAAGCCAAACCTCAGCAAAGGTGTACCACGGGCGGCAGCGGGGCGGACCTGGCCCATCGGCTAGAACAGCACCGTGACCGACGCACCGCTGCGCATGCGCACCGCCCGCTTCGCCGAGCTCACCGGAGCCGAGGTCTACGGACTGTGCCGGCTGCGGGTGGACGTGTTCGTCGTCGAGCAGCAGTGCCCCTACCCCGAGCTCGACGGCCGGGACGTCGAACCGGCCACGGTGCACCTGTGGTTCGAGGGCGACGACGGCGTCGTGGCGACCATCCGGGTGCTCGACGACGGCGACACCCGCGCGATCGGCCGGGTCGCCACCGCGGCCGCGCACCGCGGGCGGGGGCTGTCCGCGCAGCTGATCGAGGCCGGCATCGCGCTGTGCGAGGGCCACCCGATCACGATGGGCGCGCAGGCCCACCTCGCGGGCTGGTACGCGCGGTTCGGCTTCCGGACCAGCGGCCCCGGCTACGTCGAGGACGGCATCCCGCACGTCCCGATGCGCCGCGAGCCGGCCGGCTGATCCCGCGACGCCCCCCGGGCCACGGGGCTCAGGGTCGGTCGCGGGCCGCGGAGGGCGACGGCCGTGACCCGTCCGGCCGCTGGGGCGCGACCCGTCCCAGCCGGTCGAGCACCGCCGGGGACACCCGGCCGAGCTCGGGGAGCACGCCGTCGCTCTTGTGCACGTTGCTCGACCACACCGGCTCGGGGTGGGTGTCCACCCCGGCGGCCACGTCCTCGGCGGTGCGCAGCTTGGCGACCTTGTGCACCAGGACGCCGAAGCCGATCTTGGCCACGACGTCGGCCGCGGAGTAGGCCACCTGCATGGCGGTGAACCACGCCGGGGTGACCTCGGCGAAGACGGGGACCGCGTAGACCAGCGGGTAGACGCCGAAACTGCCCAGCAGCACGACCGTCGCGTTCCGCAGGCTGGTGGCCGCCTCGGCGCCCATCGTGGGCAGCGAGCGGCGCACCGCGCCGATGAGCGCCACGCAGAGGTAGCCGAAGAACGCCGTGCTGACCAGCCCCCACACGACCAGGGCGGTCACGTCGCGCCCCTGGTCCAGCACCTGCGCCCCCAGGTAGCCGGTGGCGATCATCAGGAAGGCCGCGGCCATGGTGCTCAGCCGCAGCCGGCGGGCCGCGGCCCCGGCGACCGAGCAGACGGCCAGCAGCTCGACGACCAGCAGCGGAACGGTGACCGACCAGTCGATGTAGCGGGTGCCCTCCGTCGTCCGGGCCTCCTCGGTCGGCACGTACACGCCGTCCTCGAGCCGGAAGCCGCTGTCCCAGTCGAGGAAGAGCAGCGCGTAGGCCACCGTGGCCACCGCGGCCAGGCACACCGCGGCGTACGACGAGGGCCGGTGCCGGGCGGACACCTCGTCCCGGCTGATCAGCGTGTAGAGGAAGTAGGCGAGCAGCGCGAAGCCCGCCCCCAGGATCGCGAACTGCACGACGTCGTAGAGGCCCAGCGGCATGGTCTGCAGCTCGGGCACGGGACGGTCGGAGGACTCCACGGGCGGCTCCGGGACGGGGTGGGTGGCGCCTGGCCTACCCGGGGCGCCACCTCGGGCAACCGCCGGGTCCGGCACCATCCGGGCATGGACCCCGAGCAGGTGCTGCGGACGGCGGCCGACCGGCTGGCGGCGCTCGCCGCACGGACGACGGACGGCGACTGGCGGCTCGGCGGCCTGCTGGCCAGCCGGCCCGAGGTCGTCGCCCACACCCCCGGTGGCGGCACCGAGCACGTGGCCGAGGCGCGGGCGGGCACCGGCGCGTGGATCGCCGCGCTCTCCCCCGCCCTCGCCGCCCCGCTGGCCGGCTGGCTGCGGGCCGCGGCGGCGCGGGAGCCCGTGGAGCCGGCGGCCGAGGCGTTCGCCCGGGCGCTGCTGGCCCGGCTCTGCTGAGGGAGGACCCCGTCCGCCCGACCCCTCGCAAGCCCCGGGCCGTGCCCTGGACGGGGCGCGAGCCCGGCGCCCCCGTGACGCCGGGCTCCGTAGCACTGTACGAGACGATGACGTTCTGATACAGACGGTGACGAGATCGGCGCGCCGGGTTCCGGTCAGCGGCCGGCCAGCACCCGCTCGACGGCGTCCGCCGCGCTCGCCGCGCCCCCGGCCGCGACCATCCGTTCCCCCAGCCGCCCGGCGGCGGCCCCGCATGCCGGGCGTGGCGAGGACCCGCCGCACCGCGGCCCGGACGGCGGCCGGCCGTGGGCGGCGGGTGCGCAGGTCGATCCCCACGCCGCTCCAGGCGACCCGGCGGGCGACCTCGGGTCCAGGTCCGCGCCGGCGACCACCAGCGGCACCCCCGCCTCGACGGCGGAGAGGACGCCGCCCCAGCCGCCGTTGGTCACCATCACGTCGACCAGCGGGAGCAGCTCGTCGTGGGGCGCCAGAGGGTGTGGAAGATGTCGCGCAGGGCCAGGGCGACGAGGACGGCCCCGGCCGCCGTGACCAGCCAGCCCACCAGCGGTTGCATCCCCGCAGCCTGCCGACGCCGCCGGGGTGCCGCAGGGTCAGATCCAGCGGGGCAGCTCCGGCAGGTCGCCGTCCGCCGTCAGGTCCTCGCCCCGGCTGCGGCCGGTGAGCCAGCCGGTCACGGCCGGCAGCGGGCCGGAGACCGCGACCGCGCCGCTCCCCCACTCCCGGTCGCCGGCGAAGACGACGACGTCCGGGGTCTCGCCGCGCCGCTCCCAGGAGGCCAGCACCTCCTCGCAGATCGCCGACTGGACGTCCTCGGCCACGTCGGCGAAGCCCACGCCGGCGTCGAGGTCGACGGCGTGCGCGACCACCTCGATGCAGCGCATCCACGGGATCGTCGTGGCGGGCACCGCGCGGCCCTGCATGGTGCGCACCTGCGCCGACCAGGCCGGTGCGGGCAACCCGCGGACGGCGTCGGCGAACCGGGCGGTCGCGGCGATCACCTCGGTGCGCAGCGCCGGCGGGTCCAGCGCGGCGGCCGCGGCGATCCCGGCGTCGCGCGCCTCGCCCGAGGGGTACATCGGGGTCTCCTCACCGGTGCGCGCCCAGGTCAGCAGGTTGACCAGCGCGTCGGCGTTGCGGGCGACGTGGGCGACCACGTGCCGCCGATCCCAGCCGGGCAGCAGGGAGGGGTGGTCGAACTCCTCGTCGGTCAGCCGGCCGAGCGCGGTGGCGAACAGCCGCTCGCCGTCGGCCCAGCGGTCCAGGGTCTGCTGCGGGGCGCTCACGACGTCGACGCTAGGGCCCCGGGGCCCGCGGCACGAGCCGACCGGTGCGTCGGACGCCGTCGCCCCGGGTAGCGCGACGGCATGAGCGGACAGACGGGACCCGGCGGATTCGCGGAGCGGATCGGTGCGGCGGTCGAGGACACCGGGGACGGCAGCGCCCGGATCGCCTTCGAGGTGCGCGACGAGCACCTCAACCCGGCCGGCACGCTGCACGGCGGTGTGGTCGCCACGCTGGTGGACACCGCGATGGGCCAGGCGGTCCGCACCACGACCGGGGCGGGCGAGGTGCCGGCGACCAGCCAGCTCACCGTCACCTACCTGCGCCCCGGCAGGCCGGGCCGGCTGGTGGTCAGCGGCCGGCTCCGCACCCGCGGCGCGCACCTGACCGTCTGCGAGGCCGACGTCGAGCAGGACGGCGAGGCGCTCGCGCACGCGGTCGCCACGTTCGCGCTGCTGCAGCGCTGACCGCCGGACGGCCGGCTGGACGCGGAGGGGCGGACGCCGTCCGGCGTCCGCCCCTCCGCGCCGCTCGTCAGCCCCTCATCCGGGTGCCGAGCAGGGCCTTGCCCCGCTCGGCACCCTTGCGGCTGTCGCTCTGCGCCTTGCGGAACAGCTCGGCGAGCTCGCTGTCACCCTCCCGTTCGGCGTCCTGGATGTAGGTCTCCAGCCGCAGCGCGTTGCTCAGGCACTGCTCGGTGAACCAGATGAGGTTGTAGTCCTTGTCCTTGGTGCCGGTGACGTCGCCGGTCTCGGTGGGCGTGCTCATCGCGTGCCTCCTCGGCTGCTCGGACCCCCGTGCGTGCCGGCGCTCCCGGGGCGGCTGCCCGGGACGACGCCGGCCGGACCAGTCCAGCGGATCGGCCCCCGGAGCGGAACCGGGCCGTGCGCGCCGGGTGCCTGCGGGAACGGCTCTCCTCGGGCTCCGCTGCGAGCCTGCGGGTCGCGGGGCGGGAGGGTCCTCGGTCAGCGCGGGCGGGTGCCGGCGAGCTCGCGGGCGGCCGCGGCCTCGTCCGTGGCGAGCACACGCGAGCGCTCCTGGCGCTCGATGAGCTGGTGGTACCGGGCCCACGCCTCGGCGGCCGGCACGCCGAGCGCCTCGGCGACCTGCTCCCAGGAGGCCCCGCCGCGGAGCGCCGCGCGAAACCCGGTCAGCTGGCTGTCCCGGGCCTTGCGGGCGACGACCTCACCGAGCGCGAGCAGCTCCAGCGACTCGGGGACGTCGAGGGACGTCGCGGCGTCCTTGAAGGAGCTCCAGTCGTCGGTGTCGACGTCGGTGACGGTGTTCAGCGTGGTGGCCCCGGAGTCGCGCCGGCTGAGGAAGTCCAGTCGGGTGACGGCCGTCGACAGGGAGAACTCCTGCTCGAGGGCCTCGGGTGTGATGCTCATGGGGCATCCCATCCCCGGGGCGGTCGGCGGGTCAAACCCGGTGCGACGGAGATCTCCCGGCGCCCGCGAGCCCCGACCGACCGCGCCCGTCCGCGCACGTCAGCGGCCTGCCCCGGACAGCGCGAGGGCCCGCTCCCGGGGTGGGAGCGGGCCCTCGGTGGCCCCGTCCAGCGGCTCGCCACGAACCTGCGCGTGGTGAGGAGGACGGCGGCCTCCCTGCAGGGTCCCGCCGCGAGCCTGCGAGCGGTGGGGGGCAGGGAGGTCCTTCGATCAGCTGTCGACGCCCACGGCCTCCTTGGCCAGCGAGGCGACCTGGGTCTGCGCGGCGTTGACCACGCTGGTCCGGGCCTTGTGGGTCTCCTCGTAGCGGATGATCACCCGCACGTCGTGCGCGGTCCTGAGCTGCTTGACCGCCTTGACCGCGTCCTGGGTGGACAGCGAGTCGTAGCCCTTGATCGGCAGCTCGTCGGCGCTGACGTCGCCGAGCTCCTCGCGGGCGGCGCGGGCGGCGTCCGCGGCGTCCTTGTTGCCCTCGCGGCGGGCGATGCGCTCGGCCCGGCGCAGCGCGGCGCTGCGGCCGACGGTGAGGGTCTCGCGGACGGCGTCGGTGAAGGAGCTGGCCTTGTCGGCGGCCTCGTCCAGCTTCTCGCCGGCCTGCTCACGGCGCTGGTGCACCGTCTCGACGACCTCGTTGACCCGGTTGGCCCAGAAGCGGACCGGGGCGTTGGCCGCGCGGGCGGCGGTGCCGGCGACCCGCTGCAGGGCGGTCGCCTGCAGCGCGGCGGGGCCGCCCATGGCCTCCTCGGCGAGGACGACGGTCAGCCACTCGATGGTGGCCGCGTGCGCGGTCTGCAGCCGCTCGGCGAGCGCGCGGACCCGGGGCAGCTCGGCCTGCTCGGCGAGCACCTTGACGTAGGTCGCGCGGTCGTGCAGCTGGTGCTCGAGGGAGAGGTCCTGCAGCAGGGCCTCCTCGAGCGGCTCGGCCTGCTCGAAACCGGCCTTGAGGACGGCGGAGAGGCGGCCGACCACGGGGGTGATGACGTCGGGCACGCCACCGAGGGCGCGCAGCTGGTCGGTGATCGCCCGGGTCCGCTCGGCGGCGTGGTCGGCGTTCTGGGTCAGCTCGCGGCGGACGGCCTCGGTGCGGGCCTGGGACACGCGGGTGCGAGCGACCTGCTCCTCGGTCTGCGTCAGGAGGACGAGAGCGCGGAGCTGGTTGATGATCTTGGCGTTGTCGGTCATGACGGGGAGAGCTCCAGACATCGGGGTGACCTGACGTCTCCAGTCTTGCCCCGTGTCCGCCGTCTGCTAACTCCTGCAAGCGTATTGCTAGCTGTGAACCGCATCACGACACGTCGACGTGTCGACGTGCCACCCGGCCGGCGCGTCCCGGGCCGCGGTGCGCGACCCGGGACCGGGCCGCTCAGCGCGCCGGGACGGCGGGCCTGCCCGGCCGGTCCAGCCGCAGCACGGGCTGGGTCAGCTCGTCGGCCAGCGGTGACCGGGGGCGCGGCGACGGGGACGGCGGGACCGCCGCGCCGCACCCGATGCAGAACCGGCCCGACTGGCGGGACGCACCGCACTTCGCACACGACGCCATGGCTTCCTCCTCGGTCTCGGGAAGTCCGGCGACTCCACCCGCCGGGGACCCTGCCATCCCATGACGGCCCGGTGACCGGCGATGTGATCAGTGGGACGAGTCTTCGTCGGACCGTTGCGCATCGATCACGTCGAGCAACCGGTCGAGCAGCGGCACCTGGCCGACCACCAGCTTCGCCCGTGCCTCCTCGACGGTCAGCCAGGCGGCGCGGTCGATCTCGGGGAACTCCTGCACGCGGCCGGACCGCGGCGGCCACTCGAGGGAGAAGGTGTTGCTGACGGCGGCGGCCGCGTCGAGGTCGCCCTCGGCCGCCCAGGCGGTCAGCCGCTTGCCGCCGGACTGCCGCACCTCGCCCAGGGGGACCAGGTCGGCGACCGGCGCCGGGGACCCCAGCTCCTCGGCGAACTCGCGCAGCGCGACGTCCCGCGGTTCCTCGTCCGGGCCGTGCTCGCCCTTGGGGATCGACCACCCGCCGGCGTCCTTGCGCGCCCAGAACGGTCCGCCCATGTGCCCGACGAGCACCTCCACGCCCGCGGCCCGCCGCCGGTACAGCAGCAGCCCCGCACTGGTCTTCGGCACGGTCCTCGTCCTCGTCGTGGGAGCGGCGCCGCCCGGCGCAGGGGGTGGCAGCCGGGCGGCGCCGCGATCAGGGGTGCACCAGCGGGTTCACAGGTGCGCCAGCGCGTCGGGCAGGTCGACGACGTCGGCGTACTTGGCGTCGAGGTCGGCGAGGTTGCCGTCGTGCAGCGCCGGCGTCCGGTCGGCACAGGCCTGGCGCACCACCTGCGGGCGGAAGCCGGAGCCCAGCGCGTCCGTGGCGGTGGCCCGCACGCAGCCCGAGGTGGAGACGCCGGCGACGACCACCGTGTCCACCCCCGCGGCGTGCAGCGTGGAGGCCAGCGAGGTGCCGAAGAACGCCGAGGCGTACTGCTTGACCACCACCGGCTCGCCCGGGCCAGGCTCGAGGGTCAGCGCGCCCCAGTCGCCGGGGGCGTCCTCGACGAAGCAGGCCAGCGCCGGCACCTTGTGCACGAACAGCCCGCCGTCGGCCAGGCCCGCGGCGTAGCGGACCGCCGTCCACACGACCAGGTGCCCGCCGGCCCGCGCGGCCGCGACCAGGTCGGCGGTCGCCGCCACCGCCGGGCCGGGGTCGGGCAGGGCGAACGGCCCGCCCGGGTCGGTGTAGGCGCGGCACAGGTCGATGACCAGCAGCGCCGGGCGCCGGCCCCACCCGACCCGGCCGGAGAACGCCGACCCGTGCGGCCCGGTCACGGCGACTGCCCCTGTGGCCACGAGATCGGCGGTCTCGTGGTGATCGGCGCCGGATGGCGACGACATCGCCGATCTCGCCGGGGAGGGCGGGCGGTCACGTCGCCGCCCACACCGGGCGCCTCGGGGCGGGCAGCCCGGTCTCCTCCTCGCAGCGGGCCAGCAGCTCCTCCACCGGCGGCCCCATGTCGAACACCGGCAGCTCGGCCGGCCGGTCCGCGCGCATCTGGTCCCGGACGGTCTCGGTCGCCTCGGCGTCCACCTCGCCGTCCTCGGTCACGCAGACGCCGTACCGCTCGGCGCCCTGGACGGTGACCAGCCCGCGGCGCACCTCCCGCGCCACCAGCTCGGGGTCGCGCTCCAGCGGGTCGCCCCACCCGCCGCCGCCCCAGGTGACGAAGTGCAGGACGTCGCCCGGCGCCACCGCGACCCCGTGGCACTTGCTGGGCAGCACCTCGCGGGTGCCGTCGGCCCGGTCGATCCACTTGCGCCCGCGCGCGCCGGGGTGCCCGCCGTTCACGCCCCACGGGTAGGTGAGCCAGCGGTCGTCGTGGATCGCGATCTCGCCGGGCTCCTCGAAGACGTAGGCGACGTCGACGCCGTTGCCGCCGCGGTGCAGGCCGGGACCGCCGGTGTCCGGGACGGTCTCCCACCTCTCGATGCGCAGCGGGTAGTAGGACTCGAGGTACTCGCAGGGGATGTTGACGAAGCTCGGCCACAGCGAGTGCCCGTCGGGACCGTCGCCGAGCGGCCGGCCGGGGATGCCGCCGAAGCCGATCGAGTAGAGCTGGAACCACTCGCCCTTCCGCTCGCCGCCGGAGTAGTGGCCGGAGTACATGAAGTGCGGCGAGGAGGAGAAGCCGGCGGCGTTGAGCAGCGCCGGGTTGGTCTGCCCGAGCAGCCCGCCGAAGAGGTCGAACACCCGCCCGATGCCGTGGTTGCGCCCGTTCAGCGCGGCCGGGTGCTTCGGGCGCCAGTACGAGCCCTCCGGGATCGTGACGTCGATCAGCGGGTAGAAGCCGTCGTTCCAGAGGATCTGCGGGTCGGCCACGGTGATCATGTAGATCCCGAAGAACATCCGGGTCAGGTTCTCGTTGATGTAGTAGTTGATCGGCCCGGCCGCCTGCGGCGAGGAGCCGGTGAAGTCCAGGTGCACCTTCTCGCCGGTGCGGGTCAGCGAGAGCTTCAGCTCGTAGGGCCCGTTGCCGACGCCGTCGTCGCAGATGTAGTCGGTGAACGACAGCGTGCGGCCCTCCTCGAACACCGCCTGCAGCAGCACCTTCATCGCGTCGTGGTTGCGCTGCAGCAGCGCGTCGAGCGCCGACAGGTAGGTCGCCGTCCCGAACCGCTGGCACATCTCCACCACCCGCCGGGCGGCGGTCCGGCACGCGGCGACCAGGCCGTTGAGGTCCGCGCGGTTCCAGTCGGGCATGCGGACCTGGTTGAGGATGATCCGCAGCGCGTCGTCGTTCAGCTCGCCCTTGCGGTAGAGCTTGAACGGCGGGATGACCACCCCCTCCTCGTAGATGGTCCGCGCGTCGGTGGGCATGGACGACGGCGTCTTGCCGCCCACGTCGGACATGTGCCCGAACATCGACGCCCAGCCCACGACCCGGCCCTCGTGGAAGACCGGCAGCACCAGCAGCCAGTCGTTGGCGTGGCTGATCGCCGCCCCGCAGGCGTACGGGTCGCTGGTCAGCAGGACGTCGCCCTCCTCGACGGTGTCGTCGAAGCCCTCGAGGAAGTCGGGGACGGACAGGCCGAACTGGCCGACGACCATCTTCCCCTCGGGGTCGCCGATCAGCGGGAACTCGTCGTGCTGCTCGCGGATGCCCGGTGACAGCGCCGTCCGGAAGAGCACCTCGTCCATCTCGTAGCGGGCGTTGCGCAGCCCGTTCTCGATCAGGTCGAGGGTCACCGGGTCGACGTCCACCCGCGGAGGCGTGCCGGTCGCGGTCTCGATGATCCGGGCCATGGGTCATGCCTCCGGGGTGATCAGCAGCGAGCCCGACGCGTGCACGGTGGCCTGGTGGCCGGGCAGGACGAGGGTGGTGGAGTCCATCTCGGTGACGATCGCCGGCCCGCGGACGACGTCGCCGGCCCGCAGCCGCGCCCGGTCGTAGACCGCCGCGGTGGCGTGCCCGCCGTCGACGTACACCGGGTGCTCGTCGACCAGGGCGCCCCGCGGGTCGCCGTCCCCCGGTTCGAGGGAGACCGGGGCGACGTCGGGACGCGGGCCGGTGACCGTGGCGCGGGCGTTGACCAGCTCGTGGTCGACGTCGAGCAGGAAGGAGAACAGCCGGTCGTGCTCGGCGTCGAAGGCCTTCCCCAGCTCGGCCAGCGCGTCCCCACCGTCCAGCCACGACGGGTCCACGGTCACCGGGATCTCGAAGCCCTGGCCGTGGTAGCGGACGTCGACCTGGTAGCCGACCGTCTGGTCCGCGCGCGCCAGCCCCTGGGCCGCGAGCCGCTCGCCCGCCTCGCCGGCCAGCTCGCGCAGGACCTGCGCCAGCTCCGCACCGGTGAGCCGGCCGAACCGGCGCAGCACGGTGCGGGCGGACTCGTCGCGCCGGCTGGTGGTCGCGTCGCCGAGCGCGCACAGCAGCCCGGGCCCGGGCGGGACGATCACCGGCCACGCCCCGGTCAGCCGGCCCAGCGCGTTGGCGTGCAGCGGGCCGGCGCCGCCGAAGGCAACCAGGGCGAAGTCGCGCGGGTCGAAGCCCTGCTGCACCGAGACCAGCCGCAGGCCGCCGAGCATGTTCTCGTTGACGATGTCGACGATCCCGGCGGCCGCCGCCTCCGGTGAGTCCAGCCCCATGGCCTCGGCGACCTTGCCCACCGCGGCCCGGGACGCCTCGACGTCCAGGGTGATCTCCCCGCCGGCCAGCGAGGAGGGCAGGTAGCCCAGGACGACGTCGGCGTCGGTGACGGTGGGCTCCACCCCGCCCTTGCCGTAGGCGGCCGGGCCGGGGTCCGCGCCGGCCGACTGCGGGCCGACCCGCAGGGCCCGGGTCAGCTGGGGCACGTGGGCGATCGAGCCGCCGCCGGCGCCGACCGTGCGGACGTCGACGCTGGAGGCCCGCACCGACAGGTCGCCGACCTTGGTCTCGCGGCCGATCCGCGGGTCGAGGTCGCGGACCAGCGCGACGTCGGTCGAGGTGCCGCCCATGTCGAAGGTGATCAGGTCGCGGTGGCCGCACTGCTCGGCGACCCACACCGCGCCGGTGACCCCGCCGGCCGGGCCGGACAGCAGCATGGTCACCGGGGCGGCGACCGCGGCGTCGGCCGACTGCAGTCCGCCGTCGCTGCGCAGGATGGACAGCTCGCCGGTCACCCCGCCCTCGCCCAGCCCGGCGGAGAGGTGCCGCACGTACTTCTCGACCTGCGGCTGCACGTAGCCGTTGGCGACGGTGGTGAGCGTGCGCTCGTACTCACGCAGCTCGGGCAGCACGTCGGAGGACAGCGACACCGGGACGCCGGGCAGCACCTCGGCCGCGATCGCCGCGATCCGCTTCTCGTGGGCCGGGTCGGCGAAGGAGTTGATCAGGCTGACCGCCAGGGCCTGCACGCCCCGGCCGGCCAGCTTCCCCAGCTGCCGCCGGACGTCGTCCTCGTCGAGCGGGCGCACCACCGAGCCGTCGCTGGCGATCCGCTCGTCGACCTCGACGGTGTCCTCCAGGTCGGCCAGCGGCTCGGGTTTGGGCCAGATGATCCAGCCGGCCAGCCCGCCGGGGACGAAGCTCCGCGCGATCTGCAGCACCTGCCGGAAGCCCTTGGTGGTCACCAGGCCGACGGTGGCGCCCTTGCCCTCGAGGATCGCGTTGGTCGCCACGGTGGTGCCGTGCAGCACCTGGGCGACCTCGCTCATGCCGATGCCGGCGTCGGCGCAGACCTTCTCGATGCCGGTGAGCACGCCGACGGCCTGGTCGGCCGGGGTGGAGGCGGTCTTGGCCCGCCAGGTGGCGCCGCTGTCCTCGTCGACGAGCAGGACGTCGGTGAAGGTGCCCCCGACGTCGACTCCGAGCCGGTAGCTCATGCGGACTCCTCTTCCCGGGCTGTCTGCTGGCGGGCGGCCCGGACCATGACGGCGCGGGCGTTGGCGATGTGCGAGGTCATGACGGCGCCGGCCCACTCGGGGTCGCCGGCCCGGATGGCCGCCACGATCTCGACGTGGTGGGCCAGGCTGCGGCGCAGCGACGCCTCGTCGTAGGTGAGGAAGTTGCGGCGCACGATCGGCGGGTGGATCGCCGCGGCCAGCGCGGAGGCCAGCGTCGGGTGCGCGGCGAGGGCGACCAGCTTGTCGTGGAAGGCCCGGTTCAGCGGGACCAGCGCGTCGAGGTCCTGCCGCGGGCCGGGACAGCCGGCGTCGAGCATCCGCTGGGCGAGGTCGTCGAGCTCCGCGACGTCGGCGGGGCCGGCGTTCGGGACGGCGAAGGCGGTGAGCTTCGGCTCGAGGTTGGACCGCAGGTCGAAGACGCCTTCGAGCTCGGCGACGGTCCAGGTGGCCACGCGGGCGCCGCGGTTGGGGACGATCTCGACGAGCCCCTCGGCGGCCAGCCGGGAGAGCGCCTCGCGCACCGGCGTCCGGCTGACCCCGAGCCGCTCGGCCAGCTCGGCCTCGCCCAGGCGGGCACCGGGGGTCAGGTCGCCGCCCATGATCAGGCCGCGCAGGGTGGTCAGCGCCCGCTCAGCGGACGTCAGTGAGCGTGTCAGCCGTCACACCCCCTCGGAGATTGTGTGCAAACCTAGGGGCGAGAGCAGGTCACCGGCAATCCCGTCCGGCAAGATCTGTCGAACTGCATACAAGGAGGCCGTCGTGGGGGACATCCTGGGAAGCGACCGCGCACCGCGCGCCCGGCTGCGCGAGCTGCTCGCGGCCGGCCCCCCGCTGGTCGCGCCGGGGGCCTACGACGCGCTGTCGGCCCGGCTGGTGGAGCAGGCCGGCTTCGACGCCGTCTACATGACCGGCTTCGGGACGACGGCGTCGCTCATCGGCCGTCCCGACGTCGGGCTGCTCACCGGCGCGGAGATGGTGGACAACGCCCGGCGCATCGCCGCCGCCGTCGACGTGCCGGTCATCGCCGACGCCGACACCGGCTACGGCAACGCGCTGAACGTCGTCCGCACGGTGCAGCTCTACGAGCAGGCCGGGGTCGCCGGCATCCAGCTCGAGGACCAGGTGATGCCCAAGAAGTGCGGGCACATGAGCGGCAAGGCGCTGATCGGGTGCGACGAGATGGTCGGCAAGGTGCGGGCCGCCGTCGCCGCCCGCCGCGACCCGGACCTGGTGGTCATCGCGCGGACCGACGCGGTCGCGGTCAGTGGGGTGGACGACGCGCTGGACCGGGCCCGCGCCTACGCCGACGCCGGCGCGGACCTGCTGTTCGTGGAGGCGCCCACGTCGGAGGCCGACGTCGAGCGCGTGGCGGGGGAGCTCGCGGGCGTCGCGCCGCTGGTGTTCAACTGGGCCGAGGGCGGGCGCACTCCCCCGCTGTCCCTGGACCGGGTGGCCGAGCTGGGGTTCGCACTGGTCATCTACCCGATCGGCACGCTGCTGGCGGCGACGGCGGGGATGCGCTCGCTGCTGGCGACGCTGCGCCGCGACGGCGTCCCGTCACTCGCGGCCCTGCCGTCGTTCGAGGAGTTCACCGACCTCATCGGCCTGCCCGAGGTGCAGGACCTGGAGCAGCGCTTCACCGGCGCGTGAGAGCAGCAGCCCGCGACGCAGCGGAGGGCGCCTCGTACCGCCGCAGCGGTGCGAGGCGCCCTCCGGGCCTGCACTGCGGTCAGACGATGGAGCGCACGTTGGACCGGTCGGGCGCCGGCTCGCTGGTGGCCGCCGCGTCGGTGTCGACGACGGCGCGCAGGAACAACCCGCCCTGCAGCTTCACCAGTCGCGACGCCAGCGTGGCGAGGTAGCGGGCACCCACCCGCGGGTCGAGCACGGTGCGCGGTGAGACGTCCAGCGCGGCCTGCTTGACCTTGGCCGCGAGCTCGGCGGGGCTGGGCTGGTACAGCCACGCCGGACCGGACGCGCCCTGCGGCCCCTGCACCCCGGGCAGACCGACCGGACCAGCAGGGCCGGCCGGGCCCTGCACGCCCTGCGGTCCCTGCAGCCCGCGGACGCCGGACTCGCCCGACTCCCCGCGCTCGCCCTGCTCGCCCTGCAGCCCGCGCAGACCCTTCTCCCCGGCCTCGCCGGTCTCGCCGATCACCCCGCGCTGGCCCTGGGCACCGCGCAGGCCCTGCTCACCCTGCAGTCCCTGCTCACCGACCGGACCCTGCTCTCCGGCCGGCCCCCGCAGGCCCTGCTGGCCGGGCAGGCCCTGGGGGCCCTGCTCGCCGGGCAGCCCGGTGGAGCCGGGCAGTCCCCGCTCGCCCTGCGGACCGGTCTCGCCCTCGGCACCCTGGGCGCCGCGCGGTCCGGTCTCACCCTGGGGGCCGGTCTCGCCCCGGAGGCCGATCGGCCCCTGGAGGCCGCGCTCGCCGATCGGGCCCACGGAGCCCACCGGACCCTTGTCACCCTGCTCACCGCGGGGGCCCTCGTCGCCCTGCTCGCCCACCGGGCCGACCGGGCCCTTCAGCCCCGTGTCGCCCTGTTCGCCGGCCGGGCCGACCGGACCCTTGGCTCCCTTGTCGCCCTGCTCGCCCACGGGGCCGACCGGGCCCACCGGACCCGTGTCGCCCTGCTCACCCACCGGGCCGGCCGGACCCACCGGGCCCTTGGGGCCCTTGTCGCCCCGCTCGCCGGCCGGGCCGGGCCGACCGGTCGGGCCCTTGCGGCCCGGGTCGCCCTGCTCGACGGGGGCGTCGGCGGTCGGCGGGGTCTTGCTGCTCGTCGTGCTGTTGGACTCGGTCATCGAGGATGTGGCCTCTCGTCGTGGCGAGCGGTGTCAGTGGACACGCCGCCCGCAGTGGGGCCCTCTCCGGCCTCGGCTGACCGGGGGTGGTGCCGGGTCGGAGCCGGCACCGGACCTGCCGGGCGCGAAGGCCCGACAGCCCCACCGTGCCCGTCGCGGGTGACGGCCAGCGTCCCGTCGGCAGTGAGACCGCCCACAGCGTCACCCCCGTGGAGCGGCGGCAGCACCGAGGAGCGTGGAGTGTCCGGGAGCGGCCGCCCGCCCGGACCGACGCGCGACCGCCCGCTGACCAGCGACCATGGCGCGCGGTCGTCCCGGGACCACCGGGTGGACCACGGGAGCGGACACCGCCCGGCGCCGGCCGAGACCCCTCGGCCCGTCCGAGGACGCCTCCGGGGCCCCACGAGCGTGTCGTCACCGTCAGCGAGTCAGCGCACCTGCGCGGCCGCCTCCGCGAGGACGTCCCGCAGCACGTCCCCGTTGCGGCGGCCGGTCGCCGGGTCGGTCTGGTGGATGGCCTGCGGCGAGGGGTGCGGGGCGCGCAGGACCTCCCGGCTCCCGGGCCGCAGGCCGCTCGCGTCCCAGGCCTGCTGCGCGAGCCTGCCGAGCAGGACGACGACCCGGACGTCGGGCAGCAGGCCGAGCAGCGTGCCGAGGTGCGGGCGGGCCCGGCGCGCGGCCGCGGACAACCCCAGCCGCTCCCCCGCCGGGATCGCCGGGTCGGCCACCCACCACGGCACGACGTTCCAGTGCACCGTCGTCGCGTGCGGCAGCCCGACCTCGGTGGAGATGCGGTGGGTGTTGGCCGCGGTCATGTCGTTGTTGTGGCGGCTGATCAGCCGGGACCCGTGCGCGGCGACCTCCGAGGGGTCCTGCAGCAGCACGAGCACCCGGGCCGCCGCCCCACCGGACTCCGGGTCGAGGAACGGCACGCGCCGGCGCTCGGCGGCGGCGACGTCCCGGGCCCAGCGGTTCAGCTCGGCGACGTGCGGCTCGCCGAGCCGTGCGTGCCGCGCCGTCACCGACCCGGGGACGATCCGCTCGTCGAGCAGCGTGCCCTCCGCGTACGCCAGCCGGTTGCGCACGCCGCGGACGCGGGGCGGTGCGCTCACCGGCCGGTCCACCGCGGCGGGCGCTTCTCGCGCTGGGCCGCGATGCCCTCCACGCGGTCCTCGGACAGGTAGGGGTTCGGGCCGACGTCCAGCCGCAGCGCCTGCCACAGCGGCAGCTCCAGGCCCTTGACCGCGGTGGCCTTCATCCGGCGGACCGACACCGGGGCGTTGGCGGCGATGGCCTCGGCGAGCCGGAGTGCGGTGGGCAGCACGTCGTCCGCCGGCACGAGGCGGTTGACCAGGCCCCACCGCTCGGCGACCTCGCTGGTGACGTACTCCCCGGTGTAGAGCAGCTCCAGGGCGATGCCCATCGGGATGCGCTTGGGCAGGACGACGGAGCCGAAGTTGGCGCCCATGCCGATCTTCGCCTCGGGCAGCCCCATCCGGACGCCGGGCGCCACCACCCGCAGGTCGCAGGCCAGCGCCAGCTCGAATCCGCCGGCGACCGCGGCACCGGCGATCGCCGCGACGACCGGCACCGGCACCTCGGTGACCACCTCGAACAGCGCGCGGGTGGGCCGGTCCATGGGCGGGCGGAACCGCTCGCCGCGGCGATCCTGCTCGCGGATCTCGTCGAGGTCGAAGCCGGCACAGAAGGCCGGCCCGTTCGCGGCCAGGACGACCGCGCGCACGTCGCCGTCCTCCCCGGCGCGCAGCAGCTCCTCGACCAGGTCGGCCTGCAGCGCGGTCGAAAGCGCGTTGCGGCGCTCGGGCCGGTCCAGGGTGAGCACGCGGACGTGCCCGCGCTCCTCGACGACCAGTCCCGACTCCCTGCGCTGCGCATCAGCCATGCCAGCAACCTGCGGCACCCGCGCCCGCCGGGCAAGCGGGGAGCCGCCGCAGCGCTGCGCTGTGCGGATGGTGGCCGGACCACCCCGCGGGCCACGATGCGACGGTGGACTACGCCACCGCCCGCACCGTCTTCCTCTCCGAGCCCGAGACCCCGCGGCCGGCACCCGGGGTGCCCGACACCCCCGCCCGCCGGCTGCGCGACGCCGCCGAGCCCCTCGCCACGATCAGCTTCTGGTCCCGGGCGGTCAACGAGCGGTTCGCCGCACTGGGGCTGGACTTCCTGACCGGGTACGTGTGGGGGCGCGCGGCACCCATGGGCGAACCCGTCGCACCGGTCGTGGTCGCCGCCTTCGGTGTCTTCGAACCGGGCCTCATCGGCTCCCTCTACGAGCAGGCCCGCGGCCTCGCGTCCCGCGAGGAGGTGCTGGCCGCGCGCGAGGAGGGCTCGGTCGAGTCGCTGCGCCGGCTGCTCGCCGACGCCGACGTCGAGGACGCTGTCGAGCAGCTCCGCCGGGGCATCGACGCGGTGACGGCCGACCTCGCCGGCCGGCCGCTGTTCGCCGGGCTGGTCTCGCTGCCGTGGCCGGCCGACCCGCTCGGTGGGCTCTGGCACGCCGCCGGCCTGCTGCGTGAATACCGGGGCGACGTCCACCAGGCGGCCAACGTCGCCGCGGGCCTCACCGGCCTGCAGATGAACCTGATGACCGAGCACTGGGTCGGCTGGGAGCCGACCAGCTACGCCGCGACCCGCGGGTGGTCCCCGGAGGCGATGGCCGCGGCCGCTGCGGAGCTGGCCGGGCGCGGGTTGGCGGACGAGCGCGGGCTGACCGGTGCGGGCCGTCGCCTGCGCGCCGGGATCGAGGAGCAGACCGAGGCGGCGCTCGCTCCCGTGCTCGACGCGATCGGCCCCGACCTGCCCGAGCTGACCCGCCGGCTGGACGGGTGGTCGGCGCAGGTCACGGCCGGCGGGGAGGCCCCGCCCGACCGCTTCAAGCGGATCAGCGGCTGAAGCACTCCGGCCCCCGTGCAGGGTCCCCGGCCGCGTCCCGGGTCCCGGCCCGAGCTGGCGAGGGCTGGGGAGGACGGGGTCCTTCTCCGAGCAGTGGGGGGCACGGGGGTCCTGCCAGGGTCACAGCTCGACCACCACCTTGATCGCGCCGTCCCGCTTGGTCGAGGCGACCTCGAACGCCTCGGCGACGTCATCGAGACCGAACCGGTGGGTGACCAGCGGCGCCAGGTCCACCCGGCCGGTCCGGATCAGCTCCAGCGAGCGCTCGTACTGGCCGCGACCACCGTTGCCGCCGATGCCGAAGACGGTCAGCGTCTTGAGCATCATCGGCACCACCGGGATCCCGGGCAGGTCGTTGGCGAAGCCGATGAAGCTCGCCTTGCCCTCCTTGCGGACCAGGTCGATGACCGAGGCCGTGGCGGCCGGCGCCCCGGAGGTCTCGATCACCACGTCCGCGCCGCGCCCGCCGGTGGCGCCGAGGACCTGCTGCACCAGGTCGTCGGCCCGGCTGTCCAGGCACGCCGTCGCGCCGTAGGCCCGCGACACCTCGAACACCTCCTCGCGGACGTCGGTGACCAGCAGCTGGCCGGCGCCCGACGCGGCCGCCAGGCGGGCCACCGCCAGCCCGATCGGCCCCTGCCCGAGCACCAGCACGGTGTCGCCCAGCCGCAGGTCGAGCCGGTCGACGCAGTTCAGCGCGACGGCGAACGGCTCCAGGAGGGCCGCGCCCCACACCGGGACGCCGTCGGGTATCGGCACCAGGTTGACCGCGGGGACGGCGATCCGCTCGGCCAGGCAGCCGTCGGACCACAAGCCGATCAGCTTCTTCCGCGGGCAGTCCAGCGGGGACCCGGCCGTGCAGGCGGCGCACTCCCCGCACGGCAGGGACGGCTTGACGGCGAACTGCCGGCCGGCCAGCCCCGGGTCGACGCCGTCGCCGACCGAGTCCACCGTGCCGGCGAAGTCGTGCCCGGGGACGCGCGGGAACGGCGAGTCGATCCGGCCCTCGTACTGGTGGGCGTCGGTGCCGCAGAGCGAGGCCACGTCCACCCGGACGACGACCCAGCCGGGCGCCGCGACCGGCTCGGGCCGCTCCTGCACCTCGACCCGCCCGACGCCGGTCAGGACGGCGGCGCGCACCTCAGCCCTCCGCCCCGGGCGCGCCGGCGGCCCGGTCGAACCGCTCCGGCAGCCGGCCGCGGGACCTCAGCACGTCGTGCAGCTGGTCCCGGTGGTGGGCGAGGTGCCCCACGACCACCGGCAGCCACTCCGCCACGGTGCGCCGTCCCAGTGTGGTGATCTCGACCTCCCGGCGCAGCACCTCCTCGGTGTGCGTGGGCATGGTGCCGACCACGGTGTGCCGCAGGGAGGCGATCTTGTCGGCCGCCTCGGCCGCCGTCGGGGGCACCGCGCCGGTGACGTCGTGCCCGATCTCCTCCCGGTAGAACAGGTCGAGGTCGGGGTCGGCCACCAGCCGCTGGACGTCGCCCACCCACAGCAGGCCGGCCAGCGTCATGTGGCTGACGATCTGGGCCCCCGTCCAGCCGCCACCCGGGTCGGCCCGGTGCAGGTCGGCGTCGGAGATGCTGCGCAGCAGGTCCTCGACCTCCTGCAGCGTCTCCTCGGCGATCCGGGTCTGCTCGGCGACGACGCCGGACGTCTGCACTGCGGTCATGGCGGGTCCTCTCCACGGTGAGGTGCTGGAACGGCCCCCGTGCAGGGGCCCTGGCCCCGTCCCGGGTCCCGCCCCGAGCGTGCGAGGGGTGGGGAGGACGGGGTCCTTCTCCGAGGGGCGGGGGGCAAGGGGGTCCTTCTCCTTACTCGACCAGGTCCAGGGCGGCACCGACGATCGAGTCCACGTCGAGGCCGTGGTGGCGGTAGACGCTGTCCAGGTCGCCGCTCTGCCCGAAGGCGGTGACGCCCAGGTGGGTGGCCGGCACGCCGCGGACGCCGGCCAGGAACGCCAGCGTGTGCGGATGCCCGTCCAGCAGGGTGACCATCGGCGCCGCGCGCTCCGCCGGGAACACGCTGTCGAGCACCCAGCCGGGGGCCTCGTCGAGCCCGCGGCGGCCCTGCAGCGCCCGGAACAGCTGCCCCGGGCTGGTCACGCAGACCACGTCGGCGGCCAAACCGAGCGCGTCCAGCCGGTCGGCGGCGGCCAGCGCCTCGGGCACCAGGGCGCCCATGGCCGCGACGGTGACCACCGGCCGGGCGGGCCGTCGCAGCGGGTAGGCGCCGGCGACGACCTGGCGGCGACGGCGCTCGCGCGCGGCCGGGTCGGCCGGGACGGCCGCCAGCATCTGGTCCACCGGGCGGGTGGACAACCGGAGGTAGGCCGAGGACCCGCCGGGCCTGCCCAGCCGGCCGAGCGCGGCCAGCAGGCACCACTCGGTGTCGAGCGCGAACGCCGGCTCGTAGGTCACGCAACCGGGCTGCTCCAGCCCGACGGACGGCGTGGTGATCGACTGGTGGGCGCCGCCCTCGGGGGCCAGCGTCACGCCCGACGGCGTCCCGACCAGGACCGACTGGCCGCCGGCGTAGATGCCGAACGACCACGGCTCCAGCGCCCGCTCGACGAACGGGTCGTAGAGCACCCCGATCGGCAGCAGCGGCTGACCCCAGCGGCTCCAGGTCGCCCCCAGCTCACCGATCGCACCGACCAGGTTGGTCTCGGCGATGCCGAGCTCGATGTGCTGACCGGTGGGGCGCTCCCGCCAGTGCAGGATCGTCTCCGCGTCGTCGGCGAACCAGTTGCGCCGGTCCTCGTGCGACCAGACACCGACCTTGTTGACCCAGCCGCCGAGGTTGGTCGAGGAGCTGACGTCCGGGCTGACGGTGACCACCCGCCGACCCGCCTCGGGGGCGGCCCGGTTGAGGTCGAGCAGGGTGCGGCCCAGGGCGGCCTGCGTGGTGGCCGTCCCCGAGGGCGTGCGGCCGAGGTCGGCCGGCACCGGCGGGGCCGACTGCGCCTCGTACGCCCGCCGGCGCAGCCGCTCCGCAGCCGCGGCCAGCAGCCGGCCCGCGGCGCCGTCGGCCGGCAGGCCCGCCCACGGGTCGGCGGGGTCCACGCCCAGGCGTGCGGCGAGCTCGTGCAGCTGCGCCTCGGTCAGCAGGGCCGAGTGGTTCTGCGGGTGGCCCTCGGTGGCCAGCCCGTACCCCTTGAGCGTGTAGGCGAGGACCACCGTCGGGCGGGTGTCGTCGATCTGCTCGAACGCCTCGCGCAGCGCGGCCGGGTCGTGCCCGCCGAGGTTGCGCACCGCGGCGCTCAGGTCGGCGTCCGACAGGTCGGCGACCAGCGCGGCGACGTCCGCCGCACCCGGCCCCTCCCCGGGCAGCAGCCGGCGCAGGTCGGCGGCGTCGTGGCGCAGCAGCCGCTGGTACTCGGGGTTGGACATCCCGTCGATCCGCCCGCGCAGCGCCGCCCCGCCCGGCCGGGTGAACAGCTCCTCGAGCAGCCGCCCGTACTTGACGGTGAGCACCTGCCACCCCGCCGCGGCGAACATCCCCTGCAGCCGGGTGGCCCCCATCATCGGGACGACGCGGTCCAGCGACTGCCGGTTGAGGTCGACGACCCACACCACCTCGCCGAGCTCGGCGACCATCGGGTCGAGCACGGCCTCCCAGACGGCGCCCTCGTCCAGCTCGGCGTCCCCGACCAGCGACCACTGCCGCCCGGTGCCGCCGGCACCGAGCTGGGTGTTGACGTAGCGGCGGGCGATCGCGCCCCAGATCGGGGCGGTCGCCCCGATGCCGACGCTGCCGGTCGAGTAGTCGGCCGGGACCGGGTCCTTCGACCGGCTGGGGTAGCTCTGCAGGCCGCCGAACTCCCGCAGGGTCGTCAGGTACGAGGCGTCGAGCTGGCCGAGCAGGTACTCCAGCGCGTGCAGCACCGGGGAGGCGTGCGGCTTGACCGAGACCCGGTCGTCGGCCTGCAGCTGCTCGAGCCACAGCGAGGTCATGATCGTGACCATCGAGGCGCTGGACGCCTGGTGGCCGCCGACCTTCAGGCCGCCCGGGTTGGGCCGCACGCGGTTGGCGTGGTCGACGATCGCGGTCGCCAGCCAGAGCACCCGCTCCTCGATCTCGCGCAGGACCCGGTCGGTGCCCGTGTCGCTGTCCGCGGGGGTGGCCGTGAGGCTCATGCCGTCGTCGCTCCTGGGTGTCGCTCGCCGATCGCCGGGCCGTCGCACCGGCTCCTCCAGCCGATCACGGACGACGGGGGTGCACCATCCGCGGGGCGCGGCCCGCGGCCGGACCGGTACCGGCCGGGACCTGCAGCCGGGTGTACCCGCCCGCCACAGCGGAAGTATGGTGCCCAACTGTGGCGTGCGCCACAGGCCGGTGGCACACCGGCCCGCCCGGCGATCGGCGGAGGTGCGGGGTTGCCCACCGACACCCTCGACCGGCCCGGGCAGCGGTCCGCCACCCGCTGCGCGACCCCGGGGCTGGCGGCGGTCGTGGCGTACGTGCAGGCGCACGCCGGCGAGCCGTTGACACCGCACGAGCTGGCCCGCGTGGGGTGCATGAGCGTCCGCACGCTGCACGCGGCGTTCCAGCAGGCCCTCGGCGAGACACCGATGTCCCACCTGCGGCGGGTCCGGCTGGAGCGGGTCCGCGCCGAGCTGCTGCGCGGTGACCCGGCGCGCGTCCGCGTCACCGACGTCGCGACGGCGTGGGGCTTCTGCCACCAGAGCCGCTTCGCGCAGCAGTACCGCGACCGGTTCGGCGAGCTGCCCAGCCGCACGCTGCGGTCCTGATGACGACCGGGGCCACGGACCGTGCGCCCCACCGAGGAGGAGAGGCCGATGACCGCCACGGAGCCCACCACCGGACTGGAGGAGTTCAAGCTCTTCATCGACGGCCGCTCCGTCGACGCGCTGTCGGGCGCGACCTTCGAGTCGCAGGACCCCTACCGCGGACGGCCGTGGGCGCGGATCGCCGACGGCGGGCCGGAGGACGTCGACGTCGCCGTGGGCGCCGCCCGCGCCGCGTTCGACGGCCGGTGGGGGCAGCTGACCGGCTTCGAGCGGGCCGCCGTCCTGCGCGCCTGCGCCGACGGCATCGCGGCGAACGCCGAGCGGCTGGCGCTGCTCGAGGTCCGCGACTCCGGCAAGCTGCTCCGCGAGATGCTGGGCCAGCTCACGGCCCTGCCGCAGTGGTACCTCTACTTCTCCGGCCTGGCCGACAAGCTCGAGGGCCGCACCGTGCCCCCGGTGAACGCCAACTACTTCGGCTACACGCGGCGGGAGCCGGTCGGGGTCGTGGGTGCCATCACGCCCTGGAACTCCCCACTGCTCCTGCTGACCTTCAAGCTCGCCCCGCTGCTGGCGGCCGGCAACACCTGCGTCGTCAAGCCCTCCGAGCACTCCCCCGCCTCGACGGTCGCCTTCGCCGAGGTGCTGCACGAGGCGGGCCTGCCCGCCGGCGTGCTCAACGTCGTGACCGGCTGGGACCGGTCGACCGGCGAGCGGCTCGCCGCCCACCCCGGGGTCGACAAGGTCGCCTTCACCGGGTCCACCCCGACCGGGATCAAGGTGGCGCAGGCGGCGGCCGCCAACGTCAACCGGGTGACCCTGGAGCTCGGCGGCAAGAGCCCGCAGATCGTCTTCCCCGACGCCGACCTCGACGCGGCGGCCAACGGGCTGGTCGCCGGGGTCTTCGCGGCCACCGGCCAGACCTGCATGGCCGGCTCGCGGCTGATCGTGCACGCCGACGTCCACGACGCGCTGGTCGAGAAGGTGGTGGCCCGTGCCGACACCATCAGGCTCGGGGACCCCACCGACCCGGAGACCGAGATGGGCCCGGTCGCCAACCGGCCGCAGTACGAGAAGGTGCTCGGCTACCTCCGGGGAGCCCGCGAGGAGGGCGCCACCTTCGCCTGCGGCGGAGAGGCGGCAGGCGACCGCGGCGGCCTGTTCGTCAAGCCGACCGTGGTCACCGGGGTGACCCCGGACAACACCATCGTCCGGGAGGAGGTGTTCGGGCCGGTGCTGGCCGCGGTCACCTTCACCACGGAGGAGGAGGCGCTGGAGCTGGCCAACGACACCCCGTACGGGCTGGCCGGGGCGGTCTGGACCAAGGACGTGCACCGGGCGCACCGGGTGGCGGCGAAGCTGCGTGCCGGCACCGTCTGGATCAACGCCTACCGGGTGGTCGCACCCAACATGCCCTTCGGCGGCTTCGGGCACAGCGGCCTGGGTCGGGAGAACGGCATCGAGGCCGTCCACGAGTACACCGAGACGAAGTCCGTCTTCGTCGAGCTGACCGGTGGCACGCGCGACCCCTTCCAGCTGGGCTGAGGCGCCGCCTCCCGGCCGGTCCGGGCGATCCGACGCCGAGCGGGAACGGGAACACCGACGGCCTCCATCGGCACGCGGGCCCGGTTTCGTGACCCTCCGCGAGGAGCCCCGGCCGGATCCGGAGTCAGTCGCGCCCCACCCGTCACAGGGCTCCCAGACGCCTCGCCGGCCTGAGGGGACCGGTCCGTCCGGACCGGTAGACAGGAGCCCATGAGCACCACGCACGTCCGGCCCTCCGACCCCCGCACCCGGCCGGCCGTGGCGATCCAGGCGACCTCGACGCCGGTGCTCAGCTACGCCCTCGCGCACAACCGCGTCCCGGTCGTCTCGCGGCTGGCGTTCACCAACCACGGCGCCGCGATCCGCGGGGCGACCGTCCGGGTCGGGGTGCGCGACGCCGAGGGACCGATCGGCACCCCGGTCGAGCTCCTCGTGGACCTCGACGCCGGCCAGACCACCGTGCTCAGCGACGTCGACCTGGTCATGGACCCCGCCGCGATGCTGCAGATCGAGGAGCAGCGGCCCGGCTCGATCGAGATCGACCTGCTGGTGGACGGCGAGGACGTCGGCGGCACCGCCGTCCCGGTGCAGGTGCTGGCCGCCAGCCAGTGGCTGGCCGCTCCCCTGCCGCTGGCGCTGGAGATGCTCGCCGCGCACGTGCTGCCCAACCACCCGGCGGTCACCGCGCTCATCGCCGAGGCCGCCGACCTGCTCGAGCAGACGACCGGCAGCGGGTCGGTGCAGGGCTACCAGTCCGGCCCGGAGCGGGTCGACGAGATCGTCGCCGCGCTGACCGAGGCCGTGCACCGCCGGCACGTCCGCTACACCGAGCCCCCGGCCAGCTGGGCCGACGTCGGCCAGAAGGTGCGCACCCCCGGCGACGTCCTCGACGGGCGGGTCGGCACCTGCCTGGACACCGTCGTCACCCTCGCCGCGGCCCTGGAGCAGGCCGGCATCCGGCCGCTGCTGTGGGTCGCCGAGGGGCACGCGTTCCTCGGCTACTGGCGCGAGGAGCGCAGCGCGGAGAGCGTCGCCACCACCGACGTCGCCCCGCTGGTCAACCTGGTCGACCTGGGTCTGGTCCGGCTGGTCGAGACCACGCTGCTCACCAGCCGCGGCGCGGCCGGTGCCGACCTGCACCGCGCGGCCTACGACGCCTGGCTGACCGGCGACCTGGACCGGGTCCTCGGTGTCACCGACGTCCACCGGGCCCGCCGCGACGGCATCGTGCCGCTGCCGGCGCGCACCCGCGGCCGGGACGGGGCGGTGCAGGTCGTCGAGTACCGGCCGGCGGTGCACAGCGTCGCGGCCCGGCCGGTCGAGCGGACGCCGGCCCCGCCGGGTGGGCCGGGGAGCCAGCACGGCCCGGAGGTCCCCGCCCGCGTGCAGCAGTGGAAGAACAGCCTGCTGGACCTCTCGCTGCGCAACCGGCTGATCAACTACACCGAGCGCGCCGGCCTGCCGCTGACCGTGCCCGCGACGCACCTGGCCGTCCTCGAGGACCTGCTGCACACCGGCACCGCGGTCCAGCTGCTGCCCGACGACCGGATCGCCGCCGTCCACCGCGAGCGCGGCCTGGCCTCGGCGCGCGACCTGCCGACCGACCTGCTCGCCGAGACCCTCGTCGAGCGGCGCGCGGTGCACGCCGGGGTGAGCGAGGGCGGCTACCTGCCGCGGCTGCGCAACCTCGCCTACAAGGCCAAGACGGTGCGCGAGGAGACCGGCGCCAACAACCTCTACCTGGCGCTCGGCAGCCTGGTGTGGGAGCTCGACGGCCGCCCGCTGCGCTCCCCGCTGGTGCTGGTCCCGGTCGCGCTGAGCCCGACCAGCCGGCACGGCGTCTATCGGATGACGCTGGACGACACCGGGTCCAGCACACCGAACTACTGCCTGCTGGAGAAGCTGCGGCAGGTGCACGGCCTGGCCGTCCCCGGGCTGATCGAGCCCGGCGAGGACGGCGCCGGCATCGACCTGGACCGCTCGCTGCAGGCCATGCGCCAGGCCCTGGCCGACGCCGGCCTCCCGCACCGCGTCGAGCCGACCGCCGACCTCGCCGTCCTGCAGTTCGCCAAGTACCGGCTGTGGAAGGACCTCGACGAGCACTGGGCCGACCTCACCGCCAACCCGCTGGTGCGCCACCTCGTGCACCGGCCGACCGAGGCATTCGTCGACCCCGCGCCCGACACCGCCGCCGCGACCGACCTCGACGAGCTGGCGGCGGCCTGCCCGGTGCCCGCCGACGCCTCGCAGCTGCGCGCGGTCGCCGAGGCCGCGGCCGGGCGCACCTTCGTGCTCGAGGGCCCGCCCGGCACCGGCAAGTCCCAGACGATCACCAACCTGCTGACCCGCGCGGTCGCCGACGGCAAGCGGGTGCTGTTCGTCGCCGAGAAGCGGGCGGCCCTGGACGTCGTCGCGCGGCGGCTCGAGGCCGTCGGCATGGGCCCGTTCGCCCTGGACCTGCACGACAAGGGCGCCAAGGCCTCCGTCGTGCGCGCCGAGGTCGCCGCCGCGCTGGAGCACGCGGTCGCCGTGGACGACGAGGCGCTGACCGCCGACGGCGACGACCTGCGCGCGGCCCGCCGCACCCTGGCCCGCTACGCCGACCGGCTGCAGGCGGAGAACGCCGCCGGGCTGTCGTACTACACCGCGCGGACCGCGACGCTGACCCGGCGCGACGGCGTCCCGACGCTGCCGGTCTCCCCCGCCTTCGTGGCCGCCGCGTCGCGGGAGACCCTCACCGAGGTGCGCCGCGCGCTGGCGCTGCTGCCCGACATCGCAGACCTGGTGCGCCCCTCGCCGCGACACGCCTGGGCCTTCGTCGACACCGCGCACGTCGACCTGCTCGCCGCGCAGCAGACCGCGGCCGCGGTCGACCAGGCGGTCCGCGACCTGCCGGCCGAGCCGCACCTGGCCCGGGTGCTGCGCGAGGTCCGCACGCCCGCGGACCTCGACGCGCTGGCCCACCTGCTCAGCGGCCCGGTCACGTCGCTCGCCGTGCTCGACGAGGTGCCCACCGAGCGCTGGAACGTCGCGACGACGACCGTGCTCGGCGAGGTCGCCGCGTTCAGCAGCGCCGTCCACCCGGGCCTGGAGCGGACCACCCCGGCGGCGCTCGCGCTGCCGCTGGGCGAGCTGTACGTCGCCGCGCAGACCGCGCAGGCCGGCCGGTTCATGGCCCGCCGCGCGGGGCTGCGCGCCGTCCGCGACCAGCTGGCGCCGGTGCTGCGCCCCGGGGTGAAGGTCCCGCTGGGAGACGTCCCGGCGCTCACCGAGCAGCTGTGGCGGCTGCAGACCGCCGCCTCCGGCATCGTCGCCCGCGCCTCGGTCATCCCCGGCCTGTCCGTGCCGCCCACCTGGAACCCGCTGGCCGAGCCCGAGCTGCTGGTCGGCCAGGTCGAGTGGCTGGAGCGGGCCGGCGCGGCCACCGACAGCGCCAGCGAGTTCGCCGTCGCGCTGCGCCGATGGGTCGTGCAGGGCGAGGGCCCCGACCCCGCCGCCGGTGCGGCGGTCGCCCGGCTGCGCGACACGCTCACCGTGCTGCTGCGGGTGGTCCGCAGCAGCCAGCGGCGGCTGGCCGAGTGGGCCGGGGACGACGGCCTGGTGCTGCGCTGGCAGATGACCCGCCCGGAGCGCGGCGTCGAGCACACCGGGCTGATGTCGCTGCGCCGCTGGGCCGACCTCGTCGACACCCTCGAGCCGCTGCGCGCCGCAGGCCTGCACGAGGCGCGGGCGCTGCTGGTCACCGGCGAGCTGCCCGCCGAGGACGCCGTCCGCGCCTTCGAGCAGGGCCTGGCGCGCGCCTCGGTGGTCGAGCGCCGCGACGCCTCCGGGCTCGACGACTTCGACGCCGAGGTGCACGAGCGGGCGATCACCCGCTTCACCGCCGCCTCCCGCGCGGTCCGGGAGCACCTGCGCACCGCGCTGCCGGCCTCCGTGCTCGCCGCGCGGCCGCCCGTCGCGGCCGACGGCGAGGTCGGCGCGCTGCGGCGGGAGCTGGCCAAGGCCCGCCGCGGGCTGGGCGTGCGCGCGCTGCTGGCCCGCTACGGCCGGCTGGTCACCACCGTCATGCCGTGCGTGCTGGTCAGCCCGGACTCGGTGGCGCGCTTCTTCCCCGCCGAGGCGGGCCTGTTCGACCTGGTCGTCTTCGACGAGGCCTCGCAGATCCGGGTGGCCGACGCGGTCGGCGCGCTCGGCCGGGCGCGGGCCGCGGTCGTCGTCGGGGACAGCCGGCAGATGCCGCCGACGTCCTTCGCCGAGCCCACCTACGGGGTCGGCGAGGACGACGCGGTCGAGCTGCTGGGCACCTCGGTGGAGGACGAGGAGTCGATCCTCTCGGAGTGCGTGCAGGCCCGGGTGCCGCGGCAGTGGCTGTCCTGGCACTACCGCAGCCGGGACGAGTCGCTCATCGCCTTCAGCAACGCCAACTACTACGGCAACCGGCTCTCGTCGTTCCCCGCGCCGACCCACGGCCGGCCCTCCTCCGACGTCGACGGCCGCGGCATCTCGCTCGTCCGCGTCAACGGCACCTTCCACCGCACCGGCGCCGGGCGGCTGCTGCGCACCAACCCGATGGAGGCCAAGGCGGTCGTCGCGGAGGTGCGCCGCCGCTTCGACGCCTCCCCGGACACGCTCCCGTCGATCGGCGTGGTCACCTTCAACGCCCAGCAGCGCGCCTACATCGAGGGCCTGCTGCGCGACGCCGGCGACGAGCGGCTGGCCGAGGCGCTGGACCGCACCGACGGCGAGGGGCTGTTCGTCAAGAACCTGGAGAACGTGCAGGGCGACGAGCGCGACGTCGTGCTGTTCTCCACCGGCTTCAGCGTCGACGACCGCGGCCTCCTGCCGCTGAACTTCGGCCCGCTCAACCGGGTCGGCGGCGAGCGGCGGCTCAACGTCGCGGTCACCCGGGCCCGGCGGCAGGTCGTCGTCGTCTCCTCCTTCGACCCCTCGCAGCTGCGTGCCGAGCAGACCTCGTCGGTCGGCGTGAAGCACCTGCGCGCCTACCTCGACCTGGCGGCACTGGGCACCGACGCGCTGCCGCGGGACGCCCGGCCGGTCGCCGTGGCCGACCGGCACCGCGAGGAGATCGCGGCGGCGCTGCGCGACCGGGGCCTGAGCGTGCGCACCGACGTCGGGCTGTCGGACTTCCGCGTCGACCTGTCGGTGGCCCGGGCCGGGACGCCGGACGAGCCGGTGCTGGCCGTGCTGCTCGACGGCCCGTCGTGGGCGCGGCGGCGCACCGTCGGCGACCGCGACGGGCTCCCGGTCGAGGTGCTCTCCGGGATCCTCGGCTGGCCCGCCGTCGAGCGGGTCTGGCTGCCGACCTGGCTGCGCGACCGCGAGGCGGTGCTGGACCGGCTGGCGGCGACGGTGGCGGCGGTGCCGGTCCGCGAGCCCGCGCCGGTGGCCGGGGAGGCGCCGATGGTGCCGGTGGCCGAGGAGACGGTGACCGGGGACCCGGTTGCCGAGGCGCCGGTGGCCGGGGAGCCGGAGACGCCCGCCGTCCCGGAGCCGGCCGGCCCGCCGGCCCCGGAGCAGCGGGCCGTGGTCGCGCTGCGCGCGGCGCCGTCGGCGGTCGTCGAAGCCGTGCCGGTCGAGCCCCAGCCGGTCGTCCGGCCCGAGCCCGCCGTCGCGGACGCCCCGGTCGCCGAGCAGGCGCCGGCCGTCGACGGGGAGCCGCCCGCCCGGCCCGCCCGCCGGACCCCGCGCCGGGCCACCGCCGTCCCCTCCCCGGACGGCGAGGCGCCGTTCGTGCCGTGGACGCCGAAGGGCGGCCTGGAGCGCAAGGCGCTGGACTCCCTCGACGACCCGCGTGCCGCGCGCACCGTCCGGCGGGTGCTGGTCGCCGGCCTGCGGGCCGAGGGGCCGGTGCACCGCGACCGGCTGGTGCGCATCGCCGCGGGCGCCTTCGGGCTGTCCCGGGTGAGCGAGGCCCGCCGCGACGCGCTGCTGCGGTTGCTGCCCGAGGGCGCCGTCGACGGCGAGTTCGCCTGGCCCGAGGCGCTGGACCGGACCGCGTGGACCGGGTTCCGCCGCCAGGCCGCGAGCGCCGACCGGCCGCTGGAGCACGTCGCGCCCGAGGAGGTCGGCAACGCGATGGTGGCCCTGTGCCGGGCCGCCGACGGGCTGGCCGAGGACGAGCTGGCCACGCGCACCGCCGAGGTGTTCGGCTACCGCCGCCGGACGCCGTCGCTGGCTCCGCTGCTGCAGGCCGCGCTCACCCGGGCGCTGGACGGCGGCCGGCTGGTCCGGCAGGAGTCCGGGGTGCTGACCGCAGGCGGTCAGCCGATCTCGTAGTCGTCGCCGTAGACCGACCAGGACAGCGGCGGGTTCAGGTGCAGGTTGCCCTCCTCGAGGAACACCCGCTGCGCGGTGTCGACCCGGGTGGTGTCCAGGTGCGCCCGCTCGGTGCGCATGGCCGCCACCCGGGCGTCGAGGAACGCGTGCAGCCACGCGGTCTCGTCCCCGCCCCGGGACGGCGGGGTGGCCTCCTCGAGCGCGTCGGCCCGGATGCCGCCGAACGCGCCGGCCTGCTCCCCGGGGCCGTGCATAACCAGGGCGTCGTAGTAGACGAACTGGCCGAGCGCGTGCACGCCGTCCGCGATGCCCTGCGCCACGGCCGGGTCGAAGTACTCCGCGGACAGGACGTCGTCCTGCGCCTGGCGGAACAGCGGGTCCTCGGCGGCGGCGCGCCAGTCCTCGACGAAGGGCGCGCCCAGGCCCTCCTGGGTCACGCTCCCCATGCCGAGCTCGGCCTGCCGCCGGATCGCGGGCAGGTACTGCGCCAGCTCGTTGCCGGGCGCCAGGGCGGCGTAGCGCTCGACGACGCGGGTCATGTCGCCGCAGCCGCTGCAGAAGCCGACCAGGCCGGCGGTGTAGCCGCGGTTCTCCGCCGGCACGCCCTCGACGTCCCACTCGACGTAGCTGTACTGGGCGCGCCAGTCCAGCGTGGAGTTCTCCGCGCTGGCGACCAGCTGCATCGCCACGTCGCGCTTGTCCGGGTCGGTGAGGTCGCTGGTGTCCACCGGGGCGGACGCCGGCGGCTCGGCCGCGGGGTCCTCGGCCAGCCGGGGGACGACGACGGCCGCCACGACCACCAGCAGCGCCACCACCCCGGCGAGCAGCACCCAGCGGCCGGGGCGCCGCGGCGGACGGCGGTGCCTCCCGGTGCGCCCGGGCACACCGGACCCGGGTCGCACCCCGGTGCGCACGCCGCCCATGACACCTCCCCGTCCGGCCCCACTCGATCCTCCCCCGCCGAACGCGCGGGCCCCGGCCCGGTGTTCCGGAGGGGCGCGCGACTCACAGCCGGTGCACAGGCCGGTCCTCTACCGTCGGGGTCCAGCCGCCGCCGACAGGAGAGGGCCGGAGGACCGTGGACGAGGCGCTCGACCCCGCCGGTGCGGTCGCCGACCTGGCCGGCACCCGGAAGATCGCCCTGCTCGAGCCCGGCGACCCCGACCGCATCGGCCCCTACGACCTGCTGTGCCGGCTGCCCCGCGGCGGCCAGGGCGCCGACGTGTTCGTGGGCTCGGCCGGGCCCGACGGCGCGCTGGTGGTCATCAAGCAGCTGCCCGCGGCCGCGCCGGAGCTGGCCCGCAAGCGGCTGGCCCGCGAGGTGGAGAACGCCGCCCGGGTGAAGAGCTCGCGGGTGGCCGCCATCGTCGACCAGGACCTCACCGCCGAGGCGCCCTACTACGTGCAGGAGTACGTCTCCGGGACGCCGCTGGACGAGTTCATGGCCTCCCGCGCCGGCGGGCTCAACGCCGAGGAGCTGCGCCGGATCGCCATCGGGCTGCTGCGGGCGCTGCGCGACGTGCACGGCGCCGGCGTCGTCCACCGCGACGTGAAGCCGGGCAACATCATCATCTCCGGCGCGGAGGTGTGGCTGGTCGACTTCGGGATCAGCCGCTACATCGGGCCCGAGCAGCCGTCGGGCACCGCGACCACCGGGATGGCGGCGCTGGGCACCAAGCTGTTCGCCAGCCCCGAGCAGCTGGCCGGCGCGGTGCTCACCGAGGCCAGCGACGTCTACAGCTGGGGCCTGGTGATCGCCTTCGCCGCGGGCGCGGTGCACCCGGTCGACCCCGACGACACGATGCCCGACTCCGACTACTACCTGGCGCTGCGGGCCGGCCGGCTGGACCTGTCCCGCGTGCCGGCCAACCTGCTCGACAGCGTGGAGAAGGCGCTGCGGTTCAACCCCGAGCGCCGTCCCACCGTCGCGGCCCTGGCCCGCCAGGTGGAGCAGGAGACCCGCTGGCTGGGTGAGACCTCGCAGATCCCCGACCCGCGGACGACGATGCGCGACCTGCAGTCGCTGGGCGGGGTCACCGAGGCCGCCCGCTTCGAGCTGGCCCGGGTGGAGCGCGCGGTCGCCGACACCTGGGCCGGCTTCGCGGTCGCCGCCGCAGTGGTGGTGCTGCTCGGCATCGTCGCCGGGCTGCTGCTCGCCGTCCTCTACCACGCCGTCTTCTGACCCGAGGAGGAGCACCGTGTCCGGGATGTACGAGCGCGCGCTGGCCCAGCAGCGGCTCGACGCGCGCCGCCAGCGGTTCCGCGAGCGCCAGCGCCTGCTGCTGGCGATCCTCGCCGTGACGACCGTCGTGTTCTTCGCCGTCTTCGTCCGCTGACATGCGCCGACGCGTCTGCCCCCGCTGCCTGGAGCCGCTCACCGCGCCCGTCTGGCGCGACGCGACCGGGGCGCCCACCCGCCCGCCGGTGGAACGCCGCGGCCGCTGGCAGCGGCTGCTCGACCCGCTGCGCACCGACCCGCTGCCGGTGCCGACGGCGCGGGACGCCGCGGGTGCGGCCGCGGCCAACGTGGTGCCGACCTGCCCGCGCGGGCACCGGCTGCCGCCGGAGTACCTGGACCGGCCGACGGTCGTCGTGGGTCTGGTCGGGCTGACCGGCGCGTCGAAGAGCACCTACCTCACGGTGCTGATCGACCTGCTGCACGAGGGGGCGCTGGCCCCGCTCGGCATCTCGGTGGAGATGGACGAGGACAGCGCCGCCCGGTTCGACGACCACCGCTACCGGCTGGTGGTGCAGCGCCAGCAGCTGCCGCTGACCCTTCCCCTGCTCGGCGAGGGCAGCTCCCCCGAGCCGTTCATGCTGGTGCTGCGCGGCACCGGCCGGAACGGCGCCGAGCGCGCGGTCAACCTGGTGTTCTTCGACGCCTCCGGCGAGCAGCTCTACCGCAGCGAGGACATGGGCCAGTACGGCCGGTTCCTCTTCGCCGCGACGTCGCTGCTGGTCGTCCTGTCCCCCGGCGTCTTCCCCCGGCTGCGGCACCTGGCCGACCCGGGCGAGGACTCGATCGGCCTGGCCCGGCACACCCAGATGGTGGTGAACCTGGCCAACGTGCTGCGCGCGGCCCGCAACCTGCCGCCCGACGCGCACGTCGACGACGTCGCGACCGCCGTCGTGCTGAGCAAGGCCGACAAGCTGGGCGCGGTGCCGGAGTTCCCCGCCGACACCCTGCGCGACACCGACCTGCGCAGCGCGCCGCTGGCCTCCTGGTTCTCCGAGGTGCGCGCCACCAGCTCCCGGCTGGTCGACTTCCTGGAGCTCAGCGGCGGGTCCAACCTGCTGACCGCGGCGCTGCACCGGCTGCCGCGGCCGACCGTGCACGCGGTCTCGGCCACCGGCGCCGACGCCCGGGACGGCGGCTACCCGCGGATCACCCCGGTCGGTGTGCTCGACCCGCTGCTGGTGCTGCTGGCCCGCGCCGGCTTCCTCTCCGAGGAGGGGCTCGACGAGGAGGAGTACGGCACGACGCTGCGCGGCGAGTGGTCGCGGTGAGCGGCCGGGCCTGCCCGCAGGCGCTGTACACCTCCGCCAGCCGGACGCTGGAGGGTCCGGGCTTCGGGGTCTACGCGCACTCGCCGGACTGGCCGGCCGAGGTCGGCCGCACCCGTAAGGCGCTGGGCGCGCTGGTGGGCTTCCGGCCCTCGGACGGCGAGGCCTACGGCGTGCTCTCCCGCGGCACCGGCCGGCTGCTGCACCGCGCGGTCGCCGCGAGCGCCGACGGCTTCGGCCGCCCCGGCAACTACCTGGTGCACCTGCTGTGGGACGACAGCGGCCGGCTCGGCGTGCGCGAGCTGCTGGCGCTGCGGCGGGCCGGGCGGTTCCTCGACGCGCTGCCCGCGGACTCCGCGCCCACCGCCGAGCTGCCGCCGCTGCGGGTGGCCTTCGCCGACCGGGCCGCCCCGGCGCTGAACCCCGACGAGGTCGACGCGCTCACCCCGCCCCTGGCCGGGCTGCTGGCCACCCTCGCCGCGGGTGCGGGCCGCTGCGCGCTCCCGCTGCGGACGGCGTCGGGGCGGGAGGCGGCCGAGGTCGTGTTCGCCGTCCTGCCGCGGGCGCTGACCGCCGCGGTCTCGCTGTCCGCCGGCCCGAGGGAGGACGACGGCGACACCGCGCCGGTCCGGGTCGAGCTGTCCGGCGCCGCGCCGGCACCGGCCGGGCCGCACGACACCGAGCGGGCCCGCACCCTGCTCGAGGCCGCCAGCAAGGGCGAGCTGGCCCCCGACGACCTGGCCGACGTCCGCCGGCTCGACGCCTGGCTGTTCGCCGACGCGTGGGCCGAGCAGGACCCGGCGGGGCTGTCGGCCGACCAGCTGGCCAGCGTGCTGGAGTCCTCGGCCGCGCCGGGCTGGCTGGCCCGCGGGACGACCGCCGACCTCGCTCTCGCCGCCGCCGCCGGCAACCCGACGGTGGAGGCGGCCCTGCGGGCGGCGGTCGACCGGTGGCCGGCGGTCGCCGAGCACGTGCGCGGCCGGGTGCTGGGCGCGCTGCTGGACGAGGTGTTCGACGGCACCGAGGGCCCGGCGGAGCTGGCCGTCGAGGTCGCCGGCATCGGCCAGGGCGACCTGTGCGCCGCCCTGGGCGAGGAGGTGCGCCGCGGCCGCCGCATCGCCCGGCTGGACCGCGCGACCGGCCAGCTGGTCGAGCAGGCGCTGGAGCGCGGGGTCGACCTGCCGCTGCTCGGGCTCACCGGGGAGACGTGGGAGCTCGCGCTGCTGGCCACCCGCCGTCCGGTGGTCCGGGAGGCCCTGGTCGCGCAGTGGCGGCGCGCCCCCGGCTGGACCGCCGAGCACGGCGCGCTGCTCGGGCACCTGCTGGTCGCCGACCCCGGCTGGCTCGGGCGGCTGGAGGAGGTGGTGCCGGTGGCGGTGCTGCCGCCGGTGCTGCGCTGGGCGGCCCTGCGGATGGACGTCGCCGGCGTGGAGTCGCTGGCCGCTGCGGTGGCCGCCGGGTCCGGCGCCGGGCGCGGCTGGGCGCTGCGGGAGGTGGTGTTCGGCTCGGAGCTGCCGGCCGCCGAGGTGGACCAGGTGCTCGGCCGGCGGCTGGAGCTGCTGCTGGTGGACGACGGCTGGCCGCGGGAGATCGCCGAGTCCTTCGCCCGCGGCCGCGGCGACGAGAACTCCTTCCGCCGCCGCTTCCGCCGCGACGGATGAGCGGTGGTGCCTCTCGCGCGCGGAAGGCACCACCGGGCGACGACTCTCCGCACCCGGCAGTCCCACCGGGCCCACCTGGCCCGGGCGCCCCAGCCGTCACCTGCCGGGCTCCTAGCCTCGGAGGCGACCACGCACGAGAGGACGACGACATCGTGGCCAAGCACCTGCTCAACGAGACCGCGGAGTTCTCGCTGGCGACCCTCGGGCGCCACGCGGCGGACGGCGAGGACGAGCCCGGCGACCTCACGCAGCGCTTCGACGGCGGTCCGCGTCGCCAGCCGCCGGTCCCGGGCCGCACGGAGGCCGACGGCCGCACCCGGTGACGCGCGACCTCCGCCCCCGCCCACCACGCGGGACAGGGGCAGAGGTCGCCCACCCCCGCCAGGCCTGCGAGGCGGGGGCAGCGGGTGGCCCCCTCGCAGGGTCCCGTCGCGAGCCTGCGAGGGGCGGGGGGCGAGGGGGCCCTTGATCAGACCCGGCCGAGGGCGACCAGGGTGACGTCGTCGGCGTCCGGCGGGTCGAGCGCGGCCAGCACCCCGTCGAGCAGCGCGTCGGGCTCGCTGCCGGTCGCCACCGCGGCGCACAGCGCGTCCAGCCGGTCCGGTAGCGGGACGTCGCGGCGCTCCACCAGCCCGTCGCTGTAGAGCAGCAGCCGGTCCGGGCCGGCCAGCCGCAGCCGGGTCTCGGCGTAGTCCACCTCGTCGAGCAGGCCGAGCGCCGGGCCGCGTCCCCCGGACAGCAGCCGCACCCCGTCGTCCGCGGCGTGCAGCACCGGCAGGTGCCCGGCGCTGGCGACGGCGACGTCCCCGGTCTGCGGGTCGAGCTCGGCGACGACCGCGGTGGCCAGCTCCCCGGGCAGCAGCGCGGCGATCACCCCGCCCAGCGCCTGCAGGGCGGCGGCCGGACCGCGGTCGCGGAGCAGGTGCGCGCGCAGGGCGTGCCGCAGCTGGGCGGTGACCGAGGCGGCGGCCAGGCCGTGGCCGGCGACGTCGCCCAGCACGATCGCCAGCCGGCCGCTGGGCAGCGGCACCAGGTCGTACCAGTCGCCGCCGACGACGTCCGCGGCGCTGGGCCGGTAGCGGGCGGCGAGCGCGACGCCGGGCACCTTCGGCAGCTCCTCGAGCAGCAGGGTCCGCTGCAGTGCCGCGGCCAGCCGGCTGTCCTCCCCGGCGCGCAGCAGCGCCGACTCGGTGAGGTGCGCGGCCAGCGCCCGGGCGGCCGCGACCTCGTGCTCCCGCCACGGCGTCGCCGTCCCCCGGACCGTCTCGCGCCAGGCCGCGAACGAGCGGCGGGGGCTCAACCGCGGCCCGGCCGCGGTCGGCACCGTCTTCGACGCGTGCGGGTTGCCGCCCCAGGTGACCTGGCGGACGGTCTCCGGCCGGAACCAGGCCAGGAAGTCCCCGCGGCCACCGCCGACCTCGACCGCGAGCAGGCCGCTGGCGGTGTCGGCGACGTCGGCGGCCCCGGGCACCAGGCCGCCGAGCGCGTCGGTGGCCGGGCGCTGCGCGGCCAGCAGCGCGGCGACCAGGCCGGGCACCCGGTCGGCGGGCGGGGTGCTGCCGAGCAGGTGCAGCCGGCCGTCGAGGCGGAGCGCGGCGCCGGCGGCCGGCAGCAGGTCCAGCAGGGTCGGCGTGCCCTCGGTGAGCGCCCGCGCGGGCGCGCGCGGGGTGCGGCCGAGGGCGGCGACCAGCTCGGCCTGCCGCTGCGCGACGGCGACGACCCGGCCCTGCTCGCCGGCGTCCACCGTCGTGTGCAGCAGCAGCGAGGCGGTGCGGCCGAGGAACTCCGCGGCCACGCGGTCGGCGTAGGAGGGCCGGTGCGGTCCGGCGTAGTGGTGGCAGGCGATCAGCCCCCACAGCCGGCCGCGGTCGACCAGCGACACCGACATCGAGGCGACCACGCCCATGTTGGCCAGGTACTCCAGGTGCACCGGGGAGACGCTGCGCAGGACGGCGCCGGAGAGGTCCAGCGGCCGGCCGGTGACCGGGTTCGCCGCCGGCTCCAGCGGCACCGGGCGGTAGGTGGCGTCGGGGATCAGCCGCAGCCAGTTGGTCTCGTAGAGGGCGCGGGCCTGGGCGGGGATGTCGCTGGCGGGATAGCGCAGGCCGAGGAAGGGCTCGAGGTCGGCCCGCCGGTCCTCGGCGACCACCTCGCCGTTCCACTCGGGGTCGAACCGGTAGACCATCACGCGGTCGAAGCCGGTGAGCGACCGGACGTCGCGGGCCAGCACCGCCGTCAGGTCGTCGAGGCTGGTGGTGGCCGACAGCCGCTGCAGGACCAGGGGCAGCCGCCGGTGCCAGGCCGCGCCGGCCTCCCCCGCACCGGCGAGCGGCTCCCACTCCGCGACCAGCAGCCCGTCGGCGCGGTGGGCGACCAGGTCGACCTCCGCGCCGCCGATGCGCACCCGCAGCGGGTTCAGCTCGGCGAGGTCCCCGGCCAGGCCGAGGCGCAGCCGGTCGAGGTCGGCGGGGGCCAGCACGTCGGCGAGCGTCGCCGGGACGGTGCCGAGGACGTCGGCGGCGTCGGCGGAGGCGACGACGACGGCCAGGTCGGGTTCGGTGACCGCCAGCAGCGCGCCGTGCGGCTGGACGGCGCCGGGGACGGCGATCGGCTCGTCGGCGCAGCGCCGCAGGGCGTCGTCCGTGGCGGTCTGCGTCATCGCCGGCCGACCCTACGGACCGACCTCGTTCTCCGTCAGGCTGGGCGACTCGACGATCGGCACCACCGCCCGCAGGTCCAGCAGGTCGATGACCAGCCGCACCGGCCGGTTGGCGCGCGGGCAGACCACCTCGAGGGAGACCCCGGCGGCTGCGGCCCGGCGGGCGGCCGCCACCAGCGTCCGCGCACCGGAGCTGTCCAGGAAGGTCGTGTCGGTCAGGTCGACGACCAGGGACTGCGGCTGCCGGGACAGCTGGGACTCGACGGCCTCCGCCAGGCGCGGGGCGGTCGCGATGTCCAGCTCGCCGCGTACTCTCAGCGCCGGCCGCCCGAGGGCCGTGGTCCGGTGGACGTCGAACTCCACGGATCGGTCCTCCCCATCGTCGACGCGCAACCCGAGCAGCCTAGTCGCCTGCCGGCCGGAGGGGGGAACGAGGCGTGGACATCGCCTTCACGGTCCACCTCCCGGTGGACACCGGCAGCGTGCCGTTCATCCGCGGGCTGTGCCGCCAGGCGCTGGAGCACCTGCACGTCGAGGGCACGGTGATCGACGAGATCGCGCTCGCGCTCACCGAGGCGTGCGCCAACGTCGTCCGGCACGCCGGGGACCACGCCCTCTACGAGGTCGCGGTGGCCATCGACGACCGGCTGTGCCGGATCGGCGTGGTGGACAACGGCGAGGGCTTCGACCCCGCCGAGCTGTCCGCGCGCGACGAGCGCTCCCCGCTGGACGACGGCCGCGGCCTGCTGCTCATGCAGGCGCTGGTCGACTCGCTGGACTTCCGGCACGAGGCCGACGGCCGGCACCGGGTCACGCTCGAGAAGCGGCTGACCCCGCACCCGCCGCTGCGCCTGGTCGATCCCGTCTGAGCATGCCGACCGCCGGAGACGTCCTCTCGGACCGCTACGAGCTCTCGTCGCTGATCGCGACCGGGGGCATGGGCGAGGTCTGGCGCGGCCTGGACCGCGTGCTCGGCCGCGAGGTGGCGATCAAGGTCCTCAAGACCCAGTTCACCGGCGACCCGGTGTTCCTGACCCGGTTCCGCACCGAGGCGCGGCTGTCGGCCGGGCTCGGCCACCCCAACGTCGCGGTCCTGCACGACTACGGCGAGGTGGAGCCGGCGCAGCCGGGGGGCGACCGGCTGGTCTACCTGGTCATGGAGCTGGTGGACGGCGAGCCGCTGTCGACCCTGCTGGCGCGCGAGGGCCGGCTGACGCCGGAGCGGACCCTGGGCCTGCTCGGCCAGGTCGCCGCCGGGCTGGCCTCGGCCCACACGGCCGGCGTCGTGCACCGCGACGTCAAGCCGGCCAACCTGCTGGTCCGCCCCGACGGCACCGTGAAGATCACCGACTTCGGCATCGCCTGGTCGGCGGCCAACGCCACGGTCACCCGCACCGGCCACGTCGTCGGCACCCCCCAGTACCTCGCCCCCGAGCTGGTGCAGGGGAAGAAGGCGACGCCGGCCGCCGACGTGTACGCCTGGGGCACGGTCGCCTACGAGTGCCTGACCGGGCGCCGTCCCTACGACGGGCCCAACGCGGTCGAGGTCGCGATGCAGCGGCTCACCGAGCCGCCCGCACCGCTGCCGGCCGACGTCCCGGCGCCGGTGCGCGCGCTGGTCGAGGCGACGCTGGTGACCGACCCGGCCGAGCGCATCCCGGACGGCGGCGCGCTGGGTGCCGCGGTGGCCGCCGCCGCCGCGGGCCGCGTGCCGGAGCCCGCCACCGTCCCGGACGACGAGCGGACGGCGACCCGCGTGCTGCCCGTCGCCCCGGTGGAGCAGGCGCCGGTCACCCGCACGCTGCCGGTGAGCCCGGTCGCCGCCGCGGCCCCGGTGCACACCGACCCGGTCGCCGTCCCGCTGCCCGACGACGGGGACGGCGACGACCGCGGCCGCCTGCGCCGGCTGCTGGTGCCGGTCCTGGTCGGGCTGGTCGCCACCGCGCTGGTGGTGACCGGGCTGGTGCTGGGGTCGCGCGACGTCCCCGAGCCGGTCGCCCCCGCGGCGGCACCCGCCACGAGCGCGCCGCCGACCCCCGACGCGCCGCGGGCGACGGGCACGTTCGTCCGGGTCGACCCCGCCGAGTACATCGGGCGCCCGGTCGCCGAGGTGCAGGCCTGGCTGACCGGCCTGGACCTGCCGGTGCAACTGCGCACCGTCGAGACCGCCGACGTCCCCGCCGGCCGGGTGACCGCGCTGGAGCCGACCGGCGAGCTCGCGGTCGGCACCACGGTGGTGGTCACCCACGCCGTCGCCCCGCCACCGCCGCCGCCGACCGCGGCACCCGCGCCGGCTCCTGCCGAGACGGCGAACGGGGACGGCGACGGGGACGACGAGCAGCCCGGGCGGGGTCGCGGCCGGGGGAACGGCAACGGCAAGGACGACGAGGACGACTGATCGAGGACCCCGTCCTCCCCACCCCTCGCAGGCTCGGGGCGGTGCCCGGGACGGGGCCGACCCGGAGCGAGAACATGGAGAAGATCAGCGACCGGCTGCTCAACTGGGCGTCGATCCTCGAGCCGACCACCCGCGTGCAGGCCGAGCGCACCGCCTCGATGCCGTTCATCCACCCGCACGTGGCGCTGATGCCCGATGCGCACCTGGGGCTCGGCGCGACGGTGGGCTCGGTGATCCCGACCGACCGGGCGATCATCCCGGCGGCGGTGGGCGTGGACATCGGCTGCGGGATGATGGCCGTGCGCACCCAGTTCACCGGCGACGACGTCCGCGGCCGCGACCTCGGGACGCTGCACGAGCAGGTCTCCCGGGCGGTCCCGCTGTCGGCCGGGCGCTACAACAAGGAGCTGCGCGAGACCGCGGCCGCGAGGGTCGCGGAGCTGCGTGACCTCCCCGGGGTCGCGCAGGCCGACGGCGTCGCGCACAACTGGCCGCTGCAGCTGGGCTCGCTGGGCTCGGGCAACCACTTCATCGAGGTCTGCCTCGACGAGGACGACCGGGTCTGGCTGTTCCTGCACTCGGGCTCACGAGGGGTCGGCAACCGGCTGGCGTCCAAGCACATCCGGATCGCGCAGGACCGGACGAAGGCGAAGGGCGTCGACGTCCCCGACCGCGACCTCGCCTACCTGGAGGAGGGCGAGCCGGAGTTCGACGCGTACGTCGAGGCGCTGCACTGGGCGCAGCGGTTCGCCGCACTCAACCGCGAGGAGATGATGGACCGCCTCGCCGAGCAGGTGTCGCGCTTCTTGACCGACGAGGTGCAGCGGGCCCAGGTCGTGCAGTGCCACCACAACTACACCGAGCGGGAGACCCACTACGGCTCGGAGGTGTGGCTGTCCCGCAAGGGCGCGATCTCCGCGCGGGCCGGCCAGTGGGGGCTCATCCCCGGCTCGATGGGCACGGCGTCCTACGTCGTGGTCGGCAAGGGGAACGTGGAGTCGTTGACGTCCGCGCCGCACGGCGCCGGGCGGGCGTTCTCCCGGACGGCCGCGCGGAAGCGGTTCAGCCGGGCGGACCTCGACCGGCGGATGAGGGGCATCGCCTGGGGCCGCTCGAACGCGTTCCTCGACGAGCACCCCGACGCCTACAAACCGGTGGACGTCGTCATGGCCGACGCGGCCGACCTGGTGGAGGTCCGGCACACGCTTCGCCAGGTGGTCAACGTCAAGGGCGACTGAGAGCCCCGTGCCCGCAGGCGGGGTGATGTGCGGTCGTGGCGCACTCTGCGGGCGGAAGCACGCCATGCCCGCACATCACCCACCGCGCGGCCACCGACACGTCACCGGTCGAGTGGAGCCGGCCGCCAGCGTCCCGTCGCGGCAGAGCACGAGCGGAGCGGTGACTCAGGCGGGCGGGGCGTCCCGGCCGGCCTGCTGGGCGGGCGGGGAGGTCGCCTCGACCGCGGTGAACGCCTCGAGGATCTCGTAGGTGTGGCTCACGCCCGCCGGTACGACCCAGGAGTCACCCGGCCCCAGCTCCAGCGTCTGGTCCCCGGCACGCAGCCGGGCCTGCCCGAGGACGACGTACCCCACCGTCTCGTAGTCCCGGGCCGCCTCGGGCTTGCCCTCGCTGGGCGGTTGCGCAGCCCACAGCCGCATCCCGACCCGGGCACCGGCGGCCAGGTACCGCTGCCCCATCTGCCCGGCCTCCACCTCGACCGCCTCGACCTTGCTGACCCGGCTGTTCGTCGTCTCGCTCACGGACGTCGGCTACCCCGACCGGCGCCATGCAAGCGTCGACCACCGCGACACCTCGCGTCGGCGTGGACGTCGGGGACCGCCCGCTGGAGACGCGCTCGGGCTCGTCGAGCAGCAGCGCGTGACCGCTCTCCTCAGGCCTCCGTCCGGGGTCCGCTCCCGTCCCCCGGCGCGTCGGCACACATCTGGAGGCAGGCAACCCCATCGCCCTCAGCAGAGTCACTCCAGTCCTGTTAGCGTTCCACTCAGGTCGAACAGCCGGCCTCGTCGCACACGTCCGTGGGACGCCGTCAGCCGGCTGCCGCCGGCGACCCGGCGCCCGGCAAGGGGGACCACCATGTGCGCACGCGTCATCGCGGGGCGGTGGGCCGAGCACTCCTCCCGCCCGCTGCTGCTGTCCATCGACCTGCGGAACGGCCTGATCACGGCCGCCGGTGAGCTCGACCGTGCCGTCGCGCACCGGCTCACCGACGCGCTGCTCGCGCTCGTGCAGACCGGGCACCGCACCTGGACCGTCGACGCCGCGGGCATCAGCTTCTGCGACGCCGACGGCCTGCGGGCGCTGGCCGCGGGGGCGGCGCTGGCCGAGAGCCGGGGCGGCCGGCTGCGGGTCACCGCCCCGTCGCCGTTCACCGCGCAGCTGCTGCGCCTGGTGGGCATGACCGACCTGATCGACAGCACGGCAGACCGCTCGCCCATGGGCGCGGCCTGAGGGCAGGTCGGCGCGGGTGACCGGCCTCCGACCCATCACGAGTGGGATGTCGGTGCGCGAGGCGGTGCTGCTGGCGACCGAGGTCGACGTCCCGCACGCCGGCCGCCCGTAGCCCGAGGACGGCACGGCGACCCCCGCCCGGTGCGGGCGGGGGTCGCCGTGCAGTCGGTGCGGCGCGCTCAGCGCACGGGACCGCGGCCGTAACCCCGGCCGCCGCCCTGCTTCTTGTTCTGCTCGCCCATCTTGGCGATGAACTCCTTGATCTTGGCCTGGTTCTGCGGCTTGCTGGCCTCCTGGATGACCTTCGCCGCGATCCCCGAGGCCATGAGCTTCCTCAACATGCCGGCCATGGTGTCCCTCCTCCGTGCACTCGTCCGTCGTCGTGGTTGCCCTCTGTCGTGCCCCCGACCCGGCCCGCCCAACCCCTTCGGTTCGCTCGGCCGTACGTCGCCGTCCGACCACGCTGAGTTCGGGCGCTCCGTGCTCGGGACAAGTCGTCGTCGAGCCGTTGACCTGCGGTTACGCGCTGGGGGACGCCTGGCCGGAACGGTGTCTGCGGTGGTCAGCACGGCGTGTCGGGGTCACGCAGGGTCGCCGTCGGCAACCCCCCGCTCCGACGTGGAGCCGGGCCGGTGGTCCACCTAGCCTCGGTCGCCGTCGGTAGGGCCCTTCGTCACGTACCCGTGTGACACCCGCCCGACACGCCGAACCAGGCGCCGGCCGACTCGCCGGCAACGGACCGGGGACCCACAGCAGCACTGGGGTGAAGCGCGATCCGTCGCGCCGGGCGACTCCACCGCCCGAACCCGTCAGCTAACCCGGTAGGCGGTTGCGGAGACAGGAGAACCGTCGTCCATGACGACTGCACGCACGTCCACTTCTCGTCGCTCGTTCCGCGGCATCGCCGTCGCGGCCATCGCCGGAGCCGGCATCGTCCTCTCGCCCCTGCCGGCCTCGGCCGCTGCGGGTGACAGTGGTGGTGGCGGGGGCACCGTGGCCGCCGCTCCGGCCGCGGCTGCCACCGGCGCGGCCCAGACGGCCGTCGACACCGCGCTCGCCCAGCGCGGTGACATGTACCTGTACGGGGCGACCGGTCCCGACCGGTTCGACTGCTCGGGGCTGACCAGCTTCGCCTACAAGGCGGCCGGGGTCTCGATCCCGCGCACGTCGAAGGCCCAGTCGACGTTCGGCGCCCCGGTGTCGAAGGCGAACCTGCAGCCCGGTGACCTGGTGTTCTTCTACAGCCCGGTCTCGCACGTCGGGATGTACATCGGCAACGGCCAGATGGTGCACTCCTCGAGCGCCGGCAAGCCGGTGAGCGTCGTGTCCCTGGACTCGATGCCGAGCTACGCGGGCGCCCGCCGGGTCGTCTGACCCTGTCCAGCAGGGGGTGCCCCGGCCGGCGACGCCGCCGGCCGGGGCATCCCGGCTGTCTCCCCGCGGAGGTCAGCAGCAGGGGTGCGGTGGCCGGTCGGCCTCCTGCAGCGAGAACACCGACGCCGCGTCCTGCGGCCAGGTGCGCAGGAAGAGCAGGCCGTAGCGCTCGTTGAGCAGCGCGTCCGGGCCGGTGACGGCGGCCAGGTCGAGCAGGCGGCCGGGATCGTGGTTGCGGTAGCGACGCAGCTCGGCACCACAGGCGACGGTGAGCACGTCGCCGACGGCGCCCATGACGACGACCGGGGTCCAGGCGTCGTGCGGGGTGCTGTCGCAGAGCAGGACCCGGGTCGGATGGACGCCGTGGCCCGCGGCGGTGCTGGCGCAGGGCGCCGGACGCGTCCGGCTGCCGGTGCTCGGCTCGAGCTCGCGATCGGTCACGGCGTGCTCCTGTCCTGGGGGTTCCCGGCGAGTGACAGCACAGCACCGGGGCGTTGCGGCGTCCACGCGCCGGACGCCGTCGTCCTCCGATCGCGTGGGTGACGGCGGACGCCGGTGACGGAGGGTCCGCAGGACCGGGCGGGCCGCCGATACGGGAACCCGTGAGCGCGATGGGCCCCACCACGGAACCGGATGCCGTCCTCCTGCTGCGGCACGTCGACGCCGTCGGTCTGGTCGTGGAGGAACGGACGCGGGGCTGGGACCACATGGGCGCGGTCATCTGCGATGCGGCACTGCAGCCGCGGTGCAGCTACCGCCGCGTCGTCGAGCCGCGCGTGCGCCGGCTCGTCGCGGCGTGGCCGGAGGCCACCACCGTCTCCCGCTTCTCCGCACGCCTGGAGACGTCCGACATCGGGGCGACGCTCCCCTGGCGCGGGCCCACCAAGTTGCGTGTCATCAGCGACCTCACCGACGCACTCGCGCGAGCCGACGTCGAGACCGTTCCCGACCTGCGAGGAGCACTGGCCGACCCGGCCGGCGGTCTGCGTTCCACGCTGCGGACCGTGCGCCGCGTGGGTCCCAAGACGCTCGACTACCTGTCGATCCTCTGCGGGTCCAGCGAGCACGTCGCGGTGGACGTCCACGTCCGGGGCTTCGTGAGGGACGCCGGCGTCGACGTCGCGACCTACGAGCGATACGGGGCAGTGGTCAGGGCGGCCGCCAGGCTGCGCGGGTGCTCGCCAGGCGCGCTGGACGCCGCCATCTGGCAGCACATGAGCCGACGGCGGCAGGTGACCGGCCGCGGGGTCATCATCGGGGACGTGACGGAGTCCCGGTGAGCCCGCGCCTGCACCGCTCGTCCCGTGCCGCCGGCGCGCTGGTCGGCTCGGCCGTGGGCGACGCCCTCGGCGCGCCCTTCGAGTTCGGTCCACCCGGGCAGTTCGGCGCCCGCTTCCCCACCCCGGCCCGCGGTGCGGAGACCGAGATGTGCGGCGGCGGGTCGCCGGGTCGGGAGCCGGGCGAGTTCACCGACGACACCCAGATGGCGCTGCTCGCCGGCACCTCGCTGGTCGAGCGCGGCGGCCTGGACGAGGCCGACCTGTTCGACCGCTTCCTGCGCTGGGCCGAGGCGGGCCCGCCGGACATCGGCAACCAGACCCGCGCCGTCCTCGGCTCCGGACTGCCGTGGGACGTCGCCGCCGCCGAGCACTTCGCCCGCTCAGGGCACGCGGCCGGCAACGGCTCGCTGATGCGCACCACCCCGGCGGCGATCCGGTTCGCCCGCGACGGCCGCGAGGCCACCATGGACGCCGCCCGCCGGATCTCCGCGCTCACCCACGGCGACCCGGCGGCCGGCGAGGGCTGCGCGGTCTACCACGAGCTCGTGCGGGTGGCCCTCGACGGCGGCGACCCGCTGGCCGCCGTCCCTCCGGCCCTGGCGGCGGTCGCCGAGGAGCACCGCGAGCGGTGGGCGACGGTGCTCGCGCCGGACTGGACGCCGGAGCGGGCGAGCGAGTCCGACGGCGCGGTGTGGCCGACGCTCGGTCAGGCGGTGTGGGCGCTGCGGCGCGGCACGTCGTTCGCCGAGGTGCTGCGGCTGGTCGTCGACCTGGGCGGGGACACCGACACCGTCGCCGCGGTCGCCGGCGGGCTGGCCGGGGCGGTGTACGGGATGGGCGGCATCCCGATCCGCTGGGCGTCGGTCGTCCACGGGCGCATCCCGGGGCACGGCGATCGCGTGTGGCGGCTGGCCGACCTGCAGCAGCTCGCGGCCGCGCTGGACGGCGGTGCGCAGCAGAGCTACGACCCCGGGGTGATCCCGCGGATCGGCCCGCGCGAGGTGCTGCCGGGCATCTGGGCCGGCAACCTCGACGGCGCCCGCTACAGCGAGGAGGACTTCGCCGTCATCTCGCTGTGCCGGCTGGGCGAGCCGTTCCCGCACCCGGTGCACCGGATGGCCTACATCGCCGACGACGACCACAACGCCGACCTCGACGCGATGCTGGCCGACGTCCTCGACGACATGGCCGCGCTGCGCGCCGAGGGCCACCGGCTGCTCGTGCACTGCCACGGCGGCGCCTCGCGCACCGGGCTGGTGCTGCGCGGCTGGCTGGTCCGCGAGGAGGGGATGTCGGTCGAGGCGGCGACGGCGTACGTCGCCGAGCGATGGCCGCACCTCGGGCTGTGGAACGACAGCTTCACCGAAGCGCTGCACCGCCTCGAGCGGTCGCGCGGCTGACGGATGGAGGACAGCACTCCTCGGTGGCCTCGCCCCGCAGGCCCGGGACCGGTGGTCGCGCTGGGGAAGCTGGTCGCCGACCAGGTGCTGGAGCTGTCCGCGCCCCTCGTGGTGGGCGGTCAGCAGCGGGTCGTGCGGACGACGACGGCGGGCGGGGCGCCGGCGAACGTGACGGCGAACCTGGCCCGGCTGGGTGTACCGGCGCGGCTGGCGGGCTGGGCCGGTGCAGACCCTCTCTCGGACGGCCTGCTGGCGGGACTGACCGGATGCGGCGTCGAGATCGTGGTGGTGCGCCACGGCCGGGCGCCGCTGTCGACGGTGCTGGTCCACCCGGACGGCGAGCGGACCCTGCTCACCGACCGTGGCGAGGGCGGGCTGGAACCGGCCGACGTCCGCGCGGAGTGGTTCGGCGGCGCCGCCGTCCTCCACCTGGACGGCTACGACCTCCTGCGCTTCCCCGAGGCGGTACGCACCGCGGCGTCCCTCGCGCACGGATCGGGGGTGCCGGTCAGCGTCGACGTGGCGGCGGCCACCCGGGTCGAGCAGCACGGCACAGACAGGTACGTCGAGCTGCTCGCGGGGCTGCGGCCCGTCGTCCTGTTCTGCAACGCGGCCGAGGCCGCGGTGCTGGGGCTGGACGGCGACCTGCCGGGGTGGGCGCCGGACCTGGTGCTGGTGCACGCAGGTTCCCGACCGACCCGGGTGCTGACCCGGGCCGGTGCGGCCGAGGTCCCGGTGGAGCCCCTGCCGTGGCGGCTGCGGGACACGACCGGCTGCGGCGACGCCTTCGCCGCCGGCGTGCTGGCCGGCTGGCGAGCCGGGAGGTCGGTCCTGGACGCCGTCCGCGCCGGTCACGCTGCGGCCGCGGTGGTGGCCGGCGTGATCGGTGGCCAGCCGCCGTCCTGACCGTCCCGAGAGGCCCCGGCCTGGCAGGTCGGGAGCGGCTCACACGGCGAGCAGGCGGTGGACGAGCTGGATGGCGATGCCGCCCTCGCCGACGGCCGACGCGACACGCTTCACCGCCCCGTGCCGGACGTCACCGGCTGCGAGCACGCCGGGGATGCTCGTCTCCAGCGGCAGCGGGGGCCGCCCGAACGCCCGCCGCGCGTCGTCGCTCAGGTCCGCGCCGGTCAGGATGAAGCCGGCGTCGTCCTTCTCGATCGTCCCCGGCAGCCAGTCGGTGTGCGGCCGGGCGCCGATCATCAGGAACAGGGCGTGCGCCTCGGCGTCCCGCAGCTCGCCGTCCCCCCGGTCGCGCAGCACCAGGTGCTCGAGCCGGCCGTCACCGCCGCCGCCGACGACCTCGGTCGCCGTCCGGACCTCGATGTTCGGCGTCTCCTCGATCTGCCGGACCAGGTAGTGCGACATCCCGGCGGCCAGCGACTCCGCGCGCACCACGAGCGTCACGCGCCGGGCGTAGCGGGCCAGGTGCAGCACGGCCTGCCCGGCGGAGTTCGCACCGCCGACGACGTAGGCGTCCTGTCCGGCCACGATCGGCGCCTCGGACGCGGCCGCGCCGTAGAAGACGCCGGCTCCCCGCAACGCCTCCAGCGACTCGACGCCGAGGCGGCGGTAGCTGGCACCGGTCGCCAGGACGACGGCACGGGCCTCCACGACCCCGCCGGTGTCCAGGGTGAGGACGACGCCGTCGCGCTCGCGGGCCAGGTGCGTGACCCGTTGCATGAACGCGAAGCGGGCACCGAAGACCCACGCCTGCTGGTAGGCCCGGCGGGCGAGGTCCGCGCCGCTCACACCGCGGGGGAAGCCGAGGTAGTTGCGGATCGACGAGCTCGTGGTCGCCTGCCCGCCGAGGGCGCCCGCGTCGATGACGATGGTGCGCAGCCCCTCGGAGGCGCCGTAGACGCCCGCGGACAGCCCGGCGGGTCCGCAGCCGACGATCACGAGGTCGTAGCGGTCCCGGTCCGGGGCGACCGCGGTGCCCGACGCCCGCGCGATGTCGACGTCGCTGGGGTCCTCCAGGACGTGCCCGTCGGGCATGACCATGAGCGGGAACCGCCGCTCCCCCGCCTCGGCGAGGAGCGCGCGCCCCTCCTCGGAGGCGGCGAGGCAGAACCGGTGCGGCATCGCGCAGCGCTCCAGGACCTCGCGCAGCTCGTACGCCCGGCCGGACCAGGTCTCCCCCACCACGTCGATCGTGTGCGGGGAGCGGTGCTGCGACTCGGCCCAGGCGAGCAGGAAGGTCGACATGGACTGGTGGAACAGCTCGTCCGGTGGCGTCGACGGCCGCAGCAGGTAGTGGTCCATCCGCCCGCTGGCGATCGCCTCGAAGATGGCGTCGCCGGTGGCCGAGTCGCCGAACAGGCCCCACCGGAGCAGCAGGACGCGCTGGGCGTGCGGGAAGAGGTTGCGCACCTGCGCCAGCAGGCTGGTCCCGGGCGCGCCGTCGAGCACCTCCCCGGCGAGGACGAGGGCGACCTCGGCGCCGTCCTCCGCGAGCCGCTGCAGCATGGCGATGCCCTCGCGCGGGGAGCTCAGGCAGCAGACCCGGTAGTCGGCCCCGTACCGGTTGCGCAGCTCGCGCTCGACGTCCCGTCGCTGGGCGGGGTCCTCGTCGACGACGACCAGCAGCGGGACGCCGGTCATGGGCTGCTCCCGCACACGCGCCGGACGCTAGGAGCGGACGACGGCCGTCACCAGACGCGAAGGTCCCTGGGTCCCCGCTGCGTGCTCCCGGTGGTCGTTCCCGCGGGAACGTCCTCAGAGCCATTCGACCAGGCCGGCTCCTCCCGGTCCCGGGGCTCCCCTGTCGGCCCGGACGTCGAGCCAGGAGCGCAGTGCCGCCGACAGCCGCGGCAGTCCGCCCGGTGCACGCGGCCAGCGGCGGGAGTTCACCAGCAGGAGCCCCGTGTGGTCGGCCGGGTCCAGGGGTGCGTAGTCGACGACGTTCTCGGTGACGACGACGCGACCGTGCTCGCGAGCCCAGCGCACCACCTCGTCGTCCGCCCGTCCGACCAGGTCCGGCAGCTCGACGACGGCGACGACGTCGTGGCCGTCGGCGCGCAGCTGATCGGCGAGCCGCCGTGGGTACATCTCGTCGAGCAACAGCCTCACCGGATGGGGCCGGCCAGGATCTCCTGCTGCCGGCGCCAGGCGGCCTCCAGTTCCTCGGCGGCCTGCTCGTTGGCGGCGATCCTCGCGTCCACCTCTGCCGTGTGGTCGGCGTAGTAGGCGACGGCCGTGCGCACCTGCGCTTCGCTCAGCGACATCGTCCGGGCGACCACGGCGACGGCGTCCTCGTGAACCTCCGCCTGAACGGCGCGCAGGGTCCGGACGACCTCGTCGACGTCCGGCCCGGTCACCAGCCCGGTCCGCCGGCCGCTGGGGCCGTCGCGAAAGGTGATGCCTGGATGGGCTTCGCGGCGCAGCGCCTCGTCGAGCAGCCGCTCGATGGTGGACGAGACGGACGTCCCGCGCCGCCCGGCCAAGTCACCGAGCCGGCGGAGGACGTCGTCCGACAGCCGGACCGACCGAGGTGTCGCCATGACTACATCGTAGTCGATCGTAGGTACATCGATGCCCCGCCGATGACGGGTAGGAATGCTCGACCGCGACACCGCACGCTTCCTGGAGGACGGCATGGCCTCGACCGGTGACCGTCCGATCCTGCTGCTGGACGTCGACGGCGTGCTGAACGCGGCGTCCGTGGACCTGCCCGAGGGTTGGAGGCGGGGCACGTTCAACGGGTACGTGCTGTCGTGGGACCCGACGATCACCGCCCGGCTGCGCGAGCTGCACGAGTCTGGCCGGGTGGAGATCCAGTGGCTGACCACCTGGACGACGGACGCCGACCGGCTGCTGGCCGAGCCCATGGGGTTGCCGCGAGGGCTCAGGACCCACGCCCGCGCGGACTCGGCGCCGACCGGTTTCCTCGGCTCGCTGGGCGGCCGGTCGGGCTGGTGGAAGCTGACCGCTGCCCAGGCCGTCGCCGAAGCAGAACCGGACCGGCGCATCGTGTGGATCGACGACGACCTGGCCCAGCAGGCGGCCGACACCGATGACTGGCTGGCCGCCAACCCACACGTGCTGGTGGTCGCGCCGGACCTGTTCGTCGGGCTGACGCACGGGCAGCTGGACGCGATCGAGGCGTGGCTCTGAGCTGGTGGCCGCCCGCGACTCCGGGCCGCCACACCCTGGGCGGCTCGAACGCCCGGACGACGTGAGGTCCGCCGGCCCGGAGTCCTCTCCGCGGACCTCAGCCTCTGCTTACACGGGTGAGCAGAGGCTGAGGTCCGGCTGAGTAGGTATCGCTCGCCGCGGAGCCGCCTCGCCGGCTTCATGACACCGGAGCCGGGTCGGCACCGGCAGTCGAGCGTCAGCGGATGACGGTGGCCATCTCGACCAACCGGCACAGCGCGTTGACCTGGCGGAGTTGCTCCGGCGTCCGGACGGCGGCGTCGAGCAGCTCCTCGCTCATCACCACGACGGCCAGCGCCTTGGCCCGGGACACCGCGACGTTGAGCCGGTGCAGGTCGTAGAGGAAGGAGACCCCGCGGGGCGCGTCCTCGGCCGAGGTCGACGTCATCGAGTAGACGACGACCGGCGCCTCCTGCCCCTGGAACTTGTCCACGGTGCCGACCCGTGCGCCGTCCGGGAGCGCCCGCCGGATCAGCGCGACCTGGTTGTTGTACGGCGCGACCACGAGCACGTCGTCCGGAACGATCGGAGACCGCTCCCCCGCCGCGTCGACCCAGCCGACCCCCTGCAGCGAGTGCCACACCCCGGCCACCGCAGACGCCTCGTCCGGCGACGCCGCCATCGACGGCTGCAGGTGTTCCACGAACCGGACGGCGAGCCCGCTGGACCGGCCGTCCACCGCGATCCGCTCGCGGCCGGCCGCGGACTCCAGCCGGCCTTCGTAGGCCAGGTCGGACACGAACGCGGTCAGCGCCGGGTGCATCCGGTAGGTGCGGTCGAGGAACACGCCGCGGTCCTCGGGCACGGTCGGGTGCCCGTCGAGCAGGTGCTCCAGCGCCGAGAGCCCCGACTCCCCCGGGTGCACCGCCTGCGTCGGCTGGGCCAGCTGCTGGGGGTCGCCGAGCAGCACCAGCGAGCGAGCCGACCGAGCCACGGCGACCGCGTTGGCCAGCGAGAACTGCCCGGCCTCGTCGATGACCAGCACGTCGACCGCCTCGGCCAGGTCCGGACGAGCCCAGAACCACGACGTCCCGCCGACCAGCGACGCCGACCCGTCCAGCAGCCGCGAGGCCACGTCGGCGGCGTCGCGGGACCACTCCACCCCCGGCGCCCCGCAGGCCTGCGACTCCTCGCACTTCTGCAGCGCCGGCCGCCCGACGGCGCTGAGCACGTTGCCGATCACCGCGTGGGACTGCGCCGTGACCCCGACCTTCTTGCCGGCGTCGAGCAGCGCGCGGATCAGCCGGGACGCCGCCCGCGTCTTGCCGCTCCCGGGCGGCCCCTGCACCGCGAGCACCTCGCCGTCCAGCGCCAGGCCGAGCCGGACGACGGCGTCGCCGGCCTCCTCCCCCGGCAGCCGGCGGGTGTCCGCGGGGACGACGCGGTCGAGCAGCCGCCGGCCGAGACAGGACTCCCCGGCCAGGACGGCGTCCGCGGTGGCCGCGATCGCCGCGCGCAGCTGCTCGTCGTTCAAGGGCCCCTCCGGGCCGAGGCCACGCACCGGGGAAGGCGGCTTGGTGCTCTTCACGACGACCCGCCCGGCGACCGCGTCCAGCTCGCGCACCTCGCCGATCCGCACCCGGCTGTCGACGTCGAACGCCGGCTTGCCGACCGAGAGCTTGGCGTCCTGCGGCGGGAAGCTGAACTCGTAGAGCCTGCTGCGCTTCTCGGCGCCGATCTCGACCGCGGCGGACAGCCCGCCGAGCGCCGTCCGGTCCTCGACGAGCTGGTCGTCGTCCAGGTCGCCGCGGCTGAAGAACTCCCACCAGCCGGGACGGGCCTCGCGGCGGTGCCACTGCACCAGGTCGCCGAGGAGGTCGTGCCCGCGGTCCTGCAGCTGCTCGACCAGCGCCAGCTCCGCGACCTCGGCGTCCGAGCGCGGCGCCGGGACGGCGATCTCGGCCACCCCCGGGCGCGGCTGCGGACCGTGCAGCGCCGCCAGCTCGGCGCGTTCCCTTTCCAGCCAGTCGTGCAGCTCGCGGGTGGAGTCGACGTCGTCCCTGTTGTAGTCCTCGATCGACCGCAGCCGGGCCGGGTCGCGGTCGATCAGCCACTTCTCGTACTCGACGACGCTGCTCATCGCGTCGGCGACGTCGCCGGTGTGCGCGCGCCCGTAGAAGGCCTCGACCTTCTTGATCGAGTAGGACTCCCCGCTGATCCGCATCGACTGCGTCACGACCGGATAGAGGTCGACGAACCGCTCGGCGCGCAGCAGCTGGTCCAGCTCCGCCTCGCGGACGCCGTACCGCCCGGTGAGCCGGTTGAGCGCGCTGACCTCGTAGGCCGCGTAGTGGTAGACGTGCATGCCGGGGTCGGCGCGCCAGGCCGCGACGATCCGGTCGACGAGGTCGGTCACCATCTGCCGCTCCTCGGCGGCGTCATGCGCCCAGAGGGCGGTGAAGGTGCCTGCTCGGTCGCCCAGGCCGGCGAGGTACTCCAGCCCGTCGCCGTCGCCGGCGAGCGGGTCGCCCTCGAAGTCGAGGTAGAGGTCGCCGGGGCTGGGCTCGGGGAGCCGCAGGAGTCCCTGCGCCGTCTGCGGCGTGAGCAGCGTCCGCGTGGGGGCGCCGGCCGCGCGGCCGCGGAGCTGCTCGCGGGCCTGGTCGCGGAGTCGCTCCCGGGTCCCCCGGCTGATGCCGGTGGCCCGGAGGACGTCGTCGGGTGCGCCGGCGAGCTGCTCGAGCGTGGCGATGCCGGCGCCGTTGAGGGCGGCGCGGTGGTCGCGGCGCATGCCGGCGACGAGGCTGAGGTCGTCGCTGGTGCGCAGCTCGCTGGAGCAGCGGACCGCCCAGGTGCACTGGTCGCAGTGGGCGACGGGGACGGGGACGGTGTCCACCGGGTCGGCGATGAAGCCTTCCAGCCGGGCGCGGGCGCGGCGGGCGTAGGCGGCCACGTCGACCAGCCGCCACGGGCGGGTCTCGCCGTCGCCGGTGACGACGCTGATCCGCTCGGGCGTGCGGCCCTGCAGGGTGGCGAGCCGGTCGGCGTAGGTGGCCATCTGCAGCAGCGCCGGCACCTTGATGCGGCGGGCGAGCTTGGCGTCGGCGACCTCGTAGGACCACTCCCCGAGGTCGGACGGCTGGTCCACGCGGAGGAGGAAGTCGGCCTGGCCGCCCCAGGTGCCGTCGGACAGCGTCGCCTGGTGGACGACGTCGACGCCGGCCCGCATCGCCGCGAGCGTGGCCTCCTCGCTGCGGCGGCCCGCCAGCCGGGCGACCGTCAGCCCCTGCTCCTCCAGCGACTCCAGGTAGCGCAGCTCGTGCGCGATCCCGAGGTCGGCGACGAGCACCGTCTGGTCGCTGGCACCCTCGGCCGGCGGGTCCAGCCGGCGTTCGGCCACCTGGAGGTTGAGCGCGGTGAGGTGGTGGCACTCCTGGTGCCGGGTCAGGTCACTGGGGCTGAGGACCAGCCGCCCGTCGACGCGGTACAACGTCCCCCCGTGGTGCCGAGTGCAGAGCCTGGAGGACCCTGCCACGGACGACGCCGTCCTGGTGCCTCCCGCGCCGACCGGCCACGGCGCCGGAGCACGGTGCAGGTGGGGTCCGCGAGCGGCCCTGACCGTGAGCTCCGTGCGATACCACCAAGCATCCCAGACCTCGAGGACCTGCCCGCTCCGCGCTGAGCCGCTGTTCCCCCGCTCCCCGGACGTGGCGGAGCGTCAGCCCACTCGCACCGCGACCGCGCTCCCACGGGCAGGTGCAGCACGCCGGTGGGGGCTTCGACCGAAGGCCGGCGAGGCCTGACCGGGCCCACCGCGGGGCGTCCACCCCTACCCTCGTTGCCCGCCGAGTCCGTCGACCGGGCCGGCCACCCCGCCCGTGTGGCCGACGACCCGGGACCGTGGCCGGGAGGGGTGGACGGCATGGAGCGGACTACAGGGACGGCGCTCCCGAGCCCTCGCGCCCCACGCGTGGCGGCTCCCCCGGTTCCTCCGGCGCGCGACGCCGTACCGGTGAGCGGCGACCGCACCGAGGAGGAGGTCACCGGCTACGAACGGTCCCCGAGCGACGTCCTCCGCACCGTCGTGTTCGCCGTCCTCGCGTTGCTGCTCCTCGGCCTCGCCCGGTGGGCGCGCGACGAGTCCACCGCGCTGGACGAGGACCTCGTCCAGCGGCTGTCGTTCCTGACTCCAGCGGTCGGCCGGATCCTGGCCGGCGCGGTGACCCTGCTGGTCCTGGCGTCGCTCGTCGGAGCATGGGCCGCGCCGCTGGTGACGCGGCACGCCCGGCTGCTGGGGCACCTGCTGATCAGCGGCGTCCTCGCGGTCCTGCTGCTGCTGGGGGCCGGGTGGCTCGTCGACCGGGCGGACACGGACGCCCTGGTGGCCGAGGTGGCGCGGCGCGGTGGCGTCGACAGCACGCTCACCGTGGACGGCGTCGCGGTGATGGCCGCGTCGTTCGTCGTCCTCGGGCCGTTCGTGTCCCGGCGCTGGCGACGCGCCGGGGCCCGGCTGCTGGCGCTGGTCGTCCTGCTGCGGCTGTTGGTGCCGATCGCCCACCCGGGCACGCTGGCGGTCGCGCTCGTCCTCGGCGCCCTGGCGGGCTCCGCGACGCTGCTGCTGCTCGGCCGCCCCAGCAGGCGGCCGACGCTCGGCGCGGTCGCCGCGGCGCTGACCGGCGGCGGCCTGCCCCCGGCCGACCTGCACCCGGCGGTGGTCGACGCCCGCGGCTCGGTGCCCTACGTCGCCACTCTGCAGGACGGCGGCCGGGTCTTCACCAAGGTCATGGGCGCGGACAACCGCGCCGCGGACCTGCTGTTCCGGGTCTACCGCTTCCTCCGGCTCAAGGACGTCGGGGACGAGCGGCCGTTCTCCTCGCTGCGCCGGACCGTTGAGCACGAGGCGCTGGTGTCGCTGCTCGTCCGGGACGCCGGTGCGCGGACCCCGCGGCTGCGCGCCATCGCGCCGGTGGGGTCCGACTCGTTCCTGCTGTCCTACGACCTCGTGGACGGCTCCACCCTCGACCGGCTGCCTCCCGACTCCGTTCCCCCTCTGGTGCTGTCCCAGATCTGGGAGCAGGTCGCCGTCCTGCGCCGGCACTCCGTCGCCCACCGCGACCTGCGCCGCGCCAACATCCTGCTCGACCCCACGGGGACCCCGTGGCTGATCGACTTCGGCTTCAGCGAGGTCGCCGCCTCCCCCGCGCTCCTCGACGCGGACGTCGCCCAGCTCCTCGTCGCGCTGGCCCTGGACGTCGGCGTCGAGCCGGCCGTCGACGCGGCGATCGACCGGCTGGGACCCGAGGCCGTGGCCGCCGCGCTCCCCCGGCTGCAGCCGAACAGCCTCAGCGGCGCCACCCGGGACGCGCTGAGGCACCGCAAGGAGCAGCTCCTCCCCCGTATCCGGGCGGCCGTGTGCCGGCGGAGCGGGGTCCCGGAGCCGGAGCTGGCGGACCTGGAGCGGATCCACCGCACGACGGTCCTCACCGTCGTCCTGCTGGTGGCCGCCACCTACCTCCTCGCGCCCCAGCTCGGCGACGTGGGCGGCATGGTCGCGCGGGTCCGCGCCGCCGACTGGGTCTGGCTGCCGTGGATCCTGGCGGTGTCCGCGCTGACCTACGCGGGGGCCACCCTGAGCATCGTCGGCGCCGTCCCGGCCCGGCTGCGCCCGCTGACGACCTTCGTCGCCCAGCTCGCCTCCTCGTTCGCCAGCAAGCTGGCGCCGGCCGGACTCGGCGGGATGGCGCTGAACGTGCGCTACCTGCAGAAGAGCGGTGTGGACCTGCCGGTGGCCACGTCCGGGGTCGGGCTGAGCTACGCGGCCGGCTCGGTCGTGCACGTCGTCCTCATGGTGGTCTTCGCCGTCTGGGCCGGGCAGTCGGCCTTCGGGTCCCTCCGGCTGCCCCGCCCGCAGGCCGTCCTGTGGGGGGTGCTGGTGGTCCTCGCGCTGGCCGCCGCGGCGCTCGCCGTCCCGGCGGTCCGCCGGCTGGTCGTCGCGAGGCTGGTCCCGCTGGTGCAGCGGTCGGTCCACGGCGTCGGCCCCGCTCTGCGCCGCCCCGGGAAGCTGGCGCTGCTGCTGGGCGGCGCGGCCGTGGTCACCCTCGGCTATCTGGTCTGCCTCTACCTGTCCACGCGGGCCTTCGGCGGGGGTTTGGGCCTGGCGACCGTGGGCGCCGTCTACCTCGTCGGGGCTGCCGTCGCGGCCGCCGCCCCGACGCCCGGCGGCCTCGGCGCGCTGGAGGCCGCCCTGATCGCGGGGCTGGTCGCCGCCGGGATGGACCACACGGTCGCCGTCCCGGCCGTGTTCCTCTACCGGCTCGCCACGTTCTGGCTGCCGATCCTGCCCGGCTGGGCTGCCTTCGCCTGGCTCCGGAGATCCGACCACGTGTAGGAGGGACGACGATGGACGGCTCCGTCCGCGCCCGGGACCGGTTCCTGATCGACGGGGAGGACACCGGCGGCCGGTTCGCCGTCGTCCGGCACGTGTTCGCACCCCGGTCGCTGGCCGCCCCGCTGCACCGCCACCACCGGGAGGACGAGTTCACCTACGTCCTCTCCGGGCGGATGGGCGCCGTCCTCGGGGACGACGAGGTGCTGGCCGGACCCGGTGACCTGATCGTCAAGCCGCGCGACCAGTGGCACACGTACTGGAACGCCGGGGACGAGCCGGCCGCGGTGCTGGACCTCGTCTCCCCGGCCGGGCTCGAGCAGTTCTTCCGCCGGCTCGACGCGTTGACCGAGCCACCGACGCAGGAGCAGCTCGTCGCGCTCGCCGCCTCCTATCAGTGCGACACCGACTTCGAGGGATCGCAGCGCATCGTCGAGCGGCACGGCCTCACGTCCTGACGGCCCGCTCAGCCACCCAGGGCGGTCACCATGCTCATCACGGTGGCCATCTGCGGCCCGCGCTTGGTCGCGTAGTCGACGTCCCCGGGGCCGAGGTAGCCCCACCAGTCCCAGCACCCCTTGGGGTTGCCGAGCGTGGCGTCGGGCCGGGCCTGCGGGTAGAGGACGACGAAGCGGTTGGTGTCGGCGTAGGCGTTGAGGTTGGACTGCTCGACGAAGGTGCGGCCGATCTGCTCGGCGGTCTGCTGGCACCCGTGCAGGGCCACGACGACCTTGCACGAGGCGTTCTTCTTCGCGCAGTCGGCCGGCGTGTACAGGTAGCCGGTCGAGCCCATGCCGATCGCGGCCGCCCCGGTGCGGGTGACGTCGCCGATGCCCGGGGACGGCGGGACGGCGTACGGGTCCTGGGAGAACTCGGTGACCGTGCCGCGGGCCTTGCCGGCGTTCGGGGCGTTGACCGAGCCGAACATGACGCGCAGCGACTCGGCCTGCGCGTCGTAAGGGGCGCAGTTGTTGATGTATGGCGCTGCGGTGGCACCGCATGCGACCGGCCCGAGCGGGCTGATCCAGCCGTGACCGGCCGCGATGCCGGACTGGTAGGTCAGCGGCGTCCCGTAGTGGCGGTAGTAGGCGGCCAGGTCGTCGGCGACCGGGCGCTTGACGGTCGGGTCCTGGCTGCCGTGGAAGAGCCAGGTGGGGATGCGGGCCAGGTTCGCCGTGGGGTCGATCTTGCCGTCGCGCTCGTACTCGGCCGTCTTCGCGTACTGCAGCGACAGGTCGCGCGGCAGGGCCGAGTCGGCGCAGGCGTAGAGCGCGACGGCGACGTTGCCCATGGCGCACCAGTAGGGGCCGGCGCTGACCACGGCGGCACCGCGGATCCGGCTCGAGTAGGCCACCTGGAGCTGGGTGGCCATGTACCCGCCGGAGGAGATGCCGGTGACGTAGGTGCCGCTGGTCGCCAGCCGGGGCAGCGCGGTAGGTGCCGCTCCCTGCGCGGCCTGGCCGGCGGTCAGGCCGGCGACGGCGAGGACGAAGGCGGTCGCCAGGACGCCGATGCGCCGGCGCAGTCCTGCTCGCGGACGGGTCACTGGTCCTCCAGCTCTGGGTCACCAGCCCGTGACGGTGCTCACAGCAGGCGGTGTCCAAACCTCGGCTTGACGCCCGCGTGGCGGCGCGGTCGGCTGACCGCCATGACCGAGGAACCCATCGACGGCTGGCACCAGCCGCTGCGGCACGTCCGGGCCGACGAGCTCACCGGCGACACCGGCCAGACCGGCGGCATGACGAGGCTGGAGGCGGTGTCGGCGAAGACGGTCGGCTCCCAGCGGGTGTGGATGGGCCAGACGCACGTCGCCCCGCGGACGTCGTCGGGCGACCACCACCACGGTGACTCCGAGACCGCCATCCACGTGCTACGCGGCCACCCGGTGTTCGTCTTCGCGGAGGACGGCGAGGAGGTCCGGCTGGCCACCGCGCCCGGTGACTACGTCTTCGTCCCTCCGTACACCCCGCACCGCGAGGAGAACCCGACCGACGAGGAGGCCGTGGTGGTCATCGCGCGGAGCAGCCAGGAGGCGATCGTGGTGAACCTGCCCGGGCTGACCTGACCATCGAGCGCCCCGAAGCCGTCATGGCGACCGGAGCAGGGCGTCGAGCCACCGGCCGCGCGTTCAGAGTCCGAGGTACACCCGCAGCTGTCCCTCGATGCGGGTCATCTCGCTCGGCGCGAGCAGCCCGCGGCGTCGGCCACGGGCCTCCGCCTGCGGACCGGGCCCGGCTGGCCGACCGCGACCGGTGACGGCTCAGCGGTCAGGTGTCCGGAAGGTGCACCGCGGACCTGATGCGTCGGCGAGCCTCCGGTCGAGGGTCCACAGCGGCGCGCCCAGCTCCTCGGCGAGGGCGACGAAGGCGGCGTCGTAGGCGGTCACCGTGGGGTGCAGCTCCCAGACGCGGTCGCCCAACGGCTCGAAGGGGAAGGTCGTCACGGGCAGCTGCACGAGGTCGCGGTGCGCCAGTGCGGCGGCATCCCGCCCGAGTCGCCGGGCCAGGACCGCGCGCCGGAGCACGTTCGACACCTCGACGTACAGATGTGCCGGCGCCACCAGGACGTTGCGACGCAGGCCGCTCCGCGCCCACGCCCCCTCGGGACCGTCGTCCACCAATGCGGCGACCACCGCGGAGGAGTCGACGACGATGGTCACGTGCGGTCGTGGTCGCGCAGGTCGAGGATCTCCGCCGCCGGCAACCTGGTGCCCGTCGCCCGGACCCGGTGCTGTACCCGGTCCCACAGGTCGGCGGGGCTGGGCCGCCGGGCCAGCTCGGTCAGCTGGGCGCGGACGTACTCCTGCAACGACTGACCGGCGCGGGCCGCGCGGGCAGCCAGCTCATCACGCGTCTCGTCAGGGACGTCGCGGATGGTCATCGACACCGGCATGCATGCACATTAGCAGCGTGGGCTGCAGATTGCTGCTCAGAGCTCCTGTCGCGGCATCGCGTCCACAGCACGCCGCCCCGCGGCCGGGGCCGTGGTCACCGGGCCAGGTCGCTCAGCGCGGCGGCGAGCATGTCCAGCCCGGCCCGCCGGGTGCGGACCTCGGCGGACTCGGCCAGGTCGACCGCGACGACCGCGGTCGGCATGTGCGCTCGGCCGGTGAGGTCCAGCCGGTCGTACCGGGGCACCCGCACCACGAGGTTCGGCTGACCGCGGTCGGACAGGCCGAGCTCACGACGCAGCGCGGCCAGCGTGCCCGCTGAGCAGTACACCTCGTCGACGGACTCGGCGGCGACGATGTCGGCGCCGACCGCGGCGGCCGCGGTCAGCCCGGAGGGGACGACGCCGTCGGCGGCCAGCACCTGTTGCCGGTAGGCCGGCAGGACGCGCAGCTCGCACCGTTCCGCGCGGTCCCGGGATGCGGCGACCAGCCGCTCGGCGTCGTAGCAGCGGATCCGCGCCACCAAGCGGGAACGATCGGGCGCGGGCAGCCAGTCGACGTCCTCACCGGAGAGCTGCCACAGCGCGGCCCACGCCGTCCGCGGAGCTAGGACCCGCCCCGCCGTGATCGGGAGACGGGCCCGGCCGTCGACCGCGTCGTCGTCGAGCACGAGCGTCCGGCCCACCTTGCGGGCGGCGAGTTTCCCCGCGCGGATCAGCCGGCGCACCTGCTCCGGTCCGACGCCGAGGCGTTCGGCGGCCTGGCCGACGGTGAGCACGGCGGACTCCCTCCTGTTGGCACAAGCGGTAGCGCGTTGCTACCTATTGTGCCAACGTGTGGGCTGCACGCACCGCGGACACGTCAGTACGGCCAGCGCCTCGTACGCGCGCCCTGGCATGGGTGCGGACGCCGTCGAGCCGATGCCTCCGGATTCGGTCCACCGCTGCGTCATGGTCCGCCGCGACGGGCCTCACAGCCCTCCGGCCAAAGATCCGCGCCGACCGGACCGAGGAACCGCGGGGGCGCCCCCGTGCTCCTGGGCATCGACGGGGTACGGAACGCTCCTTCACCCCACCCGCCTCGGGGGACTCGCCTGCCTCTCATCGTCGGTGTGGGAGCACCAATCAGGCCCGGAGCCGTGCCTACAGTCCCGGCCAGGCTCGGAGCGAACACATGGGAGAAGCATGGACGCGCAGGTCGATCTGGGGGACGGGACAGCGGTGGCGGACGCCGTCGACGACAGCGAGCGGACCGCGGTCGCACTTGCCGAGACGTCGGTGTCCGGGGTCTATCTCGCCAGCGGGGACCTCTCCGTTCTCGGCGCGCACGTCATGCCGCTCACCTTCGACGCCGGCGGTGCACGGCCGGGAGGTGCCGACGCGGCGGCCATCGCGATCGGCGGCGCCAACGTGGTCGCCCAGATCGCGAACGGCATCAACACGGCTCGGGGCCTGGTCCGGCTGTCGCCCGAGACCGTCGCTGCGTTGAAGGCGGGGGCCAATCCGGTCACCAAGGACGGCTGGAACCTCGGAACGCTGATGCAGGAGGGCAAGTTCGCGCACTCCGTGCGGTGGGCGCCGGCCGGGAGCCAGGGCGCCGTCTCGGTTGCCGCGTCCGCCGGCCCGGCGGCGGCCCTCATGGCCATCCAGGTCCAGCTCGCCGAGATCTCCGCGCTGGTCGAGGAGAACATCTTCCTCACCCGGTCGCTGCTGCAGGCGGTCGAGGACGAGCGGTGGGCCAGCGCCAAGTCGCACTTCGATGCGATCGCCGAGGAGTTCGGCCACGCCAATGCCCTGGGCGAGGTGACACCCGGCATCTGGGCCCAAGCGCAGGCACAGGCCAGCGAGACAAAGCTCCGCGAGCTGCTGGAGCTGTCGCTGCAGGCCGCCCGGCGTCACCACGAGGAGCTCACCGCGCTCGACAGCTCGACGGCCCGTCGGACGTGGCTCGAGAAGAACGCCCGGAGCGTCACGCAGGAGGCTCAGACGCTGCTGATGACGCACAGCGCCTGGCTGCGCTACCAGGCGCTGCGCGCCGGCTACCTCCACCGAACCGCGGCGGTCGATCCCCAGGACGCCGCCCTGCTCGAGCGCGTGCTGGCCGGGGCTCAGCGGAGGGACGCGGAGGTGCGCGCCGTGGCCTTCCCGCTTCTCGAAGCGGTGTACCGGCTGCTCCGCATGCTGGAGGAGGGCACGGGCTCGGCCTGGAAGAAGCTCTTCCCGGGCACCCGGGACCGCGAAGCGGTGCGCGCGGCGGCTGGCCACGTCGCTGCCCAGCTGGGCGCACTGGCTGATCACCACGGCGCATACCAGGCCGATCCACCGTCCGCTCCCGTGGAGATCCCGCTCCTCCCCGACGAGCAAATGCAGGCGGTCACCTCGCGGCTCCGCTGGGTCCTCCGGGAGGGCGAGACGTTGGTGGCGGTGGCCAAGTCTGGCGGTTGGCTGGAACTGGAGCGCTACCTCATCTTCACAAGCGCGCGGATCCTCATCGTCCGCGAGGGCAATTTCCTCAGCGACGGGCACGTCGACCAGGAGCTCCCGTGGACATCGGTCCATGCGATCGCCAGGGTGCTCGGTAGCGACCGGGACGACGGCTTCGACCTGGCGATCGAGCACGGGACCGCCGAGAAGCGCGACGTCCGCACGTTCGCTCTCCGCGACTCGTCGCTGGCCGCGCGCGGTGAGGAGTTCGTGGAGCGCCTCACCGCTTGCCTCGGCGAGAAGCGGCGGGTGCTGGAGAGCGCCGCCGGCTGACGGGCCCCCGGTGGTCGAGGCCGCGTCGGAAGATCAGGTCGAGTTCTCACTCGAGCCGTTCGCCGGCGGGCCAGCCGGCCGTCGGCGACCAGGAGGTCGAGGGCGGTGTGGTGGCGACACTCCCCGTGTCGGGTCAGATCGGTGGGGCTGAGCTCAAACAGTCGGCGCAGGTCAGGAAGAAGAAACGGATTGAGCTGGCACTCGGATGTCGAGCCGGTTGGCGTAGGCAGCCCGGATCCCAGTTCACTCTCCGCCGCCTGACATTGAACGGACGACACCGTCCGGTGGCCGCGCGAGGCAGCTGCCAGGATGAGGCCACGCGAGGACGGGGGACGAGCGTGGCGCTCTGGCTGGTGCGCAGTGGTCGGCACGGCGAAGGGGACGAGCTGGCGCTGACCAGCGGGGTCGTCGGGATCGGCTGGGCGCCGGTGGGTGACCTCTCCGGCGTGACGACAACCGAGCAGCTACGCGAGCGCCTCATCGCGAGCTACCCCGACGCCAAGGCGAGCACGATCACCAACTGGCTCGCCCAGGTCGACGCCTTCCAGCGGCGCATCGCCATCGGCGACCTCGTGGCGCTCCCCCTCAAGCGGACGCCGGCCATCGCCTTCGGCCGCATCACCGGTTCCTACCGGTATGCGCCGGAGGCGCCCGAGTCGATGCAGCACCAGCGGTCGGTCGCATGGATCCGCGAGGACGTCCCCCGGGAGTCGATCGCGCAGGACATCCTCTACTCCCTCGGCGCCTTCCTCACCGTCTGCCGGATCCAACGGAACGACGCCGAGGCGCGCATCGAGGCGCTGCTCGACGGCGGGGCTCCCCCGACGCCCGCGAATCCCGACCCGGACGCCGAGCAGTCGGCCAGCGATGTCGTCCGGCAGCCCGACGTCGACCTGCTCGACCTCAGCCGCGACCAAATCCGGCGCCGCATCGGCGCCCGCTTCTCCGGGCACGACCTCGCTCGCCTGATCGGCGCGGTCCTGGAGGCCGAGGGCATGTACGTGCATGTCTCGCCCGCCGGGCCGGACGGTGGTGTCGACATCCTCGCCGGCGAGGGCGACATGGGCTTCGACGGCGTGGGCCTCGCCGTGCAGGTCAAGTCGGGCGCGATCGTGGTCGACGCATCAACTCTGCGTGAACTGCAGGGCGTGATGGCCAACTTCGGGGCCACTCGAGGTCTGATGGTCAGCTGGGGCGGTTACACGAAGAACGCCCGCGCCGAGGCCCGACGATTGTTCTTTCAGCTGCGGCTCTGGGACGCCGACGACGTCATCGCCCGGGTCGAAGCCGTCTACGAGCGGCTGCCGCAGGATATCCAGGCCGAGCTCCCCCTCCGCCGCATGTGGAGCCTGGTGCCCGACGAGGACGCCTGACGTGCCCGTCGACGAGCGCGGTGACGTCAACGCCGATCGCGCCGCCCAGGTGGCTGCGGCCATCGGGATCCCCGAACACTCCTCCGACCGGAGGGTTTCCATGCGCGTCGCTGACACTTGGGTCGACGATCCGCTGAGCGTGCTCACGGGATACGCGCACCGGTACGGCAAGACCCTGCGCATCTACGACTACGCCGGCCCGGGCGGTCCGTCGGTTCTCACCATGGAGGAGATCGTCCGGACCCGGGTGATCGCGTCGCGGATCAGCCATGCCGAAGCCCGATGGCTGCTCCACCGCAGCGAGGACGCGCCCTGGTGGGTCGCCGCGGCGGACGCGGACCTCGCGACCGTGGACCGATGAAGACGGGTCGACCTACGGACCAATGCTCCAGCTCTGGAGGCACTTCTACGGCGAGCGGCCGTCCGGCTTTTCGGTAGCGAAGCTCAGCAAGGTTCTCTACTTGAAGCGGCCGGCGCTCTACCCGATCCTCGACAGCCAGCTAATGCGGCGGTATCGGCGACTCGCGCGCCACCAGGGTCAGGCGCGACCGGAGCTGGGGCGCTACCAGTACTGGTCCGCCGTCCGTGAAGACCTGATGGCCAACACCGCGTCGGGCGCACTCGCGCAAGTCCGCGAGCAGCTCAGAACATCGAGCGACCCGGCCATCCAGGCGATGTCCCGACTGACGGACCTCCGCCTGCTGGACATCTGCACCTGGCGCTGAGCAGCCTCACCGAATTAGTCGGAGCTGAATGCGCGCCGGTGTTCGGCCAGTCGGCTGGAATCCGGCTTGGCGCTCGGGTCACGCGGCACTGTCAGCAAGACGCCGGCCAGGGCTGCGTACGAGGTGCCGCGTAGCTTCGGCGAGACCTCAAGCCGTCCTGCCGGGTCGACCGCGAGCAGGTGCAGGTCGAAGAGCGTGTGAACATCGGCGCGGAGCAGCAGTCCGTTGCCGAGGTCGTTGCAACCGCTCTCGCTGTACGGGTCGATGTGGGCTGCCTCGAGGACGTCCTCCACAGCCTCGCCCGTGACGGCGCACTTCCTTTCGTACGCCGCAAGCAGCTTGGCTCGAAAGGCAGGCTGCCCACGCCGCAGGGCGATGTCGCGTCGCACTCGATCGGGTCGTTGCGATTGGCCCGGCCGCTCATTTCCGTCCGTCGACTGCTCTGGTCCTCGGTCCAGCCACTCGTCGAGCAGGGCCGTCGTTGTCTCGTTGGCGCGGACCGGAGCTCGAACGACCTGCCCGAAGCGAGCCCGCGGTATCGGGGCGTCCATCAGCCGTCGGGTGTCCTCCGCCGACCACAGGACGTCGGCGTACCAGTAGCCGTCCTCGTCCAAGCGGACGTCGTCGACCGTCCCCACCGCGTACAGCTCGCCAACGCCCGCGGCATACAGCCAGAGGAGGTCGCCGGCCTCCATGCTGCGGTAACCCTGACTGAGGCCCCAGGGATCTACCTGACCCGGTGCTGCTTCGATGAAGCGAAGAACGTTCCCCGCCGAGACCGGGAGATGCTCATCGGTGACCGGATCGATCAAGTAGTAGTCGCCAGAGGCATTGGTGGGGTAGAGCCAGTGCGTCACTCCTTCATGAGCTCTCAGTACGAGAGGCAGCGGCGGGCGCCACGCCGGCAGTTGCCACGACGGCGAGGCCAGTCGACACTCGCGTCGCGGCTGGCCTCAGCCGTCACAGTTGGCCATTCCTACGATCGACACAGCCGCGACTCGCTGGTCCAAGTGCCGGGTCGCTCCTCAGAGAACCGCATTCGTCCGCTTACGTTGCGGACATGGGGGACTTGACTCCGGGCGTCTACGAACACCTGCTGACCGAGGCCCTGAGCGGTCGACTGGCCGGCGCAGACCCTCAACTCGTCTCGCTCAGCGAGCTCGATCCCGTCGACGCGCACGAGACGCTGACCCGCCACATCACGGTGCTGACCTCGCGCGCATTGCGCAGCGCCGGCGGCAGTGACCGGGCTGCAGTCAGTCGGCAGGTCGCTCTGGCCAATGACATGGTCAAGGCCATCACTGCACTGGCGCCAGAGGCTGCAGCCCCCGAGGACGCAGTCGCCGAACCGCCGCGCACGCTGCTTGCCATCGCCAAGGCATCCCGCACGCCAGGACCCACGACCTTCCCTCAACGACCTGAAGTGCCCCTGTCCACCAGCGCGCTCCTCGTCAACGGCCGCGGACAACCGCGGATCGGCTACGAGGTGACCCGCGAGATGGCCTCGGTTGACCGGGTCGACCTGTTGTGCGCCTTCATCAAGTGGCAGGGCCTACGGGTCATCGAGAAGCAAGTCAGCGAGCTGCGCGAGCGCGGCGGCCGGCTACGGGTCATCACCACCACGTACATGGGTGCCATCGACCAGCGCGCCCTCGACCGCCTGGTCGAGTTGGGTGCCGAGGTCAAGGTCTCCTACGAGACCCGGACGACGCGGCTGCACGCCAAGGCCTGGCTGTTCCGCCGCGCCACCGGCCTGTCGACGGCGTATGTCGGCTCGTCGAACCTCTCCCGCACCGCTTTGACCGACGGTCTCGAGTGGAACGTCCGGCTGTCCAACGTCGAGCAGGCGCACCTACTCACCACCTTCGCCGAGACCTTCGACAGCTACTGGCTCGACCCGTCGTTCGAGACCTACGAGCCGCACCGTGACGGCGACCGGCTCCGCGAGGCGCTCGCCGCGGAGCGCGGCGGTCCGTCCGACCTGCCCATCGAGATCACCACGCTCGATGTCCGTCCCTTTGGCTACCAGCGGGAGATCCTCGAGGGGCTCGACGCCGAGCGGACGGTCCACAACCGGTGGCGCAACCTCGTGGTGATGGCGACCGGCACCGGCAAGACGGTCGTCTCCGCGCTGGACTACCGGCGCCTGCGCGAGAGCGGCATGGTCGACCGGCTCCTGTTCGTCGCCCACCGCGAGGAGCTGCTGACCCAGAGCCTGTCGACGTTCCGGCACGTCCTGCGGCAGGGCGACTTCGGGGAACTGTTCGTCGGCGGCCAGCGTCCTCGCGAGTGGCGGCACGTGTTCGGTTCCGTCCAGTCGCTAAATCAGCTCGACCTCGACGAGCTCGATCCCACGCACTTCGACGTCGTCGTCGTCGACGAGTTCCACCACGCCGAGGCGGCCACCTATCGGCGACTGCTTGAGCACCTGAAGCCCAGCGTCCTGCTCGGACTGACCGCGACGCCCGAGCGGACCGACGGCGCCGACGTGCGCACCTGGTTCGACGGACGCACCGCCGTCGAGCTGCGGCTGTGGGAAGCACTCGAGCAGAGCCTCCTCGCACCGTTCCAGTACTTCGGCGTCCACGACGACGTCGCCCTCGACCAGCTGCGATGGAAGCGCGGTCGCGGATACGACACCACCGAGCTGACCAACGTCTACACCGGCGACGACCACCGCGTTCGGCTGGTCCTGCAGGCGGTGAAGGACAAGGTCGAGGACCCCGGCCGGATGCGGGCGCTGGGCTTCTGCGTCAGCGTCCAGCACGCGCAGTACATGGCCGACCGGTTCACGAGGGCCGGCATCCCGAGCCGCGCGGTGACGTCGGCGTCGACTCGCGAGGAGCGGGCAGCGGCACTGGCCGCGCTGCGAGACCGGACGGTCAACGTCCTGTTCACCGTCGACCTGTTCAACGAGGGCCTCGACATCCCGACCGTCGACACCGTGTTGTTCCTCCGACCCACGGAGAGCGCGACGGTGTTCCTCCAGCAGCTGGGTCGCGGCCTGCGCCTGGCCGAGGACAAGGCCTGCCTGACCGTCCTCGACTTCATCGGCGCCCAGCACAAGGAGTTCCGCTTCGACCTGCGCTTCCGAGCGCTGACCGGCAGTTCTCGACGAGGGGTGCAGCGCGACGTCGAGCAGGGCTTCCCCACCCTGCCGGCCGGGTGCCACATCGAGCTCGACCGCGTGGCCCAGCGGATTGTCCTCGACAACATCAAGCAGTCGCTGAGCGTGTCGTGGAAGGGGCTGGTTAGCGAGGCCAAGCGCGAGCAGTCGCCGTCGCTGGCCGACTTCCTCGCGGAGACGGGCGTCGAACTCGAGGACCTGTACCGCGGCAACGGTCGCAGTTGGCTGGACCTCAAGCGAGCCGCCGGCTGGGCCGACGACGCCCCGGGGCCGGACGACGCCGCGCTCGGCGCCGCGCTCGGCCGGATGCTGCATGTCGATGACCTGGAGCGGTTGCGGTTCTTGCGGTCGGTCATCCGGCCCCACGCCGCGGCGCAGGCCAGCGCCCGACTGCGGCGGATGGCTGCGATGCTGCACTTCTCACTGTTCGGCTCGCGGACGCCGTTCAGCAGCATCGAAGAGTCACTGGCTCGACTGCTGGCGAACCGTGGCCGCGGCGAGGAAGTCGTCGAGCTGAGCGATGTGCTGCAGGAGCGGATTCACCGGGTGGCTCGTCCGCTCACGGAAGCCGGCGATCGTCCGCTGCACGTGCACGCGCGCTACAGCCGGGACGAGGCGCTGGCGGCCTTCGGGCTCGCAGACCTCAACGGCACGTGGGGCTCAGGCGTGCGCTGGGTGCCCGGCGACCGCGCCGACGTCTTCTTCGTGACCCTGCAGAAGTCGGAGGCACACTTCTCCCCCACCACCATGTACGCCGACCACGCCATCACACCGACGCTCTTCCAGTGGGAGTCGCAGAACGCGACGGCGGAGCGGTCAGCAACCGGGCAGCGCTACATCAACCACTGGGAGATGGGTACGTCCGTGCACCTGTTTGTCCGCAAGTCCAAGATGGCGGACGGGACGCTCGGCACGCCGTCCTACCTCTACGCGGGGCCGATGACCTACGTGTCCCACACCGGCGAGCGCCCCATGCGCATCCTGTGGCAACTGGACCACGCCCTGCCGGCCGACGTCTTCCACGCCGCCAAGGTGGCCTGACTACGGGACCCGTGTCCGCCCGCCCCGGACACCGTCCGGCCAGAGGTCTGGCTCCAACTGAACTGCAGGGCCTCACTCGCCTGCGACCGCTCGACCGGCAGGCGTTAGCTGCGATGGACTCTTCGCAGCGAGCCCACTCGACACAGCGCCCCTCCCGCACGTCAGGTTGCTCCCAGTGATCTTGTCGAGACTCTAAGGTACTGCTCGAAACCGAAACGGGGACGGGTTGATTTGGACATATTCAAGATCCACGAGCAGGTCATCGCCGACTACCGGGCGTTCACCGGTGGCTTCGTACGGGTCCGCGATGAGCGGATCAGCGACTTCGTCGAGCAGCAGTTCGCCGACGGTGTTCAGTGGCCCGACCCCTGGCTGAGCCTCAACCCATCCTTCCAGTCGGGTGGGTCGATCCCGGATCTCGTGTCCCAAGGCCTCCTCCATGAGGAGTGCGAGCGCATCTTCCGCCGCAAAGCGGACATGAATGACGCCGGACGTGACCCGATCGTGCTGCACCAGCACCAGCGAGAGGCCGTAGAAGTTGCCCGGTCCGGGAAGAGCTACGTCCTGACCACAGGAACGGGGTCCGGCAAGTCGCTTGCCTACATCGTTCCTATCGTCGACGCAGTGCTCCGGGGACGGCAGGCCAACGGCGGGCAGCGACAACCCGGCGTCAAGGCGATCGTCGTCTATCCGATGAACGCTCTCGCCAACTCTCAGGTCGGTGAGCTTGAGAAGTTTCTCAAGTTCGGCTATTCGGACGGCGGCGAGCCGGTCACTTTCGCTCGCTACACCGGGCAGGAGAGTCCGGACGAGCGGAAGCGGATCCTGGCGGAACCGCCGGACATCCTGCTGACAAATTACGTAATGCTGGAACTGGTCCTGACCAGACCAGACGAGCGCAAGCATCTGGTCCGCGCCGCGCAGGGCCTCCGTTTCCTCGCTCTCGACGAGCTGCATACCTATCGCGGTCGCCAAGGCGCCGACGTGGCGATGCTGATCCGTCGTCTGCGAGATCAATGCGCCAGCGACGATCTGCAGATCGTCGGCACGAGCGCGACGATGGCCAGCGCAGGCACAACCGCGGAACGCAATGCCGTGGTTGCCGATGTCGCCACGCGCCTCTTCGGCTCAGAGGTCACTCCTGAGCGTGTGATCGGCGAGACGCTGACGCGCGCAACACGCGACAACACACCGTCGGCCGATCAACTCCGCGCGTCGGTCGGTGAGGCACTCGGCACGACGAGGACCAGGCCACATTCCGAGTTTGTGGCCGATCCGCTTGCCGTCTGGATCGAGACCACATTCGGGCTCGATTTCGAGCCCGAGACCCATCGCTTGATCCGCCGCGCCCCAACGACTCTCCCCGAGGCCTCCGAGCGGCTGGCCGGAATGACCGGCAAGTCCGCGGACGACTGCCGGACAGCGCTGCGCCGCGTTCTGGAGGAAGGTTCCCGCGTCCGTCAGCCGGGCATCGACCGGCCAGTGTTTGCCTTCCGCCTTCACCAGTTCTTGTCCAAAGGCGACACGGTCTACGTCTCCATCGAGCCGGAAGACACTCGGCACATCACCGGCTTCTACCAGGTCACCGTCCCGCACCAGCCAGACAAGGCACTGCTCCCTCTAGGTTTCTGTCGCGAGTGCGGCCAGGAGTATCTGGTCGTCGCCAAGGCGGGCCGCGGGCAGAAGACCGCCTTCGTCTCACGACGCGATGCCGATGCCAGCGGTGGCGACAGCATCACCGGATACCTCTACATCTCGTCCGACCTGCCCTGGCCTCATGACCCGGTTGCCAGCGGCCGTCTGCCGGACTCCTGGCTGGTCACCGATCCGGACACGGACCAGGTCGAGATGCTCGACAGCAAGAAGAAGTACCTGCCGGACGAGGTCCGTGTCCTCCCCGACGGAACGCTCGACGACGCCGGCAGCGGACTGACCGCATGGTTCATGTCGACGCCCTTCGCCTTCTGTATGCGTTGTGGCGTCTCCTACGAGCAGGTTCGCGGCCAAGATTTCGGCAAGCTCGCAACGCTCGACTCCGAGGGCCGCTCGAGCGCCATGACGCTGCTGAGCGCCTCGATCGTTCGTCATCTCCGCGCGATCCCGGAGGCTGACCTGGACCTCGAGGCCCGAAAGCTCCTCACCTTCGTCGACAACCGTCAGGACGCCAGCCTCCAGGCCGGTCACTTCAACGACTTCATACAGGTGAGCCAACTACGTGCAGGCCTGTATGCCGCACTGGAGAAGGCCGGCAGCGACGGACTGACCCATGAGAGCATCGCTGGCGCGGTGGTCGACGCACTTAATCTGCAGCCGGCGGACTTCTCGGCCAACCCGAACGCGAAGTTCGGCGCCAGGGCCGACGCTGCGCGGGCGCTGCGAGCGGTCGTCGAATACGAGCTGTACGTCGACCTGCAGCGAGGCTGGCGCGTCACCATGCCGAACCTCGAGCAGACCGGACTTCTCAAGGTCGGCTACCGCGACCTCGCTGAGATCGCTGCCGACGAGGACTCGTGGGCGGGGACCTACCTCCTCGACCAGATCTCGCCCGCACGGCGCGAAGAGTTGAGCCGCATCCTGCTCGACGAGCTCCGCCGCGTCCGCGCGATCGACGTCGACTGCCTGACCGAAGAAGGCTTCGAACGCCTCCGTGCGCAATCGCGTCAACAACTCATCGATCCTTGGGCGATGTCCGAGGACGAGCGGCTGGTCGACGTCGGATTCGCGTTCCCTCGCCCGTCCCGGTCCGGCGGTCCCCGAGGGGCCCTAGCAATGACCGGCCGCGGCGCCTTCGGCCGGTATCTCAAGACGGACGCCGCTGGCCTGCCGGGCAAGCTCAAGACGGCCGACACAAGCCAGGTCATCGAGGACTTGTTCCGAGTCCTGACTGATGCCGGCCTTCTCGCCCGAGCAGACAGCCCCGACGGACCGATCTACCGCCTGCGCGCAGCCGCCATCCGCTGGATTGCCGGGGACGGCGAGACCGGCGCGCCGGACCCCCTCCGCCGCGCCTTCCAGGGCGAAGCCACAGCGCGTGTGAACCCGTTCTTCCGCGACCTTTACCGCGACCTGGCGGCCGGTTTCGCCGGTCTGCGCGCCCGCGAGCACACCGCCCAGGTGCCGCAGCAGTTGCGCATTGAGCGTGAGGATGCTTTCCGCAAGGGCGACCTTCCGTTGCTGTACTGCTCCCCCACGATGGAGCTCGGCGTCGACATCTCAAGCCTGAATGCCGTCGGGCTGCGCAATGTGCCGCCGACTCCCGCCAACTATGCACAGCGGTCCGGCCGCGCCGGTCGAAGTGGCCAGCCTGCCCTTGTACTCACGTACTGCTCGGCCGGCAACGCCCACGACAACTATTGGTTCCGCCGGTCACGGGAGATGGTGGCGGGGTCGGTCGTCGCTCCTCGCCTCGACCTGACGAACGAGGACCTGATCCGGTCACACGTGCACGCCATGTGGCTGGCCGAGACCGACCAGTCGATGAAGTCCTCGATCACCGACCTGTTGGAGGCGGACGGCGACAACCCGACCCTCCGCCTATTCCCCGACGTGTGGCAGGCACTGACCGACCCGCAAGCCAACAGCCGGGCACAAGCGACCGCCGCGCGGGTGCTTGCCGATCTCCGCAGGACCTGGCGCGCAAGCGGCGAGGAGCCGACGTGGTGGAGCGACACCTGGGTACACGACCAGGTCAAGCACGCCGCCCGGCGGCTGGACGAGTCCTTCGAGCGCTGGCGGCAGCTCTTTCAGGCCGCTCGGACCGAGTACGACGAGCAGCACAAGCTTGCAATCAACACCAGCTCAAGCAGGCGTGACCGTCAGCAAGCGGACCGACGGCGCTCCGATGCACGCAATCAGCTGATCCTGCTGCGCAACGAGGACCGAGAGTTCGGCGCGACCGACTTCTACTCGTATCGCTACCTGGCGAGCGAAGGCTTCTTGCCTGGATACTCGTTCCCCCGCCTGCCGCTGGCCGCGTACATCCCCAACCGGCGCGGAGGCAAGGCCGACGGCGACTACCTGCAGCGCCCCCGCTTCGTGGCGATCAGCGAATTCGGCCCGGGCTCGCTGATCTACCACGAGGGTGCGCGGTACGAGGTCACGCGCATCCAGCTTCCGCGCAACCCGGACGATTCGACCGGCTCGGGACCGATCACCGAGACAGCGAAGCGTTGCGAGAGCTGTGGCTACCACCACGGCGTCGTCGTCGGCACTGACACCTGTGAGCTCTGTCAGGCGCAGTTGGGCGCCAACCAGTACGGGCTGCTGCGACTGCAGACCGTCTTCACCCGTCGGCGCGAGCGGATCAGCAGCGACGAGGAGGAGCGCCGGAAGTCAGGGTTCGAGCTGGAGGTCTCTTTCCGCTTCCCCGACCGGGGAGGGCGGCCCGGCTTCGCCAAGGCCGAGGCTGTTGTCGACGGCAGCCCCGTTCTGGAGCTCGTGTACGCGGACGCCGCGGTCATGCGCATCACCAACGTCGGCCGTCGCCGCCGCAGGCATCCGGCTGACCGTGGATTCTGGTTGGACCGGCGCGAAGGACGGTGGCTCTCTGACAAGAAGGCCGCCGACAACACGGTCGACGCCGACAGCCTGGACGCCGCCGAGGACGTCGCCGTCAAGGACAAGGTCACGCCCTATGTCGAGGACCGCCGGAACCTCCTTGTCCTGCGCCTGACCGAGGCAGCGAGCGACACCGTCACCATGACATTGCGTGCGGCTCTCGAGCGGGCGGCGGAAGCCACCTTCCAGCTGGAGGACTCCGAGCTCGAGAGCAAGGAACTACCCGATCCCGACCATCGCGGTCGCATGCTGCTGAACGAGTCGGCCGAGGGCGGCGCCGGCGTACTCAGCCGGCTCCTGGAAGAGCCGCACAAGCTGGCGGAGGTCGCGCGCAAAGCGCTCGAGCTCATCCACTACGACGCGGACACCGGCGAGGACCTCGGACAGGCCCCCGGAGCGCGCGAGCGGTGCGAGAAGGGCTGCTACGACTGTCTGCTCTCCTACAGCAACCAGCACGACCACAGCGCGATCGACCGGCATGCCGTCGTCCCGCTACTCCAGGAGTTGGTGCGAGCCGAGGTGGCGGGCGGAGCAGGTGAGCGCGACCGCAGCGGCCAACAGGAATGGCTCAAGAAGCTCTCCGACTCTGGGCTCGAGCGGCGGTTCGTCTACTGGCTGCAGGAGCACGGATACCGGCTTCCGGACGACGCCCAGTGCACCGTCAGCGAGGCAAAGGCCCGTCCCGACTTCGTGTACAACGTGAACGGCATGTCGGTGGCCGTCTTCGTCGATGGCCCGCAGCACGATGTAAGCCATCAGCAGCAGCGCGACGACCAAGCGGCTGAACGGCTCGAGAATCTCGGCTGGACCGTCGTGCGGGTTCACCACGACGGCGACTGGGCCGGCATCACCGACAAGCACACATGGGTCTTCAGCCCTGGAAGGACTGTACGTTGACCCTCAGCTCAGCCCCCACCGACTTTGCCGTCGGCAGTCTGGTTCGAGCGCGCGGCCGTGAGTGGGTGGTTCTCCCTGGCACCGCTCCGGACTTCCTGCTGCTGCAGCCCCTCGGCGGCAGTCAGGACGACGTCGTGGGGGTGTTCCCGGATGAGGGCGTTGAGCCGGCCACCTTCCCCACCCCGACGCCGGACGACCTCGGGGATGCGGCGTCGACGGAGCTGCTCCGCACCGCATTGCGCGTCGGCTTCCAGGCCTCAGCTGGCCCATTCCGGTCTCTGGCGGGCCTGAGCGTCAGCCCGCGCAACTACCAGTACGTCCCGTTGCTGCTCGCGCTGCGCCAGGACATCGTGCGCCTGCTCATCGCCGATGACGTCGGCATCGGTAAGACCATCGAAGCGGGCATGATCGCCGCCGAGCTCCTGGCTCAGGGCACCGTTAAGCGACTGGCCGTGCTCTGCTCCCCCGCACTTGCCGAACAGTGGCAGCGCGAGCTCCGCGAGAAGTTCGGCATCGACGCTGCGCTGGTCCTGACGAGCAGCGTGAAGAGCCTCGAGCGCGGACTCATGCTGAACGAGTCGTTGTTCGATCGGCACCCATTCGTCATCGTGTCCAGCGATTTCATCAAGAGCGACCGCCGGCGGCACGAGTTCGTCCTGCGGTGTCCGGAACTCGTCATCGTCGACGAAGCGCACAACTCAGTGGCCAGTGGCGGCGCCGGGCAGCGGGCCCGCCACCAGCGCTACGAGCTGCTTCAGTCGTTGGCGGCCGACGAGACCAGGCATCTGATCCTGACGACGGCGACTCCGCACTCAGGTGACGAGACCGCCTTCACGAACTTGATCGCGCTCTGCAATCCGGCCCTCGCCACCGCGGACCTCACGACTCTAGCCGGCCGTTCGCTGCTCGCCCGGCACTTCGTTCAGCGCCGTCGCGCCGACATCCGGCACTACCTCGACGAGGACACCCCTTTCCCGAGCGACCGGCAGACCAGGGACGAGCCGTACACGCTCAGCCCGCAGTACCGGGATCTGTTCGAGGACGTACTGGCGTACGCCCGTGAGCAGGTTCGGGAAGGCGCGAACGGAGTTCGTGGTCGAGTCCGCTGGTGGTCTGCCCTCGCTCTGCTGCGCGCGCTCGCATCCAGCCCGAGCGCCGCGGCCGCCACGTTGCGCACCCGGGCTGCCAACGCCGACGTCCCAACCGTGACTGAGGTTGACTTCCTCGGACGCGCAGGCGTGCTCGACAGCGCGGACGAAGAGATGCTCGAGGGGCTCGATATCACGCCGGGTGCCCTCGTCGAGGACGACGAAGCGCCGGTTAACGGCAGCGACTCGGCCGGGCGCCGCCGTCTTCAGGCTTTCGCTCGCCGAGCGGCTGAGCTCGACGGGCCGGCCATGGACCGCAAGCTCGCTCTTCTGATTGCTCAGGTGAAGAAGCTCCTGGCAGACGGGTACGCGCCTATCGTCTTCTGCCGCTTCATCGACACCGCCGACTATGTCGGCAAGTACCTGGGTGCCGCCCTATCAGGGAAGCGCGGGCGCGAGGTCAACGTCGGCGTCATCACCGGGCAGCTGCCACCGGCGGAGCGGGAGCATCGCGTCCAGGAGCTGGTCGACAAGCAGGGACAGCACGTCCTCGTGGCCACCGACTGCCTCTCTGAAGGCGTCAACTTGCAGGACGCGTTCTCTGCCGTCTTGCACTACGACCTGGCCTGGAATCCGACCAGACACGAGCAGCGGGAGGGACGCGTCGACCGCTTCGGCCAGCGTCGGGACGTCGTGCGCGCCCTGACACTGTACGGCGAGGACAACGGCATCGACGGGATCGTGTTGGACGTGTTGATCCGTAAGCACCGGGCCATCGCCAAGGCGACCGGCGTCGCCGTGCCGGTGCCCGGCAACGGTGATGGGCTGATCGACGCACTCGCCGAAGGACTGCTACTGCGGGGGCGGGACGCCCAGCAGCTGACGCTTGACCTGCAGCTGGACGAGCGGACCGCTGCTTTCGAGAAGGAATGGCAGTCCGCCGCCGAAAAGGAGAAGACCTCCCGGGCTCGGTTCGCCCAGCACGCGATCAAGCCCGAGGACGTCGTCGCGGAGGTCGACGAGGTCAGAGCAGCGCTGGGCACCCACGGTGATCTGCGCCGCTTCCTGGAGCGGACGCTTCGAGCCCTCGGATCCACGGTTACGAACGTCGAGGACGGGTTTACCGCCGTCTTATCGACGCTCCCTCTCGGGCTATGGCAAAGCCTGCCCGTCGGTCTCCGCGAGCCACTGCTCTTTCGTAGTGAACCCCCTGCTGGACGTGAGGAAGCGGTCATCGCTCGCACGGATCCGACCGTGCAGACGATCGCGCGGTACGTCCTGGAGACTGCGCTGGACGCCGCGGTGCCCGAGCGTGAGCGTCCGGCGCGACGCGCCGGCGTGATGCGGACGGACGCCGTGCAGACTCGTACGACCTTGCTCCTGGTCCGATTTCGCTTCCAGTTGACGCTGCCCACCAGCGAAGGCGTGGAGTCCCGCGTTGCTGAGGACGCGCGCCTCCTTGCATTCGAAGGTGCCCCGACGAGCGCCGTCTGGTTGCCCGATCAGCGCGCTGAAGCGCTGCTCGGAGCGAGCCCGACCGCGAACCTGCCGGCGGACGCCGCTCGTCTCGCCGCACAACGAGTCTTGGACGGAATGACTGCGCTGATGCCCTACCTAGAGAACGTCGCCGACGAGCACGCAGACCGCCTGCTTGGGGCACATCGCAGGGCCCGGGCCGGCGCCGGCGCGGCCCGGCGAGGTCTCTCCGTCACGGCGCAGCGGCCGATCGACGTTTTGAGCCTTCAGGTCCTTCTGCCGTCCGGGGGTGCTCCGGCGTGAGCGGTTCCTTGACGTCGGTCCGAGTGGCCGGTGGATTGTTGCCGCCAGATGTGATGTCGGCCGTACTGAGTGGCAGTCTCGACGGGCTCAAGACCAGCCATTACCACCTCGCAGGGGAGAGCCCTCGTGAGGCCGCGGCTCGGGTGTGGACCCACCTACTGGGCGTCTACCGCCGGTTTAGGGACGATCTGCAGCGTCTGCCCGAGAACGACCCAGCCGTCGGGCTGACACGCGAGCGTTGGCTTACGGTGCTGCTTAGTGAACTGGGCTACGGGCGGGTGCCGCTGACCGGGCCGGGCGGGCTGACCGTCAACGACCGGCAATACCCGGTCAGCCACCTGTGGGGCGTCACACCGATTCATCTGCTGGGCTGGGGCGTGGAGCTGGACAAGCGCACCGCCGGCGTTCCCGGCGCCGCCCATCGAGCCCCGCACGCGATGGTGCAGGAGATGCTCAACCGCACCGACGTCTACCTGTGGGCGATCGTGTCGAACGGTCGTGTCGTGCGGCTGCTGCGCGACTCCACCACTTTGACCGGTCCGGCATACGTCGAGTTCGACCTTGAGGCGATGTTCGACGGGGAGCTGTTCGCCGAGTTCGCTCTCCTCTATCTACTTGCCCACCAGTCCAGAGTCGAGGTCCCCACCGACGGCGTCCCGGCCGACTGCTGGCTCGAACGCTGGCGCACCACGGCCGTCAACCAGGGCGTACGTGCATTGAATCTACTCCGCGACGGCGTGGAGCGAGCCCTGCACACGCTCGGCACGGGATTCCTGCGACACCCTGACAACGCGCGGCTGCGCGACGACCTCGCCACCGGCGCCATCCGACTGGATGACGTGCACCAGAGCCTGCTGCGCACGGTCTACCGGCTGCTCTTCTGGTCCGTCGCCGAGGCCCGCGATGCCGTCTTGGATCCTGCAGCCACCGTTCACGTCCAGGAGCGCTACCGCGATCACTTCTCCGCGGCGCGGCTGCGCCGGCTCGCGATTCGCCGCCATGGCAGCGCCCATTCCGACCTGTGGGACGGCGCCCAACTCGTCCTCACTGCCCTCGGTCGCGCGGAAGGTGAGCCACGCCTCGGCCTGCCCGGGCTGGGCGGGCTCTTTCAGGAGTCCGCCGCGGACGTACTGACCGGGCTGCGGTTGGGTAACCAGCCCCTGCTGTCCGCTATCCGGTCGCTGTCGATCGTGCAGCCGAAGGGCCAACCGCGGCGGCTCATCGACTTCCGTCACCTCGGAGCCGAGGAGCTCGGCTCGATCTACGAGTCGCTCCTTGAACTCGTCCCCCGCCATGACCCAACGACGCACGCCTACACCGTGGAGACACTCGCCGGCCACGACCGTAAGACCACCGGCAGCTACTACACCCCGACCGAACTCGTCGAGCTGGTGCTCGACACCGCGCTCGACCCGGTGCTCGACGACGCCGAGAAGCAACCCGACCCGGAACGGGCACTGCTCGCCGTCACCGTGTGCGATCCCGCCATCGGCAGCGGGCACTTCATGGTCGCGGCCGCCCGCCGCATCGCGCAGCGCCTCGCCGTAGTACGGACTGGTGAGATCGATCCGACACCCACAGATGCCCAGAAGGCCATGCACGACGTCGTAGCGCGCTGCATCTACGGAGTGGACGTCAACCCAATGGCGGCCAACCTCGCCAAGGTCAGCCTGTGGCTGGAGTCGATGACACCCGGTAAGCCCCTCACCTTCCTTGATCACCACATCAAGGTCGGCAACGCGCTGCTCGGCACCACGCCCGCGTTGCTCCATGCCGGCATTCCCGACAGCGCTTACGTTGCGCTAACCGGCGACGACAAGAAGATTGCCGCGTCGTGGCGGAAGGTCAACGCCGCACAGCGAGTGGGGCAAGGGGACCTCTTCAACGACCACGGCATCCCGGTCAGCAACAAGGCCGGACTAGCAAGCCTCCGGCAGGTAGCTGAACGCTCCGCAAACGCGCAAACCCTAGCGGACGTGGTCTGGGCGGCCCAGCGATACGACGCGGAGCGAGCAACCGGAGCCGCTCTGCGCGCTCGGCGGGTCGCCGACGCCTGGTGCGCCGCGTTTCTCGGCAGCAAGACGGCAGGCGATGTGGCCATCACGCACGAGGTGCTTGAGCAGCTTGGCACCGGCAGCGCGCCAGGATCTGTTATCGCGGCCGTTGACGCAGTCGCGTCCCGACACCGGCTCTTTCACTGGCACTTGGAATTCCCGGACATCTTCTCAGTTCCGGATGACGGACCCGCGAACACGGCGACGGGCTGGACCGGCGGCTTCTCCGCCATGCTTGGCAATCCTCCATGGGAGCGCGTCAAGCTGCAAGAGCAGGAGTTTTTCGCCGCCCGGGATGCTGCGATCGCCGAGGCCACGAACGCAACAGCCCGCAAGAAGGCTATCGCCGCCCTCGAACAAGAGCACCCAGCGCTTTTTGCGGAGTTCAAGGCCGCGAAGCGGCGATCCGAGGCGGAGAGCTACTTTCTGCGAAGCAGCAAAAGATTCCCGTTGTGTGGGGTCGGCGACGTAAACACCTACAGCGTCTTTGCCGAGCATTTTGGGACCTGCTTGTCGCCAGACGGACGGAGTGGGGTAATCACGCCCACCGGTTTGGCCACGGATGCTACTACGGCCGCATTCTTCAGCAACGCCCTTACGGCATCCCGACTGGCCGCCTTTTACGATTTCGAGAATGAAGCGAAGATTTTTGAGGGCGTGCATCACGCCTACCGCTTCGCCGTAACATCTCTGACGGGCGGCGAACCCGCAAAATCGGTGAATCTGGCCTTTTACTGCCGTCAAGTTGCAGAGGTGCATGCGCGCCGCTTCACTCTGGCACCCGACGAAATTCTCGCTCTTAACCCAAATACCGGCACACTGCCCGTCTTTCGATCACGGCGCGATGCCGAAATCAACCTTGCATGTTATCGGATTCATCCAAACCTTGTCGTCGATTCGCCTGCCCGAAACCCCTGGCGGTTGACATTCGGAAGAATGCTGCACATGGCCGACGACTCCTGGATGTTTCACACGTTCGAAGAGCTTCAGAGCCTAGGCGCGGAATACGACGATTGGTCTTGGAGACTTGAGAACCAAGACTACTTGCCTCTCTATGAAGCCAAGATGACGAGCCGCTTCGATCACCGCTACACGACCTACGAGGGGGCAACACAAGCCCAGCTGAATCAAGGGGCATTGCCCCGAGTCTCGACCTATGCGCACGACGATCCGTCTATAGAAGCACAAAGCCGCTACTGGATACAGCGCAGCGACTTCGAGTCCTTCATGCGCAGCAAAGGGTGGCCGCATCCATGGCTTCTGGGCTGGCGCGACATAGCGCGCGGCGTAGATGAACGAACTTTCACCCCGGTTCTGATTCCTCGCGCCCCCGCAAGCGGCTTGTGGTTTGCGATACCAGCCGACGCATGGTCCGCAACGAATCTCCTAGCGATATGGTCAAGCTACGTCTGGGACTACCTTACGCGCGCGAAGATTGCCGGAACTCACGTGACCATCTTCCTGGCCAAGCAACTTGCCTGTCCAGCGCCCGAAGTGTTCGAACAGCCAGCCCGCTGGTCGACGGACGAACTCTTGGGTAAGTGGATGAGAAATCGTGTCGTTGAGCTGACCTACACTTCCTTCAAGATGCAGCAGTTCGCCGCCGAAGCGGTTATCCCGGAGTCAGCCGGGCCACCATTCCGTTGGGTCGACAGTCGCCGAGAGCAGCTGCAAGTGGAGATCAATGCCGCAGTTTTCCACATCTACAACCTCGATCGTGCGGACACGGAGCATATCCTCGATTCTTTCCCGGTCGTTCGAAAGTACGACGAGCGTGATCACGGCGAGTTCCGCACGAAGCGCTTGGTGCTCGCCGCATACGACGCCATGGCGGAGGCGGTGTGTACCGGGGTGCCCTTCGTCAGTCCCCTAAATCCGCGGCCCGGTCATGGGCCCCGACACAAGGAGCAGGTGTGACCGCGGAACCGCTGGAACCATCGAACTCGCCCGACGCGGCTGAGCCGGTTCAGGACCCTGACTGGACTCCGCGCATCCGCCGACGGCTGCGTGCCGCCCTTGAGGTTCTCGCGGAGCAGCATGCGCCGCTCAAGCTGACCGAGCTGCGGGAGCTGGTCGCGGGTCGCGTGCCGCTCAACGAGTACGACCTGTCCGTCACCAAGGGCGGCAAGGTCCGCGGCTGGAACAACCTCGACTGGAACCTCACGACGAACGTCGTGCACGCCGGGTGGCTGCACGTCACCTCCGACGGTGGGCTTCGGCTGACTCGTGAAGGTCGGGCCGCCCTGGAGCAGTACCAAGACCCGGTCGCGCTGTACGACGCCTCGAACAAGTTGTACTGGGCGTGGGACGCCGCGCGCGGCGAGATGTTGCCGGATTTGTCCGCCGGGCCCACTCACGGCGTACTCCACGGCGGCCCTGGTGCTGCGCATTCGATGCGCGCCGCGGCGGATGTCCTTGAGGCATGGCGGAACGGTCGCTCGGCCTTCCTCCCTGACACGGTGGTATGGGACTCGGCGACGACGTCCGCACTGTTGACCTACCTCGAGTCGGCCGCTCAGCCCACGCCAGCCACGTTACCGGGACTCGAGAGCTTGGCGCCCCGCACGCTGGCGGCCGAGGCACTTGTGCTCCTCGTCGGGCCGTTGAGCGACATGATCCCCAGCACCAAGCGCAGCCGTATCCGCAACCCGCTCATCCCTCCCGTAGACCCGCCCGGGTTGCCATGGCAGCTCTCCGCCGACCTCGAACACGGCTTCGTGCCCGGCGGTAAGGCGCTAATTGCTGCCCCCGCAGCCATGCTGGCCTCGTTCACGCGAATCCTGGGGCGCTGGTGGACCCATGCCCCGGAGGTCCGTGAGGCTGCCTGGTCCGACCCCTGGCAGTTCCGCGACCTGGTAAGCGGCATCCCGGACGTCGACGACCGCGTTGCATCGCTGCTGTGCCTGCTCGCTCACCCGTCGTCGTTCACCACGCTGCTGCGGCCCGCGGACCGAGCGCGAGTGGTCGACGTCTTCGCCGAGCACGTGGAGACGCCCACCGGTGACCTCGAGCGTGACCTGAAGACCATCACCCTGAACCTCCAGAAGCGGCAGGGCGGCAAGCCGGTGCGCTTCGACAGCGCCCCGCTGCTGCAGCAGTGGAGCCAAGACGTCGAGGGCGTCCGGGCATGGCTAGTCCGAGGGGAAATCGATCAGCAGAACCGCGTGCCCGCCTGGCTGAGCCAGGGAAGGGTGACCGTCACGGTGGGGCGGCTCACGCAGCTGCCGCAGCAGCCGACTCAGGACGCTTTGAGCAGCCTGGTGGATGAGCGCTACGCGGACTTCCAGGTCGTGAAGCGGGAGGCCAAGAAGCGCGACGTCCTTGCTTTCGTGCTCGGAATGGAGCCCGGGGACGTCGTCGCCAGCGTCGATGGAGATCAGCTTCGTTTGGGACGCATCCAGGAGGGCGGCGCGTCGCTGGAGCAAATCGGTGGATCTACCTTGTTGAGCCGGCCGGTCGCCTGGAGCGCGGACGCTGCGCCGGCGGTGAAGAAGTTGCCTTCCGGCGTCCGGACCCGGCTGCGCTTCAAGGGTGAGGACGTCGTTGATCTGACAGAGGTCGCCACTCCCCTGACCGAATTGGTCGAGTCCGACGAGTCGCTCACGAGTTCCCAAGAGGTCGACGAGGCCGATCCCAGCGTTGAGGTGTCAGGTGGAGATGACGCCGAGCAGCCGGCCAAGCCGGCGCGCCTCGAGTGCGATACGGCCGCCCTCGCAGCGTCCCTGCATCACGCCGACGACAGCTGGATCTGGGAGCTACTGATCAGCCTCAACGAGCGCAAGCAGGTTGTGCTCGAGGGACCGCCCGGCACAGGGAAAACGTTTCTCGCAAAGCGACTGCTCGAAGCCTGCGGACTCGTGGAGGGTCAGTACGCCCTCGTCCAGTTCCATCCGACGTACTCGTACGAGGATTTCGTAGAGGGCTTTCGTCCGGTCCAGCATCGAGACGGCGACGGGAGCGCGGCTCTTGCCGTGAAGCCCGGCCCATTGCGCCGTATCGCGGACGAGGCCAGGAACGCCCCGGGTAAACCCTTCGTGCTCGTCATCGACGAGATCAACCGAGCCAACATCGCCAAGGTCTTCGGCGAGCTCTACTTCCTGCTCGAGTACCGCGACGAAGAGATCGAACTTCTGTACAGCGAAGGCGAGCGCTTTAGCTTGCCGGAGAACCTCTTCATCATCGGAACGATGAACACGGCTGACCGCTCTATCGCGCTGCTGGATGCAGCGATGCGCCGGCGCTTCGTCTTCTTGTCCATGGATACGAGCGAGACGGCGCTGAACGGGGTCCTACGGCGGTGGTTGGAAGCGACGGGACAGCCGCCCGCCGTCGCCGATCTACTCGACCGCATCAACGGCCGAATGGTGGAACGCGGACTCGAGCCGTCGCTCACCTTCGGGCCTTCGTACTTCATGCGCCCGGACGCCACGAAAGCGACGTCTCTCGACCGCGTGTGGCGCCGGGAGCTGCTCCCCATGCTCAAGGAGCACCACTACGACGCCCAGGACAAGCTCGCCAGCTGGTACCCGTTCGCGAAGTGGTTGGCCGACCTTGGGCTGACTCAGCCAGCAGCACTCGAGAGCACGCCCGAGTGACTCGATTGGCACTGGAGCAACTGTCCGAGGGACAGGTAGTGACAGGCGTCGAGCTCACGAGGGCGGAAGCCGCAGCGCTGAGCGGGACGAAGCTCGTCACTGCCACGCCGGAAGGCGACGGCTGGCGTGTGTCTGCCGGACAGTGGGTGGGGGCCATCCGTTGCGGCGACCTGGAAGTGCGCGTCGCACCCAAGGTTGGGGCGGTGAAGGTGCTTCAACTGCTGGCTCGGGCCCATGGAATCCGCAGGCTCAACGTGGACGAGACCCTGATCGGCCTCGCAGACGACGCTGACCTCAGCACTGTCCTGGCCGTGCTCTTCGAGCGGGAGGCCCGACGAGCGCTCGCCCTGCGACCCCAACGTGGCTACCGGACCGAAGACCAGTCGCTACCGGTGGTTAGAGGGCGCATTCGCCTGGTCGACCAAGCCTTGCGACGCTTCGGCGCCGTGACACCCATCGAGGTGACGGTCGACGAGTGGACCCTCGACACGGACGAGAACCGGCTGATCCGGGCCGCAACTCAGCTGCTGTTGAGCCTGCCCGGTGTACCCGCCCACACTGTCGCTGGGCTTCGTCGGGTGGATCGCCTGTTGGCCGAGGTTTGGCTGCCGCCTCGCGGCACGCGACTGCCGGCATGGATCCCGACTCGGCTCAACGCGCACGTCCACCGCCTGCTTCACCTCGCCAACCTGGCGCTGGGCGGAGGAAGCGTGGAGCACCGAGCCGGCGGAGTCGTGGCCCGCGGCTTTGCGCTCAACATGGCCTTCGTCTTCGAGAAGCTCATCGAAGAGATACTCGGCGACCTGAGCGATGAGTTCGGGCCTGGGCGCTTGCTTGCACAGGAGACGTACCAGCTAGATGAGGACGACCGCCTCGAGATCAGGCCCGACCTCGTCATAAGTCGAGGAGCCACCGTACTTGCGGTCGGCGACACGAAGTACAAGCTGCTCGACGACAACGGCACATTCCCTAACGCTGACGCCTACCAGCTGGTCACGTACTGCCGTCGGCTTGGGCTCTCTGTCGGACACCTGATCTACGCGGGAGATGGCTTGGCGCAGCCGGACCAATACACGATTCGCGGCGCCGCGACGGACCTACGTATTCACGCTATTGATCTGCGGTTGCCCCTCGCGGACATCGAGGATCGCATTGCTGCTCTGCAGCGACACATGGCCTACGGCGTCGTCGCCGGCGAAGAGCTGGCCTCCACCAGGTAGCGAACCGCAGCAGCGAACTCGCTAAGCCCGAGACGCTTATGCCCACCCTGTAGGGACTGACCGGTGAAGCCGAGGTGGCTCAGGGGGACGCCGGCCGAGATCGGCACCTGCAGGCGTGGCTTCACCTCGCTGACCCAAGGCCACCGGTCGCCCTCCTCCTGCGGGCGCCCGTCGCTCACAACGAAAGCCGGGTCATACCGAGCCTCAGTGGTGACCTCGAGAACCGCGTTGCAGCGATGCTCGCCTGCGGAGTAGAGCAGCACAAGGTCGCCGATGGCGAAACTGGGTCGACCGCGTTTGCTGCTCGAGAACCAGTCGCCGTCGGTTCATCCCTGGTCCGCAGCTTCCTCATCGCCATAGACGGCCTTGACCCAGAGATTCACGCCACCGGCCTCAGCGAGTAGCTGGTTGGCGTCTTCCACTAGTGGCAGTGAGTCGTTGCTGGGACCAGCGTCGGTAGTCATGGCCGACACGCTGGCCGGCAAGTGCTTCGCGGTTTCCTCGACTGCTTGAATGCCGGCCTCGGTAACGAGGAAGGCGCCGTCCCACCAATCGTTGAAGTGCTTCGTTGCCGCCTTTCGCTGAGCAGCGTCCAGGAGGACTCCGAGCTCGATATTCGCCTTCCCGCCCGAACCGCCTAGTCCGGCGTTCGTGAGGTTGGCCGAGCCGACAAGCCCAAAGGATTGATCGGTGATGACGACCTTCGCGTGCAGGTTCGGCAACGAGCGCAGCTCGACGCCGGCGCTGAGCAGCTGCCGCAGGCCCTGGGCGCTCAACAACCCGTGTGCAACCGAGGCGGCGTCCAGCTTTGTGAGCACCCTCCACGTGGCCGGGCTCGCCTTCGCGAGTTGACTGAAGTACGCGAGCACTCCTGCGCCCATGTATGGGCTCGCGAGACGCACCTCGGACTGCGCGGCGAGCAAGGCTGCGAACACATCGTCGTACGCCTTCGGCACAAGAGTGTCGGTCATAGCTGCACCCTCATCACCACTTCCTATGGCTGTAACGCGGCCCTCGACGTCCCGGCGCGTCGAAGGTCGATCATGGCTTAAGAGGGTCGACATACCTGCTTGGCGCCACGCGTGATCGCCATTCCAGTGGCTGCTCTCGGACCAGACTGGGCACACTCGTGAGGCTCGTCGGCGAAGACCCCAGAGGGCCGAGCGTTCGCCGCTGCCCGCTTGGCGCCGCCAGTCCGCGAGCCCGGGTGCTGCGCTCAGCCGTCGGGCGGCTTACCGACGTGGACGACGATGTCGTCGCCACCGTCGGCTCCACCCGGGTCCCCGTGTCGCGCGGGTCCGGCCTCCGGCCCCTGCCCGGCGCCTTGGGCCACCTTGACGTGATGGCGGTGCACACAGGAGCGGGCGTCGGCGCGGTGACCGAAGTCCGGCCGGCCGCTGAGGTCGCCGCGGAGCTGATGGCGGCCCTCGGTCGCCATCAGACCGCCTAGGGTGACGCGAGCACCCCACGGGCGGGATCCTTGGGGCAGGAACTGCGGCCGTTCTCGGAGGAGGGACCCCCGCGCCGCACCGCCCTGCTCGCCGCCGCCCTCGTCGCCGCCGCGTCGCCGCCACCCTCGGCGAGGACAACTTCCTCCTCGATCTCGCCACCGGCTTCGCCGGCACCGCCGTCGCCCTGCTCAGCGAGAGCGCGCTGGCCCGACGGCGACGGCACGGTCGTCGCCGAAGGGAGCCGCCGACGGCGGCCTCGGGCTAAGTGACGCCACGAAGCGCGCCGACGGTTCGGCTGGCCTGGCCACCGTGGACCTCGTCACGGCGATGTGGTTGGCGACGTCCCGTTGTGCCAGGACGGCGGGGTCGGCCAGGTCGCCCTACTGTCCGGCTCCCCCGCGGCCGTCACGATGCAGTGCCGGGTGCAAGGCGAGGACAGCCCCGCGGCGGCCCCGGCTGACCGGCTACGCCGGCCGCTCGGCCCCCACCACGTGCAGGACGCCGCGGCCTCGTTCCTTGGCGCCGTACATCGCCCGGTCTGCCAGCGAGAGCACCTCGTCCAGCGTCGTCCCAGGCGCGGCCATCGCCAGCCCGATGGAGGCCGACACCCGCACCGTCCATCGTCCCACCTCGACCTCGTCCACCAGCACAGCGGCCAGCCCGTGCCCGATGGCCTTCGCCGCAGCGGCGGACACCCCGGCAGCACCGCCACGAACTCGTCCCCGCCCAGCCGGCCGACCACCGCCCCCAGCAACTCCCTTTCCACGTACCGGCGCAGCCGGTCGGTGAGCCGGACGAGCAGCTGGTCCCCCACCGCGTGCCCGCCGCGGTCGTTGACCTCCTTGAACCGGTCGACGTCCACGAACAGCACCGCTCCTCCGGCTGCCAGCGCCGGCCGGCCGCGGTCGAGCAAGTGGCTGCGGTTGGCCAGCCCGGTCAGCGGGTCTTGCCGCGCCGACCGCAGCAGCGCCTGCCTCCAGCCGTCGGTCTTGATGGCCACCGCGGTCAGCCGGTCCACCGTCTCCTGCAGCCGCCGCTCCTGGTCGGCGTCGGCGTCCGCCCCGAGCTCGGCCACCGACGCGGTCAACACGTCGAGCATCTGCTCCAGCGGCAGGCCGGCCGCGACCCCCTCCAGCGTCCGGCCCAGCGCCGCCAGCATCCCGGCGTCCCACCGGTTCCAGGCCACCTGGCGCCGCAGCGACAGCACGCTGCGCACCAGCCGCACCCGGTTCTTGAGCAGATCCTGCTCGCGCATCGAGAACGCCCGGGGCTCGTCGTCGAACTCGCCGAGCGAGCCGAGGACGAAGCCGTCCTCGTCGATCAACGGCACCGAGCCAGGAGCGGCTCACGCCGGCCGCCACGGCCGGGTTGTCGCAGAAGACGGGGTCGTCGAGTGCGTTGGCCACCTGCAGCGGCGCCCGCGGCGCCACCACCTGCACGCGGATGGCAGCGACCACGTGCCGATGGTTGCCCAGGTCGATGACAGCTGCTTCACGGCAACCCCGTAGGGCTACACCAGACGTTGCCTCGCGGGTCATCGGCCGAGAAGCTGACCTGCGAGGCGATGCCGCCGGGGCGCCGCCCGAACAGGAGGTGGCATGTACGCCCGATCCACCAGCATCCGCGGCAACCCCAGCACCCTCGACGCGGGCATCGCCTACGTGCGCGACGAGGTGATGCCGGCGATCAAGCAGACCGACGGCTGCGTCGGCCTGTCGCTGCTCGCCGACCGCGAGAGCGGCCGCTGCATAGTTGCCACCGCCTGGGTCGACGAGCAGGCCATGCGCGCCACCGCCGCGGAGGACCGCACCGTCCAGCACCGCCTGCTGCACACCCTCGGCGGCGAGCACGCCGACGTCCAGGAGTGGGAGATCGCCGTTCTGCACCGGGAGCGCCCGGCCGGGGACGGCGCCGGCGCGCAGGTCACCTGGGCCCGCATCGCACCGAACCACCTCGACGACCTGCTCGACGCCTACCGGCACAACCTGCTGCCCAAGCTCCAGGAGCTGCCCGGCTTCTGCAGCGTCAGCATGCTCGTCGACCGGCGCCTCGGCCGGACCGTCAGCGTCACCAGCTTCGAGAACCGCGACGCCGCCGGGCTGGTGCGCAAGCACGCCAGGGTCCTGCGCGAGCAGTTTGCCCAGGCCATGGGCGCCAGGATCGTGGACGTCGCCGAGATGGAGCTCGTCCTCGCCCACCTGCGGGTTCCCGAGACGGTCTGACCCGCCGCGGGCTCCTGCCGGTCAGCCCTCTCCCAGCCGGCCGCGCACCCGGTCCTGGAGCATCGCCAAGTGGTGCTCGGCCGGCACCAGCACGTCCCCGAGGCCGCGCAGGAGCCGTAAGCAGGATCGGCGACCGTGGTCACCGGAGCGCCTCCACGAGATCGGCCAGACCCCGGCCACAGCAGCGCCGAGCAACGCCACCACCGCGACGTCCCGAGCTGCGACTGGGACCGGAGTGGTGGCTGCTGCCCACGGGACGCCAGTGCCGCGACACCTGCCCGCCACGTCGCCGCGCCGGGGCCCCGACGCGCCACCGTCGTACACAGCGGTTAACGTCTTCGGGCAAGTGACTTAAGTCACTGGACGGACGACGACCGAGCGACAGGCAGGCCGATGCTCTACAGCGCTTACGAGATGAACCGCCGGATGGGAGCGCCCGTCGTCGCGGCGTCCGAGTGGACCGCCCGCGCGCTGCAGTCCCTGCCGTCCCCGCTGGGCCGCACCCCGGGCGTCCGTCACATGGTGGCGGCCTGCGACATCCTCGCCAACGCGCGTCCCACCCACCACCGCCCGGCCTTCGGCATCACCACCGTGCCGGTCGGTGGCCGCGAGGCGGACGTCTTCGAGCGCCCGGCCCTCAAGACGCCGTTCGGCACCCTGCTGCACTTCGCGAAGCCCTCGGTGACCGGCCAGCCCCGCGTGCTCGTCGTCGGCCCCATGTCCGGCCACTTCACCACGCTCATCCGGCCGACGATCCGCACGCTGCTGTCCGACCACGACGTCTACGTCATCGACTGGCACAACGCCCGCGACATCCCGGTCGCGCACGGGGCGTTCGGGCTGGACGAGTACATCGAGCACGTCATGCAGGCGCTGCGCCACCTCGGCCCCGACACCCACGTCGTGGCCGTCTGCCAGCCCGCCGTCCCCGTGCTCGCCGCCGTCGCGCTGCTCGCCGCCGAGGACGACCCCGCCCAGCCCGCCTCCGTCACCCTCATGGCCGGCCCGATCGACACCCGCATCAACCCCAACCGGGTCAACACGTCCGCCACCGGCAAGCCGATCGAGTGGTTCGAGCGCCGGGTCGTCGACACCGTGCCCGGCCGGTACCGAGGCGCGGGACGGCGGGTCTACCCCGGCGTCGTCCAGCTGACCGCCTTCATGTCGATGAACCCCCGGCGGCACCTCACCGCGCACGCGCGGATGTACCGCGACCTGGTCACCGGCAACGCCGCCGCGGCCGCCACCACCCGCGCCTTCTACGACGAGTACGGCGCGGTCATGGACGTCCCAGCCGAGTTCTACCTGCAGACCGTCCAGCGCATCTTCCAGCGCCACGACCTCCCCCTCGGCCGCTTCACCTGGCGGGGCCGGCGCGTCGACCCCGGGGCCATCCGGCACACCGCCCTGCTCACCGTCGAGGGCGCGAACGACGACATCTGCTCCCCCGGCCAGACCGAGGCGGCCCACCGGCTGTGCACCGGCATCCCCGAGGAGCGCAGGCGCCACCACCTGCAGGAGAAGGTCGGCCACTACGGCGTCTTCAGCGGCTCCCGCTGGGAGGCCGAGGTATACCCCGTCGTCCGGGAGTTCATCGCCTCCGCCCGGGACCGGGAGCAGGCGACGTCCGTGGGCTGACCCGCAGAGCCTTCCGCTCCTGGCGACCCGGGCTCCGACAGGGCAGCGATCCGGACCCCACGACGAGCCGCCACCGCCTGCGCCGGCCGCACCCGGACCCACGCCGAGTCGATCGGTCGCCGGCGCACTCCGGCAGCTCGGGATCCGGGACGGCGAGCGCGCACCACGTGCTGCGGTCGGATCCGTCGGCGGTCGAGGCGAACCCGTCGCTTCCACGCCGCGCAACTACTCGGGGACCACGTCCGAGAGCCGTCGAGCCGACACGACGGGCTGGGCCGCCGGCAGCATCGGCTCCGTGCTCAGCGAGCGGGCCGCGCGCTGCTCCACCCACCCGCGCAGCCGCAGCCCGCCGAGCAGGCCGACCAGCACGACCAGCCCGTACAGGCCGCCGGTCGTCGTCATCGCGACCGTGATCCCCGGGCACGTCGCCCCGACGCCGAAGCCCAGCCCGAACACGGCCCCGCCGTACACGTGTCGCCGCTCGGCCCGTTGCCGAGGCAGCCGCAGCGGTGCGCCGGACGCCGTCCGTCCCCGCCGCCGGAGCAGGGCGATGCCTGCGAACGCCGTCCCGACGGCGCTGCCCATGGTCAGGTAGATGTAGCCGTCCTGGAGCAGCAGGCCACGGTGGATCGTCTCGTAGTCGCCGAAGCCGCTGGCCGTGAGCAGGAAGCCGAACACCGCGCCGACGGCGAGCACGGCCCACCGGGTCCGGCGGCTCACAGTGCCCCGCCGGTCAGCGCGTGCAGCGCCAGGGTCACCAGGACGGCGACGGAGAAGAACGTCGCCGTCGTCACCAGGCTGTCCGGCGAGGCCACCGCGCACCCGGACAGCCCGTGCCCGGACGTGCAGCCGCCCGCCCACCGGGCGCCGTAGCCGAGCGCCAGTCCCACCGCCAGCAGCACCGGGACCAACAGCACCGGCGGGAGGAGCTCGGACAGCCGCCCGTACCCGTGCACGGTGACGGGCGGCCCGAGCAGGGCCGCGCCGAGCGAGCCCACCACGAGCGCCAAGAGGAACGACCGGCGCCACGGCTCCGGCTGCCAGCCCTCCGCCCGGGCGATCGTCGCCAGCCAGGCCCCGGACACCCCGAGCCGGGCGTCGGCCAGCCCGTAGAGCGCGACGACGCACAGCCCCACGCCTGGACCGATCACCCACCAGGGCAGCTGGCCGTCGATCCAACCGAGCACGGGGGCCTCCTCGCAGCGGGCGCACATCGTCCCGTCCGCGCGCCCGGCCCGTCCAGACCGGCTGCGGCGGAGCTCGGACGGCGGGCGCCGGGCCGAGGGGTCGGACGCCCGGGGACGCCGGCGCCCGGAGCAGTGGTGCGCTCTGCCCGTTGGCCAGCTCCGCCCGTGGACGGGGCGGTCCCGGCGGCACAGGTCAGTCCGGCCCGAACGGCAGCCACTCGGCAAGGGTCCGGGCGTGCCCGACGTCGGCCCACGCCGAGCGGTCGCCGACCACGTACAGCCGGTCCTGGGCACGGGTGACGGCGACGTTGAGCAGGTTGGGGCTGCCGGCCGCCCACGCCCGCGCACCGTTCGAGCCCCCGCCCAGCACCAGGACCACCGCCGTCTTCTCCTGCCCTTGGAAGGTGTGCACCGTCCCCACCCTCACCGAGTCGAGGGCCTTCTCCCGCCCCTCCTTCGACCGGCGCTCGGGAGGCAGCAGCGCGAGCACCTCCCGCTCGACCGGCCGCCGCAACCCGCGCACCACCTCCTTGAAGGGCGAGATGATCGCGATCGACTGGTCCACCGCCCAGTCCACCCTGCGGAGCAGCTCCAGCACCCGCTCCGCGTCCTCCGTCCGGAAGTGCGCGCCGTCCGGCCGCGGCAGGTCGATCCACCGGCTCGGACCCATCAGGTCGTCCGGGCCCGGCTCCAGTCGGCCGGAGATCATCTCGCCGGCGTAGGCGATCTCGTTCGCGATGGAGAACATCGGCTCCAGGCAGCGGTTGTGCACCAGCAGCGGCAGGCCGAGCCACGTGCCCAGCCGCTCGGTGCCGAACCGGGTGATCGAGTCGGTGAGCGTCTGCACCGAGGCCCGGTTCGGGGCGAGCTCGGCGGCGGCGCCGTGGTGCCGCATCAGCTGGGCGACCAGGGCGTCCGGCAGCGTCACCACCGGCTCCAGCTGCTGCGGGTCGCCGACGACGACGGCCCGCCGGAACCGCGCCAGCCCGCCGACCGCCGCCGACGGCACCGCCTGGCCGGCCTCGTCGACGATCAGCCAGCCCAGCGACCCGGTGGGCACGTCCCGCAGCAGCCGGGCCATCGACGCGAACGTCGTCGAGGCCAGCGGCACCAGCAGGAAGAACGCCTGCCAGGCGGCGAGGGTGACCTCCCGGGCGACCGTCGTCTCCACCTCGTTGGTCTGCAGCGCCATCCACGTGCGCAGGTTGGCCTGCATCTGGGTGCCCGCGCGCCGGGCGAACACCTCGTGGACGTGCATCGCCGCCGCGAACAGCTCTCCCCGCATGCGCTGCAGGTCCGCGTCGATCCAGGCCGGCCCGGACTCCCGGGCGGCGCGCGGCCGCTGCCACCACGCGGCGTCCACCCGCTCCGGACAGGCGGCGACCGCCGCCTGCAGCCGCCGCAGCCGCTCCTCCGCCGCCCGCTGCGCCGCCGCCGCTGCGCGCGCCGCCTCCCGCGCTCCCTCCTCCGCACCGAGCACCCGCGCCAGGACGACGCGACGCGCCTCCAGCTCACGGGCCGCGGTCTCGGCCGCCTCCTCCGCCGCCGCCATCCGGGCCGACCACGACGCCGCGGCCTCGGTCTGTAACCAACGGGACAGGGCGCCCGGTCGCTGCGCCGAGACGCCCTCGACCGCCAGCACCGCCGCGGCCGCCGGGCCCTCGTGGTCGGCCACGGCCTGCCGGGCCCGTCCGACGTCCTCGGTGGCCCGGGTCAGCGCGCGCTCGGCGTCCTCGACCGCCCGCCGCTCTGCCTCCCGCCGGCCGGCGAGGTCGTCGACCACGGCAAGGCCCTCGGCCACCTCCGCCAGCTCGGCGCACCGCCGCTCGACCGCCTGCCGCGCCTCGCGGAACCGCCGCCGGGCCGCCGCCCACTGCGCGTCGGTCGCCCCGGCGCCCAGCAGGGAGAGCAGGTCGGTGGTGCCCCGTGCCGTGCGGTACCGGTCGACCACCTCCGTGAAGGCCGAGACCCGGTCCCGGCTGCCCAGCACCGCGGCCGCGAAGCCCCACGCCTCGCCCTTCGCCAGCAGGCCCGGGCGGCCCGTCCGCCGGGGCACCGCACCCTTCGGCGACGGCGGCTCCGGGTTGGCCGCCGGCCGGAAGTAGCTGACGACGTCCCTCAGCCCGGGATCGACTTTGTCGAGCGACGGCAGTTCCCGGCTGACGTTCTCGACCGCCGCGTTGTTGCTCGACGCGACGAGCATCTCGAAGCCGCAGAGGTCCGCGGCGGGTGCGTGGAGCTCCCAGGTGCGCTGGGTGCCCGACGGCAGCTCGCGCCGGGGCCCGAAGGCCTTCGCCGGGTCGGCGTAGCGCACCATCGCCTCCGCCCGGTCGGTGACCACGTTGGCGTAGACGTCGCGCAGCAGGGTGGTCTTGCCGGTGCCCGGGGGCCCGTTGACCGACAGGATCCGCTGCGCGTCGGCGCCGACGACCGCGCTCACGGCGACCTGCTGCGACAGCCGCGGCCGGTGCTCCCCCGGCCAGGCCGCCCGCGGCATCCGGAACGGCGTGACCAGCTCGGCCAGCACGCCGTCGTCCCGCACGTCCTGGGTGGTCGCCGGCCGACCGCGCGGGCGGCCGCTGAGGTAGTCGCCCACCAGCGGTGAGGTGGGGTGCTGCACCGCGGCGAGCAGGTCGTCGCGGAAGAAGGCCGGCAGCTGGCCGGCTGGTTGCTGGCCGGTGGGCACCCACCAGGTGGCGTAGCGGAACACGTCCCGCTGCACCGAGACCGACCGCAGCAGCTGCAGGACGACCGCGGCCGGGTCGGCGTTCTCGGGGGCACCGTCCGCGACGCGCTCCCAGTCGGTGCGGAGCTTGGTCTCCCGGGCGTCGATGGCACGCAGCGCCTTCCCGACCGCACCGTTCAGGGGCGTCCCTGCGGCCACGTGGTGCTGGACGTGCCGGGCGAAGTCGATGAGCGGCGAGTAGCTGAGGGAGTCCCCGATCGGCCGGCCGGCGTCGTCCAGCAGGAAGGACCCACGGCAGGTCAGCGCGCCGCCTGTCGTCGGGCGGCGGCGGACGCCGGTCGCGCGGAAGCGCAGGTCGTCGGGGAACAGCTCGTCCAGGAGCCCCTCCAGCTCGGCCACCGGCAGGCAGCCGAACAGCACCCGGGTGACGAGGACCTGCCGGTCCTGCCGTTCCGGGGCCTTCTCCGGCCGGGGTGGCCACGGGCGCGGCGTCTGCCAGCGCGGGATCTCCCCGACCGCGGCCCAGCCCTTCTCCTCGCTGGTCGGCACCTCGGGCAGCTCGAACCGGTCGAGGTCGGCCCAGGCGCGGAGCACGGCCTTGGCCCCGGCGTCCAGCCGGACGCCGCCCCGGCGCGACGGCGTCCGCGGGCTCATGGACGGAGGCTAGAGCGAGTGTGTGACACAGGTGCGCCTTCGTCCTTGCGGACAGTGAAGGCACGGGCCGGGGCCCGGGCGGGGCCTCGCCATGTCCGACGCCCTGCTCGGCCGGACGGCGGAGGCGCTGCTCTCCCCCGTCGGCGAGGTGCTCGAGCGGGAGCTGCATGCCCAACTGGGCCGGGCAGGAGCGCGCCGTCCACTGACCGGCCGGGCCGGACGTCCCTGGTCCGGAGCCCCCTTCCGAGGAGCATGGGGGACGTCGCGGACGCACGAGGAAGGAGCCGTGCCATGACCCGGACGACGAGCTCGGCGGTCTCGAAGGAGCGGGCGCGTGAGGCGATGACCCGCTTCACGGCGGCCTGGGAGCAGGGCGACCTGTCCGCCGTGGACGACGTCTTCGCCGACGACGTCGTCTACCACGGGCCCCCGTTCCCGGACATGGGGCGGGCCGAGCTGCGGGAGTTCATCACGAGCTTCCGGACGGGCTTCTCCGAGATCCACGTGCAGGTGCACGAGCACGTCGTCGACGGGACGACCTCCGTACACCGCTGGACGGTCGACGCCGTCCTCTCCGGGACGACGCAGCTGCTGCCGGGAGTGGAGCCGACCGGGAACCACACGTCTGCCGACGGCGCGCACGTCCTGCACTGGACCGGGGACGAGGTGTCCGAGGCCTGGCACCTCGGCGACTGGCTCGGCTGGCTGACGAAGGCCGGAGCGCTGCCACCCATGCCGGGAGCGGGTGGCTGACGGACCGCTTCGGGACGACCGACCGGTCCAGCGCCTCGCCCCCGGCCACCGCGATCCGCTGACCTCGATCCCGGGCTGGCCGGCGTCCTCCGCCCGATGCGCGCGACCGTCACCTCGACGGTGAGGTCCACGCTGGCTGCCCGGGGACGACGCTCGTCGGGAGCCCTGACCGTGTGCGACCCCCGACCGTCGGCGAGTGACGACCGACCATGCCCTCCGGTCACTTGAGAGAACCAGGCCGTCACGCATCCGGCTGTCACTCCCTGGTCCGATGATGTAACGGATATGACCCGGGCCGATTGCGTCGACATCGCGGTCTGCACCAACGGCGTGTTGACGTACGACGAGATCGGCGGACACCTGCGTCCTGCGGGCGACCACGGACCGGTCCGGATCGACCTCACCGGGCTCAAGTTCATCGACCCGGCCGGCCTGGTGAGCCTCGCGGTGATCGCCGAGCGGGCCATGCTGCAGCGCCGTCCCGTCCAGTTCCACAAGCCCGCCGGTGGCGACGTCGCCAACTACCTCACCCGCATGCGGCTCGGCGAGCAGCTGGCCGGGCTGGACGTGGCGCACGACCTGCCCCACGTGCGGGAGCGCCGGCTCGGCCACCGGCTCGTCGAGCTGCGCCGGTTCGACGGGGAGGCCGGCCTGGACACCGTCGCCGCCGCCCTCGTGCAGACCTACGTCGACGACCACCCCGAGCTCATCCAGCCGCTGTACGCGGCACTCGACGAGATGGCCCGGAACGTGCTGGAGCACAGCACGCGGTCGCACGGCTACGTGGCGCTCCAGCGCTACGACAACGCAGGCGACATCTCGTTCGCCGTTGGTGACAGCGGCATCGGCCTCCGTGAGCGACTCGCCGAGGCCCTCCCCGTGCCCGACGACCGGACGGCCATCGTGCGGGCGGCGCAGGTGCACGTCACCTCCATCGGCCGCCCCGGCCGTGGGCGCGGGATCAGCCGGGTCATCGGCATAACCGGGGAGCACCGCGGGAGCGTGACGCTGCTCAGCGGGGCGGCCAGCGGCACCTTCCGGAGGGGTCACCTGGATCCCCAACTGAGCGATCTCCCCGCCTCGTATCCCGGTACGCTCGCGCACGTGCGTCTGAGCCTGTGAGGAGGTCGATGAGCGTGCCTGCTGTCCTCCCACCGATCGAGGTCCCCCAGCTGAGCGGCGGGCGGGAACGCGCCCGCGCGCTGGTCGACGGCCTCGCCGACCGCATGTCCGGTGCCACCATCGTGGTCGACTTCCGCCGCATGGTCGCCGGGACGCCGTCCTTCGCCGACGAGCTGGTCACCCGCGTGCTCGTCGACGGCGGCGCCGCGGTGCTCCGCGCGGAGCACGTGAGCCGGGAGTTCGGCGAGTACCTCGTCGAAGCCGCCCGCGACCACGGCGTCGCGGAGCGCCTGCACACCGTCTGACGGTCCTCAGTCCGTGGCGCGGACGGCCTCGCCCGTGACCCGCATCGCCGTCTCCCACGCATCCGCCTCCACCGCGGCGGTGGCGGAGTCGTCGCCCTGGAACCAGGGCAGCGCGGCCACCTCCCACGCCAGCGCGGCCTCCCGTGCCGCGGACGACGACACGCGGTGCACCAGCATCTGGTACCTCGACCGGGCGGCCGAGAGCTGCGCGTCCGTGGCGCGCGAGGGCAGGATCTGGCTCCGGTCCCGGGTCAGCGCCGCGCGGTAGTCGGCCATGGCGGCCTGGAGTTCGATCAGGGTCGCGCGCTGGAACTCCCGCGACGCGCGCTCCCGCTGCTCCTCCCGCGCCCGCGCCGCCGCGCGGGCCTTGAGCGACTCGGCCGTGGCCTGGGCCGCGACCGTGAGCAGCCCGCCGGCGATCACGCCGATGAACGCCCACACGGCTGTGCTCACTGTGCTCCCCCTCGCCTACCCACAGTGAAGGCTAGGACCGGGGTACGACGAGTTCCGGCCGTCCGGACGCGATGCGGGACGCGGCGGCTCCTCGAACGGCGCGTCCGCCGGCCGGCTGGGACACAGGGAACGGATGACGACCCCGCTGGCCTGTGGAAAACCGCGGTCCGGCCTCTCCGCGCTGCCACGGTGTGCCGCGTGACGACACCCGCCCTCGCCGACGTCCCCGTCCGCTCGACCCTCGCACTGACCCGCCGCTGGGTCACGCTGCTCTCTCCGCTCTCCTTCTCCGGCCGCACCCTCTGGCTGGCGTGGCTGGGACCCGACGGTCGGCAGTCCCCCGTTCTGGCTCCCGTCGAGGACATCCCGATCGAGGCCGACCGGCACCTGGCCGTCGGGCTGCTCGACGTCCACGCCGAGCTGGCCCGCTCGATCCCCGGAGACGACGTCCACCTGGCGATGGCTCTGGCCCGTCCCGGCGGATCCGTGCCCACCGAGGACGACGACGAGTGGGCGGGCGCCTTCCACGACGTCCTCGACAGCGCACTCGACGGCACCTGGAGTCTGCACCTCGCCGCCGGAGGCCGCGTCGAGTCCCTGGTCGCGGCGCCGAGCTTCTTCGTGCGCGTCGGCCGGGCGACGGCCCCCGGCGTCGAGGACGGCCTCCGGTGACGACGCCCCCCGGCTGGACCCCCGACGGTCACGCCGCCCATCCGTGGGCTCTGGCTCATCCGACCGGATCGGATCCAGGGCTCGTGCCCCACGGTCCGGGAGCCGCGCTGCCACCGACTGCGCCCCATCCGCACCGACGGCGCACCCGTCTCCTGCTGATCGGTGGTGCGGTCCTCGCCGTCGGGGCCATGGTGGCCGGCGTCCTCACCCACCGCGGGCTCACCTCGGGACCGGACGACACGCCCCGGGAGGCGGTCGAGAACTTCCTGACGGCCAACCAACGCTACGACTGGCGTGTCGCCTGGGAGTTGCTCTGCCACACCGAGCAGCTGGAGCTGGGGCCGCTCGACCGCTACATCCGCACGCAGGACGCAGCAGTCGCCGTGGTCGGGCCGTTGAACGACGGACTGACCATCACGGTCGGCGACGTCCGCCCCAACGGACGCTCCTCACCGCAGTCCTACGTCGTCGATGTGCAGCTCGCCCAGGCCGGCGACACGCACCGCATCGAGGTGTTGGCCGTCGAGGAGGACGAGGGCTTCCGCGCCTGCGGTCGGCTGTGAGTCCCGATGTGCGACGACAGCGCCCCGGCCTCCCACGAGGAGGCCGGGGCGCTGTCGACGGCTACTGGTGTCAGACCCCGGCGGGCACGCGGTCGGACGGACGCCGCCGGGTCGGCAGGACCGTCCGGGCGGCGGAGCGGGCCAGGCGCATCGGCCCGGTGTCCCAGGGCCGCAGCGGCTCGGCAGCGGGGACGGCGCCCGTCGCCTCGGCCTGGGCCGCTGCCCGCTCGGCAGCACGGACCGCCGCCGCCCGCTCGGCAGCAGCCGCCGCCTCCGCGACCTCCCGCCGGGCGATGATCGCCTGCTTCTGCCGGTCGATCCGCTCCCGCTCGGCCATCACCAGCATCTCCTCGCGGGCCGCGGCCACGGTCAGCCGCGACTCCTTCTGCAGCTCCTCGATCTCCACGTCACCGGAGTCGCGCAGCGCCGCGAGCTTGTCGTACGCCGACGGCGGGCCGAAGTTCAGCAGCAGCTTCATCAGCACCGGCAGGATCTCGATGCTCATGAACAGCAGCGTCAGCATCAGCTGCGCCGCGGCCAGCGTGACGTTGCGGTCACCCAGCCGGTCCAGCGCCTCCAGCCGCATGAGGATCCCGTCGGCCTCCTCGTTCGTCGCGTCGAACGCCGTCTGCAGCCGGGTCTGCTCCGCGGTCAGCCGCTGCAGCTCGGCGCGGTCGGCCTCCAGCGACGACGACGCCAGCGAGGCGCTGCGCCCCTCCGCCGCCGAGGCAGCCGACACAGCGGCGTCCAGGGAGGACAGCGCCGACGCCACCACGGCGGCCTGCGCGTCCGCCGCCGCCCGCGCCTCGACGTACGCCTGACCGGTGCCGGCGTCCCCGGTGCCGCAGGTGCCGTCCAGCTCGCACTGCGCCCTCGCCTCGAGCTCCCGCTGGGTCGCCAGCGCCGCGTCGTAGGCCGCCTGCGCCGCCGTCGCGTCGCCCTGCACGGCCGCCAGCTGCGGGTCCGCCACGCCCCCGGTCGCCACGATCGACTCGCCGAGGGCCACCCGCTCGCGCAGCTCCGGCAGCCCGACGAAGCGGGCGTCGGACTCCAGGGAGGTGCGGAACGCGTCGGCCGCCTCGGCCTGCATCGCCTCGACCTCGGTGTCGATCTCCGAGCTGAACACCTGCAGCGTCAGCGGCGTCGCGATCACCGCGCCGAGGATCAGCGCCAGCCCCACCCGCGGCACGGCCAGCACCAGGTTGCGCTTGAGCGAGGCGTCGTGCGCCATCCCGACCAGCAGCATCCGGTCGAGGTTCACCACGACCGCGCCCCAGCCCAGGCCGACCAGCAGCGCCAGCGGCCACCACACGCCCAGCGCCATCGCCACGGCGAACGCCATCGAGACGACGGCCAGGCCACCGGTGCTCAGCAGGACACCGCCCAGCGCCACGAACCGCGGCCGCGCCCCGGGCGCCGCCTCCAGCACATCGGGGCGCGCGCCTCCCAGCACCGCCAGTCCGTCACCGAGTCGTCGCTGCACAGCCGCCATCTCGAGCCACTCCCCGACGACGGGGGTAGAGATCAGTCCGTCGCCTCACGAACCGCTATCGGCAGGGCGCCCGGGCAAGGGCACGGTGCCGCCGGTCACCTCCCGAGTTGCCGCACCACCCGTCACAGCGGACGCTCGGCCTCCGACCAGATCCGGAGCCGTCATGCCCCGCGTCCGCCGCACCGCCGCGGCCCTCGCCGTCGTCCTCGCCATCGCCGCCTGCACCGGCGGGGACGGCGACGGCCCGACGCGGGACGACGCCCCGGACCGCGCGCCCGAACTCCTCGGCACCGTCGACCTCGACGCCGCCGTCGACGGCGACGCCCGGCTGCTCGACCTCGCGCCCGCCCCCGACGGCCACCCCGTCGCGCTGCTCACCGACGGCGGCACGCGTGGCTTCCTGGTCGAGGTCGAGCCCGGGGACGACGGCCCGGTGGCGACCGTGCTGCTCGAGGTCCCCGCCGTCGGGGACGACGCCGAGCTCGGCGTCCTCCCCGACGGCTCCTTCCTCGTGGCCGGCACCAGCCCGACCGCCGGCTACCAGCTGCTCACCGTCCCGCCCGACGGGCAGGCCACCGTCGTCGGCCTCGGCGTCCGCCCCGACAGCGTGGCCACCGCCCTCTCCCCCGACGGGCGCACGTTCTACGCCGCGCTCACCCTGGCCGACGGGCCGGCCCAGCTCATCGCGGTCGACCTCGGCGAGGGCGTCGTCCGCACCACCGCGCCGGTCGTCCCCCCGGGGACCGTCACCGCGCTCACCCCGCGCCCCGACGGCGGCCTCGCCGCGCTGGTCGAGACCGCGGAGGCGCGCGCGCTGCTCGCCGGGTTCGATCCCGGCCTGCGCCCGGTCGGCGAGCCGGTCGACCTCGCCCCCGAGGACCCGGTCGGCCACCCCGCCGACCTCGACGTCGCCGCCGACGGCACCGTCGTCGCGACCCTGCACGTCAGCGAGGGCCGCGAGTCCGGGCTGCTGGTCACCGTGGTGGACGGCGCGGTCGCGAGGTCGGTGGCGCTGGACGGCGTCGGCGACTCGGCGCTCGACGTCCTCGTCTCCCCCGACGGCGCCTCGGCGTGGGTGCCCCAGGCCGACCTCTCCTACCCGGCCGAGCTGGTGACCGTCGACCTGGCCACCGGCGAGCGGCTCAGCGTGGTGTCCCTGTGCGACGGCGCCGGCGTGCTGGGCGACGTCGCCCCGGTCGGTGCGGACGGCGGCATCCTCGCCACCGGCTCCTGCATCGACGGCGACGGCCCGCAGGCCACCGCGTTCCTCGTCGGCTGACCGCCCCGAGGACCCGGAACCCTTGATGGAGCGGGCATCCATCAAAGGATCGCGTGTGATGCTTTAACAGGTGGCCCGAGCATGAAAGGTTACGTCCGTGGCTCGGTGGGTGGACTCGGTCTGGGAGCACTCCGACCTCGACATGGTCCCCCGAGCGGACCGGCTCTTCGGCCCCTACCGGCAGTACGAGCCGGACCTGGACGACGGGATACACCGCCACCGACGTCTTCTCGCTCGTCACCCACGCCGAACGGCAGCTGGCCAGCACCCGCTGGGACACCCGCACGTCCGAACCCAACCGACCGGTGCCGGCGCCGCCGTCCTCCTGACGGCCCTGTCCAGGGGCATCCGGCTCTGGCGGCGCGGACGGCGTCCGCGCCACGGTGGGTGGCCGGCGACGGCCAGAGCCGAGGGGGGACGATGGGGATCGAGCTGGTGCCACTGTGCACGATGCGGGTGCAGCTGAAGCCGCCGATCGAGGTCGGGACGGGGCCTGCGGGAACGCGGGTGGTCATCGAGAACGAGAGCGTGAAGTTCGACGGGGACCGCTTCAGCGGCGAGATGGTCGGCGCATCCGGGGACTGGCTGCTCGTCGGCCCCGAGGGCACCGGGACGATCGACGTCCGGGCGACGCTGCGCACCCACGACGGGGCCTTCGTCTTCACCCAGTACCACGGCAGGCTGGACGCGTCGGACGGCATGGACCTGCCGAAGACGCTCTACGTCACCCCGCGCTTCGAGACCGGCGACCAGCGCTACGCGTGGCTCAACCGGATCCAGGCGGTCGGCAAGGGCGTCGTGCACGAGGACCTCACGCTGGACTTCGAGTGGTACGAGCTCCGCTAGCCGGTCGCTGACATCCGGCGGTGGACCAGCCCGAGGACGGCCGGCCGCCCCGGGGCCGCCTCGCCCGGATGGCCCGGCTGGCCGCGCTGCCGGCCGCGCACGCCGGCCGCACCGCCGTCGGCCTCGGGAGGCGGATCGGCGGCCGCCCCGCGGAGGTGGTCGCCGCGCAGGTGCAGCAGCGCACCGCCGAGCAGCTGTTCGCCACCCTCGGCCAGCTCGAGGGCGGCGCGATGAAGGTCGGCCAGGCGATGTCGGCGATGGAGGCCGCGCTCCCCGAGCAGCTGGTCGGCCCGTACCGCGACGCGCTCGTCCGGCTGCAGGAGGCGGCGCCGGCCATGCCGGCGCCGATGGTGCACGAGCAGCTCGTCAGAGCCTTCGGCACGAGCTGGCGGCAGGTGCTCGAGGACTTCGACGACCGGCCGGTCGCGGCGGCCAGCGTCGGGCAGGTGCACCGCGCCACCTGGTCCGACGGCACGCCGGTCGCCGTGAAGGTGCAGTACCCGGGCGCCGGCGAGACGCTCGTCGCCGACCTGGGGATGCTGGAGAAGCTCGCGCCGGTCGTGTCCGCCGCCGCACCCGGTCTCGACGCCCGGCAGCTGCTCGCCGAGCTGCGCGCCCGGCTGGTCGAGGAGCTCGACCACGTCCGGGAGGCCGCCGCGCAGACGGCCTTCGCCGACGCCTACCGCGGCGACCCGGACATCCCCGTCCCCGACGTGCTGGCCGCCGAGGACCGTGTGCTGGTCACCCGCTGGGTCGGCGGGACGCCGCTGTCCCGGGTCATCGCCACCGGCACCCGGGCCGACCGGGACCGCGCCGGCCAGCTGCTGCTCCGCCTGCTGGCCTCGGCCTCCGTGCGGGCCCGGCGACCCGCACCCCGGCAACTTCTGGCTGCTGCCCGACGGCCGGCTCGCCGTCCTCGACTTCGGCGCGACCGAGGACCTGCCGCACGGCTGGCCGGCCCGGCTCGGCCTGCTGCTCGCCGCCGGCCGGGACGGCGACGCCTCGGCCCTGCACCGGATCGCCGCCTCCGCCGGACTGCTGCGCCCGGACCAGGTCACCGACGACGCCCTGCTCGCCCTGCTCGACCCCTACCTGCAGCCGCTGCGCACCCCGGCCCACCGGTTCACCCGGGCCTGGCTGCAGGAGCAGACCCGGCGCGCCTCCGACCCGTTCGGCGCGGCCGCGCGCACCCAGCGCCGGCTGACCGTCCCGCCGCGCCACCTGCTGCTGCAGCGCGTGGCCAGCGGACTGGTCGGCGTCCTCTGCTCCCTCGACGCCACCGTCGCCGTCGACGCCGAGGTCCGGCGCTGGTTGCCCGGCCACGGCCCGACTCCACGGTCCCCACACCTACCGTGAGCCGATGCGCAGACCGCTGACCCAGGACGACGTCGACGAGCTGTACGCACGTGCCCGGACGCCCGAGCAGCACCGGGCGGCGGCCGCGCAGCTGGCGGCGTGGGCCGAGGAGGTCCATCCCGAGGACGACGAGGTCTCCCCCGCGTCGCTGCTGGTCGATGCCGGGGAACAGCTGTCGAGGATCGGCGACCACGACGCCGCCCTGGAGCTGTTCCGGCGCGCCACCGTCGCCGACGGGGACGTGCTGCCCGACGTCCGCTGCTACCTGCACCACGGGCTGCTGGCCGTCGGGGACGTCGCCGGCGCCCGACGCCTCGCCGACGAGCTGCGCCGGGAGCGCCCGGCGGACGGTGACGTGTACCTGTTCATCGGCGAGGACCACGAGCTCGCCGGCGACCTCCGCGAGGCACACCGCTGGCTGACCATGGGCCTGCTGCGGATGCTGAGCCGGGCCGAGCAGGGCGACGACCTGGCAGTCAGCCGAGCGGCCGGCCTGGTGCGCGCGCGTTCCCGGGTCCGTCGAGCGCTCGAGCTGCCCGTGGACGAGTACGACGAGCTGGCCGAGGGAGAACGGTCGGCCGACTGAGGAGGTCGCCGTCGCCGACGAGTGGGCCGGACTCCGGCTCCTGCTGGCCCAGGCCGGCCGCCGGGTGACCGTCCACGACACCTGGATCGCCGCCGCCGCACTGGCCCTGCACGTGCCGGTGGTGGGTCAGGACACCGACTACCCCACCCTCGCGGAGATCAGTGACGTGCAGGTCATCGCCGTCCGACCCACCACCGCGGTCGGCGCCCGCCGGTGGGGTCAGGCAGGGCGCCAGGCGGGGTCGCGGCCGGTGAGGCCGAGCAGCCGGTCCAGCGGCGGAGCGTCCTCCGGCACGGGCACCGGCGGGCCGAACAACCCCGGGGTGGGTCCCTCGGCGGCGGCCTGCGCGGCGAACTCGGTGCACGCCGCCACCGACGCGGGGTCGGCCGCGTAGTCCTGACCGGTGGCGACGGCGAGGTCCCAGCCGTGCACCAGCACCTCGTCGAGCGCCACGACCGCCGCGACCGGCGCGGGCATCTCGACGCCGCCGGCCTCGGCGGTGCCCTCCCACGCTGACGGTCGCCGCCACGCGGCCACCAGCGCGTCGAGGTCGGCCGGGATCCGGGTGCGCCAGTCGGGCGGCAGGTCGTCCGGGGACGCCGGCGCCTGGCCGGGCACCGGCGTCTTGTCCGCGGCCATCCGGAACGCCACCGCGAGCCCCGCCAGGTGCGCGAGCAACCCCGCCACCGGGGTGCCCGCGCACGGTGTCGGCTCGCCGAGCCGGTCGTCGCGGACGCCGGCCACCACCCGCGCCACCTCCGCCGCCTGCGCACCCAGGTCCCACTGGATCGTCCCCATGAGGGGGCAGACCGCCCGGCGTCACGGAAGTCAGCGGCGTGTCCGCGCGTGTCGGGCTGGCAGCATCCACCAACCGGAACGCCGAGGTCCCGGTATGTCGGAGCGTGCCGACACGGTCACTCCCGGGTGATGGTGGTCCCCCAGCCACCGCCCTCCCGGGAGAGTCCATGCGCCGCACCACCACCGCCGCCGGTGTCCTCGTCACCGCCGTCCTCACCTTCGGCACCACCGGCACGGCGAACGCCGCGACCGACCGCGACTGCCCCGACTTCGCCAGCCAGGCCGCCGCCCAGGCCGCCTTCGACGCCGTCCCGGGCGACCCGGAGCGGCTGGACGCCGACAACGACGGCATCGCCTGCGAGGACCAGGCCTACGCGAGCACCGGCAGCACCCAGGTCACCGCCCGCCCGGCCGGCGCGGTCGCCGCCGGCGACGGCAGCGCCGGCGAGGACGGCGGCGCGCTGCCGTTCGTCCTCGGCGGCGCCGCGCTGGCCGCCGCCGGTGGCGCGGCCGTCGCGGCCCGCCGCAGCGCCCGCAGCTCCGCCTGACCGGCGGGCCGTGCCACAGCACCCGCCTCCCGCCCGCCCCGGTCCACCAGCGACCGGGGCGGGCGGAGCCGTGCCCGGCACCGGCACGCTGGCCATCCGGCTGCGCGGGGAGGCCGACGGCGAGGTCCGCATCGTCGGCGCCTACCCGCCACCCCTGGACGACGTCGCCGCACTGCTCGCCCGCCCGCCGCGCGTCACCCGCTACGGCCGGCACCGGCGCCGGACCCCGCGCGCCGTGCTCGTCTGGTCGGCCGCCTCGGTCGTGCTGGCCGCGGCCGGCACCGGGGTCCTCATGGTCGGCCCCGCACCGGAGCCGGCGGTGCACCGGGTCGTCGCCGCGCCCGCCGACCTGCCCCTCGAGCAGCCGGCCCGGGCAGCCGCCGCCGCGATGACCCCGGCCGCCGTCGTGCACCAGCTGCCGGCCAGCCCGCCGACCGCGGTGCGCATCCCGGCCCTGCGCGTCACCTCCGCCGTCATGGAGCTGGGCCTGCGGCGGGACGGCTCGATGGAGGTCCCGCCGGCCGGCTACCCGGTCGGCTGGTACGACGGCAGCCCCACCCCCGGCCAGCTCGGGCCCGCCGTCCTGGCCGGCCACGTCGACTGGGAGGGCGAGCCCGGCGCGTTCGCGGGCCTCGACGAGCTGGTGCCCGGTGACACCGTGGAGGTCGACCGCGCCGACGGCAGCACCGCCGTCTTCGTCGTCGACCGGGTCGAGGAGCACGCCAAGGACGCCTTCCCCAGCGACGCCGTCTACGGCGACCTCGACCACGCCGGACTGCGGCTGATCACCTGCGGCGGCGCCTTCGATGAGGACACCGGCGACTACACCGAGAACGTCGTCGTCTTCGCGCGCCTCACAGGCTGAGCTCCCCGGCCGTGACGGTCCGCCGTCCTACCATGACGGCTCGCGTCCACCAGGGAGAGCACCGCCCCATGCCCCACCGCTCACCGGATCGCCGGCCCACCGGTCGCCGCTGGAGCCGCGGCGCCGCACCCGAGCCGCCCGAGGACGACTGGGAGCAGTACGACGACGGCCCGGTCCTGTCCCGGCCGCTCCCCCCGTCCCGCTCGCCGTGGGACCAGGTCGCCGACCGCTACGGCCCCGCGCCGGAGGAGCGGTCGGGACGGCGCCCCCGCCGCGACGAGGGCCCCGAGCGGCCCCGCCGCCGCCGGGCGCTGCTCCGCCGGCTCGGGCTGGCGCTCGCCGTCGGCTTCGTCGTCCAGCTGCTGGTGATGCTCTCCCTGCGCTGGGTCGACCCGCCGACGACGGCGTTCATGGCGGCCAACCCGAACGGCGCGATCCAGCAGTCGGTGCCGGTCGAGCACGTGTCGCGCAACTTCCTCGCCGCGGTCATTGCGCACGAGGACGCCGCGCTGCCCTACCGCTCCGGCGCCTTCACCTGGGCCCAGATGTGGAGCCGCGCGCAGGCGCACCTGTCCGGCGCCGAGGACCCGTCGGGCTCGACCATCCCGCAGCAGGTCGCCAAGAACCTCTTCCTCAACCAGGAGATGAGCGCCTGGCGCAAGGCGGTCGAGGCCGGGCTGTCCTTCGAGCTCGCGATGGTCGTCGACGACCGGCGGATGCTCGAGCTCTACGTCAACCACGCCCAGTTCGGCCCGACCCTCTACGGCGTCTGCGCGGCCAGCTGGTACTACTTCGACCGCCCGCCGGCCGACCTCCCGGTCGACCAGGCGGTGCAGCTGGTCGGGCTGCTGCCCTCGCCCGGCCACGTGCAGCGCGCGTCCGGCGGCGGCATGGACTTCGAGGTCGCCGACGGCAAGGGCTGGCTGTCCCGCTCGCACGTGGTCAACGCGCAGAACCGGGTGCCGCGGCACATCGAGCGGCTCGGCTTCACCCCCGTCGAGGACGCCGGGGTCACCGGCCTCGCCTCCGACCAGCCGCCGTCGGACGACGACTGCTCGACCCGGCCGCAGGCGGTCGCCGACCTGATCGCCGCCGAGGGCACCGACTGACGCGAGGTCGTGCTCTGCCCACCACCGTGGGCAGAGCACGACCCAGCGGGAGGGGACGTCGTCCGTCCGAGGATCAGCCGTCGGTGTCGTCGTCGTCGTCGATCCCGCCGGTGCCGGGGTCGATGCCGTCGGCGTCCTCCTCGCCGCCGTCCACCGGGTCAGGGTCGCTCGAGCTGTCGGCCTCCTCGCCGGGCACCGCGTCACCGGGCGGGTCACCCGCCGCGCTGCCGGAGCAGCCGGTCACCCCGAGGGTCACCGCCAGCACCGTCCCGGTCAGCCACCGCCGCGTCCTGCGCATGCCGTCTCCTCCTCGAACCGTCGGACTCCGCGTACGGAACCCGCTGCCCAGCCGGAGCGGCCGCTGCCCGGACCGACGGCCGAACGACACAGAACCGTCACGTGGACCGAGCCGTCCCGCATCCGGTAGGCACACGGCATGGGTGTCATGGCACTGGCCCGCGCCGAGCGCGAGGACCTCCTCGACCTGCTGGTCACCCTGACGCCCGAGCAGTGGGCGGCGCCGTCGCTGTGCGCGGGCTGGTCGGTGCAGGACGTCGTCGCGCACCTGCTCAGCTACGAGGAGCTCGGTCCGCGGAAGCTGGCCGGGCGCTTCGCCCGCGGCGCCCTGCGCTTCGACCGGGTGAACGCCGTCGGGCTGCGCGAGTACCGCACCCGCTCCCCCGAGCAGCTGGTCGACCTGCTCCGCCGGCACCTGACGCCCACCGGCCTGACCGCCGGGCTGGGCGGCGCCATCGCGCTCACCGACGGGCTGATCCACCACCAGAACATCCGGCGCCCGCTCGGCCTGCGCCGCGAGATCCCCACCGAGCGGCTGGTCCCGGCGCTCCGCACGGCCCTGTTCGCTCCGACGCTCCTCGGGGTGCTGCGGGTCCGCGACGTGCGACTGGTGGCGACCGACGCCGACTGGGCGTTCGGCCGCGGCCCCGAGGTGCGCGGCCCGGCCGAGGCGCTGCTCATGGCCGTCGCCGGGCGGCGGGAGGTCACGGCGGAGCTGTCCGGACCGGGCCGGGAGCGCGTCGCCCGTCGCCTCGAGGCCTGACCCTGCGTCCGGGGTGCCTTCCGCGCGCGAAAGGCACCTCGCGCGGTTCAGGCGGTGTCGCGCCGCCGCTGCGACCACATCTGGGTGGCCCGCTCGAAGTGCAGCGCGGCCTCCCAGCCGATCCCGGGCGGGCCGGCCTCGGTGCGGAACGAGCGGGCGGCCTCCCGCGCCAGCTCCGGGTCCTTCGCCGCGCGGCCGGCGAGCTCGAGGGCGAGGTCCTCGACCTGGTCGTCGGGCACCGCCTTCCACGCCAGCCCGATCTCCGCGGCGCGCACCCCGTCGATCTCCTCGCTGAACAGCCCCATGGCGGCGGTGGCCTCGCGTCCCGCCGTCCGCGAGCTGATGGTGAAGTAGCCGCCGCCCGGGTGCAGGCCGATGCGCAGGAAGCCGGCGAGCAGCCGCGCGTCCTCGCCGACGATGCGCAGGTCGGTCGACAACGCCAGGTTCAGCCCGGCGCCGACCGCGGCGCCGCGCACCGCGGCGATGGTCGGCACCTGCAGCGTCCCGATCCGGCGGAAGGCGGTGTAGACCGCGCCGAGCGCCTTGTAGACGGTGTCCTCGGCCTGGTCGGCGCCGGCCGTCCAGCGCCGGCGGTCGGCCCCGGAGCAGAAGGTGCCCCCGGCCCCGCGGACGACGGCCGCGCCGATCGCCGGGTCGGCGTCCACCTCGTCGCACAGGGCCGCCAGCTGCAGCCCCATCTCCGGGCTGAGCCCGTTCTTGACCTCGGGCGAGTCGACCGTGAACACGGCGACGCCGCCGTGCCGCTCCAACTGGACCTGTCCCACGTGTCCCTGCCTCTCTGCTGGGTTCCGGGTGCGCCGTCGAGCATGCCCACCCGCGACCGGTGCGGGACGGCGGGGTGCCGGGATGCGGGTCAGGCCGGCAGCCGGACCAGCCCGGCACCGACGGCGAACGCCGCGGCAGCGGCGCGGTTGCCGGCGCCGAGCTTGGTGAGCACGTGCTCGACGTGGGTGGCGACCGTGCGCTCGGTGACCCCGAGCGACCGGGCCACCATCCGGTTCGTCCCGCCCAGCGCCAGTCCGCAGAGCACCTCGAGCTCGCGCAGCGACAGGTTCGCGGGCGCCGCGACCGGGCGGTGCTCGACGACCACCCACCGTCCCGCCGGACGCGCCTCGACACCGGTCAGCTCCGCACCGCGGAGCACCAGCAGGTGCCGTCCCAGCCGGGACGGCCAGGACGAGGGGTGCAGCAGCGCTGCCAGGGGTCCGGACAGCAGCGACGCGCGCCCGGACGGCGTCAGCGCCAGCACCCGCCCGTCGTCCGGCAGCCAGGCCAGCACGCCGCCGTCCCCGGGCACCACCGGCAGCTGCCCACCGAGCGGGTCGACCAGGCCGGCGAGATCGGCACGCAGCAGCCGCAGCCAGTCGACCGCCTCGTCGTCCACGCCGTCCGAGGCGGTGCTGGCGTGCAGCGACCCCACGTACCGGCCGCCGGCCACCAGGCACAGGCTCACCCCGTCGGTGAAGCGCAGCGGCGTGATGACCCGCTCGAACATCGGGCCGCGGCGGTCGGCGGGGGCGATGTCGCAGACCCGCAACGGCCGGCCGGACGCACGGACGGCGGGGAACAACGGGTCCTGGTGGAAGGCACCCTCCATCGCGGCCAGCGCCTCACCCACGTAGCCGGAGCTGGCCAGCGTCTCGTGCCGGGAGCGCACCGGGTCCCACCGCTGGACCGCGGCGGCGCAGGTCGACAGCGACTGCAGCGCGGTCAGCACCGCCTCGCCCCGGGCGACGTCCGGCAGCACCTCGCCCGCCGCCACCGCCTCGGCGGTCGTGCGGAGGGCGAGCGCAGCGGCCAGCCGGCCGGTCCTCCGCACGGAGCGCACGCGCGGCAGGGTGGCACGGCCACGCGACGACGGGAAGGGCGCGGCGGTCGGCAGTTCTGCCGATGTGCCACCCGTGGCCGCGGCGGGAGCCTCTGGACCGGGCGCGGGCAGCACGGCCCGCCATCGACGCGAGGAGCGCGCCGTGCAGGTCTCCGAGTACACCCGGTACGACGCCACCGGGCTGGCCGAGCTGGTCCGGACCGGCCAGGTCTCCCCCGCAGAGGTGCACGCCGCCGGGCGGCAGGCCGTCGAGTCGGTCGACGGCGAGCTGAACGCGCTCGTCGGCGAGCTGTTCGAGAAGCCGCTGGAGGCCGACGCGACGGGCCCCTTCGGCGGCGTGCCCTTCGGGATCAAGGACCTCGTGCTGCACGCCGACGGCGTCCCGCAGCGGGCCGGGTCCCGGCTGCTCGGCCCCGGCGTCCCGTATCCCCACGACACCGCGTTGATGCGCCGCTTCCGCGGGGCCGGCCTCGCCGCCGTGGGGCTGACCGCCACGCCCGAGTTCGGGTTCAACGCCAGCACCGAGTCCGTCGCCAACGGGCCGACCCGGAACCCGTGGGACACCAGCCGCTCACCCGGCGGGTCGAGTGGCGGCTCGGCCGCCCTCGTCGCCGCACGCGCGCTGCCCGTGGCGCACGCCAACGACGGCGGCGGGTCCATCCGCATCCCGGCCGCGGCCTCCGGCCTGGTCGGGCTCAAGCCCAGCCGCGGCCGGGTCACGGTGGCCCCCGACTACTCCGACCCGCTCCTGGGCCTGGGCGTGGAGTTCGCGGTCACCCGCACGGTGCGCGACGCGGCCGGCCTGCTGGACGCCGTCCACGGCTCGGAACCCGGCGACCGCTACCTGCTCCCCCGACCGGTCACCACCTTCCTGGACGCGGTCCGGACGCCGGCGCGCCCCCTGCGGATCGCCGTGTCCACCACCGCGCCCAGCGGTGTGCCGGTCGAGGCCGCCTGCGTCGCCGCGGTCGCCGCAGCCGTGGACGCCCTGGAGCACGCGGGGCACACCGTCGAGGAGGCGGCGCCCGACTACGACGTCGCCGCCTTCGACGAGGCCAACCTCAATGCCTGGTGCAGCTTCCTCGCCGACGGCGCGTACGGGGCGGCGGCCGCGCTGGGCGTCCGGCTCGGCCCCGACGTGCTCGAGCACACGACGCTGGCCTGCGCCGAGTACGGCGCCACCCTCACCGCCCTCGACCTCTACGCCGTGGACCGGGTCGTCAACGCCACCACCCGTGCCCTCGCCGGGTTCCTCTCCGGCTACGACGTCTGGCTCACCCCGACGACCGCGGCCCCCAACACCGCCATCGGCCACCTGGACGCCGACGACCCGTCGCTGGACGCCCGCGGCTGGTACGACCGGATCTTCACCTTCGCCCCGTTCACCGCACTCGCGAACGTCACCGGGGTCCCCGCCGTCTCGGTGCCCGGGACGCCGTCGCCGGAGGGCTGGCCGGTGGGCGTGCAGCTCGTGGGCCGGTACGGCGCCGAGGAGACGCTGCTGGGACTCGCCGCGCTCCTCGAGGAGGCGCTGCCGTGGGAGGACCGCCGTCCGGCCGTCGTCGCCCGGTGAGCTCTGCGCGCTGCGCGAGGAGCGGCTGTCGGCGGACGCCACGCTGCCCGAGCCGGCCGGCGCGCACCTCCGACCCGGCACGCTCGTGCTCTGCCCACGTGAGTGGGCAGAGCACGAGCTCCCGTGGAACGAACACCCACCCCGGGGACCTCGGGCACTGCTCACACGGGTGAGCAGTGCCCGAGGTCGCTGGGGTCCTCCGTTGCCCGCCGCGGGGCCACGCAACCGAGGTGGACGACGGCCTCCGACCGCACCTGCCGGGGCCCGCGATCGGGCCGCGGCGCGGGCCGTACCGTGGCCGGGTACGCGATGCGCCGAGCGACCGGGCCGACGAGCGGCGTGGCCCGTTCCGGCCTCACGCGGTGGAGAGCATGCTGCGCGAGCCGGACGCCGTCCGGACGACGCTCGGCTCCCGTGCGCTGTGGCAGCCCGGCGCTGCCCGGGACGGAGCTGCAGAAGGTGGAGGACCTGGCACGGTGACGACGCAGGCGGACGTGGCCCCGGCAGCGGTCGAGGCGGCGGCCGCGCTGGCCGACGCGCTCGTCGACGCCTGGGGCAGCTGGGGCCCCAACATGACCCCCGACGCCCGGCAGGTCGCCTTCATCAGCGACCGCTCCGGCGTCCCGCAGGTCTACATCCAGGAGATCGTGCTCGACGGGCAGCAGCCCCGGGCGCGGCACATCGCGCTCTCCGACGACCCGGTGACGCAGGTGCGGTGGGCCGCCGACAGCGGCTGGCTGACCGTCGAGGTGGCCACCGACGGCGGCGTCCGGACCGCGGTGTGGGTGGTGCGGCCCGACGGCACCGACGCCCGCCGGGTCGCCGGGGACGCCGACACCCACGCCGAGCTCGGGCCCTGGACGCGCAGCGGGCACCGCTTCGTCGTCACCTTCCCCGGCGCCACGGAGGGCGCACCCACCTGCTGCTACCTGGCCGACCCGGCGACCGGCCGGCTCGACCCGCTGGCCGAGGGCGACCTGATCCACGTGCTCGACGTGTCGCTGGAGGAGCGCTTCATCGTCGTCCGCGACGGCGAGCGCGGGCAGCAGTTCGTCGTCGTCGTCGACCGGCTCACCGACGAGCACCTCAGCGTGCTGCCGCCCGGGGCGACCGGCTCGACCGACGTCGCGCTGATCCGCCCGGCGCCGGTGGAGCACTCCGGCCCGGTCTACGTCTACCTCGCCTCCGACGTCGGACTCCCCCGCCGCCAGCTGATCGGTGTCCCGTTCGGGCCCAACGGCTGGCGCGGCGAGCCGCGGACCCTCGCCGCCCGCGACGACGCGGAGCTGGAGTTCGTCGACGCCGACGACGCCGGCCTGCTGCTCCTGCTGGTGTGGAACGTCGCCGGCCGCAGCGAGCTGGAGCTGATGGACACCACCACCGGAGGGCGCACCCCGATCACCGGGCTGCCCGGCCTGGTCGCCGCCGACCCGGTGCTCAGCCGCGACGGCTCCAGCGTGGTGCTCGGCGTCCAGGGGCCCACCCGCCCGCGCGAGCTGTGGCACCTGGACACCACCACGCACGCCTGGACCCGCGTCACCTCCGCCCCGCCGCTGCCCCGGCAGCGGCTCGTCGTCCCCCGGCTGGAGACCTTCCCCGGCCGGGACGGGCTGCCGCTGACCGGCTGGCTGTACCGGGCACCGGGCCACCTCAAGGAGCCCGGTCCGGTGGCGCTGTGGCTGCACGGCGGCCCGGAGGCGCAGGAGCGACCCACCTTCGCCGCCCACCACCAGGCCCTGGCCGCCGCCGGCATCACCGTGTTCGCCCCGAACATCCGCGGGTCCGCCGGCTTCGGGCGCGAGTTCGTGCATGCCGACGACCTGACCGGGCGGTACGCCGCGTTCGCCGACGTCCTCGCCGCGGCCGACCACCTCGTCGCGACCGGGGTCGCCGACAGCGACCGGATCGCCGTGACCGGCCGGTCCTACGGCGGGTACCTGACGCTGGCCTCGCTGGCGTTCTCGCCGGGGGTGTTCGCGGCCGGCGTCGACATCTGCGGCATGTCGGACCTGGTGACCTTCTACCGCGACAGCGAGCCGTGGATCGCCGCGGCGGCGGTCAGCAAGTACGGCCACCCCGAGCGCGACCGCGCCCTGCTCGAGGACGTCTCGCCGCTCGCCTCGGCCAACCTCATCGACGTCCCCCTGCTCGTGGTGCACGGCGAGCACGACACCAACGTGCCGATCGGCGAGGCGCAGCAGATCGTCGCCGCGCTGCGGGCGCTGGACCGGCCGGTGGAGTACCTGGAGCTCCCCGGCGAGGGCCACGACTACCGCCGGGCGGACTCCCGCAAGCGGCTGACGCGCACGGTGCTCCGGTTCCTCACCGCGGCGCTGGACGGCCGGCGCGACTAGGGGTCCCCGGCGCCCAGCAGCGTGCGGGTCATCGCGTTGCGGGTGTCGAGCAGCTCGCCCAGCGCCGCGGTGAGGTCGGCGGCCGACACGTCGAGCGCGCCGTCGCCGGTGCGGTCGGCGGCGAACAGCGCCGCCCGCCGGATGAGCTCCCTGAGGAACGACGCGGTGACCCCGTCGGTGCGGTCGAGCACCTCGTCCAGCCCGGACAGGTCCATGGCGAGGTCGCCGCGGTAGAGGTCGAACAACGCCCGGCGCGCCTCGCGGTCGGGCAGGGTCAGCTCGACGGCCTGGTCCACCCGGCCCGGGCGGGCGGCCAGCGCCGGCTCCAGCAGGTCGGCGCGGTTGGTGGTCAGCAGGAAGACGACGTCGGCGTCCTCGGCCAGGCCGTCCATCTCGTTGAGCAGCTGGAACAGCAGCGGGTGCTGGCCGGGGTGCATGCCGCGGTCCTCGGCGATCAGCAGAAGGACCCCGTCCTCCTCACACCTCGCAAGCTCGGTGCGAGCCTCGGGACGGGGCCTCGGCGATCAGGTGCAGGGCGTTGCCGATCAACTGGACGACGGTGGTGCCGGGCAGCCGGCCGGCCAGGAAGCGGACCGTGTGCGTCTTGCCCGCCCCGGGCGGGCCGTAGAGCAGCAGCCCGCGCTCGAGGTGCTGCCCGGCCGCGAGCAGCCGCTCCTCGTGCCGGGCGACGTCGACGACCTGCCGCTCGATCGAGGCGAGGGTGTCCGCGGCGAGCACCAGCTGACCGGACGCGAGGTCCGGCCGGCGGTGGAACTGCGGCAGCGTCTGGCCGTGGCCGAACACCTCCTGGCCGAAGGAGAGCACCTGGCCGCGGAAGACGTTCTGCCGGTCGGCCGCGGCGCGGATGTCGCGGACCGCGGCCCGGGCGGCCCCGGGGTCGGTGGACAGCGCCTGCACCGAGATCTGCAGCAGCCCGGACTCTGGCTCGGCGCCGCGCACCAGCAGCGCCGTCCGCACGTCGCCGTCGGTCACCAGCACCAGGGCGCAGCGCAGGCAGGGGCGGGTGGCGCCGTCCGGGCCGCTGGGCAGGTTGACCGTGGCGGCGTCGCCCGGCCGCAGGCCGAACGGGTGCGGCTCGTCGCCGCTGGTCAGCAGCTCGGCGAGGCCGAAGTGCTGGTGGCGGAAGTTCAGGACGCCGACCGTCTCGCCGGCGCGCCCCTCCCCGGCGAGCCACGCGTCCAGGCCGGCCTGGACGTTGACGTGCTCGTAGCCGGACCAGGTCTCCTCGACCACGTCGCCGTCCGCGGCCGCGCCGAGGTGCCCGCGCAGCAGCGAGGCGAAGGTGATCCGGTCGTCGGCCCGGGCGGCCCGGGTCACCGCGCGCACCCCGCGGCGGGCGAGCTTGCCGATGTCGGCGAGCTCCAGGCCGCCGTCGTCGTCCGGCGTCTGCACCGACCCCCTCTACACGTGCACCTCCCCGTCCGGTCACGCACCACGCGTGGTCCGGGCGCAGCCTGGCAGCCCGGCGTCGGCCGGGCCAGCGGGTCCCCGACTTGCCCGGGACGGCGGCGCGACCGACCCTGCCCGGGTGAGCGACACCGGTGACCCCTTCGACCTGGAGCGGTTCGTGCAGGCGCAGGACGGCGTGTACGAGCAGGCGCTGCGCGAGCTGCGGGACGGCGCCAAGCGCGGCCACTGGATGTGGTTCGTGTTCCCGCAGGTCGCCGGGCTCGGCTCCAGCCCGACGGCGCAGCGGTACGCGGTCTCCGGGCTGGACGAGGCGCACGCCTACCTCGCGCACCCGGTGCTCGGCCCGCGGCTGGTCGAGTGCGCGCAGGCGCTGCTGGAGCTGGGCGAGCGCGACCCGGTGCGGGTCCTCGGGTCGGTCGACGCGCTCAAGCTGCGCTCGTCGATGACGCTGTTCGAGGCGGCCGCGCCCGACGAGCGGGTGTTCGGCGAGGTGCTGGAGCGCTTCTACGACGGCGAGCGCGACACGGCGACCACCTCGCGGCTCTGACGAGCGCGCCCGCGACCGGTCGATCAAGCTGGGGCCGTGAGCGATGAGAACAGCGGCTCGGGCTACGTCACCTCGGGCGAGTTCCGGCGGGACACCGCGTACATCACCGACCGGGTCACCGCCGACGGGTCCGGCGGGTGGCCGGTGGAGGCCGGGCGCTACCGGCTCGTCGTCGCGCGGGCCTGCCCGTGGGCCAACCGCGCGGTCATCGTGCGGCGGCTGCTCGGCCTGGAGGACGCGATCTCCATGGGCATGTGCGGACCGACCCACGACGAGCGGTCCTGGACCTTCGACCTCGACCCGGGCGGCCGCGACCCGGTGCTCGGCTACGAGCGGCTGCAGGAGGCCTTCCTCGCCCGCTTCCCCGACTACGACCGGGGCATCACGGTGCCCACGCTGGTCGACGTCCCCACCAAGCAGGTGGTGACCAACGACTTCATGCAGATGACGCTGGACTTCTCCACCGAGTGGACGAAGTTCCACCGCGAGGGCGCGCCCGACCTCTACCCCGAGGCGCTGCGCGACGAGATGGACGACGTCATGCAGCGGGTCTACACCGAGGTCAACAACGGGGTGTACCGGTGCGGGTTCGCCGGTTCCCAGCAGGCGTACGACCGGGCCCACGACCGGCTGTGGACCGCGCTGGACTGGCTGGAGGAGCGCCTCTCCGGACAGCGGTACCTGGTGGGCGACACGATCACCGAGGCCGACGTCCGGCTGTTCACCACGCTGGCCCGCTTCGACCCCGTCTACCACGGCCACTTCAAGGCCAACCGGCAGAAGCTGACCGAGATGCCGGCGCTGTGGGCCTACGCGCGCGACCTGTTCCAGACCCCCGGGTTCGGCGACACGACCGACTTCCCGCAGATCAAGGAGCACTACTACGTCGTCCACGCCGACATCAACCCGACGCAGGTCATCCCGCAGGGCCCGGACACGTCGGTCTGGCTGACCCCGCACGGGCGCGAGGAGCTCGGCGGCTCGCCGTTCGGCGACGGGACGCCGCCCGGTCCGCCGCCGGAGGACGAGCGCGTGCCGGCCGACCACGGCCCCGGCGGCATCGGCCACCGGTGACCGCGTGACCCTGTTCGAGCTGACCGCCTCGCGCTCCTTCCAGGACGTCCCGGCGACGACGTTCGCGGCCGAGGGGGTGTGGGAGCGGGCGGACCTGCAGGCGGCCATCCGCGACCGGATCGACGTCCTCGGCGAGGACCTGCTCGTGGTGGCCGAGGAGTTCGGCGACTTCGACGTCCGGCGGCGGATCGACCTGCTGTGCGTCGACCGGGCCGGACAACTGGTCGTCGTCGAGCTCAAGCGCACCGAGGACGGCGGGCACCTGGAGCTGCAGGCGCTCCGGTACGCCGCGATGGTCTCGGCGATGACGTTCGACCAGCTCGCGACCACGCTGGGCCGGCACCTGCGCGCCGTCGGCTCTCCGGACGCCGACCGGGCGCGGGAGCTGCTCGCCGAGTGGCTGGAGGACGTCGGCGGCGAGGATGCTGTCCTTGAGCGGCGAGTGCGGATCGTGTTGGTGTCGGCGGGCTTCGACACCCAGATCACCACGACCGTGCTGTGGCTCAACGACGTCTACGGTCTCGACGTCACCTGCATCAGGCTCACGCCGTACCGGGTGGGTGGGAGGCTGGTGATCGACCTGCAGCAGTTGATCCCGCTGCCGGAGGCCGCCGAGTACACCGTCGGGCTGCGCCGCCGGGAGGAGGCCACCCGCGCGGTGACCTCCGGTGAGGGACGCGACCTGACCCGCTACGCGGTCACCGGCCCGCCGGGAACGAGTGCCTTCCTGCCCAAGCGCCGGGCTCTGCTGCTGCTGATGCACCAGCTGCACGCCGCGGGTGTCGCACCGGAGGCGATGGCCGGGGTCATGCGGCGGTCGAAGTTCCTGCCCGTCCAGGGCCGCCTGACCGGCGACGAGCTCGCCGCCGCGTTCGTCTCCCGGTACCCCAAGGCTGAGCAGAACCTCGGCCGGTGGTTCCTCGACGAGCCGTTCGCCGACGGCGACCGCACGTGGGTGCTCTCGAAGATGTGGGGCATTGGGACCCTCGAGGTCATGGATGCCCTCATCTCGCTGGCGCCGTCCGCCGGGATCGGGTACCTCGCGGACGACACCGGCGACCCCCAGGACTGAGGACGGGCCGGTCCGGAGTCGTCCGGACCGGCCCGTCATCGATCGCCCTACTCGCAGCCGACCCCGTCGCCGTCGCGGTCGAGGTGCCGCCCGTAGCCCGGGTCCCCGACGCTGACGGGGGCAGCGCCCGCGGCGCGCGCCTCGGAGCAGTTGGCGTATGAGGCGCTCACCACCACCTCAGGCTCCGGCTCCGGCTCCGGCTCCGGCTCCACGACCACCGCACTGCCTGCACCGGACGACACGGAGCCCGACGGCGAGGACGACGAGCTGCCCCTGTCGCCACTGCTGGTGGCCGCCTCAGCGGCCCGCAGGGCACTCTCCCGAGCCGCGAGTTCCTGCTCCCGCTGGTCGAGCGTCGTGGCGCGCTGGATGATCGCCGCGGTCTGCTCCTCGATCTGGGCCTGTGCCGCCGAGGCCGCCTGCTGGACCTGCTCCTCGGCTGCGGCCACCTCGTCACTCAGCTCACTGGCCTCGTCCTCCGCACTGTCCAGTTCTGCCTGCAGGGACTGGTACTGCGGGGTGGCAGTCGGGTTGGTCTGGTCGCCGGCCCCACCCACGCCGACGCCGAGCAGGAAGGCGAGCAGCGGGATCGCCCAGCGCAGCCACCTGCGGGAGCGCCGAGCAGGCTGCTCAGGTGACGGTTGGACGGGCATCTGCATGGTCTGCGTGGGCTGCATGCCCGGGTCGGTCGGCATCGTCGCGGTCCCCCGTGTGAGAAGTGCCGTCTGCCGGGGCGCCGTCCGCTCGGGCGAGACCTCAGCAGTGCAGCAGGACCGTACGTGCGCGCCGCACGCGAGGTGTGCCGGCTGATCCGATCAGGGTCGGGTGGTGCGCGAGATCCGGATGAGGCGGGGTTGCGGGGTTCCCGGGGCCTGATGGAGGGGACCGCCGGCGGTCGGCGGAGCGCCCGCCATCCAGCCCCTCGGGGCGTGACGGTCGCTGGCGGCGGCGCCACCACGGCACGCGAGGTCGACCGCCGGCCGGGAGAACCCGCCGGTCGTCACGAGCCAGACGTGCCGTGTACCGAGTCGTCACCGAGCCGCTCGGCCACCGCCTCCATCGGCAGGTCCGGTTCCGGGCTCGCTCTGCTCGATCGGGTGGCCGCACGATGGGTCAGCAGCCCTCCTCGATGACGAGCATGTAGCGACGCCGGTCGTCCTTGAACTCGGCGACGTCGAAGGTGGTGTGGTCGCCGGGCTCGCGCACGGTCTCCCGCAGGTAGGGACGCATGCGCTGCCACAGCGTCTCCCGGTCGGCCTCGGCCACCTCCCTCGGCGGGTCCGGTCCGTAGAAGTGCAGGACCGGGACCTCGGGTGAGCGCAGCAGGTGTTCCACCCGCTTCACCGGCGGCTCCCCACCACGGAGGTGCCACGACGTACCTGCGGCGTCCACCCACGTCCCCGGGACGATCGCGGACGGCCACGGGACCGCGTCGCCCACCGACGGCGACGCGCCCGTCGCCGCCGGCGGTTGCCTGCGCTGTCTCGCCCGCTTGCCCATGCCACATCCTCGCCCCGCAGCGGCATCCCCGGGACCGCAGGAGGTGCGGTTCGGACCCGCCGGGCCGACGGGCCGTCCGCGCAGCGACCCCTCCTCCACCGGGCGCTCTCGCGGCGCCGGCCGCGGTCGGTCAGGCTGGGGAGCCGTGAGCGGCACCGCGGGTCCCGACCTCGTCCTGCCGAGTGCCGGGCCCGATCCGCTCCCGCTGGAGACCGCGCTGGCGGCCGTGCTGGGCTACGCCCGCGGGCGGCGGCCGCTGCGCTTCCGGTCGCCCAGCCACCCGGGAGGCCGCTGGGTCCAGGTGCCGGCGTTCGCGTACGAGCGCTTCGACTGCCGGCCCCGGGCCGAGGGGCCGCTCGGGGACGACGACGTCCTGGCCGCCGAGGCGCTGCACGGCCGGCTCGACCCGGCGGGGTGGGCCGAGGTCCGCGCCGCGCTGGACCGGGCAGGCGACCTCGCCGACGCCGCGACCGGACGCGCCGCCGGGCGAGCGCTGTGGGAGCTGCCCGGCGAGGAGTTCTCGGTGCTCCGGGAACCGGGGACGGTCGGCGCCACCCTGCGCGGCCTCCAGCACCTCGGCCAGGGGGCGGTGCCGGCCTACGTCTCGGCGGCGCTGCACCACCGCCGCCCGGAGCTGTTCCCCCTGGTCGGCACCACCACGCGCCGCCAGCTGCTGCCGCACGTCGAGGAGGGCGACAGCGGCGTGGAGGCGGTGGTGCACCGCGAGCTGCAGGCCAACGCCGAAGCGTTCGCCGCCCTCGAGACGGCGGTGGCCGGCGTCCTCGGCCGGGCCGGCGGCGCCGTCCCCACCCGGCTGCGGTTGCACGACCTCCTGGTGTGGGCCAGCGGCAGCCTGCGGCTGACCCACGCCGTGTCGCTCGGGACGCGCTGACCGGCCGGAGCCGCAGTACCGCCTCAGACGATGCGCACCCGCAGCCGGCGGAAGCCGCGGCCCTTGTTCTCCATCTTCACCACCTCGACCCGGCCCACCATCGCCGTCGAGGCGACGTGCGTGCCGCCGTCCGCCTGGGTGTCGAGGCCCACGATGTCGACGATCCGGACCACCTCGATGTCGGGCGGCAGCAGGTTGGTCGCCGTCCGGATGACGTCGGGGATCGCGAACGCCTCCTCACGCGGCAGCGACCGCACCTCGATGCGGCGGTCGGCGGCGATCTCGGCGTTGACCGCCTCGGCGACCCGCTCCTTGAAGTCCGGCGGCACCTCGGCCAGGTCGAAGTCCATCCGCGCGCTCAGCGGCTCCATGTTGCCGCCGGTGACCAGCGCGCCGAAGTCGCGGAACACCACGCCGGTGAGCACGTGCAGCCCCGAGTGGGTACGCATCAGCCGGGTGCGCCGCTCGTCGTCGAGCGCGCCGCGGACGGCGGTGCCCGGCGGCGGCAGCGGATCGCCCTCGACGGGGATCAGGTACAGCTCGTCGCCCGTGCGGGTCCCGGCGATCCGGGTGCGGACCCCGCCCCACAGCAGCACACCCTCGTCCGGCGGCTGCCCGCCGCCGCCCGGGTAGAAGGCGCTGCGGTCGAGCACGACGCCCTGCTCGGGGTCGGCCGCCACCACCGTCGCGTCCCACTCCCGCACGGTGGCGTCGGCGAGGTCGAGGCGGTGGGTGTGCCCGTGCCGGTTGCTCGCGGTGCTCACCCCGGCATGGTGCCGGGCGGGAGCCGGCGACGGCCACACCGGGACTCACCGAGCCGGGCGCCCGCGCCGTCCGAGGGTTGCCGGTGGAGGTGGGCACCCCCTCCGACCGGGGCCGGCCCGGGACCACGGCGCTCGACTGCCGACCCCCCGACGGGGAGGCGCTGCTCGGTGCACGACGGCGGGCCGGGGCGCCAGCCCCGACCCGCCGCGGTGTGCTGCGTCACCCCGCCAGGGACAGGCTCCGGACGCTGTGGGTCGCCGTGAGGGCCAGCCGCCGGCCGACCCGCAGCCCCTGGTCGGCCAGGGCGTACGTCGCCTCGACGACGTCCTCCGGTCGGACGAGGACGGCGGGGACGATGCTGCGGACGATCGTGGCGACGCCCTGGACGATGCCGGCCACGGCGTCCTCGCTGCTGCGGGTGGCCTCCGCGAGCTGCCGTCGGGCCTGCTCCTGCTCCTGCTGGCGGAGCTCCGCCAGCAGGTCGGCCCGGACGGCGGCCAGCAGCCGGTGGGCGCGCTGGTCGGCTTCCTCGCCGTCCGGCACGCGGGTCGCGACCTCACCCGCGACGAGTTGCCGGGCGCGCCGCGCCGCGTCGTCCCGGGTCCTCGCGAGCTCGGTGAGCTCGCCCTCCGACGACGTCGGCAGATCGCGGACCTCGGGCGTCCGGGCGGCATCCCCCTGATCGGCCCCGGCCTCCGGGGCACGGTCCTGGGACGCCGGCTTCGTCGTGCTGTTCGGCTCGGTCATCGGACCTCCTGTGTTGGTTCCGTCGGACGGCTCCAGCGTCGGCCCAGCCGGTGAACAGCCGTGGTGTCGCGAGCGCACGCTGGGCGAGACCGCACCGAACTCGCGGGACCGGGTCGCGGGGAGCCCCCCACGCCCGGCCACCGCGACTCCGTGCCGTCGCAACGCCACCGGTCGACCGGCGACGCGTCCGCCTGCGCCCTCGCGGGGACCCGTGCAGGGGCCGGCGCCGCCCGTCCGGGTCGCCGTCACGGTGCGGGACACCGGGGCGTTGCCTCCTGCCGTCGGCGCGAGGACGCTGGGCGGCGCGGCGATGCCGCCGGAGCACCGCCGCCCGAGAACTCCAGCCTCCTGGAGAGGAGCGGTGACGTGTACGCACGCTCGACCACCATCCACGGGAACCCCCAGTCGGTCGACGAGGGGACGGCCTACGTCCGTGACGAGGTGATGCCCGCCGTCCGGGCGATGGACGGCTGCGTCGGGCTGTCCATGCTGGCCGACCGGGAGACCGGGATGTGCATCGTGACGACGTCCTGGCGCGACCGGGAGGCGATGGCGGCCAGCGCCGAGGGGGTCCGGGCGATGCGCGACCGGGCGGTGCAGGTCTTCGGCGGCGAGTTCGAGGTGCGGGAGTGGGAGGTCTCGGCCATGCACCGCCGGCACGAGGCCCACCACGGCGCCTGCACCCGGGTGACCTGGCTGCGCGGCGAGCCCGACACCATGGAGCGCAGCATCGACACCTTCCGCATGAGCCTGATGCCGCGGCTGGACGACCTCGCCGGCTTCTGCAGCGTCAGCCTCATGACGCACGCCGCGGAGGGCATGGCCGTCGCGGCGGTCACCTACGACAGCCACGAGGACATGATCGAGACCCGTGGCGACGCCGAGAGGCTGCGCGCCGAGTTCGCCACCGCCCTGGGTCTGGCGGTCACCGACGTCCACGAGTTCGACCTCGTCCTGGCCCACCTGCGGGTACCCGAGACCGCCTGAGCGGTGTCCCTGGCCGATGCCCCCAGGCATCGGCCAGGACACCGGGCGGTCCATTGCCAGGTCCTCGCTGGGCGAGGAGGCTCGGCCGTGCGGCGGTGCCGCAGGGGCGTCGCCGCTCTCCGGGAGGGAGTGGGGACGTGTACGCCCGATCGAACACAGCCCGCGGTGACCCACGGCGCACGGACGACGCCATCGCCTACATCCGCGACGAGGTGCTGCCCGCCGTCCGGAGGATGGACGGCAACATCGGCCTCTCCATGCTCTCCGACCGCGACTCCGGCCGGTCCATCGTGACCAGCGCCTGGGAGTCGGAGGAGGCGATGCGCGCCAGCGCCGAGCAGGTGCGGCCGATGCGGGAGCGCTACACCGAGATGATGGGCGCGCAGGTGGAGGTGCACGAGTGGGAGATCGCCGTCCTCCACCGGGTGCACGAGGCGCCGGAGGGCGCGTGCACACGGGTGACCTGGACGCGCATCGACCCCGCGCGGGTGGACGAGGTCCTCGATGCGTACAAGATGACGCTGCTGCCCCGGCTCGAGCAGATGGGTGGTTTCTGCAGCGCCAGCCTGCTGGTGGACCGCCGCGAGGGGCTGGGCGCCGGCGCGGTGACCCTCGCCGACCGCCAGGCGCTCGAGGACTCGCGGCCCGCCGCTGACGCCAACCGGGCGGAGTTCACCCGCGCGATGGGCATCGACGTGCTCGAGGTGGCCGAGTTCGAGCTCGCCGTGGCGCACCTGCGGGTGCCCGAGACCGTCTGAAGGAGGACCTGCCCGCAGGGGCCGTCCCGGGGCCGGCCGTACCGGCCGACCCCGGGCTGCCGCTAGACGACGCGGGTGAGGGCGGGCCAGAGGCCGTCGCCGCCCTGGGCGAGCAGGCCGACGCCCAGCACGCGGGACCAGGTCAGCTCCGAGCCGGCCTCCTCGCGCCAGGACCACAGCCGCCGGGTCAGGTGGTGCAGCCGGTGCTCCTGGGTGAACCCGATCGCGCCGTGCACCTGGTGCGCCAGCCGGGCCACCACCTCGACCGCGGCACCGGCGCGCACCTTGGCCGCCGCCGCGGCCAGCACGACGTCCTCGTCCCGAGCGAGGGTCTGGACGGCGGCGTCGACCAGCGCGGTCACCGCCGTGACCTCGCCGGCCATCTGCGCCAGCTGCACCTGCACCGCCTGGAACCGGCCCAGCGGGCGGCCGAACTGGTGCCGCTCCCCCGCGTACTGCACCGTCCACGCCAGCACCTGCTCCAGCGCCGCGGCCATCTGCACGGCCCGCGCCAGCGCGTACCGGGCGCGCACCTGCCCGGCCCCGGCCGGTGTCAGCAGCGCCCCGGACGCCGGCGCGCCACCCAGCACCAGCGACCCGCGCGGCTCCCCGGCCAGGTTGCGGGCGTCGCTGGTGGCCAGCCCCTCGGCGTCCACCAGCGCCAGCACCGCGCCCTCGATGCCCGCCGGCGCGCCCGCCAGCACCGCGACGTGCCGCGCCACCCCGGCCCAGGCGACGTCGGTCGCGGTGCCGGTCAGCGTCCAGCGGCCCGGCCCGTCCCCGTCGTCGGACGGCTCGGCGGTGACCGCGCCGGCGACCGCCAGCGTCAGCGGTGCGGTGGGGTCGGGCAGGTCCAGGTCCGCGGCCAGCAGCGCGGGACCGGCGGCCAGCAGCTGCTCGGCCACCGGCACCGCACCGGCGCCCGCGGCCAGCGTGCGGACGACGGCCACCGCGTCGGCCAGCTCGCCGCCCGAGCCGCCGGCCTCCTCGGGCAGGCCCACCCCGGTCAGCCCGGCCCCGGCCAGGTCGGCCCACAGCCCGGCGTCCCAGGCGGTGTCCGCGGTGAGCACGAACGGCTCGTGGCCGGCGAGGATGTCCCGGACGGTCCCGACCACCAGGTCCTGCTCCGATGCCATCAGCGCAGTGCTCCCTGGCTCGACTCCGCGCTCGCTGCGCTCCTCGCTCCGAGGCCCAGGCCGCCTCCGCGGTCGGTCCGCTCCTCGCTCGTTCCTCGCTGCGATGCTCCCTCCCTGTCGGCGGCCGCCTCGCTGCGATGCCCGCTCGCCGTCGTCATCGCAGACCCAACCCGCGCGCGACGATGCCCCGCAGGATCTCGTTGGTCCCCCCGCGCAGCGTGTAGCCCGGCGCGTGCAGCTGCGCCTCGGCCAGCGCCCGCCCCAGCGGGTCCGGCGAGTCCAGCGACGGGACCACCTCGACCACCCGCCGGATCTCGTCGACCACGTCGGCCTCGAACGTCGTCCCCACGTCCTTGACCAGCGCCGCGGGGATGTCGGGCAGCTCGCCGCGGTCCAGCGCCGCCGCGATCCGCAGCGACAGCTGCCGCAGCGCCAGCAGCCGCGCCGACAGCCGCCCCAGCGCGCCGAGCTGCGCGGCGTCCCCGGTGTCGCACGCCCGCCGGGCGAACTCCGCCAGCAGCGGGTAGGTCGACAGGAACCGCTCCGGCCCGGACCGCTCGAACGCCAGCTCCGCGGTCACCTGGTGCCAGCCGGCGCCCTCCTCCCCGAGCAGCATGTCCCCGGGGACGACCACCTCGTCGAACACCACCTCGTTGAAGTGGTGCCCGCCGTCGAGGATCCGGATCGGGTTGATCGTGATCCCCGGCAGCGACAGGTCCACCAGCAGCTGGGACAGCCCGGCGTGCCGGTCGGCCGGATCGGCCGCCGACGTGCGCACCAGCACGATCCCGTAGTGCGACAGGTGCGCGTTCGACGTCCACACCTTCGCCCCGGTCACCACCCAGTCCCCGCCGGCGTCACGCACCGCCTTCGTGCGGATCGAGGCCAGGTCCGACCCGGAGTCCGGCTCGCTCATGCCGATCACGAAGAAGCACTCCCCGGCGGCGATCCGCGGCAGGATCTCCCGGCGCTGCGCCTCGGTGCCGTACCGCAGCAGGTTCGGCCCGGACTGCCGGTCGGCGATCCAGTGCGCCGCCACCGGGGCGCCCGCCGCGAGCAGCTCCTCGGTGACCGCGTACCGCTCCATCGCCGAGCGCTCGTGCCCGCCGTACTCCCTCGGCCAGGTCATCCCCAGCCAGCCGCGCTCGCCCAGCTTGCGGGAGAACGCCGGGTCGACCCCGGACAGCCAGGTGTCGACGTGGGTGGTGAAGGTGCCCGCGGCCAGCTCCTCGGCCAGGAACTGCCGCACCTGCGCGCGGACCTCCTCGGCGGCCTCGGACGGCGGCGCGGGCGCCAGGGTCAGCGGACTGCTCATGCGGTGCGGCTCCCCACGTCGGTGTGGCTGTGCACCTGTCGGTTCTACAGGGCGGCACCGACGGCGGCGCGGCCGCGTCGCGGTCGCGATCAGGCCGAGGACGGCGGCGGGTCGGGGGGTGGCTGCTCGTCGTCGTCGAGGTCCTCGTCGTCCTCCTCGGGGGCCCGGGTGAGCTGGCGCAGCTCGGCGACCACGTCACCGGCCACCGTCGCCAGCGAGGTCACCGCGCCGGACACCAGCCGCCGCACCCCCGGGCCGTCCAGGCCGATGAGCGCCCCGAAGCCGACGGCGACGTCCACCCCCGGCAACGCGGCCGGCCCCAGCCCGCGCTCCCCCACCTGGCCGTCGGCCAGCTCCGGCGACCAGCGCATCGCGTCGCCGGACATCGTGATGTCGCCGGTGGCCCCGTCGATCGACTGCGTGACCGGGTTGATGGCCCCCGGGTTGGGTCGACGCTCCATGGCCGCCTCCCGCGCCGCACGTGCCCTGCGCCGATGGTCGCGCGCGAGCCGACCGCGCGCCAGGGGCGTCGCCCGCCCGTCCGCCCGGAACCGCTACGGACGCCGGGTGATCGCCAGCAGCGCCACGTCGTCGGCGCGCACCCCGCCGGCGAGCTCGGCCAGCAACCGGTCGCACAGCTCGTCGGGGTCGGTGGTGCCGGCCCGCACCGCGGCGTCGATCAGCGCGGCGAGCCCCTCGTCCAGGTCGGCGTCCCGGCTCTCCACCAGCCCGTCGGTGTAGAGCAGCAGGGTCGCTCCGAGCGCGAGCACCCCGTCCCACTCCACGGCCGGCACGGGCGCGGGCGGCGCACCGAGCATCCGGGTGGGTCGCACGTCGAGCAGCTCCGCGGCCCCGCCGGTCACCAGCAGCGGCGGGAGGTGCCCGGCGGAGGCGACCCGCAGCCCGCCGGTGGCCGGGTCGAGCACCGCGAACAGCGCGGTCGCCATGCGCGGCAGGCCCAGCAGTGGCCAGACGGCCTGCAGCCGGTCGATGACCGCGCTCGGCGGTGGCCGGTCGCCGAGCAGCGCCCGGTGGACGCTGCGCAGCTGCCCCATGACCGCGGCGGCGGTGATGTCGTGGCCGACGACGTCCCCCGCGGCGAGGGCCACCTGCCCGCCGGACAGCGGGACGACGTCGTAGAAGTCGCCCCCGACGTCGGCCCCGCGGCTGGCCGGCAGGTACCGGACGGCGGCCGCGAGGCCCGGCACCGGCGGGGGCGGCGGGGGCAGCAGGATGCCCTGCAGCGTGTGCGAGGTCCGGGTCTCCAGTTCCAGCCGCTGGGCCTTGTCGACCACCTGCGACACCTGCAGCGCGAGCTGCTCGGCCACCTCCACGTCGGCCGGGGTGAACGGCCCGCGCCGCCGGTCGCTGCACAGCGTGATGACGCCGAGGGAACGCCCCCCGGCCACCAGCGGCACGCAGACCATGCTCACCAGGTCCAGCGTCCGGGCCACCTCCAGGTGCCGCGGGTCGGCGGTGACCTCGGCCAGCCACCGGTCGGTGATCTCGCGGATCCACACCGTCCGGCCCTCCTGCATCGCCTTCGCGCTCGGGTGCGGCGCCCCGCGCTGCGGCAGGTGCCGCTCCTCCAGCTCGGTGACCAGGGCCCGCCGCGCCGGGTCGCCGTGCCGGGCCGCCGGGCGGGTCAGCCCGTGCTCGGTGGCCAGGTCGATGACGCACAGGTCGCCCAGCCGCGGCACGGCGAGCTCGGCCAGCCGCTCCGCGGTCTCCACGACGTCGCCGGCCGCGGCCATCAGCCGCGCCGCGTCGAGCAGGAACGCCGAGCGCTCCGCGGCGCGCGCGGTCTCCTCGAACAGCCGCACCCGCTCCAGCGCCTGGCCGGCCTGGCGTCCGACGGTGGCCAGCAGGTCGGCGTCGGCCTGCACCAGCGAGCCCCGGTTCCCCGGCGGGGTCAGGTCGATCAGCCCGCTGTCCCCGGTCACCCCGAGCAGCAGGACCAGCGCGCCCAGGTGCCGGGTGTCGGCGTCCACCGGGACGACGACCAGCGCCTCCTGCTCGGCCTCGGCCATCGCGTCGGCCAGCCCCGGCCACACCGCCCGCAGCCCCGCCCCCCGGGGCACCGTGTGCACCCCGCCGTCGCGCACCAGCTCCGCACCGCCGAGCGCCGCGGCCTCCATCGCCTCGAGCAGGCCGGCGGGGATGCCGTCGCTGGCCACCAGCTCCAGCGGCGGCACCGAGGCCTCGTCCCGCCGGTTCGCCCGCCGCTCGGCCGCCAGCCACAGCGCGGCGCCGCTGGCGCCCACGGCCTCCCGGCTGCGGCGCACGATCACCTCGGCCACGTCGCGCGCCGAGGACGCCGCCGACAGCTCGGACACCACCTGCTGCAGCGTGTGCGCGCGGCGCTCGGACTCCGCCGCCGCCCGCTGCGCGGCCAGCAGGGCGCGCTCGTAGCGGCGCCGCGACGTCGCCTCGAACACCGTGGCCCGCACCAGCAGCGGGGCGCCGCGGTCGTCACGCACCTCGACGGCGTTGAGCAGGCACGGCAGCATCGACCCGTCGGCCCGGACGACGTCCAGCGCCACCTCGCGGACCATCCCCTGCATGCGCAGCAGCGGCGCCAGGTGGGTCTCGTAGAAGACCCGGCCGCCGACGCTGAGCAGGGCCTGGAAGCGGGTGCCGATCAGCTCGCCCAGCGGCCGCCCGGTCCACTCGCAGAAGGTGCGGTTGGCCTTGACCAGCTGGCCGTCGGGCAGCGCCGAGAAGTACCCGCAGGGGGCGTTCTCGTAGAGGTCGGCCGGGTCGTCCTCGAGCAGCCGGCGCAGCCCCGCCGGGCCCTCCCGGGGGTCGGATCGCCGCGGCTCGTCCATCGCCGGCGCTACTCCAGGAAGGCCCGGATCGCGGCGACCGTCTCCTCCGGCGCCGACAGGTGCGGGCAGTGTCCGGTGGCCGCCAGCTGGGTGAAGACGCTGCCGGGCACCTGCGCGTGCACGTACCGGCCGACCGGCTCCGGGGCGATCGCGTCGTCGCTGCACTGCAGCACCAGCGTGGGCACCCGGACGCCGGGCAGGTCGGCGCGGTTGTCGGACAGGAAGGTGACGCGGGCGAACTGCCGGGCGATGTCGGGGTCGGTGCGGCAGAAGCTGTTGGTCAGCTCGGCGGTCAGCTCGGGCCGGTCGGGGTTGCCCATGATCACCGGCGCCATCGCGGCCGACCAGCCCAGGTGGTTGCTGTCCAGCGACTCCAGCAGCGCCGCGATGTCCTCGCGGCTGAAGCCGCCGGTGTAGTCGCCGTCGTCCACGTACCGCGGGTTGGGCCCGACCATCACGAGGGCGCCGAACAGCCCCGGGGTGCGCGCCGCGGCCAGGACGCCCATCATCGCGCTCACCGAGTGCCCGACGAACACGACGTCGTCCAGGCCCAGCTCGCGGCAGATCTCGACGACGTCGTCGGCGTACCCGTCGAGCGCGTTGTACTTCACCGGGTCGTAGGCCGACAGGTCCGACCGTCCGGAGCCGACGTGGTCGAACAGCACCACCCGGTGGTCGGGCTCGAAGGCCGGGACGACGAGACGCCACATCTCCTGGTCGCACCCGAACCCGTGCGCGAAGACCATCGGCCGCCCGTCGTCCACCCCGCTCACGCGGACCCGGTTGCGGGCGATCACGCTCACGGCCGCAAGGTAACCGCCGGGGCCCCCTCCTGTCCCTCCCCCCGCCGCGCGTCGTGACCGAGCTGCCGTCGCACGCCCCGCCGTCCCGCCGCACCAGGGACCGAGAGCCCTGGTCCCCGGGACGCCGGCGTCCCTACGCTGGGCAACGGCCCTGCCACCCCCGCCGTACCGAGGTCTCCCATGCCCCCCGCCGCGGCGCTCCCCCGCTTCCTCACCCCGCGGACACCCGCGGCCGACGACCGCCCGGCCGGTCCGCACCCGCCCGCCGTCGCCGCCGAGCTGCTGCTGCACCGGCTGGTGCGCCGCGAGCTGCGGCTGCTCGCCGACCTGGCCGCGTGGGCGTCGGCCGACGACGCCGAGCGCACCAGGGTCCTCACCCGGCACGCCGACCTGCTGGGCCGGCTGCTGCTGCACCACCACGCCGTCGAGCGCGGGCTGCTGTGGCCGGCGCTGCTGCGCACGGCGCCGGCCGCCCGGCCGCGGGTGGAGACCTGGACCGCCCGCGTCGCCGGCCTCGACCACCGGCTGCGCGACCTGTCCACCGCCGCACGGCAGTGGGCGGTCGCGGGGTCCGACCGGGCCCGCGACGCCTTCACCCTGGCCTGTCTGGACCTGGCCGACGCCGTCGACGCGCAGACCGCCGAGGAGGAACGCGAGCTGCTGCCGCTGCTCGCCGAGCACCTCTCCCCCGCGGCGTGGGCGGAGGTGAGGCGGTCGGCGCGCTGCCCGCTGTCGCGGCGGGAGCGGGTGCTGGCGCTCGAGGACGCCTCCGCGACCGACCGGGCACGGCTGCTCGCGGCGCTGCCGACGCCGTCCCGGCTGGCCTGGCGGCTGGTCGGCCGGCGCCGGCACCGCGCGGCCGTCGTCCGGCTGCGCGGAGCGCCACCGGCCCGGTGAAGGACCCCGTCCCGCTCACCGCTCGCAGGCTCGCGGTGAGCCTCCGGACGGGGCCTCAGTAGCGGGACGTGCCGCAGTCGGCGCAGCGCTTGCGCGGCGGGAGGGTCTCCCGCTGGCAGTTCGGGCACGTCCAGGCGCTGCGGTCGATGCGCGGGCGGGTGCGCACCGGCCGGCGTCGCAGTCGCGGGTCGGTCTGGCGGTCGGTCGTGATCGGGCTCATGGGGCACCTCCTGGGGTCGCACCGGCGACGTTAGGCACCCTTCGTGTCATCGAGGTGACCACGGGGTTGCCGTCCGTGCCCGGCTGCGCGCGCCGTCCCGCGTGGCGCGGCGGGTCCGCGCCCGGACGGGGTCGACGAGGGCCGAGCCCGCGGTGCCGAGCCGCTCCCTCGCACCGGGTGGCGAGCCGTCGTCGTCTCACGGGCCGGAGTCGACGACAGCTCGCCACCCGGCGCACGACCTCAGCGGGCCAGCAGGCCCCGGATCGCGGCGATCACCTCGCCCGGCGCCTCCTCGGCCATGAAGTGCCCCGAGGAGACGGTGCGGTGGTCGAGGTCGGTCGCCCACGCGCCCCACATCGCGGCGGCGCCGGAGCTGAGCTCGGGACCCCAGTCCTGCTGCAGCACGGTCACCGGCATGCGCAGCCGGTTGCCCGCCTCGCGGTCGGCCCGGTCGTGCTCGACGTCCACGTGCGCCGAGGCTCGGTAGTCCGCAACGATCGAGGGGACCGCCTCGCGCGAGGCGCGCAGGTACTCGGCCCGGACGTCGGCCGGCATCGCGGCCGGGTCGTTCGCCCAGGCGTCGAGGAACGAGCCGAAGAACGCGTCGGCCGCCCCGGCGATCATCGCCTCGGGCAGCCCGGCCGGCTGGGCCATGAGGTAGAGGTGCCAGGCCACCGAGGCCGACAGCCCGGACAGGACGTCCCAGGTGTCCAGGTTGGTCAGCACGTCGAGGCTGCCCAGGTGGGTGACGACGTCGGGGTGGTCCAGGCCGGCGCGGATGGCGACCAGCGCGCCGCGGTCGTGGCCGACCAGGGCGAACCGGTCGTGCCCGAGCGCGCGGGCGGCGGCGACGACGTCGGCGGCCATGGTCCGCTTCGCGTAGGTCCGCCCGTCGTCCGCGGGCTTGTCGCTGGCTCCGTAGCCGCGCAGGTCCGGGCACAGGACGGTGTGCTCCGCGGCCAGGTCGACCGCGACGTGCCGCCACATCAGGTGGGTCTGCGGGAAGCCGTGCAGCAGGACGACGGGGCTGCCCGAGCCGCCGGTGGCGACGTTGAGGGCGACGCCGTCGGCGACGTCGACGCGCTGCTGGGTGAAGCCGGGGATCGTGGGGGTGCTCATGGGCACCACCCTCGGCGGCGCCGATCAGCAGCCGGTCAGCACGCGCTCATCGGCGTCCGCCGGGTGACGTAGCGTCCCCGCCGAGATGGTGGTGTTCGGGGTGCTCGGCCCGCTGCAGGCCGAGGACGGCGGGCGGCTGCTCGACCTGCGCGGCCCCCGGCACCGCGAGGTGCTGGCCCGGCTGCTGGTCGCGCGCGGCCGCGTGGTGTCGGTGGCCCGGCTGGTCGACGACCTGTGGGACGACCCGCCTGCGGGCGCCGTCGGCGCGGTGCAGACCTTCGTCGGCGCGCTGCGCCGGGCGCTGGAGCCCGACCGGCCGCCCCGCACACCGCCCCGCCTGCTGGTCACCGCCGCCCCCGGCTACGCGCTGCGCGTCGCGCCGGAGGACACCGACGCGGGCCGCTTCGAGACCGCCGTCGACGCGGCCGGTGCGCTGCTCGCCGGCGGCCGGCCCGCCGAGGCGCACGCGGCGCTCGACGGGGCGCTGGCGCTGTGGCGCGGCGCCGCCTACGCCGAGGTGGCCGGCGCCGCCTGGGCCCGCGCCGAGACCGCCCGGCTGGAGGAGCTGCGGCTGGTCGCCCTGGAGCGCCGCGCCGAGGCCGCGATCGCGCTCGGCCGCGCGGCGACCGCGGTGGCCGAGCTGGAGGCGCTCGTCGCGACGGCGCCGCTGCGCGAGGAGGTCTGGCGGCTGCTCGCGCTGGGGCTCTACCGCTCGGGCCGGCAGGGCGACGCGCTGGCGCAGCTGCGGCGGGCCCGCGACGTGCTGCGCGCCGAGGCCGGCATCGACCCGGGCCCGGCGCTGCGGCAGCTGCAGGCCGACGTCCTCGCCCAGGCCCCGCACCTCGTGCCCCGCCCGGCCGTCCCGCCGCCCGCGCCGGTCCTGGATCCCGGGGCCGGCGTCGTCGGCCGCGCCGACGAGCTCGCCGGGCTGCTGCGGACGGCCGCGGAGGTGCGCACCAGCGGCGCGCCGCGGCTGGTGCTGCTCTCCGGCGTGGCCGGCGCCGGCAAGACCACGCTGGCCCGGCTGCTGGCCGACCGGCTGCGCGCCGACGGCTGGGCGGCCGGCTGGGGCGCCAGCCCCGAGGTGCCCGGCGCACCCGCCGCCTGGCCCTGGGCCCAGGTCGCCGGGCAGCTGGACCTGCCGGTCCCCGGCGACGGCGCGGAGGACCCGGCTGCGGCGCGGTTCGCCCGGGCCCGTGCCCTTCCCGCCGCGCTGGCCGGACGCGGCCCGGCGCTGGTCGTGCTCGACGACCTGCACCGGGCCGACGAGGAGACCCTCGCGCTGCTGACCACGCTGGCTGCCGACCCCGCGGCCGGCCCGGTGCTGCTGGTCGGCACCTACCGCTCCACCGAGGTCGCCGCCCCGCTCGCCGCGGCCCTGGGCCGGGCCGCCCGCAGCGCCCCGCACCGGGTCTACCTCGGCGGGCTCACCGCCGACCAGGTGGGCGAGCTGGTGCGGGTGCTCACCCACCGCGCGATGCCCGCCGACCAGGCCCGCGCGGTGCACCGGCGCAGCGGCGGCAACCCGTTCTTCGTCCGCGAGCTGGTCCGGCTGTGGGAGGACGGCGGGGAGGCGGCGCTGGCGACCGTGCCGGCCGGCGTCCGCGACGTCCTGCGCGCGCGTCTCGCCGCGCTGCCGGCGGAGGCGCGGACCCACCTGCGGCAGGCCGCCGTCCTCGGCCCGGAGCCCGACGTGGAGCTGCTGGCCGCGCTCGCCGGGGACGAGGACGCGGTGCTCGGCTCGGTCGAGGCCGCGCTGCTCGCCGGCTTCCTGGAGGAGGCCGGCGCCGACCGGCTGCGCTTCTCGCACGCCCTGGTGCAGGAGACCCTCTACGCCGACGTGCCCGGTCCGCGCCGGGCGCGCTGGCACGCCGCCGCCGGCCGCTGGCTGGCCGGATCCCGGCCCGGGGACGTCGAGGCGGTCGCCCACCACCTCGTCGCCGCCGGCGAGCGCGCCAACCCGGCCGAGGTCGCCGCCGCCGCCCGGGCCGCCGCCGAGCGGGCCGAGCGGCGCACCGCCGTCTCCGCGGCGGCCCGGCTCTGGCAGGCGGTGCTGGACGCCCTCGACCGCGCCGGCGGCGGCGACGCCCGCGAGCGGCTGGTCGCGCTGACCGGCCTGGTGCGGACGCTCGCCGTCGGCGGCCGGCTCGACCTGGCCCGGCAGCACCGCGCCGCGGCGGTCGAGGTGGCCGAGGCGGTCGGCGACCCGGTGCTGACCGCGCGGGTGCTGGGCGCGTTCGACGTCCCGGCGGTGTGGACGACGAACGACGACGAGGCGCTCTCGGCGCACCTGGTCGCGGTCGCCGAGCGGGCGCTGGCCGGCCTCCCCCCTGGCCACGCCGCCGAGCGCGCCCGGCTGCTGGCCACCGTCGCGATGGAGCGCCGGGCCGACCCCGGCCCGCGGGGTGGGGCCGCCGCCCGCGAGGCCGAGCGGATCGCCCGGCGGCTCGGCGACCGGCGGCTGCTGGCCGTGGCGCTGGACGGCCGCTTCCTGCAGACCTTCGGGCGGGCCGGGCTGGCGCCCGAGCGCGCGGCCGTCGGGGAGCAGCTGGTGGAGCTGGCCGCCGGCTCCCCCGGTCTGGTGCCGTTCGAGGTGCTCGGCCACCTGGTCACCCTGCAGGCCCGCGCCGCGCTCGCCGACCTGGACGCCGCCGACCGGTCCGCCGCCGCCGTCGACGCCCTGGCCCGCGAGCACGACCTGCCGCTGGCCGGCGCCTTCACCGGTGGGTACGCCGCGCTCCGGCTGGCGGTGGCGGGGCGCGGGGACGAAGCGGCGGCGGCCTACCGCGCCGCCGCGGCCCGGCTGCGGGGCACCGGGATGACCGGTGTCGAGGAGGGCCTGCTGCCGCTGGCGCTGGCCTGCCTGGACGCGCCGGACGTCGTGGCACCCGGCCGCGTCGACCCGGCACCCGGCCACCTGTACGAGGCGCGCGGCTGCCTGGCCGCGCTGGCCGCTGTCCGCAGCGGGGACCGGCGGGCGGCCGAGCGGCTGTACACCGACCTGCTGCCCGCCGCCGGTGAGCTGGCCGCCGGCAGCGGGCTGGTCTGCCCCGGCCCGGTCGCCCTCTACCTCGGCCTGCTCGCCGGGGCGCTCGGCCGGCGGGACGACGCGGCCGCGCACCTGTCCGCCGCCGCAGCGCTGGCCGACCGGATCGGCGCTCCGCACTGGGCCGCCGCCGCCCGCCGCGCCCGGCGATGAGTCCGGTCCCGGCCGGCGGTCAGCAGGACGTGCGCGCGACGTTCGTCCTCGTCCCCGGAGCCGGCGGCCGGGCCTGGTACTGGCACCGCCTGGTGCCCGAGCTGGAGCGGCGCGGCTGTGCCGCCGTCGCCGTCGACCTGCCCGCGGGGGACGACGCCGCCGGTCTCGGGCGGTACGCGGACGCGGTGGCGGTCGCCACCGCCGGCTCCGCCCGGCCGCTGGTGGTCGTCGGCCAGTCGATGGGCGGGCTCACCGCGCCGCTGGTCTGCGACCGCGTGCCGGTCGACCTGCTGGTCCTGCTCAACGCCATGGTCCCGCTGCCGGGCGAGACCGGCGCCGAGTGGTGGACCGCGACCGGCCACGAGCAGGCCCGTGCGGAGGCGGCGCGGGCGCACGGCTGGCCGCTGGACGATGACGACGCGTTCACCCACGACGTGCCGCCCGAGGTCCTGGCGGGGGCACCCGCCCCGTTCGCCCAGTCCGGGACGCCGTTCACCGAGCCGTGGCCGCTGCCCGGCTGGCCCGACGTCCCGACCCGGGTCCTGGCCGGTCGGGACGACCGGTTCTTCCCCGTGGACTTCCAGCGCAGGGTGGCCGGGGAGCGGCTGGGCCTGCCGGTCGGGGAGCTGCCCGGTGGCCACCTCGTCGCACTGAGCCGCCCGGCCGAGCTGGCCGGCACCCTGGTCGGCCTCCTGGCCGGGGTCCGCCTCGACCGGCTGTGAGCCCCGCGACGGTCCGGGCGCCTGCCCCCCGCGGCGGGAATGCGGGGGCACCATGGGCGTTCGTCCGTTCTCGCAGGACGAGTACCGACACCTGGGGAGAGCAGTGCCGACGACGCAGTCCGATGTCGTACCCCACCCCGAGATCGACGCCGAGCAGCAGTACGTGGAGGAGCTCTACGGCCGCCTGGACGCGGCCCGCGACCTGGCCGACCGGCGGCTGAAGCAGGCCATCGCGTGGCCCGCGGTCGACCCGCAGGCGCTGCAGGAGCGCGACGCCACCGTCCGGTTCCAGACCGAGCGGGTGACCGCGCTGGACGCCGCCGAGGCCGGCCTGTGCGTCGGCCGGATCGACCGCACCGACGACGGCCCGCTCTACATCGGCCGGATCGGCCTGGCCGCCGACGACGCCGGCGGCGACCCCGCGCTGGTCGACTGGCGGGCGCCGGCCGCGCGGCCCTTCTACACCGCCACCCCGGTGCACCCGCTCGGCGTCTCCCGCCGCCGGCACATCCGCACCCGCGGGCGCACCGTCGTCCGGCTGGACGACGAGGTGCTGACCGACGGGGTCACCGGGTCGGGGCTGACCGGCGAGGCCGCGCTGCTGGCGGCGCTGGACACCGCGCGCACCGGCCGGATGACCGACATCGTCCGCACCATCCAGGCGGAGCAGGACCGCATCATCCGCGCCGACGACCGCGGCGTCCTCGTCGTCCAGGGCGGGCCGGGCACCGGCAAGACCGCCGTCGCGCTGCACCGCGCCGCCTACCTGCTCTACACGTACCGCGAGCGGCTGGCCCGCCGCGGCCTGCTCGTCGTCGGCCCCACGCCCACCTTCCTGCGCTACATCGCCGACGTGCTGCCCTCCCTCGGGGAGACCGGCGTGCTGCTCGCCGGGCTCGGCCAGCTGCGGCCCGGCCTGGACGCCCGCGGCACCGAGTCGCCGGAGACCGCCGCGGTCAAGGGCCGGCTGGAGATGGTGCAGGTGCTCGAGCGCGCCGTCGCCGGCCGGCAGGTCGTGCCCGACGCCCCGCGCGAGGTGACCGTCGACGGGTTCGCGCTGCGGCTGCGGCCCATCGACGTGAAGCGCGCGCAGAACGCCGCCCGCCGGGCCGAGCGGCTGCACAACCTCGCCCGGCCGGTGTTCGCCCGCCGCGTCGTCGACCTGCTCACCCGCCGCTACGCCGAGCGGATCGGCCTGGGCATCGACGGCGGGGCGGACCTGCTCGACCGCGAGGACACCGCCGCGCTGCGCCGCGAGGTCGCCGAGGAACCGGCCGTCCGGCTGCTCGTCGACGACCTGTGGCCGGTGCTCACCCCCGAGCGGCTGCTGACCGACCTGTACGCCGACCCCGCGCGCACCACCGCCGCGACGCCGGGGTGGTCCGAGGCCGACCGGGCGCTGCTGCACCGCCCGCGGGGGTCGGCCATGTCCTCCGAGCGGTGGACGCCGGCCGACGTCCCGCTGCTGGAGGAGGCCGAGGAGCTGCTCGGCTTCGACGACAGCGCGCAACGGGCCCGCGCCGAGCGGGACCGCCGCCGCCGGCTGGCCGAGGCGCAGGAGACCCTCGACGTGCTGCACGGGTCGCGCTCGATCGACCTGGAGGACGAGCACCTGGAGGCCGAGGTGCTCAGTGCCGGCGACCTGATCAGCGCCGAGGAGCTGGCCGACCGGCAGCGGGCGGTCGACACCCGCACCACCGCCGAGCGGGCCGCCGCCGACCGCACCTGGACCTTCGGGCACGTCGTGGTCGACGAGGCCCAGGAGCTGTCCCCCATGGCCTGGCGGCTGCTGGTGCGCCGCTGCCCGACCCGGTCGATGACCGCCGTCGGCGACCTCGCCCAGACCGGCACCCTCGCCGGCGCCGCCGCGTGGGACGAGACGCTGCGACCGCACGTCGGGGAGGCCTGGCGGCTGGCGGAGCTGACCGTCAACTACCGGACGCCGGCCGAGATCATGGCCGTCGCCGCCGACGTCCTCGCCGCCGGCGGCAGCGGGGCGAGCGCCCCGCGCTCGGTGCGGCCGGGCACCGCGGCCCCGTGGGCGGAGGTGACCGGCGAGGCCGCCCTGGCCGGCCGGGTCGCCGAGGTCGTCGAGGGCTGGACGGCACACGAGGGCACCACCGCGGTCGTCGCGCCGGCCAGCCGGGTGGCCGAGCTGACCGCCGCGGTCGCGGCGCGGGTGGACGTCGTCACCTCCGGTCCGGACGCCGACTCCTCCCGGGGCCCCGTGGTGCTCACGCCGGGCGAGGCCAAGGGGCTGGAGTTCGACGCGGTGCTCGTCGTCGACCCCCGTCGGGTGGTCGACGAGGGCGTGCGCGGGCACAACGACCTCTACGTGGCGCTCACCCGGGCCACCCAGCGGCTCGGCGTGCTCTCCCCCGGCGAGCTGCCGCCGGAGCTCTTCCGGCTGGCCTGACCGCTCGTCGAGCGCGTTCCTGCTGGTGGGCGCACCAACGCTGCGGCCGGGCGTTCGACGAACCGTCGGCGCACGTCGACGGCCGGGCTGGTGGAGCGCGCCGTCCTCTTGCAGGTGTGTGAGACCACCGCCTGCTGAGCAACGACCGCACGGCCGTCGTGGTGCGCGGGCAGTCATCCGAGGGGCGCCTCATGTCACCGTCCGAGCGTCGTGTGGCGGTGAGCGCTGACAACGACCACCGACCCTGTCCACCACCACCGGGACCTGCCGCGGAGGACGCCTCGTTCGTCGCTGTCAAGACAGCCGCGACATCTGTGGACGAGCCTCTGAGCTGCGGATTCGTCTTGATGAGGACCTGTTCGTCGGCTAGACTTCGAACACTTGATCGAACCGGTGGGAGGTGTCGTGGACGAGCTGCTGGCCTCCCTCGACGCCCTCGCCGGCGAGGACCTGGCGCCGTTGTTCGGCCCGGCGCTGCTGGAGCGGCTGGGTCCGCTGCTGGTGGCGCAGAACCGGATCGCGGCGGAGGTGGCGCGCACGGTGCGGGAGTGCGAGGTCTCCGGCGCCGCGGAGCACGACGGGCTGAAGACGATGGGCTCCTGGCTGCGCGGGCACGGTCACCTGTCCGACGCCCAGGCCGCGGGGGTGGTGCGGGCCGGGCGGGCGCTGGCGCACCTGCCGGGGATGGCGGCGGCGTTCGCCGCCGGTGCGGTGACCGGCGAGCAGGCGGCGGTGCTGGGCCGGGTGGCCGAGCCGGCGGCCCTGGCGTTGGCCGCCGAGCAGGGCGTGGACCTGGCCGCGGTGGACGCGGTGCTCACCGAGGTGGCGGTGACCCGGCCGTGCGCCGATGTGGCCAAGGCGGTGCGGCACTACCTGGACCGGCTGGACGCCGACGGCCCGGAGCCCGATCCCACCGAGGGCCGCCGGCTGGCCATCACCCGGCACGCCGACGGCAGCATCACCGGCCGGTTCGACCTGGACGCCGTGGGCGGGGAGCGGCTGCAGACCGCGCTGGAGGCGGTGGTGCAGGCCGGCCGGGCCGCCGGGGACGAGCGGACCCGGTCCCAGCAGCTCGCCGATGCGCTGGTGCAGCTGTGCGACACCGCCCTGGCCGCCGGCCGGCTGCCGGTGCTGCGCGGGCACAAACCGCAGCTGATCGTGAAGATCGACGCCGAGGACCTGTTCGGGCCCGGCACCAACCCCGGCGCCGGCGAGCTGGGCTGCGGCGCGGCCATCTCCGCCGCTCGCACGCGGTGGCTGGCCTGCGACAGCCAGATCACCCGGATCGTGATGGGCCCCGACGGGATGCCGCTGGACCACGGCCGCAGCCTGCGCCTGGTCCCCCCGCACCTGCGCCGCGCCGCGGAGGTGCGCGACGGCGGCTGCGTGTTCACCGGCTGCGGGGCGCCGACCTCCTGGTGCGACGTGCACCACCTGCTCGCCTGGATCGACGGCGGCGAAACCAGCCTGGAGAACTCCGCGCTGCTGTGCGAACGCCATCACACGAAGGTCCACCACGGCTTCCGCGTCGAGCGGCGACCCGACGGCCGATGGCACACCTGGCGACCCGACGGCACCGAGATCCTGGTCGGACCACCGCTCCTCGACGCCGCGGCCTGACCGCACCACCTCACGCTCAGCCGCACGACCCCGAGGTCGTGCGGCATGACGCGCGCGGTGATGGGCTGCGCGGACCTCGCTGAGGAATCCGAGCGTGGTCAGCAGCGGGTCAGCGGCGCGGGACCGCGTGCCGGTGGCGCGTGACCAGCTCGACCCCCACGGCGAGGACGACGGCGAGGACGAGCACGGCCAGCCCGGAGCCGGCGACGCCCACGCCGCCCATCGAGCCCTTGTCCAGCTCGACCCAGACCATGCCGGCGACGAGCGTCAGCAGACCGACCACACCCATCAGCGGCGCCAGCCACCTGCCCACGTGTCCTCCCCTCACCGGCCTGGCGATGACACCACGCGGCACGGGCACCCGTCGCCACCTCCGGCGCGCCTGCGACGCAGCGCGACCGGCCCGGTTCAGCCGGTCCCGCGGACCCGCAGGACCACTCCGCTCGCGGGCTTCGCCGGGATCCGCCGCAGCGAGATCGTCAGGTCCTGCTCGGGGACGTCGGCCTGCAGCCGGGCCAGCCGGACGGCCAGCGCGGCCAGGACGGCCACGGTGACCTGCTCGCCGGGACACCGGTGGCCGGTGCGCGGGTCCCCGCCGCCCTGGGGCACCAGCTCGTAGGCGCCGACCTCGCGGCCGATGAAGCGCTCGGGCCGGAACGCGTAGGGGTCGCCCCACAGGTCCGCGTCGTGGTTCTGCCCGTAGAGGTCGAGCAGCACCATCGAGTGCTCGGGCACCCGCTCGCCGTCCCACTCGACCGCGCGGGGCGCCCGCCCGCCGATGAACGGCGCGAACGGGTAGAAGCGGCGCACCTCGTCGGCCCACGCCTCGGCGAACACCGGGTCGCCCGAGGCCAGCCGCTCGCGGTGCTGCGGCCAGCGGGCGAGCGCGTGCCCGGAGAAGGCGAGGAACCAGCTGATCGCCACGGTCGGCCGGATCACGTTGAGCACCTCGACCGCGGCGGTGCGCGGGTCCAGCTGCTCCCCGCCGGCGTCCCGGTGCCGGGCGACGACGTCGACGATCGAGCCCGCGGGCACCGCCGCCGCGCCGCCGCGTACCTGCTGTACCAGCTCCGAGAGCCACGCCTCGCGGCGGCCGCGGGCCCGGCGGGCGCGCCAGTGCCGGGGCCCCGCGGTGGCGAAGCCGTCCACCATCGCTGTCAGGTCGCGGGCCACCGACGGCACCTCGTCGTCCGCCAGCGGGACGCCGGCCCAGGAGCACACCGCGCGGGTCAGCACCTCGGCCGCCTCGTCGAACAGCACGAACTCGTCGCGGGCCGCCCAGCCGGGTACCGCAGCGTCCCAGGCGGCGGTGGCGGAGTCGACGAGCGCGGCGATCCGCCCGGGGTCCATGAGCAGCGACACGAACATCGCCTTGCGGACCCGGTGGGCCTCCCCGTCCAGGGTGTGCACGGCACCCTTGCCGAACAGCGTCCCCTGCACCGGCTCGGGGATGGCGTGCGCGCGGCGCACGTGGTCCTCGTCGTAGAGGAAGCGGGCGGCCTCGGGGCCCTCGATGCCCAGCACCGGCAGGCCACCCAGCCGCGCGGTGACGGTGCGACGCCCACGGGCGCGGCGGGCGTCGGGCAGCCAGCCGTAGCCCTTGAGGATCAGGAGGGGACTGCTCTCGGGTCGGCGCACGGGGAGCCCCTGCCCAGGCCACCGGCTGCTCACACGGCGGCCCGTCCGCATGGTCCTGCCGCGGCCCCGTCCCGGGTCCCGCCCTGAGCCTGCGAAGGGTGGGGAGGACGGGGTCCTCTTTCAGCCGGGCCGCTGCTGCTGCAGGCGGTCGTCGCGCGGGGCGCTGGCCTCGTCCGGCGGCGGCCCGCCCGCGGCGGCGCCCCGGGAGCCCAGCCGGCGCAGCAGCGCGGCGACCTCCTCCACCGCCGAGGACGACGCCCCCTCGGGCACCACGCCCGCCACCTGCTCGAGCGCGTCGGCCAGCGTCCGCTCCTCCGCCGACAGCATGCCGCGGTAGGCCGGGTCGAGCAGGTAGCCGGTCGGCGGGGTGGACAGGCAGCCGATGCAGTCCAGCAGCACCTCCAGCAGCCGGGCGGCCTCCGCGGACGGGGTGTCCGCCGGCGCGATCGCCACCGTCTGCACGTCCTGCTCCCACAGCCGGGCGCGGGACGGGTCCTCGCGCAGCGCGAGCACCGTGCCGCTGCGCCGCCGCGGTGCCGCGCCACGGGCCTGGATGGCGCTGCGCACCTGGTGGGCGATGCGGATCAGGTCGTCGTCCTGCATCGAGGTGCCGACGAACAGCACGTGCCGGGTGAGCAGCAGCGAGTGCAGCACCCCGGCCAGGGCCGCGCGGGAGTCGCCGAACTGCAGGTACTCCTCACGGGTCAGCACGATGCTCTCCGGGTGCGCGGCGTCCCCGTGCAGCTTGAGCAGCCAGGGCCGGCCGGGGACGGCGTCGTCGAAGGGCAGCACCGACAGGTCGCGGCCGATGTCGGCGGCGGCCAGCTCGACCAGCGGGTCGTAGTTGGTGGTGACGAACTCCTGCACCGGCAGGTCGGCGATGAGCGCGTGCGCCAGCGCGTAGTGGCCGGGCCCGAAGCGCTCCTCGACGAAGGCCTCCAGCTGCTCGCGGCCGAGCTCGCGGGCCAGCAGCGCCGCGGCGTCCTGGGCCGGCAGGTGGGACAGCCCCGCCCGGAGCCCGTCGTCCAGGCCCGACCGCCCGGCCAGCTCGTCGAGCAGCTGCTCCCAGGTGGGCAGTCCGGCCGCGGCGCTCACGCCGGCCCCGACGAAGGCGGCCAGCTGCCCGCGGCGGGCCCGCTCGCCGAGGTCCTCGGCCAGCTCCCGCAGGTGCGCGGGCAGGTCCCAGCTGTCCGGCTCGCCGCGGCGGACCCGCTGCGCCGCGGCCAGGTCGCTGGGGCCGCGGAGCACCAGCGCGACGTCGAGGCCGTGCTCGGCGGCGCCCTCGCGCAGCACCGGCAGCAACCGCTGCAGCAGGGTGCCGCGCTGCCCGGCGGCCCCACCCCAGCCGGTGCCCAGGGCCGGCAGCGCGACCAGCCGGCGGGCCCGGCCCTGCACCGGGGTCGGCACCTCCCGCCGGGCGACGGCGGCCAGTGCCTCCCGGGCACCGTCGACCAGCCAGCGCAGCGCCTCGTCGGCGTCGCGGGACCGCCGGTCGACGGTGTCGACCAGCCACAGCGCCCGTCCCGGATCGCCGGCGCGCCCGCCGGGCACCTCGAGCACCCGCTCGTCACCGCCCCAGCAGAGGTCCAGGCAGAGGTCGTCGGCGTCCTCGTGCGAGACGACGTCGCCGGGCAGCAGCTGCCGCCACTCGGCGGTGACCCGCAGCGAGCGGTCGGTGGGCACCAGGACGTCGTCGCAGACCAGCCGCCGGAGGTCCGCCCCGACGACGAAGACGTGTCCGGTCACGCCCTCGGAGGTGCCCCGTTCCGTCCGGGGTGAACCGGTGCGGAACCGGCCACGGGAGGTCAGCGCGGGATGCCGCAGCCCCCGGCGCTGCACGCGCAGCCGGCGCACGCCGCGGGCCGCGCCGGCGCGGGCCGCGAGACGATGGCCCGCAGGCTGGTGGCGCCGACGACCAGGACGACCCCGAGCAGCCCCAGGCCGAGCGCCGCCACGACGGTGGCGCCGCCGGCCGCGCGCTCCCAGCCGGCGAGGACCCCGGTGACGGCGAGCAGCCCGGTGACCAGCGCCCACCAGACGAGCGCGGCCTGCCCGCCACGGCGCACCGCTCCGCCGCGGCTCAGCAGCGTGAGCGCCCCGGCGAGCAGCAGCACCGGGACGGCGGCCAGCAGCACCCAGCCCGCCGCGGTCGCCGACGTCAGCGCCACCGCGACGGCGACCGCGCCGGCCAGCGCCGCGCCGGTCCCGATGGGTCGGCTGCCACCGGCGGCCAGCTGCGCTCCCCGCCCGGCCGCGAGCACGCCGGCCGCGCCCAGCACCAGCCGGGCACCACCGTCGGCCCAGGACACCGCGACGACGGCGAGGACCCCCAGCGCGACCCCGCCGGCCAGCCAGCGGGGCCACGCCCGCCGGGCCTGCTCCGGGCTCGTCCGCTCCACCGCCGTCATCGCTGCACCGCTCACCACGACGACGAGTGTCCCCCACGGGCCGACGGCGGCCGCACGCTGCGTCGGGCGGGCGGGTCGCCGCTGTGCCACGCTCGGGAGTCCAACGGGGGGTCGCAGGGAGCAGGAGGACCGGCCATGGGCGGGACGACGGGTCGGGCGACGGGTGCCGCGGACCGTGCGGGCAACAGCGACACCTTGGAGCACCTGGCCCGCATCGGACTGGTCGCCTACGGCGTGGTGCACCTGCTCATCGCCTGGCTGGCCGTCCAGCTGGCCTGGGGCGTGGGCGGCAGCTCGGCGCAGGCAGACCAGGGCGGCGCGCTGGCCACCCTGGCCCAGCAGCCGTTCGGCACGGTGCTGCTGTGGGTGGTCGCGCTCGGCATGGTGGCGCTCGCGGTGTGGCAGGCGGCCGAGGCGCTGCGCTGGCGCGGCAGCCTGTCGGCGCACGGGGACGCCCGCAAGGAGGCGGCCGTCAAGGTCGTCAAGTCGGTGGCCAAGGCCGTCGTCTACGCGGCGATCGCGGTGCTGGCCGTCCGGTACGCCACGGGCGGCGGGCAGTCCGGGGGCCAGCAGCAGCAGGCCGCCGCCGGCATCTTCGGCTGGCCCGCCGGGCGGTGGCTGGTCGGCCTGATCGGCCTGGTCATCCTCGGCATCGGCGCCTACCTGGTGCACAAGGGCCTCACGAAGCGGTTCCTGCAGGAGATCGACCTCCGCGAGGCCCCGGCGAAGGCCACCCGCCTGGTCACCCGGCTCGGCCAGGCCGGCTACCCGGCCAAGGGGATCGCCTTCGGCCTGGTCGGCGCACTGCTGGTGTGGGCCGCGGCCACCTTCGACCCGGCCGACGCCAGCGGCCTGGACGGTGCCCTGCGGAGCATCCTGTCCGTGCCCTTCGGCCAGGTGCTGCTCACCCTCGTCGCGCTGGGCATCGCCGCGTTCGGCGCCTTCTGCCTGGTCCGGGCCCGCTACCCCGAGCGGACCTGATGGCAGACCCCCCTCCCCCACGCCCCTCGTGGCCCCGTCCAGAGGCTCGCCGTGAGCCTGCGAACGGTGAGGAGGACGGGGTCCTTCCACTGCAGGGGGGCCGGGTCCACCGGCTGGTCGAGCACGCCCGCGAGGTCACCGACCACCCGCTGCTCGAGGCCGTCGCGCGGGTGGGCCTGGTCGCCTACGGCGTCCTGCACCTGCTGATCGGCTGGCTGGCGGTGCAGCTGGCCCGCGGCATCGACCGCACCGACGCCGACCAGACCGGCGCGCTGCAGGCGGTCGCCGGCACGCCCGGCGGGACCGTGCTGCTCGTGCTGATCGGCCTGGGCATGCTCTCCCTGGCGCTGTGGCAGGCCGGCGAGGTGCTGCTGTGGTGGCACGGGCTGCTGGACCCGCAGCACCGCTGGCGGGCGGCGTTCGTCTGCGTGAAGTGCCTGGCCAAGGCCGCCGTCTACGGCGTCCTCGGGACCACCGGGCTGCTGTTCGCCCTGGGCCTGGAGTACGAGGCCGACGAGCGGCTCCGCGACCTCACCGACGAGACCCTGGACGTCCGGGGCGGGGCGCTGCTGGTGTACGCCGTCGCGGCCGGCGTGGTCGCCGTCGGCCTGTACACGCTGGTGCGCGGGCTGACCGGCGGCTTCATGAAGGACATCGACCTGCCCGCGGCCCCCGACCGCTGGGAGCCGGCGATCGAGGCCCTCGGCCGGGTCGGCTACGTCGCCAAGGGCATCGCCTTCGGCCTGGTCGGGGTGCTGCTGTGGCGGGCGGCCACCACCGCCGACGTCTCCACCGCCACCGGCCTGGACGGCGCGATGACCGCCATCGCCTCGGTCACCGCGGGACCGTGGCTGCTGGGCGCCGTCGCCACCGGGTTCGCCGCGTTCGGCGTGTACGCCCTGGCCCGCGCCCGCTTCCCGGACCGGGACCCGTCGTCGTGACCCCGCGGAACGACCGGCCCTCACGGATCCGGAACGCCGTCACCGGTGCGCTGTGGCCGCTGCCGACCGCGGCCATCCTGCTGGCGATCGGCCTGGGCATCGGCCTGCCGGTGCTCGACGAGCTGCTGCAGGCATCCGGTGAGCGGCCGCTGGCCCTGGTGTTCGAGGGCGGCCCGTCGGCGGCGCGCGGCATCCTCTCGACGATCGCCGGGTCGGTCATCTCGGTGGTGACGCTGCTGTTCTCGCTCACCATCGTGACGCTGCAGCTGGCCAGCAGCCAGTACAGCCCGCGGCTGCTGCAGACCTTCGTGCGCGACCGCATCGTCCAGCTGTGCTTGGGGACGCTGCTGGCCACCTTCGTGTACTCGCTCGTGGTGCTGCGCAGCGTGCGGTCGGCCGACGACTCCGGCGAGGGCTCGGCCTTCGTCCCCCGGCTGTCGGTGACCGTGGCGTTCGTCTTCGCCCTCGCCTCGGTCGCGGCGCTGGTGACGTTCCTGGCCCACCAGACCCGCCAGCTGCGCGTCGAGACGATGATGCGCGACGTCCACGCGGAGGCCACCGCGACGATCGACCGGCTCACGGCGCAGCTGGACGGCGACTCCCCCGACGACCCGCTGCCGGGAGTGCCCGCGCGCGCCCAGCCGGTGTGCGCCCGCGCCAGCGGGTTCCTGGTGCAGACCGCGGAGGAGCCGCTGCTGGCCCTGCTGTCGCGGGAGCGCGCGGTGCTGCGGCTGGACCGCCGTCCCGGCGAGTCGGTCGTGGCGGGGACGCCGCTGGCCTGGGTGTGGACCGACGACCCGGTGGCCGAGCCACCCGCCGAGGCGCTGGCGGCGGCGCTCGAGCGGCACGTCGAGCTCTCCTTCGAGCGGTCCCCGGCCGCCGACCCCAGCTACGGGCTGCGCAAGCTGGTCGACATCGCCGCGCGCGCCCTGTCCCCCGGCATCAACGACCCGACGACCGCCGTGCACGCCCTCTCGCACGTCTCGGCGCTGATGGGGCAGCTCAGCACCCGGGAGACCTGGCACCGGCAGGTGGCCGGCGACGACGGCCTGACCCGGCTGCTCGTCCCGTCGTGGGACCACGCCGCGCTGCTGGACCTCGCGGTCACCCAGGTCCGCAGCTACGGCCGGCAGGACACCACCGTCGTCGAGCGGCTGTTCGCGCTGCTCGCCGAGACCGGCTGGCAGGCGCGGACCGAACGGCAGCGGCAGGCCGTGCGGGGGCACTGCGCGGCGCTGACCGGGCAGTCCCTCGAAGAGGTCCCCGCCGGGCGCACGGAGGACGACGTGCGGCGGATGGCCGGCGCCGTCGAGCGGGCGCTGGCCCACCACTGGGAGCCGCTGCGGACCTGACGAAGGACCCCCCTGCCCCCTGCCCCCTGCCCCCTGCCACTCGCAGGCTCGCGGCGGGCCCCTGCAGGGGGGCCGCCCGGAACGTCATGAGCGAGGCCCGCCGGCGACGTAGACGACCTGGCCGGAGACGAAGCCGGCGCCCTCGCTGACGAGGGACGACACCGTGTGCGCGATGTCCGCCGGCTGCCCGGCCCGCTGCACCGGGATGGCCGCGGCCCGCTCGGCGACGTAGGTGTCCCAGTCGCGGCCGATCCGCTCGGCGGTCGCCCGGGTCGTGTCCGTGGCGATGAACCCCGGGGCGACGGCGTTGGCGGTGACGCCGGACCTGCCCAGCTCGACGGCGAGGGTCTTGGTGAAGCCCTGCAGCCCGGCCTTGGCGGTCGAGTAGTCGGCCTGCCCGCGGTTGCCAGCGCCGAGGTGCTCGACAGGTTCACCACCCGGCCCCAGCCGGCCTCGACCATGTGCTGCTGCACCGCGCGGGTCATCAGGAACGACCCGCGCAGGTGCACGTGCACGACCAGGTCCCAGTCGGCGTCGGTCATCCTGAACAGCAGGTTGTCGCGCGTGACCCCGGCGTTGTCGACCAGCACGACCGGTGGGCCCAGCTCGGCGACGACCCGCTGGACGGCGGCCTGCACCTGGTCGGCGTCACCGACGTCCGCACCCACGGCCAGGGCCCGGCCGCCGGCCGCCTCGATCCGCTGCGCCGTGCCGCGCGCGTCGTCCTCGGCGAGGTCGAGGACCGCGACCGCGAACCCGTCCTCCGCCAGCCGCAGCGCGGTGGCGGCACCGATGCCGCGGGCCGCGCCGGTGACGATCGCGACCCGCTGCCGGTCGGTGGGCACGGACATGCAGCAGCTCCCCTGGGTGAGAGGAGGACGGGGTCCTTCCTCAGGCCCGCTCGAAGACCGCGGCGAGGCCCTGGCCGCCGCCGATGCACATCGTCTCCAGCCCGTAGCGGGCCTCGCGGCGGGCCATCTCGCGGGTCAGCGTGGCGAGGATCCGCCCGCCGGTGGCGCCCACCGGGTGGCCGAGGGAGATGCCCGAGCCGTTGACGTTGGTCCGCTCCCAGTCGGCGTCGGTGAAGCCCCACTCGCGGGCGACGGCGAGCACCTGGCTGGCGAATGCCTCGTTGAGCTCGATCAGGTCGACGTCGGACAGCTTCAGGCCGGCCAGGTCCAGCGCCTTGGCCGTGGCCGGCACCGGGCCGATGCCCATGGTCTTCGGCGGGACGCCGGCCACCGCCCAGGACACCAGCCGCGCCAGCGGGCGCAGCCCGAGCTCGGCGGCCTTCTCCGGGGTGGTGACCACGCAGACCGCGGCGCCGTCGTTCTGCCCGCTGGCGTTGCCGGCGGTGACGGTCGCCTCCGGGTCGTCCCTGCCGAGGATCGGGCGCAGCTTCGCCAGGGTCTCGACGCTGGAGTCGGGGCGGATGTGCTCGTCGCGGTCGACGACGACCTCGCCCTTCCGCTGCTTCACCGTGACCGGCACGATCTCGTCGGCGAATCGCCCCGCCTCGGCGGCGGCGGCGGCGCGCTGGTGGCTGCGGACCGCGTACTCGTCCTGCTCCTCGCGGCCGATCCGGTACTCCCGCCGCAGGTTCTCCGCCGTCTCCAGCATGCCGCCGGGCACCGGGTGGTGCTGTCCGCCGGCGGTCACCCGGCCGCGGGCCAGGCCGTCCTGCAGCAGCACACCCGGCCCGGGCTTGACGCCCCAGCGCATGGCGGTGGAGTAGAACGGCGCGTTGCTCATCGACTCGGCCCCACCGGCCAGGACGACGTCGGAGGCGCCGGTCTGCACCTGCATCGACGCGTACAGCACCGCCTGCAGGCCCGAGCCGCAGCGGCGGTCGAGCTGGATGCCGGCGGCGGTCACCGGCAGGCCGGCGTCCAGCGCGGCGACACGGCCGAGCGCCGGGGCGTCCATGGTCGGGTAGCAGTGCCCGAGCAGGACGTCGTCCACCGACTCCGGCGGCAGGCCGGTGCGCTCGAGCAGTGCCCGGATGACGGTGGAGGCGAGGTCCTGCACCGGGACGTCGCGCAGGGAGCCGCCGAAGCCGCCCACCGGGGTCCGCAGGGGCTCGCAGATGACCGCATCGCGCACGGGGTCCTCCTCGTTCGTCGCCGACAGCAGGGCTGAGTCTGCCCCTCGGCGGCCCGGACGCGCCGACGGCGCCCCTCCCGCGTGGGGAGGAGCGCCGCCGGACGGGGTGGCGCTTAGGCCAGACCCTGCGCGAACTCGCCCTCGAACGCCTCCTGGACGACGGTGGCGCCACCGGGGACGTCGGCCGGACGCAGGATGAAGCTCTGCGTGCTCGGCGACACCCCGGTCTCGAAGCCGTTGATCGGCACGACGAGCCCGCCGGTGTCGACGTCCTGGAGCTCGTTGAACGCGTTCAGGACGCCCTCGCGGGTGAGGTCGCCGTTCTCGCAGGCCGCGTCGAGGACCTGCTTCATGATCGCGCTCATGCCGTAGCCGACGAGCACGCCGAGGCTCGGCTGCACGTTCGGGTAGGCAGCCTGGTACTGCTCGAGCAGCTCGGGCTGGGCGTCGAAGGCCGACACCGGGCTGGCGACGTACAGGTTGTCCTTGAGCGCCTGGGCCGCCGGGCCCTGCAGCAGGCCCGGCGCGAAGACCGGGTTGCTGCCGATGATCGGCACGTTCAGGCCCTGGGCCGCCGCCACGCCGGCCGCGGACGCGGTCTGCGTGGGCGCGACGGTCAGGGCGATGGCGTCGACCCCGGCCGCGGCGAACTGGGTGATCTGCGCGGTCATGTCCTGGTCGGTGGCCTTGATCTGCGCCGGGATGATGGTCAGCCCGCGCTCCTCGGCCACCGCCTCGCTGCCGGCCAGGCCGTTCTCGCCGTACTCGCCCTCGAAGTAGATGTGCCCGACGGTGTCGCCCTCGGCCAGCAGCCCCTGCTCGAACATGTAGGCGTAGCCGTTGGCCAGCTCGACGTCGTAGGTGGCACCCACGACCCCGGTGCCCGGGATCTCGGTGAGGGTGCGCGCCCACGCCGAGGGGAAGTTGACGATCTGGTCGGCCTCGTACTCCGGGGCCAGCGCGGTGTTGATCGGCGAGCCGATCGTCTGCTGCATCGCCAGGATGTTCGGCTCCATGCCGCTGTAGAGCTGCACGCCGGTCTGCGGCACGTAGCCGGTGTCCTGGACGTCGAGCTCGACGGTGTAGGTGTCGCAGACCTGGTTGTCCTGCCAGAACAGCTGGTTGGCGTTGGTGATGTCCTGGCCGAGCGCGGCGAACACGCCGGTCAGGTCGGTGAGGACGCCGAGGCGGATCGTCTCCCCCTCGATGCCGACGTCGGTGAGGACCTCGCCGGCGGCCGCGCCGCCCTCTCCCCCTCCCCCGCCGCTGCTCTCCGGCGCCCGGGTGCTGCAGCCGGCGGTGGTCGCCACGACGACGGCCGCGGTGACCGCGGTACCGGCACGCAGTGCCTTACCTGTTCTCATCTGGTGTCGCTCCCTTGCGATGGACGGACGGAGGGGGTCGGTGCGGAGCCGGGTTGCTCCGGGGCTGGTGTGGCCGGTCCGCCGCGGGCGGGCGCACGGCCCCGGCGGAAGCGGGAGGTGAGGCGCTGCGCGATGCCGGCCAGACCGGCGGGCTCGAAGAGGACGATCAGGATGATCGCCGCGCCGTAGAGGAACCGGGCGGCGAAGCCGGCCGAGATGCCGCCCTGCCCCGGTGCGCTGACCAGCGGCAGGACGTCGGCGTACTGCTGGAACAGCAGCGGCAGCGCGGTGACGAACAGCGCGCCCAGCACCGCGCCGCCCACCGAGCCGAGCCCGCCGAGGACGATCATCGCCAGGTACTGGATGGAGACGACCAGGCCGAAGGACTCCGGGGCGATGCTGCCGATGGACAGCGCGTAGAGGACGCCGGACAGGCCCGCGTACATCGAGCTGACCAGGAAGACCCGCGCCTTGTAGGCCTGCACGTTGACGCCCATGACCGACGCGGCGACCTCGCTGTCCCGCAGCGTCTGCAGCGCCCGGCCGGGCCGGCTGCGCAGCAGGTTGCGGGCGAACATGTAGGCGGCGATCAGCAGGACCAGCCCGAGGTACCAGAGCCGCTCGGCCTCCCGGAAGGGGACGCCGAGGACGAACAGCTGCGGGTCGCTGTTGCCGAAGGTGAAGCCGAACAGCGAGAACTCCGGCGCCGAGCGCCCGTTGAACCCGCCGGTCACCGGCGTCCAGGTGTTCAGCACGTGGACGCCGATGAACACCAGCCCCAGCGAGGCGACACCGAGGTAGATGCCCCGCAGCCGCGCCGCGATGGGGCTGAAGACGAGCCCGGCCAGGCCGGCGAGCAGCACGCCGACCACCATCCCGACGATCGGCGGCAGGCCCAGCCCCTCGATGCCGGCCCGGGTGCCGAGACCGCCGGACTCCCCCGAGACGTAGCTGTAGCTGACCGCGCCGACGGCGAGGAAGAAGGCGTGCGCCAGGGACAGCTGGCCGGTGGTGCCCACCAGCAGGTTGAGCCCGATGGCACCGATGGCCGCGCCGAACACCGCGAACCCGGTGCGCAGCCAGAACTCGTCGAAGTACAGCGGGAAGACCAGCAGGAACACCAGCAGCAGGCCGAGCAGGACCCACTTCACGACCGAGCCGCGGCGGTCCGGCGCCGGCCCGGACCGGCCGGACCCGCGGGACGCTGTGCTGGTGGCGCCCGCCGGCGGGGAGACGGTCTGCTCAGACACGGGTCAGCTCCTTGGTGCCGAAGAGCCCCGACGGCCGGACGAGCAGGACGGCGATCATCACGACGTAGGGCACGACCTCGCCGAACCCGCGGCCCAGGAAGAGCAGGTTCTCCTGGTAGCCGGCGGCGAAGGACTCGGCGAGCCCGATGAGCAGGCCGCCGACCAGCGCGCCGCCGGTGGAGTCCAGGCCGCCGAGGATGGCGGCCGGGAAGGCCCGCAGCGCCGTGGCGTAGACGGCCGAGCTCACCCCGGGGGTCGGGCTGCCGACCAGGAACAGGGCGGCCACCCCGGCCAGGACGCCGGCGACGACCCAGGCCAGCGCGGAGACCCGGCCCTGCCGGATGCCCATCAGCGCCGCGGTCTCGCCGTCCTCCGCGGAGGCGCGCATCGCGACGCCCCAGCTGGAGTACTTGAAGGCGACGAAGAAGGCGGCGATGAGCAGGCCGGCGACGATCATCGCGATCAGCCGGTTCTGGGTGATCCCGATGCCGCCGATGCGGACCGACTCCCCGCCCCACGGGTGGGGCACGTTGAGGATGTCCGGGCCGATCCGCCGGATGAGCTCGGTCAGCAGGATGATGTCGACGCCGATGGTGACGATCGCGAGGCTGATCACCGGCGCGCCGCGGAGGCGGTTGATGATGAACCGCTCGACCAGGAACGCGGCCAGCGCGGTGATCACCAGGCCGACGAGCACGGCGCCCAGGAAGCCCAGCGGCTCGGACAGCCGGGCGATCGAGTAGGCGCCCAGCAGCAGCAGCGAGCCGTGGGTGAAGCTCACGACCTCGCTGGCCTTGAAGATGATCACGAAGCCGAGCGCGATCAGCGCGTAGATCGCGCCGAGCGACAGCCCGTTGAGCAGGAGCGAGAGGAACTGGGTCACGAGGTCGTCCCTGGCGTGTCGAGGGGGCGGGTCGCGGGGGCCCGGGTCTGGGGGCGCGGGGTGGGCTCGGGCGGGTGCCCGTGCGCGGCCACGGCCGCGGCGGGGTCGTCGTCCTCACCGGAGCCGAGGTAGGCGCGGATGACCTCGGGGTCGGCCTGCACCTCGGCGGGGGTGCCGTCGGCGATCCGGCGCCCGAAGTCCAGGACGGTGACCCGGTCGGCCAGGGACATGACCATGCCCATGTCGTGCTCGACCAGGACGACGGAGATGCCCAGCGCCGAGCGGATCTCGCGGATCGCCTCGGCCATCCGGCCGGTCTCCTCGGCGTTCATCCCGGCCACCGGCTCGTCGAGCAGCAGCAGCCGCGGCTCGGTGCACAGCGCGCGGGCCACCTCGACCCGCTTCTGGTCGCCGTAGGACAGGACGCCGACCGGGGTGTGCAGCTTGTCGCCGAGGTCGAGGAACTCGGCGATCTCCCGGATCCGCTCGCCGTGCACCTTGCCCTCACGGGTGGCACGGGGCAGCCGGAGCCCGGAGGAGAGGAATCCCGCCTTCGTGAGGTGGTGCCGGCCGAGCATGAGGTTCTCGGCCACCGACTGGGCGCCGGACAGGGCGATGTTCTGGAAGGCCCGGGCCACGCCGACCCCGGCGATCTGGAACGGGCGCATGCGGTCCAGCCGCGCGTCGCCGAAGCGGACCTCACCCTCGGCGGCCTGGTAGACGCCGGAGAGGACGTTGAACATCGTCGACTTGCCGGCGCCGTTGGGGCCGATGACCGCGTGGATCGTCCCGGGGGCGACCGTGAACGAGACGTCGGACAACGCCTTGATGGCGCCGAAGCGCACGCTGACGTGCTCGACCTCCACGGGCGGGACGTCCGAGCGCGTGTCCACGCCGGCCGCCGTCACGCCGTCCACCGGGAGAGCGTGCGGCGGGGGCCGCGGGTGGCCGGCCCGGTCTCGGCCGCGTCGCCGTGCCCGAGGTAGAGCCGCTGCACCTCGTCGGTGCGCGCGAGCTCCGCGGCGGGCCCGGACAGCGAGACCTTGCCGACGTCGAGCACGTAGGCGAGGTCGGCGACGCCCAGGGCCATCGTGGCGTTCTGCTCGACCAGCAGCACCGAGGTGCCCTGGCGGTTGATCTCGGCGATCACCTCGCCGATCTGGCCGATGATCCGGGGGGCCAGCCCCAGCGAGGGCTCGTCGAGCAGCAGCAGCTTCGGGCTGGCCATGAGCGCCCGGCCGATCGCCAGCATCTGCTGCTCACCGCCGGAGAGCAGCCCCGCCCGCTGGCCGCTGCGCTCGGCGAGCACGGGGAACAGGTCGTGCACCCGGGCGTGCGCGGCGGCCTTGGCGGCGCGGTCCCGGTTGCCCATGCCGCCGGCCCGCAGGTTCTCCTCGACGGTCAGCCGGCCGAAGATGCGCCGGCCCTCCGGCACCTGGACGACGCCCTGGCGGACGATCTGCCCGGGGTCCCGCGAGGTGAGGACGTCGCCGTCGAAGCGGACGCTGCCCTCGTCGACGCGCCCCCGGTGCAACCGGAGCGTGCCGGAGACGGTGCGCAGCAGGGTCGACTTGCCGGCGCCGTTGCTCCCCAGGACGGCCACGACCTTGCCGTCGGGCACCTCCATGGTCACGCCACGCACCGCCTCGACGGCGCCGCCGTAGGTGACCCGCAACGAATCGATGCTCAGCATGCGGGGCGCACCTCGGCTGTCACCGGCGGGGCGGCCGGCGTCCGTGGGTCCCCGTGCCGCGGAACGGCATCGAGCTGTGATTGAGGGCACATGGCCGGAGACTGTAAAGGGGCGACGCGCCGAGTCCGCCACGAGCCACGTCGATCGTGACCTGCAAGTGATCCAGCGACGACCCGTGCAGGAACCATGCAGGGAAAACGGCACCCGCAATGTGCACCGGCCACATGGGACCGGTCGGCCGGGTGTGGGCGCACGACGTAGCCAGCCGCCGCCGGACGGGGTGCTCATGGTGCGGGGGGACCGGGTCCCGGCCCCCTGCAGGCCCCGCCGGAACCTCGTCCCGGGCAGCCTCCTGCGCCGGCGCCGGCGCGGGGGTGAGGACGGGGTGCTCGGACGAGCCGTCAGGAGGACGCGGGGCTCCTCCGGGTGGAGGACGGGCGGCCTCCCTGCAGGGCCCCGCCGCGAGCCTGCCGGCGGTGGGGGGCAGGGAGGTCCTTCGTCAGGCGACCCCGGCGCCGGGCTCGACCCGCTCGATGGCGAGCAGGTCGTAGAGGCCGGTGATCTGCAGCGGCCGGATCACCGCCCGGTTGGAGGCCAGCACCCGCAGCCGGACGCCGTCCTCGGCCGCCCGCCGGTGGGCGGCGGCCAGCACGCAGAGGCCCGCCGAGTCGAGGAAGGTCACGCCGTCGAGGTCGACGGTGAGCGCCGGGACGCCGTCGGCCAACGCCGAGTCGAGGACCGCCCGCAGCGAGGGGGCGGTGGAGGAGTCGACCTCGCCGGCGACGGTGAGCAGGACGCCGCTGGCGGAGCCGGTGACGTCGATGGAGACGAGGTCGGATGCGGGAGCAGCGGTCACGGTGCGCCTCTCTGTGGGAAGCGAACCCGTGCGGGGTGCCACGGGTCCAGCCATGGCACGACGCTGAGTCCGGCGACGGCCGCGGCTGACTGTTGAACCGCTACACCGACCGTAGGGACCTCCGCCTTCGAAGGCAAGGCCCGCCGGCTGGCGATCGAGTGGCCGTGGGCACGCGTCCGGAGGCGGGGATACTGGGGCGCGTGTCGAGGCGAGTGCTGGTGTGGGGTGGGGTCTGGCTGGCCGGTTCGGCCGCAGCGTTCCTGGTCCTCGACCCGATCCTCGCCTCGTTCATCGCCATCGTCGGGCTGTGCCTGTGGGGCGTCGCGGCGCTGTCGAGCACCTGGGAGCAGCACCCGTCCTTCGAGCAGCGCGAGCTCGACCGGTCCCGCCGGCGCGCCGAGCGCCGGGCCCGCACCCAGGGTGCGCGCGACCGCGACCGGGCCCGCTGGGAGGCCCACCAGAAGCGCAGGGCCGACCGCGCCGCCGGCCGCGGGTAATCCGTTCGACGGCACCCCGCTGGGTCCGTAGCGTCGCCGTCATGCGCCCCTGAGAAGCCCCGACCGCCCTCTCGGCGACGTCCCGCGGGTCGAGCCCCAGCTCCCCGCCGTCCGCGCTCCGGCGCCCGCTCCGCCCTGGTCCTCACGGCTGCCCGCGCGCAGCCCTGCCCTCCTCCGGAGGTCTGCCTTGTCACGCCCGCACCGCGCCCTCGACGGCGCACCCGCCACCGCCCGCGCCGCCCTGCCCGGGACGGAGGCGGCCGCCTTCGACCGCCTGGCGCACGCCGTCCTCGCCCGCCCCGGCGCCGCACTCGGCGCCGCGCTGCGGGGCCTCCTGCCCGGCCCTGCCGGCCCGCGGTGGCTGCGGACGGAGGGCCTCGCGCCCACCACCCGGCCCGCCGACCTGACCGCCGAGCAGTGGCTCTCGCTGCACCGCTGCGCGCGGTCGGCGGCGGCCGCACCGACCGCACCCGGCGGGCGCGGGAGCGGCGGCCGGCCCGACGCCGCCCACGGCCACGCCGCAGGTGCGCACGCCATCCCGCGCTGGGGCCAGTGAGCGAGGACCCCCTCGCCCCCCACCGCTCGCAGGCTCGCGACGGGCCCCTGCAAGGGGCCGAGCCTCCGGACGGGGCCGGCGGCGGGACCCTGCCAGGGGCCGAGGGGAGGTGCCGTCGACCCCGCCTAGGGGCCGACGGCGTCCTCGGCGGCGAGCGCGGCGGCGTGGTCCGGGCGGGCGAAGGCCTCGGCCAGCGCCTGCCGCAGCGGCCACGCGCCGGCCCGCCAGGCCAGTGCCCGGCCGAGTGCGGCAGCCGTGCCGTCGACGGCGTCGGCCCCGTCCCCCGGCCACCACGGCACCGCGCGTCCACCGGCCCGCAGCGGCTCGTGGACCGCGACCTCCCCGGTCAGCGCCGGCACCCCGAGCCGGGCGGCGGCCAGCTCGGCTCCCGGAACGTCGGCCCAGCGCACCCGCCGCACCGGCCGGCTCTCGACCCGTGCGGGCACCACCTCGCTCGCCAGCGGGAGGTCGAGCAGGTCGGCCACCGCCCCGGGCGCCCCGCCGGCGGGCACGAGCGGGGCGTCGACCAGTGGCTGTAGCCACGGCGCGTCCAGGACGACGGCCTCCCCGGCGGGCACCACGCAATCCGGGGCCACGCGCACCCGGTCCGGCGGGTCCACGTCGACGCCGTCCAGCGCGACCGCGAGCCGCGCGTGCACCGTGCGCAGCAGCGCGGGTGGCACGGTGCGGTGCGGGTCGGCGAGCCGGTCGAGCAGCTCCAGCGCGCCGTCGACGTCGGCGAGCACGTCGTCCGCCGACGCCGGCGGGCGCAGCAGGCCCAGCAGGCCGGGCGGGGCCTGGGCCGGTTCGTACAGTCCCTGCAGCCCCGGCGCGTCGGGGTGCCGCAGCCGGTCGGGACGCCGCCCGTCGAGCACCGGGTGGGTGCAGAGCCACCAGCGCAGGTAGCCGGGCACCGCCACCCCGCCGAGGACGACGTCGGTCCACGCCTCCGCGGGGAGCTCGGCGAGCAGCGGCAGCGCGCCGGCCCAGTCCCCGACCAGCTCGAGGTCCCGGACGGCGGTCAGCGGCGGCCACGCCGGCGCCGGTGCGTCGGCCGGCAGCCGGTCCAGGACGGCGTCGGCCCAGTCCGCCGCACCGTCGACGTCGAGGTCGTCGGGGTCCTCGGCGCGGACGAGCGCGAAGCCGTCGAGCACGCCCACCGCGCGCAGCACCCGCGGGTCGGCCTCCAGCCCGCCGTCGAGGGTGCCCAGCGCGCCGTCGGCGAGGACGGCGCCGAAGCGCGACCCCGGCAGCACCAGCTCGCCTGCCGCTGCCCAGCCGCCGTCGGCGTCGGGCAGCGCCAGCTCGGCCAGCCAGGGCAGCTCCCCCGGCGCGGTGCCCGCCGCGGCGACCAGCGCGAGGACGGCGTCGGCGAAGGCAGCCGGGTCGCGGTCGGTGTCCCAGCCGTCGTCGGCCGCCTCGACCGAGGTCTCGACCGCCGCCCGCACCTCCGGGTCGGCGAGCACCGCGGCGGCGGTCGCCGGGCGGGCGCCGAGCCGCTCGAGCAGCCGGCGCGCGGCGGGCGGGGCGGCCGCACCCGGGTCGGCCACCCGGAGCCCGAGCGGGCCGAGTCGGGCCACCGGTAGGCCCTCGTCGGGCAGCAGCACCCCGGCCGGGCCGTGCGCGGTGCGGCCGTCGGCGAGCGGGACCGGCAGCGCGGCCAGCTCCTCGCGCTCGGCGCCGTCCAGGGCCGCGTAGAGCCGGCCCCACCACGCCGTCGGCCGGGCGATCCCCCGCACGGCCTCCACCGCCTCGGCGGTGCCGACCCGGCGCACGCCGAGCGCGGCCAGCGCCGGGGCGTCGCCGCGGCCGGACCACCCCGCAGGCAGCAGTCCCGGGACGGCACCGGTCAGCGCGGCGACCCGCTCGTCGGTCGGCTCGGCGAGCACCGCGGCCCGGGCGGGGGTCTGGCGGTCCGCGTCCCCGCCGGCCACTGGCAGCCACGCCGTCCCGCGCAGCCGGTCCAGCGCCGCGGTGCACAGCGCCGCGTCCAGCTCGGCGCCGGCCAGCCCGATGCGCGGCACCAGGGCGAGCGCCGCGGCGTCGTGGGCCAGACCGGCGAGCAGGTCCGCGTAGGCCCCGGCCGCGGCGGCGACCAGCGCGTCGGTGACCGGGCCGGGCAGCACGTGCCGGCGGTCGGGGCCCAGCGGGAAGGGGGCGACCAGCCGCGCGGGCAGGGTGAGCGGCTCGTCGCTCGGGGTCGGCGCGTGCACCCGCTGCGGCAGCGGCAGCGGCACCGGGCGGCCGTCGTCGTCCAGCGGCACGGCCCAGGTGAGCGTCCAGGCCCGGCGGCCCCGCTCCTCCACCGGCCGGTCGGCCAGCAGCTCCTCGGGCAGCACGCCGTCGCGCCGCTCCAGCCGCCAGGTCGTCGTCCGGTCGCCGTCGGTCAGCTCCGCCTGGTCGCCCGCACACCGGACCGACAGCGCCCGCACCACCCCGTCGACGACGACGTCGACCGCGGCCAGCCCCGGCAGCGCCAGCAGCAGCTCCGGCTCGAGCTCCTCCAGCGCGGCGCGGACGGCGGACCGCGCGCCGGTGCGCAGCGGCAGCACCACCTCGGTGGCGAAGCCCTCGGGCGGGGTCCCGTCGGCCGGCCACGGCAGCCGCAGGACCGGCACGGCGCCGTCCCGGCGGGCCACCTCGTCGGCGAGCGCCCCGATGGCGGCGACCTCGGCCCGGGTGCGGTCGGCACCGAAGGCCACGCCGCCGGTGGTGGAGTGCACCGCCGGCTCGTCGGTGACGGCCAGGACGGCCGCGAACCCCACCCCGAAGCGGCCGACCGAGCCGGGCTCGTCGCGTTTGGCCGAGGCGCGCAGCGAGGCCAGGCCCTGCACCCCGCCGGCGTCCAGCGGGACCCCGGTGTTGGCCGCCCGCAGCACCTCTCCCCCGGCGCCGTCGGCGGCCAGCTCCAGCCGCAGCCGACCGGGCACCCCCGCGCGGGCGGCGGCGTCGGCGGCGTTCTGCGCGAGCTCCACGAGCAGCCGGTCGCGGTAGCCGCCGCGGACCAGGTCCTCCTCGGCGTTGGCGTCCTCGCGGAAGCGCGCCGGGGAGTCGGCCCAGGCGGCCAGCACCCGCCGCCGCAGCTCCGCGGTGGAGAACGGGTCGGCGGTCACGGGGTCATCGTCGCAGCGGCCGCTCAGCCGCCGCCCTCGGTGCACAGCTCCCCCGAGACGCACACCGGCGGGTCGTAGGGCGGCTCGCCGACGTCGTCCGACCGGCCCTCGAGGTCGGTGGTGAGTGCGTCGACCGGTGAGCCGTCGTCACCGAGGACCTCGGCCCCGGCCGGGCAGGTCACCGGCTCGGTGGTGACGCTCCCCCGGTCGTCCCCGCCCTCCCCGGCGCGCACGGTCACCCGCACGCAGGCGCCCAGCGACGCGCTCTCCTCGATGTTCTTCCAGCCCCGCCGCTCGGACACCGAGACCCCCACCGCCCGGACGAGGACGACGTCGTCGCCCTCGACCGACGTGCGGAGCGCGTAGCCCCACCGGTCGAGCGACTCCAGCGCCGCCCGGCCGGTCGGCCGCGGGTCGCGCGCCCGGGCGTCGAGGAACCCCTCGTGCAGCCCGTCCACGCGCTGCTGCAGCAGCTCGTGCGCCTCCTGCCCGAGGTCCCGGGCGCAGCCGCCGAGCACGGCGGGCAGGGCGAGCGCGGCGAGCGCCGTCGCGAGGGCACGGCCGCGGGTCACCCCGCGGAGCATGGCAGTCCGGACGCGCGTGGACCGGTGGCCGACAGGGGTAACCCCGGGTGCATGTCCGAGATCGACGTCTCCCGCTACCGGTTGCAGGCCCTCCCCGAGGACGGTTCCGACGAGGACTGGGACGACGACGGCGAGCTGCTCGGCCCCGACGGGAAGCGGATCGAGACCTGGCGGGAGGGCTACCCCTACACCGAGCGGCTGGGTCGCAGGGAGTACGAGCGGGAGAAGCGCCGGCTGCAGATCCAGCTGCTCCGCCTGCAGGGCTGGGTCAAGGACACCGGCCAGCAACTCGTCGTCCTCTTCGAGGGCCGCGACGCCGCCGGCAAGGGCGGCACGATCAAGCGCTTCACCGAGCACCTCAACCCGCGCGGCACCAAGGTGATCGCGCTGGACAAGCCCTCGGAGCGCGAGCAGACCCAGTGGTACTTCCAGCGCTACGTGCAGCACCTGCCCGCCGCCGGGGAGATCGCCCTGTTCGACCGCTCCTGGTACAACCGCGCCGGCGTCGAGCGGGTGATGGGCTACTGCACCGAGGAGCAGTACGAGCGGTTCGTGCGCCAGGCGCCGGAGTTCGAGCGGATGCTCGTCGACAGCGGCATCCGGCTGGTGAAGTTCTGGTTCTCGGTGTCCCGGCGCGAGCAGCGCACCCGGTTCGTCGTGCGGCGGATCGACCCGGTGCGGCAGTGGAAGCTGTCCCCCACCGACCTGGCCTCCCTGGACCGCTGGGACGACTACACCGCGGCCAAGGAGGCCATGTTCGCCGCCACCGACACCGACGTCGCGCCGTGGACGGTGGTCAAGAGCAACGACAAGAAGCGCGCCCGCCTGGAGGCGCTGCGCTACGTCCTCTGCTCGGTGCCCTACGAGGGTAAGGACGACGCGGTCGTCGGGCGGCCGGACCCGAACATCGTGGTGGCCGCGGCCGACGTCCTGGAGTCCGACCGGGAGGCGCTGGAGCGCGTGGAGCTGGCCGCGGCGCACTGAGCCGGCCCGCCGCCGACGAGCGCTACCGGTGGGTAACGTGCGTTCCCATGTCGCTCGCCGAGGACCAGACCGCCGCTCTCCGGAGCTTCGAGTCCACCGCCCCCGCCACGGGCGTGGTCGTCGGGACCTTCCCCGTGCACACCGCCGACGACGTGCGCGCGGCCGTCGAGCGCGCCCGCGCCGCCGCGGCGACCTGGGCGGACCTCGGCTTCGACGGCCGGCGGCAGCGGCTGGCGGCCTACCGCGGCCACCTGGCCCGCCGGATGCACGAGCTGGCCGACCTGGTGCACCGGGAGAACGGCAAGCCGCACGCCGACGCGATCCTCGAGATCACCCTCGCCGTCGACCACCTCGCGTGGGCGCCGGCGCACGCGAGGAAGGTGCTCGGTCCGCGCCGGGTCAGCGCCGGCCTGCTCGCGGCCAACCACGCGGCGTGGCTGGAGTACCAGCCCCTGGGCGTGGTCGGCGTGATCGGCCCGTGGAACTACCCGGTGTTCACGCCGATGGGCTCGATCGCCTACGCGCTGGCCGCCGGCAACGCCGTCGTCTTCAAGCCCTCGGAGCACACCCCGGCCGTCGGCGTGTGGCTGGCCGAGGCGTGGCGGGCCGCCGTCCCCGACGTGGCCGACGCCTTCCAGGTCGTCACCGGCCTCGGCGAGACCGGTGCGGCGCTGTGCCGCGCCGGAGTGGGCAAGCTGGCCTTCACCGGCTCGGCCCCCACCGGCCGCACGGTGATGGCCGCGTGTGCGGAGACCCTCACCCCGGTGCTCATGGAGCTCGGTGGCAAGGACGCGATGATCGTCGACGACGACGCCGACGTGGCCGCCGCCGCCGACGCCGCGGTGTGGGGCGCGATGAGCAACGCGGGGCAGACCTGCATCGGCATCGAGCGGGTCTACGCGACCGAGCGGGTGTACGACGCCTTCGTCGCCCAGGTGACCGAGAAGGTCCGGGGGCTGCGCCCGGGCACCGACGACGGCGCCGCCTACGGCCCGATGACCATGGCCGCGCAGACCGACGTCGTCCGCCGGCACCTGGACGACGCGGTCGCCGCCGGGGGCCGGGTCGCGGCCGGGGGCACGGTCGAGGGCCGGATCGTCGCGCCGACCGTGCTGCTCGACGTCCCCGAGACCTCCGCCGCCGTGCGGGAGGAGACCTTCGGCCCGACGCTGACCATCACCCGGGTGCGGGACGCCGAGGAGGCGCTGGAGCGCACCAACGCCAACGCGCACGGCCTGGCCGGCGCGGTGTTCTCCCGGTCGAGGGCGCGGGCCATGGACCTCGCCCGCCGGATGAGGAGCGGGATGACCTCGGTGAACTCGGTGCTGACCTTCGCCTCGGTGCCGGCGCTGCCGTTCGGCGGCGTGGGCGAGAGCGGCTTCGGGCGGATCCACGGCGAGGACGGGCTGCGCGAGTTCACCCGCGCCAAGGCCATCACCCGCCAGCGCGTGCGGTTGCCGGTCGACCTGATGAGCTTCACCCGGCCGGCCGCGGCCGCCGACGCGCTGGCCCGCGTGATGGGTCTGGTGCACGGGCGCCACCGGTGAACGGCACCGAGGAGTACGACGTCGTCGTCGTCGGCGCGGGCTCGGCCGGCTGCGCCCTGGCGGGGCGGCTGACCGAGGACCCGTCGCTGCGGGTGCTGCTGCTGGAGGCCGGCGGCTCGGACGACGTCCTGGAGGTGCGGATCCCGGCGGCGCTGTACAAGGTCTGGCGCACCCGGCGGGACTGGAACTACACGACCGAGCCGCAGCCGGGCCTGGGCGGACGGCGGCTGTTCTGGCCGCGGGGCAAGCTGCTGGGCGGGTCGTCGTCGATCAACGCGATGATCTACATCCGGGGCGCGGCCGCCGACTACGACGAGTGGGCCGAGCTGACCGGCGACCCGTCGTGGTCCTTCGAGCACGTGCTGCCGCTGTTCCGCCGGATGGAGGACAACGCGCGCGGCGCGGACCGCTTCCACGGCGCCGGCGGGCCGCTGCGGGTGGAGGACCCGCGCTCGCCGCACGCCTGGTCCCGGGCCGCCGTGGAGTCCGCGGTCGCCGCCGGGCACCCGCGCAACGACGACTTCAACGGCGCCGGCCAGGACGGCGCGGGGCTCTACCAGCTCACCCAGCGCCGCGGCCGCCGCTGGTCGGCCGCCGACGCGTACCTGCACCCGGCTGCGGGCCGGCCCAACCTCACCGTGCGCACCGGGGCGCTGACCACCCGGGTGCTGGTCTCGGGCGGCCGGGCCACCGGCGTCGAGTACCGGTCCGGCGGGCAGCTGCACACCGCGCACGCCGCGGCCGAGGTGGTGCTCGCCGGCGGCGCGGTCAACTCCCCGCAGCTGCTCATGCTCTCGGGCATCGGGCCGGCCGACCACCTGCGCGCGGTCGGGGTCGACGTCGTGCACGACCTGCCCGGCGTGGGCGGTGGCCTGCAGGACCACCCGCTGGTGCCGGTCGTCTGGCACACCCGGTCGGGGAGGTCGCTACTCCGCGCGGAGTCGCCGTCGGGCTACGCCCGCTGGTTCGGCGCCCGCCGCGGCCCGCTGACGTCCAACCTGGCCGAGGCGGGGTTGTTCACCCGCTCCCGGCCGGACCTGCCCGAGCCCGACCTGCAGTACCACTTCCTGCCGGTCAAGTTCTGGCGGCAGGCGGAGGTCGACCCCGACGTCGACGCCTTCACCGCCGCCGCCGTGCTGGTGCGGGTGGACTCCCGCGGCTCGGTGCGGCTGCGCTCGCCCGATCCGACGTGGGCGCCGGCGATCGACCCCGGCTACCTCACCGACGAGCGCGACCTCGACGCGCTGGTGTGCGGGGTGGAGCGGGCGCGGGAGATCGCCTGGTCCGGGCCGCTGGCCGACGTCCTGGCCGAGGAGTGGTCGCCCGGTGGCACGGTGCACTCCCGCGAGGGGCTGCGGAGGTCGGTGCGCGACACCCTGGAGTCGCTGTACCACCCGGTCTCGTCCTGCCGGATGGGTGTGGACGACGACGCCGTGGTCGACCCCACGCTGCGGGTGCGCGGGGTCGACGGGCTGCGGGTGGTCGACGCGTCGGTCATGCCGACACTGGTCCGGGGCAACACCAACGCCCCGACGATCATGATCGCCGAGCGGGCGGCCGACCTGGTCACCGGCCGCAGCGTGGACCCGGCCCTCACCGGCACCGCCTGACCGCCATTATCGCGATATTGGCATCCTGAGCTGCCGACATCGCGACAACGGCGGCTCAGGCCTCGGCGAGAGCCAGGCGGATCCGGGCGACGAGCGACTCGAGGTCGCGCATGTCGGCCGCGCTGACCCGGATGACCCGCCAGCCCGCCGCCCGGAGCCGGTCGAGCCGCGCCTCATCACGCGCGATCTGGTCGCCGACGAAGTGGTGGGCACCCTCGTACTCGACGGCCAGGCGCACCTCCGGGAACGCGAGGTCGACGCGAGCGACGAACCGCCCCCCGGAGTGCACCTCGAACTGCGGCACCGGCCGCATCCCGGCGAGCACGAGGGCCACCCGCAACCGGGACTCCTGAGGGGACTCGGCACGCGGGTCCACCAGCGGCACCGCCCGCCGGACCCGGGCGACGCCCCACCGGCCACTCCCCTGCTGCGCCAGCGTCTCCAGATCGGGCAGCGACACGCCTCCAGCGCGGACCATCGCGTCGAGGGCGGCCACCGCCGTGCTCAGGGGCTCGAGCGCCATGACGTCCCACGCCGTCCGCAGGACCGTGGTCACCGGAACGTCGTCCACGATGACGACCTCGCGAGGCGGCAGGTCCGTGTGGTGCAGCCGGACCTCGCGGGGACCCCGCCACCGGACCTCCTCCGGGCAGAGGACCGTCACCGGGTCCGTGGCCCCCGCGAAGGGGGCGCCGAACCAGGCGGCGGCCGAATGCCCGCCGATGGCGGCACCCGGAGGCATCACGAGGGCCACACCGCGGCACCGCAACCGGTGGTCGAGGACCAGGGCCGGATCGGCATAGACCCCCTGCACGAGCCGGCGATAGCTGCGGGTGCGCAGTTGGTTGCGGGTGAGGTACCCGTCGGCGATCGCGTGGCTGCCGATGAAGACGCCGGTGAGGAGACGACGGGGAGCGGACATCCGGCCAGCCTGCGACACGAGCGGCCGCTTCCCGGCCGTCGTCCACAGGTCGACGACGTGTCCACCGTCCTGGTCGCGATCGGGCGGGAAGCCGCCGATGTCGCGATGAAGGCAGCGAGGCAAGTCCGCCAAAGTCGCGATAAAGGCGAACGGCGGGTCAGCCGTGGGCCTGGGCGGCGGCGGCCTCCTCGCGGTCGGTCGGCAGCGCGGTCCCGGCGGCGGGTGGACGGCGCGGGATGAGGAACGACATGACCGCCGCGGCGATGCAGAGCGCCCCGGCCATCAGCCACGCCGGGTCGTAGGAGCCGGTCACGTCGCGGATCACGCCGCCGCCGAAGGCCGCGACCGCCGCCCCGAGCTGGTGGGAGGCGAACACCCAGCCGAACACCACCGGAGCCCGCGCGCCGAAGAACTCCCGGCACAGCGCCAGCGTCGGGGGCACCGTGGCCACCCAGTCCAGCCCGTAGAAGACGATGAACGCGACCATGCTGACGTGCAGGTCCGGGCCGAAGAGGGCCGGCAGCGCGAACAGCGACAGCCCGCGCAGGCCGTAGTAGGCCAGCAGCAGCACGCGCGGGTCGGTGCGGTCGGTGAGCCAGCCCGACAGCACCGTCCCGGCGATGTCGAAGACGCCGACGACGGCGAGCAGCCCCGCCGCGGTGGTCACCGGCATGCCGTGGTCGTGCGCGGCCGGGATGAAGTGCGGCTGCACCAGCCCGTTGGTCGACAGCCCGCAGATGAAGAAGCCCCCGGCCAGCAGCCAGAACGGGACGCTGCGCACCGCGGAGACCAGCCCGCGCACCGCCGTCCGGGCCGCGCCGGAGCGCACCGGGTCGACGTCGTCGGCCGCCGTCCCGCCGTAGGGGGCGACCCCGGCGTCGCGCGGCCGGTCGCGCAGCAGCCACAGCACCAGCGGGACGACGGCCAGTGCCGCCGCGGTCGTGCCCAGGGACGCCGCCCGCCAGCCCCAGGTCGCGTCGGTCCAGGCGACCACCGGCAGGAACACCAGCTGCCCCGTCGCGCTCCCAGCGGTGAGGATGCCCGACACCAGGCCGCGGCGGGCGACGAACCAGCGGCCGGTCACCGTCGCGACCAGCGCGAGTGCCATCGAGCCGGTGCCCAGGCCCACGGCGACGCCCCACAGCAGCACCAGCTGCCAGCTCGCGGTCATGAAGACGGTGAGCCCGCTGCCGGCCGCGGTCAGCAGCAGCGCCGCGACCACGACCCGGCGGATGCCGAAGCGCTCCATCAGCGCGGCGGCGAACGGCGCGGTCAGCCCGAACAGCGCCATGTTGACCGCGACGGCGGCCGAGATCGTCGTCAGCGACCAGCCGAACTCCGCACGCAGCGGCTCGATGAGCACGCCGGGCACCGCGCGGAACGCCGCGGCGCCGACCAGGGCCAGGAAGGTCACCGCGGCGACCCACCAGGCCGGGTGGATCCGGTACGTGCGCGGCGCGGCGGTGCTCGTCACGGCCGACAGCATGGCCGATGGGGCGCGGCACCGGACAGTGGCCCGGCAGCCAACACGTGCAAGGATCCGGCCATGACACCAGCCCCGAGTCCGGGCGGGACACCAGCCCCGAGTCCGGGCGGGACACCAGCCCCGAGTCCGGGCGGGACGTCTGGCCCGGTCCCGGCCGCGACACCAGCCCCGAGTCCGGGCGGGACACCAGCCCCGAGTCCGGGCGGGACACCAGCCCCGAGTCCGGGCGGGACACCAGCCCCGAGTCCGGGCGGGACACCAGCCCCGAGTCCGGGCGGGACACCAGCCCCGAGTCCGGGCGGGACACCAGCCCCGAGTCCGGGCGGGACACCAGCCCCGAGTCCGGGCGGGACACCAGCCCCGAGTCCGGGCGGGACACCAGCCCCGAGTCCGGGCGGGACGTCTGGCCCGGTCCCGGCCGCGACGAGGGTTCCGCACCCCGCCCGCCCCCACGAGGTCGCCGTCCTCGCGCTGCCGAACAGCATCGCCTTCGAGCTGGGCCTGCCCCACCGGCTGCTGGAGTCCGCGGTCGACGCCGACGGCCGGCGGCTCTACCGGGTGCGGGTGGCCACCCTGGACGGCGGCCCGGTGCGCACCTCCGCCGGCTACTCCGTCATCCCCGAGCACGACGCCTCGCTGCTGGAGAGCGCGGGGACGGTCGTCGTCCCCGGCGTGTACGGGGGGCCGGCCATGACCGACGGGACGCTCCCCGACGGGCTGGCCGGGGCGCTGCGCGCCGCCGCCGGGCACGCGCGGCTGGTCTCCATCTGCACCGGCGCCTTCGTCCTGGCCGCAGCCGGGCTGCTCGACGGGCGACCGGCCACCACGCACTGGATGCACGCCGAGGCCTTCCGCGGCCTGTTCCCCGCCGTCCGCCTCGACCCCGGGGTGCTCTTCGTCGACGACGGCGACGTGCTGACCTCGGCCGGCAACGCCGCGGGCATCGACCTGCTGCTGCACCTGGTCCGCCGCGACCACGGCTGCGAGGTGGCCAACCGGGTGGCCCGGCGCAACGTCGTCGCCCCGTGGCGGGAGGGCGGTCAGGCCCAGTTCGTCGAGCGGCCGCTGCCCGAGGCCGGCGACGTGGGGACGGCGGCGACCCGGGCGTGGGCCGTCGAGCGGCTGGCCGAGCCGCTGACCCTCGCGGACCTCGCCGCACACGCCCGGATGAGCGTGCGCACCTTCACCCGCCGGTTCCGCGACGAGACCGGCCTGTCGCCGCTGCGCTGGCTGGCCGGACAGCGGATCGCGCTGGCGCGTCAGCTGCTGGAGTCCACCGACGCGCCGATCGACCGGGTCGCCACCGAGGCCGGCTTCGGCACGCCGGCGTCCCTGCGCCAGCACCTGCGCGCCACCATCGGCGTCGCCCCGGGCACCTACCGGCGCAGCTACCGCGGCGGCGGTGTGACCGGACACTCCCCCGTGTGACGGCACGGTCGCGCGCCGCGTCTGGTTGAGTGGGGGTACCGGCGTTGTCCCGCCGCCCATCCGGGGCGCGGGAACGGACGTCGGACCGCGGCAGCGCCACCCCGGCGCGCCCGGCTGTCCGACGTCCCGCCGAGGACGTGCGCCCGCCCTGCCCCGTGCAGGCGCGCCGGCGCGCTCCGGCCGGGCCGCCCGACGGCGAACCGAGCCCGAGGAACACCCCATGACCCCGCACGACGCCACCACCCCTGCCCCCGAGGGCACCCGCCGCCGCCGTGGCGGCCGCGGCCGGGGCAGCCGCCCGGACACCGGCCAGCAGGCCGCGCAGCAGCGGCCGGCGCCGGCCGCCGAGGCGGTTCCGGCCCCGGTCGTCCCGGCCGGCGCGCCCGCGACCGTGCTGCCCACCGACGCCACCTTCGCCGACCTCGGCGTCCCCGCCCCGCTGGTCGAGGTGCTGACCGCCAGCGGGATCACCGCACCGTTCCCGATCCAGGTCGCGACGCTGCCCGACAGCCTCGCCGGCCGCGACGTGCTCGGCCGCGGACGCACCGGCTCGGGCAAGACGCTGGCCTTCAGCCTGCCGCTGGTCGCCCGCCTCGCCGCCTCGGACAGCCGCCGGCAGCCCAAGCGGCCCCGCTCGCTGATCCTCGTCCCCACCCGCGAGCTGGCCAACCAGGTCGCCGCCGTCGTCGACCCGATGGCCCGCGCCCTCGGCATGCGGACCACGACGATCTTCGGTGGCGTCGGCCAGAACCCGCAGGTACAGGCCCTCGCGGGCGGCATCGACGTCCTCATCGCCTGCCCCGGCCGGCTCGAGGACCTCATCGGCCAGGGCCACTGCGACCTGTCCGCGGTCGAGATCACGATCCTGGACGAGGCCGACCACATGGCCGACCTGGGCTTCCTGCCCGGCGTCAAGCGCCTGATGGACCGCACGCCGAAGGTCGGCCAGCGGCTGCTCTTCTCCGCCACGCTGGACAACGGCGTCGACGTGCTGGTCAAGCGCTACCTGAGCAACCCGATCACCCACTCGGTCGACCCGGCGGTGGCCCCGGTCAGCACCATGACCCACCACGTGCTGCAGGTGCAGAACGCCGACAAGGCCGAGGTCGTGCGCCAGCTCGCCTCGGGTCTGGGCCGCAGCGTGCTGTTCACCCGCACCAAGCACCAGGCCAAGAAGCTCGCCAAGCAGCTGACCGCGTCGGGCATCCCGGCGGTCGACCTGCACGGGAACCTCAGCCAGAACGCCCGCGAGCGCAACCTCGAGGCGTTCACCACCGGTGCCAGCCGGGTCCTGTGCGCCACCGACATCGCGGCGCGCGGCATCCACGTGGACGACGTCGCGCTCGTCGTCCACGTCGACCCGCCCGCCGAGCACAAGGCCTACCTGCACCGTTCGGGCCGCACCGCCCGCGCCGGCGCCGAGGGCGCCGTCGTCACCGTCTCGACGCCGGACCAGGCCGGCGAGGTCCGCACGCTGGCCCGCCAGGCCGGCATCACCCCGAAGGTCAGCGTCGTCCGCCCGGGCGCGGCGGAGATCACCGAGCTCACCGGGCCGGCCGCGCCGTTCGTCGAGCCGGCGCCCGCACCGGAGCCCCAGCCGCAGGGCGCCGGCGGCGGCCGGCGCCGCCGCGGCGGCTCCGGGAGCGGGTCCACCGCGGGCGGTGGTTCGTCCTCCGGCGGCTCCTCGACCGGCGGCGCACGCGGCGGCTCCGGCCGGTCGAGCGGCCCGGCGCGCACCCGCGCCGAGCTCGCCGCCCGCGCCGGCACGCACTCGGCCTCGTCGTTCAGCGGACGCTCGCGCCGCGGGGGCCGCTGACCGGCGGGGGTTGACGCCGGGGGTGGTGGGCACTGCACCCCGCGACCAGGGCCAGGATGGGCCCTGACCATCGGCTATCAGCGAGGAGCACCATGCGTCTGCCCATCACCCTGTCCGAGATCGGCCCCCGCATCTCGGCCGGAGCGTTCATCCTCAACAGCGGCCTGGGCAAGCGGGGCGCCGACGAGGGCACCGCGGCCGGCCTGCACGGGTTCGCCTCGGGCACCTACCCGTTCCTCAAGGACGTCGACCCGAAGACCTTCGTCAAGGCGCTGTCCTACGCGGAGATCGGCGTCGGCGCCGCGCTGCTGACCCCGTTCGTGCCGACCGCACTGGCCGGCGCGCTGCTGACCGGCTTCTCCGGCGGGCTGGTCGGGCTGTACCTGAACACCCCAGGCATGCGGAAGCCGGGCAGTCTGGCGCCGACCCAGGACGGGCTCGCGGTGGCCAAGGACGTGTGGCTGCTCGGCATCGGCGTCGGCCTGCTCACCCGGGGCACCGTCGACCGGGGGCCGCGCCGGGTGCGCAAGGCCGCCAAGACGCTGGCCAAGGCCAACAAGAAGGTCGCGAAGGCCAGCGAGAAGGCGGCCCGGCGCGCGGCGTGACGCGTCGCGGGGGCCGGGGACGCGTGTCCCCGGCCCCCGCTCCCCCGGGATCCGTCGTGCCCGCCACGGAAACCGCGGGGTGTCGCCCATCCGACGCGCCGGTGCGGACCGAACACCCAGAGCAGGGGCTGTCCGCAGCCGCTGCGTCCGTGCACCATCGGTCCTGAGCGGGGCCCGCCACCGGAGCGGTCCGCCGCCGACGCCTTGGAGGCCCCGCGTGTCGTTCCCGACCCGTCCCGCCCGCACCGCCCGCCGCGCCGCGCCCCTCGTCCTGGCCCTCGGCCTGGTCGTCAGCGGCTGTTCCTCCGACGAGGAGGCGGCCCCCGAGGCGGCGGCCCCCGCGAGCAGCGCGGAGGCCAGCAGCTCGGCACCCTCGGCCCCGCCCTCGTCGAGCGCCCCGGAGTCGAGCGCGCCCGCGGAGGCCGAGGCCGAGACGGTCCAGGTCACCGAGGGCGAGATGTTCATCGAGCTGTCCGAGGACAGCTACGCCGCCGGCGAGTACACCTTCGAGGTCGTCAACGAGGGCAACATGCCGCACGACTTCGTGGTGGAGCGCGACGGGGCGGACGTCGCGGCCACCGAGGTGCTCCAGCCGGGGCAGTCGGCCACCCTCACGGTCGCCCTCGAGGAGGGCGACTACGTCTTCTACTGCTCGGTCGGCGCCCACCGCGCCGCCGGCATGGAGACGCCGGTCACGGTCAGCGCCTGAGCCCGGGGTGCCTTTCGCGCGCGAAAGGCACCTCGGGGGCCGGGGGGTGGACGGCGGATCCCCGATCGCTGTCCACCCCCGGCCCTGCTCACCCCCCGCTGGCGAAGGCGGCGTCGAACGCGGCCGCGGGCGGGTCGAAGGCCAGCCGGCGGACGAACTCCAGCGCCTCGGGCGCACCCACGAGCCGGTCCATGCCGGCGTCCTCCCACTCCACCGAGATCGGCCCGTCGTAGCCGATGGTGTTGAGCATCCGGAAGCACGCCTCCCAGGGGACGTCGCCGTGCCCGGTGGACACGAAGTCCCAGCCGCGCCGCGGGTCGGCCCAGGGCAGGTGCGAGCCCATCCGGCCGTTGCGGCCGTTGCCCACCTGCTTCTTCGCGTCCTTGCAGTCGACGTGGTAGATCCGGTCCCGGAAGTCCCAGATGAAGGAGACCGGGTCGAGGTCCTGCCACACGAAGTGCGACGGGTCCCAGTTCAGCCCGAACGCCTCGCGGTGGCCGATCGCCTCCATCGCGCGGACCGTCGTCCAGTAGTCGTAGGCGATCTCCGACGGGTGCACCTCGTGCGCGAACCGCACGCCCACCTCGTCGAAGACGTCGAGGATCGGGTTCCACCGGGCCGCGAAGTCGGCGTAACCGTCCTCGACCATCGACTCGGGGACCGGCGGGAACATGGCGACGGTCTTCCAGATCTTCGACCCGGTGAACCCGACGACGGTGTCCACGCCGAGCCTCGCCGCCGCGCGCGCGGTCGTCTCCATCTCCTCGGCCGCCCGCTGCCGCACGCCCTCGGGGTCGCCGTCCCCCCACACGCGCGGGTGCACCATGCCGCGGTGCCGCTCGTCGATCGGGTCGTCGCAGACGGCCTGGCCGTTGAGGTGGTTGGAGATCGCGAACACCGACAGGTCGTGCCGCTTCAGCAGCTCGAGCCGCTCCTGCACGTAGGAGTCGTCCGTGGCGGCGCGCTCGACGTCGAGGTGGTCGCCCCAGCAGGCGATCTCCAGGCCGTCGTAGCCCCACCCGGAGGCCAGCCGGCACACCTCCTCGAACGGCAGGTCGGCCCACTGGCCGGTGAACAGGGTGACGGGACGGGGCATCAGTCGTTCCTCTCCTGGATCCGGGTCCACACGGAGTCGGCTGCCGCGCTGCGCTCCACGGCGTCGAGCACCTGCTGCACCTGCAGTCCGTCGGCGAAGGAGGGGGTCGGGTCCTCGCCCTTGCCGATGGCGGTGACCAGGTCGACGACCTGGTGGGTGAAGCCGTGCTCGTAGCCCAGCCCGTGCCCCGCCGGCCACCAGGCGCCGACGTAGGGGTGGCCGGGCTCGGTGACGACGATGCGCCGGAAGCCCGCGGTCTCGGCCGGCTCGTCGCCGTCGAAGAAGTGCAGGACGTTCATGTCCTCGAAGTCGAAGGCCAGGCTGCCGCGCGATCCGTTGACCTCGATCCGGATGGCGTTCTTGCGGCCGAGCGCGAAGCGGGTCGCCTCGAAGCTGGCCAGCGCCCCGCCGTCGAACCGGCCGAGGAAGACCGCCGCGTCGTCGACGGTGACGGTGCCGGTGCCCTCGCCGGCGACCCCGGCGAGCGAGCCCTCCGAGGCCGGCAGCGGCCGCTCCTTGACGAAGGTCTCCAGCAGCGCGCTCACCCCGGTGAGCCGCTGCCCGGTGATGTGCTGGGTGAGGTCGACGATGTGCGCGCCGATGTCGCCCAGCGCGCCGGAGCCGGCCCGGTCCTTCTGCAGCCGCCAGGACATCGGGGCCGCGGGGTCGGCGATCCAGTCCTGCAGGTACTGGGCGCGCACGTGCCGGATCCGGCCGAGCCGGCCCCGGGCGACGAGCTCGCGCGCCAGGGCGATCGCCGGCACCCGGCGGTAGGTGAAGCCGACCATCGACCGCACCCCGCGCTCGGCTGCGCGGGCGGCGGCCTCGGCCATCGCCTCGGCCTCGGCGACGGTGTTGGCCAGCGGCTTCTCGCACAGCACGTGCTTGCCGGCCTCGAGCGCGGCGATCGCGATCTCGGCGTGGGTGTCGCCGGGGGTGCAGACGTCGACCAGGTCCACGTCGTCCCGCTCGAGGACACGGCGCCAGTCGGTCTCGGTGCCCGACCAGCCCAGCCGCTCGGCGGCGTCGGCGACCCGGACGGCGTCCCGGCCGGCCAGCACGGTCAGCGCAGGGGCCAGCGGCAGGTCGAAGAAGTGGGGGGCGGTGCGCCATGCGTGGGAGTGCGCGGCGCCCATGAAGGCGTAGCCGATCAGGCCGACGCCGAGGGAGGGCTTCATGGGGTCTCCTTGGAGCGGAGTCGCCGGGGACCCCGTGGGTACCCCGGCGACTCCGCGTCAGCGGGTCAGGACTCGAACGCGGCGTCGATGTACTGGTCGACGTTCTCCGCGGTGACGACCGGCGCGTTCAGCACGATCCGCTGCGGCACCGCCTGGGAGACCAGGTCGGACATGCTCTTGCCCTGAGCGATCAGCCGGCCGAGCGCGATGCCGTCGGCGGCCTGGGTGTGCGGGTAGATGACCGTCGCCTCGAGCACCGACTGGCCGCCCTGGATCTCGCGCATCGCGTTGGCCGAGCCCGCGCCGCCGACCATGAGGAACTCGTCGCGCCCGGCGTTGTTGATGGCGGCCAGGACGCCGACGCCCTGGTCGTCGTCGTGGTTCCACAGGGCGTCGATCTGCGGCGCGGCCTGCAGCAGGTTGGCCGCCGCCTCCTCACCGGATTCCACGGTGAACTCCGCGGCGACCCGGTTGTCGACGTTGAGCCCGCACTCGGCGAGCGCGTCGGCGAAGCCCCGGCTGCGGTCCTGGGTCAGCGGCAGCGAGTCGATCCCGGCGATCTCGGCGACGACGGCGTCGGGCTGGTCGCCCAGCTGCGAGCAGATGTACGTGCCGGCCGAGACGCCCATGCCGTAGTTGTCGCCCAGCACCGTGGCCCGCGCGGCGAACGGGCTGTTGAACTCGCGGTCGACGTTGATGACCGGGATCCCGGCCTCCATGGCCTGCAGCGCGACCGGGGTCAGCGCGGCGCCGTCGAAGGGCAGCAGCACGATGGCGTCGACGCCCTCGTTGATGAAGGTCTCGACCTGGCTGATCTGGGTGCTGACGTCGTTGGTGCCCTCGGCGATGGTGAGCTCGACGTCCTCGTAGCGCTCGGCCTCGGCCTGCGCGGCCTGGCTGATGCCGGCCATCCAGCCGTGGTCGGCGGCCGGCGCCGAGAAGCCGATGCGCACGGTCTCGCCGGCCTCGTCGTTGGGGCTGGCGGCCTCGGCGCCACCCCCCTCGGCGGCGGTCTCGGGGGTGTTGCTCGTGCAGCCGGCGAGCAGGGCGCCGGCGCCCACGAGGGCCACCGCGGTGGTCGACAGGCGGGAGCGCCGCTGCCTCGGTGCAGTCATCTCTTCTCCTCGGGGATCGCCTCCCTGGCTGGTGTCGGCCAGGTGGTGGGGGTGGTGCGTCTCCCGAGCCGGCGGCCCGGGGAGTCCAGGGGTGCGGCGCCGTCAGGCGCGGTCGGTCGTCGCGCCGGGTGCCGGTCCACCCGGGCCGCCCGGCGTCGCGCCGCCGGAGACCGTGCCGGCCGCGCCGGCCACCGCGGGCGGGCTCCCGGCGTCCGAGCCCCGGCCCAGCCGGCGCAGGCTGAAGCTGCCGGTGGCCAGCCGCATCTGCAGCAGGACGGCGACGACGATGATCACGCCGCGGGCGACGGCCTGGGCGGAGCTGGACAGGTTGTTCAGCGTGAAGACGTTGCCGAGCGTGGTGAAGATCAGCACGCCGAGGACGGTGCCGACGATCGTGCCCCGGCCGCCGATGAGCAGCGTGCCGCCGATGACGACCGCGGCGATCGCGTCCAGCTCGTAGAGCGTGCCGTGGGTGGAGCTGCCGGTCGTCGTCCGGGCCATGAGCATGACCGCGGCGATGCCGCAGGTGAGCCCGGACAGCACGTAGAGCCACATGGTGTGCCGCTGCACCCGGATGCCGGCCAGCCGCGCGGCCTCGGCGTTGCCACCGACGGCGAAGGTGCGCCGGCCGAACGTCGTCCGGTTGAGCAGCACCCAGCCGGCGACCGCGACCAGCGCGAAGATGATGACCAGGGTCGGGACGCCGAGCACGTCACCGGAGAAGAACGCGAGGAAGTCGGCGTTCTGCACGATCTGGGTGCGCCGGTTGGCGATGATCTCCGCCAGGCCCCGGGCGGCGGCGAGCATGGCGAGCGTGGCGATGAAGGCGACCAGCTTGCCGTAGGCGATCACCACGCCGTTGACCAGGCCGGCCCCGGCCCCGACGGCCAGCGCGGTGAAGACCATGACGACCCAGTGGACGTCCTCGGCCATGGCCTGGGTGGCCAGCGTGGTCGCCCAGACCGACGACAGCGCCACGATCGCGCCGACCGAGAGGTCGATGCCGCCGCCGATGATCACGAACGTCATGCCGACGCTGACCACGCCGATCACCGCCGCCGCCCGCAGGATGGTGAGCACGTTGTCGACGTCGACGAACCGGTCCGGTGCGGTGACCGCGCCGACGATGCAGAGCACCACCAGGGCGACCACCAGGCCGAGGTTGCGGCCGACCGGGCCGGACATGAACCCGGCGCCCTTCCCGCCGCCGCGCGGTGCCGGGCCGGCCGGCGGCCGCGGGGCCTCCGCCGTCGTCGCTGCCGTGCTGCTGCTCATGCCACGTCTCCCTCGCGCTGCCGCGCGGCGCCGCCGTGGGCGGCCGCGTCCTCCATGACCAGGTCGAGCACGCGGTGCTCGTCCAGTGCGCCGGCCGGTTCCTCGGCCAGCACCCGGCCGTCGCCGAGCACCAGCACCCGGTCGGCCAGGCCGAGCACCTCGGGGATCTCGCTGGAGACCACGACGACGGCCACGCCCCGGTCGGCGAGGTCGCGGATCAGCGCGTAGATCTCCGACCGGGCGCCCACGTCGACGCCGCGGGTGGGCTCGTCGAGCAGCAGCACCCGGCAGTCGCGCAGCAGCCAGCGGGCCAGCACGACCTTCTGCTGGTTGCCGCCCGACAGCGTCCGGACCTCCCGGTCGACGTCGGCGGGGCGGACGTCGAGGGCGGTCACCTGGGAGCGGGCGGCCTCGGCCTCCGCGCCCCGGGACAGGAAGCCGGCGCGGGCGAAGCGGGCCAGGCTGGAGATGCTGATGTTGCGGGAGACCGACTCGCCGAGCAGCAGGCCCTGGCTCTTGCGCTCCTCGGGGGCCAGGCCCACACCCGCGGCGACCGCGGCGGCGACGTCCCCCGGGCGCAGCCGGCGGCCCCCCACCCGGACGGTGCCGGCGGTCGGGCGGCGGGCGCCGTACACGCTCTCCAGGACCTCCGAGCGCCCGGAGCCGACCAGGCCGGCGAGCCCCACGATCTCCCCCGGCCGGACGGTGAGGGAGACGTCGGCGAAGCGGCCGCGCAGGCCCAGCCCCGCCACCTCGAGCAGCGGGGCGGCGTCCGGGTCGACCGGCCGGCGCCGCTCGGGGAAGACGTACTCGATGTCGCGGCCGGTCATCATCGTGATGACCTCGCGGGTGGTGGTCTCCCGGGCGGGCAGGCCGGTGGCGACGGTGCGGCCGTCCTTGAGCACGGTGATCCGGTCGCCGACCTGGCGGATCTCCTCCAGCCGGTGGGAGATGTAGACGACGGCGACGTCGTGCGCGGTGAGGTCGCGGACCACCGCGAACAGCCGCTCGACCTCCTCGGTGTCCAGGACGGCCGAGGGCTCGTCCATGATGATCAGCTTCGCGTCCTGGGAGAGGGCCCGGGCGATGCTCACCATCTGCTGGGCGGCGGCCGAGAGGGAGCCGACCTCGGCGCCGGGCCGGATGTCGGCGTGGCCGAGCCGGTCGAGCAGCTCCGCCGCCGCGCGGTTGGCCGAGGACGGGCGGGTGACCCCGAACCGCGCGTGCTCCCGACCGAGGAAGACGTTGTCGGCGACGCTGAGCCCGGCGACCAGGTCGAGCTCCTGGTAGATCGTCGCGATCCCGAGCGACATGGCCGCCTGCGGGTCGGTCAGCCGGACCGGCTCGCCCCGCCACCGGATCTGCCCGGCGTCGGGCTGGTGCGCCCCGGCCAGGACCTTGATCAGGGTCGACTTGCCCGCCCCGTTCTGCCCGAGCAGGCAGTGCACCTCGCCCGCGCGGACGTCGAGGTCGACGCCGTCCAGCGCCCGGACGCCGGGGAAGGACTTGACGACGCCGTGCACCTCCAGCAACGGCGGGGTCACGGCCGTCCGCCCGGACGGCGGTTGGGGATGCACATCGGTCCTCCCGGACTTCTGCTCAGCGCTGACCATTAGTCGGCTGAGTCGAGAACATAAGGGGCCGACTGAGTGTGGTCAAGGCCACGGCACGGCCGATCCCGAGGCGGTAGGTCACGGTTCGGCCACGGCGTCGTGCGGGGCCGCGCCCTCACCGCGTCCGATGAGCAGGGGGCGACGAGAGGAGTGGCATGGCTCGGGAGACGGACGGTCGACTCGGCCCGTCCCGGCGGCTGGCCGCCGTCGCCGTGACCGCCGTGCTGACCGCCTGCGGCTCGGCGGGCGCGACCCCGCTGGTGCACCGGGGGGACGTCGTCCCGGTCCCGGGCGGCAGCCTGACGGCGGACGACGTCGCCGCGGCGCAGACCGCCTTCGGCGTCGACCTGCTGCAGGAGGTGTGCCGGGACGCCGCGGAACAGGACGTGCTGCTGTCCCCGGCGTCCGCGGCGCTGGCGCTGAGCCTGCTGTACCCGGCGGCTGCCGGGCCGACGGCCGACGCGCTGCAGGACCTGCTGCACCTGCCGGCGTGGTCCCCGGAACTGGTCGCCGCGATGCGCGAGCACACGGCGGCCCTCGACGGCCTGCGGTACGCGGGCGACCCGGACGACGAGGACGCGCCGGACTCGCTGCAGACGAGCAACCGGCTCTGGACCGCCCGCGGCCTGGCGCCCGACACCGGCTACCTCGACGACATCGCCACGGCCCTGGCGGCCGACGTCCGGGCGCTGGACTTCGCCGGCGACCCGGCCGGCGCCACCGACCGGATCGACGCGACCGTCGCCGAGGACACCCGCGGGCGGATCCAGGACCTGTTCGACCGGCCGCTGCCGCCGGGCACCCAGGCCGTGCTGACCAACGCCCTGCACCTGCAGGCCCGGTGGGCGGTGCCGTTCACCGGCACCGGGGAGGCCCCGTTCGCCACCCCCTCGGGCACACGCACCGTCGACATGATGGCCGGCGGGTCCGGTCGGCTGCGCACGTCGGGCGGCTGGCAGGGCGTCGAGCTGCCCTACCGCGACGGCACCCTGGCCGCCGTCGCCGTCCTGCCGCCCGAGGGCACCGGGCCCTGCGCGGTCGACGCCGCGACGCTGGCCGCCCTGCAGAGCGGCACACCCGAGGACGTCGGCGTCCGGCTGCCGCGGATGACGGTCGAGCAGACCCACGAGCTGCTCGTGCCGCTGACCGCCCTCGGGCTGCCCGCCGCCGGCGACTTCCCGGCCCTCGGCGGCCCGCTGCAGGTGGCCCAGGTGGTGCAGAAGACCTTCCTGGCGGTGGACGAGGAGGGCACGGAGGCGGCCGCCGCCACCGGCATCGCGCTCGAGGCCTCGGCGCGGGTCCCCGCGTCGCGCGTGGTCTCCTTCGACCGCCCGTTCCTGCTCCTGCTCACCGACACGGCGACGCGTTCACCGCTGTTCCTCGCCGCGGTCCACAGCCCCGGCGGCTGAGCTGCCCCGTCAGCGGGCGAGCGCCTGCTCGACCGAGTCCTCGTCCAGGAAGCCCTCGATCGCCATGAGCGCGGCGCCCACCCGCCCGGACAGCTCGGGGGCCGCGCTGACGGTGATCTCCAGCGTGCGGGCGGCCAGCGGCATCGACCGCCGGTAGACCGACTCGCGGATGCCGGCCAGCAGCGGGACGCCGGCCTGCGCCACGCCGCCGGTGATGACGATGCGGTGCGGGTTGAAGAAGTTGACCAGCGCCGCGAGCACCGTGCCGATCGTCCGGCCGGCCTCGCGCACCAGCTCGATGGCCGCCCCGTCGCCGTGCGCCGCGCGCTCCACGACCTCGCGGGTGGTGCTCACCGGCAACCCCGCGGCCAGCGCGTCACGGAGCAGCGCGCCCCCGCCGGCGAGCGCCTCGAGGCAGTTCTCCTGGCCGCAGCGGCAGGTCACCAGCCGGCCGTCGGCCGTGGTCACGTGGATGTGCCCGATGTCCCCGGCACTGCCCTGCGCGCCGCGGTAGACCCGCCCGTCGACGATGACGCCGCAGCCGATGCCGGTGCCGACCTTGACGACCAGCACGTCCTGCACCGACCCGGCGGCGCCCATCTCCCCCAGCGCCATGACGTTGACGTCGTTGTCGACGTACACCGGGCACTCGTAGCGGCCGAACGCGCTGGGGATGGGGAAGTCGTGCCAGCCCGGCATGATCGGCGGGTGCGAGGGGCGCCCGCTGGAGTGCTCCACGGGGCCGGGCACGCCGATGCCGATGGCGCACACGTCGGCCGGCTCCAGGCCCGCCTCGGCGAGCACCAGCTGGGCCAGCCGGTCGACCTCGGCCAGCACCGGGCCGGGGCCGTCGGCGATGTCGATCGGGTGGCCGATCGTGGCGAGGATCCGCGCGGAGAGGTCGGTGACCGCGACGTCGACGCTCGTGACACCGAGGTCGACGGCGAGCACGCAGCCGGCCCGGCTGTTGAACTCCAGCAGGGTGGGCGGCCGGCCGCCGGTGCTCCAGCCCCGTCCGCCCTCGGCCAGCAGGTTCGCCGCGATCAGCTGGTCGACCCTCGCGCTCACGGTGTTGCGCGAGGCGCCGGTGAGCGCCACCAGCTCGGCCCGGCTGCGTGCGCGCCCGGTGCGGACGTGCCGCAGCAGCGCGCCGGCCGAGGCGGAGGAGGAGGCCACGTCCACATCGTGACACGCAGTCGCCTCCCCGCCAGGGGCCGTGAGCCGAACGGGTCCTCAGGCGCCGGGCCGCGACCGGAGCACGGCGGCCTCGCCCGCGGCCCGGCGGAGCACCGCCGCGACCTCGCCCGGATGGGTCATCGGGGTCAGGTGCGCCGCCCCGGGCAGCTCGACCAGCCGGGCGTGCGGCGCGGCCGCCCGCACCGCGGTGGCCCAGTCGTGCGCGCAGAGCCGGTCACGCGTCCCGCGGACGACGGTGACCGGCACCCGCACCGTCCGCAGCCGGTCCTGGATCGGGTCGGGCGAGGCGGCCACCCACAGCTGCCGCATCGCGCGCGGGCCGGTGCGCAGCCACTGCGGCACCACCAGCGGCGCGTGCGGCCACCGCTCGCGCACCGCCGTCCCCAGCCAGCGCCGGACCAGCCCGGCCACCGACCGCAGCCGGGGGTCGGTGGTCGGCCCGAGCAGCACCAGGCCGGCCACCCGCGGGTCACCGGCCGCGGCCGCGACCACCTGGCAGCCCTGCGAGTGCCCGGCCAGCAGCACCGGCCCGTCGCCGAGGCGGTCCCGCAGCCGGGCGGCGAGCGTCTCCAGCGGCGGCACCGGCGCCGGCAGCCCCAGTCCCGGCAACAGGACCAGGTCGGCCGGCAGCTCGTCGAGCACCCGGGCCCAGGACCGCTCGTCGAGGCCGAGACCGGGGACGACCACCAGCTCGATCAGGGGTTCCGACACCGGACCGGTCTACCGCGCCGGCGTGGGGAGCACGGCAGCGGGTAGGTGTGCGGACTGTGGCCTGGATCGCTCCCGGCCGTGCACGGCCGGCAGACACCGAGGTGGGAGACTGATTCATCATGACGACATCACCTGTGGCCGACCCCGTCGGCGCCTCCTCGTCCGGTCGGCCCCGGGTCGTCATCGTCGGCTCCGGTTTCGGCGGGCTGTTCGCCGCCAAGGCGCTCAGGCGGGCACCGGTCGACCTCACCGTCATCGGCAAGACCAGCCACCACCTGTTCCAGCCGCTGCTCTACCAGGTGGCCACCGGCATCCTGTCCGAGGGCGAGATCGCACCGGCCACCCGCGAGATCCTGCGGCACCAGCAGAACGCCCGGGTCGTGCTCGGTGAGGTCACCGGCGTCGACCTGGCCGCCCGCACGGTCACCTCCACCATCCTGGGTCGCACCACGGTGCACCCCTACGACGAGCTCGTCGTCGCCGCGGGCGCCGGGCAGTCCTACTTCGGCAACGACCAGTTCGCCGAGTTCGCGCCGGGCATGAAGAGCATCGACGACGCCCTCGAGCTGCGCGGCCGCATCTTCGGCGCGTTCGAGTTGGCGGAGCTGGCCACCGACCCGGCCGAGCGCGACCGGCTGCTCACCTTCGTCGTGGTGGGCGCCGGGCCCACCGGAGTGGAGATGGCCGGCCAGATCGCCGAGCTGGCCCACCGCACCCTGCGCCGCGACTTCCGCAGCATCGACCCGACCCAGTCGCGGATCGTCCTGCTCGACGCCGCGCCGCAGGTCCTCCCGCCGTTCGGCGAGAAGCTCGGCGAGCGCGCCCGCCGGCACCTCAACGAGATCGGCGTCGAGGTGCAGCTGGGCGCGATGGTGACGGACGTGGACGCCAACGGTCTCGAGATCAAGGACGCCGAGGGTCAGGTCCGGCGGATCTCGGCGGCCACCAAGGTGTGGGCGGCGGGCGTGCAGGCCAGCCCGCTGGGCCGGCTGCTCGCCGAGCAGTCCGGTGCCGAGGTCGACCGGGCCGGCCGGATCTCGGTGCAGCCCGACCTGACCCTGCCCGGGCACCCCGAGGTGCACGTGGTCGGCGACATGATGGCGCTCGACAAGCTGCCCGGCGTGGCCCAGGTCGCCATCCAGGGCGGTCGGTACGCAGCCGAGGCGATCCAGCGGCGGATCGCCGGCAAGCAGCCGCAGAGCCCGTTCCACTACCGGGACAAGGGCAACATGGCGACCATCTCGCGCTTCTCGGCCGTCGCCGACATCAAGGGCCTGAAGTTCGAGGGCTTCACCGCCTGGGTGCTGTGGCTGGTCGTCCACCTGCTGTACATCGTCGGGTTCAAGAGCCGCCTGACCGCGGTGCTGCACTGGCTGGTCAGCTTCCTCGGCCGCGGCCGCGCCGAGCGGGTGGCCACCCAGCAGCAGGTCTACGGCCGGCTGGCGCTGGAGGAGCTCGGCCCGCAGTTCGCCGTCTCCAAGACCGGCGGCCGCAAGGACCCGGACGCAGCACCCACGGACGTCACCGAGCGCAGGTCTGCATAGCCCGAGCGGTGCCTCCCGCGCGCGGGAGGCACCGCTCAGGCGTCGCCGAGCCAGGTGGTGAGGGCGGCCGTCACGTCCTCGGGCCGGACGACGTGGCCGCCGTCGAACTCCTCGTAGGTGACGTCGTACCCGCCGTCGGTCAGCTGTCGGGCCAGTCGCCGTCCGCACCGCTCGACCGGCAGCACCCGGTCGCCGGTGCCGTGGGAGATCCACACCCGCGGGCGGCCGGCCAGCCGCGGCGGGGCGGCGAACCCGGGCGAGAAGGCGAGCACCGCCCCGGCCAGGTCGCCGTTGGCCAGGCCGAGGCTCAGGGCGTACGAGGCGCCGTCGGAGAAGCCGCCGAAGGCCACCCCGGTGACCGGCTGGCGGGCGAAGACCTGGTCCAGCGCGGCGTCGAGCACCGCGACGTCGCGGCCCAGCCCGCCGGCGATGAGGTCCCAGGTCGAGCCGACCGACGAGGGCGCCAGCACCAGCGCGTCCCGCGCGGTGGCGGGGTCGCCGACCAGGGCGACGCCCTGCGCCGCCGTGCCGCCCGCGCCGTGGAAGAAGACCAGCAGCGGCCGGGGCCGCGGCGGGCCCTCGGGGACGACGAGCTCGGCCTGCGCGTGCGGGCCGAGCTCCAGCCTGCGCCGGCCGGGCGGGTACGGGACCGCCGCCGGAGCCGCCACCTGCCGGGCACCGAGCCGTCCCTCCGCGGCCCCGCGGGCCGCCCCCTGCAGGGGCCCGCCGCGAGCCTGCGAGTGGTGGGGGGTCAGGGGGTCCTCCATCTAGACCACGTGTGCCAGCGGCGGCACGTGCTCGTCGGGACGTTCCAGGTGCAGCGGCTGCAGCGGGGTGGTGTCCTCCAGGTACAGGAAGGCGTCGTACCGCTCCCCCAGCACGGTGGGCACGTAGTTGCCCCACCGTTCGCGCTCGGGCCGGTAGACCACGCCGATCGCCCGGTGGTCCAGCCGCCGGTCCAGCGCGGGCGGACGCGCGCCGCCGGGCTCCCAGACGAGCAGCGCGTCGTGCCCCAGCTCCTCGTGCAGGACCGCCTCGAGGCTGCCGCCGCGGGCCTCCGGCACCGGCATCCGCTCCATCTGCGCGCCCCACTCGCTGCCCGCGACCACCCCGCCGCGGTACCCGCCGAACCCGACCAGGACGACGTCGTCCGCACCGTGCCGCTCCCGCAGCAGCTGCCCGACGTTGGTCATCCCGGCGTCGGCCATGTCGGTGGCCCGGGCGTCGCCGACGTGCGTGTTGTGCTCCCACACGACGGCCCTGTCCCCGGCATGGCCGAGCAGCCGGTCGAGGACGTCGGCCATGTGCACGTCGCGGACGTTCCAGGACTCCGCCGAGCCCTGCACCATCGCCCGGTAGTAGCGCTCGGCGTCCACCACCACCGCGGCGTTCTGCTCGGCGGAGAAGCGGGCCTCCGGGTCGGTGCCGGGTCCCTCCCGCCCGCGCTCCTGGCACAACCGGTGCAGCAGGTCCACCACGGCCTGCTCGCAGGACGACGGCGCGAAGCGGCTGGCGAAGGCGTACTCCGCACCGTCCTCCCCGAAGGGCTCGAAGCAGCGCAGCGCCCGGACGGCGGCGTCCGCGTGGTCCGGCTCGTTCTCGCGCAGCCAGCCCACGAGCTCGTGCATGGAGTCCCAGAGGCTGTAGACGTCCAGGCCGTAGAAGCCGACCCGCTCGTCGTCGGCCCGCTCGGCGTTGAGGTCGCGCAGCCAGCGGCAGAACTCGACGACGTCGTCGTTGGCCCACATCCAGGTCGGCCAGCGGGCGAAGGCGTCGAGCGCGTCGCGCGGGTCGGCGTCGGCACCGTCCCGCAGCTTGACGCTCCGGTTCACCCGCTGGCAGTCGGGCCAGTCCCCCTCGACCGCGACGAAGCCGAAGCCGTGCTCGGTGACCAGCCGGCGGGTCAGCGCCGCGCGCCAGGCGTAGTACTCGTGGGTGCCGTGGCTGGCCTCGCCGATCGCCACGACGCGCGCGTCCCCGGCCCGCTCCAGCAGCGGGTCGAGGTCGGCCGGGTCCCGCAGCGGCAGGGCCAGGTCGCGGACGCCGGCCACGGCACTACCCCGCGCTGCCCGGCTCGGCCATCTTCGCGTGGCCCTTGGCCTTGAGCTTGTCCGGCAGCACCGAGTTGACCACCGCCTGCGCCTTGCTCATCACCGAGCCGCCCAGCACCTTGCGCTCACCCTCCATGAGGCCCTCGAAGCCCTGCCTCGCGACCTGGGCCGGGTCGTCCTTGGGGCCTTGGCCGAGCGTGGTGTCCATGAGGTCGCCGCGCTCGAAGAACTCGGTGTCGGTGGGCCCGGGCATGAGCGAGGTGACGGTGACCCCGGTGTCCGCCAGCTCCTCGGCGAGCGCCTCGGCGAAGGACTGCACGAAGGACTTGGAGGCGTTGTAGACCGCCTGGAAGGGACCGGGCATGGTCGAGGCGACCGACGAGGTGAACAGCACCCGGCCCTCGCCCCGGGCCGCCATGCCGCGGAGCACGTGCTTGGCCAGCAGCACGGTCGAGCGGACGTTCAGGTCGATGATGGCCAGCTCGTCCTCGACCGGGTTCTCGACGAACGGGCCGCCCTTGCCGACCCCGGCGTTGAGGGCCGCCGCGGCGAGCGGCCGGCCGGTGGCCTGCACGGCGTCCCACAGGGCGTCGACCCCGGCGGCGGTGCGCAGGTCGGCCTGGAAGCCCGACACGGCGGTGCCCGAGCTGCGCAGCTTCGCCGCGGCGGTGTCGATGGTGGGGTCCTCGGCGGTGACCAGCAGGTCGAAGCCGTTCTCGGCGAACTGGCGGGCCAGCTCGAAGCCGATGCCGCTCGAGGCGCCGGTGACGAGGGCGAGGGGTCGCGGTCCGGTCATGCGCGTCCCCCTACCCCGGCGGTCCGCGCGTCACCCCGTCGCGGCGGTCCCGTCCCGCACGATCTCGGCGGCCACGGCGCGCGGGTCGCCGGTGCGCTCCCAGGTGGCCCGCTGGCGGGCGGCCGAGGTGCCGCGCCGCCACAGCCGGTCCAGCAGCGCGGCGACGTCGTCCTCCTCACCGTGCGCCCGCAGGTCGTCCGCGAGCCCGGCGACCAGCGCCCCGACGGCCTGCCGTGCGGGCGCCGGCTCGCCGCGCACGGGATCGAACAGCTCCCCGCCCAGACCGTCGCGCGCGGCCCGCCAGCGGGCCGCGCGCAGCAGCTCCGGGCGCACCTCGGGGACCGGGCCGTCCCGGCCGGCCAGCACCCGCACCAGCGACCGGGCCAGCGCGGCGTGCAGGACGGCGGCGTCCAGGTCGGTGCAGACGTCGGCCAGCCGGAACTCCAGCGTCGGCCAGCGCGCCGAGGGTCGGACGTCCCAGTACAGGTGCCGGCCGTCCTCCACCACGCCGGAGCGGACCAGCCCGTCGACGACCTCGGTGAACCGCCGCGCGCTGCCCATCGGCTCGGGCGGCCCGGCGTTGGGCCAGTGCGACCACCACACGGTGCGCCAGGACTCGTAGCCGGTGTCGGCGCCGTCGTGGAACGGCGAGCTGCCGGTCATCGCGAGCAGCACCGGCAGGTACGGCCGGACGCGGTCCATCACCGCGACCGCCGTCGCGGTGTCGGGCACGCCGACGTGCACGTGGCAGCCGCAGATGTCCTGCCGGTCGGCCAGCGCCGCCCACCGCCGCACCATCGCCCGGTACCGCGGCGCGCCCGTGAGCCGCTGCTCGCGCCAGGTGCCGAACGGGTGGGTGGAGGCGGCCAGCACCGCGAGCCCGTCGCGGGCGGCGGCCGCGGCCGCCTCGGCGCGGGTGGCGGCCAGCGCGGCACGCAGCTCGGCCAGCGTGGTGCAGACGCCGGTCGAGGTCTCCAGCTGCGTGGTGACGATCTCGGCGTGCACGTGCTCACCCGCCTCGCCGGCGAGCGCCGCGGCCACGACCGTCGTACCCGGGGTGAGCGCGAGGGTGTCCGGGTCGACGAGGTGGAACTCCTCCTCGACGCCGAGGGTGGCACCGGCGGTGGCCGGGGGCGGCGGGTGGGCCGGAGGCACGCCCGTTCGGCTCACGGCTCGGCGAACCAGGCGAAACCGAGCCCGGGGACGACGAGACGGCCGTCGGCCACCGGGAGCACGCCGTCGCTGCCGTGCACCTGCGCGAAGGAGCCGAAGCCGGTCACCGTGTCGGCGTCCACGGCCTGCGGGGACGGGGCGAAGTTGGCCAGCCCGACGAAGGTCCCGCTGCGCGGGTGCTTGCGCCGCCACACCAGCACCGCGTCGCTGCCGGCGTCCACCACCGCCGACTCCACCCCGCCGCGCAGAGCCAGCTGCGCCCGGCGCTCCTCGCCCAGCCGGCGGATCCCCGACCACACCCGGCCCTCGACGGTCGCCGGGTCGTGGCGGCGGGTGGCGGCGGCCCAGTCCATCGGCGGCCGGTGCATCCAGCGGTTGTCCGGCGCGAGGGCGGGGTCGGCGAGGTAGCCGGTGTCGTTGCGCAGCGCGAGCTCGTCGCCCATGTACAGCAGCGGGATGCCGCCGTAGGCGTAGGCGACCGAGTGGAGCAGCAGCAGCCGGCGCACCCCGGCGTCCAGCGCGGCGTCGTCGCCGGCCCCGAGCGCGGCCTCGATGCCGCACAGCGACGCAGCGGAGCCCGAGATCCGGGCGTCGCCGGTGGCCTCGTTCTCCTGGAACGGCGCGCCGCGGGCGAACGAGCCGGGGAAGCGGCCGGCGTAGAAGTCGTTGAGGAAGCGGCGGTGGGCGGAGGCGTCCAGCCCGACCGCGGCGGCGTCCTCGTCGGTGATGGCCCAGCCGATGTCGTCGTGGCCGCGCACGTAGGTGGTCCAGGTGGCGGTCGGCGGGATCGGGCGCATCCGGTGCAGCGCCTGCCGGGCCAGCCGCACGTCGCCGGTGGCCAGGCTGCTCCACAGCAGCACCATGAGCTGGTTGTGGTAGGCCAGCTCGCACTCGGGCCGGTAGCGGTCGTGGCCGCCGAGGTAGCCGACCAGGTCGTCGGGGGAGACGATCGCCTCGGCCTTGAAGACGACGCCGGGGGCGGCCAGCCGGGTCAGCGCGTGCAGCAGCTGCAGCAGGCTGTGGCCCTCGGGCTGGTTCTGGCAGCTGGTGCCCAGCCGCTTCCACATGAAGGGGACGGCGTCCATGCGGAAGACGTCGACGCCGCGGTTGGCCAGCCAGGTGATCTCGCCCAGCATCGCCAGCGTGACCTCGGGGTTGGCGTAGTCCAGGTCCCACTGGTACGGCCAGAACGTCGTCCACACCCAGCCGCCGGCGCCGCCGCACGCCTCCGGCACCCAGCTGAACGAGCCCGGTGCCCGGTCGGGGAAGACCTCCGGGATGGTGGCGTCGTAGGCGTCGGGCATCGTGCGGTCGGGGAAGGCGGTGTAGAAGCCGGCGTACGCCGGGTCGCCGGCCAGCCAGCCCTGCGCCCAGGCGTGCTCGCGGGCGGTGTGGTTGAGCACCAGGTCGATGCACAGCACCATGCCGCGGTCGTGCAGCGCGCCGGCGACGTCCTCCAGGTCGGCCATCGTGCCCAGCCGCGGGTCGACCGCCCGGTAGTCCACCACGGCGTAGCCGCCGTCGTTCTCCCCCGGCCGCGGCTGCAGCAGCGGCATCAGGTGCAGGTAGGTCGTGCCGAGCTCGGCGAGGTGGTCCAGCCGGCCGGGCAAGCGGTCGAGGGTGCCGCAGAACCGGTCGACGTAGCAGACGTACCCCTGCACCCGGGACCGCAGGAACCAGCCGGGGTCGATCTCCCGGCGCCGGTCGAGCCGGCGCAGCGCCTCGGGCCGCTGCGCCGCGGCGGCCAGCGCGGCGCGCAGCGCGCGGGGGAACAGCTCACCGACGGCGTCCCCGTAGAGCGCGGCCAGCGGCTCGTGCAGGTCGTGGAGCGCGAGGTCGGCGCGGGCGAGGAAGGCATCGCCCTCCGCCGGGCCCAGCGTGGCCAGCGCCTCGGCCGCCAGCTCCGGCCGCACCTGGGTCCACGCCTGTTCCGCCGCTGCTCGGCGGGCCGTCGCCGGGATGGTCACCGCGCCAGTATCGGGCCGCTGTTCGCCCACGGCATGACCGCCGCCACAGCCGGCGTGGGAGGCGTTCACTCGTGTAATCGGGTAATCGAGGAGGTGCGGGATGAGCGTGCTGCCGGAGCCGGGCACCGCGGGCTCCACCGACGAGGAGGGGCTCGACGCCTACTCGCGGGTGGTCACCGCGGTCGCGGCCGAGATGACGCCGCACGTGGCCGCGCTGCAGGTCACCGGGCCCGACGGCCGCGGCGGCGCGGGCTCGGCGGTCGTCGTCCCGGGCGCGGGGCTGATGCTCACCAACGCCCACGTGGTCGGCCGGGCGCGCACGGGCCGGGCGGTGTTCAGCGACGGCAGCGAGACCGACGTCGACGTGGTCGGCGCCGATCCGCTGTCCGACCTCGCCGTCGTCCGGGCGTGCGGGGCCACTCCCCCGCCGGCGCAGCTCGGTGACGCGGCGACGCTGCGGGTGGGCCAGCTGGTCGTCGCCGTCGGCAACCCGCTGGGGCTGGCCGGTTCGGTGACCGCCGGGGTGGTCAGCGGCCTGGGCCGGTCGCTGCCGACCCGCGACGGGCGGACGGCGCGGGTGGTCGAGGACGTCATCCAGACCGACGCCGCGCTCAACCCGGGCAACTCCGGCGGAGCGCTGGCGGACTCCGCCGGCCGGGTGGTCGGGGTCAACACCGCGGTCGCCGGCTGGGGGCTGGGGCTGGCGGTGCCGGTCAACGACACCACCCGGCGGATCGTCGACGCGCTGGTCCGCGACGGCCGGGTCCGCCGGGCCTACCTGGGGCTGGTCAGCACCCCGGCCCCGCTGCCCGCGCCGCTGGCCGAGCGCACCGGGCGCCGCCGGGGGCTGCGGGTCGTCGACGTCGTCCCCGGGTCGCCGGCCGACCGGGCCGGGCTCAAGGCCGGCGACCTGGTGCTGGAGGCCGGGCGGCGGCCGGTCGCCGAGGCGCAGAGCCTGCAGCGGCTGCTGTTCGACGAGGCGATCGGCCGGCCGCTGCCGGTCACGGTGCACCGGCGCGGCGCCATGGTCGACGTCATCACGGTGCCCACCGAGCTCACCGGCGGGTGACCGGGCGAGACCGGAGAGTGACCGGAAGTGGCCGACCACTCGCCCGGTCGGGCGGTGCCGCCTCCCTCCATGGGGTCGGAACGGTCACGCAGCGCTGCGGGAGGTCGCCGGAGCCGCAGATCCTGACCCGGACGAACGGGGGATCCGTGCACACGCTCCGGCCACGCGGCATCGCGCTGCTCTCACTGCTGTACGCAGTGGGCGCCGCGCTGTGCGCCGTGAGCGCACTGGCGCCCGCGTCCGATCGGTCCCCGGTCCGCCTGCTGTGGGCGCTGGCCGCGCTCGGCGCCGCCGGGTCGGCCGTGCTGTGGCTGCGCCGCGACCGGCTGGGTCCGCGGTCCGTGCACGCGGCGGTGTTCCTGCCGTCGGTCGCCCTGGGCCTGCTGGCCTGGCGCTCGGCGACCGCGGTGGGCATCGTCGGGCTCGGCCCGGCCATGGTCGCCATGGCCGTCTTCAGCGCCCACTTCCTCTCCTCCCGCGCGGCCCGGCTGCACGTCGGGCTGCTGCTCGCGCTCACCACCGCCGGCGCGGTGGCCGCCGCGCCCTCGGGGTTCCTGCCGCAGTGGCTCACCACGGTGGTCACCGTCGTCGTCCTCACCGAGGCGCAGACGCGGCTGTCCGGCGACCTGCTGCGGGCCGCGGGCACCGACCCGCTCACCGGGCTGGCCAACCGGCGCGCCTGGCAGGTGACGGCCGACCGCGGGCTGGCGCAGGCCCGGCGCAGCGCGGAGCCGTTCACCGTCGCCCTCATCGACCTCGACGGGTTCAAGGCGGTCAACGACCAGGCCGGCCACGGCGCCGGTGACGCCCTGCTGCAGGAGCTGGCCCGCGCGTGGAACGCCGAGCTGCGGATGTCGGACCTGCTCGGCCGCTACGGCGGCGACGAGTTCGTGCTCAGCCTCCCCGCGACCGACGCCGCACGCGCCGAGGACCTGCTGGCCCGGCTGCGCGCCGCCCACCCGGCGGCCTGGTCGGCCGGGACGGCGACCGCGGGGCCCGGGGACACGCTGGCCGACCTGCTGGTGCGCGCCGACACCGAGCTCTACCGCAGCAAGCGCAGCCGCCGCAGGACCTGAGGGGCTTGCGGCCCTGTCCGGCCGTCCCGCCCCGCTGGCAGCGTCGCCCGCGGACCGGGGAGGCGCCGTGGCGGGGATCGTGGTGTGCGGTGGCGGGGTCGTCGGCCTGTGCGCCGGCCTGATGCTGGCCGAGGACGGGCACGAGGTCACCGTGCTCGAGCCCGACCCCACCGGCCCGCCGGAGCAGCCCGCCGCCGCCTGGGACGACTGGCGGCGGGGCGGGGTCGCCCAGTTCCGCCAGCCGCACACCCTGTTCCCGCGCTTCCGGCAGGTCGCGGACGCCGAGCTGCCCGGCCTGGTGGACCGGCTGGTCGACGGCGGGTGCGTCTGGGTCGACTACCTGGAGTCCCTGCCGCCGTCGATCGAGGACCGCACGCCCCGGCCCGGCGACGACCGGCTCCGCTTCGTCACCGGGCGGCGCCCGGTCACCGAGGCCGTGGTCGCCGCGGCTGCCGAGGCGCACCCCCGGCTGTCGGTCCGCCGCGGGGTGCGGGTCGTGGGCCTGGTGGCCGGGCCCGCGGCGCTGCCCGGCGTCCCGCACGTCGCCGGCGTGCGCACCGACAGCGGTGCGGAGGTGCGCGCCGACCTGGTGGTCGACGCGACCGGACGGCGCTCGCCGAGCGCGGACTGGCTGACCGAGCTGGGCGCCCACCCGGCCCGGGTGGAGAGCCAGACCAGCGGCTTCGCGTACTACACCCGCTACTTCGCCGGCCCCGAGCAGCCGCGGCGGATCGGCCCCCAGCTGGCACCGCTGGGCAGCGTCTCGCTCATCACGCTGGGCGGGGACAACGGCACCTGGTCGGTGACCGTCTTCGGGCCGACCCGCGACACCCCGCTCAAGGCGCTGCGCGAGCCGGCGGTGTTCGACCGGGTGGTCGGCGCCTGCCCGCGGCAGGCGCACTGGCTCGACGGCCGGCCGGTCACCGGTGTGCTGGCCATGGCCGGGGTGCTCGACCGCTACCGCCGCCTGGTGGTCGACGGCGAGCCCGTGGTGACCGGCCTCGTCGCGGTGGGCGACGCCTGGGCCTGCACCAACCCCTCCGCCGGGCGCGGCATCTCCGTCGGGGCGGTGCACGCCCAGCTGCTGCGGGCCGCGGTGCGCGCGGAGCTCGACGACCCCGCCGGGCTCGTCCGCGCCTTCGACGAGGCCACCGAGCGCGGGGTGACGCCGTTCTACCGCACCCAGCTCGCCGCCGACCGGGCGCGGATCGCCGAGATGGACGCCCTGCGCGCCGGCCGCGAGGCGCCGCCACCGGACCCGGTGCGGGCCGGCCTGCTCGCCGCCGCGGTGCACGACCCCGACGCCTACCGGGGGCTGCTCGAGACGGTGACCTGCCTGGCGCTGCCGGACGAGGTGCTGGCCCGCCCGGGGATGGCCCAGCGGATCGCCGCGCACGCCGGGGAGCCGCCGCCGGTCACCCCCGGCCCGGACCGGACCCGGCTGCTGGAGCTGCTGTCGGCCTGAGTCAGGGACGACGCCAGTCGTCGGAGTCCAGGTGCGAGCCGGCCATCGGGCCCATCTGCAGCATCCCGCCGTCCACGGCGTAGGAGGACCCGGTCACGTAGGACGCCTCCGGGGAGGCGAGGAACGCGATGACGGCGGCCACCTCGCGCGCGTCGCCCGGGCGGCGCAGCGGGACGCCGGGGCGCTCGTGCCCGGGGGCGGTGGGGTCCTCGTCGTCCTGGCCGGTCATCGGGGTGGCGATCTCGCCGGGCGCGACGGCGTTGACCGTGATGCCGTGCTCGGCGAGCTCGATCGCGGCGACCCGGGTGAGCAGGCCCAGCCCGCCCTTGGCCGCGCAGTAGGCCGCCGCCCCCACCCGCGGTTGGTGCTCGTGGACGCTGGTGACGTTGACGATCCGCCCGCCGCGGCCGGCGGCGACCATCCGGCGGCGGCCCGCTGCAGGCAGAGGAACGCCGCGTCCAGGTCGGTGGCGAGCACCTCCCGCCAGGTGGCGTAGTCGGTGTCGAGCAGGGCCGTCGCGTGGCCGGTGCCGGCGTCGTTGACCAGGACGTCGAGCCCGCCCAGGGCCTCGGCCAGGTCGTCGACCACGTCGGCGGCCTGCGGCAGCTGCGTGAGGTCGACGTACCGGACCTCCGCGCGGCGCCCGAGCGCGCGCACCTCGGCGGCGGTGGCCTCGGCGGCCTCCTCCTCCCGGTACCAGGTGATGCCGAGGTCGCAGCCCTGCTCGGCGAGCGCCACGGCGGTGGCCCGACCGATGCCGGACTCCGAGCCGGTGACGACGGCGACGCGTGGTGCGGTCATGCGCCCGACGCTAGGGCGGGGGTGCGGCCCCCGCAGCCCGTCCCGTCAGACGGAGGCCAGCCGCTGGTCGAGCAGGGCGTCGACGGCGGCCACGGCGTGGGCGACCCGCTGCGCGTTCTCCGCGGACGGGCAGCGCTCCTCCGCCCGGCGGGCGACGCCGACCGCGACCGCGGCCACGGTGATCGCCAGGTCGATCTCCTCGGTGGTGAGCGGCGCTGCGCCGGTCGTTCCGGTGCTGGGCACGGTGTCGGTCATGGCGGCCTCCCCTCGGTGGGACGACCCCGACGCTATGCGGGGGGTGTGACGTTCCCGGGTCGGCCGGATTCCGCGGAGACGACGGCCCGGACCGTCGGTCCCTCCCCCTAGCGTGGGCCGCACTCCGGACCCCGTGTGGAAGGCGACTGCCATGGACGCGACCACGACCCTCACCGGCGAGCGGGCGGACCTGCTGGAGGCGCTGGCCGCCCACCGGCACTTCCTGCGCTTCACCGTCCGGGGCCTCACCGAGGAGCAGGCCCGGCTGCGGCCGACGGCCAGCGAGCTGACCCTCGGCGGGCTGGTCAAGCACGTCGCCTCCCAGGAGGCCGGCTGGGTGGACTTCATCGTGAACGGCCCGGCCGCCATGGCCGCGGCCAGCGACCCCGCGCAGATGGCGAAGTGGGCCGAGGAGTTCCGGCTCGGCCCCGACGAGACGCTGGACGGCGTGCTGGCGCACTACGCGGAGATCGCGCGGCGCACCGACGACCTGGTGCGCACCCTCCCCGACCTCGACGCGACGCACCCGCTGCCCGAGGCGCCGTGGTTCGAGCCCGGCGCCACGCGCTCGGCCCGCCGGGTGTTCCTGCACATCGTCGCCGAGACCGCCCAGCACGCCGGTCACGCCGACATCCTGCGGGAGACCCTCGACGGCCAGAAGACGATGGGTTGACCCGCCCGCCCGGACCCCACCCACCGGGCCCGGGCCGCGTCAGCCCTCCTCGAGCGCGCGCACGGTCTCGAGCGCGCGGTCGCGGGCCGCGGTGGCCTCGGTGGCGTGCCGGTCGGCGGTGCGCCGGTGCCGCTCGGCCCGCTGGAGCTCCTCGGCGGTGTCGGCGGCCTCCCGCTCGGCACGGGCCAGCTCGTCGGCCAGCTCCTGCACCCGCGCCTGCAGGTGGGCCCGGCGGGCGTCGAGGTCGTCGACCCGGTGCCGTTCCTCCTCGGCCGCGGCGACCGCCTCGGCGGCCAGCGCCGTCGCCTCCTCCGCGGCGGCCCGCGCCTCCGCCAGCTCCCGGCGGCGGCGCTCCTCGGCCGCCCGGCGCGCCTCCTCCTCGCGGCGTCTCGCCTCCTCCTCGCGGCGTCTCACCTCCTCCTCGGCGGCCCGGCGGGCGTCCTCGTCGCGGCGCCGGCGGGCCCCCGCGGTGCCGTTCCGCAGGCGGTCCCGCTCCCGCGGCGGCTCCGGGCGCGGGGGCACCAACCGCAGCACCGGCCGGCTGCCCGTCGTCCCCAGGCCGCTGTAGGACATCGCGCCGGTGAGCCGGCCCGACAGCAGCGCCTCCCCCGCCTCCGGGTCGGCCATCGCGGCCCGCAGCGTGTCCGCGACCTGGGTCTCGACCGTGCCGCCCACCCGGACGCCGCGCCCGCGGGCCAGCGCGGTCGCCTGCCGGGTGAGCGCGGTCAGCAGCTGCGAGCGCTGCCGGTCCAGAGCCCGCAGCTGGTCGCCGGCCAGGCTCTCCTGCGCCTCCCGCAGCAGCCCGCCGAGCTCGACCAGCCCCTCGATCTCCGCGCGCTGCTCGCGCGCCAGCAGGTTGGCCACCCAGGCGGCGGTCGTCGGCTTGGGCAGCGCGCCGACCTCGCGGGCCAGCGTGCGGTCCCCCGCGGCGCGGGCGTCGTCCTGGCGCTGCCTGCGCAGCGCGACGAACTCGTCGGGCGGCACCGCGTACAGCTCGTCGGCCACCTCGTCGAGGTCCACCGGCGCCCCCTCGCTGCCGTCCAGTGCTGCGGACTCGTGGTGATCAGGCCGCGATCACCACGAGTTCGTAGCACTCGGCGCGGCAGGGGGCACGGCACGATGGCGGCCGTGACCACCACGCGGGTGAGCCGGCACCTCCGGGCGCCGCGGGCGGCCGTCTACCGGGCGCTGCTCGACCCGGACGCCGTCGCCCGCTGGAGGGTGCCCGACGGGATGACGTGCGAGGTGCACGAGTGGGACGCCCGCGAGGGCGGCACCCTACGGGTCTCGCTCAGCTACGACGAGCCGGGACAGCAGGGGAAGACGACGGCGCACACCGACACCTACCGCGGCCGCTTCGTCCGGCTGGTGCCCGGCGAGCTGGTCGTCGAGGCCGACGTGTTCGAGACCGGCGACCCCGCGATGCAGGGCGCGATGACCAGCACGATCGCGCTGGCCGACGCCGGCGACGGCACCGAGCTGACCGCGGTGCACGAGGGCGTCCCCGACGGCGTCCGGCCCGAGGACAACGAGCTCGGCTGGCGGATGGCGCTGGACCGGCTCGCTGCCCTGGTCGAGCGCTGACCCCTACGCCGTCCGCGGGGCCTCCCACAGGTCGATGCCGGAGTCGACGGCGTGCTGGTCGATCGCGGCCAGCTCGTCGTCGGTGAAGTCCAGCCGGTCGAGCGCGGCGACGTTCTGCTCCAGCTGCCCGACGCTGCTCGCGCCGACCAGCACGCTGGTCACCCGCTCGTCGCGCAGTGCCCAGGCCAGGGCCAGCTGGGCCAGGCTCTGCCCGCGCTTCCCGGCGATGTCGTCCAGCGCCCGGACGTGGCCGAGCGCCTCCTCGGTGAGCAGGTCGGTCGACAGCGACTTGCCCTGGCTGGCCCGCGAGCCCTCCGGGACGCCGTCCAGGTACTTGCTGGTGAGCATCCCCTGCGCGAGCGGGGAGAACGCGATGCAGCCGGCGCCGACGTCCTCGAGGGTGTCCAGCAGCCCCTCGGTCTCGACCCAGCGGTTGAGCATCGAGTACGAGGGCTGGTGGATCAGCAGCGGCGTCCCCAGGTCGGCGAGGATCTCCGCCGCCCTGGCGGTGTCCTCCGGGGAGTACGACGAGATGCCGACGTAGAGGGCCTTGCCGGCCTGGACGGCGCTGTGCAGCGCGCCCATCGTCTCCTCCAGCGGCGTGGTCGGGTCGGGCCGGTGCGAGTAGAAGACGTCGACGTACTCCAGGCCCATCCGGGCCAGCGACTGGTCGAGGCTGGACAGCACGTACTTGCGGCCGCCGCCGCCCTGGCCGTACGGGCCGGGCCACATGTCGTAGCCGGCCTTGGTCGAGATGACCAGCTCGTCGCGGTACGGGCGGAAGTCGTCGCGCAGGTGCCGGCCGAAGTTGGTCTCGGCGCTGCCGTAGGGCGGCCCGTAGTTGTTGGCCAGGTCGAAGTGGGTGACGCCGAGGTCGAAGGCGCGGCGGAGGATGTCCCGCTGCCGGTCGAACGGGACGTCGTCCCCGAAGTTGTGCCACAGACCGAGGCTCACCGCGGGCAGGTCCAGGCCGCTGCGGCCGGTGCGCCGGTAGGTCATCGAGTCGTAGCGGTCGTCAGCTGCGCGGAAGCCCATGGCCGGCATCCTGCCCGGCCCGCACCCGCCCGAACCGGGCCACCCCGGCCCTACGCTGGGACCCCCGCCCCACCGGAGGTGCGCCGTGCTGCGACTCATCGGGTTCCTGCTGGTCGTGTGGCTGGTCGTCGCCGTCGTCGGCGCGGTCCTCGAGGGCCTGTTCTGGCTGGCCGTGGTGGGCCTGCTGCTGTTCCTCGGCACCGCGGTGCTCGGCTGGAGCAAGCGGGACACCCGGGTCTGAGCCGCCGCCCGGTCGGGCCGGAAGACCCCTCCGGCCCGCGCCGCCGGCGAGGAGGATCGCCGCAACGGGGACCCCGTCCGCGCACTCCGGAGGGAGGGGCCGCGATGCCCTTCTTCGACGGCTCCCGTGGCCGCATCCACCACGACGCCTGGCTGCCCGACGGCGAGGTCCGCGCCGTCGCCGTGTTCTGCCACGGCGGCTTCGGCGAGCACCTGGGCCTCTACGAGCCGCTGGGCCGCCGGCTGGCCGCCGACGGCATCGCGGTGCACGCCCTGGACGCCATCGGGCACGGCCGCAGCGACGGCGAGCGCGACCTGCTGCCCTCCTGGGACGACTACGTCGACGACGCCCGCACGCTGGCCGGCCTCGCGCAGGCGCAGCACCCGGGCCGCCCGCTGGTGCTCATGGGGCACTCCGGCGGCGGCGTGGCGGCGCTGCTGCTGGCCCAGCGCTCCCCCGACCTGGCGCAGGCCCTGGTGGTGTCCGCGCCACCGGCCCAGCCGCTGCCGTGGGTCGAGGCCCTGATGGCCGAGGACGCCGGGGAGGTGGCGGACCCCGACCCCGGCACGGTGTTCAGCACCCACCCCGAGTACCTCGACGCGCTGCGGAACGACCCGCTCGTGCACCGCGGGCCCGTGCCCCGGCAGACCATGGAGGCGGTGGTGGCGACCTGGCCCGCGGTGGCGGCAGGGGTCGCCGAGGGCCGGCCGTCGATCCCGACGCTGGTCCTGCACGGCGAGGACGACCCGATGGTCCCGGTCGAGGACTCGCGGGCCCTCGTCGCGCGGCTGCCCCGGGCCACGCTGCGCACCTTCCCCGGCGACCTGCACGACGTCCTCAACGAGCACGACCGCGACGCCGTGCACGACGTCGTGGCCGGGTTCGTGCTCGCCCAGCTCCGCCCCGCGGCTGCCCGCACCTGAGCGCGTGCCGCTGGGCTGCCCGCCGCCCCGGGCGACGGGCCGGGACAGCCCGGATCTAGCGTGCGCTGGTGCCTTCCTCCCCCTCCTCCCCCGGCCCGCGCCGGGTGCTCGTCACCGGCGGCGCCTCCGGCCTCGGTGCCGCCCTCGCCGCGCGGTACGCCGGCCGCGGGGACGACGTCCTGGTCACCGACCTCGCCGCGCACGCCGACGTCCCGGCCGGTGCGCGCTACCAGCGCCTCGACGTCACCTCCGAGACCGACTGGGCCGCCGCGCTCGAGCGGGTGCGCGACGACCTCGGCGGCCTCGACGTGCTGGTCAACAACGCCGGCGTGGCCGCCGGCGGGCGCATCGACCGGCTCGACGCCGCCCACTGGCGCCGGGTGCTCGACGTCAACGTGCTGGGCGTCGTGCACGGCTGCCGCACGTTCGTGCCCCTGTTCACGGAGCAGGGCACCGGTCACCTGGTCAACGTCGCATCGGTGGCCGGGCTGGTGCACCCGCCGGCGATGACCTCCTACGCCGCCGGCAAGGCCGCGGTCGTCGCGCTCTCGGAGAGCCTGCGGGCGGAGCTGGCGCCGTACGGCGTGGACGTGTCCGTCGTCTGCCCCTCGTTCTTCCGCAGCGACCTGGCCGCGTCGCTGCGCGGCGAGGACCCGCTGGTGGAGCAGCTCGCCACCCGGCTGATCACCCGGGCGCCGCTGGGCGCCGACGAGGTCGCCGGGCGGGTGGTGGCGGCGGTCGACGCCCGCCGGTTCCTCGTCCTCCCCGACCGGACCGCGCGGCTGGTCACCTGGGGCAAGCGGCTGGCCCGCCCCCTCTACGACCGGCAGATGGCCGCCGCCGGGCGGCGGATCCACCGGGCCGGGCAGGACGCCGCGAGGGAGCGCGCATGAGCAGGGGCGTCGTCCTGGTCACCGGGGCCAGCTCCGGCCTGGGCGCGGAGATGGCCCGGCAGTTCGCCGCCCTCGGCCACGACCTCGCTCGGTGCGCGGCGCCCCGCTGGGCATCGGCCGCGCCGGCGCCAACCGGGAGACGGCGATGACCAACGTCGTCCGCGCGCTGGCCCAGTGCGAGGCCGCACTCGAGGTCTTCCGCCGTCAGGGCCGCGGGCACCTGGTGCTCGTCTCGTCGATGTCGGCGCTCCGCGGCATGCGCAGGTCGATGACCACCTACGCCGCCACCAAGGCCGGCGTCGCCGCGCTCGCCGAGGGCCTGCGCGCCGAGCGCATCCCGGGGGTGGACGTGTCGGTGGTCCACCCGGGCTACATCCGCTCGGAGATGAACCAGCACGTGCAGCAGCGCACCCGGTTCGTGGTCGACACCCCGACCGGCGTGCGCGCCATGGTCGACGCCATCGAGGAGCGCCGGACGAGGGCCTACGTGCCGGCGTGGCCGTGGGTGCCGATCGGCGCGGCGATGCGGGTGCTGCCGCTGTCCGTCGTCCGGAGGCTCTCGTGAGCGACCGTGCTGACCCCGCGCCTCGAGGCGGCGGTGTGGGTCAGGCGCTGAGCTCAGCCCACACCGCGTCGGCGTCCGGCATCGCGGCGATCTCGTCGCGTGTGCGCTCGGCCGCCGCCCGGAACGCCGGGTCGCCGGTCACCTCCGCGACCGCGGCCCGGATCGTGGGAACGGCGTAGTCCTCGGGGGCGACGACCACCCCCGCGCCGGCCCGGGCCAGCAGGGCGGCGTTGTGCGGCTGGTCGGTCCCGCGCGGCAGGGCGACCTGGGGCACGCCGTGCACGAGGCCGCCGAGCATCGTGCCCGACCCGCCGTGGGAGACCAGCAGGTCAGCCCGCTCCAGCACGGCGGCCTGTGGGACGAACTCCGCGACCACGGCGTTGCCCGGTACCGGGCCGAGGTCGTCGGGATGGAGCCGGCGCCCGGTCGTGGCGACCACGACGCCGTCGTACCCCGCCAGGGCCGTGAGCCCGGCCGCGAGGTCGGCGGTGTCGGTGTTCTTGACCGTGCCGAGGGTGAAGTAGGCGATCGGCCGGTCACCCGCGAGGACGTCGGCCACCTCGGGCGGCACCGGGCCGGGTTCGCCGGCGCTCGGCCGCAGCGGGACCGCCCCCGGCCACGGCGGCGGGCCGTCGGGCTGCAACGAGGGCGGGCAGAGGTCGAGGGCCCGCTCGGCCGAGACCTGCGCCCACAACCCGGGCTCGCCGATCAGAGCTCCCGCGGGGCCGATGAGTTCGGCATAGGACGGGAACATCGGCCCGATGCCGTGCACGACGCTCGGCACGTCGAGCCGTCGGCCCAGCAGAGGCGCCGCCATCTCGAGGACCTCGTGGACGACGAGGTCGGGGCGCCACCGCTGCGCCATGACGACCAGGTCGGCGAGCCGGGCGAGGGCCGGCCGGCCGAACAGCACCACCACCCCGTCCATCATCTTCTGCTCCTCGGGCCTGCCCTGGTCCGCCCAGACCACCTCGTGTGCCGACCACGACGTCGCCCAGGTCGGTCCGACGGCGTGGACGTCGAGTCCCCGGGTGGCCAGCGGACCGGCCAGGTCCGGGCCGGTGGCGACCCGCACGTCGTGGCCGGCGCGCTCGGCCGCCCGGACCAGCGGCAGCATCGGCAGGACGTGGCCGTACGCCGGGCACGAGGTGAAGAGCACCCTCGCCATGCCGGTCAGCGTGGCAGGCCGGCCGCCTGCAGTCGACGCATCCCGTCCACGGGGGCGGCGCGACACGTCACGCCGCCCCTGGGCTGCGGTGCGATGAGTTCCGCCGGTCGCAGCGGTCCCTCCCTGCACACCGAGCACCGGGGAGGGAACGCCATGGCCAACCTGATGGTGGACTTCATCATCTCCTTGGACGGCTGCGCGGCGGCCGAGGGCTGGCCGGGCTACTGGGGCCTGGAAGGGCCCGAGTACCTCGGCTGGCTGGACGAGGAGGGCGCGACCGAGCACACGGTCCTCATGGGCGCGACGACGTACCGGCTGATGTCGGGGTTCGCCGCCGAGATGCCGGAGGAACCCGGCCTCGCCGGACTGGCCGCGATGCCCAAGGTGGTCTTCTCCTCGACCCTGGAGCCACCACTGTCGTGGGCCAACACCGAGCTGGTCGAGGGTGACCCGGTCGAGGCCGTGCGCGCGATGAAGCGGGACGCCTCCCGTCCGATGCGGACCCTCGGGAGCCTGACCCTGTGCCGGTCGCTGCTCGCAGCCGGCCTGGTGGACCGGTTCCGCGTCGTCGTCTTCCCGGTGATCACCGGCGCCACCGGCACCGATCGCATCTTCGACGGGTACCCCGACGTGGCCCTCGAGATGGTCGCGAGCCGCACCTTCGACGGACGGCTCCAACTCCTCGAGTACGTCCCCACGGTGCTCACCGGACCGCCCGGGGTCGACGGCGCGTCGCGCAGCGATCCCACCGGGCCGAGCGGACGCTGATCGGGCACCGCTGCCCACTGCCTCTGCTCCCCGGTCGGTCCTGCTGGGTGATCGGTCAGTCACCCGGGGGGCGACCCCGGCAGGGCGAACTCATCGGTCCGACCTCCGAAGGCGCGGTGCTCGGCCCCGGGCGGCGAGTCGGTCCCGCTGGTGGCAGCCCTGCGGGACGGCGTGCGTCGCCCAGGGCCGTACCAGTCGCCTAGGGCTGGACCAGCGGCACGCCGACCGTGACGCCGCAGTGGGTGACGAAGCGCCCGTCGAGGGGCTCGGTGCGCTGGGCGTCGATGAGGAGCACGGTCCCGGCGACGACGCCGTGGAACGGGGTACCGGTGGCCATGCACTGCTCGACCTGGGCCCGCACGGCCGGCTCGACCTGCGGGGTCAGGAACGACAGCCCCGCCGGGAAGCCCTCCTCGGCCAGGGTCGGCGGCGGCCCGTCGACCGGGACGAGGACGCCGATCCCGAACTCGGCGCTGGTGATCTGGTCCCCGGGCGTCGCCGGGTCACCGGCCCAGTTCGCGTGCTCGACGGTGGTGAAGGTGAGGTACAGCCCGCCATCGGCATCCGGCATCGTCGGCAGCCCTCCTGGAGGTGCGGGTGTCTGCCCGGGCCAGCAGGAGGTGTAGGCGGGCGGATGGCACTCGGACCCGCCGGCCAGCACGCCGGGAAGAGCCTGGGTCGGGGTCAGCGCGTAGTGGTCGGCGCCGTACGGCCAGGTCGCCTCAGCGGCGAGCCGGGTGTGTGCGGTCATCTCGGTGAGGCCGTGTCCGACGAACCCGTATTCCGCGTTGGCGGTCACGGCCGACTCGACCGGCGGCGTCTCGTACGCCTGGCTCTCCTCCCACGCGCCGAGGTGCTCGGCCTCGTCCATGGCCGCGGTCACCTCGGACTCGTCCGACGGCCACGCCCGCAGGAACGACGCGGTGACGATCCGCCGCATCCACTCGCCGTGGCCGGGTCGCCCTGCTGGCTCCGTCCCGTCGATCTCCACCCGGGCGTGGACCAGGTCGCCGGTGGTCGTGGCGACGACCTCCACGGGGGTCACCCGCTCCTGGAGCGCACTGCCCTGCCGGTGACGGCACCACAGCTGGGCCGACCGCGCGTTGCTGCGGACCTGCGCGCAGGAGAAGCCCTCTGCCCCGAGCCCGTCGGTGATCCGCTGCGCGTCCCCACCCACGCTCACCGGCCCGGCGACGGACCGCTCGTCGAGCGGCGCGTGGGCGTAGGGCGCGTGCGGGCCCGGGCCGTGGCGCCACGGCGCCACCGTCCCGCCACCACCAGGACGGCCGCGGCCACGCACGCCGCCGCCACTGCCACCAGCAGCCACCGGAGTCTCCGGCGGCGACGTGCCGGCCGGACATGGCCCGGGCACCGGCGAGGCCACGCGGTGAGGGGTCGTCCCATGCTGGTCTCCCGATGAGTGGTCGCCCTGGTCCCCTCTCCCATCGGCAGGGCAGGGCGGGTCCCGTCCGCCGGGCCGGGTCAGCGGGAACGCCTCAGGGTGCGGATGCCGCGGGCGACGGTCCGGCGGACCTCCCCGCCAACGGGCTCGCGCCGACGGGCCGCCACCACGAGGTCCACCTCTCCGATCCCCGCCGGACCGAACCCGCGAGGTTGCGGACGATCCTGCGTCAACCGGTCAGCGCGGTCTCGTGACCGCTCGCCGCGCGCCGCTCACCCGCGCAGGTCCGCGTTGAGCCGTGCGGCCTGCCGGGTGAGGTGGTCGCGTTCGGCGAGGTTGGTCGCCGACCGGGCGGCTTCGGCGTAGAGCCGTGCCGCGGTCGCCGGGTCGCCGTCCCGCTCGTGCAGGTACGCGGTGACGGCGGCGTGGCGGGGCAGGGCGGGGTCGAGCCCGGCCAGGGCGGCCAGACCGGCCCGTGGGCCGTCGGCCTCGCCGACCGCGACGGCCCGGTTGAGGCGGGCCACCGGGCTGTCGGTGAGCCGCACCAGCTCGTCGTACCACTCGACGATCTGCACCCAGTCGGTCTCCTCGGCGGTCCGGGCGTCGGCGTGCAGGGCGGCGATGGCGGCCTGGGCCTGGAACTCGCCCAGGCGGTCGCGGGCGAGGGCGGTCTGGAGCACGTCGACGCCCTCGGCGATCAGCCGGGTGTCCCACAGGCCGCGGTCCTGCTCGGCGAGGGGCACGAGGCTGCCGTCGGGCCGAGTGCGCGCGGGGCGCCGCGCGTGGTGCAGCAGCATCAGCGCGAGCAGGCCCGCCACCTCCTCGTGCTCGGTCCTGGCCGCCAGCTGGCGAGCGAGCCGGATCGCCTCGGCGGCCAGGTCGACGTCACCGGAGTAGCCCTCGTTGAAGACCAGGTAGAGCACCCGCAGGACCGTGGCGACGTCCCCGGGCCGGTCGAACCGGACGCCGGAGACGGTCCGCTTGGCCCGGCTGATCCGCTGCGCCATGGTCGCCTCCGGCACGAGGTAGGCCTGCGCGATCTGCCGGGTGGTCAGACCCCCGACCGCGCGCAGCGTGAGCGCGACCGCCGAGGCCGGCGACAGCGACGGGTGGGCGCACAGGAAGTACAGCCGGAGCGTGTCGTCCACCTCCTCCGCCGGCCCGGGCGCCGGCTCGTCCTCGACGCGCACCTCGCGCCGCCGGCGCGAGGTGTCGGCGCGGGCGGCGTCGAGGAACCTGCGCCAGGCCACGGCGACCAGCCAGCCCTTGGGGTCCCGCGGCGGGTCGTCCGGCCACACGCGCACGGCTTCCACCAGGGCGTCCTGCACGGCGTCCTCGGCCGCCGCGAAGTCGGCTCCGCGGCGGCCGAGGACCCCGATCACGGTGGGGATGAGCGCCCGCAGCAGGCTCTCGTCCACCATGTGCGTCACTCCGTGATGGTCGACGGCTCGCCGTAGAACGGGCGCACTTCGAGCCACTCGTGGATGGGCTCCCCACCAGCGCCCGGCGCCGCGGACAGCTCACCGGCCAGCTCGATCGCCCGCTCCTCGCTCTCGACGTCGATCACCATCCAGCCGGCGATCAGGTCCTTGGTCTCCGCGAACGGGCCGTCGGTGACCGGCGGCCGCCCCTCGCCGTCGGAGCGGACCCACATGCCCTTCTCGGAGAGGGCCTGCTCGTCGACGAACTCGCCGGTGCCTTCGAGCCGGTGGGCGAAGTCCTGCATGTACTGGACGTGGGCCGAGACCTCCTCCGGCGTCCACTGGTCCATCGGCACGTCGTTGACCGCTGCCGGTGCGCCGCGGTAGTGCTTGAGCAGCAGGTACTTGGCCATCGCGTTCTCCTCGGTGGGGTACGGCCCATCGTGGCCGTGTGCACTCCGGGGACGGAGCCGCGCCGGGGTTCTCGACATCCCACGACGACATCTTCGGGCGCAGGATCGCTGCCCGGCTCAGACCCGTGGGTCGGCCGCGACCTCGGCCAGGCGGGGCAGGACGCCGTCACGCCAGCCGGGGCCCATGCGGTCGAGGGCGTCCTGCTCGCGCTTCTGCTGGAGGTCGAAGCCGGTGTGCTCGAGGAGGAGCCGGGTTCCGCTGCCCTCGGGGACCAGCCGCCAGGTGAGCGTCCACGTGGCGTTGAAGGTGTACACCAGGCGCTCCTGCTCGACGACCTCGAGCACCTCGCAGGGCACCTGCCCCCAGCCGGGCATGTCCAGGTGGAACGGGTGCCCGACCCGCGGAGCGATGTCGCCGGGCGCCCACCAGCGCGCGAGCAGCCCCGGGTCGGTGAGGGTCTGCCACACCCGGGCGGGCGCGGCGTCGACGAACTGGTCGACCTCGATGGTGCCCGGCTGGGCGGTCGCACTGGTCTCGGTCACGCGTTCTCCTCGGCGATGTCAGCGAACGAGCGCAGGCGCGCCCGCCAGAAGTGCTCGAAGGGGTGCAGCCAGTCCTCGACCTCGGCGAGTGGCCCGGCCGTGAGGTGGTAGCGCCGCTGGCGGCCCACCTGCTCGTCGCGGACCAGGGCCGCTCGCCGCAGCACCTGCAGGTGCTCGGCGACCGCGGGACGGCTCAGGTCGAACTGCTCGGCGAGGTCGCCGGCGATGCGCGGGCCCTCGGCGAGGATCTGCAGCAGCCGCCGGCGCACCGGATGGGCCAGCGCGAGGAAGACGGCGTCACTCGGCACGAGGGGATGATGCGTCGGCCATCCCCGACATGTCAACTCCTTCCGACGCGTCAGCTCGGCACAGCAGCGGTAGGTGTCGGTTCCATCCGCACCAGCAGCACCTCGGCAGCAGCGGCCCCCCTCGAGGCGGGGCTGCCGTGGACCTGCTGCGACCGACGGACCCGCCACGGGGGCCTCCGTGCAAGGCTCGACTCCCTGGCCGCAGCCGCATGAGATAGGTGTTCACCGTGCCGTTGCACCCGGAGGCCGCCGCCTTCCTCACCCGCCAGCGCCTGGCCGGGGTCCGTCCTGATCACGAGCTGACCGTCGCGCAGGCCCGGGCGAAGGCCGACGTGCCGGCGGACGGTGTCGAGCCGGTGGCGCAGGTCGTGGACACCACGGTGCCGGGACCGGCCGGGCCGATCCCGGTGCGGGTCTACACCCCGGCCGAGCGCCCGCTGGGCACGCTGGTCTACCTGCACGGCGGCGGCCACGTCACCGGCACGATCGACAGCTACGACGGCCTCACCCGCCGCCTGGCCAACCGGACGCCGGCGACGGTGGTCTCGGTGGGGTACCGGCGCGCCCCCGAGCACCGGTGCCCCGCCGCGGTGGACGACGCCGAAGCGGCCTACTGCTGGACGCTGGATCGGGCCGGGGCCCTGGCACCGGAGAGCAGCGGGCGGGTCGCCGTCGCCGGGGACAGCGCCGGCGGCAACAACACCGCCGTGCTCGCCCGCCGGCTGCGCGACGCCGGCGCGCCAGCACCTGTGCTCCAGGTGCTGGTCCACCCGCCCGTCGACGCCGTCGCCTACCGCGACACCAACGCCCACCCCAGCTACTCCCAGTGCGGTCAGGGCTACGGCCTCCGCTACGAGGACGGGCTGTCCTACTGGGACCACTACCTCGGCCCGGAGGGCGATCCCGCTTCCCCGGATGCCTCACCGATGCGCGCCGGCTCCCTGGCCGGGCTGCCCCCGGCCTACGTCCTCACCGTCGAGTACGACGTGCTCCGCGACGAGGGCGAGGCCTACGCCCGGGCACTGCACGCCGCGGGCGTGCCGGTACAGCACCGGCGGTGGGACGGGCACCTGCACGGCTTCCTCGGCGACCCGGCCACCTTCAGCGACGCCGAACCCGCCCTCGCAGACATCGCCGCCGCTCTCCGCGGTGCCTTCACCGCCGATGTCCGGACGGCACCATCGTCCTGCGCCGTCCCCACGGGACACGAGGGGCTGCGCACGGCGAGCGGGCAGACCGAGGCCGTTCACGCGGGCGGGTCCCCGAGGTGGGTGAGGAGCCGCAGCAGTCCGGTGCGGGCTCTCCGGACACCCGCGGCGTCGAGCGCTCAGACCGCGACGGCGGTGCCGCAGATGCCGCAGACCTCGAACCGCCGGCGCTTCCACCGCGCGACCGGGACGAAGAACACCGTGAACTGCGTGAACTCCCGCATCCGCTCCCACCGCGTCGTGTTGTGGCAGCGCGGGCAGGTCCGGGTCTCCCCGGGGCCGAGGTGCTGCTGCTTGGTGCCGAGGCCGAAGAGGAGGAGCACCCGCGCCAGCGTAGGGAGCGGTCCTGGATCCCGCGTCGTGACGCCCCACCCAGACCGCCGCACACGCTCAGCCGATCGGCCCCCGCCGCACGGCCACGGGACGCAGCCAGGGCCACAGGCGCGGAGCCGCTGCGAGCAGCGTCACGGCCAGCACCGTGATCACCGCGTGTCCGGCGCGACCGGCGGTCAGGCCGGAGGCCCCGTCGACCACGTGGTTCGCGTAGCCGTTGGCGACGGCATCGGTGAGCAGGACCGCGCAGCCGAGGACCAGGCCCGCCCGTCGACGCAGCAGCAGGAGCACGGCCGCGACGGGATCCAGCAGGGTCAGTGACACGAAGTAGCCGGCCAGCCACCCCGGCATGGACGGGTACGGGTCGCTGCCACCGAGCACGAGCTGGACGACGTGCACGACCGCGCCGTAGCCGAGCACCGCCGCCGCCGCGAGGGCGAGCCGGCGCTCCGTGGCCGGGACGCCGGCCCACCGTCTCGCCCGCACACAGCTCAGGGTGCCAGCCGCCCGGTCGGCGACGACGTCCGTGGTACCCGTGCCCTCACGGTCGCGGACGGCGGTCGAGCTCGGCCACCAGCGCCACGGGCGCCCGCAGCCTCCACGCGTCCTCCACCAGCTCGGCGAGCTCGTCGGCGGCGATCTGCGCGAGCCGGACGAGCACGGCGGGGTGGCCGTCGAAGTGCGGGGTGGTGAAGTAGACCGCGGGGTCGTCGGCGACCAGCGCGGCCTTCACCCCCTCGTCGGCCACGCGCACGCCGAGCACCGGCTCCGCCTCGTCCGGAGCCGCGTCGGCGAGGGCCTCGCGGTCCGACGGGCGGAGCGGGCGGTCCCACACGAACGCCTTCCCGCGCACCCGCCACGACGGGTGCCCGCCGTAGGAGGGGTGCTCGTCCGTGCCGGGCAGCGCGGCGACCAGGCACCGCACGTCGTCCCAGGTGGCCATGACGGCAGTGTGGCGCCGCACCGCCGCCGGTCATCGGGCCGTGACGCCGGGCGGCGGCCGCGGCGATCGGGCAGGAGGTCGCCGGCCGGCCTACGCGGCGGAGGCGGTCCGCAGCGGCCGGGTGGCCCCGGCGGCCAGCAGGCCCAGCGCGAGGACGACGAGGACGACGAGCAGCGCCTGCAGCACGCCGGTGACCTCGGCGACGAACCCGATCAGCGGGGGCCCGGCGAGGAACGCGGTGTAGGAGATCGAGCTGACCACCGACACCCGGGCGGCGGCGCGGGCCGGGTCGTCGGCCGCCGCACTCATGCCGACCGGGAAGCCGAGCGCGGCGCCGGCGCCCCACAGCACCGCCCCGGCGAGGGCGAGCGGCAGCGCGGGCGCGGTGACGAACAGCAGCAGCCCGAGCACCGCCGTCCCGCCGCCGGCCCGCAGGACGGTCACCCGCCCGAACCGGGCCAGCAGCGTGCCGCCGACCAGCCGGACGGCGGTCATCGCGGCGACGAAGACGGCGAAGCCGACGGCCGCGGTCGCCTCGCCGATGCCGTGCCCGTCGACGAGGGCCACCGCGAGCCAGTCGTTGGCGGTGCCCTCGGTGAAGGCGAAGGCCAGGGTGGAGAAGCCGACCAGGAGCGTGCGCGGCTCCCGCCAGGCGCGCCCGACCCCGGACCCGGCAGCACGCTCCTCCTCCGCCCCGGGCTCGGCGGGCAGGAACGACCGGGTGGCCACCGCGAGCGCGGCCAGGGCGAGGACCGCCGTCAGCACCAGCTGGGCCCCGAGCGGGAAGGCGAGCGCGGCGGCCCCGGCACCCAGCAGCGCACCGGCGACCGTGCCGAGGCTGAACCCGGCGTGCAGCCGCGGCATCAGCGAGCGGCCCAGCCGCTGCTCGACCGCCGCGCCCTCGATGTTCATCGCGACGTCCCAGCTGCCCACGCCCATCCCGACGAGCACGAGCCCGGCCCCGGCGGGCACGACCTGGCCGGAGCCGAGACCGAGGGCCAGCAGCAGCAGGCCGGCGGCGGCCAGCGCCGTGCCGCCCAGCACGCCGCGGGCCGGGCCGATGCGGTGCACGACCGGGCCGGTCAGCGGCAGCGCGACCGTCGAGCCGACGGCGACGCAGAGCAGCAGCAGGCCCAGCCCGGCCGAGGAGAGGTCCAGCGCGTCCCGCGCGGCCGGCACCCGGGAGATCCACGAGGCGAAGGCGAACCCGTTGACGACGAAGGCCACGGCGACGGCCACCCTCGCCCGCTCGAGGTGGGCGGGGGGAGAGGTCGGGCGCACTCCGGGTCCTTCCGTCGGGGGATGCGCCCGTCACCTTATCGAATCGATTCGACTACCGTCGTCCGCGCCTTGGACGTACCGTCCGATGCCCCCGACCACGATCCCGGCCCGCGGAGGACCCGCACGTGAGCGACCGGAGCCGCCCCACGCTGGCCACCGTGGCCGCCCGGGCCGCGGTGGCGCCGTCCACGGCGTCGCTGGTCTTCGCCGGGTCCGACCGGGTCGCGCCGGCGACCCGGGACCGGGTGCTGGCCGCGGCCGCCGACCTGGGCTACGCCGGCCCGGACCCGGTCGCCCGCTCGCTGCGCTCCCGGCGCAGCGGCGTCGTCGGCGCGGTGATCGGCGACCGGCTGGCCCATGCCTTCAGCGACCCGGTGTCGGTGCAGCTGCTCGACGGCGTGACCGAGGTGCTCAGCCCGCTGGGTGTGGGCCTGCTGCTGCTCCCCGGGGACGCCGACCGGCACGGCCCGACGCTGGCCCAGCTGGCCCACGTCCCGCTCGACGCGGTCGTCTACGCGACCTGCGGGCTGGAGGACGACCCGGCCCTGGTGCACCTGCAGCGCCGCGGGGTGCCCGTCGTGGCCGTCGACGGACCGTGCGTCGACGACGTCGTCTTCGTCGGCATCCCGGACCGTCGGGGCACCGCCGAGCTCGCCGGCCACCTCGCCGACCTGGGGCACCGCCGGGTCGCGGTCGTGACGCTGCCGCTGCGCCTGGACGGCACCCGTGGGCTCGTCGGAGCCGCCCGCCGGGCAGGGACGCACCACCGCACCGTGCGCGAGCGGACCCTCGGGGTCGAGGACACCTTCGGCCCGGTGCCCGCGTGGGAGACGGCGGCCAACGCGGTCGAGGAGGGCGAGCGCGCGGGGCGGCAGCTGCTCGACGTCCCGGCGGGCGGGCGGCCCACCGCGGTCGTCGCGCAGAGCGACGTCCTCGCCGCGGGCGTCCTGCGCGCCGCGGACTCGCTGGGGCTGCGCGTCCCGGAGGACGTCAGCGTGGCCGGCTTCGACGGTGCGGAGCTGCCGTGGCTGCCGCCGGTGCGGCTGACCACGGTCGTCCAGCCGACCACCGAGAAGGGCCGCGTGGTCGGCCGGGCGGTCACCGACCTGGTGGCGGGCCGGCGTCCGGACGACGTGGTGCTCGACGTCCACCTCTCGGTCGGCACGACCACCGGCCCGCCGCCCCCTTCCTGAGGGCGACTCCGGAGCGCCCGTCGCTGCCCGCCGCCCGACCCGGACCCGCAGAGGAGACCGCCCGATGACACCCACCGTTCTCGTCCACGGCAACCCGGAGACGCCGGCGCTGTGGGACCCGCTCGTCGTCCACCTGCAGCGGGACGTCGTCCGGCCGGCGCCGCCCGGCTTCGGCGCGCCCCTGCCCGCGGGCTTCGGGGCGACGGTCCCCGAGTACCGCGACTGGCTGGTCGGCGAGCTGGAGCGGCTCGGCGAGCCGGTCGACTTGGTCGGCCACGACTGGGGCGGTGTGCACGTGGTCGCCGTCGCGATGGCGCGGCCGGACCTGCTGCGCAGCTGGGTCAGCGACGCGGTCGGCGTCTTCGACGAGGACTACCGCTGGCACGACCTCGCCGAGCAGTGGCAGCAGCCCGGCGTCGGCGAGGAGTCGATCGCGCAGCTGCTGGGCGGGAGTGCCGCCGACAAGGCCGCGCGGCTGGTCTCGTTCGGCTTCCCGCCGGCCACCGCCGAGCAGGTGGCCGCCGGGCAGGACGACGACATGGGCCGGGCCGTCCTGGCGCTGTACCGCTCGGCCGCCCAGCCGGTGATGGCGGAGGCGGGCCGGTCGCTGGAGGCCGCGGCCGCCCGTCCCGGTCTCGCCCTGCTCGCCTCGGAGGACGCCTTCGTCGGCACGGACGCCCAGCGCCGCCGCGCCGCCGGGCGGGCCGGTGCCCGCGTCGAGGTGCTCGACGGCCTCGGGCACTGGTGGATGGTGCAGGACCCGCAGCGCTCCGCGGCCGTCCTCGAGCGGTTCTGGGCCGGTCTCTGACCCCTCACCGCGGCGGCTGCCGGTCGGCGTCCCGCCAGGCCGAGGACGAGCCCGGCGGCCACGACCACGATGCCCAGCCAGACCGCCGGCGCGGGGACCGGCCCGCCGAGCAGCACGCCGGTGCCCGCGGCGGCCACGGGGGCCAGGCCGGTGAGCAGGCCGGCCCGCCCGGCGCCGAGCCGGGTGACCGTCGAGTACCAGAGCACGAACGCGACGGCGGTGACCGCGACCGCCAGGTAGCCGGCCGCCAGCAGGTCCGGCACCCGCAGGCCCGCGGCGGCTGCGGGGCCGTCGGTGGCGACCCCGAGCACCGCGAAGACCACGGCCGCGAGCCAGGTGGTGTGCACCGACACGCCCCACGGCCCGTGCCGGCCCAGCACCGGGACGGCGAGCAGCGTGAAGGCCGCCTCGCCGGCGAGCACGACCAGCGCCCAGGCCAGCCCGGTCCCGTCGGTGCGGCCCAATCCCTGCACCAGGACGGCGCCGACGGTCACGACCACCGCGGCCGCGAGGACGACGGGGCGCGGCCGGCGCCCCTCCAGCGCCGGGCCCACCACGGCCAGGACGACGGGCACGCACGCGACGGCCACCCCCAGCACCGCGGGCTCGGCGTGGTCGGCGCCGCGGACCAGCGCCACGTTGAACACCACGAGACCGGCGACGGCCACGCCGGTCAGCCACAGCCACTCGACGCCGCGCGGCCGCACCAGCCGGCGCCCTGAGACGCGGGCGAGCAGCACGAGCAGCAGGCAGGCGACGGCGTAGCGCAGCGCCTGCGTGGTCGACAGAGGCGCGTCGGCGAGCAGCCCGGACACCGCGACGCTGCCGCCGACGAACGCCATCGCCACCGCTCCGGGCAGTGCGGCCCGCACGGCCGGCGCCGTCGGGACGGGCGGCGGCGCGAGCTCCGGGGACTTGACCACGGGTCCAGCCTGGGAGCGGACCGGTCCTGCGGGCAGGTCCGATCGGGAGACATCCGGGTGGACCAATCGAGGAGCAGGGCGATGACGCGCGACGGGGCGGACTTCCTCCAGCTGCACCGCCGGGACGCACCCCGCGGGGGGCTGACCGCGTGGCTCGTGGGCGCCGTGCGCACCGCCGTCGCGGACGGCCGGCTGGCCGCGGGCACCGCGCTGCCCCCGACCCGGACGCTGGCCCGGGAGCTCGGGGTGTCCCGCGGCGTCGTCGTCGAGGCCTACCGGCGGCTCACCGACGAGGCGGTCGTGGTGAGCCGCGTCGGCGCCGGCACGGTGGTCGCCCCGCAGCCGGGGACGCCGGAGGCCGTCGTCCCCCGGCCGGCGGACGACGCCGGGACGACGGGACCGCTGCTGCCGGCGCGGGCCCCCGCCGGTGTCGACCTCGACCTCTCCCCCGGCATCCCGGACCTGTCGGCGTTCCCCCGCGCCGCCTGGTTACGGGCCGAGCGCGCCGTGCTGGCCACCGCGACCGCGGCCGACCTCGGCTACGGCGACCCGCGCGGGAGCGCGCGGCTGCGCGCCGTGCTGGCGGCGTGGCTGGCCCGCACCCGCGGGCTGCGCGCGGGTGCCGACGAGATCGTGGTGGTGGCCGGCGTGGCCCAGTCGCTGGCCCTGCTGGCGCAGGTCGTGCGCGCGCGGGGCGAGCGGGCCGTCGCGATCGAGGACCCGGGGTCGCGCGGCGCCCGGGACGCGCTGGCGCACTGGGGGCTGGCGGTGCCGCCGGTCCCGGTGGACGACGACGGCGTGCGGGTCGCCGACCTGGCCGCCACGGGTGCCCGGACGGTGCTGCTCACCCCAGCGCACCAGTTCCCGACCGGCGTGGTCCTCGCGCCGGACCGCCGCCGGGAGCTGCTGGCCTGGGCGCGGTCGGCGGACGGCCTGGTGGTCGAGGACGACTACGACGCCGAGCACCGCTACGACCGGGCGCCGGTGCCGGCGCTGCACGCGAGCGCACCCGGGCACGTCGCCCACACCGGCAGCACCTCGAAGACGCTGGCGCCGGGCATGCGCATCGGCTGGCTGATCCCGCCGCCGGCCCTGCTCGCCGAGGTCGTGGCCGCCAAGCACGCCAACGACCTGGGCAGCCCGGTGCTGCCGCAGCTGGTGCTCGCCGAGCTGCTGGCCGGCGGGGCCTACGACCGGCACCTGCGCCTGGTGCGCACCCGCCAGCGGGCCCGCCGCGACGCGGTGGTCGGCGCCGTCCGCGAGCACCTGCCCACCGCGCGCATCGGCGGTGCGGCCGCCGGGCTGCACCTGGTGATCGGCTTCCCGGACGACGACCGCGACGACGCCGAGCTGGCCGCGCGGGCCCGCGACGCCGGCGTCCTGGTGCACCCGCTGTCGCTGCACCGGCAGCGTCCCGGGCCGCCCGGTCTGGTGCTGGGCTACGCCGCGCACACACCCGACCGGCTCGCCGACGCCGTCCGGCGGCTGGGCCGCGCCCTCGCCGGCCAGCTCGCCCGGTGACCGAAGGGCCGGCACTCCCGCTGCTCATCCCGCCGCGCCTGGTGCTGCGGCCCCGCTGAGCCGGGCCCCGCGTCAGGACCGGGCGGGGAGGCGGGCCGCCAGGAGGTCTGCCGCGAGGCCCCGGGCCCTCGCCAGCGGGTCGCCCTGCGCGAGGTCGGCGACGGTGGCGTCCCTCGCCCACCGCGCGAGGGCGCCGTCGTAGAGCAGCAGCAGTGCGGCCGCCAGGTCCTCGGCGTCGGCGTCGTCCAGGCCCGCGGCGGTCGCCAGCTCGCGCAGCCGGCCGGCGAGCAGGTGCGAGTCGGCGTCCAGCCACGCCCGCGCCGGGTGCCCGGCCGGCAGCTCGGTGGCCGCGGCGAGGAAGGCGCACCCCCGCCGGCTGCCCTCGCGGGCGCGGTACAGCGCCAGGGCGTCGAAGACCGACAGCAGCCGCTCGGCGGGGTCGGTCCGCCCGTCGAGCACCTCGTCCCACGTCTGCACCCACACCCGGTGGCGCCGCTCCAGGTAGGCCGCGACGAGCGCGTCCTTGCCCGGGAAGTGCGCGTACAGCGTGGACGGCGAGACGCCGGCGCGGGCCAGGACGGCGTCCACCCCCGTCGCGGCGATGCCCTGCTCGTAGAACAGCTCCCCGGCCGCGGCCAGCAGTCGCTCGCGCGCCGGCCGGGTCGCGGATCCGGTGGTCACGGGCCTAGCGTAACGAGCGTTATGGCGAAACGATCGTTACAGCAGACCCGGTTCCTGGTGCCGGCCGGGGTGGCCGTCATCGGGGCGACCTACGGCCTGGCCCGCTACGGGTACGGACTGTCGCTGCCGGAGTTCCGGGCGGCCTTCGGGCTGTCCACCGCGGCGGCCGGCGGGATCGCTGCCGGCAGCCTGCTCGCCTACTGCCTGACCGCGCTCGTCGCCGGGCGGCTGGTGGCCCGCGGGCGGGCGCGCGGCGTGCTCTGGCTGGCCGGGGGCACCGCCGCCCTCGGCTCGGTCGTCGTGGCGGCGGCGTGGTCGTGGCAGGCGCTGGCCGTCGGGGTCCTGGTCGCCGGCGGCGGCGCCGGCTTCGCCACCCCGGCGCTGGTCGAGGCGGTCCGGGCGACCGTTCCTCCGCGGGCCGAGCCGCGGGCCCAGGGCGTGGTCAACAGCGGGACCGGAGCCGGCGTCGTCCTCGGCGGGCTGGTCGTGCTGACCGCGCCGGCCGCGTGGCGGTGGGCGTGGGCGGGTTTCGCCGCCGTGGCGCTGCTCGTGACGTGGTGGGCCGACCGCTGCGCGATGTGGCCGACGGGAGCCCGCACGCCGCCGCCGGCGGATCGACCCGGCGTCCTGCCCGCGCTGCGGCGTCCGCTGCTCGCGGCCGTCGTCGCCGGGGCCGGCTCGGCGTCGGTGTGGACCTTCGGCCGCGACCTGCTGACGCAGGCCGGCGTGTCCGCGGGGGTCAGCTCGCTGCTGTGGTGCCTGCTCGGAGCCGCCGGGCTGGCCGGCGGGCTCAGCGGCCACCTGGTCGGCCGGGTCGGCGTGCGGCTCGCCTGGCCGGTCACCGCCGTGGCCGCCGCCGTCGCGGTGGTGCTGCTCGCGGCGGCACCGGGTGCACTGCCGGCCGCGGCGCTGTCGCTCGGGCTCTTCGGCGCGGCCTTCGTGGGGCTCAGCGGTGTCCTCATCGCGTGGGCGGCCGAGGCGGTGCCGCAAGCCCCGGGTCAGGCGACCGCCGTGGTGTTCACCGGGCTGACGGCGGGGCAGGCGGCCGGGGCCGTCGTCCTCGGGGCGGTCGCTGACGTCACCGGCGTCCTCCCCGCGTTCCTCCTCGCGGCCGGACTGCTCGCGCTGGCCGCCGCGGCGACGCTCCGGCCCTGCGCGCCGCCGGAGCCGCGCCGGGAGATGCTGACCCGGGTCGACGACGTGCGGCAGCGAGGAGGTGGCCGGTGAACGTGCCCGTGGTCACCGAGATGTGGGCCGCGGCAGGCAGCCAGGTGGTGCCCGAGGCCGAGTCTCGGGCGGCTCTCGAGCACGGCCCCGGGTTGCTGCTCGTGGCCGAGGCCCGGGGCGCGCGCGTCGTCGGGGTGGTGCTCGGGACCTTCGACGGCCGGCGCGGCTGGGTCCACCGGCTCGCCGTCTCCCCCGGGCACCGCCGCGCCGGCCTGGCCACCGCGCTGGTCGCCGAGCTGGAGGAACGCTTCCGGTCGCTCGGGGCTCCGCGCATCGACCTGCTGGTGCTGCCGGACAACGCCGCGGGCCTGGCCTCCTGGCAGCGGCTCGGTCACCTGCCGTGTCCGGACGTCCTCTGCTCCGAGCCCCTGGACGACGTCGCCCCCACGGTGTCGGGGTGAGCGGCATCGACGTGCGTCTGGTGCGCGGCACCGACGACGACCTGGCGCTCGTCGCGCCGCTGTGGCGGTCGATGGTCGAGCACCACCGGCAGGTCGCCGGGGACGGGCTGCCGGTCCGCGGCGCCGACGACGCGTGGACGATGCGGCGCCTGGAGTACCGGGCGTGGCTGGACGACGGCAGCGGCGCGCTCCTGCTCGCCTTCGCGGATGGCGCGGGAGCACCGGCCGGCTACGCGTTCTGCCGCCTCGTCCGGTCCGGCCCGACCTTCGACTTCGGCGAGACCCGCGGCGAGGTGGAGTCCCTGATGGTCGCCCCGCACGCGCGGGGCGGCGGTGTGGGGACGGCGCTGTTGGAAGAGTGCCGGCGGCACCTGCGCAGCCGCGGCTGCAGGCACTGGACCGTCAGCGTGATGGCGGCCAACGACGGCGCGGTGCAGCTGTACCGGCGGGCCGGCTTCCGCCCGTGGCTGCTGGAGCTGGCCGCTCCGCTGGACGACGCTGCCGGCCCCCGCTGAGCCGGGAGCCCGGATCCTCCCGGGGCCGGCGACCCCGGCGTCCACGCTGCGAGGACGGCGGGCGGGAGACTGCACACCGTGACCGACGAGGGATGGACGACGACCGAGGAGATCGCGGCCGCGCGGCAGCGGATGGAGGACGCGATCGAGGGCTACGAGCGTCCGGCTGCCTACGCGCTGGGGCTGACCGACGGACCCGGTGCCGGGGCCGCGGACGTCTTCCCCCGGATCAACCGGGGCGAGAACTTCCTCCCTGCGGTCGTGCTGGCGACCGTGTGCGGGCACGTGCGCGGCACGGCGACGTACCTGCTCGACGAGCGGCAGCTGCAGGAGGCCATCGACCTGCTGGCGCCGGCCGAGGCGTGCACCGAGTACGACCACCCCAACCTCGCGGTGTGGCGGCAGATCCGCACTGCGTCGACCGACCGGCCGGACGCCCAGGTGGTGGCGGTGTTCCTCGGCGACCTGCAGCCGACGTCGACCGCCGGACCGTACGAGCAGTTGCTGCGGAACGCCCTCGACAGCTGACCACCGAGATCGGTCGTCTGCCTGGTCAGTAGGGCGGGGGTTCGGTGACGGCGGTCAGTCCGGTGGGGGTGGTGACGGTCAGGGTGCCGTCGGGGCCCAGGGTGTGGGTCCAGCCGGGGGCCTGGTGTTTGCCGCGGTGGTCCCCGGTGCAGTAGCCGGCCAGGTTCGCCGCACTGGTCGGCCCGCCGGCGGCGTGCGGGCGGGCGTGGTCCAGCTCCCCGGCCCAGGTGACCGGGCGGCGGCAGCCGGGGAACCGGCAGCGCCGGTCCCGCGCCCGCACGTGGCGGTCCAGCGCCGCGCCCGGCCGGTAGGCGCCGGTGGGGCCGGCGCCGCGCAGCCCCGGACGCCCGGTCAGGTCGTGGCCGCAGGCATCGGGGGCGCGGCGGCAGGCGGCGGCGCCGCAGTGCCCGGCGCGGCGCAGCGCGGGCAGGTCGGTCAGGGTGCGGAAGGCGCCGGTGACCGCGTCGGCGAGCACGATCCGCGGCCGGTCGGCCAGCCCACCCCCGGCGGTGGCGGCCAGCAGCTCGGCCAGCGCCTGGCGCTGCCCGTCGGCGGCCGCCGCCAGCGCGGTGAGGGCGTCGGGGGCGGCGTCCACCCGCCCGCCGGGGCCGGCCCGCCAGCCGGCCTCCTGCGCGGCCGCCGCGGCCTGCGCGGTGCGCACGCTGCGCCGGGCGTGCCCGAGGGCCAGCCCGGCGGCGTGCACCGCCGCGCCGGCGTCCTCGACCGCCCGGTCCGCGGCCGCCCACCAGCCATCGGCCGGACACCGTTCGGGCGGTGTCCCCGAACCCGACGCCGGCGGCTGGATGTCCGGCGCTCCGCCGGGATCACCCCGCCGCTCCCGGCCGTCTGCTCCATCGGGAGGGAGGGCGTCGGGGTCGAGGGGGTCGGGGTCGAGGGCGCCTGCGGTGTCCGTCCAGCGCTGCCCGGACAGGTCCTCCGGCGGCCAGTCGGGCTCCTCCAGCCCGCCGGCCAGCAGCCGGGCCTCCACCTGATCCCACCAGGCGCCCAGCTCGGCCTGCTCGGCCTCCTGCCAGGCCACCCCGGCGGGCTGGCCGGCCTCGGCCGGGTCGGCCGCGTCGGCCGCGTCGGCCGCGTCGGCCAGCGCCCGCGCCTCGTGATCGGGCAGCACCACGCCTCGGCCGGCCAGGCCGTGCACCAGCTGGCGGACCATCTCCGCGGGGATCAGCTGCCCGTCCACCTCACCGGGGGCGTCCCCGCCCAGCAGCGTGCCCATCGACGCCACCACACCGAGCAGCACCCGCACCGGCGGCAGCTCGGTCTCACCCGGGCGCAGCACCAGGTCCACCAGCGCGTCGACCATCCGCTGCCCCCGCGTCCGCCGCGCACCGCCGTCCTCGTCGGCCAGCGCGTCGGCGTAGCTGCTCAGCGCCGCGTGCAGCGCCCGCGCCTCCGGCATGGTGCACACCACGGTGACCGCGGCCATCCCCTCGGCCCGCTCCGGCCGCAGGTACACCCCACGCTCCTGAATTGCCTTGGCCAGCCGCCGCGCCGCCGCCGCGGCGTCCCGCCGGGCCACCACCCGCCGCGCCTTGTCCCCCAGCTGCGCCGGGCTGGTCACCCGGTTCCGCCGGGCCAGCCACGCCAGCAGGTCGGCCTCGATCTCCGCCCGCAACCCCGCATCGGCGACCGGGGCGACCTTGTCGATCAGGTGCCACAGGTGCCCGCGGTGCACCACCCCGCGCTCGAGGGCCGCCAGGGTCCCCGGCAGCCGGTGCACCAGGGTCAGCGACTCGGACAGCAGCGCCTCGGCGGCCTGCTGGGTCAGGTTCACCGCGATCGCCAGCTCCGCCGTCGCCCACTCACTGACCGCCCGCAACACCTCCGCCCGGGCCGCCCACCGCTCCGCGGACATCGCACCCCGCTCCCCCTGCTGACGGTCCACCGACGCCGGCCGCGAGGCGGCGAACGCCGCCACCGCCCGCGCCTGCACCGCCGTCAACCGCGCGATCTCCCGGGCGGCGGCCTGCACCGCGCCCAGCGGTCCGGACGCCCACCCCACCGTGGGCGCCACGACAGCACCGAGAGTGCTGGTCTGCGCCCCGTCGTCCACGTGTTCGATCATATGTTCGAACGACGGCGAAGGCAAGACGAAAGCGCAGCTCAGCCGAGTGCTGGCCGGGTGCCCCCCCGCCGCTCTGCAACGTGGCGTGAGCACGCATCTGCTTGCATGGCGACCGTGAGCGACCAGCGAGGACAGGACGTCGGCCTACGTGTTGCGGTGCTCGGCCCCGGCGGTGTGGGCGGACTGCTGGCGGCGCTGCTCGCGCGCGCCGGCGCGCAGGTCAGGTGCCTGGCCCGCAGCGAGACCGCCGCACACCTGCAGGCGGCGGGCGTGCGGGTCGAGAGCGGGCAGTTCGGCGACTTCACGACGCCGGTGGACGCCGCCGAGCGGCTGACCACGCCGGTCGACGTCTGCATCATCGCCGTCAAGGCCACCCAGCTGGACGCCGCTCTCGAGCGGGTGCCCGCCGACGTGCTGGGCGACGCGCTCGTCGTGCCGCTGCTCAACGGCGTCGAACACGTCGACCTGCTGCGGCACAGGTATCCGCAGGCCGGCGTCGTCCCCGCCACCATCCGCGTCGAGAGCACCCGTACCGGACCAGGCGTGATCGAGCACGGCAGCCCGTTCGTGACCGTCGACCTCGTCGCGACCGCCGGCCTCGAGCAGCGCGTGCAGCGGCTGGCCGACGCCCTGCGGGGGGCGGGGGTCACCACGCGGGTCGGGGACGACGAGCAGGCCGCGCTGTGGGGCAAGCTCAACTTCCTGGCCCCGCTCGCGCTGCTCACGACGGCTGCGCAGGCGACCGCGGGCGAGGTCCGCGAGGCACGGCGCGAGGACCTGCGGGCCATCGTCGCCGAGGTCGCCGCCGTCGCCCGCGCGGAGGGTGCGCCCGCCGACGTGGACCAGGTCGTGGCCTTCTTCGACGGCGTCCCCGCCGGCATGCGCTCGTCGATGCAGCGGGACGCCGCCGCCGGCCGGCCCATCGAGCTGGACGCGATCGGCGGTGCGGTGGTCCGGTCGGCCACCCGCCACGGCATCGCCGTCCCGGTCACCGCCCGCTACGTCGACGAACTGCGGGGCCGGTACCCGACCGGCTGACCGTCGTCGACGACCCGCGTGAACAGCACCCGGTGCAGGCCCGGGCCGTCGTGGTCCCGGTGCACCGGGACGCCGTCCACGACGTCGTCGCCCGGGACGACGGCGAAGCCGAGGGCCCGGTGGAAGCGCAGCGAGGTCGTGTTGCCCGGGCTGGTGAGGCAGGACAGCCGGCGGGCACCGCGCCGCGAGACGTGCTCGGCGAAGCGGCGGTACAGCGCACCGGCCACCCCCTGACGCTGCAGCGCCGGGTCGACGCCGGCGAAGTGCACGTAGCCGACCTCCGGCTGGGCCGGGGAGAGGAACCCGACGAGGAAGGCACGCAGGGCCCCGCCGGCGTCCTCGACCACCCAGCTGCTGTCGGCGAAGTGCTCGAAGAACAGCCGCGGCAGGAGCAGCGCACGCTGGCGGCTGCCGTCCGGACCGCCGAAGCCGCCCCACCAGGTGTCGAGCACCGCGAGGACGCGCCCGTGGTCGTCGGGCACCGGGCGGCGGGCCGCCAGGCCCGCCGGCAACGAGCCGTTCACGGCGCCACCCGCTCGGCCAGCCAGCGCCGGAACACCGGCTCGACGAGCGCGGCCAGACGCGCGTAACCGCGCGTCGAGGGGTGGTACGCGTCGCCGGCCGCGACCTCCGCGACCCACACCGGGTCCGCAGCCAGCCCCGTGGTGCTCACGAAGGGCACCGACCGCACGGCGCACACCCCGGCCAGGCCGGCGGAGAGGTCGGCGGCCCGGGCGCTCTCCCCCGCGCCGGACACCGGCGGCGGGCCGACGACCAGTACCGGCCAGCCCCGCGCGGACGCGCCGTCGAGCACGCCGGCCAGCGCGGCGAGCGACCGCTCCGGCGGCACACGGGGGCGCCCGTCCTGCAGCACGACGTCGTTGAGACCGACGGCCAGGACCACGCCGTACCGGTCGCCGTTGCGCAGCCGCCACCCCGTCTCGGCCAGCCAGCGCCGGGCGACGTCGGCCGAGGTGTCCCGGCGCACGCCCAGGGCGTAGGCGGTCAGGTCCCAGCCCGCGCCGCGCGCCGCGGTCGCGACCGGGCCCACCCAGCCCGCGCCGGTCGGGTCGCCGACACCGGCGGTGAACGAGTCGCCGAGGACGCACACCCGCACGTCCATCACGCCACCGGGGGACGACGCCCTCCGGGGCGGCCGCCGCGGCGTCGCGTGTCCACGGGGGACGAGGCGACGGGACGGACGACGACGACAGGGGTCATGGCGTCAGTATGGTCATGCACTGCCATGCATGGTCAAACGAGGATCGAGCCGGAGCGGGCGTAGGCGGCCGGCGTGGTCGCCAGCAGACGCCGGAAGTGCCGCGTCAGGTGCGCCTGGTCGTAGAAGCCGACCGCCGGCGCCACCTGCGCGGCCGGCACCCCGTCGAGGAGCAGCCGCCGCGCCCGGTCCAGCCGCCGGCCGGTGAGGTAGCGGTGCGGCGGGAGCCCGTGCCGGCGGGTGAAGCAGCGGACCAGGTGGGTGGGCGGTGCGCCGAGCAGCTCGCCGGCGTCGGCCAGACCGAGCCCCTCGACGGTGCGGGCGTCGAGCAGGTCGCGGAGCCGGTCGGCGAGGACGTCGTCCCGCACCACCGGTGGCGGAGCGACCGTGCCGGCCAGGTGCTGCCGCAGCCGGTCGAGCACGAGGGCCAGCCGGCTCTCCGCCTCCAGGGTCTCCGTGCGCGGGGCGAGCGCGGCGTGCAGCTGGGAGAGCCGGGCGCGCAGTGCGGGGTCCTCGAGGGTGGGCCGGTCGACGGCGGAGCCGACGCGGTCCTCGCCGAGGGTGTCGGCGTCCAGGTACAGGACCCGCTTGCGGAAACCGGCGGGGGTGTGGGCCCGCCCGTCGTGCGGCACCCCGGGCGGCAACAGGGTGACCTCGCTGCGGGCGGCGCCGTGGGCGTGCCGGTCGAGGTCGTAGCGGATCGCGCCGGCGTCGACGACGAGCAGCGTCCACGCGTCATGGGTGTGCGAGGGGTAGGCGTGGTCGGTGAAGGAGGCGTGGAAGACCTCGGCCAGGCCCGGCACACCCGGCCGCCAGGCCGTGACCCGGGAGCCGCTCGGCACGTCAGGAACGTACAAGACCGACCCTCCGGCGGCGGGCGATCGTCGGGGCATGGAGACCGACCCGCCCGCCGTCCGCTGGCCCACGAAGATCGCCGTCCTGCTGCGGGAGGACCTCGCGTCGTGGCAGGCGCTGAACGTCACCGCGTTCCTGTCCAGCGGCATCGCCGCGACGCTGCCGGAGCTCATCGGCGAGCCCTACGCCGACGCCGACGGCACCGCCTACCTGCCGATGTTCCGCCAGCCCGTGCTGGTGCTCACCGGCACCGCGGAGGCGCTGACCGGGGCGCACTCGCGGGCGCTGGAGCGCGGGCTGCCGCTGTCGGTGTTCACCGCCGACCTGTTCGCCACCGGTGGGGACGACGACAACCGGGCCGCGGTGCGCGCCGTCCCCACCGCGGACCTCGACCTGGTCGGCCTGGCGCTCCACGGTCCGCGCAACGCGGTGGACAAGGTGGTCAAGGGCGCGCGGATGCACCCCTGACGGCCGACCCGTCCTGCGCCGGGAGGACGTGGTCGCCCACGCGGTCGGTGGACAGCGAACCGGAGCGCGTGGTCCCCCGAGCGTCCCGGGTCGCCGCGTCGACGTCCGGCGCGGCCCCGCATGTCGGTGCGGTGTCCGGCTCGCTGCGGGCCATGGCCGTCCCCCGGCCTGCGATCGGGCGCCGACGCTGAGGGACCGCTGCACCGGCGTTCCGCGCCCGTGACGTCCCGGTGCGCACGGCGGCGGCCGTCCGGCAGACCGGGGGGACGGCGGCCCTCAGTCCTCGGCGCCGGTCCCGTCGTCCTCGGCGCCGTCCTGCGCCGGCAGCGGGGCGGCCTGCTCCGCGTCGACGTCGGCGTCGGAGGTCCGGGGCTGGTCGGCCGTCGCAGGCGTCTCCGGCTCCGCGGCGTCCTCGGCCGCCGGTGCCTGCGGCTCGACCTCGGCGGCCGGCGCCGGCGGCTGGACCTCGGCGGTCTCCTCCCCCGCGCCCCGCACGGTGATGCGGACGGCGTCGAAGGCCGGCACCTGGTTGGCGAAGGCCATCATCGGCATCCGGTGCGAGCCGTCGCCGGCCCAGGTCGCGCACTGCGCCTCGCCGGCCGTCGACAGGCCCGGGATCCGCACGGTGACGGTGTCCGGGGTCGCGCCGCCGGCGCCGTCCTCGGTCGCCACGAAGACCGCCTGGCGCTCCGGCCGCGGTGCCACGCGGGGGTCGTCGAGCACCCGGCACGCGGTGTGGAAGTGCCCGCGGACGAGGCCGTCGTCGGTCAGCGTGGCGGGCTCGACGTAGTAGCCGCCCTCCGCCGCCGGGAGGAAGCGGTCGCGCACCAGGTTCCGGGTGGACACCTGGAGGGTGAAGGGCTCACCAGCCGCGACCTCGTCCGGGAACCGGGTGATGAGCAGCTGCGGGTTGTCCTCGGGGGCGCCGAGCTCGCCGAAAGGCAGCGAGACGCAGGCCGGCCCGGCCTGGAAACCGGTGTGCGCGGGCAGGTCGGACTGCGCGCACACGTCGGCGGGCGCGGGGGCGGGCGCGGCCTGCTGCGCCGGGACCTCGGTCGCCGTGGAGGACGTGCCCTCCGCGGTGGACGACGTCCCGTGGTCGTGCTGGGCGGCGGCCGGCGCGGTCGCGGCCGGCTCGCCCTGCGCCGAGGCCATGCCGGTGCCGGCGACGAGGCCGGCCAGCGCGATGCCGGCGACGACGGTGTACGTGCGGCGGCGGGTGGTCCTGTCCATGGGTCAGCTCCTCGCGTGGTGCCCGCGGGCCCGCGCCCGGGGGGTCGGGGTCCGGCGCCTCGCCCGCTCGGCCACGGTGCGGCCGGCGACGAGGAGCAGGGCGGTGAAGAGGGCGGTGAGCAGCGCGAAGACGACGAAGGTCATCGCGTCCGACCACCAGGCGTCGGTGCCGAGGGCGACCGGGTCGGGCAGCTCGGCGTACGCCACGAGCCCGGTCGACTCGAGGTACTCGATGTGGCGGGCGACGAACGCCATCGACTCGGTGGTGAACTGCCGGACGACCGGGTTCTCGGTGGCGGCGCGGACCTGGGCGAGGACCGGCAGCACCTTCCCGTGCGCCTGCCGCAGCAGGAACACCGCGCGCTCGTCGAACGCGGCGCCGGACTGCGCCTCGATCTCGGCCATCCAGTCCTGTTGCTCCGCGGTGGGCTCGACGGGCAGCTCCACACCGAGCTGCGCGGCGGCGGTGTGCACGATGCGGTCGAGCTCGGCGTGCTCGACGTGGATCAGCCGGCCGACCTCGCGCACCCGCGGGCTCTCCGCGCGCTCGGCCGCCCAGGCGCCGACCGGCATCTCCCACAGCCCGGCCTGCTTGACCTTGTGCAGCACGTCGCGGTCGGCCGGGTCCAGCGGGCCGTCGTCCTGCCGCATCGGCGTGCCGATGTCGGTGGCCGCACCGGCCGGCGCCGGGGCGGCGAGCACGGCGGTGGCCACGAGGACGACGACGGCGAGCAGCCGACGGGTCAGCGATCGGACGGACGGGGGCCCGGAGGGGCGGCAGTGCATGGAGGGCGGCGTCCTCGGATCCGGAGCAGCAGTGACCGCGCGAGGTTAGACGTGCGCACAGCGTGATCGGAAGCCCGACGAAACGGACCGGTCCGTCCCGGAATCGGACGCGCTGCCGGCGCTCGCAGCCCGTGGTACCCCGGGACGCCCGCAGGTGAGCGGCCCGCCGGCCGCCGTCCCGCTGCCGCGCCGCGCCGCGCCGTCAGCGGTCCGGGTGCCCGGCGACGTGACCCATCCCACGTCCGCCACCGTTCCGCGAGGGGCGGGCGGGGTTCAGCCGCGGCCCAGTGCGGTCAGTCGCTCCTGGCGGGCGGTGCGCAGCAGCGGCACCAGCCGCGGGTCGCGGAGGTCGTCCGCGCTGCGCACGGTCAGCTTGCGGAACGCCTTGCCGGTGCCCTCGAGCAGCCCGCCGTCGTCGAGGGACGCACCACGGTTGAAGCCGAGGTTCAGGTGGCGGGCGAAGGTCGCCAGGTAGGCGTAGTGCTCGCTGTTCTTGGCCGGGCCGACGCCGTAGCCCACCGTGCCCTGGTGCGGCCACACCACCCGGACGACGTCCGGGTCGACCTCGTGCACCAGCGCGTCGGCCGCACGCACCAGGTCGGCGACCCCGGGGTCGAGACGGGCCAGGAGGACGTCGAGGTCGCCGGTGCTCACCGGGGCACTGTGCCAGCCACGGCGATCGCCCCGCGTCAGGCCGCCGAGAGCGCGGGCCACGGACGGTCGGCACCCGGGCGGTGCAGCGGGACGACGGGCGCCCCGGGGCGCCGGGTGCGCATCGCCAGGCAGGTCACGACGGCACAGACCAGCCCGAAGCCGGCCGACAGCCACACCATGGTCTGGCCGAGCAGCCAGCCGTAGGCGGTCCAGGACGCGCACGAGCCGGCGCCGAGGTACCAGCGCAGCGGGGACATGCCGGAGAGGTCGCTGGTGCGGTCCAGGACGCCGAGCAGTTGGGGCAGCGCGGCGACGACGCCGACGAGGGTGACGACCGCGCTGAGCCCGGCCGCGACCGCCGCGGCCTCCGCGCCGAGCACCACCGCGGCGACGCTGCCGGCCGCGAGCGCGGCGAGGGCGGCGGCCCCCGGCGCGGTGCGGGTCAGCGCCGGCGTCGTCCGCAGGTGCGGCTGGCCGCGGAGCTGGGCGGCCAGGACGGCGGTGTTGCCCGCGCCGACGACCGCGTGGGTGACCACCTGGGCCGGGTCGCCGACCAGCAGGCCGAAGGTGAGCCAGCAGAGGTTGAGCCCGACCGCGAGCCAGGAGCCGGTCGGGGAGAGTCCGAGGGTGCGGCCGTGCCGGCAGGAGAGCCAGACCTGGGGCCAGACGACGGTGATGCTGAGGGCAGCCGCGAGGGAGCCGAGGGCGGCGATCATGGTGGAGCGGGGGATCCGTTCGAGTGGGGGCTGTGCGGGCGTGGCCACCGGCGGGCTGGACAGCCGCACACCGGTCCGGACGCTCGTCACTGAGCGGCAGCGTCAGTGCTGCGGGTCGGCCACGGGAGTCATCGGCGCCGTCAGCGCGTGACGGGACGCGATCCGCCGTGATCGTCCTGTGACCTCGCTCATCGCCCCGGCGCGCGGAGGGACGCCACGGCGGTCGGACCCGGGCTCAGCTCCGGACGGCCGTGCCCGCCGTCCGCGGCAGGGTGAGGGCGGCGCCCAGCCCGCAGGCCAGCACCGCCGTGGTGACCGCGAAGGCGGCCTGGTACGAGGCGGCGTCGGTGAGCCAGCCGGCCACCAGCGGACCGGCGATGGCGCCGAGGTCGGCCGACATCTGGAACACCGCCACCACCCGACCGCCGCGGGCCGGGCTGACGTCGGCGACCAGTGCCGCCGGCACGCTGGCGAGGAACGAGGCGGCCAGCCCGAAGAGCGCCATCGACACCAGGAACACCCACAGCACCGGAGGCAGGACGAGGGCCGCCGTCGAGACCGTGGCCAGCCCGGCGCCGAGGACCAGCGCGGGCCGGCGGCCCCACGTGTCGGCCAGGCGACCCGACCGCAGCAGCCCGAGGGCCTGCGCCAGCGAGCCCGCCAGCAGGCCGGCGCCGGCCCACGCGACCGTCCGGCCCAGCTCCTCGGTGACGTACAGGGGCACCAGCGAGTTGCGGACGCCGAACAGCACCCAGCCCACGCCGAAGTTGGCCACCAGCGCGGTCAGGTAGACGCGCGAGCGCAGGGCCGCTCCGAGGCCGACCGGGTCGGCGGCGAGGTCGGGTCCGGTCACCGCAGGTGCTGCCGAGCGCTGCTGCGTCACGGACGGGCGCAGCAGCACCATGGCGACCGAGCCGGCCAGGAGGAGGAACCCGGCGTAGAGGAAGAACGGCAGGCGGGGCGAGAGCTCGGCGAGCAGGCCGCCGGCCGCGGGGCCGGCGATGCCGCCGAGGATGAAACCGCCCTGCCACGTCGCCGCGGCACGGCCCCGGTGCGAGGGCGGGGCGACCCGCAGCAGCAGCGACAGCGCGGCGACGGTGAACATGGCGCTGCCCACGCCGCCGGCCGCACGCAGGGCGAGGAACAGCGGGAAGGACGTCGCCAGGCCGGCCAGCCCGGTGGTGACCGCGACGATGCCGAGGCCGGTCGACAGGACGGTCCGCTCGCCGAACCGCTCGACCAGGGAGCCGCCGCCGAAGGCGGAGACGAAGCGGAAGAACGCGAAGGCGCTGACGGCGAGCCCGACGGCCGTCGTCCCGACGCCGAACGAGCGGGCGAACAGCGGGATCGCCGGCGCGACGATGCCGAAGCCGAGTGCCACGACGAACGCGACGACGGCGAGGATGCCGACCTCACGGGGCAGCTCCCCCCGCCCCCGCCACAGCACCTCCGGATGCTCGCACGGCGCCGGACGGCACCTCTCGACGGCCCGGGGACCCCGTCGGCCGGGGAGCCGCTCTCAGCGGCGCAGCGTCCGCGTCGACCTGCCGGCCGGCTACGGGGCCCGGTCGAGCGGAGCGGTCAGACCCGCCCGGCGAGGTAGTCACGGCGCCGGTCCGCGGGCAGCCGCTCGATCGCGTACCGGAGCATCGTGCGCGGCATCCGCCGGTAGCGCGGGACGAGGAAGGCCTCCGCCCGGGCGCGGTCCCGGTTCGCGACCTCCCGCAGCATCCACCCCACGGCCTTGTGCACCAGGTCCGCGGGGTCGGTGAGCAGCCGGTCGGCCAGCCGCAGGGTCGCCTCGGGACGACCCGCCCGGACGCCGGCGAACGTGGCCATCACCGCGATCCGGCGGTCCCACACCGACGCCGACGCGGCCAGCTCGTCGAGCAGCGCCCAGTCGTCGGCCCGGTCGCGGCCGAGCAGCCAGGGGCCGAGCAGGTACGGCGCCGAGGCGTCCACCAGGTCCCAGTTGTCCACCCGGGCTCGCCGGGCGAGGTAGAGCTCCACGATCCGGTCGCGCTCGTCGCCGTCCGCCCGTTCGAAGCGGTGCACGAGGACGAACAGCGCGGTGAGCCGCTCCTCGTGCCACGGGCTGCCCAGCAGCTCCTCGACGTCGGCCAGCGGCGTCGTCGCGGCGTGCCGCCGAGCGATCCGCCGCTGCGCCGGCACGGCGATCCCCAGGAACCGGTCACCCTCTCCGTAGCCGCCCGGCCGCGCCTGGAAGTAGCGGGCCATGCCCGCGGCGCGCTCAGGGTCGGCCAGCTCGGCCAGCTCGGTGCGGATCGCCACGGCGGACCCGCCGTCGGGCCGGGCACGTTCGCGCGGGCTGTCGGTCACGGCGCCTCCCGGTGCCGGCGCAGCGCGGCGCCTCGGTCCTGGAGTTGGAGGTAGGGCAGCCCCGGACGCGGCCGACGATGTCGCCACCTACGGGATGTACCGGGCCGTCGCCGGGGCCGACGAGGCGGCGCCGCGGCTGACGGCCGCCATCGCGGGCGCCCACGGGTCGGACGCACCGAGCCGCCCCGTCGCGCGGGGCGGCCGGGGCGGCGTGGAGCTGCGTGTGCCGGGATCACCGCGGTGGGCGTTCTCCGTGCGCGGGGTCAGTGCTGGTCGAGTCGCGTTCCGGCGAGCCCGCCGGGACGTCCCGCGAGGATCCGCAGGACATCCCGGCGAGCGTCACCGTCAGCTGCAGCCGCTGGTGGAGCCGCAGCCCTCGCAGACGTAGCAGCTGCCGGCCGGGCGCATCTTCGTCCCGCAGGTCATGCACAGCGGGGCGTCGGTGGCGGTGCCGGTGACCAGCTCGAACAGCTCGGCCGAGGAGTGGGCCTCCTTGACCGGCTCCGCCTTGGGCTCGGGCAGGGCCTTCGTCTCGGTCGGCACCGAGCCGCGCATCGCCTCGACGTCGACCTCCTCCTCGGCCACCGCGGCGGTCGAGGCGGAGCCGCCGTAGCCGGACACCTGGGCGGCGCGCTCCTCGGCAGTGAAGATGCCGAGGCCGGCCCGCTTCTCGACGGGCAGGTGGTCCAGCGCCAGGCGGCGGAAGATGTAGTCCATCACCGACTGGGCGATCCGGATGTCCGGGTCGTCGGTCATGCCGGCCGGCTCGAAGCGCATGTTGGTGAACTTCTGGATGTAGGTCTCCAGCGGCACACCGTGCTGCAGCGCCAGCGAGATGCCGATCGAGAAGGCGTCCATGACACCGGCCAGGGTCGAGCCCTGCTTGCCCAGCTTGAGGAAGACCTCGCCGAGGCTGCCGTCCTCGTACATGCCGGCGGTCATGTAGCCCTCGGCGCCGGCGACGCTGAAGGACGTGGTGACGCTGGTCCGCTTCTTCGGCAGCCGCTTGCGCACCGGGTGCGACAGCGCGGTGGCCGAGGCGGCGACCTCAGCCTTGGTGTCGGCCTTCTTCGCCTTGGCGTCGGACAGCGGCTGGCCGACCTTGCAGTTGTCGCGGTAGATCGCCAGCGCCTTGAGGCCGAGCTTCCAGCCCTGGAAGTAGATGTTCTCGACGTCCTCGACGGTCGCCGTCTCCGGCATGTTGACCGTCTTGCTGATGGCGCCGGAGATGAACGGCTGCACCGCGGCCATCATCCGGACGTGGCCCATCGGCGAGATGGCCCGCTCGCCCATCGCGCAGTCGAAGACCTCGTAGTGCTCCGGGCGCAGGCTCGGGGCGTCGACGACGTGGCCGTGCTCGGCGATGTACTCGACGATCGCCTCGATCTGCTCGTCCTGGTAGCCCAGGCTGCGCAGCGCCCGCGGGACGGTCTGGTTGACGATCTGCATGGAGCCGCCGCCGACCAGCTTCTTGTACTTGACCAGCGAGAAGTCCGGCTCGATGCCGGTCGTGTCGCAGTCCATCATGAAGCCGATCGTGCCGGTGGGGGCCAGCACCGAGGCCTGCGCGTTGCGCCAGCCGAAGTCCCCGCCGATCTCCAGGCACGCCTGCCACTCGGCGGTGGCGGCCTTGAGCACGTCGGCGTCGTCGGCGCCGACCGGGCGGATGGCGTCGTTGGCCGCGCAGTGCTTGCGCATGACCCGGGAGTGGGCGTCGGCGTTGCGGGCGAAGCCCTCGTAGGCGCCGACGATGCCGGCCAGCTCGGCCGAGCGGCGGTAGGCGGTGCCGGTCATCAGCGAGGTGATCGCCGCGGCGAGGGTCTGGCCGCCGCGCGAGTCGTACGCGTGACCGGTTGCCATGAGCAGCGCGCCGAGGTTGGCGTAGCCGATGCCCAGCTGCCGGTAGGCGCGGGTGGTCTCACCGATCGGGTCGGTCGGGAAGTCGGCGAAGCAGATCGAGATGTCCATCGCGGTGATGACCAGCTCGACGGCCTTGACGAAGTTCCGGGAGTCGAACGTGCCGTCGTCCTTGAGGAACTTCATGAGGTTCAGCGACGCCAGGTTGCACGAGCTGTTGTCCAGGCTCATGTACTCCGAGCAGGGGTTGGACGCGTTGATCCGCCCGGTCTCGGGGTTGGTGTGCCAGTCGTTGATCGTGTCGTCGTACTGGATGCCCGGGTCGGCGCACTCCCAGGCGGCCTTGGTGACCTTGCGGAACAGGTCCTTGGCGTCGACGGTCTCGATCACCGAGCCGTCCATGCGGGCGCGCAGCCCGAAGTCGGTGCCGTCCTCGACCGCCCGCATGAACTCGTCGGAGACCCGGACGGAGTTGTTGGCGTTCTGGTACTGGACGCTGGTGATGTCCCTGCCGCCGAGGTCCATGTCGTACCCGGCGTCGCGCAGCGCGCGGATCTTGTCCTCCTCGCGCGCCTTGGTCTCGATGAACTCCTCGATGTCGGGGTGGTCGATGTCGAGGACGACCATCTTGGCCGCGCGGCGGGTCGCCCCGCCGGACTTGATGGTGCCGGCGGAGGCGTCGGCACCGCGCATGAAGCTGACCGGGCCCGACGCGGTGCCGCCGGAGGAGAGCAGCTCCTTGGACGAGCGGATGCGGGAGAGGTTCAGGCCGGCGCCGGAGCCGCCCTTGAAGATCAGCCCCTCCTCCCGGTACCAGTTGAGGATCGAGTCCATCGTGTCGTCGACGGCGAGGATGAAGCAGGCGCTGACCTGCTGCGGCGCGCTGGTGCCGACGTTGAACCACACGGGGCTGTTGAAGCTGAAGTACTGGTGCAGCAGCATCCAGGTCAGCTCGTGCTCGAAGACCTCGGCGTCGCCCTCGGAGGCGAAGTAGCCGTGCTCGCGGCCGGCCGCGCCGTAGGTCAGCACGACCCGGTCGATCAGCTGGCGCAGGCTGGTCTCGCGCTGCGGGGTGCCGACGGCGCCGCGGAAGTACTTCGTGGTGACGATGTTGGTGGCGTTGACGCTCCACTCGGCGGGGAACTCCACGCCGCGCTGCTCGAAGTTGATCGAGCCGTCCCGCCAGTTCGTCATGACGACGTCACGACGCTCCCAGGTCACCTCGTCGTACGGGTGCACACCGGCGGTGGTGAAGACTCGCTTGACCTTCAGGCCCTTCCCCCTGGTCGGCGCCTTGGCGGCGCGACGCGTACGGCCCGACAAGCGATCCTCGGTCTCGGTCACGGAGCTCTCCCTGTGTTGTGGGCTTCCGGCGGCTGGGGAAGAGCCGCACTCAGTTGTAACGGGTGGTGCTGACAGTTCTGGCGGTGGCGGCAGTGGTCGTCACCGACCGGAGCTGCCGTCGGGGGCGCCCTGGCCACGCCCCGCACCCCGCCGGCGGACCGGCGGGTCCTGCATGCCAGGCAGCGGCGGGGTGCCGGCGGCGACGTGCCGGGCCCGCAGCTCGGTGATCTCCTTCTCGAAGTCCTCGAGCGAGGTGAACGCGCGGTAGACGCTGGCGAAGCGCAGGTAGGCGACCTCGTCCAGCTCGCGCAGCGGCCGCAGGATGGCCAGCCCGACCTCGTGGGCGGGGACCTCCGCCGCGCCGGTGGCCCGGATGGCGTCCTCGACCTGCTGGGCGAGTTTCTGCAGCTGGTCCTCGTCGACCGGCCGCCCCTGGCAGGCCCGGCGGACGCCGGCCACCACCTTGCTGCGGTTGAACGGCTCGCTCACGCCGCTGCGCTTGACGACGGCGAGGACGGCCTCCTCCACCGTGGTGAATCGCCGGCCGCACGCGGGGCAGGACCGGCGGCGACGGGTGGTCGCCCCCTCGTCGGCCTCGCGCGAGTCGATGACGCGGCTGTCGGGGTTGTGGCAGAAGGGGCAGCGCACGGGCAGGTCCCCTCCCCTCGTGGCACGTCCCGCCGCGGTCCGCCCGGGCGCCGCGACGCCCGCGGGAGCGGTCGGTGCGACGGAGCCGGGAGGCCGCCTGTGGACCTCCCTGGGGACATCCGGTGGACGTCGTGGGGAGGACCTGAGGATCGGCCTGTGGACGGACTTACAGCGGTGCAACTACTAGATGTAGGGGAACCCTAGGCCGGGCTCCACTAGATCTGCAAGCCGAAGGTGGCCGGGCGTGTCCGACGAGACGACACCGTGACCAGCCGCGTCCACCCGTCCCACCCGTCCCCGTGACACGCCGCGGACCCCGGGCCGGCGGTCGCGCGGGCCGGCCGGGAGGTGTAGGGCCGCACGCGCACCGACGGTCCCCGCGCAGAGCGCAGGGACCGTCCCGGTGGGGTGCGGTGCCGTCCGGTCAGGCGCGGAGTGCCTCGTCCGGGCGCACGAGGCGGGGTCGCGACACGCGGTCGCTCAGTCGCAGCGGGCGGGTCAGGCAGTCGACGTCGGTGGCCCGGGGCATGAGCACCGTCGCGTCGGCGGCCTCCGCAGCCGGCGCTTCCTCGGTCGGCGGTGCCGCGTCGAGCGCCCGGTGCCGGCCGGCCATCCCGACCCCCCCGCCCGCCCGGTGACGGCCGGGGCCCGCGCCCGCGGACGCGGCCGGCAGCTCGGCGGTCACGTCACCACCGTGCCGGCGTAGCCTGCGGGACACCGCCGGCGGGGACGACGGGAGGGCACCGGCGACCGCCTGCTCGCGGGCCGCGGCCTCGCTCAGGGACAGCAGCGGGGCCGCAGACGCGCCCGGCAGGATCTCCCCCGCGGGGCCGGCGAAGGGGCCGGCGTCGAGTGCCGCCCCCGCCGCCGGGGCGACCTCGGGCAGGCGGACCCAGGCCAGGTCGGTCCAGGTCTCGCGGTCGGTGCCGGCCACGGTCGCCCGGACCCACACCTGGCAGGCGCCGGCACCGTCGTGCCGCCAGCCGAGGAGCGACCCCGGCCACCAGGCACCCTCGACGAGCACCTCGACGCGCTGCGACTGCTGGCTGAAGACCGCGGCCCGGCCGGCTGGCATCCCTGACACGCGTCCGACCGTAAGTGGGGCGACGGCCACGGGGCGTGAGCGACTCGGCACGACGGGTTGACGAACATCGACACCGCGTCTTGTCGCTCCTGCACCCTCGTCGCTCCTGCACCACGGCCCACCGCGCCGGTCACGGGAGCCGGAGGACCTGACCGGGGACGACGACCGAGCCCTCGAGGTCGTTGAGCTCCTCGATCGCGTGCACCACGGTGCGCACGTCCTGGTCGGTCCCGGCCAGCTCGCCGGCGATCGACCACACCGTGTCGCCGGGCTGGACGACCACGCTGTCGTCGCCGGCCAGCCGCAGCCCGTCGTCCCCGCCACCGACCACGGGAGCCAGCCACCAACCCGTCCCGACGGCGCAGGCCAGCGCGAGCGCGGCCACCAGCCGGCGCCCCCGGCGGGTCAGGCGCACGGGCGCGGGCGTGCGGCCGCAGCCGACCCGGACGCCGCCCCCGGCGGGCGCCGGCCGCACCGGCCGGCCACCGGGGCGGACGGCGTCACCGCGACCGCGCGGCGCCCCGGACCCGGACCCCGCAGCCCGCACCTGGGGACGGTCGGGCACCGGCCGCAGGTGCCCGGACACCCGCGGGCCCGAGCCCGGCAGGCCCTGCACCGACGCGACCCGGGCCGGGCGGCCCGACGCCGCCGACGTCGGAGCCGGACGGCCGGCGCGCACCGCCACCGGCCGCCCGGTACCCCTCGCGCCCTCGGCGCCACCCGACGCGAGCAACGGCCGCCACGGGACCTGCACCGCCGCGTCGAACTCCAGAACGGCCTGCCGCACGCCTGCCATGACCTCTCCTCCCGATCGCGGTCAGCTGATCGAACACCCGTTCGATCGAACGTCCGTGCGATGTCTACCGCATCCCTCCGACGCGGTCGACCCGACACCGCTTCGAACACACGTTTGAAGTCGCGGCCCCGAGGCGCTACGGTCGGCAGCGAGCACCGACCCGTCGTCGCCCCCAGGGCGTCCGAGGGGCAGGGGGCCGCGGCAGCTCCCCGGAGGGGCCACACGCGACCCGGTCCGGGGCAGGTGCAGGACACGAGGGCTGTGGCGGCACAGCCGGCGAGGAGGAGACGTGGCGGGCACGAGCAGGACGTCGGGCGGCGGGGGCTCGTCGCGGCGCACGTCCAGGAGCCGGGCCGGCGAACCGGCGGCCGACCAGGTGGCGACGGCGACGGTGCGGGCCTTCCCCGACCGGGCGGAGAACGGCGACGGGCTCACCCAGCGGCAGCGGCGGGTCCTGGAGGTCATCCGCGACTCGATCGAGCGGCGCGGCTACCCGCCCTCGGTCCGGGAGATCGGCGAGGCCGTCGGGCTGTCGTCGGCCTCGTCGGTGGCCCACCAGCTCAGCGTGCTGCAGAAGAAGGGCTGGCTGCGCCGCGACCCCAACCGGCCCCGGGCCCTCGACGTGCGGATGCCCGGCGACACGTCCGGTGTCCCCGCGCCCGCGGCGGCCCCGGCAGGCAGCGAGGAGACCCCCGCGCCGACCTACGTCCCGCTGGTCGGTCGGATCGCCGCCGGTGGTCCAGTGCTCGCCGAGCAGGCGGTCGAGGACGTGTTCCCCCTCCCCCGCGAGCTGGTCGGCGAGGGCACCCTGTTCATGCTCAAGGTCACCGGTGACTCGATGGTCGAGGCGGCCATCTGCGACGGCGACTGGGTCGTCGTCCGCCAGCAGCCGACCGCCGAGAACGGCGAGATCGTCGCCGCCATGATCGACGGCGAGGCGACGGTGAAGACCTACAAGCGCCGGGACGGGCACGTGTGGCTGCTGCCGCACAACCCCGCGTACGAGCCCATCCCCGGGGACGACGCCACCGTGCTCGGTCGCGTCGTCACGGTGCTGCGCCGGGTCTGAAGAAGGACCCCGTCCTCCCCCACCCCTCGTAGAAGGACCCTCGCCCCGAGCCCTTCGCAGGCTCAGGGGACGCCAGGCGAGGGCCGGGGCCCCGGGACGGGGCCAACGGCCCGCCGGCGCGGCCTCAGCCGCGCCGGCGGAACAGTGCGCTGCCCAGCCACACCAGCACGCCGGCCACGACGGCGGCAGCCAGCGCGGCCGCGACCGGTGGCGGGCCGTCGTCCCCACCGAGCAGGTCCGGCAGCGGACCCTCCGCCGACCGGGCCTCGGGTGACGTGCTCGCCGCGGTCGGCAGCGGCACGACGGTCACGTCGCTGGGCAGGCCCTCACCGGCCACCACCAGCGCCGCGGAGTCGCCGGTGAAGCTGACCGCCTCGCCCTGAGCCGCAGCGGGCAGGGCCACGCGGCGGGGCTCCCCGGCCAGCGCGCCGGCCACGTCGGAGTCCTCGAGCGGCCAGACGTAGGCATCGGTGTAGGTGCGCAGCGCGACGTACCGCTCGTCGGGGGACACCGCTCCCCCGGTGACCATGAGCTGCCCGGCCCGGCCGACCGGCCCGCCCGGCGTCCCGGTGAGCACGAGCTCGACACCGCCGACCTCGGTGAGGCCGACCGTGCCGTCCTCGACCAACGCCGACACCGGCCGGTACACCGCACTGGCGCCCAGCACCTCCTTGGTCACCAGGTACGGCGTCCCGTCGGGGGCCAGCAGCAGCGCCTCGACGTCCCGCGGCCCGTCGGGGTAGGACAGCCGGTACACCGAGCTGCTGCCGTCGGCGTGCAGCGCGAGCAGGGCCACCGTCTCGCGGATCCCGGTGTTGTCACCGGTGTCGGCCAGCCAGATCGTCCCGTCCACGGCCAGCGCCAGGTCCTCGGGGTCGTAGGGGTCGACCGGCGCGGAGTGCACCGTGACCACAGCGCAGGTGCGGTCCAGCACGTAGACGTCGAGGGAGTCGCCGCCGTCGTTGTGCACCAGCATCCGGTCGCCGACCTCGACGAGTCCGGAGACCTCCGGCAGCCGGGGGTCGGTGAGCTGGCAGCGCGTCGTCGCGGCGGCCGGGTCGCCGGCGGGCTGGGCCGACGCCGGCAGCGCACCACCGACGACGACGAGGGTCAGCGCGAGGCCGGCCGTGGCCGCCAGCCGTCGTCCCGCGGTGCCCCTACGCGGAGGACCGGCCTGCTCGCACACCGGCCCAGCGTGACACCACGACCGCGTCCAGGGCGTGAACCACGCCCAGCAGCAGGATGCCGACGGCCGCGCCGACGACGGCGTCGGTGACCCAGTGGAAGTCCAGGGACACCATGGCGATCCCCGTGGCCACCGGCCCGGCGAGGCTCAGCACCCAGGCGGTGCGCCGCACCCACGCGGCGAGCCGGTACTCCACCACCTGCCAGCGGGCCACGCCCCACATGAGCACGGCGTTGGCCACGTGCCCGGAGGGGTAGGAGGCGCCGTCACGGTGGAAGAACGACCCGGGGTAGGCCGGCGCGGTGCGGCCGGTCCCGTACTTCAAGGAGTAGACGACGACGGTGAGCAGCACCAGCGCGACCAGCACCCGCACCAGCGGGACGACGGTGCGGAACCGCCAGACCAGGTAGCCGACCAGACCGGTGAGGACGATGAGGATGAACCCGCGGCCGCCGAGCTGGGTCACCGCCCACACGGGCCAGTAGGCGCCCGACTCCTGCAGGTGCCAGGAGCTGACGACCTCGGAGACCCGCAGGTCCATCCGTTCGAGCACGCCGCGGCTGAGCAGGTCGAAGGTCACCGCGAGGGTCACCGCCAGCGCCGCGAGCAGCAGCCAGCGCGGGGGGCGGCCGACGGTGACGACCCGCCCGGCGGGCCCGGCGGCGTCCGGCGGGGTCGCCCCGGGACGCCCCCGCACCGCGCCGCTGGTCACGCCGGCCACGGTACCGGCCCGTGACCTGGTGGCGGCCCCGTCCCGGGCGCCGCCCCGGGCCTGCGCGGAGGGGTCCTCCCGCTCGCTCGCCGAGGTGGAGCGAGTCAGACGACCGGCGCCGCGAACTCCTCGAGCGCCGCGGCGAGAGAGCCGTCGACCCGCGCGCCGAGCCGGGTGCCGCCGGCCTCGTGGGTCTCGCTCAGCACCTCGCCGTCCCGGTGCACCCGGGCGACCAGGTCGCCGCGGTCGTAGGGCACCAGCACGTCCACCTCGACGTCGGGGTGCGGCAGCCGGCCCGCGATGATCTCGCGGAGCTGCTCGATCCCGTGGCCGGTGCGGGCCGACACCCACACCGCGCCGGGCAGCGCCCGGCGGAGCGTGAGGATGTCCTCCTCGTCCATCGCGTCGACCTTGTTGACCACGATGAGCTCGGGTACCGAGGACGCGTCGATGTCGGAGAGGACGACGTGGACCGCGTCGATCTGGCCCAGCGGATCGGGGTCGGAGCCGTCGACGACGTGCACCAGCAGGTCGGCGGCGGCCACCTCCTCCAGCGTGGAGCGGAAGGCGTCGACCAGCTGGTGCGGCAGGTGCCGCACGAAGCCGACCGTGTCGGTGAGCGTGTACTCGCGGCCGTCGGGCGACTGAGCCCGGCGCACGGTCGGGTCCAGCGTGGCGAACAGCGCGTTCTCCACCAGCACACCCGCGCCGGTCAGCCGGTTCAGCAGGCTGGACTTGCCGGCGTTGGTGTAGCCGGCGATGGCCACGCTGGGGACGGCGTTGCGCCCGCGGGAGGACCGCTGCGTGGCCCGGGCGGTCGCCATGCCGGCGATCTCCCGGCGCAGCTTGCTGACCCGCGCGCGGATCCGCCGCCGGTCGGTCTCGATCTTCGTCTCACCCGGCCCGCGGGTACCGATGCCGCCACCACCGGCGACGCGGCCACCGGCCTGCCGGGACAGCGACTCACCCCAGCCCCGCAGCCGCGGCAGCATGTACTGCATCTGCGCCAGCTCGACCTGGGCCTTGCCCTCCCGGCTGGAGGCGTGCTGGGCGAAGATGTCGAGGATCAGCGCGGTCCGGTCGACCACCTTGACCTTGAGGATCTTCTCCAGCGCGTTCAGCTGGCCCGGGGTCAGCTCGCCGTCGCAGATGACGGTGTCGGCGCCGGCCGCCGCGACGATGTCGCGGATCTCGGCGGCCTTGCCCGACCCGACGTAGGTGCCGGCGTCGGGCTTGTCCCGCCGCTGGCTCACCGCCTCGAGCACCTGCGAGCCCGCGGTCTCGGCCAGCGCGGCGAGCTCGGCCAGCGACCGGTCGGCGTCGGCCTGCGTGCCCTCGGCCCAGACGCCGACCAGCACGACGCGCTCCAGGCGCAGCTGGCGGTACTCGACCTCGGTGACGTCGGCGAGCTCGGTGGACAGACCGGCGACGCGACGCAGCGCCCCCCGGGCCTCCAGTGCGTAGGAACCGGTCGTGTCGTCCGGCTCGTCCCGTCCCGCGTCGGGACGGGGTGCCTCCTGCTCGGGCGCGGGGGCGGCGCGCAGGGCACGCTCCTCGGCGTCGGCGAGCACGGCGCGGTTCTGTGCTGTCGTCATCGTCTCCAGCGTGGCAGACCCCAGCACCTGGGGCATCCGAGTTGTCATCACCCGCTACAACACCGCACCCGCGCCGGACCATCCCGGCCGGTGTGCCCGGTCCGTGACCGGGTAGGGGCGCAGGCGAGGACCGACACCACGAGGAGGCTCCAGATGAGCGAGACGGGAAGCAGCGCGTCGGGGACGGGCGAGGAACTCGACGACCCGGGCCGGGACCCCGTGGGTCTCAACCCGCCGAGGAACCCGCTGTCCGGCGGCCTGGGCAGCACGACCGGCGGACCGGACCAGGACAGCGGCCGCGGTGAGCCCGAGGGCAGCCCCGGCATCGCCGGGCAGTCGATGGTGCCGGAGTCCCCGCAGGAGACGGACAACACGAAGTAGGAGGAACGGCCGGCCGGCGGATCAGCTGCCGAGCCACTCCGGGGTGAGCTCGCCGGCCGCCACCACGACCGCGGGGCCGGACAGCACCGTCGTCCGCCCGTCGACCGTGACCGTCAGCCGGCCGCCGGGGACGTCGACGGTCACCGCGCCGGTGGCCGCACCGGCCGCCTCGAGCGCGGTCCAGGCCGCGGCGCAGGCGCCGGTGCCGCAGGAGCGGGTCTCCCCCACCCCGCGCTCGGACACCCGCAGCCGGACGTGCGCGCCGGGCTCGAGCACGTTGACGAACTCGACGTTCACGCCGTCGGGGAACAGCCCGGCGTCGACCGCCGGCGCGCTGGTGAGGTCCAGGGTGTCGACGTCGACGTCGGTGAGGACCGCCAGGTGCGGGTTGCCCATCGAGACCGCCCGGCCGGGGAACGAGCTGCCGCCCAGTTCGGCGGTGCCGGTGCCGAAGGGCCGGGCAGGGCCCATGTCGACCCAGTAGCCGCCGTCGGCCGCGGCACCGACCCGGCGGGGCCCGCCCCGGGTGCCGACCCAGATGCCGTCCGCGCAGGCCGACCGCTCGACCAGCCCCTCGGTCACGAGGACGTGCAGGAACAGCCGGATGCCGTTGCCGCACATCTCGGCGGTGGACCCGTCGGCGTTGCGGTGGTCCATGAACCACTCGCAGCGGCCCAGCGCCTCCCCGAGGACGGCGGGGGCGTCGGGCACGTGCTCACTGCGGACGACGCGCAGCACGCCGTCCCCACCGGGACCGGCGCGGCGCTCGCACAGCCGCCGCACCATGGCGGCGTCCAGCCGGCCCTCCGGCCAGCCGGTGCCGTCGGGGTCGGGCAGGACGACGAAGTCGTTCTCCGTGCCGTGGCCGATCAGCACCCGGTGCGCGTTCACCCCTCCAGGGTACGAGCGGTGATCACCGCCAGGGCCTCGTCCACCAGGTCGGGCCGGGCGGCGTCCAGCCAGGTGGTCGCCGCGTCGCGGCGGAACCACGAGCGCTGCCGGCGGACGAACCGGCGGGTGGTGGTCACCGTCTTCTCGCGCGCCTCGGCGGGGGTCAGCACCCCGTCGAGCTGGGCCAGCACCTGTGCGTAGCCCAGCGCGCGGGAGGCGGTGGGGCCCTCGCGCAGCCCGTCGGCGGCGAGCGCCTCGACCTCCGCGACGAAGCCGGCGGCCCACATCCGGTCCACCCGCAGCGCCACCCGCTCGTCGAGCTCCGCCGGCTCGCGGTCCAGGCCGACGACGACCGCCGGGTAGTGCGGCCGGGGCTCGGGCAGCGTCGCCCGGAACGGCCCGCCGGTGATCTCGACGACCTCCAGCGCCCGCACGACCCGCCGTCCGTTCGAGGGCAGGACGGCGGCCGCCGCAGCGGGGTCGACGGCGGCCAGCCGGGCGTGCAGCGCGTCCGGGCCGACGTCGGCGAGCTCGGCCTCGAGCCGGGCCCGCACCGCCGGGTCGGTGCCCGGGAAGTCCAGCTCGTCGAGGACGGCGCGCACGTACAGCCCCGAGCCGCCGACCAGCAGCGGCACGACACCCGCGGCGCGCAGCCGGTCGACCTCGGCGCGGGCCAGCCGCCGGTACTCGGCCACGGACGCCACCTCGCGGACGTGCCAGAGGTCGAGCAGGTGGTGCGGCACGCTGTCCCGCTCGTCGGCGTCGGGCTTCGCGGTGCCGATGTCCATGCCGCGGTAGAGCTGCATCGAGTCGGCGTTGACCACCTCGCCGCCGAGCCGGTGCGCCAGGGCGACCGCGAGGGCGGTCTTGCCGGTGGCGGTGGGGCCCACCAGCGCGACCACCGGCGGCAGACCGCTCACCGCACGCTCCAGTCGGCCACCAGGTAGCCGACGCCGAAGGGCGCCTCGTGCGCGTGCAGCCGCGCGTCGACCTCGCGGCCGGCCAGGGCGGCGCCGACGGACCGCCAGGTGGGGACGCCGGCGGCCAGCAGCCGGGCTCCCTCGACGGGGTCGAGCGCCGCGAGGGCGCCCGCGTCCCCGGCGGCCAGCGCGGCGGCGACGGCGTCGTCGAACGGTGCCGCCGCGTCGTCGAGGTGACCCGGCGCCTTGAGCGAGCGCCGCGCCGAGCCGTCGCCCATCGCCAGGACGGCGACCGTCCCGGGCAGGTCACCGAGCGCCGCGGCGAGGTCGCCCGGCCCCACCCCGAGGCGGCCACCGGCGTACCCGGCCGCGTCGAGCAGCCAGGCGCCGATCGTGTGCGCCGGCGGGGTGCGGCGCCCGCCCGGCCGGACGCTGCCGGAGAACGGGACGGCCAGGTCCACGCCGTAGCCGCGCAGGTCCCCGCCGTCCCCCTGCCCGTAGCGCGGGCCCGCCCCGTCGCCGCCGACGACGACGACCACCTCCGGCCCGGAGGCGAGCAGCGCGTCGACCGCCGTCGCGCAGGCCGCCCGCAGCGCGGCGGTGTCCTCGGCGGCCCTCCCGGCCACCGCGGGGACGAGCAGGGGCGGGCAGGGGCAGAAGGCGACCGCTGACGGGACCGGTCGGGGCGCGGCCGTGCCTGCGGCGGCGGCCGGGACTGAGCTCACCGCAGCAGTGTCCCGGATGCGGCGTGGGACACTCCGGGACGTGTCGAGCACGGAGAACGCCGGAACCCCCTCGCAGCTGCCCCAGCCGGAGTCGACCGGGTCCGAGGCGGTCACCCCCGACGCGGGGACGCCGGCCGCGGCCACCCCCGGCGACGCCGCTCTCGCCGACCCGGCCGCGGGGACCGCCGAGCAGCCGCCGGCCGAGCCTGCGGCCGAGCCGCCCGCGGCCGCCGAGAAACCCGCCGCTGAGGAGCCCGCGGCCCTCGAGGCCCCCGCCGGGGACGTGCCGGCCGCGGAGCCGGCCGCGCCGCAGCCCTCCCCCGTCCCGTCGCCGCCTGCCGCGCCGGTGTCCGACCCGGCGCAGTGGGGCCGCGTGGACGCCGACGGCACGGTCTACGTCCGCACCGCCGACGGTGAGCGCGCCGTCGGCTCCTGGCAGGCCGGCGAGCCCGCCGCGGGGCTGGCGCACTACGCCCGCCGCTACGACGACCTGGCGACCGAGGTCGGCCTGCTGGAGGCGCGGCTGAGGGCGCACACCGGCAACCCGACCGAGATCAAGGCCAAGGCGCAGGCGCTGGCCGAGTCGATCCCCACCGCCACCGCCGTCGGCGACCTCGACGGGCTGGCCGCCCGCGCCCGCGCCATGGTCGGGACCGCCGACTCCGCGGCCGCCGAGTCGCGGGCGGAGAAGGCCGCCCAGCGGGCCGCGCAGGTGGCCCGCAAGGAGGCGCTGGCCGCCGAGGCCGAGCAGATCGCCGCCGAGTCCACCTCCTGGAAGGCCGCGGGCGACCGCCTCAAGGCCATCGTCGAGGAGTGGAAGACCATCCGCGGCATCGACCGCAAGACCGACGAGGCGCTGTGGAGCCGGTTCGCCGCCGCCCGTGACGCCTTCGGCCGCCGCCGGGGCGCGCACTTCGCCGCCCTCGACGCCCAGCGCGGCGAGGCCCGCGCGGCCAAGCAGGAGCTGATCGCCGAGGCGCAGCGGCTGTCGACCTCCACCGACTGGGGGGCCACCAGCGCCGCCATGCGCACGCTGATGGACCGCTGGAAGGCCGTTCCGCGCACCGGCCGCGACGGCGACGACGACCTGTGGAAGCAGTTCCGCGCCGCTCAGGACGTCTTCTTCTCCGCCCGCGCGGAGTCGGACAAGACGCGCAACGCCGAGCAGCTGGCCAACCAGCAGGCCAAGGAGCAGCTCCTCGCCGAGGCGGAGAAGCTCGACCCGTCCGGCGACCTGCGCGGCGCGCAGAACCTGCTGCGCAAGCTGCAGGAGCGCTACGACGCCATCGGCCACGTGCCGCGCGGCGCGATGCGCCAGCTGGAGGACCGGATGCAGGCCGTCGAGCAGAAGATCCGCGGCGCCGCCGACAACTCCCGCCCGCGCGTGGCCCCGGAGAACCCGATGGTCACCTCGATGCGGCAGGCGGTCACCAAGGCCGAGGAGCAGCTGGCCAAGGCCGAGGCCGCCGGGAACGCCCGGCGGATCGAGGAGGCCCGGGCGAACCTCGCCACCCGGCGGGAGTGGCTCGCCGAGGCGGAGAAGTCCGCCCGCCGCTGAGAGCGCTCAGCGACCGACCGCGCCGGGGTCGCTCGCCGCGACGTCGGTGACGCGGTCCGGCGGCGGCATCGCCAGCGGCAGGTCACCGAGCGGGGCGACCTCCAGCGCGGACAACCGGCCGTCGTCGACGAACAGCAGCAGGAGGCCGACCGGCTCGCCGGCCGGCCCGACGACCGTGGCCTCGACCGGCACGCGGTCCCGGACGCCGGCCGGCGGGCCTCCGGCCGGATGCAGGTCGATCGTCCCGCAACCGCACTCGCAGCCCGGCGCGGCCCGCACCGTCCGCGCCTGCTCGCGCAGCGCCTCGACACCGGGGAAGTCCACCGTCAGCAGGGCAGCGAGCACGCCAGCCTCGGCCGCGGTGAGCGCACGTGGCGCCGCGGTCACACCGGGGCGCCGACGCCGGGCATGCCGAGCAGCACGCCCGGGGTGGTCGGGCGGGTGCCGGCCTCGCTCGCGTCGCCGGCGCGGGTGCGCCGGTGGGACAGCAGCGTCCCGTCGGCCACCAGGTGGTGCGGCGCGGCCTGCGTGACGAGCGTCTCGACCACGTCCCCGGGGCGCACGCCGTCGGCCGCCGTGAAGTGCACGAGGCGGCCGTCGCGGGCGCGGCCGGACAGCCGGCCGCGCTGGGCGTCCTTGCTGCCCTCCCCCGCGGCGACGAGCAGCTCGACCGGCGTGCCGATCAACGCCCGGTTCTCGGCCCAGCTGATCTCGTCCTGCAGCGCCGTCAGGCGCAGGTAGCGCTCCTGGACGACGGCCTTGGGCAGCTGCCCGTCCATCTCCGCCGCCGGCGTGCCCGGCCGCTTGGAGTACTGGAAGGTGAAGGCGCCGGCGAACCGCGCCGCGCGCACGACGTCGAGGGTCTGCTCGAAGTCGGCCTCGGTCTCGCCCGGGAAGCCCACGATGATGTCGGTGGTGATCGCCGCATCCGGCATCGCGGCCCGCACCCGGTCGAGGATGCCCAGGTAGCGGTCCTGCCGGTAGCCGCGCCGCATCCGGCGCAGCACGTCGTCCGACCCGCTCTGCAGCGGCATGTGCAGCTGGTGGCAGACCGCCGGCGTCCCGGCCATCGCCTCGATGACGTCGTCGGTGAACTCGCGCGGGTGCGGGCTGGTGAAGCGGATCCGCTCCAGCCCCTCGATCCGGCCGGCCGCGGCCAGCAGGTCGGCGAAGGCACCGCGGTCGCGGAACTCCACGCCGTAGGCGTTGACGTTCTGCCCGAGCAGGGTCACCTCGAGCACGCCCTGGTCGACCAGCGCCTGGACCTCGGCCAGGATCTCACCGGGCCGGCGGTCCTTCTCCTTGCCGCGCAGCGCCGGGACGATGCAGAACGTGCAGGTGTTGTTGCAGCCGACGCTGATCGACACCCAGCCCGAGTAGGCCGAGTCCCGCTTCGCCGGCAGGGTCGAGGGGAAGACCTCGAGGGCCTCGGCGATCTCCACCTGCGCCTCGGCGTTGTGCCGGGCGCGCTCCAGCAGCGCGGGCAGCGAGCCGACGTTGTGCGTCCCGAAGACGACGTCGACCCACGGGGCGCGGCGGACGATCTCACCGCGGTCCTTCTGCGCCAGGCAGCCGCCGACGGCGATCTGCATCCCCGGGTGCGCGTCCTTGACCGGCCGCAGGTGGCCGAGGTTGCCGTAGAGCCGGTTGTCGGCGTTCTCCCGCACCGCGCAGGTGTTGAGGACGACGACGTCGGCGTCGTCCCCCTCGGGGGCGGCGGTGTAGCCCGCGGCCTCCAGCAACCCCGAGAGGCGCTCGGAGTCGTGCACGTTCATCTGGCAGCCGTAGGTGCGGACCCGGTAGGTCCGTGCGCTGAGGTCGGTCGTCATGACGGGTCGAGGGTACGGCGACCCGGACGGGTGCCTCCCGGGTCACACGGCCGGGTCTTCGTTACGCCTTCGTGATCGCCCGGGGCGGATACCGCCGTGAACCGCCTCTAGGGTCTGCCGGGTGACCAGCCGTACCGCCGGAGAGCCTCTCGTCCGCCTGTCCGGGGTCGAGAAGTGGTTCGGCCAACTGCACGTCCTGCAGGACATCGACCTGACCATCGACCGCGGCGAGGTGGTCGTCGTCATCGGCCCGTCCGGCTCCGGCAAGTCGACCCTGTGCCGGACGATCAACCGGCTCGAGCCCATCGACTCCGGCGAGATCGCCATCGACGGCCAGCGGCTGCCCGAGGAGGGCAAGGACCTGGCCCGGCTGCGCGCCGACGTCGGGATGGTGTTCCAGAGCTTCAACCTGTTCGCCCACAAGACCGTGCTGGAGAACGTGACGCTCGGTCCGGTCAAGGTGCGCCGGCAGCCGAAGGCCGACGCCGAGCGCCGAGCCCGCGAGCTGCTGGACCGGGTCGGGGTCGGCAGCCAGGCCGACAAGTACCCGGCCCAGCTGTCCGGCGGCCAGCAGCAGCGCGTCGCGATCGCCCGGGCGCTGGCGATGGACCCGAAGGTGATGCTCTTCGACGAGCCGACCTCCGCGCTGGACCCGGAGATGATCAACGAGGTCCTCGACGTGATGACCTCGCTGGCCCGCGACGGCATGACGATGGTCGTGGTCACCCACGAGATGGGCTTCGCCCGCCGCGCGGCCAACCGGGTCGTGTTCATGGACGGCGGCCGCATCGTCGAGTCCGCCGACCCCGAGACGTTCTTCACCAACCCGCAGTCGGACCGGGCCAAGGACTTCCTGTCCAAGATCCTCAACCACTGACGCTCTCCCGAGAGGACACCCATGCGCATCACCCGCTACGCCGCCACCCTCGGCGCGCTCGGCCTCGTGCTGACCGGCTGCTCCAGCGAAGCCGGCCAGCAGGCCGAGGAGGCCGCCGAGAACACCGCCGAGGTCGCCCAGGACGTCGAGTTCCCAGCCGGCACCACGATGGCCGAACTGAGCGAGGCCGGTGCGATCACGGTCGGCACCAAGTACGACCAGCCCGGCTTCGGCCTGCTCAACCCCGACGGTGTCCCCGAGGGCTTCGACGTCGAGATCGCCAAGATCGTCGCCGGGGAGCTGGGCATCGCCCCCGAGGACATCACCTGGACCGAGACCGTGTCGGCCAACCGCGAGCCGTTCATCCAGAACGGCCAGGTCGACATGGTGGTGGCCACCTACACGATCAACGACACCCGCAAGCAGGTCGTGGACTTCGCCGGGCCGTACTACGTCGCCGGCCAGGACATCATGGTGGCGGCGGGCAACCCGGAGGGCATCGAGGGGCCGGACGACCTCGCGGGCAAGACCGTCTGCTCGGTCGAGGGCTCGACCCCGGCCCAGAACATCCGGGACAACTACCCGGAGGCCACCCTCGTCACCTACGACGTGTACTCCAAGTGCGCCGACGACCTGGCCAACGGCAACGTCCAGGCCGTGACGACGGACAACGTCATCCTGACCGGCCTCGTCGCCGGTAACCCCGAGGGCTTCGAGCTGGTCGGGAACCCCTTCACCGAGGAGCCCTACGGCATCGGCCTGGCGCTCGGTGACACCGAGTTCCGGAACTTCGTCAACGACGTCCTCGAGGAGTCCTACGAGGACGGCCGCTGGGCCGCGGCCTGGGACCGCACCGCCGGTGCGATCACCGGCGAGGAGGCTCCCGAGCCTCCGGCGGTCGACCGCTACTGAGTTCCCCACGACGCCGCCGGGCGGGCACCGCCCGGCGGCGTCGTCCCGTTCCCGAGCACCCGAGGACCCCGTGCAGTTCTTGAGCGACAACTCCGACCTGCTGTGGAGCGCGTTCCTCACGACGCTCTCCCTCGCAGTGGCCAGCGGCGTGTGCGCCCTGGTGCTCGGCACCGTGCTCGTCGGCATGCGGGTGAGCCCGGTGCCCCCGCTGCGCGGCCTGGCCACCTTCTACGTCGAGGTCTTCCGCAACACCCCGCTCACGGTGGTGTTCTTCTTCCTCTTCTTCGGCCTGGTCTACGTCGACCTGCAGTTCCCCAGCCGGTTCGTCACCGCCGTCGCCGCGCTCTCGCTCTACACCGCGGCCTTCGTCTGCGAGGCCCTGCGCTCGGGGATCAACGCCGTCCCCCCGGGACAGGCCGAGGCAGCCCGCGCCCTGGGCCTGGACTTCGGGCAGGCCCTGCGCACGATCGTCCTGCCGCAGGCCTTCCGGACCGTCGTGCCCCCGCTGGGCAACGTGTGGATCGCGCTGGCCAAGAACACCTCGATCGCGGCCGGCTTCGCGGTCACCGACCTCACCGCAGCGCTCCAGCGACTCGCCAACGTCAACGCCGACCAGCTCCTGGCCGTGTTCGCCGCGGTGGTGCTCGGCTACCTCGCCATCACGCTGCCCTCGGCCTGGTTGATCCGCATGATCGAGACCCGGGTGGCGATCCTCCGATGAGCAGCACGAGCGTCCTCTTCGACGTCCCGGGGCCGAAGGCCCGCAGGCGCCAGCGCATCGGGACCGTCATCGGCGCCCTGGTCGTCCTCGCCCTCATCGGGCTGGCGCTGTGGCGGCTGGGGACCAACGGGCAGCTGGAGCCGCAGCGCTGGGCGATCCTGGTCGACCCGGCCTCCGGCGTTCCCCAGGCCCTCGGCGAGGCGCTGCTCAACACGCTCGCCGTCGCTGCCGTCGGCATGGTCGCCGCCACCGTCCTGGGTGCGCTGCTCGCCGTCGGCCGCCTGTCCGACCACGCCTGGGTGCGCGGCCCCGTCACGGTCCTGGTCGAGTTCTTCCGGGCCGTGCCGCTGCTCGTGCTCATCCTGTTCTGCCTGCTGTTCCTGCCCACGCTCGGCATCCCGATGACGGCGTTCCGGGCACTGGCCCTGGGTCTGACCCTCTACAACATGGCCGTGCTGGCCGAGATCTTCCGGGCGGGCATCCTGTCGGTGGACCGCGGACAGCACGAGGCGGCCTCGGCCCTCGGCATGCGCAAGACCCAGGTGATGACCCTCGTGCTGCTGCCCCAGGCGGTCCGCCGGATGCTGCCGGTCCTGGTGGCCCAGTTGGTGGTCCTGCTGAAGGACTCGTCGCTGGGCTTCATCGTCGGTTACGTCGAACTGCTCCGGCAGGCGCGCAGCCTCGTGGAGTTCTTCAACTTCCAGTTCGGCAACGTCTACACGTTCCAGCTCTACGTCGGCGCCGCAGTCATCTACATCGTGGTCAACGTGCTGCTCTCCCAGGTGGCCAGGTCCATCGAGAAGCGCACCCGTCGCAGTGAGAAGGTGGCGGGTACTGGGCCGACCGAACTGCCCGCCGACGTGCAGATGGGCGGCGGTGGCGGGCTCGTCACCGAAGCGGGCGGCCGGTAGGTACCACGGGCGCGCGGGACTGCCGATGAGGGTCGCGTGGACACCGCCCTGCGCCCCGCCGTCCCGCCGCTCCCGGCCGTGGTGCACCGGCCCGCGGTGCCGATGGACGCCGCTCAGGAGTTCGTGACCCGGCTGCGCGCGTCCGCGGCATCCCTGGCCGCCGCCGCGAACGCGCAGACCGCCGTCGTGCGCGAGGTCGTGCCGCCGGCCCGGCACCGGCGTGCGCGGTGCCGGGTGGTGCTGCGCGCCGCCGACGGCGGGGAGACCGACCTGACCTTCCTGGGGCCGGTGAGCTCCGCGGTCGACGCCCCGGAGCGGGCCTTCGACCTGCAGGTCCGCGCGTGGCTGGCCGCCGAGCTCGGCGGCCGGGGCAGCTGGCTGGTGGACGACGACGAGGCCCCGGACGGCGTCGCGGTCGACGTGACCGCCTGGGCGGCGGCCACCCCCACCGCCGGCTGACCCGGTCCCCTCCCGGGCGCAGCACCCGCCCGGGGTCGGGGCTGCTTCCCTGGGCCCGGTCATGGGTCCACCATGGGGACCAGCTCCCGAGCCAGAGGAGCGCGGTCGTCCCTGGGAGCTCCCCATGACGGCTCTGGCCCCGCAACCGATCGTCACCCGGCCGACCGCGGCTGCACCGGCGGCCAGAGGCTCACGCTTCCTCAGCCTGCTGCGGACCACCGACCACAAGACCATCGGCCTGATGTACACGGCGACGGCGTTCGCCTGGTTCGTCGTCGGCGGCCTGATGGCCATGCTGATCCGCGCGGAGATCGCCCGGCCGGGGCTCCAGTTCCTCTCGCCCGAGCAGTACAACCAGCTGTTCACCATGCACGGCACGATCATGTTGCTGTTCTTCGCGACGCCGCTGTTCTTCGCGTTCGGCAACCTGGTCATGCCCCTGCAGATCGGTGCGCCGGACGTCGCCTTCCCCCGGCTGAACGCCCTCTCCTACTGGCTGTTCCTGTTCGGCTCGATGCTCGCTGCGGGCGGGTTCTTCACCCCGGCCGGCGCGGCGGACTTCGGCTGGTACGCCTACACGCCGCTGTCCACCGTGGCGCACTCCCCCGGAGCCGGCGGTGACCTGTGGATCGCCGGTCTCGCGGTCTCCGGTCTGGGCACCATCCTCGGTGCGGTCAACTTCATCACCACGATCGTCTGCCTGCGGGCACCGGGGATGACGATGTTCCGGATGCCGATTCTCACCTGGAACACGCTGGTCACCAGCATGCTGGTGCTCTTCGCCTTCCCGATCCTCACCGCCGCGCTGTTCGCCCTGCTCGCCGAGCGGCAACTCAGCGCGATGGTGTACTCGGAGGAGATGGCCGGGCCGATGCTGTGGCAGCACCTGTTCTGGTTCTTCGGGCATCCCGAGGTCTACATCATCGCGCTGCCGTTCTTCGGCATCATCACCGAGATCATCCCGGTCTTCAGCCGCAAGCCGCTGTTCGGCTACAAGGGCATGGTCTTCGCGACCATCGCGATCGGCTTCCTCTCCGTCACCGTGTGGGCGCACCACATGTACGCGACCGGCGCGGTGCTGCTGCCGTTCTTCGCCTTCCTGACCTACCTGATCGCCGTGCCCACGGGGATCAAGTTCTTCAACTGGATCGGCACCATGTGGCGCGGGCAGCTGACCTTCGAGACGCCGATGCTGTTCGCCGTCGGTTTCATGGTGACCTTCCTCCTCGGTGGCCTGACCGGCGTCCTGCTGGCCAGCCCGCCGCTGGACTGGCACATCAACGACACCTACTTCGTCGTCGCGCACTTCCACTACGTCGTCTTCGGGACCGTCGTGTTCGCCGCCTACGGCGGGGTGTACTTCTGGTTCCCGAAGATGTGCGGCCGGATGATGGACGAGCGCCTGGGCAAGCTGCAGTTCTGGATGGTGTTCATCGGCTTCCACGGCACGTTCCTGGTGCAGCACTGGCTGGGCGCGGAGGGCTACCCGCGCCGGTACGTCAACTACCTGCCCACCGACGGGTTCACCACGCTGAACACCGTGTCGACGATCTTCTCGTTCATCCTCGGCGCCTCGATCATCCCGTTCCTGTACAACGTGGTGCACTCGTGGCGCTATGGCCCCCTGGCGCTGCGGGACGACCCGTGGGGTCACGGGAACTCGCTGGAGTGGGCGACGTCGTCCCCGCCGCCGCGGCACAACTTCACCGAGATCCCGAAGATCCGCTCCGAGCGGCCGGCGTTCGAGGCGCACTACCCGCACCTCATCGACCGCCTGCAGCACGAGGCGCACGCGGGCAAGCGGCACGAGCCCTACGCCGCGGAGCTGGGTGGCACCGCCGGCGCCCGGCAGGGCCCGAACGACCCCGATCCGACCTGAGCCGCCGCCCGGTCAGGGCAGGTGCGCGTCGAGTCCCAGCTCGGGATGCGCGCCGGACTCCTCGGCGTCCTCCTCCGAGCGGTCCGCGTCGAGCGCCTCGCGGACCACCCAGCCGGCCAGCCCGGACCCGTAGCCCTTGCGGGCGAGCATGCCCACCAGCCGCCGTTCGGCGGTGACGCGGTCGACCCGTCGGAGGCCCGGCAGCCGTCGCTGGACGAGGCGCCGGGCGGCCTCCCACTCGTCCTGGTCGTCGACGAGGGCGACCGCCTCCTCGGCGACCTCCCCGTCGACGCCCTTGGCGCGCAGTTCGGCCTTGAGCGCGCGGCGGGCGAGGCCCCGGCCGGACTGGCGCGAGGTCACCCAGGCGCGGGCGAAGGCGGCGTCGTCGACGAGCCCGACCTCGCCGAACCGGTCGAGGACGGTGTCCGCGACGTCGTCGGGGATGTCACGCTTGGCCAGCAGGTCGGCGAGCTGCTGCCGGGTCTTGGGTGCACCGGTCAGCGCCCGCAGGCAGATCGAGCGGGCGACCTGCTCGGGGTCGCCCGGCTCGTCCTCCGGGTGCGAGCCGCCGACCGGCGGGGTGGCGTCCGGGCCGTCCGGGTCAGGGGACGTACCGGAGCGCCGCCCGCGGCGGCGTCCGGGAGCAAAGCGCTCCCGGGCGTCGGGCCAGCCGCCCACGGTCAGAAGTCGGGCTGGTCGACCGTGGCGGGCGCGTCGAGCTGCGGGCCGATCCCGAGCTTCTCCTTGACCTTCTTCTCGATCTCGTCGGCGAGGTCGGGGTTGTCGCGCAGGAACGTGCGGACGTTCTCCTTGCCCTGACCGAGCTGGTCGCCCTCGTACGTGTACCAGGCGCCGGACTTGCGGATGAAGCCCTGCTCGACGCCGGCGTCGATGAGCCCGCCCTCGCGGCTGAAGCCGGTGCCCCAGATGAGGTCCAGCTCGGCCTGCTTGAAGGGGGCGGCGACCTTGTTCTTGACGACCTTGACGCGGACCCGGCTGCCGACCGCGTCGGTGCCCTGCTTGAGGGTCTCGATGCGGCGGACGTCGAGGCGGACCGACGAGTAGAACTTCAGCGCACGGCCACCGGTGGTCACCTCCGGGGAGCCGTAGACGACACCCACCTTCTCGCGCAGCTGGTTGATGAAGATCGCGGTGGTGCCGGAGTTGTTCAGCGCACCGGTGATCTTGCGCAGCGCCTGGCTCATCAGCCGGGCCTGCAGGCCGACGTGGCTGTCACCCATCTCGCCCTCGATCTCGGCGCGCGGCACGAGCGCGGCCACCGAGTCGATGACGATGACGTCGAGCGCGCCGGAGCGGATGAGCATGTCGGCGATCTCCAGCGCCTGCTCACCGGTGTCGGGCTGGCTGACCAGCAGCGCGTCGGTGTCGACACCGATCGCCCGGGCGTACTCGGGGTCGAGCGCGTGCTCGGCGTCGATGAAGGCCGCGATGCCGCCAGCGGCCTGGGCGTTGGCCACCGCGTGCAGGGCGACCGTCGTCTTGCCGGAGGCCTCGGGGCCGTACACCTCGACGACGCGGCCCCGCGGGAGACCGCCGATGCCGAGGGCGATGTCGAGGGCGATCGAGCCGGTCGGGATGACCTTGATCGCCACCTCGGGGCTGTCGCCCAGGCGCATGACCGAGCCCTTGCCGAACTGCTTGTCGATCTGGGCGAGGGCCATGTCGAGGGCCTTGTCGCGGTCGAGCGTTGCCATGGTGTTCACCTTCGGGAAGTCGCGGTGCAGTGTGTGTTCGAGCGGTCGGCGCCGACGCTAGGGCGGAGGTCCGACACTTCCGGGTGATCGGGCCGACCTGTGGAGGAACACCCGGCCTGTGGACTGCGCCACCCAGGCTATCCCGAACGTGTGTTCGACTGCCAGCGTGACACGCCGCTCCCGCGACTCAGCGGTCCTTGCGCGGCACGTCGAACTCCTCGCAGATCGCCAGCCACACCCGCCGCACCGGCAGACCGGCGTCGATCGCCTCGACGGCGCTGCGCCCGCCGAGGGCGGAGAACACGTGGTCGCGGGCCACGCTCTCCGCGCGCATGGGGCCGAAGTGTTCACCGAGCCGGGACCAGAATTCCTGCAGACGCACGTCCCCGACGCTAGCGCGCGCGCACCAGGGGCTCGGGTGGCCCGGCGGCTCCTAGGCTGGGCCGGTGATCCCCGGCAGCGGCTCCGGCACCCTCGACCTGGTCCTCGAGATCGCCATCGCGCTGGCCCTGCTCGCCTCGCTCGTCCTGATCTGGCGCAACTACCGGGGTCGCTGAACCGGCACCGCTCCCCCGCGCTCGCCGGTGCGCGCCCACACCACCACGAGCGGGACCACGAGCGCGGCCGACACCAGCGCCACCAGGCCGTAGCCGCCGAGGGCGAGCAGCGGTCCCCCGGCGACGCCGGCCACCGCCGCACCCAGCCCCATCAGCAGGTCCGTGCCGCCCTGGGCGCTGGGCCGCCGCGCCTCGTCCACCGCCTCGGTGACCAGCGTCGAGCCCGCGATCAGCCCGCACGACCAGCCCAGCCCGAGCAGCAGCAGCCCGGCGCCCAGCTGCAGCGCCGCACCCGGCGGCGCGGTCCCGGCCAGGGCTGCGGCAGCCAGCAGCAGGCCCGCTCCGACGGCGACGGTCGCCCGACGGCCGGCCCGGTCGGCGAGCTGGCCGACGAGCGGGGAGAACAGGTACATGCCCGCGACGTGCACGCTGATCACCAGGCCGATGACGCGCAGCGTCGTCCCTCCGTGGTGACCCATGTGCACCGGCGTCATGACCATCACGCCGACCATCACGGCGTGCGAGACCACCACGGCGGTGAGGCCGAGCCGGCCGCTGGGATCGGCCCAGACCGCGCCGACGGCCGCCGTGGTCGCCCGCCGGGGCCGCCCGGTGTCCGCTCCGGCGCCGCGCAGCCGGCGGGCCAGCAGCAGGGGGTCCGGTCGCAGCAGGACCAGCAGGCCGAGTGCCACGGCGGTGAAGACGGCCACGGAGACGACGTAGGCGCCGGTGAGCGGCGGCAGCCCGAGGGCGGCTCCGAGCGCCTCGCCCGGGCCGGCGAGGTTGGGCCCGAGGACCGAGCCGACCGTGGTCGCCCAGACCACCAGGGACAGCGCCCTCCCGCGGTGCTCCGGGACAGCGAGGTCGGCCGCGGCGTAACGGGCCTGCAGGCTGCACGCCGTGGCCGCGCCGAAGGCGAACAGGCCGGCCAGCAGCAGCGGCAGCGAGGAGAGGACGGCGGCGACGACGGTGACCAGGGCACCGAGGACCGCGACGGCGTACCCGGCGGCGAGCCCGGCCCGCCGGCCGGCGCGGTCGCTGACACGGGCCAGCGGCACGGCGACGACCGCGGCACCGAGCACGCCGGCCGTCGAGCCGAGTCCCGCCGCGGTGTCCGTGCCGGCGACGTCGCGGGCCAGCAGGCCACCGACGGTGATGCCGACGGTCACCCCCAGACCGCTGAGCGCCACACCGGCGCCGAGGACGCCGAGGGTGCGGCGCTGGACGGCGACCGGGTCCACGGCGGGGTCCGGCACGGTCACGGCCGGGCCCGCCTACAGGCCGAGGGAGCGGCCGACGATCTCGCGCATGATCTCGTTGGTCCCCCCGTAGATCGGCTGGATGCGGGCGTCGCGCCAGGCCTTGGACACCGGGTACTCGTCCATGTAGCCGTAGCCGCCGTGCAGCTGCAGGCAGCGGTCGGCCACCTTGTTCTGCAGCTCGGTCGTCCAGTACTTGGCCATCGCCGCGTCGACCGGCGTGAGCTCCCCGCGGTCGAGTTGGCGCACGCACTCGTCCACGAAGGTCCGGGCGACCGTCACCTCGGTGTGCAGCTCGGCGAGGACGAACCGGGAGTTCTGGAAGCTGCCCACCGGGCGGCCGAACGCGGTCCGCCCGGTGACGTACTCGACGGTCTGCGCCAGGACCGTCTCGGCCGCGGCCACCGCACCGACGGCGATCGACAGCCGCTCCTGCGGCAGGTTGTCCATGAGGTGCGTGAAGCCGCGGTTCTCGGTGCCCAGCAGGTTCTCGACCGGCACCCGCACGCCGTCGAAGAACAGCTCCGCGGTGTCCTGCGCCTTGAGCCCGACCTTGGCCAGGTTCCGGCCGCGGGTGAAGCCGGGCATGTCGCGCTCGACCACCAGGAGGCTCAGTCCGCGGGAACCGGGGGCGTCGGGGTCGGTGCGCGCGACCACGATGACCAGGTCGGCGTTGATGCCGTTGGTGATGAACGTCTTGGAGCCGGTGAGCAGCCAGCCGTCGCCGTCCCGGCGGGCCGTCGTCCGGATGCCCTGCAGGTCGCTGCCGGCCGCGGGCTCCGTCATCGCGATGGCGGTGATCAGCTCACCGCTGCAGAAGCCGGGCAGCCAGCGCTGCTTCTGCTCCTCGGTGCCGAGGTCGCGCAGGTACGGCCCGGCGACGTCGTTGTGCAGCCCGAAGCCGAGCCCGGTGGCACCGATGCGCATGACCTCCTCGTCGAGGACGGCCTGGTAGCGGAAGTCGCGCACGCCCCCGCCGCCGTAGCGCTCGTCCATGTCGGTGCCGAGCAGGCCCTGCGCCCCCGCCGACGTCCACACCTCCCGGGGCACGATGCCGTCGCGCTCCCACTGGTCGTGGAACGGGACGACGTTCTTCTCGGCCCACGCGCGGACCGTCTCCCGGAAGTCCTCGTGCTCGGCCTCGTACAGCGAACGGCGCATGCCCGCAGTGTGACCCAGCGGGAACGGCGGTCGACAGCCCCGCCCAGGCGGTCGCCCGTCCCCGTGCCAGACCGGTGCGGCCCCAGACGCCCCGACCGTGCCCGTGGCGGTCGTCGTGGCCTCCGGAGGGTGGCTGGTCGACAGTGCCGGCGGACGGCGACGGCCGGGGCGCACCGGCCGTGTGGCCGGTCGCCGGGCGGGGCCACGGACCGGGCCGCATGCTCGCGTCATGCCCATCCCCACCAGGTCCTTCGCCCACGTCCGGCTGACCGTCACCGACATCGAGCGTTCACGGGCCTTCTACGACGACGTGTTCGGGTTGCCGGTCGCCTTCGAGGTGCCCGCCGACGCCGACGAGGCGACCCGCGAGCAACTGTCCTTCCTCTACGGCGGGGTCATCTACGCGCTCGGTGACTCGCTGCTCGGGCTCCGGCCGGTCAGCACCGACCGCTTCGACGAGGACCGCACCGGGCTGGACCACGTCAGCTTCGCCGTCGACACCCGCGCCGATCTCGACGCCGCGACCGCGGTGCTCGACGAGCGCGGCGTCGCGCACGGTGGCGTGAAGGACGTCGGCGCCGGGTTCATCCTCGAGTTCCGCGACCCCGACGGCATCGCCCTGGAGCTGTTCGCGCCGAAGGCCTGACGCGCCGGCCGTGCCGGCCGGTCGCCGGGGCCGACACCCCCCCCGGTGCGGGCGGTGGAACGGCGAGGCCAGCGGAGTGTCGTACCCCTGTGGACACTGGGAGCCGTGCCCGCCCTCGACCGGTTCTCGGAGCCCACCCGGGCGTGGTTCACCGGCGCCTTCGCCGCCCCCACGGCCGCGCAGGAGGGCGCCTGGCAGGCCATCAGCACCGGCGGCCACGCCCTCGTCGTCGCCCCCACCGGCTCGGGCAAGACGCTCGCCGCCTTCCTGTGGTCGCTGGACCGGCTGGCCAGCACCCCGCCGCTGGCCGACGAGCAGGCCCGCTGCCGCGTCCTCTACGTCTCCCCGCTCAAGGCACTGGCCGTGGACGTGGAGCGCAACCTGCGCGCCCCCCTGGCGGGCATCGGCCAGGCGGCGGCCCGCCTCGGCCTGCCCCGTCCGGAGATCCAGGTGGGCACCCGGTCCGGTGACACCCCGGCGGAGGAGCGGCGTGCCTTCGCCCGGCGGCCCACCGACATCCTCATCACCACGCCTGAGTCGCTGTTCCTGCTGCTCACCAGTGCCGCGCGCGAGGCGCTCCGCGGCGTCGAGACGGTGATCGTCGACGAGGTGCACGCGGTGGCGGACACGAAGCGCGGTGCACACCTGGCGGTCACCCTCGACCGGCTCGACGAGCTGCTCGAGCGCCCGGCCCAGCGGATCGGCCTGTCGGCGACGGTGCGCCCCGTCGAGGAGGTGGCCACCTTCCTCGCCGGCGGCCGCCCGGTCGAGGTCGTCGCGCCCGGCTCGGCCAAGCAGTGGGACCTCTCGGTCGTCGTCCCGGTCGAGGACATGAGCACCCTCGGCCAGCCCACCGGCGAGCTCGACGGGTCGGCGGCGGGCAACCAGCCCCGGTCGTCGATCTGGCCGGCGGTCGAGGAGCGGGTGCTCGACCTCGTCGAGGCGCACCGCAGCACGATCGTCTTCGCCAACTCCCGCCGCCTGGCCGAGCGGCTGACCAGCCGGCTCAACGAGCTCGCCTACGAGCGGGCCACCGGGGAGCCGGTCCCGCCGGGCACCAACGCCGCCGCCCTGATGGCACAGGCCGGCTCCGGCGGCGGGCTGCCCGAGGGGGTGCAGCCGGTGGCCGCGGCCCACCACGGCTCGGTGTCCCGCGAGCAGCGCGCGATCGTCGAGGAGGCGCTGAAGTCCGGCCGGCTGCCGGCGGTGGTGGCCACCTCCAGCCTCGAGCTCGGCATCGACATGGGCGCGGTCGACCTCGTCGTCCAGGTCGAGGCCCCACCCACCGTGGCCTCGGGGCTGCAGCGGGTGGGCCGGGCCGGGCACCAGGTCGGCGCGGTGAGCCGCGGCGTGCTGTTCCCGAAGTACCGCGGCGACCTGGTGCAGTGCGCGCTGGTCGCCGAGCGGATGAAGGCCGGCGCGATCGAGTCGATCCGCTACCTGCGCAACCCGCTCGACGTGCTCGCCCAGCAGGTCGTCGCGGTCGTCTCCGAGCGGCCGCGCACCGTCGACGAGGTGGCGGCGCTGGTCCGGCGGTCGGCACCGTTCGCCTCGCTGCCGGACTCCGCGCTGCACGCGGTGCTCGACATGCTGGCCGGCCGCTACCCCTCCGACGCCTTCGCCGAGCTGCGGCCGCGGCTGACGTGGGACCGGGTCACCGACACCCTCACCGCGCGCGGCGGCGCCCAGCGGTTGGCGGTCACCAGCGGCGGCACCATCCCCGACCGGGGCCTGTTCGGCGTCTTCCTCGTCGGTGGGGAGGACAGCCGCGGTGGCCGGCGGGTCGGTGAGCTCGACGAGGAGATGGTCTACGAGTCACGGGTGGGCGACGTCTTCCTGCTCGGCTCGTCCTCCTGGCGCATCGAGGAGATCACCCACGACCGCGTGCTGGTCAGCCCGGCGCCCGGACAGCCCGGCAAGATGCCGTTCTGGCACGGCGACGCCCCGGGCCGGCCGCTCGAGCTCGGCCGCGCGCTGGGCGCCTTCCTGCGCGAGGTCGGCACCGCCACCCCCGAGGCCGGGCTCGACCGCGCCCGCGCCGCCGGCCTCGACGAGTGGGGCGCGGCCAACCTGCTGGCCTACCTGGCCGAGCAGAAGGCAGCCACCGGCCACCTGCCCGACGACCGCACCCTGCTGGTCGAGCGCTTCCGCGACGAGCTCGGCGACTGGCGGCTGGTCGTGCACTCCCCCTTCGGCGCCCAGGTCAACGCCCCGTGGGCGCTGGTGCTCGCCGCCCGGCTGCGGGAGCGCTACGGCGTCGACGTCGCCTCGATGCACTCCGACGACGGCATCGTGCTGCGCCTGCCCGACACCACCGGCGAGCCGCCGGAGGCCGACCTCGCCGTCCTCGACCCGGACGACGTCGAGCGCGAGGTCACCGCCGAGGTCGGCAGCTCAGCGCTGTTCGCCAGCCGGTTCCGCGAGTGCGCGGCACGGGCGCTGCTGCTGCCCCGCCGCGACCCACGCCGGCGCACCCCGCTGTGGCAGCAGCGGCAACGCGCCGCCCAGCTGCTGTCGGTGGCCAGCGACTTCGCCAGCTTCCCCATCACGCTGGAGGCCGCCCGCGAGGTGCTGCAGGACGTCTACGACGTGCCCGGCCTGGTCGAGCTGATGCGCGACGTCCGTTCCCGCCGGGTGCGGGTGGTCGACGTGCAGACCCAGAACGCCTCGCCCTTCGCGCAGTCGTTGCTGTTCGGCTACGTCGGCCAGTTCCTCTACGAGGGCGACGCCCCCCTGGCGGAGCGCCGCGCCCAGGCGCTGGCCCTCGACACCGGCCTGCTCGCCGAGCTGCTCGGCCGCTCCGAACTGCGCGAACTGCTGGACGCGGAAGCGCTCACCGAGGTCGAGACCGAGCTGCAGCGGCTGCCGGTCGAGCGACACCCCCGCGACCCCGACGGCGCCGCGGACCTGCTGCGCATCGTCGGCGACCTCACCGTCGCCGAGGCCGCCGCGCGTGGCGTGGGCCAGGCCTGGCTCGACGAGCTGGTGGCTGCCCGCCGGGCCCTGGTGGTGCGCATCGCCGGCGAGGAGCGCCACGTCGCGATCGAGGACGCCGGCCGGCTCCGCGACGCCCTGGGCACCGCGCTGCCGGTCGGGGTGCCGGAGGTCTTCACCGAGCCGGTGCCCGACCCGCTCGGCGACCTGGTCGGCCGCTACGCCCGCACCCACGGCCCCTTCCAGCCCCCCGAGGTGGCCCAGCGGCTGGGGCTGGGCGTGGCGGTGGTCACCGCGACCGTGCAGCGGCTGGTCGGCACCGGCCGGCTGGTCACCGGCGAGTTCCGCCCGGGCGGCACCGGCCAGGAGTGGTGCGACGCCGACGTCCTCCGGTCGGTGCGCCGGCGCAGCCTGGCCCGGCTGCGTCAGGAGGTCGAGCCGGTCCCGGTCGACACCCTGGCGCGGTTCACCCCGTCCTGGCAGTCGGTGGGCAGCCGGATGCGAGGCGCCGACGGCGTGCTCGCGGTGGTCGAGCAGCTGGCCGGCGCCCTCGTGCCGGCCAGCGCGCTGGAGTCGCTGGTGCTGCCGACCCGGGTGCGCGACTACTCCCCCGCGATGCTCGACGAGCTGACCAGCGCGGGCGAGGTGCTGTGGGCCGGAGCCGGCGGGCTGCCCGGCGGCGACGGCTGGGTCAGCCTGGTCCCGGCCGACCTGGCGCCCCTGTTGCTGCCCGAGCCGCTGGAGCTGGGCGGGATGGGCGACGGGCACGCCGGCGCCACGGTGCTCGACCACCTCGCGGAGGGGCAGGCGCTGTTCTTCCGCGGCCTGTCCGACCTGGTCGGCTCCACCGACGACGCGGCCTTCGCCGACCTCGTCTGGGACCTGGTCTGGTCCGGCGCGCTGACCAACGACACCCTGGCGCCGCTGCGCACCAAGCTGTCCGGCGGCGGGGGCACGCACAAGCGCCAGCCCGCGACCCCCCGGGCCCGGGTGGACCGCGGCCGCTACGGGCGCCCGCGCCTGGGCCGCCCGGCCATGCCGACCCGCAGCGGGCCGCCGACCATGGCCGGCCGGTGGTCACGGCTGCCCGACCGGGAGGCCAACGCCACCAAGCGCACGACGGCCCGCGCCGAGGCCCTCCTGGAGCGGCACGGTGTGCTCACCCGCGGTGCGGTCATGGCCGAGCAGGTCGCCGGGGGATTCTCCGCGGTCTACCCGGTGCTGCGGGCGTTCGAGGAGAACGGCCGGGCCCGGCGCGGCTACTTCGTGGAGACCCTCGGCGCCGCCCAGTTCGGCACGCCGGGGTCGGTCGACCGGCTGCGCAGCTTCGCCGCACCCGACCGCGTGCCCGGCAGCGCGGTGGTGCTGGCCGCGACCGACCCGGCCAACGTCTACGGCGCGGCCCTGCCCTGGCCCGAGCGGCCCGGCGCACCGGGCGCGACGGGCGACCCGGCCGCCGACGGAGGGGCGGTCGACGTCGGGGAGGGCACCGGCGGCGGACGTCGCACCGCCGGGCACCGCGCCGGGCGCAAGGCCGGCGCGCTGGTCGTGCTGGTCGACGGCGAGCTGGTGCTCTACGTCGAGCGGGGCGGGAAGACGCTGCTGTCCTGGACCGAGGACGAGACTGCGCTGAAGGAGGCCGCCACGGCGCTGTCCGGGGCGGTCGCCGCAGGTGCGCTGGGCCGGATGGTGGTGCAGAAGGCCGACGGCGCCTCGGTGCACGAGTCGACACCGCTGTCGGCCGCGCTGCAGGCCGCCGGCTTCGCCGCCACCCCGAGGGGCCTACGCCTGCGCGGCTGAGACAGCACGCACCGCGCACGGCCACAGCACCAGGCCCGGCCATGGCCGGTGACCGGCACGCACTGACGCGAGCACGGGGCCGGACCGCCAGCACGGTCCGAACCCGCCGCTCGATCTAGGCGACTCCGAGGGACCGGTTCACTGCGTAGGCGTGGGCGTTGTACTGCTGGAGGCGCTGCGACATCTGCGTCGCGTCGACCACCCAGAGCACGAACAGGGCGATCAGGCCCAGGATCCCGATCAGCACGATGGTGAACAGGCAGCTCAGCATGAAGCCCACCGCGTAGGCGACACCCCACTTCGTCCGGCCCAGGTAGAAGTGATGGGCGCCGAAGCTCCCGAGGAAGAACCACAGCAGCCATGCAGCCGTGCTGTCCTTGTAGGGCATGGGCAGGACCGGATGCGGAACGACGGCGTACCCCTGCTGCGGCAGCAACGAGTGGAACTGCTGCGCAGGTAGGACAGGGAACCCCGCCTCGTTCGAGGCCTGCGGCCGGGGAGCCGGCTGACCCTGCGGCGGCAGCGGCGGCAGCGGCGGCTGCCCGGCACCGGCCTGTGGCGGGTAGGTCATGTCGACTCCTCGAGGGTCGGGAAACGGGTCGGGCCGGCACGGACCAGCCAGTCTCTCCATCGGCGACCCGTGCCTCGATCTACAGGCGAAGGCGACGTGGGCGGTCACCGCGGGAGGATCCCCACGCCGCCGACCGGTACGACGGCGTCGTCGTTCAGCGGCGAGGGCGCAACCAGCGGGCGAACAGCCGGGACAGCGCCGGCATGACCACGTAGCCGAGCAGCACCACGACGACCACCGCGGACAGCAGCAGCCGCGCGAGCAGCGGCCAGCCGGTCACGTGCGGCGCCACCAGCAGCTGGAAGGCCAGCGTGATGGCGAAGACGGCGACCACGGTGAGGACGGCCAGCCGCCAGCGGGGACCGGGCCGGGACGGCGTGAGCGCGGTGAAGAAGCTGTCCAGGCCGGCCACGTGGGCGTAGTCGACGCGGTCGGTCAGGTGCTCGGCGCGCTGCAGCGCGGCCCGCCGCTCGGTCGAGCGCTCCCAGCTCGCCAGCGACTCGCCGTCGGCGAACCGGTAGACCAGGTGGTAGCGGGTCGAGCCCGGACCGGGGCGCAGCAGGCTGGTGCCCAGGTTGCCCGGGAACTCCGCGGCCAGGCCCAGCACCTCGGCGGCCCACGCCTCGAAGGCCTCGCGCTGGTCGGCACGCACGTCGCGGGCGACGGTCACGGTGACCGGCTCGGCGGCCGCGGCCACCGCCTCGGGCGCGACACCCGCGGACCTCGGGGATCGATCACGTCGCAGCACGGGAGGCTCAGCACCGCAGCAGGGCTGCGCGTTCCCACCGCCGGGGTGACCTGCGCCGCGCCGCGGGGCGGGTGCCGCGGGGGGACACTGGAGCGCGTGCCCGAGGGAGACACCGTCTGGCTGGCCGCGCAGCGGATGAACAGCGCGCTCGGCGGCGCGACGCTGCGCCGCGGCGAGCTGCGCGTGCCGCAGCTGGCCGGCACCGACCTGGCCGGCCGCACCGTCTCCGAGGTGGTGCCGCGGGGCAAGCACATGCTCACCCGGTTCGCCGACGGCTGGACACTGCGCACCCACTACCGCATGGACGGCAGCTGGCACATCTACCGGCACGGCAGCCGGTGGCGCGGCGGTCCGGCCTTCGCCGTCCGCGCCGTCCTCGCCACCGACGAGTGGGAGTGCGTCGGCTACCGCCTGCACGACGTGGCGATGGTGCGCACCGAGCACGAGGACCAGCTCGTCGGCCACCTGGGTCCCGACGTCCTCGGCCTGGACTGGGACCTCGAGGAGGCGCTGCGCCGGCTGCGGTCGCACCCCGACGAGCAGATCGGCGTCGCCATCCTCGACCAGCGCAACCTGTGCGGCCCGGGCAACCTCTACAAGGTCGAGGGGCTGTTCGTCTGCGGCGTCCACCCGTGGGCCCGGGTGGCCGACGTCGAGGACCTGCCCGGGCTCGTCGAGCGGACCCGCTCGCTCATGCTGGCCAACCGCGACCGCCCCGAGCAGAGCACCACCGGCGACCTGCGCCGCGGCCGCGACCACTGGGTCTACGGCCGCAAGGACCGCCCGTGCCTGCGCTGCGGCACCCCGGTCCTGCGCGGCGACCAGGGCCCGGACCTGCAGGAGCGGATCACCTACTGGTGCCCGCGCTGCCAGGCCGCCCGCTCGGCCATCGACCCGGCAGCGCGCACCGGCGAGCCCGACCACCCGCCGCCACTGACAAGCGCCCACTGAGGCACTGGCCCGGCCACCGCGGCGACCGGGCCCGTGTGGCCCCCTGCCGGGTCCCGCCGCGAGCCTGCGAGCGGTGGGGGGCAGGGGGTCCTCCTACTGCGACTCGGGGCGGTCGGCCGGCTGAGCGGCCTGCTGCGCGGAGGACGCCGGCACCGACGGCGTCCCCTCCTCGATCGCCGGCGCTGCGGCCTGGCCGGTGACCGCCGGCTGTCCCATCGAGGCGCGGATCTGGTCCAGCCGCGAGGCGCCGGCGACGTCGAGGGTCGCCTTCTGCACCTCGAGCATCCGGCCCTCGACCGACGTCTGCGCCAGCTCGGCCTGGCCGAGGGCGTTGGCGTAGCGGGCCTCGATCTTGTCCCGCACCTCGCCGAGACTGGGCGTGTTGCCGGGGGCCGACAGCTCGTTGACCTGCTTGAGCGAGGCGGCCACGTGCTCCTGCATCTTGGCCTGCTCCAGCTGGCTCATCAGCTTGGTGCGCTCGGCCAGCGTCGTCTGCAGCCGCATCCGGCTCTGCTCGACCGCGCCGCGCGCCTGCTCGGCGGCCTGGAGCGCCTCGTCGTGGCTGCGCTTGAGGTCCTCCATCGCCTGCTCGGCGGCGACCAGCTGGGTGGCGAAGGCCTGCGCGGCGTTCTCGTACTCCCCCGCCTTGGCCGCGTCGCCGCCCGCCCGGGTCTGGTCGGCCAGGACCAGCGCCTGGCGCGCCGAGGCCTGCAGCTTCTCCACCTCACCGAGCTGCCGGTTGAGCCGCATCTCCAGCTGGCGCTGGTTGCCCAGCACCGCGGCGGCCTGGTTGGCCAGCGCCTGGTGCCGCTGCTGCTCGGCCTCGATCGCCTGCGCGATCTGGATCTTCGGGTCGGCCTTCTCGTCGATCTTGGCGTTGGCGGAGGCCGTGAGGTACTTCCACAGCTTCACGAACGGGTTCGGCATCGGTCCTCCTGCGCAGGTAGCGGTCGTCCGCCAGGGCCACCCATCCGGCGCACCGCAGCGATCGTCGTCTCCGCCATCGTCCCAGGTGCCCCGGCGCACCGGCCAGCGGCGCGGTGCGGAGGCACCCGGCTCGCTAGGGTCGAGGGCGTGAGCAGCGACCGCTCGGTGCTGAGCGTCCTGGGGGAACTGGTCGTCGACATGCTGCCCGACGCGGCGGCCGGTGCCGGCCCCCACGGCACGGCACCGCACTACGTCGCCCGGCCCGGCGGCAACGCCCTCAACGTCGCGGTCGCCGCCGGCCGCCTCGGCGTCCCGGTCCGGCTGATGGCCCGCCTGGGCACCGGCCCGCTGGCCGCGGGACTGCGACGGCACGCGGAACTCTCGGACGTCGACCTCGCCGGCTTCGTCCCGGCCACCGAGCCGGTCAGCCTCGCGGTGGTGGGCCTGGGGCCCGACGGCTCGCCGGACTACGGCTTCCACGTGCAGGGCGCCGCCGACTGGCAGTGGACCGACGAGGAGCTGGCCGCCGTCCTGCCGGAGGGGACGGCGATCCTGCACGTCGGCTCGATCTCCAGCTGGACCCCGCCCGGGTGCGAGGCGATCGCCCGGCTGGTCGAGCAGGTCGCCGCCGACGACCGGGCACTGGTCAGCGTCGACCCCAACATCCGGCCGATGCTGGCCGACGGCCCGGTCGGGACGACGCTGGGCAACTCCCCGGCCGAGGTGCGCGACCGCCTCGAGCGGTTGCTGTCCCGCGCCGACATCGTGAAGGTCAGCGCCGAGGACCTGGCCTGGCTGGAGCCGGACGCCGCGGCCGACCTCGACGGGACGGCGCTGCGCTGGGCCGACCGGGGCGCGGCCCTGGTGCTGCTCACCGACGGCGGGGCGCCGCTGCGGATCGCCCGGCCCGGCCGCGCGCTGCTGCGCCGCGAGCCGCCGCGGGTTCCCGTGGTCGACACCGTGGGCGCCGGGGACTCGCTGGCCGCCGGGCTGTTCGCCGGCCTGCTCGAGGCCGGCGTCACCACCCGGGCGGCCCTGGAGCAGCTGCCCGACGACGAGCTGCTGCCGATCGTGGACGACGCCGCCCTGGTCGCCGCGCTCAACTGCACGCGCGAGGGCGCCGACCCGCCGACCCGCGACGAGCTGGTCAGGGCCCGCGCATGAGCACGGCCCGCCGGTGAGCACGCCCGACGACGTCGCGCTCGTCGGGTTCGCCGAACTGTCGGCGACCGTCGTGCGCGCCCGCCTGCTCGCCGACCACGACCGGTTCTGGGACGCCGACACCCGGCCGCTGCACCACCCGGTCTGGTTCGACCAGTTCGGCGGCTTCGGCGTCCTGGCCCGCAGCGCCGGCGGTGCGGACGTCGGCTACCTGCTCGGCGTGGTCACCGCCGACCGGCTGGCCTACCTGCACCTGCTCGCGGTGCGCGACGACCGGCGCCGGACCGGCCTGGGTCGCCGGCTGGTGGCCTGGTTCGACGACCTGGCGCGCGGCACCGGGGCGCGGGTGGTGCAGGCGGTCGCTCGGCCGGAGGACGCCGCCGCGGTCGCCTTCCACACCTCGCTGGGCGCCAGCGCGCACCTGGCTCCCGACCGCGCCGGACCGGGTGCGGACCGCCTGGTGCTGACCCGCTCGCTCGCGCGCTAGCCCGTCCGCAGCCAGACGGCCACGTCCGGTGGCAGCTCCTCCTCGACCGGCGCGCTGCTCAGCACCGGGAGGCCGTGCGCGCCCAGCGGAACCGGGTGCGCCGACAGGTTGACGATGCACCGGAACCGCGGGCCGCGGTCGAAGGCCAGCACGCCGTCCCCCAGGTCGCGCCAGGTCAACGGCGCGTCGTCGGCGAGCCCCGGCAGGTCACGGCGCATCCGCAGCGCGCTGCGGTGGAGCGACAGGGTGGACGCCGGGTCGTCCCGCTGGGCGGCCACGGTCAGCTCCCGCCACGCGTCGGGCTGGGGCAGCCACGGGGAGACACCGTCGGCCGTGAAGCCGAACGGCGGCCGGTTCCCCGACCACGGCAGCGGCACCCGGCAGCCGTCGCGGCCGCGTGCGGTGTGGCCGGAGCGCTCCCAGGTCGGGTCGGTGAGGACGTCCTCGGGGAGGTCCTCCACCTCGGGCAGGCCCAGTTCCTCGCCCTGGTACAGGTAGGCGCTGCCCGGGAGGGCGAGCGTCAGCAGGGCGGCGGCGCGGGCGCGCCGCAGGCCCAGCGCCAGGTCGGCGGGCGCAGCCGCGTCGAAGCCCATCGTCGCCGCCCCGCTGGCGGCCCGGCCGAAGCGGGTGACGTGCCGGGTCTCGTCGTGGCTGGACAGCACCCAGGTGGCCGGCGCACCGACCGGAGCCAGCGCGGCGAGCGTCCCGTCGATCGCCGCCCGCAGGCTCCCGGCGTCCCAGGGCGCCTTGAGGTAGTCGAAGTTGAAGCTGGTGTGCAGCTCGTCGGACCGGACGTAGCGGGCCAGCCGCTCGGGACCGGCGACCACGGCCTCGGAGACGAACACCCGGTCGCCCGGGTACCCGTCACTGATCCGCCGCCAGCGCCGGAAGACCTCGTGCACCTCGTCGCGATCCCAGTGCGGGTTGTCGGTCCACCGGCTGGACTCGAACAGCGCGCCCGGCGCGTGCCCGGCGTCGGGCAGGCCGGGCACCTTGGCCAGGGCCGGGGCGGCGTCCACCCGGATGCCGTCGACGCCGCGGTCCAGCCAGAACCGCACGACCCCGTCGAACTCCTCCTGCACCACCGGGTCGCCCCAGTCCAGGTCCGGCTGCTCCGGTGCGAACAGGTGCAGGTACCACTGCCCCAGCCGCCCGTCGGGCTCGCGCACCCGCGTCCAGGCCGGGCCGCCGAACGCGCTGATCCAGTCGTTGGGCGGCTGCGTCCCGCCGTCGCGGCCGTCGCGGAAGAAGTACCGCGCCCGCTCGGGGGCGCCGGGCCCGCCGGCCACCGCAGCGCGGAACCACGGGTGCTCCGCGGAGGTGTGGTTGGCGACCAGGTCGACGAGGACCCGCAGCCCCGCGTCGTGGGCCTCGCCGAGCAGCGCGTCGACGTCGGCGAGGGTGCCCAGCCGCGGGTCGATGTCGCGGTGGTCGGTGACGTCGTAGCCCCCGTCGGCCATCGGCGAGGGGTACCAGGGCGTCACCCACAGGGCGTCGACGCCGAGGTCGGCCAGGTACGGCAGCCGGCTGCGCAGCCCGTCGACGTCGCCGACGCCGTCACCGTCGGAATCGGCGAAGCTGCGCAGGTAGACCTCGTAGACCACCGCCGTCCGCCACCACGGACGGCGGCCCTCCGGGACGGCGGGGTGCATCGGTCTCCTGAGGTGGTCGAGGCAGGCCGCAGTGCCGGCGGCCACGGCGGCCGCCGGCACCGCGGGTGGCCCAGCCCGGGCCTGCGCGGGATGGGGAGGGACGGGCGGCCCCCTGCAGGGACCCGCCGCGAGCCTGCGAGTGGCGGGGGCGGGGGGTCCTCTTTCAGGCGGCTCCGGCCCGGGTGGCCCCGCCGCCGACCGTCGTCCCCTGGGCCTGCGCCTCCTGGACCTGCTCGACCCGGTCCTCGGTGGCCATCTGGGTCAGCCGTGCCCCGGCCTCGGCGTCCCGGGTGAGGTTGTCACCGGTCTGCGGGTCGAAGACGTGCACCTTGCGGGCGTCCAGCCAGAACTCCGCCTCGCGTCCCTCCCGCATCCGGCTGGTCGCGTCGATGGACACGATCGCCTGGGTGCGCAGCTCCTCGGAGTCCAGCTCCCGCGACAGCTCCCGCAGCTGGTCGCGGATGGCGTCCGGCGCCTCGTAGGGGATGTAGGCGTACTGCGAGTCGCCCAGCCACTCGGTGACGTCGACCCGCGCCCGGAACATCGAGCCCAGCGGCCGCTTGGCCTCGTCGACCAGTGACGCGTCCTCGAAGTACTCGGGCCGGATGCCGACCAGCAGCAGGTCGCGGCCCCGCACGGCCGCGGCCCGGCGCTCGTCGAGCGTGACCGCCCCGAACGGCGTCTTCAGCCGGTCGCCGTCCAACGTCGCCGGGAGGAAGTTCATCGGCGGGGAGCCGATGAAGCCGGCGACGAAGAGGTTGACCGGCTGCTCGTAGAGCTCGCGCGGCGAGGCGACCTGCTGGATCTTGCCCTTGCGGAGCACGCAGACCCGGTCGCCCAGCGTCATCGCCTCGGTCTGGTCGTGGGTGACGTAGACCGTGGTGATCCCCAGCCGGCGCTGCAGCCGGGAGATCTCGGTGCGCATCTGGCCGCGCAGCTTGGCGTCGAGGTTGGACAGCGGCTCGTCGAAGAGGAACGCCTCGGCCTGGCGCACGATGGCCCGGCCCATCGCGACCCGCTGCCGCTGACCACCGGAGAGGTTGGCCGGCTTGCGCTCCAGGTGCTCCTTGAGCTCCAGGACGTCGGAGGCCTCGGTGACCCGGCGGCGCACCTCGTCGTCGTTCATCTTCGCCAGCCGCAGGGGGAAGGCGATGTTCTCGTACACCGTCATGTGCGGGTACAGCGCGTAGTTCTGGAACACCATCGACAGGTTGCGGTCGCGGGGGGCCAGGTCGTTGACCCGCTTGCCGCCGATGATCATGTCGCCGCTGGTGATGTCCTCCAGTCCGACGATCATCCGCAGCAGCGTCGACTTCCCGCAGCCCGACGGACCGACGAGGATCATGAACTCCCCGTCGGCGATGTCCAGGCTGACGTCGTTCACCGCCGGGAAGCCGTCGCCGTACTGCTTGACGATGTTGCGCATCTCGATCGAAGCCATGAGATCTCGTCCCCTCGCTGGGTGGGTGGGTACGGGGGTCAGCCCTTGACCGCGCCGTTGGTGAGACCGGCGACGATGCGCCGCTGGAAGAGCAGCACCAGGACGACGACCGGGATGGTGACGACGACCGCCGCCGCGGCGATCGCACCGGTCGGGTCCTCGAACTGCGAGGCACCGGAGAACAGGCCGAGTGCGGCAGGGACCGGCCGCGACGCCTCGGTCGAGGTCAGCGAGATGCCGTACGCGAAGTCGTTCCAGGCGATGAAGAAGGCGATGATCGCGGTGGTGAACACCCCCGGGGCGGCCAGCGGCACGATCACCTTGCGGAACGCCTGCCAGGTGGTGGCCCCGTCCACCTGCGCCGCCTGCTCCATCTCCCAGGGGATCTCCCGGAAGAACGCCGACATGGTCCAGATGGAGATCGGCAGGGTCAGCGACAGGTACGGGATGATCAGGCCGGGCCAGGTGTCGTACAGCCCGATCTGCCGCCACAGGTTGAACAGCGGCGTGACGATCGAGATCACCGGGAAGATCGCCACCGCCAGCGCCGTGGACAGGATCAGCCGCTTGCCCGGGAAGTCCAGCCGGGCGATCGCGTACGCGGCGAACATCGCCAGGACGCAGGAGATGAACGTCGCGATCAGGCAGATGCCGAAGGAGTTGCGCAGCGCCGGCAGGAACAGGCCGCTCGCCGAGCCGGTCAGGATCGTCGTGTAGTTCTCGAACGTCGCCGACGTGGGCAGGAACTGGCCGTTGGAGATGTCCGCCGGCGCCTTGAGCGACAGCGACACGATCCAGGCGATCGGGAACAGCGCGTAGAGGACGATCGCGATGCCGGCGACGATCCACAGGTTCTTCTCCCGCCGGGACATCAGCCCTCACCCCTCGCCTGCGCCAGGTCGATCCGGAATCCCTTGATGAAGGTGAACGCGATGAGCACCACCGAGAGGAACAGCAGGACCGACACCGCCGAGCCCAGCCCGATCTCCACCCGCGCGATGGTCTGCCGGTAGGCCAGGAACGACACCGACTCCGTGCCGTTGGCGCCGCCGGTCATGATGTAGATGCTGTCGAAGACGCGGAAGGCGTCCAGGGTGCGGAACAGCAGGGCGACCATGATGGCCGCCTTCATGTTCGGGATCGTCACCCGCCACATCCGCTGCCACCAGCTGGCGCCGTCGACCTTGGCCGCCTCCTGCAGCACCTCGGGCACCTGGGCCAGGCCGGCCAGCAGCAGCAGCGAGATGAACGGCGTGGTCTTCCAGATCTCGGCCAGGCAGATGACCAGGATCGACGTCCCCCAGCCGCCGAACCAGTCGGTGTCGGCGCCGATCCCCGGCAGCCAGGCGAACCAGCTGTTGACGAAGCCGCTCTGGATGTCGAAGGCGAACTGCCAGGCGAAGGCCGAGACGACGGTGATGACCGCGTACGGGATGAGGATCGCCGCGCGCAGGACCGGCCGGATCGCCGACAGCGCCTTGGCCATGACCAGGGCCAGGGCGAAGCCGAGCACCAGCTCCACCGCGACCGTGACCACGGTGATGAGCACGGTGACCCAGATGGCCTGCCACCACAGCCCGTCGGTGAGGATCACCACGTAGTTGGTCAGCCCGGTGAACGACCGGTTGGCGGGGTCGGTCAGCCGGTAGCTGAACAGCGAGTACCAGATCGCCTGGCCGATCGGGTACGCGGTGACCAGGAGCATGACCAGGAAGGCCGGGCCGGCGAGCAGCCAGCCGAGCTTGCGTTCGGCACGGGACCGGTCGCTGATCGCCCCGCGCGGTGCCGAGACCGGCTGGGTCTTCTCCGTCGGTGGGAGGGTCGTGGTGGTCACAGCAGCTGCTCCCCTGCGAGTACGGCGCGGATCAGCTCGGCCGCCTGCTCCCCGGTGACGCCCGGCGTGACCGAGGACGCCGGGTGGTAGCTGCGCTGGAGGGCTCCGGAGACCTCGCTGTAGTAGACGGTCTGCGGACGAGGGGCGGCCTGTTCCAGTGACTGCCGGATCTCCGGTGCCATCGGGAAGACCTCCAGGACCTCGGGGTCGTCGTAGACGGCCGCCGACGAGGCCGGGTTGCCGTTGGTGACGAAGTAGTAGGCCTGGTTCTCGTCGGAGACGATGCACTCGGCGGCCTCGTAGGCCAGCTCGGGCGCCGCGCTGAAGGCCCCGACCCCCAGGTTGATGCCGCCGTAGGGCGGCGCCGAGGGGTCGTCCGGGTTGACCCGCGGGTAGATGGTCCAGCCGTAGTCGTCGACGACGGACTGGTCGAGGGTCCCGGCCTCGACCGCGCTCAACGCGCGGCCGTAGACGAACGGCCAGTTGACCATGAAGGAGGCCTCGCCGTCCTCGAAGGCCTGGACGTTGGCGTCCTCGCCGGCAGTCGAGAACGCCGGGCCGACGACGCCGGAGGTACCGACCAGGTTCATCACCTCGGCGGCCCGGGTGCCCGGGTCCTCGGCCAGGCCCAGCTCGATGTTCTCCGGGTCCTCGGCGGTCTCGGTGATGACCGATCCGCCGGCGGACTCGATGAGGGCGTTGAGCCAGACGGTCAGGGCCTCGGCGCGGATGCCCTGGGCGGCCAGCTGGGTGTCCTGCTCCTGCGCGGCCTGGACCAGCTGGTCCCAGGTGACCGGCTGGGTCATGTCCAGTCCGGCCGCCTCGGCGACCGACTGCTTGTACCAGAGCAGCTGGGTGTTGGCCCAGAACGGGACGGCGACGATCTCGCCGTCCCAGGTGGACCCCTCCACCGCGCTGGGCACGACACCCTCGGTGACCCGCTCGGCGACGTCCTCGGGCACCGGGGCCAGGAAGCCGGCCTCGGCGAACTCGGGGATGTAGGGCGGGTCCAGGCTGATCAGGTCGATCGAGGCGTCGTTGGCCGCCAGGCGCCGGACCAGCTGCTCGCGCTGCGCGGAGGACTCGCGCGGCAGCTGCGCCGTCTCGATGGTGTACGCGCCGCCGGACGCCTCGCTGCACCGCGCGGCGATCTCCGCCTGCCCGCCGGAGTCGGGGTTGATGTACCAGGTGAGCGCGTTCGCCGCGCCCGAGTCGCCTCCGCACGCGGCGAGTGTCGAGGCCAGGACCGCGGCCGCAGCCGCCCCGCCCAGCTGGCGTCTGCGCCCCCGCGTCGCGGCTCCGCCGGACGACCTGCCCTTGCTACGTACCGACACCGTCATCCGCCTCCGTTGGAGAGCAGCGAGCCTGCGATCACCGCGGTTTTCGTACCGTGGCCCAGGTCACCGAGGGTGTCAACTCGAACGAAACCGCCTCGTTACCGAGGTCGAGAACGGGTCTCCCGGGCCGCCGGGAGCCGCCCGCGGACGTCAGTCGCGGCCTCCGACGATCGCCGACGGGGTGGTCAGTTCCTTGGGTGTGCGGGGCAGCACCGTGTCGAAGTACGAGCGGGCGGCTTTCGTCGTCCCGACGTCGTGTCCGGCCTTCTCGGACAGGAACCAGCGGTGCTCGAGGATCTCGTGGAAGACCTCCGCCGGCGCCAGCCGGCCGGCGAGGTCGGGCGGGATCGCCTCGACGACGGGCTGGTAGGCCTCGGCCAGCCAGCGGTAGCCCGCGACCGTCTCCGGGACGGGAGAGCCGAGCTTCTGCTCCAGGGTGGCGCGGTAGGCCCGCAGGTCGTTGAGCAGCCGGCGGGCCTGGCGCTCCTGCACCTCCAGGCCGGTCAGCCGGAACAGCTCCCGGCGGTTCTGACCCGGCTCGGAGACGCGGGTCTCCACGCGCAGCCGGGCTCCACCCTCCGGATCGGTGACCAGCTCGATCTCGCCGACGTCGAACCCCAGGTCGTTGAGCCGCTGCAGCCGCTCGGCCACCCGCTGGCGCTGCTCGGCCAGCGCGAAGACCTCCTCGTGGGTGACCTCCTCCCACAGCGCCTCGTAGCGCAACGGCAGGCTGTCGGCGACGTCGATGGGGTCCACGTAGGGCGGCAGCAGGTCGCCGAACTGCAGGTCGAGCAGCTCGGCACCGACCCGCTCCCGGGCGAGGTCGACGTCGTAGCGCCGCTGCCCGGGGCTCAGCTGCGGGTGCCGCTCGGAGGTCTCGGCGTCGACCAGGTGGGCGGTGAAGGCGCCCGCGTCGAGTCGGAACAGCGTGTTGGACAGCGAGCAGTCGCCCCAGAACACGCCGGCCAGGTGCAGCCGGACGAGCAGCACCACCATCGTGTCGAGCAGCTGCTCGGCCGACTGCTCGCCGTGCGGGCGGCTGAACAGGTACCGGTAGGACATCGAGTACTCGAGGTAGCGGGTGACCAGGACGGCGTCCTGGTCGTCGGGGCGGTCGACGCAGATGCCCAGCACCGACACCGACGGCAGCCCCTCCGCCTCGAACTGGCTCAGCAACGCGTACTCGTGGCGGGCCAGCCGCTCGGGGATCTCCTTGAGCGCGTACACGTGCCCGCCCTGGGCGGTGAAGCGGACGACGTGTCGCGAGATGCCGCGCTGGGGCACCTCGAGCAGCAGCTCGGGGTCCCACTCCTCGAGGGGCTGGTCGAAGGGCAGGCTCAGCAGGCCCGCGCCGTCGGTGGCAGGTGGCCGGAAGAGGTACCGCACGACGACCTCCGTTGTGGCGCGCAGCAGCCTGCGACCCGCGATGGGGTCAGGTCGAGCCTGCCACGCCTCCCGGAGCGGCCGGAGGTCGGGCCCGTCCCGGGGCCGACCGGTGCCTGCGGCCGAGGCGGCCGCCCTGCTGGTCCCCCCGCGAGCGGCGGGGGCAGAGGGTCCTTCAGGCGGCCAGGGACACCGCGCCGGCCGGGCGGCCGGCAGCCCGCGCCGGCGCACCGACCAGGGCCAGGGCCGGCTCGGCGGCGGGCAGCTCGGCGGAGGCGGCCGGGGCGGCCTCCTCGTCGGCGACCTCGGCGGCCGCGCCCGCGGGGACCAGCGGGCGGACGCGCACGTCGTCGCCCCGCAGCCCCAGGCTGACCTCGGCGAGCAGGTCGGCGAGCTCCACGTCGAGCGCGTCGCAGATCGAGGCGAGCAGCTCGGAGGATGCCTCCTTCTGCCCCCGCTCGACCTCCGAGAGGTAGCCCAGGCTCACCCGGGCGGCACCGGAGACGTCGCGCAGCGTCCGACGCTGGCGCAGCCGGTGGCCGCGCAGGGTCGTGCCGAGTTGGGTGCGCAGCAGCGTCATCGCCGTCTCCTGTCCTACCTGTGCGGAAGCGGCGGCACCGTCCCAGGAGGGTGCCGTGCGCTCACGGTACGCGGGGCCACTGACGGCCACCGGGCGATCCCGGGCGCGTCCGCTCTGGGCGTAACGCCGTGGGCAGCGCCCCTCTTCCGCGGTCCCGCCCGGAGTGGCGGGGGCAGGGGGGTCCTCGCTCAGGCGGCGGCGTCGGAGCGCGGACCGCCCGTCGCCGGCCCGGCCGAGCGGCGGGCCGCCGCGGCGCGCATCGCCCGGGCGCTGGTGCGCCGCAGGGTGAGCGCGCGGTAGACGTAGTCCAGGCCGGTCACCACGGTCAGCACCACGGCGACGGCCATCACCCACCAGCGGGCCGTGCCGAACAGGCCGTCCAGCGGCAGGGTGTACATCCCGATCGCCAGCGCCTGGACGACGGTCTTGGCCTTGCCACCGCGGCTGGCCGCGATCACGCCGTGGCGGAGCACCCAGAAGCGCAGCAGGGTCACGCCCACCTCGCGGACGAGGATGGTGAGCGTGACCCACCAGGGCAGCAGCGCCAGCATGGAGAGCCCGACCAGCGCGGTGCCGGTCAGCGCCTTGTCGGCGATCGGGTCGGCGAGCTTGCCGAACTCGGTGACCTGGCCGGTGCGGCGGGCGATCATCCCGTCGTAGCGGTCGGTGATGATCGCCAGCGCGAAGACCACGGTGGCCCAGTAGCGCCGCTCGTCGTCCAGCCCGCCGTCGGTGAGCAGCAGGACGGCGAACAACGGCACCACGGCCAGCCGCAGCAGCGTCAGCGCGTTGGGCAGGTTGACCACCCGCGCCGTCTGGGGCGGCGTGGCGGCCGGGTCCGCCGGAGAGGTCATGCGCGCACCACGGGTACCAGGGAGGCGGCCACGAGGTCCACGCCCTCGGTGCCGACGACCTCCGCGGCGACGATCGCGCCCGCCACCGCGCCGTCCGGGACGCCGGTGACCGTCGTCGTGCCGTCGGCCTCAGGGTCCTGGTGGGCGGCGTGCCCGACCCAGACCCCGGGACCCTCCTCGGCCGAGAGGTCCTCGGTGAGCAGCACCTCGACCCGCTCGCCCAGGCGGTCCTCGGCGCGCTGCGCGGTGAGCTCCTCGACCAGGTCGGTGATCCGCCGGACGCGGGCGTCGATCTCGGCCTGGTCCAGCTTGCCGGCCATCCCCATCGCCTCGGTGCCCTCCTCGTCGGAGTAGCCGAACACCCCGACGGCGTCCAGGCGGCCCTCGGTGAGGAAGCGCTCGAGCTCGGCGACGTCGTCCTCGGTCTCGCCGGGGAAGCCGAGGATGACGTTGGTCCGGAAGCCGGCCGTCGGCGCCAGCGCGCGGGCCCGCTCGACGAGCGCGAGGAAGTCGTCGGTGCCGCCGAAGCGCCGCATCCGCCGCAGCAGCCCCGGCGAGGAGTGCTGGAAGGACAGGTCGAAGTAGGGCGCCACGCCGTCGGTCGCCGCGATGACCTCGAGCAGGCCCGGCCGCAGCTCGGCCGGCTGCAGGTAGGCCACCCGCACGCGCGCGATCCCCTCGACGGCGGCCAGCTGCGGCAGCAGCCGCTCCAGCGAGCGCAGGTCGCCGAGGTCCTTGCCGTAGGAGGTGGAGTTCTCGCTGACCAGCACCAGCTCGGCGACGCCCTGCGCGGCCAGCCACTGCGCCTCCCCGAGCACCTCGGCCGGGGGGCGGGAGACGAACGAGCCGCGGAAGGCGGGGATGGCGCAGAAGGCGCACCGCCGGTCGCAGCCCGAGGCGAGCTTGAGCGCGGCCGACGGGCCCGAGGCCAGCCGGCGCCGCTGCACCCAGCCGTGGCCGGGGATGGCCGGGGCGTCGACGGCGGTGCGGGCCGCGGAGCGGTCGACCGGGCTGATCGGCAGCAGCGTGCGCCGGTCGCGCGGGTCGTGCGGCACCAGCGGACGGCCGGTGATGACGTCGTCGAGGCGCTCGCCGATCGCGGCGTAGTCGTCGAAGCCGAGGACCGTCGCCTCGGGCAGCGCGCCGGCGAGCTCGGAGCCGTACCGCTCGGCCATGCAGCCCACCGCGACCACCCGGGCACCGGAGTCGGTGGCGGCCAGGATCGCGTCGACGGAGTCCTTCTTGGCCGACTCGATGAAGCCGCAGGTGTTGACCAGGACGGCGTCGGCACCCTCGGCGTCCTCGACCAGCCGGTACCCACCGGCGGCCAGCCGGCCGGCCAGCTCCTCCGAGTCGACCTCGTTGCGGGCGCACCCGAGGGTCACCACCGCCACGGTCCGGGCAGGGTCGGGCAGCGCTGTCACCCGGCCATCTTAGGCCCCCTCCCGGGTCCCGCCCCGAGCCTGCGAGGGGTGGGGAGGAGGGGGTCCTTCCTCAGCCCTCCGTGCCGCGCAGGGTGAACATCACCGACTCCAGCTCGTCGGGCTTGACCAGCACGTCGCGGGCCTTGGACCCCTCCGACGGGCCGACGATCCCGCGGCTCTCCATGAGGTCCATGAGCCGGCCGGCCTTGGCGAACCCGACGCGCAGCTTGCGCTGCAGCATCGACGTCGAGCCGAACTGACTGGTGACGACGAGCTCGACGGCCTGCACCAGCAGCTCGAGGTCGCCGCCGATGTCCTCGTCGATCTCCTTCTGCTCGCCGGCGGCGGCGCTGAAGACCTCCTCGCGGTACTCCGGCTCGGCCTGCCGCTTGGTGAACTCGACGACCGCCTCGATCTCGGCGTCGGAGACGTAAGCACCCTGCACGCGCATCGGCTTGCCCTGGCCGATCGGCATGAACAGGGCGTCGCCCATGCCGATCAGCTTCTCCGCGCCGGGCTGGTCGAGGATGACCCGGCTGTCGGTGAGGCTGGAGGTGGAGAACGCCAGCCGCGACGGCACGTTGGCCTTGATCAGGCCGGTGACGACGTCGACCGAGGGCCGCTGGGTGGCCAGCACCAGGTGGATGCCGGCCGCACGGGCCTTCTGGGTGATCCGGACGATCGACTCCTCGACGTCGCGCGGGGCCACCATCATGAGGTCGGCGAGCTCGTCGACGATCGCCAGGATGTACGGGTAGGGCCGGTACACCCGCTCGCTGCCCGGCGGCGCCACGATCTCGCCGCGCTCCACCTTGCGGTTGAAGTCGTCGATGTGCCGGACGCCGGTGGACCGCATGTCCTGGTAGCGCTGCTCCATCTCCTCGACCAACCAGGCCAGCGCGGTGGCGGCCTTCTTGGGGTCGGTGATGATCGGCGTGATCAGGTGCGGGATGCCGTCGTACGGGGTGAGCTCGACCATCTTCGGGTCGATGAGGATCATCCGCAGCTGGTCCGGGGTGGCCCGCAGCAGCAGCGAGGTCAGCAGCGAGTTGACGCAGCTGGACTTGCCGGCACCGGTGGCGCCGGCGACCAGCAGGTGGGGCATCTTCGCCAGGTTCGCGCAGACGAAGCCGCCCTCGATGTCCTTGCCCAGCCCGACCAGCATCGGGTGCGGGTCCTGCTTGGCGACCTGGGAGCGCAGCACGTCGCCCAGGCTGACCATCTCGCGGTCGGTGTTGGGCACCTCGACACCGACCGCGGACTTGCCCGGGATCGGCGCGAGGATGCGGATGTTGTCGTTGGCGACCGCGTAGGCCATGTTCTTGGTCAGCGCGGTGATCTTCTCGACCTTGACCGCCGGGCCCAGCTCGATCTCGTAGCGGGTGACCGTCGGGCCGCGGGTGAAGCTGGTGACCGCGGCGTCGATGTTGAACTGCTCGAGCACGCCGGTGATGGCCTCGGTCGCGGCCTCGGTGGCCTTGGAGTTCTTCTTCGGCGGATCGCCGGGACGCAGCACGCCGACCGAGGGCAGCGTGTACTGGCCCTCGACCGGCTCGATGCGCAGCTGCTCGGGCTCGGTGACCGGCTCGAGCTCCTCCGACGGCGCGGTCCGGTCCACCACCGCCGCACGGCGGGTCGGGACCGGCGGGGGCGGGGGCTCGTACCGCACCGCCTCGGGGGCCTCGTCCAGCGCGGCGTGGTCGATCGCCGGCACGGTCTCCACCGGGCCGGTGTCCATGAGGTCGTCCGACAGCGACCGGCGCCGACCGCGGCGCGGCGCCGGCGCCTCGGCCGGCTCGTCGTCCCAGTCCTCGTCGTCGTAGTGGTCCTCGTCGTCCTGCGCCTGGCCCAGCAGCCGGTCGCCGAGCTCGCGGAGCCGCTCGGGGATCTGGTGCACCGGCGTCGCGGTCAGCACGAGCAGGCCGAAGAACGCCAGCAGGACGAGCAGGACGACGGTGACGACCGCGCCCACGCCGGCGGCCAGCGGCGTCGCCGCGGCCCACCCGACCAGCCCGCCGGAGCCGGGCTCGCCCGCGGCGGGCTTGGCGCCCGCGCCGGCCACCTGGGCGATGCCGAGCACCGACACGACCAGGCAGAGCCAGCCGATCGCCAACCGGCCGCGCGCCTCGGGGCGCGGGCCCCGGCGCAGCAGCCGCAGCGCGGCGAGGAACAGCACGACGGGCAGCACCATGACCAGTGAGCCGACGACCCAGCGGACCCCCGCGGTGAGCGCGGCGCCGACCGGGCCGATGCCGTTGCTCCAGGCGGCCGCGCCCAGCACGACGGCGAGGCCGAGCACGGCCAGGCCGACGCCGTCGCGGCGGTGCTCGGGCGCGAGCGGCTCGGCCTCCTGCGGGCGGGCGACCGAGCGGGCCAGCCCGCCGGCGCCGCGGGCGAGCAGCGACCAGCCACCGCTGACCACGCTCCACAGGCCCGGGCCGGAGCCCTTGGCCGCGGGCCTGCGGGCGGCGGGCTTGCGGCTCCCGGCCGCGGGGCGCTTGGCGGGCGGGCGCTTCCGGGCCGCGGTCGACCCGGAGCCGGAGCGGCCGCGCGCGGACGACTTGCCGGACGGCCGGGTCGTCGTCGTGCGAGCAGGCATGCGTCGACGGTAATCGCCGAGACCCCAGGTCGACGGCAGGCGCGGCCTCGTGTCCGGCACCTACGGTCGGGCCATGCCCGCACGCAGGACCCTCCCGTACGGCAGCTGGCCCACCCCGGTCACCTCGGAGCTCGTCGTCCGGGCCGCCGCCCGGCTCGAGGAGGTGGCCGTCGACGACGACGCCGTCTGGTGGTCGGAGTCCCGCCCCGGCGAGGGCGGCCGCTCCGCGCTGGTCCGCCGCCCGGCCGACGGCGGGGTGGGCGGGCGGGCCGTCGACGTGCTGCCCCCGCCGTGGGACGCGAGGACGCGGGTGCACGAGTACGGCGGTGGCGCCTGGGCGGTCCGCGGCGGCGTCCTCTGGTTCGTGCACTTCCCCGACCAGCGGCTGTACCGGCTCGACCCCGGCGCCGGTTCCCCGGTCCCGGTGACGGCGGAGCCGGAGCTGCCGGCCGGGGTCCGGTACGCCGACCTCACCCCCACCGCGGACGGCGGCCTGCTCGCGGTCCGGGAGACCCACGCCGCGAGCGGTGCGGCGGCCGACGTCGTCGACGAGGTCGTGCGCATCGGTCCGGACGGCGGGGTGGAGGTGCTGGTCAGCGGACCGGACTTCGTCTCCGACCCGCGCCCCTCCCCCGACGGCCGGCACCTCGCGTGGCTGCAGTGGGACCACCCCGACATGCCGTGGGACGCCGCCGCCCTCGTGGTCCGCGGCCCCGACGGCGGCGAGACGGTGGTGGCCGGCGGCCGCTCCGCCGACGGCCGGTCGGAGTCCGTGGTGCAGCCCACCTGGGACGCGGACGGCGCACTGTGGTTCTGCGCCGACCGCACCGACGTCTGGGCGCTGTACCGGTGGCGGCCGGGCGGCGCGGTGGAGCCGGTCCTCGACGTGGGTGCCGACATCGCCGGGCCGCAGTGGCGCTTCGGCGCCCGCCGCGTCGCGCTGCTCGGTGACGGCCGGGTCGTCCTGGCCTCCGCGCGGGAGGGCGAGGACCGGCTCGCGGTGCGGGAGACCGACGGCGCGGTCCGCGAGCTCGACCTGCCGTACACGGCCTTGCGCGCGGTGACCGCGGCGGGCCGGTCGGTGGTCTGCGTGGCGGGCAGCCCGGCGAGCGAGCCGGTCGTGCTGCGGGTCGCGGTGGACGGTGACCCACCCACCCACCCGACCGCGGAGGTGCTGCGGCCGGCGCGCGAGCTGGGTGTGGACCCGGCCTGGTTCTCCCGGCCGGAGCACGTGACCTTCCCGACCCCCGAGCGCGGCACCGGCATCGGCGAGGCCCACGCGCTGGTCTACCCGCCGACCAACCCGGAGGCGACCGCCCCGGACGGCACGCTCCCGCCGCTGCTGGTCGTGGTGCACGGCGGGCCGACCGCGGCGACGACCTCGGTGCTGAACCCGGAGGTGCAGTACTGGACCTCCCGGGGCTTCTGCGTCGCCGACGTCGACTACCGCGGCTCGACCGGCTACGGGCGGCGCTACCGGGAGGCCCTGCGCGGCACCTGGGGCGTCGTGGACCTCGACGACGTCGTGGCCTGCGCGCAGCACCTGGCCGGCGCCGGCCGGGTGGACCCCGCCCGGATGGCGGTCCGCGGCGGCTCGGCCGGTGGGTACACCACGCTCGCGGCGCTGTGCCTGCGGCCGGGGGTCTTCTCCGCGGGTGCCAGCCACTACGGCGTGGCCGACCTCGCCGCGCTGGCCGCCGACACGCACAAGTTCGAGTCCCGCTACCTCGACTCGCTGGTCGCGCCGTGGCCGGAGGGCGCCGACGTCTACGCCGAGCGCTCACCGATCTCGCACGTCGACGCGTTCGACACCCCGCTGGCGGTGTTCCAGGGCGCGGAGGACCGGGTGGTACCGCCCGAGCAGGCCGAGGCGATCGTCGCGGCGCTGCGCGAGAAGGGGGTGCCGCACGCCTATCTGCTGTTCCCCGGCGAGCAGCACGGCTTCCGGCGGGCGGAGAACATCCGCGCGGCGCTGGACGGCGAGCTGTCCTTCTACGCGCAGGTGTGGGGCTTCGAGCTGCCCGAGGAGGAGGCCATCCCGCCGATCGAGGTGGTGCGGCCCGCGAGGTGAGGCGTGAACGCGGCCGCCACCGCCGCCGTACCCCCTCCGGCGAGGACGCCGAGGGGAGGAGCCGGATGGCGCGTCACCACGGGTCGGAGCTCGACGTCCGGGCGGCCTACGCCGCGCACGGTGCCGAGCTCTACCGCTTCGCGCTGCGCCAGCTCGGGGACGGCGGGGCCGCGCAGGACGTCGTCCAGGAGGTGTTCCTGCGGGCGTGGCGCTCGTCGGATTCCTACGACCCGACCCTGGCGAGCCTGCGCACCTGGTTGTTCGCGATCGCCCGCAACGTCGTCGTGGACGAGGCGCGGCGGTTCGCCGTCCGGCCGTGGCAGCGCACGCTGACCGACGGCACCGGCACCGACGTCCCGTCGGTGGGCGCCATCGACGAGGCGGTGGTCGACGCCTGGGTGGTGGAGGAGGCGCTGCGCCGGATCGGCGAGGAGCACCGGACGGCGATCGTGCAGACCCACCTGCGCGGCCGGCCGCACGCGGAGGTGGCCGCCGAGCTCGGCATCCCGGTGGGGACGCTGCGCAGCCGGGTGTTCTACGGGCTCAAGGCCCTGCGACTGGCGATGGAGGAGATGGGGGTGGAACCGTGACCGAGGGTGGGGAGCACCGCGGGATGCGCGAGCAGCTGGGCTGGTACGCCCTCGGGCACGGGACGCCGGAGGAGCGGGCCGCGGTGCGTGCGCACCTGGACGGCTGTGCCGCCTGCCGGGCCGAGCTGGCCGGGCTGACCCCGCTCACCGCCCGGCTGGCCGGCGTGGACCCCGACCGCCTGGACGAGCAGCCGGCACCGCCGGCCGGCCTCGGGGACGCCGTGCTGGCCCGGATCGCGGCGGAGGCACCGCTGCGCCGGCGCCGGGGGACGTCGCGGCGGGCGCTGGCCGCGGCCGCCGTCGTGGGGATCGCCGCGGCCGGCTTCGGTGCCGGGTGGCTGGCCCGCCCGGTGCCCGACCCGCTGCCGCTGGAACCGGTGGCCGTGCAGGTCGCCGTGACCGACATCGAGGCGCGCGCCGACGTCGTCCCGCACACGTGGGGCGTGGAAGTGCGGCTGGTCGGCGAGGGCTTCACCGCCGGCGAGGTCTACCGGGTCGTGGTGACCGACGAGGACGGCACCCCGGTGCCCGCCGGCCAGTTCCTCGGCGTCGGCCCCGCGGAGCTGCGCTGCAACCTCAACTCCTCGGTCCTCCGGGAGGACGCGACCGGGTTCCGGGTCGTCGACGCCGAGGGCACCGTGGTGGCCAGCTCGCAGCTCTGAACGCCGGCGGCGCCGGGACCCCGTACGAGGTCCCGGCGCCGCTGGTGGGCAGGAGCGTCAGCTGCCGTTCGCGGGGACGGTGCGCCCGTCGACGGTGAAGCCCCTGCCGTTCCCGTCCTGGAACACGTCCGGCCCGACCGGGGCGGTGTTGCGGCGGATCTCGGTGCGGGTGACCGTCATCGTCCCGGTCTCGGAGTTCCACAGCCCACCGCCCTCGGCCGCCGCGCTGTTGCCGGTGACCGACCCGCGGTCGATCCGGACCTGGCCGGCACCGGTGAGGTGCAGGCCGCCGCCGTTGCCCGGGTTGGCCCCGGTCGAGTTGCCGGTGAGGTCGGTGCGCTCCAACCGCGTCGTCCCGGCGTCGGCCTCGATGCCGCCGCCGGCCCGCTTCGCCGAGTTGCCCTTCACGACCGTGCGCTCGACGACCAGCGTGCCGCCGTCGTTGAGGATGCCGCCGCCGGAGCCGCTCGTGCCGTCGGCGACGTTGTGCCGGACCTCCGAGCGGACGACGGTCAGCGTGCCGCCGTCGTTGAACAGCCCACCGCCGCCCTGGTCGGCCGCCGGCCCGCTGGCGGTGTTGCGCTCGACGGTGCTGCGCTCCACCGTCATCGTCCCGGTCGCGGAGTTCCACAGGCCGCCACCCTCGGCCGCCGCGGTGTTGCCGGTGACCGTGGTCCGGTCGACGTGCACCGTGCCCGCGCCGGTCAGGTGCAGGCCGCCGCCGTTGCCGGGGGTCGGGCCGGTGCTGTTCCCCGACAGCGTGGCGCGGGTCAGCGTGGTCTCCGACCCCGCGACGGCCTCGATGCCGCCACCGGCCCGGGCCGCGCTGTTGCCGGTGACCGTGCTGCGGTCCACGACGAGCGTGCCGGCGTTGCGCACGCCGCCGCCGGACCCCGCGTCCGAGTCGCCCTCCCGCGGGGCCACGCCCCCGGTCACGGTGAGGTGGCGCAGGGTCAGCGAGCCCCCGGTCCGCACGTCGAGTACCCGGTCGATCCCGGCCGCGTCCACGGTGGCGCCGTCCCCGCTGACCGTGATGCGGGACGTGACGTCGAGGTCACCGGACCCCGCCGCGTCCTCGGCCCCGCGCAGGCCCAGCGCGTACCTGCCCTTCCCGAGCTCGATCCGTCCGCCGCCGGAGGCGTTGGCCTCCTGCACCGCGGCCCGCAGCGAGCACTTCCGGGCCGCGTCGGCGCACGTTCCGTCGCCCGGCTTGGCGTCGACGGTGTCCGACCGGGTCGTGACCTGGTACCGCTCGCCCTCGCCGGACCGCCCGCCGTCGTGCGCCAGGGCGGGGCTCGCGGTCAGCAGGGCGACGGCCAGTGCGGTCGCCACGGCCCCCGCCCGTGATGTGGTGCGCATCGGTTCTCCCTCGGATGGCGGCGCCCGACGGTGGGCACCGGACGAGGGGGCATACGCGGGTGATCTCGGTCGCGTTCGGTCAGACCTCGAGGACGGTCGGGATGATCATGGGACGGCGGCGGTAGGTGTCCGACACCCACTTGCCGATCGTCCGGCGGATCACCTGGGAGAGCCGGTGCGGGTCGGTCTCGCCGTCGGCCAGCGTGCGGCGCAGGCTCTCCTCGACCAGCTGCAGCGCCGGGTCGAAGACCGAGGGGTCGTCGGCGAAGCCGCGGGCGGAGAGGTGCACCGGCCGCACGATCGTCCGCGTCGACGGCTCGATGACGACGGTGAGCGCGACGAACCCCTCGTCGCCGAGGATCCGCCGCTCCTGCAGCGACTCCTCCCCCACGTCGCCCACGTTCAGGCCGTCGACGTAGACGTCGCCGACCGGCACCGACCCGACGATCGACGCCTTGCCGTCGACCAGGTCCACGACGACGCCGTCCTCGGCGAGGATCACGCGGTCGCGCGCCATCCCGGTCTCCTCGGCGAGCGCCGCGTGGGCGCGCAGGTGCCGCCACTCGCCGTGCACCGGCATCAGGTACCGCGGCTTGGCGACGTTGAGCAGCGTCCGCAGCTCGCCGGCCGGCGCGTGGCCGGAGACGTGCACCCGCGCGGTCTCCTTGTGCACGACGGTGGCGCCGAGCCGGGCCAGGCCGTTGATGACCTTGTAGACGGCGGTCTCGTTGCCGGGCACCAGCGAGGAGGCCAGCACGATGGTGTCGCCCGCCTCGATGGTCACCTGGTGGTGCTCGCCGCGGGCCATCCGCCCGAGGGCCGACAGCGGCTCGCCCTGCGACCCGGTGCTGACCAGCACGACCTGCTCCGGGGGCATGCTGGTCGCCTCGTCGAGGCTGACCATGAGCCCCGGGGCGACCCGCAGCAGCCCGAGGTCGCGGGCCACCCCCATGTTCCGCACCATCGAGCGGCCGACCAGGGCGACCTTGCGGCCGTGCGTCTCGGCGGCGTCGAGCACCTGCTGGATCCGGTGCACGTGGCTGGCGAAGCTGGAGACGATCAGCCGCTGGGTGGCCCGGCGGAACACGTCCTCCAGGACCGGCCCGATCGAGCGCTCGGGGGTGACGAAGCCGGGGATCTCCGCGTTGGTGGAGTCGGCGAGCAGCAGGTCGATGCCCTCCAGCCCCAGCCGGGCGAAGGCGCCGAGGTCGGTGAGGACGCCGTCCAGCGGGAGCTGGTCCATCTTGAAGTCGCCGGTGTGCACCAGGACCCCGGCCGGCGTGTGGACGGCGACGGCCAGCGCGTCGGGGATCGAGTGGTTGACCGAGATGAACTCGCAGTGGAACGGGCCGGCGACGTGGTCGTCGTTGGCCGCCACCTCCACCAGCACCGGGTCCAGCCGGTGCTCGCGCAGCTTGGCCCTGACCAGCGCGAGGGTGAACCGGGAACCGACGAGCGGGATGTCGCGACGCATGCGCAGCAGGTAGGGGATCGCGCCGATGTGGTCCTCGTGCCCGTGGGTGAGGACGACGGCCACGACGTCGTCGAGCCGGTGCTCGATGACGCCGAAGTCCGGGAGGATCAGGTCGACGCCGGGCTGCTCGGCCTCGGGGAACAGCACCCCGCAGTCGATGACCAGCAGCTTGCCGTCGAACTCGAGCACGGCCATGTTGCGGCCGATCTCCCCGAGACCGCCGAGCGCCATGACACGCAGCCCGCCCTCGGGCAGCGGCGGCGGCGCCTGCAGGTCCAGGTGGGGCTGGGTGGTCGAGGCGGTCACGAGGTCGTGCTCACAGGTGGATGCCTCCGTCGGCGAGGTCGGTGCGCAGCTGCGCGCGTTGTTCGGGGGTGGCGTCGACCAGCGGCGGGCGCACGGGCCCGGCCGGCAGGCCGAGCTCGTGCAGCGCCGCCTTGGTCAGGATGACGCCCTGGGTGCGGAAGAGGCCGGTGTAGACCGGCAGCAGGCTCTCGTTGACCGCCCGGGCCTTGACCAGGTCGCCGGACTCGACGGCGGTGATCAGCTCGGCCAGCCGCGGGCCGACGAGGTGGCCGGCGACGCTCACGACGCCGACCGCGCCGACCGCGAGCAGCGGCAGGTTGAGCAGGTCCTCGCCGCTGTAGTACGCGAGGTCGGTGCGGGCGAGGGTCCGCATCACCGCGCCGAAGTCGCCCTTGGCGTCCTTCACCGCGACGATGCGCGGGTGCTCGGCCAGTCGGGCGAGCGTGTCCACCTCGATGGGGACGACCGAACGCGGCGGGATGTCGTAGAGCATCACCGGCAGGTCGGTGGCGTCGGCCACGGCGGTGAAGTGGCGCAGCAGCCCGGCCTGCGGCGGCTTGTTGTAGTACGGCGTCACGACGAGCAGGCCGTCCGCGCCCAGGCGCTCGGCCCGCCGGGCGTTCTCGATGGAGTGCGCGGTGTCGTTGGTGCCGACGCCGGCCACCACGACGGCGCGGTCGCCCACGGCGTCGAGCACCGCCTCGAGGACGGCGGACTGCTCGCCGTCGCTCAGGGTGGGCGCCTCGCCCGTGGTGCCGAGCACCACCAGACCGTCGTGCGCCTGCCGGTCGACCAGGTGCGCGGCCAGTTCCTGGGCACCCGCGAGGTCGATCGAGCCGTCCTCGGCGAAGGGCGTCACCATCGCCGTGAGCACACGGCCGAAGGGCCGGGCGGGGTCGCTGGTCATGCCTCGAATCTACCGACCCGCGCCGGCGGGCACGCCGGCGTCGGTCGCAGCGCGCCGGTACTCCGACACCGCGTACCGCAACCCGGTGGACGACGCCGTCCAGCCGGTCCCCGGGCTGCGCGAGACCCGCACCCACTCCCGGCCCAGCTCCGGGGCCCAGGTGTCGCCGGCGACCGCGGTGTCGACGTCGGTGACCACCACCCGGTCGGCGTGCGGCAGGAACGCGGCGTAGACCCGGCCGCCGCCGATCACCCAGAGGTCGCCGTCGTCCGGGCGGGCCAGCACGTCGGCCACCCCGGCGGCCGGCTGGGCGCCGTCGGCGGCCCAGGACCGGTCGGTGGTGAGGACGACGTTGCGCCGTCCGGGCAGCGGCCGGAACCGCTCCGGCAGCGACTCCCAGGTGCGCCGGCCCATGACGACGGTGGCGCCGGTGGTCAGCTCGCGGAACAGCCGGAGGTCCTCGGGCAGGTGCCAGGGCAGCCGGCCGTCGGCGCCGATGACGCCGCCGCGGGCCTGCGCCCAGACCAACCCGATCGTCACGCGCTCAGACCGCCACCGCCGCGCGGATCGCCGGGTGGTGCCGGTAGTCGCGCAGCGTGAAGTGCTCGTAGGTGTACTCGAACAGCGAGGGGGCCGGGGCGAGGTCGAGGGCCGGGAAGGCCAGCACCTCGCGGGAGAGCTGCTCGCGGACCTGGTCGACGTGGTTGCCGTACACGTGGCAGTCGCCGCCGACCCAGATGAAGTCGCCCGGGGCCAGCCCGACCTGGTCGGCGACCATGCGGGTGAGCAGCGCGTAGCTGGCGATGTTGAACGGCACGCCGAGGAACATGTCGGCGCTGCGCTGGTAGAGCTGGCAGGACAGCCGGCCGTCGGCGACGTGGAACTGGAACAGCGCGTGGCACGGCGCGAGCGCCATGTCGGGCAGCGCGGCGACGTTCCAGGCGGAGACGACCATGCGCCGCGAGTCGGGGTCGGTGCGCAACGTCTCCAGGACGCCGGCGATCTGGTCGACGTGCGCGCCGCCGGGCGTGGGCCAGGACCGCCACTGGACGCCGTACACCGGCCCCAGCTCACCCTCCGGCGAGGCCCACTCGTCCCAGATGCTGACCCGGTTCTCCTGCAGCCAGCGGACGTTGCTGTCCCCGCGGAGGAACCACAGCAGCTCGTAGGCGATCGACCGGAAGTGCACCGACTTGGTCGTGACGAGCGGGAACCGCTCGGACAGGTCGTAGCGCAGCCGCTCGCCGAACAGGCTCACCGTGCCGGTGCCCGTCCGGTCCTGCTTCGGGGTGCCCTGCTCGAGCACCCGGCGCAGCAGGTCCTCGTACTGGGTGTCGATCGGGCCGTCGGTCGCGCTCGTCACGCGCCCGAGCCTACGGCCGGCCGCCGACACCCGGCCGCGACACCGGTCACCTGCCGACCGCTCCTGCCCCACCGGCCAGACTCGTCCCCGTGGAGTGGTGGGGTGCCCTCGTCGCGGTCGCCGGCGGCCTGCTCCTGCTCTGGGCCGCCCTGCTCCTGCTGCTGTGGCGGGCCCGGCCGCCGGACCTCACCGTCCGCGAGGCGCTGCGGCTGCTGCCCGACCTGGTCCGGCTGGTGCGCCGGCTCGCCGCCGACCGGTCCCTGCCCCGGGGTGTGCGGCTGCGGCTCTGGCTGCTGCTGGGCTACCTGCTGTCGCCGCTGGACCTGGTCCCCGACGTGGTCCCGGTGCTCGGCTACGCCGACGACGTCGTCGTGGTGGCCCTCGTGCTGCGCTCGGTGGTGCGGGCGGCCGGGGACGCGGCCCTGGAGCGCTGGTGGCCCGGTGGCCCGGCGGGCCTGGCCGTCGTCCGCCGGCTGGCCGGCCGCTAGCTGTACCGACCACGGACGTCGGCCAGCGCGGCCGCGAGGTCGCCCCGCTCGCCGACGACGACCGTGTCCAGCCGCATCCAGCCGGCCATGAGCGCCAGCTCGTCGGCGAGCGCCACCGCCACCTCGCGGCGGTCCGCGCCGTCCTCGGCGAAGGCCGCCTGCACGCGCAGCACCCCGGCCTGCCGGTCGGCCTTGAGGTCGACCCGGGCGACCAGCCGGTCGCCGAGCAGGAACGGCAGCACGTAGTAGCCGTGCACCCGCTGCGCGGCCGGCGTGTAGATCTCCAGCCGGTAGCGGAAGCCGAAGACGCGCTCCACCCGCGGCCGCTCCCACACCAGGGAGTCGAACGGGCTCAGCAGCGCCCGCGCCCGCACCCACCGGGGACGCCGGGCCGCGGGGTCCAGCCACGCGGGCGCGTTCCAGCCGGCCACCTCGACCGGGAGCAGCTCCCCCGCCTCGACCAGCTCGGCGATCGCCGCGCGGGCCGCCGGTGGACGCAGCCGGAAGTAGTCGCGCAGGTCCCGCTCGGTGGCCACGCCGAGCGCCCGCGACGCGGTGCGCACGAGCTCGCGGACGGCGTCGGCGGGGTCCGGCGTCGGGGCCTGCAGGACGGCGGCCGGCAGCACCCGCTCGGTGAGGTCGTAGACGCGCTCGAAGCCCGCCGTCCGGCCGCGGGTGGTGACCACGCCGGTGTAGAAGAGCCACTCGAGGGCGGTCTTGCCGGCGTGCCAGTTCCACATGCTGCCGGGCCGGTCGGGCCGCGGCTCGGCGAGGTCGCTGGCCTTGAGCGGGCCGGCCTCGCGCACCCGCTGGAGCACCTCACCCACGTAGCCGGGCCGCTCCCGCTGGATGCGGACCATCGAGCCCCAGGCGTGCTCCTCGGCCGCCGCCATCCGCCAGCGCAGGTGCGGGTGCAGCCGCACCGGCAGCAGCGAGGCCTCGTGCGCCCAGTACTCGAACAACTCCCCCCGGCGGCCGGCGAGGTCGTCGAGCGCCTCGCGGGGGTAGGGCCCCAGCCGGCTGAAGGCGGGCAGGTAGTGCGCCCGGGACAGCACGTTGACCGAGTCGACCTGCAGCACCGCGAGCCGGTCGGCCACCCGGCGCAGCTGCCGCGTGCCGACCGGACCCGTGGGGCGCGGGTCGGCGAGGCCCTGGGCGGCGAGTGCGATGCGGCGGGCCAGCGCGGCCGGCAGCCGGTCGGCGACGGGTGCTCCCACGGCCGCCGATCCTGCCCCGGACCCCTGACGGCCCCGGGAGGACCCCTGCGTCGGCCTAGGCTCCAGACGTGCAGCCGACCTCCTCCTTCCCCCGCCGGGCGGGGACCGCCGAGGTGTCGGTCCGCCCCGCCCGACCGGACGACGCGGAGGCGGTCGCCCGCGTGCAGGCCGTGACCTGGCGGACGGCGTACCGCTCCCTCCTGCCGGTCGAGGTCCTCGACAGCTGGGACGAGGCGGCGGCCGCCGAGACCTGGCGGGCGGCGGTGACGGCGCCGCCGACGCCGGGCCACGGCGTCCTGGTGGCCGTGGAACGCGACACCGTGGTCGGCTTCGCCGCCCACGGGCCGGCGGAGCTCACGACTGGCGAGCGCCCGCACCCGGCCGGCCCCAGCAGCGAGGTGGCCGCCCTGCTGGTCGAGCCCCGGTGGGGACGGCGCGGGCACGGCAGCCGGCTGCTGGCCGCCGTCGCCGACCTCGCCGAGGCCGCGGGGACGGCACGGCTGCAGGTGTGGCTGGCGGAGCAGGACACCGTCTCCGCCGGCTTCTTCGAGTCCGCCGGGTGGGCCCGGGACGGTTGGCAGCGCACGCTGGACACCGGTGGGGTGCCGCTGCGGGAGGTCCGCTGGCACACGCTGCTGCGCGGACCGGACACGGACGGGAGTCGATGAGCTTCGAGGGGTTCCCCGACGAGGGGCTGGTCTTCTACGAGGGGTTGGAGGCCGACAACAGCAGGACCTACTGGACGCAGCACCGCGGGGCCTACGACGACGCCGTGCGGGCGCCGATGCAGGCGCTGCTCGACGAGCTGGCCGCCGAGTTCGGTCCCGCGAAGCTGTTCCGGCCGTACCGCGACGTCCGCTTCAGCCACGACAAGACGCCTTACAAGACCCACCAGGGCGCGGTCGTCAACCCCGACGGCCGGGGCGCGGGCGCCTGGTACGTGCAGATCTCGGCGGACGGGCTGATGGTCGGCGGTGGCTGCTGGCGGCTGGAGTCCGACCAGGTGGCCCGCTACCGGCGGGCTGTCGCCGACGACGTGCAGGGTCCGCGACTGCGTGCCGAGGTCGACCGCCTCGCCGGTGCGGGCTGGGCGATCGACGGCGACCGCCTGGTGCGGGTGCCGTCCGGCTTCGGCGTGGACGACGACCGCGCCGACCTGCTGCGGCACAGGTCGCTGCACGCGTCGCGGCGCTGGGAGCCGGCCGACTGGCTGCACGAGCGCCGGGCACTGGACGAGGTACGCACCTGCTGGCGCGAGCTCAGCGCGCTGAACGCGTGGTTGGCCGACAACGTGGGTGCGACGACCCGGGAGCCGCGCGCCCGTCGGTGACCACGCACCGACGGGGTCGCAGTCTCCGACCTGGGGATGCATGAAGGGCCCTCACCGGGTGGTGAGGGCCCTTCATGGAATGGTTGTCCGGCGGCGTCCTACTCTCCCACCCCGTCTCCGGGGCAGTACCA
>NZ_FNIQ01000002.1 GCF_900104025.1 Geodermatophilus sp. DSM 45219 | reverse complement strand
CGGCCGGTTCGACCTGGACGCCGTGGGCGGGGAGCGGCTGCAGACCGCGCTGGAGGCGGTGGTGCAGGCCGGCCGGGCCGCCGGGGACGAGCGCAGCCGGTTCCAGCAGCTCGCCGATGCGCTGGTACAGCTGTGCGACACCGCCCTGGCCGCCGGCCGGCTGCCGGTGCTACGCGGGCACAAGCCGCAGGTCATCGTGAAGATCGACGCCGAGGACCTGTTCGGGCCCGGCACCCACCCCGGCGCGGGCGAGATGGGGTTCGGCGCGGCCATCTCCGCCGCCCGGGCCCGCTGGCTGGCCTGCGACGGGGCGGTCACCCGGATCGTGATGGGGCCGGAGGGGATGCCGCTGGACCACGGCCGCACCCTGCGCCTGGTGCCCCCGCACCTGCGCCGGGCCGCGGAGGTCCGCGACGGCGGCTGCGTGTTCACCGGCTGCGGGGCGCCGACCTCCTGGTGCGACGTGCACCACCTGCTCGCCTGGATCGACGGCGGCGAGACGTCGCTGGAGAACTCCGCGCTGCTGTGCGAACGGCACCACACGAAGGTGCACCACGGCTTCCGCGTCGAGCGGCGACCCGACGGCCGATGGCGCACCTGGCGACCCGACGGCACCGAGATCCGCACCGGCCCGCGGCCCTGGCTCGACGCCGCGGCCTGAGGTGGAGTACGCCCGGGGCTCAGAGCAGCCGGCCGGGCTCCTCGGGGAACGGGCGGCCGCGTGCCGGGACGGCGTAGTCGCCACCGGGCGCCGGGTCCCGCGAGGGGACGGCGTGGTCCCTGGTCGCGGAGTGCCACGACGACGGGCCGGCCGGCAGCGCGAGTGGCTCGGGCCGCCACGAGGACACGGTGATCGTCGCTGGTTCCTCCCAGGACTCCGCGTCGAGCCGGGCCCGCTCCTCGCGCCACGCCACCATCGCGCGTCGCCAGCGGTGTCCGTAGACGTCCATGCCGACGAGCAGGGCGATGCCGACGGCCACGGTGAGACAGGCGTTCGCCGCCGCCGTGGCGACGTCCAGAGCGGTGAGCCGCAGCCAGCCGACCGCCGCGAACTGGGCGGCCATGACCTCGACGACGACGTAGAGCACGCCGTACACCAGGATCGAGACCCGCACCGTGCACCTCCTCCGCCGTGGACCGATGCGTCCTCAACGGCAGGTCGGACACCGGGGCGACGGGTGCGCGGCCGGCGGTCACCCGTCCGGGTGACGGCTCAGGGCTGCAGCACCTCGTTCCACGGACGCACGGCCCAGCTGGCGACGACGCCGTTCAGCACGAACGGGTCGCCGGCGATGAACTCCTCGGCCGCCTCGCGGGTGGTGAACACCCCCATCGCCTCGCCGTTCATCGGCTCGTCGAAGGTGCCGACCATGAGCAGGTCCCCGCGTCGTGCGAACTCCTCGACGCGCGCCGAGTGGGCCGGGTAGTTGTGTTGGGCGAGGGGGAGGAAGTCCTCGACCGCGCGGTAGGTCATCACGTACTTCATGGCGGCGCATCCTGGCGCGACGAGGGGACGAGCGGCGCGGCCGGTGCGCGGTCACCGCGGAGGAGCGGCGACAGGGCAGCGGCGACAGGACAGCGGCGACAGGACAGCGTGCGGACGGGTGACAGCGCCCTGCCGATCCGGGCACGGCTGCGCTGGGGTGCCGAACCGGACCCGTGACGGGACCTGGTGCGGCGTCACGGGCTGTCGGCCGGGGAGGCGTCGCGGATCGCCACCGACGTCCCGCGCGGCCGCCGGATGGCCGAGCCGCGGTTGCGGCGGGCCGCGGTCGACTGGGCCCGCGAGCTCCTCCGGCGGGAGCAGGTACGGCTGCCGCGCGACCCCCGGACCCGCCGGGTGGTCGTGGTCGTCCTCGTCCTGTGGGTGACCACCGCGCTCTGCCTGCTCGCCTTCCGGATCGCCTCCGGCCGGGGCGTAGACGTCACCTGGGTCACCGTGGCCTTCTGGTTCGCCGTGGGCGTGTGGGTCGTGCGCCGCCGCCGCAACCTGCGCCGCGCCGTCGAGCTCAACGACGAGCCCGTTTCCCCCGACGGCAGCTGAGCCGGGTCAGCTGGAACCGTGGCAGACCCACCGGCGCAGGATCCCGAGCTGTTCGCTGTTGTGGTCCCGCACGGACTGGAGCACACCTCCGGTCGTACCGAAGCAGGAGAGCGGCGTCCACCGGCGCCGGCCGGTCGCGTCCTGCCAGCGCAGCGCCGGGAAGTCCGTGACCTCGGTGACGGCCACCCGCGGCACCGCCCGGCTGAGGAGGAGGCCCTGCACGAGGGCGGTCCCGTCCCGGCACGTCAGCCCCATCCGGAGCGCACGGACGGCGACGAGCACCCCGAGGACCACGAGCGCAGGGGCGAGGGTCGCGGCGAGCCACGGAGGCACGGCCTCGTCCTGCCAGACCTCGACCCCGGTCCCCGCGGGGACCAGTCCGAGCAGCGCATGTGCGACACGCGCGCGCAGCAGGGCCCTCAGCTCCACCGCGCGAGTACACCAGCACGCGGGGCACCGGTGACCGCGCGACACCGGGTCACGCGCGCCCGGTCCGCAGCGGCTCCGTCGGCGCGGCTCCGGACCGCCGTGCCCGGCGCGGTCCACCCCGGGGAACACTGCGCACCGTGCCCCTGGAAGCGACGCTGCTGCTCGTCCTGGACCTGGTCGGGACCTTCGCCTTCGCCCTGAACGGCGCCCTGACCGCGCTGCGCACGGCGCGTCTGGACATCGTCGGGGTGGTCACCCTCGGCATGATCACCGCGCTCGGTGGCGGCACCATCCGCGACGTCCTGCTCGACAGCCTGCCCCCGGCCACCTTCGTCGACTGGCGCTACCTGGCCGTGGCCGCCGGCGGTGGCCTCGTCGCCTTCGTCTTCGGCCGTCACCTGGAGAGGCTGAACACGCCGATCACCGTGCTGGACGCCGCCGGGCTGAGCCTGTTCGCGGTCACCGGCGCCAGCAAGGCCATCGTCCTCGGCTTCGGCCCGGCGCAGGCGGTCATCGTCGGCGGCATCACCGCCGTCGGCGGCGGCACGTTGCGTGACGTGATGATCCGCCGCATCCCGTTCGTCCTCACCAGCGAGCTCTACGCCATCCCGGCATTCATCGGCGCCACCGCGCTCGTCGTCCTCAGCCGGTTGGAGGTGGGCGTCACGGCGGCCGCGATCACCGGCGCAGCCCTCTGCTTCGCCATCCGCATGCTGGGCGTGCGGTTCGGCCTCAACGCGCCCTATCCGCTGGCGCCCCCGGCGCCGACCCCGGACGACGAGTGACCGGCGCCGTCCGGGTGTCCGGCCGCCAGCCAGGCGAGTGCGGCGACCACCAGCGCCTGCGTCCCGGTGTCCAGCGTCGGCTGCACGACCGGCGCGAAGTCGGCCGAGTGGTTGACCGGGACGTCCTGGGAGACCCGGCCGGCCTGCGCCGCCTCCTCGTAGCGGCCCGGATCGATGCCGCCGATGAACCAGTAGGTGTAGGGCACGCCCAGCGCGACGGGGATGTCGCTGAAGTCCTCGCTGGCCGACTGCTGCCCCACCGGACCGGCACGGTCGCCGAAGAACTCGCCGAACGCCGAGGCCACCCGGTCGGTGGCGGCGGCGTCGTTGTCGGTCAGCGGGAACCGGTCGAACAGCTCGAACTCCGGCTCCCGCGGGCAGTTCGATGCCGCGCACTCGGCGCGGACGATCCGCTGGATCGCGTCGAGCACCGTGGTGCGGGTCGCGTCGGTGTAGGTGCGGACGTTGAGCTGCAGCACCGCCTCGCCGGGGATCACGTTGCTCGTCGTGCCGGCCCGGATGCTGCCCACCGTGAGCACCGCCGTCTCCCCGGGCGGCACCTCGCGGGAGACGACGGTCTGCAGCCGGACCACGACCATCGCGGCCAGCACCACCGGGTCGACCGCGGCGTGCGGCATCGAGCCGTGGGCACCGCGCCCGTACAGGGTGATCCGCATGCTGTCCGCCGCGGACAGCGCCGGGCCGGGACGGGTGCCGACCCGACCCGCGGGCAGCGGCATCACGTGCTGGGCCAGCGCCACCTGTGGTGTGGGGACCAGCTCGCGGAGCCCGCCCTCGACCATCCCCCGGGCCCCGTCGCCGGTCTCCTCGGCGGGTTGGCAGACCAGGACCACGCTCCCGCTCCAGTGCTCCCTGCCGTCGGCGAGCAACTGCGCGGCGCCGGCCAGGCAGGCCACGTGCACGTCGTGCCCGCAGGCGTGCATCACCGGCACCTCGTTGCCGTCCGCGTCGGGAGCGGTCACCGCGCTGGCGTAGGGCAGCCCGGTCGCCTCGCGCACCGGCAGCGCGTCCATGTCCGCCCGCAGCAGCACCACCGGGCCCTCGCCGTTGCGCAGCAGCCCGACCACGCCGGTGCCGCCGACCCCCTCGTGGACGTCGTAGCCGGCTGCCCGCAGCCGGTGGGCGACCAGCCCCGCCGTCCGGTGCTCCTGGTGGGACAGCTCCGGGTGCCGGTGGAGTTCCCGGTACAGCTGCTCCTGCCAGGTCCGCGTGCCCTCCAGGCCGGCCAGGACCGACCCGACGGCCGGGCTCGGTGCCATGGCCTGCTCCCTCCGGACGACGGACGTCCCCCACGACCCGCGGCGGGCCGGGGGCTCACGGCTCCTTGGGGATGACGATCCAGAGCGCGATGTAGACGATCTCGCCGACACCGAAGAGGCCGAACAGCACGAAACCCACGCGCACGAGCGCGCGGGAGATGCCGAACCGGTTGGCCAGCGCCGCACAGACACCGGCGATCACCCGCTGCGAGCGGGGGCGGACCAGTCTCGCTGCCATGCGGTCGTCCTACCCGCGCGCGGACCGGGCCAACGTCGCGGGCGGATCCCGATCGGTGGGGCGTCGCCTCTCCGACCCGCCGCCGGGGTATGCGCCCGGCCATGTGCCCACGGGACACCGGCCGCCGCAGGGACCAGTACCTCGCCAGGGTGCGAGCCGCGACGCTGCCACGACGGGAGCCGCGCTGGACCGGGGGGCTGCGGGGAGGGGGACACCCGTGGCTGCTGACCGACGAGCAGCGCGGCAACGACGCCGCCGGGGTGCCCGCGTGGAGCGGGGGGAACGACGTCCGCGCCCTCGTCGACGGCCGCGCGTACCTCCCGGCGCTCGCGCAGGCGCTGGCGGGGGCGGGCCCGGACGACGCGGTCCTGTTCGCCGGCTGGCGGGCCGACCCCGACGAGCTGCTGGACGACGGGGGACCCTCGATCGGGGCAGCGCTGGCCGGCGCGGCGACTCGCGGTGCGGTGGTGCGGGGACTGCTGTGGCGTTCCCACTCCGAGCTGCTCGGCTACTCCCACCGGGCCAACCGCGACCTCGCCCGTGCCGTGACCGCGGCCGGCGGGCAGGTCCTGCTCGATCACAGGGTGCGGGCGATGGGCAGCCACCACCAGAAGTTCGTCGTCCGCACCGGCCTGGACGGCGGCGGTGGACCCGGCGGCGCGGTGGCCTTCGTCGGCGGCATCGACACCGCCCGCGGCCGGCGGGACGGCGGCGCGCACCCCGGCGACCGGCAGACCCGGCCGTTCTCCGCGGTGTACGGCCCGACGCCGGCCTGGCACGACGTCCAGCTGCGACTGCGGGGGCCGGCGGTCCGCGACGTGGAGGCGGTGTTCCGGCAGCGGTGGGCGGACCCGGCCCGGCTGACCCGGTGGCCGTGGCACACGGTCCCGGACCGGATCGGCGGTCTGCCCCGTGCCGCCCGCCCGCTCCCGGCCACGGCGCCACCTCCGGCACCCGCCGGCACCTGCGCCGTCCAGCTGCTGTGCAGCTACCCGCGACGGCGTCCGGCGTACCCGTTCGCCCCGCGCGGGGAGCGCAGCGTGGCCCGGGGGTACGCCAAGGCGCTGGCCCGCGCCTGCCGGCTGGTGTACGTGGAGGACCAGTACCTGTGGTCGCCGGACGTCGCGCGGATCTTCGCCGCCGCCCTGCGCCGCGCACCGGAGCTGCGGCTGATCGCCGTCGTCCCGCGGTACGTCGACCGGGAGGGGCGGTTCGACTTCGCCGCCTCGCTGCTCGGGCAGAACTCGGCCTGGCGGACGGTCGTGGAGGCCGGCGGGGACCGGGTGCACCTGTTCGACCTGGAGAACGGCGCGGCCCGCCCGGTCTACGTGCACGCCAAGGTCTGCGTCGTCGACGACGTGTGGGCGGCGGTCGGCAGCGCCAACCTCAACCGGCGGTCCTGGACGCACGACTCCGAGCTCACCGCGGCCGTGCTCGACGAGCAGCTGGACGGCCGGGAGCCGGTCGACCCGGGCGGGCTGGGGGACGGCGCCCGGGCGTTCGCCCGGGAGCTGCGGCTGGCCCTGATGCGCGAGCACCTGGACCGCGCCGAGGGCGAGGACGCCGACCTGCTCGACCCGGACCGCGCCGGGCCGGCGATGCGCCGGGCCGCCGAGGAGCTGGACGCCTGGCACGCCGCCGGGGGCGTCGGACCACGCCCGCGCGGACGCCTGCGATCCCATCCCCGGCGCACGGGCGGCGGGACGCTGCGGCGGTGGCTGACCACCCCGGTCTACGACCTGGCCTACGACCCCGACGGCCGTCCGTGGCCGATGCGCCTGGGCCGCAGGTTCTGACCGACGCACCAGGAGACCGTGCGGAGCGGGCGGCGGTGGCCCGACCGGCGCGGGTCCGCAGGCGCTCCGGCGGTGCTGCGGTGGGGTGGGGTCGGCCGACCGGTCAGATCCAGCGCTTCTCGGTCGTGAAGCGCCCGAAGTACACGAGGTGGTGCCCGCCGGCCGCCCGCAGCCCCTCGGCGACCTGCTCCTTGCGGTCCTCACCGCGGACGGGGACGTAGAGGACGTGCCCGCCGTCCCGGAGGGCCTGGTCGTGGACGTCCAGCGTGTCGTTCTCCGCGGAGGTCCACTGCAGCAACCGCAGCAGACGCGCCCTGAGTCCGTGTCCCTCCCCGCGGCGGTCGAGCAGGGCCGCTCCCTCCCGCCCACTGAGCACGTGCACCGTGGACAGGTCGATGCCGGTCCTGCCCAGCTGCTGCAGTGCCCCGTCCACCGCGGCGTCGTCGTCGAGGACCGCGACGAGTCGCTGCATCGGATAGCGGTAGGACATCGGTTCGTTCCGGTGCGGCTGATCGCTCACGGATCGTTCCCTCCACGCGGTCGTGCGACGAACCCGCCGGGTGTGCCGTCCAGTGTCGCCTCCACCGGTGTCCGGCAGTGGAGACCGTCGCGTCGTGGGTCACCGGCCTCGCGGGCCCGGCTTGCTCGACCGCTCCGTGGGGGTCCCGGTCGGAGATCGGGCCGCCGGGTGGGTAGGGGTCCGGTCAGCGGGACCGCGGATCGCGGACCGGAGGCACCTGCGGAGGGCAGCATCCATGGACGACGGAGCGACGACCACCGGAGTCGTGGTGGGACTGGACGGTTCGGCCGGTGCGCGCACCGCGCTGGCCTGGGGCCTGCAGGAGGCGCGGCTGCGCGGGGGCGCGGTGCGGCCGGTCACCGTCTGGTCGGCGGAGCGGCCGCCGCACGACCACGACGCGGGGATCGGGCAGCCGGACCTCGCCGACGTCGAGCGCGACGTGCTATCGAGGATGGGCGAGGAGGCCGCCGAGGTCGCGGCGGCCACGGGGTGCGAGGCCGTCCCGGTGCACCCGGAGGTGCGGTACGGGCAGCCGGCCCAGCAGCTGATCGACACCGCCGGGGCCGACGGGCTGCTGGTGGTTGGCTCCCGCGGCCGGGGCAGCCTGCGTGGTGCGGTCCTGGGTTCGGTCAGCCAGCAGTGCGCCCAGTACGCCCGGGGGCCGGTCGTCGTCGTCCGTGAGGACGACTCGACGCACGGCGCCGTGCTGTGGCAGCAACCCGGCAGCCGGGTGGTGGTCGGGGTCGACGGCTCGGCCGGCTCGGTGGCCGCGCTCCGGTTCGCCCAGGCGGAGGCCCGGCTGCGCGGCGGCGAGCTGCACGTGGTGCACGCCTGGATGGACACGGTGTCCGGTTACGGCGGTCCGCCGTGGGCGCGGCCGGTCACCACCCTGCGCGAGCAGGCCGACGAGGTCCTCCGGGAGAGCGTGCAGGAGGCGTGGCGGAACGGGGCCCCGGGTGTCCAGGTCCGCGCGGAGACCGTCGAGGGCGTCGACTGGGACGTGCTGACCCAGGTGGCCGAGGCGGCCGACCTGCTCGTGGTCGGGTCGCGCGGCCGGACCGGCTGGTCGAGCCTGCTGCTGGGCTCGGTCGGCCTGCGCTGCCTCACCTACGCCCCGTGCCCCGTGGCCGTGGTCCGCCCGCCCCGGGCCGAGGGGTGAATGGAGTTACGTCGACCGCGTCGTCCCCCTGCTCCGCGGGAGCCGGGCCGGAGCGCGCCACGGTCACCGTGCCGTCACGGTTCGGTCGGCAGGGGAGTGGCCGGCCACTCGAGCAGGCGCGCGCCCAGCACGGCCGCGTTGAGCGCGAACCGCTGATCGGGTCTCGAGACGCTGTGGCCGGTCAGCTGCGCCACCCGGGACAGGCGGTAGGTCACCGTGCGGACCGAGACGTGCAACCGCCGGGCGGCTCCGGTGGCGACGTCCCCCGCACGGAAGTACGCGTCCAGGGTGTCGAGCAGCACCCCGGCACCACCGCGGGCCCGGTCCAGCGGTCCCAGCACGTCGCGGACGAGGTCGACGATCGCCGCCTGGTCGCGACCCAGCACCCGGTACACGAGGAGGTCGCGGGCGTCGACGACGGCGGCGTCCAGGTCCAGCCGGCCGGCGATCGCCAGGGCCTCGCGCGCCTCCTCGTAGGAGCGGGCGACCCCGTACGCGCCCGGGAACGCGCGGCCGGCCGCCACGCGCCAGCGCTCGCCCGGTCTCAGCCGCTCGAGTTCCTGGTGGACGACGGCGCCGACGTCGGCGGACCGTCTCGAGGACGGAGCCACGGCCGGCGTCCCCGGGACGACGACCACCACGCGCCCGTCCTTGGTCGCGACCAGCACGTCACGATCACCGAACCCGTGGACGACGGCCCGTTCCAGCAGGGTGGCGGCCCGGTCGATCGCGCCTGCGCCGTCCCGGAGGTCGGCGAGGGCGACGTGGTGGGGCTTGCCCAGGTCGATGCCGAACGGCTCGGCTCGTTCCACCATCCGCGAGACGTCGGCGTCCCCCCGGAGCAGGTCGTCGACGAACTCGCGGCGCAGTGCCTCCTCGTGCCGGATCATCTCCCGCCGCTCCGACTGGTGGCCGTCGACGAGCACCCCCACCGCGTCGTCCAGGACGCGGAGGACCGCCTCGGCGGCGTGGCGCACCGTCTCCGGGTCGTTCGACCGCACGACCACGGGCAGCTCCCGCCACAGGCGCCACGCCGCGGACAGGTAGAGGTCGACGGCCCGCCGTGCGGCGACGCCCTGTGCGGCCGCCTGCCGCCCCAGCTCCTGGACCGCCTCGAGCTCCCAGGTCTCCGGACGGCGGCCGTTGATGGCCGCGTCGGCCAGCATCGGCAGGTACTCGCCGAGCAGGTCGACCGGCGCCCGGCTGGCGGCGGCCGCGGTCCTGGCCACCGACTCCAGCCAGAGGTCGGTCTCCGGGGGGCTCGCGGCGGGGCCGGCTGCTGCACCTCTCCGGCTGCGTGTCACGTCCCCTCCCTCACCCCGTCCGGATCGCCGTGTGGTCGGCCGCCGTCGCCGGCCACCGGCAGTGCCAGCGTGCACCGCCGTCGGTGGTGGGGGCACCGTGGTGCTGGTCGTCTCCGGGGTGCCGGCCGGGCGACGAGACCACCAGCATGCTCAGCACCCGCCGCGGCGACCTGCGGCCGGGCGGGGGCGGCGTGCCGGAGCTGGCCGAGGCCGGGCGCTCCCGCAACCGGTGGGCCGCGGCCTGCGGGCGCATCCGCAGCGGCGGCCGGCTGCCTCCGCTCACCGGCACGGTCGTCTCCGACCTCGCCGCGCGCTCTGCCGCGCACCGTTGCGGGACGGCGCCGCCGACGGGAGGACGCGACTCCCGGCCGGCGCGGCACCCGCCGACCCGGGGAGGAGGTCGTCGAGCCCGCAGGCCCGGAGCGGGCGCAGCACGCGGCCCTGGGCGTCGGGTACGACCGCCAGCCGCGCTCCCCGCAGCCGGCACCGTCGCCGTGCCCGGGCCAGCACGGGGATGCCGGCGGCGGCCAGGGAGGTCACCCGCCGCATGTCGACCGTCAGCGTGGCGAGTCCGCTCCGGCGGGTCTGGGTGGCCAGGCACGCGTCGAGCAGGGGAGCCGTGTGCGCGTCGACCGCGCCCTCCACCTCGACCACGACGTGACCCGGCCCGGCGGGCGGGAGTGCCGTGACGGTCAGCAACCGGGTGCGGGCGGGGGCGTGCAGCACGGGGGACTCCTCGGGAGGGTGGCGGTCAGCGGAGTGGGTCGAGGGGCGCCAGCTCGGGCGGGGTCTCGCCCTCGAGGACGGCCTGGGCCAGCAGCCGCCCGGTGGCGGGGCCGAGCGCGATGCCCCACATGCCGTGGCCACCGGCGACGAACACCCTCGGGGACGTGGTGGCGCCGACCAACGGCAGGCCGTCGGGGGTGCACGGGCGGGAGCCGACCCACTCGTCGCGCCGGTCGTCGAGGTCGACCCCGCGCAGGAAGGGCCGGACGGCGGCGGCGACCGCGGCGATCCGTCGCGGGTCCAGCGGCTCACCGGGACGGCGGAACTCCATCATCCCGGCCACCCGCAGCCGGTCGCCCAGCGGCGTGCAGGCCACCCGCTGGGCCGGGAAGTACAGCGGGCCGCGCGGCCGCTGCGCCACGGGGACGCTGAAGCTGTAGCCGCGCCCGGCCTGGACCGGCTGCCGGACGCCGAACCGGCCGGCCAGCCGGCCGAGGTGCGCGCCGGTGGCGACGACGACCGCGTCGTGCCGCTGCCGCTCGCCGTCGCCGGTGACGACGGTGACGCCGCGCGGCTCGTCCCGCAGCTCCTGCACACCGGTGCCCTCGACCAGCTCGCCGCCGCGCACACGCACCGCCTGTGCGAGGGCGGCCAGGTACTCCGGCGGGTGCAGGTACCGCTGGCCCTCGACCTGCACCGCGGCTCCGACCTCCTCGGTCAGCGCCGGCTCCAGCGCCCTCGCCCGCGAACCCGGGACGACGGAGCAGTCCACGCCCTGACCCGCGGCGCGGATCTCCGCCAGCTCGGCGAGCAGCGGCGCGGCGTCCCGCTCCCGGCGGAAGCAGGCCAGGAAGGGCCGCGCCGGGTGCGTCCGCGCCGGGACCCCGCCGGCCGCGAGGACGTCGAACGCCTCCAGCGCCCGCTCGTTGAGCGGCACGTACGCGGCCATCCCGCGGCGCCACCGCCGGGCGGTGCTGTGCGCGAGGAAGGAGCCGAGGAAGCGCAGCAGCGTCCCGTCGGCGCGCAGCGGGACGTACACCGGTGACCGCGGGCTGGCCACGGCACGCAGCCCGTAGCGCAGCACCGCCGGTTCGGGCAGGGGCGCGGTGAGCGCCGGGGTCAGCCAGCCGGCGTTGCCCCAGGACGCACCGGCGGCCACGTGGTCGCGTTCGTAGACGGTGACCTCGACGCCGGCCTCCTGGAGGAACCAGGCGGTGGCCAGGCCGACCATCCCGGCTCCGACCACCGCCACCTGCCGGGGGGAGCCGGACCCGGAGACCGGTCCGGACTGCTGCTGCGTGGGCACGGGTGCTCCTTGCCGGCGGCTGCCAGGGGAGGGGGCGACGGGGACGGGCTCGACGCGGCGGGCTCAGCGTGCCTGCTGGCAGGAGACGCAGCCCGCCGCGTGCGGCCGGAACTCCAGGCGCTCCGGGGGGATGGCGGTCCCGCAGTGCACGCAGGTGCCGTAGGTGCCGGCGTCGATGCGGTCGAGGGCTGCATCGATCTCCTCCATCGTGCGCAGCAGGGCAGCGGCCCGGCTGACCGCCACCGGGTCGGGGAGCGACGTGGCCGTCTCGGCGAGGGCGAGTTCCCGTCGCCGCACGCAGTCGGCGCGCTGGGCCAGCAGGAGGGCCCGGTACGGCTCGGAGGTCGTCGCCGCGGGCGTGCTGGAGGCGGTCGGTGTGGTGACCGTGGACATGGTCTCTCCTGGGGTGGAACGAGATCGCGTCCCGCCGGGCGGGACGCGTGAGGGATGGGAAGCCGTCGACCCGGGGGTCAGGGCGACCGCGGCGGCGCCCGGTCCCGGCTGCGGCGCAGCACGTCCAGGCCGCGCAGGCCGCGCGCCCGCAGGCTCGTCGCCAGGGCCAGCAGCTCGCCGCCGGAGACCGGCGAGGGCACCGGGCGCGACGCCGGTCCGCGCCCACCGGTTCCGGGGGTACCGGTGCCGGCCGGCGGCAGCGTGCGCGCGGTCATCCGTCGTCCTCCTCCGGTCGTCGGGAGGGCGCCGTTCCCAGCCCATGACCGGACGCCCTGTCCCGACCATGCTCGCCGCGGGTCTGCCGGACCAGGGCAGTCGCCGGTGAACTCGGTGCCGCAGATCTGCCGACGTCCGGCAACCCGGCGGCGTCGACCCGGCGTCCCCGCGCGGAGCACCGGGCCGCGGACCACGACGGCGGGCAGGAGCGGTGGGCAACCGCCCGGGCCTGGACCAGAGTCCGGGTGCTCGACCGTCTGGGGTGGTGGCTGCCGGCGACGCCCGGCCCCTCGGACGACGCGCGGCCCCGGCCGCCTCGTGGGCGACCGGGGCTGCACGTGTCCGTCCGGGCAGCGCGTACCGCTACTCGGCCGTGCGAGCCAGCAGGTCGCCCGGCTCGACCGCGAGCCCGGCCGAGACCCGACGGCGGGGGGCCGGCGCCGTCCGGGACTCGGCCCTGGGCACCAGCAGCGTCAGCAGGCTGCCGACGACGGCGAGCGCGGTCAGCACGTGGAAGATCGTGTTGAGCGCGAGGCCGGAGGCGATGAGCAGGCCGCCGACCAGCGGGCCACCGATGCCGCCCAGGCGCCCGAAGCCGGCACACCACGCGACTCCCGCGCTGCGGACGTTCGTGCGGTAGTAGGTCGCGACGAAGCCGTAGATGAGGATCTGCGTCCCGCTGGTGCCGAGGCCGACGACCGCGACGAAGGCCAGCAGCACGCCGAGCGGGAGGCTGACCGTGAGCAGCACGAGCGCCAGCGCGCCCAGCAGGAACGACGCGGCGACGACGAGCTTGGGCCCGTACCGGTCGGCGAAGCGGGAGGCGACCAGCGCACCCAGGACCGCCCCGCCGTTGAGCACCAGCAGGAAGGCCAGCGACCCGTTGGTGGAGAACCCGGCGCGGCCCATCAGCTCCGGCAACCAGGTGTTGAGGGCGTACACCAGCAGCAGGCCGGTGGCGCTGAGCAGGCCGAGCAGGATCGTCGGCAGCAGGTAGGTCCGGCTCGCCAGGCCAGCGAAGCCCGCACGGCCGGTCGGCGCGGGGTCGGCGGCCGGCGCACCGGTCTGCTCCGGCGCGGTGAACGACACCCCGGTCCGCGCGGCGACCGCCTGAGCCTCCTCGAGCCTGCCGCGGGAGGCCAGCCAGGCCGGCGACTCGGGCATCTTGAGGAACGCGAGGGGGAGCAGGGTCACCAGGGGGAGGGCGCCGATGAGGAACATGCCCCGCCAGCCGATGGCCTCCAGCAGGAGGATCGCTGTGAGCGCGGCGAGCAGGCTGCCGAGCGGGACCCCCGAGTAGGTGATCGCGTTGGCGAGGTTCCTCCGGCCCGCCGGGGCGAACTCGGCGACCAGCGCGCCGGTGGTGGCGACCAGCGCGCCGACCCCGATGCCGGTGGCGAAGCGGAGCAGGCCGAACGCCGTCGTGGTCGTGGCGACGGCCGTGAGCGCCATGCCGACGGAGAACCACGCGTAGGCCGTGAGCATGACCTTCCGCCGGCCGATGACGTCGGCGACGCCGCCGGCCAGCAGCGCGCCGACCAGCACACCGATGAGCGCGTAGCTGCCGAGCGCGCCGGCCACGGCCGGCGTCACCTCGCCGATCTGGCCGAGGTCGCGCAGGAACAACGGGACGACGGTGCCGTAGACGACCAGGTCGTAGCCGTCGAACACCAGGCCGACCGTGGCGAGGGAGACGATCCAGGTGACCGACCTGCGGCGGAGCGCGTCCTGCTGGGGGGATGCCACTGCTCTTCTCCTCGGGGGAGCGTGCGGCGGCCGCGTCAGGGCAGGGTTCACCCGGCGAGCGACGTCGCCACGGGGATGGGGAGGGGAGGCGGCCGGGCGGACGTGCAGGCGCCGGGCGGCCGGTGGTGCGAGTGGTGCGAGTGGTGCCAGGACTAGCCGGCGGAGGCGTCAGCCGCGGCTGTGTCCATGTGCGCCGGGTCCTGCGCGATGTCCGACGGGTGCGCGGCCAGCGGGGTGACCGTGATGCTCATGTACGGGAACAGCGGCAGGCCCCAGAGGATCTGGTGCAGCTGCTCGTTGCTGTCGACGGCGAAGACGCTGAGGTTGGCGTACTGGCCGACGCACCGCCAGATGTGCGGCCAGTGTCCCGAGCGCTGCCAGCCCTGGGAGTACGCCTTCTCCCGGGCGAGGAGGTCCTCGCGTGCCGCCGGGTCCATGTCCGGCGGCAGCGCGACGTCCATCCGGACCGCGTACAGCTGGCTCACGCCGCGGGGTCCAGCGCGAAGTCGTAGGTGACCTCCTCACCCCGACCGGAGGCGGCCGGGGTCGGGTGCAGGACCAGCTCCGGCTTCACCGCCTGGGCGACGTCGTCCTCGACGTGCTGCCCGCCCGCGAAGTACAGCTGCGTGGTGACCAGCTGCCTGCCGGGCGCGGACACCTTCAGGTGCAGGTGGGCCGGGCGCCAGGCGTGCCAGCCGGCCGCGGCGATCAACGCGCCGCACGAGCCGTCGGTGGGGATCTGGTACGGCGCGGGCTTCACCGTGGAGAAGGCGAACCGGCCGTCGGACCCGGTGGTGACGGTGCCGCGCAGGTTCCACTCCGGGATCCCGGGGGCGAACTGCGAGTAGAAGCCGTCGTCGTCGGCGTGCCACAGCTCGACCCGGGCGTCCTCGAGCGGGTTGCCGTCGAGGTCGGTGACCGTGCCCTGGAAGAGGAACGGGGTGCCGGCCTCGCCGTCGCGCATCGGCAGGGTGGCCTCGCTGCGGGACTCCGGCGAGCCCGGGATGTAGTACGGGCCCTCGATGGTGCCGACGGCGCCCTTGCGGTCGGCGTTGGCGACCTCCTCGACGACGTGCTCGACCCACACGTCCAGGAACAGCGGCCACTCGCCGTCCTCGCCGACCCGGATCAGCCATGCCTTGAGGGCGTCGTACTCGGCGTAGGTGACCCGGTGCCTGCGGATGACCTCGTGCAGGGCGGTGATGGCGTCGGTGGCGATCGCCGAGACGCGGGCGTGGTCGACGGTGGTGGCGCCGCGCTCCTTCTGGGCGAAGCGCTCGGTGGCGTTGCGGCCGGAGCCGGCCGCGGTCGGGCTGGGTGCGGTGGGTGCGCTCATCGGGTTCTCCTGTGGTGTGGTGGATGGGGTGTGGTGAGGTTGGAACGGTGGCCTCCCTGCAGGGTCCCGCCGCGAGCCTGCGAGCGGTGGGGGGCAGGGAGGTCCTTCAACGGTCCTGGCGGTAGTGCGCGAGCTTGTCGGGGTCGACGTCGATGCCGAGCCCCGGTCCGGGACGGACGGTGAGCTCCCCGCCGGAGATCTCCAGCGGCTCGGTGAGCAGGTCGTCGCTCATGTCCAGGAAGTTGGAGAGCTCCCCCGCCCGCCGGGAGGAGCTGCGGTGGGCGGCGCCGAAGGCGACCGTGCAGGCGGTGCCGATCTGGCCGTCGATCTGGTTGCCCATCACGACCTCGACGCCGAGGCCCTCGCACTGGTGCAGGACCCGCTGCGAGGTGCTGAAGCCGGTGCGGGCCGTCTTGATGCTGATCGCGGTCGCCGCGCCGTCGAGCAGCTCGCGGGTCACCTCGCCGGGCGTCGTCGCGCTCTCGTCGGCGACGGTCGGCACCGGCGTCCGGGCCGTGAGCCAGCGGCGGCCGAGCACGTCGTCGGCGGGGCAGAGCTCCTCGGCCAGGGTCAGGTCGAGGTCGGCCATCGCCTGCAGGGCGCGCGCCGCCTCCGACGGCGTCCAGCCGCGGTTGCCGTCGACGTAGAGCTCCACGTCCGGGCCGAGGGCGGTCCGCAGCGCCCGGCAGGCGCCGACGTCCAGGTCGACCGGGCGCCGGCCCACCTTCACCTTGAACACGCGGATGCCGTGGAGGTCGCGGACCCGTTCGGCCTCGGCGACCATCTCGGCGTCGGGCGCGAACCCGACCATGTGGGACACCCGCATCCGGTCGGTCCAGCCGCCCAGCAGCTGCGTGACCGGCAGGTCCAGCGTGCGACCCAGGGCGTCCCAGACGGCCATGTCGACGGCCGCCTTGGCCGCCGGGTTGCCGATCGTGCGCTCCACCCGCGCCCGGGCGGTCTCGCGCTCGAGGAGGGTGAGGCCCACCAGCGCGGGAGCGAACAGCTTCTCGACCACCGCGACGATCGACTCCTGGGTCTCGCCGTAGGTGTACGGGCGCGGCGGTGCCTCGGCCAGGCCCACCACGCCGTCGTCGGTGTGCACCCGGACCAGCACGTGGTCGGCGACGTGCACCTCGCCGCTGGCGAAGCGCAGGGGCTTGCGGTAGGGGATGGCGAACGGGATCGCCTCGACCTCGACGATCTTCACCGGGCTCCTCCGAGGGGGGCGGCGTGCGGCGGGGACGGCGGGGACGCCTCGGCGTCGGCCGCGACGAAGCCGTTGGCCTCCAGCGCCTCGACCAGCCGGGTGAGCGCGGGGGCGGGGTCGCCGGTGCGCCAGGCGAGGGCCAGGTCGATGCAGACGTCGTCCGCGACCGGGACGTACCGGACGCCGTCGACGCGCAGGGCCCGGACCGATTCGGGGAGCAGGGCCACGCCCAGCCCCGCGGCGACGAGCGTCAGGACGATCGAGGTCTCGGACACCCCGTGGGTCCGCCGGGGCAGGAAGCCCGCGGCCAGGCAGGCCCGGGTCACCGTGGCGGCGACCACGGAGTCCGGGGCGTCGTAGCCGACGAAGTCCTCGTCGCGCAGCTCGGCGAGGGCCACCGGCTCGTCCCCGGCGAGCCGGTGGCTCCCGGGGGCGGCGAGGACCAGCCGCTCCCGCGTGATGAGCCGGGACGACAGTCCGGTCCGGCGCAGCGGGGGCCGGAGGACGGCGAGGTCGATGCGGTTCTCCACCAGCGCGAGCTTCTGCGCCGGGGTGAGCAGGTCGGGCGAGAAGCGCAGCACCAGCCCGGGTGTCTCCCGGGCGGCGATCCGGGCCAGCTGGGGCAGGTGGCGGAACGCCGCCAGCCCGGTCGCGCCGACCCGGAGGAGGCCGGTGCTGCCGGCCTCGATGAGCCGGACCCGCGCCTGCGCGGCCTCGACCGAGTCGAGGATCCGCCGCGCGTCCCGGAGGAACGCCTCACCGGCCGGGGTGAGCTCGACGCGGCGCGTGGTCCGGGTGAACAGCGTGGCGCCGACCTGGGACTCGAGCTGACGGATCGCCTGGGAGAGCGGGGACTGCGCCATGTGCAGCCGCTCGGCCGCCCGCCCGAAGTGGCGGGTCTCCGCGACGGTGACGAAGTAGCGCAGCTGGCGGATCTCCATGCTTCCTCCGTCCGTCGGCCCGGGTCGTGACGCAGCCAACGTAGGGCGGCCGGTTGTGTAGAGGCAAAGACCGGATTCGGCTCGATCCAGACGTCCAGCGTCTGGAAAAACCCTGGGTCAGGACTGGGCAGAGTGCTGGCGCGGGCGTGACGCAGGCCACGAACAGTGGGGGGAGCGCATCCGATCCCCCTGCCGAGCCACACCGGAGGCCCCGACATGACCGCCGACCTCACCCACGTCCGCGAGGTCCTCGCCGACGCCGTCATCGACGACCCCGAGGCCGGGATCCACCGCGCCAACCGTCGGATCTTCACCGACGAGGAGGTCTTCGAGCTCGAGATGCAGCACATCTTCGAGGGCAACTGGATCTACCTCGCGCACGAGAGCCAGGTCCCGGACCCGGGCGACTACTTCACGACGTACATCGGCCGCCAGCCCGTCGTCATCACGCGCGACAAGGACGGCGGGCTGCACTGCCTGATCAACGCCTGCGCCCACCGCGGGGCGATGCTCTGCCGCCGCAAGACCGACAACCGCACGACGCTGACCTGCCCGTTCCACGGCTGGACGTTCCGCAACGACGGCGCCCTGCTGAAGGTCAAGGACCCCGAGGGCGCCGGCTACCCGGCCACCTTCAACCGGGACGGCTCGCACGACCTGACCAGGGTGGCCCGGTTCGAGAGCTACCGCGGGTTCCTCTTCGGCAGCCTGAACCCGGACGTCAGCACGCTGGCCGAGCACCTGGGGGACACCACCACGGTGATCGACATGCTGGTCGACCAGTCGCCGGAGGGGCTGGAGGTGCTGCGCGGCTCGTCGACCTACACCTACGACGGGAACTGGAAGGTCCAGGCGGAGAACGGCGCCGACGGCTACCACGTCACCGCGACCCATTGGAACTACGCGGCCACGACCTCGCGGCGCAGCACCGGCGAGTCGAAGAACGACACCAAGGCGCTGGACGCCGGCAGCTGGGGCAAGTCCGGCGGCGGCTACTGGTCCTACCCGAACGGGCACCTGTGCCTGTGGACGTGGGCGGCCAACCCCCAGGACCGCCCGCTGTGGGACCGCATGGACCAGCTCAAGGAGCAGTTCGGCGAGGCCAAGGGCGAGTTCATGGTCAAGGGCTCCCGCAACCTGTGCCTCTACCCGAACGTCTACCTGATGGACCAGTTCAGCACCCAGATCCGGCACTTCCAGCCGGTCGCGCCGGACCGGACCGAGGTCACCATCTACTGCATCGCCCCCAAGGGCGAGAGCGCCGAGGCGCGTGAGCACCGGATCCGCCAGTACGAGGACTTCTTCAACGCCTCGGGCATGGCCACCCCGGACGACCTGGAGGAGTTCCGGTCCTGCCAGCTCACCTTCCGGGCGACCGCCGCGCCGTGGAACGACATGAGCCGCGGTGCCGAGCACTGGCTCACCGGGCCGGACCCGGTCGCCGAGTCCCTCGGCATGGACGGCGTCATCTCCGCGGGGGTGCGCAACGAGGACGAGGGGCTCTACCCCGTCCAGCACGGCTACTGGCTGCAGACCATGCGTGCCGCCCTCGAGGAGCGGGCCGGCACCTCCACCGCCGCTCCGAGGGGCTGACTCCCGTGACCACGACGCAGACGACCGTGCCGACCCCCGCCGCCGAGGCGCCCGCCGGGACGACGCTGATCACCCAGAACGCCATCGAGCAGTTCCTCTACCGCGAGGCCCGCTACCTCGACGACCGCGAGTTCGAGAAGTGGCTGGAGTGCTACGCCGACGACGTCGTCTTCTGGATGCCGTCGTGGGCCGACGACGACCGGCTCACCGAGGACCCGCAGCGGGACATCTCGCTGATCTACTACCCGAACAAGGGTGGTCTGGAGGACCGGGTCTTCCGCATCCGCACCGAGCGCTCCAGCGCGACGTCCATCCCCGAGCCGCGGACGAGCCACAACATCGCCAACGTCGAGGTCATCGAGCGCCGCGGCGACCTGGTCGACGTCCGGTTCAACTGGCACACGATGTACTTCCGGTACAAGACCGTGGACCCCTACTACGGGACGTCGTTCTACACGATCGACTTCTCCGGGCCCGCGCCGCTGATCCGGCGCAAGACCGTGGTGCTGAAGAACGACTACATCCACCACGTCGTCGACGTCTACCACCTCTGAGCTGGGGAGCGACCTCCCATGGACCACCGCGTGGCACTCGCGTTCGAGGACGGGGTCACCCGCTTCATCACCTGCCGGGAGGACCAGACCGTCGCCGACGCGTCCTACCGGTCACGGATCAACATCCCGCTGGACTGCCGGGACGGCGCCTGCGGGACCTGCAAGGCGCTCTGCGAGTCCGGCGAGTTCGACGGCGGGGCCTACCTCGAGGACGCGCTGTCGCCGGACGAGGCGGCGGACGGCTACGTGCTGCCCTGCAGCATGAAGCCGCGCTCGGACCTGGTGCTGCAGATCGCGACCACGTCGGCCGTGGCCAAGACCAGCGCCGCCACCCACCGCGGCACCGTCACCGCCCTCGACCGGCTCTCCCCGACGACGGTCGCCCTCACCGTCGGGATCGAGGACCGGGACGCCCTGGCGTTCCTCCCCGGCCAGTACGTCAACATCGCCGTGCCCGGCACGGAGGAGTCCCGCTCCTACTCCTTCAGCAGCGCCCCGGACGACGCGGCGCTGACCTTCCTGGTCAAGCTGACATCCGGCGGGGTCATGTCGACCTGGCTGGAGGAGCGCGCCGCCGTCGGCGACGAGCTCACCTTCACCGGGCCGCACGGCAGCTTCTTCCTGCGCGAGTCCGACGCCCCGCTGGTGCTGCTGGCCGGCGGGACCGGGCTGGCGCCGATCCTGTCGATCCTGCGGACGCTGGCGGCGGGCGGCAGCACCCGCCGGACCCACCTGGTCTACGGCGTCACGACCGACGACGACCTCGTCGAGACCGACACCCTCGAGCGGCTGGCGGGTTCCCTCCCCGGCCTCAGCTGGGACCACTGCGTCGCGGACCCGGCGACCACGGCGCGCAACCAGGGCTACGTCACGGGGCTGGTGGGACTCGAGCACCTGCACGGTGGGGACGCCGCGGTCTACCTCTGCGGTCCGCCGGCCATGGTCGAGGCCGTACGCACGCACGTCGCCGGGCTCGGCGTCGCCCCCTCGGGCTTCTACTACGAGAAGTTCGCCCTGGCCGCAGCGCCGGCCGAGGTCGCGGAGGAGGTCGCCGCACCGGAGCCGGGGGCGGTCGTCCCGGAGCCGGCCGAGGTCGCCGTCGAGCCGCCGCCGGTGCCGGTCGCCGTCCCGGACACCGTGGCCGAGCTCCTCGGCCTGGACGGGCGCGAGGGCCGCACGTCGGCCGGGCAGCTCCTGCTGCCGCCGGTCGAGCTGTCCCCGGTGGGCGCCGGTGCGGCCGGCCGGGGTGCCGACTCGCCGGCGGACCTGTGGCGACTCGCCGGACAGCGGGTGGGTGAGCCGACCGCGGTCGGCGACGTCCTGCCCGTGGCGGACGCCGACGACCTGCTGCCCGCCGCCGGCGCCCGCGCCGTCGCCGGTCAGGAGCTGCTGCCGGAGGCCCGGATCGAGCCGCTCCTCCGGCCGCCGGCACCCGCGGCCCCGGCGGACCGGCCGGCCGGCCCGCCGACCGGAACCGTCGACGGCTACCAGATCGGGGAGGAGCACCCGGCGGTGACCGGGTCCGACGCGCTCTTCGACGCCCGCCGCGCGCTGGAGCTCGGTGCGCTGGAGCTGACCATCGGGCGCCTGACGCACCAGCAGCTGGCCGGCTACCGGCTGCTCGCCGAGGCCGCGCTGCCCTACGTCGAGGGCGACCGGTTGGTCGACGCGGCCTCGTACACCGAGACCAACGCCGCCTTCCACGACCACCTGTTCAGCCTCACCGGCAACGAGCACCTGCTGCGCGCGTACCAGGCGCTCGGCGTCACCGGGCACATGGAGGAGTCGCTGCGCGCCGCCACCTGGATCCACCCGCGGTGCACCCAGGACCACCTCGACATCGTGACGGCGTTCTCGGACGGCGACCGGGAGCGCGCGCGGGTCCTGATCGCCGAGCACGCGGAGCGGTCCAAGCAGACGACCCGCCGGGCCATGCGCGACCTCGCCGAGGGACGCCGCCCCCGGTTCGTCACGCCGGGCCGGTTCGCCGGCCAGGTGGTGCTGGTGACCGGCGCGGGGCAGGGGATCGGCGAGTGCACGGCCCGGCGGATCAGCGCCGAGGGCGGCGCGCTGGTCCTGGCCGACCGCGCCGAGCTGGTCCGCGACCTGGCCGTCGAGCTCGGCTCCCCCGGGGCGGAGGCGGTCCCGGTGGTCGCCGACCTGGAGACCTGGGAGGGGGCGTCGGCGGTGGTGGACGCCGCGCTCGCCCGGTTCGGCCGCATCGACGTCGCCGTCCACACCGTCGGGGGCACCATCTGGGCCAAGCCCTTCGAGCACTACCCGCCCGAGCAGGTCCGGGCCGAGATCGACCGGTCGCTCTGGCCGACGCTGTGGTGCTGCCGCGCCGTCGTGCCGCACATGGTCGAGCGCGGCCGCGGGACCATCGTGAACGTGTCGTCGGTGGCCACCCGGGGGCTCAACCGGGTCCCGTACGCCGCCGCCAAGGGCGGGGTCAACGCGATCACCAGCGCGCTGGCGCTGGAGATGGCGCCCCACGGTGTGCGGGTCGTCGCCACCGCCCCCGGCGGCACCGAGGCCCCACCCCGCCGGACGCCCCGGGGCCCGGCACCGGAGAGCGAGCAGGAGCAGGCCTGGTACCGGACGATCGTCGACCAGACCGTGGACTCCTCGCTGATGAAGCGGTACGGCACCCTGGACGAGCAGGCCGCGGCGATCACGTTCCTCGCCTCGGAGGAGGCCTCGTACATCACCGGCACCGTCCTGCCCGTGGCCGGTGGCGACCTCGGCTGAGCCCGGCCCGAGGCGGCCCGGACCGAGGACCGCCCGCTGCTGCGGACCTACGGTGGCGGCGTGAACCCGGGGGACGACGACGTCCACGTCGTGGGGCTGGTCGCCGAGGCCGCGCAGCTCGACGCGTGGCTGGGCCGCGCGGCGGCCGGGGAGCCGGTGGTCGCCGTCGTCGAGGGGCTGGCCGGCAGCGGCAAGACGACCCTGCTCCGCCGCTTCCTCCGCCGGCACCCGGGACTGCGGGTGACCGCGGTGGCCGGGTTGCCCTGGGAGAGCCGCCGTCCCGGGGAACTGGCCGGCCGGCTGATCGGCGGAGGTGCCGGTGACCCCCGTCCGCGACCGGCGCAGCTCGACCCGGTGGACCTCGGCGCCGAGCTCGCCGGGCGGTGGGAGGCGGCGGCCGGGGGAGGACCGGCGGTGGTCGCCGTCGACGACGCCGACTGCGCGGACCTGCTCTCGCTCCAGGCGATCGCGTCGGCGGCCGACCGCCTCCGCGCAGCCGGCGTCCTGCTGCTGCTGTTCCGGACGGTCGGGGAGCCGGCCTCCGGCGATCCCGAGGCCGTCGACGTGCTCGACCGGCTCGCGGCGGTCCACCTGCCCGTGTCGCCGCTGGGACCGGAGGACACCCGCCTGCTGGCGGCGCGGGTCGCGGCGGTCGACCTGCCCCCGCCGGTCGCCCGCCGGCTCGGCGAGCACACCGCCGGGAACCCCCGGCACCTCCTGGAGATCCTCCGGGAGACCCCGCCGGCACGCTGGTCGGACCGGCAGACCCGGCTGCCCGCGCCGGGCGCGGTCCAGCGCCGGGTGCAGCGGGCCCTCGACAGCTGCTCGGCGTCGGCCCGGGGATTGGTCGAGGCCGCCGCCGTGCTCGGGGAGAGGCCCGTGCTGGCCGACGCCGCGACGCTGGCCGGTCTCGCCGATCCGCTCGACGCCCTCGACGAGGCCTGCGCCGCCGGCCTCCTGGCACCCGCCCCCGGGCACGGCCTGGACGTGCTCGCCTTCCCGGGACGGTTCGACCGGGCAGCGGTGCACGCCACCCTGACGCCCCGGGCCCGGCACGACCTGCACCTCCGGGCGGCCGGCCTCGTCCCCGACGAGACCGAGCGGCTCCGGCACCGGGTCGAGGCCGCGCCGCTCCCGGACGCACGCCTCGCCGCCGAGCTCGTCGAGCTCGCGCGGCGCAAGGCCGACGAGGGGGCCTGGGCGGTCGTCGCCGGCGCGCTCGTCGACGCCGCCCGGATCAGCCCCACTCGCGCCGACCGCGAGGACCGCCTCATCCGGGCCGTCGACGCGCTGGCCGGCGCCGGCCTGATCGGGCAGGCCGTCGACGCGCTCCCCGACGTGGAGGCCCTCCCGTCCGGCCCGCGCCGCGACGCCGTCCTCGCCCACGTCGCGATCCAGCGCGGCCGCCGCGCCGAGGCGGCCACCCACCTCGACACGGCCTGGCGCCGCCGGGGTGCGGACCGGGGGAGCGCCGCCGTCGTCTGCCAGCGCCACGTGCTGCACGCCCTGGCCGACTGGGACGGCGAGGCGCTGGTCCGGTGGGCCGGCCGGGCGGTCGAGCACGCCGAGCCCGGCTCGCCGGCCGGCGTGGAGTCACGCGCGATCGTCGGCCTCGGTCACGCCGCCCGCGGGCATCTCGCCGCGGCGTTCACCGCCTACCGGCATGCCGTGGCCGAGAGCCCGTCGGGCCCTCAGCACCAGCGGGCGCGCATGGGCCTGGGCTGGCTGCACCTCGCGCAGGACGACCCCGAGGCGGCCCGGCGCGAGCTCGAGTTCGCCGTCCCCACCACCCGGCAGGCCGGCTCCAACCGCATCTCGCTGTGGGCACTGGTGTGGCTGGCCCGCACCCGCTTCGCGCTGGGCGACTGGGACGGTGCGCTGGACGCCGTCGGCCAGGGCGAGGTCCTGCTCGGCACCACCGGGCTGGAGCTGCTGCGACCCCTCGTCCACTGGACCGGCGCGCAGGTCCGGGCGCTGCGCGGCGAGCGGGAGGCCGCGGAGCGGCACCTGCAGCTGGGCGGGGCAGGGGAGCAGGACTACACGGTCATGACCGTGCCGGCGCTGCTCGGCCGGGCACACGTCGCCGAGGCGGCGTCGGACTACGCCGCGGTCGTCCGGCACCTCGCCCCGCTCGCCACCCGGACGCCGCGGGGCGGACTCGACGAGCCGGGGTTCTGGCCCTGGCACGACGTCTACGCCAACGCCCTCGTCGTGACCGACCGGCTCGCCGAGGCCGATGAGTTCCTGGGCCCGCTCGAGACGACGGTGCTCCGCCGGGGTCACCGCTCCGCCGGCGCCCGGCTCGGGTACGTCCGGGGCCGGCTGCTGGCCGGACGCGGGGACCTCCCCGGCGCGGAAGCGGCCTTCGAGGAGGCGCGGGCCCGGCTGGCCACGCTGCCGCTGCCGTACGAGCGGGCCCGGGTCGACTTCGCCCACGGCATCACCCTCCGCCGGGCCGGCCGGCGCCGGGACGCCGCCGCGTTGCTCGCCACGGCGCGCCAGTCCTTCGCGGCGCTGGGCGCGCGGGTCTACGTGGAGCGCTGCGACCGGGAGCTGAAGACCGGTCGCCCGGCGCCACGGGGGACCGGGGCCGACGCGCAGGGCCTCACCGAGCAGGAGCGGACGGTCGCCAGGCTCGTGGCGACGGGCCTGACCAACAAGGAGGTGGCCGCGTCGATGCTGCTGTCGGTCAAGACCGTCCAGTTCCACCTCACGCGGGTCTACGCCAAGCTCGGGGTCCGGTCGCGCTCGGAGCTGGCGGCGCGTTCCGCGGGCGGGCCGCTCCCGCGGTGACGGCCTGAGACCTGACGGACCCGGGCCCCGAGGACGCGGGGCGGGGCGCCGCAGCCGGCACAGCGGTGCGTGGTGAGCCGTGCCGCTCTCGGCGGCGGCCGGCGTCTCGCGCGACCTGGCGCTGACCCGGTCCCGCCTGCTCGTCGGTCGACGCTCCGGTCGGGCGGGCGAGCCGCCGACCCGGGTCTTGATGACGATCGTGTGTCGCAGGTCACGACACGGACACGGGGCGGTGCGGCGCGCCATGTGACAGGAGTGGCGCCCGGGACTCTTGTGCCCGGCCCTCCACGGACGGCGTAGGGGCCTGGCTCGATGAGGAGTTGAGTTCGGCGATGTTCGAACCTGGTACGTGCTCCGGCGGCAAGCACCTGGCGGCGAAGGCCGGTGGGTCCTGCCCGTGCGGGATGGTCACCCGCATCCCCGCCCGCAAGCGACCCGCTGCCGGACCCCCGCCCGAGGTCCTGGCCCTGCTCGCGCAGTGTCTGGACGACGGGTCCGCGGGCCTCGACGCAGCGGCCGCCGGGCTGCTCCGCGAGCGGGCCGACCGGCTGGTCGCCGCGCTCACCACGGCCGGGCTGGTACTCAGCGAGGGAGCAGTGGACCGGTTGTCGGCCTGAGCCGTCAGCTGTCCTCGGGCGCTCGGGCGCTCGGGCGGGCCTGGCGGCCGCTCGAGCGCCCGATCGAGCCGGTGCCGGCCGGACGCTCCCGAGGGACAGCCATGCGGCCGACGGCTCAGTCGGTGGTCATGGCCCGCCGGCGGACGCGCTCGTCGTAGCGGTCCCGCCCGCCGAGTGGCCTGCCGAGGTACTCACCCAGCGTGACGCCGGCGGCGAGGGCGAGCCCGACGGCGGCGGCCCCGACGAGGGCGCTGAGCCCGCCTTCGATGTCGGCGTCGACGACGATGGCGAACAGTCCGTGGTAGATGGCCAGCCCGGGCAGCAGCGGGACGATGCCGCAGACGGCGACCAGCTGCGACGGGATCCGGAGCCGCTCGGTCAGCACCTCGCCGGAGAACCCGAGGACGACGGCCGCGACCCCGCTGGCCAGCGGGGGTCCGGCACCCACTCCGCTGGTCGCCCAGAACGTCGTCCAGGCCAGCGCTCCCGCGGCCGCGGCGAGGCCGACGGCGCGCGGCCGGGCGTGGCAGGCCAGGGACCAGAACCCGGCGATGCCGGCCGACGCGGCCAGCGCCACGGTGAACGGCACGGGGGAGGGTGAGGTGTCGACGACGGTCAGCGGGAGCTGAGCGCGCTGGGCCAGGTCGAGCACGGCGGCGATGCCCACGACGATGCCGGCGGTCAGCGTCACCACCTCGAAGGCCCGCGCCCCGGCGGTCACCGGGAACCCGTTGATCGCGTCCTGGGCTGAGCTCACCAGGGACAGTCCGGCCAGGAGCACGACGATGCCGGCGGCGACGACGAGGGAGGTCCGCACGTCGACGTCCCACGCGAGCAGGAGGACGGCGACCCCGGTGGCCAGTGCGGCCCCGGCCGCCTGCTGGAAGAACGGCGGCAGGCTGCGCCGGGTGAGGGCGCGCAGCACCTGCTCGACCAGGGCCGTGGTCAGCGCCGCGATGAGGGCCTCCAGCCACCCGCCGCCGAGGACGAGCCCGAAGCAACCGGCCACGCCGGCCCAGCCCAGCGTGTGCACGGTGCGGCGGTAGGTGGCCGGTGCCGACACCACCTGGTCCAGCCGGCGGTGTGCCTCCTCCACGTCGAGGCCGCCCGCGCCGACCGCACGGGCCAGGTCGTTGATCCCCTGCAGCCGGGAGTAGTCGTGCCGACTGGTGCGCACGATCCGCATCGCGGTCAGCGGCACCGCGTTCTCGCGGTCGTAGCTGACGGTGATCGACGTGAAGGTGATGTCGACCTGGCAGCTGGCCAGCCCGTGGGCGGCGGCGACCCGCAGCACCGTCGCGGTCACGTCGGCGGCGGAGGCGCCGACAGCCAGCATGGACGCCCCGATCCGCAGGGCCAGCCCCAACGCTGCGTGCGCGGTGAGGTCGTCCATCCGGCTGGGCTGGGCGCGCAGGCCGATCGGCGCGGTCGGCGGGTCGATCCCGGCGATCGCCCGCCAGGCCCGTTCCGGGATGCGCGCGGCGGGCATGCGACGGTTCGGGAGCCAGGCGGGCACGCTCCCAGGCTATGGCTCGGCGGCCCTGCTGACCGGCCATCGGGCGGCCACCCGTCCCGTCGGCGCAGCGACGGCGAAGCGAGGCAGGCGGGCGATGGCGGAGCAGGTCATGACCGCTCCTGGAGGGTCGGTTCGGTCAGCGCCGGAGGTCCGGGGCCGCGGTCGTCCGGGCTGGCGGCCCCCACCGGTACCCGGGACAGGAGCACGCCGGCGGCCGAGTCGAACGCCGCGTCCACCCGTTGTCCGTCGCCGGACTCCAGCAGGTCCAGCTGCAGGCCCCGCACCAGCGCGTACAGCGACGTCGCCGTGCTGCGCCCGTTCGTGGTCGCGGCGAGGTGCGTGGCCGGCCGGGTCCGGCGCCGCCACGTCAGGTGCTGCCGGCCTCGGTGTGCATGCCGGAGCGTCCGGCGTCAGGCGTGGCCTCGGACGCCAGGAGAGGCAGGGTGCGCCACGGCACCAGCTGCGAGAGCGCGACGACGCTGGTCGAGCGGACCACGGACGCCGACCTGTTGAGGTCGACGAGGGTCTGCTGGAGGGCCTCGTGGGAGCTGGCGGCCACCCTGCACAGCACGTCCCCGCTGCCGGTGGTGGCATGCGCCTCCAGCACGCCGGGGATGCTCTCCAGGTCCCGCCGGACGTCCTCGATCGCCCCCTGGGCGATCTCCAGGGTGACGAACGCCTGCACGCCGAACCCCGCCGCGCGGACGTCGACGTCCGGCCCGTAGCCGGTGATCACGCCACTGTCCTCCAGGCGCTGCAGCCGCGCGGAGACCGTCCCCCGGGCGACCCCGGTGATCCGGGAGAGCTCGAGGATCCCGGCCCGGCGGTGCTCCTGGAGTGCCGCGACCAGGGCCACGTCCAGAGCGTCGAGTGTTCGTCTGTCGGTCACTCCGGTCGTCCTCCCTGTTCCACGCAGCAGCTTCCCAGCTGGACATCGTGCCCAGCTCGGGTGGTCATCCGCTGTTCCGGTGAGGCGCTCAGCGCAGGGTGAGCGGTGCTGGTTGCGCAGGTCCTCTCCGGTCGTGTCCAGTGGAGCGAGCACCCCGGTGCACCCCTGGGCGAGAGGAGACGAGCATGAGCCTCGAGCAGGCACTGAACGACGAGGAGCGCCTGGCGCAGCTGGACCTCGACCAGCTCAAGCAGCTCGTCGGGCTGGTCGAGTACGACGCCTCCGGCGACCCCTTCCCCGTCTCGGGGTGGGACGCGCTGGTGTGGATCGTGGGCAACGCCACCCAGACCGCGCACTTCTACCAGTCGGCCTTCGGCATGGCGCTGGTCGCCTACTCGGGCCCCGAGACGGGCAACCGGGACCACCTCGCCTACGTCCTGAGGTCCGGCGCGGCTCGCTTCGTCATCACGGGTGCCTACGACCCCGCCAGCCCGCTGGCCGACCACCACCGCGAGCACGGCGACGGCATCGTCGACATCGCCCTGTCGGTCCCGGACGTCGACCGGTGCATCGCGCACGCCGCCGCCCAGGGGGCCACGGTCCTCGAGCAGCCGCACGACCTCAGCGACGGGCACGGCACCGTCCGGATCGGTGCGATCGCCACCTACGGCGACACCCGGCACACCCTGGTCGACCGCTCCCGCTACACCGGCCCGTACCTGCCCGGCTACGTCGCGCGCCGCTCCACCCACGTCAAGCGGGACGGCGCCCCCGAGCGGCTGTTCCAGGCCGTCGACCACGTCGTCGGCAACGTGGAGCTCGGCGCCATGGACCGGTGGGTCGACTTCTACAACCGGGTCATGGGCTTCACCAACATGGCCGAGTTCGTCGGCGAGGACATCGCCACCGACTACTCGGCGCTGATGAGCAAGGTCGTCGCCAACGGCAACCACCGGGTCAAGTTCCCGCTGAACGAGCCGGCGGTCGGCAAGAAGAAGTCCCAGATCGACGAGTACCTGGAGTTCTACGGCGGCCCGGGTGCCCAGCACGTCGCGCTGGCCACCAACGACATCCTCGCCACGGTCGACGCGCTGCGCGCGGAGGGCATCGAGTTCCTCACCACGCCGGACTCCTACTACGAGGACCCGCAGCTGCGGGCGCGCATCGGCGAGGTCCGTGCGCCCATCGAGGAACTGCAGGAGCGCGGCGTCCTGGTCGACCGCGACGAGGACGGCTACCTGCTGCAGATCTTCACCAGGCCGCTCGGCGACCGGCCGACCGTCTTCTTCGAGCTGATCGAGCGGCACGGCTCGCTGGGCTTCGGCATCGGCAACTTCAAGGCGCTGTTCGAGGCGATCGAGCGCGAGCAGGAGAAGCGCGGCAACTTCTGACCCCGGGTACGGCCGGCGGCGGTGACGCCGCCGGCCGTCCGGACGTGCCGCACCCCGACGTCGACCACGGCGGCCAGGACCCACGGGCGGAGATCGTCGACCGTCCCACGGCCGGCAACCACGGGGTGGCCGTCGACCTGGCTCGGCTGCCCGGCATGGTCCGCGGCCACGACGAGGCCGAGCTGCGTGACGTCGACCTCCACCACGAGCGGATGGGGCGGCTCCGGGCCCGGCTGAGCCATGGACGCCTGCGGGGGAGCCGCTGACCATCCTCGGCCAGGCACGATGCAGGTCCGCCGGGACGGCCCGGCGGCGGGCCGGCGTCCGACGGCGTCGAGCTGCGGGACGCCTGCGTCCGCGGGCCGAGGCCGCTCGCGGAGCCGGGCTCCGCGACTCGCCGTCCCCGACACTCGTACCGCCGAGCCCCGCACCTTCCGGGCGGGCGGCGGGCACGGGAACAGGGGCGGGACACGTCGGTGATCCGGCCGGGAGTAGACCTTGACCAGCGGGACGGTGGGTCCCGGGGACGACGAGGGAGACGAGTGTGGAGATCGTGAGCGACGGAACCGCTGACGGAGGACTTCGGATCGACCCCGCGCTGCGGGACTTCGTGGCCGACGAGCTGCTCGTCGGCCTGGACCTGGAGCCGGCGTGGTTCTGGTCGACCGTCGCCGCCCTGCACGAGCGGTTCGCCGGGCGGGTCGACCAGCTGCTGCGCCGCCGGGACGAGCTGCAGGAGCGCATCGACGCGTGGCACCGGGAGAACGGGGCCGGCGACGCCGAGGCGCTGGAGGCGTTCCTGTCCGAGATCGGGTACCTGCTGCCGCTGGAGGAGCCGACGGTCCGGGTGCAGAACGTGGACCGCGAGATCGCCGAGGTGCCCGGTCCCCAGCTGGTGGTCCCGGCGACCGTGCCGCGGTACGCGCTGAACGCCGCGAACGCCCGCTGGGGCTCGCTGTACGACGCGCTCTACGGCACCGACGCCCTGCCCCTGGAGCACGAGCTGGCACCCGGCTACGACGAGCGGCGCGGTGCGCAGGTCATCGCCGAGGCAGACCGCCTGCTCGACCGCTTCTTCCCGCTCGCCGACGGCAGCCACGCGGACGCCGTCGCCTACCGCGTCCCCTCACCCGGGGAACTCGCCGTGGACACCGCCGCCGGCACGACCGGCCTGGCCGATCCTGCCCAGTTCGCCGGCCACCGGCCCGGCGACGGGGACGGCGACCGGCCCAGCGGGGTGCTGCTGCGCCGCCACGGGCTGCACCTGGAGCTGACGGTCGACCCGTCGACACCGGTCGGGAAGCAGCACCACGCCGGGGTGTCCGACGTCGCGCTGGAGTCCGCGGTGACCACCATCGTGGACCTGGAGGACTCCGTCGCCACGGTCGACGGCCCTGACAAGGTGGGCGCCTACCGGACCTGGCTCGGTCTGCGCACGGGGCAGCTGACCGCCAGCTTCGGCAAGGGCGGGCGCACGGTGACGCGCTCGATCCACGGCGACCGCACCTACGTCGGCGCCGACGGCCAGGAGCTCGTCCTCCCCGGCCGGGCGCTGCTGCTCGTGCGCAACGTCGGGCACCACATGCGCCTGGACGCCGTCCGCACCGCCGACGGCGAGCCGTTGCTGGAGGAGGTGCTCGACGCCCTCGTCTCGGCGACCGCCGCGCTGCACGAGCTGCGCGGCGGCGGGCGGTACTCCAACACCCGGACCGGCAGCGTGTACATCGTCAAGCCCAAGATGCACGGCCCCGACGAGGTGTCGCTGTCGGTGGAGCTGCTGGCCGCCGTCGAGGAGGCGCTGGGCCTGGAGCCGACGACGCTCAAGATCGGGATCATGGACGAGGAGAAGCGGACCTCGACCAACCTGGAGACCTGCATCGCCCGCGCGGCCGACCGGGTCATCTTCATCAACACCGGGTTCCTCGACCGCACCGGCGACGAGATCCACACCGACTTCGAGGCCGGCCCCGTCGTCCGCAAGGACGACCAGCGGTCGCAGACCTGGCTGAAGACCTACGAGGACCGCAACGTCGACGTGGCGCTGCGCGCCGGCTTCGCCGGGCAGGCGCAGATCGGCAAGGGCATGTGGGCCAAGCCCGCGGCCATGCGGGAGATGCTCGACACCAAGGGTGGGCACCCGAAGGCCGGGGCGAACACGGCCTGGGTGCCCTCGCCGACCGCCGCGACGCTGCACGCGCTGCACTACCTGGAGACCGACGTGCTCGCGGTGCAGGAGGAGCTGAAGCAGCGCCCCCTGGCCGACCGGCGCGGCCTGCTCGTGCCCCCCGTGCTGCCCGACGGCGGCGCCGCCCTGTCCGAGGAGGAGAAGCGCCACGAGCTGGAGACCAACGCGCAGTCGATCCTGGGCTACGTGGTGCGCTGGGTCGGCCTGGGGATCGGCTGCTCCACCGTGCCGACCCTGGAGGGCGTGGGCCTGATGGAGGACCGCGCGACGCTGCGGATCTCCAGCCAGCAGATCGCGAACTGGCTGCACCACGGCCTGGTCGAGGAGGGCCAGGTCAGGGAGACCTTCGCCCGGATGGCCGCCGTGGTCGACGAGCAGAACGCGAACGAGCCGGGCTACCAGCCGATGTGCGCCGACCTCGACGCCAGCCCGTCCTTCCAGGCCGCGCTGGACCTGGTCTTCTCCGGACGCCGGGAACCCAACGGCTACACCGAGCGGGCGCTGACGACGTGGCGGCAGCGCGCCAAGGCGAGCGACGGCGAGGAGCAGCCGACGCGCGAGGCCGTCCTCTCCGACGAGGCGCCGAGTCCGGCGCCGTGAGCAGCACGGTCCGCAGGCCCCCGGGGACCGAGGGGCCGGCCAGGGGCCGTCGACGTGCCGGGCGGGCCGTGACACCGGACGCCCGTCCGCCCGCCGCCTGCGGTGGAGCCGGTGACCCACCGCCGTCGGCCCGTCGGATCTCGGTCGGGGAGCTCCTCGACCGGACCACCCAGGTCCGGGACAGCGGGGCCGTCGTGATGGCGCCGTAGCCGCACACACACCGGCCCGGAGGACCTGCCGCTGCGGCAGGTCCTCCGGGGTGGTGAGCGCTGTGCCGGCCGCCCGGCGACCCCGGTCTCGGCCTCGGCCGTGACCGGGCCTCGGTCACGTCTCCCGCGTGGTCGGTCCTCCGCGTGCACCAGGGTCAGCGCCCGGCGACGCGGCCGTCGCCCCGGCGGGGGACCGGCATCCCACCCCGCTGGAGCGCGCCGAGCACGCACTCCGCGTCCACGAGGGCCACGGATGGCTCGTGGTGATCGCAGGAGAGCGACCGGGAGCACCGTGACGCCCGCGCTCAGGACGGGTCCCCCCAGGTGGCGAACCGGTCCGCGTCCCGCTCGGGGACGACGTGCACGGCCGCCTCCTCCGCCGAGGCGGCGCCGGAGTCGATGCCGACGTCCGAGGCGTGCAGCTCCGGCTCGTCGTCGTCCCAGCGACCGTCGTCCTCCACGAGCCGCCCGGCACGCCGGTCACCGACCTCGTCGTCGAGTGGTTCGCCGTCGGTGTCCGAGGTGTCGCCGAGGCCGTCGCCCTCGGTGCGGTCGGTCTCCGGCAGCTCGCGGGCGAGGCGACCACTCAGGCTCTCCCCGGTGGACTCCTCCCGCTCGGTGATCCCCCACTCGTCCACGCCCCACGGCCGTTCCGCCGGGGACCAGCCCCTGTCGAGGACGTCCGCGACCCCGTCGAGGTCCTCCAGCGTGTCCCGGGCGTCGAGGACGCCCGAGTCCTCCTCCGGATCCGTCCCGTCGGTACCGAAGATCCCGGTCCCCATGCCGGCACACCTCCCGGTCGGGGGACGGGCGGCCACCGCCCGTGAGGGGCCGGCCGACCGCACGTCCCGTTGGTCCGCCGAGCATCCGGTCCGGCCCGGCAGCCGGGCATCGGTCATCTGACTGGGGGCACCCGCGGCTCGGTCGCGACGGTGGACGTCACCGGCGGCCACACCGTCCTCCTCGACCCGGTCGCCCGACCCACGGGACCCGGGTTCCCGGCACCCGCGGCCCGGTCACCGGTCGGAGAGCAGCGGCTGCCCGGTGCCGGCCACGGCCTCCGCGTCGGGCGGCAGCCCCGGCGCCCGGCGGGCGCCGGGGACCTCCCCGCGGGCGACGGCGGCCGGTGCGGTGTCGCGGGCGACGCCGGCGGCGGCGTACGCCTCGTCCTCGTCGACGGTCTCCCGCTCGAGCAGCGTGTGCGCCAGCCGGTCGAGCCGCTCCCGGTTGCCCCGCAGCGTCTCGACCGCCTCTCCGAAGCACTCCTCGACGAGGCGCCGGACCTCCTCGTCGACGAGTTCCCTGGTGGCCGGCGCGACCCCGTCGAGGCCGAACGGCTGCTCCTGCCCGGGTCGGGGCAGGACGGTGACCGGTCCGACCACCGGGGACATGCCCCAGCGGCCGACCATCTGCCTGGCCAGCTGGGTGGCCTGCTCGAGGTCGCTCTCGGCTCCTGTCGTGACCTCGCCGTAGACGATGCGCTCGGCGGCGCGGCCCCCGAGCGCCCCGGTGATGCGGCCGCGCAGGTACCTCTCCGTGTAGCCGTACCGGTCGGCTTGCGGGGTCTGCACGGTCACGCCGAGCGCCTGCCCCCGCGGGATGATGGTCACGCGGCGCACCGGGTCCGCTCCGGGGGTCAGCATGCCGAGCAGGGCGTGGCCGGACTCGTGGTAGGCGGTGGTGAGCTTCTCCTCGGGCGAGAGCATGATGCCGCGCACGCTGCCCAGCAGGGTCTTCTCCAGTGCCTCGCCGAAGTCGGCGGCGGAGACCAGGTCGCGGTGGTGCCTGGCCGCCGCCAGGGCCGCTTCGTTGACCAGGTTGGCGAGGTCGGCCCCCACCATGCCCGGCGTCGCGGCGGCCAGCCCGGCGAGGTCCACGTCGGGTGCGAGCGGCACGTGCCGGGTGTGCACCTGCAGGATCTCCAGCCGGCCGCTCCGATCGGGTGGGCTGATGCCCACCCGGCGGTCGAAGCGTCCGGGCCGCAGCAGGGCCGGGTCGAGGATCTCCGGGCGGTTGGTGGCCGCCAGGACGACGACGCCCTGGTTGCCCTCGAACCCGTCCATCTCGGTGAGGATCTGGTTGAGCGTCTGCTCCCGCTCATCGACCCCGCCCGCCGAGAAGGAACCGCCACGGGCCCGGCCGATCGCGTCGAGCTCGTCGATGAAGACGATCGACGGCGCCACCTGCTTGGCCTGGTCGAACAGGTCGCGCACCCGGCTGGCGCCGACCCCCACGATCGCCTCGATGAACTCCGAGGCCGAGACGGAGAAGAACGGCACCCCGGCGTCCCCGGCCACGGCCCGGGCGAGCAGCGTCTTCCCGGTGCCCGGCGGGCCGGAGAGCAGCACGCCCCGCGGGATCCGCGCGCCCAGCCGGCTGTAGCGCTGCGGGTCCCGGAGGAAGTCGACGATCTCGCGCACCTCGTGCTCGACCTCGTCGATCCCGGCCACGTCGGCGAACGTCGTCCGCGGCCCGGTCTCCGGCTGGTGACGGGTCGCTCGGGACCGGCCGAAGCTGCCGAGCCCCCCGCTGAGCCCCGAGGCGCTGCGCCGCAGGAACCACAGCAGCAGACCGACGACCAGCAGGGTGGGGCCGAACCCGAGGAGGACCTGCTGCCACAACGGAGGCGGAGCGTCCGGAGGGGTCGCGTTCACCTCGACGCCGTTGTCCTCCAGCGTCCGGAACAGGTCGTCCTCGGCGAACGCGGGGCGCTGGGTGGCGAACGTGGTGACGTCGGTCGCGGTCCCCTCGCCCGCGGTGTAGGACACCGGCCGGTCGAAGACCCCCTGGATCGCGTTGCCGGTCGCGGTGATGGTCTGCACGTTGTCCGCGTCCGCCTGCTCGACGAAGAACGTGTACGAGACGTCGGTGCGCGGCTCCGGACGGACCAGCAGCGACATCAGGACCCAGTTGACGGCCAGCGCCGCCGCCACCCACCACAGGAACCCGCCGCTGCGTGGGCGGTGCGGGGGCTGGTCGCCTCGCCCGCTCGGGGCACCCTCCGTGCGCCACGGCGGTGGCCGGTCGGGCTCGGGTCGGCGCCGGTCCGGTGACCCGCGTCGGGGCCGGCCGGCTTCCGCGGGGTCCTGCCGGTCCGTCGCCATCGGAACCGCCTTCCGGTGTGATCGGCCGTCGCGGTCACGCCGCGGGAGGTGCCGCTCCGGCACCCCGGCCCGGGCGTGCGCCACGAGCGGACCGCGGGGACCAGCACCGCACCGGCCCCTCGGCCGTCGACCTCGTCCGTGCCCGTCGGCCACCGGGGACCCACGGGCAGCGGAGCACCGCCCCGTCGCGGGGGATGTCCTCCGAGACGGTGGGCGCGCCGTGGTCAGCGGCGCGGTCCGGGGATGTCGGGTCCGCGCAGGGACCGGAAGCCCGCGCGCAGCTCCGCCGCGAACAGCTGCGGCTGTTCCCATGCGGCGAAGTGACCGCCCCTGTCGAGCCGGTTGTAGTGGACCAGCTGGGGATAGGCCCGCTCCGTCCAGCTGCGCGGAGCCTCGTACTGCTCGCCGGGGAAGACGCTGACCGCCACCGGGATGGTGACGCCCTTGGCGTCGAAGAAGCCGCCCCGGTACTCCCAGTACAGCCGGGACGCCGAGACGCCGGTGCCGGTCAGCCAGTAGAGCGTGATGTTGTCGAGGACCTCGTCGCGCGTCAGCTCGCCCGTGGCGCTCGTGGTCCGGTCCAGGGCCGCGGCGATCGCCGCGGCCGGCTGGCCGTCGGCGTCGTTGTGGTCCAGCAGCCAGGCGGCCAGGCCGACGGGGGAGTCCGCGATGCCGTACAGGGTCTGCGGGCGGGCAGCCATGTACCTGGCGTACTCGACCTGCCCGAACGTCCTGATCAGCTGCTCGTAGGCGCGTCGCTCCTCGGCCGAGAGGCCGGGCGGCGGGGGGTCGCCCGCCTGTGCGGCGGTGTTGACGTCGGCGGGCACGGTGGCGGGCATGTTGGTGTGGATGCCGAGCAGTCCCGGCGGTTGCTGCAGCCCCATCTGGTCGACGACGAACGCGCCCCAGTCGCCGCCCTGGGCGACGTAGCGGGTGTACCCCAGCCGCTGCACCAGCTCCGCCCAGGCCCGGCCCATGCGCTCGGGGCCCCAGCCCGTGCTCGTCGGCTTGCCGGAGAACCCGTAGCCCGGCATCGACGGGATCACCACGTGGAAGGCGTCGGATGCGCTCGCCCCGTGCGCTGTCGGGTCCACCAGCGGGTCGATGATCTTCAGCTGCTCGATGATCGAGCCGGGCCAGCCGTGGTTGACGACCAGCGGCAGCGCGTCGTCGTGCCGTGACCGCACGTGGACGAAGTGGATGTCCAGCCCGTCGATCTCGGTGACGAACTGCGGCAGCGCGTTCAGTCTCGCCTCGCACCTGCGCCAGTCGTACTCGGTCGCCCAGTGGCGCGCGAGCTCCTGCATGGTCGCCAGCGGCACGCCCTGCGACGAGTCCGGGACCGTCTCCCGGTCGGGCCAGACGGTCGCGGCGATGCGTCTGCGCAGCTCGGTGAGCGCCTCGTCCGGCACGTCCACCCGGAACGGGCGGATGGCCCGGCCCGTCTCTTCTGCGACTGCGGTCATGGTCCTGCCCCTCTGCTGGCGATCTGCGGGGAAACTGCAGGGCGGCGTCAGGGACGGCCGGCGTCCCTGACGCCGCCGGGCCGGTGATCAGCGGCGCGGCTCGGGGACCTGGGGTGCGCGCAGCGGACGGAACGCGGCCTGCAGCTCGGTCGCGAACAGCTCCGGCTCCTCCCAGGCGGCGAAGTGGCCGCCCCGGTCGACCTCGTTGAAGTACGCGAGCGTGGCGTAGCTGTGCTCGGCCCAGCTGCGTGGCGTCCGCCAGATCTCGCCGGGGAACGTGGTGAAGCCGACCGGGACCGAGACCTCCGGTCGGGCCTGGCCCGCAGCGGCCGCCCGGGCGGCGACTCCGAAGTCCTCCCAGTAGGACCGGGCGGCCGAGGCGCCGGTGCCGGTCAGCCAGTACAGCGTGATGTTGTCGAGGACGTGGTCCCGCGTGAGGTTGCCCGCGGGCTGCCCGTCGACGAAGGCGCGGGCGATCTTGTAGTAGCTGTCGGTGTCGTGGTCGAGCAGCCAGGCGGCGAGCGCCACGGGGGAGTCCAGCAGGGCGTAGCCGATCGTCTGGGGCCGGGTGGCCTGCTCCAGGAAGTACGCGAAGCCGCTGGCCTGGAACGTCGAGATCGCCTCGAGCGCCGCACGCTCCTCCTCGGTGTCGCCCGGCAGGGGGCCCGCCAGCGCGGTGACCAGCAGGTTGAGGTGGATGCCGAGCAGACCCTCGGGGGCCTGCCGGCCCATCGCGTCGGTGACGCCGGCGCCGACGTCGCCGCCCTGGGCGACGTACCGGGAGTAGCCGAGGCGGCGCATCAGCTCCGCCCAGGCCTGCCCGACGCGGCCGGAGGTCCAGCCGAGCTCGGTCGGCTCGGCGGAGAAGCCGTAGCCGGGCAGGGACGGCAGCACGAGGTGGAAGGCGTCCTCGGCACGTCCGCCGTGGGCAGCCGGGTCGGTGAGTGGGCCGACGGTCTCGAGCAGCTCGACGACCGAGCCGGGCCAGCCGTGCGTCATGATCAACGGCAGCGCCTCCGCGTGCGGCGACGGCACGTGGACGAAGTGGATGTCCACCCCGTCGATCTCGGTGACGAACTGGGGGAGCGCGTTCAGCTTCCCCTCGCACCGGCGCCAGTCGTAGTCGGTCGTCCAGTAGCGGCAGAGCTCCTGCATCGTCGCCAGCTGCACGCCCTGCTCGCGATCGGTCACCAGCTCCCGGGTGGGCCAGCGCGCCGCGGCGATGCGCCGGCGCATGTCGGCGAGCGCCTCCTCGGGCACGTCCGCGGTGAACGGGCGGATGGCCTGGCCGGTCTCCTGCGCGACTGCGGTCACAGCTGTGCCTCTCTGTGCGGGGGTCGGGATCCGGCGCGGGCCGGCCTAGCCGAAGGTCACGGCGTAGGCCTGCACGCCCGCGTCGAGGAAGGTGATCTCGAACGTGCGCTCCGGCACGGGGCCGCGTTGGCGGACGAGTTGGTACAGCCGCGGCTCCCTCACCGTGCCGGCGCCGTCGTCGTCGACGTCGTCACCGGAGTGCGGGCCCGGCGGGGCTCCGTCGAGGCGCACGCCGAACCGGACCGGAGTCCCGGAGGACGGCGGCGCCAGGACCAGGTGCAGGTCGCGGGCGGTGAACCGGTAGGCGATCCGTCCGCCGGGCTCGTCCAGCCGCACGGCGTCCGGCTGCACCGTCCACGCCCCGTCGAGGGCCCAGGAGCCGGGAGCCAGCCGCGACGGGGTGCTGTAGCGACGCGTCGCGCCGATGGCCGCGAGCTCCGGCGAGGAGAAGCCGTCCGTGCGCTCGGCGCCGAGGTAGTTCTCCGCCGATCCCAGGTCGGCCCAGTCGGCGGGGGCCTCGATGCCGGAGGCGTCGACGGTGACCGGTTCCGGGAGCCGGTCGCCGACACCCGCCTCGCCGAGCAGGTGCCGGATGACCTGCTCGGACTCCTCGTAGGCGCCCTCGCCGAAGTGGGTGAAGCGGATGTCCCCCTGCGCGTCCACGACGTACAGGGCCGGCCAGTACATGTTGGCGAAGGCGGTCCAGATCCCGTAGTCGTCGTCCACGGCGACGGGGTGGGTGATCTGCCGGTCCCCGATCGCCCGGCGGACGTTGTCGACGTCGTGCTCGAACGCGAACTCGGGGGTGTGCACGCCGAGCACGACCAGTCCGGCGTCCCGGTAGGCATCGGCCCAGGCGCGGACGTAGGGCGCGGTGCGCAGCCAGTTGATGCAGGTGTAGGTCCAGAAGTCGACGGCGACCACCCGGCCGCGCAGACCCTCGGTCGTCAGCGGCGGCGAGTTGAGCCATGCGGTGGCCCCGTCCAGGGACGGCATCCTCCCGCCGGTGGGTCGCCGTCCGGGCGCCCAGCCCGGGCCGCGGACCGCCTCGCGGATCGCGGCGAGCAGGGGGTGCGGCGTCTCCATGACGCGTTCCTCCGTCCAGGTGCCGGGAGCGGCCGGGCTGTCAGTCGCGCCGCGCGCGCCAGGGTGAGCGGCGTAGTTGCTCGGCGAGCGCGTGGACTGCGGACGCTCCGAAGCGGTGGGCCCAGTGGTCGAGCCAGTCCGGTTCGTCCAGGAAGAACTCCCAGTCGCCGATCACGCCGCGCCGCACGAACAGGAACGGCACGGGTGACCGGAACGGGTGGAAGCTCGTGTTGTGGATCGCCGTGCCCGCATGGCCCTCGTAGAACGGCCCGAACACGATCCCGTCCTCGACGTACGACGGGGCTGCGACTTCCCGCAGGACCTCGTCGAAGACGCCTCGCGCGCGATCTGCCGACAGGTCGGGGAAGACGACGACGATCACGCTGTGGTCCGCGTCGTCCCCGTCAGTGGGTCCGGTGGCCAGGAAGCGGCTCCTGTAGCCGTTCACGAGCTCGACGACCTGGGGCACGTCCCGGTCGGCGATCCGCTCGGGAGCGAGCCAGAGCGTCCTGCGCTCCAGGGCGCCGGGGACGAAGGGGCACACGGGCCCTGCGCGGCCGAGGTCCTCGTGCGGGCTGACCACGAAGGTCGTGATCCAGTCCGCGACGGCGCGCAGCGCGTCCAGATCGCTCTGCGCGAGCTCACCGGTCCGCCCGACCTCCTCGAGGTCCTCGAGGAGGAAGAGGTCAGTGGTGTGCGTCGACATCCGATCCTCCTGGTGGGAACCCGGGAACGACGGCGCCATCGGCCCAGTGCGCTCGATGCGGCCCGCACCCTGGTCGAGAGCGGTGGGTGGGGAGATGCGGGCAGGGCGCCACGCTAGGGGTGGGGAGGCGACGCCTTCATGCGCCATTCGACTCGTCCGTCGCGGCGGGCGCGGGGACGGTGAGCAGCTGCGCGCCGCGCAGGTCGAGGAGGATGCGTCCCTCCTGCACCGCGTAGCGGAGGACCACGTCGGTGCAGTCCGGGCACCGCAGCACGAGCGCCGGCGCGTCCGCGTACAGGTGGTGGGCACCCAGCATCGACGTCGTCCCGCAGGAGGCGCAGCGGGAACGTGCGGTGGTGACGTCGACCGCGAAGAGCTCGGCGAGCATGCCGGCGGCAGCGTTGCCGTCGAGCCGCCGGGCAGCGGTGGTGTCCACGGTGGCGGTCGGTTCGGTCATGGCGGCTCCTCGGAGCTCCCGTAGCGTTCGATCCTGATGGACGACGGTGGGTGGCCGAGATCGAGCAGGGTCGAGCTCACGGCCTCGGCGAACGCCGTGGCGCCGCAGACGAAGATCCGGGGGTCCTCCTCCGGCCCGAAGGTGCACCGGCGCAGCATGTCGGCGTCGACCCGGCCGGACTCCCCGGCCCAGCCGGCAGGCGACTGCCGGGTCAGCGTCACCGTCGTCTCGGGCCCGAGCACGTCCCGGGCCAGGACGTCGTCCTCGGTGCGCGCGGAGTAGAGCAGGCGCACGCGGGTGGCGCCGTCCACCTGACGGTGGTGGTCCAGCATGGCGACGAACGGGGCGACGCCCGACCCACCCGCCACCAGCTGCACCGGCCGCCGCGCCTGTTCCGTACCGAGGCGGTCGGCGGCCGAGGACCACACGAAGTAGCCGCCGATGGGTCCGCGCAGCTCGATCTCGTCGTCCCCGGTCAGCTCGTCGACGAGGTAGGGCGACACCTCACCGCCCTCGAGGCGCTCGACCAGCAGGTGCAGCTCGGGGGTCTCGGGAGGCGAGGCCACGGAGTAGCTCCGCATGGCGGTGTACCCGTCCTCGGCGGTGAGCCGGACGACCAGGTGCTGGCCCGGCAGGTGCCCGGGCCAGTCGGGCACGTCGAACACCAGCCGGTGCACGCGGGAGCTCTCCGGCCGGTTCTCCAGCAGCCGGGCGCGCAACCAGGTCAGTCGCCGCTGTACCGCTCTTCGCGCCATGGGTCACCGTGGTTGTGGTAGCCGAAGGTCTCCCAGAAGCCGGGCTCGTCGTGCGGCAGCAGCGTCAGGCGCCGCACCCACTTCGCGCTCTTCCAGAGGTACAGGTGCGGTACGAGCAGCCGAGCCGGTCCGCCGTGCTCAGGCGCGAGGGGCTGCCCCTCGTACGTGTCCACCACCCATGCCCGGCCCCCCGTGAGCTCCTCGAGCGGCAGGTTGGTGGTGTAGCCGCCGTCGGACGAGGCCAGCACGTGGCGTGCCGTGGCCGGCGCGTCCTGCAGCAGGGTGTCGAGGGAGACGCCCTCCCAACGGGTGTCGAACTTCGACCACGTGGTGACGCAGTGGATGTCGACCGACAGCGCCTCGCGCGGCAGGGCGCGGAACTCCTCCCAGTTCCACCGGCGCAGCTCGCCGGTCTGGTCGTGGACCGTGAGGTCCCAGCGGGCCGGCGGCGTGCGGGGTGTGGGTCCGGCGGACAGCACCGGGAAGCCGTCCCCGACGTCGTACTGGCCGGGCGGCAGACGCTGGTCGCCGCGGTCCTGGCTCCTCCCGCGGAACCCACGTGTCAGCACCGCCATGACGGCTCCTCCCCGCCCGTCTGCGGGAGGTGGCAGCAGAGTCGACTGCACCCCGGCCCGCGCGAGCCCGATCCCCGACGACGGCCGCGACGGTAAGGGGTCGAGGTGTGCGGGTTCCATCCGCCGGATGACTCGACTCCGGGCACCGAGGTCAGTCGTCCGCGGACACCGGCGGAGGCGCTGCTCGGGACAGTGCATCGCGGAGCGCGGCCCGGGTCGTGATGCCCAACTTGGGGAACGCCCGGTACAGGTGACCTGAGACCGTGCGTGGGGACAGGTAGAGCCGGCTGCCGATCTGCTTGTTGGACAGTCCCGAGGCGGCCAGGGAAGCGATCTCGTGCTCCTGAGGGGTGAGCGCCGCAGGATCGTGGTGCTGCTCGGAGCGCGACTGGGGCGTCTGGCCGGTGGCGCGCAGCTCGTGCAGCGCGTGGTCGGCCCAGGGACGGGCGCCGAGCCGCTCGAAGGTCTCCAGGGCCGCAGCCAGCTGCACCCGGGCAGCGGAGGTCGATCGAGTCCGTCTCAGGTGCTCTCCGTAGGCCAGTTGCACCCGGGCCTGCTCGAAGGGGAACCGCTCGGCGCCGGGGACGGCGAGGGCTTCGCGGTAGCAGTTCTCCGCGTCGCCTCCGGTGGCGACCAGCGCCGCGGCGCCGGCGCGGAGCAGGGTGAGCCGGGGACGCAGCCGGAAGACCTCGGCTCGCTGCATCGCGGCGACGTGCGCCCGTGCCTCCTGCGCGCGTCCGGTCCGCACCGCTGCCTCGACCAGGTCCTTGGCGACCCACAGGGCGACCGGGACGTGCGGCGCCAGGCGGCCGGGCGGGCTGATGGTGGTGGTGAGCCGGTAGGCGTCCTCGTAGTCCCGTCGGCCCAGCGCCGCGAGAGCGCGTGCCCAGGCGGCGAAGTGGTCGAGCATCCCCGCCCCACGGGAGGCGGCCCAGGTCGCGAGGGCGTCAGCCGAGGTGCGGGTGGCCTCGTCGTCCCCCCGGGCCGCCGCGAGCAGTGCCTGGCAGGACGACCCCGGCAGGGCGATCAGCCGGTACCCGAGCCGTTCGCTCCAGGTGATCCCCTCCGCGGCTGCGCGTGCGGCCACGTCCCACCGGCCCTCGCGGTAGGCCTCGTGGGCCAGCAGCACCAAGGCGTTCACGGCGGAGCCGGGCGCCCCACCGTCGCGCCCGTTCTCCACGACCCGCCACAGCGACGATCGGCAGGCGGCCAGCCGATCGACGTAGGAGGCCGCGGTGGCCACGCGGAGGACGCGCGTGGGGTCCACCTCGTCGTCGAGTGTGCTGACGAGGCCCTCCAGGCGGTCGAGCTGCGCCGCCGAGGCGTGCGCCGGGTCCCCGTACAGCCGCGCCGACACCGACAGCTCCGCCGGGGAGCCGTCCCCCAGGCGGGCCAGCGCCGACTCGACCGGCCGCCAGGGCTCGTCCCGCCCGCTGACGTGGCAGACCAGCACCAGCAGGTGCAACGCCTCCTCGACCGCACGCCCCCGGAGCCCGCGCAGGAGGGCGTCGTCGAGCGCGCGGACGAGCACGAGGTGCGCCGTGTCGACATCGCCCTCCCCGTTGAGCAGGTGATGGGCGGCGGCCACCGTGACCTCGAGGGATCCGACGGCGTCCGGGTCCGCCTTGCGGGCGGCCCCCAGCCACTCCGGCACGCTCCTCAGGTGCCCGCCGGCGTCGGCGCCGACGCAGGCGGCCGCGGCCAGGCGGCGCGCCCGGTCCGCGCCGCTCGGGCTGAGCTCGGCAGCGCGCAGGAGGGCGTGGACGGCCCGGACGGCGGCCCCCTCGCGCAGGGCGCGCTCCGCGGCCACCTCCAGCAGCGCGGCCGCCGGCTCGTCGGGACCGACGACGGCCTCGGCGAGGTGCCAGGCGCGCCGCTCGGGATCGTCGGTGGACAGGTCGGCCAGGACGGCGTGGGCCCGTCGGCGTTCACCGCTGGTCGCCAGGCCGACCGCAGCTGCGCCGATGAGCGGATGGCGGAACCGGAAGCGGTTCGCGCTCGCCTCGACCTGGATCAGCCGGTCTCGCTCGGCCGGCGCCAGGCCGTCCAGCCAGCCGTCCCCCGACGACCCGTCGCGCAGTGCCCGGAGGTCGCCCGTGCCGTCGAGCGCGGTGAGCAGCAACATCCTCCGGGTGACGGCCGGCAACCTCTGCAGGCGGTGCGCGAAGAGCTCCTGCAACCGATCACCCAGGGGCAGGACCCGCGGGAGCGGCACGACGGCGCGGCGTTGCTCATCGGTCATCGACGCCGGCAGGTCGAGCAGTGCGAGCGGGTTGCCCTGCGCCGCTGCCATGACACGGTGGCGAACCGACGCGGCGAGGTCGGGGAACTCGCTGTCCAGCAGCTCGGTCGTCGCCTGCTCGTCGAGCGGCGGCACCCGGGACCGGGGCAGGCCGGCCTGCAGCAGCACGCTGTCCGCCGGGGTCCTGACGGCGGTGAGCAGTCCGATGCGGCTCCCCTCGAGCCGCCGGGCGATGAAACCCAGGACCCCGGCGCTCGACCGGTCCAGCCACTGCGCGTCGTCGACGACGACGAGCACGGGTTCACGCTCAGCGACGTCCCGGAGCAGGGCGAGCGCAGCGGTGGACACCACCAGTGGCCCGGCCGTCGGTCCGGCACCCATGCCGAGGGCGGCCGACAGCGCCTCCCGGTGCAGCTCCGAGAGGGTGTCGAGCCGATCACGCAGGGAGAGGAACAGTTGGTTCAGGCCGGCGAATCCCACCTCGGCCTCGAACCGGACGCCTGCCGCCCGCACGAGCTGTGCGCCTCCGGTCGCGGCGATCCGGCAGACGGCGTCGAGCAGCACGGTCTTGCCCACACCCGCTTCGCCTGTGAGCAGGAGCGCACCACCGTGCCCGAACGCCCGGCCGACGAAGCTCTCCACCAGCCGCAACTCCGCCGTCCGTCCGATCAGCTCCGGGACCGCTGTGCCTCCCGAACCGTCCAGGTCTCTCATCGGGGATCCCCTCGGTCGGGCAACCGGATGCAGGACCGACGCGTCGCGGAAGTCTGTCCCGGCCGACGGCGGGGCGCCTAGTGCCTTCAGGCCCGGCCACCGGCGAGTCATGTGACCCGAGGGCCTCCGGGCGCCGGTCCCCGGAGGCTGCGCGGCCCGCGTCGGGGGTCCGGCAGCTCGCGGTCGGGGAGGCCATCGACCGGTGGGGTCCGGGCCCGCGCCCGTGCCCCCGTGTGCCGTGGTCCCGGCACGAGGGCGTTCGTCGTCGCACCGGCTCCCGGAACGGCGCATCGAGCGGAGGAGCACCGGCTGGGGACGGTGGCCGCCCTCCGTGGTGTCCACGGGTCGCCGCAGACGCGGCCCGGTCGGCCATCTCCGGACGGCGGCACCGGCGATCCGCATCCGAGGGTCGGTTGACCGTTGCCCCGGCCGTCGCCGAGCGACGAACGTCCCCGCACGCGCCCCCGGGGGGCGGGACCGACGGCCACGGGGGACGACGGCCCTCGGTGCGGCCTCCCGGTGAGCGGCGCCAGGGCCGCCGCGACCTCCGCCGGGGGCGCGGCACCGACGGCTGTGAGGGGATGCAGATGGCACATCCGAAGACGAGCTACGACGTCGGCTACTTCGTCGGGAGTCTCTCCTCCACGTCGATCAACCGGATCCTCTCCCGCGCGCTGATCCGCATCGCTCCGGAGGACCTGCGCTTCACCGAGATCCCCATCGGCGACCTGCCGCTGTACAGCCCGGACCACGACACCGACTACCCGCCCGAGGCGCTGGCCCTCAAGGACGCGATCGCCCGGTCGGATGCCGTGCTGTTCGTGACGCCCGAGTACAACCGCTCCATCCCCGGAGGGCTCAAGAACGCCATCGACTGGGCATCACGGCCGTGGGGTCAGAACTCCTTCCACCACATCCCCGCCGGCGTGATCGGGGCGTCCGTCGGTGCGATCGGCACCGCGCTGGCCCAGCAGAGCCTCCGCGGCGTGCTGTGCTTCTGCAACGCACGGCAGATGACCGCACCCGAGGCCTACATCCGGTACTCGCCGGAGGTCTTCCGCGACGACGGGGAGATCACCGATGAGTCACTGGCCGCTTTCCTCAAGGACTACATGACCGAGTTCCGCGACCACGTGATCCGGGTCCTGACCGTGCTGCCGCGGCCCTGACCACAGGGGGGCCGGGGTCGCCGGTCGCCCCACTCGCCGATCGGCGCGAGCCGGCCACCCGGGGCCGCTGCCGGGCCGACGCCGACGGAGTGGCCCGCCGCCAGGGCGACGGGCCGCTCGGGAAGGAGCAGACGTGTCCACCAGCGGACGCCCGGAGACGACGCCGGTGGCGGACCCGGTCCGGCGACCGACGGTCGGGGAGGTGATGCGACCGGCCACCACGACCGTGGAGACGCGCGCGCACCTCGCCGCGGCCGCCTACCTCATGCACACGTCCGGCGACAGCGCCCTCGTCGTCACCACCGACGGCAGCCTCCGGGCACCCCTCGGGGTCATCACCGACCGGGACATCACCCGGGCCGTCGCGCGCGAGGAGGACCTCGAGACGGTACGGATCAGCGACCTCCTCCCCAGGCAGCCGGCGACCGTCGCACCCGACACACCCGTCGACGAGGCAACCCGGTCGGTGCTGGAGACGGGGCTCCACCACCTGGTCGTCGTCCGGGACGGCGGGGTCGTGGGCATCGTCGACGTGATGGACCTGTGCCGGGCGCTGCTCGGATCCGCGTAGCCGTGTCGTCTCAGCTCCACGTGCGCGGTCGCGAGCCCGTGCCCCGTGGACGGCTCACGAGGGTGACCGCCTCGCGGTGACCGGGCGCGCTACCGGCGGCGGCATGCCCTGGTCCTCGGCATCGATCCCCTGCCCCACGTGGCCGACCCGGCCATCCGTCCGGCCCGCCGCAGCTCGCCGGCCGATGACGTCGACGTGCCGCTCAGCAGACAGCGGTCGACTGACAGCTGTGGCACGCCGGGCGCGGTGGGATCCCGCGCGGCGAGCACGCGGACGGGCCCGCGACGGTCTGGCGGGTCGCCGGGAGCGGGAGAAGCGTTGCCTGCTCCCATCCCCCTCGCAGGCGAGGAGCTGACATGCCCACGCAGCCCGCCCGGACCAAGCCGACGATCGTCCTCGTCCACGGCGCCTGGGCCGATGCCTCCGGCTTCGCGGAGCAGATCCGCGCCCTGCGGGACCGGGGCTTCCGCGCCATCGGGTTCGCCAACCCGCTCCGGGGACTCGCTGACGACGCGAGGTACCTGGCCGACTTCCTGCGGAGCCTGTCCGGTCCGCTCGTGCTCGTGGGCCACTCCTACGGCGGCGCGGTGATCTCTGCTGCGGCGACCGGGAACGAGCAGGTCGAGGCGCTCGTGTTCTTCAGCGGGTGGATGCCCGACGAGGGCGAGAGCATCGCGCAGGTCTTCGAGACGTCCGAGGGCAGCCTCGCGGGGCCCGCGCTCAGGCTCCTGCCGTTCACCGGCGCGGACGGGGGCGACGGGGGCCAGGACCTCTACCTCGATGCCGAACAGTTCCACGCGGTCTTCGCCGCCGACGTCGACCGCGGCACGTCGGACGTCATGGCCGCGACGCAGCGGCCCTGGAGCGGCACCGGGTTCTACCAGCCGTCGGGCCCGCCGGCCTGGAAGACGCTGCCGTGCTGGTACCTGCTCTGCACCGAGGACGAGGCGATCCCTCCGGCGACCCAGCGGTTCATGGCCGAGCGCGCGCACGCGAGGATCCAGGAGGTGCCGGCCTCGCACGCCGCGATGGTGTCGCAGCCCGAGGCCGCGACCCGGCTCATCCTCGAGGCGGTCGAGGCCGCGGCGCCCGCACCGGCCTGAGTCCCGGTCCCGTCGCCCGCCGGTCCGAACGCCGGTCGGATCCGGTCCGGACCGTCCGGCAGGGCACGGCGAGCCACGCCGGACCGGCTGTGGCGCCACCTTCCGGGACACCCGGCATCCGCAGCCGCTCCGAGCACCGGGGGCGCCCGAGGGCACGGAACGACACGAGGCCCTGCACGGTGGCCCCACCGCGCGGGGCCTCGTGTCGTCACGGACCCGCGCGCGCCGGAACCTGCCGCGTCCCCGGGGCACGGGTGCAGGCTGTGGCTCCCCACGTCGCACTCGGGCAGGAGCAGCCATGCCACCCCTGATCGATCTGGACAGCGCGGCCACGTCGGCACCGCGGATGCGCGCGTCGGACGCCGACCGGCTGGTCACCGTCGAGCACCTGCAGGACGCGGTGGCCCGCGGCCTGCTCACGCCGGACGAGGGCAGCGAGCGGATGGCCGATGCCTTCGCCGCGGTCCACCTGACCGACCTGGACCCGTTGACCGAGGACCTCCCGCCGGCGCCGCCCGCGTGCACGGCGCCGGGCTGGCGGTCGCTCGGGACGCTCGCGGTCGAGCAGGTGCGGGCCTCCCTGACCACCGCCGCCACCGGCCGGTTGAGGGCGGCGCGCGTGGCGGTCGTGCTCGCCGTCGCCTCCCTCGTCCTCGTCCTCGTCGGCGCCCTGGGTGGGGCGGCGCTGTCCGACAGCGGGGACGGCGGTGGGGGTGGCGGCTGGCACGAGCACCGGGACGACCACTGGGACGACGACTGGGACGACGACTGAGCTGCTCGGCGATCCGCCGTCCGGAGATCGGTCGGGGGAGCGGTGGTGGGGCCGTGCACGTCGTGGACGGTTCGGAGCCGTTGCGGACGGAACCGGCACCGGACTGCCGACCGGACCGCTGCCGCCCGGCCGCCTCGTCGTCGGGCCGTGGTCGGACTACCGGTCAGGTCGGGTCGAGACCCGGGTCACCGCCCGGTGGCGTCGGCTCCGTCCGGGTCGTGCCCCCGTCCTCGGGTCGCGCTCCCGAGGTCTGCGGGTCCGTGCGCTCGAGGCGCTGGCGGATCGCCGCGACGTTGAGCGCCAGGTCCTCGAGCGCCTCGACGGCGCGCGTGGCGAGTGCGAACGTGAGGTTCTCGCGCTGCTGCTCGGCGCTGGGCTCGTGGTCACCCGGCGGGATCCCGGCGCGCTCGCGCGGACGACGCGTCGCCTGCGCCCACGGCTCGTCGTCGCTCCGCGGATCGCCGAACAGCTCGCGCAGCATCCGCTGCGCCAGTTCGAGGAACTCGCCCGGGTCGGGCCGGTTGGTCGCCATCCGTTCCTCCAGCTCGTGTCGAGCACTCCGCGCGGACGGGGGGACGGCCGGTCCACGCGACCTGACCAACCTACGACCGACGGACCCTCCTCGACAGCCGGCGACGTCCGGTGGTGGAGGACCCGGCTGACCGTCGGCCGTCGACCGGACGGGTCCCGACCGCGGACGGCGGCACGTCGGTCACGCCGCACCCCTTGACCCTGCCCGACGCCCGCCCTACTGTGCTGGACGACTGATATACCAGTCTTCGGCTTCGTACCATGACAGAGGAGACGGCGGCATGACCGTCCAGGTTCACCCAGCTCCGCCGGCCACGGCGGTCCTGGACCGCGTGCTCGACCGGTCCCTCGCCGACGCCGACCCGGAGGTCGCCGAGGCGATCTCCGCCGAGTTGGGACGGCAGCAGGCCACGCTGGAGATGATCGCGAGCGAGAACTTCGCCCCCGTCGCGGTGATGCAGGCCCAGGGGTCGGTGCTGACGAACAAGTACGCCGAGGGCTACCCGGGCCGGCGGTACTACGGCGGCTGCGAGCACGTCGACGTCGTCGAGCAGCTGGCCATCGACCGGCTCACGGCGCTGTTCGGCGCGGAGTACGCCAACGTGCAGCCGCACTCGGGGGCACAGGCCAACGCCGCAGCGATGTCCGCCCTGCTGCAGCCCGGCGACACGATCCTCGGGCTGGACCTGGCCCACGGTGGCCACCTGACCCACGGGATGAAGCTGAACTTCTCCGGCAAGCTCTACGACGTCGCGGCCTACCACGTGCGGTCCGACGACCACCTCGTGGACATGGCCGAGGTGGAGCGGCTGGCCCACGAGCGACGGCCGAAGCTGATCGTGGCCGGCTGGTCGGCGTACCCGCGGCACCTGGACTTCGCCGAGTTCCGGCGGATCGCCGACGAGGTCGGCGCCTACCTCATGGTCGACATGGCGCACTTCGCCGGCCTCGTCGCCGCCGGGCTGCACCCCTCACCGGTCCCGCACGCGCACGTGGTCACCTCCACCACCCACAAGACCCTGGGCGGCCCTCGCGGCGGTGTCGTCCTCGCCACCGCCGACCTGGCCAAGAAGCTCAACTCCGCGGTCTTCCCCGGCCAGCAGGGCGGGCCGCTCGAGCACGTCATCGCCGCCAAGGCGGTGGCCTTCAAGCTGGCCGGCGAGCCGGAGTTCCGCGAGCGCCAGGAGCGCACCCTCGCCGGGGCGCGGATCCTCGCCGACCGGCTGCTGGCCGCCGACTGCCGCGAGGCCGGGATCGGCGTGGTGAGCGGCGGCACCGATGTCCACCTCGTGCTGGTGGACCTGCGCGAGTCGCCCCTGGACGGCCGCCAGGCCGAGGACCGGCTGCACTCCATCGGCATCACGGTCAACCGCAACGCGGTGCCCTTCGACCCCCGGCCGCCGATGGTGAGCTCGGGTGTGCGCATCGGGACCCCGGCCCTGGCCGCCCGGGGTCTCGACGCCGAGGACTTCCTCGAGGTCGCCGACGTCATCGCCCAGGCCCTGCGGCCCACCGTGGGGGAGCACCGGCTCACCCGCCTGCGCGAGCGGGTCACCCGCCTCGCCGACCGACACCCGCTCTACCCCGACCTGGCGGAGGCCGACCGATGACCCCCCGGACCCCCGGTGCCGACCTGCCCGAGCACCCCGACTTCCTCTGGCGGGACGCCGAGCCGAAGAAGTCCTACGACGTCGTGATCGTCGGTGGCGGCGGGCACGGCCTGGCCACCGCCCACTACCTGGCGAAGAACCACGGCATCACGAACGTGGCGGTGCTGGAGAAGGGCTGGCTGGCCGGCGGCAACATGGCCCGTAACACCACGATCATCCGGTCGAACTACCTGTGGGACGAGAGCTCGGCGATCTACGAGCACTCGCTCAAGCTGTGGGAGGGGCTCGAGGAGGACCTCGGCTACCCCATCCTCTTCAGCCAGCGCGGCGTGCTCAACCTCGCGCACACCCTGCAGGACGTCCGGGACAGCGTGCGCCGCGTCGAGGCCAACAAGCTCAACGGCGTCGACGCGGAGTGGGTCGAGCCCGACGAGGTCCGCAAGATCTGCCCGATCGTCAACACCTCGTCCGACATCCGGTACCCGGTGCTCGGGGCCACCTACCAGCCGCGCGCGGGCATCGCCAAGCACGACTACGTCGCCTGGGGCTTCGCCCGCCGCGCCGACGAGGCCGGCATCGACCTCATCCAGGACTGCGAGGTCACCGGCTTCACGACCGACGGCGACCGGGTCACCGGCGTGCAGACCACCCGCGGCACCATCGCCGCCGGCAAGGTCGCGCTCTGCGCCGCCGGGCACACCACGACGCTCACCGACATGCTCGGCTTCCGGGTCCCGGTGCAGAGCCACCCGCTGCAGGCGCTGGTCTCCGAGCTGCTCGAGCCGGTGCACCCCACGGTGGTCATGTCCAACGCGGTGCACGTCTACGTCTCGCAGGCGCACAAGGGCGAGCTCGTCATGGGCGCCGGCGTCGACTCCTACAACGGCTACGGCCAGCGGGGCGCGTTCTCCATCATCGAGCGGCAGATGGCCGCGGCGGTCGAGCTGTTCCCGGTCTTCGCCCGCGCGCACCTGCTGCGCACCTGGGGCGGGATCGTCGACACCAGCCCCGACGCCTCGCCCATCGTGGGTCGGACGCCGTACGAGAACGTCTACCTCAACTGCGGCTGGGGCACCGGCGGCTTCAAGGCCACCCCCGGCATCGGCGACTGCATGGCGCACACCATCGCGCTCGACGAGCCGCACCCCCACGTCGCGCCGTTCGCCCTCGACCGCTTCGTCACCGGCGCGCTCGTCGACGAGCACGGCGCCGCCGCCGTGGCCCACTGACCCCACCGCAGGAGATCCCCGTGCAGCTCATCGAATGCCCGTGGTGCGGCCCCCGCGAGGAGGTCGAGTTCCACTACGGCGGCCAGGCCGGCGTGCCCTACCCCGAGGACCCGGCCGCCCTGGACGACGTCCAGTGGGCGCAGTACGTCTTCTTCCGCGACAACCCCAAGGGCCGCTTCGAGGAGCGCTGGTCGCACGCGGCCGGCTGCCGGCGCTGGTTCAACGCCGTCCGCGACACCGCCACCTACCGCTTCGAGCGCGTCCAGCGCCCCGACACCACCCAGGCGGGCACCCGATGAGCGCCCCGTTCCGCACGCCCGAGGGCGGCCGCATCGACCGCAGCACCACGCTCGAGTTCACCTTCGACGGGCAGACCCACACCGGGCACCCCGGCGACACGCTCGCCTCGGCGCTGCTCGCCGCCGGCCGCCACTCGATCGCCACCAGCGTCAAGCTGGGCCGCCCCCGCGGCGTGGCCGCGGCCTGGGCCGAGGACCCGGGCAGCCTGGTGCAGATCGAGGAGCCCTTCCCCGAGCCGATGCTGCTGGCGACCACCGTCGAGCTGTACGACGGCCTGGTCGCCCACGGCCTGCCCGGCCAGGGCCGGCTGGCGGAGGTCCCCGACTCCGCCCGGTACGACGCCGTGCACCACCACGTCGACGTGCTCGTCGTCGGGGCCGGCCCCGCCGGGCTGGTCGCCGCACTGACCGCCGCCCGGGCCGGCGCCCGCGTGGCGCTGGTCGACGAGCAGGCCGAGGCCGGCGGCGCGCTGCTCGGCACCGACGACGTCCTCGACGGCGCCCCCGCCCCGGAGTGGGTCGCGGCGGCGGTCGCCGAGCTCGCCGCGCACCCCGACGTCCTGCACCTGCAGCGGACGACGGCGTTCGGCCTCTACGACGACGGCTTCGTGCTCGCGCTGGAGCGGCGCACCGACCACCTCGGGACCGCCGCCCCGCGCAACGTCTCCCGGCAGCGGGTCTGGCGCATCCGCGCCCGCCGGGTCGTCGTCGCCGCCGGCGCGCACGAGCGCCCGGTGGTCTTCGCGGACAACGACCGGCCCGGGATCATGCTGGCCGGGGGTGCCCGCACGTTCCTGCACCGCTACGGCGTGCTGCCCGGTCGCGAGGCCGTCCTCTTCACCACCAACGACAGCGCCTACGACGCCGCGCTCGACCTGCACCGTGCCGGCGTGCGGGTGCAGGCGGTGGTCGACGCCCGGCCGGAGGGCTCACCGCAGCGTCGACAGGACTGCGAGCGCGCCGGCATCCGTGTCCTGTCCGGTGCCGTCGTCACCGGAACGCAGGGCGTCGAGCGGGTCACGCACGCCCTCGTCGCCCCCCTCGCGGCCGGCGAGGTCGGCGCCAGCAGCGCGATCGGCTGCGACCTGCTGCTGGTCAGCGGCGGCTGGAACCCCGCCGTGCACCTGTTCAGCCAGGCCCGCGGGCGGCTCCGCTACGACGAGGCGCTCGGCGCCTTCCTGCCCGCCGAGGAGCTCGACGGCGTGGCGGTCGCCGGCTCCGCCGCCGGGGTGCTCGACCTGGCCGGCTGCCTGGCCGACGGACGGCGCGTGGCGGACGCGGCGCTGGCCGCGCTGGGCCTCGCGGCAGGGGAGCAGTCGGCCCTGCCGGCCGTCGAGGCCACCCCGGCCGGGTCGGCGCCGATGACGCTGTGGCGGGTGCCGGACGGCGGCGACGGCAGCACGTCGTTCGTCGACCTGCAGCGGGACGCCACGGTGGCCGACCTCGCCCGGGCGACCGGCGCCGGCCTCCGCTCGATGGAGCACGTCAAGCGCTACACGACGATCGGGACCGCGCACGACCAGGGCAAGACCTCCGGCGTCCTGGCCTCGGGCATCACCGCCGAGCTGCTCGGCGTCCCGGTCCAGGCCACGGGTACGACGACCTTCCGGCCGCCGTACACGCCGGTGGCCTTCGCGGCCCTGGCCGGCCGCGACCGCGGCCGCCTGTTCGACCCCGAGCGGGTCACCGCGGTGCACGACTGGCACGTTGCCGAGGGCGCGGTCTTCGAGGACGTCGGCCAGTGGAAGCGCCCGCGCTACTACCCGCGGCCGGGGGAGGACATGGACGCCGCCGTCCTGCGGGAGTGCGCGGCGACCCGCGGGGGTGTGGGCATCCTCGACGGCTCCACGCTGGGCAAGATCGACGTCCAGGGCCCGGACGCCGCCGAGTTCCTCGACCGGCTGTACACGAACATGATCAGCAGCCTCAAGGTCGGCTCGGTCCGGTACGGCGTCATGTGCGGCGTCGACGGCATGGTGATCGACGACGGCACCGTGCTGCGGCTGGCCGAGGACCGCTTCCTGGTGCTCACCACCACCGGCGGCGCGGCCAAGGTCCTCGACTGGATGGAGGAGTGGCTGCAGACCGAGTGGCCGCAGCTGCGGGTGCGGCTGGCCTCGGTGACCGAGCAGTGGTCGACCTTCCCCGTGGTCGGGCCCCGCTCCCGCGACGTGGTCGGCGCCGTCTTCCCCGACGTCGACGTCTCGAACGAGGCGTTCCCGTTCATGACCTGGCGGGACACCGCGCTCGGCGGGGTGCCGGTGCGGCTGGCCCGGATCAGCTTCTCCGGCGAGCTGGCCTACGAGGTCTACGTCAACTCCTGGTACGCCCGCGCGGTGTGGGAGCGGCTCATCGAGGCCGGCCGCCCGCACGGCATCACGCCCTACGGCACCGAGACCATGCACGTGCTCCGCGCCGAGAAGGGCTACCCGATCATCGGGCAGGACACCGACGGCACCGTCACGCCGCACGACCTCGGCATGGCCTGGGCGGTGTCGAAGAAGAAGCCCGACTTCATCGGCAAGCGGTCCTTCGCCCGCCCGGCCAACTCCGACCCGCTGCGCAAGCAGCTGGTCGGCCTGCTGCCGGTCGACCGGGACACCGTGCTGCCCGAGGGCTCGCAGATCGTGGAGCTCGCCGACGGCGGCCAGCTGCCACCGCCCCCGGTGCCGATGCTGGGCCACGTCACCTCCAGCTACCGCAGCGCCGAGCTCGGGCGGCCGTTCGCGCTCGCCCTGGTCAAGGGCGGCCGGTCGCGGATCGGCGAGACCGTCCACGTGCCCGTCGACGGCACCCTCGTCCCCGTCGAGGTGACCGGCTCGGTGCTGGTCGACCCGGAAGGAGCCCGCCGCGATGGCTGACCTGCTCACCCGCAGCCACCCGCTGGAGCCGTACCTGACCGCGCTCGACGCCCTCCCGGACGGCCTGCGGGTCACCGCCGAGCCGTTCGTGGCGCTCGCCGGCCTGCGGGTCGACCCGGCGTCCGGGGTGCAGCTCCGCGGCGCCGCCCTGCCGACCACCCCGAACACCTGGGTGCCGGCCGGGGACGGGCGGCTCGTCTGGCTCGGCCCCGACGAGTGGCTGGTCACCAGCCCCGGCACCGCCCCCGAGGCGCTGGAGGCCGAGGTGGCCGGCGTCCTGCGGCCGGTCGGCGGCGTCGCCGTCGACGTCTCCGCCCAGCGGATCGGCCTGCGCATCAGCGGTCCGCGCGCCCGCCAGGTGCTCGCCAAGGGCTGCGCGATCGACCTGCACCCGCGGGTGTTCGTCCCCGGCAGCAGCGCCCAGACCACCCTCGGCCAGGCCGGCGTCGTCCTGCTGGCGCTCGACGGCCGGGACGACGACGCGGAGTTCGCCGTCCTGGTCCGCTCGTCCTTCGCCGGCTACCTCGCCACCTGGCTGCTCGACGCCTGCCTCGAGTACGCCGACTCCGCCCCGACCTCCTGAGAGGAACCGCCATGTCCAGCACCCCTCGCGTGGTGATCATCGGCGCCGGCATCGTCGGGGCCAACCTCGCCGACGAGCTCACCGCCCGCGGCTGGGACCGGGTCACCGTGGTCGACCAGGGCCCGCTGCCGCTCACCGGCGGCTCCACCTCGCACGCCCCGGGCCTGGTCTTCCAGACGAACGGGTCGAGGACCATGACGCAGTTCGCCACCTACACCGTCGAGAAGTTCCTCGGCCTCGACGTCGACGGCGCCTGGTGCTTCAACCAGGTCGGCGGGCTCGAGCTGGCGACCACGCCGGAGCGGCTCGCCGAGCTGCACCGGCGCCAGGGCTGGGCCACCTCCTGGGGCGTCCGAGCGCAGGTGGTCGACGCGGAGGAGTGCGTGCGGCTGCACCCGCTGGTCGACCGCGACCGCATCCTGGGTGGGCTGCACATCCCCAGCGACGGGCTGGCCAAGGCATCCCGCGCCGTCGTGGCGCTGGCCCGCCGGGCCGAGTCCCGCGGCGCGGTGTTCCAGGGCGACACCCGGGTCACCGGCATCGAGCAGGCGGGCGGCCGGGTCACCGGGGTGCGGACTGCGGACGGCGTGATCCCCGCCGACGTCGTGGTCTCCTGCGCCGGCTTCTGGGGGCCGGCGATCGGGGCCATGGTCGGCATGCGCGTCCCGCTGCTGCCGCTGGCCCACCAGCTCGTGTGGACCGGCCAGGTGGCCGAGCTGGCCGGCCGCAACGACGAGCTGACCGAGGCCGGGCTGCCGATCCTGCGCCACCAGGACCGCGACCTGTACTACCGCGAGCGGGGCGACCGGCTGGGCATCGGCTCCTACGCGCACCGGCCGATGCCCGTCGAGCTCACCGACCTGCCCGAGGGCGACGTCAGCGACTCGGCGATGCCCTCCATGCTGCCCTTCACCGAGGAGGACTTCGCCGAGGCGTGGGAGCACAGCCGCGAGCTGCTGCCCTCGCTGCGCGGCACCAAGGTGGACTCCGGCTTCAACGGGATCTTCTCCTTCACCCCGGACGGCGGACCGCTCATCGGTGAGTCCCCGGACGTGGCCGGCTTCTGGATCGCCGAGGCGGTCTGGGTGACCCACTCCGCGGGCGTCGCCCGGTCGGTGGCCCAGCTGCTGGTCGAGGGGCGCAGCGAGCTGGACCTGCACGGCTGCGACGTGGCCCGCTTCGAGGAGGTGCAGACCACCGACGCGTACGTCCGGGAGACCTCGCAGCAGAACTTCGTCGAGGTGTACGACATCCTGCACCCGCTGGAGCCCAAGCTCTCCCCCCGCGACCTGCGGGTCAGCCCCTTCCACGCCCGGCAGCGGGAGCTCGGCGCGGTCTTCCTCGAGGCCGCCGCCTGGGAGCGGCCGCACTGGTACGAGGCCAACGCGCACCTGGTCGACCAGCTCCCCGAGGAGTGGGCGCCGCCGGCGCGCGACGACTGGGCGGCGCGGTTCTGGTCCCCGATCGCGGCCGCCGAGGCGTGGAAGACCCGCACCGCCGTGGCGATGTACGACATGACCCCGCTCAAGCGCCTCGAGGTCAGCGGCCCCGGCGCCCTGGACCTGCTGCAGCGGCTCACCACCGGCCAGATGGACAAGTCGGTCGGCTCGGTCACCTACACCCTGGCGCTGGACGAGGCCGGCGGTGTGCGCAGCGACCTCACCGTGGCCCGGCTGGGGGAGCAGCTGTTCCAGGTCGGCGCCAACGGTAACCTGGACCTCGACCACCTGCGCCGGCAGGCGCCCTCCGACGGCTCCGTGCAGGTCCGCGACACCACCGGCGGAACGTGCTGCATCGGGCTGTGGGGGCCGCGCGCCCGCGACCTGGTGCAGCGGGTCTCCGACGACGACTTCACCAACGAGGGGCTGAAGTACTTCCGCGCCAAGCGGGCCACGATCGGCGGCGTCCCGGTCACCGCGATGCGGCTGTCCTACGTCGGCGAGCTGGGCTGGGAGATCTACACCAGCGCCGAGCACGGCCAGCGGCTGTGGGACGTGCTCTGGGCGGCCGGCCAGGACCTCGGCGTGGTCGCCGCCGGCCGGGCGGCCTTCAACAGCCTGCGGCTGGAGAAGGGCTACCGCTCCTGGGGCTCCGACATGACCACCGAGCACGACCCGTACGAGGCCGGCCTGGGCTTCGCCGTCCGGAAGCAGAAGGGCGACTTCGTCGGCAGCGCGGCGGTCGCCGACCGCGGTGACGAGACGGTGCGCCGGCGGCTGTCCTGCCTGACGATCGACGACGGCACCAGCGTCGTCCTCGGCCACGAGCCGGTGTTCGTCGACGGCGAGCCGGCCGGGTACGTCACCAGCGCGGCCTTCGGGCACACGGTGGGCCGGCCGATCGCCTACGCCTGGCTGCCCGCCACGGCCGGCGTCGGGTCGGCGGTGGAGATCCAGTACTTCGACCGCCGGATCGCGGCCACCGTGACGGCGGAGCCGCTCGTCGACCCGGAGATGACCCGCATCCGCGGCTAGCGGAAGGACCCTCCTGCACGGTCCCGCCACGCGCAGGCTCGCGGCGGGACCGTGCAGGAGGGCGCCCACGCCCGTCGCCCGTTGCCCCGCCGACTCCCGAGGACCGCCCGTGCGCACCGATCAGCTGCCGGTCCCGGCTCCGTCACCGGCGGTGCACCCGGTCGCCGGGCTGCTCCGGTCGGGACGGCCGCTGGTGTGCGGGGTCCTCAACGTCACGCCGGACTCGTTCTCCGACGGCGGGCGCTTCCTGCGTCCCGAGGCGGCCGTGGAGCGCGGCTGCCGGCTGGCCGACGAGGGTGCCGACGTCCTCGACGTGGGCGGGGAGTCCACCCGCCCCGGCTCCCGACGGCCGACGGCCGAGCAGGAGCTGGAGCGGGTGGTGCCGGTGGTCGAGGCCCTGGCCGCCCGGGTGGCGGTGCCGGTGTCGGTGGACACCTCGCGGCCGGAGGTCGTGCGGGCCGCGGTCGCGGCGGGCGCGGGCATGGTCAACGACGTCCGGGCGCTGCGCGAGCCCGGCGCGCTGCGGGCGGTCGCCGAGCTCGGCATCCCGGTCGCGCTCATGCACATGCAGCGCTCCCCGTCGGACATGCAGCGGGACCCGCGCTACGGCGACGTGGTGGCCGAGGTGCACGCCTTCCTCGCCGCGCGGCTGGCGGCCTGCGTCGCGGCGGGCATCCGGCCCGCGCACCTGGTGGTCGACCCCGGTTTCGGCTTCGGCAAGACCCTCGCCCACAACCTCGCCCTGCTCGCCGCGCTGCCGCGGTTCGGCAGCCTCGGGGCGCCGGTCATGGTGGGGCTGTCGCGGAAGTCGATGCTGGGCGAGCTGACCGGCCGGGAGGTGGGGGAGCGGCTGGCCGGGTCGGTAACCGCCGCCGTCCTCGCCGTGCAGCGGGGTGCTTCGCTGGTGCGGGTCCACGACGTCGCCGCCACGCGGGACGCGCTCGCCGTGGCCCTCGCGGTGGCGGCCGGCTGACGCGCCAGCACTCCGCCGGCCCCGTCCGGAGGCTCACCCCGAGCCTGCGAGGGGAGGAGGGACGGGGACCTCCGCTCGGCTACAGGACCGCGCGGATGGTCCGCTCGAAGCCGACGACGTGACCGCGGGCGAGGTCCTCCGCGCGGTCGGCGTCCCCGGCGGCGATCGCCCGGAGCAGCCCGACGTGCTCCCCGACGTGCTGGTCGACCGTGGGCAGCCGATCGAGGAACAGGCAGAAGATCCGGGTCGCCAGGTTGTCGTAGCGGACCAGCACGTCCTCCAGGTGCGGGTTCCCGGCCGCCCGGTAGATCGATCGGTGGACGGCGAGGTCCCAGCGCATCAGCTCGTCGCGCTCGGCCCGGCTCACGTCCAGCTCCTCGATCCGGACGGCCAGCTGGTCCAGCTCGTCGCGCACGTGCCGCGCCGCGTGCCCGGCGGCCCGGCGGGCGGCGAGGGGCTCGAGCTGGACCCGGATCTCGGAGATGTGCGCCAGGTCGGTGATGTCCATGCCGGTGGCGAAGGTCCCGCGGCGGGGGTAGGTGACGACCAGCCGGTCGCCCTCCAGGCGCTTGAGGGCCTCGCGGACCGGCGTGCGGCCGACCCCAAGCGACCGGGCCAGCTCGTCGTCGTCGATCGGCTCACCGGGACGGATCTCCAGCATGATCAACTGGTCGCGGATCGCCACGTAGGCCCGGTCGGCCAGCGACGTCCCGACGATCTCGAGGTCCGACGGGGCAGCAGTCACGGCGTGCATCGTAAGTCCTGTCCGACGCGGGGTCTTGCCCCCTCGGAGGGAGCGACATATCGTCAGCCCCTCACTGATATATCAAGCTTACACCGGGGAGGCCGGCATGGCGCGACTGGGTGTGCGACGGCGGGCGGCGGACTCCGCATGACGATCAGCGTCTTCGACCTCTTCACGGTCGGCATCGGGCCCTCGAGCTCGCACACCGTCGGCCCGATGCGGGCGGCCGCGACGTTCGCCGCCGGGCTGCGCGAGCAGGGTCTGCTGCCCCGGACGGCGGGCGTGCGCTGCGAGCTGTTCGGGTCGCTGGGCGCGACCGGCCACGGGCACGGCAGCGTCGGGGCCGTCGTCCTCGGTCTGGAGGGGGAGCAGCCGGACGCCGTCGACCCGGTCGCCGCCCGACCGCGCGTGGAAGGCGTGCGCACCGGGGGCAAGCTCCGGCTGGCCGGCGAGCACCCCATCGCCTTCTCGGTGGACGACGACGTCGTGCTGCACCGGCGCAAGCGGCTGGAGTTCCACAGCAACGGCATGGTGTTCCGGGCCCTGGACGCCGACGGCGCCGAGTTGCAGCGCCGCGAGTACTACTCGGTCGGCGGCGGCTTCGTGCTCGACCAGGACGAGGCCGGCCGCCCGGCCATCGTCGAGGACCCCACACCCGTCCGCTTCCCGTTCCGCACCGGGGCGGAGCTGCTGGCCCGCACCCGCGAGACGGGGCTGCGGATCAGCGACGTGATGCTGGCCAACGAGCTGTCCTGGCGCAGCGAGGCGGAGGTGCGCGCCGGCCTGCTGCACATCTGGTCGGTCATGCAGGAGTGCGTCGAGCGCGGCACCCGCACGCCCGGGGTGCTGCCCGGTGGGCTGAAGGTGCGCCGGCGGGCCGCGACGCTGCGGGCGCAGCTGGAGGCCGCCCGGGACGACACCGACCCGCTGCGCGCCATGGAGTGGGTGACCCTCTACGCGCTCGCGGTGAACGAGGAGAACGCCGCCGGCGGCCGGGTGGTCACCGCCCCGACCAACGGCGCCGCCGGCATCGTGCCCGCCGTCCTGCACTACTACCGCGACTTCGTGGACTCCTGCTCCGACGACGGCGTGGTCCGCTTCCTGCTCACCGCCGCGGCGATCGGCCTGCTGTTCAAGGAGAACGCCTCCATCTCCGGTGCCGAGGTCGGCTGCCAGGGGGAGGTCGGGTCGGCCTGCTCGATGGCCGCCGCCGGTCTCGCCGAGGTGCTCGGCGGGACGCCGGAGCAGGTGGAGAACGCCGCCGAGATCGGCATCGAGCACAACCTGGGCCTCACCTGCGACCCCGTCGGGGGGCTGGTGCAGATCCCGTGCATCGAGCGCAACGCCGTCGGGTCGGTCAAGGCCGTCACCGCCGCCCGGATGGCCGTGCGCGGTGACGGCCGGCACCACGTCTCCCTCGACAAGGCGATCAAGACCATGCGGGAGACCGGTGCGGACATGAAGGACAAGTACAAGGAGACCGCTCGTGGCGGGCTCGCGCTCAACGTCGTCGAGTGCTGAGGAGGCACCCGTGTCCCACCCCTTCACCCTCACGCTCAGCTGCCGGGAGCGCCCGGGCATCGTCCGCGCGGTGAGCTCGTTCCTGTTCGAACACGGTTGCGACATCGTCGAGCACCAGCAGTTCGACGACGCGGTGCGCGGCCAGCTGTTCCTGCGGACGGCGTTCGTCGGCCGGGACGACGCCGACGCGCACCGCCTGTCGGACGCCTTCCGGGCAGTGGCCGACGAGTTCGGCATGACCTACGAGGTCACCGGGGGCAAGCCGCAGCGGGTGCTGGTGATGGTCTCCAAGCTCGGCCACTGCCTCAACGACCTCGTCTTCCGGTGGCGGGCCGGCAGCCTCGGCGGCGAGCTCGTGGCCGTGGTGTCCAACCACGAGGACCTGCGCCCGATGGCCGAGGCCGCCGGCCTGCCCTTCGTCCACGTCCCGGTGACCCCGGCGACCAAGCGTGACGCGGAGGCCCGGCTGCTCGAGCTGGTCGACGAGCACCGGGCCGACCTGGTGGTGCTGGCCCGCTACATGCAGGTCCTCTCCGACGAGGCATGTGCCGCGCTGCACGGACGGGCGATCAACATCCACCACTCCTTCCTCCCCGGCTTCAAGGGCGCCAAGCCCTACCACCAGGCCTTCGATCGCGGGGTCAAGCTGGTGGGCGCGACGGCCCACTACGTGACCCCCGACCTCGACGAGGGGCCGATCGTCGAGCAGGAGGTCATCCGCATCGACCACACCCACGACCCGCGGGCGCTGGCCACGGTCGGGCGGGACGCCGAGGCACTGGCCCTCTCGCGCGCGGTCCGCTGGCACTGCGAGCGCCGGGTGCTGCTCAACGGGTCCAGCACGGTCGTCTTCCGCTGACCGACCCGGCTCCGCAGGCGTGGGTCCGCTCCGACGACCTGCGCGCCGGCACGGCGGTCCGCGGTCCGGCGTGGACGCCCGTCAGGGGTCGCGCGGATCCGGCAACGGACAGCGGCGGCGACGCCCACCGGTGCGACCTCACCGGCTGATGGCGAGCGCCATGCAGCGGGCCGAGGACGTCCCCTCGCCACGGTGGAGCGCTCCGGGACCGTGCTGCCGCTGACCTCGGAGGTCACCGCGCGGCTGCGGCCGGGCACCGGGCTGGTCGACCTCGTCCGCGCGCTGTCCCGTGCGGCTCGGTCACCGGGGCGCCCGAGGCCGGCTCCACGGCCGTCTCGGGGGCCTGGAGGACGGTCTCCGCGGCGTCCACTGCGGCGCCATCGGCCTCGTCGGCCCGCCGGACGCACCCGTGCGGGCGCGGTTCGGCGTCGCCATCCGGACCGCGGTCGTGGACGACGGCCGGTGGTGGACGCCGCCCCGGGACCCCGGGTACCTGCCGGGGGTCGAGCGCGCCCGGCTGCTGGGCCCGGGCCAGCTCGGACAGCGCGTGCTGACCGTGGCGGACCGGGTGTCCGCGGAGGAGCTCGCCGTCCCCGGTCCACTCCGCGGACGGCGATGCGCCAGGCTGGTGGACGCCGGACCCGGCCGGTCGGCCGGGTCGCCTGGGGGAGGGGGCGGGTACTCCCTGCGCCTGGACGGGGGAGCGGGCCGAGCCCGCTCCGGTCGGGATCTTGACGGTGACTTGAGTCACCGACCAAGCTGTCTCGCCGACGACAACAGTGCCGGATACCGCAACAGAACGGGGAGTGTCATGGCCAACCTCTTCATCGGTGGCACCTGGCGCGCGGGGTCCTCCTCGGACCAGCGCGAGGTCGTCAACCCCTTCGACCAGAGCGTCGTCGCGAAGGTCGACGAGGCGACCGCCGACGACGTCACCGCCGCCGTCGGCGCCGCGCGCGCGGCCTTCGACGCGGGGGAGTGGTCCGGCACCCCGGCGGCCGAGCGCGGTGCCCTGCTGCGCCGCGTCGCCGACCTCCTGCTGCGGGACCGGGAGGACATCGCCCGGCTGGAGACCCTGGACACCGGCAAGACCGTCGGCGAGAGCCGCCAGGACGTCGACGACGTGGCCGCCGTCTTCCGCTACTACGCGGACCTGGCGGACAAGGACCCTGGCCGCCTGGTCGACGCCGGCCGCCCCGACGTCGTCAGCCGCGTCGTCTACGAGCCCGTGGGCGTCTGCTCGCTCATCACGCCGTGGAACTACCCGCTCCTGCAGGTGTCCTGGAAGGTCGCACCGGCGCTCGCGGCCGGCAACACGATCGTCGTCAAGCCGAGCGAGGTCACCCCGCTGACCACCATCCGGCTCACCGAGCTGCTCGAGGAGGCGGGCGCCCCGGCGGGCGTGGTCAACCTCGTCCTCGGTGGCCGGGAGGTGGGTGCGGCGATGGTCGAGCACCCCGACGTGGACATGGTGTCGTTCACCGGCGGCCTGAGCACGGGGCAGTGGATCCTGCGCGCCGCGGCCGAGACGGTGAAGAAGGTGACCGTCGAGCTGGGCGGCAAGAACCCCAACATCGTCTTCGCCGACGTCGACCTGGACACCGCCGTCGACAACGCCCTGACGGCGGTCTTCCTGCACTCCGGCCAGGTGTGCTCGGCCGGCACCCGGCTCATCGTGCAGGAGGAGATCCACGACGAGTTCGTCGCGGCCGTGGCCGAGCGCGCCGAGCGCATCCGCCTCGGCAGCGGGTTCGACCCGGCGACCGAGAGCGGGCCCCTGGTGTCCGGGGAGCACCGGGCCGGTGTGGAGGAGTACGTCGCGGCCGGCGTCCGCGAGGGCGCGCGGCTGGTCACCGGCGGGCGCCGTCCCGACGAGCCGGAGCTGGCCGGCGGGTTCTTCTACCTGCCGACGGTGTTCGCCGACTGCCGGCGCGACATGCGGATCGTGCAGGAGGAGTCCTTCGGGCCCGTCCTGACCGTGGAGCGGTTCAGCACGGAGGAGGAGGCGATCGCGCTCGGCAACGACACCGACTACGGGCTCGCCGGCGCGGTGTGGACCGCCGACACCGCCCGGGCCGAGCGGGTCGCCCGCGCCCTCCGGCACGGGACGGTCTGGATCAACGACTTCGGCCCCTACCTGCCGCAGGCGGAGTGGGGCGGGTTCGGACGGTCGGGCAACGGGCGCGAGCTCGGCCCGTCCGGCCTCGCCGAGTACCGCGAGGCCAAGCACATCTGGCACAACACCGCCCCGGCGCCGGCTCGCTGGTTCCAGGGCTGATCCCTCCCCCCACCCCCTCCACCGGACGGACGCCCATGAGCGCGCACACGACGCAGGACGGCGAGTCCCACCTCGCCGAGTTCGGCTACAAGCAGGAGCTCGACCGGAGCATCGGCAAGTTCTCCAGCTTCGCGGCCGGCGTGAGCTACATCTCGATCCTGACCGGCACGTTCCAGCTGTTCTACTTCGGCTTCGGCGCCGGCGGGCCGGCCTACCTCTGGTCCTGGCCGATGGTCTTCCTCGGTCAGCTGATGGTGGCGCTGTGCTTCGCCGAGCTGGCCGCGAAGTACCCCGTGGCGGGGTCGCTCTACAACTGGACCAAGCGGCTGGGGAGCCGGACCACCTCGTGGATGGCCGGCTGGATCATGCTCACGGCATCGATCGTGACGCTGTCGGCGACCGTCCTCGCCTACCAGATCACGCTGCCCCAGCTGTGGTCGGGCTTCCAGGTCGTCGGTGACGGCACCGGCACCTACGACTTCGCGATCAACGCCGTCATCCTCGGCAGCGCGCTCATCCTGTTCACCACGGTGGTGAACGCCTACGGCGTGAAGCTGATGTCGCGGATCAACAGCGCCGGCGTCTTCATCGAGCTGGTCGCGGCCGTGCTGATCATCGTGATCCTGGCCGTGGCGATGACCCGCAGCCCGGTCGAGGTGCTCACCGACACCGCCGGGATGGGGGAGGGCCGGGACCTGGGCTACCTGGGCGCCTTCCTCGTCGCCTCGCTGGCCTCGGCCTACGTGATGTACGGCTTCGACACCGCCAGCTCGCTGGGTGAGGAGACGATCGACCCGCGGCGCACCGCGCCCAAGGCCATCGTCCGCGCGGTCACCGCGTCGTTCGTCCTCGGCGGCCTGATCCTGCTCTTCGGCCTCATGGCGGTGCGCGACCTGGACGACCCGCAGCTGTCGTCGAGCACCGGCGGCCTGCAGTACGTGCTGCTCCAGGTCGCGGGCACCGGGCTGGGCAAGGTGTTCCTGGCCTGCATCGTCATCGCCATCACCGTCTGCTGCCTGGCGGTGCACACCGCGACGATCCGCATGATGTTCGCGATGGCGCGGGACAACAACCTGCCGTTCAGCGCCCGGCTGGCGAAGGTCGACCCGAAGCGCAAGACGCCGGTGGTGCCCGCGATCGTCATCGGCGTCCTGTCGATCAGCATCCTGCTGATCAACATCCGGCAGCCGCAGATCTTCACGGTGATCACCAGCATCGCGATCATCATGATCTACCTGGCGTACCTGCTGGTCACCGTGCCGATGCTGCTCAGCCGGCTCCGGGGTCGCTGGCCGCTGCCCGGTGAGCGGAACGACGGGAAGTACTTCTCGCTGGGCCGCTGGGGCCTGCCGGTCAACATCCTCGCGGTGCTGTGGGGTGCGGGCATGGCGCTTAACCTGGCCTGGCCGCGGCGGGAGATCTACAACGCCACCGAGCCGTACCACTGGTACCTGCAGTGGGGCGCCTTCGTCTTCATCGGCGTCATTGCGCTGGTCGGGCTGGCCTACTACCTGCTGCGCGCCCGGCACAACAGCGGGGTGCTGCCCGAGCACGCGGTCGACACGCTGTCCGCTGCCCCGGCCCCGTCGGGCCTCGCGACCGGGGTCCCGGTCGCACGCCTCGTCGACCCGGACGAGGACCCGGGGCGCACCGACGTCCCGGTCGGCGGCGTCCGCTGAAGAAGGACCCCCCTGCCCCCCACCACTCGCGAGCTCGCGGCGGGGCCCTGCAGGGGGGCCGGGCGGGGCGGTGAGGGACGTCGCGGAGTTCCTGCGGGGCCGGCCACCGTTCGACGCGCTCTGCGCCGAGGAGCTGCAGCAGGTCGCCGCGGTCGCCGAGGTCGAGTACCTCCCGGCCGGCACCCTGCTCATCGAGCAGGGTGAGGCGCCGGTGGAGCACCTGCGCGTGGTCCGCCGGGGTGCGCTGGACATCGTCCACGACGGCCGGGTCCTCGACGAGCTGGGTCCGGGCGAGCTGTTCGGGCAGGCGTCGATGCTGTCCGGGCTCCCGGCCCGGTTCAGCGTGGTGGCCGCCGAGGACACGCTCTGCTACCGCATCCCGGCCGCGTCCGCCCGCCGGGTGCTGGCGCAGCCGGCCGGGCTGCGCTTCGTCGCCCGCTCCCTGCTCGCCGACCCCGTGCCCCGCCGGCACGAGGTCGAGCCGGTCGTGGACGCCGCCCACCGCCCGGTGGCCGACCTGCTGCGCACCGAGCCCGTCGTCTGCGCCCCCGGCACGCCGGTGCGCGAGGCGGCCGAGCGGATGACCGACGCGGGCGCGACCGCGGCCGTCGTGGCGGTGCGCGGGGGAGGGCTCGGCATCGTGACCGACCGGGACCTGCGGGCCCGCGTCGTCGCCCGCGCGCTCGGCACCGACACGCCCGTCGAGGAGGTCATGACCTTCCCGGCGCACACGGTCGACGCCGAGCGGATGAGCGGCGAGGTGCTCCTGGACATGCTGGAGCGGGGGATCCGGCACCTGCCGGTCCTCGACCCCGGGGGCCGGGTGCTCGGCGTGCTCGAGGACGCCGACCTGCTCGCCGCCGCCCCGCGCAGCAGCTTCCACCTGCGGTCGGCGATCGCCCGGGCGCGCACGGTGCAGGACCTGGTGACCGCGTCGGCCCAGCTGCGGCCGGCGGTGCTCGCCCTCCACGACGCCCGCGTGGCCGCCACCGACATCGCCGGGATCCACTCGGTGGTCTCCGACGCGCTGACCCGGCGGCTGGTCCAGCTCACCGTCGCCGAGGTGGGGGAGCCGTCGGTGCCGTTCACCTGGCTGGCGCTGGGGAGCCTCGCCCGCCGGGAGGCCGTGCCGTCGTCCGACGTCGACAGCGCGCTGGTCTGGTACGGCACCGCCGACGAGGGGATGCGGGCGGAGCTGCGGGCCGTCGCCGAGGCCGTCGTCGCGGGCCTGGAGGCGTGCGGGTTCCCGGCGGACACCAAGGGCGCGGTGGCGACCGCACCGCTGTTCATGCGGTCCTACGCGGGGTGGCGGGACGCCGCGCACAGCTGGCTCGCCGACCCGACGCAGGAGAAGGCGCTGGTGCTCGTCTCGATGATGGTCGACGGCCGGCCGGTGTGGGGCATCCGCAGCGGGCCGGCCCTGCCGGAGGTCTTCCGGGACGCCCGGCGCCACCCCGGGTTCCTGGCGTTGCTCGCCCGCTTCGCGCTGGGCCACCGCCCGCCGACCGGGTTCCTGCGGGACTTCGTCGTGGAGCACGGCGGGGAGCACGCCGGGCGGCTCGACCTCAAGCGCGGTGGGCTGCAGCCCGTCGTCGACCTGGCGCGGTGGGCCGGCATGGCCGCCGGCGTCACCAGCGCCTCCACCCCGGCCCGGCTGCGGGCCGCCGCGGACGCGGGCACGCTCCCGGCGGACGACGCCCGGACGCTCACCGAGGCGTTCGACCTGCTGCTGGAGCTCCGGGTCGACCACCAGGTCGAGCAGCTGCGCGCCGGCCGGCGGCCCGACGACCACCTGGCCCCGGCCGACCTCGACCCGGTGACCCGCGGAGCGCTCAGGGAGGCCTTCCGCGCCGTGTCCGCCGTCCAGCGCCGGGTGGCCGTCCAGCTCCGGCAGGGCGTGGTGTGATGCGCGGCCTGCCGATGCGACCGGGGAGCGAGGCGGCGCGGGCCTACCGGGATGCCGCGCGGATCGCCGACCGCACGCCGTGGCGGGAGGCGTCGTTCTGCGTCGTCGACCTCGAGCTCACCGGTCTGGACCCCCGGCACCACGAGATCGTGTCCTGGGGAGCGGTCTGCGTGGAGGGTGGCCGGGTGGTCTGCGCTACCGCCGCCGAGGGCCTGGCGCGCCCGGAGCGGGGGGTGCCGGCGGAGGCGGTGCGGATCCACGGGCTGCGTCCTGCCGACCTCGCCGGCGCGCCGCCGCTGGCAGAGGCGCTCGACGGCCTGCTGCAGGTCATGACCGGGCGGGTCCTGGTGGCCCACGCGGCCTGGGTGGAACGGGGCTTCCTCGGCCGCGCGCTGCGGGCCCGGGGGGTGCGGCTGCGGAACCCCGTCCTCGACACCTGCGCGCTGGGCCGGCTGTGGCTGGCCGGGACCGGCCGGACCCCGCCACCGGCACTGTCCCTGGCGGGGCTGGCGGCGGCCCTGGGTGTGCCCAGCTCCCGGCCGCACGAGGCCAGCGGGGACGCGTTCACGACCGCCCAGGTGTTCGTCGCGCTGGCCACGCTGCTGGAGTCGGGCGGCCCCGAGACGGTGGGCACGCTGGCCGGGGCCGAGGCGCGCCTGCGGGTGCAGCCGGTCTGAGGACGACGACGGCCGCTGCCGGCTCCCGCGGAGTCGGCAGCGGCCGTCGTCGTCCGGTCAGGCCTGGCCGGCGGCCTCGCGGACCGGAGCCGGCTGGTGCCGGTGGAACTCGACGTGCTCGGGGGCGAGCGGGGTGTTGCCGAGGATCAGGTCGGCGGCCTTCTCGGCCATCATCATGATCGGTGCGTAGATGTTGCCGTTGGTCACGTACGGCATGGCCGATGCGTCGACGACCCGCAGGCCCTCCAGCCCGTGCACCCGCATGCTCGTCGGGTCGACCACCGAGAGGGGGTCGGTGCCCATCTTCGCCGTGCAGGAGGGGTGCAGCGCCGTCTCGGCGTCCTTGGCCACCCAGCTGAGGATCTGCTCGGGGGTCTCGATCTCCGGTCCGGGGGAGATCTCACCCGAGCTGAACTCGGCGAACGCCGGCTGCTCGAAGATCCGCCGGGCCACCTGCACCGCCTCCACCCACTCCCGGCGGTCCTGCTCGGTGGAGAGGTAGTTGAACCGCATGGCCGGCTTCACCCGCGGGTCGGTCGACGTGATCTTCAGCGTGCCGCGGGCGTCGGAGTACATGGGCCCGATGTGCACCTGGTAACCGTGGTCGCCCTCGGGCATCGACCCGTCGTAGCGGACGGCGATCGGCAGGAAGTGGAACATGAGGTTCGGGTAGGCGACGTCGTCGTTGCTGCGCACGAACCCGCCGGCCTCGAAGTGGTTGGTGGCGCCGAGGCCCTTGCGGAGGAAGAGCCACTCCGCGCCGATCCTGGGCTTGTTCCACCACTTCATGCCCGGGGCGATGGACACCGGCTGCTTGCACCCGTGCTGGATGTAGACCTCGAGGTGGTCCTGCAGGTTCTCGCCGACGCCGGGCAGGTCGGCGACGACGTCGATGCCGAGGGCGCGCAGCTCCGCGCCGTTGCCGACGCCGGAGAGCTGCAGCAGCTGCGGGGTGTTGATGGCGCCGCCGCTGAGCACCACCTCGCCGGCGCGCACGGTGCGCACCGGTCCGCGCCCGCGGCGGTACTCGACGCCGACGGCGCGGTCGCCCTCGAAGAGGACCCGGGTGACGAAGGCGCGGGTCTCCACCGTCAGGTTCGGGCGGGACACCACCGGGTGCAGGTACGCGCGGGCCGCGCTCAGCCGGCGGCCGCGGTGCACGTTGCGGTCGAAGGGCCCGAAACCCTCCTGCCGGTGGCCGTTGACGTCGTCGGTGAGCGGGTAGCCGGCCTGCTGGACGGCGGAGAAGAAGGCCTGGAACAGCGGGCTGGTGGCCGGGCCGCGCTCGAGGACCAGGGGGCCGTCCTTGCCGCGGAACGGGTCGTCGTCGGCGGCGGCCGTGCAGTTCTCCATGCGCTTGAAGTAGGGCAGGACGTGCGCGAAGTCCCACGTCCCCATGCCCTCGTCGGCACCCCAGCGCTCGAAGTCCATGGGGTTGCCGCGCTGGAAGATCATCCCGTTGATGCTGCTGGAGCCGCCGAGCAGCTTGCCGCGGGCGTGGTAGACCTTCCGGCCGCCCATCCACGGCTCCGGCTCGCTCTCGTACTTCCAGTCGTAGAGGCGGTTGCCGATGGGGATGGTGAGCGCGGCCGGCATGTGCACGAAGACGTCCCAGAGGGAGTCCTTCCGGCCGGCCTCGAGCACCAGCACCCGGTTGCCGGGGTCGGCGCTGAGCCGGTTGGCGAGGGCGCTGCCCGCCGATCCGCCGCCCACGATGACGAAGTCGTACTGCTGCTGGCTCACGTCGTGCCCCTTCGCTGTCAGGAGATGGTGCGGCGGCCGGGGCCGGGGAGGCCCGGACCGGGGATCCGGGTCGGGCGCGGGCTGCCCGGCCCGGTGGTGCTCGCGGCCGCCCTGCGCCGGACCGGCGGCCACGGCCGGCGTCAGGCGGTGAGCGGGGTCGCCGGTTCGGCGGACCGGAGCTGCCGCCGCCACCGGGTGAACAGGCGGGGCTGGTCGACCCCGAGGACGGCGACCGGCTGGCCGTCGCGCTCGTAGACAGCGAGGAAGCTGCGGTCCGCGCAGCTGCCCTCGACCACCCGCACGTCGTCGCCGTCGCGGCGGGTCCCGGCGAACTGGATGCGGCGGCCGTACTGCTCCGACCAGAAGTACGGGACCGTCGGCCTCGTCCCCGGGTCGGTGCCGAGCAGGGTGGCGACCGCGGTGGTGGGCTGCTCCAGGGCGTGCGTCCAGTGCTCCACGCGGACGGCTCGCCCCGCGTCGGGGGACCAGGCGGACGCGCAGTCGCCCACGGCCACGACCCCCGGGACGTTGGTCGCGCACCGGGCGTCGGTGCGGACGCCCGCCTCCAGGGTCACGCCCGAGCCGGCGAGCCACTCGACGTTCGGGACGGCGCCGATGCCGACGACCACGACGTCGGCGGGCAGCCGTCGCCCGTCGGCCAGCTCGACGGCCTCGACCCTGGTCCGGCCGACGAGGCGCGCCACCCCCGTGCCGGCGAGCAGGCGCGTCCCGTGGTCGGCGTGCAGCTCGGCGCACACCCCGCCCATCCGGGCACCGAGCGGGCCGGCGAGCGGCACGGGCTGGGTCTCGACGACGGTGACGTCCAGCCCGAGGGCCCGGGCGGTGGAGGCCACCTCGGCCCCGATGAACCCGGCGCCGATCACGACCAGGTGCCCGGCCGCGAGCAGGTCGGCCCGCAGCGCCACGGCGTCGTCCAGGGAACGCAGGACGTGGACGCCGGCGAGGCCCTCGGTCCCGGGGAGCCGGCGGGCGCGGGCACCGGTGGCCAGGACGACGCCGTCGGCCCGGACCTCGCTCCCGTCGGCCAGCCGCACGGACCGGGTGGCGCGGTCCAGGCCGACCGCGGCGGTGCCCAGCCGCCAGTCCAGGTCGAGCGCCTCGTCGGCCGCGGTGCCGAGTACGAGGTCCTCCAGGCTGTACGTGCCGGCGAGGAACTCCTTGGACAGCGGGGGCCGGTCGTAGGGGGCGTGCACCTCGTCGCCGATGACGACGACCCGTCCGTCGTAGGACCGCGCGCGCAACGCCCGGGCCGCCGACAGCCCGGCGAGGGAGGCGCCGACGACCGCGACGGTCGCGGTCACGCCGCTCCCTCCGCGGCGCCACCGACCTGGACGTGGACCGTCCCGTCGACGACGGTGACCGGGTGGGTGCGCACCGGCGCCTTGGCCGGTGGTCCGGACGGCATCCCGGTCCGCAGGTCGAAGCACGACGCGTGCAGCGGGCACTCGACTTCGCAGCCCTCCAGCCACCCGTCGGCGAGCGAGGCGTCCTGGTGGGTGCAGGTGTCGTCGATCGCGAGGAACTCGCCGTCGACGTTGAACACGGCGATCGGCGCGGGCACGCCGTCCGTCACGCGGATCGCCTCGCCGGGGGGCAGCGCGCTGGTCGGGCACACCGGGACCATGGACACTCCGGTTCGCTGGTTGCGCTGGGCGCAACGACCTTCTCTTCGCGAAACAGGGTGGCCGCCCGCCGAGAGGCTCGTCAAGGGTCTGGTGTGAATTCGATCTCTAGGCTGGGGCCGTGAGCGTCGAGGAGAGTTCCGGAGGAGAGCGCGGCCCGGCCGCGTTGGTCCAGTCGGTCGACCGTGCGCTGAGCATCCTGGAGATCCTCGCGGTCCGGGGGGACGCCGGTGTCACCGAGATCGCGGCGGAGCTCGGGGTGCACAAGTCGACGGCGTTCCGGCTCGTCGCCGTCCTCGAGGGCCGGGGGTTCGTCGAGCAGCTGGCCGACCGCGGCAAGTACCGCCTGGGCTTCGGGATCGTCCGGCTGGCCGGCGCCACGGCGGCTCAGCTCGACCTCACGCAGGAGGGGCGCCGGATCTGCGAGGTCCTCGCGGACGACGTCGGGGAGACGGTCAACCTCGCCATCCTCGACAGCACCAGGGCGGTCAACATCAGCCAGGTGCGGGGCCGGGCGACGATCAGCACCCACAACTGGGTGGGGCGGGGGACGCCACTGCACGCCACGTCCAGCGGCAAGGTGCTCCTGGCGCACGCCCCTGAGGCCGTGCGGAAGGCGGTGCTGTCCGGCGTCCTGGAGCGTTACACCGACGCCACGATCACCGATGCCGACGTGCTGCAGGGGCAGCTCGAGGAGGTGGCGGCACGCGGCTGGGGGGTCACCGTGGAGGAGCTCGAGGTCGGCCTCAACGCCGTCGCGGCGCCGGTGCGCGACGCGGACGGGCAGGTGACCGCGGCGGTGAGCGTGTCGGGCCCGTCGTTCCGGATGACGCCGGCATCCCTGGGCGACCTGGTCGCCCCCCTGGTGGTCGAGGCGGCCGACGCCCTGAGCCGGCGACTCGGCTTCTTTTCCTGACAGCGGTTGTGCAAGGCGCAACACAAACCGTAATCTGCAACACAGTCGCCCGTCGGAGCCCCTCCCCGACGACGACCGGGTCCACCCTGCTCCCCACAGTCCGACCGCCGGCGTACCCGCCATACGCCCGACGCCACCGAGGTGCCCGCATGACCGCCACCGACCTGCCCGCGAGCCTCATCTCCACGCTGCCGGGCCAGTACTACACCGACCCGGCCATCTTCTCCCTCGAGCAGACCCGGGTCTTCGAGACCATGTGGTTCTGCGCGGTGCGGTCGGCGGACCTGCCGACCCCCGGCTCGTTCCAGAAGGTCCAGGTCGGCCGGGAGAGCGTCCTGGTGGTCCGCAGCCGGGACGGGCAGCTGCGGGCCTTCCTCAACATCTGCCGGCACCGCGGCGCGCAGATCTGCACGGAGGACTCCGGTGAGGTCAAGCGGGCCTTCCAGTGCCCGTACCACGCCTGGACCTACGACCTCGAGGGCAAGCTGATCGCCGCCCCGAACCTGACGAAGATGCCCGACGTCGACCGGGTGCAGTACGGCCTGGTCCCGGTGCACCTGCGGGAGTGGCTGGGGTACGCGTGGCTGTGCCTGGCCGCGGAGCCCCCGTCGTTCGAGGACGACGTCATGGGCGCCATCGCCGAGCGGCTCGGGGACCTGGAGGCCATCGAGCGCTACGAGCTGGACTCCCTCTCGGTGGGCCGCCGCATCACCTACGACGTGCAGGCCAACTGGAAGCTCATCATCGAGAACTTCATGGAGTGCTACCACTGCGCGACGATCCACCCGGAGCTCACCGAGGTGCTCCCGGAGTTCGCCGACGGCTACGCCGCGCAGTACTACGTCGGCCACGGCGCGGAGTTCGGCGAGGACGTCCAGGGCTTCACCGTCGACGGCAGCGAGGGCTTCGACAAGCTCCCGGGTGTGGCCGACGACCAGGACCGCCGCTATTACGCCATCACGGTCAGGCCGACCGTGTTCGTCAACCTGGTGCCCGACCACGTGATCGTCCACCGCATGTTCCCGATCTCGGCGGACCGGACGATCGTGGAGTGCGACTGGCTCTACACCCGCGAGGTGGTGGACTCGGGCAAGGACGTGTCCCGGTCGGTGGAGCTGTTCCACCGGGTCAACGAGCAGGACTTCGCGGCCTGCGAGCGGACCCAGCCGGCGATGTCCTCCCGCGCCTACGCCAACGGCGGAGTCCTGGTCCCCTCCGAGCACCACATCGGGGAGTTCCACGACTGGCTGACGCAGCGCCTGGCGGACTGAGCCCGGGTCGACCCCGGATCCGCGTGGGTGTGGCCAGGCCGGCCACGGCCTCCCACGAGGACACGCCTCGGGCGCATGTCGTGGCCGTCCAGCCCCGGAGGGCAGGCGTCCGTTCCCTCGGTGGCGGCGCGGTCCGGTCCTGACGACGACCGAGCGCTCATCGCCCCCGCTCCGGGATCGTCCGTCTCCGTCTCGCGGGCTCCGGGTGGGCGCACGGGGACGGGCGTCGGAGGAGCGGGCCTCCCCGCGATCGCCCGACAGGCCCGCTCCGGGATCCGCGCGGACCGCGTGCGACGCGGATCGGGAGCCCGGCGGGCACGTCCCCAGGCCACGGCTCGACGACCGCGCCGCTCGTCGTCCCCGGGAGCAGGCTCCCTCCCACTGTGGCCGGCGGCCGCGGCTCGGACCGGGACGGCGTTCGCGTCGGGACCGGCGGGCCGACAGGCGTCCGCCTCGTCACGCGCGCGCTCCGCCGGGTCTCGTCGGGGCGAAACTGTGTGGACAATCACGTCCGACCCTTGTTCCGGGGCGGGCCCTCTGGTTCCCTCATGCGAAGCCGGTCTCGGATGGCGCAACAGGATTGAGGAGTGTCATGGAGCAACCGCGCGGCGAACAAGCATCGCCCCCCTACCGGCTGAGCCATTCGGACGCCGTGGGGACCGATCCGACGGCCGGCGGTGGAGCCGGTGGGTCGGGGGAGCGCTCAGCCATCAGGATCACGGATGTGTCGGTGACGGGGACACACCCGGCCATCACGGAGCCGCCACCCTGCATCGCCGATCGGCACTGGGCCGTGGACAGGGTCCTGTTCGCCGTCGCCGCGGTCATGGCGCTCGGCTTCGTCGTCTGGGGCTTCGCCACGCCCACGGGTCTGGGTTCCGTGAGTGGCTCGGTCCTCGGATGGGTCACCGGCAACCTCGGCTGGCTGTTCGTCCTGCTGGCGTCGGCGTTCGTGGTGTACGTGATCTGGCTGGCGGCGAGCAAGTACGGGCGCATCCCCCTGGGGCGCGACGACGAGCGGCCGGAGTTCCGCACCATCTCGTGGATCGCGATGATGTTCAGCGCCGGCATGGGCATCGGGCTGATGTTCTTCGGGGTCGCCGAACCGCTCTCGCACTACGTCTCGCCGCCGCCGCTCACGACCGAGGCGGAGTCGTCCCAGGCCATCCAGACGGCGATGGCCACCACGCTCTTCCACTGGACGCTGCACCCGTGGGCGATGTACGCCGTCGTCGGGCTGGCCGTCGCTTACGGCACCTTCCGGCGGGGGCGCCGTCAGCTGATCAGCTCGGTGTTCATCCCGCTGCTGGGGGAGCGACGGGCCGCCGGTCCGGCCGGCCGGGTCATCGACGTCCTGGCCATCTTCGCCACCCTCTTCGGGTCGGCGGCCTCCCTGGGCCTGGGTGCACTGCAGATCGGCAGCGGGGTCGAGATCCTCGGCTGGTTCGGCAGCGTCGGTGACGGCATCCTCGTCGCGATCATCGCGGTGCTGACCGCTGCGTTCGTCGCCTCAGCCGTCTCCGGCATCGCCCGTGGCATCCAGTGGCTGTCCAACACCAACATGGTCCTGGCCCTGGTCCTGGCGGTCTTCGTGTTCGTCCTCGGCCCGACGATCTTCATCCTCAACCTGATCCCCGACGCGGTCGGCAGCTACTTCTCCGACCTCGGCGAGATGGCCGCGCGCACGGAGGCCACCGGCGGTGACCCGATGGCTGCCTGGCTGCGTGGGTGGACGGTCTTCTACTGGGCCTGGTGGATCAGCTGGACGCCGTTCGTCGGGCTGTTCATCGCCCGCATCAGCCGAGGCCGCACCATCCGGCAGTTCGTGACCGGCGTGCTCCTGGTGCCCAGCCTGGTCAGCCTGCTGTGGTTCGCCGTGTTCGGCGGTGCCGGCATCGCCGCCCAGCGCGGCGGCGTCGACGTCGCCGGCCAGGGCACCACGGAGGGGCAGCTGTTCGCCGTCCTGGGTCAGTACCCCCTGGCCACGGCAGCGACCGTGCTCGTGATGCTCCTCGTGGCGATCTTCTTCGTGTCCGGTGCGGACGCGGCCTCGATCGTCATGGGTTCGCTCTCGCAGCGCGGCACCCTGGAACCGAGTCGCTGGGTCGTCGTCTTCTGGGGCGTCGTGATGGGCTCCGTCGCAGCGATCATGCTGCTCCTGGGCGAGGACGGCGCGGCACTGACGGGACTGCAGAACCTGACGATCATCGCAGCCCTGCCGTTCGCGCTGGTGATGGCGGCGATGGCCGTGAGCCTGGTCAAGGACCTCCGCCGCGATCCCATCGTCCTGCGCGGCAACTACGCCACCGTGGCGATCGAGCAGGCCGTCGTCGACGGCATCAGCCGCCACGGCGACGACTTCGTCATCGTCGTGGAGCGGACCCCGAGCCCATCACGGGACGCTGCGGCCCTGGCGCCGCAGACGTCCACGGCGGGCTCGGAGGCCGACGGCCAGCTGTCGGTCAGCCCGGGCGGCAATTTCGTGGCGTCGGCGGGGGACGCATCCGTCCCCGCGCAGGGGCAACCCAGGGTGGGGACCGTCGGTCGTCCGCAGGATCCGCGCGGCTAGGAACTCGACCGGCGGGTGGAGGCCTCCCGGCGATGGAGCTGCCGCGTGCCGTTCCATCGCCGGGAGGCCTCTGTGCGCCGGCGGACGTGTCGTTCCGCGGGAGCCGGCCACGTCGCCGCGAGGTCTCCAACGGCGACGGCACGGGGGATGTCGGTGACCCCGCGCGTCGGTGAGGAGTTGCATGCGGATCGCCACGGCGGTGGGTCGTCCGGCGGACCAAGCCCTGTGCCGGCCGCCCGCCGACCGCGGTCTCAGCTGTCCGTGTCGGTAGGACGCCTGGCGCGGCTGGGCTGCACGCGCATCGGCTCGCCCGGCATCTTCGGGTAGTCCGGCGGATAGGGCAGGTCGCCGAGACCGTCGTCCCTCGCCTGCCGCTCGGCCAGCTCCAGCAGCGGCTCGATGCCGAACGCGTGGTCGGCCAGCCCCGCGTGCTTGTCGCCCACCTCGCGGAAGCGCGCCGGCATGGTGAGCACGTCGAAGTCCGTCGGGAGCACGTCGGGCAGCTCGTCCCAGTCGACCGGGGCGGACACCGGGGCGTGCGGTTTGGGCCGGATGGAGTACGCAGAGGCGATCGTGCGGTCCCGGGCCATCTGGTTGTAGTCGATGAAGATCTTCTCGCCGCGCTCCTCCTTCCACCACGACATCGTCACGCGCTCGGGGATCCGCCGTTCCAGCTCGCGGCCGAAGGCGATGACCGCCCGGCGCACCTCGGGGAAGGTCCACCGCGGCTGGATCGGCACGTAGACGTGCACCCCGCGGCCGCCGGAGGTCTTCGGCCAGCCCTGCATGCCGAACTCCGCCAGCAGCTCGCGCACGTGCGGCGCCACCCACACGGCGTCGGAGAAGTCGGTGCCCGGCTGCGGGTCCAGGTCGATGCGGATCTGGTCGGGCTGCTCGACGTCGGACCTGGACACCGGCCACGGGTGGAACGTCAGCGTCCCGAGGTTCGCGCACCAGGCGACGACGGCCACCGAGTCCGGCGCGATCTCGTCCGCCGTCCGCCCGCTGGGGAAGGTGATGTGCGCCGTCGGCACCCAGTCGGGGGCGTTCTTGGGCACCCGCTTCTGGTAGAAGGCGTCGCCGGTGTTGTCCACCCGGGTCGACAGCCGCGCGCCCTCGAACACCCCACCCGGCCAGCGCTCCAGGGTCGTCGGCCGGTCGCGCAGGGCGAACAGGATCCCCTCGCCGACGGCGACGAAGTACTCGACGACGTCGATCTTGCGGATGCCGCGCTCGGCGAAGTACGGCTTCTCCGGGTTGGAGACGCGCACCTCGTGGCCGTCGACCTGCAGCAGGACGGCGTCCTTCGACGACGCCATCACCGACCGGACCCAGGTGGAGTGATCACCCGGCGCACCCTAGGCCGCCCGGGCCGGATCGTGTGCCGACCCGGCCCGCCGCACCACTCAGGCGGGGCAGGTCTGGCCGTCCTGCGGCACCACCAGGTCGATCAGGTAGGCGTTGACCGCGGCGGTCACGCACTCGGTCTTCGGGTAGGCGGTGTGCCCCTGCCCCTGCCAGGTCAGCAGGACGCCGGAGGCCAGGTCCTCGGCCATGTCGACCGCACCGGGCAGCGGGGTCACCGGGTCGCCGGAGGTGCCGACGACGAGGATCGGCGCCGCGCCCTCGGCGTCCCGCTCGGGGATCGGGGTGCGCTCGGCCTCCCACACCTGGCAGCTGTGGAGACCGACGGCCGATCCCGCGCCGAACAGCGGGAAGCGCTGGCCCCACTCGGCAGCCAGGCTGCGGATCTCCTCCTCCGGCACTGCGTTCTCCGGGTCGGTGTCGGCGCAGTTGATCGCCACGAGGGCGTCCATGAGGTTGGTGTAGGTCCCGTCCGGCAGCCGGCTCCAGTAGGTGTCGGCCAGCGAGAACACGCCTTGCGCGTCGCCGTTCCGGGCCGCGGCGAGGCTCTGGGCCAGCTGCGGCCAGCGGCCGGTGTCGTACAGCGCGGAGACGATCGCGGTGCCGATGACACCCGGCGTCGCCTGCCGCGTCTCACCCGGCAGCGCGCTCGGGATCGGCGCGGTGGCCGCCTGGGCCACCAGCTCCTCGACGAAGCGGCGCGGCTCCGCGCCGAGCGGGCAGCCGGCGACCAGGCCCACGCAGTTGGCCGCGAACGCGTCGAACCCGGCCTCCAGCGAGCTGGCCTGCTGCTCGGCCTCGGCCCGCGGGTCGTCGTCCGGGTCGACGGCGGCGTCGAGCACCAGCGCCCGCACCCGGTCGGGGAACAGCTCCGCGTAGGTGGAGCCCAGCGTGGTGCCGTAGGAGTACCCCAGGTAGGTCAGCTGCTCGTCGCCCAGCGATTGGCGCAGCAGGTCCATGTCCCGCGCCGTGTCGACGGTGTTGAAGGTGCCCAACGAGTCGGGGTACTCCTCGGCGCAACCGTCGGCCACCTCCTGCTGCAGCGCGAACGCCTCGTCGATCTGCTCCGGCGTGGTCGGGCGCGGCTCGGACGCGATGACCCGCTCCTTGAGCTCGGCCGGGATGCACTCGACCGGCGTCGACAGCCCCACCCCGCGCGGGTCGAAGCCGACGACGTCGAAGCGGCGCAGCACGTCCTCGGGCAGCGTGAGCGCCGAGCCGATCGCGGCGTCGGCGCCCGACGCGCCCGGTCCACCCGGGTTGACGACCAGCGAACCGATGCGGTCGGTCTGACCGGCCAGCCGGGCCCGGAGCAGGAACAGCGGCAGGGTCTCGCCCTCCGGCTCGTCGTAGCTGATCGGCACCTCGGTGCTGCCGCACTCGAAGGCCAGGTCCCGCTCGCTGCCCGGGGCGCCGGCCAGCAGCCCGGTGATCTCGGCATCGCAGTCGCGCCAGGCGATCTCCGCGGCCACCGGCTCGGCCGGCGTCGACGGCGTGGCGGCCGAGGACTCCGCCGCGGTGTCCTCGGAGGAGGAGGTGCAGCCGGAGACCGCGACGAGCAGGCCGGAGGCGGCGGCGACCAGGCCGCGGGACAGGCGCATGGGTCACGAGGGTATGCGGCCCGCCCGCCGGGGCCCGCCGCGAGCCCGCGAGTGGCCGGGGGGCAGGGAGGTCCTTCATCCGACCGGGTGACACAGCCCTCAGCCGATCGTCACGGGACCGTCACTCCGCGACGCCGTGACCCCTCCCCGAGGTGCCTTCCGCGCGCGAAAGGCACCTCGGGGAGGGTCGTCAGCCGGCGAAGACCTCCGCCAGGTCGTACCGCACCGGCACCTCCAGCTGGTCGTACGTGCAGCTCCGGGCCTCACGGTCGGGACGCCAGCGCAGGAACTGCCCGGTGTGCCGCAGCCGGCGTCCCTCCAGCTGGTCGTACTTGACCTCCACGACCAGCTCCGGGCGCAGCGGCACCCAGGAGAGGTCCTTGCCGGCGTTCCAGCGGCTCTGCGCCCCGGGCATCCGGTGTTCCTCGCCGTTCGCGCCGTTCACCACCTGCGCGTTGGCCCACGACTGCCACGGGTGACCGTCGAGCGCCTCGGCCCGGTAGGGCGCCAGCTCCTCGACCAGCTCGGCCCGCCGGGCCATCGGGAAGGACGCGGCCACGCCGATGTGCTGCAGGTCGCCGGCGTCGTCGTAGAGCCCGAGCAGCAGTGACCCCACGATCGGCCCGCTCTTGTGCCACCGGAAACCCGCCACCACGCAGTCGGCGGTGCGCACGTGCTTGACCTTGGTCATCAGCCGCTGGTCGGGCCCGTAGGGCAGGTCGGGGGCCTTGGCGACGACGCCGTCGAGCCCGGCGCCCTCGAACTCCTCGAACCAGCGCTGCGCGGTGCCGGCGTCCTGGGTGATCGCCGTGAGGTGCACCGAGTCGGTGACGGTGACGACCTCCTGCAGCCGGGCCCGCCGCTGCGCGAACGGCACCTCCAGCAGCGACTCGTCGCCGATGGCCAGCAGGTCGAAGGCGACGAAGGACGCCGGCGTCTGCTCGGCCAGCAGGTCGACCCGCGACTTCGCCGGGTGGATGCGCTGCAGCAGCGCCTCGAAGTGCAGCCGGTCACCCCGGGGGACGACGATCTCGCCGTCCACGACGCAGCGCTCGGGCAGCGCCGCCTTGACCGCCTCGACGACCTCGGGGAAGTAGCGGGTCAGCGGGCGCTCGTTGCGGCTGCCCAGCTCCACCTCGTCGCCGTCCCGGAAGACGATGCACCGGAAGCCGTCCCACTTCGGCTCGTAGAACATGCCCTCGGCGGTGGGCACCTTGGTCACGGCCTTGGCCAGCATCGGCTTCACCGGCGGCAGCAGGGGCAGGTCCATGCGCGCAGTCAAGCAGTCACCGCAGACGGACGGCGGCGGCCGTGCCGCTCGGTAGCTGGAGGGGGTGACGCCTCCTCGCCGAGCACGGCGCCGGGCAGACTACGTGCCGTGACCACATCCGTCGGCGTCCACGAGGCGAAGACGCACCTGTCGCGGCTGCTCGAGCAGGTCGCGGCCGGCGAGGAGGTCGAGATCACCAACCGCGGGAAGGTGGTCGCCCGCCTGGTCGGTCCGGCCCGGCGGACGCCCAACTTCGGTTTCGACCGCGGCAACGTCTGGATCGCCGACGACTTCGACACCCCGCTGCGGGAGGACCTGCAGAAGGCGTTCGAGGAGTGGTGACCTACCTCCTCGACACGTACGTGCTGGCCTGGGCCTCCACCACACCCGAGCGGCTCGGTCCCGCCGCGGTCGAGCACCTGCCCGACGTGCACCGGGACCCCGTTGACCGGCTCACCGGGTACGGCGACGCCGTGCGGCTGGTCGGCTGACCCGTGACCCGCTCGAGGACCGACGACGCGGCGGCCTGGGCGCTGGCCGCGTTCATGGTGGTCAGCGGGGTCACCCACTTCACGAGGCCCCAGTACTTCCGCAGCCTGGTCCCGTCGTGGCTGCCGGCGCGCTCGGCGGTGGTCGCCGTCAGCGGGCTGGCCGACGTCGCCGTGGGAGTCCTGGTCGCGGTGCCGGCGACCCGGCGGACCGGCGCACGGGCGACCGCCGGGCTGATCACGGCCTACCTGCCGGCGCACCTGGAGCCGCTCCGCCACCGGCGCACGCTGCAGCAGGCGTCCGACCGGCCGGCCGGCGTCGCGGCGCGGGTGGCCGTCGACCTCGGCTACGTCGCCTGGGCGGTGGCGGTCGCCCGGCGTCCTACCGGTCGATCGCGTACCGGGTGAACAGGACGCCGTCCTCCTCGAGCACCTGCAGGAGCCGGGGGCGGACGACGTCGGCCAGGGCGCCGGCCAGGAGCCGGTCGGGACCGCCGACGAGGGCCGGGGTGATCGTCAGGTCCAGCTCGTCGACCACCCCGGCGGCCAGCGCGGCGGACAGCAGTGCCGGGCCGCCCTCGCAGAGCACCTGCTCCAGCCCGCGGTCGGCCAGCGCGTCGAGCGCCGCGGGCAGGTCGACGTCGTCGTCCCCGCACACCAGCACGGTCACCCCGGCGGCCTCCAGGGCCGCCCGCCGTCCGGCGTCGGCAGCGGCGCAGGTGACCAGGACCGTCGAGGGCACGGCGAGCCGGTCCCCGGGCGCCAGCGACGCCCGCCGGGACACCACCGCGACCGGGGCCGACGCCGGCCGGCCGTTCGCGGTCCGCAGCCGGCCGACGGCGGCGTCGGCGGCCACCGGGCGGTAGCCCTCGGCCGCCGCCGTCCCGTGGCCCACGAGCACCACGTCCGCCAGCGCCCGGAGCGCCCGGAACACCCGCTGGTCACCCGGCGAGCCCAGGCCACCGCTGCGCCCGTCGACGGTCACCGAGCCGTCGAGCGAGGCGACGAAGTCCACCCGCAACGAGCGGCCGGCCGGCAGCCGGTAGGCCTCGACGAGTGCCTCGTCGTCGGGGACCGGTGCCGGGTCGGGCAGCAGCCGCCGCACGTCAGGCGGTGGTCAGCACGGCCGCGCTCTCGGCCGGCACGGTCACCGTCGTCCCGTCCAGCTCCGGGAGCTCCCCGGTGCTGAAGAGGACGTCGGTGGCCGAGCGGTCGAGGTGCACCTCCCGCGGCCGGTCGGCGAGGTTGACCACCACCCGCAGGCACCCGCGGTGCACGACCAGCCACCGGTCCGCGTCGTCCCAGTGGACGTCGACCGCCGAGAGGTCGGGATCGACCAGGTCGGGGTGGGCGCGCCGGAGCGCGATCAGCGCCCGGTGCACCGCGAGCAGGTGCACGTGCGGCTCCTGCTCACGCTCGGACCAGTCCAGCTTCGAGCGGGTGAAGGTCTCCGGGTCCTGCGGGTCGGGCACCTCGTCGGCGTCCCAGCCGTGCTCGGCGAACTCGCCCTTGCGCCCCTCCGCCGTCGCCCGGCCGATCTCCGGGTCGGTGTGGCTGGTGAAGAACTGCCACGGCGTCGAGGCGCCCCACTCCTCGCCCATGAACAGCATCGGCGTGAACGGGCTGGTCAGCACCAGGGTCGCGCCGACCGCGAGCAGGCCGGGGGAGAGGGACGCCGAGACGCGGTCGCCGACCGCGCGGTTGCCGATCTGGTCGTGGTCCTGCAGGTACCCGACGAACTTCCAGCCGGGCAGCAGCGCGGTGTCCACCGGCCGGCCGTGGTGGCGGCGGCGGAAGCTGGAGTACGCGCCGTCGTGGAAGAACGCGCCGGTCAGCGTCCTGGCCAGCCCGGACAGGCCGGCGGCGGCGAAGTCGCCGTAGTAGCCCTGGCCCTCGCCGGTGAGGACGGCGTGCAGCGCGTGGTGGAAGTCGTCGCTCCACTGGGCGTGGATGCCCGTGCCGTGGGCCGCCCGGGGGGTGACCATCCGCGGGTCGTTGAGGTCGCTCTCGGCGATGAGCGTCAGGGGCCGGCCGACGGCGACCGACAGCCGGTCGACGTCCTGGGCCATCTCCTCCAGCACGTGGGTGGCCCGCTCGTCGACCAGCGCGTGGACGGCGTCCAGCCGCAGCCCGTCGACGTGCATGTCCCGCAGCCACATCAGCGCGTTGTCGAGGACGTAGCGCCGCACCTCGTCGGAGTCCGGGCCGGAGAGGTTGACCGAGCTGCCCCACGTGTTGGCGCCGCCCTCGCTGAAGACCGGCATGAACAGCGGCAGGTAGTTCCCGGACGGGCCCAGGTGGTTGTAGACGACGTCCTGGATGACACCCAGGCCGCGCTGGTGGCAGGCGTCGACGAAGCGCTGGTAGGCCGCCGGGCCGCCGTAGCTCTCCTGCACCGTGTACCAGAGGACGCCGTCGTAGCCCCAGTTGTGCGTGCCGTCGAAGCCGTTGACCGGCAGCAGCTCGACGAAGTCGACACCGAGGTCGACCAGGTGGTCCAGCTTCGCGACCGCGGCGTCCAGCGTGCCCTCGGGCGTGAAGGTGCCGACGTGCAGCTCGTAGACCACGCCACCCGCGAGCGGCCGCCCGGTCCAGGCGCGGTCGCCCCACTCGTAGGAGGCCGGGTCGTAGCGGCGGGAGAGCCCGTGCACGCCCTCGGGCTGGCGGCGCGAGCGCGGGTCGGGACGCGGAGTGTCGTCGTCCCCCAGGAGGAAGCCGTAGTCGGCCTCCGGGCCGGCCTCGACCTCGGCCCGCCACCAGCCGTCCCCCTCCCGGCGCATCTCGTGGACCGACCCGTCGACCTGCAGCCGGACCCGTTCCGGGACCGGCGCCCAGACGGCGAACTCGACGGCAGCGGACATGCAGGGGCCTCCCAGGATCGTGCGCGGTCCGGGGGGTTGTGCCCGGCCCGACGGCCGCCAACCACGCGTTCCCGGCGTGCCGCGCGCCACAGGCCTTCCGGAGCGTCCTGGTGTCGTTACGGTGCGCCCTGAACGGTGCGGGACAGCACCGCACCGCCCCCGAGGAGCGCCATGAGCGTGGTCCGCACCGTCGTCCTGCCGGCGCTCCGGCTGCTGGTGTGGACGGTGATCGCCGTCGCCCTCGTGGCGCTCGCCTTCCGCGGCGGGAGCGGGGACGCCGCACCGGCGTCGGCCGGCGCGCCGCCGGTCGACCTCACCTCGCCGGTGGTCCCGGTCGCCCGCGGCACCGTCGCCAACACCGTGACCGTCCAGGGCACCGTCGTCGCCGACGCCACGGTCCCGGTGAAGGCGACCAAGGCCGGCACGGTCCGCCGCGTGCTGGTCGAGCCCGGCGAGGTGGTCGGCCAGGGCGACGCGGTCGTCGAGGTCCGCTGGGAGGAGGAGCGCGCGCCCCTCACCGGCACCGACGCCGAGGGCAACCCGACCAGCACCCCGCGCGAGCCGGTCGTGCGCACCGCGACCGTCGTCGCGCCCACGGCCGGCACGGTCACCGGCGTGGACGTGCTCGCCGACCAGGTGGTCGCGGTCGGCGACCGGGTCGCCGGCATCTCCCCGGGCACGCTGTCGGTCACCGCACCGCTGACCCAGGGCGACCAGTTCCGGCTGCTCGCCCCGCCGTCCACCGCGGAGGTGGAGGTCCAGGGCGGGCCCGCCCCGTTCACCTGCACCGGGCTCACGCTGGGCGCAGCGCCCACCGGGGACGACGCCGCCGGCCAGGGCACCCCGGTCGCCGACCCGGCCGCCGCGCCCCCCGCCCAGGGCGGCACCACCGCCCGCTGCGCCGTCCCCGGTGGGACGACGGTCTTCGCCGGCATGGCCGCCACGGTGGTCGTGGACGCCGGGGTCGCCCAGGACGTGCTCGTCGTCCCGGTGACCGCGGTGCAGGGCTCGGTCCGGCAGGGCAACGTCTGGGTGGTCGGCGCCGACGGCACGCAGGAGGAGCGGGCCGTCGTCCTCGGGCTCACCGACGGCGACCAGGTCGAGGTCCGCGAGGGCCTGGCCGAGGGCGACCAGGTGCTGCAGTTCGTACCGGTGCCCGACGACACCGTGCCGGTCCCGGGCATGGCAGGGCCGTTCGGATGACCCTGCTGGCGCTGCGCGGGATCAGCCGCGAGGTCGGGCTGCCCGACGGCGGCGTGCTGCCGATCCTCACCGGGGTCGACCTCGACGTCGCCGCGGGGGAGCACGTGGCGATCGTCGGCCGCTCCGGGTCGGGCAAGTCGACGCTGCTCAACCTCCTCGGCCTGCTCGACACCCCGACCGACGGGGAGTACCTGCTCGACGGGGAGCCGACCGGCGCGCTGCGCGCCCGCCGCCGGGCCCGGCTGCGCGGCGAGGTGTTCGGCTTCGTCTTCCAGCAGTTCAACCTGCTGCCGCGGCGCACCGCGGAGGAGAACGTCGCCGCCCCGCTGCTCTACGCCCGCGGCCGGGACTACCTGCGCCGGCGCCGCACGGCCCGCGAGATGCTCGACCGGGTCGGCCTGGGCACCCGCGGGGACACCGTGCCCGAGAAGCTCTCCGGCGGCGAGCAGCAGCGGGTGGCGATCGCCCGCGCACTGGTCCGCTCGCCGCGGGTCGTGCTGGCCGACGAGCCGACCGGGGCACTCGACGTGGAGACCGGCGCCCAGGTGATGGCGCTGCTGGCGTCGGCCGCCGCCGAGGGCGGCGCCGCGCTGGTCACCATCACCCACGACCTGAACGTCGCCCGGCTGGCCGACCGCCGCTACCGGCTGGACGCCGGCCGGCTCGCGCCGCTGGCCGACCCGGCGCCGACCCCGGTGGTACCGGCCCCCGCGCCCGTCCCGCTCGCGGAGGTCCACCCGTGACCCCCGTGCTGGCCACCCTCGCCGAGGCGTGGAGCGAGGTGCGGGTGCACAAGGCCCGCGTCGTGCTCTCCCTGGTCGGCGTCTTCCTCGCCGTCTTCGCGATGACCACGGTGACCGCGCTCGGCCTGATCGTCGCCCAGGTGCAGCAGGAGCAGAGCGAGCGGATGAGCGGACGCTCGGCCACCATCGGGGTCACCGCCTACGACCCGCAGACCGGCATGCCGCCGGACGCAGCGGAGTGGGACGCCGCCGTCGCCGGCCTCACCGAGCGGTACGGGATCACCACGACGGCGAGCATCGGCTACGAGGAGACCCGCTTCCGGATGCCCGGCGGCACCCAGCTGGTGCAGACCAAGCGCGTCTCGCCGTCCTACGGGCAGCTGCACCGCATCGAGCCGATCGAGGGCCGGTGGCTGCGCGCGGGCGACCGGGACAGCCTCGCCCCGGCCGTCGTGGTCAACGAGGCGTTCCTCGGCGCACTCGGCGTCCCGGACCTGGCCGGCCGGCCCACCGTCGTCATCGGCGGGCAGACCCCGGTGCGGGCCGCGATCGTCGGCGTCGTCCGCGAGGGATACGGCGACGAGCTGCTCGCCTACCGGGTGGACCGCTCGGCCGGTCCCTGGGACGAGCCGACCACCGCGACCCCGGCGGCCTCGGTGTACGGCCCCAGCACGCTCGAGCTCTGGGTCGGGGCCGACCAGGCCGACGAGGTCATGGCGGTCGTCTCCCACGACCTCGGCCTGGCGCTCGGCGGCGCGCAGGTCGACGCCTACCGGCAGGACTCGCCGGACCTGGAAGAGACCCTCGGCATGCTCCGGCTGGCCATCCGCGGCGTGGGCGTCGTCGTGCTCGCCCTCGGCGGGCTCGGCGTGCTGAACATCGGGCTGGTGACGGTCCGCCAGCGGATCCGGGAGATCGGCGTGCGGCGCAGCTTCGGCGCCACCTCGTCGCGGGTGTTCGCAGCGATCATGCTGGAGAGCGTCTGCGCCACGTTCCTCGCCGGCCTGGCGGCGGTCGCGCTGTCGGTCGTGCTGGTGCGGAACCTGCCGCTGGAGTCGCTGCTCAACAGCGGCGTCCCGCTGGCCGACGTCCCGGCCTTCCCGCTGGCCGCGGCGGTGGAGGGGCTGGTGGCGGCCACCGCGGTCGGCGCGCTGGCCGGGCTGCTGCCCGCGGTCATCGCCGTCCGGGCCAAGGTCATCGACGCCATCCGCTTCTGACCGGACCCCGCCCTGCGGCCGGCCGGTGAACGCCAGATGCCCAGGACCCGGCAGGTCCTGGGCCTCTGGCGTCCAACCCTCCGGGCTCCCGGCGGTCAGGGCAGCTGCAGCACCTGGCCGACGGAGATCCGGTTCGGGTCGCTCAGCTGCGGGTTGGCGGCGTGCAGCGCCTGCCAGCCGCCCGCGACGCCCTGCTGCTGGGCGATGCGGCCGAGCGTGTCACCGGACTGCACGGCGTAGGAGGATCCGCCGGACGGCGCCGCGGGCGCTGCGGCCGCGGGTGCCGCGCCCGCCTCCGGGGCGGAGGGGTCGAGTGCCTTCCCGCAGGTCGGCCAGGCGCCCTTGCCCTGCCCGTCGAGGGTGCGCTCGGCGACGGCGATCTGCTGCGCCTTGGTCGCCAGGTGGGCATTGGGGGCGTACTCGGTGCCGCCGTAGGCAGCCCAGGTGCTCGCGCTGAACTGCAGGCCGCCGTAGTAGCCGTTGCCGGTGTTGATGGCCCAGTTGCCGCTGGACTCGCACTGGGCGACGGCGTCCCAGTCGTTGGGGGCGGCCGCCGAGGCCGGGGCGGCGAGGACGCCGAGGGAGACGGCGGCGGCGCCGCCGAGCACCACGGCACCGCGGCGCAGGGCGCGTGCGGGCACGCGGGAAGACGAGGACGAACGCATGGGGGACTCCCGATCCGCCGCCTGCGAGGTGAGCTGTCGGGTTCGGAGCGATCGGTGCCCCGGCCGTGCGCACACGGCTTCACCCCGAGGCACCCGGCCGGACCGGCCGGGCGCCGAGATGGGTCCCCCACCCCCGTCCTGGCTGTGCAGGAGGTACGGCAGCCGACGGACGGGGTTCGGCGGATCGGCTCCGGCGCCCGGCCCCGGATGGGGGGCGCCGCAACAAGGTAACGGCCGGGTCACGGCGGTTCACCTCGCGCCCCAGGGGCAACCGGGGTGACGCGCCCGGCCGTCGGGACCGGGACCGGGCAGACCACCTGGTCACGTCCCCGCGGGCACGGCCGCACCCGCGGGGACGTGAGCTGCCTCTCAGTTCCGCCCTGCCGCCCCGTCCCGGACCGGCCCCGTCCGGAGGCTCGGTGAGGTGCTGGAACGGCCACCCTTCAGGGGCTAGCGCCGAGCTCGCGAGGCGTGGGGGGAAGGGTGGTCCTCTCTCAGTCGCGGACGAGCAGGGCGACCGGCAGCCGCTCGAGCAGCCCGGCGACCGGCAGCCCGTCGGCGTCGGAGACGAACCGGCCGCCGGTGAGCAGGTCCCGCCAGGCGCCGGTGGGGAGCTGCAGCGCGGTGTCGCCCCAGCCGGCGATCGACAGGCCCACCGGCAGCCGGGTGGCCACGGCGACCACCCCGCCGCGGTCGAAGGCGACCAGGTGGTCGCTCTCGATCCCCGTCGCCGTCACCGGCTCGTACCCGCCGAACCACTCCGGGTGCTCCCGGCGGGCGCGCAGCACGCGGGAGACGACGAGCAGCTTGGCCGCGCCGGTGTCGTCGACCGCGGGGACCTCACCGTCGTCCAGCTGCGCCAGCAGCCGGCGACGCAGGTCGTAGTCGACCGGACGGCGGTTGTCCGGGTCGACCAGGGACAGGTCCCACAGCTCGGTGCCCTGGTAGACGTCCGGGACGCCGGGCATGGTCAGCTGCAGCAGCTTCTGGGCCAGCGAGTTGGACCGGCCGAACGGTGCGATGCGGGCGACGAACCGCTCGATCTCGGCGTTGGTCCGCTCGTCGTCGTACGCCGCGTCGACCATCGCGTGCAGCGCCGACTCGAACTCCTCGTCGACGTCGGTCCACGTGGTCGACGTCCCCGCCTCGCGGGCGGCCTTCTCGGCGTAGGCGTGCGCGCGGTCGCGCGACAGCGGCCAGGCGCCCACCAGGTTCTGCCACACCAGGTGCGCCAGTGGGCGGTCCGGCAGCGGGTGGCGGAGCACCAGCCCGCGGACCAGGTCCGCCCACTCGGCCCCGAGCTCGGCCAGGACGACCAGCCGGGCACGGGTGTCCTCGCTGCGTTTGGTGTCGTGGGTGGTCAGCGTGGTCATCGACTCCGGCCTGCGCTCCACCCGGCGCCGCTGGGCCTCGTGGAACTCCTCGACCGTGCTGCCGAACCGGGCCGGGTCGCCCCCGACCTCGTTGAGCACCACGAAGCGCGCCCACCGGTAGTAGGCGCTGTCCTCCACGCCCTTGGCCATGACCGGGCCGCTGGTCTGCTCGAACCGGGTCGCCGCCTCGGTGCCGGCCTGGGACAGCACCGGGTGCAGCGCGTCCAGCGCCGCGGTGAGGTCGGGACGGCGCTCCCGCACCGCGGCCACGGTGGCGTCCAGGTGCTCCCGGCCGTCGGGCAGGTAGGTGCGGTAGACCGGGAAGGACGCCAGCAGCTCGGCCAGCGCCTCCTTCTCGGTGTCCGTGTCGATGCCGGGCAGCTCGCCGATGACCCGCACCAGCCGCGCCACCTCCGAGCCGAGGATCCCGTCGGTCACCTCGCGCTTGCAGTCGTGGACCAGCTCGGCGTAGTCGACCGGGGCCCCCACGAGCTCGGTGTCCAGCGCGCTGAGCACCGCCGCGCCGGCCGGGTCCACCAGCACGTCGTCGACCTCGGCGAGCGCGTCGTAGCCCGTCGTCCCGGCGGTCCGCCACGACTCCGGCAGGTCCTCCCCGGGCTCGAGGATCTTCTCCACCACGGTCCACCGGCCACCGGAGGCCTCGGCCAGCCGGTCCAGGTACCCCTTCGGGTCGGCGAGGCCGTCGGGGTGGTCGATCCGCAGCCCGTCGACCGCGCCGTCGGCGACCAGCTGCAGCACCAGCTCGTGGGTGGCGCGGAAGACCTCCGGGTCCTCCGCGCGCAGCCCGGCGAGGGTGTTGATGGCGAAGAACCGCCGGTAGTTCAGGTCGCGGTCGGCCCGCCGCCAGTCGACCAGCTCGTAGTGCTGCCGGTCGTGCACCTCCTGCGGCGTGCCCTCACCGGTGCCCGGCGCGAGGGGGAAGCGGTTGTCGTAGTACCGCAGCTCGCCGTCCGCGCTTCCCCCACCCGCCCCACCGACGACCTCCAGCTTCTCGACGTCGTCCGCCGTCCCCAGCACCGGGATGCGCACCCGGCCGCCGCCTGCGTCCCAGTCGACGTCGAAGGCGGCGGCGTGGGCGCTGTCGCGCCCGTGCCGCAGCACGTCCCACCACCAGGGCGCCTCTGCCGGGTCGGCGATGCCCATGTGGTTGGGGACCAGGTCCAGCACCAGGCCCAGGCCGCGCTCGTGCAGCGCCGCGACCAGCCGGTCGAAGCCGGCCCGGCCACCGCGCGACTCGTCGATGTGCGCGTGGTCGACGGTGTCGTAGCCGTGCGTGCTGCCCGACGCCGCCCGCAGCAGCGGCGAGGCGTAGGCGTGGCTGACGCCCAGGTCGGCCAGGTAGCCGGCCAGCGACGCGGCGTGGTCCAGGGTGGAGTCGGCGGTGACCTGCAGCCGGTAGGTCCCGGTGGGGACGTCGCGGCGGCGGTCCGCGCTGAGCGGCTCGGACACGCTCACGACCGCCGGGGGGCGCTGAGCACGACCATGGAGCGGTCCTGCAGGGTCAGCGTCTCGCCGGGCTTGAGCTCCCGCGGCTCCACCGCGTCCATCTCGGCGGTGTCCAGGACGACGGTCCACGCGCCGGCGTACTCCTCCGACGGCAGGCAGAAGTCCATCGGCTCGTGCGAGGCGTTGAAGGCCAGGTAGAAGTGGTCGTCGACCACGGCCTCGCCGCGCTCGTCGGTGGACCGGATGCCGTGGCCGTTGAGGTACATCGCCAGCGACTTGGCGAAGCCGGCGTCCCAGTCGTCCTCGGTCATCAGGTCACCGGCCGGGGTCAGCCAGGCGACGTCCTGCACCGGGTCGTCCTGCCCCCGGCGCACCGGCCGGCCGTGGAAGAACCGGCGGCGGCGGAACGTCGGGTGGTCGTGGCGCAGCCGGGTCACCAGCTTGGTGAACTCCAGCAGCCCCTCGTCCACCTCGTCCCAGTGGATCCAGGTCAGCGGCGAGTCCTGGCAGTAGCCGTTGTTGTTCCCCTCCTGCGTGCGGCCCAGCTCGTCGCCGTGCAGCAGCATCGGCACGCCCTGGCTGAGCATCAGCGTGGCCAGGAAGTTGCGCCGCTGCCGGGCGCGCAGGGTGAGCACCTTCTTGTCGACGGTCGGGCCCTCGACGCCGCCGTTCCAGCTGCGGTTGTGGCTCTCGCCGTCGTTGTTGCCCTCGCCGTTGGCCTCGTTGTGCTTCTCGTTGTAGGAGACCAGGTCGTTGAGGGTGAACCCGTCGTGCGCGGTGACGAAGTTGATGCTGGCCACCGGACGCCGGCCGGAGTGCTGGTAGAGGTCGGCCGAGCCGGTGAGCCGGCTGGCGAACTCGCCGATCGTCGAGGGCTCGCCGCGCCAGAAGTCGCGGACGGTGTCGCGGTACTTGCCGTTCCACTCCGTCCACAGCGCCGGGAAGTTGCCGACCTGGTAACCGCCCTCGCCGACGTCCCACGGCTCGGCGATCAGCTTGACCTGGCTGACCACCGGGTCCTGGTGCACCAGGTCGAAGAACGCCGACAGCCGGTCGACGGCGTGCAGCTCGCGGGCCAGCGTCGAGGCCAGGTCGAAGCGGAACCCGTCGACGTGCATCTCGGTGATCCAGTAGCGCAGCGAGTCCATGATCAGCTGCAGCGCCTGCGGGGTGCGGGCGTTGAGCGAGTTCCCGGTGCCGGTGTAGTCCATGTAGTACTGCGGGTCGTCCTCGACCAGGCGGTAGTAGGCCCGGTTGTCGATGCCCTTGAACGACAGCGTCGGGCCCAGGTGGTTGCCCTCGGCGGTGTGGTTGTAGACCACGTCGAGGATGACCTCGATGCCCGCCTCGTGCAGGGTGCGGACCATCCCCTTGAACTCCTGCACGTGCATGCCGTTGTCGGTGTTGCTCGCGTACTCGTTGTGCGGCGCGAAGAACCCGATGGTGTTGTAGCCCCAGTAGTTGCGCAGGCCCTTCTGCTGGAGGGTGTCGTCCTGCACGAACTGGTGCACCGGCATGAGCTCGATGGCGGTGACGCCGAGGTCCTGCAGGTAGCCGATGACCGCGGGGTGGGCGATGCCGGCGTAGGTGCCGCGCAGCTCCTCCGGGACGTCGGGGTGGGTCATCGTCAGGCCCTTGACGTGGGCCTCGTAGATGACGGTCTTGTGGTACGGCGTCCTCGGCGGGCGGTCCACGCCCCAGTCGAAGTACGGGTTGACGACGACGGACTTCGGCATGTGCACGGCCGAGTCCTCGTCGTTGCGCTCACCGCTGTCGAAGACGTAGCCGAAGACCGACGGGTCCCAGTCGATCTGGCCGTCGATGGCCTTCGCGTAGGGGTCCAGCAGCAGCTTGTTGGGGTTGCAGCGCAGGCCCTGGGACGGGTCGTAGGGGCCGTGCACGCGGTAGCCGTAGCGCTGGCCGGGCTGGATGCCGGGCAGGAAGGCGTGCCAGACGTAGCCGTCCATCTCGGGGAGCCGGATGCGCGTCTCGGTCCCGTCGTCGTCGAACAGGCACAGCTCGACCTTCTCGGCGACCTCGCTGAAGATCGCGAAATTCGTGCCGGTGCCGTCGAAGGTCGCGCCGAGGGGGTAGGCGGTTCCAGGCCACACCTGGGTCATGGACGGGTCCTCCTGTGCTGGCGCCCCCGGGGAGGCCGGGGGCCGGTGGCCTCCCCACCGCGGGGCGTCGGCGGAGAGGTCGGTGCGCGTGGGTTTCCGGCCCTCGGTTCCCGGGCGCGGCGCGGTCCAACCCTCCGCTGGTCACGGGGGTCGGAGACGTCGCTCACGCCGGTCGGCGCCCGGACGACGACGCCCCCCGCGGAGGTCTCCGTGGGGGGCGTCGTGCGCAGGTCCGGCCGGGCAGTGTCGCCGGGACCGACCTCGTCCGGGGCGCCGGCCCCGGGTGGCGCTGGTCCGCGGCGTGACCGCTCCTGCGACCGGGGACGCTAGGCGGCGACCCCACCACGTGCAAGCACCGGGCGCCAGTCCCGCCGCCCCTTCCGCCCCTCGCGTGCCGGGCGGCTCACGGACGCCGTCCTGTCACTGGCGGGTCGTACCGTCGACGCGTGCGCGCGACCACCGACCTCCGGCCCACCCGCGGGCGTTTCCGCGTCGTCAGCGAGTACCAGCCCGCGGGCGACCAGCCGGCCGCGATCACGGCGCTGGCCGAGCGCGTGCGCTCGGGGGCGACCGACACCGTGCTGCTCGGCGCCACCGGCACCGGCAAGTCGGCGACGACGGCTTGGCTGATCGAGCAGGTGCAGCGGCCGACGCTGGTCATGGCCCCCAACAAGACGCTGGCCGCGCAGCTGGCCAACGAGTTCCGGGAGCTGTTGCCCGACGCCGCCGTCGAGTACTTCGTCTCGTACTACGACTACTACCAGCCCGAGGCATACGTCCCGCAGACCGACACCTACATCGAGAAGGACTCCTCGATCAACGAGGAGGTGGAGCGGCTGCGCCACTCGGCCACCAACAGCCTGCTCACCCGGCGCGACGTCGTCGTCGTCTCCACCGTCTCCTGCATCTACGGCCTGGGGACGCCGGAGGAGTACGTCGACCGCGCGCTCAAGATCAGGGTGGGGGAGGAGCGCGACCGCGACGAGCTGCTGCGCACCCTGGTCACCGAGCAGTACACCCGCAACGACCTGTCGTTCACCCGCGGCACCTTCCGGGTGCGCGGCGACACGATCGAGGTCTTCCCCGTGTACGAGGAGCTCGCCTGCCGGATCGAGATGTTCGGCGACGAGGTCGAGCGGCTGTACTACCTGCACCCGCTCACCGGCGAGGTGGTCCGCGAGGTCGACGAGCTGTTCGTCTTCCCGGCCACCCACTACGTCGCCGGCCCGGAGCGGATGGAGCGGGCGATCGGCTCCATCGAGGCCGAGCTGGAGCAGCGGCTGGCCGAGCTGGAGCGGCAGGGCAAGTTGCTGGAGGCCCAGCGGCTGCGCATGCGCACCACCTACGACATCGAGATGATGCGCCAGGTCGGCTTCTGCTCCGGCATCGAGAACTACTCGCGGCACATCGACGGCCGATCGCCGGGCAGCGCCGGCGCCTGCCTCATCGACTACTTCCCCGACGACTTCCTGCTGGTCATCGACGAGTCGCACGTGACCGTGCCGCAGATCGGCGGCATGTACGAGGGCGACATGAGCCGCAAGCGCACCCTGGTCGAGCACGGGTTCCGGCTGCCCTCGGCGATGGACAACCGCCCGCTGAAGTGGGAGGAGTTCACCGACCGGATCGGGCAGGCCGTCTACCTGTCGGCGACCCCGGGTCCCTACGAACTGGGCCGGGTCCAGGGCGACGTCGTCGAGCAGGTCATCCGCCCGACCGGCCTGGTCGACCCGGAGGTCGTGGTCAAGCCGACCAAGGGCCAGATCGACGACCTCGTGCACGAGATCCGGCTGCGCACGGAGAAGGACGAGCGGGTCCTGGTCACCACGCTGACCAAGAAGATGTCCGAGGACCTCACCGACTACCTGCTCGAGCTCGGCATCAAGGTGCGCTACCTGCACTCCGAGGTCGACACCCTGCGCCGGGTCGAGCTGCTCCGCGAGCTGCGGCAGGGCGAGTACGACGTGCTGGTCGGCATCAACCTGCTGCGCGAGGGGCTGGACCTGCCGGAGGTCTCCCTGGTGGCCATCCTCGACGCCGACAAGGAGGGCTTCCTGCGCTCCGGCACCTCGCTGATCCAGACCATCGGCCGCGCGGCGCGCAACGTCTCCGGTCAGGTGCACATGTACGCCGACACCGTCACCCCGTCGATGGCGACGGCCATCGAGGAGACCAACCGGCGCCGCGAGAAGCAGATCGCCTACAACCGCGAGCGCGGCATCGACCCGCAGCCGCTGCGCAAGAAGATCGTCGACATCCTCGACGGCATCTACCGCGCCGCGGAGGACGCCGAGGCCTCGACCGAGCTGCTCGGCGGATCGGGCCGGCAGCAGTCCCGCGGCAAGGCCCCGGTGCCCGGGCTGTCGTCGAAGAAGGCCGGCAAGGCCGGTGGGATCGACACGCAGGGGCTGCCGCGCGCCGAGCTGGCCGACCTCATCACGCAGATGAACGACCAGATGCTGGCCGCCGCCCGGGAGCTGCAGTTCGAGGTGGCCGCCCGGCTGCGCGACGAGCTGACCGAGCTGAAGAAGGAGCTGCGCCAGCTCGACGCCGCGCACGCCTGAAGGAGCGGTGGACGCGGGCGGCCCAGGACCACCTCGGTCCTGGGCCGCTGGCGTGCACCGGTACTGGCGCACCTCGACGCGTGGCGCGGGTCACGCCGAGATGAATTCGTTCTCATCCGGGGAACAGATCGCATCCCGGTAGTGTCTGAGGGGAAGGAACCGCTCGATGGCGGCCCCAGAGTGGGTCGGCGTCCGCGGTTCGTTCGTGGAGGGGAGTATCCCCGCGCGACGGTGTCGTCAGTACGGGGTCCCCGAGGGCCCCCGGCGCCGTCGGCCACCTCAGCGACGAGGGGGCGGGAGAGACCTCCGGTCAGGCACCGCGGCGCCGTGCGCGCCGCCGAGTCACCGGAGGTATCTGCTTTGGACGTGCCCTTCTGGGTCTGGGCGCTGACCGTCGGCGCGATCGTCGGGATGCTCGTGTTCGACTTCGTCGGCCACGTACGCACCCCGCACGCGCCCACGCTGCGCGAGTCGGCCACCTGGTCGGCCATCTACATCGGCATCGCCGTGCTCTTCGGCCTGCTGGTCCTGTGGTTCGCCGGTGGCCAGTACGCCGGTGAGTACTTCGCGGGGTACATCACCGAGAAGAGCCTCTCGGTGGACAACCTGTTCGTCTTCGTCCTGATCATGGCCAGCTTCGCGGTGCCCCGGGAACTGCAGCAGAAGGTTCTGCTGTTCGGCATCGCCTTCGCGCTGGTGCTGCGGACGCTGTTCATCTTCATCGGCGCCGCCGCGATCGAGCAGTTCAGCTGGATCTTCTACGTCTTCGGTGGCTTCCTGATCTGGACGGCGATCGCCCAGGCACGCAGCGGCGGGCACTCGCACGACGAGGAGTTCAAGGAGAACTCCGTACTGCGGCTGGCCCGCCGGTTCTTCCCGACCACCGAGGACTACCACTCGGACAAGATGCTCACCAAGGTCGGCGGCAAGCGGCACATCACCCCGCTGGCCATCGCCCTGGTCGCCATCGCGAGCGCCGACATCCTCTTCGCCGTCGACTCGATCCCGGCGATCTTCGGGCTGACCCAGGAGACCTACCTGGTCTTCACCGCCAACGCCTTCGCCCTGCTGGGCCTGCGCCAGCTGTTCTTCCTCATCGACGGTCTGCTCGACCGGCTGGTCTACCTGTCCTACGGCCTGGCGGTCATCCTCGGCTTCATCGGCGTGAAGCTGCTCATCCACGCGCTGCACGAGAACGAGCTGCCGTTCATCAACGGCGGTGAGCACGTCACCGTGATCCCCGAGGTGCCGACCTGGCTGTCGCTGACGGTCATCCTGGCGACCCTGGTCATCACCACGGTGGCCAGCCTCGCGAAGAACCGCCGCGACCAGGCCCGCGGCACGACCCCGCCGACCGGTGCGGGCGACGAGGCCGCCGGCCGCGAGGGGCTCATCGCCCAGGGCCCCGGCGACCACGACCCGCACGCCGTCGGGCCGGACGAGGCGCCGCCCTCGCCGCACGACGCGCTGGTCACCGATGCCGACGAGCCCGCCGGCAGCGGCGGTGCCACGCGTCACCGCGGCTGACCCCGCAGCACCCCGCACCGGGCCCGTCCTCCTCCCGGAGGGCGGGCCCGGTGCGCGTGGACGGCGGGTCCGGGACCGGTCGCCAGGGGGCACGCCGGACCTCCGCCGGACGATCACCGCGACGGCCCCGTACAGTTCTGGCCCGTGGAGCTCCCGGTCTGGTTCGAGATCGCGACGTTCGTGGGGCTCACGGCCCTGCTGCTGGCCGACCTCGCCATCGTCGCCCGTCGCCCGCACGAACCCTCCTTCAAGGAGGCGGGGCTGTGGGTCAGCTTCTACGTGGCGCTGGCGCTGGCCTTCGGCGTGCTGCTGCTCGCCTTCACCAACGGCCGGTACGCCACCGAGTTCTACGCCGGCTGGCTCACCGAGTACTCGCTCTCGGTGGACAACCTCTTCGTCTTCGTGATCATCATGGCCCGCTTCCGGGTGCCGCGGCACCTGCAGCAGGAGGCCCTGATGATCGGCATCATCATCGCGCTGGTGCTGCGCGGCATCTTCATCCTCCTCGGCGCCGCGCTGATCTCCCGGTTCACCTGGGTCTTCTACTTCTTCGGCGCCTTCCTGGTGTACACGGCCATCAACCTGGTCCGGCACCGCGACGAGGACGAGGACTACGAGGAGAACGCGTTCATCCGGCGGATGCGCCGGGTGCTGCCGATGACCTCGGACTTCCAGGGCGCGAAGATCCGGGTCACCGAGAACGGCAAGAAGCTGTGGACGCCGATGATCATCGTCATCCTCGCCCTGGGGACGACGGACCTGGTCTTCGCCCTGGACAGCATCCCGGCGATCTTCGGGCTGACCCGCGAGCCGTTCATCGTGTTCACCGCGAACGTGTTCGCACTGATGGGTCTGCGGCAGCTGTACTTCCTGCTGGGCGGGCTGCTCAAGCGGCTGGTCTACCTGTCCCTCGGCCTGGCGGTCATCCTCGCCTTCATCGGCGTCAAGCTGGTGATGGAGGCGCTGCACGAGAACACGCTGCCGTTCATCAACGGCGGTGAGCACATCGACGCCGTCCCGACCATCCCGATCTGGCTGTCGCTGACGATCATCCTCGGCGTCCTGGTCATCGCCACCGTCGCCAGCCTGATCAAGACCCGCGGCCAGATGGTCGAGCCCGCCCCCACCGACCCGGAGGTCGCCGGGCAAGTCGAGTCCACCGGCCCCGAGGCGCTCGCCGAGGCCGAGAAGATCGCCGAGCAGGCCCGGGAGCAGCAGGGCGGCGTGGGGGAGGACACCCGCCGCCGCTGAGGCCTGCGCCCGCGGAGCACCACGACCGTGCGCCTCGACGACCTGGCGCTGCTGCGCACCCCCGGTGTCCCCACCGTCAGCCCGGACGGGCGGATGGCCGTCGTCGCCGTCGGCCGCGCCGACCTCGAGGCCGACGCCGACCGCAGCCAGCTGTGGGCGGTGCCGACCGACGGGTCGGCGCCGGCCCGCCCGCTGACGTCGGGGGCCCGCGACACCGACCCGGCGTTCTCCCCGGACGGCCGCTGGCTGGCCTACCGGGGCGCCGAGCCGGGCGGGCAGCCGCAGCTGCACCTGCTCCCCACGGCCGGCGGGGCGCCGCGGCGGCTGACCGACCACCCGCTGGGCGCCGGCCGCCCGGTCTGGGCGCCGGACTCCCGCCGGCTCGCCTACACCGCGCCGGTGCCCGGGGCCGACCGCTCCGGCGGTCAGCCCCTGCTGGTCACCACGCTGCGCCGGCCGGCCGACGGGCGCAGCCACGTCTTCGTCCTCGACCTGCCGCCCGACGGGGTGGACGACGGCACGCCGCCGCCGCGGCCCCAGCAGGTCACCGACGGCGCGGCGGACGACGCCGACGTCACCTGGAGCCCGGACGGCGCCGAGCTCGCGTTCGTCTCCGCCCGGCACGCGCGCGCCGACCGCGACCTGGTCCGCGACGTGTACGTCGTCCCGGCCGCGGGCGGGACGCTGCGCCGGGTGACCGACGGGCGGGCGGACTGCGCGCTGCCCGCCTACGACCCCTCCGGGGACCGGATCTGGCTCACCGCCCGGCCGGACCTCGGTCCCGACGGGCTGGACGTCGCCGGTCGCGGCGCCACGCTGTGCCGCGTGCGGGCCGCGGGCGGCGTGCTGGAGCCGGTGCTCGACCCCGCCTCGACCGACCGGGGAGACGCGACACCGGCGACCGTGCTGGCCGGGGGAGCGGCCCACCTCGGCGTCCAGCGGTGCGGCGCGGTCGAGCTGCTGCGCGTGCCGCTGGACGGCCGGCCGGCCGAGGCGCTGGTCGACGGGCCGTTCACCGCGCGAGGGGTGGCGGCGGCCGGGGTCGTCGTCGTCGCCACCGTGGGGCACGACCGCTCCGCTGGTGAGCTGATCGCCGTCACCCCCGGCCGGCGCCGGCTGCTCACCGGCTTCGGCCGGGCGCTGGGGGCCACCGGACGGCTGCACCGCGCGCAGCAGCGCACCGCGACCGCGCCTGACGGCACCGAGGTGCACGGGTGGGTGACCGCACCGGAGGGCCCCGGCCCGCACCCTGTGGTGCTGTGGCTGCACGACGGGCCGCACCGGCAGGACGGCTGGTCGCTCGAGGTCGACACCCAGGTGCTGGTGTCCGCGGGCCACGCCGTCGTCCGGTGCAACCCGCGCGGGTCGTCGGGCTACGGGCAGCAGCACGCCCGCGCGGCCCGGGGCGCGGGCGGGACGGTGGACGCCGACGACGTCCTCGCCTTCCTCGACGCCGTGCTCGCCGACCCGGCGCTCGACGTCGACCGGGTCGGGGTGGCCGGCACCGGCTACGGCGGCTGGCTGGCGACCGTGCTCACCGGGCGGACGACGCGCTTCGCCGCCGCCGTCGTCGAGGGAGCGTTCATGGACCCGGCCGGCCTGCTCGGCACCTCCGAGGTCGGCTGGTGGTTCGCCGAGCAGCACCTGGGCGCCGATCCGCCGGGCCTCCCCGCGGACCCCACCACCCCGACCCTGGTGGTGCACGGCGAGGACGACCGGCGGTTCCCGGCCGGGCAGGGCATGCGCCTGCACGCCGAGCTCCGGCGCCGTGGCGTCCCGGCGGAGCTGCTGCTGTTCCCCGGCGCGGGCGCGGACCTGGGTCGCACCGGCCGGCCCCGGCAGCGCCGGGCGCGTCTGGAGCACCTGCTGCGCTGGTGGGCGCGCTGGCTGCCGGTCACTCCTGATGAGGACCTGCCGGGGGAGGTCGTGGACCTCGACGCGCTGCCCGGCGACGATCACGGCGGGGAACCGCTGACCGTGCGGGCGACCCGGCTGGACTGAGGAGGCGGTCGCCGGTCGTCGTGGAGGAGCCCGTGTCGGACCCGGTACCCGGTCCCGCCGCCTCGAGTCCGCGGTGGCCGCGCATCGTGCTCGCTGCCCTCTGGGTGGCAGTCCTCGGCGGGCTGGCGACCGTGCTGCCGCTCATCGTCTCCGGGAGCCTGACCGGCGTGGTCCTCTCCCGCTGGGTCCGGCGCCGGCAGTGGGGCGCCCGGGACCGGTTGGAGCAGTACGTCTCGGCGGCACGTGCTGGCCGGCTGCCGGACGGCGCCGACCCGGCGGTCTGGCGGCCGCTCCTGGAGGCTGAGCTGCGCAGGCGCAGGCGGGCCCGCGTCGGCGTCGTGCCGCTGGGTCTGGTGGTCGCTGCGGTCGGCATGGCGATCACGGCCGACCTGTCCGACCCCGGACCAGCTGGTCGGGTACTGGCCACCGTGGGCGGGGTGCTGGTCGTCGCGGCGATGTGGGGGATGGTGCGCGCGCAGGTCCCGCCGGTCGAGCGGCTGCTCGACCAGGTGTCGGACCCGGGCACGCCCGAGTCCTGAGGCCGGGTCGCGGGACGCGCCGACCCGGCCGATGATCTCCGGCGGGGGTGGAGAGGAGACGCTCGTGCCCCCGTCCCCGGACCGCGGTCCCGTCGCGGCAGTCCGCCGCCGCCTCGACCGTCTGCCGCCCCGCCGTCGCCGGGTGGTCGTCCGGCTGTCGGCGGTCGCCCTGCTGGCCGCCGCCTACCTGCTGAACGTGTGGCTGCTGCGGCTAGTCGGGGACGACCCGGTCGACTGGATACAGCCCGTGCCCGGCCTCCTCGCGGGGTTCCTCGGCGGCTACCTCGGCGTGCGGCTGCAGCGCCGGCGCCTCGGCGGCCGTCAGCGGATGCGTGAGTACGACCGGGCGATGCGCACCGGGCGGCTGCCCGACGACGCCGACCCCGCCGTCTGGCGGCCGCTGCTCGAGCGAGAACTGCACACCCAGCAGCGGGGGATGAGGGTGATCAGCCGGGGGGTGAGCCTCGTCTTCGCCGTCGCCTGGGTGCTCGTCGCGGTCCTCAACGACATCGACGCCGTCTGGTGGCTCGTCGCCGCCGTGGCCATCGCCTTGTTCGCCTTGTGGCTGCACTGGCTCGCCGGCCGGCAGGCCGGACGGATCCGCCGGCTGCTCGACCGGCCGCCGACCGGGGTGCCGCCTGCGGGGTGACGTGCCGCCTGGCAGGGTGGGCCGACCGACACGAGGAGGTCCCGGTGGTCGAACGCCGCGCACCCCGCTGGTCCGAGCTGCGCGAGCTGATCCGCCCGCGCCGGCTGCCCGGCGACGTGACCGACCGGCGGCTGGCCACGGCGGCCACGGTCGCGGACCTCCGCGAGATCGCCCGCCGCCGGGTGCCGCGCGCGGTCTTCGACTACACCGACGGCGCGGCCGGCGCGGAGCTGAGCCTGCGCCGCGCGCGGGAGGCGTTCGCCCGTGTGGAGTTCCGGCCGAGCGTGCTGCGCGACGTCTCGGAGGTCGACCCCGCGACCACCGTCCTCGGGCGGCCGTCGGCCCTGCCGCTGGTGTTCGCGCCGACCGGGTTCACCCGGCTCATGCACACCGAGGGCGAGTCCGCGGTCGGCCGGGTGGCCGAACGGATCGGCATCCCGTACGCGCTGTCCACCATGGGGACGACGACGATCGAGGCGCTCGCCGCGGCGGCCCCCGGCGCCCGCCGGTGGTTCCAGCTGTACCTGTGGCGCGACCGCGAGGCCAGCGCCGCGCTGGTCGAGCGGGCCGCGCGGGCCGGCTACGAGGCGCTCGTGCTCACCGTGGACACCCCGGTGGCCGGGCCGCGGCTGCGCGACGTCCGCAACGGGTTCACCATCCCACCGGCGTTGACCCTGCGGACGATGGCCAACGCCGCCGTCCACCCCCGCTGGTGGGTCGACCTGCTCACCACCGAGCCGCTGGAGTTCGCCTCGCTGCGCTCCTGGGGCGGGACGGTCGCCGAGCTGGCCGACCGGGTCTTCGAGCCGGCCGCCACCCTCGCCGACCTGGCGGAGCTGCGGGAGACCTGGCGGGGGGCGCTCGTCGTCAAGGGCGTCCAGACGGCGGACGACGCCCGCGCGGTCGTGGACGCCGGCGCCGACGCCGTCGTCGTGTCCAACCACGGCGGCCGCCAGCTCGACCGCGCCCCCACGCCGCTGGAGGAGCTGCCCGCGGTGGTCGCGGCGGTGGGCGACCGGGCCGAGGTGTACCTGGACGGCGGCATCCTCGACGGGGCCGACGTCGTCGCCGCGGTCGCCTGCGGTGCCCGGGCCTGCCTGGTCGGGCGCGCCTACCTGTACGGGCTGATGGCCGGCGGGGAGCGCGGCGTGCAGCGGGCCGCCGACGTCCTCTCCAGGGAGGTCACCCGCACGCTCCAGCTGCTCGGCGTCCCCTCGGTCGCGGAGCTCACGCCCGACCGCGTCCGGCTGCGGGGCGGTGACGTGGCGTTGCCGACCGGAGCAGCGCGTCCCTAGGGTGCGGCCATGGACGTCGTCGAGGTCATCCCCACGGCCGAGCAGTACGCCTACACCTTCGGCGGCGTCGCGCCCCTCCTGCGGGTATCCCCGGGGACGGCGCTGCGCGTGTGGTCCGACGACGCGTTCGGCGGCGTGCTGCGCAAGACCTCCGACCTGTCCAGCGAGAAGGTCGACCTGCGCTTCGTGAACCCGCAGACCGGCCCCTTCCACGTCGAGGGCGCCGAGCCCGGCGACACCCTGGCGCTGCACTTCGTCGCGATGGAGCCCGCCCGGGACTGGGGCGCCTCCGCGGCGATCCCCTTCTTCGGCGGGCTGACCAGCACCGACCGCGTCGCCACCCTCCAGGAACCGCTGCCGGACACGACGTGGATCTACGAGCTGGACCGGGCGGCCGGCACGGTCACCTTCGCCGCCCGGCACAGCGACCTGGAGATCGCGCTGCCGGTCGAGCCGATGCTCGGCACGGTCGGGGTGGCGCCGGCCGGCGGTGAGGTGCGCAGCTCGCTGGTGCCCGAGCGGTTCGGCGGCAACATGGACACCCCGCAGATGAAGCCGGGCACGACCTGCTTCCTCGGCGTCAACGTCGAGGGGGCGCTGTTCTCGATCGGTGACGGCCACTACCGGCAGGGCGAGGGGGAGGCCTGCGGCACCGCCGTCGAGGGGGCCATGACCACCACGCTGATCGTGGAGCTGATCAAGGGCGGGGCGCCGGCCTGGCCGCGCCTCGAGGACGACAGCCACTGGATGACCGTGGGCTCCAGCCGGCCGCTGGAGGACGCCTGGCGGATCAGCTCGGTCGAGCTCGTGCGCTGGTTCGGCGAGCTCTACGGCCTGCAGCCGATGGACGCCTACCAGCTGCTCTCCCAGACGGTCGAGGCGCCGATCGCCAACGTCGTCGACGCCAACTACAGCTCGGTGGTGAAGGTGCGCAAGTCGCTGCTGCCCCGGGCGTCCGCCTACGGCGGGCTGCACGACGACCTCCGCCGCCGCGCGCTGACCCTGCGCTGACCCCAGAGACACCCCCGAGAGGACCGTCCATGGACCTGCAGCTCACCGGCTCCCGCGTGCTCGTCACCGGGGGCACCCGCGGCATCGGCCGGGCGATCGTGGAGACCTTCGTCGACGAGGGCGCCGTGGTCGAGTTCTGCGCCCGCGACGCGGCCGAGATCGAGGCCACGGAGAAGGCGATCGCCGGGCGCGGGGGGCGGGCCACCGGGGTCCAGCTGGACGTCCGGGACGGTCCGGCGCTGACCGGCTGGGTCGAGGCCGCGGCCGGGCGGCTGGGCGGCATCGACGCCGTCGTCGCCAACGTCAGCGCAATCGCCGTCCCGGACACCGAGGAGAACTGGTACACGGGCTTCGAGGTCGACCTGATGCACACGGTGCGCCTGTCCAAGGCCGCGCTGCCGCACCTGGAGGCCAGCGGGCGCGGCTCGATCGTGGCGATCTCCAGCGTCTCCGGACGGGAGGCCGACTTCGCCTCCGGCCCCTACGGGACGATGAAGACCGCGATCGTCGGCTACGTCTCCGGGCTGGCGCTGCAGCTGGCCGGCCGGGGTGTACGGGCCAACGTCGTCTCGCCGGGAAACACCTACTTCGACGAGGGGTTCTGGCAGGGCGCCGAGACGGCCATGCCGGACCTGTACGGGACGGCCCTGGGCCTGAACCCGACCGGTCGGATGGGTACGCCGCAGGAGATGGCCCGGGCGGTGGTGTTCCTGTCCAGCCCGGTGTCCAGCTTCACGACCGGCACCAACCTCGTGGTGGACGGCGCCCTCACCCGTGGCATCCAGCTCTGACCGGGCGACTCTGGGAGGCTGAGCCATGGCACTCGTCTACCCCGTCCAGGCCGACTCGCCGGAGCCCGAGGACGGCACCGACCCGGACTTCGCCGAGCTGGCCGCCGATCTCTCCGACGCCTGGCTGGTCGAGGTCGCCCTCGGCGACGACGGGGACGACGCCTGCTTCGGCCCGCTGTCTGCCCGGGCGGCGTGGGACCTCGCGCTGGGCATCGACGAGCGGCGTCCGGAGTGGACGGTGTCCGTCGTCCCGCTGCACGTCGCCGGCACTCCGGACGAGCTCGTCGCCCTGTTCGAGGACGAGTAGTCCGTGACTCTGTGCTGAACGGGCATCGCTGACCGTAGTTCCACGTGTGCGGCGTGTCACACGTCCTTGCTCGGTCAACGTGCAGGCCAGCGGCCTGTCGGCGCCCGACGACCGCTGTCCGTCACCTCCGGTGACGCTGAGCAGTGACCATCTGGCTCTAGGCAACTGTCACCAGGTCGGGTGAGAGTCCCCAAGCCGACAACGGAGTCGGCGTCCGGCGTCGATCCCGCCGCCGGACGGTCAGTGGAGGGATGAGTGTGAGCCAACGACGGACGACGTCTCGGGCCATCGCGCTGGGGAGCAGCGGACTGCTGCTGGCCCTGGCGCTCCCGGCCACCGCGGCCAGTGCGGCCGGGGGGAAGGGGTGCGACGACCGGAACAACAACACCTACGCGAAGCTGCTCGAGTGCGTGACGCTGGACGGCGTCCTGGAGCACGAGCGCGCCTTCCAGAAGATCGCCGACAACAGCACCGACCCCGTCTACCCGGACAGCCGGGCGGCGGGCACCGAGGGCTACGCCGCGAGCGTCGACTACGTGTCCGAGCTCCTCGAGGACGCCGGCTACGAGGTGACGAAGACGCCGGTGGAGTTCCGGTTCGACTACCCGGCGGTCCTGCAGCAGCTGACGCCGACCGAAGCCGAGTACGACAGCGGTGTCTTCACCAACAGCGGCGCCGGGGACGTCACCGGCCGGGTCGTCCCGGTCGACCTCGCCCTCGCCCCGCCGCGCGCGTCCACGAGCGGCTGCGAGGCCGCCGACTTCACCGGGCTGGACTTCTCGGGGACGAGCGACATCGCGCTGGTCCAGCGCGGCACCTGCAACTTCGCGGTCAAGGTGCAGAACGCGACCGCGGCCGGCGCGGAAGCCGTCGTGATCTTCAACCAGGGCAACACCCCGGACCGCGAGGGCGTGGCCCTCGGCACGCTCGCCCCGTACGAGGCGACCGTCCCGGTCGTCGGCGCGAGCTTCGCCGCGGGGGAGGCGCTGGCCGCCGCGGGCTCGACCGCCCGGGTGCAGGTGCGCCAGCCGGAGACCCGCACCGACTACAACGTCATCGCCGAGCTGCCGGGCGAGAACACCGGCAACGTCGTGATGGCCGGTGCCCACCTCGACAGCGTCCCGGCCGGCCCGGGCATCAACGACAACGGCTCGGGCTCCTCGGCCCTGCTCGAGACCGCGCTGATGATGGCCAACAGCAAGCCGCAGAACACCATCCGCTTCGGCTGGTGGGCCGCCGAGGAGCTGGGCCTGCTCGGGTCCGCGGCGTACGTCGAGGGCCTGTCGCAGGAGGAGCGGGACCGCATCGCGCTCTACATGAACTACGACATGGTCGCCTCGCCGAACTACGTGCAGATGGTCTACGACTCGGACCAGTCGACCTGGACCGCCCCGGTCGCCATCCCCGACGGCTCCAACGCCATCGAGGACCTCTACGAGTCGTACTACACCAAGGTCGGCGTCCCCTACGACGACGCGGAGTACTCGGGCCGCAGCGACTACGAGGCGTTCATCCTCGCCGACATCCCCTCCGGTGGTCTGTTCACCGGCGCCGAGGTCGTCAAGACCGAGGAGCAGGCAGCGATCTGGGGCGGCACCGCGGGTGAGTCCTTCGACCCGTGCTACCACCAGGAGTGCGACACCATCGACAACCTGGCCCACGACGCCTTCGACGTGAACAGCGACCTCATCGCCTTCGCGATGCTGACGTTCTCCTACTCCACCGAGTCGGTGAACGGCGTCCCCGGCAAGGAGGTCCCGGGTCCGCCGTTCGAGCTGCCGGCCCCGGCCGGTCCGGAGGGCACCTTCGAGGAGGCCGCGGGTGGCGGCGGTCTGGCACACGACCACGACCACCACCACGCGCACGACACCGTGGCCTGACACACGGCGGCCTGACCGCGACGGTGGCGGGGTCCCGGCCCCGCCACCGTCCCGGGCAGCACGACGAGCCGTCGCCGGGCGGTCTACGCGGCTGTCTCCAGTGCCCGCGGCCGAGGCCGTCCTCGTGCGGGGACCGGGTCGGGGCGCCTGCTCCTGGCTGCTCTGCCGTGCACGGATGGTCGGCCGCGGGCGCACGCCGTGGAGCGCCCCGCTCGCGGCGGTCCGGGCACTGCGCGCGGCCTCACCGGCCGCGGGCGGACGACGTCACGGCGATGCCTCCTGGTCCGACCGCCGCGCTCCGACCGGCAGCACCTGCTCCCCGGGCCGGGCGGGGGTGCCGCTGTCGTCGTCCGCCCGACGCGGACGGCGCCGCCAGAGGGGCTCCAGGGCCGCGACCTCGGCAGCGGTGGCCATCCGGAACGGGGGTGTGGTGGGCGCGTCGAGGGCGCGGCGGCCCTGGCCGCGGGTGGCCCGCAGGCTGAGCCAGATGGAGGTGCCGATGATGGTGGTGACGACCGCGAGGCTGACCGTGGTGGGCACGTAGACGACGTCGATCTTGAGCACCATCTTGATGCCGACCCAGATCAGCACCAGCGCCAGGCCGGTCTTGAGGTACACGAACCGGTGGATGAGGTCGGCCAGCAGGAAGTACATGGCGCGCAGTCCGAGGATCGCGAAGGCGTTGGCGGTGAAGACGAGGAACGGCTCGTCAGTGACGGCGAAGACGGCCGGGATGGAGTCGACGGCGAAGACGACGTCGGTGACCTCGACCAGCACCAGCACCGCGAGCAGCGGGGTGGCCAGCAGCCGGCCGCCGCGGCGGACCAGGAAGCGCTGGCCGTGGTAGGCGTCGGTCATCGGCACCCAGCGACGGAACAGCCGCAGCGCCCGGGAGCGCTCCGGGTCGAGGTGCTCGTCGCGCTGGCGGAGCATCCGGTAGCCGGTCCACAGCAGGAACGCGGCGAACAGGTAGAGCACCCACCCGAAGCTGGCGATCAGCGCGGAGCCGCCGGCGATGAACACCCCTCGGAACACCAGCGCGCCGAGTACGCCGAGGAACAGCACCCGGTGCTGGAACTCCCGGGGAACGGCGAAGTAGGTGAAGATGATCGCCCAGACGAAGACGTTGTCCACGGCCAGGGACTTCTCGATCAGGTAACCGGCGAAGTACTGCTGACCCAGCTCGGCGCCGTAGGTCACCCAGATCCAGGCGCCGAAGGCGACCCCGATGGTGACCCAGACCGCCGACCAGGCCGCCGCCTCGCGCACACCGATGACGTGCGCCCGCCGGTGCGCGAACAGGTCGACGGCCAGCATGGCGACGATGCCGCCCAGCACGGCCAGCCACAGCCACGACGAGACATCCACGGTCGAACTCCTCCGGTCGGTGTTCTGCCAACCGGAGGTCTCCCCCGGCCCGAGGACCTGGGCCCACCCCGCCGGGTGCCCACGCGGGCCCGTACTGGCGACGAGGTGCTGGGGGGTACTCCCCTCCGCACGACAAGTGAAGCACACTTCATGAATGGAGGCGAGCGCAGTGGCCGGTGCACCGACCTCGGCGGAGGAGGAAGGAGCGCGCCGGCGTCCCTCGTGGACCTTCCTCACCAACCACGGGCACGTGCTGCTCGCGGTCGCCGCCGACCCGGACGCGCGCGTCGAGGAGATCGCGGCCCGGGTCGGCATCACCGCGCGGGCGACGCTGGCGATCCTGCGCGACCTGGAGGAGGCCGGGTACCTCGTCCGCACCCGCCACGGCCGGCGCACCCACTACGAGCTGCAGCCGCACCGGCCCTTCCGGCACCCCAGCACCGCCGCCCACGAGGTCGACGAGCTGCTGGCCATCTTCCGCCGCAGCGACTGAGGGCTGCGCCGGACCGGAGCGCGGGCTACCTGCCCATCTGGAGGACGACCCTGCCCTCGATGACCTCGGGGGGACTCCCCGCAGCGTGGGGCACGTTCTGCCGGACCCAGTCCGCCGCCACGCGGACGGATTCGTCCGTCCCCGCCTCGTCCTCGAAGACGCTGACGGAGAACCCGCCGTCCTCGGTCCGGACGAGGTAGTAGCCCACGAACCCGGAGACGCTCCGGATCACCGTCTCCACCTCGTCGGTCCGCCGCTCCAACTCGTCGAAGAGCGGCGAGTTCTCCCTGTAGTGCCGGATGACCGCGTGCATCGTGCCCTCCACGCGCGGAGAGGTCGCCATCCCGGCGACGGTCCGCCCCTCGATCCCGGGGTGAGGGGAACCGTGCTCCCCCCACGCGGGCGCGCGCAAGGGCCTCGGCCACCGGAGCCCCCGGCGACCGGCGAGGTTCCGGTCAGCGCGCCCGGGTACCCGGTACGCGTGCAACTCCTCCTCACCGGCGCGTCCGGATTCGTGGGCGGCCGGCTCGCGCCGGCCCTGGTGAAGGCGGGCCACGACGTGCGCGCCATGACCCGCCGTCCGGACGACTACGACGGCGCGGGCACGCCGGTGGCCGCTGACGTCACCGACGAGGCGTCGCTGCGGCGGGCACTGCGCGGCTGCACGGCCGCCTACTACCTGGTGCACTCCCTCGGCGACCGCGACTTCCAGCGCAAGGACGAGGAGGCCGCACGCACCTTCGCCCGCGCCGCCGCCGACGAGGGGCTCGAGCGGATCGTGTACCTGGGTGGCCTGGGCCGCGACGGCGACGAGCTCTCGGCGCACCTGCGCAGCCGCCGCCAGGTGGAGCGGCTGCTCGCCTCGACCGGTGTCCCGGTCACGACCGTGCGTGCGGGCATCATCGTCGGGCACGGCGGCGTCTCGTGGGAGATGACGCGGCAGCTCGTGGCGCACCTGCCGGCGATGGTCACCCCCCGCTGGGTGCACACCCGCACTCAACCGATCGCCGTCGCCGACGTCGTCCGGTACCTGGTCGGCGTCCTCGAGGCGCCCGACGCCGCGGGCCGGGTGTTCGAGGTCGGTGGCCCCGACGTGCTCACCTACCTGCAGATGCTCAGCCGGGTGGCCGACATCCAGGGCAGGCACCTGTTCGTCGTCCCCGTACCGCTGCTGACGCCGCGGCTCTCCTCGCGCTGGCTCGCGCTGGTCACCGATGTCGACGTGACCACCGGCCGCTCGCTGGTCGACTCGATGATCAACGAGGTGGTCGTCACCGACGACGCGATCCGCACGGTGGTCCCCTTCGAGCCGATGGACTACGACGAGATGGTGCTGGTGGCCCTGGGTGAGCGGGCCGCGGCCCGCCGGCGCGCGGCACGCGTCCGCCGCGCCGGCCTGCTCGCGCGCGGCGCCCGCTCGTGAGCCGGCGGCGCAGCGGCCTGCCGGCACGAGCGGCCGGGCGGTTGCCGGGCTGGCTGGTCGAGCCCGTACCGCGCGACCACCGGGAGACCGACGGGGCCTTCTGCCGCCGCCGGCGCGTGACCGCCGCGGTGGCGGTGGGAGGCGCTGGGCTGCTCGGGGCCTCGCTGTCGACGAGGCCCGGGTCGCCGGCCTTCTACGGCCTCACCATGGCCGTCGCGGGCACCTGGGTGACCGGTGGCCTGGCCTCGGGTCCGCTGCACCTGGGGTGGATGCTCACGCCCGACCACCAGCTGCGCCGGCCGGTGGTGACACCGGTGGTCCTCGGGATCGGCGCCTTCGGCGCCTTCTACGGCGCGGCCCTGGCGGTCCGCCGTGTGCCCGTCCTCGACCGGGCGGTCACCCGGGTCCTGCGCTACGCGCACCAGGGCTCGACGCCCCTGGTGGCGACGACGGCCCTGGCCAACGCCGTGGCCGAGGAGGTCTTCTTCCGCGGCGCGCTGTACGCCGCCATCGGCGTGGGTCGTCCGGTGGTCGTCTCGACCGCGGTCTACGGTCTGGCCACCGCGGCCACCCGCAACCCTGCTCTGCTGCTCGCCTCGCTGGTCATGGGGGCGCTCTTCGGGGTGCAGCGGCGGGTCACCGGGGGCATCCAGGCCTCGGTGCTCACCCACGTCACCTGGTCGGCGCTGATGCTGCGCTTCCTGCCGCCGCTGTTCGCCGACCGGGCCGACGTGCACGACCCGCGCCCCGTGGCCGCCTGAGGCTGCCCGGACCGCTCAGCTCGTCGCCGTACCCCGGTCGGCCCGTCCCCGTCGGCGGACCACCGCGAGGCCGAGCAGCAGGGCGCCGGTCACCGCGGCCCCCACGGAGCGCGCCCGGCCGCTGGCCCGGAGGATGCCGAGCGCGTCGGGCCGGGCCTTCCGGGTGCCGAGCAGCAGGCCGCCGAGAGCGGAGTCGACACCCGCGCCGAGGGTGACGACGGAACGCGACGGCGAGTCCAACCGGGCGGTGAGCCCTGCGTCGGCCAGGGCCCCGGCCAGGTCGCCGACGTCCGCCCGGCCGGGCCGGGTGCCGTTCCGGGCGGTCGCCGCCTCCCGCAGGCCCAGCACGAAGCCGCGGACGTCGGCCGCCACCACGCGCAGGTCGCCGCCCTCGGCGGTGACCCGCACGGGCGCGCCGTCGACCTCGATCGACAGGTCGGCGGTCACGTCGAGGCGGGCACCGTCCGAGCTCATCCCTGGTCGGCGTTCTCCGCCGTGGTGATGCGCAGCGTGCCGTGGAGCCGCCAGGTCGCGCGGGGAGCGTCGGAGCCGGTCTCCCGCGGCACCTCGACGATCATGTCCACGAACTGGTAGTCGATCGCCGCACCCTTCCCCGTCAGGTACGTCCACATCTCCTTGCCGAGGTCGGCGAAGCTGGTGGTCTCGTGGGACTTGATGTCCCGGCCCGCGGTCGCGGCGTCGTTGCTCGTCATCGTCATGGCGCTTCCCTCGTGGGTGGTGGGGGCGGTGTCGACCGGGCAGACCGCACCGAACGGCGGCGCCGTCGCACTCGACGCCGTCATCGGTTGGCCACTACCCGGTCGGGCGCAGGCGAACCGGAGCGGGGCGCCGGTGGCGCGCCGGCCGGGTCCCGGGCTCGCGCGGTCGCGCACGCGGTCGCGCGACCTCGTCACCCGGCGAGCCGTCGTCGGGTCACCAGCCGCGGGCGCGCCACTCGCCGAGGTGCGGGCGCTCGGCACCGAGCGTCGTGTCCTTGCCGTGCCCGGGGTAGACCCAGGTGTCGTCGGGCAGGGCGCCGAACAGCCGCTCCTCGACGTCGTCGACGAGGCTGGCGAAGTCCTCCGCCGACCAGGTCTTGCCCACCCCGCCGGGGAAGAGGCTGTCGCCGGTGAAGACGTGCGTCCCGGCGCCCTCGGGGCCGCGCCAGACCAGCGCGATGCTGCCCGGCGTGTGGCCGCGCAGGTGCACGACCTCGAGCGTCTGCCCGCCGACCCGCACGGTGTCGCCGTGCTCGACCGGCCGCTGGACCGGCACGGGCAGGTCGGCGGCGTCGGCCGGGTGCGCGACGGTGACCGCGCCGGTCGCCTCGACGACCTCCGGCAGCGCCCGGTGGTGGTCCCAGTGCCCGTGCGTGGTGACGACGGCCCGGACGTCGGCGTCGCCGATGAGGGCGCGCAGCGCCTCCGGCTCGGCCGCGGCGTCGATCAGCACCGCCTCGCCGGTCGTCGGGTCGCGCAGCAGGTAGGCGTTGTTGGCCATCTCGCTGACCGCGAGCTTGCTGATCGTCAGCCCCGGCAGCTCCCGGACGTCGGCCGGTCCGCCCACCTCGACGTCGCCCGTGTAGCCCCCGGAGCTCATCCCCAGCCTCCCGTTCGTGGAGTGTCGGTTGCCGCGGTTACGGTCCAGGCATGGACGCTAGCGGAGGTCTGCGGGTCGGCGCCGGGCCGGACGGCGACGGCCGCGGCGGCCCGCTGGTCGGCCGGCCGGCCACCGAGCTGGCCGCCCTCGTCCGGTCCGGCGAGGTGACCGCCGTCGAGGTGGTCCGCGCCCACCTGGCGCACCTCGACGAGGTCGAACCGCGCGTCGGGGCGTTCCGCGTCGTCCGGCGCGAGGCGGCCCTCGCCGAGGCGCACGCCGTCGACACCGCGCTGACCCGCTTCGCCATGCCGCTGGCCGGGGTGCCGGTCGCGGTCAAGGACAACGTCGCCGTGGCCGGGGAGGTCTGCACCGACGGCTCGGCCGCGCGCACCGGGCCGGTGGAGACCCGCGACCACGAGGTCGTCACCCGGCTGCGCCGGGCCGGCGCCATCGTCGTGGGCATCACCCGCGTCCCGGAGCTGTGCCTCTACGCCGCCACCGACGGCCCGGGCACCGTCACCCGCAACCCCTGGGACACCGCGCGCTCGGCCGCCGGCAGCTCCGGTGGCAGCGCGGCGGCGGTCGCCTCCGGCGCGGTCCCGCTGGCGCACGGCAACGACGGGTTGGGCTCGCTGCGCCTGCCCGCCGCCGCCTGCGGTCTGGTCACCCTCAAACCCGGCCGCGGCGTGGTGCCCGCCGGCATCGGTGCCGACGACTGGTCGGGGATGGTGGTCAACGGTGCGCTGGCCACCACCGTGGCCGACCTCGCCGTGGCCCACGCGGTGCTGGCGGGGGAGGAGCCGGCTCCGCTCGGGGCGCCCGGCCGGCCGCTGCGCATCGCGGTCTCGACCCGCTCACCCGTGCCGGGCGCCCGGGCCGACGGGCCGGCCCGGGCGGCGGTCGCCGCGGTGGCGGCGGTCCTCACCGCGGCCGGGCACACCGTCGTCCGCCGCGACCCGCCGGGCAACCTCGCCGCCACGGCCGCGGCGCTCCCTCGCTGGATGACCGGCGCCGCCGACGACGCCGCGCACCTCGGTCTCGCGCCCGGCGACCTCCAGCCGCGCAGCCGCACGCACGCCCGCGTGGGGCGCGCGGTGCGGGCGGCCGGGCTGGTCCGCCCGCGGACGGCCGAGCGGCTCCGCGAGCGGATCACCGGCTTCTTCGCCGACGTCGACCTGCTGCTCACCCCCGTGACCACCGGCCCGCCGCTGCCGGCCCGCCCGTGGCACGAGCGCTCCTTCCTGGCCAACGTGGTGGCCGACGCGCACTGGGGCCCGTGGACCGCGGCCTGGAACCTGACCGGCCTCCCGGCCCTCGTCCTGCCCGCCGGCACCCGGCCCTCCGGGCAGCCCCTGGCCGTCCAGCTCGCCGGCCCCCCGGGCAGCGAGGGGCGACTACTCTGGACCGCCGGGGAGCTGGAGCGGCGGCTGCCGTGGCGCCGGTACGCACCGGTGTTCGACCCGACCGCTCCCTCGGTCCCCGCACCCGCCTGAGTCCCGGCACCGCCGCCGGCCGCGTCCGCGCGCCGTCCGCCCCTGCACGACCCGCTCCGCAGCACCTCACCCGGCAGCACCTCACACGGCAGCACCTCACCCGGCTTGGCCTCCACCGAGCACGACCGACAGGGATCACATGGACCGCCTCGTCGTCCGCGGCGCCCGCGAGCACAACCTCAAGGACGTCCACCTCGACCTGCCCCGCGACGCGCTGATCGTCTTCACGGGGCTGTCCGGCTCGGGGAAGTCCAGCCTGGCCTTCGACACGATCTTCGCCGAGGGGCAGCGCCGCTACGTCGAGTCGCTGTCGGCCTACGCCCGCCAGTTCCTGGGCCAGATGGACAAGCCCGACGTCGACTTCATCGAGGGGCTCTCGCCCGCCGTCTCGATCGACCAGAAGTCGACCAACCGCAACCCGCGGTCGACCGTCGGCACGATCACCGAGGTCTACGACTACCTCCGGCTGCTCTACGCCCGCGCCGGTCAGCCGCACTGCCCCAACTGCGGCAAGCCGATCTCCCGGCAGACCCCGCAGCAGATCGTCGACCAGGTGCTCGCCATGGCGGAGGGCACCCGCTTCCAGGTGCTCGCCCCCGTCGTCCGGGCCCGCAAGGGCGAGTACGTCGACCTGTTCAGCTCGCTGCAGACCCAGGGCTTCTCCCGCGTCCGCGTCGACGGCGTCGTCCACCAGCTGACCGACCCGCCCAAGCTGAAGAAGCAGGAGAAGCACACGATCGAGGTGATCGTCGACCGGCTCACCGTCAAGGAGAGCGCGAAGCGGCGGCTCACCGACTCGGTGGAGACCGCGCTCGGCCTGGCCGGCGGCCTCGTCGTCCTCGACTTCGTCGACCTGCCCGAGGACGACGCCCAGCGCGAGCGCACCTTCTCCGAGCACCTGGCCTGCGTGGACGACGGGCTGTCCTTCGAGGCCCTGGAACCGCGGTCGTTCTCCTTCAACTCCCCGTTCGGCGCGTGCCCCGAGTGCACCGGCATCGGCACCCGCAAGGAGGTCGACCCCGACCTCGTGGTCCCGGACCCGGGAAAGAGCCTGGCCCAGGGCGCGATCGCCCCGTGGACCACCTCGATGAGCAACGAGTACTTCACCCGGCTGCTCACCGGCCTGTCCCAGCAGCTCGGCTTCTCCATGGACGACCCGTGGGAGCGGCTGCCGGCGAAGGTGCAGAAGGCCGTCCTGCACGGCTCGCCGGACCAGGTGCACGTCCGCTACAAGAACCGCTACGGCCGCGAGCGCAGCTACTACGCGGCGTTCGAGGGCGTGCTGCCCTTCCTCGAGCGGCGGCACGAGGACACCGACAGCGAGTACATGCGGGACAAGTACGAGGGCTACATGCGCGACGTGCCCTGCCCCGTCTGCCACGGCACCCGGCTCAAGCCGGAGATCCTCGCCGTCAAGCTCAACGGCCGCTCGATCGCCGACGTCACCGGCCTGTCCATCGGCGACGCCTCCCAGTGGCTGGGCGGCCTGGAGCTGGGCGAGCGGGAGCGGGCCATCGCCGACCGCGTGCTCCGGGAGATCCAGGCCCGGCTGTCCTTCCTCGTCGACGTCGGCCTGGACTACCTGTCCCTCGACCGGCCGGCCGCGACCCTGGCCGGCGGCGAGGCGCAGCGGATCCGGCTGGCCACCCAGATCGGGTCCGGGCTGGTCGGCGTCCTGTACGTGCTCGACGAGCCCTCCATCGGGCTGCACCAGCGGGACAACACCCGGCTGATCGAGACCCTGGTCCGGCTGCGCGACATGGGGAACACGCTCATCGTCGTCGAGCACGACGAGGACACCATCAAGACCGCCGACTGGGTGGTCGACATCGGCCCGGGCGCCGGCGAGCACGGCGGCGAGGTCGTCGTCAGCGGCACCGTCGAGGACCTGCTCGCCAGCGAGCGGTCGCTGACGGGTGCGTACCTGTCCGGGCGCCGGGAGATCACCGTCCCGACGCAGCGGCGCGAGCCCACGCCCGGCCGCGAGCTGGTGGTCAAGGGCGCCCGCGAGCACAACCTCAAGGGCGTCGACGTGACGTTCCCCCTGGGCCTGCTCGTCGCGGTCACCGGGGTCTCCGGCTCGGGCAAGTCCAGCCTGGTCAACGACATCCTCTACACGACGCTGGCCAACGAGCTGAACCGCGCGCGGATGGTGCCCGGCCGGCACCGCACCATCACCGGCCTCGACCAGCTCGACAAGGTCGTGCACGTCGACCAGTCGCCGATCGGCCGCACCCCGCGGTCCAACCCGGCGACGTACACCGGCGTGTGGGACCACGTCCGCAAGCTGTTCGCCCAGACGTCGGAGGCGAAGATCCGCGGCTACCAGCCCGGCCGCTTCTCCTTCAACGTCAAGGGCGGCCGCTGCGAGGCCTGCTCGGGCGACGGCACGCTGAAGATCGAGATGAACTTCCTGCCGGACGTCTACGTGCCGTGCGAGGTGTGCAAGGGTGCCCGGTTCAACCGGGAGACCCTCGAGGTGCACTACAAGGGCCGGACGGTCGCCGAGGTCCTCGACATGCCGATCGAGGAGGCCGCCGACTTCTTCGCGGCCATCCCCGCGATCTCCCGCTACCTGCGCACGCTCACCGAGGTCGGGCTCGGCTACGTCCGGCTCGGCCAGCCCGCGACGACCCTCTCCGGCGGCGAGGCGCAGCGGGTGAAGCTGGCCAGCGAGCTGCAGAAGCGGTCCAACGGCCGCAGCATCTACGTCCTCGACGAGCCCACCACCGGGCTGCACTTCGAGGACATCCGCAAGCTGCTGCTCGTGCTGCAGGGGCTGGTCGACAAGGGCAACTCGGTGGTCGTCATCGAGCACAACCTGGACGTCATCAAGAGCGCCGACTGGCTCATCGACATGGGCCCCGAGGGCGGGTTCCGCGGCGGCACGGTCGTCGCCGAGGGGCCGCCGGAGTTCCTCGCCACGGTCCCGGAGAGCCACACCGGCCGCTACCTGGTCCCGGTGCTCGACCCCGAGGCCGTCGCCGCGGCGGCGGCGCCGAAGAAGCGGGCCCGGCGGAAGGCGAGCTGACGGGGGAGGGCCGGTCGCCGGCCCTCCCCCGATCGTGGGGTCACCCCGGACTTGAGCGGAGGGCGAGCCCGGCCCTACTCTCCGTGTGACCGACATCACGCCGTCCCGCCGGCGTGGGCGGTCCCCGGATGGAGGAGGCGCCCGTGAGTGCGCTCACGCCCGACTGCGACCCCGACCTGTCCAACTGCGGCTCGCCGACGGGTCCACCCAGCGTGCGGTCCACCGTCGTGCTGCTCGTCCTGGTGACCGTCGCGGTGCTCGCGGTCACCGGCGGGTCGGTGCCGGGCGGGGTGGCGTTCCTCGCCGGCGGCGTGGGCCTGGTGTCGGCCCTCGTGCTGGCCGGGCGCGCGGTCCGGCTCGGCCGGCGGGCCGGCGCGGCGATCGCGGCGCGCGGCCCGTGGGCGGGTGCGGTGCACCGGTCGCGTCCGGCCGGCTGACCGCAGCGGGCCGGAACGGGCTCGGCAGGCGGGCGCCAGCCGGCTGAGCGGGCGGCCGCCCCCGGGGTGAGGATGGCCCGGTGGCCGATCCCGCGCGCACCCACGACCTGGTCGTCTACGGCGCCACCGGCTTCGTCGGCCGGCTGCTCGCCGGCTACCTGGCCGGAGCCGCCCCGGCCGGTCTCCGCGTCGCCCTCGCCGGCCGGTCGCGCGACCGGCTCGCGCAGGTCCGCGGCGAGCTGCCGGCGGCCGCCCGGGACTGGCCGCTGGTCGAGGCCGACTCCACCGACGAGGCCTCGCTCGCCGCGCTGGCTGCTTCCACCCGGGTGCTGGCCACCACGGTCGGGCCCTACCTGCGGTACGGCCTGCCGGTCGTCGAGGCCTGCGCCCGGGCCGGCACGCACTACGCCGACCTCACCGGCGAGGTGCTCTTCGTCCGCCGGGCCATCGACCGCACCGACGCCGTCGCCCGGGACACCGGCGCCCGGATCGTGCACGCCTGCGGGTACGACTCCATCCCCTCCGACCTGTCCGCCCTGCTGCTCGCCGAGCAGGCGCGGGCCGACGGCGCCGGCGGGCTGCGGGACGTCCAGCTGGTCGCCACCGCCCGCGGCGGGTTCAGCGGCGGCACCGTCGACTCGGCCCGCGCCCAGTTCGAGGAGATGGGCCGCGACGCCGCGGCCCGCAGGCTCGCCGGCGACCCGTACGCGCTGAGCCCCGACCGCGACGCCGAGCCCGACACCCGCCAGCCGCGGGACGCCGGCCCGCCGTCGCGCACCCCGGACGGCCGGTGGACCGCGCCGTTCGTCATGGCCCCGTTCAACACCCGCGTCGTCCGGCGGAGCAACGCCCTGCAGGACTGGGCGTACGGCCGCGGGCTGCGCTACGGGGAGGTCATGGGCTGCGGTCGCGGGCTCCCCGGCGCCGTGACGGCGTCCGCGGTGACGGCCGGGCTGGCCGGCCTCGCCGCCGCGATGAGCCTGCCGCCCACCCGCGCCCTGCTCGACCGCGTGCTGCCCGATCCGGGCACCGGCCCCGGCGAGCAGACCCGGGCCCGGGGCTGGTTCCGCTCGGTCGTCGACGCGACCACCGAGAGCGGCCGCCGCTACCGCGCCACCGTCGCGGGCCAGGGCGACCCGGGCTACGCCGCCACCGCCGTCATGCTCGGGGAGACGGCCCTCGCCCTCGCGCTGGACGGCGACCGGCTGCCCGGCCGCACCGGCTCCCTCACCCCGGCCACCGCGCTCGGCCCGGTGCTGGTGGAGCGGCTGCGCGCCGCCGGGCACACCTACGAGGTGGAGGGGAGCCGATGACGACGTCCGGCGAGCTGCACCGGCTCGACACCCTCGACGACGTGCGCCCGGTCTACCGGCGCTGGCTGCCGCGGGGCGAGGTCCGGGGCACCGTCCAGGTCGTGCACGGCGCCTCCGAGCACCCCGGCCGCTACGGCCGGCTGGCCGCCGCCCTCACCGCCCGCGGCCTGGCCGTGCACGCGATGGACCTGCGCGGCCACGGCCGGACGGCGGAGCAGACCGGGGCCGGCCGGTTCGGCGACGGCGCCGGTGCCGAGGCGCTGCTGGACGACGTCCGTGCGCTGCACCAGGTGGCCGCCGCCGAGCACCCCGGCGTCCCCCGGCTGCTGCTGGGGCACTCGATGGGCTCGATCGTCGCGCTGGCCGCGGCCGAGCGGTACGGCGGCGACCTCGCCGGGCTGGTGCTCTCCGGCCCCATCGGGGTCGCCCCGCACCTGGCCGAGTCGGTGACCGCGCTGGAGGCGTCCACCGCGGCCGGCGCCGGCGACGTCCCGCTGGACGCGCTGGGCGCCTTCAACCAGGCCTTCGAGCCGGCCCGCACCCCGTACGACTGGCTCTCCCGCGACCCGGCCGAGGTCGACGCCTACCTCGCCGACCCGTACTGCGGCGACCGCATGCCGCTCACCACCGGCTACGCGGCCGGGGTCTTCGGCCTGGCGGTCCACTCGGCCACCGCCGAGGCGGTCGCCGCGCTGCCCGACGGGCTGCCGGTGCTGCTGCTGGCCGGGCAGCGGGACCCGGTCGGCGGCGTCGACGCCGGTCAGGTCACCGCGCTCGCCGGTCTGCTCCGCGACCGCGGCCTGCCGGTCGAGCTGCGGGTGTACCCCGACGCCCGGCACGAGGTGTTCAACGAGACCAACCGCGACGAGGTCACCGGCGACCTGCTCGCCTGGATCGGCGCCCGCCTGGGCGGCTGAGACCGCTCGACCGCCTCCCGCGCGCGAAAGGCAGTCGACGAGCGCCGAACCACACCGGTGTCATCTGGACGGCGAACCGTCGTCCGCCGCACCTAACCTGGGGTACATGCCCGACCCGTCCACGTACCGACCCGCGGTCGGCAGCATCCCGGAGTCGCCCGGCGTCTACAAGTTCCGCGACCCGGGCGGCCGGGTCGTCTACGTCGGCAAGGCCAAGAGCCTCCGGCAGCGGCTGAACAGCTACTTCGCCGACGTCGCGGGCCTGCACCCGCGCACCCGGCAGATGGTGACGACGGCGTCCAGCGTGGAGTGGACCGTCGTCGGCACCGAGGTCGAGGCCCTCCAGCTCGAGTACAACTGGATCAAGGAGTTCGACCCGCGGTTCAACGTCCGCTACCGCGACGACAAGAGCTACCCGAGCCTCGCCGTGACGCTGAACGAGGAGTACCCGCGGCTGCAGGTGATGCGCGGCCCGAAGCGCAAGGGCGTCCGCTACTTCGGCCCCTACGCGCACGCCTGGGCCATCCGCGAGACCCTCGACACCCTCACCCGCGTGTTCCCGGCCCGCACCTGCTCCACCGGCGTCTTCAAGCGCGCCGGGCAGATCGGCCGGCCCTGCCTGCTCGGCTACATCGGCAAGTGCGCCGCGCCGTGCGTCGGCCGGGTCAGCGCCGAGGAGCACCGGCAGATCGTCGACGGCTTCTGCGAGTTCATGGCCGGCCGCACCGACCAGATGGTCCGCCGCCTCGAGCGGGAGATGGCCGAGGCCGCCGAGGCGATGGAGTACGAGAAGGCCGCCCGGCTGCGCGACGACCTCGGTGCCCTCAGGCGGGCGATGGAGAAGCAGGCCGTCGTCCTCGGCGACGGCACGGACGCCGACGTCGTCGCCTTCGCGCAGGACGAGCTGGAGGCGTCGGTCCAGGTCTTCCACGTCCGCGGCGGGCGGGTCCGCGGCCAGCGCGGCTGGATCGTGGACAAGGTCGAGGAGGTCACCACCGGCGAGCTCGTCGAGCAGTTCCTGCTGCAGGTCTACGGCGGCGTCGACGAGGCGACCGGCATCGGCGAGGCGGGGGAGGCGGTGCCCAAGGAGGTGCTGGTCCCCGAGCTGCCCGACGACGCCGACGTCTACGAGGAGCTGCTCAGCGAGCTGCGCGGCAGCCGGGTCTCGCTGCGGGTGCCCCAGCGCGGTGACAAGCGCGCCCTGCTGGAGACGGTGGAGCGCAACGCCAAGGAGGCCTTCGCGCGGCACCGGGTCAAGCGGTCGAGCGACCTCACCGCGCGCTCGCTGGCGCTCGCCGAGCTGCAGGAGGCCCTCGAGCTGCCCGACGCGCCGCTGCGGATCGAGTGCATCGACGTCTCCCACGTGCAGCAGACCAACGTGGTGGCCAGCATGGTCGTGTTCGAGGACGGCCTGGCGAAGAAGTCCGACTACCGCCGGTTCTCCGTCACCCACGGGACCGACGACACCGCCGCGATGGCCGAGGTGGTCCGCCGCCGGTTCGCCCGGCACCTCAAGGAGGAGGCCGACCGCCGGGACGAGCAGGGGATCGCGGCGGAGGAGGGCCGCCCCCGCCGGTTCGCCTACCCGCCCAACCTGCTGGTCGTCGACGGCGGCGCCCCGCAGGTGGCGGCCGCCGCCCGGTCGCTCGACGAGCTCGGCATCGTCGACGTCGCCGTCTGCGGCCTGGCCAAGCGGATGGAGGAGGTGTGGCTTCCCGGGGAGTCCGACCCGGTGGTCCTGCCGCGCACCTCCGAGGCGCTCTACCTGCTGCAGCGGGTCCGGGACGAGGCCCACCGGTTCGCGATCACCTACCACCGGCAGAAGCGGTCGACCAGCATGCTGGTCTCCCTGTTGGACGACGTCCCCGGGCTCGGGGACACGCGGCGGAAGGCGCTGATGAAGGAGTTCGGATCGCTCAAGCGGCTGCGGGCCGCCACCGTCGAGGAGCTGGTGGCGGTGCCCGGCATCGGACGGCGGACGGCAGAGGCGGTGCTCGCCGCCGTGGCGGACCCCGCCCAGCAGCCCGCCGACGTCGCGGCCGGGGCCGCGGTCGAGGTGGAGTCCGTGGAGACGACGACCGCCCCGGCCGGCCCGGCCGAGCGCGGCACCCGCCGCGAGGGCTCCGGGGCGACCGCCGAGGTCGGCCTGGTGGCCTCGTGACCGGGCAGGCCGAGCAGGCCGAGCAGGCCGAGACGGCACACCTCGGCCTGCCGCCGGGCCCTCCGGGCCACCCGCACAGCGACGTCCCGCCGCCGCTGGATCCGGCCTCCACCGAGATCCCGCCGCTGGACGTCGTCGTGGTCACCGGGCTGTCCGGGGCCGGCAAGAACAGCGCCGGGCGGGTGCTGGAGGACCTGGGCTGGTTCGTCGTCGACAACCTGCCGCCGGCGCTGCTGCTGCCGATGGTCCAGCTGGGCGCCCGCGGCGACGTGCGCCGGTTCGGCGCCGTCGTCGACGTGCGCAGCCGTGCGTTCTCCAGCGACCTGCAGGAGGCGATCCGGGTGCTGGCCGGGGCCGGGCACCGGCCGCGGGTCGTCTACGTGCACGCCCGTGACGAGGTGCTGGTCCGCCGCTACGAGTCCAACCGCCGCGAGCACCCGCTGCAGGGCAGCGGCACGCTGATCGACGGGATCACCGCCGAGCGGGCGCTGCTCACCGGCATCGCCGGCGAGGCCGACCTGTGGGTCGACACCAGCGACCTCAACGTCCACCAGCTGCGCGCCACCCTGGAGAACGCCTTCGCCCGCGAGGGGCAGGCGCCGCCCCTGACCGCGACCGTGCTCAGCTTCGGCTTCAAGTACGGCCTGCCGCTGGACGCCGACCTGGTCGTCGACGCCCGCTTCCTGCCCAACCCGCACTGGCTGCCCGAGCTGCGCCCGCACACCGGTCAGGACCCCGACGTCCGCGACTACGTCCTGGGCCAGGACGACGCCCGGCCGTTCCTCGACCGCTACACCGAGGTGCTGCGGACGCTGGTCCCCGGCTACCGGCGCGAGGGCAAGCGCTACCTGACCCTCGCCGTGGGCTGCACCGGCGGCAAGCACCGCAGCGTCGCCATCGCCGAGGAGTTCGCCCGGCGGCTCCGGGCCGACGGCATCGACGCCACCGTCCAGCACCGCGACCTGGGCCGCGAGTAGTGGGCGCCCCGCAGCAGCGGCCGGCGGACGCCGGGGGGTCCGCCGGCCGTCCCCCGCGGGTCGTCGCGTTCGGCGGCGGTCACGGGCTGGCCGCCGCGCTCGCCGCCTGGCGCCGGATCACCCCGCACCTGACCGCGGTGGTCACCGTGGCCGACGACGGCGGCTCCTCCGGGCGCATCCGGCGCGAGATGCCGGTGCTGCCGCCCGGGGACCTGCGGATGGCGCTGAGCGCGCTGGCCGGTGAGGGCGCCGAGACCCGCCAGGTGGCCGAGCTGCTGCAGCACCGCCTCGGCGGCAGCGGCGTGCTCGCCGGGCACCCGGTCGGCAACCTCGTGCTCACCGGGCTGGTCGAGATGCACGGCGGGGACACCGTGCGGGCGCTGGACGACCTGTGCCGGCTGCTGGGCGCCCGGGGCCGGGTGCTGCCGATGGCCGACGTCCCCCTCGACCTGGTGGCCACGGTGGAGAGCACCGACCCCGACGACCCCGCGCGCAGCCGCCGGATCCGCGGCCAGGCGGCGATCGCCGCCACGCCGGGGCGGGTGCGCGACATCCTGGTCTCGCCGGCCGACCCCCCGGTGCACCCCGCGGTGCTCGAGGCGATCGCGGGCGCCGACGTGGTGTCGCTCGGCCCGGGTTCCTGGTACACCTCCGTGCTGCCGCACCTGCTGGTGCCGCGGCTGCGCGCCGCACTCGCCGCGAGCAGTGCCCGGGTGGTCGTCGTCCTCAACCTGGAGCCGCAGCCGGGGGAGACCGACGGCTTCTCGCCCGAGGAGCACCTGACCGTGCTGCAGGGCCATCTCGGCGGAGTGGCGTTGCACACGGTGATCGCCGATGCGGAATCGGTGGTTGACCGCTGTGGTCTCCTGTCTGCGGTACGTGAGTGCGGTGCCGAGCTCGTGCTGACCCCGGTCGCCGAGGACGGCGGCGCTCCGCGGCACGACCCGGCCCGCCTCGCCGGAGCACTCCGGGAGGCGCTCGGGAAGCAGCGGGGCATGGAAGGGCACGAGCGGGTATCGCAACCCCGCGTACCGGAACCGGTGCGCGGGGGAGACGAAGGGAACGCCGCACATGGGGCTTGGTGAGCCCGGGGGAACGTGGGGGTGGACGACGTGGCGATGACGGCCATGGTCAAGGACGAGCTGTCGCGTGTGGAGTGCACGAAGACCTCCGAGCGCAAGGCGGAGGTCACCGCGCTGCTGCGCTTCAGCGGCGGCCTGCACATCGTCGGTGGCCGGGTGGTCATCGAGGCGGAGCTGGACACCGGTTCGGTGGCCCGCCGCCTGCGCCGCGACATCAGCGAGGTCTACGGCTACACCAGCGGGGTGAGCGTGCTGGCCGGCGGCAACATCCGCCGCGGGGTGCGCTACCTGGTCCGCATCGCCAAGCACGGCGAGGGCCTGGCCCGGCAGACCGGGCTGGTCGACCAGCGCGGCCGGCCGGTGCGCGGGCTGCCGCCGTCGGTGGTCAGCGGCGGCCTCAACGACGCCGAGGCCGCCTGGCGCGGGGCCTTCCTGGCGCACGGCTCGCTGACCGAGCCCGGCCGGTCCTCCTCCCTGGAGGTCACCTGCCCCGGCCCGGAGGCCGCGATGGCGCTGGTCGGCGCGGCCCGCCGGCTGGGCATCGCCGCGAAGGCCCGCGAGGTCCGCGGAGCCGACCGGGTGGTCGTCCGGGACGGCGACGCGATCAGCGCGCTGCTGACCCGGATGGGCGCCCACGACGCGGTCATGGCCTGGGAGGAGCGGCGGATGCGCCGCGAGGTCCGGGCGACCGCCAACCGGCTGGCCAACTTCGACGACGCCAACCTGCGCCGCTCGGCCCGGGCCGCGGTGGCCGCCAGCGCGCGGGTGGAGCGGGCCCTGGAGATCCTCGACGGCGACGCCCCCGAGCACCTGCTCGTCGCGGGCCGGTTGCGCCTGGAGCACGGGCAGGCGTCGCTCGAGGAGCTCGGCCAGCGGGCCGACCCGCCGATGACCAAGGACGCCGTCGCCGGGCGGATCCGCCGGTTGCTGGCGATGGCCGACAAGCGCGCCAAGGACCTCGGCATCCCGGACACCGAGTCCGTGGTCACCGAGGACATGCTCACCCAGTAGCGGTCCGCGGGAGGTCCCTGCGCGTGCGCCGGGGCCTCCCCGCGCCCGGTCGCCCACCGGGGCCCGGTGCTCCCGTGACCGCCGTCGTCCCACGGTGGTCGCACCCCTCCGATGGCGAGGGCGGTCGCCGGCGCCCAGGGCCGTGCTCACGGCGCCGCGCTCACGGTCGCGCCGTCCCCGAGGCTGGGCCGGACGGCTCGCGCCCCGGCCGATAGGGTCGTCGCAGATCGCGGCCGCGCGACCGTGCGGCCGATCGAGGCGACAGTCGAGCACATGGAGGTCAGCTGTGACCGTACGGGTGGGCATCAACGGGTTCGGCCGGATCGGGCGCAACTTCTGGCGGGCGGCCGCGGCCAGCGGCAAGGACGTCGAGATCGTGGCGGTCAACGACCTGACCAGCCCCGAGGTCCTCGCGCACCTGCTCAAGTACGACAGCGTGCTGGGCGTGCTGTCCGAGGACGTCGCCGCCGACGGCGAGGGCATCAAGATCGCCGGGAACACCATGAAGGTGCTCTCCGAGCGCGACCCGGCCAACCTGCCGTGGGGCGACCTGGGCGTCGACGTCGTCGTCGAGTCCACCGGCTTCTTCACCAAGGCCGACGACGCCCGCAAGCACGTCGACGCGGGGGGCGCCAAGAAGGTCATCATCTCCGCGCCGGCCACCGGTGACGACCTGACCATCGTCATGGGCGTCAACGACCAGAAGTACGACGGCTCGCAGACGATCATCAGCAACGCGTCCTGCACCACGAATTGCCTGGCCCCGCTGGCCAAGGTGCTCAACGACGGCTTCGGCATCGAGCGCGGTCTGATGACCACGATCCACGCCTACACCGCCGACCAGAACCTGCAGGACGGCCCGCACAAGGACCTGCGCCGCGCCCGTGCCGCCGCGCTCAACATGGTCCCCACCTCGACCGGAGCGGCCAAGGCGATCGGCCTGGTCCTGCCCGAGCTGCAGGGCAAGCTCGACGGCTACGCCGTCCGTGTCCCCGTGCCCACCGGCTCGGCCACCGACCTCACCGTCCAGCTCTCCCGCGAGGTGTCGGCCGACGAGATCGACGCCGCGTACCGCGAGGCCGCCGCGGGCCCGCTGGCCGGGATCCTCAGGTACACCGACGCGCCGATCGTCTCCTCCGACATCGTCACCGACCCGGCCAGCTGCATCTACGACAGCAAGCTGACCAAGGTCTTCGGCCCGATGGTCAAGGTGCTCGGCTGGTACGACAACGAGTGGGGCTACTCGAACCGCCTCGTCGACTCCGTCGAGCTCGTCGGCCGCTCGCTCTGACGCGGCGCGCCATGCGATCCCTCGACGACCTGCTCGCCGAGGGCGTCTCGGGCCGGCGCGTGCTCGTGCGCGCCGACCTGAACGTCCCGCTGGAGAAGAGCACCGGCGAGATCACCGACGACGGCCGGATCCGCGCCAGCCTGCCCACCCTGCAGGCGCTGCGGGACGCCGGTGCCCGCGTCGTCGTCGCCGCCCACCTCGGCCGGCCCAAGGGCGCCCCGGACCCGCAGTACTCCCTGGCCCCGGTCGCCGTGCGGCTCGGCGACCTGCTCGGCACCGACGTCCCGCTGGCCGGCGACGTGGCCGGGGACGACGCCCGTGCCCGGACCGGGGCACTGGGCGACGGCGACGTGCTGCTGCTGGAGAACGTGCGCTTCGAGGCCGCCGAGACGTCGAAGGACGACGCCGAGCGGGGCGGGCTGGCCGACCGGCTGGCCGGGCTCGCCGACGTCTACGTCGACGACGCCTTCGGCGCGGTGCACCGCAAGCACGCCTCGGTGTACGACGTCGCGCTGCGGCTGCCGCACGTCGCCGGCCGGCTGGTGGCCACCGAGCTCGACGTCCTCACCCGGTTGACCCAGGACCCGGAGCGGCCCTACGTCGTGGTGCTCGGCGGCTCCAAGGTCAGCGACAAGCTGGCGGTCATCGAGGCGCTGCTGCCCAAGGTCGACCGGCTGCTGGTGGGCGGCGGGATGTGCTTCACCTTCCTGGCCGCGCAGGGGCACGGCGTCGGCAGGTCCCTCCTGGAGGCCGACCAGGTCGACACCTGCGGGCGGCTGCTGGCCGAGGCCGGCGAGCGGATCGTGCTGCCGGTCGACGTCGTCTGCGCACCCGAGTTCAGCGCCGAGGTGGAGACGACGACCGTGCCGGTCGACGGCATCCCGGACGACCAGATGGGCCTCGACGTCGGCCCGCGCACGGTGGAGTCCTTCGGGCGCGAGCTCGGCGGTGCCCGCACCGTCTTCTGGAACGGCCCGATGGGCGTGTTCGAGCTCGCCCCGTTCCAGGCGGGCACCCGAGGCGTGGCCCAGGCGGTGGCCGCGGTCGACGGCCTGTCGGTCGTCGGCGGCGGCGACTCGGCCGCCGCGGTCCGCCAGCTCGGGCTCGACGAGGCGGCCTACGGCCACATCAGCACCGGCGGCGGCGCGTCGCTGGAGTACCTCGAGGGCCGGGAGCTGCCGGGTCTCGCGGTGCTCACCGAGCGAGGGGAGGCGTAGTGGCACGCAGGGGGACGCCGGTCCGCCGGGAGGGGCGCCGGCCGCTCATCGCCGGCAACTGGAAGATGCACCTCACCCACCTCGAGGCGATCGGGCTGGTGCAGAAGCTGGCCTTCAGCCTCAAGGAGCCCGAGCTGGAGGCGGCCGAGGTCGTCGTCCTGCCGCCGTTCACCGCGTTGCGCAGCGTCCAGACGCTGGTCACCGGGGACAAGCTGGAGGTCGGCTACGGCGCCCAGGACCTCTCGGTCCAGGACTCCGGCGCCTACACCGGCGAGGTCAGCGGCGCCATGCTCGCAGCGCTGGCCTGCCGCTACGTCGTCGTCGGCCACTCGGAGCGGCGCGCGCTGCACGGCGAGGACGACGCGGTGGTGGCCGGCAAGGTGCAGGCGGCGCTGCGGCACGGCCTGGTCCCGATCCTCTGCGTGGGGGAGGGGCTGGAGGTGCGCCGCGCCGGTGAGCACGTCGCGCACTGCACGCGCCAGCTGGACGCCGCGCTCGAGGGGCTGACCGCCGAGCAGCTCACCGCGCCCGGCGAGGGCACGGGGGTCGTCCTCGCGTACGAGCCGGTGTGGGCGATCGGTACCGGCGAGGTCGCCACACCCGAGGACGCTCAGGAGGTGTGCGGTGCCCTACGGTCACGACTCACCGAGCGTTTCGGCGCCGAGACCGCCGGAGTGGTCCGTATCCTCTACGGCGGGTCGGTGAAGGCCGCCAACACGGCCGGGATCCTGGCCGGGCCGGACGTCGACGGAGCACTCGTGGGTGGCGCCAGCCTGGACGCCGACGAGTTCACGCAGATCTGTCGGACAGCCGCCGACGTCGGCTGACCGCCGCCGCCGGACAGGCGGGGAGCGGGTGGGGTGGACAGCACGCTGGAGCGGGGCCCCGCCTGGGCGCGGGGGGCGCGCGGCCGGGTCGCCGGCATCGCCGCCGTCGTCCTGCTGGTGGTCGGGGTGGCGGTCAGCTGCGCGAACGCCGGCGAGGACCGCGCCACCCTCCCCGTCTTCGGCGGCGGCCCCGACACCGGGGTCACCGGCGTCCGCGCACCGTCGGACGCCACCGGCGGCACGCTGCGCGTGGTGACCGGCGAGGTCGACAGCCTCGACCCGCAGCGCTCCTACCTCCCCGGCGTGTGGAACCTGATGCGGCTCTACACCCGCACGCTGGTCAGCTACTCCTCCGAGCCCGGCCGCACCGACGAGCTGGTGGCCGACCTGGCCACCGACCTGGGCACCACGCCCGACGGCGGCACGACCTGGACCTTCACCCTGCGCGAGGGCGTCCGGTTCGAGACCGGCCAGCCGATCACCTCGCGCGACGTGAAGTACGGCATCGAGCGCTCGTTCGCCTCCGACGTGGTCGTGGGCGGGCCCACCCGGGTGGTGGAGCTGCTCGACGACCCCGCGAACCCCTACGCCGGCCCCTACCAGGACGAGACGCCGGGCAGGCTGGGGCTCGCCTCGGTGGAGACCCCCGACGACCGCACCATCACCTTCCGGCTGCGCGCGCCGCAGCCGGACTTCCCGTACGTCATGGCGCTGCCCTCCAGCAGCCCGGTCCCCGTGGACAACGACACCGGCGCCGACTACGGCACCGACCCGGTGTCCTCCGGCCCGTACGCGATCGCCACGCGGGACGACGTCACCGGCATCGTGCTGGAGCGCAACCCGCAGTGGGACCCGGCGAGCGACGAGGTCCGCACCGCGCTGCCCGACCGCGTCGTCGTCCGCACCGGGCTGACCGGTGTCGAGCGGGACCAGTCACTGCTCGCCGGGTCCGCGGACGTCGACATCTCCGGCACCGGCATCCAGGCCCCGACGACGGCGCGGCTCGGTGAGGACACCGATGGCGACGTCGCGCTGGTCGACCGGATCGACGAGGTCACCGCCAACGTCGTCCGGCTGCTCGCCCTGCCCACCGACGTGGCGCCGTTCGACGCCCCGGCGTGCCGGGCCGCGGTGGCCGCGGTGGTGGACCGCGCCGCCGTGCAGGAGGCGCTGGGCGGGCCGGCGGAGGCCGTCCGCACCTCCCAGCTCTGGCCGAAGGGCATCGGCGGCGGGCCGGAGGACCCGGATCCGGCCGCGGACCCGGCCGAGGCCGAGGCGTCGCTGGCCGAGTGCGGCCAGCCGGAGGGTTTCAGCACCGTGCTGGCCGTCCCGGACGCGCCGAACAGCGTCGCGGTCGCCGACGAGGTCGCCGCCCAGTTGGCGGGCATCGGCATCCGGGCCGAGGTGCGCCCGCTGGACGCGCCCAGCTTCTACGCCACCGAGGTCGGCAACCCCGACCGGGTCCGCGAGAACGGGATCGGCATCGTGCTGGCCACCTGGACCGCGGACTTCCCGACCCCCGGCGCCTTCCTGGTGCCGCTGGTCGACGGCCGGTCGGTCAGCTCGGTCGGCAACACCAACTTCGCCCGGCTCGCCGACCCGGCGATCGACGGGCTGGTCGACGCCGCCCGTGCGGCCGCCGGCGACCCGGAGGCCGCCCGTGCCGCGTGGCGCGAGGTGGCGACGGCGGCCACCGCGACCGGCGCGTACGTGCCGCTGGCCGAGTCGCGGGCGCAGCTGCTCGCCGGCCAGCGGCTGCGCAACGGCGTGGTCATGGGGCCGTACACGAGCTACGACCTGGCGACCGCCGGCGTCCGCTGACTGCTGTCGCTGTAACGACCGGCACCGGCCGGTCCGCGTGCGCTGACCGGAGGCCGGACGGCGGTCGGTTACCCTCGGGACATGGTCGAGCTGGTCCTCAACGTGCTGCTGGTGCTCACCAGCGTGCTCCTCGTGGTGCTGATCCTGCTGCACCGCGGCAAGGGCGGGGGCCTGTCCTCGATGTTCGGCGGCGCGGTCTCCTCGCAGCTGTCCGGCTCCTCCGTGGTGGAGAAGAACCTCAACCGGCTCACCGTCTTCATCGGCCTGATCTGGACCGTCTGCATCATCGGCCTGGGCATCCTGCTCAAGGTCTGAAAGAGGACCACCCTTCCCCCCACGCCTCGCCCGCTCGGCGCGGGACCCTGAAGGGTGGCCGTTCCAGCACGTCACCGGAGCTCGCGGCGGGACCCTGCAGGGGGCCGTTCCATCCGCTCACCAGGCTCGACGCGGGACCCTGGAGGGTGGCCGTTCCAGCACGTCGCCGGAGCTCGCGGCGGGACCCTGATGCGGGGCTGTTCCAGCACGTCACCGGAGCTCGCCGCGGGCCCCCGCAGCGGGGCCGTCCCAGTCCGCCGGCGAGCTCGCGGCGGGCCCGGCAGGCAGCCGACGGCGGTCCGGCGAACGCCGAGGTCATCGGGACCAAAGTCCTCTCTGGCCCCCGTTCCAGGCCCTAGACTGCGCCGACGGCCGTTGTCGGCCGCGGACCGCTGAGACGCACAGGGGGCACTGGTGGCTGGTGGTAACGCGATCCGGGGTACGCGGGTGGGCGCGGGTCCGGTGGGCGAGGCAGAGCGCGGCGAGGCCGCCCCCCGCCGCCGGGTGTCCTTCTGGTGCGCGCAGGCCCACGAGACCGAGGTGGCCTTCGCCTCCGACGCGGAGGTGCCCGACCTCTGGGACTGCCCGCGGTGCGGCCTGCCCGCCGGCCAGGACCAGGCGACCCCGCCGCCGGCCCCGCGGACCGAGCCGTACAAGACCCACCTGGCCTACGTGCGCGAGCGGCGCAGCGACGCCGACGGCGACGCCCTCCTCGAGGAGGCGCTGGCGAAGCTGCGGGCCCGCCGCGGCGCCTGAGGGAGGACCCCCTCGCCCCCGGCCACTCGCACGCTCGCGGCAGGGCCGTGCAGGGGGGCCACCCTGGGGAGATCCGATCGAGTGGCTAGTCCAGGGGACGCCGCGGCGGGGGGATCGGCACCCAGCGGACCCAGGCCGCCCGCTCCCAGTTCCACCAGCAACCGGGACGCCCCGGCGCGGGCTGCGGCTCGGGCACGAGGCCCGGCTGCGAGCGAGGGACGGGAAGGGCGGTGGGGAGCGTCATCGCGGGCTCCACGGGGGAGGGGGGCGAGCGGGGAACTGCCGGTCGCGGCCCGCACTCTCCTCGCGGACGACGCCGCCCACCAGGGTCCTCAGGCCTCCCGGGGAAGCTGCCCGGCGGCCTCGGCGTCCAGCAGCCAGCGGGTCGCCCGCCGCCCGCGCACCCCGGCCGCCGGCAGCTCGTCGGGCGTCGCGTCCCCGGCCAGCGCCTGCGCCACGGCGGGTGCCTTGGCCGAGCCGCTGACCAGCAGCCACACCTCCTCGGCCGCGTTGAGGGCGGCGAAGCCGAGGCTGACCCGGGTCGGCGGCGGCTTGGGGCAGTCGCGCACCGCGAGCACGGTCCGCTCGTCGGACACCGCCGGCGTCCCGGGGAAGATCGAGGCCACGTGCCCCTCCGGGCCCATCCCGAGCAGCAGCAGGTCGATGCGGGGGAGGGACGCGCCCTCCGGGGCGGCGGCGGCCAGCTGACCCGCGTACCACTCCGCGGCGTCCTCCGGCTCGGTGAGACCCGCATCGGACGCCGGCATGGCGTGGACCCGCTCGGCCGGTACCCCGGCCGGGTCCAGCAGCGCCCGCCGGGCGCCGAGCTCGTTGCGCTGGTCGTCGTCCGCGGGCACGAAGCGCTCGTCGCCCCACCACACGTCGACCGCGGTCCAGTCGACCCGCTCGCGCGCCGGCTCGCGGACCAGGTCGGCGACCCGCTCGAGGACGGCGGTGCCGATGCCCCCGCCGGTGAGCACGACCGACGCCGTCCCGTGCACGGCCTGGGCCGCCGCCAGCCGGGCGACCAGCGCCGCGGCGACGGCGCGGGCCAGCCGGTCGGCGTCGGGCTCCACGACGACGTCGGGCACCTGGCCCTCCTGCAGGGGCCCCGGCCCCGTCCCGGGTCCCGCGCCGAGCGTGCGAGGGGTGGGGAGGACGGGGTCCTTCGACGAGCGGTGGGGGGCAGGAGGGTCCTTTCTCGGTGGGACCGTCACGGGACGGCCTGCCCGGCGTCCCGGGCGCCCTGGTCGGCGTCCTCGACGCCCTGCTGGGCGACCTCGTCGGTGCCCTCCGAATCCGGCGGGACGGCCGGCAGCGTCTCGCCACCGCTGCCGGCGTAGTCCTCGGCGGGGTCGAACCACACGTACTCGCGCTCGGCGGCGCGGCGTGCCAGGTCCGGGACGCCGGTGGTGGACTCCAGCGCCTCGGCGTAGGGCTCGTCGGGGTCCAGCCGGCGCAGCTCCTCGCCGACCAGGTCACCGAGCTGGTGGTCGGGCAGGGCCACGGTCGCGTCCGGCCGGTAGGGCTGGCTGATCACCGCCCCGCCGCGCCGGTCGGCCTCCACCCGCACGACCTCGTCCTGGTCGAGCTCGAGCACCACGGCCGACACGCCGCTGGGGCCCGGGCGCCGCTCGCCGGAGACCACCGCGATCTCGCAGCCGGTGCGCGCGCCGAGCCAGCCGGCCAGCAGCAGCGCGGTGGCGTGGCCGGGGTCGCCCTCGACGCGGCCGCCCAGCACCCGGACGGCCTCGCCGCGGCGCCCGGACACCGAGTCGACGGTGGAGGTGAGCGTGGACCGCCACGGCGTGCTGCGGGTCCAGGCCAGGTCGGTGTCACCGGGGGCGTAGTCCTCGGCGCGGGTGCGCAGCGCGGCCAGCTGGTCGCCGGCCAGCGAGCTGTCGGTGATCCGCCGGTCGGCGATCACCGCGAGCGCGTCGGTGGCCAGCCGCTCCGGTGGGGCGCCGTGCCACCAGGTGACCACCGGGGCGTCGGCGGCCAGCAACGGCAGGACCACCGACTCGGCGTGCAGCGCCAGCCGGCCGTACATCCGCATGACGACGGCCTCGCCGGGGCCCAGCCGCCCGCCGATGAGCACCTCGGCGTCCAGCCGGGGCGCCGGCGACTCGATCTGCCGGCGGACGACGATCAGCAGCCGGCACGGGTGCTGCGCGGCGGCAGCGGTCGCGGCCTCCTCCGCCTCGGCGACGCGGTTCTCGTCGGCCACGACCACGAGGGTCAGCGCGACACCGGACAGCACCGCTCCGCCGGTGCGCCGCTGCGCGGCCAGCTCCTTCACCACGGCCGAGCCGGTGGTGTCCCACAGCGTCGTCATCGGATCGTCTCCTCGCGGGTGGGCGTCACGGGCGCCGCCACCGGCGGCCCTCGGCGGCGAGCATCTCGTCGGCCGCGCGCGGCCCCCACTCGCCGGCCCGGTAGGCCTGCGGCGTGGTCCCCTCCCAGAACTCCTCCAGCGGGTCGATCACCGCCCAGGAGGCCTCGACCTCGGCGTTGCGCGGGAAGAGCGTGGCGTCGCCGAGCAGGACGTCGAGCAGCAGCCGCTCGTAGGCCTCGGGGCTGGCCTCGGTGAACTGCTCGCCGTAGAGGAAGTCCATCGCGACGTCGCGGACCTCCATCACGCTGCCGGGCACCTTCGACCCGAACTTGAGGGTCATCCCCTCGTCGGGCTGCACGCGGATGACCAGCTGGTTGTTGCCCAGCTCCTCGGTGTCGGTGTCGGCGAAGGGCAGGTGCGGCGCGCGCTTGAACACCAGCGCGATCTCGGTGACCCGCCGTGGCAGCCGCTTGCCGGTGCGCAGGTAGAACGGCACGCCTGCCCAGCGGCGGGTCTCCACGCCCAGCCGGACGGCGGCGTAGGTCTCGGTGGTGGAGTGCGGGTCGACGCCCTCCTCCTGCCGGTAGCCGGTGGCCCGCTGGCCGGCCAGCCAGCCCTGCTCGTACTGGCCGCGGACGGCGGAGGTGGCCAGGTCCTCGGGCAGCGAGACCGCGCGCAGCACCTTGAGCTTCTCGGTGCGGATCTCCTCGGCGGAGAACTCGACCGGCTCCTCCATCGCGGTGAGCGCCAGCAGCTGCAGCAGGTGGTTCTGCAGCACGTCGCGGGCGGCGCCGGTCTGCTCGTAGAACTGCGCCCGACCGCCGATCCCGACGTCCTCGGCCATGGTGATCTGCACCGAGTCGACGTGGTGGCCGTTCCAGACCGGTTCGAACAGCGAGTTGGCGAACCGCAGCGCCATCAGGTTCTGGACGGTCTCCTTGCCCAGGTAGTGGTCGATGCGGAAGACGTCGTCGGCGGTGAACACCGAGTCGACCAGCTCGTTGAGCTCCCGGCTGGAGGCCAGGTCGGTGCCGAACGGCTTCTCCACCACCACCCGGCGCCAGCGGTCGGGCGTGCTGTCGGCCATGCCGGTGCGCTGCATCTGCTTGAGCACGATCGGGAACATCGCCGGCGGGATGGACAGGTAGAAGGCGGCGTTGCCGCCGATGCCGTGGGTGCCCTCGAGCTCGCCGAGGGTGGCGGCCAGCTCGTCGAAGGCGTTGTCGTCGTCGAAGGAGCCCTGCACGAACCGGACGCTGCCGGCCAGCCGCTCCCAGACCTCCTCGCGCCACGGGGTGCGGGCGGCCTTGCGGGCGGCGTCGCGGGCCAGCTCGGCGAAGTCCTCGTCGCCCCAGTCGCGGCGGGCGAAGCCGAGGAGGGCGAAGTTGGTCGGCAGCAACCCGCGGTTGGCCAGGTCGTAGACGGCCGGCAGCAGCTTCTTGCGGGCCAGGTCGCCGGTGATGCCGAAGACGACCAGGGCGCAGGGCTCGGGGACCCGGGGCAGCCGCCGGTCCCGCGGATCGCGCAGCGGGTTGGTGATCATCGCGGGCCGCGAAGCGGGGAGAGGGTCATCGTCCGTCCTCGAGGTCGGAGGGGAGAGGTCGGAGGGGACCCGCCGTCCGGCCCGGCGGTGGACCGGACGGCGGGGTCGGGCAGGTGCGCTCGGCAGACCCTGATCCTCCCCGAGAGGGTCAGCCGAGCGCGGCGGACACGGCGGACCGGGAGGTCAGGCCTTGTCCTCGAGCTCGCTCCTCACCGACTCGACGAGCTCGTTCCAGGAGTCGGCGAACTTCTGCACGCCCTCGTCCTCCAGGACCCGGAAGACGTCGTCGAGGTCGACCCCGGCGTCGCGGATGGCCTGCATCGTGGCGGCGGCCTCGTCGTAGGCCTTCTGCACCGGCGTGCCGAGGCTGCCGTGGTCGGCGTAGGCCATCAGGGTCTTCTCCGGCATCGTGTTGACGGTGTCGGGTGCGACCAGCTCGCTGACGTAGAGGGTGTCGGGGTAGGCGGGGTCCTTGACGCCGGTGGAGGCCCACAGCGGACGCTGGGGAGAGGCGCCCCTGGCCGCCAGCGCCTTCCAGCGGTCGGAGGAGAAGACCTCCTCGTAGGCCTGGTAGGCCAGCCGGGCGTTGGCCACCGCCGCCCTCCCCTTCAGCGCGGGGTCGGCACCGGCCTTGTCCAGCCGCTTGTCGACCTCGCTGTCCACGCGGGACACGAAGAAGGAGGCCACCGACTCGATCCCCTCGAAGCCGGCCTCGGGGTCGTCGGCCAGCCGCTGCTCCAGCCCGGACAGGTACGCGTCCATGACCGCCCGGTACCGCTCGGGGCTGAAGATGAGGGTGACGTTGACACTGATCCCGCGGGCGATCGACGTGGTGATCGCCGCGAGCCCCTCCTGGGTGGCCGGGATCTTGATGAACAGGTTGGGGCGGTCGACCAGCCACCACAGGTGCGCGGCCTCGGCGGCGGTGGCGTCGGTGTCGTGGGCGATGTCCGGGGAGACCTCGAGGGAGACCCGCCCGTCCCGCCCGGTGCGCTCGGCCACCGGCGCCAGCAGGTCGCAGGCGTCGCGGACGTCGGCGGCGGTGATGGTGCGCAGCGCCTCGGCCACGCCCACCCGGCGGACGGCCATCGCGTGGACCTGGTCGTCGTAGGAGTCCGAGCCACTGATCGCCGCGGCGAAGATGGTCGGGTTGGTGGTGACGCCGACGACCGAGTGCTCGTCGACCAGCGCCTGCAGGTTCCCGCTGCGGATGCGGTCGCGGGAGAGGTCGTCGAGCCAGACGGCGACCCCGGCCGACGACAGCTCGGCCAGCTTCTCGTTCTGTGCCATGTCCTTGCCTTCCTGGAGAAAGGACCCCCTTGCTCCCCACCGCTCGCACGCTCGCAGCGGGACCCTGCAAGGGGGCCAGGGTTTACAGGTCGCCGGTGGGGTTGGACAGGCCGCCGGTGGCCGCGACCGGACCGGCCGGGACGGCGGTGCCCGACCGCGCGGACTCGATGCTCTCCCGGGCGGCGGCGACGACGGCCTCGTCGGTGAGGCCGAACTGCTCGTACAGGACGCTGTAGGCGGCGCTGGCCCCGTAGTGGGTGAGGCCGACGATCCGGCCGGCGTCGCCGACGAACTCGCGCCAGCCCATGGGCACGCCGGCCTCGACGCTCACCCGGGCGCGCACGGTGGGCGGCAGCACCTGGTCCTTGTAGGCCTGGTCCTGGTCGGCGAACCACTCGACGCAGGGCACCGAGACCACGCGGGTCGGCACGCCGTCGGCCTCCAGCCGCTCCCGGGCGGCGACGGCGATCTGCACCTCCGAGCCGGTACCCAGCAGGATCACCTCAGGCGTGCCGTTCGAGGCCTCGGCCAGGACGTAGGCCCCGCGGGCCACGCCCTCGGCGGAGCCGAACTCCGACCGGTCGAACACCGGCAGGTTCTGCCGGGACAGCAGCAGGCCGGCCGGGCGGTCGTTGTTCTCCAGCACCGTCCGCCAGGCGACGGCGACCTCGTTGGCGTCGGCCGGGCGGACGACGTCCAGCCCGGGGATCGCCCGCAGCGCGGCGAAGTGCTCGATCGGCTGGTGGGTCGGGCCGTCCTCGCCCAGGCCGATCGAGTCGTGCGTCCAGACGTAGGTCACCGGCAGCTGCATGAGCGCCGCCAGGCGCACCGCGCCGCGCATGTAGTCGGAGAAGGTGAGGAAGGTGCCGCCGTAGACGCGGGTGCCGCCGTGCAGGGCGATCCCGTTCATGACCGCGCCCATGGCGTGCTCGCGGACGCCGAAGTGCAGCGTGCGCCCGTACGGGCCACCGGACCACATCTTGGTCTGGCGGTCGGCCGGCAGGAACGACGGTTCGCCCTTGACGGCGGTGTTGTTGCTCTCCGCCAGGTCGGCCGACCCGCCCCAGAGCTCGGGCAGCACCGGGTAGAGCGCGGCCAGCACCTCGCCGGAGGCCTTGCGGGTGGCCACGCCCTTGGGGTCGGCGTCCCAGCTCGGCAGCTCCGCGGCGAACCCCTCGGGCAGCGTGCGGGTGCGCATCCGCTCCAGCAGCGCGGCGGCGTCGGCGTTCTCCCGCTGCCAGGCCGCGAACCGCTCGTCCCACTCGGCGCGGTCCTTGCGGCCCGTCTCGACGACCGAGCGGGCGTGGGCCAGCACCTCGTCGTCCACCTGGAACGTCTGCTCGGGGTCGAAGCCCAGGATCTCCTTGGTGGCCCGGACCTCGTCCTCGCCCAGCGCCGAGCCGTGCGCGGCGCCGGTGTTCTGCTTGTTCGGCGCGGGCCAGGCGATGACGGTGCGCAGCACGATCATCGACGGCCGGCCGGTCTCGGCCCGGGCGGCGGCGAAGGCGGCGTCGACCGCGGCGAGGTCCTCACCGTCGTCCACGCGCTGCACGTGCCAGCCGTAGGCCTCGTACCGCTTGCCGACGTCCTCGGTGAAGGCGACGTTGGTGTCGTCCTCGATGGAGATGCGGTTGTCGTCGTAGACGAGGACCAGGTTGCCCAGCTGCTGGGTGCCGGCCAGCGACGACGCCTCGCCGCTGACGCCCTCCTCCAGGTCGCCGTCGGAGGCGAAGCACCAGATCGTGTGGTCGAAGAGGCTCTCGCCCTCGGGAGCGTCGGGGTCGAGCAGGCCGCGCTCGCGGCGGGCGGCCATGGCCATCCCGACGGCGTTGCCGACGCCCTGGCCCAGCGGACCGGTGGTCGTCTCCACGCCGGGGGTGTGGTTGACCTCGGGGTGGCCCGGGGTCTTCGAGCCCCAGGTGCGCAGCGCCTGCAGGTCCTCGAGCTCCAGGCCGTAGCCGGAGAGGTACAGCTGCACGTACAGCGTCAGGCTGGAGTGGCCCATCGAGAGGACGAACCGGTCCCGGCCCACCCAGTTCGGGTCGCTCGGGTCGTGGCGCAGCCACTTGTGGAACAGCAGGTAGGCGGTCGGGGCCATGCTCATCGCCGTCCCCGGGTGGCCGTTGCCCACCTTCTGGACGGCGTCCATCGCAAGCACGCGCGCGGTGTCGATGGCGCGGCGGTCGAGCTCCCCGAAGCCCTCGGGCAGCGTCGGGTCCGGCTGGCGCGGGTCGCCGGTCGGGGTGTCGGTGGCTGCCTCGGCCGGGGCCTCGGACTCGGTGCTCTGGGTTCCCATGTGTCGTGCTCCTCGGGTCGGCCGTGCGGGACCCGCCCGGGTGATCTGCGGCGACCTCGTACGGCCCGGGCGGACGGCGGTGCGTGGCCCCAGCGACCGGCCCCGCGTCGGTCACGGCCCGGCTGCCCGTCACCAGGACGCGCCGTCGTCGTCGACGTCGGCCCTACCCGCTGCGTGCGCAGCACCAACGTGGTCGACCCTAGTGGTCGGTCCCGGGGACGAGACCCTGGTCATGCCCGGAGGAGGCGGGGGGCGCCGCGGGCTACAGTTGGTCCGTTCTCCCGTCCCCGGTCGAAAGGGACCCCGTGCTGTTCCCGCACCTGGTGGAGCCGTGCCCGGTGGTGCCCTGCCCGTGTGCCGACGCCCCGTCGGTGGCCGCCCGGTGACGACGCTCTCCGAGCGCCCGGCCGTCCAGGCCCGCCGCCTGTCGGGCACGGTCCGCGCGTACGTCGCGCTGACCAAGCCCCGGATCATCGAGCTGCTGCTCATCACCACCCTGCCGGCGATGATGCTGGCCGTCGGGGGCCTGCCCTCCTGGGAGCTGCTCCTGGCCACGATGGCCGGCGGCACCCTCGCCGCCGCGGCCGCCAACGTCTTCAACTGCTGGTACGACCGCGACATCGACCGGCTGATGCACCGCACCGAGCGGCGTCCGCTGGTCACCGGGGAGGTCACCCCGCGCGCCGCGCTGGTCTTCGGCGGGGTGCTCACCGTGCTGTCGATCGCGCTGCTGTGGGTGGCGACGACGCCGCTGGCCGCGGTGCTGGCGGCCGGCGCGATCGCCTACTACGCCGTCGTCTACACGATGGTGCTCAAGCGGCACACCCGGCACTCGACGCTGTTCGGCGGGGTGCCCGGAGCGGCTCCGGTGCTGATCGGCTGGGCCGCGGTCACCGGCACGGTGTCCTGGCCCGCGGTGGTCTTCTTCGGCGTCGTCTTCTGCTGGCAGCTGCCGCACTTCTGGGCGCTCGCCGTGCGCTTCCGCGCCGACTACGCGCGGGCCGACGTCCCGATGCTGCCGGTCGTGGCCAGCGAGCTGTCGGTCGGCCGGCAGACCGTCGTCTGGACCTGGCTCACCGTCGCGGTCTCGCTGCTGCTGTGGCCGGTCGCCGACGGGTACGGCATCGGCTGGATCTACACCGGCGCCGCCGCCGCGCTGGGCGCGTGGTTCGTCGTCGAGGCGCACCGGCTGCTGCGCCGCATCCGCTCGGGTGCGGAGACCCGGCCGATGCAGCTGTTCCACGTCTCGATCTCCTACATGGCCCTGCTGTCGGTCGCGATCATCGTCGACGTCCTGGTCTGACGACGGCCCCTCGCCCCCCGCCGCTCGCGAGCTCGTGGCGGGGGGCTGCGAGAGGGCCGCTCCTGCAGTGACGCGGGGGTGACGCGGTCGTGACGCCTCCGGTCCTAGCGTCGGCGCCCGCCGGACGCTAGGAGCGGAGGTCGTCATGCGGAACCGTCGACGGGCACCGCTGCTCGTGCTGGCCACGCTGCTCGGCGCGTTCGCCGCGCCGCCCGCGGCCCAGGCGGACCCACCCCCGGGGGCCGACGCCCCTGAGCTGCTGGTCACCGGCCTGGCGGGCGGCTCGGGCAGCACGGTCGGGCCCGACGGCGCGCTGTACGTGCCCGAACCCGTCTCGGGCGAGGTGTCCCGGATCGACCCGGACACCGGGGAGAGGACGGTCGTCGCCTCGTGCCTGCCCCCGCAGGTGCTGGTGGGAGATGCCGGCGGCGCCATGGACGTCGCGTTCCTCGACTCGACGATGTACGCCCTCACCTCGATGGTCAGCGCGGACGTCGGTGGCAGCGCCGTCACCGGCGTCTTCCGCGTCGAGGACGACACCTGCGAGGTCGTCGCCGACATCGGCACGTGGACGATCGAGAACCCGCCGCCCCCGGACTTCGACTTCTTCGTGCCCACCGGTGTGCCGTACGCGATGGAGGCGTACCGGGACGGGTTCCTCGTCACCGACGGGCACGCCAACCGCGTGCTGCAGGTCACCCTGGACGGGGAGGTCCGCACGGTGCTGCAGCTCGGCAACGTCGTCCCGCTCGGGCTCGACCTGGTGGACCGCACGGTGCACGTGGCCCTGGCCGGCCCCGTCCCCCACCTGCCGGAGGACGGCCAGGTGGTGTCGTTCCACGTGCGGTCGGCCGAGCCCGAGCTCGTCGCCTCGGGAGGACCGTTGCTCATCGATGTCGAGGCGGGCCGGCACGCGCTGTACGCGCTGGCCCAGGGCGACTTCCCCGAGGGTGCACCGGAGGGGTCACCGGCCCTGCCGGACACCGGTCAGCTGCTGGTCGCGGACCGGGACGGCGGCCTGGACGTGGTCGCCGACGGACTGGACCGCCCGACGTCGATGGAGGTCGTCGACGGCGACGCCTACGTGATCACCTACGACGGCGAGATCTGGCGGATCGAGGACCTGCCCGGCTGCCGGCACCGCTGACCCCCACCCACGACCACGACGAGCGCGGCTGAGCGCGAGGCGCCGACTCTCGCGCGGTTCCTCCCACCTCCGCGCTCGTGCACCGGCGCACGACCGGGGGGAGCGGTGCGGGAGCGGGCGTCAGCGAGTGGCGGAGGCCGGGACCTGCGAGGGACTCAGCGGAGCCTCGGACGCCGGTCCGCGCACGGACCACACCAGCCGAGCCGTGAACGCCGTGACCAGCACCGCGCCGAGCATGTGCAGCAGCACCAGCGCGACCGGGAGGTCGGTGAAGTACTGCACGTAGCCGACGACGCCCTGGGCCAGCTGGACGACGAGCAGGTCGCGCGCGGCCCGCGTGACCCGGCCGGGGGCATCGGTCGCGTGCAGGGCCACCAGCAGGGCGACGGTGAGCCCGAGGAGCAGGAACACGGCGTCGGCGTGCAACTGGCTGACCAGCTCGACGTCGAAGCCCATCCGGTCGCCGGTCGGCACGTCGTCCTCGTCGACGTCGCCGCTGTGCGGCCCGCTGCCGGTCACGAGCGTGCCGAGCACCAGGACGGCGCCGGTGACCGCGGCGATGCCGGTCACCAGCAGGGCCAGCGGACGGCGCAGCAGCGGCCGGCCCACCCCCGGCTCGCGGGACCGCGACCAGAGCACGGTGGCCAGCGCGATGAGCACGATCGAGACGAGGAAGTGCGCCGCGACCGTGTACGGGTTCAGGCCGGTGAGCACGGTGACCCCGCCCAGCAGCGCCTGGGCCGGGATGCCGAGGAAGGTGAGGACGGCCAGCGGGCGCAGGTCGCGGCGCGCGGACCGCCACACCGCGACGACCGTGGCGACGGCGATCCCGGCGAGGACGAAGGTGAGCAGCCGGTTGCCGAACTCGATGACGCCGTGGCCGGCCAGCTCGGGGGTGGCGACGAAGCTCTCGGTCGTGCACCGCGGCCAGGTGGGGCAGCCCAGGCCCGAGCCGGTGAGCCGCACGGCGCCGCCGGTGACGACGATCGCGCCGTTGGCGACGGCGTTGGCCAGGGCGAGGCGCGAGACGACGGCAGGGGAGACCGGCACGACCCGATGCTAGGCGGTGCCGGCGACGGTCCCGGCGGACGCCGATGGTGATCCCCGCCCGCCGGCCTCGGGCTTAGGTGACCCTTGCTTGCACGCGTCGCGAAATAGGTGAGACTCGTGTTGTGGAAAGCGGTCCGGTGCAGGTGGGCGGGGTGGCGACGGCGCCGACCCGACCCGTGCCGTCCGCCGACGACGGCCGCACCCGGCACCGCGTCACCGCGCTGCTCCTCGAGCACGGCCCGCAGACCGCGACCGAGCTCGCCACGCGGCTGGGCGTCTCGTCGGCCGCCGTCCGCCGACACCTCGACGCGCTCGTGGCCGCCGGCCGGGTCGAGGAGCGGCACGCGCCCGGCACCCCCCGGGGACGGGGGCGACCGGCCCGGCTGTTCCACCTGACCGACGCCGGCCGCTCGGCCTTCCCGCACGCCTACGACGACCTGGCGCTGACCGCGCTGCGTTTCGTCGCCGCCCACGGCGGTCCGGACGCCGTCCGTTCGGTGGCCGAGGCGCAGCTCGCCGGGCTGGAGCAGCGCTGCTCGGCCGCGGTGGAGGCTGCGCCGGACGCCCCGGTCGACCGCGCCCGGGCCCTCGCCGGAGCGCTCACGGCCGAGGGCTACGCTGCCTCGACCTCGGCCATCTCCGGTGGTGGGCAGCTCTGCCAGCACCACTGTCCGGTCGCGCACGTGGCTGCGGAGTTCCCGCAGCTGTGCGAGGCCGAGACGGCGGTGATCGGCCGGCTCGTCGGCACGCACGTGCAGCGGCTGGCCACCATCGCCCACGGCGACGGGGTGTGCACCACGCACATCCCGGGGCCGGTCCGCCGCGCGAGCGGCGGTGGACACACCCGCGAGGGGAACAGATCGGCCCCCGCGAGCCCTGTACCGGACGAGCGCGCGGCGCACCGGCTCCGAGCCGGCACGCACCCCGCACCGTCCCCCAGCAGCACCCCCACGAACGACCGGGAGAGGACGCCCGCATGACCAGCACCCAGCAGCCGGTGACCGGCACGCCGCTGACCCAGGACGAGCAGATCGAGCAGCTCGGCCGGTACCAGTACGGCTGGGCGGACGCCGACGTCGCCGGTTCCGCCGCCAAGCGCGGGCTCAGCGAGGACGTCGTCCGGGACATCTCGGCGCGCAAGAACGAGCCCGAGTGGATGCTCGAGCGGCGGCTCAAGGCCCTGAAGCTGTTCGGCCGGAAGCCCATGCCGGACTGGGGCTCGGACCTGTCGGGGATCGACTTCCAGAACATCAAGTACTTCGTGCGCTCCACCGAGGCCCAGGCGGCCTCGTGGGAGGACCTGCCCGACGACATCAAGAACACCTACGACAAGCTCGGCATCCCGGAGGCGGAGAAGCAGCGGCTGGTCTCCGGTGTCGCGGCGCAGTACGAGTCCGAGGTCGTCTACCACCAGATCCAGAAGGAGCTGGAGGACCAGGGCGTGATCTTCCTGGACACCGACTCGGCCCTGAAGGAGCACCCGGAGATCTTCCAGGAGTACTTCGGCTCGGTGATCCCCTCCGGCGACAACAAGTTCGCCGCGCTGAACACCGCCGTCTGGTCGGGTGGCTCGTTCATCTACGTGCCGAAGGGCGTGCACGTCGACATCCCGCTGCAGGCCTACTTCCGGATCAACACCGAGAACATGGGCCAGTTCGAGCGGACGCTGATCATCGTCGACGAGGGCGCCTACGTGCACTACGTCGAGGGCTGCACCGCGCCGATCTACAAGTCGGACTCGCTGCACTCCGCGGTGGTCGAGATCATCGTCAAGAAGAACGCGCGCTGCCGGTACACGACCATCCAGAACTGGTCGAACAACGTCTACAACCTGGTCACCAAGCGGGCGATCGCCCACGAGGGCGCGACCATGGAGTGGGTCGACGGCAACCTCGGCTCCAAGGTGACGATGAAGTACCCGGCGGTCTGGATGACCGGCGAGCACGCCAAGGGCGAGGTGCTCTCCATCGCCTTCGCCGGCGAGGGCCAGCACCAGGACGCCGGCGCCAAGATGGTGCACGCGGCGCCGAACACCTCCTCGACCATCGTGTCGAAGTCCGTCGCCCGCGGCGGCGGCCGGACCTCCTACCGCGGCCTGGTCCAGGTCGACGAGGGCGCGCACGGCTCGAAGTCGACGGTGAAGTGCGACGCGCTGCTGGTCGACACGATCAGCCGGTCGGACACCTACCCCTACGTCGACGTGCGCGAGGACGACGTCGCGATGGGCCACGAGGCGACCGTCTCCCGGGTGAGCGACGACCAGCTCTTCTACCTGATGAGCCGCGGTCTGTCCGAGGACGAGGCGATGGCGATGGTGGTCCGCGGCTTCGTGGAGCCCATCGCCCGCGAGCTCCCGATGGAGTACGCCCTCGAGCTGAACCGCCTGATCGAGCTGCAGATGGAAGGTGCCGTCGGCTGATGTCGGCCAACGACGACGCGAACACCACGGGCCTGACCACGGAGTCGGCCACCCTCGCCGGCGAGCTGTTCGGCGAGGGGGTCGGCGCCCAGGCCGGCCCGCCCACCACCCCGGCCGCCGGCACCGGCAGCGCCGGGCAGGCCGCGCCGGGTGCGCACTCGCACGGCGGACCGGCCCCCACCGGCTCGCCGGCCGAGCGCCTCACCTCGACCGACCCGGACGCCTTCGGCGTGCCCACCGGCCGCGAGGAGACCTGGCGCTTCACCCCCATGAAGCGCATCCGCCCGCTGCTGGACGGCGCCCCGTCCGATGCCCACCTGCAGTGGGACACCGACCTGCCCGAGGGCGTCGAGCTGACCAGCGTCGAGGCCGACGACCCGCTGCTGAAGGGCCTGCCCGAGCCGGTCGACCGGCTGGCTGCCCTCGCCCGGCAGCGCAGCGGCGGCGCGGCCGTCGTCCGCGTGCCGGCCGAGGCCCAGCTGGACCGTCCGGTCACGCTGCGGCTGTCGGGCACCGGCTCCGAGGACGTCGTCTGGTGCCAGCTCGTCATCGACGTCGGCGCGTTCGCGAAGGCGACCGTCGTCCTCGACCATGCGGGCCTGGCCCGGTACGCCGCGGGCGTCGCCGTCCTCGCTGGGGACGGGTCGCAGGTCACCCTCGTCTCCGTGCAGGACTGGGCGCCCGGTGCCGTCCACGGTGGGCAGTTCGACGCCGTCGTCGGCCGGGACGCGACCTTCACGCAGGTCGTGGTCACCCTCGGCGGCGACCTGGTCCGCCTGGTCAGCAACGTGCAGTACGCCGGTCCCGGCGGGAGGGCGGAGCTCTTCGGCGTCTACTTCTCCGACGAGACCCAGCACCAGGAGCACCGGCTCTGGGTGGACCACGCGGTGCCCAACTGCACCAGCAACGTGCTCTACAAGGGCGCGCTGCAGGGCGAGGGCGCCCGCACGGTCTGGATCGGCGACGTCCGCATCCGCCCCGACGCCACCGGCACCGACACCTACGAGCTCAACCGCAACCTGGTGCTCACCGACGGCGCCCGCGCCGACTCGGTGCCGAACCTGGAGATCGAGACCGGCGAGATCGTCGGTGCCGGCCACGCGAGCGCCACCGGCCGCTTCGACGACGAGCAGCTGTTCTACCTCTGCTCGCGGGGCATCGACGCCGAGACCGCACGCCGCCTGGTCGTCCGCGGTTTCTTCGCCGACGTCGTCCAGCGGATCGGGATCGACGCGCTCCAGGACCGGCTGATGGGCACCATCGAGACCCGTCTCGGTGCGCTGCCCGGCCTGGACGAGCAGCCGGTCGAGGTGGCCTGACCCATGGCCTTCGAGCGGGTCTGCGCGCTCTCGGAGGTGCCGGAGAACGGCGCCCTCCGGGTCGAGCTGGCCGACGTCGACGTGGCCGTCGTCCGGTACGAGGACGACGTCTACGCGATCCAGGACGTGTGCTCGCACGCCGAGGTGCCGCTGTCCGAGGGCGACGTCGAGGAGTTCGACGGGGCCCCCACCATCGAGTGCTGGCTGCACGGGTCGTGCTTCGACCTGCGCACCGGCGAGCCCACCAACCTGCCGGCCACCGAGCCGGTCGACGTCTACCCGGTCCGCGTGGAGGGGGAGGACGTGCTCGTCGACACGGAGGCAAGCGCCCTGTCCGACGACGTCCTGCCCCGCGCGGCCGGCAACTGAGGAGCGAGAAGAGAAGTGTCCGTTCTGGAGATCCGCGACCTGCACGTCACCGTCGGCGAGGGTGACGACGCCAAGGAGATCCTCCGCGGCGTCGACCTGACCATCCGGTCGGGCGAGACGCACGCGATCATGGGGCCGAACGGGTCGGGCAAGTCGACCCTGGCCTATTCGATCGCCGGCCACCCCAAGTACACGATCACCGGCGGCACGGTGACCCTCGACGGCGAGGACGTCCTCGCGATGACCGTCGACGAGCGCGCCCGCGCCGGCCTGTTCCTCGCCATGCAGTACCCGGTCGAGGTCCCCGGCGTCTCGGTGTCGAACTTCCTGCGCACCGCCGCCACCGCCATCAAAGGCGAGGCCCCCAAGCTGCGGAGCTGGGTCAAGGACGTCAAGACCGAGATGGCCGGCCTCGAGATGGACCCGGCGTTCGCCGAGCGCAACGTCAACGAGGGCTTCTCCGGCGGTGAGAAGAAGCGGCACGAGATCCTGCAGATGCGGCTGCTCAAGCCGGCCATCGCGATCCTCGACGAGACCGACTCCGGCCTCGACGTCGACGCGCTGCGGGTGGTCTCCGAGGGCGTCAACCGCACCCGCGAGGAGGGGGACGTCGGCGTCATGCTGATCACCCACTACACGCGGATCCTGCGCTACATCAAGCCTGACTTCGTGCACGTCTTCGTCGCCGGCCGGGTCGTGGACGAGGGCGGCCCGGAGCTGGCGGCCAAGCTCGAGGAAGAGGGCTACGCCGCCTACGTCAAGGACTCCAACGAGCAGGCGAGCATCGAGAAGGCCGCCGCGGAGGTCGTTCAGGCATGACCCAGACCGTCTCGCGTCCCGCCGGGGCGCAGCAGGCGCCCCTGCCTCTGGACGTCGAGGCGATCCGGGCGGACTTCCCGATCCTGACCCGCACCGTCCGGGACGGGAAGCGACTGGTCTACCTGGACTCGGGCGCGACCTCGCAGAAGCCGCGCAGCGTCCTGGACGCCGAGCGCGACTTCTACGAGACCTGCAACGCCGCACCCCACCGCGGGGCGCACCAGCTCGCCGAGGAGGCGACCGGCCGGTACGAGGCGGCCCGGGCCACCATCGGCGCGTTCATCGGTGCCCCCGCGGAGGAGGTCGTCTTCACCCGCAACAGCACCGAGGCGATCAACCTGGTCGCCTACGCGCTGTCCAACGCGGCCACGGCCAAGGAGCCCGCGTTCCGGCGGTACGCCGTCGGCCAGGGCGACGAGATCGTCGTGACCGAGATGGAGCACCACGCCAACCTGGTGCCCTGGCAGCAGCTGTGCGAGCGCACCGGGGCGACCCTGCGCTGGCTCGGCCTGACCGACGACGGCCGGCTGGACCTGTCCGACCTCGGCACGGTGGTCAACGAGCGCACCAAGCTCGTCGCGGTCACCCAGCAGTCGAACATCCTCGGCACGATCAACCCGCTGGGGGAGATCTCGGCGCGGGCCCGCGAGGTCGGCGCCCTGCTGCTGGTCGACGGCGCCCAGTCGGTGCCGCACCAGCCGGTCGACGTCACCACGCTCGGCGCGGACTTCCTGGTGTTCTCCGGGCACAAGATGCTCGGGCCCACCGGCGTCGGCGTCCTGTGGGGCCGCTACGAGGTGCTCGACGCGCTGCCGCCGTTCCTCACCGGTGGGTCGATGATCGAGGTCGTGCGCATGGAGGGCAGCACCTTCATGCCGCCGCCGCAGCGCTTCGAGGCCGGCGTCCCGATGACCGCGCAGGTGATCGGGCTGGCCGCGGCCGTCGAGTACCTGCAGCGGCTCGGCATGGACCGCGTGCAGGCGCACGAGGAGGCGCTGACCGGGTACGCGCTGGAGAAGCTCGCCGGGATCCCCGGCGTCACGGTGATCGGCCCGCCCGACACCGTCGCCCGCGGGGGTGCGGTCTCCTTCACCGTGGAGGGCATCCACCCGCACGACGTCGGCCAGGTCCTCGACGACCTCGGCGTCGAGGTGCGGGTCGGCCACCACTGCGCCTGGCCGGTCGTGCGCCGCTACGGCGTCCCGGCCACGACGCGGGCCACCTTCTACGTGCACACCGGCTACGACGACATCGACGCCCTGGCCGACGGCATCCGGGAAGCCCAGCGCTTCTTCGGTGTTGGACAGGGTGAGGTGAGCTGATGCAGCTGCAGTCGATGTACCAGGAGATCATCCTGGACCACTACCGCAACCCGCACGGCCGCGGGCTGCGCGAGCCGTTCGAGGCCGAGGTGCACCACGTCAACCCGACGTGCGGCGACGAGGTGACCCTGCGGGTCCACCTGGACGGCGACACCCTCGCCGACGTCTCCTACGAGGGGATGGGCTGCTCGATCAGCCAGGCGTCGGTCTCCGCGATGTACGAGCTGGTCATCGGCAAGCCCGTGGACGAGGCGCTGGCGACCGGCGAGCACTTCATGACCCTGATGCAGAGCAAGGGCGACGCGTCGGTCGCCGAGAAGCTCGAGGACGAGCTGGAGGACGCCGTCGCGTTCGCCGGCGTGTCCAAGTACCCGGCGCGGATCAAGTGCGCGCTGATGAGCTGGATGGCCCTCAAGGACGCGTCCGCCCGCGCGCTGTCGGCCACGTCCACGACCCCGGCTGGAGGACAGCAGGCATGAGCGAGACCACGGAGAACGCCACCCCCGCGACCGACGGGGCCGCGGGCGACCTGCCGGCCTACAAGTCGGCGCTGCTCGAGGACGTCGAGGAGGCCATGCGCGACGTCGTGGACCCCGAGCTGGGGGTCAACGTCGTCGACCTCGGTCTGGTCTACGGCATCGACGTCGTGGACAGCGACGACGCCAACCAGGTCGCGGTCATCGACATGACGCTGACCTCGGCGGCCTGCCCGCTGACCGACGTCATCGAGGACCAGGCCCGCCAGGCCCTCACCGGCGGCCCCGGCCCCGGCCTGGTGGACGACATCAGGATCAACTGGGTGTGGATGCCGCCGTGGGGCCCGGACAAGATCACCGACGACGGCCGCGAGCAGCTGCGCGCCCTCGGCTTCCGCGTGTAACCCCGACTCCGCGCGGTCATGGCGCCGTGACCACTCCATCCGACCGGGTGGAGTGGTCACGGCGCCATGATCGTCTTCGGGGACCCCGTCAGCGCATCTCCGCCAGGCGGGCGCCGAAGCCGGCCACGGGGTACCGCTCCTTGCGGGCGCCGACCGCGAGCAGCACCACCCCGACGACGAGTGCGCCGGCGACCGGCAGCGGCAGCTCGACCACGGCCAGCCCCAGCGCCAGCGCGATCGCCGTCCACGTGGCGACGACCAGTGGTGCGCGGACCGCCCGCCACGCCGCCGCGCCCATCACCGCGGCGGCCACGAGCAGCACCAGCACCGGTCGCGTGCTCCCCGGTGCGACGACGGCCCACACCACCGACGGGACCGCCGCGACCACCAGCCCCGGCCCCCACGCCGGCCACGACGGGCCGTCGACCAGCCGCGGGCCCGCGGCCAGCAGCAACCCCAGCGCCGCCGGCAGGGACCAGGCCTCCACGACGGAGGCGCCCGCCAGCGCCGACGTGGTCCACGCGGCCAGCACGAGCTGCGCGGCACCGGCCCGCCACGCGGGTGAGCCCTCCGGCCCGCCGTCCGGGTCCCGGCTGCGCCACACGTGCCAGCCCCAGGCGCAGGTCAGCAGCCCCTGCGCGGCCAGCTGGACCGCCAGCGCGCTCCGGTCCCCGGCGGCCACGAGCAGCACCGCCGCCAGGACCGCGCACACCGCCCCGGTGACCACGGTGGCCCGCCGCGTGTCGCGGTCGAGCACCAGACCCGCACCCAGGGACACGGCGTAGAGCACGCCGAGGAGGACCGCCGCGACACCGGCCCCCACCAGGCCGCTCGCCGTCGCCACCACGGCGGCCGCGGCCAGGCAGCCGACCGCCGCGGGGGCGGCCACGGGACGGTCGTCGCGCCGCAGCGCCGCCACGAGCACGCACGGCAGCGCGGTGAGCACCAGCAGGAGCACCAGCTCCACCCACCGGGACCCGGCGACCAGCTGGCCCACGCTGAGCACGACCATCGTCCCGCCCGCCGCGAGTGCCAGGGGTAGGAACAACCCCCGCACCCAGCCGGTCAGCAGGGCCGCGGCGACCGCGGCCAGCAGCACCCCGGTGTACCCGGCGAGCAGCACCGCGGCCGGCCCGGGCGCGCCCAGGGCACCGCCGAGCGCGGCCCCCGAGACGGAGCCGGCCAGCACCGGGACGGTCCGCGGCGGCCCGAGCAGCGGCTCCAGCGCGCGGGCCAGCCGGGCGACGACGAGCGCGAGCGCCACGGCGACCGTGAGCGCGGCCGAGGTCCAGCGGGCGGAGGCGCCGTCGGTCCACGCCGTCCCCACGGCGCCGACCACGCCGGCGACCCACCACGGCGCGGTGGTTCCCAGGGCGACCCGGGCGACGAGCCGCCGGGCGGCCACCGCGACCCCGAGGCCGGTCAGCGCCGCGGTCAGCAGCCAGACGGTGCGGGCCAGGCCGGAGTCGGCGCCGTCCAGGGCGCGCACGGCGGCCAGCTGCAGGACCAGCCACGCGGCCAGCGGCCAGGTCGCGGGGCGCGGCAGCAGCCACCGCAGGGCGAGGAACACCACGCCGAGCACCAGCGGGGGGACGACGGGGCCGCGGAGCAGGGAGCCACCGACGTCGGTGCCGAGCACCGCCAGCGCGACTGCGGCGGCGGCGAGCGTCTCCTCGGTCGCCCGCAGCCGGGCGTGCGAGCCCCAGGCCGAGGCGCCGGCGGCCGCGGCGGCCAGCACCAGCAGCAGCACCCGGGCCGACCCGCCGCCGTAGACCGCGGCGGCGGTCCCGCCGGCACTGACCACCAGCACCGCGCCGACGACCAGCAGCAGCAGCGGCGGGCGCGCGCGGTCCAGCGACGGGGCCGGAGCGTCGGTCATCCCACGGTCCCCCTCCTGCATCCGTGCGACCGGTCCACGGTAGGGCGGGCCGCCCCGGGCTGCGCCCCGCGGGGCTCAGCGCATCTGCGCCACCCAGGCCACCGCCTCGCGGGTCTGCTGCCGCCGGCGCTCGTAGGTCGCGCCCAGGGCGAGGAGCAGCAGGCCGACGACCGCCAGGGTCAGCCAGCGCGGCACCAGCGGGGCGTAGGGCGTCAGCCGCCCCAGCACCACGAACGCCAGCGAGGCGGCGCCCACCACGAACGGCGCCTGCCGGTGGGTCAGCGTGCCGGCGACGGTCAGTGCCCCGGCGGCCACGACGACCAGGACCAGGCGCAGCGCCGACGGCTCGGCGACGACCACCAGCGCCGAGGGGACCAGCGCGGTGGCCACCGCCGCGCCCTCCGCCGCCCACGACCGCTGACCGGACCGCAGCCGCGGCAGGGCGAGGAGCAGCAGGCCGGCCGCCGCGGGCAGCGTGTAGACCTCCGGCGTCTGGACCTGCGCACCACCGGCGGCCACCCAGCTCGCGACCACCAGGTCGGCGACAGCCAGCACCGCGACGTCACGACGGTGCACGACCAGCGCGTACGCACCGCCCGCCGCCCCCGCGATCGCCAACTGGACGGCGACCTGTCCCCAGGCGCCGGTCTCCGCCGTCGATCCGGCAGCCAGCAACGCGGCCAGTGCAGCCGTGCCGGCCGCCGTCGCCTCCTCGGGAGTGCCGGCCCGTGCGGCGGCCAGGGCGAAGCCGGCAGCTGCGACCAGCACGATGAGCAGCCCGGCGACGGCGGTGCCGAGCCACCCGTCGTCGAGGGCGAGCAGCGCCGCGCCGACCGGGCACAGCAGGACCACCACGACGGCCCTCGCCCGGAGCGCGGGCAGCCGGACGGCGGCCAGCGCGGCGGGCACGGTGCCCGCGAGGACCACCAGGGCGAGGATGCCGAGGCGGCCGTCGACCCCGAGCAGCCCGCTGCCGCCCGCAGCGAGCACCCCGCCGGCCGGGAGCAGCGCGGCCAGCGCCGTCCGCCGGGGCGCGACGAGGACCGCGGCGGTCACCAAGGCCAGGCCCAGCCCGGCCGTGGCGACCCATCCGGCGAGGTCGGCGCGGGCGAGCGCTCCGGTGAGCGCCAGGGCGGTCACCGCGGAGGCCGCGCCGGCGAGGGGCACGTCGGCAGGCAGCCGGTGGGCCAGCCGCGGGTCGCGCCGGAGCAGCCAGCCGACTGCACCGGCGGCGGCGAGCAGAGCGGTCACGGTCCAGGCGTCGACCGCCGTTCCGACCCAGGCGACCAGCACGCCGCCCAGTGCCCCCGCGGCCGCCCACAGCCCGGCCAGGGCCCGCGCGACCGGGACGAGCACCGGGCGCAGGCGCAGCAGCACCACGACGTCGAGCAGCGCGGTGCCCAGTACGGCGGCGACCCCGGCGGCGCCCGCGGCGACCTCGGGCGGCAGGAGCAGCAGCGGGACGGGCTGGATGGCCAGCAGCGCCACCAGCGGCCAGGTGACGGTGCTGCGGGTCAGCCGACCGAGGCCGAGGGCGACGGCCGTCACGACACCGCAGGAGCCCGCCGTCCACAGCCGACCCGGGACGCCGTCGAGCCCCCACAGGCCCAGCGCGTGGGCCGCGCCGAGGTCGACGGCGAGCAGTGCGGCCCCGGCGGCGGCCAGCGCCTCCTCGGTGGCCCGCAGCCCGCGCCGCGCCGTCCACGCCGACACCGCGCACGCGGTGGTGGTCACGGTGGCCATGACGGCGGACTGGAAGACCAGGCCGAGGCGGGTCCAGGCGACCGCGACGAAGGCGATGCCCGCGGCCACCACCAGCAGCGCGCCGAGGGCGAGGAGCACCTGCTGCGGGCTCACCCGGCGCGGCGGTGGGGGCACCGGGTAGCGCTCGTCGATCGAGAGTCGCGACGCAGGGGACAGCGGTGGCGGGGGTGCCACGGTTGAGACCGGGGGAGCGGCGGCGGGGCGCGGTGGCGCGGCCGCGGCCGCCGGTGACGGCGGGACCGTCGTCCTCAGCGTGGCCAGCAGCCGGTCGCGGTCCCGGGTGAGCTCGTCGATGGTGGCGCCGATGCGCGCGACGACGCGGGCCGCCTCACCGACGGCCGGCAGCCCGCAGGACGGGCACGGCGCAGGCCCCGGCCCGGCGCTCGGCAGGCCGCACACGGGGCACGGCGGGCTCCAGGGCGGACCGGACGTCGAGGTCATGGCCGAGATCGTGGCCCGTCGCGGACCTGCGTGGGAGACGGTTCGCCCGTCTGTGGACGACGGTCTGCCACCCACATCACCTGCAACGCGGTCGGAGGAGCCCGTCCGAGCGCCTATCCTGGGCTCGGTGATCACGACGACCGGCCTCGAGCTGCGCGCCGGGGCTCGCGTCCTCATCAGCGATGCGACCCTCCGCGTGCAGCCCGGCGACCGCATCGGCCTCGTCGGCCGCAACGGCGCCGGCAAGACCACCACGCTGACCACGCTGGCCGGTGAGCGGCTGCCGCACACGGGCAAGGTCGAGGTGACCGGCGAGATCGGCTACCTGCCGCAGGACCCGCGCAGCGGTGATCTGGACATCACGGCCAGCGACCGCGTGCTGTCCGGCCGCGGCCTCGACGTCCTCCGCGCGCAGATGACCAAGGCGCAGGTCGCGATGGCCGAGCCGGCCGACGACGTCGAGCGCGACCGGGCGGTGCGCCGCTACGGCCGGCTCGAGGACCAGTTCGCCGCCCTCGGCGGGTACGCCGCGGAGAGCGAGGCCGCGCGGATCTGCACCGCCCTCGGGCTGCCCGACCGGGTGCTGGCGCAGCCGCTGCGCACCCTCTCCGGTGGCCAGCGGCGCCGCGTCGAGCTCGCCCGCATCCTGTTCTCCGACGCCGAGACGCTGCTGCTCGACGAGCCGACCAACCACCTGGACGCCGACTCGATCAGCTGGCTCAAGGGCTTCCTGTCCGCGCACAAGGGCGGGCTCATCGTCATCAGCCACGACGTCGAGCTGCTCGACGCCGTCGTCAACAAGGTCTGGCACCTCGACGCCAACCGGGCGGCCGTCGACGTCTACAACCTCGGCTGGAAGCCCTACCTCGCGCAGCGGGAGACCGACGAGCGCCGCCGCAAGCAGGAGCGGGCCAACACCGAGCGCAGGATCGACGCCCTCACCTCGCAGGCGGACAAGATGCGGGCCAAGGCGACCAAGGCGCGCGCGGCCAAGAGCATGGACAAGCGGGTCGAGCGGCTCGCGGCCGGCCTGGAGGACGTCCGGCAGCAGGACCGGGTGGCCAAGCTGCGCTTCCCGACCCCTGCCGCCTGCGGGAAGACGCCGCTCACCGCGGAGGGACTGTCCAAGAGCTACGGCTCGCTCGAGGTGTTCACCGACGTCGACCTCGCCGTCGACCGGGGCACACGGGTCGTCGTCCTCGGGCTCAACGGGGCGGGGAAGACGACGCTGCTGCGCATGCTGGCCGGCACCGAGGTCCCCGACACCGGCGAGGTGAAGGCCGGGCACGGGCTGCGGATCGGCTACTACGCGCAGGAGCACGAGACCCTCGACCTGGACCGCTCGCTGCTGGAGGTCATGCGGTCGGCGGCCCCGCAGAGCACCGACACCGAGCTGCGGCGGATCCTCGGCGCCTTCCTGTTCTCCGGCGAGACGGTCGACCAGCGGGCGGGCACGCTCTCCGGCGGCGAGAAGACCCGGCTGGCGATGGCCACGCTGGTCGTCTCCGGGGCCAACGTGCTGCTGCTCGACGAGCCGACCAACAACCTCGACCCGGCCAGCCGCGAGCAGGTGCTGGAGGCGCTGCGCACCTACGCCGGCGCCATCGTGCTGGTCACCCACGACGAGGGCGCGGTGCGGGCGCTGGACCCGGACAAGGTCATCCTGCTGCCCGACGGCACCGAGGACGCCTGGAGCGAGGACCTCGCCGACCTGGTCGAGCTGGCGTAGCGACGACATCGCCGTCCTGCCGGACGGCACCGCCGCCAGGTGCCGTCCCCCGGCTGCGCTGAGCCCCGGACCCCCGTCCCGGCTCGGGGAGCCTCCGGCCCCCGCTCACCGGGACGGCACCGCGGCCAGGTGCCGTCCCCCGGCTGCGCTGAGCCCCGGACCCCCGTCCCGGCTCGGGGAGCCTCCGGCCCCCGCCCACCGGGACCGCACGGCGGCAGGGCTCCCCGCGGGGCGTCCTGAGGCGTTCCCGGCGAGGGCACGGCCGTTGCGTGGACCGACCCCAACGAGTTGCGATCTCGCGTGGCCGGTGTCGCCCGTCCGGGTGATCATGAGCGTGTGGGACGCCGAGGTCACCGGGGCCCGGCGCCGACGGGACGAGCAGCCTCGGCGGGCCCCTGGCCCGCAGCCGGTTGCTGACGGAGGGGAGTCATGGCCGACTCGAGCACCGCGGATCTCAGCAAGGGAAAGCGCATCACCGGAGGCGACCGCTCGTCGCTGGCCGACGAGTTGCGCAAGCGCTACGACGGCGGCGAGAGCATCCGCTCGCTGGCGTCCTCGACCAACCGGTCCTACGGCTTCGTGCACCGGCTCCTCTCGGAGTCCGGCGCCACCCTGCGCAGTCGTGGGGGAGCCAACCGGAACAGCAAGAAGAGTTGAGCGGGCCCGACCAGGACGGGTGGGTGAGGACGGCGCGCGACGGCGCCGTCCTCACCGTCACCCTCGACCGGCCCGACCGGCTCAACGCCCAGACCCCGGCCACCTGGACAGCACTCGCCGCCGTCGGCGCCTCGCTGGACGACGGCGTGCGGGTGGTCGTCGTCCGGGGCGCGGGCCGTTCGTTCTCCGCGGGGCTGGACCGCTCGCTGTTCAGCGCCGATCCCGGCACCGCCGGTGGGCTGGGTGAGCTCGGCCGGATGCCCGCGGAGGAGGCGCAGGAGCGGATCCGCGGGTACCAGGCCGGCTTCCGCTGGCTGCGCTCGCCGGGCATCGTCTCGGTCGCCGCGGTGCAGGGCCACGCCATCGGGGCGGGCGCCCAGCTGGCGCTGGCCTGCGACCTGCGGGTGCTGACCGAGGACGCCGACCTGCGGCTGCCCGAGGCGACGCTCGGGCTGGTGCCCGACCTCACCGGCACCAGCACGCTGGTGGAGCTCGTCGGCTACGCGCGGGCGCTGGAGATGTGCCTGACCGGGCGCCCGGTCGGCGCGGCCGAGGCGCAGGCCATCGGGCTGGCCACGGCCGTCGTCCCGGCCGACGGGCTCGACGCGGCGGTCGGCTCGCTGGTCGCCGCGATCACCGCCGCTCCGGTGCTCGCCAGCCGGGAGACCGCGGCGCTGGTGCGCTCCGCCGTCCGCAACGACCCGCAGACCCAGGACGCGGCCGAGCGCGCCGCTCAAGCCCGCCGACTGGCGGAGCTGGTCGGCGGGCCCTGAACCGTCCGGTCCCGGACTGTCGGCGGGCACTGCCAGACTGCCTCCGGAACAGCCCGCCCGGTAGGGGTGTTGGCCGGGCGGGAGAGGAGGTGGCATGGACGTGAGCGGTCCCATGTCCTCCATGGCGGCGATGCGGTCCTTCCGCCGCGACCCGTCGGTCACCTCGCGCCGGCTGCCCAAGGGCACCGTCCGGCGCATCCTGGGCATCGCCCGGCCCTACCGGCGCGACCTGACCTGGTTCCTCGTGCTCGTCGTCGGCTCGTCGCTCATCGGCGTGCTCACCCCCCTGCTGGCCGGCCGGATCGTCAACCGGATCGCCGGCCTGGAGGGGACGGCGGGCGACATCGTCCGCATCGCGCTGCTCATCGCGGCGCTCGCCGTGGTCGACGCCGGGATCTCGCTGGCCACCCGGTGGTTCTCCGCGCGGATCGGCGAGGGGGTCATCTACGACCTGCGCTCCCGCGTGTTCGAGCACGTGCAGCGGATGCCGGTCGCCTTCTTCACCCGCACCCAGACCGGCGCGCTGGTCAGCCGGCTGAACAACGACGTCATCGGTGCCCAGCAGGCGTTCACCTCGACGCTGTCCGGGGTGCTGTCCAACGTCATCGGCCTGGTGCTCACCGCCGGGGTGATGTTCTCGCTGTCCTGGCAGATCACTGCGCTGTCGCTGGTGCTGGTGCCGGTGTTCGTGCTGCCGGCCCGCCGCATCGGCCGGCGGCTGCAGGAGATCACCCGGGAGTCCTACGCGCTCAACGCGTCGATGAACGCGACGATGACCGAGCGGTTCAACGTCGCCGGGGCGCTGCTGGTCAAGCTGTTCGGCCGGCCCGAGGCCGAGGCCGAGGGCTTCAGCGGCCGGGCGGCGCGGGTGCGCGACATCGGTGTGCTGTCGGCCATGTACGGCCGCACCTTCTTCACCGCGCTGACGCTGGTGGCCGCCCTGGCCACCGCGCTGGTCTACGGCCTCGGCGGCTGGCTGGCCTTCACCGGCTCGCTGAGCCCCGGTGACGTCGTGGCCCTGGCGCTGCTGCTGTCCCGGCTGTACGGCCCGCTGACCGCGCTGGCCAACGTCCGGGTCGACGTGATGAGCGCGATGGTCAGCTTCGACCGGGTCTTCGAGGTGCTCGACCTGCAGCCGATGATCCGCGAGGAGCCCGACGCTGTCCCGGTGCCGGCCGGCGACCGGTCGATCGAGTTCGAGCACGTCTCGTTCAGCTACCCGTCGGCCGCCGACGTGTCGCTGCCGTCACTGGAGGACGTGACGCTGCCCGAGCACGGCGGGACGACGGCCGTGCTGCACGACGTCTCCTTCCGAGTGGAGCCCGGCCAGCTGGTCGCGCTGGTCGGCCACTCCGGAGCGGGCAAGTCCACGATCGCCGCCCTGGTACCGCGGCTGTACGACACGACCAGCGGCACCGTGCGCATCGGCGGGCTCGACGTCCGGCACGCCACGCTGGCCTCCCTGCGCGACAGCATCGGGGTGGTCAGCCAGGACGCCCACCTGTTCCACGACACGATCCGCGCCAACCTGGTCTACGCCCGGCCCGAGGCGACCGAGGAAGAGCTCTGGGCCGCGCTGGCCGGCGCCCGGATCGCCCGGCTGATCCGGTCCCTGCCCGACGGCCTGGACACCGTGGTCGGCGACCGCGGCCACCGGCTCTCCGGCGGGGAGAAGCAGCGGCTGGCGATCGCCCGCGTGCTGCTCAAGGCGCCGGGCATCGTGATCCTCGACGAGGCCACCGCGCACCTGGACAGCGAGTCCGAGGTCGCGGTGCAGCACGCGCTGGACACCGCCCTGGCCGGCCGGACGTCGCTGGTCATCGCGCACCGGCTGTCCACCATCCGGAGCGCCGACCAGATCCTCGTGGTGGACGACGGTCGCATCGTGGAGTCGGGCACACACGAGGAGTTGCTGGCGCTCGCCGGCCGGTACGCCGACCTGCACCGCACCCAGTTCGCGGTCGGCGAGGGGCGGACGGTCGGCGCGGCGTGACCACTACCGTCACTCCTGTCCCACCAACGCAGGAGGAGTCAGCGTGACGTCCGCGCACCCGAACGACGCCCAGATCCGCGCGCTCTACGCCCAGTTCCTCGACGGGTGGAACCGGCGCAGCGGCGCGGCGGTCGCCGCCGGCTTCGCCGACGACGGCGACGTCATCGGGTACGACGGCACCCACCACCACGGCCGCCTGGCCATCGCCGCCGACTTCCGGCAGATCTTCGCCGCCCACCAGACCGCCTCCTACATCGCGGTGATCCGCTCGGTCCGTCCGGTGGCGCCGGGCGTCGCGCTGCTGGTGGCCCACGCCGGGATGATCCCGCCCGGGGACAACGACATCGACCCCCGCTACCACACGCTGCACACGGTGACCGCGGTCGACGAGGGTGCCGGGCGGTGGCGGATCTCCCTGCTCCAGGCGACGCCGGCGGCCTGGCACCAGCACCGGGAGGCCCGCGAGGCGCTCACCCAGGAGCTGCGGGGGCTGCTCACCCCGCAGTGAGCGGGGTCGCGCGCCTCGGTGCAGCGGCTGTACCGAGGAGGCTCAGGAGAAGGGTCTTTCGCCAGTCCCACGTCGAGCCGGGAGGCGGGGGGCCCTTCTTCAGTGCAGGACCTTCAGCCCCACCACGCACCCGACGATCCCCGCGAGCAGCAGCAGCTTGACCGGGGACACCGTCTCCTCGCCGGTCACCATGGCGATGACGACGGTCAGCACCGCGCCGATGCCCACCCACACCGCGTACGCCGTCCCGACCGGAAGCTCGCGCATGGCGTAGGCGAGTCCGACCATGCTGAGCACCAGCGCGACGCCGAACACCACCGACGGGGCCAGGCGGCTGAACCCCTCGGAACGACCCAGCGCGGTGGCCCAGACGGCCTCCAGCACACCGGACAGGACGAGCACGAACCAGGACACGACAGCCTCCACGGGCGCCGTCTTGTCGCTGTCCGGGTACGGCACCGCTCGTCCGGGGGCCGGGAGGAGGCCCGACCCGATCGTCCCAGACCCCGCGACGGACGTCAGCTCGCGACGGACCAGCCGGAGACCGCGGCGTCGTAGCGGTCGAGCAGGACGGCGGCGATGCGCTCGTCGGGCAGCAGGGGAGCGGTGACCGTGTCGGCCGCGGCCCCGGAGAGTTTCTCGTGGAAGTGGCCGGGCGCCAGCAGGTAGGCGGCCAGCACCACGCGGCGGGCGCCGGCGGCCCGCGCGGCGGCGACGGCGTCGGCCACCGGCGGCTGGGCGGCCGAGCCGTAGCCGGTGGTCACCGGGCCGGTCCAGCGCTCCTGCAGGGCGGCGGCGGTGGCGTCGACGTCGGCCACCGAGCGCGGGTCGCTGGAGCCCGCGGCGGCCAGCACGACGGCGGTGGCGGGGTCCGCGGGGTCGGCCCCGGCGGCGAGCAGCCGGTCGTGCAGCACCGCGACCAGCCGGGGGTCCGGGCCCAGCGGCCGGGCCGCCCGCGCCTCGGCGTGCTCCCGCACGGCCCGGGCGATGTCGACGTGCACGTGGTAGCCGCCGGACAGCAGCAGCGGGACGACGACCGAGGGGCGGCCGCCGTCGGCGAGGCCCGCGACCACGTCGGCGACCGTGGGCGGCTGCACGTCGACGAAGGCCGCCGTAGTCACCAGCCCCGGGCGCAGGGTGCGCGCGGCGAGGGCCAGCTCGGCGACGAGCCGGCGGCCGGTGGGGTTGCGGGTGCCGTGCGCGCACGCGACGAGCACGGGTGCCGCGGCCGGACCGGTCACAGCGCGCGGGTGGCGCCGCCGTCGACGGCGATCATCGTCCCGGTGACGTAGGACGCCGCGGGGGAGAGGGCGAAGGCGGCCACCCGGGCGAACTCCTCGGGTGACCCGACCCGGCCCAGCGGGACCCGGGCCGCGTTGCGGGCCCGGGCGGCGGCCGGGTCGCCCGAGGCGGCCTCGGTGTCGACCAGCCGGTCGGTGGCGATCGGGCCCGGCAGCAGCCCGAGCACCCGGATGCCGCGCGGGCCGAGCTCGTCGGCCAGCGCCTTGGCGGTCATGGCCAGCCCCGGACGCAGCCCGTTGGAGATGGCGAGGTCGCCGATGGGCTGGCGCACGGAGGTGGAGAGCACGAAGGCGATGACGGCGCCGTCGCCCAGGTGCGGTACCAGGGACCGCACCAGCCGGAGCGGGCCGAGCACGACGCTGTCGTACGCGGCCCGCCAGGCCTCCTCCGGGGCCTCGAGGACGGTGCCCGTGGCGGGCCCGCCGACCGAGATCAGCGCGCCGTCGACGCGGCCCAGCTGCTCGCGGGCCTCCTGCACCAGCCGCGCCGGGGCCTCGGGGTCGGCGAGGTCGGCGGCCGAGCCGGACGCCGCCGGCGCGCCGCCGAGCGACGCGACGGCGGCGGCCACGGAGTCGGCGGACCGGGAGCTCACCAGCACCCGGGCGCCGTCGTCGACCAGGGCGCGGGCGGTCGCGAAGCCCAGCCCCCGGCTCGCGCCGGTGAGCAGGTATCCGCGACCGCCCAGGCCCAGGTCCATCAGGCGGCCGAACCCCGCAGCGAGCGCAGCACGTACTGCATGATCCCGCCGTTGCGGTAGTAGTTCGCCTCGCCGGGGGTGTCGATCCGGACGGTGGCGTCGAACTCCACGTCGCCGGCCTTCACCTTCACCGTCTTCGGGGTGCGGCCCTCGTCGAGCCCGGTGATCCCGGTGATGGTGAACTCCTCGTCGCCGGTCAGGCCGAGCGACTCGCGGTTCTGGCCCGCGGGGTACTGCAGCGGCAGCACGCCCATGCCGATGAGGTTGGAGCGGTGGATGCGCTCGTAGCTCTCGGCGATGACCGCCTTGACCCCGAGCAGCGCCGTCCCCTTGGCCGCCCAGTCGCGCGACGAACCCGAGCCGTACTCCTTGCCGGCCAGCACGACCAGCGGGATGCCGGCCTCCTGGTAGGCCTGGGAGGCGTCGTAGATCGTCGTCGTCTCGCCGGTCAGGTGGTCCTTGGTGACGCCACCCTCGGTGCCGGGCACCAGCTGGTTGCGCAGCCGGATGTTGGCGAACGTGCCCCGGATCATCACCTCGTGGTTCCCGCGCCGGGAGCCGTAGGAGTTGAAGTCACGCCGCTCCACACCGTGCTCGCGCAGGTACTTCCCGGCCGGGCTGTCGGCCTTGATCGACCCGGCGGGGGAGATGTGGTCGGTGGTCACCGAGTCGCCGAGGACGGCGAGGGTGCGGGCACCGGTGATGTCCTGCACCGGGGCCGGCTCGGCCGGCATGCCCTCGAAGTAGGGGGGACGCCGGACGTAGGTGCTCTCGCTGTCCCACGCGAACGTGTCACCGGTGGGCGTGGGCAGGTCCTGCCACTGCTGGGTGCCGGCGAACACGTCCTCGTAGCTGCGGCCGAACTGCTCGGCCGACACGGCCTCGTCGATGGTCCGCTGGACCTCCTGCGGCGAGGGCCAGAGGTCGCGCAGGAAGACGTCGTTGCCGTCGGCGTCCTGCCCCAGCGGGTCCTCGTTCAGGTCGACGTCCATCGACCCGGCCAGCGCGTAGGCGATGACCAGCGGCGGGCTGGCCAGGTAGTTCATCTTGACGTCGGGGTTGATCCGGCCCTCGAAGTTGCGGTTGCCCGAGAGCACCGAGACGACGGCGAGGTCGGCCTCGTTGACCGCGTTCGACACCGGCTCGGGCAGCGGGCCGGAGTTGCCGATGCAGGTCGTGCAGCCGTAGCCGACCAGGTAGAAGCCCAGCTTCTCCAGGTACGGCGTGAGCTGGGCCTTCTCGTAGTAGTCCATGACGACCTTCGACCCGGGGGCCAGCGTCGTCTTCACCCACGGCTTGCTGGTCAGGCCCCGCTCCACGGCGTTCTTGGCCAGCAGCGCGGCACCGATCATCACCTGCGGGTTGGAGGTGTTGGTGCAGGAGGTGATCGCGGCGATCACGACGTGGCCGTGGTCGACCTCGGTCTCCGTGCCGTCCTCCATCACCACCCGCGTGGGCTTGGACGGGCGCTCCGCGACGGCACCGCCGTCGTAGTGGTGGGGCTGTCCCTCCTTGCCGTTCCCGTGCTCGGACGGGGCGGCCGGGTCGGAGGCGGGGAAGGACTCCGCGGACGCCTCGTCGACGGACGAGACGACGCCGTAGGGCTTCTCCTGGGCGGGCACGCCGGGCTTGCGGTCGTCGCCGCCGGTCTCGTCGTCCTGCACGTAGTCGGCCAGCGCGGCGCGGAACGCGGCCTTGGCGTCGGTGATGGCGACCCGGTCCTGCGGCCGCTTCGGCCCGGCGATCGACGGGACGACCGTCCCGAGGTCCAGCTCCAGGTACTCGGAGAAGACCGGCTCGCGGGACGGGTCGTGCCAGAGGCCCTGCTCCTTGGCGTAGGCCTCGACCAGCGCGACCTGCTCGGCGGAGCGGCCGGTCAGCCGCAGGTAGCCGATGGTCTCCTCGTCGATCGGGAACATCGCCGCGGTGGAGCCGAACTCCGGGCTCATGTTGCCGATCGTGGCCCGGTTGGCCAGCGGGACGGCGGAGACGCCCTCGCCGTAGAACTCGACGAACTTCCCGACGACGCCGTGTTGGCGCAGCATCTCGGTGATCGTGAGCACCAGGTCGGTGGCGGTGGCGCCGTCCGGCAGCTGGCCGGTCAGCTTGAAGCCGACCACCCGCGGGATGAGCATCGACACCGGCTGGCCGAGCATCGCGGCCTCGGCCTCGATGCCGCCGACGCCCCAGCCGAGCACGCCGAGGCCGTTGACCATCGTGGTGTGCGAGTCGGTGCCCACGCAGGTGTCGGGGTAGGCGACGACGCGGTCGCCCTCCTGGCGCGGGAAGACCACGCGGGCCAGGTGCTCGATGTTGACCTGGTGCACGATGCCGGTGCCCGGCGGCACGACCTTGAAGTCGCTGAAGGCGCCCTGGCCCCAGCGGAGGAACTGGTAGCGCTCGCCGTTGCGCTCGTACTCGATCTCGACGTTGCGCTCGAAGGACTCCGGCGTGCCGAACACGTCGGCGATCACCGAGTGGTCGATGACCAGCTCGGCCGGCGCGAGCGGGTTGATCTTCTGCGGGTCCCCGCCGATCTCGGCCATGGCCTCGCGCATGGTGGCCAGGTCGACGATGCAGGGGACGCCGGTGAAGTCCTGCATGACCACGCGGGCCGGGGTGAACTGGATCTCCTGGTCCGGCTCGGCGTTCGGGTCCCAGCTCGCCAGCGCCCGGATGTGGTCGGCGGTGATGTCCCCGCCGTCCTCGGTGCGCAGCAGGTTCTCCAGGAGGACCTTCAGGCTGAAGGGCAGCTTCTCGGAGCCCTCCACCGCGTCGAGCCGGTAGATGTCGTAGTCGGTGCCGTCGACGCTCAGCGTCGCCCTGGCCCCGAAGCTGTCCTTGCTGGCTGCCACTTCTCTGCGCCCACCCCTCAGCTGGTCCGTCGCGCTGCTTGCCACCCTGCATCATCCCAGGGACGCGCCAGCCCGCGGAGGTGAGGCGACCCTTCCCTTCGCCCGCGGGAGTCCGCCCGGGCATCGGCCCGATGATCAGGTGGGCTCACCGTCGCGTGTCCTGGCTCACCTCCGGCGCTGAGCCAGGACACGCGACGGTGAGCTGAGCTGATCATCCGCGCCCGGACACCGGCGCCCACGGGCTCCTACGGTGGAGCCCGTGGACGTCCCCGGCTGGCTGCCCGAGGCCCGGCGGGTCACCGTGCTCACCGGCGCGGGCGTCTCCACCGACAGCGGCATCCCCGACTACCGCGGGCCGAACGGCGTGTGGACCCGCGACCCGGACGCCGAGGAGCTGGTGACGCTGTCCTACTACCTCGCCGACCCCGACGTCCGCCGCCGGGCCTGGCTGATGCGCCGGGACACCGCACCCGACGCCCGCCCCAACGCCGGGCACCGCGCGCTGGTGGACCTCGAGCGGCAGGGCCGGCTGCGGGCGCTGCTCACCCAGAACGTCGACGGGCTGCACCAGGCGGCGGGCTCCTCCCCGGAGCTGGTGCGCGAGCTGCACGGCACGGTGCACGCCGTCGAGTGCCTGTCCTGCTCCCACCGGACGACGATGGCCGAGGCGCTGGCCCGCGTGGCGGCGGGGGAGCCGGACCCGGCCTGCCGCGTCTGCGGCGGCATCCTCGAGTCCGCGACGGTCAGCTTCGGCCAGGCGCTGGACCCGGAGGTCGTCGCGGCAGCCGCGGAGGCGGCCGTCGACTGCGACGTGTTCCTCGCCGTCGGCACCTCGCTGACCGTGCACCCGGCGGCCGGGCTGACCGACCTGGCCGCCCAGAGCGGCGCCCGGGTGGTCGTGGTCAACGCCGAGCCCACGTCCTACGACCACGTCGCCGACCTGGTGGTCCGCGAGCCGATCGGGACGTCGCTGCCCCGCCTGCTGGCACCGTGACCCGCGGCGAGCTGTACGCCCGCTACCGGCAGCTGGTGGACGACGAGCTGCCCCGGCGGGCCCGGGCCGGGCGCTGGGTGGTCACCGCCGACCACTGCTTCGGGCGGATCCTGCTCGACCACGCCGTCGGCGGGCGCTGGTACGACGTCCTGGACCGGCGCCGCTCGCCGGCGTCCGCGCAGTTGGACGACGACCACCTGGCCGCCGCGGTCGCGCTGGCCGAGCGCGTTCTCGCCGAGGGTGACCCGCTGCTGCGCGAGCTGGACGCGCAGAGCCTGGCCTGGCGCCGGAAGCCCGCGAAACGGTGACCCTGCTGGCCGTGCACCTGGCGCTGACCGCGGCCTACGCGGGCTTCCAGTGGACGGTGCGCGCGCTGGTCTACCCGCAGTTCGCGCTGGTCCCGCCGGCCGGTTTCCCGGCCTACGAGCGGCGCCACCAGCAGCGCGTCTCCCGGGTGGTCGGCCCGCTGTTCGCCGGGCAGGGCGTCACCACGCTGTGGCTGCTGGCCGACCGGCCGGGCGGGACGCCGCTGCTGCCGGTGCTGGCGGGGGCGGCGTGCCTGGCCGTCGTCCTGGCGGCCACCGCGCTGGGCGCCGTCCCGCTGCACCGCCGGCTGCAGGAGGCGTGGGACGACGCCGCGCACCGGCGGCTGCTGCGGGTGGACACCGTGCGGGCTGTCGCGGCCACGGCGGGGACGGTCGCCGCGGTCGCCGCGCTGCTCGGCTGAGCCGGGCGTACGCCGGGCGCCACCGGCGGATAGCGTGACGGGCGCCACGTCGAGCGGCCGGCCTGCGCGCCGGCCCGAGGACCCGGGAGCCGGAATGCGCGTGCCCTTGACCACCCGAGACTTCCTCGACCGCGCCGAGCTGGTCTACGGCGACCGGGTCGGCATCGTCGACGAGCCCAACCAGCCCGCTCCCTCGCTCGGGGAGGTCACCTACCGCGAGATCGCCCGCCGCGGTCGCGCGCTGCAGGCCGGGCTCGACGCGCTCGGCGTGGGGGAGGGCGAGCGGGTCGCCGTCGTCAGCCACAACGCCGGCCGGCTGCTGGAGTGCCTGCTGGCGCTGCCGTCGTCCGGGCGGGTCGTCGTCCCGGTCAACTTCCGGCTGCAGCCGGAGGAGGTGTCCTACATCGTCGGGCACAGCGGCGCCCGGGTGCTGTTCGTCGACCCGGAGCTGGAGGCCTCGCTCAAGCGCGTCGAGGCCGAGCACCGGTTCACCATCGGCGAGGAGTACGAGCAGCTGCTCCGCTACGACACCGAGCCGGTGCCGTGGTCGTCCCCGGACGAGGACGCCACCGCCACGATCAACTACACCAGCGGGACGACGGCCCGGCCCAAGGGCGTGCAGATGACCCACCGCAACGAGTGGGTCAACGCGGTGACCTTCGGCATGCACATGCAGGTCAGCGACCGCGACGTCTACCTGCACACGCTGCCGATGTTCCACTGCAACGGCTGGGGGCTGCCGTACACGACGGCCGGCCTGGGCGCCCGGCAGGTGGTGATCCGCAAGATCGACGGCGCGGAGATCCTGCGCCGGGTCGAGCAGCACGGCGTGACCGTGATGGCGGGGGCGCCGGCGGTGTGGAACGCCGTCCTGGACGCCGCGGCCGACTGGGACGGCGAGGTCCCCGGGCGCGACCGGGTGCGGATCATCGTCGCCGGCGCCCCGCCGCCGTCGAAGACGATCGCCCGGGTCGAGGCGGAGCTGGGCTGGGAGTTCAACCAGATCTACGGCCTGACCGAGACCGCCCCGCTGGTGACCGTCAACCGGCCGCGCGCGGAGTACGACGACCTGGAGCCGGAGGAGCGGGCCAGGCGGCTGTCGCGGGCCGGGGTGCCGGCGCTGGGCACCCGACTGCGGACCAGCGAGAGCGGCGAGGCGCTCGTGCAGAGCAACACCGTGCTGGCCGGCTACTGGAACAACCCCGACGCCTCGGCCGAGGCCCTCGAGGGCGGCTGGTTCCACACCGGGGACGGCGGCACGATCGACGACGGCGGCTACCTCACCATCTCCGACCGCAAGAAGGACGTGATCATCACCGGCGGCGAGAACGTCTCCTCGATCGAGGTCGAGGACGCCGTCTTCAGCCACCCGGCGGTCGCCGAGGTCGCGGTCATCGGCGTCCCCGACGAGAAGTGGGGCGAGATGGTGACCGCGCTGATCGTCGTCGCCGAGGGCCAGCAGGTCACCGCCGAGGAGATCGTCGCCCACTGCCGGGGCCGGATCGCCGGGTACAAGATCCCGAAGCGGGTCGAGTTCCGCGACGAGCTGGCCCGCACCGCGACCGGGAAGATCCAGAAGTTCAAGCTGCGCGAGGCCTTCTGGCCGGACTCCGACCGCCGGGTGAACTAGTGTGGCGCGGCTGATCGCCGTTCACGGGTGACGTGGGGCGGACGATTCCGTCCGTTGTCCGGGTCGAGAATGGGCGGTCGTCCCAGCCCTCGCTGACGGTGCGGTTCGCGCCGACGAGTTGCTCGGCGCTGCCGGGTGACCGCGGCGTACGGCTCGGCCGGAAATGGTGCCGGAGCAGGCCTCGACGAGGTTCGGTCGGAAGCCGATGGTGGGCGTGACGTGCACGGTCCCGTGCGACTCCGCGTGGCGTCGCCGGCCGACGTCGATGCCGATCGCGCCGAGACCGAGGAGAAGGGGAGCAGCGCCCCGCAATTCCGGCGTCGTCCAATAGCGTGACGTCGTCCAACAGCGTGGCGTCGCCACTGGTCGCTCGGATCGGAATCGCCCATGGAGATCCTGCACTCCGCGATCGCGATCCTGGGCGCGATCGTGCTCATCATCCGGTTCAAGGTCGACCCGGTGATCTCCCTGCTGCTGGCGTGCGTGTACCTCGGGCTCGCCACCGGGCTGGGCGCCGAGGGGACGGTGGCCCAGATCACCGGGGGGTTCGGCGAGATCATGGCCGAGGTCGGCCTGCTCATCGGCTTCGGCGTGCTGATCGGAGCGCTGCTGCACGCGATGGGCACCTTCAACGACCTGGTGGAGGTCCTCGCGCGCCGGGTGGGGCGCCGCCTGCCGTACGCGATGGCCGGCACGCTCTCCACGATCTTCCCGTCCATCTACGTCGACGTGCAGGTCGTGCTGGCGGCGCCGATGGCCAAGGAGTCGGCGCCGGCCGTCGACCGCCGGATCGGCCTGCCGTGGCTCGCCGGGGCCATGGGCATCGGCATCTTCGCCGGGTACGTCTTCGTCGTGCCCGGCCTCGCAGCGGTCGCCATCGCCGGGCTCCTGGACGTGCCGCTGGGGACCTACCTGCTGTACGGGCTGCCGATCGGGCTGCTGACCGCGCTGGTCACGACGTTCCTGTTCCGGCTGCTGCTGGGGCGGGGCTACTGGAACGACACGACCGACTTCGACCCGGACGTGGTCGTCGAGGAGGGCCGTCCGCACGACGAGACCGAGGACGTGCCGCTGGCCGAGGGCACCGCCCGGTTGCCCCTGTGGGTGCGTCTGCTGCCGATCCTGGTACCGCTGGTCTTGATCGCCACCGGGGCGATCGCCGGCCTGGCCGAGGTCTCGAACCCGGTGATCACCTTCCTCGGCGATGCCAACATCGCCCTCTTCGTGGGGCTGCTGATCGCCTTCGGCATGGTCCGGCCGTCGCTGGGCGCGAACGGGGTCGGCACGGTGCTCACCGCGGGCTTCCACACGACCGGGGAGATCCTGCTCGTCACGGGCGTCGGCGGGTCCCTCGGCGCCGTCATCGCCGAGAGCGGCATGGACGAGACGCTCGCGGGCCTGTTCTCCGCCGAAGCCGACGCGCCGGTGATCCTCAGCGTCCTGCTCGCCTGGTTCATCGCCGCGGTGCTGCACTTCGCGATCGGCTCGGTGTCGGTCGGGGCGATCACCGCCGCAGGCATCATCGCGCCGATCGTCGGCTCGCTGGGGATCGACCCCGTCGTCATCGCGCTGGCGATCGCGTCGGGCGCCATGTTCGCGCTCCACGTCAACAGCAACTTCTTCTGGATGTTCACCACGCTGCTCGACCTCTCCACCAAGGGCAGCCTGAAGACGCTGACGATGGCGACCTCGCTGGGGGCCGTCGTCTCCCTGCCCCTGGTGCTGGTGGCCAGCCTGGTGGCCGCGGCCGTCTGAGCGGCAGGCGGGGTCCGGTGGGCGGCTCGCGGTCCGCGCGTGCGGCACGCCGCCTGGAGGACCCCCTGGTCCCCGCGCGGGTCAGGGGACGCCGCGCGGGCCATCACAGGGGGTCCGGTCTCCCCCCATGTGGGGAGTGACCGCTCAACCCCGCTCCTGATCTTGTCGTTCCGGCACCGGAGTGCGCCTCCGGGCGCCGGGTCGACGAGGTCGTGGGAGAGGTCGGGACGTGGGCAGGACGGACGAGCGGGCGAGCCGCCACTGGCTGGTGCGCGGTGCGGGGACGGTGGTCACCGCCCTCGTGGTGGCGGGCCTGGTGCCGGGGACGGCGGGAGCCGCTCCCGGTGACCCCTCGGTCGCCGAGGCGCAGGCCGAGCGCGACGCCGCGGCCGCCCGGGTGACCGAGATCGGTGCCCAGCTGAGCCAGGCCCAGGCGCGGGTGGACGCCGCCCGGCAGGGCGCGCAGATCGCGCTGCAGGAGTACGAGGAGCGCCAAGCGGCGCAGCAGGAGGCCCGGGCCGCGGCCGACGCCGCCGCCGCGGCCGCCGTGCAGGCCGCCGCCGAGCTGCAGGTCGGCCGCGACCAGGTGGTGGCCTTCGCCCGGTCCAGCTACATGCAGGGCAGCACCAACCCGGGCGCGGCCGCGCTGGTCACCGCCGACGGCCCCGCGCAGCTGATCGAGCGGGCCGCGCTGCTCGACGCCGCCGGCAGCCACCGCGTCGACGTCGTCACCGAGCTGACCGTGCTGGAGGCCGAGGCCACCGCGGCCGAGGACGCCGCGCAGGTCGCGGTGCAGGCCGCCGACGCGGCCCAGGCCGCGGCGGCCGACTCGCTGGCCTCCGCCCAGGCCCAGGAGGTCTCGGCGAGGGCGCAGGCCGCCCAGCTCGCCGACCAGCGGCGGGTGCTCGAGGCCGAGCTCACGGCGGCGCAGACGGTCCTGCTCGGAGCCCAGGGCGCCGAGGCCGCGGCCGCCGCGCAGGCGGCCGCCGCCGCCGCGGCGCAGGCCCGCCCGCCGGCGCCGGCGCCGGCGCCGGCGCCGGCGGCGGTGTCCCCGACCCGGAGCCCGTCGTCCTCGGGCTCGACCTCGGGCTCGACCTCGCGGCCGTCGTCCCCCGTGCCCAGCAGCACCACGGCCGGCGCGCCCTCGGGGTCGGCGGTCGACGTCGCGATCGCCGCGGCCATGACCCAGCGCGGGCTGCCCTACAGCTGGGGTGGCGGCACCAGCAGCGGGCCGACCCTCGGCATCCCGCCGGACACGGCGGTCTACGGCTTCGACTGCTCGGGGCTCACCGAGTACGCCTACGCCCAGGCCGGCATCCGGATCGGCGGCACCAGCCGCGAGCAGTACCACCGCTTCCGCGACCGGACGGTGGCGGCCGGGGACCTGCGGCCCGGCGACCTGGTGTTCTGGGGGAGCACCTCGGACTACCAGTCGATCTACCACGTGGCGCTCTACATCGGGGGCAACCAGGTGATCCAGGCGCCGCAGAGCGGGGACGTCGTGCGGGTCTCCACGATGTGGTTCGGCGACGACTACTACGGCGCCGTCCGGCCGACCGCCTGAGAGATGGGGCGTCGGGCAGCCACGGGGGGAGCTGCCCGACGCATCATCGAGGCTAGCAGTCGGCCCGCCCCGCGGGCAGGGTTGTGCACGCGCTCCACCGAGGGCGGGCGTCGGCCACGGACGGTGTGCGGACGGCTCACCTGCGTGCGCGTCCAGCTGGTGTCCGGCAACGTGTAGGACACTGGCGGGGGACGGGCACGAGGTCCCGTCGCGGCCTCCTGACCCGTCCGGGAACGGAGCCGTGGACCGGCACGTCAGGGAGTTCCGTGAGCAGCGCCGCCAGCACCCCGCTCCAGCAGTCCGCCGGGCAGCCGGTGCCGCCGTCGGTCGACGCCGCCCGCCTGGAGCGGGTGCTGTTCGAGATCAAGCGGGTCATCGTCGGCCAGGACCGGCTGGTCGAGCGGATGCTCGTCTCGCTGCTGGCCCGCGGGCACGTGCTGCTCGAGGGCGTCCCCGGCGTCGCGAAGACCCTCGCGGTCGAGACGCTGGCCACCGTGGTCGGCGGCCGCTTCGCCCGCCTGCAGTTCACCCCCGACCTGGTGCCGGCCGACATCATCGGCACCCGCATCTACAAGGCCGGGCAGGACGCCTTCGACACCGAGCTGGGCCCCGTCTTCGCCAACTTCGTGCTCACCGACGAGATCAACCGCGCGCCGGCCAAGGTCCAGTCGGCGCTGCTGGAGGTCATGGCCGAGCGGCAGGTGTCCATCGGCGGGGTGACCCACCCGCTGCCGAACCCGTTCCTCGTGCTGGCCACGCAGAACCCGATCGAGTCCGAGGGCGTCTACCCGCTGCCCGAGGCCCAGCGCGACCGCTTCCTCATGAAGGTGCTCGTCGACTACCCGAGCCCGGAGGAGGAGCGGGAGATCATCTACCGGATGGGGTCGACCCCGCCGGTGGCCCAGACCGTCCTGGGCCCCGAGGACCTCGTCCGCATGCAGCGCACCGCCTCCGAGGTGTTCGTGCACCACGCGCTGGTCGACTACGTCGTCCGGCTGGTGGTCGCCACCCGCGCGCCGCGCGAGCACGGCATGGAGGACGTCGCCTCCTGGGTGTCCTACGGCGCCAGCCCCCGTGCCTCGCTCGGGCTGATCGCCGCCAGCCGGGCGCTGGCGCTGGTCCGCGGCCGGGACTACGTGCTGCCGCAGGACGTCCTCGACGTCACCGCCGACGTGCTGCGCCACCGGCTGGTGCTCTCCTACGACGCGCTGGCCGACGGCGTGCCCGCCGACCACGTGGTCAAGCGGATCCTGCAGACGGTGCCGCTGCCCCAGGTCGCCCCGCGGCAGCGTTCCGGCGGCTTCGGCCCGGGCAGCCCCGGAGGCCCCTCGGTCCCGCCCGCCGCGCCGTTCGGCGGTCCGCAGTACGGTCCGCCCGGCCCGCAGTACGGCCAGCCCGGTCAGCCGTTCGGGGGTCCCGGTCCGCAGGGCCCCGGGCACCCCGGCCCGGTGCCGGCCGGCGGTCCCTTCAGCGCCCCGGGCCCGGCCGGCCCGCCGCAGGGCCGTCCCGACGGGTCGGCCGACGGCGCCGACCGCGGGCCCGCACCGGCGTGATCCTGCGTCGCCGGTCCGGCGGCACCGCGACGCCGGAGCAGACCGGCGCCGCACCCACGCCCGGCTCCGGCATCGACCCGGGGGCGGGGGACGGCACCGGCGCTCCGCCGCACTTCGCCGAGGGGCCGGCCGACGTCCTGCTGCAGCGGCTGGAGCTCACCGTGCGCCGCCGGCTCGACGGCCTGCTCCAGGGCGACCACCTGGGGCTGGTGCCGGGCTCGGGCAGCGAGGCCGGCGACTCGCGCACCTACCACCCGGGGGACGACGTCCGGCGGATGGACTGGCCGGTGACCGCGCGCACCCAGGTGCCGCACGTCCGCGAGACGATCGCCGACCGCGAGCTGGAGACCTGGGCGGTCGTCGACCTCTCCGCCAGCCTCGACTTCGGCACCGCCAACTGCACCAAGCGCGACCTGGCCATCGCCGGGCTGGCCGCGGTAAGCCACCTCACCGTCCGCGGCGGCAACCGGCTGGGTGCCGTCGTCACGACAGGGGAGCGCGTCGACCGGTACCCGGCGATGCCCGGCCGGCTGGCCGCCGACCGGCTGCTGCGCTCGGTCGTGCGGACGCCGCGGGCCGAGGGCGGGCGCCGCGGTGACCTGGCCGCCGCGCTGGAGTCGCTGCGCCGCCCGCCGCGCCGCCGCGGCCTGGTGGTCGTCGTCTCGGACTTCCTCGGCTCGGACGCCTCCGACGTGCCCGACTGGGAGCGCCCGCTGCGCGGCCTCCGGGCCCGGCACGAGCTGCTGGCCATCGAGGTCGTCGACCCGCGGGAGCTGGAGCTGCCCGACGTCGGACTGCTCACCGTCGTCGACCCCGAGAGCGGCCAGACCCTCGAGGTGCCGACCGGCGACGCGGCGTTCCGCGCCCGGTTCGCCGAGGGCGCCGCGGCCCAGCGGCGGGCGATCGCCGCGGCCCTGCGCCGCGCCGGCGCCGGCCACCTGCACCTGCGCACGGACCGCGACTGGCTGATGGACGTCGTCCGGTTCGTCGCCGACCGCCGGCGCGCCGGCAGCGGAGGAGCCTCCCGATGACCTTCCAGGCCCCGTGGTGGCTGCTCGGCCTGCTGGCCGTCGTCGCGCTGGTGGCGCTGTACGTGGTGCTGCAGCTGCGCCGCAAGGCCTACGCCGCCCGGTTCACCAACGTCGCGCTGCTCGGCACGCTGGTGCCCAAGCGACCCGGCTGGCGGCGGCACGTGGCGTTCGGGCTGGTGGCGCTGGCGCTGGCCGCGCTGATCGTCTCGCTGGCGGTGCCCAGCACCGAGGTCCGGGTGCCGCGGGAGCGGGCGACGGTGATCATGGCCGTCGACGTCTCGCTGTCGATGCAGGCGACCGACATCGAGCCCAGCCGGTTCGAGGCGATGCAGGTGGCGGCCAAGGAGTTCGTCGACGTGCTGCCCGAGCGGATCAACCTGGGGCTGGTGTCCTTCGCCGGCACCGCGACCACGGTGGTGACCCCGACGACCGACCGCGGCCAGGTGCGCACCGCGATCGACAACCTGGAGCTGGCCGAGTCCACCGCCATCGGCGAGGCGGTGTTCACCTCGCTGACCGCGATCGAGAACTTCCAGTCCTCGCTGGACGCCGACGGCGAGGAGGTGCCGCCGGCGCGCGTCGTGCTGCTGTCCGACGGCTACAACACCGTCGGCCGGCCGGACACCCAGGCCGTCGACGCCGCGCTCGACGCCGGCATCCCGGTCTCGACCATCGCCTTCGGCACCGACTACGGCACCCTCGACCTCGACGGCGAGCGGGTGCCGGTGCCCGTGGACCGCGCGACGCTCGAGGAGATCGCCGACCAGACCGGTGGCAGCTACAGCGAGGCGGCCAGCGCCGCGGAGCTCGAGGAGGTCTACCAAGACCTCGGCAGCCAGATCGGCTACACCACCGAGCCCCGCGACGTCAGCTACTGGTTCGTCCGCGGCGGGGTGCTGTTCGCGCTGATCGGCGTCGTCCTCAGCCTGCTCTGGACCAACCGTCTGCTCTGAAAGGACCCCGCTGCCCCCCACCACTCGCTGCGCTCGCGGTGGGCCCCTGCAGCGGGGCCGTTCCAGGAACCCTCGGTCAGCGGCTCGGGTCGAGGACGAGCTTCCCGGTGGTGCGGCGGGCGAGCAGGTCCTGGTGCGCCTCGCGGACGGCGCTCAGCGGGTACCGCCCGCCGACGACCGGCCGCAGCGCGCCGTCGGCGACCAGCGGCAGCAGCTCGGCCATCGCGTCGTCCAGCATCGCCGGGCGGGCCATGCAGTGCGCCAGCCAGAAGCCGACGACCGCGCGGCTCTTCTGCAGCAGCATCCCCGGCGGGACGGCGGCGGTCTCCTGCCGGGCGGCCATCCCGTAGGTGACGACCCGGCCGAACGGGGCCAGCGCCGACAGCGAGCCGGTGAACACGTTGCCGCCGGTCATCTCCAGGACGACGTCGACGGGCCGGCCGCCGTTGGCCTCGCGCAGCGCCGCGGTGAACGCCTTGGGGTCGTCGTCGGCCAGCGCCGGGTCGACCGCGGCGTCGGCGCCCAGCTCCTCGGTCAGCGCCCGCTTCTCCGGGCTGGACGCGGTCGCGATGACCCGCCCGGCGCCCCAGCGGCGGGCCAGCTGGACGGCCAGCGACCCGACCCCGCCCGCGCCGGCGATGACGACGACGGTCTCCCCTGCGGCGAGGTGAGCGCTGGTGCGCAGCAGGTGGTACGCGGTGCTGCCCTGCAGGACGACGGCCAGCGCCTGCTCGTCGGTCACCCCGTCGGGCACCTGCCAGGCCAGCCGCGGGTGCGCGGCCACCTTCTCGGCGTAGCCGCCCCCGTCGAGCAGGCCGACCACCCGCGGGCCGCCGCCGGCCGTCGTCCCCACGAACTCCGCGCCGGGCACCAGCGGCAGCTGCTGGGCGGCGAGGTAGCTGTTCTCGATCTGGTGGGTGTCGGCGAAGTTGACGCCGGCGGTGGAGACGTCGAACAGCTGCTGCCCGTCGCCCGGTGTGGGGTCGGGCAGGTCGACGACGTCGAGGACCTCGGGACCGCCGAAGCGGGTGATCTGGACTGCGCGCATGCTCGTGAGGCTAAGTGCTTGACCAGGGACAGGCGGTACTGCCTCACATGGCCGTCCCTGGGGTGGAGGCGCGAGGAGGACGTCGCGGCCCGGCGGGATTCTCAGCACTACATCTATCGGACGGTTACAGTACCGGCACTGTGAGTATGCCGGACCCCTTCCTAGAGGTGCTGGTCAACGACCTCGACCTGGACCCCACGCTTACGGCACTCTGTGCGTGCTACGAGCTGGGAACGTGGCGAACCGAGCAGTACGCACGGCATCTGTTCGAGTGGTTACCTGAATTTGCCCTCACCTGGGCTGAGCGCCAAAGTTTCTCCGACGCTACGGCCGTTGTGCTACTCCGCCGGGCTGCGGCTGTCGTGTATTCGAGTGACAAGTACTCAAAGCGAGGCGAATTTGGAGAGCTGATCTTGCACGCGATCATCCGGCAAGTCTTCGGAACAGAGCCCGCTATCAGTAAACTGTACTTCAAAGATGCCGCCAACAACACGGTCAAGGGCTTCGACGCGGTTCACATAGTCGAAGCTGACGGCGTGCTGGAGCTGTGGCTAGGTGAAGCCAAGCTCTACAGTAGCGTCTCGCAAGCCATCGCGGCTGTTGTGTCCGAATTGCATGAACATACGGACGCCGACTACTTGCGGCAAGAGTTCACGCTGATCGCTAATAAGATCGACGCTTCCTGGCCTCATGCTCATAAAGTGAAGAGTCTCCTGAACCCCAACACGTCATTGGATACGGTCTTCGCTCGACTAACCATCCCGGTCCTTCTTACTTACGACAGCCCGACGACACAGGCTCACACGAAGCACACGGACGATTACGCCTTAGCCTTGGAAGAGGAAGTTAGGGGGCACTGGGCCACCTTCTCAGCGAAGAACTTGCCGGCAGAAGTCCGAGTTCGACTGTTTCTTCTACCGTTGCCAGACAAGGCTGGACTTGTCAAGGTGTTGCATAACCAGCTGATGCTATGGCAGAATATCTAGATGCGGCGGGCGCCCGCGCCCGACTGCGTGATACGGCACCCATACTGGACGACGCGTTCGACCTCTTGCGTTTCGTGGCACATGGGCGACAACTGTCGTCATTGGCCGAAGCTGACGCTGTCGATCTCGCGGTCCGGTTGCACGCGCGACGTTCCGAGTTCACTGAGTACGTCGAACTTCTTGATGGACTCCTGCGTGAGGTCGGGCTGTACCCCTACCTCTTTCGCGATGACTTAGGTGCGCGGGACCTTATTGCGCTCGAGGCTCACCGGCCGATCGGTGCGTCCGATTTGGTGCTGCACCGTGTGCAAGCTGAGATATACCGGGCCATCATGCAGGGCGAGAACCTTATGGTCAGCGCGCCCACAAGTTTCGGCAAGAGCGCACTGATCGATGCGGTCCTCGCCTCGGGCCGGTACGTCAACGTGGCCATAATTGTCCCTACGCTGGCGTTGATCGATGAGACCAGGCGCAGGCTCCATGACCTGAACCTCGGATATAAGGTGCTAACGCACCAGACTCAGATCTGGGGCCAAAAGAATGTTCTGGTTGTTACCCAGGAGCGGCTACTCGACCTAGATGGATTGCCGGCGCTCGACTTCTTCGTGATTGACGAGTTCTATAAACTCGACACTCGTCAGGATGAAGAGCGAGGAACTCTACTCAATAGTGCCCTTCAGCGACTTCTTCGTACCGACGCCCAGTTTTTACTTCTGGGCCCCGCCGTTCAGTCCATAAGTCCAGATATCCCGGGCACGTTCAGCGCGCGCTTCGTGCATACCGACTTCAAAACAGTCGCGGCAGATGTTGAGCGCATCCGTGTGCCAGAGGCAAGCAAGCGTGAAGCCTTGGTCGAGCTACTGGACAATCTGACCGGACCGAGTCTCGTGTATTGTAGATCGCCGCGTCGCGTTAGGGACGTATGTTTATGGCAGCTGACTAATCGAAGTGGCGATGACGTCGACGGCTCCGTGCTTGAGGCGGCGGACTGGCTTGAGCGAAACTTTCACCCCGATTGGTATGTGCCAGCGGCTTTGCGTCGAGGAATCGGCGTCCATCATGCACGCTTGCCCCGTTCAATAAGTCAGTGGATGGTCAGAGCTTTCAATGACGGCCAGCTCGCTCAACTGGTATGTACGAGCACGTTGATCGAGGGGGTCAATACCCGAGCCAAGAACGTTGTGATCCTCGATAATCGAATCGGCCAGGCGGCCTATGACTACTTTACTTTCAATAACATCAGTGGCCGCTCGGGTCGGATGTTTCAACACTTCGTTGGTCGAGTCGTCATGTTTCACGATCCTCCCGATCCAGAACTGCCGGTCGTGGACATTCCTGTTCTCACTCAGTCCGATAATGCCAACACGTCTCTGCTCCTGCAGCTACCCGAGGACGAGTTGACCTCTTCGTCCCGGCAGCGTTTGGGTGATGTGGTGGGTCAAGATTTGATCGCACCGAGCCTGCTCGCCGATAACGTGGGGGTCGAGCCAGAGAACCAATTGGCGTTTGCGCGACGTGTGGCGGCGGATAGGGGACTGGCGACTCAACTCGCCTGGACTGGTGAGCCTACTTACGATGAGCTCAGGGTGCTTGGGCAACTGATCCTAGATTCGCTCAAGCGGCAAAAGGGGCGAGTGGCTGGTGTGTCCTCTGGTGCCCAACTCGCGTTCTTCATATCGCGACTGAGGTCCGCCGGGGGCGACCTAGACGAGTTGGTCCTGCAACGACTCGGTCAGGAGGCCGTCGATGACGCGGTCGAGAACACCCTTGAGTTCCTGCGTTACTGGCCGGGGCACAACCTTCCGCGCTTTCTCCGCGTCGCCGATAGTCTGCAGAAGGCCGTACTGCCCCGCCTGGGGATTCGCCCTGGCGACTACACATACTTCGCGGGCCGGTGCGAAGATCTTTTCCTCCCTCGATACTTCTCGAATCTGGAAGAGTACGGCATTCCTGCGCAGCTGGTACTTAAGCTTGACGGTCTACTGTCGCCCGCATCGTCACTGGATGACCTCTTGAGTCAACTGTCTGCGTTAGACAGTGAGGTCTTGCCACTTGACTCGTTCGAGCGCGGCCTCTTCTTGAATGCGCGGTCGTACTTTGCATAGTGCGGCGCTACTCAACTTGTGCAGCGCACGCTCCGGATTTCAAGGTGAGCGTGATGGGCAACCAAACCCAAGTTCGTGGCCGCGCGATTCTGCGGCCGTCATGTAGGTGTCACGACAGCCGGTGATGCGTATCGGCGTAGTTGGCGCCGGCGGTGGAGACGTCGAACAGCTGCTGCGCGTCGCCCGGTGTGGGGTCGGGGAGGTCGACGACGTCGAGGACCTCGGGACCGCGGAAGCGGGTGATCTGCACGGCTCGCATGACGTGAGGCTATGGCTCGGTCGATGAGGGCACCGCGTGGAGGCGGGGGACATCGCAGGACACGCGGCCACCCCGCTGGCCGGCGGCGGCTCGCCCCAGATCCGGTCGACCAGGTGCGACACCGACACCCGCTTGCCCTCGGCGGCGACGAGCAGCGCGAGCAGTGCCCGCGGCGTGGGCCCACCGAGGTCGACAGGCGCGCCGTCCACCTCCACCGCCAGCTCGCCGAAGACCCGGACCTGCACGGGGCGGATGCCAGGGGCGGCGGGACCGGATCGGGGCCCGGACGAGCAGCGGGCGGCGCCCGGGTTCTCCCGGGCGCCGCCTGGCAGGTGGGTCCGGTGGCGGCGGTCAGCCGACGGCTGCCAGCTCCTGGGTGGGGGCGGTCTCCTCGGCGCGTGCACCGGTCGCCGCGGTACCCAGCGCCCACAGCGCCAGCAGCACGACCGCGACCGCGACCGCGACCGCGACCGCGAACAGTGGCGTGAACTCGGTGTCGGGCGACAGGAACGTCAGTGGCACCACCACGGCGTGCGCCAGCCCCGCCGACGACGCCGAACAGGGCCACGACGCGGCGCAGGCCACCCTGGATCCTGACCAGGGTCGCGGCGAGGTACACGACGGCCAGGCCACTGACGGGGTACAGCACGGCGGCCAGCCCCAGGTGGGTGAAGGCGACCGGGGCGGCGTGACCGTGGTGCAGCGCGTGGCTGTCGACGACGGCGGCGAGGTGGAAGACCGTCTCGACCGCGTAGAGGGCGAGGGCTACGACGGCGACGGCGAGGGGTCGATCGGCCATCCGGTGCCAGACCTGCCGGCGCCGGGCCATCCACAGGCCCACGACCAGCAGCACCGTGCCGGCCACGGCGAGCGCGTGCCCGGGCACCCACATGTCGTCGGCGGTCATCGTCGCCAGTTCCTCGCGCATCGAGCCCGACGCGTCGGAGTCGGGGTGCATGGGGCCGCCGGCGAGCAGGGCGGCTCCGGAGGCGAGCAGGGCCAACCGCCAACCCTGCGGCCGGCGCGGAGCGGGATTCCTGGTGGCCGAGGAGGTCGTCATGGCCGCAACGCTGGCGGCGGCGACTTGCAACCTGCTGGACGACCGCTGAACTCCGGGGTCGGGCGCCGCACGTCGGCGGGTCTGGCTGTCAGAGCCTCCGGTCTCCCAGCGGATGGTCGAAGCGGGGCGCCCTCGCTGTGGTTGGCTGCCTGACGCATGCCGGGCCTCCCGAGTGGCGGGCGGCCCCGTCGGGTCCCGACGGCCGGTGACGACGAGGAGGCCCACCATTCCCGCTGACCGGATCCTGGACGCGGCGACGCGGGTCGCCGATCTGCTGCTCGACGTCCAGACGCAGGTGAACGGGCAGATCGACGCCGCGCTGACCGAGCTGCTCCCCGGCGTCCAGCAGCGGCTGGGCGTCTCACCCTCGGACGCCGCCGACCTCTCCGGCCTGGTGAACACCCGGATCACCGGCCTGAGCGTCGTGGTCACCCCGGCCGCCGTCGCGACCGTCGTCCCGCTGCCGGCGGGGTCCGCCGCCACGACGCAGGCGGGGCGTCGCGCCGTGACCGACATCGTCACCGGGCTCGACGACCGCCTGGCCGTCATCGCCGGCCCCTGCTCGATCCACGACCCGGCTGCCGCACTGGAGTTCGCCGCCTTCCTCGCGCGCATGCGGGACCGGCACGGCGAGGACCTCGAGATCCTGATGCGGACGTACACCGAGAAGCCGCGGACCGAGGTGGACTGGAAGGGCTTCGCCTACGACCCGTTCCTCGACGGTTCGAGCCGCATCAGCATCGGCCTCGTCGCCACGCGGATGCTCATGTGCCGCATCACGGCCCTGGGCGTGCCGGTGGCGGCCGAGCCGCTGAACGCGCTCACGCCGCAGTACGTCAACGGACTGGTCACCTACAACGGCGTCGGCGCGCGCAACGTCACCGACCAGACCGCCCGGGAGCGGGTGTCGGGCTTCTCGTCGGTCGTCGGCTTCAAGAACTCCCCGGAGGGGAGCATCGAGGCCGCCATCTCGGCCGTGCTCACCGCGCGCGCCCCGCACGAGTTCCTCGGCGTCGACCACCACGGCGTCAGCGCCCAGCTGTCGACGACCGGCAACGACACCGCCCACGTCATCCTGCGCGGTGACAAGGACGGCCCCAACTACTCCGCAGCCCACATCGCTGACACGAAGCGGAAGCTGGCGCAGCGAGGACTGCCGGAGGTGGTCGTCGTCGACGCCTCGCACGGCAACAGCCGGAAGGACCACCGGCGGCAGAGCGAGGTCGTGCGGGACCTGGCGGGGCAGGTGGCAGCCGGCGAGCGGGCGATCCGTGGCGTCATGGTGGAGAGCAACCTCGTCGCCGGGAGGCAGGACCTCGACCGGAGGCACCCCGAGAGGCTGGAGTACGGCGTGAGCGTCACCGACGCCTGCGTCGACCTGGACACGACCGAGGAGGTGCTCGCCGAGCTGGCCGAGGCCGTCCGGGCACGGCGGGGCGCCGGCGCTCGGCCTGCCGGGCACCGGTGACGGCGCCGCGTCGTCGCCGCCACAGCGGTCGACCTGCTGCGGCGGCTGGAACCACACCCGCACCCCCTCGGCGGATCCCCGGGCCGGACGCGGCGAGGCCCTGAGCGCCTGAGCGGGGCAGTTCGTCCCTGGTCGCGGGCGGACGGGGAGGGCCAGTGTCTCCAGGGACCCGGCCGACTCCAGGAGAGGGAACAGCCATGTCCGTCACGACCAGCGACTCCGAGCTGAAGGCGCGGCACCGCAAGATGTGGGCCTCCGGGGACTACCCCCGGATGGTCGAGACCTTCCTGCTGCCGCTCGGCCCGCGGCTGGTGGAGGCCTGCGACGTCCGCGCGGGGCAGCGGGTCCTCGACGTCGCCGCCGGCACCGGCAACGCCTCGCTGCCCGCCGCGGAACGGGGTGCGCGCGTGACCGCGAGCGACCTGACCCCCGAGCTGCTCGCCGAGGGACGGCGTCGTGCGGAGGCCGCGGGGCTGGAGCTGGAGTGGACCGAGGCGGACGCGGAGCACCTGCCCTTCGAGGACGGGTCCTACGACGTCGTGATGTCCTCGATCGGGGTCATGTTCGCGCCGCACCACCAGGAGGCGGCCGACCAGCTCGTCCGGGTGTGCCGGCCCGGCGGCACGATCGGGCTGCTCTGCTGGACGCCGGAGGGCATGATCGGCGCGCTGTTCCGCACCATGAAGCCGTTCGCGCCGCCGCCTCCACCGGGCGCCCAGCCGCCGCCGCTGTGGGGCGGCGAGGACCACGTGCACGAGCTGTTCGGCAACCGGGTCGAGTGGCGGACGCTGACCCGCGACGTCCTGGAGGTCACCGCCTTCGCCCACCCGCAGGACTACGCCCGGCACTTCACGGCGTACTACGGGCCGACGATCGCGGCCCGGGCGAACGCGGCCCGCGAGGGGCGGGAGGCCGAGCTCGACGAGGCGCTGGAACGCTTCTGCGAGGAGTGGAACCGCGGGACGGCGGACGCGGCGCGCTTCGAGAAGGAGTACCTGGTCGCCGTCGGCACCCGGCGCTGAGCCCGGGCCGGGGCGCCTCCCCCGCGGGGGAGGGCGCCCCGACCACGACGACGTGCCCGGCCGGGCGGCGACTCCTCAGCCCAGGCGGGCGGCCACCACCGCGGCGCCGGGACCGCGCAGCGCGTCCAGGCCGGCACGTCGTCCCGCCGCCACCAGCAGCAGGTCGACGTCGGGCCCGCGCAGCTCGGCGCCGTCGCCGTGGGTCCACCCGGTGTCGGTCGAGACGAGCTGCACCCCGGCCAGTCGCCGGGGCCCACCCATGAACCTGTTCGCGGCGACGTAGGCCAGGCAGGCCGCCACCACGTCGGGAGGTGTGACGTGCCGACGGCCGAGGGGCCGGGCGACGTCCTGGCCGTGGACGACGAGGTCCATGAGCGGGTCCATCGGCGTGCTGCCGGGCACCCTCCGCGTCGAACCCGCGCTCTCGCGCAGCTGCGCGACCAGCTCGGCGGTGGTGTACGCCGCCGCCCGCGCCGCCGCGAGGTCGACCGCCATCCGGTCGAAGCTGCCACGCGCCCGCACCGCGGCCGGCAGCAGCCGCGGCACGGTCGTCCTCGTGGTGACCGTGAGGTGGGCGACGACGTCACGCACCGTCCACGCAGCGCACAGCGACGGCGTCGCCCACTGCTCGTCGGTGAGGTCGGCGACGAGGTCGGCGACGCGGTGCCGTTCGGCGGCCACCGCCGCGTCGACGGCGGCACGGGGGAGTGCGGGAGCGGTCATGCTGCTCCCGACCGCGGCCGGCGCCCGGACTCATCGGTCCCCGCCGCCCACCCCGGTGACCGGGTGTGACCTGCGCCGACCGACTAGGTTCGGGAGCCGGACTGGACGGACCGGCGCAAGGGGTGGCACGTGGCGAGATCGGTGCTCGTGACCGGCGGGAACCGCGGGATCGGGCTGGCGATCGCCCGCGCGTTCGCCGAGCAGGGTGACGCGGTGGCGGTGACCCACCGTGGCAGCGGCGCCCCCGAGGGCCTGTTCGGCGTGCAGTGCGACGTCACCGACGCCGCCGCCGTCGACCGCGCGTTCACCGAGGTGGAGGAGCACCAGGGGCCGGTGGAGGTCCTGGTCAGCAACGCCGGCATCACCCGCGACGGGCTGCTGATGCGGATGAAGGAGGAGGACTTCACCGAGGTCCTCGACGCCAACCTCACCGCCGCCTACCGGGTGTCCAAGCGGGCCGCCGCGAAGATGGTCCGCGCGCGGAGCGGCCGGCTGGTCTTCGTCTCCTCCGTCGTCGGCCTGCTGGGCTCGGCCGGGCAGACCAACTACGCGGCGTCGAAGGCCGGCCTGGTCGGCCTGGCCCGCTCGATCGCCCGCGAGCTCGGCAGCCGCGGCATCACCGCGAACGTGGTGGCCCCGGGCTTCGTCGAGACCGACATGACCGCGCAGCTGCCCGAGAAGCGGCAGCAGGAGATCCTCGGGCAGGTGCCGCTGGGGCGTTACGCCTCCGCGGAGGAGATCGCCGGCGTCGTCCGCTTCCTGGCGAGCGACGCGGCCGGCTACATCACCGGGGCGGTCGTCCCGGTCGACGGCGGACTGGGAATGGGGCACTGATGAGCGGCGGCATCCTCGAGGGCAAGGAGATCCTGGTCACCGGGGTCCTCACCGAGGCGTCGATCGCGTACGCGACCGCGCGGCTCGCGCAGGAGCAGGGCGCCACCGTCGTCCTGTCCAACTTCGGCCGCGCGCTGTCGCTGTGCCAGCGGATCGCCAAGCGGCTGCCGCAGGAGGCGGCCGTGGTCGAGCTCGACGTGACCGACACCGAGCACCTGGCGACGCTGGCCGACCGGCTGCGCGAGCAGGGCTTCGACAGCCTCGACGGCGTCGTGCACTCCATCGGCTTCGCGCCTCAGGAGGCGATGGGGGAGGGCTTCCCCGAGGTCGCCTGGGAGCACGCGGCGACGGCGTTCCAGGTCTCGGCCTGGTCCTACGCCTCGCTCACCCAGGCCTGCCGGCCGCTGCTGGCCGACCCCTCCTCGGTCGTCGGGCTGACCTTCGACGCCTCCGTCGCCTGGCCGGTCTACGGCTGGATGGGCGCGGCCAAGGCGGCGCTGGAGTCGGTCAGCCGGTACCTGGCCCGCGAGCTCGGCCCCGAGGGCGTGCGGTCCAACATCGTCGCCGCCGGGCCGCTGCGCAGCATGGCGATGAAGTCCATCCCGGGCAGCGCCCAGTTCGAGGAGGCGTGGGAGGGCCGCGCCCCGCTCGGCTGGTCGGTGACCGACACCGAGCCCGCGGGCAAGGCCGTCGTCGCGCTGCTGTCGGACTGGTTCCCGGCCACCACCGGCGAGATCGTGCACGTCGACGGGGGTTTCCACGCCGTGGGCGTGTGACCCCCGCCGCGGGCGTATGAAGGAGGCGACGCCGACCGCATCCACCGGCGCCCGCAGGAGGAAGAGGAACCGTGCCGCTCGCCACCGACGTCGACATCACCCCCGCCGGCCAGCGTCCCGACGAGGACCCCTCGCTGGCCGCCCGCAACAACGGCGGGCGGACGCCCGCCGCCGAGCCCGCGCCGCCGGGACGGCGCGAGGCACTCCTGGTGCTGGGCTTCGGCGGCCCCGAGGGCCCGGACGACGTGATGCCCTTCCTCGAGAACGTCACCCGCGGCCGCGGCATCCCCCCCGAGCGGCTGCTCGACGTCTCCGAGCACTACCAGCACTTCGGCGGGGTCAGCCCGATCAACGAGCAGAACCGGGCACTCACCGCGGCGGTGGGGAAGGAACTCGCCGCCGCCGGGATCGACCTGCCGGTCTACTGGGGCAACCGCAACTGGGAGCCCTACGTCGAGCACGTCTGGCGGCAGATGGCCGACGACGGCGTCGAGCACGTCTACGTCTTCCCGACGTCGGGCTTCGCGTCCTGGTCGGGCTGCCGGCAGTACCACGAGGACGTCGCCCGGGCCCGGTCGGTGCTCACCGGCGCCGCGCCCGGCGGCGGCCCGACGGCGGAGAAGCTGCCGCACTACGGCGACCACCCGGGCTTCGTGCGGGCCAACGCCGACGCGCTGGCCGCGGCGCTCGCCGCCCTCCCCGAGGACGTCCGCGACGGCGCCCGGCTGGTCGCCACCGCGCACAGCATCCCCGACGCGATGGCCGCCGTCGCCGGGCCGACCGGCGGTGCCTACCAGGAGGAGCTGCGGCGCTCGGCGCGGCTCGTGGTGGACGCGGTGGCCCCGGGCCGGGAGTTCGACCTGGTGTGGCAGTCGCGCAGCGGGCCGCCGTCCGTGCCGTGGCTGGAGCCCGACGTCAACGACCACCTGCGCACCCTCGCCGAGGGCGGCGAGCGGGCCGTGGTGCTGTTCCCGATCGGCTTCGTCAGCGACCACGTCGAGGTGATCTGGGACCTCGACAACGAGGCCCGGGAGACGGCCGAGGAGCTGGGGCTGGCCTTCGCCCGTGCGGCCACCGCCGGGACCCACCCGGCGTTCGTCGCGATGGTGCGCGAGCTGGTGGAGGAGCGCCGGGCCGGGACGGCGCCGCGGCTGGGCACGAACTGCCCCGCGCGCTGCTGCTTCACCGCACCGCGGCCGCGCCCCACCCGCTGAGGGCGGACTCTCGCGCTGTTCCGCCTGCTCCCGCGCTGCTGCAACGGCGCGGGAGTGGGCGGAACGGCGCGGGAGTGCGTCGGCGTACGAGTTGGTCCGGCGTCACCTCGGGACGTCGTTGAAGGCGGCCGTGATCGCCTCGCGGACGGCGTCGCCGAGCGGGCGCAGGGCGCCGTCCCGGGCCGCGGCCTGCCCGTGGGTGACCGCGCCACCCGGGGCGTCGGTGAGCGCCAGGTCGAGCACCGTGGCCAGCCGCTGGGCCCGCGCCAGCAGCGACATCGCCAGCGGGTCGGTGCCCGGCGGCATCCCCGGCACGTGGGCGGCCTTGGCCAGCCCGGCCAGCAGCGCCGGCACCTCGGGGTGCCACCGCGCCAGGTCCAGGTCGGCCAGCGTGCGGGCCGCGTCGCCGACGGCGAGGTCCAGCGCGCCCGACACCGCCCGCAGCGACCCCTCGACCGGCGGCGGCGCGGGCGGGGCGCCGGTCAGGTCGAACGCCGTCCACTGCACCACCTCGGGGCCCAGCGGCTCGGGGACCAGGGCCACCTGCCCGCCGACGGCGGCCTGCCCGGCCTCCAGCGCCAGCTCGGCCAGGCCCGGCACGCGGGGCAGCCCGCGGACGTCGCCGGGCACCGGCAGCACCAGCCGGACGCGGCGCTCGCCGGCGCCGCGCAACGCGGTCAGCGCCCAGCCGAGGGGCACCGCCTCGTCGGTGCCGGGCAGGCCGGCGACGCGGTGCGCGGTGTCGCCGACCAGGGCGTCGAGGGCGTCGTCGTAGGAGGTGCGGCCGGTGAGCCAGGCGGTGGACCAGACCGCGAACCGGCCGGCGGGGAAGTCGTGCACCCGGCGAGGTTATGCCGGTCGCGGGCCCGGGTGACGCCGGTGGCCAGGTCCGCTCCGGTCCGGTCGCGGTCTGCGAGGATTCCGCCGTGGACCCCTGGCTGCTGTGGCTGATCGCGTCGGGCCTGTTCGCCGCCGGCGAGCTGGCCAGCGGGGACCTGTTCCTGCTGATGCTGGCCGGCGGTGCGGCCGGCGGCGTCGCCGTCGCGCTGCTCGGCGGCCCCGTGGTGCTGCAGCTGGTCGCGTTCGTCGTCGTCTCCGCGCTGCTGCTCGCGCTGGTCCGCCCGCTGGCCAAGCGGCACCTCACCGAGGGGACGCCGGACCAGCCGGACGGCGTCGCCGCGGTGATCGGCCGCACCGCGCAGGTCACCCAGGCGGTCGACGGCCGCGGCGGGCGCATCCGGCTGGGCGCCGACGAGTGGACCGCCCGCAGCCAGTACGGCGCCGAGCGGTTCCCGGTCGGCGCGACGGTGCGGATCCTGCAGGTGGACGGCGCCACCGCCGTCGTCGGGGACGCCCTCGAGCTGGAGTGACCCTCCCGGCGGGTGATGCCGTGCAGCGTCGTGCCCAGAACGTGATCGGACCAGGGCAGGATCGGCGGCGGACCGCCGAACAAGGAGTGCTCCCGTGACCCCCGCACTGATCGCCCTCATCGTCGTCGCCCTGCTGGTGATCGTCGTCGTCGCCAAGAGCGTGACGATCGTGCCGCAGGCGCAGGCCAAGGTCGTCGAGCGGCTCGGCCGCTACAGCCGCACGCTCTCGCCCGGCCTCTCGCTGCTGGTGCCCTTCGTCGACCGCGTGCGCGCGACGATCGACCTCCGCGAGCAGGTCATCTCCTTCCCGCCGCAGCCGGTGATCACCTCGGACAACCTGCAGGTGGGCATCGACACCGTCGTCTACTTCCAGGTCACCGACCCGCGGCTGGCCGTGTACGGGATCGCGAACTACATCACCGGCATGGAGCAGCTGACCACCACGACGCTGCGCAACGTGGTCGGCGGGCTCAACCTGGAGGGCGCGCTGACCGGCCGTGACGGCATCAACAGCCAGCTGCGCGAGGTGCTGGACGGCACCACCGGGCCCTGGGGTCTGCGGGTCGCCCGCGTCGAGATCAAGGCGATCGACCCGCCGCCGTCCATCCGCGACTCCATGGAGAAGCAGATGCGCGCCGACCGCGACAAGCGGGCGATCATCCTGACGGCCGAGGGCGCCCGGCAGTCGGCGATCACCACCGCCGAGGGGCAGAAGGCCTCGGCGATCCTGTCGGCGGAGGGCAAGAAGCAGGCGGCGATCCTCGAGGCGGAGGCCGAGCGGCAGAGCCGCATCCTGCGCGCCGAGGGCGAGCGGGCGGCGCTGTACCTGCAGGCGCAGGGCCAGGCCAAGTCGATCGAGACGGTCTTCCAGGCCATCCACGACGGCAAGCCCGACCAGGGGCTGCTGGCCTACCAGTACCTGCAGACGCTGCCGCAGATCGCGCAGGGCGACGCGAACAAGATGTGGATCGTCCCCAGCGAGTTCAGCAAGGCCCTGGACGGCCTGGCCAAGCTGGGCGGTGCCGAGGGCGACGGCCGGTCCTGGATGGACGTCGAGCCGTCCCGGGACGGCGCGAGCCGGCCGACGGCGGAGCTGGACACCTCGGGCTGGTTCGAGTCCGCGCTGCCGCGGGCCGCCGACCAGCCGGAGGCGAGGATCGAGTTGTCGAGCATCACCGACACCACGCCCGCCGTCCCCGCACCGGGGATCCCGGACACGACGGCCCTGGCCCGCGCCGCCGAAGAGGAGACCACAGGCGGGGAGGTCCAGCCCCGCCCCTGACCGGTCCCCCCGGGATCGCCACCGCGGGACCGTCACCGCGGGACCGTCACCGCGGGTTGATCACGGGGTTGTTGCAGGGGACGCGCGCGGACCCGCCGTCCGTCCGTGCGACAACCCCATGATCAACTGCCGCGGACAGCCGCTGACGCCCCCCTGAGCTATCGGAGCGTGGGGAGGACGGGGCTCTCCGTCAGTCCTTGAGCAGGCCCTCGCGGAGCTTGGCCAGGGTCTGGCTGAGCAGCCGGGACACGTGCATCTGCGAGATGCCGATGTCGGCGGCGATCTGCGACTGGGTCATGTTGCCGAAGAACCGGAGGATGAGGATCCGCCGCTCGCGGGCGGGGATGGTGGCCAGCAGCGGCTGCAGCGACTCCCGGTACTCCACGCCCTCCAGTGCGGCGTCCTCCTCGCCGAGCGTGGCGGCGAGGGTGGGGGAGTCGTCCTCGCCCGACAGCCGCTCGTCGAGCGAGCTGCTGCGGTAGGCGTTGGCGACGGCCAGGCCCTCGAGCACCTCGGCGCGCGGGATGCCCAGGTGCTCGGCCAGCTCCGACGGCGTGGGCGCCCGGCCGTTCTTCTGCGCCAGCTCGCCGACCGCCGCGTTGAGCGACAGGTGCAGCTCCTGCAGCCGCCGCGGCACGCGGACCGACCAGCCCTGGTCGCGGAAGTGCCGCTTGATCTCGCCGGTGATCGTCGGGACGGCGAAGGAGAGGAACTCCACGCCGCGGCTCGGGTCGAACCGGTCGATCGCCGCGATCAGGCCGAGGGTGCCGACCTGCAGCAGGTCGTCGAACGGCTCGCCGCGGTTGCTGAACCGCCGGGCGAAGTGCCGGACGAGCGGCAGGTGCTCCTCGACGAGGACCTCGCGCAGCCGCTCGCGGCGCGGGTCGTCCTTGTCGAGGGTGGCCAGCTCGGCGAACAGCGGGGCGGTGCGCTCGGCCCGCTTCCGGTTCTCCGACATCGGCGGGGCGCTCGGCGACGCGGCGTCGGTCGAGGCGGCCTCGTCCTCGTCGTCGGCAGCGGTCTCGTCGTCGGCAGCGGACTCGGCGTCGTCCTCGGTCTCCGCGGCGTCGTCGGCCACGTCGTCCCCGGCCACGTCGTCCCCGGCCGGAGCCGGGACGTCGGGGCCGGGCACGAGCTCGGTGCGCGGGTCGGGTACCACGACCGGCTTGTCCTCGGACGCGACCTCTCCCTCGGGGCCACGGCGGCCGGTCGGGGACTCGTCGTCGCGCAGGGTGTCCTCCTCGACGGTCTGGGGCTCCGGGGCTGCCGCCCCGGTCACCGCGTGACCGAGACGTTCTGGCCCGTGTCCCCGAGCAGCTGGTCCGGGTGGTGTCCCGGCAGGTACTTGTCCATGGAGATGACGGCGACCGGCGAGTCGCCGCCGTCCCCGGCCGGCACGGTGGCCTGGGTGGCGGGGCCCGCCTCGACCTTGTCCACCAGCGTGTGCAGCACCGCCCAGCCGAAGCCGTCGCGGGGCACGTCGGTGCCGTCGACGGTCGGCACCCAGGCGTCGATGTGCAGCCCCTGGCGGGTGGTCTCGAAGACCACGGTCAGCCGGCGGTCGTCGGAGACGATCGCCGACAGCGTGGCGCAGGCCTCGTCGACGGCCAGCCGGAGGTCCTCGACCGCGTCCAGGTCGTAGTCCATCCGCATCGCCAGGTCACCGGCCATGGCCCGCACAGCGGGCAGCTGGGTGGGGGTGGTGGGCACCCGCAGTTCCAGTCGCTCGGCGCGCCGCCCGTCCTGCGCGAGGGCACCCCTCGAGTCCACCATCCGTCGTCCGCTCCTCGTCCTCGCGTGGCCACCGCGCGCCGGTGGCCCTGGAGACCCCGGTCCGTGCGGTTCGCGTCCATCCTGCCCGACCGCCCGCAACGTCCCGGCCGGCACGGTGGGGGCGGTACGCCCGAAGAAACCGGGTACCCCGGTCGCCGCATGTGCCAAACCCCAGGTCACACGGCCGGTCGGCGCGGTTGCAGGGGTCTGGGGCCTGCGGTTCGCTGGCCAGGGATGAACACCAGCCAGCAGAGCCCGCCGTCCGGGCACGCACCGATGGACGACGTCGGCGGTGCGGCGCTCGTGGCCGCGCTGGAGGACGCCGCCGCCGCCATCTGGTGCCTGGCCGGACCCGCCCTGGAGCCGGTGTGGGCCAACGCGCGGGCACGCGCCCTCGGCACGGCACCCGGCGACCTGACCGCGGTGCCCGGGCCCCGGGTGGCAGAACTCGCCGGCGAGGTGGCCCGCAGCGGCCGGTCGGCGACGGTGCACGGCGACCTCGACGCGGACGGGCGGGCCGCGACCGTCGTGCTGCAGCCGCTGCACGTGGGAGGCCGGCCCGGTGTCCTGCTGATCGTCGAGACCGACCCCGTCGAGCCCGGGCCCCCGGTCGCCGTCGCGGAGGGCGACCTCGTCGACCAGGTGCAGCTCGCGCTGCTGCCCCCGGCCCTGCCGCTGCTGCCCGACGTCCGGCTGTCCGGCAGCTACCACCGCGCCAGCTCCCCGCACGCCGCCGGCGGCGACTGGTACGACGCGGTCCCACTGGGCCGCGGCCGGCTCGCACTCGTCGTCGGCGACGCCGTCGGCCACGGGGTGCTGGCCGCCGGGGCGATGAGCCGGCTGCGCGGGGCCATGCGCTCCCTCGCGCTGCGCGACCCGTCGCCGGCCGCGGTGGTCGCCGCGCTCGACGCCTTCGCCGGGCAGATGGACGACGTCGAGGGTGCCTCGGTGTTCTACGGGGTGCTCGAGGCGGCGACCGGCCGGCTGAGCTACGCCGCGGCCGGGCACCCGGCCCCGCTGGTCGTGCAGGCCGACGGCAGCGCGGAGTTCCTGCCGCTGGAGCCGCGCCCGCCGCTGGGCAGCCTGCCCGGCGCGCCGACCGTCGTGGCGACCGCTCAGCTGCCCCAGGGAGCCACCCTCGTGCTGTTCTCCGACGGCGCGGTCGCCACCTCCGGATCGCTGTCGGCGATGGGGCTCGACCGGCTGGCCGAGGTGTCCCGCGCCGCGCTCACCGCCCCCGGTGCCCTCGCCGACGACGCACCCGGTGAGCTGGCCGCGGCCATCGTCGAGGGGCTGATGGACTCCCAGGAGCGGCCCGACGACATCGCCGTCCTGGTCGCGCACCGCCGCGCGGAGGCGACCGACCCGCTCGAGCTCGACCTGCCGGCCGTGCCGGCTGCACTGCCGGCGGTCCGCCGCCACCTGGGCGCGTGGCTGTCCGGGCTGGGCATGGGCGAGCAGGACCGGGTCGGCGTCATGGTCGCGGTGGGGGAGGCGGCCGCGAACGCCGCCGAGCACGCCTACCGCGGGGTCGAGCCGGGCCGGATGCAGGTGACCGCGGCGGTCGACGTCGACGGGCAGCTGACCGTCACCGTGCGCGACCAGGGCCGGTGGCGGCCGCCCGACCGCGACCCCGGCGACCGCGGCCGGGGGCTGCTGATCATGCGCCAGCTGGTCGACGGCGTGGTGCTGCAGGGCGAGCACGGCACGACGGTGACGCTCAGCCTGCGGCTGCGCCGCACCCCCGAGGAGGACCAGGTGCGTCCCGGCGGCACCAGCGCGGCGGAGGTCGTCGTCGACCGCAGCGCCGAGCGCCCGGTGGTGCGGGCGGCCGGCGCGGTGGACATGGTCGGCGCGGAGCAGATGCGCATCCGGCTGCTGGAGGCCAGCCACGGCGGCACCGGCCGGGTCGAGCTGGACCTCACCGCGGTCACCCTGTTCAGCAGCGCCGCGGTGCGCGTCGTCCTCGCGATGGCGCGGATCGCCGGCGAGGAGGGCTGGCGGCTGGTGGTGCACGCCCCGGAGGGCGGGGTGACCCGGCACATCCTGGAGATCAGCGGGCTCGGCGGGCTGGTCGAGCTGCGCTGAGGGGCGAACCGCCGTCCCCCCGCGTTTGCGGAACGCCGGCGGTGCGCATCCACCTGCCGTGAGACTCCGCCGCAGCGACGTGCACGGTCCCGGATGGCGTCGCAAGCGGGCCGGCCGCGGCTTCGCCTACTACGACACCGACGGCACCCTGATCAAGGACGAGCGGCTCGACCGGCTGCGTTCCCTGGCGATCCCGCCCGCCTGGCAGGACGTGTGGATCTGCCCGTGGCCCAACGGGCACATCCAGGCCACCGGAGTGGACGCCGCGGGACGCCGGCAGTACCGCTACCACGACCAGTGGCGGGCCCGCCGGGACGCCGAGAAGCACGAGCGGGTGCTGGAGATCGCCCACCAGCTGCCCGACGTGCGCGACGCCGTCGTCGAGGCCATCCACGGCACGGGGCTGACCCGGGAGCGGGTGCTCGCCGCCGCCGTCCGGCTGCTGGACCTCGGCGCCTTCCGCGTCGGCAGCGAGCAGTACGCCGAGGACAACGGCACCTACGGCCTGGCGACGCTGCGCAAGGAGCACGTGCGGGTGCGCGGAGAGCAGGTGTTCTTCTCCTACACCGCGAAGGGCGGCATCGACCGGGAGCTGGAGCTGACCGACAAGCCGACCGCCGACGTGGTCCGCGAGCTGCTCAAGCGACCCGACGGCAGCGAGGAGCTGCTGGGCTACTGGGTGGAGGACCCGGCCGGCGGGGAGCGGACCTGGCACGACGTCACCAGCGCCGAGGTCAACGCCTACCTCAAGGAGATCAGCGACGCGGAGATCACCGCGAAGGACTTCCGCACCTGGAACGCCACCGTGCTGATGGCCGCGACCCTGGCCGAGACGCCGGCGCCGGCCACGAAGACCGCCCGCAAGCGGGTGCTCAAGCAGGCCTACGAGCGGGTGTCGGAGACGCTGGGCAACACCCCCGCGGTGTGCAAGGCCAGTTACGTCGACCCGCGGGTGGTCGACCGGTACGAGAACGGCGAGACGGTGCAGCACGCCCTGCAGGAGGCGGCGTCGGCGCCCGACGACCGGTCGGCGCAGCGGGCGCTGGAGCAGGCGGTGTGCCAACTGCTGAGCGCATGACGACGAGAGGCCCCGCCGGAGCGGGGCCTCTCGTCGTTCGTGGCCCCCTGCAGGGCCCGCCGCGAGCTAGCGAGCGGTGGGGGGCAGGGGGTCCTTCGTCAGCGGGCGCTGCCGTCGACGATGGTGAACAGGTCGATCAGGCCGGTCACCTCGAGCGGGCGGGTCACCGCGCGGGTGGTGGCCACCAGGCGGAGGTCGACGTCGCGGGAGCGGGCCGACTTCTGCGTCTCCACGAGGACGGCCAGACCGGCCGAACCCAGGAACTGGACGCCGGACAGGTCGATGACCAGGCCCTTGGGCTGCTGCTCGAGCTGGGTGTCGAGGGACGACCGGAGCACCGGGGCGGTGAACGTGTCCACTTCGCCGACGACCGTCACCGTGACCACGCCGTCCTCACCGGTGGAGGTCGAGAGCGTGATCACGTCGTCGAAGGGTGCCTCCGTGCCCTCTGTCGACACGTCGGGCTGCCCCTCGGCGGGCAGGTCGGATGTGGTCACGGGCTGAGCTCCTCTCAACGGCCGTACCCGGCGGCACGACCGCCCGGACAATCTACCGCTGAGCGGCCCCCCGGATGTCGTGGCCCCCGGACACGCACGTCGTCGAACGTGTCCGAACCGGTGGTCGACCGGCGCGGCCGCGGCTGCCTGCTCAACCGCAACAACAACGTAGACATCCGATCTGGAACTCGCCAACCCACGCCGCGGACCGCCCCGATCCGGTGACCCCTCGCACCGCCGTGAGCAGCGCGTTCCCCCGGAAGGGGCAGCTCGTCGCCGGGTGGAGTCGGTACAGGGACGGGGCGTCGGGGCGTGCTCGGCGGGGGCCGGGACGGCTCCTGGCCGCGGTGTCGGCCGGTGGGCCGACGGAGCCCGCGGCTCAGTCCACCAGGTGGACGGCGGTCTCCTCGGGGCCCTCGCCGCCGACCACCGGGTCGCGGCTGGCCTCGACGTCGTCGGCGGTGCGGTTGGTGCCGGAGTCGGTGTCCGGGGTGGTGTCGTAGTCCTGCTCGAGCTGCCCGATGCCCCGGTCCGGGTCCTCGGCGGGGCGCACGTCCGGGACGTCGTCGGCGATCTCCTGCTCCAGCCGCCCGGAGAGCGACTGGCCCTCGGACTGCTCGAACGCGGTCGTGCCGAAGCCGGCGGTCCGGTGGCTCTCCCGGTCGCCCGGCTCCGGGGCGAACTGCGGGTCCTCCGACCGCTGCATGGTCGGGAAGTCGTCCTGGGAGACGTCCGGGACGCCGCCGTCCTCGGGGAAGACGTCCCTCGCGGTCTGGCCCTCGGGCCCGGTGGCCCCGGTGTCGCCGCGGACGTCGTCCCGCGTGCCGGTGAGGCCGCGCTCGTCGTCGGGGAACTCGGCGTCGTTGAGGGCGGAGTGGGTCGCTCCGCGGTCCGGCTCGGTCATCGGGTTGCCTCCGTTCTGCGTGCGCCCGCCGTGCGCACGCGCGTCCGTCCGTGGACGGGGACCGGTCGGTCGACCGGCGTCGTGATCTCGCCCTACCCGTCGGACCCCGCCCCATGCGTGACCCGGCTCGCGGACGCGGCGCCGGCCCGCCGCATGCCCGCCCGGGCGGCGGGGTAGCGCAGCTGCCATGGCCCTCGCAGATCTCGGCACCCCCGTCCGCCGCTGGGCGCAGGCCCAGCAGCAGGCGTACACGCGCGGGGAGGACCGGCCGCTCGGCGGCTTCCTCGGCGCGATGAGCGTCTACGCGACGGTGGTGGCGGCCGGCGCGGCCGCGGTCCGCGCGTCCGGGAGGCAGCTGCCCGAGCGCATCCCGCTGGGGGACGCCGTCCTGCTGACCGTCGGCACGTTCCGGCTCGCCCGGCGGATCGCCAAGGACCCGGTCACCAGCCCGCTGCGCGCGCCGTTCGCCACGTTCAACGGCGCGTCGGGGGAGGCCGAGCTGTCGGAGGACGTCCGCTCCCACGGCGGCTGGAAGCACGCCGTCGGCGAGCTGGTGACCTGCCCGTTCTGCCTGGCGCAGTGGGTGGGGACGGTGTTCGTCTTCGGCTACGTCGCCGCGCCGAACGCCACCCGGCTGGCCGCGCTGACGATGACCGCGGTCGCCGGGTCCGACGTCCTCCAGTTCGCCTACGACGCGGTCCAGAGCTCCGCGACGGGGGACGACGGCGAGGGCGGCGACTGACCCCTCCGTCCGGGGGAGACCGCGGCGCCCGACCTGCCGCAGGGGCTGCGGCGCACCTATCCTGGTGATCTTGACCGCTCCGGCCTTCCCCGCCCGCGGTCCACGGACGGGTCTCTCGACAGGAGCACGGGCATGCGGTCGATCTGGCGCGGGGCGGTGTCCTTCGGCCTGGTCAGCATCGGCGTGAAGCTGTACACGGCCACCGAGGACCACGACATCCGGTTCAACCAGGTGCACGCCGCCGACGGCGGGCGCATCAAGTACCGGCGGGTGTGCTCGATCGACGGCGCCGAGGTCGAGTACTCCGAGATCGCCAAGGGCTACGAGCTGCCCGACGGCCAGCTGGTGGTGCTCACCGACGAGGACTTCGAGGAGCTGCCGCTGGCCTCGCGGCGGGAGATCGAGGTCCTGCAGTTCGTCGACCAGGACGAGATCGACCCGATCCAGTACGAGAAGACGTACTACCTGGAGCCCGACCCTTCAGCCACCCGCCCGTACGTGCTGCTGCGCGACGCGCTGGAGAACGCCGGGCGGGTCGCCATCACCAAGATCGCCATCCGGTCGCGGGAGTCTCTGGCCGCGCTGAGGGTCAAGGACGGCGTGATGGTGCTGCACACCATGCGCTGGCCCGACGAGATCCGCCGTCCCGACTTCGCCTTCCTCGACGAGGACGTCGCCGTCCGGCCGCAGGAGCTGCAGATGGCCGAGGCGCTGATCGGGTCGATGACCGGTGCGTTCGACCCGACGGAGTTCACCGACGACTACCGCGAGGCGATGGCCGAGCTGCTCGAGGCCAAGCAGAGCGGCGGTGAGGTGCAGCCGCTGCCGGAGACCGCCGACTCCGGTGCCGCCGTCGTGGACCTGATGAGCGCGCTGCGCCGCAGCGTGGAGGCCGCCCGGGGCGGTGCCGGGGAGCCGCCGGCGGAGCGCACCCCGGCGAAGAAGGCCACCGCGGCGCGGACGGCCACGGCGGCCGCCGACGAGGACGCGCCCGCCCGCCGGACGACGGCGAGGAAGGCCACCGCGGCGAGGAAGGCCACCGCGCCGAAGACCGCCGCGAAGAAGACCGCCGCGGAGAGGACGACGGCCGCCGAGAAGGCGACCGCCGACAAGCCGCCGGCCAAGCGGGCCCGCCGCACCGCCTGAGGTGCCTGCCCGGGACCGTGCCCCACGGGCCACCCCTCCGGCGGGCGAGCCGTTCGCCGTCCACCGGCACGGGTCGGTCGTCGAGCTGTGCCTGGAACGGGACGGCGTGCCCCGGTGCTGGGAGCTGCCCGCGGGGGCGCCGACCGGGCGCGGGCCCGCGCGTCCCGCCGTCCCGGTGCCGGGGTGCGCGGGCCCGGGGTACCGCACCTGGGACGCCGGCCGCTGTGCGGTCGAGGAGGAGCGCGAGGACCGGCTCACCGTGTCCTTCGTCGGCCGCCGGCTGCGTGGCCGGCACGTGCTCTCCCGGCAGGCCGACGGCAGCTGGTCGGTCCGGGCGCTGGACGCGCCGCCCGCGGAGGGGCCGCCGCTGGTGCCCATGCTCGCCACCGCCGGGGAGCTCCCCCCACCGGAGCAGGACCGCGCGTGGGGCTACGAGTTCAAGTGGGACGGCGTCCGGGCGCTGGCGGTCGTCGAGGGCGGGTCGCTGACCCTCTGGGCCCGCAGCGGCACCGACACCACCGTCCGTTATCCCGAACTGAGCCGGTTACCGGACGCGCTGATCGGCCACAGCGCGGTGATCGACGGAGAGGTGGTGGCCCTCGACGCGCGCGGACGGCCGGACTTCGGCGCGCTGCAGGGGCGGATGCACCGCACCGGCCCGGAGGTCCGCCGGATGGCCGCGGCCGCCCCGGTGACCTACCTGGTGTTCGACCTGCTGGCCTGGGACGGCGAGGAGCTGCTGGCGCTGCCGTACGCCGAGCGCCGGGAACGGCTGGAGGCGCTCGGCGTCGCGGGGGAGCGCTGGGTGCCGACGCCGTGGTTCCGCGGCGGCGGGGCCGCGGTGCTGGCCGCCAGCCGGGACAACGGGTTGGAGGGCGTCGTCGCCAAGCGGCTGGACTCGCCGTACCGCCCCGGCGTCCGCGGGCCGGACTGGCGCAAGGTGAAGAACGTCCGCACGCAGGCGGTCGTCGTCGGCGGCTGGCGGCCGGGGCAGGGGCGCCGCGCCGGGGGAGTGGGCTCGCTGCTGGTCGGCGTGCACGACGACGCCGGCCGGCTCGGCTACGCCGGGCACGTCGGGACCGGGTTCACCGCCGCGGCGCTCAGGGAGCTCGAGCCGCTGTTCACTCGGGCCGACCGGCCGCCGTTCGCCGACACGCTGCCGCGCGAGGTCACCCGGGACGCGCACTGGGTGCTGCCGGAGCTCGTGGGTGAGGTGGCGTTCGCCGGGTGGACCGCGGACGGCCGGATGCGCCACCCGTCGTGGCGCGGGCTGCGCGACGACCTGGTCCCGGAGGACGTGGTCGAGGAGTGGTGAGCGCGTGCCGGGTACTGGAGATGCCGTGAGCCGGCAGCTGGTGCGCGTCGACGGGCGGCAGCTGCACGTGTCCAACCTGGAGAAGGTGCTCTTCCCCGAGGTCTCCTTCACGAAGGCCCAGGTCATCGACTACTACGTGCGGATCGCCCCGGTGCTGCTGCCGCACCTGTCCGGCCGGCCGGTCACCTTCACCCGCTGGCCCGACGGGGTGGAGGGGCAGGCGTTCTTCGAGAAGAACAGCGCCCGGCACGCGCCCGACTGGGTGCGGAAGGTGACCGTGCCCAGCCCGGGCAGCTCCCGCGGCCGGGAGACCCTCGAGATGGTCGTCCTGGAGACCGTCGCCGACCTGGCCTGGGCGGCCAACCTCGCGGCCCTGGAGCTGCACGTGCCGCAGTGGCAGGTGGGCAGCCGGCTGCAGCCGGCGCTGCCGGACCTGCTCGTGCTGGACCTCGACCCGGGTCCGGACGCCGGGATCCTCGAGTGCTGCGAGGTCGCCGACCGGCTGCGCGAGCGGCTGGTGGCCGACGGCCTGGACCCGGTGGTGAAGACCTCGGGCTCGAAGGGGATGCAGGTGTACGCGCCGATCCGGGTCACCGACCGCGAGCACCCCAGCCGGTACGCCAGGCAGCTGGCGCAGGAGCTGTCGGCCGAGACCCCCGACCGGGTCGTGTGGCGGATGGAGAAGGTGCTGCGGCCGGGCAAGGTGCTCGTGGACTGGAGCCAGAACAACCCGGCCAAGACCACCGTCGCCCCGTACTCGCTGCGGGCCCGGCCCGATGCGCCGGTGTCCACGCCGATCGGCTGGGACGAGGTCGAGGCGGTGCTCGACGGCGCCGACCCGGGCTGGCTGCGCTTCCGCACCGAGGAGGTGCTGGCCCGGGTCGAGGAGTACGGCGACCTGTTCGACATCGGCGGAGCGCAGCGCGCCGTCCTGCCGGCGGCCTGACGATGATGATCAGCTGAGCTGTCCATCGGGGGTCCTGGCTCACCACCGGTGCTGAGCCAGGACCCGCGCCGGTGAGCCCAGCTGATCGTCGAGGGGGCCGGGTCCGTCCGGGGAAGCCGGCCCAGGGAGGGCTCGGACGAGGGAGGGCGCTGGGGACCGGCGTCCCGGCCTGGCATCCTCGGCACCCGTGTCCGCCCCTGCTGAACTGCCCCCGCTCGGCCCGCGCGACGACCGGCTCGCCGACGTCGGTCGCCTGGTCGTCCGCTGCCCCGACCGGCCGGGCATCGTCGCCGTCCTCAGCGGGCTGATGGCCGACGTCGGGGCGAACATCATCGACTCGCAGCAGCACTCGTCGGACCCGGTGGGCGGCACGTTCACGCTGCGGCTGGAGTTCTTCCTCGCCGACCTGCCCGGCCGCCGGCACCAGCTGGAGGCGGCCCTCGCGCTGCTGGCGCAGCAGTGGCAGTTCACCTGGCGGCTGACCGAGGCCGCGCACCGGCCGCGGCTGGCGGTGTTCGTCTCGAAGACCGACCACGTGCTCCAGGAGCTGCTCTACCGGGTGCGGGCCGGCGACCTGCGCGCCGAGATCGCCGCCGTCGTCTCCAACCACCCCGACCTCGAGCCGGTGGCCCGCGCGGCCGGGGTCCCGTTCCACCACGTCCCGGTGACGCCGGAGACCAAGGCCGAGGCGGAGGCGCGCGCCCTGGACCTGGTCGGGGACGTCGACCTGGTCGTGCTGGCCCGGTACATGCAGATCGTCTCGGCGGACTTCTGCAGCCGTTTCCCGGAGCGGCTGATCAACATCCACCACAGCTTCCTGCCGGCGTTCGTCGGCGCGAACCCCTACCGGGCGGCGCACGACCGCGGCGTGAAGCTGATCGGCGCGACCGCGCACTACGTGACGCCGGAGCTCGACGCCGGGCCGATCATCGAGCAGGAGGTCGCCCGGGTGGACCACCGCGCGACGGTGGAGGACATGCGCCGGATCGGCCGCTACGTCGAGCGCCAGGTGCTGGCCCAGGCGGTCACCTGGCACGTGGAGGACCGGGTCATCGTGGACGGCGAGAAGACCATCGTCTTCGCCTGACGGCCCCTGCAGGGGCCGCCGCGAGCGCGCGAGCGGCTGGGGCACGGGGGTCCTTCATTTGACTCGGACAAGAAAACGGGGTTGGGTGGTCGTCGATGGAGACGACCCGGCAGGAGCAGCTCCGCACGGCGGGGCTGCGCGTGACGCGGCCCCGCCTGTCGGTGCTGCAGGTGCTCGCCGAGCGTCCGCACGCGGACGTCGACGCCATCGTCACCGCCGCTCGCGCCCTGCACCCGACGTTGTCGCCCCAGGCGGTCTACGGGGTGCTCGAGGCCCTCGTCTCCGGCGGCCTGGCCCGCCGGATCGAGCCGGCGGGCGCGCCCGCGCTGTTCGAGCTGCGGGTCGGCGACAACCACCACCACCTGGTCTGCCGCTCGTGCGGTGCGGTCGCTGACGTCGACTGCACCGTGGGGGCGGCTCCGTGCCTGACGCCCTCGGACACGGCGGGTTTCGTCGTGGACGAGGCGGAGGTCGTCTTCTGGGGTCTGTGCCGCGAGTGCCGGGTAGGGACGCCAGCAGGGACCGCTCAGGTCGATCAGCACGACAATCGAGGAGGAGCATCAGGATGACCGACGTCGCATCGCAGGGCCCTGCGCCGAGCGAGGTGGACCGCGCGGTCCTGACCAACCGTCAGGGCCACCCGGTCTACGACAACCAGAACCAGCGCACGGTGGGTGCCCGCGGCCCGGCCACGTTGGAGAACTACCAGTTCCTCGAGAAGATCAGCCACTTCGACCGCGAGCGCATCCCGGAGCGCGTGGTGCACGCCCGCGGCGCCACCGCGTTCGGCGTCTTCGTCGCCGACGGCACCGTCGGCGACGAGCCCGTCGCGACGTACACCCGCGCCAAGCTCTTCCAGCAGAAGGGCAAGGAGACCGAGGTCGCGGTCCGCTTCTCCACCGTCGCCGGTGGCCGGGACTCCTCCGAGGCGGCGCGTGACCCGCGCGGCTTCGCGGTGAAGTTCTACACCGAGGACGGCAACTGGGACCTCGTCGGCAACAACCTGGGCGTCTTCTTCATCCGGGACGCCATCAAGTTCCCCGACTTCATCCACTCGCAGAAGCCCGACCCGGTGACCTTCGAGCGCCAGGTCGCCAACCGGGTGTTCGACTTCGCCAGCCAGACCCCCGAGTCGCTGCACATGTTCACCCTCGTGTTCAGCCCGCGCGGCCTGCCCGCGAACTACCGCACCCAGCAGGGCTTCGGCGTGAACACCTACAAGTGGGTCAACGCCGAGGGCGAGACGAAGCTGGTCAAGTACCACTGGCTGCCGAAGCAGGGCGTGAAGTCGATGACGGCGAAGGACGCCGCGGCGGTCCAGGCCAACGAGCTCGGCGCGCACACCAAGGACCTCTACGACGCCATCGGCCGCGGCGAGTTCCCGTCCTGGGACCTGCACGTCCAGCTGATGGACGACCACGAGCACCCCGAGCTGGACTTCGACCCGCTCGACGACACCAAGGTGTGGCCGGAGAACGAGTTCCCGCTGCGCAAGGTCGGCACCATGACGCTGAACCGGGCGCCGGAGAACTTCTTCCTGGAGAACGAGCAGATCGCCTTCGGCACCGGTGTGCTGGTCGACGGCCTGGACTTCTCCGACGACAAGATGCTGGTCGGCCGGACGTTCTCCTACTCCGACACCCAGCGCTACCGGGTCGGGCCGAACTACCTGCAGCTGCCGGTGAACCAGGCCAAGGGTGCGAAGGTCGCCACCAACCAGCGCGACGGCCAGATGGCCTACGCGGTGGACCTGGGCCCGGGGCAGAACCCGCACGTCAACTACGAGCCGTCGATCCTCGGTGGTCTGCGCGAGGCGCAGTACCCCACGCACGACGAGCAGGGCCCCGAGATCACCGGCCGGCTGACCCGCAAGCGGATCCCGCGGACCAACGACTACGCGCAGGCCGGCGAGCGCTACCTGCTGTCGGAGCAGTGGGAGAAGGACGACCTGGTCGCCAACTTCGTCGACGCGCTCTCCCAGTGCGACCGCCCGATCCAGGAGCGGATGGTCTGGCACTTCTTCATGGCCGAGGACGAGATGGGCCAGCGCATCGGCGAGGGCCTGGGCATCACGGCGGACGACGTCCGGCACCTGCAGCCGCTGCAGACCCAGACGCTGACCGAGGAAGAGCTCCAGCGCGCCGCCAACCTCGGCAAGAACGGCCCCCGGGACGTCAGCGGTCTGACCATGACGCACTGCGTGCCCAACGAGCACGTCGAGGTCACCCTCTGATCAGGGGCTGACCAGCACCACCGCGGCGGGCCGCGACCGGGACACCCCGGTCGCGGCCCGTCCGCGTCCCGGGCTCACACCGGACGGGCGAGCAGCTCCCGCAGCGTCTCGTCGACCACGGCGTTGTCGGCGGCGTTCATCCCGAGCCCGGCGAAGTGGCCCCAGATGGTGTCGATGACCCGCACCTCACCCCGTTCGATGAACCGGGACGCCCACTGCTCGTCCTCGGGCGGGAAGTAGAGGTCCGTCCGCGCCGGCATGGCCACCAGCGGGCAGCGGATGGAGCGCAGCGCCGCCTCGGTGTCGCCGTCGAAGCCCGGGGTCCGGCCGACGTCCCCGTGCTCCCAGGTCCACAGCATGGCTAGCAGGTTGTTCGGGTCCCGGTCCTCGTCGAGCCAGAACCCCTCCCAGAACCCGACCAGGAAGTCCTCGAGGGAGGAGTAGCCCATGCTCCGGTACTCGCGCTCCCAGTAGAACGCCTGGGACAGCCCCCACCCGGCGTAGATCCGGGCGAACGCCCGCATCCCGGCGGTGGGGCGGGCGTCGCGGGAGTACTCACCGCCGCGGAAGGCCGGGTCGAGGGTGAGGGCGGCACGCAGGCTCTTGATGAACACCTGGTTGTGCTCGCTCGTCCGGCTGGAGCCGACGATCGGTGCGGCGCGCCTGACCATCTCGGGGTGGCTGACGGCCCACTGGTAGGTCTGGCCGGCGCCCATGGAGGAGCCCAGCACCAGCTCGATCGACTCGATGCCCCACTGCTGCGTGAGCAGGCGGTGCTGGGCCTCGACCTGGTCGTGGAAGGTGACCGGCGGGAAGTGCGGGCCGTCGAACGGTGGCGGGGTGGTGCTGGGGGACGTCGACAACCCGTTGTTCAGCTGGTTCGGGACGACGATGAAGTACCGCTCCGGGTCGCACGCCAGGCCGGGACCGATGGACCACTCGTTGGCGTCGTGCCAGGCGCTGAACCACGTCGGGTGCACGATCACGTTGGACCGGTCGGCGTTCAGCGTGCCGTACGTCTTGTAGGCCAGCTGTGCGTTCCGCAGGGTCGCACCGCTCTGCAGCGGCAGGTCACCCAGGTCGAACAGCTCGGCGTCGGTCGGTGCGGGCACGGCGGTTCCTTCCACGTGGAAGCATCGTGCGTCAGCCTCCACGCCCGCCCCGGCCGGGCGCAACCCCGCGGCCGGCCGTCAGGCGGTCGCCAGGCGCTCCAGCAGGGAGCGCAGGGTGTCGGCCTCGGCCGCGGAGAGGGCCGCCAGGCCGCTCCGCTCGGCCTCGGAGATCCGTGGGGCCAGTGACCGGCACAGGGCCCGGCCGCGGTCGGCGGCGTGCACGAGCACGCGGCGCCGGTCGGTCGCGTCGACGTTGCGGTAGAGCAGCGAGCGCTCCACCAGGCGGTCGACGATGCGGGTCAGGGTCGGCCCCGGGACCCGGGTCCGCCCGCCGAGGTCGCTCATCGACAGCGGGCCCTGCTGGGTCAGCGTGTCCAGCACGCGCCACTGGTCGAAGGTGAGCTCGTGGTCGACGAGGATCTCCTCGACGCGCGAGGTCAGGCCCGAGGCGACCTGCCGGAGCAGGTCGACGTGCGGCTGCGGCCGCCCTGACGTCTCCTGCAGCATGCCCGCCCCTCATCGGCCGAGGACCCTTCCCATGGCCGGGGCGGGTCAGCATAGTGGTCCCCTACTCGGTGCCGATTCTCGCAGAGGCCCGAGGTGCTCCGCTCCGATGCCTGCGTCAGGCACGCCTGGGGGGATCCATGCGCCGGTCCGACGAGATCGCGCGCGTGGGGCTGGTCGTGCCCCTGCAGGGGCCGGCGGGGATCTTCGGGCCGTCCTGCGAGGCGGTCGCGGCGACCGCCGTGCGGCGCATCAACGAGGCAGGGGTCCTCGGCCGGGAGCTGGCCGTCGAGGTCATCGACGGGGGCGCGAGCCCGGACCGGGTCGGAGCCGACGTCGGCCGCCTGGTCGACGCCGGGCGCATCGACGCGGTGACCGGCTGGCACATCTCGGCGGTCCGGCACGCCGTGGCGCCGGTGACCGCGGGCCGGATCCCCTACGTCTACACCTCCCTGTACGAGGGTGGCGAGGCCCGGCCGGGCGTCTTCTGCTCCGGTGAGACGCCCGCGCGGCAGATCGCTCCCGCGCTGCGGTGGCTGCGGGACGTCTGCGGGGTGCGGCGCTGGTTCGTGGTGGGGGACGACTACGTCTGGCCCCGGGCCTCGGTCGAGGTCACCCGCCAGTTCGCCCGGCGACTGGACCTGGACCTGACCGGGACGGCCTACGTGCCGCTCGGGACCGACGACTACCGGGGTGTGGTGGAGCGCATCCGGCGCAGTGACGCCCAGGGCGTGCTGCTGTACCTGGTCGGCCAGGACGCCGTGCAGTTCAACCGCGTGTTCGCCGCACAGGGGCTGCAGGAGAGCATGGTCCGCTTCACCCCGCTCATGGAGGAGAACATGCTCCTGGCCAGCGGGGCGGAGGCGACGCGGAACCTCTTCGTCTGCGCCTCCTACTTCCGCTCGCTGGCGACCTCCTCGGCACTGGAGTTCGGTGGCGCCTACGTCGACCAGCACGGCCCCGACGCGCCGCCGCTGAACAACGCCGCGGAGTCCTGCTACGAGGGGCTGATGGCCCTGGCGGCACTCGCCCACCGGGCCGGGAGCCTGGACGTGCAGCGGATGCTCGCGGTCGCCGACGGGCTCGGCTACGACGGGCCGCGCGGACCGGTGTCCTTCACCGGCAACCACCTCCAGCAGCGCGTCCACCTGGCCGTCGCCGACGGCTACGACTTCGACGTCCTCGCCACCCTGTAGCCGGTTCCCGGGCTCCTCTTGACAGAAGCTTCCATGTGGATAAGTTCCACGTGGAAGGAAGTGAGGGCCCATGGCTGTGTACGTGTTCCGATGCCCCGCCTGCGCGGAGTTCGAGGTGGCGGTCCCGATGTCCTCGGTGGGACCCACGCACCCCTGTCCGGCGTGTGCCGCGGAGTCCACCCGGGTGTGGACCGCGCCCGCTCTGGCGACCACGCCCGCCGGGGTGCACCGCGCGATGGCGGTCGCCGACGCGAGCGCCGAGACACCGCAGGTCGTCCGGTCGATCCCCATGGGCGCCCCGCGCCCCCGGAGTCGCCGGTGGAGCCCCACCACCGGGGGCGTCCCCGTCAACGCGGCGCACCGCCCCGCGGGCCCGCACCCGTCACTGCCGCGCTGGTGACCCGTGGCCGCCGTCGGTCTGCTCTACGTCGGCGCCGTCCTGGTGGTCAACGGGGTCATGCTGCTGGGGTACGTGGACCCGCGCGGCGCGGCGCCGTTGAACCTGTTCGTCGGCGCGCTCCAGGTGGTCACCCCGACCTACCTCATCATCTTCGCCGCGGGTGACCCGGGGCTCATCGCGCTCGCCGCGGGTCTCTACTTCTTCGGCTTCACCTACCTCTGGGTGGGCATCAACGGGATCACCGGCTGGGGGAACGAGGGCCTCGGCTGGTTCTCGCTGGTCGTCGCGCTGGCGGCCGTGGGCTTCGCCGTCCACTCGTGGGTCGAGGTCGGGGACCGGACCTTCACCGTCATCTGGCTGCTCTGGGCGGTCCTGTGGTCCACCTTCTTCCTGCTGATGGCCCTGCACCGGGCCCACCTGGGTCCGGCGATCGGCGTCCTGGCGGTGGGGGAGGGCCTGCTCACGGCCGCCGTCCCGGCCTTCCTGATCATCGCCGGCTGGTGGTCGGACTCGGACACCACCCTCGTGGTCGTGACCGTGCTGGGCCTGCTCGTCCTCGCCGCCAGCGTCCCGCTGAGCCGGTCGCTGTCGGCCCCCGCCGCCCGTCCCACCACCCGACCCGGCACGGCGCCGGGCGTCCACTGAGAGGAAACCGTCATGCCCGACGTCGTCTTCAGCGTCGACCAGAGCAGGTCCATGCGGGACCAGGCCGTCCCCGGCCACAACCGCTGGCACCCGGACATCCCCCCGGCGGTGACCGTCCGGCCGGGGCAGAGCATCCGGGTGGAGTGCAAGGAGTGGACCGACGGCCAGATCCTGAACAACGACTCGGCGAACGACGTCCGGGACGTCGACCTCTCGCACGCCCACATGCTCTCCGGGCCGATCGCCGTGGAGGGCGCGGAGCCGGGCGACCTGCTGGTCGTCGACATCCTCGACCTCGGCCCGGTGCCGCAGACCGAGGGGCCCAACTGCGGTGAGGGCTGGGGCTACTCGGGGATCTTCGCCAAGGTCAACGGCGGCGGGTTCCTCACCGACTACTTCCCGGACGCCTACAAGGCCATCTGGGACTTCAAGGGGCAGACCTGCAGCTCGCGGCACGTCCCGGGCGTCGAGTACACCGGCATCACCCACCCGGGGCTGTTCGGCACCGCGCCGTCGGCGGACCTGCTGGCCCGCTGGAACGCCCGGGAGCGGGCGCTGATCGCCACCGACCCCGACCGGGTGCCGCCCCTGGGGCTGCCGCCGCTGCCGGACAACGTGCTCGGCGGCACCGCGAGCGGTGACCTGCTCGCGGCGATCGGCCGGGACGGCGCCCGCACCGTGCCGGCGCGGGAGAACGGCGGCAACCACGACATCAAGAACTTCACCCGCGGCAGCCGGGTCTTCTACCCGGTGTACGTCGACGGCGCGCTGCTGTCCGGAGGGGACCTGCACTTCAGCCAGGGCGACGGCGAGATCAACTTCTGCGGCGCCATCGAGATGGGCGGCTTCATCGACTTCCACGTCGACCTGATCAAGGGCGGCATGGAGACCTACGGGGTCACCACCAACCCGATCTTCATGCCGGGCCGGGTGGAGCCGCGCTACTCGGAGTTCCTCACGTTCATCGGCGTCTCGGTCGACCACCGCGACGACACCAACGCCTACATGGACGCCACCCTGGCGTACCGCAACGCCTGCCTGAACGCGATCCGCTACCTGGAGAAGTGGGGCTACACGGGAGAGCAGGCCTACCTGATCCTCGGCACCTCGCCGATCGAGGGCCGGATCGGCGGCGTGGTGGACATCCCCAACGCCTGCTGCTCGGTCTTCCTGCCGACCGAGATCTTCGACGAGGACATCCGGCCCGGCGGGCAGGGCCCGCAGCGCCGGGACCGCGGGCAGGTCTGCGTCACCTCCTGACCGCCCGGGTGGCGCCCGGCCCGGCGACGGTGCGCCTGGTCGCCTCGGGCACCGTGGCCAACCTGGCCGTCGGGACGCTGTTCGCCTGGAGCCTCGTGGCCCCCCTCGTGGTGGCCGGCACCGGGGCACCGGCGGACAGCGGCCCGGCGGTGTTCGCCCTCGCCCTGGCGGTGTTCACCGTGGTGCAGCTCGGCGTGGGCCGCGGGCTGGCCCGCTTCGGGCCGCGCCGCCTCCTGGCCGCGGCCGCCCTCGCCGCCGGTGCCGGGCTCGGGCTGACGGCCGGCGGGCAGGGGCCTGCGGCGCCGTGGCTCGGCGTGGGGCTGCTCTTCGGCGCGGCCAACGGGCTGGCCTACGGCGTCGCGGTGTCGCTCGCCGCCCGGGTCCCCGAGGGACGCCGGGGCGCGGCGAGCGGCCTGGTCGTCGGCGCGTACGCGGCGGGGCCGGTGGTGCTGGGCCTCGTGGCGCCGCGCGTCCTGCCCGGCACCGGCTGGCGCACCGGCCTCGCCGTCCTGGCGGTGCTGGTCGCCGGGCTGGTGGGTCTCGCCGCCGCCCTCGCCCCGGGCGGGCCGGCGGCCGGGCACCCGCCGGCCCGCGGGCGGACGCCGGTGCCCCGGGGGACGCTGGCAGCCCTGTGGACCGTCTTCGCCGGCGGAGCCGCGCCCGGCCTGGTGGTGTTCGCGACCGCCGCGCCCCTGGCGTCCGCCGCGGGTCTGGGCGCCGCGGCCGCGGGGGCGGCGGTCTCGCTGCTGGCCGCCGGCAACCTGGCCGGCCGGCTGGCCGCCGGGTGGTGGTCCGATCGCGTCGGGCGCCTCCCGGCGCTGGCGACCGCGCTCGCCGCCAGCGCCGTCGCCTTCGCCGCGCTGGCCTGGCCGGTCGGCCCCGTCGTCGTCCTGACCGGCTTCCTGGTCGTCGGGACGGCCTACGGCGCGGTGTCCGCCCTGGTCCCCGCCGCCACGGCCGACCGGGTGGGGCCCGGCGCCTTCCCCTCCGTCTACGGCCGGGTGTTCACCGCGTGGGGCGTCGCCGGTCTGGTGGCGCCGTTCCTGGCCGGGGAGCTCGCCGGGGGCGGCAGCCGGCTGCTCCTGGGAGCCACGCCGCTCGTCCCGGCTGCGATCGCGGTGCTGGTGCTGTCCCGTCGGCCGGTGGTCTGAGGCGCCGCCCACCCCGGTCAGGTGAGGACGGCGGGTCGCCAGCCGCGCAGCGAGCTGACGACGGCGAGTGCGTCGGCGCGGCGCAGGTCGTCCGGCGTGAGGTCGCGCTCGGCCAGCCGGCCCTGCTCGAGCAGCCGGCCGCGGGCCACCCCGGGCAGGCAGCCGGCCGACAGCGGCGGGGTCCACCACTGACCGTCCAGCCGGACGGCGAGGGTGGCGATCGTCGTCTCGGTGACGTGGCCCGCGGTGTTGACGAGGACGACGTCGTCGGCGCCCGGGTGGCGGGCGGCGCGCTCGGTGTAGACCTCCCGGCGGGTGGTCTTGTGCCGGAGCCACACCGAGTCCGGGTCGACCGGCTCGCCGTCGACCGCCAGCCGCACCGGGCCCTCGGCCGGCGGCGGCAACGGGTGCGTCTCGACGTCGACCCGCCCGTCGCGGTGCAGCAGCAGCCGCACCCGCGCGGCCGTGCCCGGGGGGACGGCGGCGGCCAGCCGTTCCCGCGTCGCGGCCTCGTCGAGGGGGAAGCCGAACCAGGCCGCGGAGCCCGCGAGCCGGGCCAGGTGCCGGTCGAGGTCGCGCAGCCCGCCGTCCGGCTCCGCGGCCATCGTCTCCAGCAGCGCGAACTCCTCGGGGCGCTCGGTGAGGATCGCCGCCTTGGCCAGCAGCTCGGCGTGCTCGGCCGCGGGCTCCGAGGACCAGGTGATCCCCCCGCCGGTGCCGTACTCCGCCGTCCCGGTCGCCCGGTCGACGGTCACCGTCCGGATCGCCACGCTGAACACCGCCCGCTCGGGACCACCGGGCGGCGCGACCCAGCCGATCGCGCCGCAGTAGACGCCGCGCGGGGAGTCCTCCAGCCCCGTGATGAGCTCCATCGAGCGCCGCTTGGGCGCCCCGGTGACCGACCCCGACGGGAACAGCGCCCGGAACACGTCGGTCAGCCCGGTACCCGGCCGCACGCGGGCGGTGACGTCGGAGGTCAGCTGCCACACCGTCCCGTACCGCTCGGCGGTGAACAGCGCCGGCACGGCGACGCTGCCGACCTCGGCCACCCGGCCCAGGTCGTTGCGCAGCAGATCGGTGATCATCAGGTTCTCGGCGCGCTCCTTGGCACTGGCCAGCAGCCGCGCGCGGGCCGCCTCGTCCTCGGCCGTCGTCGGCCCGCGGCGCGCCGTCCCCTTCATCGGCCGGGTCAGCAGCTCGTCGCCGCGCCACCGGAAGAACAGCTCGGGGCTGGCCGACAGCACGGCGTACCGGCCGAGGTCCAGGTACGCCGCGTGCGGGCCGCGCTGGGCGCCGGCCAGGTCGGCGTACAGCTGCTCGAGGTCGCCGGACACGGGAGCGCGCATCCGCACGGTCAGGTTGAGCTGGTAGGTGTCACCGGCGGCGATGTGCTCCCGCACCCGCTCGACGGCGGACCGGTGGCCCGCCTCGGTCCACCCGCGGGCCCACGGTCCCACCGAGTACGCGCGTTCCCGGCCGGCCGGCGGGCCCACCACGGGGACGTCGACCGGCCGGTCGGCCAGCCCGAAGACGGCCAGCGGCAGGCTGTCGTCCGGCGGGCGCGGGACGACCGCCAGACCCGGGTCGAGCCCGGCCGCCGCCTCGTAGGACAGGTAGCCGAAGGCCCAGCTCCCGGCGGCGGTGGCCCGCTCGACCTCGGCCAGCACGGGGACGACGTCCTCGGCCGTGGTGGCCACGAGCACGCGGGAGGTCTCGGGGAAGCAGCGCGCCGTCCCGCCGGCGACGTCGTCGAACCGCCCCCACATCGGCGCCCCGCTCACCGCGTCAGGTGCCTCTCGCGCGCCTCGCTCACTCCCCGCGGCGGCGCTCCTGCTCGGCGAGGAACCGCTCGAGCTCGGCCCCCAGCTCCTCCCCGCTGGGGACCTCGCCCACCTCGCTGAGCAGCTCGCTGCCCTCCCGGGCGGCGGTGAACTGGTCGAACTGCTGCTCCAGCGCCGCGACCACGGCGGTGTTCTCCGGCGAGCGGGCGATCTGCTCGTCGACCTCGGTGCGGTGGGCCTCGGCGGCGTCCCGCAGCTCCTCGGTGGGCAGGTGCAGGCCGGTCAGCCGGGACAGGTGCTCCAGCAGCGTGAGCGAGGCCGCGGGGAAGGTCGCCTGCGCCAGGTAGTGCGGGACGTGCGCGGCCACGCCGAGCGCGTCCACGCCGGCCTCGCCCATCCGCAGCTCCAGCAGCGCCGAGACCGACCCCGGGATGCGCATCTCGCCCCAGTACACGGGGTACTCGGCGATCAGCTGGCGCCGGGTGGCGTGCGCGGTCACGGTGACCGGCCGGGTGTGCGGCACCGGCATCGGGATGGCCTGCACCGACACCACCGAGGTGACGCCCAGCCGCTCGACGAGCCAGCGCACGGCGGCCACGAACCGCTCCCAGGCGAAGTCCGGCTCCGCACCGTGCAGCAGCAGGAAGGGCTCTCCGGCGTCGTCCTCCAGCGCGTACAGCAGGATCTCCGGCGCGGTGAACGACTCGTAGCGGTCGCCGTGGAACGTCATCCGCGGCCGGTGCGCGCGGTAGTCGACCAGGCTGTCGGCGTCGAAGCGGGCGATCACCTCGTGCCGCAGGGCACTGAGCAGGTGCGCGCCGGCCAGCGCGCCGGCCGAGGCCGCGTCGAACTCGCCGGCCAGGTCGTGCACGAGGACCAGGCCGCGGCGGTCGCCGGCCTCGCTGACCGCGGCCTCGCGGGCGAGGAGCGGCTCGGCCTCGGGGAGCAGCTCGACGAGCTCCTCCGGTCGGTGCGCCACGGTGGTGCCTCCTGTCGTCCTGGTGTGTCGCCGGGGTCAGCTCCCGGCGTGCCGCCGGCATTCCCGGTGCGACCGCACTACACCCCGGGGGAGGCGGGCTCCACGCCCCGGTCGTGCTCGGTGGCGCCGACGTCGTCCGTGCGCGGCGGGGCGACCTCCTCCCTGACCAGCCGGGTGCCCTCGCCGTCCTCGTCGTCGGCCAGGCGGGTGCGGGTGCCGTCGTCGGCGACCTCCGGTGACTTCTCGTCGAGCTCGTCGCGCACGTACCGGTAGACCACCGCGATCAGGGCCGTGACCGGCACGGCGAGGAAGGCCCCGATGATGCCGAACAGGCTGCCGCCGGCGGTCACCGCGAGGATCACCACGGCGGCGTGGATGTTGAAGCCGCGGCCCTGGATGATCGGCTGCAGCACGTTGCCCTCGATCTGCTGCACGACGAGCACGATCACGAGCACGATCAGCGCGACGGTGAGCCCCTCGTCGACCAGCGCGATCAGCACGGCGAACGCGCCGGCGACGAAGGCGCCGATGATCGGGATGAACGCGGCGAAGAACGTGAGCAGGGCCAGCGGCAGCACCAGCGGGACGTCGAGGATCCACAGCCCCAGGCCGATGAAGAACGCGTCGATGAACCCGACCAGCGCCTGCTGCTTGATGAACTCCGACAGCGTCGACCAGGTCTTGTACGACAGCGCCGCCACGTGCGGCGCGGCCTTGTGACCCGTCTGCGCCGCCAGCCACGGCACCCAGCGCGGGCCGTCCTTGAGGAAGAAGAAGACCAGCACCAGGGCCAGCACCAGGTTGATCAGGCCGTTGCCGACCGCGCTGGCGCCGGTGAGCGCGTAGCCGGCGATGTTCTGCGCGTTGCCCTGGATGGAGTTGATGACCTGGTCGACCGCGGTGCCGATCTGCTCCTGCTGCAGGTTCAGCGGCGGGCCCTGCAGCCACTGCTGGATGTCCTCCAGGGCGATCGTCGCCTGGTCGGCCAGCTCGCCCACCTGGTCGGCGACCTGCGGGGCGATGGCCACGACGATGCCCGACAGCGCGGCCAGGAAGGCCAGCAGCACCGTGACCGCGGCCAGCGCCGGAGGCCAGCCGTGGTCGCGCAGGAACCGGGTGCTCGGCCAGAGCACGGTGGAGATGAGCAGCCCCAGCACGACCGGCAGCAGGATCACCCAGAACCTGCCGAGCACCCACCCGACGACGACCACCGCCGCCGCGATCAGCAGCAGCTGCGCCGAGAAGACCGCCAGCGTCCGGATCCCGGCCTGCAGGCGTGGACCCCGGCCGTGGACGGGCGTCGGGGTCTCCGCGACGGAGGCCCGCTCGGGCTCGCTGCGGTCGCGGGGCGCCACGGCGGTGTCCCCCGGGGGGTCCCCGGGCGCCGGTCGGCCGGGCAGACGGAGCCTCATGCGACTGATCACAGCACAGGTCGGTACCCCGGACCGGGCCGCCACGATCATGACGTGGCCGTCGTAACGTCCCGGCCATGCCGAAGACCGCCACCGCGGACCGCGTCGACCGCCGCGCCCTCGAGGAGTTCCTCCGTCCCCGCCACAAGGCGGTGCTGGTGACCCGACGCAGCGGGGGTGGCGTGCAGCTGTCCCCGGTCACCTGCGGGCTGGACCAGGAGGGGCGCGTGGTCGTCTCCACCTACCCCCAGCGGGCCAAGGCCGCCAACGCCCGCCGCGACCCGGCCGTGTCGGTGTGCGTGCTCTCCGACGACTTCGACGGTCCCTGGGTGCAGGTCGACGGCACCGCGGAGGTGCTCGACCTGCCCGAGGCGCTCGAGCCGCTGGTCGACTACTACCGGGCCATCAGCGGCGAGCACCCGGACTGGGACGAGTACCGCGCGGCGATGACCCGGCAGGGCAAGTCGCTGCTGCGCGTCACCGTCGAGCGGTGGGGCCCGATCGCCACGGGGGGTTTCCCGCCGGAGGTTGTCGGCCAGCTGTAGGCCCGGCCGGAGGCTCCGACGGTGCGCTTCGTGCTGAGGGCCGAGCGGGCGGGGGACGACGGGGTGCAGTCCGTGCTCACCGACCCCGCGGCCGTCGTCGACGCCGTCCTCGCCCTGGTGCGCGAGGGCGGCTGGACCGTGGGCGTCGGCGCCGGTCCGGTGCCACCCGAGGGCACCCGCGCCGGGCCGGCGTTCCTCGGCGCCCGCCGTGCGGTGGACGCCGCCCGGCAGCGCGGTGTCCGGCTCGCGGTCCGCGGCGCCGTCCCCGCCGACGCCGGTGACGCGCAGGCCGTGCTCACCGCGCTGGCCGTCGTGGTGCAGCGCCGCAGCGCCCCGGCCTGGGAGGCGGTGGAGCTGGTCGGCGCCGGGCGCAGCCAGGCCGCGGCCGCGGCCGCGCTCGGGATCTCCCGGCAGGCGGTGGGCCAGCGGCTGGCCGCCGGCCTCTGGGAGCTGGAACGGGAGCTGCGGCCGACCGCCGCCCGGCTGCTCGCGCGGGCGGCCGGCTGACCGGGGGCCGCCGCGCGGGGTGATCACCGCGGGGAGAGGATGGGTGCGCATCGCACCTCCGTCCCCGGGAGAACCCGTGTCCGAGCCGACCGCGCCAGGCGGGATCCGCAACGCCGAGCTGCTCGGCGTCTACACCAACGACCACCTGGCCTCGGCCACCGGCGGGGTCGAGCTGGTGAGCCGGATGCTCGGCCGGTGGCGGGGGACGGCCTACGAGCCACGGCTGCAGGAGCTGCTCGACGAGCTGCGCGAGGAGCGGACGGCGCTGCGCACGCAGATGGAGCGGCTCGGCCTGCCGGTGCGGGAGTACAAGCAGGCCGCGGTCTGGCTGGGCGAGAAGCTGTCCCGAGCCAAGCTCAACGGCCACCTGCTGTCCCGCTCCCCGCTCTCGGACCTCGTCGAGTTCGAGTTCATCGCCACCGCGGTGCTCGCCAAGCGGGCCGGCTTCGAGACGCTGCGCGCCGCGGCCGAGGCCGACCCCCGGATCGACCGGGCGCTGTTCGACCGGCTCATCGACCAGGCCGACAAGCAGCACCACTGGCTGGCCGACGTGCGCCGGGAGGTCGCCGCCGCCGTCTTCGGCGGGTCCCCGGAGCCGGCCGACGCCGCCGCCGACACCTGAGCGGGCGGCGGACGTCCGCCGCAGGTACAACCGGCGCCATGTGCCACGACCCCGACAGCCGCCCGCCCGCCCCGCCCCGGAGCGGGGACGTCGCCGAGCGCGGCACGCTGACCCTGACCTCCGCCGACGGCACGGAGGTCGCCGTGGCGTACGCCGCCCCGGCCGGCGAGGCCCGGGTCGGGGTGGTGCTGCTGCCCGACGTCCGCGGGCTGCACCCCTACTACGTGGCGCTGGCCGAGCGTTTCGCCGAGGCGGGGCTGCCGGCCCTGGCCGTCGACTGGTTCGGGCGGACGGCGGGGCTGCCGGTGACCGGCACCCGCGACCGGGACTTCGACTGGCAGACCCACGTCCCGCAGGTCACCGCGGCCGGCGTGGACGCCGACGTGGCCGCCGCCGTCGGCTACCTGCGCGGGCGCACCCGGGCCGACCTGCCGGTGGTCACCGTGGGCTTCTGCTTCGGCGGCAGCCACTCCTGGAGGCTGGCCGGCAGCGACCCGGACAGCGGTCCGGACGTCGCCGCCTGCGTCGGCTTCTACGGCAGGCCGGAGGTGACCGGCGACGCGCCCGCCGTCCGCCCGACCCTGATGGTCATCGCCGGGGCCGACGCCGCCACGCCCGTCGAGGACCAGCTGGCACTGGCCGAGCGGCTGCGGGCGGGCGGTGCCGAGGTGGAGACCGCCGTGTACGACGGGGCGCCGCACTCCTTCTTCGACCGCGCGTACGGCGACTGGGCCGAGGCCTGCGACGACGTCTGGCGTCGGGTGCTCGCGCTCACCGACCGCGTCGCCGGCGTGACGGGGAGCTGAGCGCCGCGCCGTCCCTCCCGCCGGGCCGACCTCCTACGCTCGACGCCGTGACCGAGCAGCAGAACGGCGGGATCGACCCGGGTGTCATCGAGCTGGCGGCTCGGGTCTTCGACCTGGCCCGGGCCGGGGCGACCGAGGAGCTGGCCGCCTACGTCGACGCCGGGGTGCCGGCGAACCTGACCAACGACAAGGGCGACACGCTGCTGATCCTGGCCGCCTACCGCGGCCACCCGGAGACCGTCGCGGCGCTGCTCGAGCGCGGCGCCGACCCCACCCGGGTCAACGACCGCGGCCAGACGGCGCTGGCCGCGGCGGTCTTCAAGCAGTCGGAGGAGACGGTGCGGAACCTGCTCGCGGCCGGTGCCGACCCGGACGCCGGCGGCCCCAGCGCCCGGGAGACCGCTGCCTTCTTCGACCTGCCGGCCATGACCGCGCTGCTGGACGCTGCGCGTCCCTGACCTGACCCCGCCGCACGGGCGTGCCAGGCTGGGCCGGGGTGGGGAGAGGGGGGCGCGTGACCGCTCAGCGCGGGGTGTCGGGCGCCGGGACGGGCGTGCCGCTGACCGCCGGCGCCACCGGGGTACCGGCGGCCGTCGCCGCGGAGGCCGAGCACGCCGCGGTCGCGGCCCGGGCCGCCGCGGAGACCGCGGTCGTCGACGCCGACCTGCTGCCCGAGGGGACGCCGGGTCCGGCCACCGGCGGCATGCCGCGCTGGATGGTGCTGCTGATCGGCGCGGCCACCGCCACCATCGCGATCGCCGGGGTCCGCTCGATCGCCTGGCTGGTCGGCCCGGTGCTGCTGGCCCTCGTGGTGGTCATCGCGCTCACCCCCGTGCAGCGCTTCCTGCAGCGGCACGGCTGGCCGCGCTGGGCCAGCACCTCGGTGCTGCTGCTGCTCGTCTGGACCGTCCTGCTCGCCTTCGTCGCTCTGCTCGTGGTGTCGATCGCCCAGTTCGCCGCCCTGCTGCCGGACTATGCCGAGGAGGCCGAGGCACTCATCGCCTCGGTGGTCGCCGACCTCAACGACCGCGGCATCGTCTCCGGGCAGCTGTCCGACCTCGTCGCGCAGTTCGACTACAGCCAGCTCGTCGGCGTGGCCACCGGCGTGCTCGCCAGGGCCACCGACGCCGCCTCCACGCTGGTGCTGCTGCTGGCGGCGCTGGTCTTCCTGTCCATCGAGTCCGGGGGGTTCGGCCGACGGCTGGCGCTCATCGCCGCCGAGCGCCCGCACCTGCCGATCGCGCTGGGGCTGTTCGCCCGCGGCACCCGCAGCTACCTGTGGGTCAGCACCGTGTTCGGCGCGGTCGTGGCGGTCGGCGACACCGTCGCGCTCGCGGTCATCGGCATCCCGCTGCCGGTGGTCTGGGGGCTGCTGTCCTTCGTCACCAACTACGTGCCCAACATCGGGTTCGTCCTGGGCCTGGTGCCGCCGGCGATCCTCGCCCTGCTCGACGGCGGGTGGACCGACTTCTGGGTCGTCGTCGCGGTCTACGCGCTGCTCAACTTCGTCGTCCAGACGCTCATCCAGCCCCGCTTCGTCGGTGACTCGGTCGGCCTGTCGATGACGGTCACCTTCGTCGCGCTGCTGTTCTGGGGCTGGGTGCTCGGCGCGCTCGGGGCGCTGCTGGCCATCCCGCTGACCCTGCTGCTCAAGGCCCTGCTGGTCGACGTCGACCCGCGCGGGCACTGGCTGGACGCGATGCTGCGCGAAGAGCCGCGGGCCCCGCGCACCAGCCGGGCGCGCCAGCGGGCGCACGCCCGCCGGGCGGCGCTCGCGTCGGTCCGCGCGCTGCACGTCCCGCGGCCGCACAAGCGCCCGCCGGAGGACTGAAACCGCAGGTCAGGTCGGAATGTCGGACCCCGGGAGGACGTTGTCACCATGTCGGGCGCACCGCCCGGCGCGACGTCTGGAGGACGCGATGAAGGGCGACCGTGTCGAGATCGTGATCGACGCCGGCGGGAGCACCCGCACCTACGAGATCGAGGCCACCCGGGCCGGCCGGCGGGTGGACGTGAGCCACGGCCGCGGGCTCGTGGAGGTCACCGAGACCACCCGGGGCGGCACCACCGTCCGCACCGCCCGCTTCATGGCCGGCCGGGTGCTGGCGCTGGTCGAGCACCCGGCGCCGCGGCCGGCGCTGGACGACGACGCCGACGTGACGCCGCTGCGCCAGACCGCCTGAAGGATGTCCGCGCCCGGGTGCCGACGGCCGGGCTCCTCGGGACGGTCGCCCGGTCCGTGCCGCCGACGACGGAGGAGGCGCGTCGACCGGGTGGACCTGGTCACCGCCGGCTGACCCGGCACGCCAGCACCGACGGACGGGCGCGAGTGCGGTAGACAACTCCGGCGCCCCGTCCCACGTCCCCGGAGGTCTCCTCGTGCTGGCCAGCATCGGTTACGCCGTCGCCTACACCGGGGTCGGCATCGTGCTGCTGACCCTCGGCTTCCTCGTGCTCGACCTGCTCACCCCCGGCCACCTCGGCCGGCAGATCCACGAGGACCGGTCGGTCAACGCCGGCATCGTGCTCGCCGCGGGGTTCCTGGCCCAGGGGCTGGTCATCTTCGCCGCCATCTGGACCAACGCCACCAGCGGGTTCGGTGAGGCGCTGCTCTACACCGTGGTCTTCGGACTGCTGGGCGTGGTGCTGCAGGCGGTCGCGTTCCTGGTGCTCGACCTGCTCACCCCCGGCAAGCTCGGCCAGCACGTGACCGAGGTCGCCTTCCACCCGGCGAGCCTGGTGCTCGGCGCCGTCCAGCTGGCCGTCGCCGGCATCGTCGTGGCGAGCATCTGGCCCTGAGCTGGGCGCACGTCCCGGGCGCCGCACATCCGCGGCGCGCCGGGGCTACCCGCCGGTAGCCCCGCGGGTCCGGTCCGTACGGTGTGGTCCAGCGCACCGGACGGCGCAGAGACGGAGAGAAGGACACATGAGCGAGTCGAACAGCACCGGCGCCCGCGTGGCGATCGTCACCGGGGCCGCGCGGGGCATCGGCGCGGCCGTGGCCAAGCGCCTGGCCCAGGACGGGTTCGCCGTCGGCGTGCTCGACCTCGACGAGGCAGCGGGCAAGGAGACCGTCGAGACGATCGAGGCCGCCGGCGGCCGGGCACTGGCCGTGGGCGCCGACGTCAGCGACGCCGAGCAGGTCGAGGCCGCGGTCTCCCGGGTCGCCGCCGAGCTCGGCGCGCCGACGGTGCTGGTCAACAACGCCGGCGTCATCCGCGACAACATGCTGTTCAAGATGACCGAGGTCGACTGGGACGTGGTCATGAACGTGCACCTGCGCGGCGCCTTCCTCATGACCCGCGCGGTGCAGAAGCACATGATCGACGCGAAGTGGGGCCGGATCGTCAACCTGTCCAGCACCTCGGCGCTGGGCAACCGCGGGCAGGCCAACTACTCGACGGCCAAGGCCGGTCTCCAGGGCTTCACCAAGACCCTGGCCATCGAGCTCGGCAAGTTCGGCGTCACCGCCAACGCCATCGCGCCCGGCTTCATCCAGACCGAGATGACCAAGGCGACCGCCGACCGGTTGGGCGTCGCGTTCGAGGACTTCATCGCCTACGCCGCCAAGGAGATCCCGGTGCAGCGCGTCGGCCAGCCCGAGGACATCGCCCACCTGGCGTCGTTCTTCGTCAGCGAGGGCGCCGGCTTCGTCTCCGGCCAGGTGGTCTACGCGGCCGGCGGCCCCAGAGCCTGAGGCCGCAGCCCACCGACGGTGTGCGCTGAGGCGCAGTTCCCGGCTCGAGAACTGCGCCTCGGCGCACACCGTCCACTCGACCGACGCCCGAGCGGCGTCCCGCGGGCCGGGCATGGCGGTGCGTGCGACCGCGTTGCACGGGGTGTGCCGAAGGACCCTCCCGCCCCCCGCCACTCGGAGGAGGACCCCGTCCTCCCCACCCCTCGCTCCGCTCGGGGCGGGACCCGGGACGGGGCCGGGGCCCTGCACGAGGGCCTGCGACTGGCCCTCCTCGGTGACTCCCTCGCGTACGGCTCCGGTGCCGCCGGCCCCGGCGACGCCCTCGGCCCGCGGCTGGCCGCCGCGCTGACCGACGCCGGCTACGACGTCGACCTGCACGTGCTCGCCGTCCCCGGGGCGGTCTCCCGGGACCTCAGCGCGCAGGTCCGCCGGGCCGCGCCCCTGGACGTCGACCTGGCCGTCGTGGTGGTCGGCGCCAACGACCTGGCGCGGCTGGTCCCGCCGGCGCAGGCGGCCGCGGCCCTGGCGGGAGCGCTCACGGCTTTGCGCGCGGCCGGCACCGACGCGGTCGTCGTCCCCGCACCGGACATGTCCACGGTGCCGTGGGTGCCACCCGCGTTGCGACCGCTGGTGCAGAGCGCGTCCGCGCTGCTGCAGCGCGAGCAGGCGGCCGTCGCCCGGTCGGCCGGCGCGCAGGTCGCCGCCGTCTCCGACGCCGTGACCGCCGCCTTCGGCACCGACCCCGCGCTGTTCTCCGCCGACCGCTTCCACCCGTCGTCGGCCGGCTACGCGCACATCGCCCAGGCGCTGGTGCCGCACGTGGTCGCGGCCGCGCACGCCCGCCGGGACGGCGCCGCCGCCTGAGCCGCGGCGACGCCGTCCCGTGCCTCAGGACGGGTGGTGCACCTCCTGCAGGCCGTACACCGGGGTGGGGATCCCCTCGGCGCGGGCCTTGAGCTGCAGCGCCAGGTACAGGGAGTAGTGCCGCGACTGGTGCAGGTTGCCGCCGTGGAACCACAGCGCCTCCTGCTGGGTGGGCTTCCACATGTTGCGCTGCTCGCCCTCCCACGGCCCCGGGTCCTTGGTGGTGTCCGAGCCCAGGCCCCACACCTTGCCGACCTTGTCGGCGACCTCCTGGGAGATGAGGTCGGCCGCCCAGCCGTTCATCGACCCGTAGCCGGTGGCGTACACGACGAGGTCGGCGGGCAGCTCGGTGCCGTCCGCGAGGACGACGGAGTCCTCGGTGAGGTGGTCGACCTGCCCGTGCGCCAGCTCGACCTCACCGTCGGCCACCAGCTCGGCGGCGCCCACGTCGATGTAGTAGCCCGAGCCGCGGCGCAGGTACTTCATGAACAGGCCGGAGTCGTCGTCGCCCCAGTCCAGCCAGAAGCCGGCGTCCTCCATCCGGCGGTAGAAGTCGGCGTCGCGCTCCCTCATCTGGGCGTACAGCGGGATCTGGAACTCGTGCATGATCCGGTACGGGATCGAGGCGAAGACCAGGTCGGCCTTCTCGGTCGTGACACCGTTGGCGACCGCCTCCTCGCTGTAGAGCGCCCCCAGGCCGATGTCCATGAGGCTGTCGCTCTTCACGATGTGCGTCGAGGTGCGCTGCACCATCGTCACGTCGGCGCCGATCTCCCACAGCGCCCCGCAGATGTCGAACGCCGAGTTGTTGCTCCCGACGACGACGACCTTCTTGTCCTTGTACTCGTCCGGCCCGGGGTGGGCCGAGGAGTGGTGCTGCTCGCCGCGGAAGACGTCCTGGCCCGGCAGCCGGGGGACGTTCGGCTTGCCGGACATGCCGGTGGCCAGCACCAGCTGCTTCGGGCGCAGGGTGACCGGCTGCCCGTCGCGCTCGACCTCGACGGTCCACTCACCGGTCTCCGCGTCGTAGCTCGCCGAGCGCGCCACGGTGCCGCCCCAGTAGGGCACCTCCATGACCTTCACGTACGACTCGAGCCAGTCGCCGATCTTGTCCTTGGGCGAGAAGACCGGCCAGTTGTCCGGGAACTTCAGGTAGGGCAGGTGGTCGTACCAGACCGGGTCGTGCAGGCACAGCGACTTGTAGCGGCTGCGCCACTGGTCGCCGGGACGGGCGTGCTTGTCGATCACCAGCGCGGGGACGCCGAGATGCCGCAGCCGGGCGCCGAGCGCGATGCCGCCCTGGCCGCCGCCGACGACCAGCACGGAGGGCTGGGTGGTGTACCCGAGCTCGGCCTCCTCCTGCTCGCGGCGCTCCCGCCAGGTCGTGCGCTCACGGTTCGCGCCGTGCTCGGCGCCCATCGGCCGGCGCTGGCGCAGCGGCTCCTCGTGCCCCTTCAGCTCGTACAGGGTGGTCAGCAAGGTGAACGCCTTGCTGCCCTCCTCCTGGAGGCGGAGGTGTCCGCGGCCACGGCCGACGGCGGTCTCGAACTCGATCCAGGCGGTGATCACGCCGCCGTCCTCGGTGGGCTCCTCGGTGGTGCGGAACCCGTGCGGGTCGGTGGTCTCGAGGGTGGCGCGGAGCAGGTCGCGGACCCCGTCGGGGCCCTCGACCGTGGTGATGTTCCAGGTGAAGGCGATGAGGTCGCGCCAGAAGCTGGTGGCGGCGAACATCCCGGCCACCCGGTCGGCGTCGCGCGCGGTGAGCGCGTCCTGGAACGCGGCGAGCCAGGCGTCGGTGCGCTCGGCGGGTGAGCCGGTGGTCTGGGGTCGTTCGACGGTCTGGGTCATGCGGGGCGCCTCCTGCGTCGTCGCGGGACGGGTCACGGTCCAGCAGACCCGCCGGAACGCAGGTGGGGGAGCCGTTGCAGGGGGTTGCACGGCATAGAGTCGTGGTGCAGGTCACAGCCGAGGAGTCGCCCATGACCGCCGCGCAGAGCGCCCTCCCGCCGGGGGCCGACCCGCGGGTGCACACCCGGCTGCTCGCGCGCGTGCGCGCCGCCGCCTTGGCCGGCGGCACCCCGCCCGCGGCGCCGCGGCCGGTCATCGGCGCGTCCTGGCGACGGCTGCGCGGCAGCGGTCTGGACCCCTCGGGCACTCCGGACGTCGCGCCGCTCGACGGGCCCGGGCTGGAGCGACGCCGGGCCGAGAGCGGCCTGGTCCCGCTGCTGCCGCTGCTGCGCGAGCGGCTGCTGCCGGTGGCCCGCGACGCCGGTCAGGTGCTGGTCGTCGGGGACGCCGGGTGCCGGGTGCTGTGGCGCGAGGGCGGCCCGGGGGTGCGCCGGCTGGCCGACCGGCTCGGCTTCGTCGAGGGCTCCTCGTGGGACGAGGACGTCGTGGGCACCAACGCGATCGGCACCAGCGTGGTGGTCCGCGCGCCGCTGCAGGTGCACGCCGCCGAGCACTACGCGGAGGGCCACCAGCCCTGGACCTGCGCCGCCGCCCCGCTGCGCGACCCGGTCACCGGGCGGGTGCTGGGCGTCGTGGACCTCTCCGGCCCGGCCTCCACCGTGCACCCCAGCACCATCGCGCTGGTCGACGCGGTCGCCGCGCTGGCCGGCCAGGAGCTGTCCCGCGCGCACGTGCGGCACGTCGAGCGGCTGCGCACGCTGGCCGCCCCGATGCTGGCCCGGCTGACCGGACCGGCGCTGGTCGTCGGCGTCGACGGGTGCACCGCCGCCGCCACCGGCCTGGCCGCACCCGACCGCGTCGCGCTGCCCGACGAGGTGCACCCCGGCCCGCTGTGGATCCCGGCACTGGGCCGGTGCACGGTCGAGCCGCTGCCCGGCGGCTGGCTGCTGCGCCCGCACGGCCCGGGGGACGACGACCGGCCGGCCGGGCTGGTCCTCGACCTCGCCGGCCCGCGCCCGCAGGTGCAGGTGACCTCGGCCAGCGGCAGCTGGGCGGCCCCGCTGAGCCTGCGGCACGCCGAGATCCTGCTCGCCCTCACCCGGCACCCGGCGGGGCGCTCGGCCGCGGCCCTGGCCGGGGACCTCTTCGGCGACCCCACGCGGACGGTCACCGTGCGGGCCGAGGTGTCCCGGCTGCGCCGCACCCTCGGGTCGCTGCTGCTGACCCAGCCCTACCGGGTCGACGAGGACGTCGCCGTCGAGCTGCGGCTGCCCACCCCGGTCGCCCGGCTGCTGCCGGCCTCGACCGCGCCGCTGGTGGAGCGTCTCCGGCAGGGGTGAGGGAGGACCCCTACCCCCCTCCGCCCGCAGGCTCGCGGCGGGCCCCTGCGGGGGGCCCCGCCGGCGCGTCCTCCTCGGGGAGGTGGGTGCGGGCCCAGAGCGCCGCGGAGGTGCGGTCCCGGACGCCGATCCGCTGGAAGACGCTGGTCAGGTGCGCCTTGACGGTGCTCTCGCGGATGCCGAGGCGGCGGGCGATCTGCTTGTTGGCCAGGCCGCGGCCGACCAGTGCGAGCACCTCCTGCTCCCGGTCGGTCAGCTCGGCCTCGCGGGCGGGGGAGCGCCGGGCGTGCAGCACGGTACGGGCCACCCGCGGGTCGAGGGGGGAGTGGCCGCGGGCGGTCGAGCGGATGGCGGCGAGCAGGTCGGTCGGCTCGGCGTCCTTGAGCACGTAGCCGCTGGCGCCCGCGTCCAGGGCCTCGATCACCCGCCGCTGGTCGGAGAAGGAGGTCAGCACCAGCACCTCGACGTCGGGGTGCTCCTCGACGATGCGGCGGGTGGCGCCGACGCCGTCCAGGACCGGCATGGACAGGTCCATGAGCACCACGTGCGGCGCCAGCCGGGCCACCTCCGCGACCGCCTCGGCGCCGTCGGCGGCCGTTCCGACCACGCGCATGTCGCCGGCCGCGGTGATCAGGCCGGAGAGGCCGGTGCGCATGAGCGCGTGGTCGTCGACGACCAGCACGTCGATCACGGGGTGGACACCTCCAGCCGCAGCGTCGTCCCGGCACCCGGGGCGGTGCGCACCGCGAGCCGGGCCCCGGCCGCCGCGGCGCGGTCGGCCAGCAGGCGGAGTCCCAGGTGGCCCGTGCGCGACCGGCCCACCGCCGGGGCCACGTCGAAGCCCACGCCGTCGTCGGTGACCTCCAGGACCAGCCGCCCGGGCTGCTGCGCGACGGTGACGGCGACGCTGCGGGCGCGGGCGTGCTTCACGACGTTGCGCAGTGCCTCCTGGACGGTGCTCAGCAGCAGCGTGGCGGTCTCGGGTTCGACGTCGAGGTCCCCGGCCACGTCCAGCCGGACCTCGATGCCCCGCGGCCGCAGCCGCGCGGTCAGGTCGGCCAGGGCCGCCGGCAGCCCGGCGCGCTCGAGGGTCGGCGGGTGGATCTCCACCAGCAGGGAGCGCAGGGAGCCCACCGACTCGCGCAGCGCCCGGGCCGCCTGGCCGAGCACCTCGCCCACCTGCCGGTGCCGCCCGTCCCCCGGACCGGCCCGCAGGTCGTCGGCGGCGCGGGCGACCAGCAGCGCCGAGGCCGAGACGTCCTGCACGATGCCGTCGTGCAGGCTCCCGGCGATCAGCCGGCGTTCCTCCGTCGAGGCGTCCAGCGCCCGGACCTGCAGCAGCTCGCGCTCCTGCTGCGTCGCGCGCAGCTGGGTCGCCATGCGCCAGGCGAGCGGCAGCTGCACCGCGACCAGGGTCAGCAGCACGACCATCGAGATGGGCGCGAACTGCACCCAGATCTCGAACCGGCGCTCGATGGCCTCCTCGTACGTCGAGTAGGTCTCCAGCAGCAGCGGCTCGCCACCGGGAGCCGCCATCAGCCCGTAGACCTCCAGCAGCCGGCCGGCCGAGGGCTCGAACCGGTTCTCCGGGCGGCTGAGGTCGCTGACCGCGGCGCGGGTGACGCCGTCGCGCAGGGTCTGCCGGCCGGCGTCGTCCAGCGGGTAGGTCAGCCCGATCAGGCGGGCCTCGTCGGAGTACACGACCCGCCCGTCGGCGGTCCAGATCTTGAGCCGGAGGACGGCGGTCTCCGCCAGCCGGTCCCGCAGCGCGGCGTCGACGGCGGCGACGGCCGCGGGGTCCCCGGCCAGCAGCGCCTCATCGACGAGCGGCTGCACGAGGACGGCGGCCAGCAGGTCCGTGGTGCGCCGGGCGTCGACCAGGGCCTCGTCCTCGGCCGCCTCCGCCCCGGCCCAGAGGCCGCCGGCCAGCAGCAGGACGACGGCGACCAGGTTGGCCAGCACGAACCGGCGGACGACCCGGCTCACCGAGGGGGACTGCGGCGCGGGCCGGTCGCCGGTCGCGACGTCCGCGAGGACCACCCATCCCGGGTGCCCGGACGGCGGGGCGGCCGCCGTCAGCTCCGTCGTCATCGCACCCCCGTCGCCCGCAGGCGCGGGAGGAGCCTGCCCGGGTGTTGTGCCACCCCGCGGTGCCGGAGCGCAAGGGCCGGGCCGGGGTCCTGCCCCGGACAGGGGAGCGGTGGTCCGCCCTCCAGGTGTCACCGGACGACCCGGAGCCAGGCCCGCCGGAGGAGGTGCCCGTCGTGGTCCGGTCCGTCGCACACCCCGGGCCGGTCGGTGGAGCCCGGTGCGTCCAGCGCGGTCTCCAGGGCCTGGGCCAGCACGGTGGGTGCGTCCGGGCGGACCACGAGCTGCGTGTCGGGCAGGGCCGATCCCCGCGTCGCGCACGGGGTCGCCACCACCGGGCAGGCGTTCGCGAGGGCCTCCAGCAGGGCCACCTCGACGGTCGGCGCCGCGGCGGCGCCGTCGTGCCGGTGCGGCAGCACCAGGACGGCGCAGCCGTGCACCGCCGCCCGCACCGCCGGGGCGGGCGGCGAGCCGCGGAAGTGCACGCGTTCGGCCACGCCCAGGTACGCCGCGTGCGCGCGCAGGACTCGGTACAGCCCCCCGCCGCCGAGGACGTCCACGGTGAGGTCCGGCCGGTCGTCGGCGAGCATGCCGAACGCCGTCAGCAGGGTGTCGACCCCACCGGCGGGCACGAGCGGCGCCACGCACAGCAGCCGGCGACACGCGGCAGCGTTCGTGGCCATGGCACACCCCTCCCGGTCGGTCCCGGGGGCACTGCACCAGCCGGCCGGTCGGTGCCGCACCTGGACGGGGGTCGTACGACCTCCGCCCGGGTGCGGCGCGGTCTCACCAGAGGGACAGGGACCGGCGGTAGATGCCCGCCACGTCGTCGTCGGTGACGTCCCGGGGGGCGGTGGCCAGCAGCCGCTGCTGCTTCATGGTGCCCTCGACCAGGTCGGGGATGTCGCCCTCGTCGTAGCCCACCGCACCGATGCCGCCGGGGATGTCGATGTCGCGCATGAGCGCGGTCAGGACGGTCGGCAGGAACTCCGCGGGGTCGCCGGTCTGCTCGGCGCGCGGGTCCAGCAGCCGGGCGGCGCGCAGGTGGCGCTCGGGGTCGGCGTCGAAGGTGAACCGGAACGCCTCGGGCGCGGTCAGGGCCACCGACATGCCGTGCGGCACCATCGGCTCGTCGGCGGGGTAGTCCTTGGGGTGGAAGTCCTTGACCCGCCCGGCGATCGGGTAGGCGTTGGCGTGCGGGATGTGCACCCCCGCGTTGCCGAACCCCAGCCCGGCGAAGGTCGCGGCCATCGCCATCTTCCCGCGGGCCTCGGTGTCCTCGCCGTCCCGGACGGCGGCGCGGAAGGACTCGGCCAGCAGCGCGAGTGCCCGCTCCGACCACATGTCCGCGATCGGGTTGGCGCCGTTGTAGGGCACCCGCTCCTCGGGCCGCTTGTGCTCGTACGTGGTGTAGGGCCGGGCGGTGTAGCTCTCCAGCGCGTGGCAGAGGATGTCCATCCCCGAGGCCGCGGTGACCCCGGCCGGCTGGGTGCGGGTCAGCGCCGGGTCGACGACGGCGAGCGTCGGGCGGAGCCGGACGTGGCTGATGCCGGTCTTCACCTTCAGCGAGAGGACGTCGAGCACGCAGATCGTCGTGCTCTCCGCACCGGTCCCGGTCGTCGTCGGGACGGCGACCAGCGGGTTCAGCGGGTTGACCGGGGCCTTCCCCTCGCCGACCGGCTTGTTGACGTAGTCCATCAGGTCGCCGGGGTTCGTGGTGAGCAGGTTGATCGCCTTGGCGGTGTCGATGCTCGAGCCGCCGCCGACGGCGACGATCGCGTCCCAGGGGCCGTGCTCGCGGGCCCAGTCGACGGCGGACCGCATGCTCTCGTCGGTCGGCTCGACGTGGGCGCCGTCGAAGACCCGCGCCTCGATGCCGAAGCCGGTCATCTGGTCGGCGACCCGCTGCGGGTGGCCGGTGGCGGCCACGCCCGGGTCGGTGACCACGAGGACCCGCTTCGCGCCGGTCTGGGCGAGGTCGTACCCGATCTCGTCGGACGCGCCGGGGCCGAACTTCAGTTGCGGGGCCCCGTAGGTGAAGACGCTCTCGGGGTTCGCGGGGGAGTAGCTGGACGCTGCCATGGGGGAGGCCCCTCCTCGATCGACGCTGGCCGGGTCGGGTGCTGCGCCTGGCAGTCTGCTGCGAGGGCGGGGCCGGTGCCAGGGCGGGGGTGGCGGAACAGGCAGGCGCCGCCCCCGCCCGGCGGGTCACCCGGTCGGCGGCTCGTCCTTCCCCGACTCCTCGGCCTCGTCGGCCTCCTCCTTGGTCTTGTGCACCGCGCCGTCGGCGTGCTCCGGCGGGCCGTAGACGGTGTAGAGGACCAGCGGGTTCGGGCCGGTGTTGACGAAGTTGTGCTTCGCGCCGGCGGGGACGACGACCAGGTCGCCCTGCGCCACCTTCTTCTTCGACCCGTCGATCCGGGCCTCGCCGGTGCCGCTGACGAAGGTGAGGATCTGGTCGATGTCCTCGTGCACCTCCTCGCCGATCTCGCCGTCCGGCGGGATGGTCATGATGACCAGCTGGGTGTTCGTGCCGGTCCACAGCACGCGGCGGAAGTCGGCGTACTTCTCCGCCTCGGTCGCGATGGTGTAGTGGATGACGGACGCCATCGGGGGCTCCTCACTTCGGTCGTCGTGCGCGGGGACGTGCGGCCGCGACCCGGTCGGGCGCGGCGGACGACGTCCCTCCTGCCCGGTGGCCGCGGCGGTCATTCCTGCCTCACCCGTAGAAGGACCCCGTCCCCCTCGTCGAGGACCCCCTGCCCCCGCCACTGGCAGGCTCCGGGTCCGCGGCGTGCCCGGACAGGGCACACCGGGCTCGTGACCGATCTCACCGGCGGACCGGGAACGCACGGCGACCGCCGTGACGATGTCCCTGGAGTGAGTACGCCGACCACCTCCCGCCCGACGGCCCGCGCCTACGCGGTGTGGCTGGTGGCCCTCGCCGCGTACGCCGTCGCGGTGTTCCACCGCGCCTCCCTCGGCGTCGCCGGGGTGCAGGCCCAGGAGCGCTTCGACGCCGGCGCGTCGGCGGTCTCGCTGTTCCTCGTGCTGCAGCTGGTGGTCTACGCCGGCATGCAGGTGCCGGTCGGCGTGGCGCTGGACCGGTTCGGCTCCCGCCGGCTGATCCTCGCCGGGGCGCTGACCATGGCCGCCGGGCAGGCGGTGCTGGCGCTGGCCGGTGACGTGCCGACGGCGGTGGCCGCCCGGGTCCTCGTGGGCGCCGGCGACGCGATGACCTTCGTCAGCGTGCTGCGGGTGGTCGGCTTCTGGTTCCCCGGCCGGACCGTCCCGCTGGTCACCCAGCTCACCGGCATCCTCGGCCAGTTCGGCCAGATCGCCGCGGCCTACCCGCTGGTCGCGCTGCTCCAGCGGACGAGCTGGGAGACGACGTTCCTCGGCGGGGCCGCGGTGAGCGTGCTGGTCGCCGTCCTCGTGCTCGTCGCGCTGCGCGACGCACCGCCCGGCACCGAGCCGGCCGCGCCGGCGGACCTCGCGGAGGTGCGCCGCGCGCTGGCGCTGACCTGGCGCGAGTCGGGCACCCGGATCGGCCTCTACACCCACCTGGTCACCCAGTTCTCCGGCACCGTCTTCGCGCTGCTGTGGGGCTACCCCTTCCTCGTGCTCGGCCAGGGCCTGAGCCCGGCGACCGCGGCGGGCCTGCTCACCCTGCTCGTGCTGGTCGGCATCGGGGTCGGCCCGCTGCTGGGCCGGCTGTGCGGGCGCTGGCCGCTGCGCCGCTCGGACCTGGTGTTCGGCATCCTCGGGGCGACCGTCGTGATGTGGACCGTCGTCCTGCTGTGGCCGGGCCCGGCGCCGCTGTGGCTGCTGGTGGCGCTGGTCGTCGTCCTGGGGACCAACGGGCCCGGCTCGATGATCGGGTTCGACTACGCGCGCACCTGGAACCCCGCCGAGCGGCAGGGCAGCGCGAGCGGGGTGGTCAACGTCGGCGGCTTCGTCGCCTCGCTGCTCACCGTGCTGGCCGTGGGCGCGGTGCTCGACCTGCTGACGCCGGGCGCCTCGACCGACTACTCGCTGGACGCCTTCCGCGCCGCGTTCGCCGTCCAGTACCTGTTCTGGGCGATCGGCCTGGTCGGCGTCGTCCGGCACCGGCGCCAGCTGCGGGCGCGACTGGCCCGCGACGGCGTCGTCCTGGTCCCGCTGGTCGCCGCCGTCGGCGCGCGGATGCGCGGGCGCTCCGCCTACCGCTGAGCCGACCCGGCCGGACCCACGGTCCTTCCTCACACCTCGTGGCCGGCCCGGCACGCAGGCGGCGGACGAGGCCGTCCCGGCCCCGGAGCCCGCTGTACCGGGCTTCCGGCGTGGCCTGCCGGTCTGGGACCGTCCGGGCGCTCGAGGACGGAGTCCGGGGAGGCGCGGTGTTCGGACGCAGCGAGGTCCAGACCGGGGGCGGCGGGGCGCCGGCGCCGCGCGCGGAGCAGCACCGGGTGCAGCCGCCCGGCACCCTGGACGCCCTGCTCGCGCCGCGGCCGCCGTTCCGCACCGCGCTGCGCGGCTACGACCGGGTGCAGGTGGACGACCACGTCGCCCGCTTCGCGGCCGAGCTGCTCGCCGTCCGGCGGGCCAACGACGAGCTGCTGGCCCGCTACGGCGCCTGCTCGGCGGAGCTGGAGATCTCCCGCCGGCTGCTGGCCTGCTCGCCGGCCGGGCGGGAGCAGGTGCGCACCTCCGAGCGGGTCGGGGAGATCCTGCGGCTGGCCGCCGACGAGGCCGCCTGGCTGACCGAGGCCGGTGCCGACGACGGCGACCGGATCCGGGCCGTGGCCCGCGCCGAGGCCGACGCGCTGCTGCGGCGCGCCCGCCAGGTCAAGGAGGACGCCCTGGCCGACTGCGAGCGCATGCGGGCCGAGGCCGAGCAGACGCGGGCCGCGGCCGCCGAGCAGGTGGCGCGGGCGCGGGCGGAGGTGCGCCGGACCGCCGCCCGGCTCGACGAGGCGCTGGTCGCGCTGGTCGGCCTGCTGCCCGAGGAGCAGCCGGCGGAGCCGGCCGAGCGCGCGCCGCTGCCCGGCTGAGCCACTAGCGTCGGGCCGGGACGCGCAGGGGACCGAGGCCCGACGGGAGGTGCACGTGGACGTCGTCGTCGGGCTGGACTCCGGGACGACGGCGACGAAGGCGGTCACCGCGGGCGCCGACGCCCGGGTCCGCGACCTGGTCAGCGTCGGCTACCCGCTGCTGGTGCCCGCCCCCGGCCGCGCCGAGCTCGACGCCGGCCGCCTGCAGCAGGCCGCCGTGGAGGCGCTCACCGCGATCACCGCCCTCGCCCGCGACCGCGGCGACCGCGTCGTGGGGATCGCGCTGTCCGCGGCCATGCACGGCCTGGTGCCGATGGACGGCGACGGCGCGCCGCTGGGCCCGGTGGTCACCTGGGCCGACGCCCGGGCCGCGGAGTGGGCGCAGGCCCTGGTGGCCGACGGGCGCGCCCCGGCCCTGCACGCGCGGACCGGCACGCCCGTGCACGCGATGTCGCCGCTGGTGAAGCTGTCCTGGGAGCGGGCGCAGGACGGCGACCGGGTGAGCGGGACGCCGCGCTGGGGCGGGGTCAAGGAGCTGGTCGTCGCCGCGCTGTGCGGCGGCCCGATGGTGGTCGACCGGTCGATCGCCTCGACCACCGGCCTCTACGACATCCGCGCCGGCCGGTGGGACGACGAGGCGCTGGCGATCGCCGGCGTGCGGGCCGGCCAGCTGGGCGAGGTGCTGCCCACGACCGCGGTGCTGCCCGGCCTGCGCGCCGACGTCGCGGCCGCGACCGGGCTGCCGGCCGGCACCCCGGTCGTCCTCGGCGCCGCCGACGGCGTGCTGGCCAACCTCGGCATCGGCGCGGTCCGCCCCGACGTCGCCGCGGTGTCCCTGGGCACCAGCGGGGCGATGCGGGTCGTCGTCCCCACGCCCACGGTCGACCCCGGGCGCCGGCTGTTCTGCTACGCGCTCACCGACGACGCCTGGGTGGTCGGGGGAGCGGTCAACAACGGCGGCTCGGTGGTGCGCTGGGCCTCCCAGGCGCTGGCCGTCGAACCGGGTCACCCCGAGCCGCAGGGCGAGGAGGCCGACGCCCTCGACGCCCGCCTGCTCGAGGAGGCCGCGGCGGTCCCCGCCGGCAGCGCGGGGCTGCTGTGCCTGCCCTACCTGCTCGGCGAGCGGGCGCCGTGGTGGCGCTCGGGTCTGCGCGGGGCCTACCTGGGGCTGCGCCGCGAGCACCGCCGCCCGCACCTGGTCCGCGCCGCGGTGGAGGGCGTCTGCCAGCAGCTGGCGCTGGTGCGTGACGCGTTCTCCGCCACCGACGTGCCGGTGCGCGAGGTGCGCGCCACCGGGGGAGCGGTCGCCTCCCCGCTGTGGGTGCGCACGCTGGCCGCGGCACTGGACCTGCCGGTCCGGGTCGCCGACTCCCCGGAGGGCACCGGCCTCGGCGCCTGCCTGCTGGGCCTGCACGCGCTGGGCGCGCTGCCGGACCTGGACGCCGCGACCGCGCTGGTGACCGTGCACGACCCGGTCGAGCCCGACCCCGCCGATGCCGCGGTCTACCGGGAGCTGCGGCCGCTGGTGGAGCGCTCCACCGACGCGCTCACCGACGTCCTCACCGCACTGGACGCCCTCGACGACACCCCGTCGCACCCCGTCTGACCCCTGATAGGAGCCGCCCCGAGGTCGCCCGGGACGGGGCGGACGGGGACGCGTGGTGGCCACCGTGCGGCTGAGCGGTCCCGGCACCCGCCCGCCCGGCCGCTCCCGGAGGAGGGACGTCGGCACACCCGCCGGAACCGTGCCCGCGGTGCCACCCTGGCCCGATGGGACGCACTCTCCGTCTCGCCGGCGCCGGGCTGGGCGCCCTGGCCGCGGTCGCCGCCCGCGACCTGCTGCAGCGCGAGCACACCCTGTTGCGCAACTTCCCGGTGGTCGGCCACGCGCGCTACTGGCTCGAGTCCATCGGTCCGGAGCTGCGCCAGTACCTCGTGGCCGGCAACAACGAGGAGCGCCCGTTCACCCGCGACCAGCGGCGCTGGGTGTACGCCTCGGCCAAGGGCGAGAACAACTACTTCGGGTTCGGCACCGACAACGACCTCGAGTACACCGCCGGCTACCCGGTCATCAACCACCGCACGTTCGGCCGGGCCGTGCCGCCGTCGACACCGGCCTCGGCGCACGACGTGCGGCTCCCGTCGGCCAAGGTGCTCGGCGGTGCGCGCGGGCGGGCGCGGGCGTTCCGGCCCGACTCGGTCGTCAACATCTCGGCGATGAGCTTCGGCTCGCTGTCCGGCGCCGCGGTCGAGGCGCTCAACCGCGGGGCGGCGCTGGCCGGCTGCCTGCAGAACACCGGCGAGGGCGGGCTCTCGGTGCATCACCGGCACGGCGGCGAGCTGGTCTTCCAGATCGGCACCGCCTACTTCGGCTGCCGCGACGAGCGGGGCCGGTTCGACCTCCAGCGGCTCAAGGACCTGGTGGCCTCCGCGCCCGTGCGCGCCCTGGAGGTCAAGCTCAGCCAGGGAGCGAAGCCCAGCCTGGGCGGCGTCCTGCCGGGTGCGAAGGTGTCGGCCGAGATCGCGGCCGCCCGCGGCGTGCAGGAGGGCGTGGACTGCATCAGCCCGTCGCGGCACGCGGAGTTTTCCGACGTCGACAGCCTCCTCGACTGGGTCGAGCTGCTGGCTGCCGAGACCGGACTGCCGGTGGGCGTCAAGTCCGCCGTCGGCGACATGTCGTTCTGGCACGAGCTCACCGAGCTCATGGAGACCACCGACCGCGGTGTGGACTTCGTGACCGTGGACGGCGGCGAGGGCGGCACCGGCGCGGCGCCGCTGATCTTCACCGACTCGGTGTCCCTGCCGTTCCAGCTGGGCTTCGCCCGCGTCCACTCGGTGTTCGCCCGCGCCGGGCTGGCCGAGCAGGTCACCTTCGTCGGCGCGGGCAAGCTCGGCCTGCCCGACAACGCGATCGTGGCCTTCGCGCTGGGCTGCGACATGGTCAACGTCGGCCGGGAGGCGATGCTGGCCATCGGCTGCATCCAGGCGCAGAAGTGCCACACCGACACCTGCCCGACCGGTGTGGCCACGCAGAACCCGTGGCTGGCGCACGGCCTGGACCCGCAGCTGAAGTCGGTGCGGGCGGCCGGCTACATCGGGACGCTGCGCCGCGACCTGCTCAAGGTCGCCGAGGCCTGCGGGGTGGAGCACCCGGGGCTGATCGACTCCTCCGCCGTCGAGGTGCTCACCGGGCGGACGGCGTCGACCCCGCTGGCCGAGGTCTACGGGTACCGGGAGGGCTGGGGGCTGCCCTCGGCCGCCGACCGGGCGGAGATCGTCCGGATCATGACGGCCGAGGCGCCCCAGGGGAGTTCGGCGACCCCCTCGGAGGACGCCGTCCGCTGACGGCGGACCCCGTCCTCCCCACCCCCCGCAGGCTCGCGGCGGGACCCTGTACGGGAGCCGCCCGTGTGCACCGGCGCCGAGGGGTCGGCCGTGAGCCCGACCGACCGTCATGCCGGAGGGGCCGGGAGTAGGGACGCGCGGACCGCCGGGATCGACCCCTCCGACAGCGGTCGAGGGCCGTGGACCCCGGCCGCGAGGTGGCTACGGTCCCTGCTGAGCCCAGCCGTCCGAGGTCTGGAGCCGCTGATGGCCAGCTACCTGTACCGGTGCGGGGCGTGCGGCCCCTGGGAGGTGCACCGGCCGATCGGCACCGCCGAGCCGGTGAGCACGTGTCCGGCCTGCGGTGCACCCGGCCGTCGCTGGTACACCCCGCCGCTGCTGAACCGGACCCCCGCTGCGGAGGCCTCCGCGCGCCTGCGGGAGGAGGCCAGCGGCGACGCCCCCGCGGTGACCACGGCCGTGCCGCCCGCTGCTCGCCGGCCGGTCGCACGCGACCCGCGGTGGAGTGCCCTGCCCCGTCCCTGACCGGTCCGGACGGACGTGTCCGCCCCGACCGAGGAGGGCGTGATGGCGACCAGGACGACGGACGGGCCGGTCCCGCACCGGCCCACCGCCCGGCCGACGGCGGCAGCGGGCTGCCGACCGCGACCGGCCCCGTACGGCCCGCCGAACGCGCGGGCTGACCCACGATCGACGCAGATCGGAGAGTGGCGACATGCCAGACGTGGTGTTCACGGTGGACCAGGCCAAGTCGATGCGCGACCAGGCCGTACCCGGGCACAACAGGTGGCACCCGGACGTACCGGTCGCCACGATGGTGCGGCCCGGGCAGAGCATCCGGGTCGAGTGCCGGGAGTGGACCGACGGCCAGATCGGCAACAACGACTCGGCCAACGACGTCCGGGACGTCGACCTGAACCGGGCGCACATGCTGAGCGGCCCCATCGGGGTCGAGGGCGCCGAGCCCGGCGACCTGCTTGTCGTCGACATCCTCGACCTCGGACCGGTCCAGGCACCGCAGGAGCACGGCGACGCACCCGGACAGGGATGGGGCTACACCGGCATCTTCGCCAAGGCCAACGGCGGTGGCTTCCTCACCGACTACTTCCCGGACGCCTACAAGGCGATCTGGGACTTCTCGGGTCAGGTGGCCACCTCCCGGCACGTCCCCGGGGTCCGGTACACCGGCCTCACCCACCCCGGGCTGTTCGGGACCGCCCCGTCGGCGGACCTGCTCGCCCGGTGGAACCGCCGGGAGAAGGCGCTGGCGGACACCGATCCCGACCGGGTGCCGGCCCTGGCGCTGCTCCCGCTCGAGGACCAGACGCTGGGCGGGACGGCCGGCGGCGACGTGCTCGACGGCATCGCCCGCGACGGCGCGCGCACCGTGCCGGCGCGGGAGAACGGCGGCAACCACGACATCAAGAACTTCTCCCGTGGCTCACGGGTCTTCTACCCGGTGCACGTGCGGGACGCGAAGCTGTCCGGCGGCGACCTGCACTTCAGCCAGGGCGACGGTGAGATCACGTTCTGCGGCGCCATCGAGATGGGCGGCTTCATCGACTTCCACATCGACCTGATCAAGGGCGGCATGGAGACCTACGGCGTGACCACCAACCCGGTGTTCATGCCGGGGAACGTGGAGCCCCGGTACTCGGAGTTCGTGACCTTCATCGGGGTCTCGGTCGACCACGACACCGACACGAACTACTACCTGGACGCCACGGTGGCCTACCGGCGGGCGTGCCTGAACGCCGTCCGGTACCTCGAGAAGTTCGGGTACTCGGGCGAGCAGGCCTACCTGCTGCTCGGGTCCGCGCCGATCGAGGGCCGGGTGAGCGGCGTGGTCGACATCCCGAACGCCTGCTGCTCGCTGTACCTGCCGACGGCGATCTTCGACTTCGACATCACGCCGTCGGCGTCGGGCCCGGTCCGGGCGGACAGGGGGCAGTGCGCGGTGACCTCGTGACCGGGACCCGGGACGGAACCCCGACCACGGCATGACGTGGAGCGGCCGGGCGCTCTACCGGGTGTCCGGTCCGCTCCCGGTCCGGACGGTGGGCCGGGCGGTCACCACGACCGGTCCACCGCAGTTCCAGCACGTCGGCCCGTCACCGGCGTCCACCTCGGCGTCCTGCCCGGCCACCTCGCAGGGGCGGCAGGTCCAGCTGACCTCGATCCGGCTCTCCACGGACCGCTCTCCTCCGTACGCTCTCGCGGCCCGTGGATCCGGGCGCCGCGGCGCCCGGTACCCAGCGCGCCGCGGCCTCATGCCGAGGGCCGTCCCCAGCGGTGGCCGCCGGGCGGGACCACACTGAGGCGATGGACCACGACGCGCCGCCCCGGATCGCGCAGCACGAGGCTGCCGACCGGTTCGGCACGACCGCGCTGCGGACGGCGCACGAGCTCACCGTCGCGCTGGCCGGCAACGACGACGCCGACGAGGAGCCGGTCGTCCGGCGCACCGGAGGCCCGCACCGCAGCATCGGCGGCCTCGCCGCACTGCTCGACGCGGCCCTCGCCGACGAGGACGCAGGACCTGCGGGAATGCCGGACGGGACCCGGCCGCGCCCCGGCGCGTGAGGTGCCTCTGCGCTGCGATGCCTGATCGTCGGGTGAGGGCGCGCGGTGCCGGTACGCACCGGTCGGATGGTCGCCGGGTGCCGGCCGGGGGGTCATTGACGCCTCCCGACGGCGGCACGATCGTCGTCCCGCACGCGGTCGAGGGCGACGCCGTGCCCCCTGGCGCGGCGCCCCGACCGGCTGGGAGGTCGTCGATGACCACCGGGCACCACCCGGCGCGCGCGCCGCGCCCGTCCCCGGTACCGGGCCCCGTTCCCCGGTCGCACCCGCGCGCCTGATCCCGGCGGAGCCCGTCCGGGACCGCCGACGCCGGTCCGGCCGGAGCTTCCGCCGACACCACGGGGGACCACCCACCGGTGCGGGACGCGAGGAGATGAACGCACATGGGAAGCGTCGGACTGCTGTACGTCGGGGCCGTGCTGGCGGTGAACGGCCTGATGCTGCTGGGCCGGGTGGACCCCCGGGCCGCCGCACCGCTCAACCTCTTCGTCGGCGCCCTGCAGGTGGTGACGCCGACGTACCTGATCTTCACGGCCGACGGTGACCCGGACGTCATCCTGGGCGCCTCGGGTCTGTACCTCTTCGGGTTCACCTACCTGTACGTGGGGATCAACCTGCTGGGCAACCTCGACGGCACGGGGCTCGGCTGGTTCTCGGCGTTCGTGGCGGCCTGCGCCGTCGTCTACGCCGGGCTGAACTTCCTCTACGTCCAGCCGAGGGACGCGGCCTTCGGCGTCATCTGGCTCTACTGGGCCGTGCTGTGGGGGCTCTTCTTCGCCGTCCTCGGGCTCAAGCGGGAGGACCTCACCCGCTACACCGGCGCGATCGCCGTGACCGCCGGCGTGCTGACGTGCGCCGTGCCGGCCTTCATGCTGCTGACGGGCGTCTGGGACGACTACCTGGGCACGACGGCTGTGGTCCTCGCCGTCCTCCTCGCGCTGAGCCTGGTGGCGTTCTACCCGCGGCTGCGGGGGCACCCGGAGCCGGCCGTGCCGCCGTCGGCGCCGGTGCCCGGGGGCGCGCCGGCCGCGCCGGAGGGCGTGCCGGTGGCCCGGCGGACCACCGACGCCGAGCGCGGAGCCGACTCGGGGAGGTAGACCCGCGGTCGACCCTCTCCGCCGATCACGGCGCCGTGACCACACCTCCGGCTCCGGAGGTGGTCACGACGCCGTGATAGCGGGGGAGTGCAGGCTCACTGCCCGCGAAGGAGCTCCTCGAACGAGGGGACGTCGGCGAACGGGTCCACCGGCCGCTTGGCGGACGGGCGCCCGGCGACCAGGTCGGCGAGCTCCCCGGCCGCGCGGTCGATCCGGCGGGCCAGCTCGGCGTCCACACCGCCGGCGCCGGCCCAGTCTTCCGACGCGGCGAAGACACCGGTGGGTGCCGGGATCGCGCGCAGGTAGGCGAACAGCGGCCGCATGGCGTGCTCGACGACCAGCGAGTGCCGGGCGGTGCCGGCGGTGGCGCCGAGCAGCACCGGCGTCCCGGTGAGGGAGTCCTTGTCCAGGACGTCGAAGAACGTCTTGAACAGCCCGCTGTAGGACGCCGAGAACACCGGCGTGACCGCGACCAGCCCGTCGGCGCCGACCACGGTGTCGATCGCGGCCCGCAGCGACCCGTTGGCGAACCCGGTGACCAGGTGGTCGGCCAGGTCGCGGGCGTGCGTGCGCAGCTCGACGACCTCCACCGTGGCGTCGTCGCCCCGCTCGCGCAGGGCGGCGACGGTCGCGGCGGTGAGCCGGTCGGCCAGCAGCCGGGTCGACGACGGCGTCGACAGCCCGGCGCTGACGACGGCCAGGGTGCGGGCGGTCATGCCGGGACCTCCTCCTTGGTGGCCTGCCGGGCGGCGACGCGCGAGGCGTGGGTCGGGGCGTCGGGCACGTGCGCGGGCTTGAGGGCGGCGAACTCGCGGCGCAGCACCGGCACGACCTCCTCGCCGAGGACGTCCAGCTGCTCGAGCACGGTCTTCAGCGGCAGGCCGGCGTGGTCGATGAGGAACAGCTGCCGCTGGTAGTCCCCGACGTAGTCGCGGAAGCCGAGGGTCCGCTCGATCACCTGCTGCGGGGAGCCGACGGTCAGCGGCGTCTCGCGCGAGAAGTCCTCCAGCGAGGGGCCGTGGCCGTAGACCGGGGCGTTGTCGAAGTACGGGCGGAACTCACGGACGGCGTCCTGGCTGTTGCGGCGCACGAACACCTGCCCGCCCAGCCCGACGATCGCCTGGTCGGCACTGCCGTGGCCGTGGTGCTCGTAGCGGCGCCGGTAGAACTCGACCATCCGGGCGGTGTGCTCGGCCGGCCAGAAGATGTGGTTGTGGAAGAAGCCGTCGCCGTAGTAGGCGGCCTGCTCGGCGATCTGCGGGGACCGGATCGAGCCGTGCCACACGAACGGCGCGACGCCGTCCAGCGGGCGCGGGGTCGAGGTGAAGCCCTGCAGCGGCGTGCGGAACTGCCCGGACCAGTCGACGACGTCGGTGTCCCACAGCTGGCGCAGCAGCGCGTAGTTCTCCACCGCCAGCGGCAGGCCGTTGCGGATGTCCTGGCCGAACCACGGATAGACCGGGCCGGTGTTGCCGCGGCCCATCATCAGGTCCACCCGGCCGCCGGCCAGGTGCTGCAGCATCGCGTAGTCCTCGGCGATCTTCACCGGGTCGTTGGTGGTGATGAGCGTCGTGGCCGTCGACAGCTGCAGCCGGGTGGTCTGCGCGGCGATGTAGGCCAGCGTGGTCGTCGGCGAGGAGGAGAAGAACGGCGGGTTGTGGTGCTCGCCGAGCGCGAACACGTCCAGGCCGACCTCCTCGGCCTTCTTCGCGATCGTCACGATCGCCTGGACCCGCTCGGCCTCGGTCGGCGTGCGGCCGGTCGTGGGATCGGTCGTGATGTCGCTGACCGAGAAGACCCCGAACTGCATGACCGCCTCCATGTGGTTGAGAGTGCAACTACCGGCCGGTGCAACGTACCGCGGCCCCCGGTATTCCCTCGGCCGCCCTCCTCCGGGAGGGGCGGACGGCGCCGTGCGACGTCACTCACGTGTCAGATGTGGTCCCCGGGATTGTCACGGGCCGGTAACGCCGCCTACGGTGGCAGCCGTCCGGTCGGTCGTCTCGTCCCCGTTCGGGGAGCCTGACCGGGCGCCGCCGAGTCGCGTCCGCCGCCAGTGGGCGCGAGCCGGGGACCCACCGCAGTACTGGGGTGAATCCCGCCCGCGAGCTCGATCCGCGGGCCGGTAGGGCTGCTTCCCGCCCGAACCCGTCAGCTAACCCGGTAGGCGGCTCACGGAAGAACGGAGCACCCGCATGCCCCGCCCACGGGCCCTCGCGGCTCGCTGGTCACCCCCGGCTGCGCGCACCCCGCGCCTCCTCCCCGGGCTGCTGACCGCCGCCTGACCGCGCCCGCCGGCGCCGCGTACGTGCACTCCCCGCTGCCGGCGCCCCCCGTAGACCGCCGCATCCGGCTGCCCTCCCCCGGAGGACCGGCCCGCGCCCTCTCGCCCCGGAGCACCCCCACCGCATGGACACCAAGCAGTTCCCGGCCGTCCCGGCCGACACGGACACCGCCTCGAACCGAGCCGCCCGCCGCCGCCTGCGGCTGCCCGCCCGCGGCCGCCGGCCCGCCATCCTGCTGGCCACCGCCGCCGCCGGCGCGATCGTCGTCGGCACCGTCGCCGGCAACCAGCCCGCCGCCGAGGCCGAGATCGAGACGGTCACCGCCTCGGTGAGCGTCGCCGAGCAGCTGGGCCTGCGCACCGAGGCCGCCGAGCAGGCCGCCACCCCGGCCGCCCCCGACCTGGCCCCGCTGCAGGACCTCGCCGCCTCCCGCAGCGAGCGCGAGGCCGCCGAGGCGCAGGCCGCGCAGGTCCAGGCCGCCGCCCAGCAGGCCGAGCTGGACCGGCAGGCCGCGGAGAAGGCCGCGGCCGAGGCCGCCGCCCGCGAGGCCGCCGAGAAGGCCGCGGCGGAGAAGGCTGCCGCGGAGGAGGCCGCCGCCGAGGCGGCCGCGGCCGAGGCCGCCGAGCAGGAGGCCGCCGCGTCGTCCGCGGCCTCGGCACCCGCCGCCAGTGCGCCGAGCAGCTCGTCGTCCGCGGCGCCGCGGGGCTCGTTCAAGGAGTACGCGATGAGCAAGGTCGGCAGCGCCGAGCAGTTCAGCTGCCTGGAGAAGCTGTGGGGCAAGGAGAGCGGCTGGAATCCCAACGCGCAGAACCCCACCAGCACCGCCTACGGCATCCCGCAGTTCCTCAACTCCACGTGGGCCAGCACCGGCATCGCCAAGACGTCGGACGGCTACCGCCAGATCGACGCCGGCCTGATCTACATCGAGAACCGCTACGGCAGCGCGTGCGGCGCCTGGTCGCACTCGCAGTCCAAGGGCTGGTACTGAGCACCTCAGTGTGGGGTCGCTGAACGCCAGAGGCCCAGAACCGACCCGGTTCTGGGCCTCTGGCGTTCAGCCGTCTGGCCGGTCGGGGAAATTCAGCCGGTCCGCGGGACGTACATGATCACGGCCACGCCGACGAGGCAGATCACCGCGCCGAGGACGTCGAAGCGGTCCGGCCGGTACCCGTCCAGCGCCATGCCCCACGCCAGGCTGCCCGCGACGAACACCCCGCCATAGGCCGCCAGGATCCGGCCGAAGTGGGCGTCCGGCTGCAGGGTGGCGACGAACCCGTAGGCGCCGAGCGCCACGACGCCCAGACCGACCCACAGCCAGCCGCGGTGCTCCCGCACGCCCTGCCAGACCAGCCAGGCGCCGCCGATCTCCAGCAGGGCGGCGGCGAGGAACAGGACGATCGACCGGGCGATGAGCACGCGCGATGCTCTCAGCCGCGTGGTGGACTGCCGGACGTGACCGCCCGCTCCGTCCCGGCCGCCTTCGTGCGCGCGCACACCCGGGTCCGGCGGCCCTCCTCGGTGCCGGAGGTCCGGCTGCACGTGGCCGACGACGTCGTCGCGCTGTGGGAGGCGATGGAGGCCGAGGACGGCGGCGCGGGGGAGACCCCGCCGTTCTGGGCGGCCGCGTGGCCCGGCGGCCAGGCGCTGGCCCGCTACGTGCTCGACCACGCCGACGCGGTGGCCGGGCGCGCCGTCCTGGACCTGGGCTCGGGCAGCGGGCTGGTCGCGCTCGCCGCCCGGCTCGCCGGTGCCCGGTCGGTGCTGGCCAGCGACGTCGACCCGTTCAGCCGGACGGCGGTGGGCGTCAACGCCGGCCTCAACGGCATCGGCGGGGTGGGCGTCACCGGCGACGTCCTGGGCCGGGACCCCGTCGGCATCGACGTCGTCCTCGCCGGCGACGTCTGCTACGACCGGGAGATGACCGAGCGGGTGCTGCCCTTCCTCGACCGGGCCCGCGCCGCCGGCTGCGACGTCTACGTCGGCGACCCCGGGCGGCCCTACCTCCCGCACGAGCGGCTGACGGCCGTCGCGGTCTACGAGATCCCCGAGACCGAGGGCCCGGGGCTGCGCCGGACGACGGTCTGGCGGCTGCCCTGAGCGTGCACGTCGGGACGTCGGGCTGGAGCTACGACCACTGGGACGGCGTGCTCTACCCGCCCGGCACCCCGCCCCGCGACCGGCTGGCGCACTACGTGCGGCGCTTCAGCACCGTCGAGCTCAACGCGAGCTTCTACCGCTGGCCGCGGACGGCGACCTTCGCCTCCTGGCGCCGCCGGCTGCCCCCGGGGTTCCAGCTCTCGGTCAAGGCGCCGCGCGGGCTGACCCACGCCAAGCGGCTGTACGCGCCGGAGACCTGGGTCGGCCGGATCACCGAGTGCTGGCACGAGCTCGGTGACCGGCGCGCCGTCCTGCTGGTGCAGCTGCCGCCCACGCAGGCCCGGGACGACGCCCGCCTGGACTTCTTCCTCGGCCTGCTGCCCGACTGGGTGCGGGTCGCGGTCGAGTTCCGCCACCCCAGCTGGCACGACGAGGCGGTGTACGCCCTGCTCGAGCGGCACGGCGCGGCGTACTGCGTGATGAGCGGGGCAGGACTGCCGTGCGTGCTGCGGGCGACCGCGCCGTTCGTCTACGTCCGCCTGCACGGGCCGGACGGCGCCTCCCTCTACGCCGGCTCCTACCCCGGCGCCGACCTGCGCTGGTGGGCCGACCGGATCGGCGAGTGGGCGCGCGACGGCCGCGACGTCTACGCCTACTTCAACAACGACGGGCACGGGCACGCCGTGCGGAACGCGGAGACGCTGCGGGCGCTCGTCCGCTCCTGAGTCGGCGCGTCACCGCCTCCGCGGCGGCGCCACCACCAGCGCGACACCGAGAGCGGTCACCGCGATCCCCACGAGCGACAGCCCGCCGACCCGCTCGCCGAAGAGCAGGTACGCCTCGACGGCGGTGGCCACCGGCACGAGGTAGTAGAGGCTGGAGACGCCCGCGGCCGTGCCCCGGCGCAGCAGCAGGAGCAGCAGCAGGACGGCGCCGATCGACAGGACCAGCACCAGCCAGACGAACGCGGCGACGAACTCACCGGTCCACCGGATCGACGTGTCCTCGGTCGCCAGCGCGATCCCCAGCAGCACGGCCGCGGCCGCGGCGTACTGCACCGCCGTCCCCCACACCAGCGGGATGGAGTCGCCGTGCCGCTTCTGGTAGACGGTGCCGAGCGTCCCCGAGGCGAGTGCCACGAGGCACGCGACGAGACCGGCCACCGGGAGCGGCCCGGCCGAGCCGGCGTCGGCGATGCCCGGGCCGACGACCAGCACGACGCCCCCGACACCGAGCGCCAGTCCGAGCCACTGGCGCGGCGCGGGCCGCTCACCGAGCACCGCCGCGGCGAGGACGGCGGTGAGCACCGGTTGCAGGCTGACGACCACGGCCGCCACCCCCGCGGGCACACCCAGCGAGATGCCGTAGAAGACGCCGCCCAGGTATCCGCCGTGCAGCAGCAGCCCGGCGACCGAGGCGTGGCCGTACTGGTGGCGGGAGGCCATGCCGGCCGAGCGCAGTGCGACGGCGAGGACGCCGAGCAGGGCCGCGGCGACGCCCAGGCGGAGGGCCAGGAAGGTGAAGGGCTCGGCGTAGGGCAGCCCGTACTTGGCGCCGACGAAACCGGTGCTCCACAGCAGGACGAACAGCGCCGGTCCACCCAGCGTCTGGACCCGCGAGGTCGTCGCCGTCATCGGCTCAGTCTGACGACGCCGGGTCGGTCACCGCCTCAGCGCCCCGACACCGGGTCGCAACCCCCGCGCGGTGTCCACCAGGGGCACCCCGCTCCCTCGCCGTCCTCGGCCCCTGCCGACCCCGTCGCGGGCGGCCCGCGCGGCCAGCAGCCCGTAGCCGACCACGTTCGGCGTCGCCGCCACCACGTAGACGCCGGCCTGGACGGCGGGGCTGCCGACGTCCAGCCCGAGAGGCGCCAGGGCGTAGTGGCCGAGGAAGCCACCGCCGTACGGCTCGCCGCCGCCCCGCTCGCGCAGCGACAGCTCCAGGGTGGTCAGCGGGCACGGCGCGCCCACCAGGTTGACCGCGAGGATCGCCGCGGCCACCGGCGCGTGGAGCAGCAGGACCCACGGCCGGCGCAGCGCGACCAGCGCGCCGGTCACCATGAGGACGACGGCCAGCGCGTGCACCACCGCGACCAGGTGTGCCCACAGCACGCCGCCAGCCTGGCACGCCGGGTGCCTCTCGCGCGCGGAAGGCACCCGGGGGCCGGGAGGATGGGGCCATGAGCGAGAGCGACGCCGGCGGGCGTGAGAGCGGGTCGGGCAGCCGGGTGAGCCGGTCGGTCGAGGACTTCGTCGGTCAGCTGCGCGCCTTCACCGATCGCGCGCGCGGGGCGGTGCCCTTCTCGATGCCACGGCTGCCCTCGCCGCCCGGCGCGCTCTCGGCGGCCCAGCTGCGGGCCATCGACCGGGCGGTGCGCAGCCAGCGGCAGCAGATCGCGGCGATGACCGCCCAGCTGCAGGCCTTCGACGAGCAGCTGGCCGTCTTCGAGCGGATCCTCGACCCGCTGGTCGAGTGGAGCACGACCTGGGCGCGGCTGGAGGAGTCGGTCGCCGACCTGGTCCGCCGTCCCGGTGGTCCCGACGACGACCCGACGCCGCCCGCGCCGTGACCCGCCACCCGGAACGGCCTGCATGTGCGGCCCCCTCCAGAGGCTCGCCGCGAGCTCACGGCCCCCGTGCAGGGTCCCGCCGCGAGCCTGCGAGGGGCGGGGGCACGGGGGTCCTTCGAGAGGAGGTCGGGGTCCTCTCTCTAGCGCGGATCGCGGCGCAGCGGGTGCTCGGCCGGCACCTCGACCAGCACGATCCGCACGCCCTCGGGGTCGGCGACCCACGCCTCCACCAGCCCCCACGGCTCGGTGCGGGGCCCGCGCAGCACCGCCGTCCCGGCCGCGCGCAGCCGCTCGCACTCGGCGGCGACGTCGCGCACCTGCACCCACAGCGCCACCCCGCGTGGCGGTTCCCCGCCGGGGCCGGAGACCTCCAGCAGCCCGTTGCCGAGGAAGAACACGAGCCCGGGGTGCTCGGGCGACCCGAACTCCCGGTACACCGCCAGCCCGAGGACGTCGCGGTAGAAGGCCTGCGACCGCGCCGGGTCGACCGGCCGGAGCAGGACCCGGCTGCTGAGCACGTCCACCGGGGCATCATCGCGGCAGCACCGGCACACCGAGGCGAGGAGGACCCCGTGGCGCAGCGCTACGAGTACCGGGTGGTCGAGCTCCGCGAGGGGCTCATCGGCGGGAAGATGTCGGGTGACAAGCTGGAGAAGGTGCTCAACCAGCACGCCCGCGAGGGGTGGCAGCTCAAGGCCATCACGTCGGTCGAGGTCAAGGGCCGGATCGGCCCGGGTGGCGTCGAGGGCGTGCTGGTGACGCTGGAGCGCCCCACCGCCTGACCCGTTCGCCGGAGGCCGCCCGTGCCCGACACCGTCGACGCCCGGGCGCGGCTGCGCGCGGACTGCGCCCGCTGCGCCGGGCTGTGCTGCGTGGCGCCGGCCTTCGCCGCCTCGGCCGACTTCGCGATCGACAAGCCGGCCGGGCAGGCCTGCCCGCACCTGCAGCCGGACTCCCGGTGCGGGATCCACGCCGACCTCCGCGAGCGCGGCTTCCCCGGGTGCACCGTCTTCGACTGCTTCGGTGCCGGTCAGCAGACGGTGCAGGTGACCTTCGGCGGCGGCGGGCGGGACTGGCACGCCGACCCGGCGGTGTTCGCGGCCTTCGGGGTGCAGCGGCTGCTGCACGAGCTGCTCTGGTACCTCACCGAGGCGCTGGCCCTCCCGGCGGCCGCGCCCCTGCACCCGGAGGTGGCCGCAGCCCGCGACCGGGTCGAGCGGCTCACCGCTGCGGGGGCCGGGGAGCTCGCCGCCGCCGATCCCGCCCTGCTGCAGGGGGAGGCCGGGGCGCTGCTGCTGTCGGTCAGCGAGCTGGCGCGCTCCGGCGTCCGGCCGCGGGGGAGGGACCGGCGCAACGCCGACCTGGTCGGGGCCGACCTGCGCCGCAGGCGGCTGCGCGCCGCGAGCCTGCGCGGGGCGCACCTGATCGGCGCGGACCTGCGCGGTGCCGACCTGCACCTGACCGACCTCCTCGGTGCCGACCTGCGCGCCGCGGACGTGCGCGGCGCCGACCTGTCCGGCGCGCTGTTCCTGACCCGGCGGCAGGTCGCCGGCGCCGTCGGGGACGCCGCGACGCTGCTGCCCGCCGGGCTGGAGCACCCGCCGCACTGGCGCCCGCGGTGAGCGACGCCGTCCGCTGGCTCGACCGGCACCGCGGCGGCGCGGCGCCGGCCGACGTCCTGGCGTTCGCCGACCGGCTGCCCGGCGTCGCGGTGCGGGAGGTGACCGGCCGCTGGCGGGGCTCCGAGCTGCCCACCGGCTCCCGGCTGGACGGGCTGCTCACCGCGTACCGCTGGTGGGGCAAGGAGGTGCTCGACCCCGACACCGTGCACCCGCTGCTGTTCCCCGACCGGGCCGGGCGGCCGCGCCCGGTCGACCCCGCGCTCGCCCCGCTCGGCCTGCTCCGCCGCGCGCCGGGCCTCGTCCGCGGCCGGCCGGCCCGGCTGGCGTTCACCGCCGTCCGCCCGCTGCTGACCACCCGCCGGCCCGCTGCCCGGCTGCGCACGGTGGTGCACCGCGGCGTGCCCACCGCGGCGCTGGTCTACGACCGGCTGCCGGTGGTCGACGTCTTCCGGCGGGTCACCCCCGACCTGCTGCTCGGCCTGATGGACCTGCGCGGCCTGCCCGACCCGTTCGCGTTCCTCCTGGAGCGGGACTCCTAGCCAGAGGTCTCGTCCTCCGCGCGTCTCCTGTTCCCGGGCGCTTGCCGGCGCAGGAAGCCGGTCACCGAGCCGACCCGGTCGGTGGCCTGCCGCAGCCCGTGCACCAGCGGCAGCAGGTCGTCGGCGACGGTGCGCAGCGTGCCGGGCACGGTGTCGATGGCGGGGTCGTCCAGCACCCGGCCCACCCGCTCGAGCCCGGGCCGCAGCGCCCGCACCGGCTCCTCCAGCTCCTCGACCAGGTCCTCGAGCCGCTCGGCGGTGCGCTGCGCCGAGGCGATGGCCTCGGTGGCCACCCGCGTGGCGGCGACCAGCTCCCGGACGGCGGTGTTCAGGTCGGCCATCGTCCGCGGCAGCTGGGCCAGCGCCTCGGTCTGCTCCCGCAGGACGTCGACCAGCTCGGACAGGCCGGGGATGCGGGGCAGGCCCAGCCCGCGGAAGGGGTCCATCTCTCGACGATAGGGTCCCGACCGTAGGGCCGCGGGGACCGTCAGAGCGCCTTGAGGATGTCCTCGACCCGCTCGCGGGCGTCGCCGAAGAGCATCCGGGTGTTCTCCCGGAAGAACAGCGGGTTCTGCACGCCCGCGTAGCCGGTGCTCATCGACCGCTTGAAGACCACGACGTTCTCGGCCTCCCACACCTGCAGCACCGGCATGCCGGCGATCGGGCTGCCCGGGTCCTCCAGCGCGGCCGGGTTGACCGTGTCGTTGGCGCCGATGACCAGCACCACGTCGGTCTTGGCGAGGTCGTCGTTGATCTCGTCCATCTCCAGGACGACGTCGTAGGGCACCTTGGCCTCGGCCAGCAGCACGTTCATGTGCCCGGGCAGCCGGCCGGCGACCGGGTGGATGCCGAACCGCACCTCCACGCCCTTCTCCGTGAGCGTGCGGGTGAGCTCGGCGACCGGGTACTGCGCGTGCGCCACGGCCATGCCGTAGCCGGGGGTGATCACCACCGACCCGGCGTCGCGCAGCAGCTCGGCGACCTCCTCGGCGGTGGTCTCGGTGTGCTCGCCGTCCTCGGTGCCCGAGGCGGTGCTGCCCTCGTTGCCGAACCCACCGGCGATCACCGACAGGAACGAGCGGTTCATCGCCCGGCACATGATGTAGCTGAGGTAGGCACCCGAGGAGCCGACCAGCGCGCCGGTGATGATCAGCAGGTCGTTGTCGAGCAGGAAGCCCGACGCCGCGGCCGCCCAGCCCGAGTAGCTGTTGAGCATCGAGACGACGACCGGCATGTCCCCGCCGCCGATCGAGGCCACCAGGTGCCAGCCCAGCGCCAGCGCGAGCACGGTGACCGCGAGCAGCAGGCCCAGGCCGGGGGAGACGACGAAGGCGACGGTGAGCACGGCGAAGGCGACCAGCGCGCCGAGGTTCAGCCAGTTGCGGCCGGGCAGCATGAGCGGGTTGCTCTTGATCCGCGCCGACAGCTTGAGGAACGCGACGATCGAGCCGGTGAGCGTGACCGCGCCGATGAAGACGCCGATCACCACCTCGGCGGAGTGGATGCCGAGCAGGTCGGCCGGCACCTCGGTCTGCGTGCCGGCTTCGGCCTCGACCGACAGGTAGCCGTTCCAGCCGACCAGGACGGCGGCCAGGCCGACGAAGCTGTGCAGCAGCGCGATGAGCTCGGGCATGCCGGTCATCTCGACCCGGCGGGCCCGCCACAGGCCGATGGCCGCGCCGCCGGCCATGGCCACGACGACCAGCCCGACGGCGGCGGCCTCGACGCTCTGCGCGGCCAGCGCCACGGTGGCGGCCAGGGCGATCGCCATGCCGGCGATGCCGAACGCGTTGCCCGACTTCGCGGTCTCGTGCCGGGACAGGCCGGCGAGGCTGAGCACGAAGAGCAGGGCGGCGACGACGTAGGCGGCCGCGGCGGCCGAGGTGATGGTCATGTCAGCGCTCCGTGGTGGCGCGGGCCGGCCCGCGGGTGAACATGCCGAGCATGCGGCGGGTCACGGCGAAGCCGCCGAAGACGTTGATGCTGGCCACCAGCACGGCCACGGTGGCGAGCACGGTGACCAGGGCGCCGGTGTGGCCGATCTGCAGCAGGGCGCCGACCACGATGATCCCGGAGATCGCGTTGGTGACGCTCATCAGCGGGGTGTGCAGCGCGTGGTGCACGTTGCCGATGACGTAGAAGCCGACGACCACCGCCAGCGCGAAGACCGTCAGGTTGCCGACCAGCTGGCTCGGCGAGAACGCCGTGAGGACGAACAGCAGCGCTGCCGCGACCCCGACGACGGCGGCGGTGCGCGCGGGGGAGCGCGGCGCCCTCGGCGTGGGTGCGGGTGGGGCCGGGCGCGGCACCGGTGCGGCGGCCGGAGCCGCGGACACCTGCACCGGGGGCGGGGGCCAGAGCAGCTCACCGCCCCGCACCACCGTCATCGACCGCTGCACGACGTCGTCGAGGTCGAGCACCACCCGCCCGTCCTTGCTGGGGGTGAGCAGCTTGACCAGGTTCACCAGGTTGGTGCCGAACAGCTGGGAGGCCTGGCCGGGGAGCCGGCCGGGCAGGTCGGTGTAGCCGATGATCGTCACGCCGTTGGGGGTGACGACGACCTCGTCGGGCACCGAGCCGGCCACGTTGCCGCCCTGCGCGGCGGCCATGTCGACCACCACGCTGCCCGGCGACATCGACGCCACCATCTCCTCGGTGATCAGCCGCGGCGCGGGCCGCCCGGGGATCAGCGCGGTGGTGATGACGATGTCGACCTCGCGGGCCTGCTCGGCGTACATGACCGCCGCCCGCCGGTCGAAGTCCGCCGAGGTGACCGACGCGTAGCCGGTGCCGCCGCCGGCCTGCTCCTCGTCGGCGGGCACCCCGACGTACTCGCCGCCCATCGACGCGATCTGCTCGGCGACCTCGGGGCGGACGTCGGTGGCCCGCACCACCGCGCCCAGGCTGCTGGCCGCACCGATCGCGGCCAGCCCGGCCACGCCCGCCCCGACGACGAGCACCGTCGCCGGGGGCACCTTGCCCGCGGCGGTCACCTGGCCGGTGAACGACCGGCCGAAGGCGTGCGCGGCCTCGATCACCGCCCGGTAGCCGGCGATGTTGGCCATCGAGCTGAGCACGTCCAGCGACTGGGCGCGGCTGATCCGCGGGACGGCGTCCATCGCCAGCGCGGTGACCGGCCGGGCGGCGAGCGCGGCCAGCAGCTCGGGGTCGAACGCGGGCGCCAGGGTGCTGGCCAGCACCGCGCCGTCCCGCAGCCGGCCGACCTCCTCGACCGTCGGCCTGGCCACGTGCAGGACGACGTCGGCGCCCCACGCCTCCTCCGCCGTCCCCACCCGGGCACCGGCCCCGCGGTAGCCGTCGTCGGGGAAGCTGGCGGCCGCGCCGGCCCCGGTCTCGACGACGACGTCGTACCCGAGAGCGGTGAGCTGGCGCACGGTGGTCGGCGTCGCGGCCACGCGCGTCTCGCCGGGGCGGGTCTCCCGAGGGACTCCGATGAGCACGTCCGGTTCCTCCTGCACGGTCGGGTAGCCGCCCATCCTCGGCGACGGGGCCGGAACGGTGCGGTCCGGTACAGCGGTGGTGCACGCCGGTGGGCGGGCGGTCCGGGGCCGGCGTGCACGGTGGCGCAGCCGGGCCTGATCATGCCGTCCTGCGCCACCCCCACGTCCCCGGGGCGGGGTGAGGGGGGCCACAGTACGCAGCCGCTCCGCACCCCCGTCCGCACCCGCGGTCCCGGGCCACCACCCGGGAGGGTGAGGACGGGGGTCCCGGGCTGGAACGGCGGCGACGGGTTGCCGTACTCCTCTGTGGGGCGGACGAGAGGCACGGATGCCGATCGCCGTCGGTTCGGGAGGAGGCGGCGTGTCGGCGACGATGGCGAGTGCTGAACCGCTGGTGCCACCGGAGATCGTCTCGTCGATCTTCTACGGGGCGGCGGTGAGCGACACGCTCGTGCTGCTGGTCGCCGAGATGGTGGGCGGCACCCCCCGCATCACCTGGGGGAACGAGGGCGCCACCCAGCTGCTGGGCTACGGCCTGGCCGACCTGCGGTCGCTCCCGGTCGCCTCGCTGGTCCCGACGCTGCGCGGCGGAGAGGTCAAGCTGCTGCTGCGCCGCGAGCGCAGCGCGCGGATGAACCTGCCGGTGCGCACGGCCAGCGGCGCGCTCGTGGAGACGGTCGTGCTGTGCGTCCCGACGCCGAGCGGGCGGATGTGGACGCTGCGGCTGGTGCCGGTCGACAGCGAGTCCGAGCGCGCCCTGCGGGCCACCGCCGACGCCCACGAGCAGCGCTTCGCCACCCTGACCGAGCGCTCGCCGGTCCCGACCCTGCTCTCCGAGCAGGGCATGCGGCTGGCGCACGTCAACGACGCCTTCTGCAGCCTGGTCGGGCTGCAGTCCGAGCAGCTGCTGGGCACCGGCTGGATGTCCACGGTGCACCCCGACGACCTGGACGGCGTCATCGAGCAGGTCGTCGCCGTCCTCGGCGGGGGTGACGGGGAGACCAAGGCCCGCCTGGTCCGCACCGACGGCACCGAGCGGACGACGGTCATCCGGTTCTCCCACCTGTTCACCCCCGGCGTCGGCGCGGGCTTCGTGGGCACGATCGAGGACATCACCGACCGGCTGGCCTTCGAGGCGCGGCTGGAGCACCAGGCCAACCACGACCCGCTGACCGGCCTGCCCAACCGCACCCTGCTCGCCGAGCACGTGGCCGAGCGGTTCCGCCCGGGCACCAGCGGGCTGGCCGTGCTCTTCCTCGACCTGGACAACTTCAAGGTGGTCAACGACTCGCTCGGCCACGCCGCCGGCGACGAGCTGCTGGTCGAGGTCGCCGCCCGGCTGCGCGCCACGGTGCGCCCCGGCGACCTGGTGGCCCGGTTCGGCGGGGACGAGTTCGTGGTGGTCTGCGAGGGCGTGGACCAGGACGACGCGGTCACGCTGGCCGAGCGGATCGGCGCGGCCCTCGCCGAGCCGGTGCGCCTGGGCGGGGTCGACGTCCGCCCGTACGCGAGCGTCGGGGTCACCGTGCAGACCGCCGAGCACGGCGCCGCCGAGGAGCTCGTGCGCGACTGCGACATCGCGATGTACCAGGCGAAGGCCGGCGGCAAGGGCCGGATCACCGTCCTGGACCAGCGCGCGCGGGCCGAGGCGCGGGACAAGCTGCGGCTGGTCGCCGAGCTGCGCCAGGCGATCGAGCGGCGGGAGATCACGCTGCTCTACCAGCCGATCTTCAGCACCGCGGACGGCACTCCGGTGGCCGTGGAGTCCCTGGCCCGCTGGCACCACCCGACGCGCGGCGCGATCAGCCCGGGGGTGTTCGTCGCGCTGGCCGAGGAGAGCGGGCTGATCGGCCCGCTGGGCCTGCTGGTGCTCGACGAGACCTGCCGGCAGCTGGCCGAGTGGGACCGGCTGCTGGGGACGTCCGCTCCGGGGCAGGCCAACGTCAACGTCTCGGCGCTCCAGCTGGACCCCAACCTGCACGGCTCCGTCGTCGCCGCGCTCGAGCGGCACGGGCTGCACCCGACCCGGCTGTCGATCGAGATCACCGAGTCGGCGCTGATGAAGGACCCGGCCTCGGCGCGCGAGGTGCTCATGCAGCTGCGCGACCTCGGTGTCTCGCTGGCCATCGACGACTTCGGCACCGGCTACTCGTCGCTGGCCTACCTGCGCCACCTGCCGGTCGACTGCCTCAAGGTGGACCGCTCGTTCGTCGCCGAGCTGGCCGAGGGGCACGCCGAGATCGCGTCCGCGGTCATCGCGCTGGCGCGCAGCCTCGACCTGAAGACCGTCGCCGAGGGCGTGGAGACCGAGGAGCAGGCCGCCCAGCTCACCGCGCTCGGCGCCGGCTTCCTCCAGGGCTTCGACCTCGCCCAGCCGATGACCGGCCACCGCACCACCGCGTGGTACGCCGCGCACGCCCGATGACCGTCACCCTCCTCCCGGGAGCGCCCGTGCCCACGACCCTGGCCGCCGCGCCGGCCTTCGACCTCGAGGCCGTGCTCGCCAGCATCGACACGATGGCCGCGCAGAAGCCGGTCGCCGCGCAGATCGTCTCGATCGCCAACTCCGACGACACCGACGCGCGCACGCTGGCGCAGACGCTGGCCTCCGACGTCGCGCTGGCCGGCCGGGTGATGAAGCTGGCCAACTCCGCGTACTTCGGCATGCGCGGGCGGGTCACCTCGCTGCAGTTCGCGGTGACCGTCGTCGGCTTCACCACGGTGCGCACCATGGCCACCGTCGCGCTCACCGACCTGGACGACGAGTCGCGGCTGCCCGCCGACTTCTGGCGGATGAGCACCTGCGTCGCGCTCGGCGCCTCCACGCTGGCCCCGCGCTTCGGCGAGCGGCCGCAGGACGCGCTGTGCCTGGGCCTGCTGGCCCCGCTGGGCGTGGCGCTGCTGCACCACAACGACTCCGACGGCTACGCCGAGCTGGCCGCCGCCGAGCCCACCGCCGTCGGGCTGCGCGCCGCCGAGGTCCGCCGCTACGGCATCCACGCCTTCCGGCTGACCGCGGTGGCGCTGGAGCAGTGGGGCTTCCCGCCGAGCATGGTCACCCCGCTGAGCGCCGTCGACGACCTGGCCGGCGTGGACGGCGCGCTGCTGCGGGTGGCGCTGGAGCTCGCCGCGCGGCTGACCGTCGAGGACCACGTGCCGGTGCCGGTGGAGGAGCTCACCAGCGGCCAGCTGCGCGAGGACGCCGTGCCCCCGGTGCTGGACAAGGTGCGCGCCGAGGCCGACGAGCTGCGCCTGGCGATGCTGGGCGAGTAGGAGGACCCCCGGCCCCCACCGCTCGCAGGCTCGCGGCGGGCCCCTGCCGGGGGGCCGCCGCGAGCCAGCGAGGGAGGTCCGCGTCTAGGGCGTGTAGGGCGCGCCGAGCGGGTCGACGGTCTCGTGCCCGCGCACGTCCGCCGCGAGGCGGGACAGCGCCCAGTCCCCGTCACCGAGGACGTGGTCGATCGCGGTCAGCCGGCTGGTGTGGTGGCCGACGGTGTACTCCGCGGTCACCCCGATCCCGCCGTGCAGCTGGATGGCCTCCTTGCCGATGTGCCGGCCGGCGCGGCTGGTCTGCAGCCGGGCGCGGTCGGCTGCGGCGATGACGTCCCCGCCGGCGTCGGACACCATCGACGCCCACAGCGCGGTGCTGCGGGCCAGCTCGAGGGAGACGTACATGTCCGCGGCGCGGAAGGTGAGCGCCTGGAACCGGTTGAGCGTCACGCCGAACTGCTTGCGGGTCCTGAGGTACTCGGCGGTGGTGCGCAGTGCCGTGTCCATCGACCCGATGGCCTCGTGGGCGTACGCGATGCGCGCCTCGGCGAGCACCCGCTCGATCTCCGCGGTGCGGTCGGCGCTGCCCGCACCGAGCAGCTCGGCCGGCGTGCCGTCGAACCGGACGTTGGCCGCGCGGCCGCCGTCGTGGGTGCGGTAGCCGGTGCGGGTCAGGCCGGAGGCGTCGCCGCGGACGAGGAACAGCGCCGTCCCGCCGCCGTCGACGACCGCGGACACGACGAGGACGTCGGCCCGCGCGCCGTTGAGCACCGGCTCCTTGACGCCGGTCACCGTCCACGAGCCGCCGTCCTGCGTGGCGGTGACGGCCGACGCCGACGGGCTCCAGCGGGTGCCGGGCTCGGCGTGCGCGACGGCGGCCAGCGTCGTCCCCTCGGCGATGCCGCCCAGGACCTCGGACCGCTGGGCGTCGGTGCCGGCGGCGGCGACCAGCCCACCGGCGAGGACGACGGCCTCGACGAACGGCTCGGGTGCCAGCACGCGGCCGATCTCCTCGGCGACGATCGCCACCTCGATCGGGCCGGCGCCCATGCCGCCGTGCTCCTCGGCGAAGGGCAGGCCCAGCAGGCCCATCTCGGCCAGCCGCGACCAGGTCTTCTCGTCGAAGCCCGGGTCGGTGCCGGTCACCCGGCGGCGCTGCTCGCCGTCGCCGTAGGCGCGCTCCAGCAGACCGCGCACGGCCTCGCGGAGGTCGTTCTGCTCACTGTCGAAGGTGAAGTCCACGGTTGCCTCAGAGCCCCAGGATCGTGCCGGCGATGATGGTGCGCTGCACCTCGTTGGAGCCTCCGTAGATGGAGACCTTGCGGTAGTTCAGGTACTCCGGCGTGGCCACGCGGGCCCAGTCGGGGACCTCGGAACCGCCGTCGGCGAACGAGGACAGCGAGAGCGGGCCGGCGAGGTCGACGACCAGCTCGGTGATGTCCTGCTGCAGCTCCGAACCGCGCAGCTTGAGCACCGAGGACGCCGGGTGCGGCTTGCCGTCGGCGGAGTGCGCCACCACGCGCAGCGCGGTGAGCTCCAGCGCCAGCAGCTCGTTCTCCAGCTCGGCGATGCGGTCGGCCGTCCGCGGGTCCTCGGCCAGCGGGCGGCCGCCGGCGGTGACCTGCTCCGCGAACGACTTGGCCTGCGCCAGCAGCCGCTTGGAGGCGCCGATGCGGGCGATCCCCACGCGCTCGTTGCCGAGCAGGAACTTCGCGTAGTCCCAGCCGCGGTTCTCCTCGCCGATGAGGTCCTCCGCCGGGACGCGGACGTCCTCGAAGAAGACCTCGTTGACCTCGTGCCCGCCGTCGATCAGCTGGATCGGACGCAGCGTGACGCCCGGGGTGTCCATCGGGAAGACCAGCAGCGAGATGCCGCGCTGCTTCTTCTCCGCGGTCGGGTCGGTGCGGACCAGGCAGAAGATCCAGTCGGCGTGCTGGCCCAGCGTCGTCCAGGTCTTCTGGCCGTTGACGACCCAGTCGTCGCCGTCGCGGACGGCGGTGGTGCGCAGGCTCGCCAGGTCCGAGCCGGCGTCGGGCTCGGAGAAGCCCTGGCACCACCAGATGTCGATGTTCGCCGTCCTCGGCAGGAAGCGCTCCTTCTGCTCCTGGTTGCCGAAGGCCGCGATGACCGGGCCGATCATGCTGGCGTTGAAGGGCAGCGGCTCGGGGACGCAGGCCAGCTGCATCTCCTCGCGCCAGATGTGCATCTGCAGCGGCGTCCAGCCCCGCCCACCCCACTCCACGGGCCAGTGCGGCACGGCCAGGCCCGCGGCGTTGAGCGTCCGCATGGCCTGGACGTACTGGTCCTTGGTCAGGTCCCGGCGGGCCGCGACGGTGTCGCGGATCTCCTGCGGCACCTGGGTGGTGAAGAACGTGCGCATCTCCTCCCGGAAGGCCTCCAGCTCCGGGGACAGTTGCAACCGCATCGGGCCTCTCTCCTGACGGCGGTGGAGTCGCCGTCTCGCAGGGTGGGAGACCGACGATCCCACACTTGCTACCGACGGGTAGCCCCCGGGGCGCAGGCGTCTGCGGCGTGTCGGTCGCTGGCGCCGGGGCACCCCGTCGGTGGGCGCGGATGCGCAGTTCTCGGGTCGCTCCCTGCGCATCCGCGCACACCGTCGCCGGTGCGGACGCCGGGTCGGGCCGGAGGACGCGGGGGAACGCGCGTGGTGCGCCGGCCGTTGCCCGGCCATGGAGCTGACCTGTCCCAAGTGCCACGGCGCGATGCGCACCTACGAGCGCAACGGGGTGCACGTCGACCAGTGCGCCGAGTGCCGCGGCATCTTCCTCGACCGCGGTGAGCTGGAGCGGCTGATCGACGCCGAGACCGCCTGGCACGACGGCGGCCGGTCGTCCGCGGCGGCGTCCGGCCCGTCCTCCTCGGGGCAGGCGGTGCACGGCGGGTCGGGTCACGGGTCGGCCGGGTACGGCGCCGCCGGGACGGGTGCCGGCGGGCTGGGTGCCGTGGTCGGCGAGGTGCTCAACCAGGTGTCGAAGAAGCAGGGGCACTCCTCCGGCTACGGGCACCCGGGCAAGCGCAAGCAGTCGTTCCTGGGCGAGCTGTTCGGCTGAGGGAGGACCCCTCCGCTCCCCAGCCCTGGCAGGCTCGCGACGGGCCCCTGCGGAGGAGCCGTTCCAGTGGGTCACGGAGGCTGGGGGCGTGTTCGACGTCGACTGGATGGGCCAGCTGGGCCGCGAGGTGCTGCGGGAGCGGCTGCCCGCGCTGATCGCCGAGGCCTGCGCGTGGAGCGTGGGCCTGTCCGACCGTCCGCACCACGAACGGCGCCGCGGGCGGCTGGCCGAGACCGGCGGCACCATCGGCGACCGGATCGCCCGGGGCCAGCCGGTGTCGGGCGAGGAGGACGGCCGGCTCGACCTCGGCGACGCCCGGCCGGGCAGCTTCCGCGACGTGCTCAACGCCGTGGACGCCGCGGGTGTGGTCCACGCCGACCGCTTCGACCGGGAGGTGCTCGAACCGTTCGTGCTGGCCACCTGCGTGCTGGCCGCGGAGCGCGCGCGGGCGACCCGGCCGGCGGAGTGGGCCGAGCTGCTCGACGACCTCGGGGAGGACGGCGGCGACCTGGTCGGCGTCGTCCGCGCGGGGGAGTGGGAGGCCGCTCTGCGGACCGAGGCCGAGCACCTGGTGCTGGCCGCGCTCGCCGACGTCCCGCTGCTGGAGGTGGAGGCCGAGGGGCTGCCGCTGTCCCTGGTGCGGGCGGCCGAGGCGCTGACCCGCGAGGCGGCCGCACCGCCGCCGTCCGCACCGTCCGGCGCGGACCCGGCCGCGTCGGGTGCGGTCTTCCTCGCCCGGGCCGCGCTCAGCGGGTTCGACGAGCCGGTCCCGCCTGTCCAGGCGGACCGGGTGCTCGCCGCGCTGCTGGCGGAGGGCATCGAGCCCGACGAGCTGCCCGCCGTCCTGCCGCACCTGCCGCTCGCGCCCGGCACCGCGGACGCCGTCCTCACCCTGCTCGACACCGGCCGCTAGGTGCCTTCCGCGCGCGGAAGGCACCTGGGCACCGCCCTCGCGCCGGGGTGCCCGCGTAGGTCACGATGGACCGTGCCTGGGGGACGGAGGACGCGATGACCGATCAGCAGCCGGTCGAGCCCGACGCGATCATCGGGAGGGACGGGACCGCGGTCCCGGGAGGTCGCGGCGTGGCGCCGCAGCCGCTGCCCTCGCTGGTCCCGGCGCTCGCGCGCCTGGCGATCGCCGGGCCGCTGCTCACCGTCTCGGCGGTCGCGCTCACCGCGGCCGCGGCCGCCAAGGCGATCGAGCTGGCCGGCCGGATGGCGCGGCAGCGGGTGGGTGCCGACGCGGGAACGCAGCTGCTCCCCGGCGGGCTCGAGGTCACCTGGACCAGGGTCGAGGTCCGCTGGCACCCCTGAGCGGCTCCGCGAGCGGCCACCTCCCCGAACCCCCGGGCGCAGCAGTCGGGTGGAGCAGCGCGGCCGGCACCGCCGCGGCGGTGCTGGCCCTCCTGGACGCCGGCCGCTGACGCCGGGGGCGCCTTCGGTGGCCGGTGCACCCGCTCACCCGTGCCGGAGGTGGTGGTCCCAGCTGCCGCTCTGCGCCGGCAGCGCGTGCCCGCCGCCGGCCGGGCAGGAGCCCGCGGCTCCACCACCCGCGGAGAAGAGACCCTGGCCCCTGGAGCACCAGGGCCAGTCGGTCGAGGTCGTCGACCCGCGTCACCGACCGGGGAGTGCCTTTCGCGCGCGGAAAGCCCCCAGGGCCTCTCCTGCCGGTCCCGGGCCCGTCGGCTGGCCGGCGTCCGGCCGCTGCCACAGGGGGCGGGGGGTCAGCAGTCGAGGCCGAGGATCGCTCTGGCGTGCTCCCACCAACCGCGGTCGAGGCGGCATGGCCGGAGCGGGGCGGCGAGGGCCTCGGTGGACTCCGTGACCGCGGCCGAGGCCGGGGCGACGGGGGCAGCGCCGGCCGGGGTCGGTGCCAGGACGCCGGCAGCGACCCCGGTGAACACCGAGAGGGCGACGAGGGACGTGCGCATGGGACCTCCGGAGCTGGCGCCGCGTCCATGGTGGCTGGTCCCGGGGGCCGGCCGCAACGGTGGCGAGGCGATCCAGGCGGCTGGCCGGATCGCTCCACCGACGTGCTCCGCGGAGATCCCCGGGACAGGCGCTACGACCCGAGGGGCAGGCCGGTGTAGTTCTCCGCCAGCTCGCGCGCGGCGGTCTCCGACGAGCACACGCGGCGCAGCTGGGCGAGCTGCAGCTGGGCGTCGAAGTCGTCGCCGGAGCGGTGCAGCATCGAGGTCATCCACCACGAGAAGTGGGTGCACCGCCAGACGCGGGCCAGCGCCCGGTCGGAGTAGGAGTCGACCAGGTCGGTCTCCTTGTCCTGCAGCAGCCGCACCAGTGCCTGGGCGAGCAGGGTGACGTCGGCGACGGCGAGGTTGAGGCCCTTGGCGCCGGTCGGCGGGACGATGTGCGCGGCGTCCCCGGCGAGGAAGAGCCGGCCGCGGCGCATCGGGGCGCTGACGAACGAGCGCATCGGCAGGATCGACTTCTCGGTCACCGGGCCGCGGTTGACCGACCAGCCCTCCAGCGCCATGCGGGTGTCGAGGGCGTCCCAGATCCGCTCGTCGGACCAGTCCTCGATCCGCTCCGACGGATCGACCTGCAGGTAGAGGCGCGACACCGAGGGTGAGCGCATCGAGTAGAGCGCGAACCCCTCGGGGTGCCAGGCGTAGACCAGCTCGTCGGTGGCGGGGGTGGCGTCGGCGAGGATGCCCAGCCAGGCGTAGGGATACGTGCGCTCCCACACCCGGCCGCCGGCCTCCTGCACCGTGGCCCGCGAGGGCCCGTGGAAGCCGTCGGTACCGGCGACGACGTCGCACTCGAGCACCTGGGGCGCGCCTGCCGCATCGGTGAACCGGATGCGCGGGCTGTCGGTGTCGACGCCCTCCGGCTGCACGTCGGAGACCTCGAACAGCAGCGGCGGGCCGCCGTCCAGCTGAGCGGCGACGAGGTCCTTGACCACCTCGGTCTGCCCGTAGACCCACACGCTCCGCCCGCACAGCGACGGGAAGTCCAGCGTGTGCCGGGTGCCCGGGTACTGCAGGTGGATGCCGGAGTGCTCCAGCCCCTGCCGGTGCAGCCGGTCGCCGAGCCCGGCGGCCGTCAGCGTGTCGACGGTGTGCTGCTCGAGGATGCCGGCGCGGACGCGGGCCTCCACGTAGTCCCGCGACCGGTTCTCCAGGACGACGGAGTCGATGCCCTGCAGCGCGAGCAGCCGCGACAGCAGCAGGCCGGCCGGGCCGGCGCCGATGATCCCCACCTGAGTGCGCACGCGTCGAGTGTGACCGTGGCCACGTCCCCGTGGGAACCGCCGGCTCCCGCTCAGTGGAAGGCGTGCACCCGCGACAGCTCACGGCCGATCCCCCGCGCGGCGACCTCGAGGACGGGCACCAGCCGCAGCAGGTCGCGCCGGTGACTGGGGACGACGACGCCGAGCGCCGCGACGACCGCCGGTCCGGCCGGCCGCTCCACCCGCACCGGGACGGCGAGCGACAGCGTGCCCAGCGACATCTCCTCGGCGGTGCGCGCGTACCCGCGGCGGCGCACCTCGGCGAGCTCCCGGCGCAGCCGCGCGGGGGCGACGACGGTGTGCCGGGTCTCGCGGGTGGGGGCCCGCAGGACGGCGTCGACCACGTCGTCGGGTGCGGCGGCCAGCAGCACCTTGCCCACGCCGGTGGCGTGCAGCGGCAGCCGGCTGCCCACCTGGCTGACCACCGGCACCGACTCGCGGCCGGACACCCGCTCGACGTAGAGCGCGCTGCGGCCCTCCCGGACGGCGAGGTGCACGGTGTCGCGGGTCGCGGTGTGCACGTCGAGCAGGAACGGGGTGGCCACCTGGCGCAGCTCGAGCTGGACGGGGGCGAGCAGGCCGAGGTCCCACAGCTTGCGGCCGATCTCGTAGCGCCCGTCGGGGCGGCGGCGCAGCGCCCCCCAGGCGGTCAGCTCGCCGAGCAGCCGGTGCGCGGTCGACAGCGGCGTGCCGGAGCGCTCGGCGATCTCCGACAGCGTGAGCCGCGGGGCGGTGCTGTCGAACGCGTCGAGCACCTGCAGGGCCCGTGAGGTCACCGACCGCCCGCCCGTTCCGGCCCGACCCGCCATGCGGCCAGCCTCCCACTCAGCGGAAGGAATCGTACGGTGACCGGCCGTGGCCCCCGGGAACGGACCGCAGCCGGGGGACCTCGGACCCTCGCCGGACGGCCCGCCGCGTCGTGTGCTGAGCCGGCCGGACGGCGTCACGACGTGCCCGTCGGGTCGCGCTGTGCCCCGTGCAGGGAGGACCGGATGACCGTGCCGAGCCAGCAGGAGCCGGGCTATGAGGACGGTCGGATGGGTCTGCCCCTCCTCTACCACGACGCCGAGGTGGCCAGCTCCTACCACACGGCCTCGTACGCGGCCGTGGCGGCGGCACTGCCGGGCGACCTGCTGCGGCCGTTGCGCTGGCGGGGCGGCCGGACGCTGGTCTCGGTCCACGCCTTCCGCTACCGGACCGTCACCTGGACCGCTCCCGACGGCGGGACCCGCACGCTGGCTCCGTACGGCGAGGTGGGGGTGACGGCCGGCGTGGTGGGCGGGCCGGCGCTGCGCGGCCGGCCGCGGGCCGGGCGTGCCGTGGGCGGTTTCGTGCTGTACCTCCCGGTGACCTCCCGGGAGGCCCGGGACGTGGGGTGGGAGCTGTGGGGCCTGCCGAAGTCCGTCGCCGACATGGACTTCCTCGACGCCCCGGACCGCCACCGGGTGCGGCTGTCCGAGGGCGGGACCGAGGTGCTGACGCACACGGTGCGCGTCCGGGGTCCGGCGCTGCTGGGCAGCCGGTCGCGGACCCTGTGGTCCACCCGAGGCGGGCAGCTGGTCGAGACGGTGGTCCCGGTGTTCGCGTGGTGGCAGGCCCGACCCGGCCCGGGCGCCGGTGAGCTGGTGCTGGGCGCCCACGCGGTGGCCGACGAGCTGCGCGGGCTGGAGCTCTCGCCGAGGCCGCTGGCCGCCTTCCGCGCCCTGGAGTACCGCTGCGCGCTGCCCGCCGGGCGGCCGGTCGCGCCCGTGGGGACGCGGCCGGGCCACCTCGGCGCCGACCGGGCGTTCGGCCGGTTCACCGTGGCCCACCCGGGCACCGCGCCCCTCGACCAGTACGCCGGCGGCACCACGGATCCGGAGTCGGGCCCGGCCCGGTCAGCAGCGCAGCGGTGACCGCCGCCGGCCCCTCCGGCGCCGCGCCGGCCGCAAAGCCGGTGACAGTGCCGCGGGGCGGTGGTTCGATGGCTGGGCACGACGACAGCACGGGGCCCGACGCACTCGGGAGTACTCGTGGACCGTGCCCCGACCGCCGTCGACACCCCGGCCGGCGTCCGCCGGCTGCTGCCGGCCATGTCCGCCCTGCTGGTCGCCTTCAGCGTGCTGACCGCGCTCGCGGTCGTCACGCTCTACGTGCTGGCGGACCGCACCGACCGCTCGTTCGCCTGGACCATCCACCCGCCGCTGACCGCGGCCTTCCTCGGCGCGGGCTACGCGGCCGGCTGCGTCCTCGTGGTGCTCTCGCTGCGGGACCCGGTGTGGGCGCACAGCCGGGTCCCGGTGCTGACCATCCTGCTGTTCACCGTCGCGACGCTCGCCGCCACGCTGCTGCACCTGGACCGGTTCCACCTGCAGCCGGAGTTCGCCGACCGGCCGCTGCTGGCCCGGGTCGCGGCCTGGTTCTGGCTGGCCGTCTACGTCGTCGTCCCCGTGTGCATGCTCGCGGTGCTGGTACCGCAGGAGCGGGCGCCGGGAGCCGACCCGCCCCCACGCCACCCGGTGCCGCCGGTGCTGCGCGCAGCGCTGGCGGTCGAGTCGGCGGTGCTGCTCGCGGTCGGCGCCGCGCTGTTCACCGTGCCGTCGACCGCTGCGGCGCTGTGGCCGTGGCAGCTGACCCCGTTGACCGCGCGGGTGGTGGCCGCGTGGCTCGTGGCCTTCGGCCTGGCGACGGCGTTGGCCGCGGCCGCCGGTGACCTGCGGCGGCTGCGGACGGCGGCGGTCGCCTACACCGTCTTCGGCGTCCTCGTGGCGCTGGCCGTGCTCCGCCATCCGGGCACGGTGGAGTGGGGCAGCCCCGCCGCGTGGGTCTTCGCGGTCCTCACGGTCGCGGTCGTCGCCACGGGCGCGGCCGGGTGGCGGATGGTCTCCGCGTCGGAGCGGCGGGCGCCGTGACCGAGGGATGCCGGGGAGCGCTGGTGGTCGTCACCCGGGACGACGGCGTGCGGACGACCACGACCCGTGAGCTGGAGCGCCGGTACGGCGCGGACTACCTCGTCTTCTCCTGCGACGACCCGGTCCGGGTGGACGAGGCGCTGACCGCTCGCGGCGACCCGCCGGTCGCCCTGCTCCTCGGCGGGCTGGGCGACGCCGACCCCGACGGGCTGCGCGTGCTCCGCGGCCTGCACGGCACCCACCCCGAGGCGATGGCCGTGGCGCTGGTCCGCTGGGGGGCGTGGGAGACGGCCCGGCCCATCTTCGAGGCGATCACGGTCGGGCAGCTGGACCGCTGGCTCTACGTCCCCCGGGGGCGCGCCGACGAGGAGTTCCACCACGCGGTCACCGAGGTCCTCGACGAGTGGTCCTCCCGGCAGGGCGGCGGGTTCGAGGCGGTGCGGATCATCGGGGACAGGTGGGATCCGCACGCCCAGCACCTGCGCGACCACCTCACCCGCAACCGCATCCCGCTGGGCTTCCACGAGGCCGGCTCGCCCACGGGACGGGAGCTGCTGGCCGAGCTGGGTCTCGAGCAGCCGCGGCTGCCCGTGGTGGTGGTGCGCTTCCGTCCCGAGCAGATCGTGCTGCAGGCGCCCAGCGACCTGCAGATGGCCGACGCCTTCGGCCTGTTCGACCCGCTGGACCCGACCGTCGTCCACGACGTCGCGGTCGTCGGTGCCGGGCCGGCGGGGCTCGGGGCCAGCGTCTACGCCGCGTCGGAGGGGTTGTCGGTGCTGCAGGTGGAGTGCGAGGCGGTCGGCGGTCAGGCGGGCACGAGCTCGCTGATCCGCAACTACCTCGGCTTCCCGACCGGCGTCAGCGGCAGCCGGCTCGCGGCGTCGGCCTACCAGCAGGCGTGGGCGTTCGGCACCTCCTTCTCCTTCATGCGCACCGCGCAGGCCCTGACGTCGGAGGACGGGCTGCACCGGCTCACGCTCAGCGACGGGGCCTCGGTGCTCGCGCGCACCGTGGTGGTGGCCGCGGGGGCCAGCTGGCGGCGGATCGGGGTGCCGGAGCTGGAGGCGTTCACCGGCCGGGGCGTCTTCTACGGCGCGGCGGTCAGCGAGGCCCCCGCCATGCGCGGGCGGCAGGTCTTCGTCGTCGGGGCCGGCAACTCGGCCGGGCAGGCGGCGGTGCACCTGTCGCGCTACGCCGACCGGGTCCACCTGCTGGTGCGCCGGGAGTCCCTGGTCGAGACGATGTCGGAGTACCTGATCCGTGAGCTGGTCGCGTTGCCGAACGTCGAGGTCCGGTACCGGGTCCAGGTGGTCGGCGGCCGGGGCGCCGACGTCCTGGAGAGGGTCGTGCTGCGCGACCTGGACACCGGCGCGGAGACCGAGGAGCCGGGCATGCTGTTCGTGATGATCGGCAGCGAGCCGCGCACCGGCTGGCTCGCCGGGGTGCTGGCCCGCGACCCCTGGGGGTTCCTGCTCACCGGCGCCGCGCTGACCGCAGGCGACGTCGACCCGGCCTGGCCCCTGCACCGGCCGCCGGCGCTGCTGGAGACCAGCACCCCGGGAGTGTTCGCCGCCGGGGACGTGCGCCAGGGTTCGGTCAAGCGGGTTGCCTCCGCCGTCGGTGAGGGCGCGCTGGCGGTGACGCTGGTGCACGCGTACCTCGCCGCCGGACGCGACCGGCCGGGGCGGTGACGGGGGCGGCCCCCACGGGTGCGGTCTCCCACTGGCCGGAAGTCCCGGCTTGGGCAGGGCAGCCCTCCGGCCCTACGGTCCTGGACATGACCGGGACCACATCGCAGGGCGGGCTGGTCCTGCCGGGGTACGTGCGCGAGGACGCCGCCCTGCGCACCCCCGTCGGCTTCCCCGAGTACCGGAGCACGGCACTGCGCGCGCCGCTGCGGACGCCGGTCGACCTGCCGCACCGGCTCACCGAGATCACCGGCCCGGTGCTCGGCGAGGACCGGGTGCTGCCCCACGACGCCGACCTGACGCTGCGCAACGGCGGTGAGGCGATCGGCCAGCGGATCCTCGTGTACGGCCGCGTGCTCGACAGCGACGGGCGGCCGGTGCCCGACGCGCTGGTCGAGGTGTGGCAGGCCAACGCCGCCGGCCGCTACCGGCACGTGGTCGACACCTGGCCGGCGCCGCTCGACCCGCACTTCGACGGGCTGGGCCGGGTGGTCACCGACAGCCTGGGCCGCTACGAGTTCATGACGGTCAAGCCCGGCGCTTACCCGTGGGGCAACCACCACAACGCCTGGCGCCCGGCGCACATCCACTTCAGCCTGTTCGGCCGGGCCTTCACCCAGCGGCTGGTCACGCAGATGTACTTCCCGGACGACCCGCTGTTCGGCCAGGACCCGATCTTCACCTCCATCCCCGCCGCGGCGCGCCACCGGGCGGTCAGCCGGTACTCCCTGGAGCGCACCCAGGACAACTGGGCGCTCGCCTTCGAGTGGGACGTCGTGCTCCGCGGCGCGGAGCAGACCCCGTTCGAGACCGACGACGACGGGGACGTCGCGTGAACCCGCTGGACGTCCCGCCGGACCCGGCCACCCCGTTCCAGCCGCGTTCCGGCCGGCGCGGCACCGGCTTCCTCACCGAGCCGTTCCGGCTGGGCACCACCCCGAGCGCGACCGTCGGGCCCTACCTGGCCATCGGCCTGACCTGGCCGGACGGCGCCTGGGCCGCCGCCGAGGGCACCGAGGGTGGCATCTGGATCCGCGGCCGGGTGTTCGACGGCGCGGGCGACCTCGTCCCCGACGCCATGATCGAGACCTGGCAGGCCGACCCGGACGGCCGCTTCCCGTCGCCCGAGGACCCCCGCGGCGCGGCGTCCCACCCCGGCTTCCGCGGGTACGCCCGCGTGCAGACGGTCGACCCCCCCGGCGAGTTCGGCCTCTTCACCCTCAAGCCCGGCCGGGTGCCCGACGGCGAGGGCGGCCTGCAGGCGCCGCACGTCGACGTCTCGCTGTTCGCCCGCGGCCTGCTCGACCGCGTCGTCACCCGCGTCTACTTCGCCGACGAGGCCGAGGCCAACGCGCAGGACGCCGTCCTCGCCGGTCTCCCCGAGGACCGCCGGCAGACGCTGATCGCGACGCCGACGGACGACGGCTACCGCCTCGACCTGCACCTGCAGGGCGACCGGGAGACGGTGTTCTTCGCCGTATGACGCTCTTCGACGGGACCTTCGCCCGCGGCGGGGCGGCGGCCGCCGTCTCCGACGACGCCTGGTTCCGGTCGCTGCTCGCCGTCGAGGCGGCCCTGGCGCGCGCGGCGGCCCGCACCGGCCTGGTGCCCGCCACGGCCGCCGACGCGGTCACCGCCGCCTGCGCGCACCCGGAGCGGCTCGACCTCGCCTCCGTGGTCGCGCGGGCGGCGGACGCCGGCAACCCGGTGCCGCCGCTGGTGCGCGTCCTGCAGGACGCGGTGGGGGAGCGGGACGCGGTCGCGGTCCACGTCGGCGCGACCAGTCAGGACGTCCTCGACACCGCCCTGCTGCTGCTGGCCCGGGACGCCGTCGCGGCCCTCGACGCCGACCTCGCCGCCGCGGCGGAGACCGCGGCGGGGCTGGCCCGCACCCACCGGGACGACGTCGTGGCCGGGCGCACGCTGATGCAGCAGGCGCTGCCCACGACCTTCGGGCTCAAGGCGGCCGGCTGGCTGGCCGGCCTGGACGGCGCGCGCCTCCGCCTCGCCGAGGTGGTCGCCGAGCTGCCGGTGCAGTACGGCGGCGCGGTCGGCACGCTGGCCGCCAGCGGCGGGGCAGGGGTCCCGCTGCGCGCGGCGCTGGCCGAGGAGCTGCAGCTGACGAGCACCGCCGTCCCGTGGTCCACCGTCCGGCTGCCGGTCGCGGACCTCGCCGGGGCGCTCGGTGCCGCCGCGGGTGTGGTCGCCACCGTCGCGGTCGACGTCGTGCTGCTCGCGCAGACCGAGGTCGGCGAGGTGGCCGAGGTCGCCGACGGGCGGGGCGGGTCGTCGGCGATGCCGCACAAGCGCAACCCGGTCGCCGCGATCTCCGCCCGGGCCTGCGCCCGCCGCGCGCCGGGGCTGGTCGCCACCCTGCTGTCGGCGATGGAGCAGGAGCACGAGCGCGCCGCCGGCGCCTGGCACAGCGAGTGGCCGGCCCTGACCGGGCTGCTCACCACCGTGGGGTCGGCGGCGTCCTGGCTGGCCGAGAGCCTGCGCGGGCTGCGGCCGGACACGGCGCGCATGGCCGCCACCGCCGCGGCGGCCGCCGAGGGCCCGCTCGCCGGCGCGCTCGCCGAGGCGCTGGCGCCGACCCTCGGTAGGGGCGCGGCGCACGACGCCGCGGCCGCCGCCGTCCGCGAGGCCCGTGACAGCGGCCGGCCACTCGCCGAGGTGGTGGCCGCCCGCACGGACGTCGACGTGCGCGCGGTGCTCACCGCCGGTACACCCGACGTGGGGGAGGCGGGCGCCCAGGTCGACGCCGCGCTCGCCGAGCACGCCGCACTGGTCGAAGGGGAGAAGTGACAGCCGTCGAGGTCTCGTACACCGAGGACGGGCCGGCCGACGCGCCGGTCGTCGTCCTGTCCAACTCACTGGGCGCCACCCGCGGCATGTGGGACCCGCAGGTGCCCGCGCTGGCCGAGCGCTTCCGGGTCGTCAGCTACGACACCCGGGGCCACGGCGAGTCGCCCGCGCCGGCCGGCCCGTACACCCTCGACGACCTGGTGGACGACGTCGTCGCGCTGCTGGACCGGCTGGGGGCGCGGCGGGCGCACGTCGTGGGGTTGTCGTTGGGCGGGATGACGGCGATGCGGCTGGCCGCCCGCGAGCCCGACCGGGTCGGCCGGCTGGTGGCCCTGGCCACCTCGGCGAAGCCCGATCCGCAGGGCTTCCTCGACCGGGCGGCCGCGGCCCGCTCCGGGGGGACGGCGCCGCTGGCGCCCACGGTGGTGAGCCGGTGGCTGACGCCGGCCCACGCGGCGGCGCACCCGGACCTCGTCGCCCGGCTGGAGGCGATGATCACGGCGGCCGACGACGAGGGTTACGCGCTGTGCTGCGAGGTGGTGGCCGCCGTGGACCTGCGCGAGGACCTGGCGCGGATCACCGCCCCGACGCTGGTGGTGTCGGGCGCCGAGGACCCGGCGCTGCCGCCGCCGCACCAGCAGCTGATCGCCGACGGGATCGCCGGGGCGTCGCTGGTGTCGGTGAGCCCGGGGGCACACCTGCCCAACCTGGAGTCGTCCCTGGAGGTCACCGGCGCGCTGCTGGGCCACCTCGACGCGGCCGGCGGCCACCTGTGACCTCCAGCGACGACCAGCAGCGGCGGGACGCCGGGATGCGCACCCGGCGCGAGGTGCTCGGCGACGCCTGGGTCGACCGCGCCGTGGCGAGGACGACGCCGTTCACCGCCGACTTCCAGGACTTCATCACCCGGGTCGCCTGGGGCGACGTCTGGCAGCGGCCCGGGCTGGCCCGCCGCGACCGCAGCCTGGTGACCCTGTCGATCACCATCGCGCTGCGCCACTGGGACGAGTTCGCGCTGCACGTGCGGGCTGCCAAGAACAACGGGCTGACCGACGAGGAGATCGCCGAGGTCATCCAGCACGCCGCCGTCTACGCCGGCGTGCCCGCGGCCAACCACGCCTTCACGGTCGCCGCGCCGATCCTCGAGGAGCTCCGCGGCCAGCAGTGAGGTTCCTCCGGCCCCGTCCCGGGTCCCGCCCCGAGCCTGCGAGGGGTGGGGAGGACGGGGTCCTTCTTCAGGCCGGGCGGCCGCGGCCCTGCCGGAGCAGCCGCACCAGCGCGTCGGTCGAGGAGTCGGAGTCGTACGCGGGCGCCGACTCGCTCTGCAGCTTGGGCGCCAGCTGGTTGGCCATGACCTTGCCCAGCTCCACGCCCCACTGGTCGAACGGGTTGATGCCCCACACCACGCCCTGCGTGAAGACGCGGTGCTCGTAGGCGGCGACCAGCTGCCCGAGCACCGACGGCGTCAGCTCCGGCGCGACGATCGCGTTGGACGGGTGGTTGCCCGGCATGACCTTGTGCGGGACGACGTCCGGTGCCGTCCCCTCCGCGGCCACCTCCTCCGCCGTGCGGCCGAAGGCGAGCGCGCGCGGCTGGGCGAGGAAGTTGGCCAGGAACAGGTCGTGCATGCCGTCGAGGTCGTGGTTGGGCCGGGCGAAGGCGAGGAAGTCCGCCGGTACGAGCACCGTGCCCTGGTGCAGCAGCTGGTAGAAGGCGTGCTGGCCGTTGGTGCCCGGCTCGCCCCACACGATCTCGCCGGTGGGCACGTCGACCGGTGAGCCGTCCAGCCGCACCGACTTGCCGTTGGACTCCATGCACAGCTGCTGCAGGTAGGCCGGGAAGCGGGCCAGGTACTGCGAGTACGGCAGCACCGCCTGGCTCTGCGCGCCGAAGAAGTCGACGTACCAGACCGAGATCAGCCCCAGCAGCGCCGGCAGGTTCTCCTCGTACGGCGCGGTGCGGAAGTGCTCGTCCATGGTGGAGAAGCCGTCGAGCAGCTCGCGGTACTGCCGCGGCCCGATGGCGACCATGAGGGAGAGCCCGATCGCCGAGGTGAACGAGTACCGGCCGCCGACCCAGTCCCAGAAGCCGAACATGTTCTCGGTGTCGATGCCGAACTCGGCGACCTTCTCGGCGTTCGTGGAGACGGCGACGAAGTGCTTGGCGACCGCCTTGTCCTCGCCCCCGAGGCCCTCGACCAGCCAGCGCCGGGCCTCCGTGGCGTTGGTCAGCGTCTCCTGCGTGGTGAAGGTCTTGGACGCGACGATGAACAGGGTCGACGCCGGGTCGAGGTCCCGGGTGGCCTCGGCCAGGTCGGTCGGGTCGATGTTCGAGACGAACCGGAAGCTCAGTGACCGGTCCGAGTAGTCGCGCAGGGCGGCGTAGGCCATGGCCGGGCCGAGGTCGGAGCCGCCGATGCCGATGTTGACCACCGCCCGGATCCGCTCGCCGGTGTGCCCGGTCCACTCGCCGCCGCGCACCCTGTCGGCGAAGGCGGCCATCCGGTCCAGCACCCCGTGCACGTCGCGGCGGACGTCCTGCCCGTCGACGTCCAGGCCGCCGGTGCGCGGGTCGCGCAGCGCGACGTGCAGCACGGCGCGGTCCTCGGTGGTGTTGATGTGCTCGCCGCGGAACATGGCCTCGGTCCGCTCGCGCAGCCCGGCGCGTTCGGCCAGCTCCACGAGCAGCCGGACCGTCTCGCGGGTCAGCCGGTTCTTGGAGTAGTCCAGGTACAGGTCCCCGGCGCGCGCGGTGAGCTGCTCGCCGCGCGCGGGGTCCTCGGCGAACAGGTCGCGCAGGTGCCGGTCGCCGACCTCCCGGTGGTGCTGCGCCAGCGCCTGCCACTCCGCGGTCTCGCTGATCCCCATGGACGCCTCCTGCTCCCGGCTCCTCGACTGCACGGTCCCACCCTGCCGGTGGGCAGGCACAGAGGCGACCCCAGGGCGCCACCGGCCGGCGGCCTCAGCGGCGCGTGCCTGCGGGGCCGGCGTCCCTCGGCGACTCGGTCACCAGCCGCGGCCGGGCCGCGGCGAGCCCGGCGGCGAACTGGGCGGCCTGCAGCACCAGCAGCACGGCCAGCCCCGGCCGCCACCCGCCGGTCGCGTCGTGCAGAAGTCCGACGGCCAGCGGGCCGGTGGCGGCCAGCAGGTAGCCGGCGCTCTGCGCGGCCGCCGACAGCCGGCCGGTCTGCGCGACGTCCCGCGTGCGCAGCAGCACCAGCGTCATGGCCAGCGGGAACGCCGCGCCCGTGCCCAGCCCCCACAGCAGCGCCCACGCCGCGGGCGCGGCGTCCGGGGCGACGACGAGGCCCGTGATCGCGGTGGTCGACGGCACGCCCACGCCGACCACCCACGCCCGCTGGCCGGCCCGCCGCGATGCCAGCGGCGGGACCAGCAGCGCGCACGGGACGCCGAGCGCGGCGGCCGCGGCGACCAGCCCGCCGGCGGTCACCGGGGCCACCCCCGCCTCGTCCTCCAGGACGTCGGCCAGCCAGCTCAGCATCGTGTAGAAGGCCAGCGACTGGAGACCGAAGAACAGCGTGACCGCCAGGGCCACCCGGTCGCGGAGGACGGCGACCACCGGCAGCCGGGCCGCGGGCGCGCTGGCCCGGACCGGCCGGCGGGCGGCGAGCAGCGCCATCGCCGCGGCGGCCAGCAGCACCGGGACCAACCACAGCGTCAGGCCGGTGAGCGCGCTGCCGGTCGCCGCCGCCAGCGGCTGGGCCAGGCCCGCCCCCAGGCTCGCCGACAGCCCCATGGACGCCACCGCGGCCCCGACCGCCGCGGCGCTGCGGTCGCCGTACTCGGCCCGCGCCGCGGCCGGCACGAGCACGTTGGCCACCGCGATCCCCGCCGTCAGCAGCACCGTGCCGGCGTACAGGCCCCAGGTGCCCGCCAGCCGCAGCGCGATCCCCGCGGCGAGGGCGGCCACCCCGGCGAGGACGGCGCGGTGGACCCCGAGCCGCGCGGCCAGCGCGGGTGCGACGGGGGAGACCAGGCCGAAGCAGACCAGCGGCAGCGCGGTCAGCGCGGCCAGGGCGGCGCGGGGCACGGACAGCTCGGCGGACAGCTCGCCCAGCACGGGGCCCACGGCGGCGAACGGGCCGCGCAGGCAGAGCGCGACCAGCACGAGGACGGCGGCGGGCGCGAGCACCGCCCACCGGCGCCGCGGTGAGCCGGTCCGGGTCGCCGGGTCGGCGGTCTGCACGCGGGCTCCTCCAGAGGGTGTCGGGGACGGCCATCGTCGCGCAGCACCGGCCGGTCGCCCGATCCGTCCCCGAGGGCGGCTACGAGACGACGTCGACCGCGCGCGACGGGCTCCTCGCTGGACTGCTCGCCGGGTGCGCCCCCACCCGACGGGAGTCCGCGGTGAGCAGCACCAGGCTGGCGAGCACGATCGCCATCCCCCACCAGCCCGGGGCCGACAACCGTTCGTGCAGGACGAGGACGGCGATGACCGCCGCGACGACGGGCTCCAGCAGGGAGAGCGTGGTGGCGGTGCTCGCGGGGACGGCGGCCAGGCCCCGGCCGAACAGCACGTAGCCGAGGAACATCGGCACCACGGCCAGATAGGCCATGGCCGCGACGTTGGACCAGGACGCGACGATGGGAGCGCCGGTGAGCAGCAGCACGGGCAGCAGCAGGACGCCGCCGGCCCCGAAGACCGCGCCCATGACCGGGCGGGAGGGCAGGCCGCGGCGCATCACCCGCGCGGCGCCCCACGAGTACAGCGCGTAGGTGACCCCGGCCAGCAGCCCCAGCGCGACACCGAGCACGGGCTGGGCGTCGGGACCGCCGGCCGCCACTTCCTCGCCCGTGCGGGCGAGAGCCAGCGCCAGCACGCCCAGCAGGCCGACGGTGGCGCCGAGCGCCCAGCGGCGGGACAGCGGCCGACGGTCGACGACGCGCTCGACGAGGGCGGCCGCCATCGGCGCCGAGCCGATGGACACGACCGTGCCGACCGCGACCCCCGCCAGGCGCATCGAGGAGTAGAAGGCCAGCGGGTACACGGCCACCGCGCCGGCGGCCACCGCCAGCGTCCGCCACTGCGCGGCCAGGCCGGCGCGGTGGACACGCAGTCCACGATGCGCGGCCGCCGCCTGCAGCAGGCCGCCGACCCCCATCGCCGCCGCACCCACCGCCAGCGACCCGACGCCGGGCGCCAGCGCCGCCGCGGTGCCGGTCGTGCCCCACAGGACGGCTGCGGCCAGCACGCACACGCTGCCGTACGTCGCGCCGTGCCTCACCGCGCGTCGCCGCCGGCGGCGGCGTCGACCAGTTGCATGGCGAGCTCGCGGACCCGGTGCAGGCGGCGGGAGTCGCCCTCCAGGCCGGCCCGGGCCATCGCGCCCTCGAGCAGGAACGACAGGTGCTCGGCCAGGGCGTCGACCCGGGTGTCCGGCAGCCGGTCGAGCTCGGCGAGGTGCTCGGCCAGCAGCGCTTCGACCTCCTCCTTGTGCCGGCGGACGAGCTGCCGCCCCGGGGCGCCGGCGGGCAGCTCGGCCGCCGCGTTGAGCAGCCCGCACCCGCGGAAGCCGTGCCGGTGGGCCATCTCGGCGTGATCGACGTAGGCGTCGAACACCGCGGCGACCCGCTGCCGGGCGTCGGTCGCGTCGGCCAGCCGGCGGCGGTGGAGGTCCAGCCACTCCTCGTGCCGCGCCGCGAGGTACGCCAGCACCAGGTCGTCCTTGCCGGCGAAGTTGTTGTACAGGCTCATCTTCGCCACGCCCGCGGCGGCGGTGATGGTGTCGATCCCGGTGCCGTTGACCCCGTGGTCGTAGAAGCACTCCGCCGCTGCTGCCAGCAGCCGAGCCCGAGCCGGGCCACGAGCCGACGTGGTCGACGTCCCGGTGTCCACGGTCTGTCGGCGTCCGCGGTCGGACATGGGCAGCTCCTCGCGCCGGTACTGGGTAGACCAGTCTACCCAGTAGGGTGTCGCCGTGTTGCCTCCGCGCATCGAGACGGTCGACTACCACACCGGCGGGGAGCCGTTCCGGATCGTCGCCGAACCCCCGGGGCCGATCCCGGGGACGACGGTGGCCGAGCGCCGGGTGCGGGCGGTCGAGGACCCCGACGTGCAGGCGCTGCGGGCGGTGCTGTGCTCGGAGCCGCGCGGCCACGCGGACATGTACGGCGGTTTCGTCGTGCCGCCGGACGACGGCGGGGCCCATCTGGGCGTGCTGTTCTGGCACAAGGACGGCTTCTCGACCGCCTGCGGGCACGGCACGATCGCGCTCGGCGTGTGGGCGGTGGACACCGGCCGGGTCGCGGCCCCGGAGACCGGCAGCGTGGACGTGGTCGTCGACGTGCCCTCGGGCCGGGTGACCGCGCGGGTGCACCGCGAGGGCGGCCGGACGGTGGCGGTCGACTTCGTCAACGTGCCCAGCTGGGTCGTCGCCCGGGAGGTGCCCGTGACCACCTCCCGGGGCGCGGTGTCGGTGACGGTCGCCTACGGCGGGGCGATCTACGCGACGCTGCCGGCCGCGCAGCTGGGGCTGTCGGTCACCCCGGACCACCTCGGCGACCTCATCGCGCTCGGCCGGGAGGTCACGTGGGCGCTCGACGACTCCGCCCACGCCGTCCACCCGGACGACCCGCGGCAGAACGGCGTCTACGGCACCATCTGGTTCGACGACCTCGGCGACACCGACGGGCAGGTGCACCAGCGCAACGTCACCGTCTTCGCCGACGGCGAGGTCGACCGCTCCCCGTGCGGCTCGGGCACCTGCGCCCGGCTCGCGGTGCTCTCCGACGAGGGCCGGCTGCCCGCCGGCACCGTGCTGCGGCACGAGTCCATCGTCGGCAGCACCTTCACGGGGAGGGTGCTGGACACCATCGACGTCGCCGGCCACCGCGCGGTGCTGCCGCAGGTCACCGGGATGGCCTACCGCACCGGCGAGCACGTGTTCGCCGTCGACCCGCACGACCCGCTGGTCCCCGGGTTCGTGCTGCGGTGAGGTTCCTCGACGCGGACGCCGTCGCCGCGCTCGGCCCGGCCGGCGCGGTCCGGGCGGTCACCGACGCACTGCGCGGCGGGCTCGACCCGGCCACCGACCCACCCCGCACGGCGGTCGGCCTCGCGCACGGCCAGTTCCTGCTCATGCCGTCGGAGGCCGCGGCCGCGGCCGGGGTGAAGGTCGCCACCGTCGCCCCCGGCAACCCGGCCCGCGGCCTGCCCCGCATCCAGGCCACCTACCTGCTCCTGGACCGGGAGACCCTGGGGCTGCGCGCGGTGCTCGACGGCACGGCCCTGACCACGCTGCGGACCCCCGCGGTCTCGGTCGCCGCCGTCCTCCCGGCCCTGCCCGACCGGCCGCTGCGGATCGCCGTGGTCGGGGCCGGGCCGCAGGCGGTGGGGCACGTCGCCACGCTGGCCGCCGTCCGCCCGCTGGCCGGCGTCACCCACCTGCTCCGGGACCCGTCGCGCGCGTCCCTCGACGCCGTCCGGCTGGGTTCGGCGCAGGCCGACGAGGCCCTGGGCAGCGCGGACGTCGTCGTCTGCGCGACCTCGGCCCGCGCGCCGCTGTTCGACTCGAGCCTGCTGCGCGACGAGGCCGCGGTGATCGCGGTCGGCTCGCACGAGCCCGACGCACGCGAGCTCGACGCGGCGCTGCTGGGCCGGGCCACCGTCGTGGTCGAGGACGTCGCCACCGCGCTGCGCGAGGCCGGGGACGTCGTGCTCGCGATCGCCGAGGGCGCGCTGAGCGCCGACGACCTGGTGCCCATGCGCGAGGTCGTGACCGGCGCGGCCACCCCGCCGGCCGACCGGCCGCTGGTGTTCACGAGCGTCGGCATGTCCTGGCAGGACCTCGTCGTCGCAGCGGCCGTCGCGCGCACGGCGACGGCTGAGCGCCCCTGAGCGGCGGCTGCGCTCAGCGGGGGGCGACGGCGCCGCGGAAGCGGAGGGTCTGGCCCGGGCGCAGCTGGCCGCAGCGGTCGACGTCGGCGTCCTCGACGTAGCCGACCACCGGGTAGCCGCCGGTCACCGGCGCGTCGGCGAGGAAGAGCACCGGCTGCCCGGACGGCGGCACCTGCAGCGCGCCGCGCACCATGCCCTCGCTGGCCAGCTCGCCGGTGCGGGCCCGCGCCAGGGGGACGCCGGCCAGCCGCAGCCCGATCCGGTTGCTCTCGCCGGTCACCTCCCAGGCGGACGCCGTCAGCGCGGCGGGCGAGGTGAACCAGTCCCGGCGCGGGCCGGGGAGCAGCCGCACGGTCACCTCCCCGCCGGGCGGGTCGGGCACCGGCGCGAGGTCCACGCCCGGCATCGGACCCGCGGCCGACCCGACGGGCACCTCGTCGCCCGAGGAGAGGACCGGCGGGCCGAGGCCGGAGAGCAGGTCGGTCGAGCGGCTGCCGAGGACCGGCTCGACCGCGATGCCGCCGCGGACGGCGAGGTAGGTGCGCAGCCCGGTGTCCGGCCGGCCCAGCCGGAGCTCGGCCCCGGCGCGGAGCCTGGTCGGCGCGTCGTGCGCGGCGGAGCAGCGGGCGCCGGTCGTGGTCACCACCAGGTCGGTGCCGGCCCGCACGACGAGCCCGCCGAGGGTCGCCTCCAGCACGGCGGCGTCCGGGTGGTTGCCCACCAGCCGGTTGGCCAGCGCGGCGGCGGCGCGGTCACAGGCACCGGAGCGGCCGACGCCGAGTGCGCCCAGCCCGGGGCGGCCGGCGTCCTGCACGGTGGTGAGCGGACCGGTGGCCAGCACGGTCAGGGTGCGGGTCATGCCGCCGCGAACCGCACCCGCACACCGGGCCGCAGCAGCGCGGCCGGGTCGCGGGCCACGTCGAAGACGGCCACGTCCGTGCGTCCGATGAGCTGCCAGCCGCCGGGTGACTCCCGCGGGTAGACGCCGCTGAACCCGCCTGCCAGCCCCACCGACCCGGGCGGCACCCTCGTGCGCGGGGTGTCCCGGCGCGGCACGTCCCACGGCTCGCCGTCGGGGGTCAGGTAGCCGAACCCGGGGGCGAAGCCGCAGAAGGCCACCGTCCACGTCGTGCCGGTGTGCCGGCGCACCACCTCGTCGGGATCCACCCCGAGGTGCCCGGCGACGTCGGTCAGGTCCGCGCCGTCGTAGACGACCGGCAGCTCGACCAGCTCCCCGCCGTCGCGGCGGCCCGGACGCGGGGGAGTGCGCCGCACCGCCTGCTCGACCGCGGCGAGGGTGGTCACCGCCGGGTCGGTGACCAGCAGCACGGTGCGTGCCGCCGGGACGACGTCGAGCACGCCCTCGAGCGGCTCCGCGGTGAGCGCGGCGTACAGGCCGAGGACGGCGTCGAGGTCGTCGAGCTCGACCAGCAGCGCGGTCGACCCGCTGGGCAGGACGCGCATCAGCCGGTGAAGGACGCCAGCGGGACCCCGGCCGCGGTGAGCGCCTCGCGCACCCGCCGGGCGATCGCCACCGCGCCCGGGGTGTCGCCGTGCACGCAGATGGACTCCGGGGACAGCCGCAGCAGGCCGCCCTCGACGTCGGTCACCGGCTCCCCGGTGGCCATCGCGACGCAGCGGCGGGCGATCTCGTCGGCGTCGTGCAGCACCGCGCCGGGCAGCCGCCGGGAGACCAGCGTGCCCTCTGGGGTGTACTCGCGGTCGGCGAACGCCTCGGCCACCGTGGTCAGCCCGGCCTCGTCGGCCAGCCGCAGCCAGGCCGACCCGGGCAGCCCGAGCACCGGCAGCTCGCGGTCGTACTCGACCACCGCCTGCACGACCGCCGCCGCCTGCTCCTCGTGGCCGACGATCGCGTTGTACAGCGCCCCGTGCGGCTTGACGTAGCGCACCCGCGTGCCGGCCACCCGGGCGAAGGCCTCCAGGGCGCCGATCTGGTAGAGCACGTCGGCGGTCAGCTCGGCGGGCTCGACGTCGACGAAGCGCCGGCCGAACCCGGCCAGGTCGCGGTAGGACACCTGCGCGCCGACCGCCACCCCGGCCGAGGCCGCCCGCGCGCACACCCGCCGCATGATCGACGGGTCGCCGGCGTGGAAGCCGCAGGCGACGTTCGCGCTGGTGACGACGCCCAGCAGCGCGTCGTCGTCCCCCAGCTGCCACTGGCCGAAACCCTCACCGAGGTCGGAGTTCAGGTCCACGGTGCCAGCGTGCCCCACGGAGCCGCCGAGGGGTCTCCGCCGAGGAGCGGCGCGGCTACTTCACCGCGGCGATCTGGATCAGGTTGCCGCAGGTGTCGTCGAGGACGGCCGTGACCACCGGCCCCATGTCGACCGCGTCCTGGGTGAACTGCACGCCCAGCCCCTTGAGCCGCTCGACCTCGGCGTACACGTCGTCGACGGCGAACTGGGTGAACGGGATGCCGTCGGCGACCAGGGCGTCCTTGAACGGGCGCGCCGCCGGGTGGCCGTCCGGCTCCAGCAGCAGCTCGACGCCGTCCGGGTCGGCCGGGGAGACCACCGTGAGCCAGCGGGCCCCGCCGGCGGGCTCGTCGGTCTTCGTGGTGAACCCCAGTTTCTCGGTGTAGAAGGCGAGCGCCTTGGCCTGGTCGTCGACGAGCACGCTGGTGATGGCGATGCGGATCACGGGGTGGGTTCCTCTCGGTCGATCGGCCACCGCTCGACGATCGAGCGCAGCGGGCTCGTGTCGATGTGGTGGAACTTGTACCGGCCCTGCCGCCGGGTGTGGACCAGGCCGGCCTGTTCGAGCACCGCGAGGTGTTGCGAGATGGCCTGACGCGAGGAGGCCAGGCCGTGCTTCATGGTCAGCCGACCGCAGATCTCGAACAGCGTCTGACCGTCCCTGTCGGTCAGCTCGTCGAGGATGGTGCGGCGCGTCGCGTCACCGAGGGCCCTGAACAGGTCGGGGCGGGCGTCCACGGGACAGTTGTAGGCAAGTCGCCACTTGCCTGTCAAGGTGGCCGGCCGTCGCTCCTCGTGCCGTGACCGGATCCGGGGACCCGGGGCTCAGTCGGTGCCCGACTCCATGGCGGCGCGGTCCAGCAGCTGCTCGTCGGCGGTCACGGTGCCACGGGAGGCGATCGCCTCGGCGCCGCCGGAGTCCATCGCGCCGATCAGCCCGGTCGAGGCCGCCTGCGCCGCGCCGATCAGCCGCGGGTGCCCGCTGCCGACCATGCCCAGCGCCGCGTACTGCTCGAGCTTGGCCCGGGAGTCGGCGATGTCGAGGTTGCGCATGGTCAGCTGGCCGATCCGGTCCGACGGGCCGAACGCGGAGTCCTCGGTGCGCTCCATCGACAGCTTGTCCGGGTGGTAGCTGAACGCCGGGCCGGTGGTGTCGAGGATCGAGTAGTCCTCGCCGCGCCGCAGCCGCAGCGTGACCTCGCCGGTGACCGCCGTCCCGACCCAGCGCTGCAGGGCCTCCCGCAGCATCAGCGCCTGCGGGTCCAGCCAGCGGCCCTCGTACATGAGCCGGCCCAGCCGGCGGCCCTCGCTGTGGTAGGTCGCCAGGGTGTCCTCGTTGTGGATGGCGTTGACCAGCCGCTCGTAGCCGGCGTGCAGCAGCGCCATCCCCGGGGCCTCGTAGATGCCGCGGCTCTTGGCCTCGATCACCCGGTTCTCGATCTGGTCGGACATGCCCAGCCCGTGCCGGCCGCCGATCGCGTTGGCTGCCAGCACCAGGTCGACGGGGCTGTCGAAGGTCTTGCCGTCGATCGACACCGGCCGGCCCTGCTCGAAGCCGATCGTCACGTCCTCGGGCTCGATCTCCACCGCCGGGTCCCAGAACCGCACGCCCATGATCGGCGAGACGATCTCCAGGCCGGCGTCGAGGTGCTCCAGGGACTTGGCCTCGTGCGTGGCGCCCCAGATGTTGGCGTCGGTCGAGTAGGCCTTCTCCGTGCTGTCCCGGTAGGGCAGGCCGTGGGCGGTGAGCCACTCCGACATCTCCGTGCGCCCGCCGAGCTCGGTGACGAAGTCGGCGTCCAGCCACGGCTTGTAGATCCGCAGCGACGGGTTGGCCAGCAGGCCGTAGCGGTAGAACCGCTCGATGTCGTTGCCCTTGAACGTCGAGCCGTCGCCCCAGATCTGGACGTCGTCCTCGAGCATGGCCCGCACCAGCAGGGTGCCGGTGACCGCCCGGCCCAGCGGGGTGGTGTTGAAGTAGCTGCGCCCGCCCGAGCGGATGTGGAACGCCCCGCAGGTCAGCGCCGCCAGGCCCTCCTCGACCAGCGCCGCGCGGGCGTCGACCAGCCGGGCGATCTCGGCTCCGTACTGCTCCGCCCGGCCGGGCACCGAGCCGATGTCGGGCTCGTCGTACTGGCCGATGTCGGCGGTGTAGGTGCAGGGCACCGCCCCCCTGTCGCGCATCCAGGCGACGGCCACCGAGGTGTCGAGACCGCCGGAGAAGGCGATCCCGACGCGTTCGCCGACGGGCAGGGACGTGAGCACCTTGGACACCCGAGGAAGTATGCACGACTGTGAATGACCATGCGTCAGTGGGTCCGGACGCGTCGACCGTGCGGTCACGGTCGCCGCGCACGGCGCGCCGGCGCGGGTCGGCGACCGCACCTGCCCACTCGACCCCGGGACGGCGCCGGCGTCAGGGCCGGACGACGTCGTAGCGCACGCAGACGAACTCCCCGTTGACCGCCTCCTCCGTCCGCACCAGCTCCAGCCGGCGGGGGAGCAGCGGCGCTCCGCCGCCGAGCGTGACCGGGGCGATCGAGACGACCACCTCGTCGAGGAGGCCGCGGTCGGCGAACTGGCCGGCCAGGTCGCCGCCGCCGACGATCCACACGTCGCGGTCGCCCGCCGCGGCCACCATCTCGGCGTGCACGTCGGGGACCTCGGCCCGTGTGAACCGGATGTCCGCACCCGGGTACCCGGTCAGCTCGCGGTGGGTGAACACCCAGGCCGGCAGCGTGTAGGCCCAGGCGCCCGGGTCGTGCTCCCGCACCCACTGGTAGGTGGTCGCCCCCATGGCGAGCGCGCCGACCCGCTTCTCGAACTCCGCGTACCCCATGGGGCCGTCGGCGTCGGACTGCCGGGAGAGCAGCCAGTCCAGCGAGTGCCGCTCGTCGGCGATGAAGCCGTCGAGGCTCGTCGCCGTGTAGTAGACGGTCCGGGTCATCGGTCCCTCCCTGTGGTGGAGAACGACGGGTCATGGGAACGACGGGTCAGCCAGTCGATCGGGTCACCGGTGCCGATGGTCAGGCCGGCGTCCCGGAGCAGGTGGCGCACCAGCAGCCGCCGGTGGGCAGAGAACGTGAGGACGTGGGCGACGACGCTGCCGAGCACGAAGGTCTCCGGCGGCTCGCACAGCGCGTCGACCAGCCGGTCGCCCCAGCTGCCGCGCCGGGCCATCTCGCGGACGGCGGCCAGCCAGCGCGGCGCCACCGCGTCGTGCCGGGCGAGCAGGGACGGCGGGTCGTCGGCGCCGCGCGACGGGGAGCCGGCGCCCTCGATCGAGGCCAGCCACACCTCCTTGGCCCACACCAGCGCGCCCAGCACGGCGGCCACCGACTCCTCCGGGCCGTCCCAGGGCAGCACCGACAGCCCCGGCAGCCGGGCTCGGCGGTACTCCTCGTCCGGCAGTGCCTTCGCGACCTCGACCAGGGCGCGGGTGTCCTCGACGTCGTGGTGCACCAGCAGTGCGGTCACCTCGTCCGGGGAGCCCTGCGCCGGCCGGTCGGCCACCCACAGCGAGGTCGGCGGGTGGAAGTGGACGCCGTTGGGCGCCGGCAGCCAGTGCGCGTCGCGGGTGCGCGGGGCGTCGTCCGGCGTGCCGGGGGAGCGGCCGTAGGCGCGGGCGAACGCGCGGGCGAAGCCCTCGACCGACTCGTACCCCGCGGCGAAGGCGGCCTCGGTGACGCTGGTGCCCTCGCGCAGCTGCCACGCGGCACGCTCCAGCAGCACCCGCCGGTGCAGGGCCACGGGCGGCTCACCGGTGCCCCGGCTGACCTGTCGGGCGAAGTACCAGGGGCTGGCGTAGGCGTCCCCGGCCATGTCGGTGAGCGTGCGGTTGTCCTCGTCCAGGACGGCGTCGAGCAGCTCGCGGAGGCGGTCCCGGCCGGGCAGGGGGTCGTCGTCGGCCACGTCCCGGAGTCTGGCCGGGGACGGCGGTGCGGCGCCCGACCGTTCTTGCCCTCTGCGCGAGGCGGACGAGCATGGGGCCATGACGTCCCCCGCCGAGGTCCGGGCCGCCTGCCGCGCGGGCCACGACCTGCCCACCTCGGGCCTGGCGCCCGGGTACACCCAGGCCAACCTCGTCGTCCTGCCGCGGGACTGGGCCTACGACATGCTGCTGTTCGCGCAGCGCAACCCGCAGCCGGTGCCGCTGCTCGACGTCACCGACGCCGGCTCCCCCCGCACCGCGCTGGCCCCGGACGCCGACCTGCGCACCGACCTGCCGCGCTACCGGGTGTGGCGGGACGGCGAGCTGGCCGGCGAGCCGACCGACGTGCGCGACCTGTGGACCGGCGACCTGGTCGCCTTCCTCGTCGGCTGCAGCTTCACCTTCGAGACGGCCCTGCTCGACGCGGGTGTCCCGGTCCGCAACATCGAGCAGGGCCGCAACGTGTCGATGTACCGGACGAACCGGCCCTGCCGCCCCGCCGGCCGGCTCTCCGGGCCGCTGGTCGTGTCGATGCGGCCGGTGCCCGGCGAGCTGGTGCCCACCGCGGTGCAGGTCACCGCCCGGATGCCGCAGGTGCACGGGGCGCCGGTGCACGTCGGCGCACCGGCGTCCCTGGGCATCGCCGACCTGGCCGCCCCCGACTTCGGTGACCCGGTCCGGGCCGCCGACGGCGACGTCCCGGTGTTCTGGGCCTGCGGGGTCACCCCGCAGGCCGCGCTGATGGCCTCCCGGCCGCCGTTCGCGATCACCCACGCGCCGGGCCACATGTTCGTCACCGACGTCCCGGACGCCGCCCACCGCCGGCCCTGAACCGTCACGGTCCTGTCATGAACCCGTGTTGGCGCGCCGGTGGGCCGGGGGTACGCGACCGTGATGCCGCGCACCGACCGCATCGCCGAACCCTGGGGGACGCGCACGCCGTACGGCCCGGGTGGGACCTGGCCCACGCGGGTCGACCAGTACCTCGCCGACGGGCTGACCGAGGACGACGTCGACCGCTGGGTGCAGTCGGCGACGATCCTGCACAGCAACGGCGACGGGCTGGACATCGCCGTCAAAGACGACCGGATCGTCGGTGTCCGCGGCCGGGCCGTCGACCGCGTCAACCACGGCCGGCTGGGCCCCAAGGACCTCTTCGGCTGGCAGGCCAACAACTCCCCGGACCGGCTCACCAGGCCGCTGATCCGGCGCAGGGGCAAGCTGGTGGAGACCGACTGGGACACCGCGATGGACGCCGTCGCCGGGCGGTGCCGGCAGCTGCTGGACGAGCGAGGGCCCAGCGCGATCAGCTTCTACACCTCGGGCCAGCTGTTCCTCGAGGAGTACTACACGCTGGGCCTGATCGCCCACGGCGGCATCGGCACCAACCACGTCGACGGCAACACCCGGCTGTGCACCGCCACCGCGGCCGCGGCGCTGAAGGAGACCTTCGCCTGCGACGGCCAGCCCGGCTCCTACACCGACGTCGACCACGCGGACGTCATCGCGCTGTACGGGCACAACATGGCCGAGACCCAGACGGTGCTCTGGACGCGCGTCCTCGACCGGCTGGCCGGGCCCAACCCGCCGAAGATCATCTGCGTCGACCCGCGGGAGACCCCGGTCGCCCGGGCCGCGACCGTGCACCTCGCGCCGCGGCCGGGCACGAACGTGATGCTGGTCAACGCGCTGCTGCACGAGATCATCGGCAACGGCTGGATCGACCGGGAGTACGTCGCGGCGCACACCGTCGGCTTCGCCGAGCTCGAGGAGCAGGTGGCGGCGTACCCGCCGGAGGTCGCCGCCGAGGTCTGCGACGTGCCGGCCGAGCAGATCCGGGAGGCCGCCCGGATCCTCGGGCACGCCGAGCGGCTGCTCTCCACGGTCCTGCAGGGCTTCTACCAGTCGCACCAGGCCTCCGCCGCGGCCGTGAGCGTCAACAACGTCAACGTCGTCCGCGGCATGCTCGGCAAGCCGGGCTGCGGGATCCTGCAGATGAACGGCCAGCCGACGGCGCAGAACACCCGTGAGGCCGGCGCGGACGGGGACCTCCCGGCGTTCCGCAACTGGTCCAACGACGCCCACGTCCAGGACCTGGCCCGGATCTGGAACGTCGACCCGATGCAGATCCCGCACCACTCGCCGCCGACGCACGTCATGCAGCAGCTGCGGTACATGGAGGAGGGGTCGATCCGCTTCCTGTACGTCACGGCGACCAACCCGGCGGTCTCGCTGCCGGAGCTGCGGCGGATCCGCTCGATCCTCGCCCAGGAGCGGCTGTTCCTCGTCGTGCAGGACATCTTCCTGTCCGAGACCGCGCAGCTCGCCGACGTCGTCCTGCCCGCCGCCACCTGGGGCGAGAAGACCGGCACCTTCACCAACGTCGACCGGACCGTGCACCTGTCGGAGAAGGCCGTCGAGCCGCCCGGCGAGGCCCGGGCAGACCTGGACATCCTCATCGACTTCGCGCACCGGCTGGGGCTGCGGGACGAGGACGGCGCCCCGCTGGTGAAGTGGTCCGACGCCGAGGGGGCCTTCGAGGGCTGGAAGGAGTGCTCCCGGGGCCGGCCGTGCGACTACAGCGGGATGACCTACGACAAGCTGCGCGGCGGCAGCGGCATCCAGTGGCCGTGCACCGACGAGCACCCCGAGGGCACCGAGCGCATCTACGTCGACGGGCAGTTCTGGGCGCAGCCGGAGTACTGCGAGAGCTACGGCCGGGACATGGTCACCGGCGCTCCGGTCGAGGAGACCGAGTACAAGGCGCTCAACCCGACCGGGAAGGCGGTGCTCAAGGCGGCGGAGTACCTGCCCCCGCACGAGCTGCCCAGCCGGGAGTACCCGTTCCAGCTGATCACCGGCCGCACCCTCTACCACTTCCACACCCGCACGAAGACCGGCCGGGCGCCCCAGCTGCAGGCGGCCGCACCGGATGTCTGGGTCGAGATGTCCGCCGGCGACGCCGCCGACCGCGGTCTCGCCGAGGGCGACCTGCTGGAGGTGAGCACCCCCCGCGGCCGCGTGCGGGCCCGGCTGCGGGTCAGCGGCATCCGGCCCGGGGTGCTGTTCCTGCCGTTCCACTACGGCTACTGGGACACCGAGGGGTCGCGACCCCGCAGGAAGGGCGGGGGCCGGGCGGCGAACGAGCTGACGCTGACCGACTGGGACCCGGTGTCGAAGCAGCCGATCTTCAAGACGGCGGCCGCGCGGGTGGAACGCGTGGCCCGGGGCAGGGGTGCCCCGGCCCCTGCGCCCACCACGACCGGGTCGGCGCCGGTGGCCGGGTCGGTGCCGCCGACCACCGGCGGGGACGACGCCCGTGCCGAGGAGCGCGTGGGAGGACGGTCGTGAAGCTCCACCTGGCGATCGAGGAGCTGCACCGCTCGGAGGACCACCTGGTCACGGTGCTGAGGTCGATGTCGGACCGGCACGAGGCCGACCACGAGGTCTTCCACGTGTGCCGGGACATGGCGGGGTGGTCCCGGCAGCACGTGGCCGAGCTCGCCCGCATCGGGCGGGACTTCGGGCTGGACCTGGACCCGCACGCGTCCGGTGACCCGGGCCTGCTGGCGAGCATCCGGCAGCGGACGTCGGACCTGCTGGGGCGGCGCTCGACGCCCGGCCTGCTCCTGCTGGCCGACCTGCGCCACCTGTACCGCGAGGCCGCGGGCACCTCGCTGGACTGGGAGATCCTGGCCCAGTCCGCCCAGGGGGCCAGGGAGCAGGAGCTGCTGGACCTGGCCGAGCGCTGCCACCCGCAGTCGCTGCGCCAGGCCCGCTGGGCCAACGCGCACCTCAAGGTCGCCTCGCCGCAGGTGATCGCCAGCTGACGGCCGGCGCCGGAGGGCGGTCCCCCCACGCGCCGACGCGCGGACCCGCTGGTTTGCCGCGCCGAGCGCACCGGGCACCGGGGGTGGGTGGACGCCGAGATCACGCTGACGGTCGACGGCGCGGCCCGCACGCTGACCGTCGACACCCGCACCACGCTGCTGGACGCGCTCCGGGAACGGCTGGGGGTCACCAGCCCGAAGAAGGGGTGCGACCACGGCCAGTGCGGTGCCTGCACCGTGTTGCTGGACGGCGACCGCGCGCTGCCCTGCCTGGCGCTGGCCGTCGCGCACGACGGCGCGGAGATCACCACCGCCGACGGGCTGGCAGCCGACGGTGAGCTGCACCCGGTGCAGCAGGCGTTCATCGACCGGGACGCCTTCCAGTGCGGCTACTGCACCCCCGGGCAGGTCTGCTCGGCGGTCGGCGTGCTGGCCGAGGTCGACCGCGGCTGGCCCAGCCACGCGACCGAGGACCTCACCGCCGACCCGCAGCTCACGCACGACGAGGTCGCCGAGCGGATGAGCGGCAACCTGTGCCGCTGCGGGGCCTACGTGAACATCGTCCCGGCGGTGCAGCAGGCCGGGGGTGTGCAGGCGTGAAGCCCTTCGCCTACGCCCGCCCGGGCAGCGTCGCCGAGGCCGTGCGGGACGTCGCCGCCGAGCCGGCCGCGGTGTTCCTCGCGGGCGGCACCAACCTGGTCGACCACCTCAAGCTCGGCGTCGCCCGCCCGGACCTGGTCGTGGACGTCCGCACCCTCACCTCCCGGGAGATCAGCGACCTGCCGGACGGCGGGCTTCGGCTGGGGGCGGCGTCGACCAACAGCGAGGTCGCCGCCGACCGCCGGGTCCGCGAGCGGTACCCGGTGCTGGCCGAGGCGTTGCTGGCCGGGGCCACGGGCCAGCTGCGGAACACGGCGACCACCGGTGGCAACCCGTTGCAGCGCACCCGCTGCGTCTACTTCCAGGACGTCACCACGGCCTGCAACAAGCGCGACCCCGGCAGCGGCTGCTCCGCGGTCGGCGGCTACACCCGCCACCACGCCGTCCTCGGTGTACCGGCGGCGCTGCCGGACCCCACGGCGCCCGAGACGTGCACCGCCACCCACCCCTCCGACATGGCCGTGGCCCTGGCCGCGCTCGACGCGCAGGTGCAGGTGCTCGGCCCGGCCGGGGAGCGCACGATCCCGTTCGCCGACCTGCACCGGCTGCCCGGCGACGACCCCTCCCGCGACACGGTGCTCGAGCACGGCGAGCTGATCACGGCCCTCGACCTCCCACCGCTGCCGGCGGGCGCCCGCTCGGCGTACCGCAAGGTCCGCGACCGCGCCTCCTACGCCTTCGCCCTGGTGTCGGTGGCCGCAGTCGTGACCGCTGACGGTCCCGGATCGAGCACTGTCCGCATCGCGCTGGGCGGGGTCGCGCACAAGCCGTGGCGGGCCACCCGCGCCGAGCAGGTGCTGCGCGGCGGCCCGCTCACCGAGGACGCCGTCCGCGCCGCGATGGCCGCCGAGCTGGCCGCGGCCCAGCCGCAGCCGGGGATCGACGGCGGCAACGGCTTCAAGATCCCGCTGCTGACCCGCACGGTGGTCGCCACCCTGCGCGAGCTCGTGGAGGCGACGCGATGACCGACCTGCTCGAGCCGCGCGCGATCGGCCGCGACCTGGCCCGCCGCGACGGGGTGGCCAAGGTCCGCGGGACGGCGACCTATGCGTTCGAGACCCCGGTCGAGCACCCCGCCTACGCGCACCCGGTGCAGGCCACCGTCGCCCGCGGCCGGGTCACCGCCGTGGACACCTCGGCCGCCGAGGCGCTCGACGGGGTGCTGGTGGTGCTGACCCCGTCCACCGCCGAACGGCTGGCGTCGACGGACGACGCCGAGCTCGCCGTCCTGCAGACCGACGAGGTCGGCTTCCGCGGGCAGCTGGTCGGCGTGGTGGTCGCCGAGACCTCCGAGCTGGCCCGGCAGGCCGCCGACCTGGTCCGGGTCGCCTACGAGGAGCGGCAGCACGACAGCGTGCTGTCGGTCGACAGGGACGACCTGTACGCGCCGGAGCAGGTGAACGCCGGCCACGAGACCGACACCGCCGAGGGCGACGTCGGGGCCGCGATGGCGAGCGCCGCGGTGGCGCTCGAGCGGACCTACAGCACGGCGATGTACCACAACAACCCGCTCGAGCCGCACGCCACGACCGCGCTGTGGGACCCGGCCGCCGAGGTGCCGCTGACGCTCTGGGACTCCACCCAGGGCGTGCACCCCGACCGCGCCACGGTCTGCCGGGTGCTCGGGCTCGAGGAGCGGCAGGTGCGGGTCGTCTGCCCCTACATCGGGGGCGGCTTCGGCTCCAAGGGCACGCCGCACGCCAACGTCGTCCTCGCCGCGATGGCGGCCCGCGCGCTGCCCGGCCGGCCGGTGAAGCTGGCGCTGACCCGCCAGCAGATGTTCTCCCTCGCCGGCTACCGCACGCCGACCATCCAGCAGGTGCAGCTGGCCGCCGACCGGTCTGGCCGGCTGTCGGCGATCGCCATCGACGTGGTCGAGCAGACCTCGCGGATCAAGGAGTTCGCCGAGCAGACCGGCGTCCCCACCCGGATGATGTACGCCTCGCCCAACCGGCGGACGACGCACCGCCTCGCCGCGCTGGACGTGCCGGTCCCGTCCTGGATGCGGGCACCGGGGGAGTGCCCCGGCATGTTCGGCCCCGAGGTGGCGCTCGACGAGCTGGCCGACGAGCTCGGCCTCGACCCGGTCGACCTGCGCATCCGCAACGAGCCCGAGGTCGACCCGGAGACGGGCAAGCCCTGGTCGAGCCGGCACCTCGTGGAGTGCCTGCGCGAGGGCGCGCAGCGCTTCGGCTGGGCCGACCGCCCGGCGCCGAGGCACCGCGACGGTGCCTGGCTGGTCGGCACCGGGGTCGCGTCGTCGGTCTACCCGACGATGCGGCAGGCCACCTCGACGGCGCGGATCCGGTACGCCGACGGCCGCTACGTCGCCGAGATCGGCGCCGCGGACCTGGGCACCGGCACGTGGACGACGCTGCCGCAGGTCGCCGCCGACGCCCTCGGCGTGGACGTGGACGACGTCGAGGTGCGCATCGGAGACACCGAGTACCCGATCGCGTCGGTGGCCGGCGGCTCGTCCGGGCTGAACACCTGGGGCTCGGCGCTGGTCGTGGCCGCCCGGGAGTTCCGCGGCAAGTTCGGGCGGCGCCCGGAGGACGGCGACGAGGCCACCGGGGACGTCGACCAGGCCGCGCAGGACGAGGACCACGCCGCCTACGCCTTCGGCGCGCAGTTCGTGGAGGCGCGGGTGCACGCCGACACCGGGGAGGTCCGGGTGCCACGGCTGCTCGGCGTCTTCGCGTGCGGGCGGATCGTCAACCCGCGGACCGCCCGGTCGCAGTTCGTCGGCGGCATGACCATGGGGCTGTCCATGGCGCTGCACGAGAACAGCGTGTGGGACCCGCAGGTGGGGCAGGTCGCCAACCACGACCTCGCCGAGTACCACGTCACGGTCAACGCCGACGTCGGCGACGTGCAGGCGCACTGGCTCGACGAGCACGACCCGTACGTCAACGCGATGGGCAGCAAGGGCATCGGCGAGATCGGGATCGTCGGCACCGCCGCGGCCGTCGTCAACGCCGTCCACCGGGCCACCGGCGTCCGGGTGCGCGACCTGCCGGTGACCCTCGACAAGCTGCTCACCGGTCTGGACTGAGCGCTGTCGGGCCGATGACCCAGGAGCCGTCCCGCTCCCGGGGGCGGGACCGGCCGCCGGCCAGGTACAGGCTGCTGGTCAGCGGGTGGCCCACCACCTCCTCGACGACCGCGGCGGCACGGAGGACGGCGTCCAGGCCGAGACCGGTCCGGACGCCGGGGTCGACGGCACGGCGGACCACGTCGACCACCCGTTCCACCGGCGTCGTGTGCCAGGCCGGCGACCTCACCGACCGCGGCCACCGCCTCGGGCGGTGCTGCGCCCGGCGTCGGCCCGGCTGTGGCCGTCGGCGGCCGAGACGCCTCGGTCGTCTCGGGGGTCGCGGCGGCCTCCGCCGTCATGTTGTGACGCTTGTCACCAGTGCCATTGGACCCTACCGTGACGTGCGCAATCCACTGTCGGGAGGATGCCCGTGGCCGAGCCCGCGCTGTCCGGTGTCCGGGTCCTCGAGCTCGGCCAGGTGATCGCCGGCCCGTTCTGCGGACAGCTGCTGGGAGACCTCGGCGCCGACGTCGTCAAGGTGGAGCCCCCGGGCGTGGGGGACGTGCTGCGGCAGTGGGGCCGGGTGCACGGCGAGGACGGCGACTCGCTGTGGTGGCGGGTCACCGGACGCAACAAGCGCAGCGTGACCGTGGACCTGCGCCGTCCCGAGGGGCAGGACATCGTCCGGCGGCTGGCCGGGCACTGCGACGTCGTGCTGGAGAACTTCCGGCCCGGGACCCTGGAGCGCTGGGGGCTGGGCTGGGCGGACCTCTCCCGGGTCGACGAGCGGCTGGTCATGGTGCGGGTCAGCGGCTTCGGGCAGGACGGGCCCTACGCCGGGCGCGCCGGGTACGCGGCGATCGGCGAGGCGATGGGCGGCCTGCGCGCGCTGACCGGGTACCCCGACCGGCCTCCGACGCGCGTGGGCCTGTCCATCGGCGACTCGCTGGCCGGCACGATGGCCGCTCTCGGCGCCGTCGCCGCCCTGGAGGCCCGCCACCGGACCGGCCGCGGTCAGGTCGTCGACGCGTCGATCTTCGAGTCGGTGCTGGCCATGACCGAGGCACTGGTACCCGAGTGGCAGGTGGCCGAGCTCAGGCGGGAGCGGACCGGCCCCACCCTCCCCGGCATCGCCCCCAGCAACGTCTACCCCACCGCGGACGGGCAGGTGCTCGTCGCCGCCAACCAGGACTCCGTCTTCCGCCGGCTCGCCGCGGCGATGGACGCACCGGAGCTGGCCGAGGACCCGCGCTTCGCCGACCACCGGGCCCGCGGGGAACGGCAGGCCGAGCTGGACGGGATCATCGCCGCCTGGACCCGGCCCCGCAGCGCTGCGGAGGTGCTGGACCGGCTGCACGGGGCCGGCGTCCCGGCCGGGCTGGTGTACGAGCCCGCGGACATGCTCGAGGACCCGCACTTCCGCGCCCGGGACTCGATCGTGCACGTACCCGACGAGGAGTTCGGCGAGGTGGCGATGCCGGCCGTGGTGCCACGGCTGAGCGCCACACCGGGCTCGGTCCGCGAGCGCGCGCCGCGGCTGGGGGAGCACACCGACGCCGTCCTGGCCGAGCTGCTCGGTCTGGGTGCCGAGGAGGTCGCCGCGCTGCGCGCCGCCGGGGTGGTCTGACCGCCGCCCGACCCGCCGACCCTGCCCGCCCCCTCGTGACCGGGGCCCGCCCCGGCCCGCCCACGCCCCCGACCCGCCCCCGCCGAGCCCAGGAGGAGGACATCGATGTCCCCTGAGGTCCTGTCGTTGATCGTGCTGCTCGTCATGTTCGTCATCGCGACGACGCTGCCGGTCAACATGGGCGTGCTGGGCTTCAGCGCGGCCTTCCTGCTCGGCACCCTGGCCCTCGACCTGACCGTCGACGAGATCCTGGCGGGCTTCCCGGCCGGCCTCTTCCTCACCCTGGCCGGGATCACCTACCTGTTCGGCATCGCGCAGATCAACGGGACGGTCGACCTGCTGATCCGCGGCGCCATCCGGCTGGTGGGGGGACGCATCGCGGCCATCCCGTGGATCATGTTCGCCGTCACCGCACTGCTGGTGGGCATCGGCGCCCTCTTCGCGGTGGCGATCGTGGCGCCGATCGCGCTGCGGTTCGCCTTCCGGTACGGGATCAACCCGCTGCTGATGGGCATGATGGTGGTGCACGGTGCGCTCGGCGGCGCCTTCACCCCGATCAGCGTCTACGGCAGCTTCGTCAACCAGCTGGTCGGTGACAGCGGCCTGGAGAGCAGCCCGCTCGCGCTGACCGTCGCGCCGCTGGCCTTCAACGCGGTCATCGGCGTCCTCGTCTTCGTCGCCTTCGGCGGCCGGCAGCTGCTCTCCGTCCGGACGCACGACGTGGCCGCCCAGCCGGCGGCGCGCGAGGCGGTGGAGGCCAGCGCGGTCACCAGCGGTGGGAGCGGCAGCGCCGGCACCGCGCCGGCCCGCGACCACGGCGTCGCGGCGGCCGGCTCGCCGGAGGACCCGGCACCCGGGCACGAGGGCACGCCCGAGCGGGTCCGGCCCGAGCAGCTGGTCACCGTCGTCGCGCTGCTGGCCTTCGCCGTGTGCACCGTCGTCTTCGACCTCGACGTCGGCTTCACCTCCATCCTGCTGGGCGCGCTCCTCGCCCTCGTCAGCCCGCGCGCGACGAAGGGGGCGGTCGACAAGATCGCCTGGTCGACGGTGCTGCTCATCGTCGGCGTGCTCACCTACGTCGGCGTGCTGCAGGAGGCCGGCACGATCGAGTACGTCAGCGACGCGATCGCCGGGCTGGGCGCGCCGCTGCTGGCCGCGCTGCTCATCTGCTACCTGGGCGGCATCGCCTCGGCCTTCGCATCCTCGGTCGCGATCCTGGGCGTGATGATCCCGCTGGCCATCCCGTTCCTGCAGCAGGGCGGCATCGGGGCGGTGGGGTTCATCGTCGCGCTCGCCATCGCCACGACGGTGGTCGACGTCAGCCCGTTCTCCACCAACGGCGCGCTGGTCCTGGCCAACGCCCAGGACATCGACCGCGACCGCTTCTACCGCCAGATGCTCGGCTACGCCGCGGTCGTCGTCGTCCTGGGGCCGCTGCTGGCCTGGGCCGTGTTCGTGCTGCCCGGGTGGCTGTGAGGGTGGCGCCGGGAGCCCCCGCCGGCTACTGCGCGGCGGCCGGGTAGGGCTCGGGCAGCGCCGGCGCGGGGGCGGTCCCGGCGTCCACCGGCTCGGGGGTGGGCCGCGGTCCCGGCGCCATCCGCACCTCGCCGCCGAGCAGCCGGCCGGCGTCGGGGACCACCGGCTCGAGCCCCAGCTCGGAGAGGATGGTGAACACCGTCGCCGTGGCGGCCGAGAGGACCGGCACGCCGGCGGCGTCCTCGACCGGCTGGATGGCCGCCAGCGAGGGCATCTGCACGCACGCGGAGAGCACCAGGGCATCGGCGTCGCGCACGTCGACCCGGCGCCAGTGCTCGCGCAGCGCGTCCGGGTCCAGCGCGGCGACCGCGAGGTTGTCCGAGACCTCCAGGCTCAGCGCGTCGCACACCTCGACCCCGGCGTCCTCCACGTAGTCGGCGACCAGCCGGGTCAGGGGCTTCATGTAGGGGGTGATCATCGCGACGCGCCGGGCCCCCATCGCGTCCAGCGCGCGCAGCAGGGCGCCGGCGCTGGAGACGACCGGGACGTCGAGCCCCTCGCCCTGCAGCACGCCGGTGATCTGGCCCTCGGCGGAGGAGTGGTAGCCCGGCCCCTGCGCCATGATGGCGACCAGGCAGGCGGAGGCGACGACGTCGGGGCGGGCGTCGGCCAGCTCCAGGGAGGCGCGCTCGGTCTGCGCGTTCATCCGCACGAGCTCCTCCGGCGTCACGTGCTTCATCCGCATCCGGCTGGAGTGGAAGGTGAACCGCTCACCGGGCACCACCCGCTCGCGGGCGAGCAGCATCCGCGGCAGCTCGGTCTCCATGGTCAGGTTCGAGCTCGGCACGATCATGCCGATCCGGTGGTCGCGCACGGGGCCTCCCCGGGACGTGTCAGGGTCGTCCGGGTACCCGTCGGCGACCCGGGTCACCCCTCGCGGCGGACCGCGGGCCGGAGCTCAGCAGCCGGCGGCGTTAGCCGCGCGCCGCACGAGGTCCTCGTGGACGCCCGGGTCGTCGGCGTCGACCACCGGGTAGCCGGCGTCGTCGCGCACCCGGTCGTGCAGGCCCAGCCGGGCCCGCGCCGCGTGGAAGCGCTGCAGCGCGACGGTCGACCACGCGCAGACCACGTCGGTGTACACGGCCACGGTCCCAGGGGCGACGTCCACGGTCACCGGCCACTCCTACTCGCCGGCCGGCCGGCCACGCGGGTCGGTGCGCGTTCCCCGCAGGTCAGCCGGTGAACGCCGCGCAGGCGACGCGGGTGGCGACGGGCGGCGCTGCGGCCCCCTCGGACTCCTGCACCACGGCCGCGACGCCGTCGCCGGCCAGCAGGTCCTCCAGCGGCTCGGGGCCGACCAGCGTGGTCAGCGTGCCCACGCCGCCGTCGAGCACCAGGACCCCGGGCAGCTCGGCGACGACGTCCCCGACGGCGGCGAACCCCTGCGCCGGGTCGCAGGTCCCGACGGCGTGCACGGTGACCGGGTGGGTGCCCGGCGTCAGCCCCGAGACGCGGAGCTCCAGCTCGGACCCGTTGTCGGTGTCGCGCATCCACGCCGTCCCCACCGTGCTGCCCTCGGGGTCCACCAGGTCGGCGGTGACCTCCACCGGCACCAGCGGCTCCTCCCCGGCGACGGCCAGCTCCTCGGACGCCACCTGGTCCTCCGCCGTGACCGCGGCCAGGTCCTCGCGCAGTCCGTCCTCCTCGTGGCTCGCGCAGGAGGTCAGGGCGAGCAGGACGGCGGCTGCCGGCAGCAGCGTGCGGCGCATGGCGGGGTGCTCCTCGGGATCGCGGGCGGTGACCCGAGGGGTGCCCCGGCCGGGTCGCGGCCCCACGCGGCCCGGCCGGGATGACACGAACTCGTCATGCGGACGGGTCGAGCGCCACCTTGGTCCAGCCGGCCTCGCGCCGGTCGAAGGTCTCGTAGGCGTCGAGCACCGTGGGCATGTCCCCGACCTGGGTGAGCACCGTCGAGGGGTCGATCGCGCCGGTGCGCACCAGGTCCAGCAGGTGCGGGATGTAGCGGCGGTGGTTGCAGTTGCCCATCTTCACGGTCAGGTTCTTGTTCATCGCCGCGCCGATCGGGAAGCTCGTCGCCTGCGGCGGGTAGACGCCGATCACGCCGATGGTGCCGGCCTTGGCCACGGCCTCCACCGCCCACTGCAGCGCCTGGCTGGGCGCGTCGCCGGGCACCCAGGTGTCCCCCTGCGGGTTCTGCTCGGGGGCCACCTGCGCGCGTTCCTGCTCGAACTGCCCGGCCTGCGCCTCCGCGGCCTCGGCGGCCGGCCCGCTCCTCGGCCGCTGCGCGTCGATGCCCACCGCCTCGATGACCCGGTCCACGCCGATGCCGCCGGTGAGCTCCTGGACGACGGCGACGGGGTCCTCGGCGTTGAAGTCGATCGCCTCCGCGCCGCGCGCCCGCGCCTGGTCCAGCCGGGTGCCCAAGCCGTCCACCACCAGGACGCGGCCGGCGCCCTGCTGGAAGGCGCTGGTGACGGCGAACTGGCCCACCGGCCCGGCGCCGAGCACCAGCACGGTGTCGCCCTTGCCGACCTCGGCCAGCCGGGCTCCGAACCACGCGGTCGGGTAGATGTCGGACAGCATGATCGCCGCGTCGTCTCCGACCTCCTCGGGCAGCCACACCGGGCCGACGTTCGCGTAGGGGATGCGGGCGTACTGCGCCTGCAGACCGTCGACCGGGCCGGTGGTCTGCGGCCCGCCGAAGAAGCAGGTGCCCGCGGTGGGCCCGTTGGGGTTGGCCCGGTCGCACTGGGCGTAGTAGCCGGCGCGGCAGTAGGAGCAGGTGCCGCAGCCGACGGTCGAGGGGATGACCACGCGGTCACCGGGCCGCAGGTTGCGCACGCCGGGGCCGGTCTCGCGGACGACGCCGACCGCCTCGTGGCCCAGGATCGTGCCCTCGACCATCCCCGACATCGTGCCGCGCACGAAGTGCAGGTCGGTGCCGCAGATGGCGCTGGCGGTGATCTCCACGATCGCGTCGGTCGGGTCCTGGACGGTGGGGTCGGGGACGTCGTCGAGCCGGATGTCGCCGACGCCGTGCCACACGACTGCCTTCACGGGTGCCTCCTCGGATCGTCGGATGTCGTGCCCTACCCGGTGGCCCGTCACCGAACCCGGGGACGGGTGCGCGGGCCCGCCGGCACCGGCCGCACCGTGGGCGGGAGGACGGTGGCTCCGCCTCCCCGGAGACCGACCGCGAGGGACGCCGATGCCCGTCTGCCGCCCGATCTGCCTCTGCACGCCGTCGACCGACCCCTCGGGGATGGGCGCGACGCTGCGCACGCACGCCCTGGCCCGGCCCGCCGACCGGGCCGCGTGCGAGGGGGCACCCATCCGCCCGGCCCGGTGAGGGTTGCCGCGCGTCGGACCCGGGCACGGGCACCGGCATGACGACGAGGATCGGCCTGGTCGGGGCCGGGTTCATCGCCGGCCGGCACCTGGACGCGCTCGCGCGGATCGAGGGCGTGACGGTCGCCGGGGTGGCCGACCCGCGGGCCGATCGGGCCGAGGTCCTCGCCGCCCGCGTCGGCGCCGCGGCGTACGCGCACTGGGCGGACCTGCTCGACGTCGAGCGGCTCGACGCCCTGTGGGTGTGCGTCCCGCCGCACGCGCACGGCCCGGTCGAGGAGGCGGCGGTCGACCGGGGGCTCCCGCTGTTCGTGGAGAAGCCCCTGGCCGCGGACCTGGGGACCGCGGAGCGGCTGGCCGCGCGCATCGGGGACGCCGGGCTGCCCACCTCCGTCGGCTACCACTGGCGCTACCTCGACACCCTGGAGACCGCGCGCGACCTGCTGGCCGGCTCCCCGGCGCGGATGGTGCTCGGCGCCTGGCTGGACAGGGCGCCGCGGGTCGACTGGTGGGCCCGGCAGGACGGCTCCGGCGGGCAGACCGTCGAGCAGGCCACCCACCTGTTCGACGTCGCCCGGGTGCTGGTGGGTGAGGTGGAGGGCGGCTGGGCGACCGGCTCCCGCTCCCCGGACGGGCCCGGCGACATCCTCGACGTCTGCACCGCCGCGCTGCGGTTCGCCTCCGGCGCGGTCGGCTCCTTCTCCAACAGCTGCCTGCTGCCGCGGGCGCACCGGATCGGTGTCGAGCTGGTCGCGCCGGGGCTGGGCCTGTGGCTCACCGAGCACCAGCTGGTCGTCACCGATCCCGACGGCGAGCGCACGATCGACCGCGAGGTCGACCCCTTCGAGGCCGAGGACCGCGCGTTCGTCGCCGCCGTCCGCGGCGAAGGGGACGACGTCCGGACGACGTACGCCGACGCGCTGCGCACCCACCGGCTGGCGGTCGCCGTGGCCACCGCTGCCGCCGACGGCGGGACGGTGCAGCTGTGAGGGCGGTCCGCACGATCGGCGTCGTCCGGCCGGGGGAGCCCGCGATCCTGGACGCCGAGGAGCCCGACCCCGGCCCCGGACAGGCGTGGGTGCGCACCGAGTGGAGCGGGATCAGCGCGGGGACCGAGGTGGCGCTGGTCCGCGGCACCGACCCGCACCACCTGCTGCACTGGGACCCCGAGCTGCGCTCCTTCGACGACGCCGGGCCGACGGCTGCCTACCCGGTGACCGGGCTGGGGTACATGGAGGTCGGCCGGGTCACCGAGAGCCGCACGCCCGGCCTCGCCGAGGGGCAGCTGGTCGCGATGGCCTACGGGCACCGCACCGGGTCCTGCGCCGACCCGTCGGCCAAGCCGGTCGTCCCGGTGCCCGACGACCTCGACCCGCTGCTCGGCGTCTACCTCGCCCAGATGGGGCCGATCTGCGTCAACGGGCTGCTGCACGCCGCGGCCGACGTCGCCGGGCCGGGCGCGGACGTCGACGCCGGCGTGCGCGACCGGCACGTGCTGGTCACCGGTGCGGGGGTCATCGGGCTGCTCACCGCGCTGCTCGCCGTCCAGCACGGCGCCGCGGACGTCGTCGTCGCCGAGCCGTCGGCGGAGCGGCGGGCGGTCGCCGAGGCGCTGGGCCTGGCCACGCTGCCCGACCCCACCGGTCCGGACGACCCCGCCCACCCCGCCTGGCGGGCGGTCAAGGAGCGCTGGCGGCACGGGCCGGGGGACGCCGGCGCCGACGTCGTCCTGCAGTGCCGCGGGCACGACGCCGCGCTGGCCACCGGCCTCAAGGCGCTGCGCCCGCAGGGCACCGTCGTCGACCTGGGCTTCTACCAGGCAGGGGCGGAGGCGGTGCGGCTCGGCGAGGAGTTCCACCACAACGGCCTCGCGGTGGTGTGCGCGCAGATCAGCCGCGTGCCGCGCGGCATGGCCGGCGCCTGGCCGCGGACGGCGCTGGCGCGGGTCACCCTCGACCTCCTGCGCGAGCGGGGCCCGGAGATCCGCACCCACCTGGTCACCGACGTGCTGCCGTTCGAGGAGGGCCCTCGTCTGCTGGCGGACCTCGCCGGCCGCCGGCTGGCCGCCCCGCCGCTGCAGGCCGTCCTCCGGTTCGACTGACCCGTGCGGGTCCTGCTGGTGGGCAACCACTGGACCGAGGGGCCCGGTGGCGCGGAGACGATGCTGGTGCTCACCGCCGAGCTGCTGCGCGCGGCCGGCCACGAGGTGGTGCCGTTCGCGGTCGCGGAGGAGCGGACGCTGCCGACGCCGGTGCGCCCGCTGCTCCCGGCCGCGGCGGGCAGCGGCTCCCGGACCCGGTTCGGCGAGGCGTGGGCGGGCACCTGGTCGCCCCGGGCGTACCGGGCGCTCGTGCGGGTGGTCGACGAGGTGCGGCCGGACGTGGCGCACGTGCACCACGTCTTCGAGCGGCTGACCGTCTCGGTGCTCGACGCGCTGCAGCGCCGCGGGGTGCCGACGGTGATGACGCTGCACGACTACAAGCCGGTCTGCCCGGACTTCCGGCTGTTCACCGACGGCGCGCCGTGCACCCGCTGCCTGTCCGGCGGCTACTGGCAGGTGGTGCGGCACCGCTGCCTGGAGGGCTCGCGCTGGCGGTCGGTCGCCGCGGCCGCCGACGCGTACGCCTCCCGCGCCCGCGGCGTGTACCAGCGGGTGGACCGCTTCCTCGCGCCGAGTGCCTTCCTCCGCGACCGGGTGGTCGAGGGCGGGCTGCCGGCCGGGCGGGTGCAGGTGCTGCCCAACCCGGTGGTGGCAGCGGCGTCGCCCCGGCCGTCCGCCACCGGGCCGCCCGTCGTCCTGTACGCCTCGCGGCTGGTCGCCGAGAAGGGCGTGGACACGCTGCTGGACGCCGCGGCCCGGCTGCCGGCCGGCGTGCGGGTGCGGCTGGCCGGGTCCGGGCGGCTGGAGCGGGCGGTGCGGTCCCGGGTCGCGGCGGAGGGGCTTCCGGTGGACGTGCTGGGCCCGCTGCCGCCGGAGCGGGTGGCCGCCGAGCTGCAGGCCGCGGCGGTCGCCGTCCTGCCGGCGCTGTGGTGGGAGAACTGCCCGATGGCGGTGCTGGAGGCCGCCGCCCACGGGGTGCCGGTGGTCGCCTCCGCCGTGGGCGGCGTGCCCGAGCTGGTGGACGACGGCGAGACCGGCCTGCTCGTGCCGCCGGGGGACGCCGCCGCGCTGGCCGGCACGCTCACCCGGCTGCTGTCGGATCCCGCGGCGGCCGACCGTCTCGGCCGGGCCGGATGGGCCCGGGTGCGGTCCCGGCACGACCCCCTCGACCATGTCGCGGCGCTGCAGGAGCTGTACCGGCGTGTCGCGCGGTGAGTCGTTCCGGACTCCCTTGTGTCGCAACGGGGCTTGACGGATCCTGCCGTCATCGCCGCTGACGCCGGGTGGGCCGGGCTGCTGCGGCGGCTCGGAGAGTGGGTCGTCATGAAGTGGGCGATCATCGCTGTGCTCGGCTTCGGGTTGGAGATCGCACTGGTCATCGCGATGGCACGGGGCAACACAGCCCGCTGGGAGCGCAACCACCGGGCGGCCCGGGCTGAGATCCGGGCCCGCGAGGAGGCGTCGCTCCGGGTGCGCGCGGCGGCACTGGTCGCGCAGCGCGTGCCGCACCCGCACCTGGCGCACCTCCCGCACGTGCACCTGCCGCCGCGGGTGGCCGACCGCATCGGGCACACCCGCAGCGCGCTGCACCGCCCGCACCTGCACCTGCCGCACCTGCACCTGCTGCACCGGGACCGCCCCGCGCCGCAGACCGACGCGCCGGTGCCCCCGCGCGACGAGGAGAGCCCGACCGGCTCGCCGTCCTGACGGGCGGCACCGTCGTCACCGGCTGACCGCGCGACCACCGACGCGTGCTCCCCGCGCTGACCTCGCGGACAGCCCTCGGTGGCCACCGTCCCGTCCGGACCCCTGAGGAGGACCCTCCGGACCGTTCCCCTCCCGCGGTACGGCGGTGGCAGCCCGAGCCCGTCGCAGCTGTCCCGCCACCTGCGCACCGGTGCCGACCCGGACCTGCGCAGGCGCCGCGGGATCGTGGGTCTCTCGCTCCTGGGTGCGGGCATCGGCCAGGTCGTCGGCGCCTACCAGACCGGGATCCTCCGCCACCTGCCCGATCCACCGGTCGGGCCGTTCGACAGCGATCGCGTCGACGCCTCCGACTACGCCTACCGCCGTGCCTCCAGCCCGGACGGCCTGGTGATGGTCCTCACCTACGCGGTCACCGCGTGGCTGGCCGGGGCGGGCGGGCAGGACCGGGCGCGCCACCGGCCGGTCCTGCCCCTGCTGATGACCGCCGAGGTCGCCACCGACGTGGTCACCGACCTGGCCCTGGCCAGCGAGGAGTGGCGGGAGAACGAGGCCCTGTGCGCCCGGTGCCAGGCCGCCACCGCGGTGTCCGTCGCCTCGCTGGCGCGCGCGCTGCCGGAGGCGCGGCGGGCCTGGCGGCAGGTGCGCAGCGGCTGACCCTCCGAGGGACTAGCCCGGGAAGGGCAGCGGCTGCAGCGGCGGAGCCGGGTCCCCGGTGCCGGAGGCAGCCTGCACCCGGCCGGACAGCGACGGCCCCTGCGCCGCCCTGGCCGCGCACCGGGCGGCTCGTCGCGCCGCCTCCTGCCGCTCGGCCGCGCGCCGCGCGTGCAGCGCCCGGGCCTCCGCGGCGCCCGGTGCCGCGAAGCCGTCCGCGGTGAGCCGGCAGGCACCGAGCCGCACCCAGCGCGTCCCGCCGGCCACGTCCCGGACGCCGACGAGGAGCCCCGTGTTGTGCCGGCGCACCGCGTACGCGACGCCGCGGACGGCGACCTCGGTGTCGCCGGCGACCTCGGCCGCCGGACCGTAGAGCCACGTCACGTGCCGGAACCGCTGACGCAGGCGGTCGTCTCGGGCCCGCCAGGACGTGTCCGGCAGGGCTGACAGCTGCACCTCGACCGCCTGGCCCACCTCGTCCACGGCGACGTGCAGGCCGGTGCGGCACCCGGCGTCGGGCACCTTCTCCATCCGCGGCCGGTGCCCCTGCCCGGTGAGCCACGCCGCGACGGCCCGCTGGTAGCGGAGGTGCTCGTACGCCGGAGCGGCGTCGGACCCGCGACCGGTGAAGCGGCACCGCGCATCGCCGCCGTGGCGGAACCGCGGCCGGGCGCCGTCCAGGGCGAGCCGGCCGCCGCAGCCGCCGGCCTCTCGGGAGCACCAGAAGCCGCTGCCGTGGTGCGACCCCAGCGCACGGGCGGCTGCGGCCTCCTCGGGCAGCACGACGGGGCTCGTCCCCGCCGGCCCGTCCGTCACCGCCCAGCGCAGCTCGCTCGACACGCCGCGACGGTAGGACGGGGGTCCGACGGGAACTCAGGTCACCACCGGATCTGCGAGCCCGGTGAGCGTCGCGGGGTCGACGGCGGCGCCCTCGCCGGCGACCGGGTCGAACACCTCCAGCTCGTACAGCCGGCCGCGGACGACGTGCAGCACGACGTCGACCGCGTGCCCGTCCGGCCCCCGACCGGTGCCCTCCACGGCGAGGTGGTCGTCGCGCCCGGTCGCCGAGAGCTCCGCGACCCGGGCCGCGGGGACGGCGGCCGACGGGGTGCTCAGCCGGACGGACGAGCAACCGCACCCGCAGACCCCGTCGACGAGCGCCGTCCCCGCCTGCGCGCGCAGCAGCGGCTCACCGACCACGGCCGCCAGCGCGTCGAGCAGCCGTCGCTCACCCGGCGTCGGTGGGCGCGGGGGCACGTCCCGCCAGGTCATGACGCCACCGACCGGAACAGGTCGACCACGCGGTCGGCGTGCGCGTCGAAGGTGTGCTGCTCGCGCACCGCGAGCGCGGCCGCGGCACCCCGCCGGCCGGCCAGCTCCCCGGCCAGGACGTCGGCCACCTCGTCGGCGGAGCCGTAGAGCAGCCCGGTGCCGTCGCGGCGCAGCACCCGCTCGACCGACACCAGCGACCCCGGGTTGGCCTGTTGCAGCAGCGGCAGTCCCGCGGCGAGGTGGACCGGGAGCCGGGCGGGGGAGTTGAGGTCGTCCCAGGTCGCCCGCCGCAGGTCGCCGCCGTTGGTGCTGTCGAAGCGGTGCAGCCACCCGGCGTCGTACCGGGACAGCTCGGTCACCCAGTCCTCCGGCCCGACCGGCGGGTGCACGTGCACGAACTCCGGCGCGGCGGCGAGCGCGGCATCCAGCCAGCCGGTCCACGACCCCTTCGGCCCGGGCGCCCGCACCTGCCCGTGGAGGTGGGTGTGCACGCCGCGTGCGGCCAGCCCGAGCACCCAGTCCAGGTCGAGCCCGGCCGGCCGGCCGGCGACGACGGTGTGCGGCTGCCCGTCGGCGTCCGACAGCTTCGGCGACAGCGGTGCGTCCAGCCAGTCGCGCTTGGGCAGGTCGCCGTCCAGCACCCCGAGCCGCGCGGGGTCGACCCGGCCGGACAGCGCCAGGGCGAACCAGTCCCGCTCCTCCTCGGTCGCGAACAGGGACGCCGGGGCACGGGTCACCAGCTCGGCCAGCAGCGGCCACTCGCCCCGCACGGTGCTGCGCTGCGGCGACTCCTTGAACGTCCACACGAACGGCAGCCCGGGGAACGCGGACTGCACCTCGCGCGCGAAGGGCACCGCGCGCCAGTTCAGCTGCGCCCACACCACGTCGGGCGCCAGGGCCCGCACGCCGGACCGCCAGTCCTCGCGCGCCAGGTCGGGCACGTGCCCGAACGGCAGCGGCCCGATGGTGGCGTCGCCCAGGCTGTCGGCCGTCCAGAGCCCGGTGAGGCGGTGCCCGCGCTCGGCCAGCGCGAGCACCCGCTCGGGGTTGAGCGCGAGCTCGCCGACCAGCAGCACGGAGAGCCCGTCCGCGGCCGGTGGGTACGTCCGTGACCGGAACCGGGCGTAGCGGGCGACCTCGTCGACGGCGCCACCATCGGTGGAGGCGAAGCGCAGCGGCTCGCGCACCCGGTAGCGGCTGCGGAAGACGTTCAACCCGCCGTCCCGCGACTCGCGCAGCGCTGCCGAGCGCTGTGCCGGGTGCCGGGTCCACGAGCAGGTGACCCGGCCGGTGTCCGCCGTCCGCCCGGGGAGCCGGTCCCACATCAGCCGGCCCAGGTCGTCGGTCTCCAGCTCGGCCCGCTCGGTCCACCGCTCGGCGGTGACCCGGTGGGCGACCTGCACCAGCTGGGCGTACGCGGTCTCGGCCGGCTCGGCCAGGCGGGACACCGCGGTCCCGACGTCCGGGTCCGCCAGGCGCTCCAGCAGCGCGGCCAGGTGGTCGGGGGACCAGACGTCGTCGGCCGGCAGGTAGGCGACCAGCGGGGTCTCCAGCGCGTCGAGCCCGGCGTTCAGCGTGGCGCCGAGGCCGCGGTTGGCCGCCCACCGCAGCAGCCGCACCCGCGGATCGGCCGGCCCGGGAACCGGCTCCGGCGAGCCGTCGTCGAGCACCAGCGCGGTCCACGAGGTGCAGGACTGGGCGAGCAGGCCCTCCAGCGCCCGGGGCAGGAACGCCGCCTGGTCGTGCACCGGCACCAGCACGCCGACGGCGGTCACGCCGCGAGCCCGAAGGCGGGCCCCTCCCGCACGCCCGCGTAGACCGCCGCCACCCGGGCCGCCAGCCGCGGCCACGAGTACCCGTCCGCCCGGGCGCGCGCCCCCGCCGACAGCCCGGCGCGCAGGTCGGCGTCGGCGGCCAGCCGGTCCAGCGCGGCGGCCAGCGCCCCGACGTCCCCGGGCGGCACGAGCAGGCCGGTGACCCCGTCGCGGACCACCTCGGGGATGCCGCCGACGTCGCTGGCGACCACCGGCAGGCCTGCGGCCATGGCCTCGGTGAGCACCGAGCCCATCTCCTCGTACGCCGAGGGCAGCACCAGGACGTCGAGAGCGGCCAGCACGGCCGGGACGGCGGAGTGCTCGACGAAGCCGGTCAGGTGCGCCCGCGGCAGACCGGCCGCCAGCCGGTGCACCCGCTCGCGGTCGGGCCCGTCGCCGACGACGACCAGCCAGGCGTCGGCGCGCATCCGGCCGAACGCCTCGACCAGCAGGTCGGCCCGCTTCTGCGGGGCCAGCCGGCCGACGTAGCCGATCCGCGGCCGGCCGGCTCCCGGGAACGCGTCGGCGGCGCGGCCGGCGAACAGCGCCGGGTCGAAGCCCGACGGGATGGTGTGCACGTGCTCGGCGCGCAGCCCGTCGGCGGCCAGCGCCGCCGCCGTCCGGTCGGTGAGGACGACGACCGCGTCGGCCCGGCGCAGCGCCGACCGCTCCACCCACCCGCCGAGCGCCCGCAGCAGCCGGGTGCGCGGACCCCGGCCGGTCAGCGTGTGCCCGACGCTGCAGTGCACGGTCACCACCAGCGGGCAGCGGTGCCGGCGAGCGGCGAGCCGGGCCAGCGGCAGGGTGGCCAGGTCCTCGCCCTGGTGGGCGTGCACCACGTCGACCGCCCGGGCGGGCCGGCGCAGGACGACGCGCAGCGCGTCGAGGGCCCACAGCTGGCGCAGTCGCGGCACGCGCAGCCCGGTGCGGTGGACCACGGCGGAGCGGCCGAGCGGGGTCGGTCCGCGGCGCCCGGCCAGCCGCGAGGTGACCACCGTCTGGGCGAGCCCCTGCGCGTCCAGGCAGCGGGTCAGCGTGGCGGTGTGGTTCTGCATCCCGCCGACCGGGTCGAACCGCGCGGACCGCCCGTCGACGGACAGCGGCTCGAACACGCTGCACAGCCTCAGCACGTGGACGGGGTGCACGGGGCCTCCTGGTTGGAGTGACTCAACCCAGATCGACGGACCCGCAGTGAAGCAGAGTTGCGGCGCCGTCGCCGCCGGGGAGGATGCCGCAGGTGACCGCCCCACTCGCCGACCCGGCCGTGCGCCGCGTGGCGCTGGTGCGCCTGCGGCTGGGCCTGGGCGACCTGCTCTGCTCGCTGCCCGCCCTGCACCGGCTGCGCGCGGCCCGGCCGGACCTGCGGGTCACCCTGGTCACCTGGGCGGAGACCGCGGGGGTGGTCGAGCGGATGGGGGACGCCGTCGACGAGCTGCTGGCCTTCCCGGGGGCGGACGACGTGCCCGACCGCCCGCCCGGCCGCGAGCCCGACCCGGCGTCCTGGGCCGCCTTCACCGCCGCGGCCGCCGCGCGCCGCTTCGACCTCGCGCTGCAGGTCTACGGCGACCGGCCGGCCGCCAACCGGGTCACCGCGGCGCTGGGCGCCCGGCTCGTCGGCGGGTTCGCGCCGACCGGGTGGACCCCGCCGCCCGGCACGGAGCACCTGCACCTGCGCTACCCGCTGGAGCTGCACGAGGCCGAGCGGCACACCCGGCTGTTCGAGCACCTCGGCGTGCCGCCGGCCGGACCGCCGGTCATGGCCTTCCCGGTCCCGCCCGCCGAGGAGGCCGGGCACGCGGCCACGCTCGACCGGCACGGCCTGGTGCCGGGTGGGTACGCCGTCCTGCACCCCGGCGCCTCCTCGCCCACCCGGATGTGGCCGGTCGAGCGGTACGCCGCGGTCGGGGACGCGCTGGCCGCCGACGGGCTGGCCGTCGTCGTCACCGGCGGGCCGGGGGAGCGGCCGCTCGGCGCCGCGGTGGCCGCCGCGATGCGCGCCCCGGCGGTCGACCTCACCGGCGCCACCGGCCTCGGCGGGCTGGCGGCCCTGCTGCGCGACGCCGCGGTGCTGGTCGGCAACGACACCGGCTCGGCGCACCTGGCCGCGGCCGTCGGCGCGCGCAGCGTCACCGTCTTCCTGCCCGGCGACCCGGTGCGGTGGGCGCACCGCGGGCCGCGGCACCGCGCGGTCGTGGCCGACGTCCCGTGCGCGCCCTGCCCGCACCTGGTCTGCCCGATCGACTTCCGGTGCGCGGACTCGGTGCGGCCCGTCGACGTGCTCGCCGCCGCCCGGGCGCTGGTGGCGCGGTGAGCCGGCTGTCGCTGGTCTGCGACTCCGAGAACTGGGGCGGCGCCGAGGTGTACCTCGGTCACCTGCTGCGCCGGGCCGGCGGCCTCGGCTGGACGGCGTCGCTGGTCTGCGCCGAGCCGGTCGCCGGGCGGTTCGCCGCGCTGGTCCCGCCCGGCCGGCTCGCCGCCGTCCCGCTGGCCCGGCACACCGGCGCCGCGCCCGCGGTGCGCGCCGGCCTCGCCGCGCAGGAGCCCGACGTCGTCCTGGTCAACCTCGTCGACCCCGGGTCCAACGCGGCGGCGGTGGCGGCGGCGCTGGAGGTCGCCCCGACGGTCGGCGTCCTGCACCTGCCCGGCGACGTCGGTACCGGCGAGGGGCGGGCGCACCTGGCCGGGCTGTACGGCGCGATGGCCGCCGTCCTCACCCCGGCCGCCGGCGCCCGCGGCCAGCTGGTCGAGGAGCTCGGGGTGCCGGGGGGACGGGTGCACGTCGTCCCCAACGGCGTGGACGTCCCCGCCGACCCGGCCGGGCCAGCCGGGAACGCGGTGCCGCGGATCGGTGCGCTGGGGCGGCTGACCGCGCAGAAGGGCTTCGACGTGCTGCTCGACGCCGTCCGCACGCTGACCGGCGACGGCGTGCCGGTGGAGGTCGTGGTCGGCGGCGAGGGGCGGGACGGCGAGCGGCTGCGGGCCGCGGCCGCCGGGCTGCCGGTCACCTTCCGCGGCTTCGTCGACGACGTCCGCGGCTTCCTCGCCGGCCTCGACGTCTTCTGCCTGTCCTCCCGCCGCGAGGCGCTGCCGCTGGTGCTGCTGGAGGCGATGGCCGAGGGGCTGCCCTGCGTGGCCACCGACGTGGGGGACGTCGCGGTCGCGGTCGGTGCCGACGCCGTCGTCGTCCCGCCGGAGGACGCCGGGGCGCTGGCCGCCGCGCTGGCCGGGCTGGTGGGCGACCCGTCCGCGCGCGCCCGGCTCGGACGGCGGGCGCGGGAGCGGGCGGTCGCCTCCTTCGACGCGGACCTGATGGCTCGCCGCACGTCCGCCGTCCTCGCACGCGCGGCGGGTGTGCCCCCGACCGGCGCGGGGAACGGCCCGGGGGACGAGAGTTGAGGAGCGGGGCACCGACGCCCCGCAGACCGGAGAGGACGCCGTCCATGGCCATCGCGACGATCAACCCCGCCACCGGCGAGACGCTGCAGACCTTCGACCCGCTGACCGACGAGGCGGTGGAGGAGAAGGTCGCCCGCGCGGCCGCCGCGTTCGAGGGCTACCGGCTGACCACCGCCCAGCAGCGGGCCGGCTGGCTGCGCGCCGCCGCCGACGTGCTGGACGGCGACGCCAAGCGGGTGGCCGAGCTGATGACCACCGAGATGGGCAAGACGCTGGCCTCGGCGCAGGCCGAGGTGGGCAAGTGCGCCAAGGCGCTGCGCTACTACGCCGAGCACGGCGAGGACATGCTGCAGCCGCAGCCGGCCGACGCGTCGGCGGTCGGCGCGGTGGAGGCCTACGTCGTCCACCAGCCGCTGGGCGTCGTCCTGGCGGTCATGCCGTGGAACTTCCCGCTCTGGCAGGCGATGCGCTTCGCCGCCCCGGCGCTGATGGCCGGCAACGTCGGCCTGCTCAAGCACGCCAGCAACGTGCCGCAGACCGCGCTGTACCTGGAGGAGCTGTTCCGGCGGGCCGGCTTCCCCGACGACGTCTTCCAGACCCTGCTCATCGGCTCGGGGCAGGTGGAGGCGGTGCTCCGCGACGACCGGGTGGTCGCCGCGACGCTGACCGGGTCCAACGCCGCCGGCCAGGCGGTGGCGACGGTCGCCGGGGACGCGCTGAAGAAGACCGTGCTGGAGCTCGGCGGGTCCGACCCGTTCATCGTGATGCCCTCAGCGGACCTGGAGCGCGCCGCGGAGGTGGCGGTGACCGCCCGCTGCCAGAACAACGGGCAGAGCTGCATCGCGGCCAAGCGGTTCTTCGTGCACCGCGACGTGGCCGAGGAGTTCACCCGGCTGTTCGCCGAGAAGATGGCCGCCCTCACCGTCGGCGACCCGATGGCCGAGGACACCCAGGTCGGCCCGCTGGCCACCGAGTCCGGGCGGGAGGACGTCGAGCGGTACGTCGCCGACGCCGTGGACAAGGGCGCCACGGTCGTCACCGGCGGCAAGCGCGTGGACCGGCCGGGCTGGTTCTACGAGCCGACCCTGGTGAGCGGCGTGACCCCCGAGATGGGCATCTGGTCGGAGGAGGTGTTCGGCCCGGTCGCCGCGCTGCACGTCGTCGCGGACCTCGACGAGGCCATCCGGCTGGCCAACGAGCACGTGTACGGCCTGGGCTCGAACCTGTGGAGCGAGGACCAGGGCGAGCGGCTGCGGTTCATCCGCGACATCCAGTCCGGCATGGCGTTCGTGAACGGGATGACGACCAGCTACCCGGAGCTGCCGTTCGGCGGGGTCAAGCAGAGCGGCTACGGCCGTGAGCTGACCGAGTTGGGCATGTACGAGTTCTGCAACGCCAAGACCGTGTGGATCGGCGCGCCCAGCAGCGAGCAGGCCGACCGCAGCACCGCGGGCGCGGCGGCCGAGTGACCCGCGTCGTCCTGGCGACCGCCTACGGCGGGCCGGAGGTGCTCACGGTCGCCGACCGGCCGGTGGGCGAGCCCGGACCCGGGCAGGCGCGGGTCGCGGTCCGGGCCGCCGGGGTGAACCCGGCGGACTGGAAGAGCTACACCGGCGCCTTCGGCACCGATCCGGCCGCGCTGCCGAAGCGGCTCGGCTTCGAGGTCTCGGGCGTGGTCACCGCCGTGGGCCCGGACGCCGCCGTCGCGGTGGGGGACGAGGTCATCGGGTTCCGGGTCTCGGGCGGGTACGCCGCCGAGCTCGTCGTCCCCACCTCGGCGCTGGTGCCCAAGCCGGCGTCGCTGGGCTGGGAGCAGGCGGCCGGGCTCATGCTCACCGGCGCCACCGCGGTGCACGCGCTGACCGCGACCGGCGTCGGCGCGGGCGACACCGTGCTGGTGCACGGCGCGGCCGGCGGGGTGGGGCTGATGGCCGTGCAGCTCGCGGTGCTGCGCGGCGCCCGGGTGGTCGGCACCGTCGGCGGGGACGGCGCGGACCTGGTGCGCCGGCTGGGCGGCGAGCCGGTGCGCTACGGCGACGGGCTGGCCGACCGGGTGCGCGCCGCCGCCCCGGACGGCGTGGACGCCGCGCTGGACCTGGTCGGCAGCGACGAGGCCGTCGACGTCTCCCTGGAGCTGGTCGCCGACCGGCAGCGCATCGCCACCATCGCGGCGTTCGGCCGGGCCGCGGCCGACGGGATCAGGGCGCTCGGCGGCGGGCCGGGTGCCAACCCGGGCACCGAGCTGCGGGACGCCGCCCGCACCGAGCTGGCCGGGCTCGCCGGCGACGGCCGCCTGGAGGTGGTGGTCGCCGGCGTCTTCCCGCTGGAGGAGGTCGCCGCGGCGCACCGGCAGGGGATGGCCGGCCACTCCCACGGGAAGCTGGTGCTCGTCCCCTGGTGAAGGACCCCTGCCCCCCACCGCTCGCACGCTCGCGCCGGGACCCTGCAGGGGGCCGCTAGACCTCCTCGACGGGGAAGGTGCGGCTCGGCGCCACCACCTCGTCCTGCGCGGCGACCAGCAGGATCTCCCGCGAGCGGGCGGCCTCGGTGGCGGCCAGCAGCCCGTGCACGGACGCGGCCGCCGCGGCCAGCGCGGTCCCGGCGTCCCGGCTGGACAGCCAGTGCGCGAGGAACAGCGCCGCGACGGCGTCGCCGGCGCCGTTGACCGCCACGTCCAGCCGCGGCGTGCGCACCCGGAAGTGCCGCCCGCCCTCGGAGGCGAGCAGGTCGACGGCGTCCGCGGGGGTGTCGTCGGTGTCCAGCGAGGTGGTGAGCACGACCCGGGGGCCGAGCGCCTGCACCGCGGCGACGGCGTCCTCCACGTCACCGAGGGTCTTCGTCGTCGTCCCCGCGAGCCAGTCCAGCTCGTAGTGGTTGGGGGTGACGACATCGGCGGCGGGGACGGCGGTCTCGCGCATGAACTCGGGGATGCCGGGGCGGACGAAGACGCCGCGCCCGACGTCGCCGATGACCGGGTCGCAGCAGTAGACCGCGGCCGGGTTCGCCTGCCGCACCCGCTGCACGGTCTGGACGACGGCGTGGCCGATGTCGGCCGAGCCGAGGTAGCCGGACAGGACCGCGTCGCAGCCGCCCAGCACGCCGCGCTCGTCGATGCCGTCGACGACCTCCTCGATCGCCGGGCCGTCGAAGACCCGCCCGCGCCAGGCGCCGTAGCCGGTGTGGTTGGAGAACTGGACGGTGTGCACCGGCCACACCTCGATGCCGAGGCGCTGCAACGGGAAGACGGCGGAGGAGTTGCCGACGTGTCCGTAGGCGACGTGCGACTGGATCGAGAGGACGGCGACCATGGGGGAGACGGTCGCACAGCGGGTCGGCGGGCGGTCCGGCGAGGACGGCAGGATGGCGGCATGGCCCTGCCCCCTCCGATCTCACCCGGCATCGTCGGCGTCGCCGGCCGCGTGGCCGAGCCGGTCGACGTCCGCACCGCCGACCTCCGGCTGGGCGGGCGTCCGCTGCCGGTGACCAGCCCCGCGCGGGTCTACGTCTGCGGCATCACGCCCTACGACGTGACCCACCTCGGGCACGCGGCGACGTTCGTGTGGGCCGACGTCCTCGGGTCGGTGCTCCGGCTGGCCGGCGCGGAGGTGGTGACCAGCCGCAACGTCACCGACGTGGACGACGTGCTGACCCGGGCCGCCGACGCGCGCGGCCGGCACTTCGACGAGTTCGCGCTGAGCCAGGAGTTCGCGTTCGAGCAGGACATGCGCGCCCTCGGCGTGCGGCCGCCGACGCACGCGCCGCGGGCCCGGCACCACGTCGCCCACGTGCAGCAGCTGGCGGCGGCGCTGCTCGCGGGCGGGGCGGCGTACGAGCGGGAGGGACACGTGTTCTTCCGCGGCGCCGGGGCGGTGAGCGCTGCCGGGCTCGAGGTCGGCCGCGCCCGGGAGCTGGCCGCCGAGTTCGGCGACGATCCGGACGACCCGCTGCGCGACGACCCGCTCGACGTGCCGGTGTGGCGGCCCTCCGGGGAGCGCGACCCCGCGTGGCCCTCGCCGTGGGGCTGGGGGCGGCCGGGCTGGCACGCGGAGTGCGCGGCGATGGCGACGGCGACCCTGGGCCGCGGGGTCGACGTCCTGGTGGGCGGCGCGGACCTGGCGTTCCCGCACCACGCGCAGCAGGCCGCCATGGCGGAGGCGGCGTCGGGGGTGGCGCCGTTCGCGCGCAGCCGGGTGCACGTCGGTGCGGTCGCGCAGGACGGCGCCAAGATGGCGAAGTCGACCGGGAACCTGACCCTGGTCGCGGACCTGCTGCGCGTGACCAGCGGGCCGGTGCTGCGGCTGCTCGTCCTCGACCGGCCGTGGTCGCAGCCGTGGGAGTACCGGCCGGAGCTGGTCGACGCGGCGTCCGCGCGGCTGGACGCGCTGTTCTCCGCCGCCGGCCGGCCCGGCTCGTCGCCGACGGCGAGCCGGGCGGTGGTCGACCGGCTGCTCGACGACCTCGACGTGCCGGGTGCCCTCGAGGTCGCGCTCACCGACGGCGGGGACGCCGCCCGCCAGCTCGTCCGGGTGCTCGCGCTGGGCTGACGTGCAGGTCCGCGTAGAGGAGCACGGGGTCCACACCTGCCACGTCGTCGCGCCACCGGTCGGGGACGGCGGCGCGCTGGTGCTCCTCGTACAGACGGCCGATCCCGTCCCCGGGCTCCTCCGGCGTCCCCGTCGCGGTCACGGCCACCATCGTGCTGACCGGACCGCCGACCCTGCCGCGGGCGTGGGTCGTTGCGCGGGGTCGGTCGGTCAGAAGGGTGGTGGGTCGTCGGTGGGGTCGGGTGCCGGTGGTGGCTGGTCGGGTGGGCGGGTGAGCACGCGGGGGCCGGTGAGGTGCAGGCCGGGTGGCCGGCTGGTGCGGGTCACCCCGCTCGGGGTGGTGACGGTGAGGATCCCGTCGGCGGTGATGGTGTGGGTCCAGCCGGGGGCGAAGGTCTTGAGCCGGTGGTGGCGGCGGCACAGGCAGCACAGGTTGGCGCAGTCGGTCGCGCCGCCGGTGGCGTGGGGGATGACGTGGTCGGCGTCGGCCCACACCGCTTTGTTGGTGCAGCCGGGGTGGCGGCAGGTGCGGTCCCGGGTGCGGATGAACCGCCGCTGGGCGGCGGTGGGCGGGTAGGCGCCGGTCGGCGGCGGCCGGCCGATGACCGGGCAGCCGCAGCCGGCCGCCGGGTGGGTGGGGCAGCCGCGGCGGGCGGCGGCGCGCAGCTCGCGCAGGGTGGCCACCGCGGTCAGCGCGCCGCGGTCGTCGGTGAACGAGAACTGCAGCGTCCCGCCGGGCGGGGCGGTGAGGCCGATCGCGTCGAGCTGGGCGAGCAGGTCGCGGACGTGGGCGGCGGTGATCGGCACCCCGGCCACCGCCCCGGTGGGCTGCCCGACCGCGCCGGGCCGCGCAAGGGCCGGGAGCACGGGCGAGCCGGCGGCCAGGAACCGGTCGGGCGTGAGGGCGCCGAGGGGCACCTGCACCTCCAGGTGCGCGGCCACCGGGTCCGGGGCGGCCCAGGGGCGCAGGATCAGGTCGGCCAGCACCCCGGAGCGCAGCATCCCGAGCGGGCGGGCGTCACCGGCGGTCTTGGCCCGCCGCGCGAGCGCGTCGATCTGGGCGTGGCAGGCGGCGGCCAGCTCGTCGGTCATCCCGGCGACCAGCTCGCTGACCCCGTCGGCCACCGGGCGGCGGCGCACGTCCACCGCGCGTTGGGCGCGCGCCCGGGCCCGGTCGACCGCGGCGGCGTCCCGGGCGGCCAGCTCGGCGCGCAGCCGGTCCCGCAGCCGGCGCACCGACAGCCCCGCCGCGTCCGGGAGGACGGCGGCCTCGACCGCGGCGAGCACCTGCGGGTGGGTGCCGCGCACCTTCTCGCCGAGTTCCTCGGCGATGGTGCGGGCGCGGGACCAGTCCAGCCGGCCCTGCGCGAGCGCGGCCAGCGTGGCGCGCAGGGTGAGGGTGAGGGTGGAGGCGTGCTCGGCCAGCACACTGGCCGCCTGCCGGGAGCAGTGCAGCACCAGCGCCAGCTCGTCGGCGAAGAACTCCGACACCCCCGCGCGCGCACCGGGGCCGGGCACCGAGCCGTCCCCGGCGGGGGCACCCCGCTGGCCGGGTTGGCGGTCCAGGGTGTCGGGGCGGTCGGCGGCGAACGCCGCGACCAACTCCACCTCGTACGCGGCCAGCTCGGCCTTCAGCTGCTGCACCCGCTCCAGCTCGGCGGCCTTCTCCTCCGCGGTGCGGGCGTAGACCGGCAGCACCTCGGCCAGCACCGGCGACCCGACCACCGGCGGACCGAAGGCAGCCGGTGCGAGGTCGGCCACCGTCAGGCCGACCCCGAACCCCCCGCCGAAGAACATGCCCCCAACCTAGGGCGGGGGTACGACACTTTCTGGCCGCTGACCAGCAAAGATGCCGTCGATGCCAGGGTCTTTTCCGCGACTCGCGTAGACGCGCCACACGGCCGGCCACCGCGAGTGATCAACGGACCACCAGCCGCCGACGATCATGGAGTTGTCGCCCGCGATGGGCGCGTACACGCCGTGGCAGCGCGCAGCGACCCGATGATCAACACGCGGGGAGCGGATGAGGGGTCCCTCTCAGCGGGACGCGAAGTCAGCCGGCGGGGCCAGACCCCGGTCGGGTGACAGGAGGGCGCGGACGCTCAAGGCGTCCGCGCGCCGGGTCGATCACCCGGGAGCCGGGTGGTCGACGGCCGGCAGGAGTCAGGCGGCGCGCAGTACGGAGGGGCCCGCCTGCGGTTGCGCCGTCGGCCTGGCCGGCACGGGCACGCTCCAGCGCATCTCCATGTGTCGGTGCCCCGCGGCGTCGACGACCGGGACCCAACGAACTTGCGGACACTGGTTGGTACGCATGGCAGCCACCTCTCGTTCACCTGATGTTCACCATTGTGACACCAGGCACGCCTTGCGAGAAGCCGACATGCAGAAGCTGACCCGAAAGGGGGGTCAGAGCCAGCTGACCACCGAGGCGCCGACGGCCACGTACAGCAGTCCGCCGGGCACGACGCCGACCAGCGTCCCGAGCGCCGCTGCCTGCCACCGGACGCTGGACAGCCCGGCCGCGTAGCTGACCATCCAGAACGGCACCGGGCTCATCCGCGCGACCACCACGGACAGGAAGCCGCGCCGCCGGAACAGCCGGTCGGCGCGGGCCAGCCGGGGGCCGGTGATGCGGGCGACGGCGTCCCGCCCGAGGTGCCGGCCGAGGACGAACCCGCCCAGGCCGCCCAGCCAGCCGGCGACGACCGCCACCGCGAGCCCCGGCCCGAAGCCGGCCGCGGCACCCAGCAGCAGCGAGGTCGCCGTCCGGGGGATCGGGGTCATCAGCGCGCCGGACACCCCGAGGACGACCGCCGTCCAGCCCAGCGGGCCCGCGCCGTCCAGCCAGCCCTGCAGCGCCGGCACGCCGGGCCGGTCGACCGTCAGCGCCACGACGACGGCCACCGCGAGGAGCAGGCCGAGGACGGCGAGCCGCAGCCACGGCCGGCGCGACGGCTCGTCCGCGGCCCCGGGCTCTACCGGCACGGCCGGCGGGGTCCGGGGCGGGGCAGCACGACCTCCACGCTACGGGCGTGCCCGGAGAACCCGGTTGCGGGAACTGCGACGCTGGCGGCGATGACCGAGCGCTTCCTCGTCGACTTCTTCTACGCCCAGCAGCTCGGTCACGCGATCGAGGCGCTGCAGTACTGCGTCGGCCACGCCGCCGCCGTCCCCGGCCGCGAGGTGTCGGTGCTGCTCAACGCCGCCACCCCGACCGAGCTGGCCACCTGGTGCCCGGCCGTGTCCGCGGTCTTCCCCGTGGCCGCGCCGTTCCTCGAGCCGGACCCGCACGCGCGCGAGCGGCTGGCCGGCGTCCCCCGCGACTGGGACCGGGTCGTCGACGACACCCGCCGCCACCAGCCGTTCCAGCTCGACCTCTTCCCCGGGATGCGCGACCACTACGCCGCCTCAGACGCGCACCTGCGGCCGCGCACCGGGCGGTCCGTCGTCGGCGCCGACCGCGCCGGCTACCTGCCGCACCAGCCGGTGCGCCTCGACCTGCCGGTCGCCGCCCGGGAGGCCGCGACCCGACGGCTCGGCGGCGACGCCCGCCCGCGGATCGCCGTCCTCCCGGCCGGGTCGAGCGACCCGTCGCTGTACCCCTCCGTCGGCTCCTGGCGGCTGGTGCTCGACGCGCTGGCCGCCGCCGTCCCCGGCCTGCAGCTCGTCCTGCTCGGCCGGCTGGCCCGGGACGAGCGGAGCTCGACCAGCTGGGGTCGGGACGACGTCGACGCGCTGCTGGCCCACCGGTCGCACCCGGTCGACTGCGTCGACGTGCCGCTGGCCGAGCAGCTCGCCGTGGTCGAGGCCTGCGACATCCTGCTCGCCCCGCACTCCGGCTTCGGGATGGCCGCCCTCGCCGTCGGCACGCCTTGGCTGGCGCTGTCGGGCGGGCGCTGGTTCGAGTACTGGTCGAACTCCGGCGTCCCGTTCCGCTCGGTGCTGCCCGACCTGCAGCGCTACCCGGCGTTCAGCCAGTTCGACCCGGCGGACGTCGTGGTCGACGGCGACGACGGCCCGCGGACGCCGAGCATGACGCGGGCGCGGGTGCGCGAGGACCTCGACCGCCTCGTGGCCGCGGCCCGCGAGCTCCTCGCGGGAGACCTCACCCACGAGCAGGCGCTGCGCGACTACCACCGCGACCTGCGCGCGGCCGTCGGCGGGGACGCGGTCTGGTCGATCGACGGCGTGCACGCGGCGTACCCCTGACCCGGTTGGATGGTGCCGTGTCACACAGCCGGCTGGTCAGGGACGCGACCGTGGACGACGCCGCGCGCTGCGCGGAGATCTACGCGCCCTACGTCCGCGACACCGTCGTCTCCTTCGAGCTCGAGCCACCGACCACGGCGGTGATGGCCGGCCGCATCGAGGCCGCGCTCGCGCGGCACGCCTGGCTGGTCCTGGAGGACGGCGGCCGCGTCGTCGGCTACGCCTACGGCTCGACCTTCAACGCCCGGGCCGCCTACGACTGGTCGACGTCGGTGAGCGTCTACACCGAGATGGGCCGCCGGCGCACCGGCGGGGGCCGCGCCCTCTACACGGCACTGCTCGACCGGCTGGCCGCCCGCGGCTACCGCACCGCGCTGGCCGGCATCGGGCTGCCCAACGACGCCAGCGTCGGGCTGCACACGGCGATGGGCTTCGAGCCGGTCGGCACCTACCGCCGGGTGGGCTGGAAGCTCGGTCGCTGGCACGACGTCGCCTGGTACCAGCGCCCGCTCGGCGACCCGACGGACGACGCCCCGCCGGAGCGTCCCGGACGCACCGTGGACACGTCCGCCGGCGAGGGAGATACTAGGACGTCCAACTAAATCGGCGCGGCCGCGCAGGTCGGCGTCCGACCCCCGGGAGCGGCATGCCGTCCGACCTGCACGTCCCCACGCACCCCGTCCGGTTCGTCACCGCGGCCAGCCTGTTCGACGGCCACGACGCCGCGATCAACGTGATGCGCCGGCTGCTGCAGAGCCAGGGCGCGGAGGTGGTGCACCTCGGGCACGACCGCAGCGTGGACAGCGTCGTGCGGGCGGCGCTGGAGGAGGACGTGCAGGGCGTCGCGATCTCCTCCTACCAGGGCGGCCACGTCGAGTACTTCGGCTACCTGGTCGAGCGGCTGGCCGAGGCCGGCGCCGGGCACGTCAAGGTCTTCGGCGGTGGCGGGGGCGTGATCGTGCCCGAGGAGATCGCCGCGCTGCGCGAGCAGGGCGTGCGCATCTTCAGCCCGGAGGACGGCCAGCGCCTGGGCCTGCCCGGGATGATCAACGAGCTGATCCGCGAGTGCGACGTCGACCTGACCGAGCAGGGGCCGGACGTCGAGGCCCTGCGCACCGGCGACCCGGCCGCGCTCGCCCGCGCCATCACGGTGCTCGAGTCCGGCCGCGACGCCGACCTCGCCGCGCGGGTGCGGCAGGCGGCCGACGGCCGGACGGTGCCGGTCCTGGGCATCACCGGCACCGGCGGCTCGGGCAAGTCCTCGCTCACCGACGAGCTGCTGCGCCGGCTGCGCACCGACCAGGAGGACAAGCTGCGGGTCGCCGTCCTCGCGATCGACCCGACCCGGCGCCGCGGCGGCGGGGCACTGCTCGGCGACCGCATCCGGATGAACGCCCTGGAGACCGGCGAGGGGTCGCACACCTTCTTCCGCTCGATGGCCACCCGCAACGCCGGCGCGGAGACGCCGGAGCACCTGGACGACGTGCTGTGCGCGGTCAAGGCCGCCGGCTTCGACCTGGTGGTCGTGGAGACGCCGGGCATCGGGCAGGGCGACGCCGGCATCGTGCCGTTCTCCGACGTCGCGCTGTACGTGATGACGCCGGAGTTCGGTGCCGCGTCGCAGCTGGAGAAGATCGACATGCTCGACTTCGCCGACGTCGTCGCGATCAACAAGTACGAGCGGCGCGGGGCCGAGGACGCCCGCCGCGACGTCGCCCGGCAGTTGGTGCGCAACCGCGAGGCCTTCGGGCAGCCGTGGGAGGACATGCCGGTCTTCGGCACCAGCGCCGCCCGGTTCAACGACGACGGCGTGACCGCGCTGTACCAGCACCTGCTCGGCCTGCTCGTCGACGAGGGCCTGCCCGCGGGCGCCGGCGTCCTGCCGGGGGTCGACGTCAAGGCGTCGTCCGGCCTGACCAGCGTCGTCCCCGCGCAGCGCGCGCGGTACCTGGCCGAGATCACCGACGCGGTGCGCGGGTACCACGCGGCGACCGAGGCCCAGGCCGGGATCGCGCGGCGCCGGCAGCACCTGACCACGGCCGCCGAAGTCCTCGGCGGGGACGCCGCCGAGGCCGCCCGGGCCGCCGCGGAGGCCGCCGCCCGCGAGCTGCTGCCCGACGTGCGCGCGCTGCTCGACGAGTGGCCGGCGCGGGTCGAGGCGTACTCGGGCGAGGAGTACGTCTACACGGTGCGCGGCAAGGAGATCCGCACCCCGCTGACCCGCGAGACGCTGTCGGGGAACCGGGTGCGCCGGGTGTCGCTGCCCCGCACGCAGGACGACGGCGAGCTGCTGCGCTTCCTGCGCAGGGAGAACCTGCCCGGCGGCTACCCGTTCACCGCCGGCGTCTTCCCGTTCAAGCGCTCCGGCGAGGCGCCCGCGCGGATGTTCGCCGGCGAGGGCGACGCCTTCCGCACCAACCGCCGGTTCCAGATGCTGTCCGCGGGCAACGAGGCGACCCGGCTGTCCACGGCGTTCGACTCGGTCACCCTCTACGGCCGCGACCCCGACCCGCGCCCGGACGTCTACGGCAAGGTCGGCACCTCCGGCGTCTCCATCGCCACCCTCGACGACATGGAGGTGCTCTACAGCGGCTTCGACCTGTGCAGCCCCACCACCTCGGTGTCGATGACCATCAACGGCCCGGCGCCCGCGGTGCTGGCCATGTTCCTCAACACCGCGATCGACCAGCGGCTGGATCGGTTCCGCGCCGACGAGGGCCGCGAGCCCGACGCCGCCGAGGTCGAGGAGGTCCGCGCGTTCGTGCTGTCCACCGTCCGCGGCACGGTGCAGGCCGACATCCTCAAGGAGGACCAGGGCCAGAACACCTGCATCTTCTCGACCGAGTTCGCGCTGCGCTGCATGGCCGACATCCAGGAGTGGTTCATCGACCACCGGGTGCGGAACTTCTACTCGGTCTCGATCTCCGGCTACCACATCGCCGAGGCCGGGGCGAACCCGATCAGCCAGCTGGCCTTCACCCTCGCCAACGGCTTCACCTACGTCGAGGCCTACCTCGCCCGCGGCATGGCGATCGACGACTTCGCACCCAACCTGTCCTTCTTCTTCTCCAACGGCATGGACGCCGAGTACTCGGTGATCGGCCGGGTCGCCCGCCGCATCTGGGCGGTCGCGATGAAGGAGCGCTACGGCGCCGGGCCGCGGTCCCAGCAGCTGAAGTACCACGTGCAGACCTCCGGCCGGTCGCTGCACGCCCAGGAGATGGACTTCAACGACATCCGGACGACGCTGCAGGCCCTCTGCGCCATCTACGACAACGCCAACAGCCTGCACACCAACGCCTACGACGAGGCGGTGACCACGCCGTCGGAGCACTCGGTCCGCCGGGCGCTGGCCATCCAGGTGATCATCGACCGCGAGTGGGGGCTGGCCGGCAACGAGAACCCGCTGCAGGGCTCGTTCGTCATCGAGGAGCTCACCGACCTGGTCGAGGAGGCGGTGCTGGCCGAGTTCGACCGGATCGCCGAGCGCGGCGGGGTGCTGGGCGCCATGGAGACCGGCTACCAGCGCGGCAGGATCCAGGACGAGTCGATGCTCTACGAGCACCGCAAGCACGACGGCAGCCTGCCCATCGTCGGGGTCAACACCTTCCTCGACCCGCACCGCGACGAGGCGCCCCCGAAGCCGCTGGAGCTCGCCCGCGCCACCGAGGCGGAGAAGCAGTCGCAGCTGCAGCGGCTGGCGGACTTCCACGCCCGGCACGCCGACGAGGCACCGGCCGCGCTGGCCGAGCTCCAGCGCGCGGCCACCGAGGGCGGCAACGTCTTCGCCGCGCTGATGGACGCCGTCCGGGTCTGCTCGCTCGGCCAGATCAGCGACGCGTTCTTCGAGGTGGGCGGCCAGTACCGGCGCAACGTCTGACCGTGCACCCCCCGCCTGACCGGTGCCAATATCGCGATAAAGGCACCGTCGACGACCTCGGCCACCCGGTCGACCTGCTGCGGCCGCCGCGGCGGGTGGTCTCGCTGGTCCCGTCGCTCACCGAGGCGCTCGCGGTCACCGTGCCCGAGCGGCTGGTCGGCGCCACCGACTGGTGCACCCACCCGGCCGGGCTCGACGTCGCCCGGGTGCGGGGCACCAAGAACCCCGACCGGGCGGCGGTCGCGGCACTGGCCCCCGACCTGGTCGTCGCCAACCGGGAGGAGAACCGGCGGCTGGACGTCGAGCGGCTGCGGGCGGCCGGCGTCCCGGTGTGGGTGACCGTCATCGAGTCGGTCGACGAGGCGCTGACGTCGATGCGGCGGCTCTTCGGCGAGGTGCTCGACGTGGGGGAGCCGGCCTGGCTCGCAGAGGCGGCCGCAGCGTGGTCGCAGCCGCCGCCGGCGACTGCTCTCCGGGTCGCCGTCCCGGTCTGGCGCGACCCGTGGATGGTCGTCGGGCCCCGCACCTTCACCGGCGACGTGCTGGCCCGGCTGGGGCTGGTCAACGTCTTCGCGGACGCGGAGGACCGCTACCCGAAGGTGGACCTGCCCGAGATCGCGACCGCCGGGCCGGACGTCGTCGTCCTGCCCGACGAGCCCTACCCCTTCACCGCGGACGACGGGCCCGAGGCCTTCCCGGGCACCCGCACCGCGCTGGTCTCCGGCCGCGACCTCACCTGGTACGGCCCCTCGCTCGGCCCGGCACGCGCCCGGCTGCTGGCGGCGACGCGCGGCTGACCTGGGGTCCGGCCCGGCGTCGCGACGGGGACGGGGCACCTGGGGTTGCCGGTGACACCGAGCCTGGGAGTCCGCTATGAACTGCCTGGGAGTTCGCCGTGAACACGGTCCGTTCCTCCTCCACGCCGCCCGACGGCCCCGAGCCCCCGGTCCCGGGGCCGCGGCGACGTGGGAGCACGCACGAGCACGTCCGCACCACCTCGCCTCAGCCAGGTGGGCGCCCTCCCCGGGGACCGCGAGACCTCGGACGCCGAGGAGACGAGGAACAGCCGTGAAGACCGTCAGCGCACTCCTGCACTCCCAGCCCGGCCGGTACGAACCGACCGAGGTCGACCTGGACGGCCCCCGGCGGGGTGAGCTGCTGGTCCGCATGGTCGCCGCCGGGCTCTGCCACACCGACGACCACGTGGCCGTCGGCGACTCCCCGGCGTTCCGGCTGCCCATAGCGGGCGGCCACGAGGGGGCGGGGGTCGTCGTCGAGGTCGGCCCGGACACGCCGGGGTGGGCCGAGGGCGACCACGTGGTGCTGTGCTTCACGGCGGTCTGCGGCGAGTGCCGGATGTGCTCGACCGGGCAGCAGAACCTCTGCGACCTCGGCGGGCGGCTCTTCACCGGCGCGCGGCTCGACGACCCCACCAGCTTCCGGATGAGCCACCGGGGCCGCCCGGTGGTCCAGGCGCACGGGGTCTCGGCGCTGAGCCGGCACACGGTCGTCGACGTCCGGTCGGCGGTGAAGATCGACCCCGACGTGCCACTGGAGCGGGCCGTGCTGGTCAGCTGCGGGGTCGCCACGGGGTGGGGGTCGGTCACCCGCATGTCCGACGCCCGGGCCGGTGACGTGGTGGTCGTGATGGGCGTCGGCGGGGTCGGCACCAACAGCGTGCAGGCCGCCTGCGCCATCGGGGCCCGTGCGGTGATCGCCGTCGACCCGGTGGAGTTCAAGCGGGAGACCGCCGTGCGCTTCGGGGCGACGCACACGGCCGCGACGATGGCCGAGGGCACCGCCATCGCCCGGTCGCTCACGCAGGGCCAGGGCGCCGACGCGACCATCGTGACCGTCGGGGTCGTGGACGGGAACCACATCGCCGAGGCGGTCGACTCGATCCGCAAGGGCGGCACGGTCGTGCTCACCGGGACCGGCGGGATGCGGCAGGGCGGCATCCCGATCAACACCACCATGTTCACGGTCTTCCAGAAACGGCTCCAGGGGGCGCTGTTCGGCGGCTGCAACCCGCGGTGGGACATCCCGAACCTGCTTGCCCAGTACGCGGCGGGCACGCTGGAGCTCGACGCCCTCGTCACCCGCACCTACACCCTCGACCAGGTCGCCCAGGGGTACGACGACATGAAGGCCGGGACGAACATCCGGGGGCTGGTCCTCTTCGAGTGAGGGAGCCCTGCCCCCGTCACCCGCGAGCTCGCGAGGGGACCCTGCAGGGGGCCTGCCCGGCTACCCTCCGGCGATGACGGTGCTGCCCCTCCCGGCCCGCGGACGCTGGGTGTGGGACGCCCGCGACCGGGCCCGCGCGGTCCGCGTGGCCACCCACGACGAGGTCGGCCTGCTCAACCTGAGCATGTGGCGCGACGACCTCTGCGTGGGGACGGTGAAACTGCGACCGGACGAGGCCGCGGACCTGGTGGGTGCGCTCACCGAGGGCCTCGCCCGGCTCGCGGCCGACCGTCCGGCCGCGGTCGCGGCGGGGGAGACGGTGCGGCTGGCCGCGCTCGAGCACCGGCTCGCCGGCCTGGAGGCGCGGCTGGCCGAGCCGGTCTGGCGGCGCGCGGCGCGGGCCGTCGCGGACTGGGCGGCCCAGCCGCTGGGGCGCCGCGGCTGGATCCTCAGCCGGGCGGTCGGACCCGGACCAGGTTCATCGCGGTCATGGTCAGCACGACGGCGCCGTCCTGGCGCAGCAGCGTGATGGCGGTGCGCACCAGCCCGCGGTCGGGTCTGGAGCGGGACGGCCGGGCCTCGGCGACCGTCGTCCGCAGCGTGAGCTCGTCACCGGGGCGCACCGGCGCCACCCAGCGGAGCTCGTCGATGCCGGGGGAGCCGAGGCTGGAGACGGGGGAGAGGTACTCGTCGGCGAGCAGCCGCATCACCAGCGCGCACGTGTGCCAGCCGCTGGCGATCAGCCCACCGAACGGTCCCGCCGCGGCCGCCTCGGCGTCGACGTGGAACGGCTGCGGGTCGAACCGGCGGCCGAAGTCGACGACGTCGTCCTCCGTAACCCGCAGCGGTCCGTGCTCGGACGTCGTGCCCGGGACGTAGTCGTCGAACCAGCGCTCGTCGCTCACCCGGCCGACCGTAGGGCGTCGTCGGTGTCCACGGGGGGCCGGATCGCGATCGCGCCCGGCGGTCGATACGGTCGTTCCTGAGCCACGACTCGGTCACCGGCCGTAGAGCACGGTCGGGGGTCGAGCGGACGTCGAGCAGCACGGGGGACGGAGGTGCTGATGGACATCCCTGCCATGCGGGCGAGCTTCGCCAAGGCGGCAGCGGCCGGCGACGAGGCGCCGCTGTACTTCTACTCGCACCTGTTCCTGAGCCACCCCGAGACGCGGCGACTCTTCCCCGTGTCGATGGCCCACCAGCGCGACCGGCTCTTCCAGGCACTCGGCGACGTGGTGGCCTACGTGGACGACCTCGACCGCCTGGTGCCGATCCTGCAGGCGCTGGGCCGCGACCACCGCAAGTTCGGGACCGTCGCCGAGCACTACCCGGCCGTCGGCGCCAGCCTGATCGCCACGCTCCGGCACTTCGACGACGAGTGGGACGCCGCACTGGAGCAGAGCTGGACGACGGCCTACGGGCTGGTCGCCCAGGTGATGGTGGAGGCGGCCGAGGAGGCCTCCGGCCAGCCGCCGTGGTGGGACGCCGAGGTCGTGGGGCACGAGCGCCGGACCATCGACACCGCGGTCCTGTGGCTGCGGCCCGAGCCGGAGTTCCCCTACGAGGCCGGCCAGTCGGTCTCGCTGGAGACCGACGTGCGGCCCAAGCTGTGGCGCTACTACTCGCCGGCCAACGCCCCGCGCCCGGACGGACTGGTGGAGATCCACGTCCGGGCCTACGACGGCGGACCGGTCGGTGCCGCCCTCGTCCGCCGGGTGGGCAAGGGCGACGTGCTGCACCTGGGGCCACCGGTGGGCCACATCGCCTTCGACGCGGAGTCCGACCGCGACCTGCTGCTGGTCGCCGGCGGCACCGGGCTGGCCCCGCTCAAGGCGGTGGTCGACCACGTCGCCCGGATCGGGCCGCCGCGGCGGGTCGACCTGTTCGTCGGCTCCCGCACCGAGGAGCGCATCTACGACCGGGCCGACCTCGAGCGCCTGGCGGAGGAGCACGCGTGGCTGACGGTGACCTTCGCCGTCTCGGCCGACGACCTGTCACCGCTGGAGCAGGGCGACGTCGGGGAGGTCGTCGTCCGGCACGGTCCCTGGTCGAGCCGGGACGTCTACGTCGCCGGGCCGGCCGCGATGGTCCAGGACACGACGACGCGGCTGGTGCAGGCCGGCGTCCGCCCCGAACGGATCCGCAGCGAGGTCTTCGCGCCCAGCCGGCTGGGTCCCAGCCTTGACGGAGAGGTCACCGAATGAGCATCCAGCCCCACCAGCCGGAGCGCGTCGAGCGGCGGATGAGCCCCCGCGACGTGCGCAGCGTGCAGCTGCCGCGCGCCACCATGCTGCGGCCCGGGTACAACGACGTCGAGGTCGACCGCTTCCTGGACCGGGTGGCCGACGAGCTGGCCCGGCTGCACGCGGACAAGGCGGAGCTCCGCGATCAGGTGCGCGCCCTGCAGGAGGAGGTCGCCGGTGCGCCCGTGCCGGAGGCGCCGAGCGACCAGGCCGTGCGCATCCTGGCCACCGCGCAGCAGACCGCCGACAGCTACGTCGCCGAGGCCGAGGACTTCAGCCGGCAGATGACCGCCGACGCGCGGGCGCAGTACGAGGAGCAGGTGCGACGGGCGCGGGAGAACGCCGGCGCCATCATCCAGGCCGCGCAGGAGGCCGCGGCCCGGATGACCGCCGGGGAGCGTCCTGCCACGGTCGACGCCCCACCGCGCAGCACCCAGGAGCTCGAGGAGCAGGTGGCCTACCTCAAGGCCTTCGGCCAGGCGTGCCGGACGCAGCTGCGCGCCTACCTCGAGGCGCTGCTCGTCGACGTCGAGACCGAGTGGGGCCGGGCGCACCCGGGGGCACTGCCGCCGTCGGCACCGCGGGGGATCCCGGCCGGGAGCTCCCGGGCCCCGGCGCCGAACGTGGCACTGGAGGCGCCGCGCGACGACAACGGCGGCGGCGACGAGGGTGCCGGATCCGGCCAGCAGAGCGGGGTCGGGCGTTCGGTGCGGTGACGGCTCGCGCCGGGCCGTCCGGGCCGGCGACGCACCGACGGCCGCGGGCAGGGGACTCCCGCGGCCGCGACGACGACGAGGAGAGGAAGCCTGCATGCTGTCCGACCGTGCCCGCCCGGTGGTGGAGGCGACGCTGCCCGTGGTGGCCGACCACATCGGCGAGATCGCGCAGCGGTTCTACCGGCACCTGTTCGACGCCCATCCCGAGCTGATCGACGGGGTGTTCAACCGCGGCAACCAGGCCGAGGGCACCCAGCAGGTCGCGCTGGCCGGGTCGGTGGCCGCCTTCGCCAGCACCCTGGTGCAGACCCCGGAGCAGCTGCCCGAGCAGCTGCTGAACCGGATCGCGCACAAGCACGCCTCGCTCGGGATCCGGCCCGACCAGTACCAGGTGGTCCACGAGCACCTGTTCTGGGCGATCGCCGACGTGCTCGGCGACGCGGTCACCCCGGAGGTCGCCGCCGCCTGGGACGAGGTGTACTGGCTGATGGCCTACGCCCTCATCCACCAGGAGCGGGGCCTGTACAGCGCCCGGGGGGTGCGCCCCGAGACGGTGTGGCGCGACTGGCGGGTGGCGGAGAAGGTCGCCGAGAACGACGACGTGGTCACGTTCCGGTTGGCGCGGATCGACGACCGGCTGGTCAAGACCTCCCTGCCCGGCCAGTACGTCACCGTGAAGGTGCAGATGCCCGACGGGGTCCACCAGCCGCGGCAGTACAGCCTGACGGCCGCCGACGACGGCGAGCACCGGCAGTTCTCGGTCAAGCGGGTCCGCGGCGGCGACCAGCCCGACGGCGAGGTCTCCAACCACCTCTGCGACCGCGTGCAGGTCGGGGACACCCTGACCATGTCGCTGCCCTTCGGTGACGTGGTGCTCGACGACTCCCGGCCGGCCGTGTTCGTCAGCGCCGGCATCGGCGTCACCCCGATGGCCGGCATGCTGTCCCACCTGCGGCAGGCCGGCTCCGGGCTGCCGATCACCCTGCTGCACGCCGACGCCGACGAGGCGTCGTTCGCCCTGCGCCGGCAGGTGCTCGCCGACCTCCGCGCCCTGCCGAGGGGGAGCGTGCACGTCTGGTACGAGTCCGGCGGCCAGAGCGAGCTGCCGGTCGACGGGGTGCACGCCGGGACCATGGACCTCGACCGTGTGGAGCTCCCCGACGGGGCGGCCTACTACCTGTGCGGGCCGCTGCCGTTCATGCAGGCCGTGCGCAGCGCCCTCGTCGCGCGCGGCGTCCCGCCCCGGGACATCCAGTACGAGGTGTTCGGCCCCGACCTGTGGCAGGCGGACTTCCAGGCCGAACCCGCGCCGGGCAGCGACGCGGCCGCCTGAGCTCCCCGCGACCCGGACGGGCCGGCCGGGCGGGCGTCGTCGGCGTCCGGGCACGCGGGGTTACGGTGCGACGGTGCTGCCGCCCACCGGCCCCCTGGCGGGGATCCGCGTCGTCGAGCTGGCCGGGCTCGGTCCCGCGCCCTACGCCTGCCTGCTGCTGGCCGAGCTGGGCGCCGACGTCGTCCGGGTCGACCGTCCCGGCGGCGGCACGCAGCTGGTGCCGCCGGAGCGGGACGCGCTGAACCGCAGCCGGCCGTCGGTCGCCGTGGACCTCAAGAGCCCGGCCGGCCGGGACGTCGTCCTGCGGCTGGCCGGGTCCGCCGACGTGCTGGTCGAGGGGCTGCGCCCGGGCGTCACCGAGCGGCTCGGCGTCGGCCCCGACGACTGCCTGGCCCGCAACCCGCGGCTGGTCTACGCGCGGATGACCGGCTGGGGGCAGGACGGGCCGCTCGCCGACCGCGCCGGGCACGACATCAACTACCTCGGCCTCACCGGCGCCCTGCACGCCATCGGGACGGCGGAGACGCCGGTGCCCCCGCTCAACATCGGCGCGGACTTCGGCGGCGGGTCGCTGTTCCTCGTCGTCGGCGTGCTCGCCGCGCTGCTGGAGCGGCAGACCAGCGGGCGCGGCCAGGTCGTCGACGCGGCCATGGTGGACGGCGCGAGCTCGCTGGTGACGATGGTCCACGGCCTGCTGGCGGCCGGCCGGTGGACCGACCGCCGCGCGGCCAACCTGCTCGACGGCGCCGCCCCCTTCTACGGCGTCTACGCCTGCGCCGACGGCCGGCACGTCGCCGTCGGCGCGATCGAGCCGCAGTTCCACGCCCAGCTGCTGGCGGGCCTGCGCATCGACCCCGCCGAGCACGGCGGGCAGCTGGACGTCGCCCGGTGGCCCGAGCAGCGCGCGCGGATCGCCGCGGTCCTCGCCGGCCGCACCCGCGACGAGTGGGCCGACGCCTTCGCCGGCACCGACGCCTGCGTGACGCCGGTGCTCGGGCTGACCGAGGCGCCGCACCACCCGCACCTCGCCGCCCGCGGCACCTTCACCGAGCGCGACGGGCACCCGGAGCCCGCGCCGGCGCCGCGGTTCTCCCGCACCCCGGGCGCGGTCCGCGGGGCACCGGGCAGGCCCGGGCAGCACACCCGCGCGGCGCTGGCGGCGTGGGGCTTCGGCGACGACGAGCTGGCCGGGCTGCTGGCGTCCGGGGCCGTCGTCCAGGCGGACGGGGAGGAGCAGACGTGAGCGGGCTCGTGGGCGAGGAGGTGCGGGTCGAGCGGCGGGACGCCGTCCTGGTGATCACGATCGACCGGCCGCAGGCGCGCAACGCGCTCACCCGCGCCGTCGCCGAGGCGGTCGCCGCGGCGGTCGACGAGCTCGACGCCGACGACGGGTTGCGCGTCGGCGTGCTCACCGGAGCCGGCGGCACCTTCTCCGCCGGCATGGACCTCAAGGCGTCTCACACGTACAGTGGACTACCTCACCGCCGTCGCAGGGGGAGTCCGAGCATGGCAGAGCGACCGGTACGAGCCGCCATCTACGCCCGCATCAGCGACGACAAGGAAGGCCGCGAGCACGGCGTCACCCGCCAGGTCGAGGACTGCCGTGCCCTGGCCGAGCGGCTGGGCTGGACCCTGCACCCCGAGATCGACCCGGTGTTCGTGGACAACGACATCTCCGCCTCGACCAAGAGCCGCAAGCGCCGACCGGCGTTCGACCGGCTGCTGGCCGCAGTGGGAGCGGGCGAGGTTGACGGGATCTTGTACTACTCCAACTCCCGACTGACCCGGCGCCCCGCTGAGTACGAGACGGTCATCAAGCTGGTCGAGGACACCGGCGTCCGACTGGCCACCGTCGCCTCCGGTAGCGCCGACCTCACCACCGCAGACGGGCGCATGATCGGGCGCATCCTCGCCGCCCAGGACGCAGCGGAGGCGGAGCGCATCGGAGAACGGGTCTCCCGAGCCTTCCAGCAGCGCCGGGACACCCACAACCGGCCATCCCCGGTGGGCCGATCCTTCGGCTTCGAAAAGGGCGGGGAGATAGTCAAGCCGGACGAGGCAGAGGCCATCCGCCTGGCGGCCAAGCTCATCCTGGACGGGGCCAGCCTCAACGAAGTAGCGCGGGTGTGGATGGAGAACGGCACCAAGCCGATTCGCGGGGAGAAGTGGTTCCGCACCACCGTCCGCTACACCCTCATGCGTCCCCGAAATGCCGGCCTCGTCTCCTACAAGGGCGAGATCCTCGGTGAAGGCAGCTTCGATGCCATCCTGGACCGCGACACCTGGGAACGGATGTGTGCCGCCATCTCTGACCGATCTAGTCTCTCGCGGGCACAATACAAGGGGCGAGAGAACCTCCTGTCCGGACTGGCCTACTGCGGCGTCTGCGGGCACCGGATGATCGTGCATGTGTTCCGGGGCGAAGACGGGGCGCCGCTGCCGAAGTCCGTTGTGCAGTGCGACAAGGGGACCGGGCACGGCTGCGGACGCGTCTCGCGCAACCTGGCGGCTCTGGAGGCATACGTCTTCGCGGTAGTCGATGCCAGGTTGGCCGATGTGCGCCCCCTCGACCCGGCCGAAGGAACCACCGCCGAAGCACAGGAGTTCGCGCGCCTCTCGGCAGAACGGGAGGCTGCGGAGGCGCGCATCGCCACCCTGCGGGAGCAGTACGCCGCCGGGGACATCGACTCGGTGGACTTCGTCCCGATCCTGCGGTCGATGCGAAACAAGGTCACCACCCTGGATGCTCAGCTCCGCGACTTCGAGGTCACCGGGTCGCCATTGGGTGCCGAGGACGTTCTGGCAGCCTGGCGGGAGGGTAGTTTTGAGGAGCGCCGCGAGATCCTGGAACTGCTGATTGCTCAGATCGTGCTGCACCCGATTGGCAGAGTAGGCCCGGTGCGCGCCAAGCAGATGGTCCCCGCCACTACCGAGGTGCTGTTCGGCTAAGGAGCGTCACGCTGCCTTGCTGGTCCGGCGGGTACGCGCTGCGATGTCCAGCAGCCGACGCCTCGCCACGTCATTGATCGGTGGCGCGGACCGCACGAGCTGATCAGCAGCGGCTGCGTACATCTTCTCCAGGTCGCCCACGCCATCAAGTGTCGGCGGGATAAGCGGCACTGTCAGTCAACCCGAATTGTCCTGCCTTAACCGACCTACGGCCCTCGTCAACGCGACGGGGGCCGTTCTCGTTGTGCAGTGGGCAGCCTGTGAGGGCGGCTTCACGGGCTCCGGAGTGGTGCCCAGAAAAAGTTTTCCGATTGTCAACCGCATGCGACCTGTGCGAATAAAGAATGGTACCCGAAAAAGGGCCAGACTGAGTGAGACTGAGTTAGAAGTCGTGTATTGTTATTGGTGTCAGGCACACCAGCCAGCGCGAGGGAGTCACCCAATGACCCGCACCGAAAACCACGAAGGATTCATCACCATCAAGGAGGCCGCTGACATGCTCGGCGTCGTCCCGATGACCGTCTACCGCATGTTCGACCGAGGCCAGCTAAACAAGCACAAGGACCGCCGCAACAACTACTCGGTCTGGATCAAGCAGGAGGAGGTCGAGGCCCTTCTCGTTGGTCCGCAGATCGAGTCCCGTTAAGCCAACAACCTCGGCACAAGGAAAGGGCCACACCCGACGACTGCCGAATGTGGCCCCAGGTCAGGTCCAGCAACCCGACCGACTCCTACTCACTGCCGTCAGCAGGCCCACACACCAGAAAGGACCTCACTAACATGACAAACACTAGTCTACCGCACCGCGACCTGGCAACCGGTCGATCCAGCGGCGGCGTTAACTTCTACGACTTCATGGCGAAGTACCAGGTCCGGCCCGCACCGGCGCTGCTCGACCTGGCGCAGCAAGCAGGCGTCCCCGGCGGCAACGGCTACACCGAGTCCGACACCTACGACCCGATCGCCATCGCTACCTACTGGGCGGGCCTCGGCTACAAGGTCATGCCGCTGAAGTCCATGGAGGACATCCGCAAGACGGAGAAGTCCTTCGACCAGGCCGGGAAGCTCCCCGCGTTCAGGGGCAAGCAGTACGAGCAGGGCACCACCGACCCGGACCTGATCCGAAAGTGGTGGACCGATGACCCGTTCCGTGGCGTCGGGCTCCCCACCCAGGCCAATCATCTGCTGGTCGTGGACATCGACAACGACGACAGCGTCAACGGCGAACTCAACTTCATGGAGATGGCAGCCGAGATCGGGCTGGACGTGTCCGAGGTGCCGATGTCGAAGTCCCCGTCCTACTACGGCGGCTACCACCTCTACTGGCGGCTGCCCCGGGCCTTTCCGAAGATGGGCCTGCCGTTCATCTCCAAACTGGCCAAAGGCGTGGACGTGCCCTGGTTCGTGGTCGCCCCCGGGTCGTGGAAATACACCACGGTCGGGCTGGATCGCCAGGAGAAGCCCGTTAAGGACATCGGAGTGCAGTCCTGGTACGCCGGGGACCCCGCCCAAATCCCGATGGCCCCCAAGGTGCTACTGGAAAAGCTGAAGCGGCGCGGCGCCATCAAAGGTGTACCGGCAGTCGAATTCACCGTCATGGACCGGGTCGGCCGGCACAACGGCTCCGACGGCAAGGTGGACATCAACTACTACCAGGCCAACGGCATTCCGCTCAAAGTCACCGACGGCCAGAACGGCGTCCTCTACCGGATCGCCTGCAAGCTCGCCGGACACACGGTGGAGATGCCCGAGCCGCACGCCGTGGATCTGTGCTGGGACATCATCCGCAACTCCCCGCACAACCCGGCCAAGGGCAAGTGGACCTACGAGCAGGTCGAAGAACTGGTCCACGGTGCCTACGTCTGGGTCGCCGAGGACAACAAGAAGACCGACCGCGTCCGCGCGGAATTCATTGCCAACGTTTCTGCACTGAAGGGCCTAGTCAAGTGAGCATCAACGAAGAGACCGTCACCGTCAACACCATCGACCTATCCCCGGCCGCTGCCGAGGAGTTCCAGCGGTTTGCCGAACTGCTGGGTGACAAGTCCAGCATCATCTGGCAGCCCGAGTTCCAGAGCCGCTTCCGCAACCTGCTGGCCGACGAGGCTGTGGAGGACTTCCTGTACCAATGGGAAGAGCCCACCTCCCTGCACTCCAACGAGGGTCTCGCCACATTCCCTGTCGAGGGGCTGCCGCCGGTGCTGCGCGACATGGTGACCGGTGTGGCCGAAGCGCTCCAGGTCTCGCCGGATCTGGTCGCAGTCATCGCGCTGGCTGCCCTCTCCTCCGCGATGGTGGGGCGCGTCAAGGTGGACGTGGGCGGAACCTGGCACGAGACGGTCACCCTGTACGCCCTGGGGATCGCCGAGTCCGGCAACCGAAAGTCCGCCGCCATGACTCAACTGACCCGCCCGCTGCACGAGATCCAGAGCAAGCTGCGGGAGGCCATGGACGCCGACCGACAGAAGGCGGCTATCAAGAAGTCGGTGGCCGAGCAGCGGGTCAAGGCGGCGAAGAAGAAGGCCGAGAAGGACGGCAGCTTCGACGCTCTCAACGAGCTGGAGGACGCCATGGCCGACTTCGACGCCATCGAGGTCCCGGCACTGCCTTCCCTCATCGTCAACGACGCCACCCCGGAAGCCATGGCGCTTGCGCTGGAGGCCAACGGTGAACGCCTATCGGTGTTCGATGCCGAGGGCGGTGGCCTGAGCACGATGGCCGGTGCCCGCTACAGCAGCAACGGTGGCTCCAACATCGACCTGCTGCTCAAGGGACACGTCGGAGACCCGATCAGCACCAAGCGGGTAGGACGTGAGGACGTGGTGCTGGACTCACCGATCATCTCCATGGGGATCATGAGCCAGGCGCAGACGCTGCGGGAACTAATCAATGTTCCCAACGCCAAGGGTCGCGGCCTGGTGGACCGGTTCCTTATTGCCGCTCCGCCGGACAAGCTGGGCTACCGGTCGATGACTCCGGCCTCGCTGCGCCCGGAGGTGGTGGACGCCTACACCGATCTGCTGTCCAGCTACGTGATGGGGCTGTGGACCGTCGAGGACCGCTACACGCTGCGGATGAGCGCCGATGCAGCCGATGCTCTGCACGCCTACGAGGAGCGCTGTGAGGTCCGTCTGCGGCCTGGTGGAGACCTGCGGGCCATGGGCGGGTTCGGCTCCAAGCTGGTCGGCTCGGCGGTCCGGCTGGCTGCCCTGCACCACTTGGCGCATATGGGCGTGCAGCGGGCGTTCATCTATGAGATCGGGGCGGCCAGCGTGAAGTGGGGCATCCAGGCCGCTGAGTGGTCGCTGGAGCACTACCGCTACGCCGTGGCCATGGCCGGTGAGGTAGCCGACGTGAATGACGCGGACAAGGTGCTCAACTGGCTCCGTAACCGCACGAGCAAGACCGAGGTGGTCAGCCTTCGGGACGTGCACCGGATGTGCAACTTCACCACCAAGGAGCAGACCGAGGCAGCCATCGCCATGCTGGTCGAGCACGGTTGGATGCGGGAGGCCAAGGTCCGTCGCACCGGATCGGGTCGTCCGGGTAGCCCCAAGTGGGAGGTGCACCCCTGCCTCCTGGATGAGTAGTAGGGCAGAGGCAACAGCAGGGTCGGGCTCTTCGGGGTCCGGCCCTGTTGTCGTTTCCGGGGTCGGTGCGGGGGAGGCCGGCGTCGGGGGTTTTGTCAGTTTTGTCAGTAGGTTTGGGTAGTCATGGAGAATCATCCCCTTAAGGCATTTTACAAGATCAACTACTACTACTAAATCTGTATTTTCCCTGCTCAGAGGGATGTGGATCTTAGATCGGGTCTGTTTGGGGGCTGTTTCTGGTTACCCCCCAAACCTACTGACAAAACTGACAAAATCGACAACGGGTGAGGAACTGGTAGCAGAGAGTGTCGAAGCGGATGGACGCCGGATTGTCGGGTTGACGGACACATGGCAAAGGTCGGAATGGTGTGAGGGCCCGTTTATAGGTGTGAATTGGTGTATGATAATGGTGTGAGTCCAGCAGCTCACTAACACACCAGCGGGACACGGTGAGCAGCCGGTCCCAGAATGCGAGGACACCATGAGTAGGCAGATCCAGAGCGTCACTACGACACCGGCAGACTATGGCTGGTTCGCCGCCTACTGGGATCACAGCGCCGAGGTAGGGGACCAGAACTGGTACGCGAGCGTCGTGCTGTGGCGTACCAGTGTCCTCTATGACGCCGAAGACGACCAGCAGGTCATCGAGATGGTGCCGGTGGTGACGAATGGTCAGGTTCTCTACTCGGCCGAGGAGGAGAAGAGCTTCCGTGGCATCTCCTTCTGCCACGACTGCTCCCAGCGGGACGGGTACTGCCTTCGCCATGAGGGGCGCGTGGCATGACTCTCCGGGACACCGACACCCTGGCCCAGTTCCTCCACGACCGGCTGATGGGGGAGCTACGCACCATCGCCCTCAACCCCATCGCACGAGGCGGCGTCTATCCCGGTATCGAGGCCGTCGATCAGCGTCGCGCACACCTGGCTGATATCGACGCCCGGTTCCGGCTGCTGGAGGCCACCTTCACCGAGGACTTCTCCAACGAGGCCGAGTGGGTCGTGCTCACTCACCTAGCGGCCAAGTACGACACGCACCCCGAGTTCCGCGAGGAGTGGCAGATATGAGGCCCGGTGTGCGGCACCTAGACGACCTGGCTGTGGTGTCCGTGGAGTCCCTGGCCTTTGCCTGGTGGAGCTTGGAGCAGCCCATCAACGCTGACCGCTCTGCGTGGCGGAGGCTCCCGTACGAGGACAAGCGGCCCTATGTGACCCGGGCTCGCTTCGTCCTCAACCACTCACAAGACATGCCGGAGGCTTGATATGAGCAACGCTATGGGCAACAAGCGCCCCTGGTTCCTGCGTGGGTGGATAGGCCGGCAGGTCGGCAGGTACCTGACCCGGCACGGGCTCGATGTCACTCAGACCCTCTACATGGCGGACACCAACATTCCGCTCGCTCGTGTCCGTATCAAGCCCGGCGAAGAGGTCAGGGCATCCGACATTGTTGATGTGCGGACCTTTGTTGGTCAGGCCCAGGCTTCCATGAGGAGGCGGTGATGGAGGACGAGGTGGTCACCCATCAGCAGGTGCTCGACGGCCTCTCCCGTGACGTGCAGGAGGCGCTGACCCTGGCTCTCCCGCCGGAGAAGCGTGGCTGGTGGACCGAGGCCGAGACCGAAGAGCACCCGAACTGGTAGTGGATCGAGGTCACCAGCTTCGGTTCACGGGAGTCCCGATTCATCCCGGGGAGGCGACCGTGACCGACGAGCAGCGCATCGAGGACGTGGTGCGCGAGATCCGCCTCATCAGCCAGTGGCTACTCGATCCCGACACCACCAGCGTCCACCGTGGCCAGCTGGCCAACCGGCTGTCCGTCCAGGCGACCCGGCTAGAGGCCGTCGTATACAGCCGGAGCGTGCCCAGTGACTCGTCTAGTTGAGACCATCCGGTTCCTGCTGTTCGGCAGGGTCCGGCGGATCGACAAGTGCGGCTTTCTGTGTCCGTGCATTTCCTATGAGGAGGACACATGAACACCATCACCGCGATGATCTGCGCCAGTCATCCAGCGGCCAGCACCGTGATCTGCTGCTCCGAATGCCACGCCGTCTTCTGTGAGGTCTGCTATGAGCCCATCGAACACCAGGTGACCGTTCTCCTGGATGACGCCAGCTAGCTCCACCAGGCACGCGCCCATCTTCCTCAGTGTCGAGGAGGGTGGGCGTTTGTCGTCTGTGCCTAGGTTCGGATAATGAACCCTAACTAATGTGTTGCTCCCGGCTTACGTTGGTCACAATGTAAACCCATCCGCCCTGTTCGGCTGCGGTAGACAGAGGCCGGCCAAGCGACATAAGTTATTACCGGGCTCGACGTAAACCGATTATGAGTGAGGGCGCCCGGCCGACCCCATCGGGAGGTGGCTGAGCGCCCTCGTGCTGCCCGGCTCAGGACTATCAACGTATTGCCGGGTAGCGGTCTTCACTCTACCTCGCTGCGTTATCCCTTAATGGGTCGGGTGCCCGTGTAGCTATAGAGCCCTATCCCTTAGCGCACACTGCCGTAATGGGCCCCGAATAGCGTAGGATAGTGCTATCATCCAAGTTTCATAGGAGTGCCGCCATGTTCGACACACTCGACGGCGGACTGGTTTCCATCACCTGTGACCGGCGGGGCTGCATTCACGTCCTCATCGAGCTGGCATCCGAACTGCGTGACCGTATGGCGCACCTCGGCTGGGTGCTGCGACCGGCCGAGGAGTTCAACCCGACTACTGCGCTATGCCCTGCCTGCGTCCTGCACTACGAACGCATGTCCACCGGCGATATCACCGCGTAGGTAGTCGTAACACAACGGGGAGGGGTGTTCGTCACGTGGTATTCACAGATCAAGCGGGCATCCTTTGTGGTGTATCCACTAATCCTCTGAGGGGAACCCTGCTGTGACAGAACGCCTGCTTCGAGTTCGCACCGGCCGACAGCCACACGAAGTCGCCATCTTGGTTGCCAGTGTCGCGCTCGGCATTGTTGGGACGGTTCTTCCTCAACGGATCTCACCAGCCATTGCCGCCGAGTTCGATATGTTCTGGGGTCGCGCTTTCTGGATCGCCCTGGTCCTGTTCGCTGGCGTGACCCTCTACGGGATCTACCGCCGCCGTATCGAGGGCCTACTCATCGAGCGTGCTGGCCTCACCGTGATGGCCGCCCTCTACGGCACCTACATCTACGCCTCGCTCGCGGTGAACGGGTTGGATGGCGTGACCTCTATTGCGCTTCCGCTGTCTTTCGTGGTCGCCAATCTGGCCCGCTGCTGGCAGATCCGCACTGACCTGGTCTTGATGTCCTCCTATCTCAAGGAACATCCGGGGGTGGACCTCCGGTGATCGAGGTTCTCCTGACCGCTGCCGAATCTATCTCCCCCACGCCACCACCTGACTCCCCGCCCACCCTCGGCGAACTACTCGACTGGGGGTTGCGACTGCTGCTCGCTCTCGGCGGGATCGGCGGTATCGGTGCACTGTTCATGGTCCGGCAGCAGAAGCGCAAGATGGCAGCAGATGCCGGACGCACAGAGGCTGAGGCCGACTCCATCATGGCCGACGTTGGCAGCAAGGCGACTGACCGCGCCGACAGGGTGCTGTCCATGCAGGAGAGGGTCATGCGGGGGATGCAAGAGAGGCTCGATGAGGCCGAGGCACGAATGGACCAACTCACCAGCTACGTGGAGATTCTGGTTCAGGCATTACGCACTGCCAATGTTGCGGTCCCCCCTATGCCACGCAAGATGGCCGAGGATGCCCGCTCAGGTAATCACACCCCAACCAATCCCGAGATGGTGGTAGTGAGGCCCTGATGTCCACCCACACCCCAGTCCAGGACACTGACCTATCCCCCGCCACCTGCGTCCTGCACCGCACATCCGTACCTGCCGAGGTAGGTCTGGTCTGCGATAGCCACTACCAGGCCCTGTCCTCCCTGCTGCGGGACATCGAGGACCAGGTGGCCACACTGTCCCCGGTTCCCTCGTTACAGCAGAGCAGCGGCACCCGTGGCGCCACCCTGTGCTCCCAGCGTGCCCCTGCCCTCCTCGATGCCCTGGTGCATACCGATCCCCGGGTAGGCACAGGATGGGCTGAGGATGCCGATGACGCCCTGGTCGCCGGTCGGACCCTCTCGGTGTTCACCGTGCTGCACAAGTACGCCTCTCGGGTCCGTACCTACCGTGGTCTGGTCGGCCGCACCCGCACCATCTCCTGGCGTGAATGGCCCTATCCCGGCCCCGTGTGCACCGAGCAGTGCGGGCATGAGTCCTGCCATTCCCTCGCCCCGTGGCACCACCTGTCCGTCCCCGATACCGACACCATCAGCAGTGAGCGGGATCTGCTGACCCGGCACCTGACCTGGGTGGCGGCACAGCACTGGGTCTCCGACCTACACCGTGACCTGTCCCGTCTCATGCGACAGCTCGAGAACGTCAACCGCACCGAGGAGCCAAAGGCCAGCCCCGTCGGTCTGTGCCCTACCTTGCTGGATACCGGGGAGTGCGGCGGCAAGCTGTGGCCTGACCCCGAGCACGGGTCGGTGTACTGCGGTAGGTGTGACCGGACCTTCGACTACCAGGAGCTGCGCCACTTGGGTGACATGCTGGTCCGTCAGGGATACGTCGAGGTGTACCGGGCCGAGTGGTTCACAGGTGTGCCGGCCTCGACCATTCGCAGGTGGGTAGCAGAGAAGCGCATCACGAGCGAGAAGGCAGGACGAAAGCTCACGGTTCAGATCGGTGAAGTCGAGCAGATCCGTGATCGAAAGCGCAGACGTAACGGTCTGAGTAAGAGACTGAGCAATGCGAGCTGATGTGTTGACACATTGGCAAGTGAGCACTAACGTAGTAGAGGATGGGAATGCTGTGGTCACGTGTCTTGTGCCACGAGTCTTCCACTTCTTCTTCGTTGGCTACATGGTCAAGGTCATCGGCTCATGACCGAACGCATCAATGGACGAGCACGAGCACAGCGCAACGCTCGCATCCTTCGTGCTAATCCAGTCTGTTGGCTTTGCGGTAACGACATCGATCTGACGCTCAAATTTCCTGATCCTTTCAGCGGAGTTGTCGATCACAAGCTGGCGCTACACAGCGGTGGGACCGAGGACCCGGGCAATCTGGCCCCGGCCCACAACAAGTGCAACCGGGACAAGAGCGACAAGCCGTTCGGCAGTGTGACTCGGCGCAGCGGTTCGTTGCGTCGGCCGTGATCTTCACGAGCGTCGGGGTGGGGGAGGTCCCCCTCTCATCAAGATCTGGAGACCTCCGGGCATTGGTCCGATCTCTCCCCGCAAGATTCCACAGACTTCAACCATTTTTCCCACGTCCAGGAGGTGCCCCAGATGACTCGCAAACCGCCGCTACGAGCCGTCGCTGCGGGCGAGCAGCCTCCTGCCCCCGTGATCCCCAAGAGCGTCACAGAGGCCGCCAAGGACGGCACTGAGCGCGAACTGTGGGCTGCCATGCGGGATCGTGTCGCGGAGTCCGTAGAGAGCAAGGCGACCGCCCCCCGCGACCTGGCGGCCCTGACCAAGCGGCTGGGCGAGATCGTCCGCGAGATCAAGCAGATCGACGCCCGTCTGGCGAAGGAAGGCAGGACCGGCGGCCGGGCCGCTGACGAGTCCTTCGATGCCTCGGCTGTCTGAGGCCGCCCGACACGTCGTTCTTCCGTCGGGCATCACCTCCACCGGCTGGCCAGCGGTCGAACAGCAACTCCGCGAGTTCGGAGTCGAGTTCGATGAATGGCAGCAGGGTCTGAGCCGGGCGGTCCTCGGCAAGCGTGCCGACGGGCTATACGCGGCCACGGTCGGCGGTGTGGTGCTGTCCATTCCGCGCCAGGTAGCCAAAACGTTCCTAGTCTCCCGGCTCATCTTCGCCCTGTGTGTGCTCTTTCCCGGCCTCAAGGTGCTGTGGACGGCCCACCACAACCGGACGATCACCAACACCTTCCGGGGCTTGCAGGGATTCGCCCAGCACCCAAAGGTGGCACCGTTCCTGGCGCACAACGGCATCCGCACCGCTAACGGTGAGCAGGAGATCCGGTTCCTCAATGGATCGATCATCATGTTCGGCGCGCGGGAGCAGGGTTTCGGCCGTGGCTTCGATGAAGTCGATATCGAGGTCTTCGATGAGGCGCAGATCCTGACGGAGAAGGCACTGGAAGACATGGTGGCCGCCACCAACCAGACCCGGCACCCCCATGGCGCGCTGCTGTTCTACATGGGCACGCCACCCCGGCCGGCCGATCCCGGCGAGGCGTTCTCGCTCAAGCGGACCAAGGCGCTGGAAGGCAAGACCGAGGACACCTTGTTCGTGGAGTGTTCCGCCGACCCGGACGCCGACCCCGACGACCACAAGCAGTGGGCCAAGGCCAATCCGTCCTTTCCGCACCGCACGCCGCTGTCCTCGATGCTCCGGCTGCGGGAGAACCTCCCCAGCGACGAGGCGTGGCTTCGTGAGGCGCTGGGGATTTGGGAGACGGCGATGGGCAAGGGGGTCATCCCCGGCCCGTCCTGGAAGTCCGCCGAGGACGAGCACTCGATTGCTGTCGACAGGTTCGCTCTGGGTGTCGAGTGTGGGCCCGATCTGGCCTATGCCTCAGTGGCGATGGCCGGTGTCCGCCCCGATGGCCGCTGGCACTTCGAGATGGTCGAGGACCAGCACACCAAGGGGGCCGGCGTCTCCTGGCTGGTGCCGTACATCGAGAAGTATGTGGAGCTGAATCCGCAGATCCGCGCGATCATGGTCGATGTGGGTGGGCCGATCAAGGCTCTCCTGGAGAAGCGCAACAACGGCCACTGGTACTTCAAGGACACCCAGGTTCTGGTTACGCCGATTCGTGTAACTGAGCTCGGTTCCGCATGTACGACCGTTCTTAGCGGTATCATTACTCAAGACCTGTTCCACATCGGTCAGCCGCAGTTTTCTGCCGCTGCTCTTTCTGCTGGTAAGCGCCCACTGGGGGACACCGGCATGTGGGTGTGGAGCCGAAAGCTCTCCCATTCAGATATCACCCCGGTCCAAGCCGCCACATTGGCGCTGTCGGGTGCACAGACAACCAAGGTCCAGAGACCGTCTCGGGGCGGCACGGCTAGCGAGAGGGTGCTGACGGTACTTTCATGAATACTGAAAAGCTGACCCTGCCCGGCCTATCCGATGACGAGAATGCCACGCTGAACCGGCTCCTGGATGAGCTGAACGCCCGACAGCCGAGAAACATACTGCGCGCCTCCTACTACGACGGAAAGCGGGCCATCAAGCAGGTCGGCACTGTCATTCCGCCGCAGTACTACAACCTGGGCCTGGTGCTCGGGTGGTCGGCGAAGGCTGTGGATGGCCTGGCTCGCCGGTGCAACCACGACCGCATGGTGTGGGCCGATGGCGACCTCGGTTCGCTGGGTATGGATGAGCTGGCGGAGGCCAACAACCTCAAGACCGAGCTGAATGGTGCCATTCTGGCGTCGCTCCAGCACGGCCCGGCGTTCCTCATCAACACCGAGGGCGATGCGTCGATTGGTGAGCCGTCCTCGCTGATCCACGTCAAGGATGCGTTGAACGCCACTGGCGATTGGAACCCGCGCACCCGCCGCCTGGACAATCTGCTGTCGATCATCGCCCGGGACGACAAGGGCAACGTCACGGCGTTCGCGCTGTACCTGCCGAACATGACGATCTCGGCCGAGAAGGACTCCTCCGGCTGGCAGATCGATCGAGCCGAGCACTCCTGGGGCGTTCCGGCTGAGGTGTTCCCCTACAAGCCGCTGCCCCGCCGGCCTTTTGGTGCCTCGCGTATCTCTCGGCCTATCATGAGCTTGCACGACCAGGGCCTGCGGACGGTTATCCGCATGGAAGGCCACATGGATGTGTATTCTTTCCCGCAGCTCTGGCTGATGGGTGCGGATGGTGCGCTGTTCAAGAACGCGGACGGGTCACAGAAGGCCGCCTGGCAGATGATGCTGGGCCGCATTTTCGGTGTGCCGGACAACGAGGACCCGAATGCGACGCACCAGCGGGCCGATATCAAGCAGATCGACGCCGCCTCTCCTGAGCCTCATCTTGCGCACCTGAACGCGCTGGCCAAGCAGTTCGCCCGTGAGGCGTCGCTGCCGGACACGTCGGTGGCCATCACAGATATGGCGAACCCGACCAGTGCGGAAGCCTACGACGCGAGCCAGCATGAGCTGATCGCTGAGGCCGAGGGCGCGACCGATGACTGGACGCCCGCACTGCGACGGTCGGTAGTCCGCGGACTGGCCATCCAGAATGGTCTCACCGAGGTCCCTCGGGATTGGCGCACCATCACCCCCAAGTGGCGTAACCCGCGCTTCATCTCCAGTGCGGCTCAAGCCGACGCCGGGCAGAAGCTGATCGCCTCGGTCCCGTGGCTGGCCGAGACTGAGGTCGGGCTCGAGAAATTGGGCCTCACCGAACAGGAAATCAAGCGAGCCATGGCTGACCGTCGCCGGAACGCTGGCCGACAGGCTCTCCGGGACATCACCGCGCGGGCCCAGGCCACCCAGACCCCGGATCAGGCTCCGGTGCAGGTGAGCGATGACGACGCCGACGTCAGCGCCTGAGCAGACCATTCCGCCTGCGGTTCTCGCGGGCAGTGTGGTGGCTGGTGAGTCGCTGCAACTGCACCGGGTGGACCTGGAGACGCTGCTCCGGCTGGCCCTGAACGAGCTGGGTGGTATCTGGCGCAGTCTGACCGGCCGGGACCCGAACCGCTTCCGTGACGGGCTGGCCCTGGCGCTTCCGGCACTGTCCGAGGAGTACGGACCGGCTGCGGCCACGCTCGGTGCTGACTGGTACGACGATATGCGGGATCTGTCGGGCGTTCCGGGCACCTTCCGCGCCATTCCGGCCGAGATGCCCGACCAGGGTCGCTATGACGCACTCATCGGGTGGGGCACGGACCCGCTATTCCGGGGAAATCCCGAGGTCAACGAGGCCGGCGAGGTCATCCGCATCCCGAAGCTGGGCGACCCGGACTTCATCCCTGACTTCGCCTCAGCCCAGGGCCGAGTCGAGGGTGGCTTCCAGCGCCTGGTGGCCGACATGGACCGGGACAGCGTTATCGGATCACTCAAGGCTGATCCACAAGCGCGCGGCTGGGCACGGCAGACAACCGGTGAGTCGTGTGATTTCTGTAAGATGATCGCAGGCAGGGGTGCGGTCTTTAGTGCCGAAACCGCGACCTTCAGTAGTCACGACCGGTGTGATTGTGTGTGCGTGCCGGTTCTGGGCGGCGACCCTCGGCCGGTAGAGAAGTACACACCTAGTCAGCGGTTCCGTAGCAAGAGCCAGCGGGCAGCTAACAATGCCCGCATCCGCGAGTACCTACGCGCACCGTAGACCGCCGGAAAGTGTGGCAAAATGGTAGAATGGACGAGAAACGCTGCTCTACCTGCGAGGTGAGTAAGCCTCTCGACGAGTTCCATCGACAGTCCGCTGCAAAGGACGGGCGTCAGCGTCGGTGTCGTGGGTGTGTCCGGACTGCTGGCAAGGCGTATAAGGCTGCAAATGCTGACCGCATCGCCGAGTACAACCGCCAGTGGCGTATGGAGAACCCCGAAGCCGCGAAGGCAGCCACCGAGTCATGGCGTGAGCGAAACCGCGAGCGCTACCTAGAATCAAAGCTGGCATGGCAGCGACGGAACCGCGACCGCCGCGTAGAACAAGCTCGTATGTATCGGGAGGCTAACCCCGAGAAGTACCGAGCGGCACTTGCTCAGTGGAAGGCCGAGAACCCCGAGCGGGTCCGTGACCACCACCGCAAGCGGCGAGCTTCCCGGTACGGCGGGGTCGGGCAGGTAGACGGCGAGACCGCTTGGACAGACTGCGGCGGGCTGTGTGGTCTTTGTGGAGACGCGATCGACCGCAGCTTGCCCTGGCCAGACCCAGAGAGTGCTTCTCTGGACCACATTCTTCCGCTCTCCAAGGGCGGAGCGCACGACCAGTCCAACGTCCAATGGACGCATCTGGTCTGCAACCTACGTAAGGGAGTCACTCTCCCTTAGCGGCCGTCCAGGTGGCGACCGATAGAACTAACCCCAGGAGGGTCAAATGAGCGAGCCAATTACCGATACCGCTACTACTGAGCAGCCCCAGGAGGGCGCCGGTCAGGAGCCGAAGGTATTCGATGCGGAGTACGTCGAGAAGCTCCGAAAGGAGTCGGCGAAGTACCGCACTGAGGCCAAGGCAAACGCCGAAGCCGCTACTCAGGTTGGTGAGCTCACTCAGAAGCTGGAGAAGGCCGAGTCGGCTGCCGCTGAGGTCCCGAGCAAGGTGGCAGAAGCACTGCGCACCCACCTGGTCGAGCTTCACGGTATCGAGTCCGACGACGCCGATCTGTTCCTCACCGCGAACGACCCGGAACTGCTGCTCAAGCAGGTCACCCGACTGGTCGGCCGTGGCAGCACCAAGAAGTCTGGCAACAACGTGCCCCGTGAGGGCTCGACCACTCCTGCGCCGAAGCCCGACGAGAACAAGCAGTTCGTCGGTGCACTCTTCGGCCGGAACCCTAACTCTTAAGGAGAACTGCTGTGCCTGCAATCCTGACCACCGGGGCCATCACGGTCCCCGTCCAGTACATCGAGCCGTGGCTCGGCAAGGTGCAGAATGGCTCGACCATCGCTGCCCTGTCCGGTGCCCTTCCCATGCTGTTCGGCAACGGTTCGTCCATGACCTTCGACATCGGCGAGGCCGAGTACGTCGGTGAGGGCGCCAACAAGGGTCCGTCGAACATCACGCCCACCGTCAAGACGGTCAAGCCGTTCAAGTTCCACAAGACCGTTCGCTGGACCGATGAGGTCAAGTGGGCCGACGAGGACCACCAGCTCCAGGTCGTCGAGCAGATCCTCGGTCTCATCCAGCCGTCCCTCTCGCGGGCGCTGGACTACGGGGTCTTCCACGCCATCAACCCGGCCAACGGCGCCGCAGTGGCGGCCATGACTGACCGGCTGACGGCTACCACCAGCTCGGTCGAGGTTGCTGCGGCTGCTCCGTACACCTACCTGGACGCCGCTGACACCCTGGTGCTGGCGAATGGCTACGTCCCCAGCGATGTGGCCCTGGACCCGTCCTTTGCGGCTCGGTTCTCCACCGCCCGTGGCACCAACAGTGAGCAGAAGCTGTACCCGAACTTCAAGCTCGGTACTGAGGTGTCGGAGCTGGATGGCCACCGTGCGTCGGTCTCCAAGACGGTTGGCGCTGCTGGCGTTGCCGCTTCTGCGACCAACCTCAAGGCCGTCGTCGGTGACTTCTCCGGTATCCGCTGGGGCATTCAGCGCCAGGTCGGTCTTGAGATGATCGAGTACGGCGACCCGGACGGCCAGGGTGACCTCAAGCGCAACAACCAGGTCGCCTTCCGCGCCGAGGTTGTCTACGGCTGGGGCATCGCCGACCTGGGTGCGTTCGCCAAGGTCGTTGACGCTGTCGCCTGATTCTGAGTTGGGCGGTGTCGGGGATTGAGTTCTCCGGCACCGCCCTCCCCAGGTCCGTCCGCTTCACGATCTAAAGGAGAAACCCATGGCTGACCAGAAGCTAGTTCGCCTCCGTAGCGTCCGCACCGGCGTCGTTGTTCAGGTGCCCGAGGACGTTGTTGAGAGCCTTTCGACGGCTGAGTACGAGGCCGCCGACAAGGCACCCGCCAAGCGGGCCAGCAAGTCCGACAGCGAGTAAGGAGCCAGCCGTGGCCGCCGTTCAGCTAGTCCCCGAAGACCTCACCCCGTTTGCCCAGATCGAGCGGGCCAAGGCTGTGGCGATGATCGAGGACGCTCTGGCTGTGGCGGCCACGGTTGCGCCCTGCATCACCGAGGCTGACTTCACCAAGGAGTCGGCAGCTCGGGCCATTCTGCGCGGGGCGATCCTCCGCTGGAATGAGTCCGGCAATGGTGGGCTGACGACCATTCAGCAGACCACCGACGACTTCAACCAGAGCAAGACTTACGACAACCGGCAGACCCGTCGGGGCATGTTCTGGCCGTCTGAGATCCAGCAGCTCCAGAACCTGTGCCAGACCGAGAAGTCCGGCGCCTACTCCATCGACACCCTGCCGACATCCACGGCCATCCACGCCGACATCTGTGCGCTGCGGCTGGGTGCCAACTACTGCTCGTGCGGTGCCTACCTGACCGGTGGCTTTCCTCTGTGGGAGACCACGTGAGCTTCGACAAGTTCGCCCAGGACGCGGTGGAGACGGCTGAGACGGCCCGTGCTGTCGCTGAGGCGATGATGAAGTCCCGGTGCACCATTCGCGCGGGTGGCTCTGGTAAGACGACCGACCCCGTGACTGGCGCAGTGGCTCCGGCGCTCGGTGCGGTCATCTACTCAGGGAAATGTAAGATCAAGCCTGCCGGTTCCTGGGGTCGCACCGCTGAGGCCGGTGGCGAGCAGGTTTCGCCGTCGATGTTCCAGGTGTCGATCCCTTTCCGGGTCACCAACGTCGAGCGCAACCAGTGGGTCACCATCGACTCCTCCCCGGACGGCTGGTTCGTGGGTCGCCGGTTCCAAGTCCGGTTCAGTCCGCAGGCTGGCGACTACATCTCCTCGCGCCGTCTGCTGTGTGAGGAAGCCTGATGGCTGAGAGTCCAGACGGCTTCGCCCGGGATCTGGAACGTGCCGGTGCTCAGGTGAAGAGCGTTGTCCGGCCGGTGGTCGTCAAGGGCGCGGTGAACGTCAAGAACGAGGGCCGCCGGAATTCCACTGCCTCGTCCCGCTGGCATGGCCGGTATGCGCCGCAGGCCATCGATTTCGATGTGGATGAGACCGGTGACGTGATCGAGGCCGACATCGGCTACAACCACGACGCACCGGGGAACCTCGGTAAGCAGGCACGACTGGGCGGCATTCTGGAATACGGGTCCCCGACCAGCCCGCCGCACCGTGACCTGGGCCGGGCCTTGGAGTCCGAAGAGCCGCGCTTTGAGCAAGCCATCGCTGACGCCGTAGGGAGGCTCCTGTGACCGCACCGGCCATTCCCGACGCACAGCCGCTCATCAACGCCGTCGAGGCCGCTGTGACCTCCCATGGCTTTCTGATCGGTGACGGCGAGAAGCCAGAAGACGTGACGGATCGCCCTTACATCGTGGCGTGGTGGGATGCCGGCCGCATTACCGACCGAACTCTCCGGTCACGTGATGGGTTCAGGGTTTCGGCTATCTTCCATTCTGTGGGACAATCTCCAGAGGCAGTTCGCATTGCTGTCAAGGCTCTTCGTACCGCCATTCTCGGACTCAACGGGGCGCAGGTAGGTGGCTGGAAAGTGCAGACTCCATCCCACCATCCAGCGATCCCACTGGCGCGTGACGACGACAAGAATCCGCCCATCTGGACGCAGGCCGACGAATGGCACTTCCGCCTTTCCCCTGCGTGACCACCACAAGCCTGGGCCACTCCCGGCCTTGGATCGTCCAACTCCGAACCGAAAGGGGCCATTCATGGCCGACAACGACGTGACCATCCAGAGCCCCACGGGCGAGGAGAAGGTGGTCCCCAAGGCCGCTCTTCCGTTCTTCGTGAACCAGAACTGGGTTGCGCTCACCGCCGACGGTCGCAAGAACACCCGGGCCACCGACAAGGCCGCTGGCCACACCGACAAGTCCTGACCATCCGGTCCTGACCACACTCATTCTGAGACACAAGGAGTAACAGAAATGGCCGATCTCGGCTTCGACGGCAACATCAAGGTCAGCTTCGTGCCGACCGTCGCAAACATCGCTGGCCCCACCGTGACCGAACTGAACGCCGGTGTCGAGCTGGAGGGTCGTCTGACCGCCGAGGGGCTGGCCATCAGCTCCGAGACGGCCGACGTCGACACCTCCAAGCTCAACAGCACCGCCAACAGCGGCACCATCGGCCGCGACACCTACTCGGTCGGCGTCACCTACGTCCGTGGTGACTCGGCCGACACCGAAGCGCAGGCCGTGCAGACCGCTCTCGTCCGTGGCGCTGCGGGCTTCCTGGCCGTCCGCCGGGACAAGGTCAGCACCGCTGCGTGGGCCGCTGCGGACAAGGTCGAGCTGTACCCGGTGATCTGCCGTCGTCCCAACCCGGCTCCCCCGGCACCGGACGCGCTTCAGACCGTCGAGGTCGGCATGGCCGTCACCGATGGCAACAAGGTCCGCGCCATTGACAACCCGGCGACTGTCGCCGCTGGCGCCTGACCTTTCCTGAACGGCGGGGGCGGTTTCCTGGGATGGGCCGCCCCCGCCCCAAAACCCACATTCCAGACTCATCCCGGAAGGTAATACAATGGAGACGGTCATTCAGTCTTACGACTGCGACCTCTACTGCGCCGACCCTGAATTGCACGAACGGCTGTTGCGGTTTGTGGAGGGCCTGGGTCTCGACCCCAACAGGCTTCTTCCCGAGGCCGAAGTGGTGAGTGTCGGACCCGGCGGGCCATATGAGTTCCGCGCCAGTCGAATCCTCCAGGACGAGGACGGCAGGGACCGGTTCACCGAGGATTTCGAGCCGATCACCGAGCCCGCCGTCGTGCAATTCACCGGCGAATACCCTAAGCCCGAGTCAACCTGACCCGGCACGTAACACCCACCCCAGAACATCCCAGAAAGCAGGTATCAAGTCATGGGCGTTTCCATCAAGAGCCTAAAGGGGAAGGTCAAGCGGCCGATCCGTGTCGCCAAGGTCTGCCTCGACGGTTCCCTATGGGCCAAGCACGACGAACTCGCCGAGCAGCTTGAGTCGGCTCGTGGGCAGAGTTCCCCGACGATGGGTGCCGACCCGAAGGTCACTGAACTGACCAAGCAGCTTGCCAAGGTCGAGGAGGACATGCGCAAGGCGGAGGTGGCCATCGAGTTTCGGGGCATCTCTTCCTACGAGCTAGCCGCACTCCAGGCCCGGTTCCCGTCCGAGGACAAGCGACTGGCGTGGGACATCAACGCCGGTGCTGCTGCTCTCATCGCCGCCAGCGCAGTGGAGCCCACCACCGAGGAGGAGGCGAGGGAGCTTCTTGAAGAGCTGCACTTCGCCGCCACCGACAAGCTGATCGGTACTGCGTGGAACGCGACCACTGGTAGCACGGAGGTCCCTACCAGCGCGCCCGCCTCCGCTCTGATCCGCAGCTAAGGGTCGAGGTAGAGCAGGCGCGCGCCTACGGTGTGCCGCACAGCATTTTCACAGGTCGTCCAAAACCCGGCCCAGGTGAACCAGAGTTCCTCCAAGAAGACACCGATCTAGCTGTCGCCCTCGCCTTGGAGGAACGCGACACCTGCCCGTCCTGCGGGATGCTCAAAGACTGGTGCCGGGACCCCGACAAAGCACGTGCTCGCTGGAACGTATCCGAAGACTTCTGCTGGGCCACTTATCGACTGGCTCAACGGAAGCCCAAGGGTGACGACCCCCAGGAGCGGGCCACGTTGGTCGTCCCGGCCATCAAGCCAGGCTACGAACCCGATGTCTTCGCCGGTCTGGATCTCAGTCCTGACGACTACGACGACGCTTCCTGACGCTGTTGGTGATCGCAGCAACCAGTGCAATCACCAGCAGCGTCAGCAGCGTCAAGAAGTACATGGCCTGGGTCTGCTGCGACACAGCCAACACGTCAATCACTTCTAGCTCGGTCATGCACCGCAGCATACAGACGAAACGGAGGACCGGTGGCTGATCGTCGTGTGGTCTCAGTCCAGTTGCGTGCCGACATCGGCAACTACCAGTCCTCGATGGCCAAGGCGGCAGCGTCAACCCGTGCTCTCGGTGACTCCGCCACACAAAGCAGTCGTGAGGTAGGTAGGGCATCGGACGACGCGGCCCGCAAGGTCTCCGAGGTTCGTCGGCAGCTTGTCGAGCTGGGTCGCACCAAGGTCAGCGCCGGGGTTGCCGTCGATACGGTTGCCGCGCGGATGGAGTTGAATCAGCTTCAGGCGGAGTTAGCGGAGATCGACCGGTCCGATGCGTCGGCTCAGGTGGATGCGGAGACCGCCGCTGCTGAAGCGCAGATCCGCTCCCTACAGTCCCAGCTCAACCGGATCGATGGGCAGACGGTCACCGCCCGGGTCAACGTGGACGATGGCGGTTCGGCTATTCGGGCCACCGCACACCTGAACGGCCTGTGGTCGGCGGCCCTGGCGGTGTCCCCGGCGCTCGGTGCCATCGGCGGTGTGGCGGCAGCGGGAATCGGCGTCATCGCCCCTCTGGCGGCTACTGCGGCCGGTGGTCTTGGTGTTCTCATGCTGGGTTTCTCCGGCCTGGGTGATGCTGTGGAGTTGCTGGAAAAGCAGGGTGAGGCGTCCGGTGCGGCACTGGAGAAGGTCAATGCCAAGCTGGCGGAGGTCAACCCCGCCACTCTGACCTTTGCCCGGTACGTCCAGGACACCCTGGCTCCGGCGCTCAAGGATGTGCAGGGGACGGCTGCGGCCGGTCTGCTGCCTGGTGTTCAGGCTGCGCTCGAGAACATGTTGCCGCACCTGGGTTCGGTGAATGACTTCGTGGGTCGCCTATCCGGGCGGTTCGGGGAGCTGGCGGTGGAGGGCTCTCGGGCTCTCACCTCGCCGATGTGGATGGATTTCTGGCGCATGATCGATGAGAACGCCGATCCGATCATGACCGACTTCTTCCACACCCTGCTGAACATCGGTACCGGGTTCGCTGGGATGTCGACGGCGTTCATGCCGATGGCGCGCGATGTGTCGGCCGGGATCGTTGACCTGACCGGCAAGTTCGCCACCTGGGGTGCTGAGCTAGGGGAGTCCGAGGGTTTCCGACGGTTCCAGCAGTACGTCTCCGAGAACTGGCCCAAGGTCCGCGACATCATCGCCAATGTGGCCGAAACGATCGGCACCATGATCGAGGCCGGCGCTCCGATTGGTGCCGCTTACCTTGACGCGTTCGTGGCGCTCTCCAACGTGCTGGCGTCGCTCCCGGTGGGCGTGGTGCAGGCGCTGCTGGTGGCGTTCATCGGCTTCCGTGGTGTGTCTGCGGTCGCTGGGATCATCAACAGTGTCGCGGCCTCATTTGACATGGTGCAGATCGCCGCTGGTCGGGTCACGGGTGCCCTTGGTGCCGCTGAGAGCGGTATGGGTCGGTTCGGTACGGCGGCCAGTGGTGTCGTGAACATGATGGGCGGCCCGTGGGGTGTCGCTCTGGGTGCCGCTGGGATCGTCATCGGCGGTATCGCCACGGATATGGCCAATGCGTCGGCGACAACCGACCGGTGGGCGCAGGCACTACTTGCTGGTGGATCTGCCGCCGAGCGGGTGCGCCTTGAGGCAGAGCGGCAGCGGGAGCAGCAGCCGTTCGAGTGGATGGCCGACCTAGACGAGTTCATGGGCTTCGCTCCGTCGATGGACGAGGCCACGCGGGCGGCTCGCGCTCTGTGGAATGAGATGACCCCGCTCCAGCAGGCGCAGTCCAAGGTCGCCGAGTGGTCGGGCATCCTCAACCAGCGGCTGAACGACGAGAATGCCACCACCGAGCAGGTGCGGATCGCCAAGGAGCGGTACGCCTACTGGACCGGTGAAGAGTCCCGGATGCAGGGCGAGCTTCAGGCCGCCACCGTTGTCAGCAACAGCGTGCTCGGCGCACAGGCGTTGACCTACCAGGATCTGTCTGGTGCGGCTGCCACCCAGCTCGGCATTTATCGCACTGTCCTTCAGGAGCGGGCGCAGGCTGAGACCGATTCCGCCGCCCACACCGGTGCCAAGACCGGGGAAGCCTCCGGCGCCTGGCAGAGCCACGTGTCCTCGGTGGGTGTGTCCCTGGACGAGTACGCACGGCGGCTTGAGGAAGACACCCAGAACAAGGAGAACTGGCGCGCGAACATTGTTGCGGTGACCGCGCGCGGTGGGTCCGAGGTCGGCCAGATCCTTCTCGCCATGGGGGAGGAGGGCGCTCAGATCGCCGCCGATATGGCGAATGCCACTGACTCCGAATTCCACCGCATGCAGCGGGCGATGATCGACAACGCGCGTGTCGGTGGGCAGGGTGCCGCCGGTGAGATGGACCTCTACATGAGGATCATGGCCGAGAAGGCACGCCAGGGCGGCGCCAACACGGTCTCCGGTATGGCGCAGGCCCTTGGGGTCGGTGTCGGTGAGGTCGCCCGGATCGCGTCCCAGTACGGCGTTTCTCTGGCGGGCGGCATCAACCCGGTCCTCAAGGGTCTCGGCAAGACACCGATCACCATCCAGACCGCACCGCAGCAGATCTTCAACGGTCAGGTGCCGGTTCGTCGTGCCGAGGGTGGCCCCATTCCTGGGTTCTCTCCGCACCCCAAGGCGGACAACGTTCCCGTCATGGCGACGGCCGGCGAGTTCATGCAGCCGGTTTCCACGGTCCAGTACTACGGCACGGGCCTCATGGAAGCGCTGCGTAAGCGGAAGATTCCGCGTGAGGCGCTGCACCTGGCCGAGGGCGGTCTGGTGGCGTTCGGTCGGCGGTTGCAGTCCATGGGCGCGAAGGTCACCGAGCACCCGCTGTTCGGTGGGGTGGGGCAGCACGGCAAGAACTCGCTGCACTACTCCGGCAACGCCATCGACGTGAACACCCGGCCCGGGACCTCAGCGCTGGAGCAGCGGGAGCTGGGACCGATGGCGTCACTCGCTCGGTCGCTGGGTTTCCGCACGATCTTCATGTCGGCCGGTCACTTCAACCACCTGCACGTGGACACCGGACGTGGCGGCAGCATCGGTGCGGCCGGTGGCGGTGTTCCGGCGGTGGAGCTACCCAAGCCGCCAGGTCTCGCGCCGTTCGCGTTCCCCATCGCCGATCCGGCCGCCGCGATCATGCAGCACGCCTACGACCAGGCCAACCAGTGGATGCTCGCAAACACCATGGCCGAGTCTGCTGCTGGTGGTCCTCCCGGCGCTGGTGTGGAGCGGTGGCGCGGCACGGTCATGCAGGCACTGGCGCGCGTCGGTCAGTCCGGCAGTCTGGCAAACACCACGCTGCGACGGATGAATCAGGAGTCCGGCGGTAACCCGCGGGCCATCAACAACTGGGACGTGAACGCCAAGCGCGGCCCCCCGTCCAAGGGGCTAATGCAGGTCATTGACCCCACTTTCGCCACGCACCGCGACCGGGGCCTGGTGAACAACATCTGGGACCCGATGGCCAACATTGTCGCGTCGATGCGTTACGCACTGAGCCGTTACGGATCGCTTTCTTCTGCGTACAATAGAAAGGGCGGCTACGACCAGGGCGGCGTCGCTGAGGGCCTCGGCTTCATGGCGAAGAACACCATTTCTCCGGAGCGCGTTCTCTCCCCGCGACAGACGGCTGCATTCGAGCAGATGGTCACCCGCGAATTCGGCGCCAACTCGTTCGGCGGCGGGATCGACTACAACAAGCTGGCCGCTGCGATTGCTGCGACTGGGCGGGGTGCGCTGGTCGGTGAATACCACTCGCACTTCCATGGCGACAACAACGAGCACAAGGCGGTGGAGGAGTTGGCCCACACGCTGCAAGTGACCGACCTGGGTGGCCGCTATTCGGGAGCCGGGCTGTGAGCGTCACCCTGGCCGACTGGCAGATGGAGGTCGGTGGCGTCTGGGTCGGTGAGGGCACTGTGGTCGATCTGACCAGCCTGGACACCGGCTCCCATGAAACCCGCTCTCAGGATGTTCCGGCTGTACTGGACGACGCTCGTTACTTCGGCCGGGACCGGCTGACGCCCGGCACCTGGTCACTGGTTATGTCCATCAACGAATCCAGTGAGCAGGCCGCCCGCGAGGTGCTGCAAACCCTGCACACCGCATGGGGTGGTCGGAAGGTACGAGAGACTACTGGTGCGGTACAGACGCTGCGCTATCGGCTGACCGGCGGGACCACTCGTCGCATCTACGGCCGACCGCGTCGCTTTACTCCAGTACTCACTAACCTGTTCCTCGGTCACGTTCCCGTCGCCTACGATTTCGCCCTTGCGGATACTGCCATCTACGAGGACGGGGAGTATTCGATCTCCCTTGGGGTGGGGGCTGCGAACCTATCCGGGCAGGGTATGTCGTTCCCGATATCGTTCCCGCTGTTGTGGGGGGAGCCTGGTGCGGCGCAGCAGCGGACGGCACATGTGGGTGGGCTTGAGCCGACCTGGCTGACCACCCGCATCCAGGGGCCGATCACTGACCCCTACGTCCACGTGGGACCAAAGATGCTCGCCCTGCGTGGTGAGATACCGGCCGGTGAAGCGGTGACCCTGCGCGGAGCATCATGGGAACAGGGTGCTTTCTGGAATGACGGCACCCCTGCCGGCGACATGCTGGACCCGCGCACCCGTTTGGCGAATCTTCGGGTGGAGCCGGGTTCCCACGCAGTCACCTTCGGTGGAATCGACGCCACCGGCACGGCCACGGCCACTGTGTCCTGGCGCAACGCCTACTCCATGATCTAAACAATCCGCCGGCCGATCCGGCATTCCTTTGAGTAACGCACTAGAGAGAGGACTGCCCCGTGGCTGTTCGACCGGTTCCATTCGTGATCGAAGGTGCGCTCCACAGCGATGAGGTGTTCCGTGGGGCGCTGTCCGCTTCCACCCAGGAGGCCCAGGGTGTTTGTTTGCCTGGGCACCTCAAGGTCACAGCGACCTCGACGCCCAGCGGTCAAGTGCAGGTTGCCCCGGGTGCGGCGCTGATCAAGAACCGCCAGCAGCCGGGGGAGTCCTACTACGGCTCAACTGACAACCAGCCGACGCTGGTGAGCGTAGATCCCATGCTCTCGGGAACCCGCTACGACCTCATCGTTATGAGGATCATTGACCCGAACTTCGCCCCGTGGCAGCCCTCCGGTACACCTGGTGCACCGAACACCAGCACCACCGTGGGTCCGTACTGCCAGATCGTCGCTATCAAGGGTGTTGACGCCAATACCACCAGCGCGGATTTCCTCGGCTACTCGGCCGTGGCGCTGGCCAGGGTGAAGATGACCAACACCTCTAACGTCACCGAGATCGCCGATCTGCGGGAACTGGCACAGCCTCGGACGTGGACGCGAACCTTGGGGGGCTCTCCTGCTCCGGGTGAGGTCACCTACCCTCCGGGTTCCATGGACAGCGGCGACCCAGCCAATATGGTAACCCTCTCCAATATCACTCCCCAGGTCCGAATCCCGAAGTGGGCGACCCACGCTGACATCGTTGGTGAGGTTGTCGGTTTCCGTACCATCGGCTCGGCATGTAACGGCGCGGTGACGGTCCGGCTTGGCCCACAGTCCGGTGGCATCTACGGGCCGCACGTCGCTTACGACTTCCCCGACCAGGTCGCCGGGGAACTCAACCACGGCATCCTCAAGGTCACCCACGCCGCAGCTCCCATCCCTACCAACCTTCGTGGCACCGACCAGACGCTGACTATGCGCGCTCGGGTGGATGTGGGCAGCTTGCTGATCCACCAGTACTCGCTGGTCACCTTCCAGGTGTCGTTCTATGAGCTGGTTGCGTAACCGGTGGTTAGCGATTGGCGCTTCTTGGCCGCCCGCATCGAGGGCGACGGCCAGCAAGGCGCGTGGCTCGACATGGACCTTCCGCTTCAGAATGTCCAGGTCACCGATGTGCTGACCGGCCCTCCGCTGCTGACGGGCACCATCGATCCCGCCTTCAAGCGACTCAAGGGACCGGACAATCGACCACTACTCGACTATGGCGCCACGGTTATCTACGCCGAGGCCGACGGGCAGATCCGGGGCACCGGTATCTACCGAAACGGTGTGTGGGACGGGCCGAAGTGGCGGTTGGATTGCGCCGGGTTCACGGCCTATCCGACCGGCATGGGCTACGAACGAGAGGCCAGCTTCATACAGACCGACCCGTTGGACATCGTTCGGCACATCTGGGCACACATTCAAGCCGGTGGCCGGTCCAACCTCGGTCTCGTCGTGGATTCCACCACCACCACACCGGTACGGCTCGGGTGGTTCACTGCGGCTGCGGCTGCCCGTCAGTCTTCCATCGTCCAGGCCGCAGAGGCTATCCGTGACCGGCTGAACACCATCAATGTAATCAACAGTGACTGGACGTGGACTGGTGCGCCGCAGGTAGTGGTGCAGCACGCCGCCGACCTGGTTGGCCCCTATGTGCGCGGAGATGAGAACAGCAACGACGAACCGGCCAACCCGCAGAACCGGGAAACCGGCATCAAGTGGCTCGACAGCTTCATCCAGGAGCGGGTCGGTGGTGTGGCTACCGACGAAGGCCCTTTCGAGCTCAACCCGTGGACAACGGACGATCTGGGCTCGGTGATCGATAACCTGTCCCGGTCCACGCCATTCGAGTATCACGAGCGCCACCGGTGGAATCAGGGCAGGACGGCGGTTGAGCACGAACTGGTGTTCGGCTATCCGCGTCTGGGTGTCCGCAGGGAGAACCTGAGATTCATCATCGGTGAGAACGTCCTGAACCAGCCGTCGATCACCGCTGGCGAAGAGTACGCCAACCACGTCCGCTTCCTAGGGGCCGGCGAGGGGCGGGACATGGTCCGCAAGGAAGTGCGGATCGATGACGGCCGATTGCGCCGCATGGTCACGGTCGAGGACAAGTCGGTGCGCTCACCGCGTCAGGCTGAGGATCTCGCTCGGGCCGAACTGATCCGTCGCCAGTCTGGTATTCGGTCAATGAACGTCGTCGTCCGGGACACGCCAATGACCCCCCTCGGTTCCTGGAACGTCGGTGACGAGATCCGACTACAGGGTGATGTGGACTGGATGCCCATTGACTTGTGGTTTCGGGTCATTTCTGTGACCATTAGTCCTGATAGTCCCGAACTGATCGGGCTGTCGTTGTTGCGCTCCGATCTCGCCTGACAGCGAGGCCACTGAGCCGTCCTAACAATCCGATAGGACGAGAACCCACGTAGCCATTCAGCTGTGTGGAGACCCGGCTAGCCAAGGCCGAGACCCAGAAGGTACTCATGTCCACGAATCCGTTGCAGCCAAACATCGACGTACAGAAGATCGCAGGCCGAATCGCCCGCCTGGAGCGGCAGCAGAAGGCCAACCGAACTCCACAGCTAGGAAACAGTTCCCTCGACAACGCGGCGCTCAATGTGCGCGACGCTGCGGGTCAGCTCACCGCCATTGTCGGGGTCCAGTACGACGGCACCTCGGGCGCAGTTTCTGTGTCTGGCCCTACCCCACCGACGCCGAGCGGAGTGACCCTGGAAGACGCCATCGGTGGCGTGCTGCTCAGGTGGGACGGCACTTTCGAGGGCGGTCTATCGGTGGTTGCTCCCCAGGACTGGTCGCGGGCGGAAGTACACGCCTCCCCGGACATCAACATGGCCGCGATGGACGCTTCGGCCCTGGTGTCCACCATCGAGTCCCCACGCGGCGGCAGTGTGTTCATCCCCTCCCCGCCTGGTGTCGCCATGTACGCCCGGCTGGTGGCCCGTAGCCAGTCGGGTAAGCGGTCGGGTGCCTCTGTCGTCGCCGGACCGGCTGAGGCCGCTGAGGTCGGCAACGGCACGAAGATTCATCAGGGCGCAACGGAACCGGAGAACCCGGCCATCGGTGATCTCTGGTACGCCACGGTCGGTACGTCGAATGGGCAGCCCACCTACGAGGCCCGGCGCTACTTCGGCCCGGCAGACGGTGGCTGGAAGCCGTTACGGGACCAGGCTGCGGTGCAGGCCCTCGCTGAGGTCGTAGAGGCGGGCAACAAGGCTACGCAGGCCGGTGTCGATGCGCTGGCCGCCAAGGCGCTGGCTGAGCAGGCCCAGGATGGACTGACTTCGGTGCAGACCGAGGTGCTGCTGGCCGAGGTGGCTGCCTCGTCGGCCCAGCAGGTAGCCCAGCAGGCACAGAACCAGGCCGCTGACGCCATCGCCGACGCCGCCGATGCCAAGGCCACTGCTGACGGCAAGGTGACGACGTATTTCACCACCTGGGCCGGGCGACCGGTGGCTCCGGCGATGAAGGCCACCGATGACGGGGATCTGCTTTTCGCCTCCGACCAGGGCAACAAGCTCTACCGGTGGAACGGCTCAACGCTGGCGTGGGTGGTCGCCGCTGACCAGACCGCTGCCGATGCGCTGACCGCTGCCCAGAATGCGGCGACGGCTGCCGGTAACGCTCAGACCACCGCCAACTCGAAGATCGTCACGCTGTACTCGACCACCGAGCCGTCGCACTCCAATCGCACTGAGGGTGACCTGTGGGTGGACCAGGCCAATGGGAACCGGCTCAACCGCTGGTCGGTGGCGGCCAATGACTTCGTCCCGGTCCAGCTCGGTGCCGGTGCCATCTCAGCCACTGCTCGGGACCTGGGCAGCATCAACATCTACCGGCAGGCCAGTGAGCCTGCCTCCAACGTCTCGCGCACCAACGACCTGTGGGTCCGTTCCACCGACAATCGGGTGCACGTCTATAACGGCACCACCTGGGTGGAGTCCAAGGACGAAGCCATCAACACGGTTGCCACGGATGCGGCCACCGCACAGGCCACGGCCGACCAGAAGGTCCGGGTGGATGTAGGCACGGTGTTCCCCACTGGCCGAGTGCCGGCCGACGTGGGTGACGTGTTCATCAAGACCGATGAAGGTAACGCCACCTACACCTGGGCCTACGGGGAGGCCGTCGCTGGCACCCCTTACGTTCCAGCCACCCCGGAGCAGCCTTATATCCCGCCGCGCACCAACCTGTGCCTGAACCCCTCCTTCGAGATCGATCCGGTAGGAGCTATCGCCACCAACAACAACACGCCCACGCACTGGGGTCTGCTGGAGTCAGGAGCTGGCCTCACCACCCGTACCATCGTCAACGGAACCACCGGCGTCATCGACGGAACCAAGGCGGCGAAGATCGTCAGCCCCTCGCTGGGCACGTCTTCCACCGCGCGGATCGGCTTCACCCAGACCATCACCGGTCTTGCCGTCGGTGACGTCATCCGGGCCTCGGCGCACCTGCAGGTCACGGTCACCGACGGGAACCACCCGGTCGAGATTCGCGCGGAGTTCCTGGACAGCCTGAACAGCGTGGTCGGTACGGCGGTGACCACGCAGGGCCTTGACGCTGCTGGCGACCAGTTTCTCAAGCTCACCACCGGCCGTCTCCCCGCTGGTGTTGACCGGGTGCGGGTGCAGGTGTACCGGCGCGGCAACGACACTGGCGCAGTCCTCAGCAACGCCGACCTGTACGTGGATTCGGTGCTAATCGAGAAGAACGTCCCCGCCAGCGCGCCGGACACGTTCATCCTCAGCAGCGACCCCGGACAGCCGTACGCCCCGGCGCAGCCGGAGCAGCCTGCGACTCCCTCGCTGCCGGAGGGCTGGCGTTGGGTCAAGCGCGCTATCGGTGGTGGAGCCATCCAGCCCAAGAGCCTGGTGGCCCGCGATGTGATCGCCACCGGCACCGTCTCGGCGGCGCTGTTTGAGGCGCTGATGGTGCTCACAACTACGGTGATTGCCGGAAACCCGCATGGGGATCATGCTCGACTTACTCCGCAGGGGTTCTTCGCCTACACAGCGGACGAGATCGATGGTATTCCCAACGTGGCCATTCGGCTGGGAACCGGCACCGATGACTACCTGGGGATCACCAACCAATACGGCCAGTTGGTGACGACGCTGGACGAGACCGGGGCTGTGAACGCCCGCACCGCCAACTTCCAGGAAGACATCACCATCTCTGGCCGCAGCATCGAGCAGCGCATCAACGAAGTCGGCGGCGGGCGCATCGTCGGCCGGTACCGCGGGACCCTCGGGGCGAACCTGGAGCCCATCCGGCCGGAGATCGGCATCGTGGAGGCAAACGCCTACCTCAGCAACACGAGGTTCTATGACATCAAGTGGCGCCTGAGCTGGCGGACCAACCAGATGCCCTCGGACGTCACCTTCCGGATTCGGTCCACGGTCGGAATAGACAGCAACACCGCTGATGCGCCGACGATCAACTCCTACGCCGAAGAGGCGTGGACGAAGGCGCAGACCTCGCCGAACTACCAGCACACCGACGAGGGCTCGGTCCGCATCAGCCCGGCGTTCAACGGACGGCACCGGTTTCTGCTCACCATGGCGGTCGGCGACCCGAACGGTACCGGCACTACTACGGGTTCGGTCATGGGGGCACGACAGATCGACCTCTCAATTGTCGACGCCGGGCCACGGGGCCTTTCCGACGGAGGTCTCATCTCGCGCGGTGGCGGTATTCTGTACGGAGGCACCGCAACCCCGGCCGCTCCTCCGCCGGTGCAGAACCACTTCGTGGAACTGGCACCCGCCGGTTGGAAGTCGTGGAACGCGAACAACACCCTGCGTGGCTCCACCGACCAGGGTCGCAACGGCATCAACGGACCCATCCAGGGCATCGCGCCGGGAACCAGCGGATCGCAGAAGGGCCACTGGTGGTTCGCCATTCCTGCCATCACCGGGACCATTACCCGCATGGAATTCTATGTCTGGGCGGATCACTGGTACCTCAACTCTGGTGGTACCGGCGTCTTCAACGTCGCCTGGTTTGGTCAGGGTGGCCCAAACTACCCCAAGCACAAGGGCGATCATCTCATCAACGGCATCCCGAAACCGGGTGGAACCAACTGGGTGCTGCCCAGCGACTGGTGGGAGCACTACACCACCCATCCGCCGGGCGGTCTGAAGGCAGACGGCATCACCGTCGGCCCGACCGGTAACTACGCACACGAGTACGGCCGGTATAACGGTGACTCGGCGCGGCTTAAAATTTGGTTTACTCAATGATCTTGGTCGGCAGGCGAGCGGCAGTTCTATCGGACCCCTGTAGTATGATTTCGGTTGTGACAACCTCATCCGTTGAATGCGCTTTCCGAGGCTGCGACAGAACTCCCCGTACGCAGGGTTACTGCGGCAGCCACTATGCCCAGTGGCGCCGGGCCGGTGAGACCTGGGAGCTTGGCGCTCGGGTTCGTTCACACGCTTCCGACTCCGAATGTACTTTTGACCCGTGTGACCGTCCTCAATACATCCGAGGGCTGTGTACCGCTCATGACGCCCAAATGCGTCGAACCGGCGAGACCTGGGAGGTTGGGACTCAGCGGAAACGGCGCCAGGCTTCCCGTTCGAACCGGCTGTGCTCCTTTGACGGCTGCGAACGTCCGCATTCCGCCAGGGGTTACTGCAAGAGCCACGTTAGGCAGCTCCGAGCCGACGGCGAGGTCTGGGAGGTCGGAACCCGACGTGGCCACAAGCGATTGCGTGATCTGACGGACGTTGAGCGGAGACGCCGCAAGAGCGACTACATGCGAGCCTGGTACTACGGGCTCACCGTCGACGAGCTGTATGAGTTCTTCGCCAAGCACAACTACCGGTGTGGGATCTGTGGCGCCCCAGGGGACCCGGCGAAACGTGGCGGTGGGTTCGTGGTCGACCATGATCACGCCTGCTGCCCCTCGCCGACGGCGACCATCTCGGAGCGTCGTCAAACCGGGTACGTCACCAAGCCCACTCCTACATGTGGCAGGTGTAATCGCGGTCTCTTGTGCGTTGCCTGCAACGCCGGGATTGGCCAGTTCCGTGATGACCCTGAAAATCTAATCGCAGCCCTGGCCTACCTGGGCGTGAAGGTCGAGAGGATCGACTAATGACCGAGCCCACTTCCGTTTCAATTACCGTCGAAGTGCCGGCCGATCTGGCGCCACGGGTCTATGCCGCCATTCGGTCTGTCTACGGGGCGCTCACCGCAGAGATTCCCGACGACAACGAAGCGGCCGAAGCAGTGGTGGCGTACTGGCTACAGGACACCTTGGCCACTGGTGAGTCGCGTGCGGCCGGTCTGCCGGTGATCGATGAGGTTGCCGCTGTGGAGGAGAAGTTCCGCAAGGCGGCAGACCGGGCTCGAGAAAAGGCCATGCGGGACGCCGAGGCCATCTCCCGCAAGGCAAACAAAGCTGCCGAGAAGAAGGTGCCGAAATGACCTACACCGTCCGCACCCAGACGAACCCGACCAACGATCAGATCGTTGACGATGTCGAGTTCCAGGCGCTCGCTGCCGCCGGTCAGATCATCTCGGCCATCTACTCGGGGACGCCAAGCAACCCGTACTTCCGATTCCCTCGGGACAAGGTTGACTTCACGGATCTGCGGGCCCAGAACCTGGAGATCACCGGACAACTGACCGGTGTCACGGTGGCTGTTCCGGACGCCTCGCCGACGGTCAAGGGCGCTGTCCAGCTCACCAACCACCTCGGCGGGACGGCTACTGCCCCCACCGTCCCCGGACTGGCCAGCAAGGTCGATTCGACTGACGCACGGCTGAGTGACGCCCGGACACCGACTGCGCACACGCACCCGGCTACCGAGATCTCCGACGCCTCAACGGTCGGACGCTCGGTCGTCACAGCCGCGACCGCTGCCGCTGCCCGTACCGCGATCGGGGCCGGGACGTCCAACCTCGCCATCGGAACGACCGCGACCACCGCGAAGGCCGGTAACTACGCCCCGACGAAGGCCGACGTCGGCTTGGGCAATGTCGACAACACGGCGGACTCCGCGAAGCCGGTCTCTACGGCAACACAGACGGCGCTGGACGCGAAGGCACCGCTGGCTAGCCCGACCTTTACCGGCACTGTCTCTGGTGTCACCAAAGCGCACGTCGGCCTCGGGAACGTGGACAACACCTCGGATGCGAGCAAGCCGGTATCCACCGCCCAGCAGACGGCGCTCAATGGCAAGGCTGCTGCGGTGACCACCGGCGCTGGTCTCTGGATTGGTACGCAGGCGCAGTACGACGCCATCGGGACGAAGTCCGCCACGACGTTGTACGTGATCACGGCCTGACCGATGCCGAACCTTTCGACGCTGACCGACGACTTCAACGACAACGCCACCGACACGACGCTGTGGCCGGGCAACTACGGGACAACCTCCGAGGTCGGTGGCCGGGCCCGCGTATCGGTCCCCGCCACCGGATCGGCGTCTTACAGCGGCTACGAGTCGCAGCGCATCTACACCTTCGACGAAACCGGCTGGTATCGCGTCTATCCGCAGGCCAAGAACGGTGCCACGTCCACGTGCTACACCGCGATTACGGTCAGCTCGACAGGGCAGGCCGCCGGTACAGACGTGTCGATGTATGTGGACATGATCCCGGCGACGCCAGTAATTCGAATGATGCTCCGGGTCGGTTACTGGGAGAGCGCGCACACCACCGTCAACTACTCCGCCACGACACACGCATGGTGGCGCGTCCGGCGAAGCGGCTCCAACCTCATCTTCGAGACTGCGCCGGACAATGCCGGCCAGCCAGGCACCGCGACGGCTCGGCGAACGGTGGCCGCCCCTGCGTGGGTGACGGCGAATCCGGCCGACTGCCGAATTCTCCTGGAGGCGGCGCGTGACACCGGGACGGCGAGCTTCTCGGAGTTTGATCGTGTCACGGTCGCCGCACCAGCCCCGACGTCCCGTATCCGCGTAGGTGCAGCCACTCCCACGGCGATTCGTGTGGGCTCCACGGCCGTTCTGCGGGCCTATCAGGGCTCCACGCTCGTCTGGGGCACCGCGCCCTGACCTGTCGCCCACTCGTGTTCACGATGGGACTAATCAGGGAATTCCGTTCTGGGCGGCTATCGGCTGATTCCTGGACGAACAATAGAGCGTACCTACATCTATCGGCTATTGCCAGTCCCCGGCTAAACTGAATGTAACGTCCCCACGGACAATCGTCTGTCGGGGAAGCAACCCAATCACCGACGGAAGGACCCCTCCCATGCCAGTCTCCACGTTCGTTTATGGTCTCGGCCTTCGGCAGCTCGTCAGCGGCGGGATCAACTTCCCCGGTGACACCATCAAGGCCGCCCTGCTCACCTCCGCCTACACGCCGAACCAGGACACGCATGAGTTCTTCTCGGCTGTCTCGGCGGCTCAGGTCACCGGCACCGGCTACACCGCTGGCGGCGTCACCCTCACCAGCAAGACCAACAACTACGACGCGGCCACCAACACGGTCACCCTGGATGCGGCTGACCCGGCGTGGGCCAACTCCACGATTACCGCCCACTATCTGGTCTTCTACAAGGACACCGGGACGGCCGGCACATCTCCGCTGCTGGCCCTGGTGGACTTCGGCGCGGACGTGTCGAGCACCGGTGCGGCGTTCACCTACCAGCTTCCGGCAACCGGTCTGGCCCAGCTCACCGCTGCCTGATCGACCGGCTAACGAGGTGGCAGGCCATCTCAGGCTACAGATTGGAGTTTGAGGTGGCGCTCTACCTCTACGGCGATGTGGTCTTCACGTCCACGACCCGCCGGAACAACATGGTCACGCAGTGGACCAAGTCGGCGTCTCGCGGTGGTTTCGAGAATGTTCAGCTCGACCGCTACGGACCCGGCTTGGTGACCTACACCTACACGCATGTGGGTACCGGCCACCCTACGCTGGTGGACGGCAACAACTACCCGGCGTTCCACTTCTGCGTCTCACACACAGATCCGGCGATTATCGACGCGGCGCAGACCGAGATGTCGAACGCGCTGCGAACCAACGCCGTAGCCTGGGGGTTCTTCGGCTTCCTGGATGACGGACCCAGCTACAACCTGGCCCGCCGGCTTCCCGATCCTCCGGCGAAGTAACCACTCAACGACGCTAGGAGGGCGAGCATGGCGCTGTTCATACTGGGGACCGGACTGGTCTCCACAAGTGCCACATCGGTCACTCCAGCGATGCCTTCGGGTGCCACGGCTCCGGCGGTAGGCGACCAAGTCTTCATTTTCGCTGTCAGCAAGCCGCTCGGTGTCACGCCGACGATTACGAACAACGCCAGCAACTGGACCACAGTCGTCTCACAGAACGTCGGATTCGGTACCACTTCGGCGGCCAGTTCAGGCCAGGTTCGTGTCACGGTCCTCACCAAGAAGTGGGAAACGGGCACCACGGCTCCCACACTGTCGGTGTCTGGCACGGTCTCCACCATCGGAGCGGTGGCCCAGGTGTGGCGGCCGGACACTGGCCAGGAAGTGGCGTGGCAGCGCACTGCTGCCTCCGACGCCACCGGCAGCAGCACGGCCTTCAACGCCACCGGTTTCGACACGCTCGTCTGGACCACCGGTGAGCACGCGCTGACCGTCATGGGCCTGACTACCAACACGTCGTTCAACACCGGAGCCAACCTGGTGGTGGAGTCCGGCGGTGCGCAGTGGACCATGACCGAGCGCGTCGATTCCCAGGTGGTCGGCAATGGCAACGCCACACTTGCCGTCCACACCTCTCAGCAGACGCCGACCGGGGCCACTACTGCGCCGACGTTCAACGCGGTCACCACCGTCGCCACCACCGGCGGTGGGTTCGTCTTCCGGCTATTCCAGCAGCCTGCGGTCGTCACCACACCGGCCACGGTCACGGGTACCACCGCTGCGGTCACGGCCTCGGCACAGCCCGGCGTGGTGTTCATCCCGCAACCGGCGACGGTCCTGGGCACCACGGCCACCGGATCTACCACGGCGCAGGCCGGTGTCATCACCGCTGGCGCGACGGTTGCCGGTACTCGGGCGCTCGTCACCGGCTCTGCGATCCCGGGCACGCTCATCGTTCCGGCCACCGTGGCAGGTTCTCGAGCACTGGCTTCCGCCTCTGGTCAGGCTGGCACGGCCGCCGGTGCCGTCCTCATCGCAGGGACGCCGGCCTCGGTCACCGTGACCCCTCAGCCGGGTACAACCAGCGTCGAGTCCTCCGCAGTTGTCGTCGGTGTCACCGCTACCGCCACCGTCTCGGCCAGCCCCGGTCAGGCGAGTGGTGACGCCTCCGCCAGTGGCTCCACAGCGAGAGCAACGGCGCAGACACAGCCGGGCACCCTGGTCGTCTCCGCGACGGTCCTGGGGGCAACGGCGGGCTCCACGGCCACCTCTGAGGCCGGTGCCCCGACGGGTGAGGTGCTCATCGGTGGCGAGTCGGCGTCAGCAGCGGTACTGGCGGAAGCGGGCAACGCCCAGGCCGAGGTCACGCTGCTGGGGGAGCCGAGCCTGGTCACCGTCAGCGCCCTGCCTGGGGTCAATCCCAGTGGCTACCGAGACATCACTGTGCAGTGGTACTCGGCCCGGACCCGAGAGCTGTTCGTCTCCGCACGTACCCGTTCCTTCACCGCCACCGCGCGGACCAGAAAACTGGAGTTCCCATGACCACAATCGAATTCAGCAGGGTGACCAAGAAGTATGTCGAGGTTCCGGTGAGCGTCATGCTCGCGGACGGGAACCCCACTGACGTGGACGGCGTGGACGTTGCGCTGCTGGCTCCTCGTACCACGGTGCTGTCCGGCTCGTCCTGGATGCCCGCACAGCGGACCGGTGACTATCAGGTCGTAGGGCCTGATGGCGTCTCGGTCAGCGCCCACGAGACGTTCATCGAGGCGATGGCGGACTGGGAGGCGCGCTCTACGGAGTACCGGATCATCACAGTGTGGCGAGTCCTCGTGGCCGGTCCCGACGCCGACCCGAACAGTGCCGTCGTGCTACCCGCCGACGGTGCGGATCTGTGGGCGCGGGTGGCCGATGCACCCGAGGTCGATGTGGCGAAAGCGGCCTCATTCACTGTTCGCTGACCAATACGCAGAAGAGCCCGCCACCTGGCCTGAATCGGCTGGATGGCGGGCTCATTCTTGTTTGTGGCCTAGGGAATCACCCCAACCCCCTGCTAAAAACGCGGCAGAGAGGCGTACAGCCGTTTTGCCTGCTCAGACTGCGGTTGACTTGTCGCCCTTCGTGAGCCGAGGCCGACAGACACGGATAGCTACAGCGACAACAAAGGCGACAACACCGACCAGGCCCAGAATGACGCCGAGGACATTCCCCTCCGGACCGTAGGCGGCGAACACTCCTCCGAAGACCCAGAAGACCAGCCCGAGAACGATCATTGGTGTGGCACCGGGACGAGCTTTCATGTGAGTCTCCTGTGAATCGGCTGAGTTAAAGGCGACAGGTGTGGCGACGGCGACGCATGTGCTGGCGGGCTGCTCGGTAGGAGATTCCCTCGGCTCGGGCGTGGATGCGGACCAGGACCGGATTGGTCAGCCCATTAAACACCATCAGCAGCAGACGCAACACCCAGCAGCCGACGACGACGAACGCCAGAACGGTGACAATGACCTCCATCATCGCTGACCACCGGGGTGGGAGAACCAGACGCGGACACCGTTGGAGTTGGGCGAGAGGCGCTTGAACCAGCGACTGGGAACACCGGCAGGCTCATCCTTCTCGGCCGGCTGACTGTCCTCGATCATCTGGTCGTACCCAGCAATGATCTCGTCGCAACGCTGAATGTCGGCACCGGCCCTGTTGATGTACTCATCGACCCACCGGGACAGACGGCCCAACCGGTCGTACAGGTCGGCCAGTTCGTCACGGACCTGATCGATCCGGTCGTCGGTGTCGGTAGGGGCCTGGTCGGTTCTCGGGGTAGGGATGGTGGCGGTCATGGTGTGCTCCTCTGGGATGAGGTGGTGCCCTAGGATGAGGTGGAACGGTGTGGCTCAGATGACCCCGAGAACCACGTCGGGGTACTGCTGGATCTCCGCTACGTCGAACCTGGCATCGGCCTTCTGTCCCGCCATTCTTCGTCGGTCCTCGCCTCGGCGGTGCTTGTCGCTGATGCGAAATGCGCGGGTGGTGAGCCGAGAATCCATGATGGCCAGGTGGGCGAGAATGTCTCCGACCCGATCCATGAAGTTGTCGAGGTCTCGGAACTTGCTGGCGTAGTCGGCGCTCATCAGGCGGCCTCGGCGTCGGGGCCGGCAGCCTCGGCGGCCTTGCGAGCCCTGGCGGCGGCGATGCCTGCCTTGGTGCGCTCGGAGATCAGGCGGCGGGTCTCCTCGGTGTGGGTGGTGCCGAGCTTGGACGCGGAGATACGGGCACACCATTCAGCGTTCCGAGGAGGCCGCTTCCGTCCCTTCTGTGCCTCGCTGCGCTTCTTGAGCGACTCGGCCGAGGGGATGACGCCAGCGGTTCCGGAGCCACCGTCGGCGACATTCGCAATCGGGACGTGCATCGCCCGGTACTCGGCGATGATGAAGCACTCAACGGCATCGGCTTCGGTGCGGCTCAGAGCGGTGTAGACCGGAAGTGCCTGAACAGTCTTCCCCGCCTCCTTCATTCGCCGCATCCACTCATGAACCGGATAAGGCGATCCCTTTCGGGCCTCGTTTCGGTGTGCATTGAGGCGCTTGGTCACCGTCATAACCGTTCGGCCGACGTAAGACGGAACGCTGATTCCATCCACGTACAGGACGTAAACGGTGTAGGGACGAAGCTCGGCGGTGGCGGTGTTGGTGTTGGCCATTGTCTCTGTCCATTCTGGGTGATGGATTTCGTTGCTGCTGGGAATACCATAGCACACGATGATTCAACTGTGCCAAGCCGCCTCGGTGAACTTCCTCCAGGAGCGACGCCGCAACCTGTTGGATCACGGTGCTCCATACTGGTAAGCTAGACCGTAGTCAACTCAACCACCCCACGAAGGACACACCCACCATGACCAGCAAGAAGCCCGACATGCCCGACACGAAGTACCTGATCGCCAAGAAAGACGCCGCCAAGCGCATCGGTGTGACCCCTGTGACCCTCGACCGGGCCGTCAATGCAGGGAAGCTTCACAGGTACAAGGCAGACAACGGGTACAACACGCTCTTCGACATCCGAGAGATCGACGCACTGCCCGTAATGCGACCCGCCACCGGTCCCGTGCGGAAGGGCAGGAACTGATGGAGGCCACCGAGAACATCGAGCACCTATCCGGCGCCGAACTACCGGAATACACGGTCTACCTGTACCGAAACCAGGCGGACAGGGTGATCTACGTAGGCACCAGTCGACACTTGAAGCAGCGATTAGATCAACACCGATGGCTTAAGCCCTGGTGGCGAGAAGAGCTGACTCTGGAGACCGAAACCGTTCGAGGGAGAGCCACCGCGCTGTACCGGGGAATGGGCCTGATCAAGCAGCACAGGCCGATCTACAACCGCAGCCACAACAATGACGACCCGATGCCAACCTTTGAGGAGTTCTTCGAGCGCGCAATCACCGAGACCCACTACTTTGGCAAGCTAAGAAAGCGGCCGATATCTTCGATTGCGCATGGTATCTAACCAGCAACGCAAAGAGACCCTGGTAGCCGCCGCCGGCCACCAGGGTCCCTTTCTTGCGTCCCAGCTAGAACGCAATTCCTGCCACCATCACCAACCGAGGAGCACTCGGCACCGACCATCCTACCCGGCGGAGCGTGACTGTGTGGCGGCCATCGGCAGGGGAGCTGCACCCCTGGCGTCTCGGCCGTGGACCAGGCAGGATGAGTCCTGTGCCCGTAACAGACCTCAAGGCCTTCCTGCGCGGCGAGACCCCCGCCATCGAGGGCCGTGGGCTGTGCGGCATCACCCAGACCCCGCCGCGCAAGCCGATGGTCGCCGCCGTCGAGGGCTGGGCGCTGGCCGGCGGCATCGAGCTGGTGCTCGCCTGCGACCTCGTGGTGGCCGCCGAGACCGCCCGCTTCGGGGTGCCCGAGGTCACGCGCGCGCTGGTCGCCGCCGGCGGTGGCGCCCTGCTGCTGCCGCGGCGGGTACCGGCCAACGTCGCGATGGAGATGCTGCTGACCGGCGACCCGATCGACGCACGGCGCGCCGCCGACGTCGGGCTGGTCAACCGGCTCACACCCGAGGGCGGGGCACTCGACGGGGCGCTGGAGCTGGCCGCCCGGGTCGCCGCGAACGGGCCGCTCGCCCTGGCCGTGACCAAGGCGGTGGCCCGCGGCAGCGCCGACTGGACCACCGCGGAGGGCTGGGCGCGGCAGGCCGAGCTGGTCGCGCCGGTGTTCGCCGGCGAGGACGCGCGGGAGGGCGCGGCCGCCTTCGCCGAGAAGCGCCCCCCGGTCTGGCGCGGCCGCTGAGGCACCCGGCCGCACGGCCCCGACGGTCGCGGCCTGCGCAACCGCCCGCTGCGGGACCCTGGCGTGTCCGTGCCGCACACGATCCGCCAGGATGGGGTGCGTACAGGGGGAGGGAGGGCCACCGTGGGCAAGCACCGGGCACCTGACGCGGACCCCACCGACTTCGACGCAGGCACCAGCGCGCTCGTCGACGTCACCGGGGACTACGAGGTCGACGCCGCTCACACGCGCATCGGGATCCGCGCCCGGCACGCCATGGTGACCACCGTGCGCGGGTCGTTCACCGACTTCTCCGGGACGGCGCGCCTCGACGTGGCCGACCCGGCGGCCAGCTGGGTGACGCTGCGGATCCGGACGGCGAGCATCGACACCGGCACCGCCGACCGTGACGCCCACCTGCGCTCGGCGGACTTCCTCGACGCCGAGACGTACCCGGAGATCCTGTTCGTCTCCACCGACGTCGAGCAGGTCGACGCGGAGACCTACGCGGTCACCGGCGACCTGACCATCCGGGACGCCACGCGTCCGGTGTCGGTGGACTTCACGTTGACCGGCTCGGCGAAGGACCCGTTCGGCAACACCCGGGTCGGCTTCGAGGGCGCGCTCGCCATCAAGCGCAGCGACTGGGGCCTGACCTGGAACACCCCGCTCGACACCGGCGGCGTGCTGGTCAGCGACCGCATCCAGATCGAGTTCGACGTCTCCGCGGTCCGCGTCTCCTGAGGGAGGGGCCAGCCGTGGACCGCGATCCGCCTGCCCAGGGGCAGACCGTCGTCCCGTTCCGCACCGCCGTGCGGGCCTGGTTCCTCATCTCGCTGCAGACCTTCGGCGGCCCGGCCGGGCAGATCGCCGTCATGCAGCGCACGCTCGTCGACGAGCGGCGGTGGATCGGCCAGCGCCGGTTCCTGCACGCGATGAACTACTGCATGCTGCTGCCCGGCCCCGAGGCGCAGCAGCTGGCCACCTACGTCGGGTGGCTGCTGCACGGCACCCGCGGCGGGCTGGTCGCCGGCGGCCTGTTCGTGCTCCCCGGGGTCCTCGCGCTGCTGGTGCTCTCGGCGGTCTACGTGGCGTTCGGCGACACCACCGCCGTCCTCGCGGTCTTCGCCGGCCTCGCCCCGGCGGTGCTGGCGATCGTCGCGCAGGCGGTGCAGCGGGTCGCGAGGCGGGCGCTGGGCAGCGGCGCGCTGGTCGCCATCGCGGTCGCGGCGTTCCTCGCGCTGGCGCTGTTCGGCGTCCCGTTCCCGGTGGTCGTGGCCCTGGCCGGGGTGGCCGGGTGGGCGCTCGGCCGGTGGCGGCGGGCGGCGCTGCCGCAGGAGGCCGCCGCCGGGGCGGGGGACGACGGGCCGCCGCCGGTGGTCAGCGACGACGTCCTGCACACCGAGGCGCCGACGACCAGGCGCACGCTGCGGGTGCTGGCCGCCGGGCTGCTGGTGTGGGGCGTGCCGGTGGCCGCGGTGGCGCTGCTGACCGGGCTGGGCAGCGTCTTCACGCAGCAGGGGCTGTTCTTCTCCGGCGCGGCGGTGGTGACCTTCGGCGGCGCCTACGCGGTGCTGGCCTACGTGGCCCAGCAGGCGGTGGAGACGTACGGCTGGCTGGGCCCGCGGGAGATGGTGCGCGGGCTGGCGCTGGCCGAGACCACCCCCGGGCCGCTGATCATGGTCGTGCAGTTCGTCGCGTTCCTCGGCGCGTACCGCGACCCGGGGGCGCTCGACCCGTGGGCCGCCGCCGTCCTGGCCTCGCTGCTGGTCACCTGGGTGACCTTCGTGCCGAGCTTCCTGTTCGTGCTGCTCGGGGCGCCCTACATGGAACGGCTGCGCGGCAACCGGTCGCTGTCGGCGGCGCTCACCGGGATCACCGCGGCAGTGGTCGGGGTGATCGCGAACCTGGGCGTCTACTTCGCCGTCCACACGCTGTTCTCCCGGACCCTCGACGTCGACCGGGGGCCGCTGCACCTCGAGCTGCCCGACCTCGGCACCCTCCGGCCGGTCCCGCTGGCCATCGCGGCGGTCGCCGCCGTCCTGCTGTTCCGGCTGCGCTGGTCGGTGCTGCGCACCCTCGGCGTCTGCGCGCTGCTCGGCCTGGCCGCGGGGCTCGCCGGGTTGCCCGTCGGCTGAGCGATGAGTCCGGCGGCGGCCGGCGGTCGGACGGGCATGACCACGACTCCCCGTCCGTCGCGCACCGGCCCGCTGGACACCGCGTTCACCGCTCCGCTGCAGCGCAGCACCGCCGCCCCCGGCGGCTGGACCTACGTGCAGATGCCCGGCTCGGCGGAGTTCTTCGGCACCCGCGGCCTGGTCAAGGTGCGCGGCACCATCGACGGCCACCCCTTCCGCAGCTCCTTCATGGCCCTGGGCGACGGCACGCACAAGCTGCCGGTGGCCGCCGACGTGCGCCGGGCCATCGGCAAGGAGGCCGGCGACGACGTGACCGTGCACCTGGAGGAGCGCCTCGGCTGAGGCCGGCCGCCCCCGGCGTACCCTCCCTCCGTCAACGGCGGTTGCAGACGACGGGGAGGCGGGGGACGACGTGAGGGATGCGACGGTGCCCTCGGCGGTCGTCCCCCGGCCGCAGGCGGCGAGCGGCCGGCCGCCCGCGCTCGCGGTCTTCGACGGCGACTGGACGCTGGTCGCGGTCGACCAGGCGACCGCCGACCTGCTGGGCCGCCGGCGCGAGGAACTGACCGGCCGCAACATCTGGATCGCGCTGCCCGAGTTCGCCGGCACCATCTTCCACAGCTTCCTGCTGCACGCCCGGAGCCTGGGCGAGCGGGTGACCTGGCGGGGCTTCTACCCGCCCGCGGGGTGCTGGCTCGACGCGACCGCGGAGCGGGTGGACGACCAGCTGCACGTCTCGTTGCGGCGCAGCGTCGGCCCGGTGCCCGACGGCGCGGCCGACCCGGCGGCGGAGGCGGCCGAGTACGACCGGATGCGCTTCCTCGCCGAGGTCAGCGAGGCCATGACCAGCACCCTGGACCCGGCCGAGTCGGTGGCCACGCTGGTCGACCTCGTCGTCCCCCGGTTGTGCGACTGGGCCCTGGTGACCGTGCTGGGCGACGACGGCGCCCCCGCCGACGAGGGACGGGCGCACCGCGACCCGACCCGGCTGGGCGACCTGGACCTCTACCTCAGCCGGAGGGTCCGGGCGGCGAACGAGGACAACCCGATGGCGACCGCGCTGCTCACCGGCGAGCCGATCCACCTGCCGGTGATCGACCCGGCCCTGGTCGAGCCCGCGTTGGGCGACGACGAGGAGGTGCGGGCCGCGTGGGAGCGGCTGGACTCCACCTCGATCACCGTCGTCCCGCTGCGTGCGCGGGCGGAGACTTTCGGCGTCCTCGCGCTGGTGAACACCTCGGCCCGGCCGCCGCACGGGGAGATGGAGATCGCCACCGCCGTCGAGGTGGCCCGCCGGGCCTCGCTGGCCATCGACAACGCCCGGCTGTACGGCCGGCAGCTGGCCGTCGCCGAGACGCTCCAGCGCAGCCTGCTCACCCCGCCGCCGCAGCCCGACGACCTGGAGATCGCGGTCCGCTACCTGCCGGCGTCGAGCACGCTGCACGTCGGCGGGGACTGGTACGACGCCTTCCAGCAGCCCGACGGCGCGACGCTGCTGGTCATCGGGGACGTCGTCGGCCACAACGTCGACGCCGCCGCGGCGATGGGGCAGGTGCGCAGCATCCTGCGCGGCATCGCCTACGACCGGCAGGAGGAGCCGGCGCGGGTGCTCACCCGGGTCGACGCGGCGCTCACCGGCCTGCGCATCGGCACCCTGGCGACCGCGCTCATCGCCCGCCTGGAGCAGCCGCCGGAGCTGGCCGGCACCGGGCGGCGGGTGCTGCGGTGGTCCTCGGCCGGGCACCTGGCGCCGCTGCTGCTGCACGGCGACGGCCGGGTGGAGACGCTGGAGGCGGCGCCGCAGACGCTGCTGGGCGCGGAGTCGACCCGCCCGCGCACCGACGCGGTGGCCGAGGTGTCCGCCGGCGACACGCTGCTGTTCTACACCGACGGGCTCGTCGAGCAGGGCCGCACCGGCATCGACGAGGGCACCGACCGGCTGGTCGCCGCGGTGCGCGAGCTGGGCCCGGTCCCGGTGGACCGGCTGTGCGACGCGCTGATCGAGCGGATCGTCGGGCGCCGGCCGGAGGACGACGTCGCGATCGTCGCCGTCCGCTGCCACCCCCAGGACGGCGGACCCGCACAGGCCTCCTGACCCGGGCGTGCGGCATGCTCTGCGCGCCGCACCCCGAGCCCGTGGAGGACCCGCCGATGTCGACCCTGTCCGCGTTCGCCGCCGCGCTGGCCGGCGGGAGCATCGAGGTCGTCGACCTCACCGCCCCCCTGTCGGCGCAGACCCCGGTCATCGCGCTCCCGCCGCAGTTCGCGCAGACCGCGCGCTTCGAGCTGGAGGAGCTCAGCCGGTACGACGACCGCGGGCCCGCCTGGTACTGGAACAACTTCCGCACCGGCGAGCACACCGGCACGCACTTCGACGCCCCCAACCACTGGGTGACCGGCGCCGACGGGGACGACGTCGCCTCGGTGCCGGCGGCCCGGCTGGTGGCCCCGGCCGTCGTGCTGGACTTCTCCGCCGAGGCCGCCGCCGATCCGGACTTCCTGCTCGAGGTCGAGCACGTCCGGGCCTGGGAGGGTGAGCACGGGTTGCTGCCCGAGGGCGGCTGGCTGCTGTACCGCACCGGCTGGGACGCCCGCGGCGAGTCGCAGCAGGACTTCCTCAACGCCGACGAGACCGGCCCGCACACGCCGGGCATCTCCCCGGAGTGCGCCCGCTGGCTGGCCGAGGAGGCCCCGGTGGTGGGCCTGGGCGTGGAGACCGTCGGCACCGACGCCGGCGCCGCGCACTCCTTCGACCCGCCGTTCCCCTGCCACGCGGCGCTCATGGGCAGCGGCAAGTACGGGCTCACCCAGCTGCAGAACCTGGCGCAGCTGCCGCCGACGGGGGTGCTGCTGGTGGCCGCGCCGCTGCCGATCGTCTCCGGGTCGGGTTCCCCGGCGCGGGTGCTGGCCCTGGTCGAGCGGGGGTGACCGGTCGGAGCACCACCGTCGCCGAGGCGGTCGGCGCGGCCCTGGTGGGCTGCGGCGTCGACACCGCCTTCGGCGTCGTCGGGTCGGGCAACTTCGTCGTCACCAACGCGATGGTCGCCGCCGGGGCCCGCTTCGTCGCCGCCCGGCACGAGGGCGGTGCCGCGACGATGGCCGACGCGCACGCGCGGATGACCGGCCGGCCCACCGTGCTGACCCTGCACCAGGGCTGCGGGCTCACCAACGCGCTGACCGGCGTCACCGAGGCGGCCAAGAGCCGCACGCCGCTGGTCGTGCTGGCCGCCGAGGCGAGCTCGCCGCTGTCGAACTTCGCCGTCGACCAGGCCGCGCTGGCCGCCGCGGTGGGCGCGGTCCCGATGCGGGTCACCTCGGCCGCCGGGGCGCTGGAGCAGGTGGCGACCGCCGTGGGCACCGCCGTCCACGGTCGGCGCACCGTGCTGCTCAACCTGCCGCTGGACGTGCAGGCGCAGCAGCTGCCCGTGCCCTCCGCGCCGCCGGAGCTGCCCGCCCCCGGGCCACCCGGGGCGGGGGACGTCGACCGGCTGGTGGCCGCGCTGCGGTCGGCCCGGCGCCCGGTGTTCGTGGCCGGCCGCGGAGCCCGGGGACCCGGGGCGCGGGGAGCACTGGAGGCGCTGGCCGGGCGGTGCGGCGCGCTGCTGGCCACCTCCGCGGTGGCGCGGGGCCTGTTCGCCGGCAGCCCGTGGTCGCTGGGCGTCTCCGGCGGCTTCGCCTCCCCGCTGGCCGCCGAGCTGATCGGCGGTGCCGACCTGGTGGTGGGCTGGGGCTGCGCGCTCAACATGTGGACGATGCGGCACGGCCGGCTGGTCGCCGAGGGCGCGGTGGTCGCCCAGGTCGACGACGACCCGGCCGCGATCGGCGCGCACCGCGAGGTCGCCGTGGGGGTGGTCGGCGACGTGCGGGCGACGGCGGAGGCCGTGGCGGCCGCGCTGGGGGAGGAGGCCGCCCCCGGCTACCGGACCGGCGAGGTGCGGACGGCGATCGCCGAGCGGGTGCGCTGGCGCGACGTGCCGTTCACCGCGGCGGCCGTCCCGGGCCGGATCGACCCGCGCACGCTGACGATCGGGCTGGACGACCTGCTGCCGGCCGAGCGCGTGGTCGCCGTCGACTCGGGCAACTTCATGGGCTGGCCGAGCGCGTTCCTCGACGTCCCGGACGAGCAGGGCTCCTGCTTCACCCAGGCCTTCCAGTCGGTCGGGCTGGGGCTGGCCACCGCGATCGGCGCGGCGCTGGCCCGCCCGGACCGGTTGACGGTCGCCGCGCTCGGGGACGGCGGCGCGCTGATGGGCGCCGCGGAGCTGGAGACCGTCGTCCGGCTCGGCCTGCCCATGGTGGTCGTGGTCTACGACGACGCGGCCTACGGCGCCGAGGTGCACCACTTCGGCCCGGACGGCCACCCGCTGGACACCGTCCGCTTCCCGGAGACCGACTTCGCCGCGATCGCCCGCGGCCACGGCTTCGCGGCGGTCACCGTGCGGGCGCCCGGCGACCTGGCCGGGGTGGCCGCGTGGGTCGGCGGTCCGCGGGACGCGCCGCTGCTGGTGGACGCGAAGGTGGCGTCCGAGGAGCCGTCGTGGTGGCTGGCGGAGGCGTTCCGCGGCCACTGACGAGGACCTCCCTGCCCCCCGCCACTCGCGAGCTCGCGGCGGGACCCTGCAGGGAGGCCGCCCGCGCGGTGCTCACGGCATCGGTTGCCCAGCGTGCGGGCGGCAGTGCGCCGGGTGACGATGGCTTCCGGCACCGGGAGGTCCGGGCCGGACGAGGAGGCAGCCGTGATCGGACGACCGACGGCCGGAGGCGGTCCGGGACGGGGCCGCCCCGGCGTGCCCGTGCCGGCCCCGACGACCGGCCGCTCCGTGGTGGTGTTCGCCGACCCCGAGGCGGACGCCGCGGCCACGCTGCGCCGGCTCGCGGGGGTCACCGAGGTCGCCGACTCGCGCGACGTCGAGGGCCCGGACGCCGACGCGAGGGCGCTGCGGCAGGCGGACGCCGTCGTCTTCCCCGGGCTCGGCCTCGCGGTGGCCGGCGTCGACCCGCAGCAGCTCGCCGGCGACCCGTCGGTGCTCGCCGTGACCCCCGAGCTGGTGCACCACGTGCTGCCGGAGGTCCCCGAGGGCTACCTCGCCGGGTACCGGGACGGCGTCGCCGACCTCACCGCGCGGCTGCTGGAGGCCGGCGAGGCCCCCTCGCCCGGCGCACCCGTGTTCGCGGACACCCCGGAGCACACCTGGGGCCTGCTGGCCACCGAGGCCGTGTCCTCGCCGCGCACCGGGCGGGGGATTCGGGTCGCCGTGCTCGACACCGGTGTCGACCTCGCCCACCCCGACCTCGCCGGACGGGCGCTCACCGCGACCTCCTTCGTCGCGGGCCAGTCCGCGCAGGACGGGCACGGGCACGGCACGCACTGCGTGGGCACGGCCTGCGGACCGCGCACCCTGCCGGGCGCCCGCGGCTACGGCGTCGCACCGGAGACCGAGGTCTTCGTCGGCAAGGTGCTCAGCGACGAGGGCTCGGGCACCGACGCGGAGATCCTCGCCGGCATCGCCTGGGCGGTGCGCAACCAGTGCCAGGTCATCTCGATGTCACTGGGCGCCGACACCCCGGAGCCCAGTCCCGCCTACACGGCCGCCGGTCGCCGCGCGCTCGACCAGGGGTCGCTCATCGTCGCGGCGGCGGGCAACAACGCCGACCGCGGCTCGGGCGAGGTCGGCTTCGTGGGCGCGCCGGCGAACAGCCCCGACGTCCTCGCGGTCGGTGCGCTGGACGCCCACCTCGCGGTCGCCTGGTTCTCCGCCCGCAGCACCGCCGTCCCGGGCGGGCAGGTCGACCTGGCCGCGCCCGGGGTCGACGTCTACTCGTCCTGGCCGATGCCGACGCGCTACGACACGATCAGCGGGACCAGCATGGCCACGCCGCACGTCGCCGGCCTGGCCGCGCTGTGGGCCGAGGAGACCGGCCTGCGGGGGCGGGACCTGTGGTGGGCGCTGGACCGGGCCGCCCGGCGACTGGACCTCCCGTCGGTCGACGTCGGCTCGGGGCTGCCGCTCGCGCCGCGGTGACGACGCGCCCCGCCCCGCGCGGTGCGGGGCTACCGTGCGCGGGTGACCGCCGTGATCGTCACCGTCGACGACGCCCACCTGGGCCGGGTGGGGGAGGTGGCGGCGTCGCTGCGCGAGCTCGGCCTGCTGGTGGAGCAGGTGCTCCACGAGGTGGGCGTGATCACCGGGCAGCTGCCTCCCGGGCGGCCGCTGTCGGTCCTGCGGGTCGACGGCGTGGCCTCGGTGGAGGAGGCCCGTCGCGTGCAGCTCCCCCCTCCGGATGCGCCGGTCCAGTGATCGCTTGTCGCGGCGGCGGCGGCCGGTCAGAGTGGTCGGCGTGCGCCTGAGCCCCGGGTACGAGCCGCCGAGCGGTGCGTTCCGGGTGGTGCGGGAGGACGCCGGCCCGGTGCTGCACCTGTCCGGGGACGTCGACGAGCCCCTGGTGCGGCGGATGCGCGCGGACGGCCTGGACGAGCGCGAGCTGGTCGCGGTGGAGGTGGCCGCGGTGGGCTACATCGACTCGACCGGGCTCTCGCTGCTGGTGCGCTGGGCGCAGTCCGCGGCCCGCGACGGCCGGCCGGCGGTCCTGCGGTCGGCCTCGCCGCGGTTCCGCAAGGTGCTGGACCTGGCCGGCATCTCGGTCCTCTTCGCCGTGGAGGACGGCCACCTCTGAGGGTTCCGCCGCCGGGTCGTGGCCTCCGCGGCCTCGGCCGGCGACGCGGCCGCCGACGTGTCGCGCCGTCATCATGTCGTCATGACGTATCGTCGGGCGCTCCGCCACGACCAGAGGAGCTGCCCGGTGCGCATCGGGATCCTGACCGGCGGGGGCGACTGCCCCGGCCTCAACGCCGTCATCCGTTCGGTCGTCCGCACCGCGGCGACCCAGTACGGCAGCTCGGTGATCGGCTTCCGCGACGGCTGGCGCGGCCTGCTGGAGGACCGGACGACGCCGCTGGACGTCGCCGCCGTCGACGGCCTGCTCACCCGCGGCGGGACGACGCTGGGCTCGGCCCGGGTGGCGCCGGAGAAGCTGCACGCCGGTCTCGACGTGATGACGGACGTGCTGGCCGCCCACGGCGTCGACGTGCTCATCCCGATCGGCGGCGAGGGCACGCTCACCGCGGCGCACCTGCTGTCGGAGGCCGGGGTCCCGGTGGTCGGCATCCCGAAGACCATCGACAACGACATCGACCGCACCGACCTGACCTTCGGCTTCGACACCGCGGTCAGCATCGCCACCGAGATGATCGACCGGCTGCACACCACGGCCGAGTCCCACCAGCGGGTGCTGCTGGTGGAGGTCATGGGCAGGCACGCCGGCTGGATCGCGCTGCACGCGGGCCTGGCCGCCGGCGCCCACCTCACGCTGGTGCCCGAGGAGCCCTTCGACGTCGCGGAGGTGGCGAAGATCGTCGAGGACCGGTTCGCCCGCGGTGACTCGCACGTGATCGGCGTGGTCGCCGAGGGTGCCCAGCCGGTCCCCGGCACGATGCTGATCCGCGACGGCGGCGTGGACGAGTACGGGCACAAGCGGTTCACCGGCGTCGCGCAGCAGCTCGGCGAGGAGCTGGAGGCGCGCACCGGCAAGGAGGTGCGGACGACGGTGCTCGGGCACGTCCAGCGCGGCGGCACCCCGACGTCCTTCGACCGCGTGCTGGCCACCCGTTTCGGCCTGCACGCCACCATCGCCGCACACGCCGGCGAGGTCGGCCGGATGGTCGCCCTGCGCGGCACCGAGATCGAGCTGGTGCCGCTGGCCGACGCCGTCGCCCGGCTGAAGACGGTGACGCCCACCCGGCTCGCGGAGACCCTCGCCTTCACCGGCTGAACGGCCCCCTCCAGGGCGGCCGTTCCAGCCCGTCAGCGGTAGCAGTACGAATCGGAGGAGGCGTCCCCGCCCTGCAGCCGCACCTGGTGCGGCCGCAGGCCCCGCCAGTCCTGGCCGTGCGGGAAGAACCGCTCGTCGAGGGTGAGCCCGCCGGCCTGCGGATCGGTGTCGATCTTCGCCATCCAGGATCCGCACCCGTCGGGGAAGAACTGGTCGTCCCAGGCGCCGTACAGCGAGTTGGTGACGTAGATCCGCCGCCCGTCGCGGCTGACCTCCACCATCTGCGGTCCGCCGGCCAGCGGCTCGCCCGGCGCCGCGGGGTGCGCGGTCCTCCGGACGATGCCGCCGAGGTGGACCGAGCCCACCTCCCGCGGCGCCGACGGGTCGGAGACGTCGTACTGCTTGAGCTCGCCGGTGCCCCAGCAGGACACGTAGAGCATCCGGTCGTCGACCGACAGGTCGATGTCGGTGACCAGCGGGGGCACCGCCGAGAAGGGCTTGAGCGCCGGCGGCAGGTCGTCCGGGTCGGCGGGCTCGGCGGGGATCGTGATCACCTTCTCGGCCGTCCACTCCTCGCCGTCGCGGGACCAGCGCCACACCGACGCCGACAGGTCGGCGGTCGAGACGACGACCCCGACGAACCCCCACGTGGCGTCCGGGTCGTGGGAGGGCCGCAGCTCCAGCACCATCTGGTGCTCGGGGCCGAGGTCGACCTCCTGCACGTGCCGGCCCTCGGCGAGGTCCCAGAAGTGCAGCCGGTGGCCGTACCGGTTGCCCAGCAGCAGTTCGGGCACCAGCCCGTCCTCCACCATCGCCGGGGTGCCCCACTCGCTGGAGACCAGGGTGTTCTGGTTCAGGTGCCACCAGGCGTCGTAGGCCAGGTACTGCGGGCCGCGGTCGGTCTCCCACGCCCGCAGGACGTCGAAGGTGGCGTGGTCGAGCAGGGCGATCCCGCCGGGGCCCTCGCCGTCGGCGGTGCCGCCGAGGCAGGTGAGGAAGACGCCGTCCGGCCCGCAGTGCAGCGTGTGCGGCCGTGAGTAGCCGGCCTTCTCCGCCAGCTCCTCGGCCTCGATCGTCTTGTGCAGCCGGGGCGACCGGGGGTCGGGCTGGGTGTCGTAGACGTGGATGCGGGAGCTGCGCAGGCCGGGCAGCAGCAGGAAGCGGCGCTGCAGCCCGTCGTGCCCCATGTCGTGGCCCTCGTGCGCCAGCGCGCTGGAGCAGGCGTTCCAGCCGAAGTGGTGCAGCTCGTCGCCGACGGTGGGCAGCTCGGCCCAGCCGACCAGCTGCCCGTAGGTGGGTGAGTCCGCGTCGGTGTCGACGACGGTGAGCGCGTCGGGCCTCTCCCCGGCGCGGTCGAACGCGACCACGTAGGCCAGCTGTTCGGTCGGGGCGGCGATCGCCTCGGCGGCGCTCCGGTAGAAGGTGGGGTCCATCCGCGTCGGGTTGCTCATCATCGGCCTCCAGGACTGGCGGGAGCCCCGACCTTCCCGTGCCCGGCAGTCCCCGGGAAGCCCTCGCTGCACGACGCCCGGTGTGTCCGCGGCTCGCGCTGCCGGGTGCGGGCCCGCTGGGTAGCGTCCGGTGCTCCGACCCGGCCGACGACGGGGGATCCCGTGCCCGAGACGACCATCCCCGGCGGCGCCAGCGCGCCCGAGCTGCGCGCGCACCTCGCCGTCCCGCCCGTGGGGGAGGGGCCGTGGCCGGGCGTGGTGGTCGTGCACGAGGCCTTCGGGCTGACCGACGACACCCGCGAGCAGGCCGACCGCCTGGCCGCGGCCGGCTACCTCGCCGTCGCGCCCGACCTGTTCAGCGCGGGGGGCGCCGTCCGCTGCCTGAAGCGCACCTTCGGCGACATGCTGCGCCAGGACGGTCCGGCGTTCGGGGACCTGGAGGCCGCCCGCGGCTGGCTGGCCGGCCGGCCGGACTGCACGGGGCGGGTCGGCGTCCTCGGGTTCTGCATGGGCGGCGGCTTCGCGCTGCTGGGTGCCACCCGCGGCTTCGACGTCTCGGCGCCCAACTACGGGCTGGTGCCGAAGAACGCGCGGGAGGTGCTGGCCGGTGCCTGCCCGGTGGTGGCCAGCTACGGGCGGAAGGACCCGGCCTTCCGAGGCGCGGCGCGGCGGCTGGAGCGGGTCCTCACCGAGCACGGCGTGCCGCACGACGTCCACGAGTACCCCGGTGCGGGGCACTCGTTCATGAACCGGCACGACAGCGGGCCGTTCGCCGTCCTGGAGCGGGTGGCCGGGTTCAGCTACCACCACCCCTCGGCCGAGGACGCCTGGGGCCGGATCCTGCGCTTCCTGGACACCCACCTGCGCTCCGGCTGAGCAGTAGCCGTCCGCGATGCAGCTCGTGGGGCCGGCCGAGGGCGGTCAGCGCGGGTGGACCGCCTGGCGGCGCCGGCGGTGCGCGGCCATCCGCACCGGCGCGTCGGCGGTGCCGTAGCCGTCGTAGCCGCCGAGGCGCTGCACGACCTCGACGAACACCCGGTCGCCGAGCACCTCGGTGGCCAGGTGCAGGTAGCCGCCGCGGTCGTCCTCCTCGTACATCAGGCCGTGCTCGCGGACCGCGGCCAGCACCTCGGCCGGCAGGTCGAAGCGGGCCTCGAGGTCGTCGGCGTGGTTGGCCGGCATCGGCAGCAGCGGTGCCCCGGCCGCGCGCAGCCGCGCCGCGGTGGCGACCAGGTCGTCGGTGGCGAAGGCGACGTACTGCGGCTCCGGCACGCCCGGCGCCCAGTCGCCCCGGCGCAGGGTGGCGGCACTGAGCGCCAGCCGGACGGCGCGGGCCGGATCGGTGACCGCGCGGGTGCGCACCAGCCCGAACGGCGCGGCCAGCTCGGTGACCTCCTGCGCCTCCAGCCCCAGCACCGCCCGGTAGAACAACCCGGCCTCGTCGAAGGAGTCGAACGGCTGGGTGAGTCCCACGTGGTCGACGCCGGTGATGCCCGCGCCCGGTCCCGGTGGCTCCCCGGTGGGCAGGAAGTCGGCCGGCCAGCCGTCGGGGACGGTGCGGGTGAAGAAGACCTGCGTGCCGTCGGGGGCCTCGACCGCCGACAGCTCGGCCTCGGCCGCGCCCCGGGTGCGCGGGAGCACCGGCGCGCTCATCGCCTCCGCGCGCGCGGCCGAGCGCCCGGGGTCGGCGCTCTCCAGGCCCAGCGCGGCGACCGAGGCGACCCCGGCCCCGGCCGGGCGGACGACGGAGGCGTTCAGCAGCACCCGCGCCCGGTGCTCGGGGTCGGGGCCCTGCTCCCACAGCTGCACCGGCTTGGAGCGGTGCTGCCCGGTGTGCGTGAACCCGAGCGCGGCCAGGACGCCGGCGACCTCGGGCCCGGAGACGCCGTCGACGGCGAGCTCGGTGAACGACCAGCCCGACAGCGCGGGCGCGGCCGGCGGCGAGGTCAGCCCGGTCTCCGGCGCGCGCAGGGCGAGGGACTCCTCCAGCCACTGCAGCGAGCGCATCGCGTCGACCGCCGTGCGGGCCGGGTCGGCCTGCCGGTAGACGTCGTTGAAGACCTCCAGCGACAGCGGCCCGGCGTAGCCCGCGGCGAGCACGGCGGCGACGAACCCGGGCAGGTCGAAGGCGCCCTGACCGGGGAAGAGGCGGTGGTGGCGGCTCCACTGCAGCACGTCCATGGCCAGCCGCGGGGCGTCGGCCAGCTGCAGGAAGAACAGCTTCTCCCCGGGGACGGCGGCGAAACCGGCCGGGTCCCCGCCGCGGGAGAGCACGTGGAAGCTGTCCAGGCACAGCCCGAGGGCGGGGGAGTCCGCGCGGCGGACGGCGTCCCAGCTGGCCTCCCAGGTCGAGACGTGCCGGCCCCAGGCCAGGGCCTCGTAGGCGATCTTCTGACCGCGCCCGGCCGCCTGGGCGGCGGCGGTGCCGAGCTGCTCGGCGAGCAGGTCGGGGTCGGCGACGGCGTCCGGGGCGACCGAGGAGCAGACCAGCACGGTGTCCACGCCGAGCGCGGCCATCACGTCGGACTTGCGGGCCAGCCGGCGCAGGTTGCGGGCGTACCGGCCGGGGTCGGTGGAGTCCAGGTCGCGGAAGGGCTGGTAGAGCTCGATCGCCAGGCCCAGGTCCGCGCAGCGGGCGGCCAGCTCGGCCGGTGACCAGGGGGAGGCGACCAGGTCGGGCTCGAAGACCTCGATGCCGTCGAACCCGGCGGCCGCGGCAGCGGCGATCTTGTCCTCGAGGGTGCCGGAGAGGCACACGGTCGCGATCGCCCGGCGCAGCGCTTCAGTCGACACGGACGTCGGAGACCAGCGTCGTGAAGTGGGCCAGCATCCGGTCGGCGTCCGGCTCGACGCCGGTGAACAGCCGGAAGGCGTCCACGGCCTGGAACACCGCCATGCCGCCGCCGTCGAGCACCCGGCAGCCCAGCTCGCGGGCGGTGCGCACCAGTGCGGTCTCCAGCGGCCGGTAGACGATGTCGGCCACCCACAGGTCCGGGCGCAGCAGTTCGGCGTCCAGCGGCAGGCCCGGGTGGGCGGCCATGCCGGTGGGGGTGGCGTGCACCAGCCCGTCGGCGCGGGCCAGCGCCGCGGGCAGGACGCCCAGGTCGCCGCCCTCCGCGCGGGCGGCGCCGAAGCGCTCGCCCAGCGACGTGGCGAGCTCGCCCGCGCGCTGCCCGTCCACGTCCAGGACGGTCAGCCGGCCGGTGCCGAGGGTGAGCAGCGCGTGCCCCACGGCGGCACCGGCGCCCCCGGCGCCCAGCAGCACCACCTGCCGGAGGGCGGCCTCGGGCAGGCCCCGGTCGAAGGCCCGCGCGAAGCCCGACCAGTCGGTGTTGTGCCCGACGGCCCGGCCGTCCCGCAGGACGACGGTGTTCACCGCACCGAGGGCGGCCGCGTCGGGGGAGAGGTCGTCGAGGTGCTCGAGGACCAGCTGCTTGCAGGGGTGCGTGACGTTGAGCCCGTCGTAGCCGGCCAGCCGGGCGGCGGCGAGGATCTCGCCGATCGCCGACGCCGGCTTCCGCAGCCGGTCGAGGTCCAGCCGCCGGTAGAGGTAGCGCAGACCCAGCTCGTCGGCCTCGCGCTCGTGCAGCGGTGGGGACAGCGAGGGGCCGATGCCGCTGCCGACCAGACCGACCAGGAAACCCTGCCCATCGCCCGTCACGGATCCGCCCCCTTATGTACCAACTGGTGAGTTGTTGTGCAGCAGACCACATCCGACGGCCCCGCGCCAGCCTCTCCCCGTGGTCCACGACCGCCCGCGAACCGGGGCTTGTGCTCCACGCCACCCTAATGTACCAATTAGTTCATTGCGGACGTGGTGCCGGTCACCGCGCTCGCTCTCCGCACCGAGCACCGCCGTCCCCGCGCCCGCCGGCGCACCCCTGTTGTAGGAGGACCCGATGCGCGACGCAGTGGTCGAGCCCCCCGGCTCGCACGAGCCCAGCGAGTTCAGGAAGACGCCCAAGAAGGCCGCGGCCAGTGGCTGGATGGGCAGCGCGCTGGAGTACTACGACTTCTTCATCTACGCCCAGGCCGCCGCCCTGGTGTTCCCGACGATCTTCTTCGCGGAGACCGATCCGCAGATCGGCATCATCATCTCGCTGGCCACCTTCGGGGTGGGCTACGTGGCCCGGCCGATCGGCGCGTTCGTGCTGGGCCACTGGGGTGACACGCACGGGCGCAAGAACGTGCTGGTGCTGTGCATGCTCCTCATGGGCGTGTCCACGTTCCTCGTGGCGCTGCTGCCCACGTACCAGCAGGTGGGCATCCTGGCCCCGGCGCTGCTCGTGGTGCTACGGCTGATCCAGGGCTTCGCCGTCGGCGGCGAGATCTCCGGCGCCAGCGCGATGATCGTCGAGCACGCGCCGTTCGGGCGGCGCGGCTACTACGCCAGCTACACCCTGCAGGGCGTGCAGGCCGGGCAGATCCTCGCCGCCGCGGTGTTCCTGCCGCTGGCGGCCGTGCTCCCCGAGGACCAGTTCCTGTCGTGGGGCTGGCGCATCCCGTTCCTGCTGTCCGCCCTCGTGGTCGTCGCCGGCTACGTCATCCGGCGCCGTGTCGACGAGACCCCCGCCTTCCAGGAGGAGGCCGCGCACGGCGAGGTGCCCAAGGCCCCGATCGTCCAGGCGGTCCGGGAGAGCGGTAGCGACATGCTCCGCGTGATCTGCATGGCGCTGATGAACGCTGTCCCGGTGGCGACCACCGTGTTCGGTGCCACCTACGCCACCAACGAGACGTACGGCGTCGGCTTCGACACCGGCACCTACCTGTGGATCTCCGTGGTGGGCAACGCGGTCGCCGTGCTGCTGATCCCGTTCGTCGGGAACCTGTCCGACCGCATCGGCCGGCGGCCCTGCATCATCGTCGGCGCTCTCGGCTCGACGGCGCTGTCCTTCGCCTACCTGTACGCGATCAGCCAGGACAACGTGACGCTGGCCTTCGTCCTGGCGATCCTGATGTGGGGTGTGGTCTACCAGGGCTACAACGCGGTCTTCCCGGCGTTCTACCAGGAGCTCTTCCCGACCCGCACCCGCGTCACGGCCTTCGCGGTCTCGCAGAACCTGGGCACCATGATCACCGCGTTCCTGCCCACTCTCTACGCGATCGTCGCCCCGCCCGAGTCCAACGTGCCGCTCATCGTCGGCAGCTTCACCTTCGGCATCGGGATCATCGCGGCGACGGCCGCCTGGTCGGCCCGGGAGACCCATCGGGTGCACATGGACGACCTGGGCCGCGACGACGCCCCGGTGGTGCCGCGCGAGGAGTACGAGCGCATCCGCGCCTCGCTCTGAGACAGCTCCACCCGGTGGCCGGGCCGACCCCTGTCGGCCCGGCCACCGGCTCTCCTGACGTCAGGAGGCGACGTGACCGGGACATCCGGCGGTGTGCGGATCGCCCTGGCCGGTGCCGGCCCCATCGGCCGGCGCCACGTCGAGGGCGGCCTGGAGTGCGTCGCCGCGGGTGCCGACCCTGGTGGAGGAGCCCCTCGGCGACACGGTCGAGGCCGCCACCCGACTGGTCGAGGCGGCCGAGGCGGACGGCGTCCCGTTGCTCACCGGGCACCACCGCCGCCACAGCCCGAGCCCCGCCCGGGCCCGGAGGTCATCGGCGGGGGCTGGCGGAGGCAGCCGCCGTCGTCGCGGCGAGGCCGAGCCGATCGGCGCGCACGGGGAGCGGTCGACCTGCCGGGCGCCGGGCAGCACCGGCGGCCGTCCTAGGCTCGGGACCAGTCCACCGACGTGAAGGGGTGCGCAGCCGTGTCCTCCGCCGCCCAGCCGCTGCCCGACGAGCCCGTCGACCCGGTGGCAGCCGTGCCCGATCCGCCGCGGCAGCGGGACGCCGAGCGCACCCGCGCCGAGATCCTCGACGTGGCCACCAAGGAGTTCGCCGACCGGGGCTACGCCGGGGCGCGGGTCGACGAGATCGCCGCCAAGACCAGCACGACCAAGCGGATGATCTACTACTACTTCGGCGGCAAGGAGCAGCTCTACGTCGCCGTCCTGGAGCGGTCGTACAGCCGGATCCGCGGCCTGGAGCAGCGGCTCGACGTCGAGCACCTGGACCCGGTCGACGCCATCCGCGCGCTGGCCGGGCTGACCTTCGACCACCACGAGGCGCACCCGGACTTCATCCGGCTGGTCAGCATCGAGAACATCCACCGCGCCGAGCACATCGCCCGCTCCGAGCGGCTGCAGAACCTGAACACCCGCGCGCTCGACGTGCTCGGGCGCATCCTCGCCCGCGGACGGGAGGCCGGCGTCTTCCGGGGCGACGTCGAGGCGCTCGACGTGCACCAGGTGATCAGCGGCTTCTGCATCTACCGGACGGCGAACCGGTACACGTGGCGCGCCCTCTTCGGCCGGGACATGCTCGACCCCGAGCGGCGCGACCAGCAGCGCCGGATGCTCGGCGACCTCGTCGTCGCCTACCTCACCGCGCGCTGAGACCTCCGCTCCCCGGTGCGGCCCGCGCGGGTCCAGCCCTGCCGGTGGAGCCGCTCGAAGCCGTCGAGCAGCAGGTCGAGTGCGAACTCGAACTCGAACTGGTCGTCGCAGCCACCGCCGACCGCCGACCCCTCGTCGTGGGACCCGGCCGTGGCCATCTCGACGATGTGGGGGTAGCGCGCAGCGAACCGGCCGAGCGCCGCCGCTCGGGCGTCGGGGTCCGCAGGTCGGGCCGGCGTGGGGAAGACCTCCTGGGTGAAGCCCCACATCCGGGTGCCGAGGGCGTGCATCACGTGGTGGGTGAGATCGACCGAGAAGCCGCCCGCCCGGAACAGGCCGACGAGCGACTCCATGTGGTCGAGCACCACCGGTGAGGCCGAGGTGCGCGACTCGATGACCTGCGACGCCCAGGGGTGCCGCAGCAGCGAGGCCCGGGCGGAGAGCACGCGCTCCCGCACCGCGGCCTTCCAGTCGGCGCCGGGTGTCGGGAGGTCGATGCCGCCGACGATGACGTCGACCATGCCGTCGAGCAGTTCCTCCTTGCTCGCCACGTGCTTGTACAGCGCCATGGGGACCACGCCGATCCGCTGCGCCAGCGACCGCATGCTCAGCGCCTCGATGCCGTTCTCGTCGGCGAGCGCAACGGCGGCGTGCAGCACCCGGTCCCGGTTGAGCCGCGGTCGCGGCGCGGGGCTTGACACGTGTACACCGTACACCTACGGTCGCGGCATCGAGGTGTACGCCGTACGCCCAGCGCCACGAAGGGGCGACGCCCGTGACCTCCTCGAGCACTCCCCGGCAGTGGCTGGTCCCCGTCGGGCTGGTCCTGCTGAGCGTCGTCCCGGTGCTCGCCGGAGCGGCCCGGGTCACCGAGCTCACCGGCGGGGCGGAGGTCACGGCTGACAACGCCCGGTTCCTCGCCTCACCGGTCTCCGTCCTGGTGCACGTCGTCGGCGCCACCGTCTACTGCCTGCTCGGGGCCTTCCAGTTCGCTCCGGGCTTCCGTCGCCGGCGGCCCGGCTGGCACCGCGTTGCCGGGCGGCTGCTCGTCCTGTGCGGTCTGGCCGCCGCGCTGTCGGGCGTCTGGATGACGCTGTCCTTCGCGCGCCCGCCCGTCGACGACGTGCTGCTGACGCCGATCCGGCTCGTCTTCGGGGTCGCGATGGCCGGCTGCATCGTGCTCGGGGTCGCCGCGATCCGGCGTCGGGACGCAGCGGGTCACCGCGCCTGGATGGCCCGCGGCTACGCGATCGGTCTGGGTGCCGGCACCCAGGTCCTGACCCACCTGCCCTGGATGCTGCTGGTCGGTCAGCCGAGCGGACACCCCCGGGTGCTGCTGATGCTCGCCGGCTGGGTGCTCAACCTGGCGGTGACGGAGTGGGCGCTCCGACGTCGGCCCGCCAAGCCGGTCCGGTCCATCCCCTCGCCGCGTCCGCCGGCTCCACCAGTGGCGGCCGAGCAGGTCGGCTGAGCCGACGGACTCAGTGCAGCCGGGACTGCCAGTCCACGGGCACCCGGCCGCGCGGCCCCGGCGCCGGCTGGTCGAGCGGGTGGTGCGCGGGCGGCGCGAGCTCGGGGCCGGCGACGACCTCGTCCCGGGTGAAGTTCCAGAACCAGCGCTCCCCGGGCTCGAAGCTGCGGATGACCGGGTGCCCGGTCTCGGCGGCGTGCCGGCGGGCGTGCCGCGACGGCGAGCTGTCACAGCAGCCGACGTGCCCGCACGCGGCGCAGCGCCGCAGGTGGAACCACCAGCCTCCGGTGGCGTCGCACTCCACGCAGCCGGTTCCGCTGGGCGGCACCGAGGGGTCGATCGCAGCAGCAGCGTCCACGACGGTCACGGTAGGGACGGGGCCCGCTCCCCGGAAGCCGTCGCGCGGCAGGCGGGGCACACTCGGTCGAGGGGACGGAGGTCAGCATGGGGACGACGAGCCTCACCGGGGAGGACTTCGCCGCGGTGACGCAGGCCGACGGCATCGTGCTCGTCGACTTCCGCGACGCCGCGTCGGGCTCCAGCCGCGCGTTCGCCGAGGTCTTCGACGCCGCGGCCGCACGGCACCCCGACCTGCGCTTCACCCGCGTCGACCTGCAGGCCCAGCCGGCGCTGGCAGCCGCCGTCGGCGTGCAGCGGGCGCCGAGCCTCATGGTCTTCCGCGACGGCGTGCCGGTGTTCGCCGAGCCGGGCTGGCTGCCGGCGGACTCCGTCGAGCTGCTCATCGCCACGATCCGCGAGCTGGACATGGCCGCGGTGCGCGAGACCTTCCCCGAGCCGGTCCGCCGGGTCTGAACACCTCCTGCAGCGGCACTCGGGCGAGCCGCTGGGTGCAGGGGCCCTCACCTGCTCGGCACCGCGCGTCCGGACGCTCGGCGACGGGAGTCGTCCGAGGGTCCGCTCAGCCCGGCACCGGCCGCCGTCCGCGCGCCCGTTAAGTCGCGCCGCCTGCTGGCGGCGGTAGCGTGGGCCCGGGCGTCGGGCAGGCCGCGCTCCTCGTGCGTCCCTCCGGCGGCGTACCCGAGCACCGGCCCCGGCTCGCGGGGTCCTGGAGCCGAGGTCGTCCGCTGGATGACCGGAGGTCGACGCCATGTCGAGCACCGAGCCGTCGAAACCCCTCGACCCCGTGGAGGCCCTGGAGCGGTTGGGCCGTCTCACGCTCCGCGAGCACTCCATGCGGTCCCTGCTGCAGACGGTGGCCGACCTGGCCAAGGAGGTCATGCCCGGCGACCCGGAGGCGTCGGTGTCCCTGCTGATCAACGACAGGCCCAGCACGGTGGCGTTCACCGGCGAGCTGGCCCGTGACTGCGACGAGAGCCAGTACGGCCGCGGCTACGGACCCTGCCTGCACGCTGCCGGCACCGGCGAGCTGGTCGAGATCGCCGACGCGCAGGCCGAGACCCGGTGGCCCGACTACGTCCGGCACGCCGTCGAGCGCGGTGTCCTCAGCTCGCTGGCGGTCCCGCTGCCGATCAACGAGGGCATCGCCGGGGCGGTGAACGTCTACGCCCGCAAGCCCGACGCCTTCGACGAGCACAGCCGGTCGGTGGCCACCCGATTCGCTCGCCAGGCCGCCGTGGTCGCCACGAACATGTACGCCTACGAGGAAGCTCGCGACCTGATCGAGCACCTCGAGCGCAGAGTGGAATCGCGGGCGGTCGTCGAGCAGGCCAAGGGCATCCTCATGGAGCGCTACGGGCTCAATGTCGAGCAGGCGACGCAGGCCCTGGCTCGGGCGGCGAGGCACACCGGCACCAAGGTCAGGGAGATCGCGTACGACCTCGTGCGGACCGGCGAGTTCCCGCGGTGGCTGGGTTCGTCACCCGACCCGGTCGGGCGGGCGACCCACTGACCGGGGGCAGGACGCGGCGTGCCCGGGCGGCGTCCATCCCCCCGTCCGAGGTGGGCATCCGTCCCTGAGCGGCCTCTCGGGGACGGCTGGGGACCGCAGCGCTATCCGTCGAGCGAGTACGTGAACGCCCACGCAACCGGTTTCCGGGAGCCGAGGCGCTCGTGGAGCCGTGGCGTCCGTGGCCGGTCGCTGGTGCCCCAGCCCGGGCGACGGGCCTGCCACACGGTCGCGACCTGGCGGATCCACCGCCGACACGAACCCACCTGGCGCAGGGCGGCGTCAGTCGTCGCGCCCGGCACCGCGATCGGGCGCGCTCATGTCCCCCGTCCCGGGCGTGCCATCGGCGAGCCCGTAGCGCAGGTACACGGTGCCCTTCGGGCTGGCGACCGGCGGTTCGAGGAGGGTGACGTTCGTGGGCACCGCGCCGCCGTCGAACACCTTCTTCCCGACGCCGAGCACGATCGGGTGCACCCAGAGGTCCAGACGGTCGAAGAGCTTCTCGCGCAGCAGGGTCTGCACCAGGTCGAGGCTCCCGACGACCTTCACGTGCTCGTGCCGGTCCCGGATCTCGCCGACCGCGCCGGCCAGGTCCGGGCCGAGCTGCGTGGACCCGGCCCACGAGAGGTCGGGCCTGCCGCGGGAGGCCACGTACTTCGGGACGCGGTTGAACAGCGTGGCGATGTCGTCGTCCTGGCCGCCCTCCTGGTGCGGCCAGTAGGCGGCGAAGATGTCGTACGTCCGCCGGCCGAGCAGGAGGGCGTCGGTGCCCTCGTACGCGGCACCGACCTGCGCCCCGGCGACCTCGTCCAGCAGGGGCGCCTGCCAGCCGCCGAACGGGAACCCCTCCGGGTCCTCGTCGGGGCCGCCGGGCGCCTGCCCGACGAGGTCGAGGGTCGCGAACAGCTCGATGTGGATGAGGCCCATGCCCTGCTCCTGATGAGTGGTCGTCTCGGTCAGGAGGTAGACCCGTGGGCGCCGGCAGGCTCATCGCTGCGACGGCACCCGGCCTCGTGCTCGACTGCCCGTGTGCCTGGTCCGGCCATCCCGGGCGGAGCTGGCGCGGCCGCCCTCGCGGCGGCCGCTGTTCGTCACGATCACGGCCTCCGGACCCCGCCGCCCGGCGAGGCTGTCGCCTCGGCGGCGCTGCGGGCTAGCGTGGGGGGCAGGGACTCGACGAGCCCTGCAGCGGCGATGACGCCGTCCGTGCCACAGCCGCCCGGGGCCCCCGGCCTCCCGGGCCGGCCGGACAGGAGACCCCATGGGCAGACCGGTCCTGCTCACCGTGGACGACGACCCGGCGGTGTCCCGCGCCGTCGCGCGCGACCTGCGTCGCCGCTACGGCGAGACCCACCGCGTGCTGCGCGCCGGCTCCGGTGCCGAGGCGCTCGAGGCGCTGCGCGAACTGAAGCTGCGCGGCGACCCGGTGGCGGTGCTGCTGGCCGACCACCGCATGCCGGAGATGAACGGTGTGGAGTTCCTCGAGCGGGCGATGGACCTGGTGCCGCGGGCCCGCCGGGCGCTGCTCACCGCCTACGCCGACACCGACGCCGCCATCGCGGCGATCAACGTCGTCGACGTGGACTCCTACCTGCTCAAGCCGTGGGACCCGCCGGAGGAGAAGCTCTACCCGGTCGTCGACGCGATGCTCGAGGCCTGGCGGGACACCCCCGACCCGGAGGTGCACGGCGTCAAGCTGGTCGGCCACCGCTGGTCGGCGCCGTCCTTCCGCGCCCGCGACCTGCTGGCCCGCAACGCCGTCCCCTACCGGTGGTTCAACGTCGACGAGCCCGACGGGCGGCGGATCCTCGCCGCCGCGGGCGCCGGCCCGGACGACGTCCCGGTGGTGGTGACCGCCGACGCGCAGGTGCTGCGCCGCCCGACGGAGGCCGAGCTCGCCGCCGTCGCCGGCCTGGCGGTGGAGGCCCGCGAGGAGTTCTACGACCTGGTGGTCGTCGGCGGCGGGCCGGCCGGGCTGGGTGCGGCGGTGTACGGCGCGTCCGAGGGGCTGCGCACCGTGCTGGTCGAGCGCGAGGCCACCGGCGGGCAGGCCGGGCAGAGCAGCCGGATCGAGAACTACCTCGGCTTCCCCGACGGCGTCTCCGGCGGGCAGCTCGCCGACCGCGCCCGCCGGCAGGCGGTGAAGTTCGGCGCCGAGCTGCTGCTGGCCCGCGACGTGGTGGCGCTGGAGGCGCACGGGCCCAAGCGGGTGCTGCTCCTCGACGACGGCCGGCGGATCGCGGCGCACGCCGTCGTCCTGGCGACCGGCGTCTCCTACCGCAGCCTCGGCGTGGACGGCGTCGACGACCTGACCGGCCGCGGCGTCTACTACGGCTCGGCGGTGACCGAGGCCGCCGAGTGCGCCGACAGCGACGTGTACATCGTCGGCGGGGCCAACTCGGCCGGCCAGGCGGCGGTCTTCTTCTCCCGGTACGCCCGCTCGGTGAGCCTGCTGGTCCGCGGGTCCTCGCTGGAGGCGTCGATGTCGGCCTACCTGATCGAGCAGATCGCCGGCATCGAGGCGATCGGGGTGCGCACCTGCACGACCGTGGTGCACGCGCAGGGCGACGGGCACCTGGAGGCGCTCACGGTCGAGGACACCCGGACCGGCGAGCAGGAGACGCTGCCGGCCAGCCACCTGTTCGTCTTCATCGGCGGGGCGCCGCGCACCGGCTGGCTGGACGGTGCGGTGGTCCGCGACGAGCGCGGGTTCATCCCGACCGGCCCGGCGCTGCTGCGCGAGGGACGCCGTCCCGCGGGCTGGGAGCCCGACCGCGACCCGTACCTGCTGGAGACCAGCCTGCCGGGGGTGTTCGTCGCCGGGGACGTGCGCGCGGACTCGGTGAAGCGGGTCGCCTCGGCCGTCGGCGAGGGCGCGATGGCGGTCACGCTGGTGCACCGGTACCTGGAGGAGAGATGACCGAGCTCGCGAGGTCATCCGAGGGCAGGGCACGACTCGGCGCCGTTCCGACGAGCGTCAGCGAGGAGGAACGGTGACGACCGCAGCCGAGCGGCTGACGCCGGCCGAGCTGCGCGAGCTGTTCCTCTTCGCCGACCTCGACGACGACCAGCTGGCCTGGGTGGCCGAGCACGGCGACGTCGTCGGCTACCCGGCCGGCGCGGCGGTCTCGGTCGAGGGCGAGCCCGCGGAGTGCTTCACCGTCCTGCTCGAGGGCACGATGCGGATGTCGCGGCTGGTGGGCGGCAGCGAGGTCGAGACCGTGCGGACGGCGGACCGCGGCGTGTACTCCGGCGCGGTGCAGTTCTACATGGGCGACCGGATCCCGCAGCGCTACCCGACGTCGGTGCACGCGGTGACCGACTGCCGTTTCCTGCAGCTGCCCGCCGCGCAGTTCGCCGAGGTCTTCGCCCGCTGGTACCCGATGGCGGTGCACCTGCTGGAGGGACTGTTCGTCGGCCAGCGCAACACCGCGGAGCTGGTCGGCCAGCGGGAACGGCTGCTCGCGCTCGGCAAGCTGACCGCCGGGCTCACCCACGAGCTGAACAACCCCGCCGCCGCGGCGTCCCGGGCAGCCGCGGCCCTGCGCGACCGGTTCGCCGGGATGCGGCACAAGCTGGCGCTGCTGTCGGAGGGCCGGCTCGACGGCGCGGTGCTGCGCGCCCTGACCGGGCTGCAGGAGGAGCTGGTCGCCCGGGTCGGCACCGCCCCGGAGCTGTCGGCGATGGAGCGGTCCGACCGGGAGGACGAGCTCGGCGACTGGCTCGACGACCGGGGCGTCGGCGCGGCCTACGAGCTGGCCGGGGTCTTCGTCGGCGCGGGGCTCGGACCGGCGGACCTGCAGCGGGTCGCCGACGCCGTCGAGCCGGCCGCGCTGGAGCCCGCGCTGCGCTGGCTGGCCTACGCGGTGGAGACCGAGTCGCTGCTGGCCGAGGTCGCCGACAGCACCGGTCGCATCTCCGGCCTGGTGGACGCGGCCCGCCAGTACTCCCAACTCGACCGCGCCCCGCACCAGCCGACCGACCTGCACGCCGGGCTGGACGCGACGCTGGTGATGCTCGGCGCGAAGACCCCGCCCGGTGTGCGGGTGGTCAAGGACTACGACCGCTCGCTGCCGCCGGTGCCGGGCTACCCCGGCGAGCTCAACCAGGTGTGGACCAACCTGGTCGTCAACGCCCTGGACGCGATGGCGGGGGAGGGCACGCTCACCCTGCGCACCGCCCGGGACGGCGACCGGGCGCTGGTGGAGGTCGCCGACACCGGCCCGGGGATCCCCGAGGAGCTGCGGCACCGGGTGTTCGAGCCGTTCTTCACCACCAAGCCGGTCGGCCAGGGCACGGGGCTCGGCCTCGACGTCTCCTACCGAGTGGTCGTCGGCCGGCACGGCGGGGACCTGCGGGTGACCTCCCGGCCGGGCGACACGCGGTTCCAGGTGCGTCTCCCGCTGACCGAGCCCTCGGCCGGCTGACCGAGGCGACGCCGCCGCCGGTCGGACGGCGGTGTGCCGGGTGGTCGCGATCAGAACGGGGGCGGCTCGTCGTCCGGGGTGGGCGTCGGCGGTGGGGAGCCCGTGGTCTCTGTCGGCTCCGGTGCCGGTGGTCGCATCCCCGGTGGCCGGGTGGTGCGGGTGATCCCGGACGGGGTGGTCACGCGCAGCGTGCCGTCGTCGTCCATGACGAACCGCCAGCCGCGGGCGAAGATCTTGAGCCGGTGGTGGGAGCTGCACAGGCAGCACAGGTTGCCCACTGATTCTAGTATGACCCCGCATGTCGACGCCGCTGCGTCCTGCGATCTACGCCGGCATCAGCCGGGATAAGCTGGTGAAGGGTTGGGCGGGGCACGAACCTGCAGCGCCGCCGCAGAACGGGTCAGAGGGAAGACTCGAGTTTATATTGCTACTTTGAGTTAAGTTGCTACTTCAAGTTGAGACCCGGCAGGCGGCCGTTGCCCTCGGCCCCCTCTGGCCAGTCCACCTCAGCTTGCTGGGGCTCTGTCCCGAGACGCTGACTCGATGGAGGCTGGGGCGACTCCTCCGGTGCGCCGGGCTGAGACTCGGCAAATGACCCGGTGCCAGGGGTTATGGCTTCACCTGGCTCCGCCCTCCATTTCCCCAGCGATCCGCTCAATATCATGGTCCTTGCGGTTTCCCAATTGATCGACTCGAGGAAACTAGCCGCATCCGCCTTCGTTTTTTCACTCTGCGCGAAAGATTCCGCCCATCTGTGCAGTCGCCAACCGCGAGCCGTCCATAGCCCACGCCAGGTGATCCTGGCGTGAAAGGTTAGTGTCACCTGAAATACCTGACCGAGCGACTCCCCGTGACCGAAAAACTCACGAGCAGGCCGCTTCGCGTAGAAGGACAAAAACTCGCCATCAAGGTTATATCCGAAGCCTTCAAAGCTTACGCCGAGCTCTGTTTTTAGCGCCTTTCCGTTTAAGGCGATGCGTCCGGGAGCGACTCGTAGGACTCGCACATCCCTGGGCAGGATGAGGTCGAGCCGAGTGAAGATGTGCGTGCCGTCAGTCGCCCAAATGAGGACGTCCTCCGGTCCGGTCGTGTCGGACGCACGCCTCCGGGTTATCTGCACGAAATGGCGGTCTGTTGCAGAATCCCCCTCTAGCAGGGCGATTCGGTCTTCGAGCGGGCGGGACAGCATGTCAAGCACTCGATTTTCAGGCAGCAGAGGCAGGAGGTCCTTGCGCTCATGTTCTTGGCACAGGTCTTCCAGTCCCCTCTTGTCGAAGTATTCTGATAGATGCATCGACAGGTGCTCCAAGTACACGAACTCGATGGCCTCGCGGAGCAGTTGAGCACCAGCTCCCCCGGGATTAAATCTATCCCGACCGGCAGTCTCGGCGCTCTTGCGAAGCATAACTGGATCATCGCGCCATTGCCTATTGAGGGCTTCGTTCTCGCTCGTGACCGCACGGAGTACACGATGCAGGTCCTCGGCGAACGAATAGCGCGAAATGTCCAGCACCTCATTGTCGTACAAGGCGACAAACCCGCGGAATGTGACCGTCTCCTCCAAGCGCCGCAGCTGAACTATTGCAACGAGTGCAATTAGAAGAAGGATTACAGCGGCACCAACAACGAGACTTTGCGTCGTGCTCATGTGTGCGCCGACGCCGTCGGCTAAAAGATTAACTCCAAACGCAAGGACGATGGCGAGACCAAGCACCTCAAGTAGACCTGTGCGCGCCGACAACGTTCGTGCGATTAGGTTCATACTTCCCCCGTTCAGCGCCCGAGGCAAACCCTAGCCTCTGACCTCCAAGCCGCCAATCTGGCATGTGGTGCGCTAGTGACGGGTCAGGTCGCCTGACTGCTCCATCGCCATCTAGTCGCTTCGAGGCGGTCGGGGATGCGGCGCGCATGAGCGGACGTCCTGACCACTTGGCAGCCTGGCGCAGTCGGTGGGGCCGCCGTCGGCGTGCGGGACGACGTGGTCGCGGTCGGTCCAGCCCACCCGCTGGCCGCAGTTGGGAAACCGGCAGGTGCGGTCGCGGGTGGTGACGAACGCGTCCTGGGCGGCGGTGGGCCTGTAGGCGTCGGTCGCCGGCGGGCAGCCAGCAAGGGGGCAGCCGCACTCGCGGTTGGGGTGGTCCCGGCAGCCGCGGCCCTATGCAGGGTCCCGCCGCGAGCCTGCGAGCGGTGGGGGGCAGGGGTCCTCTCTCAGGTCGGCGTGCGGGCCACGTAGACGGAGTCGAACGGGTCGTCGGGCACGTCGTGCACCGACACGTCGACGAACCCAGCCTCGTCGAGCATCTGCCGCGCCAGCTGCTCGCCCCACACGGTGCCGAGGCCCGCGCCGCCCTGGGCCAGGGACACGGTCATGCAGTGCAGCGTGCTGATGGCGTACAGCCACGGCGCCAGCGGGTTGCCGACATTGTCCTCGAGGGCGGACGCGGCCTTGATGTCCATCATCACGAACCACCCGCCGGGCTCCAGCGCCGCGCGCACCCGCGCCAGGACGCCGGCCGGGTCGGCCTGGTCGTGGATCGCGTCGAAGGCGAAGACCGCGGTGCACGGTGGCTCGCCCGGCAGTCGGGCGACGTCGAGCACCTCGAAGGAGACGTTGGTCAGGCCCCAGTCCGCGGCCTCCGCCCGGGCGAGGCCGATGGCGTCCTCGGCCAGGTCGTAGCCGGTGAACGACGACCGCGGGTACGCCCGGGCCATCAGGTTCAGCGCGTGCCCGGTGCCGCAGCCGACCTCGGCGACCCGCACGCCGTCGGCCAGCCGGGCGGGCAGCTCGCCGGTCAGCGGGAGGATGCCGTCGAGCAGCTGCCCGTCCATCAGCCCGCGGGACAGGCCGTCCATGACCTCGGTGAACCCGGGCCGGTACGCCTCGTAGGGCACCCCGCCGCCGGTGCGGAACGCGTCGGCGACGGCGGGCACGTGCACCCCCAGCAGGGCGATGAACCGGCTGATCGGGGCCATGTTCACCGACCCGGGACCGGTCAGCAGCACGGCGTGCTCGGCGGGGAGCGTGTACTGCCGGGTGGCCGGGTCGTACGCGACGACCCCGGCGGTGACCAGCGCGCCGAGGCACTCGCGGACGTAGCGCTCGGCCAGCCCGGCCCGCGCGGCCACCTCCGCGCTGGTGCCGGGGCCGCCGGCGAGGGCATCGAGCAGCCCGGTGCGCGAGGCCAGGTCGACCATCATCGTCACCATGCCGCCGACGTAGGCGCCGACCAGCTGCTCGCCGAAGGCGGCCACCCGGGTCTCGTCGAGGGACGTGGTCATCGTGCACCTCCGCAGTCGTCGGGGAGGGCCACGCTAGGAGCGGGCCGCAGGCAGCGGCCAGGGCCGGAGGCCCCGTCCTGCGCCCGCGCCGCACCCGGCGGACCATCGGGGGACGGCGGGCGCGCACCGGGCGCCGCCACCCCGACCCCCGCGGAGGCGCCCGTGACGGCCCGGCCCGACGTCGACCGGACCGCGCCGAGCCCCGCCGGCGGGCAGGAGGAGGAGTACGAGCCCGACCCGCGGCGCTGGCGGGCGCTGTCGGTCACCCTCGTCGCGGGCTTCATGAGCCTGCTCGACGTCAGCATCGTGTCGGTGGCGCTGCCGACCCTGCAGCGCGACCTCGGGGCGTCGGCGGCCGCCGTCCAGTGGGTGGTGTCGGGCTACGCGCTCACCTTCGCGCTCATGCTGGTCCCCGCCGGGCGGCTCGGCGACGCGCTGGGCCGGCGCCGCATGTTCCTGGTCGGCCTGGCCGGCTTCGTGCTGTTCAGCGCGGCGGCCGGGGCGGCGCCGTCCGTGGCGCTGCTCATCGCGGCCCGGCTGGCGCAGGGGCTGGCCGCCGGCGTGCTGGCCCCGCAGAACTCCGGCCTGATCCAGCAGCTGTTCCGCGGCGGCGAGCGCGGCCGGGCCTTCGGCATGTTCGGGGCCGTCGTCGGCGTCTCGACGGCGGTCGGCCCGGTCGTCGGCGGGCTGCTGCTGCAGGTGGCCGACTGGCGGTGGATCTTCTACGTCAACGTGCCGATCGGCGTGGTCGCGTTCGTGCTGGCCTGGCGGCTGCTGCCCCGGAGCGGGACCGGCGGGCGCGGGCACATCGACGTCGGCGGGGTGCTGCTGCTCGGTGCCGGTGCCCTGGCCCTGCTGCTCCCGCTGGTGCAGGCCGAGGCCGGCGGCCTGTCCCGGCTGTGGTGGCTGTTCCCGGTCGGCGCGCTGGTGCTGGCCGGGTTCCTCGCCTGGGAGCAGCGGGTCGTGCGGCGCGGCGGCGAGCCGGTGTTCGACCCGCGGCTGGTGACGCAGACCCGTGGCTACGGGCTCGGGGCGGCGCTGGGCACCGTCTACTTCGTCGGCTTCAGCGGCATCTGGCTGGTGTTCGCGCTGTTCTTCCAGACCGGCCTCGGGCTCAGCCCGCTGGCGTCGGGCCTGGCCGTGACGCCGTTCGCGCTGGGCTCCGCGGCGGCCGCCGTGGTGGCCGGGCGGCTGGTCGAGCGGTACGGCCGGCTGCTCACGGTGCTCGGCCTGGCCGGCGTGCTGACCGGGTTGGGCGCGACGGTCGCCCTCGTGCTGGTCGTGCCGGTGGACGCCGTCCCGTGGGCGGTGGCGCCCGCGCTGCTGCTCGGCGGTCTCGGGGGCGGGTTCGTCATCTCGCCGAACATCACGATGACCCTGCGCGACGTGCCGGTGCGGATGGCCGGGGCGGCCGGCGGCGGGCTGCAGACCGCGCAGCGCTTCGGGGCGGTCATCGGGACGGCGGCGCTGCCCGGCCTGTTCTACGTCGTCCTCGGCGCGACCGGGGAGGACTACCCGGTCGCGGCGGCCGCGGGGCTGGCCGTCGCCCTGGCCGGCATCGCCGCGGCCCTCGTGCTCGCCGTCGTCGACCTGCGCCGCACCCGGCGCGAGGACGAGGCGGAGCGGACCGGCGACCGGCCGGACCACGGCGCCGTGCACCACCACGGGCACGCCGCCCACCACTGACGACGAGGGGGTGCCCGGCCCGCGGACGGGCCGGACACCCCCAGGTGCCGGGTGCTGCGCGGGTCAGCGCACCGGGGCCGCCGCCAGCCTGCGCTGCTCCTCCTCGGAGACGGGCACGTTGTCGTCGCTGGAGCCGCCGCCGTGGCCGTCGTCGTCGAGCATGGTGGCCTCGTCGAACGGACGGTCACCGGCCAGGACGGCGTCGAGCTGCTCGCGGTCCAGCTCCCTGGTCCAGGTGGCGACCAGCACCGTGGCGATGGCGTTGCCGGCGAAGTTGGTCACCGCCCGCGCCTCGGACATGAACCGGTCGATGCCGACGATCAGCCCGACGCCGTCGAGCAGGTCGGGACGGTGGGCCGAGAGCCCGCCGGCCAGCGTGGCCAGCCCGGCGCCGGTCACACCGGCGGCACCCTTCGAAGCGATGATCATGAAGGCCAGCAGGCCGATCTGCTCACCGAGGGACAGCGGGTCGCCCAGCGCCTCGGCGATGAACAGCGAGGCCATCGTCAGGTAGATGGCGGTGCCGTCGAGGTTGAAGGAGTACCCGGTCGGGACGACGATGCCGGCGACCGGCTGGCTGACACCGGCGTGCTCCATCTTGGCGATGAGCCGCGGCAGCGCGGTCTCCGACGACGAGGTGGAGACGATCAGCAGGAACTCGCGGCCCAGGTACTTCAGCAGCTTGAACACGCTGATGCGCGCCACGAACCGCAGGATGGCCCCGAGGAACACCAGCACGAAGATCGCGCAGGTGGCGTAGAAGGCCAGCATGATCACCGCGAGGCTCCGCAGGGCGTCGATGCCGGTCTCGCCGACGACGGCGGCGATGGCCCCGAAGGCGCCGATCGGCGCGACCCACATGATCATCGACAGCACGCGGAAGACCAGCTTCTGCAGGTGGCCGACGCCGCGCAGCAGCGGCTCCCCGGCCCGGCCCATGGCCTGGATGGCGAAGCCGACCAGCAGCGCGACCAGCAGCGCCTGCAGCACCGAGCCGTCGGTGAGCGCGGACAGCAGGGTGGTGGGGATGAGCCCGAGCAGGAAGTCGACCGTCCCGCCGGACTCCTCGGCCGTGCCCGCCAGGGCCTCTCCCTCGCCGCGCAGCTCGTCGGACAGCTCCAGCCCGCCGCCGGGGTTGACGATGTTGCCCACGACCAGGCCGATGGCCAGGGCGATCGTGGACATCAGGATGAAGTAGCCCAGCGCGAGTCCGCCGATGCGACCGACCTTGGCCGCCTGCCGGATGGCGCCGATGCCCAGCACGATCGTGCAGAAGATGACCGGCGCGATGAGCATCTTGATGAGCCCGACGAACGCGGTGCCGAGCCACTTGAGCGAGACGGCGAACTCCGGGAAGGCGAAGCCCACCGCGATGCCGGCGAGCACGGCGACGATCACCGCGATGTAGAGCCAGTGGGTCCGGTCCCGCCGCTTGGCGGGCGGCGGCTGTTCGGCGACTGTGCCTGAGGCCATGACTGCTCCTGGGGATCCGGGGAGGGGGTGGGTGTCGTCCGCGGGGGCGGCGTACATCACGTTCCGGTCTGCGGTGACGGTGGTCACGCATTCGTTCATTGCGTGCACCGGTCCCGAGGCAGCCGTCGCGGCAGGCGGCACACTCGCGGGCGTGACGGTAGCCGCCCTGCTCGCGCACCGCCGCCGGGGGGACGCCAGCCTCGCCCGGCGGTTGCTGCTGCTCCAGGCGCTGGTCGTGGCCGTCGTCGTCCTGACGGCGACGGGAGTGGCCTACCTCGACGCCCGCCAGGCGGTCCGGGCCTCGGCCGAGGAGGAGACCACGGCCATCGTGGAGACCCTCGCCGACTCGCCGCTGGTCCTCGACGCGGTGACCGGGCCGGACCCGACCGCCGTCCTGCAGCCCTACGTGGAGGAGGTGCGCGCCGACACCGGGACGTCGTTCATCACCGTCCTGGCGCCCGACCGCACCCGCTTCACCCACCCCGACCCCGCGCAGATCGGCCGGCCCTACATCGGCACCGTGGCCCCGGCGCTGGCCGGCGACACCTTCACCGAGACCTACACCGGCACCCTGGGACCGTCGGTGCGGGCGACCGGCCCGGTGCTGGACGACGACGGGGACGTCGTCGCGCTGGTCTCCGCCGGCGTCACGGTCGAGGAGATCGGCGAGGACCTCGCCGCCGCCGTCCCCGGGATCGTCGGGACGGGCGCGGCGACGCTCGCCGTCGGCGCGCTGGGCAGCGCGGCGCTGTCCCGGCGGCTGCGGCGGCAGACCCACGGGCTGTCCCCGGCGCAGCTGGCGCGGATGGTCGACTACCACCACGCCGTGCTGCACGCCGTCCGCGAGGGGCTGCTGCTGGTGGACGACGAGCAGCGGGTGCAGCTGGTCAACGACGAGGCGCGACGGCTGCTCGGGCTGACCGACGACCCCACCGGCCGGCACGTCGGCGAGCTCGGCCTGCCGGCGGGGCTGGCCGCGGCGCTGGGGCAGCAGCGCACCGCCGTCGACGAGGTGCACGTGACCGGCACCCGCGTGCTGGTGGTCAACCAGGCGCCGCCGCGGGCCGGGGGCCGCTCGGCCGGCACCGTGGTGACGCTGCGGGACCACACCGAGCTGCAGGCGCTGACCGGCGAGCTGGACAGCATCCGGGCCTTCGCCGAGTCGCTGCGCGCGCAGGCGCACGAGGCGGCCAACCGGCTGCACACCACCGTCTCCCTGGTGGAGCTCGGGCGCACCCAGGAGGCGATCGACTTCGCCACCGCCCAGCTCGCCTCGGCCCAGCGGCTCACCGACCGGGTGGTCGACGCCGTCGGCGACCCGGTGCTGGCCGCGCTGCTGCTCGGCAAGGCGGCCACGGCGCACGAGCGCGGCGTGCTGCTGGAGGTCGACCCGGCCACCGCGGTGGGGGAGACCGGCATCCCGGGCGGGGACCTGGTGACGATCGTCGGGAACCTGCTGGACAACGCGATCGACGCCGCACTCGCCGGCGACCCGCCGCGGGAGGTGCAGTTCGCCGCGGAGGTCGACGGCGGGCGGCTGGAGATCCGGGTGGAGGACACCGGCCCGGGGGTGCGGGAGGAGGACCTGCCGCGGCTGTTCGAGCGCGGCTGGAGCACCAAGGACACGACCGGCGCGCCGTCGGGCCTGGGCCGGGGACTGGGGCTGGCACTCGTCCGCCAGGCCGTGACCCGGCACGGCGGCACGCTCACCGTCCGGCCCGGTCCCGGCGCGCTGTTCACCGTCACGCTGCCGGTCCGGGTGCCCGTGGGGTCGACCCCGTGATCCGGGTGCTGGTGGTCGAGGACGAGCCGGTCGCCGCCGAGGCGCACCGCGCCTACGTGGACCGGACGCCGGGCTTCACCACCGCGGCGGTCGCCGGCACCGGCGCCGCGGCCCTCGACGCGCTGTCGCGGCAGCCGGTGGACCTGGTGCTGCTGGACATGAACCTGCCCGACGCCCACGGCATCGACCTGTGCAGGCGCATCCGCGGGGCCGGGGCGCAGGTCGACGTCCTCGCCGTCACCTCGGCGCGCGAGCTGGCCACGGTGCGCGCCGCGGCCGCGCACGGCGTCGTCGGCTACCTGCTCAAGCCGTTCACCTACCCGGCGCTGCGCGACCGGCTGGCCGCCTACGCCGAGTACCGCGAGCGGCTGCACGGCGGCGGGGACGCCGCCGGCCAGGACGACGTCGACCGCGTGCTCGGCGGCGTGCGCCCGAGCCGGCCGGCGCCGCTGCCCAAGGGGATGGGCCGGGAGACCCTGGACGCCGTGGTCGCCGCCGTCCGCGCCTCGGCAGAGGGGCTGTCGGCCGCCGAGACCGCCGAGCTGATCGGCGCCTCGCGGATCACCGCCCGCCGCTACCTCGAGTACCTCGCCGACGCCGGCCTGGTCGACCGGGCGCCCCGCTACGGCGGCGCCGGCCGGCCGGAGCTGGAGTACCGCTGGCGCTGAGCGGACCGGAACACCGGCGAACCGGAACAAGCCGTCCGCGAGTCCGGGGTTTCCGGCCACCGCACCGGGCTAGAGGACGTCCGGGTCCGAGGGGCCCTGGCTCGAACAGCGTGGCCGGAACCCCTCCCGTCCCCGCCAGCACACCGGGACCGGGAGGCGACACCGTGGAACCGAGTGAGCGGTTGACCTGGGAGGACTGCCCGAACTGCCGCCGGGTGGCCGCCGTCGGCTGGGTGGACGGGCGGCCGGTGGAGGTCGACTGCCCGGGCGGGTGCTGCCTGGACGCGGCGCAGGTCGAGGTCTTCGCCGTCAGGCGCGGGCGGCCGGCGGTCGACTGGTCGACGCGCACCTGGGGCTGAACGGGGCCGGGCACCTCGTCCGCCGTGCTCACCCTCCGCCGACGCCGGCCAGTCCCCGCGGGCCCGGCCGGGCGGCGGTCAGGACCACCAACCCGGCCGCGACCGCGCCGGTCGCGTTGAGCGCCGCGTCGACCGGTGAGACCACCCGGCCCAGCGGCAGCGCCCACTGCAGCAGCTCGATCCCGGTGCCGGCGCCGACCGCGAGCGCGGCCAGCCGCGGCGGGGTGCCCAGCCGGGGGAAGCGCAGCACGGCGAGGACGGCGAGCGGCGCCAGCAGCAGCAGGTTGCCCACCAGCTGCAGCACGGTGGTCTCTGAGTCCAGCCCGGTCGCGTACCAGCGCAGCTCGGTGAGCGGGGCGCCCCACTCCCAGCCGTCGCCCCCGGCCGGGGTGAGGGTCAGCCACGCGACCGCCAGGGCGGCGAGCACGAGGGCGGCGTCCAGTCCGGTGCGGCGGTCGACGTCCATGCGTCCACCGTCCCCGCTGCGCCCGGGACGGTCCTGCGAGCCGCCTGGACGCCGGCTGGGAGCGTCGCGGCAGACGCGGCCGGCGTGCGGTGGACGCCGGATCGCCTGGGCCGGTGGACGGGAGGCGCCTGCCCACCGGCCCAGGAGAGGTGATCAGCCGGACTTCGCTGCCTTCACGTCCTGCAGCGCCTCGAGTCCCTGGAGGAGGTAGCGGCGGAAGGTGGCGTGGTTCTCGCTCATGGGGAAGTGCCCGATCTCGGGCATGGCGATGAACGCGCCGTTCCTGATCTCGCCCGCGGTGCGGGCGCTGTCCTCGGGCGTCGTGAGGTAGTCGTACTCGCCGGTGAGCATGACCACGGGGCACCGGTCGCCGTCGATCTCGCCGAGCCGGCCCCGCAGGTCGTGGTCTACCGAGTAGAAGTGCAGGTCGCCCTTGAACGCCTCGGACCCCTGTGAGTAGTAGAACCAGGTCTTCCAGCGGTCGGCCTCGGGGGACTGCGGCGCCATCAGGTCCCAGACCCCGCTCGCGCACACCTGTGCGGCGTTGGCGTGGGGGTGCTGCCACCAGTCGAGGTAGAAGCCCGGGGAGTAGTCGGCCCCCTCGACCGAGAGAACGCCGGCGAACCGGTCCGGGTGGCGGAGAGCCAGCTGCAGCGCGACGTTCCCGCCGAACGAGGAGCCCATGAAGATCGGGTCCTCGAGTTCCAGCGCGTCGCAGAGGGCGACGATGAAGTTGACGTAGTGGTCGGCAGTGAGCTTGTACTCGTCCTTCCACCACTCGGCGTTCTCCGGCGGGTCCGACTTACCGTGGCGGGGCAGGTCGTAGGCGATGACGCGGTAGTCCGCCGTGATCTCGTCGTCCTCCAGCAGGCCGCGCCACTGGTGGTTGTGGCAGCCCGCGGTGTGCTGGCAGACCAGCGGCTGGCCGGTGCCGTTCTCAAGGTAGAAGACCTTGTACTCTAGGCCGTCGACCTCGAGCGTCACGTAGTGGCCGGTGACGGGGGAGATCCTGCTCATGGCTGTGTTCCTCCTCAGACGGGGGCGCCGACGACGCGCAGCAGCTCGATCTGGCGGGTGATGCACCGCAGGTTCTGCATGAGGACGAGCACCTTGCCCTCCAGGCGCATGTCCCGCTGGAACGTGGCCGCCCAGATCCCGTGGTACATGGGGGCCGGCACGGGCTCGCCGAACCCGCGCCACGTCTCCGCGCTCGCCCGGATGGCGAAGTCGTAGGCCACGTCGAGCGGACCGGGGTCCACCGCGACGTTCACGACCCGGCCGGACTGCACCTCCACCACGTACCTGCGCTCGGTGGCGTCGAGCAGGTACGAACACGTGAAGTACTTGCCGTGGGCCTGGATCTCCGGGTCGGTGTTGCTGGCCTCGGCGAACGCGTCGGCCCACGCCTGGGCGGACGGCGCGCGGGTCGCAGCGGTCATCGGCGTGCTCCTCTCTGAGCAGGTCGGACATCGTGGCCGCGGAGTCGTGCCGGCGGCTGGCGCCATCAGATCCGTGTGATCCAGCTCACGTCCAATACCTGTCGGCCACCGATCGATAGGCCAGAGGCATTGGTCGAACGGCTGCCACCGCTCCTAGGGTGGGTCCGTGACGGACGCTCCTGAACTCCGCGTCCTCCGCTACTTCGTCGCCGTCGCCGAGGAGCTCCACTTCGGCCGGGCCGCGGCGCGACTGCACATCAGCCAACCCTCGCTCAGCGTGCAGATCCGCAAGCTCGAGCACACCCTCGGGGCGCAGCTGCTGGAACGGACGAGCCGGCGCGTGGAGTTGACCCCGGCCGGCGTGGTGCTGCTCGAGGAGGCGCACCGCCTGCTGGTCGGCGTCGAGCGCCTGACCGCCGCCACCCGCAGGGCGGCGGCCAACGGCGGCGGGGGGACCCTGGTCGTCGGCTTCCAGGCCAACGCCGCGGCGGAGCTCACCCCCAGGATCCTCGCGGCGTTCCAGGCCCGCTGTCCCCGCGTGCAGCTGGAAATGCGCTCGCACGACTTCGCCGACCCCTACGTCGGTCTCTCCACCGGCAGCGTCGACGTGGCGTTCGTCCGCCCGCCGGTTCTGGTGCAGGGCTGGCTGTCGATGGAGACCCTGTTCGTCGAGCCGCGGGTGCTGGTGACCTCGAGCGAGTCGCCGCTGGCCACGCGCGACCGCGTCACCGTGGAGGACGTCGTCGACCAGCCCTTCGTCGGCCGGCGGGCACCGGAGTACTGGCGGGACTTCTGGCTCGCCGTCGACAGCCGGGGTCCGCACACCGTCCGGCTCGGAGCCGAGGTCGTCAGCGTGGACGAGTGCTTCGAGGCGATCCTGTCCCGGCGGGGTGTCGCCTTCACCCAGGCCTCCACGCAGCGCTACTACGACCGCCCCGGGCTGGCGTTCGTCCCGGTGGAGGGGCTGCCGCCGTCCCCGGTCGCGATCGCCTGGCGCAACGACATGGAGGCCCAGCCGGTCCGGGACTTCGTCGACACCGCTCGGGTGCTCGCCTCGCTCGACCTCGTCCCGTCGGCCACCCCGGCAGTCGGTACGCCGTTGACCGCCACCATCGCCGCCGTCGCTCGCTGACGCCGCGCTGCCAGCACCTCGGGCCCGGCCGAGGGAGCAGTCGGTGGTGCCCGCCGCGGCGTGTCCGTGCGTGTCAGCGACCGCCACTGCCCACTCGGCGGGCCGGTCCCGGCCGGCTGCGGTCTCCCATGGGGCGCAGGCCGGCGGGCCGGGGTGGCCTCGCGCGCGTCGTCGTCCCTGCGGTCGACGTCGTTCCCCACGGCGGTGCGGGCCGTCGCTGACCCTCAGCGCAACTCGCCGGAGCCGTAGTCGCCGAACGGCTCGGTGGCGACGGCGCTGATCGGCACCTCGGCGAGCGCCGCGCCGGCCGCGTCCAGGGTGCGCACGTCGCGCGCCCCGCGCGGGAGCAGCGCGGCGCCGCCGCCGTCGGGCAGCGGGACGGTGGCGACCACGCCTCCGCGCTCGTCGAGGACCGCGGCGGCCGTGGCCGGGGCGGGCGCGGTGACCACGAGCCAGCGGCCCTGGTCCGACGGCTCGGTCTCGGGGGAGGACAGGTCGCAGACCCGCGCGACGACCAGGCCGGCCGGGTCGGACGTCCCCGGTGGGGTGGAGACGCCGCACCCGACGGTGCGCCCGGCGCCGCCGGGGCCCAGCTGCCCCGCGCGGGTGGTGACGACCAGCCCGCCGCCGGGGCTGCGGCCCACCAGGACGGCGACGCTGCCGGGCACCTCGGGGATCGGCAGGGCGCCGGACCAGAGCAGCTGCGGCTCCAGGACCGCCGGCTCCACGCCGAGCGGGACGGCGATCCGGGTGAGTGCCTCGCCGACGAGCCGCTCGGCGGGCCGGGTGGCCGCGGGGCGCACCGGGTCCAGCGGCGGGACCTCGGTGGGGCCGGCCGGGAGCGCGGGCGCCGGGACGCCGGCGCGGTGGACCGGCTGGCCGTCGCGCAGCACGCGGACGCTGGTGCCCGCACCGGCCGCGGTCGTCGTCACCGTGGTGACCGCGAGGCCGTCCCGGGTCTCGACCGGCTCGTAGCTGCGGCCGACCGTGCCACGCGGGCCGACCTGCAGCCGCGGGGACACCTCGACCTCGTCGCCCGGGGCGGTGACGACGACGAGGGTCGCCGGGCCGGGGCCGCCGACCAGCAGCGACGCGGGCCGGTACGGGCCGAGGTCCTGCGGCACGTGCAGGGTGAGGTCCCCGGGTGCGGCCCCGGCCGGGCCGGTGAGCCAGACGCCGCGGACGTCCTCGTCGACGGTGCCGGCCAGCAGGACGACCCGGCCGTCGGGGGTGTCGGTGGCGAGGACGACGCGGCGGTCCTCGACCGGCGGCGGGGTCAGCGGGCCCCAGTCGACCCGCCGGGCGGCCTCGACGAAGGCGGCGTCGGCGGCGAGCGAGCCGCGGGTGGGCTCGGTGAGGACGGCGACCTCGGCGGCCTGCTCCCGCCCGGTTCGGCCCGGCGCGTCCTGCGCGGCCCGCGGCGCCGGGTCCTGCAGGGCCTGCGGGACGACGAGCACGCCGGCGGCCACGGCCGCGGCCGCCGCGACGGCGAGCCCCGCCCGCCGCCTGCGCCGGAGCCGGGAGGCCCGGGCGAGGGCGTCGGTGGTCGCGGCGTCGGTGTCCAGCCGCCGGCGCCCGGGTGGGGGAGGTACCGGGTACGGGCGGTCGTCGAGCGACTCGACGACCTGCTCGCCGCTGCTCCCGCGGGCCGCCCGGTGCAGCGCGTCCCCCGCGGTGGTGGCCGGATTGCCGCCGCGCCGTCCCCAGTGCAGCCGCGTGCGGGCGAGCGCCCGCTGGACGGCGTCCTCGGCCCGGTCGGGGTCGCCGGTCAGCCGCAGGGCCTCGGCGAGCAGGGCGTCGCGCTCCGTGGCGACGAAGCGGCGGAAGGCCGCGTCGGCGCCCTCGGTCATGCCCGCCAGTGTGCGCCGTCCCGGAGCGGCCGGTGCCGATCCGGTACCGGGGGCCCGTCGTGCCGGTCGCTCACGGCGTGCGACGGCGCGCGTCCGGCGTCCCGGGGACGGGACGGGCACGGGCCCGCGCGGGGCGCGACCTCCCTAGCGTGCTGCGGTCGTCGCCTGGAAGTCACCTGTGAGGGGGTTCCCATGAGGATGGTCCGGAGAGCCGCGATCGGTGCGGCCGCGTTCGCCCTGGTGACCGGTCCGGTTCCCGCCGCCTCCGCGGGAGGAGGGGACGACGACGGGGAGGACACCGTTCCCGTCGTGGCCGGCGGCCTGGACGGGCCCCGGCAGATCAGCGGGCTGGACGACGACCTCCTGGTGGTCGCCGAGTCCGACAGCGGGGAGGTCTCCTCGGTCGACGTGGACAGCGGTGAGGTGCAGACGCTGGTCAGCGGGCTGGTGAACCCGCAGGGCGTCGACGCCCGGCGCGACCGGCTGTACATCGCGGTGGGCGAGTCCGGCCCGCCGGAGGAGGGGGCGCCGGCGCCCGCGGAGCCGCCGGCGGTCGGGCAGGGCGGGCCGGGCCTGCTGGTCACCGACCTCGAGGGCGAGGTGCTGCACGTCGTGGACACCCTGGAGCACGAGCTGGCGGAGAACCCCGACGGCCAGGTGCAGTTCGTCGACGGTGCGCCGGTGGACGCGCTGTCCAACCCGTTCGCGGTGCTCGTGCTGCGCCACCGGGTGCTGGTGGCCGACGCCGGGGCCAACGCCGTCCTCTCCGTGGACCGCCGCAGCGGCGAGGTCAGCACCTTCTTCGTGCCGCCGGTGATCGGCCCCGACGAGGTCCCGGCCTGCGCCGACGCGCCGAACGACCCCGACACCGTGGGCTGCGACCCGGTGCCGACCGGGCTGGCGCGCGGACCGCACGGGCACGTCTACGTGAGCACGCTCGGCGCGGAGGTGCCGGGTGCGGCGCGGGTGTACGAGCTGGACGCCCACGGCGAGGAGGTCGGCGTCATCGAGGACCTGACCAGCGCCACCGGTGTCGCGGTCGACCGACGCGGCACCGTCTATGTCTCCGACCTGTTCGCGGGGGCGCCGGAGGAGGAGCCCGGTCCGGACTTCGACCCGACGCCGGTCGGCGAGGTCGTGCGGATCGAGCCCGACGGCGAGCGCAGCACCGCGCAGGTGACCCTGCCGACCGGGCTGCTGGTCGAGGACGGCGACCTGTACGCGTCGGCCTGGAGCATCGCCGGCTTCCTGGGCCGGGCGGGACGGGGCGAGGTCGTCCGCATCGGGGAGGACGCCTTCACGGAGTGAGCCCTCACCGTGGGGCGCCGGCCCCGGCCGGCGCCCCACGGCCGTCCCGGCGGGGAGCGCTGCGCGCCCTCGCTACCCTCGGGAGCGTGCCGGGCAAGCCGCTGCGCGACGTCGTCGCCCCGGGCCTGGACGTCCTGTTCTGCGGCATCAACCCGTCGCTGACGTCCGCCGAGCGCGGGCACCACTTCGCCCGCCCGGGCAACCGGTTCTGGCCGGCGCTGCACCGGGCGGGACTCACGCCGCGGCAGCTCGCGCCCGAGGAGGATGCCGAGCTGCTGCGCTACGGCCTCGGCGTCACCAACGTGGTCGACCGGCCCACCCGGACCGCGGCCGAGCTGTCCACCCAGGAGCTGCGCGCCGGCGCCGCGGCGCTGGCCGGGCTGGTGGCGCGCTACCGGCCGCGGGTGCTCGCCGTCCTGGGCATCACGGCCTGGCGGGTGGGCTTCGACCGGCCGCGGGCGGTGACCGGCCTGCAGCCGGAACGGGTCGGGGGAGCGGCGACCTGGGTGGTGCCCAACCCCAGCGGCCTGAACGCCCACCACCAGCTGCCCGACCTCGCGCGCATCTACGGGCAGCTGCGGCCACCGGCCGGCTGACCCCGTCAGCGGCGGGTGGAGAGGGCCCGCAGCTCGTGGGCGGACTCGACGGTCGGGGCGCCGGCGAGCACCTGCTCGAAGGCGCGGTCCGCGCGCAGGCGGGCACGGACCCGGCGGCGCTCGGCGATGGCGGTGCGCAGGCGGGACATGGCGGTTCCTCTCGGGTCAGGCGGCGGCGGGCGCCGGCGCGCCGGTCAGGGGGCTCTGCACGGCGTAGACGCCGTGGGCGGGGGTGAGGAGGGCGCCCGGGAGCAGCCGCCGGACCAGACCGACCATGCGGTCGTTGCCGGTCTGGACGTCGGCGGTGAGGGTCCGGACGCCGCGGCGGGCAGCCAGTCCGGTCAGCTCGGCGAGCAGCTGGCGGCCGATCCCGACCCCCTGCCAGGCGTCCTCGACGACCACGGCGACGTCGGCCGTGCCGGGGTCGGCGGGGGAGCGGTCGTAGCGGGCGACCCCCACCACCTCTCCGCCGACGACGGCCACCAGTGCCTCGCGCAGGTCGTGGTCGACCTCGACGAGCCGGTGGGCACCGACCGGCGGTGAGTGCAGGGGCGCGTGGAAGCGCCGGTAGACCGTCTCGGGGGAGAGCCGGTCCCACAGCCGGCAGAACAGCGGGCCGTCGTCCGGCCGCACGGGCCTGGTGTCCACGGGGATGTCCATCCCGACCTCCTGGGTTCGTGAGATGAACTGTGCCCCTGTCGAGGGTGGTTCGTCAAGCGAACTCAGCCCGCTATGCTGGAGTCGTGAGCGAAGCCCAGTGGGACCGGTCGCGGTGCTCGGTCGCGGGCGCGCTGGCCGTGGTCGGCGAGAAGTGGAGCCTCTTGGTGCTGCGCGAGGCGTTCCTCGGCGTGCGCCGGTTCGCCGACTTCCAGCGGGTGCTCGGCGCGCCCCGGGCGGTGCTCACGGACCGGCTGAACACGCTGGTGGAGGAGGGCATCCTGCGGCGGGTCCCGTACCAGGCGCAGGGGGAGCGGCAGCGGCACGAGTACCGGCTGACGCAGAAGGGCATCGACCTGCACCCGGCGCTGGTCGCCCTGATGGCGTGGGGCGACAGGTACCTGGCCGAGGACGGCGAGGTCCCCCTCGAGCTGCGGCACCGCGACTGCGGCGAGCCGGTGCACCTGGCCCTGGTCTGCGAGGCCGGCCACGAGCTCTCCGGAGCCCGCGACGTCCGGCCGGTGCCGCGCATCCCCACCGGCTGAGCCGGGGCGTGGGCTCAGTCCACGCCCAGCGCGCGCAGGCCCCCGGTGACCACCGCTGCAGCCAGGACGGCGACGAGCACGTGCGCCCGCCGCCACAGCAGCACCCCGGCGGTCGCCACGCCCGCGGTGTCGGCCCCGATGCGCAGCTCGGTCCCGTCGGCCAGCGCGGAGGTGACGACGAGGGCGGCCAGCAGCGCCGAGGAGAGCAGGACGACGACCCGGACCGCGGGCGCCGGGAGCTCCCGCGCCCCGGTCGCGGCCGGCCCCACCCCGCGGGTGAGCGCCGTCGTCGCCACGCACAGGCCGATGAGCAGCCACCAGGTCGCCGGGCTCACCGGGGGGTCCGCAGACCGACGAGTGCCGCGGCGCTCGCGGCCAGGACCGGCAGGCCCGGTGGGGCGACCGGCACGAGGGCGAGCGCGGTGCCCGCGCCGGCCAGGGCGACGCCCAGCCGCAGCCGGTCGCGGACCTCCTCGGACAGGATCGCGAGGAAGAACGCGGGGAAGACGGCGTCCAGGCCGAGGGCGCGGGTGTCCAGTGCCGGCACGAAGACCCCGACGACCGTGCCCAGCACCCACGGGACGTACTGCACCGCGGAGTGGCCGAACAGGTACTCGCGGTCGAACCGGCCGTCCCCGCGGGCGGCCATCGCCCAGGACGCGTCCACGGTCGCCTGGCCCTCCAGCGCGCGGCGCAGCCGGCTGCCGCGCAGCGACGGCCCGAGCGCGAAGCCCATCGGCAGGAACCGGGAGCTGACCAGGGACGCGGCTCCCACGGCCGCTCCGACGCCCCCGCCGGAGCCGACGATGCCGAGTGCGGCGAACTGGCCCGAGCCGGAGTACACCAGCGCCGACATCACGATCGCCGCGACCGCCGGCATGCCGGCGTCGGTGGCCACCACTCCGAAGGACACCGCCAGCACGAACGCGGCGGCGCCGTAGGGCGAGCCCTCGCGCACCCCGTCCCGCCAGGTCCTGCCGTGCCCTGCGGAGCCGTCCACGCCGCCGTCCTCCCCGTCCGTGTCCGCCGGGCCTCGTGGGGCCACGGCGCGGCCACCCTCTCAGGGGCCCTCCGCCTGAGCACGCGAGGCGTGGGGGGAAGGGTGGTCCCTCGTCAGACCGGCTGCGGTCCGGACGGTGGCGGAGCGGACGGGTCGGTGGGCCCGGGCACGGGGAAGGGGGCCGGCTCGGGCGGCGGCACGGGGTCCACGGGCGAGGGTGTGGGCGACGGTGGCTGCGGGCCGGGAGGAGGAGGCACGGTCATGGACCGACGCTAGACCCGGGGGGCGGCTGCGGCAGCGGTCCTGCGGCGGCCTCCGGAACGGCCTAGCGTCCCGGGACGTGAGCAGACGCCTGGTCGTGATCGGTGGGGACGCGGCAGGAGGGAGTGCCGCCTCGCAGGCGAGGAAGCGGAGCCCCGACCTCGACGTGGTGGTGTTCGAGCGGGGCCGCGCGACGTCGTACTCGGCGTGCGGGATCCCGTACTGGATCAGCGGGGCGGTGGAGTCCGAGGCCGACCTGATCGCCCGGACACCCGAGCAGCACCGGGCCATGGGCATCGACGTCCGGATCCGGACGGAGGTGGTCGGCATCGACCTGGACCGCCGCGTCGTGCACTGGCGGGACCTCGCCGAGGGCGGCAGCGGTGTCGAGCCGTTCGACGACCTGGTGTACGCCACCGGGAGCGTGCCGATGCGACCGCCCGTGCCGGGCATCGACGCGACAGGGGTGCACGGCGTCCAGACGCTGGACGACGGCGCGGCGCTGCGTGCGGCGCTCGACGGCGACGTGAGCCGGGTGGTCGTGGTCGGCGGCGGCTACATCGGCCTGGAGATCGCCGAGGCCTGCCGGATCCGCGGGCTCGACGTGACCGTCGTGGACATGTCGGCGACCCCGGTCGGCACCTTCGACCCCGACGTCGGGGAGTTCATCGCCGACGCGGTCCGCAAGGAGGGCATCGATCTGGTCCTCTCCGACGCGGTCGCGGCGATCGAGACCGACGCCGCCGGCCGGGTCCGGGCGGTGGTCACCGCCAGCGGCCGGGAGCTGCACGCCGACCTGGTGGTGCTGGGCCTCGGGGTGCGGCCGGCCGTGCGGCTGGCCGAGGAGGCCGGCATCCCGCTCGGCACCTCCGGCGGCGTCGCCGTCGACGCGCGGATGCGCACCCAGGCCGAGGGCGTCTGGGCGGCGGGGGACTGCGTCGAGTCCGTGCACCGGCTCTCCGGCCAGCGGATGGTCGTCGCGCTCGGCACGCACGCCAACAAGCAGGGGCGGGTGGCCGGGATCAACATCGGCGGCGGCTACGCCACCTTCCCCGGCGTCATCGGCACCGCGATCACCCGGATGTGCGACCTGGAGGCGGCCCGCACCGGGCTGTCCACCGCCGAGGCGGAGGCGGCCGGGTACGAGTTCGTCACGGCCGTCGTCGACTCGACCACCAAGGCCGGCTACTTCCCGGGCGCCCAGCCGATCCGGCTCAAGATGATCGCCGAGCGGCGCAGCGGCCGGCTGCTCGGCGCCCAGGTGGTCGGCCGGGAGGCAGCCGCCAAGCGGGTCGACGCGCTGGCCATCTGCATCTGGAACGAGATGGGCGTCGACGAGATCCTCTCGCTCGACCTCTCCTACGCCCCGCCGTTCGCCCCGGTGTGGGACCCGGTGCTCATCGCCGCGCGCAAGGCGTTCGAGGCCGTGGAGGCCGACGTCCGGCTGCTGTGACCGCTGCCCGCCGGCGCCGCGCGGGAGAGGCGCGGCGCCGGCGGGCCCGTGTTCACTCGGGGTCGACGCGCTCGGCCTGCCGGCCCCGCTGCCCCTCGCTGGCCTCGAACTGGACCCGCTGGCCCTCGTCCAGGCTGCGGTACCCACCGCGGTCGGCGATGGCCGAGAAGTGCACGAACACGTCGGGTCCGCCGTCGTCGGCCTCGATGAACCCGAAGCCCTTCTCCGCGTTGAACCACTTGACCGTGCCGCCGGCCTTGCCGCCGCCGCCGCCGGGACGGCGACCCGCACCACCGCCGCTGCGCCCGGCGTCCCGGCCGCCGTCGCGGTACCCGCCGGAGTCGCGGTCGGCGTACCCGCCGCGGTCGGAGTACCCGCCCCGGTCACGGTCGCCCCGGTCCCGGTCGCCGTAGCCCCCGCGGCCGCGGTCGGGGTAGCCACCCCGGTCCCGGTCGCCGTACCCGCCACCCCGCTGGCCGCCGTCCCGGCCGCCGCCGCGCTCGGCGGACCGCACGTCCTCGGCCTGCGGCCCGCGCTGGCCCTGCGTGACGTCGAACTCGACCCGCTGACCCTCGTCCAGGCTGCGGAACCCGCCCCGGTCGGCGATCTGCGAGAAGTGCACGAAGACGTCGGCACCGCCGTCGTCGGGCTGGATGAAGCCGAAGCCCTTGTCGGCGTCGAACCAGCTCACCGTGCCGGTGCTCCGACCGCCGCGCGACGGCCGGCCGCGGTCCCGGTCGCGGTCCCGACCGGAGTCGCGGCCCCGGTCGTCCCGCCCCCGGTCGTCCCGCCCCCGGTCGTCCCGGCCCCGGTCCCGGCCGTACCCGGCGTCCTGGCGCCGCGGGGCGCCACCGACCGGCCGCACCGAGTCGGCCTGCAGCCCGCGCTGCCCCTCACTCGCCTCGAACTCCACCTGCTGGCCCTCGTCGAGGCTGCGGAACCCGCCCTCGTCGGCGATCGCGGAGAAGTGGACGAAGACGTCCTGCCCCCCGTCGTCGGGTGCGATGAACCCGAACCCCTTCTCGGCGTTGAACCACTTCACGGTGCCCTGCGGCATGCACGTGCTCCTGCACTGATCATCGCCGGCGGGTCCCTCCCACCGGCAGTCCACCGGCCCCGCTCTCCCATCGGGAGGCGCGGCCGCGACCTCCAGCCTCCTCCATCCGCCGCCGGCGCGGGCGGGCACCCGGCGGGACACCGGTCACCGGACGCTGCGCGCGGGTGGACGGCGGGCGACAGGAGGAGCGTTCCGCGGGGATCCGGCCGGTCCGTCCGTCCGGGCCCGGGCCGTCCGACGGGGTACCCCGCCGCGGTCGGCTCCACTCTCCCCGGCGGTTCCTCCCCGGCGTGTCACGGGCGTGTCCCGTTACCCGCCCGCCGACCGGGGTAGGGGCGGCCACTCACACGGAGACGCGAGCGGCGGAGGAACAGATGACCACCAGCAGTGACAACCACTTCGTGGCCCAGGCGGTGCACGACCTGGGGTCGGCGCTCTGGTTCGGCGGGGCGGTGATGGGCATCGCGGGGGTCAACAAGTCCGGCAGCGACCTGTCCCAGGGCATCGACCGCATCCGGGTGGCCAGCTCGGCGTGGAGCCGCTTCCAGCCCGCCCAGTTCGGGGGCATCGCGGCCACGCTGCTCGCCGGGCTGCGGCTCACCCAGGTCGGCGGCCGCCGGATCGCGCTGCAGCAGGGCTTCGGGACGGTCGGCGCGCTCAAGGCGGGCCTGGCCGTGGCCGGCGCGGGCGCGACCGCCTACGCCGCCTACAGCGGCAGCCGCATCGGCAAGCTGGCCGAGGAGGCCCGGCAGCGAGGGGAGACCGTCGAGGTCAAGGACGCCACGCTGCCCACCGCCGGCACGCCGGCCGAGATCGTGAAGTGGCAGAGCCGGCAGCGGGTCACCCAGTTCGTCGTCCCGGCCCTGGCCGGCGCCAACATCGTCTGCAACTCCTGGCTGGTGCAGTCCTACCGGGTCGGCGCGACGGCGAAGGGCGTCCTGCGGCGGCTGCTGCCCGACTGAAGAAGGACCCCGTCCTCCCCACCCTTCGCACGCTCAGGGCGGGACCCGGGACGGGGCCGGCAGCGCGGCTAACCGATCACGACGTCCCACGGCCGGACGGTCCACGCCGTCACCAGGCCGTGGACGACGTACGGGTCGGACCCGGCGAAGCGCTCGACCACCTCGCGCGGCGCCGTCCACACCAGCAGGGCGCGGTCGTAGGGGTCGGGCAGCGCCCCGGCCAGCAGCAGCTCGCCGCGCTCGTGGGCGGCCCGCGCGAGGGCCAGGTGGTCCTCGCGCAGCGCCGCGCGGCGCTCCAGGTAGTCCTCGGCCAGCGTGTACTCCAGCAGCAGGTGCACGCCGCCACTGTGGCAGCAGCGGCTCAGCGGCCGCTCAGCGGCGGCTCAGCGGAGGTCCGTGGTCAGCCGCACCGTGACGCCGCCCGGGCCGCTGGTGATGTCGACGTGGTCGCACAGCTGCCGGGCCAACCACAGGCCCATGCCGCCGCGGGAGAGGTCGGCGCCGTGGGCGGGGCCGTAGCCGGCGAACGGGTCGGTCAGCCCCGGCCCGGAGTCGCTGACCGTGCACACCAGCCGCTCGCCGGACGTCCACAGCCGCAGGCCCACCGGCGGGAGGCCGTGCCTGATGGCGTTGGAGGTCATCTCGTCCACCGCGAGCAGGAAGTCCTCGACCACCTCGCGCGGTCCGCGGACGGCGGACAGCTCGGCGGCCACGGCGTGCCGCAGCCCGATCGGGTCGGCGACGTCGTCCACGGCCAGCCGCGGGGCGCACGCCTGCAGCGGCTCCACCGGCACCGGCATCCCGGCCAGGTACCGCGCGGGGTCGACGAAGCGCGGGTTCGGGCCGCGGGAGCCGTCGGCCACGACGTTCGGGTGGGTGCGGGCGACGGACTCCAGCACCTGGCCGGGCAGCCGGGTCGTGTCGAACACGCACAGCCCCCAGAGCGGCCAGGGCCCCAGCGCGTCGTTGACCACGGCCTCGTAGCGCTGCCACTCCAGCCAGTCCCGCTCGGTGCGCCCGAAGTCGGTCTCGCCGACGACCCGGACCCGCCGCGTGCCGGCCGCGGAGAGGTCGTCGGCCAGCCGCTGGAAGGAGGTGACCGCCGAGGGGGTGCGCCGGTGGTAGGTGCCGTGCCGTGCCAGCACGCGGACCCGCGGGTCGCCGTCCACGGCCTCGCGGACGACGTCGGCGGTGGCGGGGGAGGCGGCGACGACCACGGCGTCCCCGGCGCCCAGGCCCTCGCGGACGAAGGGGACCGCGCCGGCGGCCAGCTCGTCGGGCGAGGAGAAGAACAGCGCGTCGTGCACGTAGCGCGGGCCGGCCCCGTGCTGGAGTGCCGTGTCCACCTGTCGTCCCCTCGCGTGCGGGCCCGTCGTTGCCCCTCCACCGTAGAGGGGTTCGCCGGGCGACCGCCTCCGGGAATCGAGCGACGTCCCCCACGCCGGGCACGCCCGGGCCGCCTGCCGCCGCCCGGGTGCACGATGGCTCCGTGGCCGGCACCGCGGGGTACGTCGCGCTCGGGGACTCCATCTCCATCGACGACTACTCCGGCGGCCCCGGTCGCGGCGGGGCCAGCCTGCTGTTCGCCAACCGGGACGACGACTTCCCGGAGTGGCGCGGGCGGGACCTGCGCAGCACCGCGCCCGGGACGGCGTTCACGCTGCTCGCCACCGACGGCGCGACCACCGGCACGCTGCTGGACCGCCAGCTGCCCCGGCTCGCGGCGCTCCCCACGCGGCCCGCGCTGGTCACGGTGACGATCGGCGGGAACGACCTGCTCGGCGCCTACGGGGACACCGCCGCGGCCCGCGCGGTCGTCGCCCGCGTCGCGGCCGCCCTGGACCGGGCGCTGGAGGTGATCGGCACGGTCCTGGCCCCGGACGGGCGGGTGGTCGTGGGCACGGTGTACGACCCCAGCGACGGCACCGGCGACGCGGGCCGGCTCGGCCTGCCGCCCTGGCCGGAAGCCGTCGCGCTGATCAGGGAGCTCAACGACGCCCTGCGCCGGGGTGCGGCCCGTCACGGCGCGGCGGTGGCCGAGATCGCCGAGCGATTCCGCGGCCACGGGCTGGCCGTCGGCGACCCCCGGCGACCCGATGCCCGGCCCGAGCAGCGGGACCTGTGGTTCTGCTCGCTCATCGAGCCCAACGCCTGGGGCGCCGACGGCGTCCGGGCGGCCTTCTGGGCCGCGCTGGACGGCGGCGGCTGACGGTGCCCGCCGCGGGCCGGGGCCCCGCGTGGACGCGCCGGCGCCTGCTGGCCGCCGCCGGGCTGGGCGTCCTCGCCGGCTGCGGCGGGCGGCTGACGGGGTCCCCCGGGAGCACGGGCGAGGCCGCGCGCCTCACCGCCCGCCCGCAGCCCGGCGTCCCCGCCACGCCCCCGGCTCCCGGGACTCAGCCGCTGGACCTGGGCGTCGAGCGGCCGCCGCTGCTGCACGTGCCACCGGCAGCGGACGGCGGTCTCCCGCTCGTGGTAGCGCTGCACGGCGCCGGCGGGGACGCCGAGGCGGGCGTCGGGATCCTCGGCGGCCTGGCCGACGAGCGGGGCCTGCTCGTGCTCGCTCCGTCCTCCCGCGGGTCGACGTGGGACGCGGTCACCGGCGGGCACGGCGAGGACGCCGCCCTGCTGGACCGCGCGCTGGCCCGGGTGTTCTCGACCGTGCCGGTCGACCCGGCGCGGGTCGCGGTCGCCGGGTTCTCCGACGGCGCGTCGTACGCGCTGGGCCTCGGCCTGGCCAACGGGGACCTGTTCGGGGAGGTGGTCGCGTTCTCCCCGGGCTCCGTCGCCGGCTCGTCCCGGGAGGGCCGGCCGGCGGTGTTCGTGTCGCACGGCGACGCCGACGACGTGCTGCCCGTCGAGCGGACCAGCCGGCGCATCGTGCCGGTCCTGCGCGAGGACGGCTACGACGTCACCTACCGCAGGTTCGCCGGCGGGCACACCGTTCCGCCCGGGGTGGCGCGGGAGGCCGTGGACCGGATCGTGCGGTGACGACGGCGCTCGCGCGCGCGCACGGTGCCCAACGGGCGTAGCGTCCGCACCCACCCTGTTCCGGGGGATCGAGTTCCGGGAGACGGCCATGTCCCTGCTGCGCCGGTTCGGAGCGGCCCGCGGCGTGCTCGGCGCGGCGGCCGGGCTCGCCGGTGCCGGTGTCGTGGCCGGTGCCGGCGTCACCGCCGGGCTGGTGGGGGAGACCGCGTCGGTCGCCCGCCGGGGTGCCCACGCCTCGCTGTCGCTGGCCCACGCCGCCGCGGTCGCCGGCACCCGCGCCGTCGGCACCGTGGTCACCGGCGCCGACCCGCTGCCCGACGGGCGCCTGCACGACCTGCTCGACGCCGCGCGCGGGATGGTGGAGCCGCCGCCGGCGCGGCACACCCGCCGCGTCTGGGCCGACCGGGGCCGGGTGCAGGTCGAGCTGCTGGCGCCGGATGCGCAGGAGGCCCCGGAGGTCCGCTCCGCGCTGCGCCGGCACCTCGAGCGGCTCGAGGGCGTGGAGTGGGCGACCGTCAACGACGTCGTCGGCCGGGTCCTGGTCGCCTTCGACGAGCGGCAGGTCACCGTCGAGGACCTCGTCGGCACCGTGACCGCCATCGAGAAGGCCCGCGGCGGGCAGGGCCTGTTCCCGGCGCGGGAGGACCACCCGGCCGACCTCGAGCCGCTGCTCGCCGCGGCCGCCGCGACCGCCATCGACCTCGCCGCCGTCGGTGTCGCCTACGCGGCCAGGCTGTCGCCCGTCCCGGCGCTCACCCGCCACGCGACCCTCGCCGTCGCGCTGCTGGAGTCCCAGACGTGGCTGAAGCGGGAGCTCTACCGGCGCGTGGGACCGACCGGCACCGAGCTGGCCTTCTCCGGCGTCAGTGCACTGCTGCACGCGCTCACCCAGAGCCCCACGGTGCCCGCGCTCAACGCCGCCGCCGCGTTCCAGGAGCTCCTGGAGATGCGCGCCCACCGGCAGGTGTGGCGGCGGCGCGAGTGGGAGTTGTGCCGCCCGGAGCCGGACGACGACCACGAGCCGCTGACCCCACCCGGCGACCGGCCCGTGCCGCTGCCGCCCGGCCCGGTCGAGACCTACACGGAGCGGCTGGCCCCCACCGAGCTGGCCGCCTCGCTCGGCCTGCTGGCGCTCACCGGGCGCCCCGGCCGCTCGGCCGACCTGCTCAAGGCGCTGAACCCCAAGGCCGCCTTCCACGGGCGGGCGGCGTTCGCCACGACCCTGGACCTCCTGCTGTGCCGCCGCGACGTGCTGCCGATGGACGGCTCGGCCTACAAGCGGCTGGACCGGGTGGACACCGTCGTCGTCGACGGGGAAGCGCTGTGCACCGGCCCGCCGGTGGTGCTCGAGGCCACCGCGCAGGCGGAGGGGTGGGACGACGCCCGGGTCTGGTCGGCCGCGGCACGGCTGGTCGGCGCGCTCGAGGGCGACGAGCCGGAGGAGGGCCTGCGGCTCGGGCCGGCCACCGACCCCGACGACGCCCCCGGGGTAGGGGTCCGTGCGGTGTACCAGGGCCGCCGCCGGGTGGGCACGGTGACCGTCGCCCGTGAGCTCGACCCGCACGCCGAGGCGCTGCTGGCCGCAGCCGCCGCAGCCGGTGCCCGGCTGGTGCTGACCGCGCACGCCGGTACCCGGGAGGTGGCCGCGGCCGCCGACGAGGTGGCCCCGGCGGACGAGTCGCTGACCGAGACGGTGCGGCGGCTGCAGGACGACGGGCGCGGCGTCCTGCTGGTCAGCGACACCGACGGTCCCGCGCTGCTGGCCGCCGACGTCGGCGTCGCCCCGACCCGGCCCGGCTGCGCCCCGGCGTGGGGCGCCGACCTGGTCACCCCACCCGGGCTGACCGACGCCTGCCGGGTGGTCGCGGCGACGGCGGTGGCCCGCACGGTGAGCCGGCGCTCGGTGCAGGCGGCGCTGACCGGCAACGTCCTCGGCGCGCTGCTGGCCGCCGTCGGCAGCGAGCGGTACGGGCAGCAGCGGGCGACCTCGCCCGGGAAGACCGCCACGACCGTCGCGATGCTCGGCGGCACCTGGGCGGCGGTCCGCGCGGCCGGCCGCCCGGTCCCGCCGCCGACGGTCCACACGCCGTGGCACGCGCTGGACCCCGACGAGGTGGTGCGCCGGCTGGCCGAGCTCCCCGCCGCGGAGGACGCCCGTCCGGTGCGGTTCCACCGGCTCCGGGCGCACCCGGTGGTCCGCGGGCCGTCCCGGTTCGTCCGCACCGTCGCCGCCGAGCTGGCCGATCCGCTCACCCCGGTCCTCGGCACCGGCGCCGCGGCCACGGCGATGCTCGGCGAGGCGACCGACGCCGTCCTCGTCGGCAGCGTCACCGTCGCCAACTCCCTGGTCAGCGGCCTGCAGCGGCTGCGGGCGGAGACGGCGCTGGAGTCGCTGCTGCTGGAGCAGGACGTCGTCGTCCACCGGGAGACCGACGGCGGCCGGGAGGACGTGCCCGGCAGCGCGCTGCGCGTCGGCGACGTCGTGCAGGTCGAGCCGGGCGACGTGCTGGCCAGCGACGCCCGGCTGCTGGAGGCGGTCGACCTGGAGGTCGACGAGTCGAACCTGACCGGGGAGTCGCTGTCGGTGGGCAAGTCGGTGCCGGCCACGCCGGGGGCCGAGGTCGCCGACCGCAGCTGCGTGCTCTTCGACGGCACCACGGTGGTCGCCGGCCGCGGCCGCGCGGTGGTCGTCGCGGTGGGTGACGCGACCCAGGCCGGGCGCGCGGCGCGGGCGGCCGGCGGGGCGGCGCCCCCGGCCGGCGTGCAGGCCCGGCTGGGCGAGCTCACCCGCCAGGTGCTCCCGATGACGCTGGCCGGCGGCGCCGTGGTCGCCGGCCTCGGCGTGCTGTGGCGCCGCCCGCTGCGCGACGCGGTGCGGGACGGCGTGGCGGTCGCCGTGGCCGCGGTGCCCGAGGGGCTGCCGCTGGTCGCGACCGTGGCGCAGCAGGCCGCGGCGCGGCGGCTGTCGCGGCGCGGCGCCGTCGTCCGCAGCGCGCGGGTGCTCGAGGCGCTCGGCCGGGTGGACACCGTCTGCTTCGACAAGACCGGGACGCTGACGGAGAACCGGCTGCGGGTCGCCCGGCTGCTCCCGCTGGACGGGGAGCTCGACGAGGACGGGCTGCTGGAGCTGGTGGCTGCCGGGGTCGGCAACGGCGACGACCGGGCGCACGAGACCGACCGCGCTGTCGTGGAGGCGGCCGAGGAGCGCGGCGTGTGCCCCGACGGCGAGGCGGGGGAGAGCCTGCCGTTCGCCGCCGGGCGGGGCTTCTCCGCGGCCGTGCGCGACGGCCGGCTCGTGGTCAAGGGCGCCCCCGAGGTCGTCGCCGCCCGCTGCCGGGACGCCGGGGACCTCACCGGGCAGGTGCACGAGCTCGCCGCCGAGGGGCTGCGGGTGCTGGCCGTCGCCGACCGCGCGCACGACGGCGCCGACGACCTCGAGCAGGCCGCCGCCGACCTCACGCTGCGCGGGCTGGTCGGGCTGGCCGACACGGTGCGGGGGTCCTCGGTCGCGGCCGTCGAGCAGCTGCGGGCCGCCGGCGTCCGGGTGGTCGTGGCCACCGGTGACCACCCGGGGACCGCGCGGGCGATCGCCGCCCAGGCCGGCGTCCCCGGTGCCGACCGGGTGGTGACCGGGGCGGAGTTCGCCCGCGCCTCCGACGCCGAGCGGGCCCGCATGGTGCGGGAGACCGCGGTCTTCGCGCGGCTGTCGCCGGAGCAGAAGGTCTCCTTGGTCGCCGCGTTCCGTCGTGCCGGAGCGACGCTGGCGATGACCGGTGACGGGGTGAACGACGCGGCCGCGATCCGGCTGGCCGACGTCGGCGTGGGCGTCTCCGGCGCCGAGTCCCCCGCCGCCCGCGCCGCGGCCGACCTGGTGCTCACCGACCTGGACCTCACCCGGCTGGTCGACGCCGTCGCCGAGGGCCGGGCGATGTGGGCGCGGGTGCAGGACGCCGTCTCGGTGCTCGTCGGCGGCAACGCCGGCGAGGTCTCGTTCACCGTGCTCGGCACCGCGTTCGGCGGGCGGGCGCCGATGAACACCCGGCAGCTGCTGCTGGTCAACCTGCTCACCGACATGTTCCCGGCGCTCGCCGTCGCCGTGGCCGCGCCGCGGAGCGCCGCTCCCGGCGGGGGCGACGGCCCCCTGGCCGGGCACCCGCTGGCCGCCGTCCTCGAGGCCGGGCCGCGGCGCGGCTTCGCGCGCGAGGTGCGGCGCATGGTGCTGGTCCGCGGGGCGGCCACCACCGCGGGGGCGACGGCGGCGTGGACCGCCGGGCGGCTCACCGGGTTCCGCGGGCGGGCCGGGACGATGGGCCTGGCCGCGCTGATCACCACCCAGCTGGGGCAGACCGCCTGGGCCGGGCGGCGCAGCCCGCTGGTGCTCGTCACCGCCGCGGGCTCGCTCGCCGTGCTGGCCGCCGTCGTCCAGACCCCGGGGCTCAGCCGCTTCTTCGGCTGCACGCCGCTGGACCCGCTCGCCTGGCTGGTCGTGCTCGGCTGCGCCGCCGCGGCCACCGCGGGCGCCGAGCTCCTCCCGCGCCTGGTGAGCCGCTAGGCGTACCGGGCGGCGAACGCGCCCGGCGTCATCCCGGTCACCCGGGAGAAGTCGCGGCTGAAGTGCGGCTGGTCGGCGTAGCCCAGCAGCGCCGCGACCTCGGCGAGGGGCGTGCCGGAACCGCGGAGGCGCTCGGCGGCCTCCTGCAGCCGGCGGCGCTGGATGAGCCACTTCGGCGTCAGCCCGAGCCGGCGGCGCACCAGCCGCTGCAGCGCCCGCTCGGACAGCCCGAACTCCGCGCACACCTGGGCCACCCGGACGACCTCGCGGTCACCCTCCACGAACGCCACCACCCGGTTGACCAGGTCGCCCTCGGCGTCGACGGGCAGCAGCGGGCGCAGCGCGTCGCCGAAGGCGGCCATCGCCTCGCCGTGCGCCGCGGGGGACGCCGGGTCGGCGGCCATCGCCGCCCGCACCCGCGCGGTCAGCCGCTCGCCCCCGGCGCCGAGCACCTCGGCCAGCGGGACGTGACGGTCGGTGTAGGGGGCCACCGAGCCGCGGGCGACCAGGGCGCCGGCGGCCGGGGCGCACATGACCCCGACAGCCCACCCGTCCCCGGTCAGCGTGGTCGTCGACAGGCCGGGCACGACGCCGTAGAAACGGGCGTAGTCGCCGGAGACCACCAGCAGGGTGACCGGGTACTGCAGCACCTGCTGGGGCGCCTCCCGGCCGGGCGGCACCGACCAGACCGGGATCCAGAACCGCTCCAGCAGGCCGGCGAACTCCGGCGGGGCGTCGTAGCGGTGCAGGACGTGCGAGGCGTCGCCGGGGGAGCGCAGGTGCGCGCGCTCGACGTGGTCCAGGCGGCGCGGGGCGGTGTCGGGTTCCATCAAGACCGCAGCCTGCCCCGCTCCTACCGTCCCGGCCATGACGATCCCCATCCCCACCGCCTACGCGGCCGCCGACCGCCCGCTGACCGCCGTCCTCGACGCCGTCCCGACCGATGCGTGGGACCGGCCCTCGACCTGCGAGGGGTGGAGCGTGCGGGACGTCGTCCGGCACCTGGTGCAGACCCAGCGCGAGTTCCTCGTCGGGCGCGGCGTCGACCTGGGCCAGGAGCCCGACGTCGACGCCGACCCGGCGGCGGCCTGGCGCGCCCACGCCGGCCGGGTCGCGGCGGCCGTCGCCGACGAGGCGGTCGCCGGGCAGCCCTACGAGGGCTACTTCGGGCCGACGACGCTCGGCGCGACCCTCGAGCAGTTCTACGTGTGGGACATGGTCGTGCACCGCTGGGACGTCGCCCGGTCGGCCGGCCTCGACGCCGCGCTCACCGACGCCGAGCTGGACCGCGTGGAGTCCGGTGCGGACGCCTTCGGTGCCGCCCTCTACACGGAGGGCATCTGCCGTCCGGGGTCCGAGCCGCCCGCCGGCGCCGGGCGGGAGACCCGGGTGCTGGCCCGGCTGGGCCGCGGCTGAGTCAGCCGACGGGCGCTGCCGGGCGCAGCGCGGCCAGCGAGCTGCGCACGGTGTGCACGACGTCCCCGGCGACGAACAGGTCGTCGGCGCTGGTGGCCCGCGCCCGGCGGACGGCGTCGACGAACTCCTGCAGGCACGCGTCGGCCCGGGCGAGGGCCGCGGGGTCGGCGGTGGCGTCCTCGACCGAGCGCAGCGCCGCCGCCAGCGCGGCCAGGGTGCGCGACGCCGCCGGGCGCAGCGCCGGGCCGAGTGCGACCCGCTCGAACTCCGCGCGCTCGGTCTCGGCGATCACCTGGGTCAGCTGCTCGACGAGCAGGCTCAGCCGCTCCAGCGCCCGGGCCTGCCGGTACTGCGCCTCGGCGAGCTCCCGGTAGCGGCGGGCCCGCCGGTTGCCCCGCCGGGCCTCGGCGGCCTGCTGGACGGCGTCGCGCATCTGGGCCAGCACCGGGTCGATCCGGTGGGTGCGCTGCCGCCACTGGTCCTCGGTGGGCGGGTGCTCCTGCTGCAGCCCGCCGGCGAGGTCCTCGAGCTGGCCGGCCAGGGTGTCGCGCAGCGCCCGCAGCTGCTCCTGGGCCGGGGCCAGCGGCAGCGGCGGGAAGGCCGCGGTGACCGCGAGGCCGATGACGGCGCCGATGGCGGTCAGTCCGGTGTAGGCCGCGACGAACCCGGGGTCCTGGGTGCCGAGGACCAGCACGAACAGCGCGGAGGTCGCCGTCCAGCTGCCGGAGCTGCCCAGCCGGTGCCAGCCGGCCAGCAGGACGCCGCCGGCGACCACCAGCGCGAGCGTGCCGAGGTTGTCGCCCACCACCGCAGACACGCCCAGCGCGAGCGCGGCGCCCAGGGCGATCGCGGCGACCGACTGCACCGAGCCGCGCACCGAGCCGCTCAGCGTCGTCGACGTGGCGATCACCGCGCCCAGCGGCGCGTAGTACGGGTACTGCTCGGCCGGGTCCAGCGGCAGCAGCCCCGCCACGTGCCAGGCCAGCGCCGCGGCCAGCGCGGCCTTGACCGCCAGGCCCAGCTGCGGGTGGCGGGCCCAGGTCCGGCGCACCCGGCCCGGGCGGCCGGTCCAGCGGCGGGGGAGCGGGCCGGTCACCGGCCCAGGTGCACCCGGATCGCGGCCACGACCATCCGGTGGTCGTCCAGCTGCGGCAGCCCGGAGACGACGACGGCGCCGACCGGCCCCACCGAGCGGACGAGCACCGGGAACGCGCCGCCGTGGGCCGCGTAGAGCGCGGGGTCCAGGCCGAACTCCGCCTCGAACGTCGTCCCCCGCTCGACCGAGGCCTGCCGGACGTACAGGCTGCTGTGGCCGAACCGGTGCACCACGCGGGTCTTGCGCTGGATCCAGGAGTCGTTGTCCGGGCTGGTGCCCGGCAGCGAGGCGTGGAAGAGCTGGTGGCCGTGCCGGCTGACGTCGACCGCGACCGGCGCGCCCCGGTCCCGGGCGGTCGCGACGAGCGCCGAGCCGAGCTCCCAGGCATCGTCGTTGGTGAAGCCGGCGAACTGCAGGTCGTCCTCCTCGGCGGCGAGCTCGGCGAGGGACGGGAAGGAGTCGGCCATGTCCCCCTTCCTACCGCGTGACGCGGGAGGCTGACCGGCATGAGGTGGACCGAGCGGGTCGACCGGTTCCAGCGCCGGCATCCGGCGGCCGGGTTCCCGATCGCGGTGTTCTACAAGTACCTGGACGACGACGGCCACTTCCTCGCCGCGCTGATCACCTACTACGGCTTCCTGTCGCTGTTCCCGACCCTGCTGCTGCTGGCCACCGTGCTGGGCCTGGTGCTGGCCGGCGACCCGGGGCTGCAGCAGCGGCTGCTGGACTCCGCGCTGGGGGAGTTCCCCGTGATCGGGCCGCAGCTGGCCCGGCCGGAGGGTCTCGGCGGCGGGGTGACCGGCATCGTGGTCGGCGGGGCGGTGGCCCTCTACGGCGCGCTGGGCCTGGGGCAGGCGGTCCAGCACACGATGAACTCGGTGTGGGCGGTGCCGCGGCACAGCCGGCCGGACCCGATCACCTCCCGCGGCCGCAGCCTGCTGCTGCTGTTCACGCTCGGCCTGCTCCTGCTGGCCAGCACCGTGCTCTCCGCGCTGGGCACCGGTGCCGCGGCCTACGGCGGCGGCTTCTCCGGCGGGCTGCACGTGCTGCTCACCGTCGCCTCCGTGCTCGCCAACGCAGCGGTCGTCGTGCTCGGCTTCCGCATCACCACCGCGCGCAGTCTCACCAACCGGCAGGTGCTCCCCGGCGCGCTCATCGCCGCGGTGCTCTGGCAGCTGCTGCAGTCCTTCGGCGGCGTCTACGTCGCGAGCGTGGTCGCCAACGCCAGCGCCGTCGACGCCGTCTTCGCCCTCGTGCTCGGCCTCATCGCCTTCGTCTACCTGTCCGCGGTCGCGTTGGTGCTCTGCGTCGAGGTCGACGTCGTCCGGGTCGACCGGCTGTACCCACGCGCGCTGCTCACCCCGTTCGTCGACCACACCGACCTGACCGAGGGCGACGAGCGGGTCTACTCGGACGCCGCACGCGCGCAGCGGGCGGTGCGGCACCAGGAGGTCGAGGTCCGCTTCGACGCCGGGGACGACGGCCCTTGACCTCCAGTGCACTCGAGGTCCGACGATCGCTCCGGTGAGGCGGGACCGGAAAAGCGGTGGCGGACCGATGAGCCCGCAGCGCACATTCCGTCAGAGGGACGGGGGACGCTGCACCGCACCGCCGCCGAGGGAGTCGGGATGACATCAGGGAGCACGCTCGCCATCGAGGCGACCGGCCTGGCCAAGTCGTACGGGGAGACCCGCGCGGTGGCCGGCGTCGACCTCGCCGTCCCGGCCGGTGCCATCTACGGCGTCCTGGGGCCCAACGGCGCCGGGAAGACGACGACGATCCGCATGCTGGCCACCATCGTCCCGCCGGACGCCGGCACCGCCCGGGTGCTCGGCCACGACGTCGTCACCGAGGCCGACGCCGTCCGCGGGCTGGTCAGCCTCACCGGCCAGCTGGCCTCGGTCGACGAGGAGCTCACCGGCCGGGAGAACCTGGTGCTCGTCGGCCGGCTGCTCGGGCACCGCCGGGCCGCCGCGCGGGCGCGGGCCGACGAGCTGCTCGAGGCCTTCGGCATCGCCGGCGCCGCGGGGAAGCTGGTCAAGCACTACTCCGGCGGCATGCGCCGGCGGCTGGACATCGCCGCGAGCATCGTCGTCACCCCGCAGCTGGCCTTCCTCGACGAGCCGACGACCGGGCTGGACCCGCGCTCGCGCAACCAGGTCTGGGAGATCGTCCGGGCGCTGGTGGCCGAGGGGACGACGGTGCTGCTGTGCACCCAGTACCTGGAGGAGGCCGACCAGCTCGCCGACGGCATCGTGGTCATCGACCGCGGCCGGGTGATCGCCGAGGGCACCCCGGGCCAGCTCAAGGCGTCGGTCGGCAACGGGGCGCTGCACGTGCGGCTGCTCGACCCGGCGCGCCGCCCGGAGGCCGCGCGGCTGCTGGAGTCCGCCGTCGGCACGGTGACCCTCGAGCCGGACCCGGCCGCCCTGTCGGCGGCCTGCAGCGACGCCGACCGCGCGGCGACCGCGGTCGGCGCGCTCGGGCGGGCCGGCGTCGGCCTGGCCGACTTCTCCCTCGACCAGCCCAGCCTGGACGAGGTCTTCCTGTCCCTCACCGGTCACCTCGCCGAGGAGCCGGCACCCGCAACGCAGGAGGCGTCGTGACCGCCACCGCACCCCGGACCGACGCCGACACCGCCGCCGTCCGGCGGGCCATCGCGTCCACGGCGCGCCCCCCGCGCCCCGGTCCGCTCGCGACGGCGCTCACCTTCGGCTGGCGCGGCATGCTCAAGATCAAGCACGTCCCCGAGCAGCTGATCGACGTGACCATCACGCCGGTGCTCTTCGTGCTGATGTTCACCTACCTGTTCGGCGGTGCGCTGGCCGGCTCGACGAGTGCCTACCTGCAGTACGTGCTGCCGGGGATCCTCGTCATGTCGGTGGTGTTCACGACCGTCTACTCCGGCGTCGCGCTCAACACCGACCTCACCAAGGGCGTCGTCGACCGGTTCCGGTCCCTGCCGATCTGGCGGCCGGCGCCGCTGCTGGGGGCCCTGCTCGGCGACAGCGTCCGGTACGTGCTGGCGGGCACGGTGATCCTGGTGCTCGGCGTCGCGCTGGGCTACCGGCCGGAGGGCGGGGCGGCCGGTGCCCTGGCGGCGCTCGCGCTGGTCGTCGTGTTCTCCTTCGGGCTGTCGTGGGTGTACTCCGCGGTCGGCCTGGTGCTGCGCTCGCCCAGCGCCGTGCTCAACGGCGGTTTCATGGTGCTGTTCCCGCTGACCTTCCTGTCCAACGTCTTCGTCGACCCCCGCACGCTGCCCGGGCCGCTGCGCGCGTTCGTCGACGTCAACCCGATCTCGGTGCTGGCCACCGCGACCCGCTCGCTCATGGCCGGCGCCCCCGACGGCACCGCGATCGCCGTCTCGCTGGCCGTGGCGGCCGGGCTGGCCGCGGTGTTCCTCCCGGTCACGACCCGCCTCTACCGCAGCCGCTGAGGGCTACGGTGACGGCCGTGGTGCCGTCGGACCCGGACCCGTCGGGATCGGTGCGGCCGCTGGAGGACTCCGTCCGCACCGACCTGGGCGGTGCGCTGACCTACGCCGGCTACCTCGACCTCGACCACCTGCTGGCCGCCCAGCACCCGCGCAGCAGCCCCGAGCACCACGACGAGCTGCTGTTCATCGTCCAGCACCAGACCAGCGAGCTGTGGCTCAAGCTGGTCCTGCACGAGCTGCGCGCCGCCTGCCGGTACCTGGCCGGCGACGAGCTGGCGCCGGCGCTCAAGTGCCTGGCCCGGGTGAAGAGCGTGCAGCGCACGCTCGTCGAGCAGTGGTCGGTGCTGGCCACCCTGACCCCGCGCGAGTACGTGCAGTTCCGCGGCGCCCTGGGCAACGCGTCGGGCTTCCAGTCCCACCAGTACCGGGCGGTCGAGTTCGTGCTCGGCAACAAGCACCCCGGGATGCTCGCGGTCTTCGACGGCGAGCCCGCCGCCCGGGAGCTGCTGGAGGAGCTGCTCGCCGCGCCGACGCTCTACGACGAGTTCCTCCGGCTGGTGGCCCGGCTCGGCCTCCCGGTCCCGGCGGCCGTCCTGGAGCGTGACGTGCGCCGGCCGTGGACGTACCAGCCGGACCTGGTCCCGGTCCTCCGCGAGGTCTACGAGGCGGCGGGCACGCCGTGGGGGGTCTACGAGGCCTGCGAGAGCCTGGTCGACGTCGAGGACAACTGGCAGCTGTGGCGGTTCCGCCACCTGCGCACGGTGCAGCGGACCATCGGCGCGAAGACCGGGACCGGCGGGTCCTCCGGCGTCGACTTCCTGCGCCGGGCCCTCGACCTCACCTTCTTCCCCGAGCTCTACGCCGTCCGCACCGTGATCGGCACCTGAGTCCCGCACGGCCGGGCACCCCGGGTGTCCTTGTGGCCCTGCTCCCGGAGGCCGACCATGGACTCCCCGGTGAGAGGAGCCCACATGGAGCCCGACCCGCGCGAACCGACCGGTGACCTCGGCTACGACATGGCGCACGAGGACATGGCGCACGAGGTGACCGGCAGCCGCCCCCGGCCCCAGGCGGAGACCCCGGAGGCCCCACCCCCCGACGACGCCGCCGGCGACCTCGGCTACGACGAGGCGCACGACTTCCGACGCTGACGGCACGCCCGGTCCGACGTAGGTGCCGCCGCGGGTGCGCTCGCGCGTCAGCGGGGCCGCGCGGCGGCCCGCCGGGCGCGCAGCCGGCGCGCCGCGTCGGGCAGGAACAGCAGGAACAGCGCGGCGTAGCCGATGGTCGGTACCGCGACGCCGACCAGCAGGGCGAGGACGAACGCGCTCGTGGTCAGCACCGCGCGGGCCGGGTCGTCCTCCTCGTCGGCGCCGGCCCGGCGCAGCTGCGGGCGGCGCCGGAGCAGCAGGGTCAGCAGGGTCAGGCAGGCCGAGCTCAGCGCCATCGTGCCGATGTAGACCGCGACGGCCAGCCGGTCGGCGCCGTAGACCGCCGCCACCTCGGTGGCGAACGGCAGCAGCACGATCGTCATCGTCCACAGCAGGTTGAGCAGCACGAAGGTGCGGTCGTAGGAGCCCACCTGCTCGACCAGCCGGTGGTGCACCAGCCAGAACCGGGCGATCACCGCGAAGCTCAGCGTGAACGCGCCGAACCGGGGCGCCTCCTCGGCCAGCAGTGTGGGGAGGTCGACGGCGGCGCCCTCGTCGGGCAGCACGTCGACCAGCGGCAGCACGAGCAGCGTGATCGCGATCGCCACGACGGCGTCGAGGAACGTGATCAGCCGGTCCAGCCCCCGGTCGGTGCGCACCCGCCGCAGGCTAGGACCGCCCGACCCGGGATGGGGCGGTCCGGGAGCCCTCGGGCGGGGTACCGGCCCGGGATGCGCGAGCGACCCGGCCACGGTGGACGACCCGGCCCACGCGAGGGCACCGTCCGGCTGCCCGACGGGCGGACGCTCGCCTACGCCGAGTACGGCGACCCGGCGGGCCGGCCGGTGCTCGGCTGCCACGGCTCGCCGAGCTCGCGGCTGGAGCGCCACGTCGAGGACCCCGAGGACTACCGGCGCTGGGGCGTGCGGTTCGTCGTCCCCGACCGGCCGGGCTTCGGGCGCTCGGACCCGCAGCCGGGCCGGCGGGTGACCGACTGGCCCGGTGACGTCGCGACGCTGCTCGACTCGCTCGGCATCGACGAGTTCTCCGTCCTCAGCCTCTCCGGCGGCGCCGCCTACGCGCTGGCCTGCGCGCACGCGTTCGACTCGCGGGTGCGCAGCGTCGGCGTCCTCGGCGGGGCGCCGCCGCCCGACGTCCCGTGGCCGTGGCCGGGGTGGGTGCCGCGGCGGCTGCGGGCGGTCGCGCACCGGCCGTCGCCCGCGGCGGCGCTGATGCGGCCGGTGTTCGCCCCCCTGGCGCAGCGCCCGGAGGCGATCCCGGGCTACCTGTAGGCGCGGCTGAACCCGGCCGACCGGCGGGTGATCGGGCGCCCGGAGGTCCGCCGGGTCCTGGCCGACACCTTCGCCGAGGGGCTGCGCAACGGCGCCGCCCCCATGGCCGAGGACCGCGCGCTGCTGTTCCGGCCGTGGGGGTTCCCGCTGTCGGAGGTGCGCCAGCCGGTGCACCTCTGGCACGGCACGCAGGACTGGCAGGTGCCGGTGGCGCTCGGCCGGGTGCTGGCCGCGATGCTGCCCCGCTGCACGGCGCACTGGCTGGCCGGCGAGGGGCACTTCGCCGTCTTCGACCACGCGGCGGAGGTCTACGCGGAGCTGCGCCCCTGACCCGGCGGGGGAGGATGCCGGCGTGCCGCGTCTGCTCGTCGTCCACCACACGCCCTCGCCGTCGCTGCAGGCCGTGCTGGAGGCCGTGCGGGAGGGCGTCGCGATGGTCGAGGAGGTCGGCCTCGACGTGCGCCCGGCGCTGTCGGCGGGCGCCGCGGACCTGCTGGCCGCCGACGGCGTCCTGCTCGGGACCCCGGCCAACATCGGCTACATGTCCGGGGCGCTCAAGCACTTCTTCGACACCGTCTACTACCCGTGCCTGGACGCCACCGTGGGCCTGCCCTACGGCGTGTACGTCCACGGCAACGACGACACCGCGGGCGCGCTGCGCAGCATCGCGACGGTCACCGGTGCGCTGCGCTGGAAGCAGGTCGCCGAGCCGCTGAGCCTCACCGGTGCGCCCGGCCCGGCCGACCTGGAGGCCGCCCGCGAGCTCGCCGCCACCGTGGCGGTCCAGCTCTAGGAGCGTCCCGCCGGCGGGACGGCGAACAGGTCGACCACGGCGTCCCACCGGGTGCGCCGCCCGGCGGGGAAGCGCGCCTCGGCCCGCGCCCGGCGGTGCGATCCGGGCGGGTAGCGCCACCGGGCCCAGGGCGAGCGCGGCCGGGCCAGCCGCAGCGCGCCCACCGCCGCGACGAGCGGCACGAAGACGCCGACGACGCCCAGGACCACGCGGCCCTTGAGGATCGCCACCAGGGCGACGGCCGTGTTGAACAGGACCGTTGCCCACGACACCACCTCGCCGGCCGCACGGTCGGCGTCGAACGGGTTGGCACCGACCAGCAGCAGGCCCCCGACGACGAGCGCGATCCCGACGGCGTCCACGGAGCTGCGGCCCTCGCGGCTCCAGTAGACGTCCTCGAGGTGCAGCCACAACGCGAACTCGTCGAGGGCCAGCGCCGCCCCGGCGCCGAACAGCACCGCGAGCAGCTGCAGCCAGGGCGCGCCCGGGCGGTAGGCGAACTCCACGGTGCCCGTCCCCAGCAGCAGGAGGATCCCGTAGACCTCGTGGTGCAGGTGCACGCCGCCCACGCTCGCGTCGCGGAACGGGCCGCGCCCGGCGTGGACGGCCCGCGTGACGAACCGGGTGGCCAGGAAGGTCACCAGCAGGGCCAGCAGCATCCAGCCGACGACGGCGCGCCGGTCCGAGAGCAGCGGCACCAGCTCCGGCCCGACGTCCACCCCGCCCCCCTCCGCGCCGCCCGCGGCCGATGGTGGGACCGGCGGACGTCCGCGGACAAGCGGGTCAGCCGCCGGACAGGCGCAGCAGGACGGCCTCGTCCGGCCGCAGCTCGAGGTCGCGCACCGGCCCGGGCGTCCGCTCCGGGTCGGTGGACACCAGCAGCGTGGCGGCCGCGTCGAGCGGGAGCCGGCGCGGCCCGGTCGCGAAGTCCACGGCCGCCAGCAGCCGCTCGCCGTCCCCCTCGCGCAGCCAGGCCAGCACCCCGGGGCCGGCGTCGACGAACCGCTGCGCGCCGGTCTGCAGGGTGCGGGAGGACGCGCGCAGCGCGCCGAGCTCGCGCACCAGCGACAGCGTCGAGGACGGGTCGGCCGCCTGGCGCTCGACGCAGAGCCGCTCGGCGTCGGCCACCAGCGGCAGCCAGGGCTCCGCGGTGGTGAAGCCCGCGCCGGGGCCGGCGACCGACGGCGGGCGCCAGGGGATCGGCGCCCGCTCGGGGTCGCGGCCGTCGACGTCGACCACCCGGTCCGGCGGGACGACGGCGTCCGGCAGGCCCAGCTCGTCGCCCTGGAACAGGAAGGGCGTGCCGCGCAGCGCGGTCAGCAGCAGCGCGACCGCCCGGGCGCGGGCCGGACCGTGCCCGCCGTCGTCGTACCGGGTGGCGACCCGGGAGTGGTCGTGGTTGCCGAGGAACCACGCCGGCCAGGTCTCGGGCTCGACCAGCGACTCGAAGCCCTCGATGGTGGTGCGGAAGGCGTCGGCGTCCCACGGCAGGTGCAGGAAGACGAAGTTGTGCGCCAGGTGCAGCTGGTCGCCGCCGGCCAGGTAGGCGGCCACCCGCGGCAGGTCGAGCAGGTACACCTCGCCGACGATCATCCGGTCGGGGAACTCGTCGACGACCCGCCGGATGCCGCGCAGCCGCTCGTGGGCGGTCTCCCAGTCCTGGTCGTGCCGGCGGGTGCCGCCGGCGTTGCTGCGCAGCAGCGGGTCCTTGGCCAGCCGCTGCAGCGCGTCGATGCGCAGCCCGTCCACGCCGCGGCCCAGCCAGAACCGGACGACGTCGTGCATGGCGGCCTCGACCTCGGGGTTCTCCCAGTTCAGGTCCGGCTGCTGCGGGGTGTAGGAGTGCAGGTACCACTGGCCGGTCGCCTCGTCGCGGGCCCAGGCCGGGCCGACCGCGGCGAACTCCGAGCGCCAGTCGTTGGGCGGGCCGCCGTCGGGGGCGCCGTCCCGCCAGACGTACCAGTCCCGCTTCGGGTCCGCCCGCGAGGAGCGCGAGGCGCGGAACCAGGGGTGCTGGTCGGAGGTGTGGTTGGGCACCCAGTCCAGGACGACGCGGATGCCGCGCGCGTGGCAGTCGGCGACCAGGTCGTCGAGGTCGGCGAGGGTGCCGAAGAGCGGGTCGACGTCGCACAGGTCGGACACGTCGTAGCCGAAGTCGGCCATGGGGGAGGGGAAGACCGGCGAGAGCCAGACCGCGGCGACGGACAGGTCGGCGAGGTGGTCCAGGTGCGCCCGCAGACCCCGCAGGTCGCCGACGCCGTCGCCGTCGGAGTCGGCGAAGGACCGCGGGTAGACCTGGTAGACCGCGCCGCGCTGCCACCACGGCGGCGCCCCGTCGTCGGTGCGGGTTCCCACGGCGACCTCCAGGGGCGGGACGGACGGACCGCGCGGCCCCTACCCGGCCGGTCGGGCCCCGAGTCGTCGACGCGGCGTCAGCGGGCCAGGAAGTGCACGCCGAGCCACAGCCACGCCAGCAGGACGACGACGCGGCCCGGGGTGGAGCGCAGGGCGGCCGCCACCGCCTCCGCGGCCGTCGCTGGCCCGGCTCCGCGTCGGGCGGCGACCTCCAGGACGAGGGCGGCGACCAGCAGCGCCGCGAACCCGGTCACCCGGGCCGCCGCGGGCCGGGACGGCCGACCAGCCAGGCGCCGGCCGCCAGCCAGCCGAGCGTCGCCGCACCGCGCGCGACCGGGGAGGCGAGGACCGGGTCGGCCAGGTCGCTGAGCGTCGGCAGGTCGTCGTCGGCGAGGGTGGCCAGCTCCCAGACGACGGCGGCCGCCAGCCAGCCGAGCCACGGCAGGCCGCGCCGGCCGACCCGGGGGGCCTCGGCACCGGCGCGCCGGACCAACCCGACCGCGGCGACGACGAGACCGGCGGCCGTCACGGCCAGAAGGGCGCCCGCGGAGAGCTCGCCCGAGACGGCGACCGCGGTCGCGCAGGCGAGGGCTGCCACCACGCAGGTGAGCCGGCGTCGTCCCCGGGAACACCCCACCCGTGCATGCTGGCGCAGCCGACCGCAGGCGGGTGCTGCTCCTCACCGGGGCGCTGCTGCCGGTGCTGCTCGCCTGGAACAACCTGGTGGTCCACCGGCTGCCGGGCCGGCCCGGGTCCTACGTCGTGGCCGACGTCGCGGCGGCGGGGGTGCTGCTCGCGGCCGCCCGCGCCGCCGGGCTGTCGTGGGCCGAGCTGGGGCTCGACCGCCGGCGCCTCGCGGCGGGGGTGCGGTGGGGCGGGGCCTGTGCGGCGGTCGTCGCGGCCGGCTACGGGACGGCGCTGGCGGTCCCCGCCCTCCGGCCGCTGCTCGCCGACGCCCGGGTGGCCGGCCTCGGCGGCGGGGAGCTCGCCGGTCAGGTGCTGGTGCGGATCCCGCTCGGCACCGTCCTGTGGGAGGAGGTCGCCTTCCGCGGGGTGCTGCTGGCCGCGCTGTCCCGGTTGCTCCCGCGGGCCGGTGCGGTCGGGGTCTCCGCCGCCGTCTTCGGGCTCTGGCACGTGCGGCCCACGCTCGGCGCGCTCGCGGCCAACGACCTGGCCGGCGGGCCGCTGTCGCGCGCCGGGGCCGTCCTGCTGGCCTGCCTGGGCACCGCGGCCGCCGGCGTCCTGTTCGCGGAGCTGCGGCTGCGCAGCGGCAGCCTGGCCGCCCCGGCGCTGCTGCACCTGGCGACGAACTCGCTGGGCCTGCTGGCCGCGGCTGCCGCGCACCGGTGAAGGACCCGGTCCTCGCCACCTTTCGCACGTTCGGAGCGGGCCCCGGGACGGGGCCGCCCTACACTCGCGCGGGATGACGGCGGCGAGGTGGCGGGCGGCCCTCGTCCTCCTGGCGCTGGTGGCCGGTGCGGCGGCGGTGCTCACCAACCTGGCGCTGTTCCCGCTCTACTCGCTCAACCGCGACGACTCCGTCTACGTCGCGTTGGCGCGGCTGCTGCAGACCGGCGCGGTGACCCTCCCGGCCGACCACGACGCCTTCCGGCCCTGGGCGTCGGCGGTGGTCGGCGACCGCATCGTGCTGAAGTACGCCCCGCCCTGGCCGGCGGTCATCGCGGCCGGCGACTGGCTCACCGGGTCGCCGCGGGCGGCGCTGGCGGTCAGTGCCGCGGCCGCGGCCGTGCTGGTCGCCCTGCTGGCCGCCGAGGTGCTGCGCGACCGCGTCGCCGCGCTCACCGCCGGTGCGCTGTTCGCGCTGTCGCCGGTGGTGCTGGTGCAGAGCGGCACGTACCTGCCCTACCTGTCCGCGCTCGCGCTGGGGCTGGGGGCCGCCGTCCTGCTGCTGTCGGGCGCGCGGCTCGGCTCGACGCCGCGGCTGGTGCTCGCCGGCGCCGTGGCCGGCGTGGCGGCCTTCGCCCGGCCCTTCGACGCGCTGCTCACCGTCGCGCCGTTCGGCCTGGCCGTGCTGCTGGCGCGCGACCGCGGCGGGCTGTCCCGGGTCGGGGTCGTCTGGCGGGTCGCCGCCGGGGCACTCCCCGTGCTGGCGCTGACGCTGGTCTACAACGCGGCCGTCGTCGGCGGGCCGCTCCGGCTGCCGTTCACCGTGACCGGCCCGCAGGACACCTTCGGCTTCGGCGAGCGCGGCGTCTTCCCGGAGTACACGGTGGAGTTCACCCCCGCCGACGGGGTGGCCGGCCTGCTGACGAACCTGGTCGGGACGCCGGGCTGGGTGGCCGGCGGGCTGGTGCTGGTGGCGCTCGCCGTCCTCGGCCTGCTGCGGAGCCGCGGCCCCGGGCGGTGGGCGGTCGCGGCCCTGGCCGTCGTCGTCCCGCTGGGCTACCTGCCGTTCTGGGGACCGTGGGCGATGAGCACGCAGTGGGACGGGCTGGCGCTGTTCGGACCGTTCTACTGGCTGCCGGTCGTCGTCCCGCTGGTCGTGCTCGGGGCGGCGGGTCTGGTGCGGGTGGCACGCCGCAACCGGCCGGCGGCCGCCGGCCTCGTCGTCGTCATGGCCGTGCTCACCGCGCTGGCCGTGCCCGGCCCGGTCGCCGGGCACCGGGCGGTGAGCGGGCAGTACCGGGCGGTGCAGCAGGTGGTGGCCGACGCGGATCTGGACGACGCGCTGCTGTTCCTGCCGCGGCGCGGGGACCTGGGCTTCGTCAGCAGCACGCCGTTCCTGGAGAACGACCCGTCGCTGCGGCAGCCGGTGCTCTACGCCGAGCAGCGCGGCGGGGCCGACCTGGCGCTGGCCGAGCGGTTCCCCGGCCGGTCGCTGCACCGGCTGTCCGAGGACGCCGACGCCCCGCCGGTCGTCGAGCCGTTGCAGGTGGACGCCGGGCCGCAGGTCACGCTGCGGCTGCGGCTGACCGCCCCGGCCGGCCGGCCCGACGCCGTCGCGTACCTGACCGCCGGGGACCGCACCCGGGAGCAGCCGCTGCCGCCGTCCGGGGAGGTGAGCTGGACGGTCGGGACCGCGCCGGGGGCGGTGCCCCTGGAGGGGGCCGGCGTGCTCGCCGTCGGCGTGGCGGTCCCGGGGGACGACGGCCCCGCCGGGCGCTGGGAGCGGCGGATCGCGTTCCGCACGGTGGACGGCGGGGCGCGGGTGGAGCTGCTGCGGCCGGGGCAGGCCTGGGCGCGGACCGGGGGCGGGCCGTGGCTGCCCGACGCGGTGGGCAGCCCCGTCGAGGAGATCGCCCCGGTGCGTTGACGTCCCGCGGCCGGACCGGCCCGGGCCCCTCGCCCCTGGTGTCGGGTCGCGCGCGGCGGGAGGGTGCGGCGCGGCCCGGCGACCCGAGGGAGTTCCCGTGCGACAGCTCCGACCCGCCCGCTGGGCGGCCTCAGCGTTCGTCGCCGTCCTGGCACTGGGCGCCTGCGGTGCCGGGCAGGAGGCGGAGACCGCCCGGGAGACCCCGGACGTCGCAGGTGTCGACGGCACGGTGGGGCAGGTGTCGCTCGACGACGTCTTCCTCGACGCCGAGGACACCGTCGAGGCCGGGGCCTCCGTCCCGCTGCGCGGCGTGCTGACGAACGACGCCGAGCACGCCGACCGGCTCGTCGGTGTCAGCACACCGGCGGCGGAGTCCGTCCGGCTGCTCGACGAGTCCGGTGCACCGAGCGCCGACGGCATCGAGCTGCCGGCCGGCGGCCAGGTGGAGGCGGTCAGCGAGGCCGTGCGGATGCAGGTGGAGGGGGTGAACGCGCCGATCTCTCCCACCGACACCGTCCCGGTCACCTTCACCTTCGCGACGGCCGGTGAGGTGGAGCTCGACGTCCCGGTCACCCCCGGCCCCGGTCCGGTGGACTAGGGCCGCCGGCCGCTGGCTGGGTACCCGGTGGGATGCGCAGAGTCCGCACGCGCCGCACCCGGTCCCGGCGGTCCGACCGGGATTCTCCGGACCGCGCCGACCCCGACGCGGACGAGGACATTTCCCTGCGTGGCGGTGCCTCTCGGCACCGCCGGGGAGGAGGACCGGCATGTACGCCAGGACGACCACGGTCCGCGGCGACCCGCGCGCGGTCGACGACGGCATCGCCTTCGCCAGGAGCGAGGTCTGGCCGAGGCTGGAGCGCTTGGACGGCTGTGTCGGGATGTCGATGCTGGCCGACCGCGAGGCGGGGCGGTGCATCGTCACCGTCGCGTGGACCACCGAGGACGCGATGCGGGCCGGCGCGGACGACGTCCGGGAGTTGCGGAGGCGGCTGGACGAGGTGCTGCGCGCGGAGTCCGTCGAGATCGCCGAGTGGGAGGTCGCCGTCCTGCACCGGTCCCGGCCGGCAGGGCAGGCGGCGTGCGTCCGGGCCATCTGGAGCGACGTCCCGGCCGGCCGGGTCGACGGGATGGTCGACGCCTTCCGAATCAGCCTGCTGCCGAGGCTCGACGACCTCCCCGGCTTCTGCAGCGTCAGCCTGCTGGTCGACCGGGCCGGCCTGCGCGCCGTGGCGGCCGTGACCTACGAGGACCGCGCCGCCATGGAGCGGGCCCGGGGGCAGGGTGCCGCGCTCCGTGAGGAGTTCAGCGCGGCCATGGGCTCGACGATCACCGAGGTCGCCGAGTTCGACCTGGCCCTGGCCCACCTGCGCGTCCCCGAGATGGCCTGAGAAACCGTGGCCGGCGCGCCGGGTGCGTGCCGGCCGGTCCCGCCCCTCCGGCGCCGGCCCGTCGGCGTCAGACCGCCGGCGGCTGCCGCGGCGGGGGGACGTCGGCGACCAGGGTCGTGTGCAGCCGCCGCATGCCGCTGCGCATCCGCGTCTTGACCGTGCCCAGCGGAGCGCCGGTGTGCTGGGCGATTTCGCGCTGGGTGAGCCCGCCCCAGTAGGCCAGCAGGATCGCGTCGCGCTGGGTGGCCGGCAGGGCGGTGACCGCCGACCGCACGTGCCCGGCCGCCGACCGGTCCGCGGCGACCTCGGCGGGATCGGGCGGGGCCGGCTGCAGCAGGGCCAGCTTCTCGGCCGCGCCGGCGGTGCGCTGCTGGGCGGCCTCGCGGCGGACGACGTCCACCGCCTTGTGGTGCACCAGGGCGAGCAGCCACGGCCCGAACTCCCCGCGCGCCGGGTCGTACGCCGTGGGACGGCGCCACCAGGCGAGCAGGGCCTCCTGCACGACGTCCTCGGCCAGGGCGTCGTCGATGACGATCCGGCGGGCCAGCGCCAGCGCTCGGCCCGCATACCGGTCGAACACGTCGGCGAGGAGGTCGCCGGGGACCGGGTCGTGCCCGGGCCCGCCCGGTCCTCCGGTGATGGTCACCACAGGTGGATGGTGCACGACCCGGTTGCCCAAACCCGAGTCCACCCCTTCGAGTGGTCGCGCGTCCTCCGGGGGCCGCGCCCGTGCGCCGGCGCCTCAGGTCGTCGGTGCCCAGCCGAGTGCGGGGCCGAGGCGGGTCGCGATGTCGGTGAGGATCTGCTCGTAGTCCTCCGGCGCGAAGTCGAACGGCAGCGCGAAGACCACCTCGGAGACCTCCCGGAAGCCGGCGTGGGCGTACAGCTGCTCGGCGATCGCCGATGAATCGCCGAGCAGGTCGCGGGCGAAGAGCATCCGGGCGGGGCCCTGCGGGGACGTCGTCCGCGGGGTGCGGGCCGCGACGTAGGCGGCGTACCGGCGACGCTGGTCGGGCGTGGCGCTGTCGGTGGGGATGACGACCAGCCCCTGCGAGACCCGGCCGGTGGGGTTCGCCGCCCGGAACGCCTGCACGTGGGAGGCCTGGACCTCGGCGAAGTCCTCCGACTCCTCTGCCTTCACCACCGACGACGTCAGGAACTGCAGGCCGTGCTCGCCGGCCCACTGCGCCGAGCGCAGGCTGCCGCCGCCGTACCAGGTGCGGCCGGCCAGGCCGGGGGAGTGCGGCTGCACCCGGTCCGACCACTCCTCGACGACGCCCTCCCGGCCGGCGAAGGTCGATGCCCGCTCGCCGCGCAGGAACCGCAGCAGCCGCTCCACCCGGCCGTAGCCGAAGTCCTCGCGGTCGGCGGTGTCGGGGTAGAGCGCGGCCTTGACGTCGTCCCAGTGCATCGGCGGGCCGACGCTGATGCCGGGGTGGAGCCGGCCGCCGGAGAGCACGTCGACGGTGGCGAGGTCCTCGGCCAGTCGCAGCGGGTTCTCCCACGCCAGCGGGGTCACGGCGGTGCCCAGGGAGATGCGGTGGGTGCGCTGGGTCGCCGCGGCGAGGACGGCGACCGGCGAGGAGATGCCGTGCTGCAGGTGCCGGTGCCGCAGCCAGGCACTGTCGAACCCGAGCCGCTCGCCGAGCTCGACCATCGCCAGCGTCGCCTCGTGACCCGGCCCGGGGTCGGCCGGGTCGAAGGTGCCGATGGTCAGGAAGCCGAGCTGGTCCAGCGGGGTCCCGGGTGCGGGCATGGGGGCGGCTCCTCGGTCGGGGACGTTGATCGCATCATGCGCGCCGGCACTGCCGCGGGTGCCTCCGAGCGGTCGACCAGCGGCCACCCCTGCCGCGCCCGGCGAATCCCCACGTCGGACGATCGACGAGTCGCGGACGCGGCCCCCGGGCTTCGCAGACCACCGTGCCTGAGCCTCCGATGGGACCAGCGCCGGACGCTTGCTCCGACGGCCGGTCCCGCAGCAGCGGGCTCACCCGGGAGCCGCCGCATGCAGGCCGGGCCCGCAGCCGCCGTTTGTCTCTGAGCGGCCCACTACGGGAACATCTGGGCTCAGCGGTGGGACCTGTTGTCGCGGCCGACATGGACGACTCTGGTGATGAGGAGGATGAAGATCGCCAGTTGGACAACGGCTACCACCAGGGCAAGCCGCCCAGCGTCGCCGCTGATCAACAACCACAGGTTGAGCACGCCTACGAGCACGATCAGCGCGCCCCAGACCCACATCTCTCGGCGGCTCAGTCCTGCCGGAGGACGAGCCTCGTCTGGCATGCGCCCGACTTCGAGGCCACCGTTCGACGGTGGCTCCCTGCCTCAACCGATCGGAGCACGAGCCAGTACGGGGGCTGGATGGGTCCCACAGGCCGCCCTCGAGGTCAATCTCGGCGGGTGTCCCACAGCGGCTCACTCAGGGACACGGGTGACGGTGCCGATGATGCTGTCGTGGCCCGCGCCGAAAGGCTGACCAGAGCACAGCGTCGCGCGCTCCGAGCGGCGGTCCCGGCCGAAGGCGTGTACGGCGTTGATTCGAAGGACGCCGGAGCCGACTCGTGGATCGGCCGCTACGTCTTCTGGGCCGAATCCGTGGATGACGCCAAGCGGCGCAGGCGCGAGGCCGGGTTCCATCACAGGCAGATCACGGCCCAGTGGAGTCCCGGCCAGACGCCGCCAGAGGGGCTGCCGTCAGAGCTTCGCGGGGGCGACGGTCATTGGTACCGAAGCCGGCTCGACCATGGCGGCTGGACCCCCTGGGAACAACTACCCGCCGACTACAGGCATCCGCCGCAGGGCCTCGCCGCCGAGTACCCGTCGTCCCGGTAGATCGGTCCCAGAGCGGCTCACCTAGGGACAGTTCCAGAGAACCCACCGAAGGGCCGAGATGTGCCGCACCGTTCTGGAGCTGCTACTCGCCGCTAGCGTCTGACGACGTGACTCTGTCGTCGTGGGTTGCTCGAGCCCTGGGGGATCTCGATTTCAGCATCGCCGTCGTCGTCTTCACGACGCGGGAGAGGGAGCTGCGCCGCATGGACGTGGCAACCGGGCCGTGCGTTCCTACGGGCGGCCGCAAGCGGTCGCTCGCCGGCCCTTCCCGCCAGGACCTTGGCGAGACGCCCCGGCATACAGCGGCTCTGCTGACCGCGCTCACCGGTGAGCCTGCCGCCGGTGCACTGGAGGTCGTCGCTCGGGAGGGCAAGGGTGTTCTGCACGTGTGCACCGAACGCTTCGTCAACGCCATGGCGGACGCGCGTGAGGAACTCGTCCGACTCGCCGCCGAGGATCAGGCGAGGGGGAGCCGTCTTCGGGACGCGCGGATGGAGCAGTACGACAAGGCCTGGCGAAGTGCGACCACGTGGCCCCGACGTGTCGAGTCGACGTCACATCGGCTTGTTCGGCTGGATTGGGCGCTGACAGCGCGGGAGCGTGGAGAGACGCTCTACTGCTGGCACGGCCCGTCTGCACCGATGTACGAGGTGGTCGTCCATCTGGGTCCATGAGGCGAAGTCCTGAGTCAGTAGGTACGTTCCTCAAGCCCTCGCGGCGAGCCAACTGGCCGTCCCATGGCGGCCCACTATGAGACACGCGCACTGTCGGCTGCCCCGCCGCCCATCGCCCCCGCTGCGGCCACCCCGACGGCGAGCGGAGCGACACCGAGGATGCCGGTGGCCCACAAGGTGTTGGCGACTCCGGCCAGTGAGAGTCCCGGGATCAGGAGCGACCAGGACAGCGCGAACAGCGGCACGGTGACCACTCCCGTCCCCAACGCGGCAGTCCACCGAGCGCGGCGTCCGCGATGGCGGAACAGCGAGCCGGCCAAGACCGCGGGGATGAACGTGAACAGCCAGTGGAAGATCGGGATCGGGGCACCGAAGTCGATCGTCGACAACGCCGCCGCATACAGCGCGTTCCACAGCAGCGCCGCTGCAGCCAGCACCACGAGGGCCGACCAGGCCCACGCCAGGAGGTCGCGTGGACCCAGGTCGGCCTCCCGCCAGGTGAGCGCCACCGCGGTGGCGATGCTGACGACGGCGCCTACGAGCAGGAACACCCACAGCGCACCCGGCACGTCGGCAACCAGCCACAGTGATGACTGCGACCACACCGGCGGCGGCCACGGCAGCAGGCCCAGCGTCGCTGCGCTCAGCCCGAGGACAGCGGTAGCCAGCATTGGCGCTGTCGGGATGCCTGACGGACCGTCTGCGGGCGGCGGCGCAGGGCTGGCTGGCTGCATGCCCAGCACTGTGTCCCCGCCCGTCGCAGACGTCGAGGGAGGATCATCGAAGAGGGTGACGACCACCCGCCCAAGTCATGTCTCTGAGCGGCCCACTTTGGGACAGGAACCTCTGCCCGTCTCCGTCGGCACTCACCCGGGCTAGCTGTACTGACCACGGACGTTGGTGACGGCGTCCGGTGACATGAGGAAGACCTCCGGGTGAGGTGTGGAGCTGTCTAAGAACCGCTCCTCAGCCCGGAGGTCTTCGTGTCTCACGCTAACGCCACCCTGACCCCGCGTGGCCGGGTTCTGCTGGCCCGTTGCGTCGTGGAGCAGGGCTGGACGCTGCGGCGGGCGGCCGAGCGGTTCCAGACCTCGGCGACCACCGCGGCCCGCTGGGCCCGGCGCTACCGCAAGCAGGGCGCAGCGGGCATGGTCGACCGGCCCAGCCGCCCGCACCGCAGTCCGCGGCGCACGCCCACCCGTCTGGAGCGGCGGATCATCAAGGTCCGGGTGATCCGGCGGTGGGGGCCGGCTCGCATCGGTTTCCTGCTCGGCGTGCATCCCTCCACCGTCTATCGGGTGCTCTCCCGCTACCGCCTGGCCCGCCTGACCTGGCTGGACCGGCCCACCGGTCGCGTCATACGCCGCTACGAGCACGCCGCCCCGGGGGATCTGGTGCACCTGGACGTGAAGAAGCTGGGCCGCATCCCCGACGGCGGAGGCTGGCGCATCCACGGCCGGCACCACCGGCCCAACCGGCACCGCGGACAGGGCTACTCGTTCCTGCACACCGCCATCGACGACCACTCCCGGCTGGCCTGCTCCGAGCTGCTGGCCGACGAGCGTAAGGAGACCGCGGCCGCCTTCTGGACCCGCGCGCACGCCTACTTCGCCAGCTGCGGCATCACCGTTTGCCGGGTGCTGACCGACAACGGCGCCTGCTACCGGTCGTTCGACTTCCGCGACGCCCTCGCCGGCATCACGCACAAACGCACCCGCCCCTACCGGCCAGCCACCAACGGCAAGGTCGAACGCTTCCACCGCACCCTGCTCGAGGAATGGGCCTACGCCCGCCCCTACGCCAGCAACGCCGAACGCGAAGCTGCCTATTCGGCCTGGCTACACCGCTATAACCATCACCGCGGCCACACCGCACTCGGCGGTCACCCACCGGCCAGCCGCGTTACCAACCTCAGTGGTCAGTACAGCTAGCCACCGAGTCGATTGCGACGGCGCTTCCGCATGATCCGGTCCCAGACGAGTACGGCCCCCAGCCAGATGGAAATGACAACCATCATGATTGCCGTCAGGACCGCCAGATCCTTCGGCGGGGCAGGCGTTCCAAACAAGAGGACCTGGATGATCGAGAAGCCGACGACCAGCCCGAGGAAGACGAGCGCTCCCGCGACTCTCGAAGGGCGCTTCTTCCCACGAACCTCTTGCCTTGCCACACCTACATGATCGGCGAGGAGCAGAGCAGTTTGACTCCGCCCGTTCGACGGTGCCGGGCCGGGCGTCACCGACCATGCCGATCGCACGTCCTGGTGTCCCATAGGCCGCCCTCTGTCCCTGAGCGGCCCACTCAGGGACAGGGCGAGCACCTCGCTCGACCGCACGGCCAGTACGACAACGAACCACTTCAGGGGAGTTGTGGGCGCCTCGATCTGCAACCGCCCTACGACGCTGGGCGACGTTATGTGCGCAGTGACATCGTCTTATCGGACGTCGCCGCTAGCGTCTCACGTATGACTGAAGACCAAGGCGGCGGAAATCAGTTGGTGGGGTTGCTCGCTAGGGCAGGAGCCGCCGGCGTTGCCGCCGCGGCGGGGTTGGCGGTCGCCGGACCCGCCGGCGGCATGATCGGCTCGGCTGCGAGCCAGATGGCTGTCGACCTAACCGAGGCGATGGCCAGCAAGCTGGGCGAGCGGCGGCGGCAGCGAACGGCCGTCCCAGTTGAGCATGCAGCCGAGTGCCTTGGTATCGCCGTCCCGGAAGTGACCGACCGCCTGACCGATGAGCCAGAGCTTGAACACGTCACGACTACCGTCTTGATTGGCGCACTCTCGACCGAGTCTCACGAGAAGTTGCTATTCCTCGGCCGGGTCTTAGCTAATGTACTGACAGACCGGGCAGTGCTGGAAGAGGAACAGTTTCTGGCGCAGGCCATTGCGGCAATCGAAGCACCGCACGTCCGGCTACTCGACCTGATTGAGAGCCAGCAGACCAAGTCGGGGCGAATCGTAAGTCAGTACGCGCTCGGCGGCGCCGAGCTCGGCGCGGCCTTCAGCGCAGTCCTCAAGACACTCGAATCAGTCGGCTTGATCGCCAGCAGTTCCATAGTCGAGATGAGGAACGGGCCGATGCCCAGGCATCCAACTCCTGGCGAGAAGCCGCCGCAGGTTCCCGTGGCGACACCCCATTGGGTGGCCACGGAGCTGGGTAAGGCGCTGCTGAAGCGGTTGCGGGAGATCGCCGCTGGAGACATCCCGAGCGACCAGTGTGTCGTTCTCTGACACCTCATCGCAGACCTCCCGAAGAGAACGCAGAATTGGTGGGACGCATCTCGGTCTGCCCGAAGTCGGCAAGGGACCTGCGGTACGGCTTGAGTCGTCCAAGGCGGACGCCCTGAGCGGCCCACTACGGGACACGTAGACAGCGCCCTCCAGTGAGGTACTCGTAGCTATGGTCGCCGCATGAGCGACGAGCAGCCGCTGCTCGCCCTCCTGTGGCCGCTCGCCCGCGGCAGGAACACCGGCGAAGCGGAGGCCTGGGGTCTCCGGTTGGTCGGTCCAGAGCGCACCGAGCGACTGGCTCACGGTGGACGACGACGAGGCTTCCATGGCCCACGCGGCCGCCGCTGGCGCGGTCTCGTCTGGGACAGCGAGGCCGACGTAGTCCATGACCTGGAAGCTCTGGGGTGGACGCTCGTCGAACGGCGGCCTCCCAGCCATCACGTGACCGTCTTGACGCTCTCCAAGTCCGACGCCGAGATGGGGCCGGAGCAGTGGGACCCGAGTCGGCCCACCGGCCCCGTCAAGCGGCTCTTGAAGCGGCTACTTGCGCAGAGGCTGGGCAGCCCGCATGTCGCCCCCACAGGGACGTGGCCGCATGACTCATAGCGGCCCACTCTGGGACAGGTCGTTCGCCGCGTCCCGTGTACGTGCAGCGGCGGGGCAACCGTTCAGGCGACCTGACTGGTGCTGCGGTCCGCCCCAGGTGATCATGACGACGTGCCGCCACCGACGCCCGTCCGCCGGAGGACAGGGCCATGACGACGTCGGGTCAGAAGGCTGGTGTCGCGCTCACGGTCGTGGCCGATGCCCTGTGGTCGGTCGTCGTCATCGCCATCCTGGCGACCCCGCCGGAAGACGGCGCGAACATCGGCGCGGGAGTCCTCGCCCTACTCGCCCTGCCGCTGTCCATCGTGGCGGCGGCCGTGCTGATCACCACGGCGGCCTCGACGGCACCTCGTGTGGCGAGTGCCGCCTCCATCGCACTGTGGGCGGTCTGCGTGGCCCTTTCTTGGACCTACGTCGGACTGGCGGCGATCCTGGCCCTCAGCACGAGCGCCGTCCTCGTCGGCACGGCTCACCGACGCCAACGGCGCTAGCGGGCTCTTGACCAAAGGCTGTCCACGCGACTCGCGGGTGCCTCTAAAGCCGCCTTCAGGGACGCGGGCGGTAGCGCACGTACTTCATGGGCAGGCCCTCGTCGTCACGTCCGACCGTCCAGAACTGTCAGACCTCGAACGTATGTTCGGGTCATGACGTCAGCCGGCTCCGTGCGCACGCCGATCGAGGCCGCGCTGGTCGGCCGGCTGCTGGAGCGGCCGCCGACCCCGCAACGGTTGCCGGTGGGCGCACTGACCCGGGCGGAGAAGGCCGCGGAGCTGCAGCGCCTGCAGGCGCGCAAGGCGATGGACGCCGCCTACGAGGCCGAACTGGTGCTGGGCCTGGCCGATGACACCCCCGACACCTTGGACCCGCCGCCCGGGCACCCGGGTGCGCGGAAGGGGTCGTGGGCTGCGGACACCGAGCTGCCCGGCGTGTCGGAGTTCTTCCCGGCCGAGCTGGCGGTGGTGCTCAACTGCGGCCGGGGCACCGCCGCGCACCTGGCGCACCGGGCCTGGGTGTACCGGGAGAGCCTGCCGGCCACCTGGGCCGCGCTCGCGGCCGGCACCCTGGACGAGGCGCGGGCCAAGGTGCTGGTCGACGTGCTCGCGCACACCTCCCCGGCGATCGCCCGGGCGATCGAGTCCCGGCTGCTACCCGGAGCCGGGCAGCTGTCGACCGGCCGACTGAGGGCCAAGGCGCTGGCGCTGCTGCTCGAGCGGGACGCGGCCGCCATCGACGGGCGGCGCAAGGCCGCGCGCCGGCAGGCCGACGTGCGCGTCTACCCCGCCTCCCGGGAGGGGATGGCCACGCTGGCCGCGGAGCTGCCCGCCGAGCAGGCCGCGGAGGGCTACGACCTGATCGACCAGCTGGCCCGGATGGCCAAGGCCGACGGCGATCCGCGCCCGATCGGGCAGCTGCGGGCCGAGGTGTTCTCCCGGCTGATCCGCCGCCCCGCCGACTCCGGCCTGCCCGCGGCCACCGCGCACGTCACGGTCACCGCGGCGCTGGACGCCCTGGAGGGCGGCTCGAACACCCCGGGGTCGGTGGCCGGGCTGCCGATCACCGCCGCCCACCTCCGCGAGCTGCTGGCCCGGATCGGTGCGCTGGGGCTGCGCGCACCCGAGGGCGGGTCGCTGACCTTCGCGCTCACCGACCCCGACGGGCGGCTGCTGGCCACCACCACCCCGGCGCAGCTGGCCCAAGCCGCCCGCCGCGGCTGCCGGGACCACCCAGCAGACGACTGCGGCTGCCCCGTCCTGGGCGCACCGCCGGCCACCAACGCGTATGAGCCCACCGCCGCCCAGCACGCCTTCGTCACCACCCGCGACCGCACCTGCCGCTTTCCCACCTGCGGCCAGCGGGTCGGCTGGACCGACCGCGACCACGTCCTCCCGCACGCCGACGGCGGCGAGACCGACTGCGCCAACCTGTGCTGCCTGTGCCGCTCCCACCACCGGCTCAAGACCTTCGCCCGCGGCTGGCGGTTCACCATGACCCCCGACGGCACCCTGACCGTCACCACCCCCTCCGGGATCACCCGCACCACCCGACCACCCGGCACGCGCCCACCGGCACCGGAACCGCCGCAGACCACCGGCTCCCCGCCGACGCGGGCCGCCCCGGACGACGACCTGCCACCGTTCTGACCGCCAGCGGACGCGTCTGTCTGCCTGTGCCCGGGAGCCACCCGGGCACACGGGCGTCAACCTCGGGCCGCGAAGTGGAGGAGGTCGGCGAGCACGGTCCCGGGGTCCGGGCCGAGGACGCCGACCTCCATCCCGGAGCGGTGCTCGACGGATGCGGTGCCGTCCGCGGCGAACCCCACCGCGCCGCCCGGGAGCTCGGCTGCCGCCAGCGTCCCGGACCGGGCGGCGACCGAGATCCAGACGGCGGCTGCCTGCAGGTCCCAGCCGACCGGCGTCGCGGCGCGGGCCCAGCCGGGCTGCCCGGTGGGCGGCGGGGAGACGGGGCCGGCCGCGGCCCACAGCTCGCGCAGCGAGGCCACCGGCCGGGCCGCTCCGGTCGGCGTCGCGAGCAGGTAGCCGCCGCGCCAGGGCGTGACGCGCATCCGCCGGGCGCTGAGCAGCCGGCCGGCGGCCGCCGCGCGGACGGCCCGCTCGGCGGGGCCGGCGCCGGCGAGCACGTCCTCCCACGGCGCGGCGACGCGGCCGGTGCCGCAGGCGCCGCACACCGGGTCAGGCCGGGCGGGGCGAACGGCGCAGGAAGTCCTGCGCGATCTCGTCGAAGGTCACCCAGCGGACGCCGTCGTGGCCCTTGATGTGCGCGATGACCCGCTCCAGCGCCATCAGCACCTGCGGCCGCCCGGCGACGTCGGGGTGGATGGTCATCGTGAACGCGGCGTAGTCCTGCTCGCGGTACACCCAGTCGAACTGGTCGGTCCACATCTGCTCGATGTCACGCGGGCTGACGAAGCCGTGGCTGTTCGGGCTGGACTTGACGAACATCATCGGCGGCAGGTCGTCGAGGTACCAGTTCGCCGGGATCTCCACCAGCTCGGTCTCCCGGCCGCGCACCAGCGGCTGCATCCACGTCTCGGCCGGCTGCGAGTAGTCGATCTTCGTCCAGCTGTCGCCGACCCGGACGTAGTAGGGCTCGAAATCCCGGTGCATGAGCGAGTGGTCGTAGGCGATGCCGCGCTCGAGCAGCAGCTCGTTGGTGACGGGGGAGAACTCCCACCACGGCGCGACGTAGCCGGTCGGCCGCCGTCCGGCCCGCTGCTCGATGAGGTCGATGCAGCGGTCCAGCACCGCCGCCTCCTGCTCGCGGGTCATCGCGATCGGGTTCTCGTGGCTGTAGCCGTGCACGCCGATCTCGTGCCCCGCCGCCACGCAGGCGTCGAACTGCTCCGGGAACGTCTCGATCGAGTGCCCCGGCCAGAAGAAGGTCTGGGTCAGCCCCTCGCGGCGGAACAGCTCCAGGATCCGCGGCACGCCGACCTCGCCGGCGAACAGCCCCCGCGAGATGTCGTCGGGGGAGTCCTCCCCGCCGTAGGACCCCAGCCATCCGGCCACCGCGTCGATGTCGACGCCGAAGGACACGAAGATCTCCTTGGCCATGCCCGTTCCCCTCTCGGTGTGTCGGTGTTCAGAGCCGGCCGGTGAGCACCCGTGCCGGGTCCCCCGGGTCCAGCGCGAGCGCGGCGGCCAGCAGCAGCCGGCCCTGCCACGGGCTCAGGTCGCCGCCGAGCAGGGCGCCGTCGCGGGCGAGGCTCGCGCCGCCTCCCGCGTACAGCGGCGCGACCGGCCCGGCCGGCACGCGCGAGCACACCAGCACCGGGACGCCGCCGGCGACCAGCTCGGCGGCCGCCGCGGCGACCGGCGGCGGGACGTTCCCCGCACCGAGCGCCTCGAGCACCACCCCGGCCGCCCCCGCAGCGACCGCGGCCCGCAGCAGGGCGTCGTCCGCACCCTGGTGGCAGGCGACGACGTCGACCCGCGGCAGGTCGGCGTCCAGGTCCAGCGGCAGCGCCGGCAGGCGCGGCGGGCGGGCCAGCGGGACGACGGCCCCGGCCGCCACCCTCAGCAGCGGTCCGCGCCCCGGCGCCCCGAAGGCCCCGCTGCGCAGCGTGTCGAGCTTGCGGACCCCGCGGGCGGCGAAGACCAGCCCGTCGAAGCCCAGCAGCACGCCCAGCCCGCGCGCCGCGGGGTCGGCGGCCACCCGCAGGGCGTCGGTCAGGTTGGCCGGGCCGTCCGGGGCCGGCGCGTCGAACGGCCGCTGCGCGCCGGTGAACACGACCGGCCGCTCGTCGTCGTGCACCAGGTCGGCCAGGAACGCCGACTCCTCCATCGTGTCCGTGCCGTGGGTGACGACGACGCCGTCGACGCCGTCGGCCAGGCGGCGGCGCACCTCGCGGACCAGGCCGCGCACGTCGGCGCCGGTGAGGGCGAAGCTCGGCACGGTCGTGAGGTCGCCGACGGTCACCTCGATGCCCGGCAGCGGCCCGGCCGCGGCGAGCAGCTCGGCGGCCGGTGTGGTGGCCGACAGCCCGTCAGCGGTGCGCCCGCTGGCGATCGTGCCGCCGGTGGCCAGCAGGTGGACCCGTGCCACGACCCCTCCTCGTCCCTCGTGCCGGCCCCAGGTGACCACGGCGCCCCGGCGGGCGCACCTCGGTGCCTGTGAGCGAACCCACCCGCGCGGCTGACCTGCGCATCCGGCGGACCGGCCGGTTCCTGACTTGACGGACGCCCGAACCGCTCACCTACAGTCCTGGGCCGGACACCGCCCGTCATGGGGGGCTGCTGCCGCGAGGGCCACGGGGCTTGGCGGACGGCGGCGCGGAGCGGGTCCCCACCACCGCTCGACCGCTCGGGAGACCACCCCCATGCCCCACCCCGCTGACCGGCGCCGCGGGCGCCGTCGGTGAGCACGGTCCTCGGCCGGCCGCGCGTCGCCGACCTCACCGGCGAGGTGCCGGTCCCGGTCACCCGCCGGGCCGCGCCCTCCACCCGGGTGCAGGCGGTGGCCTGGACGGCGCTGCACGCGCTGGTCGCCGTCGCGCCGCTGGCCCTGTGCCTCACCGCCGTCCGTCCCGGGCGCGGCTTCCTGGTCGACCTGTCGGTGGCGCTGGGCTTCCTCGCGCTCTCGGTGCTGGGCCTGCAGTTCGCGCTGGCCGCCCGGTTCTCCCTCGCCACTGCCCCGTTCGGCATCGACGCCGTCCTGCGCTACCACCGGCAGGTGTCCGGGCTGGCCGTCGTGGCCGCGCTCGGCCACCCGGTGCTGCTGTTCCTCGCCGACGGCCGCCACCTGGTGCTGCTCGACGTCGCCGACGCGCCGCTGCGGGCCCAGTTCGCCTGGGTGTCGGTGCTCGCGCTGGCGCTGCTGGTCGTCACCTCGGTGTGGCGGCGGACGTTGCGCATCCCGTACCAGGTCTGGCACGTCCTCCACTCGCTGCTCGGCGTGACCGTCGTGCTGGCCGGCCTGGTGCACGCCTTCCTCGTGGACAACTGGATGAGCGCGCCGTGGGTGCGCCTCGGGTGGGTCGTCTACGCCGCGGCTTTCCTGTGGCTGGCGGTGTGGGTCCGGCTGGTGCGGCCGCTGCGGCTGTGGCGCCGTCCCTGGCGGGTGGTGGAGCTGTGGCCCGAGCCCGGCGGCAGCGTCACCGTCGGCCTGGAGCCCGCCCACCGGCACCACGGCCGGCCGTGGTCGTTCACGGCCGGCCAGTTCGCCTGGATCCTGCCGGGCCGGGTGCCGTTCACCCCGACCTACCACCCGTTCTCGATCTCCTCGAGCGCGCTCCGCCCCCGGGTGGAGTTCACGATCAAGCAGGTCGGCGACTTCACCCGCTCGATCCGCCGGCTGCGGGTCGGCGACACCGTCTACGTCGACGGCCCGCACGGCTCGTTCACCCTCGACCGCCACCCCGGCATGGGCTACGTCCTCCTCGCCACCGGCGTCGGCGTCACCCCGTTCCTCAGCATGCTGGCCACGCTCGCCGACCAGGGCGACCGGCGTCCGGTCTGGCTGTTCCTCGGCAACCGCAGCGAGGACCGGATCACCGGCATCCGGCAGCTCGAGCGGTTGCGCGGCCGGCTGGACCTCACGGTGGTGCACGTGCTGAGCCGCGCGTCCCAGGAGTGGGCGGGGGAGCGCGGCCGGATCGACGCCGCGCTGCTGGCCCGCCACCTGCCGCCGCACGCCCGCTCGCTGCAGTACTTGGTCTGCTCGCGCGAGGAGACGGTCCGCTCGCTGCGCGCCGCGCTCGGCCAGCTCGACGTGCCCGCCGACCGGGTGCACAGCGAGCAGTTCGGGACGGTCTGAGGTGCGCACCCCCGGACCGGCGTCCGCGGCCTGGGTGGTCAGCGTCGGGCTGCTCGCCCTCTGCGTGCTCTGGGCGCTGCTGCAGACCTGACCGGCCGGAGCGGGAGACGGTTGTCACGGGACCGGACAGGCAATCCCCGGGGGGACCGTCCGCACCCCGCCCTCAGGAGACCCGGTGGCCACCTTCAGCTCGGCCCAGCTCACCCCGACCGCCTTCCTCGAGCGCTCCGCGCGGGTCTTCCCCGAGCGGACGGCGGTGGTCGACGGAGACCGCCGGTCCACCTACAGCGAGTTCGCCGACCGCTCCCGCCGGCTGGCCGGGGCGCTGGCTGCCCGCGGCGTCGCACCGGGGGACCGGGTGGCCGCGCTGTGCGCCAACAGCTCGACGATGCTCGAGATGCACAACGGCGTGCCGTGGGCCGGGGCGGTCCTGGTCCCGCTCAACACACGGCTGAAGCCGGCCGAGCTGGAGTACATCCTGCGGCACTCCGGCGCGGCGGTCCTCGTCGCGGACGCCGCGTTCGCCGCGACCGCCACCGAGGTCGCCGCCGCGGTGGGCATCCCGGTCGTGCTGGCCGGCGGCGAGGACGACGAGTACGAGCAGCTGCTGGCCGCGGCCGAGCCCCTGGCGCTGCCCTGCGCCGACGAGGACGGGCTGCTGGCGCTCAACTACACCTCCGGCACCACCGGCCGGCCCAAGGGCGTCATGTACAGCCACCGGGGCGCCTACCTGCAGGCGCTCGCGATGGCCCTGCACACCGGGCTGGGCCCCACCAGCCGGTACCTGTGGACGCTGCCCATGTTCCACTGCGACGGCTGGTGCTTCCCCTGGGCGGTGTCGGCCGGCGGCGCCACCCACGTGTGCCTGCCGAAGGTGGAGCCCGCCCGCATCTGGCAGCTGCTGCGCAGCGAGGGCATCACCCACTTCAGCGCGGCGCCGACCGTGCTGACCATGATCGCCAACGCCGAGGAGGCGGAGGCCGGCCCGGTCTCCCCGCGGGTCTCGGTGCAGACCGGTGGCGCGCCGCCCACCCCCACCCTGCTGGCCCGGATGGCCGCGCTGCACATGGACGTCACCCACCTGTACGGGCTGACCGAGACCTACGGGCCGGTGGCGGTCAACCAGTGGCACCCGGAGTGGGACGACCTCCCGGCAGAGCAGCAGGCCGACCTCAAGGCCCGGCAGGGGGTCCCGAACGTGGTGGCCGAGCCGTTGCGGGTGGTGGGGGAGGACGGCACCGACGTCCCCCGCGACGGGGAGACGATCGGCGAGATCGTCGCCCGCGGCAACGACGTCATGCTCGGCTACTACCAGGACGAGGAGGCGACGGCGGCCGCGACGCTGCCGGGGTCCGACGGTGGACCCGGCTGGTTCCGCACCGGCGACCTCGCGGTCGTCCACCCGGACGGCTACCTCGAGATCCGGGACCGCAGCAAGGACATCATCATCTCCGGCGGGGAGAACATCTCCTCGGTGGAGGTCGAGCGCGCCCTGGACGCCCACCCGGCCGTGCTGGAGTCCGCCGTGGTCGCCGAGCCCCACGAGACGTGGGGGGAGGTCCCGGTGGCCCACGTGACGCTGCGGCCCGGGAGCGAGGTCACCGACGAGGAGCTCGCGGCCTTCGTGCGGTCGCGGCTGGCGGGGTTCAAGGTGCCCAAGCGGTTCGTCTACGGCGACCTGCCGAAGACCTCCACCGGCAAGGTGCAGAAGAACGAGCTGCGCGGGCGTTCCGCGGGCTGATGCCCTGAGCCGCACCGGCTCGACGGGCGGGCCGGCCGGGCCAGGAGCAGGCTGGCCTCCTCCGACCGCGACCCTCCCGACGCCCGAGGAGTCCCCGTGCCGCGTCGACGCACCGTCCTGACCGCCCTGACCGCAGCCGTCCTGACCGGGGTCGCCCCGGCCGGTCCGGCGGGTGCCACCCCGGGCGACGCCGTGCCGCCCCCGGAGAAGGTGCCCCGCGCGGTCGGCACCGGGGGCGCGGTCGCCACGGTGGACCCCGACGCCACCCGGGTCGGCCTGGAGGTCCTGGCCGCGGGTGGCAACGCCGCCGATGCGGCGGTCGCCGCCGCCGCCGCGCTCGGCGTGACCGAGCCCTACTCGGCAGGCGTCGGAGGCGGCGGCTTCTTCGTGTACCACGACGCCGCGACGGGAAAGGTCACCACGATCGACGGCCGGGAGACCGCGCCGCAGGCGATGGGGGCCGACGCCTTCCTCGGGGAGGACGGCGAGCCGCTGCCCTTCGAGGAGGCAGTGACGAGCGGGCTGTCGGTCGGCACGCCGGGGACCCCGCTGACGTGGCAGCGGGCGCTCGAGGAGTTCGGCACGCTCTCGCTGGCCGAGGCGCTGCAGGGCGGCACCGAGCTGGCCGCGGAGGGCTTCGTCGTCGACGAGACGTTCCGCGAGCAGACCGCCGACAACGAGGAGCGGTTCCGCCGCTTCGCGCCGTCCGCCGAGCTGTTCCTCCCCGGCGGCGCGCTGCCCGAGGTGGGCTCGGTCTTCCGCAACCCCGACCTGGCGGGCACCTACGAGCTGCTGGCCGCGAAGGGCGTCGAGGTCCTCTACACCGGGGAGCTGGGCGAGGAGGTCGTGCGCACCGCGCAGGAGCCCCCGCTGGCGGACGGCGCCGAGCCGGTGCGGGCGGGCCTGCTGGAGGAGTCCGACCTCGCCGCGTACGAGGCGCCGCTGCGCGAGCCGACCCGCGTCGACTACCGCGGCCTGGAGGTCTACGGGATGGCGCCGCCGTCCAGCGGTGGCTCGACCGTCGGCGAGGCGCTGAACGTGCTGGAGGGGTTCGAGCTGGCGACCCTCCCCGAGGTCGACGTCCTGCACACCTACCTGGAGGCGAGCGCGCTGGCCTTCGCCGACCGCAACGCCTACGTCGGCGACCCCGCCTACACCCAGGTGCCGCTGGCCGAGCTGCTCTCCGACGCCTTCGCCGCCGAGCGGGCCTGCCTGGTCGACCCGGACCGGGCGGCCCCGAAGCCGGTGCCGGCGGGCGTCCCGGACGGCGAGTACGGCCCGTGCCCGGCCCCGGCCGCACCTCCCGGCGACGGCGGCACGGAGGGGCCGTCCACGACCCACCTGACCGTGGCCGACGCCGAGGGGAACGTGGCCGCCTACACGCTGACCATCGAGCAGACCGGTGGCAGCGGCATCACCGTCCCCGGCCGCGGGTTCCTGCTGAACAACGAGCTGACCGACTTCACCTTCGCCCCCGCCGACCCGACCCGTCCCGAGCCGAACCTGCCCGCTCCGGGCAAGCGGCCGCGCAGCAGCATGGCGCCGACCGTCGTGCTGCAGGACGGCGAGCCGCTGCTGGCCCTCGGCTCGCCCGGCGGGGCCACGATCATCACCACCGTGCTGCAGACCCTCGTGGCCCGGCTGGACCGCGGGGCCGACCTGGCCGACGCGATCGCGGCTCCGCGGGCCAGCCAGCGCAACGCCGCGACGGCCGACGCCGAGCCGGCCTTCCTCGACGCCTACGGCGCCGAGCTGACCGCCCGCGGGCACGCCTTCGCGCCGGTCGACGAGATCGGGGCCGCCACCGGCGTGGAGTTCCTGCCCGACGGGCGGCTGCTCGCCGCGGCCGAGGCCGTGCGGCGCGGTGGCGGCAGCGCCGGGGTGGTGCACCCCGGCGACGGCTGACCCGGCGGGTCAGCCCGCGCGCCGGCCGCCCAGGTGGGCCAGCACGGCCGCTGCGAGCAGCAGCGACCAGACCGCCTGGACGGCGACCAGCGCTGGCGTCGGGCCGCCCAGCAGCAGCGCGGCGAGCAGCGGCAGGCTGCCGGCGACCCCGACGTCCACGCCCTGCACCAGCGTGGCGCCGACCCCGGCCGGCAGCGCGCCCATCGGCGTGGACACCACCGGCCCGGACCAGTCCGGGTCCGGCCGGTAGGCCCCGCGCAGCGCTGCCGCTGCCCAGACCGGGGCGACGGCGAGCGCCAGCAGCGTCCAGGTGCCCGGGGCACCGGTGCCGACGCCGAGCAGCAGCCCGGTCGCGGTGCAGACCACGGCCGTGACGCACAGCGGGAGCACCGCCCGGCTGCGCACGACCGCCGCCGCGGAGAGCGCGAACAGCCGGTCCAGCTCCGGTGCGCCCTGGGCCTCGCGTGCGGGCCGGCCGGCCGCGGTCGCCGCCAGCCCCCAGCCGGCCAGGCAGCCGGCCCACACCGCCGGCGGCAGCGCGCCCAGCCCCTCGGTCCGGGCGACGACCACCGGGACGGCGACCGCGACGAGCAGCTGGCCGAGCTGCCACCACCCCCGGGTCAGGACGGCGAGGTCGCCGGCGACCACGGCCTGCCAGGGGCGGCGGGCCGGCCGGAAGCGCCGGCTGCGCCGCGGCGGCCGGTCGCGCCCGGCCAGCGCCCGCCCCAGGTTCCGCGTGTCCAGCGCCAGCACCGAGCCGCCGGCGTACGTCGCGGTCGCACCACCGGCCCGCAGCCGCCCGGCGTCGAGCCGGCCCAGGCCGTGCTCGGCCCGCACCAGCAGCGCGGCGGCGACCACGGCCGCGACGGCGAGCAGCCAGCCCGGCGGGGCACCGGCCCCCGGGAGATCGGGCGGCCGGGCGCCGAGCGCCCCGGCCGTGGCGACGACCGCGGCGAGCAGCGCGGCCCCGACCGCCACCGCACCCGCCGCCGGCGCCACCCCGCGCTCGCGGCCGCGGGTCTGCAGCAGCGCGGTGCCGCCGACCGCGGCGACGGCGAGGGCGACCGCCCAGCCCAGCCCGCCGAGCGCCGACGCCACGGTGGGGGTCGCCGTCCCGCCGAGGACCAGCGGCAGGGCCACCAGCACCGCGACGGCGACGACCGCGGTGGTCAGCCGCGAGAGCTCCCCGCGGAGCAGACCCCGCCGGTCGGCCGGCAGCGGCAGCCACCAGGCCGCCGCCGCGGGCGTGGCGCTGACCGGGCCGAGCCGGGCCAGGACGACGACCGCGCCGGCCCCCGCGAGCACCGCCAGCGCCGCGGAGCTGGCGGAGGCGGGCAGCGTCGTGGCAGTGACCGGCGCACCGGCCAGTGCGACCTCCTCGCGCAGCGAGGCGAGGCTCCCCCCGGCGACCGCGACGCCGATCCCGGCCGAGACGAGCCCGCCCCAGGCCTCGCCGAGACGCTCGGATAGGGTGGTCCGCGCCCGGGCCGCCGTCGCGCGGCGGGTCTGCCGGCGCACCGCCACGCCGTCCAGCGGCGCCACCGGGGTGCTGGTCGCCACGGCTCAGAGCTCCGCGATCCGGCCGGCGGCCTCGGCCGGGTCGAGCAGCCGGCAGGCGTCGTCGTCCACCACGAGGACCTCGTCGGCGACCGTCCCGACCACGTCGGCGTCGTGGCTGGCGAGGAGGACGGCCGTGCCGGCGTCCCGCAGCGCCGCGAGCCGGGCGGCCAGCCGGGCCCGCATGCCGGCGTCGAGCCGGCGCTCGGGCTCGTCGAGCACCAGCAGCCGGGCCGGGCGGACGAAAGCGGCCGCCAGCGCCAGCCGCCGCCGCTGGCCCGACGACAGCGCCGAGGGCAGCGCGTCGGCCCGCCCGGCCAGCCCGAACGCCGCGACCTCCGTGTCGACGGCGTCCTCCGGGCCGGCCACGCCGTGGCCCCGCGCGGTCAGCAGCAGGTGCTCGCGGCCGGTGAGGGAGGCGAAGAACGCGTCGTCGTCCAGCACGGCGGCGACGTCTCGGCGGAACCCGGCCGACCGCTCGTCCACCGGGGAGCCGTCGAACGCCACGATGCCGGCCAGCGGCTCCAGCAGGCCGACCAGGGTGCGCAGAAGCGTGGACTTGCCCGAGCCGTTCGGGCCGACGACGGCGAGCGCGCGGCCGGGTGCCAGGCGCAGGTCCACCTGTGCGCAGACCGGGGTGCCGCCGTGCCCCACCGACAGCTCCTCCGCGACGAGCAGGTCGAACGATCCGATGGGGTTCCGCATGGCCGGTCCACCCTAGGGCGCCGCGAGGCGGCGACCGGTTCCGGCGCGCCCGCGCCGGGCGGAGGATGGCGACATGGACGCCGAGCCCGGCCTGCAGCCCGACGGCGAACCCGACCTCGACGGCTTCCTGCTGGCCCGGATCGCCGAGGACCAGCGGCTCGCGGCCGCCGCCGCGGCGGCGACCGGCCGCCCGGAGTGGGACGGCGGCCTCCTGGGGGACCTCCCGGTGGACGCCGCCGCGCACGCCGCCCACCACGACCCGGCGCGGGCGCTCGCCGACTGCGCGGCGCGGCGCCGGCTGGTGCTCGCCTGCCGCGACGCGGCTCCGGACCTGCACGTGCTCGGCGCGCGGCCGGAGGGGCTGGACCTCCCGCTCGCGCCCACCGACCGGCACCAGCTCGCCGCGCTCACCCTGGCGCTGCTCGCCCTCCCGCACGCCGCGCACCCGGACTACCGGCCGGCCTGGCGCCCCTGAGGCCGATGAGTCCGGCCCGCCCGGCGGGTCCTTCCTGCGACGACCCCTGGGAGGCGGCATGCGCACGCTCGCGATCACGCAGAACACCACGGTCGACGGCGCGGTGGAGATGCTCGACGACTGGTTCGACCCGCAGGGCCAGGCGGACGGCGCCGACCTGCTCGAGGAGGTGCACCGCCAGGACCAGCGCTCCGACGCGTTCCTCGTCGGCCGGCGCACCTTCGAGGACCTCCGCGGCTACTGGCCGGCGCGCGAGGACGACACCACCGGCATCAGCGCCTACCTCGACGCGGTGCCGAAGTACGTCGTGTCGCGGACCCTCACCGAGCCCGGCTGGCAGCACACCACCGTGCTGTCCGGCGACCCGGTCGTGCAGGTGCGGGCGCTCAAGGAGCAGCCCGGCGCCGACATCGTGGTCACCGGCAGCATCTCCCTCTGCCACACGCTGATCGGCGCCGGCCTGGTCGACGAGTACCGGCTGTTCGCCTACCCCGTCGTGCAGGGCCGCGGTCGCCGGCTGTTCCCCGACGGGACCGCGGCGGCCCGGCTCCGGCTGGTCGAGTCCCGCGCCTTCCGCAGCGGCATCACGTACTCCCGGTACGCCGCCGCCTGAAACGCGTCCCGGAGCGGCGGCGGTCCCGGAGGCTCAACAGCGCAGCAGTTCCCCGGAGCGGGCGCAGCTCTCGTCCACGCCCGCCTGCGCCGCCGGGGACACCGCCCCCACGGCGAAGGAGCCGTGGACCATCCCGTCGTAGCGGGTGACCTCCACCGGGACGCCGGCCCCGCGCCGTAGGCCTCGCCCTCGTCGCGCATCGGGTCGTACTCGGCGGTGACGACCACCGCGGGCGGCAGCCCGGTCAGGTCGGCGGCGTGCAGCGGCGACAGGCGGGGGCCGCTCCCTCGTGCACGGGTGGCACGCCGCTCGCGGCGAGCACGCCGAGCAGCCCGGCGATGTGCGGGTCGACCGGCGCGGGACCTCCTGGTCGGTACGGGTGTGCGCTCGGTCACGGCACGGTAGCGCCGGGGTGCGACGGATCCGGCACGGGGTGCCTGCCGCCGCCGAACGGTCAGGGGGTGGCCGTGGTCGTGCCGGTCCCCGTCGGTGCGGCGGTCGCGGTGGGCGTCGGCGCGGTCGTCGACCCCTGAGTGGGTGTCGGGACGGAGGTCGCTGTCGGGCTGGAGCTCGGGGTCGCGCTGGGGCTCGGTGCGGGGCTGGGTGACGGCGTCGGTGCGGGGCTGGGTGACGGCGTCGGGGTCGGGCTCGGTGTGGGGCTCGGGCTGGGCGTCGGTGTGGGGCTGGGGGTCGGGCTCGGTGTGGGGGTCGGTGTGGGGCTGGGCGTCGGTGTGGGGCTGGGCGTCGGTGTGGGGCTGAGGGTCGGCGTCGGGGTCGGGCTCGGTGTGGGGCTCGGGGTCGGGCTCGGTGTGGGGCTGGGGGTCGGCGTCGGCGTACCGGCCGGCGCGGGAACGGCCGCTGCGCTGGACAGGCTCGGCGCGGAGCTGCTGGTCCCGGGACTCGTGGCGCTGGGCTGACCCGCAACGGAGCCGGTGACGCCCGAGCCCGTGGTCCCGGCGCTCGTCGGGCCGGTGCTCGTCGGACCGGTGCTCGTCGGACCGGTGCTCGTCGGACCGGTGCTCGTCGGGCCGGCGCTCGTCGGACCGGTGCTCGTCGGACCGGTGCTCGTGGCGCCGGACCCGCCGGACACCTCGGGCGCGGTCGTCCCCGTCATGGGCGCCGGGGCCGTTGTCCGCGTGGTGGGCGCAGGCGGGGTCGCCGCAGCGTCCCCGGGTGCGGCGGCAGACCGTTGCGGCGTCGACCGCGGCGTCCCGTCGGCCTCGCCGCCGTCCGGAGCCGACAGGCCCGGTCCGTCCGAGCCCGTCCCGGGAGCCGGGCCGGGCGGAGCAACAACAGGCGGCAGCGCCTCGACCCCGGGCCCCGTCGTGGCCCCACCGGTCCCGCCGGTCACGAGGGCGGGGGGACCCAGGACGATCCCGCCGAGGCCCAGCGCGATCCCGAGCGCGGCAGTGCCGGCCACCAGGCGTTCCGTGCCGGGGAGGCGCCGCCGGGGCGGGCGCACCGCCGCCCGGACGGCGGGCGGCGGGGGAGCCGCCACGGCCGGGGCGCCGGCTGCGCGGGCGGCGCTCAGCCGGGCCTGGATACCGGACTGGGTGGACAGCGCCAGCTGCGGCAGGAACAGGAAGACGACGGCACCGACCGCCACCACCCCGGCGACGACGAGCAGCACCAGGTCGACGGAGCTGGAGAAGCCGACGCGGAACGGCTCGGCGATCGCGTCGGGCAGCTGCTGGACGAAGGAGGTGTCGGAGAGGTCGTCGCCGACCCCGTCGAGCGTCTCCAGCCCGGGCGCCAGGCCGGGGTCGGCGCGGACGGCGTCCCGCACGGCGCCGTCGATCTCCAGGGGCAGCCGGGTGAACAGCAGCGAGAGGAACGCCGCCGCGCCCACGGTGGCCCCCGTCTGGCGGAAGAAGGCCACCGACGAGGTGGCCACGCCGATCTCCCGCGGGGAGACGGCGTTCTGCACCGCGACGACGACCGGCTGGAAGGTGAAGCCGACACCGACGCCGAACAGGGCCATGAACGGCACGAACAGCCCGTAGGGGGTGTTGGTCCCCATGACGAGGGACAGCGAGACCAGGCCGGCGGCCATCAGCACCGTGCCGAGAAGCGGGAAGGCCCGGTACCGGCCGGTCCTCGAGATCGCGATCCCCGAGCTCGCCGCGCCGGCCATGATCCCGGCGACGAGCGGGAGCATCTGCAGGCCCGCGACGGTCGCGCTGGAGCCGTGCACGATCTGCAGGTACTGCGGGATCAGCAGCAGGCCGCCGAACATGCCCGCGCCCAGGACGACGCTGCCCAGGGCGGTGACGGTGAAGCTGCGGACCCGGAACAGCCGCAGCGGGAGCAGCGCGTCCTCGCCGTGGGCCCGCTCGGCCAGCACGAACCAGACCAGCCCGACCGCGCCGAGCGCGTAGCAGGCCAGCGCCGCCGGTGAGGTCCAGCCCCATCCGCGGCCCCGCTCGGCGACGACCAGCAGCGGTACGGCGCAGGTGGCCAGCGCCAGCGCGCCCGGCCAGTCGATGCGGTGCTCGCGCCGCTCGTGCGGCAGGTGCAGCACGCGGAAGACGACGGCGAACGCCAGCGCCCCCAGGGGGACGTTGACCAGGAAGATCCAGCGCCACCCGTCGACGCCGAGCAGGGACCCCTGGCCGGCCAGGAAGCCGCCGAGGACCGGGCCCAGCACGCTGGAGCTGCCCCAGACGGCCATCGTGTAGCCCTGGTAGCGGGAGCGCTCCCGGGGCGGGACCATGTCGCCGATGATCGCCAGCGCCAGCGACATCAGCCCGCCGGCGCCCACGCCCTGTACCGCCCGGGCGGCCGCCAGCTGGTACATCGAGTCCACCACGCCGCAGCACACCGAGCCGCCGATGAACACCGAGATCGCGAACAGGTACAGCGGCCGCCGCCCGTAGACGTCGGAGAGCTTGCCGTACAGCGGTGTGGAGATCGTCGAGGTGATGAGGAAGGCGGTGGTCGCCCAGGCCTGCAGGGAGAAGCCGTCGAGGTCGTCGGCGATGGTGCGGATCGCGGTCGCCACGATCGTCTGGTCGAGGGCCGCGAGGAACATCGCGGCCATCAACCCGGCCAGGACGGTCAGGACCTGCCGGTGGGTGAAGACGCCGTCCGCGGAGCCGGGGACGGCGCCCCCCGCGTGCCCGGTCCCGTCGGTGCCGCTGCGCCGGCTCATGCGGTTCCTCGAGCGGCCTTCCGACCGCGCCCGGGACTGGAGGGGGGTCGCGCGGTCCCCGGTCGATCTCGTGCTGGCGGCATGCGGGCTCCAGACGCTGATCGGAAGCAGGTCGTGCCGGACCGGCGGAGCATGGGGAGCCGTGCGGGAGCCGCGCAACCCCCGTCAGGCGCGATGGACGCGAGGGATGGGAACACGCCGGGGCGTGCGGGGGGACACGCCGAGGAGGAGGTGCGGCCGGTCGCCGCCGACGACGTCGGTGGGGTGGTCGGGGTGCCTGCGCGCGCACCACGCCGACGGGGACGAGGAGGTCGTCGGCCCACCTGCTTGACTGGTTGAGCACTGGACCGTCGCCGGTGGCGGCCCCGACCCCTGGAGGACACCCGTGCACATCGGCGTCGACAGCTTCGTCGCAGCGGTGACCGACCCCTCGACCGAGCGGCTCATCGGTCCCGAGGAGCGGATGGCGCACCTGCTCGAGGAGATCGCCCTCGCCGACGAGGTCGGCCTGTACTCCTTCGGCATCGGCGAGCACCACCGGCCCGAGTACTACGACTCCGCGCCGCCGGTGATCCTGGGTGCGGCGGCCGCGCGGACCTCGCGCATCCGGCTCGGCAGCGCGGTCACCGTGCTCAGCGCCGCCGACCCGGTCCGGGTCTTCCAGCAGTTCGCCACGCTGGACCTGATCTCGCGGGGTCGCGTCGACCTGGTGGTGGGCCGCGGCTCGTTCGTCGAGGCGTTCCCGCTGTTCGGGCTGTCGCTCGCGGACTACGACTCGCTGTTCGAGGAGAAGCTGGACCTGCTGCTGCGGCTGCGGGACTCCGAGGAGGTGACCTGGTCGGGGCGGCACCGCCCCGCCCTCACCGGGCAGGGCGTCCACCCCCGGCCGCTGCAGGACCCGCTGCCGATCTGGGTCGGTGTCGGCGGGACGCCGGAGTCCTTCGTCCGCGCCGGGCTGCTCGGCCTGCCGCTGATGGTGGCGATCATCGGCGGCGAGCCGCGGCAGTTCGGCCCGCTGGTCGACCTCTACCGCCGGGCCGGGGCCCAGGCCGGGCACGACCCGTCGCGGCTGCAGGTGGGCCTGCACGTGTTCGGCTACGTCGCGGAGAGCGCGCAGGCCGCCGCCGACACGATCTACCCCGGCTGGCACGAGATGTTCGCGAAGATCTCCCGGGAGCGCGGCTTCGCGCACCCGACGCGGGCGCAGTTCGACGCGACGAGCGGGCCGAACGGCGCCTTCTTCATGGGCGACCCGGACACCGTGGCCGACAAGCTGCGCCGGGTCTCCGAGCAGCTCGGCGGGGTCGACCGCGTCTCCATCCAGATGACCAACCCGCGGCTGGCGCACGCGGACCTGCTGCGCGGCATCGAGCTGCTCGGGACAGCGGTGGCCCCGAAGGTGGCGGACGCCTAGACACGGCGGGCGGTGGCCAGCAGCACCGGCTGGGACTGCCCGGCCCAGGTCCCGGTGAGCGTCGCACCGGGAGCCGTCGCGGTGGCGTCCAGGACCCGGCGGACGACGAGCTCGATGTCGCCGGCGCGCACGGTCGTCGCGTCGGCGGAGTCGGCGACGACGGGGGTACCGAGCGGCCCGACGCCCGCCGCCGTCCCGCTGCCGGTCACCCGGGCGCTCGGGTCGCGGCGCTCCGGCGTCCCGTCGGTGACGACGAGCTCCTCGGCCTGCGGGCGGCCGGTGAGGACGACCTCGGCCAGTGCGGCGAGGTAGACCGGGTCGGCGCAGGCGTCGTAGCACCAGCGCCGGCCGAGCACCGAGTGCTCCGTCGTCCCCACCAGGTGCTCCGCCAGCTCGGGCACGGGCGCGCCGCGGTAGGTCAGCGGCACGTGCAGCAGGGTGTCGCCGGCCCGCAGCACGAACGTCTCGGTGCCCACCTCGCCGGCCGGGTCGTCGAAGCGGTAGGCGGCCACCTGCTCCGGTCCGGCCGCGACGCCCCACGGGCGGGACGGCAGCCAGCCGGCGACCAGCTCGAGCTTGGACGGTCGCAGGTCGGCCCGGTGGATGATCGCCATGCGTCGACGCTAGGCCAGTGGTACATGTCCCACCATCTGATGGCGGCCGTCCGATCGGGACGCCGCCGGTCGAGAGGAGACGCGGATGCCCACCCCCACCGACGACCGCCGGGACCTGCTCACGGTCATCGCCCACATGCGCGCGAAGCCGGGGCAGGAGGACCGGCTGCGCGCGGCGCTGACGTCCCTGGTCGAGCCGACGAGCCAGGAGGCGGGCTACGTCAACTACGACCTGCACGAGTCGGTCGAGCAGGCGGGCACCTTCTTCTTCTACGAGAACTGGGAGACGGCTGCGCACCTCGACGCGCACCTGCAGACCCCGCACCTGGTCGAGTTCGCCGGCCGGCTGGAGGAGTTGCTCGACGAGCAGGGCCTGACCATCAACCGGCTCCGCCGGATCGCCTGAGATGGCCGAGTCCCTCGACGTGCGGGTCGTCGGCCCCGAGGAGCGCGACCCGGGGACGGCGCAGACGCCCGGGCTGCAGCGCTTCGCGGCGGTGTCCGCCGGGATCACCGGCTCGCAGCGGATGTGGATGGGCTACGCCGTCCTCGAGCCGGGCGGGAAGACCGGCGTCCACCACCACGGCGAGTCCGAGACGGCGATCTACGTCATCAGCGGCGTGACCCGCTGGTGGGTGGGGGACCGGCTGGACGACGTCCGGGAAGCCCGGGCCGGCGACTTCGTGTTCATCCCGCCGGGCATCGTGCACTGGGAGCAGAACGCCAGCGACACCGAGCCGGTGGAGATGGTCGTGGCCCGCAGCACCCAGGAGGCGATCGTCGTCCCGGTGTCCGGACACCCGCACGCGCCGGAGCACGCTCACTGAACCCGGCCCCCGCGTCGCCGGCCCGGTGTGGTGCGCTGGGCCGGTGGCGCGGGGGACGACGGTCGGCGGGTCGGCCGCGGTCTTCCTGCTCGGCCTGTCCGCGCTGCTGACGATCTACTCGACGCAGCCGCTGCTGCCCGCGCTCGCCGCCGACCTGGACGTGTCCGCGACCGGCGCCGCCTGGACGGTGAGCGCCACCGCCCTGGGCGTCGCGGTGGGCGCGCCGTTCGCCGGGGCGGTGTCCGACCGGCTGGGCCGCAAGCGGGTGATGCTGGCGGCCATCGCCGCGACGGTGCTGGCCACCCTCGCCTGCGCGGCGGCGCCGGCCCTCCCGGCGCTGCTGGCCGCCCGCGCGGCGCAGGGGCTGGCCGTGCCGTTCGTGTTCGCGGTGGCGGTGGCCTACGTGGCGGAAGAGGTCGCCGGCCCGCGCTCCGCGGCGGTCAACGCGCTGTACGTCTCGGGGACGGCGTTCGGCGGCTTCCTCGGCCGGTTCCTGTCCGGCGCGGTCGCCGAGCCGCTGGGCTGGCGGGCGTCGTTCGTCGCGCTGGCCGCCGTCCTGCTGCTCGTGCTGGGCGCGGTCGCGGCCTGGCTGCCGCGGGAGCAGCGCTTCCGGCCCTCGCCCGGCCTGCTGGCGGGGGTGCGCGGCATCGGCGGGCAGCTGCGCGACCGGCGGCTGATCGGCACCTGCCTGCTGGGCGCGTCGGTGCTCTTCGTGCAGGTCGGCGCGTTCACCTACGCCGGGCTGCACCTGTCCGGGCCGCCGTTCGGCCTGGGCACCGCCGAGGTCGGAGCGGTGTTCGCGGTCTTCCTGGTCGCCGTCGTCGTCACGCCGCTGACCGGCCGGCTGGTGTCGCGCGTCGGCCGCCGGGTGGTGCTGGTGCTGGCCACGGGGGTCGTGCTGGGCGGCCTGGCGCTGACCCTGGTGCCGGCGACCCCGGCCGTCGTCGCCGGGCTGGCGGCCTCCTGCACCGGGGTGTTCGCCGCCCAGACCTGTGCCACCGCGCAGGCGGCGGCGGGTGCCGGCCGGGCCCGGTCGAGCGCCGTCGGGCTGTACCTGACCTGCTACTACGCGGGCGGGGGCGTCGGCGCGGTCGCCCCGGCGCCGCTGTTCGACGTTGCCGGCTGGGGCGGGTGCGTGGCGCTGCTCGGCGCTGTCGCCGTCCTCGGGGCGGTCGCCGCGCTGCTCGGCTGGCCGGCCCGGGCCGGCGTCGAGCCCCCTGCGCGCGGTGCCCGCCCGGCGTCGAGCGTGTCGGCGCCGGCGGGGGAGCGGTCCGACCGGTAGCGCGGGGAGCCTCCGGGTGCGGGAGGGTGGCACCCGGTGGCGGCGTGTGGGGAGATGCCGTCCCCGGGACGCGACGGTGGAGGTGTCGGCATGACCCGAGCGATCGTCGTCGGCGGCGGGGTCGCCGGCCCCGTGGCGGCGATGGCCCTGCAGCGGGCCGGCATCGAGGCCACCGTCCACGAGGCGCACGCCGGCCCGGCGGGAGACGTCGGCGCGTGGCTGGGCGTGCAGGTCAACGGGCTCGACGCGCTGCGGGCGATCGACGCGGAGCGGGCGGTCGCCGAGGTGGGCTTCCCGACGCCGGTCATCGAGTTCCGCAGCTGGACCGGGAAGGTGCTGGGCGCCCTCCCCACCTCGGGCCCCGGCGGGGACGTCGGCCTGTCGATGCGGCGGTCGGACCTCTACCGGGCGATCCACGCCGAGGCCCTGCGCCGGGGCGTGACGGTGCGCTACGGCTCCCGGCTGGTCGACGCACGCAGCACCGACTCGGCGGTGACGGCGGTCTTCGCCGACGGCACGGTCGAGTCGGCCGACCTCCTCGTCGGGGCCGACGGCGTCCGCTCGGCCGTCCGGGCCCTGGTCGACCCCGGGGGTGCGGCGCCCCGCTTCGTCCCGGTCCTCAACACGGCGGGGTACTCCGAGCACGTGCTGCCCGGCGCCGAGGTCGGCCGGCTGACCATGGTGTTCGGCCGGCGCTCGTTCGCCGGGTACCTGGCGGCGCCGTCCGGCGGTACCTGGTGGTTCGCCAACCCGCCACTGACCCGCGAACCGTCGGCCGGGGAGGTGGCGGCCACCTCGGACGCGGAGTGGCGGGCCCGGCTGCACGACCTGCACCGCGGCGACCGGTCGCCCGTGCTGTCCCTGGTCGAGGCCACGCCCGGTCCGCTGCGCGGGTGGACGACGTACGACGTCCCGACCGCGCGCCGGTGGTCGGCCGGGCGGATGGTGCTGATCGGGGACGCCGCGCACGCGACCTCGCCGGCGGCGGGCCAGGGCTCCTCGCTCGCCGTCGAGGACGCCGTCGTGCTGGCCCGGTGCCTGCGCGACCTGCCGCTCCCCACGGCCCTGCAGGCGTACGAGGGACTGCGTCGGCAGCGGGCGGAGCGGGTCGTCGCCCAGGGCTTCCGCACCAGCAGCGCGAAGTCGCCCCCCGCCGTCGGCCGGGTCGTCCGCGACCTGCTCATGCCGGTCGTGCTGCGGCGCCGGGACCCGCAGGCCTGGGTGCGGGCCCACTCCGTCGACTGGGACGCACCCGCGGTCCCCGCCTGAGGGCCCGCGCTCAGCCGCCGGCGAGCAGTGCCCGGACGGCGTCGAGGGTGTCGGCCTCGGCCGGCGACTTGTCCGGCCGGTAGCGGACCACCCGCGCGAAGCGCAGGGCGAGCCCGCCGGGGTAGCGCGGGCTGCGCTGGGCGCCGTCCAGGGCGACCTCCACGACCAGCTCGGGCCGCAGCAGCACGCCCCAGTCGTGCTGCTGCCGGGCGAGGCCGGGGAACGTCTGCGTCTGCCAGTCCAGCAGCTCGTCGGTCATCCCCTTGAAGGTCTTGCCGACCATCACCGGCCCACTGCCGTCGGGGTCCCGCGCGCCGAGGTGGATGTTCGACAGCTTCCCCGAGCGCCGCCCGTACCCCCACTCCGCGCCGAGCACGACCAGGTCCAGGGTGTGCACCGGCTTGACCTTCTGCCACGCCCGGCCGCGCCGGCCGGCGGCGTAGGGCGCGTCGAGCGCCTTGACGACGACGCCCTCGTGCCCGGCGCCCAGCGCGCCGTCGAGCACCTCGGCCGCCTGCTCGGGGGTCGGCCGGCGGACGCCGGGCATCCGCAGCGCCGCGTGCTCCTCGCCGGCCAGCAGCTGCGCCAGCGCGTCGAGCCGGACGGCCAGCGGCTCGTCGAGCAGGTCGCGGCCGTCGAGGTGCAGCAGGTCGAAGAAGAACAGGCTGAGCAGCACCGTCTCGTCCGCGGCGCTGCCGAAACGGCTCATCGTGTCCTGGAAGGCGCGCGGGCGGCCGTCGTCGTCCAGGGCGAGGGTCTCCCCGTCGAGGACGGCGGTACGGCACGGCAGCGCCCGCACCTGCGCGACCAGCTCCGGCACGCCTTCGGTGACCTCGCGGAGGGTGCGGGTCCACACCCGGACGACGTCGCCGTCGCGGTGCACCTGGATGCGGGCGCCGTCCAGCTTGTGCTCGACGGTGACGTCGTCGCCGAGGTCGGCGAGCGCGGCGTCCAGCGAGGAGCCCGGGCCGGCGAGCATCGGGCGCACCGGGCGGCCGACCTGCAGGTGCACGGCGTCCAGCGCCTCCGCGCCGCCGGTCAGGGCGGTGGCGGCGGTGTCCGGCAGGCTGCCCGAGAGCATGAAGGCGCGCCGGACCCGAGCGGCCGGGACGCCGGACGCGGTGGCGATCGCGTCGAGGACGACGCCCTCCAGCGCGCCCTGCCGCAGCTCGCCGGTGAGCAGCCGCACCAGGAAGCGCTGCTCGTCGGCCGTGGCGCAGGTGGACAGCTGCTCGAGGAGGGCGTCGCGCCGGGCCGCCGAGCCGGTGCCGGTCGTGCCGGCCAGCTCGGTGAGGGCGCGGTCGACGTCGCCCACGGTCAGCGCGGGTGCCGGGGCCGGGTCGTGGGCGAGGCGGGTGAGGGTGCGCCAGCCGACGCCGACGCGGCCCTGCAGGGTGTCACCGGCCAGCCAGGCGGTGACCGGCCGCAGCTCGTCGTCGTCCGCGCGGCGCAGCAGGCCGGCGATGGCCGCGGCCTTCGCCGTGCGCGAGCGGGTGGCCGCGACCGCGGCGGAGGCGGCGACGACGTCGGCGAACAGCACGGCGCCATGGTGGCAGCCGGGTCCGACGGTCCCGGTACCTGCACGACGTGCCGACCGGCCCGGCCCACCACCTGGTGCGGCGCGACCGGGGCGGCGGCGTGCTGCCCGAGCACGCGGCTGAGCCGCCGGTCCCGGTCAGCGAGCCGTGTGGAGCGGCTCGCTCAGCCGCCGAGGTGGGCCTGCTTCGGGGCGAGCCCCAGGAGCGCCTCGGCCGCGACCCGGTCCCGGCCGGCGCCCGCGGCCGCGGTGACGACGGCGCCGACGAGGCCCTCGACGAGCGGGGCCGGGGAGAGGACGACGCGCTCCCGGACCTCGTCGTCCAGCAGCTCCAGGGCGGTCTCGGCGGAGAGGACGGCGCTGCCGAGGTCCATCAGGACGACGACGCCGTCCCCGCTGTCGGCCGCGGTGACCGCGTCGGCGATCGCGGTGGCGTCGGTGCCGAGGCCACCGTCGACGTCCCCGGCCGCCGTCCCGATGGCCAGCTCCCGGCCGGGCAGCATGCCGCGGGCCAGCTCGACCGCGGCCTCGGCGAGGGCGCGGCTGTGCGAGACGACGACCACCCCGACCGGCACGCGGGTCAGCCCCGGCCGGCGAGCGCGGTGGCGGCGGCCTCGACCAGCAGGGTGGCCGAGGTGGCGCCCGGGTCCTGGTGGCCGGCGCTGCGCTCGCCGAGGTAGCTGGCCCGGCCCTTGCGGGCGACCATCGGCACGGTCGCGTCGCGGCCCTGGGCGGCGGCGTCCGCGGCGAGCCGGAGCGCCTCGTCGAGCGGCTTGCCGGCGCCGAGCGCCTCGTCGAGGGCGTCGCACGCCGGGCCGAGCGCGTCGAGCATCGTCTTGTCCCCGCGCTCGGCCTTGCCGCGCGCGACGACCCCCTCGTACCCGGCGCGCACCGCCGTGGCGAACGCGGCGCCGTCGTCGCCGTCGAGCGCGCCGGCGGCGCGCAGGAAGAAGGTGCCGTAGAGCGGGCCGCTGGCGCCGCCGACGGTCTTGATCAGCGTCGTCGCGACCGTCTTGAGGACGGCGGCCGGCTCCTCCGGGGCCTGGGCCTCGAGCGCGGCGACGGCGGCCGCCGTCCCGCGGTCGAGGTTGGCGCCGTGGTCGGCGTCCCCGATGGCTGCGTCGAGCTGGGTGAGCGCGTCGCGCTGCTCGTGCACCAGCCGGGTGAACTCGTGGACCCAGGCGGTGAGCCCGGCGGCGTCGACCACGGTCACGCGCCCCAGCGCAGCGCCGGGGTGCGCACGGGCGCGTCCCACAGCCGCAGCAGCTCGTCGTCCGCCCGGAGCAGGGTCACCGAGCAGCCGGCCATGTCCAGGCTGGTCATGTAGGAGCCGACGAGGTTGCGGGCCACGCCGACCCCGGCCTTCTCCAGGACGGCGACCACCTCGGCGTACATGAGGTACAGCTCGAGCAGCGGGGTGCCGCCCATGCCGTTGACGAAGGCGATCACCCCGTCCCCGCCGGTCATGTCGAGGTCGCTGAGGACCGGCTCGACCAGCATCTCGGCGACCTCGCGGGCCGGGGCCAGCGGGACGCGGCGGCGGCCGGGCTCGCCGTGGATGCCGATGCCGATCTCCATCTCGTCGTCCGGCAGGTCGAACGTCGGCCGGCCTGCCGCAGGGACGGTGCAGGAGGTGAGCGCCATGCCCATGCTGCGGCCGGTGGCATTGACCCGCCGCGCGATCTCCGCGACCTCGGCCAGCGGCCGGCCCTCCTCGGCCGCGGCGCCGGCCAGCTTCTCGAGCAGCACGGTGACGCCGACGCCCCGCCGTCCGGCGGTGTAGAGGCTGTTCTGGACGGCGACGTCGTCGTCGACCACGACCGCGACGACCTCCGTGTCGCTCTCCGCGGCCGCCAGCTCCGCCGCCATCTCGAAGTTCATGACGTCGCCGGTGTAGTTCTTCACGATGTGCAGCACCCCGGCGCCCCCGTCGACCCCCTGGGTCGCGGCCGCCACCTGGTCGGGCACCGGGGAGGTGAACACCTCGCCCGCGCACGCCGCGTCGAGCATCCCCGTGCCGACGAACCCGGCGTGCATCGGCTCGTGCCCCGAGCCGCCGCCGGACACCAGGCCGACCTTGCCGCGCACCGGCGCGTCACCGCGGAACACCACCCGGTTCTCGTGGTCGACGCGCAGCTCCGGGTGGGCTGCGGCCATGCCGCGCAAGGCCTCGGGGACGACGTCCGCGGGATCGTTGATGAGCTTCTTCACCACTGGCTCCTGACGTCGGCATTTCCGGTGACGGCGGTCACGCTAGGAGTGGGCACCTGCCAGCACAAGCGACGTCCGATCTGCGGTCTGCTCACGCCGCCCGTGTCGGGCCCCGCGCCTGCTCCGATCCACACTCGTTCGTGACGCCGGTGTCGCCCTCGCGCCGTTGCCCACTCCACTCTCACGCGCTCCAGCGGGCCTGTGCCGCGGCTGACCCTCGTGCGCCTCTGACTGCGCTCTCCGCGACGGCGGTCGGTGTGTCTGTCAGCGCGAGCGAAGTCCGGTCTGCAGTCTGCTGACGCTGCCTTGTCGGCCTCTGCGCCTGGTGCGGTCCGAGCGTGCGGGCGACGTCGGGTGTCGCGCTCGGGCCACTGCCCGGTCTACTCTCCTGCGCTCCCGCGGCCGATGTCATGCGCCTCTGAGCTGCAGCTTCTCCTTGTGACTGTCGCCGTCGGCGGCTACAGTCGAACACGTGTACGAAGCGACCGGGACCAGCGCGGCGGCTGTCGCGCCGCCCACGGTGGGGTGGGCGGCCGGGCCGTTGGGGGAGGTGCAGGCCGCCGAGCGGGAGATCGGCCGGGCCACCGCGCGTCGGGCGCGGGCGGTGGCGGCGTTCGCCGCCTCGCGGCCGGCCTCGGCCGACCGGGCGCAGGGTGAGCGGGGTGCGATGTCGGCCGAGCGGTGGGCCGCGCGGTCCGATCTGCTTCGTGCTGTCAGTGAGTGGGCGACGCCGGAGCTGGCGATCGCGGTGAACCTGACCCAGCCGGCCGCCGAGGCGCTGCTGTCCGAGTCGTTGACCCTGGTGCACCGGCTGCCCGGCACCTTGGCGGCGTTGGAGTCGGGGTTGGTGCACGGCGGGCACCTGTGGCACCTGATCGACAAGGTCGCCCCGGTCGCCGATGCCGGGTTGCGGGCGGAGATCGAGGCCGACCTGCTCGCGTGGCTGGCCCGGCGGAACGGGGTGACCTCCCCGGCGCAGCTGGGGGACAAGGCGCGGCGGGTGGTGGCCCGGCGGGACGCCGCGGCGGCGGCGCGGCGGCTGGCCAAGGCAATGCGGGAGCGCGGGGTGTATCTGCGCCCCGAGCGCGCGGAGGGGATGGCCGCGGTCACCGTGGTGTGCACCATGCCCGAGGCGCGGGCGCTGCACGCGGCGCTGAGCAGCTACGCCGACGCGCTGGCCGACGAGGACGGTGGTCCGGCGCGGACGCGGGGGCAGCGGATGGTCGACGCGCTGCTGGATCTGGTGCTGCGCCCGGGGGAGACCGATCTGCCGCCGGTGCGGGTGCTGCTGAGCGTGGTGGCCTCGATGGGCACGCTGCTGGGTGGGGACGCCCCCGGTGAGGTGGACGGGCAGCTGATCCCCGCGGAGATGGTCCGCCAGCTGGTGCACGGCCTGGCCGGCCGAGGCGTGGTGCTGCCCGATCACGAGGCGCAGGTGCTGGCCGACCCGACCGACCCGGCCGGGACCGCGCCGCCGGCCGGTGGGGTGGCCTGGCAGGAGGCCGAGCAGGCCGAGCTGGGCGCCTGGTGGGACCAGGTGGAGGCCCGGCTGCTGGCCGGCGGGCTGGAGGAGCCCGACTGGCCACCGGATGACCTGTCCGGGGAGAGCTGGCTGGACGCCGCAGGCGCCCTTGACCCCGACGCTCACGACCTCGACGCCTGCGACCCCGATGCCCTCCCATCCGAGTTCGCTCTTGATGATGTCGCTCGCGACGACGGTGACGGCCTGGCCCCGTTTGGCGATCCCGGCGCAGCGCCGGGCACTCAGTCACGGCCGGGCTCGGGATCACCGCCCACCACATCGACACCGCCCGAACCGCGCCCAGCCGGTGGCTGGTGGGCGGCCGCGGACCGGGCGGTCGAGGACGCCGGCGCGGCGGTGCACGCCGCCGGGCTGGCCCTCGGGCACGCCCGGCGCAGCGTGCGCACCGCGCAGGCCGCGGCGGCCACGGAAGAGGCCGGCTGGCGCACCGGCCCCGGCGGGCGGGTGGACGCCGCCCCCGACGCCCTCAGCGCACTCGCCGCCGCCGCCGAGGACCAGCGCCAGGCGCTGGCCGAGCTGCTGGCCGCCACCGCCGGCGGTGGGCTGGCCGACCGGCCGCGGATCGTGCTCACCGACGCGGTCACCGGCGCCTTCCGCGCCCTGACCGACCTGCCCGCGCTGCGCCGCGCCGGGCACTGCGGCGCCCGCGCCTGCCGCCGCGCCCCGGAGGCCTGCGGGCACGACCTGACCGGGCGTCCCGGGCTGCGCGGCGCCGGCCCGACCGGCGCCTACCGGCCGGGCGCGGCGCTGGCCCGCCACGTGCGGGCGCGGGACCGGCGCTGCCGGTTCCCCGGCTGCCGCCGCCCGCTTCCCCGCGCCGGGGAGCTGGACCACGCCCGCCCGCACGCCGTCGGCGGGGCGACCGCCGCGGCGAACCTGGCCGGCTACTGCACCGGGGACCACCGCGGCAAGCACCAGGCCCCCGGCTGGACCCACACCCTGGAACCCGACGGCACCCTGACCGTCACCACACCCACCGGCCTCACCGCCGTCACCGAACCCCCGCCCTACTGATCGATGCCCTGGTCGTGGGGGGAGGCGGCGGGGGCTGGGCGCCACGGTCCCGGTCGACCGTCCCACGAGCGTCGGGCTTCGGCGAGGATGGCGCGATGGAGCGCTACGAGCACCACCCGCTGTCTCCCGCGGGGGAGGTGGACCAGTGGGGCGACCTGGCGGCGGGCCTGAGGTGCAACAGGTCGGGCAGGCGCCGGGCTGTCCGCATGCTCATCGGCCTGGCGGTCGTCGTCGCGATCGGGACAGGTCTCGCCGTCCTCGTCGCCTTCCTCGTCGGAGGCTGAGCACTCCTGGACCCCGAGCGGGACCGGCCGGCGAGCATCACAGGCCGGCGACGGTTCGGTGGGCGGCGCAGGCCTGGTGGGCGACGGAGGTTCCGCCACCCGGCACGCGACGGCCACGACCGGCGCCGCGACCACGGCCCCGCCGGAGCTGGTGAACGGACCGGTGACGACCTCGTGGCGAGCGCGTGACGACGTGGGTGGAGCCGCTCCACGCTGGGTAGTCGCCGGTCCCAGCCCGACCGGAGCACGAGAGCGAGGCCGCCCGTGGCCCTCACCGACGACGAGTCCGCCGTCCTGCGGAGCATCGCCGCCCAGCTGGACCGCGACGACCCCCTCCTGGGGACGTCGCTGCGCGACTTCACCGGCACCGCCCGCCCTCCGCTGCGCGGCACCCTGCTGGCGCTCGCGGCCGTCGTCGCCGCCCTGCTCGTCCTCGCCGCCGCGCTGCAGAACCCGGCCGCCCTCGTCCTCGCCGGCACCCTGGCCGTCGTGGTCCCCCCGATGGCGTGGGGTGCCCGCCGCCGGGGCTGGTGGTGACCCGGCACCCCCGCAACACCTGCGCCGAGGGCCCGGCCGACCGCGCGAGCGGTCCGCCGGGCCCTCGGCCTCCAGCGGCTCAGCCGGTGGGTGACGAGCTCGCCGGGTCGTCCTCGGTCGGGTCCTGGTCGGGGTCGTCGTTCGGGAAGTCGAACGGGTTCGTCGGGTCCTGCCCCTCGGCGGACACCGGCACCTCGATGGTGACCTCGCCGGCTTCGGCGAAGGTGAAGGTCACCGGGATGGACTGGGAGGAGCGCAGCTCCTGGCCGAGGTCGAGCAGCACGACTTCCGGCGGGCCCTCCGCGCCGACGTAGAGGTTGTCCTGCGGGTCCACCGTGAGCGGCAGCCCGGTGCCCTCCTCGGTCGTCACGGCCACCCCGCCGAAGTCCGGTCCGCTGATGTCGGTGAGCGCGACCGGGTCGCCGCCGGTGTTGCTGACCGCCATGAACAGCCGCGCGTCCTCACCGACCTCGTAGACGCCGTCCAGCGGGTACTCCAACTGCACCTGCAGCAGGCTGACGTCGTCGTTCACCCGGGTGTCCGGGCCGATCGCGCCGCCGTCGACCTCGGTGCCGGGGTCCTCCGCGGGCGCGTCCTCCTCCAGCTCGTTCGCACTGCACCCGGCCAGCAGCAGGGTCGCGCCGGTGAACGCGGCGGTCAGCGTGCGGCGGGTGGGGGAGAGAGTCATGAGGCCTCCTGTGGCGAGGTGGGACGGGCAGGGCTGGTCCGGGCGACCCAGCGGGCCACCTGCTCGGCGACCAGGGGCCCGTGGGTGAGCGGCAGCACGTGCCCCGCTCGGGGTACGGACACGAGCTCGGCGTCGGGCAGGGCGGAGAGCAGGTCGCGCACCTCGTCCTCGGGCACCTCCCGGTCGGCGGTGCCGTGCACCACCAGCGTGGGGACGTCGAGGTGCGGCGCGAGGCGGGTGCCGTCGTGGCTGAGGCTGGCCAGCGTCGTCCCGGCCAGCGCGCGTGGCCGGGTGGTCAGGAAGCTCTCCCGCACCCGCGCCACCAGCTCGGCGGGCTCCCCGGGGGCAAAAGCCGATCGGCGGACCAGGGCGTCGGACACCGCCTCCACTCCGCGCACCCGGTGGCCGACCAGCGCCGCGGCGCGCAGCACGCCGAACCAGCCCCGTTGCAGGGCGGCCGCCAGTGGCGCGGGCAGCGAGCGGGCCGGCAGGCCCGGCGCGGTGACGCCGGAGCCGCCCGACCCGGCGAAGACCACGCCGGCCATCCGCGCGGTGCCGGACCGCCGGGCGGCGGCCAGCACGATGCCGCCGCCGAGGCTGTGCCCGACGACGACCGCCCGCTCCCCGGCCGGGACGCACGCGGCGAGCACCGCGTCGAGGTCCCGGGCATGGGCCTCCAGCGAGTAGTCACCGGTGCGGGCGTCGCCGCTCTGCGCGTGGCCGCGCAGGTCGTAGCCGACCACGCGGTGAGCGCCGGCCAGCCGGGCGGGGACGTCGCCCCAGGAGTCGGTGGACAACCCCAGCCCGTGGACGAGCACCACGGTCGGTGCGTCGTCCGGCCCCTCGACCACGAGGGCGAGCCGGGTGCCGTCGGACGAGGTCACGTCGGTCATCTCGGCCTCGCTCAGGACGCCGGCTGCAGGACCTCGGCGACCAGGAAGGTCTGCTCGTCCCACTCCGCCAGCTCGGCCACGTCGACCTCCAGCCCGAGCTCCTCGGCGACCACCCCGGCCTCGAAGGAGTCCACCGGCGTCGCGGCCACGAACACCTGGCTGCCGGCCTCCGGCTCGGCGTCCCCGGCGTCGGGCGTGGCGACGACCAGCACCTCACCGACCTCCGCGTCGTCCGGCGCGGTCACGGTGAAGGCGCGCGGCGACAGCACCTGGGCCACCTCGGCGAGCAGCGTGACCTCCTGGCCGTCGTAGGCCGGCAGGTCCTCGTAGAAGTCCGCGTCGAGCACGCCGATGTAGGGGTCGTCGAGGTCGCCCTCGCCGCGCAGGTCGGGGACCTCGGTCTCCAGGTCCGGTGCCAGCGCGCCCTCGTCGTCCTCGGCACAGCCGGACAGACCGGCGCCGGCCAGGACCAGGACGGCGGCCAGCGTGGGCCCGGCCAGCGGCCGGGAACGGTACGCGCGCACGACGGCGACTCCTCTCCGACGGCAGGCCGGTGCGGCCCGCTCCTGGTCTCCTCCTGCCCGGTCCACCGAACCCGCCCCCACCCACGGCCGGTTGTGTCACCGAACCGTCATGAACCGGGCTGCAGCTCGAAGAAGGCGACCTGCGGCGGCGCGTTGACGCGCACGGGGATGACGCTGAAGCCGATCCCGCAGGTCACGAACATCCGGTTGCCCTCCGCGCCGTAGCCCTCCGGCGCCCACCCGTCGGTGACGACCTCCTCCTGCTCGGTCAGCTCGATGTAGGACCAGCGCGGCAAACCCGGGATGGCGATCTGGCCGCAGTGGGTGTGCCCGGACACCGTCAGCGGCGCGCTGCCGGCCGGCAGCTCCGGGAAGACGGTCGGGTTGTGGGCCAGCACCACCCGCGGCGCGTCGTCGGGGACGTCGGCCAGCGCGGCGTCGACGTCGGCCAGCCCCGGCCGCGATGGTCCGATGCCGACGACGTGCAGGTCCCCGGTCCCCTCGACCGGCACCGCCTCGTTCTGCAGCACGGGGATGCCCACGCCCTCGAGGGCGCGGGTGAGCTCCTCGGCCATGCCCGTGGCGTGGTCGTGGTTGCCCAGCACCGCGAAGGTCGGGATGCCGGACTCCGCGAGCGGGGCGACCAGCTCCACCACGCGGTCGACCTGCTCCTCGACGCCCGGGTCGTCGCTGTACACGAAGTCCCCGCCGAGCAGCACCACGTCCGGGTCGGCGGCCACGATGGTCCCGACGGCGTCCGCCACCATCCCGTCGTTGTCGAAGAACGCCCCGATCTGCCAGTCGGAGACCACGGCGACCTCGGTGCCGGCGTCCTCCGCTGCCAGCTGCGGCAGCGGTACCTCGGCGCGCTCCTCGTCGAGGACCAGCCGGGGCTCGACGAACACGCCGTACACCGCCAGCAGCACCAGCAGCACACCCAGGAGGGCGCCGATGCGCCCGAGCCAGCGCTTCACGAGGTCCTCCGTCCGTCGGCGGCCCGGCACCGGGCCACCAGGTCCAGCAGCGCCGGCGTGACGACGCCGGCGTGGGTCAGCGGCACCATGTGGCCCGCCCCCGGCACGGTCACCAGGCGGGCGCGGGGGCCGATCCGGCGGGCCAGCCGGGCGACGGCGGACGCCGGGATCGTCGCGTCGTCGGCACCGGTGAGCACCAGCACCGGCACGCCGCGCAGCGCCTCGACCGCGGCCCGCCGGTCGTAGCCGGCCAGCCCGGGCAGCGAGGCGGCCGTCACCGCGGTCGGCGTGGTCGTCCAGGCGTCGGTCATCTCGCGCACGGCGGCCTCCGGCGGGTCGGCGGCGAACAGCCGGCCGCGCAGCAGCCGCTGCACCGGCCGGGTGCGGAACGGGTGCAGCGCGTGCACCAGCGGAGTGGCCAGCCACAGGCCCCACGCCGCGGCACGCGCCAGCCAGGTCCGGACCCGGCGGACGGCGTCGTCCGGGCCGGTGGGGTCGGCCGTGCTGCCGGCCAGGGCGAGCGGTGCGGCGAGGGTGGACACCAGCGCCACGCCGGCGACCCGGTCGCGCACCAGCTCCGGTCGCTGCCCGGCCAGGGCCAGGACCGCCATGCCGCCCATCGAGTGCCCCACCAGCACGACCGGACCCGGCCCGCCGTACCGGTCCACCACCTGGCCGAGGTCGCGGCCGAGCCGGTCCGGGCCCGCGCGCAGCCGGCCGGCCCAGCCGCTGCGCCCGTGGCCGCGCTGGTCGTAGCGGACCACCCGGGCGTCCGCGCACAGCCGGTCCCACTGGGCGTCCCACATCGACGAGCGGGCGGCGAAGCCGTGCACCAGGACGACGGTGGGGGAGGCGTCGCGCGAGCCGCCGACCTCCACGTGCAGCCGCACGCCGTCGTCGGTGCGCAGGCCCGTCGGGCCGTCGGCGCGCCGGCGGGCCACGCGACGCGAGCCCCACAGCCGCAGCGCCAGGGCGGCGGCGACGACCGCGGCGACGCGGAGCGCCGTCACCGGGTGCCCGCCCGGACCCCGCGGCCGGGAGGCGGCAGCAGGACGGCGGCGCAGGCCCACACTCAGAGGGCCCCGAGCGCCAGCCCGGCCAGCACGTCGGTGGGGTAGTGCGCCGCGACGTAGACCCGGGAGACCCCGATCGCCGGTGCCAGGAGCAGCGGGACGGCGAGGACCAGCCACCGCCCCCGCCCGCGGGCGTACACGACCACCAGCGCCGCGAGCGCCCCGTACAGCGCGGCCGCTGCCGCCGCGTGCCCCGACGGCCAGCTCGCCCCGCTGGGCAGGCCGCTGGTCAGGTCGGCCACCGCCGGGCGCGCCCGGGACACGACCTGGGAGCTCAAGAAGTAGAGAGCCACTTCGCCGACCAGCGTGACGACCACGAAGACCACGGGTCGCCAGCTCGCCGCCACCGCCAGCCCGAGCACGGCGAGCGCCAGTCCGACGGCGAGGACGGTGCGGGTGCCCGACAGCGTGCTGACCGTCTCCATGACCGTCGTCAGCGCGGGGCTGCGCACCTCGACGAACCACTGGACGACCGAACGGTCGAAGCGCCCCAGCCAGGTGTCGGTCAGCACCGCGGTGACCAGCAGCCCCAGCGCGCCGACGACGGCGCACAGCCCGGCGGCCACGGCGAGCAGCCGGAGCGCGGTCGCCCGGCCGCCGGGCAGCGCGGGGTCGGCCGACGGAGCCAGGTGCGGCGCCTCGGCCGGTGGCACGTCGAGCGGGTCCAGCGGCTCGTCGGTGCGCCGTCCGGCGTCGTGCTGCCAGCCGCGGAAGGCCGCCGCCGTGACCGCCAGCCAGCCGGCGCCCAGCGCCCAGCCGGCGAGCACGTCGGAGACGAAGTGCACGCCGAGGGCCAGCCGGGTGGACCCGACGGCGACCACGAGCAGTGCCGTCCCGGCGACCAGCCACGGCCGGGCGCGGCGGCGCACCGCGGGCAGCGCGAGCAGCAGCAGCGCACCGTAGACGACGACCGCGGTCATCGAGTGCCCGCTCGGGAAGCTGGCGTTCGACGGCGTCTCGACGACGGGGGACCCGACCACGGGGCGCGCCCGGTCCACCAGCGCCTTGGTCACCGGGCCGAGCACCGCCAGGCCGATCCCCGAGACGGCGACGAACGCGGCCAGCCGGCGCTGCGCGCGGATCAGCAGGAACACCGTCGCCAGCACCATGACCAGCACGGCGGCACCCGTGCCGCCCAGGTCGGTGACCCAGCGGAGCGCCGTCACCAGCAGCGGCGAGCCGCTGACCCGCTCGTTCAGGCCCGCCGCCACCTCGCCGTCCAGCCCGGCCAGCGGCGACCAGGAGCGCTGCACGAGCAGCCAGAGCAGCAGGAACGGCACGCCGCCGAGCAGCACCGCGCCCCAGCCGAGCAGCGCCCGCACGCCGAAGCGGAGGGCGGCCGGCGCCGTGGTCCCCGTGTCCTGTGCCATCGGCCGACGGCTACCCGTGGGACGGATCGGCCCGAACGCGGACGTCCCTTACGGTCCGGTGACATCCCGCCGGCGCCGCCCGGGGGTCGAGGGCGCGGCGGGCGGCGCGGTGGACGGGTCCGCGGGCGGGGCCTCCCCGGAGGACGGCGTGCCCGGAGGCTGGTCCGGCGGCGCGACCGAGGCGTAGTCGTCACGGCCCACCGGCTGGGCGGTCAGCCCGTCGTCGGTGGGCACCTCGACGGGGGAGCCGTCCGCGGTGATCCGCACCGCCTCCACCCCCGGGAACTCGGTCACGGTGAACACCACCTGGGCCGTGGCCAGCAGCTGGTTGCCGCCGGCGACCTCGGTGAACTCCCGGGACACCGCGATGGTCACCACGGCGTCGGCCGCGGCGGGCCGGTCCGGCGTCAGGCTCTGCGGCGACAGCGCCGTGCGCAGCCCCTCGACCACCTCGCCGCGGCTGGGGCCGGCCACCAGCGCGTCGAGGGCGGGGGTCAGGCCCGGCCGCTGGGCCGGGCGCTCGGCCGCCTCCAGCCGGCTGCCGCGGACGAACCACACGCGGACCCGGGGTCCGTCCGGGTCGCCGCCGACCTCCGGCTCGGTCGTCGAGGGCCGCGGGATGCTGATCGGCTCCGGCGCCGACTGGGCGCCCAGCCCGCATCCGGACAGCACCGCGACCGCGGCCAGCGTGACGACGGCGCGCCTCACGGGTGCTGCCCCGTCCCGGCGTCGGCGGGCAGCCGGACGACGAACCGCGCCCCGCCACCCGGTGCGTCGGTCACCAGCACGCTGCCGCCCATCAGCTGCACGTGCCGGCTCACCAGCGACAGCCCCAGCCCGCTGCCGTCGCTGCTGGCGCGGGTGCTGCCGCTGCCGCGCGCGAACCGCTCGAACACGGCCGCGCGCTCCTCCGCCGGGATGCCGGGGCCCGCGTCGTCGACGACGACGCACGCGCTGTCCGGGGAGCGCTCCACGCTGACCGCGGTCAGCCCGCCCCCGTGGGTGTCGGCGTTGTCGATCAGGTTGCGCAGCACCCGTTCCAGCCGCCGCTTGTCGGCCCGGACGACGGTGTCGGCGGCGTCGGCGCGCACGGTGAGGTCGACGCTGCCGCCGCCCGTGGCCGCCCGTCGGGTCAGCGCCTCCCGGACCAGCGCGGCCAGCCGCACGTCCTCGATCACCAGGTCGGTGTTGCCGGCGTCGGTCCGGGAGATCTCCAGCAGGTCGGCCACCAGCCGCTCGAAGTCGAGGACCTCCGAGCGCAGCAGGGCGAGACCCTCCCGGCCGTCGGCGGGCAGGTCGTCGGCGTAGGCCTCGACCAGCGCCATGGCGTTGAGCATCGTCGTCAGCGGGCTGCGCAGCTCGTGGCTGACGTCGGAGGCGAAGCGGGCGTCGGCGCGCACCCGCTGCTCCAGCGCCGCCGCCGTCGCGTTGAACGACGCGGCGATGGGTGCCAGCGACGGGTCCCCGCGGGGGTCGATCCGGGCGCCGAGGTCGCCGGCGGCGATCGCCGCCGCGGCGGCGGAGATGCGGTCCAGCGGGCGCAGCGCCGGTCGGGTCACCCACCAGCCCACGGCGGCCGACACCGGCGCGACCGCCAGCACGGCCAGGCCCAGCAGCACGCCGAGGACCTCGAAGGTGCTGTCCAGCTCGCGCAGCGGGAAGACCTCGAAGTAGGCCTCGTCCAACCCGGCCAGCGGCACGCCGACGGCCAGGTAGGGCTCGCCGTCCACGGTGATCCGCTGCCGCGACGGGGTGCCCTCCCGGACCGCGCTGCGCAGCGCCTCGGGCAGTTCCTCCTGGCCGATCCGCAGCGAGGTGGTGCTCCACTCGCCGTCGTCCACCAGCAGCGAGACCGAGCCGGTCTCGCGGGGCAGCTGGGACAGCAGCTGGGGGCGCGAGAGGCCCTCGGCCGACAGCCCGCGCTGGACCAGCGAGGCGTTGGCCACGGCCTGCCCGAGCGTGACGTTCTGCCGCGTGTAGAGCAGGTACTGGGTGGCGAAGACCCAGACGCCGACGGCGACGGCGGTGGTGAGCACGACGGCGACGGCGGTCAGCGCGAGGGTGGCCCGGCCGCGGAGCGAGGGCGGACCGCCGAGCGGCCACGGCCGGCGTCCGGCCGTCGGGCTCACTCCGGCAGCCGGTAGCCCATGCCGCGCACCGTGGTCACGATCGTCGGGTTCGCCGGGTCGGCCTCGACCTTCTTGCGCAGCCGCCGGACGTGGACGTCGACCAGCCGGGAGTCGCCGAAGTAGTCGTAGCCCCACACCCGCTCCAGCAGCGCCTCGCGGCTGAGCACCCGGCCGCGCTCGGCGGCCAGCTCGGCCAGCAGCTTGAACTCGGTCTTGGTCAGCGGCACGACCGCGCCGTCCCGGGTCACCACGCCGTCGGCCGGGGCGATCTCCAGGTCGCCGACGACCACGCGCGGGCGGGCACCGGAGGCCCGCGTGCGGCGGGCCAGGGCGCGGATGCGCGCGGACAGCTCCTTGGCCACGAACGGCTTGGTGACGTAGTCGTCGGCACCGGCCTCCAGGCCGGCGACCACGTCGTGGCTGTCGGCGCGGGCGGTCACCATGATCACCGGGGTGGTGGACACCCGCCGGATCTCCCGGCAGACCTCGAAGCCGTCCCGGCCGGGCAGCATCAGGTCCAGCAGCACGATGTCGAAGGGCCGCTCGGCCAGCCTGGCCAGGCCCTCCTCGCCGGATCCGGCCTCGATCACCTCCAGGCCCTCACGGCGCAGCGTGATCGAGACGACGCGCCGGATGCGCTCGTCGTCCTCGATGATCAGGACGGCTCGGCCCGTGCTCCCGGGACTGCCCACCTCGGCGCTCCTCCACCTCTCCGGTTCCGGAACCGTCGCGTGGCGGGCCGGTACCGGGCCCACCACGCGACGGTAGCCGGGTCAGCCCTCGGCGTTCTCCAGGACCGCCACGCTCTCCGCCACGACGTAGGGCTCCTGCTCCCACTCGGCGAACAGCGCGTCGTCGAGGTCGACGCCGAGGTCCTCCTCCACGTCGGTGAGCACGAAGGACTCCATCACGGTGCCGGTCACCCCGACCGTGGTCTCCGGCGCGAGCTCGGTGTCCCCGGTCGCCCCGACGACGAGCAGCGCCTCGACGCTGGTGTCGTCGGTGCCGGCGATGGTGAACGCCTCCGGCGTGATCACCTCGTCGACGTCGGCGGAGAGGGTGACCTCCTCTCCGGCGTAGCTGTCCACCTCGTCGTAGAAGGCGCTGTCGTAGACCCCGTCGTAGGGGCCGTCGGCCGGCGGCTCCTCCTCGACGACGTCCTCGACGTCCGCGCCGGCCTCGGTGCCGGCGGTGTCCCCGCCGCAGGCCGACAGGCCCAGGGTGGAGACGGCGGCGACCGCGACGGCGGCGGTGCGGACGGTGCGGGGCAGGGGAGTGCGCATGAACGGTCCTCTCTCGTGGCCCGGGGGCGTCCCGGGCGGGGTGTGCGCGGACTGCCTGCCCGCCCCGGCCGGGGGGTCCGCGCCGGACGGGGGCTTCGTCACGCCTCCGTCACCGCCCGCCGGTCTGCGAGGCGGTGGGATGACGGGACGGTGACGAGGAGGCCGCCGGCGCGACCGAGCTGAAGTCCGACCGGACCACCGGCCGGTCGGTGAGGCCGTCGTCGGTGGGCACGGCGACCAGGCCGCCGTCGAGGGCGAACAGCACGTCGTCGACCTGGGGGAACTGGGTGACCGTCCAGACGACCTGGGCGACGGCCAGCAGCTGGTTGCCGCCGCCGATGCCGGCGAAGCCGCGGGTGACCGTGACGGTCACGGTGCCGTCGTCGTCGGGGCCGGTGAGCACGGTCAGGTGCTGCGGGGACAGCGCGGTGCGCAGGCCGCCGGCGACCTCGGCGCGCGTCGGCCCGGCCAGCAGCTGGTCGACGGCGTCCTGCGGTCGGCCCTCGGGGACCGCCCGCGCCACCGGCTCGAGCCGCGACCCGGCGACCAGGTAGACGACGACGTCGTCGCCACCCCTGCCGGGCGGGCGGGGTGGGGTGGGCAGCGCCTCGGGGAGGGGCACCGGCTCGCCGCGCGGCTGTGGCCCCAGGCCGCACGCGGCCAGCAGGGCCAGCAGCAGCAGGGGGAGGAGCAGCCGCCGCCGCGGGGTCACTGCGCGTCCTCTCGCCGGAGCCGGGTCGGTCCAGGGGACCGGGTATCCCGCCCGGTGGTGCGCACCGCCGTCCCGGCACGGATCGACACCGGGTCGTCACACCGCGACCGGCCCGGTTACGACTCGGTGACGACCTCGGGCCGGGTGCGGTTCCCGCGCCCGGCCGGGTACGCCCCCGCCGTGGACTGGGTCGTGCTGGTCGTGCTGCTGCTGGTGGCCGCGGTGCTGGCCGCGCAGGGCGCACGCCTGGTGACGGCCGGACGGCGGCCGGCCGAGGACGGCGAGGAGGGCACCGACCGCGCCGTCCTCTCGCTGGTGCTGGTCGGTGCCGCCCTGGGGGTGGGTGCCGCCGGGGCCGCCGTCGCCGCCGCGGGCTCGGCCGGTCCGGTGCAGGTCGCGGTGTTCGCTGCCGCGGCCGCGGCGGTCGCCCTGCCCGTGGCCGGTGTCCTGATGGCCGGCAGGCGGTGAGCCGGGGTCAGAACCAGCCGCGGCGGGTGCCCAGCTGCCGGACGACGGCGTCCAGCTGGGCGGCCACGGCCCGCACGTCGGTGTCGGTGTGCGCCAGCCGCAGCCGCCCGCCGACGTCGCGCCCCTCGCTGAGCAGCCCGCCGCGCCGGTCGACCTCCAGGACGACGTCCACGCCCTGCAGGTCGGCGAGGAAGGTGACCTCCAGCTCGTTGACCCGCCCGCGCAGGCCGTACGGCGGGGCGAACTCGACCTCCTGGTAGAAGGGCAGCTCGCTGCCGCGGATGCGGCCCTTCTCCACGTCGGCGCCGCGGAACGCGAAGCCCAGGCCGTCCAGCGCGTGCAGCACGGTGCGCTGCACCGGCAGCGGCAGCACGGTCACCGGGTCGAGGTCGCCCGGGTCGACCGAGCCCGCGATGTCCAGCCGCGTGCGCAGGCCGACGCGCATGCCCCGCAGCTGCCAGCCGTCGATCGCGGTGACCGGGCACTGCCACGGCACCGGCAGGCTGAACGGCAGGGCGTGCTGCGCGCCGGGCTCGATCCGCGCGGCGCCCGCGACGGCGACCGTGCCGAAGGTGACCTCCTCGCGCCAGGAGTTGTCGCCGCTCTCCACCTCGACGGTGGCCTGCAGCGCGACGCGGACCTCGGTGACGTCCTGCGGGACCTTGCCGCCGGTGACGTGGACGGTGCCGGTCACCGCCCCGCCCGGGGTCGTCTCCTGCCGGTCCAGCACGGTCTCGACGCCGGCGCCGCCGGAGCCCAGGCGCGCCATCATGCCGCGGAAGGCCATCGTTCCTCCTGGTCAGGGGTGGTGGGCGGGCCGCATCCGGCCCGCCGTCGGAGCCTGTCACGGCGCCCGATCGCGTGTCACCGTCCGACGGCGGGGGCACCCTCCGTCCATGGAGCTGCCCACCGGTGCCACCGGGCTGGTGAGGGTGGACGGACGCCGGGACCTCCGGATGCGGCCGGACGTGGTCGCCGGGGCGGTGCTCCGGCTGGCCGACCGGGCGGCGGGTGACCCTCGACCGGGATCCGCCGTGGGAGGCGCCACGTGAGCGAGACCTTCGCCCTGGGTCGGATCGCGGGGATCCGCGTCGGCGTGAACGCCAGCGTCCTGGTGATCGTGCTGATCATCGCGGGAGGGCTGGCCTTCGGCCGGTTCCCCCTCGTGCTGCCCGGCCGCGGTGCCGCCGCGTACGTCACCGCGGGGATCGCGGCCGCGGTGGCCTTCCTCGCCTCGCTGCTGGCGCACGAGCTGGCCCACGCCCTGGTGGCCCGCCGCAACGGGGTCGAGGTGGAGGGCATCACCCTGTGGCTGCTGGGCGGTGTCGCCCGGCTCAGGGGAGGCGCCCGCACGCCCGGGGCGGAGTTCCGCATCGCCGGCGTCGGCCCGCTCACCAGCCTGCTCCTCGGCGTCCTCCTCGCCGGGGGCGCCCTCGTGGCGCGGCTCGCGGGCGCCGACGGCCTGCCGGTCGCCGTCCCGGAGTACCTCGCCGGCATCAACGTGGCGCTCGCCGTCTTCAACCTCGTCCCGGCCGCCCCGCTCGACGGCGGGCGGCTGCTGCGCGCCCTGCTGTGGCGCCTCCGCGGCGACGCGTGGTCCTCGGCGGTGACCGCGGCGCGTGCGGGCCGGCTCTTCGGCTTCGCCCTGATCGCGCTGGGCTTCCTGCAGCTGGTCACCGGCCGCGGGTTCGGCGGGCTGTGGCTCGCGCTGGTCGGGCTGTTCGTGGTGAACGCGGCGACGGCCGAGGAGCAGCACGCGCGGGTGTCCGGGCGGCTGGGCGGGCTGGCGGTGGGCGCGGTCATGAGCAGTCCCGCGCTCGTCGCCGACCCCGACCAGACCGTCGAACGGTTCCTGCACGAGGTCGCCCTGGTGCGGCGCTTCAGCACCTATCCGCTCGTCGACCCCTCGGGTGCCCTCGTCGGCCTGGTGACGCTCAACCGGCTGCGCTCGGTGCCGCCCGCCGCCCGGGCCACGACGCGGCTGCGCGACATCGCCTGTCCACCGGCGGAGATCCCCGTGGCCCGGCCGGGCGAGCCGCTGACCGGGCTGCTGCCGCGCATGGAGGGGTGCAGCGACGGCCGCGCGGTCGTCCTCGACGGCGGCCGGGTCGTCGGTGTCGTCTCACCGAGCGACGTCGCCCGCACCCTCCAGCTGGCCGACCTCGCCGCCTTCGACCGGTACCCGTCGGCGGGGGGCGGGGCGGACGTCGCCCGCGTGCCGGACGCCGGCCGCCCCTGACCGGGTCCGCCGTCCCCCGCGGTCAGGTGCCGCTGGCGAACCGGCGCTCGGCGCGGGCGACCAGCACCGGGTAGAGCCGGGGCGCCAGCCGGACCAGCAGGTCCACGACCCGGGCGTCGTTGCCCACGAGGATGCGGGGCCGGCCGGCCTCCACCCCGTCGACGACGATCCGCGCCGCCTGCTCGGGCGGCATCCGGAGCAGCTTCTCGGTGTAGGCCCGGTGGCGGGCCTCCTCGGCCGGGGTGAGCTCCCGGCCCTGCGCCTTCGCGTGCTCGAACGCCGCCGTCGCGATGTTGGTCCGGACCCCGCCGGGGTGGGACGACGCTGACCTGCACCGGGTGCCCGGCGGCCAGCACCTCCGCGCGCAGGCTCTCGGTGAAGCCCCGGACGCCGAACTTGCTGGTGCAGTACGCCGTCATGCGGCCCTGGCCCATGATCCCGTTGAGGCTGGACACGTTGACCACGTGCCCGTCGCCGGAGGCGATCAGGTGGGGCAGGAACGCCTTGGTGCCGTGCAGGACGCCGAACAGGTTGACCGACCAGACGCGGTCGTACTCGGCCCAGTCGGTCTCCAGCACCGTGGACCCGCCCGCGACGCCGGCGTTGTCGTAGACCTGGTGCACGACGCCGAAGTGCCCGGCCACCGTCTCCGCGTACGCCTCGACGGCGGTGCGGTCGCTGACGTCCAGGCGGGAGGCGTGCACCTCCACCCCCAGCGCCCTGGCCCGCTCGGCGGTCTCGCCCAGGCCCGGCTCGTCGACGTCGGACACCGCGAGACGGGCGCCCCGGCGGGCCAGCTCGAGGGCCAGCTGCCGGCCGATGCCGGAGCCGGCGCCGGTGACGACGGCGACCTTGCCGCGCACGCTGCTCATCGGGTTCTTCCTGCGGTGCTGTGGACGAGGTCGGTGGTGAGCTCGACGAGCCGGTCGGTGTCGGACTCGGCCGCCGTCATGCGGTCACCGCCGCGGCGGTGGCGGCGCGGGACAGGTGCAGCTCGGGGTCGGTGACGCTCTCGGCGCGCAGCAGCTTCACGTCGGAGGAGTAGCTCGTCGAGGTCAGCCACGGCAGCCGGTCGCCCTGGCGGGGCAGCTGGTCGACCGCGCGCCGGATGTAGCCGGCGGCGAAGTCGAGGAACGGCCGGGTCGGCATGTCCGGGTCGCTCGGCTCGGGCCGGGCGACGTCGTACCCGTGCGCGTCCATTTGCGCGAGCAGCCGGCAGAAGTGCTCGCACAGCAGGCCGATCTTCAGCGTCCAGGACGAGTTCGTGTAGCCGATGGCGATCACGAAGTTGGGGACGCCGGACAGCATCATCCCCTTGTAGGTGACCGTGTCGGGCAGGTGCACCGGCTCGCCGTCCACGGTCAGCGAGATGCCGCCGATCGCCTGCACGGTGAGGCCGGTGGCGGTGACGACGACGTCGGCCTGCAGCTCCCGGCCGGACTCCAGCAGCACGCCGTCCTCGGTGAAGGTCGCGATCCGGTCGGTGACGACGTCCGCCGTCCCGTTGCGGATGGCGCGGAACAGGTCGCCGTCGGGGACGGCGCACAGCCGCTGGTCCCACGGGTCGTAGGGCGGGTTGAAGTGCTCGTCGACCGGATAGCCCTCCGGCAGCTGCCTGGCGTTGACCCAGCGGATCAGCTTCCGCGCCGCCCTGGGGTACTTCTGGCAGAACCTCCAGATCCCGATGCCGCGGGCGATGTTCTTGCGCCGGGTGAGCGCGAACCCGCGCTCGTCGCCGAACCAGGCGCGCAGCCTGTCGGCGAGGACGTCGGTGCGCGGTACCGGCATGACGTAGGACGGCGTCCGCTGCAGCATCGTCACGGAGCCGGCGGTCTCCGCCAGCGCGGGCACCAGCGTGACCGCGGTGGCGCCGCTGCCGATGACCAGCACGCGTTTGCCGGCGTACTCCAGTCCTTCCGGCCAGTGCTGCGGGTGCACGATCGGGCCGCGGAAGCGCTCGCGGCCGTCGAACACCGGGGTGAAGCCCTCGTCGTAGCGGTAGTAGCCGCCGGCGCAGAACAGCCAGCCCGCCGACAGCTGCAGCCGCTCCCCGGTGCCGGTGCGCTCGACCTCGACCAGCCAGCGGGCCTCGGGCGTGGACCAGGCGGCGGAGAGCACCCGGTGCGAGTAGCGGATGCGCTCGTCGAGGCCGTTCTCGGTGATCGTCTCGCGGAGGTAGGCGAGGATCCGCGGCGCGTCGGCGATGGACTGCTCGTCCCGCCACGGCTTGAACTCGTAGCCGAAGGTGTGCAGGTCGGAGTCCGACCGGATGCCGGGGTAGCGGAAGAGGTCCCAGGTGCCGCCGGAGGTCTCGCGCGCCTCCAGGATCGCGAAGCTCCTCCGCGGCAGCTCCGTGGTCAGGTACCGCCCGGCGCCGATGCCGGAGATCCCGGCCCCGACGACCAGCACGTCGAGGTGCTCGACCGGCGTGTGCGTGGTGGTCACCCGTCCGACTCTCCGTGGCGCACACCGCTCACGCCAGCGCACGGCGCACCAGGGTGCTCGGCCGGTGGTGCAGTCGGTGCTGCTCTGGCGGGGGACCGCGACCCGATCGGCGGGTTCAGCCGGCGGCCGTGGGTCCACCGGCGGGCGCCTCGGGACCGTCGGCCAGCAGCAGGTAGAGCGACCGGCGGGCCTCGGCGAGGACGCCGGCCGCGGCGGCCCGCTGTGCGTCGGTGCCCGTGCGGGCGACCTGGCGGACGGCGGCGTGCACCTCCTCCAGCGGGCCGCGGAGGTCGGTCGCGGGGTCGGACGCGCCGCGTCCCGCGAACGGGTCGGCCCAGGTCTCCCGGCGCTCCTCGACGTGCCGGCGGCCGGCGTCGGTGAGCGTGACGAGCTTGCGGCCGGCCTCGGCGGTGACGGCGACCAGGCCCTCGTCCTCGAGCTGGCTGATGGTCGGGTAGATCGCGCCCGGGCTGGGGGTCCACCGGCCGCCGCTGCGGTCGGCGATCGCCTGCATGAGCTGGTAGCCGTGCATCGGCTGCTCGGCGACCAGGAGCAGGACGGCGGCGCGGACGTCGCCGCGCGCGGCCCGGCCACGGCCTCCGCGGCGCGGTCCGGCCGGCCCGTCGAAGGCGCCCGGGTGGCCGCGACGCGGGTGGTGGTGGCGGCGGCCGGTGGTGCGGCCACCGTGGTCTCGCATGGGGTGCATCACGCCCTCCTCGACGTCCCGTATGACGGTAACGATACATCGCTACCGTCATGACGTCGAAGAAGGCGACGTCTGCGGGGTCAGCCGAGGGAGGCGGTCAGGGTCAGCGCGTCCTCGGTGACGGTCGTGCAGGCGAGGGTCAGCGGGCCGGCCGAGACGCTCTCCCCCTGGCCGCAGGTGAGCTCCTGGTCGCCGACCCGGACGGTCGCCCGGCCGTTCTCCACGGCGCCCAGGACGATCGGCGTCCCCAGGACCTCCGCCTGCGCCCCGTTCCCGGCGAGGGTCACCGAGCACGACGTGCCCGCGCAGTCGACGTCGGCGTTCGTGCCGCCGTCGCTGCCGGTCGCGCCGGGCTCGGCGGTCCCCGACGGCGCGGTGGTCCCCTCGGCGGGAGCGGACGCCGTCGCGGTCGCCTCCGGCGCGGCGTCGTCACCGGAACCCCCGCACCCGGCCAGCGGCACCAGCAGCAGGGCGCCGGCGAGCACACCGGGCGCGATCCGGCGACGGTGGGTCGTGGTCGTGTCCATGCTCCCGACGGTAGGAACGCCGGCCGGGACCCACCCGGTGAAGGTGGTTTCCGTCACACTCCCGTGACCCGCGGGTCAGGAGCCGAGGACGACGCCGCTGCCGGCGGTGCGGATCGCCAGGCCGTCCGGCTGCACGGTGACGTCGACGCCGCGGTCCTCGAACAGCAGGGGGTCCAGGGGCACCGGGAAGGTGAACCGCTGGGTCAGCAGGGCCTCCTCGACGCCGTCCAGCGGCACGGGCGTGCTCAGCTCCTCCGGGCGCACCAGCAGCGCGCCCTCCTCGGCGGCGACCCGGGCGAGGGCGGAGACCGGCCGCGCCCCACCGAGCACGTCGACGGTCCCGGTGAGGCGCAGCTGCCCGTCGCCGGCCGGCTCGGCGTCGAGGGGGCGGCCGGTGAAGCGCAGGTAGCGGTCGAGGTCGTCGTAGGTGAGCAGGGCCTGCTCGGCGGACCGCTCGACGTAGATCCGGTCGGTGTTGCCGTCGAGCAGGTCGTGGAAGGAGAGGTACACGCCGGACAGCTCGGCGTGGACGTCGCGCAGCCGCACCGGGCCGGAGGACAGGGTGTCGACGTCGACCTCGACGTCGTCGTAGCGACCGCGCAGCGCCTGGAGCAGGACCGGGCTGCCGTGCACCTCCACCTCGGGCGGCTCCAGCACGCCGGTCCGCTCCTGCACGGCGCGGGCCAGCACGGACTCCGCCCCGACCCGGGCGAGCCACTCGGCCGCCCCGAGCAGCAGCGCCGTCCCCAGGACGACGACCGCCGCGAGGGCGGCGGTGGCCCCCCGGGCCGTGGCCGGCGGGCGCCGGGCCGCCGCTCACGTCTGCCCGCCTGCCCCGACCGTGGTGCGGGGCGGCGCGTCGGTGCGCTGCCGCGCGGACTCCTCGGCCAGCATCCCCTGCTGTTCGCCGGCCCCGGGCCGGGCGGCCCCGGTGCGGATCCGCCGGCCCGGCCAGCCGGCGCTGCGGCCGAGGAGGGTGAGCACGGCGGGGGTGAGCACCGGCCGGACGACGAACGTGTCGATCAGCAGGCCGACCGCCATCGCGAAGGCGATCTGGCGGAAGGTGCTCAGCGGGATGATCGCGACCATGGCGAACGTGGCGGCCAGGATCAGGCCGGCGGCGCTGATCGCCCGGGCGGTCGCCGGCATGGCGACGGCGATGGCCTGGGCGAGCGGGCGCCGGCCGGCCTGCTCCCAGATCGCGCCGACGGCGAAGACGTTGTAGTCCGACCCGAGGGCCAGCAGCAGCACGGCGGTGGCGAAGGGCACGTAGAAGGTGAGGCCCGGCTCCCCGAGCACGCCCTGGAAGACGACGACGGTCAGCCCGAGGGCGGCCGCGACGCCCAGGGCGCTCAGCGCGAGCAGCACCAGGGGTGTCAGCAGGGCGCGCAGGAACAGCGACAGGATGACCAGCTCCACCAGGAGCACCGCGACGAGGGTGCGCTGCAGGTTGTCGCGGGTGATCCGGTCCAGCTCGCTCGCGATCGCGGTCTGGCCGGTGACCCCCACGGTCACGCCCTCGACGCCGGCTCCGGCGACCAGCCCGTCGAGGCGGTCGCGCAGCGTGCGCAGGTCGGCGATCGCGGTGGCCGCCAGCGGGTCGCTGTCGAAGACGACCACGAACCGGGCCGCGTCGCCGTCCTCGGAGAAGACGATGCCGTACTCCTCCGGGAGCGGGTTCTGCGCCGGTCCGAGGACCCGTGCGACCCCGGGCTGGGCGGCCAGCGCCTCCTGCAGCCGGGTGAGGGCCTCCCGCTGCCGGGCGACGTCCTCGCCCTCGAGGATCACCTCGATCGGCGCGGTGATGCCGCGGACGCCGGTGTCCTCGAGCACCTGGGCGCCGCGCTGCACGGGGTCGTCGTCCGGCAGCGCGCTGGAGAACGACACGCCCAGCCGCATGTCCGACAGCGGCAGCGCCGCCGGGACCAGCACGGCGACCCCCAGCAGCAGCCCGGCCACGGCCCCCCGCCGGCCGGCGAGCACCCGCGCCAGCCACCGCGTGCCGCGTCCGGCACCGGCCTCCAGGGCCCGGCCGCCGCTGACCGGCGACGGGGCGAACAGCCACCGGCCGAGGACGGCCAGGACGGCGGGGACGAGGGTGAGCGACACGAGCAGCCCCACCACCACGGTGAGCGCCAGGGCCGGGCCGAACGCCCGGAACAGGGCGAACTCGGCGACCAGCAGGGCCGCCGTCCCCGCCGCGACGGTCACCCCGGCGACGGCCACGATCGGCCCCTCGGTGAGCACGACCCGGCGGGCCGCCTCGTGCCGGTGCAGGCCGCGGTCCAGCTGTCGCCGGTAGCCGGAGAAGAAGAGCACGCAGTAGTCGGTGACCACGCCGATGAGCAGGGCGGCGGTCAGCGGCCGGAGCTGGTCGGGCAGGGCGAAGCCGAGGGCGGCCGCGGCGACGGCCAGCACGTGCACCGCGACGACGTAGCCCAGCCCCGCGACGAACAGCACGACGACCGGCGCGACGACCGAGCGGAAGGTGAGCGCCACGACGACCGCGATCAGGACGAGCGTCGCCACCTCGAAGACCAGCAGCCGCGACTCCAGGTACTCGGCCTGGGCGACCCGGGCCGGCGTCAGCCCGGTGACGGAGGTCTGCACCGAGGCCTGGTTGTCGAAGTGGCTGGCGTACTGGCGGGCCAGCGAGGTCGCCTCCGCGAGCGAGGTGCCCTGGGTGACGTACAGGTAGGTGACCGCGGTGTCGGGCGCCGAGGTCGGGATCGGCACCGCCGCGACGACCTGCTCGCCGCTCGGCGACACGGTGCCCTCGAGCGTGGCCTGGGTGTGCGCCAGGGCCCACAGGGCGACGTCGGCCCGGGTGAGCGGGTCCAGCCCCTCGGGGTCGTGCACGACGACGGTGGTCTCGGAGAGGACCGGCACCCGGAACAGCTCCAGGCTGCGCGCCTGCACGGCTACCGCCTCGCTGCCCGGGGGGAGCAGCCCGCCGACGTCGTCCCCGCCGCCACCGCCGCTGGGCTCGGGGAGCAGGACGGCCGCCACGGCCAGGACGAGCCAGCCGGCCAGGACGAGCCACCGCCCGGCCACCACGGCCGTCCGGGCGGCCCGGCCTCCGGCACGCAGCGCGGCCGCCGGGGCCCGGACGAGGGACCCGCCCCAGTGCCGTGCGGACAACGCGGCCTCCCACCAGCCTGGACCGGCGCGTATCGCTGCTCCCGCAGGGTACGACCGGCCTCTCGGGACCGCCGGGCGAGAGGACGACCGATGGCACAGCCGGTCTCGCGGCGCCAGGAGGAGCCGCCGGAGGGCCGGGCGGACCGCGGCTGGACCCGCTGGCTCGCCACCGGGACGTTCGTCCTCGGCCTGGCCGCCGGGGTGCTGCTGGTCGGCCTGCTGGGGGAGGACGCGCCCGTGGCGACGACGGCGCAGGGGGCCGTGGCGTCCGAGCCGGCCGCGCCGCCGCCGGGTCCGGCCGAGCCGACCGGCCCCGTCGTGGTCGACGCCGCTTGCCTGCGCGCGCTCAACGCCGCGCGGGACATCGCCGCGACCGTCGACGACCTCGGCGCCGCCGCGGCGTCGCTGGACGCGGCCCAGCTCGACGAGGTGGTCCGCCGGCTGCAGCCGCTGCAGCAGCGGCTGCAGGCCGGGACCGCCGCCTGCGAGGCGACCGGGTCGGTGCCGACAGGCACCGCTCCACCTTCCGCACCGACTACGCCGCCGACCCCGCCGACCGCGCCCGCGTCGCCGACGGACTGACCCGTTTCGGCCCCCCTTCCGGGGCCCGCGCCGAGCTTGCGGGGCGTGGGGAGGAGGGTGGTCCTTCTTCAGCGGACCCGGAGCAGCACCTTGCCGGTCGCGCGGCGCTCGTCGAGCTCGGTGACCGCGGCCGCGGCGTCGGCCAGGTCGTGCACCGTGCCGAGCACCGGGTCCAGCGCGCCGCGCTCGAGAAGCGGCTGCAGGTCCCGCCACTGCTCCTGCACGTAGCCGGGGTCGCCCGTCCAGAAGGCGCCCCAGCCGACGCCGACGACCGAGACGTTGTTGAGCAGCAGCCGGTTGACCTTGACCGTGGGGATCTCCCCGCCGGTGAAGCCGAGGACCAGCAGCCGGCCCTCGCGGGCGAGGCTGCGCAGCGAGTCGGTGAACCGGTCGCCGCCCACCGGGTCGGCGACGACGTCGACGCCGCGGCCGCCGGTGAGCTCCTTCACCCGCTCGCGGAAGCCGTCGGCGAGCACCACCTCGTCGGCGCCCGCGGCCCGCGCCGTCGCGCCCTTGGCCTCGCTGGACACCACGGCGAGCACGCGGGCGCCGTAGGCCTTGGCCAGCTGGATGCCCGCCGTCCCCAGGCCGCCGGCCGCGCCGTGCACCAGCACCGTCTCGCCCTCCTGCAGCCGGCCGCGGCGGACCAGCGCGAAGTGCATGGTCAGGTAGTTCATCGGCAGCGCCGCGCCCTGCTCGAAGCCCACGCCGTCGGGCAGCGGGAACACGAAGCCCGGGTCGGCCGCGGCCACCTCGGCGAAGCCGCCGAAGCCGGGGAAGGCCGCCACCCGCTGGCCGGGCTGCAGGCCGCTGCCCTCCGGCGCGCTGCGGACGACGCCGGCGACCTCGCTGCCGGGGACGAACGGCAGCTCCGGCTTGACCTGGTACTCGCCGCGGCTGAGCAGGACCTCGGGGAAGGTCACGCCGGCGACGTGCACGTCGATGACCACCCGGCCGTCCGCGTCGGGCTCGGGGACGTCGACCACGGAGATGGCCGAGGGGCCGTCGAGGGTGGCGATCTGGGCGGCGCGCACGGGTCCTCCTGCACGGTGGGGAACGACGACCGCGCGAGCTTGTCAGAGCCGGCGACCGGCGGCGCGCCGGCCTCGGGTGCCCGGGCGGCGCCTCCGGGCCTCGGCGCTACCCGCGGAGCAGCCGCCGCAGCCGGCGGGCGGGCTCCCGGACGGCGAACAGGGTCAGCCGCAGCGGCAGGGTCGCCGCGGCCGAGCCCAGCGCCACCCCGAGGCGCCACAGGTCGGCGTAGTCGGGCGGCCGGGGGGCCGACGGCACGGGATCGGCGGGGGGAGGGGTCGCCGGCACGATCAGGTCGACCGTCGTCCGGCGGCGGGTCGAGCGCAGCGACTCGAAGGACGGGATCGCCGGGGCGGCCGGCGACTCCTCGTCGTCCCCCGGCGGGGCGGGCTCCGGCGGCGCGAGGCGGCCGGGCGGCTCGGGGACGACGCGGCGGATGGCGGCCACCGTGCCCGGGCCCAGCCCGTTGACGGCGACCAGCTCGGCGCGGGTGAGTGCGGCCAGCTGCTCGGTGGTGGTGATCCCGGCCCGGGTCAGCGCGGTGACCGCCCGCGCCGGCAGGCCCAGGTCGCGGACGGTCCCTCCGGGCGCGGCGCCCGGCGACGTGCTCGGCATGGCCTCCAACCTAGGGCCGCCCGGCGACCCGCGGGCAGCCGGTCCGCCGGCTGCTGCAGGATGCGCTGGCACCGCCACCCCGACGAGGAGGTCCGCCCGATGACCGCTGCCCGGCCCGCGCACACCGAGGGCACGCTGTCCTCGGGGCAGTACCGGCAGGCCTGGACGGTGCCCGGGCCGGTCGGCGCCGTCGTCCTGGTGCACGGCGCGCACGAGCACGGCGGCCGCTACCGGTACGTCGCCGAGCGGCTGGCCGCCGCGGGTTACGCGACGCACGCCGTCGACCACCCCGGCCACGGCCGCTCGCCGGGCCGGCGCGGCAACATCGGCAGCATGGCCGCCGCCGTCGACGGCGTCGCCGCGCTGGTGCGGTACGCCGGCGAGCAGCACCCCGGCGTCCCGCTGTTCGTCTACGGGCACAGCCTGGGCGGGCTGGTCGCCCTGCAGTACCTGACCGGGACGCCGGACCCCCGGGTCACCGGCGCGGTGATCTCCGCGGCGGCGCTGGACACCAGCGCCGCGAACGCCGTGCAGCGGACCGTGGCGCCGTTGCTGTCCCGCGTGCTGCCCGACGTCGGGGTGCTGCAGCTGGACGCGGAGGCGGTCAGCCGGGACCCGGAGGTGGTCCGCGACTACCGGACCGACCCGCTCAACCACACCGGGAAGATGGTCGCCCGCACCGGCGCCGAGCTGATGACCACCGCGCTGGCCATGCCGCAGCGGCTGCCCTCGCTCACCCTGCCGCTGCTGGTCCTGCACGGCACCGCCGACCGGCTGGTCCCGCCGGCCGCGAGCGAGGTCGTCCGCGCGCACGCCGGCTCCGCGGACCTCACGGTGAGGACCTACGAGGGGCTCTTCCACGAGCCGCACAACGAGCCGGAGAAGGACGCCGTGCTCGGGGACGTCGTCGCCTGGCTCGACGCGCACCGCACCCCCCGCTGACCGCCTCCCGGCGACCGGGCCGCCGTCCGACGTGACGGGCGACGCAGTCGGCCGACACGCCGGAGCGACCTGCGGCGCGCCGTTCCGGGACCGGATTGTGACCGGCGTCACGACGACAGTTCACATGACTGCACGTAGCGTTTCGTGTGCGCTCAGCAAAGAAGAGCGCGGCGCCGGTTCCGCCAAACCCTGCCCACCGGTTGCCTCCAGATCCCAGGGCAGGGGTGGGGGACCCACGACCACGGCGCGCTCCGACCCGGGCACAGACCCCGGGCTCCCGCGCGCCTCGGGGTGAAGCCGCGAGACCGCGGCCGGGCACCGATCGCCCGAACCCGACAGCTCACCTCGCCGGCGGTGATCGGAGATCACCATGGCCAAGCACCGCGCACCCCGTTACGTCCGCACCAAGAAGGTGCTCGCCAAGGCGCCCGTCGCCGCCGGCGCCACCGTCGTCGGGTTCGGCGTCCTGAGCTCCCCGGGCCAGGCCCTCGCCGGGACGACCGCCCCCCTCCCCACGCACGCCGTCGAGCTCCCCGTGGCGGCCACAGCCGCCGCCGCGGACGCCGGCCACACCGTCGAGCGCGGGGACACGATCGCGAAGATCGCCGCCGCCCACGGCCAGTCGTGGCGGGACCTGTACCAGCGCAACGTCACCGTCATCGGCGCCGACCCGAACCGGATCTTCCCCGGTCAGGTGCTGGTGACCGCGGCGTCGGAGCCGGCCGCCCCGGCGCCGGTGGCCGGCTCGGTCGGTCAGTCGGCTCCCGCTGCCGCCGCCCCGGCGCTGCCGCTGGCCGCTGCCGCTCCGCTACCCGCCCCGGCGGTCACCGCCGAGATCACCAACAGTGCCGGGGACGTGGCCCCGCAGGTGCAGGCCGCCGCGAACCGGGTGGTGAGCGAGGTGCCCGGCGCCGGCTCGATCACCCTCGGCGGCACCCGCCCCAGCGCGACGGACCCGAACGGCCACCCGTCGGGCCTGGCGCTGGACTACATGGTCGGCAGCGACGCCGCCCTCGGCGACGCGATCGTCGCCTTCCACGTCGCCCACTGGGACGAGCTGGGTGTCGAGTACGTCATCTGGCAGCAGCGGATCCTGACCTCGCCGACCGGCGCGTGGAAGGCCATGGCCGACCGCGGCAGCGCGACGGCGAACCACATGGACCACCCGCACGTCAACTACGTCGGCTGATCCTCCGCGGCCCCGTCCTCCCCGCCCCGGGCCCGCGAGGGGCGGGGAGGACGGGGTCCTCCTTCAGAGCAGCCGGTCGAGGTCGTCCGGGCCCGGGCCGGTGCCGCCGGAGTCGGGCAGCGGCGAGGTCTCGGGCACGTCGTCCTCGGGTGGCTCGGCGGTGACCGGCCCCTCCGCGTAGAGGGTGCTGGGGTCCCGCGGGTCCATCTCGCTCATGGGGAGGAGGTGCCCCGCCGCACCGCGGGGAACCCCCGGTCCGCGACCGGGCGCCACTGCGCGACCGGTCCCGGTGCCCGCGACGGGTCCCGTCCGTCGGGCTGCCGGCCAGGGGCGGGGCCGGCGCCCGGCGAGGCTCGGACGTCGTGGACACCTGTTGCGGAACCGGTGGGTCGCCAGCATGCTGACCGCGGGCGGAGCCCCGGGAGGGTTCCTGGGTGAGCTCCGCCCGCCAGCTCCCCGGCGCCGCCGTAGCAGCCCGGGTCGGCGGACCGGTGGGTCCGCGACGCGTGTCACGCACGAGATCGGCGACCGCGGATTGTCACAGCTGCATAACGCAGCTACGGTCGATGCGTCCGGTCGGTCGTCACGCCCCCGTGGGGGGCCCGCCCGGACGCCGCCGAGTCGCCCTCCGGGGCGAGCCGGGGACCCACCGCAGTACTGGGGTGAATCCCGCTCCTGGACGCACGTCCGGGTGCAGGTAGGGCTGCTTCCCGCCCGAACCCGTCAGCTAACCCGGTAGGCGGCTCACGGAAGAACGGAGAGCCGCCGGATGGCGTGCCCCTGCCCTGCCGCACCAGCCCGCCGGCTCCGGACCCGGGTGCGCCGCCGCACCTGACCCGACGAGGACGCCCGCCGGCTCCCGACCGAGCACCCGCGCTCGACCGGCTCCCAGCCGCTCCCCCCGCGAGCAGCGGCGTCCCGCACGGCCACTCCCCGTCACCCCGCAGCGCCCCGTCGCGCCGCTGCGCCCGCACGCCTCGGAGACCCCCCACCCCATGTCACGCCGCATCACCTACGGCCGCCCCGCCCGCTCGCGCCGCCGTCCCCCCGCTGCCGTCCGCCGTCCCGCGCTGTACCTGGGCGTGGCCACCGCCGGCGCCGTCCTGGTCGGCGTCGTCGTCGGCCCCGAGCCCGCCGCCCAGGCCGAGGCCGTCCCGGCGGCGACCGTCAGCGTCGCCCAGGAGCTCGGGCTGACCGCCCAGGCCGCGCCGCTCGACGTGACCGAGCAGCTGCAGCCGCTGCAGGACCTGGCCGCCAGCCGCAGCAGCCGCGAGGCCGCGGAGACCGCCGCGCAGCAGGCCCAGGCCGCCGCCGACCAGGCGGTGCTCGACCGGCAGAAGGCCGAGGCGGAGGCCGCCGCCAAGGCGAAGGCCGAGGCGGAGGCGGCCGCGAAGGCCGCCGAGGAGGCCGCGGCGGCGCAGGCGGCCCAGGCGTCCGCGACCGCGGCCGCTCCCGCACAGGCCGGTGAGGCCGCGCCCGCCGCCGCTGCCCCGCGGGCCGCGGCCGCGGCCGGCGCGGTCGCGAAGATCACGAACAGCTCGGGCCCGGTCGCCGCCGTGGTGCAGGCCGCCGCGAACGCCGTGGTGAGCAACGTGCCCGGCGCCGCCTCGATCACCCTCGGCGGCACCCGGCCCAGCGCCGCCGACCCCGGTGGGCACCCGTCGGGCCTGGCGCTGGACTACATGGTCATGAGCGACTCGGCACTCGGCGACGCGATCGTCGAGTACCACATCGCGCACTGGGACGAGCTCGGTGTGGACTACATCATCTGGGAGCAGCGGATGCTCTCCTCGCCCGGCGGCTCCTGGAAGTCGATGGCCGACCGCGGCAGCCGCACCGCGAACCACATGGACCACCCGCACGTGAACTACCGGGGCTGACCCGCCGGTTACCCCCGGCGCCTCCGGGGCAGGACGGCACGATGCCGACCAGCCGCCCCGTCCCGCCGACCCTCGTCGACGCCAACCGGCTCTGGGTCAACTCCCGCCTCCGGGCGCTGGCGCAGCGCCGCATCGAGGCGCCCCTCCTGCTCCGGCTGGGCGGGCGGGTCCCCGGCGGCCAGGTGCTCGAGCTCGGCACCGGCCGCCGCGGCACCGGGCTGCGGCTGGCGCTCGAGGTCTTCGGGGCCGGGCACGCCGACGGCGTCGAGCGGTTCGGCGCGAGCGTCGCGGCCTGCCGGGAGGCGGTGCGCGACCTGGGTACGCGGGTCGACGTGCAGGAGGGCGACGCGACGTCGCTGACCGCCGCCGCGGCGGCCTACGACGCGGTGTTCGGCTACCACGTGCTGCACCACAGCGACGCGTGGCGGGACGTCGTCCGGGAGGCCGCCCGCGTGCTGCGCCCCGGCGGGCGGTTCTATTCCTGCGAGATGACCGCGCGGTTCGTCGACAGCCGCCCGCTGCGGGCGGTGTCGCGGCACCCGGCCGACGGCGACCGGCCCACCCCGGAGGGCATCGCCGCCGCCTGCCGCGGCGCCGGGCTGACCGTCGTCGGCCAGCAGACCCGGCTGGCCGGCTGCTGGACCGCCCTCGTCGCCACCCGCCCGTGACGCCGGTGGGCGTGGTGCGCGCCGCCCTGGCGGCCCTGGTCCGGCACCGGCGCCCCGCCTACCTCGCCGCGCTGCTGGCCACGGCCGTCAACACCGTCCCCGACGTGGCACGGCAGCTGCTCGTGCACGACAGCCCGAGCGTCGTGGCCGCCCTGCTGGTCGACGTCGTCGGCTTCGGCACCGCCCTGGTCGCCCAGCTGTGGGTGACCGGCGCGGTGGCCGCGCTGCCCGGCGGCGGGCGGCTCGCCCCGCGCGGGGCGCTGGGGCGGGGCACCGGCCTGGCGCTGCGCGCGGTCCGGACGGCGCCGGGTGCGGTCGCGCTGGGCGTCGTCCTCGGGGGAGCGGTCTCCGCGCTGCTCACGCTGCCGCCCTCGATCGCCGCGCTCGGCGTCGACGGCGTGCTCGGCCCGCTCGACGCACCGGGCGCCGTGGCCTTCGCCGTCGCCACGGTCAGCGACGGGGTGGCCAGCGTCGTCACCCTGCCGTTCCTGGCGATGGTGCTGGTCATCGCCGCAGGGCGCCGGTTGGCGCGGTCGCCCGGCGGGCAGTGACCGGCCATGGCGAGGGACTGGGACGTCACCCGGAAGACCATCGGGACGCTGTCGATCTGGATCGGGACGGCGGCGCTGTTCGCCCCGCGGGCGCTGCCCCGCCTGCTGGGGGCCGACGACACCGGCACGCGCACCGACGTGCTGCTGCCGCTGCTGGTCCGGCTGGCCGCGGCCCGCAACATCGCGATGGGCGCGGCCCTGCTGGTCACCCCCGCGCCGCAGGCCCGGCGGACGACGGAGGTCACCCTGCTGCTGACCGCGCTCGACGCCGCGGCCGTGCTGGTGGCGCGCCGGGGCGGTGACGTGGCGCCGCGCAGCGTCGTGCTCTCCTCGATCGTGCTCGGCACGTCCGCGTACGGCGCGGTCCGCTGGCACCGCCGCTGACCGCCGGCCGCCCCGCGGTCCTGGGCGTCGCCGTCCTGCTGCGGGCCCGGGCGCGGGCCGCCCGCCGTCCCGGTCAGCCGACCGGGACCACCTCCCGCGCGGCCTCCTGCTCGGCGATGAAGGCGCGCAGGACCGGGTAGATCTCGGTCTCCCAGCGCGAGCCGGCGAAGACCCCGTAGTGGCCCACGCCCTGCTGCAGGTGGTGGCGCCGGTGCTCGGCCGGGATCCCGGTGCACAGCGCGTGCGCGGCCTCGGTCTGCCCGGGCGAGCACATGTCGTCCTGGGCGCCCTCGACCGTGAGCAGCGCGGTGTGCTCGATGGCGGAGGGGTCGACCGTCCGGCCGCGCCAGGTGAAGACGCCGCGGGGCAGGTCGTGCTCCATGAAGACGCGGCGCAGCGTCTCCAGGTAGAACTCCGCGGGCACGTCCATGACCGCGCCGTACTCGTCGTAGAAGGCTCGGGTGGTCGCCGCCGTCGCCTCGTCGCCGGCCACCATGGCCCGGTACATCGCCACGTGCGCGCCGAGGTGTCGCCGCGGGTTCAGCGACATGAACGCCGTCAGCTGCGCGACCCCGGGGTAGACCCGCCGGCCGGCGCCCGGGTACTGCGCCGGGACCGTGGTGGTCAGCATCCGCTCGTACCGCGACAGCGGGTGACGGCCGGCGGTCTCGTTGACCCGGTTGGGGTTGACCCGGGTGTCGATGGGCCCGGCCATGAGCGTGACGCTGCGGGGCTGGGCGGGGTCGCCGTCCGCCGCCAGCAGGGCGACGGCGGCGAGCACCAGCGGTGCGGGCTGGCACACGGCCAGGACGTGGGTGTCCGGGCCGAGGTGCCGGATCGCCTGGACGACGTGGTCGACGTACTCGTCCAGCCCGAAGCGCCCCGCCGCCACCGGGACGTCGCGTGCGTTGTGCCAGTCGACGACGTACACGTCGTGGTCGGCGAGCAGGGTGCGGACCGTGGGCCGCAGCAGCGTGGCGAAGTGGCCGGAGATCGGCCCCACGACCAGCACCTGCGGCTGGCCGGCGACGTCGGGCTTGGTGAAGTGCAGGACGTCGGCGAACGGCGTCGACAGCACCGGCTCCACGGCCACCTCGGCCGGCCGGCCGTCGACGTCCACGGAGTCGATGCCCCACTCCGGGCGGACGTGCGTGGGCCGGGCGTCGGCGACGATCCGGCAGGCGGCCCGCACCCGGCGGGCGGCGGGGAGTGCGGCCAGCGGCGCCGGCAGCGCCTCCAGGGCCCGTGCGGTCAGCGCCGTCGTCGTCCGGGCCGGCGCGGTCAGCCGCTGCTGCCACTGGTACGCGGTGTAGAGCACGGGTCCTCCGGTGTCGCTCGGGTGTGGTCCGTGCCACACGTACCGGACGGTAACCGACGGCTCCGGGTGCGGCCCGGCGGGACTCGCCGGGCCGGTCAGCCGGCCAGGTCCGCGAACGTCGTCCGCAGCTCGCGCTTGAGGATCTTCCCGCTGGCGTTCTTGGGCAGGGTCTCGGCGACGGCCACGTACCGCGGGGTCTTGTAGCCGGCCAGCCGCTCCCGGCAGAACCGGACCAGCTCGTCGGGGTCCACCGTCCGCCCCTCGCGGAGGACGACGACCGCCGCCACCGCCTCGATCCACCGCGGGTGCGGGATGCCGAAGACGGCGACCTCGGCGACCGCGGGGTGCTGGTGGACGACCTCCTCCACCTCCCGGCTGGCCACGTTCTCCCCGCCGGTCTTGATCACGTCCTTCTTGCGGTCGACCACGGTGGTGAAGCCGTCCTCGTCCATCACGCCGAGGTCGCCGCTGTGGAACCAGCCGTTGCGGAACGCCTCCGCGGTCTTCTCCGGGTCGTTCCAGTAGCCGGCGGTGGCGTGCGGGCTGCGGTGCACGATCTCGCCCTCCACGCCGGGGCCCACGGGCCGGTCGGCCTCGTCGACGATCCGGGTCTCGCTGTTGACCACCGCCGTGCCGGCCGACCCGGGCTTGCGCAACTGGTCCTCCGGCGACAGCACCAGGGCGAGCGCGGACATCTCGGTCTGGCCGTAGAAGTTGAACAGCGCCGTGCCCGGCAGCCGGCGGCGCAGCTCCTCGACCACCGCCACCGGCATGATCGACGCGCCGTAGTAGCCCTTGGCCAGCGAGGACAGGTCGCGGCGGTCGAAGTCGGGGTGGCGCAGCAGCCCGATCCACACCGTCGGCGGGCAGAACAGGCTGGTGATCCGCTCCCGCTCGACGGTCTCCAGCACCGTGGCCGGGTCCGGCCCGTCGAGGACGACGTTGGTGCCGCCCAGGTAGAGGTTCGGGTTCAGGAAGCAGTGCTGGGCCGCGACGTGGAACAGCGGCAGCGCGTGCAGGACGACGTCCGCGGCGCTGTAGCGCCCGTCGACGATGCAGCTGACGTACTGGCCGACCAGGCTGCGGCTGGTCATCATCACCCCCTTGGGCCGCGACTCGGTGCCGCTGGTGTACATCAGCTGCAGCACGTCGTCGTCGGCGACGGGGACCTGCGGCGCGGTCGCGTCGTCGTGCGCCGCCCAGGTCCCGAACGCCTCCCAGCCGCCGGGCGGGTCCCCGTCCCCGCCCAGGACGCCGCGGACACCGACCTCGCCCACCCGCCCGGCCTGCTCGATCGCCCCCTGCGCCACCGGCAGCAGCGCGGCCTCGGCCACGACGCCGGTGGCCCCGGAGTGGTCGAGGATGTAGGCGACCTCGCCGGCACCCAGCATGAAGTTCACCGGGACGGCGATGGCGCCCAGCCGGGCGAGGGCGAAGGTGAGCACCACGTAGCCGTCGTCGTTGTGCGACAGCAGCGCCACCCGGTCGCCCTTCGCCACGCCGCGGGCGGTGAGCGCGTTGGCGACCCGGTCGACCACGGTGTCGAGCTCGGCGTAGGTGTGGGACCGGTCGCGGAAGCGCAGCGCCGTCCTCCGCGGCACCCGGGCCGCGGAGCGCCGCAGCAGGTCGCCGAGGGCGTGCCGGCGGGCCTCGGCGATGGTCGCGGTGAGCGTCTCGTCGAACACGGTTCCACTCCTGTGGCCTGCGGGTTCCGGGCTGGACGGGGCCTAGAGTGACATGCGCCACGCGGCGTCCGGAGGTCCGAGCACCCGGAGCCCGCCGGGCGCACCCGCCGACGCGCAGGGAGGACCCCGCCATGGACGTCACCGCCGCCTACCGGGCGAGCCGGGACCAGCTGCTGGCCGTGCGCGGCCGGCACGAGGCGGCGGTGGCCGAGTTCCGCTGGCCGGAGCTGGGGGAGCGGTTCAACTGGGCGGTCGACTGGTTCGACGCGGTGGCCCGGGACAGCGACCGCCCGGCGCTCGTCGTGGTCACCGAGGACGGGACGACGACGCGGCGGACCTTCGCCGAGATGACCCGGGCGTCGGACCGGCTGGCCGCCTGGCTCGCCGGCCGCGGCGTCGGCAAGGGCGACCCGGTGCTGCTCATGCTCGGCAACCAGGTCGAGCTGTGGGAGTCGATGCTCGCGGTGATGAAGCTCGGCGCGGTGATCATGCCGACCACCACCGCGGTCGGCACCGCGGACCTGGTCGACCGGATCACCCGCGGCGGTGCCCGGCACGTCGTCTGCAACGCCGCCGACGTCGGCAAGTTCGACGACGTCCCCGGCGACTACACCCGGATCAGCGTCGGGCCGGCCGGGGGCTGGGCCGACCTGCACGACGCCGCGGCGCTCGAGCCCACGCCCGTGGGGCACCCGGGCACCGCGCCCGGCGACCCGCTGCTGCTGTACTTCACCTCCGGGACGACGTCGCGGCCGAAGCTGGTGGAGCACACCCAGGTCTCCTACCCGGTGGGGCACCTGTCGACGGTGTACTGGCTGGGGCTGCAGCCCGGCGACGTGCACCTCAACATCTCCTCGCCGGGCTGGGCCAAGCACGCCTGGTCCTGCTTCTTCGCCCCGTGGATCGCCGAGGCGACGGTGCTCGTCTACGACTACCGGCGCTTCGACCCGGCCGCGCTGCTGACCCTGCTCCGCGAGCAGGGCGTGACCACCTTCTGCGCGCCGCCCACCGTGTGGCGGATGCTGATCAACGCCGACCTGTCCGGCGGGCCCGGCGCGCTGCGCGAGGTCATCGGCGCCGGGGAACCGCTCAACCCGGAGGTCATCGAGCAGGTCCGGCGCGCCTGGGGGCTGACCATCCGCGACGGCTACGGGCAGACCGAGACCACCGCGCAGGTCGGCAACACGCCCGGGTCGGAGGTCAAGCCGGGGTCGATGGGCCGCCCGCTGCCCGGCGTCCCGGTGGTGCTGGTCGACCCGCTGACCGGCCGCCGGGTCGAGGGCCCGGGCGAGGGGGAGATCTGCCTGGACCTCGCGCAGCACCCGCTCCCGCTGATGACCGGCTACCAGGGCGACTCCGGGCGCGCCGCCGAGGCGATGGCCGGCGGGTACTACCACACCGGGGACGTCGCCACGGTCGACGCGGACGGCTACATCACCTACGTCGGCCGCACCGACGACGTCTTCAAGGCCAGCGACTACAAGATCAGCCCGTTCGAGCTGGAGTCGGTGCTCATCGAGCACCCGGCGGTGGCCGAGGCGGCCGTCGTCCCGGCGCCCGACCCGCTGCGGCTGGCCGTGCCCAAGGCCTACGTCGCGCTGGCGCCCGGGCACGAGCCGACCGAGGAGACCGCGCTGTCGGTGCTCCGCTACGCCCGCGAGCGGCTCAACCCCTACCAGCGGGTGCGGCGGATCGAGTTCGCCGAGCTGCCCAAGACCATCTCGGGGAAGATCCGGCGGGTGGAGTTGCGGGCCCGCGAGCAGGAACTCGCCGGCGCCGACAGCCGTTCGGGCGTCGAGTGGCGCGACGACCAGTTCCCCGAGCTGAAGAACTGACCCTGGAGGGCCTGCCGTGACCGTGGACCGCCTGCTGCCGAGCGAGGAGGCCGAGGACCTGCTCGCCCTCGTCCGCGAGGTCGCGGACAAGGAACTGGCCACCCGGGTGGATGAGCACGAGCGCGCCGAGAGCTATCCCGAGGGGCTGTTCGCGACCCTGGGGGAGCTGGGGCTGCTCGGCCTGCCCTACCCGGAGGAGCTGGGCGGCGGCGGGCAGCCCTACGAGGTCTACCTGCAGGTGCTCGAGGAGTTCGGCGCGCGCTGGGCGGCGGTGGCCGTGGCGGTGTCGGTGCACGGGCTGTCCTGCCACCCGCTGGCCACCTTCGGGACGCCGGAGCAGCAGGAGCGGTGGCTGCCGCGGATGCTGGCCGGGGAGCTGGTCGGCGGGTACTCGCTGTCCGAGCCGCAGGCCGGGTCGGACGCCGCCGCGCTCGCGTGCCGGGCGGAGCGGACCGACGGCGGGTACCGGGTGACCGGCACCAAGGCGTGGATCACCCACGGCGGCAAGGCCGACTTCTACGCGCTGTTCGCCCGCACCGGCGAGGGCTCCCGCGGCATCTCCTGCTTCCTCGCACCCGGGCAGGTCGAGGGCCTGTCGTTCGGCCGGCCCGAGGAGAAGATGGGCCTGCACGCCATCCCGACCACGATGGCCAACTGGGACGGCGCGCTGATCGACGCCGACCGGCTGATCGGCACCGAGGGCCAGGGGCTGCCGATCGCGTTCTCCGCGCTGGACTCCGGGCGTCTCGGCATCGCCGCGGTCGCCACCGGGCTGGCCCAGGCGGCGCTGGACTCCGCGGTCGACTACGCGCACGAGCGCAGCACCTTCGGGCGGAGGATCATCGACCACCAGGGCCTGGGGTTCCTGCTGGCCGACATGGCCGCGGCCGTCGACACCGCGCGGGCCACCTACCTCGACGCCGCCCGCCGCCGCGACGCCGGCCGTCCCTACAGCCGCCAGGCGTCGGTGGCCAAGCTGGTCGCCACCGACGCGGCGATGCGGGTGACCACCGACGCCGTCCAGGTGCTCGGCGGGTACGGCTACACCCGCGACTTCCCCGTCGAGCGCTACATGCGCGAGGCCAAGGTCATGCAGATCTTCGAGGGCACCAACCAGATCCAGCGCCTGGTGATCAGCCGCCAGCTCGCCCGCTGACGGGTCGACCTCGAACCCCGGGGTGCGGCGTGGGGGACGGCCCCGTCGGGAGGACCGGGGACCCGGTCACCGGAGCCGGGACGGCCGGCGCACCCGGGACACCTCCTGTGCGACCTCACCGGGTGCACGCCGGCTGGGTCCGTTCCTCCCCCTCGACCCCGCCGGGACGCGCCGGGACGCGCCGGCCTGCGGGCCGCCGTCCTCCTGGCCTCGCCGCGGCGTGTCGTGGCGGCACGCCGGGCGCACGCCGGCGGCCGAGGACCGAAGGTCCTGGCCCGGGAGCGCGGCCCGGAGAAGCCTGGGGAACCGCCGAGACCGAGGAGGAGGACCCCATGCGCCGACCGGTCGTCCCCACCGTCCTGTCCGCCTGTGCGCTCGCCGCCGCCGTGGGCGGTTGTGCGGGAGACGAGGAGGCGCCGTCCGCGTCCTCCGGCGGGGTCTCGGCGGCTGCGGACTCCCCGCCGGCCGGGGCCGGGGGGCTCACCGCGCGGCTGGTCGACCCCGAGGGCGGGGAGGTGGGCGTGGCGACCCTGAGCGAGGCGGACGGGGGCACCCGGGTCGAGGTGGAGGTCACCGGCCTGGCGCCGGGCTTCCACGGGTTCCACCTGCACGCCGTCGGCCTGTGCGAGCCGGACAGCCCCAGCCCGACCGATCCCTCGATGACGGGCGACTTCCTGTCCGCCGGCGGGCACATCGGTGCCGGTGAGACCGACCACGGGGACCACCCCGGCGACCTGCCCGTGCTGTACGTGACGGAGGCGGGCACCGGGACGCTGACGGCCGTCACCGACGCGCTGACCCTCGACCAGCTCGACGACGAGGACGGCAGCGCGGTGATGGTGCACGCCGACCGGGACAACTACGCCAACGTCCCCGAGCGCTACGCGCCCGGTGGCCCGGACCAGATGACCCGGAACACCGGTGACGCCGGCGGCCGCATCGCCTGCGGACCCGTCGAGGGCTGATCCGCCGGCGTGCCCGGCGCCCGAGATCCTCGTACCTTCTCCGGAGCGGCTCCACGGCGGCCGGCAGACGCCGGTGGGCCGCTCGGGCAGACCGCGGGGACGAGGAGTGCAGAGACAGTGGACGCAGACGTGCCGGCGGTCGTGGAGCGGATCTACGACGACGTCCTCCGCCGCAACCCGGGCGAGACCGAGTTCCACCAGGCCGTCCGCGAGGTGCTCGAGTCCCTCGCCGTCGTGCTGACGCGGCACTCCGAGTACACCGAGATGAAGACCGTCGAGCGGATCTGCGAGCCCGAGCGGCAGGTCATCTTCCGCGTGCCGTGGCAGGACGACCGCGGCGAGGTGCACATCAACCGCGGCTTCCGGGTGGAGTTCAACTCGGCGTTGGGCCCCTACAAGGGCGGCCTGCGGTTCCACCCGTCGGTCAACCTGAGCATCATCAAGTTCCTCGGCTTCGAGCAGGTCTTCAAGAACGCCCTCACCGGCATGCCGATCGGCGGCGGCAAGGGTGGCTCCGACTTCGACCCCAAGGGCCGGTCGGACGCCGAGATCATGCGCTTCTGCCAGTCGTTCATGACCGAGCTGTACCGGCACCTGGGGGAGTACACCGACGTACCGGCCGGCGACATCGGCGTCGGCAGCCGCGAGATCGGTTACCTGTTCGGCCAGTACAAGCGGATCACCAACCGCTACGAGTCCGGCGTCCTCACCGGCAAGGGCCTGGGCTGGGGCGGCTCGCTGGTGCGCACCGAGGCCACCGGCTACGGCGCGGCCTTCTTCGCCGACGAGATGCTCGAGGCGCGCGGCGAGTCCTTCGACGGGCGGCGGGTCGTCGTCTCGGGGTCGGGCAACGTGGCGGTCTACGGCGTCGAGAAGGTGCACCAGCTCGGCGGGACGGCGGTCGCCTGCTCGGACTCCAGCGGCTACGTCGTCGACGAGAAGGGCATCGACCTCGACGTCCTCAAGCAGGTCAAGGAGGTCGAGCGGGGCCGGATCGGCGACTACGCCGACCGGGTGCCCTCGGCGACCTTCGTCGAGGGCGGCAGCATCTGGGACGTCCCGTGCGACCTCGCCATCCCCAGCGCCACGCAGAACGAGCTGGACGGCGACGCCGCGGTGACTCTGGCCCGCAACGGCTGCCGGTACGTCGTCGAGGGCGCCAACATGCCCTCCACCCCGGATGCCGTGCGGGTCTTCCGCGAGGCCGGGATCGCGTTCGCGCCGGGCAAGGCGGCCAACGCCGGCGGGGTCGCCACCTCCGCGCTGGAGATGCAGCAGAACGCCTCGCGCGACCGGTGGACCTTCGAGCACACCGAGGCCCGCCTCGAGGAGGTCATGCGGGACATCCACACCCGCTGCCACGAGACGGCCGAGGAGTACGGGTCGCCGGGTGACCTGGTGCTCGGGGCGAACGTCGCGGGCTTCCTCGAGGTCGCGGAGGCGGTGCACGCCCTCGGGCTGGTCTGAGCAGCTCGCCGCCGCGCTCAGTCCCGGACGCGGACGAGCACCCGGCCGACCGCGCGCCGCTCGTCCAGCGAGCGGAGGGCCTCGGCGGTGTCGGCGAGGGGGTGCACCGCGCCGATCGGCGGGTCCACCGCCCCGGAGCGCAGCAGCGGTTCCACGTCGCGCCACTGCTGCCGGGGGTACTCCGGCTCGGCCCGCCAGAGCTCGGCCGAGGCCACCCCCACCACGGTGGTGTTGCCCGGCAGCAGCCGGTCGACGGCGACCGCGGGGATGCCCCGGCCGGTGAAGCCGAGGACGAGCAGCCGGCCCTCGCGGGCCAGGCAGCGCAGCGAGTCGGGGAACCGGTCGCCGCCGACGGGGTCGACGACCACGTCCACCCCGCGGCCGCCGGTCAGCCGGTGCACCGCGTCGCGGAAGCCGTCGGCCGGCACGACGTCGTGCGCGCCCGCGGCGCGGGCGACCTCCGCCTTCCGGGCGCTCGACACGACGGCGACCACCCGCGCCCCGGCGGCGGCCGCGAGCTGGCAGGCCGCCGTCCCGAGGCCGCCGGCCGCGCCGTGCACCAGGACCGTCTCGCCGGTACGCAGCCGCGCCCGGCGGCCGAGGGCGAGGTGCGCGGTCAGGTAGTTGAGGGGCACCGCCGCCGCCGCGTCGAACGGCACGGTGTCCGGCAGCGGGAAGACCATGGCGGGGTCGACGGCGACGGTCTCGGCGAGGCCGCCCAGGACGGGCATGGCCGCCACGCGGTCCCCGGCGCGGAAGCCGCCGGCGTCCGCCCGGACGACGCCGCTGACCTCCCAGCCCGGGACGACGGGCAGCTCGGGACGGAGCTGGTACTCCCCGCGGGTCTGGAGCACGTCGGGGAAGGCGACCCCGGCACACCGGACGTCGACGACGACCTGGCCGGCGGCGGGCCGGGGCTCGGGCACCTCGAGCACGCGGACGGCGTCCGGCCCGTCCCGTGACGTGATGACGGCGGCACGCATGCCTGCCTCCCCCTGGTCGCCGGAACCCGCCCCCGCAGCTACCCCGTCCAGGTGGGATCGAGGCGTGCGACGCCCGTCCCGTGGGCATGGGTCCGGGTGGCACGGGCATGATGCGGACGGCGCCCGGTGACCCGGTGCGTACGCCGGGCACCACGGACGGGGTTCTCCTGGGAGGGGCTGGCATGACATCGGTCGACGACTCACGTGAGGTGGCCGGGGCTGCCGGCCCCCTCGACCTGCTGCTGACGCAGGCGGCCCAGGGGACGGTGCGGCGGCTGTCCCCCGGGAAGCCGGGTCTGCGGTTCCTGGGCGGGCTGGCCCGCCGTCCGGACAAGGTGGCCGCGCGCGCCCGGGAGCTGGCCGGTCAGCTCGCGCAGATCGCCGTGGGCACCAGCGACGTGGCCCCCTCCAAGCGGGACCGGCGGTTCGCCGACCCGGCGTGGACGGAGAACCCGCTGCTGCGGCGGCTGGTCCAGGCCTACCTCGCCACCGGCGAGACCGCCCTGGGCCTGCTGCACGACGTGCCGCTGGAGTGGAAGGACGCCGAGCGGGTGCGCTTCGCCGGCACCAACCTGGTCGACGCGCTCGCGCCGAGCAACAACCCGCTGATCAGCCCGGTGGCGTGGAAGGCCCTCATCGACACCGCCGGCGCCAACCTCGTGCGGGGGCCGCGGAACCTGGTGCGCGACCTGGCCAGCCCGCCGCGGGTGCCGACGATGGTCGACCCGGACGCCTACGAGGTGGGCCGGGACCTCGCCGTCACCCCCGGCGCGGTGGTGCTGCGGACGCCGGTGTTCGAGCTGATCCAGTACCGGCCGACGACCGAGACCGTCCGCACCGTGCCGGTGCTCATCGTGCCGCCGACGATCAACAAGTACTACGTGCTCGACCTCGCGCCCGGGCGCAGCCTGGTCGAGCACCTCGTCGGCCAGGGCCAGCAGGTCTTCATGGTGTCCTGGCGCAACCCCGACGCCCGGCACCGCGAGTGGGGCTTCGACACCTACGTCACAGCCATCCTCGACGCCCTCGACGCGGTCGAGGAGATCTGCGGGGTCGAGTCCACCAACCTCATGGGCACCTGCTCGGGCGGCATCCTGGCCAGCATGACCGCCGCCGTCCTGGCCGCGAAGGGCCGGCAGGACCGGCTGGCCAGCCTGAGCCTGCTGGTCACCGTGCTGGACCAGACCCGCGCCGGCCTGCTCGGCGCGACGATGGACCCGGACACCGCCGCACAATCGGTCGCGGCCTCCCGGCGCGCCGGCTACCTCGACGGCCGCAGGCTCGCCGAGGTGTTCGCCTGGCTGCGGCCCAACGACCTGATCTGGAACTACTGGGTCAACAACTACCTGCAGGGCAAGCGCCCGCCGAAGTTCGACATCCTGTCCTGGAACTCCGACACCACCCGGATGACCGCCCGGCTGCACGCGGACTTCGTCGACATGGCTCTGGGCAACAAGCTGACCCACCCCGGCAGCGTGACGGTGCTCGGCACCGAGGTGGACCTGAGCCAGGTCACCGTCGACTCCTACGTGCTGGCCGGCTCCGCGGACCACATCTGCCCGTGGCAGTCGTGCTACCGCAGCAGCCAGCTGCTCGGCGGCAAGATGCGCTTCGTGCTCTCCACCAACGGGCACATCGCGGCGCTGGTCAACCCGCCGGGCAACCCGAAGTCCAGCTACCGGGTCACCGACGACAACTCCGCCCCCGTCGAGGAGTGGTCCGACACCGCCCGCACCGAGAAGGGCTCCTGGTGGCCGGACTACAGCGCCTGGCTCGGCGAGCGGTCCGGCCCGGACAAGGACGCGCCCGAGGAGCTCGGCAGCGCCCGCTTCCGGGTCCGCGAGGCCGCGCCGGGCAGCTACGTGCGGGACTCGTGACCGCACACTCCCGACCGGAGGGGACCGACGTGGAGCTGGCCGAGGGCATCGGCAACGCCCTGTCCACCGACTACTTCCAGCTGCGCGAGGACCTCTCGCCCGAGCAGCTGGACCACCTGCTGCGCACCCGGGCCTTCGTCGAGGACGAGGTGCTGCCGGTGATCAACGGCTACTGGGAGCGCGCCGAGTTCCCCCGGGAGCTGGCCGAGAAGCTGGGCGCGGCGGGCCTGGTGGGCGACGGCATCGAGGGCTACGGCTGCCCGCCGATGGACGCGCTGTCGGCGGGCCTGGTGCACATGGAGCTCAACCGCGGCGACGGCAGCCTGGGCACCTTCCTCGGCGTCCAGGCGGGGCTGGCGATGAAGTCGATCGCCATGCTCGGCTCGGAGGAGCAGAAGCAGCGCTGGCTCCCCGCCATGGCCCGCTGCGAGGCCCTCGGCGCGTTCGCGCTCACCGAGCCCGACCACGGCTCGGACTCCATCGCCCTGGAGACCTCGGCTCGCAGGGACGGCGACTCCTACGTCCTCGACGGGTCCAAGAAGTGGATCGGCAACGGCACCGTCGCCGACGTCGTCGTGGTGTGGGCCCGCGACACCGAGGACGGGCAGGTCAAGGGCTTCCTCGTCGAGAAGGGGACGCCGGGCTACCGGGCGCGCCGGATCGAGGGCAAGGGCTCGCTGCGGGCGGTGTGGCAGGCCGAGATCGAGCTCGAGGACGTGCGCGTCCCGGCGGAGAACGTGCTGCCGGGCGGGCGCAGCTTCAAGGACACCGGCGCGGTGCTGGCCACCACCCGGGGCTCCTGCGCCTGGATGGCACTGGGCCACGCCGTCGCCGGCTACGAGGCGGCGCTGACCTACGCCGGGCGGCGCACCCAGTTCGGCAAGCGGCTGGTGGAGTTCCAGCTGATCCAGGAGCGGCTGGTCGGGATGCTGGCCAAGGTCACCTCGATGCAGCTGTACTGCCGCCGGCTGGCCGACCTGGCGCTGGCCGGCCGGGTCGAGCCCACGCTGGCGGGGCTGGCCAAGGCGCACAACACCTCCACCGCCCGGGCGGTGCTGGCCGAGGCGCGCGACCTGCTCGGCGGCAACGGCATCCTGCTGGACTTCCACGTCATCCGGCACATGGCCGACATCGAGTCGATCCACACCTTCGAGGGCACCGAGACCATCCAGACCCTCATCGTCGGCCGGGACATCACCGGCGCCTCGGCGTTCGCGTGACGGCGGGGCACGAGGCCCGCGTCCGCAAGGTCGAGGTGGGGGAGGTCCGGCTGCGGACGTCGGTCCGCGGCGAGGGCCGCCCGCTGCTGCTCGTCACCGGTCTGGGAGCGAGCCTGGACCTCGCCGAGCCGTTCGAGCGGGCGCTGGTCGCCCGGGGACGGCAGGTGGTCAGCTTCGACGCGCCCGGCATCGGCGGCTCGACGCCCTACCGGAGCCCGCGGCGGATGCCGGGGCTGGTGCGCACGGTGACCGGGATGCTCGACGTGCTCGGGTACGACGAGGTCGACGTCTTCGGCGTCTCCCTGGGCGGTGTGGTGGCCCAGCAGCTGGCCAAGCAGGCGCCGCACCGGGTGCGGGGCCTGGTGCTCGCGGCCACGGCCCCCGGGGTGGGCGGCATGCCCGGTGCGCCGTCCGCGCTGCTGCACCTGACCACGCCGCGCCGGTACCGCGACCCCGAGCACTACCTGCGGATCGCCGGGAGCATCTACGGCGGCATGGCCCGCACCGACCCCCGCCGGCTGCTGCAGTCGGTCGTCGGCCGGGTGCGGCCCCCGTCGGCGATCGGCTACCTCGGTCAGCTCTACGCGATCACCGGGTGGAGCAGCATGCCGTGGCTGCACACCCTGCGGCAGCCGACGCTGGTCATCACCGGGGACGACGACCCGATCATCCCGCTGGTCAACGGGCGGCTGCTGGCCTGGCGCATCCCGGACGCGACGCTGCACGTCGTCCGGGGCGGGGGGCACCTGTTCATCCTCGAGCGCCCCGACGAGATCGCCGGCCTGGTGACCCGCTTCCTCGACGGCGAGCGGCTGGGGGAGACGGTCAGGGTCGACGCGTCCAGGTGGACAGCCCGCCCGCCGGGCGGAACCCCAGCGCCTCGTTGACCGCGACCATCGGCCGGTTGGTCTCGGCGTTGTAGGTGCTGATCCGGCGCACCTGCGGCAGCGTCGCGGCCAGCTCGCGCAGCACCGCGGTCTTGACGCGGGTGCCGAGCCGGTGGCCGCGGTGCTCGCGCAGCACCAGCGTGCCGCTCTGGTCGGCCCGCTCCGGCGTCGCCAGCGGCACGTGCAGGTCGGTGAAGGCCACCAGCCGGCCCTCGCGCACCGCGCCGGCGGACAGCACCGTGCGGTCCCGGGCCACGTGGACGGCCTCCTGCTCGCGCACCCGGGCGGCGTCCCAGTCCTCCTCCTCGACCGGCACGTCGCCGCTCGGGGCGTCGGTGGACATCCGGCGGCTGAGCAGCGCCCGGTCCTCGAGGAGGCTGTCCGGCGTCCGGTCCCGCCAGGTGACGACCTCGTAGCCCGTGCTCGCCGCCCGGGCCCCGGCCTCCAGGGCGGATAGCCGCTGCTCGTCGACCGGGAGCAGCAGGTCGCGGCGGGTCTCCCGCAGGTCGCACGCCCACCCGTGGTGCAGGGCGAAGGCGCGCCCCGGCGCCGCCGGCCCGGGCTCGTCGACCTCGGCGATCAGCGTGGACCTCCCGGCGGCCGCGGCCAGCCGGGCGCCGTCGGCGAGCAGCGCGCTGCCGACTCCCCGGCGGCGGTGCGCCGGGTGCACGGCCACGTCGAGGTAGGCGACCGCCGGGTTGTCCCGCACCGGCAGCAGCACCCGGAGCGCGCCGACGACGGCGCCGCCGTCGACCGCGGCCCGGTGGGTGCCCTGCAGCGCGCCGCCCGGCGTGGTGAGCCGCCGTCCCAGGGCGACGTGGTCGCTCGCCGGCCGCGGCGCCTCGCCCGGCCGGTCGGCGCGCTGGGTCGCCGCCCACACCTCGCACCAGCCGGTGAAGGCTGCCTCGTCGGGGCCGGTCTCGAGGATCTGCACCTCCCCGTTGTAGCGAGGGGCGCAATCGCGTTTCCGGGCCCCGCTGCCCGCACCTGCCCGGGACGTCGCCGAGGTGTCGCACGGAGGCGGGTCCCGGTCGCCGGCCGGATGGGCCACGCTGGAGCACGTACGTGGCCGGGCCGAGGGAGGTGCACCGTGCAGCTCGCCGGGACGACGTCGTGGCGGTTCGCGGAGTCCGCGCGGGACTCGCTGCCGCACGTCGCGCTGTTCGTCCGGGACGCCCTGGGGCTGGCGGTCCCGCCGGGGCCGGCCGTGCCGCCGCCGCTCGCCGGGACGGTGCCCGACCGCCGCGCCCTGCTCTCCGACCAGCAGCGCCGGGAGGCGGGCCGGCACTGGACCGGCTGGTGGGCCGCGCTGCTCGACGCGGAGCTGCAGCGGCAGGAGGAGCGGCCGGACCCGGACCACCCCGTGTCGTGGGCGGTGCGGGCACGGCGCGAGGAGGTGGGGTCGCCGCCGGACTTCGCCGCCCTCGCGGACCGTCCGGCGCTGCGCCGGGCCGTCGTCGACACCTTCCCGGAGGCGCTCCGCTGGGTCGACCGGCTGGACGCCGGTCACCGCGCCGAGCGGGCCGGCAGCTTCCCGTACGGGCTGGTCCGTCAGGTGGCCGAGGACGTCGCCTTCGACCGGCAGGTGGACGTCGGGGCGGTGCGCGCCAGCGCCGTCGTCCTGGAGGTCGAGGGCCGCTGGTGGCACCTGCTCGCCCCCGGAGCCGTGGTGTGCTCGGCCGGGGCGACCGCGGACCCCCACACGGCGCACCTGGTGCTGCGGCGGGCGTTCGAGTCCGGCCTGCGGCGGTGACCCCGCGGGCACCGCGGTGGACGGGGGACCGGCGTCCGCGCTTCCCCCGCACCGCCCGGCTCGACGCCGTGGGCCACGCCGCCCTCGGCGGCGCCTGCCTGGCCGCGGCCGCCGGGTCGGCGCTGGCCCTGCGGTGGACCGGCCGGCCGCCGGCCGTCCGGGCCGCCCTCGGGCCGGTCGTCGTCGTGACGGGCCTGGTCGCCCTGGACCGCCGCAGGTGGGCGGCGATGACGACGGGCCTCTCCTCCACCGACGACGCTGCCGCGACGCGGGTGGTGGCCGACCTGCTGGTCGCGCGGGGCCTGCCCGTCGAGGTCGACGAGCAGCGTCCCGGGCTGCGCTACGCCCACCGGGACGCCCGGCGGGTGCACGCCGCGCTCCAGGACCTGGGCGTCGACACGCCCGACCGCTGAGCGGCCGGGCCGGCGCTCACCGCGTCCCGGCGGTGGCGGTGTGCCCCGCGGTCACCCGGCCGGGACTGCTGCCGCGGAGCCGCACCGGCAGGCGGGTCAGGCCGCGCATGAGGATGCTCTGCCGCCAGGTCAGCTCGTCGGGATCTGCGGCGAGGGCGAGGTCGGGGAAGCGGCCGAGCAGCGTCCGGAAGGCGACCTCGCCCTCGAGCCGGGCCAGCGGGGCGCCGAGGCAGTGGTGGATGCCGTGCCCGAAGGCCAGGTGGCCGACCTGGCGGTGCCAGTCCAGCTCGTCGGGGGCGACCACGTGGGCGGGGTCGCGGTTGGCCGAGGCGAGGGACACCAGCACCACCTCGCCGGCCGGGATGGTCGTGCCGCCGATGGGCACGGGCTCGGTGGTGTGCCGGAACGTGGCCAGGTTGACCGGCCCGTCGAGGCGCAGGAACTCCTCGACGGCGGCGGGGACGAGGCCGGGGTCGGCGCGCAGCTCGGCCAGCCGGTCGGGACGGCGCAGCAGCGCGAGGACGCCGTTGCCGATCAGGTTGACCGTCGTCTCGTGCCCGGCGACCAGCAGCAGGAAGGCCATCGACACGGTCTCGTCGGCCGACAGCCGGTCGGCGTCCTCGGCGGCGGCGGCGATCGCCGACAGCATGTCGCCGGCCGGCCTCGCCCGCTTCTCCTCGACCAGCGCGGTGAGGTAGGTGGCCATGGACATCCCCGCGGCGGTGCGCTCCTCGACCGCGCCGTCGGAGGTCAGCAGCGTGTTCGACCAGCGGCGGAACGACGTGCGCTCGCCCTCAGGGACGCCGAGCAGGTCGCAGATCACCGCCATGGGCAGCGGGAAGGCGAACGCGTCGAGCAGGTCGACCTCGTCCGGGCCGGCGGCCATCCGGTCGGCGAGCCCGGCGGCGATCGCCTCGACCCGCGGGCGCAGGCCGGCGATCGCCCGCACGGTGAAGGCGCGGCCCACCAGCTTGCGCAGCCGGGTGTGGTCGGGCGGGTCGGAGCTGAGCATGTGCCGGCTGAGCTCCTGGGCGAACACGGCCCGTGCCCCGGGCGGCAGCTGCTGGCGCTCGATCACCGCGGCGAACCCGTCGGAGTCCTTGGCCAGGCGCGGGTCGGCCAGCGCGGCCCGGGCGTCGTCGTACCGGGTGACCAGCCAGACCGGCAGGCCCACCGGTGTCACCGCCCGCGCGACCGGCCGCTCCTCGCGCAACCGCGCGTAGCGGGCGTGCGGGTCGGCGAAGAACGCCGCGTCGAGCTGCACCACCGGGCCGTCGTCCATCGCCCGAGGCTCCCGGGGCCGGCCGGCGGGCGCCAGGTACGGAGGTCCCGCGCGTGCGCGCGCCACTCGGCTGCCGGGGTCAGGAGTGCGCCGGCGCCCGCCGGGCGAAGGGCGGGGCGTGCTCGGGCCGCAGCCCCACGCCGATGAGGTACGCCGGGACGACGGACAGCTGGGGGATGCGCCGCACCAGCGCGAGGGCGAGCGCGGGCGGCCCGGGCCGTCGTCCCTCGACCAGTGGCCCGACCAGGGCGCGGTGCAGCGCCCGCTGCAGGGTCTGCACCAGCACGGTCGGCACCAGCCGGCGCGTGCGGACGGCGGCCAGCTCCGCCGGGCCCACCACGCCGCGGCGCAGCGGCTCGGCGAGCAGGGTCGCCGTCGCCACGGCGTCCTGGACGGCGAGGTTGATGCCGACACCGCCGACCGGCGACATGGCGTGTGCGGCGTCGCCGATGCACAGCAGCCCGTCGACGTGCCAGCGCAGCAACCGGTCCACCCGGACGTCGAGGTGCTTCACGTCGTCCATCGACGCCAGCGCGTCCATCCGGTCCCGGAACTCGGGGATCAGCTCCGCGACGTCCTGGCGGAAGGCCTCGATGCCGCGGGCGCGCAGCTCGGGGTCGGCACCCTTGCGGCCGATGTAGGCCACCTGCAGGAAGGTCTCGCGCGGGATGACGACGGCGAAGCGGCCGGGTGCCGCCCGCGGGGCCAGGGCGGCCGGGTGGTCGCCGGGCAGGCGGGGGACGCGGAACCACCAGGCGTCGATCGGGACGGGGAACTCCTCCGGTCGCAGTCCCGCCTGGCGCCGCGCGACCGAGTGCCGGCCGTCGCAGGCCACGGTGAGGTCGGCGCGGATCTCACCGGTGGCGCCGTCCGCGGTGCGGTACCGCACGCCGGTGACCCGGTCGCCCTCGCGGACCAGATCGGTCATCTCCGTCTGCATGCGCAGCGTGTACGTCGGCTCGCGGCGTCCGGCGTCGGCGAGCAGGTCCAGCAGGTCCCACTGCGGCACCATCGCGATGTAGGGGTGGCGGACCCTGAGCCGGCGGAAGTCGCCGAGGGTCACGCTGCCGCCGTCCCCGGCCGGGAAGACGACCTGCTCCACCCTCGTGTGCGGCAGCCGGGCGAACTCCTCGCCCAGGCCGAGCTCGTCGAGCAGCTGCAGCGTCGAGGGGTGCACCGTGTCGCCGCGGAAGTCGCGGAGGAAGTCGGCGTGCTTCTCCAGCACGGTCACCTCGACCCCTGCTCTGGCCAGCAGCAGCCCCAGCACCATCCCGGCCGGGCCGCCACCGACGACCAGGCACGTCGTGCGCTCACCCATCGCCGGCCCCCCTCGCAGGTGTCCGGACGCCGGGGCGGTGGAGCTCCCCGGCACGTCGCAGTCTCCCGCCCCGGCGCGGCCGGGCACCACGGGTCCGTGCGCGCGGACCCGGGTCAGCCGAGCTGCGTGGTGATCTCGATCGACCCCTTGAGGCTCCGCGCCACCGGGCAGCCGTCGGCATGGACCGCGAGCACCCTCTGCACCTTCCCGGCGTCCTCCTCGGCGACGTCCAGACCGGTGTAGGTGACCGCGATGCGCTTGACCACCAGGACCTTTCCCTCCAGCTCGACCTCACCGCGCGCGTGCCCCACCAGACCGGTGGGGTCGATCCGCCGGGCCGCCAGGGCCCCGGCGAACGTCCCGGTCAGCTAACCGAGTGCGGCGCCCACGAGGTGGTCGATCGTGCTGGCGTGGCTCGGTGCGGCACCCGGCTGCATCCCGTAGTGCTCGGCGATGGCCCCGTGCATCCCGTAGACGGTCGGCTCCTCCTCGCCGGGCAGGTGGGCCGCGCGGAGCGGCCCGCCCAGCCGCTCGACGCGGACCTCCGACACGTAGGCGATCTCAGCCACTCTGTCCCCCGCTCTGGTCGGTCGTCGTCGTGGTCCTTCCCCGCCGACGCCCCGGACGAACCCCGACGGCTAGGGTCGCGTCCGTGCAGCTGCCCGACGGCCTGGTCGCCGTCGTCAAGCGGGACTGCCCGACCTGCGTCCTGGTCGAGCCGGTGCTGCGCGGGCTGGGCGCCGCCGTGTGGTGCCAGGACGACCCCACCTGGTTCGACCACGACGACACCGCCCTCGAGCTGTCCTACCGCCTGGGCATCGAGACGGTCCCCACCCTGATGCGGGTGGAGGACGGCGCGGAGACCGCGCGGGTGGTCGGCTGGAGCCGTGGGCAGTGGGAGGCGCTGGCCGGCGTCGCCGGGCTGGGCGAGGGCCTGCCCGAGCACCGGCCGGGCTGCGGGTCGCTGTCGGTCGACCCCACCCGGGTCGACGCGCTCGACGCGCGGTACGGGAGCAGCGGGCTGACCAGCCGCCGGGTCGAGCTGGCCGACCTGGAGGACGAGCACGAGGCGTTGTTCGACCGGGGCTGGACCGACGGACTGCCCGTGGTGCCGCCGACACCGGAGCGGGTGGTGCGGATGCTGCGCGGCACGACCCGCGACCCCGGGGAGGTCGTCGCCGTCGTCCCGCCGGACCTGGTGCCCTGCACCGTCGAGAAGGTGGCGGTCAACGCGGTGCTGGCCGGCTGCCTGCCCGAGCACCTGCCGGTCGTCCTGGCGGCCGTCGAGGCGGCGTCGGCGGAGGAGTTCGCGCTGCACGGCCTGCTGGCGACCACCTACTTCGCCGGGCCGGTGGTGGTGGTCAACGGACCGGTGGCCACGCGGATCGGGATGAACAGCGGGGTCAACGCGCTGGGACAGGGCAACCGGGCGAACGCCACGATCGGCCGGGCGCTGCAGCTGGTGGTCCGCAACGTCGGCCGCGGGCGTCCCGGTGAGGTGGACCGGGCGACCCTGGGCAACCCGGGGAAGGTCACCTTCTGCTTCGCCGAGCGGGAGCAGGACAGCCCGTTCCCGCCGCTGGCGGCCGACCGCGGGGTGCCCGGCGACGCGGTCACCGTCTTCGCCGGCTCCGGCGTGCAGCCGGTGGTCGACCAGCTCAGCCGGGACCCGGAGTCGCTGGCCCGCACGTTCGCGGCCTGCCTGCGCGTCAACGCGCACCCGAAGCTGCCGATGGCCTTCGACGCGATGCTGGTCGTCTCCCCGGAGCACGGCCGGGTGTTCGCGGCGGCCGGCTGGGACCGGGCCCGGCTGCTGGCCGAGCTCGACGGGCTGCTGCGGCTGCCGGCGGGGGAGCTGGTGCGGGGGGCCGGCGGGATGGCCGAGGGCCTGCCGCCCGGGGTCGCTGCCGGCGAGGTGCCGAAGTTCCGGCCCGGTGGTCTGCTGGTGGCCCATGCCGGCGGCGACGCGGGGTTGTTCAGCGCGATCGTCGGGGGCTGGGTCGCCGGCGAGACGGGCAGTGTTCCGGTGACCCGGGAGGTGCGGGCGTGACGACGGTCCTCGATCCGACCGGCGAGCGCCGGCCGGCCGCCCGGGCGCCGTTGCCGCGCCCGGCGTCGCTGCAGGGCCGCACGGTGGGCCTGCTGGACATCGGCAAGGCCCGCGGCGACGTCGTCCTGGACCGCCTGGCGGAGCTGCTGCGGGCGGACGGCGTCACGGTGCGCCGCTACCGGAAGCCCACGTTCGCGCGGGTCGCCCCGGTCGACCTGCGGCAGGAGATCACCGAGCAGTGCGAGGTGGTGGTCGAGGCGCTGGCCGACTAGGGCTCGTGCACGTCGTGCAGTGTGCACGACATCGCCGACCTGGAGCGCCGCGGCGTGGTGGGGGTCTTCCTCGCCAGCGCGGCCTTCGCCGACGCGGCCCGGCTGCAGGGGGCGGCGCTGGGCTTCCCGGCGCCCCACGTGCTGGTGCCGCACCCGGTGCAGGACCGCACGGACGCCGAGCTGCGCGCGGTCGCCGAGGATGCCTACGCGGCGGTGCTGGCCGCGGTGACCGCGCCGGGCTGACCCCCGCCGCCGGGGGTCAGCGGTGGCCGAGCACGTTGACGACGTGGCCGTCGGGGTCGCGGACGAAGAAGCGGCGCACGCCCCACGGCTCGTCGGTCAGCGGGTGGACGATCTCGGCGCCCTCGCGCAGCGCGGCGGCATGGGCGGCGTCGACGTCGTCCACCTGGACCGACACGGCCGGGACGACCGGCGCGGTCGCGTCCCGCGTCACCAGGCTGAGCTGGACGTGCGGCCGGTCCGGGTCGGCGAGCGGAACGATCCAACCGTCGTCCATCACCGGCTGCAGGCCCAGCACCCGGCCGTAGAAGCCGGTCGCCTCCTCGATCGACGTGCTCACCAGGTCCGGCACCACCCGCTCGACGGCCACGCCGGCCAGCCTCCCAGGAGGCCGGCCGGCGCGGTCCGGGGCGTCAGGGCTTGACGGCGAGCACCGGGCGGTCGGCGTCGAGCAGGATCCGCTGGGCGGTGCTGCCCATGAGCAGCTTGCCGACCGGCGAGCGCTTCCGCAGGCCGATCACGATCACCGCCGCGTCGACCGCGCCGGCCACCCGGACGACCTCGTCGGCCACGTCGCCGGCGTGCGCCTCCTGGTGCACCTCGACCTCGACGCCGGCGGCCGACGCCCGGGCGACGAGGGCCCGGACGGCGTCCTCGCCGGCCATGGCCGCGCTGACCGGGGCGCCCTCGCGCGGGGTGTTGAGCAGGACCAGCCGGTCGCGGCGACGGCCGGCCTCCTCGACCGCGGCGGCGAACGCGGCGTCCCCCTCGGGCGTGGGGACGTAAGCGACGAGGACGGTCACGAGCGCTCCTCGCTGGCGCTCGTCGGCGTCGCGACCGACGGTGCTGTGTCTCTGGGTGACCTCGTCAACTCGGTCATACGAGCTCCTTGTCGTCGGTGGCGGCGGCGGCGTCGTGCGCGGTGGCGCGCCGGCGGTGGCGGAGGGCCTGGAACGCCGGGAGGAGGGCGACCAGCACGAAGAGGACGAGCAGCGTCCCGGAGATCGGCCGGGTCAGGAAGCCGGTCGGGTCGCCCTCGAAGATCCGCAGCGATCGGCGCAGCGAGTCCTCCAGCAGCGAGCCGAGGACGAAGGCGAGCACCAGTGGCCCCGGCTCGAACCCCAGCTTCTTCATGACGTAGCCCAGGGCGCCGAACACGATCACCAGCACGATGTCGAACACGCTGTTGTTCACCGTGTAGACGCCGATGAGCGTGATCATCACGGTGACCGGGGCGAGGATCGCCGGCCTGACCCGCAGGATCCGCACGAACAGGCCGACCAGCGGGATGCTCATGATCAGCAACAGGATGTTGTCGATGTACATGGAGTTGACGACGCCCCAGAACAGCTCGGGCTCCTGGCTGACCAGCTGCGGGCCGACGGCGACGCCCTGGATCAGCAGCGCGCCGAAGATGACCGCCATGGTCCCGTTGGCGGGGATCCCGAGGGTGAGCAGCGGGATGAACGACGACGTCGCGGCCGCGTTGTTCGCCGTCTCCGGTGCCGCGACGCCCTCGACGGCGCCCTTGCCGAAGCGCTCCGGCGTCTTCGACCGCCGCTTCTCCAGCGCGTAGGCGGCCAGCGAGGAGATGGTGGCGCCGCCGCCGGGGAGGATGCCGAGGAAGAACCCGAGCACCGAGCCGCGGCCGATGGCGCCGGAGGCCTGGCGGAGGTCGGTACGGGACGGCCAGACGTTGGCCACCGTGGCCGGTGCGTGCACCGTGCGGTGCCGTTCCTCGAGGTTGTAGAGGATCTCCCCGAGACCGAACAGGCCCATCGCGATCGGGACGAAGTCCAGGCCGTCGGCCAGGTTCAGGTTGTCGAAGGTGAACCGCTCGGCGCCGGTGAACGTGTCGCGGCCGACGGTGGCCAGCAGCAGTCCGACGCAGGCTGCCACGACGGCCTTGAGCCGGCTCCCCCCGCTGACGGTGGCGACGAGCAGGATGCCGAGCAGCGCGAGGGCGGTGTACTCGGGAGGGCCGAAGTCGAGCGCGAAGCCGGCGACCAGGGGAGCCACCAGGGTCAGCGCGACGATCGAGACCGTGCCGCCCACGAAGGAGCCGATGGCCGCGATGCCCAGTGCGGTCCCCGCGCGCCCCTGGCGGGCCAGGGCGTACCCGTCGAAGACGGTGACGACCGACGACGCCTCACCGGGCAGCCGCAGCAGCACCGAGGTGATGGTCCCGCCGTACTGGGCCCCGTAGAAGATGCCGGCCAGCATGATGATCGCCGTCACCGGCTCGATGCCGAAGGTGATCGGCAGCAGGATGGCGATGGTCGCCGCCGGGCCGAGCCCGGGCAGCACGCCGACCAGCATGCCGATGACGACACCGATCAGGCAGTAGAGCAGGTTGACCGGCTCGAGCACGACACCGAAGCCGTCGAGCACCGGGGCGAAGTCCACGGCTACTCCTAGAAGAGGTGCGGGATGGACACCCCGAGGGCGCCCACGAAGACGAGGTAGAACGCGGCGACCAGGCCGACGCTGAGGCCCAGCGACAGCCGCCAGCTCTCGGCGCCCAGGAAGCGCAGCCACACGAAGCAGAGCAGCGCGGCCGGGATCTCGAAGCCGATGACCGGCAGCAGGGCGACGAAGACGACCATCGTCGCGAGCCCGACCAGCACGAGCAGGCTGCTGCGCGTGAACCGCTCGCTGTCGTGTGCCCGGCGGGCGACCGCGACCAGCGCGACGCCGATCAGCACGGTGACGACGGCGACGAGCATCGGCCAGGTGCCCGAGCCGGGCTCCGCGGCGGTGCCGAGGCCCAGGCCGACCGCGCCGGCGAGGGCGGCTCCTCCCAGGGCGATGACGACGACGGCCGTGACGAGGTTGCTCGGCGTGCCGGCGGCCGGCGGGCGGCCCTCGTGCTCGGCCTCCTCGACCCGGTGGATGGCCTCCTCGAGGCTCATCTCCTCCAGCGGCAGGTCGTCGAGGTCCGCCGGGCGGGCCTCGGCGGCGACGGGAGCGGGCGTGCCCTCGGGCTGCGGACGGCCCGCCGGGGGAGCCCCGGCGGCCGAGCGGCCGCCGGGGCTCCCGGGCGCGGACGCCCCGCCGGAGGCAGCGGTCACTGCTCCGCGCCGAGGTCGATGCCGTACTCCTCGACCACGGCGCGGTAGTCCTGCAGGTTGGAGGTGTACTCCTCGGTCACCTGCGCGCCGTCGACCTCCCACGGGGTGAGCTGGTTGTCCTCGTTGAACTGCTGGTAGGCCTCGGTCTCGAAGGTGGCGTCCAGGGCCTCGTTCAACCGGTCGACCACCTCGGCAGGGGTGCCCTGCGGGGCGACGAGGGCCCGCGACTGCTGCACCGGCACGTCGTAGCCGGCCTCGATCGCGGTCGGGGTGTCGGGCAGGTAGGTCGGGCGTTCCTCGGCGAAGGTCACGATCGGGGTCAGCTCGCCGGCCTCGATCTGCTCGATGGCCTCACCCAGCTGGATCGAACCGACGTCGACCTGGCCACCCAGGACGGCGGTCAGCGTCGGCGCGCCGCCGTCGAAGGGCACCGAGGTCGCCTCGATGCCGGCCTGGTTGAACAGCAGCTCCTGGGAGAGCTGGCTGCCGGTGCCCACGCCCGTGGTGCCGAAGGTGATCGGCCGGCCGGCCGCGGCGAGGTCCTCGACCGTCGCGAAGCCCGAGTCCGGGGCGGTGACGAGCACGTAGTCGTCGAGCGAGAGCCCGCTGACGACCTCGTAGTCCTCGATCGAGACGGCCTCGCCCTCGGCCACCGCGAACGGCGTGATGTACGCCAGGCTGCCGTTGAAGACCGCCAGGGTCTGCCCGTCCGGCTCCTCGCCGGCGAGCTCCTGGAGCGACAGCGCGCCGTTGGCGCCGGGGCGGTTCTCGACGTTGACCGCGACCCCGAGCTCGTCGGACATGCCCTCGGCTGCCGCCCGGGCGATGAGGTCGGTGCTGCCACCGGGGTCGGCACCCACCAGGATCGTCACCGGGCCGTCGGGGTACTCGGCCGCATCGGAGCCCCCGCCGCCGACGTTGCCGCCGCAGGCGGCCAGCGACAGGGTCAGGGCCAGGCCGGTACCGGCCGTCGCCCATCGGCGCGCGCGGTTGATCGTGGTCATGAGAGTTCCCCTCGGAGAGCAGCCGTGGCCGGGCCGCGGGCGGTGTGAGTGGCGTCACGGACGCCTGGTCGTCGGCGAGCCTAAGAAGACCGGCTCATGCCTGTCCAAATCCATTGCGGCATTGGTTGATACCTTGCGGGCATGGCGTTCACCCTCGAGCAGCTCCGCGGTTTCGTTGCCGTCGCTGACGAGCTGCACTTCGGCCGGGCGGCCGCGCGGCTGAAGATGACCCAACCGCCGTTGAGCCGCCAGATCCAGAAGCTGGAGCGTGTCGTGGGCGCCCAGCTGCTCGAGCGGGACAACCGCCGGGTCACCCTCACCGCCGCCGGCCAGGTCTTCCTGGTCGAGGCCCGGCGGCTCCTCGGCCTGGCCGACTCCGCCCCCGAGCTCGCCCGCCGGGTGTCGTCGGGCGCCAGCGGCGTGGTGCGGATCGGCTTCACCGCCGCCTCGACCTACGGGACGCTCGGGCAGCTGCTCAACGACCTGGCGCGGGAGCTGCCCGACGTCGACGTCGACCTCGCCGAGATGGTGACCCGCGAGCAGGTCGCCGGGCTGCTCAACGAGGAGGTCGACCTGGGACTGGGGCGGCCGCCCTTCGACGAGGAGGCCTTCGGGCACCGGCTGCTGCACCGCGAGGCGCTGCTCGTCGCCGCCCCGGTGGGTCACCGGCTGCTGGGGCTGGGGCGCCCCGCGCGGGCCGCCGACCTCGCGTCCACGCCGGTGGTCATGCACTCGCCCACCAAGGCGAAGTACTTCTACGACCTGGTGGCCGGTGTCGTGCCGATCGCCGCGGAGAACACCGTGCACACGGTGAGCCAGGTGCTCACGATGCTCTGGCTCGTCGCGGCCGGTCGCGGGGTGGCCTTCGTGCCGGAGTCCGCCGCGCGGCTGCCGATCGAGGGTGTCGGGTTCGTCCGGCTGGAGACCCCGGTGCCCGAGCCGGTGGAGCTGCACCTGCTCTGGGCGAAGGACTCGAAGAACCCGGCGCTGTGGCGGGCGCTCGCGGTGCTGGAGCGGCGGACCGGCCGATCCTGATACCGGTATGGCATCGAGCGATGCGCAAAGACGATTGGACGGGCATCGATCAGTCTTCCTACGGTGGCCGCGACCACAGCCCGCGCCCCGGACGACCCGGCGCGGACCCGTCGGACCAAGGACACGATCCCCGTGACGCTGCTGCCCCCGGACGCCCTCGCTGACCGGCTGAAGTCCGGCCTGCTCTCCTTCCCGGTGACCCACTTCGACGCCGAGTTGCAGTTCGACGAGGCCCGCTACCGCGAGCACCTGGCCTGGCAGTCGGGGTTCGACGTGGCCGGTCTCTTCGCCGCTGGCGGGACGGGCGAGGGCTTCTCGCTGACCTCGGCGGAGATGGACCGCGTGGTGCGCGTCGCCGTCGACGAGGTCGCCGACCGGGTGCCGGTCATCGCTCCCGCCACCGGCGGCACGGCCGTCTCCGTCGCCCAGGCCCAGGCGGCGCAGGCGGCGGGTGCCTCGGGTCTCCTGCTGTTCCCGCCCTACCTCACCGAGGCCAGCCAGCGGGGCCTGGTCGAGCACATCGGCGCCGTGTGCCGCGCCACCGACCTGGGCGTCATCGTCTACAGCCGGGCGAACGCCGTGCTCACCGACGCGACGGTGGCCGAGGTGGCCGAGCGCAACCCCAACCTGATCGGCCTCAAGGACGGCGTGGGCGACATCGAGCAGATGACCCGCACCTACGCCCGCGTCGGCGACCGGCTGATCTACGTCGGCGGGCTGCCCACGGCGGAGACCTTCGCGCTGCCGCTCCTGCAACTCGGCGTCACCACGTACTCGTCGGCGCTCTACAACTTCTTGCCCGAGTTCGCACTGCGCTTCTACGCCGCCGTCCGCGCCCAGGACCGCACCGCCGTCTACCAGATGCTCAACGACTTCGTGATCCCCTACCTCGACATCCGCGACCGGGCCAAGGGCTACGCCGTCTCCATCGTCAAGGCGGGCCTGACCGCCGTCGGCCGGGACGGCGGGCGGGTCCGCCCGCCGCTGTCGGACCTGACCGAGGCCGAGCTGGCCGAGCTGACCGCCCTGGTCGACAAGGTCTCCTGATGCCCGCCTCCCCCCAGCCGACCGACGGTGCCCGGGTCACCCGGGTGGAGATCACCCCGGTCGCCTTCCGCGACCCGCCGCTGCTCAACGCGGTCGGCGTCCACGAGCCGTACGCGCTGCGCTCGGTGGTGCAGGTGCACACCGACGCGGGCGTCACCGGCCTCGGCGAGTCCTACGGCGACCTGCCGCACCTGGCCCGGCTCCGGCGCGCGGCCGAGGAACTCGTCGGGGTCGACGTCTTCGACCTCCCGGGGCTCCGGCAGCGCGTGCTGCCCGCCCTCTCGGCCGACGACGGCCGCGGCGGGCACGGGATGAGCGGCATGGTGACCGGGTCGGCCACCGCCGAGCGGGTGTCCTCCCCGTTCGAGGTCGCGGCGCTCGACCTGCAGGGCAGGCTCCTCGGCCGCCCGGTGAGCGACCTGCTCGGCGGGGCGGTGCGCCCGGCCGTGCCGTACAGCGCCTACCTGTTCTACAAGTGGGCCGGCCACCCCGGTGCCCCCGAGGACGAGTGGGGCGCCGCCCTCGACCCCGACGGCCTCGTCGCGCAGGCCCGGCGCATGGTCGACGACTTCGGCTTCACCGCGATCAAGCTCAAGGGCGGCGTGCTGCCGCCCGAGGAGGAGGTCGCCGCGATCGAGGCGCTGCGCGCGGAGTTCCCGGAGCACCCGCTGCGCCTGGACCCCAACGCCGCCTGGACCGTCGAGACCTCCATCGGCGTCGGGCAGGCGCTGGACGGGGTGCTCGAGTACCTGGAGGACCCCACGCCGACCATCGAGGGCATGGCCGCGGTCGCGCGCGAGGTGCCGATGCCGCTGGCCACCAACATGTGCGTCGTCGCCTTCGAGCACCTGCCGCCCGCGGTCCGCCAGGACGCCGTCCAGGTGGTCCTCTCCGACCACCACTTCTGGGGCGGGCTGCGGCGGTCCCAGTCGCTGGCCGCCGTGTGCGAGACCTTCGGCATGGGGCTGTCCATGCACTCCAACTCCCACCTCGGCATCAGCCTCGCCGCGATGACCCACCTGGCCGCGGCCACGCCGAACCTCGACTACGCCTGCGACACGCACTGGCCCTGGAAGGACCCGGCCGAGGACGTCGTCGTCCCGGGTGCCCTGCGGTTCGAGGGCGGCGCGGTCGCGGTGCCCACCGCACCCGGGCTCGGGATCGAGCTCGACCCCGACGGCCTGGCCCGGCTGCACCAGCAGTACCTCGACTGCGGCCTCCGCGAGCGGGACGACACCGGCTACATGCAGCGGGTCGACCCCTCGTACGTCGCGGAGAGCCCCCGGTGGTGAACCCGATGGAGGACGTCGTGACCGGCCGCACGCCCACCGTGGCCCGCGTCGAGGTGGTGCCCGTCGCCGGGCACGACAGCATGCTGCTCAACCTCAGCGGCGCGCACGGGCCCTTCTTCACGCGCAACATCGCGGTCGTCACCGACTCCGAGGGCCGCGTCGGCCTGGGCGAGGTGCCCGGCGGCGAGGCGATCCGCCGCACCATCGCCGACGCCGGCGAGCTGCTCGCCGGGCAGCCGGTCGCGCGGTACGGCCGACTGCTGCGGCAGGTCGCGGCCACCTTCGCCGACCGGGACGCCGGCGGCCGCGGCCTGCAGACCTTCGACCTGCGGACGACGATCCACGCGGTCACCGCGCTGGAGTCCGCGCTGCTGGACCTGCTGGGCCAGCACCTGGAGGTCCCGGTGGCCGAGCTGCTCGGCGAGGGCCAGCAGCGCGACAGCGTGCCGATGCTGGGCTACCTCTTCTACGTCGGGGACCGGCGGGCCACCGACCTGCCGTACCTGGCCGAGGCCGACCCCGCCGACGACTGGGAGCGGCTGCGCCGCGAGCCCGCGCTGACCCCCGAGGCGGTCGTCGCGCTGGCCGAGGCCGCGCAGGCCCGCTACGGGTTCACCGACTTCAAGCTCAAGGGCGGCGTGCTCGCCGGGAGCGAGGAGGTCGCCGCCGTCCGTGCGCTGGCGCAGCGGTTCCCCGACGCCCGGATCACCCTGGACCCCAACGGCGGCTGGCTGCTCGCCGAGGCGGTCGAGCTGTGCCGCGACCTGCACGGGGTGCTCGCCTACGCCGAGGACCCGGTCGGCGCCGAGGGCGGCTGGTCCGGCCGCGAGACCATGGCCGAGTTCCGCCGGGCCACCGGTCTGCCGACCGCGACCAACATGATCGCCACCGACTGGCGGCAGATGGCGCACGCCGTCCGCTCGAACGCCGTGGACATCCCGCTGGCCGACCCGCACTTCTGGACCATGCGCGGCTCGGTCCGCGTCGCCCAGCTGTGCAGCGACTTCGGGCTGACCTGGGGCTCGCACTCGAACAACCACTTCGACGTCTCGCTGGCGATGTTCACCCAGGTCGGCGCCGCCGCGCCGGGGCAGATCACCGCCCTGGACACGCACTGGATCTGGCAGGACGGTCAGGCGCTCACCCGCGAGCCGCTGCAGATCCGCGACGGCGCCATCGCCGTCCCCACCGCGCCCGGCCTGGGGGTGGAACTGGACCGCGACGCCCTGGCCGCCGCGCACGAGCTGTACCTCGAGCACGGCCTCGGCGCGCGCGACGACGCCGTGGCCATGCAGTACCTCGTGCCCGGCTGGGCGTTCGACCCCAAGCGGCCCTGCCTGGTCCGCTGACGAACCGAGGAGACACGTGACCACCACGGCCCCCACCGCGCCCACCACCGCACCGGCGGTGCTGGACCGCATCGAGTCGGTGACCCTGTCCTCGGTCACCCTGCCGCTGCCGAACCCGATCAGCGACGCCAAGGTCTTCACCGGCCGGCAGCGGCCGATGACCGAGGTGGCCTTCCTGTTCGCCGAGGTCACCACCGAGGGCGGGCACGAGGGCGTCGGGTTCAGCTACGCCAAGCGGGCCGGCGGCCCGGCGCAGTTCGCGCACGCGAGCGAGGTCGCGCCGGACCTGGTCGGCGAGGACCCCAGTGACATCGGCCGGCTGTGGACCAAGCTCGTGTGGGCCGGCGCCTCGGTGGGCCGCAGCGGCGCCTCCACGCAGGCCATCGCCGCGGTCGACGTCGCGCTGTGGGACCTCAAGGCCAAGCGCGCCGGCCTGCCGCTGGCCAAGCTGCTCGGCGCGCACCGCGACTCGGTGCGCTGCTACAACACCTCCGGCGGCTTCCTGCACGAGTCGCTCGAGCAGGTGGCGGACAACGCCACCCGCACCCTCGAGCAGGGCATCGGCGGCATCAAGATCAAGGTCGGGCTGCCCGACTCGGCGGAGGACCTGCGCCGGGTCCGCGGCGTGCGCGAGCACATCGGGGACGGCGTGCCGCTCATGGTCGACGCCAACCAGCAGTGGGACCGGCCGACCGCCATGCGGGTCGGCCGCCGGCTGGAGGAGTTCGACCTGGTCTGGATCGAGGAGCCGCTGGACGCCTACGACGCCGATGGCCACGCCCAGCTCGCCCGGTCGCTGGACACCGCGATCGCCACCGGGGAGATGCTGACCAGCGTGGCCGAGCACGCCGAGCTGATCCGGCACGGTGCGGTCGACGTCATCCAGCCCGACGCCCCGCGCATCGGCGGCATCACCCAGTTCCTCAGGCTGGCCACCCTCGCCGACGTCGCGAACCTGCAGCTCGCGCCGCACTTCGCCATGGAGATCCACGCCCACCTGGCGGCGGCCTACCCTCGCGAGCCGTGGGTGGAGCACTTCGACTGGCTGCACCCGCTGTTCAACGAGCGCCTGGAGACCCGCGACGGGCGCATGTACATCTCCGACCGGCCGGGACTGGGCATCACGCTCAGCGACCAGGCCCGCGCCTGGACGGTCGACCGCGTCACCGTCGGCGCGATCCGCTGATCCGTCGCCCCACCACTGGAGGAACCACCATGGCTGACGTCGTCAGCACCGACCCCCGCACCGGCGAGGCCGTCGAGGTGGTCGCCCGGGAGACCACCACCGAGGAGGTCGACCGGCTCTGCGCCGCCGCCCTCGCCGCGGCCCCCGGCCTGGACGCCCTCGGCCGCGCCGGGCGGGCCGCGCTGCTGCGTGCCCTGGCCGACGCGCTGGAGGCCCGGCGGGGCGACGTGGTCGCCGTCGCCGACCGCGAGACCGCCCTGGGCCCGACCCGGCTGAACGGCGAGCTCACCCGCACCTGCTACCAGCTGCGGCTGTTCGCCGAGGTGCTGGACGAGGGCAGCTACCTCGAGGCGGCCATCGACCACCCCGGGGACACCCCGATGGGCCCGCGCCCGGACCTGCGCCGGATGCTGGTCCCGATCGGCCCGGTCGCGGTCTTCGGTGCGAGCAACTTCCCGCTGGCCTTCTCCGTGCCCGGCGGCGACACCGCCTCGGCGCTCGCGGCCGGCTGCCCCGTCGTCGTCAAGGCGCACGGCTCGCACCCGGCGACCTCGCAGCTGGTCTTCGACGTCCTGGACGCCGCCGCCCGCAAGGCCGGCGCGCCCGACGGCACGCTGGGCATCGTGCACGGCCTGCAGGGCGGCGCCGACCTGGTCGCCCACCCCGCGATCCGCGCCGTCGGCTTCACCGGCTCGGTGAACGGCGGCCGCGCCCTGCTGGAGATCATCGAGCGGCGGCGGGACCCGGTGCCGTTCTTCGGCGAGCTGTCCAGCCTCAACCCGGTGGTCGTGACCCCGACGGCCGCCGCCGAGCGCGGGACGACGATCGGCACGGAGCTGGTCGGCTCCGCCACCCTCGGCGGCGGCCAGTTCTGCACCAAGCCGGGTCTGGCGTTCGTGCCGGCCGGACCGGAGGGGGACGCCGTCGTCGAGGCCATGGCCGAGGCCGTGCGCGGCACGGGTGCGCCGGTGCTGCTCAACGAGGGCATCGCCGCCTCCTACGGCCGGATCTCCGACGGGCTGGCCGCCGCACCCGGCGTCGAGGAGATCGCCCGCGGCGGGGAGCCCTCGGGCCGCGGCTTTGAGGCCGTGCCCCGGCTGCTGCAGACGACGGCCGCCGCGCTGCCCGAGCAGGTGACCGAGGAGTGCTTCGGGCCGGTGTCGGTGGTGGCCCGCTACGACGGCGAGGCCGAGCTGTCCGCCGCGCTGGACCGGATGCCGTCGTCGCTGACCGCCACCGTGCTGCGCGGCGCCGGGGAGACCGACCTGCCTCTTGCGGTCTCGGAGCAGCTGCGCACCCGCGCCGGCCGGCTGGTCTACGACGCCTACCCGACCGGCGTGGCCGTGTCCTGGGCCCAGCACCACGGCGGCCCGTGGCCGTCGACGAACTCCCAGCACACCTCGGTGGGGACGACGGCCGTCCGCCGGTTCCTGCGCCCGGTCACCTGGCAGGGCGCGCCGCAGGAGGTGCTCCCGCCCGAGCTCACCGACGACTTCCGCGGCATCCCGCGGCGCATCGACGGCGTGCTGGAGCTGCCGCGGTGACCTCCCGGGTCGCCCTGGTCAGCTCCGAGCGCGGGCTGCGCGTGGACCCCGACCTCCCGCTCGCCGCGCCGGCGCTGCGGGAGGGCGGGGTCGCGGTCGACTGCGTGCGCTGGGACGACCCGGCGGTCGACTGGGCCGGCTACGACCTGGCCGTCGTGCGCTCCTGCTGGGACTACGCCTGGCGGCGGGAGGAGTTCCTGGCCTGGGCCGGCGCCGTCCCGCGGCTGCGCAACGACGCTGCGGTGCTGCGCTGGAACACCGACAAGACGCACCTGCGCGACCTGGCGCGCGCCGGCCTGCCGGTCGTGCCCACGGTCTGGGACCCCACCGACGAAGCCGGGCTGCCGGACGCGGGGGAGTGGGTGGTCAAGCCGTCGGTGTCGGCCGGCTCCCGGGACACCGCGCGGTGGACCGACCCGGCCGACGTGCTCGCGCACGCCGCCGGGCTGCGCGGAGCCGGGCGGACGGCGATGGTGCAGCCCTACCTGGCCAGCGTGGACGACGCCGGGGAGACCGCGATGCTCTTCCTCGGCGGGGAGTTCTCGCACGCGGTGCGCAAGGGCCCGCTGCTGGGCCGGGGCGAGGGCGTCCGCCAGGACCGCGACAGCCGCGGCGACCTGCGGCCGGTCGTCGCGACACCCGGGCAGCGGGAGGTGGCGCAGGCGGTGTTCGACGCCGTCCCGTCGCTGGTGCCCGGCGCCGCGCCGCTGCTGTACGCGCGGATCGACCTGGTCGCCGACGCCGCCGGGGCGCCGGTGGTGCTGGAGCTGGAGCTCACCGAGCCCAGCCTGTTCCTGCCGCAGGCCCCGCCGGAGGCGCTGACCCGGTTCGCCCGCGCGGTCGGGGACGCGATCGGGTGAACGGGGTGGTGGGCGGCTTCGCCGCCCTCGCCACGGTCATCGCCGTGGGCTGGCTGGTGGCCCGCACCGGCGCCGTCGGGCGGGACGCCGCCGCCGCGCTGTCGCGGGTGTCGTACTTCGTCGCGACGCCGGCGCTGCTGCTGCTCACCCTCGCCGGCGCCGACCCGGGGGTGCTGGTGTCACCGGCCCTGGTGGCCACGGCCGGCAGCGCGGTGCTGTGCGCGCTGCTGTTCACCGCCCTGGCCCGGTGGCGCTGGCGGCTGCGGCCGGCCGAGCTGGCCGCCGGCGGGCTGGCCGCGTCCTACGTCAACGCCGGCAACCTCGGCGTCCCGATCGCCGTGTACGTGCTGGACGACGCCTCGTTCGTCGCGCCGGTGCTGCTGTTCCAGGTGCTGGTGCTCGCCCCGGTCGGGCTGGCCGTGCTGGCCGGCTCGCGCGCCGCGGCCCGGCCCCGCTGGCAGCTGGTGCTGCAGCCGCTCACCACCCCGGTGGTGGTCGGCTGCGCCCTCGGCGTGCTGGTGGCCGCGACCGGCGTGCAGCTGCCGGCGCTGGTGCTGGAGCCGGTCGAGCTCACCGCCGGCCTGGCTGTGCCCGCCGCGCTGCTCGCCTACGGGATGAGCCTGCACGGCGCGCCGCGGCCGGCGTCCGGCGAGGGCGCGGGCCGGGTGTGGCTGGCGGTGGCGCTCAAGACGCTCGCGCAGCCGGCGCTGGCCTACGCCCTCGGCCGCTGGGTCGCCGGCCTCGACGGCGTGGAGCTGCTCGCGGTCACGGTGACCTCGGCGCTGCCGACGGCGCAGAACGTGTTCGTCTACGCCTCGACGTACGACCGCGGCACGCTGCTCGTCCGGGACGTCGTCCTGCTGAGCACGGTCCTGTCGGTCCCCGTGCTCCTCGGGATCGCGCTGCTGCTCGGCTGACGGAGGACACCCGTCCTCCTCCTGCACGGGGGCCGTCGGGGCTCGGGGCGGTGCCTAGACGGGGCCCGCGGCGGCCCGCAGCCGGGCCCGCACCTCGGGGACCCCGTCGCCGGTGAGCTCGTCGACTGCCGCCGGGCGGCCGGCGAGCGTGGTGAGCAGCGCGGTCGCCGGGCCGGTCACCGGGAGGCCGGTGCCGTGGCGCCACCCCGCGTCGGTGGCCGAGAACGCCAGCCCGTCGAGGAGGCCGGGGGCCAGCGCGCGCCGGCCGGTCAGCTGGCCCAGGGCGATGGCGGCGTCCTCCGGGTCGGTCGGCGACGGGATCCCGAGCGGGCGGTAGACGTCCTGGGCGTGGATCACCAGGTGGGACAGCGGTGCCTCGGCCGGGGCACCGGGCCCGGCCTCGAACCGGCGGTGCTCGGTGTCCCGCAGCGCCGCCACGACCTCCGCGGGGGAGCGGCGGTCGCGCCGGACCCAGCGGTCCGCGGCCCGGTCGAAGCGGAACCCGGCGCGCACCATCAGGGCGAGGAACCGGGGCACCGACAGCTCGTAGGGCATGAGCAGGTGGACGGCGAGGTCGCGCACCGTCCAGCCGGCGCACAGGCTCGGCGTCCGCCACCCGTCGGCGTCCAGCCCCTCCAGCACGGTGAGCAGCCGGGCCCGCTCGCGGCGTACCCGCCGGTCCACGTCGTCGGTCGTCTCCGTCATCCGGTGTGCCACCTCTCGCCGGTCCGCTCGCTCGCGGACGCCCGGTCCCGCCGTCGGAGGGGAGACGCCCGGGCCCGGCGGAAGTCATCGGTGCTCCCGTGCCCGCCGGGCATGGCGTGATGCAGCCGCGGTCGTGGACAGCGGTCGCCGCCGTTCCTAGCGTGGGCGCCGTGCCGGTCGGGGAGTGGGACGCCGTCCTCGTGGGCGGCGGGGTCATGAGCGCGACGCTCGCGGTGCTGCTGGCCGAGGTGCGGCCGGACTGGCGGATCGCCGTCCTCGAGCGGCTGGACGACGCCGGGCAGGAGAGCTCGGCCGGCTGGAACAACGCCGGCACCGGGCACGCCGGGCTCTGCGAGTTCAACTACACGCCGCAGCGGCCCGACGGCACGGTCGACCCGGCCGGCGCGGTGCGGGTCGCCGAGCAGTTCGCCGCCTCCCTGGTCTTCTGGGGGCGGCTCGTCGAGCGGGGCGTGCTCGGCCCGCCCGAGGCGTTCGTCCGCTCGGTGCCGCACGTCGGCCTGGGCCAGGGGACGGACGGCGTGGCCTACCTGCGGGCCCGGTTCGAGGCGCTGCGCGGCCACCCGCTCTTCGCCGACCTCGAGTTCAGCGACGATCCCGGCGTCCTCGCCTCCTGGCTGCCGCTCGTCCTCGCCGGTCGCACCGACGGCGAGCCGGTCGCGGCCACCCGGGCGGCCCAGGGCACCGACGTCGACTACGGCGTCCTCACCCGGCGGCTGCTGGCCGCCCTGCGCGAGCGCGGCGGCGAGGTGCGGCTGCGCACCGAGGTGACCTCGCTTCGGCGGCGGGACGGGCGCTGGGAACTGGCCGTCCGGGACCGGGCCTCCGGCGGACGCCGGCGGCTGCGGGCGCGGTGGGTCTTCGTCGGCGCGGGCGGCGGGACGCTGCCGCTGCTGCAGTCGGCGCGGGTACCGGAGGTCCGCCGGTACGGCGGCTTCCCGATCAGCGGCCGGTTCCTGCGCACCGAGCGCCCGGAGCTGGTGGCGGCACACCGGGCCAAGGCCTACGGCTCCGCCGCGCCCGGAGCGCCGCCGATCTCCGTCCCGCACCTGGACCTGCGGGTCGTCGACGGGCGGGAGTCGCTGCTGTTCGGCCCGTTCGCGGCGTTCTCGCCCCGGTTCCTCACCCGCGGCCGGCGCAGCGACCTCGCGCGGTCGGTGCGGCTGGGGAACCTGCCCGTGCTGCTGGCCTCGGCGCGGGACAACCGGTCGCTGATCGCCCACCTGGTGCGCCAGGTCACCGCCCCGCCGTCGACCCGGATGGCGGCACTGCGCCGGTTCGTCCCCACCGCGCGCGACGAGGACTGGACCCTGGTCGCGGCCGGGCAGCGGGTGCAGGTGCTCAAGGAGACCGGCGGCCGCGGCACGCTCGTCGGCTTCGGCACCGAGGTGGTCACCTCCGCGGGCGGGTCGCTGGCGGGGCTGCTCGGCGCCTCGCCGGGTGCCTCGACCGCCGTCGCGGCGATGCTCGACGTGCTCGCCGCCTGCTTCCCGGCGCAGGCCGACGAGTGGCGCCCGCGGCTGGCGGGGTTGGTGCCCCCGCCGACGCCGGAGGAGGTCGCGCGAGCCCGCCGGGTGCTCGGGCTGGCGCCGGTGCGCCCGGCGGTCGCGCCGTGAGCACGGACCTGACCGCCCGGCTGCGGGACGTCGTCGGCCCCGCCGGGCTGGTCGACGACCCGGCCGGGTTCCTCACCGACTGGCGGGGCGCGTACTCCGGGCGCGCCGCGGCCGTCGTCCGCCCCGGCAGCACCGAGGAGGTCGCCGCCGTCGTCGCGCTGTGCCGGGCGGCCGGTGTGTCCGTCGTGCCGCAGGGCGGCAACACCGGGCTGTGCGGCGGGGCGGTGCCGGACGCCTCCGGGCGCCAGGTGGTGCTGTCGCTGACCCGGATGCGGCGGATCCGCGAGCTCGACGCCGCCGACTCGACGGTGACCGTCGAGGCCGGGGTGGTGCTGCGGACGGTCCAGGAGGCCGCGGCGGCCGCCGGGCGGCCGTTCCCGCTGTCCCTCGGCGCCGAGGGCAGCTGCACGATCGGCGGCAACCTGGCCACCAACGCCGGCGGCACCGGCGTGCTGCGCTACGGCTCGATGCGCGACCTCACGCTCGGCCTGGAGGTCGTGCTGCCCGACGGCCGGGTGTGGGACGGGCTGCGCGGCCTGCGCAAGGACAACACCGGCTACGACCTCGAGCAGCTGTTCATCGACGCCGAGGGGACGCTCGGGGTGATCACCGCCGCCGTCCTCGAGCTGTTCCCGGCCGTCCGCAGCCGGGCGACGGCGTGGGTGGCCCTGCCGGACCCGCAGGCGGCGGTCGACCTCATCGGCGTCGTCCGCGGGCTGGCCGGCGACCGGCTGACCGCCGTCGAGCTCATGTCGCGGCAGAGCGTGCGGTTCGTGCTGACCCACGGGGCACGAGGGCGTCTCGGAGGCGCAGGACCGCGAGGAACCGAACCTCGAGCACGACGTCACCGTGCCGGTCAGCGCGATCCCCGGGTTCGTGGCCGCCACCGACCGGGCGCTGGCCGACGCGCTGCCCGGCGTCCGCCTGGTCACGTACGGCCACGTCGGCGACAGCAACCTGCACTACGACCTGAGCGGGCCGGTGGGCGGCGACGACGGGGACTTCCGGGCCCGGGCCGCGGTCCTGAGCCGGATCGTGTACGACTCCACGGCCGCGTCCGACGGCAGCATCAGCGCCGAGCACGGGCTGGGACAGGCCGAGCGGGACGTCGTCGCCGACTACGAGAGCGGGCTGGAGCTGGAGCTCATGCGCGGCGTCAAGCGGCTGTTCGACCCCGCCGGGCTGATGAACCCGGGCAAGGTGCGCCCCGGCTGAGCGGCGGGGAGCGGCGCCCGCTCACCAGCGGAGCGGGTTCACCTCGCGGGACTGGGCCGTGCGGCAGGCCCGGCAGTTCCCCCACGAGACGATCGCCAGCGGCGTCGTCGGCGAGCCGCACTCCGGGCACTCGACGGACTCCGCCGACCGTCCGCGGGCCTCGGTGATCTCGCGGGACCGTTCCTCGTGGATCGTCTCGTCGCCCCGGCAGGGGCAGCCGAGATGAGCTTCTGCGCAGCGTCCACGGTGTGTGGCGATGGGGCCTCCTCGGTCCGGGCCCACGCTACCTCCCGGTGCCCGCCGCGACGGTCGAGCACGCGCGACGGGCGGGTCAGCGGTCGCGTCCCCGTCCCCGTACCCGCCGACGGCAGCGCGGTCAGGCGCTGAGGTCGCTGCGCTGCTGCAGACGCAGCCGGCGGCGCTCGCGCTCGGACAGCCCGCCCCAGATGCCGAAGCGCTCGTCGTTGGCCAGCGCGAACTCCAGGCACTCGGCGCGCACGGTGCAGCCGGTGCACACGCGCTTGGCGTCGCGGGTCGAGCCGCCCTTCTCGGGGAAGAACGCCTCGGGGTCGGTCTCGGCGCACAGCGCCTCCAGCCGCCACGAGGCGTCGCCCGCGGGGGACAGGTCCGTCCACGGCGACGTGGCGTGCGCGTGCTGCTCGGCCGGGGCGTACCAGGCCGGGGCGTGCTCATCGGTCAGCAGGGTCAGGTGCGGGCGGGCGGAAGTGGACACGGTGGGCTCCTCGGGGAAGGGGGAGTGATCATCTGGGTGACGGACCGGTACGGCCTCGTTGCTGTATGTGACGTTACGGAACCGCGGCCAGCGAGGCACTGGCACAACGTGGACGAAACCGGCGACGGGTCCTGGCACCAGTTGTGGGTTGCCTGCCGGACCGGCGTGTCGCGGACCGGGGACGGTCGTCCCTGGTCCCGCGCTCCGGCCGCGAGCACCGTGGGGAGACATGACGACCACCCGCCCCACGTTCGACGACTTCCTCGCGTGGCTGGAGGCCGGCCGGGAGCAGGGCCAGGTCCACTTCGACGACCAGCAGCAGTGCTGGCACGTCCTGGGCCACCCGGAGGCCGGTGCCGTCCTGTCCGACCCGGCCGTCTTCTCCTCCGACCTCACCGCCCTGCAGCCCGAGCAGGACGACCTGGCGCTCTTCCAGCGCGGCAACCTGGTCCGGATGGACCCGCCGCGGCACCGGACGCTGCGGTCCCTGGTCGGCCAGGCGTTCACCCCGCGGGTGGTCGCCGACCTCGAGCCCCGGATCGCCCGGCTGACCGGGCAGCTGCTGGACGAGGCGGGGGAGCGCTTCGACCTGGTCGACGCGCTCGCCTACCCGCTGCCGGTCATCGTCATCGCCGACCTGCTGGGGGTGCCGACCTCCGACCGGGGCCTGTTCCGACGGTGGGCCGACGTGCTGCTCGGCCAGGAGATCGACCCGGACCAGGCGCTGCTGGAGACCGGCGAGCAGGCCGTGGGCGCGGTCGCGCCGGTCGTGCGGGAGATGAACGCGTACTTCCTGGACCACATCCGGTCCCGGCGGCTGCACCCGGCCGACGACCTGACCAGCCGGCTGGTGCGGGCCGAGGTGGACGGCGAACGGCTGGCGTACGAGGAGATCGTCGGCTTCGTCGGGCTGCTGCTGGTCGCCGGCCACGTCACGACCACCGCGACGCTGGGCAACAGCGTGCTGGCCCTGTCCGACGCCCCCGACGCCGCCGCCGAGGTCCGCGCCGACCCGGGGCTGCTCCCGGTGGCCATCGAGGAGGTGCTGCGGCTGCGGACGCCGTTCCCGCGCGTGGCCCGGCTGACCACGACCGAGGCCGAGGTGGGCGGCGTGCGGATCCCGGCCGGGCAGGTGGTGCTGCCCTGGCTGGCCGCCGCCAACCGGGACGGGCGGGTCTTCACCGACCCGGACCGGTTCGAGGTCCGCCGCCGGCCCAACCCGCACCTGACCTTCGGGCACGGCGTCCACTTCTGCCTCGGCGCCCCGCTGGCCCGGCTGGAGGCCCGGGTGGCCCTGCGCCTGCTGCTGGAGCGCTACCGGGACATCGCGGTGGCCGCCGACGAGCCGGTCGAGCAGCGCAACCCGTGGACGATGGTGGCCGTCTCCCGGCTGCCGCTGGAGGTCCGCGCGGCGTGACCGGGTCACGTCCGGCCCGTCGCCGGCCCGGGTCATCCGCCCGGGGGAATGCGCTCACCCACGGTGACGAGGGACCATGGGCCCGCCGGTCGACCACGCCCACCAGGGTCCGCCGGGGCCACCCTGAGTGGCGACCTGCGGCGGAAGGTGCCCGTGAGCGAGGACCGGAGCGGGACCCTGCTGGTGCGCGTGTGGCTGGAGGGCGGGACGGAGCACTTCCGTGCGCGGGTGTCCGCGGTCGCCTCGGACGCGCCCGACGAGGACCGCACCGTCGCCGTCGCCTCATCGCCCCGTGAGGTGCTCGATGCGGTGCGTGGTTGGCTCGACGACTTCACCGGGTCCCGGTCGACGACGGATTGACACCGGGCGGGCGACCTCCGAGCATCCCGCCACCGAGGCCCCTGACTGCTGCAGTCCTTCCCCGCAGGTGCCCGAGGGGGTGCTCCTGTGACTCTCGCCCCGGCTCCGCACGTCACACTGCTCGACGGGTTCTGCCTGCACCTGCCCGACGCGGCTGACGGCCGTCGGCTCGACGACCTCCCGCGGGGCGTGCAGCGCCTCGTCGCGCACATCTGCCTGACCGGGCGGCCGCCGCGGTCGGCCATCGCCGGGCACCTGTGGCCCGACGTCCCCGAGGAGCACGCCCACGGCAGCCTCCGGTCGACCCTGTGGCGGCTGCAGAAGACCGTGCCCGGCCTCGTGGAGGCGTCGGCCGGCTGCCTGGCGCTGGCCGACGGCGTGCGGGTCGACGTCCGGGAGCTCGACGACTGGGCCCGCCGGGTCCGCGACCCCCGGTCCTGCCTCACCGAGGTCGAGGTGCCCGAGGCCGGCCTCCTCGGCGAGCTGCTCCCCGGCTGGTACGACGACTGGGTGCTGCTCGAGCGCGAGCGGCTGCGCCAGCTGCGGATGCACGCTCTCGAGCAGGTCGCGCAGCGGTTCGCCGGGGCCGGCCGGTACGGCGACGCGGTGCAGGCCGCGTACGCGGTGGTGCGGGCCGAGCCGCTGCGGGAGAGCGCGCACCGCACGCTGGTGTCGGTGCACCGGGCGGAGGGCAACGTCTCCGAGGCGCTGCGGGCCTACGCCCAGTTCCGGGCCCTGCTGGCCGACGAGCTGGGGGTCGCGCCCACCGGGCAGATGGAACGCCTGGTCGAGGGGCTCGGTGTCCCCGCCGCCCGTCGCGGCGACGTCGCGGCGACGCCGCGGTGACGCACCCGGCCCAGGGCGTGTCTGACGGACCTCCAGCCTCGATAGCAACGCCCACGCGGCGCTCCGCCGCGTTCGAGGGGTCGCTGGACACGACCCCGGTATCCAGCGACCCCTCGGCCGTGCGGAGCATCCGCCTGTCCGGCGCTTCCGTCGGCATGGATCCGTCAGACGCGCCCTAGAGGCGGGCGGTGTCCAGCACGCCGCTGCGGTGCAGGAGGTCGGCCAGGGCCCGGCCGTCGCCGGCGCGGACGACGGGGACGGCGCCGACCCGCTCCTCGGTCTGCGGCGGCTCGGTGCCGATCGGGGCGACGGTGCGCAGCGCGATCGCGACGACCCGGTCGGGGTGCGACCGGGCGAAGTCGGCGTAGATCGCCGGGTCGTGCTCGCCGTCGTCCCCGACCAGCACCCACCGCACGCCGGGCAGGTCCGCGGCCAGCCGCTCCAGGGCGCCGCGCTTGTGGGCGCGGCCGCTGCGGAACCAGGCGCGCGGGCTGATGCCCCAGTCGGTGAGGGACAGCGCGCCGGCGGGGAAGTCGTGCCGCTCCAGGAAGTGCGTGATCGGGCCGGCCAGGTTCCACGGCCCGTTGCTGACGTAGACGACGGGCGGGTGCGGGAGACCCTCGACGAGCCGGTTCAGCAGCGCGGCCATGCCGGCCACCGGACGGCGGGTCGAGCCGTTGCCCGCGAACGTGCGCCACGCCGCCCGCAGCGGGTGCCGGATGCCGGTGATCCAGACGGTGTCGTCGATGTCGCAGACGACGCCGCGGGTCGCGTCGGGGGAGGCCACGTGGACCGGCGCCGTGGCCGGCGGGCGGCCCTCGGCGTGCAGCAGTGCGGCGGCCCGGCCGGGCCGGAGCTCGGCGGGCACGGTGAGGTCGATGAGGCCGGCCTCGTCGGCGCGGGCGCGGGTGCGGGTGCCGCCGACGGTCACGTCGATCTCGCCGTGCGGCTGCTCCAGCGTCAGCAGCCGGCGCCAGACCGGGATGTCGAGTCGGGCGTCCGGGTCGGTGCCCGGAGGGGCGAGCAGCAGCCGGCCGCGCACCCGCGCCCGGCCCTGCGCGGCGTAGCCGGGGTAGCCCAGGGCGGCGGTCGTCCAGCCGCGGCGGCGGGCGAGGCCGGACAGCGCCCGGTTGACGCCGGTCTTGACGCGGTGGGCGGCCGCGACGGCGCGCAGCGACCAGCTCGCGGGGAGAGCGGGCTCGTCGGACACGGGCACCTCCGTCGGGACGGTGGGGACCAGACCGTACTGACCGGGGCCGCGCGACCGCCCCCCGGCCGCGACCTCCCGGCCAGGACACAGCGGTCACCGGGCGCCCTGCCGGGTCTGCCCTTGCCGTGCCTCCCGGTCGGCACCATGCTGCCCGTACCGGGATGCCGGACACGTGACCCCGGTCACGATCCGGTCCGGTCCAGGCACCAGATGCGCACCCGAGTCCCCAGGAGGAGCCGGTGACAGCGACCCAGGCCCGTACGAGCAGGACCGGCGAGAAGCTCCAGGGCCGCACGGCCTTCGTGACCGGTGGCACCCGCGGGATCGGCGCGGCCATCTGCCGCAGCATGGCCGCCCAGGGCGCCGACGTCGCCGCCGGCTACAGCGGCAACGACGAGGCCGCCGAGAGCTTCCGCAAGCAGTTCTGCGACGACTTCCCCGACCAGGGTTTCTCCGTGCACAAGGGCGACATCGCCAACCCCGACGACTGCCGGCGCACCGTCGCCGAGGTCATCGCGGAGCACGGTCGCCTCGACATCCTGGTCAACAACGCCGGCATCACCGCCGACCGCACCGTGCTGAAGATGACCGACGACGACTGGCGCCGGGTCATCGACGTCAACCTGTCGGGCGCCTTCTACCTGTCGCAGGCCGCGCTGAAGCACATGCTCGAGCGCGGCACCGGGCGGATCGTGATGATCTCCTCGGTCATCGGCGAGATGGGCGGCATCGGCCAGTCGAACTACTCCTCGGCCAAGGCCGGGCTGCTGGGGCTGACCAAGACGCTGGCCCGGGAGGCCGCGATGCAGGTGCAGCGCTCGGGCAAGGCCGACGGGCTGGGCATCACCGTCAACGCCGTGACGCCGGGCTACACCGCCACCGAGATGCTCGGGACGGTGCCGGACAAGGTCCTCGACCAGCTCAGGGCCAAGACCCCGATCGGCCGGCTGGGCGAGCCGGAGGAGGTCGCCCGCGTCGTGCACTTCCTCGCCGCGGACGCCTCCGGCTACATCACCGGGCAGGTCTGGGGGGTCAACGGCGGCCTCGACATGTAGCCGACGAGACGACGTCCCCAGTCCAGCGAGAGGAAGAGGTGTCCGGGTGTTCGACCGCATCGCCGTCGTCAACCGAGGGGAGCCCGCGCTGCGGCTGATCCGCGCGGTGCGGGAGCTCAACGCCGAGCACGGCACCCGCACCCGGGTCGTCGCCCTGCACACCGAGGCCGAGCGCCGGGCGACGTTCGTGCGGGCCGCCGACGAGGCGGTGCTCCTGCACGAGACCGGCAACGGGTCCCCGTACCTCGACCACGCCGAGCTGGGCCGCGCGCTGCGGGCCAGCGGCGCCGACGCGGTCTGGGTGGGCTGGGGATTCGTCGCCGAGGACCCCGCCTTCGCCGAGCTGTGCGCCGACCTCGGCGTGACCTTCGTCGGCCCGTCGCCGGAGGCGATGCGCCTGCTCGGCGCCAAGATCGAGGCCAAGGTCCTCGCCGAGAAGACCGGGGTCCCGGTCGCGCCGTGGAGCCACGGCCCGGTCGAGGGCCCTGACGACGGCCGGCGGCACGCCGAGGCCATCGGCTACCCGCTCATCGTCAAGGCGCGCAGCGGCGGTGGGGGCCGCGGCATCCGGGTCGTGCGCTCGGAGTCCGAGCTGGACGAGGCGCTGGCGCGCACCGCGTCGGAGGCGGCGAAGAGCTTCGGCGACCCGGTCGTGTTCATGGAGCGGCTGGTCGAGGGCGGCCGGCACGTCGAGGTGCAGGTGATCGCCGACCGGCACGGGACGGTCTGGGCGCCCGGCGTGCGCGACTGCTCGGTGCAGCGGCGCAACCAGAAGGTGATCGAGGAGTCCAGCTCACCGGCCCTCACCCCGGAGCAGGACGCCGCCCTGCGCGAGTCCGCGATCGCGCTGGTCCGGGCCGCCGGCTACGTCGGCGCGGGCACCGTCGAGTTCCTGTACCAGCCGGAGGAGCAGCTCACCACGTTCCTCGAGGTCAACACCCGGCTGCAGGTCGAGCACCCGGTGACCGAGGCGACCACCGGGCTGGACCTGGTGAAGCTGCAGCTGCACGTCGCGGCGGGCGGCCGGCTCGAGGGCGACCCGCCCGCGGCCACCGGGCACGCCGTCGAGGCGCGGCTCACCGCCGAGGACGCCGAGCAGGGCTTCGCGCCGGCGCCCGGCCGCGTCGAGCTGCTGCGGCTGCCGACCGGGCCCGGCGTCCGGGTGGACACCGGGATCGGCGTCGGCGACGTCATCCCCCCGCAGTACGACTCGATGATCGCCAAGGTGATCGCCTGGGGCCGCGACCGCCCCGAGGCGCTCGCCCGGCTGCGCTGCGCCCTGCAGGAGACCACCGTCGTCCTGCGCGGCGGCGCCACCACCAAGTCCTTCCTGCTGGACCTGCTGGACCGTCCGGAGGTCGTGGCGGGCACGGTCGACACCGGGTGGCTGGACCGGGCCGGCACCGGCGACGGCGCCCGGCCCGCCGGCCACGCGTGGGTGGCGCTCGTGCAGGTCGCGGTCGACCTGGCCGAGGCCGAGGAGGAGCAGGAGCGGCTGGCGTTCCTGGCGTCGGCCCGCGGCGGCCGGCCCCGGGCGCCGCACGAGGTCGGCCGCACCGTCGAGCTGGGCATGCGCGGGCAGGTCTACCGGCTGACCGTCGCCACGGTGGACCGCGACCGGCACCGGGTCGGGCTCGACGGCCGGCTCGTCGACGTCGAGGTGGACCGGCTCGGCCGGCTGGAGAGCCGGCTCACCATCGGCGGACGGCGGTACGCGGTGGTCGCGGTCGAGGCCCCCGGGTCCACGCTGGTCGAGGTCGACGGCGAGACCCACCGGGTGGGCCGGGACGTCGGGGGGATCGTCCGCGCCCCCGCCCCGGCCGTGGTCGTCGCGGTCCGCGTCGCGCCCGGCGACGAGGTCGAGGCCGGCCAGCCGATCGTCGTCCTCGAGAGCATGAAGATGGAGACGGCGGTGCGGGCCCCGTTCGCCGGCCGGGTCCGCGAGGTGCGGGCCGCGGTGAACAGCCAGGTCGACGCCGGCGCCCCGCTGCTCAGCCTCGACCGCACCGGCGGCGAGGTCGAGGAGGCCAGCGGCGACCGCGTGGCCCTGCCGGGCGGGGAGGAGACGCCCGACGGCGACCCGCGGGCCCGGGCGCTGGCCCGGCTGGCGGCGCTGCGGGCGCTGGTCACCGGCTACGACGTCAGCGGCGGGCACGCGAAGCGGCTGGTCGCCGAGTACGCGGCCGCCCGCGACGAGCTCCCCGTGGACGACGCGCAACTGGTGCACGCCGAGCTCGACGTCCTGGTCACCTTCGCCGACGTCTCCGAGCTCACGCGCAACCGGCCGGCCAGCGCGGAGGAGGAGGCCGACACCCAGGTCCACAGCCCCCGGGAGTACTTCCACGCCTACCTGCACTCCCTCGACGTCGAGCAGGAGGCGCTGCCGGAGGCCTTCCGTGCCCGGCTGCGGCGGGCGCTGGCGCACTACGGCGTCGAGGACCTCGAGCCCAGCGCGGAGCTGACCGAGGCGGTGCACCGGGTCTTCCTGGCCCAGCAGCGCGTCGCCGAGCAGCTGCCCGCGGTCTCGGCGCTGCTGGACCGCTGGCTGACCGCCGACCGGCTGCCCGAGGGGCCGGCGCGCGGAGAGGTCGGGGAGGTGCTCGACCGGCTGGTGGTCGCCACCCAGCTGCGCTACCCGGCGGTGGGCGACCTGGCCCGCGCCGTCCGCTACCGGCACTTCGAGGAGCCGGTGGTCCGGGCTGCCCGGCAGGAGGTCCTCGACCGGGCCGCGCGGTTGCTCGACGAGCTCGACGAGGCGGCGTCCCGCGGGGACACCTCGGAGAGCATCCGGCGGATGGAGGCGCTGGTCGCCAGCCCCGAGCCGCTGGTGCGGCTGCTGGCGCAGCGGTTCGACCGCCCGACGGCGGTCCCGGACCCGGTCCTGGAGGTGCTCACCCGCCGCTACTACCGCAGCCGCAGCCTGGAGGACGTCCGGTCGACCCTGCTCGACGTGGACACCTGCGTCACCGCCGAGTACGACCTCAACGGCCAGCGGCTGCACCTGGTCGCCCTGATGGCCGACCGGACCCGCCTGCCGGCGGCCCTGGAGTCGCTGGCCGGGCGGCTGGCCGACGTCGCCGACCCCACGCAGGTGGTCGTGGACCTCTACGTGAACTGGCCGGACCGGCCGGCCGACGCCGACGAGCTGTCCGAGCAGCTGCGCGGGGTGCTGGACGACGTCCCGGCGCTGCGCACCGGCCGCCGGGTCACCGTCACGGTCTGCACCCCGGACGGTGAGGTCGAGACGCTGACCTACCGCCCGGCCGAGGACGGCGGGCTCGCCGAGGAGCGGATCATCCGCGGGCTGCACCCGCTGACCGCGCAGCGGTTCCAGATCTGGCGGCTCAAGGCGTTCGACGGCGAACGCGTGCCCTCGCCCGAGGACACCTACCTGCTGCACGTCACGGCGAAGGAGAACCCGAACGACGAGCGGTTCATCGCCATGGCCGAGGTCCGCGACCTGACCCCGCTGCGCGACGAGGCGGGCGAGGTCGTCGGCTTCCCGACCGTCGAGCGCCAGCTCACCTCCTGCCTGGACGGCCTGCGGCGGGCCCAGCCGCTGCGCCGGTCGCGGCGGCCGCTGGAGCACAACCGCATCTACCTCTACGCCTGGCCGTCGATCGAGGTGCCGCTGTCCCAGGTGGCGACCTTCGCGCGCACCTCGGCGCCGCTGACGATCGGCGCCGGGCTGGACCAGATCGTGCTGCTGGCCCGGCTGCAGGAGGAGGAGGGCCGGTCACCGCGCGACGTGGCCCTCCGGTTCACCTACCGGCCCGGCGCCGGCGTCCGCGTCGAGGTGACCGACCGCCCCACCGAGCCCATGCGGCCGCTCGACGAGTACACGGAGAAGGTGCTCAGCTCGCGCGCCCGCGGAGCCCCGTACCCGTACGAGCTCAGCGGCATCCTCGCCGGCCCGGGCGGCTCGTTCGTCGAGCTCGACCTGGACGCCGACGGACGGCTCGCCCCGGTCGAGCGCCCGCCGGGGCAGAACCGGGCGGGCATCGTCGCCGGGCTGGTGACGACGCCGACGCCGCGCTACCCGGAGGGGATGACCCGGGTGGCCCTGTTCGGGGACCCGACCAAGGCGCTGGGCACCGTCGCCGAGCCGGAGTGCGCCCGGGTGGTCGCGGCGCTGGACCTGGCCGAGGAGCGGGGGATCCCGGTCGAGTGGTTCGCGCTGTCCTCGGGCGCGCGCATCTCGATGGACAGCGGCACCGAGAACATGGACTGGGTCTCCCGGGCGCTGCGCCGGATCATCGAGTACACGCAGGCCGGCGGGGAGATCAACGTCGTCGTCACCGGCATCAACGTCGGCGCCCAGCCGTACTGGAACGCCGAGGCCACGATGCTCATGCACACCAAGGGCATCCTGGTCATGACGCCGGACAGCGCGATGGTGCTCACCGGCAAGCACTCGCTGGACTACTCCGGCGGGGTGTCGGCGGAGGACAACTTCGGCATCGGCGGCTACGACCGCGTGATGGGACCCAATGGGCAGGCGCAGTACTGGGCGCCGGACCTCAACGGCGCGCTGGACGTGCTGTTCCGGCACTACGACCACGCCTACCGCGCGCCGGGGGAGCGCTGGCCGCGGCCGGCCGACACCACCGACCCGCGGGACCGCGACGTGCGCTCCTTCCCGCACGAGCACCCGGCGAGCGAGTTCACCACGGTCGGCGACGTCTTCTCCGCGGAGAAGAACCCCGAGCGCAAGAAGGCGTTCGACATCCGGACCGTGATGCGGGCGGTCACCGACCAGGACCACGCGGTCCTCGAGCGGTGGGCCGGCATGGCCGACGCCGACACCGCCGTCGTGCTGGACGCCCACCTCGGCGGGCACCCGGTGACCGTCCTGGGGGTGGAGTCCCGGCCGATCCCGCGGCGCGGCAGCCACCCGGCCGACGGCCCGGACCAGTGGACGGCGGGGACGCTGTTCCCCCGCTCCTCGAAGAAGACCGCGCGGGCGATCAACGCCGCCAGCGGCAACCGGCCGCTGGTCGTGCTCGCCAACCTGTCGGGCTTCGACGGGTCACCGGAGTCGCTGCGGAACATCCAGCTGGAGTACGGCGCGGAGATCGGCCGGGCGATCACCAACTTCGACGGCCCGATCGTCTTCTGCGTCGTCTCCCGCTACCACGGCGGCGCCTTCGTCGTCTTCTCCGGCGTCCTCAACGACAACATGGAGGTCCTCGCCGTCGAGGGCTCCTACGCCTCGGTGATCGGCGGCGCCCCGGCCGCGGCCGTCGTGTTCTCCCGCGAGGTGGACAAGCGCACCGGCGCCGCCCCCCGGGTGCGCGAGCTGGAGGCCACGATCGCCTCGGCCGACCCCGTCGAGCAGGCCCACCTGCGCGCCGAGCTCGCCGGCGTGCGCAGCGCCGTCCGCTCGGAGAAGCTGGGCGAGGTCGCCGCCGAGTTCGAGGCCGTCCACGACATCGAGCGCGCCCGCCGGACGGGCTCGGTGCACGCCATCATCCCCGCCGCCGAACTGCGGCCCCGTCTCATCGCCGCCGTCGAGCGCGGCATGGAGCGGGCTGTCCGGAGCTGAACCGCCCGACCGAGAGGACCCCCGTGAACGCCTTCGTCCTGAACCAGCACGGCCGCATGGTGTTCCCCTCGAACATCATGCCCGAGCTGGACTTCTCCACCATGGAGACGCTGGAGCAGCTCGACAGCGTCATCCGCCGGGACTTCGAGACCAAGGCCCCGAGCGGCACCGAGATCCTCGAGCGGGTGCAGACCGGCGGCTACGCCACCCGGTACGACCTGATGCGCGACCTCGCGCTGAACCTGTTCTGGGCCAACCGCTTCTCGATCACCATGTACGACAAGCGGCCCACCCGCTGGGCCGACGTCCCCCGGACCCGCCCCGACGTCTTCCTGCCCGTGCTGGAGCCGTGGGAGGAGGGCGAGGCCAAGGTCAGCGGCGTCCAGCAGGCATACCCGCAGCTGCCCTCGCGGTGGGACGAGGGCTGCGAGGACCGCATCTTCGACATCCTGTTCGACGTCTTCGCCAACCGCCGGCACCACGCGACGACGCTGCCGGCGCTCAAGCCGACCGTCGCGGAGTTCCTGGAGCAGCCGGGGAACCTGACCTTCCGGCTGCCGGACTACGACCCGGACTACCCGGTCTACGACTACACCGACATCCTCGACGTCTCCGAGGACGTGCCGGAGCTCGAGGCGCTGCACCGCTGGGCGATGGTGCTGCACAACCAGTACCCCTGGGAGCGGTCGAAGATGGAGCTGGCCGAGGCCGGCGACCTCAAGGACGACGACTACGTGGTCGCCTTCCACCCGCGGGACAAGGAGGTGCGGGCGTTCCTGCGCCGGTTGCGCGCCGGTGCGCAGCCCCGGCAGGCCGCCGTGCCGCGGGAGTCCCGGCCGCCGGTGCGGCCCTACCCCGAGCTCGACGTGCGGCAGCGCTTCTCGGTGCAGCCGCGGATCGAGGCGCTGGCCGCGGTGCACGGCGACCAGGTGTGCAGCAACGACGACCTGATCCGCAACACGGCCTACAACTGGTCGCCGATGAGCGCCGACGAGATCGCGGCCAAGACCGGCATCGAGCAGCGGGAGTACAGCTCGCTGCCGCTGGAGGAGCTCGCCCTGCAGGCCGCCGAGGCGGCGCTGGACAAGGCGGGCCGGCAGCCGGAGGAGATCGGCGGCGTGCTGGTCTGCACCTGCACCAGCTCCCGGCTCATCCCGTCGCTGGCCACCTACCTCTGCGGCCAGCTCGGGATGCACCAGGTCTACGCGGCCTACGACATCATCGCCGCCTGCGCCGGCATGCCCTACGGCGTCGCCGACGCCGTCCGGATGCTGCAGGAGGTCGAGCGGCCGGTCCTCGTCGTCTGCGTCGAGAAGTTCTCCGACAAGATCGGCAACGTCCGCACCTCGCGGATGATCTTCGGCGACGGTGCGGCGGCGCTGGTCGTCGGCCCGGCGCCCGAGGGCACCGACGGCGACATCGACTACATGAAGACCTACGCCAGCGGCCCGGCCAGCGAGGTGAACTCGATCCTCTGGCCCAACCCCGAGTTCGACAACAACATCACGGTCTTCGGTCCGCAGGTGAAGGCGCTGGCCGGCCGCTACCTGTCGCAGATGATCGACGAGCTCGGCCAGCTGCCCGCGCCGGAGGGCCGGGACGGGTCGCTGATGGACGCGATCGACCTGATCGTGCCGCACCAGGCGAACAAGACGATGGTGATCGGGCTGGCCGAGCGCGCCGGGCTGACTGCTGACCAGCTCTACTTCAACATCGAGCAGGTCGGCAACACCTCCTCGGCGAGCATCCCGCTGGCCATCCACGACGCGGTGCGCGACGGGGTGATCACCGAGCCGCTGCGGGTCTTCGCGCCCGGGTTCGGCGCGGGCGCCGTCGCCGGGTACACCGTGATGCGGGTCGACCCCGCGGTGGTCGCCGTCCAGGCGCCGTCCGTGCCGCACGAGGCCGGTGGCGAGGCGCCGGTGCCCGCGCCGTCGGCCGGATCCGGGTCGGCCTCGGAGGAGATGCGGGAGGCGTTCGGCTGATGGAGGACCTCCCTGCGGGGTCCCGCCACTCGCGGGCTCACGGCGGGACCCCGCAGGGAGGCCACACGACGGTGCGCGGCGCGGACGGGACCCGGCTGCGCGCCTGGAGCAACGGCGGGGACGGCGTCCCGGTCCTGCTCTGCAACGGGCTGGGCGCGCCGCCCGCGGCCTGGCCGGGGATCACCGGCCGGGACAGCGGCTTCCGCGTGGTCACCTGGGCGCACCGCGGCCTGTCCGGCTCCGAGCGGCCCGCCGACCGGAGCCGGGTGCGGGTCGAGGACCACGCCGACGACGCCCGCGCGGTCCTCGACGCCTACGACCTGCCCTCGGCCACGGTGGTCGGCTGGTCGCTGGGCGTCAACGTGGCGTTCGAGCTCGCGCTCGAGCAGCGGTCCCGGGTCCGGTCGCTGCTGGCGGTGGCGGGTGTGCCGGGCGGGAGCTTCTCCGCGATGTTCGCCCCCTACGGCGTGCCGCGGCGGCTGCGTGCCCCGGTGGGGCGGCTGAGCAGCCGGCTGCTGCCGGTGTTCGGGCCGCTGCTGCCGGTGGTGGTGGCCAGCCTGCCGCCGTGGCACGAGCTGCTGACCCCGGCGGGGGTCGCGGGCCCCGCGCGGGAGGCCACCCACCCGGCCGCGCTCCAGCGCGTGCTGCACGAGTTCTCGCGGCACGACTGGCGCTGGTACCGGCACCTGGCGCTGGCGGTCGCGGAGCACGCACCGCTGGACGTCGCGAGCGTGCGCTGCCCGGTCGCGTTCGTGGCCGGCCGGCACGACACCCTGGTCGACCTGGCCGACGTCCGGGCGGCGGCGCGGTCGGTGCCCGGTGCGCGGCTGCGCACGCTCGCCGGCACGCACTTCGTGCCGCTGCAGTACCCCGAGGTGATGCGCGAGGAGCTGCAGGGCCTCGTCGCCCGCGAAGGGCGTCAGCCCCGCACGCGGCCCCCGACGTAGGCGTCGGGGGTCACCGCCGCTCGAAGCCGCGGGCACGCTCCCACTCGGACACCGCCCGCGAGTACGCGGCCCACTCGGCGCGCGCGGCCGCGACCAGGGCGTCGACGACCCCGTCGCCGAGGCCCTTGCGGGCGATCCCGCTGCCGTCGAGGAGGTCGGCGGCCTCGGACAGCGAGGCCGGCAGGGTCGGCGCCTCCGTCCCGGGCGCGCCCCGCACCGGGGCGGGCAGCGGCAGGTCCGCCTCGATGCCGTGCCGGGCGGCGAGGAGCACGGCGGCCAGGGCGAGGTGGGGATCGGCGTCCCCACCCGGGACGCGGTGCTCGAACCGGAGCGAGGACCCGGAGCCGGCCAGCCGCAGGGCGGCCAGCCGGTTGTCCGGCCCCCACGCCACCGCGGTGGGGGCGAAGGCGCCCGGGCTCAGCCGCTTGTAGGCGTTGACCGTGGGGGCGAACAGCAGGGTCAGCTCCCGCAGGCAGGCGAGCTGGCCGGCGAGGACCCGGCGGAGCAGCGCCGACTCCCCGTACGCGCCGTCCCCGGCGAGGACCGGGGTGCCGTCCGGCCCTCGGAGGCTGACGTGCAGGTGGCAGGAGTTCCCCTCGGCGGCGTCGTACTTGGGCATGAACGTCAGGGCCATGCCCTCCTGCGCGGCGATCTGCTTGGCGGCCGTCTTGTAGAACGCCGCGGCGTCGGCCGCGGCCAGCGCCTCCTCGTACCGGAAGACGATCTCGTACTGGCCGGGGGCGCACTCACCGCGGGCCGACTCCAGGCGCAGCCCGGCGGCGACGGTCTCCCGGCGCAGCCGGCGGGTGAGCGCGTCCATGCGCTCGAGCCCCACCAGGGCGTAGTCCACCCCGGTGCGGGTGGCGGGGGTGAGCCGGGACCAGCCGGCCGTCTCCGCCGCTGCGTAGGACTCGGTGAAGACCCGGAACTCCAGCTCGACACCGGCCAGCGGGACCAGGCCGAGCTCGGCGAGCGCCTCGACCTGCCTGCGCAGCACCTGCCGCGGTGCCACCTGCACCGGCCTCCCGTCGGGATGGCGGGCGTCGGCCAGCACCAGGACGGTGCCGGGGTCCCACGGCAGCGGCCGCAGCGTGGCCAGGTCCGGGGCGAGGACCATGTCGCCGTAGCCGGTGCCCTCCGGGTCGAGCTCGGTCGAGCGGGCGGTGACCGCCATGTCGACGTCCGTGGTCAGCAGGTAGGTGCAGGCACCGAGCCCGTCGGCCACGGTGCTGTCCAGGAAGTGCCGCGCCGACAGCCGGGTGCCCTGCAGCCGGCCGGCGAGGTCGGGCAGTGCCAGCACGACCTCGTCGACCCGGCCGGCGTCGACGTCGGCGCGCAGCTCCTCGAGGGTGGTCACGCCGGCACCTCCGCGGGGACGGCGGCCAGCGGGTTCGGCGCGCAGCCGTGGACGACGTCGGGGGCGGCGTCGCGGTCGGCGCGGTCGTGGAACCCGCCGCCGGTCAGGTGCTCCCGGTTGAGGGCGACCCGCTCGACCTCGGGGGCGAGCAGCCCCAGGTCGTCGAAGGCCGCGGCGAGGTCGGGGTGGCCGGCCCGCCAGGTCAGCAGGGTCTCGCGCACCAGCGCCCAGAAGGTCCCCTCCGGAACGCCGAGGTGGTCCTCGGCGACGCCGGCCAGGAAGCGGAAGTGCCCGGCGAGGACGGCGCTGGTGATGCTGTGCGCCATCTCCGCCGCCGGCCAGCGCACCAGCACCCGGTCCGCCCGCTCGGACAGCCCCGGGTAGTCGCGACCGGGCAGCAGCGTGACGTCCTCGGCGAAGTCCTTCACCAGGACCCGCACCGGCACGTCGCCGGTGTCGTGGACGACCACGGTGTTCTCCCCGTGCGGGCAGAAGGCCACGCCGTGGCGGGTGAGGCAGATCAGCAGCCCCGGCAGCAGCGCCTCGCACAGCCGGGCCAGCCAGTCCCGCGGGGGGAGGCCGGAGCGGGCGACGAGCTCGGTCAGGACCGCCCGGCCCGCGGGGTCGACGTGCAGCAGGGCCGCGAGCGACCGCGCGCGTTCCCCCGGCCGCAGGTGCGCGGCGACCGGCTCGCGCCACACCGCGCCGAGCAGCTCCCGATAGCGGTAGGGCACGTCGTGCACCTCGTCGAACAGGTCGTGGGAGACCACCACGCTGGCGACCTCGCCGAGCAGCCCCAGCCCGGTGGCCCGCAACTCGGGGTCCCCGGCCGGGAGGGTCGCCAGCCAGGCGCTGACGTCCGGGGCGGCCGCGGTCGCGCGGGTCCCCAGGCCTCGCCACACCAGCGTGTTGCGCATCAGCAGCGGCGTCTTGACGTCCCGGTGGCCGGGGGCCACCAGCGTGCGCACCGACTGGACCGGCCGGTAGTCCGCCGGGCCCTCGCCGAGCGGCACCAGCCGCCGGTCGGCCAGGTACCGGGCGAACAGGGTGCGCACGACGGCCTCGTCCTGGTACGGGTGCACGGGCAGCCAGACGTAGGCGGCGGGGTCGGCGACGCGGCCGGCGAGCGCGGCGGCGAACGCCTGCCGGGTGGCCGGGTCGAGCTCCTCGGCCAGCAGCCGCGCCTGGTCGAGCCCGGGCACCGCCTGGAAGCCGGCGACCGAGCGGTGCGCGGCGTACCACCGGAGCCGGACGGTGCCGCGGGACTCGGGGGCGTACCGGTCCAGGTCGGCCGCGTCGAACCCCAGCCGGCCCTTGTTGAGCAGCAGCACCGGGTGGCCGGTCAGGTGCTGCTCCAGCTCGGCGTAGGGCAGGTCGGCCAGCGCCGCGGCCGGCCGGCCGTCGGCGAGCAACCGCGCCTCGGCGGTGTGCGTCGCGGTCAGCTCGCGCACCACCTCGGCGGTGGTCGGGCCGTCGAGGCCGAGCACCGGGCGGGCGTCGAGCAGGAACCGCACCGGGTCGAGCGCCGGCCGGTCGCCCCGGACGACGCTGCCGGGGTCGACCCGCCAGGTGCCGAAGCCGCCCCGGCGGGCCCGGAAGCGGTGGACCGGCGCCCCGGGCAGCTCCAGTCGCCAGCTCCCCGGTCCGTCGGGGACCGGCGTGATCAGCTGCTCGTAGGACAGCTCGGCCAGCGCCTTGGCCACCAGGCGCCGGCCGGCGTCCTGCCAGGTCGGGTCGGCGACGTCAGCGGGCGGGAACATCTCGGACCTCCGGGACGGGGACGGGGACGGGTGCGACGGGAACGGGGGAGGGGGCGGCGGGCGGCTCGACGGTGTCCCGCAGCAGCGGGGACACCAGGGCGGCCGCCGCCATGAGGACCGCGGCGGCGGCCAGCGGGGCGGGCAGCGCGACGGCGGCCGTGGCCGTGGCCAGCAGCGGCGCGGCCAGCAGGGCGCCCGAGCGGGCGGTCTCCACGGCGGTGAAGCCGGGCCCGTCGGTGCCGACCGCGGCGAACACCCGCAGGTCGACGGCGACCGCGAGGAGCCCCAGGCCGAGACCCAGGACCACCCGGCCGGCGGTGAGCGCGGTCAGCCCGGCCGGGCCGAGGGTGGCGCTGAGCGCCTGCAGACCGAGCCCGCCGGCCGCCAGCACCGCGCTGGCCGGCAGCAGCCGGGAGCCCCACCGCCGGGCCAGCGGCCGGGCCGCCGGCAGGACGGCGAGGCCGGCCAGGGCCGGCAGCAGGAACAGGACGGCGGCCGCGGTCAGCGAGCCCCCGCCGCGGAGCACGAGCTCGGTGAAGAAGGGCCGGGGGACGGCGGTGCCGAGGTCGACCAGGACGGCCAGCGCGGCCACGCCGAGCAGCGCCCCGGCCGGCAGCCGCCGCCGGACGCTGCCCGCCGCGGGTCCGGTGCCGGCCCCGTCGACCGGGAGGGGCACCGCGGCCCGGCGCCTCGCGACCACCCGCCAGACCGCGACGGCGAGCAGCAGGTCGGCGACCGCGAAGGCCGCCAGCCCCAGCCGGGGCTGCGGCAGCGCCACCACACCGGCGCCGACCACCGTGGCGAGGACCGACGCGGCGTGGAAGACCGCCGCGTAGACGACGACCCCCGACAGCCGGTCGCCGCCCCGGCCGCGGTCGGCCACCGCCACGAGTGCCGGGTAGGCCAGCACCATGGCGCTGCCGGTGGCCACCACCCCCGCGGACAGGGCCGTGAACACCGCCAGCGACGGCGCGAGCGCGAGGCCGAGGTCGAACACCGCCGAGCCGAGCAGCCCGGCGACGAGCAGGTGCGGCAGCGACCAGCGGCGGGCCGCCAGCCCCCACAGCGGCAGCGCCGCCAGCCCGGCGACCCGGCAGACGGTGAGGTAGGTGCCGGTGGCGGCGAGCTCCTCGACGCCGAAGAGGGTGCGCAGCAGCAGCGGCCAGTACGGCGTCAGCGCGGTCTCGGCGACCAGCTGGAGGGCGACGACCAGCGCCAGGACGACCCGGGCCCTCACGGCGCGCCGAAGGTGGTGAACGCGCCTTGCTGCGGGACGTCGACCAGCGGCCGGCCCGTGACGGCGCCGAGGATGGTCGCGCTGCGCCAGGCGCCCAGCCCGAGGTCGGGGGCGCCGACGCCGTGGGTGTGCGTCTCGGCGTTCTGCACGTAGAGCCCGCCGGGGCAGCGCAGGGCCACCCGGTGGTCGGCGTCGACCCGGTAGCGGCCCCGACCGTCGAGGTCCAGCAGCGGCAGCAGCGGATCGAGCAGCGCCGGCCGCCGGGCGGCGTAGCCGGTCGCCAGCACGACCGCCTCGGTGGGCACGGAGAAGGTGCGGTCCTGCTGCACCTGACGGCAGTCCAGGACGTAGCCGTCCCCCTCGGCGCGGGCCGACTCCACGGCGACGGCCGGCTGCAGGACCGCGTCGGCCTGCCGGCCCCCCACGGTGCGCTCGTACAGCAGATCGTAGAGCTCGGCGATCGTGGTGGCGCTGATGCCCTTGTACAGCTGCCACTGCGCCGGCAGGAGCGTGTCCCGCGCCGGCTCGGGCAGCCCGTGGAAGTAGGCGGTGTAGTCCGGCGTGAAGTGCTCCAGGCCGAGCTTGGAGTACTCCATGGGCGCGAAGGACGGCGTGCGGGTCAGCCAGCGCAGCCGCGCCCCCGTCCCCGGCTGGGCGCGCAGCAGGTCGAGGAAGACCTCCGCGCCGGACTGCCCGGACCCCACCACGGTCACCGAGCCGGCCTCGAGCAGGGCCGGCCGGGCGTCGAGGTACTGGCCGGCGTGCACCACCCGCTTGCCCAGCAGGTCCGCGAACGGCGCGGGGACGACCGGCTCGGTGCCCACGCCGAGGACGACGGTGCGGGCGCGCACGGTGCTGCGGCGGGACGTGGCGGTGTCGGTGACCGTGGCGACGAAGGCCCCGCCGTCGGTACCCCCGCCGTCCCACTCCACCGCGTCCACCCGCCGGCCGAACCGGCAGCTGGGCAGCGACTCGGCGACCCAGCGCAGGTAGTCGTCGTACTCCGCGCGCGGCACCTGGAACCGCTCGGCGAGGTAGAAGCGGAACAGCCGGCCGTGGGCCCGGAGGTAGGCCAGGTAGGACCACGGGCTGGTCGGGTCCACCAGGGTGACCAGGTCGGCGAGGAACGGCACCTGCAGCGTCGCGCCCTCCAGCAGCAGCCCCGGGTGCCACGACATGGCCGGCCGTTGGTCGAGGAAGACGGCGTCGAGGTCGTCGACCCCGTCGGCGAGGGCGGCCAGCGACAGGCCGAAGGGCCCCAGGCCGATCCCGAGCAGGTCGTGCGTGGTCACGGGAGCACCTCTCGGAGCGGGTTGGGGATCTGCACGTACACGGACTGGGCGGCGACCGGGCCGTCGAGCTCGTCGCGGCCGTCGACCCCGGTGAGCAGGTTGGCCTTGACCGGCAGCCGGTCGGCCTCCAGCAGCAGCGCGGCGGCCGGGGACGGGGTGGGTCCGGCCAGGTGGTCGCGCAGCACGTCGGCGAGCACGCCGAGCAGGTCCGCCTCGTCGGCCAGCCCCGCGCCGGCGAGGGCGGCGGCGCAGCCGATCAGGTTGTTGACCCCCAGGTAGTAGACGACCCGGTCGGTGACCAGCGCGTCGTCGAACACCAGGCCCGTGTCCCCGCCGATCCCGGGCAGCAGGGTCCGCAGCTGCGGGACCCGGGAGGCGGCGGCGTACCAGCCCTGGTTGTCGCGGTACCAGCCGCGGTCGGGCAGCCCGTCGCCGTCCAGCCCGACGAGCACGTTCTGCAGGTGCGCCTCCAGGCCGATGCCCCAGCGGCCGTGCAGCCACAGCAGGGGGACGGCGACGGCGTGGAGCCACCGGCGGTACCAGAGCGCCGCGGCCCGCGGCACCGGCAGGCCGGTCCGCGACGCGAGCGCGTGCACCAGGTCGGCGGCCGGCGGGCGGCCCCGGTCGGGGCGGGCGTCGACGACGGCGCCGGCGCAAGCCACCCGGTCGGCCGCCCGGAACGGCTGGTCGCGGACCACCGTGTCCAGCCCGACCGGGCCCTCCGGTCCGTCGACCCCCACCCAGGCCGGGTCGCGGACCAGCCCGAAGTGCGGGTGCGCGGCGGCCAGCGCGGCGCCGAGGCCGGCGTCGACCAGCTCGGCGGTGCGCACGCCGAGCCGCAGCTCACCGCGCAGGTTCTCCCGGCGGCTGTTGGTCACCCGCAGCCCCAGGCTGAGCTTGAGCATCACCGCCACGTCCGGGCGGGCGACGGTGCGCAGCGAGGAGGTGGCCCACCACGGCGGCCCCGCGGGCCCCAGGTCGACCAGGTCGCCGCGCTCCAGCAGGGCCGCCGCGCCGGGGCGGGCCGCGAGCCGGGCCGCCTGCCACGGGTGGGCGGGGACCGGGAGGAACCCCCGGGGGACCTCGAGGTCGCCGGCCAGCCGGTGGAGCAGCGCGGGGACGTCGCCGGCGGCGCTGCCGGTGGCGACGACCTCCCGCCGGGCGGCGAACCAGTGCAGCGGGAAGTGCCCCCGGGCCTCGGGGGCGTAGGTGGCGTCCTCGGCGTCGGGCAGGCCGTCACGGCTCTTGGTCATCGGGTGCCAGGGGTGCCCGGCGAGCAGCCCCTGCTCGGCCGCCAGCCACGGCGGCAGGCCCTTCGGCGGCTCGGGCTCGGCGGCCCGGAGCACCGCGTAGCCCGCGGCCCGGTCGGCGGACTCGGTGATCCGGGCCCGGGCGTCCTCGCCGTGGCCGGCGGGCAGGCCGGCGCGGGCGGCGGCCTCGGCGGTGAGCCACCCGGCGACGGCGTCGACGTCGAGGGCGGCGCCGTCGGGCGTGGTGACCGCGCCCAGGTCGTGCCGTCCGCTGGGGGAGCGGCGGACGACGTCCACCACGAGGGCCCGCCCGGTGGCCGGGAGGTCCACGCGGACCGGGCCCGGACCGGGCACCGGGGTGCCGGTCTCCCGCAGCCAGCAGCGCACCAGCACGTCGAGGGCCTCGGCCCGGGCCTGCCGGGCGGGGGACACCAGGGTCGGGACGGCGGTCACGCGGCGGCCTCCTCGGCGGCGCCGGCGGCCAGGACCAGGTCCAGCAGCGCGTCGACGTCGGCCGGGGTGGCCGCCGGGTTGAGGAGGGTGAGCTTGAGGTGCACCCGCCCGTCCAGCTCGGTCCGGCCCACGACCGCGCGCCCCTCGCGCAGCAGCCGGCGACGCAGGCCGGCGTTGACCGCGTCGCCGCCGCGGTGGCGGAACACCACGGTGCTGAGCACCGGCGCCGCGGCGAGCTCGAGCCGGGCTTCGGCCTGCACCCGCGTGGCGGCGTACGCGGCCAGGTCGCAGCAGGTGTCCACCAGCGCGCCGAGACCGGCCCGCCCCAGGGCCCGCAGCGTGACGGCGATCTTCAGCACGTCGGCGCGGCGGGTGGTGCGCAGCGACCGGCCGAGCAGGCTGGGGTACCCGGCCGCCTCGTCGTCCGCCGGGTTCAGGTAGGCAGCCCGCCGGTCCAGCGGGGCGAAGGCGGCCGCCTCCCGGGTGAGCAGCACCCCCGCGGCGGCCGGTTGCCAGCCGAACTTGTGCAGGTCGAGGGAGACGCTGTCGGCGTCCCCGAGGCCGGCCAGCAGGTGCCGGCGCCGGTCGGAGAACAGCAGGCCCCCGCCGAAGGCGGCGTCGACGTGCAGCCACCCGCCGTGGCGGCGGACCACCGCGGCCACGGCCGGGAGCGGGTCGATCGTCCCCAGGTCGGTGGTGCCGGCCGTGGCCACCACGACGGGGCGCTCGCCCACCGGTGCGTCGCGCAGCAGGGCGGCCAGCGCGGCGGGGTCCAGAGCCCGGTCGGCCGACGGCGGCACCGCGACGACCGGTGGCAGTCCCAGCAGGTGTGCGGCCCGTTCCACGGAGAAGTGCGCGGCCGTACCCGCGTAGAGCCGCACCGGTCCGGGTGCGGCGTCCCGTGCCAGCAGCAGCGCGGTGTAGGTCGACCCCGTCCCGCCGGTGGTCACCACCCCGCCGCCACCGGGCAGACCGGCCAGCTCGGCGAGCGCGGCGACGACCCGCTCCTCGAGCACCGTGGCGGCGGGCGCCTGGTCCCAGCTGTCCAGCGACTGGTTCAGCGCGCTGGCGGCCAGGTCGGCCGCGACCGCGACGGGCAGCGGCGGGCAGTGCAGGTGGGCCGCGCACCGCGGGTCGGCCGGGTCGGCGGCGCCCGCGGCGACGGTGCTCACCAGCCCGACGAGGGCGGCCCGCTCACCGATCCCGTCCTGCGGCAGGACACCACCGGTCAGCGCGGCGTCGACGTCGGCGGTCACCTGCCGGGGGTCGCCGGCGGGGACCGGCCCACCCCGTGCCTCCCGTCCGGCGGCCAGCGCGTCGAGCGAGAGCGCCACCAGGTCGGTCAGGTCGCGCTCGGTGGAGCCCCGGAGCCCGCCGGTGGCCGGCCGGCCGGGGACGACGGCGGTCATGCCCGGTGCTCCCGCTCCGCGGCGGTGAGGGCGGCGTCGAGGCGGTCGAGGACGGCGCCGGCCTCCTCGTCGGTCATCACCAGCGGCGGCAGCAACCGGACGACGCTGTCGTGCCGCCCGCCCAGCTCGACGATCAGCCCGCGGCGCAGGCACTCGGCGCGGACCGCCACGGCCAGCCCCGGAGCGGCCGGCCGGGCGCCGCAGGCGTCGGGCGCGGCGTCCGGCTCGACCAGCTCGATGCCGTTCATCAGCCCCCGGCCGCGCACCTCGCCGATCGAGGGGTGCGCGCTCGCCAGGGTCGTGAGCCCCGCCCGCAGGCGCCGGCCCAGTGCGTCGGCCCGCTCGGGCAGCCGCTCGGCGAGCACGTGCCGCAGCGTGGCGGCACCGGCGGCCATCGCCAGGGTGGTGCCGCGGAAGGTGCCGGTGTGGGCGCCGGGCGCCCACGAGTCGAGGTGGTCGGCGTAGACCACCACGGCCAGGGGCAGGCTCCCGCCGATCGCCTTGGACAGGACCATGACGTCGGGCTCCACCCCGGCGGCGTCGATCGCCCACATGGTGCCGGTGCGGCCCACGCCGGTCTGCACCTCGTCGACGACGAGCGGGATGCCCCGCTCGGCGGTGATCCGCCGCATCTCCCGCAGCCAGGGCAGCGGCGCGGGGATGACGCCGCCCTCGCCCTGCACCGCCTCCAGGATCATCGCCGCGGGCGGCACGATGCCGCCGTTGGGGTCGTCGAGCAGCCGCTCGACGTACCGCGCCGACACCTCACCGGAGGCGTCCCCGAGCCCGAACGGGCAGCGGTAGGCGTGGGGGTAGGGCAGCCGGGCGGCCTCGGCGGCGACGCCGGTCATCGGCTCCTTGACCGCCACCCCGCCGGAGGCGGCCAGGGCGCCGGCGGTCATCCCGTGGTAGGCGCCGGTGAACGCCGCCACGCCGCTGCGCCCGGTGGCGGTGCGGGCCAGCTTGAGCGCGGCCTCGACGGCGTCGGTGCCGGCCGGCCCGCAGAAGTGCACCTTGGCGTGCCCGGCCAGCCCGGGCGGGAGCGCGGCGAAGAGCGCGTCGGTGAACTCGTCCTTCTCCGGGGTGGCGATGTCCAGGGCGTGCCACGGTGCGCCCCGCTCGATGACGCGCTGCACCGCCTCGACGACGACCGGGTGGTTGTGGCCGAGGGCCAGTGTCCCGGCGCCGGACAGGCAGTCGAGGTAGCGGCGGCCGTCGGCGCCGGTCACCGTCATCCCCCGGGCGTGCACCGGCACGATGCGGAAGGTCCGGGCGTAGGTGCGGGCGGCGGACTCGCGGGCCGCCTGCCGGGCGAGCACGCCGGCGGGGTCGGGCGGCGCGGTGCGGTCACGGGCGGTGCGGTCGACGGCGGTGGTGCCGAGTGCGGTGCTCACGGGACGACCTCCAGGTCGGGAACGAGGACGGGCGGGGCAGGAGGGACGTCGGCTCCCGGCGCGGGGACGACGTCGCGGGTGGCCGGCGGGTGGCCGAGGAAGGACTGCAGGGCGAACTCCCAGCCGTAGGCGCCGGCCTGCGGGACGACCACCAGGTCGCCGGCCCGGACCCGGTCGACGACGACGTCGCGGACCAGGACGTCCTCCGGCGTGCACAGCTCCCCGACGACCGTCACGGGGACGTCGCGGAGCTCCGGACGCGGCAGGCCGGACGGCCAGTCCTCGACCGGGAGCACGGTGAGGGGGAAGGGGAAGTCCTCGGTGCCGGGCAGCGCGAAGCCGCCGATGCCGCCGCGCACGAGGACGTAGGCCGTGCCGTAGGAGCGCTTGACGTCGACGACCTCGGCGGCGTACCAGCCGCAGTCGGCGGCCAGCCAGCGGCCGGGTTCGAGGGCGACCTCGACGCCGGCCGGGGGAGCGAGCCGGTGCAGCTCCTCGCCGAGCAGGTCGAGGTCCAGCGGCGCCTCCCCGCCGTAGGCGACGCCGAGCCCGCCACCGACGTCGACCCAGCGCAGGTCCACCCGGTGCTCCCGGGCGGTCCGTGCCGCCCAGTCCAGGCACCACGCGACGTAGGCGGCGTGCGCCCGCGCGTCGCGGTTGCCGCAGACGGCGTGCACGTGGAAGCCGACGACGTCCAGGCCCGGCAGCGAGCGGGCGAGGGCGAGGACCTCCGGGACGTCGGGCTCGGGGACGCCGAACGGAGCCGGGCGCCCGCCCATGGCCAGGGTGCCGCGCACCCCGACCGCTGCGGGGTTCACCCGCAGGCCGACGCGCACGGTCCGGCTCCGGGCCTCGGCCAGCGCGGACAGCCGGGCCAGCTCGAGCGGGCTCTCGGCGTGCACGACCTCGGTCCCGGCGTCCAGCAGCGCGCCGAGCAGGGCCGGGGTCTTCGCCGGTCCGGCGGCCAGCAGCCGGGGGGACCGGCCGGCGGCGAGGAGCGCGGCCCGGGCGGCGTCGGCCTCGGCACGGGAGGCGACCTCGAAGCCGTCCACGCCGCCGGGGCCGGCCAGCGCGGCGAGCACCGCCGGGAAGCCGTTGGCCTTCGCCGCGAAGAAGAGCGACGCCCACGCGGGGAGGACCGCGCGGAGCGCGCGGGCGCGGCCGGCGGCGACCAGCGGGTCGTAGACGTAGCCGCTGACCGTCCCGGTGCGGGCGGAGGCGCGCAGCAGGTCGGGGATCCCGGGCGGGAGGACGGTGGGCGGCAGAGCGTGTGCGCAGCCGCTGCCGGCGGCCGAGGGAGGGGACAGCAACGGACCTCCAGGAGAGCCAGTTAGGTAAGGCTCACCTTAGTCCGACTGGTTACGCGATGTGCAAGCGGGGCACCGTCGCGTGACGGTCGCCGAGGTGCAGGGGGTGACGTGCGGGGGGTGTCGCCGGGCGTGGCGGCGCCACCCGCTCCGGCGCACCGCGGTGCGCCGGAGCGGGTGGCGTCGTGGTGGTCCGGGGTGCGGTCAGAGGCAGCCGGACCCGGCCAGGGCGGTCTCGACGTCGTCGAGGACGACCTCGGCGCCGAGCAGGCCGATGCCGAGCATCCACTCGTCGTCGTCGACCTCGAAGGCGCAGTCGGGGACGGCCTCGAGGAAGTCCCACACGGCCGTGACGGTCCCCTTGGTGGTCGCGCCCGGCTCGCCGTAGGTGGTCGAGAAGACGACGTCGGCGTCGGCCTGGTCGATCTGCTCCGCGCTGACGTAGGCCATGGAGTACTCGTCGTAGGAGAGCTGCGGCAGGGTGAACCCGACGTCGGCCAGCACGCTCCCGGAAAAGGTCTCGGGCCCGTAGATCCGCGTCTCCTCGGGCAGGAAGCGGACGATCGAGGCGGTCGCCCCCTCGGCGCCGACGGCCTCGCCGACCTCGTCGACCCGCGCGTCGTAGCCGGCCAGCGCCTCCTCGCCCTCCTCGGCCCGGCCCAGGGCGTCCGCGGTGGTCGTGAACATCGCCCGCCAGCCGTCCGTGTAGTCGGTGAAGACGGTCGGGGCGATCTGGCTGAGCTGGTCGTAGATCGCCTCGTGGCGGACGCTCGAGGAGAGGATCAGGTCCGGCTCCAGGGCCGTGATCGCCTCGAGGTCGGGCTCCTCGATCGTCCCCACGACCTCGATGCCCTGGGTCCGGTCACCCAGGTACTCGGGGAGACCCGCGGCGACGTCGGACTGCACCGAGCCGACCGGAGTGACGTCCAGGGACAGCGCGGTGTCGAGGTGCGGGGTGTCGAGGGTGACGACCCGCTGGGGGTCGGTCGGCACCTCCGTGGTCCCCAGGACGTGGGCGACCGACCGGGTCTCCGCCGGGCCGGGCTCCTGGGCGGAGGCCTCCTCGGCGTCCCCGGCGGAGGAGCCGCAGGCGCTGAGGGCCGTCGCGGCGACGACGGCGGTGGTGAGGGTTCGCAGGCGCACGGGGGTGCACGTCCTTCCGGCAGTCCGCGGCGCACGCCGCGGGAACGGGGCGACCGGTGGCGCGCAGGCGCACCGCACCGACCCGCACGGTCATCTAAGGGCAGCCTCACCTAAGCAGATGGCCCTCGCGGTCGTCCGGGAGGTCTGCCGCGCGCAGCCCCCGACGGGTCGGCCTCGCGGTGGCGACCGGACGCCGACCCGGGTGGGCCGCGCACCGGTCGGACCCCGAGCGGGTACCCGGGGCGGTCGGCGGGAGCGGTGCGGGTGCCCGGGCGCGTCAGCCGGGGACGCGGTCCCGGACGTAGGAGCCCGGCGCCGGCTCCAGGGGCGGGTGGTCCGCGCTGCCCAGGCTCTCCGGTGCCGGGACCTCGTCGCCGGAGCGCTCCAGCGCCCACTCCGACCACGGCTCCCACCAGCTGCCGGTGTGCTGCTCGGCGGCGGCGCGCCAGGCGTGCGGGTCCGGCCCGGGCTCCCCGCCGGTCCAGTAGCTGGCCTTGGGATTGCCGGGCGGGTTGACCAGGCTCTGGATGTGGCCGCTGTAGCTGAGCACGAAGGTGCTCGGCCCGGAGAGCAGCTGGGTGGTGCGGTAGCAGCCGTCCCACGGGGTGATGTGGTCGGTGAGCGCTCCGGTGACGAAGGTGGGCACGGTGATCCGGCTCAGGTGCACCGGCGTCCCCAGCACCCGCAGCGCCCCGGGCTTGACCAGGGCGTTGTGCGCGAAGACGTCGAGGAACTGCTCGTGCAGGCGGGCGGGCAGGTTCGTGCCGTCGGCGTTCCAGGCGAGGATGTCGAACGCGGGCGGGTCCTCACCCATGAGCCACTGGTTCACCAGGTAGTTGAAGATCAGGTCGTCCGGGCGCATCCAGGTGAACATCGAGCCCATCTGCCGGGCGGAGATGACGCCGCGGCGGCGGGAGTTGCGCCGGGCCACCTCGAGCACCCGCGGGCCGGAGAAGGCGCCGAGCGGTGCCCGGGTGGAGAAGTCGAGCAGGGTCACCGCGTACCCGGCGGCGTGCACGCGGTCGTCGCCGGTCGCGGCCAGGTGGTTCAGCGCCGTCGTCATGATCTGTCCGCCGGCGCACAGGCCGAGCGTGGTGACGTCCGGCGAGCCGGTGACCTCGCGGGCGACGTCGACGGCGGTGACGACGCCCTGCGAGTACTCGTCGAGGCCCCACTCGGACTGCTCCCGCGTCGGGTTGCGCCAGCTGATCATGAAGACCTGCAGGCCCCGGCTGACCGCGTACTCGACCAGGCTGCGGCCCGGTCGCAGGTCGAGGAAGTAGAAGCGGCCGATGGGCGGCGGGACGATCACCAGCGGGCGCGAGCGGACCGTGGGCGTCGACGGCGAGTACTGGATGACCTCGACGACCTCGTCGCGGTGGACGACGGCGCCCGGGGTGATGCCGAGGTCCTCGCCGACCGTGAAGGCGCTGCGGTCGACCTGCGAGGGCATCCCGCCGTTGCGCACCAGGTCGGACAGGGCGTTGCGCAGGCCGCGGGCCAGGCTGAGCCCGGCGGTGTCGAACGCCCGCTTCAGCGCCGCCGGGTTGCCCATCAGGGTGTTCGTGGGCGCCATCGCGCTGGTCAGCGCGTTGAACACGAACCGCACCTGCTCGACCTCGCGCCAGTGGGCCCCCTCGGCGGCGAAGTCGTCGACCAGGCGGTCCAGCGACGCCGTCGTCGCGAGGTAGGACTGGGCCAGCCGGCGGTAGCCGGGGTGCAGCGACCAGGCCGGGTCGGCGAAGCGCCGGTCCTTCGGCGAGGGGGCGATCTCGGTGCTGCCCCGGAGGATGCGCGCGGCGTCCCTCCCGAGCCGGACGGCCTCCCGGGCCAGCGGTCCCGGCTGGGTGAGGACCGTGGCCACGCCCCGGACCATGCCCCGCGGAGAGGGGAGCCCGACGGGCTCGCCGCCCTCGACCGGCGCGACCGGTTCCTCGGGCGGGGCCGGGTCCGCTGCCGCGGCGCGCGGGCGGGCGGACGAGCGCGGGCGTGGAGGTGTCGTCGTCACGGGATCTCCTTGTGAGCTGGGTCACACACGCTGGACCGTAGCGGCACTCCCCGGGATCGGACCACCTCGGCGACCGCCCCCGGAGGTCTGACCAGGGCCCCGCCGCCCTCCCGGCGTCCGGGGGCATCGACGGCCCCGGCTCGGCGGGGGCGGAGCACGTGCAGCCGCCCGGCGGCGCGGCCGGAGCGGGGAGCCGCGTCACCGGTGCCCGCCGGACGGCACATACTGGGGAGGTCCGATCGGCTCCCGCACGGAGAGGCGCAGCGACCTGGTGGTGGAGGTGCGGGACGCGCGGTGCGCCGTCGCCGTCGCCGGCGTGCACCGCGAGGGCGCCGAGGTGGCCGGGATCCCGCACGGCGGGCACTGCCCGGGGTGCGCGGACGCGCCCGCGACGTGGCAGCCGGTCACCGACGTCGTCCCCTGGGTGGACGGCGACCGGTGGCGGGTCGCGTCCTGATGCCGGTCCGCCAGGACGGGAGCAGCGGCGTCGCCCGCCCGGCTGCCGGGACCCACGTCGGCCACCGCGCGGGCGAGGCCGGCTACCGCCGGGTCACGGCCTCGCTGGTGGCCGCCGGCATCGCGACGTTCGCGCTGCTGTACAGCACCCAGGCGCTGCTGCCCGAGCTCGCGCGGTCCTTCTCGGTGTCCGCGGCCCAGAGCACGCTGTCCCTGTCGCTCACGACCGTGGGGCTGGGCGGAGCGCTGCTCGTCGCGGGACCGCTGTCGGAGGTGGTGGGCCGCACGCGGCTGATCCACCTGTCGCTGACGTCGTCCGCCGTGGTGGCCCTCGCCTGCGCGGTCGCGCCCACCTGGGAGGTGCTCCTGGTCCTGCGGCTGCTGGAGGGGGTGACGCTGGCCGGGCTGCCCGCGGTGGCCACCGCCTACCTGCACGAGGAGCTGCACCGCGACACGCACGCCCGGGCGGCCGGCCTCTACATCGGGGGCACCGCGCTCGGCGGGATGACCGGACGCCTGGTGACCGGCGCGGTCGCCGACGTCGCGGGCTGGCGCTGGGCGCTGGCCGCCGTCGGCGTCGTCGTCGCGCTCTGCGCCCTCGCCGTGTGGCTGCTGCTGCCGCCCTCGCGCGGGTTCGTGCCCGCCCCGGCCCGGCTCGGCGTGCTGGCCACGATGGCGCGGCGCGCGCTCGCCGACCGGGGACTGCTCACGCTGTACGCCGTCGGTGCCTGCTCGGCCGGCGCGCTCGTCGCGGTCTTCAACGCGGTGGGCTTCCGGCTGACCGCCGCGCCGTTCTCGCTGGGGCTCGCCGCGGCCGGCCTGGTGTTCCTCGTCTACCCGGTCGGGTCGGTGAGCTCGGCGCTGGCGGGGCGGCTGGCCGGCCGGTTCTCCCGCCGCGCCGTCGTGCCGGTCGGCTGCCTGGCCGCCGTCGCCGGCGTGCTGCTCACGCTGCCGGCGTCGCTGCCGCTCCTCGTAGCCGGCCTGGCCGTCCTGACCGCCGGCTTCTTCGCCGTCCACGGGGTGGCCAGCGGGTGGGTGCCCGCGCGCGCCCGGGCCGGCGGCGTCGCCGCGGGACAGGCCGCCTCGTTCTACCTGTTCGCCTACTACCTCGGGTCGTCGGTGTTCGGCAGCCTGGCCGGGACCGCCTGGACCGCGGGGGCGTGGCCCGCCGTCGTCGCGCTGGCGTCGGCACTGCTCGTGCTCAGCGGGCTGCTCGCCCTGTGGCTGTGGCGCATCCCCTCGCTCGACCCGCTGCGCCGCTGAGGCGTCCCCGTCAGGGCGCCCGGCGCAGCTCCCACGACAGCCAGGCGGCCAGCGCGACCGGGACGGCGACGAAGGCCGACATCGCGAGGACGGTGCCGATCGCGGAGCCCAGCCAGGCGAGGAACAGCGGGGTGCCGAAGCCGGCGTAGGCGAAGGCGTAGAAGGCGCTGTTCATCGCCCCGCGCGCCTGCGGCGGCGCCAGCCGGGCGGTCAGGGTGAGCCCGGCGGTGAGGCAGAGCCCGCCGCCGGCGCCCATCAGCACCGACGCCGGCAGCAGCAGCGGCTCGGAACCGGCCACGATCGCGGCCACGCCGATCGCGAGGCCGAGCGCGCCGAACACCATCCCCAGCGGCCCGGCTCCTCTGTCCGCCCGGCGCCCGACCCGGGCCGCGACCGCGCTGGCCGCCAGGGACAGCCCCGCGATCAGGCCGGCGTAGGCGACGCCGACACCGTCGGCGACCACGAGCAGCGGCAGCAGCGTGGCCGCGACGGTCGGGAAGGCGAACACGCCGGACGCGGTGGGCGCGAGCACCGCCCAGAACGGCCGCCGCGCCTCCGGGGGCAGGCCCAGCTCCATCAGCCGGCCCGGCCGCCGGACGTGCACGGTCTCCGGGACGGTGAGCAGCGCGCCGATCCCGACCACGAGGACGGCGACGTGCACCAGGTACGGCAGGGTCGTGGGTGCCGGGCCGTACTGGGCGAGCACGCCGCTCATCGCCGGGGCGACGGCGAAGCCGAGGGACGTCGACACCGCGCCGCGGGTGGCCGCCGACTGCTGACCGCCGGGACCGGCGAGCTCCTGCAGCCACGCGTTGGCGACCGAGAACACCACCCCGGACACGACCCCCTGCAGCAGCCGGCCCAGGTAGAGCAGCGGCAGGTTCTCCACGGCGGGGAGGAACAGCAGCGACACGACCCCGGCGAGGACGGCGAACGGCAGCACCAGCGACCGCCGGCCGAACCGGTCCGACAGCCCGCCGGAGACGGTCAGCGCCGCGATCAGGCCGATCGCGTAGCAGCCGAAGACGGCGGTGAGGTCGGCGTCGGACAGGTCCAGCGTCTGCCGGTAGACCAGCAGCAGCGGGGTGGGGATGTTGGTGCCCAGGGCGACGGTGAACAGCCCGAACGTGAGGGCGTCGAGGCGCCGCCGGGTGTCGCGCTGGAGCGTGACGTCGGGCACCGGGCGGAGGCTACCGGCCGCGCGATCCGGTCCCCGACCGGGTCGCAGTGCCCTGTCCGCCGCCCCTGCCCGGGTCCAGCGTCCCCTCGTTGCCAGGCACCACGGAGGAGGACGTGGCAGGCCGGGAGGCAGACCGTGACCAGGAACCGCACCGCGCGGAGGGGTCGTCGCGGTCGCCGTCCTGGCCGACCGCGCGGACGACGGCCGGGACGCCCCGATCACCCTCCCCCGGCCCGCCGAGCCGCCCGCGGGGACGTGGGTGCCGACCGGTACCGGCGAGATGCCGGCCCCGTGGCTGGGCTTCGTCGAGCCGCTCGTCGTCGAGTCGCCCGAGCGGTTCGCGACCGACGGGCCCGACCCCCTGGACAGCGAGGCGTACGCCGCCGACGTCGCCGAGGTGGCGGCCACGGGGTCGGCGACCAGCACCAGCCGGACGGCGGAGCAGACCGACCTCGCCCTGTTCTGGAGCGACGACCCGTGCGCCAGTACCAGGACGCCCTGCGCGACCGGGCCGCTCGTCACGGGACGGACATCGGGGACACGGCGCGGGTGTTCGCCGCGCGATCCACCAGGCGGACCGCGACGGCAACCCGGCCACCACCCCGGACCCGGGATGGGCCCCGTTGCGGCCGGCCCCGCTGTACCCGGAGAACCCCGGTGGCCACGGCTGCGTCAGCTCGGCCGTCGCGGAGATCCTCGAGGAGCTCGTCGGCCGCGGCCGGCTGGACCTGGAGATCCGCAGCGACGTCACGGACGCGACCCGGCACTACGACGACGCGGACGCCTGGCTGGACGACGTGGTGGACGCGCGGATCCGGCTCGCCATCCACGTCCGGGACGGGATGGACGACGCCCGGGAGATCGGCTGCGGGGTCACCGGGGCGGTGGCCGACTCCGAGTCGGGGTCGGCACACCGCTGAGGCGCGTCTCGGGCCGCGCAGCCCGCCTCCCGCGCGTCAGCCCCGGCGGGCCCGTCCCCTCGGTCCACCGCGCCGCGCACCGAGCTCGCGGCCGGCGGCACGGCCCGCCGTCCGGTGGCCGCCGGCAGGGCGGCGGTCCCGCTCGCCGCCGCCGCGCCCGACGGGCGCACTGCACGGCCGGCAGGTGGTGAACCGGGGCGCGATGGCCGTCCCGCACTGCACGCACCGGGCGGACCGGACCAGCGAGATCGCGCCGGGCAGCAGGATGGAGATGCTCTCGGCGCACTCCTCCTCGACCCACGCCGCGTCGTCGCTGGTCAGCCCCGCGACGCCGGGGAACCGGCGGAGCAGCGTCTGGGCGTCGCGGGCGGCCGCGGCGGCCTGCTCGAAGTCCTCGACGCTGCCGCCGCGGGGGACGTCCGGCAGCACGGTCTCCGGCCGCACGGGCAGGCCGACGGCGGACCGCAGAGCGGCCTCGGCCAGGGTGAGCCAGCGGGTGCGGCGCGGCGGGTCGTAGTCGATGGCCAGCTCCACCAGCCGCCACACGGTCTCCAGGTCGCCGGCAGCGCCGAGGGAGCCGCGCAGCAGCGGCAGCAGCGCGCGCACCCGCAGCACGAGGGTGGTGACGTCGTCGGCGGTCATCGCCTCGTCGCGGGTGGCCGCCTGGGCCCACGCCATCCACCGGGTCAGCGCCTCGGGCAGGTCGACGGCCTCGAAGGCGCCGAGGTCCGCCAGCTCCGGGCGCAGCCGGGGTGCGCGCTTGGGCAGGTCGCTGACGGCGTCGCCGCGGGCGACCGCCGCGCCGGCGGCGAGCAGCCCGGGGTCGGGCCGGAGCCCGGCCACCCCGGTCAGCACGCCGACCCGGCCGTGACCCGTCAGTCCGTACCGGCCGGCCCGTCCGGCGATCTGGGCGGTCTCCCAGCTGCGCAGCGGCCGCACCCGCTGCCCGTCGAACTTGGTGGTCTCGGCGAACAGCACCGTGGTCGCCGGCACGTTGATGCCGTGGCCGATGACGTCGGTGGTGACCAGCACCTCGGTCTCCCCGGCGGTGAACCGCTCGATGACCTCGCGGCGGGTCGCCGGGGGCAGCGCGCCGTAGAGCACGCCGACCTTGCCCGGTCGGTGCCGGTTCAGTTCCGCGGCGACGGCGTAGACCGTCTTGCGGGAGAAGGCGACGACGAGCGTCTGCGGCCGGACGTCGGCAGGCTGCACCGGGGCGCGCAGGACGTCCAGCCGCGACAGCCGCCGGTGGTCGACCACCGTCACGCGCCCGGCGTCGGACACCAGGGGCTCCAGCAGGGGGTGGGCCTCGGCGGCGGAGATCAGGTGCATCTCGCGGTACTCGCCGGTGAGCAGCAGGCGGGCCCAGTGGTGGCCGCGGTCGGGGTCGGCGACCCAGTGCGACTCGTCGAGGACGAGCAGCTCGCCGCGCATCGGTGCCTTCTCGACCGTGCAGCACACGATCGGGGCCGACGGGTCGATCTCCTCCTCGCCGGTGGACAGGCCCACCGTGCCGGAGGGCAGCTGGGCCGAGAGCTTCTCGTACGCCTCGTGGGCGAGCTGGCGCAGCGGCGCCGCGTACACGCCGGAGCCGGTCGCGGCCAGGGCCTGCAGGGACTCGTAGGTCTTGCCGGAGTTGGTGGGACCGAGGTGGAACACGACCTCGGCGGGCGGGGTGGCCCGGACGGGCAGCGTGGGGGCCGCGCCCTCCACCCAGCTCTGCTGGGCCCGCTTCTCCGCGCGCGCGGCGCTGCGGTCGGTGTCCCGGGCCGTCGCCGAGCGGACGGCGGAGCGCTCCCGGCGCCGGGCGGTGTCGGGTCGGGGGGAGGTCACGGGCAGGCAGCGTCCTTCGATGGTCTGGGGTCGGGGAGGTCGACGCCCGTCTGTGGGCGGACCGTCACCCACCCAACACGGAGGGCGTCCGATCCATGCCCGCGGGGCCGGTCGAGCGGCGGGAGGAGTCGCCAGACCTCCTCGTCGCGGGTCAGCCGCTGCGGGCCGTGCCGTCGGCCGCGCGCTCGACGCGCGCCTCTCCGAGTGACGTGCCGGACCCCGTCGACGTCGTGCGTCGAGGGGAGCCGCCGGCCACGGCGCGCTCGTCCGTCGGGAGCCTGAGCGGCTCCGTGGCGGGACCGGCCGCCTCGGGCCGGGCACACCCGGGGTGAGGGGGCACGGCGTCGCGCCGTGCCCCCTCACCCGTCGGTCACAGGGCGCGGACGTTCTCCGCCTGCGGACCCTTCTGGCCCTGGGTGATGTCGAACTCGACGCGCTGCGCCTCTTCCAGCGACCGGTAGCCGCTGCCGCTGATGGCCGAGAAGTGGCAGAAGACGTCGGCGCCGCCGCCGTCCTGCTCGATGAAGCCGAAGCCCTTCTCCGCGTTGAACCACTTCACAGTGCCCTGAGCCATGTCGTCTTCTCTCCGTGCTGTCGCGTCAGGACCGACAGGCGTCGGTCCTGGGTCGCCGCACCGACCGGCAGGACCGAGAGGAACGTCAGGCAGAGACGACTGCGGACGTTCGAGAACGAGGCAGAGGCACAACAGCGACCGGGACCGACTGTACGGGTCACCGGCGGCGACGAGGGCCCGGTCCCCCCGATGAGGGGTGGATCTCCTCGCCGATGAGCGTCCGATGGCGGGCGTCGCGAGCAGGAGGATGGTCCGATGGACATCACCACCGTCAACGACCGCCACCTGTACGAGGGCCGGGTCGTGGTCGAGGACCCGTCGGATGCGTCCCGCCCGGTCGAGCTGCCGGGGAGGATCGTCCGCTTCGGCCCCGCCGGCTGGCTGACCGTGGTGTCGGCCCTCACCGAGGACGCCCAGATCGATCTCTACCCGGCCGGCCGGGTCCTGGCGGTCACCGACCTGCGCGAGGTCGGGGTGCCCGGTCACCAGCCGGGTGCCGACGCCTGACGACGACGCCCCTCGACGAGGTGCCGCGGCTACTCGCGGACGACCCACACCTCGGCCAGGCCCTGCGCGGTGGTCCGCAGCTGCCGGGGCTCGAACCGCTGGTAGACGCCGAACCAGCGTGGCCCGTCGTAGACCAGCACCGAGGACGCGAGCGACTCGGCGGGCACCTCGTCGACCTCACCGTGCCGGGGGCCGCCCCAGTGGAAGACCAGCGGCATGGGGCGACCGTAGTCGGCAGTCGGCCGGGTGCAGGACCCGAGGGGGCCGCGTCATCGGTGCGGCCCCGGCGCGGCAGCACGCCCGAGCTCCTCAGGGGCCGGACGTGCCGTCGGTCGGGGCCGGCCGGCCGCGCCCGGTCAGCGCCCGGTGGGTGCCCGCAGCGAGCGCGGCCACGGGGAGCAGACCGCGCGCGACCAGCCGCCCGCCTGGCGAGCCGGCCGCCCGGATCCACCGCAGCGGCGCCAGCGACTCCCGGACGGCGGCCGGCGCGTAGGTGGCCATCTGCCGCTGGTGGTCGTGCACGGCCAGCGCGAGGGAGGAGGTGCCGGCGCGGACCGCCGCGAGGTGCCCGGCGAGCAGGTCGGCGTCCCGGATCGCGGTGGCCGCGGCCATCCCGCCGGTCGGCGGCATCGCGTGCACCGCGTCGCCGAGGCAGACGACCGGGCCGGCCGGCCAGGGCGTCAGCTCGGCGTCGGGGTCGGCGGCGTGGAAGCGGTAGGCGCCCAGGTCGTCCCGGTCGGCCGCACCGACCACGGACCGCACGTCGCCGGACCAGCCGGCGAGCAGGTCGGTGGCGACCTCGGCGAGGGCGGCGCCCGAGCGCTCCCGCAGGTCACGGGGCAGCAGCCGGTCGGGTGCGATGAGCCCCCACACCAGCTGCGGTGCCTCCACGATCGCCGGCACCTCCCGGCAGGTGGCCGGGTCGACGGCCGGAGCGCGGAGTGGGTCGTGCAGGCTCAGGAAGGCACCCACCCCGCCCGGCGCGAACGCGAGGGCCGGTCCGGCGCGGAGCACCTCCGGGACCCGCCGGTCGGTGCCCGGGTCGAGCCGGGTGCGTCCGGCGATGCCGCTGATGCCGACCGGCGCCGAGGTCGGCCGGCCGGCCAGGGCCCGGGCCACGCGCGAGCCGACACCGTCGGCCCCCACGAGCAGGTCGGCGGAATCGACGCTGCCGTCGGCGAAGTGGGCCGTGACGGTCCCGTCGCCGTCCACCCGGTGGTGGGTGAACTCCCGGCCGAGGAACAGGCGCCCGTCCAGGCCGTGGGCCAGCAGCCGGCGCAACGGCACGCGGCCGATCAGCAGCCGCTCCTCGCCGGGGTCCTGCGGCGCCACCAGCAGCGGCCGCAGCCGGTGGTCGGTGACGGCGAACTGGCGGAAGCCGCCCGATCCGGCGGAGCTGGCCAGGACCGCCTGGTAGTGCGCCGGTCGCAGGTGGCGGCGCAGTGCCGCGCACGCGGTCGCGTCGAGGTGCAGCCGGTAGCCACCGGTGGCCGAGACCGCGGCGTCGCGGTCGTGGACGCGCACGTCCACGCCGGCGCGGTGCAGGGCCTGGGCGAGGGCGAGGCCCCCGATCCCGGCACCGATGACGACGACCCGCACGTCTTCCCCGCGCTCAGATGCCGGTCTCGGCCGGCAGCACGCCCCGCTGGACGGCGCGCACCAGGTCGGCGTGGTCGCGCTCGGTCTGGTCGGCGTAGGCGCGGGCGAACCGGCAGAGGGCCGCGCGCACCTTCGTGCCGCTGCCGAGGTAGCCCGCGATCATCGACGCCCCGCTGGTGCGGGCGTGCCCCTTGGCCAGCAGGTACCCGCAGATGCCCGCGTACGACGTGAGCGCGCGGGCGTCGACGCCGGTCAGGGGGATCGCGCCCTTCATGTCCCGGAACTGGCGGACGTAGTACTGGACGTCGCCCACGCCGGTCCAGCCGAGGAGGGGGTCGCTGACCGTCTGCACCGCCTGCTGGTACTCCACGACCCGCTGGCCCTGGTGGGCGTGCCACGCCGACTCGCCGTGCACGAACGGTGCGACCACCGAGCGCCGGGCCTGCTTGAGCTGGAGGAACAGCACGTCGTCGGCGCTGCTGCCCTCGCACAGGGCGACCCAGGCGCGCAGCCCGACCGAGCCGACGCCGACCACCTTGTGCGCGACGTCGACGACGCGGTAGCCGCCCACCACCCGGGCCCAGTGCGGCGGCAGGGTGGTCAGGTAGGCGTCCAGCGCCTCGGCCAGCTGCTCCGCCTCGGCCGGCCGCGGCCGGGTGAGCAGCGGCGGTTCGGCCACGATCCGCCGCGCGCCCTCGTGCTCCTCGGTGATCCGGGGTAGCGCCCGGTCGCTGGTCCGCCTGCGGGCCCGGCGGGCCGACGTCTCGATCTCGCGGCGCAGGCCCGTGCCGGGCGCCGTCCGCAGCAGCCGGTCGACGTCCAGGTGCTCGTACGAGCGGGCCAGCAGCGGCCGTTCGGCCAGCGCCGCGATGTGCTGCCGGTACTCCTTCACGCACCGCGCGACCGCCTCGCCGCACGCCGTCTCCGACGTCCCGTTCTCCCGGCCCGCCACCCAGACGCTGGTGGTGAGCCGGCGCAGGTCCCACTCCCAGGCGCCCGGGTGGGCCTCGTCGAAGTCGTTGAGGTCGAACACCAGGTCGCGCTCGGGGGAGGCGTAGAAGCCGAAGTTGCCCAGGTGCGCGTCGCCGCACACGACCGGGGTGATCCCGGTGGCCGGCAGCGCGGCGAAGTCCGCGGCGTGCACGTTGGCCGCGCCGCGGAGGTAGGCGTAGGGGGAGGCGGTCATCCGCCCGACGCGCACGGGGACCAGCCAGTCCAGCCGGCCCTCGTGCGAGCGGACCACCTGGTCGACGACGTCCGGGCGGTCCGGTGCGGGAGCCCAGTCCCCGAGCGCGGACCGTGGTGCCCGTCCGCGCAGCCCACGGCCGAGCGCGTACCGGGCCGCGCGCGGCGGGCCGCTGTGCCGCAACGAGGAGAACCCGCGGTCGTCGGCCGACGCGAGCACGGTGTGGGCCCGCCGCGGCAGCTGCCCGGTCATGGGAGGAGCCTCGCAGCGGGTGCGGCCGAGGACCAGGGGAGCCGCCCGACGACGCCGGAGGACGGACCGTGCTGCCGTGCGGCGTCGCGCGGGACATCATCGGGACGGCGCCGGCGGGCACACCGGGCGTGGTCGAGGAGGTGCGCAGCCGGGGACGGGAGGCGGGGCGATGGCGCGGAGCGACTTCCACGTGGCGCTGGCCAACGCACTGGACCGGGCCATGCCGCCGGAGGTGCCGCAGGAGTACGACCTCGAGGCCGTCGTCGACCAGTGCATCGCGCTGCTCGAGCGGGCGGGCTGGCGGTTCACCCGCACGCGGCCCACGGGGACGCCGTCCGTCCCGGGCCGCCGGTGACGGGCACCGCGCCACACCGCCGGGAGCACGGTAGGAAGGAGCGGTGAGCCGCATCAACGACGTCGGCGGGATGTCGGGGTTCCCGCCGATCGCCGAGGAGCCCGACGAGCCGCCGTTCCACGCCGACTGGGAGGCGCACGTGCTGGCCCTCAACGGCGCGCTGATCCGGCGCGGTGTCTACAACCTCGACGAGTTCCGCGACGCGATCGAGCGGATGCCGCCGGAGGAGTACCTCGCCGCCTCGTACTACGAGCGCTGGTTCACCGCCATCACCGCGCTGCTGGTCGCCAAGGGCGTGGCGACGGCGGACGAGCTGGACAGCCCGCATGGCTGAGCTGGCCCCCGGGGTGCGGGTGCGCACCCGCACGACCGACCCCGACGGGCACACCCGGCTGCCGCGGTACGCCCGGGGCGCCGTCGGCGTGCTCGTGGAGGAGGCCGGCGTGCACCCGCTGGCCGACGACCGGGCCCGCGGCCGGGCCGGCGCGCCGCAGCCGGTGTGGCACGTGCGGTTCGCCGCCGCCGACCTGTTCGGCGCGGGGGACCACACGGTGACCGTGGAGCTGTGGGCCGACTACCTGACCCCGATCGAGGAGGACGCGTGAGCGGGGACCACACCAGCTCGGCCGTCTCGGCGCGGGTGCGCTCCGTCGAGGCGTTCCTGGAGAGCCGAGGCCTGCTCGACGACGGCGAGATCGACCGCCGGATCGACGAGTTCCTCGCCGGCGGGTCGCCGGTCAACGGCGCCCGGATCGCCGCCCGCGCCTGGGTCGACCCGGGCTTCGCCGAGCGCCTGCTGGCCGACGCCAACAGCGCGATCCGCGAGCTCGGGCTGACGATGGCCGGCGGGCTGCAGGAGCAGCGGCTGAAGGTGGTCGCCAACACCGTCGACGAGCACAACGTCGTCGTCTGCACCCTGTGCTCCTGCTACCCGATCGCGCTGCTCGGGCCCTCGCCCGGCTGGTACAAGAGCGAGGCCTACCGCTCGCGGGTCGTGCGCGACCCGCGCGGCGTGCTGCGGGAGTTCGGGGTCGAGCTGCCCGACCGGACGCGGATCTCGGTCTGGGACGCCAGCGCCGAGTCGCGCTACATGGTGGTGCCGCGCCGTCCCGCGGGCACCGAGGACCTCCCGGAGGAGCAGCTCGCCGGCCTCGTCACCCGCAAGGGGCTCATCGGCACCGCCGTCGTCTGATCCCGGGGCGCGGCCTGTGGGCGGAGTCGCAGGGCGGGCGCGGTCCTGCGTCCCGGGCACTGCGTAGAGTCGACCGGGAGGACCATCCGGAGCGGCTGAGAGACCTGGCTCGTCGACGTCGCAGCAACCCCCCGCCCCGGCGGACGAGGGTGCTACTGCCAGGACCGATGGAGGACGCGGTGACGCACGCAGGGCTCACGTGGGCTCGCCGGCACGTCGACCTGTGCCGGACGGCGACGGACCTGTGTCCGTCACGGCTCGCCACCCGCGCGTCCGGGTAGTCCCCTCCCCGCGGCCCGACCGGCCGCCGCGCCCCGCCGCCGGGGACGCCGGACCGGAGCAGACCGCCAGCCGGGGGTCGGCCCGTCGAAGCGCGCGGGCTCCCGCGCGTCCCCCCACCTCCACCCAGCCCCGCCTGCCCACCCGAGGACACGACTCCGTGATCGAACTGCACGACGTCCGCAAGGTCTTCCCCGCCCGGAGACGCGCCGGGGAGGTGGTCGCCGTCGACGGGGTCAGCCTGCACGTGGAGGCCGGGGAGTTCGCCGGCGTCGTCGGGCCCAGCGGGTCGGGCAAGAGCACGCTGGTCCGGCTGGTGAACCTGCTGGAGCGGCCCACCTCGGGCTCGGTGACCGTGGACGGGCAGGTGCTCACCGAGCTGCCCGACGACCGGGTCCGCGAGGCCCGCCGGTCGATCGGGATGGTGTTCCAGCACTTCGAGCTGCTGGACTCGCGGACCGCCGCGGGCAACGTCGAGCACCCGCTCGAGCTGGCCGGGGTCGGCCGGGCCGAGCGCCGCCGCCGGGCCACCGAGCTGCTGGACCTGGTCGGGCTGGGGGAGCGGGCCGAGGCCCGTCCCGCGCAGCTGTCCGGTGGGCAGAAGCAGCGGGTGGCCATCGCCCGCGCGCTGGCCGCCCGGCCGAAGGTGCTGCTCTGCGACGAGGCCACCTCGGCCCTGGACCAGGCCAGCACGACCAGCGTGCTGGAGCTGCTGCGCCGGGTCCGGTCCGAGCTCGGCCTGACCGTGCTGCTCATCACCCACGAGATGGCGGTGGTCAAGGCCGTCTGCGACAGCGCGGTGATGCTCGACCGGGGCCGGGTGGTCGACCGCGGCCGGCTGTCGGAGGTGCTGACCCGGGAGCACTCCCCGCTCGCCGACGCGCTGCTGCCCGCCCCGGTCGCCGATGCCGGCGCCGGGCACGGCGGGGCCCTGCTCCGGGTGACGGTCACCGACCGCGCCCCCGAGACCGTCGTGCTGCAGACCCTGGTCGGGGAGCTCGGGCTGGCCGTCGAGGTCGCCGGCGGTTCGGTGGAGACGGTGGCGGGCGGGCGGTACGGCCGGCTGCTGCTGCGGGTCACCGGAGGAGGAGGGGAGCTGGACGCCGCCGTCGGCCGGCTGCGGGACGACGGCGTCCTCGTCGAGCGGGTGCCCGTGCACGGCGGCGTCGCCGCGGGAGCGGGGGTGGACCGGTGAGCGACTGGGACCGCGTGTGGCCGCAGCTGCTCGAGGCGACCGGCGAGACCCTCTACATGGTGGGGGTCGCGGCACTGGTCACCGTGCTGCTCGGCGTCCCGCTGGGGGTGCTGCTCACCGTCACCGCACCCGGCGGCCTGGCGCCGCGGCCGCTGCTGAACCGCGCGCTCGGGCTGGGGGTCAACCTGGGCCGCGCGCTGCCGTTCATCATCCTGCTGGTCCTCGTCGCCCCGGTCACCCGGGGCATCGTCGGGACCACCATCGGGTCCACCGCGGCCATCGTCCCGCTGACGATCGGCGCCATCCCGTTCCTCGCCCGGCTGGTGGAGACCAGCCTCCGCGAGGTCGCCGCCGGCAAGGTCGAGGCGGCGATGGCCATGGGCGCCCGCCGCCGGGACGTCGTCCGCACCGTGCTGCTGCCGGAGGCGCGGCCCTCGCTCGTCGCCGGTGTCACCGTCACCGTCGTCGCGCTGGTCAGCTACTCGGCGATGGCCGGCGCCGTCGGCGGCGGCGGCCTCGGCGACTTCGCCATCCGCTTCGGCTACCAGCAGTTCCGCACCGACATCACCCTGCTGACCGTCGTCGCGCTGCTCGTGCTCGTCCAGGCCCTGCAGTGGGCCGGCGACCGCTGGGCGCGCCGGCTCGCGCACGTCTGATCCCCGCACCCCGGCGGCCGCCCGGCCACCGGCACCACCCTCGAAGGAGAACTCCCGCCATGCGCTCCCGCCCCACCCTGCTCCTGGCCGCCACCGCCGCGACCGCTCTGCTCACCGCGTGCGGCGGCGGCGAGGCGCAGCTGTCCGCGGCCGACGAGCCGCTGCGGGTCGGCGCGTCCCCGGTCCCGCACGCCGAGATCCTGCGGCACATCGACGACGAGCTCGCCGCCGACGCCGGGCTGGACCTCGAGATCGTCGAGTTCACCGACTACGTGCAGCCCAACGTCGCCCTCGACGACGGCTCGCTGGACGCCAACTACTTCCAGACCGTCCCGTACCTGGAGGAGCAGGAGGCCAGCGCCGGGTACGACTTCACGCCGCTGGCGCCGGTGCACATCGAGCCGCTGGGCATCTACTCCAGCACGCTGACCGACCTCGCCGCCCTCCCGGACGGCGCGACCGTGGCGATCCCGAACGACCCGACCAACGCCGCCCGGGCGCTGCGGCTGCTGGAGGCCAACGGCCTGATCACGCTGGCCGACACCGGCGACGCCGCGCCGACGTCGCTGGACGTCCAGGGCAACCCGAAGGACCTGCAGATCTCCGAGGTGGAGGCCGCCCAGGTGCCCCGGTCGCTCGCCGACGTGGACATCGCCGTGATCAACGGCAACTACGCCATCGAGGCCGACCTGGTGCCGGCCGAGGACGCCCTCGCGCTGGAGGAGGCCGAGGGCAACCCCAACGCCAACCTGCTCGTCGTGCGCACCGGCGACGAGGGCGACGAGCGGATCCAGCAGCTGGAGGAGCTGCTGCACTCCGACGAGGTCCGCCAGTTCATCGAGGACACCTACGAGGGCGCCGTCATCCCCGCCTCCTGACCCGGCCCGCCGCACGGCGGGCGCGCGAGGACCTGCACCGGACGCCGGATCCCGGGCACGCTGGGCCCCGCCGTTCGCCGCCGGGAGGTGCCCGATGACCCGTCCGCCGTCGACCGGGGACCTGCACGCCGTCGTCGGCGCCGGGGGAGCGGTCGGCCGGCGGCTCGTCGCGCTGCTGGCCGCGGCCGGGCTGCCGGTCCGGGCGGTGACCCGGGACGGGCGGGACGTCGGCACACCGGGCGCGGAGCCGGTCGCGGCGGACGCGACCGACCCGGAGGCCCTCACCGGCGCCTGCCGGGGCGCGGCCGTCGTCCACCACTGCGTGATGCCGGTCCTCGCCCGCTGGACCGAGCTGTTCCCGGTGGTGACCGACGCGCTGGTCGACGCGGCGAGCACCGTCGGGGCCCGCCTGGTCTACGCCGACGACACCTGGATGTACGGCCGGGTGCGCGGCCCCATGACCGAGGACACCCCGTGGCGCCCGGTCAGCAGCAAGGGCGTGCTGCGTGCCTGGATCGCCGAGCGCCTGCTGCACGCGGCCGCGGCTGGGCGGCTGCGGGTGAGCGTCGTCCGGGCGGGGGAGCTCTACGGCCCCGGCGTCCGCTCGCTCGTCGCCGGCAACGTGTTCGCCGCGGCGCTGCGCGGCCGGACCGTGCACTGGCTCGGCGACCCCGACCTGCCGCTGACGCCCACCTTCGTCGACGACTTCGCGCGGGCGCTGGCCGTCGTCGGCCGGGAGGACCCCTCGGACGCCGGCGTCTGGCACGTGCCGCACCCGGGCGGCACCACCGGCCGGGCCCTGGCCGCCGAGGCCTGCCGGCAGGCCGGCACCCGCCTGCGGCTGTGGCCGCACGGCACCGCCCAGGTGCGCGCGGCCGGACTGCTCGTGCCGCTGGCCCGCGAGGGGGCCGAGATGGTCTACCAGTTCGAGCAGCCCTTCGAGGTCGACGGCAGCCGGGCGGCCCGCGCCTTCGGGCTGACCGCCACCCCCTACGAGGACGGTGTCCGCCGCACGCTGGACGCGCTGCGCGCCGACCGCCCGGGCCCGGCGCGCCGCCGCCCGGTCCGCTCCGTGCGGCAGGATCCCGGTCAGGTCCCGGGGGCGGTGTCCGGATGACGCCGCCGTCGCCGGGCGGGACGGGGGAACCGGGATGGCGGTCAGCGAGGTCGACCTGCGGCGGCGGTGGTCGGAGCGGCGACCGTGCCACGGCCTGTGGAGCCTGCTGCCGGGCGCGGTGACCGGCGAGGTGCTGGCGCGGACGGGGGCGGACTACGTCGTCCTCGACCTGCAGCACGGCGCGCTGGCCGAGGCCGACCTGCCCGGGGTGGCCGCGGCGGTCACCGCGGCGGGCTCGGTGCCGCTGGTCAGGACCCGCAGCCCGCAGTTCGCCGACGTCGGCCGACCGCTCGACCTCGGCGCCCGCGGGGTGGTCGTGCCCAACGTGCGCGACGCCGCGCACGCCCGGGAGGTCGTCGCCGCCACCCGGTACGCCCCGGCCGGGAGCCGGTCGATCGGGCGGCTCTCCGGCGGGGCCGACCGGCCGCTCGTCGTCGTCATGGTGGAGACCGCGACCGCTCTCGACGACCTCGACGCGGTCCTCGCCGTCGAGGGGCTGGACGGGGTGTACGTCGGCCCCGGGGACCTCGCGCTGTCCCTGGAGCTGACCGGGGAGGACCGCCGGGCGGAGCTGCGCGGGGTGCTGTCCTCGATCGTCGCCCGGGCCGGCGCCGCCGGGGTGCCCGTCGGCGTGCACGCCTACAGCGGCGAGGAGGCCGCGGGCTACGCCGCCGAGGGCGCCACGATCGTCACCGTTGCCGTGGACACCGTCGCGCTGGGCCAGGTCATGGCGCACCACCTCGGGGTCGCCCGCGACCGGTCGCAGCCCCCGTGACGACGGCAGCCGTTCGTCAGGTGCGGTCGAGCTCCCCGATGCTCGCCGTCGACGGCCCTCGCCGGGCGGACGCCGAGCGTGACACGGCCTCGGTCCCACGGAGGACCCGCAGGACGTTCCCGCCGCTCAGCCGCGCACAGTCGTCCTCACTCCACCCCCGGTCGAGGAGCTCGGCGATCAGGGCCGGACAGCAGGCGACGTCCTCCAGGCCCTCGGGGACGTCCCGCGTCCCGTCGTAGTCCCCGCCGATGCCGACGTGGTCGACGCCGGCCACCCGCCGTACGTGCTCGACGTGGTCGGCGACCTCGGCGAGCGTCGCCCGCGGGCGGGGATGGTCGGCCACGTACTCGGCTGCCACCGCGTCCCGGGTCCCGGCGTCCCTCGGATCGAGCCCGCGGCGCTCCACCTCGGCCCGGAGCCCGAGCGTCCATGCGCGGCACCGCGGCGAGACGAAGTCCGGGACGAACGTCACCATGCAGACGCCTCCGTTGGCGGCGAGACGGCGCAGCAGGTCGTCGGGGACGTTGCGTGGGTGATCGCAGACCGCACGGGCCCCCGAGTGGGAGAAGACGACCGGGGCCTCCGCGACCTGGAGGACGTCGCGTGCCGTGGTGGCCGCCACGTGCGACAGGTCGACCAGCATCCCGAGCCGGTGCATCTCCCGCACGACCTCCCGTCCGAACGCGCTCAGACCCCCGATGACGGGATCGTCCGTCGCCGAGTCGGCCCAGGCCACGTTGACGTTGTGCGTCAGGGTCAGGTACCGGACGCCGAGCCTGTGCAGCGTCCGGAGCACACCCATCGAGTTCGCGATGGCATGGCCGCCCTCGGCGCCCAGCAGTGAGGCGATCCGGCCCCGGGCGAGCGCGCCCTCCACGTCCTCGGCACACAGCGCCAGCTCCAGGTCGTCCGGGTAGCAGTCGATCATCCGGTGGACCAGGTCGATCTGCTCCAGGGTCGTGGCCACCGCCGCGTCACCCTGCAGCGTCCCGGGGACGTAGACCGACCAGAACTGGCCGCCGATCCCGCCGCGTCGCAGCCTCGGCAGGTCGGTGTGGGTCCCCGCCACAGGGGCGGCCAGGTCCACCCGGCGGAGGTCCAGGTCGAACCGCTCGCGGATCTCCCAGGCGAGGTCGTTGTGACCGTCGACGATCGGATGGCGGCGCAGCAGGCCGCGTGCGGTGGCGAGACGATCGCTCATCCGGCTCCGCCCAGGGCCGACAGACCGAGCGCCTGGCGGACGTACGGGATGTGGCGGCGGGCCACCGGGACGGTCTCCCGGGTGCGGGTGTCGGTGGCCAGGAAGAGGGCTCCCTTGAACCCCTGCTCGATCTCCCTCACCCGGCCGAGGTTGACCAGGAACCGGCGGTGGACCCGCATGAACCCCTTGCCCCCGAGCTCGTGCTCGAGACGGTCGAGCCCCCGGGCAGCGGCCAGCAGCCGCCCCTGGTCGCTGGTGAGCCAGACGTTGTTGTGGTCGACCTCGGCGAACCGGATCTCGCGGGGATCGAGGAGGACCCATCGGTCGTCCCGCAGGGCGATGACCCGGTCCCGGTGGGGGCGGGGTCCGGAGGAACGGGGTTCGAGCTCGTCCGGGAGGTCCCCGGAGCCCGGCCGGTCCGGGGGCCCGAACGCGAGCAGCGCGCCGAGCACCTGGGAACCGTCGACCACGGGGCGCACCGCGACGGACAGGAGGGTGTCGAGGAAGGGCACGTGGACCAGGGTCGACCCGCTCCAGCCGGGGTCCTGCTGGGCGCGTTCGGTCGCCCGGCGGGCCAGCTGGGGCAGCGCGCGGACCTGGGGGGTCCACCGGTGCGCGGGAGCATGGGCGGGGGTGTCCGCGGGGGTGCCGAGCAGGACGGCGGCCTCCCCGTTGGCGAGCACGACCTTCCCCGCCGTGTCGACGGCTGCCAGCGGCGTCGCGGGCGCCATCCGGGCGTCGGCGAGGGCGGCCGCCAACAGGGTGCCCGTGTGGTGCGCCCGCTGCCGCAGCTTGGCCTCGGTGGACGCGGCGACCCGGTGGAGCCACGGCACCACCGCGTCCGACACCGGTTGCTGCCAGCTCGAGACCATCAGCGCGCCCAGCGGATCGTGGGTGACGACGTCGCGTACCGCGACGCCGGCGCACGTCCACCGGTGGAACCCCTGGCACCAGTGCTCGGCACCGCTCACCACGACGGGACGCTGGCTCTCCAGCGCGGTGCCGATGCCGTTGGTGCCGCTCGCCCACTCCGACCAGGCCGACCAGGCCGCCAGGTTGCAGTCCGCGCCCAGGTGGAGCATCCGCCGGCTTCCCCAGCACGCCAGGACGCGCCCGTCGGAATCGGCCACGGACACCAGGCCGTCGAGGTCGTCGACCTCACCTCCGGCGCAGGCGGCCAGGCCCCCGAGCTCGGCGAACACCACGTCGTGCTCCATGGAGTGTGCGGTCCCCGCGGCCGCGGCGGGCGCCCGCTCCAGGTCCGGGTCGACCTCGTACTGCTCGCGGCACCGGTACCACGACACCAGGATCTCGGGACGGACCCCGTGGACGGTGTCCGCGCCGGCGGCGAACCGTTCGCGCGCGGCCGTGATCGGACCGAGGCCGTCGTCGGGGAGCGCCGTCCCGCTGGTCGCGTGCGGCGCACCGCTCACCGGGTCTTTGCTGCCGTTCATCCCGCACCCCTTGGGTTCGGGGGGAAGAGCGTCCCAGCATCGGTGAGCAGTTCCCCGGCAGCAAGCCGGTCGGCCACGGCAGGCGGTGTCCCCGGGGGTGCGGCACGGAGGGGGTGGGCACCCATGCGGGCGGTGGTCTACCGGGAGCCCTTCGAGGTCGCGCTGGAGGAGGTACCCGACCCGCGGATCGAGCAGCCGAACGACGTGATCGTGCGGATCACGTCGACGGGCATCTGCGGATCGGACCTGGAGGTGTACGAGGGCCGGACCGCCGGGGAGCCGGGCCTCGTCTTCGGCCACGAGAACCTCGGCATCGTCGAGGAGGTCGGCGCCGGTGTCACCGCCCTGGAGCGAGGCGACCGGGTCGTGATGCCCTTCACCGTGGCGTGCGGCTTCTGCCGGAACTGCCAGGCCGGGTCCACCGGCTCCTGTCTCACGTTCGCCCCGCCGGGCCGTGCGGGTGGCGCGTACGGCAGCGTCGCCCTGGGCTCGGGGGCCGGCGGCCAGGCGGAGTACCTGCGGGTCCCGTACGCGGACGCCAACTGCCTGCCGCTGCCCGCGGGCACCGACCACGAGTCCGACTACGTCCTGCTCTCCGACGTCTTCCCCACCGGGTACCACGGCTGCCGCCTCGCGGGCGTCTCGCCGGGGGAGACCGTCGCGGTCTACGGCGCCGGGCCGGTGGGGTTGATGGCCGCGTACTGCGCGTTGCTCTGCGGCGCGTCACGCGTCTTCGTGGTGGACCCCGTCCCCGAGCGACTGGCCAAGGCACGGGACATCGGGGCCGTCCCCGTGGACTCCTCCGCCGGGGACCCGGTCCAGCAGATCGAGGACCTGACCGGGGGCGAGGGCACCGACACGGGCGTGGACGCCACCCGGTTCCCCGTTCCCGCACGGACCGGCGAGGGCCAGGAGCACGCGAGGGTGCTGGACCAGCTCGTGCACACGGTGCGGCCGACCGGCCGGCTCGGCGTCCCCGGCCTGTGCGCGCGCGGTCAACCGGACGGGGTCCCCACGAGGGCCAGGCCGGGCGCGCTGCTGGTCGCGATGGACACGCTGGTCGAGAAGGGCCTGCGCCTGGGCACCGGGCGGGCGGACGTGAGGCGCTACGACCGGCAGCTGCGCGACCTGATCACCGTGGGCCGGGCCAGCCCCAGCTTCGTGGTCTCCCACGAACTGCCGCTGGACCAGGCGCCGGACGCCTACCGCCGATCCGCCCAGCGGGCGGACGGCGTCCTCAAGGTCGTGCTCAGACCCGATGCCGCCTGACCGTCGTGCGGCCGCCGCAGCCGGAGGGGGAGGAGGTGCCATGGCCACCCAGGTCCGGACCGAGCGCGGCACGGCGGGCCGTCGTCCGGGGGCCTGGCCGTGACCGTGCCGGACACCGCGAGGCACACCGTCAGTCCGCTTCGACAGCAGAACCGCACCAGGAGGTGAGGTCGATGACGAGCACCGCATCGGAACGATCCGCGGCGCTGAGCGAGATCGGGTTGGACGGCCAGAACCAGGCGACGATCGGTCGGCTGCTGGCCACGGGGAACATCGGGCACGCCGAGGACCGCGATGACGGCCGGATGCACGCCCGGATCCGCATCGTGCCCGACCAGCTGGTCTGGGACCCCTCGGTCCTCGTCCTGCCCCACGGCGGGCACCTGGACATCGAGTTCGTCAACGACGACCAGAACACGCACTGCGCCCTCGTGCCGAGCAACGGCGACAGCAAGTGGATGTGGTTGCCGAACTACTCGCGCGGAACCATGTCCGTCACCCTCGACGGCCCTGGTTACTACTGGTTCAGCTCCAACATCGGCAACGACGAGGGCCGGGGCCTGATCGGGGCGATCGTCGTGAGGGGCGACGTCCCGGAGTCCGCCCGCCTCGACCGCCCCCAGCAGCCACGACCGTAGACAGGACTGGGTCAATGACCGACATCCAGGACAGGACCGACATCGAGTACGGAGAGGCCCCGCCGGCCGTCGACTTCGGATCGCTGACCTCCGCGACCGGGACCGCGCCCCCGGTGGTCCAGGACGTCACGTACGAACGCATCCTCGACGCCCGCTCGGAGCCGCAGAACTGGCTCACCTACTACGGCGCCTACGACGGGCAGCGGTACAGCCCGCTGGACGAGATCAACACGGAGAACGTCGTCCGCATCAGACCGGCCTGGGTGTTCAGCTTCTCGCCCCACGGGCTGCACGCGGGCCAGTCGACGTACGCCTTCGAGAACTCCCCGATCATCGTCGACGGCGTCATGTACGTCTCCGGGTGGGACGGCTGGGTCTGGGCGCTCGACGCCAGGACCGGGCAGATGCTGTGGCAGTACAAGCACGCGATCCCCTTCGACGTCTCGCTGTGCTGCGGCAACGTCAACCGCGGGGTCGCCGTGGCGAACGGCAAGGTCTTCGTCTGCACCCTCAACGCCCACGTGCTCGCGCTCGACGCCAGCACCGGCGAGTGCGTCTGGGACGTCACCAGCGGGGACGTGCGCGCCGGGGAGAGCCTCACGGTCGCCCCGCTCGTGGTGAAGGACCGGGTCGTCGTCGGCAGCTCCGGGGGGGAGTTCGGGGTGCGCGGCCACCTCGACGCCTACGACATGGAGACCGGGGAGCGGGTCTGGCGGTGCTACACGATCCCGAAGCCCGGCGAGCCGGGCTCGGAGACCTGGCCGTCGGACGGTGAGGCCTGGGCGCGGGGCGGTGGCAACGGCTGGGTCACCGGCACCTTCGACCCGGAGACGAACCTCCTGTACTGGGGGACCGGCAACCCCGCGCCCGACTTCGACGGGGAGGTCCGACCGGGGGACAACCTCTACACCGACAGCGTGATCGCGGTGGACGCCGACACCGGGGAGATCCGCTGGCACTACCAGTGCACCCCGCACGACCTGTGGGACTACGACAGCAACATGGAGTGCATCCTGTTCGAGCAGGACGGGCGCCAGCTCCTGGCCCACTTCGACAAGAACGGGTACTGCTTCGTCCTGGACCGCACCACCGGTGAGCGGGTGCGCATCTTCCCGTTCGTCGACCGGATCACCTGGGGCGAGATCAGCCCCGACGGCACGGTCACGCCCCGGATCTACCCCGACAAGGAGGGGGAGGAGGTCCACTTCCACCCCGGTCCCGCCGGGGCCAAGGAGTGGACCCACGCGGCGTACAGCCCCAGGACGGGCCTGTTCTACGTCCCGGTGCAGGACACCGGCGCGAAGGTCGCCCGCCGGCGCCGGGAGTTCAAGGAGAGCATCCCCTACTGGGGCGCGGCGGTCACCGTGGACGCCGAGGACATGGCCGGGTCGGTGACGGCGTTCAACGCGTCCGGCGAAGAGGTCTGGCGGTGGCGCAACGACCTGCCGATGTGCGCGTCGGTGCTGACCACGGCGGGTGACCTCGTCTTCGCCGGCACGCCGTCCGGGCTGTTCGTCGCGCTCGACGCCCGCACCGGGGAGCTGCTGTGGCAGTTCAACTGCGGCAGCGGCCACCACAGCAGCCCGAGCACCTACAGCATCGACGGCAAGCAGTACATCGCCGTGCCGGTCGGCTGGGGCGCCTGGGTCGAGGGGTTCCTGCCCGGGATGATGGGCGGCCCCCACGGACAGGCGATGTTCGTCTTCTCGTTGCCTGAAGGCATCGACTCCGCCGGAGGGAGGTGACCGCAATGGAGCAGGAGAGCATCGTCCCCCGGCTGCTCGCCGAGGAGTGGGAGCCCCCCGCCTTCGAGGAGATCCGGGTGTCCGCCGAGGCGACCGCGTACATGGGCGTCCAGGACGACTGGGACCAGTCGGCCACGTAGGGACCAGGCGGAGAGGCACCGGACGATGCGGTCCGGCGCCTCTCCGCCGACGCGGCGCCGCAGCGCGGCGCACGGCCGGGAGGACCACCGATCGACATGCGGGTGCGGGTGCTGGGGTCGGCGGCGGGAGGCGGGTTCCCCCAGTGGAACTGCGCCTGCCCCCCGTGCCGCGCGGTGCGCGACGGGTCCCGGCCGGCCCGCCCGCGCACCCAGTCGTCGATCGCGGTGAGCGCGGACTCCCGGCGGTGGTTCCTGCTCAACGCCTCACCCGACATCCGTGCGCAGCTCGAGTCCTTCCCCGCGCTGCACCCCTCCAGCGGCCCCGGCGGGAGGCGGGGCGTCCCGCTGCAGGCCGTCCTGCTCACCGACGCCGAGTTGGACCACACGCTCGGGCTGCTGCTCCTCCGGGAGGGCGGAGGCCTCGTCCTGCACGCCACCGCAGCGACCCGCGACACGCTGTGCGAGGGGACGTCGATCCTCCGGACGCTCGAGGCGTACTGCCCGGTCGAGTGGCACCCGGTCGTGCCGGGGGCGGAGGTCCCGCTGGCCGACGGGCTGTCGTACCGGGCCTTCGACGTCCCCACCACCAAGCGGGCTCGCTTCGGCTCCGGTTCCCGGGAGGGACGGGTCGTCGGCTACCGCCTGACCGACGGGCGCAGCGGCCGGGCCCTGGTCCACCTGCCGGTGCTGCAGGAGCTGACGCCGGCGCTGCGCGCCGAGCTGGAGGACTGCGCCTGCCTGCTGGTCGACGGCACCTGCTGGTCCGACGACGAGCTGGTCCGGCTCGGCCTGGCCGGCCGGACCGCGCGGGAGATGGGGCACCTGCCGATCAGCGGGCCCGGGGGCAGCCTCCGTCGACTCGCCCGGCTACCCGTCGAGCGCCGGATCTACGTCCACGTCAACAACACCAACCCGATCCTCCTCGATGACTCGCCCGAGCGGCGCACCGTCGAGGAGCACGGCATGGAGGTCGCCGTGGACGGGCTCGAACTGGAGGTGTGAGGCCCCTCATGACGCTGACCGACGTGACCCTGACCGGCACGGCCCCGACCGACACGGCGACCGATGCGTTCGTGGCCGCGCTGCGCGAGCACTCCCGGCGCTACCACGACCAGCACCCCTTCCACCGCAGGATGAACGAGGGGGAGCTGGGCCGCGAGCAGATCCGGTGCTGGGTGGCCAACCGGTTCGCCTACCAGGCGGCCATCCCGCGCAAGGACGCCGCGATCCTCGCCAACTGCCCGGACCGCGAGGTGCGCCGCCGCTGGATCCGCCGCATCCACGACCACGACGGCACGGGCACCGGGACAGGCGGCATCGAGGCATGGCTGCGCCTCGGTGAGGCGGTGGGGCTGGACCGGCAGGAGATGGAGGACCAGCGGCACGTGGTCCCGGGGGTGCGCTTCGCCGTCGACGCCTACGTCACCTTCGCCCGCACCCGGCCGTGGGTCGAGGCGGTGGCCTCCTCGCTGACCGAGCTGTTCGCGCCGGACCTGATGGCCGAGCGCCTCGCCGCCTTCGAGCGGCACTACACCTGGATCGACCCGCGAGGGCTCGCCTACTTCCGGGCCCGCCTGACGCAGGCGCCCCGCGACTCCGCGCACGCCCTGGAGGTGGTGACGGAGCACTGCCGGACGCCCGAGGCGCAGGCGGCCGCCCTGGCGGCCCTGTCCTTCAAGTGCGACGTCCTCTGGAGCATGCTCGATGCGATCGACCGTGCCTGTGCAGACCGCTGACGGTGCCGACCGCCCCCGGCTGGCCCGCCACGTCCGGCTGAGGTTCGACCCGGCACGCGGGCGTCACGTGCTGCTGACGCCGGAGGCGGTCACCGTCCTGAACGGCACCGGCGCCGCCGTCCTGGAGCTGTGCGACGGGCAGCGGACCCGCACCGAGATCGTCGCCGCGCTGCGCGGGCGGTACGACTCCGTGGACGACGACGAGGTGCGCCTGTTCCTCGACCGCCTCACCGCCCGCCGCTGTCTGGAGGCGGGCCGTGGCTAGCGCAGGGGTGGACGCACCGTTCGGCTTGCTCGCCGAGCTCACCTACCGCTGCCCGCTGCACTGCTCCTACTGCTCCAACCCGCTCGACCTCGCCGCCCACGCCGACGAGCTGACCACGGCGGAGTGGCAGCGGGTGCTGGCCGAGGCCAGGGAACTGGGCGTGCTCCAGCTGCACCTCTCCGGTGGTGAGCCGCTGCTGCGCCGCGACCTCGCCGAGATCGTGCAGTGCGCCGCTGAGCTGGGCCTCTACACCAACCTGATCACCAGCGCGCTCGGGCTGACGCCCCGCCGCGCCGAGCAGCTGCTGGCCGCGGGTCTCGACCACGTGCAGATCAGCCTCCAGGCCGACGAGGCGGCCCTGGCCGACCGCCTCGCCGGGACACCGTCGTTCGAGCGCAAGCTGGTCGCCGCCCGGCTGGTGAAGGAACTGGGCTGGCCGCTCACGCTCAATGTCGTCCTGCACCGGCACAACGCCGACCGGATCGCCGCCATCCTCGACCTGGCCGAGCAGCTGGAGGCCGACCGGATCGAGCTGGCCCACACCCAGTACTACGGCTGGGCCCTGCGCAACCGCGCCGGGCTGCTGCCGAGCCGGGCGCAGCTGGAGCGCGCCCAGGGCGTGGTGCGGGCAGCGCACGAGCGCCTGCAGGGGCGGATGGAGGTCATCTACGTCCTGCCCGACTACCACAGCCGGTACCCCAAGCCCTGCATGGGCGGCTGGGGCCGGCGCCAGCTCACCGTGGTGCCCGACGGCGGCGTGCTGCCCTGCCCGACGGCGCACACCCTCCCGCTTCCCCGGGCCAGCGTCCGGGAGTCCTCCCTGGCGTGGATCTGGGAGTCCTCCCCGCTGTTCCGGCGCTTCCGCGGCACGGACTGGATGCCCGACCCCTGCCGCAGCTGCGACCGCCGCGAGCTCGACTTCGGCGGCTGCCGCTGCCAGGCGTTCCTGCTCACCGGCGACGCCGCCCGCACCGACCCGGTCTGCCACCTCTCGCCGGACCACGGGCTCGTGGCCGGGGCGGTGGCCGCCGCCGACGAGGGGGCGCGGACACGGGACGCGGTGCTGGCCCCCCGGCTGTACCCCGCAGCCCGGCGCAGCCGGTGACCGCCCGTCAAGGCCCCCGCCCCGCGGGTCGTCGCGAGGAGGAGCTCCCGCCGTGACCTCGATCTTCGTCTTCATCGCCGGAGCGACGCTGCTGATGGTCAGCGCCGAGAAGCTCATCGACCACCTCGTCGGGGCGGCGCGAGCGCTCAGACTGCCGCTGTTCCTGCTCGCCATCGTCTTCACCGGGGTCGAGTTCGACGACATCACGCTCGGTGTCGCGCTGAACCTGGAAGAGCTCAGCGGCGTCGCACTCGGCATCGTGTTCGGAACGGCGCTCTCGTTCACCGGGGTCGTCCTCGCGCTCGCCGCGATCCTCAGGCCGGGGAGGGTCGACATCCCGCGCGACTACGTCGTCGTGTTCGCCGCCGCACCGCTGGTGATGGTCGGGTTCACGCTCACCGCGCCGCTCACCGTTCCCGACGGGCTGCTGCTCCTCGCCCTGTTCGTCCTGTTCGTCGTCTACGTCGCCGCCCGCGAGGTCCGCAGGAGCGTGCCGGTGTTCCGCGACGTGGAGGTGCACGAAGCCGCCACCGTCGGAGGGCCGGGCCACGGCGAGCAGCCCGCTCGTGGGACGGGGACGGACGTGCGGCCGATCGGACCGGAGGGCGGAGGAGCACGGCCCGGCGCGCGGCCGGAGCAGCAGGTCCTCGACGACCTGCCGTTCGCCGAGGCGCGCCGGCTGCCCGGCTGGGCCCACCTGGGACTGACGGTGCTCGCACTCGCCGGCCTGGTGATCGGCGCGGCCACCACGAGCATCGGGACCGAGGGGATCCTGGAGACCTACGGGCTCGAGGGCACGGTGTTCGGCGCCACCATCGTCACTGCCGTCCTGACGATGGAGGACCTCTTCCTGACGGTGGAGGCGTTCCGCAAGGGCGTGCCGGAGATCGGGGTCGGGAACGTCATCGGGAGCGTCGTCTTCTCGGTCACCGGGAAGCTGGGCATCACCCTCCTGGCCGGTGGCATCGTCGTCGGCTCCGACGTGCTCACCTGGCACCTGCCTGCGCTCGTCGTCCTCACCGCCCTCGCCGCGTACCTCCTCTCCACCGGCCGGCTGGCGCGGTGGCACGGCTGCACCCTGCTGGCTCTCTACCTCGTGTACTGGGTGGTCAGCCTGGTCGCGTTCGGCGGAGCTCCGGTCGAGCTCGACTGATGCAGGAGCCCCTGCCCCCCCTCGCCGGCTCCCGGGGGACCCTGGAGCGGGCCGACCGGCCGGCCCGGTGAGGGAGGTGGCCGGGGATGCCGAGCTGGGCGTGGACGCTGGTCGGAGTGCTCGGGGGCCTGCTGCTGTGCTGGCTGGTGCTGGTGGCGGTGCTGTGGTGGACCTGCCCGGACGAGGTGCGGCTGCGGGAGCTGCTGCGGCTGCTGCCCGACGTGCTCCGGCTGCTGCACCGGCTGGCCGGCGACGGCACGTTGCCGCGGGGAGTCCGGGTGCGGCTGTGGCTGCTGCTGGCCTACCTGGCGCTGCCGGTCGACCTGGTGCCCGACTTCGTGCCGGTGCTCGGCCACGTCGACGACGCGATCATGGTCGTCCTGGTGCTGCGCTCGGTGGTCCGCCGCGCCGGCGCGGCGGCCATCGCCCGGCACTGGCCCGGCACGGACGACGGCCTGGCCGCGCTGCGCCGGGCGAGCCGGCTGCCGGTGTAGGTGTTCCTCACCGGCAGCCCCGGGCGGCCGGGTCGGCTCGGGGCAGCCGTCGAGCTCACCGGTCGAGGTGGCGTGGGCCGCCGGGCGCCGACCCCGTCGACCGGGGCCGGACCCCCTGGGGTCCGCAGACGTCAGAAGCCGGCAGTCGCCGCCTCGCAGACCGCGGTGTCCTGTTCACCGGTGCCGCCGCTCACTCCGACCGCCCCCACGATGACCCCGTCCGCGCGCACCGGGGCGCCACCGGCGAAGACCATCACCTTGCCGTCGTTGGACGCCTGGATGCCGTAGAAGGGCCCGCCCGGCTTGGCCAGCTCGGCCAGGTCGGCGGTGGCGATGTCGAATGCCCGGGCGGTGAAGGCCTTGTTGATGGCGATGTCGACGCTGCCCCGCCAGGCGCCGTCCATCCGGACGTGCAGGATCAGATCGCCCCCGGCGTCGACGACGGCGATGTTCATCGGCTGCCCGATCTCTGCGGCGCGGGCCTCCCCGGCCGCGACGATGCGGCGGGCGTCGTCCAGGGCCAGGCTGTTCATCTGCTGGGTCACAGGGATCCCTCCCGGTCGAGCGGTGGCCGGGGGCCAGCGCTCTTCAGCGGCTGCTCCGGTCCGGACCGGAGCAGCACGGGATTACCCGCGTCGCCGCCGTGGCCAACTCCACTCCTGGCACGGCGGATCAGGCGGTGCGGTCCACCTCGGCGGAGACGACGGCGTCCTCCCGGCTGGGGAACGGCCCCGCGGTGCGGCCGTCGGCGCGGCAGGTCCACCGGTAGCCCTCGGGGGTCTGCTCGATGAGGTAGCCGTCCGGGTCGGCGGGGCCGTGGCCCGGGCGTTCGAAGGGGTCGGTCACACGAACACCACGTCCTTGAAGCGGACCCCGGCGCACACGCTGCCGAGGTGGACGACGGGCACCGGCCGGTGGGTGGCGTCCGCGACGGTCACGGCGGCGCCGACGGTGTCTGTGCGAGCGAGGACGAGGTCCGAGCCGGTGACGGTGATCCGGAGCCCGACGTAGGCGCCCGGCGTCAGGGGCGGGCCCGCGCTCGAGGACCCCAGCGGAGTGGCGCTGCCGTCGTCGACGCGCGCGATCTCCAGGTCGCCGTCCGCCCGCAGGCAGCAGAGGTAGCCGTCGACGCCGGGCGACGGACCGGACGGCGGTCGGTACGGGTGGTCGTCGGTGCTCAGCAGGACCGACGCGCCGGACGTGCGGCCGTCGGCGCGGGTGGCGTCCACGCGCAGGTCGAGGCGCAGCGTGAACGCCGCCGGGTCGGGAGGGGCCAGGAAGCCCATGAGCGTCGAGGTGGCCGTGTCGGTGGCGTCGACGCCCCACGAGGAGTCGTCCGGGAAGAACCGGCCGCGGCCGGTGTCCGCCAGCATGCCGGGCAGCCAGACCTGGCGGGCGAACAGGTCCGAGGTGCGGCGTCCCGCGTCCCCCGCGACGTAGACCGGGTCGTCGGAGAAGATCGCGTCCACGCCGTCGGACAGGAGGGCGTCCCGCTGGTAGCGGCGGTTCACCGTGTAGCAGGCCACGTCGATCCCCGCGGCGTGCGCCTCCGCGCAGACCGCCGCGGTGACGTGGCCGGCCTGCGGGCCGATCCAGCCGACGTCCTCGGCGGCCGCCCGGGCGACGTCCGTGCTCCCGAGCCAGATGACGCCCCATCCGCGCGAGCGCGCCAGCCGGCAGTCGGCCAGCGCGTAGGACTGCAGCAGCACGGACGCCGGGCTGATCCCGCGCCGCTCGAGCGCGTCGACCATCGGGCCCATCGCGTCGCTGCTCTTGGCCTCGGCGCAGAGGAGGACCCGGTTGCCGAACTCGGTGAGCACCTCGTCGAACAGCGGAGGGCGCAATCCGTCGGGCCAGCCTCCGCCGAGGGTGGCGGAGGCGTCGATGTCGAGCTGCTTCCAGGACACCGACGTGTGGTCGGCGACGTTGCCGCTGGAGGTGGTCATGCGGTCCACGGTGCCGTCGTGCATGACGCCGAGGCCGCCGTCGGCGAGCGTGCACACGTCCTGCTCGATCACCGGCAGGCCCTGGCCCACTGCGACCCGGTAGCCCTCCATCGTGTGCTCGGGCACCTGCATGGCCCCGCCGCGGTGGGCGATGACGAACGGCCGGCCCAGGTCGGCGAAGTCCACGGGGCCCCCTGGGGCCCGGAGGCGCATGGCGGGACGCTCGCGGTCAGCCGCGCAGCAGGTCCCCGAGCGCCCGGGCGTCGTAGAGGGTGGCGGGGTCGACCCGCTCCCCGTCGAGCAGCGCGGCGGGGGTGCCGTCCGGGTCCTGCTCCTGGAACGCCCGGTCGACCGCGACCACCCAGGCCTCGTACCGGCCCTCCCGGACCCCGGTCCCGTAGTCCGGGTCGTCCAGGTCCACCCGCCGCCCCAGGCCGACCAGGTCCTCGGCGGTGAAGCCGCCACTGTGCTCGGGCGGCTGGGCCGCGAACACCTCCCGGCGCAGCTGGTCGAACCGGCCGGCCTCCGCGGCGAGGGCCAGCGCGTTGCCGGCGCGCACCGACTCCGGCCCCAGGGAGCACCGCACCCGGTACTCGACCGCGACCGCGCCCGCGGCGACCTCGCGGCGCAGCAGGTCCCCGGACGCCTCCTCGAACCGCCGGCAGTGAGGGCACTGCGGGTCCTCGAAGACGACGAGCCGGCGGCGGGCGCCGTCGCTGCCGACCAGCACCCCGCCCTCTGCGGTGTGGCCGACGGGCACGGGCACGGTCGCGGGTGAGTCCATGGGGAGTCAGTACCCACGATCCCGGGGATGTCCCCGCGCACCCGGCCGCCCGTGTCGGTCTTCCCTGCGCTGTCGTCGAGCCGGGACCCGCGCCGGGTGCCAGCATCTGGTCATGACGTACGGCCGGGCGGTCCAGGACGAGCTCCGCGAGCCGGGCCGCGCGCTGCGTCGCGCCATCCCCGAGGTCTACGACGGCTACCGCCAGATGCACGCCGCCGCCTACGCCGCCGGTGTGCTGGACCAGAAGACCAAGGAGCTGATCGCCCTCGCCATCGCGGTGGGCAAGGAGTGCGACGGCTGCATCGCCTCGCACGCCCGCGGCGCGGTCCGCACCGGCGCGACGGAGCAGGAGGTCGCCGAGGCGCTCGGCGTGGCGATCGCGATGAACGGCGGCCCGGGCACCGTGTACGGCGCCCGGGCGTTCGCGGCCTTCCGCGAGTTCCAGGAGGCGGACACCGACGGGCAGGAGCGGCCGCCGGCCGCACCGGGGCGGTGACCGGTCAGCGGGGGGACGTGCCCGTCGCGGTCAGGTCGCGCAGGCCCAGGGCGCGGTCGAGCAGCCGGAACCGGTACACCGCGCTGAGGACGCAGAACCAGACGAGCAGTGCCGGGAGGACCGTCTGGAACACCGGCTCGGCCGCGTCGGTGAGGCCGAAGTAGTCGGTGAACCAGGGGATGAACAGCCCGCCGCTGAAGGCGACGACCAGCACGGCGACGAGGACCGCGGGGCGCCGGTCCCCGTCGGGGCGGGTCCACGACGCGAAGAACCGGGACGGCGGCTTGAGGAACAGGATCAACCCGAAGGCGGCGAACGAGACGAACGTCGACAGGCCGGTCTGGGCACCCAGCGTGGCGGCCGCCTCGGCGAACCCGACGTCGTCCGAGGACAGCCCGGTGTAGGTCTCGAACTCGGTGACGACGAACGGGGGGATGTCGGGATCGGCCAGGCCCTGGATCAGGTCGGTGTACAGGGACGCGTACACCCCGACACCCGCGGCCGCCGTGACCACCGCGGCCGGGACGACGAACCGCCCCAGCGTGGCCAGCAGGTGGGGGTCCGGTGCCGTGGGGCGGGCCCACGTCGTCAGGAACAGCGTCGGGACGCCGACGGTGAGCAGGGTGAGCCCCACCTGCGCCGGTGAGTAGGGGAACCCCAGGCCGAGCATGGTGACCGCGAGGATGACCAGGCCCTGCGTCCCGACCCGGGCGAGGAAGACCTGCATCGAGGTCCCGATGCCGTTGATGATCCGCCGGCCCTCCTGCTGCGCGGGGGACAGCGCGGTCAGGGAGTCGTCGGTCAGCACGATGTCGGCGACGTCGCGGGCGACCGCGCTGCCGCTCTTCATCGCGACGCCGACGTGGGCCCGCTTGAGCGCGCGGGCGTCGTTGACGCCGTCACCGATCATCGCCACGTAGCGCCCCTGGCGGCGCAGCGAGTCGACCAGCCGCTCCTTCTGCTCCGGGGCGATGCGGCCGAACACCGTGGTCCGGGCGATGAGCCGGTCGAGCTCGGGGTCGGACAGGGCGTCGAGGTCCGCGCCGCTGACCGGCTGCCCGTCCTCCAGACCGGCCTGCCGGGCGAGCGCGCCCACCGTGCGCGGGTCGTCGCCCGAGACGACCTTGACGGCGATCCCGTCGGCTCCGAAGCGCGCCAGCATCGGCGTCACGTCGGCACGGAGCTCGTCGGCGAGGGAGACCACGGCGACCGCCTCGAGGGCGGGCAGCTGCGGGCGCCCCGCGGCGTCGCGCAGCGGCGCACCGGCGTCCACCGCGCGGGCGACGACGAGGACCCGCAGCCCCTGGGCGGTCCGCGCCGTCACGGTGCCGGTGAGCGGGGCGCCGGACAGCTGCGGGGCCAGGGTCGCGGGCGCACCCAGGACGTACACCCCGTCGTCCGTGCGCTGCGCGCTCCACCGCAGCGACGACGAGAAGGGGATCTCCTCCCGCACCGGCCACGGCTCGCCGGGCAGCGCGGCGGCCAGCGACGTGGTGGTCAGGTCGGCCGCCGCGGCGCTGCGGGCCATCGAGCCGACCACCCGTCCGGTCGCCTCGGCGTCCAGCGGCCCGACCGGCTGCACCTCGGCCAGGGTCAGCCGGCCGGTGGTGAGGGTGCCGGTCTTGTCGGTGCAGACGACGTCGACGTTGCTCAGCGACTCGACGGCGTTCACCCGTTGCACGAGCGCGCCGCGCTGCGCGCTCTTGGCCGCCCCGACGGTGTAGGCCACGGCGACGAGGAAGAACAGCCCGTAGGGGACCAGCCCGGACAGCACCGCGGTCGTCTGCACCACGCGGACCAGCGAGAACCCCTCGAGCGCGGCCTGGAGCATGATCGTCGCGCTCATCAGCGCCACCAGCAGCATCACCAGCCGGACGACGAACCGGATCCGGGCCTGCAACGGCGTGGTGTCGGTGGAGGCCTGCCGGGCGTCGGCGGTGAGCCGGCTGGCGTAGCTGGCCGCGCCGACGTCCCGGGCCAGCTGGTGACCCTCCCCGGCGATGCAGGAGCTGCCGGACAGCAGGTCCTCGCCCGGCTGCTTCACCAGCGGGTCGGACTCGCCGGTCAGCAGGGACTCGTCGACCTCGACGCGGCCGCCGTCGAGCACCGGCCCGTCCACCACGACCTGATCGCCGGGGCGCACCCGCAGCACGTCGCCCCGGACGACGTCCTCCGGTGCGACCTGGACGTCGCGGCCGTCGCGGACGACGGTGACCGTGCTGCGGTCGAGCAGCTGGAGCCGGTCGAGCTTGCGCTTGGCCCGGATCTCCTGGACGGCGCTGATGGCCGCGTTGACCAGGCCGAGGCCGACGCTGACGAACGCGTCGTTCCACCGGCCCAGCGCGAGCAGCGCGGCGCCGATGGTGAACAGGACGAGGTTGAAGAAGGAGAAGACGTTCGTGCGCAGGATCCGCGCGTAGCCGCGCGCCGATCCGCTGACGGCGGTGTTGCCCTCCCCGCGTCGGCGCCGGGCGTCGGCCTCCCGCTGGGACAGCCCCACCGGGGCGGACGTCACGGCGCCCTCCGGCCCCAGCTCGCGCACGTCCATCCGCTCGGCCCCGATCTCACAGTCCGTGCCCCCGCGGCCGAGGCCGGGCTCCGGCCGGTGCTGGCGAGGTGGGCGGCCGCTCCCCGGCGCTGCCGGGTGGTCACCACGCCGGCGCCACCGCGACGTGGCGCGGGGACATCGTGCCGCACCGGCAGGGAGCCGACTCGATGACGCGCGGGCGCGTGGTCAGCGCGAGGCCGCCCGGACGACTGCGGCGCACGGTGGCCGAAGACACCCTCGAGGAGTCGCTGCCTCAGCACGCCCGGAGGCCGTCGCGGCAGGCCGGGCACGCCGGCGCCGTCGTCAGGACGCCGCCGCGGTCCGTGCGGGCGGAGCCGACCGGGCCCGGCCGAACAGCTCCGCCAACTCTGCGTCGGACGCGGCCAGGGCGGCCCGGTCGAAGGTGCTGCCGGCGGCGGCCAGCTCGGCGGCCCCCGTGCGGTCGAGCAGCTCGGCGAGCCGGCGCTCGACCTGGGCTGCGGTGCCGGCGACCGCCGCGGCGGCGGTCTGCTCGAGGTACTGCTGCTGGCGCGGGGTGCGGGCGGCGGCCCGGACGGCGGCCACCGGCTCCAGCGCCGGGAAGGTGCCCGTGGTGCGGGCCTGCGCCATCGCCCACGCCTCGGGCAGCAGCAGGTCGGCGGCCTCCGCGGCGGTGTCGGCGACCAGGACGTCGAGGCTGATCGCCACCCGCGGCTCCGGCTGCTGCGCCGAGGGCCGGAAGGCGCGCCGGTAGCCGGCCAGCGCCGCCAGCCCGGGCTCCGGGTCGCCGGCCACCCCCAGCAGCGGCCCGCCGACGATGACCGGCAGCCCGAGCTCGGCCGCGACCTGCAGGCCGCGCCCGGTGGCCAGCACGTGCAGCGGCACCCCGCCGGCCGGCTGCGGGTGCAGGGTGATCTCCGCGGTCCCGGTCAGGAACGCCCGCAGTTCGGCGAGGTCGGCGGGGAAGTCGCGGTCGGTCTCCCGCAGGGCCCGGCGCACCGGAGCGGTGAAGCCGGGGGAGCGGCCCAGGCCCAGGTCGACCCGGCCGGGCGCGAGGGCCGACAGCGTGGCGAACTGCTCGGCGACCACGAGCGGCTGGTGGTGCGGCAGCATGACGCCGGCCGAGCCGAGCCGGATGGTCGTCGTCCGGCCGGCGAGGGCGGCCAGCAGCACCGCGGGGGCTGCGCCGGCGACCCCGGGCACCCCGTGGTGCTCGGCCACCCAGAACCGGTCGAACCCGAGCTGCTCGGCGCGCACGGCGCGCGCGACGGTGCCGCCGAGCGCCGCGGCGTCGGGCTCGCCGACCCGGGTGCGGGACCGGTCGAGCAGGGAGAGCCGCGGCTCCGTGTCGGTCACGGCAGCACCAGCGCCGTCCGGCCCGGGGCTGTTCCAGCGCCCCCGACCATCCCGGCCGTTCCCGGTGGATCGGACGACGGGCCGGGAATCTGGCGCCCTCGCAGGCGTTGGCATGAGAGAGTCGGTGACGACGAGACCGGAGCCGGTCGTCCGGCGTCGACGTCTCGGTCCGTGATCACCAGCCCACCCTCGGCGCTCCGGGTCCCCTCGAGAGCCTGCCGGGGCCCGTGGCGTCGATCCTCGGGGATCCGCCGGTCGGCTGGGCGTTCGGAGGACCAGGCCGTCTCGTCCGGGGCGCGGTGCGCCCCGTTCGCGGGACCGCGCGGCATGCTGCCGCGCCACCGCGCCGGCAGCAGGAGGAGGAGTCTGTGGCACGAGGAGGCCAGCGCCAGGCGGGCGCTCGCCGTACCGCCCCGCGGGACCAGCGACGGGCCCGCTCCCGCGGCGACGTCGTCGCGGTGCTCGCCCGAGCCGTCCGCGAGGTCGAGGCGGCCGCCCGGCGCGGCCGGGTCACGCCTGCGGTGCGCACGCAGTTCCAGGCCGTCGCCCTGCTGCTGCGGGAGGAACGCGCCCGCATCCAGGCCGGAACGGGCGGCAGCGACGGTCACCGGGCCGAGCAGCTCAAGCGCCTGGACGGCATCGCGACCATCCTCGCGACGACCGCTGTGCGGGACGCCGCACTGCTGGCGCTGCTCGCCGAGGACGCCGTCGCCTCCGACGCCTCCCGCACCCTCGCGCGCGAGATGCAGCGGGCTGCCGGCGTCGAGCCGGCCCCCGAGGAGGTCCCGCCGGTGGAGGCCCCGGCCGCGCCCGCGACTCCCGAGCGCCGCGTCGTGCCGCAGTCGGTGATCTCCCGACAGCTGGCCAACCCCTTCCTCGCGCCCGACTTCTCCACCGCTCCGCAGCGCGCCTCCCGTCCGCGCCGCCTGGCCGGCTGGGAACTGCTCGGCCCGCTCCTCAGCTCCTTCGAGCGCGCCGGGAGCGGGGACCCGGCGTGCATGCCCCTGCCCGCACCGTCGTCGCGGAGCGCGGGGGAGGGTCTGGAGCTGATGCCGCACCAGGCCCAGCTCGTCGCCGCGGCCGCGGCCGGTCACCGGACCTTCCTCCTCGCCGACGAGCCGGGTCTGGGCAAGACGGCCCAGGCACTGCTCGCCGCGGAGGCGGCGAACGCCTACCCGCTGCTCGTGGTGGTGCCGAACGTCGTCAAGACCAACTGGGCCCGGGAGGCCGGCCGCTGGACGCCCCACCGGGCGGCCACCGTGGTCCAGGGTGACGGCGACACGATCGACGGTTTCGCCGACGTCATCGTCGTGAACTACGAGGTGCTCGACCGCCACGTGGGCTGGATCGGCGACTTCGGTTTCCGCGGGATGGTCGTCGACGAGGCGCACTTCATCAAGAACAAGAGCTCCCAGCGCTCGCAGCACGTCCTGGAGCTGTCCGAGCGCATCCGGTCCCGCACCCCGCGGCCGCTGCTGATGGCCCTGACCGGGACCCCGCTGATCAACGACATCGAGGACTTCCGGGCGATCTGGCAGTTCCTCGGCTGGATCGACGAGACCAAGCCGCTGGGCGACCTGATGGACGCGCTGGAGGACACCGGCCTGACACCCGCCGACCCGGGGTTCTACCCGGCTGCCCGGTCGTGCGTCATCGACCTCGGGATCGTCCGCCGGCGCAAGGTCGACGTGGCGGCCGACATCCCCGCCCGCCGCATCGCCGACCTGCCCGTCGAGCTGGACGGGCCGGCCGGCCGCTCGATCCGGGCGGCCGAGCGGGACCTCGCCCGCCGGATGGTGGCGCGGTACGAGACCGCGCTGGCGAACCGTTCGTCCGGCGTCGACGTCGAGGGCATCGACACCGACCTCGTGCGCCGGGTGGCCCGGTCGGAGCTCAAGGACGCGACCGCGCAGGCCGGCGAGAACGTGTTCAGCATGATGCGGCGCATCGGCCGGGCGAAGGCCGGCCTCGCCGCGGACTACGCGGCGCAGCTGGCCCGCAGCGCCGGCAAGGTCGTCTTCTTCGCCAAGCACGTCGACGTGATGGACGCCGCCGAGGACGCCTTCGCCCGGCAGGGGGTCCGGTTCTCGTCCATCCGGGGCGACCAGACGCCTGCGTCGCGGCAGCGGAACATCGACGCCTTCGTCGACGACCCGGACGTCGCCGTCGCGGTCTGCTCCCTGACCGCGGCCGGCGTGGGCCTGAACCTGCAGGTCGCCTCGAACGTCGTGCTCGCCGAGCTGTCCTGGACCGACGCGGAGCAGACCCAGGCCATCGATCGCAGCCACCGCATCGGCCAGACCGAACCGGTCACCGCGTGGCGCATCATCGCCGCGCAGACCATCGACGCCCGGATCGCCGAGCTGATCGACAGCAAGGCAGGGCTCGCCGCCCGGGCGCTCGACGGGTCCGACGAGGAGGTCTCGTCGTCGGCCGACGTGCAGCTCGAGGCGCTCGTCACGTTGTTGACCGACGCGCTGTCGGCCGTGCCGCAGTCGGGCGCGGCCTGACCGACGGGCCCAGGGCAGGGACCGGTCGAGCAGCGACGGAGGCCCCGCGGTCGCCGGACCGCGGGGCCTCCGGACCGGCGTGGCGCAGGGGCGAGACCGTCCGGAGGCCTCCGCAGACCCCCCACCCGTGGCAGGCACGCACTCGACGTGGGACGAACGCGCAGGACGGGACGTCGGACCGACGCAGGCCCGCAGCTCGCCGTCGGTGTCCGCCACCCGGCCATCCGGCCTCCCGGCGCCGAGGTCCGTTGTCGACCGAGCGGCCAGGGGGTGATGCTGGCCCATGGCGTCGAATCCCTCGTACCAGCAGTCGAAGCGGGTCGCCGAGGCCGGCCGCGAGACGCAGTGGGCCAGGCCGTCGTTCGGCAGGGAGCTCTTCCTCGGCAGCTTCCGCCTCGACCTGGTCCACCCGCAGCCCGAGCCCGATCCGGCCGCGGTCGAGAAGGGCGAGGCGTTCCTGACGAGCCTCCGCGCCTTCCTCACCGAGCGCGTCGACCGGCAGCAGATCGAGCGCGAGGCGAAGATCCCCGCGGACGTCGTCCGGGGCCTCGCGGACCTGGGCGCCCTCGGCATGAAGATCCCCGTGGAGTACGGGGGGCTCGGGCTGAACCAGGTCTACTACAACAAGGCGCTGGCCACGGCCGGCACCTGGCACTCGTCGATCTCGACGCTGCTGTCCGCGCACCAGTCGATCGGCCTGCCCGAGCCGCTGCGCCTCTTCGGCTCCGAGGAGCAGAAGCGCACATGGCTCCCCAAGGTGGCCACGGACCACATCTCGGCGTTCCTGCTCACCGAGCCGGACGTCGGCTCGGACCCGGCGCGCATGAGCACCACCGCGGTCCCGACCGAGGACGGCACCGGCTACCGGATCAGCGGCACGAAGCTGTGGGCGACCAACGGCGCGATCGCCGACGTGGTGGTGGTCATGGCCGTCGTCCCCAGGTCCGAGGGCCACGCGGGCGGCATCACCGCGTTCATCTGCCCGACCGACCGCGAGGGCATCACGGTCGAGCACCGCAACGGCTTCATGGGGCTCAGGGGCATCGAGAACTCGGTGACCCGGTTCGACGACGTCCTCGTCCCCACCGAGGACGTCATCGGCGGCGAGGGCAAGGGCCTGCGGATCGCGCTCACCACGCTCAACACCGGTCGCCTGTCGCTGCCGGCGTTCTGCCTGTCAGCGGTCAAGTACTCGCTCAAGATCGCGCGCGAGTGGTCGGCCGAGCGCCGGCAGTGGGGCCGGCCCATCGGGGAGCACGACCCGATCGCGCAGAAGCTCGCCTGGCTGGCGGGCACGGCGTTCGGCCTGGAGGCGATGCTCGACGTGTCCAGCCGCCTCGCCGACGACGAGCGCAACGACATCCGCATCGAGGCCGCGCTCGCGAAGCTCTACGGCTCCGAACTCGGCTGGACCGCCGTCGACGAGATGGTCCAGGTCCGGGGCGGCCGCGGCTACGAGACCGCCGAGTCGCTGGCCCAGCGCGGGGAGAAGCCGGTGCCGGCCGAGCAGATGCTGCGCGACATGCGCATCAACCGCATCTTCGAGGGCTCCACCGAGATCATGCACCTGCTGATCGCCCGGGAGGCCGTGGACCGGCACCTGCAGGTCGCGGGGGACGTGGTGTTCGGCGACTCCGGCCTGGCCGGCAAGGCGAAGGCCGTCGCGAAGGCAGGTGCCTTCTACGCCTCGTGGTTCCCGACGCTGATGACGGGCGGCGGGCAGCGTCCCGGCTCCTTCTCGGAGTTCGGCGAGCTGGCCGAGCACCTGCGCTACGTCGAGCGCCGCTCGCGCAAGCTCGCGCGCTCGACCTTCTACGCGATGGGCCGCTACCGGGCGCGCCTGGAGCAGAAGGGCCACCTGCTCGGTCGGATCGTGGACATCGGCGCCGAGCTCTACGCGATCACGTGCGCGTGCCTGTACGTCGACACCCTCGCCCGCGAGCGGCCCGACCGCAGGCAGCAGGCGTTCGAACTGGCCGACCTGTTCTGCGGCCAGGCCCGCCGTCGCGCCGAGCGGCTGTTCAGGGAGCTGTGGGCCAACGACGACGAGGCCCAGTACGCGGCAGCACAGCAGGTGCTCTCCGGTCGCTACGAGTGGTTCGAGAACGACGTGCTCGATCCCGCGGGCGACGGCCCGATGGTGCCGGGGCACCCAGGGCCGACCGTCGGGCAGGTCGAGGACCCGGAGGCCGCGGACGCGGCCATGGCGGAGGCGTAGCCACGACCGGCCCGCCGTCCGCCGTCCAGGCAGACGGGGGTCCGGCTCCCGTCAGGTCCCCGCGGATCGCCTGCACCCGCGGAGGCCGCCCTCCGCCTCGAGCTCACAGCACCGGATGGGCCGGCTCACCGCTGCTCTGCTCGATGTCCCCGGCGGCCACGTCGAGCCGGCGGTGGCTCAGCTCCGACAGCGCCCGGGCGACCGCGAGCTCGTCCCCGATCTCCGGGACGTCGCGGTCGGCGGGATTGAGCCGCGCGAGACCGGTGCCGGCCAGCGACTGGTTCCCGTCCGTGCGCAGACGGGCGACCGCACGGGTGCGGCCCTCGTGTTCGTCGATGTCCACTCGGACGTTCCACGTCTTCACGGCGCCCATGACGATCCCATCGATGAGGTGTGCTCCTCCATTCTGCTGCCGGAGGACGGTCGCGGGCCCGGTCGCCGTGCGGCCGTCTCGTCTCCCGGACGACGGTTCGCCCGCAGGGCCGCGACGAGCCGGTCGCCGGCCTCCCGCCGCCGAGCGGTCGACCGCTCGCCGGCGCGCTCCTCGACCGCTGGAAGGCCGGTGTGACGCGGTCGGCGACACCGGTGGGGTCCCGCCGACCGCGTCCCGGGTCCCGGCCGGCCCCTGCAAGGACCCACCGCGAGCCCGCGAGTGGCTGGGAGCAGGGGCCCTCAGAAGGGGGGTGCCTCGCCGAGGTCGCCGGCCGGCGCCGCCCAGGGGTCGTCCGAGCCGGCTCGCCCGGCCGCGGAGCCACCCTCACCTGCCCCGGTTCCGCCGCCGGGACGGCCATCGGGACGGGCGGCCTTGGCGACCGTCGCCGTCGCGTAGCGCAGCGACGGGCCGATCTCGTCGACCTCCAGCTCGACGACGGTGCGCTTCTCGCCCTCCTTGGTCTCGAACGAGCGCTGCTTGAGGCGGCCCTGTGCCATCACCCGCGAACCGCGGGTCAGCGACTCGGCGACGTTCTCCGCCGCCTGCCGCCACACGTTGCAGCGCAGGAAGAGCGCGTCGCCGTCCTTCCACTCCTGGGTCTGGCGGTCCAGGGTGCGCGGGGTGGACGCGATGGTGAAGTTGGCGACCGCCGCGCCCGAGGGCGTCCAGCGCAGCTCGGGGTCGCTGGTCAGGTTGCCGATGACGGTGATGACAGTCTCGCCGGCCATGATCCGGTCCTCCGTGTCGTCGGTGCAGCGCTCGGGTGAGCGTCCGGAGGCTATGCGGACCTGCTGACAGTTCCGTTCCGCGGAGCGGCGGGAGGACGGCTGCGCCGCTCGCGCCGTGCCGGGGCGGTCCGCCGCGTCGGGAGCCGGTTCCCAGGGGCGGGGACCGCGGAGGTGTCCCCGGGCGGTGTGACCATCGGTGGTGGGACGGCGCGGTGGTGAGGGGGTGGCGGTGCGGGAGACGCGGAGCGGAGCGGTCCTGGAGGCGACGCTGGAGCGGATCACCTTCGCCGACGCCCGGACCGGCTACACCGTGGCCCGGGTGGACACCGGGCGGGGCGGTGACCTGGTCACCGTGGTGGGGTCGCTGCTGGGCGCGCAACCGGGGGAGACGCTGCGCCTGCGGGGACGGTGGGGAGCCCATCCCCAGTACGGCCGGCAGTTCCAGGTCGAGGACTACACCACCGTGCTGCCGGCCACGGTGCAGGGGATCCGCCGCTACCTGGGCTCGGGGCTGGTCAAGGGGATCGGTCCGCGGCTGGCCGAGCGGATCGTGGACCACTTCGGCACCGACGCGCTCCGGGTCATCGAGGAGGAACCCGGGCGGCTCACCGAGGTGCCGAACCTGGGCCCGAAGCGGACCCGGCTGATCACCGCGGCGTGGGAGGAGCAGCGGGCCATCAAGGAGGTGATGGTCTTCCTGCAGGGGGTGGGCGTCTCCACCTCGCTGGCCGTGCGGATCTACCGCCAGTACGGCGACGCCTCGATCGGCGTGGTCCGCGCCGAGCCCTACCGGCTGGCCGCGGAGGTGTGGGGGATCGGGTTCCGGACCGCGGACGCGATCGCGGCCGCGGTGGGGATCCCGCACGACAGCCTGCCGCGGGTCGAGGCGGGCCTGCAGTTCGTGCTCTCCGAGGCGACCGGGCAGGGGCACTGCTTCCTGCCGGAGACCGACCTGGTTCCCCGGGCGGTCGAGATGCTGGAGGTTCCGGCAGACCTGGTCGGGCACGGCCTGGCCGTGCTGGTCGCCGACCAGCACGTCGTCCGCGAGGAACTGGCCGGGGAGGACGGGGAGCCCCCGGTCGTGGCGTACTACCTGGTCCCCTTCCACCGGGCGGAGGTCTCCCTGGCCGCGGGGCTGCGGAGGCTGGCGAGTGCCGACACCGACCGGATGCCCGCCTTCGCCGGGGTGGACTGGGACGCCGCCCTGGCGTGGCTGCACCGGCGCACCGGCGCGGAGCTGGCGGGCGGCCAGCGGGACGCGGTGCGCCTGGCGTTGACCGAGAAGGTCGCCGTCCTCACCGGTGGACCCGGCTGCGGCAAGAGCTTCACGGTGCGGTCGGTCGTCACCCTCGCGGCGGCCGAGGGAGCCCGGGTCCTGCTGGCGGCCCCCACCGGCCGGGCGGCGAAGCGGCTCGCCGAGCTGACCGGGGTCGAGGCGGGGACCGTGCACCGCCTCCTGGAGCTGAGGCCGGGCGGGGACGCCGCCTTCGACCGCGACCGGCCGCTGCAGGCCGACCTGGTGGTGGTCGACGAGTCCTCGATGCTGGACCTGCTGCTGGCCAACAAGCTGGTTCGGGCCGTTCCGCCGGGTGCGCACCTGCTGCTGGTCGGCGACGTCGACCAGCAGCCCTCGGTCGGCGCGGGCGAGGTGTTGCGCGACCTGCTCGCCGAGGGCAGCCCGATCCCGCACGTGCGCCTGACCCAGGTCTTCCGCCAGGCCAGCCGGTCGGGGGTGGTGACCAACGCCCACCGGATCAACGCCGGCAGCGCCCCCCAGGTCCGCGGCCTCGACGACTTCTTCCTGTTCGGCACCGACGACGCGGAGGAGGCCGCCCGGCTCACCGTGGACGTCGTCGTCCGCCGGATCCCGGCCCGCTTCGGCCTCGACCCCCGCCGCGACGTCCAGGTGCTGACCCCGGTGCACCGCGGGCCGGCCGGCGCCGCCGCGCTCAACGAGCTGCTGCAGGACGCGCTCACCCCCGCTCGGCCCGACCGCGCGGAGAAGCGTTTCGGCGGGCGGGTGTTCCGCGTCGGGGACAAGGTCAGCCAGATCCGCAACGACTACGACAAGGGCGCGAACGGGGTCTTCAACGGCACCCAGGGCGTCGTCACCGCCATCGACACCGTCGAGCAGACCCTCACCGTCGTCACCGACGAGGACGAGGCGATCCACTACGACTTCGCGGAGCTGGACGAGCTCGTCCACGCCTACGCCGTCACCGTGCACCGCTCCCAGGGCAGCGAGTACCCCTGCGTCGTCGTCCCGCTGACCACCAGCGCCTGGATGATGCTGCAGCGGAACCTGCTCTACACCGCCGTCACCCGCGCCAAGCAGCTCGTCGTCCTCGTCGGCTCGCCCCGGGCCCTCGCCCAGGCCGTCCGCGCCACCGGCTCCGGGCGCCGGCACACCGCACTCGCCCACCGCCTCCGCGGTCGGCCGTTCCGCACCGGCTGCGCGCCGGTTCCGGAGACCGTCGCGCGCGGTTACGCCGGGAGCGAACGCCGACACGCCGGGGTGGGCCGCTGACCTGCGCGTTCGCCAGGTCCAGGTCGACGGGCTTGCGGATGCCGCGCAGATGTGTCAGTGCCCGCTCGTAGCTTTCGGGTCGACATCTTCCCCATGTCGACGAGGAGTTCACCATGGCCCTCTCTGGCCTCAAGACCCGTCAGCCCACCGGCCGCGTGCCGTGGCCCTGCATCCTCCTGGAGGGGGAGGAGAAGGCGGGAAAGTCGTTCGCCCTCGCCCAGTTCAGCGCCAGCGACCGGATCGGTGCGCTGTACTGGATCGACCTCAACGAGGGCGCCGGTGACGAGTACGGCGCCGTCCCCGGGGCGAACTACCAGCTGGTCGAGCACGACGGCTCCTACGCCTCGGTGCTGGCCGCCGTCCAGGCGGTGAAGGCCGAGGCGCGCCGCGCGGCCGAAGCCGGGGAGCCGCCGGTGGTGCTCGCCATCGACACCGGCTCGGCGATCTGGGACGGCCTCAAGGACTGGGCGAGCGCCCGCGCGGCGAAGTCGGCCCGCAACCGCGAGCTGCTCAAGCGCGACCCCAACGCCGAGATCGTCATCAGCCAGAACCTGTGGAACGACGCCGGCGCCCGCTGGCGCAAGCTGCAGACCGAGCTGCTCACCTTCCCCGGCGTCGTGGTGGTGACCGCCCGCGGCAAGGAGGTCACCGAGGTCGACGCCCACGGCCGGCCGATCGAGGGGCAGAAGACCTGGTCGGTGCAGACCCACCGGGAGTTCCCCTACGCGGCCACCGTCTGGGTGCGGCTGCGCCGCGGACGCCGCCCCCTCATCGTCGGCGCGCGCAGCGTGCACGTGGGCATCAAGCCGAACGCCGACCCGGCCAAGGAGGTCACCGACCCGAAGGTGGACGGCCGGCTGCTGGAGTGGCTGGTCTTCGACGCCCTGAAGTGCGACCCGGGCACCGCGCACGTCCGGGAGCTCGTCTCCTTCCACGGCGGCGGTCTGCTCGAGCACGAGGGCACCGAGGAGGCCCGGACCGGCCGGACCGGCCAGCGGAGCGAGCCCGACGTCGCCGACCTGGTCGCCCGGATCCAGGACGCCGGGGACGACGACGACCTGCGCGAGGTGTGGGCCGCGGCCAACCGCGGCGCGCTGCTGCAGGTCGACGTCCCGACGCCCAGCGGCTCGTACACCGTCGGGGAGCTGATCCAGGCCCGGCACGAGGAGTTCCTCGAGGCGTCGGTGAAGGCCCACCCCGCCGGCCGGCGCGCGGCCGGGGCGACGCCGGTGCCGTCCGCGCCGACGACCCCCGCCGCGGTCGTGGAGGCTGCCCGGGCCGCCGCCGCGGCCGCCTCCGCGGCGACCGACCGCGAGGCGGCGCCGGCCAACCCGCTGCTGGAGCCCTCGCCCACCCCGGACGACCCGCGGGAGCGCCGGCTCACCGCAGCCCGCCGGGGCGTGCTCGCCAGCCTGGAGTCCCTGGGCGTGACCGACGACGAAATCGGGAAGCGGTTCGGCCGGCCCGCCGAGCACGTGGCCACCAAGCGGCTGACCGCGCTCGTCCGCGAGGTGATCGCCACGCAGCGGGCGGGTCTGGCGGGGCAGCAGGAGATCTCCGCGTGACGGCGGTCCTGCCCGCCCGCCCCAGCGCCGCCGAGCGGCGGGCGGCCCCGAGCCTGGCCGCGGCGGTCCGTGACCTCGACCGCCGCCGGGCCCGCTCCCGGCAGCGGATGATCGGCGCCTCCGAGCTCGGCGAGTGCCGGCGCCGGGCGGCCTACCGGGTCGCCCGGCGCCGGCCCACCAACACCCGCACCGGCCTGCAGGCCTTCCTCGGCACCGAGCTGCACCGCGGGGTGCTGCGCGCCCTCCGCCGCCAGTACGGCGGGCTGACCGAGGTCGGGCTGAAGGGCGAGCAGGTCAAGGGCCGCTGCGACTGGTGGCACACGCCGGTCGTCGAGGACCTCAAGACCACGTCCCGGTTCGGGTTCGAGCGGGTCCTCACCCGGGGGGTGCCCACCAAGCACTGGTTCCAGGTCGCCGTCTACGCCTGGCTCCTGCGCACCGGGCAGGTCCACGACCGGCGGCTCCCGGCCGGCACCGGGCAGGAGGTCGAGGGGCTGCGCATCCGCTACCTCTCCCGCGACTCCGGCGAGGACGTCGTCTTCGAGGCCGACCACGACCCGGCGCTGACCGCCGAGGCCCTCCTGTGGCTCACCGAGGTGTACGCCGCCGTGGAGGACGAGGGGGTCGACACCGTCCCTCGCGACGGGTTCGGGCCCGGTGTGGACACCATGTGCGACTGGTGCCCGTTCCTGGACCTGTGCTGGGGCCCGCCCGTGGACCAGGAGACCGAGGGCGACGTCTCCCGCCAGTCCCGCCTGACGGTCACCGACCAGGACTACGTCGGCGCCGTCCACGACTACGACGCCTGGCGGGCCGCGGAGAACGAGGCCAGGCGGCACAAGGAGTTCGCGCGGGAGCGGCTGCGGGGCCGGTCCGGGCCGGCCGACGACCTGTACTGCGAGTGGTCCGGCGGTGGCCTGCGCACGCAGGTCGACAAGGAGGGCGCGGTCGAGCGGCTGGCCGAGCTGGGTGAGGTCGTGCCGACCCGGAGGGTCCGCAGCCCGCAGACGATCCGGGTCACGCGGAACGGCACCCGACGGGACTGAGCGCCTCGGACCGCGGCGGCCCAGCCGGAGGAACGAACGTCCCGGACCGGTCGTCCGACCGGTCCCTGCCCGGGAGGCACCCATGACCACCGTCTCGACGAGCAACCTGGCCGCCGGTGAGCCGGTCCTCACCAGCGACGTCGTCGGCACCGACTTCGGCCTGCCGTTGGTCCGGCCGACCAGGACCAGACAGGGGAGCAGGGTCCGGGTGGTGCGCTCGCGCTGCCGGGCCCACGGGGGAGTCGTCGTGTGGTTCACCGACGGCACCAAGACCCCGCCGCTGCACGGGCGCACGAGCTGGATCGTCGCCGGGCCCGAGCCGGGTGCCCCCGCTGCCGCCCGCGTCGTGGCATGACGCGGGGGCGCCGCCCACCGCCGGCCGGACCGGTCGAGGCCCCTCCGTCTCCCACTGGGGACGGCGGGGGTCAGGACGACTCCGGGCGCACCTGCCGCTCGGGGTCGACGGCGGCCCGCAGCGTGTCCAGCGTCGCCTGGGCCTCCATTTCCAGGCCGCCGAAGGTCTCCTCCACGAGCTCCAGCCGCGCCCACCACGCCCGCAGCGTGTCGGGGTCGGCCAGGTCCGACGGCTCCAGCGTCAGCAGCCCCCGGATCGACGCGTCGGCCGCCTCCAGCACACCGGAGCCGCCGTCCGGAGACCGGGCCCGCGCCGCCCAGAACACCTCCGCCCACAGCGCGGCGACGCCGTGACCGCCGGCCGGCGGCACGCTCCGCGGGAACGCCCGCCGCCGGTCCCCGACGACCGCCACGAGCCGCAGCGCCAGCAGCTGACGCACCCGCCGCAGGAACTCCGGCGCCACGGCGACCCGCGCCCGCGCCGACCGGGCGTCGATCATCCGCCCGTACGCTGCGGCCGCCTGCTGCCCGGCCTGCTGGGTGCGGTCCCACAGCTCGTAGCCCGTCAGCTCCCCGAGGGCGCCGGGCGCATCGTCCGCGTCGAACCCATCGGTCACGTCGGGAGACGCTAGAGCCCCCTGCTGACCTCCTCCGGCCGGCTCGCCCGGCCGACGCGGGGCGCCAGCCGCCGGACAGCGGTCCTCCCGGGCGCCGTCGGGTCCGCTCGGCCGTCCGACAGCGGGGACGGGGTCACCGGTTCTCCCGCTCCATCGGGCCCGCGGTGGCCGGGTCGGCGTGCAGGTCGATCCGCGAGGTCTCCGGCGCCAGGAGGACGCAGACCGTGGTGAGGGCGAGGACCGCGACCACGTAGACGGAGACGGCCACGGAGGTGTCGAAGCGGTCGAGCAGGGCCACCGAGACGATGGGGGCCAGGGCTCCGCCGAAGATCCCCGCCAGCTGGTAGCCCATGGAGGCGCCGGTGTAGCGGACCCGGGTCGGGAACAGCTCGGCGATGAACGAGGCCTGCGGGCCGTACATCGCGGCGTGGAAGAACAGCGCGACCACGGTCGCGAGGGCGATGAGGACGAAGCGGCCGGTGTCCAGCAGGGCGAAGAACGCGAAGACCCACACCGCGGCGCCGACCGCGCCGAACAGGTAGACCGGTCGGCGTCCGAACCTGTCCGACAGCACGCCGAACCACGGGATCAGGAACACCTGCACCGCGGCCGCGATCAGGACCGCGTTGAGCGCGTAGCTGCTGGGCAGGCCCAGGTACGTCACGACGTACGTCGTGACGAACAGGATGAAGGTGTAGAACGCGACGTCGACGCCGATCCGCGCCCCGATCGCGAGCAGCACCCGCGACGGATACCGGCGCACCACGTCGACGATGGGCGCCCTGACCTCGGCATCGTGCTCCTGCACCTCGCGGAACAGTGGACTCTCGGCGATCGACAGCCGGATCCACAGCCCCACGATCACCAGGACGCCGCTGAGCAGGAACGGGACCCGCCACCCCCAGTCGACGAAGGCCGACTCCGAGGTGACGGCGCCCATCAGCGACAGCACCCCGTTGGCCAGCAGCAGCCCGATGGGCACCCCGACCTGGGGCCAGCTGGCGTTCAGCCCGCGGCGGTGCGCGGCGCCGGACTCCAGCGTCATCAGCACGGCCCCGCCCCACTCGCCGCCGAGTCCGAGGCCCTGCAGGAAGCGCATCGCCACCAGCAGGACCGGGGCCCACACGCCGATCGTCGCGTACGTGGGCAGCACGCCGATGAGGAAGGTGGCGATGCCCATGAGCAGCAGCGTCACCACGAGCACGTTCTTGCGGCCGAGCTTGTCGCCGTAGTGGCCGAAGACGATCCCGCCCAGCGGGCGGGCCACGAAACCGACCGCGTACGTCGTGAACGCGAGCAGCGTGCCGACCAGCGGGTCGAAACTGGGGAAGAAGAGCTGGTTGAACACCAGGGCCGCGGCCGTGCCGTAGATGAAGAAGTCGTACCACTCGAGCGAGGTGCCCACGAGACTGGCCACGATGACGCGACGGACGGATGAGACCTGGGCCGTGCCGGCGGTGGGGGGCATCGGGATCTCCCTCGTGACTGCTCCGCGGTCGGAGCAGGTCCAGCACAGACCGGACGACGTCCGTGCGCAACAACAAGCGATCCGCTCCCTGGCCCGATCTGGGTCCCCCCATCGACCCCCGCGACAGCCTGTCGGCCATCAGTCGGACACCGGACGGACGGCGCGGGGTGCCAGGCGGGTGTCACGGGACCCTCGCAGGCCCTGACACGCGACGACCCCGAGTTCCTGACCCCAGGACCCCCGGACCCTCCCGCGGTGGGGGAGGAGCGCGGTGCGGCTCCGTTCCCATGGATCGACCGGCCCGACGGTCCGTCGCACCTGGGGCCGCGTGTCACGGCGTCACGGGGGCGAACGCTCCGGCCGTCGGCCCCCGCGGAGGCGTCAGGCCCGGTCGCCGGCGCGGGCGTCGGCCACCACCCGGAACCACTCCGAGTGGCTGGGTTCCGCTTCCAGGCGTTGCAGGGTGGCTCGCTGATCGAGGAACGCAGGATCGGAGTGCCACGCCTCCCAGTCCTCGCGGCTGCGCCAGGTCCCGACGATCACGCGGGTCGAGCTCTCGTCGTCCGAGGTGAGGAGCTGACCGGAGATCCAACCCGGCCGCTCACGGGCGGAGTCGAACCGGGCTCGCAACGCGGCGTCCCACTCCGCCTCTCCACCCGGCAGCAGCCTGGTCGTGGTCACCACTGTCATCATCGGTGCCTCCTGGTCGCCCGAGGGCGAGGTCGCAGGACAGGTGAGCTGAGCGATTCCCCAGGGTTCCGTGCCCTCACCCGAGGCCTCCTCCCGCCCGTCTCGGCGCTCGCTGTCACCGCAGTGGCGGCTGCGGGGGCGGCAGGGATGGCCGCCCGCACGGGCGAGGCGGACGGAGCGGCCCTCGGGTCGGACGTCGATCCCCTGAGCGGGTCGCCGCGGTGAGCACGGCCTCCAGCGAGGCGCACCGCGCACGTCGAGACCTCGCGACGGCCATCGGGATCCGACGTCGTCCGTCGTGGAGGAGGGCGTGGGGACCGGCCGGGGCGATCGGTCAGACGGTCTCGGGTACCCGGAGATGTGCCAGGGCGAGGTCGAACTCCGCGACCTCGAGGATCTCCACCCCCATCCGGCTCGAGAACTCCTCGCGCAGGGTCGTGAACTGGTCGCGGGTGTTCGCCATGGCCTCGCGGTCCTCGAACACGACTGCCGAGGCGCATCGGCCGTCACGGCGGTCGACCATGAGGCTGTTGCTGCAGAATCCGGGCGTCTCCTCCCACCAGGGCATCAGGCTCTCCCGGTAGGCGTGGGTGACCCGGTCCAGGCCCGCAGCGTCGGTCCGGGCCCACGTCACCCGCGCACAGGCGCCGTCCCCGGTCCGGTGTGCCCGGTGCAGGACGGCGATCTCCCATTCCTGGACGTCGGGTACGGCGCCGAACCGCTCGGCTGCCCGTTCCCGTGACGCGCGGATCTGCCCAGCACTCGCGTGCATCGCGTCCACGGTCTCCCAGGCACTGGTGACGATGCACCGACCGGTGTCGCGATCGCTCAGGACCGAGAGACCGACGCAGCCGTCGAGCTCGGTGACCATCGGCATGACGTCGTCGCGGACGAAGGCGATGAGGTCGTCGACGGCCTCGGGCCGTACTCGCATCGTGGTGGTTCGGGCGTACATGCCGCCACTCCTCCCCGGGTGACGGCGACGCCCCTGCGGCATCGCCGCGCGGCCCACTCTGCTCCTCCCCCCGAGCCCGGGCAACGGGCATCGCGGCCCGTGCAACGGGGGACCCTGCGCTCCGCTGGAGCGGTCCACCGAGCTCGGACAGCGCCGATCGCACGTTCCGTACCAGGCTCGTCGTGCTGGAGGACTCGTCCCGGTCACGCGAACCCTCCCATCACGCTCACCGTCGACCAGCTCGTGCACCCCGGCATCGGCCGCCGCGCTGTCGACCGCGTCGCGGCACTGATCCAGGGCTGATCCGGGCGCGACGCATCGCGCGGGCGTTCCGAGGGTCGCAGAGACCAACGGAGCCCTCGGGTCCCTGACGGTGCACCAGCTCGGACACCGACCCACGAACCCGGCAATTCCGCCGTTACCTGAGGACGCGGAGCTCCCTACGTTCGGGTTCGCCCTGTCCGGATCGTCGGCAGGACGTCCGTTCCTCGAGCGCCTGGGAGGCCGCCATGCTGCGTTCGACCCCCGATGTGCGAGGTGCCCGGTGACCACGACTTCTCGGCGGGTGGCCGGCGTACTGCTCATCGTCATGCCCACCGTCGTCATCGGCGGGGTCAGCGTCCTCTCCCTGCTGGTGTACGACCCTGCTTACGAGGCCAACCCGCTGCGCCAGGACCTGTGGCGGGCAGGTCACGCCCATGCCGGCGTCCTGCTCATCCTCTCCCTGGTGGCGCTCCGCTACGTCGACGAGACCCGGCTCGGCGAGCGTGCGCGGTGGTTCGTCCGGCTGGCGTTCCCGGCCGCGGCGATCCTCCTGCCGGTGGCCTTCTTCCTCTCCGTGCTCGACCCCGCGGCGACCGAGCCCAATGCACTGGTCAATCTGGCGTACGTCGGGGCGGTGGTGCTCGTGGCCGGGATGATCACCCTCGGGGCCGGTCTGGTGCGGGACCGGACGAGGACGTCGGCCGACGAGGAGCTGAGCTCGTCCCGGTGACGGGTCGTCGGGAGACGTCCACGGTGGTGGTCGAGGAGATCCGTCGTGGGAGGGACTGTCCATGACGACGCGGACGACGGCGGTGCGCTGCGGACCGGTGTCGCGGGGCTGCTGGCTCTCGACCTCGTCGGCGGGGGTTCGACGGTGGCGACCGGTCGGAACACGCTCGGGCAGGCCTGGAGTGGGAGCGCCTTCGCCAACCTGCTCGCCTGCGCCTGCCTCGTCAGCGGCGGGTCAGGGTCTGTCGACGGGCAGCGATGCCCCGCTGCAGCCGCCGCGCCCAGGTGCGCGCCAGGTCCCACGAGCCGGGCACCGCCCAGAACGCCCAGGCGACGTAGACGGCCTGGAGCGGCAGGCGCAGCCAGGGGTGCGAGGCGCCGGGCAGACCCTCCACCCGGACGCCGGCCACGGCGACGTAGACGTTGGCGGGGAACACGGCCACCAGATGGGCCGCGAGTGCCAGGGCGACCTCGCGGCGCCAGCGGCTGGGGGCGACCAGCCCGGTTCCGAGCAGCAACTCGAGGATCCCCGTGGCGAGGACGACCTGCCGGGGTGCCGGCACGAACCCGGGCAGGTGCGCACGAACGGCTCCGGCCGCGCGAGGTGGCTGACGCCGGTGAACGTCAGGGCCGTCGTCATGGCGACCCTCGCGGAGTCAGATGAGGACAGTGACCGTCCCCGCCGGGGGAGCAGACGCGTGAGGACGTACGTGCCGGCCAGGACGACGAGGACCATCATCGCGGGAACTCCTGATCATCGCGGGTCCGTGCTTGAGGTCGGTGGTCACGACGGCCCCCTCGGGTGGTGCGACCGGACGGGTCGACGCCAGGAGCCGGCGGCAGCCGCAGGCACCGGCGAAAATGCCGGGATCGGTGGGACCGGTCAGCCGAGGTGATGGGCGGCGAGCTGCGCTCGCGAGCTGATGCCGAGCTTGGTGAAGACGTTGCGGAGGTGGAAGTCGACGGTGCGGGGGCTGAGGAACAGCTGGGCGGCCACGGCCCTGGTCGGCAGGCCGCTGGCCACGAAACGAGCGACCTGGAGCTCCTGTGGTGTGAGCTCGAGGAGGGCCGACGGGTCGCGTCGTCCGGCGGATTCACCGCAGGCCCGGAGCTCCAGGCGGGTCCGCTCGGTCCACTGCGAGGCACCCAGGGCGTCGAAGACGTCGAGGGCGGCCGCCAGGTGGCCGCGCGCAGCCACCCGGTGCCGAGCCCGCCGCAGGGCCTCCCCGTAGGCCAGGTGGGTGCGGCCTCGCGCGAACAGGCGGCCTGCGGTCCCGTGGTGGTGCAGCGCCTCCTCGAAGTGCTCCTGCGCCACCGCGCCCTCGGACAGCACGCCGCGGCCGTGCGCAGCCACCGCCAGCGCCCACGGCGCGCCGGTGGCGGCGGCGAGGGTCTCCATCCTCGCCAGCCGCTGCTGCGCGACGTCCCGGTGTCCGGACTGCACCGCGGCCTCCACCAGGTCCACGGCGGCCATGGTGGTGACCACAGGGTGTCGAAGGCCTTCGAGCAGCACGTAGGCGGAGCCCGGTCGAGCCGCGACCAGCTTCTCCGTCGCACGTCCCCAGCGCAGGATCTCCAGGGCCGGGAGCCGGAACACGCCCAGTCCGTGTGCTCGGGCCAGCGCCTCCAGCCGGCCGGCGGGGTCATCCGCACCGGACCGCGCGCCGCGCATGGAGGAGACGAGGGACAGCCACGCCAGGGGGAGCGCGGCGAGTCCGGGCTGGCCGGTGGCCTCTGCCAGCCGCACGGCCTCGGCGGCGTCAGCAGCAGCAGCGGTCCAGTTGCCGTGCAGGAGTTCGGCGTGAGCCAGGCGGGGGAGGGAGAACAGCAGCTCTGCCGCCGCCCCCAGCGCGCGGGCCCGTGCCACCTCACCGGCACTGAGCCGCAGCGCGGCATCGTCGTCGCCGAGGTAGAGGGCGTGCTGGGCGGCGTCCCGGAGCAGGTGCTCCTCCTGGGTGTGCTGAGCCGTGCGGAGGGCCACGCCCAGCGCGCGGACAGCCCCGGCCACGTCGCCCTCGAGGAAGGCGAGGAAGCCGCGGAGCAGGTCTGCTGCCCAGCGGTCCGGGACGTCGTCCGGAGGGGGCAGCCCGGTCATCGCCTCACGGATCCGCACCGCCAGCGGGCGGTCGGACTCCAACCACGCGGACTCGGCCACCGCCGCCAGCATCCGCCGTGTCCGCCGTGGATCCGAGGGCGTGACCTCGAGAGCCGCGTCGAGGAGGATCCGGGACGCCGCGCCAGGGTCGCCGACGCTGAACTCCAGCCATCCCCTCAGCTGGTCGACGTCGGCGAGAACGAGCGGTTGGGAGGCCAGGGGGCGGGCGACCTGCAGCAGTGCCGCGACGTGGCCCAGCTGACCGGCCAGCCACGCGCTCCGTGCGGCCGACAACAACCGACGGCTGCGGGCGGCGCCGTCCGGGCTCAGCTCCGCAGCGCGCTCCAGCGCGGCTGTCGCCGCTTCGAGGCCACCCCGGCCACCGGCCCGTACCGCCAGCGACTCCAGTTCGGCGGCCACGTCCTCGTCGGGTCCCTGCGCGGCTGCGGCGACGTGCCAGGCGCGGTGGTCGACGTCCCCGGTGTCCGCCGCCGCCCGGGCGAGCGCCAGGTGGGCCCGGCGGCGTTCCACGCTCGTGGCGGCGTGGTAGGCCGCGGACCGGACGAGCGGGTGGGCGAAGACGACCTCGTCAGCACGGACCGCCACGAGGCCGGTCCGTTCCGCGGGCTCCAGCGCGGTGTCCGGCACGCCGAGGACGCGCCCCGCGGCGAGCACACGATCCAGCCGTCCGCCGTCCTCGGCCGCAGCGACGAGGAGCAGGGTCCGCGTCCCGTCGGGCAGCGCGCGCACCTGACCGGTGAACAGGCGCTCCACCGAGCGAGGCAACGGGAGAGGCGTCGGGAGGGGACTGCGGCCGGCCAACTGATCAGGTGACAGGAGGGACGGCAACTGGTCCAGCATCAGCGGGTTGCCGCCGGTCCACCGCACGAGCGTGCTGCGGACCCGGGCGTCGATCGCGATCCCGGTGTGCTCGGCGAGCAGGGTGTCGGCTGCCTCCGCGTCCAGCCCCTCGACGCGCAGCTCGGGGAGGTCGGTCGGCGGGAACTCCCGCAGGTCCGGTTCCCGGACGGCGAAGAGGATGCCGATCGGTTCCGCGCCGAGCCTGCGGGCCACGAAGAGCAGGGCGGCAGCCGAGGCCTGGTCCAGCCACTGCGCATCGTCGACCAGGCACACCACCGGGGCCTCCTCGGCCGCCGCGTCGAGGACCCCGAGCACTGCGACGGCGACGAGGAACCTGTCGCCGGGGGCGGCGCCGTCCGGACCGCACTCCATGCCCAGTGCGATCCGCAACGTCCGGCGCTGGTGAGCCGGCAGTGTCTCGATGTGCCGGAAGATCGGCTGGAGGAGCTGGTGGAGCGCGGCGAAGGGCAGCTCGGACTCCGCCTGGACGCCTCGAGCCCGCAACACCTGGACAGGGACGGCGCGGACGGCGTCGTCGAGCAACGTCGTCTTGCCGATGCCTGCCTGACCCCGGATCACCAGTACGCCGCTCCGGCCACTGCGCACGGTGTCGATGACACCCGCCAGGACGCGCCGTTCCGCCGTCCTGCCCAGCACGTCGATGCGCGGGGGATCGCGGGTGGTCACCCGAGCAAGCGTGGCAGCGGTGCAGACGGCACGGAACCGTTCCCCTACCGTCCCGCACTGGTCGTGCGGCTGGTGGTGACCACGCGGGTCGTTCTGGTCCCGCACGGGGACGCCGTCCCGGTCAGCATCGGCGAGAGGGGACGTGCTGGTTCTCCCCGGGGGTGACGACGGAGCCGGCAACTCCGTCTGCGCCGTCGGATGTGCCGGTGTGGGAAGCGCCGGCGGCTCGAGCGGACGACCGAGGTCCCGGCCGGGTCCTGCTTCTCGCTCGGTCCTCGTCGAGCCACGAACGACTCAGGGCCGAAGCGGCCCCAGGCGATGAAGGCCGCGAGCGCGAGACAGGCCAGGTTCAGCACCACGAGCGTGGACTGGCCGAGGCGCGCATGAGTGATCATCGCGCCGATCATGAGCGCGACCCAGCAGACGGCGGTCACCGGCACCATGACCGGTGCGACGTCGACGAGGGCAGGCAGGATCAGGCCGACTGCAGCCAGTAGCTCGAGCACCCCGAGGGCCTTGACGAAGCCGACACCGGCGCCTGCGGTCCACTCTCCGCCATGGGCCGCAGCCAGCGTCGACTCGGGCACGAACGTCTTGCTGATGCCGCCGGCCCGGGCCTGGAGTCCCCGGGCCCTCGGGGCGCCGGCGAGGTCGGGTGGACGGCGCAGCAGTCGGCGTGGGGGCAACCGGCCGGCCCGATGACGAAGGCGAAGGCGAAGGCGAAGGCGAAGGAGCCGAGTGGCGTCGTGCCGTGGCCGACGAGGGCGGCTGATGCAGCAGTTCGGTGAGATCCGTCCGGCCCAGGAGTTGCTGCCGGTTCATCGTGGGTTCTCATGTCCGGCGGCCGGGGCCGCCTCGTCCCCGGCAAGGAGACCTGATGACGGGATCCGGGAGCGATCGGGTGTCGCCTGGCGACAGTGGGTCGATGACGGGCGCTGCCGAGAACGCGCTCGAGTGGCTGTCGCGCCGGGGCGACGACGGGGCATCGGAACGGAAGTCGCCCGGGAGCTCCGCGATGTCGGCGAACCCGGGGGATGCCTGTGGGGGAACCGTGTCACACCCGATCGGGGTCTCGGGCGGGACAGGGCGTGGTCACCGGCTCACAGCCGGTGGGCTGCGTCGCCGGCGACCACGAGCTCCGCGGCTGTCGTCGCCCCGTCGATGCGAACGTCAGCGGCCACCGCGGTCGCTCGTGCGCAGGTCTCAGCGGTCAGCGCCGTCCCGAGCGCGGCTGACAGGGATTCGACGGTCGGCGTCGGCCCGTCGTGAGCAGCGCCGATGCCGAGCTCGGCCACCCGACCGGCCCAGTAGACCTGATCACCCCCCTGGGGCACCACCACCTGCGGCGCGCCGGCGCGGGCCGCCGTGGTCGTGGTTCCCGCACCACCGTGGTGCACCACGGCAGCCACCCGGTCGAACAGCGTCTGCTGGTTGACCTCCCCGATGACGAAGCAGTCATCCTGGTCGTCCATCGGAGCCAAGCCCGCCCAGCCGCGACCGAGGAGCACGCGGCGGTCCTGCGCACGGATCGCCTCGATGGCGACCCGCGCGCTGTCCTCATCGACGGTTCGCATGCTGCCGAACCCCGCGTACACCGGCTGGTCGCCGGCATCGAGGAACGCGAGCAGCTCGGCCGGGAGTGGGCGTTCGTCGGGCAGGATCCACGCACCGGTCTGCACGACACCGACGCTCTCCGGCCCACGCCACGGGCCCAGGGCGGGGTCGGCGGCCAGCAACGGCCGGGCCGTGAACACGAACTCGCCGACGTTCCCAACCGGTGGCAGACCGATCGATGCCCGGTGCGAGTTGATCGGCGCACCGAACAACTCGTCGAAACCCTGGCCATCCAGGCCATCCAGCACGTCAGGGCAGAAGAGCACGCACCGGTACGGGATGCCCAGCTCCTCGGCCACCGACGGCCCGACGAACTGCGACATGGCGGTTGCCACGACCACGTCGCATCCTGCTGCCGTCTCGGCCACCGTCTCGTACTGCGCGGCGATGAAGTCAGCCACGCGCTGTTGGCGCTCCCCGGCAGTCGGTGGCCGCTCCCACGAGCGCCATGGTCTGTCGAACGGCACCAGCGGCACGCCTCCGCGGATCAACAGCTCCCTGAACTCCTCGTCCGGAGGTGCGCACATCCGCACCTGCGCACCGAGTGCCTGCAACCGCACCGCGAGCGCCACCATCGGTTCGACGTCCCCTCGCGACCCGTACGTCGACAGCACCACGCGCATCTCGCAGCTCCCATGTGCGTCGAGGAAGCGAGTACTCCCAGTCGCTCTCACCTGCCGGCTCGGAGGAGTCGACGATCTCCGAGCAGTTCTCGAGGGCCGCGCCCGGTTCCGTCTGATGTGGGCGAACCACCGGCTGTCGTCCTCGGGAGCGCCTCGACGAGCCCGCCGCAGTTCGCAGTCGCTGGACTCTGCCTGACCCGTTCCGTCCTCGAGTCAATCGGTGCGCCGGCGAGCCTGGCTCACCTCGCGGGTGACGGCCCAGGCGTCCGCCACCGGACCCAGGTGCCCGAGCTTGTCGGGGTTGATCAGCGAGTGGATCGTCTGGATCCGCCCGTCGAGTACGTCGAGCGTCCACGTGAAGAGGACCTTGTCGTCCCGGTCGCGGAAGATCGCGCCCGGCTGGCCGTTGATCTCGTGCGGCTCGAACGTCACGTCGATCCGGACCAGCGGAGGGGCGATCGAGGCGAGCAGCCGGGCCACCTTCGCGGCGCCGATGACGGCCCTGGCCAGCTGCGGGGCCTTGCCGCCGCCGTCCCCGACCAGCTGGACGTCGGCGGCGAGCAGCTCCCGCAGGCCGTCGACGTCCCCTTCGGTGAAGGCGTCGAAGAACCGCTTGGCGAGTTCCTCGCGCTCCCTCCGGTCGGCCTCGAACCGAGGGCGCCCGGCGTCCATGTGGCGGCGCGCCCGCACCGCGAGCTGGCGGCACGCCGCCTCCGACCTCCCCACCGCCGACGCGACCTCGGGGAAACCGAAGCCGAACACCTCCCGCAGCACGAAGACCGCGCGCTCGAGCGGGCTGAGCCGCTCGAGCAGCAGCAGGGCCGCCATCGACACCGAGTCGGCTAACTCCGCCGAGCGCGCCGGATCCTCATAGGGGTCGTCGAGCAGCGGCTCGGGGAGCCATTGCCCGACGTACTCCTCCCGCCGCACGCGGGCCGAGCGCAGCACGTCGATCGAGATCCGGGTGACGACGGCCGAGAGGAAGGCCTTGGTCGACGTGGGTCGTGTCGGGGAGGACTCGAAGCGCAGCCAGGTCTCCTGGACCGCGTCCTCGGCCTCGCTCACGCTGCCGAGGATCCGGTAGGCGATCGCGAACAGCAGCGACCGCAGCTCCTCGAACTCCTCGGCCCGGGTCACGCCAACCCTTCCCTGAAGCCCTGCCGCCACGACGGATAGCGCAGCTCCCAGCCGAGCTCGCGCTTGGCCTTGGCGTTGGAGAAACCGCGCCCCTCGGTCATCATCGTCACCGCCACGTCCCCGGCCAACAGCCTGGCCAGCCAGGTGGGGATCCGCATCGGCCGCTTCGCGCCGGTGCACGCAGCCAGGTAGGGGAGCCACTCACTGGCCGGCGCCGGTTCGTCGTCGACGACGTTGAACACGCCGGTCGCCTTCTGCTCCACGGCCAGGACGGTCGCGCTCGCCGCGTCGTCGAGGTGCACCCACGAGCTGTAGCCGGTGCCGCCCCCGACGAGCGGGAACTGCCGCCTGCGCACGAGCTCGACCACGTCATCGGTGGCGCCCGGCCCGTAGAACCCGCCGTATCGCAGGACCGCGCCGCCGGCCTCGACGACGACGTCCTGCACGTGGCGCATCGCCGCCATCCCCTTGCGCATGCTCGGCGGGCCCGGGTCCAGCGGGTCCTCCTCGGTCTTGACCCATCCGCCCTCGCGGATCCCGTTCCAGCTGGCGTGGCCCTGGGCGACGACGTGGGAGACGCCGGTCGCCTCGGCCGCGGCCAGCAGGTGGTCGGTCCCCTCGGTGCGCAGCCGGTTGGTGGTGGCGAAGAACCGGTCCATGTGCTTCATGTCGGGCTTGCCGGCGTGAGCGGGGCTGATCGCGGTCATCTGGTGCACGATCGCGTCCGGCCGGGCGGCCGCCACCGCCTTCCCGACCGACACCGCATCCAGCCCGTCCATCACGACACCATCGGCGCCCAGCTGCTCCAGCAGGCCCACCTTGCCCGAGCCCGTCGTCGTAGCCGTCACCTGGTGGCCGCGGGCCACGAGCTGCGGCACCAGCCGCCGCCCCATGACCCCGGTACCACCGGCCACGAACACCCGCATGACCATCACCTTCCCGATCCCGAGATTGGCTCTCGGTCCGGTGACGAGACAGCCCCGGCCATCTGTGACATCGAGGTCCCGGCGCACGGGTGCGGAGCGACCGATCAGAGCTGCAGGATCGCTGCCGCCGTCAGGTAGGCCGCGGACACACCTTCTGGGTCGTGCAGGTCTCCAGGACTCTCCGACGTCGCTCGGGAACGCGCGCGCACCGCGGCGCCGGGCTCCGCAGCAACGAGGTCGACGCACAGCCCAGCGACGACGGCTCCGGCGTCGTGGTCGTCCAGACCGTCCAGGGCGAGGCCGTTGTGGAGCAGAGTTGCCACCTCGAGGAAGACCTCGCGGGCCGTCTCGAGATCCACCTCCGGACGTGCTTGCGCAACCGCCTCCGCGGTTGCCGCGAACTGGTCGAACGGTGGACCAACGGTGCTCGACGGCATGCCGAGAGCCTGTCAGCGCGCCCCGTAGGCGCACACCTGGTTTCGCGCTTCTCCGCCGGAGCGGCGCGGACCGACGGAGGACCTGCTGCGGCCGGACAGTGGTCGCGGCTCGGGCGAGGGATCCGCCCCGGCCGAGCGGCGGGTAGGCGAGAAGCCCACGGTGGAGCCATGGGTCCGACTCGGTGTCCGAGGGGGGACACGCTGCATACGCACGCGCGTCGGGGTGGGCCCGGGCAGACGCCAGCCGTAGCCGTGGGCGGATTGCGCACCACCCGGTCGAGCACGCCGTCGTCGAGGACGGCGCGTCACTGATCCCGTCGTGCAGGGCGGTGACTCCCGAGTCCCAGCACAGCGGCTCCTCGACGCTGCGACGCGCCGTGCAGCGGGCGCCGTCGTGTGGTCGCTGACAGTGTGGGCGACATGGCCACTCTCTCTCCCGTCGTCGTGGTGACCGGTGCGAACGGGCTGGTGGGCAGCACGGTGTGCCGGGCGCTCGTCGAGCGGTCGGCGCGGGTGCGCGCCGTCGTCCGCCGCGCCGGCAGCGCGCCCGCGCTCGACGGAGTCACCGAGCACGTCGGCGACTTCGCCGACGAGGGCCACGCCCGCGCGGTGACCCAGGGCGCCGACGCGGTCGTCACGACGGTCCACCCGATGGGCTCGTCCCGAGAGGTGCAGCACCGGGTGGCCGTCGAGGGCACGCCGGTCCTCGCTCGGGCTGCCCGGGACGCCGGCGTCCCCCGGCTCGTGCACGTGTCCACGGCCGGGGTCTACGACCGCTCCGCCGGCGTCGGGGACGTGGCCGAGGACGGTGCCCTGCTGCCCGAGGGGAGTGGCGACTACCCCGACACCAAGAACGCCACCGACGCCGCGCTCGCGCGGATCGGCGGGCTCACGACCGTGCTGGTCCGCCCGCCGGCGATCATGGGCGCCGGCGACACGTCGGTCTGGAACACGCTGCGACCGCAGGAGGTCCGCGGCGGTGAGCGCCGAGCGAACCCGTCCCAGACCTGGGCCTGGGTGCACGTCGACGACCTGACGGCCCTGATCGCGGACGTCGCCACGGGCGCCGTGGCGACCGCCGACGACCCGGACCGAGGTCCCGTGGCCGGTGGCACGACCCCGGTCATCGTCGCGGGCGAGCCTGCGACATGGCGGGACTACTTCGGCACGGTGACCGATGCGTTGGGCGTCGCGCCCGAGTGGACCGACGAGCCGGTCTGGACCGGGCAGCTGCTCACCGACCGCGCGCGGGGGTGGGGCTGGGCACCGCGAGTGAGCCTCGCACGAGCCATGGACGAGCTGCGGCAGGGCCTGGCGACGCGTTCGTGACAGCTCCGCGGTCTCCAGGAGGAGGACACGCTGGTCCGGTCGGGCCAGCGGCGGCCGGCGTCGGGCGGTCCTGCCGATCCCGCCGGACGCGGAGCCGCTGGTCAGGTGTCCGGATGTCCGGCACGGGCAGACCGTTCGGAGACCGTGGTCCCGGGGGCGACCGGAACCATCAGCGCGGAGTCACGCGGAAGACCGGCCAGCCGATCTCGGTCCGCCAGGCCGACGGGTCGGGAGTGTCGCGCGGGCCGGCCAGGTGGGTCTCCCGCACCGGTCCGGCGATCGCCAGCGCGTTGGCCACCACCCAGGCACCCAGCTCGCCGTAGGTGACGTCGATGTCGTCGTGCTCGCCGTCGTGCGTCGCGACGGCCAGCTCGACGGCCGGCAGGGTCACCGGGTGCACGCGACCGCTGCGCGGGGCCCGCGCCGTCGGCCGGTACACGAGCACGTGCCCGTGGCCGACCTCGAACAGCGCGTTGTCGTACAGCCCTCCCGGGACGCCGGTCGGTTCGCCGACCACGGCGTCCAGCTCGGCCATCGCGCCGGCGTACCAGGCGAGGAGTCGGTCGTGCGCCACGTCATCCTCGACCGCGGCCACGGTGGTGGCCGGCACCGCGCGCACCTCGACGTCCATCCGGGCCGGTTCCGGCCGCAGCAGCCGGCGCAGCGACGCCACCGCGGCCCGCGTGCGGTCCAGCTCGGACTCGAGCCGCTGCAGGTGGTCGGAGACCAGAGCGGCACGGGTGCCCGGGTCGGGGGAGCGCAGGATGCGCTGGACGTCGGACAGGGGGACGTCGAGTTCGCGCAGGCGGTGGATGACCTGGGCGGTCGGGATCTGGTCCGCGCTGTAGTAGCGGTAGCCGGTCGCGTCGTCCACGGTCGCCGGCTCCAGCAGGCCCGCGTCGTGGTACCGGCGGAGGGTGCGCACGCTCAGGTGGGTCAGCCGGGAGAACTCGCCGATCGCCAGCACCGCAGCACTGTGCACCCTCTCCTGGGGGGAGTGTCCAGCGCTTGACCCTCCCGCGCCGGGAGGACGCACGGTCGATGCATGACCACACCGACCAGCATCCAGCCCGACCAGTTGCCCGCGGTGATCCGCGGCTACCTCGCCGCGCACGTGGCCCGTGACGCCGACGCCGCGCTCCGAGCCTTCACCCCGACCGCGGTGGTCGTCGACGACGGCACGACCTACCGGGGGACCGAGGAGATCCGGGGCTTCCTGTCCGAGGCCGGAGCCGAGTTCAGCTACACCACCGAGCTCGTCGGTGCTCAGCGCGTCGACGACGCGCACTGGGTCGCCACCAACCGCCTGGAGGGCGACTTCCCCGGCGGCGTCGTCGAACTGGGCTACCGCATCGCGATGGACGGCGATCTCATCGCCGAGCTCGTCATCGCCCCGTGACGCCCGGACCTGGCGTACGACCGGACGGGCGACGACGGGGGTCGCCCGCTGACCGAGAGGAAGAACCGATGACCAGCAGCACGCTCGAGGCCCGGACCGACGCCGAGCCCACGGTGGTGCTCGTGCACGGGGCCTTCGCCGACTCGTCGAGCTGGAACGACGTGATCGCCCGGCTCGGCGGGACGGCTGTCCGGTGATCGGGGTGGCCAACCCGCTCCGCGCTCTGCACAGCGACGCCGAGTTCCTGCGCGACCTCCTGGAGGGTGTGGACGGGCCGATCGTCGTCGCCGGCCACTCCTACGGCGGCAGCGTGATGGGCGAGGCAGCCGACGGGCACCCGCGGGTGAAGGCGCTGGTGTACGTCGCCAGCTTCCTGCTCGAGGAAGGCGAGAGCACCGGCGAGCTGGCCGGGAAGTACCCGGGCAACGAGCTCGGGTCGGCGCTGCGCCCGGTGCCCGTCCACGGTCCTGACGGGCGGAGAGTCGACGACCTCTACATCGCGCAGGAGAAGTTCGAGGACATCTACGCCGCCCGACCCAAGGCCACCGCCTCCGGCATTCCGCTGATCGGGGGTCACTTCCGGGTCCGCCACGACGAGATCGACACCAACGGCACGCTGACCCTGCGGCACAACAGCCGGCTGCACCACATCGGGCTGGGCCGCCGATACGCCGGCACGTCAGTGCTCGTCGTGGTCCACGACCTGCACGTCCGCGTGCTCAGCACCAGCGGACGACTGCTCCGCGACCTACAGCTGGACCCAGACCGCGACTACCAACCACAGCCCCGAACGTGAACGATGTCGCGGTACACCCGTGAACGGTGTCCCGCGACATCGCAGTTGTGTCCGAGGGGGGACTTGAACCCCCACGCCCGATAAAGGGCACTAGCACCTCAAGCTAGCGCGTCTGCCATTCCGCCACCCGGACGAGTGCGGTGCAACCTTACCCGACCGGATCGCGAGGACGAGGCACCCCCTCCCGTCCGTCCGGGGAGGTCAGGCCGCGACCGTGACGCGGCCACGGCCGGCCCGCTTCGCCTCGTAGAGGGCGGCGTCGGCGGCCGAGTAGAGGGCCCGCAGGTCGCCCGGTCCCGGGGGCACGTGGGCGACGCCGACGCTGACCGACAGGGACAGCAGCGTGCCGTCCGGCAGGGGCAGCGGCGTCGAGCGGACCGCCTCCAGCAGCTCCTCGGCTCGTCGCGCGGCGGCGTCCGAGGGGGAGCCGGGCAGCAGGACGGCGAGCTCGTCACCACCGAGCCGGGACACGACGGCGTCCTCGGCCCGCACGTGGCTGCGCAGGATGCCGGCCAGGTGCACCAGGACGTCGTCCCCGACCGGGTGGCCGTACGAGTCGTTGACCGTCTTGAAGCTGTCCACGTCGACCAGGACCAGTGCGGTGCCGGCCCCGGCCGGCCGGGTCAGCGTGCGCTCCAGGGCCGCGTCGAACACCCGGCGGTTGACCAGGCCGGTCAGCGCGTCGACCGTGGCCTGCTGCTCCAGCGCGCCCACCAGCCGCTGCTGCACCCGGCCCGCCCGCACCAGCATCACCGCCATGACGACCAGCACCGAGCCGAAGAAGAGCAGGTCCATGGCGGCGGCGGCCGGGGGCGTCAGCGCGAACAGCGTCACCGCCTCGCCGGCCACCGCCACGCCGGTCGTGACCACCACCCCCGCCGGGCGCAGGTGGGACCCGCCCCACAGCACCGGGAAGGCGAAGAAGGCCTGGGCGGCGGCCGAGGCGTCGCGCGAGACCAGGTTGAGCGCGCAGATCAGCACGACACCGCCGACCGCGGTGAGCAGTCCCAGCCCGAGCCGGTCGTACCGCTCCGCCGTGGTCAGACGGCAGGCGCCCGCGACGCCGAGCAGCGCGACCACGGCCGCCCCGTGGGCGGCGAGGACGCTCGGGCCCGCGTCGTGCTGGGTGGAGACGGCGAAGCCGGTGACCACCGCGGCGCAGACCAGCAGGATCAGCGTCGAGCTGCGCGCCGCCGCCTGCGGATCGCGCGCCTGCAGCGCGCCCGGTATGCCCACGGATGAGCCATCGGCAGGCGGGACCCGCCGGTCCAGTCCCGCTCACCCGGCGGGGTGACCGGCGGCCCGGTGGCACGATCGTCGGCATGTCCGAGACCCCGCCGGCCCCCCTCGCCCGAGCCCAGGACGAGGTCGCGGAGCTGCTGTCCGACCTCATCCGCATCGACACGACCAACACCGGCGACACCGCCACCGGCAAGGGCGAGCGGGCGGCCGCGGAGTGGGTCGCCGGCAAGCTCGACGAGGTCGGCATCGACAGCGTGGTCCACGAGTCGGAGCAGGGGCGGGCCAGCCTGGTCGCGCGCATCCCGGGGCAGGACCGGAGCAGAGCAGCCCTGCTCGTCCACGGCCACCTGGACGTCGTCCCCGCCGATCCCGCCGAGTGGAGCGTGCACCCCTTCTCCGGCGAGGAGCGCGACGGCTACGTCTGGGGCCGCGGCGCGGTCGACATGAAGGACATGGACGCCATGACCCTCGCGCTCGTCCGCGACTGGGCCCGCACCGGCGTCCAGCCGCCGCGGGACGTCGTCCTGGCGTTCGTCGCCGACGAGGAGGCCGGCGGGAAGCTCGGCGCCCGCTTCCTCGTCGAGGAGCACCCCGACCTGTTCGAGGGCTGCACCGAGGCGATCAGCGAGGTCGGCGGGTTCTCCATCACCGTCCGCGACGACCTGCGTCTCTACCTCGTGCAGACCGCCGAGAAGGGCCTGGCCTGGATGCGGCTGACCGCCGGCGGCAGGCCCGGCCACGGCTCGTTCGTGCACGACGACAACGCCGTCACCCGGCTCTGCCAGGCCGTCGCCCGCCTCGGCTCGGCGCGGCTGCCCACCACGCTCACCCCGCCGATGCGGCAGTTCCTCGCCGCGGTCGAGGACGCCTACGGCATCGAGATCGACCCCGACCAGCCCGAGCAGGCCCTCGCCCGGCTCGGCAGCATCAGCCGGATGGTCGGCGCGGCCCTGCGCAACACCGTCAACCCCACGATGCTCGACGCCGGCTACAAGGCCAACGTCATCCCCGGCACCGCCAGCGCCACCGTCGACGGCCGCTTCCTCTACGGGCAGGAGGAGGAGTTCGAGCGCCAGCTGGCCGGCCTGATCGGTGAGGGCGTGCAGCGCGAGTGGCTGGTGCACGACCAGGCCGTGGAGACGACGTTCGACGGTCCGCTGGTCGACGCGATGGTCGCCGCGCTGAAGGCCGAGGACGACGGCGCCCGCCCGGTGCCGTTCACGATGAGCGGCGGCACCGACGCCAAGAGCTTCGAGCGCCTGGGCATGCGCTGCTTCGGGTTCTCCCCGCTGCGGCTGCCGCCGGACCTGGACTTCGCCTCGCTGTTCCACGGCATCGACGAGCGGGTGCCGGTGGAGTCGCTGCGCTTCGGCATCCGGGTGCTCGACCGGTTCCTCCGCAGCGCCTGAGGCTCAGGCCGCGGCGCGCAGCGCGGCCAGCAGGGCGGCGACGCCGGGCACCCGCCGGGCGTCCGGGCGGGCCAGCGTCTCGACCACCCGGCCGTCGACGTCGGGCAGGTCGACGGCGACCACCCCGGGCTGCGTGCTCGCCGCCAGCGCCCAGCTGGGCAGCAGCGCGACGCCGAGGCCCCGGCCCACGAGGCGCTGCACCACGACGTGGTCGTCGGTGGCGAACCGGACGTCGGGGGTGAACCCGGCCCGCCGTGCGCAGCGCAGCAGGTGACCGCGGCAGCGCACGCACCCGGCGATCCACGGCTCGTCGCGCAGGTCGGCCAGCGTGCCCGGCAACGGGCGCCCGGCCGGGACGACGGCGTGGACCGGATGGGCCCCCAGCGGCTCGCGCAGCAGGTCGCCGGGGACGGCGTCCTCGTCCTCCGCGTGGCGGAACACCAGCGCCAGGTCCGCCTCCCCGCTGCGCACGGCCGCCTCGGCCTCCGGCGGCTCCTGCTCGGCGAAGTGCACCTGCAGGGCGGGCGCGCGCTCGCGCAGCGCGACCAGCGCGGGCGGCAGCAGCACCGCCGCGGCGGTGGGGAAGGCGGCCAGCCGGACGACGCCCGCGGCGAGGCCGGTGAACGCCGCGATCTCCTGCTCGGCCGCGGCCAGCCGGTCGGCGACCCCCTCGGCGTGCCGCAGCAGCACCCGGCCGGCCTCGGTGAGGGCCACGCCCCGGCCCTGGCGCAGCACCAGCGCCGTCCCGGTCTCGCGCTCCAGCGCCCGGACCTGCTGGCTCACCGCCGGCTGCGTCCAGCCCAGGGCGCGGGCCGCGCCGGCCAGCGACCCGGCACGGGCGACCTCGCGGAAGACGAGCAGCCGGCGGGGGTCCACGGTGCGACATCCAAGCAGCGCTTGGGGGAGGACGTCGACCTCGCGGCCTCGACGGCACCCTCCCGGGGCGGCAGCCTGGCCGCATGAGGACGATCGGGCTGCTGGGCGGGATGAGCTGGGAGTCGACGGCGCTGTACTACCGCATCGCCAACGAGCTGGTGCGCGAGCGGCTGGGCGGGCTGGCCAGCGCGTCGCTGCTGGTGCGCAGCCTGGACTTCCGCGCCGTCCGGGACTGCCAGCTCCAGGACCGCTGGGACGACGCCGCCGCGCTGCTCGCCGCCGAGGCGCGGACCCTGGAGTCCGCTGGCGCCGAGCTGGTGCTGCTGTGCACCAACTACATGCACCGGACGGCGCCGGCGATCGAGGCGGCCCTGACCGTGCCGTTCCTGCACATCGCCGACCCGGTGGCCGCCGCCGCGCCCGGCCCCACGGTGGGCCTGCTCGGCGCGGCCGGCACCGTGCGCGCACCCTTCCACCGCGAGCGCCTTGAGGCCGCGGGCCTCACGGTGCTGGTGCCGCCGGAGGACGACGTCGACCGCGTGGACGCCGCGGTCTTCGACGAGCTGTGCCGGGGCGTGCTGTCCGAGCGCACCCGCGCCGACCTGCGCGCCGTCGTCCGCCGGCTGGCCGACCGGGGCGCGGACGCCGTCGCGCTGTGCTGCACCGAGCTGGAGCTGCTGCTCGGCCCCGGCGACAGCCCGGTGCCGCTGCTGCCCTCTGCCCGGTTGCACGTCACCGCCGCCGTCGACGCCGCGCTCGCGCCGACAGCGGCCGTGGTCTGATGCTCGGGTGACCGACAGCACACCGCGTCCCGGTTCCGTCGCACTGATCACCGGGGGGGCCGGCGGCTTCGGCCGCGCCCTCGCCGCGAAGCTCGCCGAGCGGGAGGTCACCGTCGTCCTCGCCGACCTCGACGGCGAGCGGGCCCGCGCCACCGCCGCCGACCTCGGGGCGCACTTCGAGCCGCTCGACGTCACCGACCGCGCCGCCAACGCCGCGCTGGTCGAGCGGATCGAGGCGCAGCACGGGCGGCTGGACGCCGCCTACCTCAACGCCGGCATCTCCGCGGCCACGAGCGACGACGAGCTCGACCTCGACGAGTTCCTGCACGTGGTGGACGTCGACCTGTTCGGCGTGGTCTACGGCGCGGTGGCGGCCCGCCCGGCGATCCGGCGGGCCGGGGGCGGCGCGATCGTCGTCACCGCGTCGCTGGCCGGCCTCTCGCCGATGGCCACCGACCCGGGCTACAGCGTGGCCAAGGGCGGGGCGATCGCGTTCGTTCGGTCGATGGCCCCGCGGCTGGCCCGCGAGGGGACGACGATCACCGCCGTCTGCCCGGGGTTCGCCGACACCGCGATCATCGACCGGATCCGCGACCAGTTCACGCAGGCCGGCTTCCCGGTGCTGTCCGCCGAGGAGGTCGCCGACGCGATGGTCATGGCCTGGGCGTCGGGGGAGCCGGGCGCGGCCTACGTCGTCCAGCCCGGCGTCGGCACCGTGCCCTACCGGTTCAAGGGCGTGCCCAGCGCGCGGACCGAAGGAGGCGAGACCGCCGTCGTCCCGGAGGCGCTGCGGCCGCCGTCGATGCGCTGAGCCGACCGACGTGCCGGGCCGTTCGACGTGCCGGCGTCAGGACGCGTCGGCGCGGCAGACGAAGATGAACGCCGGCGGCACGTTCCACGGCGTGATCGTCTGCTGCACCGACGGGAAGCGGCGGCGCAGCTCGCCCAGGATGAACGGTGAGTACTGCAGCACGAGGAGCACCCCGCCGGGTGCGAGGGCGACCGGCAGCAGGTCCAGGACTCGGCGGCGCAGGCCGGCGTCGAACGAGGTGTAGGGGAGCACGGAGACCAGCACGTCGGCCCGCTTGCCGCCCAGGTGGGCGTCGAGGTTCTCCGCGGAGTCGCAGACGACGGTCAGCCGCGGGTCGTCGTAGCGCTCCTCGAGCAGCTTGGCCAGGTCCGGGTCGATCTCCAGCGACACCAGCCGCGCGCCGGGGGCGAGCCGGTTGAGGATCTCGCCGGTCTGCACCCCGGTGCCGGCGCCCAGCTCCACCACCAGTTCCGCGCGGCGGACGTCGGCCAGGTCCAGCATGGCCCGGACCGCCCAGCGCGAGGTGGGCAGGATGGCCCCGACCTGCCGTGGGTTGGCCAGGAAGGCGCGCAGGAACCGGAACCGGTCGGTCAGGGTCTCTCTCATGCCGCCCTCCCACGGGCCGCCGGGGGGCTCCGGCGGTCCCTGCGACCCTGCCACGGGCGCCGGTGATCAGCGACCGCAAGCCGGGGCGGCGGTCAGATGTGCGGCTTGGGCAGGTAGGACAGCCGGGCCCGGCGGCGCAGGACCACCTTGCGCGTGCCGTCGGCGTGCAGCTGCAGCCGGGCCAGTTCCCAGCCGCCGGTGTCCGCCTGCAGGCTCAGCATGGTCGCCGCCGCGGACCGGGACGTGCCCGGTGGGATCCGCAGCGGCGCGAACTCGTACTCCCCGGCGACCGCCTCCATCCGCCCGATTGTGCCCTCCGGGTGCCCGGCGGTCATGTGAGCGTCCCCTCGGGACTGCCCACCGGGGCCCGGTTCGGCAGGATGGGGGCGGCCCCATCCCCGACGAGACGGAGGACGACGTGACCGCTCCCGGCAACGACGTGCCCGACGCCGACCGCGCCGAGCAGCAGGCCCCGCTCGACCCGCCGGTGGTCGCCCTCGCCGGCGACGCCACCCCGCCCGCGGAGGACGTGCCCGAGGCCGACGCCCTGGAGCAGCAGCTGTCCGCGCGCCCGGGGGAGGCCGGCAGCCCGCTGCGCCCCGTCGGCGACCGGGAGGCCGACCCCGCCGACGTCCTCGAGCAGGAGGCCGTCGTCCCGGTCGACGAGGACGACGCCCCGCTGTAGGCGCCGACGGGCCCGCCGGCAGCCGGCCGGCGGGCCTGGCATCTCAGCGGCCGATCGGCCGGCCGAGCCGCTGAGTCGCGGTGGAGGCCTCGACCGGCACCGGCTCGCCCGCCACGAAGGGGACCTCCTGCTGGCAGACGGTGCCCTCGGCGGGCAGCAGGCCGTCGATCAGGTAGGTGCCGGCGGCGGCGTCGATGCAGGCGGAGTTCCCGCCGTAGGCGGTGTGGCCGTCACCCTCCATCGTGAGCAGCCGCGCGTTGCCCAGGTCCGCCACCAGTCGCACCGCCCCGGAGTACGGCGTGGCCGGGTCGTAGGTGGTGCCGATGACCAGCGGGGTCGGCGAGGTCTCCGGCACGTCGAAGGGACCGGCGAAGGCGTCCTCGTCGTGTGCCGGCCACAGCGCGTAGGCGATCTCGGCGTACCCGCTGTTGGACCAGAAGTGCGGGAAGGACGCCCACGACTCCGCGCCGCGGTCGAGGTAGACGTCCAGATCTCCCTGCGGGTAGCGCTGCTCGGACGCGCCGATGGTGAAGTAGAGATCCGCGCCGGGGTCGTCCGTGTAGACGAACTGGTCGAGGACCGCGCGGATCGTCGAGCCCTCACCGGCGGCGGCCTCGGCCAGGAGGAGGCCGAGGAGACCCCACGACTGCTTGGAGTAGAGCAGGGGCACCGTGACGGTCCGGATGTCGTCGGCGGTCACCGGGCGCGGGTCGGGTGTGTAGGCGTCGGCCTGGATCGGCGCTGTCTCGGCCGCGGCCAGCAGCTGGTCGTAGGCCAGGTAGGGGTCGGCCCCACCGAAGCCCGAGCAGGCCACCTGGTCGACCGCGCAGGCCTCGGTGAACCGTGCCAGCGCGGTCTCGAGGGCCGCGGTCTGCGTGGCGATGCTGCTGAACGGGTCGTTGATGTACTCGTCGGCATCGAGCGCGCCGTCGAGGACCATCGCCCGGTAGCGATCGGGGAAGAGGCTGGCGTACGTGGCGCCCAGGAAGGTCCCGTAGGAGAAGCCGATGTAGTTGAGCCGCTCCTCGCCCAGGGCCGCGCGCAGCACGTCCATGTCCCGGGCGACGTTGGCGGTCGAGACGTGCTCGAGGATCTCCCCGTTGTTCGCGAGGCAGGCGTCGACGTAGCCCTGCACCTTGGCGAGGTAGGCGTCGACGTCGATGTCCAGGGGGGTGGGCACCGGAACCGAGTAGATGCCTTGCGTCTCCTGGTCGACCTGGCAGTCGATGGCCGGCGTGCTCTGCCCGACGCCACGGGGGTCGAAGCCCACGATGTCGAACCGCTGGTTGAGCGAGGCGAAGACGCCGGCGCCGGCGGCCTGCAGGTAGTCGACGGCCGGGCCGCCCGGCCCACCGAAGTTGAAGAACAGCGAGCCGATCCGCTTCGCCGGGTCGGCGGCCGGGATCCGCGCGACGGCGACCTGCACCCGCTCGCCGCCCGGCTCGTCGTAGTCCATCGGCAGGTCGGCGGTCGCGCACTCCACCCCCACGGCCTCCTCGCTCAGCCCGCAGGCGGCCCAGGCCAGCGGCGCTGCGAGGGTGGGAGGCGGCTCGCCGGCGCGGTCCTGCGCTCCCGCGACCGGTGTCCCGGCCCCGAGGACCAGGACGGTCAGCGTGCTGACGACGGCGACACGGCGGCAGGCGTTCACGGTGGCTCCTGCGGGGAACGGGGCCGGTCGGCGCCCGGGGTGGGCCATGCAACACCCCTGGCCACGACCAGGACAAGGCCCCCGGACGGGACCCTTCCGTATCGCTACGGCGCGTCGTGCACGGTGCGCAGCGACGCTTCCGTCGGACGACAAGTGTGGTTAGGCTCGCCTAACTCGCCGCCGACCCCGAGGGAGCCCCGTGACGACGAGCCCCGCAGCACCCGCCCTCCGGGCCGAGCCCGCCGAGCGCGCCCGCACCGTGGCCGGCCGCACGTCGGCCGCGCTGTGCGTGCGCGGGCTCGACGCCGGCCGCCCGCTGGCCCACGCCACGACCGGCACGGGGACGACGTACGTGCTGGTGCCCACCGGCGGCGAGGTCGACGCCGCGCTGGCGGGCTGCGACGACCTCACCGCGGTCCTGATGGTCAGCGACCGGGCGCCGGTGCCGCTGCGCGACCCGGTGCGCGCCCAGCTGTGGCTGTCCGGCTGGCTCACCCCGGTGCACCCGGCCGCGCGCCGCGGCGCGGCGCTGGCCTTCGCCGAGATCCGGCCGGTGGGGCCGCTGCTCGACGTGGGGGACGGCGCCACGCTGCTGCGCCTCGACGTCGCCGAGGTGGTGCTGCGGGAGGGGGACCGCTGCACCGAGGTCGGCCCGCAGGCCTTCGCCGCCGCCCGGCCCGACCCGCTGGCCGGCGTCGAGGCCCGCATGCTGCAGCACCTGGACCGCGACCACCCCGAAGTGCTCGAGCTGCTGGGCAGCCGCATCCCGCCGGTTGAGCTCGGCCCGCGCGACGTCGTCCGCCCGCTGGGCCTGGACCGGTTCGGCTACCGGCTGCGCATCGAGCGCCCGGCCGGCCGGCGCGACCTCCGGGTGCCCTTCCCACGGCCGCTCACCTGCGCGGGCCAGCTGCAGGCGGCCACCCGCCAGCTCCTCTGCGCCGCCCGCTGACCCGGTGCCATTATCGCGATAAAGGCACCGCCGTCAGCCGGCGTTGTCCGCCAGCAGCTGCGCCAGCCGGGTACGCCGCGGCCGGACGTCGACCTGGCGCACCGCGCGGGCCAGCGCCGCGCCGGAGGCGTGCACGATCGACAGGTGCCGCTGCGCGCGGGTGAGCGCGGTGTAGACCAGCGGCCGCGACAGCATCCCGCCGGCCTCCGGCGGCAGGACGACGACCACGCCGGGCCACTCCGAGCCCTGCGCGCGGTGCACGGTGATCGCCCAGCCGTGCCGCAGGTCGCTCATCGCCGACCCGCTGACCGTCACCGGCCCGGAGGCGAAGTCGACGTCCAGGGTGCCGTCGCCGGTGCCGGTGACCACGCCGACCTCGCCGTTGGCGAACCCGGTGGGCTCGAGATCGAGGTGGTTGGCGGTGGCCACCACGCGATCGCCGACGTCGAAGCCCCACACGGTGCCCTCGCCGGGGTTCAGCTCCGCCTTGAGCGCCTTGTTCAGCTCGATCGTGCCGGCCGGGCCGCGGTGCACCGGCGTCACCACCTGCACCGTGGCCGGGTCGATCCCCAGTGCCCGCGGGATCGAGTCGGTGACCAGCTGCACCACCCGCCTGGAGGCCTCCGCGCTCCCGCCGGCCGGGACGACGACGACCTCGCGGTCGGGGGAGTCCACCGGCGGCAGGTCCCCGGCCCGGACGGCGTTGGCCAGCCGGGCGATCGCGCCGCCCTCGGCCTGCCGGTAGAGCGTGGTCAGCTCGGTGACCGGGACGGCCCGCGAGTCGATGAGGTCGCCGAGCACGTGCCCGGGGCCGATCGAGGGCAGCTGCGCGGGGTCGCCGACCAGCAGCAGGTGGGTGCCGTCGGGGCAGGCCTCCAGCAGCGCCGCGGTGAGCTCGACGTCGAGCATCGAGGCCTCGTCGACCACCACGACGTCGGCATCGAGGGGCCACTCCTCGTTGCGGGCGAACCCGCCGGAGGTGCCCTGCGCGCCGAGCAGCCGGTGCACGGTGACCGCCGGGTGGTCGGTCAGCTCCTCCAGCCGCTTGGCCGCCCGGCCGGTGGGGGCGGCCAGCGCCACCTCGGTGCCCTTGGCCTGCAGCAGCTCCACGACGGCGGCGACGGTGCGGCTCTTGCCGGTGCCCGGCCCGCCGGTCAGCAGCGAGACGCCGGCGCCCAGCACCTGCGCGACCGCCTGCTTCTGCGCGTCGTCCAGGCCCTTGGCCACCGAGCGGACGGCGGCGGGGTCGGCGATCCGCTCGGCGGTGGCGGCCAGCCGGGCGACGTTCTCCGCCACCGCCTCCTCGGCCATCCCGTAGCGGGCCAGGGAGAGCGTCCGCAGCGCCGGGTCGGGTTCTGGCAGCTCCTCGACGTCGGCGTCCTCGTCGTACTCCGGCTCCGGCGGCTCGTGCTCGAGCACCTCGCCGGACTCGACGGCCGCGACGACCGCCGCGGCCGGGTCGGCGACCCCCTCGGCGCGCAGCGCGGCGACCACCAGGTCGGCCGGCAGCACGGTGTGCCCGTCGCGGGTCGCCGTCCGCAGGGTCTGGGCGACGATCGCCCGCCCGCGCCGGGTGTCCTGCCGATCGGCACCGGGCAGGACGGCGATGGCGAGCCGGTCGGCGTCGGCGAGGGTGACCCCGGTCAGGCCGAGCAGCGCCCACGGGTCGTCGCGCAGCCGGCGGGCGGCGTCGTTGCCCAGGGCGTCGGCGGCGGACGAGGCGAGCTTGGCCTCCAGACCGGCGCCGACCAGCAGCGCCACCACCTCGTAGGTGGGCGCGGCCGACAGGAAGCTGGAGAACAGCCGCTCGGCGCGCTGCCGGCCCACGCGGGGCAGCTTCTGCAGCCGGTCGGCGGTGACGTCGTCGGAGGAGGTGATCCCGGCGGCGGGCAGCTCGGCCGCGGCCCGCTTGCCCAGCCCCGGCCACAGGCCCGCGGCGCAGAAGGCGGCGAAGACCGGGTCGGTCGTCGAGGTCGTCACCGGTCGTACCGCCGCTCCGGGTAGCCGAAGTAGGGCGCCGAGACGTCCTCGAGCGCGGTGCGGATCGCCGCCGGCAACCGCACCGCCTCGGCGTCCAGCGAGGACTGCAGTTGCTGCGCCGTCCGCGCCCCGACCACCGGCGCGGTCACGCCGGGCCGGTCGCGCACCCAGGCCAGCGCCACGGCCAGCGGCGTGGTGCCCAGTCCCTCGGCCGCGGTGACCACCGCCTCGACGATCCGGTCCGCCGTCGCCGAGCGCAGCCCGTCGATGAAGCCCTGCCACTGCGGGGACGCGCCGCGGGACTCCGCCGGCGGGCCCTGCCGGTACTTGCCGGTGAGCAGCCCGCGGCCCAGCGGTGACCAGGCCAGCACGCCCAGCCCCAGCGCCTCCGCGGCCGGCACCACCTCGCGCTCGACGCCGCGCTGCAGCAGCGAGTACTCGACCTGGGTGCTGACCAGCGGCACCCGGCCGGGCCAGGCGCGCTGCCAGGTCACCGCGTGCGCGGTCTGCCAGCCGGTGAAGTTGCTCACCCCCACGTAGCGGACCCGCCCGGAGGAGACGGCGGCGTCGCAGGCGGCGAGGGTCTCCTCCAGCGGCGTCGTCTCGTCCCAGGCGTGCAGCTGCCACAGGTCGACGTGGTCCAGCCCCAGCCGGTCGAGCGAGGCGTCCAGCGCGGCCAGCAGGTGCCCGCGGGAGCCGCCGCGGCCCATCGGCCCGGGCCCGGTGCGCCCGACGGCCTTGGTGGCGACCAGCACGTCGGCACGGGGGACGACGTCGGACAGCAGCCGGCCCAGGGTGCGCTCGCTGTCGCCGTCGCAGTAGACGTCGGCGGTGTCGACCAGCGTGCCCCCGGCGTCGACGAACGCGGTGAGCTGCATCGCGGCCTCGTCCTCGTCGGTGTCCCGGCCCCAGGTCATGGTGCCCAGGGCCAGCCGCGAGACGACCAGGCCGCTGCGGCCGAGCGCGCGTTGTTCCACGAGGGGCCAACCTACCGGCGGCCGGGGACGGCGGCCGGTGACCGCGGGCGTCCCTGCGTGCCGCGCCCGGAGCCCCCGGGGCGCCGCTCTAGGGTGGCCTCCCGTGCTCCACGGATCGCCCCGCGCCACCCCGTCCACCACTCCGGGTCGAGCGGGGTACCCCGGGCGATGAGCTGGATCGAGGCCGTCGTCCTGGGGCTGGTGCAGGGCCTGACGGAGTTCCTGCCCATCTCCTCCAGCGCGCACCTGCGGGTGGTGGGGGAGGCCTTCGGCTGGGGCGACCCGGGCGCGGCGTTCACCGCGATCACCCAGATCGGCACCGAGGCCGCGGTGCTGCTCTACTTCCGCCGCGACATCGGCCGGATCGTCAGCGCCTGGGTCCGCTCGCTGGGCAACCGCGCACTGCGCGGCGACCCCGACGCCCGGATGGGCTGGCTGATCATCGCCGGCACCCTGCCGATCGGGATCCTGGGCCTGCTGTTCCAGGACCGGATCGAGACCACCTTCCGCGACCTGCGGGTCGTCGCGATCGCCCTGGTGGCGTTCTCGCTGGTCCTCTACTGGGCCGATCGGGTGGGCCGGAAGAAGCGGGAGCTGGACCAGCTGACCGTCGGGCACGGCATCGCCTTCGGGTTCGCCCAGGCGATGGCGCTGGTCCCCGGCGTCTCCCGCTCCGGCGGCACGATCACCATGGGCCTGTTCCTCGGCTACTCGCGGGCCGCCGCGGCGCGGTACTCGTTCCTGCTCGCCGTCCCCGCCGTGCTGGCCTCGGGGTTCTTCCAGGTGTACGAGTCGCTGACCGGCGACGTCGCGGGGGAGACCATTTCCTGGGGCCCGACGATCCTGGCCACGGTGCTCGCCTTCGGCGTGGGCCTGGTCGTGATCGCCTGGCTGCTGCGCTACCTGGACCGCGGCAGCTTCACGCCGTTCGTCGTCTACCGCGTGGTGCTGGGCCTGCTGGTGCTCGCCCTCGTCGGCGCGGGGGTGCTCGCCCCGCAGTGACGCCGGCTGGTGGAGGAGTCCCCCCGCTCCACGAGTTGATCATGGAGCTGTTGCGGGCAGACGCGCTCGGCTCGGCGTGTCCTCCGGCAACGACCCCATGATCAACGCGGCGGCGGGGTGCTGCGGACGACGTGGTCGCCGACCGCCGCCGCGATCTCCCCGGCGTCCAGCAGCGGCACGGTGTGGTGGGTGGCCTCCGGGAGCACCCCGACAGTGGCGTGCGGCAGCAGGGAGCGTGCGCTGCGGGCCACCCGGGAGGGGTCGTGCGCCCGGCTGCGCCCGGCGACGAGCACGAGGGTCGGCGTGGTCAGCCGGGCCAGCCGTGCCCGGGCAGGGCGGCGCGTCGGGACGATGGGCGTGGCGTCGAACTCCGTCGAGCCCCGGACGGCGACCTCCAGCCAGGCCGGGTCGAGCGCGCGTCCCCGGGTCTCCCAGGCGAGGAACCGCCGCACGCGGGCCGGCGTGGGGCGCACCAGGTGCGGCGCGGCGTGCAGCAGGTAGCGCGGGCTGAAGCCGGCGAAGCAGGCCGTGGGGTCCAGCAGCGCGACGGAGGCGACGGTCCCGGGCCGCTCGAGCGCGCAGGCCAGCGCCAGGTGGCCGCCGGCCGAGTGGCCCACCAGGTGCACCGGCCCCGCGTCGAGCGCCTCGACCAGCTCGGCCAGCCACGCGGTCTGGTCCGCCGTCGTCCGGAAGGGGCGGCTGCTGGTGCTCCGGCCCGGGCTGCCGGGCTGGTCGGGGGCCAGCACCCGGAACCGGCCGGCGAGCTCCCGGGCCACCTCCGCCCAGACGGTCGCCGTCGCGCCGCCGCCGTGCAGCGCCACGACCGGGACGGCTCCGGCCGGACCGGCCGCCAGCACGGAGGTGCGTCCCCAGGACGTCGGGACGTCGCGGGACGCGGTGCCGGCCGGCCAGCGCGCCGCCGCGGCGGCGTAGCTCTCGTCGAACGTCACGCCCAACAGGTAACTCGATGGTCTAGCTACTTGGCAAGCTAGGATCCGGTCCGTGACGGAGGAGAGGCAGGCGCCGGCCACCGTGCACCGGCTGCGCGCCCTGACCCTGCTGCTCGACGCGGCGGGTGCGGACTTCGCCGCGCGCCACGGGCTCACCGCCACGGACGTGCGGGCGCTGGTGTGCCTGCTGGACCGGGAGCGGGCCGGCGTCCCGGCCAGCCCCACCTGGCTGGCCGGGGAGCTGCGGCTGACCACCGCCTCGGTCACCGCGCTGCTCGACCGGCTGGAGCGGGCCGGGCACGTCCGCCGCGCGCCGCGGACCGACGACCGCCGCCGGGTCGACGTCACCGTGCAGGACTCGGCCAAGGCCCTGGGCTGGGCCTTCTTCGGCCCGCTCTTCGACGCAGCGGCCGCCGTGCTCGACCGCCGCAGTGCCGCCGAGCGGGCGGTGATCGACGCCTTCCTCGACGACATGGTGGCCGCCGTCCAGGCGGTGGACTCCTCCGGTACCGGCGGGCAGGGCTGAGGTCGGCCCTCACCGGGCCCGCGCCGAGCGTGGTGACGTGCTGGAACGGCGACCCTTCAGGGTCCCGCGCCGAGCGTGCGAGGCGTGGGGGGAAGGAGGAAGGACCCCGTCCTCCCCACCCTTCGCAGGCTCAGGGCGGGGCCCGGGACGGGGCCACCCTAGGCTCGGTCGTCGTGACCACCGTTCTCCTCCTGCGGCACGGCCGGACGACGGCCAACGCCGGCGGCGTCCTGGCCGGCTGGACCCCCGGCGTGCAGCTCGACGAGACCGGCGCCGGGCAGGCGCGGGCGGTGGGGGAGCGGCTGGCGCCGGTGCCGCTGGCCGCGGTCGTGAGCAGCCCGCTGGAGCGCTGCCAGCAGACCGCCGGCGCCGTCCTCGGCGGGCGGGACCTGGAGCTCGCCACCGACGACCGGCTCGGCGAGGCCCGCTACGGCGACTGGACGAACCGGCCGCTCAAGGAGCTGGTCAAGGAGCCGCTGTGGAAGGTCGTGCAGCAGCACCCCTCCGCCGCGGTGTTCCCCGGCCCGGAGGGGGAGGGCCTGGCGCAGACCCAGGCCCGCGCGGTCGCCGCCGTCCGCGAGTGGAACGCCCGCCTGGGCCCCGACGCCGTCTGGCTGGCCTGCAGCCACGGCGACGTCATCAAGGCGGTCCTGGCCGACGCCCTCGGCCTGCACCTGGACCAGTTCCAGCGCATCGTCGTCGACCCCGCCTCGGTGTCGGTGGTCACCTACACCGAGACCCGGCCGTTCGTGGTGCGGGTCAACGACACCGGCGGGGACGTCGCCGCGCTGATCCCGCCGAAGAAGAAGGGCCGGCGGCGCCGCAAGGCCGACTCCGACGCCGTCGTCGGGGGCGGCGCGGGCGCGACCGCCTGACCTCGCCCGTCGGGCACGCCCACCCGGCCCGCCCGCGTAACCTGGGCCCGTGCCGCGCCAGCTCCACCTCTTCGACCGCCCGTCCCGGTTCGTCGCCGGGACGGTGGGCCAGCCCGGCGACCGCACCTTCTACCTGCAGGCCGCCGACTCCTCCGGCCGCGTGGTGAGCGTGGCGCTGGAGAAGGCCCAGGTGCAGGTGCTGGCCGACCGGATGAACGAGCTGCTCGACGAGGTCGCCACCCGCCCGGGCGCCGTCGTCCCGCCCGACGCCGAGGTCGACGACCTCGAGCCGCTGACCGCCCCGGTCGACGAGGAGTTCCGGGTCGCGGCGATGGGCCTGGCGTGGGACGGCGAGGCGCAGGCCGTCGTCGTCGAGGCGGTCGCCGCCGGAGAGGAGCCGGTGGAGGAGGACGTGATCCTCTCCGACGCCGACGAGGGCCCCGACGCGCTGCGGGTGACGATCACCCCCGCCGCCGCCCGGGCGTTCGTCGTCCGGGCCCGCCGGGTCGTGGCCGCCGGCCGGCCGTCCTGCCCGCTGTGCTCGCTCCCGCTGGACCCTGCCGGGCACGTGTGCCCGCGGCAGAACGGGTACCGCCGCTGAGCCGGGGTGGGTCGGGCCCGATGAGACCGCCCCGATGACCGAGCGCCCCGCCGAGCCCTCCGCCGACCTGCGCGCGCCGGCCGACGACGCCGAGGCCCGCGCCCTGCTGCTCGACGGCGAGATCGACCTCGAGGGCCGGATGCTCGACGCCAGCAACGTCACGCTGGTCGGGTTCGTGCGCACCGGTGAGCTCGAGGCGGAGTGCGTCTACAAGCCGGTCGCCGGCGAACGCCCGCTCTGGGACTTCCCCGACGGCACCCTCGCCGGGCGCGAGGTGTCCGCGGCGCTGGTCAGCGAGGCCACCGGCTGGCGCGTCGTCCCGCCGACCGTGCTGCGCGACGGGCCCTTCGGCCCCGGCATGGTGCAGCTGTGGGTGGACGGCGACCCCGGGGTCGACCTGGCCGCCTTCGTCCGCTCCGACCACCCCGGGCTGCGCCGCATGGCCGTCTTCGACGCGGTGGTGAACAACGCCGACCGCAAGGGCGGGCACATCATCCCGACGCCCGACGGGCACGTGTACGGCGTCGACCACGGCATCTGCTTCTCCGTCGACCCCAAGCTGCGCACCCTGCTGTGGCGCTGGGCGGGGCAGCCGCTGCCGGCCGAGGCGCTCGAGGTGCTGGAGCGGCTCACCGGGGACCTGCTCGGCGACCTCGGGGAGCAGCTGCACGAGCACCTGACCCGGCGCGAGGTGCGGCGGACCCAGCAGCGGGTCGCCGAGCTGCTGCGCACCGGCCGGCACCCGCAGCCCAGCGGCGACTGGCCCGCGCTGCCCTGGCCGCCCTTCTGAGCTGCGCCGATCTCGCGCCCTACCGTGCGGCCGTCGACGGTGTCGCGGGCAGGCGGCACAGCATCGCGCTGATCCCCACCGACCCGAGCGCGCGACCGTAGAGCTGGCGCATCTGCCCGAGGACATCGGCCTGCTGCACCCGCTCCACGATCAGCCCGTCGGCGATCCGGACCCGCTCTCTGCGGCGGTGCGGGACGGCAGGGTCGACTCCATGGCTGCCGACCCTGGAGGCGCCGGGCGCCGCGGGCGCAGTTCTCTGCCAGGCTGCTCCTCCCGTCCCGCCGTCCCCACCCGGGAGGAGCGCACGTGCCCCACCGCAGCCGCCTCGCCATCCTGCTGATGGACCTGCCACCGGAGCTGCACGACGCCGGGCGCCGGTTCTGGTCGGCCGCGACGGGGCACCCCGTCGAGCCGGACCCGATCGAGGAGCACTGGTCCTCGCTGGGCTCCTTCGCCGACGGCTTCCACCTCGAGGTCCAGCGCACCGGGCACGGGACGCCGGCTCGCTGGCACGTCGACGTGGAGACCGACGACGTGGGTGCCGAGGTCGCCCGGCTGGTCGCGCTCGGGGCCACGCCGATCGAGGACATGGGCGGCTATTGGCAGATGAAGGACCCCGCCGGGCAGGTGTTCTGCGTCGTCGGTGTGCAGACCGGCGAGCAGTTCGAGCGGTACGCCACCACCTGGCCCTGAGCCCGCGAGGTGCCTGTCGCGTGCGAAAGGCACCGGGGGGCGGCGCTACTCCAGCTCGACCAGGCCGATCATCGCGGCCGCCTGGAGGCCGTCGCCGTCCACGGTGAGCACCTCCAGCGGCACCCGCCGCCAGACGGCCAGCAGCAGGTCGCCGGCCGTGCCGGTCAGCCGGGCCACCGGCACCGGGCGCGAGCCGGGGAAGAGCACCCGCTCGGCCCCGGCGTCCACGGCGTGCAGGACGACGGGGTGCGCGGCCTCCGGCGGCCCCTGCGGGAGCGCGCCGGGCACCATCACCTCGAGCCACTCGTCCAGACCGTCCAGGCCGACGTCGGGCGGGATCGGCCGGAGGTCCCCGAGCACCTGCTCGACGTCGGCGGTGTGCACGACCGCCTCCATGGCCTGGCGGCGCAGCACGAAGGCGACGTCCTGCCGCGGCGCCCACGTCCACACCCGCTCGGCCGGGTCGGCCCCGGCCAGCACCGTCTCCAGCTCCGCGGACTGCGCCAGCCCGAAGCCCAGCAGCTCGTCGTCCGGACGCCGGACCGGCGGGGCGTAGGCGCCGGGGTCGGTCGCCCGGGTGCGCGCGACCCACGCCCAGAAGTGCTGCACCTCGGCCAGGTGCCAGACCAGGTCGGCCAGCGTCCACCCGGGGCAGCCGGGCACCGGCGCCGTCCAGCCGCGGGCGAGCACCGCCTCGGCGGCGACGTCCGCGAAGCGCGCGTCGGTGTCCTGCAGCACCTGCAGGTGCTCGTCGAGCTGCACGGTTCCTCCCCGCGTGGGCGGTGTGGCGGTCCACCGACAGGATGAGGGCCGGCCGGGCGCCTGGATACCCGCCTCTAGGCTCGGTGCGTGCTCGCCTGGCCCGCCCCGCTCCTCCCGACCCTCCCGGGCCCAGGTCCGGTCCTCAAGGTGCACGACACCGCGCGCCGCGAGGTCGTCGCCACCTCACCCGGCACCACGGCGCGGATGTACGTCTGCGGCATCACCCCCTACGACGCCACGCACCTGGGCCACGCCGCGACCTACCTGGCCTTCGACCTGGTCAACCGGGTGTGGCGGGACGCCGGCCACGCCGTCCACTACGTGCAGAACGTCACCGACATCGACGACCCGCTGCTCGAGCGCGCCGAGCGGGACGGCGAGGACTGGGTGGTGCTCGGCATGCGGGAGACCGCGCTGTTCCGCGAGGACATGACCGCGCTGCGGGTGCTGCCGCCCGACGACTACGTCGGCGCGGTGGAGTCGGTGCCGCGGATCGTCGCCCACGTCGAGGCGCTGCTCGACGAGGGGCTGGCCTACGTGCTGGACGACGGCACCGGCGACGTCTACCACGACGTCGCGCAGGCCCCCGGCTTCGGCACCGAGTCCGGCTACGACGAGGCCACCATGCTGCGGTTCTCCGCCGAGCGCGGCGGCGACCCCGACCGACCCGGCAAGCGCAACCGGCTGGACCCGATGCTGTGGCGCGGCCGCCGGGAGGGCGAGCCGTCCTGGCCCGGGCCGCGGGGCATCGCCGGCCGCCCCGGCTGGCACGTCGAGTGCGCCACGATCGCGCTGGAGACGATCGGGATGGGCTTCGACGTGCAGGGCGGCGGCAGCGACCTGGTCTTCCCGCACCACGAGTTCTCCGCCGTGCACGCCGAGGCGCTGACGGCCACCAAGCCCTTCGCCCGGGCCTACGTGCACGCGGCGATGATCGGCCTGGACGGTGAGAAGATGAGCAAGAGCCGCGGCAACCTGGTCTTCGTGTCCAAGCTGCGCGGCGAGGGCGTGGACCCGATGGCGATCCGCCTGGCCCTGCTGGCCGGCCACTACCGCACCGACCGCGCCTGGACGCCCGATCTGCTGGCCACCGCCGAGCAGCGGCTGGGCACCTGGCGGCGCGCGGTCGCCCGCGACGCCGGCGCCCCGGCCGCCCCGGTCCTGCAGGGCCTGCGCGAGCGGCTCTCCGACGACCTGGACAGCCCGGGCGCCATCGCGCTGGTCGACGACTGGGCGCGGCGCACGCTGGCCGCCGGGCCGGGCGGGGAGCTCGACGACGACGCCCCGACGGTGGTGGCCGACGCCGTCGACGCGCTGCTCGGCGTGGCCCTCGACGGCCCGGCGCCCCGGTCGCGCTGATGGGGGCGGAGGGCTTCCGCCTGGTCGACCGGGCGGCCCGGGAGCGCGCGGAGGAGGTCCTCGCCCCGGCCGCCACCCGGTCGACGGGGACCCGCGGCCGCGCCGTCCCCGAGGCCGAGGACGCCCTGCGCACCGCCTTCGAGCGCGACCGCGACCGGATCCTGCACGCCAAGGCCTTCCGCCGGCTCAAGCACAAGACGCAGGTCTTCCTCAACCCCGACGGCGACCACTTCGTCACCCGGCTGACCCACACGCTGCAGGTGACCCAGGTCGCCCGCTCCCTGGCCCGCGCGCTGGGCCTGAACGAGACCCTCGCCGAGGCGATCGCCCTGGGCCACGACCTCGGCCACTCGCCGTTCGGCCACATCGGCGAGGACGCGCTGGAGCCCTACGTGCCCGGCGGCTGGCACCACGCGGCGCAGGGGGTGCGCATCGTCGAGGTGCTCGAGCACCTCAACCTCACCTGGGAGGTCCGCGACGGCATCCGGGCGCACAGCTGGAAGATCACCCCGCCGCCCACCACCCGCGAGGCGGAGTGCGTGCGCTACGCCGACCGGATCGGCTACCTGTCCCACGACGCGCTGGACGCCGTCCGCGCCGGGGTGCTGCAGGTCGGCGACCTCCCGGCCCGCGCGCGCGCCGTCTTCGGCGACCCGGGCAGCTCGATGGTCGGCGCGATGATCGACGCCGTCGTCGCCGGCTCTCTGGCCGACGGGGCAGTGGTGGTCATGGCGCCCGAACCGCTGGAGGCCATGCACGAGCTGCGGGCCTTCATGTTCCAGCGGGTGTACGCCTCGGAGACCGCCGCCGGGCAGAAGCAGCTCGCCATCGACGTCACCCGCCGGCTGGTCGACCACCACCTGGCCCACCCCGGGCTGATCCCGGCGACCTACCGCGACACCTCGGCCGACCCGGTCACCCAGGTCGTCGACTACGTGTCGGGGATGACCGATCGGTACGCGCTGTCCACGCACGACCGGCTCTTCGGCGCCGACGCCACCGCGCGCATGCGCCCGCTGCTCCGGTAGCGACGCCCCGCGTCGCCGCCCTGGCCCCGCTTAATCGCCCGACTTCCGTTATCCCCAACTTAACGCGCGAGATCGGCGACGTCGTGGTCATCGCGCGCTGATCACCACGAGACCACCGATCTCGCCACGGGGCGGCGTGCGGCCCCGTCCCGGGCTCGCGAGGGGAGGACGGGGTCCCCCATCAGTTGGGGGAGGAGCCCCGGCGGCGCAGGTAGCGCTCGAACTCGCGGGCGATCTGGTCGCCGTTGGCCTCGGACAGGTCGCTCTCGGTGGCCCGCTCCTCGAGCGAGCGCACGTACTCGACGACCTCGGCGTCCTCGTTGGCCATCTCGTCGACGGTGGTCACCCACTCCTCGGCCTGCTGCGGCAGCGCGCCGAGCGGCACGGCGATCTCGAGCACCTCCTCGACCCGCTGCAGCAGGGCGACCGTCGCCCGCGGGGACGGGGGCTGGGAGACGTAGTGCGGGACGGCGGCCCAGAAGCTGATCGCCGGCAGCCCGGCCTGCACGCAGGCGTCCTGGAAGACCCCGAGGATGCCGGTGGGCCCCTCGTAGCGCGAGGTCTCCAGGCCCCACTTCTCGGCGGACTCCGCGTCGTAGGCCGAACCCGAGACCGGCGTGGGCCGGGTGTGCGGGGTGTCGGCGAGCAGCGCGCCGAGGCCGACGACGGTGTGCGCGTCGAGCTCCTGGCACAGCTCGATGAGCTCCTGGCAGAAGCCGCGCCAGCGCATGTTGGGCTCGATGCCGCGGATCAGGACGACGTCGCGGCCGGAGCCCGGCGGCCGGGCGACCGAGATCCGCGTGGTGGGCCACTCGATGCGGCGGCTGACCCCACCGATCAGGGAGACGGTGGGCCGGTTGACCTGGAAGTCGTAGTAGTCCTCGGGGTCCAGGGCGGCGAGCGGGGTGGCGTCCCAGATGAGCTCGAGGTGCTCGAGTGCCCCGGTGGCGGCGTCCCCGGCGTCGTTCCAGCCCTCGAAGGCGACGACCACGACCGGGTCGTCGAGCCGGGGCAGGTCCTCAGGGGTTGACTTCGGGTCGATCACCCCTGCGAGCCTACGTCGAACGGAACCCCCGGCCGCGGCACTCGGCCCGGACGGCGCCCCGGACTCCCTCACCGGAGCGAGGTCGGCCCCCTCTGCGGCCGCTACCCTGGGCCGGTGCCGTCCCGCAGCGTGTCGCCCGCCCTCCGCCCGGACGCGACCGCCGAGCTCACGGCCGTGCTCGGCCAGCGGATCCTGGTGCTCGACGGCGCGATGGGGACGGCGATCCAGCGCGACCGGCCCGACGAGGCGGGCTACCGCGGCGAGCGCTTCGCCGACTGGCCCAGCGACGTGCAGGGCAACAACGACCTGCTGAGCATCACCCAGCCGGCGCTCATCGCGGGCATCCACCGCGAGTACCTCGAGGCCGGCGCGGACCTCATCGAGACCAACACCTTCAACGCCACGGCGATCTCGCTGCGCGACTACGGCATGTCCGACCTCGCCTACGAGATCAACGTGGCCTCGGCGCGGCTGGCCCGCGCCGAGGCCGACGCGATGACCGAGCGGACGCCGCACCGCCCGCGCTACGTCGTCGGCGCGCTGGGCCCCACCAGCCGGACGGCGTCGATCTCCCCGGACGTCAACGACCCCGGCGCCCGCAACGTCGGCTACGACGAGCTGGTCGAGGCCTACCTCGAGCAGGCCGACGGGCTGGTGGACGGCGGCGCCGACGTCCTGCTCATCGAGACGATCTTCGACACGCTGAACGCCAAGGCGGCGGTCTTCGCGCTCGAGACGCTGTTCGAGCAGCGCGGCCGGCGCTGGCCGGTGATGGTCTCCGGCACCATCACCGACGCGTCCGGCCGCACGCTGTCCGGACAGGTCACCGAGGCGTTCTGGTACTCGATCCGGCACGTGCGCCCGCTGCTGGTCGGGCTGAACTGCGCACTGGGCGCCGGGGAGATGCGGCCCTACCTCGCCGAGCTGGCGCGGGTCGCCGACACCCACGTCTCCTGCTACCCGAACGCCGGCCTGCCCAACGCCTTCGGCGAGTACGACGAGTCGCCCGAGGAGACCGCGGCCGTGCTCGCCGAGTTCGCCGACGCCGGCTTCGTCAACCTGGTCGGCGGCTGCTGCGGGACGACGCCGGCGCACATCGCCGCGATCGCCGCGGCCGTCGAGGGCCGGGCCCCGCGCACGCCGCCCCGGGCGCGCCCGGCGCTGCGGCTGTCCGGCCTGGAGCCGCTGGTCGTCGACGAGGACTCGCTGTTCGTCAACGTCGGCGAGCGGACCAACATCACCGGCTCGGCCCGCTTCCGCAACCTCATCCGCGCCGGCGACTACCCGACGGCCCTCGCCGTCGCCCGCCAGCAGGTGGAGGCCGGCGCCCAGGTCATCGACGTCAACATGGACGAGGGGATGATCGACGGCGTCGAGGCGATGGACCGCTTCCTCAAGCTGGTCGCCGCCGAGCCCGACATCTGCCGCGTGCCGGTGATGGTCGACTCCTCCAAGTGGGAGGTCATCGAGGCCGGCCTCAAGTGCGTGCAGGGCAAGTCGATCGTCAACTCCATCTCCCTCAAGGCGGGGGAGGAGGAGTTCGTCCAGCAGGCGCGGCTGTGCCGCAAGCACGGCGCGGCGGTCGTCGTCATGGCCTTCGACGAGCAGGGCCAGGCCGACTCGCTGCAGCGGCGCCAGGAGATCTGCCGGCGGGCCTACGACATCCTCGTCGAGCAGGTCGGGTTCCCGGCCGAGGACGTCATCTTCGACCCCAACGTCTTCGCCGTCGCCACGGGCATCGAGGAGCACGCGAACTACGGGCTGGATTTCATCGAGGCCACCCGCTGGATCAAGGAGAACCTGCCCGGCGCGCTGGTGTCGGGCGGCGTGTCGAACGTGTCGTTCTCCTTCCGCGGCAACAACCGCGTGCGCGAGGCCATCCACGCGGTGTTCCTGTACCACGCGGTCACTGCCGGCATGGACATGGGCATCGTCAACGCCGGGGCCCTGGAGGTCTACGACGAGGTGCCCGAGCGGCTGCGCGAGCGGATCGAGGACGTCGTCCTCAACCGCCGCCCCGACGCCACCGAGCGGCTGCTGGAGATCGCCGGCGAGTACGCCGCCAGTGGCGCCCAGCAGGAGGTCGCCTCCGAGGAGTGGCGGGCGCTGCCGGTCGGGGAGCGCATCACCCACGCCCTGGTGAAGGGCATCGACGAGTTCGTCGAGGCCGACACCGAGGAGCTGCGGGCGCAGATCGCCGAGCGCGGCGGCCGGCCGATCGAGGTGATCGAGGGCCCGCTCATGAGCGGGATGAACGTCGTCGGCGACCTGTTCGGCGCCGGGAAGATGTTCCTGCCGCAGGTGGTCAAGTCCGCCCGCGTGATGAAGAAGGCCGTCGCCCACCTCATCCCGTTCATCGAGGCGGAGAAGCAGCCCGGGGACGTCGAGCGCAGCAACGGCAAGGTCGTGATGGCCACCGTGAAGGGCGACGTCCACGACATCGGCAAGAACATCGTCGGCGTCGTCCTGCAGTGCAACAACTACGACGTCGTCGACCTCGGCGTCATGGTGCCGGCGCAGAAGGTCCTGGACGCCGCCAAGGCCGAGGGCGCCGACGTCATCGGCCTGTCCGGGCTGATCACCCCGTCGCTGGACGAGATGAGCAACCTGGCCGCCGAGATGGAGCGGCAGGGCTTCGACATCCCGCTGCTCATCGGCGGGGCGACGACCTCGCGCGCGCACACCGCGGTCAAGGTGGCCCCGCGCTACCACGGCCCGGTGATCTGGGTGAAGGACGCCTCCCGCTCGGTGCCGGTCGTGGCCGCGCTGCTGAGCAACGAGCAGCGGCCCAGGCTGCTGGCCGACGTGCAGACCGAGTACGCCGGGCTCCGCGAGCGGCACGAGGCCCGCCGGGACACCCGCGCGCTGCTGCCGCTGGACGACGCCCGCGCCGCGGCGCTGCCGGTCGACTGGAGCGACTACCTGCCGCCGCGGCCGCGGATGCTGCTGCAGCAGGCCCGGGACGTGTGCTCGGGCGCCGACTGCGACCACCTGCACGGGCGGGCCACCCAGTTCACGAGGGTGTTCGAGGACTACCCGCTGGAAGAGCTGCGCCCGTACGTCGACTGGCAGCCGTTCTTCAACGCCTGGGAGATGCGCGGCCGGTTCCCCGACATCCTGCACAACCCGGCGACCGGCGAGGCCGCGCGGCGGCTGTACGAGGACGCGCAGGCGATGCTCGACCGGATCGTCGGCGAGAAGTGGCTCACGGCGAACGGCGTGTTCGGGCTGTTCCCGGCCAACCGGGTGGACGGCGAGGACATCGAGGTCTACACCGACGAGTCGCGCACCGCCGTCCGGACGACGCTGCACCAGCTGCGCCAGCAGACCCAGGGCCGCGACGGCTCGCCGCGCAAGTCGCTGGCGGACTTCGTGGCGCCCCGGGAGACCGGGCTGCGCGACTACGTGGGCGCGTTCGCCGTCACCGCGGGCCTCGGCTCGGCCGAGCGGGTCGCGGCGTTCAAGGCCGCCCACGACGACTACAACGCGATCCTGCTCGAGGCGCTGGCCGACCGGCTGGCCGAGGCGTTCGCCGAGCGGCTGCACGAGCGGGTGCGCCGGGAGTTCTGGGGCTACGCCGTCGACGAGCACCTGGACAACGACGCGCTGATCGCCGAGAAGTACACCGGCATCCGCCCGGCGCCGGGCTACCCGGCATGCCCGGAGCACACCGAGAAGCAGACCATCTGGGAGCTGCTCGACGTCGAGGCGACCACCGGCATCACGCTCACCGAGAGCATGGCCATGTGGCCCGGCGCCGCGGTGAGCGGGCTGTACTTCGCCCACCCGCGGTCGCGGTACTTCGTGCTCGGCCGCGTCGGCCGCGACCAGGTCGAGGACTACGCCCGGCGCAAGGGCTGGACGCTCGCCGAGGCCGAGCGGTGGCTGTCCCCGAACCTCGGGTATCGCACCGACGACGAGTGAAGTAGGAGGACCCCCGAAAGGACTCCCTTGCCCCCCGCCACTCGCAGGCTCGCGGCGGGACCCTGCAAGGGGGCCGTTCGGGCCCCGGGACGGGGCCGGGCCGCAGGGAGGCCCTTCCAGCACGTCGCCGGGTGCGGTGACCGTCACGCCGGGAGCCCGCCCGGGGACCGGCCCGGGCCCCGGCCGCGCCGTACCGTGGATCCAGTGGGCATCCCGGAGACCAGCGGACCGAGCGGCGAGCGGCTGCAGGCCGTGCTGTGCGACATGGACGGCACCCTCGTCGAGACCGAGCAGTACTGGGGCGAGGCGATGTTCGCCCTCGCCCGGGAGCTGGGCGGTGAGATGTCCGAGGCCGCGCGGGAGCAGACCGTCGGCACGAGCATGCGGACGGCGCTCGACGTCCTCTACGCCGACATCGGGGTGCGGCGCAGCGAGGAGCAGTTCCTGGCGGACGCCCGCTGGGTGGAGGACCGCACCGCCGAGCTGCTCGCCGGGGAGATCCACTGGCGCCCCGGCGCCCGCGAGCTGCTCAGCGAGGTGCGGCACGCCGCCGTCCCGACCGCGCTCGTGACCACCACGCCGCGCCGGCTGGCCGACATCGTGCTCGGCGCCATCGGCCGCGCGTTCCCCGACGTCCCGCCGTTCGACGCCACCGTCTGCGGTGACGAGGTCCCCGCCCGCAAGCCGGACCCCGCGCCCTACCTGCAGGCGATGGACGAGCTGGGCGTGGAGGCGTCCGGCTGCGTGGTGCTGGAGGACTCGGTGGCCGGCTCGACCGCAGGCCTGGCCGCCGGGGCCGCCGTGCTCGGCGTGCCGTCCCTGCAGCCGCTCCCGCCGGCACCCGGCCTGGTGCTGCGGGACACCCTCGTCGGCGTGGACCTGGCCGAGCTGCACGCGGTGCTCGCCGCCCGCCCGGCGGTGGACGCGCGGGCCTAGAGCCGCACCTCCCGGCCGCGGGCGACGACCACGCGCGGCCGCTGCAGGCCGCTGACGTCGACGGTGACGTCTCCGTCGGCCACCAGCAGGTCGGCGTCGTACCCGGCTGCCAGCCGTCCCGTCCGCTCGCCCAGCCCGCACGCGCGCGCCGACCGGGCCGTCGCCGCGGTCAGCGCCTCGGCGAGCGGCACCCCGCAGGCGGTGACCAGGTCGGCCACCGCGTACGCCACCTGCCCGTGCCGCTTGGCCGGGCCGATCCCGCCGTCGGTGCCCGCCAGCAGGGCAACGCCCGCCCGGTGCAGGGCCGCCACGTGCGGCAGGTGGTCCTCGATGGTCGCGCCGACCGCGGCCATCCGCGCTCGCACGTGCGGCGGCGGGTCCACGCCCGGCAGGAACCCCACGGTCGGGCAGACGTCGATGCCGGCGGCGGCCAGCGCGGCGCCCAGCCCGGCGGGCAGGTGGACGCCGGAACCGGTCAGGCAGCTGCAGTGCTCGATGCCGTCGACGCCCGCCGCGACACTGCGCTCGACCGCCGCCAGGCCGTGCGCGTGCGCGGTCACCGGCAGCCCGAGCCGGTGCGCCTCGTCGACGACCGCGCGCAGCTCCTCGAGCGTGAACTGGCAGGCGGTGAGGTCGGTGCCGGGGGTGAGGACGCCGCCGCTGGCCATCACCTTCACCACGCCCGCGCCCCGCTCGGCCCGCTCGCGGACGGCGCGGCGCAGCGCGTCCACCCCGGTCGTCTCGCCGCCCATCGACCAGCAGTGCCCGCCCGGTGAGGTGAGCGGCGGGCCGGCGGCGACGACGGTCGGCCGCTCGCCGGCCCGCCCCGCGCGGTCCAGCACCGTCCCGCGGTGGTCGCCGAGGTCGCGGACGGTGGTGACGCCCGCGCGCAGCGTCTCCCGCTCGGCGGCGGTGATGATCGCGTCGAGCTGCCCGGAGTCCAGCTCCGGGATCTGCTCCAGCGCCTGCGGGCCGCCGTCCCCGCACAGGTGCACGTGGGTGTCGATCAGGCCGGGCAGCAGTGTGCCGTCCGGGACGTCGGTGACCGGGCAGCCGTCGGGGACGGCGGTCGTGGCGGGCTCGACGCCGACGATCGTGCGGCCCTCGACCAGCACCAGCGCCCCACCGGGGAGGAAGCGCTCACCGTCGAAGGCCCGCGGGGCCCGGTATCCGCGCATGGGCGATGCTCCCGCGGGCGGACCCGGCCGGTCCAGGTCCCGTGGCACCCTCCCCAGCCTGCGGAGGCGTGGCCCCCTGCAGGGCACCGCCGCGAGCTGGGGAGCAGGGGCCTTCCTCAGGCGCGCTCGACGATCGGCAGCGCCGGCCACCCGGCGGCGGCCGCGGCCTCGGCCGGGAAGGGCGGCGGCGTGCCGCCGAAGGACGGGCACAGCGCCTGGTGGTCGCACCAGTCGCACAGCCGGGTGCGGTTGGGCCGGAAGTCGCCGGTCGCGACCGCCCGCTCGATCGCCGCCCAGATCGCCTGCAGGGTGCGCTCGAAGCGGACCAGCTCGGCCTCGTCGGGTGAGTAGGTCAGCGCGTCGCCGTTGCCGAGGTAGAGCAGCTTGAGCTGGCTGGCCACCACGCCGCGGGTGCGCCACAGCACCAGCGCGTAGAACTTCATCTGGAACAGGGCCTTGCCCTCGAAGGCCTCCCGCGGCACGGACCCGGTCTTGTAGTCCACCACCCGCAGCGCCCCGTTGGGCGCGACGTCGAGCCGGTCGACGTAGCCGCGCAGCAGCAGCCCGTCGGGCAGCGTGACCTCGACCAGCTCCTCCCGCCCGTGCGGCTCGATGCGCGACGGGTCCTCGAGGGAGAAGTAGTTGTCCACGAGCTTGCCGGCCGAGGCCAGCCACGCCTCCAGCGAGGGGGCCTCCGTCGGCTGCTCGGCCGGCGCGCCGTCGGCCGCGCCGCCCTCGGCGAACAGCGCGGCGACCTCCGGGTCGGCCCGCAGCTCCTCCCACGCCGGGGCGACCAGCTCGCGGGCCGCGTCGGCGGTGCGCTCGCGGGCGGGCAGGTCGTAGAGGCGCTCGAGCACCGAGTGCACCAGCGTGCCGCGCACGGCGGCCAGGCTCTTGCGCTCGGGCAGCCGGTCGATCGTGCGGAAGCGGTAGAGCAGCGGACAGGTCTTGAAGTCGGCCGCCCGGCTCGGGGACAGCGAGGGGCGGCGCGGCGTCCGCCCCTCGGCCGTCCCCGTGTCGGCGACGGGAGCGTCCGGGGAAGAGGCAGCCGCGTCCGCGGGCTGCCCGGTCTGCACCATCGTCGTCACGTCCACGAGGCTAGGCGCGGGCACCGACAGATCCGAGAGCGCGCGCCGGGCCGCTCCGGGCCCCTCCGTAGGCTGGCGGCCCGTGGACGAGCAGCAGCAGACCGCCGAGACCATCGACGACACGCCCGAGGCCGCGGAGCCGGTGGCGGGCGCCTTCGTCGCCGGCGACCGGGTGCAGCTCACCGACCCCAAGGGCCGGCTGCACACCGTCGTCCTGGAGCCGGGCAAGCAGTTCCACACCCACCGCGGCGCGATCGCGCACGACGAGCTCATCGGCGCCCCCGAGGGCTCCGTCGTCCACTCGACGGCGAACACCGGCTACCTGGCGTTCCGGCCGCTGCTGGCCGACTTCGTGCTCTCCATGCCCCGCGGCGCGCAGGTCATCTACCCCAAGGACGCAGCCCAGATCGTCGGCTTCGGGGACATCGGCCCGGGCATGCGGGTGCTCGAGGCCGGCGCCGGGTCCGGCGCGCTGACCTGCTCGCTGCTGCGCGCGGTGGGGGAGCACGGCAGCGTCACCAGCTACGAGCGCCGGGAGGACTTCGCCGACGTCGCCCGCGCGAACGTGGGGGCCTTCTTCGGCGAGGTGCCGGCCGCCTGGTCGCTGCGGCTGGGGGACCTGGACCAGCACCCGGCCGAGGAGGTCGTCGACCGCGTCGTCCTGGACATGCTCGAGCCGTGGGCGGTGCTGCCCACCGTCGCCGCCGCGCTGCGCCCCGGTGGCGTGCTCGTCGGGTACGTGGCCACGACCACCCAGCTGTCCACCTACGTGGAGGCGCTGCGCGCCCAGGGCGTGTGGACCGAGCCGCACGCCTGGGAGACCCTGCTGCGGCCCTGGCACGCGGTGGGGCTGGCCGTCCGCCCCGAGCACCGGATGGTCGCCCACACGGCGTTCCTGGTCACCGCCCGGCGCCTGGCCGAGGGCGTGGTGCCCCCGGTGCGCCAGCGCCGGGCACAGAAGCACTGAGGGTCCCGTCCGGCAGGGGGTCCTCCTACAGCGAGCCCCGGGCACGCTGTCGCCGGGCGTGTATAGATTTGCGTCCTGGCTCTCCCGATGTGTCGGAGGTGCGCGATGGGCCCCGGTCTTGGCAATGGTCCCGACGAGTTCAGAGCGCGGCGCGAGCGTGACGTGACGGCGCTGCTCAGCCAGATCTCCTACCTGGAGGAGGAGATCGGCCTGCTGCGCCGCAAGGTGGCGGAGAGCCCCCGCCAGCTGCGGGTGCTGGAGGAGCGCGTGGCGGAGGCGGAGGGCCGAGCGGCCTTCCTCTCCGACCGCAACGACAAGCTCGCCACCACGTTGCGCGACGCGCGTGACCAGCTGGTCACGCTCAAGGAGGAGGTGGACCGGCTCGGCCAGCCGCCGTCCGGCTACGGCGTCTTCCTCACCCGTCACGACGACGGCACGGTCGACGTCTTCACCGGCGGCCGCAAGCTGCGCGTCTCGGTCTCCCCGGCCGTGGAGGCCGACGGCCTCCAGCACGGCCAGGAAGTCATGCTCAACGAGGCGATGAACGTCGTCGAGGCGTGCGGCTTCGAGCGCGCCGGGGACGTCGTCATGCTCAAGGAGCTGCTCGAGCCGGTCGAGGGGGAGGCCCCCCGCGCGCTGGTCATCGGGCACACCGACGAGGAGCGCGTGGTCCACCTCGCCGACTCCCTGACCGACCAGCCGCTGCGCAGCGGCGACTCGCTGCTGCTGGAGACCCGCTCGGGCTACGTCTACGAGCGGATCCCCAAGAGCGAGGTCGAGGAGCTCGTGCTGGAGGAGGTCCCCGACATCGACTACGGCGACATCGGCGGCCTGTCCCGGCAGATCGAGCAGATCCGCGACGCGGTCGAGCTGCCGTTCCTGCACGCGGACCTGTTCCGCGAGTACGAGCTGCGCCCGCCCAAGGGCATCCTGCTGTACGGCCCGCCCGGCTGCGGCAAGACGCTGATCGCCAAGGCGGTGGCGAACTCGCTGGCCAAGAAGGTCGCCGCGGTGAAGGGGGAGGGGCAGGCGAAGTCCTACTTCCTCAACATCAAGGGCCCCGAGCTGCTCAACAAGTACGTCGGCGAGACCGAGCGGCACATCCGGCTGGTCTTCCAGCGGGCGCGGGAGAAGGCCAGCGAGGGCACGCCGGTCATCGTGTTCTTCGACGAGATGGACTCGATCTTCCGCACCCGCGGGTCGGGCGTGTCCTCCGACGTCGAGTCGACGATCGTGCCGCAGCTGCTCAGCGAGATCGACGGCGTGGAGGGGCTGGAGAACGTCATCGTCATCGGCGCCTCCAACCGCGAGGACATGATCGACCCGGCGATCCTGCGGCCGGGCCGCCTCGACGTGAAGATCAAGATCGAGCGGCCGGATGCGGAGGCCGCCCGCGACATCTTCAGCAAGTACCTGACCACCACGCTGCCGCTGCACCCCGACGACCTCGCCGAGCACGGCAACAGCCGCGAGGCCACCGTCGGCGGGATGATCCAGCGGACCGTCGAGCGGATGTACACCGAGAGCGAGGAGAACCGCTTCCTCGAGGTGACCTACGCCAACGGTGACAAGGAGGTCCTGTACTTCAAGGACTTCAACTCCGGCGCGATGCTGCAGAACATCGTCGACCGCGCCAAGAAGATGGCGATCAAGGAGCGGCTGGAGACCGGTGCAGGCGGCCTGCGGGTCGGGCACCTGATGCAGGCGTGCCTCGACGAGTTCAAGGAGAACGAGGACCTGCCCAACACCACCAACCCCGACGACTGGGCGCGGATCTCGGGCAAGAAGGGCGAGCGGATCGTCTACATCCGCACGCTCATCAGCGGCAAGGGCACCGAGTCCGGCCGTGCCATCGACACCGCGACCAACACCGGGCAGTACCTCTAGGAGGACCCTCCTGCCCCCACCGTCCGCAGGCTCGCGGCGGGGCCCTGCAGGAGGGCCGCTCCGGCACGTCAGGCGACGGCCCGGTTCCCGCGACGGCGGGGGCCGGGCCGTCCGCCGTCGGCAGGTCGGACGCGCGGCCGGCGGCCGGTTGCCCGTGCCCGGACGGTGTCGCCACGGGCGCCTAGGGTGGCGGCATGAGCGCGCGGCGGGTCATGGGCACCGAGGTCGAGTACGGCATCTCGGTGCCCGGGCAGCCGACGGCGAACCCGACGACGCTGTCGAGCCAGGTCGTGAACGCGTGGGCGGTCGCCGAGGCTCCGACACCGCGCCGGCCCCGGTGGGACTTCGAGGAGGAGTCGCCGCTGCGCGACGCCCGCGGGTTCGACCTCTCCCCGGCCCAGGCGCTGGACCACAACGACCTGGAGGAGGACTCGGGGATGGCCAACGTCATCCTCACCAACGGGGCCCGCCTCTACGTCGACCACGCGCACCCCGAGTACTCGACGCCGGAGGTCACCAACCCGCGCGACGTCGTCCTGTGGGACAAGGCGGGGGAGCAGGTGATGGCCGAGGCGGCCCGGCGGGCCGCGCGCGTCCCGGGCACCCAGCCGATCCAGCTGTACAAGAACAACACCGACGGCAAGGGCGCCTCCTACGGTGCCCACGAGAACTACCTGATGGACCGGCGCACCCCGTTCCTGGACATCATCCGCGGGCTGATCCCGTTCTTCGTCACGCGGCAGGTGGTCGCCGGGTCCGGGCGGGTGGGCATCGGCACGGAGAGCCGCACGCAGGGCTTCCAGCTGTCCCAGCGCGCGGACTTCTTCGAGGTCGAGGTGGGCCTGGAGACCACGCTCAAACGGCCGATCATCAACACCCGCGACGAGCCGCACGCCGACGCCGACAAGTACCGCCGGCTGCACGTGATCATCGGCGACGCGAACCTCGCCGAGCTGTCGACCTACCTCAAGGTCGGGACGACGGCGCTGGTCCTGGACATGATCGAGGCGCGCACCCTCACCCGCGACCTCGCCCTCGAGGAGCCGGTGGCCGAACTGCAGGCGATCAGCCACGACCCGTCGCTGACCCACAAGGTGAAGCTGCGCGACGGGCGGCGGATGACCGCGCTGGAGGTGCAGCAGACCTACCTGGAGATGGCCCAGCGGCACGTCGACCACCGCGGGGACGACGACGGGCAGACCGCCGACGTGCTGCGCCGGTGGGCCGAGGTGCTCGAGGACCTCGCCGACGACCCGATGCGCTGTGCCGACCGGCTGGACTGGCCGGCGAAGCTGCGGCTGCTGGAGGGCTACCGCTCGCGCGACGACCTGGCCTGGGGCGACTCGCGGCTGCGCCTGGTCGACCTGCAGTACTCCGACGTGCGGCCGGAGAAGGGGCTCTACCACCGGCTGGTGTCCCGCGGCTCGATGCAGCGGTTGCTCACCGACGACGAGGTGACGCGCGCGATGGTGCGCCCGCCGGCCGACACCCGGGCGTTCTTCCGCGGTGAGTGCCTGCGCCGCTACCCGGCCCAGGTGGCCGCGGCGTCGTGGGACTCGGTGGTGTTCGACCTCGGCCGGGAGAACCTGGTCCGCATCCCGACGATGGAGCCGCTGCGCGGTACCCGCGACCACGTGGGCGAGCTGTTCGAGTCGACGTCCTCGGCCCAGGAACTGGTCGACACGATCACCGGCGGCTGACCCCCGGTCGGTCGACCTCCGAACGTCGCACCCCGCGGGTAACTTCAGCAACAGGCACCAGCCACGACCTGCACCGGGAGGAACCCATGGCCACGAGGGACAGCGGCGGTCAGCAGCGCTCGACGCGCACGCGGGAGGAGACCGAGGAGGTCGAGGCGTCGGTCGACGCCGAGGTCGCCGAGCGGCACAAGGAGGTCACCGAGGACCTCGACTCCATCCTCGACGAGATCGACGAGGTGCTCGAGGAGAACTCGGAAGAGTTCGTTCGGAGCTACGTACAGAAGGGCGGAGAGTGATTTTCTGATTGCGCTGCGTAGTGACCAAGCAGTGTCCGTCGTGCGGAGAGGAAAAGCCGGCCACAGAGTTCGGTCGTAACCGCACGCTGACGGACGGGCTGTCCTTCTACTGTCTGGCCTGTAACCGTGCGCGCAACAGGGCCTGGTACCGCGACCGCCGTCGGTCCTTGGGCAGGGAGGTCCGGGACCACTCGTGGATCCCGGAGGGGTTCCGCTGGTGCCCGTCGTGCGAGCAGCCGGTCGCGCACGAGGACTACACGCGGAACGCCAGGATTGTCTCCGGATTCGGCTCACGCTGCCGCGCGTGTGATCGCGCGGCCAACTCGGCTGGCTACTTCTACCGCAAGTACAAGCTGAGCAAAGCCGAGGTGGCCGGCATGCGAGCGGCCCAGGACGGCCGCTGTGCCATCTGCGGCGATCCGGCCCAGCACCTGGACCACGACCACGAGACCGGTGCGACGAGGCAGTTGCTGTGTCAGCGGTGCAACCACGGACTGGGGCTCTTCCGCGACGATCCGGGCTTGCTGCACACGGCGGCCTTGTACGTCGACGCCCATCGCGAGCGTCAGCTCCTCGCCCGGATCCAGCAGTCGTTCGTGGGCAGTCCTGGCTCCGAGCGCCCGTCCGACGGCCCGCCGGTAGGGTCGTGACGACGTCCTGACGAGCCCGCAGAGGGTCGTCGGTGAGGCGTCGATCGAGCGAAGCCGCTGGTTTCCCGGCGGCGAGAGAGGCGGATGGGTGAGCGAGTATTCGGCTGGCCGGAGCGGGTTCCCGCCCGCCTACCTGGACCGGGTGGGTTCCTCGTTCACCGACTTCCTGGCGACCGCGGCCCCGGACCTGCTGCCGGGCCGCCGGCCGGTCCCGCAGCTGCCGGTCGGTGACATCACGCCGCACGGCACCACGATCGTCGCGCTCTCCTACGACGGCGGTGTCCTCATGGGCGGCGACCGGCGGGCCACCATGGGCAACCTGATCTCCAGCCGCGACATCGAGAAGGTCTACCCGGCCGACACCTGGTCGGTCATCGGCATCGCGGGCGCGGCCGGCATCGCCATCGAGATGGTCCGGCTCTACCAGGTCGAGCTCGAGCACTACGAGAAGATCGAGGGCCTCACGCTCTCCCTCGACGGCAAGGCCAACCGGCTGGCCCAGATGATCCGCGGCAACCTCGGCGCCGCGCTGCAGGGCCTGGCCGTCGTCCCGCTGTTCGCCGGGTTCGACCTCGACGCCGCTCCCGGATCCGCCCCGGGGCGGATCTTCAGCTACGACGTCACCGGCGGGAACTACGAGGAGCGCGGTTACTCCGCCGTCGGCTCCGGCTCGCTGTTCGCCCGCGGCTCGCTGAAGAAGACCTGGCGGCCGAACCTGTCGGCGGAGGTCGCCACGCGCAGCCTGGTCGAGGCGCTCTACGACGCCGCCGACGACGACTCCGCCACCGGTGGGCCCGACCCGGTGCGCCGGCTGTACCCGATCGTCTACCGGGTGGACGCCGAGGGCGCGGTCCGGCTGACCGACGACGAGGTCGCCGCCGTAGCCTCCGACATCACCGACGAGCGGGCCGCCGCGGACGGGCAGGGCTGACGCCATGACGATGCCGTACTACGCCACGCCCGAGCAGATCATGCGGGACCGCTCGGAGTACGCCCGCAAGGGCATCTCACGCGGCCGCAGCGTCGCCGTCGTCACCTACGCCGACGGCGTGCTGTTCATCGCCGAGAACCCCAGCTCCACGTTGCACAAGGTCGGCGAGCTCTACGACCGGATCGGCTTCGCCGCCGTCGGCCGCTACAGCGAGTTCGAGAGCCTGCGGGTGGCCGGCGTCCGGCTGGCCGACGTCCGCGGTTACAGCTACAACCGCCGCGACGTCACCGGCCGGGTCATCGCCAACGCCTACGCGCAGACCCTCGGTGAGATCTTCACCCAGCAGAGCAAGCCCTTCGAGGTCGAGCTCTGCGTCGCCGAGGTCGGTGAGACCCCGGAGACCGACCAGCTCTACCGGCTCACCTTCGACGGCTCGGTCGTCGACGAGCCGGACTTCGTCGTCATGGGCGGTCAGGCCGACGTGGTCAGCGCCAACCTGCGCGAGCACTTCCTGCCCGGCATGGGGCTGGGCGAGGCGTTGCGGGTCGGCGTCCAGGCGCTGTCGGCGGTCAGCCCCGCCACCAGCTCCGGCAACGGCGGCCCGGCGCTGCTGTCGGCCGAGCAGCTCGAGGTCGCCGTGCTCGACCGGCGGCGGCCCAAGCGCGCCTTCCGCCGGCTCCTCGGTGCCGCGCTGCGCCCGCTGCTCGAGCAGCAGGCCGACGGTGTGGTCGTCGAGGGCGAGGAGCCGCACACCGCCGCGCACGCGCCGAGCGTGCCGCAGCCGGGCACCCCGGCCGGCCTCGGCGAGCCCAGCGCGCCGGACAGCGGCGGGACGGCGGGCAGCGGGGGAGAGTCCCCGGCGACCTGACGGGCGACCCGCGTTCGGCACCCGGCGGTCGGGCCGGACGGCGTCACCCCTGCGGCACCGCGTGCGACGACCTGACCAGGTCACGGTCACGCCGCTGCCGACCGCCGGTGGCCGGGTCCGCCGTCCCGCTCCTGAGGCGATGGGCCCGCCGGGGCGTGCGCGCCGGGCGCCCCCTGTCGCCATCGGCGCCTAGAGTCGGTGCGTGGAACGACGGATCTTCGGCATCGAGACCGAGTACGGCGTCACGTGCACCTTCCGCGGCCAGCGCCGGTTGTCCCCGGACGAGGTCGCCCGATACCTGTTCCGCCGCGTGGTGTCGTGGGGGCGCAGCTCCAACGTCTTCCTGCGCAACGGCTCCCGCCTGTACCTCGACGTGGGCAGCCACCCGGAGTACGCCACCGCCGAGTGCGACGACCTGAGCGAGCTCGTCGTCCACGACAAGGCCGGGGAGCGGATCCTCGAGGGCCTGCTGGTCGACGCCGAGCAGCGGCTGGCCGAGGAGGGCGTCACGGGCGACATCTACCTGTTCAAGAACAACACCGACTCCGCCGGCAACAGCTACGGCTGCCACGAGAACTACCTGGTCGGCCGGCACGGCGAGTTCAGCCGGCTGGCCGACGTCCTCATCCCGTTCCTGGTCAGCCGGCAGATCGTCGTCGGCGCCGGCAAGGTGCTGCAGACCCCGCGCGGGGCGATCTACTGCCTCAGCCAGCGTGCCGAGCACATCTGGGAGGGCGTCTCCTCGGCGACCACCCGCTCGCGGCCCATCATCAACACCCGCGACGAGCCGCACGCCGACGCCGAGCGCTACCGGCGGCTGCACGTGATCGTCGGCGACTCGAACATGAACGAGACGACGACGCTGCTCAAGGTCGCCGTCACCGACCTGGTGCTGCGGATGATCGAGGCCGGCGTGCCGATCCGGGACATGACGCTGGAGAACCCGATCCGGGCCATCCGCGAGATCAGCCACGACATGACCGGACGGCGCAAGGTGCGGCTGGCCAACGGCAAGGAGATGTCGGCGCTGGAGATCCAGGGCGAGTACCACTCCCGGGCCGCGGAGTTCGTCGACCGCGAGGGCTTCGGCCCGGTGCACCGGCAGATGCTCGAACTGTGGGGCCGGGTGCTCAAGGCCGTCGACACCGGTGATCTCTCGCTCATCGAGCGGGAGATCGACTGGGCCACGAAGTACCAGCTCATCGAGCGCTACCGGGCCAAGCGGGACCTGCCGATGAGCTCCCCGCGGATCGCCCAGATGGACCTCGCCTACCACGACATCAGCCGCAAGCGGGGCCTGTACTACCTGCTCGAGCGCAACAACCAGGTCGACCGGGTGGCGCACGAGCCGCGGGTGTTCGAGGCCAAGAACGTGCCGCCGCAGACCACCCGGGCGCGGCTGCGCGGGGAGTTCATCCGCAAGGCCCAGGAGAAGCGCCGCGACTTCACCGTCGACTGGGTGCACCTCAAGCTCAACGACCAGGCCCAGCGCACCGTGCTGTGCAAGGACCCGTTCAAGGCCGTCGACGAGCGCGTGGACAAGCTCATCGCCAGCATGTGAGCCCCTCGCCGCGGCGCGCTCTGCGAGGGGTCGTGCTGCGGCGAGGGGGCCGGAGGCTCCCCGACGGAGTGCGACGGCAGGGCTCAGCGCAGCAGGGGGACGGCACCTGGCCGCGTTGTCGGCCGGTAGGCCGACGATCAGTCCAGGGGCACCTGCAGGGCGGCGTAGCGGCCGGCGGCGGCCGCGGCGAGGAAGTAGGCGCGCTCCTCCGGGAAGCCGCGGCCCATCGTCGACAGCGGCACGGGCGACAGGCCCAGCGCCTCCTCGAGACCGTCGACGTCCATCCACACCACCTGGTTGCGCTGCGGCTGGCCAGCGAGGTCCTCCTCGACCTGGCTGCCCAGCTCGGAGCCCAGCCCGCGCGGCGCCACCAGCGTCACCCCGCCGAGCGCCACCCGGCCGAAGGCGGTCAGCGAGTGGTGCGACACCCCGCGGTGGCGCGGGCGCGGATCGGCGTCGGAGATGCGCAGCGCCCCGACCGGCTCCCCGCCGAGCACCGTCACCGCGTTGCACGCCTCGCCCGCGGCCACCCCGGAGAAGCCCCACGACGTCCCGGTGCCCAGGTTGCCCGGTCCCTGGCTGATGATCGCCACGTCGGCGCCCAGCACGTGCTTGGCGGCCAGCAGCCCGGTGTGCAGGGTGACCGCCTCCAGGTCGCCCCCGAACGCCTGGCCCACGGTCACCACCCCGGCCAGCGACGGCGCGAGCGAGGACAGCGTGCGGGAGAAGCCGGCGACCAGCGCGCCGCCGTCGGTCATGACGTAGGCGACCCGGAGGTCGGGGTCGGTGGCCAGCACGCCGATGAGCGCGGCCGGCAGCGCGGAGTGCAGGTCGGCGACGACGACCGGCATCCCGGCGAGGTCCTCGGCCTCGGCGATCGTGCGGTGGTGCTCGGTGTCCTGCTCGTCGACGCCCTGGACGCTCACCTGCAGCGGGGTGTACCGGGCCTTGACCAGGTGCCCGGGGCCGGTCGGGTCCGGCGGCAGCCGGTCGGGGACGGCGACGACGAGCGCGTAGCCCCCGGTGCCCAGCCGCTGCGCCCAGGCCGTGGTGTTGAGCAGGACGGTGTCGCCGACCTCCGGGACGCCGACCAGCGAGGGGTGCGCCAGAGCCCGCACCTCGCCGTCGCCGGCCACCTCCGCGGTGAGCTCCTGCGCGTCCCGCCAGGCGCGGCCGAGGGCGGTCACCGTCCCACGGCGCCACCGGATCCGCTGAGTCCTCGAGCCTGGTTCCCCCACGCGGGCAGCGTAAGGACCCCGGTGCCCCCCACGCTCCTCGGTGGCCCCCTGCAGGGTCCCGCTGCGAGCGTGCGAGCAGCGGGGGCAGGGGGTCCTTTGTCTAGTCTGGACGCGTGGCGGCGAAGCGGGCGGAGCGACTGGTGAACCTGGTCATCGCCCTGCTCGGCACCCGGCAGTACGTGACCGCGGCGAAGATCCGGGCCACCGTCCCCGGCTACGAGCCCGACGACGGCACCGCCCGCGCCGACGAGGCGTTCAAGCGGATGTTCGAGCGGGACAAGGCCGAGCTGCGCGAGATGGGCGTCCCGCTGGAGACCGGCCGCACCAGCGTCTTCGACACCGAGGACGGCTACCGCATCGCCCGCGCCGACTACGAGCTGCCCGAGATCACCCTCACCGGCGAGGAGGCCGCCGCGGTCGGCCTGGCGCTGCGGCTGTGGGAGTCCGCGCAGCTGGCCGGCGCCGCGCAGAGCGCGCTGGTGAAGCTCAAGGCCGCCGGGGTGGACGTCGACACCTCCCGGGCGATCCCGCTGCGCCCGCGGCTGGACTCCGACGAGCCGGCCTTCGAGCCCTGCTACGCCGCGGCCCGCGACCGACGGGTGCTCACCTTCGACTACCGCCGTCCCGACGAGGACGCCCCCACCCGCCGCCGTGTGCAGCCGTGGGGCGTCGTCGCCTGGCACGGGCGCTGGTACCTCGGCGGGCTGGACCTCGACCGCCAGGCGCCCCGGGTGTTCCGGCTCTCCCGCGTCGTCGGGACGCCGAGGGCGAGCGGCCCGGCGGGTGCGTTCGAGCCGCCGGAGGACGTCGACCTCGCGGCGATGGTCGCCGGGCAGGCCCGGGGGGAGGAGCAGCTCGTGGTCGTGCGCGCCCGCCCCGGCACCGCGGTCGGGCTGCGCCGGCACGCCGTCCCGCTCGGCCCGGCCGAGGACGGGGACGACCGGCTGGAGCTGCGCACCACCGAGCCGGCGCGGCTGGCCGGCGAGATCGCCTCCTACGGCGCCGACGTCGTCGTGGAGGCGCCGGCAGCGGTGCGCCGGGCGGTCGTCGAGCGACTGACCCGGCTCGCGGCGATGGCGCCGTCGGGGGAGACGGCGTGAGCGCGCCCACGACCACCGAGCGGATGACCCGGCTGCTGTCGCTCGTCCCGTACCTCACCGCCCGCCCCGAGGGGGTGCCGCTGGCCGAGGTGGCCCGCGACTTCGGCGTCCCCGAGCGGCAGCTGCGCCGGGACATGGAGCTGCTGTGGATGTGCGGGCTGCCCGGCTACGGGCCCGGGGACCTCATCGACCTGGCCTTCGAGGGCGACCGCGTGCGGGTCACCTTCACCGCCGGCATGGTCCGCCCGCTGCGGCTGACCACCGACGAGGCGGTCGCCCTGGTCGTCGCGCTGCGCGCGCTGGTGGAGCTGCCCGGCCTCGCCGAGCGGGAGGCGGTCAGCCGCGCGCTGGCCAAGGTCTCCGCCGCCGCCGGGCACGCCGCCGAGCGGGTCACCCCGGTGGCGCTGTCGGTCGACGCCAAGGAGCAGGCGCTGGCCGTCGTCCGGGAGGGGCTGGAGCGCGGCCGGGCGCTGCACCTCACCTACTACGTGCCCACCCGCGACGAGCGCACCGAGCGCACCGTCGACCCGCTGCGGCTGCTGCTGGTCGACGGCCGCTGGTACCTCGAGGCGTGGTCCCGCGAGGTCGCCGGCGTCCGGCTGTTCCGGCTCGACCGGGTCGACGACGTGCGGGTCCTCGACGAGCCGTCGTCCCCGCCGCCCGGCGTGCCCCTGCGCGACGTCGACGCCGGGCTCTACCAGCCCGGGCCCGGCTCGCCCGTCGTCCGGCTGCGGCTGGCCCGCACCGCCCGCTGGGTCGCCGAGTACTACCCGGTCGAGGACGTGCGCGAGCTCGAGGACGGCGGGCTCGCCGTCGCCGTCCGCACCGCCGACGTGGCGTGGGCCAAGCGCCTGGTCGCCTCCCTCGGTGGGGCGGCCACCGTCGAGGAGCCCGCCGAGCTGGCCGCGGCCGTCGCCGCGGACGCCCGCGCCGCGCTCACCCGCTATCCAGCCGACGGACAGCTCCCGGCCACCTCCGCCGACTAGGGTCCCTCCCGTGCTGCTGACCGTCGTGTGGATCGCCGTCGCCGTGCTGGCACTGGTCGTGCTGGGTGCGCTGGTGCACGGGCTGCTCGGTGCGGGCGGGCGGCTGCGCCGGGAGCTCACGGCGCTGGAGCGGGAGGTCCGCCCGCTGCTCACCGAGGCCCAGGCCACCGCCGCCCGCGCCGGCCAGGTGCAGCAGCCCTCCTCCTGACCCCCCTCGTCTTGGGGGCGGCAGGCGCCCGCGGGGCACGTAGCATCGACGACGCCACCCACCTACGGAGGACCAGCCATGCCCAACCTCGGACCGCTGGAGATCGGCCTCATCCTGCTGGCGATCCTGCTGCTCTTCGGTTACAAGAAGCTGCCGGACGCCTCGCGCTCGCTGGGCCGCTCGCTGCGGATCTTCAAGGGCGAGATGAAGGGCATGAAGGACGACGACGTCCGCACCAAGGACGCCGCCAAGACCTCCCCGGTCCGCGGTGAGGTGCTCCCGCCTGCTCCCGCCGCCGACCGCGAGCGCGAGGCGCTCGAGGCCGAGGCGCGGGCCGCGGAGGCCCGGGCCGCCGAGCTGCGCGCCCGCGCCACCCAGACCGGTCCGGCCGACAGCACCCGCTGACCCCCACCCCCGGCAGCACCATGAGCGAGCACGCCCGCCGGTCCGGCCTGCGCCGGCGCCGAGCGCCGCGCGACCCGGCCGCGACGATGACGCTGGTCGCGCACCTCACCGAGCTGCGCAACCGGATCGGCAAGGCGCTCATCGCCCTGCTGGTCGCCACGGCCGTCGCCTTCTGGTGGTACGAGCACGGCCTGGGGGACTTCATCCGGGCGCCGTACTGCGGGCTGCCCGCGGACCTGCGCTACGACGGGCAGGCAGACGGCGGCTGCGGGCTGCTGATCACCGACGTCTTCGGCGGGGTCTTCATCCGGATCAAGGTCAGCCTGCTGGCCGGCGCCGTGCTGTCCGCGCCGATCTGGCTCTACCAGCTGTGGGCGTTCGTCACCCCGGGGCTCAAGCGCAACGAGAAGCGCTACGGCGTCGGCTTCGTGCTGGTCTCCACCACGCTGTTCGCCCTGGGCGCGGTGCTGGCCTACGTCTCGCTGTCGGCAGGGCTGGAGCTGCTGCTCGGCCTGGCCGGCGAGGGCACGGTCATCGCGCTCACCGCACCGGAGTACATCGGCTTCATGCTCTCCCTGCTCGTGGCGTTCGGGGTGAGCTTCGAGGTGCCGCTGGTGGCGGTGGCGCTCAACCTGGTCGGCGTCCTGAGCTACCAGACGCTGAGCGGGGCCCGGCGGTGGATCTTCTTCCTCACCGTCGTCTTCGCCGCGTTCGTCACCCCCACACAGGACCCGTTCACCATGCTGCTCATGGCCGGGCCGATGATCGTGCTGTTCGAGCTGGCCATCCAGGTCGCCCGGTTCGTCGACCGGCGGCGGGCCAAGCGGGACGCCGTCCAGCACTTCCACGGGCTGGGGGACGACGAGGCCTCGCCGCTGGACGCGGCGCCGTCCCGGCTGGACGCGGAGCCGTCCGCGCTCGACGTCGCGCCCACGCCGTACGACGACCTGCGCCGGGAGGACCCCGCCGCGGAGGCCCGGGCCGCGCCGCTCGACGGCCCGGCGCACACCCGGCGCTGAGAGCCCGCGTCGAGGTCGCCGTCCTGGTCAGCCCCGCCGCGGGGCGGGGACGCGCCGGCGCCGCCGCGGCCGCCGTGCTCGGCACGCTGCGCGCCGGCGGTCTGCGCCCACGGGTGCTGCCCGCGGGCACGCGCGCGGCCGCCGAGCGGGAGGCCACCGCGGCGGTCGCCGCCGGCACCGGCGCAGTCGTCGCGATCGGTGGGGACGGCGCGGCGCACGCCGGCCTGCAGGCGGTCGCCGGCACGGGGGTCCCGCTGGCCGTCGTCCCCGCCGGGACCGGCAACGACCTGGCCCTCGCCCTGGGTGTGCCGGCCGACCCGGTCGCCGCGGCACGGGCCGCCGCCGAGGACCTGCGGGCGGGGCAGACGCGGGCCGTCGACGCCGGCCGCACCGGGGACCGCTGGTGGGCCACCGTGCTGTGCTGCGGCTTCGACTCCGCCGTGACCGACCGGGCCAACCGGTTGCGCTGGCCGCGCGGGCCGCGGCGCTACGACGTCGCGGTCCTCGCCGAGCTCGCCCGGCTGCGGCCGCGCGAGCTCACCGTCGTCCTCGACGGGGCGGAGCGGACCCTCCCGGTCAGGCTGGTCGCGGTCGGCAACACCTCCTGGTACGGCGGCGGCATGCGGGTCTGCCCGGCCGCCGACCCCGCCGACGGGGTCTTCGACGTCACCGTCGTCGGGCCGGTCAGCCGCCGGGAGCTGGTGCGCACCCGCTCGCGGCTGACCGCCGGCACGCACGTCGAGCACCCCGCGGTCACCGTGCACCGCGCCCGACGGGTCGGGCTGGCGGGGCAGGGGCTCACCGCCTACGCCGACGGGGAGCCGGTCGCGCCGCTGCCGGCCACCAGCGTCTGCGTGCCGGGCGCGCTCACCGTGGTCGGCACCGGCCGCTGACGCCGGCCCGCCGGTGATCAGCTGAGATCACCGGCGGGCGTCCTGGCTCAGCACCAGTGGTGAGCCAGGACCGGCGACGATCAGCTGAGCTGATCACCGGCTGTCACCCGTACTGTCGTTATCCCCAACAGGCCTGCCAATCCGGCTGACCGCGCCACAAGACGAAGACGCGCCTAACGTGGAGCTATGTCCAGCCCCGCTGAGCGCTACGCGGCTGCCCGGCGGCGCACCGCCCACCCTGCGCTGGCCGACTTCACCTCGGAGCTCGGCTTCTCCCTCGACCCGTTCCAGGTGGAGGCGTGCGAGGCGCTCGACGAGGGCGCCGGCGTCCTGGTCTGCGCGCCGACGGGGGCGGGCAAGACGGTGGTGGGGGAGTTCGCCGTCCACAAGGCGCTGACCGAGGGGCGCAAGGCGTTCTACACGACGCCGATCAAGGCGCTGTCCAACCAGAAGTACAACGACCTGGTCGACCGCTACGGCGAGGCCAGGGTCGGCCTGCTGACCGGTGACAACGCCATCAACGGCGACGCGCCCGTGGTCGTGATGACCACCGAGGTGCTGCGCAACATGCTCTACGCGGACTCCCCGGCGATCGACGGCCTGGGCTACGTCGTGATGGACGAGGTGCACTACCTCGCCGACCGCTTCCGCGGCGCGGTGTGGGAGGAGGTGATCATCCACCTCCCGCAGTCGGTGACCCTGGTGTCGCTGTCGGCGACGGTCAGCAACGCCGAGGAGTTCGCCGACTGGCTGGTCACGGTCCGCGGCCACACGAAGGTGGTCGTCAGCGAGGTCCGCCCGATCCCGCTGTGGCAGCACATGCTGGTCGGCAACAGGGTGTTCGACCTGTTCAGCCTGCGCCCGGCCGCGCACGCCGCCGAGCAGGGCGAGAGCGCCCGCACCCTGTCCACCCGGGAGCGGGGCGCCAGCGTCGTGGACCCGGAGCTGGTCCGGTACGTGCGCGAGCACGAGCGGCGGCTGGACACCTGGGGCGGTGGCAACGGCGGCTCGCGCCGCGAGCGGGACTGGCACAAGCCGCGCTACAAGCCGCCGGCGCGGCCGGACGTCATCGAGCGGCTGGACCGATCCGGGCTGCTGCCGGCGATCACGTTCGTGTTCAGCCGCAACGGCTGCGACGCCGCGGTGGACCAGTGCCTGCGGTCGGGGATGCGGCTGACCGACGAGCACGAGCGCGCCGAGATCGCCGCGATCATCGACGAGCGCACCGGGTCGCTGCCGGAGGAGGACCTGCACGTCCTCGGCTTCTGGGAGTGGCGCGAGGGGCTGCTGGCCGGCATCGCCGCGCACCACGCCGGCCTGGTCCCGGCGTTCAAGGAGACCGTCGAGGAGTGCTTCGTCCGCGGCCTGGTCAAGGCGGTGTTCGCCACCGAGACCCTGGCGCTGGGGATCAACATGCCGGCGCGGACCGTCGTCCTGGAGCGGCTGGTCAAGTGGAACGGCGAGGCGCACGTCGACGTCACCCCGGGGGAGTACACCCAGCTGACCGGCCGGGCCGGGCGGCGCGGCATCGACGTCGAGGGGCACGCCGTCGTCGTCTGGGCGCCGGGCATGGACCCCTCGGTCGTCGCCGGGCTGGCCAGCACCCGCACCTACCCGCTGAAGTCGTCGTTCCGGCCCAGCTACAACATGGCCGTCAACCTGGTCAGCTCCTTCGGCCGGGCCCGCGCCCGCGAGCTGCTGGGCTCCTCCTTCGCCCAGTTCCAGGCCGACCGCTCGGTCGTCGGGCTGGCCCGCTCCGCGGCGCGGCACGAGCGGGACGCCGAGCGCTGGGCCGAGGAGATGCACGCCGAGGGCGTCGACGTGGCGGGGTACGCGCGGCTGCGCCAGGACGTCTCCGACCGGGAGAAGGAGCTGAACCGCGACTCGGCGGCCAAGCGGCGGCTGGAGGCCTCCGACGCGCTGGCCGCGCTGCGGCCCGGTGACGTCATCCGGGTGCCGTCGGGACGGCGGCAGGGGCTGGCCGTCGTCCTCGACCCCGGGGTGACCGACCTGGCCGAGCCCCGCCCCCTGGTGCTCACCGAGGACAAGTGGGCCGGCCGGCTGGGCACCGTCGACTTCCCGACGCCGGTCACCGCGCTGGCCCGGGTCCGGGTGCCGAAGAACTTCAACCACCGCAGCCCGCACGCCCGCCGCGACCTGGCCGCCACGCTGCGCAACGCCCGCGTCGAGAACGACCTCGGCGCCCGGCGGGTCAAGCAGCGCTCCGCGGCCGCCGACGACCCGGTGCTCGACGACCTGCGCCGCGCGCTGCGGGCCCACCCGGTGCACGCGCTGCCCGACCGGGAGGAGCGGGTGCGGGCCGCCGAGCGGTACCTGCGCGCGGTCCGGGAGGCCGAGGCCACCCACCGGCGGATGGCCGAGCGCACCGGTTCGCTGACCCGCCAGTTCGACCGCACCTGCGACGTGCTCGAGGAGCTGGGCTACCTGGTGCCCGACCCGGCGGCGCCGCCGGTGGTCGAGGGCGCGGACCCCGTCGACCACGAGGTGGCCGACGTCGCCCCGGTGGCCACCGACGAGGGACGGCGGCTGGCCCGGATCTGGTCGGAGGCCGACCTGCTGGTGGCCGAGTGCCTGCGCTCGGGTGTGTGGCGTGGGCTGGGCGCGGCCGAGCTCGCCGCGGCGGTGTCCACGCTGGTGTTCGAGGCCCGCCGGGAGATGCCCGGGCAGCCGGCGGTGCCCGCGGGCGCGGTGGGCGCGGCGATCGGGGAGATGCGGCGGATCCGCTCGCGGCTGCAGGACGTCGAGCTCGACCACGGCGTCCCGGCGACCCGCGACCTGGACCTCGGCTTCGCCTGGGCGGCCTACCGCTGGGCGGACGGGCAGAGCCTGGACCGGGTCCTGGCCGGCGCCGAGCAGGCCGGCACGGAGCTGTCCGGCGGGGACTTCGTGCGGTGGGCGCGCCAGCTGCTGGACCTGCTCGACCAGCTGGCCAAGGTCGCCGACGGTCCGGTGGCCACCACGGCCCGGTCGGCGGTGCAGCGGGTGCGCCGCGGTGTGGTCGCCGTGGCGGTCGGCGGCTGACCGGCGGCTGGGGCAGGATCTGTCGACGATGACCAACCCACCGCAGGACGGCCGGCCGGCCGGTGAGCAGGGTCCCCGGCTGCCGGGGCCCCAGCACCAGCCCGGCCCGTGGGGCCCGCCGCCGCAGCCCGGCCCGTACGGGCAGCCCGGGTACGGCCAGCCCTGGGTCCAGCCGGGTCAGCCGCAGCACGGCCAGCCGTGGGGCGGTCAGCCGCAGTACCCACAGCCCCAGTACGCACCGCCCCAGTACGCACAGGCCCAGTACGCACCGCCGCAGCACGGCCAGCCGTGGGGCGCCCCGCCGTCGTACCCGCTCGCGCCCCGGCGCTCGCGCAAGGGCCTGGTCGCCGGCATCGTCGTGCCGCTGGTGCTGCTGCTGGTCGCCATCGTGCTCGCCCGGCTGTTCGGCGACACCGTGCTGGACACCTCGGCCGTCGAGGACGACGTCGCCGAGCAGTTCCAGGAGATCGAGGGCGTCGCGGTCGACCTGACCTGCGACGACGAGATGCAGGTCGAGCAGGGCGCGGACTACGAGTGCACCGGCACCACGGCCGACGACGAGGAGGTCACCATCCGCATCGTCATCACCGACGAGCAGACGGCGGCCTACACCTGGGAAGAGGTCTGAACCTCAGCCCAGCACGTCCGCCGGCCAGCCCAGCGCCGCACCGAGCCGCCTGAGGGAGGACTCGATGCCGTGCGCGGCGGCCAGGGCCGCCAGCGCGTCGGGGTCGGCCGGCCGGCGGGGGAGCGCGCCGTCGACCGCCGGCAGGTCGATGTCGCGGGCGACGGCGACGACCACCGGGGCGGCGTCGAGGTAGTCCGAACCCGCGTGCAGCCGCTTGAGGACGGCGGCGGTCAGCGGCGGCTCCGGGACGACGGTGCGCGCGGCGGCCGCGCGGATGCCGGCCAGGTCGCCGAACTCGGTGATCAGCGCGGCGGCGGTCTTCGCGCCGATGCCCGCCACCCCGGGCAGCCCGTCGCTGGGGTCGCCGCGCAGGACGGCGAAGTCGGCGTAGGCGCGCCCCGGGATGCCGTACTTCGCGGTCACGGCGGCCTCGTCGACCAGGTCGAGGTCGGTGATGCCGCGGGCGGTGTACAGGACGCGCACGCAGCGTGCGTCGTCCACCAGCTGGAACAGGTCGCGGTCGCCGGTGACGACGTCGACCGGGCCGCGGGCCCGGGTGGCCAGCGTGCCGATGACGTCGTCGGCCTCGTAGCCCGGGGCGCCGACCCGCGCCAGCCCGGCCGCGGCGAGCACCTCGACCAGGACCGGCACCTGCGGGCCGAGCTCGTCCGGGGTCTCCTCGCCGCCGTCGGGGGACAGCCGGTGCGCCTTGTACGACGGCAGCGCCTCGACGCGGAACGCCGGCCGCCAGTCGTCGTCCCAGCAGGCGACCAGCCGGTCGGGGGCGTGGGCGGTGACCAGCCGGGCGGTCATGTCCAGGAACCCCCGGACGGCGTTGACCGGGCGGCCGTCGGGGGAGGTGACGCTCGTGGGCACCCCGTAGAACGCGCGGAAGTAGAGGCTCGCGGCGTCCAGCAGCATCGTCGTCACGACTCGGGACGGTAACGAGCAGGGCCGACCGTCGGGTGCGCTGGTTACGCTCCGGTCGTGCCCGCCCCGACCGCGTCCCAGCCGCTGGTGACCCTCGACCGCGTGCGCACCGCGCGGGAGGTGGCCGACGAGACGGGGGTCGACCTGCTCGTCGTCACCCCGGGCTCGGACCTGCGCTACCTGTGCGGCTACGACGCCCACGCCATGGAGCGGCTGACCGCGCTCGCGGTGCCGCGGCGCGGCGAGCCCTTCCTCGTCGTCCCACGGCTGGAGGCGCCGATGGTCGAGGCCAGCCCGGCCGGCGCCCTCGGCCTGGAGGTGCTGGCCTGGGACGAGACCGACGACCCGTTCGCGCTGCTGGCCGGCGCGGCCACGGCCCGCCTGGGGTCCGCGCCCGCGCGCGTGGCCGTCGGCGACCGCACCTGGGCCCTGCACGCGCTCGGCGTGCAGGGCGCGCTGCCCGGGGCGGCGCTGGAGCTGGGCAGCCCGGTCGTCGACCGGCTGCGGATGGTGAAGACGCCGGCCGAGGTCGCCGAGCTGGCCGCCGCCGGTGCGGCCATCGACCGGGTGCACGCGCGGATGGGGGAGTGGCTGCGGGCCGGGCGCACCGAGGCGGAGGTCGGGGCCGACATCGCCGCGGCGATCCTCGCCGAGGGCCACGTGTCGGTGGACTTCACGATCGTCGGCTCCGGGCCCAACGGCGCGAGCCCGCACCACGAGCTGTCGGACCGGGTGGTCGGGGCCGGCGACGTCGTCGTGGTCGACATCGGCGGGGAGACGGCCACCGGCTACCGGTCAGATTGCACCCGCACCTACGCGGTCGGCCGCGACCCGGACGGCGAGGTCGCCGAGTGGTACGCCGTGCTGCAGGAGGCCCAGCGGGCCGCGACGGCCGCCGTCCGGCCCGGGGTGACCGCCGAGCAGGTGGACGCCGCCGCGCGCGAGGTGATCACCGCGGCGGGGTGGGGCGAGTACTTCATCCACCGCACCGGGCACGGCATCGGCCTGGACACCCACGAGGCGCCCTACATCGTCGCGGGCAACGAGCTGCCCCTGGTGGCGGGGATGGCCTTCTCCGTCGAGCCGGGCATCTACCTGCCGGGCCGCTGCGGCGCCCGCATCGAGGACATCGTCGTCTGCACCCCCGACGGCGCCACCGCGCTCAACGAGGGCCCGCGTGAGCTCGTCGTCCTCCCCGGCTGACCCCGGGCCGGTCACCTCCGGCGACGTCGACCGGGCGCTGCTCGCCGCGCTCGCCCGCGACGGGCGCGCCAGCTACACCGAGCTCGCCGAGCGGGTGGGCCTGTCGGTGTCGGCGGTGCACCAGCGGGTGCGCCGGCTGGAGCAGCGCGGGCTGATCACCGGCTACCACGCCAAGCTCGACGCACGGGCCCTCGGCCTCGGGCTGACGGCGTTCGTCGCCATCACCCCGACCGACGCCGCCACCCCGGACGAGGCCCCGGCGCTGCTGGCCCACCTGCCGGAGATCGAGGCCTGCCACGCGGTCGCCGGGGTGGAGAGCTACCTGCTCAAGGTCCGGACGTCGTCCCCCGACGCGCTGGAGGTGCTGTTGCGCACCATCCGGCAGACCGCCAACGTCACCACGCGGACGACGGTGGTGCTGTCCACCTCCTACGAGGACCGCCCGCCGCTGTAGCCGGGGCCGCCCGCTGGACACCGGATCGAACGTGTGTTCGGATGACCGGCATGCGGTGGGACGCCCAGCGGCTGGACGCCGAGGAGCCGGCGACGCTGCCCGGCATGCCGTCGATGCGCGGCCTGCTGCGCAGCGTGCAGGTGCCGGAGTTCCCCGGGCTGACCTTCCACGAGGTGCGTAGCAAGAGCGCGCTCAACGAGGTGCCCGGCGACTCGGCGGTGCCGTTCCGCTGGACGATCAACCCCTACCGGGGCTGCTCGCATTCGTGCGTCTACTGCTTTGCCCGTGGGACGCACCAGTGGCTGGAGCTGGACACCGGGAAGGACTTCGACACCCAGGTGGTCGTGAAGACCAACCTGGTCGACGTCCTGCGCCGCGAGCTCGCCCGGCCGTCCTGGCGGCGGGAGCACGTCGCACTGGGCACGAACACCGACCCCTACCAGCGTGCCGAGGGACGCTACCGGCTGATGCCCGGCGTGATCGGCGCGCTGGCCGCCGCAGGCACGCCGTTGTCGATCCTGACGAAGGGCACGCTGCTGCGGCGCGACCTGCCGCTCCTGGCCGCGGCGGCCCGCGACGTCCCGATCGGCCTCGGCGTCTCCCTGGCCGTCTGGGACGACGACCTGCACGCCTCGCTCGAGCCCGGGGTGCCCGGCCCGCGGGCCCGCCTGGAGCTGGTCCGGGCCATCGCCGACGCGGGGCTGTCCTGCGGGGTGTTCCTCGCCCCGGTGCTGCCCGGCCTCACCGACCGGCTGGCCGACCTCGACGCCGCGCTGGGGGCGATCGCGGAGGCCGGCGCGACCGGGGTCACCGTCGTCCCGCTGCACCTGCGTCCGGGCGCCCGGGAGTGGTTCTCCGCGTGGCTGGCACGCGAGCACCCGCAGCTCGTACCGCGCTACCAGCAGCTCTACCGCCGGGGGGCCGTGGTGGCGCCGGAGTACCGGACCTGGCTGGAGCAGCGGGTCGCGCCGTTGCTGGCCCGGTACGGGCTGGACCGGCAGGCCGGGGGAGCGGCGCGCGGGGCGGACGGGACACCCGCCGGCATCCCCGGCGACGCCGACCGCGCGTTCCCCGCCGGCAGCCTGCCGGCGACCCGGCCCAGGGGCCGGCCCGTCGCCGAGCCGGCGGGCGAGCAGCTCCCGCTGCTCTGAGGGCGGCTCTGCAGAGCAGTGGCACGTCGCGGCGTCCATACTACCGTTATCCCCAACGAACGCACTTTTGTGCGGGAAGGAAGACAAGCCACGACCCAGGAAGGGGGCGATCAGTTGCCGCGGCCCTCCGCCTCCCGCGCGGCGCGGGCCACGCTCCGCTTGGCGCGGACCGCGCCGCGGGGCGCCACCGGCTCGGCGCCCGCGGCCAGCGCCAGCCGGCGGTAGGAGTCGTAGGAAAGGGTCAGGTACTGCACGGCCAGCGCGTCGGCCCACTCGCGCCGTGACGGGGGAGCGGTGAGCCGCAGCTGCTGCGCGGTCCGCACGGCGTGCTTGGCGAAGGTCACCTGCAGCGCCTGCGAGGACAGCCGCGCGCCCACGGCCGAGGCCACTCCCGGGCCGCGCCGCAGGGCGGGCAGCACCCACGGGCTGTCGGCGAGGGCGGGGAAGCGGGCGCGGCACTCCTCCCAGGCGTGCCAAGCGGTCAGCGCGCCCGGCACCGACCACTCGCCGTCCTCGGTGCGCACGAGCACCCGCCGTGCTGTCGGGTGCACCTGCTCGCGGCGCAGCGACCGGAACTGGCCGACGGTCGCGGGCCACCCCAGGGCCAGCGCGCACCACGCCACGGTGCGCAGGTGCTCGGGGTCCTCGGTGCGGATCTGGGAGAGTGGCCGCAGCTCCAGGGTCGGCGGGTCGGGCTCCGGCGTGCGCACCACCGGCAGCGCGATCCCGCCGTACCGGGCCACCTTGCTGTAGAGGGCGACGGTGGCCGGCTTCCAGCCGCGGGCGTCCGCGATCGGGTCCATGCCCTCCGCGACCAGGGCGTCCGGGCCCATGCCGACCTCGAGGGCGGCGTCGACGAGCCGGCGCCACTGGGCCTCGTAGCCCGGAGGAGGGGGGAGGCGCTGCCACGCCCGCTCGGGAGGCGGGGCCGGCATCGCCGGGAGGGGCGGTTCCCACCGGTCGGTCATGACCTGATCGTACCGTTATGCCGAACAAACATGACAACGATCAACAGTGGTCCGGACAGACGAAGACATCGGCGCCTCCGGCACCGAACGCACCGACCGCCCGGGTGTCCGGTCTCTCACCGGCTCGCCGCGCGGGTCGAGGGGCCGATGGCGATGCTGGTCGGCGTGCGCACGGTGGGTGTCGAGGAGGAGCTGCTGGTCGTCGACCCGTCCGGACGGCCGGTGCCGCTGGGTCCGGCCGCGCTCGAGGTCGCGGCCCGGCGCGGCGAGGGGGAGACCGTCGAGCAGCACGACCGTGCCGAGCGGGGGGACGACGAGGCCGGCGATCCCCGCGGCAGCCTGGTTCCCGAGCTGAAGGCCCAGCAGCTGGAGTTCGGCACCCGGGTCTGCACCGGGCTGGACGACGTGGCCGCGGACCTGCGGCACTGGCGGCAGCGGGCGGACGCGGCGGCCCGAGGGGTCGGCGCCCGGGTCGCTGCACTGGCCAGCTCTCCGGTGCGCGTCGAGCCGCAGGACACCCCGGGGCGGCGCTACACGGAGATGGCCGACACCTTCGGGCTCACCGCCGCCGAGCAGCTGACCTGCGGCTGCCACGTGCACGTCGCGGTCGAGGACGACGAGGAGGGCGTGGCGGTCCTCAACCGCATCCGCGTGTGGCTGCCCGTGCTCACCGCGCTGACCACCAACTCGCCGTTCTGGCTGGGCCGGGACAGCCGGCACGCCAGCTACCGCGCCCAGGCGTGGAACCGCTGGCCGTCGTCCGGCCCGAACGAGCTGTTCGCCGACGCCGCGGCCTACCACCGGCTGGTCGAGGAGCTGCTCGCGACCGAGACGATCGTCGACACCGGGATGGTCTACTTCGACGCCCGGCTGTCCGAGCGGTGGCCCACCGTCGAGGTCCGGGTCGCCGACGTCGCCCTGCGCGCCGAGGACGCCGTGACGCTCGCCGGACTGGTGCGCGGGCTGGTGGACACGGCTGCGGGGGAGTGGCGGGCCGGGACCCCGGCGCCCGCCGTCCGCAGCGAGGTGGTCCGCATGGCCGCCTGGCGGGCCAGCCGCTCCGGGCTCGGCGCGGACCTGGTCCACCCCGCCACGGGGCGGCCCGCCCCGGCCGCCGAGGTGGTGGCCGCGCTGCTGGATCACGTCCGGCCCGCGCTGGTGGGGACCGGGGACGAGCAGCGGGTGGCCGACGGGGTGGCCGCCGTCCTGCACCGGGGCACGGGGGCGGACCTGCAGCGCCGGGTGCACGCGGAGACCGGCGACCTGACCGCGGTGGTCCGCGCGGCCGTCGAGGTCACCCACGCCTGACGACAGCCGGGTGAGCATCGCAGCGAGCTCTGCGAGCGAGGAGCGGAGCCCGGCGCGGGGTCGGCCATAGGGGCCGCGTGAGGACGGCGTCGCGCGCCACGTCCAGGGGCGGCGGTTAGGGTCCGGCCATGTACACCGCCAGCTGGCGCGACGTCGTCCGCCGGGACCTGTTCGGTCCCCGCCCGGACCCGCGCGACCGTCCCTACCGGCTCGTCATCCGGCTGGTGCTGGTGGTGTTCCGGCTGCTGCGCATCCCCTTCGACGTCCGGGGCTCCGAGCACGTGCCCACCAGCGGCGGCGCCGTGGTCTGCAGCAACCACGTCAGCTACCTCGACTTCACCTTCCTCGGGCTGGCCGCCCTGCCACGGCACCGGCTGGTGCGGTTCATGGCCAAGGCGTCGGTGTTCGCCCACGGGGCCTCCGGTCCGCTCATGCGGGCGATGCACCACATCCCGGTCGACCGCAAGGCCGGCGCGGCGGCGTTCGACCTCGCCGTCCGGGCGCTGAAGGACGGCGAGGTGGTCGGTGTCTTCCCCGAGGCGACGATCAGCAGCAGCTTCCGGGTCAAGGAGCTCAAGGCCGGGGCGGCCCGGATGGCGATCGACGCCGGCGTCCCGGTGATCCCCGCTGCGGTGTGGGGCGGCCAGCGGCTGTTCACCAAGCACCACCCGGTGAACCTGCAGCGCGGCGTGGCGGTCACCGTCGTCCTGGGGGAGCCGATCCGCCCGGAGCCGGGGGAGAAGGTCCAGCAGCTGCTGAAGCGCATCCGCACCGCGATGGAGCAGCTCGTCGACGACGCCCAGCGCACCTACCCGCAGCAGCCGGCCGGTCCCGACGACCGCTGGTGGCAGCCGGTGCACCTCGGCGGCACCGCACCGACGCTGGAGGAGGCCGGGCGGCTCGACCACTCCGACGTGCGCGGCACCCGCCCCGGCTCGACCCCGCTGGGCCGGATCAGGGCCCTCGTACGCCGCCGCCCGTGAGCCGCCGTCGGCCCCGTCCAGAGGCTCGCCGCGAGCGTGCGAGCGGTGAGGAGGACGGGGTCCTCCTTCAGTCGACGACCTCGGGTGCCATGAGCCGGAAGGCGTCCAGCTCCACGTCGTACCAGCGCCGCATCCGGCCCAGCGGCGTCATCCCCAGCCGGGTGCAGACCGCCACCGAGGCGGCGTTGCCGGGCCGCACCACGGCGTAGACCTCCGGCAGGCCGGCCCGGAAGCCCCGGTCGATGACCGCCCGCGCCGCCTCGGTGGCGTACCCCCGGCCCCAGCAGTCCGGATGGAGGTGCCAGCCGACCTCCACCTCACCCACACCGCGGGGCAGCGGCTTGAGCAGCACCGTGCCGGCCACGAGGCCCGGGCCGGCGACCTCCAGGGCCCACACGCCGAAGCGGTCGTCGGCCTCGGCCACCGCGCGCCACCGGCCGACCAGCTCGACCGGCGGCACCGACGGGGGGCCACCCAGCCAGCGGGTCACCTCGTCACGGCCGTAGAGGTCCACCAGGCGGGCCAGGTCGTCGCGGCCCGTCGTCCACGGCCGCAGGCGCAACCGGGCGGTGCGCAGCTGTCCGCCGTCGGCCGTCACGCCCCCTTGCCTACCGCCGCGGGCGACCCGCGGCCACCGGACACCGACCCCGGGACGGCGACCTCCGCGTCGGCGTGCTGTCCTTCCTCCCCGGGGCGCAGGGTGCGCCGCACGAGGGAGGGTGGCGGACGTGACGGAACCCGGCAGCAGCCTGCTGGTCACCGACGTGACGGTGGGCGACCGCCCCGGCCGGGCGGTGCTGGTGGACGACGGCCGGATCGCCTGGCTCGGCGACGGTGCCGACGCGCCGACCGCCGGTCGGGTCGTCGCGGGGGACGGGGCGCTGCTCACCCCGGCCTTCGTCGACGCGCACGTGCACGCCACCGCGACCGGCCTGGCGCTGACCGGCCTCGACCTCCACTCGAGCCTGAGCCTTGCTGACGCCCTGGCAGCGCTGCGGGCCCACGTCGCGGCCACGCCGTCCGGGATCGTGCTGGGCACCGGCTGGGACGAGACCGGCTGGCCGGAGGGCCGTGGCCTGACCCGGCACGACCTGGACGCCGTCGTCGGCGACCGGCCGGCCTACCTGGCGCGGGTCGACGTGCACTCGGCCACCGTCTCCACCGCCCTGCTGGACCGCGTCCCCGGCATCGCGGACCTGCCCGGCTCCCACCCCGACGGGCAGCTGCGGCTGGAGGCCCACCACGCCGCTCGGCAGGCCGCCTACGGCGCGGTGGACACCGCCCAGCGGGCCGCGGCCCAGCGGGCCACCCGGGCCGCGGCCGCCGCGCTGGGGATCGGCAGCCTGCACGAGATGGCCGGCCCCGAGGTCTCCGGTGCCGGCGACCTGGCCGGCCTGCTGGCGATCGCCGTAGCCGAGCCCGGGCCCCGGGTGCTCGGCTACTGGGGGGAGCTGGCCGAGCGCGGCGGGCTGGAGGTGGTGCGCGAGCTCGGCCTGGCCGGCGCCGGGGGCGACCTGTTCTGCGACGGTGCCCTCGGCTCGCACACCGCGGCGCTGAGCCGTCCCTACAGTGACCGACCCGAGACCGCCGGGCACCTGCGCTTCGACTCCGCGTCGCTGGTCGACCACGTCCGCGCCTGCACCCGCGCCGGCGTGCAGGCCGGGTTCCACGTCATCGGGGACGCCGCGGTCGACCAGGTGCTCGGCGCCGTCGGCACCGTCGTCGACGAGCTCGGTCGGGCCGCGGTACGGGCCTGCCGGCACCGCCTGGAGCACGTCGAGATGGCCGACGCGGCCGCCGTCGGGCGGATGCGAGACTGGGGGATGGTCGCCAGCGTGCAACCGGCCTTCGACGCCGCCTGGGGCGGGGACGCCGGGATGTACGCCGAGCGGCTGGGCGTGGACCGGGCGCTGGCCACCAACCCGCTCGCCGACCTCGCCGACGCCGGGGTCGCCCTGGCGCTGGGCAGCGACGCCCCGGTGACCGCGCTGGACCCGTGGGGCGGGGTGCACGCCGCGGTGGACCACCGCACGCCGGAGTCCGGACTGCGGCCCTTCGACGCCTTCGACGCGGCCACCCACGGCGGCTGGCACGCCGCGCGCGCCGAGCACCCGCAGGGTCCGCTGGGCGTCGGCGCCCCGGCGGACCTGGCGCTGTGGGCCACGGCGGAGACGCTCTCGGCGGTCCTCGCGGGCAGGGCGCGGCCCGCCTGCCGGCTGCTGCTGGTCGCCGGCGTGCCGGTGGCGGGCCCTGGCGCGTAGAGGGATCACGGTCCGTCCCGCGGTCCGCGGGGGCGGAGAACCGGTCCGTGCAGTGCCTGTAGTCCCACCCCCGGGGCACCGGCTCGTGCTCCCCCGGACCGGTCGCGCCGGCTCCTCGGCCCCGCGGTCGCACGCCTGCCGGCCGCCCACCGGGCCGCCGGGCCGGGGGGACCCCTGAACTGGGCGTCCGCGGTCGCGCGCGGGGATGGGATGCTGGGGAGCGGGGCCGCCGGTGGGGACGCCGGTGGTGCCGTCCCGTCCGACCGGATCGGGGCAGGCCAGCGACCGGGACCCCCGGCCGCGCGGGTGCACGGGAGGCACGGGTGCCGCCAGCGATCCCGAGCGGCACCCTCGAGCGGCCGGCCGGGTCCTCCGGCCCGGCGCCGGCGGCCGCGTCCCGGTGGCGCCGGGTGGGTGGGCAGGTGGCCTGGCGCACCCTGCTGGCCGCCGTCGGCGGGCTGCTGCTCCTGCTCGCCTTCCCGGGCTCCGCCTGGTGGCCGCTGGCCCCGCTGGGCCCCGCCGCCCTCGCGGTCGCGGTGCACGGGCAGCGCGCACGGTCCGGCGCCTGGCTCGGCCTCGTCCTCGGCCTCACGTTCTTCGTGCCGCTGCTGTCGTGGAGCGGCATCTTCGTCGGCTCCCTCCCGTGGCTGGCCCTGGCCGGCTCGCAGGCGGCGTACGTGGCCCTGCTGGGTGCGGCCGCCGCGGTCACGTCCCGGCTGCCGCTGTGGCCGCTGTGGGCCGCGGCGCTGTGGGTCGCCCAGGAGGCCCTGCGCGGGAGGCTGCCGTTCGGCGGCTTCCCCTGGGGCCGGCTGGGCTTCAGCCAGACCGAGGGCCCCTTCCTGGCGTTCGCCGCCTACGGCGGGGTGCCCCTGGTGGGCTTCGCGGTCGCCCTCACCGGCACGCTGCTGGCCGCTGCCGTGCTGCACCTGCGCCGCGGCGGACGGCGGGCCGCCGCGCTGGCCGCGCTCGGCGCGGTGGCCGTCCCGGCGCTCGGCGGGCTGGCCTGGCTGCCGCTGCCCGGCTCCTCGCTCACCGAGGGCGGCCCGACCCGGACGGTGGCCGTGGTGCAGGGCGACGTCCCCCAGCCGGGCCTGGAGTTCAACGAGCGGCGGCGGGCGGTCCTCGACAACCACGTCGAGCAGACCGTGGCGCTGGCCGAGGCGGTGGCGGCCGGGCAGCAGCCGCAGCCGGACCTCGTCGTCTGGCCGGAGAACAGCTCCGACATCGACCCCTACCAGAACGCCGACGCCGCCCGGCAGATCAGCCGCGCCGCCGAGGCGATCGGCGCACCGGTCCTGGTGGGCGCGGTCGTCAGCGGCCCGGGGGAGTACATCAGCAACACCGCGATCGTCTGGGACCCGGCGACCGGGCCCGGCGACACCTACGTCAAGCGCCACCCGGTCCCCTTCGCCGAGTACGTCCCGTTCCGCGACTTCTTCCGGCTGTTCAGCGACAAGGTCGACCTGGTGCGCCGCGACTTCGCCGCCGGGGACGAGATCGGGCTGCTGGAGATGGGCGGGGCGCGGATCGCCGACGTGATCTGCTTCGAGGTCGTCTACGACGGGCTGGTGCACGACGCGGTCTCCGCGGGCGCGGGGATGATCGTCGTCCAGACCAACAACGCCACCTTCGGCTACAGCGCCGAGAGCGCGCAGCAGGTCGCCGCGGCCCAGGTCCGGGCGGTGGAGTTCGGCCGCTCGGTCGCCCTGGCCTCCACCAGCGGGATCTCCGCCGTCATCGCCCCCGATGGCTCGCTGGCCGCCTCCTCGGGGCTGTTCGAGTCCGCCGTGTTCGTCGAGGAGATCGCGCAGCGGGACGCCCCGACGCTCGCCGAGCGCCTGGGCGCCGGCCCGGAGTGGCTGCTGTCGGCCCTGGGCGCCGGTGCGCTGCTGGTGGTGCTGGTGCCCGGGCCGGCCCGGCGCCGGTCGCGGGGGGAGGCGGCGTGAGCGGACTGCGCGTGCTGGTCGTCGTCCCGACCTACGACGAGGTGGACAACCTCGAGCCCGTCCTCGACCGGCTGCACGCGAGCGTCCCGGACGCGCACGCCCTCGTGGTGGACGACGGCTCGCCCGACGGGACCGGTGAGCTCGCCGAGAAGCTGGCCGCCCTGGACCCGCGGGTGCACGTGCTGCGGCGGACCACCAAGTCCGGCCTGGGCCCGGCCTACGTCGCCGGGTTCCGCTGGGGCCGGGAGCGCGGCTACGACGTCCTGGTCGAGATGGACGCCGACGGCTCGCACCACCCCGAGCAGCTGCCCGCCCTGCTCGCCGCGCTGGCCGGCGCCGACCTCGTGCTGGGCTCGCGGTACGTGCCCGGCGGCCGGGTGGAGGACTGGCCGCTGCACCGGCTGCTGCTGTCTCGCTCGGGCAACGTGTGGACCCGCTGGTCGCTGCGGCTGCCGCTGGCCGACGCCACCGGCGGCTTCCGCGCCGTGCGCGGGGAGCTGGTCGACCGGCTGCCGTTCGACGACGTCGCCAGCCAGGGGTACTGCTTCCAGGTCGACTGGGCCTGGCGGGCGGTGCGGGACGGCGCCCGGGTGGTCGAGGTGCCCATCACGTTCACCGAGCGCACCGCGGGGCGGAGCAAGATGAGCCGCTCGATCGTTCAAGAGGCGTTGGTACGGGTCACCTGGTGGGGCCTGCAGGACCGGCTGGCCGACCGGCTGCCGGGGCTGGTCCGCCGTCCCGTGCCGGGACGGGTCCGCGACGGCGGGCGGTCGACCGCGGTCCGGTAGGCGGACGCGGCGCCGGCGGCCGGGCGGGTGGGAGGAGAACCGTGGGACACCGCGTGCGCGTGCTGGTCGCCCTGTGGGCGGTCGCCGAGGTCGTCGTCTTCGTGCTGGTCGCGACCTGGATCGGCGTGGGCTGGACGCTGCTGGCCGCCCTGGCCACCACGGCCCTGGGCTGGGCGCTGCTGGCCCGCCAGGGCACCCGGGCGCTGGCCGAGCTGCGGGAGCGCACCCGGCAGCGGCGCCCGGCCGGGCGGGCCCTGGGGGACGCCGGGCTCATCGCCGCCGGCGGGCTGCTGATGGTCCTGCCCGGCTTCATCGGCGACGTCGTCGGGCTGCTGTGCCTGCTGCCGCCGACCCGGTTCCTCGTGCGCGGCCTGCTCGGCCGGGCGGTGGCCTCCCGGGTCCCGGTGCAGCTGCGCGGCCCGGTGCGGGTGCGCAGCGACCGCGCCCCGGGAGTGCCGTTCCCGGGTGGGCCCTCCGGGTCGCACGTCTGGCGCGACGGGCGGCCGCTGGTCATCGAGGGCGAGGTCGTGCGGGACGAGCGGGCACCGGGCACGCCGACCCCGTGAGCGACCGCCCGTAGACGCCAGGACGGCCCCGGTGGAGATCCCACCGGGGCCGTCTGGCGTGTCGTGCAGGTGCTCAGCTGGCGCGGGTCCGCCGGCCGCGGAGCACCTCGAGGCGCTCGGCCAGGACCTCCTCGAGGTCCTCCACCGAACGGCGCTCCAGGAGCATGTCCCAGTGCGTCCGCGGGGGCTTGACCTTCTTCGGCGCCGGCTCCGTGCCACCGACGAGCTTGGCGGCCGACCCGTCGAACTTGCACTCCCACGTGTCGGGGAGCTCCGCGTCGTCCGCGAAGGGCACGGTGAACAGGTGGCCCGTCGGGCACCGGTACTCCGCGTACTGCCGCTCGATCGGTGCGGTGTTCCGCTCGGTCTCGTAGCTCACGCTGCCCAGTCGGCTGCCCCGCAGGGAACGCTCGCCCATGGCACACCGTCCTCTCGTGCTGGTGGTGTTGGTCCGGACTCACCGTGCAGCAGTGCAGTACCCACTGCACGGCGGGATCACGAGGACCAACGACAGAGTTCGCGGAGAGATTCCGCGCAATCGATCCAGAATCATCGCATGGGGTGGTAACGCGACGCCCGGCGCCCCCCTGACGAGGGAAGACCCGGCGGCCGGACCGGCACGATCCCACCGGTGGGGGCTGTCCGCTGCCGGGACCGGGCGGCTGGTCCGGGCCGTGCGGCAGGAGGCGGACGTCGTCCCGCCGACCGACCCGGCACCGTGGGGCCGCTCGGTGGCCGACGAGCGGTACCTGCTGCTCAGCCGCCGGTGACCTCGGTCGCCGCCGCTGCTCCGGGCTGCCCCTGCGTCACGATCTTCCAGTAGGAGTCCTTGCGGCGGATGCGCCCGTCCGACGCCAGGTCGAACAGGTCGCAGCCGCGGACGCGCACCTCCTCGCCCGAGGTCGTCGTCCCGGTCAGCAGCCAGCGGGAGACCGCGTGGTCACCGCAGCTCCAGTGTTCGTCCTCGCCGTAGTGCACGTCCGGGATCCCGGAGAAGCGCGCAGCGAGCCCCTCGCGCACGGCTGCGGCACCGCTGTAGCGCGTCCCCCAGGGATCAGGGCCACGAGGGGTCTCCAGGACGCAGTCGTCGGTGAAGAGGCGCATGATCCGGTCCAGGTCGTGCGCGTTGAACGCGTCCAGCAACTGGTCGAGCGCCGGCTCATCGGTCATGCGGTGAGTGTCCATCCGGCGAGGCGCCCGGACGACGGGTGCGACCGCGGGTCAGGGCAGCGCGAGCTGCCCCGGGCCGGCGGGGTTGGGCCCGAGCTGGCCCTGCACGTGGTGGCGCCGGCAGAGCACCTGGTAGTGAACGTCGGCGTCCCGGTCGTCCGGGGCCGGCGTGGGTGCGGTGTCGGCGACCACGACGGTCTCGCCCTCGCGCACCATCTGCCCGTCGACCACCCGCGCGTTGAGCAGCCCCGGCAGGCCGCACCAGCACAGCACCTCGACCTGGATGCGCTGCACGTCGTCGGCGACCTCGAGCAGCCGCTGGGTGCCGGGGAACAGCCTCGCGCGGAAGTCGGTGGTCAGCCCGAAGGCGTAGACGTCGACGTGCGACTCGTCGACGAGCTCGGCGAGCTGGTCGACCTGCCCGGGGGCGAGGAACTGCGCCTCGTCGACGATCAGGTAGTCCACCCGGTGCCCGGCGGCCCAGTGGTCGCGCACCAGCAGCCGCAGGTCGGTGCCGGGCGCCACCTCGAGTGCCTCGCGGCACAGCCCGACCCGGGAGCTGATCTGCGGCTGGGCCGAGCGGTCGCCCTGGGTGAGCAGCAGGCCGCGCCGTCCCTGGCGGCTCTGGTTGTGGTCGACCTGCAGCGCCAGCGTGGACTTCCCGCAGTCCATCGGTCCGTGGAAGAACCGCAGGTGCGCCGGCGCGGGGTGCCGCCGGCGGTCACCGGAGGCCGGGACGGCGTCCAGCAGGGGGGCGGCGCCGGTCTCGGCGAGGGCGGTCACAGACGCTCCGGTGGGGTGTTGCCCGCCGCGACGACCGCACGGCGGATGGGCAGCGCGGCCAGCGCGACGAACCCGGCCACGAAGAAGACGACGAGGCTGACGATCGCCAGCCGGTAGGAGCCGGTCACCTGGTAGGTGAGCCCGAACGCCAGCGGGCCCAGCCAGCTGGTGCCGCGGTCGCTGATCTCGTAGAAGCCGTAGTACTCGGCCTCCTTGCCGGCCGGGATGAGCTGGCTGAACAGCGACCGGGACAGCGCCTGGGTGCCGCCCTGCACCAGCCCGATGACGGCGGCCAGCGCGTAGAACTGCGCCACCGCGCCCTCCTGGAGGGAGAAGGCGGCGAACAGGACGCCGATCCAGGCCACCAGCGCGCCGAGCACGACCCGCTTGGCGCCGTACCGGGCGGCCAGCCGGCCCAGCCCGAGCGCGCCGGCGATCGCGACGACCTGCACCATCAGGATGGCGCCGGTCAGCACCCCCTGGTCGAGACCGAGCTCCTCGGTGGCGTAGACCGCCGACAGCGAGATCACCGTCTGCACGCCGTCGTTGAACAGCAGGTACGCGCCGAGGAACCACAGCGTCAGCGGGAAGGCCCGCATCTCGCGCAGCGTCGTCGCCAGCTGGCGGAAGCCGCTGCTCGGCCGGCCGACCGCCTCCCGCACCGGCCGGTTGCGCAGCCGGGAGACGGTGAAGACGGTGAACCCGCCCCACCACAGCCCCGTCGTGGCCAGGCAGATCCGCACCGCCTCGCCCTCGGTCAGGCCCAGCGCGCCGGCGTTGAGGAACAGGCCCAGGTGGACGGCGAGCAGCAGCGCGCCGCCGACGTAGCCGAACGCCCAGCCGCGGCTGGAGACGGCGTCGCGCTCGTCGGGACCGGCGAGGTCGGGCAGCCAGGAGTAGTAGACGACGGTCGCCGCGCCGAAGCTGATGTTGGCCACGACGAACAGCGCGCCGCCGAGCAGGTAGCGGCCGTCGGCGACGAAGAACAGGCACGTGGTGGCCAGCGCGCCGAGCGCCGCGAACGCGGCGAGCATCTCCCGCTTGCGCCCGGTGCGGTCGGCCACGGCGCCGGTGAGCGGCAGCACCAGCACCTGGAGCAGCACCGAGGCCGACAGCACGTAGGAGAACCAGCTCCCCGGCGGGATGGACAGGCCGAGGAAGCCCAGCTCGCCGTCGGGCCCGGCCGCCGTCTCGGCCACGGTCGTCAGGTAGGGGCCGAGGAAGACCGTGGTGATGCTGGTGTTGAACACCGACATCGCCCAGTCGTAGGAGTACCAGCCGAAGCGCTCCCGGCGCAGCGCCCGGTCGACGGGGGGTCGGGGGTGACCGGTGGTGGCGGCGGTCGTCACGGCCGCAGGGTGTCAGCCGGGGTCGAGACCGTCCAGCACGCGCAGGTCACGCCGGGATGTCGCCGGGCACCGGACCGGTGGGGAGGGCCCCACCGGGGACGACGCCGCCGGGGAACGCCGCGGTCGCCGTCGTCGGCCGGGTGGGGTCGACGTGGGCCGGCCGGTCGGTGGGCTCGCCGGCGGTCAACGGCGGCGTGCGCGGCCGCCGGGTCCGGATCCGCCCGCCGATCCCGGTCACCGTGGTACCCACTGCCCGCGATGCTCCAGGACCTCCCGGAGCATCGCGGGCCGGTCGGTCATGACGCCGTCCACCCCGAGGTCGAGCATCGCCGTCACCTCGGCCTCGGTGTTGACCGTCCAGACGTGCACCTGCAGCCCGCGGGCGTGCGCCGCGGCGACGAACCGCTCGTCGACCAGCGCCCGGCCGCCCAGCTGCAGGGGTACCTGGGCGCAGCCGGCCGGGATGCGCACCAGGCCCGCGGCGCGGGGGGAGTAGGAGGACAGCCGCAGCGCCGCGACGCCCCGCGGGCCGAGCGAGGTGCACACCGCGGGCCCGAAGATGCGTCGCGCGGCGGCGACCCGCGCGTCGGAGAAGGAACCGAGGCAGATGCGGTCGGCGACCCCGAGGCGGTGGACGGTCCGCGCCAGGGGCGCCAGGACGCCGGCGGCTTTCACGTCGAGGTTGAACCGGACGTCGGGCCAGGCGCCGAGCAGCTCCTCCAGGCGCAGGATCGGCTCCCGGCCGCCGATGCGCGCGCCGGCCAGCTCCGACCACGGCAGCTGGTCGACCCGACCGGTGCGGTCGGTGACCCGGTCGAGGGTCGGGTCGTGGAAGACGACCGGCACGCCGTCGGCGGTCACCCGGACGTCGGTCTCCAGATACCGGTAGCCGAGCGCCACGCAGGCCTCGAAGGCCGGCATGGTGTTCTCCAGGTGCTCGATCGCCCCGCCCCGGTGGGCCATCGCGATGGGGGTGGGCCCCTCGAGGAAGGCGTACCGGACGGGGACCACGGCGGACACGCTAACGCCGCTGGTCCACGCCCTGCCCGGGACCCGGTGCCACCCGTCGCGCAGGACCCCTCCGTCACACCCGGGAGGCCCCGCACACGCCGTGGGTCGGGCGTGTCCCACGGTCCTGTCGGTGCCGACGTCTACCGTGCGCAGCGTGGGAGAGCGAGAGGGGATCCGGGCGATCCGCGAGGAGGCACCGACCGACACCGGGCTGCCCAACCCCCGGCGGGGGAGTGACGCGGAGCGCCGTTGTGGCTGGTGCCGGCGGGTGCTGCCCCAGCAGGGCTCGGTCGGGCGGCCGCGTCAGTACTGCGGCCAGGCCTGCCGGCAGCGCGCCTACGAGCAGCGCTCCGCGACGGCGAAGGCCGGGTTGTCCGGTGACGTCGTGCTGGTCACCCGGGCCGAGCTCGACGGCCTGCAGGACCGGCTGTACCAACTGCGCTGCGCGATCGAGGACGTCGAGACGCTGCTCGCCGAGCGGCACACCAAGGCCGAGCTGGAGCGCTCGCTGCACGAGTTGGTGCGGTCCACCGGTCGGCTCGACAAGCTCTGGGTCTCCGAGCGCGCCGCCGGCTGACCGCACCGTCCGCGCCGTCAGCCGTCCTCGACGTCCTCGCTGCCGGTGCCCGCGTCCTGCTCGGGGTCGGACAGGTCCGGCACGTTGTCCTGCGACGGGTCGGACTCCTGGTCGCTCTCGGTGTCGTCCTCGGTGCTCGGGGCGTCCCCGTCGGTGGTCCCGTCGCCCTGCTCACCACTTCCGGCGGCCGAGCACGCGGTGATCGTCGCGCCACCTCCGAACAGCGCCAGGGCGGTCATCAAGGTGGCGATGGGGCGTCGGAGTTGCATGCTCCCGACCCTAGGCAGCCGTCGTGCCGAGCGCCCGTCGAAGGCGACGACCTGTGCGCAGAAACGTCACTGTGACGGAATTGTGGGTGGGTGAGCGGACCGGGGAAGTGGTGGCCGGTCGCGCCCGGTCGGGTGGGTCGGCAGGCTCCGACAGCGGTCGGCGACCCGGTGACGACGGGACGGCGCTGGACGAGCGGTGGACCGTGCCGGTGGTGAGCCGGTCACCAGGTGGCGCCGGCGGACGTCGCCCCAGCCGGAGCGTCATCGGCGTCGGAGACGTTCCCGCGGAGACGTTCCCGCGGAGACGTCGTGCGGCGAGCGACGGGACACGCGACACCCACCCGATGGCACCGACGGAGGCCGTCAGTGCCGCTGAGGATCGACGACCCACCGAGCCACTCCCGAGGCGCTCGGTTCCTCACGCCGATAATGCACATTATGTCAGGTTATCGGGCGACGAGGCCCTCCCCGACCTAGGACAGGGTCAGGACGTCGTAGTCCGCGAAGCGCCGGTCGGCCGTGACGACGGTCAGCCTGCGGCGTGCGGCCTGGGCGATCAGCACGCGGTCGAACGGGTCGCCGTGGTGACGCGGCAGCGCGCCGGCGGTCAAGCCATCCTCGACGGTGATCGGCAGTTCGTCGAACCCGTGCTGTTCCAACTCCTGCCGGAGCCCGTCAGGCATCGTGAGCTTGCCGACCGCAGCCTTGATCGCCACCTCCCACGCCGACGCCGCGGACACCATGACCGCCGTCGACGGGTCCGCGATCGCCGTTCGCATGGCCGGGGTCAGGCGCGGGTCGTCCGCCAGCCACCACAGCAGGACGTGCGTATCCAGCAGCAGGGTCACTCGTCTGCGTCACCGTGGAAGGCGGCGATCAGGTCTTCGGGTGTCTCATCGAAGTCGTCGGCGATGACCATCCGACCGCGCCACGACCCCGGCACTCGGGGCTCGGTCCGGGCGACGACCGCGACGAGCCGGGCAATCGGCTTGCCCGCTCGGGCGATGACGACGTCCTCCCCTGCTTCCACTGCTTCCAGTAGCCGTGACAGGTGGGTCTTCGCCTCGTGGACGTTCACGGTCCTCGACATGTACCCAGCCTGTTAGTCAAGGCGGACTAAGTCAAGCAGGAGCGGTTGAACGCCCTACCCGGACCGCCCCTCGCTTTCGTCACGTGACGTCGCTTCGCTCGATCCGCGCCCAGTCGAGCGCCACCGGCACCAGTCCTCACGACGCGACCGATGTGCCCGCCTCCAGCGACCCCGCCGGCGATCGGCGTCGCGAGCGTCGCGGCGACCAGCGCGGCGGGGACGCCCAGCAGGGCCGGCACGGCTGGCGGCGAGCACCGTCGCCAGCAGCACGACGCCGGCCCGCCGTGAGCGGCGACCGATGAGTCCGGCGTCTGGGCCGGGTCTGCTCCTCGACGTCCCCACCGGAAGGAGAGCCGTGCCCAGCAGCGTCATCCCGATGATCGTCACGCACGACCTGGAGCGCCTGGCGCGCTTCTACACCGGCGTCGCCGGCGCCACCGAGGACACCCGGACCCCCGAGGACGGCCCGACCTTCTACCTGGGCCTGCGGATCGGCGATTCCGAGCTCGGCGTCGTCGCCGACGGGTCGGTCGAGGGCTCCCCCGCCGGGCGGATCCTGCTGAGCCTGGAGGTGCCCGACGTGGACGCCGCCCTCGCGCGGGTCGAGTCGCTGGGCGGTGAGGCCCCGGCTCCGGCCAACGACATGCCCTGGGGCCAGCGGGTCGCGCACGTGAAGGACCCCGACGGCAACCCGCTCAACCTGACGACGACGTCGGGCTAGTGCGGCGTCTTTGATGTGGTTCTTTTTCCTCAAACATCTGTTTGTTGTATGTTGGGGATAACGGATCATTGGCCGCTGTGACGTCGGAGTCGGCACCCTGGACATCGGCGCGGTCCGCCGTCCCCGTGACCGGCCGCGTCACGCGGCCCGCTCACAGCTGCGTGCGGTTGACTCCCCGTCGTGGACGTCGTCGAGGGCTTCTGGGGCCGCGTGAGCACTCCCCTCCCCCAGCTGCCCACGGCGGTCCTGCTGAGCGCGCTGGTCGTGGCGGCCGCCGTCGTCCTGTCCCCCGCGCTCTGGGGGCCGGCCCGCACGGTGGTGACCATCGCCCACGAGGGCGCGCACGGGCTGGTGGCCCTGGCCGCGGGGCGGCGGCTGGCGGGCATCCGGCTGCACTCGGACACTTCGGGGCTCACCGTGTCCGCGGGGCGACCGACGGGCCCGGGCATGGTGCTCACCTGCGCCGCGGGCTACACCGGCCCGGCGCTGTTCGGGCTGGGTGCCGCGGCGCTGCTGGCCGCCGGGCACGCCGTCGGGCTGCTGTGGGCCCTGCTGGGCCTGCTGGCGCTGCTGCTCGTGCAGATCCGCAACTGGTACGGGCTGTGGGCGGTGCTGGCCACCGGCGCCGTCGTCCTGGCCGTCACCGGCTGGCTGCCCCCGGCCGGGCAGGCGGCCTTCGCCGCCGCCGGGACGTGGTTCCTGCTGCTGGCCGCGCCCAGGACCGTGCTCGAGCTGCAGCGGGCCCGCCGCCGCCGGGCCGCGCCGGACTCCGACGCCGACCAGCTGGCCCGGCTGACCGGGCTGCCCGCAGTGCTGTGGGTCGGGGTCTTCCTGCTGGTCGACGTCGGCGCGCTGCTGCTCGGCGGCTGGTGGCTGCTCTGGTGACGTGCTGGAACGGCCCCCTCGCAGGGTCCCGCCGCGAGCTCGCGAGCGGTGGGGGGCGAGGGGGTCCTCTTCTCAGCCGCGGCCGCGACGCCGCGGGGCCGCTCCGTGCGGCTGGCGCACCGGCTCGACGTGCGGCGCCGGCGGGATGTCGGCGCAGACCTCCTCCTCGGTCACGGTGAGCCGCCGGCCGTGGTGGTGGACGTCGAGCGGGTCGCCCTCGGTCAGCCGGTAGGTCGCCCGGTCCGGCTCCACGGTGACCACCAGCAGCCGGCCCTGGTAGTTGAGCCGGAAGCGCAGCCGGGTGATCCGCTCGGGCAGCCGCGGCGCGAACGCCAGCCGCCCGTCGTGGTCGCGCATCCCGCCGAACCCGGCCACCGCGACCGTCCAGCCGCCGGCCAGCGAGGCGATGTGCAGCCCGTGCCCGGAGTTGCCGTGCAGGTTCTGCAGGTCGGTCAGGGTGGCCTCGCCCCAGTAGTCGTACGCCAGCGCCAGGTGGCCGGTCTCGGCGGCCACCACCGCCTGCTGGGTGGCCGACAGGGAGGAGTCCCGCACCGTCCGCGCCTCGTAGTACGCGAAGTCGGCGACCTTCTCCTCGTGGGTGAAGGCGTCCCCGCGCAGGTGCAGCGCCATCACCAGGTCGGCCTGCTTGACCACCTGCTTGCGGTAGATCTCGAAGTACGGGTAGTGCATCAGCAGCGGGTAGCAGTCCGGCGGGGTGGCCTCGAAGTCCCACTCCTCGTGGTGGGTGAAGGCGTCGGACTGCATGTGCACGCCGTGCCGGGTGTCGTAGGGCACCGCCATGAGCGCCGCCGCCCGCTCCCAGAGCGCGGTCTCCTCCCCGGTCACGTCGAGCCGGCCGGCCACCTCCGGCTGGCGCTCCGCCGCCGCGACCGCCTCGCGCAGGTTCCGCTGCGCCATGAGGTTCGTGTAGACGTTGTTGTCCACGACGGCGGTGTACTCGTCGGGCCCGGTGACGCCGTCGATGCGGAACCCGTGCTCGTCGTCGAAGTGGCCGAGCGAGGCCCACAGCCGGGCGGTCTCGATGAGCAGCTCGGCGCCGTGGTCGCGGTCGAACTCCTCGTCCCCGGTGGCGTTGTAGTAGCGGACGACGGCGTCGGCGATGTCGGCGTTGATGTGGAAGGCGGCCGTGCCCGCGGGCCAGTAGCCCGACGTCTCCTCACCCCGGATGGTGCGCCAGGGGAAGGCCGCACCCCTGCGGCCCAGCTCCCGGGCCCGGTCGCGGGCGAGGTCGAGGGTCGAGTGCCGCCAGCGCAGCGCGTCACGGGCAGCCGCCGGGGCGATGTAGGTCAGCACCGGGAGCACGTAGGTCTCGGTGTCCCAGAAGGTGTGCCCGTCGTAGCCCGGGCCGGTCAGCCCCTTGGCGGGGATCGGCTGGCGCTCGGCGCGCAGGCCGGCCTGCAGCAGGTGGAAGACGCCGACCCGCACCGCCTGCTGCAGCTCGTCGTCCCCCTCGATCTCCACGTCGGCGTGCTGCCAGTGTTCGTCGAGCACCTCCCGCTGCTCGCGCAGCAGCCGCTCGAACCCGGCCAGCTTGGCGGTGGCCAGCGCACCTTCCACCTGGTCGCGCAGGGCCGCCGCCGACCTGCGGGAGGACCAGCCGTAGGACAGGTACTTGACCAGCCGCACCGAGCGGCCCTGCGGCAGCCGGGCGGCCAGGGTGAACCGGGCGAGGTCGTCGGTGGCCTCGATGTCGGTGGTGGAGCTGTCGGGCACCTCGACGACGTGGTCCATCCCGGCGGCCATCCGCAGCCGGGAGCGCTTGGTGCGGTGCACCAGCACCGCCCGCTGGCCGCGCGCGACGGCCATCTCGTTGGCCAGCGGCCGGGCCAGCGCTGCGGCCGCGCGCGGGTCGTCGCTCTCCGAGCCGCTGTCGCTGGGCTCGTTGGCCAGCAGGTCCGACTGCAGCGCGATGTAGAGGTCGCCCTGCCCGTCGTTGCACTCGACGGTGTACTCGATGGCGGCGATCGACCGGCGGCGCAGCGAGACCAGCCGCGTGCTCGTCACCGTCACCTCGCGCCCGTTCGGCGAGCGCCACTCGGTGGTCCGCCGCAGCAGCCCGCGGCGCAGGTCCAGCGTGCGCCGGTGCTCGATGATCTCGCCGTAGTCGAGGTCCAGCGGGGTGTCGCCGACCAGCAGCCGCACCAGCTTGCCGTCGGTCACGTTGACCACGGTCTGCCCCTGCTCGGGGAAGCCGTAGCCGACCTCGGCGTAGGGCAGCGGCCGCTCCTCGAAGAAGCCGTTGAGGTACGTGCCCGGGACGACGACCGGCTCGCCCTCCTCGAACGACCCGCGCATGCCGATGTGTCCGTTGGACAGCGCGAACACCGACTCGTGGACGGCGAGGGAGGCGTGGTCCAGGCCGGTCTCGGTGAGCGACCACGGCTCGATCGGGAAGTGCGGCCGCCCCTCCGTCACGACGCCTCCCCGTCGAGCAGTTCGGCCAGGTCCTGCACGACGACGTCCGCCCCCGAGGCCGCCAGCGCGTCGGCCTGCCCGACCCGGTCGACGCCGACGACGTAGCCGAAGTCGCCGGCCCGGCCCGCGGCCACCCCGGCCAGCGCGTCCTCGAACACCACCGCCGCCGCCGGCGGCACCCCGAGCGCCCGGGCACCGGCGAGGAAGGTGTCGGGGGCGGGCTTGCCGCGCAGTCCCTGCGCCGCGGCGACCTCCCCGTCCACGCGGGTGTCGATCAGGTCGGCGAAGCCGCCGGCCTCGATGACCTGGGCGCCGTTGCGCGACGCGGTGACCACCGCCGTCGCGAGGCCCGCCTCCTTGGCCGCCCGCAGGTAGCGGACCGAGCCGGGGTACACCTCGACGCCGTGCTCGGCGAGCTCGGCGTGCACCAGCTGGTTCTTGCGCAGCCCGAGCCCGTGCACGGTGGCGGCCTCGGGCGGGTCGTCCGGCGTCCCCTCGGGCAGGGTGATCCCGCGGCTGGCGAGGAAGTCGCGCACCCCGTCGAGCCGCGGCTTGCCGTCGACGAACCGGTTGTAGTCCGCCTGCGTGAACTCGCCGGCCCCGGGGTCGGTGCGGCGCAGGAACTCGTCGAAGGTGCGCTTCCACGCCGCCATGTGGACCGTCGCGGTCCGGGTGAGGACGCCGTCGAGGTCGAACAGGCAGGCCCGGATCGAGCCGGGGAGACCGAGCACGGCTGCGACGGTACCGGCGTCCGCCGGTGCCCGCGTCGTCGGAAACCCGCTGCTCACCGTGGCGCGGCCCCGCCCCGGGCCCACGGAGGGCGGGGAGGACGGGGTCCTCCTAGGGTCAGCCCGGGGGCAGCCCGCCCCGCTCCGCCCGCGATCCCGAGGAGACCACGTCCATGGCCGACCGCCCGACGCCGCCCAGCCCCTACGACTTCCTGCCGCAGGTGCCGGGCTTCGAGCTGACCAGCACCGACGTCACCGACGGTGCGCCGCTGCCCGCCCCGCAGGTGAGCGGTGTCATGGGCGCCGGCGGTGAGGACCGTTCGCCCCAGCTGTCCTGGTCGGGTTTCCCGGAGGGCACGCGGAGCTTCGCGGTCACCGTCTACGACCCCGACGCCCCCACCCACAGCGGCTTCTGGCACTGGGCGGTGGCCAACATCCCGGTGTCGGTCACCGAGTTGCCCAGCGGCGCCTCCGACGGCGGCCTCCCCGAGGGCGCGGTGCAGCTGCGCAACGACGCCGGCATCGCCGGCTACGTCGGGGCCGCTCCCCCGGCCGGTCACGGTCCGCACCGCTACTTCGTCGCGGTGCACGCCGTCGACGTCGAGCGGCTCGACGTCACCGCCGACGCCACCCCCGCCTTCCTCGGCTTCAACCTGTTCAGCCACACCCTCGCCCGGGCCGTGCTGGTCGGCACCTACGAGCAGGCCTGACCCGAACGGGGGAACGGCCCCGGGCCGTTTCGCGACGGTCGGCCACCGCGCCGCTGCGCTTCGCGCACGACACCCAGCAGGTGCTTGAGCGTTTGCGCACCCGTCACCTGCCGGGCGGACGATGACCTCATGGCGACGTCGGGGGTGCACCGGGTCGGCCCGGCGCATCCCCGCAGGACTGGGTCCCCGGCCGCGCCGGTCGTCCTGCTGCTCGTGCTGCTGCTGGCCGGGGTCGTGGCACCCCGGCCGGCGGTCGCCGACGTGGACGTCGCCCCCGCCGAGATCGCCCCCGCCGAGATCGTCCCGGCGGTGACCGCCGCCTACGGCGACGCCGGCACGCTGGCGGTCGTGGTCGCCCACCAGGAGCAGCGCCTGACCGACGTGTCCATCCGCGCCGCGGAGGCCCGGAGCGCGCGGGTGCTGGGACACACCGCGGGCAACGAGCTCGCCGACCGCCCGTTCCCGACCGCCTCCATGGTCAAGCTCTTCCTCGCCGAGGACCTGCTGCACCGCGCCCGCACCGGCGCGATCACCCTCACCCCGGACGACCGGGCGCAGCTGGAGGTGATGATCCGCAGCTCCGACGACCCCGCCGCCTCGGACTTCTGGGTGCGCTTCGACGGCGCCCGGATGGTGCGCGACGTCGCCACCCGGTACGGCCTGTCCGCCACCTCACCGCCGGCGCGCTGGGGTCAGTGGGGCGAGACCATGACGACCGCCGCCGACCTGGCCTGGTTCCTGGTCCGGCTGCCGGTGGTGGCCCACCCGGAGGACGCCGCGCTCCTGCAGGACTGGATGCGGACCGCCACCCCGATCGCGGCCGACGGCTTCGACCAGCAGTTCGGCGCCTTCGGCACGTTGCCCGGCGCCGCGGTCAAGCAGGGCTGGATGTGCTGCCTCGGCGGGCAGCGGCACCTGCACTCGGTCGGTCTGGTCGGTGAGCGGGTGGTCGTGCTGCTCAGCGAGGTGCCGTCGTCGGTCGGCTGGGGCGGCGCGAGGACGGCGCTGGACGCGGCCGCCGCGGCCGTCCCGGCCTAACCGGCGTCCGGCACCACGCCACCGGGCAGGTCGGCCACGCCCACGGTGGCCAGCCACGCGAAACCGGTGCGCTCGTAGACCCGGGCCACGTCGTCGTCCCCGGCCACCAGGAACACCAGGTCGGCGGTCTCGCGGGCGTGCGCGGTGAGCGCCGAGGCGAGCCCCGCGCCCAGGCCGCGGCCGCGCAGCCGAGGCAGCGTCGCGACGCCGGCGATCTCGGTGATCTCCGCACCGTCGACGTCCACCGGGTGGTGGGTGCCGACCGCGACCGGCTCGCCGTCCTCGACGGCGACCATCATGACGGTGCGCCCGGTCGCGATCCGCTCGCGCAGCACCGCGGTGCGCGGGGAGCCCAGCGCCACGCCGACGCCGGCACCGCCGGCCTGCGAGCGCGGCCCGGGGTTGGCGAAGGCGATGGACACCAGCCGCTCGTAGCGGGGCAGCTCGGGGTCGTCGGCGCCGACGAGGTACAGCCGCACGCCGTGGGGCAGCAGCAGGTCGACCGGATCGGCGACGACCAGCAGCGGCGAGGAGTCGACGGTCAGGCCCACGGCCCGGGCGGCGGCCTCCACCGTGGGCGCGGTCTCGCAGATCCACTCCAGCGCCACGGGCAGGCCCGCGGCCTCCTGCAGCGCCACGGCAGCGCGGACGTCGTCGGCGGTCACCGGCGCCCCCGGGCGCGGCCGCGCCGGGTAGGGCCAGGCGGGGCTGCCGACCGGGACGTCGAGCCCGCCGGCGGTCTGCACGCGTGCATCCGGCAGCGGCGCCGCGGCGAAGTACTGCTCGATGCGCTCGAGCAGCCCGGAGGGCAGGGACACACCGGCACCCTAGACGGGCCGCGGGACGGCGTCCGCCCTCCCGGGCGTCCGGGCGCCGCCCACCCACCCGGGCGGGTGAGGCTCCGGGCCGTGACGGCACGATGGACACGTGACGCGAGCGGGATGGTCGGCGTGACGGCAGCGGCGCGGCCCCAGGTGTCGCCGTACGCGGTCTTCGACCGCGACTCGTGGCGGGCGCTCGCCGCGGGCAGCACGCTGCCCCTGGACGCCGCGCAGCTGGAGTCGCTGGCCAGCCTCGGCGACCGCATCGACCTGGACGAGGTCGCGACGGTCTACCTGCCGCTGGCCGGCCTCCTGCGGCTGCACGTCGAGGCCAGCCGGCGGCTGTGGGCGGCGCAGAGCGAGTTCCTGGGCGACTCCACGGCGAAGGTGCCCTACGTCATCGCGGTGGCCGGCAGCGTCGCTGTCGGCAAGAGCACCACCTCCCGGCTGCTGCAGACCCTGCTGACCGCCGGACCGGGCAGCCCGCGGGTCGACCTGGTGACCACCGACGGGTTCCTGTTGCCCAACGGCGAGCTGGAGGCCCGCGGGCTGCTCGGCCGCAAGGGCTTCCCGGAGAGCTACGACCGGCGGGCGCTGGTGCGCTTCCTGGCCGACGTGAAGTCCGGTCGCGGCCAGGTCAGCGCACCGCTCTACGACCACCAGGCCTACGACGTCGTGCCGGGTGCACGGCAGGTCGTCGACCGGCCCGACATCCTCGTGCTGGAGGGGCTCAACGTCCTGCAGGCCGGCCGGCGGGCCGACGGCAGCGGGCCCGAGGTGTTCCTCTCCGACTTCTTCGACTTCTCCGTCTACGTCGACGCCGCCGAGTCCGACCTGCAGCGCTGGTACGTCGAGCGCTTCCTCGCCCTGCGCCGGACGGCGTTCGCCGATACCAGCGCCTACTTCCACCGCTTCGCCGACCTGACCGACGAGCAGGCGCGGGAGACCGCTCTCGGCATCTGGGCGGCGGTCAACGGCCCCAACCTGCGCGACAACATCGCCCCGACCCGCTCCCGGGCGCGGCTGGTGCTGCAGAAGGCCGCCGACCACGAGGTCCGCCGGGTCCTGCTCCGGAAGATCTGAGGGCCCGCTCCCCGATCGATGGAGTTCTTCCCTTGCAGTGATCTGCCGGTTTGTTGGGCATAACGGTAGTATGTGCTGAGGCGTCCTCCGGGCGCCCGTCGGTGACCACTCCGCCGCCACCGCTGCGGCAGCACACCGTGCTCGCGCCCCCTCCCCGGCGATTCCGGCGAGGCCCTGTGGCGGAGAGGCCCTGTGGCGGAGAGGTCGTCGACCACGTGCACGAGTGCGCGCCGCACCGGCACGGATCCCGGCCGGCCCCCCGCAGGCGTCGGCGCGATGGGCCGCTCGCACGACTCCACCCGTTGACCGTCGTAGGCGGAGCGCGGACAGTTCACGGGACCGGACATCCTCGCCCGACGCGGCAGGGGCATCCCGTTCGGTCGCGCCGTGCGGGGCGCTGCCCGGTCATCTCCACTCCTCCCGACGAGCAGGAGGCGACCAGCGATGGCCAGCATCGAGACGAAGAGCATGGACCACCCGGACGAGTCGCGGACCCCGGACAAGACGGTCATGGGCGTCGTGCACCTGGGCGACGCCACCGTGGGTCGCTTCACCCTCCAGCCGGGTTGGCGGTGGTCGGACTGCATCAAGCCGGTGGCCGGGACGGACACCTGCCAGGCGGCGCACCTCGGGTACGTCGTCTCCGGCACGATCCACATCGCCGCGACCGACGGCGCGGAAGCCGACATCCGCGCCGGTGACGCCTACCGGCTGGAACCCGGCCACGACGCCTGGGTCGTGGGCGACGAACCGTTCGTGGCGCTGGAGTTCGAGAGCAAGACGGCGGAGACGTACGCCAAGGGCTGAACCGACCGGTCCGGTCCGACGCCGGTGGTCACCGCAGGGACGCCGGCCGGTCGGGGCGGAGTGCTCCTTCCCCGGACGACGGCCCGCCCGGGGATCGCCCATGGACCGTCAGTTGGGGATAACGGTCGAAGGGAGGGCGGCCGCGCGCGGCGGCGCCGGTCGGTGGACCGGCGCCGCAGCCCCTCGGGCTCGTCAGGCCCGGGCGCCCGCGGGGACGGCGTCGGCTGCCGTCCCGAGGTCGTCCGGCGCGCCCTCGGCGCGGTCCGGGACGTGCGCCGCCGGGCCGGGGGCAGGGTCCGGCTCGGCGAACGCCTCGAGCGGTGGGCAGGAGCAGACCAGGTTGCGGTCGCCGTAGGCCTGGTCGATCCGGCGCACCGGCGCCAGGTAGCCCCGCCCGCGCAGCGCGGGCACCGGGTACACGGCGACCTCGCGGGGGTACGGCCGGCCCCACTCCCCCGCCACCATGGCCAGGGTGTGCGGCGCGTTGCGCAGCGGGTTGTCGGTGCGGTCGTACTCGCCGGTGGCGACCTTCTCGATCTCCCCGCGGATGGCGACCATGGCGTCGACGAAGCGGTCGAGCTCGCCCTTGTCCTCGCTCTCGGTGGGCTCGACCATCAGCGTGCCGGCGACCGGGAAGCTCATCGTCGGGGCGTGGAAGCCGAAGTCGACCAGCCGCTTGGCGATGTCGTCGTTGGTGATCCCGGTGGCCTTGGTCAGCGGCCGGATGTCGAGGATGCACTCGTGGGCGACGAGCCCGTCCGCGCCGGTGTAGAGCACCGGGTAGTGCTCGCGCAGCCGGGCGGCGACGTAGTTGGCCGCCAGGATCGCCTGCTCGGTGGCCCGGGTCAGCCCGTCGGGGCCCATCAGCCGCACGTAGGCCCAGGAGATCGGCAGGATGCCGGCCGACCCCCACGGCGCGGCCGAGACCGCCGGGCCCTGCCCGCCGGTGTCGACCAGTGGGTGGCCGGGCAGGAACGGCACCAGGTGCTCGCGGACGCCGATCGGGCCGACGCCGGGGCCGCCGCCGCCGTGCGGGATGCAGAAGGTCTTGTGCAGGTTGAGGTGGCTGACGTCGGAGCCGAAGCGGCCGGGCCGGGCCAGGCCCACCATCGCGTTGAGGTTGGCACCGTCGACGTAGACCTGCCCACCGGCGTCGTGCACCGCCGCGCAGATCTCCTGCACCTCGGTCTCGAAGACCCCGTGCGTCGACGGGTAGGTGATCATGATCGCGGCCAGCCGGTCGGCGTGCTGGTCGACCTTGGCGTGCAGGTCGGTGACGTCGACGTTGCCCGCCTCGTCGCACGCCACGACGACGACCCGCATCCCGGCCATGACCGCGCTCGCGGCGTTGGTGCCGTGCGCCGAGGACGGGATGAGGCACACGTCGCGGTGTGCCTCCCCGCGGGAGCGGTGGTAGCCGCGGATCGCCAGCAACCCGGCGAACTCGCCCTGCGATCCGGCGTTGGGCTGGACGCTGACCGCGGCGTACCCGGTCACCTCGGCCAGCGCGGTGCACAGCTCGTCGATCAGCTGCCGATAGCCGCGGGCCTGCTCGGCCGGGGCGAAGGGGTGCAGGTCCGAGAACTCCGGCCAGGTGATGGCGGCCATCTCGACCGCGGAGTTCAGCTTCATCGTGCAGGAGCCGAGCGGGATCATCGTGCGGTCCAGCGCGAGGTCCTTGTCGGCCAGCGAGCGCAGGTAGCGCAGCAGCGCGGTCTCCGAGCGGTGCGCGGAGAACACCGGGTGGGTGAGGAACGGGGTGCGGCGGCGCAGTCCGGCCGGCAGCGCGTCAGCAGCGGCGTCGTCCAGGGTCGCGTCGTCCGCGGTCACCCCGAAGGCCCCGGCGACCAGGCGCAGGGTGTCGACCGTCGTCGTCTCGTCGCAGGCGACCGCGACGGTGTCGGCGTCCACCAGCCGCAGGTTGATCCGCCGGTCGGCCGCGGCGGCGACCACCCCGGCGGCGCGGCCGGGCACACGGGCCTGCACGGTGTCGAAGAACCGGTCGTGGACGACGTCCACTCCCCCGGCGCGCAACCAGCCGGCGAGGGTCTGCGCGCTGCGGTGCACCCGGGCGGCGATGGCGGTGAGCCCCTCCGCGCCGTGGTAGACGGCGTAGGCCCCGGCCATCACGGCGAGCAGCACCTGGGCGGTGCAGATGTTGCTGGTCGCCTTCTCGCGGCGGATGTGCTGCTCGCGGGTCTGCAGCGCCAGCCGGTAGGCGACGTCGCCGTCGGCGTCGACCGAGACACCGACCAGCCGGCCGGGCAGCTGCCGGGCCAGGCCCTCGCGCACCGACAGGTAACCGGCGTGCGGCCCGCCGTAGCCCATGGGGACGCCGAACCGCTGCGAGCTGCCGCAGGCGACGTCGGCGCCCCACTCCCCCGGCGCCTCGAGCAGGGTGAGGGCGAGCAGGTCGGCGGCGACGACGACCGCGGCGCCGGCCTCGTGCGCGGCGGCGGCCAGGGTGCGGTGGTCACGGACCACGCCGCTGGCCCCCGGGTAGGACAGCAGCACGCCGAACGCCCCGGCCTCGGGCAGGTCGGTGGGCCAGCCGGCGGAGAGGTCGGCGACGTGCAGGCCGATGCCGAGCGGCTCGGCGCGGGTGCGCAGGACGGCGAGGGTCTGCGGCAGCGTGTCCTCGTCGACGACGAACACCGCGTCCGACGTGCTGCGGCCGGCGCGGCGGACCAGGGTCATCGCCTCGGCGGCCGCGGTGGCCTCGTCGAGCATGGAGGCGCCGGCCACCGGCAGGCCGGTGAGGTCGGCGACCATCGTCTGGAAGTTGATCAGCGCCTCGAGGCGGCCCTGGCTGATCTCGGGCTGGTAGGGCGTGTAGGCGGTGTACCAGGCGGGGTTCTCCAGGATGGTGCGCTGGATGACCGCGGGGGTGACCGTGCCGGAGTAGCCCAGCCCGATCATCGAGGTGAAGACCTCGTTGGCCTCGGCGCGCTCGCGCAGCAGCCGCAGCACGGTCGACTCGTCGGCGGCCGGCGGCAGGTCCAGCGGCGCGCGCTCGCGGACACCCTCGGGCACGCACGCGTCGACCAGGGACTCCAGCGTCGGATGGCCGACGGCGGCCAGCATGGCCTCGGTCTCCTCGGGCCGCGGGCCGATGTGCCGGGCGACGAAGGACCCCGCGGGGTCCAGCGAGGCGAGTGAGGGCAGGGGCTCGGGGGCTCGGTCCGCCATTACGACGACGCTACCTCAACGTCGGCCTGCCGGCCGACACCGCGACCGGGTGCCGTTCCCGGCTACGGTGAGCCGCTGCGTCCGCTCCTCGTCGGGACCTCTGGGGATCTCGGTGTCGTCCGGTAGGACGACGGATCACACCGCGGCGCGGCGGCGGCGGCGCAGGGCGAGCTCGTCGTCCGCGGCGTGCAGCGGGGCACCGTCGATGCGCTCGGCCGGCAGTTCGGCCAGCTCGCCGGACAGCTCGCGCAGCGCACCGGAGACGGCGATGCCGAACACGCCCTGCCCGCCGGCGAGCAGGTCGACGACCTCCTCGGCGGAGGTGCACTCGTACACCGTGGCGCCGTCGGAGAAGAGCGTGACGTTGGCGAGGTCCTTGATGCCGCGGTTGCGCAGGTGGTCGACCGCCTTGCGGATGTTCTGCAGCGAGACCCCGGTGTCCAGCAGCCGCTTGACCACCTTGAGCACCAGGATGTCGCGGAAGGAGTACAGCCGCTGGGTGCCCGAGCCGGTGGCGCTGCGCACCGACGGGGCGACCAGACCGGTACGGGCCCAGTAGTCGAGCTGCCTGTAGGTGATGCCGGCAGCGGCACACGCCGTCGGGCCGCGGTACCCGACGAGGTCGCTGTCGACCTCGTCATAGGACGGCGCGCCCACGGCAGCGTCGCTGAAGAGCTGACCCTGGGAGCCGTTGCTCTGGTCGCTCACGTCAGCGTCCTCCTCTGCTCCCGCAGCGGTCGCCGCGGTCCCCCGCGGTGGGGCCCGGAGGTCGTGTCGCCGCAGGCGGGCTGCCGCGTCGCGTCCCAGGACTTCCACCGCTGTTGTTCGCCGACCGTAAGCCGGGCCCTGGGGTGGGTCAACTGAGGAGGGCGGCGTGTCGCGGCACTCACCCATCGGAGGGGTATCGGCGCGCCGCGCGCCCGGCTTGACCCGGAGCGGGCCGCGAACCGGCCCACGACGCCGCTCCCGCACCTGCCGTCACAGCAGTCACACGCGCCCCGCGCGGCGGCCCAGGTGACGGACTGGAACGGCCACCGTCCAGGGACCCGCGCCGAACCTGTGAGGCGTGGGGGGGAACGGTGGTCCTTCTTCAGGCGGGGCCGCCACCGCCGGAGCCGGAGCCGGCGCCGAAGTCCTCCGGGGAGATCTGGTCGAGGAACTCGCGGAACTTCTCGACCTCGTCCTCCTGCTCGTCGGGGATCTCGATGCCGACCTCGTCGAGCAGGTCCTCGGCGCCGTAGATGGGGGCGCCGGTGCGGACGGCGAGGGCGACGGCGTCCGAGGGCCGGGCGCTCACCACGCGCTCGTCGCCGAAGACCAGCTCGGCGATGTAGATGCCGTCGCGCATCTCGGTGATGTTGACCGCCTCGAGCGTGGCGCCCAGGGCCCGGACGACCTCACGCAGCAGGTCGTGGGTCATCGGCCGGGCCGGGCGCACGCCCTGCTGCTCGAAGGCGATCGCCGCCGCCTCCACCGCGCCGATCCAGATGGGCAGGTACCGCTCCCCCTGCGTCTCCTTGAGCAGCAGGATCGGCTGGTTCCCGGGCAGCTCGACCCGGACACCGACGACTCTGAGTTCCTGCACGGTGGGGCTCCCTCAGCTGCGGCCCGGGGGATCGGGCGGTGGAACGGTACGGGCGGCTGGTGGACGGGGGTCGCAGCCGGGCCCCGGACTCGGACCCGGCTGCGACCACGGTACGCCCGAGTCAGGGGCGCAGGAGATCCCGGAGCCGCGCTTCGAGCAGGGCCCCGTGCAGCTGCGCGGACAGGCCGGCGAGCTCCCGCAGCTTCTCCGTGGCCCGGTTGCGGGCCTCCTCCGAGCGGGCCCGCAGCACCGGCGCGACCAGCTGCTCGACCAGCCCGGCCTCCCGCTCGGCGCCGTTCTGGTAGACGCGCAGGTGCCGCGGCTCGATGCCGTGCCGGGCCAGGCCGGCCGCGGCCCGGGCGATCGGCAGGTCGGCCACCGGGTGGCGCCCGTCGGCGTCGGTCGCGAGCAGGCCGAACTGCACGCAGTCGGCGAGCTGCCCGGCCTCCAGCCCCGACGCCCGGGCGAACTGCTCGGCCGTCAGGCTGCCGGTGTCGGGCTCCTCCTCCGGCGGCGGGGCCGCCGGCGGCGTGCTGCCGGGCAGCGGCTCGCCCCGGTCGAGCGCCTCGAGGTGCTCCTTGATGACCCGCAGCGGCAGGTACTGGTCGCGCTGGGCGGCCAGCACGTACCGCAGCCGGGCCACGTCGGCCGAGGAGAACTTCCGGTACCCCGACGGCGTGCGCTGCGGGTGGACGAGGTCCTCGGACTCCAGGTAGCGGATCTTGCTGATCGAGACGTCCGGGAAGTCCTCGCGCAGCACGGTGAGCACCTCGCCGATGGTGAGCCGGGGCGCGTGCCGCTCGTCGGGCCCCCCGGACGCGTCCGCGCGGGAGGGCATGCTCACCCCGTCCTCCTGGCTGCGCGCCGGATCACGCGCCGGCGGGCTCGCCCGTGCGCGGACCGGTCAGGTAGACGAGGCGGAACTTGCCGATCTGGACCTCGTCGCCACCGGCCAGCGTCGCGACGTCGACCGGCTCGCGGTTGACGTAGGTGCCGTTGAGGCTGCCCACGTCGTGCACCGAGAACCCGCCGCCCTCGCGGTGGAACTCCACGTGCCGGCGGCTGACGGTGACGTCGTCGAGGAAGATGTCGCTGTCGGGGTGCCGGCCGGCGGTGGTGACGTCCTGGTCGAGCAGGAACCGGCTGCCGGCGTTGGGGCCGCGCTTGACGACCAGCAGCGCCGAGCCCGCGGGCAGCGACTCGACCGCGCCGGCGTGGGCGTCGGCCTCGGTGACCTCGGGGGTCTCGGCGGAGTCCTCGCCACCCACCTTGGGGATGACGCTGGTGGACTCCCCGATCCGCTCCTGGGACAGCGCCGCGCCGCACTGCGCGCAGAAGCGACTGCCCTCGGGGTTGTTGTGGCCACAACGAGTGCAGTGCACGTCTGTCTCCTCCGGTGCAGGGGGGTGGCACCGCCGCGGACCTGGGGTCTGGCCGCGGGCGGCCGGCGGACGACGGGCCGGGCGGCCCGTCGAAGGTCGGCCGCCGCGCCGGGCACGGCGGGCCGTGGGTCATGGAACCAGCGGCCGACCCGAGGGTCAACCGAACGTACAGGGTGAGGCTCTGCGCCCGCTGAGCGGGCTCGACGGCGCCTCACGGGGAGCATAGTGACCGCGACCTCGCGGACGGTGCCGGTCAGCCGCCGGCGACCAGCGCCTCGTAGGCGGCGGCGTCCAGCAGCTCCCCGGTGGGGTCCCCGCCGTCGCCGGCGACGGCGATCTCGACCAGCCAGCCGGCCCCGTACGGGTCGGCGTTGATGGTCTCCGGCGCGTCGGTGAGCGCCTCGTTGACCGCCGTCACCGTGCCGGGGACCGGCGAGTAGACGTCGGACACCGACTTGGTCGACTCGACCTCGCCGATGGGGTTGCCGGGTGTGACCTGGGCGCCGACCTCGGGCAGCTGCACGAAGACGATGTCGCCGAGGGCGTCCTGCGCGTGGTCGGTGATGCCCACCCGGACGACGGTGCCCTCGCCGCCCTGCAGCCCGCCGCCCTGGCCCCCGGCGCCCAGCAGCAGGGCCCACTCGTGCTGCTCGGTGTAGCGGCGGTCGTCGGGGGTGGTCATGCGGCGGCTCCTCGGCGGGAAGGCAGGGAAGGTGGCACGGCGTCAGTCGCCGTCGCCCGGGTCGGGCTGAGCGTATTGAGGGCGGTCCAGCGGCCGCAACGCGTCGACCACGACGGCGTCGGACTGCTCGATGTCGACGGTGCCGCCCTGCCGGCCGATCTGGTCGACGACGCCGCCGGGGATGTTCATCGCGGTCGCGAGGTCCTGCGGGGAGCCGATGACCCGGATCTCGTAGGGGCTGTCGATCGCGGTGCCGTCGACCTGCAGCTGCCCGGGCCCGCCGGTGACCGCCGTCGACACCCCGACGCGGACCCCGTCGATCTGCATCGTCTCCGCGCCGGCCCCGCGCAGTTCCTGGACCGCGTCGAGCAGGTCGGCCACCCGCAGCCGGCCCTCCGGGTCGCGGACGGTCATCACCAGGCCGGGCCCCTGCGCGGCGACGGTGCCGTTGAGGATCCCGAGGGCCTCGGCGCGCTCGCGGGCGTCCTGCACGGCGGCCTCGGACTGGCTGTCGGAGCTGTTGAGGTCGCGCAGCACCGCGCGCTGGTCGGCGAGCTGCTCGCGCAGCCGGTCCTCGCGGGCGTCGAGCTCGTCGAGGATGCGCACCAGGTCCTCCTCGCGGAGGCTCGCGTAGTCCTCCCCGGTCCCGGTGGTGCGCACCTGGACGGCGAAGGCGAAGCCGAGCAGCAGGGTGAGGACGCCGATGAGCGCGGCGGCGAGCGGGTCGCGGCGGCGTCGCGGGCGGGCGGGGGACGCGGCCGCCGACTGCTCACCGTCGGGCGGGACGACCGGGTCGGCGGCGCGGTCCGGGCCCGCGGGGACGTCCGGGTCCGCGGGGCGGTCGGGCTCGGCGGCGGCGTCCAGGTCCGGGGCGTCGTCCCCGGGGTGGACGTCGTCCACCGGCGGCTCGTCGGGCCCCGGCACGGGGCGCTGCGGCCCGGTCATGCCCGGAACACGTGCCGCCGGATGGCGGCGGCGTTGCCGAAGATGCGGATGCCGAGGACGACGACCACGGCGGTGGACAGCTGGGCGCCCACGCCGAGCTGGTCGCCGAGGAACACGACCAGGCCGGCGACCACCACGTTGGACACGAACGAGATGACGAACACCTTCGCGTCGAAGATCCCGTCGAGCCGGGCGCGGAAGCCGCCGAAGACGGCGTCGAGGGCCGCCACCACGGCGATCGGCAGGTAGGGCTGCAGCCACAGCGGGACGGTGGGGTCGAAGACCAGGCCCAGCAGGATGCCGGCGGCCAGGCCGAGGATCGGGATCACGGTCAGCCCCCCGGGGCGGGCGCGGGTGCCCCGTCGTCGGCGGGCACGGCGGGCGGCACCTCGGACACCGGGACGGCGGAACGGAGCTCGGGCGGGCTCCCGGCGGGAAGGGACAGCTCGTCCTCCTGGGCGAACTCGAAACGCAGTCCGAAGGACTCGGAGATGGCGGCGAGGGCGCCGACCTCGGGGCTGGCCAGGAAGCGCTCGCGCAGCGTCTGGGGGTCGCCGACCGCGCTGACCAGGTAGGGGTTGGTGACCGGCCGGAAGTCCACCAGCACCGCCTCGCCGGCGAAGCGGATGGCCGTCGTCGGGCCCAGCCGCTGGTCGTTGATGCTGACCGCCTCGGCCCCGGCCGCCCAGAGTGCGTTGACCACCAGCTGCAGGTCGCCGTCGCGCACCTGGCCGCGCGGGTCGACCTCCGCCGTGCCCCCGACCGGGTCGGCGTCGGCGTCGGGCTCGGCGTCGGCGAGGGTGACCAGCAGGCCGGGGCCGCCGACCGGGACCGCCCCGGCGGCGAGCTCGGCGTCCTCCACCCGGTCCAGCGCCCGCTGGCCGACGGCGGTGGCGGCGAGCTCGGCGTCCCGGGCGGCGGAGACCTGGCCGCGGACCGTCTCCAGCTCGGCGGCCAGCCCGTCGGTGACCTCCGACTCGGCCTGCACCTCCCCGACCAGCGCCGCGCGCACCTGCTCGCGGCCCTGCGCGCCCTCGGCGGCCTGGTCGTAGGTGACCGCGGCCAGCACGCCGGCGACGGCCAGCACCGCGGCGACCGCGAGCCGGCCGCGGCGCCGGGGCGGCGGCGGGTCGCCGGCCGCGGCGCGCTCCGCACGGGCCCGGGCGGCCTGGGCGTACGCGGGGTCGAGGGTCTCGGCGAGCACCTGGTCGAGCAGCGAGGCGCCCAGGGACCGTGGTCCTCCCCCGCGCTGGAGGGTGGTCACGGCGCGGACCGGGCGGCTCGGACCAGTCCGGCGGCCTGGACGACGTAGAGCACCGCGGCGAGCAGGTAGAGCGCCACACCCCAGGCGGTCAGCGCGTAGGCGACCGGCTGCACGACCGCGGCGAGAGACCCGTCACCCTCGGCCAGCAGCAGCAGCGGGAAGGCGTAGAGCAGGATGAACGTCGCGGCCTTGCCCAGGTAGTGCACCTGCAGCGGCGGCCAGCCGTGGGCGCGCAGCACCAGCAGCGCCACCCCGAGCACCACCTCGCGGCCGACCAGCACGGCGACCACCCACAGCGGGACGACGTCGCGCAGCACGAACGCGACCAGCGTGGCGACGATGTAGAGCCGGTCCGCGGCCGGGTCGAGCAGCGCCCCCAGCCGGCTGGCCTGCCCCAGCGAGCGGGCCAGCTTGCCGTCGAGCCAGTCGGTGGCCCCGGAGACCATGAGCACCACCACGGCCCACCCGTCGGCCTGCGGCCCGAGCAGCAGCCACAGGAACAGCGGGACGCCGAGCAGCCGCAGCACCGACAGGGCGTTGGGCAGCGTCCAGACGCGGTCGGGCAGCTCGTTGCGGTCGGCGACGGTGTATCCGCCCGCCCCCGGCCGGGCCGAGGCCGCGGCCGACGGCCCGTTGGACGACGTCACGACACCTCCGCACCCGCTGGACACCGGCTCCTGAGGCTAGTGTCCCGTGCCGACGGCGGGCTCCGCCGACACTCCCGGGTCCACCCGGTTGCGGTACCGGGCGGTCCGCTAGGCCGGGACGGCGGTCAGCGACGCCGGTGCCGGCTCGTGGCCCAGCGGCCGGCGGCTGAAGTGCCCGGTGCCGTGCGACACCGAGCGCAGCGCCCCGGCGTAGCCGAGCAGCTCGACCTCCGGCACCTCGGCGCGCACCGTCGTCCGGTCGCGCTCGGGGTCGGCGTCGCTGCCGGTCACCCGCGCCCGCCGTCCCGACAGGTCGCTCATCACCGCACCGACGTACTCCCCCGGCACCACCACCGCCACCTCGCACCACGGCTCGAGCACCCGGGTGCCGGCCGCGGCGGCGGCCTCGCGCAGCGCGAGGGCGCCGGCGGCCTGGAAGGCGGCGTCGGAGGAGTCCACCGAGTGCGCCTTGCCGTCGACCAGGGTCACGCGGACGTCGACGATCGGCCGGTCGCCGCTGACCCCGCGCTCGGCCTGGGCGCGGATGCCCTTCTCCACGCTGGAGTGGAACTGGCTGGGCACGGTGCCGCCGACGATCCGCTGCTCGAACACGATCCCCGAGCCCGGCGGGCCGGGCTCGGCCTCGACCACGACGATGGCGTACTGGCCGTGCCCGCCGGACTGCTTGACGTGCCGGCCGGTGACCCGCGCCGGCCCGGCGAGGGTCTCCACCATCGGTACCCGCACCGGCACCGTGGCCACCGCCACGCCGTGCCGGGTGCGCAGCCGCTCGAGCAGCACCTCGGCGTGCGCCTCCCCGACGCACCACAGCAGCAGCTGCCCGGTGTCGGGACGGCGCTCCAGCCGGACGGTCGGGTCCTCGGCGACCAGCCGGGACAGCGCGGTGGCCAGCCGGTCCTCGTCGGCCCGGGACGCCGCCTCGACCGCGACCGGCAGCTGCGGGGTGGGCAGGTCCCACGGCGCGACCAGGCGGGGGTCCTCGGGCGAGGAGAGGGTGTCGCCGGTCTCGGCGGTGGTGAGCCGGGCGACGGCGCAGACGTCCCCGGCGGGACAGGCCGCGACCGGGCGCAACGTCGGGCCCAGCGGGGAGGAGACCGCGCCGATCCGCTCGTCGGTGTCGTGGTCGGGGTGGCCGCGGTCGGCGAGGCCGTGGCCGGAGACGTGCACCGGGGTGTCCGGGCGCAGGGTGCCGGAGAAGACCCGCACCAGCGAGACCCGGCCGAGGTAGGGGTCGGTCGTGGTCTTGACCACCTCGGCGACCAGCGGGCCGTCGGGGTCGCAGGACAGCGCGGGCGCCGGCCTCCCGTCGGGGCGGGTGGCCGGCGGGCAGCCGTGCTCCACGGGGCACGGGAACGCCGAGACCAGCAGGTCGAGCAGCTCGGGCACGCCGACGCCGGTCAGCGGGGACGCGCACAGCACCGGGTGGAAGTGGCCGCGGGCGACCGCGGTCTCCAGGTCCGCGACCAGGTCGGCGACGGAGAGCTCCTCGCCGCCGAGGTAGCGGTCCATCAGGGTCTCGTCCTCGCTCTCCCCGATGATCCCCTCGATGAGCTCGGCGCGGAGGCGGTCGGCGTCCGGGTCGTCGGCGTCCGGGTGCGGTTCGAGCAGGGAGCACAGCCCGGTGACCGCGCCGTCCGGGCCGCGCCGCAGCAGGTGCATCGGCAGGACGCCGTCCCCCAGCATCGTGCGGCAGGAGCGGACGGCGTCGTCGACGTCGGCGCGCGGGCGGTCCAGCTGGGTGACCACGACGGCGCGCGGCATGCCCACGGCCGCGCACTCCTCCCACAGCTGCACGGTGGTGGCGTCGACGCCGCCGACGGCGGAGACGACGAACAGCGCGGCGTCGGCCGCGCGCAGGCCGGCGCGCAGCTCGCCGACGAAGTCCGGCGAGCCGGGGGTGTCGAGCAGGGTGATGCGGTGCCCGGCGTGCTCGACGGTGGCCACGCCGAGCGACACCGAGCGCTGCTGGCGGACCTCCACCTCCTCGCTGTCCAGGCAGGTGGTGCCGTCCTCGACCCGGCCGGCGCGGGTCAGCGCGCCGGTGGCGACCAGCAGCGCCTCGGCGAGGGTGGTCTTGCCCGCGGCCGCGTGGCCCACCAGGGCCACGTTGCGCACCTTCCGGGCCGGCCGCGGGCTCGGTGCGGCGACGGTCTCCTTGCCCACGCCGCTCAGCCGTTCGCCGGCTCGGGGACGACGGCGCAGGTGCCCGCGGCCGGGTGGAAGACGCCGGTGTGCCCGTCGGGGTCCCACCGGACGACGTAGGGCGGCCCGCCGCCCGCTCCCCTGACCTCGAGCACCCGGCCGGTGCGCTCGGCCTCCCCCTGGTGCGTGGACCGGACGACGATCCGGTCCCCCACGCGTGCTTCCACGACGACCTCCCGGCGGCTGGCCCCGTCTGTGTGCTGTGCGTCACAGCCTGCCCCTGGGACGGGGACCGATCAAGGGACCCGGCGCCCGTCCTGGCCGCGGCCCGGGCCCATGCTGGAGAGCATGACGAGCCCCTCGCACGCGGCCGGCCGCGACCAGGAGAGCGAGCTGGCCCACGCCGTCCCCCGGGAGGCCGCGGACGGCCCGCCGCCGTGGGTCGCCGCCTGTGGCACCCCGGTCGCCGTCGTCCAGGGCAGCTGGGCCGGGCGGCGCGGGCTCGGCTCGGCGCACCCCTGTCCGGAGTGCGCGCGACTCGCGCAGGCCTGAACCCCCGGTCGGAGCCGGTCCAGTCCGTCGGCGACGAGGCGTTCCTGCGTCGTTGCTGGCTCGGCTGTCGCTCGTACGGCGGTTCAGTTGGGGATAACGGTCGAGGACGTGACGAGTCGGACGCTAACCCCCCGGGCAGGTGCACGTCGCCGACGAGCAGGTCACCCACGCCGTCACCGGGGACGGCGAGCGGCTGCTGGGCGCGTACAACTGGGCGGTCCTGACCGGCCGACCGCCCGTCGCGTCAGGCCAGCGGGCGCACGGTCAGCAGCTGCTCGGCCCGGCCGACCGGGCCGGCGAGGTCGTGCAGCACGGTCGTGGTGAGGCCGTGCCCCTCGGGCCCGAAGACGACGGTGGTGTCCAGGCCCACCCAGGGCCCCGAGGGCTGCCGGTGCAGGTGGACGGTCAGGTCGACGTTGGGGAACATCCACGCTGCCGGCGACTCGCGCACGCCGATGCCGTTGGCGGTGTCGACGAGGCCGGCGAAGCGGGCCAGGTCGCTGACCGGCTCGCCGGCGACCAGCGCGACCGGGGTGGTGAGCCAGACCGTGGCCCGCCCCGGCTCCGGTGCCCGCAGCGGGCGCACGTCGAGCGAGGCGATGTAGCCCCCGGGCCACACGGCGGCGAGGTCGGCCGGCGCCAGCCCGTCCGGTGGGGTCAGGGCGTCGGGCGCTCCACCGGCGACCGCCGCGGTGTCGTGCCGGGCCAGCCGCCACGCGCGGGCCCGCAGGACGGGCCGGCCGCCGGAGACGGCGACGGCCTCGAGCAGCTCGATGGTCCGCCCCGGGCGGACCACCTCGACGTGCACCTCGACCTCGCCGATCGGGACGACGCCGAGGATGTCGAAGGTGATGCGCGCGGTGGCCAGGGGGTTCGGCGCGCTCCCGGCCGCCCGCTCGGCGACGGCCCGGTCGATCGCGTGCACGAGCAGCCCGTTCAGCGGGCTGACGTGCTGCTCGGTGACCGACCACGCGCCGCCGGTGCGCTCGGTCGCGCGGAAGCGGGACGGGCCGGTGCGCTCGAAGTAGACCGGGGCGTCGGGCATGCCCGACTCCCTACCAGGGCCGGGGGGCCCGACACCGGGCCGCACCCTCAGCTGCGCAGCGCCTCGGCGGTGGCGGCGTCGGCGGGCAGGAACGCCTCGATGGAGAGCTCCGCGGCGGTGAGGTCGACGGCGGTGCCGAAGGTGGTCACCGTGCTGAGGAGGGACAGCACGCCGTCCCCGTGCCGGAGGCGCAGCGGGACGGCGATGCCGTCGGGGAGCCGCCGGTCGGTGCCGCCCGGCAGCGCCGCGAGCTCGCGGTGCAGCGCGGCGAGACCGGGGTCGGCGGTGAGGTGCGCCTCTCGGGCCAGGCGGGTGAGCAGGTGGGTGCGCCACTGCGGCAGGTTGAGGACCCGCCGCGCCAGCCCGCGGGGGTGCAGGCCCAGTCGCAGCACGTTGACCGGGGGCTCGAGCAGGTCGGGGTCGACGCCGGCGGTGAGCAGCGCGAGGCCGCGGTTGCCGGCCACCAGCTCCCACGACCGGTCGACGACGGCCACCGGGAAGGGCTCGTGGGCCGTGAGCACCAGGTCCACGGCGGTGCGGACGGCGGCCATGTCGGGCGCGTCGAGGCCCCGCCGTCCGTACACGGGGGCGAATCCGGCCGCGAGCAGCAGCTCGTTGCGCTCGCGCAGCGGGACCTCCAGCTGCTCGGCCAGGTGCAGCACCATCTCCCGGCTGGGCCGGGCCCGGCCGGTCTCCACGAAGCTCAGGTGCCGCGCGGAGACCCCGGCCTCGGTGGACAGGTCGAGCTGGGACAGCCGGCGGCGCTGCCGCCAGGTGCGCAGCAGGTCCCCCACGGAGGGTCCGGTCCGGGCGGCGGTCACCCCGGCGACGCTAGCGACGGGCGGGGGCGCCGTCGCCTACCCCGCAGGTAATCGACCCGCTCCCCCGCCGGCGGCAGCGTGGTCGCCATGACCACCACCACTGCTCCCGCCCGCTCCTCGCTGCTGCGGCTCGCGCTGCGGCTGGACGCCGTCGTCACCGCGGCCAACGGTGCCGCGTACCTGCTGGCCGCGCCGCTGCTCGCCGACCTGCTCGGGCTGCCCGCGGGGTGGCTGCGCGGCGTCGGCGCCTTCCTGCTGCTCTTCGGCGCCGGTGTCTGGGCGGTCGCTGCGCGGCCCGCGCCGTCCGCCGTCGTCCCCGTCGTCGCGGCCAACGCGCTCTGGGCGACCGGCAGCCTCGCCGTCGCCGCGGCCGGCACCGGCGGTCCCACGACCGTCGGCACGGTGTGGATCGTGCTGCAGGGCGTCGTCGTCGCGGGCTTCGCCGCCCTCCAGGTCGCCGGGCTGCGCCGCGCGTGAGGTGACCGGCGGCAGCCGCATCGTCGCCTGTGACGTGCGGTGCGGCGTCACGGGCGACGACGACCGGGCCACCGTGCTCAGCCCGGAGGAGGGAGGTGTCCTCCGGTGAGCACCGCCTCCAGGGCGGCGGCGCCGCGCAGGAGGGACCGCGAGCGGGCGGTGAGGGCGGCGTCCCGGGCGGCCAGCGCGGCCTCGACCTCCGCCCACCGCCCGGCGCGGCGCAGCTCGGGCACCAGCGCCCGGAGCGCCTCGATGCCGTACCCGGCGCGACGCAGCTGGTGGACGATCCGCGCGTCCCGGACGTCGCCCGGCGAGTAGCTGCGGGCCCGACCACCCGGCGATCGTCGGGGCACCACGAGCCCCTCGGCGTCCCAGTGCCGCAGCGTCGACGGCCGGACGCCGAGCGCGCCGGCGAGCTCGGAGACGCCCATCGCGTCGGACGGACGCGGCTGGTCGATCGGCTCGGCGGCGATGGCCGCGGCCGCCTCCCTGGCCCGCGCGACGTCCCGCCGTTCGGCGTGCAGCCGGGCGTGCCCCTCGTCGAGGAGCGCCAGCAGCCGGGACGGGTCGCGGTGCGCCGCGCGCATGATCGCCTTGGCGTCGACCGGGCCCACGCCGGCGGCGAGGGCGCGGTAGGCCAGCGCCGCCCGGACGTGCGCCTCGCTGTGGCTGCGGTGGCCGGACGCGGTGCGGGGCACGGGCGGCAGCACGCCGTCGCGCTCCAGGTCGCGGACCTGCTGGACCGAGTACCCGGCCCGCCGGGCGACGTCGACCGTCCGCAGGCCCGACTGGAGACTTCTCATGCGATCCTCTCGGTCGAGACCCCGGAAGTCTCCACCAGCACCTGAGCGAAACACTCGAACCCATGGACATGGACGAGGTCATCGCGTTCACCGAGAGCCTGGGCGGCGTGCTGACGCTGCGGCCGCGGCCGGGCGACGGGTCACCGGAGGTCAGCTGGGGCGACGCGTTCTGCTACTACGCCCCGGACGGCGTCGTCCCGCGCACCCAGCCCTTTGCCACCATCGTCACCCAGGACCACCCCGGCGACGAGGGCTCCCGGCTGGACCGCCCCGGCGCCTTCCGCGTCAACGTCGCCGCCGGGACCGACGGGTTCCGGCGGTGGGCCGGTCGCCACCCGCGCGACCCGGACACCGACGACGTGGACCCGAGCACGCCGGACGTGCTCGTCGCCCACCCCGTCTACGGCCACCTCGGCTGGCTCGCCGTCGTGGACCCGGGCCCGCGCACGGGAGAGCCCCTCCGTGACCTGCTCCGGACGGCCCACGCGCTCGCCCGGGCGCGGTACGAGCGCCGCACCGCGGCGGCACCGCACTGAGCAGCATCCTCTGACTAAGGTCAGAGGATGGACGAGGAGGCGGTGGCGCAGGTCCGCCGGTTCAACCGCACGGTCACCCAGCGCATCGGCGCCCTCGAGGACGCCTTCCTCGCCCGTGGCCGGCCGCTCGGGCACTCCCGCGTGCTGTGGGAGGTCGGCGCGGACGGCACCGATGTCCGGACGCTGCGCTCCCGGCTCGACCTGGACTCCGGGTACCTGAGCCGCGTGCTGCGGGCGCTGGAGGCCGAGGGGCTCGTCTCGGTGGCGGCCAGCCCGGCGGACGGGCGGGTCCGCGTCGCCCGGCTCACCCCGTCCGGCGTCCGCGAGCGCGGCGAACTGGACGCCCGCTCCGACGAGGCGGCCGCCGCGGTGCTGGCCGGGCTCGGCGCAGCGCAGCGGAGCCGGCTGGTCGCCGCGATGGCCGAGGTGGAACGGCTGCTGCAGGCCTCGATGGTCGACGTCCGCCCGGCCGACCCCCGCGACCCGGACGCGCGGGCCTGCATCGCCGCGTACTTCGCCGAGCTCGCCCGCCGCTTCCCGGACGGCTTCGACCCCGGCCGCAGCCTCCCCGCCGCCGACGACGAGCTGGTCCCGCCCGCGGGACTGCTCCTGCTGGCCCGGCTGCACGGCGAGCCGGTGGGCTGCGCCGCGCTGAAGTCCCACGGGCGCGAGCCGGCGGAGGTCAAGCGGATGTGGGTGGCCGACTCCGTGCGCGGCCTCGGGGTGGGACGGCGGCTGCTCGGCGCGGTCGAGGAGCACGCGCGGGCCGCCGGCGTCCGGACGCTGCGGCTGGAGACCAACCGGTCCCTCGCCGAGGCGATCACCTTCTACCGGTCGGCCGGGTACCGCGAGGTCCCGGCCTTCAACGACGAGCCGTTCGCCGACCACTGGTTCGAGAAGCACCTCGACGCTCAGCAGGGCACCGGTGTGCCGTCGCGAGGGCACTCGCCGACCGGGAGGCCCCGGTAGACGGCCCCTGCTGGGGATGACGGTAGAGCTGGTCGATGACGTGCCGCCGTCGCCGTGCGAGCGTCCTCCCCCACACCGCCGAGCCGGGAGGACGCCCGCCCATGACCGCACCAGGCCACGAGGAGCTGCTGCGAGCGCTGTACCGGGCCTTCAACGCCCGGGACGTCGACGCCGTCCTGGCCGCCATGACCCCGGACGTCGACTGGCCCAACGGCTGGGAGGGCGGCCGGGTCGTCGGGCAGGACGCCGTCCGCCGCTACTGGGAGCGCCAGTGGGCGGAGATCCGCACCGCCGTCCAGCCGACCGGCATCCGCGAGCGCTCCGACGGCACGGTCGAGGTCGTCGTCCGCCAGGTCGTCCGCGACGGCTCCGGCGCCGTGCTCGCCCGGAGCTCGGTCCGGCACGTCTACACCTTCGCGGGCGACCTGGTGCAGCGCATGGACGTGGAGGGCCGGCCTCCGGCGTGACGCCGCGGCAGCGGATGGCCCGGCACGCCCACGGACACCTGCGGCCCGGGAGCTGACCGCGGGCGCCGCTGCGTGAGCGGCGACACGGGCCGTTGCGGTGACGTGACCGGACGGTGGGAGGAGGATCCTGGTACCCGTCCCCTCTGCGGCAGGGCGCCGACGAGAGGACACCGTGGACCGACAGGACCGGGACTACGAACGACTGTTCGCGGCGCTGCCGTCGCCACATCTCGTGGTGACCCCCGATCTGGTCGTCGTCGACGCCAACGGCGCGTACCTGGGCATGGTCGGCCGGACGCGCCAGGAGCTGGTGGGCCGCCCGGTCTTCGAGGTGTTCCCCCCGACCTCGGATGCCGTCGACGAGGCCGGTGAGCCGCGGCTGGTGCGGTCCTTCCGCCGCGTGCTGCAGACCGGGAAGCCGGATCCCTCGTTCGTGGAGCGGTACGACGTCGTGGACCCGGCGTCCGGGCGCACGGCCGAGCGCTGGTGGTCCCACGTCGTGGTCCCCGTCGCGGGAGCGGACGGCGGGGTCGAGCTGCTCGTCCAGCGGGTGGACGAGGTGACCGCCTACGTCCACGAGCGGCAGGCGGCCCAGCTGGAGGACGCGACCGGACGGCAGTGGCGGTCGCGGGCGGAGGAGGTGGAGGCAGAGCTCTACGCCCGCTCCACCGAGATCCAGGCCGCCCGCGAGGCCGAGCAGCGGACCGCGCGCGTGCTCGAGGCGATGCCCTCGGGGTTCCTGTCGCTGGACACCGAGTGGCGGTTCATCCTGCTCAACCCCGCGGCCGAGCAGCTGCTCGGCCGCCCCCGCGGCGAGCTGATCGGCCGCCGGATCTGGGACGCCTTCCCCGACACGGTCGGCAACGAGTTCGAGGCCGCCTACCGGGCCGCGGTCGACACCGGCGTCGCGCAGACGCTGGAGGCCTACTACCCGGCGCCGCTGGACACGTGGTTCGAGGTGCTCTGCTGGCCCAACCCCGACGGGCTGTCGCTGTACTTCGCCGACGTCACCGCCCGCCGGCGCAGCGCCGAGCAGGCCGAGCGCTCCACGGCCCGGCTGGCGCTGCTGGCCCGGGTCAACGCCGACCTCGTCGCCGCCCCCGACGTCCTCGGCACGGTGGCCGGCCTGCCGGCCCTGCTGGTCCCGCTCCTGGCGGACGGCTGCACCGTCACCCTCGCCGACGGGGTCGGCCGCGCCGGCGACGTCGGCCGGCCAGGGGCCGTGGACGACGGGACGCCGGTGGAGGAAGCGGTGACCCGGGTGCCGGACACCGGGGTCCCGCAGCAGCTGACCGGCGTCCCGCCCGGGGCGGGGTGGACGGTCCAGCTGCCCATCCGCGGGCGCGGCCGGGTGCTGGGTGTGCTCACCCTGGTCGGCTCCGCCGGGCGGGTGCGCGCAGCGGACGACGAGTCGACCGCCCAGGACATCGCCGACCGCGTCGGCCTGGCGCTGGACAACGCCCGGCTCACCAACGCCCAGGCGCAACTGGCCGAGGGACTGCAGCGCAGCCTGCTCACCGACCCACCCGAGCCCGACCACGCGCAGGTCGTCGTCCGGTACCTCCCGGCCGCCGAGGCCGCCCAGGTCGGCGGCGACTGGTACGACGCGTTCCTCCAGCCCGGTGGGGCCACCATGCTGGTGATCGGGGACGTCGCCGGGCACGACACCGCCGCCGCGGCGGCCATGGGCCAGCTGCGCGGGCTGCTGCGCGGCATCGCCGTGTACAGCGGCGCCGGGCCGGCCGAGGTCCTGCGCGGGCTGGACGCCGCGATGGAGTCGCTGATGCTGCGCACGCTGGCCACCGCGGCGATCGCGCGCTTCGAGCAGAGCGACGAGGAGCACGCGCAGGGGCTGACCCGCATGGTGTGGTCCAACGCCGGGCACCCGCCGCCGCTGGTGCTGTCGTCCGACGGCACCGTCGCCGTCCAGACCGCTCGCCGCGTTGACCTGCTGCTCGGGGTCGACCCCGGCACGCGGCGCGAGGAGCACGTCGCCACCCTGGGGCGGGACGCGACGGTGCTGCTGTACACCGACGGGCTCATCGAGCGGCGCGACGCGACCCTCGACGAGGGCATCGACCGGCTGGTGTCCGTGGTGGCGGAGCTCGCCGGCTCGGACCTCGACGTCCTCTGCGACGGCGTGCTGGAGCGCATGGTGCACGGCCGGCCCGACGACGACGTCGTCCTGGTCGCCGTCCGGCTGCACCGCCAGGACCGCCCCCGGCCACCGGTGGCCGGACCCGACGTGGTGCCCGCCCCGGCACCTCCCGGCCGCTGAGGGCCGGGGACCGCGCACAGGGCTCCGGGGCACCCGTCCGGGCTCAGCCGGCGTCGGCCCAGGACCGCACGACCGACACGTCGAGCGGGAAGTCGACCGGGAAGTCGCCGAACAGCAGGCGGCCGGCCGTGGCGGCGGCCGCCCGCACCTCCCCGGCGACGGCGTCGGCCAGGTGCTCGGGAGCGTGGACGACGACCTCGTCGTGCAGGAAGAAGGCCAGGTGCGGCCGCTCCCCCAGCGGCCCGGGGCCGCCGAGGCGCCACAGCCGGTTGCGCAGGTCGGCCAGCCAGCACAGCGCCCACTCCGCACCGGTGCCCTGGACGACGAAGTTGCGGGTGAACCGCCCCCAGGCCCGGCGCTGCCGGTCGCGCTCCTCCCGGGACCCGGCGGCCTCGACCGGCTCGCCCAGCCCGACGGAGCGCTCCGCCCACGCGCCGGTGGGGCGCGGGGAGCCGCGGCCCAGCAGGGTGTGCACCACCTCGCCGCGCTCCCCGGCCCGGGCCGCCTCCTCCACCAGCGCGATCGCCCGGGGGTACCGGCGGGCCAGCCGCGGCATGATGCGGCCGCTCTCGCCGCGGGTGGCGCCGTACATCGCGCCGAGGAGGGCGAGCTTGGCCTGCGCCCGGGTCTCCACGGTGCCGGCGGCCACCATGCCCGCGTAGAGGTCGGCGGCGCGGGCCGCCTCGGCCATGGCGTCGTCCCCGCTCATGCCGGCCAGCACGCGGGGCTCCAGCTGGGCGACGTCGGCGACCACGAGCCGCCAGCCGTCGTCCGCCACGGCCGCGGGGCGCACCTGGGTCGGCACCGACAGCGCTCCCCCGCCGTTGCTCGCCCACCGTCCGGTCACCACCCCGCCGGGCACGAACCACGACCGGAACCGGCCGTCGCGGACCCAGGCGTCCAGCCAGGCCCACCCGTTGGCGGTCATCAGCCGGGCGAGCCGCTTGTACTCCAGCAGCGGGGCGACGACGGGGTGGTCCAGCTGCTCCAGGCTCCAGGAGCGGGTGTCCGCCACGGCCAGCCCGGCCGCCTGCAACGCCGCCAGCAGGGCGCCGGGCGAGTCCGGGTTCAGGTCCGGCGCCCGCAGCGCTCCGCGCACCTCCCCGGCCAGCGCCTCCAGCGTCGCGGGGCGGGCGCCGTGCGCGGGCCGAGGGCCCAGCAGGTCGGTGAGCAGCCGCTCGTGGACGTCGGCCCGCCACGGCAGGCCGGTGTGCGTCATCTCCGCGGCCACCAGCGCCCCGGAGGACTCGGCGGCCAGCAGCAGGGCCAGGCGGCCCCGTTCCGCCGACGCGGCCAGCGCCGCCTGCTGGCGGGCGTCCTCGGCGACCGGGTCGAGGCCGTCGGCGGGGTCCGCGAGCGGGAAGAGGGCCGGGTCGGACGCGGTCACCGGCTGCAGCGCGTCCCAGCCGGGTGTCTCGGCGGCGGCGAGCAGCGACCGGTCGACGAGGGGCGAGCGCCGCAGCACCGCGTGGGTGAGCCGCAGGTCGGTGCACCGCGCCACCCGCACGCCGGCGTCCAGCAGCGCCGGGTACCAGCGCGTGGTGTCGTCCCACACCCAGCGCACCGGCGACCGCTCCCGGTCCCGCACGAACCGGGCGAGCTCGGCGGCGGGGAGCCGGGTGAGGCGGGACGCCGTCCCGTCGTCGCCCGGCTCGTGCGCCTCCACGGCGCCCTCGGGCCGGCGCACGAGGAGGATCCGGTCCACCCCGGCAGTCTCGCCGCCCCGTCCGACAGGTCGTGCGCGCGCCGGGCGCGCGCCGGGCGGGTGTCGGTCACCCCTCGCCGAACCGAGCCGGCGGGCTGCTCAGTCCCCCGCGTCGTGGAGCGTCGTGCCGGTCCGCACCACCGTGACCGGGCACGGTGCGTGCCGGACGAGCTGGTCGCTGACCGAGCCGAGCACCAGGCCGGCGAAGCCACCGAGGCCGCGCGCGCCGACCACCAGCAGGTCGGCGCGGGCGGCTGACTCGATGATCCGGCGCGCGGCCGCCCCGTGCGCCACGTGGCAGGTGACCGACAGGGCCGGGTCCAGCTCCGCGGCGGCCACGGAGGCCTCCAGCTCGTCCCGCACCGCCTTCTCGAAGTCCTCGAGCGGGGGCACGTACCCCGGCTCCCAGGTGGCCGGCTGCGGCGCGGTGGTGATCTTCCAGGCGCGCAGCACGTGCAGCGGGTAACCGGCCCGGACCGCGAGGCCCGCGGCCCACTGCAGCGCCTCCCGGGCGCAGTCCGACCCGTCGTGCGCGACCAGCACGCCGCCGGGGACGTCGGCCGTCCGCGCGACGCCGTCGTCCTGCTCCTCCACGTCCATCCCCTGAGTCATGGGCGGACCCTACGAGAGCCGGACGAGCACGGGGGCGCCGCGCGCCACCGTGGCCGTCAGCCCCCTGCCGGCCGGTGGAACACCCGGTCCCGCCGCGGTGCTGTCGACGGGCATGGCCACCATCGGACTGATCGGCAGCGGCACCATCGGCGGCACCCTGGCCCGCCTGGCGGTGGACCACGGCCACCGGGTCGTGCTGTCCAACTCGCGCGGACCCGGGACGCTGGGCGACCTGGTCGCCGAGCTCGGGCCGGACGCACGCGCGGACACCGCCGAGGGCGCGGCGGCGGCGGGCGACGTCGTGGTCGTGACGATCCCGCTGGGGAACTACCGCCAGGTGCCGGTGGAGCCCCTGCGCGGCAAGGTCGTCGTCGACACGAACAACTACTACCCGCAGCGGGACGGGCGGATCGCCGAGCTGGACGACGGGACCACCACGTCGTCGGAGCTGCTGCAGGCGCACCTGCCGGAGTCCAGGGTGGTCAAGGCCTTCAACCACATCCAGGCCGGCCACCTCGCCGACCACGGCACGCCGGCGGGCACGCCCGGCCGTCGTGCCCTGGCCGTCGCCGGGGACGACGACGAGGCCAGGGCCGTCGTCGCCGCCCTCGTCGAGGGGTTCGGCTTCGACGTGGTCGACCTCGGCCCGCTCGCCGAGGGGTGGCGGGTCCAGCCCGGCACCCCCGGCTACGGCCCCGAGCTCGACGCCGAGGGGCTCCGCCGCGCGGCCGCCGAGGCGCACCGCTCCCGCGACACGGCCTGAGCGCGGGCCCGGTCCGCCCGACCGGCCACCTGCCGACCGACGGGTGAGGGCCGCCCACCCCGCGGAGGTGCAGGAGCCGAGAGCCGGCGGCTGCCGTGGGGCCGGCGACGGCGGACGGCCTGGGTGCCGCCACGGGCTGCGTGCCCACGTGGTCGTCCGACGTCTCCGGAGCGGTACGTCCAGGGGTCGGTCCGGCACGCTCACGGGCGACCCGAGATCCGCCCGGGCGCGCGGCGCGGCTCCGGCGTCCGACGCCGCCCTGCCCGCCCGCGGCCCGCGCGGCGTGGGGAGGCCGCGGCACCGAGCACCGCCGCGGCCGCCGCGGCCGCGGCGATGCCGGGGACGGGGCGCTCGGGCAGGGACCGGGCGACGGTCCCGACCAGCCCCCACACGACGGCGGCGGGACAGGCCAGCGAGACCGGCACCGCGCGGGTGACGACGGCGGCCACGCCGCCGGCGACGCCGAGCACGGCGACCGCCCAGGACTGCCGGCCGGGCCACAGGTCGCCGGCGCCGGCGGCGATCAGGGCCTCGGTGGTGCCGGCCGCGGTCGCCAGGGTCACCCAGCCGGTGAACAGCCCCAGCGGGACCCGCACCGTCCACCGGTCGACGGGTGAGGTCGCCTCAGCAGCGGAACCGGGATCCCGGCGACCGGCGCAAGGTCATCGTGACGCTGACCCCGACGGCCTCCGGCTTCGGCGCGCAGCACCTCCGGCCGCTCGCCCAGGCGATCCAGCGGGCCACCGCCGAGCTGGGGGATCCCGAGCTCGCGGCCGTGGAGCACTTCCTCGAACTGCTGCTCGAGGCCCCTCGCCCTCCCGCGCCGTCCCCCTGAGCACCCGACTCCCCCGCCGGTGGCCGGATCGCCGGGCACAGCGCCACGGCCACGGGTGCCGCCCGACCGTGGTCGAGGTGCTCGGCGCCGATGGCCGCCATGGACCGCAGCCACTCGTCCCACGACCGGTCGGTGGCTCGCTCGACCGGCGCGGTGCGAGGGGTCGGTCGCCGTGCTCCCGGACGTCCTCTCGTGCGGCACGGTGGGTGTGCCCGCGCAGGCTGCCGGACGCCGGCCCGGCCCCCGCCTCGCTCAGCCGCGTGCGGCCGGTCCCGGCGGTGGGGCCGCGGCGACCGCGTCGGCGAACGAGGCGAGCGCCGCGGCCAGGGCGTGCACGTCCTCCGGGCGCCAGTCCGCGACCACCCCGCCCAGCCAGCCGAGCCGGGCGGCGGTCGCCCGGGCGCGCAGGGCGCGGCCGGCGTCGGTGGGACGCAGCGCGGCCCGGCGTCCGTCCACGGTGGAGGCCGTGCGCCGGACCAGCCCCGCGGTCTCCGCCCGGTCCACCATCCGGCTCGCGGTGGACGGCTCGACGTCGAGGAAGGCGGCCACGTCACCCACGGTGACCTCGGCGCCGTGCGACCCCGCACGGGCGCAGGCCTCCACCACCAGCACGCTGGACATCTCCACCCGCCGGCCGAGCTCGTCGACGACGGAGGCCCGCGACGCCGTCCACAGCCGGCGGAGCCGGACCAGCGCCTCGTCGAGCAGCTGCAGGTCGACCGACGCCGGCTCCGTCACGTGTGTACCGTACACATGACCGGGTCGGCCCCGGTCGAGAGGGAGTGGTGGCTGTGCGGGTGGCGGTACTCGGCGCGACGGGGGCGACCGGCCGGCTGCTGGTCGACGAGCTGGTGCGGCGCGGCCACACCGTCGTCGCCCTGACCAGGGCGCCGGATCCGGCCGGGCCGGAGGCGGTGACCTGGGTGGCGGGGGACGCCCGCGACCCAGGCGCCCTGAGCGCCCTGGTGGACGGCGCCGACGCGGTGGTGTCCGCGCTCGGTCCGCGCCGCGGCGACGGCACGCTGCACCGGGAGGTCGCGCCGCTGCTGGTGACCGCCTTGCGGGAGGCGGGCGTGCGCCGCTTCGTCGGGGTGAGCGGCGCGGGGGTGGACGTCCCCGGCGACCGCAAGTCGCGGCGCGACCGCGTCGTCTCCGCACTCCTGCAGCGGCTGGGCGGGCAGACCGTGCGGGACAAGGCGCTGGAGCGGGAGACGTGGGCGGCCAGCGACCTGGACTGGACGCTCGTGCGGGCCCCGCGCCTGGTCGACGGACCGCCGACGGGGCGGGTCGAGCACTCCGCCGGGTGCTCCCCGCGCCGCACGTCGATCCCGCGGGCCGACCTCGCGGCCTTCCTCGCCGACCTGGCGGGCCGGCCCGACTACCTCCGGCAGGCACCGCTGGTCGCCGGCCGGTGACCGGCGCCTCCCCGATGCGCGCCGTGCGGCTCGTCCGCAGCGGCGGGTCGGTCGTACCGCGGGTCGTCGAGGTGCCTGCACCCGCACCCCCGACGGGCAGCCAGGTGCTCGTGCGGGTGGCCGCGTCCAGCGTCAACGGCACCGACCTCGGGCTGCTCCGTGGCGGGCGGTCGTTCCGGGCCCTCGGCGGCGGCCGCGTCGCCCCGGGGTTCGACCTGGCGGGCCAGGTCGTGGCGTGCGGGCCGGCCGTCACCGGCTTCGCGGTCGGCGACCGGGTGATGGCCCTCATCGGCCACACCGGGGGCGCGATGGCCGAGCTGGTCCTGCTGCCCCAGCACCGCACCGCCCGCGCTCCCCGCACTGTCGACCTCGAGCAGGCGGCCGCGATCCCGCTGGCCGGGCTGACCGCCCTGCAGGCCCTGCACGGCCGGGGCGCCCTGCACGTTCGCACCGCCCCGCGGGTCCTGGTCGTCGGGGCGGCCGGGGGGATCGGCGCGTACGCCGTGCAGCTCGCCCGGCTCGCCGGCGCCTCCGTCACCGCGCTCGCCGACCCCGCCCGGGCCGACCTGCTCCACGACCTGGGCGCCGACGACGTCCTCGACCGGCACCGGGACGACGTGCTCGCCGCCGGCCGGCGGTGGGACGTCGTGCTCGACGCGCCCGGCGCGCTGCGGTTCGCCGCGGTGCGGCCCGCGCTGACCGACGACGGCGTCCTGGTGTCGACCCGGCCGCTGTCCCCCGACAGGCTGCGCGCACTCCGCCCGGGCGGTGGGCCGCGTGCGACCGCGGTCGCGACCCGCCGGTCACCGGTCGACCTGGCCTACCTCGCCCACCTCGTCGACACCGGCCGCCTGCGCGTCCCGCTCGACCGCGTCGTGCCCCTGGAGGACGTGGCGTCGGCCCTTGGTCACGCGGGCTCCGGGCGGCTGCGCGGCAAGGTGGTGGTGTCGCTCGCCGACCGGCCCGGCTGACCCGTCCCCGCCCGGAGCCTCCAGCTGGGACAGTGACCGGTCAGGTCGGTCGACGGGAGGGGGCGCCGTGGCTCTGGTCCGCCGGTTCACCCTGGGCTCGGGCCCGCTCAAGCGCGGCAGCGACCGCGTCGAGGCCGTGTCCCGGGTCGTCGTGCTGTTGCTGGTGCTGCTGTCGGTCCCGGTCGCGCTCACCGTCGGGGGCGTCGTCCGGTCCGACCTGGCCGACCTCGCCCGTCAGCAGGCCGCGGAGCGCACGCCGGTCACCGCCGTGGTGACCGCCGATCCCGAGGTGCCCGGCGACACCTCGCCGCGGACCCGCGTCCCCGTCGCGGCGCAGTGGGTCTCCCCCGGCGGGACCGTGGTCACCGGCGAGGTCCCCGTGCGCCCCACCACCCGGGCCGGGGACACCCTGACGGTGTGGACGGCGTCCGACGGGCGGCGCGTCGACGAGCCGATGACCGCGGCGGAGGTGCGGCGCAGCACCCTGGTCCTGGTCGGGGTGGGCTGGGCCGGCGGGGTCGGCGCCGCCGTCCTCGCCCACGTCGGGCTGTGCCGGGTGCTGGAGCGGCAGCGGGACCGGCGGTGGACCCGCGGGTGGGCCCGCGTCGAGCCCACCTGGAGCCGCCGGGTCCCCTGACCTGCGCCGGTCGCGGCCCGGGCCTAGCGTCGGCGTGCCGCTGCCGCCGATCCCGAGAGGTGCCCCGTGCCCGACACCCCCGAGCAGGTCCCCGTCCGCGTCCTGGGCGGACCGACGACGCTCATCGGCTACGGCGGGCTCCGCCTCCTCACCGACCCGACCTTCGACGCTCCGGGCGACTACCCGCTCGGCGGTGGTCGGGTGCTCACCAAGACCGCACCGTCCGCCGCCGACCCGGCCGACCTCGGGCCGGTCGACGTGGTGCTGCTGTCCCACGACCAGCACCCCGACAACCTCGACGCGTCGGGCCGCGCGCTGCTCGCCGACGTCCCGGTCGTGCTCACCACCCGCAGCGCCGCCGGGCGCCTCGGCGGGACGACCCGCGGGCTCGCCCCCTGGGAGGCCGTCGAGCTGACCCGCCCGGACGGCGGCACCGTCACGGTGACCGCGACGCCCGCCCGGCACGGGCCCGAGGGTTGCGAGCCGGTGACCGGCGAGGTCGTCGGCTTCGTGCTCACCGCCCCGGACCTGCCGACCGTGCACGTCAGCGGGGACAACGCGTCGTTGGACGTCGTCCGCGAGATCGCCGACCGCGTCGGGCTGGTGGACACCGCGGTGCTGTTCGCCGGCGCCGCCCGCACCGCCCTGTTCGACGGCGCGCTGCTCACGATCGACGGTGCGCTGGCCGCCGAGGCCGCGACGGTCCTCGGCGCCCGCCGGGTCGTCCCCGCCCACTGCGACAGCTGGGCGCACTTCAGCGAGAGCAGGGACGACCTGGTGGCCGCCTTCACCGCGGCCGGGATCGCCGACCGCCTGCAGCTCGGGTGAACTCCCCGCTGCGTTGACGGCCGGGCCGGGCGGCACCCACCATCCACCTGTCGCGGCCTCGCCGAGCACTGCCACGGCCCCCCCGGGGCCCGAGGGGGACCCATGAGCACGCGAGCGGAGCGGTCGATCTGGCGGCGGATGCCGGTCGACCGGATGGACGAGATCGAGCAGGACAGCGGAGCCGGCGCGCTGACCAAGAGCCTGGGGCTCTGGCAGCTGACCGCGATCGGGGTCGGCGGCATCATCGGCGTCGGGATCTTCTCCCTCGCCGGGCTGGTGGCGGCCGGCGACGAGGACAACCCCGGCGTGGGCCCGGCCGTGCTGATCGCCTTCCTCATCGCCGGGCTGGCGTCGGCGGCCGCGGCGATGTCCTACGCCGAGTTCGCCGGGATGATCCCGCGGGCGGGCTCGGCCTACACCTACGGCTACGTGGCCCTGGGCGAGGTCATCGGGTGGTTCATCGGCTGGGACCTGCTGCTGGAGTACATCGCCATCGTCGCGGTCGTGGCGATCGGCATCTCGGGCTACCTGGAGGCGTTCCTCGACGGCTTCGGGGTCGGCCTGCCGGTGTCGCTCACCGCGTCGGCCGAGGAGGGCGGTGTCGTCAACGTCCCGGCCGTCCTGATCTGCCTGCTCGTGACCTTCATCCTCAGCCGTGGCACCAGGACCTTCGGCCGGTTCGAGCTCGTCGCCGTGGCGATCAAGATCCTGCTGATCCTGTTCATCATCGGGCTGGGCGTCTTCTACATAGACGCCGGGAACTACGACCCGTTCCTGCCGGCCGGGTTCGGCCCGGTGCTCACCGGCGCGGCCACCGTCTTCTTCGCCGTCTTCGGCTACGACGCCATGAGCACCGCCGCCGAGGAGGCCGAGGACGGCAAGAAGCACATGCCCCGGGCGATCATCCTGTCGCTGGTCATCGCGATGGTGCTGTACGTGGCGGCCACGCTGGTGCTCACCGGGATGCAGGACTACCAGGACATCGACCCGACGGCCGGCTTCGCCTCGGCCTTCACCAGCGTCGGCCTGCCGGTGATCGCCGGCATCATCTCGGTGTTCGCCGTGCTGTCCATCCTGACCGTGATGCTGACCTTCCTGCTCGGCGTCACCCGGGTGTGGTTCTCCATGAGCCGCGACGGGCTGCTGCCCCCGTGGTTCGCCGGAGTGGACCGCCACGGCACCCCGCAGCGGGTGACCTGGATCGCCGGCATCGGCTCGGCCCTGCTCGCCGGGGTCTTCCCGATCCGCGCCGTCGCGGACCTGACCAACATCGGGATCCTGTCGGCGTTCATCGTGGTGTGCGCCGCGGTCATCCTGTTCCGCTACACCCGGCCCGACACGCCCCGCTCGTTCCGGCTGCCGTTCATGCCCTTCGTCCCGGCGTTCGGGGTCCTGTCGTCGCTGTTCCTGATCTACCAGCTGCCCTGGGAGACCTGGGCCCGCTTCGGCGTGTGGCTGGTCATCGGGTTCGTCATCTACTTCGCCTACGGCCGCCGGCACTCGCTGCTCAACCCGGACAGCCCGCACCACCGGCGACGGCCGACCCCGACCCCCTGACCGGATGCCGCCCCGGCGTCGGCGAGACTGCGGCCCGGGACGGCGCCACGGGGGCGCCGGGGAGAGGGGCAGCGGTGGGCTACGTCGTGCGGGCCACGTGGACGGCGACCGAGGCGTCGGTGGACGCCGTCCGCGACGCGCTGGCCCGGCTCGGGCCGCTGTCCCGGCAGGAACCGGGCTGCCGGCTGTGGCTGGCCCACCAGGAGCCGGACCGGCCGCTGGTCTTCGAGCTCTTCGAGGTCTACGACGACGAGGCGGCCTACCGGGCGCACGGGGAGTCCGAGCACTTCCGGCGGATCGCCGTCCCCACGCTCCCGCTGCTGGCCAGCCGGGAGCGCGCCTTCTCCGAGACCCTCGACCTCTGAGGCCCCCGGTGGACGACTCGGCGCCGGGAGCCGTGCTGGTGCACGGGCTGTGGCACGGCGCGTGGTGCTGGGACGCCGTCCGCGCGGCGCTGGCCGAGGACGGCGTGCACAGCGCCGCCGTCGAGCTGCCGCTGACCGACCTGGCCGCCGACACCCGCGCGGCACGGGACGCCCTGGACGCCTTCGGCCGTCCGGCGGTGCTCGTCGGGCACTCCTACGGCGGCGCGGTCGTCACCGCCGCCGGCGTCCACCCGCTCGTGCGCGAGCTGGTCTACCTGGCGGCCTTCCAGCTCGACGAGGGCGAGTCGGTCGGCCGGACGCGCTTCGCGGACCTGCCCGACACCCGGCTGGGCGAGGCGCTGCGGGTGTCCGGGGACGAGGTCGCCCTGGACCCCGTCCTGGGCCTGCAGCTGCTCTACCGCGACGCCCCGGCCGACCTGGCGGCCGCGGCGGCGGCCCGGCTGCGCCCGGTCCGCCGCGCCGTCTTCCGCGGCGTGCCGGAGGCGGTCGCCTGGCGGTCGGTCCCCTCCACCTACGCCGTCTGCACCGCCGACGAGGTCGTCCACCCGGACCTGCAGCGGGCCATGGCCGGCCGCGCGACCCGCAGCGTGCCGTGGTCGTGCGGCCACAGCCCGCTGCTCAGCCGGCCCGGGCTCGTCGCCGGGCTGATCGCCGACCGGGTGCGCGCCCAGGGCTGACGGCGGCCCGGGCCGTGGCGTCCGTGCGTCACGGCCGGGCCGCGCGGTCAGGCCTGCGCGAAGGCCGGCACCACGTGCTCGATGAACAGGGCCAGCGACTTCCGCTTCTCCTCGTGCGGCAGGCTGTTGTCGCACCAGAAGCTGAACTCGTCGACGCCGAGCTCCTGGTAGTAGCGGATCCGCTCGACGACCTCCTCCGGCGTCCCGATCATCGCGGTCTTGTGCAGGCTCTCCGGCTCGAACTCCGGGCGGCCCTCGAACTTCGACTCCGGGCTGGGCTCCAGGAACCCGTCCACCGGCGTGGCCTCGTTGCCGAACCACGCGTCGAAGGTCCGGTAGAACCGGGAGACCGCCTCGGCCGCGGGTCGCCAGCCGTCCGGGTCGTCCGGGGAGTGCACGTGGGTGTGCCGCAGCACCATGAGCTGGGGGCGGGACACCTCCGGGTGGGCGGCCACGGCGGTCTCGAACTTGCGGGTCAGGTCGAGCACCTCCTCGTCGCCCTTCATCAGCGGGGTGACCATGACGTTGCACCCGGACCTGACCGCGAAGTCGTGCGAGTCGGGGTCGCGCGCCGCGATCCACACGGGCGGTCCGGGCCGCTGGACCGGCTTGGGCACGCTGGTCGAGGTGGGGAACTGCCAGATCTCCCCCTCGTGCGCGTAGTCGCCCTGCCACAGCGCCTGGACGGCCGGGACCATCTCGCGCAGGTGCGTGCCCCCGCTGGAGGCGGGGATCCCCCCGGCCAGCCGGTCGAACTCGAACTGGTAGGCGCCGCGCGCGAGGCCCACCTCCATCCGGCCGTCGCTGATCACGTCGAGCAGCGCGCACTCGCCGGCGACCCGGATCGGGTTCCAGAACGGGGCGATGATGGTGCCCGCGCCCAGCCGGATCCGCTCCGTGCGGGCCGCCAGGTAGGCCAGCTGCGGCATCGGGCTCGGGGAGATCGTGTACTCCATCGAGTGGTGCTCGCCGATCCACACGGTGCTGAAGCCACCGGCCTCGGCCATGAGGGTCAGCTCGGTCAGGTCCTCGAACAGCTGGCGGTGGCTGACCGAGTCGTCCCAGCGCTCCATGTGGACGAACAGTGAGAACTTCACGTCGGCTCCTGACTGACGGTGGTGGTGGTGGTGGTGGAAGGGGCGGACGGCGGCGCGGCGGCGTCCATCTCGCTCAGGGTCACGTCCCCGGTGGCCCAGTGGGCCCGCGGGACCTCGCGGACGATGACCCGGACGTGCTCGGACCGGGCGCCGGTCGTCCGGGTCACGGCCGCGTGCACCTCGTGGATCAGCTCGCGGACCTGCTGGTCGGTGCGCCCGGCACCGAGGGTCACCTCGACGAGGGGCACGCTCAGCTCCGCATGACGAACGGGTCGGCCACCGGCTCCTGGCTGGTGTTGATCCACACGCTCTTGAGCCGCGTGTACTCGCGGATCGTCTCCGTGCCGTGCTCGACGCCCACCCCGCTGTTCTTGAAGCCCTGCCGCGGCGACATCGGCGACATGGCCCGGTAGGTGTTGACCCAGATGGTCCCGGCCTCCAGCCGCGAAGCCATCCGGTGCGCCCGGGACAGGTCCGAGGTCCAGACGCCGGCAGCCAGCCCGTACTCGGTGTCGTTGGCCAGCCGCACGACCTCCTCCTCGGAGTCGAACGGCATGACCGCCGCCACCGGACCGAAGATCTCCTCCCGGACGACGCGCATGGAGTTGTCCACGTCGACCAGCACGGTCGGCTCGTAGAAGAAGCCGCCCAGCCCGCCGTCGGTGGGCCGCCCGCCGGTGAGCACCCGGGCGCCCTCGCTGCGGCCGATGTCGACGTACCCGGCGACCTTGTCCCGCTGGTCGGCGAAGGCCAGCGGACCCAGCTCGGTGCTGTCCTGCAGCGGGTCGCCGATCCGGATGCTGCGGGCCCGCTCGGTCACCCGCTCCAGCAGCTCGTCGTAGACCGACCGGTGCGCGAACACCCGGCTGCCGGCGATGCAGGTCTGCCCGGCGGCGGCGAAGATGCCGGCCACGACGCCCATCGAGGCGTTGGCGACGTCCGCGTCCTCGAAGACGATGTTGGGCGACTTCCCGCCGAGCTCGAGCGTCGAGCCGATGAACCGGGCCGCCGTGCTCGCGGCGATCCGGGCCCCGGTGCCGGTGCTGCCGGTGAAGGAGATCTTCGCCAGGTCCGGGTGGTCGACCAGCGCCTGCCCGGCCTCCGGCCCGAAGCCGGTCACCACGTTGACCGCGCCGGGCGGGAAGCCCGCCTCCAGCACCAGCTCGGCGAGCTTCAGCACCGTCGCCGAGGTGTACTCCGACGGCTTGATGACCACCGTGTTGCCGGCGCACAGCGCCGGGGCGAGCTTGCTGGTGGTCAGGGTCAGCGGGGAGTTCCACGGGGTGATCGCGCCGACGACCCCGAGCGGCTCGCGGGTGGTGTAGTTCAGCACCCGGCGGTCCGAGGTCGGGATGACGTCGCCCTGGATCTTGTCGGCCAGCCCGGCGTAGTACCAGTAGTACTCGGGCAGGGTGGTCAGCTGCCCGCGCATCTCGCGCAGCAGCTTGCCGTTGTCCTGCGTCTCCATCCGGGCCAGCTCCTCGGCGTGCTCGCCGACGAGGTCGCCGAGCCGGCGCAGCAGGTGACCCCGGCGGGTCTGGCTGAGGTCCCGCCAGCGCGGGTCCTCGAAGGCGGTCCGGGCGGCACGCACGGCGCGCGACACGTCGGCCGCGTCGCCGCGCGCCGCGGTGTAGAGCGCGGCACCCGTCGCCGGGTTGGTGCTCTCGAAGTACTCGCCGGCCGCCGGCGCCACCCACTCGCCGCCGATGTGGTGCTCGAACTGCCCGAGGTCAGACATGGGCCCTCTCTCCGATGAAGGTGGTCAGACAGGTGACGAGGTCCTGCGGGCGCTGGACCGGCAGCATGTGCCGCGCGCCGGGGACGACGACGGCCCGGCAGTCCGGGATCGCGTCGGCCAGCCGGTGGGTCATCCCCGGCGTGGAGCCCGGGTCGAGCTCGCCGGTGACCGCCAGCGACGGGACGGCTATCCGTGGCAGCTCGGGGGCGATCTCGGCGTCCGCGGTGGCGAAGACCCGGTAGCAGTTCAGGTACGACGGGACGTCGTTGGCCAGCAGCGTGGCCTCCGTCCGGCGCACCACCTCGGGGGCGGTGCCGGTGCCGTCGTACCAGCGCTGCAGCGACGCGGCGACGCTGCCGGGGAAGTCGGCGGCGGCCGAGTCCAGCCGGGCCAGCACCGCCGCCCGCTCCGCCTCGGTGCGCCGGCACACCGAGCTGACCGAGGTCAGCGTCGCCACCAGGTCGGGACGGTGCCGGGCCAGGTGCTGCGCGACGAGCGCGCCCAGGGAGAACCCGACGAGGTGCGAGCCGGGCGGGACCTCCCCGGCGACGCCGGCGGCCAGGTCGGCGAGCGTGACGCCGTCCGGAGCGGGCTCGCGCCGGCCGTGCCCGGGCAGGTCCAGGGCCCGCACGTCGACGTCGTCCTCGAGCAGGGCCGTGACGGGCTCCCACATGGTGGAGTCCAGGCCCACCCCGTGCAGCAGGACCAACGGGGACCTCGCCATGGCCGTCAGCTCAGCGCTCGGTCGAGAGCGGGGCCAGCCGCTGCTGGGGCCGCCCCTGCGCAGCCGCCGCCAGGGCGATGACCAGCTCGCCCGGGTGGGGCGCGTCGGCGAGGCGGACCTCGATCGTCTGGTGGTGCGACCGGATGGTCGCGTCGGTGACGTGCTTGAGCGGGATGTCGAAGACGACGCCGGCGGGACCGCGCTTCTCCACGGCCGGCAGGAGGGTCGTCGCGCCGGCGGCCTTCCGGAAGTGGTCGCCGAACTTGAGCGTGTGGATCAGCGCGGACCCGTGCTCGACCTCGCCGTCCAGCCCGACGACGGCGGCCTTGCCGTAGGCCTCGGCCGGTGCGCCGAGCGCCTCCAGCACCTGAGGGGCGATGAGGGCGCCCAGGGGCGAGGCGTTCTGCTCGATGCCGGGCTGGAGGTCCTCGACGAAGCCCTGCCCCGCCCAGGGGTTCTCGATCACGGCGGCGACGACGGCGACCCGCGCGGCGGGGCTGACCTCACGGCCGCCCTCCGCGCAGGTCTCCTCGACGATGGTCACGATCTTGCGCACCTTCATGTCAGGAAACTCCCAGGCTCTCGGCGGTCACGACGGGGTCGGTGGTGCGGTCCCCGATGCGCGGGTGCGGGCGGGGACCGGTGGAAGCTGCGGCGATGACGACGATCTCGTCGGCACGGGGCGCGTCGGACACCCGCGCGGTCACCGTCTGGTAGTGGCTGCGGGTGGCTGCCTGGGTCTTGTGCCACATGGGCACGACCAACGCCTCGCCCGCGTCGGCCCGTGTGTCGGCGAAGCAGATGATCGACTCGCCGTCCAGGAAGTCGCGCACCAGGTTGCCGAAGTACGGCGTGTGGATCAGCGCGGCCGCGTGCTCGAGCTCCCCGGCGGTCCCGACGACGGCCGCCTTGCCGAAGGCCTCGATGCGGTCCACGCCGCCCAGGGCGGCGATCAGCCGGTCGGTCAGCAGCCGGGCCAGCACCGGGGCGAGGACCGCCACCTCCGCGGACAGGTCGGTCGCCGGGCCGGTGCCGGCCCAGGGGTTGGCGAGCACCGCGGCGGCGGTGGCCCGCTGCACCGGGACGGCGGGGGCGCTGCCGTTCTCGCCGAGCACCGTCTCGCGGTAGAGCACGACCTTCCGGACGCCGACCGCCGCGTGGGCCGCGCCCTCGTGCACGGCCGGTCCCGCCCCCCGGGTCACGCCTGCCGGGGTGGCGTGCCGGGCCTGGGCGATCTCGATGGCGGTCACGCGCACCTCCACTGCCTGGTGGGAGCTTGTTGCATGGCACAGGACGGTAGCGCCGTCATCGCCGGGCCGTCAACGCCGGGCCGCGAAGTGCTGGTAGCGAGCGACGGGCCGCCATGTCGGACGCGCGGCTCCTTGATCACTTGATCGGCGTTGAGCTGCGTCGATACGTCGGCGTACCGCCTTCTGCACGCACGGCGGGGGCTGACCGGCAGGGTCGTGCGGCGACGAACCGGAGGCTGCCTATTGACAGCCGGAGTGTGTCGCTCCTAACGTCCTGTGGCATACCAGAGACGGCGTAGATCGCGCCGTACCACCCCTCGAGGAGCCTCATGTCCAGTGACCTCGGAGCGCGCGTGCCCCAGCAGCCGGCGGCCCCCGCGCCGGCTCCGGACCTCGCCACGCTGCCGGCCGACGCCGTCCCCGACACCGCGGACAGCGGCCGGCTGGGATCGGTCTTCTGGACCTCGGTGGCCATCTCCGCGGTGTTCGTCGCGTGGGGGGTCCTGCTCACGGAGAACCTCACGACCGTCACCACGACGTCGCTGAACTGGCTCACCGAGTCCTTCGGGTGGACCTACCTGGTCGTGACGCTGGCGATCCTGGTCTTCCTCGTGTTCCTGGCCTTCAGCCCGGCCGGTGACATCCGGCTGGGCCGGGACACCGACCGCCCCGAGTTCTCCACGCCGACCTGGTTCGCGATGATCTGCGCCGCGGTCATGGGGATCGGCCTGGTCTCCTACGGCGTCGCCGAGCCGATCTCGCACTTCGCCACCCCGCCGCACGGCCTCGCGGAGGCCGGCTCACCGGAGGCCGCGGTGCGGGCGCTGCAGTACGCCTACTTCGACTGGGGCCTGCACGCCTGGGCGATCTTCGCCGTCTTCGGCCTGGCCATCGCCTACTCCACCTACCGCAAGGGCCGGCGGACGACGGTCGCCCAGCTGTTCCGCCCGCTGCTGGGCGACCGGGTCGACGGCCCGATCGGCAAGGCGATCGACATCCTGGCGGTCTTCGCGACCCTCTTCGGCACCACGACCTCGCTGGGGCTCGGGGCGCTGCAGGTGAACAACGGCCTGGCCACGCTGTTCGGCGTCCCGGTGAACTCGGTGAGCCAGGTGCTGATCATCGCGGCGATCACCGCGCTGTTCACGATGTCGGCGGTGACCGGCGTGAGCCGGGGCATCAAGTACCTCAGCCAGGGCAGCGCGGTGCTGGCGGTGCTGCTGTTCCTCTTCGTGCTGGTGGCCGGCCCGACGGTGTTCCTGTTCAACCTCTACGCCGAGTCGATCGGCCTGTGGGCCACCGACTTCTTCCGGATGAGCCTGCAGGGCACGGCCTTCGGCGACCTGCAGTGGATGCAGTGGTGGACCTACTTCATGATGGCCTGGTGGGTCTCCTGGGGGGCCTTCGTCGGGATCTTCCTGGCCCGCATCTCCCGCGGCCGCACGATCCGCGGCTTCGTCACCGGCGTCCTCGTCGTCCCCAGCATCGTCTTCTTCACCTGGTTCACCGTGTTCGGCGGGTCCGCCATCCACATCGACATGTTCCAGGGCGGCACCATCGCCGAGCAGACCGCGGCCGACCTCAACAGCGCGTTCTTCGCGACGCTGGAGGCCTTCCCGCTCGCCGAGGTGACCTCGGTGATCGCGATCGTCCTGGTGGTCATGTTCTTCGTCTCCGGCGCGGACGCGAACACCTACGTCCTGGGCATGCTGACGTCCGACGGCTCGCTGAACCCGCGCCGCCCGGTGCTGGTGCTGTGGGGCGTGCTCACCGGCGTCACCGCGATCGTCCTCATGCTGGCCGGCGGCCTCAGCGCCCTGCAGAACACGGTGATCGTCACCTCGGCGCCGTTCCTGCTCATCATCGCGGGGCTGACCGTCGCCTTCTGGAAGGACCTCACCGCCGACCGGCGCGCGGCGGCCGCGGCCATGGCCGCCGCCTCCGCACCGGCTCCCCTCGCGGCGCCGGCCGCGGCGGCCCACGACGGGGCGGCGGAGCGGGACCCCGCCGTCCCGGCCCCGGCCGACCGGTCCACCACCTGACCCACCGCAGGACCCGAGCAGAGGAGGACACCGTGAGCGACCCCGACGCCCGCCGGAAGGCGATCACCGAGACCTGGGCCGCCGCCTGGGACCACGGCGACGTCGACGCGCTGGACACGCTGCTGAGCCCGGACTACCGGCGCCACGGCGGTGGGAGCGACGCCGGTCAGGACCTCGCCACCTTCAAGGCCTCGATCGTCACCACCCGCCAGGCCTTCCCCGACCTGGTGACGACGATCGACGAGGTCGTCGTCGAGGGCGACCGCGCCGCGGTGCGCTGGCACACCACCGGCCGGCACGACGGCCCGTTCCTCGGCGTGCCGCCCACGCACCGGCAGGTCGAGGTCGGCGGGGCGACCTTCGCCCGCTTCGAGGGGGACCGGATCGTCGAGGAGCAGGTCACCTGGGACCCCCGCGCCCTGCTCACCGCGCTCGGCATCATCAGCGTCGGGCAGGACCGATGAGGTCCCGCCCACCGGCACAGGAGGTCTCGTGACCACTCCGACCAGCACCCTCGACAGCGACCTGGTCAAGCAGGTCAACCGGCGCTTCGTCACCGGCGTCACCGTGGTGACCACGATGGACGGCGGGGTCCCCCGGGGCCTGGCGGTGAACGCGTTCGCCAGCGTCTCGCTGGAGCCGCCGACGGTGATGGTGTGCGTGCAGCGCACGTCGGGCACCCACGACTGCCTGTTCCGGGCCGGTCACCTGGCGGTCAACATCCTCTCCACCGACCAGCTCGACGTCGTCACCCGGTTCGCGGGCAAGTCCCCGGACAAGTTCGCCGGCCTGGACTGGGCGCCGGGCCCCTTCGGCAGCCCGCTGCTGGCGCGCAGCAGCGCGCAGATGGAGGTGGAGATCCGCGAGCGGCTGCAGGCGAGCACGCACACGGTGTTCATCTGCCGCGTGGTGGACGCCCGGGTCACCGACACCCCACCGATGATCTACAGCGCCGGCCGGTTCTTCGACGGCGGCGAGCTGACCGAGCTGGCCTGACGCGGCCGGTCCACCGACGGGGGGAGACAGATGAGCCAGGTCATGGACGGGGCGGGCAACGGGAGCATCCAGGCCCGGGTCATCGCCGAGATGCGCCGCCGCATCATCAGCGGGGACCTCCCGCCCGACGTCAACCTCTCCGAGCTCGCGCTGGCCGAGGAGTTCGGCGTCAGCCGCACCCCCGTCCGCGAGGCGTTCAAGCAGCTGCAGACCGAAGGCCTGGTCGAGATCCGCCCGCGGGTGGGCACCTTCGTCACCACCCCCTCGCGCCGCGAGATCACCGAGCTGTTCGAGATGAAGGAACTGCTCGAGGGCGCGGCCGCGCGGCTGCTGGCGCAGCGCGGCCGCGTCCCGGAGCTCGACCGGCTGGAGGAGAACCTCCGCGAGGCCGACGCCGCGGTCCAGCGGGACGACACCGCCCGCTACGCCGAGCTGGTGCAGGAGTTCCACGACCTGCTCATCGTCGGCTCGGACAACCGCAAGCTCGAGGCGCACTACCGCACCCTCATGAACCAGCTCGCCTACCCGCGGCTGGTCACCACCTCCCTCAGCCAGCCCGGCCGGCCGGCCCAGTCCGACCAGGAGCACCACCGGGTGGTCGAGCTGATCGCCGCCAAGGACGGCGACAGCGCGGAGCGGGTCATGCGCGAGCACGTCCGCGCCAGCCGGCAGGCCGTGCTCGCCCGCCTGCCGCTCCCCCGCTGAGCCGTCCCCGCACCCCCTCCAGGAGGAGACAGACATGCACGACCCCCGCCCCGCCGGCGCCCCGCAGGAGTGGGCGCCGTGACCGCGCAGGCCGAGGTGACCGCGGTGACCCCCGGCTCGTGGGTGTGCGGCGAGCCGGTCGGCGGGGTCGACCCGTTCCCGGTGCACGACCCCTGGACCGGCGAGGTGGTCGCCACCGTCTCGCACACCGGCCCGGACGACGTCGAACGGGCCGTGGCCGCGGCGTGGGCGGTGCGCCGGGAGCTCGCCGCGCTGCCCGCGCACCGGCGTGCCGACGCCCTCCGGCACGTCGCCACCCGCCTGCTCGAGCGCCTCGACGAGTTCGCCGCCACGATCACCCGCGAGAGCGGCAAGCCGATCCGGTGGGCCCGCGCCGAGGTGGAGCGGGCGGCCGTGACCTTCCGGTGGGCCGCCGAGGAGGCGCTGCGCTGGTCCGGTGAGCTGCAGCGGCTGGACACCGACCCCGGCTCGACCGGACGCCTCGCCCTGGTCCGCCGCGCCCCCCGCGGGCCGGTGCTGGGCATCACCCCGTTCAACTTCCCGCTGAACCTGGTGGCGCACAAGGTCGCGCCCGCGCTGGCGGTCGGCGCCCCCGTCGTCCTCAAGCCGGCGCCGAAGACGCCGCTGAGCGCGCTGCTGCTCGCCGAGCTCGTCGCCGAGTGCGACCTGCCGGCGGGGGCCTTCGCGGTCGTCACCGTCCCGAACGAGGAGGCCGCCCGGCTCGTCGCCGACCCCCGGCTCCCGGTCGTGTCCTTCACCGGGTCGGGGCCGGTGGGCTGGCGCATCCGCGACGCCGTGCCCCGCAAGCACGTCGCGCTGGAGCTCGGCGGCAACGCCGCGGTGCTGGTCTGCCCCGACTGGGCGGGCGAGGCCGACCTGGCCCTCGCCGCGCGGCGGGTGGCCCTGTGCGCCAACTACCAGGGCGGGCAGTCCTGCATCGCGGTGCAGCGGGTGTTCGTCGACCGGGCGCTGTACCCGCGGTTCGTCGAGCTGCTCGTGGCGGCCGTCGGCGAGCTGGCGGTCGGCGACCCGTGGGACGAGGCCACCGACGTCGGCCCGCTCATCGACGAGGCCGCCGCGCACCGGGTCGCGTCGTGGGTCGAGGAGGCCGTGCGCGAGGGCGCCCGGGTGCTGGTCGGCGGCTCCCGGACCGGCAGCGTCGTGACGCCGACCGTCCTCGCCGACGTCGCGCCGGGGTCGGCGGTGTCCTGCCAGGAGGTCTTCGGCCCGGTGCTGGCGGTCACCCCCGTCGACGGCGTGGACGACGGCCTCGCCCGCGTCGACGACTCCCGGTTCGGCCTGCAGGCCGGCGTGTTCACCCGCGACATCGCCGTGGCCTTCCGTGCCCACCGGGAGCTGGAGGTCGGCGGCGTGGTGGTCGGCGACGTGCCCACCTTCCGCGCCGAGCAGATGCCCTACGGCGGGGTGAAGGAGTCCGGCATCGGACGCGAGGGCGTGCGCTCGGCCATGGAGGACTACACCGAACCGCGGGTCCTGGTCCTCTCCGGGGTGGCCCTGTGACCGCCGAGCCGCACGCGGCCGCCGTCCTGCCGGCCCGCCGCCGCGACGCGACGGTGGCCGCGCTGCGGCACGCGACCCCGTGGCCGGCGCCGGCCGGCGGCGAGCGGGTCCGGGCGGCGCTGGCCGACCTCGCGGCCGGCCGGCCGGTCGCGCTGGTCGACGACGAGGACGGCGGCGCCCTCGTCCTCGCCGCGGGCCTGGCCACCCCGGAGGCGGTCGCGTTCGTCGTCCGGCACACCTCCGGCTTCCTCTGCGTGGCCGTGACAGGGGACGACGCCGACCGGCTCGACCTGCCGCTGCTGGCCGGCCGCGACGGGGACCGCCCCGCCGCGGCGCAGTGCGTGGCTGTCGACGCCCGCGACGGGGTCGGCACCGGCATCTCGGCCGCGGACCGGGCCCGGACGATCCGGCTGCTGGCCGCGCCGGACACCGACGCCGCCGACCTGGTGCGGCCGGGACACGTCGTCCCCCTGCGCGCGCGGCCCGGGGGTGTGCTGGCCCGCCGGGGCCGGGCGGAGGCGGCGGTGGACCTCGCCGTCCTCGCCGGGCTGCACCCGGCCGGTGCCCTCTGCGACCTGGTCAGCCCGGCCGACCCGCGGAGGACGGCCAGCGGCGCCGAGCTCGCCGCCTTCGCCCGTGAGCACGGCCTGGCGCTCGTCGGCGTCGGCGACCTGGTGGCCCACCGCACGCAGGTCGAGACGCTCGTCGAGCGGGGCGCGGAGACCTCGCTGCCCCTGGGCGCCGGCCGGTTCACCGCCGTGGGCTACCGCGGCCGCCTCGACGGCCGGGAGCACCTGGCGCTCGTCCACGGGGAGATCGGCGACGGCGACGACGTCCCGGTGCACGTCCACCACGAGTGCCTCGCGGGCGACGTCCTCGGCTCGGCCCGGTGCGGCTGCGGCGGTCGGCTGCAGGCGGCGCTGGCCGGGATCGCCGAGGCCGGCCGCGGGGTCGTCGTCTACGTCCGGGGCGAGCCGGGAGCCGGACTCCCCCGCGGGGTCCTCCCCCGTCCGCACCGGGGCGCGGACGACCCGTCGTGCGCCGCGGCGCGGCCCGACGACGGCGTCGGCGGGCAGATCCTGCGCGACCTCGGTGTCCGCAGCCGGCGGTCGGTGCGCGGCCGTCCGGACGCGTGCGGTGCGACGGCGTCGTGGCACCGGCCGGTGGAGGCGGCCGACCGGTCCGGGTGAGCGCGCCCTCGTCCCGCTCCCACCGATCCCGACTGCTCCGGCCCCTGGTCGCCGCCCTCGCCCTCCCCGCCTGCGGGGGCGGCGCGGCCGAGGAGACCGCCGCCGCGGTGGACGACGCCGGGTACCGGGTCGGCTGAGCCGCGGGCCGCCGCGGACCGCTCCTCGTGCCACGCTTCGGGGATGGCCTTCGACCTGCACCGATCCGACGGTGAAGTGATCCGCTACGGCGACGACGCCCGCTTCAGCTTCACCGCCACGGGTCACCTCGTCGTGTACGACGCCGCCGGCAGCAAGACCGTGTTCAGCCACCACAGCTGGGACCGGCTGGAGGAGCCGGTCCCCCCGCCCACGCAGTGACCGCCTCCCCGCCCGCACCCTGACGCGCACCGTCTGCACGCGCCGGAACGGCGTTACCGTGAGGCGGCACAGGCTGCGCCGGCGACCTCGGGTCCACGGCCACGCGTCGGGAGGACGGACACTGCGCAACGACGGGACCCCCGGCACCGGCCACGGAGCGCACTCGCGGCAGCGGCTCGACGCCGTGCGCGCCACGGGCCTGCTGGACACGGCGGCCGAGGAGTCCTTCGACCGGCTGACCGGGCTCGCCCGCCGGCTGCTCGGGACGCCGTTCGCGTTCCTCACCGTCGTCGACGACGAGCGGTCGTTCTGGAAGAGCCGCCTGGGCATCGCCGAGGGCGGCCCCCGCCAGAACACGCTGCAGGAGTCGTTCTGCCAGTACGTCGTCGACCGCGGGGAGCCGCTGGTGCTCAGCGACGTGCGGACCGACGAGCGCACCCGGCACAACCCGTCCATCGGGTCGATGGGCGTGGTGGCGTGGGCCGGCTTCCCGGTGCGCACCCCCGACGACCAGGTGATGGGCACCCTGTGCGTGGTCGACACCGAGGTGCACGTCTGGAGCGAGGACGACGTGCGGATCCTGGAGGACCTGGCGGCGGTCGCCAGCCGCGAGGTCGCCCTGCGCGCCGCCGTCGTCCGCGCCGACGACGCGCTGCAGGTGGCCCGGCAGGAGCGGGAGCGGGCCCGGTTCTTCGCCCGGATCGGCGAGCTGCTCACGGCCGGGCTGGAGCTGGACGCCGTCTGGGCCGCGATCGCCCACCTGGCGGTCCCGGCGCTGGGCGACTACACGCACATCCACACCGTCGGCCGCGGCGGCGTCCTGGTCCCGGCCGTGACGCTGCACCGCGACCCTGCGCTGCAGGGCCGTCTGGACACGGCCGTCAGGTCCGTGGACCGGCACGCCGGCAGCGGCGACGGTCCCGGCCAGGTCGCGCTGACCGGCAGGTCGCAGATCGTGCGCTCCCTCTCGGCCCAACCGGAGCTCACCCCCGAGCGGCGGCTCGTGGTGGAGCAGACCGGCGGGGACAGCAGCATCACCGTGCCGCTCCGCGCGCGGGGCGAGCTGATCGCCGTCCTCACCGTCGTCCGGCTGCTGGGGGCGACGCCCTACGACGCCGAGGACCTGGTCCTGGTGGAGGCGATCGCCGACCGCGCCGCGCTGGCCCTGGACAACGCGCTCGCGCACGCCCGGCAGCGCACCGTCTCCCTGCACCTGCAGCAGGCCCTGCTCCCCGAGGCGCTCCCCCAGCCCGACTCCCTCCAGCTCGCCGCCCGCTACCGGCCGGCCGGCCCCAGCCAGCTGGTCGGCGGTGACTGGTACGACGCCTACGTCGACGGCAGCGGCACCACGAACCTGGTCATCGGCGACGTGGCCGGCCACGACGTCCGCGCCGCCGCCACCATGGGCCGCCTGCGCACCATGGTCCGGATGGCCGGTCACGACGGCAGCAACGGCCCGGCGGCCGTCCTGCGCCTGGTCGACGACGCCGTGCACACCATGGACCGGCAGGTGTTCGCCACCGCCCTCGTCGCGCAGGTCGGGCACGCCGATCCCGGCCGGCCCGCCCGCACCCACCGCGTGCGCTGGGCCAGCGCCGGGCACCCGCCGCCGGTGCTGCTCACCGCCGGCGGGGAGGTGCGGTCCCTGACCGGGGCGCCCGGCCTCCCCCTCGGCGTCGGCCACGACCGGGACCGCCCGGAGCACGACGTCGTCCTGCCGGCGTCCGGCACGCTGCTGCTGTTCACCGACGGGCTCATCGAACGGCGGGACCGCGACCTGGACGCCGGCCTCGCCGCCCTGACGAGCGCACTGCGGGACGCGGCCGGCCTGTCCCTGGACGAGCTGTGCGACCACCTGCTCGCCCGGCTGCTCCCACCGGACGGAGCCGCCGACGACGTCGCGCTCATCGCCGTGCGCGCCCACCCGCAGGACCGGCCGGACCGCACGGCCGGCGGCTGAGCCGCGCCGCTCCCGGACCCACCGCGGCGGCCGGCGGGTTTCGGGCGGAGCGGCGCGGGCAGGTCCCCTCCGAGCCCGCTCGCGGTCGCCCGTCCGCACCGCGGGACGTCGAGAGGCACCCCGTGGACATCGCCATCCGCTTCGCCGAGGCGCTGGACAGCCGCTGCAGCGGTCCCGACGACCCCGACCTGCTCGCCGTGCGGCTGGCCACCGCTGCCGCGGCGGTGCTCCCGGTCGAGGGGGTCGGGCTGAGCATCCACGGCGAGCCGGGGCTGCGGACGCCGCTGGCGGCCAGCAGCGACGTCGCCAGCACCGCCGAGCGGCTGCAGTTCACCGCCGGCAGCGGGCCGTGCCTGCTCGCGGCGGAGTCCGGGCTGCCGGTGTTCGCCACCGAGGAGCTCCTGGCGCGCCGGTGGCCGGTCTTCCACGACCTGCTGGTCACCCGCACGCCGCTGCGCAGCGTGCTGGCCCTCTCGCTGCGCGGCCGGCTCCGGGGCGTCGGCGGCATGGACCTCTACTGCGCCGACCCCGGTGGCGCGACCGCCGTCAACGCCCTGGACGCCCGGTGCGTCGCCGAGCTCGTCGCCGACCACCTCGCCGCGGCGGCCGACTGGTCGGCGTGGACCCCGACCGAGACGCCCGACTGGGTGGACACCCCGGACGCGCAGCGGCGTGGCCGGCTGTGGCGGGCCGTGGGCATGCTCGTGGTCGCCCTCGAGGTGCCCGCCGAGGACGCCCTCGCGCTGCTGCGCGGCCACGCCTACGCCGCGGATCGGACCGCCGACGACGTCGCCGCCGACCTGGTCGAGCGACGCCTCGAGCCCGAGCGGCTGAGCGCCGGCGAGGGCAGCGACCGCTGACCAGGGCGGCCCGCCCGGTCCTGCGATGATCAGCTGAGCTCACTGTCGAGGGTCCTGGCTCACGACCAGTGGCGAGCCAGGACCTGCGGTGATCAGCTCAGCTGATCACCGCCTCGGGTCCCGGGCGGGCGGTCAGGACGGCACGGCGCCGCAGCTCGCGGGCCGCACCTCCCCGCGATCGACACCGTGCTCGCCACCGGGGAGATCACCGAGGAGGAGGCCGAGCAGTACCGGGCCGCGCTGGAGGAGGCCTTTCGCGTTCCGCACCACCGGGGACGGCGAGGCGGGGACCCGCCTCCTCCGGCCTGAGCGCCTGAGCCGTCCGGGGACGCCGGCCGGCGCCAGGCGTCCGTCGCGGCCGGTGTCAGGCGCGGCGGCGGCGCTTGTTGGCGTACATCCGCCGGTCGGCGTCCCCGATCAGCTGCGCCCCCACGGACGGGTCCATCCCGCCGCGCACGTGACCCAGCCCGATGGAGCAGCGGACCGTCACCGGCGTGCCGTCCAGGTCCAGGGGCTGCTCCAGCAGCGCGTGCAGCCGGTCGACGAGGGCCTCCGCGTCGTGCGGGGCGCTCCGCTCGCAGATGACGGCGAACTCGTCACCGCCGAGGCGCGCCGCGGTGTCGCTGGCGCGCAGCGCAGCGGTGAGCCGGTCGGCGAACGCGGCCAGCACCTGGTCGCCCACCTGGTGCCCGAACCGGTCGTTGACCGCCTTGAAGTCGTCCAGGTCGATCATGAGCACGCAGGTCTCGGTGCCCTCCCGGTGCCCCCGTTCCAGCGCGTGCTGCAGGCGGTCACGGAACAGCAGCCGGTTGGGCAGCCCGGTCAGCGGGTCGTGCACCGCCTGGTGGCGCAACCCCGCCTCGACGGCCTTCCGGTCCCCGATGTCCTCGATGACCATGACCAGGTGGTCCGGCTGGCCATCCCGGGCGTCCACCCACGACGTCGTGACCTGCACCGGCACGTGCCCGCCGTCCAGGCGCAGGAACCGGCACTCGTGGCGCCAGCGGGAGCTGCGGTGGACCTGCAGGGCGTCGCAGGACCGGCGCGCACCGTCGACGTCGTCCGGGTGCGTCAGGTCGAACAGCGACCGGCCGGGCAGACGGCGGGGCTCCTGGCCCAGCAGCTGACCGAGGGCCAGGTTGACCTCGACCAGGACGCCGTCGACCGTCGTGACGGCCATGCCCATGGGCGCGTGCACGAAGGCCGCGTGCAGGAAACCGGCCTGCGCGGTGGTCATCGTGACGTCACCCGACTGGGACACCACCTGCTGGTTCCCCGGCGACCGACCACCCATGCCCCTCCCCCGTACGACGATCCCCGGCGAGACCGGGGCCGTGACCGTACTGGAGGGTGACCACGGAACGGCCCCGCCGGCGGGGTCACTCGAAGCGCACCGGCTGCCCGGTGGCCTCCAGCACCGACATCCACAGGTCGCCCAGCGGGTCGACGTGGTTGCGCCGGCTGACCGCCAGCGGCATGGGCATGTGCACGAACCGCCGCCGCCGGCGCGCGACGATGACCTCCGTGCGCCCGGCCATCGCGGCGTGCACGGCGGCGTGGGCGAGGCGCAGGCAGTAGGCGCTGTCGTAGGGGTTGGCCGGCACGCTGCGGATCGCGTAGCTGGGGTCGAAGTACCGGACGTTGTTCTCCACCCCGGCGGCGTCCAGGTGCTCGATCACCTTCTTGCGCAGCAGCCGGCCGATGTCGCCGAGGCGGACGTTGCCCGACGCGTCGGTGCCCGGCTCCTCCGCCTCGACGTGCTCCTGCCCGGCGCCCTCGGCCACGACCACCACGGCGTGCCCGCGCTCGGCCACCCGGCGGCGCAGGTGCTCCAGGAAGCCCCGCTCGCCGTCCAGGGCGAAGGGCACCTCGGGGATGAGGACGTAGTCGGCGTCGTCCTTGGCCAGGGTCGAGTAGCAGGCGATGAAACCCGAGTGCCGGCCCATGAGCTTGACCAGGCCGATCCCGCCGGGCGCGGAGCGGGCCTCGACGCTGGCCGCGTGGATGGACTTGGTCGCCTCGGCCATCGCGGTCTGGAAGCCGAAGCTCTGGTCGATGTAGGGGATGTCGTTGTCGATGGTCTTCGGGACTCCGACCACGGCGACCTTCAGCCCCCGCTCCCCCACCACGCGGACGACGTCCATCGCCCCGCGGATCGTGCCGTCCCCGCCGATGACGAACAGGATGTTGATGTTGAGCCGCTCGAGGGCGTCGACGACCTCCTCGGGGTCCTGCTGCCCGCGGGAGGTGCCGAGGATCGTGCCGCCCTCGTCGTCGATGTGCATGACGACCTCCGGGGTGAGGTCGACGACGTCCTCGCCGTACCGCGGGACGAAGCCGCGGTAGCCGTTGCGGAAGCCGACGATGCGCCGCACCCCGTAGTGCCGGGAGAGCTCGAGCACCAGCCCGCGGATGACGTCGTTCAGGCCGGGGCACAGGCCACCGCAGGTGACGATCCCGACGCGGGTCTTGGCCGGGTCGAAGTAGATCTTCTTCCGGGGGCCGCCGGGCTCCAGGCTCGGCAGCTGCTCGACGGGCAGGCCGCGGGCACCGGCCATGGAGAGGGTGTCGTCGAAGAGGATCCGGTCCTCCTCCACGACCGAGTGCTGGGTCGTCTCCCGCGCGCTGAGCCGGGAGGCGAGCGGGGAGTCGATCCGGCAGGGTCCGAGCGTGCGCACGGCGAGGTCCTCGTGTCCGACCATGCCCGGAACGCTGCCACACCCCGGCGGCGCCCCCGCGACCACCCGCGGGCCCGCCGCCCGGCGGACCGGCGGCGGGTGTGCCAGCCTCGTCGGCGTGCCGGGTCCGACCGCGTGGGTGCACGCCTTCGTCGACGTGCCGGCCGAACACGCCGGGACGGCGCGGGCGTTCTGGTCCGCCGTGACCGGCTGGCCGCCCGGGGACCCGTGGCCCGGGCACCCGGAGTTCGTGTCGCTCACCCCGCCGTCCGGGGCGCCGTACCTGCACGTGCAGACCGTCGATCACGTGCCGCGGGTGCACCTGGACCTGCTCGGCGACCCGGCCGCCGACGTCGCCCGCCTGGAGCGGCTGGGCGCGGTCCGCGGGTACCGCGGCGACGGGTGGCAGGCGATGACCTCGCCGGCCGGCCTGCCGTTCTGCGTGTGCGACGAGTCCCGGCCGCACCGGCGTCCCGGCGCCGCGGTCTGGCCCGGCGGGCACCGCAGCCGGCCGGTGCAGCTGTGCGTCGACGTCCCCGCGCGGCAGCACGACGGCGAGCGGGACTTCTGGCGGGCCGCCACGGGGTGGGCCGACGAACCGGCCGACGCGCCCGGGTCCTCCCGGCTGGTGCACCGGGCGGAGAGCGCGCTGCAGCTGCTGGTCCAGCGGCTCGGCCCCGACGACGGGGGCACGCGGGCGCGCGCCCACCTGGACCTGGGTACCGACGACCTCGGTGCCGAGGTCGCCCGGGTGCAGGCGCTGGGTGCCCGGGTGCTGTGGCCGGGCGAGGGGTTCGTGGCGCTGGCGGACCCGGTGGGCCTGCCGTTCTGCGTGACCCGGAACGACCCGGACCGCTGATGGACCGGCCCGGCCTCGACGCCCTGCGGGAGCGCACGCGTGCGCTGTGCGCCGGGTTCCCCGACGAGTACTGGCGGGAGACCGACCGCGACCGCCGCTATCCGCAGGAGTTCGTCGACACCCTCACCGCGGCCGGCCTGCTGTCGGTGCTCGTCCCGACGGAGTACGGCGGCGGCGGGCTGGGCGTGACCGAGGCGTCGGTGGTCGTGGAGGAGATCAACCGCTCCGGCGGGCACTCCGCCGCGTGCCACGCGCAGCTGTACACGATGGGCGCGCTCCTGCGGCACGGCAGCGACCGGCTCAAGGACGCGTACCTGCCGCCGATCGCCCGGGGCGAGCTGCGGCTGCAGGCCTTCTCGATCACCGAGGCCGCCGCCGGCTCGGACACCACCGCCATCGCCACCACCGCGACCCGGGACGGCGCCGACTACGTGCTCGACGGGCACAAGAACTGGACCAGCCGGATCGCCGAGTCCGACCTCGCGCTCGTCCTCGCCCGCACCGCCGAGCGGGCCGCGGACCGGACCCGCGGGCTCACCTTGTTCCTCGTCGACCTGCGCCGCGTGCGCGCCGAGCAGCCGGAGGCCCTCGAGGTCGTGCCGGTGCGCACGATGTTCAACTACGCCACCAACCAGGTGACCTACCGCGGCCTGCGGGTGCCCGCCGACCACGTCGTCGGCGAGGTCGACGCCGGCTTCCGCCACGTCGTCGACGGCTGGAACGCCGAGCGCGTCCTGCTCGCCGCCGAGGCGATCGGCGACGGCTACTGGTTCGTCGAGCGGGCCGTCGCCTACGCGAGCACGCGCGAGGTGTTCGGCCGCCCGATCGGCGCGAACCAGGGCGTCGCGTTCCCGCTGGCCGACGCCTACATGCAGGTGCGGGCGGCGGACCTGATGCGGTACGAGGCCGCCCGGCTGTTCGACGCGGGCGAGCCGTGCGGCGCCGAGGCCAACATGGCCAAGCACCTCGCCGCGGAAGCGAGCTGGGCCGCCGCGAACGCCGCCCTCGACACGCACGGCGGCAACGGCTTCGTCGACGAGTACGACGTCGAGCGCAAGTTCCGCGAGACCCGGCTCTACCGGGTGGCCCCGGTCGGCAACAACATGGTCAAGGCCTTCGTCGCCACCCGGGTGCTCGGGCTCCCGCGCTCGTACTGAGCCGGGGTCGGACGACCACCCGGCCCTGCGACGGCGGACCGGCTCGTCCCCGGTGGGGGTCGGTAGCGTCCTGCGCGTCACGACGGGCCGAGCGGGAGGACGGTCGCGGTGCCGGATGCGCTGAGGTCGCTGCTGCTGGCGTGCCACCTGCTGGCGCCCGACGAGCTCGCCGCGACCGTGGCCGCCGAGGCCGCCCGGCTCGGTGTCCGGGAGACGGTGCTCTACCTGGCCGACTACGAGCAGGCCACGCTGCTCCCCGTGCCCGGCGCCGGCGTGCCCGAGCGACCCGAGCTGTCGATCGAGGGCACGCTGGCCGGGCGGGCCTTCCAGCGGGTCGAGGTGCTCGGCAGCGCCGGGGAGCACGGCCACCGGCTGTGGATGCCGCTGCTGGACGGCGTGGAGCGCCTCGGCGTCGCCGAACTGCTGCTGCCCGAGGAGCCGACCGACGACCTGCGGGACTCCCTCTGGGCGTTCGTCACCCTCACCGCCGAGCTGCTCGTGGTGCGCGACGCCTACAGCGACGTGTTCTCCCGGCTGCGCCGCCGGCGGGCCCTGTCGCTGGCCGCGGAGATGCAGTGGGAGCTGCTGCCGCCGCTGTCCTTCGGCACCGACCGGGTCGTCATCACCGGCGGGCTGGAGCCGGCCTACGACATCGGCGGTGACTCCTTCGACTACGCGGTCAACGGCGACACCGCGGAGCTGCTGGTCGTCGACTCCGTCGGGCACGGGCTGCCGGCCGCGGTGCTGGCCGGCGTCGCGATCAGCGCCTACCGGCACGCCCGCCGCCACGGCCTCGACCTGCCCGACATCGCCGTCGCGGTCGACGCGGCCATCGCCGGCCAGCTCGGCGCCAGCCGGTTCGCCACCGCCGTGCTCGCCCGCCTGGACCTCGGCACCGGCCGGCTGCGGTGGATCAACGCCGGCCACCCCGAGCCGCTCATCCTGCGCGGCACGTCGCTGGTGCGGCTCCCGGCCTGCCCGCCGTCCCGGCCGCTGGGTCTGCAGGAGGGCAGGCCGGCCGGCTGCGAGACCCGGCTGGAGCCCGGCGACCGGCTGCTGCTGTACACCGACGGCATCACCGAGGCCCGCTCCCCGGGCGGGGAGTTCTTCGGGGAGCAGCGGCTGGCCGACCTCGTCAGCGCGGCCGTGGCCGCCGGCCAGCCCGCGCCGGAGACGGTCCGGCGGCTGATGCACCAGGTCCTCGACCACCAGGCCGGCCGGCTCCAGGACGACGCCAGCATCGTCGTCCTGGAGTGGCTCACCGGCGGCGGCCACCGGGTGGTGCCCTCCTGACCGCCGCGGTCAGACCGTGAACTGCACCCCCTGGGCCAGGGGCAGCTCGCCCGAGTAGTTGACCGTGTTGGTCGCGCGGCGCATGTAGCCGCGCCACGCGTCCGAGCCGGACTCGCGGCCACCGCCGGTCTCCTTCTCCCCGCCGAAGGCCCCGCCGATCTCGGCGCCGGAGGTGCCGATGTTGACGTTGACGATGCCGCAGTCGGAGCCGTCGGCGGCGAGGAACCGCTCGGCCTCGGCCTGGTCGCCGGTGAAGATGCTCGACGACAGCCCCTGCGGGACGTCGTTGTTCAGGGCGATCGCCTCCTCCAGCGTCCGGTACGGCATCACGTAGAGGACCGGCGCGAAGGTCTCCTGGCGCACGATGTCGGTCTGCCCGGGCATCCGCACCAGCGCCGGCTCCACGTAGTACGCGTCCGGCGCCTCGTCGGCGAGGCGCCGTCCCCCGCCGACGACGAGCTCGCCGCCCTGCTGCTGCGCGGCCTCGAGGGCGTCCTGCATCGCCTTGTGGGCCGCGTCGTGCACGAGCGGGCCGACGAGCGTCCCCGCGGCGAGCGGCGAGCCGATGGGCAGTCGCCGGTAGGCGGCGGCGACGCGGTCGGTCAGCTCGTCGATGACGTCGACGTGGGCGATCACCCGGCGCAGGGTGGTGCAGCGCTGCCCGGCCGTGCCGGCCGCCGAGAAGACGACGCCCCGGGTGGTCAGGTCCAGGTCGGCGGAGGGCGTCACGACGGCGGCGTTGTTGCCGCCGAGCTCCAGCAGCGAGCGGCCGAACCGGTCGGCGACCCGCGGCCCGACCGCCCGGCCCATGCGGGTCGAACCGGTGGCGCTGAGCAGCGCGACGCCGCGGGAGCCGACGAGGGCCTCGCCGACGTCGTGGCCGCCGACGACCACCTGGCTGAGCCCCTCCGGCGCGCCCTCCTCCGCGATCGCCCGGTCGAGCAGGGCAGCGGCGGCCAGCGCGGACAGCGGCGCGAGCTCCGAGGGCTTCCAGACCACCGGGTCACCGCAGACCAGGGCGAGCGCGGTGTTCCACGACCAGACGGCCACCGGGAAGTTGAACGCGCTGATCACGCCCACGACGCCGAGCGGGTGCCAGGTCTCCGCCAGCCGGTGGCCGGGGCGCTCGGAGCTGATCGTCCGCCCGTAGAGCTGGCGGGAGAGCCCGACGGCGAACTCGCAGATGTCCACCATCTCCTGGACCTCCCCGCGGGCCTCGGAGGTGATCTTGCCGACCTCCAGGCTGACCAGCGTCCCGAGGTCCTCCTGGTGCTCCCGGAGCAGCTCACCGAGGCGGCGCACCAGCCGGCCCCGGACCGGGGCGGGGACGGTCCGCCACTCGCGGAACGCCCGGCCCGCGCGGGTGACCGCGGCGTCCACGTCGGCCGCGTCCTGCCAGCGGAGCGAGGCGATCGGCCGGCCGTTGACCGGCGAGGTCACCGGCCGGTCGCCGGCGTACGCGTCGAGGTCCACGCCGCACCGGGAGGCGGCCTCCCGGGCCAGACGGCCGAGGTCGTCGGCGGTGGGCAGGGTCGTCATGGAGTGCTCCCTCGGTTCGGTGTGGTGCTCAGACGATGGTGAGTTCGGGGCGGACGTCCACGCCGGCGAAACGCGCAGCGCTCAGGCCGCCGACGTCGACGAAGGGCTCCGCGCCGAGGTACAGGTCGCGCACGACCTCCCCCACCGCCGGCCCCATGAGGAAACCGTGCCCGGAGAAGCCCGTGGCGTAGAGGAAGCCCTCGACCGCGTCGGCGCGGCCGATGAGGGCGTTGTGGTCCGGTGTCGTCTCGTACAGGCCCGCCCACCCGCCGGCGATCCCGACCTCCGCCAGCGCGGGCGCGCGACGTTCGATCGCCGCACCCAGGCGGGGCAGCCAGCCGTCGGACCGGGTGAGCGCGAAACCGGGGGTCTCGTCGGGGTCGGACATGCCGAGGAGCAGTCCCCGGCCCGCTCCGTGGCCCTCGCCGTGGAAGTAGAGGCTGGTGCCGAAGTCGACGGTGAACGGCGTGCGGGGATCGAGGCCGGGCACCGGCCCGGTCACCAGGACCTGACGGCGCAGCGGGCTGACCGGGAGGTCCACCCCCGCCCAGGAGCCGACCTCGGCCGACCACGCGCCGGCGGCACACACCACGGCGTCGGTGCGGATCGTCCCCGCCTCGGTCCGCACACCCACGACCTGCCCGTCCCGGACGTCGATGCCGGTGGCCGCGCAGTGCGGCAGCAGCGTGGCCCCCGCCCGGCGGGCCGCCGACGCGTAGCCGAGCACCACCGACTCCGGGGTGCAGTGGCCGTCGGTCGGCGAGTAGGCCGCGGCGAGCAGCCCGTCGGTCGAGACCAGCGGCGACAGGCGGCAGGCCTCGTCGACGCCGATCACCCGGCTCGGGACGCCGAGGTCGTTCTGCAGGGCGACGTTGGCCTCGAAGGCCGTGACGGCCGGCCGGCTGTCGAGCAGGAAGAGGTAGCCGACCTCGTGGAAGTCGATCTCCTGGCCGAACAGGCGGGGGAACTCCCGGAAGGTCTCCAGGCTGCGGGCTCTCAGCGCGATGTTCACCGGGTCGGAGAACTGCGCCCGGACGCCGCCGGCCGCCTTGCAGGTCGACCCGGAGCCCAGCCCGCCCTTGTCCAGCAGGACGACGTCGCGCACCCCCGCCCGCGCCAGGTGGTGGGCCGTGCTGAGCCCCATCACGCCGCCACCGATGACGACGACGGAGGCGGACGCCGGAAGGCGGCGGGGATCGGTCATCGCAGTCCTCGGAGGACGGGGACGCTGCAGCGTGCGGTCATCGTCGTGGTCGACAGCGGTACGGGACCACCTCTGCTACGTCGCTCCTCCACTCCAGCTCCTGTCCGGACCCGGCTCACGGCAGCGGCTCCGGGTGGGCGTCCGTCGGGAGCTGCCCGCGCAGCCGCATGGCGGCGAGGACGCGGTCCTGGGCCAGCCGCCGGGCGGCGGTGGCCAGGGCGACGGCGTCGTCGACGACGTCCCCGTCCCGGGTGCCTGGTGTCCGCCGCCGTCACGGCGACGGGTGCGTGCTCAGGGCCCCGTCCTGGGGGCGGGGGTGACGGTGGAGCCGAGGCGCACGTTGACCTGCTTGGTCTGGGTGAAACCGGCGATCATGCCCTCGAGGGACACCTCCCGGCCGATGCCGCTCTGCTTGTAGCCGCCGTAGGACTGGCCGACGACCTGCCCGCCACCCTGGTTGACCTGCACCCACCCCGCCTCGAGCCGGTGCGCGGTGGTGATCGCCAGGTCGATGTCATGGCACCAGACGTAGGCACCCAGCCCGTAGGCGGTGTCGTTGGCCATGCCGACGACGTCGTCGACGTCGTCCCAGGCGATGGCGACGACCACGGGCCCGAAGATCTCCTCGCGGGCGAGGCGGAAGCTGTTGTCGCCCCCGGAGAACAGCGTGGGCACGTGGTAGAACCCCTCGGCGAGGGGCCCGCTGGTCGGCGGCAACCCACCGGTCTCGACGTGCAGCGCGGGGTCGGCCAGCCCGTCCTCCAGGTACTCGCGGATGGAGCCGAACTGGGTCTCGTTGATCACCGCGCCGATGTCGCTGGCCTCGTCCAGCGGGTCCCCGACCCGCATCGACCCCAGCCGGTCGCTCAGCCGGGCGAGCACCTCGTCGTGGACGTCCCTGTGCAGGAACAGCCGGGACCCGGCGGTGCAGCTCTGGCCCTGCCGGCTGATCCGCGAGGACAGCACCAGCCCCTCGATGAGCTCGTCGGTCACCGCACCGGGGAACACGATCGACGGGTTCTTGCCGCCCAGCTCCAGGGACAGGTGGGCCAGCCGCTCCCCCGCCTTGCCGGCGATGCCGCGGCCGACCTCGGTGGAGCCGGTGAAGGAGATCTTGTCGACGCCGGGGTGCTCGACCAGGGCGTTGCCCGCGGCCCGGCCGGTCCCGGTGACCACGTTGAGCACGCCCGGTGGCAGGGACTCCTCGCAGATCTCCGCCATCAGCAGGATCGACAGCGGCGCGTCCTCGGCGGCCTTGAGCACGATGGTGTTCCCCGCGGCCAGGGCGGCCGGGACCTTGAAGCCGGCGATCATCAGCGGCGAGTTCCAGGGCAGGATCGCGCCGACCACACCGAGCGGCTCCTGCCGGGTGTACTGCAGCTGGGTCGCCCCGGCCGGCAGGGTGGTGCCCTTGACCTCCCCGGCGACCCCGCCGAAGTAGCGGAACAGGTCCACCAGCAGAGACGCCTCCGGCCGCGCCTGGGTGCGCAGCGCGTTGCCGGTGTCCTCGGCGGTGACCCGGGCGAGCTCCTCGGCGCGGCCCTCGAGCGCGTCGGCGATGCGCAGCAGCACCCGCTGGCGCTCCTTGAAGTGCAGGTCGCGCCAGGCGGGGAACGCCTCCCGGGCGGCGGCGACGGCGCGGTCGACGTCCGTCGCGTTGCCGCGCGGGACGCGGGCGATGACGGAGCCCCGCCGGGCGGGGCTGGTGATCTCCCGCCACCCGCCGTCGGCGGCCGCCACCCAGTCCCCGCCGATGAGCATCAGCCGGGTGGGCGGGGACGACTCGCCGGCGGGGGGGCTCAGGACGCTGTGCTCGGTCATGGTCTGCTCCTGTGCGGGTGTGTGTCCGGCCGGGGACCGCAGGTCGTAGCCCACGGACACACCCTCGTCGCCACCGGTGCCGAACGCGACCCCGGGGACGACGCCGCCGGAGGGCTCGGGTGCGCCTTTCGACCGGGGTCGCGGCCGGCGACGGGTCAGCGGCCTCCGCCGGCGAGGACCGCGGCGAGGGCGTCCACCGCCCGGTCGACGTCCTCGGGCTCGATCACCAGCGGCGGCGCCAGCCGGATGGTGGACCCGTGCGTGTCCTTGACCAGCACGCCGCGCCCGGCCAGCCCCTCGCAGGCCGCCCGTCCGGTCATCAGGCCGGGGTCGATGTCGACGCCGGCCCACAGACCGCGGCTGCGCACCGCCTGCACGCCGTGCCCGACCAGGCCCTCGAGCCGGTCCCGCAGGTGCACCCCGAGCTTGGCCGCCCGCTCCTGGTACTCGCCGGTCTCCAGCAGGCCCACCACCGCGTGCCCGACCGCGGCCGCCAGCGGGTTGCCGCCGAACGTCGACCCGTGGCTGCCGGGGGTGAAGACGCCCAGCACCTCGCGGGTGGAGACCACCGCCGAGACCGGCACGATGCCGCCGCCGAGGGCCTTGCCGAGCAGGTACACGTCGGGGACGACGCCCTCCAGCTCGCAGGCGAAGGTGGCCCCGGTCCGGCCGAGCCCGGACTGCACCTCGTCGGCGACGAGCAGCACCCCGGCGTCGGTGCAGGCCTGCCGCACCGCGGCCAGGTAGCCCGGCGGCGGCACGATGACGCCGGCCTCGCCCTGGATCGGCTCGATGAGCACCGCGACCGTCTCCGGGGTGAGCGCGGCCCGCAGCGCCTCGGCGTCGCCGTAGGGGACGACGGTGAAGCCCGGCGTGAACGGGCCGAAGCCCTCGCGCGCGGAGTCGTCGGTGGAGAAGCTGACGATCGTGGTGGTCCGGCCGTGGAAGTTGCCCGCCGCGACCACGATCTGCGCCCGGTCCGCCGGGACGCCCTTCACCTGGTAGCCCCAGCGCCGGCTGAGCTTGATCGCCGTCTCCACCGCCTCGGCGCCGGTGTTCATCGGGAGCACCTGGTCCATCCCGGCGAGGGCGGCCAGGTCGCGGGCGAAGGGCCCGAGGCGGTCGTTGTAGAAGGCCCGGCTGGTCAGCGTCACCCGCTCCAGCTGCTCGCGCGCCGCCCGCAGCAGCACCGGGTGCCCGTGGCCGAAGTTCAGCGCCGAGTACCCGGCCAGGCAGTCGAGGTAGCGCCGTCCCTCGACGTCGGTCACCCACGCCCCGCGGGCCTCGGCGACGACCACCGGCAGCGGCGCGTAGTTGGGGGCGGTGACCGCGCTGGTGAGCGCCGTGTGCCCGCTCGAGGACAACCGGCCCTCGCTGCGCTGCGCCGTGACCATGGGGGGCCTCCTCGCGGATCGGACCTCGGACCGCGGCCGGGCCGGCCGGGACCGTGTAAGGCAGAGGTTAGGGACGCCGGGAGGCGCGATCAATGCACCTCCGTTGCGCTCCGGCCATCGATCCGTTGCGCGTGTGCGGCTACGGTGCACGGTGTGTTGCAGAGGACCGCGGACCGGCTGGACTCCCTCGACCGGCAGATCATCGGCTGCCTGACCCGCGACGCGCGGGCCACCTACGCGGTCGTCGGCGCGGAGGTCGGGCTGTCGGCGCCGGCGGTCAAGCGCCGCGTCGACCGGCTGCTCGCCGAGGGGGTGATCCGCGGGTTCACCGCGCTGGTCGACCCCGAGGTGCTCGGCTGGGCGACCGAGGCCTACGTGGAGGTCTACTGGGAGGGGACGCCGTCCCCGCTGGAGCTGCGCCGCAGCCTGGAGAAGGTGCCCGAGGTCGTCGGCGCGTGGAGCGTCACCGGCTCCGCCGACGCGCTGGTGCACATCCTGGCCGCCGACATCCCGCACCTGGAGGAGGCCATCGAGCGGCTCCGGCAGCAGCCCAACGTGCACCAGACCCGCAGCGAGGTCGTGCTCTCCCGGCTGATCGACCGCGCCCGCCCCTGAGCGCGCCCCCGTGCCGTGGCGACCGGCACCCCCGTCCCGCCGGGTACACAGGGCGTCGGCCGGGTATCGGCTCCCGGACGTCCGGACCCGACCCGACCGCCGCAGACCAGCGACTCCCCCATCGAGGACTGATACGAGCAGATGAGCGGTAACGCCACACACCGGTTCACCAACACGGCCGTCCTGGCCGTGCAGACCGCCGACGCCTCCCAGGTGATCAGCTCCGACGCGTTCGACGAGGCACTCGCCGACACCTACCGGCGGGTGGGGCTGCGGCCCGGTCTGCTCGAGCGCCTCGCGGGCATCCGGGAGCGCCGCTGGTGGGCCGACGGCGTCACCTTCGTCGACGGCGCCGCGACGGCCGGCGCCAAGGCCGTCAGCGAGAGCGGCGTCGACCCGGCGGCCATCGGGCTGATGGTGAACACCTCGGTGAGCCGCAAGCACCTGGAGCCCTCGACCGCGGTCGCGGTGCACCACGCGCTGGGCCTGCCGCGCTCCTGCCAGAACTTCGACGTGACCAACGCCTGCCTGGGGTTCGTCAACGGCATGGAGCTGGCCGCCGCCATGATCGACTCCGGGATGGTCGAGTACGCCCTCGTCGTCAACGGCGAGGACTCGCGGCCGGTCCAGGAGCGCACCATCGAGCGGCTCAACGGCCCGGGCACCGTCTCCAAGGACGTGCTGGCGCAGTTCGCCACGCTCACCCTCGGCTCGGGCGCCGCCGCCATGGTGCTGGGCCGCGCCGACGAGCACCCCGAGGGGCACCGCCTCGTCGGGTCGGCCAGCCGGGCGGGCAGCGAGCACCACGAGCTGTGCGTCGGCGACAACGACCTCATGCGGACCGACCTCAAGGGGCTGCTCGACGCCGGGCTCGCCCTGTCAGCGGACCTGTGGGTGGACGCCGCCGCCGACTTCGACTGGGCCGGCGGCATGGACCGCTACATCGTCCACCAGGTCTCCAAGGTGCACACCCAGGCGATGTGCGACCGGTTCTCCATCGACCCCGCGCTGGTGCCCACGACCTTCCCGACCCGCGGCAACCTGGGCCCGGCCTCGGTCCCCTTCACCCTCGCCGACCGGCAGGACTCCCTCGTCGACGGCGACCGGGTGCTGCTCATGGGCATCGGGTCGGGCCTGAACGCCTCCTGCCTCGAGATCGCCTGGTGAGGCCCGACTCCCCGGCCGCCCTCCCCGGTCTGGACCCCGCCTGGTCCCGCTCGGTGACCGTCGCCGACGACACCGGCGCGGAGCACTGCTGGCACGTCCTCGACAACGGCGTCCCCGACCCGGTCGGCACGCTGCTGTGCGTCCACGGCAACCCGACCTGGTCCTACCTGTGGCGCCGGCTGGTGGCCGCCGCGCCGCCCGGCTGGCGGGTCGTCGCCCCCGACCACCTCGGCATGGGCTTCTCCGACCGGCTGCCCGGGCCGCGGTCGCTGCGCCAGCGGGTGACCGACCTCGGCGACCTCACGGCGGCGCTGGGGGTCACCGGCCCGGTGGTCACCGTCGGCCACGACTGGGGCGGGGTCATCTCCCTCGGCTGGGCCCTGGAGCACCGCGAGCAGCTGCGCGGCGTCGTCCTGGCCAACACCGCCGTCGCCATGCCGGAGGGGGACCTCGGCCCGGCGCTGATCCGGCTGGCCCACGCCCCCGGTGTGCGCTCGGCGGTCACCGTCGGCACCCCGGTGTTCGTCCGGGCGACGACGGCGCTGTCCCGGCCGGCGCTGCCCGCCGACGTCCGGGACGCCTTCGCCGCCCCCTACCGGTCGGCGGCGCGACGACGCGCCGTCGGGGACTTCGTCGCCGACATCCCGTTCTCCCCCGGCCACCCGTCCCGCCCGGTGCAGGAGGCGATCGCCGAGGGCATCCGCACCCTCGACGTCCCGGCGCTGCTGCTGTGGGGCCCGCGCGACCCGGTCTTCGGCGAGCGGTACCTGACCGACCTGCGCAGCCGGCTGCCCCGGGCCCGGCTGCACCGCTACGAGAGCGCCTCGCACCTGCTGCCCGAGGACGCCCCGCAGTACGCCGACGCCGTCGTGCGGTGGGTGGCCGACCTCGACGCCGGGCACGACCCCGCGGCGGCACGGCCGGCTCCGCCCGGCGGGGCCCGGCGCCGGCTGTGGTCGGCGCTGGACGAGCGGTCGGACGACGACACGCCCGCGGTCGTGGAGGTCGGCGGCGCGACGGTGACCTGGTCCGGGCTGGCCCGGCGGGTCGCGGACCTGGCCGCCGGCCTGGCGTCGTCCGGCGTCCGCCCGGGACACCGCGTCGCGCTCCTCGTGGAGCCATCGGCCGACCTCACCGCCGCGGTCTACGCCGTCTGGCGCGCGGGTGCGGTGGTCGTGGTCGCGGACAAGGGGCTCGGCTTCGCCGGGATGCGGCGGGCGCTGCGCAGCGCCGGGGTCGACGCCGTCGTCGGCAGCGCGACGGGGCTGGCCGCGGCGCGCCTGATGGGCCTGCCCGGCTCCCGGATCGCCGCCGGCCGGGTCCCTGCGGCCGCGCTGCGCGCGCTCGGGGCTCCCTCGACGCTGGAGGACCTGGAGACGCTCGGCCGGACGGCGCCCGCCCCCGCCGCTCCCCCGGTGGACGCCGACTGCGCCGTGCTGTTCACCTCCGGCGCCACCGGCCCGGCCAAGGGCGTCGTCTACACCCACCGCCAGGCCGCCGCGCAGCTGGAGCTGGTGCGGGCCGCCTACGGCCTCACCGGCACCGACCGGCTGGTCGCGGCGTTCGCCCCGTTCGCGATCCTCGGGCCGGCGCTGGGCATCGGGTCGGCGGTCCCCGACGTCGACGTGACCGCGCCCGGGTCGCTGACCGCGGCGGCGCTGGCCGACGCCGCGGCCGCCGTCGACGCCACGGTCGTCTTCGCCTCACCCGCGGCGCTGCGGCGCGTCGCGGCCACCGCGCCGGACCTCGCGGGCGACCAGCGCGCGGCGCTGGCCCGGATCCGGCTGCTGATGTCGGCCGGCGCGCCGGTCCCGGCGGCCCTGCTGCGCTCGCTGCGGGAGGTCCTGCCGGCCGCCGACGCGCACACCCCCTACGGGATGACCGAGGTGCTGCCGGTGACCGACGTGTCGCTGGCCGGGATCGAGGCCGCCGGCGACGGGGAGGGCGTCTGCGTGGGGCCGCCGCTGCCCGGCGTGGACGTGCGGGTCAGCCCGCTCTCCCCGGACGGCACCGCCGACGGTCCGCTGACCGACCGCGCCGGCGTGGTGGGTGAGGTCTGCGTGCGGGCCGCGCACGTCAAGGACCGCTACGACGCGCTGTGGGCGCTGGAGCGCACGACGTCCCGCGACCCCGGCTGGCACCGCACCGGCGACGTCGGGCACCTGGACGCCGAGGGCCGGCTGTGGGTCGAGGGCCGCCTCCCGCACGTGGTCACCACCGCCGCCGGACCGGTCACGCCCGTCGGCGTCGAGCAGCGCGTGGAGCAGCTCCCCGGGGTGTCGGCGGCCGCGGCCGTCGGCGTCGGCCCGGCCGGGACGCAGGTCGTCGTCGTGGTCGTCGTGGCGGACGGCACCGACCCGGCGCGCTCCGGCCGGGCCGGCCGGCTGCGGCTCGCCGGCACCGACCTGGCCGACGCCGTGCGGGCGGTCGCCGGCGTCGACGTCGCCGCGGTGCTCCTCGCCGGCCGGCTGCCGGTGGACGTCCGGCACCAGTCGAAGGTGGACCGCGGGGAGGTCGCCCGCCGGGCCGCGCGGGTGCTGGCCGGCCGGTCGTGAGGGTGCGGTCGTGAGGGTGCTGGTCACCGGCGCGAGCGGGATGCTCGGCCGGGCCACGGCCGAGGCGCTGCTCGCACGGGGCGACGAGGTCACCGTGCTGCAGCGCCGTCCCGCCGGCCTGCCGTGCCGCGAGGAGCTGGGGGACGTCGCCGACCCCGACGTCGTGCGGCGCGCCGCCCGCGGCCAGGACGCCGTGCTGCACCTGGCCGCGAAGGTCGACGTCACCGGCCCGTGGGCGGAGTACGCCGCGGCCAACGTCACCGGCACCCGCACCGTCGTCGACGCCTGCCGGGCCGAGGGCGTCGGCCGGCTGGTGCACGTCTCGTCCCCGTCGGTGGCGCACGCCGGGACGGCGCTGACCGGGGTCGGTGCCGGACCGGCCGACCCGGCGTCCGCCCGGGGGCCCTACTCGCGCTCCAAGGCGGTGGCCGAGCTGGACGCCCTGGCCGCGGACTCCGCCGGGCTCGCCGTCCTGGCCGTCCGCCCGCACCTGGTGTGGGGCCCCGGCGACACCCAGCTCGTCGCCCGCATCGTCGAGCGGGCCCGGGCCGGGCGGCTGCCGGTCATCGGGTCCGGCGCGGCCCTGGTCGACACCACCTACGTCGACAACGCCGCCGCGGCCCTGGTCGCCGCGGTGGACGCCTGCGGGCCGGTGCACGGCGAGGCGCTGGTCGTGTCCAACGGCGAACCGCGCCCGGTCGCCGAGGTGCTCACCCGGCTGTGCCGGGCAGCGGGGGTGCGCGGCCCGCGCGGCCGGGTGCCCTCCCGGGCGGCGTTCCTGGCCGGCGCGCTGGTCGACGGGGTCTGGGCGGCGACGGGACGCCGCACGGTCCCCCCGCTCACCCGCTTCCTGGCCGAGCAGCTGGCGACCGCGCACTGGTTCGACCAGCGGCGGACCCGGGCCGCGCTGGGCTGGCGCCCGCACGTCGCCCTGGAGGAGGGGTTCGCCCGCCTGGCCGCCTGGTACGCCGCCGCGGGCCCGCGTCCGGCGGCACGCTGAGGCGTCCTCCGGCAAGGGGTGCTCCGGCCGTCGGCGCCCCGACCGCCGGCCGGCCACGGTCCTAGGCTGGGCCGGTGACGACCAGCCGGACGACGCCCTCGGCCCTGGACCCCGGCGACGCGCTCGCCCTGGAGCGGCAGGTGTGCTTCGCCCTCTCGGTGGCCGCCCGCAATGTGGTCGCCGTCTACCGGCCGGTGCTCGAGCCGCTGGGGCTGACCCACCCGCAGTACCTGGTGATGCTGGCGCTGTGGCAGCACGGCCGGCTGTCGGTCAAGGAGCTCTCCGGCCTGCTGCAGCTGGACCCCGGCACCCTGTCGCCGCTGCTCAAGCGGTTGGAGGCGGCCGGCCTGCTGCGCCGCGAGCGCGATCCGCGGGACCAGCGCAACCTGGCGCTGGCCCTGACCGAGGAGGGCCAGGCCCTGCGCGCGCGGGCGGAATCGATCCCCGCCGGCATCGTGGAGCGCCTGGGCATGCCGGTGGAGGAGCTGGTCTCCCTGCACGGCGCGCTCACCGAGGTCATCGCCGCCTCGCAGCAGGCGCTGTCCGCCGCTCCGCGGACCGGCGGAGCGGCGTCCGGCGACGGCTGAGCGCGACCGGCACACTGTGCGATCGGCGACAGTTGGTGCCCCAATGCTTGGCGTGCCCATCATCCTCGGGGACCATCGGGGCGTGGACACCACCGGACGGGAGCGGACACCGGTCATGGCACAGCCCGACGAGCCCGGCACGACCTCCGAGCCGGTCGTCCGGCCCGCTCCGCACCGGTGGCTGTGGTACGCCCTCGGCGGCGGGCTGCCCGCGCGCCACCGCGGCTGGGTGCTGCACGACACCACGACCGGCACCTGGGGGCTGCGCCACATCGCCCGCATGCTGGTCCAGATGTCGATCCCGATCGTGCTGATCATGGTCCTCCTGCCCGCGTCCTGGGAGCTGCGCGCCGCCGTGGCCGGCGGCGGGGTCTTCCTCGGCCTGATCTACTCGCTGGCCTACATGCCCGAGACCACGGAGAACCGGGTGGTCAAGGCCGGCTACCCGGCCGGCACCGCCACCGCCCACCGGGAGCACGCCGCGCACCTGCGCGACCAGCGGGACAGCGAGCGCCGGCGGGCCGCCGCGGCCCGGCGCGCCGCCCGCTACCGCAGCCGCAACGGGCGCTGACCCACCCGGTCAGCCGTCGGGGAAGGACCGGTCGCCGAAGAGGACCCGGCGGGCCGCGGCCCGCCCGACCGGCGTCCGCAGCAGGGGGAACACCGCCGCCGCGACGGCGGGTGTGCGCACCTGGGCCAGTCCCCGGCGCAGCGCGAGCCGCCCGCGGAAGCGGGCGCGCAGCGCGGCTCCGTCGTAACCGGCCAGCGGGTCCGGCACCCCCGCCCGCAGGGCGTCGTCGAGGACGTCGGCCGCGAGCTGCGACAACCGCAGGCACGGGTCGAGGCCACCGGCGGTGAGCGGGGAGACCGCACCGGCCGCGTCCCCCACCAGGAGGCCCCCGGGGCCGCCGATCCGGCGCAGCAGGCCGCCGACGGGGATCGGGCCGCCGCGCCGCTCCACCTCCGTCGGGCGGTCGCCGCCGGGCAGTCCCGGCGCCGAGCCGGCGAAGCGCGCCAGGGCCCGGCGCATGCCGTCGGGGTAGCGGTCGGCGTAGCCGGCCACGCCGACGTGCGCGTGCCGCCCGTCGTTGACGACCCAGGCGAGGTAGCCGGGGGCCAGCGAGGGGTCGAGCACGCAGTGGAAGGTGGGCGGCCCGTCGCCGCCGGGGACGGCGAAGACCTCCTCGGCGCCGACGATGAGGTGCCGGTTGCGGTCCAGGCCGAGGTCGCGGGCCACCCGCGAGCGGGCCCCGTCGGCGCCGACGAGGAACCGCGCCCGCATGCGCACCGGCCCGTCGCGGCCCTCCAGCAGGCAGCAGCCGTCGTCCCGGCGGCCGGCGTAGCGGACGCCCAGCGCGAGCCGCACGCCGGCGTCGGCCGCGGCGCGGGCGGCGGACAGGTACAGCGGCCCCATGTCGCCGACCCGGTACTCGTCGCGGTCGCTGACCAGGTCGACCGGGCGGCGCAGCCCCGGCGGGTAGAGCACCACCCGCCGGATGGGCGGCCCCAGGCACTCCGGCGGCAGCGGGAAGTCGTCGAGGGTCTTGCGGACGAAGATCCCCGTGGTGCGGATGGCCCCGGTGAGCGTGGGCCGCCGCTCGGCCAGCAGCACGTCGTGGCCGCGCCGGGCGAGCTCCGTGGCCGTGTGCAACCCGGCCAGCCCGGCGCCGACGACCAGCACGTCCGCGGTGGCGTCGCCGGTCACCCGTCGACCCACTCGAGCAGGTCGCCGGGCTGGCAGTCCAGCACCCGGCACATCGCCTCCAGGGTGCTGAAGCGGACGGCCTTGGCGCGGCCGTTCTTCAGCACCGCCACGTTGGCCGGGGTCAGCCCGACCCGCTCGGCGAACTCCCCGACGCTCATCTTGCGCCTGGCCAGCTCGACGTCGATGCGCACCACGATCGGCATCAGATGACCCCGTCCAGGTCCGCCCGCAGCGTCGTGGCCTGCCGCAGCAGCGCGCGCAGCACCACGACGAGCAGCCCGAGCGCGGCCCCGGCCACCAGCATCACCAGGAGGGCGACCGGCAGCCCGGGGTGCTCCCAGGTGAGGGCGGACCAGGCGAAGCAGCCGAGGAGCAGCAGCTCGGCGGCGCCGATCGCACCCACGATCGCGTTCACCCAGACCAGGGACGCGTCGCTGAAGATGCGGTCGTCGCGGACCAGGGTGAGCAGCTGCCAGGTGCACACGATGACGACCTGGACGCAGGCCAGCCCGAGGATCGTCCCCACGAGCGTCCCCCACCGCCAGAACTGGCTGTTCGGCGACTCCTGCGCCATCTCCGCCCACAGCGGGGGCAGGACGGCGACCTGGGCGACCAGCAGGGCGGCGAAGGCCAGCGCGAGCAGGATCCGGAGCGGGCCGACCACCCGGCGCGTCGTGAGCACCCATCGACGATCGTTCACTACCTATCGAATGTCAATCGAGTGGCCCGGTGCGGCGCGTCATCCGGTCGACCAGCGAGGAGTGCTCCGACGTCGTCGGGACCGAGGCCGCCCGCGGTCCGCGCGCGCCTGACCCCCCCTGCGCCGTGCCAGGCTGGCCGGCATGCCGTCTGCGTGGGACGACTCGCGCCGGGCCTTCGGCGACGCCGCCGCGTGGTTCGTCCGCACCAGCGCCCTGGTCGGGGACCGGTGGGGCCGGCCCGGTCTGGGCGAGTGGGACGTCCGCGCCCTCGTGGGCCACACCAGCCGGTCGCTGCTGACGGTCGAGGGCTACCTCGAGCGCCCCGCCGGGAGCGTCGGGATCCGGTCCGCCGCCGACTACGTCCGCGCCACGCGGGCGATCGCCGCCGGCCCCGAGGTCGCCGCCCGCGGACGCCAGGCCGGGGTCGCCCTGGGGCCGGATCCCGCGGCCGCCGTGGCGCAGGTCGCCGCCCGCGTGGTCCCGCTCGTCGACGCCCGGGACGGCACCGAGCTGCTCACGACGGTGGCGGGGGGCATGCGCCTGGCCGACTACCTGCCGACGCGCACCTTCGAGCTGGCCGTGCACACCGCGGACCTCGCCACGGCGCTGGGTCTGCCGCTGGAGGTCCCGGCCGCGGTGGCGGCCCAGGCCCTGCGGCTGGTCGCCGACCTGGCCGTCGCCGACGGCCGGGCCGGGCCGCTCCTGCTGGCCGCCACCGGCCGGCGGGAGCTCCCGGCGGGCTGGTCGGTGCTCTGACCCCGGGGACGCCGGCCGCCGGGCGTCCTCACAGGCCGAGCCGGGCGGACGCCGGATCGGCCCAGCGGCTGCTGGCGTCGTAGCCGCGCATGGTCGTGACCGAGGCCCACCGCCCGGTGCGGGCCAGCTCCCGCTCGGTCACGCCGGCCTTGTAGCCCTCGGTCGCGAACGACCGGCGGAGGCTGTGCGGGCTGAGCCCGTCGAGCGGGACGCCGGCGCGCTCGGCGGCGCGGCGCAGGACAAGCCGGACCGAGGACCGGGCCATCCGGGTGCGCCCGATCCGGGGAGTCGGGCCGCGCCCGACGCTGCGGAACAGCGGCCCGTCCTCCCCCGCGATGCCCGCCGCGTCGACCCACGCCTGCAGGGCGCGCACCGGGCAGGTCCGCGCCCGCACCCCCGGCGCGAGCGCCAGCACCTCGCCGGCGCCCTCCTGGTCGGTCTTCGACCGGCCGATGGTGACGTCCAGGCCGCCGTGCCCGGCCGGCACGAGGTCGGCCACGTCCAGCCCGCACGCGTCCGACGCCCGCAGCCCGAGGGCGAACGAGGTCAGGATCAGCGCCCGGTCGCGCAGACCGGCCACGCCGTCGGGCAGCTCCTCGACGAGCAGCCGGATCGTCGCGGTGTCGAGGGCACGCGCCTTGCGCGGGCGGCGGCCGTCGCGGGCCGCGGTGCGGCGGATGCCCCGGAGCACCTCGCGGGTGCCCGGGTGCTCCGACGGACTGGGGTGACCGGCCTCGCGGTGGGCGTGCCCGATGCCGGACAGCCGCCGGGCGATGGTGCGGGGGCTCGCCCCCGCGTCGCCGAGCGCGGCGAGGTAGGTCGCCACCGCGCTGTCGGCCGCGGGCAGCGGGGTGAAGCCGCGCCGCCGGGCCCAGTCCGACCAGGCGCGGAAGTCCGCGTCGTAGGCCTTCCGGGTCGAGTCGGCGCGCGCCGCGCCGAGGTAGCGGCCGACGGACGCGACGTCCCCGGGGAGGAGCAGCCCGCCCTCGGCGACGGCCGGCACGACCGACTGTGTCGACGTCCTGAGGTCTTCCGGGGCGGACTCCATAAGAGTTGATTATGGAGTGCGGATGGCGTCTCGTCTCCCCGACCCGACGCCGTTCGTTCGTGTGTTGAGCGAGCTTTGACGGACGAACGGGCGCAGGATGGCGGCATGACCGCCCCATCGGCCGCGTGCGCCTTCCCCGGCTGTGAGCTGCCGGTGGCCCCGCCCCCGCCCACCGGCGGGAGGTCGGCCTACTGCGCCCGCCCCGACCACAACCGCACGACCGCCTTCGCCGCCCGCCGGGCGCGGGCCGCCGAGGACTCCCCCGCCCCCGGCGGGACGCCCGCCGGGACGCCGCCCGCGCCCCGCGCGGCGGACACGCTCACCCGGGTCGCCGACCGGCTGCGCCAGACGCTGGCCGCGATCGAGGAGCAGGTGCACTCAGCCACCGACGCGCTGACCCGGGCCGCCGACGCCGAGCTGCTGGAGGCAGAGCGGGCGGCGATCCGCACCGACGCGCGGCGGGAGGTCGCCGAGGCCGAGCAGCGGGCGTCGGCCGCCGACCGGCTGCGGGCGGTCGCCGAGCGGACGACGCGGGAGGCGCTCGAGGCCGCCGCCCGGGCCGAGGACGGTGCCGCCCGGGCGCGGGAGGAGGCGGCCGTCGCCCGGGACGAGGCCGCGACCGCGCAGGCCGCGACCGAGGTCGCACACGCGGAGGCCGACCGGGCGCGCCTCGACCTCGGCGCGGCGGAGGCGGCCCGGGCGGAGGCCGACGCGGGACGACGGGACGCCGAGCGCCGGCGGGACGCCGCGGTGCGGGACGCCGAGAGCGCGCGCGGTGAGCAGGCCCGGGCGCAGCAGGGGTGGGACCGGGCGGTCGCCGACGCGGCGGCGGCACGGGAGCGGGCGGCGCACGCGGACGCGGCGCGCGACGAGGCACTGGCGGCCGAGCGGGCCGCCCGCGAGCAGCTCGAACGCGTCCGGGCAGAGACGGCGGAGGCGGTGCACCGCGCCGAGCAGGCGGCAGCGGCGGCCCGGCTGGAGGCCGCCGCCGCGGACGGCCGCGCGCGTGCCGCCGACGCGCGGGCGGAGGCCGAGGCCGGGCGGGCGGAGGCGCAGGCGGTCCGTGCCGAGCGCGCGGAGCGCCGGGCCGAGGAGAGCCGGCGCGACCGGCTCACCGCCGAGGAGGCGCGGGACCGGGCGGTCGCCGCGCAGGCCCGGCTGGAGGAGGCGCTGCGTGCCCGGCGGGCGGAGCCCGCCGCGGGGCGGCCGGCCGACGCGGCGCCCGGCACCGATCAGCCGCCACCCGCGGCTCCGGGCCCGGCCTCGGCCGGGCCGCACGAGCCCTGACCGGCGCACCACCCGAGGGCAGGCGGGACCGGGCGGAACGCCGAGGGGCCGCTCCGGATCACTCCGGAACGGCCCCTGGCGACGTGCTGGAACGGCCACCCTTCAGGGGCCCGCGCTGAGTCTGCGCAGCGTGGGGAGAAGGGTGGTCCTTCTAGGGCACGAGGATCGCCCGGCCCCGGACCTTCCCGGCGTCGAGGTCGCGGAGCGCGTCCACGGCCCGGTCGAGCGGGTACTGCTGGGTGTGCAGGGTGACCTTCCCGGCCTGCGCGAGCACCATCAGCTCGGCCAGGTCGGTGTAGGTGCCGACGATGTTGCCGACGATGTTCTTCTCGCCGGCGACGAAGTCCAGCGTCGGGATCCGGAGCTCGCCGCCGTACCCGATGACGTAGTACGAGCCGGCCGGGCCGGTCATGTGCCAGCCGTCCATCTCCGCGCCCTGCTCGGCGACGAAGTCGAAGACGACGTCCGCGCCCCCGCCGGTCAGGTCCTGGACCGCCTGCACCTGGTTGCCGTCGGCGACCACGGTCTCGTCGGCGCCGATCTGCCGGGCGAGCTCCAGGGCATCGGGGTTGCGGTCGACGACGACGATCCGGGTGCCCGACAGTGCGGCCAGGCACTGGACGCCGATGTGGCCGAGACCGCCGGCGCCCTGCACGACCGCCGTCGTGCCCGGGTGCAGCAGCGGCAGGGCCTTGCGCACGGCGTGGTAGGCGGTGATGCCCGCGTCCGCGAGTGCGGCGACGTCGGCGGGGTTGGTGGACGGGTCGAGCTTCACGCAGGCGCGGGCGGTGGTGCGCAGGTACTCGGCCATGCCCCCGTCGTTGTTGGACAGCCCGGGGAAGAAGGCGTTCTCGCACTGCATGTCCCGGCCGGCGCGGCAGGGCATGCACAGCCCGCAGCTCGGGTGCGGGTGCAGGATGACGGTGTCACCGACGGCGACGTTGGTGACGCCCTCCCCGACCGCGTGCACCCAGCCGGCGTTCTCGTGCCCGATGACGTAGGGCAGCTCCGGGTTCTGGATGTCGGCCCACTGGCCCTCGAGGATGTGCAGGTCGGTCCGGCAGACCCCGGCGCCACCGATCTTGACGATGACGTCGAGGGGACCCTGCAGCTGCGGTTCGGGGATGTCGTCGATCGTGGGGTCGGCGTGGTACTCGTGCACGCGGACGGCCTTCACGGGTGGGTTCCCTTCGAGACGGTGAGCGGGAGCAGGAGGCGGTCCTCGGGACGGGGGGTCTGGTCGGCCTCCGACCCGGGGTAGCGAGTGGTGAGCAGACCCCGGCAGAAGTGCGCGTTGCCGTCGACGGAGATGCGCACCGAGCGGGCCCGGCGCAGCACCATCTCGGCCTGCGCGGGGTCGGGGCGGGTGCCGTCGTCGCGCACGAGGACCGGCGCCCCGTCGTCGACGGGCAGGCCCAGGGTCGCCCGCCGGCGCAGCAGCGCGTCGGTGGTGTGCTCCCCCGCCGGCAGGTCGCCGAGGGTGAGCGCCGCGACGTCCACCGCCGGGTCGGTGCGGACGAGGGCGGTGATCGCCCGCTCCATCGCCGCGGTGTGCGCCTTGCGCTGGAAGGTCGCCCGCAGCTCGTCGAGCGAGTCCTCCGCCTCGTGGCCGAAGGTGCCCCGGTAGCCCAGCCCGGCCGCCATCCCACGGTTGATCAGGTCGGAGTCGTGGTGGTCGTCGAGCTCGACCACCACGGATCCCACCCCCGGGACGGCGGACACCGCGTCGTGGGCGTCGGAGACCATCAGCCAGGCGAAGTTCGGCGCGCAGAAGGAGGTGGGCAGCCGCAGGTGCACCTCGACGGCGCCTCCCTGGACCGACACCGAGCGGACGAAGCCGACGTCGGTGATCGGCTCGTCCAGCTCGGGGTCGACGACGGTGCCCAGCGCGGCCCTGACCTCGGCCTCGGTCACGGTGAGGTCGGGCAGCACGGCGGTCATCGCAGGGTCCTCCTCAGACCGAGGCCAGGTCGGCCGCGGCGGGCTCGCGCGGGCCGGTGGCGGTCTCGTCGGCGTCGGGCAGCTGCAGCTCGGCCGGCACCGGCAGGTCGTAGAGCTTCGCGGCGTTGAGACCCAGCACCTTCTTCTTCAGCGGAGTGCTCAGCGGCGCGTACTCGGTCAGGTCCTCGGGGATCTGGAAGTCCACGAACTTCTCGACCAGCCACTTCGGCGTCCACAGCGCGTAGTCGCTGGAGAACAGGATCCGGTCCTCCCCCAGCCAGTAGGTGAGCTCGCCCATGATCTGCGCGAAGTAGCGCGGGCGGGTGTGGATGAACGGGATGGCGACCGCGAGGCCCGCGTACACGTTGGGCTCCTGGGTGGCGATCCAGCAGAAGTCCTCCAGCCGCGGCAGGCCGCAGTGCTCCACGACGAAGTTCAGGTCGGTGAAGTCGGTGGCCACGTGGTCGACGTCGGCGACGTCGAAGGCGTCGCGGTCCAGCGGGCGGATGGTCGGGCCCTTGTGGATGTGGATGTTCTTGATGCCGAGCTCGCGGCAGGCCTCCAGGTAGCGGTAGGCCATCGGGTCGGTGAGCTTCCAGCCGCGGGACTCCCCGTGCCAGTCGGCGGTGTAGAGCTTCACGCCCTTGAGCTGCATGCGCTCGGCGTTGCGGCGCAGCTCGTCCAGGCCGTTCTCCCCGTCGCGGGGGTCCCAGTAGTGGTTGTAGGTCAGCTTGTCCGGGTGGGCCTGGGCGAGGGCGAACGCCTCCTCGGTCTGGCCGAAGCCCCGGTGGTAGAACTCCTTGAGCCGGGCCGGCTGGAAGATCGCGTGGTCGACGATGCCGTCGACGAAGACGTCGCGCATCAGCCGCTCGCCGCCCTGGTAGAGGTACTCCTCGTAGCTCCAGACCTCGGACTCGGGGCTGAGGTTGCGGTGGTAGTCGTAGAAGCAGTCGATGAACTGCTTGCCGTGGATGTTGCGCTGGTTCTCCGGGCGTCCGTCCCACAGGGCGATGTGGGCGTCCACGACGTAGTAGCTCTCGCCGTCCTTGCGGTACATCTCCGGCCTCCCTCGGTCACGGTGTGATGGCAGTCACCGCTCTGGCCGACGACGCTAGGCAGCCCCCCGGCGTCCCAGTAGGCGGTCGCTGTCTCACTTTGGGACGCCGGTTCCACCTGGGCCGTCGGCCCCGAGCGTAGATTCAGTGTGGCGCAACGCACACGGGCCGGACGTCCGCCGGCGCACGGCGCTCGGCCGTCCGTGGACCTCGGAGGTGGGTCGTGGAGACGCACGACGACCCCTCGGCGGCGCCCGCTCCCCTGCCCGACCCCCAGCTGGCCGGGCGGGCGGCCGCACCGCGACTGCGGGCGTCCTGGCGGCGCAGCCACGACTACGGCGTCACCCCCGACGAGGTCATCCCGGTCTTCACCGGCACGGTCGACACCGACTCGCTGCTCTACGAGTGCGCGCACCGGGTCCTCACCGACCTGCAGGCGACGATCGCCAACGAGCCGGTCAGCCTCATGGTGGCCGACTCCGAGGGGCTGGTCCTCGCGCGGCTCGGCGACGACCCGACCATCCAGCGCGCCCTGGACCGGGTGCACCTGGCGCCCGGGTTCTCCTACAACGAGCGCAACGCCGGCACCAACGGGCTGGGGCTCTCCCTCGCCGACCGGACCCCCTCGCTCGTCCGGGCGGAGGACCACTACGTCGCCGAGCTGCGCGGCTACACCTGCGCGGCCGCGCCGGTCATCGAGCCGGTGACCGGCGAACTGGCCGGCAGCATCAACCTGACGACCTGGTCGTCCACCGGCTCCGAGCTGCTCCTCGGGCTGGCCCAGGCGGCGGCGAGCGCCACGAGCGCGCTGATGCTGGTCCGCTCCGGCGGGCGCACCATGCGGCCGGCGCCCCGGGGCGAGGTCTTCCACGTCGTCGGCGGCCACCTGGGGGCCGGGGACGGCGACCCGTGCGTCTCCCCCGGCTGGCGCGCCGCGGTGTCCGATGCCGCCACCGCCGTCGCCGCCGGGCGGGTGGTGGCGGTCGTGGGCGAGGCGGGCGCGGGCAAGGCCACGCTCGCCGCCGTGGCCCGCCGCCGGCTGACCGGCCGCCAGCGGCTGCTGCACGCCCGGGCTCCCGACCGCGGCGACGTCGCCGCCTGGCTGGAGCTGTGGACGCCGGAGCTGCGCGACGCCGACACCTGCGTGATCGTCTCCGGGCTGACCGAGCTCCCGGCCTGGGCGGCCGACGAGCTGGCGCGGATCCTCGGGGCGGTCCGCCGTCCCGCCGGGCCGCAGCGGTTCGTGCTCAGCGCCCCCGAGTACGCCGTGCTCCCCGGCCCGCTGGCCGCCCTGGTCGACACGGTGGTGGAGACCCCGCCGCTGCGGCACCGCACCGACGACGTCCTGCCGCTCGCGCACGCCTTCGCCCTGCACGAGCGCCGCCGCACGGTGGGCGTCACCCCGCGGGCGGCCCGGGCGCTGACCGGCTACTCCTGGCCGGGCAACGTCCGGCAGCTGCGCCGCGTCGTCCGCGAGGCGGTGTCCCGTGCCGACGTCGTGGACGTCCAGCACCTGGCGCCCGAGGTGCTCGACAGCGGGACCCGCACGCTCACCCGGCTCGAGCGCCTGGAGCGCGACGAGATCGTCCGGTGCCTGACCGAGCCGGGCACCACCGTGACCCGCGCGGCGGAGGCGCTCGGCATCGGCCGCGCCACGCTGTACCGGAAGATCGCCCAGTACAAGATCACGCTGCCCCGGTCGACGGACTGACCGGCCGGGCCGGCGAGCTCAGCTGGACGACCGCCCGGAGGCGCTGACATGACCCCGCCGACCGCCCACGGCCCGGACCTCGACGCGCTCGTCGCCATCGACGTCCACGTGCACGTCGAGGCCGACGACCACGGCCACTTCGCGCTGGACGACGAGCTGCGGGCAGCCGCCACGCAGTACTTCAAGGGCGACCCCTACCACCCGACGGTGCCGCAGATCGCCGCCGACTACCGCGCCCTGCGCATGGCCGCGGTGGTCTTCACCGTCGACGCCGAGGCCGCGACCGGGCAGCGCGCGCTGTCCAACGAGGAGATCGCCGAAGCGGCCGCCGAGCACCCCGACGTGCTCATCCCGTTCGGCTCCGTCGACCCCGCCCGCGGGACGGCCGGCGTCCGCACCGCCCGGCGCCTGGTGGAGTCCCACGGCGTCCGCGGGTTCAAGTTCCACCCCAGCCTGCAGGGCTTCCGGCCCGACGACCGCCGGCACTACCCGCTGTACGCGGAGCTCGAGTCCCTCGGCGTGCCGGCGCTGTTCCACACCGGGCAGACCGGCATCGGCTCCGGGCTGCCCGGCGGGCGCGGCATCAAGCTGCGCTACTCCGACCCGATGCTGCTCGACGACGTCGCGGCCGACTTCCCCGGCCTGACGATCATCATGGCCCACCCCTCGGTGCCCTGGCAGGACGCCGCGATCGCCGTCGCCCAGCACAAGGCCAACGTCTACATCGACCTGTCCGGCTGGTCGCCGAAGTACTTCCCACCCCAGCTGGTGCGCGCCACCAACACCCTGCTCAAGACCAAGGTGCTGTTCGGCTCGGACTACCCGCTGCTGCGCCCCGAGCGGTGGATCCGCGACTTCGAGCAGCTGGAGATCAGGGACGACGTCCGCCCGCTGGTCATGAAGGCCAACGCCGTCCGCGCCCTGGGCCTCGGGTGACCGCCGTGCCCGGCTCCGGGGTCGTCCCGCGGCGGCGGGAGCGACGCGCGGCGACCACTCCCCCGGCGGTCAGCGCCACCAGGACCGCGACCGCCACGACGAACGGCCAGGACCCCGGCGAGGTGCCGTAGGCGCCGAGCGCGACGAAGGCGACGGTGCCGGGGACGATCCCGAGCGCGGTGCCGCCCAGGTAGTCCCGGAACCGGACGGCGGTCAGCCCGGCCGCGTAGTTGATGGCGGTGAACGGCAGCACCGGCACCAGCCGCACCGCCAGGACCGCCGGCAGCCCGTGCCGGCGGAGCAGCGCGTCGACGCGGGCCACCCGGGTGCCGGTGATCCGCTCGACCGCGTCGCGGCCCAGCGCCCGGCCCAGCGCGAACGCGGCCACCGCCCCCAGCAGCGCCGCCACCAGGACGACCACGACCCCCTCGGCGAGCCCGAACAGCACACCGGCCGCGGCGGTGAGCACGTTCTTCGGCAGCGGAGCCAGGGTGGCCGCGGCGTACAGCAGGACGAAGACGGCGGGGCCCGCCGGCCCGAGGCCGGCGACGTCCGCCCGCAGCTGCGCCACGTCCGGCAGCCCCACCACGGCGGCGACCACCGCCGCCAGCGTGACGACGAGGACCAGCAGGGTGAGCCGCACCCACACGAGGCGGTCGGGTCGCGCGGTGGTCACCAGGGCGATGATGGCCCACTGGGTCGGGGCACCCGCCGGTCAGGGGGTGAGCACGGACCGGACGCCGGCGTCGCCGGCGGCCTGCCGCCGCCAGGCCCGCTCGATCTCGGTCAGCGGCAGCACCTCGTGCGCGACGCCGAGCCGGCCCGCCGCGGCGTGCCCGAGCACCGTGGCCAGCGCCCCGGCCCGCTGCCCGGGGGTCAGCGCGTTGTTGGTGTACCCGAGCACCTCGGCCGACCGGCTGCGCAGCACCGCAGAGGAGAAGGCGGCCTCGTCACCGCCGGCACTGCCCAGGTTGACCAGCCGGCCGCCGGGCGCGAGCACGCGGGCCGCGGCCGCCGCCGCCACGCCGAACACCGGGTCGACGACGACGTCGACCGCGCCGCCGGCGGCCCCGCGCAGCCGCTCGGCGAGCGCGTCCGCATCGCCGTCCGGCGCCACCACCTCCTCGGCGCCGGCGGCGCGGGCCCGCTCCGCGGCCGCGGCCGAGCGGCAGACGGCGACGACCCGCGCGGCACCCAGCAGCCGGGCCGCACCGACGGCGACCTGCCCGACCGCCCCGCCGCCGCCGAGGACGACCACCCGCTCCCCCGCGGTGAACCGGCCGCGCCAGGTCAGCGCCATCCACGCCGCGACCGCCGAGAGCCCCAGCGCGGCGACCGCGGTGTCCGGCAGGTCGGCGGTCACCGGCACCACGTCGGCGTCCGGCACGGCGCAGCGCTCGGCGAGGGCGCCGTCCCCGGGCGCCATCCCGGCCGACGTGGCGAACCACACCCGGGCGCCGGGCGGCAGGGCGTCGGACCGCTCCACCACGCCGACGCCCTGCACCCCGGGCACGTACGGGACGGCCGGGCGGCCGAAGTACGACGTCCCGGAGGCGCAGAGCAGGTCCAGCGGGACGACCGGCGCGGCGGTGACCCGGACCAGCGTCCGGCCCGGCGCCGGCTCCGGGGTCGGGTGCTCCCGGTGGGACGGCGGGCTGCCCGGGGTGTGCAGGACGGCGGCGCGCACGTCCCCTCCGCTCAGGTCGCGATGTCGGGGTAGGGCAGCGAGATGTGGGCCATCGCCGCGCCGTAGGCCTTCTGGTACTCCAGCGGCCCGTGGTCGCGCTCGAACAGGGCGATGAACAGCGTCAGCGTGAGGAACGGGTGGGCGCCCATCTGGAAGAGCGTCACGTGGTCGTGCTCGCGCAGCGCGCGGCGCTCGTCCTCGGTGAACTCGAGCCAGGTCGAGCGCTCGTCGTCGGTGCAGTTGAGGATCCTGTCGGCCATCTCCGCCTCCCACCACTCGACGGTGCCGGCCGGGTCCTCGCGGTAGCGCTCGACCAGCTCGGGGTCGCGGTCGACGGTGTAGAGGAACTTGTCCAGCAGGTAGCGACTCACGCCGGGGCTCCGTTCGGGTACCAGGTGAAGTAGGCCTCCATCGTGTGGAACAGGTCGAGGGTGTCGACGTGGTCGGCCTTCTGCCCCGCGCCGGCGACGCCCATCATCAGCATGAAGTCCATGAACCCGTGGGTGGCGTTGCCCGGGGCGTGCAGGGACTCCAGCGAGACCTCGGCCAGGCAGCCTTCGACGTCGCCCGAGGCGATCCACTCCACGGCCCTGCGGTCGAACTCCGGGTCCGGGCCGTGCTCGCCGAACTGGCGCGGCCCGCCGAGCTCCAGCGACAGGTGGCCGGTGCCGATGACCGCCACCCGCTTGTCGCTCTCCCAGGACTCGACCATCTCCCGGATGGCCCTGCCCAGGGCGACGAACCGGCGCGGCTGCGGCAGCGGCGGGGCGAAGATGTTGGTGTAGACCGGCACGATCGGCAGGTCGGCCTGGGGGCGCAGCGTGATGATCGGGCAGGTGATGCTGTGGTCGATCCGCAGCTCGTTGCTGAAGGCCAGGTCGAAGTCGCGGTCCAGCCCGTCGCGCAGCAGGTGCGCGGCCAGGTCCTCCTCGCCGCGCAGGGTCATCCGCGGCAGGCCGAACTCCCGCTCCTCGTTGTAGAAGTTCGCGTCGAAGAACGGCGCCTTGCCCACGAGGAACTGCGGCATGTTGTCCAGCCACAGCTGGTGGAAGTGGTCGCTGCCGACCATCACCAGCACGTCGGGCTCGGCCCGGGTCAGGGTCTCCCGGAAGCGCTCGATCTTGGCCACCCACTCGTCCGCGAACGGCGGCCGGTCCGCACCGGTCGCGGTGCTGGCCCGGTAGTAGAACGGGTGGTGGGTGGACGCGATGACCGCGGCGACTTCAGCCACGACGACCTCCGGTCGGATCGGTGTTCGGGAGCGGGTCGGGCACGTAGGGGTCGGGCGCGACCGACCGGTTGGCGAGGTCCACCGACAGGAAGACCTCGTTGGCCACCGGGTGGCGCAGCTCCTCGGCGAGCTGGCCGATCAGCCCGGCGGTGCGGGCCAGCAGCGCGAAGCCGCGCAGCAGCTCCAGCGGCAGCCCGAGGTCGGCCAGCGCGGCGCCGCAGACGCCGGCGCCGTTGAGCGGCAGGGTCTTCCCGAGGACCTGGGGGTGGACCCGCCCGATCGCGGCGAACAGCGCCAGGTGCGGGCCGAGCAGGTCCTCCTCCGCGGCGATCTGGAACAGCCGCGGGGTGCGCGGGTCGCCGTCCTTGTGCACGTGGTGGCCCAGGCCCGGCACGAACCGGCGCGCGGCCCGCTGGGCGGTCACCGTCTCCAGCGCCAGGGCGTCCCAGCCGGCGTCGTCGGTGGGCAGCCCGCCCTCGACGGAGGTGAGGACGTCGTGCAGGAACCGGCCGCAGTCCTCGGTCACGCCGAGGAAGCGGGAACCGCCGCCCAGCAGGCCCGCGGCCAGCGCGCCCTGCACCGAGTCCGGCGCCGAGAGGTAGGTCAGCCGGGTGACGATCGCCGTCGGGGTGAACCCGTGGTCGGCCAGCGCGGCGAGCACGGCCTCGAAGACCCGGGTCTCCCCCGGCGTGGGCCGGCGCTGGGTGGCCAGCCAGAAGGCCAGCTCGCCGAAGCCGACCGTGCCCATGACGTCGCGGGCCAGGTCGGTGCCCAGCAGGGTGATGGACTCGCGGCTGGAGGCGCCCAGCGCCGTCGGGTACCCGGTCACCGCGTCCCGGGCCCCTCGGCCAGCCAGCGGCGGATCTCCGCGCCGTGCTCGTCGACCCGGGGCGGCGGCAGGCGGTACTGCGCCGCGGTGTCGGAGAAGCGGATCGGGTTGCGGACCGACGGCACGGCGGCGGCCCCCTCCCCCACGGTGACCACCGGCGCCAACCCGACCTCCTCGGCGAAGGCGACGCCCTGGTCGATCGTGTTGATCGGCCCGCAGGGCACGCCCGCGCCGATGATGTCGCGGAACCACTCCATCTTGGTGCGGGTGCGCAGCCGCTCGACCAGCAGTGGGCGCAGCCGGTCCCGGTTGGCGGTGCGGTCCTCGTTGTGGAGGAAGCGGGGGTCCTCGGCCAGCTCCGGCACCCCGAGCACGTCGCACAGCTTGCGGAACTGGCCGTCGTTGCCGGCGGTGACGATCAGGTCGCCGTCCGAGCACGGCAGCGGTTCGTAGGGGAACAGGCTCGGGTGGCTGTTGCCCATCCGGAACGGGACGACGTCGCCGGCGACGTAGGCACTGGTCTGGTTGACCAGCCCGGACAGCGCCGAGGACAGCAGGTCGACCTCGACGTGCTGGCCGCGGCCGGTCTCCCGGCGCAGGTTCAGCGCGGACAGCACGCCGATGGTGGCGTGCAGGCCCGCCATGACGTCGAAGACGGCGACCCCGGCGCGGTAGGGATCGCCGTCCGGGTCGCCGGTCAGGCTCATCAGCCCGGAGATCGCCTGCACGATGAGGTCGTAGCCGGGCAGCGAGCGGCCGCCCGGGCCGCTGCCGAAGCCGCTGATCGAGGCGTAGACGATGCCCGGGTTCGTCGTCGACACCGTCGCGTGGTCCAGGCCGAAGCGGGCCAGCCCGCCGGGCTTGAAGTTCTCGACCAGCACGTCGGCGCGGCGGGCCAGCTCCCGGGCGGCGGCGACGTCGTCGGGGTCGGTGAGGTCCAGGGCGACCGAGCGCTTGTTGCGGTTGACGCCCAGGTAGTAGGTGGAGACGCCGTCGCGGACCGGCGGGGCCCAGGTGCGGGTGTCGTCCCCGCCGGGGCTCTCCACCTTGACCACGTCGGCGCCCAGGTCGGCGAGCAGCATCGTGGCGTACGGCCCGGCGAGGATGCGGGAGAAGTCGGCCACCACCAGCCCGGAGAGCGGGCCGCGCCCGGTGCCGTCTGTCGTCATCGGTCCGGATGTCCTTCCACCGCTGGTGCAGTCCTGGTCGTGCCGCTGTGCGGACGACCGTCCGGCGGAGTCTCCGCACCGATGTCGACGCGTGTCAAGCGCGGGTGCTCGGACTGCAGCCGCGCTTGACACGTGACCGCAGTCACCGCGAAGGTGTCGCCACTCGGAGCTGTCCGCAGTACGGACGGACGTCCGAACCCGTCGCCGGAACCGAGGAGTAGTCCGTGAGCGAACCGAGCACCGAGGCCGACCGGCCCGTCGTCCTGCGCGGGGGGACGGTGCTGACCATGGACGACGCCGGCACCGTGCTGCCCGACACGGACGTGCTGGTCGTCGACGACCGCATCGCCGCCGTCGGCACGGCGCTCGACGTGCCCGCGGGCACCCGGGAGATCGACGCGCGCGGCGGCATCGTCATGCCCGGGATGATCGACACCCACCGGCACATGTGGCAGACCGCCATGCGCGGCTACGGCGCGGACTGGACGCTGACCCAGTACTTCGTCTGGTACTACCTCGAGCACGGGAAGAAGTTCCGCCCGCAGGACATCGCCGCGGGCAACCGGCTGGCCGCCATCGAGTCGCTCGACGCCGGCGTCACGACCACGGTCGACTGGTCGCACAACCTGCACACCGTCGAGCACGGCGAGGCCGCCCTCGACGCCCTCCGCTCGGTGCCCGGCCGGTTCGTCCTCGCCTACGGCAACATCCAGGCCGGCCCCTGGGAGTGGACCGCCGACCCCGCCGTCCGGTCGTTCCTGGAACGGCTGCGCGACGAGCGCGACGACATGATGGGCGTGCAGATCGCCTTCGACGTCACCGGCGACCCGGCCTTCCCGGAGAAGGCGGCCTTCGAGGTGGCGCGCGAGCTGGGGCTGCCGGTCACCACCCACGCCGGCGTGTGGGGCGCCACGAGCGACACCGGCATCCAGCAGATGTACGACGGCGGCTTCATGACGCCGGAGACCACCTACGTGCACGCCTCCACGCTCACCCGGGACAGCTACCAGCGCATCGCCGCGACCGGCGGCTCCATCTCGGTGGCCACGGAGTCCGAGTGCAGCGCCGGCCAGGGGCACGCCCCGACCGAGCAGGTGCTCCAGTACGGCATCCCGGTGTCGCTGTCGATGGACACCAGCGTGTGGTGGAGCGGCGACATGTTCTCCGCGATGCGCGCCACCCTCAACGCCGACCGGATGTCGGAGCACCTGACCGCCCACCTGGAGGGCGAGACGATCACCCACCTGCGGCTGCGTGCCCAGCAGGTCCTGGAGTGGACGACCCGGGGCGGTGCCCGCACGATCGGCCGCGACGACCTGGGCACCCTGCAGCCGGGCAAGAAGGCCGACGTCGTGCTGGTCAAGAACGACGCGTCGCCGGTGTCCTTCCCGCTGCTCAACCCCCTGGGCCACGTCGTCTTCCAGGCGCAGCGCGGCGACGTGCACACGGTGATCGTGGACGGCCGGGTCGTGAAGCACGACGGGAAGCTGGTCGGCATCGACCTCGCACCGGTCCGCCGGGAGATCGAGGACACCATCGAGTACCTCAAGGCCGAGATCGGCGAGGAGGCGTGGCGGGCCGGGATGTTCCCCCAGATGCCGGAGGCCGAGGCCGAGATCCTCGACAACCCGTACCAGTACTCCGACTTCAAGGACGAGTCGAAGCGGGCCGGCGGCGAGGAGCGGGTGCTCGGCCGCTGAGCGCGCCGGACGGGAGGGACGACGGATGGCGGGACGCGGGGCGGGGCCGGACTTCGTGGAGGCGCTGGCGCGCGGGCTCGACGTGCTGGCCGTCTTCGACGCCGGTCACCGCACGATGTCGCTGTCGGAGGTGGCGGCCGCCGCCGGCCTCGCCCGGCCCACGGCCCGGCGGCTGCTGCTCACCCTCGAGGAGCTCGGGTTCGTCCGGCAGGGCGGGGGCGGCTTCGAGCTGACCCCGCGGGTGCTCACCCTCGGCATGGCCTACGTCGGGGCGCTGGGCCTGTGGGACGTCGCCCGCCCGCACCTGGAGGCCCTGGTCGCGCAGACCGGCGAGTCCTCGTCGATGGCGCAGCTCGACGGCCCGGACATCGTCTACGTCGCCCGCGTCTCGGTGCCGAAGCTGATCACGCTGCGGGTGGAGATCGGCACCCGCTTCCCCGCCGCGCAGACCTCGCAGGGCAAGGTCCTGCTCGCCGCCCTGCCGCTCGACGAGCTGGACCGGACCCTGGCGCTGCCCAGCCGGGCGGGGCTGCCCACCTACATCGGCCGGACGCCGGAGCAGCTGCGCGAGGAGCTCACGGCGGTCCGCGCCCGCGGGTGGGCGCTGGCCGACGAGGAGCTGGCCCCCGGCGTCCGGTCGGTGGCGGTGCCGGTGCGGGACGGCACCGGCGCGGTGCGCGCGGCCGTGAACGTCACCGTGCACGCCGCCGAGACCTCCACCGAGCGGTTGCTGGGCGAGCACCTCCCCCGGCTGCTGCGCACCGCCGGCGAGGTGAGCGCCGACTGGGCGCTGTGGCAGAGCCGCCCGCACGTCGAGGTGACCCGGCCGGCCACCATCAGCACCGGGCCGCGCTGAGAGCGGCCCCCCGCCCCCGGCCCCGTCCCGAGGCCCGCCCCGAGCTCGCGAGGGGTGGGGAGGACGGGGTCCTTCGACTCGCGACGGGCCCCTGCAGGGGGCCGTCCCGCGCCCGACAGGAGAGGACCCATGCCCCTCGCGCTCCCGCCGCTGCCCACGATGATCGTCGGCAGCCTCCCCCAGCCCGACTGGCTCATCGACCGGGACCGGCTGGGGCACCAGTTCCCGCCGCGGGTCCGCGCGCGGGAGCTGTGGCGCATCCCGCCGCGGTTCCTCGAGGAGGCCCAGGACGACGCCACGCTGGCCGCCATCGCCGCCCAGGAGGAGGCCGGGCTCGACGTGCTGACCGACGGGGAGATCCGCCGGGAGTCCTACTCCAACCACTTCGCGACGGCGCTCGACGGCGTGGACCTCGACCGGCCGGGCACCGTGCGCAACCGCTCGGGTGTGGACATCCCGGTGCCGCGGGTGACCGGGGAGATCCGCCGTCCGGGGCCGGTCCAGGTCCGCGACGTCCGCTTCCTGCGGGAGCACACCGACCGCGCGGTCAAGATGACCGTGCCCGGGCCGTTCACCATGGCCCAGCAGGCGCAGGACGACCACTACCCCGACGACCGCGCCCTGGCCCTGGCGTACGCGGACGTCGTCCGCGAGGAGATCGCCGACCTGTTCGCCGCGGGTGCCGACATCGTCCAGCTCGACGAGCCGTGGCTGCAGGCGCGCCCGGACGTGGCCCGCCGCTACGGCGCCGAGGCGCTGACCCGCGCCGTGGCCGGCGTCGCGGGGCCGGTGCACGTGCACCTCTGCTTCGGCTACGCCGCGATGGTCGCCGACCGCCCGGAGGGCTACTCGTTCCTGCCCGAGCTCGCCGACGTGCCGGCCGACACGATCTCGGTCGAGACGGCGCAGTCGCACCTGGACCCCACGACCCTCCGCCCGCTGCGGGGCAAGGGGATCGCCCTCGGCGTGCTGGACCTCTCGACGCCGGAGGTCGAGACGCCGGAGACGATCGCCGGCCGGGTGCGGCGGGCGCTCGACGACGTCGACGTCGACCGGCTGGTGCTCTCCAGCGACTGCGGCCTGAAGTACCTGCCGAGGGCCGCCGCGGCGGGCAAGATGCGCGCCCTCGCCGAGGCGGCCGCGATGCTGCGCGCCGAGCTGTAGCCGGGCGCCGGGAGCCGCCGGGTGGGACGGTGGCACGCTCGGACCGTCCCGTCCGGGACCGAGCCCCGAGGGGCGACCGACACCGACCAGCGGAGGAGCGCCAGGATGACTGCCCCCGGTTCCGGGTCCACGTCCGCACTGCGGGAGGGCCCACCGGCCGGCGTGGGATCGGGCCCGAGCCGCAACCCGGCCAGCGCCGTGTACGGCACCGTGCTGGCCGGGTCGCTCATCGCCACCGAGGGAGCCCGCGACTCCGTCGACGTCCCCCGGGTGCTCGCCCTGGTCCTGGTGACCCAGCTGGTGTACTGGCTGGCCCACGTCTACGCCGACCTGGTCGGCCAGCGCATCCGCACCGGTCGCCGTCCCCACCGGTCGGACGTCCGTGAGCTGCTGCGTGACGAGTGGTCACTGGTCGCCGCCTCCTACGGCCCGCTGGTCGTCGTGGGCGTCGTGCACCTGCTCGGCTTCCGGGCGAACACCGCCGTGCTGGCCGGGCTGTGGGCGACGACCGCCGTGCTGGTGCTCTGGGCGGTGGTCGCCGGCCGGCGCGGCCGGATGCGGGGGGCCGAGCTGGCGCTGTACGTGGTCCTCAGCGGGGCCTTCGGTTGCGCGCTGGTCGTGCTCAAGACGGTGCTGCACTGACCCCGGCCGGCGTCAGGAGCCGGTGAGGACGACGAGTCGCTGGGTCGCCCGGGTCATCGCGACGTAGCGGTCGACCGCTCCCTCGACGCCCTCGCCGAACCCCTCCGGGTCGACGAGGACGACCAGGTCGAACTCGAGCCCCTTCGCCAGCTCCGGGGTCAGCGACCGGACGCGGGATCCCGCCCGGGACGTGGGGTCGCCGATGACGCAGGCGATCCCCTCGGCGTGCTGGGCGAGCCAGGTGTCGAGGACGCGGTCCAGGTCCGAGACGGACCCGTGCAGGACGGGGACGCCGGTGCTGCGGACGGACGTCGGCACGTTGGCGTCGGGGAGCACGGCCCGGATGACCGGCTCGGCCTCGGTCATGACCTCGGCCGGCGTCCGGTAGTTGACGGTCAGCGAGGCCACGGTGACCCGGTCCAGGCCGATCCGCCGGAGCCGCTCCTCCCACGAGCCGGCGAAGCCGTGCCGGGCCTGGGCGCGGTCCCCGACGACGGTGAGGCTCCGGGACGGGCAGCGGAGCAGCAGCATCTGCCACTCCGCGTCGGTCAGCTCCTGGGCCTCGTCCACGACGACGTGCGCGAAGGGGCCGGCGAGCAGGTCCGGGTCGGCGGTGGGCAGCGCGGCCTGGTCGACCAGGGCGTCCCGGAGGTCCTGGTGGCGCAGGCTCGTCATCAGCAGCAGCTCGGAGTCGTCGGCCGCGATCAGCTCCTCGATGACGCCGGCCATCCGCTCGCGCTCGGCGGCGGCGATCGCCGCCTGCCGGCGCCTGCGCCGGGACACCTCCGGGTCGCCGAGCCGCTGCCGTGCGGCGTCCAGGAACGGCAGGTCGGACACCGTCCAGGCCCGGGGGGCCGCACGCTGCAGCCTGCGGACGTCGTCGGGGCCGAGCCAGGGGGCGCACCTGCGCAGGTAGGCCGGCACCGACCACAGGTCCCCGACGAGGTCGGCCGCCTCCAGCAGCGGCCACGCCCGGTCGAGGGCGCCGAGCAGCTCCCTGTTCCGCTGCAGCGACGTCCGGACCAGGTCAGCCGGTTCGTCGCCGTCGTGCGCGTCCACCAGGATCGTGAGCAGCGCCTCCCACACCTGGTCGCGCGCCTCGTTGTGCGGGGTGCCGGGATCCGGCGACTCGAACGCTTCGGCCCAGTCGTCGGCGCCCAGCCGGACGTCGGCGGAGCCGGTCTCGACCGTCGTCCCCGTCGTGGGCGGCTCCTCGTAGAACCGGACCGCCGCCTCGATCACCGTCCCCACGTCCATGGACGCCTTGAGGCGGGCCACCTCCGGGTCGGCCTCGGTCCCCGCCGCGGCGCCCTCGGGGACCAGGTCCCGCAGGGTGGCCGTCCGCACGCCCTCCTCGCCCAGGCTCGGGAGGACGTCGCCGACGTAGGCCAGGTAGGGCTCGTGCGGACCGACGAACAGCACGCCGCCCCGGCGGTGACCGAGGCGGGGGTCGGAGTAGAGGAGGTAGGCGGTCCGGTGCAGGGCGACGACGGTCTTCCCGGTACCCGGACCGCCGTCGACGACGAGCACGCCGTCGGACCCCGCCCGGACGATGGCGTCCTGGTCGGCCTGGATGGTGCCGAGCACGTCGCGCATCCGGGCCGACCGGTTGCTGCCCAGGCTGGCGATGAAGGCGGACTGGTCGTCGAGCGCGGCGTGCCCCTCGAACCCGTCGGGGGTGAACACCTCGTCCCAGTAGTCGGTGATCCGGCCGCGGGTCCAGCGGTACCGGCGGCGGCTGGCCAGGCCCATCGGGTCGGCGTGGGTGGCGCCGAAGAACGGCTCGGCGGCCGGGGAGCGCCAGTCGACGAGCAGCCGGCGCCCCGCGCCGTCGGTGAGGCCGAGTCGCCCGACGTACACGGGCTCGGGCCCGTCCGCGCCGACGATGCGTCCCAGGCACAGGTCCAGCCCGTACCGGCGCAGGGTGCGCAGCCGGGCGGTCAGCCGGTGGACCTCCAGGTCGCGGTCCAGCGCCGCCTGGCCCGTGCCTCCGGGCGCCCTGCGCTCGGCGTCGAGGCGCTCGGACAGGTCGGCGATCGACTGCTGGAGGCTGTGCGCCATGGCCGCGAAGTGCTGCTCGTCGCCGGCGACGAGCGCCGGGTCGGCCTTGGCGGCGAGGTGGTCGGGGAGGTCGAACGGGCTGCTGGTCACGGGGTTCACGGCATCGACTCCGATCTGAGGTCCGCGACCTTAGAACGAAGGATCCGTGCTCATGAGGACGGCCGAAACCTGCTACAACTGGAGGTGAGGGAGTTCCTCGCGGCCGCGTCGCGCGCCAGGAGGTCCGCGCCGGTGACGCCCGCCGGGAGGTGCCTCCCGGTTCAGGGGCGCTGGGCGAAGGTCGTCAGGCGGACGGTCTCGGGCAGCGCCTCGAGCGAGGCCAGCAGGGTCGGGGGCAGGTCGCCACTGACGTCGGTCACGACGTAGCCGAGCTGCCCGCGGGTGGCCAGCACCTGGCCGTCCACGTTGAGACCGTGCTCGCCGACCAGCGCGTCGGCCCGGGCCAGGACGCCGGGCACGTTGTGGTGCAGCAGCGCGAACCGGGCCGCCGAGGACCCGTGCAGGGCCACCGGGGGCAGGTTGACGCTGAGCGTCGTCGTCCCGGTGCGGGCGTAGTCGGCCAGCTTGCCGGCGACGAACCGCCCGATGTCGTACTGCGCCTCCTGGGTCGACCCGCCGACGTGCGGGGTGAGGATGACGTTGGGCAGGCCGCGCAGCACGGAGGTGAACTCGTCGCCCTGGCTCCTCGGCTCGTCGGGGAACACGTCGACCGCGGCGCCGGCGACGTGGCCGCTGAGGACGTGCTCGCGCAGCGCCTCGTGGTCGACGACGAACCCGCGGGACAGGTTGAGGAACAGGCTGCGGCGGCGCATCCGGGCGAACTGCTCGGCGCCGAACAGCCCGGCGTTCCCGGCGCGCCCGTCGACGTGCAGCGTCACGGTCTCCGCGCGCTCCAGCAGCTCCTCCAGGCTGCCGCACGCCTCGGCGTTGCCCAGCGCGAGCTTGTCCTCCAGGTCGTAGAACAGCACCCGCATGCCCAGCGCCTCGGCCAGCACCGACAGCTGGCTGCCGATGTTGCCGTAGCCGACGATGCCCAGGGTCCGCCCCCGGATCTCGTGGCTGCCGGTCGCCGACTTGTCCCAGACCCCGGCGTGCAGCGCGCGGTCCCGGTCGACCAGCCGCCGGGCCAGGCTGATGATCTCCGCGATCGCCAGCTCGACGACGCTGCGCGTGTTGGAGTACGGCGCGTTGAACACCGCCACCCCGGCCGCGGCCGCCGCGACCAGGTCGATCTGGTTGGTGCCGATGCAGAAGGCACCCACCGCCGCCAACCCCGGATGCCGCTCCAGCACGGCCCCGGTCAGCTGCGTCTTCGACCGGATCCCCAGCAGGTGGACGCCGTCGAGCGCAGCGGCGAGGTCCGCCTCGTCCAGCGCCCCCCGCAGCGCCTCCACCTCGTAGCCGGCCGAGGAGAGCAGCTCCACCGCCACCGGGTCGATGTTCTCCAGCAGCAGTGCTCTGGGCATGTCGGGTCCATTCCCCCTCGAGTGGCGCGTCGCCGCGGATCCTCCCAGTCCCCACGGCCGACCCCGGTCGGCGGGGGCGGGTCCGTCGTGGTCAGGTGCTCGTCGCCTGCCGGATCTCCGAGGTGGCGCGCTCGATCTCCTGGCGCAGCTCCCGCCGTCGACCGGCCGCCTCGTGCCGGCGGCGCTCCTCGGCGGTGCGCGGCTGCCACGTCGGGACCTCGACCGGCCGCCCGTCCGGACCGATCGCGACCATCGTGAAGTAGCAGCTGTTGGTGTGCCGGACGACCTGGCTCACGAGGTCCTGCGTGGTCACCCGCACCCCGATCTCCATGGAGGTGCGGCCGGTGCGGTTGACGCTGGCCCGGAACGTCACCAGCTCACCGACGTGCACGGGTTCCCGGAACACGACCTGGTCCACCGACAGCGTGACCGCGTAGTTCCGCGCCCAGCGGGTCGCGCAGGTGTAGGCCACCTGGTCCAGGTACTTCAGCAGCAGCCCGCCGTGGACGTTGCCCGCGAAGTTGGACATGTCCGGCGTCATCAGGATCGTCATCGACAGCCGGTGGCGGTCCTCGTCGGGACCTGCGTCGGGGGTGGCGCCCGGAGGCTCGCTGGGGACGGTCATCGCGTCGGCCTCCTCGGATCGGGTCGACAGATCATCGCGAGGCAGGCCGTGGCCCGGCCACCCCTGGGGTGGCCGGGCCACGGCCTGCCTGTCCACGCTGCCACGCGGGGGTGATCAGACCCGCACGGCCAGGACCGGGCAGTCGGCGTCGAGCAGGATCGACTGGGCGACCGATCCCATCACCAGCTTGCCGACCGGACTGCGCCGTCGGACTCCGATCACGAGGACGTCGGCACTGGTCTCGTCGGCTGCGACGAGTGCCGCCGTCGCGTGGTCCGGGATGGAGGGCTCGGTGACGACCACTGCTCGGCCGTCCGGGCCCAGTTCGGCCCGGGCTGCCTCCAGTGCCGCAGCCAGGGCCTGCGTGTCCCTGCCGCTGGTGAGGTCCAGGACGTGCAGGTCGCTGTTGCGGCGGGCTGCCTCGGCGGCGGCTGCCGGGAGGACGGCTGCTGCTTCGGCGGCGTTGGCCACGGCGGTCAGGACGGTCATCGGGTCATCAGAGCTCCCAGGGGTAGTTCGACGGGCAGCAGGATCGGGGCGAGGACCAGCAGGGCGGCGGTGACCAGTCCGTAGACGAGCACCGTCCGGGTGCGGGCCCGGGCCACGTAGAGCAAGAAGGCCGGGACGAAGACCAGGGCTGCGGCGACGTAGCCACCGAGGGCGACCAGGCCCAGGAAGGCCGCCATCCAGACGAAGGTGCGGGCGGCCACGGCGACGCCGGGGAACCGCCGGCGTGCGGGTCGCTCCGCCTGGGCCGGGGTGGGCGGGACCGACCGCACCCGGCGGATCTCCACGAGCAGCAGCACCAGCGCGGCGAGCGCGCCGACGCCCGTGATCAGCCTCGGCACCAGGCGGGCGTCCGGGCTGTAGCCGCCGGCCACCAGGAAGGCGGTCACGAAGACCACGAGCATCCCCGCGGCGGTCAGCAGCGACCACACCGAGCCGGACAGCTCGCCCTCGTCCTCGCCGGCCGGCTCGACCGTCCGGTCGTCGGCGTCGGTGCCCCGGCGCCGGCGCAGGTACCGGATCAGCGCGAAGACGGCCGGTGCGACCAGCACGACCAGGAAGACGAGCACCCAGGGGCGGACCAGCCACTCGGCGCCGTCGTACACGGCGTCGGTGAGGAAGTAGTAGCGCTCCAGGGGGATGGCCAGGACGAAGCCGATGAGGAACGGCGCCCGCGGGAACCCGGTGTCCTTGAGCAGCCAGCCGAGCAGTCCGAGCGCGATCATGACCCACAGGTCGCCGAGCTGACCGCTCTCCTGGAACGCGCCGAGCAGCATCACGACCACGAGGCCGGGGCCGAGGATGGCGAAGGGCACCTTGGTGATGCGGGCCAGCGGCCTGGTCACCAGGAAGCACAGCGCGGCGCCCACGACGCTGGCGATCGCGAAGGACCACACGATGAGGTACATGAGGTCGAGGTGGTCGGTGACGATGGCCGGGCCGGGCTGGATGCCGTAGGTCAGCAGGGTGCCCAGCAGCATCGCGGCGGGCACGCCCCCGGGGATGCCGAACAGCAACGTGGGGATGAGGTCGCCGGCCTCCACCGAGTTGTTCGCGCTCTCGGGGCCGATGATCCCGCGGGGGTCGCCCTTGCCGAACCCGCTCTTGTCCTTGGCCGTGGCCACGCTCTGGCCGTAGGCCAGCCAGGTGCCGGCCGTGGCGCCGACGCCGGGCAGCACGCCGGCCCAGATGCCGATCAGCGCGCCGCGGACCACCTGCGTCCAGTGGCCCAGCCACTCCCGGACGCCGGCCAGCCAGCCGTGGCCCAGGGCGATCTCCGCACCGGGCTGCTGCCGCTGCCCGACCCGCGAGGCGATCTCGGCCAGACCGAACACGCCGAGCGCGACGGCGACGAGGGACAGCCCGTCGGCGAGGAAGAGGCTGCCGCCGGTGAACCGGTACTCCGCCGTGGAGGGCGCGATGCCGACCAGGCCCAGCAGCAGGCCGAGGCAACCGGCGACCAGGCCCTTGGCCACGTTGCCCCGCGACAGCACCGCTGCCAGCGAGACGCCGAGCACCGTGAGCATGAACAGCTCGGGCGCGCCGAAGGAGAGCACCAGCGGCCGGGCCAGCGGGATGGCCAGGGTGAGGCCGATGGCGCCGATGATCCCGCCGGCCATGGAGGAGAGGAACGCCAGGGACAGCGCCCGTGCGGCCTGGCCCTTCTTGGCCATGGCGTAGCCGTCGAGCATGGTGACGCTGGCCGACGCCGAGCCGGGTGCCCCCAGCAGCACCGCGGCGACGGTGTCGGAGGTGTGCACCACGGCCAGCGCCCCGATGAGCAGGGCGAGCGCCTGCTCGGCCTCCATGCCGAACGTGACCGGGAGCAGGATGGCGACGGCGCCGGTGCCGCCGAGGCCGGGGATCAGGCCGATGACCAGGCCGGCGACCACGCCGACGGCCAGCATGAGCAGCAGCGACGGTTGGGTGAGCGAGGCCAGGGCGGCCAGTGCGGAGTCGAGCACGGTGAGCTCCTCAGTCCAGCTGGACGTCGTAGTCGGAGGTCAGCAGCTCGACGACGTGGTCGCGGACGTCGGGCTCGACGGTGTAGGCGTCGTGCACGAGCGCGGGGAGGTCGTCGTCGGCGATGATCGGGTAGCCGCCCAGCACCTCGGCGGCGGCGCCGGTGAACGCGGGGTCCTGGGCCAGCTCGTGGGCCGAGGTGCGCAGGGTCTGCACCGCCGCGTCGGGGGTCTGCTGAGGCACCCACATGGCCTTCTGCCAGGTGTAGGTCAGCGCCAGCAGCGAGCGGTAGGCCTCGAAGGCCGGCCCGCTGGGGGCCTGCCCGTGCAGCTGCTCGTAGACCTCGACCACGGTGGGCAGGTCCGGGAAGTTGGGGTCCCGCACGATCTCGCCCGACGCGTCCACCTGGCCCATGGACATCAGGGGGACGGCGGCGCCGGACTCGACCAGGGGTGCGACGGCAGGCCCGTACGCCGACGTGGTCTGGTAGTCCAGGTCCACCTCGCCGCGCTGGAGTGCCAGGTTGACCGGCCCACGCCCCTCGAAGCCGAAGATGGACTCCACGTCGGCAGCGAGCAGGTCGAAGGCCACGAGGGTCGTGAGGTCCAGCCCGGTGGCGCTGATGCCGCCGAAGCGCAGCGGGGTGTCCCGGTCCACCAGGTCCTCGACGGAGGACACGCCGGCGGCGGTCCGCGCGTAGACGACCCCGCCGCTGCCGTTGGCCAGGACCGGGGTCAGCTGGTCGAAGTCGTACTGCACCTCGCTGCGGCCCAGCACCCACGGGACGACGCTGCTGGCCGTGGACACGAGGATCTCCGTGCCGTCGGCCCGGGCCTCGGCGACGAAGGCGTTGGTTCCTGCGATGCCCTCCCCCCCGGGCTCGTTGACCGGGGCGAAGCCCGGCTGCCCGGGCACCACGTGGCTGAGCTCGGTGCCGACGTAGCGGGCCCAGGTGTCGGTCCCACCGCCCTCGGCGAGCGGGATGAGCACCTCCAGGGTCTCCCCCGCGAAGTCGCCGTCGGTCGTGGCCGCGGCCCTGCGCAGCAGGTCCGATCCGAGGGTGGTCGCGACCACGGCGAGGACGACGAACACGGCCATGATCGTCAGGCCGGCCCGTCGCGAGCAGCCGGTGTCCGGCACGGGAGCCGGGGCCTCGCGCTCGGGGGTCTGCGTGCTCATCGGTGCACCTCCGCGGGCACGATGGCGGACGGGACGGGGTGTCCCGGCAGCGGGGACGGTGCTCGATCCTCGGTGGAGAGCCGTGACGCTGTCCCCACTGAGTGCTCCGGGGCGGATCCCCGGCGTGTGGTCTCCTCGGGCAGCGCGAGGACGGCATCCGCGAGGCGGCGCGCGGTGCGCGTGACGGCCACCGCCTGGGCGCCGTCCAGCTCGCCGGTGTGGGTCGCGACCACGCCGGACGGGGTGGACAGCCGCAACCGGCCATCGGCGTCCGGCGAGGCGTGGTCGGCGACGAGGCTGCCCGGGGTGTTCGCGGCCATGGTCAGGGCGACGCTGCCGGTGATGGCCAGTGCGGGGTGGACCTCCCCCATCGAGAGCATGCGCACGGTGAGGTCGGCTTCCCCGCTCGCCGGAGGTCTGGAGACGAGGGCCAGCTTGGGCACGGCCCGCTCGGCCGACACCTCGTCGGCCGCCAGGCCCATGCGGACCGCCGCCTGCCGCCGGACCCCGTCGAGTGCGGCGAGCAGGCCCGGCCGGGCGGTGATCTCGGCCGGGCTCTCGTCACCCGCCAGCCCGACGTCGGCCGCGTCCAGGACGACGACCGGAGCACCGGCGTCGACCAGCGTGGCGTCCACGGCGCGGCCGTCGACACACAGCCGGTCGCGGGGCGAGCCGGTGGGCAGCAGCGACCCGGTGGTGCGTCCGGCGGGGTCGCGGAACCACATCCGCACCCCCACGCCGGGGAACGGGACACCAGGGATGTGCTCGGCGCCGTCCTCCTCCACCACCCCGCGGGGGGTCGGCACCTGCTGCACGATCAGCTGCCCGGTGTTGGTGTTGCGCACCCGCACGGTCGTCAGCTCCCCCTGGGGGCGCACCCAGCCGCGCCGGAGGGCGTACAACCCCACCACCGCTGAGCAGTTGCCGCAGTTGCTGCCCCAGTCGACGACCGCGTCGCGGATGCCGACCTGGGCGAACGTGTAGTCCACGTCGGCGTCCCCCGCGCCGGACGGCGTGAGGATCACCGCCTTGCTCGTCGTCGAGGTCCCTCCCCCGACCCCGTCGACCTGCCTGGGGTCCGGGCTGCCGAAGGCACGCAGCAGCACCGCAGCAGTGTCCGCACCGAGGGCGTCGAGGTCCGCACGGTCGAACACCCAGCACTTGCTGGTCCCTCCGCGCATCCATGTGGCCGCGAGTTCACGCACGCCGAGTCCTCACTTCCTGTCGTGGAGCCGGCCGGGGCGAGCCGTCGTCGTCCGGGCCGGAGGACCGCGCTCCCCTTCTGGAGGAGCCGCTCGGCGACGACTGTGCGGCCGGTCAGCCGTGCAGCACAATCACGAGAAAGTGCAGACCCCTCAAGTAACGCTTAACCCAGGAGGTAGCGTGCTCGACGTCCGGCGCATGACCCTGCTGGCCGCTGTCATCGACAGCGGCTCCATGACCACGGCGGCCGAGGCGCTGAACTACACGACGTCAGCGGTCTCCCAGCAGATCCGTCGCCTCGAGCAGGAAGTGGGGCAGCCACTGCTGCAACGGCAGCCGCGCGGCATCGTGCCGACCGAGGCCGGCCTGGTCCTGGCCGACCACGCCCGACGCGTCAGCCGCCAGCTCGCCGCGGCAGAGGCCGACCTGGCCCAGGTCGCCGGACTGCGCCGAGGCCGGCTGACCGTGGGCACCTTCCCCACGGTCGGCGGATCACTGCTGGCCCTCGCTGTCAGCCGCTTCCGCGCCGCTCACCCGGGGGTGCGCCTGACCGTGCGCTCCGCCCGGCTGGAACACCTCACCGAGATGCTCGACACCGGCGAGGTCGACCTGTCACTGCTGTGGGACTACGCCTGGAACCGCGTGGACCCGCAGGCCTACGCTCTCACCCACCTGCTCGACGACCCCACGATGCTCGTCGTCTCCGCCGAGCACCCCCTGGCCGATCGCACGCGGGTCGACATGGCCGCCCTCGCCGCCGAGGACTGGGTCGTTCGCGAGCCCGACCACCCGGTCGCCGAGGTGCTCGACCGCAGCTGCCGCGCCGCCGGCTTCCAGCCCCGGATCGCGTTCCACGCCAACGACTACCAGGAGGCCCAGGCGATGGTGAGCGTCGGGCTCGGCATCGCACTCGCACCCCGCACCGCGGTGACCAACCCCCACCCCGACGTCCGGGTCGTCTCGCTCGGGACGACGGCTCCGGCGCGCCGCATCCTGCTGGCCCGCCGGCAGGAGCGAGTCCCGGCCCCCGCAGAGGCGGCCATGGTCAGGGTCTTCGCCGACGTGGCCCGCCAGTACCAAGGCGGTTGAGGCCGATCGATCGTCACCTCGCACCGACACCGGTCCGGCACCGTACAGCCGGATCTGCAGCAGCTGTCCAGACCTCGCCGTCCGGACCGCGCTGCGGTGGACCGTCACGGCCGACGATCCCGGCGCGACCGACGGCGAGCGCGCCGGAGGTGCATCCCTCCTGCCATGACCGGCCCGGCCCGGCCGCTCCCGTCGTCCGGGTGGACAACGAGGCGGCGTGGTCACCGCCCCCTTCGGAGCCGACTCCGCAGGCGTGGGAGGGCACATCTGGTGAGCACCGGCAGACCGGGGGACGCGCACCGGAACGCCGCCGGCGAGCTGACGCCGGCGGCGTTCCGGCAGGACGTCAGCCGCCGAGCCCGGCGAGCAGCGTCTCCATCTCCTCGATCTCCGCGGCCTGCGAGTCCGCGATCTCCCGGGCCAGCGCGACGGCGTCCGGGTCGCTGCCCTCGGCGATCTCGGTCTGCGCCATCTCCACGGCACCGCGGTGGTGCGCGATCATCATCTCGAGCCACATGCGGTCGAACTCGGCCCCGGACGCCGCCTCGAGGGCGGCCATGTCCTCGGCGGACATGCCCTCCATGTCGGAGCTGTCGTGGCCCATGGACCCGTGGTCCGTGCCGGCGTCGGTCTGCTCGGGGACCGGCTCGCCCCACTGCTCGAGCCAGCCGGTCATCGTCTCGATCTCCGGCTGCTGGGCGGCCTCGATCCGGTCCGCCAGCTCGAGCACCCGCGGGTCCTCGGCGCGGCCGTCGGCGAGCTGCGCCATCTCGAGGGCGCCGCGGTGGTGCGGGATCATCCCCTGGACGAAGGTCACGTCGGCGTCGTCGACGGCCGCCGACTCCCCGGCGGACGTCTCGGCGGCAGCACCGGTCTGCGCGCCGGAGGTGTCGCTCGGACCGGAGCAGCCGACGAGGACGACGGCGCCGGCGACGAGGCCGCCGGCCAGGCGGACGAGTCGGGTGGTGGAACGGGTCACTGCGGGTCTCCTGGTGCTCGGTGGGAGGGAGGCATGCGGACGCGGCCCGGCTCAGCGAGGTGCTGGGCGGGCCTGGTCGGGCGGCCTAGGTCCGGAGCAGGCAGAGGACGGACAGTTCGGGCGGCCGGGGAGGACTCACCCAGGAGACCGCGCCGGGCAGGCGCGGTGGGGCACGGTGGTCCGGGAGGGCAGATGACCTCCGGACCACGAGCAGGACCAGCACGGCCATCCCCATGAGGAGGACCGCGAGGCAGGCGTTCCACGCGTGCGAGGCCGTCGAGTGCGACGAGGAGTCGTGGTCCGTCCGCCCGTCGCGGGAATCCGGCGCGGGGTGCGCAGCCGAGGCCGTGGCGATGTCCGGACCGGCCGCCGTCTCGGCGTGGGCGCCCGGGGTGGCGCCGTTCCCCACCGCCGTGGACGGGATCCCGTGCATGAGGAACACGGCGGCCAGCAGCACGAGGATCCAGGTCCGTCCCAGCGGCACGGCCATCCCCCCTCGGTCCGCCGCCACGGTACTACGGTCCGTAGTGGGCGTTCCGGGAGTTCTCGGCTGCCCGGCGACCGAACCGGGTCAGCCCGCGCGGCTTGACCACCCCCAGCACGGTCGCGGCCAGCAGCAGCCCCAGCGCCAGCACCGCGTGCACCAGCGGCGAGGGGTTGCGGACGGCGTCGAGCCCGGCGGCCGGGTCCGCCGCCGTCCCGGCCATCGCGGCGAAGGTCCGCAGGTAGAGCAACAGGACCGCGGTGGCCAGGACGGTGATGAGCAGCTTCACCACCACCCAGTGGTGCCGCAGCAGACCCCACGGGGTGCCGAGCGACTGGACCACGCCGGTCGCCAGGGACAACAGGGCCAGCGGCACGAGGACGAAGCGGGCGGCAGCGTCCATGACGAGGTAGCTGCCGCGGACCGTGGTCGCGTCGTCGCTGGTCAGGCCGACCGCCGCGATCGCGATGAACGTGAGGACGGCGCCCACCCAGCCCACGGACACCGTCACGTGCGCCGTGACGGCCATCCTCCGGACGCGTGGGGACAGGGTCACCGGCCCACCGGCACCGGGAGGACGGGCGCGGCCTGCGGTGCGGACGACGACAGGTGCCGGCCGGGGCCGTGCTCGACGCCCAGCGCCCAGAGCACGGCCAGCAGCAGCACCAGGAACACCGCGGCTGCGAGGGTCACGGTCACCCAGCGGGGCCGGCGGTGTCCGGGCTCTGCACGCGGGGACATGGGTTCTCCTCTCGAGATGGGGACGCCCGTAGCGTACGAGACACAGTGTCTCGTCGCGCTACACGGTGTCCACCCGGCGGCAGTGTTCGTACGATCGCTCCGTGCCGAGGCTGTGGACCGCGACCGTCGAGGGTCACCGCCGAGAGGTGCGGGACGCCGTCCTGGACGCCGCCGCCGCGCTCGTCGGCCGGCACGGCCTCCGCGGGGTGACGATGTCGCGCGTCGCCGAGGAGGCGGGCATCGGCCGGGCGACGCTGTACAGGTACTTCCCCGACCTGGAGTCGGTGCTGCACGCCTGGCACGAACGGCAGGTCGCGTCCCACCTGGCCGAGCTGGCCAGCCTGCGGGCCGGCGCCGGCAGCGCCGGCGAGCGCCTGAGGGCCGTGCTCGCCGGCTACGCGCGGCTCTCGAGGGCCTCGCGGGGACACCGCGAGAGCGAGCTCGCCGTCCGGCTGCACGGCGGTCAGGACGTCGTCCGCGCGACCGGGCACGTGCACGGGATGGTGGCGGAGCTCGTCGAGGCCGGAGCGCGGAGCGGGGAGCTGCGCGGCGACGTCCCGGCCGGGGAGCTGGCGACCTACTGCCTGCACGCTCTCGCCGCCGCCGGCGACCTCCCCTCGGAGACGGCGGTGCACCGACTCGTCGACGTGACCCTCGCGGGGCTGCGCCCGGGGACCTGAACCGAGCGTTCGGGCGGGCCCATGCACCCCAGGTGCGGTCGGGCCCCGTGCGACCTGCCCCGTCGCTACCCTGACCCACAGGCCGCCGTTCGGCGGAAGGGGCAGCCATGACGTCGGCAACCGAGCTCCGGACGGAGCGGCACCTCCTGCGGTGGAGCGGGATCCTGCTCCTCGCCGGGATCGTCCTCACCGCAGCGGTGACCATGCTGTTCCACCCGTCCGGGGACGAGGACGTCCACGAGGCGATCTTCGCCGAGTACGCCGCGAGCGACTCGTGGGAGTGGGTCCACCTCGCTCAGTTCGTCGGGGTCCTGCTGGCCCTCGGCGGGCTGGTCGTCCTCCACCTGGCACTGCGGTCCAGGGCGCCGGTGCTGTCGGCGTCCGCCGCGGGGCTCGCCGTGGCCACGGCCGCCGTGTGGGCCCTGCTGCAGGCCGTCGACGGGATCACCCTGAAGCAGGCCGTCGACGCCTGGGTCGCCGCCGAGGGGTCGGAGAAGGCGGTCCGCTTCGCCGACGCGGAGACCGTGCGGTGGACGGAGTGGGGTGCGCAGAGCTACTTCCGCGTGCTGCTGGGCGCGACGCTGCTGCTGTTCGGCGTGACGATCCTGGTCGCGCGACTGCTGGCCGGCTGGACCGGGTGGGTCGCCGTCCTGGCCGGGATCGTGTCGCTGAGCGTGGGGGTCGACGTCGGGTACAGCGGCCTGGACAGCGGGTTCCAGCAGGTCGCCTCCCCGGCCTTCCAGGTCCTCGTGCTGGTGTTCGGCGCCGGCGTCGTCGCTGCGGCACGCAGCGGCGCGGGCAGCTCAAGGCACGGCTGACGGGTCCTGTCATCCCGGCCGCGAGACACTCGCGCGCCTCGACGTCCGGGACGTCGCCGTCCTCGGCTTGGCCGGCGTGCTCACCGCGCAGACCGGCATGGGCGGGCGCGTCCTGGCGGATCGGGGTCGGGCCGACCGAGCGCCGGCCACGGCCCGGCGTCGGTCTCCGGGACCGGGCCGGTGACCGGCGCCGCCTCCACAGGAGCGGCTCGACCGGGCGCGGCGGTCAGCGCACGCCGTGCCCGGCCGACCGGGTGCGTCCGGGGCGCAGCTCGACGTCCACCAGCAGGTCCGGGTCGTCGAGGGCCTGCCGCGCGTGGGCGACGACGCGGTCCTCGATGGCCTGCCGGACCTCGGCGATGTCGGCGTACTCCGCCAGGTCGACGGACAGGGTCAGGCGCCGCCCGCGTCGCTCGATCAGGGACGCCGACGCGCCGGCCACGCCGCGGAGTCCCTCGACCTCGGTCTCGACCGCGTCGGTCACGGCCCCGGCGTGCACGGTGGTCAGGCCGTCCCGGTCGTCGGTGGTGAGGTCGAGGCGGCTGACGCGGTCGGTCCGCAGCTGGGCCAGCAGCCACCACAGACCCACCAGCGCCAGCAGGAGGCACACGCCGGCCACCGCCCACCAGAACCAGCCCTGCTCGCGGGCGTAGTCGCGCACCGGCTGGGGCAGGACCGGGCGCTGCCCGGTACCGAAGGCGCCGAAGGAGTACGCCAGGCCCAGCCCTCCGGCCGCGAGCAGCACCAGGCCGAGGAGCGCCAGGACCGTGCGGTTGACGCCGTTCACGCGTGCGCTCACCGGGAGGACTCCTTCGTGACGGTGACGCGGGGCCGCAGGACCCCGCCGAGGCCGAGCTGCTCGAGTCGGGCGGTGACGGCCGCCGTGACCGGCTGCTGCAGGTCACCGGTCGAGCGCAGGGCCGACACGGCCTTCACCCGCACGGCACGCCGTCCGGCCCTGGCGCGGGCCGACCGGACGCCGTCGGCCCGCCGTGCGGCCGTCGACAGCGAGCGCTCGATGCCGCGGCGGGAAGCGCTCACGCGGACGCCCTCGGTCCGGGACGGCAGCTGCACCGATCCGGGCCTCCCACGCCGGAGCGCGAGCACGAGCAGCACGAGCCCGAGGACCGCCAGGCCGATCAGGACGGCGCGGACCACCCCGCTGAGGAAGGTCTGGCCCGCCAGCCAGCTGCTCCACCGCTCGTGGGGCGCGAGCCAGGACGGGCGGCCCAGCTGGGCCAGGACGATCTCGACGACGGCCAGCAGCCCGCCGAGCAGCAGCGCGAGCGCCAGCAGGGTCGCGAGGACCCGGTTCACCACGTGCACGTCTGCTCCTTCCTCGTGGATGCGGTCACTGGACCCGGCGCGGACGGGCCGCCGGCGCCGTCAGGCTGACGACGTCGACGTCGACGTGGGCCACGCGCACGCCGGTGATGCGGCCGACGTCGTCGCGCACCTGCTCCCGCAGCCGTGCCGTCACCTCGCGGACCGATGCAGGCCACGCGACGGCCACGGTGGCCTCGACGGTGGCGGTCGAGCCGTCGACGCGGGCGTCGACGGAAGCCTCACGGTCGGGCCGGCTGCCGCCGACGCTGACTCCCAGCACGCGGCGCGGGGCGGCGCTGGCGCCCTCGACCCGGGTCACGGCGTGGCCGGCGACGCGTTCGACGACCCGGTCGGCGACGGTGAGGCTGCCCCGCTCGGCCGGGTCACCCAGCTCGGGGTGGGCGCTGCCGGTCTCGGCGGCGAGCGGGGTGCCGACCGGCGCGTCGTCGGGGACGACCGCGGAGGCGACGGTGCTCACCGGGAGCCGCGGCCGCCGCCGCCCAGGTACGGGGTGAGGTCGAGCTGGCCGGCGACGACCTTGCCGATGACGAAGCCGATGACACCGAGCACGGCGGTGCCGACGAAGGCGTCGAGACCGCCGATCACCCAGGCCAGGCCGAGCAGGAGGCCGGTGAAGAGACCGACGACGGTGGGGGGCATGGAGTTCCTCCGTACGGATGGGACGGGCGGGAGCGGGACGGACCTCAGACGACGCGCGGGGGGCGCCGTCGGCGCCGCCACCACGCGGTGACCCGGGCGACTCCCCGGGGCCGGCGCACGAATCGCACCTCGGGTCCGGGACCGGGTGCCGCCGTCCCCCCGGCCTCGAGCGCGGCGAGGACGCGGATGAACTCCTCGGGGTCCCCACCGAGGTCGGGATGGGTGGCCCGCAGGAGCGCACGCCGCCGGCGGCGCTCGGCGGGATCGGGGGACGACGGCATCTCGGGCTCCGAGGAGCGGTCAGGCCGGCGGCGGAGCCGGCGGGTGGGTCACCTGCACGTCGGCCACGTGGACGTCGACCGCCCGGCCGGGGACGAGGGGCGCGACGGCGGCGCGGACCTGCTCCGCCACCTGCGCCACGGGTACCCCCTGCACGGCGACGACGGAGACCCGGACCCGGTCGTCGTCGACGTGCACACCCTCGACCAGGCGGCCCGGGAGGTAGGTCGCGGTGCGGCGCAGACCGCCGCCGTGCAGGGACGCCACGGCCGGGCAGGCCGTGACGGCCGCGACGATCGCGTCCGCCGTCCCGGCCTCGACGAGCACCTCGGCTCCCGCGACGCTCTGCGGAGTGCTCACCGGACGCGCGCAGGCTCCTGCGGACCCTCGTCGTCGGTGGGCAGGTGGATGTCGTTGACCGAGATGTTCACCTCGGTGACCTGCAGGCCGGTCATCCCCTCGACCGAGGCGATGACGTTGCGCCGCACCGACCGCGACAGGTCGGCGATCGGGACGCCGTACTCGGTGACCAGGTCCAGGTCCACCGCGGCCTGCCGCTCGCCCACCTCGACCGTCACGCCCTGGCCGACCGCCTGGGAGGCGCCGGGGATGCGCTCGCGCAGTGCACCGAGCGCGCGGGCCGCGCCGCCGCCGAGGGAGTAGACGCCGGCGACCTCGCGCGCGGCCAGGCCGGCGATCTTCTGGACGACGTCGTTGGCGATGGTCGTCGTCCCCTGCGTGCTCTGCAGGGCCGACGGGGTCGCCTGCGCGATCGCGCTCGACGAGGTGGAGGTGCTGCTGCTGGTGGACTGGGTCATGGTTGGACCTCTTCCGGTGGGTAGGGGCAGTCTCGTCCGTGGCTCCGAGGCGAGCGGCCGTTGCTCGTCCGCCTCACGGGCCACACCTCCTTGGACACACAGGGACGGGAAGGGTTACAGCAGATGGGGAAAGATCTCGTAGTGCGCGGCACAACACCGCGGTGAGCGGGTCGACCGTCGACGCGGACAGGCCGGCCGATCCGCTGGAGGCCCGCTGGGTCGACCTGGCCCGGGCAGGTGACGAGCAGGCGTTCGCCGCTCTCGTCCGCAGCCACCAGGACCGCCTGTACGCGGTCGCCCTGCGCATGACCGGCGATCGCGACGACGCCCGCGACGTCCTCCAGGAGACCCTGATCCAGGCGTGGCGCCACCTGCCGGGTTTCCGCGGCGAGGCCGGGTTCTCCACCTGGGCGACCCGGATCCTGATCAACCGCTGCCACAACGCCCACCGCGCCCGCCGCCCCGTCGGCCCCCTCCCGGAGGACGACACGGCAGCAGACATGCCCCGCACGCCGGCTGCGGAGACGCTCGCCGTCGCCGCGCACCGCCGCGAGGCCGTCCGGCACGCCCTGCGGGCGCTTCCCCTCGACCAGCGGGCGCCGCTCGTGCTCACCACGTTCGGTGGGTACACACACGCCGAGACCGGGCGCATCCTGGGGATCAGCGAGAGCGCCGCGAAGGTCCGGGCCCACCGCGCCCGGCGGGCACTGGCCGACGTCCTGCAGGAGTGGAGGTGACCGCCGTGCCCGCCGACCGCCTGCCCTGCGGCGCCGTCCCGGCCGACCTGCTCACCCAGGTCACCGAGGGCACCGCGCCGCGCGACCCGGCCCACCAGCGGAGCTGCCCCCACTGCCGCGCGGCGCTGGCCGAGTTCGAGGAGCTCTGGACCCCCGTCCGCGAGCTGGCAGCAGAGCGGGTCCGCGCCCCGGCCGACCTGCTCCAGTCGGTGATGGCGCAGGTCCGCGAACTGTCCCGCGCCAACTGGTCCGCCGTGCTCCACGACCCCGCCGGCCAGACCCGCATCGCCGCGCGCGTCGTCGGAGCCGTCGCCCGCCTGGCCGCCGAGTCGGTACCGCACGTGTCCCTCGCCCTCGGCGGGGGCCGGGTGGCCACCCCGCCGGACACCGCGGCCGACCCCGCACGAGTCGCCGGGCCGGACGGAGAGGCGGCCACCGCGGTGGGCACGGCCGGTTCCCGCGTGGTGGTCGACGTCCAGATCGCCGTCGACCACGGCGTCCCGATCCACGCCGTCGCGGCGGTGGTGCGCGAGCGCATCGCCGCGCACATCGCGCAGCAGACCGGGCTGGTCACCACCGAGGTCAACGTCGCCGTCGTCGACGTCCGGACGCCCCACGGGGGTGGATGAGACCGGAACGCGGCGACGAGGCCGGGGCTGGACGGGACGTGGCGGGCACCACCCGACGGTGAGGACCGCCGAACTGGCGGTGCCGGCCACGCGGTCCCCGTGGGCGAAGCCGCTGGACCACGCCAGCGACGAGGCGCACGAAGCCGTCGAGGAGGTCGCCGAGCGCCCGTGGCGGGCGGCCGGCGCCGTGCTGGAGGACTGACGGCTGGTCCGGCAGCGGTCGGCGGGCCCGGGCCACTGGCCCAGGTGCTCCAGCGCCTCGACGGCTTCCGCGGATCGTCGGCCTCCTGTGGGGCCACCGAGGGCCTCCGGTCCGATGGACACCGGGCAGTGACCCCGGCGACGAAGTTGAGGTGACTCCGCCGTGCGCCACACCGCTGTGCGACGCGACATCGACGCCCAGGCGGCTCGTCGAGTGGGACACCGTGGAGGACCGCACCGAGCGCAGCGTCGCAGCTCCCGGGTGCCGGCGGTGGCGGACCCTCGTCAGCCCGTCCCCGCGCGAGTTCCCGTCGTCCAGCGCCACACCCGGGTGCGTGCATGATGGCCCGGTGCTGACCACCGAGGACCGGGATGACGTTGCCGTCCTGCGCATCGAGCACGGCCGGGTCGGCGCCCTCGACGTGGAGCTGCTGGACGCCCTCACCGAGGCCGTGACCGCATCCGACCGGGCGGTGGTCATCACCGGCAGCGGCTCGTCCTTCTCCGCCGGGGTGGACCTGCGCCGGATCCTGGACGGCGGCCGGCCGTACACCGAGGAGCTCCTGGCGGCCCTGTCCCGCACGTTCCGCGTCGTGTTCGACCACCCGCGGCCGACCGTCGCGGCGGTCAACGGGCACGCGATCGCCGGCGGCTGCGTGCTGGCCCTCGCCTGCGACCTCCGGCTGATGTCGGGCGGACGGATCGGGTTGACCGAGCTGACGGTCGGCGTCCCCTTCCCGACCACCGCCCTGGAGATCGTCCGGCACGCGCTCGGCTCCCGTGCCGGCCAGGTCCTGCTCGGCGCGCGGACCGGGGACCGGGAGCGGGCGCTGGCCCTGGGGATGGTCGACGAACTCACCGAGCCCGGCGAGCTGCTGCCGCGGGCGGTCGCGCTGGCCACCGAGCTGGCCTCCCGGTCGCCTGAGTCCTACCGGCTGGCCAAGAGCGCACTCCACCGCCCCGCGAACGCAGCGATCGAGGCGACCGCCGACGGTGACGCGGCCGTCCTCGCCGGCTGGACCTCCGACGACACCCGGCTGCGGATCGAGGGCGCGCTCGCGGCGCTGGCCCGGCGCTGACTGCAGCTCCCGCCCCCCCGCGGGACCGTCATGACGGCGTCCGTGGCGGTTCGCCGTCGTCCCGCAACCCGGGACCACCCGGCACCGCCGGCTGCCGAAGACCCCAGACCCCGGCATGGACCGCGGGTGCGCGGGCGTCGGCTGACCGGCCTCTCAGCGCGGTGACGCGGTGACGCGACGGCGACGCCGGGGTGACGCGGGGGACCTAGCTTCGCGGGTGGCGCCCGCGGTGCGTGGCGCCTGGTCCGATGGTGCCAGCGGTGACGGTCCATGGCATTGACCCGCCCCCAGAAGCCGAGTGCGGCGTGGGTGGCCGCCGCCCTCTTCGGAGCGGTCGGCGTGTTCGCCTCCTGGGTCGGCCTGCTGGATCTCCTCTCCGCCGCGAACCTGCAGTACAAGTTGATCGGGCTCGCGTTCACGACGGCCGGGCTGGTGCTGCTCGCGGGCAGCGCCGTGCTCGTCCGGGACACGTGGCGGTGGAAGCGCGGTCGCGTCGCGGCTGTGGCCGCAGGCGTCGCCGGGGTGTTCGTCGGCGGCTACCTGCTCGTGCTGCAGTACCGGGCACCTGACCTCCCCGGCAGCCGCCTGCCCCCGTTCCTGACGTGGGCGCCGTGGGCCGTCGTCGTGGTGGCCTCGGTGTCGGCGGCCGTCCTCGGCTGGCGGAGCACCGAGGACCACGCCGCCGACCAGGTGACCTGGACGGCGATCGGCGGACGCCTGTTCGCGGGCGGGCTCTCCGTGACCGTGCTCTTCAGCGGGGTGAACTGGTGGTACACGCAGCAGTACCAGCCGGGCACCACCGCGGCGGCCCTGACCGTCACGGCCGAGCTGAGGCCGGCGCCCGCAACGGCGGCGGGGAACGCCGACGACGTGTCGGGCCCGCACGTGTTCGAGGGCACGATCACCGTGGAGAACGTCAGTTCCACCAAGGTCCAGATCGTCGCCTCCCTCTACCAGGTCACGACGGTCACCCATGGCCTGCGTGACCCGATGGAAGGCATCAACGAGGTCGACCGGGAACGGCAGCAGGTGGCCTGCTTCCTCGAGGAACTCGCGCCCGTGACCGACCCGGAGTGCGACCAGCCCCACATCTACCGGTACGGCCAGTTCAGCGCCGGAGACCCCAGGGCCGAGGACGACTACCCCATCTCCCGCACCAGCCAGCCGATCGCGGCCCAGACGCTCCAGCTGGGACACATCGTCGGGGACGGTTCCTGGTTGGAGCCCGAGGAGGCGTTCGAGCACAACCTGGTGGTCCACGTCCCGGGACGAGCGGAACCGGGCGGATCCCCCGGCTTGGAGGAGCTGCACCTGTCGGCATGGCTGGCCGTCGCCCAGGGATCGCGACTCGTCCTCGAACGGGTCCCGGGTCACGGGCCGGAGATGGTGCCGCGGGCTCTCATGAGCAACGAGGAGTACCGGGACTACAAGGAGGCCGAGGAAGCAGTCCAGCGCACCGGGTGGCAGGACGATGCCGGCGCCGACGACACCACCACGGAGCCCGACAGCACCGTCGAGGTGGACATCGGGCGTCGAGACTCGTACTACGAGGAACTCACCATGCCGAGGAGTCCGGACGAGGCTCCCCTGCTGGTGGGAGCCGAGCCCACGAGGTCGCCGCGTCCCTATCCCCACCGCTACACCGTGGTCGAGTGGCCGATCGAGGACCTGAGCACCCTCCACCGGCTCGTCCGGGGAGCTCACGTCGTCAACACGGTGCAGGTGCTCAGCATGCGGCTGTACGACCCCCGGAACTCGGCCGCCCTCATGGAGGTCGAGCAGGGCAGCATGGCCACGTGCATCAGTCCCGCCGGCACGCTCGAGGGCCAGGCCGAGGACTCGGAGATCCGACGCGACCCGACCGCCGTGTGCCCGGGGACGTGGTACTCCCTCGCCGACGGCGAGGGGCGCGTGGCCAACGCCTACGAGCGCCGGTACCAGGAGATGGCGGAGTACGCGGAGGAGATGGCGGGCTTCTACGGGCTGGTCCAGACCGGGGCGCTGGACGTGGTGTCGCTGACGACCGGGGCCGAGGCAGCGGCTGCCGCGAGCACGGTGCCGGCTGCGCCGCAGTTCCACCCGCTGCCGAGCGACGTCTTCCAGCAGTGCGAGCCAGCGCTGGAGGTCGCGAAGACGCTCACGGACCTCTACACGACCGAGATCCGGACCGCCTTCGAACGCCGTGTCGCCGAGATGAGCGGGTCGGTTCCCGGCGGGACGGGTGGAGCGCCGACCCTCCAGCAGGGTGCCGAGGCAGCTGAGCTCTTCGAGGCGTACTTCGAGGGAGCGAACAGTGCGCTGCTGGCCTGCAGTGGTACCGAGACACCGGAGGACACCCCTGCGGCTGCCTGCACCAAGGCCGCGGCCGCCGAGATCGATGCCCTGCGGTACGCCCGGGACCTCGGTCGCGCACTGCGGGAGGCCGAGCCGACGGATGCCTGGGTCCAGCGCGGGACGGAAGCCGTGCAGGCGTACCAACGGGCCGAGGGGGTGGTCGACCCGTGGCTCGCGGCATGCAGCTGAGATCGGGACACGGGCTCGAGGCGGACGGCACACCGCTCGGGCTGCACACCGGGAACCGCTCCGTCCGGGCCAGCGGTCACCGGACGCGGTGGCCGCTCCGACCGGCAGGGACCCCTGGGGGTTCAGCGATGTCAACGACGCTCATCCGCCGCATCGGCTCCGCCGCCGCGGTCCTCGTCACCTTCCTCGCCCTGATGCCGGCGGCTCAGGCGGGTCCCGCCGGGGGTGAGCCGGCCACGGTGGACACCGAGCTGGTGGGCACGCAGGCCGCGCTCGTGCGCATCAACGTGATCGCGGACGTGACGATCGCCCACGTCAACCACTCCACCGGCGACGTGGTCATCCACCAAGGGACCTACGAGGTGCCGCAAGCCGAGGCGACCGGGGTGCTGGTGACCGGGGACGGCGTCGTGGCGACGCTGTACCGGCTGCTCCGGGAGGACCTGGACACGGTGACCGTCCCGGCCGCCAACCGACTCTTCGTGGAGCAGATCGGCGCGCAGCTGGTGGACGGGAACGACGCGACCGGTCCCACCCACGCGACGGACCCCGCGATCGACGAGCACCTCCAGCACTGCTACCGGCGGGTCGAGCACTGCATCGTCGTCCCCCACGAACGCTACGAGGTCGTGTTGCTCAGCGCGGACCAGGAGGAGCCCGTGCCGGCCACCCTCGTCAACCAGCCCTCAGGCCCGACCGACGTGGCGCTCCTGCGCATCGGCGCCGGAGGCCTGCCGACCGCCAGCCTGTCCCCGACCCAGGAGCCCGTCGACGATGCGGCGGTCGCCGGACTCGACTGGGAGGTGTCGCAGTCGGCTCCGACCACACGCACCCTGCGGCCCGCGGTCGAACCCGTGCGTCTGGACGGCAGCAGGCTGACGGGGGGCCAGACCCTGACGAGCTCGCTCGCCGGTGGGCTCAACGGCGGACCCGTCATCGACCGGGCCACCGGCGCCGTGCTCGCCCTGGCCGACTGCGACCCGTCCTTCGTCGTCTCCGCGGTCGGGGCCGCCAGCATCCAGGCGGCGCTGGTCGGCGCCGGCGTCACGGCCACGCGATCCGGCTTCGACATCGCTTTCGCGGACGGGCTCGCACAGATCAACCGGGGGGAGTACGCGGCAGCGGCCGAGCGGCTGCGAACGGCGACGACGTACTTCGACTCGGCTCTCGCCCGCGACTACCTCACGTTCGCCCAGGACCGCGCCGCCGCCCGGGAGGACGCCGTCGACGATCTCGTGCCCGACGACGGGGGCATCGCGTGGTGGATGTGGGGCGTGGTGGTGCTGCTCGTGCTCGGGGCACTGACCGCGGGGCTGCTGATCGGACGACGTCGCCGCCCTACCGGCGTCGTCGGGACGGCCGGCCCGACGGGTGGAGCAGCGCCCACGGCAGGCGACGCGTCCGCCGGCCAGCGAGATGCTGACCGGTGAGCCCCCCTGCCTCCGGGGACGGTACTCCCCACCCCTGTGGGCAGACGTGGACGTCGCTCCGCGCCCGACGACGGCGACCCGGCGACGCCACCCCGCAGCGCCCGGTGTGCGGTCGGTGCGCGGTGGACCGGGATCGGCGGAGCAGGGGCAGTCGTCGTGCGGTGACCCGTCGCGCAGACGGCTGCGGCCGTGAGCGCCGACGAGGGCTCGTCTGCGGAGGTGTACCCCTTCGGCAAGAGGAGTGCGCCCCGCCGGGAGACCTCGACCCCACCCGGCGAGGACGCCGCTCCGGACAGCCCGCCGTCCGCCCCCTCCTCGGCGCCCGGCGAGCCGGCGTCGGCCCGGCAGCGACGCCGGTGGCCGCTGTGGCCCGTCGTCGGGGCGATCCTGCTGGCGGCGGCCGTTGTGCTCCTCGTGCTCTGGCGACCGTGGGAGCGCGAGACCGACCGGGTCACGCGGCAGCTGGGGGTCGGCGGCTACTCGGCGGACGTCCCGCGCGACTGGGAACCATGGCGCCGACCGGGGACGGAGGGTCAGGCCGTGCTGGCCCCGATCGACTGGTCCGGGGTCTTCCTCGGCGAGCCGAGCGCACGGCAGGAGGCGGCCGGCGCGGCTGAGCGGGACCCCGAGTCGGCGGTCGGCCTGTACGTCGCCGAGAGGCCCCTGCTGAACGCGAGAGACCCCGTGCAGCAACGGGAACAGATCCAGGCGTCCTTGCCCGCCAGCACGATCTCCCCAGCGGGTGACCGGACCGAGATCGCCGGCCGCGAGACCAGCACCTTCGACGGGAGTCTGCAACTGGCCTCGGACGAGGTGCTGCACCTGCACCTGTACTTGATCGAGGAGCCCTCTCCGGTTCTCCTCGTCCTCTTCGCACCGGCCCATGTGGACCATGCCTGGTTGCCGACGTTCCACCAGGTCACCGCCTCGATACGGGAGTAGGTCGTCCGGGAACACCCCGGTCACTCGTCGGACGCCGTCACAGCGGACGTCCACGGCCAGGTCGGGCCCGCACGACGACGTGAGCCGGCAGATCGGCTCGACGAGGCGCTCCGGTGGTGACTGCTGCTGCACTCCGGCCGCCTTGCTGCACTCACGCGGGAGGCGGGCCGGCCCTCTCGGCCGATCCGCCTCTGACCTGCGGTTCCACTGTCAGGCTGACAGGATCTGAAGCTGCGACCCCTAGACCCCCAGTGACGTGCCCAGGGCCCGTCGCCGGCTGGCCCGAGCCGGCCGACCCCGGGGCCGGCACGCAAACGACTGGTCCTTCGACGCCGAGCGGTCCCACCTGCGGCCGGAGCCCGGCGTCAGTGCGCCAGCAAGGTCGTGCGGCGTGCGGTGAGCGGCCGGGCACCGAGGCCACCGCGGTGCGGAGGTCGTCGACGTGGCCGGAGGCCGATTCCCTGGGACGCCCGGCTGCAGCAACTGAGACCGCGTGGAGCGTCCCCGTAGCGGGTTCCGCCTGTGGGACGGGTCGTTGCTGGGTGGCACGGTGTCTGAGTCGCGCAGCTTGCCGCCGCAGCCGTGGATGCGCACCGCTGAGTCGTCGATCGCACCCTTGGCTGGCTGCTGTCCTACAAAAGCCTGACAGTCTGCGATACGACCGCACCGCCACAACGATCACCGCACTGGCCTGCCTGGCCGTCACCCTCATCTGTGCCCGCCGCCTGTTAACCGACTAATGCAACGTCTTCCTAGAGCTCTGGAAGCACCGTCTCCATGAAGATGTAGGGATCCATGATCCCGTCAGGCGGCAGATGCCCCACTTCACCACAGTCGACCGCCTGGGATGAAGTCACCACGAGCGGATTCCGATCATCCAGTTGCAGGATTTGGCACTCGCCGGTGAAATAGTCACGGTGGCGAATCGCGGGGAACGGCCATCGGGCGCGTTCAAAACGCGGATGGACTCCGAGGTCCTTCCACGAACCCGTGCGTATGGCATGATCCGAAAAGCGCACCCTGTACGAGGCTTCGGTCGGGTCGGGGAGAGGCGCGCGCAGCACATCAGCGTGATCCATCGATACCCTCGCGAATATGTAGGCGGCTACGCAGGTGCCCCGTGGTTGGCGCCGTGCCACTACCCCGAGAGCCGGTGCCGCCATCCGCGGTGGGATTATGAAGACTGTCCCCTCTGGTATCGATCGAGCCATCATCTACCCCCACGTAGGTGGCGCTTGGCGGCTGCCGCGTACAGGTGCCGAGCCGGATTCTTTGAGGACACGGGGCTTACACGGTTGAGGATCGGCCGGTATCGGTTGTGGACCATCTGCTCCAGTCCTCGCTGAGCGAAGCGATTGTTTGTCCTCGCCAGCGGCACGAAGTTGAGGCCTTGATACATGCGACCGTGTTCGGATTCCCGCCGCGCGAGGTCATTCGTACGACCTGTTCGGACCACCTTTCCACTCGCGGTCGTCAGAGCATAGACACCACCTTGCCTACAACTCTTATTGTGCACCACGGTTCCGTCGCCGACATCACCAACGACGTACGTGTGAACGTTCGCAATGCTGAGGTTGAAGACCGTCTGGTCAGCGCGCCAACCGTGATCGACGAGCGCCACGACGATGCGAAGTTCGCCAGTTGCGCCGACGGTCCGGTCGCCGACCTCAAGGTCCTCGGCGTCCGTCCAGCCCTCACCTTCGACCCAGATGGGATGGCCGGCGGTGGCCGTCCAGGAGTCGGCGCCGGCCGCGGCGCCAACCTCTTCCGACCCGAGCGCAGTAGGCGGAGCCCGGGAGGTCGTGACGCCGATGAGGTGCTTGTCGCCTACGCCGACGATGACGTCGAGCACCGGTTGAGCCGACGTCTCGCCGGTGATCGGGTCGCGGGCGGCGACGAGATCCCCGACCTGGATCTGGCTGATGGGCAGCGTGGTGCCGTCGGCCATGAGGACGCCGGTTCCCGGGGTGAAGCTGTTGCACGGCTTGGATGCCCGGGCTAGTGGTCGTCCGGCCTTGGCCGATACCTTGCCTGCCGAGCGAAGTGCTGCGGCTCCCAGCCGCACGGCTGCTCGACCGCCGGGCACCATCGCCGCGGCCGCGCTGATGCCCATCTCGATGGCCTTGCGGCGGTTGCCGGTAGCGGCGTAGGCGCCGGCCGAGATCGCTGAGGCGGCGGAGCCGATGGGCCCGGGGATGTAGGAGGCGACCTCGGCGAACCGGGCGACCTTCTTCAGCGACTTCTTCAGCCAGCCCCAGCGGCCGTCGAGATCGGTGCAGTTGACCGGGTCGGCGCCGCAGTAGTCGTACGGGGTGGCGTTGCCCCCGGGTTCGGGGTCCTGTGACCAGAACCGTCCGGTGGCGGGGTCGTAGAGGCGAACGCCCATGAGCAGGACCCCGGCGAGGGCCTCGCTGGAGCGCTGGGCGCCGCCGAGCCAGCCGTACCGGTTGCCCTTGCCGGGCGGTGCGCCGGTGGAGGCGGTGGTCGCGCCGGTGGCCAGGTCGGTCGGGTTGCCGAACTCGTCGGCCGCCTGGTGCCGCAGCCCGGCCCAGTCCCCGCTGGCGGCGCCGTCCCGGATGGGGAGGGTGGCCATGACGTCGCCGTGCAGGTCGATCAGCTGCAGTACGCGGTCGCCGGTCTTGCCGGTCTGCACCGCCAGCTGGCCGTCGAGCCCGTCGATGTACCGGGTGACCTCGTCGGGCAGGGTGGCGTCCTCGGCGATCCAGGCCGGGCTGTCGCCGTCGGAGTCGTAGTGGTTGGTCTTGGTGACCGCGTTCGCCCACGCACCGTTGGCCCACGCCTCGGCGGTGTAGGTGGAGAACCGCTGCAGCGCGTCCAGCGTCCAGCGGGTGCGGGCGACGCCGCTGATCTCCTGGCCGGCCACCAGGTCGTTGGCGTAGTAGCTGTTGGTGACCGTCGCACCCGGGTTGCTCGCGACCGGAGCGGTGGTGATCCGCCCCAGCGGGTCGTAGGCGTAGGTGCCGGCAGAGGCACCCGTGGTGGCCTGCAGCCGGTCGGCGGAGTCGTAGCCGTAGCCGGTGGTGGCCGCACCGGCCGTGGTGGCCGGGTCGGTGCAGGTCTGCCCCGCCGTCCGCGTGGCCGACAGCGACTGGCGGCCGGCCCGGTCGTTCCAGGTGTACTTCCGCCAGCTGCAGACCCCGGTGCTGGTTCGGGTCAGGTCGCGGACGTCGGTGAGCCGGCCCAGCACGTCGTAGGCGTAGGTCTTGGCGCTGGCCGCCGTCTCGTGGCTGATGTACTGGCCGGCGCCGTTCTCGACCACCGCCGAGAAGGCGAGCCTGTCCTCGGTGGTGTCCGCATCCGGCCCGTCGGGCGCCGTGTAGTCGCGCGACACGGGGATGCCGGCCGGGTCGTAGCCGATCCGCAAGGTGACCTGCCCCGGCAGGCTCTGCCGCACCACCTGGCCGTCGGGCCCGTAGGCGGCGCTCAGCGTGCCGGCGACCGAGTCGTCGACCGAGGTGAGGAAGCCCCGCGGCTCGACGCTGCGGTCGTAGCTGAACCGCTGGGTGCTCCCCAGGCTGTCGGTCACCACGGTCGGCTTGTCGAACCGGTCGAACGTCGTCGCGGTCCACGCGCCGGCGCCGTCGTCGTACCGGGTCATCCGCCCGAGCGCGTCGAAGGTCTTCACCACGGCCGCGCTCTCGGCACCGCTGGCGTCGATCTTGGCGATGCGGGTGACGTCACCGCTGACCGGGTCGTAGGTGTGCCGGGTGGTTGCGACCGGCACCATCCCGGGCCCGGCGGTGGCGATGGCCACGGAGGTGACCCGGTCGGCCCGGTCGTAGGTGGTGACCGTGGTGCGGGTCTGCGTGGCCGTGGCACCGGCCACCGGGCCGGTCGCGGACTCCTCCACCCGCTCGGCGCTGCCGTAGCGGGAGTAGGCCCGGATCCGCTTGACCGGCAGCTCGGCGGCCATCCGGGTGGTGTCCGCGCCGGTGGCCGGGCCGGCCGCGCGGGTCACGCAGGGCAGCCCGGCCCACTCGGGTCGGCCGCCGCACTCGGTGTCGTCGGGATTGGCGCCCGCGGTCCAGAAGACCGTCCGGACCGTGCCGGCGTCCGTGCCGCCGGCACCGGCACGGCGGGACTGCACCGCCCGGCCCTGGTCGTCGTAGCAGACCGTCGTGGTGATCTTCTTGCCGGCGGCGTCGACGGTGACCGTGGTGGGCTGTCCGCCCTGGCGCCAGCCGCTGCCGCTGCCGGGGCAGACGGTCGGCGGGCTGTAGCCGTTGGTGGTGACGTCGACGTCGGCCAGCGTGCCGTCGGCCTTCTTCACCCCTTCGGTCTCGGTGGTGACCAGGTGGTAGGTCAGCCCGTCGGGCTTGCCCTCGTCGTAGCGGTACTCGGTGTAGTCACGGACGGGCTGGGTGCTGGCCACGTCGTTGCCGATCGCCAACAGCTGCGTGGGCCCGGTGCTGGTGAGGACGTCGAGACCGTCGGGGCTGTAGGTCGTCACCGAGCTCAGCGCCGAGGCCGCGCCGGCGCTGCTGACTCCGGCGAGACCGAGACGACCGAGGGTGAGCGCCGCGTCCGGGAGCCGGCGCAGGGCGAGCAGCCGGTTGGTGGCCTCGAGCGTGCGGACGACGTTGCCGAACCGGTCGTAGGCGGCGGTGTCGATGAAACCCTCGACCGGTGCGTCCGGTCCGGCCGGGGAGGCGGTGTTGACCGCCCGACCGGCCGCGTTGAGGTAGTGGACGGTCGCCGCTGAATAGCCACCGGAGCCGGGGCTGCTGGCGGTCGCCGTCGACACGCTGGGCACGGTCTCGGGACCGAAGACGGCGGTGGCGTCCGTGGGCGCCTCCGTCTGCCCCCAGGTCGCGATGGCGGGGGCGTCCAGGTCGTAGGGGCCGCCGGCAGCCCGCGTGGTCGGGACGTCGTAGACGACGCTCGTGCGGATGTCGGGGCCGACCTGGTCCCGGGTGCCCTCCACCAGGCTGGGCCGCGACACCGCGAGCAGCCGGCCGGGGTTCGGGTCGATCCAGTCGCCGCTGCCGGTGACGGTGTCGCCGGCCTGGCCGTAGGTGAACGACCAGGGCAGCTCGCCGGGCGGCGTCAGCTTGGTGACCCGCCCCTGGGCGTCGTACTCGTACCTGGTCTTCAGTGCCGGCGCGCCCGTGGCCTCGATGCGCGGGTCCCAGACCTCTCGGAGACGGCCGCTGTTGTCGTACAGGTAGCGGGCGACCGCCTCGGCCGACGGCGTCCGGGTGGCCGGGTCGGTGGTCCACATCCGCACCTGCCGGACCTGCTCGGGGAAGTCGCCCAGTCCGGAGGGACGTGCGGTGTTCGCGGGCGCGTAGTCGTACTCGAGGACCACGCAGCCCACCGGCGGGGTGGCCGCCGTGGCGCAGGCCGAGGCGTCGATGCCCGGCTGGGTCGGCGCGACCGCGCGGGTGATCCGGGTGACGCCCTGCGGCGTCGTCTCGTACACGTACCGGGTCGTGGCCGAGGCCACCGGCGGGGTCGTGGCGTCGACCAGCCAGTCACCGACACCCGGGCTGGTGCGGCGGAAGACCGTGGCGGTGCCGTCGAGCTCGGTGAGGGTGAAGGAGTCCTCGGCGGCGTTGACGGTCAGCGTGAGGCCCTCGGCGCCGAGCTCGGGCCACCAGCCGTTCGGGCCCTTGGTGAACCAGATTCGCCCGCCGCCGGCCAGGTCGACCTGGGCCACCTCGGTCTCGACGAGGGAGATGCGGGTGTAGTCGGTGCCGGCGGCCTCGGCGGTGACGCCGGTGTTCCAGGCCTCGCCGAAGGGGGCCCACAGCTGGCGCAGCGAGAGGTCGTCGAAGAGGACCGGCGCGTTGCTGCCGGTGGCGAAGCCGGAGTACAGCCGCACCCCGGCGGCCGTGGCGTCGGCAGGCAGGGTGACGTCGACCGACAGCTGCTGCCAGGCGTCGGTCGTGCCGGCCTTGTCCGACCGGGCGTGGGTCCAGGTCCCGTCGGCGCGGCGGGCGGCGACCACGATGCGCAGCCCGTCGTCGGGATCGGCCGGTGACAGCCCCGTGGCCCCGGGGACGAAGACCCACCCGGAGACGCGGTACCGCCTGCCCGGCTGCAGGCCGGCCTGCAGCCCGCTGCCCTCCCCCACCGCCACGAAGGTGTCCGAGGTGCTACCGGTGCCGGCCGGGACGACCTGGAGCGCACCGCCCGGCGAGTGGCCCCGGTCGGCGACGCGGGTGACCGTCACGGAGTTGGGTGCGAAGCCTGCGGTGTCCGTGCCGATCGCGGCCTGGTTGGCGGTGAACTGCTCGCGCTGGGGCTGCAGGCCGCTGTCGGGGTCCCGAGAGGACGTGGTGCGGCTGACCGACAGCCCGGGCTCCTCGGCGTCGGTACTGGACAGCACGTGGTCGCCGGTGAGCACGTTGACCGTTCCGGGACCGATGTCGGTGGTGGCGGCGCCGTCGGCGTCCCGGTCGAGGGTGAAGCCGATCCACGGCGTCTGGTACGTGACGCCGGAGGCGTCGCGGAGGGTGGCCCGCAGCTGCACCGGCCCACCGACGAAGCCCAAGGTCGTGCCGGCGTCCCAGATCGCCGCCTCGCGGACGTCGGCCAGGGGCAGGAACCCGGTGGTACTGGTCAACCCGGTGCCGTCCGGCCGGGTGAGGTGGCCGATGGGCACGGGGAACTCGGTGGCGCCCTCGCCGCGGCGGTAGTCGAGCCGTACCTGGGTCCAGGACGGGTCGCCGTCCACGGTGACCCGCACCCGGCGGACCGCGTGGTGCCCGACGGCCGGCTGGGTGATCCCGCCGCGCCCGACGTTGAAGCTGTAGCTCACCGGTGGGGAGCGGTTGCCCGCATGGTCGCGGGCCACCACCTGCAGGGTGTGCCGGCCGTTCGTCGGGATCGGCACGCTGAAGGTGACCTGACCACCGCCAGCGACGAAGTTGGTCGCCGCCGCGGGGCTGTCCAGCCCCCACTCGTAACCGGCGACGTCGGTGTTGCCGGTGGCCGGGCGCACGGTGAAAGAGCCGGCGGTGCCGGCGCCACCGTTCCAGGTCTCGTTGTTCGGGTAGTTGGACGAGGAGACGAAGGGAGCCCCCGGGGCGGTGAAGTCGGTGCGGAACTCGATCCGCGACTCCCAGCCGTTGTCGCCGGCGGGGTCGATGCGGAACTCCTGGCACAGGCACCCGTTGACGCCCCAGAGATGGACGATCGCACCGTTGTCCACGCTCGCGCCGTTGATGTCCATGGCGAGCCCGGAGTTGCGGGCCAGCAGCCGGTACTGGCCTGCGGCGTCCCCGCGCGTGGGTTGCAGGAAGAACTGCTGACAGCTCGCGAGGTGTGGGTACCAGGTGATGATGCGCGTTCCCATGGTGGTGGCGCAGCCGGCCTGGTCCAGCGCACCGGCACCGCTGCGCGCCAGGAAGGCGTGGTGACCGGCACCGTCGCGCGGCATGAGGATGCCGAACCGCTGGCAGTTCCCGCCGTTCCAGTCCCACTGGTGCATCTGCAGGCCTGCCTCGACGCCACAGCCGGGGACGTCGAGCGCCTTGTTCGGCGCGTGGGCCGGTGTGATGCGGTTCCAGCCGTCCGGGCCGAACGTGTAGTCGTCGTAGACGGCGGCGCGGAACTTGTAGGCGCGCCCCTGCTTGAGCACACCGTCCGGCACCACGAGCCGCGCTCGTTCCCCGGATCGGACGCGCACCGCCTGCTGGAAGGCCAGGCGGCTTCCCTCGTACACGTAGAAGACCGCATCGACGTCGGCACCGTCGGGGTGAGCAGCGACGAAGCTCAGCTCGGGACGGGGGTTGCTGACCAACCGTCCCGCAGCGTCGAAGCCGGAGTGGGAGATCTGCAGGTCGCCGGCTGTGTGGGGGCGGTTGCGGTAGGTGACGTCCAGACGCGGCGGGATGCCGGCGTTGGCCGAGTCGAACTTCTTCCAGCTCCTGTTGTCACCTTCGTTGAGCGCCTTCAGGCCCAGGCCCCACCGGGTGACTCCACGGCTGGACTGCCACTGGGTCGCCTCGGTGATGTCGGCCCACACCCAGCCGTCCCCGCAGGCCCCGCTGCCGTATCCCTGGGTGTCAGCAGAGACGCCGATCCGCCGGTGCCAGCCGGGCTGTGAGCCCCAGCGGGTGGCCGGCGACGCCTCATTGGTCCACCAGACCTCCCAATCGGCGCGCTCGCACGACCACGAGTGCCAGTTCCAGAGAGCCAGGCGGCTGGTGATGATCGTCTTGTCCTGCAGCCCGTCGAGGTTCATCGTCAGGAAGCTGCGCGCCACGGTGGCCCCACCGTCATAGGTGCCGAGGCGCAGCTCGCCGGAGCCGGAGTAGTCGGTGTTGACGACGTTCGACTGCACGTAGGTGTCGAAGTGCGTCCAAGCGTTCACGTAGGGGTCGACCACGACGGGATACCGGGTCGACGGCGAGTCCAGGAACGCCCGCCCCGGGCTGAAGGTGAACGCCGTCCGCCCACGCCCTGGCTTGTCGACCCGCACGTCGACCGGCCGCGCCTCCGGCCGGCCCGTGCCGGGCGTCGCCGGGCCCGTCCGCACCGACGGCTCGTCACCGGATGGCGAACCCGTGGCCGACGAGGGTTGCGTGGTCGTCACCGGCGCGTGCCCGGGACTCGCCTGCTCAGCGATGTAGGGCTCGTGGGAGGCCGGCACCGGCTGTACGCCGCCCTCGACGGCGGCAGGAACCGCCGGCGGCTGGCCGGCGGCCATACCGGCGAGGCCGGGAGCGGGTGCGGCGATCGGTCGGGCAAGGTCGGCGTCGACCGAGGCGTCCCACATGTTGGGCTTCGGCAGCGTCGCGAGCGTCGTACCTGCCGCATCGACCACGTCGACCTGACCGTCCGTCCGGACGGCGGTGTCCACGCCCTCCGTCACCAGCTCCATGGGCAGGTCCAGTTCCAGGGGCACCCGACCGCGGCCCGGCCGGTCACGGATCACCCAGAACTGTTCGAAGCCGGTGCGGTTGACCTCCACGACCAGGTCGACGCCCGGACGAACGTCTGCGTAGACCGCCCGGGAACCCTCCAGACGGGGCTTCGGCAACCGGTCGACTCCTCGGAAGGCCACCGAGCCGCCGGGCAGGTCCATGCGGGCGACCTCGCCCTCGCCGCCGCCACTGAGCCGCACGTCCCGCGGGTGCGACATGGGACGGACGGCGCCGTCCGCGCCGACCTCGAGGCGGAGGTCGACCGGTGCCCATGACCCCGGTTCCGTCGCGTCCGCCCCCGTCTGCACCCACACGGGGGCGGCGAACTCACTGCGGGTGAACGTACCGTCGGGCCGCACCCACGTGGAGGAGGTCTCGGTGCGCTCACCGACGACCTCGACCGCCTGACCGGTGGAACGGGCGATCGTGCGGGCGGAAACCGCATCCGGAGCCGTCAGGCCTGCTTCGTCTCCGCTCCGCGACTCGTCCGCCACGGGGACCGGCGGCGGCGCGGCGATGGCCGGGAGATCAGAGGCCAAGACCGTGGCCGTCATCAGCGCGGCGGCCAGCGCCACCGTCTGCGGCCGACCGGCCCGACGCCACCACCGCGCAATCCGACCCCGACCAGCCACGACCACTCCACACTGTCCGCGACGAAACGAGCGCGAGGAGTGAAGCAGCTGGTGCTGGACCAGCGGCGTGGCTGGGACTACGTGCAACGCAAAGTGATCAACGCGTTATGAACGACCCTTGGGCGGTGTACGGGCTGGTCAGCCCACGGTCCTGCTCGATTCCGCGCCGTCGACCTCGAGGTCGGCGCAGTCAAGGTCCGAGCCGACGCAGTTCGTGCTGCGCACCATCCGCATCCAACTGCGCCATCGGCCGATCCCGGTCCGGTCACATCAAGATCACCAAACGTCACACGTCTTGCACCTGCGGTACCAACGAGGCCCCGCCACCGCGGCGGGGTGCTCGACGTCTTGCTTGCCCGTCGCGAAGTTCAGTGGCCTTCGCATTGATTGCCCGCCGGTGACGCCTGCCGATGCCCTGGGCGATTGATGCCTGATAGGAGCCTGGGCTGCGACGGCCCGCAGGTGCGTGCGCGGCGCCCGGGCGTCGGAGTTCGGGAGCTTGGGTCGACGAGGAGGGAGTCACCCGGACACCCGAGTCGTTCGACCGCGGGGCCGGGACAGCCCTCGCGGTCGGGGCTGGAGCGACGTCGTGCAGCGCATGCAAGCAGAGGCGGCTGATCAGGGCGCTGCGAGGGCGGCCGTTGCTGTACCGCGGCTGCGTTGCTGTGATCACTCGAGAGGCGGGGCGCCCCCGACGCCGCCAGGCTCTCGAGCTCCAAGCTGACCTCGGTGAGCCGTGCCTCGTCGGCGATGGCGATCGGGTGACGTAGATCACCTGGCGAGGAGGTGCCCGCCAGCTCGTCCGGCGTCAGCCGCGTACGGCTACCCCGCAGCCGTCCCACCGAGCCATCCGCTGTCCCGACCGGCTACTTGGCGCTGCGCGGGGACGTCCTCGCTGCCCTCCGCCGCCGCGCCGGCCCCGCGACCACTGCCAAACCGGGCGCCGCCACCACACCGCCTCTCGGCTGGAGGTCAGCTGGACCCGTGGAGCCGTTGCGCGGCGGCACCCTGCCTCCCCGACACGCACGCCCGCGCCGAGGCTCGGCGCGAGGACGCCGACCAGGACCCACCACCGACCACGATCAGATGTTGGCCGGCTTCCAGTCCGGGGGCTCGACCAGGACGAGCTGCTTGAGCAGGTCGGCGGCGCGGCCGACGCCCTCGACGGAGTTGACCAGGGTGTCCTCGTGCTCGATGTTGAGCGTTCCGTCGTACCCCACCGAACGCAGGGCGTAGACGAAGTCGGCCCAGAAGGCCGCCCCGGCCGGCTGCCCGAGTCCCAGGGTGACGTAGTTCCAGGCGCGGTCGCCGGCCCGCTCGATGGGCAGCGTGTCGAGCAGGCCGTCGCGGTCCGCCTGGAACCTGTTCACCCGGATGTCCTTGGCATGGACGTGGTAGATGGCCGGTCCCAGGGCGCGGATCACGGTGGGGATGTCTGCTCCCATCCACATCAGGTGGGACGGGTCCAGGTTGGCGCCGACGACGTCGTCGCCGACCGCGTCGAGGAGGCGGAACATGCTCGACACGCTGTACACCAGCTGGCTTCCGCATGCCTCGATGGCCAGGCGGACCCCCTTGTCCCGCGCCAGCGCGGCGAGCTCCTTCCAGTAGGGGATCGCCACCTCGTTCCACTGGTAGTCGAGCACCGCGAGGGTCTCCGGCGGCCATGACGTGGTGATCCAGTTCGGTGTCGAGTCACCGCGAGCGCCCGGCAGGCCGGACATCAGGACCACCGTGGGCACCCCCAGGTGGCTGGCCACCTCGATGGTGTCGCGCACCACCTGGTCGTGCCGCGCTCCCTCGGTCGGGTGCAGCTGGTTGCCGTTGGCGCACAGCGCACTGAGGACGAGGCCGCGGGAGGAGATCTTCTCCGCGAACTCGGCCCGGGCGTCCGCGGAGGAGACGAGCGCGGGCAGGTCGGCGTGCGGGGCTTCGGACCAGTTCCCCGTGGCGATCTCGACGGAGCTGAGCCCATGGTGCTTCGCCAGGTCGAGCGCACCTTCGAGCGAGAGGTGACCGACCGAGTCCGTGATCAACCCGATCCTCATGGATGTCCTTCCGGTGATCCGACCACCCGAGACCGCGTCGGGCCCTGACGTCACCGATGCGCACGGGGCAGGCAGGACGTTGAGTGGTCTCGGATGAGTGATGCAAGTAACGCGAGTATGTCAGGACAATCTGCCAAGGCGCCAGACCAGGCCGCCGGAGGGGACACGCCTGACAACGGCTCGGCCCGCAGGGCGTCGCGCCGGCGTGGTGCTGCCGCCGGATGTTCGATCGTGCGGTGGAACGTCAGCGCCGACAGCCCGTGGGAATCCCGTGGACCACACCTCGAGCAGGCCGGGACCGGCCTCGATCCGGCGCTCGCCGCTCCCGCCGTCGACCGCTGCCGTCGAGGCGGCCGACCGGCTCGACCAAGCGCTCCGGGGGTGAGTGTTGCTGTCGTTGGTGCTCCCTCACCACTGAGCAGCCACCGAGCCGCAGGCGTCGGGGGTGTCATCCTGACGTCGTTCCTCCCCGTCGTCCTCCGGGACCGGCGGGGATCTTCCGTGCTGGAGCGTCGTGAGGGCTGCGGACCCGGCGGACGAGGGTCTGCAACCCTCAGCGCCGACTCGCCTCTCAGAGGCTGAGCACCAGTCGCAGCGCCGCCTCTACTCGGCGCATCTCCGTGGAGCTGAGACGGCCAGCGCTCGCCCCCAGCCGTTGCGGATCGACCGCAGCGGTCTGCTCGGCGAGGACCAGCGTCACCTGACCGTCGATCTCCACCTCCGGCCGGAAGGTCGCCGCCCGCGCCGACGTCGACGTCGGGGCGACCAGCCAGGTGGACAACGGCAGCAGGTCCGACTGGACCACCACGGCGAACCGCCGGCCGGACTGCTCGTGGCCCCGGGCATCCCCAGGCGCTCGAAGCCGGAACACCTCACCACGCACGCAACGTCTCCATGTCCCGCAGCACCTGCGCCGCCTCCGCGCGATCGGCCTCGTCGGCCGCCAAGTCGGCCGCCTCCGCCCGCAGCTGCTCCGAGGCCACCGCCCGGGCGGCCCGGATCAGCGCGTTGCGCACGGCCGCTGAGACAGGAGTGCCGTCCTGGGTCAACAGGGCCAGCGCGCGTGAGGCTTCCGCGTCGGGCCGAAAGGTGACGGTGTCCGCCATCCGCCCAGTGTCACATGGTGTAAGACAGACGGTCTGCCGACGTTCCCACGTGGGACCTGGCGGCGCGGCCCTATGGCCGGCGCCATCCGGTCACGCCAGCACGAGCGGGTCCATCCTTGCCAGGTGGACCCGCTCGTGCTCGCGTGGCGGAGCTGGCCACGGCGTCTGCACCCCACCTGCTCACTCCTGCCGGCAGGTCGCCATGTGGTGACCGTTGCTGTACGCCGGCCGCGTTGCTGTACCCGTTGCTGTAGACACGCGAGAGGCGGGCCGACCTGTTCGGCCGACCCGCCTCTTACCTGCGGTTCCACTGTCGGGCTGACAGGATTTGAACCTGCGACCCCTTGACCCCCAGTCAAGTGCGCTACCAAGCTGCGCTACAGCCCGAGCGCCGGGCGGCTCGCACCGCCCGATCGCTGCAGGAGCCAGGCTACCGCACCCCCCGACCGGCCCCGCCCGGAGGTCAGCCGCGCGCCGGGACGGCGTCCCGGTCGCCGGCCAGCACCTCCCGCAGGGTCGCGGCGAACGCCTCCGGCTCGCCGGTCTGGCCGTACTCGCCGCCGAGGAAGCCGCCGTGGTCGCCGGGGAACACCACCGGCGCCGTCCCCAGCCGCTCGGCGAGGGCGAGACCGCAGCGGTGCGCCAGCTCGCCGTCGGACCCGGCGCCGACCGCCACGACGATCCGCGTCGCCGCGGCCCTCAGCGCCTCGACGTCGTGCTCGTGGGACGTGCAGCTGATCAGGTTGTGGCCGAGCAGCACGTCGTCCCGCGAGCCGTCGTCCTCGGCCGGCAGGCCGAAGGCGGCCGGGTCGGGCAGGTCGCCGAGGTCGTCGGGCACCGGGCCGCGGTGGCCGACGAGCCGGATGAACCCCGCCATCCCGGCGCCGAACCCGCTCGCCTGGTAGGCGTCCGCCACCTGCCGGGTGGCGGCCAGCGCCGGCTCGCGGTCGGGCAGCAGCTGCAGCGCCGGCGGCTCGTGCGCGACCAGGGTGCGCACCTGCTCGGGGTGGCGGGCGACGAGCACCAGCGCGTTGACCGCTCCCCCGCTGCTGGCGAACACCTCGACCGGCCCGGCGCCCAGCGCCGCGATCAGCCGCGACAGGTCGTCGGCGTGCTCCTCCGGCGTGGTCTCGGTCGCGCCGTCGGTGCGCCGGCTGCGCTCGACGCCGCGCGGGTCGTAGGTGACCACGGTGCGGTCGCGGAAGTGCGCGGCCAGCGTGCCGAAGCCCGCCGCCCCCATCGGAGAGCCGATGAGCAGCAGCGGCGGCGCCGTGGCGGAGCCGGGCCGGACGTCGTAGGTGAGGACGGCGCCCGGGGTCTCCAGGGTCTGCGTCTGCGGTTCGGTCATGCCAGGGAGACCGGCGCCGGGCGCCGGACTCATCGCTCAGCCCTTCGGCTTCTCGCTCCCCCGGCCCTCGCGGACCTTCACCGAGATCTCGATCGGCGTCCCGTGGAAGCCGAACCGCTCGCGCAGCTTGCGCTCCAGGAACCGCCGGTAGCCGGCCTCCAGGAAGCCGGTCGAGAAGACGACGAACCGCGGCGGGCGGACGTCGGCCTGCGTCACGTACTTGATCTTCGGGGCGCGCCCACCGCGGGCAGGCGGCGGCGTCTCCTGCACCAGCGCCCGGACGTAGGTGTTGAGCTCCGCGGTCGGCACCCGCATCTCCCAGGAGGCGAGGGCCTCGCGCAGGTGCTGGGCGAGCTTGTCCACGCCGCGGCCGGTCAGGGCCGAGATGTTCACCCGCGAGGCCCACTTCACCCGGGCCAGGTCGCGTTCGATCTCCCGCTCCAGCTGCAGCCGGCGGTCCTCGTCGAGGGTGTCCCACTTGTTGAAGGCGATGACCAGCGCGCGGCCGGCCTCGATGACCTGGGTGATCACCCGCTGGTCCTGCTCGCTGATCACCTCGTCGGCGGCGAGCAGGACGACGGCGACCTCGGCGGCCTGGATGGCGGCCTCGGTGCGCAGGCTTGCGTAGTACTCCATGCCGCTGGCGGTGTTCACCTTGCGGCGCAGCCCCGCGGTGTCGACGAACCGCCACTCCTCGCCGCCCAGGGTGACGATCGAGTCGACCGGGTCGACGGTGGTGCCGGCGACCGAGTCGACGACCGAGCGCTCCTCGCGCGCCACCCGGTTGATCAGGCTGGACTTGCCCACGTTGGGCCGCCCGACCAGCGCCACCCGCCTCGGGCCGCCCTCCTCCTCCTGCTCCCGCGGCGCCTCGGGCAGCGCGTCGAGGATCAGGTCCAGCAGGTCGCCGCTGCCCCGGCCGTGCAGCGCGCTGACCGGCTGCGGCTCGCCCAGGCCCAGCGACCACAGCTCCGAGGCGTTGGCCTCGCTGCGCTCGTCGTCGACCTTGTTGGCCACCGGGATCACCGGGCGGTCGCTGCGGCGCAGGATCCGCGCAGCGGCCAGGTCGGTGTCGGTGGCGCCCACCTGGCTGTCGACGACGAACACGATGACGTCGGCGGTCTGCATCGCGTACTCGGCCTGCCGGGTGATCGACGCGCCGAGACCGCTGGCCCTGGGGTCCCACCCGCCGGTGTCCACGACGGTGAACCGCTTGCCGTTCCACAGCGCCTCGTAGGCGATGCGGTCGCGGGTCACGCCCGGGGTGTCCTGGACGACGGCGGCGCGGCGGCCCAGGACCCGGTTGACCAGCGTGGACTTGCCGACGTTCGGCCGCCCGACGACCGCGACCACGGGCAGCGGCCCGGTCTGCTCGCTCATCGCGCCGCCCCCACGGTCGTCAGCGCCAGCTCGACCACCCGGTCGACGACGCCCTCGCGGTCCAGGTCGGTGCTGTCCACGATCACGGCGTCCGCGGCCGGGCGCAGCGGGCTGTCGGCGCGGCTGCTGTCGTACTCGTCCCGGCGGCGCAGGTCGGCCGCGAGCTCGGCGATCTCCTCGGGCGTGGTGAGGCCCAGCTGGGCGGCACGGCGCTGGGCCCGGGCCTCGGGCGCGGCGGTCAGGTACACCTTCAGCGTCGCGTCCGGCAGGACGACGGTGCCGATGTCGCGGCCCTCGACGACGACGGCGTCGGCGGCCGACACGAGCGCGCGCTGCTGGTCGACCAGCCGGCGGCGCACCGAGGGCACCGCCGAGACCGCCGACACCGCGCGGGTCACCTCCGCGCCGCGGATCCGCACGGCGACGTCCACGCCGTCCACCTCGACCAGCTCGGTGTGGGCGTGCGTCCCCACCTCGATCCGGGCGGCGGCGACGGCGGCGGCCACGGCCTCGGCGTCCTCCGGGTCCACGCCGGCGTCGAGCACCGCGACGGTCGCGGCGCGGTACATCGCGCCGGTGTCCAGGTAGGCCGCCCCCAGCCGGGAGGCGACCGCGCGCGCCACGCTGGACTTGCCCGTCCCCGACGGTCCGTCCAGCGCCACCTGGCCCACGAAGCCGCTCACTGCGCGATCGCTCCGCACAGTGGTCTCCGCTCGCTGGCGCTCGCTCACTGTGCGATGTCCCGCCGCAGCGCCTTCGCCCCGCGCAGGTACACGTGCTGCACGTCCGCCCGCGGCATCTCGGTCTCCACGTGCGCCATCAGCCGCAGCACCCGCGGCAGCGCGTGCGGGACGCCCATCTCGGTGGCGCACATCAGCGGGACGTCGCCGAAGCCCAGCTCGCGGGCGGCCAGCGCCGGGAACTCCGAGACGAGGTCGGGGGTGGCGGTGAACAGGATGCTGATGACGTCGTCGTGCTCCAGCTGGTTGCGCTCCATGACCGCGCTCACCAGCTCGCGGGTCGCGTCGAGGACCAGCTCCCGCTCGTCGGCGTCCACCTGCGTCGCGCCCCGGATGGCTCGGACGGCCACTACCACTCTCCTCGATCGGTGCGGGGCTCCGGATCGCCGTGCCCCTCGGTCGAGTCTAGGTACCGGCCGCGGAGAGCCGGTCCGCGGTCAGGTCGCGCACCTCGGCGTAGCGCTCCCGCACGTGCGGCACCGGGTCGGCCTCGTGCCGCTCGGTGCCCGGCCGCGGCCACTCCGGCGGTGCCTCACCGGCGGCCAGCACCCAGGCCGCCTGCCGGGCGGCGCCGTCGGCGACGTACTCCCCCGGCGGCGGCGCGAGCACCGGCACCCCGAGGACGGCGGGGGCGATCCGGCGGACCGCCGCCGACCGGGCGCCACCGCCGACGAGCAGCACCCGGCGCACCGGGGTGCCGGTGGCAGCGACGGCGTCCAGCCCGTCGGCCAGCCCGCACAGCAGCCCCTCGACCGCGGCGCGGGCCAGGTGCGCGCGCTGCGCGGTCGCCAGCGTCAGGCCGTGCAGCGCGCCGGTGGAGTCCGGGCGGTCCGGCGTCCGTTCGCCCTCCAGGTACGGCACCAGCACCAGGCCGCCGGCGCCGGGCGGGGCCGACAGCGCCAGCCGGGACAGCTCGTCGAGGTCCACCCCGAGCAACCGGGCGGTGGCGTCGAGCACGCGGGCGGCGTTGAGCGTGGCGATCAGCGGCAGGAAGTTGCCCGTGGCGTCGGCGAACCCGGCGACGGTGCCCGACGGGTCGGCCGCCGGCGTGGTCGAGACGATCGACACCACGCCGGAGGTGCCGATCGAGCAGACGACGTCCCCGGGCTCCGCCGCCAGGCCGAGCGCCGCGGCCGCGTTGTCCCCGGAGCCCGGCCCCAGGAGGACGCCGTCGGGCGTCGACCCTGCTGGCTCCGCCGGGTCGAGCACCCGGGGGACGACGGCGCCGTGCCCGAGCGCGCGCTCCAGCAGGTCGGGGCGGTACTCCCCCGTCGCCGCGGACCAGTAGCCGGTGCCGCTGGCGTCCCCGCGGTCGGTGACCAGGGCGTCCAGTCCCGGGGCACCCGCCAGCCGCCAGGTCAGCCAGTCGTGCGGCAGGCACACCGCGGCGGTGCGGGCGGCGTTCGCGGGCTCCGCGTCGGCCAGCCAGCGCAGCTTGGTCACCGTGAACGAGGCGACCGGCACCAGCCCGACCGCGTCGGCCCACGCCTGCCCGCCGCCGAGCTCCGCGGTGAGGTCGCGCGCGGCGCCGGCCGAGCGGGTGTCGTTCCACAGCAGCGCCGGGCGCACCACCGCACCGTCGTCGTCCAGGCAGACCATGCCGTGCTGCTGGCCGCCGACGGCGACCGCCGCGACGTCGTCCAGGCCGCCGGCCTGCGCCAGCGCCCGGTCCAGGGCGGACTCCCACGCGGCCGGGTCGACCTCGGTGCCGTCGGGGTGCGGCGCCCGGCCCTCGCGCACCAGGGCGCCGGAGGATGCGTCCCGGACGACGACCTTGCACGCCTGGGTCGAGGAGTCGACCCCCGCCACCAGAGGCATCAGCGGGCGCCGAGCAGGTGCTCCACCGCCAGCTGCGCGAGCCGCACCTGACCGCCCGGGCGGGCGCCGGCGGCCTCGGCGTCGAAGTCCTCGAACGCGGTGCGGTCGGCGAGCAGGTCCTCGTACGTCTCGCCGTCGCCCAGCGTCGGCCGCGCCAGCTCGGGCACGCGGGCCGCGGCCAGTGCCTCCTGCACCTCCGGGTCGGCGCGGAAGGCCGCGGCGCGCTCCTTGAGCAGCAGGTACGTGCGCATGTTGGCCGCCGCGGAGGCCCACACGCCGTCCACGTCCTCGGTGCGCAGCGGCTTGTAGTCGAAGTGCCGGGGGCCGTCGTAGGCCGGGCCGCCCTGGGGGCCGCCGTGCTCCAGCAGGTCGACGGTGCCGAAGGCGGAGAGCAGGTCGCCGTGGCCGAAGACGAGGTCCTGGTCGTACTTGATCCCGTGCTGGCCGTTGAGGTCGATGTGGAAGAGCTTGCCCTGCCACAGCGCCTGGGCGATGCCGTGCGTGAAGTTCAGCCCGGCCATCTGCTCGTGCCCGACCTCGGGGTTGAGCCCCACCAGGTCGGCGTGCTCGAGGGTCGAGATGAACCCCAGCGCGTGCCCGACGGTGGGCAGGAAGATGTCGCCGCGCGGCTCGTTCGGCTTCGGCTCGAGGGCGAACCGCAGGCCGTAGCCCCGGTCCTCCGAGTACTGCGCCAGGGTGTCGATGCCCTCGCGGTAGCGGTCCAGCGCGGCCCGCAGGTCCTTGGCGGAGTCGACCTCGGCGCCCTCGCGGCCGCCCCACAGCACGTAGGTGCGGGCGCCGAGCTCGGCGGCGAGGTCCATGTTCCGCATGACCTTGCGCAGCGCGTACCGGCGGACGTCGCGGTCGTTCGCGGTGAGCGCGCCCTCCTTGAACACCGGGTGGGTGAACAGGTTGGTCGTGGCCATGGGGACGACGAGGCCGGTCTCCTCCAGCGCCGCCTTGAACCGCTCGACGTGCTTGGTCCGGTCGGTGTCGCCGCTGCCGAACGGGATGAGGTCGTCGTCGTGGAAGGTCACGCCGGAGGCGCCCAGCCCGGCCAGCCGGTGCACGCTCTCGACCGGGTCCAGCGCCGGGCGGGTGGCGTCGCCGAACGGGTCACGGGCCTGCCAGCCGACGGTCCAGAGGCCGAAGGTGAACTGGACGTCCCGGGGCTGTGCGGTCATCGCGGTATCCCTCCATCGAGTTTGTTCTCCCGTGGAACATAACCAGTCGGGTGGCTAGCCTCAAGGGGTGACGCCGACATCCGCGGCGCGGCAGTCGACGCTGCGCAGCAGCAACCTCGCGCTCGTGCTGCGCACCGTCTGCGCCGGCGGCCCGCTGTCGCGCGCCGACGTCGCCGTCCGCACCGGGACGACGCGGGCGACCGCCGCCCGGCTGGTCGACGACCTGGTCGCCGGCCGGCTGCTCGACGAGGGCGAGCGCCTGACCCCGCCCCGGCGCGGCCGCCCGGCCACACCGCTGCTGCCCGGCGCGCGCGTCGGGGCGCTGGGTCTGCAGGTGGACGCCGGGCTGCTCGCCGCCCGCGTGCTGGACCTGCGCGGCCGGGTGGTCGCCGAACACGTCGAGGACGACGACCTGGTCGGCAGCGACCCGGCGCGCACGCTTGCCCGGCTCGGCGCGCTCACCGCCGACCTGGTGGCCGGCCTGCCCGCGGGGCTCCGGCTGGCCGGCGCGGGCCTGGCACTGCCCGGGCTGGTGGACGGCGACCTGCTGCTGCGGGCGCCGAACCTCGGCTGGACCGACGTCCCCGCGCCCGACCTGCTGGCCGCGCAGCTGCCCGGCGGGCTGCGCCCGGTGGTGGGCAACGAGGCCGACCTGGCCGCGCGCACCGTGGCCGACACCGCGCCCGGCCGGCCGGGTCCGCTGCGGGACTTCCTCTACCTGTCCGGGCAGATCGGCATCGGCGGCGCGGCCGTGCTCGGCGGCCGGGTGCTGACCGGCAGCGCCGGATGGGCCGGCGAGGTGGGCCACGTGTGCGTCGACCCCGACGGGCCGGCCTGCCGCTGCGGCTCCACCGGCTGCCTGGAGCAGTACGCCGGGCGGCACGCGCTGCTCGCCGCCGCCGGGCTGCCGCTGGACACCCCGCCGGCCGAGGTGGTGGCCCGGGCCGGGGAGCTTCCCGTGCGCAGGGCCCTGGACGCCGCGGCCGACGCGCTGGGCGTCGCGCTGGCCGGGGTGGTCAACGTGCTCGACCTGCCGGTCGTCGTCCTCGGCGGTCACCTGGCGGCGCTGGCCGACGTGCTGCGGCCCGGCCTGGAGGAGCTGCTGGGCCGGCGGGTGCTCTCGGCGCGCTGGCGCCGACCGACCGTCCTCGCCGTGACCGGGCCACCGGCCGCGGGGGCCACGGGCGCGGCACTGCAGGCGCTGGACGCCGTCGTGGCCGACCCGGTGGCCTGGCTGCCCTAGAGCCCGACGACCTCTTCGAGCGCACCGACCTCGGCGCGGGTGAGCCGGCGGATGGAGCCGCTGCGCATCCGCTCGAGCTTGATCGGGCCGACGGCGGTGCGGGTCAGCCGCGACACCGGCAGGCCCACGTGCCCGAGCAGCCGCCGGACGATGTGCTTGCGGCCCTCGTGCAGCACGACCTCGACGACCGACTGACCGGCGTGGGTGTCGACGACCGTGAAGGAGTCGATCTTGACCGGGCCGTCCTCGAGCTCGACCCCCGAGCGCAGCCGGCGGCCCAGGTCGCGCGGGATCGACCCGGACACCTGCGCCAGGTAGGTCTTCTTGACCCCGTAGGACGGGTGGGCCAGCCGGTGGGCCAGCTCGCCGTCGTTGGTGACCAGCAGCAGGCCCTCGGTGTCCTGGTCCAGCCGGCCGACGTGCACCAGGCCCGGCGCGAGGTCGCCGACCATGTCACCGACGGTCGGCCGGTTGCGGTCGTCGCTCATCGCGGTGATGACACCCGGCGGCTTGTTCAGCGCGTAGGTGACCCGGTCGTCGCGCAGCTCGATGCGGGCGCCGTCGACGGCGATCTTGTCGCGCCCGGGGTCGACCCGCATGCCCTGGACCGTGACCAGCTTGCCGTTCACGCTGATCCGGCCCTGGTCGACCATGTTCTCCACGACCCGGCGCGAGCCGACCCCGGCGCGGGCGAGCACCTTCTGCAGCCGCTCACCCTCCGCGGAGGGGTCGGTGCGGGTGCGGCCACGGTCGCCGGGGTGGGCGGGGGCGAGCTCCATGTCCTCCGACCAGCTCTCGCCGGGGCCGGGGGTCGGATCGTCGTGCGGGGCGGTGTCCATCGCCGTCCAGTCTCCCACCCGGCGGAACGCCGCTTCCCGCCGCTGCGCCCGCAGGTTCCCCGCTCTGCCGGCCCGGCCGCCGGCCGACTCCCGCGCCGTTCCTGCCGCTCTCGCGCTGGTGCAACGGCGCGCTGACGCAGGTGACCGCGCGGGAGTCCGGCATTGCCGGGGTTCCTCGCGCACGGCCCCTCTGCAGGGTCCCGCCGCGAGCGTGCGAGCGGTCGGGGGCAGAGGGGTCCTCTCTCAGGCGTCGGGGTGCTCGTCGAGCAGGGAGGACGGCTCGGGCAGGAGCGGGCCCAGCTCGGGCAGCTCGTCGAGGCTCTCCAGTCCCAGCCGCTCGAGGAACACCGGCGTGGTCCCGTACAGCCCGCCGCCGCTGTCGGGGTCGGTGCCGACCTCGGACACCAGCCCGCGGGAGATCAGCGTGCGCATGACGCCGTCCACCCCGACGCCGCGGATCGCCGACACCCGGGCGCGGGTCACCGGCTGCCGGTAGGCGATGACGGCGAGGGTCTCCAGCGCCGCCTGGGTGAGCCGGCTGCGCTGGCCGTCGACGAGGTGGCGCTCGACCACCTGGGCGTACTGCTCCCGGGTGTACAGCCGCCAGCCCTCCCCCACCCGGCGCAGCGTCATCCCCGCGCGGCGCTCGTCGTAGCCGGCCGCCAGCGCCGTGAGCTCGGCACGCACCCGTGGCATCGGGCAGCGCAGCGCGTCGGCCAGCGTGACCTCGTCGACCGGGGTGTCGGCGACGAACAGCAGCGCCTCCAGCCCGCCGCGCAGCGCGGCGGGGTCGAGGTCGGGCTCCGGCTCTGCCTCCGGTGCCGGCTCGGGCTCGGGGACGGCGGCCACCGGTGGCGGCAGCGGCGCGGGCTCCTCGACGGGCGCGGGCCCGGCGACCGTCGCCGGCCGCTCGCCGACCCGGACGGCCAGCTCCGCGGCGACGGCGTCCCAGGTGGCGGGGTCGGCGCCCTCGCGCCGCTCGGCCTCCTCGCGGGTGGCGGCGAGCTCCTCGGCCAGCGCGTCCCAGGAGATGGGCGGCCGCTCGTCCCCGGTCACGTGTACTCCCCGTCCGCGTCGGCCTCCTCCGGCCCGGGGTCGGCACCGCCGGTCCAGCGCACGTGCAGCTCACCGAGCGGGGTCAGCTGCTCGAAGACCACCCGCTGCTGGCGGTAGAGCTCCAGCAGCGCGAGGAAGCGGGCCACCACCTCGAGGACGTGCGGGCAGTCGGCGGTCAGGGTCCGGAAGCTCGCCGTCCCCAGGCCCAGGAGCTGGGTGCGCACCAGCACGAGCTGCTCGGCGACGCTCACCGGCGGCGCGTGCAGGTGCGAGACACCGACCGTCGGCGGCACCTGCGGGGTCAGCGCCCTGGTGGCCAGCGCGGCGAACTGCTCCGGGGTGACGCCCAGCAGCACCTCGGGCAGCAGCTCGGCGAACCGCGGCTCGAGCGCCACGTCGCGGGCGTGCCGGCGGACCGCGCCGGCCTCGCGCTCGCGCAGGAAGGCCGCGGCCTCCTTGTAGGCGCGGTACTGCAGCAGCCGGGCGAACAGCAGGTCGCGGGCCTCGAGCAGCTCCAGGTCCTCGTCGTCCTCCACCTCGGCGGCGGGCAGCAGCCGGGCGGCCTTGAGGTCGAGCAGGGTGGCCGCGACGACGAGGAACTCGCTGGCCTGGTCGAGGTGCAGCTCGTCGCCGAGCGCCCGCAGGTGCGCGATGAACTCGTCGGTGACCGTCGACAGGGCGATCTCGGTGACGTCGAGCTTGTGCTTGCCGATCAGCTGGAGCAGCAGGTCGAACGGGCCCTCGAAGTTCGTCAGCTTGACGGTGAACCGCTCGCTGCCGACCTCCGGCGCACTCGTCGCTGTCACACGGTCAGCTTAGGAGCGGTCACCGACGGTCGCGGCCACCCCGGGCCCCCTGAACGCTCGTCGGCAGGTCGCGGTGAGACACGCTGACGGACGACGACCGCCGCGGACCGGGCCGCGGCTACTTCCTCAGCCGCTGGACCAGCACCGAGTCCTCACCGCGCTCGGCGAGGTCGGCGAGCAGCACGTTGATCGCCTCGCGCACGATGCGGCCGCGGTCGGCGGCGACGCCGTGCTGGCCGCGCAGGGTCAGCCGGGCGCTCTCCAGCGCGAGCAGCTCGTCCGCGGAGATGTAGACGGTGATCTTCTCGTCGTGCTTGGTCCGCTCGGTCCGCTGCGCGCGGCCACGGCGGGCCGGCGCCGGGGCCGGGGCGGGCGGCGGCGTGCGGAAGCCGGCCAGCGGGTCGGCGTCGTCCGCCCCGCCGGGCACCAGGGTGAGCGGCGCGGCCGTGTCGCCGTCGCCGCGACGGGCCGGGGCCCCGCGCAGTGCCGGCGAGCTCACCGTGGCGCTGATGCTGGGCAGCTCGGTGACCTCCGGCGCCGGGGCGGCGTCGGTGCGGCGGAAGAGCTCCGCCGCACCGGGGAGGACGGGGCGCCGCGTCACGCTGCCACCTCGCTGGCGCTCGGCGGGAGCGCGACGCGGCGGGCTGTGCTCATCGGTGAGCTCGCGAGCTCGCTCACAGTGCCAGGACCTCCTTGGCCAGGTCCCGGTAGGCCGACGCGCCGGACGACGTCGGCGCCCAGGTGGTGATCGGCTGGCCGGCGACCGTGGTCTCCGGGAAGCGCACGGTCCGTTGGATGACCGTCTGGAAGACGGTGTCGCCGAAGGCCTCGACGACCCGGCTGAACACCTCGCGGCAGTGCACCGTGCGGGCGTCGTACATCGTGGCCAGGATCCCGGAGATCTCCAGGTCCGGGTTCAGCCGCTCCTTGACCTTCTCGATCGTGTCGACGAGCAGGGCCACGCCGCGCAGCGAGAAGAACTCGCACTCCAGCGGGATGACCACGCCCTGCGCCGCGGTGAGCGCGTTGACCGTCAGCAGGCCGAGCGAGGGCTGGCAGTCGATGAGGATGTAGTCGTACTCGTCGCGGACGTCGGCGAGCACCCGCAGCAGCGTCTGCTCCCGGGCGACCTCGCTGACCAGCTGCACCTCCGCCGCGGACAGGTCGATGTTGCTCGGCACCAGGTCCAGGCCGGCGATGTCGGTGGGCACCCGCACGTCCTTGAGCGAGGTGCGCCGCTCCATCAGGGCGTTGTAGATGGTCCGGTCCAGGTTCTGCGCCGGGACGCCGAGCCCGACGGACAGGGCGCCCTGCGGGTCGAGGTCGATGAGCAGCACCTTGCGGCCGTACTCGACCAGCGCGGCGCCCAGGTTGATGGTCGACGTGGTCTTGCCGACGCCGCCCTTCTGGTTGCACATCGCGATGATCCGCGCGGGGCCGTGCTGCGTCAGGGGCTTGGGGTCGGGCAGCCGGCGCATGCGCGCGCGGGCCGGGTCCAGCCGCGAGGCGGCCGCACCCATCTCGGGCTCGGGGTCGGTCGGGAGCGCGAAGGCCTGGCCGGCCGCGTCCCCTCGGATCGCCATCGCTGTCGTGTCCTCCACCTCGTGCCCGTTCCGACTCGTGCCGGGTGCGGTCAGCCGGTCTGCCGCGCGGGATGCACTGAAGGTAGGGAGATCGACACGGTTGGCCGAGGAGGCACGCCGCGAGTCGTGTCGACTTGGCGACCCATGCCAACACAGTGGTCACATCCAGCCGAGACCACTGGCAGAAGACGCCGAGGGTTCGGGCCGAGCGCTGTCAGGTCAGCGCACGCGGGTGGCTGCTCGCGTACACCTCACGGAGCCGGTCGACGGTCACCAGCGTGTAGACCTGCGTGGTGGTCACCGAGGCGTGGCCGAGCAGCTCCTGCACCACGCGGACGTCGGCGCCGCCGTCGAGCAGGTGGGTGGCGAAGGAGTGCCGCAGCGTGTGCGGCGAGACCTCCGCCGTCAGCCCGGCCCGCTCCGCCGCCGTCCGCAGGATCGCCCACGCGCTCTGCCGCGACAGCGACCCGCCGCGGGCGTTGAGGAACAGCGCGCCGCCGCGCACCCCGGTGCGGCCGGCCGCGGCCAGCGCCGGACGGGCGCGCACCAGGTAGTCCTCCACCGCCCGGAGCGCGTAGGACCCGACCGGCACGATCCGCTGCTTGCCGCCCTTGCCGGCCAGCCGGACGACCGACTGCCCGCGGTCCAGGTCGTCGACGGCCAGCCCCACCGCCTCGGAGATGCGCGCCCCGGTGCCGTAGAGCAACTCCAGCAGCGCCCGGTCCCGCAGCCCGCGCGGCCCCTCCAGCGCGCCGGCCCCCTCGATCAGCGCGACCACCGACTCGACCGGGATCGCCTTGGGCAGCCGGCGCGCCGGCGACGGCGGGCGCACCTCGTGGGCCACGTCGTCGGGCACCAGACCGTCGAGCAGTGCGAAACGGTGCAGCCCGCGGACGGCGACCACCGCGCGCGCCGCCGAGGTCGCCGACAGCGGCGGGTGGTCGTCGTCCCCCTGGCGGAGCGCGGCGAGGAACCCGGCGACGTCGGACTCGGCCACCTCGCCCAGCCCCCGCACCCCGGCCGCGTCGAGGAACTCGGTGTAGCGGCGCAGGTCGCGGCGGTAGGAGGAGATGGTGTTGGCGGCCAGCCCGCGCTCGACGGTCAGGTGGTCGAGGTAGCCGGTCACCACCCGCGCGATCGGAGAGGTCGTGGCGGCAGCGCTCAGGCCCTGCCCGTGGTCCCGACTCCGCGCGCCGGTCCGCTCCTCGCTCGCCGGCGCTCGCTGCGATGCTCCCGTCGCCGTCGTCAGGACAGCACCTCCTCCAGCGGGACGGCGGTCATCCCGTGGGCCTCGGCGACCTCGGGCAGCACCACCTGTCCGGCGACCACGTTGACCCCGTGCGCCAGCGCCGGGTCCGAGGCGACCGCGGCGACGGTGCCCTCGTTGGCCAGCGCCATGACGTAGGGCAGCGTCACGTTGGTCAGCGCGTGCGTGGAGGTGTTGGGCACCGCACCGGGCATGTTGGCCACGCAGTAGAAGACCGACTCGTGCACCCGGAAGGTCGGGTCGTCGTGCGTGGTGGGCCGGGTGTCCTCGAAGCAGCCGCCCTGGTCGACGGCGATGTCGACGAGCACCGAGCCCGGCTTCATCTGCGCGACCAGCTCGTTGCTCACCAGCGTGGGCGCCTTGGCCCCGGGCACCAGCACCGCGCCGATGACCAGGTCGGCGTCCAGCACGGCGCGCTCGAGCTCGTAGGCGTTGGAGGCCACCGTCTGCAGGTGCCCCTGGTAGATGCGGTCGGCGGCGCGCAGCTTGTCGACGTCCCGGTCCAGGACGACGACCTCGGCCTGCATGCCCAGCGCGATGGCGGCGGCGTTCATCCCGGACACCCCGGCGCCGATGACGACGACCTTGGCCGCGTAGACGCCGGGCGCGCCGCCGAGCAGGACGCCCCGCCCGCCGTGTGCCCGCTCCAGGCTGTGCGCGCCGACCTGCGGCGCCATCCGGCCGGCGACCTCGGACATCGGGGCGAGCAGCGGTAGCGCGCCGCCGGCGGTCTGCACGGTCTCGTAGGCGATCGCGGTGGTCCCGGAGGTGACCAGCGCGTCGGTGCAGTCCTTCGACGCGGCCAGGTGCAGGTAGGTGAACAGCGTCTGGCCCGCGCGGAGCCGGTGGTACTCCTCGGCGACCGGCTCCTTGACCTTGAGCACCAGGTCGGCGTCGGCCCACACGTCGTCGGCCGACGCGGCGATCGTCGCGCCGGCGGCGGTGTAGTCGGCGTCCGGGATGGACGAGCCCTCCCCCGCGCCCCGCTCGACGAGCACCGTGTGCCCGGCCCGCACCAGCTCGGTCACCCCGGCAGGGGTGAGCGCCACCCGGTACTCCCGGTTCTTGACCTCTCGGGGAACCCCGACCCGCATCGTCCGCACTCCTGGTCCCGGCGGGACGTCCCGAGGGTGACGGGTGCCCCAACCGCCTCGTGGACGCACCCGGTCGGGGCGCGCCTCGCGCGGAGTCTAGGAGAAGGACCCCCTCGCCCCCCGCCACTCGCACGCTCGTGGCGGGACCCTGCGAGGAGGCCAGGGACCCTGCGAGGGGGCCGGGGGCCTCAGGCGCTGGTCGTGTACCCGCAGGCGGTGACGGCGGCGCTGCAGACGTCCTCGTCCTGCTGGCCGGTGCCCCCGCTGGCGCCGAGGGCGCCGATCAGCTGCCCGTCGGCGTAGACCGGCACGGCACCGGGCTGGGGCGTGAAGCGGCCGCCGGTCATCGAGGTCAGCGCGGTGGAGAAGTTGGGCAGGCTGTCCATCTTCGCCTTCTGCCCGGCGCTGGGCATGCCGTAGGCCGCCGCCGTCCAGGCCTTGCCCTGGGCGACGTCGGTGGAGATCCACGGGGCGCCGTCGGTGCGCAGCGCGGCCACGAGGTGGCCCGCGGGGTCCATGACGGCGAAGGACATCGGGATGCCGGCGCGCCCGCACTCCTCGCGCGCGGCGGAGAGGAGGGCCCAGGCCTGGTCGGAGGTCAGCACCGGCCCAGCCTGCCAGGGCCCCGGGACGCCGCGCGCGGGAGGGTCCCGGCCGCGGACACCGGGTAGGGCCGTCCGGCCCGTGCCGACCACCTCCGGAGGAACCCGATGCCCCTCTACGCCCCGTCCCCCGCGCTGCGGGGGCGCCAGCTGGCCGCCGACCTGGGGATGGTGGCCTGGCTGGTGCTCTGGGTGGTGGTGGCCCGGACGGTGCACGGGGCGGTGCTCGCCCTCGCCGAGCCCGGCCGCGCCGTGGAGGACCTCGGCGCGTCGGTCGCCGGCAGCATGTCCTCGGCCGCGGAGGCCGCCGAGGACGTACCGGTCGTCGGCGACGACCTGGCCGGGCCGTTCGAGGCGCTCGGCTCGGCGGCCGGCTCGGTGGGCGGGGCGGGGCAGGCCGCCCAGGACGCCGTCGGCACCCTGGCCACCGTGCTCGCCGTCGTCCTGGTGGTGCTGCCGGTGGGCTGGGCACTGCTGCGCTGGCTGCCGTGGCGGCTGGGCTGGGCGCGGGCGGCCGTCGCGGCGCGGCGGCTGGCCGCGGCCGACCCCGACGTCCTGGCGGCGCGGGCGCTGGCCACCGCCCCGCTGTCCCGGCTCGCCGCACTCCCGCCGGGGACCGCCGACGCGTGGCGCTCGGGCGACCCTGCGGCGACCCGCGCGCTCGCGTCCGTGGAGCTCGCCCGCCTCGGCCTGCCCACGACCGGGGACGACGTGCGCCGTTGGGGTTGAGGAGACCGGTGGGACTGCCGATGACGGGTGGGACACCGGGAGGTACTGCGTGGCAGGGCGGGGACGACGGCAGCGACGGCCGCGCGGGCACGGCGGCACCGTCGCCGCGGTGGCGGCGGTCGGGCTGATCGCGTTCAGCGGACCGGTCACCGAGGTGGCCGCGACGGTGACGGCCACCCCGACGGCGCTGCCCGCCGTCCCGGCGCCCGCGGCCGCGCTGCCCGACCCGGTGCGCGTCGTCGCCGTCCCGCCCGCCGCGCCGGCCGCCGTGCCGCCGGTGGACACCGTGGACATCCCCCGGCCCCGGCCGATCGAGGTCGCGGTGCGGCCCGGGGTGCCCTACGGCGTCATGCCGGACACCGACCCGCCGCCGTCGGAGTGCGGCGGCTACGGCAACCCGCGGCGGATCCTGCCCGGTGTGGTCCCCGGCGTCGCGTCGGCCACGGTCAGCTGGCAGGCCGACGGCGACGCCGACGTGCAGCGCTACCGGGTGCAGGCGGTCAGCCAGCGGCTGGTGAGCGGCCTGCAGCCCGACCCGCCGGTGCAGATCGCCGCCCAGCCCGAGGACTGCGTGCCGGTCACCGTCGCCTTCGCCGGGCTGACCTCCGGCGTCCCCTACGTGTTCTGGCTGGAGGAGGAGGTGCCCGACACCTTCGGCGTCCTGCGCTGGGTGCAGGTGGGCACCTCGGACGCCGTCGTCATCGGCTGAGCACGCCGACCGAGGTGCCTTCCGCGCGCGAAAGGCACCTCGGTAGGCGCTACTCGGAGTCGGCGGGGCGCAGCTGCGCGCCGGTGGCGCGGGCCTGCGCCGCGGCCAGCACCCCGATGACCGCCGAGGAGTTGCGGATCCCCCCGGCGAGCACCCGCTGCACCGCCTCGTCGAGCGGGACCCGCTCGACGGTCATGTCCAGCTCCTCGTGCTCGACGACGAAGCCCTCCGGCAGGTCCACCGCCGACAGCCCCTCGGCGAGGTAGACGAGGATCTGCTCGGTGCAGAAGCCCGGCGTGCTCAGGTTGTTCGCCAGCAGCGCCCAGCGCTCGGCGGCCAGGCCCGCCTCCTCGGCGAGCTCGCGCTTCGCGGTGGCCAGCGGGGCCTCCCCGTCGGCGTCGCGCAGGCCGGCGGGCAGCTCCCACAGGTAGCCGCGGACCGGGTGGCGGTACTGGCGGATCATCACGATCCGCCCCTCGTCGTCCACCGCGGCGACGCAGACCGCGCCGATGTGCCGGATCATCTCCCGCACGCTGTCCCCGCCGCCGGGCATGGCGACGGTCTCCTTGACCAGCGTGATGATCCGGCCCTCGTGCACGGTCTCGCTGGCGAGGACCTCGTACTCGCCCGGCCGCGCCGGCTCCACCATCAGTCCTCCTCGCCGGCGCTCGTCGTCCTGGCGGCGGGCCGCGCTCTGCCGCCCTGTGCCCTCGCGAGCCCGGTCACTAGATCGCCACCTTCTCGGCCTCGTCCATCGGCACCGGCAGCCGCGCTGATTCGGAGAAGTCGATCGCCGCCTGCACGAACGCCGCGAACAGCGGGTGCGGCCGGGTCGGGCGGCTCTTGAGCTCCGGGTGGGCCTGGGTGCCGACGAAGAAGGGGTGCACCTCGCGGGGCAGCTCGGCGAACTCCACCAGCAGCCCGTCCGGGGAGGTGCCGGAGAACACCAGGCCGGCCTCACCGATGCGGTCGCGGTAGGCGTTGGCCACCTCGTACCGGTGCCGGTGCCGCTCGGTGATCTCCGTGGAGCCGTAGGCCTGCGCGACGACCGAGCCCTTCTGCAGGGACGCCGGGTAGCTGCCCAGCCGCATGGTGCCGCCCATGTCCCCGCGCCCGGCGACGACGTCGACCTGGCTGGCCATCGTGGCGATGACCGCGTCGGGGGTCTCGGGGTCGAACTCCGCCGAGTTGGCCTCGGGCAGCCCGGCCAGGTTGCGCGCGGCCTCGATGACCATGCACTGCAGGCCCAGGCACAGGCCCAGCAGCGGGACGCCGTTGACGCGGGCGTGCCGGATCGCGCCGAGCTTGCCGTCGATGCCGCGCACGCCGAACCCGCCCGGGATGCACACGCCGTCGGCGCCGGCCAGCGCCCGCTCGGCGCCCTCCGGGGTCTGGCAGTCGTCCGACGGCACCCAGCGGATCTGCACCCGGCTCTTGTGCGCGAAGCCGCCCGCGCGCAGCGCCTCGGTGACCGACAGGTAGGCGTCGGGCAGGTCGATGTACTTGCCGACCAGCGCGATCGTCACCGTCTGCCTGGGCGCGTGGACCCGGTCGAGCAGATCGCCCCACACCGTCCAGTCGACGTCCCGGAACGGCAGGCCCAGCCGGCGGACGACGTAGGCGTCCAGGCCCTCGCGGTGCAGCACCTTGGGGATGTCGTAGATCGAGGGCGCGTCGGGGCAGGAGATGACGCCCTCGGCTTCGACGTCGCACATCAGGCTGATCTTGCGCTTGAGGCCGGTGCCGATCTCCCGGTCCGAGCGGCAGACCAGCGCGTCGGGCTGGATGCCGATGTTGCGCAGCGCCGCGACCGAGTGCTGCGTCGGCTTGGTCTTCAGCTCACCCGACGGGGCGATGTAGGGCACCAGCGAGATGTGCAGGAAGAAGCAGTTGTCCCGGCCGATCTCGTGGCGCACCTGGCGGGCGGCCTCGAGGAAGGGCAGCGACTCGATGTCGCCGACGGTGCCGCCCACCTCGGTGATGACGACGTCCACGCGATCCGATCCCCCACCCGACCCCGCCGCGGCCATGATCCGCGACTTGATCTCGTTGGTGATGTGCGGGATCACCTGCACGGTGTCACCGAGGTACTCCCCGCGCCGCTCCTTGGCGATGACCTCGGAGTACACCTGGCCGGTGGTCACGTTCGACCGGCCCGTGAGGTCGGTGTCGAGGAACCGCTCGTAGTGCCCGATGTCCAGGTCGGTCTCGGCGCCGTCCTCGGTGACGAAGACCTCGCCGTGCTGGAACGGGTTCATCGTGCCGGGGTCGACGTTGAGGTAGGGGTCCAGCTTCTGCATCGTGACCCGCAGGCCACGGCTGGAGAGCAGGGCCCCGAGGGAGCTGGCCGTCAGGCCCTTGCCGAGGGAGGAGACGACTCCGCCGGTGACGAAGACGAACTTCGTCGGCTGGGAGTTGTGGAGGAGACCCCTCATCCCGTGGTCATAGTCACGCGTGCCATGCGGTCGATCCACGGGAGACGACCGTAACACGGGTGCCGCCGTCGGCCGCCCGGTCCGGCGGGGTGCCGTCGGACACCTCCGCGCCGCTGCGCGGGCCGGCGCCCAGCCACACCAGCAGCGGCACGAGCAGGGACGCCGCGGTCGCCGGCAGGGCCACCCCGGAGTCGTTGGCGGCCGCCCCGAGGGCCAGGCTGAGCGCGGTGGCGAGCAGCCCGGCCCGCAGCGCCGCGCGCTCTCCGGGCGCCAGCAGGTCGGCGCGCCCGCGCAGCAGCCCCGGCCCGCGCAGCGGCGCGGGCAGCCGGCTCCCCAGCCGCCCGCCCCCGGCCGGGCGGACCAGCCACACCGCGGCGACCAGCGCGACCGGCAGCAGCCAGGCCAGCGGGCTGCCCAGCAGGATGTCGAGGTTGGCCTGGGCCTTGCGGCTGACCACCGTCCACGCCTCGCCGGTGAGCAGCTGCTCGACGAACCGGCCCAGGTGGCTGCGCTCGCTCGCCGGCCGCAGCCAGTCGACGAGGGCCAGCGCGCCGACCGCGGCCACCGCCAGCGCCAGCACCCCGGCCATCCGGGTCCAGGTGACCCGGGTGCCGGTGAGCAGCATCGCCAGCAGCAGGAAGCCCGGCAGCGCGGCGAGCACGCCGCCGAAGTCGCGGCCGAGCGCCGGCGTCCCGACGACGAGCACCGTGAGCGCGCCCGCGCCGAGCACGACGGCGGCGGTGACCAGCCGGCCGCGCCCGGCCGGCGCGCGGCGTCCCGCAGCGGTGGCCGCGGCGGCGGTGAGCAGCAGCGCGCTCACCGACAGCAGGCCGAAGCTGAGGTTGCCGTAGCCGGTGAACCGCCCGGCCACGATCGCGTCGTAGCCGAGCAGGCTGTTGAGCTCCAGGTGCGAGCCGGTGAGCACGTCGCCGACCAGGGTGCCCAGCGTGACGGCCAGGACGGCGAGCGGTGGGCCGAGCCGGCGGCGCCGCCACGGCCCCAGCGCGGCGACGGCGGTCACCACCAGCGCGGCCAGCAGCACGCTCGCGGCCAGCGCGAGGCGCGGCGCCCCCGCCCGCTCCCAGGGCAGCAGCCCGGCGAGGTAGCCGGCCACCGGGACCGCGGCGGCGCCGAGGGCGACCGGGCGCAGCGCGCTGCGGGGCCGGACCCGGTCGCGGCGCCGTCCACCGGCCACCAGCAGCCCCAGGCCGACCACGGCGGCGTCCAGCAGCACCAGCCCCCAGAAGAAGGCGCTGGTGCTCCGGTAGTGCACCGAGGCGGCGGTGTTGGCCCGCTCGAGCACCGACACCGCCTCCGCCAGCGGCGGCCGCTCGCCGTCGGACCGCAGCGGCTGGCCGTTCATCGACGCCGGGCGCTCCAGCCCCAGGGCGGCGAGGACGGTCGGGGCGACGTCGATGAGCTGCACGAACGGCGCCCGCCCCGTGCTGGCCGAGGTCAGCCAGCGCGGCTCGGTGAAGCCCGGGCCCGAGGCGATGCCGACGTGCAGCTGCGCCCGGCCGTCGTTGACCTCCGAGATGCCCTGCACCAGCAGCAGCGTCTCCCCCGGCGCGGCCGCCGCGGCGTCCACCAGCCGGCCCAGGGCGGCGTCGATGCCGGCCAGCGCGGCGGCCCGTGGCAGCGGCTCGGTGCCGGTGTCGCTGGTCTCCAGGTCCGGCTCGCCGGCGTCGACGAGGTCGCCGAGGCCGACCAGCACCAGCGGGCAGCCGGTCAGCAGCTCCCCGGGATCGGCCGGCAGCTGCTCGCGCTGGCCGATCGTCACGCCGGGGGCGGCGGCGGCCAGCGCCGGCGCCCGGCCGACGACGGTGGCGCAGCCGACCGCCTCGCCGAGCGCCGCCGGATCGGCACCGAAGCGGGCGGTCGCGGGGTCGGCCGCCACGGCGGCGACCGCGGTCCGCGGGTCGGCCAGCCCGGCCTGGGCCAGCCGCTCCTGCAGGCCGCAGTGCGACAGCGCGGGGCTGGTGGGGGGCACCGGCGGGGTGGGCTCCTGCGGCGCGGCGTCGTCCGCCGGGGGTGTGTCCGGGTCGACCGGTGCCCCACCCGGCAGCGGCACGGTGGGCAGCGGCACCGGCGGGATCGACTCGTCCGGCGCCGGGAAGCGGGCGCGGTTGCCCGCCCCGAGGGTCGCCCAGCCGTCGAGCACGCAGCTGGTCGAGCGCGCCGCCCGCACCGACACCGCGCCGATCGGCGCCCCCTCGGCGAGCGCCCAGAGGTGGGGCGTGGCCGCCGGGTCGACGTCGTCCCACACCAGGCCCGGGACGCCGACGACGACCACGCGGTCGGCCCGCGCCGTCCCCTCGTCCGTCGCGGCACCCGCGGGGGATGCGCTGGTCAGCAGGACGGCCAGGACGGTGAGCAGCAGGGCCGCGAGCCGGGTCATCGGGGTGCGCCGAGCAGCTCGCGGTAGAGGGCGACCAGCTGGCGGGCCGTGGCGGCCTCGTCGGGCCAGGTGGCCGCCTGCGCGGTGCCGGCCGCGGCCAGCGCCTCCGCGCGGGCCGGGTCGGCGAGCAGCCCGGTGACCGCGTCGGCGAGCGCGGCGGCGTCGCCCACGGGCACCAGCTCGGCCGCATCGCCCAGCAGCCCGGGCAGGCCGCCCGTGCGGGTGGCGACCAGCGGGGTGCCGGCGCGCAGCGCCTCCTGAGCGGTCAGCGAGCGGGCCTCCCAGACCGACGGCAGCACGGCGAGGTCGGCGGCGGCGAGCAGGTCGGCGACGTCGGTGCGCCGGCCGAGCAGCACGACCGGCAGCCGCTCGGCGGCGATCCGGGCGGCGAGCCGGTCCTGCAGCGGCCCGTCGCCGGCGACGGCGACCAGCGGTGGTCGCGGCTCGGCGGCCCAGCGGGCCGCGGCGTCGAGCAGGGCGTCGTAGCCCTTCTGCGGGTGCAGCCGCCCGACGGCGACGACCAGCGGCCGCCCGTCGGCCAGGCCCAGCTCGGCGCGCACGTCGGCGGCCGTCCGGGACGGCGGCGGCAGCGGCGGGGCGGACACGGGGGCGACGCGCACGTCGCGGGCGCCCTGCCGCCAGGCGTTCTCGGCGAGGTCGCCGGACGCGGCGAGGACGACGTCGGTGCCGCGGACCGTGGCCCGCTCGGCGAGCCGGAGCACGCGGCGCAGCGGGCCCCCGCCCTCGGGCAGGGCGTTGTGCAGCGTGAGCACCAGCGGCCGGCTGCGGTCGCCCAGCCGGCGGGCCGCAGCGGCGACCAGGCCGGCCCGCAGGCCGTGCGCGTGCACCAGGTCGGCGTCGGCGGTGGCCCGGCGCAGCGCGGCGACGGCACGGGCGTCGGCGGCGGGCGCGAGGCCGGCGGAGATGCCGACGGGGGTGAAGGCGGCACCGGCGGCGGTGAACCCGAACAGCGCCTCGGTGGCCGCCGGGCCGCACACCCGGACGTCGGCGCCGGCCGCGGCGAGCGCCGGCAGCACGGCGCGCACGTGCGTGCCCACCCCGCCGGTGCTGGTGGCCAGGACCTCGGCCACCCGGCGGCCCTGCAGCGGGAGCCGCTCAGCCACCGTGCACCTCCTGGGTCTCGCCTCGTCTCAGTCCGCGCACGGCCGCCCGGAGCGGACCGCGTGCCGTCCCCATCATGACCGCCGCGGCCACCACCAGTGCGGACGCCGCGGCGAGGACCCCGGCCCCGACGGTCGCGGGCAGCGGCCCCTGCGGCACCGGGTCGACCCCCAGCGCACCGGCGACGGCCAGCCCGGCGGCTCCACCGAGCACCGCGGCGAGCAGCGCGGGCAGCCCGGTGCGCGCGACCCCGGCCAGCCCTGCCGGTCCCGTGACGCGGGCGACCACGACCAGCAGCGCGAGGCCGGCCACGGTCACCCCGGTGCTGTGCCCGGCGGCCAGCGCCGCCCCGCGGTCGGCCGCGGGCAGCGCCGCGGCGAGGACCAGGTCGGCGGCCACCGCGACCAGCCAGCCGCCCAGCACGCAGACCGTCGGCGACCGCCACAGCCCGCGGGCGTAGAGCGCGCGGGTCAGCACCGCCACCAGCCCGTACCCGGGCAGGCCGGGGGCGAAGGCGACCAGGGTGTCCCGGAGCGCGGCGACGACGGCCGCGGGCTCGCCGGCGAGGAACACCCGCGCCATCGGGCCCGCGCAGGCGACGAGCACCGCCGCGCCCACCGTCGAGGGGACGACGACCAGCACGGTCACCGGGGCCAGCGCCCGGCGGAAGCCGGCCTCGTCGCCGGTCCCGGCCCGCTCGACCAGCCCCGGGTAGGCGGAGGTGGCCAGCGGCACCGCCAGCGCGGCCCACGGCACGAGGAAGACGGTCAGCCCGGCGACGTAGACGACCTGGGTGCCGTCGGGTGCGCCGGCGTTGGCCAGCCGGATCGCCACGGCGGCGACCAGCTGCTGCCCGGCCAGCGTCAGGACGCCGGCGACCGCCAGCCGGCGCACCCTCGGCGCCACTCCCACGGGGAAGCGCAGCGCCGGCCGCAGTCCCAGCCGCAGCCGGCGCACGGGCGGCAGCAGGCTGGAGGCCAGGGCGGCCACGCCGAGCGTCGTCCCCACCGAGAGGGTCAGCTCGGCGGCGGTCGACAGGTCCCCCGCCGACCGGCTGCCGCCGATCACGGCGAAGGTCAGGTAGGCCCCGGCGACGACGACGCTGGACAGCAGCGGCGCCAGCGCGGGGGCGGCGAAGCGGCGGTGGGCCTGCAGCACGCCGGTGAGCACGATGCCGATGCCGTAGAGCACCACCTGCGGGGCGAAGACGACCAGGAAGCGGGCGGCCAGGTCGACCTGCGCCGGGTCGCCGGTGCCCAGCAGCAGCCGGGCCACCGGCTCGGCGCACAGCGCCAGCAGCACGGCCAGCGGGGTGAGCACCAGCAGCGTCCAGCCCAGCAGCGCCGAGGCGGTCCGCCGCACCTGCTCGCGGTCGCCGGTGGCGATGCCCCCGGCCAGCATGGGGACCACCAGGCCGGCCAGCGCGCCGCCGGCGACGACCTCGAAGACGATGTTCGGGACGGTGTTGGCCGCCAGGTAGGTGTCCCCCGTGCTGCCGGCGCCGACGGCGTTGGTGAACACCAGCGTGCGGCCGAACCCCGCCAGCCGGGCCAGCACGGTGAGGACGGCGATCAGCGCGGCGGCCCCGGCGACGCCCCGGACGACCTGCGCGCGGGTCATGTGCCCCGGCGGCCGAGCCGGTCGAGCTCCCGCAGCACGGGCGTGGCCTCGATGACCCGGGTGAAGCTGACCCGCTCGCTGGCGAGGGTGAGCGCGACGACGACCGCGAGCGCCCCGGCGCGCGCCGGGCGGCCGGGCACCGCGGCCAGCCGCAGCCCGAGCAGCGCGCCGGCGGCGTTGGCGCCGGCGTCGCCCAGCATGACCCGTTCGCCGAGGTCGGCCGGCAGCACCGCGAGGGCCGCGCCCAGCGGCCCGGCGGCCAGGGTGCCCGCCGGGCCGCCCAGGCCCGCGGCCGCGGCCAGCGCGGCGGCCTTGGCCGCCCGGCCGGGGCGCAGGTCGAGCAGGTTGACCAGGTTGGCGGTGCCGGCGACCAGCCCGGTGGTGAGGACGGCGTCGGCGAGCGTGGTGGGGCGGCGCAGCGGCCCCGCTGCAACGCCCCGGGCCGAGCGGAGCGAGGCGTGGGGGGCAGCGGGGGCCTCCACCAGCAGCGCGGCGGCCGCGGCGGCGGCGCCGATGCCGGCGACCTTGACCGCGCCGGCCGAGACCCGCCCCGCGCCCAGCGCGCGCAGGTGGCCGGCCAGCCCCTTGTCCCGGGCCTGCTCGGGACGGGCACCGGCGAGGTCGTCGTAGCCGCCGACCACCCCGGACACCGTGCCGACCAGCGCGGCGGCCGCCCCGGTGCCGGCCGGTGCGCCGGCGACCGCGGACACCGTCGCGGCGAGCGCCAGGGCCGGGCCGCCGAGCAGGGTGACCGGGCGGCCGGCGTAGTTGGTGCGCCGCCAGGGCGCGCCGGCCGGGCGGGCGTCGAGCGCGGCCGCGCCGGCCAGGCCGAGGCGGGCGAGCGCCGCGCCGCCGGCGGCGAGCAGCACCCGCCGCGCACCGCCGCCCGTGCGACGGCGGGTCACGGTGCGGCGGCGGGGACCGGCGGCACCGGCTGGGCGTCCTCGCCCGTGCCGTAGGCGCCGGACGTGCCCTCGCCCTCCCGCCCGAGGGCGAGCACGGTGCTGATCCGGCCGGACGCGGAGTCGACGTTGTCGACGGTGGAGACCGCGGCGGAGTGCTCCGGGTCGGCGCGGATCGCGCCGACCAGCCCCGCCTCGCCGGCCGAGGCGGGGTCGCCGGCGACGACCGCGCCCGATCCGCCGGCGTCCAGCGCGAGGGCCAGGTCCAGCAGGGTGTCGGTGCGGTCCGCGGCGTCGTCCCCGGTCGGGGCCCCGGCGGTCAGCACGACCGCGAAGTCGGCCGGGGTGACCGAGTCGGAGTCGACGTCCAGCACGCCGAGGGCCCGCAGGCCGGCGAGCACCGAGGACAGCGCGGCGGTGTCCGGCGCGGTGGCGCCGGGGGTGGCCGGCCGCATCAGCACCTGGGCCAGCAGCGCGCCGACCAGCTGCCCGGTGTCGTCGGTCTCGGGCAGGGTGACGCCGGTGGGCAGGCCCGGGCCGGTGACGTAGCTCTGCACCTCGGCGGCGGTGGCCGGGTCGTTGTAGCCCGGCTGCAGCCGGATGGTGCCGGTGACCGTGCCGCCGGCCTCGCCGACGAGCGTGGTGACCTCCTCGACGGTCTCCTCGGGGACGTCCTCGCCGGTGGCGACCAGCACGACGCTGCGCCCCGCGAGGCTGCCGGCGACCAGGGACGGAGCGACGGCCTGCTCGAAGGCGTCACTGGTGTCCAGCTGGGCCTGCAGCTCCTGGGTCCGGGTCTCCAGCTCCCGCTTGTCCTCGGCGAGCGCGGCCACCTCGCCCTCGAGGTCCTCGAGGATCGGCGCGTTGAGCGCGGTGGTGCCGATGACGATGCCCAGCGCGACGGCGAGGAAGACCGCGATCAGCGAGACCAGGTGGTAGCGGAAGTCGATCACGAGAAGAGGTTCTCCAGCCAGAACACGAAGCTGTTCCATTGGTCGGCCAGCAGGTCGAGGTAGAGGCGGCCGGCCGCGGACACGGCGAGCGCCGAGCCGATGGCCACGAAGGCGGCGAGCACCAGGACGACCAGCGTCAGGGTGGAGATGCGGCTGCGGTACAGCCGGCTCACGCCCTTGGCGTCGACGAGCTTGCCGCCCAGCCGCAGCCGGGTGAGGAACGTGGAGGCCATGCCGCCGCGGCCCTTGTCGAGGAACTCCACGAGCGTGGCGTGGGTGCCGACGGCGACGATCAGCTTGGCGCCCTTCTCGTCGGCCAGCAGCATCGCGATGTCCTCGCTGGTGGCCGCGGCCGGGAAGGTGATCGCCTCCACCCCCAGGTCCTGCACCCGGGCCAGGCCCGGGGCGCGCCCGTCGGGGTAGGCGTGCACGACGACCTCGGCGCCGCTCTTCAGCACGTCGTCGCTCACCGAGTCCATGTCGCCGATGATCATGTCCGGCCGGTAACCGGCCTCGACCAGCGCGTCCGCGCCGCCGTCCACGCCGACGAGCACCGGCCGGTAGTCCCGGATGTAGGACCGCAGCGCCTGCAGGTCCTCCTTGTAGTCGTAGCCGCGGACGACGACCAGCACGTGCCGGCCCTCGATCTGGGTGGCCACGTCGGGGACACCGACGCCGTCGAGCAACAGCGCCCGCTCGCGCTTCATGTACTCCATCGTGTTGGTGGCGAAGGCCTCCAACTGCACCGAGAGCCCCGCCCGCGCCTCGGCCATCGCCCCGGCGACCGACTCGGTGGTCTGCTCGGTCCCCTCGGCGACGACGGTGCCGTCCGCCAGCAGCAGCTGGTTGCCGTCGACCCGGACCGGCGTGCCCTCCTTGACCGCCGACAGCACCTCCTTGCCCACGCCGTCGACGAGCGGGATGCCGGCGTTCACCAGGATCTCGGGGCCGAGGTTCGGGTAGCGGCCGGAGGTGCTGGGCGCGGCGTTGACGACCGCGGCGACCCGGCAGGCGACCAGCGAGTCCGCGCTCACCCGGTCGATGTCGACGTGGTCGATGACCGCGACGTCCCCGGGGCGCAGCCGCTTGGTGAGGTTCTTCGTGCGGCGGTCCAGCCGCACGGTGCCGGTCACTCCGGGGGCCGCCTCCGGCGCCCGGCCACGGCGGATGGAGCCGATGCGCATGGCCTGCACTCTCCCACGGGCGGGCCGGACGACTCCCCCACGACGCGCTTCCGCCACATACCAGTCACGGAGAGTGTCCGACACCACGGAGACCACGACACGCCGGGCACGCCTGCCCCACCCGCCCCGCCGGACCACCCCGCCGTCCTGGCTAGCGTTGGCGAGGTGACTCCTGGGGCGCACGCGGTCGGCCGCACCGACGAGGACGACGACGTGCGGCCGGAGCCGCCCGGGGCCGCCGTCCCCGACGTGCCCGCACCGGAGCCGGCGGAGGTCGCCGAGGACGAGGCGCCCCCGCTGCCCGGCGCCACCACGCCCGCCGTCCCGCCGGCGGCCGCCGAACCGGACGCCACCGCACGCGGCCGGCGCGGACGGCGGGCCCTGCGCGGCCCCGGGCTGCGCGAGCGGCGCCGCCAGCAGACCCGCGCCACGATCATCGAGGCCGCCGCCGAGCTGTTCGCCGAGCGCGGCTTCGACGCGGTGAGCGTCGTGGAGATCGCGCAGCGGGCCGGCGTGGTGGAGAAGACGGTGTTCAACCACTTCCCGGTCAAGGAGGGGCTGGTCTTCGAGGCCGACCCGCCCATGCGCGCGGCCCTGCTCGGGGCGGTGCGCACCCGCCCGGCCGGTGAGTCGGTGAGCGCGGCGGCCGGCACGTTCGTCGTCCGGGCGATGAGCGGTCTCGGCTCCCCGGAGGCCGCGGCCGGGGTGGCCGAGATGGCGCAGGTGATCCGCGGCAGCCGCACGCTGCAGGTCCGCGAGCGGGAGATCCTCGGCGAGCTGACCACCGCGCTGGCCGAGCTGATCGCCGAGGAGACCCGGTCGGAGCCCGGCGAGCTCGCGCCCTGGCTCGCCGCGCACGCGGTGCTCAGCCTCTACGCGGCCCTGCTGGAGCTGGCCCGCGACCGCGTGCTCGCCGGCGTCTCCGGCCCGGAGCTGTCGGCCGAGCTGCGCACCCGCGGCGAGCGCGGCCTGGCCCTGCTCCAGTTCGGCCTCGCCGGCTACGCCAAGCGGCGGTAGCCGGCGGAGTCGCGGGCCGATGGGCCCGCGACCGTGGCAGGGTCCCCGCTCGTGATCACCCGGCGGCCGGTCGTCCTGTCCTCGGCCGCGACCGTCGTCCTGGCCACGTCGGGCTGCGCGTTCCTGACCGACCTCGCCGAGCCGGATCCGCCGGCCGCGGCGTCCACCCCGGTCCCCACCGGGCTGCCCCGGCTGCCACCCGAGCCGGTCGAGGTGGCGGCCGCCGCCCTCGCCGACCGCCACGACGGACTCGACTCCACCGGGACGGTGCGGGTCGCGGTCTCGCCCGTGGACGGACTGCCGCCGCTGCCGGGGTCCTTCGCCGCCGACGGCGCGCTGGCCGACGACGGCTCGGTGCGCACGACCGCCGTCGAGGTCGCCTTCGCGGACACGACCGGCACGGCGATGGCCGCGCTCGCCGCGACCGTCGCGCTGACCTCGGCCGACGGCGGCGAGCCGGCGCCGGACGCGGCGGTCTTCGTCGAGTCCTCCGCCCCTGACACCCGTTGGTGCCAGGACGGCACGACGACGCCGACGGTCGACGGGTTCTGGACCAGCGGCGTCGACGTCCCGGTCACCGCCTACGTCGTCGCACCCGCCGGGGTGCCCGCCGCGGACCTGGTCCTGCGGGTGTCCGGCCTGCGCAACGAGGCCGGCAGCAACGCCGAGGGCCCGTGGGACCGGGTCACCGTCTGGTCCGGCGGCTGCGCGGACGACCCGGCCGCGCTCTGCGCGCCGCTGGGGTGACCGCCGGGGTCAGGTGCCGAGCTGGAGGGCGCGCAGGAGCTGGGTGCCCCGGTCCCCGGGGATGTCCGGGTCCTGGGTGAACAGCGCGACGGCGACCATGTACTCGTCCTCCCCGGCCCAGCCGCGGCCCTCGGCGCACAGCCGGCGGACGTGGTCGCGCACCTTGGGCTCGCTGCTGTACTCGCCGTAGTCCAGGCCCATGGCGAGGAAGTTGACGACCCGGTAGCCGAGGTCCTCGGCGGTGCGGACGGTCGTCTCCGGGTCGGCGTAGCTCGGCACCGCGGTGACCACGTTGCGGTAGCCCGCCTTGAGCAGCTGCAGCACCAGGTCGTTGCCGTGGACCCCGCCCCACAGCTCGGGCATGAGGATGTCGCGGTCCGGCGCCGGGATGTAGGGCGGGTTGGCGATCACCGTGGACACCGGCGGGCCGGCCGCGGAGTCCGCACTGTCGAAGAAGTCGCCGAGCTCCACGGTGTAGCGGTCGGCGACCCCGCGGGCGGCGATGTTCTCCCGGGCCCGCTCGACCGACGGCGCGCTGATGTCGAAGCTGCGCACCCGCAGCCCGGGCAGCCCGGCCACCACGTCGGCGATGGCCGTGGCGTCACCGGTACCGAGCTCGGCCACGCCGTCGGCGTCCCAGCCCAGCTGCTCGCGGTACTGCTGCAGCAGCATGCAGACACTGAACCCGTAGTGCGCCGACTCGTCGGCGGAGGAGAAGCAGCTCACCGGGCGGAGCCGGTCGGGGCTGAGGGGACGAGGGGCCGCGCGTCAGCGGCGGTGCGACGTCGATGGGGCACGACCCGGCCCTACCCCTCCTCTCCGGCCCTCACTCCTGCGGGTCTGGACTCACTCCACCGTGCGCGCGGTCGCCGCCACGGCGAGCAGCTCGCGCGCGTGGGCCTGACCGGTGTCGCTGTCGGTCAGACCGGAGAGCATCCGCGCCAGTTCGCGCACCCGGTCCTCGCCGTCGACGGCCCGGATGTCGGTGGCGGTCACGCCCGCGCCGGTGTCCGGGGACTTGTCCACGACCAGGTGCGTGTCGGCGAACGCGGCCACCTGCGCCAGGTGGGTGACGACGACGACCTGGTGGCGGCGGGCCAGCCGCGCCAGCCGCCGGCCGATCTCCCCCGCGGCCTGCCCGCCGACCCCGGCGTCGACCTCGTCGAAGACCATCACCGGCACCGGGTCGGCTCCCGCGAAGACGACCTCGATGGCCAGCATCACGCGGGACAGCTCGCCGCCGGAGGCGCCCTTGTGCACCGGCCGCGGCGGGGCGCCGGGGTGCGCGGCCATGAGCAGCGCCACCTCGTCGACGCCCTCGGGGCCGGGCGCGGCCGGGTCGCTCTCGATCGAGAAAGAGACCCGCGCGCTCCTCATCGCCAGGCCGGCGAGCTCGGCGCCCACCTCCGCGGCGAACCCCTCGGCGGCCGCCCGCCGCCCGGCCGACACCTGCGCACCCAGCTCGTCGACCTCGGACCGGGCGGCGTCACGGGCGGCCTCCAGGGCCTCCAGCGCCTCGTCGGAGACGTCCAGCTCGTCCAGGCGGCGGCGGGCGTCCTCGGCCCACGCCAGGACGCCGGCCACGCCCTCGCCCACGTCGGCGTACTTGCGCACCAGCGCGGTGATCGCCGCCCGGCGGTCCAGCACCTCGGCCAGCCGGGCGGGGTCGGCGTCCAGGTCGGCGACGTAGCTGGCCAGCTGGCCGGCGACGTCGGAGACCACCGCGACCGCGTCGTTCAGGTCCTGGGCGAGCATGACCAGGGTGGGGTCGTCGGAGGCGGCCAGCGCCCGCTCGGCGATGGCCAGCGCCGCCGTGGCGTCCTGCGGCAGGTCCTCGCCCAGGTCGCCGGTGACGTCGCCGACCAGGGCGGTGCGGGCCTCGTCGGCGGCGGCCCGGAGCGCGTCGGCGTCGCTGAGCCGGCGGGCCTGCGTGTCGAGCTCGTCGTCCTCACCCGGCTGCGGGCCGACCGCGTCGATCTCCGCCAGCCCGTGCCGGAGGACGTCGGCGGCCTGCGCCAGCTCCCGGGCCCGGCCGCGGCGGCGCTCCAGGTCGGCGGCCAGCTGCCGCCAGCGGGTGTGCACCTCGCGGTAGCGGTCCAGCAGCTGCAGGTGCGCCGTGCCGGCGTAGCGGTCCAGCGCCCGGCGCTGCTCCGCCGGGCGCGACAGCCGCAGCTGGTCGCTCTGCCCGTGCACCGCCAGCAGCCCCTCGGCCAGCTCGGCGACGACGCCGACCGGGACGCTGCGCCCGCCGAGGTGCGCCCGCGAGCGGCCCTCGGCGCTCACGGTGCGGGCCAGGATCAGCGTGCCGTCGTCGTCCGGCTCCGCGCCGGCATCGGTGGCCCGCTCCCAGACCGGGGAGTCCGGCGGCAGCACCAGCCGGCCCTCCACGCCGGCCCGCCCGTTGGCGCGCACCCGCCCCGGGTCGGCGCGGCCGCCGAAGAGCAGGGTCAGCCCGGTCACCACCATCGTCTTGCCGGCCCCGGTCTCGCCGGTGACCACGGTGAGACCGTCACCGAGGTCGAGGGTGACGTCGTCGATGGCCCCCAGGCCGCGGATCCGCAGCTCGGTCAGCCGGCCCAGCGGCGCGGGGGCCGGCTCCTCCACCGGTTGCGCGCGGCGGGCCGGCCGCCGGGCCTCACGCGTCGTCGTCCGTGCCGGCACCGCGGCCCTCCTCCCCCGGGTACCCGCCGACGTAGCCGCGGGTGAGCACGTTGCGGTCGGCGCCGATCTCCCGGCCCGGGTCGTGCCGGCGGGCGTCCCGGAAGCCGCGCACCGGCAGCCCGAACTTGGCCACCAGCCGGTCGCCGAAGGTCGCCTTGTGCACCCGGGCGATGCGCACCGGCCGGGCGGCCCGGCGGACGTCGACCCGCCCGCCCTCGGGCACCTCCAGCGCGCGCCGGCCGTCGGCGGAGACGCGGGCCCGGTTGCCGTCGGCCGGGATGGCGACGGTGAGCACCGAGTCCGGCGAGGTCACCAGCGGGCGGGAGAACAGGGCGTGGGCGTTGGAGGGGACGACGAGCATCGCCTCGACGTCGGGCCACACGACCGGTCCGCCGGCGGAGAAGGCGTAGGCGGTGGACCCGGTGGGGGTGGCGAACAGCACCCCGTCGCAGCCGAAGCTGGTCAGCGGGCGGCCGTCGATGGCCACGACGACGTCGAGCACCCGGGAGCGCTCGGACTTCTCCACCGACGCCTCGTTCATCGCCCAGGTGCCGCCGACGACGGCTCCGCTCGCGTCGAGGACGTCCACCTCGATCGCCAGCCGCTTCTCCACCGAGTACTCGCACCGCTCGATCGCGGTGAGGGTCTCCTCGACCGCCTCGGGCTCGGTCTCGGCGAGGAAGCCGACCCGGCCCAGGTTCACGCCCATGAGCGCGGCGTTGCTGTACCGCGCCAGCTCGGCGGCGCGCAGGAAGGTGCCGTCGCCGCCGAAGACCATGACGATCTCCGCGCCGCGGGCGGCCTCGGCGTCGGCGGCCACGACCTGCGCGCCCTCGATGCCGAGCGCGACGGCCTCGTCCTCGAGCAGCCGCACGGTGATGCCGCCCTTGGCCAGCCGGGCGGCGGAGCTGCGGGCGAGCTCGACGATGTCCTGGCGGCCGGTGTGGACGGCGAGCAGCACGTGCCGGCCTCCGCTCGGCGCCCACACGGCAGGACTGACCTCTGTCACGCTTCCTCCTCGCCGGCGCTCGTCGGTCGCGCGCCGGACAGTGCTGGGTCCCTGCGTGACCTCGCGAGCTCGGTCACGGGTCCTCCTCGGGGAACGGCGGCCGGCGGGTGCCGGCGGCGCCTCTGGTGCCTGGGTCGTGGGTCCTGGGTACCCGCGGTGCTCACGACGGCCCGTCCTCGACGGCGCGGCGCACGTCGTCCTCGCGCGGCGGGCCGGCGTCACGGCGCAGCCACAGGAAGAACTCGACGTTGCCGGCCGGCCCGGGCAGCGGGCTGGCGACGACGCCCGCCGTCCCCCAACCGAGCGCGGCGGCGGCCTGCGCGACCTGCAGGACGGCGTCCTGCCGGTGTGCCGGGTCGCGCACCACGCCGCCTGCACCGAGCCGCTCGCGGCCGACCTCGAACTGCGGCTTGACCATGGGCAGCAGGTCGGCCTCGGCGGTGGCGCAGGAGGCGAGCGCCGGCAGCACCAGCCGCAGCGAGATGAACGACAGGTCGGCGACGACCAGGTCGACCGGGCCGCCGACCTGCTCGGGGGTCAGGCTGCGGACGTTGGTGCGCTCGAGCACCGTCACCCGCTCGTCGGTGCGCAGCGACCAGGCCAGCTCGCCGTAGCCGACGTCGACGGCCACGACCTCCCGCGCGCCGCGGCGGAGCAGCACCTCGGTGAACCCCCCGGTGGACGCGCCGGCGTCGAGGGCGCGCCGGCCCCCCAACGCGACCGGGAAGGCCTCCAGCGCACCGAGCAGCTTGTGCGCGCCGCGGGACACCCAGCTGGGCTGGTCGGGGTCGGTGCGCACGACGACCGGGGTGTTGGCGTCGACCCCGGTGGCGGGCTTGGTGGCGGCCCGCCCGGAGACGGCGACGCGCCCGTCGGCGATCAGCGCGACGGCGTGCTCACGCGAGCGGGCGAGTCCCCGCCGCACGAGCTCGGCGTCGAGCCGGCTGCGGCGGACCATCAGAGCTGGTCGATCGTGCCGAGCTCGCGCTGCAGCCGGGCGTGCTCGGCCTCGAAGACGGCGACGTGCTCGGCGACCGGCCGCTGGTCCAGGCCGGCGAAGGACGCGGCCGGCTCGCTGCCGACGTCGGCGGTGCGCGTGCCCGTCGCGGCCGGGCCCGGGACCGGGCCGCCCCCCGGACCGGGCCGGGGCGGGCCCGGGACCGGTCGCGGCGGGTTCGGCTCGGTCATCGCTCGCCTCTCGGGTGGTCGGGCAGGGCGGCGGGGTGCGCCGGAGGGACGTCGGGGACGGGTGCCCGCGGTGTGGCCCGGTGCTGTTCCCCCGGCTCGCCACGGTACCGGCCGGGGGCGACGCGCACGGCTCGCCGGCGGACGCTAGCGTTCGGCCGCCCGGTCCCCCGACCCGATGGAGGCGTGCCCGCGTGGCCACGATGGAGCAGTGCATGACCGCCCTGGAGGGCATCCTCGGCGACCTCGCGGCCAAGCCGGCGGCCCAGGGCCTGGACCGGAGCCTGTCCTGCCGGCTGACCGACCTCGGCCAGGTCGTCCGCGGCCGGCTGGCACGCGGGTCGGTGCGCGATCTGCGGGCCGAGCCCGACGGCCAGTCGCTGGACAAGGCCGACATCCGTTTCACGATGTCCAGTGACGACCTCGTCGGCCTGACCGAGGGCCGGCTGTCCTTCGGACCGGCCTGGGCGTCGGGGCGGGTGAAGCTGGAAGCCGGCCTGCGCGACATGCTCCGGCTGCGCACGCTGCTCTGAGGAGCCCTCCTGCGCCCCACCGCCCGCGACCTCCCGGCGGGCACCCGCAGGAGGGCCGCGCGGCTCCCCGGGCGCCTCAGGACGGCAGTCCCCATGCCCGCAGCGCGGCCGCGGCCGCCTCGTCGGCGGCGAGCACCCGGACCGGGGCAGCCGCCCCCGGGGATCCGGCCCAGTGCGCGACGCAGAGCGCGCGCAGCCCGTCCAGCCCGTCGCCGTGGTCGGTGGCGGCGGCCCGGTCCTGGGCCAGCTGGAGCTCCTCTCCCCGGGAACGACCGGTCCAGCTGCCGCAGCGCCAGCTCGCCCCCTCCGGGACCACGCGCGGGTGCCGGGTGAGCAGCCCACCGGCGTCGGGGGCCAGCAGGTCCGGCCGCTGCTGGGGCCCGGCGGCGAGCAGGACCGCCGCGTCGGTGACGCCGGTCAGGACCAGCAGCGACGCCGCGCCGGCCCGCCGGCTCCCCTCCACGTCGGTGTCGAGCCGGTCCCCCACGACGAGGGGACGGCGCGCCCCGGTCCGGCGGACGCACTCGGCGTGCATCGCCGGGTCCGGCTTGCCGGTCACCAGCGGACGGCGGCCGGTCACGGCGCTGACCACCCCCACCAGCGCCCCGTTCCCGGGCAGCGGCCCCCGCGGGGAGGGGACGGTGGCGTCGGCGTTGGTGGCGACGTGCTCGGCCCCGTCGCGGACCGCCACCACGGCCTCGGCCAGCTCGACCCACCCGACGTCGCGGCCGTAGCCCTGCACGACCGCCAGCGGCCGGTCCTCCGCCCGGTGGACCACGGTCAGGCCCGCGGCGCGGAGGGCGGCGGTCACGCCCGGCCCGCCCACGGGCAGGACGCGCGCGCCGGCACCGAACCGCTGGAGGACGACCGTGGCCGCCGCCTGCGAGCTGGTGATCACGTCCTCGGCCGTGGCCGGCACCTCCAGCGCGGTGAGGTGCCCGGCGACCTCCTCGGGTGTGCGCGCGGCGTTGTTGGTCACGAAGCCCAGCCGCATGCCCGCCGTCCGGGCCGCCGCCAGCGCCCGGGGCACGCCGGGCACCGCATCCGGCCCGACGTACACCACGCCGTCGAGGTCGAGCAGTGCCACGTCGTGGACGGCGCACGGCGGCTGGGTCGAGCCCGCGCTGAGCGGGACCGGCGCGGCGCTCACGACGTCTCCCCGCCGCGGCGGGCGCGCACGCCACGCAGCGCCCGGGAGTAGTGCCCGAGGTCCGGCCGCATCGCGACCGCGAGGGCGAGGTGCTCGGCGGCCAGGTCCAGGTCCCCGGCCCGGCTGGCCGCGAGTCCCAGGCCGAACTGCGCGTAGTCGTCGGCCGGGTTGCGGACGGTCAGCTCGCGGAACGTGCGCATCGCCTCGGTGTAGCGGCCGGCGTCGTACTGGGCCCGCGCGAGCGCCTCGAGCAGGCTGCGCGACCCCGGCTCGGCCTCCGCAGCGCGAGCGAGGATCGTCGCGGCCGCCGCCGGGTCACGGTTGGCCAGCAACTGCAGGCCGCGCTGGTACCAGTCGTAGACGTCACCGTCGGGCACCCCCGCGTCGGACACCGCCGCTCCCTTGCTCCGGGTGCCGCCGGCCGCGGTCGACGCCGCCGGCCCTCCCCCACGGCCCACGCTCGTCACCCACCGGAGCGCACCGCTCCTACGATCTCCGTCGTGCCCTCGTCGTCCGCGGACTCCCCGCTCCTGGCAACTGCGACGGGCCTCGACGTCCGGCCCTTCCGCGCCCTCACCTACCGGCGGCGGGACCCGGACGCCCTGGCCCGGGTCAGCTCGCCAGCCTACGACCTGGTGACGCCGGAGGGCCGCGAACGCCTGACCGCGGCCGACCCACACAACATCGTCCGCCTGATCCTGCCCGTCGTCGCGTCGGGACCCGACGGGGCGCGGCCGGTCGAGCAGGCAGCGCGGACCCTGCACGAGTGGCAGCGCACCGGGGTGCTCGAGCGCGACGGCGAGCCCGCCCTGTGGGTCTACGCGATGCACCCCGCCGACGGTGCGCCCGCGACGGTCGGCTGGCTCGCCGCGGTGGGGCTGCCGCCGGACGGCTCCCGCGCCGTGCTGCCGCACGAGGACACCTTCCCGGTCGCCGTGGAGGGCCGCCGGGCGCTGCTCGAGGCCACCGCGACCGACCTCGAGCCCATCGTCCTCGCGCACGACCCGCACCCCGCCGTCCCGGCCCTGACCGCAGCGGCACAGCAGGGCGCGCCGACGCTGGAGCTGACCGACGCCGACGGCGTCCGGCACTCCCTCTGGCGGGTGCCCGACCCCACGACGATCGAACAGGTCACCGCCGCGCTCGCCGACACCGGCGCGGTCATCGCCGACGGGCACCACCGCTTCGCCGCGGCACGCGCCCACGGGGCGGCGACGATCCTGGCGCTGCTCACCTCCATGGGACCGGGGGGACTCCGGGTGAACCCCATCCACCGCGTGGTGCCCGGCCTCCCCCTCACCGAGGCACTCGCCGCGGCGTCGGCCGGCTTCCGCGCGACCGAGCTGCCGGTGGGCGACGACGGCCCGGCTCCGGCGGTGCGGCGATGGCTCGCCGACCCCGGCGAGGCGGGGATGGTCGTCAGTGACGGCCGGCGCCTGGTCCGGCTGGACACCCCCTCGTCCGACGTCTGCGACGCGGTGCCCGCCGACGCCCCCGCGGCCTGGCGCGGGCTGGACGTCGTGCTGGCCCACCACGGCCTGGTGCAGCAGATGTGGGGGCGCACCGACGACCCCGACGGCGTCCACATCGCCCACAGCATCGAGGAGGCGCTCGACGGAGCGCCGGCCCGCCACGGGGTGGCCGTGCTGCTTCGAGCCGCTTCGCCGGCCGACGTCGCCGCCGTCGCCCGGGCGGGTGCCCGCATGCCGCGCAAGTCGACCCTGTTCGTCCCGAAGCCGCGCACCGGTCTGGTGCTGCGGCCGCACGCGGACTGACCGTCCGGTCACGCGCTGCGGGCGTCGGCCCCCGCGGACCGCGGCACCTTGCGCCCGCGCCGGCAGTTGACCTCCGTCATCGAGGTGGTGCCGGTCGGTGTGCGCCAGAACCGGCGCTGCAGCGCGCCCTCGATCTCCACGACGTCACCGGCCTGCCACGCGGCGATCCGCTTCTGCAGCGCCCGGTCGTAGGTGATGCAGGGCAGCGTGTCGGTGGTGCGCCCCCGCACCTGCGGCTCGGGCCGCCGCACCGTCAGGCGGAAGCTGACCAGCGTGTCGCCGCTGGGCAGGGTCCGCAGCTCGGCGGGTGCGGACAGCTTCCCGCGGAGCACCACGTCGTTCCGGTCGATCACAGCCACGCTCATGACCGCAGCCTCGCCGTCCCCTCACGGGCAGACCAGGCCCGCCGGGAGTCTGTGGACCGACGACGCCGGTGTGGACGACGGAACCCCCGCGGTCGGAGGTCAGTGCTCGGCGCCGTCCCGGGGCGGGGTGTCGTCCGCGTCGTCGTCCGCGTCGGTCTCGCCGAGGAGTTCGGCGACCTCGGCCTCGACGTCCTCGGCGAAGTCGTAAGCGGCGTCGTCCTCGGCGTCGGCCTCGGCGTCGGCCTCAGCAGCGGCCTCGGCCTCCACGGGCTCGGCGTCCGCGGCCTCGGCCTCCACGGGCTCGGCGTTCCCGGGCTCGGCGTCCACGGGCTCGGTCGACGGCTCGTCGGCCCGGGTGTCCACCCCGTCGCCAACCTCGGCCGCCACCACCGGCAGCTCCTCCTCGGAGAACTCGACGTCGGGCTCCTCGGGCGTGTGCGCGGCCACCGCGGCGTCCCACAGCGCCGCGGCCTCGTCGTCGCCGGCCGCCGCGAGGAGGTCGGCGTAGGCGGTGGCCACCCGGAGCACGGTCGGGTCGGTGAGGTCCACGGCGTCCGGCCGCGGCCGCCCACCGAGGACCCCCTCGAGCACCAGGCGGGCCGCGGGGAGCTCGCCGAGGTCCTGGCGGGCCCCGGCCTCGACCAGCTGCAGCTCGACGGCCTCCTCCGCGTCCGGCCGCTCCGTCAGCGCCTCGCGCACCAGGCGCAGGGCGACGTCGGGGCGCCCCAGCGCGCGCTCGCAGTCGGCCAGCACCGCGCGGTACCCCGGCTCGCCGCTCATCCGGCGGTACGCGCGCAGCTCGCGGGCCGCCTCCGCGTAGTCCCCGGCGTGGTAGGCCGCGACGCCGACCGCCTCGCGCACGACGGCGATCCGCGACGCCCGGTCGCGGGCCGCCCGGGCGTGCGCCAGTGCCTCCTCGGGCTGGTCGTCGAGGAGGGTGCCTGCGACGACCAGGTGGCCCGCCACACGCTGGGCGTTGCGAGGGTCGAGCCCGCGCAGTGCCGCACGCACCGTCTGGTCCAGCTCACGGGGGTCGGCCCAGTCGGGGATCTCGGGGCCGGCCGGTGCGGGCGGGGTGCGGTCCGCACTGCGGGCCGGGCGCCGCTCCCGCTCCGGGTGCCCGCGACGGTCGTCGGAGGGACGGCGGTCCCGCCAGTCGCCGCGCTGTCGGCCCGGACGCTCCTCCCGAGGCTGCCGGTCACCGCGCGGCGCACCGGTCCGGTGAGGACGCTCCTCGCGCCGCTCCGGAGCCGAGCCACCGGGACGACCCGCGGACGGCCGGTCCCGCCAGCCGCCGCGATCGGTCTGGTCCCGGTCGCCACGCTGGGGGCGCTCCTGCCACCCACTCCGCGCCGGACGCTCGGCCCGCGGGGCGTCGTCGTGCGGACGACGGTCCCGCCACTCCGGGCGCGCGCCGGCCTGAGGGCGCCGGTCCTGCCACTCGCGGCGCGGTCCCCCGCCGGAGGGTCCGCCCTCACGCTGCGGACGGCGCTCCTGCCACCCCGAGCGCTCGGTACGGGACGAGTCGCCCTGCGGACGTCGGTCACGCCACTCCCCGCGGGCGCCCGCCGGACGGTCACCCTGCGGACGACGGTCCTGCCATTCGCGGCGCGGTGCGCCGCCAGCAGTCCCGCCGTCACGCTGCGGACGGCGCTCCTGCCAGTCCCGACGCGGGCCCCCACCGGAGGCTCCGCCCTCACGCTGCGGACGGCGCTCCTGCGAGTCCCGACGCGGACCGCCACCGGAGGCTCCGCCCTCACGCTGCGGGCGCCGGTCCTGCCACTCCCCGCCTGCCGTGCGGCCGGCACTGCCACCCTGTGGACGTCGCTGCGGTCGCTCACGGTCGGGACGGCGCTCCTGCCAGCCCGAACCCCGGCCGTCGGACGAGCGGCCGCCCTCGGCACGCCCCTGCCACGAGCCCTCACCGCCCCGACCGGCTGAGCCGCCGCGCGACGCGCCACCCCGGGCCTGCGGACGGCCCTGACCGGAGCCCGTGCGGCCACCGCGGGGTCCTTGTCCGCCGGAACCGCCGGCACTTCGTCGCGGAGAAGTCATGGGGGTGTGCGTACCTCGAGACTGGGTGCTGCCGCACGCCCGGTGCTGCAGGAGATGGGCAGAAATGACAGAAACGGGGGTCAGAGCACGTGGCTCCGACCCCCGTTCTGGAATGGTTGTCCGGCGGCGTCCTACTCTCCCACCCCGTCTCCGGGGCAGTACCATCGGCGCTGAGAGGCTTAGCTTCCGGGTTCGGAATGGGT
>NZ_FNIQ01000005.1 GCF_900104025.1 Geodermatophilus sp. DSM 45219 | reverse complement strand
CCGGCCCGCGCCCCGTCGGCCGGCCGATCCAGGCCGCCACGATGGCCCGCCCGGTCCCGCCGCAGCACCCGGCCGCCATGCCCGTCGGCCGCCCGTCGGCCGCCCGCCGGTCCCCGCCCCCCGCGCCGCCGTCACCTTCCTGACGGTCGCCGAGGTCGCCAGCATGATGCGCGTCTCGAAGATGACCGTGTACCGCCTCGTCCACGCCGGCGAGCTCGCCGCCGTCCGCGTCGGCCGGTCCTTCCGCGTGCCCGAGCGCGCCGTCCAGGACTACCTGCGCGACGCCTACACCGACATCGCGTGACAGAGGACCCCTCTGCCCTCCACCGGAGGAGGACCCCGTCCCCCCACCCCTCGCAAGCTCGGGGCGGTGCCCTGGACGGGGCCGGGAACCCTGCAGAGGGGCCGGCTCGGGCGCGCGGAGTCACCCGCGCCATCGCCTGAGACGTGACGGTCGCCCTCCGGGCGACACCGCACGACCGCACCACCCCACCCCCTGCGGGTGGGCACGGAACGCCGGTGGCTCCACGCGGCAGCGTCGCCGCGGGAGCGCCGGGTACGCTCGGACGCCGAGCGACGCCGGGACCGGCACGGTCCGGGTCGTCGCACACGAGCCATCACCTCGCGCGGCGCCCGGTGCGACCTCCCGGTCGACGGTGGCCGCCGCGCCGCAACGACGTCGGGAGCACGCACATGGGTTCGGTCATCAAGAAGCGCCGCAAGCGGATGGCGAAGAAGAAGCACCGCAAGCTGCTGAAGAAGACCCGCGTCCAGCGCCGCAACAAGAAGTGAGCTGACGCTCGTGCCGCCCGCGGTCGTCCTGGTCACCGGCGTGAGCCGGTGGCTCGGCGGTGCGCTGGCGGCCGAGCTCGCTCGCGACCGCGCCATCGAGCGCGTCATCGGGGTGGACACCGTCCCGCCGTCGCCGGAGATGCTCCGCCGCCTCGGCCGCACCGAGTTCGTGCGTGCCGACATCCGCAGCCCGCTGATCGGCAAGGTCATCACCGCGGCCTCGGTCGACACGGTGGTGCACATGAACATCAGCTCCACACCGGCCGGGTCCGGCGGGCGGGGGCCGATGAAGGAGCTCAACGTCATCGGGACGATGCAGCTGCTGGCCGCCTGCCAGCGGGCGGCGTCGGTCCGCCGGTTCGTGCTGAAGTCGAGCAGCGCCGTCTACGGCGCCTCGTCGCGCGACCCCGCCGTCTTCACCGAGGCCATGCAGGCCCGCCGGGTCCCCTCCGGCGGCTTCGCGCGCGACAGCCTCGACATCGAGGGCTACGTCCGCTCGTTCTCGCGGCGCCGCCCCGACGTCGGGATCGCCGCGCTGCGCTTCACCAACTTCATCGGCCCGCGCATCGACTCGGTGCTCACCTCCTTCCTGCGCAGGCCGGTGGTCCCCACGGCGCTGGGGTACGACGCCCGGGTGCAGCTGCTGCACGAGGACGACGCCCTGGCCGTGCTCACCCGCGCCACCACCGGCGACTTCGCCGGCACCGTCAACGTCGGCGGGGAGGGCACGCTGCTGCTGTCCCAGGTGATCCGCCGGCTGGGCCGGCTCCAGGTGCCGCTGCCCTCGCCCGCGCTGGGCTCGCTGGGCCGGTTCACCCGCCGCTTCGGGTTCGTCGACTACTCCCCGGAGCAGATGCGCTTCCTCAACTTCGGCCGGGTCGTGGACACCGGCGTGCTGCGCGAGGAGTTCGGCTACACGCCGCGGTACACCACCGAGCAGGCACTGGCCGACTACGCCAGCACCCTGACGCCGGTCATCCCGCCCGAGGTGGTCGCCGGGGTCACCGGCCGGGCGCAGGACCTCGTCGCCCGGGTGGGCGCGACCGCCGGCGCGGTGGGGGAGAGGCTGCGGCCCACCCCGCCGTCCCCCGGACTGCGGGCGGTGCGCGATGCCTGAGGCGCGCGTCATCCCGCTGCGGCCCGACGACGACGAGCCGCGGGTCCCGCCGCCGTCGTCCCCCTCGTGGGAGGACCAGGTCGCCGGCGGCCTGGAGTTCCTCCGGCGGCGGCTGACCGGCGACTACCGGACCGACGAGTTCGGGTTCGACCCCGACCTGACCGACCACGTCCTGCTGCCGCTGCTGCGGCCGCTGTTCTCCCGCTGGTTCCGGGTGGAGACCCGCGGCGTGGAGAACGTGCCCGACGTCGGCGGCGGGCTGGTCGTGGCCAACCACTCCGGCACCGTGCCGCTCGACGCGATGATGGCCACGGTCGCGCTGCACGACGACCACCCGGCCCGGCGCCGGCTGCGGCTGCTGGGCGCCGACCTGGTGTTCGACATGCCGGTGGTCGGCTCGCTGTCGCGCAAGCTCGGCTCGACGCTGGCCTGCAACGAGGACGCCGAGCGGCTGCTCACCGGCGGGGAGCTGGTCGGGGTGTTCCCCGAGGGCTTCAAGGGGATCGGCAAGCCGTTCCGCGAGCGGTACACCCTGCAGCGGTTCGGCCGGGGCGGTTTCGTCACGGCCGCACTGCGGACCGGAGCCCCGATCATCCCGTGCGCCGTCGTCGGCGCCGAGGAGACCTACCCGATGATCGGCAACGCCAAGACCATCGCCCGGCTGCTCGGCCTGCCCTACTTCCCGCTGACCCCCACCTTCCCGGCGCTCGGCCCGCTGGGGCTGGTGCCGCTGCCGTCGAAGTGGCTGATCGCGTTCGGCGAGCCGATCGAGACGGCGTCCTACGGGCCGGCTGCCGCGGAGGACCCGATGCTGGTCTTCAACCTCACCGACCAGGTGCGGGAGAACATCCAGCAGTCGATCTACCAGCTCCTCCTGCAGCGGAAGTCCGTCTGGGGCTGAGCCCCGACGAGTGGGAGGCCGGAGGCCTCCCCGAGGAGGGGCTCGTACCCGCGTCACGCGAGCCAGGACGGTGCCGAGTCGCGGATGCCAGCGGAAGTCGCCCTGCGAGGTGCCTCGACGAGTGGGGGCCGGAGGCCTCGGCGAGGAGGGGCAGGCCGGGCTCAGCGCAGCAGGGGGACGGCACCTGGCCGCGGTGGGAGGCCGGTAGGCCGACAGATCAGCTGAGCTTGCGGCGGCGGAGGGCGAGCGCGCCGCCCACCAGGCCACCGGAGAGCGCCGCGGCCGCCACCGTGGGGACGACGGTCTTCGCGGCCTTGCGCCCGGTGCGGAAGTCGCGGATCTCCCAGCCCCGGGACCGGGCCACCGCCCGCAGCTCGGTGTCGGGGTTCACCGCGACCGCGCGGCCGGTGAGGGTCAGCATCGGCAGGTCGTTGGAGCTGTCGCTGTAGGCGGTGCACCGGGACAGGTCGAGGCCCTCCCGCTCGGCCAGCGCCCGCACCGCCTCGGCCTTGGCCTCGCCGTGCATCATCTCGCCGACGAGGCGGCCGGTGTAGTGCCCGTCGACGATCTCCGAGACGGTGCCCAGCGCGCCGGTCAGCCCGAGCCGGTGGGCGATGATGCTGGCCAGCTCCACCGGCGTCGCGGTCACCAGCCAGACCCGCTGCCCGGCGTCGAGGTGCTGCTGGGCGAGCACCCGGGTGCCGGCCCAGATGCGGTCGGCCATGAGCTCGTCGTAGATCTCCTCGCCCGCCTGCACGATCTCCGACACCGGGCGCCCGGCGACGAAGGCGAGCGCGCTCTCCCGGATGGTGTGCATGTCGTCGGCGCTCTCGTTGCCGGCGATCCGGAACTTGGCCTGCTGCCACACGAAGCGCGACATGTCGCGGGTGGTCAGGTACTTGCGCGCGGCCAGCCCGCGGGCGAACCAGAAGATCGACGCGCCGACCATCATGGTGTTGTCGACGTCGAAGAACGCCGCCGAGGTCAGGTCCGGGACGACGGCCGGCGCCGGCTCGACCTCGGCGGCTGCGGCCGAGGCGGCGCCGGCGACGTGCGCCCGCGTCTCCTCGTCGGGCACGTCCGCCGATCGTGCGCGGCGGCCGCGGAAGGGCAGTCCCGGCACGAGACCTCCACTGTCGCTCCTCCACCGCCCTCGCGGGCGGCCGGTGGATCACCTCCACGGACCCTAGTGGCGCCCGGGACGGCAGCGGCCGGGGGCCTCGGGCGGGTCAGCAGACCAGCGGGCGGATGCAGACGGGCAGCGGGGTGTCCAGCAGCGGGGCCTCCGGCTCCTCGGGGACCACCGGCACCGGGGCCGGCAGCTGCGGCGTCGGCACGGTTCCCACCGGCTGGTCGTCCGCCGGCACCTCGGGCACGACCGGCGCCGTCCCGCCGCCGTCGGACGGTGACCCGGTGTCCCGGTCGCCGCCGGTGCCGCTGGAGGGGGCGGACGGCGCCGGTGCGGGCCCGGGCGGGTCGGCCGGTGTGCCACCGGGAGCTGCGGGGTCGCCGGGAGCGGGCGCACCGCCGGAGGGAGCGCTGCCGGCGCCCCCGGACGGGGTCCCGCCGGCGGGGGCGCCACTCCCCGGATCGGCCGCCGGGCACTCGGCGGGCACCGGCCCCAGCGGGTCGGTGCCCACCGTGGCGCGCCCGTCCGCGCACGCCAGGGCGGCCCGGAGCCCGGTGGCCCGCGCGGAGACGTCGGCCAGCAGCCCCAGGGACTCCTGCGTAGCGGTCGCTGCGCCGGTGGGCAGCCCGGGCTGCAGGGCGGTCAGCTCGGTGGTCTGCTGCTCGGCCCAGCCGGCCAGCTCCACCACGGGTGCGGGGTCCACGCCGTCGGCCGCCCGCGTGGCCAGCAGGGCGGCGCCCTCCCGGGTCTGGGCGTCCATGGTGTCGAGCAGGCCGACGACGTCGGGGGCGGCGGGGTCGGTCAGCGCGGCCAGCTCGTCGAGCCGGGTGGCGGCGAACTCCAGCAGCGTCAGGCCGCGGTCGTCCCCGGCGAGGGCCAGCTGCGTCTGCTCGGTGCCCCGCTTGACGCCGTACAGTGCGTCGCCGGGGCGGGCGTCGGTGGACAGCGCCACCAGGGTGCCGAGGGTGGTCACGGCCAGCGCCGCACCGGCCAGACCGGCGGTCAGCCGGGTGCGCCAGACGGCGGATGGCGCGTCGTCCGCCCGGGCGGGCAGCAGCCGGCGCAGGCCCGGGCGCGGCTCCGGCCGCGGCGCGCGCACCGCGGCCATGGCGACCAGCCGGTCGCGGGTGGCCGACCGGAACGCCGGGTCGGGCGCGTCGTCGAGGTCGGCCGACAGCTGCCGCAGGCGGGCCAGGACGGCGTCCTCCTGGTCGCGCACGGCGGCGCGCCGGTCGCCCGGCGGGGTCGTGCCGGCGTGCGTGCTCACCTGGTGCCTCCACGCGGTCGGTCGAGGGGGCGGCGCCGTCCGGTGGAGCGCCTCCACCCCGAGAACGACTCCGGCTCCCGGACCGTTACGGCCGTCCGGCCGGGAACTCCTGCGGCGCTCACCGCAGCCCCTCGGGCACCAGGTCGGCCAGCCGGCGGACGGCGCGGTGCTGCAGGGCCTTGACCGCGCCGTCGGTCTTGCCCATGACCGCCGCGGTCTCGGCGACGGACAGCCCCTGCAGGAAGCGCAGCGAGATGCACTCCTGCTGCTCGCTGCCCAGCTGCCGGATGCAGGCCAGCAGCTGCTCGTTGGTCAGCGCCTGCACGACGGCGTCCTCCGGCCCGTCGGTGGCCCGGTCGGCGTCGTGCATGTCCGCGGTGGTGACCTCGAGGCGGAAGCGGCTGCTCTTCACGTGGTCGCGCACGATGTTGCGGGCGATGGTCACCAGCCACGCGCCGACGTCGCGGCCCTGGAAGGACAGCGAGTCGATCCGGCGCAGCGCCCGGACGAAGGTCTCGCTGGTGAAGTCCTCGGCCTGCGCCCGGTCGCCGACCCGGTGGAGCAGGTAGCGGAAGACCATCGTCACGTAGTGGTCATAGAGCAGCCCGAAGGCCTCGGCGTCCCCGTCCTGCGCCCGGCGGACCAGCGCCCAGACGTCGACGGCCGGCGACGGGACCGTCCCGCCGAGGGCGACCTCCTCCTCGGCGACCTCCTCCTCGACCTCCTCCGCGGCCGGACCGGCGTCCTCGTCGGGGAGGGGAGTCGGGCCGGGGGCGGGCAGTGCGTCGAGGGCCGCCCGGGGGTGAGGGGTGGGGCGTGGCCGCGGCTCGCCGGACACGGCGGCAGGCGCGCGCTCGTCCGCGGGGCGCGACCGTCGCATCCGTCCGTCCTCCTCGTCCACCCGCCGGGGTCCCTCGGCCCCGGTCCGTGGCACCCGTCGGGCTGGACCGCGGTGCTGCGGGTCGCAGCCCATGGTGACAACATCGCTGCAGCCCGTCCACGCCACCCCGGTCGAGGCCGGCGCGAGGCTCCTCCCGGCGGGTGGCCGGAACCGCTCCAGGGGAGGAGGTGTGCGTGACCGACGTCGGTAGCTCGCTGTCCGTGCTGGTGCGCGCGGCGGCCCGGGAGCGCGCGGACGCGCCGGCGGTGGTGTCCGGTGGGCAGCGCCTCACCTGGGCCGAGCTGGACGCGCAGGTCGACCGCGTGGCCGCCGGGTACGCCGCCCGTGGGCTGACCCCGGGCGAGCGCGTCGCGGTGCAGCTGCCCAACGGCGTCGACTGGCTGCGGGCGACGCTGGGCGCCCTGCGCGCCGGGCTGGTCGTCGTCCCGGTGAACACCGCCTACACCGACCCCGAGCTCGAGTACGTGCTCACCGACTCCACCGCGGCCCTGCTGGTCACGGCCGGGGACCGGGCGGAGGTGGCCGGGGTGCCGGTGCTCGCCGGACCGCCCACGGACGACGCCCCGCCGCCCGCCGTCCCCGAGGCTCCCGGCGCCCTGGCCTTCCTCTCCTACACCAGCGGGACCACGGGCCGGCCGCGCGGGGCGATGCTGTCGGCCGCGGCGCTGCGGGCCAACCAGGAGCAGTGCCTGCGGATGGAGCCGCCGCCGGTGCGACCCGACGACCGGGTCCTGCTGGTGCTGCCGCTGTTCCACGTCTACGGCCTCAACGCCGGCTTCGGCCTGGTCGCGGCCACCGGTGCCTGCGCGGTGCTCGTGGAGTCCTTCGACCCGCTCACCTGCCTGGAGGTCATGACGCGGGAGGAGGTCACCGCCGTCCCGGGCGCCCCGCCGATGTACCAGGCCTGGCTGGCCGCGGCCGACGCCGCCGGCTCCGACGCCGTCCTGCGCCGGGCGTTCGCCGCCGTGCGGATCGCCTCCTCCGGCGCGGCGCCGCTGCCCGTCGACGTGTGGACGGCGATGCGCGCGCGGGCCGCGGTGACGGTGTGGGAGGGCTACGGGCTCACCGAGGCGTGCCCGGTGGTGGCCAGCACGCTGGCGACCGGGCGGGCCAAGCCGCACTGCATCGGCGGCCCGGTCCCCGGCGTGGAGCTGCAGCTGCGCGACACCGCGCTGCACGAGCCGGCGGACGACGACGTGCCCTCGTCCGGCGACCTCGCCGAGGACGGCCCGGGCGAGATCTGGGTGCGCGGCACCAACCTCTTCTCCGGGTACTGGCCGGACGGCGCCGACGGGCCGGACGCCGAGGGCTGGCTGGCCACCGGCGACCTCGCCTACGCCGACGAGGACGGCGACCTGCACCTGGTCGACCGGCGCAGCGACCTGGTCCTGGTGAGCGGCTTCAACGTCTACCCCGCCGAGGTGGAGCGGGTGCTCGACACGCACCCGGCCGTCGCGGAGAGCGCGGTCATCGGCGTGCCCGACCCGCAGACCGGGGCCGCCGTCCGCGCCGTCGTCGCCCTGCGCCCCGGGGCACGGCTCGGCTTCGAGGAGCTGCGCGAGCACGCCGCGGCGTCCCTGGCCCGGTACAAGGTGCCGACGTCGGTGCAGGTGCTCGCCGCCCTGCCGCACTCGCTGACCGGCAAGGTCAGCCGGGCCCGGCTGCGGGAGCTGGGCCTGGCCCGCACGCAGGAGGCGGTCGACGGGCCCGGGGGCGACGGTGACCGCTGAGACGCCGCGGCTGCAGCTGCTGACCCGGGCGGAGTGCCACCTGTGCGCGGTGGCCGCGGAGACCCTGGACCGGCTGGCCGCCGACGCCGGGCTGACCGTGACGACGGTGGACGTCGACGCCGACCCCGAGCTGCAGGCCGAGTACGGCGACCGGGTGCCGGTGGTGCTGCTGGACGGCCGCGAGCACTCGTACTTCACGGTGGACGTGCCCCGGCTCCGGCGGGACCTCGGCACGTCATAGCCCGACTGCTCGACATAGCCCGACTGCTCGACGCGCGACACCGCTCTGGCGCTGTTCCCGACGCTCCCGCGCTGCTGCAACGGCGCGGGAACAGGTGGGACAGCGCGTGGGTGGATCGGCCGGAGGGATCCGTGCCAGGAGCGGCAGCCGGCCGGCTCGCTCCGGCTCACCCGACCGGGTCCGGTCGGGGAGGCGCGGGTATGGTCTCCACCACAGCCGGCTGGATCTGCGCTGGGGAGCGGCCCGCGGGCCCCCCGGCGACTTTGTTCCTGCGTTCACAAGCGGTTACCGTGGCGGTCGCCGGGCGGCACTCCGCCCGGGTCCCCGATGTCGTGCGACCGCATCCGGCACCCGCCGGACCCCGGGCGCGACCGCTTGTGGAGTGGGCACATGACCGAGCGCGCGAGGTCATGCGGCAGCACAGCTCCCCAGGGCGCGGGGTCGACGAGCGCCAGCGAGGAGATCCCCGTGTCCCCATCGCGGCCCCGGATCCCGGAGGCCACCGTCGCCCGCCTGGCCGTGTACCTGCGCGTGCTCGTCGGCCTGGCCGACGGCGGGCGCAGCAACGTGTCCTCCGGCGAGCTCGCGTCGGCGGCCGGCGTCAACCCGGCCGGGCTGCGCAAGGACCTCTCCCACCTCGGCCCGTGCGGGGTCCGCGGCGTGGGCTACGAGGTGGCCACGCTGCGCGACCGCATCGCCCGCGTCCTCGGCGTCGAACGCTCCCGTCCCTGCGTGCTGGTCGGGATCGGCAACCTGGGCACGGCCCTGGCCGACTACGCCGGCTTCGGCAGCCGCGGGTTCCGCTTCGTCGGGCTCTTCGACGCCGCCCCGGCCCGCGTCGGGCAGCAGATCGGCGGCCAGCCGGTGCGCCCGATGGAGGAGCTCGACGAGGTCGTGGCCGCGACGGCGGCCACGATCGGGGTCATCGCGACACCGGCCGACGTCGCCCAGCCGGTCTGCGACCGGCTGACCGCGGCCGGGGTGAGGAGCATCTTGAACTTCGCGCCGGTGGCGCTGACCGCGCCCGCGGAGGTCGACGTCCGCCAGGTCGACCTGTCCGTCGAGCTGCAGGTGCTCGCGTTCCTCGGCCAGCAGCGCGGGACGACGGTGGAGGTGGGGGCATGAGTCTCCTGGCGGTGGGCGTCAGCCACCAGACCGCCCCGGTGGCGCTGCTCGAGCAGTTCGCGATGGGCGCCGACGACACGGTGAAGGCGCTGCACGAGCTGGTCGGCAGCGACCACGTCAGCGAGGCGATCGTGCTGGCGACCTGCAACCGGGTCGAGGTCTTCGCCGAGGTCGACCGCTTCCACGGCGGCGTCACCGAGGTCAGCCGCGTGCTGGCCCGCCAGGCCGGCGCCACGGTGGAGGAGCTCTCCCCGTACGTCACGGTGCACTACGAGGACCAGGCAGTCGCGCACCTGTTCACCGTCGCCGCCGGCCTGGACTCCATGGTGGTCGGCGAGACCCAGGTCCTCGGGCAGCTGCGCAACGCCTACGCGCTGGCCCGCGAGCAGGGCGCCGTCGGCCGGGCGATGCACCCGGTCGCCCAGCGGGCCCTGCGGGTCGGCAAGCGGGTGCACTCCGAGACCGGCATCGACAAGGCCGGCGCCTCGCTCGTGTCGGTGTCCCTCGACCGCGCCGAGGAGCGGATCGGCTCGCTGGCGGGCCGGCCGGTGCTGGTCGTCGGCGCCGGGTCCATGGGGGCGCTCGCCGCGACCACGCTGGCCCGTCGCGGCGCCGCCGTCACCGTCAGCAGCCGCACCGCCGCGCACGCCGAGCGGCTGGCTGCCTCCGTCGAGGGCCGGGCCGCCGAGCTCGCCGACCTGCCCGCCGCGGTGGCCGCCGCCGACGTGCTGGTCACCTGCACCGGCGCGCGCGGGCTCGTCGTGACCACCGACGTCGTCGCCGCGGCGATGGCCGCCCGCCCCGGCCGGCCGCTGGTCGTCATCGACCTGGCCCTGCCCCGCGACGTCGACCCGGCGGTCGCGGCGCTGCCCGGCGTCCACGTGGTCGACCTGGCGCTGCTGCAGGGCGAGCGCGGGGCCGACGGGCACGCGTCCGCGAGCCCGGTGGCGGCCGACGACGTCGCCGCGGCGCACGCCCTCATCGAGGCCGAGACCGCGCTGCTGCGCGCCGAGCGGCAGGCCGCCGCCGTCGCGCCGACGGTGTCCGCGCTGCGCAGCCAGGCCGCCGAGGTGGTCGACGCCGAGCTGCTGCGGCTGTCCACGCGCGTGCCCGACCTGGACGCCCGCGCCCGCGCCGAGGTGGCGCGCACCGTCCGCCGCGTCGTCGACAAGCTGCTGCACGAGCCGACCGTGCGGGTCAAGGAGCTGGCCAGCGCCCCGGGCGGGGTCGACTACGCCGACGCGCTGCGCGCGCTGTTCGGCCTGGGCATCGACGCCGAGGTGCTGCCCGCCCGGACCAACCTGGCCGAGGCCGTCACCGTCGATCCCGACGAGCTGCGCCCCGGGGGGACGACGTGACCGAGCTCGCGAGGTCACGCATGGGCGCGGCACCGGCGGTCGCGGCACCGGCGAGCGCCGGCGAGGAGGGGCCGTGACCGTCAGCACCGCCACGTTGCGGCTGGGCACCCGCGCCAGCCAGCTGGCGACCACCCAGTCGCAGGCGGTGGCCGACGCCATCACCGCGACCAGCGGCGTGCCGGTCCAGCTGGTGCCCATCAGCACCGAGGGCGACCGCTCGTCGGCGGCGATCGCGCAGCTCGGCGGCACCGGTGTCTTCGTGACGGCGATCCGCCAGGCGCTGCTCGAGGGCACCGTCGACGTCGCCGTCCACAGCTACAAGGACCTGCCCACGCTGCCCGAGCCGGGGCTGACCATCGCCGCCGTCCCGCCGCGGGAGGACCCGCGCGACGCGCTGGTCGCCCGCGACGGCCTCACCCTCGGCGAGCTGCCGGCCGGCTCGAAGGTGGGCACCGGCGCCCCGCGCCGGGTCGCCCAGCTGCGCGCGCTCGGCCTCGGCCTGGACGTCGTGCCGATCCGCGGCAACGTCGACACCCGCATGGCGCGGGTGGTGCCGGGTGACCTGGACGCCGTCGTGCTGGCCCGCGCCGGGCTGTCCCGGCTGGGCCGGCTCGGCGCGGTGACCGAGACCCTCGACCCCCTGCAGGTGCTCCCGGCGCCGGCGCAGGGCGCGCTGGCCGTCGAGTGCCGCGCCGACGACGACCGCACCCGGCAGCTGCTCGCCGCCCTCGACGACGTCGGCACCCGTGCCTGCGTGGTCGCCGAGCGGACGACGCTGGCGGCGCTGGAGGCCGGCTGCAGCGCGCCGGTCGCCGCCTACGCCGAGCTGGCCGAGGGCGAGGACGGCCCCGAGCTGTTCCTCCGCGCCTCGGTCACGGCGCTCGACGGCAGCGACGGCGTCCGCGGGTCGACGACCGGACCGCCCGCCGAGGCCGAGCGGCTGGGCCGCGAGCTCGCCGCGGAACTCCTCGACCGGGGGGCGGCCGAGCTGATGGCGGCCTCCCGGTGACCGCGCTCGCGCGGTCGCCCATCGACACGGTGACGCGCACCGCCACCCCCGGCCGGACAGCAGACCCCGGCCCCCCGTACCCCCGCACACACGAGCCCTCCGGGGCCAGAACCAGGAGCAGGACATGACGCGCAAGAACGGCGCGGCCGGCACGGTCGTCTTCGTCGGCGCCGGCCCGGGTGACCCCGGGATGCTGACCGCCCGGGCGACCGCGGCGCTCGCCGAGGCGCACACCGTCCTCGTCGACCCCGACGTCCCCCCGGCGATCGCCGAGGCGGTCCGCGCGGAGCGGCCCGAGCTCGAGCTGACCCCCGCGACCGGTGAGCCGGCCGAGGTCGCCAAGGTGGCCGTGGCCGCCGCCAAGGCCGGCGGCACCGTCGTCCGGCTGGTGGCCGGCGACCCGTTCACCTCCGACGGCGTGGTCAAGGAGGTGCTGGCCGTCGGCCGCACCTCGGTCGGCTTCGACGTCGTCCCCGGTGTCGCCCCGGCGACCGCCGTGCCGGCGTTCGCCGGTGTCGCCCTCGGCGGCACCTCGCTGTCGGCGGACCTGCGCGGCGGCGATGCCGGCCTCCCGGCGCTGGCCGCCGCGGCGAAGAGCCTGGACGCGCCGCTGGTGCTGCAGGGCAACGCCGAGGACCTGCCCGACGCCGCCGCCCGGCTCGTCGAGGGCGGCCTGCCCGGCTCGACCCCGGTCGTGGTCACCACCGGCGGCTCGGGCACCGGGCAGCGCAGCGTCGTCGCCAAGCTCGCCGCGGTCGCGGAGAAGACCGCCGGGCTGGACCCGTTCACCGGTCCGGTCGTGGCCACCGTCGGCTCGGCCGTCGACAAGCGCGCCAAGCTCTCCTGGTGGGAGAGCCGGCCGCTGTTCGGCTGGCGGGTGCTGGTGCCGCGCACCAAGGACCAGGCCGGCGAGATGAGCGACCGGCTGCGCGCCTACGGCGCCGTCCCGGTCGAGGTGCCGACCATCGCCGTCGAGCCGCCGCGCAGCCCCGCGCAGATGGACCGCGCCGTCAAGGGCCTGGTCACCGGGCGCTACGGCTGGATCGTCTTCACCTCGGTCAACGCGGTGAAGGCCGTCCGGGAGAAGTTCGTCGAGCTCGGCCTGGACGCCCGCGCGTTCGCCGGGGTCAAGGTCGCCTGCGTCGGGGAGTCCACCGCCGACGCCGTCCGCGCCTTCGGGATCGTGCCCGAGCTGGTGCCCACCGGGCAGCAGTCCAGCGAGGGCCTGCTGGCCGACTTCCCCGAGTACGACGACGTGCTGGACCCGATCGACCGGGTGCTGCTGCCCCGCGCCGACATCGCCACCGAGACCCTCGCCGCGGGCCTCAAGGAGCGGGGCTGGGAGATCGACGACGTCACCGCCTACCGCACCGTCCGGGCCGCCCCGCCGCCCGCCCCCGTGCGCGAGGCGATCAAGGGCGGCGGCTTCGACGCGGTGTGCTTCACCTCGTCGAGCACCGTGCGCAACCTGGTCGGCATCGCCGGCAAGCCGCACGCGAAGACCGTCGTCGCGGTGATCGGCCCGCAGACCGCGGCCACGGCGCAGGAGTTCGGCCTGCGGGTCGACGTCCAGCCCGAGACCGCCGCGGTCGGCCCGCTGGTCGACGCGCTGGCCGCGTACGCGCTGTCCCTGCGTGAGGCGGAGGACGGGGGCTCCCAGTGAGTTCCGGCTTCGCGCGCGGGCGTCGGCTGCGGTCGACGCCCGCGCTGCGGCGGCTCACCGCGCAGACGCGGGTGGCCCCGGCCGACCTGGTGCTGCCGGTGTTCGTCAAGCAGGGCATCGACGAGCCGGTGCCGATCGGCTCGATGCCCGGCGTCGTCCAGCACACGCAGGACTCGCTGCGCAAGGCCGCGCACGAGGCGGCCGAGGCCGGCATCGGCGGGCTGGTCCTCTTCGGCATCCCGTCGGAGAAGGACCCGGTGGGGTCGCAGGCCGACGCCGCCGACGGCGTGGTCAACGTCGCCCTGCAGCAGCTGCGCGCCGACCTCGGCGACGAGCTGGTGCTGATGGCCGACCTGTGCCTGTGCGAGTACACCGACCACGGGCACTGCGGGCTGGTCACCCCGGCCGGCGTCGTCGACAACGACCCGACGCTGGACCGGTACGCCGCCGTGGCGATCGCCCAGGCCCAGGCCGGGGCGCACGTCATCGCCCCCAGCGGGATGATGGACGGCCAGGTCGCGGCGATCCGGCAGGCCCTCGACGGGGCCGCGCACACCGAGACGCCGATCCTGGCCTACGCCGCGAAGTACGCCTCGGGCTTCTACGGGCCCTTCCGCGAGGCGGCCGAGGGCGCACCGCGGTTCGGCGACCGCTCGACGTACCAGATGGACCCGCCCAACGCCGACGAGGCGCTGCGCGAGGTGGCCCAGGACCTCGCCGAGGGCGCCGACGCGGTCATGGTCAAGCCGGCGCTGCCCTACCTGGACATCGTCGCCCGGGTCGCCGACGCCGTCGACGTCCCGGTCAGCGCGTACCAGGTCAGCGGCGAGTACGCGATGCTCGAGGCCGCGGCCGCGAACGGCTGGGTCGACCGGCAGCGCGCGATCCTGGAGACGCTCACCGCCATCCGCCGGGCGGGCGCGGGCACCGTGCTCACCTACTGGGCGGTGGAAGCGGCCCGCTGGCTGCGATGACGTACGTCGAGCCCGGGGGCTCCTGGCGGCCGCTGTGGCTGGTCGCCGGGGTCCTCGGGCTCCTCGCCGTCCTGGACCTGGCGCTGCCGGGCCCGGACGTGCCGCCGCTGCTCCGGGTGCTGGCGGTGCTCGCCGTCCTCGGGATCGTGGCGGCCGGCGTGGTGTCGGCCCGCCGCGCCTGGACGGTGCGGGTCGACGCCGACGCCGCCGACCCGGTGCTGTCCGTCGGCCCCGAGCGGGTGCCGCTGACCGACGTCGACGCCGCCCACCTGCGCGCGGTCGGCGCCGGGACGGCGGGGGTGGACGCCGGCGCCCCGGTCCTCGGCGGCGGCTGGTCGCTGCCCCGCGGGCGGGCCGGGCTGCCGCTGCGGACCACCGACGGGCGCACCGTGCTGGTGCCCACCCGCGACCCGGCAGCGCTGTCCCGGGCACTCCTCGCCGCTGTGGCGGACGTCCCCGGCGGTCTGTCGGGGAGGAAGGGGACACTGGGCTCGTGACCTCGCTGGACAGCCTTCCGTACGCCTACGAGGCCCCCACGTCGGCCGACCTGTTCGATCGGGCGCAGCGGGTCACCCCCGGCGGCGTGAACAGCCCCGTGCGGGCCTTCGGCGCCGTCGGTGGCACCCCGCGCTTCATGGCGCAGGGCCAGGGCGCGTACCTCACCGACGCCGACGGCCGCCGCTACGTCGACCTGGTCGCCTCGTGGGGACCGCTGATCCTGGGCCACGCCCACCCGGCCGTCGTCGAGGCCGTCACCGCCGCCGCCCGCCGCGGGCTGACCTTCGGGGCGCCCACCGAGGCCGAGGTCGAGCTGGCCGACGAGATCGTCGCCCGGGTGCCCCCCGTGCAGAAGGTCCGGCTGGTCAACTCCGGCACCGAGGCCGTGCTGTCCGCGGTGCGGCTGGCCCGCGGCGTCACCGGCCGGCGCCTCGTCGTGAAGTTCGCCGGCTGCTACCACGGCCACGTCGACGCGCTGCTGGCCTCGGCCGGGTCCGGCGTCGCCACCCTGGGCCTGCCCGACACCCCGGGCGTCACCAGCGGCGCCGCGGCCGACACCATCGTGCTGCCCTACAACGACGCCGCCGCCGTGGAGGCCGCCTTCGCCGAGCGGGGCAGCGAGATCGCCGCGGTCATCACCGAGGCCGCGGTCGGCAACATGGGCGTCGTCCCGCCGCTCGACGGCTTCAACGAGGCGCTGCGGCGGGTCACGGCCGCGCACGGCGCGCTGCTCATCGTCGACGAGGTCATGACCGGCTTCCGCGTCTCCCGCTCCGGCTGGTACGGCCTGGACCCGGTGGACGCCGACCTGATGACCTTCGGCAAGGTCATGGGCGGCGGGATGCCGGCCGCGGCCTTCGGCGGTCGCGCGGACCTCATGGACCACCTGGCGCCGGCCGGGCCGGTCTACCAGGCCGGCACGCTGTCGGGGAACCCGGTGGCCGTGGCCGCGGGCCTCACGACGCTGCGGCACTGCACCGACGAGGTGTACGCCCGCTGCGACGAGGTGGCCGCCACCCTGCGCGGAGCGGCCAGCGCCGCGCTGTTCGCCGCCGGTGTCCCGCACCGGGTGCAGCAGGCCGGCTCGATGTTCTCCGTCTTCTTCGTCCCCGACGAGCGCCAGGTGCGCGACTACGACGACGCGCGCTCCCAGGACGCCGCCCGCTACAGCGCCTTCTTCCACGCGATGCTCGCCCGCGGGGTCTACCTGCCCCCGTCGGCGTTCGAGGCGTGGTTCGTCAACGCCGCCCTCGACGACGCCGCCGTCGAGCGGGTCCTCGAGGCGCTGCCGGCGGCCGCCCGCGCCGCCGCTGCGGTCGATCCGTCGTCCGCCCCGCCGGCCGAGGAGCCGGCCGACGCGAGCACCGGGATGAGCAGCTGATGGCCGAGACCACCGTCCACCTGCTGCGCCACGGCGAGGTGTTCAACCCCGAGCAGGTGCTCTACGGCCGGCTGCCGGGCTACCGGCTGTCGGAGACCGGCGAGGCGATGGCCCTGGCCGCTGCGGAGTGGTTGTCCGACAAGGGCGTGACGCACGTGGTCTCCAGCCCGCTGGAGCGCGCGCGGCAGACCGCGGCGCCGATCGCCGGCAAGCTCGACCTGCCGGTGGAGACCGACGACCGGCTGATCGAGGCCGGCAACGCGTTCGAGGGGCTGAAGGTCGGCGTCGGGGACGGCGCGCTGCGCTCCCCCCAGCACTGGTGGAAGCTGCGCAACCCGTTCCGGCCCTCCTGGGGCGAGCCCTACGTCGAGATCGCCGTCCGGATGCTCGCCGCGGTCGAGGCCGCCCGCGACGCCGCCCGCGGGGCGGCGGCGGTGTGCGTCAGCCACCAGCTGCCGATCTGGACGCTGCGGCTGCACCTGGAGGGACGCCGCTACGCCCACGACCCGCGCCGCCGGCAGTGCGGGCTGGCCAGCGTCACCTCGGTCACCTACGACGGCGACCGGGTCGCCGGGATCTCCTACGCCGAGCCCGCCGGAGCCACCGACCCCGACGCGGTGCCCGGCGCATGAGGCGGGGTCTGCTCGGGGCGCTCGTGGGCGCCCTGCTGCTCACCGGCTGCTCCACCGGCGACGGCGCGGTCGACGTCAACAACGGCGGGGAGTTCCGCTTCGTCCAGGGCACCCCCTCCGGTGAGGTCATCCCGCCCGAGGAGCGCGCCGCGGCGCCGGAGTTCGGCGGCGAGCTGCTCGACGGCGAGCGGTTCCGCTCCACCGAGCTCGACGGCGAGGTCGCGGTGCTCAACTTCTGGGGGTCCTGGTGCGCCCCCTGCCGGGTGGAGTCGCCGGAGTTCCAGGAGGTCTACGCCGACGTGCGCGACCAGGGCGTGCGGTTCCTCGGCGTCAACGTCAAGGACACCGACCAGCTCGCCCGCGCCTTCGAGGACAGCTTCGGCATCGAGTTCCCCTCGCTGTACGACCCGCGCGGCGAGGTGGCGCTGGCGTTCCGGGACTACCCGGCCAACGCGATCCCGTCCACCATCGTGCTCGACGCGCAGGGCCGGGTCGCCGCCGTCTACACCGGTGCCGTCGCCCAGGACGACCTGCGCGCGGTGCTGGACCTGCTGCTGGCCGAGGAGGGCTGATGGGGGACACCTTCAGCGGCCTGGTCACCGACGGCCCGCTGCTCGTGGCCGCCGCCGTCGCCGCGCTGGTGGGCCTGGTCAGCTTCGCCTCGCCCTGCGTCCTCCCGCTGGTGCCGGGCTACCTGTCCTACGTCACCGGGCTGGTCGGCACCGGGGCGCAGACGGCCGTCACCGCCACGTCCGGTGGGAGCACGGCGACCGCGGTCCGGCTCGACGAGCGCTCGCCCCGCGGCCGGATGGTGCTCGGTGCGGTGCTGTTCGTGCTCGGCTTCACCGCGGTGTTCGTCGCCGTGGGGACGGCGTTCGGCGGTCTGGGCCGGCTGCTGCTGCAGTACGACGACGTCATCACCCGGGTCATGGGCGTCGTCGTCGTCGTCGTGGGCCTGGCCTTCCTCGGCCGGCTGCCGCTGCTGCAGCGCACCGCGCGGCTGTCGGCGCGACCGGCCGCCGGGCTGGCCGGCGCCCCGCTGCTCGGCGTCGTCTTCGGGCTGGGCTGGACGCCGTGCCTGGGCCCCACGCTGGCCGCGGTCTACTCGCTGGCATACGTGGAGGCGACCGCCGGCCGGGGCGCGCTGCTGTCGGTGGCCTACTGCGTCGGCCTGGGCGTGCCGTTCGTCCTGGTCGCCCTCGGCGCCCGCTGGGCGATGGGCGCCACCTCCTTCCTGCGCCGGCACGCGCAGGCGGTCACCCGCTTCGGCGGAGCCGTGCTCGTCGTCGTCGGGCTGCTGCTGGTCACCGGCGCGTGGACCGAGATGATGCGCTGGCTGCAGGGCTGGCTGGCCGCCAACGGCTTCGCGGAGACGTCCCTGTGACCGAGCTCGCGAGGTCACAGCGTGGGTGGAGCACCGCCGGGCACGACGCGGACGAGCGCCAGCGAGGGAGCGGGGTGACCGAGCTCGCGGGGTCACCGATCAGCACGGCAGCACTGCTCACCGCAGCGACGAGCGCCAGCGAGGAGGTGCGGTGAGCACGGTCGCCCCGCCGCGGCCGGCCGCGGTCCCGCCCCCGCCCGCCCGGCCCTCCCTCGGCGCCCGCGCGTGGGGCCAGTGGCTGCGCTGGTGGCGCCGGCTGACCGCGATGCGGACGGCGATCGTCCTGCTGTTCCTGCTGGCGCTGGCCGCGATCCCCGGGTCGCTGCTGCCGCAGCGCTCGCTGAACCAGAACGCCGTCCGGCAGTACTTCGCCGACCACGCGACGCTGGCGCCGGTGCTCGACCGGCTCTACGCCTTCGACGTGTTCAGCTCGCCGTGGTTCGCCGCGGTGTACCTGCTGCTGTTCGTCTCGCTCATCGGCTGCGTCGTGCCGCGGCTGGCCGAGCACGTCCGGGCACTCCGGGCCGCCCCGCCGCCCGCGCCGCGCCGGCTGCCGCGGTTGCCGGACTCCGGCGAGCTCGCCACCCCGCTGCCCGGCCCGGCCGCCCTCGACGTCGTCGAGGAGGAGCTGCGGGTGCGCCGCTTCCGCGTCGTCCGTCGTGACGGGGTGGCCGGGCCGGAGCTGTCGGCGGAGAAGGGCTCCTGGAAGGAGACCGGCAACCTGCTGTTCCACCTGTCGCTGGTGGCGCTGCTGCTCGGTCTGGCCGGCGGCAAGCTGTGGGGCTACGAGGGCAGCATCCTGGTCACCGAGGGCCGGGGCTTCTGCAACGCCTTCCAGCAGTACGACACCCATTCCTCCGGCGCCCTGGTCGACAGCGAGGACCTCACCCCGCTCTGCGTCGACCTCGTCGACTTCGAGGCGCAGTACGAGGAGGACCTGACCGCGGCCTCCTACACCGCCGACATCCGCTACGGCGGGCCGGACGAGGAGGGCGCGCCGGCGACGATCGGCGTCAACGACCCGCTGCGCCTCGACGGCGACCGGGTGTACGTGACCGGCCACGGCTACGCGCCGCGGTTCACCGTCACCCTGCCCGACGGGACGGCGTTCACCGACGTCTCCGCGCCGTTCCTGCCGACCGAGCAGGCGACGATGTCCAGCGAGGGCGCGCTGAAGCTGCCCGACCTCGGCGCGGGCGTGGAGGACCAGCTGGCCATCGAGGGCTTCTTCGCGCCCACCGGGCTCATGCAGGGCGGCGTCCTGACCTCGATCGACCCGCGGCCGCTCAACCCGCAGGTCGCGATCCGGGCCTTCGAGGGTTACCTCGGCCTGGACTCCGGCCTGCCGCAGTCGGTGTACTCCCTGGACGCCAGCCAGATCGAGCGCGGCCGGCTCGCCCAGGTCGGGAGCGCCAACCTGGCGGTCGGCGAGACGCTCACCCTCCCCGACGGGACGGCGATCACCTTCACCGGCGTCGACCAGTTCGCCGCCCTGCAGCTCTCGCACGACCCCGGCCAGGTGTGGGTGCTCGGCGCCTCGATCGCCCTGCTGGCCGGCCTGCTCGCGCTGCTCCTGCTGCGCCGGGAGCGCTTCTTCGCCCGCGTCGGCCCGGCTCCCGGCGGCGGTACCGTGCTCACGGTCGGCTCGCTGACGCGGGGCGGCGGCGACAGCGCCACCTCCTTCGCCGAGCTGACCGGGCGGCTGCGGGCCGCGCTCGACGAGCGCTCCCCGACCCCCTCCGCCCCGCCGACCGGCGGGGCCGCACCGGAACCGGAGGTCTCCCCGCGTGACCGTTGACCCGTCGCTGGCCGAGCTGTCGGACACGCTGTTCTCGATCGCCGTCGCCCTGTACTCGGTCGCCGTGGTGGCGTTCTCCGCGCAGCTGGCGTTCGGCCGGCGACCGGCGCGCCAGCTGGTCGCTGCCGGGGGCGGTGCGGGTGGAGGTGCGGGCGGCACAGCACCCGCCGCGCCGGCGCGCGGCGACCGCTTCGGCCTGGCCGGGCTGGCGGTCACCGTCCTCGGCGCCGCGGTGCACACCGGCGTGCTGGTCACCCGCGGGATGGCCGCCGACCGGCTGCCCTGGGGCAACATGTACGAGTTCGCCACGGCCGTCGTCCTCGTCGGCGTGGTGGTCTACCTCGTCCTGGCCGTGCGCATCCCGGCCGTCCGCGACATCGGTGCCTTCGTGCTCGCCCCGGTGGTCATCTCGCTGGTGGCGATCGGGCTGTTCCTCTACACCGAGACCGGCCCGCTGGTCGCCGCGCTGCGCTCGAGCTGGCTGGCGGTGCACGTCTCCACGGCGATCCTCGGCTTCGGCATCTTCTTCGTCAGCGGCATCGCCAGCGTGCTGTACCTGCTCAAGCTGCGCTCCGACGCCCGCGGCGCGGACGCCGACGGCTCGTTCCTGTCCCGGCTGCCCGGCGCGGTGACGCTGGACCGGGTCGCCCACCGCACCGCCGTCTTCGGCTTCCCGATCTGGACCTTCGCCGTCATCGCCGGGGCGATCTGGGCGGAGAGCGCCTGGGGCCGCTACTGGGGCTGGGACCCCAAGGAGACCTGGGCGTTCATCGCCTGGGTGGTCTACGCCGGCTACCTGCACGCCCGGACGACGGCGGGCTGGCGCGGGCGCCCCGCGGCGTGGGTCAACGTCATCGGCCTGGCCGTGATGGTGTTCAACCTGCTGTACGTGAACATGGTGTCGACCGGCCTGCACAGCTACGGCGGGCTGGACTGAGGCAGCACCGTACGGTCCTGGGACGGGGCCGGGCGGCGTGCCCACCGTGCCTGGGGCCGGGACGCAGTCGGCCGGGCCGCACCGGGTCGCTGTCCGGTGACCGGGGTGCACCGCCCTCCGAGCGGAGTGTCACCGGCGCACGTCACGCGTCCCGGGCACGTCACCGGCGGTTCCCCGCCCGGCCGTAGCGGCGGATCCTCCTCACCGCGCGGTACCCCGCCGGTGTGCCCGAGCGAGTCCTCCGACGAGGGACCCCGCGGAATCCGGTTGTCGAGCGGGAGGCAGGCGGCGCCATGGCCGGGATCGGCAGGCAGGGCGGCACGACCACGTCGAGGGGCCCGGACGGAGCAGCCCCGACCACCTCGCCCGGCGCCCTGACCACCGACGCCCGGCTGGCGGCGCTGTTCGGCCTGCGAGGCGACGGCTGGCTGCGGCACGCCAACCCGGTGAGCGTCTGGGTCCGGTTCGCCGTCGTGCCGCTGATCGTCCTGTCGATCTGGAGCCGCCGGTGGATCGGGCCGCGGTCGCTGCTGCCCCTCGCCGCGTCGCTGGTCTTCACGGTGGTCGAGCCGCTGCTGTTCCCCCCGCCGCGGTCGACCCGGAACTGGGCGTCGAGGGGGGTGTTCGGCGAGCGCATCTGGGCCGACCGGAACGCGGTCGACCTCCCGGAGCAGTTCCGGTCGACCGCCGTCCCGAACACCACCTACGCGTTCCAGTTCGCCGGGCTGGCCGTGCTGGCCCGCGGCCTGGTCGTGTTCGACCTGAGGTCCGTCGTCGGGGGGCTCCTCCTCGTGCAGTGCGCCAAGGCCTGGTTCATCGACCGGATGGTGCTGCTGTTCAGGACGATGGCCGAGCGGGACCCGCGATACGCCGAGTGGGAGTACTGACCGGCTCCGCTGCGGGCCGTGCGCGACCCCGGGTCCGTCCTCGACGGAGACCCGGCGCGCCCGTCGCCGCACCGCAGGTGTGCCATCCCGAGCGTCTCGAGCACGGATGATCGAGCGGCCCCCGGCGGCAGCCCTCGCGTCCGGGCCATCCGCGGGGTCAGGGGTCCGGTGAGCGGGCGTCCCGCTCGTCACACGAGGTGACATGCCTCTCCGGCACGGCAGCGTGTCGGTGACACGCTCGGCGCGGCCGTGCTTCCATGCCCCCATGTCGCGCCGGAGGGGAGCTCCCCGTGGGTAGGCACTCGGCTCTGCAGGGCGACGCGGTGCACCCCGTCGTCGCCGCCGCGCTCGCCCGGCGTCCCGCGGACGCGCCCACCGGACGGCACGGGAAGCTGCGCGCCGACGCCACCGAGAGCGGCCTGGGCTGGCCGGGGGAGTCGACGACCCACGAGGGCCTGGGCTGGCCCGGCGGGACGTCGGACCAGGACCACGCGGCCGTCCCGGACGCCGGTCGGGCCGGACCGCACCGCGGCTGGCGCCGCCTCTTCGGCGCCGCCTGAAAGAGGACCCCGTCCTCCCCACCCTTCGCAGGCTCAGGGCGGGACCCGGGACGGGGCCGCCCCCGCCACTCGCGAGCCCGCGGCGGGACCCTGCAGGGGGCCACCCCGAGCGTGCCGAGGGCCCGGACGGTCCAGGCCGGTCAGGCGGGCGAGCCGTCGTCCCGGCGCGCACGGCGCTCGAGCTCGCGCAGGAACTCCGGGTCGTCGTCCGGCGCGATCGGGCGCACCGCACGCTGCGGCCGGGGCCGCTTCGGGGCGCGCCGCCCGCCGGCACCACCGGTCTCCGCCGCGCGGAGCACCAGGACCACGACCGCGACCGCCACCACCAGCACCACTACGAAGGCCATCGCGGGCCACCCCCTCGCCGATCGAGCCCGACTCGTCTCCACAGTACGTGCGCGGGCGATACTCGTCCGCGCACACAGCGCGCCATCTGCCGGAGGGAGCACGCCATCGACGCCGTCGACCGGCAGCTGATCGACCTGCTGCGCGCGAACGGCCGGGCCAGCTACGCGGAGCTCGCCCGCCGCGTCGGGCTCTCCTCGCCCGCCGTGCACGAGCGGGTCGGCAAGCTGGAGGCGGCCGGGGTCATCACCGGGTACCGGGCGGTCGTCGACCCGGCCGCGGTGGGGCTGGGCGTCACCGCGCTGGTGGGCGTGATCGAGAGCGACTCGGTCGACGAGACCGGCATCGAGGAGGCGCTGGCCGCGATGCCCGAGGTCGAGGACTGCTGGCGCGTGGCGGGCAGCGAGGGCTACCTGCTGAAGGTCCGGGTGACCGACATCCCGGCACTGGAGACCGCCATCAGCGCGTTGAACCGGATCAGAGGTGTCGCCCGCACCCGGACGACAGTCGTGTTGAGCACCAAGTGGGAGGGCCGTCATGGCGGAGAGGGCTGAGCCGGCAGTGCCGGGCGCGCCGACCGGGGGACCGGCCGCGGCGCCGCGGATCGCACCCTGGCTGCTGATCTACACCGTGGGCCGCCTCGGGATCGCCGCCGCCCTGGTGCTGCTGCTGTGGTTCCTCGGCCTGGACCTCTGGTCCGGCGCGCTGTTCGGCCTGCTGCTGTCGATGCCGGTCTCGTACCTGCTGCTGCGTCCCTCGCGCGAGCGGCTGACCGAGGGCCTGGCCGCGCGCAGCGTCGCCCGCCAGCGGGCCCGGGCCGAGCGCGACGCTCGCCTGGCCGGCGACGGCGGCTGATCGACTGCCTTTCGCGCGCGAAAGGCAGTCCTTCAGCCGCTGAGGGCGAGGCCGGCGCCGAGCAGGACGCCGGTGACCAGGGTGAGCAACCCGGTCTGCTGCAGCGCGCCGATCAGCGCCGGCCCGCGCCCCCCGGAGAGCACGGTGCGGACCGGGGCCAGCGCCAGCGGGGCGGCGACGACCGCGATCGTCGCCCACGGCCGGACGGCGCCGATCCCGGCGATCACCCCGAAGGCGACCGCGGGCAGCGCCGCGAACGCGATCCGGGTGCCGCGGTCCCCGAGCAGCACCGCGAGCGTCCGCTTGCCGACCGCGGCGTCCCCCTCGATGTCGCGCAGGTTGTTGACCACCAGCAGCGCCACCGACAGCAGCCCGATCGGCACCGACGCGGCGACGGCCAGGCCGTCGACCCGGCCGGTCTGCACGAACGTCGTCCCCACGACGGCGACCAGGCCGAAGAAGACGAAGACGAACACCTCGCCCAGCGCCCGGTAGCCGTAGGGGAGCGGGCCGCCGGTGTAGGTCCACGCGGCGGCGATGCAGGCCGCGCCCACCGCGACCAGCCACCAGCTCGTCAGCGCCGCGAGCGCCAGCCCGGCCACCGCCGCGACCGCGAACGAGGCCAGCGCCGCGCCCAGCACCTGCCGCGGGGTCGCCGCGCCCGAGCCGACCAGCCGCATCGGACCCACCCGGACGGCGTCGGTGCCGCGCTTCCCGTCGGAGTAGTCGTTGGCGTAGTTCACCGCCACCTGCAGCGCGAGGGCGACCAGCAGGGCCAGCAGCGCGGTCAGCGGCCGGAAGCCGTCGAGGGCCGCGGCCGTGCCGGTGCCCACGAGCACCGGGGCGAGGGCGGCCGGCAGCGTGCGGGGGCGGGCGCCGGCCAGCCACTGGGCGGGGGTGGCCACGGTCAGGACCTCTCGTCGAGCAGGGCCGCGGCGACGCCGCGCCGGTCGGGCTTGCCGGTGTGCAGGGTCGGGACGGCGGCGATGCGGTGCAGCTCGCGCGGCGCGGCGGGAGCGCCCAGCCGCTCGGCCACCCACGGTCGCAGGCCGGCGAGGTCGGGCTCCGCGCCGGGTGCCGGGACGACGGCGGCGACGACCCGCTGGCCCCACTCGTCGTCCGGCCGGCCGAACACGACGGCGTCGGCGACGTGCGGGTGCTGCCGCAGCACGCTCTCCACGGCCTGCGGCGCGACGTTGACCCCGCCGGTGACCACGACGTCGTCCAGCCGGCCGTGCACGGTGAGCCGGCCGGCGTCGTCCAGGGAGCCCGCGTCGCGGGTGCGGAACCAGCCGCCGGCGAACGCGGCTGCCGTGCCTTCGGGATCGAGCCGGTAGCCCAGGGCCAGCGCCGGCCCGGCCAGCTCGACGCCTTCCGCCACCCGCACCCGGACGCCGTCCAGCGGCTCGCCGTCGTACACGCAGCCGCCCGCCGTCTCGGTCATGCCGTAGGTGGTGACGACGGCGACCCCCTCCTCCCGGGCGCGGGCCAGCAGGCCTGCGTCCGTGGCCGCCCCACCGACCAGCACGGCGTCGAAGGCGCGCAGCGCGGCGGGCTCGGCGTCGAGGTACCGGCGCAGCTGGGTCGGGACGAGCGCGGTGTACCGGCGTCCCGCCGGCATCCGGGCGACGGCGGCGGCCAGCGGCTCGCCGGGGGCCAGGACGGTCGGGTCGGTGCCGCCCAGGACCGACCGGCAGAGCACCTGCAGCCCGGCGACGGCGGACACCGGCAGCGCCAGCAGCCAGGCCCCCGGGCCGCCGACCCGGCGCAGCGTGGCCTCGCCCGAGGCGCGCACCGCGGACGCCGGCAGCAGCACCCCGCGGCCCCCGCCGGTCGACCCGGAGGTGACGACGACGAGGTCCGCGCCCTCCTCCAGGGGCTCCGCAGGTGCCAGCACCGCCCGGGCGGCCTCGACCGCGGCCGGGGGCCCGGCGGGCAGGACGGCGAGCGGCGCCGTGCCGTCGAGGGCGGCACGCAGCTGCGGCAGGAGCGCGAGGGGGTCGGCCGGCGCGGGCACGGCGGTGAGGTGCCGGGGCACGAGGTCCGAGAGTAGGGACCCTCCTGCCCCCCTTGAAGGACCCCCTTGCCACCCGCCACTCGCAAGCTCGCGGCGGGCCCCTGCAGGAGGGCCGAACTACGCTTGCTGGCGTGATCGACACCGACGGGGCGCGGGTCTGGTCGGTGCCGATGCGGACCCGGTTCCGCGGCATCGACGTCCGGGACGGCGTGCTGGTGCGGGGCCCCGCCGGCTGGGGTGAGTTCTCCCCGTTCTGGGACTACGACGTCGCCGAGAGCCGCCGCTGGTGGGCCTCAGCGGTCGAGGCCGCCTGCGAGCGGTGGCCGGCGCCGATCCGGGAGACCGTGCCGGTCAACGTCACCGTGCCGGCGGTCGGACCCGACCGCGCCCACGCGATCGTCACCGCCTCGGGCTGCCGCACCGCGAAGGTCAAGGTCGCCGAGCCCGGGCAGACCACGGCGGACGACGTCGCCCGGGTCGAGGCGGTGCGCGACGCGCTGGGCCCGGACGGCGCGATCCGGGTCGACGCGAACGCCGCCTGGGACGTCGACACCGCGGCCGCCCGCATCCGCGAGCTGGACCGGGTGGGCCTGGAGTACGTCGAGCAGCCGGTCACCTCGCTCGAGGAGCTGGCCGCGCTGCGCCGGCGGGTCGACGTCCGCATCGCCGCCGACGAGGTGGTCCGGCGCGCGGCCGACCCGCTGCGGGTGGACCTGCGCGAGGCGTGCGACGTCGTCGTCCTCAAGGTGCAGCCGCTCGGCGGGGTCCGCGCCGCACTGCGGGTGGCCGACGCGCACGGCCTGCCGTGCGTCGTGTCCTCGGCGCTGGAGTCGTCGGTCGGCATCGCCGCCGGGGTGGCGCTGGCCGCCGCGCTGCCGGAGCTGCCGTTCGCCTGCGGGCTGGCCACGGTGGCGCTGCTCGACGGCGACGTCACCAGCGCCCCGCTGCTGCCCGTGGACGGCGCGCTGCCGGTGCGGACCGTGACGCCCGACCGGCTGGCCGACGTCGCCGCCGACCCCGAGACCGAGGCCCGCTGGCGGGCCCGGCTGGACGCGGTGCGCGGGTGAACCCCTCCACCGCCCTCGCCCGGGTGCTCGTCGACGAGCTGGTCCGCGGCGGGGTCACCGACGCCGTCGTGGCCCCCGGCTCGCGCTCCGCGCCGGTCGCGCTGGCGCTGGCCGACGCCGAGCGGGCCGGCCGGCTGACCCTGCACGTGCGCATCGACGAGCGGACGGCGGCCTTCCTCGCGCTCGGGCTGGCCAAGGCGTCCGGGCGGCCGGTGCCGGTCCTGACCACCTCGGGGACGGCGACCGCACACCTGCACGCCGCCGTGCTCGAGGCCGACGCCGCCGGTGTGCCGCTGCTGGCGCTGACCGCCGACCGGCCGCCCGAGCTGCGCGACACCGGCGCCAACCAGACGATCGTCCAGCCCGGGCTCTACGGCGTGGCGGTGCGGGCGGCGGTCGACGCCGGGGTCCCCGAGGCCGGCCGCGAGGAGGCGCAGAACCGGTACTGGCGCTCGCTGGTGGCCAAGGCGCTGCTGACCGCGCGCGGCGTGCTCTCCAGCGACCCGGGGCCGGTGCACCTGAACCTGCCGTTCCGCGAGCCGCTGCTGCCCGAGGACGCCGACGTGCGGACCGTCGGCCCGTGGTCGGGCCGGCCGGACGGTGCCCCGTGGACCGACGGCTCCGCCGTGGCGCCGCCGCGGCCTGCCGACCCCGGCCCGGCACGCACCCTCGTCGTCGTGGGGGACGCGCCGCCGTCGCTGGGCCGGGAGGCGGCCGAGCTGGCGCGGGCACAGGGCTGGCCGGTCGTCGCCGAGCCGTCCAGCGGCGCGTGGGCGGCGTCCGTGCGCGGCGGCGCGCTGCTCCTCGGGGTCCCGGGCTGGCTCGCCGCGCACCGGCCCGACCGGGTGCTCGTCGTCGGCCGGCCGACGCTGTCCCGGCCGGTGTCGGCACTGCTGGCCGACCCCGCCGTGCGGGTGGAGACGGTGTCGGCCGCCCCGCGCTGGCCCGACGCCGGCCGCTCGACGACCCGGGTGGGCGCGTTGCCGGCCCCCGGGACGCCGGCCGACCCGTCCTGGCGCGAGGCGTGGTGCACCGCCGCCGGCCGGGTGGGGACGGCGGTGGACGGCCTGCTCGACGCGGTGCCGGGGCTGACCGCCGGGTCGCTCGCCCGCGACCTGGTGGCCGCCCTGCCCGACGGCGCGCTGCTGGTGCTCGGCTCCTCCACCCCGGTGCGCGACGTCGACCGGCTCGCCGTCCCCCGCGCGGGGCTCACGGTGCTGGCCAACCGCGGCGTGGCCGGCATCGACGGCACGGTCTCCACCGCGGTCGGCGCGGCCCGGGTGCACGGCGGCCCGGCGTTCGCGCTGCTCGGTGACCTGACGTTCCTGCACGACCTGCAGGGTCTGCTGGTGGGGGAGGGGGAGCCGCGGCCGGACCTCACCCTCGTCGTCCCGGACAACGACGGCGGCGGGATCTTCGCCCAGCTCGAGCCCGGACAGCCCCGCTACGAGGCCGGCTACCGGCGGGTGTTCGGCACGCCGCACGGCCGCGACCTGGTGGCCGTGGCGGAGGCGCTGGGCTGGCCGGCGGAGCGGGTGCCCGGCCCGGCCGGCCTCCCCAGGGCGCTGCGTGCCGGTGGGCCGCGGGTGGTCGTCGTCGGCACCGACCAGCGCGCCGAGGCCGAGCTGGCGATCCGGCTGCGGTCGGCCGCCACCGGGGCACTCGGCGGAGCGTGACCGCTGGCGGTCGCGGTCGCGGTCGCGGTGCCGGGGCGAGCGACGAGGAGCAGCGCCCGGCTCCCGCCTCCCGGGACGGCGCCAGGCGTCCCAGCGGACCAACCGCGAGCTCGTCGACGTGGCCGGCGAGCTGACGCAGTCCGGAGCCGTGCCCGACGCCGGTCGACCCGGTGGCCATCCTGGTGCTCGGGACACTCGTGCTCTGCCCACCGTGGTGGGCAGAGCACGAGCGTTCCGGGCGGAAGGTGGTCCGACCGGGCCCGGGCGGACGGCCCGGACGGCGACAGCCCCAGGCAGTACCGGGAAGGCGGCTGCGCAGCCCGGGTCAGCTCTCCAGCGCGGCCTGGAAGGCGGCGAACTTCGCCTGGGTCTCGGCCAGCTCGGCAGCCGGGTCGGAGCCGGCGACGATGCCGCAGCCGGCGAACAGCCGCGCCGAGGCCGGGTCCCGGTCGCAGAGCTCCGCGCAGCGCAGCGCCAGCCCGAACTCGCCGTCCCCGCGGGCGTCGACCCAGCCGACCGGGCCGGCGTAGCGGCCGCGGTCCATGCCCTCGAGCTCGGTGATGAGCGCGGCGGCGGCGTCGGTCGGCGTGCCGCAGACGGCGGCGGTCGGGTGCACCGCGCCGACCAGCTCGAGCAGCCCGGCCGAGCCGCGGGCCCCGCTGCGCCGCTGCACCCCGGTGACGTCGGTGGCCAGGTGGCGGACGTTGGCCAGGGTCAGCAGCTCGGGCTCCTCCGGTGCGGTCAGCGTCGCGCAGTACGGCTCCAGCGCGCGCACCAGCGAGTCGACGGCGAGGGCGTGCTCGGCGCGGTCCTTGGCCGACGACAGCAGGCCGGCGGCCAGCCGCTCGTCGTCGGCGCCCGCGCCGCGCGGGGCGGTGCCCGCGAGCACCCGGGACGACAGCTGCCGGCCGGTCCGGCGCAGCAGCAGCTCCGGCGTCGCGCCGAGCAGGCCGTCGACGGCGAAGGTCCAGCAGTCGGGGAAGCGGGTCGCCAGCCGGGCCAGCAGGGCACGGGCGTCCAGCGGCGCGTCGGCGGTCACGAGCAGGTCGCGCGCGAGCACCACCTTGGCGAGCTCACCGGCGTCGATCCGCTCGACCGCCGTGGCGACCGTCGCGCACCAGGACGCGGGGTCCAGCGCGCCGTCCGCGTAGCGCAGCCGCCCGAGCGGGGACGGCGCCGCCGCGGGCGCCGCGGCGGACAGCACGCCGGTGGGGTCGGCGTCCCCGGTGGTGGTCACCCACCCCGCGCCGTCCCGCAGCCCGACGACGACCTCGGGGACGACGAACACCGACGTCCCCGCGGCCGGGTCGAAGGCGACGGAGGCGAACACGACCGGCCCCGAGCCCGGCACGCCGGCGCGGTCGTCGACGTCCAGGTCCGCGCTGTACGCGTCCCACCAGGCGGCCGCCTCGGCGAGCGCGTGCGGGCCGGTGACCTCCAGCCGCGCCGCCTCGCCCCAGCCGACCAGGCCCTCGCCGCGGCGCACCCAGGACAGCGCGCCGGCGGCCGGCAGCAGGTCGAGCAGGCGGGGCGCCTCGACCAGCGGGGTCGTGCTGACGACGGGCGTGACCGCGTCAGGGGTGGTCACTGCTACCACGGTCACCGGCCCAGGGTAGGCAGCCCGGTAGCGTCCCCGTCGTGGGAGACCGGCGAGAGGGCGCACACACCGCGGGGCGGCGGGCCGGTCTGGACAAGCAGCCGGCCGACGTCGCGGCCATGTTCGACCGGGTCGCGGAGCGCTACGACGTCACCAACACGGTCCTCTCCGGCGGCCTGGACGCCTCCTGGCGGCGGGCCACCCGCGAGGCCCTGGGCGCCCGGCCCGGGCAGACGGTGCTCGACGTCGCCGCGGGGACGGCGGTCTCCACGGTCGAGCTGGCCGGCGGCGGCGTGCACGCGATCGCCTGCGACTTCTCCCAGGGCATGCTGCGCGCGGGCGCCGCCCGGCCGGTGCCCAAGGTGGCCGGCGACGCGATGGCCCTGCCGCTGGCCGACGAGAGCGTCGACGGCGTGGTGATCTCCTTCGGCCTGCGCAACGTCGCCGACCCCGACGCCGCGCTGCGCGAGTTCGCCCGGGTCACCCGCCCCGGCGGCACGCTGGTCGTCTGCGAGTTCTCCAGCCCGACCTGGGCGCCGTTCCGCACCGTCTACACCGAGTACCTGATGCGCGCCCTGCCGCGGATCGCCCGTGTGGTCAGCAGCAACCCGGACGCCTACGTCTACCTGGCCGAGTCGATCCGGGCCTGGCCCGACCAGCCCGCGCTCGCCGCCCGCCTGCAGGACGACGGCTGGGCCGACGTGGCCTGGCGCGACCTCACCGGCGGGATCGTCGCGCTGCACCGCGGCCGCAAGCCACGGGCCTGAGCACCTCGGCGCGTGAGGCCCGTGGGACGAGACGGAACTGTGACGTACGAGTCCTGGAAGTCCACTTGTCACCGACGTCACACCCCGGCCTAGAGTAGGGACCGGGCGACTTTGTGAAGCAATTCACAAAGTGGCCGCGGGAACTCAACGGAGGGGGCCGAGGTGGACGACGGCGACCGGCGGGCCGACGTGCTCGTCGTGGGCGCCGGTCCCGCAGGGTCCTCGGCGGCCTGGCACCTCGCCCGCGCCGGACTCGACGTCGCCGTCCTGGAGAAAGCGCTGCTGCCCCGCGAGAAGGTCTGCGGTGACGGGCTGACCCCGCGCGGGGTGAAGGCGCTCGACGACATGGGCGTCGACACCACCGGCTGGGTGCGGCACAGGGGGCTGCGCGTCACCGGTGGCGGTCAGGTGGTCGAGGTGGGCTGGCCGGAGCTGGAGCGCTGGCCGTCGTACAGCCTGGTGCGCACCCGCCGCGACCTCGACGCCGGCCTCGCCGGGCACGCGGTCGCTGCCGGCGCGCGGCTGGTGCAGCAGGTCACGGTCACCGGTCCGCTGCTGGACGACGCCGGCCGGGTCACCGGCGTGCACGCCGAGGAGGGGCCGGACCGGACGCCGGCCACCTGGCGCGCGCCCCTGGTGGTCTCCGCCGAGGGCCTGTCCGGGCGGCTGGCGAAGGCGCTGGGCCTGCTGCGTCGTCAGGACCGGCCGCTGGGCGTCGCCGTCCGCCGGTACGTGTCCTCCCCGCGCACGGACGACGAGTACCTGGACATCTCCTTCGACCTCTCGCCGTCGGGCCCGAGCGCGGACTCGATGCCCGGCTACGGCTGGGCGTTCGGGATGGGCGACGGCACCAGCAACGTCGGCTTCGGCCTGCTCGACGCCCGCCGCGGCACCGGCGCCGAGCCGCGAGCGGTGCTGCGCGAGTGGCTGGCCACCCTCCCGGAGGAGTGGCAGCTCGGCGAGGAGCACGCGGTCACCCCGCTGCGCGGCGCCGGGCTGCCGATGGCGCTCAACCGCGGGCCGGCGTACACCCGCGGGCTGCTGCTGGCCGGCGACGCCGCGGGCACCGTGAACCCGTTCAACGGCGAGGGCATCAGCTACGCGCTGGAGACCGGCCGGATGGCCGCCGAGGCCGCCGTCCTGGGCCTGGCCGCCCCCGAGGGCCTCGCCCGCGAGGGCGTCCTGCGCCGGTACCCCGCGCGGCTGCGCGAGGTGTACGGCCGCCACCACCGGCTGGGCACCGGGTTCCTCGCCCTGCTGGCCCGGCCGGACCTGGTGCGCTTCGCCACCGGGCACGGGCTCAAGCGGCCCGCGCTGGTCGCCCTGGCGCTGCGGCTCATGGGCAACCTCACCGACGGCCGGGACGGCGACCGCCTCGACCGCGCCGTCGCCGTCCTCACGCGTCTGGCCCCGGCGGTCTGACGTGACCACCCCCTCCCACACCTCCGACGGCGAGAGGTAGGCGCTGTGCTGTCGCAGTACGTCCCGATCGTCGGCCTGTTCGCGCTGGCCGCGGCGTTCGCGCTGTTCTCGGTGGCGGTCGCGCCCTACGTGGGCCCCCGCCGCTACAACCGGGCCAAGCTGGCCGCCTACGAGTGCGGCATCGAGCCGGTCGACCAGCCGCTGACCGGCGGCCGCTTCCCGGTCAAGTACTACCTGACGGCGATGATCTTCATCGTCTTCGACATCGAGATCGTCTTCCTCTACCCGTGGGCCGTCGCCAACGACGCGCTGGGCGTCTTCGGGCTGGTCGAGATGGTCGTCTTCATCGGCACCGTGTTCATCGCCTACGTCTACGTGTGGCGACGCGGCGGCCTGGACTGGGACTGAGGGGCTGGTCATGGGACTCGAGGAGAAGTTGCCGAGCGGCGTCCTGCTGACCTCGGTGGAGAAGCTGGTCAACTGGACCCGCAAGTCCTCGCTGTGGCCGGCGACCTTCGGGCTGGCGTGCTGCGCGATCGAGATGATGGCGACCGGTGCCGGCCGCTACGACCTCGCCCGCTTCGGCATGGAGGTCTTCCGCGCCTCGCCGCGGCAGGCCGACCTGATGATCGTCGCGGGCCGGGTGAGCCAGAAGATGGCACCGGTCCTGCGGCAGATCTACGACCAGATGCCCGAGCCGCGCTGGGTGCTGGCGATGGGCGTGTGCGCCAGCTCCGGCGGGATGTTCAACAACTACGCCGTCGTGCAGGGCGTCGACCACATCGTGCCGGTGGACATGTACCTGCCCGGCTGCCCCCCGCGGCCGGAGATGCTCACCGACGCGATCCTCAAGCTGCACCACAAGATCATGAACGAGCCGCTGGGGCCGCGGCGGGCGCGCGAGCTGGAGCAGGCGCGGGCCGAGGGCCGGGCGCCGGACCTCATGGTGGAGATGCCCTCGTCGGTGCGCGTGGACAAGGCCAAGCGCGCGGCCTACGAGCAGGCGGTGGCCGAGCGGCGCACCGGCCAGTTCGCCATCGAGCAGCGCGGCGGCGACGCCGTCCTGCTGCCGGAGCCCTACGTGCGGGGGAACCGGTGACCGGCCCCGGGGACCGCAGCGGCGAGGACCCCGCGCAGGGCGCCACCGCCCCCTCCGGCGGCTTCCGGAAGGGCGCCTTCGGCGTCTCCGGCAGCGGCGACACCTCCGGCTTCGGCGGGCTGGTCCGCGTCGAGCCCGGCGGCGCGGTCGCGCTGCACTCCACCGACCGGCCCTACGGCGGCTGGTTCGACGAGGTCACCGACGCGCTGATCGAGGCCGTCGGGCCGGCCACCTACGACGCGGCGGTCCAGCGGGTGCTGGTCGACCGGGGGGAGATCACCTACTTCGTCGCCCGCGAGCACCTGCTGACCGTGGTGCAGGCCCTGCGGGACGACGAGGCGCTGCGCTTCGAGCTGTGCAGCAGCGTCTCCGGCGTCGACTACGAGGGCAGCGGCGGCCCCGCGGCCACGCCCGGCCGGCCCCGGCTGCACGTGGTCCACCACCTGACCTCGATGACCTACCGCCGGCGGATCCGGCTGGAGGTCGCGGTCACCGCCGAGGACCCGCACGTGCCCTCGGTGACCGGCATCTACCCGACGGCGGACTGGCACGAGCGCGAGACCTGGGACATGTTCGGGATCGTCTTCGACGGCCACCCGTCGCTCACCCGGATCCTCATGCCCGACGACTGGGACGGCCACCCCCAGCGCAAGGACTACCCGCTCGGCGGCGTCCCCGTGGAGTACCACGACGCGACGATCCCGCCGCCGGACACGCGCAGGAGCTATCGGTGAGAACGACGGGCGAGCGAGCACCGCAGGGAGCGCGAGCGACCGAGGAGCGGAACGAGTCCGGAGTCGAACGGGAGACGCAGTGAGCACCACGTACAACCCGACCGATCCCTACGCCGGCTCGCGGGAGACCACCGAGGGCCGCGTCTACACGGTCACCGGGGGCGACTGGGACCAGACGCTGGGCGCCGACGCGATCGGCGAGGAGCGGCTGGTCGTCAACATGGGCCCGCAGCACCCCTCCACCCACGGCGTCCTGCGGCTGGTGCTGGACCTCGAGGGCGAGACGGTGACCAAGGCGCGGGTGGTCATCGGCTACCTGCACACCGGCATCGAGAAGAACACCGAGTACCGCAACTGGACCCAGGGGACGACGTTCGTCACGCGGATGGACTACCTGTCCCCGCTGTACAACGAGGCCGGCTACTGCCTCGCGGTCGAGAAGCTGCTCGGCATCGAGGCGCCGCAGCGCGCGCAGACGATCCGCGTGCTCGTCATGGAGCTCAACCGGATCGCCTCGCACCTGGTCGCGCTGGCCACCTTCGGCATGGAGATGGGCGCGCTCACCGGGATGACCAACGGCTTCCGCGAGCGGGAGCTGGTCCTCGACCTGCTCGAGGAGATCACCGGCCTGCGGATGAACCACGCCTACATCCGGCCCGGCGGGCTCGCGCAGGACCTGCCGCCCGGCGCGGTGGAGCACATCCGCGAGTTCCTGCAGGTCATGCCCGCCCGGGTGGCCGACTTCCACAAGCTGCTCACCGGCCAGCCGATCTGGCAGGCCCGGCTCAAGGACGCCGGCTACCTCGACGTCACCGGCTGCGTGGCGCTCGGCATCACCGGGCCGGTGCTGCGCGCGGCCGGGCTGCCGTGGGACCTGCGCAAGGTCGAGCCGTACCTGGGCTACGAGACCTACGACTTCGAGGTGCCGACCGCCGACACCTGCGACGCCTGGGGTCGCTACCTGGTGCGGATGGCCGAGGTGAACGAGTCGATGAAGATCATCGAGCAGGCGCTGGACCGGCTGGAGCCCGGCCCGGTGATGGTCGAGGACAAGAAGATCGCCTGGCCCGCGCAGCTGTCCCTCGGCCCCGACGGCATGGGCAACTCCCTGAAGCACGTCGAGCACATCATGGGCCAGTCGATGGAGGCCCTGATCCACCACTTCAAGCTGGTCACCGAGGGCTTCCGGGTGCCGGCCGGCCAGGTCTACGTGCCGATCGAGTCGCCCCGCGGCGAGCTCGGCTACCACGTCGTCAGCGACGGCGGCACCAGACCGTGGCGGGTGCACGTGCGCGACCCCAGCTTCGTCAACCTGCAGGCGACCGCGGCGATGAGCGAGGGCGGCATGATCGCCGACGTCATCGCGGCGATCGCCTCGCTCGACCCGGTCATGGGCGGGTGCGACCGATGAGCTCGCTCCCCGGGTCGGCCGAGGGGACGGCGGTCACCGGGCTGGACTCCAGCCCCGTGCAGCCCGCCCCTGCGGACCTGCCGCCGCTGACCGAGCAGGTGCGGGTGGAGGCGCGCGAGATCATCGCCCGCTACCCGCAGCCCCGCTCGGCGCTCCTCCCGATGCTGCACCTGGTGCAGAGCGTCCAGGGCTACGTCTCGCCCGAGGGCGTGGCGCTGTGCGCCGAGGAGCTGGGCCTGACCAAGGCCGAGGTCGGCGCGGTCGCGACCTTCTACACCATGTACAAGCGCCGCCCCACCGGCCGTCACCTGGTCAGCGTCTGCACCAACACCCTGTGCAGCGTGCTGGGCGGGCAGCGGATCTTCGACGCCCTCGCCGCCGACCTCGGCGTCCACCACGACGAGACCGCCGCCGACGGCTCGGTCACCCTCGAGCACGCCGAGTGCCTGGCCGCCTGCGACTACGCGCCGGTGGTCACCGTCGACTACGAGTTCTACGACCAGCAGGACGTCGACAGCGCCCGCGAGCTCGTCGCCGCCCTGCGCCGCGGGGAGCGGCCGCACCCCACCCGCGGCGCCCCGCTGACCGACTTCCGCGGGGTCTCCCGCCAGCTGGCCGGCTTCGACCAGTACGGCGGGGCGGCCCCCCGGGCGGCCGCGGTCGACGCCGAGGGCGACATCGGCCCGACGCTGGCCGGGCTGCGGCTGGCCGCCGAGCGCGGCGAGTCCGCCCCGCCCATGCACGGGCCCGAGCAGCCACCGGCCGACACGGGCGAGCCTCGCGAGACGACGCGGCCCTCCGGCCGCACCGGGGAGACGCCTGACGAGGAGGCCGCCGACGCCCGCGTCGCGGCCGCCGACAACCCCGCCGAGCGGGCCGGCGCCGCGCAGGCCCACCCCGACAAGGGCGCCGAGTACGGGCAGCCGCGGGGCCGCCAGCGGGCCGGCACCGAGAACCCGCCCGCCGCCGAGCCGGCCACCGGAACGACCCCGACAGACGGGAAGGCCTGACATGCCCCTCGCACCCGTGCTCACCTCCCGCTGGGCGGAGCCGCAGTCCTGGCGGCTGTCCGCCTACGAGCGGCTCGACGGCTACACCGCGCTGCGCACCGCCCTGACCATGACCCCCGACGAGCTGGTCGGCCTGGTCAAGGACTCCGGGCTGCGCGGCCGCGGCGGCGCCGGCTTCCCGACCGGCATGAAGTGGAGCTTCATCCCGCAGCCCAAGCCGGGGGAGACCCCGACCGGCCCCGCGGCCATGCCCAAGTACCTCGTCGTCAACGCGGACGAGGGCGAGCCGGGCACCTGCAAGGACCTGCCGCTGATGATGGCCGACCCGCACTCGCTGGTCGAAGGCGTGATCATCTCCGCCTACGCGATCCGGTCGGCGTTCGCGGTCATCTACGTGCGCGGCGAGGCCGTGCACGCCCACCGCCGGCTCGTCTCCGCCGTCGAGGAGGCCTACGCCGCGGGCTACCTCGGCACCGACATCCTGGGCAGCGGCTACGACCTCGAGCTGATCGTGCACGCCGGCGCCGGCGCCTACATCTGCGGCGAGGAGACCGCCCTGCTCGACTCGCTGGAGGGCTACCGCGGCCAGCCGCGGCTCAAGCCGCCGTTCCCCGCGGTCGCCGGGCTCTACGGCGCCCCGACGGTGATCAACAACGTCGAGACGCTGGCGAGCGTGCCGTTCGTCGTCCGCGGCGGGTCGGACTGGTTCAAGGAGTTCGGCCCGGAGAAGTCGCCCGGACCGAAGATCTACTCGCTGTCCGGTCGCGTCGTGCGCCCCGGCCAGTACGAGGCCCCCATGGGGACGACGATGCGCGAGCTGCTGGCGATGGCCGGCGGCGTCCGCCCCGGGCACCAGCTGAAGTTCTGGACGCCCGGCGGCTCCTCGACGCCGTACTTCACCGCCGAGCACCTCGACGTCCCGCTCGACTTCGACTCGGTGGCCGCGGCCGGGTCCATGCTCGGCACCACCGCGCTCATGGTGTTCGACGAGACCGACTCGATCGTCGAGGCCACCCTGCGCTTCACCGAGTTCTACGCGCACGAGAGCTGCGGCAAGTGCACCCCGTGCCGGGAGGGCACCTACTGGCTGGTCCAGATCCTCGAGCGGCTGGTGCACGGCCGCGGGACGGCGGCCGACCTGGACCTGCTCACCGACACCTGCGACAACATCCTGGGCCGCTCCTTCTGCGCCCTCGGCGACGGCGCGACCAGCTGCATCGCCAGCTCGCTGAAGTACTTCCGCGACGACTACGTCGCCCTGCTGCCGGTGGAGGAACAGGGCCGCCTGGGCCGCAGCCTCCGCCTCGAGCCCGTCGGAGTCGCCTCGTGACCGAGCTCGCGAGGTCGCGCAGAGACACAGCACGCCCCGGCACTGGCCCGACGAGCGCCAGCGAGGAGGACCAGTGACGCTGACCAATCCCCAGCCCGCGCCGGCGGTGCCCCCCGGCACGCCCGGCCCGCACACCCCGCCGGACGCCGTGCACTGCACGATCGACGGCTTCGAGGTCGCCGTGCCCAAGGGGACGCTGATCATCCGCGCGGCGGAGCAGGTCGGCGTGTTCATCCCGCGCTTCTGCGACCACCCGCTGCTGGAGCCGGTCGGCGCGTGCCGGCAGTGCCTGGTCGAGGTGGCGGGGCAGCGCAAGCCGGTCGCCTCCTGCACCATGCCGGTCACCGAGGGCATGGAGGTCCACACCCAGCTCACCAGCGCGGTCGCCGACAAGGCCCAGCAGGGCACGATGGAGCTGCTGCTGATCAACCACCCGCTGGACTGCCCCACGTGCGACAAGGGTGGCGAGTGCCCGCTGCAGAACCAGGCGATGAGCAACGGCCGCACCGAGAGCCGCTTCGTCGACGTCAAGCGCACCTACCCCAAGCCGCTGCCGATCAGCACCGAGGTGCTGCTCGACCGCGAGCGGTGCGTGCTGTGCGCCCGCTGCACCCGGTTCTCCCAGCAGGTCGCCGGTGACCCGTTCATCGAGCTGTTCGAGCGGGGCGCGCTGGAGCAGGTGGCGATCTACGAGGACGAGCCGTTCGAGTCCTACTTCTCCGGCAACACCACCCAGATCTGCCCGGTCGGCGCGCTGACCAGCGCCCAGTACCGGTTCCGGGCGCGGCCGTTTGACCTGCGCAGCGAGGACAGCGTGTGCGAGCACTGCGCCTCCGGCTGCGCCCAGCGCACCGACTACCGCCGCGGCAAGGTCACCCGCCGGCTGGCCCGTGAGGACCCGGCGGTCAACGAGGAGTGGAACTGCGACAAGGGCCGGTGGGCCTTCCGCTACGCCACCGCCAACGAGCGGCTCACCACACCGCTGGTCCGCCGGGACGGCGTGCTGGAGCCGGCGTCCTGGCCCGAGGCGTGGGCGGCGGCGGCCGAGGGGCTGCGCGCCGCGCGGGACGCCGGCGGGGTCGGGGTGCTGCCGGGTGGCCGGCTGACGATCGAGGACGCCTACGCCTACGCCAAGTTCGCCCGCGTCGCGCTCGGCACCAACGACGTCGACGCCCGCGCCCGGGCGCACTCGATGGAGGAGCTGGCGTTCCTCACCGCGCACGTGGCCGGCACCGGACCGGCCGGCGGCACGGCGGGGGCATCCGTCACCTACGACGACCTCGCCGCCGCGCCGACGGTGCTGCTCGCCGGGCTGGAGCCGGAGGAGGAGTCGCCGATCGTCTTCCTGCGGCTGCGCCGGGCGGTGCGCACCCGGAAGCTGCAGGTCTTCGACCTCGCCCCGTTCGTCACCCGCGCCGCCGAGAAGCTGCAGGCCACCGTGCTGGCCACCCGCCCCGGCGCCGAGGCCCGCTCGCTCGCGGCGCTGGCCGAGGGCACCTGGGGCGGTCCCGCGGTCGAGGCGCTGCGGCAGCCCGGCGCGGTGGTGCTGGCCGGTGAGCGGCTGGCCGAGTCGCCGGGTGCCTTCTCCGCCCTGGTGGCGCTGGCCCGCGCGACCGGGGCCCGCGTCGCCTGGGTGCCGCGGCGGGCGGGGGAGCGCGGCGCGGTCGAGGCCGGCGCGCTGCCGGCGCTGCTGCCCGGCGGCCGCCCGGTCACCGACGCCGGCGCCCGCGCCCAGGTCGCCGCCGCCTGGGGGCTGGCGGAGCTGCCGGCCGCGCCCGGCCGCGACACCAGCGGGATCCTCGCCGCCGCGGCGCACGGCGAGCTCGCCGGCCTGCTGGTCGGCGGCGTCGACCCGGCCGACCTGCCCGACCCGGGGTTGGCCGAGGCGGCGCTGACCCGGGCCGCCTTCGTGGTCAGCCTGGAGATGCTGCCGAGCGCGGTGACCGAGCACGCCGACGTCGTCCTGCCGGTGGCCGCGGCCGCGGAGAAGGCGGGCGGCTACCTGGACTGGGAGGGGCGGCTGCGGCCGTTCGACGCGACGCTGCACGGCACCGGCCAGCTGCCCGACGGCCGCGTCCTGCAGGGCCTGGCCGACGAGATGGACGTCGACCTGCGGCTGCCCGCGCCCGAGGTGGCCCGCGCCGAGCTGGCCGCCCTGGGCGTGGTCGCCGAGCGCCCCCGGGTCACCGGGCTGGACGTCGTCCCGCCGAACGACCCGGAGCTCGCCGAGGACGAGGCGGTGCTGGCCTCGTGGCGGCAGCTGCTGGACGTCGGGACGCTGCAGCGCGACGAGCCGGAACTCGCCGGCACCGCCCGCCCGCCGGTCGCCCGCCTCGGCAAGGACGCCGCCCGCCGGCTCGGCCTGGCCGACGGTGACCGGGTGACCGTCTGCGGCGCGATGGGCGAGGTCAGCCTGCCGGTGCTGGTGACCGAGATGCCCGACCAGGTGGTCTGGCTGCCGATGCGCTCACCGGGCAGCGAGCTGCGCGCCCGGCTGGGCACGCCGCCCGGCGGCGTGGTCCGGCTCATCGCAGGAGGTGCCGAGTGACCGAGCTCGCGGGGTCGCCCGTGGACGCAGTGGTGGTCCTGGCGGCCGAGAACCAGCCCACCCTCGAGGACTTCGGCACCGACGTCTGGTGGATCGTCCTCATCAAGGTCGTCGGCGTCTTCGTCGTCCTGGTGCTGCTGACGCTGTTCGCGATCGTCTTCGAGCGCAAGGTCGTCGCCCGGATGCAGCAGCGGATCGGCCCCAACCGGGTCGGGCCGCGCGGCTACCTGCAGAGCCTCGCCGACGGGCTCAAGCTGGCGTTCAAGGAAGACATCATGCCGGCGCTCGCGGACAAGCCGGTCTACTTCCTGGCCCCGGTCCTGGCCGCCGTCCCGGCGTTCCTGGCCTTCTCGGTGATCCCGCTCGGGCCGGTGGTCAGCATCTTCGGCCAGCAGACCCCGCTGCAGCTCACCGACGCCCCCATCGGGGTGCTGATCGTCCTGGCCTGCTCGGCGATGGGCATCTACGGCATCGTGCTCGCCGGCTGGGCGTCGGGCTCGACGTACCCGCTGCTCGGCGGCCTGCGCAGCGCCGCGCAGATGGTCAGCTACGAGATCGCGATGGGCCTGTCGATCGTCGCGGTGTTCCTCTACGCCGGCTCGATGTCGACCTCGGAGATCGTCGCCGCGCAGGCCGACGGGAACCCGGTGTCCTTCTTCGGCCTCACCTTCGACGGCCCGGGCTGGTTCGCCGTCCTGCTGCCGGTGTCCTTCGTCATCTACGTCATCGCGGTCGTGGGCGAGACCAACCGCGCGCCGTTCGACCTGCCCGAGGCCGAGAGCGAGCTGGTCGGCGGCTTCCACACCGAGTACTCGTCGCTGAAGTTCGCGCTGTTCTTCCTGGCCGAGTACATCAACATGGTCACCGTCTCCGCCCTGGCCGCGACGCTGTTCCTCGGCGGCTGGCGGGCGCCGTGGCCGATCTCGATCTGGGCCGGCGCCAACTCCGGCTGGTGGCCGCTGCTGTGGTTCTTCCTCAAGGTCGTCGCCGCGCTGTTCGTCTTCATCTGGCTGCGCGGCACGCTGCCCCGGCTGCGCTACGACCAGTTCATGCGCTTCGGCTGGAAGGTGCTGGTCCCGACCGCGCTGGTCTGGATCCTCGCCGTCGCCACCATGCGCACCGTCGCCCGCGAGGCCGACCTGTCCACCGGCCAGGTGGCGCTGTTCGTCGGCGTGCCGATCGCGCTGCTGGTCATCGCGGTGCTCCTGGTCGCCAGCCGGGCCAGCAACCGGGCCACCCGGATCGCCGCCACCAAGGCGGCCGCGGGGTCGATCCACCCGACCGACGCCGAGCCGGAGGTGCTGCCGCCGGCCGGCCCGCGCCGGCGGTCGGCCCGGCCCACCGGTCCCAGCCGCGCCGAGGGCGGCTTCCCCATCCCGCCGATGGACCTCGCCGTCCCCCCGTCACCGCGGCTGCGCCGCCGCGACGCGGTCGCGCCCGACGGTGCCGTGGTCGGCACCGGTCGGCGCAGCACCACCACGATCGAGGAGGACGTCGATGACTGAGCACCAGGACGTGGACCGCCGTTCGCCGGATCCACACGACCCCGGTCACGACGTGGTGGCGCAGACGAAGCGCGAGCTCGCGCGCCGGGACGGCGGCGCCCCCGCCAAGAAGACCAGCTGGCTGCCCGCACCCGGGCAGGGCTTCGGGGTCACCTTCGCGCAGATCTTCCGCAAGGTGACCACCGAGGAGTACCCCGAGGTCCCGAAGGTGACCAAGCCGCGCTACCACGGGCGGCACGTGCTCAACCGGCACCCCGACGGCCTGGAGAAGTGCGTCGGTTGCGAGCTGTGCGCCTGGGCCTGCCCGGCCGACGCGATCTACGTCGAGGGCGGGGACAACACCGAGGACGAGCGGTACTCGCCGGGTGAGCGGTACGGCCGCATCTACCAGATCAACTACCTGCGCTGCATCTTCTGCGGCCTGTGCATCGAGGCCTGCCCGACCCGCTCGCTGACCATGAGCAACGACTTCGAGCTGGCCGACGACAACCGGCAGGACCTGATCTACACCAAGGAACAGCTGATGGCCCCGCTGCTGCCGGGCATGGAGGCCCCGCCGCACGCCATGCGGCTGGGTGACGACGAGAAGGACTACTACGTCCGGACGCCGGACCCCGCGTCGCCCGCCGAGCCGGTCGCGGTGGAGATGCCGTGAACGACGTCGTCATCGGCACCGGCGAGGCCGTCGTCTTCTGGATCCTGGGCCCGGTCGCGCTGGCCGGGGCGCTGGGCATGGTGCTCTCGCGCAACGCCGTCCACTCGGCGCTGTGGCTGGTCAACACGATGCTCGCGCTGGGCGTCTTCTACGTCGTCCAGGAGGCGCCGTTCCTCGGCGCGGTGCAGATCATCGTCTACACCGGCGCCATCATGATCCTGTTCCTGTTCGTGCTGATGCTGGTCGGCCGCGACTCGTCGGACTCGGTGGTGGAGACCCTGCGCGGGCAGCGGGTCGCGGCGATCGTGCTGGGCCTCGGCTTCGCCGGGCTGGTCGGCGCCGGCGTCGCCCGGGCCACCCAGGGCCTGCCGGTCGCCGGTCTCGCGGCCGTGCAGGGCGCGGAGACCAGCAACATCGAGGCGATCGCCGCGCTGCTGTTCACCCGCTACCTGCTGGCCTTCGAGGTGACCAGCGCCCTGCTGATCACCGCCGCGGTCGGCGCCATGGTGCTCGCCCACATCGAGCGCGAGCCGGGCACGCGGCCCACCCAGAAGGAGCTGTCGCGGGCCCGGTTCCTCACCGACCGGCCGCAGACGCTGCCCGGACCGGGGGTCCACGCCCGCGGCAACTCCGTCGCCACGCCCGCCCTGCTCCCCGACGGCCGGCTGGCAGAGGACAGCTTCGCCACCGGGATCGAGCCCCGGGAGGTCGAGCAGATGCCGCGGCCCACCGGCCGCGAGCAGCTCGGCACGCCCGACGCCGCGCTCGGCACCCTGGACCCCGCGCCCAGCGACATCCCGGGGGGACGAGACAGGTGAGCGAGCGTGCGAGCGAACCCATGAGCAGAGCAGTCCGGCTCACGATCACGACGAGCGCCAGCGAGGAGGGGTCGTGAGTCTGACGCACTACCTGGTGCTCGCCGCGATCCTGTTCACCATCGGCGCGGTCGGCGTGCTGGTCCGGCGCAACGCGATCGTCGTGTTCATGTGCGTCGAGCTGATGCTCAACTCGGTGAACCTGACCCTGGTCACCTTCGCCCGGGCCAGCGGCACCCTCGACGGCCAGGTCATGGCGTTCTTCGTCATGGTCGTCGCCGCCGCCGAGGTCGTCATCGGCCTCGCGATCATCATGTCGATCTACCGGACGCGCCGGTCGGCGTCGGTCGACGACGCCAACCTGCTCAAGTACTGAGGACGGGGAACCGGTAGATGGAGACCGTTCCGGCCGACGGGCTGATCGCCGCGTCCTGGCTGCTCATCGCCCTGCCGCTGGCCGGGGCCGCCGTCCTGCTGCTCGGCGGACGGCGCACCGACCGGTGGGGTCACCTGCTCGGCACCGGCACCGTCGTGACGGCCTTCGTGCTCGGCCTGCTGTGCACCCTCCAGCTCGGCGGCCGGCGGGTGGACGTCGAGCTGTTCACCTTCGTCGCGACCGGCTCGCTGGACGTGCAGGCCGGGCTGCTGTTCGACCCGCTGTCGGCGCTGTTCGTCCTGCTGATCACCGGCGTGGGCGCGCTCATCCACGTCTACTCGATCGGCTACATGGCGCACGACCCGCGCCGCCGCCGGTTCTTCGCCTACCTGAACCTGTTCGTCGCGGCGATGCTGCTGCTGGTCCTCGGCGACAACTTCGTGGCCCTCTACGTCGGCTGGGAGGGCGTGGGCCTGGCGTCCTACCTGCTCATCGCCTTCTGGCACGAGCGCCCGTCGGCGGCGACCGCGGCGAAGAAGGCGTTCATCATGAACCGGGTCGGCGACGTCGGACTGGCGCTGGCGATCTTCCTGATGTTCGCCCAGCTGGGCACCGTGTCCTACGAGGGCGTCTTCGGCTCGGTCGGCCTGCTGGCCGGCGGCACGGTGACCGCGATGGGCCTGCTGCTGCTGCTCGGCGCCTGCGGCAAGTCCGGCCAGTTCCCGCTGCAGGCGTGGCTGCCCGACGCGATGGAGGGCCCGACCCCGGTGTCGGCGCTCATCCACGCCGCGACCATGGTCACCGCCGGGGTCTACCTGATCGCCCGGTGTGCGCCGATCTACGACGCGACGCCGACCGCGCGGGCCGTCGTCCTCGCCGTCGGCGCGATCACGCTGATGATCGGCGCGATCGCCGGCTGCGCCCAGGACGACATCAAGAAGGTGCTGGCCTACTCCACGGTCAGCCAGATCGGCTACATGTTCCTCGCCGTCGGGCTGGGCCCGATCGGCTACGTCGCGGGCCTCGCCCACCTGCTCACCCACGGCTTCTTCAAGGCCGGGCTGTTCCTCGGCGCCGGGTCGGTCATGCACGCCATGGGCGACGAGGTGGACATGCGCCGCTTCGGCGGGCTGGCGCCGCACATGAAGGTCACCTTCGTGACGTTCGGGCTGGGTTACCTGGCGCTGATCGGCTTCCCGTTCCTGTCCGGCTTCTACACGAAGGACGCGATCATCGAGGCCGCGTTCGACCGCGGCGACGGCTGGGGCTACCTGCTCGGCGGGCTGGCGATCCTGGCCGCGGGGCTCACCGCGTTCTACATGACCCGGCTGATGCTCATGACCTTCTTCGGCCGGCCGCGCTGGGAACCCGGCGTCCACCCGCACGAGTCGCCCGCGGTGATGACCGCGCCGATGGTGCTGCTGGCCGTCGGGTCGGTGCTCGCCGGCTTCCTGCTGGTCGTCGCCTTCCCGCTGGAGGGGTGGCTGGCGCCGGTGTTCGGCGAGCCGGAGGCGGCCGAGCACGTGGTCGCGCCGATCGTGGTCAGCGTGCTGGTCACCGTCGTCATGGCGGTCGGGGTGCTCACCGCCTGGCTGTTCGTCGGGCGCCGCGAGGTCCCGGTGACCGCGCCGGTGCGGGTGTCGCCGGTGACCCGGGCCGCCCGCCGCGCGCTGTACGCCGACGCGGTCAACGAGTCGCTGTTCATGCGGCCCGGGCAGTGGCTGACCCGCGCGCTGGTGTGGGTCGACAACCGCGGGGTGGACGGCGCGGTGAACGGGCTGGCCGCGACGCTGGGCGGCTCGTCGTCCCGGCTGGGCCGCACCCAGACCGGCTTCGTCCGCTCCTACGCGCTGTCGATGCTCGGCGGCGCGCTGGTCGTCGCGGGCGCGCTCGTGGCGGTGACGACCGGATGAACGAGTTCTCCACGGACCGAGAGGCGACGTCGTGAGTGACTTCCCCTGGCTGCTCGCGATGATCGCCGTCCCGGCGGTCGGCGCGGCCGGCGTCGCCGCCCTGCCGAAGGGACGCGACGGGACGGCGAAGCAGGCCGCCCTCGGCGTGAGCCTCGTGGTGCTGCTGCTCGCCGTGCTGGCGACCGTCGCCTTCGACACCGGCGGCGAGCGGTTCCAGCTGACGACGTCGGTGCCCTGGATCCCCGACTTCGGCGTCGACTTCGCCCTGGGCGTCGACGGCATCGCGCTGGTGATGCTGCTGCTCATCGGCGTGCTCGTGCCGGTCGTGGTGCTGGCCTCGTGGCGCGACGAGCCCACCGGGCAGCGGTCGATGAAGGCCTACTTCGCCTGGCTGCTGCTGCTCGAGTCGTTCATGGTGGGCGTCTTCGCCGCGACCGACGTCTTCCTGTTCTACGTCTTCTTCGAGGCGATGCTCGTTCCGATGTACTTCCTGATCGGCAGCTTCGGCGGGCCGCGACGGCAGTACGCGGCGGTCAAGTTCTTCCTCTACAGCCTGGTCGGCGGGCTGGTCATGCTGGCCGCCGTCATCGGGCTGTACGTCGTGAGCGCGAACGAGCTGGGGGAGGGGACCTTCGCCTTCGACGCGCTGCGCGGGATCGAGATCGACCCCGGCGTGCAGAAGCTGCTGTTCCTCGGCTTCTTCGTCGCCTTCGCCATCAAGGCGCCGCTGGTGCCGTTCCACACCTGGCTGCCCGACTCCGGGGCCGAGGCGCCGATCGGCGGCGCGGTCCTGCTGGTCGGCGTGCTGGACAAGGTCGGCACGTTCGGCTTCCTGCGCTACTGCCTGCCGCTGTTCCCCGACGCCTCCCGCGACCTGGCGCCGTACGTGCTGGTGCTGGCCGTCGCCGGCGTCCTGTACGCCGCGCTGCTGGCGATGGGGCAGAGCGACATGAAGCGGCTGGTGTCCTACACCTCGATCGCGCACTTCGGCTTCATCGCGCTGGGCATCTTCGCCTTCACGACCGAGGCCACCACCGGCGCGGTGCTCTACATGGTCAACCACGGCATCGCGACCGGGCTGCTGTTCCTGGTCGTCGGCATGCTCATCGCCCGCGGTGGCTCCCGGCAGATCGGCGACTACGGGGGTGTGGCCCGCCAGGCGCCGCTGCTGGCCGGGGTCTTCCTCGTCGCGGGGCTCGCCTCGCTCGCGCTGCCCGGCACCAACAGCTTCGTCAGCGAGTTCCTGGTGCTGATCGGCTCGTTCCCGACCCGGCCGGTGTTCACGGTGCTGGCCACCGTCGGCATCGTGCTGGCCGCCCTCTACGTGCTGCTGGTCTACCAACGCACCATGCACGGACCCCCGCGCGGCGTGCTGCTGGAGACGCCGGCGGAGACGCCCGCGCCGGCCCCCGGCGGTGGGGGAGGGGCCACCGCGGCCACCGCCACGCTCGACGCCCCGGCCGCCGCGCCGGCCCGGCTGCGGGTCGCCGACCTCTCCCCGCGGGAGCTGGCCGTCGCCGCACCGATGGTCGCGCTCATCATCGCGCTCGGGGTCTACCCGCAGCCGCTGATCGAGCTCGTCGAGCCGGCGGTCGCGGCCACGATGAGCGACGTCGGGGCCGACCCGGCCGGCGTCGAGCCCGAGGCTCCCGGTGGGGGGACGGACTGATGATCGAGGCCCCGACCCTCTCCCTGGCAGCTCTCGCGCCGCTGCTGTGCGTCTTCGGCGCCGCGTGCGTCGGCGTCCTCGTCGAGGCCTTCGGCCCGCGCGAGAACCGGCACGCGGTCCAGGTCGCCGTCGCCCTCGCCGGCACCCTCGGCGGGCTGGTCACCAGCCTGCTGCTGGCCGGCGAGCGCCAGATCACCGCCGGCGAGGCGCTCGCCGTCGACGGCCCGGCGGTGTTCCTGCAGGCCACCATCGCCGGCCTGGGCGCGCTGTCGCTGCTGCTGTTCGCCGAGCGCTCGCTGGACCCGGCCCGCTCGGCGTTCGTCGCCGCCGCGGCCGTGCCCGCGGGCAGCCCGCGCGACCGCGAGCTGCTGACCGTCCCGCGGGTGCAGACCGAGGTCTACCCGCTGACCACCTTCGCCATCGGCGGCATGATGCTGTTCGTCGCGGCCAACGACCTGCTGGTCATGTTCGTCGCGCTCGAGGTGCTCAGCCTGCCGCTGTACCTGATCAGCGGGATGGCCCGCCGTCGCCGGCTGCTGTCGCAGGAGGCGGCGGTCAAGTACTTCCTGCTGGGCGCGTTCGCCTCGGCGTTCTTCCTCTACGGCCTGGCACTGGTCTACGGCGCCACCGGCAGCATCCGGTTGTCGGTCATCCGGGAGGCGGCCGCCGCGGAGACCGGCGGTGGCCTGCTGCTCGTGCTGGGCCTGGCCCTGCTCATCGTCGGGCTGATGTTCAAGGCCAGCGTGGCGCCCTTCCACGCCTGGACGCCGGACGTCTACCAGGGCGCCCCGACGCCGGTCACCGCCTTCATGGCCGCCTGCACCAAGGTCGCCGCGTTCGGGGCCATCCTGCGGCTGCTCTACGTCGCCTTCGGCACCTCCGAGTGGACCTGGCGGCCGCTGCTCTACGGCATCGCGATCGTCTCGATGGTCGTCGGCGCGGTCCTCGGGCTCACCCAGACCGACCTCAAGCGGATGCTCGCCTACTCCTCGATCGCCCACGCGGGCTTCCTGCTCACCGGCGTCCTGGGCTACGGCAGCGGCCCCGACGGCACCGGCTCGGGCCTGGGCGCCACGATGTTCTACCTGCTGGCCTACGGCCTGGCCACGATCGGCGTCTTCGCGGTGCTCACGCTGGTGCGCGACGGCGACGGCGAGGCCACCCACCTGTCGAAGTGGGCGGGGCTGGGCCGCCGCTCGCCGCTGACCGCGGCGGCGATGGCGCTGTTCCTGCTGGCGCTGGCCGGGATCCCGCTCACCAGCGGCTTCACCGGCAAGTTCGCCGTCTTCCGGGCGGCGATCGACGACGGCGCCTGGCCGCTGGTGGTCGTGGCGCTGCTCGCCAGTGCCGTGGCGGCGTTCTTCTACCTGCGGGTCATCGTGCTCATGTACTTCTCCGAGCCGGCGGCGGACGGGCCGACGGTCGGCGTCCCCGGCCTGCCGACGACGCTGGTGCTCGCCGTGACCGTCACCGCGACCGTGGTCCTCGGGGTCCTGCCCGGGGCGGTGCTCGATCTCGCCGAGCAGGCGGCTAGATTCGTCGGCTGATGACCGGAGCCAGCGCCGCCGTCGGCGGGGAGACCCCGACCGACTCCTGGCAGCGGATCTCGACCCCCGCCTCGACGATCGGCCCCTGGCTGCCCGAGGGCGACCTCGGCGCCCGGCTGGCCGAGGGCCTGGCGCGGGTGGAGGAGGCGCTGCTCACCGCCGTCGGCAGCGAGCACGCCTTCGTCAGCGAGGCGGCCGGGCACCTGGTCCTCGCCGGCGGCAAGCGGTTCCGCCCGCTGCTGGCCCTGCTGGCCGCCGAGCTCGGCGACCCGCGGGCGCGGGGCGTCACCGAGGCAGCGGTGGTCTGCGAGCTCACCCACCTGGCCACGCTGTACCACGACGACGTCATGGACGAGGCCGCCGTGCGCCGCGGGGCGCCGAGTGCGAACAGCCGCTGGTCCAACAGCATCGCCATCCTCACCGGCGACTTCCTCTTCGCCCGGGCCTCGGACCTGCTGGCCGACCTGGGCCCGGAGGCGGTGCGCATCCAGGCGCAGACCTTCGAGCGGCTGGTCACCGGGCAGATCCGGGAGACCGTCGGGGTCCGGTCCGGGGACGACCCGGTGGCCCACTACCTCGACGTGCTGGCCGACAAGACCGGTTCCCTGGTGGCCACCTCGGCCCGGTTCGGCGCCTCGTTCGCCGGTGTCGACGGTGAGCTCGTGACCGCGCTGACCGCCTTCGGCGAGGAGGTCGGGGTCGCCTTCCAGCTCTCCGACGACCTGCTCGACATCGTCAGCCGGGACGGCGCCTCGGGGAAGTCGCCGGGCACCGACCTGCGGGAGGGCATCGCCACGCTGCCGGCGCTCATCGCACTCGCCGGCGACGACCCGGCCGAGCAACGGCTGCGCGAGCTGGTGTCCGGGCCGATCACCGACGACGGCGAGCACGCCGAGGCCCTGGAGCTGCTGCGCGCGTCGGCGGCCCTGCAGCGGGCCACGGAGGTGCTGCGCGAGTACGCCGACCGGGCGCAGGCGCGGCTGTCCGTCGTCCCCGAGGGGCCGGTCCGCGAGGCGCTCTCGGCCCTGTGCGACTACGTGGTCACGCGCACCAGCTGAGGAAGGACCCCCATGCCCCGACCGCTCGTCGGCCCCGTCCCGGGTCCCGCCCCGAGCGTGCGAAGGGTGGGGAGGACGGGGTCCTTCTGCTGCATGGGGGCCGTCCTGCTGCTGTCCGCGTGCTCGGCGACGGCCGGCGAGGAACCCGGGGCGGCCCGGGTGCCCGCGCCGGCCACGACGCCGTCCCCGTCCCCGGCCGCACCGTCGACGCCCGCACCGGACCCCGCGCTGGACGTCGCCGTCGTCGCCGAGGGGCTGGACCACCCCTGGGACGTCGCGCAGGCCCCCGACGGGACGCTGCTGCTCGGCGAGCGGGCCGGCGGCTTCACCGCGGTGCTGCCCGACGGGACGGTCCAGGAGCTCCGAGCGGACCTCGGCGACCTGTTCGCCACCGGGGAGACCGGGCAGATGGGCCTGGTGCTCGACCCGGGGTTCGCCCAGAACCGCCGCCTCTACAGCTGCCAGGGCGTCGTGGAGGACGGCGGCGCGGAGATCCAGGTCATCGCCTGGACGGTCGACGCGGGCTGGACGACGGCGACCCGGGTGGCGGACCCGCTGGTCGGCGACCTCCCCGCCAACGAGCGCATCGGCCGGCACGGCGGCTGCCGGCTGCGGTTCGACCCGGCCGGTGCGCTGCTGGTGGGCACCGGCGACACCGCCGACCCGGACGCCGCGCAGGACCCGGGCACGCTGGGCGGCAAGGTGCTGCGGGTGGACCCGGCCACCGGCGAGGCGGCCGGGGGCAACCCGTTCCTGGGCCGGGCGGACGCCGACCCGCGGGTGTGGACCTACGGGCACCGCAACGTGCAGGGGCTGGCCGTGCGGCCGGGCTCGGGGCAGGTGTACGCCGCCGAGCACGGCCCCCGCCGGGACGACGAGGTGACCCTGCTGCGCGCCGGCGGCAACGGCGGGTTCGCGCCGACCGGCCCCGGCTACGGCGAGTTCGTGCCGATGACCGACCTCTCGCTGCCCGACGTCCTGCCGGCGACCTGGGCGTCCGGCGAGCCCACGATCGCCTCCTCGGGCGCGACCTTCCTCGCCGGCGAGCAGTGGCAGGGCTACGAGGGTCTGCTGCTGCTCGGCGTCCTCAAGGACCGCGGCGTCCTGGCGCTGCGCGTGGCCGACGACGGGACGCTCATCGAGCAGTTCAGGCTGCCGGAGCTGGAGGGCACCTACGGCCGGATCCGCACGGTGCAGCAGGGTGCGGACGGCGCCCTCTACGTCACCACCGACAACGGCGGTGGCGACGACGTGCTGCTGCGGGTGACCCCGCGCGCCTGACCCGGGTCACACTCCCCGGTACCGGTCCCGGATCCGGGCCGGCCCCGGCACCCCGGCCGGCAGGAGCGGGCACGGCTCGGGCTCCCCGGCGACGGTGCGCAGCGGCAGCACGCCCGCCCACACCGGTGCGGCCAGGTCGCGCTCCTCGTCGCCGGGCGGGCCGGTCCGCACCTTGAGGCTGGCCTCGGTCAGGTCGAGGGCGAGCAGCGCGGTGGCGGCCAGCTCCCGGCGGTCGGGCTGCCGGGTGGCGGTCCAGGAGCCGGGCGCCAGCTGCTCGGTGAGCGCCTCCAGGCCCAGCAGGCGCTCGTCCGGGTCGGTCACCGGGCGCGCGATGCCGTGGACGACGGCGCAGCGGTAGTTCATCGAGTGGTGGAAGGCCGAGCGGGCGTAGACCACGCCGTCGAGGTGGGTCACCGTGAAGCAGACCGGCGCGCCCGCGGCCGCGGCCCGCAGCGTCGCCGCACCGGTGGAGCCGTGCAGGTAGAGGGTCTCGCCCCGCCGCCCGTAGCCGGTGGGCAGCACGACCGGCGCGCCGTCCAGCACGATGCCCAGGTGCCCCACCAGGCCGGCATCGAGGACGGCGTGCAGCTCGGCACGGTCGGTCCGGGCCCGCGTGGCGCCACGGCGGACGGTGCTGCGGGCGGTGGGGGAGAGCGGTGGGGCGGTGTCCATGGGCCCACCGTGCCCGGTGCGGTGGCCTCCCCCAAGGGCCAATACCCTGACCTTCCAGCAGGCCACTGACCGGTGGCCGGAGGAGGTGCGGGGTGGCCGACGTCCCTCCGGTGGTGCTCGCCCGCGGATCGGGGACTCCGCTGTCGGTGCAGCTGGCCGACGCGCTGCGGGCGGCCGCGGTGGGCGGCACGCTGCGCTCGGGCGACCGGCTGCCCTCCACCCGGGAGCTGGCGGTCGCGCTCCGGGTCAGCCGCACCGTCACCGCCGCCGCCTACGACCAGCTGCTGGCCGAGGGGTGGGCGGATGGGCGCCGCGGCGTCGGCACGTTCGTCGTCGGGGCGCAGACCGGGGGCCCGGCCCGGACCCCGGCGCGCCCGGCGGCTCCCCGGGCGGCCGCGGCGCCGATCGTGCTGCGCGCCGGCGCGCCCTGCCTGGAGGTCCTGGACCGCGTCGCCTGGCGGCGGGCGTGGCGCGCCGCGGGAGACCCCGCCCCCGACGCGGGCCCGGAGCCGGCCGCCGACCCGGGCTTCCAGCGCGCCGTCACGGAGCACCTGCTCCGGCACCGTGGCCTGGCTGCCGCGCCCGAGGACGTGCTGGCCACCGCCGGGACCTCGGCGGCCGTCGCTGAGGTGGCCCGGCTGCTGCCGCCCGGCAGCCGGGTCGGGGTCGAGGACCCGGGCTACCAGCGGGTGGTGGGCGCACTCCGGGACGCCGGGGTCACCGTGGTGCCGCTGCCGGTGGACCACGACGGCCTGGTCGTCGACGCGGTCCCCGGGGGGCTCGCGGCGGTCTACTGCACGCCGGCGCACCAGTACCCCCTCGGCCGCCGGCTGTCCGCGGCCCGCAGGCTCGGCCTGGTCGCCCGAGCCCGCGCCGAGGGCTGGTGGGTGCTGGAGGACGACTACGACGGCGAGCTGCGGTACGACGTCGCCCCCCTGCCCCTGCTGGGCGCCCTCGGGCCGGACGTCGCGGTGCACCTGGGCACGAGCAGCAAGATCGTCAGTCCCACGCTCGGCGTGGGTTGGCTGGTGGCCCCGCCGGAGCTGCGCGCCGCGCTGGTCGCCCGGCGGACGGCGACCGGCACCCGGCCCGCGCGGGCCGGACAGCGGGTGTTCGCCGCCCTGGCCGGCAGCGGTGACCTCGCCCGGCACCTGCGCCGGCTCCGGCGCGAGCTCGTCGTCCGGCGCGGGCAGGTGCTGGCGGCGGTGGCAGCGGGCGGGGCGCAGGCCGAGGGGGACCCGGCCGGCGCCCACGTGCTCGTGCCGCTGCCGGACCGGGGGGCCGAGGAGGCGGTCATCGCCACCGCGGCTGCGGACGGCGTCGCCGTGGACGGACTGGGGCGGCACTGGACGGGACCGGGACCGCACGCAGCCGGACTGGTCGTGGGGTTCGCCGCACCGACCCGCGCCGACCTGGGCCGCGCACTGCCGGTGCTGACCGGGGCGCTCCGCGACGTGCTGGGCCGAGACGACGACCGGCCCGCCTCCCCGGTGGGGAGACGGGCCGGTCAGGGGGCCTCCGTCAGGCGCTGACGGTCCAGGTGTCGCCGCCGGTGAGCAGCGCGTCCAGGTCCGCGGGCGAGGAGGTGCGGGCCTCCTCGACCTGGTCGGCCATCATCCGGTCGTAGGTGGGCTTCGGCACCGACCGGAAGACGCCCATCGGGGTGTAGCGGAGGTCCTGGCTGGACAGCCGGGACAGCGCGAAGGCGTACGACGGGTCCTCGCGGGTGGCGTCGTGGACGACGATCTCGCTCGAGTCGACCTGGCTGGTCTCGGCGATCCGCAGGCCGCCGAACTCGCCGCGGACCACGCACGACCCGCCGTCCGCGCCGAACACGAGCGGCTTGCCGTGCTCCAGCGGGATCGACCACTGCACGCCGGTGGTCGGGTCCTTGAGCAGGTCGAACGCACCGTCGTTGAAGATGTTGCAGTTCTGGTAGATCTCGACCAGCGCGGTGCCCTGGTGCTCGGCGGCCTGCCGCAGCACCGCGGTGAGGCCCTTGCGGTCGGAGTCCATGGCCCGCCCGACGAAGGTGGCGTCCGCGCCGAGGGCCAGCGACACCGGGTTGAACGGGTGGTCCAGCGAGCCCATCGGGGTGGACTTGGTGACCTTGCCGACCTCGCTGGTGGGCGAGTACTGGCCCTTGGTGAGCCCGTAGATCCGGTTGTTGAACAGCAGGATCTTCAGGTTCACGTTGCGGCGCAGCGTGTGGATCAGGTGGTTGCCGCCGATGGACAGCGCGTCGCCGTCCCCGGTGACGACCCACACCGACAGGTCCGGACGTGAGGCGGCCAGCCCGGTCGCGATCGCCGGCGCGCGGCCGTGGATCGAGTGCATCCCGTAGGTGTTCATGTAGTACGGGAAGCGCGAGGAGCAGCCGATGCCCGAGACGATGACCATGTCCTCGCGGGCGATGCCGAGGCTGGGCAGGAAGCTCTGGACCGCGTTGAGGATGACGTAGTCACCGCACCCGGGGCACCAGCGCACCTCCTGGTCGGTCTTGAGGTCCTTGGCCTTGAGCGTGGTCTGCTTCTCGCCCTGGCTCTCGAGGGAGCGGGCGATGGCGTCGGCGATCGGGCCCTCGGCGGGCATGCCGAGTTCGACGGTGGTCATTCCGCGCCTCCGGCGGGGTCGGCGGCGAGCGGTGCGCCGCTGGTGGAGTCGATGACGTCCTGCACGACCGCGGCGAGCTCGGCGGCCCGGAAGGGCAGCCCGCGCACCTGGGTGTGGCTCTCGACGTCGACGAGGTACTTGGCGCGCAGCAGCATCGACAGCTGCCCGAGGTTCATCTCCGGGCAAATCACCCGGTCGTAGCGGCGCAGCACCTCGCCGAGGTCGGCCGGGAACGGGTTGAGGTGCCGCAGGTGGATCTGGGCGACCGACCGGCCGGATCGGCGGATCCGCCGGCAGGCGGCGCCGATCGGCCCGTAGGTCGAGCCCCACCCGATGACGGCCACGCTGGCCGTCTCACCATCGGGGCCTGCCGGGTCGTCGACGTCGGTGGGGCCGATGCTCGCGGCGATGCCGTCGACCTTGGCCTGGCGCAGCCGGGTCATCAGGTCGTGGTTGGCCGGGTCGTAGGAGATGTTGCCCGTCTTGTCGGCCTTCTCCAGCCCGCCGATGCGGTGCTGCATCCCCGACGTGCCGGGGATGGCCCACGGGCGGGCCAGCGTCTCCGGGTCGCGCAGGTAGGGCTGGAACTCCGGCGTCCCGTCGGGGGTGGTGGCGTTGGGCTCGGTGGCGAACTCGACGCGCAGGTCCGGCAGCTCGTCGACCCCGGGGATCTGCCACGGTTCGGCGCCGTTGGCGAGGTAGCCGTCGGAGAGCAGCATGACCGGGGTGCGGTAGGTCAGCGCGATCCGCGCGGCCTCGATCGCGGCGTCGAAGCAGTCGGCGGGGGAGCGCGGCGCGATCACCGGCACGGGGGCCTCGCCGTTGCGGCCGAACATCGCCTGCAGCAGGTCCGACTGCTCGGTCTTGGTGGGCAGCCCGGTGGAGGGACCGCCGCGCTGCACGTCGACGACGACCAGCGGGAGCTCGGTCATGACCGCCAGGCCCAGCGCCTCGGACTTCAGCGAGACGCCCGGCCCGGACGTCGTCGTGACGCCCAGGGCGCCGCCGAAGGAGGCGCCGATCGCCGAGGCGATGCCGGCGATCTCGTCCTCGGCCTGGAAGGTGCGGACGCCGAAGGACTTGTGCCGGGACAGCTCGTGCAGGATGTCCGACGCCGGGGTGATCGGGTAGGCGCCGAGGAACACCGGCAGGCCCGAGCGCTGCCCGGCCGCGACGATGCCCAGGGCCAGCGCCTGGTTGCCGGAGATGTTGCGGTACCGGCCCGGCGCCATCGGCGCGGGCTTGATCTCGTAGGAGACCGCGAAGGCCTCCGTCGTCTCGCCGTAGTTGTAGCCGGCGCGGAACGCGGCGATGTTGGCCGCGGCGATCTCCGGCTTGCGGCGGAACTGGCGCTCGAGGAAGCGGACCGTGCCCTCGGTGGGCCGGTGGTACATCCAGCTCAGCAAGCCGAGGGTGAACATGTTCTTCGAGCGCTCGGCCTCCTTCTTGCCGAGCCCGGAGTCGGCGAGCGCCTCGAGGGTCATGGTCGTCAGCGGCACGCTGACCAGCTGCCAGCCGTCGAGGGAGCCGTCCTCGAGCGGGTTGGTGGCATAGGCGACCTTGGCCAGGTTGCGCGGGGTGAACTCGTCGGCGTCGACGATCAGCAGCCCGCCGCCCGGCAGGTCGGAGAGGTTGGCCTTCAGCGCGGCGGGGTTCATCGCGACCAGCACGTCCGGGGCGTCGCCCGGGGTCATGATGTCGTGGTCGGCGAAGTGCAGCTGGAAGGAGCTGACGCCCGGCAGGGTGCCCGTCGGCGCCCGGATCTCCGCGGGGAAGTTGGGCAGCGTCGAGAGGTCGTTGCCGAAGGACGCCGTCTCGCTGGTGAACCGGTTCCCGGTGAGCTGCATGCCGTCGCCGGAGTCACCGGCGAGCCGGATGACGACGCGGTCGAGCTCGACGACGCTCTTGACGAAGGGCGTCGAGCCCCCCGCCGTGCTGGCGACGACGGACGGGTCTGTCGTGGTCATCAGTGGTGCACCTCCACCGGCCGAGGTTACGTGCCCGTCACATCGCGCGGACCTGTGACGCGGGCGACAGTCGGGACGGCCGGGGACCCCGGCACCTGGGAGCAGCAACCCGGACGGGTCCGACCCCATTCCGTGAGCGCCGTCGCACCCGGGCGGGGGAGATCCCGGGGAACGGCCTCCCGGGGCGCCGCGTTGGTCGGGCGTGCAGCGCTGGAGCAACGGACTGAAGACCGCGGTGCTCCTGGGCCTGATGGGCGGGATCATCGTCGTGATCGGCGGGGCGGTCGGCGGCCGGGGCGGCCTGCTCATCGCCCTGGTCATCGCCCTCGCGGTCAACGGCTACGCCTACGTCAACTCCGACAAGCTGGCCCTGCGGGCGATGCGGGCCTTCCCGGTCACCGAGACGCAGGCGCCCCAGCTCTACGCGATGGTGCGCGACCTGGCCACCGAGGCGCGGCAGCCGATGCCGCGGCTGTACGTCAGCCCCACCGACCAGCCCAACGCCTTCGCCACCGGCCGCAACCCGCGCAACGCCGCGGTCTGCGTCACCCAGGGGATCCTCGAGCTGCTGGACCGCCGGGAGCTGCGCGGCGTCCTCGCCCACGAGCTCTCGCACGTCTACAACCGCGACATCCTCATCAGCTCCGTCGCCGGCGCCATGGCCACGGTGATCACCTACCTGGCGCACATGGCGATGTTCGCGTCGCTGTTCGGCGGCCGGTCGGACGACGACCGCGGCGGCGGCAACGCCCTCGGCGGCCTGCTGCTGGTCTTCCTGGGCCCGCTGGCCGCCGGGCTGGTGCAGATGGCGGTCAGCCGCAGCCGCGAGTACCAGGCCGACGCCTCCGGTGCCGTGCTGTCGCAGGACCCGCTCGCGCTGGCCTCCGCGCTGCGCAAGATCGCCTCCGGTGCAGCCGCCCGGCCGCTGCCGCAGGAGGACCGGCTGGTGACCCAGAGCCACCTCATGATCGCCAACCCGTTCCGCGGGGCGGGGCTGGCCTCGATGTTCACCACCCACCCGCCGATGCCCGAGCGCATCGCCCGGCTGGAGCAGATGGCCCGGGAGCGTGAGTGAGGGGCCGGTGATCCACGGCTCGGCCGCCACTTCCGGCCACGCCCGGTCTCGGTCGTACTACAACCGCGCTCCTTGCACGATCACCGGGCCATCGGCTGGGCTGCACCCCACCGGCGTCGCGGCCGACCACTGCAGGGACGACTGCGTACCCGAGCCCGTGGAGACCTCACCGTGACCCAGCCCCCGCACCCCGGCCCGCCCCCGCCCTCCGACTCCGGTCGGTCGGGCGCCGACGAGATCCACGACGGGCTGCCGCCCGCCCCGCCGGAGCCGGCCGAGGGCCCGCGCCGCGCCCGCCGGGCACTCCTGCTCACCGGCGCCGCCACCGGCGCCCTCGTGCTCGGGGGCACCGGCTACGCCGTCGCCTCGTTCCTCTCCGGCGGCGGCCCTCAGCCGGAGGAGGTGCTCCCTGCCGACACCCTCGCCCTGGCCAAGCTCGACCTGGACCCCGCGGCCGGCCAGAAGGCCGCGGTGGCCTCCCTCCTGGGCAGGTTCCCGGACCTGCAGACTGGTGGGGACGACGGCGACCTGAGGAGCACGGTCGTCACGCCGCTGCTCGAGGGCAACCCCTGGGGTCTCTCCTACGACAGCGACGTCGAGCCGTGGCTGGGCGACCGGATGGCCGTGGCCGCGGTCCCCGACCCCGGCTCCGAGTCCGGGGTCGCTCCCGTCGTCGTCCTGGCGGTGACCGACCAGGAGGCGATGGCCGACCGGCTCGGCGCGGTGGACGGCACCGGGTTCGCCTACGCCGTCCGCGAGGACTACGTCCTCATCAGCGAGACCCAGGAGACCGTCGACCGCCTGGCCGCCGCGGAGTCCACCCTTGCCGAGGACGAGGAGTACAGCGGTGACCTGGCGGCGCTCGACGGCGACCAGGTCGCCGTCGCGTGGGCCGACCTCGCCGGGCTGCAGGACGTCCTCGGCGAGACCATGGCGACGGCCGGCGCCGGCTTCGGCGGGCAGCCGCTCACCGGTCGCATGGTCCTCGGCGTGCACGCCGAGTCCGATGCGCTCGAGGTGGAGGGCCTGACCCGCGGCGCCACGGCACCCGCCGGGCCCGTGGCCGCCACCGAGCCCACCCGGCTCGTGCTGGACCTGCCCGAGGACACCGTCGCCGCGCTGTCGATCAGCGGGCTCGGGGACGCCGCCGCGGAGGCCTGGACCTCCACCGAGGGCGCCGGGGTGCCGCCGGAGATCCAGGAGCAGCTCACCGCCCTGGGGCTCGACCTGCCCGACGACCTGCGCGCCGTCCTGGGCAGCGACGTCGCCCTGGCGGTCCTCGGGGACCTGACGGCTCCCCAGTTCGGCGTCCGAGCCGTCACCGGCGACCCGCAGCGGGCCGTCCAGGTCCTCGGCGAGGTGCTCGGGAGCCCCGACATCGGCCTGCCGGTGTCCGCCACGCCCCTGGAGGACGGCTACGTCCTGTCCACCGACCAGGCGGTGGCCGACGCGCTCGCGGAGGACGGCGGGCTCGGCGACACCGAGGCCTTCCGGGACGCCGTCGCGGACCCGGGGTCCGCCGGGGTCATCGGCTTCGTCGACCTCGGCGCGCTGGTCGACCAGGTCGGCGAGCAGGGGGGCGACGCCGGCGCGGAGGCGGCGAGGTTCGCCGCGCTGGACGCGCTCGGCTTCAGCGCCACCGCCACGGACGACGGCGGCCGCTTCGTCCTGCGGGTCACCACCCGGTGACCCAGCGGCGAGGGCGGGCAGGCGGGACCCCGCCTGCCCGCCCTCGCCGCCGGCCCGGTGGCCGCTGGGTCAGCGGTAGTTGTCGAACTGATCCGCGGCCTCTGGCTGTCTCCGGTGATCGTTGATACACGGCTCTGAGCTGCATGTTTGTCGTTGGGTGCTGCGAGCCAACGACGGTCGAGGTTGGTCGATCTGCGGACTTTCTGCGGACTGTGTGCGGACTGTGTGCGGACTGAGATGGCCTGATCCACGGTCGTATCTGAGCCGTCCTGGAGGGCGTCGAGACCGCTCCACGGCCGGCCGAGGGTGCCGGCTGCAGCGGGCCGCCGGAAGGGCGCTGCGCGTTCCTTCGGGATGGGCCTTCGGCCCACCATTCCCTCGACCCCCTGCAGCCGGCTGGAGGGTCCGGTTGCGAGAAGCGGCCGGGGGTGTGGTGAGTCGCCTGTGAGGAGTTCGTCAGTCGACTCTCCAGGCCGAGGTGGTCACGGCCTCCCCCGATCTGGCGACTTCAGGTTCAGAGCGCTGAGCGCGCGGCCGAATGTGGGAGGACACGGCTACCATCGGTGTCACCGGAGTATCCACAGGACTGTGCACGCGTTGGCCACAGGCGAGGGGGGTTGAGATGGGTGCCTCGACGGCTCGTGACGTTGCTGGCTACATCCTCGACCGCCTGGGTCCGATGGAGTCGTGGAAGGTCCAGAAGCTGACCTACTACACGCAGGCTTGGGCTCTGGCCTGGGAGGGGCAGCCGGTCTTCGACGACCGGATCGAGGCGTGGACCAACGGTCCGGTGACCCCGTCGATTTGGAACGCCCACCGCAAGCAGCGCTGGGTCACCCGGCTGCCCGGCGCGCATCCGGACCGCCTCACACCCGAGCAGGTCGACGTCGTCGAGGCCGTGCTCGACTTCTACGGGAGCTGTGACGGGGACACCCTGAGCAAGATGACGCACGACGAGGGGCCCTGGCAGGAGGCTCGTCGCGGGCTGTCCGAGGGCGCTTGGAGCGACGCGGAGATCAGCCAGCGCAGCATGCGCGGGTTCTACACGCGTGCGACGCTGACCGGCGCTCCTGTGCCGACACGGCGACCCTCCATGCACACGGCGGACCCGGAGCAGACGATCCAGCACGCCCAGTCCGAGATCGAGCGTTGGCACCACACCTTGGACTGGCTGGCCGTTAGGTGAGCTACTGCCTCGAGATCGAGGCGGTCGTGGAGATCAACCGCACTGTCACGGCAGGAAGGACGTCCGTCCTGCAGCGCGGGGCGCTGGAGTCCGCGCTGGGACAGCCTCTCCAGACGTTCGACGGTGTGGACCTCTATCCGACGGTTGTTCACAAGGCGGCCGTGCTGCTGCGCGGCGTGGTGGCGGCACACGCCTTCATGGACGGCAACAAGCGCACGGCGTGGATCGCCTGCGTGGTCTTCCTCGACCACAGTGGGCTCCGCGTCCACGACATGGCGGCCGGGGAGTCGGGTCAGTTCGTGCTCGATGTGGAGAGCGGCGTCCTCACGGTCGAGGGCGCCGCTCTCTGGCTGCTTGACCGCCTCGAGTAGAGGCCCCCAGGTCGTCTGGCCTGAAGGCCGGCCTCGGGGGAGGGTTGGCAGTAGGTCTCCAGTAGCTTTGCAGGCCCGTGCGTGGACACCTCGCCGAGGTCTACCGGTATGCCACCCGGCACTTCGAGCACCCCCGGCGGCAGCTCCACCCTGTCTGCGGACTCCTGAGCAGTACACGGCCGGCCGCACCCCGGCCGGGTGCACCGGTCGTGTGCCGGGATACGACCCGGGTGGGCGCGCCGGCCGGTCGGAGCGCACTGGCGATGACGCACGGCGTCGGACGGGCGGAAAGTGGCAGATCACCAGGAACGACGGCCCAGCATGCGGACGGTGCTGGCCCAGCCGGCCTTCCGGCGGCTGTGGGCGGCGCGCACGGTCAGTCAGTGGGGGGACGTCTTTAGCTTCGTCGCGCTGGCGATCCTGATCTATCGGCTGACCGGCTCGGGGCTGGGCGTGGCCGGTGTCGTCGTCGCCGAGATCATCCCGGTGCTGCTCCTCGCGCCGCTGGCCGGAGTCGTCGTCGACCGGCTGCCGCGCATCCGCGTCATGGTCGCTGCCGATCTGGTCCGAGCCGTTCTGGCCGGTGTGCTCGCCGTCTGGCAGGACGACCCGGTCGTCGTCTACGCGGTCGCCTTCGGTCTGTCGGCCGGGGCGGTGTTCTTCAACCCGGCCGCCAACAGCGTGCTGCCCTCGGTGGTCACCGACCGGGAGATCGTCGCGGCCAACAGCGCGACGTGGACCGCGGCGGTGCTGTCGCAGATCGTGTTGGCGCCGCTGGCCGGCGGCCTGGTCGCCTTGGTCGGCCCAGGTTGGGCGTTCGGCGTCAACGCCGTCAGCTTCGTCGCTTCGGCGCTGGTCCTGCGTGGCCTGCGTCTGACCGAGCCGCCACGTGCCGTCGGCCGCCGCCGGCTGCTCGCCGAGGCCCGCGAGGGAGTTGCCCTCGTCGGCCGCGACCGTCTGCTGCGTGCCCTGGCGATCGGGCAGCTGCTGGCCGCGGTGTCGGCCGGTGCCACCAGCGCGCTGCTGGTCGTGCTGGCCGCCGAGCACCTCGGCGCACCGGCGGACGCCTACGGGTTGCTGGTCGCCGCGATCGGCGTGGGCGCCGCACTCGGCCCCACCCTGCTGCTGCGGTGGATCCCCGATCCGCGCCGTCCGCTGTACGTCTTCGGCCCTTACGTGCTCCGCGGCCTGGTCGACCTGGTGCTCGCCTCGGTCCGCTCGCTGCCGGTGGCCGCCGGGGCCCTCGCCGTGTACGGCGTCGGGACGTCCACGGGTGCGGTGACCTTCAACAGCCTGCTGCAGTCGCAGGTCACCGATCGCACCCGCGGCCGCGTCTTCGCCCTCATGGACCTGCTCTGGCAGGCCGGGCGGCTGGTCAGCCTAGGCGTCGGTGGCCTGCTCGCCGACGTCGTCGGCATCCGGGCCGTCTTCTACCTCGGCGGGGCCCTCCTGCTGCTGGCCGCCGCGGTCGGTTTCGCTGCCAGCCGCACACCGGCCCCACCGCATGAGGTGACCACGGGCCCGCAGTGACCAGCGGGCCCTGCCGCGCTCGCCGACGTGCGGCTCAGCGGCTGGGTGCCGAGGGCACCTCCAGCTCGTCTAGCAGGCCGCGGATGCGGTTCTCGATTCCTAGCAGGATGAAGACGTGGTCCACCTCCTATGGGTCGCGGGAAGTGACGCCGGGATCCCCGCCGGACGACGGGACCCGGCGTTCGCGCTTTCCAGGGCGCGGTTGCCACGACGCCGCAGTTCATGGGGCGCTCAGCGGAGTTCGATCGCCATCTCGGTCACACCTTCTGCCCGATGATGTCGAGCCACTCGGGATCGCCCAGGCGGTCGGCGCCGACCGCCCCGGCGACGGCATCGGGCATCGGCTCCTCCGGGGGTCGGGCGCTGTCCGCCCGCAGTGCGGGGATGATCAGCCTCTTGCCGACCAGGTTGGCGACGTGCTCACGGTCCTTGCTTGTCAGCGTCTGGGTGCGCGCTTCCAGGGAGACTCCGTAGTCCCGCTCCAACGACGGCAACAGGGCCTCCATGCAGAGACGTCGGGCCCGCTCCTGCCGCCGGTTGGCCATGGAGACTTCGACGACGACTACCGCGGTCATGTCCAGCGCACCGATCGTCGCAGCGATCTTCGTCCGCCATGGGCCGATCTCGTCCCGCCAGTGCAGCCGCCGTTGGCGCCCCTGCAGCAGTCCGCGCACTGCCTGACGCACCGGGTCACAGCCGGACGGGTCGCACACCACGCTGGCCAGGATGTAACGGCCTCTGTCCTGGTCGAGGTCGACGTCCATGCGCTCGTCGACCCAGGCGTGCAGTGCGAACGCCTCCCCGCGAGGGGTCGGCGTCGCCTCACCGTCGGGGCCTGTCACGTCACGATTGTGGCGGCCGGACCCGATAGCACCGCCACAAGGGCCGGTCGCACAGGCACCGCGCGCTGATTAGCGCCGTTCTGCCCTCTGCTGCTGGCCTGTGGACGTTGCCGGTCGGGAGTCGCGGAACAGGACTGGAGGAGGACCGCAGAAAATTGGAAGGAGTTGGCTGTGGGCTGTCACCAGGAGCCGTGAAATGGCGCCTTTTAGAGGCGTGCACCCGTGATCCCCGACCAGCTTGGAGTCCGCCATGCCCCACCACGCCGCCGGCCACAACCCCGACCTGCTCACCATCGGTGAGGCCGCCGAAGTGCTGCGTGCTCCGGTTGCCACCCTCCGGTACTGGCGCCACCTCGGCACCGGACCGCACAGCTTCCGCGTCGGCCGCCGCGTCGTCTACCGCCGTGACGACCTCGACGCGTGGGTCGACGCCAGACGCGGTTAGGCTGACTCGCTGTAGCCGTGTGCACCGTCGCACTCCGCGCGGGTGGCCCATGCTGTCGGAGATGGCGCGGTGTGCCTCCTGGACAGCGCGGTGCGGGACGGCCGTGACCGGACCAGGATCGTCGATCACCGGTCCGGTGATCGACGCAGCCGGAAGACCGCACTGGTGACCGGCGGCGCCGCCCCCACACCCGGCCGAGGATGCCGGCTGCAGCGGGCCGCGGGAAGGGCGCTGACGCGTCCCTCCGGGATGGGCCTGCGGCCCACCCTTCCCCCGGCCCGCTGCAGCCGGGGGGAGCCGGTTGTGCGGGAGCGGCCAGGAGCGCGACGGGCGCCAACACCGTTGGCTCCGACGTCCCCAGCGCGCGGCAGGCCACTGCACGAGCGCCCACCGGACCACTTGCGCACCACTGCACGATCCACTTGAGATCCGCACCGGCAGCATCGGTGACCCGCAGCCCGCCGTGCATCCAGGGCGGGGCGCCGCCGGGAGCTGCTGAACCGTGCGGCCCCAGGCTCGCCGGGCAGGACGCCTGTCCGTAGGCGGCGGGCCCCGGGAGGTCAACCGCGGACCTCCAGTGGTCCTCCAGTCCGGGTGTACGGGGTCGGGGTGAAGCCGCCCGCACCCGTGGGCATCCACGGTCGTCCACACGATTGCAAGGAGGCGGGGCCTGCTCAAGGTTGCCGGTTCCACGATCGCGCGTATCAGCCGGTCGCAGTGGCAGTGTCGCAAGCTTGCTCAGGCGCCGTCTGGCCAAACAGTCCACTCGCTGGTGCCTGCCAGGTTCATCCTCTGCGGTAGACCGTCCCCTCCGACGGTCACGAAGGGACCCCCGAAGTCGTCGATCGTCACGACCTCGCGCCGGCCGTCGACGAGCAGCAGGAGGTCGACCGTCCACTCGTGCCAGCCCGTTCGAGCCTCGGCCCAGATGTGGAAGCGCTCGATGTCTCCCGGTCCCAGGACGAACTTCGGAGCAGGCTCCGGAGCGCCCCCGGGGCCGTGGAAGGTCACGCCGGGGCCGTCCGGGGAATCAAGGTCAACATGGACTCGACGCGGGGTCAGATCGGCTCCCCCGACGCCTCTGATCAGCACGAGACCGTCCGTGACCGGACGCGCACTGTGGAGGACTCGGAGCTCTTCGATGACCACGGACGTCTGCGCGTCGGCCTGCAGTGTCACGGACAGCATCGTCGTGTAGGCGTCTAGGCCGCCCGCCTGACGACCCCAGGCCAGCCAGCTGTCACGTTGCGCGGGCGCTGCGGGAAGAGTCAAGGGGTGCCGGAAGTACAAGGAGAAGCCAACCCAGTCAGGAGCGTCGGCCCAGATGACCGTCGGGTCGCGTTCGACATGCACCTTCACCGCCGGCTGACGCCACACGCGACGAGCAGTCTTCTCCAGTCTCGCTAGTGGTGGCCGAAACAGAGCTCCTAAAGGAGCGCCGATGAGGAAGCCGATCAGGCCGCCGAGAAGCAGCTCGCCCATGGTGCCAGTCTGCCTACCGCGTGGCGGCGACGGAGGAGGCGCCGAGGTGCAGTCTCGTCGATGACCGCTTGGGTCCCAGTGACGGCCTCGGCCCTCATGCCCGGGTCGGCCTGCCTCCAGTAGAGCTGGTGGGTCCGGTCCCGCACACCGCTCAGACGACGTCAGCGGCGCGCACCTGCCGGCGGCGGTCGTCGTTGTCCTCCAGTTCCGCCCAGTCGACGATCCGGCCGTCGCGGACGGTGGCCAGCAGACCTCGCACATCTCGTGGAAGGGCCGGCCGGTGCCGGGACCGCTCACGGGCCTGCAGTGACCAGCGGACCGCGTGACGCTCGCTGACGTGCAGCTCAGCGGGTGGTGGCCGAGGGCCCCTGTGAGCTGTCAGTCGTGCGCGGAGGTGCTCACGCGTCCGCGGGCTGCGGCGACGATGACGCCGACCGCGAAGGCCAGCATGAGGACCTGGAAGGCCGGGGAGGCGATCTGCTGGAACCCGCTGTCGAGACCGCTGTACCCCACGTCGACCCCGATGCCGAGCGACAGGATCGCGGCGACCATCGCGACCCAGCCCGTCCAGCCGGCCAACAGGCGCGTGACGAGGATCGCGACGCCGAACAGCAACATCGTGGCGCCCAGCAGCACCCGGAAGTAGCTCTGCGCGCCCCACTCCGTCCACCGCACGATCTCCGCGTCGGCGGAGCGGACGGCCTCGTCGAACCCATCAGCGACGGCCCAGGCATCGACGGCCTGCTTCAGGGTGATCCCGTCGATGGCCTGCAGCCCGGCCCAGACCGCGGCCGTGGCCACGGTCAGCCCGGCGGCGACCGCCGACAATGTCGGCGTTCGGGCCCGCAGTACTCGATGGAGGACGATGAGCCCGCCGAGGGCCAGCAGGACCCCGACGAACTGGGCGAAGTGAACCCACTCCCAGGAGTCACTCGCGGCGTACTGAGCGAAGATCGACTCGTGGACGTCCTCGTCACCGGACGGGTGGAACAGCATGGTCACGGCCGTGGTGAGGACGAGCCCGCCGAGAAGCAACGCACCGCTCCACCGCAGGAGCTGACGGTTCACGTGGGTGCCGGTTGCCGACGTCATGGCTACCCCTTCCGCCGAACGGCGGCCTGCGGGCAAGCGTAGCGATGGAGTGCGCTGTTGGGGGCAGCGCGCACGTCGAGTCCGCATCGCTGTGACCCTGCAGGCGGCCGTGCATCGACCGGGCGGGCATCAGTCCGCTCCCGTGCCTCTTCCCAGCCGCCTGGACGTGTTCACCCTTCGAGCTCTGGGCGGGCCGAGTGGGCCGGGCCACAGCACGCACAGGAACGGCCAGGAGGTCGTGCTCAGCGCACGGAGCGCCGTATCCGCCAGCCCGGGGGGCGATCGGCGTCGGCGGCGATGCGGGGAGGCGCGATCGAGGTCAATCGGGAGCCGACGAACTCCCGACGTTCTCCGGGTGCAGCCCGGTGAGGACCACGCCGACCAGCCGCTCCACCGCATCGTCGGACTCCAGGTCGTCGGCGGCGACGAGCGCATGGAGGCAGTAGGTCGCCAGTTCCACCGCCGGGACGTCGCTGCGGAGCTCGCCGTCCCGGGCCCCGGCTTCGATGAGCTCTACGAGCATGCCGTGGAGCTGCCCGGCCGCGCGGACGACGTCCTCGCTGCCGTGCAGACGGGCGGCAAGATCACTCCCGCGGTGTCCTGCGGAGGGCCTCGACAGCCGCGCATAGCGGGCGAGCACGGCCGAGAGGCGGTGGCTGGCGGGGTCAGCGCTGTCCCGCAACTCCGCGAGTTCGGAGAGGTGTGAGGCGATCTGGCGTTCGTGCCAGGCCAGCAGTATGGACTCGAGGTCGGAGAAGTACTTGTAGAGCGTCGCTCGCCCGATCCCGACCTCCTCGGCGACGCGCGACATGGTCACCGAACGCAGGCCGTGCCGTGCGACGAGGGCGGCGGTGGTGTCCAGGACGGCGTCCCGCACCTCGCGACGGTGGGCCTCGACGGTGTCGGTCCACAGTTTCGGCACGGCGTGCATCGTAGGAGTCGACGCGCCATACAGACTGTATTGAGGTTAGACACGTGTCTCGTACAGTGCGGATGTCGCCGTCCTGAGGAGTGTTCATGTCCCTCGATGCAGACCCCGGTCACCGCAGACCCCGCTGGGTGACAGTGGTGGTCATCACCGCGGTCGTCCTGGTCCTGCTGCTCGTCGTCCTGTGGGCGGTGGGTGGCTCGCACGGACCCGCCCGGCACATGTCATCCGCCGGAGGGTCGGAAGCGTTGCTGCTGGGCGCCGCTGCTGCGACGGCGGGTGCATGACTCTGTCGCCGCGCATCCGGAAGGCAGCGCTGACCGCCCACGTCACGACGTCCGTCGGCTGGGTGGGCGCCGTCGTCACGTTCATCGCGCTCGCCACCGTGGGCCTGGTCAGCGACGACGTGACGACGGTCCGCGGCGCCTACCTGGTGATGGAACCGGCCGCCCGGTTCATGCTCGTGCCGCTCGCCCTGCTGTCCCTGGTGACCGGCGTCGTCCAGTCGCTGGGCACCCCGTGGGGCCTGCTACGGCACTACTGGGTGATGCTCAAGCTGCTGATCACCGTCCTCGCCTCCGCGGTCCTGCTGCTCTACCTGCGGACCTTCGCCGCGATGGCGGACACGGCGGCAGACCCGGCCGCCGGGCTCGGTGAGATCCGCAATCCCTCGCCGCTGCTGCACGCGGTGCTGGCCCTGGTACTGCTGCTGGCCGCGACGCTGCTCGGGGTGGTCAAGCCCCGCGGTCTGACCCGGTTCGGCCGCAGGGCGGCGGCCCGGCCGCCGGGCCGGTCCCAGGCGTCGGCCATCGGGTGAACCAATGGCGTCAGGCCACCACGCAGCCGATGACGTCCAGTGCCGACAGGCCCGCTGCGACCGGTAGCAACAGTGCTCCCGTGGCCACGGCTGCGCAGCCGACCGCGCGGGACAGGCGTCGGCCACCGGCGGGTTCGGCGCTCAATCGCGCCAGACGTACGTAGACCAGGCGGCTGGCCATCGCCAGGCCCATGGCCGGTGGCGCCTGGCCGGTGAGTCGGCAGAGGGCTTCCTGCACGGCGGCGGGACCGCAGCGACGCGCGGCCCTGGCGTCGGCGGCGAGCTCCACCAGGTCTTCGACCGCCGACGGGGCGTGGCGCAGCAACGGGCAGACGGGGAACGCAGAGGCGAGCGTCTGCGCGATCGCCAGCAGCTGGTGGTGGCGGCCGCGGAGGTGGGCGCGCTCGTGTTCCAGCGTGGCGGCGACGGCCGCGGGCGTCAGCTGCCGGCGCAGCGTGTCGCTCATGATGATGACCCCCGAACGGCCACCCACGGACATCGCTACGGGGCGGTCGTCCCGGATCCACAGCGGCTGGTCAGGCGGTGCCTGGCCGGCGAGGAGCCGAAGTTGCTCGAGGTGCGGTGCCCGCTCCCGCCGGGCCCGGACCCGCGTCCGTGTGACCCAGGCGAGTCTGGCCAGAACGCCGGTCGCAATGGCGATGCCCAGCGCGGCCAGCGCTTCCCGTCCACCCGGAACTGCGCCGGCGGAGATCGCGGCCAGGCAGTCTCCGGCCAGCCGGAACAACCCGGGCGAGCGGTGCTCGTGCGGTGGGGCGACCAGGAGTGTGGCCGAGGCCACCACCGTGACCACCAGGCCGATGCCGGACAGCGTCCAGCCGATCAGCAGGACGGTGGGGTCGACGCGCCGGTCAGCCATCCACCGCAGAGGGCGGTGGCCGAGGAGACCGACGACCACGCTGGCGACCAGGAGGGTGATCAGCGAGGTCATGGCTGCTGCGAACGCCGAGCCAGGCCGTCCCGCAGGATCGTCGACTCCTCGTCGGAGGCGGTCTCGGCGAAGTGCATGAGGACCGACCGCGGGTCGCTCGACGCATCGAGGACCTCTCGCAGGGAAGCGGCAGCGGCCTCCTCGCGGGACACCGACGGCCGGTACCTGTAGGCCCGTCCGGCTGGTTCGCGCTCCACCATGTCCTTCCGGTACAGGTTGGTCAGCACCGTCATGACGGTGGTGTACGCCAGCGCACGCCGGCCGTGCATCCGGTCGATGACCTCGCGCACGGTGAGCGGCCCGTCGGAGGACCAGAGGACGTCCATGATGGCGGCCTCGAGTGGACCCAGGCGTGGCATGGACGCTCCTCCGTGACGCTGTGCCGGGATGGACCCGCGAGGTCCCGCGGATCCGTGCGCTGAGTCGATCACGGTACTGCCACGGGTCGGGTCCACCGACCGGCGACAACACACTGGTGACCGCTGTCCGCCGTGAGCAACGGCCGGGGCGCAACCGCGCCCCGTCACTACTAATCAGCGTAGTAGCAACCGCAGGGAGTGGTGGCCCGCCGCCGCCGAGGCAGTCAGACGTCTTCCGACCGCTCGGCGGTCGAGTGGCGGGTATGCGGGCGCGGCGGCCGATCTGGCGGCCGCCATGCACGCGGCCGCCCGCCACAGGGCCGCAGCACAACACGGAGGAGCAGCATGAACTCGTACCCCACCCGATCGATCCCGTCGCGTCGAGGCAGCCGGCTGGCTGTCGCGACCATTGGCGCCGCCGCCTGGACGGGCTTGCTGGTCGGCGGCGGGGCTCTTCCGCACGCGGCAGCCGACAGCCACGAGACGCCGGCGCCGACGTCCACGCCAGCGCCGCAGGTCGAGAACGCCAGCTCCACCGACGTCCGGTTCGCCACGATGATGGTCCCGCACCACCGGACGGGTATCGAGATGACCCAGATGGCGATCGAGAAGGCGACCACCCCGGGGGTCCGCGACGTCGCGCAGGCCGCACAGCAGTCGCAGCAGTCGCAGCTCCCGGTGCTGGAGGCCATTGCGGCTTCGGGATCAGCTCCTCACGAGATGGAGGAGCCGCTGATGACCTTCAACGAGCAGGAGATGGCCGAGTTGCGGTCGCTGACCGGTGAGGCGTTCGACAAGAAGTGGCTCGACACCTTCAGCAGCCACCACATGTCGGCGATCATGATGGCCGACACCGCGCTGCCCGGTGCCACCAGCGACCAGGCCCGGGCGATCGAGCAGGAGATCCACGACGGCCAGCTGCAGCAGCTGGCGACCATGAACCAGCTGCGCGAGCAGCTGAGCGGCCAGGTGTCCCTGGTGCCCACGGGTGCGGCTGAGACCGGCGGTGGCAGCACCGCTGATCCCCAAAACGGTGGCCTGATCGCCACCGGCGCCGGCCTGGTCGTCGCCGGTGCTGCTGGCGGTGCCCTCGCGCTCCGCCGCCGCAGCTCCGCCGGACGCTGATCGCAGGTCGAACAGCACGTGTCCAGGGACGAGCAGCGCGGTCCGGTCCGGCACCTGGCGGTCGGGCTGGCCGCGCTGCTCGTGCTGGCCGGCGTCGGCCTCGTCCTCCTCGGTGTGGGGACGCCGGTGTACGCGCCGCAGCCGCCGGCGCCCGCCGCAGCGGCGACGGCCCCGGCGGTACCCGACCCCCCGGGGGCAGCGGGTGGACCGCGGAACCGGCCGCAGCCGGCCGCGGACGCCATCCACCCGCTACCTGCTGCCAACCCCGTCCGGATGCACATCCCGGCCATCGGCGTCACCTCCGACCTGCTGCAGCTCGGGCTCAACCCCGACGACACGGTCGAGGTCCCGCCGCTGAGCGAGGACGCTCCCGCCGGCTGGTACCGCCACTCGCCGACGCCAGGAGAGCTCGGCCCCTCCGTGATCCTCGGCCACGTCGACTCCGCCGAGTACGGACCAGGCGTGTTCTTCGAGCTCGGGGCTCTCGTGCCGGGGGACACCATCGACGTCACCCGTGCCGACGGCACCACCGCTGTCTTTGCCGTGGACCGGGTCGTCAGCCACCCCAAGGCGCAGTTCCCGACCGACGAGGTCTACGGCGACACCGACCACGCTGCGCTGCGTCTGGTCACCTGCGGCGGCGCCTTCGACGAGCGCTCCCGCAGCTATCTGGAGAACGTCATCGTCTACGCGTCGCTGGCGGGCTCGGCTCCGGCGTGACCGCGTGGACGCTCCACCTCCGGCGCGGACGGCTCTACTACACGGCGTAGTACCGTGGCCCGGGGAGTAGGGGGGTGGCCGTTCCGGTGCGACAAACGTGCATTACGGTCTTGCTGGCCGCCGTCTTCCTCATGCACGGGGTCCCGTCGATGGCGACGGAGCAGGGTGCGGCCCCGGCGTCCCACGTCGGGACGTCGACCCTCGAAGGCGGGATGGACCTCCTCCTGGCCGGTGCGGTGTCATCGGCAGACCAGGTCACGGCGCACGACGAGGAGCGGACGAACCACGGCAGTACGTCCCACTCGGGGGCGTCCCATGCCTGGAACGCCTGCCTCGCCGTGCTGCTCATGGGGATGGCGCTGCTCGTGGCGGCCGCGGTCCGGAGGCTGTCCTCCCTCGAGAGCCGCACCCTCGTACCACGCGTACGTGGGTCGGTCGGCTGGCTGCGCCCTCCTCGCCCTCCGGACCTCGCTGCTCTCTGTCTGCTCAGGACCTAGACGGCCCAGAGCGCCCGGACAGCACCGCGCTGACCTGGGCCGGTCCGGTACGCCTGAACACCACTGAGCACGAGGAGAGAGACAGTGACCCGCACCAACGTTCGACTCGCCCGTCTGACCGGCGGCATCATCGCCGGCACCATCGTCCTGGCCGGCTGTTCCGACGGGAGCGACGACATGGCCGGCATGGAGGGGATGGACAGCAGCACCAGTGCCGAGAGCAGCGCCGGCGCCGAGAGCTCCGACGAGTCGGCACAGTTCAACAACGCCGACGTCACCTTCGTCCAGGGCATGATCCCGCACCACCGTGGCGCCCTCGAGATGGCGCGGATGGCCGATGGCCGCGCCGAGGACCCTCGCGTCCTCGATCTGGCGAACCGGATCGAAGCCGCGCAGCAGCCGGAGATCGAGACGATGACCGGCTGGCTGCAGGAGTGGGGCGAGCCGCTGCCCGAGGAGGGCAGCGACAGCATGGGCTCCATGGACCACGGGTCCATGGACATGGGCGGCATGGACATGGAGGGCATGTCCGAGGAGGACATGGCCGCCCTGGAGGCCGCCTCCGGAGCCGAGTTCGACCGGATGTGGCTCGAGATGATGATCGTGCACCACCGCGGTGCCGTGGAGATGGCCCAGACGGAGATCGCCGAGGGCAGCAACGCGGACGCCGTCGCACTGGCCGAGGAGATCGCTGACTCGCAGGCTGCGGAGATCGAGGAGATGGAGACGCTGCTCGCCGAGCTCGGCGGCTGACGTCCGTGCCGTGACGCCGCCGGCGTCGGCTCACCGGCGGCGTCACCCTCCTCTGGGACGACTGCCCCCGCGGTGGACGAGGCGTCATGCCCGCTGGGTGACGCGGTTCGAGGGTGGGCTGCTCGTCCTGCCCGGTGTGCTGATGCTCTCCGGGCTCTGGAAGGGATCGACGATCTGGCCGCGAGCCTGGCTCGCGACCGCTTGCTTGGGGAGTTCGTTGCTGTGACTAGGTCTGTGTGGACGACGACAGGACACCGGCCGAGGAGCGGGGTGGTCGCCGCGTCGGCTGCCGTCCTGCTCGGCGTGGTCGGGTGCACGCCCTCTCAGGCTGTGTCGACCCCTGCTGCCTCTGGCGCCGAGACCTTGCCGTTCTCGCACGTCCACGGCGTCGGTTTCGACCCGGGGGACGGCGCCCTGCTGGTGGCGACGCACGACGGTCTGTTCGTGGTCGACGAGGCGGGGGACGCGAACCGGGTCGGACCGGTGATCGATCTGATGGGGTTCGTGGTGGCCGGACCCGAGCGGCTGCTCGCGTCGGGGCACCCGGGGCCGGACGTCGACCTGCCGGAACCAGTGGGGCTCATCGAGTCCACCGACGGAGGCCGGTCGTGGGATCCGGTGTCGCGTCAGGGCGAGTCCGATTTCCACGCCCTCGCCACAGGGGACGCAGGCATCCTCGGCTACGACGGCGAGCTGCGCCGCAGCACGGACGGTGTGGCCTGGGAGCCGGCGGACATCCCCGCCCCGCCGGCCGCGCTGGCGGCGTCGCCGACCGGGCCCGAGGTCCTCGCCACGACGTCGCAGGGGCTCCTCCGCTCGGCTGACGGCGGAGCCACGTGGTCGGAGGTGGACGGCGCTCCACTGCTCCAGGTGGTCGCCTGGGGGGAGGACGGAGCGACGGTCGCGGGGGTGGAGCCTTCCGGGACGGTCTGGGTGAGTGCTGACGGAGCCGCCACGTGGCAGCGGGGACCTGAGACCGGCGCACCCGTGCAAGCGGTGGCCGTCGGCTCTGCCGACGACGGTGCCGTGCGGATCGCGGTCGTCACCACCGAAGCCGTCCTCCTCTCGGAGGACGACGGGCAGACCTTCGAGGCGCTGACCGGCCTGTGACCACGGGTCGGGCGCCGGGGGGGGGGGCAGCCGCCCGGCGCCAGGACCCACGACGCCGGACGGCTGGCCGTCCTCCCTCAGCTCAGGGAGGCGATGAGGTCGCGGCAGGCGGTCTCACACCGCCGGCAGGCCTCGGCGCAGACGCGGCAGTGCTCGTGCATCTCGGCGTGCTGGCTGCACTCGTCCCCGCAGGCCTTGCACGCGGCGGCGCACGCCTCCAGGACCGCGCGGGTCAGGTTCGCGTCGTAGCCGGTGTGCCGGGAGAGCACCCGCCCGGTCGTGTCACAGACGTCGGCACAATCGAGGTTGGTCCTGATGCACTTGGTCAGCTCGGCGACCATGTCCTCGCTCAGGCAGGCGTCCGCGCACGCGGTACACGCCTGGGCGCACTCAAAGCAGGCCTCGAGGCACTCCTGCAGCTTCTGGCGGTCGACCCCGCCGAGGTCCTTCGGGTACGTCTCCAGCATCTGACCAGCAACGCTCATGATCTTCCTCTCTGTGCCCGGCGCGGCGATCTGGTGCCGCCGTCGGCGCCGGTGTGTCGTCCTCGTCCGTCCACCCGTACGGGTAGCCGTCCGTCGGCGGGCTGCGACGACCCCATGAGGAGGCGTAGCCCGGTGTATCGCGGGAGCCCTGCGCATGCGGGAGTGCGCACACCGCGCCAGCGGTGCTCCTGGCCGCCGGTCGGCGGGCTCGGGGCTCCTCGGACCCACCCGGCGCTACCCGACGCCTCCGACGACCAACCGCCATCGCGCCTCCGTCAACTAATCGTCATAGTGGAGTGCCGGACCGTCTCGTGCCCCAGCCCCCGGCGGCGTCAGTAGTCCGCACGCGAGAGCGACTTGCGGTCGCGAGGCCGTCGATCCGCGCTTGCGTCGTACGGGCGGGGGGTATACCCTCACTGCCAAGGCTGTACCCAGGGGGGGTAGGGTTCCTCTTGGTTGAGGTGAGGAGCGGGCGACGTGGAGAGCACCCAGGGATCCGGCCAGCACGGCTACATCCACCGCAAGGACGACTACCTCAAGCGGCTGCGCCGCATCGAGGGCCAGGCCCGCGGACTGCAGCGGATGGTCGAGGAGGAGCAGTACTGCATCGACATCCTCACGCAGGTCTCGGCCATGACGAAGGCGCTGCAGTCGGTGGCGCTGGGGCTGCTCGAGGAGCACATGAGCCACTGCGTCGTCCAGGCTGCCGCCGCCGGCGGTCCGGAGGCCGACGAGAAGGTCCGCGAGGCCTCCGAGGCGATCGCCCGGCTCGTCCGCTCGTGAGAGCCGCCGTCCCCGCACGGCACAGAGACGCCCAGGACGGACCGTCCTGGACACCGAACAGCCCGGACAACACCCGGATGAGAGAGGGAGACCCGATGAGCACCGCCACCTACACCGTCGTCGGCATGACCTGCGGCCACTGCGTGAACTCGGTGACCGAGGAGGTCAGCCAGGTGCCCGGCGTCACCGACGTCGACGTCGACCTGGCCTCCGGCGGCCTGACCGTGACCAGCGCCGAGCCGGTCGACGAGGGCGCCATCCAGGCCGCCGTCGAGGAGGCCGGCTACCAGGTGGCCGGCCGATAGGCGGCCCCACCGGCGCCGGCCAGGCGCCATCTGCAGGGAGGACGGGACATGAACACCGCCACCAAGCTGGGCGGCTTCACCCTCGGCCTGCTCGCCGTGTTCGGCGCCGCAGCCGAGATCGGCAACGCCATCGGGCCGATCGGCCCCACCGGTGACGACGCACCCCACGACGGTGGTGCCCACACGAGCGCGAGCGCGACCGCGGACAGCGCCACGGCCGAGGAGCTGCCGGGCGGCCTGATGATCTCCCAGGACGGTTACACGCTGGACCTCGACGACGCCGAACTGCCGGCCGGTCCGGCCACCCCGGTGGCCTTCCGCGTCCTCGGCCCGGACGGCCAGGCGCTCACCGACTACGACACCTCGCACGACGAGGACCTGCACCTCATCGCCGTCCGCCGCGACCTGACCGGCTTCCAGCACGTCCACCCGGAACTCGGCCCCGACGAGACCTGGACCACCCCGCTGGAGCTGACGCCGGGCGCCTGGCGGCTCTTCGCCGACTTCGACCCCGCAGGTGCCGGCGAGGCACTCACCCTCGGCGCCGACGTCCCCGTGGCCGGCCAGTACACGCCGCAGCCGCTGCCCGAGCCCTCCCGCACCGCCGAGGTCGACGGCTACACCGTCACCCTCGACGGAGAGCTGGTCCCAGGCAGTGAGTCCGAGCTGACCCTCTCGGTCAGCCGGAACGGAGAGCCGGTCACCGACCTGCAGCCCTACCTCGCCGCCTACGGGCACCTGGTGGCCCTCCGGGACGGCGACCTGGCCTACCTGCACGTCCACCCGGCAGGGGAGCCCGGCGACGGCACCACCGAGCCCGGGCCGGACGTCACCTTCTACGCCACTGCACCCTCGGCCGGGGACTATCGGCTGTTCCTGGACTTCCAGCACGACGGCGTCGTGCGCACCGCGGAGTTCACCGCCCGCGCCGGGGAGCTCCCGGCAGGTACGGCGGCGACCGCCCCCACCGACCAGGCCGACGGGCACGCCGACGACGGGCACGGCCACGGCTGACACCCCCACGGCTTGCCCCAGGCCGGCGCCCGGCTCCGGCCCGCACCCTCGAGCACCCTCCGAGGAGGAGAGATGAGCTCCGCACCGAAGAGCACGACCACACCGGCTCCGGCCGGCGCCGAGCACATCGAGCTGACCATCGGAGGCATGACCTGCGCGTCCTGCGCGGCACGGATCGAGAAGCGGCTCAACAAGCTCGACGGCGTCACCGCGACGGTCAACTACGCCACCGAGAAGGCCAGGGTCACCTACATCGGCGACACCGCCCCCGACGACCTGGTGGCGGCGGTGGAGAAGGCCGGCTACACCGCTCGGCTGCCCGAGCCGGCGAAGGCCGACGCGGCGGACCCGTCGGTTTCCTCCGACGAGGACGCCGCCGTCCGCAGCCTGCGCCAGCGGGTGATCGTCTCCGCGTTGCTCAGCGCGCCGGTGGTGCTGCTGGCCATGGTCTCGTCGCTGCAGTTCACCTACTGGCAGTGGCTCTCGCTCACCCTCGCCGCACCGGTCGTGGTCTGGGCGGCGTTCCCCTTCCACAAGGCGGCCTGGACCAACCTGCGGCACGGCGCCGCCACGATGGACACGCTCATCTCGATGGGCACGCTGGCCGCCTTCGGCTGGTCGCTGTACGCGCTGTTCCTCGGCACAGCCGGGGTCCCGGGGATGACCCACCCGTTCGAGCTCACCATCTCCCGAACCGACGGCAGCGGGAACATCTACCTCGAGGCCGCCGTCGTCATCACCACCTTCATCCTGGCCGGCCGCTACTTCGAGGTCCGCGCCAAGCGGCGGGCCGGTGCGGCGCTGCGCGCCCTGCTGGAGCTGGGCGCCAAGGAGGTGTCGGTGCTGCGCGAGGGCCGCGAGCAGCGGGTTCCGGTCGAGCAGTTGGCCGTCGGTGACCTGTTCGTCGTCCGGCCGGGGGAGAAGATCGCCACCGACGGCGTGATCGTCGAGGGCTCCTCGGCGGTCGACGCGTCGATGCTCACCGGCGAGTCGGTGCCGGTGGAGGTCGGGCCGGAGGACGCCGTCGTCGGCGCCACCGTCAACGCCGGTGGCCGGCTGGTCGTGCGCGCGACCCGCATCGGTTCGGACACCCAGCTGGCGCAGATGGCGCGGCTGGTCGAGGACGCCCAGAACGGCAAGGCCGAGGTCCAGCGCCTCGCGGACCGCGTCTCGGGCGTCTTCGTCCCGATCGTGATCGCCCTGGCCGCCGCCACCCTGGGCTTCTGGCTGGGCAACGGTGCGGGCGCCGGCGCGGCGTTCACGGCCGCGGTCGCTGTCCTGATCATCGCCTGCCCCTGCGCGCTGGGCCTGGCCACGCCGACCGCGCTCCTGGTCGGGACCGGCCGCGGCGCCCAGCTCGGCATCCTGATCAAGGGCCCCGAGGTGCTGGAGAACACCCGCCGCGTGGACACCGTCGTCCTCGACAAGACCGGCACCGTCACCACCGGCCGCATGACCCTGCTCGACGTCGTCCCCGCTGCCGGCGAGGACCGCGAGCAGGTGCTGCGGTTGGCCGGCGCCCTGGAGGACGCCTCCGAGCACCCGATCGCCCGGGCGATCGCGACCGGCGCCGCCGAGCAGGTCGGCGACCTGCCGGCCGTGGAGGGGTTCACCAACGTCGAGGGCCTCGGCGTGCAGGGCGTCGTCGACGGGCACGCGGTGCTGGTCGGGCGCACCCGGCTGCTGGCCGACTGGGCGCAGCACCTGCCGGCCGACCTCACGCAGGCCAAGACCGCCGCCGAGGCCGACGGCCGGACGGCCGTGGCCGTCGGCTGGGACGGCGCCGCCCGCGGCGTCCTGGTCGTGGCCGACGCCGTCAAGGAGACCTCCGCGGAAGCCGTCCGTCAGCTGCGCGACCTCGGGCTCACCCCGGTCCTGCTCACCGGCGACAACGAGACCGTCGCCCACTCGGTGGCCGCCCAGGTGGGCATCGACGAGGTGATCGCCGAGGTGCTGCCGGCCGACAAGGTCGACGTGGTCAAGCGGCTGCAGGCCCAGGGCAAGGTCGTGGCCATGGTCGGCGACGGGGTGAACGACGCCGCCGCCCTCGCTCAGGCGGACCTGGGCCTGGCCATGGGCACCGGCACCGACGTGGCGATCGAGGCCAGCGACCTCACCTTGGTCCGTGGCGACCTGCGGGCGGCCGCCGACGCCATCCGCCTGTCACGGAGGACGCTCGGCACGATCAAGGGCAACCTGTTCTGGGCCTTCGCCTACAACGTGGCCGCCCTGCCGATCGCCGCTGCCGGGCTGCTCAACCCGATGCTCGCCGGCGCGGCGATGGCGGTCTCCTCGGTGTTCGTCGTGTCCAACAGCCTGCGGTTGCGCTCCTTCAGGCCGCTGGCCTCCGACCGGGCCGATGGGGGTCCCGCGGTCGACCGGCGCCGGGAGTCCGGGCAGTCGGTCGGCGCCGGGGTCCAGGGGTCCTGATGCCGGGGCTCCACGGCTTCCTCGCTGTGCACGATCATCGTGTCGGGCGAGACTCCCGCCTCCTCCAGCCGCCAGATCAACTCACCGACCTGCCGCTGCGCCTGCTGCCACTCCTCATCGGGATGCGTGGCGCCGCCATCGAGCTCCCGGTGCCGGGCGAAGGCCCTGAGGTAGGCGTTGAGGCCAGCCCGGATGGTCATCAGGTCGGCGGTCGACAGCTCCACGCTGTGCGTCTCGCCCATCTCCATGCCGGGAAGCTAACGACGACGTCGACCGGGGGAACCCAGTGACCGCTGTCCTGGCTCTGCTGGCGCTTGTCTGCGCGATCGTGGGGACCGTCTACGGCGCTTCCCGGCTCATGGGCGGGCTCTGGCAGCCGGCGCAGGTTCTGCCCTTCGAGTCCGGCATGCTCCCGCAGCAGCACGCGGTCTCGCGCTACCACGCCCGCTGGTATGCCGTGACGATCCTCTTCCTCGCCTTCGACATGGAGATGATCTTCATGTACCCGTGGGCGGTCGTCGTCGCGGAGATGGGGCCCAGTGCCGTCGTGGAGATGTTCGGCTTCCTCGCCGTCCTCCTGGTCGGGGTCGTCTACGTCTGGCGCGAGGGAGCGCTGCGGTGGACCTGATCGAGCGGGTGCGGCGCTGGGCGGTCGCCCGGCCGTGCGTTCTGGTGGTGGATGTGCCCGGATCCACCGCGCTCCGATGGACGGTCGAGGCCGAACTCGACCGCCGCGGGTGGCCGCTGGCCCTGTCCCCGGCTGGGGCTGACCTGCTCCTGGTCGTCGGGACGCCCGGCGAGGACCTCGCGCAGGCTGTCGACGTCGTCTGGTCACAGGTCCCTGGACCGCGGCACAGGGCCAGCATCAGCACGGGCGACGAGGTGTCCTCGGCGCTCGATGCGGCGGTCGAGGCCCTGGGAGAGGCAGCCGGGCGAGGTCAGCCCGGCGACGACGAGCGCCCCAGTCCCGGCGACCTCCTCGAACAGCGCGGAGGCGGGGACCACATGGCCATGGAACACGGGGGAACGGACGCCGACGGCCACGGTGAAGGCGTCCCTCATGCCGATGGCCACGCCATGGATCACGCGGGCATGGATCACGGGGCGATGGGCCACGGCGGTCATGGCGAGATGGACCACAGCGGTCACGGGGGCATGGACGTCGCCGGGTTGCCGATGGCCGGCACGACTCCTGACCGGGACGGACTCCGGCTGGACGCGCTGCAGGTCTCGCTGGGACCGGTGCTCGCGGGCTGGCCCCCCGGCCTCCTCCTGCACGGTCAACTGCAGGGCGACGTCCTCAGCCGCGTGCGACTCACCTGGGTCGATGCCGACACCGGGGATGAGAGGCCCGCGTCGGACAGCGGTGATGCCCGGCTCCTGGCGCTCGACCACCTCAGCCGGTCTCTCGAGGTAGCCGGCTGGCCGACCGCTGCGCGGGACGCTCGCCGCGCACGCGACCGACTCTGTGCGGCCGACCCGGCTGACGTCGAGGCGGGGCACCGGCGCGCCGCACGACTTGCGCGTCGGGTCCGCCGCTCACGGACGCTCGCCTGGTCCCTCCGCGGGATCGGCGTCGTCGGGGACGCCGAGGCAGGCCCCTTCCGCGGCGATGTGTTCGACCGGGTCCGGTGGTGGTGCGAGCTGGCCTCCGCCCCGGAGCCACCGGCCGACGTGCCGCCCGGCCTGTCCTTGGAGCGCGTGGCCGGAGCGCTCGACGGCGCGGAGCTCGCCGCAGCTCGGCTCGTCGTGGCCAGCCTGCCGCTGTCCCACCCGGCGGCTCGTCGGATGCCGCTGAGCGCCCGTGTCTGAGATGGAGATCCCCGTGGGGACGTCGGCCGCGGCCTGGGGCACCTGGTCCGCCGTCCTGACCGTCACCGCCGTCGGCCTCCTCCTCGGCTTCCTCGTCGCCGCGACGGACCGAGCAGTCCTCACCGGGAGCGGCGCGCGGGCCGCCGTCGGCACGCTGCAGTCCGGGACCCGGCTGCTGCTCGAGCAGCGGCGGACCACGCTGGCGCCGGACTCCCTCCTGTGGCGGCTCGGCTGTGCGGCGGTCCCCGTCCTGGCGTTGCTCTCCCTGGCCGTCGTGCCGATCGGCGGGCGCACCCTCCTCTCCAGCAGCGCGGACCTCGTCTGGTTCAACGCCATGGAGGCCGTCCTGTGGGCGGCGGTGTGGCTGGTCGGATGGGGGCCCAACGCGGTCCACGCGCTGACCGGCGGCTACCGCTTTCTCATCCAGGGACTGTCCTACGAGCTCCCGCTCATGTTCGCGCTCATCACCGTGGGGGTGGGCGCACAGTCGCTGCGGACGACGAACGTCGTGGCCGCGCAGGCCGACCTCTGGTTCGTCGTCACCATGCCGGTCGCCTTCGTCGTGTTCCTCGCCAGCGCCGCTGCGTTCGCCTTCTGGGGCCCCTTCGCCTCGCCCGCCGGAGCCGACATCGCCGGCGGCGTCACCTCGGAGCTGTCCGGCGTCGACCGGCTGCTCGTGGACGCCGGCCGGGCGGTCTTCCTGGGCGCGGCGGCGGCCATGGCGACCGCGCTGTTCCTCGGCGGGGACGCCGGCCCGTGGCTGCCGGGCCCGCTCTGGCAGCTGGTCAAGACCGTCGGGGTGGTCGTCCTGCTCGTCGTGGTGGGGCACCGGGTGCCGGTGATCCGGCCCGACCGCTTCGTCGAGATCGGCTGGATGGTGCTCATCCCGGCGACGCTGCTCCAGGCCCTGCTGGTCTCGGTCCTCGTGCTGTCCGGCTTCTACGGCTGACGGACGACGCCCCACCCATGGAGGGAGAACTGTGCTGACCGACCTGCCTGCGTGGGCCGTCGCGGCGGTGATCGCCCTCGGCGGGCTCTCGGTGGCCGCCGGGATCGCGGTGTTCGTCGTCGACTCGATGGCCCGGGCCACGTTCGCGCTGCTGACGTCGTTCCTGGCCGTCGCCGGGATCCTGGTGGCGCTGCAGCTGCCGTACCTGGCGTTCGTGACGGCGCTGATGATGACCATCGAGATGGCCCTGATGGCCGTCTTCATGATCATGTTCATGATGAACCCGGCCGGTCTGATGCCGATGACGATGGTGCACAACGCGCGGGGATCGGCCGTCCTGGGTGCCGGGGCCTTCGTCCTGCTGACCGTGGGGATCTGGACGATGGACTGGCCGACCCGGAACGGCGCGGTGCCCGCCGACAGCACGCGTCAGCTGGGCGAGGCGATCATGGGCAGCCACATGCTCGTGATGCTGGTGATCGGCGTCGCGCTGTTCGCGACCATCATCGCCGGCACCGTCCTGGCCACCGCCCGGGGGCGCTACGACCGGTTCGGTGCCGAGCTGGACGCCGCCCGCCCGGACGACCCCGTTCCCGGAGGGCTGCCGCGATGACCGCCGAACTGGTCCTGCAGATCGTGCTGACCGTCGCCGCCGCCCTGGTCGGCGTGGGGGTGTTCGGCGCCCTGTCCCAGCAGTCGATCGTGATGATCATGATGGGCTTCGAGCTCGCCCTCAACGGGGTGCTGCTCGGCGGGGCCGCCGCCTGGTACTTCCTCGCTCCCCAGGCGCCCGACGCACAGATGGTCGTCGTCGTGGCGCTGGTCGTGATGGCGGTGGAGATGGCGATGGGCTTCGCGGCGACCATCGCGATCTACCGGGCGCGGCAGGTGGACATGGTCGACATGGCCACGGAGCTGCAGGGATGAGCGGCACATCGACGGCCGGGGGAGCCGCGGTCCTGGCCGTGCTGGTCGGCCTGCCGGCCCTGGCAGGTGTGGCGCTGCTGCTCACCGGACGGCGCGCCGACCGGATCGCCGGACCGCTCGCCGTGCTCACCACCACGGCCGCCTTCGCGCTGGCCGCGGTCGCCGCCGGGGACCGCCCGCAGCTGTCCGTGCCATTCCTCGGCGTCGTGCCGGGCGGGGACCTGCGGTTGTCGGTGGACGGGCTGTCCGCGGTCCTCGTGGTGCTCGTCGCGGCCGTCGGCCTGCTGACCACGGTCTTCGCCGCCGCGGACCTGCCCGCCGACGCCGCGCGCGCCCGGTTCTTCGGCTACTTCCTGCTGTTCATTGCAGCCATGCTGACGACGGTCACCGCCGCGACGATGCCGGTTCTCCTGGTCGCCTGGGAGCTGATGGGGGCGACCTCCTACGCGCTGATCGGGTACCGCTGGCAGGAACCGGGCAGGCTGTCTGCGGGCACCACGGCCTTCCTCACCACCCGCGCCGCCGACCTGGGCCTCTACGTCGCCGCCGGGGCCGCGCTCGCCGGAACCGGAGGCCTCGTCCTCGCCGACCTGCCGGCGGCCGACGGTGGCTGGCGCGACCTGGCCGCGGCGGGCCTGCTCGTCGCGGCGCTGGGCAAGTCGGCCCAGCTGCCGTTGTCGGCCTGGCTCTCCGGGGCGATGCAGGGGCCCAGCCCGGTCAGCGCGCTGCTGCACTCCGCCACCATGGTCGCGGCCGGCGGCTACCTCCTGCTGCGGGTCCAGCCGCTGCTGGCGGCGACCGGGTGGGCGGCTGCGGCGGCGGCCTGGGCCGGTGCCCTGACCGCCCTCGTGCTGGGTGCGGTGGCCGTCGCCCAGCGGGACCTCAAGCAGCTGCTGGCCGCCAGCACCGCCGCGCAGATCGGTTTCGTCGTGCTGGCCGCGGGGGTGGGCGCGGTCTCCGGTGGCACCGCCCAGCTGGTGGCGCACGCCGCGGTGAAGGCCGCGCTGTTCGTGGCGGCCGGTGCCTGGCTGACCGCCTACGGGACCAAGCAGCTGGCCGGGCTGCGTGGCGCCGCGCGGCGCCACCGTGGCCTGGGCGCGGCGGCGACCGTCGCCGCCCTGGCCCTGGCCGGGGTCCCGCCGTTGTCGCTGTGGGCGACCAAGGACGAGGTCCTGGCCGGCGTCGACGGGGCCGCGCTGCGGGTCGTCGGGCTGGCGGCCGCGGTGCTCTCCGCCGTCTACGCGGGCCGGGTGCTGGCCGTCGTCCTCGCCCGTCCGGCGGGGGAGGAGTTCTTCGACGAGGAGGAGCGGGGCACTCGCCGCATCCCACCGGCGAGCACCGGGGTGGCCGCGGTGCTGGCGGTGTTCGCGGCCGGCCTCGGCGTCCTCGCCGTGCCGGCGGTGGCCGAACCGCTGAAGGCGCTGCTCGGGGTGGTGGGGGAGTCGTCCCCGACCGTGGGGGAGCTGGTGCTCTCCGGCGGGCTCGCCGCGGGGGCCCTGACCGGGACCGTGGCTCTCCTGCACCGCCTGCCGGAGGTCGCCGGTGCGCTGGAGCGCAGCCCGCTGGCGGGCTGGGTGGGCCTCGGGCGGCTGCTGTCCCCGCGACCGGCGATGGCGCTGGCCCGGGTGCTCGCGACGCTGGACGACCGGGTTCTGGACCGGGCGGTCGAGGGCGTCGGCGCTGCAGCCCGGCGGACGGCAGCCGCGGCCGCGCGCGTCGACGGGAGCGTGGTGGACGGCGCCGTCCGTGCCACGGCGGAGGCCCTGCGCCGTGCCGGTGCGGCCGCTCGTCGCCCGCAGACCGGGCTGCTGCACCAGTACTACGCCCAGGCCGCGGCCGGCCTGGGTGTCCTGCTCGTCCTGCTGCTCGTGGTGAGGTAGCCGTGCTGCTGACCGTCGTGATCTTTCTGCCGCTGGTGGCCGCCGGTGTGCTGCTCGCCGCGCCCCGGCTCGGCGGCCGGGCGGCCATCGTGCTCTGGGTGGCGGCTTCCGCCGTGGACCTCGCGCTCGTCGCCTGGATGTGGTGGCGCTTCGACCCGGGGCCGAGCCCCGCCGGGGTCGTCGGCGGCCCGGCGTACGAGGTCGACCTGCAATGGATCCCGACCGTCGACGCGGGTTACCACATCGGGGTCGACGGCCTCTCGCTGCCGCTGCTCGCCCTGACCGGGGTGGTCTTCCTCGCCTGCGCGGTCTACTCGCTGCGCGAGTCGCACCGCCCGCGCAGTTACGCCGCGCTGTTCCTGTTCCTCCAGACGGCCTCCCTGGGGACCTTCGCCGCCCTCGACCTGATCCTGTTCTTCGTCTTCTTCGACCTGACGATCGTCGGGATGTACTTCGTGATCGCCGGCTGGGGCCACGGCAACGCCCGCCGCAGCGCGCTGAAGTTCTTCCTCTATACCTTCGTCGGGTCGCTGGCGCTGCTCGTCGGCTTCATCGGCTTGTTCCTCGGCGGCGAGCAGCGGACCTTCGACATGGTGGCGCTGGCCGCCGACCCGCCGCTCGCCAATTCCCCGGTCGCCGGCGGGCTGGTCCTGGTGGCGATCGGCCTCGGGTTGGCGGTGAAGACGCCGCTGTTCCCGTTCCACACCTGGCTGCCCGACGCGCACACCGACGCACCGGCCGCCGGGTCGGCCGTGCTGGCCGGGATCCTGCTGAAGCTGGGCACCTACGGGTTCGTCCGGATCGCCATGCCGATCCTCCCGGACGCCTGGCAGCGCTGGGCGATGGTCGCCGTCGTCGCTGGGGTGGTCAGCGTGCTCTGGGGGGCCTTCGTCGCGCTGGCCCAGACCGACGTCAAACGGATGATCGCCTACACCTCGGTCAACCACATGGGCTACGTGCTGCTCGGCCTCGGCGCGGCCGGCCTGGTCACCCCGGCCGACGACGGCGCGCGCACCATCGCCACGGTAGGGGCGGTCTACCAGATGGTCAGCCACGGCCTGCTGACCGGCGCGTTGTTCCTGCTCAGCGGCGTCCTCTGGTCGCGCGGTCACACCTACACCCTCGACCGCTGGGGCGGCCTGGCCCGGCCGGCACCGGTCTTCGCGGCGAGCCTGGCCGTCGCCGCCTTCGGCTCGCTGGGCCTGCCGGGGCTCTCCGGCTTCATCGCCGAGTTCCAGGTCTTCACCGGTGCCCTGCAGGCGGCGCCGGTCGCCACGGTGCTCGCCGTGGTCGGGATCCTGGTCACCGCCGGGCTGTTCCTCCTGGCCCTGCAGCGGCTGCTGACGGGGGACACCGTTGTCCCGCTGGACGAAGACGGGGCAGATCGCCTGTCCACCCGGCCGGAGGGCGGCGGCACGGCGACGGCAACCCGGCCGCGGACGGCGACCGTGATGCGCGATCTGCGCGGACACGAGCTGGCCTCGATCGTCCCGCTGCTGGTGCTCGCGGTGGTGCTGGGGCTCTTCCCGCGCGTCCTGCTCGACGTCGTCGAGCCGGCCGCGGCCGCGGTCGTGCAGCTGGTGGCCCGGTGAACGAGGACCAGGGCGCCGAGGCACTGGCGCTGTTGCCCGAGCTCATCCTCCTGGCGGGTGCGGTCGGTGGCCTGCTCCTCGGGCTGTGGACGCCGCAGCGCCGCCAGGGCAGGGTCCGCGCCGTCGCTGTCCTGGCCTGTCTGGGCAGCGCGGTCGCTGCGGCCACCGCGCTGCCCGACCCGGCCATGGCGGTGTTCGAGGGCACCTGGACGATCGACACCACCACGGGCGTCGTCCGGATCACCGTGGCGCTGGCCACCGCCGTCGCCGTCCTGCTCGCCTCGGCGTCGGTGGCCGGTCACCCGCGGGAGACCGAGGCGTACGTCCTCATGCTGCTGGCCGCCCTCGGGACGGTCGCGCTCGCCGCGGCCGGCGACCTGCTGCTGCTCGTGGCCGCGTTCCTGCTCGCCAGCTTCCCGCTGTACGCCCTCGCCGGCTTCGCCAAGGACGCCCGCGGGACCGAGGCGGCGCTGAAGTACTACCTGATGGGCGCCTTCAGCGGCGTGCTACTGATGCTCGGGGTCACCGCGCTGGTGCTCGCGACGGGCACGACCGGCTATCCCACCCTCGCCGTGGCCCTTCCCGGTGCGGCGGCACCGCTCGCCGCGGTCGGCGTCCTCGGTGTGCTGGCCGGAGTCGCCTTCAAGGCCGGGGCGGTACCGGTGCACTTCTGGGTCCCCGACGTCACCGCAGGGACGACGCCGGCCATGGCCGCCTTCATCACGACCGTCCCCAAGCTCGGGGCCGTCGCCGCGGCCTTCCGCCTGCTCGCCGAGCCGTTCGCCGCCGCCTCCGTGGACGCGTCCCTCCTCGTCGCGGTGCTGGCGGCCGCCAGCATGACGCTGGGCAACCTCGCCGCGTTCAGCCAGACCGAGGTGCTCCGGCTGCTGGCGTACTCGACCGTCAGCCAGGTCGGCTACCTGTTCATGGTCGTCGCCGTCGCCGCGCGCACCGAACTCGCCGTCCCGGCGCTGACGATCTACCTCGCCGGCTACGCCGTCACCAACATCGGCGCCTTCGCCGCGGTCGCCGCGGCACCGGCAGCCCGGACGATCAGCGACTGGACCGCGGCGGTGGGCCGCCGGCCGTGGCTGGTGGTGAGCCTTGTCGTCATCCTGCTGGGCCTGGTGGGGACGCCGCCCACGGCCGTGTTCGTCGGCAAGCTCGCCGTCTTCTCGGCTGCCTGGGACGGAGCGATGATCTGGCTGGTGGTGCTGGCGGCGGTGAACACCGTGGCCAGTCTCTTCTACTACCTGCGCTGGATCACCGCCGGGGCCGTCGGTGTGTCCGCGGCCCCACCGGCGGCTGGCGACGGCGCGCCGGCCGGTCCGGGGCCCACAGTCGGAGTCGTCCAGCGCACGGCGCTGCTCCCAACCGCGGTCCTGCACTCCGCGGCCGTGGCGTCACTGGTCCTGGGCATCGGAGCGGGACTGTGGCTCGCCGTCGCGCTCCCTGCGTGACCGATCGGATGCATCGCTGAGGACCGACGGGACTGGTGGGTTCGGCCCTGTCGCAGGGTTAACCAGAGGATTGCCTTCTCATGGCCGGTTGATCGCCATCGTCGGCATACCGTCGAGATGGCAGGGACTGACTCCGCGCTCCGAGTTCTCGTCGACACAGTCAGCACCGAGGGAGGGCTCCGGTGGACCTTCGCTTCGTCGCCTTCGACCTCATCGCCCGAGACGCCACGCTCAGGCCGATGCTCGCCAGGTACGCCCGGCTCCTGCAGGCGGAGGGTCCCCCGGAAGACCGGCCGGAGCCCTGCTTCGTCTCCCTGGGGTGGACGCGCGACGAGCGTGCCTCCGCCCCTGTGGGGTCCCAGTTGTTGACCGTCCAGGTGCACGTGTCCCCTTACGACTCGTCGTCCCCCGCGCGTCTCGACGCCGTCCTGCAGCGGCTACGTGCAGCCCTGACCGTCACCGGTCCGAACCCGTGCATCACCACCCGGTGCCTGACGACGTCGGTAACGAGCGCGGACAGCCGCTTCGGCACGCTCGTCACGACCAGCACGTGGGCGATCGCTCCTGTGCCGACGGAGCCGAGGCGTGCGGCCCCGATCGAGCTCGTGCCGTGGTCGGTGGGGGGCGGGCCCGACGGGGCCGGTCTCCTCGTCCCGGGCGTCGGTGCCCTCAGCCTGAACTGACAGTCGCCGAGGCCCGTGCGGCAGGTCCGTGGCCTCGACGGGAAACGTGACAGGAGCGAGCAGCGGGCCACCGGACCACCCACCTCGGTCAGCCGCCGATGCCGGCGCACGCTGCGGTGGGCCGAGGGAATCGGGGGATGCACACTGCGTCCGTCAGCCGGAACCGATCGTCCGCCAGAGGTGAACGTCGCATCCGTCGTCGTAACGGTCGCGTGAGCGACAGCACCGGCGCGGCTGTCGACTGCCTGACCACCGCTGTGCCGGGCCGGGCATCGGGAGTCCCGGCCAGTGCAGGTGCCTCGTCCGAGCCCGTCAGCTTCTACCGGCCAGCCGCTGCGGTGGCCTACTTCCGTCTGCCGCTGAGCCAGAGCGCGCATCCGAGGATCACGATGAGGACCGTGATGACGGTCAAGATCACGACGTCAGTCAGTGTCATAGGTCTGTGCATGCCTTCCGCTGGAAGCGATAGCCGACTCACTCGCCGCAGTTCGGAGGTCGAGTTCCAGCGCGGCAGGGCGATCGGTCAGGCCGGCCGCCCGGTTGGCACTCCAGGCCACGACGCGCTCGAGTGGGCCTCGGCCGGCCAGCAGCCGCCAGCCGACCGCGAAGACGGCGGCACCGGCCGTGAAGGCAATCCACATGGTCCAGTCGGCGTCAGAAGCGGTCGGGAACACCCAGAAGGCCACCACGTGGAGGCTGTACACCGTCAGGGCCATCGCACCCACCGAGGCGATGGGGTAGCTCAATCGTGGGAAGGCGTCGGCGACCACCAGGCAGACAGCGATGACGGCGGCCGCGAAACCGGCGGAGGCCAGCAACCACAGCGGCGTGCCGCTGTGCGGCTGGGCTCCGGTCAGCCAGGTCCAGTCCCACTGGCCGACGCTCTCCTCGTTCCACCCCGGCATGCGCTCGTACGCGTCGATCGGCTCGGGGTAGGCGACGCCGTTGGCGACCAGTTGGGTGCTCAGCCAGCCCAGTGCGTAGCCGGCGACCGCCGTCGCTCCGCCGGCGACAAGCAGGAGCCGCCGGACCTGGAGGGCGGAGAGGTCGAGCCGGCCGATCGCCAGGCCTACCAGGACGAACACCCACCACCACAGGGCTGGGTGCGCGCCGGTGAGCATCAACGCGTGGAATCCCTGCTCTCCGTCGGCCACGAGCAGGATCTGGGAAAGCAACAGGGACACGGGTGGGGCGAACAGCGCCAGGCCGCCCGCCAGCAGCAGCAGGCGGCCTGGCGACCACTGCAGGAACGGCAGGGCAAGGAAGAACAGAATTGCGTAGACGGTGAGGATGACCGCGATGTGCGTGCCGAGCAGTTCCAGCAGGCCCCCGATGACGAACACGCAGGCTCCTCGGACCATGATCCGCATCCGTGCGCGGATCAGGTCGTCCCCTGCGGCCGGGCGCGTACCGCCGGACAGCAGCGCGATCGAGACTCCCGCCAGGACGCCGAACAGGGCTGCGGATCGGCCGTAGACCAGTGCCTGCCAGGTCGACGGCGACCAGGACAGGTCCTGAGGGGTATCGACGTGCGCGCCGATCATCCCGATGACGGCCAGGCCGCGCGCGAGGTCCAGGCCGTGGATGCGAGCCTTCCCGTCCGGGCCTTGGAGCACCTGCGTCGCGTGCCGCGCGACAGGCAGGTGGTTCCGCACCGTGCTCGCAACCGTCGTCATGGCCGGGCACGCTAGGAATCGCCGGTGTTGGCCCGGAACGCTCGTTGCGCTCGTTTGCCCAGTTCTTGCGTCGCTTTACCGACTTCTTGCGATGCGCGTCCGCCGCCGCACACCCTGATGCGAGATCATCTGGTGCGCAGTCGCGCGGTGGACCGCGCACGCACGCGGTGACAGCGCCCAGCGGGGCGCTGCATTCTGGCCCTCGCAGGAAGACCGCGGGAGCGGAGGTGGCGCTCGTGCGCACTCGGATCATCGCCCTCGCCGTCCTGGTCTCCGTGCTGGCCACCTCCTTGTTCGCGGTGCCGCTCGGCGCCGCGGTGCTGGATCGCCTGCTGGGAAAAGAGCGCGGCCATCTCGTGCGGGTGGCCAGCGAGGTCGCCATCGACGTCGCGGACGAGATGGAGACCGACTCACCGATCGACCCGGACGAACTCACCGACGTGGGGGACGACGGCGAGCACGTCACCGCGGCCGTGTTCGACGAGACCGGTGACCGGCTGGCCGGAACCGCACCCGATCACGACCTCGACGTCCTGGAGCAGGCGCTGGACGGCGCGGTGCGCTCCGGGAGCGACGGTGACCTCCTGATCGCGGCCGTGCCGGTCACGCATGGCGAGGAGGTGATCGGTGCCGTTCTGGTCACCGAGGACCGCGCCGACGTGCTGGGAGAGGTAGCCCTCATCTGGGCTGCGATGGCTGGGCTGGCGGTCGCGGCGGTGACCGTCGCCTGGCTGGTGGGGCGCCGGCAGGCTCGTCGTCTGGCGCAGCCCCTGGAGGACCTGGAGGAGAGCGCCCGCCGGCTCGGGGAGGGCGACTTCAGCGTCCGCAGCCGCCGGGGCGGCATCCCCGAGATCGACGCGGTCGGGGCAGCACTCGACGCCACCGCCATCCGCCTGGACGACCTGCTCGCCCGCGAACGCGCCTTCTCCGCCGACGCCTCGCACCAACTGCGGACCCCACTGGCCGGCCTGCGCCTGCGCCTGGAGGCGGCGCTGGAGCAGACCGACGCAGATCCCAGGTCCGCGATCGCTGCCAGCCTGGTCGATGCGGACCGCCTGGAGGCCATCATCGGCGAACTGCTCACCCTGGCCCGCGCCGGTCAGGCCGGACAGGCCGACCGGATCGACCTCGAGGCGCTGCTCGGGGAGCTGGCGTCCGAATGGGCCGCACGGCTGGCGCTCACGGGTCGCGATCTCGCGGTGCGGATCGACCCGGGGGCGCCGGAGCCCTACGCGTCGGCTGCCGCAGTCCGGCAGGTCCTCGCCGTCCTCGTGGACAACGCCACCGTGCACGGCCGGGGCACTGTCACCGTCGCCACGCGGGAGGCCAGCGGTGCGGTGGCGGTCGACGTCTCCGACGAGGGACCCGGCCTGCGGGAAGCCTCAGGACTGCTGTTCACGCAACAGGCCGACCGGCACGACGGGCACGGCGTCGGCTTGGCCCTGGCCCGCCGCCTCGCCGAGTCCGGACAGGGCCGCCTGGACCTGACGCAAGCGGCACCGCCCGTGTTTACCCTCCTCCTACCGCCGACCCCCATGGCGGCACGGAATGAGGAGGGCGCCGCCGCAGCAAGCTCCGCCGCCCGGTGAGCCCCTTAGCTGGACCGCGCGGTCAGCCCGCCCGGAGGGTAGCTTCATCCCGGCGGCCTACGCCGGGGATGAAGCGGCCGGTCACCGCGGCGTAACCCGCGTAGCTGCCGCCGTGGGTGGCGAGCAGGTAGGGCTCTTCGATGAGACGCACCTGCATCTCGACAGCGGCCGCCAGGTACACGAGGGCGGCCACCGACAACCACGTCGGCACCATCAAGGTCAGACCCAGCTGGGCGACCACCATCGCCGTGAAGATCGGATTGCGTACCAACGCAAAGAGGCCACCGGTCACCAGCTCGGTTCGCTCGGTCTCCTTTACCCCGATGCGCCACGACGAGCCCATCCCGGTCTGAGCGGCGAGCACACCGGCGAAGCCGACGAGAGCGAGCACCAGGCCGACGAGGCCGGCGGCGTCGACCGTCGATCCGCTCGGGCGAGCCGCGACGTCGACGGCGGCGAGAGCCAGCGCGGTGAGGCCGAGCACCAGGGCGGCGACGAAGGAAATGCCGGCCCACCACCGCAGCGAGCCGGGCTCGCCGGAGATGCCGTGAAAGCCCGACGAGCCGGTGCGTCGAAGCTGCAGCCAGGTCCGCAGGCCGAAGGCGACCGCCAATCCCACGAGGTAGATCAGCAGCGCAGTGATGGCCACTCAGGCGTCCCGGCTGGAGTAGCAGCAGGCGCAGCCGGGGGAGCAGGCGCAGTCGTCGGGGGCGCCGTCGGCATGAGCGACGAGCGCCTCGGCCGGCGAGCAGCAGCTGTCACCGCGCCAGGCCTCGCGGCCCTCCTTGAGGGCGACGCCGGCGATGACGAGGGCAGAGATCGGGTCGGCCCAGGACCAGCCGAAGAGGCTGTTGAGCGCCAGACCGACGAGCAGAACGCCGGAGAGGTAGGTGCACAACAGGGTCTGCTTGGAGTCGGCGACCGCCGAAGCCGAACCCAGCTCGCGGCCTGCTCGGCGCTGGGCGTAGGAGAGAAAGGGCATGACCGCCAAGCTCACCGCGGCGAGCACCAGGCCCACCGTCGAGTGCTCGGCTTCGCCGGAGCCGAGAAGGGACCGCAGCGCGTCGAAGGTGACGAAGGCAGCCAGGGCGAAGAACGAGACGGCGATGACCTTGAGGGCCACCTTCTCGCGCGCTTCGGGGTCGCTACCGGTGAACTGCCACGCGACGGCCAGCGCTGAGGACACCTCGATCACCGAGTCGAGCCCGAAACCGATGAGCGCCGACGATGAGGCAGCGGTGCCGGCGGTGAGGGCGACGACGGCTTCGATCAGGTTGTAGCTGATGGTCGCTGCGACCAGGAAGCGGATGCGCCGGTAGAGCATCTCTCGACGGTCGGCACTCAGCGCCGCGGTCGTCATGACTCGGCCCCCGCGCGAGCTGCAGCGCCGTAGGTGGGGCAGAGCTCAACGGCGTCGCCGGTGAGAGCCAGCAGCCGCTCGGCGGCAGCGAGCAGCTCGAGCAGCTCGTCGCGAGTGGTCAGCGAGAACATCGACGCGCGCCCCTGTGGCCGGGACTCGACAAGGCTGCAGTCGCGCAGGCAGGCCAGGTGCTTGGAGACCGTCGACTGCGCGAGGCCCAGGTGCTTGGTCAGGTCGACGACCCGGTGCTCGCCCAGGGACAGGTGGCGCAGGATCGCCAGGCGCGTCGGGTCCGACAGGCTGTGGAACAGAGACGCCGCCGGCGAGAGCCCGGAGGTTTCCAGCAGGGGAACCTCGGCGCTGCCGTCACGCTTCGGCTCTTTCATCGACATGTGGCGATGTTATCGCCATGGGTCAGATTTCCGTCAAGATCAGTGCAGATGTGACTGTCGCGTCGCCCGGTGCCCGTCAGGCCGGTGCGCCACCGGCGCGTAGCTGGCGGCGCCGGTCGTCGTCGTCCTCCAGTCCCCACCAGTCGACGCTGCGGCCGCCGCGAACGGTGAACCAGTACACCTCCGGTACATCGCGGAACGCCCGACCGGTGCCGGGCCGGCCCATCCACGGCCCGGTGTGGGTACCCGAGCAGCGGAAGTGGCCAACCACGGTGTCGCCCTCGCCGACCAGGGCGACGGTCTCCATCCGCACGTCCGGAAACGCCGTCCGGAAGGGCGCCACCCACTCGCGCGCCGCTGCTGCGATCTCCGACGCGTACAGCTCCTCGACCGCGGCGAGGTTCCCGCCATTGATGACTTCGGTGACCGCGTGGGCCACCAGCCGCTTGTTGTCCTCGACGCTCACAGCTACCGCCGTCCTATCCGCGCGGCCATCCATAGGGCGCAGCGCCGGCAGACGTAGACCCCCGGCGTGCCGCCTAGCTCGTGCACCGCGGTGCGCGGCAGATCCCGGCCGCAGCAGCCGCACATCACCGACTCCTCGGTCGGGGTCGTCCGACGACGCCTCGGCAGCCTCACCGCAGGACCTGTACCAGCTGCTCCACCGTCGGGGCACCAGCCAGCCCGGGCGCAGGTGCGCCGGGGTGAACTGGTCGACGGTGCGGTAGACCCGGCAGGACAGCCCAACGAGAGCCTCTCGATCGAGGAAGGGGTCGCAACCCTCGATCAGGATCGTCGGCGAGCCGCGGAACTCGACGGACTCGGCCTCCCGGGGGCGTCGAGACCTTTCGGTAGGTCACGTCGACGTCCGGGTTTCCGGTCTGATCGAGCGCCGCGCGCAGGCGCTCGTCGGCCACCGTCCAGTTGGGGCACCCGTCGAGGTAGAGCAGCGCGACCTTCACGAGCTCATCGTGGCGCAGTCCTCGGCGCATCGCGGAAGCGGACCGATCCTGGTCTGCCGGATGGGAGACGAGTCCTCGCCCAGACGCTTGCCCAAGACGAACTCTGCCTGCGACCGCACATCGCCAACATCGACCAAGCAAGCAATCGGCGAGCGCCAATCACCCAGCAATTGCCCTCGGCTGGAAACGCCCACCAAGTCTTTACTGAAGAACGGCACGCATGCTACCCATAGAGGTAGTCCGGGCCTCGCTTCGCGGGGCCCATCAGCATTTCTAGGGGTGACGTGTTGGCCGTTTTTGGGTGGCGTTGAAATGCACGGCGGAATGAAGGTCTACGCCGGCGCGCCGGCGGCGGCCCGCCAGTACGTGGAGTTCGACCGGGGCCGGCCTGATGACTACTACCTGACCGAGGGCGCCGGGATCGCTCGCCGCTACACCATTAGCGGCGGCCGGGTACAGGAACTGGCGCCGCTGGCCGGGGACGGCTACCAGGCGTGGGTGGCCGGCACCGACCCCAACACCGGTGAGCCACGCGGTCGGCTGCGGACCGACGACCGGGCGGTGCGCTTCATCGAGGTGATCGTCAACGGGCCGAAGTCTTGGTCGCTTGCCGCCGCCCTGCACCCGGACATCGCCGCCGCGTACGACGCCGCCCAGGACCGCGCCGCGGTTCAGATCATCGGCTGGCTCGCGCAGCACGCCACCACCCGGGTGGGCCCGCGCGGCGGGCAGGTGCAGGTGCCGGTCGAGCGCCTGGAGGCGGTGACGGTGCGGCACCACACCTCCCGGGCCGGGGATCCGCACCGGCACCTGCACCTGCAGATCAACGCCCGGGTGTTCGCCGCCGGGCGGTGGCGGGGGCTGCACACCGTCGGGGTGCGCGACTTCCTCGCTGCGATCAACGGCATCGGGCACGCGGCGGTGGCTACCGATCCGCAGTTCCGGGCGGCGCTGGCCGCGCACGGCTACACGATGGACGCGACCGGAGATGTACCGGAGCTGGCCGCTTACGCTGCTGCGTTCAGCGCCCGCGCGGCCCAGATCGGCCGCAATATCGACCGTTACGAGCGGCAGTGGATGGCCGCGCACCCCGGTCAGACGCCGGGGCCGGGGCTGCGGCGAGCGTGGGATGCCCGGGCGTGGGCCGAGGGCCGCCCGGACAAGGTCACCCCACGACCGGGCACCGATCTGACTGCCCGCTGGGTGGGCGAGCTGGCCGCCCTGGGCTACCGCGACCCGGGGCGACCGGTCGACCTGACCCCGGCTCCGGTTGGCGGGCTGGACCGGAATGACGCGGTCGAGCGCGTGCTGGCCCGGTTGGCCGCCGCCCGCTCGGCGTGGAACGCCGCCGACGTCCGCGGCGAGGTCGAGCAGCTGCTCGCCGCCGCGGGCATGGTCGTCGACGCCGGCGTGCGCATCGAGCTGGCCGAGGACCTCACCGCCCGGGCCGTGGTCCGGTGCGTGCCGCTGCTGAACCGCGACGGCGGGCATGCTGCGGTGCCCGAGCACATCCGGGCGTGGACCTCCCAGCCGGTGCTCGACGTCGAGGCCGACCTGACCGACCGGTTGGCCGCCCGCAGCACCCCGGCACATGCCGACCAGCGGCGAGACCCGGAGCCGGAGCTGCCGGACGCGGTGCGCGGACGGCTGGATGCCGGGCAGGCGGCGGCGGTCACCGCACTGGCCGGTGACCGGCCGCTGGTGGTGCTCGAGGGTGCGGCCGGGGCGGGCAAGACCACCACCCTGGCCGCCACCCGGGCGCTGCTGCACGCGAACGGCCGCGGCCTGCTGGTCGTCACCCCCACCCTCAAGGCGGCCAAGGTCGCCTTCCTCGAGGTCGGCGCGCACACCGGGTCGGCCGCGGGGCTGGCCTATCAGCACGGCTGGCGCTGGAGCGACCACGGCACCTGGACCCGACTGGCCTTCGGCGAGGCCGATCCGGTCACCGGCGTGCCCTTCGCCGGCCCGCGGGAGGCGGCGCGCCTGGGCGCAGGTGACCTGCTGGTGGTGGACGAGGTCGGGATGCTCGACCAGGACACCGCCCGCGCGCTGCTGACCGTCGTCGACGAGGCCGGAGCCCGGCTGGCGCTGCTCGGTGACCGGCACCAGCTGGCCGCAGTCGGCCGCGGCGGCGTGCTGGATCTGGCCGCCGGGCAGATCGACCCGGCCGGCCACCTGACCCTGGACATGGTGCACCGCTTCACCCGCACGGACGACGCCGGCCGCACGACCCGGGACACCGAGTACGCCGAGCTGACCTTGGCCATGCGCACCGGAGATGACCCGGGCGCGGTCTTCGACACCCTGGTCGCCCGCGGCCAGATCCGTCTGCATCCCGACCCGGCGGCGCTGCAGGAGGCGCTGGCCGCAACCGCCGCCGCACACCACGGCGGCGGCGAGCCGGTGGCCGTGGTGGTCGACACCCGCGAGCAGGCCACTGAGCTGAGCGACGCCATCCGCGAGCGGCTGGTCGTCGACGGTCGCGTCGACGACACCCGGGTCGCGGTCACCGGGGCTGGGCAGCGGATCGGGGTCGGAGACCGGATCGCCACCCGCCGCAACGACCGCAACCTCGGCGTGGCCAACCGCGACACCTGGACCGCCGTCGCTGTCGACCGGCACGGGAGTCTGGCTGTCATTCCGGCCGAGGTCACCCCAAGAGAGGCCGTCTCTGCCGGTGTCACCCCGGCGGGGACGGGGCAGCGGCTGCTGCCCGCCGGCTACGTCACCTCGCACGTCGAGCTGGCCTACGCCAGCACCGCGCACGGGGTGCAGGGTGACACCGTCACCGCGGCGCACCTGGTGGTCGGCGAGCACACCGGCGCAGCGGCGGCCTATGTCGGGATGACCCGCGGGCGCACCGCCAACACCGCCCACCTGGCCGCCACCGACTTGGATCAGGCGCGCGAGCAGTGGATCGCCGTGTTCGCCCGGGACCGCGCTGACCTCGGACCCGCCCACGCCGCTACGCAGGCCGCCGCCGAGGCCGCCCGCTACGCCACACCCCGCCCGCTCGAGCTGGTGCTGGCCGAGCTGCAGCAGGCCTGGACGCTCGAGCAGCGCAGCCTCGACCGGCTGGCCGTCCTTGAGCCCTGGTGTGAGGACCTGCGCCAGGCCGTGGCGCTGCAGGCCCCCCACGCCGGCGAGCTGGCCCGGCTGGAAGCCGAGCACCGGCAGGCGGCCTTGGCCGCCCAGCAGGCCACGCAGCGGGTGCAGGCCACCGGCGCCGCGTTCACCGAGGACGCCGACCGGATCCGCGAGGGCCTCCTCGCCGCGTGGGACGACGAGCGCGGCGCCGCCCGCACCGCGGCCCGGGTAGTGCTCGAGGGCCCGGGCTGGTGGGGACTCAAGCGCGCCCCCGTCGCCCGCGCCGAAGAGCAGCTGACCGGCTGGGCCGACCGGTGGCGCCCGCACCTGCCCCACCTGCCCACCGAGCCGGAGCAGCTCGCGCGGGTGGCCAACCGGTTCGACGACCGGCCGGCGCTGTGGCGGGTATTCGATGCCACCGCCCACCGCGCCGCCGAAGCCGCCCACCCCGAGCACGCCGGGCTGCACGCCGCCGCCAAGGCCGCCGTCCAGGCCGGCGAACAGGCCCAGGCCGCCCTGACCGACGCCCACCGCCGGCACAGAGAGCGGCTGGCCCCGCTCGGACCGATCGCCTTCGCACCCGATCCGGCCGGGTCGCTGGCCCACTTCCAGGGCCACGTCACCAACGCCCGAGACGAGCTGGCCGACGCCCGGGCGCGTATCGCCGACCTGCGGGCCGATCCCGCCCTGCTCGGTCGATCGCCCGACCGGCTCACCGCTGCCCGCGACGCCTGGCGCGCCCGCTACGCCGCCGAGCAGCACCAGCAGCGCTCGGCCGGGACGCCGAACCCGGCCGGCTCCCCAGTGGGCGCCTTGCGGCCCGAGCCTGAGCGCGACGGGCCACGGCCGGCACGCGATGTCGCCCCGAGCCTGGGGCGGTAAGCGGGGTTGGTCGCCACCCGGGCCGCGGCCGGCCGGGTGAGCGGGCACTGCAGGAGAACTGAAGGACCACTGCAGGACCCGTCGACCTCGGGCAGGTCATCGCCTCGGCCAGCCTCCTGGACGCCATCACCGCCGGTCCAGGCGCCGGGCGGTGGCCTCAAGCGCTCCCGCCCCCGGCTCCGACGGCGCCCAGGAGCTGGGACGGGAGGAAAACAGGAGGTCGACCGAAGAAGTTGGCTGTGGGCTGTCAGCAACGGCCCCGAAACGGCGCCTTCTAAGGGTGGACAGCCGCCCCGACCCGTTGAGCCTTCGGAGACAGCCATGACCGACCCGACCCCCGGCCCCGATCACCCCGCCGAGCTGCTCACCATCGGCGAAGCCGCCCAGCTGCTGCGCGCCCCGGTCGCCACTCTGCGGTACTGGCGGCACCTGGGCACCGGCCCGCACTCCTTCCGGCTCGGCCGCCGCGTCGTCTACCGCCGCGACGACCTGCACGCCTGGATCGACGGACAAGCCGCCTCCGGCTCGGGCGTCTCCAGCGGCCCGCTCGATCCACGGCTTCCTCAGTGATCGGCAGAACGCGGTGCATCTGCGTCCAAGGACCACCGACCGACGGCTTGCTCACCGCGAGACGCGGGTGTTCGTCGTGCGGCCACCTCCTCGAGCGCATCCCTGCCGCCGTCGTCGCTCGCCAACCGGTCGGCCGGGGCCAGGGTGACCCGGGTCGGCGCGAGCGCTGACGGCCTTCGTGTCGTTGGCGCAGGTCAGAATGCGCAGCTCACGGACAGGTCCGCGGCCAAGGAGGCACTGAGCGGTGGCATCGATCGCACGACGACCTGACGGCACCTACCGGCCGCGGTATCGCGACGAGAACGGCAAGGAGCACGCCCGGCACTTCAAGCGGAAGGTCGACGCGCAGCGGTGGCTGGACGAGGTCACCGCGGCGATCATCACCGGCGACTACGTCGACCCCGCGGCGGGGAGGATCACCTTCCGAACATGGTTCATGGAGTGGTCCGGCCGGCAGGTGTGGGAACGCGGCACGACGCTCGCGGCGCGCCAGGCGGCCGACTCGGTGACCTTCGCCGACGTGCCGATGCGCCAGATCCGGACCTCCCACGTGCAGCAGTGGGTCAAGGCCATGTCCCAGCCGACGGGTACGCGTCGGACCGGGCTCGCGCCCAGCACCATCCGCACCCGCTACAACTACATCCACATGGCCTTGCGGGCCGCCGTCGTCGACCGGGTCATCAAGGCGGACCCGTCGGCCGGCGTCCCACTGCCGAGGGGACGCAAGGCCGCGGCGGCCATGACCATCCCCACCGTCGAGGAGGTGGGGCGCGCCCTCGGCGTCACCCCGGACTGGTTCCGGCCGTTCGTGGCGGTGTGCGCCTTCGCCGGGCTGCGCCTGGGGGAGGCGGCAGGGCTATGCATAGAGGACGTCGACTTCCTGCGCCGCACGATCTCCGTCCGTCGCCAGCTGCAGGGCGAGAGCAGCGCGACGACCGAGCCGGTGGCACCGAAGTTCGGGTCCGAGCGGATCGTCTACGTCCCGGCCGAACTCATCGCCCTGCTCGCGCAGCACGTGCGGACCACCGGCGTCCGGCCGGGGGAGTGGTTGTTCTCCACCGCCGGGGTGCCACTCAACCGCAACTCGGCGGGCCACCAGTGGCGGCAGGTCCGCAAGGCGGCCGGCCTCGACGGGTACACGCTGCACGACCTGAGGCACTTCTACGCCAGCGGGCTGATCGCGTCGGGGTGCGACGTGGTGACGGTGCAGCGGGCGCTCGGGCACTCCTCGGCCACGATCACCCTCGGCGTCTACTCGCATCTGTGGCCCACGGCCGAGGACCGCACGCGCGCCGCAGCCGGGGACCTGATGTCTGCCTCGCTGGGCGGTTTCTGCGGACTCCCCACCAGAAGAGAGGCTGTGGCCCCGCGCTGATGTGCACCCGCTCCTCTGGGGCGGCGCTCAAGAGGGGTCGACGAGGTTTGAATCCTTCACCCGCCACACCCGGTACACGCGGCCCCCGACCTCCTCCGAGGTCGGGGGCCGCTGCCGTTGGTGGAGAGGGCGCGTCTCAGGGGGTGGTCGGTGCGCGCGCCCCCGCGACGGCGGTGCGCTCGAGCGGCTGACCGCCGAGGAAGAGCCAGCCGAACGCGATCTCGACGTGGCGGGTGCAGCGCACCGTCACCTCCACCCCGTCGGTCTCCGTCGACCAGGAGTGCAGTGCGCTCCCGCCGTCGGCCAGCTGGTCGGCCACCGCCGCCTGCGTACTGGCCCGGGTCAGCGGCAGCGCCGTCCCGACGCCGCCGGCGTAGACCGCCGCCTCGTCGGTGGCGTTCGCGGCGGCGAGCGCAGCGCCGTCGCACACCGACTGCACCTGCTGCTGCTCCAGGAAGGCGTCGGACACTGCAATGGCACCGAAGGCCATGAGGGCGGGCCACGACCGAGGCCGGCCACGCCCATGCCTGTGGATGACAGGCCGACACGCCGCGCGGGGGAGCCCAGGTCACGCTTTGTCACCATCGGTGCACTCAAGGCCGTGTGTAGCCCGATCGCGGTGCAGATGGTGACGCGTCGCAACTCCGTGTAACGGCATGGCGCTAACTGCGGTGCTGCGGTCAACGGTGCTTGCCCTGGACGGGTGACGGGCAGCACTCTCACCGGCGCGGTCCGTACCCAACGCTCTGCCCCCGCGCTTGGACGACCGCCTCGAGCTGTCCCGCTGCTTGATCGGCAGGGCTACTGGGCTGGGCCCAAGGTTCCGCGGGCTTGACCTTCCATGGATAGCCCATGCATGAACTACGGGTTCTTGCGCGAGCCGAATAAGCAACGGGAGCGCAGGGAGGGACCCAGCGGCACGATTGACGGGAGGTGAGAGATGAAAAACCTGGCCAAAGAAGTCGGCCGGACGGTCCGGGCAGCCATGCGCGGCTGGCCCGAAGCCGCCCGACTCTGCGTGATCCTGGCCGTTGCAGCGGCCTTGATCGCGGTCCTGCAGGTGGTGACGCACCTGGCAGGGTAGCGGAGTCAGCGGGTCGGAGGCGCTCACTGGGGCGCCTCCGACCTCGCTGTGTCTCCTGATCAGGTCAGCTCAGAACTCCGTCAGTACTCAGAGCGCTCTTGTCGCACCGACCTGCTGGATTCCAAACCAATGGCCGATCCGCCCTTGGGCGGGAGGTCGACCGGTTGTCGTGAGCGGCGCTGAGGTTCTCTTCTCGAGCGGCAAGGCGCCCACAGCCGAGGCCCGCACGCGCGCCGCAGCCGGCGACCTGATGGCCCCCGCACGGGGCGCACGTGCGGACTCCCTGCGGACCGAGACGCTATGACGGCGCGTTGACCTGCAAATACGCCCCTGGTCAGCGGTAGTTGTCGAACTGCAGGGCGACGTCGAGGTCCTTGCCGCGCAGCAGTTGCTGGACCGCCTGCAGGTCGTCGCGCTTCTTGCCGCTGACCCGCAGCTGGTCACCCTGGATCTGGGCCTGGACGCCCTTGGGGCCCTCGTCCCGGATGATCTTGGCGATCTTCTTGGCGGTGTCGGACTCGATGCCCTGCTTGATGCGCCCGGAGATCTTGTACGACTTCCCGGAGGACTGCGGCTCACCGGCGTCCAGCGACTTCAGCGAGATGTTCCGCTTGATCAGCTTCTCCTTGAACACCTCGAGCGCGGCCGAGACGCGCTCCTCGGTGTCGGCGCTCAGGGTCACGCCCTCCTCGCCGGCCCAGGCGATCGTGGCGTTGGTGCCGCGGAAGTCGAAGCGCTGCGACAGCTCCTTGGCGGCCTGGTTCAGGGCGTTGTCGACCTCCTGGCGGTCGACCTTGCTCACCACGTCGAACGACGAGTCGGCCATGTGTGCTCCTTGTCCTCTGCCGTCCACCGGCCGGGTGTGCCCTGGGGCCACCACCGAGGCCGGTCTCCGGTGTCTTGTACGCTCTCCCGCGTACCACCACGGCGGGTTGCCCGAGTGGCCAATGGGAGCGGACTGTAAATCCGTCGGCTTAGCCTACGAAGGTTCGAATCCTTCACCCGCCACAACCGGTACACGCGGCCCCCGACCTCCGCCGAGGTCGGGGGCCGCTGCGGTTGGTGGGGAGGGCGCGTCTCACGGGGTGGTCGGCGCGCGCGCCCCGGCGACGGCGGTGCGCTCGAGCGGCTGGCCGCCGAGGAAGAGCCAGCCGAACGCGATCTCGACGTGGCGGGTGCACCGCACCGTCACCTCCACCCCGTCGGTCTCGGTCGACCACGAGTGCAGGGCGGTCCCGCCGTCGGCCAGCTGGTCGGCCACCGCCGCCTGCGCGCTGGCCCGGGTCAGCGGCAGCGTCGTCCCGACACCGCCGGCGTAGACCGCCGCCTCGTCGGTGGCGTTCGCCGCGGCGAGCGCGGCGCCGTCGCACACCGACTGCACCTGCTGCTGCTCCAGGAAGGCGTCGGACGCGGCGATCGCGCCGAAGGCCATGAGGGCGGCCACGAGCCAGCACACCAGGACGAGCGGCAGCATCGACCCCCGCTCGGCGTCGTCCCCGTCCCGTGGCACGCGGCGCAGCGTAGGTCGCGGCCGGGTGTGTCCACGAGCTGTGGACGGCGTTGTGGACGACTGTGGACCCGATCGGGGGAACCGAGGCCGGCCGGGCGTACGCCTGTGGACGACGGCCAACACGCCGATCGGACGTCTCCCTCGTGACGCACTGTCACCTGCTGTCACTCATGTCGCATGAACAGCCCGATCGAGGGACAGAGCGTCACGAATGTTGACTGAAAGTAACGGCATGGCGTCGATTTTCTATGGATCGATCAGCGGTGCTTGCCCTGAACGGGTGACGGGCAGCAATCTCACCGGCGCGGTCCGTACCCAACGCTCTGCCCCCGCGCCTGGACGACTGCCCGTACGAGCAAGCAGTCCTTCATGCCTTGAGGAGGCGTCATGAACACGCAGCGTGGATCGAAGTGGGGTCGGGGCTCCAAGTGGGGCCGGGGTTCCAAGTGGGGTCGCGGGTCCAAGTGGGGCTGCTGATCCGCCGCTGACGCCCAGGGGCGGCCGGCCTGGTCGCCGGCTGCCCCCTTCGGGTCAGGAGCGCTTTCGACGGGCTGCTGCGCTGTTAGCCTCGGCGCACTCATTGCCCCCCAGAAGTTGGGTGACGTTGGCCAGTCCCGAGTCGCGCGCGCCGTTGTCACGTGCCGCTGCGCCCGTGCACCCGTGGATCATCGCGGCAGGCGGAACGCTGCTCGCGGTCGTCGTGGCCGTCCTCGTCTTCCCCGAGGCGGAGACGACCTTCGGACCGGCGTCCTTCCTCCTCGTCACGGTCGCGTTCTTCGTCACCGAGACGGTGTCGCTGCACGTGGAGTTCCGCCGCCAGACCTGGCTGTGGTCGGTCAGCGAGTTCGCCCTGGCCATCGCGCTCGTGGAGGTCGGCGGGCTGTGGGCGGCCGCAGCCCGAGCACTGGGTCTGGGCCTCAGTCTCGTCGTGCAGCGCTACGCCCCGGCGAAGGCGGTCTTCAACCTGGCCGTGGCGACCGTGGAGGTGGCCGTCGCCGTCGCTGTGCTCGAGGCGTTGCCCTTCGGCGATCTCGCCGAGCCGATCAGCTGGTTGTCGCTGATGCTCGCCGTGCTCGCGGCCGACATCGTCGGCACCCCCCTGGTCATGGCCGCGATCCGGCTCAGTGGCGGCAACCCGAGTCGGCAGATGTGGCAGGAGCTGACACTCCCCGTCGCCGTCGTCGGGCCGTTCGCGGTGTCGGTGGCCATCACCGCGCTGTTGATCACCGAGCGGTCGATGTGGGCGTCGGTGCTCATGCTCCCCATCGCCCTCGCGGTCATGCTGCTGTTCCGGCGTTTCGCCTCGACCGCGCGCGAGGGTCACAGTGTCCAGCGCGTGTACGAGTTCGCCCGGCGGGTCGAGCAGGTGGGCGCCGACGAGGACGGCCCCCGCCTGATCGTCGACGCGGTCAAGGAGCTCCTGAACGCCGAGCGCGTTGCCCTGTGGCTCCCCCCGTACCTCGACGAGGAGCCGCGTCTGGTCGTCGCATCGGACGACGGACGCAGCTGGTACGAGGGGCCCAGCGACCCCGACGACGTGCTCCGCCGACGGGCCACGGACGGTTCCCACGACAGGCCGGTGCTGGTCACCCTCGCGCGCGCCACCGAGGCCGAGGCCGCGGCGCTCGCTCGCCGCGGCGCGCACGACCTCCTCGCCGCGCCCGTGGCCACCGCTGCTGGAGAGCCGGGCTACCTGGAGATCTGCGACCGTCGCAGTGACGTCGTGTCCTTCGCCGACGACGACCGGGCGGCGCTCGAGTCGATGCTCACCCATGTCAACGCGGCCATCCGGCAGCAGCAGCTGCTCACCCAGATCCGTTACGACGCCGACCACGACCGGCTCACCGGGCTGCCCAACCGGCAGCGCCTGGCCGTCGAGATCGACCAGCTGCTGGCCGCCGACCCGGTGGCCGGCCGGGCCGGGCTGATCCTCGCCTCGCTGGACAACTACACCGAGGTCACCGACACGCTCGGCCACGCGGCCAGCGACGAGCTGCTGCTGGTCACCGCAGGCCTGCTGCGCGAGCACGCCCCACCGCAGGCGCTCGTGGCGCGCATGGAGGGCGAGCAGTTCGCCGTCCTGCTGCCGGGGCTCTCCCTCGGCGCCACCGAGCGGGCAGCCCGGCGGCTGCGCGAGGCCACCTCGACGCGTGCCCGGGTCGCCGGGCTGGACCTGGAGGTCACGCTCACCCTCGGTGTGGCGGCCGCCCCGGTGCACGGCGCCGACGCGGGCACGCTCATGCAGCGGGCCGACGTCGCGCTGCTCGCCGGTGCCGGCTCGAGCGGGGTGGCCAGCTACCACCCGGTGCTGGACCAGCAGAGCCTGCGCCGCCTGCAGCTGGGCACGGAGCTGGAGCAGGCGATGGCCGACGGCGACATCAGCGTCGTGTTCCAGCCGATCATCGACGCGCGGAGCTCCGACATCGTCTCGGTGGAGACGCTGGTGCGCTGGGCGCACCCCCGCTACGGCTCGGTCGCACCCGACGAGTTCATCCACCTGGCCGAGCAGATCGGCCGGATCGGCCCGCTGACCGACCACGTGCTCGACCTGGCGCTGGCCCGCTGCCGCCGCTGGCTGGACCAGGACATCGCGCTGTCGGTCGCCGTCAACCTCTCCGCCCGCTGCCTCACCGAGCCGGACCTGGTGGACCGCGTGCGGCGGGCGCTGCGGCGGCACGGCGTGCCCGGTGAGCTGCTGACCCTCGAGCTGACCGAGGGCAGCGTGGTCGACGACTCGGTGCGCAGCAGCACCGTGCTGGCCGACCTGCACGCCCTGGGTCTGCGGCTGTCGATGGACGACTTCGGCACCGGCTACTCGTCGCTGTCCCAGCTGCGGCAGCTGCCGATCGACGAGGTGAAGATCGACAAGTCCTTCGTGCTGGGGATGTCCACCAGCCAGGGCGAGTCGTTCATCGCCCGCTCGATCATCGAGCTGGCGCACAACCTCGGTCTGCGGGTCGTCGCCGAGGGCGTGGAGGACGAGCTGACCCGCAACCTGCTCGCCGAGATGGGCTGCGACAAACTGCAGGGCTTCCTGGTCAGCCGGCCGCTCCCCGACGAGCGCCTGGAGAGCTGGATCCTGGCGCGCGCCGGCGTCCGCTCCGCCGTCCCCGGCACGCCGCACCGGCGGCTGTTCGTGCGCTCCTGACCCCCCGCCGACAGGACCCCGAAGACGTCGGGTAGAGTTCTCGACGGCTCGAAGCCCGCCCCTTTAGCTCAGTCGGCAGAGCGTCTCCATGGTAAGGAGAAGGTCTACGGTTCGATTCCGTAAAGGGGCTCTGGAACAACACAGTGGCCGCTCGGCCCGGTCGCCGAGACCGGATCGCCCGGCCGCGTCCGGCGGTGTAGCTCAGCCAGGCAGAGCAAGCGGCTCATAATCGCTGTGTCACCGGTTCAAATCCGGTCACCGCTACTCGCGACGGACCCCGTTCAGCCGGGGTCCGTCGGTGCGTTGCAGCACCGTGCGGGCGCCCGCCCGCACGTCCCCGGGCCCGGCCCGGTACCGACAAGGCGAGGAGCGCCCCGTGGCAGCCACCGACATCCGTCCGAAGATCACCCTGGCCTGCCAGGAGTGCAAGAGCCGGAACTACATCACCCGCAAGAACCGGCGCAACGACCCCGACCGGCTCGAGCTGAAGAAGTTCTGCCCGAGGGACCGTCGGCACACCATCCACCGCGAGACCCGCTGACCCTCCGGTCGCGGTAGGGAGGGCGGGAGCATGGCGCTCGATCCGACGCTGGTCGGGCGCAGCTACCCGCCCTCCGCCGTCCACGAGGTCGGCCGGCAGAAGATCGCCGAGTTCGCGGACGCCGTCGGTGCCGCCGACGCGGTGCACCGGGACGTCGACGCCGCCCGCGCGGCCGGACACCCCGACGTCATCGCGCCGCCCACCTTCGCCATCGCCCTGACGCTGTCGGCGGCCGGCGTGGTGGTGGAGGACCCCGACGTGGCGCTGGACTACAGCCGCGTCGTCCACGGGGAGCAGCGCTTCACCCACCACCGGCCCATCCGCGCCGGCGACCGGCTGGTCGCCACCCCCACCATCGAGGCCGTGCGCAGCGTCGGCGGCAACGACCTGCTCACCACCCGGGTGGACGTCGCCACCGAGGACGGCGAACCGGTCTGCTCGGCCATCTCGATGCTCGTGGCCCGGGGGACGGCATGACCGCGACCGTCCGCGCCGTCGACGTCGCCGTGGGGACCGAGCTGCCCGAGCAGACCTACCCGGTCACCCGCGCCGACCTGGTCCGCTACGCAGGCGCCTCCGGCGACTTCAACCCCATCCACTGGAACGAGCGGGTGGCCACCGAGGTCGGGCTGCCCGGGGTGATCGCCCACGGGATGCTCACCATGGCGCTGGCCGCCCGCGCGGTCACCACCTGGGCCGGCGACCCCGGCGCGCTGGTCGAGTACCACGTCCGGTTCGGCCGGCCGGTCGTCGTCCCCGACGACGACGCCGGGGCGCAGGTGACCGTCCGCGGGAAGGTCGGTGCCCTCGGCGAGGACGGCCGCGCGCGGATCGACCTCACCGTCACCAGTGGCGGCGAGAAGGTCCTCTCGCTGGCCCGCGCCACCGTCCAGCTGGCGTGACGGGGCGGCGGGCCGGCGCCGCCCCGACCCTTGCCGGCTGCGCAGCTCCGCCCGTCCGTCGAGCTCGCGGCGAGCCCCTGGACGGGGCCGGCCTGACGGCCCTCCTTCAGCCCGCGGTGCCGAGCAGGCGCTGCATCCGGCTCACGCCCTCCACCAGGTCGTCGTCCCCCAGGGCGTAGGACATCCGCAGGTAGCCCGGTGTCCCGAAGGCCTCGCCGGGGACGACGGCGACCTCGGCCTCCTCGAGGATGATCTCGGCCAGCTGCACGCTGTCGGCCGCCGTCCGCCCGGCGATCTCGCGGCCGAGCAGGGCCTTGACCGACGGGTAGACGTAGAAGGCGCCGCGCGGCTCGGGACAGGCCACGCCCGGGATCTCGCGCAGCATGGACACGATCGTGCGGCGCCGCCGGTCGAAGGCCTCCCGCATCGCCGCCGCGGCCGACAGGTCGCCGGTCAGCGCGGCGACGGCGGCCGCCTGGGACACGTTCGCCACGTTCGAGGTGGCGTGCGACTGCAGGTTGGTCGCGGCCTTGACGACGTCGGTGGGCCCGACGACCCAGCCCACCCGCCAGCCGGTCATCGCGTAGGTCTTGGCCACCCCGTTGACGACGACGCAGCGGTCGGCCAGTTCGGGGACGACGACCGGCATGGACGGCGCCGTCGCCCCGTCGTAGGTGAGGTGCTCGTAGATCTCGTCGGTGAGCACCCACAGCCCGTTCTCCAGGGCCCAGCGGCCGATCTCCTCGACCAGCTCCGGCGGGTACACCGCGCCGGTCGGGTTGGACGGCGAGCAGAACAGCAGCACCTTGGTGCGCGGCGTCCGGGCGGCCTCCAGCTGGGCCACCGAGACCAGGTAGCCGCTCTGTTCGTCGGCGACGACCGGCACCGGCACGCCGCCGGCGAGCGCGATCGCCTCGGGGTAGGTCGTCCAGTACGGCGCCGGCAGCAGCACCTCGTCACCCGGGTCGAGCATCGTGGCGAAGGCCTCGTACACCGCCTGCTTGCCGCCGTTGGTGACCAGCACCTGGGCCGGCGTGACCTGCAGCCCCGAGTCGCGCGCGGTCTTGCCGACGATTGCCTCCTTGAGCGCCGGCAGCCCGCCCGCGGGGGTGTAGCGGTGCATCGCCGGCTGCGCGCAGGCGGCGATGGCGGCCTCGACGATGTAGTCCGGCGTCGGGAAGTCCGGCTCGCCGGCGCCGAAGCCGATCACCGGCTTCCCCGCGGCCTTGAGCGCCTTGGCCTTCGCGTCGACCGCCAGCGTCGCCGACTCGGCGATGGCGGCGATGCGGCGGGAGATGCGCCGCTCGGCGGGCGACGGCGCGGAGGAGGGGGCGGCGGACTCCGAGGGGGAGACGGCGGTCATGCCCCCATCGTGTCAAAGGCCGAGGTCCGGGGTCGCCCCCGTTCCCGGCGGACCGGCGTCCCGGCGCAGTCGCACGTGGGCCACGGCGGGCGGGGGCCGGACTCGTCGGCGCCACCGCGACGGGCGCCTCCCCGGCACGTTGGCTGGCGTCCCCGGCGGTCCCGTACACTGGCTGCCCTGGGGCCACTGACCCCGCCACCGGCGTGCCCCGGAACCCCTCCGGGGACGGTGCCGAACGGAGCGGGCCACGCGGTCCCGGGCGGCCTCGTCCCGGGCCCCGCCCCTTGCTTGCGAAGGGTGGGGAGGACGGGGTCCTCCAAGGGGTGTAGCTCAATTGGCAGAGCAGCGGTCTCCAAAACCGCAGGCTGCAGGTTCAAGTCCTGTCACCCCTGCCCGTGCCGCCGGTTCCCCGCCGGCGACGCGCACCACCCGTACGACAGCAGGACCACCGACCAGGCCGGAGGACAGACGGCCACCACCAGCGAGGCGAGCGAGGCGCAGTGAGCGACGAGAAGCCGGCACGCGAGGACGACGCCGCCTCCGGCGCCGAGCCGACCGACGAGCAGCTCGACCGCGAGGCGCCGGGCGTCTCCGACGCCACCGAGCTCGAGGCGGCCGAGGCCGAGATCGCCGCCGAGGCCGAGTCCGACGAGGACAAGGTCGTCGCCGCCCGGCCCACGGGCGCCCGCCGCGGCGGGCGGATCACCGCCGGGGACGACGAGGACGACGAGGACGCGGCAGCCCGCACCCGCCGCGCCGCCCGCGAGCGCACGCCCGCCCGCCCCGCGGGGAGCAGCCCGACCCGCTCCCGTGCCGCGGCCGAGCGTGACCGGGCCGCCGAGACCCGCCAGAAGCGCAGCCTGCGGCGCTTCCTGCGCGAGGTCGTCGCCGAGCTGCGCAAGGTCATCTGGCCCGGCCGCCGCGAGCTGATCACCTACACGTTCGTGGTGATCGTGTTCGTGGCCTTCATCGTCGCGCTGGTGGCCGGCCTGGACCTCCTCTTCGCCCAGGGCGTGCTCGCCGTCTTCGGCTGAGCCCACCCGCGCCTGCACCACCGACAAGGAAGAGACACCGTGACCGACCCCCGCGAGCCCTTCGAGACCGACAGCGCCGTCGAGGGCATCGACCTCGACGACGCCCGCTTCGACGTGCGCGGCAGCGTCGACGTCGAGACCGGCGCCGGTGAGCCCGGCGCCGCCGAGGGTTCCGTCGACACTGCTGACCAGGACGCGCTGACCGGCGTGGCCGACCAGGTGCCCGGCGTGGAGAGCGGCGAGCCCGACACCCTGGCGACCGACCCCCTCGCCGCCCCGGCCGACGCCTCCGACCTCGACGGGGCGGGCGAGCAGGCCGAGGACGACGAGGAGACCGACCCGGCCGAGGCGATGCGCAAGGTGCTGCGCGGCCAGTTCGGCGACTGGTACGTCATCCACTCGTACGCCGGCTACGAGAACAAGGTGAAGACCAACCTGGAGTCGCGCATCCAGTCGCTGGACATGGAGGACTACATCTTCCAGATCGAGGTGCCCACCGAGGAGGTCACCGAGATCAAGAACGGCAAGCGCACCCAGGTCAACCGCAAGAAGCTCCCCGGCTACCTGCTGGTCCGGATGGACCTCAACGACGAGTCCTGGGGCGCGGTCCGCAACACCCCGGGCGTCACCGGCTTCGTCGGCGCCACCTCCCGGCCCTCGCCGCTGAGCATCGACGAGGTCGTCGGCCTCCTCGCACCCGCGGTCACCCCGCAGGCGGCCCGGACGGCGGAGACGACGAGCACCGCCGCCGCTGCCGCCCCCACCGCCGTCGTCGACTTCGAGGTCGGCGAGTCGGTCACCGTCATGGACGGCCCGTTCGCGACGCTCCCGGCCACGATCAACGAGATCAACGCCGAGCAGCAGAAGCTGCAGGTGCTGGTCTCCATCTTCGGCCGCGAGACGCCGGTCGAGCTGTCGTTCAACCAGGTCCAGAAGTTGTAGGAGGACCTCGGTGCCCCCCAGCCCTCGCTCCGCTCGGGCCGGGGCCCTGCACCGAGGCCGTTCCATCCCGTCACTGAGAAGGAAGACATGCCCCCCAGGAAGCGGTTGACCGCGGTCATCAAGCTCCAGATCAACGCCGGTGCGGCCACCCCCGCGCCGCCCGTCGGTCCGGCGCTGGGCCAGCACGGCGTCAACATCATGGAGTTCTGCAAGGCCTACAACGCCGCCACGGAGTCGCAGCGCGGCAACGTGATCCCGGTCGAGATCTCGGTCTACGAGGACCGTTCGTTCACCTTCGTCACCAAGACCCCCCCGGCGGCGCGCATGCTGCTCAAGGCCGCGGGCGTCGAGAAGGGCTCGGGCGAGCCGCACAAGACCAAGGTCGCCACCGTCACCCGCGACCAGGTCCGCGAGATCGCGCAGACCAAGATGGCCGACCTGAACGCCAACTCCCTCGACGAGGCGGAGAAGATCATCGCCGGCACCGCCCGGTCGATGGGCATCACCGTCCAGTAGGAGGACCCCGGTGCCCCCAGCCCTCGCTCCGCTCGGGCCGGGTCCCTGCACCGGGGCCGTTCCAGCACGTCACCAGTGGGAGGGCCACGCCAGGCCCGTGCACCACACGACTCCCGGTCGCTGAGCCGGGGGAGAGGAACCACCATGGCGAAGCACGGCAAGAAGTACCGCGAGCTGGCCGCGAAGGTCGACCGCGAGAACCTCTACACCCCGCTGCAGGCGGCCGGTCTGGCCAAGGAGACCTCGCCGACGGCCTACGACGCCACCGTCGAGGTGGCCATGCGGCTGGGCGTCGACCCGCGCAAGGCCGACCAGATGGTCCGCGGCACCGTCAACCTGCCGCACGGCACCGGCAAGACCGCCCGCGTCATCGTCTTCGCGACCGGCGACAAGGCCGCCGAGGCCGAGGCCGCCGGCGCGGACGTCGTCGGCTCCGACGACCTGATCGAGCGCATCCAGGGCGGCTTCCTGGACTTCGACGCCGCGATCGCGACCCCCGACCAGATGGCCAAGGTCGGCCGGATCGCCCGCATCCTCGGCCCGCGCGGCCTGATGCCGAACCCGAAGACCGGCACGGTGACCCCCGACGTCACCAAGGCGGTCAACGACATCAAGGGCGGGAAGATCAACTTCCGCGTCGACAAGCAGGCGAACCTGCACCTGGTGATCGGCAAGGCCTCGTTCGACGAGACCAAGCTCGTGGAGAACTACGCCGCGGCGCTGGACGAGGTCCTGCGGGCCAAGCCGTCCGCCGCCAAGGGCCGGTACCTGAAGAAGGTCACCATCTCCACCACCATGGGCCCGGGCATCCCGGTCGACCCGAACCGCACCCGGAACCTGACGGTCGACGAGCCCACCGCCTGAGGACCCCGGCACCAAACGGACGGCGTCGCCCCCTCGCGGGGCGGCGCCGTTCGCCGTTCCCGGGTGTGACCGAGGCGGTTGGCACTCGGGTCCGGGGCTGACGTACGCTGGTCGGCGTTCCCCCCACGACCGCTGGTCGTCGCACGTCCGCGTGCGATCGAAGGTCCCGGAGCACCGGGCGGCCCGCGCAGGAGGACGGTTCGATCGACGTGGCGCTCGCGCCCGTCCTCGCCCCGTGCGCCTGCGCCGGGGCGTTCCTCGTCTCCGGGGCCGCTGATCGCCCGCCGTCGTGCACCGGCCGGTGGTCCGCCCGACAGACGAGAGGAGGCCCATGCCCACGCAGGCGAAGGCCGCGGTGATCGACGAGATCACCGACCGGTTCCAGTCGTCCAGCGCGGCGGTGCTCACCGAGTACCGCGGGCTGACCGTGGCCCAGCTGACCCAGCTGCGCCGTTCCCTCGGTGAGGGCAGCAGCTACGCCGTCGTCAAGAACACCCTGACGAAGCGGGCCGCGGAGCAGGTCGGCTTCGCCGACCTCGCGCCGCTGCTCAACGGCCCGACCGCGATCGCCTTCATCGAGGGCGACCCGGTCAACGCGGCCAAGGCCATCCGTGACTTCGCGCGCGCCAACCCGCTGCTCGTCGTCAAGGGCGGCGTGGTCGAGGGCCGCACGGTCAACGCCGCCGAGGTCACCGCCCTCGCCGACGTCGAGCCGCGCGAGGTCCTGCTGGCCAAGCTGGCCGGCGCGATGCTGGGCAACCTGAGCAAGGCCGCGGGTCTGTTCCAGGCCCCGCTGTCGCAGGTCGCCCGGCTGGCCGCCGCGCTGCAGGAGAAGAAGCCCGCCGAGGGCGCCGACTCCGCTGCTGCTGCCGACACCGCTGCTGCTGACACCACCACCGCCACCGACGCTGCCGCCGCCGACGCCGCGGCCAGCACCGACTGACCCAGAAGGAGAGATCATGGCCAAGCTGTCCACCACGGAGCTGCTCGACGCGTTCAAGGAGATGACGCTGCTCGAGCTCTCCGACTTCGTGAAGCAGTTCGAGGAGACCTTCGAGGTCACCGCCGCCGCTCCGGTCGCCGTCGCGGCCGCCCCGGCCGCCGGTGGTGCCGGCGACGGTGGCGCCCCCGCCGCCGAGGAGCAGGACGAGTTCGACGTCATCCTCGAGAGCGCCGGTGACAAGAAGATCCAGGTCATCAAGGAGGTGCGCGGCCTGACCTCGCTCGGCCTCAAGGAGGCCAAGGACCTGGTCGACGGCGCGCCGAAGCCGGTCCTGGAGAAGGTCGACAAGGACGCCGCCGAGAAGGCCAAGGCCGCTCTCGAGGGCGCCGGCGCCACCGTCACCGTCAAGTGACCCCTCGCCCGGCGGACCCGACCGCCGGGTGACGCACCACCTCGCACGACCCGCAGGGGCCGTCCTCCGATCCGGAGGGCGGCCCCTGCGTCGTCCGTGCCCGCGCGTGACAGGACGGGCCCGCCGCCACGGCCCACCCCACCGGCGAACCCCGGGAGATCCGCGGGTCGAGGCTGCCCACGACCGGCCGGGCGGCGCGCACCCGCACCTTCGGACCCCGACCCGCGCGGCGTGGCGGAGACACCGGGCCCCTCCGGCTGGCATCATGGCCGTGCCGTCCTGGACGGCCCGACCCGGCCCCCGCCGGCCGGTTGCCCCTCCCGGGTGTGGTCCCCGTCGCGTGCGGACCCCCGACGTGGACAGCCTGCCGTAGCGGGGGTAGGGTTCCCTGTTGCGCTGCCCCCTGACTGCCTGCCCGCCGAGACGGGTCGCCTGGGGTGCCCGGGGGACCCGTCCTCCGGACGCCCGTCGACCGTCCAGGCAGGACGAACGCGGACAGCCCCGCCATTACCGACGACGACCCAGGACGAACAAGCACCCACCGCCCGCACGTCGTGAGGTCCTTGGAAGGACGCATCTTGGCAGGCTCTCGCCCCACCAGCATCAACCCCGGCACCACCGAGTCAGGCTCCACCGGCAAGATCCAGCAGGCCCCCCAGTCCGGCCCCCGCACCGGCGAGGCCGACCAGCAGAAGATCCCGGGCGCGCCGCTGCGCGTCTCGTTCGCCAAGATCTCCGAGCCGCTCGAGGTGCCGGACCTCCTGGCCCTGCAGACCGCCTCGTTCGACTGGCTGATCGGCAGCCCGGAGTGGCGGGCCACGCTCGCCCCCGAGGAGCAGGCCGACGCCGTCGGCGGCCTGGCCGAGATCCTCGAGGAGATCTCCCCGATCGAGGACTTCAGCGGCTCGATGTCGCTGTCCTTCTCCAACCCGCGCTTCGAGGACGTCAAGGCGTCCCTCGAGGAGTGCAAGGACAAGGACATGACCTACGCGGCGCCGCTGTTCGTCACCGCCGAGTTCATGAACAACACCACCGGCGAGATCAAGAGCCAGACGGTGTTCATGGGTGACTTCCCGATCATGACGAGCAAGGGCACCTTCGTCATCAACGGGACCGAGCGCGTCGTCGTCTCGCAGCTGGTCCGCAGCCCGGGCGTCTACTTCGACAAGACCCTGGACAAGACGTCGGACAAGGACGTCTTCAGCGCCAAGGTCATCCCCAGCCGGGGTGCGTGGCTGGAGTTCGACGTCGACAAGCGCGACACCGTCGGCGTCCGCATCGACCGCAAGCGCCGCCAGCCGGTCACCGTGCTGCTCAAGGCGCTGGGCTGGACCGAGGACCGCATCCGCGAGCACTTCCAGTGGTCGCCCACGGTGCTGGCCACCCTCGAGAAGGACCACATCGCAGGCCAGGACGAGGCCCTGCTCGACATCTACCGCAAGCTGCGGCCGGGCGAGCCGCCGACGCGCGAGTCGGCGCAGGCGCTGCTGGAGAACCTGTTCTTCAACGCCAAGCGCTACGACCTGGCCAAGGTCGGCCGGTACAAGGTCAACAAGAAGCTCGGCGTCGACGTCCCGCAGGGCACGTCCACGCTGACCGAGGACGACATCGTCGCGACCATCGAGTACGTGGTGCGCCTGCACGCCGGCGAGACCGACCACGGCACCGACGACATCGACCACTTCGGCAACCGGCGGCTGCGCACCGTCGGCGAGCTGATCCAGAACCAGATCCGGGTCGGCCTCTCCCGCATGGAGCGCGTCGTCCGCGAGCGGATGACGACCCAGGACGTCGAGGCGATCACGCCGCAGACCCTGATCAACATCCGGCCGGTCGTCGCCTCCATCAAGGAGTTCTTCGGCACCAGCCAGCTGTCCCAGTTCATGGACCAGACCAACCCGCTCGCGGGCCTGACCCACAAGCGCCGCCTGTCGGCGCTGGGCCCGGGTGGTCTGTCCCGTGAGCGGGCCGGCATGGAGGTCCGCGACGTGCACCCGAGCCACTACGGCCGGATGTGCCCGATCGAGACCCCGGAGGGCCCGAACATCGGCCTGATCGGCTCGCTGTCGGCCTACGGGCGGGTCAACGCGTTCGGTTTCATCGAGACGCCGTACCGCAAGGTCGAGAACGGTGTCGTCACCGACTCCATCGACTACCTGACCGCCGACGAGGAGGACCGCTTCGTCGTCGCCCAGGCCAACTCGCCGCTGGACGCCCAGGGCCGGTTCGCCGAGGACCGCGTCCTGGTGCGCACCAAGGGCGGTGAGGTCGACTACCTCGTCCCGGAGAACGTCGACTACATGGACGTCTCGCCGCGGCAGATGACCTCGGTCGCGACGGCGATGATCCCGTTCCTCGAGCACGACGACGCCAACCGCGCGCTCATGGGCGCGAACATGCAGCGTCAGGCCGTCCCGCTGCTGCGCAGCGAGGCGCCGCTGGTCGGCACCGGCATGGAGCTGCGGGCCGCCGTCGACGCCGGCGACGTCGTCGTGGCAGAGAAGGCCGGTGTGGTCGAGGACTCCACCGCCGACTACGTCACCGTCATGGCCGACGACGGCACCCGGCAGACCTACCGGCTGCTGAAGTTCCGCCGCTCGAACCAGGGCACCTCGATCAACCAGACCCCCGTCGTCGACGAGGGCCAGCGGGTCGAGGTCGGCCAGGTCATCGCCGACGGGCCGTGCACCGACCAGGGCGAGATGGCGCTGGGCAAGAACCTGCTCGTCGCCTTCATGCCGTGGGAGGGCCACAACTACGAGGACGCGATCATCCTGTCGCAGCGCCTCGTGCAGGACGACGTCCTGTCCTCGATCCACATCGAGGAGTTCGAGGTCGACGCGCGGGACACCAAGCTCGGTGCCGAGGAGATCACCCGGGACATCCCGAACGTCTCCGAGGAGGTCCTCGCCGACCTCGACGAGCGCGGCATCATCCGCATCGGTGCCGAGGTCGTCCCCGGCGACATCCTCGTCGGCAAGGTGACGCCCAAGGGCGAGACCGAGCTGACCCCCGAGGAGCGGCTGCTCCGCGCGATCTTCGGTGAGAAGGCCCGCGAGGTCCGCGACACCAGCCTCAAGGTCAAGCACGGTGAGTCGGGCAAGGTCATCGGCGTCCGCGTGTTCTCGCGCGAGGACGGCGACGAGCTGCCCGCCGGCGTCAACGAGCTGATCCGGGTCTACGTCGCCCAGATGCGCAAGATCTCCGACGGCGACAAGCTCGCCGGCCGCCACGGCAACAAGGGCGTCATCGCGAAGATCCTGCCGCAGGAGGACATGCCGTTCCTCGAGGACGGCACCCCGGTGGACATCGTGCTCAACCCGCTGGGCGTCCCCGGCCGGATGAACGTCGGCCAGGTCCTGGAGACCCACCTGGGGTGGGTCGCCAAGTCCGGCTGGCAGGTCGAGGGCACCCCGGAGTGGGCGACCAACCTGCCCGACGCCGCCCGTGCGGCCGAGCCGGGCACCCGGACGGCGACGCCGGTGTTCGACGGCGCCCGCGAGGAGGAGATCGTCGGCCTGCTCGGGTCGACCATCCCGAACCGCGACGGCGAGCGGATGGTGCAGCCCACCGGCAAGGCGCGACTATTCGACGGCCGCTCCGGGGAGCCCTTCCCCGAGGCGATCTCGGTCGGCTACGTCTACATCCTGAAGCTGCTGCACCTGGTCGACGACAAGATCCACGCCCGCTCGACCGGCCCCTACTCGATGATCACGCAGCAGCCGCTGGGTGGTAAGGCGCAGTTCGGTGGTCAGCGCTTCGGTGAGATGGAGTGCTGGGCGATGCAGGCCTACGGCGCGGCCTACGCGCTGCAGGAGCTGCTCACCATCAAGTCCGACGACATCCTCGGCCGCGTCAAGGTGTACGAGGCGATCGTCAAGGGCGAGAACATCCCCGAGCCGGGCATCCCGGAGTCGTTCAAGGTGTTGCTCAAGGAGCTGCAGTCGCTATGCCTGAACGTGGAGGTCCTCTCCGGCGACGGTCAGGCGATCGAGCTGCGCGACACCGACGACGAGGTCTTCCGGGCCGCGGAGGAGCTGGGCATCGACCTGTCCCGCCGCGAGCCCTCCAGCGTCGAGGACGTGTGATCGGCCGCCGGCCGGCCCCGGTTGACCGGGGCCGGCCGGCGCCCCCGACGACCATCAGCAAGAAGTGCAGTAACCGAGCCCCGGGAAAGGGGTCCACTCAGTGCTCGACGTCAACTTCTTCGACGAGTTGCGCATCGGTCTGGCCAGCGGCGACGACATCCGCCAGTGGTCGCACGGTGAGGTGAAGAAGCCCGAGACCATCAACTACCGGACGCTGCGTCCGGAGAAGGACGGTCTCTTCTGCGAGAAGATCTTCGGTCCCACCCGGGACTGGGAGTGCTACTGCGGCAAGTACAAGCGCGTCCGCTTCAAGGGCATCATCTGCGAGCGCTGCGGCGTCGAGGTGACCCGCGCCAAGGTGCGGCGTGAGCGGATGGGCCACATCGAGCTGGCCGCGCCGGTCACCCACATCTGGTTCTTCAAGGGCGTCCCCTCGCGCCTGGGCTACCTGCTCGACCTGGCGCCCAAGGACCTCGAGAAGATCATCTACTTCGCGGCCTACCTGATCACCACGGTGGACGACGAGGCGCGGCACCGCGACCTCCCGACCATCGAGGCCGAGATCAGCGCGGAGAAGCACAACCTCGAGAGCCGCCGCGACGCCGACGTGGAGGCCCGCCAGCAGAAGCTGGAGGCCGACCTCGCCGAGCTCGAAGCCGAGGGAGCCAAGTCCGACGTCCGCCGCAAGGTGCGCGAGGGCGGCGAGCGCGAGATGCGCCAGCTGCGCGACCGCGCCCAGCGGGAGATCGACCGCCTCGAGGAGGTGCTCGACACCTTCCGCAAGCTCGAGGTCAAGCAGCTCATCGCCGACGAGGGCCTCTACCGCGAGCTGCGCGACCGCTTCGGTGAGTACTTCGAGGGCGGCATGGGTGCCGCGGCGCTGCAGAAGCTGCTCGCCGACTTCGACCTCGACGCCGAGGCCGTCTCGCTGCGCGAGACCATCCGCAGCGGCAAGGGCCAGCGCAAGCTGCGGGCCCTCAAGCGGCTGAAGGTCGTCGCGGCGTTCCAGCAGACCCGCAACTCGCCCATGGGCATGGTGCTCGACTGCGTCCCGGTCATCCCGCCGGACCTGCGCCCGATGGTGCAGCTCGACGGTGGCCGCTTCGCCACCAGCGACATGAACGACCTGTACCGCCGCGTGATCAACCGGAACAACCGGCTGAAGCGACTGCTCGACCTCGGCGCGCCCGAGATCATCGTGAACAACGAGAAGCGGATGCTGCAGGAGTCCGTGGACGCGCTGTTCGACAACGGCCGTCGCGGCCGTCCGGTCACCGGTCCGGGCAACCGCCCGCTCAAGTCCCTCTCCGACCTGCTCAAGGGCAAGCAGGGCCGGTTCCGCCAGAACCTGCTCGGCAAGCGCGTCGACTACTCCGGCCGTTCGGTCATCGTCGTCGGCCCGCAGCTGAAGCTGCACCAGTGCGGCCTGCCCAAGCAGATGGCGCTGGAGCTGTTCAAGCCCTTCGTCATGAAGCGGCTGGTCGACCTCAACCACGCGCAGAACATCAAGTCCGCCAAGCGGATGGTCGAGCGCGCGCGTCCCGTGGTCTGGGACGTGCTGGAGGAGGTCATCACCGAGCACCCGGTGCTGCTGAACCGGGCGCCGACGCTGCACCGCCTGGGCATCCAGGCCTTCGAGCCGCAGCTGGTCGAGGGCAAGGCCATCCAGATCCACCCGCTCGTCTGCACCGCGTTCAACGCGGACTTCGACGGTGACCAGATGGCGGTTCACCTGCCGCTGTCGGCCGAGGCCCAGGCCGAGGCCCGGATCCTGATGCTGTCCAGCAACAACATCCTGAGCCCGGCCGACGGTCGCCCGATCACCGCGCCGACCCAGGACATGGTGCTGGGCCTGTACCACCTGACCACCCTGGTGCCCTCGCGGCACGAGGCCGACGGCGGCCAGCCGGCCGCCTACGGCTCGACGGCCGAGGCGATCATGGCCTTCGACATGGGTGCGTTGGGGCTGCAGGAGCGGGCGCTCATCCGCCTCGACGAGGTGTTCGGCGTCGACAACGGCAAGGTCAACGAGCCGTGGGACCAGCCGGAGGACTGGACGCCGGGCCAGCCGGCGCTGGTGCGCACCAGCCTGGGCCGGGTGCTGTTCAACGAGGCCCTGCCCGAGGACTACCGCTTCGTCAACTACCAGGTGCCGAAGAAGGAGCTCGGGGCGATCGTCAACGACCTCGCCGAGCGCTACCCCAAGGTGCAGGTCGCGGCGACGCTGGACGCCCTCAAGTCCGCGGGCTTCCGCTGGGCCACCCGCTCGGGTGTCACGATCGCCATCGACGACGTCGTCACTCCGCCGGCCAAGCAGGAGATCCTGGACCGGCACGAGGCCGAGGCCCGGCAGATCGAGCGCCAGTACGAGCGCGGTGTCATCACCGACACCGAGCGTCGTGGCGAGCTGATCGAGATCTGGACCCGCGCGCGGGCCGAGGTCAGCCAGGCGATGGTGGACAACTTCCCCACCACGAACCCGGTCTGGGTCATGGTCAACTCGGGCGCCCGGGGCAACATGATGCAGATCAGCCAGATCGCCGGTATGCGCGGCCTGGTCGCCAACCCGAAGGGCGAGATCATCCCGCGGCCGATCAAGGCCAACTTCCGGGAGGGTCTGTCCGTGCTGGAGTACTTCATCTCCACGCACGGCGCGCGCAAGGGTCTGGCCGACACCGCGCTGCGGACCGCGGACTCCGGGTACCTCACCCGCCGGCTGGTCGACGTCTCCCAGGACGTCATCATCCGCGAGGAGGACTGCGGCACCGAGCGCGGCGTGTTCATGCCGATCGCCACGGCGGTCGACGGGGTGCTCACCCGCGACCCGCACGCGGAGACCAGCGTCTACGCCCGCGCCCTGGCCGCCGACGTGGTGGCCGAGGACGGGACGGTCATCGCGCAGGCGAACTCCGACCTGGGCGACGTGCTCATCAGCCAGCTCGTCGAGGCCGGCGTCTCGGAGGTCAAGGTCCGCTGCGTCCTGACCTGCGAGTCGCTGCTCGGCACCTGCGCCACCTGCTACGGCCGGTCGCTCGCGACCGGCAAGCTGGTGGACGTCGGCGAGGCGGTCGGCATCATCGCCGCCCAGTCGATCGGTGAGCCCGGCACCCAGCTGACGATGCGCACCTTCCACACCGGTGGTGTCGCCGGTGAGGACATCACCCACGGTCTGCCGCGTGTGGTGGAGCTCTTCGAGGCCCGCGTCCCCAAGGGCAAGGCCCCGATCGCCGAGCTGGCCGGCACCGTCCGCATCGAGGACGGCGAGCAGTTCCGCAAGCTCACGATCACCCCGGACGACGGCTCCGACGAGGTCGTCTACGACAAGCTGTCGCGCCGGTCGCGGCTGCGGGTCGAGGACGGCGCCCACGTCGAGGTCGGCGAGCAGCTCACCGAGGGTGCGGTGGACCCGCACGAGGTGCTGCGGATCATGGGCCCGCGCGAGGTGCAGCTGCACCTGGTCCGCGAGGTCCAGGAGGTCTACCGCAGCCAGGGCGTGTCGATCCACGACAAGCACATCGAGGTGATCATCCGCCAGATGCTCAAGCGGGTGACCATCATCGACTCGGGCGCCACGGAGTTCCTCCCCGGTGCGCTGGTCGAGCGGACGCTGTTCGAGACCGAGAACCGCCGGGTCGTCGCCGAGGGCAACGAGCCGGCCTCGGCCCGCCCGGTGCTCATGGGCATCACCAAGGCCTCGCTGGCGACCGAGTCGTGGCTGTCGGCCGCCTCCTTCCAGGAGACGACCAAGGTGCTCACCGACGCCGCCATCCAGGGCAAGAGCGACAGCCTGCTCGGCCTCAAGGAGAACGTGATCATCGGCAAGCTGATCCCGGCCGGCACCGGGATCAGCCGCTACCGGAACATCACGGTCGAGCCGACCGAGGAGGCCCGCGCCGCCGTTTACACGATGGCCGGGTACGACGACGGGCAGTACTACAGCCCGGACGTCTTCGGTCAGGGCAGCGGCGAGGCCGTGCGCCTGGAGGAGTACGACTGGCGGGGCTGATCACCGTCAGGCAGTGACCAGAGGGCCCCCAGGTCGGTGACCTGGGGGCCCTCTGGTGTCCACGGCGACGGCGCGGAGCAGGCGTCTGCCGGCTCGATCGTCACCTCGCGGAGCGGCTGGTCCACCGTCGCCGGGCTGCACGTGCAGCCAAGCCGAACGTCGTGCCACCGACGAGGAACCAGGGGTTCCACACCACCAGGGTCCAGGAGCGCTGGGCCTCGCTGATGGCTCCACCGCCGTACCCGGCGTCGGCCAGGAGCAGCAGTTCGATGGCGACCGCCCGTGCCAGCAGCACCGCCGCGAGCCCGGCGCCGAGGACGGTGAGCAGCCGCCCCGACCTCCTGACGCTGTGGACCCGGGCCAGGGCGAGGCCCAGTACGGCGGCCACGCCGAGCGTCAGCGCGACCCCGTACAGCCCGAGGACGACGAACCAGGTGGGTCGCTGCTCCGCCAGGTCCGTGCCCGCCGACTCCGCGAGCCCGACCGAGCCGCCCAGGCCCCAGTACAGGTGGAGCACCGCGAAGGTCACCGACCAGGCCGCCGCCAGGTGGCCCCAGCGCCGGGAGACGAGCGCCGTCCGCCCGCGGCCCCCGAGCGTCACGTGACGGAAGTCGGTCCGGTCACCGGTCGGCGATCGCGCGCATGGTCTGCACGGTGCGGAGTCGGCTCTCGGGGCTGTCGTCGAGCGGCTGCAGCATCAGCGTGGTCACCCCGGCCTCGCGGAAGGCAGCGACCCGCTCGGCGACGTGCGACTCGGAGCCGACCAGGGACACCGCCCGCACCAGCTCCTCGGGGACGACGGCGGCCGCCTCGTCCTTGTTGCCGTCGAGGTAGAGGTCCTGGATGGTGCGGGCCTCGTCCTCGTAGCCGTAGCGCCGCGCCAGGTCGTTGTAGAAATTCTTGCCGCGGGCGCCCATGCCGCCGATGTAGAGGGCCAGCTGCGGGCGCACCAGGTCCAGCATCGGCTCGACGTCGTCCCCGATCGCGACCGGGACGCCGACGACGACCTGCAGCTCACCCAGGGCCGGGTCGCGCTTGGCCCGGCCCGCGGCGAGGGACTCGCCCCACACCGAGCCCGCCTTCTCCGGCATGAAGAAGATCGGCTCCCACGCCTCGGCGATCTCCGCGGCCAGCTCCACGTTCTTGGGTCCGAGGGCGGCGAGCATGACCGGGATGCGGTCGCGGACCGGGGTGTTGATCAGCTTGAGCGGCTTGCCCAGGCCGGTGCCCTGCTCGGCGGGCAGCGGCACCGTGTACTTCGGGCCCTCGTGCACCAGGCGCTCGCGACGCCACACCTGCCGGCAGATCTCCACGACCTCGCGCGTGCGTTGCAGGGGCGCGTCGTAGGGGACGCCGTGCCAGCCCTCGACCACCTGCGGGCCGGAGGCGCCCAGACCCAGGGTGAAGCGGCCGTCGGACACGAAGTCCAGGCCCGCGGCGGTCATCGCGGTGAGGGCGGGGGTGCGGCTGTAGATGGGGAAGATCCCGCTCATCAGCTCGACCCGCTCGGTGACCGCGGCCAGGTAGCCCAGCTGGCTGACGGCGTCGAAGGTGTAGACCTCCGCGACCGTGGCGAGGTCCAGCCCCGCGGACTCGAGGTCGCGGATCTCCGCCGCCGTCTCGCGGAACCCCCCGCTGTAGCTGGCCTGGATGCCGATGCGCACGTCCGCTCCTCTGGTCGACGGCGCCACCGTTGACGCCGTCGCCGACCGTATCGGCAGAGGGGGAGGGTCCTTCCTCAGAGCGGGCGGACGACCCCGACGACCTCGATCACCACGCGGACGCCGTCGACGTCCCCGGGCACCCGCTCGGCGGCGTGCGCGTCGGCGAGGTCGACCTTGACGACGTAGCCGGTGTCCCGGCGGGCCAGCCCGATGCCGACGACGCCAGGGACGGCGGCCAGCCGGCTGCTGAGGGCCGTCTTCGCAGCTCGGGCGGACGCGCGGTCGGTCATGTGCCCATGGTGCCCCCGATCGGGCCGCGGCGACAGGGACAGGCCCCCCAGGAGGACCCCCTGACCCCACCACGGGAGGACCTCGTCCTCCGCACCCCTCGCAGGCTCAGGAGGGCCACGCGACGGGGCCGTGGGCCGACGTCCTCGTCAGCCGGCGACCCACTGGAGGTCCAGCACCGACAGCACGGTCACCAGCGGATTGGCGAAGGTGACCCCGCCGCCGGTGCGACCGCCGGTCTCGCTGCCCGCGAAGAGCAGCCCCAGCGGGGCGCGGTCGGCACTGCGCCAGATCACCGAGCCGCTGTCGCCGCCGGCGCTGAACCCCCCGGCGACACCGTCGACCTCGATCTGGTCGTCGAACGTGTAGAGCGCCTGGTCGTACTGGACGGCGACGCCGTCGACCTCGACCGCGCTGACCCGCCCGACGGTGTAGCCCGTGGTGCGGCCGACCTTCTCCACCTGGTCGTCCGGTTCGAGGTCGTCCACCCGCAGGGGTTCGGTGCCCAGCGGACCCCCTGGCAGGCGACCGGGCTCCAGGGGCACCTCGACGTCGACGACCGCGACCGCGGCATCGACCAGGTTGGCCTGCCCGTCGGCGGTGAACCGCTCGAACGCCGTCAGCGTGGCCACCTGGTCGGTCGTGGGGTCACCGCCGTCGGCCGGCCCGGGCTGCAGCACCGGGTCACCCACCGACGCGGCGTCGCTGGCGGCGATCACGTGGTTGTTGGACAGCACGGCCAGCCGGCCGCCGACCCGGACGAAGCCGCCCAGCGTCCCGGCCGACACGGCCGGGTGCCCGATCGACAGCCCGGGGAACAGCGGCCGGGTGCGCTGCCGCAGGTCATCCGGCGTGGGGGCGGTGAGGGCCCGGACGGCACCGATGACCCGGACGTCGACCTCCTCGAGCACCGCGTCGTCCAGGCCGGCCAGCAGCAGGTCGGCGTCCTCCTTGGCGGCCAGCCGGATGGCCAGGTGTGCCCGGTCGGGACCCACCGGGGCGAGCCCGAGCGCCGGCCGCGTCCACCGCCGTCCGCCGGCGTCGCTGGCGGTCACCGGCTCGGCCGACCGGGCCAGCCGGGCCGACAGGTGAGCCTTGAGCTCGCGGGCGAGGTCGACGTGCACGAGTCCTCCGGTGGCTGTGAGTGGGCGTCTTGGGACCGACCGTAGGGCCGGGGTGTGACAGCCGCGCGCGGTGCGGGTGGGCCGCCGGGATGTCGGCGCCCGAGGCGGGCCGTCCTCGCCCGGCAGCCGCTACAGTCGCGCCACCACCCCCCGCAGCCCCGGGAACACCGTGTCCCCGGGCGCCGTTGACCCCTCCGGGGACGCCGGTGGACGTGGCCGGCCCCTGCCCGCCGGCTGTGGCGGACCCGGCTTTGACCGGCCTCCGGCACGCGGGTATCGTGGTCAGCCGTGCCCAGGGTGCCCTGGGCCTGCTCCCGTTCGCGGTGCGCCTGCCGGCAGGTGGTGGCGCCGAGTCGCGGGGGGCGACCGATCCGGTTCGAATCGCCGGCCGGTCCCGGGGAAGGCGACACGCCCGACCGCGGGGACCGGTGGTGGACCACGGCCGGGATCGGGGACGGCCCCACCAGTAGGACCGGCACCCCGCACAGCAGAGCACCGTCCACAGCACGACCCAGCGCAGGTAGGAGATCCAGGCCACCCATGCCCACGATCAACCAGCTGGTCCGCAAGGGCCGCGAGGACAAGGTCGAGAAGACCAAGACCCCGGCGCTGAAGGGCTCCCCTCAGCGTCGTGGGGTGTGCACCCGCGTGTACACGACGACGCCGAAGAAGCCGAACTCGGCGCTGCGCAAGGTCGCTCGCGTCCGCCTCACCAGTGGCATCGAGGTGACCGCCTACATCCCGGGCGTCGGCCACAACCTGCAGGAGCACTCGATGGTGCTCGTGCGCGGCGGCCGCGTGAAGGACCTCCCCGGCGTGCGCTACAAGATCATCCGCGGCTCGCTCGACACCCAGGGTGTCCGCAACCGCAAGCAGGCTCGCAGCCGGTACGGCGCGAAGAAGGAGAAGAGCTGACATGCCGCGCAAGGGCCCTGCACCGCGCCGTCCCCTGGTCGCCGACCCGGTGTACCAGTCGCCGCTGGTGACCCAGCTGGTCAACAAGGTGCTCGTCGACGGCAAGCGCTCGGTCGCCGAGGCGATCGTCTACGGCGCCCTCGAGGGCTGCCGCGCCAAGACCGACACCGACCCGGTGGTCACGCTCAAGCGTGCGCTGGACAACGTCAAGCCGGCCCTCGAGGTCCGCAGCCGCCGCGTCGGTGGTGCGACCTACCAGGTCCCGGTCGAGGTCCGCGCCTCGCGCAGCACCACCCTCGGCCTGCGCTGGCTGATCCAGTACAGCCGGGCGCGCCGGGAGAAGACGATGACCGAGCGGCTGATGAACGAGCTGCTCGACGCGAGCAACGGCCTGGGCGCCGCGGTGAAGCGCCGCGAGGACACCCACAAGATGGCCGAGTCGAACAAGGCCTTCGCGCACTACCGCTGGTAGGTGCCACCCCGGCTGGCTCCGCCAGCCCCCGCGGCCGGCGGGTGTTCCGGGCCACCACCCGGAACACCGCACGCGGACCCGATCCAAAGAGGAGAGACAGATGGCCAGCAACGCGGCCCAGCTCGCCAAGACCCGCAACATCGGGATCATGGCGCACATCGACGCCGGCAAGACCACGACGACCGAGCGCATCCTCTTCTACACCGGTATCAACTACAAGATCGGTGAGGTCCACGACGGCGCGGCCACGATGGACTGGATGGAGCAGGAGCAGGAGCGCGGCATCACCATCACGTCCGCCGCGACGAAGTGCTCCTGGAACGGCCACGACATCAACATCATCGACACCCCCGGGCACGTCGACTTCACCGTCGAGGTGGAGCGGTCGCTGCGGGTGCTCGACGGTGCCGTCGCGGTGTACGACGGTGTCGCGGGCGTCGAGCCGCAGACCGAGCAGGTGTGGCGTCAGGCGGAGAAGTACAGCGTCCCGCGCATGTGCTTCGTCAACAAGCTCGACCGCACCGGTGCCGACTTCTTCCGCTGCGTCGACATGATGGTCGAGCGGCTGGGTGCCAACCCGCTGGTCCTGCAGCTGCCGATCGGTGCCGAGGCCAACTTCATCGGCGTCGTCGACCTGGTCCAGATGCGCGCCCTGACCTGGCGTGGCGAGACGCAGATGGGTGAGGACTACTCGATCGAGGAGATCCCCGCCGAGCTGGCCGACCAGGCCGCCGAGTACCGCGAGAAGCTGCTCGAGGGCGTCGCCGAGACCGACGACGCCTTCATGGAGGCCTACCTCGGCGGCGAGGAGATCTCCGTCGAGAGGCTGAAGGCCGCGATCCGCAAGGCGACCATCGCCGCCCAGGTCAACCCGGTGCTCACCGGTACGGCCTTCAAGAACAAGGGCGTGCAGCCGCTGCTCGACGCGGTCACCGACTACCTGCCCAGCCCGCTGGACGTCGAGGCGATCGTCGGCACCGCGCTCGACGGCGAGACCGAGGTCCTCCGGCACGCCGACGAGGACGAGCCGTTCTCCGCGCTGGCCTTCAAGATCCAGACCGACCAGCACCTCGGCAAGCTGACCTACATCCGCGTGTACTCCGGGCGTCTGGACGCCGGGTCCCCGGTGCTCAACAGCACGAAGGACCGCAAGGAGCGGGTCGGCAAGATCTACCAGATGCACGCCAACAAGCGTGAGGAGCGGGCCGGTGTCGGCGCCGGCCAGATCGTGGCCGTCAACGGCATGAAGCAGACGACGACCGGTGACACCCTCTGCGACCCGCAGAACCCGGTGATCCTGGAGTCGATGACCTTCCCCGCGCCGGTCATCTCGGTCGCGATCGAGCCCAAGACCAAGGGCGACCAGGAGAAGCTCGGCACCGCCATCCAGAAGCTGGCCGAGGAGGACCCGACCTTCCAGGTCCGCCTCGACGAGGAGACCGGCCAGACCGTCATCTCGGGCATGGGCGAGCTCCACCTGGAGATCCTCGTCGACCGCATGCGCCGCGAGTTCAAGGTCGAGGCCAACGTCGGCAAGCCGCAGGTGGCCTACCGCGAGACGATCCGCAAGGCCGTCGAGCGCTACGACTACACGCACAAGAAGCAGACCGGCGGTTCCGGGCAGTTCGCGAAGGTGCAGATCTCGCTCGAGCCGCTGCCGATGAGCGCCGACTCCGCCACGTACGAGTTCGAGAACAAGGTCACCGGTGGCCGCATCCCGCGGGAGTACATCCCCTCGGTGGACCAGGGCATGCAGGACGCCATGCAGTACGGCGTCCTGGCCGGCTACCCGATCGTCGGGGTCAAGGCCATCCTGCTCGACGGCCAGTACCACGAGGTCGACTCCTCGGAGATGGCCTTCAAGATCGCCGGGTCGATCGCCTTCAAGGAGGCGGCCCGCAAGGCCAGCCCGGCCCTGCTCGAGCCGCTGATGGCCGTCGAGGTCGTCACCCCGGAGGAGAACATGGGTGACGTCATCGGCGACCTGAACTCCCGGCGCGGGACCATCCAGGCGATGGAGGAGCGCTCCGGCGCCCGCGTCGTCCGGGCACTGGTGCCGCTCTCGGAGATGTTCGGCTACGTGGGCGACCTGCGCAGCCGCACCCAGGGGCGGGCGAGCTACACCATGGTGTTCGACTCGTACGCCGAGGTCCCGCAGAACGTGGCCAAGGAGATCATCGCCAAGGTCACCGGCGAGTGACCCGCCGGGCGGGGGTGTCCCCCGCCCGGCCCCCAGCAAGCCCACCCCAGAGTTCGCGCACGACTGCGACACCACGAGGAGAGGAACCCAGTGGCCAAGGCCAAGTTCGAGCGGACCAAGCCGCACGTCAACATCGGCACCATCGGGCACATCGACCACGGCAAGACCACGCTGACCGCGGCGATCACCAAGGTGCTGCACGACAAGTACCCGGACCTCAACGAGGCGTCGGCCTTCGATCAGATCGACAAGGCGCCCGAGGAGAAGGCCCGCGGCATCACGATCTCGATCGCCCACGTCGAGTACCAGACGGAGAACCGTCACTACGCGCACGTCGACTGCCCCGGGCACGCCGACTACATCAAGAACATGATCACCGGTGCGGCGCAGATGGACGGCGCCATCCTGGTGGTCGCGGCCACCGACGGCCCGATGCCGCAGACGAAGGAGCACGTCCTCCTGGCCCGCCAGGTCGGCGTCCCCTACATCGTCGTGGCGCTCAACAAGGCCGACATGGTCGACGACGAGGAGATCCTCGAGCTCGTCGAGCTGGAGGTCCGCGAGCTGCTGTCCGAGTACGAGTTCCCGGGCGACGACGTCCCCGTGGTCCGCGTCTCGGCGCTGAAGGCCCTCGAGGGCGACGCCGAGTGGGGCGACAAGCTGATGGAGCTCATGAACGCGGTCGACACCGCGATCCCCGAGCCGCAGCGTGAGATCGACAAGCCCTTCCTCATGCCCGTCGAGGACGTCTTCACCATCACCGGTCGCGGCACCGTCGTCACCGGTCGCGTGGAGCGCGGCATCGTCAAGGTGTCCGAGGAGATCGAGATCGTCGGCATCCGCCCGACCTCGACCAAGACGACCGTCACCGGCGTCGAGATGTTCCGCAAGCTGCTCGACCAGGGCCAGGCCGGCGACAACGTGGGCCTGCTGCTGCGCGGCATCAAGCGCGAGGACGTCGAGCGCGGTCAGGTCGTCGTGAAGCCGGGTTCGATCACCCCGCACACGAACTTCGAGGGCTCGGTCTACATCCTCTCGAAGGACGAGGGCGGTCGTCACACCCCCTTCTTCAACAACTACCGTCCGCAGTTCTACTTCCGGACGACCGACGTCACCGGCGTCGTGACCCTGCCGGCCGGCACCGAGATGGTCATGCCGGGCGACAACACCGAGATGACGGTCGAGCTCATCCAGCCGATCGCCATGGAGGAGGGCCTGCGGTTCGCCATCCGTGAGGGTGGCCGCACCGTCGGTGCCGGTCGCGTCACCAAGATCGTCAAGTAACACCTGCGACGGGCGGCGGCGCACCCCTGCGCCGCCGCCCGTTCCCGGGTGGCCGGGGCCTGTGGGCACCACCACCCGAACCGCTGGGGCCCGACCGGATGACGGTCAGGACCTCCCGGCGTTCCCCAGCTACGGACGAACACCGATCGGCAGGAGCAGAAGACAGCGATGGCGGGACAGAAGATCCGCATCCGGCTGAAGGCCTACGACCACGAGGCGATCGACGCCTCGGCGCGGCGCATCGTCGAGACGGTGACCAAGACCGGTGCGCGCGTCGTCGGCCCGGTGCCGCTGCCGACGGAGAAGAACGTGTACTGCGTCATCCGCTCGCCGCACAAGTACAAGGACTCGCGCGAGCACTTCGAGATGCGCACGCACAAGCGTCTCATCGACATCCTCGACCCGACGCCGAAGACGGTCGACGCGCTCATGCGCATCGACCTGCCGGCCTCGGTCGACGTCAACATCCAGTAAGGGCAGTCAGCAGACATGGCGAGCACATTCCGCGGACTCCTCGGCGAGAAGCTGGGCATGACCCAGGTCTTCGACGAGAACAACCGCATCGTGCCGGTGACCGTCGTCAAGGCGGGCCCGTGTGTGGTGACCCAGGTGCGCACCCCCGAGGTCGACGGCTACTCCGCCGTCCAGCTCGGCTTCGGCGAGATCGACCCGCGCAAGGTGAACAAGCCCGAGGGCGGGCACTTCACCAAGGCGGGCGTCACGCCGCGTCGCCACCTGGTGGAGCTGCGCACGAAGGACGCGTCGGAGTACACGGTCGGCCAGGAGCTGACCGCTGAGGTCTTCGACGGCGTGGCCAAGGTCGACGTCATCGGCACCAGCAAGGGCAAGGGCACGGCCGGTGTCATGAAGCGCCACGGCTTCAAGGGCCTCGGCGCCGCGCACGGCACCCAGCGCAAGCACCGGTCGCCCGGTTCCATCGGCGGGGCCTCGACCCCCGGCCGGGTCTTCAAGGGCCTCCGCATGGCCGGCCGCATGGGCGCGGTCAAGACGACGACCCTGTCGCTCACCGTCCACAAGGTGGACGCCGAGCGCGGGCTGCTGCTGATCAAGGGTGCGATCCCGGGCCCGAAGGGCGGCCTCGTGCTCGTCCGCTCGGCCGTCAAGGGTGGCCCCGTGGGGAGTGAGAACCAGTGACCACGTCCATCGACGGCGGGGCGACCGAGACCCGGAGCGACCGTCAGGTCGACGTCCGGACCCCGGCGGGGGAGACCTCCGGCAGCGTGACGCTGCCCGGTGAGCTCTTCGACGCGTCGGCCAACGTCTCGCTCATGCACCAGGTGGTGGTGGCCCAGCTGGCTGCCGCGCGCCAGGGCACGCACTCGACCAAGACCCGCGGCCAGGTCAGCGGTGGTGGCGCCAAGCCGTACCGCCAGAAGGGCACCGGCCGGGCCCGCCAGGGCTCGACCCGGGCGCCGCAGTTCGAGGGCGGTGGCATCGTCCACGGTCCGCAGCCGCGCGACTACTCGCAGAAGACCCCGAAGAAGATGAAGGCCGCCGCGCTGCGCGGTGCCCTGTCCGACCGGGCCCGCGAGGACCGCGTGCACGTGGTCAGCACCTTCGTGGACGGCGACGCGCCGAGGACCAAGGCCGCGCTGGCGACCCTCGAGGCGATCACGCAGGCCAAGCGGGTGCTCGTGGTCCTCGACCGGGACGACGTCCTCAACTGGGTCAGCCTGCGCAACGTGCCGCAGGTGCACCTGCTCGAGGCCGGCCAGCTGAACACCTACGACGTGCTGGTCGCCGACGAGGTGGTCTTCACCGAGGCCGCGCTCGCCGAGTTCGTCTCGGGCCCGGCCAGGGGCCGCGGCGTCGCGAAGCCGGACCTGACGACGCCGGACATCCCGGGTGCGATCCCGTCCATCCAGGGCGAGGGCACCACCGACCTCGACCTGGGCGAGAGCCCGGCCGAGCCGGCCCCGGCGACGACGTCCGCCGCGCGGACGGCCACGCCCACCGCGGTCACGCCGCAGGAGGCCGCTCCGGCCACCGCTGCCGAGGCCGCCGCGGCCCCGGTCGCGCAGGCCGAGGCCGCCAACGCCGGAGCCGACGCCACGCCGCCCACCGAGGACGGCACGACCGACGCGACCCCCGAGGAGAAGGCATGAGCGTCCGCGACCCCCGGGACGTCCTGCTGTCCCCGGTCATCTCGGAGAAGAGCTACGGGCTGCTCGACGAGAACCAGTACACGTTCGTCGTCCTGCCCGAGGCCAACAAGACGCAGATCAAGATCGCGGTCGAGCAGGTCTTCAACGTGAAGGTCCTCGGCGTGAACACGATCAACCGCCAGGGCAAGCGCAAGCGCAGCAAGGGCAACAAGCTCGGCAAGCGCAAGGACACCAAGCGGGCCATCGTCTCGCTGGCGCCCGGCGACCGCATCGAGATCTTCGGTGGTCCCGGCGCCTGAGCGCCGGTGACCGATCGGACCAGAGACAGAGGAACTCCAGTCAGATGGCTATCCGCAAGTACAAGCCGACGACGCCGGGCCGGCGTGGCTCGAGCGTCGCCGACTTTGCTGAGGTCACCCGCGACCATCCCGAGAAGTCGCTGGTCCGGCCGCTGCACGGTCGCGGTGGGCGCAACGTCCACGGGAAGGTCACCGCGCGGCACCAGGGCGGCGGGCACAAGCGCGCCTACCGGGTGATCGACTTCCGCCGGGCCGACAAGGACGGCGTGCCGGCCAAGGTCGCGCACATCGAGTACGACCCCAACCGCACCTCGCGGATCGCGCTGCTGCACTTCGCCGACGGCGAGAAGCGCTACATCATCGCGCCGGCGCGGCTCAAGCAGGGCGACACGGTGGAGTGCGGCCCCGCGGCCGACATCAAGCCGGGCAACAACCTGCCGCTGCGCAACATCCCGGTCGGCACGGTGGTCCACGCCATCGAGCTGCGCCCCGGCGGCGGGGCGAAGATCGCCCGCTCGGCCGGCACGAGCGTCCAGCTGGTCGCCCGCGAGGGCCGGCTCGCGCAGCTGCGCATGCCCTCGGGCGAGATCCGCAACGTCGACGTCCGCTGCCGCGCGACCGTCGGCGAGGTGGGCAACGCCGAGCAGTCCAACATCAACTGGGGCAAGGCCGGTCGCATGCGGTGGAAGGGCAAGCGCCCGACCGTCCGCGGTGTCGCCATGAACCCGGTCGACCACCCGCACGGTGGTGGTGAGGGCAAGACCTCCGGTGGTCGCCACCCGGTGAACCCGAAGGGCAAGCCGGAGGGCCGTACGCGCAAGCGCAAGGCCAGTGACGCCCTGATCGTGCGCCGCCGGCGCACCAACAAGAAGCGCTGAGCGGGTAGAGGAGTCCGACAGACATGCCACGCAGCCTGAAGAAGGGCCCGTTCGTCGACGACCACCTGCTCAAGAAGGTGGACGCGCAGAACGACAAGGGCACCAAGAACGTCATCCGGACCTGGTCGCGTCGTTCGACGATCATCCCGGACATGCTCGGCCACACGATCGCCGTCCACGACGGCCGCAAGCACGTCCCGGTCTTCGTGACCGAGGCGATGGTCGGGCACAAGCTCGGCGAGTTCGCGCCCACGCGCACCTTCCGTGGGCACGTGAAGGACGACCGCCGGTCCCGGCGCGGCTGACCAGGTAGAGAGAGATCCGATGACTTCCCAGCTGGGAGAGGAGACGCCGACCGCCCGGGCCACCGCCCGGTTCGTCCGCGTCACCCCCATGAAGGCACGCCGGGTGGTGGACCTCATCCGCTACCTGCCCACCGACGAGGCCCTGGCCCTGCTGCGGTTCGCGCCGCAGTCGGCCAGTGAGCCGGTGCTCAAGGTGGTGGCCAGCGCGGTCGCCAACGCCGAGCACAACCTGCGGCTCGACCCGGCCGCGCTGGTCGTCAGCGCCGCCTACGTCGACGAGGGGCCGACCCTGAAGCGGATCCGTCCGCGGGCCCAGGGGCGCGCCTACCGCATCAACAAGCGGACCTGCCACATCACGGTCGAGGTCGCGGAGGTCTCCTCCAGCACCGAGCTCGCCGGCAAGTCCCGCACGGCCCGCCGTCGCACCGGGCAGTCCGGCCCGGCGACGCAGCAGCAGAGCAACACGAGGGGAGGGACCCGCTAGTGGGTCAGAAGGTCAACCCGCACGGGTTCCGACTGGGCATCACCACCGACTACAAGTCCCGGTGGTACGCCGACAAGCTCTACAAGGACTACGTCAAGGAAGACGTGGCCATCCGCAAGCTCATGAGCAAGGGCATGGAGCGGGCCGGCATCTCCAAGGTGGAGATCGAGCGCACCCGTGACCGCGTCCGCGTCGACATCCACACCGCGCGCCCGGGGATCGTCATCGGCCGCCGCGGCGCCGAGGCCGACCGCATCCGTGGCGAGCTGGAGAAGCTCACCGGCAAGCAGGTGCAGCTGAACATCCTCGAGGTGAAGAACCCCGAGGCCGACGCGCAGCTGGTCGCCCAGGGGGTCGCCGAGCAGCTCTCCAGCCGGGTCAGCTTCCGCCGTGCCATGCGCAAGGCCATGCAGTCGGCCCAGCGCAGCCCGCAGGTCAAGGGCATCCGGGTGCAGTGCTCCGGTCGCCTGGGCGGCACCGAGATGAGCCGCTCGGAGTTCTACCGCGAGGGCCGTGTCCCGCTGCACACCCTCCGGGCGAACATCGACTACGGCATCTACGAGGCCCGGACCACCTTCGGCCGCATCGGCGTGAAGGTCTGGATCTACAAGGGCGACGTCAGTGGCTCGCGTGCCGAGCGGGAGGCCCTGGAGGCGCTCGCCGCCCGGCAGCAGCGCCGTGAGCGGGCCCAGCGCCCGCAGCGCCGCTCCGGCTCGTCGGGCACGACCGCCGGCGGGACCGAGGCCGGTCGCGCCGCGGCCGAGTCCTCCACCGGACCGGCCGTCGACACCACCGACAGCTCGGTGGCCGTCACCTCCGGCGAGGGCGCTCACGAGCAGACCCTCGCCGAGGCGGCCGGCCCGGAGGCCACCGCTGCCGCCGAGACGACCGCCACCGAGAACACGGAGAGCTGAGCCATGCTCATCCCACGGCGCGTCAAGCACCGCAAGCAGCACCACCCGAGCCGTTCGGGGCGTGCCAAGGGCGGGACCGAGATCAACTTCGGCGAGTACGCCATCCAGGCGCTCGAGCCGGCGTACGTGACCAACCGGCAGATCGAGTCCGCTCGTATCGCCATGACCCGCCACATCCGCCGTGGCGGGAAGGTCTGGATCTCCATCTACCCGGACCGTCCGCTCACCAAGAAGCCGGCCGAGACCCGCATGGGCTCCGGCAAGGGTTCGCCGGAGTGGTGGGTCGCCAACGTCAAGCCGGGCCGGATCATGTTCGAGCTGTCGGGCGTGGCGGAGCCGGTCGCCCGCGAGGCCATGCGCCGCGCGATCCACAAGCTGCCGATGAAGTGCCGCTTCATCACCCGTGAAGGAGAGGTGTGATGGCCGCCGGTCTGACCGCTCCCGAGCTGCGCGAGCTCTCCGCCGAGGACCTCGCCACGCGGCTGCGCGAGTCCAAGGAAGAACTGTTCAACCTGCGGTTCCAGGTGGCCACCGGCCAGCTGGACAACAACCGGCGGCTGCAGACCGTCCGCCGCGACATCGCGCGGATCTACACGATCATGCGTGAGCGCGAGCTGGGCCTGTCGGTCGCCCCGAACGAGGGTGTGGCATGAGCGAGCCCCAGTCGGCGGCTGCGCCGAACACTGCTGCCGCGTCGGGCCCCGGCCTGGCCGGCCGTGGCTACCGCAAGGTCCGCGAGGGCCTCGTGGTCAGCGACAAGATGGACAAGACCATCGTCGTCGAGGTCGAGGACCGCGTGAAGCACGGCCTCTACGGCAAGGTCATCCGTCGCACCAGCAAGTTGAAGGCCCACGACGAGCAGCAGGTGGCCGGGATCGGCGACCGGGTGCAGATCATGGAGACCCGGCCGACGTCGGCCACCAAGCGGTGGCGGCTGGTCGAGGTCGTGGAGAAGGCCAAGTAGTACCGGCGGGGGCCGCGCGGTCCCCTGCAGGAGGCGCCCTCCGCGGGCGGTCCGGGAGCGAGTACCCTGGACCACTGGCGCGCGATTGCGAGTGCGCGCCCATCCCGGTACCCGTGCTCGGACGCACCGGCGGCGAACGCTGCCGGTGCGTCCGCACGTGGGTGCCGGACAGCCGGTTCACCGTTCCGGCCCGGCTGTCACCACGGAAGATCAGGAGTAGGACGTGATCCAGCAGGAGTCGCGACTGCGGGTCGCCGACAACACCGGTGCGAAGGAGATCCTCTGCATCCGGGTGCTCGGCGGTTCCGGGCGACGCTACGCGGGCATCGGCGACGTCATCGTCGCGACCGTGAAGGACGCGCTGCCGGGTGCAGGCGTCAAGCGGGGTGACGTGGTCAAGGCCGTCGTCGTCCGCACCGTCAAGGAGCGCCGTCGTCCCGACGGCTCCTACATCCGCTTCGACGAGAACGCCGCGGTGATCATCCGCGACAGCGGCGACCCGCGCGGTACGCGCATCTTCGGCCCGGTCGGCCGTGAGCTCCGCGACAAGCGCTTCATGCGGATCATCTCGCTCGCTCCGGAGGTGCTGTGACCATGGCGACGAAGAAGGACACGACGGCCCACTCGAAGGCCAAGGCGCCGTCGATGAAGGTCAAGAAGGGCGACACCGTCGTGGTGCTGGCCGGCAAGGACAAGGGCGCGAAGGGGCGGGTGATCGCTGCCTACCCGAAGCTGCAGAAGGTCCTCGTCGAGGGCGTCGGCCGGGTGAAGAAGCACACCCGCATCAGCTCCAACCAGCGTGGTGCCCAGTCGGGCGGGATCGTCACGCAGGAGGCGCCCATCCACGTGAGCAACGTGATGGTGATCGACTCCGAGGACAAGCCGACCCGGGTCGGCTTCCGCAAGGACGAGGAAGGCCGCAGCATCCGGGTCTCGCGGCGCACCGGTAAGGACCTCTGATCCCATGAGTGCACCCACCCGTGAGCTGCCCCGCATGCTCGCCCGCTACCGCGACGAGATTCTCCCGGCGCTGCAGGGCGAATTCGGCTACGAGAACGTCATGCAGATCCCCCGCCTGACGAAGATCGTCGTGAACATGGGCGTCGGCGAGGCCACCCGCGACGCCAAGCTGATGGACGGCGCGGTCCGCGACCTCACCGCCATCACCGGTCAGAAGCCGGCCGTCGTCCGGGCCCGCAAGTCCATCGCCCAGTTCAAGCTGCGCGAGGGCATGCCGATCGGCGCGAAGGTCACTCTCCGCGGCGACCGCATGTGGGAGTTCCTGGACCGGCTGCTGAGCCTCGCCCTTCCCCGCATCCGTGACTTCCGTGGCCTGAACGCCAAGCAGTTCGACGGTCACGGCAACTACACGTTCGGCCTGACCGAGCAGTCCATGTTCCGCGAGATCGACGTCGACAAGATCGACCGGCCCCGCGGGATGGACATCACGCTGGTCACCACCGCCACGAACGACGAGGAGGGTCGCGAGCTCCTCCGCCTGCTGGGCTTCCCGTTCGCCGGCCAGCCCGTCGTCACCACCACCCGCTGAGCCGGGGGAGGAGACAGACAGATGGCCAAGAAGGCGCTGATCAACAAGGCGGCCCGCAAGCCCAAGTTCGCGGTCCGCGGCTACACCCGCTGCCAGCGGTGCGGTCGCCCGCACTCGGTCTTCCGCAAGTTCGGCCTGTGCCGGATCTGCCTGCGGGAGATGGCCCACGCCGGCGAGCTCCCGGGCGTCAGCAAGAGTTCCTGGTAACGCAACGACCCCACGGCCTCGTCCAGAGGCTCGGCCCGAGCTTGCAAGGGTCGAGAGGTACGAGGTCCTTCAACGATCACCGAGAGGCCCCGCTCGACGGCACGAGCCGGACGGCGAGAGGAACCGCGGTGAGAGAGGCACGACACCCATGACGATGACCGACCCGATCGCGGACATGCTGACGCGGATCCGGAACGCCAACCAGGCGTACCACGACTCCACGACCATGCCGTCGTCCAAGCTGAAGACGCACATCGCCGAGATCCTCCAGCAGGAGGGTTACATCGCCGGCTGGACCGTCAACGAGGTCGAGAGGGACGGCACCACCCTCAAGGAGCTGGTGGTGGACCTCAAGTACGGCCCCAACCGTGAGCGGAGCATCGCCGGCGTCCGGCGCGTCTCCAAGCCCGGTCTGCGGGTGTACGCCAAGTCCACCGCACTGCCGAAGGTGCTGGGCGGCCTCGGGGTGGCCATCATCTCCACCTCGACGGGGCTCCTGACCGACCGCCAGGCGAACAAGAAGGGCGTGGGTGGGGAAGTCCTCGCCTACGTCTGGTGAGGAGCGAGTGACATGTCGCGAATCGGACGACTGCCGATTCCCGTGCCCGGTGGCGTGGACGTCACCATCGACGGCCAGACGCTGAGCGTCAAGGGTCCCAAGGGCACGCTGAGCCACACCGTCGCCTCGCCCATCACCGTCGGGCGCAGCGACGACGGGACGCTGCAGGTGCAGCGCCCGGACGACGAGCGGGAGAGCCGGGCCCTGCACGGGCTGTCGCGCACGCTCATCGCCAACATGATCACCGGCGTGACCGAGGGCTACACCAAGACCCTCGAGATCGTCGGCGTCGGGTACCGCGTGCAGGCCCGCGGGTCGGACCTCGAGTTCGCCCTCGGCTACAGCCACCCGGTGCCGGTGAGGGCCCCCGAGGGCATCACCTTCGCCGTCGAGTCGCCCACCCGCCTGCGGGTGACCGGCATCGACAAGCAGCTGGTGGGCCAGGTCGCGGCCAACATCCGTGGGCTGCGCCGTCCGGACCCGTACAAGGGCAAGGGCGTGCGCTACCAGGGCGAGGTCGTCAAGCGCAAGGTCGGGAAGACGGGTAAGTGATGGCACAGACCGAGAAGAGCGGTGCTCGGGTGCACAAGCCCGTGGGCACCGACATCAGCACCGCGCGGCGGGTCTCCCGCTTGCGCCGGCACACCCGGCTGCGCAAGCGCGTGTCGGGGACCCCGGAGCGTCCGCGCCTGGTGGTCAAGCGCAGCTCGCGGCACATCCACGTCCAGGTCGTCGACGACACCGTCGGCCGTACCCTGGTCAGTGCCTCGACGCTGGACCCCAGCCTGCGCACCGCCGAGGGCGACAAGTCCACGCTGGCCCGCCAGGTCGGCGCCCTGGTGGCCGACCGCGCGAAGGCCGCCGGCATCACCGCGGTCGTCTTCGACCGGGGTGGCAACCGGTACCAGGGCCGGATCGCGGCGCTGGCCGACGGCGCCCGTGAGGGCGGGCTGGACTTCTGATGAGCGACACCGTGAGCGAGCAGATCGAGAGGGACGTCTGATGCCAGGACCACAGCGACGCGGCGGCGGCGCCGGCGGCGGCAACGACCGCCGCGACCGTCGTGACGGCGGGCGGGGGCCCGGCGGCGCGCCTGCCGAGAAGAGCAACTTCATCGAGCGCGTGGTGGCCATCAACCGCGTGTCCAAGGTCGTCAAGGGCGGTCGGCGCTTCAGCTTCACCGCCCTGGTGATCGTGGGCGACGGCGACGGCACCGTGGGCGTCGGCTACGGCAAGGCCAAGGAGGTGCCCGCGGCGATCGCCAAGGGCGTCGAGGAGGCCAAGAAGCACTTCTACAAGGTGCCGCGCATCGCCAGCACCATCCCGCACCCCGTGCAGGGTGAGGCGGCGGCCGGCGTCGTGCTGCTGAAGCCGGCCAGCCCGGGTACCGGTGTCATCGCCGGTGGCCCGGTGCGTGCCGTGCTCGAGTGCGCCGGCATCCACGACGTGCTCTCCAAGAGCCTCGGGTCCTCGAACCCGATCAACATCGTGCACGCCACGATGCAGGCCCTGCGGGAGCTCGTCCGTCCCGAGGAGATCGCGGCCCGCCGCGGTCTCCCCCTCGAGGACGTCGCCCCCGCGGCCATGCTGCGGGCGCGTGCGGGCCAGGGGGTCTGAGATGGCGCAGCTGAAGGTCACCCAGATCCGGTCGGCGATCGGCACCAAGCCCAACCAGCGCCAGACGCTGCGCTCGCTGGGCCTCAAGCGGATCAACGACTCGGTCGTCCAGGAGGACCGTCCCGAGATCCGCGGGATGGTCGCGACGGTGCCGCACCTGGTCACCGTCGAAGAGATCAGCTGAGCAGGGAACCCACATGACTCTCAAGGTCCACCACCTGCGTCCGGCCCCCGGCGCCCACACCCCGAAGACCCGCGTGGGTCGCGGTGAGGGCTCCAAGGGCAAGACCGCCGGTCGCGGCACCAAGGGCACCGGCGCGCGCGGCAACACCTCCGCGCGCTTCGAGGGCGGACAGACGCCGCTGCACATGCGGCTGCCCAAGCTGTCCGGCTTCAAGAACCCGAACAAGGTCGTCTTCCAGGTCGTCAACCTCGACCGGATCGCCTCCCTGTTCCCGCAGGGCGGCTCGGTCAACCCAGACACCCTCGCCGAGGCCGGCGCCGTGCGCCGCGGCCAGCCGGTGAAGGTGCTGGGCACCGGCGACCTAGGCGGTGTCCAGGTCCACGTCCACGCGCACGCCTTCTCCGCGTCGGCCGCCGAGAAGATCGGCGCCGCCGGGGGCAGCACCACCCGCATCTGAAAGAGGACCCCCCTGCCCCCCGCCGCTCGCTAGCTCGCGGCGGGGCCCTGCAGGGGGGCCTTCTGCGGTCCTGGGACGTTCAAGGGCCGCTGTTAGTCTCGACCGACCGAGTAGGGGAGGGCACGTGCTGCAGGCGTTCGCCGCGGCGTTCCGGACGCCAGACCTCCGGCGCAAGCTGCTGTTCTCCCTGGCGATCATCGCCGTGTACCGGCTGGGGGCCGCGATCCCCGGCCCCGGCGTCTCGGTCGAGGCCATCAACAGCTGCCTCGAGGCCGCACAGGCCTCCGACCAGCGCGACCTCTACTCGCTGGTCAACCTGTTCTCCGGCGGTGCGCTGCTGCGCCTGAGCGTCTTCGCGCTCGGCATCATGCCGTACATCACGGCGAGCATCATCGTGCAGCTGCTGGTCGTGGTCATCCCGCGCTTCGAGCAGCTGAAGAAGGAAGGGCAGTCGGGTCAGGCAAAGCTGACCCAGTACACCCGCTACCTCACGATCGCCCTCGCCGTCCTGCAGAGCACCGGCATCATCGCGCTCGCCCGCAGCGGCCAGCTGTTCCCCGGCTGCCCGCAGGACATCATCCCGTCGGACTCCATCTGGACGACGATCGTCCTGGTGGTCGCGCTCACGGCCGGCACCGCGGTGATCATGTGGCTCGGCGAGCTGCTGACGGAGAAGGGGATCGGCAACGGCATGTCCGTGCTGATCTTCACCTCGATCGCGGCGCGCATCCCGGCCGAGGGTGGCGCCATCCTGCAGACCCGCGGGGCGCTGGTCTTCGCCGTCGTCTGCGCCTTCGCCCTGCTGGTCATCGGCTCGGTCGTCTACGTCGAGCAGGCCCAGCGGCGGATCCCCGTCCAGTACGCCAAGCGGATGGTCGGCCGCAGGATGTACGGCGGGACGTCGACCTACCTGCCGCTGAAGGTCAACCAGGCCGGCGTCATCCCGGTCATCTTCGCCTCGTCGCTGCTCTACCTGCCGCAGCTGATCACGCAGCTCCAGGGCAACGAGACCGGGCCGGTGCGCCAGTTCTTCGAGAACTACGTCATCGACCAGAGCAGCCCGGTGCACGTGGCCCTCTACTTCGGCCTGATCGTCTTCTTCACGTACTTCTACGTGTCGATCACGTTCAACCCGGAGGAGCGCGCCGAGGACATGAAGCGCTACGGCGGCTTCATCCCGGGCATCCGCCCCGGTCGGCCGACCGCGGAGTACCTGCAGTACGTGCTGTCCCGGATCACCCTGCCCGGGTCCCTGTACCTCGGCATCGTGGCCGTGCTGCCGAACTTCTTCCTGTCCATCACGCAGGCGGGTCAGAACCAGAACTTCCCGTTCGGGGGGACGGCGGTCCTCATCATGGTCGGAGTGGGGTTGGAGACGGTGAAGCAGATCGAGACGCAACTCAACCAGCGCAACTACGAAGGGTTCCTGAAGTAGTGCGCGTCGTCCTGCTGGGCCCCCCCGGAGCGGGCAAGGGCACCCAGGCTCAGATCATCGCCGGGCAGCTCGGCGTCCCCGCCATCTCGACCGGTGACATCTTCCGCGCCAACGTGAGCGGCGAGACCGAGCTCGGCGTGCAGGCGAAGTCCTACATGGACGCCGGCGACCTCGTCCCCGACGAGATCACCGTGGCCATGGTCAAGGACCGGCTGGCCGAGACCGACGCCAAGGGCGGGTTCCTGCTCGACGGCTTCCCGCGGACCATCGCCCAGGCCGAGCAGCTGCGGGACTCCCTCCGGGAGCTCGGGCACGGGCTGGACTGCGTCCTCGAGCTCGTCGTCGACGAGGACGAGCTGGTGCGCCGGCTCTCCGGCCGCCGGATGCTCGTCGACGGTCAGTGGGTGCAGCGTTCCGACGACGAGCCCGAGACGGTGCGTCACCGGCTACAGGTCTACCGGGAACAGACCGCCCCGCTGTCGGGTTGGTACGAGGGCGAGGGACTGCTCTCGCGCATCGACGCCATCGGCGCGGTGGAGGAGGTCACCCAGCGGGCGATGAGCGCGCTGGAGGCCCGCGGGAGCGCGTGATCCGGGCCGGGCGCGGGCTGGAGACGGCGGCGTCGTGACGGCCGCGGGGATCCTCGGCCGGATCCCGCTGCTGGCGAAGTGGAGTGGACGGATGATCCAGATCAAGACGCCGCACGAGCTGGAGCTCATGCGGGGCGCCGGGCTCGTCGTCGCCGGCGCCATCGCCGCGGTGCGGGGGGCGGTGCGCCCCGGCGTCACCACCGGTGAGCTGGACGCGATCGCCGAGGACCACATCCGCAGCGCCGGCGCGGTGCCCTCCTTCCTCGGGTACCACGGGTTCACCGGCAGCATCTGCGCGTCGATCAACGACGAGATCGTGCACGGCATACCGAACCGGAGCCGCACGCTCGCCGAGGGCGACAACGTCTCCATCGACTGCGGCGCGATCCTGCACGGCTGGCACGGCGACTCGGCGGTCACCGTGACCGTCGGGGAGCCGTCCGCAGAGGACGCCGCGCTCATCGACGTCACCGAGCGGTCGATGTGGGCGGGTCTGGCCAGGGCGATCGCGGGTGGCCGGCTGACCGACATCAGCCACGCCGTCGAGCAGACGGTCACCGCGGAGCAGCACCCGTACGGGATCGTCGACCACTACGGCGGTCACGGGATCGGCACCGAGATGCACCAGGACCCGCACGTGCTCAACTACGGCCGGCCCGGACGAGGTCCGCGGCTGGTGCCGGGGCTCGCCCTGGCCATCGAGCCGATGGTCACCGTCGGGGACCCGGCCACGGTGGAGCTCGAGGACGGCTGGACCGTGGTGACGAAGGACGGGTCGCGCGCGGCCCACTTCGAGCACAGCGTCGCCATCACACCGGAGGGCCCGTGGGTCCTCACGGCCGAGGACGGCGGCGTCGCGGGCCTGGCCCCCTTCGGGATCACCCCCCGCACCTGAACAAGGACCCCGCCCTCCCCACCCTTCGCACACCCGGGACCTGGCCGGCTGTGACGAGGGCCGGGTTGGAGAGGCGCGCCGGGGCGGGGTACAGTGGCCGATGGCGCTCGCGCCGCTCTGCTGTCGTGCTGTGGCCGCACGACCCGGAGCGCCCTCGCGGGAGCGTCTGCTCCACCCGTTCCGTACACCACCGAGTGCGTCCGCCGGGTCCCGGCATGGGCGCGCGAGGGCACCAGCACCACCGAGACAGGGAGGCCGTGTAGGGCATGGCGAAGAAGGACGGGGCCATCGAGGTCGAGGGTCGCGTCGTCGAGCCGCTGCCCAACGCGATGTTCCGGGTCGAGCTGCAGAACGGGCACCGGGTGCTCGCCCACATCAGCGGCAAGATGCGGCAGCACTACATCCGCATCCTGCCCGAGGACCGCGTGGTCGTGGAGCTCTCGCCCTACGACCTGACCCGCGGTCGCATCGTCTACCGGTACAAGTAACCGCCGCTGCGCGCAGCCCCGAGGGGCGGGCGCGCTCGGCGCACGATCGACAGGAATGAGGGGCGGCACCGGTGAAGGTCCAGCCGTCGGTGAAGAAGATCTGCGACAAGTGCAAGGTGATCCGCCGGCACGGCCGGGTCATGGTCATCTGCGACAACGCCCGCCACAAGCAGCGGCAGGGCTGAGGGAGTACCTGGACATGGCACGACTGGCCGGCGTCGACCTGCCCCGCGAGAAGCGGATGGAGATCGCGCTCACCTACATCTACGGCATCGGCAAGACCCACGCCAAGGAGACCCTGGCCGCGACGGGCGTCAGCCCCGACCTGCGCGCCAAGGACCTCACGGACGAGGACCTGCTGAAGCTGCGCGACTACATCGACGAGCACTTCCGGGTCGAGGGTGACCTGCGCCGCGAGGTGGCCGCCGACATCCGCCGCAAGGTGGAGATCGGCTGCTACCAGGGCCTGCGTCACCGTCGCGGTCTGCCCGTGCACGGGCAGCGCACCCGCACCAACGCGCGCTCGAGCAAGGGCCCGCGCAAGACCATCGCCGGCAAGAAGAAGGCCGGCAAGAAGTAGAAGGACCCCGGCGCCCCCCAGCCCTCGCTCCGCTCGGGCCGGGCCCCTGCGCCGGGGCCGTTCCATTCCCTCACCAGGCCACGAAAGACAAGAGGAACCGGATACATGCCTCCCAGGGCTCGTACTGCGGCCGGCGCCAAGAAGGTCCGCCGCAAGGAGAAGAAGAACGTCGCCCACGGCGCCGCGCACATCAAGAGCACGTTCAACAACACGATCGTGTCGATCACCGACCCCACCGGGAACGTGATCAGCTGGGCCTCGGCCGGCCACGTCGGCTTCAAGGGCTCGCGCAAGTCCACGCCGTTCGCCGCGCAGATGGCCGCCGAGAACGCCGCGCGCAAGGCGCAGGAGCACGGCATGCGCAAGGTCGACGTCTTCGTCAAGGGCCCCGGCTCCGGCCGTGAGACCGCCATCCGGTCCCTGCAGGCCACCGGCCTCGAGGTCGGCCAGATCCAGGACGTGACCCCGCAGCCGCACAACGGCTGCCGCCCCAAGAAGCGCCGCCGGGTCTGACCGGCCACTGACGAGACTGACGAGGAGTACCTGACGTGGCCCGTTACACCGGAGCCGACTGCCGCATGTGCCGGCGCGAGAAGATGAAGCTGTTCCTCAAGGGCAGCAAGTGCGAGTCCCCGAAGTGCCCGATCGAGATCCGGCCGTACCCGCCGGGCGAGCACGGCCGGGGCCGCAGCAAGGACAGCGAGTACCTGCTGCAGCTGCGCGAGAAGCAGAAGGCCCGCCGCATCTACGGCGTGCTGGAGAAGCAGTTCCGCGGCTACTACGAAGAGGCCAACAAGAAGTCGGGCAAGACCGGTGAGGTCCTGCTGCAGATCCTCGAGTCACGCCTGGACAACGTCGTGTACCGGGCCGGCTTCGCCGAGTCCCGTGACATGGCCCGTCAGCTGGTGCGCCACGGCCACATCCGGGTCAACGGCCGCAAGGTCGACATCCCGTCGTACCGGGTGAGCTCCAACGACATCATCGAGGTCGCCGAGAAGTCGCGGCGGATGCTGCCCTTCGAGATCGCCCAGGCCCGCGCCGGCGAGCGCCCGGTGCCGCCGTGGCTGGAGGTCATCAGCAGCCAGCTGCGCGTGCTGGTCCACAGCGTCCCGGCCCGCCAGGTGATCGACACCCCGGTCCAGGAGCAGCTGATCGTCGAGCTCTACTCCAAGTAGTACGAGGACCCCCTGCCCCCCACGCCACGCTCCGCGCGGCGCGGGGGGCAGGGGGCCGAACGACGGCAGGGCGGGTGGACCGATGTCCGCCTCGCCGGCACCACTCCCTCACGGCGTCATATGGCGGTCGCCGGAGGACCAGAAGGAGAACTGCACCATGCTCATCGCACAGCGCCCCACGCTGACCGAGGAGACCCTCTCCGAGTCGCGCTCGCGGTTCGTCATCGAGCCGCTGGAGCCCGGCTTCGGCTACACCCTCGGCAACTCCCTGCGCCGCACCCTCCTGTCGTCGATCCCCGGCGCTGCTGTCACCAGCATCCGGATCGAGGGCACCCTGCACGAGTTCACCACCGTGCCGGGCGTCAAGGAGGACGTCACCGAGATCATCCTGAACCTCAAGGGCCTGGTCGTCAGCTCCGACTCCGACGAGCCGGTGACCATGTACCTGCGCAAGCAGGGCCCCGGTGAGGTCACCGCCGCCGACATCGCGCCCCCGGCCGGTGTCGAGGTGCACAACCCCGAGCTGCACATCGCGACCCTGAACGGCAAGGGCCGGCTGGAAATCGAGCTGGTCGTCGAGCGGGGCCGCGGCTACGTGCCGGCGCCGCAGAACAAGCAGCCCGGCCAGGAGATCGGCCGCATCCCCGTGGACTCGATCTACTCGCCGGTCCTCAAGGTCACCTACGCCGTGGAGGCGACCCGCGTCGAGCAGCGCACCGACTTCGACCGCCTGGTCGTCGACGTCGAGACCAAGCCGTCGATCGCCCCGCGCGACGCCATCGCGTCCGCCGGCTCCACGCTGGTCGAGCTGTTCGGTCTGCTCCGCGAGCTGAACATCGACGCCGAGGGCATCGAGGTCGGCCCGAGCCCCGCCGAGGCCGCCGACATCGCGAACTTCTCGATGCCGATCGAGGACATGGACCTCACCGTCCGGTCCTACAACTGCCTCAAGCGCGAGGGCGTGCACACTGTCGGGGAGCTCGTCACCCGCTCGGAGGCCGACCTGCTCGACATCCGGAACTTCGGGGCCAAGTCGATCGACGAGGTCAAGATGAAGCTGGCGGCCATGGGCCTGGCGCTCAAGGACAGCCCGCCCGGGTTCATCCCCACCTCGATCGAGAGCTACGACGAGGGCTACGAGACCGACGCCTACCAGGGCCACGGCGAGTTCGCCGCCGGCTACGACCAGGTCCAGTACGACGACGGCTCCTACCAGGAGACCGAGCAGCTCTGAGGCGCGTGCCGGACGGCGGGATCACCCGCCGTCCGGCGCCGCTCCCGGGCCCGCCACACTGGCCCGGACGCACCACCCGCGCACGAACATCAGCACCACCATGGAACGCAGCCGGCACCGCGGCCCGGCAGCCTGAGGAAGGACCGACATGCCCACCCCCACCAAGGGCCCCCGTCTCGGCGGTTCCCCCTCGCACGAACGGCTGATGCTGGCCAACCTGGCCACGTCGCTGTTCGAGCACGGGCGGATCACCACCACCGAGACCAAGGCCAAGCGGCTGCGTCCCCTGGCCGAGAAGCTGGTGACCTTCGCCAAGCGCGGTGACCTGCACGCCCGTCGTCAGGTGATGACGACGATCCGGGACAAGGACGTCGTCCACACGCTGTTCGCCGAGATCGGGCCGCGCTTCGCGAACCGTCCGGGCGGCTACACCCGCATCACCAAGGTGGGCCCGCGCAAGGGCGACAACGCCCCCATGGCGGTCATCGAGCTGGTCGAGGGCCAGACGGTCGCCCAGCAGGCGGTCGGCGAGGCCGAGCGCGCCCGCGGCACCCGCTTCGCCGGTGCCACCGCCGGTGCCGGTGCCGCGTCCGCCGCCGGTGAGGTCACCGCCGACGCGCTCGAGACCGCCGACGCCGACACCGAGGCGACGACAGCCGACGCCGGCGCCACGGCGACCGGTGAGCCCACCGTCGCGGACGCCGGCACCGAGGACGCCGCCGCCGCGACCGAGGCGGACGAGGCCGTGGCCGCGGATGCCGAGTCCCCGAACGACGCCGGGTCCCCGAACGACGCCGAGGGCACGGACGGCGCGCGATGAGCGAGCGGGAGAACCCGGGCGAGGGCGCCCCCGCCGGCGCCGCCGGGGTCTCCGTCGGTGGGGGTGACCAGGGTGCGACGTCCGAGGGCGAGACCACCGGTCCCGGCGGCGACACCTCGCCGGCCGTGACGTCCGGCGAGGCCGACCCCGAGGCCCAGCAGGTCGTCACCGACCTGTTCAACCCGGACGGCGAGCACCAGGACGACGCCGACGTCACCCCGCAGCCGCAGCGCGAGAACGTGGCGATCGTCGAGGACCCGGCGCTGTCCCCGGAGGTGGCCCGCGCGGCCGCCGCCGAGGTGGAGGCCGCCGAACTGGGCGACGCCGCGACCGCCGGTCTGCAGGCCCCCGGGGGCGAGGCCGCCCCCGACCCGAAGTGAGCGGTCGCTGACCACTCCACGCACCGCTGACGAGCCCGCCACCGCACCCGGTGGCGGGCTCGTCCGTCTCCGGCTGGCCGTCTCGTACGACGGCACCGCGCTGCACGGCTGGGCGCGGCAGCCGGTGCTCCGCAGCGTCCAGGGCGACCTCGAGGCGGCCCTGGCCACCGTGCTGCGGCACCCCGCCGGGCTCACCGTCGCCGGGCGCACCGACGCCGGCGTGCACGCCACCGGCCAGGTCGCCCACACCGACGTCCCGCGGACCGTCTGGGAGGAGCACCGCGGGCGGCTGGTGCGCAGGCTGCGCCGGGTCCTGCCGCCCGACATCGCCGTCACCGCCGTCGAGGAGGCGCCGCCGGACTTCGACGCCCGCTTCGCGGCACTGCGCCGGCACTACGTCTACCGGCTCACCGACGCCGACAGCGGGCCGCCGCCGCTGCGCCGCGCGGACACGGTCGGCTGGCCGCGGCGACTCGACGTCGACGCCATGGGCGCTGCCGCGGACCACCTCCTCGGCATGCACGACTTCGCCGCGTTCTGCCGTCGTCGCGAGTTCGCCACGACGATCCGCACGCTGCTGACCCTGGACGTCGCCCGCGAGGGCGACCTGGTGACCGTGCGGGCGTCCGCGGACGCCTTCTGCCACTCGATGGTCCGCAGCCTCGTCGGAGCCCTCACCGCCGTGGGGGAGGGGCGGCGTCCACCGGAGTGGCCGGCCGCGCTGCTGAGCCGCACCGAGCGCTCCAGCGAGGTGCCGGTCGTCCCCGCGGCGGGGCTCACCCTGGTCGGGGTGGACTACCCGCCCGACGCCGAGCTCGCCGCCCGGGCGGTGGTCACCCGAGCGCTGCGCTCCTGACCAGGGACGGGGTCCTCGGTCAGGGCAGCGCGGCGACGGCCTCCGCGATCGGGGTGTTCCCGCTGACCAGCTCGACGACCTCGTTCGTCTTCCCGGCGACCAGCAGCGCGAGCAGCACGGCGGCGACGTCGTCCCGCGGGACGTCGCCGTACTCCACGCCGTGCTGGAGGGTGACCCGGCCGGTGCCGGGCTCGTCGGTGAGCCGGCCGGGCCGCAGGACGACGGTGTCGAGCCCGGGGCGCGGCAGGATCGCGTCCTCGGCGGCCAGCTTGGCCTGCAGGTAGACGGCGAAGACCGGGTCCATGCCCTGCGGCGTCCCCTGCCGGGCCTGCTCGGCGCCCATCGAGGACACCAGCAGGTACGGGCGGACGCCGGCCCGCTCGGCCGCGTCGGCCAGCAGCAGGGCCGCCCCCTTGTCGACGGTGTGCTTGCGGGCCGCGCCGCTGCCCGGGCCCGCGCCGGCGGCGAAGACGACGGCATCCGCCCCGGAGACCACCTCGGCCACCTGCTCGACGCCGGCCTGCGCGAGGTCGAGGACCACCGGCTCGACCCCGTCGGCGCGCAGGTCGTCGGAGTGCGCGGGGTTGCGGACGATGCCCAGCACCGTGTCGCCGCGGGCGGAGAGCAGGCGGCCGAGGCGGCGGGCGACCTGCCCGTGGGCCCCGGCGATGACGATGCGCATGGCCTGCGCCCTACCCCCCGGGGCGGCGCGGAACCCGGCGGGCCGCGGCCGTCCGGGCGCGGGCGAGGTCGGCGGGGGTGTCGCAGTCGGTCCACGGCGGTGGCTGCCCGGGGCCGACCTCCGGGTGCAGCCGGCGGACGGCGAGCGGGGCCAGCGCCCGGCGCACGGAGGTCGGGCCCTCGACGCCGGCGACAGCCGCGCGCAGCGCCGCGGTCCGCCAGACCCCGAGCAGTAGCTGGTCGCGGTCGGTGTCGTCGACGACGAGCACGCCGTCGCCGGTCAGCCGCGCGCGCAGCGCCCGCACGAGGGCGCCGGTGAGGAACGGCAGGTCGCCGGCGAGCAGCGCCACCACGTCGGTGGGCACCTGCGCCAGCCCGGCCCGCATCGCGGCGACCGGGCCGCCGCGCGGCGGGTCCTCGCGGACCACCAGGACGTCGGCCGGCACCGGCTGGGGCGGGCCGACCACAATCCGCGGCGAGGCGTCCGGGACGGCGGCGAGGACCGCCTCGAGGATGGTGCGGCCGCCGACGTCCAGCTGTGGTTTGGCCTGCCCGCCCATCCGCGCCGCGCGGCCGCCGGCCAGGACGACGGCGGCGTAGGGCGGCAGTTCGGACACGTTGCGACCGTAGGGGTTACCGTCGCCAGCCGTGGGACGAGTCACGAGCCGGACACCGGTGCTGCGGATCCGCGGCGCGGCACACAGCACCCGCCCGGACACGGTCGCGGCCGAGGAGCCGCTGGAGATCCGGCTGGACGGCCAGGCGCTGGCGGTCACGATGCGCACGCCGGGCGACGACTTCGACCTGGTGCACGGCTTCCTGGCCACCGAGGGCGTGATCGCCGGGTCCGGCGACGTGCTGGGGCTGCGCTACTGCGACTCGGTGGACGCCGACGGCCGCAACACCTACAACGTCGTCGACGTCGACCTGGCCCCCGGCGTGGAGGCCCCGGACACCGCGCTGGACCGGAACTTCTACACGACCAGCTCCTGCGGCGTCTGCGGCAAGGCCAGCATCGACGCGATCCGTACGAAGACGCGGCACGACGTGGCGGGGGACGACCTCCGGCTGCCGCTGGCGACGCTGCTCGCGCTGCCGGACCGGCTGCGCGCGGCCCAGCAGGTCTTCGACAAGACCGGCGGGCTGCACGCGGCGGGGCTGTTCACCGCGGGCGGCGAGATGGTGGCCCTGCGCGAGGACGTCGGCCGGCACAACGCCGTCGACAAGGTCATCGGCGACGGGGTGCGCGGCGGGCGGCTGCCGCTGTCCGGGCACGTGCTCATGGTGAGCGGGCGGGCGAGCTTCGAGCTGACGCAGAAGGCGGCGATGGCCGGCATCCCCGTGCTGGCCGCGGTGTCGGCGCCGTCGTCCCTGGCGGTGGAGCTGGCCGCGGAGGTGGGCATCACGCTGGTCGGCTTCCTCCGCGGTGACGGCTGCAACGTCTACACCCGCCCGGAACGGATCGTCCTGGACGACTAGCTCGCCGACGCGCGTGCGCCCGGGCTCGGGACGGAGCCGGTCAGTGGACGACGTCGATGCCCACCAGCCACCCGCCGTCGACCCCCTCGACGCCGGTGGCCCGTCCCCGGGTGTCCGGCACGATCGACGGGACGCCGACGTGCGCCTGCACCACCAGCAGGCCGCGCCGCGGCACCGGGTCCGCTGCGGGCGCCGGCCACCACGCGCGGAGGCCCCCGCGGCCGAGCACCAGGCCGGCGTCGACGCCGACCACCCGGGCGTCGTCCCGGCTCAGGGTCACGGCGCGGGTGGACCACCGGATGTCGAAGGCGCCGGGGGCGTCGGGGAGGTCGTGCCACTCCAGTGGCCGGCCGACCGGGTCACCGACCTCGGGCAGGTGCTGGCAGCAGTCGACCTCCCACCCAGCGAGGGACACGCGGACGCGCATCGCTCAGGGACGCGGGTGGTCGCCGCCGCGGAGCTGCGAGACGACGTGGGGGAGCAGCGGCCCCAGCACGGCGAGCCCGTCCCGCACCCCACCGGTCGAGCCGGGCAGGTTCACGACGAGCGTGCGCCCGGCGGTGCCGGCGAGGCCGCGGGAGAGCACCGCGGTCGGCACCTCGCTCTCGCCGTACCGCCGCACGGCCTCGGCGATGCCGGGGGCCTCCCGGTCGAGCACCCGGCGGGTGGCCTCGGGCGTGACGTCGGTGGGGGACAGCCCCGTGCCGCCGGTGGTGACGACGACGTCGGCGCCGGAGCCGATCGCCTGGAGCAGCACCATCTCCAGCTCGGCGGCGTCGTCCGGGCGCACGTGCGGGCCCTCGACGGTGAACCCGAGGGCGCGCAGTCCCTCGGCCAGCACCTGGCCGCTGCGGTCCTCGTAGACCCCGGCCGACGCCCGGTTGGAGGCGGTGACGACGACGGCGCGGGCGTCGTCCGGCAGCCGGCCGCTCACCGCCGCCACTCCCCGCTCTTGCCGCCGGACTTTGCCAGCAGCCGGACGTCGGTGATGGACGCGCGCGGGTCGACGGCCTTGACCATGTCGATCACGGTCAGCCCGGCGACGGCGACCGAGGTGAGCGCTTCCATCTCCACGCCGGTGCGGTCCGCGGTGCGGGCGGTGGCGACGATCTCGACGGCGTCGTCGGCGACGGTCACGTCCACGGTGACCCCGTGCAGGGCGATGGGGTGGCACAGCGGCACCAGGTCCGGCGTCCGCTTGGCGCCGGCGATGCCCGCGATGCGTGCCACGGCCACGGCGTCCCCCTTGGGCACGCCCTCGCCGCGCAGCAGCGCCACCACCTCGGGGCTGACCAGCACCCGGCCGGCGGCCGTGGCCTCGCGGGCGGTGACCGGCTTGGCGGAGACGTCGACCATGCGGGCGGCGCCGGCCTCGTCGACGTGCGTGAGCCTGTCGCTCATTGCAGCGCTCCTTCGATCAGCACGACGTCCACCGGGGCGCCGGCGGGCAGCTCGGTGACGTCCTCGGGGACGACGACCAGGCAGTTGGCGCGGGCCAGGTGGGCGACCAGGTGCGAGCCCGGCCCGCCCACCTGGGAGACGGTGCCGGCGTCGTAGCGGCCGCGGAGGAACTGGCGGCGCCCGGCCGGGGAGCGCAGCGGGGCGGTCAGGGTCGCGGGGGCGCGCAGCCGGCCGGGGGCGGCGTGGCCCAGCGCGCGGCGCAACGCGGGCCGGACGAACACCTCGAACGAGACGAACGCGCTCACCGGGTTGCCGGGCAGGGTGACGACGGGGACGCCGTCCACCGTGCCCGCCCCCTGCGGGCCGCCGGGCTGCATCGCGACCTTGACGAACTCGACGGTGCCCAGCTCGCGGAAGGCGTCCTTGACCACCTCGTAGGCGCCGGCGCTGACCCCGCCGCTGGTCACGAGCAGGTCGGCGGTGGCCAGCTCCGCCCGGACGGTGGCGAGGAACTCGCCGACGTCGTCGGGCACGAAGTGCAGCCGCCGCGCCGTCCCCCCGGCGTCCGCCACGGCGGCGACCAGCAGCGCGGAGTTGGACTCGTAGATCTGCCCGGGCAGCAACGGCTCACCGGGGGAGACCAGCTCGCTGCCGGTGGAGAGCACCAGCACCCGCGGGCGGCGGCGCACCCACAGCGTCCGCGCGCCCACGGCGGCGGCCAGGCCGAGCTGGGCCGCGCCGAGCGGGCTGCCGGCGGTCAGCGCGACCGTCCCGGCGGCGATGTCCTCCCCGGCCCGCCGCAGGTGGGTGCCGGCGGCCGGGGCGTCGCGGATCTCGACCACGTCGGTGGCGCCGTCGGTGAGCTCGACCGGCACGACGACGTCGGCGCCGTCCGGGAGCGGGGCGCCGGTCATGATCCGCTGCACGGTGCCGGGCTCGAGCGGGCGGACGTCGGTGCGCCCGGCCGGGACGTCGTCGGCGACCGGCAGCCGCGCCGGGAGGGCCGCCACCTCCACCGAGCGCGCGGCGTAGCCGTCCATCGCGGAGTTGTCGAAGCCGGGCAGCGAGACCCGCGCGGTCACGTCCCGGGCGAGGACCCGGTTGTGCGCGGCCGCCAGCGGCACCTCCTCCTCGCCCAGCGGGGCGAGCAGCGCCGCGACGACCGCCTGGTGTTCCTCGACCGTGCGCACGAGGCCCATCCTGACCGATCACCGCCGAGGGCACCCCGCAGGGCGGCGCACGGCGCCGCTAGGGTCTGGCCAGCCGGGATCGAGGAGGGTGGCCGTGGCCGAGGTGGACCGGATGCTGGCGGCGAACGCACGGTGGGCGCAGCAGTCGCCCGGTGGGCAGCCGGCCCGGCCGGCCCGCGCGGTCGCCGTCGTGGCCTGCATGGACGCGCGGATGGACGTCTACCGGATCCTCGGGCTGGAGCCCGGTGACGCCCACGTCATCCGCAACGCCGGCGGGGTCGTCACCGCCGACACCCTGCGCTCGCTGGCCATCTCCCAGCACGTGCTCGGCACCCGGGAGGTGGTCCTGGTCCACCACACCCGCTGCGGCATGGAGGGCGCCGAGGACGCCGCCGTCCTCGACGTGGTCGAACGGGCCACGGGGGTGCGCCCCGACTGGCCGGTGCAGGGCTTCGCCGACGTCGAGGAGGACGTCCGCGAGTCGGTCCGGACGCTGCGGGCCTGCCCGTACCTGGTGTCCTCCGACGTGCGCGGGACGGTCTACGACGTGGACACCGGGGTGCTGCGCGAAGTCCGCTGACGGCCACGGGAGCATCGCGGCGAGCGCCGGCGAGCGAGGAAGCATCGCGGCGAGCGCCGGCGAGCGAGGAAGCATCGCGGCGAGCGCCGGCGGGCGAGGAGCGGACCGGGGCGCGGACGCGGACCGGCGGTGGGGTCGCGGTCGGGGACCGATCGGCGGCCGGGAGGGCCGGTCCCGCCGGCTGGTATCGTCGTCCGCTGGTGCGCGCGGCCGGCTGGTGTCCGCGTGCCGTCCCGTCTCCCGTGCTCGGTGAGGCGATCCACCAGCCGCCCCGACGACGACGGAGGACACGAGCGCCGTGCGCACGTACACCCCCAAGCCCGGCGAGGTCAGCCGGGCCTGGCACGTCATCGACGCCACCGACGTGGTGCTCGGTCGACTCGCCAGCCAGACCGCGATCCTGCTCCGCGGCAAGCACAAGCCCCAGTACGCCCCGCACGTCGACGTCGGCGACTTCGTCGTCATCGTCAACGCGGGGAAGGTCGCGCTAACCGGCTCCAAGCGCGACGAGAAGATCGCCTACCGCCACTCGGGCTACCCGGGCGGCCTCAAGCGGATCAACGTCGGCGACCAGCTGCGCACGCACCCCGACCGCGTCATCGAGCGCGCGATCAAGGGCATGCTGCCGCACAACAGCCTGGGCCGTCAGATGCTCAAGAAGCTGAAGGTGTACGCCGGGCCCGAGCACCCGCACGCCGCCCAGCAGCCCCAGTCCTACGAGATCAAGCAGGTGGCCCAGTGACGACCGCCCTCACCGTGACCGACGCCGAGGGGCGTCCGGTGCAGACCGTCGGCCGGCGCAAGGAGGCCATCGTCCGCGTGCGCCTGCTGCCGGGCACCGGCCAGTTCCGGCTCAACGGCCGCACCATCGAGGAGTACTTCCCGAACAAGGTGCACCAGCAGCTCATCCGTGAGCCGTTCGTGACCGTCGAGCGCACCGAGCAGTACGACGTCGTCGGCATCCTCCGGGGTGGCGGTGTCAGCGGCCAGGCCGGGGCGCTGCGCCTGGCCATCGCCCGTGCGCTCGTCGCCGTCGAGGCCGAGGACCGCCCGGCCCTCAAGAAGGCCGGCTTCCTGACCCGGGACCCCCGCGTCACCGAGCGCAAGAAGTACGGGCTCAAGAAGGCCCGCAAGGCGCCTCAGTACTCGAAGCGCTGACCGGTACGCCCGTGGGTCGCCTCTTCGGGACCGACGGCGTCCGGGGTCGGGCCAACGCCGACCTCACGCCGGAGTTGGCCCTCTCGGTGGCACGTGCTGCCGCCGGTGTGCTCGCCGACCGCGACGGGACCCAGCGTCCCGTCGCGGTCGTCGGCCGTGACCCCCGCGCCAGCGGGGAGATGCTCGAGGCCGCCGTCGTGGCGGGCCTCGCCAGCGCCGGTGCGCAGGTGCTGCGGGCCGGTGTGCTGCCCACCCCGGCGATCGCGCACCTCACCGCGCACACCGGCGCGGACCTCGGCGTGATGATCTCCGCCAGTCACAACCCGATGCCCGACAACGGCATCAAGCTCTTCAGCCGGGGCGGTCACAAGCTGCCCGACGCGGTCGAGGCCGCCATCGAGCAGGCGGTCACCGCCGGCTCGACCGACGGGCCACGGCCCACCGGCGCGGCGATCGGCCGGGTCTCCGACCTCCCCGACGCCGGTGCCGCCTACGTCGAGCACCTGCTCTCGACGGTGTCCCGGCCGCTGACCGGGCTGACCCTCGTCGTCGACTGTGCCCACGGCGCGGCCGCGGTGTGCGCGCCCGAGGTGTATCGCCGGGCCGGCGCCACGGTCCACGTGATCGGTGGCGAGCCCGACGGCTGGAACACCAACGACGGTGTGGGCTCGACCCACCTGGGGCCGGTGACCGAGGCGGTCCGGGCACACGGGGCCGACCTCGGCATCGCGCACGACGGCGACGCCGACCGCTGCCTGGCGGTGTCCGCCGACGGCGCCGTCGTCGACGGCGACGCGATCCTCGCGGTCTGCGCGCTCGGACTGCACGAGCACGGCCGGCTGGCCGGCGACACCGTCGTCGCGACGGTCATGAGCAACCTGGGCTTCCACCACGCGATGCGCGACGCGGGCATCGCGGTGCACACCACCGCCGTCGGTGACCGGTACGTGCTCGAGGCGCTGCGCGCGCACGGGCTGAGCCTGGGCGGCGAGCAGAGCGGCCACCTGGTCTTCCTCGACCACGCGACCACCGGCGACGGGCTGCTCACCGGCCTGTCCCTGCTGTCCCGGATGGCCGAGACCGGCTCGTCGCTGGCCGAGCTCGCCGCCGTGGTCCAGCGGCTGCCGCAGACCCTGGTCAACGTGCCCGTGCGCGACCGGATGGCCGTGTCGGCCAGCGACGAGGTCGCCGCAGCGGTCAACCAGTGCGAGGCCGAGCTGGGGGACGACGGGCGGGTGCTGCTGCGCCCGTCGGGCACCGAGCAGCTGGTGCGCGTGATGGTCGAGGCACCGACGCAGGAGCAGGCCGACGCGATCGCCGCCCGGCTCGCCGCCGTCGTCGCCGCCGTCGACTGACGTCACGCCGCTCACATCGACACGCTCCCACCCGTGTGAGGGAGGGAGCGGCGGGCCGCCGCCGGTACCCTCGACCGAATGTGCGGCATCGTGGGATACGTCGGCCCGCAGAACGCCCTGGACGTCGTCCTGGGGGGCCTGCGCCGGCTGGAGTACCGGGGGTACGACTCGGCGGGGGTGGCCGTCCTCGCTGACGGCGGGCAGGCGACGGCCAAGAAGGCCGGGAAGCTGGCGAACCTGGAGAAGGCGCTGGCCGACTCCCCGCTGCCGGAGTCCACGATCGGCATCGGGCACACCCGGTGGGCCACGCACGGCGGGCCGACCGACCGCAACGCACACCCGCACGTGTCCGCCGACGGCAAGGTCGCGGTGGTGCACAACGGGATCATCGAGAACTTCGCCGCGCTGCGCTCCGAGTGCGAGGCCACCGGCATCGAGTTCGCCTCGGAGACCGACACCGAGGTCGCCGGGCACCTGCTCGCCGCTGCCTACGAGGCCGCGCCGGCGGGGCCGGGGCGGCTGGCGGAGGCGATGCGCGCGGTCAGCAGCCGGCTGGAGGGCGCGTTCACCCTCGTCGCGTCGCACGCCGACGAGCCGGACACGCTGGTGGCCTCGCGCCGCAACAGCCCGCTGGTGGTCGGGGTCGGGGACGGCGAGTACTTCCTCGGCTCCGACGTCGCCGCGTTCATCTCCCACACCCGCGAGGCCCGCGAGCTCGGCCAGGACCAGGTCGTCGAGATCGACCGGCACCGCGGCCTGACCGTCACCGACTTCGCCGGCACGGTCGTGGAGCCCGCCGCCTACACCGTCGACTGGGACGCCGAGGCCGCCGAGAAGGGCGGCCACGAGTGGTTCATGCTCAAGGAGATCGCCGAGCAGCCCCAGGCCGTGGCCGACACCCTGCTCGGGCGGCTCGGTGAGGACGGCGGGCTGGTGCTGGACGAGGTGCGGCTGACCGACCAGGACCTGCGCGACATCGACAAGGTCTTCGTCGTCTCCTGCGGCACCTCCTTCCACGCGGGCCTCATCGCGAAGTACGCCATCGAGCACTGGACGCGGATCCCGGTCGAGGTCGAGGTGGCCAGCGAGTTCCGCTACCGGGACCCGGTGCTGGACCGCTCCACGCTGGTCGTGGTGATCAGCCAGTCCGGCGAGACGATGGACACCCTGATGGCGCTGCGGCACGCCAAGGACCAGAAGGCCCGCGTGCTGGCGATCTGCAACGTCAACGGCTCGACCATCCCGCGGGAGTCCGACGCGGTCCTCTACACCCACGCCGGCCCGGAGATCGCGGTCGCGTCGACCAAGAGCTTCCTGGCGCAGATCGTGGCCTGCTACCTGGTCGGCCTGATCCTGGCGCAGGTGCGCGGCGTCAAGTACGCCGACGAGGTCGCCGCGATCGTCGCCGAGCTGCAGAAGCTGCCCGAGGCGGTGGCGCAGGTGCTGACCCAGATGGAGCCGGTGCGGGAGCTGGGCCGGTCGCTGGCCGACGCGGACACGATCCTGTTCCTGGGCCGCCACGTCGGGTTCCCCGTCGCGCTGGAGGGGGCGCTGAAGCTCAAGGAGCTGGCCTACATCCACGCCGAGGGGTTCGCCGCCGGCGAGCTCAAGCACGGCCCGATCGCGGTGATCGACCAGGGCACCCCGGTGGTCGTCATCGTCCCGTCGCCGCGGGGTCGCAGCCTGCTGCACGGCAAGGTGGTCTCCAACATCCAGGAGGTCCGGGCCCGCGGGGCGCGGACCATCGTGATCGCCGAGGACGGCGACGACGACGTCGTGCCCTACGCCGACCACCTGATCCGCGTGCCCCGCACCCCGACGCTGCTCGCGCCCGTGGTCACCACGGTGCCGCTGCAGATCCTGGCCTGCGAGATCGCCGACACCCGCGGGTTCGACGTCGACCAGCCGCGCAACCTCGCGAAGTCGGTCACCGTCGAGTGACGTCCTCGACGATCAGCTGAGCTGATCCAGCCGGCTCCGGGCTCACCACCGGTGCTGAGCCCGGAACCGGAACGGTGAGCCAGGACGACGGTCCGCGACACGGACGGCGGCCCGGACGGCGGCGCGGCAGACTACGTCTGTGATCATCGGGGTCGGGATCGACGTGGTGCCGGTCGACCGCTTCGCCGAGTCCCTGATCCGCACCCCGGGTCTGCGCGACCGGCTGTTCACCGCCGACGAGCAGCGCACACCCAGCGGCGGCGCGCGGACCGGTGAGTCGCTGGCCGCCCGCTTCGCCGCCAAGGAGGCCGTCGCCAAGGCCCTCGGCGCGCCCGGGGACCTGCGCTGGCACGACGCCGAGGTGACCGTCGGCGACCACGGCCGGCCGCACCTGGCGATCCGCGGGACGGTGGCCGGCCGGGCGGCGCAGCTCGGCGTCACCTCCTGGCACGTGTCGCTCAGCCACGACGGCGGCATCGCCTCGGCGGTGGTCGTCGCCGAGGGCGTGCTGCGAGGGGAGACCCCGTGATCGGGCTGTACAGCGCCGCGGAGGTGCGTGCCGCCGAGGAGCCGCTGCTGGCCGCCACGCCCGAGGGCACGCTCATGCAGCGCGCCGCGACCGGCCTGGCCACCGTCTGCCTGCGGCTGCTCGGCCGCGCGCACGGCACGCGGGTCACCGCGCTCGTCGGTGCCGGCGACAACGGCGGGGACACCCTCTTCGCCGGCGCCCACCTGGCCCGTCGTGGCGCCCGCGTCACCGCCGTCCCGCTCGACCCGGACCGGGTGCACGCCGCCGGGCTGGCCGCGCTGCGCGCCGCGGGCGGGCGGGTCGCCGGGCCCGAGGGGGACACCGGGCTCGAGCGCGCCGACCTCGTCCTCGACGGCATCGTGGGCATCGGCGGCCGCGGCGGACTGCGCCCGCCGGCGGCCGCGCTGGTCGAGCGGGCCGCGACCGGGCCGGGCCTGATGGTCGCCGTCGACGTCCCCAGCGGGGTGGACGCGACCACCGGCGCGGTCCCCGGGACGGCGTTCCCTGCCCAGCACACCGTCACGTTCGGCGCGCTGAAGACCGGGCTGGTGGTGGGGGAGGGCCGCGGGTACGCGGGCAGGGTCCACCTGGTCGACATCGGGCTGGACCTGCCGGCCGCCGGCACCCACCAGCTGACCGACGCCGACGCGGCCGCCCGCATCCGCCCGCCGGGCAGCGACGACGACAAGTACACGCAGGGCGTGGTCGGCATCGTCGCCGGCTCCTCGACCTACCCCGGCGCCGCCGTGCTCTGCACCGGGGCGGCGCTGCGCGCCCGGCCCGGGCTGGTCCGCTACGCCGGGACGGCGGCCGCGGGCGTGCGGGCCGCGTGGCCGGAGGTGATCGTCACCGAGGGCCGGCCGGGGGACGCCGGACGGGTGCAGGCCTGGGTGGTCGGGCCGGGGATGGGCACCGACGATGACGCCCGCGGCGTGCTGGCCGAGGTGCTGGCCACCGACCTGCCGGTGCTGGTGGACGCGGACGCGCTGACGATGGCGGCGCACGACCCCGGTCTCGTGCGGCGGCGCGAGGCGCCCACCGTGCTGACGCCGCACGACCGCGAGTTCGCCCGCTTCGGGGCGGAGGTCGGGGACGACCGCGTGGGTGCCGCTCGCCGGCTGGCCGCGGACCTCGCGGCCGTCGTGCTGCTCAAGGGCGACGCGACGGTCGTCGCCGCACCCGACGGCACCGCCTACGTCAACGCCACCGGGACGCCGTGGCTGGCCACGGCCGGGACCGGCGACGTCCTGTCGGGCCTCACCGGCGCCCTGCTGGCCACCGGGCTCCCGGCCGCGGAGGCGGCCGCGGTCGGTGCGCACGTGCACGGCCGGGCCGGGCAGCGGGCCGCGGAAGGGGGCCCGCTGATCGCCGGCGACCTCGTGCGGCACCTGCCGGCCGCGATGGCGCACCTGCACCGGGCGCCGGACGGCCGGCTGGGAGACTCGAGGACGTGACCGAGCCCGCGAGGTCACGCGGAGGCGCGGCACGGACCGGCACGTCGCCGACGAGCGCCAGCGAGGAGGGGACGTGACGAACGCAGCCCGTGCGGAGGTGGTGGTCGACCTCGACGCCATCGCCGCCAACACCGCGGCGCTCCGCGAGCGGGTCGGCCGGCCGCTCATGGCGGTGGTGAAGGCCGACGGCTACGGCCACGGCATGGTCCCCGCCGCTCGCGCGGCGCTGGCCGGGGGCGCCGACGCGCTGGGCGTCGCGGTGCTGGAGGAGGCCCTGGCCCTGCGCGCCGCCGGCGTCGACGCCCCGCTGCTCGCCTGGCTGCACGCCCCGGGCACCGACTACGCCGCGGCGCTGGCCGCCGACGTCGAGGTGTCGGTCAACGCCGAGTGGGCGCTGGCCGAGCTGGTCGCCGCCGCCCGCGCGGCCGGCCGCATCGCCCGCGTGCACCTGTTCGTCGACACCGGCCTGTCCCGGGAGGGCGCCACCGAGGCCGACTGGCCCGGCCTGGTGGCCGCCGCGGCACGGGCGCAGGCCGACGGGGAGGTGGACGTCGTGGGCCTGTGGAGCCACATGGCCTACGCCGACGCGCCGACCCACCCGACCATCGGCGCCCAGGTCCGGGTGTTCGAGGAGGCGGTGGCCCTCGCGCGGCGGGCCGGGCTGACCGGTGCGCGGCTGCACCTGGCCAACTCCGCGGCGACGGTCGCCCTCCCGGACACCTGGTACGACATGGTCCGCCCCGGCATCGCCGTCTACGGGCTGGACCCCCTCGGCGGCGACCCCGCCGTCCACGGGCTGCGGCCGGCGATGACGGTGCGGGCCAGCGCGGCGCTGACCAAGCGGGTGCCGGCCGGCGTCGGCGTCTCCTACGGCCACACGTACTTCCCCGAGCGGGAGACGACGCTGCTGCTGGTGCCGGTCGGCTACGCCGACGGCGTGCCCCGCGCGGCGGGCAACCGGGCACCGGTCCTGGCCGCCGGCGCGCACCGGACCATCGCCGGGCGGGTCTGCATGGACCAGTTCGTGCTGGACGTCGGCGACGCGCAGGTCCGCCCCGGCGACGAGGTCGTCCTGTGGGGCCCGGGTGACCGCGGCGAGCCCACGGCGCAGGACTGGGCCGACGCGGTGGACACCATCCACTACGAGCTGGTCACCCGGATCGGCGGCCGCTTCAGCCGCCGCTACGTCGGCTCGGCGGGCGCGGTCTGATGGCGCTCCGCAGGCACACGAGGAAGCACACCCTGCCCGCCCGGAGCGGGGGCCACGCGCACTCCCGCGCCGGGATCGTGGGCGCGGTGCTCGGCCTGGCCGCGGCCGGCGCCGCCGTCGGCGTCGCCGTCAGTCGGGCCGCCGCCCGCCGGGTGGGTGCCGAGCGGCTGGGCTCGGCCGCCGGGCTGCCCAGCGGTGCGTCGGACGCCGAGCTGCGCGAGGACGACCCGCTCGGCCCGCGGTCCCGGCGCGCCGACCGGACCGCGCACGTGGCGGCCGACGACGGGGCGCTGCTGTACGTGGAGGAGGTCGGGCCGGCCGACGCCCCGCTGACCGTCGTCTTCGTCCACGGCTACTCGCTGTCGATGGCGTCCTGGACCTTCCAGCGCCGGGCCCTGGGCGCCGCGCTGGCCACCGCGAACGGCTCCCGCCCGACGGCCCGGCTGGTCTTCTACGACCAGCGCGGCCACGGCGCCTCCACCCGCGGGCCGGCCGCGCACTCGACGATGCGGCAGCTGGGCCGCGACCTCGACGCCGTGCTGCGCGCGCGGGTGCCGCACGGGCCCGTGGTGCTGGTCGGCCACTCGATGGGCGGCATGACGGTGATGGCCCTGGCCGCGCTGCGCCCGGGGCTGTTCGGCACGCGGGTCGTCGGCGCGGCGCTGATGAGCACCTCCAGCGGCAACCTCTCCGACCTCGACTTCGGCATGCCCGAGCTGCTGACCCGCGTGCGGGCGGCGGTCCTGCCGATCGCGGCGTTCACGATGCGCCGCCGTCCCGGCCTCGCCGAGCGCACCCGCCGGCTGGCCGCCGACCTCATTTCGACCGTCACCTGGTCGCTGTCGTTCGCGTCGCGGGACGTCGACCCCGCGCTCGGGCGCTACGTCGACTCGATGATCGCCGGGACGCCGGTCGAGGTGATCGCGGAGTTCTACCCCGCGCTGGCCGGCCTGGACGAGACCGCCTCGCTGGAGCCGCTGCGCGCCGTCCCGGTGCTGGTGCTGACCGGCGACCGCGACACGCTGATCCCGTCCCGCCACAGCGACATGCTGGTGGAGCTGCTCGGCGGGCCGGATGCGCCCGGTGTGGAGTTCGTCGTGGTGCACGAGGCGGGCCACATGGTGGTCCTGGAGAAGCCCGACGAGGTGACCGCGGCGCTGTCGGCGCTGCTGCGCCGGGTGGTCGCCGACCTGCCGACCGGAGCGGGCCGGTGACCCGGTCGCCGCGCTCCGACGCCGCCGCCGGGGAGGTCGCCCGGGTCGCGGCCGAGGCCGCCGACTGGGAGGCGCTGGCCGCCGCGGCCCGCCCCTGCGTGGCCTGCCCCGAGCTGGCCGCCACCCGGCGGCACGTGGTGGTGGGCGACGTCCCGGCCGCCGGGCGCCCGAGGTTCGCCCTGGTCGGCGAGGCGCCCGGGGCGAACGAGGACGAGACCGGCCGGCCCTTCGTGGGGAGGTCGGGTCAGCTGCTCGACCAGCTGCTGGCCGAGGCCGGGCTGGACCGCGCCGAGGCCGCCGTGCTCAACGTCGTGAAGTGCCGTCCCCCCGGCAACCGGACGCCGAAGGCGCCCGAGGTGGCCCGCTGCAGCGGCTGGCTGCGGCGGCAGCTGGAGCTGCTGGACCCGCCGGTCGTCGTGGCCCTGGGGCTCTCGTCGGCCAAGTGGTTCCTCGGCCCGCGCACCGTGCTGGCCCAGGCCCGCGGCCGCGCGCACGACGTCGACGGCCGCGCCGTCTGGGCGACCTACCACCCGTCGGCGGCGATCCGCTTCGGCCCGGACGGGGCGCCGCGGGCCGGGCTGCTGGCCGACCTGACCGCGGTCGCGGGGACCCTGGCGTGAGGCGCGAGCACGTCCTGCCGACCCCGGAGGACACCCGGGCGCTCGGCGCGGAGCTGGCCGGGGTGGTGCGCCCCGGTGACCTCGTGGTGCTGGTCGGCCCGCTGGGCGCGGGCAAGACCGCGCTCACCCAGGGCCTGGGCGAGGCGCTGGGCGTGCGGGAACCGGTGACGTCACCGACGTTCGTCATCGCCCGCGTGCACCGCGGCGGCCGGGTGCCGCTGGTGCACGTCGACGCCTACCGGCTGGGCGGCGTCGCCGACGTCGACGACCTGGACCTCGACGCGTCCACCGACGAGTCGGTCACCGTCGTCGAGTGGGGTCAGGGGCTGGTGGAGCAGCTCGCCGACGAGCACCTCGAGGTGCGGCTGGACCGCCGGGACGACGACGTCCGGACCGCGCTGCTGGTGCCGCACGGCCCCGGGTGGGCACGGCGGCTGGACTGGACCCGCTGACCGTCCACCACGTCGTCGCGGGCCTGCTCGTCCGCGGCACCGAGGTGCTGCTGGGCCACCGGTCGCCGGGGCGCCGCTGGCACCCCGACGTGTGGGACCTCCCCGGCGGCCACGTCGAGCCCGGCGAGGACGAGCGGACGGCGCTGGCCCGGGAGCTGCGCGAGGAGGTCGGCGTGGTCCCGCGGGAGACGACGCGGCCGGACCGCATCGAGGACGGCGAGCTGCGGCTGGCCCACCCCGCCTGCGTCGACGTGGTCCGGCAGGCGGTGGCGGGTGCCGGCTGAGGTGCGCTGACTAGGCTGGGTGGTCGTGCTCGTCCTCGCCCTCGACACCGCCACGCCGACGCTGGTTACCGGCCTCGCCCGGTGGTCGCCGGACGGCGCGACCGAGGTGCTCGCCGAGCGCGCGGTGCCCTCGGGCAACCGGCACGCCGAGCTGCTGACCGTCGCCGTCACCGACGTGCTGGGCGACGCCGGGCTGCCGCTGGCCGAGGTCGACGCCGTCGTGACCGGCCTGGGTCCCGGGCCGTTCACCGGGCTGCGCGTCGGCGTGGTCACCGCCGCCGCCATCGCCGACGCCCGCGGGCTGCCCGTGGTGGGTGTCTGCTCGCTGGACGCCGTGGGCTCCGGCGCCCGCACCGTGGTCACCGACGCCCGGCGCAAGGAGGTCTACTGGGCCGCCTACGCCGCCGACGGCTCGCGGGTCGACGGCCCCGGCGTGGCGCGGCCGGAGGAGCTGACGGTCGTCGGCCCGGTGGTGGGTGACGTCCGGTTCGCCGGGCGGCTGGGCGTGGAGGTCACCCCGGCCGAGGTGACGACGGCGGGGCTGGTGCGTGCCGCGGCGGCGCAGCTGGCCGACCCGTCGTCCGCCGCGCCGCTGGTGCCGCTGTACCTGCGCCGCCCGGACGCCGTCCCGCCGACGTCGTTCAAGCCGGTGACCACGACGTGACGGCGCGGCTGCGGCCCATGCGGCCGGCCGACCTGGACGCCGTCCTCGAGCTCGAGGACCAGCTGTTCGCCCCGGACACCTGGACCCGGGCGATGTACCGCGACGAGCTCGCCCGCCCCGACACCCGGCTCTACCTGGTGGCCGAGGACGGCGACCGGGTCGTCGGGTACGCCGGGCTCATCGCCTACGACGACGAGGCGCACGTGGCCACCATCGGGGTCGCCGAGGACCGCCAGGGCGAGGGGATCGGCGCGCTGCTGCTCGACGCGCTGCTCGCCGAGGCCGACCGGCGCAGCCCCGTCGTCCTGCTGGAGGTCCGCGCGGACAACGGGGTGGCGCAGGAGCTGTACCGGCGGCGCGGGTTCACCGAGATCGGACGGCGACCGCGCTACTACCAGCCGAGCGGCACGGACGCCGTCGTGATGAAACGGGAGGTGCCGCGTGGCTGAGCCGCTGGTCCTGGGATTCGAGACCTCGTGCGACGAGACCGGGGTCGGCCTCGTGCGCGGGCGGACGCTGCTCTCCGACGCGCTGGCCACCTCGGTGGCCGAGCACGAGCGCTTCGGCGGGGTGGTGCCCGAGATCGCCTCGCGGGCGCACCTGGAGGCGATGGTGCCGGCGGTGCACCGGGCGCTGGCCGAGGCCGGGGTGCAGGCGTCCGACGTCGACGCGGTGGCGGTGACCGCCGGCCCGGGGCTCACCGGCGCGCTGCTGGTCGGGCTGGCCGCGGCCAAGGCCTACGCGCTGGCCCTGGACAAGCCGCTGTACGGGGTCAACCACCTGGCCGCGCACGTCGCCGTCGACGAGCTGCAGCACGGGAAGCTCGCCGAGCCGTCGCTGGCGCTGCTGGTCTCCGGCGGGCACAGCTCGCTGCTGCTGGTGCCCGACCTCGCCCGCGAGGTGCAGTCGCTGGGCCGCACGATCGACGACGCGGCGGGGGAGGCCTTCGACAAGGTCGCCCGGGTGCTGGGCATGCCGTTCCCCGGCGGCCCGCCGATCGACAGGGCGGCGCGCGAGGGCGACCCGGCCGCGATCGCGTTCCCGCGCGGGCTCACCGGCCCCCGCGACGCCCCCTACGACTTCTCCTTCTCCGGCCTGAAGACCGCCGTCGCCCGGTGGGTCGAGGCCCGGCAGCGGGCGGGGGAGCCGGTGCCCGTGGCCGACGTCGCGGCGTCCTTCCAGGAGGCGGTCGCCGACGTGCTGACCGCCAAGGCGGTCCGCGCCTGCCGCGACCAGGGCGTCGACCACCTGGTGCTCGGCGGCGGGGTCGCGGCCAACTCGCGGCTGCGCGCGCTGGCCGAGGAGCGGTGCGCCGCGGCGGGCATCGTGCTGCGGGTGCCCAGTCCGCGGCTGTGCACCGACAACGGCGCGATGGTCGCCGCGCTCGGCTCGCGGCTGGTCGAGGCGGGGGTGGCACCGTCGGCACCGGACGTCGGCGCCGACAGCTCCCTGCCGATCGAGGTCGTCACCCGCTGAGGACCGCCTTTATCGCGATAATGGTGGTCAGCGGAGGTCGCAGACGAGCGCTGTGGGCGTGCCGGCGACGCGGGTGACGACGACGGTCGCCGTCCCCGCGCCCGGGCCGCGCAGCTGGCGGGCGAGTGCCTCCGGCTCGATCGCGGAGCCGCGCTTCTTGACCACGACCCGGCCGACGTCGCGGGCGCGCAGCAGCGCCTTGAGCTTCTTCAGGTTGAACGGCAGCACCTCGTCGACCCGGTAGGAGGACACCCAGGGGGAGCCGGCCTCCACGTCGGAGGTCAGGTAGGCGATCGTCGGGTCGACCAGCGTGGCGCCGAGGTCGGCCGCGACCAGCGACACCAGCCCCGAGCGGATCACCGCCGGGTCCGGCTCGTGCAGCCGGCCGCGCACCGGACCGGTCGGCGCGGGCCCGGGGTCGGCGTCGGCGGTCAGCTCCAGCACCGCGCCGTCCCGCACCAGGGACGCCCGCCGCCACACCGACGAGACCCCGCGCCCCCACAGCAGCGCCTCGACGATCGAGCCGCCCGCCGACACCCACTCCGCCTCGACCCCGGCCGGCACCCGCTCGTGGTCCAGACCCGGGGCCACCTTCACCACCGCGCGGGGCATGCGCTCCAGCAGTGTCACCACCGTCGACCAGGGCGGTGACCAGCGGTCGGGGTCCAGTTGCCGTCGCCCGCCGGCCCGCCGGGCCGGGTCCAGGACGGCGGCGCCGCAGCCGGCCACCTCGCCACCACGGGCGGCGTCGACCAGCTCGACGGCGTCCCCGGCGACCACCCACACCCGGTCAGCCACCCCGAGCGCCTCCGCGTTGGCAGCGGTCAGCTCGCGGGCCACCGGGTCGGTGTCGACGGCGAGCACGGTCGCCCCGGCCCGCGCCAGGGCGACGGTGTCGGTGCCGGACGCGCAGCCGAGGTCGGCGGCCGAGTCGGCGTCGTCCCCCAGCAGCCGCCGCGCCCGCCGGGTGGCCAGCGCGGGACGGCCGGCCTGCTCGAGGGTGTCGGCGGTGAGGAACAGGACGTCGGCGTCGGCGCCGAACAGCGGCCGCGCCCGCGCGCGCAGCCGCGCCAGCTCCCAGGCCGGCCCGGCGTGCTCCGCCCCGACCTCCGCCCGCAGCCGGGCCAGCCCGGTCAGCAGGTCGGCGCCCTCGGCGAGCAAGGCGGCCGCACGGGCCACGCCCGCCGTCCCCTCGGGGGTGCGCAGCCAGCGGAGCTGGGCGAGCACGTCGTCGGACACGCAGGAGAGCGTCCCGCACGGGTCTGCCGCCTGCTCCGGGGACCCGGTTGAGCGGCTGGCACTCTCGTAGGTAGAGTGCCAATCGACACGGGCAGGTGCCTGACCCCCGCGACGGCAGGCCCCGGCCCCCGTGCCACAGCATGCAAGCCCACCAGCCGTCCGACACCGAAGGGGGCGTCACCACGTGACGACCGCTACCAAGGTCAACATCAAGCCGCTGGAGGACCGCGTCGTGGTCCAGGCCAACGAGGCCGAGACCACCACCGCCTCCGGCCTGGTCATCCCGGACACCGCCAAGGAGAAGCCGCAGGAGGGCACGGTCGTGGCCGTGGGCCCCGGTCGCGTCGACGACAACGGCAACCGCGTCCCGCTCGACGTCTCCGTCGGCGACGTGGTCATCTACTCCAAGTACGGCGGCACCGAGGTCAAGTACGCCGGCGAGGAGTACCTCGTGCTCTCCGCCCGCGACCTGCTCGCCGTCGTGGAGAAGTAGGAGGACCCCGCTCCTCCCCACCCCTCGCAGGCTCGGGGCGGGCCCCTGGACCGGGGCCGTTCCAGTGCCTGCGACGGGGGCGCTCCAGCACGTCACGTCCGCCCCGGCGACCCGAACTGACCGGGTCCCGGGGCGGTCGTCGTCCGAGCCCGCATCCACTCCTGATCGGAAGGGCCCCATGGCCAAGATCATCAAGTTCAACGAGGACGCCCGCCGCTCGCTCGAGCGTGGTGTGGACAAGCTCGCCGACGCGGTCAAGGTGACCCTCGGCCCGCGCGGGCGCAACGTCGTCCTCGACAAGAAGTTCGGCGTCCCGACCATCACGAACGACGGCGTGACCATCGCCCGCGAGGTCGAGCTCGAGGACCCGTACGAGAACCTCGGCGCCCAGCTGGCCAAGAACGTCGCCACCAAGACCAACGACGTCGCCGGCGACGGCACCACCACCGCGACCGTGCTCGCCCAGTCCCTCGTGCACGAGGGCATGCGCAACGTCGCCGCGGGCGCCAGCCCGACGGCGCTGGGCGTGGGCATGCGTGCCGCCGCCGACGCGGTGTCCAAGGCGCTCGACGAGGTCGCCATCCCGGTGTCCGACCAGCAGGCCATCGCCGGCGTCGCCACCGTCTCCGCGCAGGACGCCGAGGTCGGCGACCTGATCGGTCAGGCCATGGAGAAGGTCGGCAAGGACGGCGTCATCACCGTCGAGGAGAGCAACGCCCTCTCCACCGAGCTGGACGTCACCGAGGGCGTGCAGTTCGACAAGGGGTACCTCTCGCCCTACTTCGTCACCGACCAGGAGGCGATGGAGGCCGTCCTCGAGGACGCCCTGGTGCTGCTGGTCAGCGGCAAGATCGGCGCGCTGGCCGACCTGCTCCCGCTGCTGGAGAAGGTGCTGTCCACCGGCGGCCGCCCGCTGCTCATCGTCGCCGAGGACGTCGAGGGCGAGGCGCTGTCCACCCTCGTCGTCAACTCGATCCGCAAGACGATCAAGGTCGTCGCGGTCAAGTCGCCGTACTTCGGCGACCGCCGCAAGGCGTTCATGACCGACCTCGCCGTCGTCACCGGCGGCCAGGTGGTCAGCGAGGACGTCGGCCTCAAGCTCGACCAGGTCGGCCTCGAGGTGCTCGGCACCGCGCGCCGGGTCACGGTCACCAAGGACGAGACGACGATCGTCGACGGCGGCGGCACCGGTGAGGCCATCGGCGACCGCGTCGCGCAGATCCGCCGCGAGATCGAGGCGACCGACTCCGACTGGGACCGCGAGAAGCTGCAGGAGCGGCTGGCCAAGCTGGCCGGCGGCATCGGCGTCATCCGCGTCGGTGCGGCCACCGAGGTCGAGATGAAGGAGAAGAAGCACCGGATCGAGGACGCCATCGCCGCCACCCGCGCCGCGGTGGAGGAGGGCGTCGTCCCCGGTGGTGGCTCGGCGCTGGTGCACGCGGCCGCGGCCGTGGACGCCCTGGACCTGTCCGGTGACGAGCTCACCGGCGCCCGCGTGGTCCGCCGGGCGCTGGACGCCCCGCTGGTGCGCATCGCCGAGAACGCCGGCTTCGAGGGTCGCGTCGTGGTGGCGAAGGTCCGCGAGGCCGGGGTCGGTCAGGGCTTCAACGCCGCGACCGGCGAGTACGGCGACCTGGCCGCCCAGGGCGTCATCGACCCGGTCAAGGTCACCAAGGCCGCGCTGGGCAACGCCGTCTCGATCGCCGCGATGGTGCTGACCACCGACTCCGCCGTCGTCGAGGCGCCGGAGGAGGAGCCGGCCGGGGCCGGCCACCACACCCACGGTCACTCGCACGGCCACGGGCACAGCCACTGAGCTGACCCGCTCGATGATCAGCTGAGCTGATCACCGCGGCTCCTGGCTCACCACCGACCGTGAGCCAGGAGCCGCGATCGTGAGCCCGGATGCTGTCCGCAACCGTCCCGCAGACGCCGAGAGGGCCGGTCCAGCAGCTGCTGGACCGGCCCTCTCGGTGACTCTCTGGAACGGCCCCGCGTCAGGGCCCCGTCCCGAGCCTCCGGGGGATGGGGGACGCGGGGTCCTCCTTCAGACCCCCGCGGCGACGGCGGCGGGCTCCGCGGCGATCAGCCGGGCCCGCTCCTCCTCGCTCATGCCGCCCCAGACGCCGTAGGGCTCGCGGACCGACAGTGCGTGCTTCAGGCAGGACTCGACGACCGGGCAGCGGCCGCAGACCGCCTTCGCGGCTGCCTGGCGACGGGCTCGGGCCGGGCCGCGCTCGCCGTCCGGGTGGAAGAAGAGAGCCGTGCTCTCCCCGCGGCAGGCGCCGTGCAGCTGCCAGTCCCAGACCTCGGCAACGGGCGTGGGCAGGCGGCGGATGTCGGCCATTCGTCCTCCTCGGCTCGGTGCGAGCCGGAGGGGGCGGTCCGGTCGCATGGGGCCGGGTGCCCGAGGCCTCCGCGGGTCAAACACACGGTGACCCTGCATTTTGTCGGCTCCGGCCTCCCCCCGCTGGGTGAGAGCGGCTGTCGCCCGCCCGTGTAGTCGATCAAGGTGGCTGCAGGCCCTGCCGAACACCGCCCCGGGACACCCGAGGCGACCGGCGCGGCCGGCGCGACGACGGAGTCCCCGGGCGGGACGCGTCCGAGCGACACCCGGCCGGGGGACCCGGGCGGTGGACCCGGTCGAGACGTGCGACCGGCGAGCGAGGAGCAGGCGTGATCGACGACAGGATGCGCGGACCCGGCCACGGCACGACGTGCGTGTGGGTCTACGACGAGCGCCGGCGGGTCCGTGACGACATCGCGGGCCGGCTGGTGGCGTTGCCGTTCGTCAGCCGGGTGGAGGTCGTCGGCGACGCCGCCGCCCTCATGGCCCGGCTGGCCACCCGGCAGCCCGACGTCCTGCTGATCGGTACCCAGCGCGCCATGGACTCCGGGCTCACCGTCGCCACCCAGGCGCTGCGCGCCCACCCCCGCCTGCCGGTGCTGGTCCTCGGCGCCCCCGACGACGGCGAGACCGTCCGGGCGGCGGTCGCGGCCGGCGCCCGTGGCTACCTCCGCTGGGACGCCACCGCGCTGGAAATGGGCCTGGGCCTGTCGCGGGTCGGCCTGCGGGTCGACGGCCGCGGCCCCGCGCCCGCCGTCCCGGCGCAGCCGGTCCCGCTGGCCTCGGTCGGCGCGCACACCGCGCACGGCGGCGGGACGCCGTCCTGGAGCGGTGCCACCCCGCTGGCCGGCGCCGCGCCGACCACGGTGCGCTCGACCGTCCGCGAGCCCGCGCCGGTCAGCCTCTCGATGCGCGAGATGCAGGTGCTCACCGGCATGAGCCAGGGCAAGAGCAACGCCCAGATCGGCCGCGAGCTCTACCTGTCCGAGGACACCATCAAGACCCACGCCCGCCGGCTGTTCCGCAAGCTGGGTGCCAAGGACCGCGCCGAGGCGGTGGCCACCGGCTTCCGCCGGGGCATGATGCAGTGACTCCGCGGTCCTGACCGCGACCCGACGCGCGCTGAGCGCCCCCTCCCGGTGTGGGAGAGGGCGCTCAGCGCGTGTTCGGGGACGTCAGCCCCGCCCGAGTGCGGGGAACTCGGGCTCACCGAACGCGGTCCAGGCCCGACTTCCCCGCAGTCGGCTCGAGGAGTGGGCCCCTGGAAGGGGATGTCCTCGCTCAGTCGTCTCTCGCGTGCTTGCCGCCGCGGCCGTCGCCGCCGGGCTCCTCGCGCTCGGCCACCGCGGCGATCCCGTCGGCGTAGCCGCTGGCGTAGTCCCAGCTGACGTAGTCGTCGGGGTCGGGGTCGAACGGCGGCTCGTGCCGGCCGGTCTGCCCCTCCTCGAGCAGCTGGCGGAGGTTGGCCTGCATCAGCGCCCAGTCGACGTGGTGCTCCTCGTCGCAGTCCGGGCAGTCGACCACGATGCCCTTGATGCCGGTGGGCTCCAGCAGCGTCCGGAACACCTCCAGCTCGGCGAGGTCGTCCAGGACGCCGGCCCGTTCCTCCATGGTCAGCGGCGGCGGACCCGGCTGGTCGGCGGACCCGAAGTCGGGGCCGGAGGCGTCGTCCCAAGAACTCACGGGTGCCACGGTATCGGCCGGACGGACATCACACAGAGCCCCGAGGGGCGCCGCCTACGATCAGATGCGGCTCCCCGCGCGCCCAGGAGGGTGCCGGCCGATCCGGAGGGGTGGCGGCAACCGATGCAGCCCGATGAGTTCGTGCCCGAGCTGCCGGCGAAGTTCGCCCCGCTCGGCCTGACCTACGACGACGTCCTGCTCATCCCCGGCGCGTCGGACGTGGTCCCCGCCGAGGTGGACACCGGCAGCCGGGTGACCCGCGGCATCCGCTTGGCGGTGCCGCTGCTGTCCAGTGCGATGGACACCGTCACCGAGGCCCGGATGGCCATCGCCATGGCCCGGGTCGGCGGGATGGGCGTGCTGCACCGCAACCTCGCCGCCGAGGAGCAGGCCGGCCAGGTCGACCTGGTGAAGCGCTCCGAGGCCGGCATGGTGACCAACCCGGTCACCTGCTCGCCGGACAACTCCCTCGCCGAGGTCGACGCGCTGTCGGCGCGCTACCGCATCTCCGGCGCCCCGGTGGTCGACGCGGACGGCGTGCTGGTCGGCATCGTGACCAACCGCGACATGCGCTTCGAGAGCGACCAGTCGGTGCTGGTCCGCGACGTGATGACGCCGATGCCGCTGGTCACCGCGCCGGTGGGCGTCGACGCCGACACCGCGCTCGCGCTGCTGCGCAAGAACAAGATCGAGAAGCTGCCGCTCGTCGACGGCGCCGGCCGGCTGCGCGGCCTGATCACCGTCAAGGACTTCGTCAAGCGCGACCAGTACCCCGACGCCACCAAGGACGACGACGGCCGCCTCGTCGTGGGCGCGGCCCTCGGGGTGGGGGACGACGCCTACAAGCGGGCCGGGCTGCTCGTCGACGCGGGCGTGGACGTGCTCGTCGTCGACACCGCGCACGGCCACCAGCGGGCGGTGCTGGAGATGGTGGCCCGGGTCAAGGCCGACTTCGGCGTGCAGGTCGTCGGCGGCAACGTCGCCACCCGCGCCGGCGCCCAGGCGCTGATCGACGCCGGGGTGGACGCAGTCAAGGTCGGCGTCGGCCCGGGCTCGATCTGCACCACCCGCGTGGTCGCCGGCGTCGGCGTCCCGCAGGTCACCGCGATCTACGAGGCGGCGCTGGCGGCCCGGCCGGCCGGCGTCCCGGTGATCGCCGACGGCGGGCTGCAGTACTCCGGCGACATCGCCAAGGCCCTGGTCGCCGGCGCCGACACCGTGATGATCGGTGGGCTGTTCGCCGGCGTCGAGGAGGCGCCGGGCGAGCTGGTCTTCGTCAACGGCAAGCAGTACAAGACCTACCGGGGCATGGGCTCGCTGGGCGCGATGCAGAAGCGCGGCAACCAGTCCTTCAGCCGCGACCGCTACTTCGCCGACGACGTCCTCTCCGACGACAAGCTGGTCCCCGAGGGCATCGAGGGCCAGGTGCCCTACCGGGGTCCGCTGGCCGGCGTCGCCCACCAGCTCGTCGGCGGGCTGCGCGCCTCGATGGGCTACGCGGGGGCGCAGACCATCGCCGACCTGCAGGAGCGCGGTCAGCTCACCCGGATCACCTCGGCGGGTCTGGTGGAGAGCCACCCGCACGACATCCAGATGACCGTCGAGGCACCGAACTACCGGGGACGCTGACCATGCCCACGCGCGACACCGTCGAGATCGGCCTCAACCGCTTCGCCCGCCGGGGGTACGACCTCGACGAGGTCTCCATCGTCCCCAGCCGGCGCACCCGGGACATGGACGACGTCTCGACCGCCTGGCAGATCGACGCCTTCCGGTTCGACATCCCGCTGGTCACCAGCCCGTCGGACGCGGTGGTCAGCCCGGCCACCGCGATCGCCGTCGGGCAGGCCGGCGGGCTCGGGGTGCTCAACGCCGAGGGGCTGTGGACCCGCTACGAGGACCCCGAGCCGGCCTACCAGCGGCTGCGTGAGGCCGCCGGTGACGGGCCGCCGCCGGTGTCGCTGCTGCAGGAGGTCTACGCCCGGCCGGTCGACCCGGACCTGATCGCCGCACGGGTCAAGGAGGTCCGCGACGCCGGCGTGACCACGGCGGTGCGCGTCTCGCCGCAGCACACCCTCCAGCTGGCCCCGACGGTGCTGGCCGCCGGCGTCGACCTGCTGGTCATCCAGGGCACCATCGTGTCCGCGGAGCACGTCACCACGTCGGGCGAGGCGCTCAACCTCAAGGAGTTCATCGCCGACCTCGACGTCCCCGTCGTCGTCGGCGGGGCCGCTGACTACCAGACCACCCTGCACCTCATGCGCACCGGTGCGGCCGGTGTGATCGTGGGCGTGGGCGCCGACACCTACTCGACCACCGACGCCGTCATGGGCATCCGGGTGCCGCTGGCCAGTGCCATCGCCGACGCCGCCGCGGCCCGCCGCGACTACCTCGACGAGACCGGCGGCCGCTACGTGCACGTCATCGCCAACGGCCGGATCGAGACCAGCGGCGCCATCGCCCGCGCCCTGGCCTGCGGGGCGGACGCCGTGCAGGTCGGCGAGCCGCTCCGCGCGGCCGCCGAGGCGCCCGGCGGGGGGATCTGGTGGGACTCGGTGGCGGCGCACCCGCGGCTGCCCCGCGGCGGGACCTCGGCCCCGGTCGCCCCGGCGGGCTCCCTGCACGACGTGCTGCTCGGGGAGGCCCGCAGCGCCGACGGGCGGACCAACCTGTTCGGCGCGCTGCGCCGGACGATGGCCAAGACCGGCTACCGGGACCTCAAGGAGTTCCAGCGGGTCGACCTCGTGATTGGGGGAGGGGCCCCCCGGGAGGGTGGCTCCGGGCAGCAGGGCATCGGCGGGTCGTGATGGAGTTCCCGACCGTCCTCGTCGTCGACTTCGGCGCGCAGTACGCCCAGCTCATCGCGCGGCGGATCCGGGAGGCCGGGGTCTACTCCGAGATCGTCCCCTCCGACGTCCCGGCCGAGGAGATCGTCGCCCGCAAGCCGGCGGCGATCGTCCTCTCCGGCGGGCCGTCCAGCGTCTACGCGGACGACGCCCCGCGGATCGACCCGACGCTGTTCGAGGCCGGCGTCCCGGCGTTCGGCATCTGCTACGGCTTCCAGGCGATGGCCGCCTCGCTGGGCGGCACGGTGGCCCGCACCGGCGACCGCGAGTACGGCGGCACCCCGCTGACGGTCACCACGCAGGGCCGGCTGTTCGGCTCGCTGCCGGTCGAGCAGTCGGTGTGGATGAGCCACGGGGACGCCGTCAGCGCCGCCCCGCCCGGGTTCACCGTCACCGCCACCTCCACCGGTGCGCCGGTCGCCGCGTTCGAGGACGTCGACCGCAAGCTCGCCGGCGTCCAGTTCCACCCCGAGGTGCGGCACACCGCGCACGGGCAGACCGTGCTCGAGCACTTCCTGTTCGACATCGCCGGCCTCGAGCCGACCTGGACGATGGCCAACGTCGTCGAGGAGCAGGTCGAGCGGATCCGCGCCCAGGTCGGCGACCGGCGGGCGCTGTGCGCGCTGTCCGGCGGGGTCGACTCCGCGGTCGCCGCGGCACTCGTGCAGCGGGCCGTCGGTGACCGGCTGACCTGCGTCTACGTCGACCACGGTCTGATGCGCGAGGGCGAGACCGAGCAGATCGAGCGGGACTTCGTCGCCGTCACCGGTGCGGACCTGCGGGTGGTCGACGCGCGCGGGCAGTTCCTCGCAGCACTGGCCGGGACCAGCGACCCCGAGCAGAAGCGCAAGGTCATCGGCCGGGAGTTCATCCGGGTCTTCGAGCAGGCCGCGCTCGACATCGTGAAGGACGCCGAGGCGCACGGCGAGACCGTCGACTTCCTCGTGCAGGGCACGCTGTACCCGGACGTCGTCGAGTCCGGCGGCGGCACGGGGACGGCGAACATCAAGAGCCACCACAACGTCGGCGGGCTCCCCGAGGACCTCACGTTCACCCTGGTCGAGCCGCTGCGGACGCTGTTCAAGGACGAGGTGCGCGAGGTCGGCCTGCAGCTCGGGCTGCCCGAGTCGCTGGTGTGGCGCCAGCCGTTCCCCGGCCCGGGGCTGGGCATCCGGATCGTCGGCGAGGTGACCCAGGAGCGGCTCGACGTGCTGCGGCAGGCCGACGCGATCGCCCGTGCCGAGCTCACCGCCGCCGGCCTGGACCGCGAGATCTGGCAGTGCCCGGTGGTGCTGCTGGCCGACGTCCGCTCGGTGGGTGTGCAGGGCGACGGGCGCACCTACGGCCACCCGGTGGTGCTGCGGCCGGTGTCCAGCGAGGACGCGATGACCGCCGACTGGACGCGGCTGCCCTACGACGTGCTGGCCCGCATCTCCACCCGGATCACCAACGAGGTGCCCGAGGTCAACCGGGTGGTGCTCGACGTGACGAGCAAGCCGCCGGGCACCATCGAATGGGAATAGAAGTAGAAGGACCCCGTCCTCCTCATCCCTCGCAGGCTCGGGACGAGCCTCTGGACGGGGCCAACGGAAGCCCTGCAGCGGGGCCGTTCCAGGGTGTCACCATCCGGCCGCTGACCGACGCCGACGTCGACGCGGTCGTCGCCTTCTCCCTCGACGCGTGGGAGCCGGTGTTCGCGAGCTTCGAGGCCGTCATGGGGCCGCGGGTGTTCGGGATGGTCCACCCCGACTGGCGGACGGCACAGGCCGCCGCGGTGGCCGAGGTGTGCCGGTCCCTCGATGCCTGGATCGCCGACGTCGACGGCGTCCCGGTCGGCTTCGTCGCCGTCCGGTGGACCGAGGAGGACGCCACGCCGGTCGGGGAGGTCGAGATGATCGCCGTCGCCCCGGCGCACCAGCGGGCCGGGATCGCCGGCCGGCTGCTCGGCCGGGCGGTCGACGAGATCGCCGCACGGGGCGTCCCGCTCGCCGTCATCGGCACCGGCGGGGACGACGGACACGCGCCGGCCCGCGCCCTCTACGAGCGGCACGGCTTCACCGGCCTGCCGCTGGTGCGCTACTACCGCGCGCTCTGAGTCGCGCGGACGCTGCGGGCCTCGGGCGGGGGGATGCCGAAGAGCGCCGGGTCGCGGGGCGGCGCGGTCTCGGGGGTGAGCGCGGCGCCCATGATGCGGTCCCGGCGGAACCAGCGCGGTCCCTGCCGCTCCCGGCACCAGGCGGCCAGGTACCAGCGGTCGCCGGTGCGCGCCAGCAGCTGCGGCTCCACCCGGCGTCGCGTCGTCGCGCCGTCCCGGTCCCGGTAGGTCAGGGCCACCACCCGGCGCCCGGCGAGGGCCTGCTCGACCACCGCGGCCGCGCGGCTGCGGGGGGCCGACGTCCCGTGCACCCACACCCGGCCGGCCAGCCGCTCCACCTCCGCGCGCGCCGCCGGGCCCAGCACGTCGAGCACCTTCTCCAGCGCCACCCGGCCGTCGGCGGCGAACGGCGCGTCGGCGGACCCGCTGAGCGCCACGGCGACCGCGACCGCCTGCGCCGGCGTGAGGTTGACCGGCGGGAGCGTGGCGACCGCGTCGAGCACGTACCCGCCGCCCGGTCCAGCGCTTGCCCAGATCGGCACCCCGGCCTGCTGCAGCGCGGCGACGTCCCGCTTGACCGCGCGGGTGGACACCTCCAGCCACCCGGCCAGCCGCTGCGCCGTCCGGCCGCGCGGCCCGGCCCGGCGCAGCTCCTCGGTGAGCGCGTGCAGCCGGTCGGTGCGGTTCACGCCCGGATCGTGGCAGGAGTCGGTGACAGGACGGTGTCACCGAGCCCGCGGGAGGGTCGTCCCATGGCATCCATCGCGCTGTTCCACTCCGTCCTCGGCGTCCGCCCGGGGGTCCTCGACGCCGCCGAGCGCCTCCGGGCCGCCGGGCACGAGGTGCTCGTCGTCGACCAGTACGGCGGGCGGGTCTTCGACGACTACGAGGAGGCGGGTGCCTACGTCGACCGGGTCGGCTTCCCGGCGCTGATGCAGGCAGCCGTGGACGCGGTCGCGGACCTGCCGGACGGGTTCGTCGTCGCGGGCTTCTCCAACGGCGCCGGCATGGCCGAGTACGTGGCCACCCAGCGGTCCTGCCGCGGCGCGCTGCTCGTCGCGGGCGCGCTGCCGCTGGCGGTGCTCGGCGTGGACGCCTGGCCGGCCGGCGTCCCGGTGCAGGTCCACCACAGCGAGGGCGACCCGAAGCACGCGCCCGAGTGGCTGGACGCCTTCGCCGCCGACGTCCGGCGGGCGCCGGCGCCGGTCGAGGTCTTCGGCTACCCGGGCGAGGGGCACCTGTTCACCGACCCGAGCCTGCCGGCGGAGTACGACGGGCAGGCGACCGAGCTGTTCTGGTCGCGCGCCCTCGCCTTCGTCGGCCGGACCTGACACGGCGGAGGGCCCGGGGAGCCGATCGGCTCCCCGGGCCCTCCGGGTGCGTGCGGTCAGCGCCGGCGGCGGGCCCGGCGCAGCTCGGACACCAGCAGCGCCACGCCGCCGCCGATGAGCACCAGCCACAGCAGGCCGCCCTCGGTGACCAGGCCCAGCGGGAGGACCGCACCGGCCATCAGCACGACCGCCAGGACGACGAAGAAGAGACCCGGGATCAGGGCGGTGAGGTCGACGCCGCGGCGCTGCGGCCGGGGCGGGTCCTCGGTCTCCAGCGGGGTGACCTCGCCCCAGGCGTGCTCCTGCCAGGCGGTCGGGGTCGTCGGGAACTCGCTGTAGTCAGGCACGGCGCACCTCCACGTCACCGACGCCGGCGTCGATGGTCAGTTCGATCTCGGGGTTCCCGTCGCCGGTCCAGGACGCGGAGCCGGTGCCGGGGGAGAAGCCGCCGTCGGAGCCGAGGTCGAGGACGTCGACGTTGCCGATACCGCCGTCCACGTCGACCCGGACGTCCGCCGAGCGGGGGACGATCACCTCGACGTTGCCGACGCCGCCGTCCAGCCTCGTGGCGAGCGGGCCGTCGAGGTCGGACAGGCCGATGCGGGAGAGGTCCAGCGTCGCGTCGCCGATCCCCTGGTCGTAGACCGGCTGGACGGCGTCCGCGGTCGCCGGGCGATAGGTGCGGTTGCCCATGCCGTCGTCGTCGACGGCCCGCCACGGCTCGGCGGCGACGGCCACCAGCGCGATCGACAGGACGACGCCGAGGGTGATCAGCCCGCCCCTGCCCGTCCGCCCGCCGGAGAACGCGGCGGCGACCAGCCCGAGCCCGACGAGCAGGAGCGCGGTGCCGAGCACGATGCGCGGGCCGACGTCCCAGTCGGTGAGCCGGGTGATCAGCACCAGCGAGCCGACGACGATGAGCAGGCCGGCCACCGTCAGGCCGGGGACGGGGGACCGCGGCCCGGCGGGACGGGCGGCGCGCGGTACGTGCGGGGACCCGTCGGAGGGCGTGAACAGCCACAGCAGCAGGTAGACCGGGACGCCGGGGCCGGCCAGCGCCAGCGCGACCAGGCCGACCCGCCACAGCAGCGCGTCGATGCCGCTGTACTCGGCGAGGCCGCCGGCGACGCCGCCGATGACCTTGTCGCTGCGGCTGCGCCGCAGCGGCGGCCGCACCGGGGGACCGGGCGGCGGGGTGTACGCAGCCGCCGGCGGGTCCGCCGACGGGGGAGCGGGAGGCGGTGCGGATGTCATGGCACAGACCCTGCTCGCGGCGAGGGGAGCGGTCCATCAGGGAACGCCCCCATCCGACCCCGGTCCACCAGCCCGGGTGGTTCCTGGTGTCGGGGCGGGCCGCGGCGGTGCGACGATCGGCACCGTGACCACGACCCTGCCCGTGCCCGTGCGGCCGCCCCTGGTGCGCCCGCGCTCGGGGCGCCTGCTGGCCGGGGTCGCCGCGGGGACGGCGGCGCACCTGCAGGCCGACCCGCTCGTCGTCCGCGTCGCCTTCGTCCTGCTCGCCTCGACCGGCATCGGCGTCGTGGCCTACGCGCTGCTGTGGTTCTTCATGCCGGTCGCCGACGCCGACGCCGCCCCGGTGGCCGACGGCGCGACCGAGGAGCCCAGCCGCCGTCAGACGCTGGGCCTGGGCCTGCTCGGCCTCGGCGCGCTGATCCTGGTGACCCGGCTCGGCAGCTGGGGCGGCGGTGACCTGGTGCTGCCGCTGCTGCTGGTCGTCCTCGGGCTGACCGTCATCTGGCGCCAGCTGGACACCGACCGCACCCTCACCCGGCCCGCCGTCCCCTGGCTGCTCGCCGCTGGGGTGCTGCTCGGCGTCGCCGGGGTGGTGCTGCTGCTGGCCACCACCGGCCAGCTGGACGACGCGCGCAACGGCTTCACCGCGACCCTGGTGATCCTGGCCGGCGTCGCGCTGGCCACCGCGCCGCTGTGGCGCCGGCTGCTGGCCTCCCGCGAGGCCGAGCGCACCGCCCGCGCGCGCTCCGAGGAGCGGGCCGCCGTCGCCGCCCACCTGCACGACTCGGTGCTGCAGACCCTCGCGCTGATCCAGCGGCACGCCGACGACGCCACCGCGGTGTCCCGGCTGGCCCGCAGCCAGGAGCGCGAGCTGCGCACCTGGCTGTACGAGCCGGCGGTGGCCGCCGGCGGCGGCACCTGGGCGTCGCTGGTGTCCGGGGTGGTCGCCGAGGTGGAGGCCGACCACGCGCTCACCGTCGAGTCGGTCGTCGTGGGCGACGCCCCGCTGGACGACGCGCTCGCCGCCCTCGGCGCGGCCACCCGCGAGGCGCTGGTCAACGCGGCCAAGCACTCCGGGGCCGCCGTGGCCGACCTCTACACCGAGGTGGGCCCGCAGCGGGTCGCCGTCTTCGTCCGCGACCGCGGCGCCGGCTTCGACCCGGCCACCGTGCCCGGCGACCGGCGCGGCCTGCGGGACTCCGTGACCGGCCGGCTCACTCGCCTGGGCGGGACGGCGACGGTGCGCTCGGCACCGGGGGAGGGCACCGAGGTGGAGCTGTGCCTCCCCCGCCAGGAGGCGGCCGCGTGAGCACCCGGGTCTTCTTGGTCGACGACCACGCGATGGTGCGGTCCGGGGTCCGGGCCGAGCTCGGCGGCGCGGTGGAGGTCGTCGGCGAGGCCGCCGACGTCGCGGGTGCGGTCGACGGGATCCGGGCCACGGTGCCCGACGTCGTCCTGCTCGACGTGCACCTGCCGGGCGGCGGGGGACGCGCGGTGCTGGAGACGCTGCGGGCCGAGCTGCCGTCGGTGCGCTGGCTGGCGCTGTCGGTGTCCGACGCCGCCGAGGACGTCATCGCCGTCATCCGCGCCGGCGCCCGCGGCTACGTCACCAAGAGCATCTCCGGGCCGGACCTGCGCGACGCCGTCGCCCGGGTCGCCGACGGGGACGTCGTGTTCAGCCCGCGGCTGGCCGGGTTCGTGCTCGACGCCTTCGCCGCGACCTCGCCGTCCGCCCCGCAGCCCGAGGACCCGGCCACCGACCCCGGCCTGGACCTGCTCAGCGCCCGCGAGCGGGAGGTCATGCAGCTGCTCGCCCGCGGCTACACCTACCGGGAGATCGGCTCGCGGCTGTTCATCTCGGTGAAGACGGTGGAGTCCCACGCGTCGAACGTGCTGCGCAAGCTGCAGCTGTCCAACCGCAACGAGCTCACCCGCTGGGCGGCCACCAACCGGCTGCTGTAGTGCCTTCCGCGTGCGGAAGGCACCTGGGAACCGCGTCCGCTCAGCGGAAGTGGCTCTTCGGGATGACCGCGTGGACGCCGACCGTGCGGTCGACCACCTGCGAGACGGTGAAGTCCACGGCCGCCGAGAGATAGGCGTAGGCCACGGAGCGGTCCATGCCGAGGTCGTCCTGCAGGAAGTCCAGCGCGTTCAGGGTCGCGCGCCGGTTGGCGGTGTCGAGGTCGCTGCCCTGGCCGTCGCGGGAGCCGTCGGGGTCCGACAGCCCGATCGGGACCCAGAGGTCCGGGGTCTCGCCGAACGGGTAGCGGAAGGCGACCGACGGCGCGTCCTGCGACCCCTCCTTGCAGACGGTGAGCCGGAAGGTCAGCCGCAGCGATCCCTCCAGCGCGGTGAGCGCGGCCTCGCCGCTGCCCATGGACATGTGCGGGTCGCCGACCGAGAACAGCGCCCCCTCGGCCACCACCGGCACGTAGAACGCCGAGCCGACGGTCAGCAGGTTCACGTCGATGTTGCCGCCGCCCAGGGTGGGCGGGATGGAGTTGAGCAGCGGGTCGTTGATCGCCGTCGCGTTCCCGACGGTGGCGACCGCCATGAGCCCGGCGAAGGGGGACACCGGCCAGGACACCGCGCCGGTGCGCCCCCGCGGCAGCGTCGCGACGGTCGTGCCGCCGCGGCCGCGACTGATGGGCGTGAAGTGCGAGACGTTGCCGTATCTCATCGGGTCCTTGGTGGCACGGCCGTCGGTGGCGACGGGCGGCATGACCTCCTCGGCGGTCAGCTCGCCCCTCGGCGTCAGGAAGGCAGCGGACAGCGCGCCCTTGCCGTGCCGGCTGGAGACGACGCCGTACGGCACCCGGGGCAGCGCCGTCAGCGGTTCGATCTTGAGCACGTCGCCGGGCGCGGCTCCCTCGACGAACACCGGGCCGGTCACGACGTGCGGGCCGTCGGCGTCGAAGTCGCGCCGGTGCCGGCCGTAGGACCGGGCGATGGTCACCGCGTCGTCGAGCACCTGGTCCCGGGGGACGCCCCTGCCGCCGAACCAGGCCGCGGGGTCGCGCCCCTGGTCCTCGAGCAGACCCTCGTGGCTGACCGTGTCGACGGTGATCGTGCGGCCGGAGCGGACCCGCACGACCGGGCTGTCGCCGACCCGCGGCAGGTAGCCCCAGTAGACCTGGTCGACCTGCGAGGGCAGGTAGACGTCGCCGTCGATCGGGCCCTTGCCGGGCTGCAGGACCTCACCGGGCAGCCGGGTGCGGCCGGTCGGGGTGGCGGCCGCCGGTGCGGCGGTGGCGACGCCGGCGGCGGTGGCCGCGCCGACCGCGAGGGCGGCCCGGACGAAGGCGCGCCGGCCCAGCCCGCGCTCCAGCAGCTCGGCGGCAGCGGCCGGGTCCGGTCGGTCGGTGGGCGGGTGGTGCGGGGTGGTGGTCACGGGCTCTCCCGGGGCTCGGAGTCGGCAGTCCGGGGAGTTCTACGTGGCCCGTGTTTCCCCTGTGCTCCTCCCGGGAGACCGGGTGTTGCGCGGGGGTTTCGTCCCGGCTCAGGCGGTGTGGACGACGTGGAAGGCCTCGCCGAGCCGGCCCTCCGGCAGGCCCAGGCGGCGGCCGGTCTGGCGCATCCAGTCGGTGACGAACTGCTCGAGGTCGGCCATGTGGCTGACCTGGGTCAGGTGGCTCTTCAGGGCCGCGAACTTCAGCTCGACGACGTCGGTGACGTCGACGGCGTGGTCGGCGCGCGGGCTGGCGGTCAGCCACACCTCGGCGACGGTCCACGCCTCCAGGCCCTCGTCGGCGAGCAGCTCGGGGAAGGCGAAGGGGTTGCGGGCGTCGGGGTAGACGGCACGCAGCGTGGACTCGCCCACGGTCATGTGGTCGGGGTGGCTGGCCCCGACGCGGTCCCACATCCGCTCCGGCGAGCTGGTCAGCACCCGCTGCGGGCGCACCTGCCGGATCACCCGGCTGATGTCGCGCCGCAGGTCCAGGGTCAGCTCCAGCCGGCCGTCGGGGTAGCCGAGGAAGCGCACGTCGGTGACGCCCACGGCCTTGGCCGCGGCCTCCTGCTCGGCCCGCCGCAGCGGCCCCATCTGGTCGCGGGGGGTGTCGTCGAAGCCGCCGGCGTCCCCGTCGGTGACGATCAGGTAGGTGACCTCGGTGCCCGCCGCGGTCCAGGTCGCCACGGTGCCGGCGCTGCCGAAGTCGACGTCGTCGGGGTGGGCGAGCACGCACAGCGCGCGCTCCACGTGCTCGGCCGGCCTGGGGTTCTGGGGGGAGGTCACCCGGCCGAGCCTAGTGAGAGGACCCTCCTGCCCCCCGCCACTCGCGGGCTCGCGGCGGGCCCCTGCAGAAGGGCCACCCCCCTCACCTGCGCAGGCCGGCCAGCTTCTCCGGGTTGCGCACGACCAGCACCTGCTCGACCAGCCCGTCGACCACGCCCAGCGACATCGCCACGTAGGGCGCACCGCGGACCCACGCGACGACGCCGGGAGCGCCGTTGACGTCGGTGACCTCGACGTGCACGCCCGGGATCGACAGGCCCTCCGCGGCGGTCGCCAGCAGGAAGCGGGCGACCTTCGCCGCACCCACGATCGGCCGCAGCGCCGCCTTCGCCCTGCCTCCGCCGTCGGTCACCAGGACGACGTCCGGCGCGAGTGCGGTGAGCAGGGCGTCGACGTCCCCGCCGGCGCAGGCTGCGAGGAAGCGCTCGGTGACGACCCGCTGGGCCGACCGGTCGGCGTCGAAGCGCGGCCGCCGGGCCCGCACGTGCTCGCGCGCCCGGTGCGCGGTCTGCCGGACGGCGGCCTCACCACGGCCCAGGATCGCGGCCACCTCCGCCGCAGGCAGCGCGAACACCTCCCGGAGGACGAAGACGGCCCGCTCCGTCGGGGACAGCGTCTCGAGGACCACCAGGAGAGCGAGCGAGACCTGCTCTCCCAGCACCGCCGCGTCGTCCGGGTCCGGTGGGGGAGCAGCAGCGGCGACCGGCGTGGACCCCGTGAGCAGCGGCTCGGGCAGCCACGGCCCGACGTAGCTCTCCCGCCTGCTGCGGGCGGAGTCCAGCCGGTCCAGGGCCAGCCGGGAGGCGATCCGCACGAGGTAGCTCCGCGGGTCGGCGACGTCGGACCGATCCGCCGCGGACCAGCGCAGCCAGGCGTCCTGGACGACGTCCTCGGCGTCGGTGACGCTGCCCAGCAGCTGGTAGGCGACGGTGAACAGCAGCCGCCGGTGGCGGTCGAAGGGGGTCAGGACGTCGGTCATGCCCCGGCCGGGAGCTCGCAGCGGTCCCGGAAGCCCTGGCTGGTCAGCCCGAGCGCGCCGTTGAACCGCGACCGCACGTTCTCCACGGCCACCATCATGGTGAGCTCGACCAGTTGCGCGTCGTCCAGCTCGCGCCGCAGGCCGGCCACCATCTCGTCGGTCACGGTGACCGGCGTCGTCGTCACCGCCTCGGCGTAGGCCATCACCCGTCGCTCGAGGTCGGTGAAGACGTCGCTGTCCCGCCAGCGCGGCACGGCGCGCAGCTTCTCGGGGTCCACGCCCTCCTGGTTGCTGATCCAGTACCCGAAGTCGACGCACCAGGAGCAGCCGATCGAGACGGCGGAGGCCATGACGGCGAGCGACTTCAGCGTCCCGTCCAGCCGGTCCCACCGGGCGAGCGAGGCCTCGAAGCGGACGTCGGTGAGCAGGACCCGCGGGTGGTGCGCCATGGCGGCGAGCGGGTCGGGCACGACGCCGTAGGTCCGGCGTGCGTACCACTCGGCGAGGCGGTACAGGCGGGTGCGGGGCGGGTCGAGCGGGATGCGGGCCATGGTCATCGTCCTCTCCGTGGGGTGCTGCACATGGAGACGGGACGGCGCGCCCCGGTGTGACGTGCCGACCAGGGCGGGTCCGTGGCACCTTCCGCGGCCGGGCCCGCGGGTCGCATGCTGGCCCCGCTCGGTGCCGCGCGGTGGACCCGTCGGCGGCACGTCCGAGGGGAGGGAGAGGGGCATGGACGCTGCGCTGTCCCGGGCTCTGGAGCGTGTCGCCGACGGATTGGCGGCGATGGGAGCCGGGAACCCCGGCCCGTACGCCGCCTGCTGGGCCGACTCCGCCGACGTGACGTTGTTCGGCGCCTGGGGTCCGATCGAGAAGGGGCACCACGCCGTCGCCCGGACCTTCGAGTGGGTGGGCAGCCGGTTCAGCGACGGTCAGCTCGTGCCGCGGTACGAGGTGGTCGAGGTCAGTGGCGCCCTCGCCTACACGGTCGGCTTCGAGCACGGCACGGTGCGCGTGGACGGCGGCGAGGCCCGGCCCATGACGATCCGGGTCACGCACGTCTACAAGCGCGTCGAGGACGACTGGTGGCTGGTGCACCGCCACGCGGACTTCCCGCCGGCCGACCCGCGCGGCGGGTGACGTGCTGGAACGGCCCTCCTGCGGGGCCCGCGGCGAGCCCGGTGACGGACTGGAACGGCTCCCGTGCAGGGCCCCGCGGCGAGCTCGTGAGCCGTGGGAGGCGGGAGGGTCCTTCGTCAGAGGCGGCCGCGGCCCTGGCGCAGCAGCATCATGCCGAGCGCGGCGCCGTCCCGGCCGAGCGCGGCCTGGAAGCGGGCGAGCACCTGCTGCTCGCGGGACAGCGACAGCCGGGTGCCGCCGGAGGCGCGGCGCAGCTCGCCGATCTCCCGGGACACGGCGAGCCGGCGCTGCACCAGCTCGATGATCTCGGCGTCGCAGGCGTCGATCTGCCCGCGCAGCTCGGCGATGCGCTCGTCGGCGGGGGTGTCGATGGTCGCGGTCACGGCGGTCCTCCTGGGGCGGGCTCTGGGCCGGAGGACCCCCTGGAACGAGAAACGCCCCGGGCTCCTCGGGCCCGGGGCGTCTGTTGCGGCGTGTGCTCAGCCAGCGGTGACGGACACCGGATCCCGGTGGCCGTAGTAAAAGCTGAGGGCGGCGAGCACGTCGGGGAGTCTGCCACGGGGACGGCGATCCTGGCCACCGGACCCCCTGTGGACGACGGCGCGCGGCGGCGGGCCGCGTCACCCGACCGAACTACAGTGGTGTCGTCATGAGCAGCGTGCAGCAGGCCCTCCCGGGCACCGCGTCCCTCCAGCGTTCCGCCTCCGGCCAGGTGGGGCGGGAGCTGGACCGCATGCTCGCCGGCCTCAACGGGCCGCAACGGCAGGCCGTCGTCCACGAGGGCAGCCCGCTGCTCATCGTCGCGGGCGCCGGCTCGGGCAAGACCCGGGTGCTGGCGCACCGCATCGCGTACCTGCTCGGCGCCCGCGGCGTGCAGCCCGGTGAGATCCTCGCGATCACCTTCACCAACAAGGCCGCCGGGGAGATGAAGGAGCGGGTCGCCGCGCTCGTCGGCCCGCGCGCCCGCGCGATGTGGGTGTCGACGTTCCACTCGATGTGCGTGCGCATCCTGCGGGCCGAGGCCGGCAAGCTCGGGATGAAGTCGTCGTTCACGATCTACGACCAGGGCGACTCCGTCCGGCTCATGACCATGGTGGCCCGCGACCTGGACCTCGACGCCAAGCGCTACCCCGGCCGCAGCCTCGCCGCCCAGGTGTCCAACCTGAAGAACGAGCTCGTCGACGAGGAGTCCTTCAGCCCCCAGACGGCGCCGGAGAAGGTGCTCAAGGAGGCCTACACGCTCTACCAGCGGCGGCTGCGCGAGGCGCACGCCATGGACTTCGACGACCTGATCATGACGACCGTGCACCTGCTGCAGGCGTTCCCCGACGTCGCCGAGCACTACCGCCGCCGCTTCCGGCACGTGCTGGTCGACGAGTACCAGGACACCAACCACGCCCAGTACGTGCTGGTCCGCGAGCTGGTCGGCACGGGGGAGGGGCCGGTGCCACCGGCCGAGCTGTGCGTGGTCGGCGACGCCGACCAGTCGATCTACGCCTTCCGCGGCGCCACGATCCGCAACATCGACGAGTTCGAGCGCGACTACCCGCAGGCCACCACGATCCTGCTGGAGCAGAACTACCGCTCCACCCAGCGGATCCTCAAGGCCGCGAACCAGGTCATCTCCAGGAACACCGGCCGCCGTCCCAAGAACCTGTGGACCGACGCGGGCGACGGCGCGCTGATCGAGGGCTACGTCGCGGAGAACGAGCACGACGAGGCCGCCTGGGTCGCCGAGCAGATCGACGCGCTGGTCGACGAGGGCGAGGCCAAGCCCAGGGACATCGCCGTCTTCTACCGGACCAACAACGCCTCCCGGGTGTTCGAGGAGGTGTTCATCCGCGTCGGCATGCCCTACAAGGTCGTCGGCGGCGTGCGCTTCTACGAGCGCAAGGAGGTCCGCGACGCGCTGGCCTACCTCAAGCTGGTCGCCAACCCGGCCGACGTCGTCAGCCTGCGCCGGGTGATCAACGTGCCCAAGCGGGGGATCGGCGAGAAGGCCGAGTCCTGCATCGAGTCCTTCGCCGACCGGGAGCGGATCGCCTTCGGCAGCGCCCTGCGCCGCTGCTCGGAGGTCACCACCCTCGCCCCGCGGTCGCTCAAGGCGATCCAGGAGTTCGTCGCGCTGCTCGAGGAGTTCGAGCAGCTGGTGGAGACCGGCTCGGGCCCGGCCGCGCTGCTGGAGAGCATCCTCGACCGCACCGGCTACCTCGCCGAGCTGCAGGCCAGCACCGACCCGCAGGACGAGGGCCGCGTCGACAACCTCAACGAGCTCGTCTCGGTGGCCGCGGAGTTCGAGGCGGCCAACCCCGGCGGCTCGGTCACCGACTTCCTCGAGCAGGTGTCGCTGGTCGCCGACGCCGACCAGATCCCCGTCGCCGGGGACGATGCCGGCGTGGTCACGCTGATGACCCTGCACACCGCCAAGGGCCTGGAGTTCCCCGTCGTCTTCCTCACCGGCATGGAGGACGGCGTCTTCCCGCACCTGCGCGCGCTCGGCGACCCGCGCGAGCTGGAGGAGGAGCGCCGGCTGGCCTACGTCGGCATCACCCGGGCCCAGCAGCGGCTGTTCATCTCCCGGGCCACGGTGCGCACCAGCTGGGGGCAGCCGGCCTACAACCCGCCGTCCCGTTTCCTCGACGAGCTGCCGGGTGACACCGTGCAGTGGGCCGGCAAGGAGCCGGTGCCCGCGCCGAGCACCGGGTACCGCTCGGCGCAGCAGCGGGTGGCGGCCACCGGGCTGTCCACCGGCGGGCTGCGCGGCGGCGCGGGCAACCGGCCGGTCATCTCGGTGGACGTCGGCGACCGGGTCAGCCACGACGCGTTCGGACTGGGCACCGTCGTCGAGGTCACCGGGATCGGCGACAAGGCCCAGGCGACCGTCGACTTCGGGTCCGGCGGCACCAAGCGCCTCGTCCTGCGCTACGCCCCGCTCGTCAAGCTGTAGGGCCCCGCTCGTCGAGCTCTGACCCGAGGAGCGGTGGCCCGGCGCCCGTCAGCTCGTGCCCAGGACCCAACTGCTGGGAAATCGGGCCTCGAGCGCCGCTCGGAGGCCCGACTTCCCAGCAGTCGGGCCAGTCGCTGGGGGCCTCAGATGGTGACGCCGCGCTCCGCGAGGAACTCCTGCGGGTCGATCGGCCGGCCGTCCATGCCGCCGCGGTGGATCTGGTAGTGCAGGTGCGGCCCGGTCGACTGGCCCTCGTTGCCGATCGTGGCGATCTGGTCGCCGGCGTTCACCAGGTCCCCGGCCTCGACGTCGTAGTAGCGCATGTGGCCGTAGACGTGCACGTTGCCGTCGGGGTCCTGGACGTAGACGGCGTTGCCGTACCCGGAGGCCCGCCCGGCGCGGATGACGACGCCGTCGGTGGCCGAGTAGATGGGGGTGCCCAGCGGGCCGGCCAGGTCGAGGCCGTAGTGCATGGTGCCCCAGCGCATGCAGAAGCAGGTGGTCAGCCGGCCCTGGGTCGGCAGCACGGTCTGCGGCTCGCGGGCGGCGCGGGAGGCGGCCAGCTCGCCGAGCCGGGCCTGCGCCTCGGCCTCGGTGATGCCGCGGCGCACGCCGGCGTCCTCCATGTCCCCGCTGAACCCGATGGCCGAGGCCTCGCCCAGGCCGTAGTCGGCGGCGCTGACCGCCAGCCCGGCCGAGTCGCCGTCCAGCGTGCTCGGCAGTGCGGCGATGACCGCGCCCGCGACGAGCGCGGCCAGCCACACCGGGCCGCGCCGGCCGGGCGGGCGGGGCAGCCGGCGACCAGGGGCGACCGGCTGCTCGTCGACGGTCCCGGGGGCCTCGGCCGGCCCGGCCGCCGGGGCGGGTCCGGCGGCGACGACGGCGGCAGGGGTGGCGTCGGCGGTGGGCTCACCGTCGGTGCGCGGACGCTCCAGCAGCGCGGGGCCGGTCGAGCGGGTCACGGAGCACCTCCTCGGTGAGCGGTTCCCCGCCGGCGCCGCAGGCGGCCCGCCGGGGGAGCGACGACGACGCCAGCGGGGCGCCGGAGCCGTGATCGGACGGTAACGATCAGTCAGTTCCTTCATCGGCACGCGACACCCGTGCGGTGTGCCGCCCGGGGCCCGTGGTGCCCGTGGGACGGACGAGGTGCTGCCGCAGCACGAGACCGCCCGCCGCACCGGATCCGGTGGGGCGGGCGGGGACGGTGGTGCTCAGGCGACGGCGGCCGCCGCCGGGGCCTCGGTACGCGGCTGCCGCAGGCCGGCGAGCGTCGCCGCGACCTCGTCGAGCACACCGCGGTGGTAGGGCAGCGACATGTGGCCGACCCCGCGGACCAGCACGTTGCGCGCCTGCAGGTCCGGGTGGTCGCACCGCCCGGCGCTCGTCGGGATGACCACCTGGTCCAGGTCGCTGTAGACGGCGGTCACCGGCGTGCGGATCCCCGGCGCCGGTCCGGCCAGCTCCTGCAGCACCGCCGAGCCCGGTCGCAGCTGGCGGACCAGCGGGGTGGGCAGCAGGTGGGCCAGCAGCGACCCCTGGTGCGGCGTCCCGAGCGTCACCAGCGACGCGATGTGCCGGTCGCCGCCCTGCCGCTGCAGGTGGTAGCGGGCCAGCAGGCCGCCGAGGCTGTGGCCGACGACGTGCACCCGCTCGTGCCCGGTCTGCTCGCACACCCGCTGCAGGTGCGCGCCGAGGTCGGCCGCGCCGCGTGCGACGTCGGCGAGCAGCGGGCTGTAGTTCCAGGAGCAGACGGAGGTGAAGCCGCGGCGGCGCAGGCTGCGGCGCATCACCGCGAAGACCGAGTGGTTGTCGATCAGGCCGTGCACGAGGACGACGGGGACGCGGGCGGCCAGCGGGTCGGTGGCGAACAGGGCGCGCACCGCAGGCGGCTGATCGCCGGGCCGGCGCCGGAGGTCCGGGCGCAGCCGCTCGGTGCGGGTGCCCAGGGGGTACATCAGCACGTGCGCGCCCACGAGGGCCAGCTCGGTGATGCCACCGGTCAGCGTGGTGGGGCTCAGCAGCGAGCGGAGGAGGTGCCGTGGCACTCCCGGCGTCCCGCCGCCGGTGTGCGACGCTGGTCGGCACTCCGGGTCGCTGAGCGGTTGCATCGTTCCTCCCCGTCCGGGACCACTGGCCGCGCGCGTCCACCCCCGGGCCGGCGACCTGCGAGTGATGCCCAGTTCACCTGACGGTAAAGCGGCCGTGTGGTGCCCGTCACATCGGCGCCCCGCACCGAGGCCGGTTCGTGACCGAGACGAAGGGGGCACCGTGGTCACCCGCGACGGCTCCACCCGTGACCGATCGACCGCGGCAGGCAGCGGGTCGGCGCGCCCGACCGCCCGGCGCAGCGGCCCGCGCCGTCCGTCCCGGCCGGCGCCCGCGGTGCCGGCCGACGGGCTCGTCGTCGGTGACCCGCCGCGGGCGGCCCGGCTGGCCGGCCTGCTGCTGGCCCTCGCCGGGGTGGTCGGCGTGGCCGCGCTCGTCCCCACCTACCTGGTCGTGGGCGGCACGGAGGTCTCCTCGACCGGCGGCGCGGGCGGCCTGCCCGCCGGCCTCCTGCTGCCGCTGGCCTCGGTCGCGGTCGGTGCCGGCCTCGCCGCCGGCCGGGCACCCCGCTTCGGCCTCGCCTTCGCCGGGATCACCGGCGCGCTGACCACCGGCCTGCTGCTCATCGAGCTCTACCGGGCGAGCAGCTCCACCGTCCGGCCGGGCATCGAGGTGATCGCCGGGCAGCGGGTGCTCACCAGCTCGGTGGACGCCGGACCCGGCTGGGTGCTCGGTGCCCTGGCCCTCGCGCTCACCGTGCTGGCCGGCGTGCTGGCCGTCGGCTCGTGGGGCCGCACCGTGATGGACGACGCGGGGGCGCTCGACCCGGCCCGCCCCGCGCTCGCCGGCGCCGCGGTGCTGCTGGGCGTCGGCGCGGTGCTGTGCCTGGTGCTGCCGGCCGCCGACGTCCCCGACCGGATCGTCACCGACCCCACCACCGGCCTGCAGGTCGTCGTCGAGCAGGACGGCCCGCAGGGGCTGCTCGAGCGGCCCGGCCTCGCGCTGCTCGGCGGCCTGCTGCTGGCCGGCGCCGTCGTCCTCTGCTCGGTGCTCGCCCCCTCGCTGCGTCCCCGGCTGGCCGCCGTCGGCGGGCTGCTGGCCATCGCCGTCGTCGTCCTCGTCGCCGGGCTCGGCGGACTGCGGGACGCGCTCGTCTCCGACGAGCTGGAGTGGACGCTGCCCGGCGCCGGGCTGCTGCTGGCCGGCCTCGGCTACGTCGCGCTCACGCTGCTGGCCTGGCGGCTGCGCCGGGCTCCCGCCCGGTGACCGCGCCGGGGGAGCGCATCCGCGTCGTCGTGGTGGCGCCGGGGGAGGGCGAGGACCGCGCCGCCGTCGTCGTCGCCCGGGGGCTGCGCGACGCCGGGATGGAGGTCGTGTACGCCTGGCGCCACCGGTCGGTCGAACAGCTGGCCGACGTCGTCGTCCAGGAGGACGCCGACGCCGTCGGGCTGCCGGTGCTGCCCGCGCAGGAGGCGGCGCTGCCGGCCCGGCTGGCTGCGGCGCTCGCCGACCGCGGCACGGTCGACGTCCTCGTCTTCGCCTGCGGCACGGACGCCGGGCTGCCCTGGCCGGTCCGGCTCTTCGCGCCCGACACCCCGCCCGCGGAGATCGCGGACTGGCTGCGGACGGAGGTCGACGCGGCCGGGGGATGACCTCGCCCGCCGCTGACCTGGGTGGTCGTGACGGCGGGGTGCCGAGGCGTCCGGCACCGTCCGGGGGAGCCGGCTTGTGATGCCGCCCACCTCTCCACCGCCGGTGCACGGTGCGGGTCCGGTGGGGTTTACGGTGCCTGTTCGTGGATCTCTTCGAGTACCAGGCCCGTGACCTGTTGGCCTCGCACGGTGTCCCCGTGCTCCCCGGCGGCGTCGCCGAGACCCCCGAGCAGGCGGAGGCGATCGCCCGCGAGATCGGCACGACCGTCGTCGTCAAGGCGCAGGTCAAGACCGGCGGGCGTGGCAAGGCCGGCGGCGTCAAGCTCGCCGACGACGCCGACGCGGCGCGCGCCCGGGCCCAGGACATCCTCGGCCTGGACATCAAGGGCCACATCACCCACCGCGTGATGGTCGCCCAGGCCAGCGACATCGCCGAGGAGTACTACTTCTCCTACCTGCTCGACCGCGCCAACCGCACCTTCCTGGCCATGGCCAGCGTCGAGGGCGGCATGGAGATCGAGCAGCTCGCCGTCGAGCGCCCGGAGGCCCTGGCCCGCATCCCCGTGGACGCCACCACCGGCGTCGACACCGCCAAGGCCGCCGAGATCGTCGACGCGGCCGGCTTCCCGGCCGAGGTGCGCGACCAGGTCGTCGCCATCGCCGTCCAGCTGTGGGACGTCTTCGCCAAGGAGGACGCGACCCTGGTCGAGGTCAACCCGCTGGCCAAGGCGCCCGACGGCACGGTCCTCGCGCTGGACGCGAAGGTGACCCTCGACGAGAACGCCCGCTTCCGGCACGCCGAGCACGAGGGCCTCGAGGACACCGCCGCGGCCGACCCGCTGGAGGCCGCGGCCAAGGAGAAGGACCTCAACTACGTCAAGCTCGAGGGCGAGGTCGGCATCATCGGCAACGGTGCCGGGCTGGTCATGAGCACGCTGGACGTCGTGGCCTACGCCGGTGAGGAGTTCGGCGGCGTCAAGCCGGCCAACTTCCTCGACATCGGTGGTGGCGCCTCCGCCGAGGTGATGGCCAACGGCCTGCACATCATCCTCTCCGACCCGGCCGTGAAGAGCGTCTTCGTCAACGTCTTCGGCGGGATCACCGCCTGCGACGCGGTCGCCAACGGCATCGTCCACGCGCTGCAGCTGCTCGGCGACGAGGCGACCAAGCCGCTGGTCGTCCGGCTCGACGGCAACAACGTGGAGGAGGGCCGGCGCATCCTCGCCGACGCCAACCACCCGCTGGTGACCCTGGTGGACACGATGGACGGCGCCGCCCGCCGGGCCGCCGAGCTCGCCGCCTGAACGCCCCCGACTCCCGACAGGACACCAGAGAGATGTCGATCTTCCTCAACGAGAACAGCAAGGTCATCGTCCAGGGCATGACCGGCTCCGAGGGGCGCAAGCACACCCAGCGCATGCTCACCTCGGGGACGGCGATCGTCGGTGGCGTGAACCCGAAGAAGGCCGGCCAGAGCGTCGACTTCGACGGCGCCGGCGTCCCGGTGTTCGGCAACGTCGCCGAGGCGATGAAGGAGACCGGCGCCGACGTCAGCGTCATCTTCGTCCCGCCCGCCGGCGCGAAGAGCGCCGTCATCGAGGCCGTCGACGCCCAGATCGGGCTCGCCGTCGTCATCACCGAGGGCATCCCGGTGCACGACTCGACGTACTTCTGGGCCCACGCCCAGGGCGGGTCGACCCGGATCGTCGGCCCGAACTGCCCGGGCCTGATCAGCCCCGGCCGCTCGAACGCCGGCATCATCCCGGCCAACATCACCAAGCAGGGCAGGATCGGGCTGGTCAGCAAGTCCGGCACCCTGACCTACCAGATGATGTACGAGCTCCGCGACATCGGTTTCTCCACCGCCGTCGGCATCGGTGGTGACCCGGTCATCGGCACCACGCACATCGACTGCCTGCAGGCCTTCCAGGACGACCCGGAGACCGAGGCCATCGTGATGATCGGTGAGATCGGTGGCGACGCGGAGGAGCGGGCCGCGGACTTCATCAAGGCCAACGTCACCAAGCCCGTCGTCGGCTACGTGGCCGGCTTCACCGCGCCCGAGGGCAAGACGATGGGCCACGCCGGCGCGATCGTCTCCGGCTCCTCCGGCACGGCGCAGGCCAAGAAGGAGGCCCTGGAGGCCGCTGGTGTGCGCGTGGGCAAGACCCCGTCGGAGACCGCTCAGCTGATGCGGGAGCTCGTCGGCGCCTGAAAAAGGACCACCCTTCCCCCCGCACCTCGCAGGCTCGGCGCGGGGCCCTGAAGGGTGGCCGTTCCAACACGTCACCGACTGCCCGGTGGCCCCGTCCGGGGTCACCGGGCAGTGTCGTCCCCGGGGCCGAGGAGGTCCTGTCGGGGGGACACTGGGCGCCGCGGTCGCACGGTGTCCACGACCCGCGCAGTTGCCAGCCACGACCGAGGAGCGCCCCGCGATGACCAGTCAGCCGCCGCAGCCGCCGGGCGGGTACGGGCACCAGCCGGGCGAGGGTGGGGACGAGCGACGTCCGGACGACGGCCGGACCGCGCCGGGGCAGCCGGACCAACCGGGGTACGGCCAGCAGCCACCCCCCTACGGACAACCGCCGCAGTACGGGCAGCCGCAGTACGGCCAGCCCGCCTACGGCCAGCATCCGTACGGTCAGCCCGGGTACGCGCAGCAGCCCGGGTACGGCCCGCAGCCTCCGTACGGGCAGCCTCCTCACGGGCAGCCGCCGTACGGGCAGCCCCAGTACGGCCAGCAGCCGTGGGAGCAGCCCTACGGGCAGTCGCCGTACGGACAGCCGCAGTACGCGCCCCCGCCCGGCTACGGCCAGCCCCTGTACGGCCAGCAGCCGCCCTGGGGGCAGCCGTACGGGCAGCAGCCACCGTGGGTGCCGCCCGGCTACGGGCAGCCGTACGGCCGGCCGCCGGGCAGCGCCACCCAGGTCGGCTTCGACCGCTCCCGGCTGCACCGGACCGACCTGCTCGTCGCGGTCAGCACCCTGCTGTTCCTGCTGTTCGCCGTCCTGCCGTGGTTCACCTTCGACTTCGGGTTCGGCTTCTCGGAGTCGATCAACGGCTTCGACCTCGGGCTGGTGACCACGGCGGCTGCGCTGCTGGTCGTGGCCACGGTCTGGTCGCTCCTCCCCGCCTTCGTCGGCATGCGGCTGCCGTTCCCGCGCGGCGCCGTCACCGTGGCCCTGACCGCCCTGGCCTTCCTGCTGACCGTCGTGGAGTGGCTCACCACCTTCGAGGGCGGGTTCAGCCTCTTCGCGCTGCTGACCGTCCTGGCTGCGGCGGCCGCCCTGGCGTTCGCCGTCCTCGCACTGCTGCGGGAGCTGAACGCGCGGCCGGCCCCGGCGGGCAGCTGGGCGTCCCAGCAGCCGGGCGGGCCGTGGGCGCCGGACCAGCCGGCCGGGCACGGGCAGCAGGCCCCGGCCACCGCCGAGCAGCCCCTGCCGCCGGCCCCGGAGCAGCCGCGCCGGATCTCGCCCGACCCCGCGGTACCGCCGGCCGACCGCGACCGCGGCCCCGACCGGCCGGGCGGCTCGACCGCCTCCGGCGCCGGCTCCGCGTAGTCCTGCTCACCTTCTTCCCGGTCGCGGGGCGCGGGGTCCGGCGATCGCGGCCCGGCCTTGGGACAGTGGGGGCGTGGCCTCCCTGCTCGCCCGACTGAACCTGCCGGGGCAGCGGGACCCGGGTTCGCCGCACGCCCCCGTCCTCGCCGCCGCGGCCACCGCCGCGGTGTCGGTCCTGGGGCTCCTGGGCCTGGGCCTGGCGTCGGTCGTCGTCCAGACGCTGGACCCCGCGGGCGGCCTGCCGGTCGCGGGCTCGGCCCGGCTGGCCGGGCAGCTGTGGCTGCTCGCCCAGGGCGGCGGCCTGACCCTGGGGTCCGGGCCGCTGGTGCTCGCCCCGCTGCTGCTGACCCTGGGCGTGGCCTGGGGCCTGTCCAGCGCCGGCCGTGGCGTCGTCCGCGCCTGCGACCTCACCGGCGGGCGCCCGCTCGCCGCGGCCGTGGCCACCGCGGTCGGCACGCACACGCTGCTGACGGTGCTGCTCGCCCTGCTGGTCGACACCCCGAGGGCGCAGGTCGACCTGCTGCGCTCGGCGGTCGGCAGCGCCGTGCTCGCCGTCCTGGCCGTCGGCTGGGGCGCGGCACGCGACTCCGGCCTGCTCGACGACGTGCTCGACCACCTGCCCGGCCCCGTCCGGCCGCTGCTGCGCGCGGGCGCGGCCGGACTGCTCACCGCCGCGGCCCTCGGCCTGGCGGTGGTGGCCGTGGCCGTCGCCGCCGACGCCGGGGGGTACGCGGCACTGTCCCGGTCCCTCGGCGGCTCGGGCGCCGGCGCGGTCGGTCTGCTGGTGCTGAGCGTCCTGCTGCTGCCCAACGCCGCGGCCGCCGCCATCGGCCTGGCGGCCGGCCCGGGGTTCGCCGTCGGCAGCGGCACCCTGGTCTCGGTCCACGGCGTCACCCTCGGGGCGGTGCCGGCGCTGCCGCTGCTGGCCGCGCTGCCCGACACCCAGGCGGTGCCGCTCGTCGCCTTCCTCTCGCAGGTGGTGCCCGCGCTCGCCGGGCTGGTCGCCGGGGCGACGCTCGGCCGGCGGCTGGGCGACACCGCCGTCGGCTCGGTCGTGGCGGGGCTGTACGGCGTGCTCGCCGGCGTGCTGCTCGGCGTCGCCTGCGGTCTGCTCGCCTGGATCGCCGGCGGATCGCTGGGGGACGGCGTGCTCGCCGAGGTGGGGGCGCCGCCGGTGACGACCGGGCTGGCGGTCGCCCTCCAGGCGGGGGTGGCTGCCGCGCTCGCGGCCGGGATCACCCGTTGGCGTTCGCCGGGCTGAGGGCGTGGCCCCCGTGCCGGGTCCCGCCGCGAGCTGGTGAGGAGCTGGAGCGGCCACCCTCCAGGGGCCCGCGCCGAGCCTGCGAGGCGTGGGGAGGAGGGTGGTCCTTTAGGGTCGCTGCCGTGCCCGCAGCCGACCAGTCCGCGCGGGCGCGGGTCGTCGTCCTGCTGTCGGGGACCGGGTCGTTGTGCGAGGCGCTGCTGACCGCCGCGGAGCAGCCCGGCTACCCGGCCGCCGTGGTCGCCGTCGGCAGCGACCGCGAGGCCCCGGGGCTCGACCACGCCCGGCGGCGCGGCATCCCCACCTTCACCTGCGCGCTGCGCGACCACCCCGACCGCGCCGCGTGGGACGCCGCGCTGGCCGACGCCCTCGCCGCGCACCGCCCCGACCTGGTGGTCTCCGCCGGGTTCATGAAGATCGTGGGGCCGGCGGTGCTGGCCCGCTTCGGCGGCCGCCTGCTCAACACCCACCCCGCGCTGCTGCCGGCCTTCCCCGGCGCGCACGCCGTCCGCGACGCCCTGGCCGCCGGCGCGGAGGTCACCGGCAGCACGGTGCACTGGGTGGACGCCGGTGTCGACACCGGCCCGGTCATCGCCCAGCGCGAGGTGCCCGTCCTCCCGGGGGACGACGAGGCGCGGCTGCACGAACGGATCAAGCACGTGGAGCGCGAGCTCCTGGTGGAGACGGTGGCGGAGCTCGTCACTGCACCCTCGCCCCGCCCGCCCCAGACGAGGAAGAGCCCCTGATGAGCGACCGCACCCCGATCCGCCGCGCGCTGCTCGGCGTGTACGACAAGACCGGCGTCGAGGAGCTGGCCCGCGGGCTGGCCGACGCCGGCGTCGAGCTGGTCAGCACCGGCGCGACCGCCCGCCGGATCGCCGACGCCGGGGTGCCGGTCACCCCCGTCGAGCAGGTCACCGGCTTCCCGGAGTGCCTCGACGGGCGGGTGAAGACGCTGCACCCCGCGGTGCACGCCGGCATCCTCGCCGACCGCCGGAAGCCCGAGCACGTGCAGCAGCTCGAGGACCTCGGCATCGCCCCGTTCGACCTGGTCGTGGTCAACCTCTACCCGTTCACCGAGACGGTGGCCTCGGGTGCGAGCCCCGACGAGTGCGTGGAGCAGATCGACATCGGCGGCCCGGCCATGGTGCGCGCCTCGGCGAAGAACCACCCGTCGGTCGCCGTCGTCGTCGACCCGGCCCGCTACGGCGACGTCCTGGCCGCCGTCTCCGCCGGGGGCTTCACCCTCGCCGAGCGCCGGTCGCTGGCCGCGGCGGCCTTCCGGCACACCGCCACCTACGACATCGCGGTCGCCTCGTGGCTGGGCAGCGTCGTGGCACCGGACGACGACTCGGGCTTCCCCGCCTGGGTCGGCGCCAGCTGGGAGCGAGCCGACGTGCTGCGCTACGGCGAGAACCCGCACCAGCGCGCCGCGCTCTACCGCAGCGACCGGCCGGGTCTCGCGCACGCCGAGCAGCTGCACGGCAAGCAGATGTCATACAACAACTTCGTCGACACCGACGCCGCCTGGCGGGCCGCGCACGACCACAACGACCCGTGCGTGGCGATCATCAAGCACGCCAACCCCTGCGGGATCGCCGTCGGCACCGACATCGCCTCCGCGCACCGCAAGGCGCACGCCTGCGACCCGGTCTCGGCCTTCGGCGGCGTGATCGCCGCCAACCGCGAGGTCGACCTGACCATGGCCGAGCAGGTCGCCGAGGTGTTCACCGAGGTCGTCGTCGCGCCGTCCTTCACCGACGACGCCGTGCGGGTGCTCACCGCGAAGAAGAACATCCGGCTGCTCCGGCTGCCGGAGACCGCGCGGCCGGCCACCGAGCTGCGGCCGGTCAGCGGCGGGCTGCTGCTGCAGAGCGCCGACCGCATCGACGCCCCCGGCGACGACCCGACCACCTGGACCCTCGCCTGCGGTGAGCCGGTGGACGCCACCGGCCTCGACGACCTGGTGTTCGCCTGGCGCTCGGTCCGGGCGGTCAAGAGCAACGCGATCCTGCTGGCCCACGACAAGGCCACGGTCGGCGTCGGCATGGGCCAGGTGAACCGGGTCGACTCCGCGCGGCTGGCGGTCGCCCGGGCGGGGGAGCGGGCCGCCGGCGCGGTCGCCGCCTCCGACGCCTTCTTCCCCTTCGCCGACGGCCTCCAGGTGCTGCTCGACGCCGGCGTGCGCGCGGTCGTCCAGCCGGGTGGGTCGGTCCGCGACGAGGAGGTCGTCGCGGCCGCGGCCGCCGTCGGCATCCCGGTGTACCTGACCGGGACCCGGCACTTCGCCCATTGAGGCCGGGTCCAGGGGCTCACCCTGAGCCGGCGAAGGGGGAGGGGGACGGGGTCCTTCGACCCCCCACCCCTCGCAGGCTCGCGGCGGGTCCCTGCACGGGGCCGCGTCCGCACGTCCGGCCGCCCGGCGCCGGCGCGGTCGTCGAGGGCGCCGACCTCGCCCGGGTCGACTGGTGGGGCGCCGAGCTCGACGGCGTCACCTTCTCCGGCTGCCGGTTCGACGACGCCGGGCTGGAGGAGCTGGTCACCCGGCGGTGCGTCTTCGACTCCTGCGTGCTCACCGGCGTGCGGATGGGCGGGGCCAGGCACCTGGGGACGGCGTTCCTCGCCTGCCGTTTCGACCGCGCCCGGCTGTTCGACGTCACCTGGGACGGCTGCAAGCTCACCGGCTCGCAGTTCCCCGGCGCGCAGCTGCGGCCGATGACCACGACCGACAGCGACTGGAGCTGGACGTCGCTGCGCGGCGCCGACCTGTCCGGGCTGGTGCTCGCCGGTCAGCGGTTCCGGGAGGCCGACCTCACCGGCGCCGACCTGCGGGAGAGCGACCTGACCGGCGCCGACCTCGACCGCGCTCGACTGCAGGGCGCGCAGCTGCGCGGGGCCGACCTCCGCGGCGCCTCGACCGACGCGGTGGACTGGCGCGCGTTCGAGCTGACCGGCGTCCGGCTCGACCTGGTGCAGGCCGTCCAGGTCGCCCGCGCCCACGGCGCCCTGGTGGCGGACTGATCAGCGCCACCGCGGCCCGGTGAGCAGCGCCTTCAGCGCACCCAGCAGGCCGAGCGCGGGGACGGCGACGGCGAACCAGAAGCCGGTGTCGATGGTGTCGGGGTCCCAGTCGACGGCGGCCAGCGGCACCAGCACCCCGGCCGCCGCCACCAGGGCGACCAGCAGGGCCAGCAGCCCGAGGAAGCGGTGCGACCGGGCCGGCAGGGCCATCAGCAGGCCCAGCAGGAACAGCACCGCGCCGCCCAGGACGACGGCCATCGGCTGCCAGAACCCGTCCGCCAGCAGCTCGGCGGTGCCGCCGCCGGCGAAGTCGTCGACCCCGCGGCGGACCAGGTCCCAGCCGGTCAGCTCGCTGCCCGGCAGCCAGCGCAGCAGCAGGCTCACCCCGGCGGCGATGCCGGCCAGGATGAGCAGCAGGCCGGCCAGGCCGTCCGGGCGTCGCACGCGCACCGGGCGGGTCGGGTGCTCCGGCACCGTGCGCGGGGCGTAACCGACGGGGGGCGGGGGCGCCGTGACGCCGTCCGTGCGCACGGGCTGGATGCCCGGGATCGTCTGTTCCCGCCAGTCCCCGGCGCCCCGCGCGCCGGCGGCCGGCTGGTGCTCGCGCTCGCTCATCTGGACTCCTCGCGCAACCGCGGGCGGGGGGACGCCCGCACCCGCGAGCCTAGGGCGGGGTGGGCTGCAGCGGACCCCTCTCCGGCAGACTGTCGGCCGTGCACGCGACGACTCTCGACGGCAAGGCCACCGCAGCAGCGATCCGCGCAGAGCTGACCGAGCGGGTCGCTGCTCTCACGGCGGCGGGCCACCGCCCGGGCCTGGGCACCCTGCTGGTCGGCGACGACCCGGGCAGCCGCTGGTACGTGGACGCCAAGCACAAGGACTGCGCGCAGGTCGGCATCGCCAGCATCCAGCGCGAGCTGCCGGCGACCGCGACCCAGGCCGACGTCCTCGCCGTCGTCGAGGAGCTCAACGCCGACCCGGCCTGCACCGGCTACATCGTCCAGCTGCCGCTGCCTCGCGGGATCGAGGAGAGCGCCGTCCTCGAGGCGATGGACCCGGCCAAGGACGCCGACGGCCTGCACCCCGTCAACCTCGGCCGGCTGGTGCTCAACGTCCCGGGGCCGCTGCCGTGCACCCCGGTCGGCATCGTCGAGCTGCTGCGCCGGTACGACGTGCCGATCGCCGGCGCCGAGGTCGTCGTCGTCGGCCGGGGCATCACCGTCGGCCGGCCGCTGGGCCTGCTGCTCACCCGGCGCAGCGAGAACGCGACCGTGACCCTGTGCCACACCGGCACCCGCGACCTCGCCGCGCACCTGCGCCGGGCCGACGTCGTGGTCGCCGCGGCCGGCGTCCCCGGCCTGGTCACGGGGGACGTCGTCAAGCCGGGTGCCGCCGTCCTCGACGTGGGGGTCAGCCGGGTCGACGGCAAGATCGCCGGGGACGTGGCGGCGGACGTCGTCCAGGTCGCCGGCCACGTCGCCCCGAACCCCGGCGGCGTGGGTCCGATGACCCGGGCGATGCTGCTGCAGAACGTCGTCCTGGCCGCCGAGCAGGCCGCCGCCACCGAGGTCCTCTCCGCCTGATGTCGCGCCCGCCGCTCTACACCCGCCGGCCGTTCCTGGCCGGTCTGCTGCGGCAGCTGCCGCTGCTCGTGGTGCTGCTCGCGGTGGGAGCCGGGCTGCTCGTCCTCACCGTCGGCCACTGGCGGCGCGGGCTGGTCGTCGTCGGGCTGGCCCTGGTCGGCGGGGGGCTGCTGCGGCTGCTCCTGCCGCTGCGCCGGGTGGGCTTCCTCGCCGTCCGCAGCCGGCCGGTGGACGTCGTCCTGATGGTCGGTGTCGGGGTGACCCTGTCGGCCTTCGCGCTGGCCATCCCGGGGGACTGAGGTGGCGGATCACCTGATCGGGCGCCCCGCCGTGACCGACGATAGGTTGGCCGCCATGGCAGAGCAGCCCAGGAACGGCAAGGTGACCGTCGTCGGTGCCGGGTTCTACGGCTCGACCACCGCCCTGCGACTCGCGGAGTACGACGTCTTCGAGACCGTCGTGCTGACCGACATCGTCGAGGGCAAGCCCGAGGGCCTGGCCCTCGACATGAACCAGTCGCGGCCCATCGAGGGCTTCGAGACGAGGGTCGTCGGGGTCGGCGGTGGCTCCTACGAGGGCACCGAGGGCTCCGACGTCGTCGTCATCACCGCGGGCCTGCCCCGCAAGCCCGGCATGAGCCGGATGGACCTCATCGAGACCAACGCGAAGATCGTCCGCTCGGTCGCCGAGAACATCGCGCGTACCTCGCCGGACGCCGTCGTCATCGTGGTGTCCAACCCGCTGGACGAGATGACCGCGCTGGCCCAGCTGGCCACCGGGTTCCCGAAGAACCGGGTGATGGGACAGGCGGGCATGCTCGACACCGCCCGGTTCACCAACAACGTCGCCGAGGAGCTCGGCGTCCCCGTGGGCTCGGTGCGCACCCTGACCCTCGGCTCGCACGGCGACACGATGGTGCCGGTGCCCTCGCGCTGCACCGTCGACGGCAAGCCGCTGGCCGACGTGCTGGCCGCCGACCGCATCGAGCACCTGGTCGACCGGACCCGCAACGGCGGGGCCGAGGTCGTGGCGCTGCTCAAGACCGGATCGGCCTACTACGCGCCCTCGGCGGCCGCCGCCCGCATGGCGCGGGCCGTGATGGAGGACTCCGGTGCGGTCATGCCGGTCTGCGCGTGGGTCGACGGCGAGTACGGGATCAACGGCGTCTACCTGGGCGTCGAGGCCGAGATCGGCCGTGAGGGTGTGCGGCGGGTCGTCGAGGGCGACCTGACCGAGAGCGAGCTGGCCGGGCTGCGCGAGGCGGCCGAGGCCGTGCGCGCCAAGCAGGCCGACGTAGCCGACCTCTGAAGAGGGACCCCACTGCCCCCCACCGCTCGCACGCTCGCGGCGGGACCCTGCAGCGGGGCCACGAGAGCACAAGGAGAACGCGTGAGCAAGATCAAGGTCCAGGGCACCGTCGTGGAGCTCGACGGCGACGAGATGACCCGGATCATCTGGCAGTTCATCAAGGACCAGCTGATCCTCCCGTACCTCGACGTCGACCTCGAGTACTACGACCTGGGCATCGAGAAGCGCGACGAGACCGACGACCAGATCACCGTCGACGCCGCCAACGCCATCAAGCAGCACGGCGTCGGCGTCAAGTGCGCGACGATCACGCCGGACGAGGCCCGCGTCGAGGAGTTCGGCCTCAAGAAGATGTGGCGCTCCCCGAACGGGACGATCCGCAACATCCTCGGCGGCGTGATCTTCCGCGAGCCGATCATCATGTCCAACGTGCCGCGGCTGGTGCCGGGCTGGACCAAGCCGATCGTCGTCGGCCGTCACGCCTTCGGTGACCAGTACCGGGCCACCGACTTCCGGTTCCCCGGCGAGGGGACGCTGACGATCACCTTCCAGCCCAAGGACGGCGGCGAGCCGATCCAGCACGAGGTGTTCCAGTCCCCCGGCGGGGGCGTCGCGATGGCGATGTACAACCTCGACGAGTCGATCCGCGACTTCGCGCGGGCCTCGATGAACTACGGGCTCAACCGCAACTACCCGGTCTACCTGTCCACCAAGAACACGATCCTCAAGGCCTACGACGGCCGCTTCAAGGACCTGTTCCAGGAGGTCTTCGAGACCGAGTTCAAGGACAAGTTCGAGGCCGCCGGCATCACCTACGAGCACCGGCTGATCGACGACATGGTCGCCGCGTCCCTCAAGTGGGAGGGCGGCTACGTCTGGGCCTGCAAGAACTACGACGGTGACGTGCAGTCCGACACCGTGGCCCAGGGCTTCGGCTCGCTCGGCCTGATGACGTCGGTGCTGATGAGCCCCGACGGCCGCACCGTCGAGGCCGAGGCCGCCCACGGCACGGTGACCCGGCACTTCCGCCAGCACCAGCAGAGCAAGGAGACGTCGACCAACCCCATCGCGTCGATCTTCGCCTGGACCCGGGGCCTGGCCCACCGCGGCAAGCTGGACGAGACCCCCGAGGTGACCCGCTTCGCGGAGACCCTGGAGAAGGTCTGCATCGACACCGTCGAGAGCGGCCAGATGACCAAGGACCTCGCGCTGCTGATCAGCAAGGACCAGCCGTGGCTGACCACCCAGGACTTCCTGGCGGCCATCGACGCCAACCTGCAGAAGGCCATGGCCTGACCTGACCCCGCACGCACGACGGCCCCCTCACCCCGCGCGGTGAGGGGGCCGTCGTGCGTCCGCGGGCACCGTGCGGAGGGCCCGACTGCGGAGAAGTCGGGCCCCACGTGCTCCGCTCAGTGCCGACTTCCGGGCAGTCGGGGTGGGAATGCGTCGGCTGCGGCTGTGGACGACCGAGCTCCTGTGGACGACCGCAGTCGTGGCGACCCCCGTCGGAGGCACGCTGCCGCGGTGCCCAGAGCCCATGTACCAGACGTCCTGCGCGGCCGGGTCTTCCGCGGGAGGGACGCCGTCGCCGCGGGCCTGCTCACCCCCGATGCCCTCCGCAGCAGCGCCTGGCGCCGCCTCTACCGCGGGATCTACGCGGATGCGGAACTGCCCGACACCTTCGGCGTCCGGATCAGGGGTGCGGGTCTGGTCGTGCCGGCCGCCGCCGTCTTCAGCGGCCGGACTGCGGCATACCTCCACGGGGCCACCGAGCTCGTCGACGTCCGGACCCCCGTCGAGGTGTCGATCCCCGCCGATGCCCGCTTCGGTCCCGTGGCTGGGCTGCACGTCCGCCGGCTCGTGCTCACCACCTCCGACGTCGTGGTGGTTCGATCACGGCGCTGCACCACGTCGATCCGGACGGCGCTGGACATCGCACGTGCCGAGCCGCTGGTCGAGGGCGTGGCAGCGCTGGACGTCCTGCTGTCCAGGGGAGTCGTCGGCCACCCGCAACTGCGCGCCGCAGTGACGGCCCAGCCGACACCGAGAGGCGCGCGCCGGGCCGAGCAGGCGGTCGAGCTCGCCGACGTCCGGGCGGAGTCGCCGCAGGAGTCACGGCTACGGGTGGTGCTCACCCTCGCCGGTCTCGCGGCCGTTCCGCAGCACACCGTCCGTGACCAGGACGGCCGGTTCGTGGCGAGGGTCGACCTCGCCTTCCCGGAGCACCGGGTCGCGGTCGAGTACGACGGCGCCTGGCACGGCGAGCCGGGGCAGCTCGGCCGTGACCGGCGGCGGCTCAACGCGCTGGTCGCCGCAGGCTGGACGGTGCTGCACGTGACCGCGGCGGACCTGAGGCACCCAGCGGAACTCGTCACCCGGGTCCGGACGCTCCTCCGCCGCACGACTGCGGGGAAGTAGGGCGCTGGGTGGGTGCCGCAGGCCCTGCTTCCCCGCAGTCGGGGTGTGCGGGTCTGCCGCGGCCGGACGAGGTCAGGCGCCGAAGAGCTGGGTCCACCACGGGCCGCCGGTGCCCTCGGCGACGCCGACGCCGAGCTTGGTCAGCTCGCAGTCGAGGATGTTGGCGCGGTGGCCGGGGCTGTCCAGCCAGGCCTCCATCACCGCTGCGGCGTCGGCCTGCCCGAAGGCGATGTTCTCGGCCCGCGAGTAGTCGACGCCGGCCCGCTCGGCCCGGTCGAAGGGGGACAGGCCCTCCGGGCTGGTGTGCGAGAAGTAGTCGCGGTCGCGCATGTCGGCGCTGTGGGCCCGGGCCACCGCGGCGAGCCCGGAGTCGGCGGTGAGCGTGCCGCAACCGGCCTCGGCGCGGGCCGCGTTGACCAGCGCCAGCACCTGCCCCTCCGCAGAGGGGTCGGCCGGTGCGGACTGCGCCAGCGGGGCCGGCGCGGCGGCGGGCGCCTCGGCGGCGGCCGGGAGCTCGGCCTCGGACCGCGGAGCCACCTCGGGCTCCGGCGCCTCCACCGGCACAGGAGCCGGCGCCGGCTCCTCGGCCGCGGGGAGCGCCGGGGTGGCGGCGGGCGCCTCGGGGGACGGCGTCTCGACAGCCGTACCGGTGGGCGCCGGGGTGCCGTCGGGCCGAGTCAGCGGGGCGGGCGCGGGCCCGCCGGAGGACGACGACCCGCCGGTACCGGCAACGGCGGGAGCGGCCGATGTCGCGGTGGACTCCAGCGCCACCGGGTCGGTGAAGCTCGTCACCGCGCCGGAGACCATGGGGGCGCCGAGGGTGACCACGGCGACCGCCCCGGCGACGACCAGCAGGGGGACCAGTCGCGGGAGCCGGAGGAGTCGGACCCAGCGGGACAGTGCAGCGGCGATGCGGGAAGACAGCGGCGGACCCGCCGGCATGTGGTGCACGAAGGCTCGTCCTCACCCGGTTCTCGATCACGAATCGTTACTCAGCAAGAGTAGCCGAACGCGGAGCGTGATCGGCAGCTCGGTGTGGCCGAGGTCACTCCTGGCGCAGCCGGCCCGCCCCGGGTGGTGGACCTGCGGCGTGGAGCGGGCAGCATGGACGCCGTCCCACAGCCCTAGTCCGAGGAGCACGCCGCCGGTGAGCGACGTCTGGCTGAACATCGTGATGGTCGTCGCCTTCGTCCTGGTCGGCGGCGCCTTCTCCGGGGCCGAGATCGCCCTGGTGTCCCTCCGCGAGTCGCAGGTGCGGGCCATGGCCGAGAACGGCGGCCGTCGGGGCAAGGCGGTGCAGCGGCTGCTCAGCGACCCCAACCGCTTCCTCGCCGCCGTCCAGGTCGGCGTCACCCTGGCCGGCTTCTTCTCCGCGGCGTTCGGTGCCAGCACGCTGTCCCAGCCGCTGGCGGCGTGGTTCGTGTCCCTCGGCATGGGCACGGGACTGGCCGACCCGTTGTCCTTCGTGCTGGTCACCATCGCGATCAGCTACCTGTCCCTGGTGGTCGGCGAGCTGACGCCCAAGCGGCTGGCGCTGCAGCGGGCCGAGGGCTTCTCGCTCCTGGTCGCCGCGCCGCTCAACGCCATCGCCACGCTCTCCCGCCCGGTCATCTGGCTGCTGTCGAAGTCGACGAACGTGCTGGTCCGCCTGGTGGGCGGGGACCCCAAGGCCAGCGGCGAGTCGATCAGCCAGGAGGAGCTGCGCGACCTGGTCTCGGCTCACGAGTCGCTGAGCTCCGACGAGCGGCGGCTCATCGGCGAGGTGTTCCGCGCCGGTGACCGCGAGGTCCGCGAGGTCATGACACCGCGCACCGAGGTCGACTTCCTCGAGGCGTCGATGACCGCCAGCCGCGCGGCCAAGCAGGTGCACGACTCCAGTCACTCGCGCTACCCGGTGGTCGGCCGTGACGAGGACGACGTCCTGGGCTTCGTGCACGTGCGCGACCTGTTCCTGCCCAACCACCCGGCCGGCCGGGCCGCGACCGTCGGCGGCCTGGTCCGCGAGGTGAAGCGGCTGCCGGGCACCGCCGGCGTCCTCACCGCCCTGTCGGAGATGCGGCGGGAGAACCAGCACCTGGCGATCGTCGTCGACGAGTACGGGGGGACCGACGGCATCGTCACCCTCGAGGACCTCATCGAGGAGGTCATCGGGGAGATCTACGACGAGTACGACGAGGACGTGGTCGAGGGCGGCGACCAGCGGCCCGGCGGACCGCACGAGGTCGACGGCCTGCTCAACCTCGACGACTTCCGCGAGGTGACCGGCGTGCAGCTGCCCGAGGGCCCGTACGAGACCGTCGCCGGCTACGTGCTCGCCGAGCTCGGCCGGCTGCCCGTCGCGGGCGACACCGTGGAGGTCGAGGGGCGCACGCTCACCGTGCTCGAGCTCGACGGACGGCGGATCGCGCGGATCTCGGTCAGCAGTGCCCCGCAGCCCGAGGTCGACCCGGCGCAGGTCTCGACCCAGACCATCGGCGGCTAGCGCGCGGCCCTCAACGGCCGCTCTGCAGGGGCCCGCCGCGAGCCTGCGAGTGGTGGGGGGCAGAGGGGTCCTTCAACTCCCACGCGTCGCGGACGATGCCGGCCAGGTCGGTGTGCCGCGGCGTCCAGCCGAGGTCCGCGCGGATCCGGTCGCTGGAGGCGACCAGCTGCGCGGGGTCCCCGGCCCGGCGCTCGCCGACGACGACCGGGACGGGGTGCCCGGTGACCTCGCGGACGGCGTCGATCACCTGCTGCACCGAGAACCCGGTCCCGTTGCCCAGGTTGTAGACCCGGTGCTCGCCCGGGGACGGCGCGGGCAGCGCGAGCAGGTGCGCGTCGCTGAGGTCCTCGACGTGGATGTAGTCGCGGATGCAGGTGCCGTCCGGCGTCGGGTAGTCCTCGCCGTAGACGGTCAGGTGCTCCCGCTGCCCGGCCGCCACCTGCAGGGCGATCGGGATGAGGTGGGTCTCGGTGGTGTGCCGCTCACCCAGCCCGTACGCGGCGCCGGCGACGTTGAAGTAGCGCAGGCTCACCGCCGCGAAGTCGTACGCGGTGGCGTACGAGGTCAGCATCGTGTCGACGGCGAGCTTGGTGGCGCCGTAGGTGTTGGTCGGCCGGGTGGGGGCGTCCTCGCGGATCGGCACCTGCTCGGGCTCGCCGTAGGTCGCCGCGGTCGAGGAGAAGACGATCCGGCGGCAGTCGGCCGCCCGCATGGCCTCCAGCAGCGCCAGCGTGCCGGTGACGTTGGTGTCCCAGTAGACCCCCGGCTCGACCTGCGACTGGCCGACCAGGCTCTTGGCCGCGAAGTGCAGCACCGCCTCGGGCCGGACGTCGGCCAGCACGGGCCTGGAGTCGTGCAGCGAGGCCTGCACCAACCGGGCCCCCGACGGCACCGCGTCGGCGTGCCCGGTCGAGAGGTCGTCGAGCACGGTCACCTCGTGCCCGCCCTCGAGGAGGGCGGCCGTGACTACGCTGCCGATGTAGCCGGCCCCACCGGCGACGAGAACGCGCATGCGCCCCACCCTAGATCCGCGTGCGGGACCCCACCGGCGCGACGCGGGCGCGGTCAGGAGGAGCGGACGTGGTCAGCGCACGACCGGCGGTGCAGCAGTTGCCCGCCTACCGGCCCGGGCGCAACCCGGCCGACCTCGCCCGGGAGATCGGCGTCGAGCGGGCGGTCAAGCTGGCCAGCAACGAGGTCGCGTTCCCGCCGCTGCCGGCCGTCGTCGAGGCGCTGGCCGCCGCGGCCGCCGAGACCCACCGCTACCCGGACAACGGCGCGGTCGTCCTCACCGCCGCGCTCGCCGAGCGCTACGGCGTCGACCCCGCCCAGGTCGTCCCCGGCTGCGGCGCGGTGATGCTCTGCCAGCAGCTGGCCCAGTCGTTCAACGACCCCGGTACGTCCATCGCGTTCGCCTGGCGGTCCTTCGAGATGTACCCGCTGCTGGCCCAGGTGGCCGGCGCGCGGTCGGTCCAGGTGCCGCTCGTGCCCGGCCGCCCCGGCGGCCCGGCCGACACCCACGACCTCGAGGCGCTGGCCGCCGCCGTCGACGAGACCACCCGGGTGGTCTTCGTGTGCAACCCGAACAACCCCACCGGGACGGCGGTCCGCCGCGCCCCGCTGGAGCGGTCCCTGGACGCCGTCCCCGCCGACACCCTCGTCGTCCTCGACGAGGCGTACCGGGAGTTCGTCACCGACCCCGACGTCCCCGACGGGCTGGAGCTGATGCGCGGGCGGCCCAACGTCGCGGTGCTGCGCACCTTCTCCAAGGCCTGGGGGCTGGCCGGCCTGCGGGTCGGCTACCTGGTCGCGGAGGACCCGGCCGTCGCCGACGCCGTCCGCCGCACGCACGTGCCGTTCAGCGTCTCCACGCTGGCGCAGGCCGCGGCGGTCGCCGCGCTGGCCAGCGAGGACGAGGTGCGCCGGAGGTGCGCCGCGGTGACCGCCGAGCGGGAGCGGCTCACCGGCGCCCTGCGCGAGCGCGGCCTGGACGTCTCCGACAGCCAGGCCAACTTCGTCTGGCTGCCGGTGGGGGAGCAGGCCACCGGCCTGGCGGCCGCGCTGGAGGCGCGTGCGGTCATCACCCGGCCCTTCGCCGGGGACGGGATCCGGGTCACCGTCGGCACGCCGGAGGAGGACGACGTCTTCCTCGCCGCGCTCGACGTGGCGCGGTCGGCCGCGGCCCCCGCGTGACCCGCCGACGGTGACGAGGACGTTCGGGACGCCCGACCCCCGGCCCCGGGATCGGCTGGTTTGATGGCGGGCGTGCCTCTTCCCCGTGTCCTCTCCGGCATCCAGCCGACGGCGGGTTCCTTCCACCTGGGGAACTACCTGGGGGCGCTGCGGCAGTGGGTGGAGCTGCAGGACTCGGCCGAGGCGTTCTACTGCGTCGTCGACCTGCACGCGGTGACCGTCCCGCAGGACCCGGCGGAGCTGCGCCGCAACACCCTCGTCTCGGCGGCCCAGCTGCTCGCCCTGGGCGTCGACCCGGCGCGCAGCGCGCTGTTCGTGCAGAGCCACGTGCCCGAGCACGTGCAGCTGTCCTGGGTGCTGGAGTGCCTGACCGGCTTCGGCGAGGCCAGCCGGATGACCCAGTTCAAGGACAAGAGCCAGCGCGAGGGCACCGGCGGTGCCTCGGTCGGGCTGTTCACCTACCCGGTGCTGCAGGCGGCGGACATCCTGCTCTACCAGGCCGACCAGGTGCCGGTGGGTGAGGACCAGCGCCAGCACCTCGAGCTCACCCGGGACCTCGCCACCCGCTTCAACAGCCGCTTCGGGCCGACCCTCACCGTCCCCAGCACCGTGATGCCCCCCGGCGCGGCCAAGGTCCTCGACCTGCAGTCGCCGGAGAAGAAGATGAGCAAGAGCCTGCCCCCGGCCGGCTGCGTCTTCCTGCTCGACGACCCCAGGGTGACCGCCAAGAAGATCCGCTCCGCGGTGACCGACACCGGCCGCGAGGTCGTCGCCGACCCGGAGGCCAAGCCCGGGGTGACCAACCTGCTCACCATCCACAGCGCGCTGTCCGGCCGCAGCACCGCCGAGCTCGAGGAGCACTTCGCCGGCCGCGGCTACGGCGACCTGAAGAAGGAGCTCGCCGAGGTGGTCACCGACGTGCTCACCCCGGTCCGCGAGCGCACCCAGGAGCTGCTCGACGACCCCGCCGAGCTGCAGCGCGTCCTGGCGCAGGGGGCCGCCCGGGCCCGCGAGGTCGCCGCGCGCACCGTCGCCGACGTCTACGACAAGGTCGGCTTCCTCCCACCGGCCGGGACGCCGGCGTGAACGACGACACCTTCGTCCCGCGCAGCCGCAGCGCCGCGCGGACCGCCGTCCTCGGCGTGGTCGTGCCCATCCCGGAGCCGTGGTCGCAGCTGTTCGTCGACTGGCGGGCCAAGGTCGGCGACCCGCAGGCCCTCGCCGTACCCCCGCACGTCACGCTGCTGCCGCCCACCGAGGTGCCCGTCGCCCACCGCGCGGAGATCAGCGAGCACCTGGCCGAGGTCGCCCGCACGCACCCGCCGTTCGACATGCACCTGTCCGGCACCGGCACGTTCGCGCCGGTCTCCTCGGTCGTGTTCGTCGCCGTCGCCCGCGGCATCGGCAACTGCGAGCTGATCGCCAACGACGTCCGCCGCGGCCCGCTCGCCCGGTCGCTGTCCTACCCGTACCACCCGCACGTGACCGTCGCCCACGACGTCACCCCGGACATGCTCGAGCTGGCCTACTGCGGCCTGGCCGACCTGTCGGCGGAGTTCCGCGTGGAGCACTTCACGGAGTTCGAGCAGACCCCCGACGGCGCGTGGGCGATCGCCCGCGAGTACCCCCTCACCGGCCCGCCGCACTGAAAGGACCCTCCTGTCCCCCACCCCTCGTAGAAGGACCCCGTCCTCCCCACCCTTCGCAGGCTCAGGGCGGGACCCGGGACGGGGCCGGCGGGCCCCTGGAGGGTGGCCGATCCGGCACGTCACCGGGGCCGGGGCGCGCACCGCGCGGTCTGCCCGCAGACTCGGGCGGTGAGTGCCACCCGGACCGACCGGCCGGCTCCCGCGCCCGCCGGGGACCAGCCCCCCGGCGGCCGCTGGTCGCGGGTCACGCAGCTGCCCGGCCGCTGGCAGGCCCGGGTGGACCGGCTGCGCCGCCGGCTCCCGTGGTTCGACCACCTGGCCCGGGCCGGCGGCCGCTACCAGCGCACCCAGGGTGACCTGATGGCCGCGGGCGTCACCTACTTCGTCTTCCTCGGCCTGGTGCCGGTGCTGCTGCTGGTCGCGTCGGTGATCGGGCTGGTGCTCGCGGGCAACGAGCTGCTGCAGCAGGAGCTCGTCACCGCCATCCGCGACAGCTTCCCCGGCCCGACCGGGCGGGAGATCGTCGGTGAGCTGCGCGGGGCGGTCGGCTCCGCCGGCGTCGTCGGGGTCATCGGCCTGGTCGGGTTCCTCTACGCCGGGCTGCGTGCCATGGACAAGCTGCGCCTGGGGATGGAGCGCATCTGGAGGGGCCGGGTCGAGGAGCCGGAGTTCCTCCGCGACAACCTGCAGGACCTGCTGGCGCTGGCCGCCTTCGGCGGTGCGGGCCTGGTCAGCCTGGGCCTCACCGGCACGGTCACCCAGGCCACCGACTGGGCGCTGGCCGCACTCGGCCTGGACGACGCCCCGGGCCTGTTCGTGCTCACCGCGGCACTCGGGCTGGGCCTGGCCGTGGCCACCGACGTCGTCGTCTTCCTCTGGCTGCTCAAGGTGGTGCCCGCCACCGCCCACCCGCTGCGCCGGCTGCTGCCCGGCGCGCTGTTCGGTGCGGCCGGTTTCGAGGTCATGAAGCTGCTGGGCAGCCTCTACCTGTCGCTCATCTCCGGCAGCGTCACCGCGTCGGCCTTCGGCGGGGCGGTCGGCATCCTCATCTGGATCAACGTCGTCTGCCGGTTCGCCTTCTTCACCGCCGCCTGGACGGCGACCCTGCCCGGCGTGCAGGGCGACGCCCGCGTGGTGGCCGAGGGCGCCGACCCGGTGGTCCCGCCGGCGGACGGCCGGCCCGCGCCGGCCCGCTGACGACGGCGCTCAGCCGCCGGACCGGCGCCGTACGCCCACCAGCGTGGCGACGGCGACGCCCGCGCAGACGACGGCCAGCCCCACCGGCAGCAGCAGCGGCTGCCCACCCCGCGCGACCGGGAGGGGCGCCGGTGGCGCGGCGCCGTCCGGGAGCCGGGGCGCCGGTGGCTCCGGCGGCGGTGGCGGGACGTCGGCTGCCGAGTCGACGAGCCGGCCCACGCCGGCCGTCCCGGCCGGGACGGCGAAGCCCCACTCGAGCAGCAGGGCGGCCTGGTCGGCGGCCCGCAGCGGCACGTTCTCGGTGCCCATCACGCTGACCACCAGCCGCCGCCCGTCGCGCTCGGCGGCGGTGACGTAGGTGTGCCGCGCCGCGTCGGTGAACCCGGTCTTGCCGCCCAGGTTGCCCGGGGTGCCGGCGAGCGGGTTCTCGTTCTGGATCTGGAAGCCGGGGGAGCGGCCCTCGACCGCAGGCAGCTGCGCGACCGGCGTCTGCAGCAGCGCGACCGCGGCCGGGTCCTCGACCAGCCGGCGGAAGACCAGCGCCAGGTCGTACGGCGAGGAGGTCTGCCCGGCGACGTCCAGCCCGGACGGCGACCCCGCCACGGTGTCGTACGCGCCGAGCCCGGCCGCGACCTCGTTCATGGCGCGCACGGTGAGCCCGGTGCCGCCCGCGGCGCGGGCCAGGGCGCCGGCCGCGTCGTTGCCCGACTGCATGACCAGCGCCTGGAACAGCAGCTCGACCGTGTACCTCCCGCCGGCCACCATCCCCACCCGGCTGCCCTCGACGGCCTCGTCCTCGACCGTGCCCTCGACGACCTCCGCGGGATCCAGCAGCGGCAGCAGGGTGAGCAGGGTCAGGGCCTTCAGCGTGCTGGCGGGGTAGTAGCGGCCGTGCGGGTCGCGGGCGCCCAGCACCGCGCCGCTGCCGGCGTCGGCCACCAGCCAGCCGGGGGCGAGGACCCCGGCCGGCAGCGGGGCAGCCGCCTCGGAGACGACGGTGCCGCGGGTGTCCAGCCCCTCGCCGCCGACCGTGACGCCGCCGGGCCCGCTGCCCTGGGGCGGGCCGCCGGGCGCCGGTGCGGTGGGCGTGGGGGCCGACGGGTCGGCCGTCGGCCGGGCCTCCTCCGCGGTGGCCGGGCCGGCGCCGCCGACCAGCAGCCCGGCGGTCAGGAGCGCGGCGACCAGCCCCACCGCTCCGCGTCGTCGCACGGTCGCACGGTCGCACGCTAGCCCTGGCCGGTCCGGGGACCGCGTGGCACGCGGCACCGCGCTCCCGGCGTTCGCAACGATCGCGTCTCAACCTCCCGCACGGGGTGCGGCCCGGTCGCGGTCCGCGGCTAGCGTGCGCTGGTCGCGTGCTGGGGGACCGGCGTCCGCCGGCAGTTCCGCGCGATACCGACCCACCGGGGCGGGCCGCCTCGTCCGTGCGGCCCGTCCCCCCAGAGAGGAGACCGTCTTGCGCCGAGCGCGGAAGATGAAGGCCAGCGCCCGGGCCATGGCGTTGCTGCTGGCCGGCAGCATGGCCCTGGCGGCCTGTGCCAGCGACGAGCCCGCCGCCGAGGGCGGCGGCGAGGGCGGCGGCGGCGCCGCGGCCGAGGAGCTGCGCGTCGGCCTGGCCTACGACACCGGCGGCCGCGGTGACCGGTCGTTCAACGACTCGGCCTACACCGGTGCCGCGGCGGCCACCGACGCCCTCGGCGGCGAGCTCCAGGAGCTCAGCCCCAACGACGACGCCTCCAACCGGGCCGACCTGCTCGTCCAGCTCGCCGAGCAGGGCTTCAACCCGGTCATCGCCGTCGGCTTCAACTACGACGACGTCATCGCCGAGGTCGCCCCGCAGTTCCCCGACACCACCTTCGCGCAGGTCGACGGCTCCAACGCCGACGGCGCCAAGGGCGACAACGTCACCGGGCTGATCTTCGCCGAGGAGGAGGGTTCCTTCCTCGCCGGCGTCGCGGCCGCGCTGAAGAGCGAGAGCGGCCGCGTCGGCTTCGTCGGCGGCGTGGAGAGCCCGCTGATCGAGAAGTTCGAGGCCGGCTACGTCGCCGGCGCGCAGGCGGTGAACCCGCAGATCACCGTCGACCGGCAGTACATCTCGCCGGCCGGTGACTTCTCCGGCTTCAACGACCCCGCCCGCGGCCAGATCGTCGCCCAGGGCATGTTCGACGGCGGGGCCGACATCGTCTACCACGCGGCCGGCGGGTCGGGTCTGGGCGTCTTCCAGGCCGCCGCTGCCTCCGGCAACCGGGCGATCGGTGTCGACTCCGACCAGTACCTGACGGTCAGCGACCCGGCGCTGCAGGCCGTGATCATGACGTCGATGCTCAAGCGGGTCGACAACGCGGTCGAGGGCTTCATCAACGACTACGCGGAGGGCAACGTCGAGGGCGCCACCGACGTCCTCAACGACCTGTCCACCGAGGGCATCGACCTGGCCACGTCGGGCGGCTTCATCGACGACATCCAGAGCGAGATCGACCAGTACAAGCAGCAGATCATCGACGGCACCGTCACGGTCCCGACCACGATCGAGTGACGCCCGTGCGGGTGTCCCCGCACGGTTGGACCACCCTGCGACGCGGGCCCGGGCGCCAGACGCCCGGGCCCGCGGTGCTCGGCGGCGCCCCGGACTCGGCCGGGCGCCCCCGGGTGGGGCACCATACCCACGGCCCGAGACCCCGGCGGTGCGGCCGATCCCGCCCCGCCGGTGCCATTCCAGTGACCTCCCGCCCACCGGCGGGTCCACAGCGAGGAGATGCCGGCATGGCCCCAGCAGACTCGCCAGCCGACGGGCAGGGGACGGCGGGAGGGGACGCCCCGCTGGCCGTCGAGCTGCGCCGGATCACGAAGCGCTTCCCGGGCGTGGTGGCCAACAGGGACATCGAGCTGCGGGTCCGCCGCGGCGAGGTGCACGCCATCGTGGGCGAGAACGGCGCCGGCAAGTCGACGCTGATGAAGACGCTCTACGGCGAGCACCGCCCCGACGAGGGCGAGGTCCTCGTCGACGGCCGTCCGGTCCAGTTCCGCAGCCCGGCCGACGCCATCGCGGCGGGCATCGGCATGGTCCACCAGCACTTCATGCTGGCCGACAACTTCACCGTCCTGGAGAACGTCGTCCTGGGCAGCGAGCCGACGAAGCGCGGCCGGCTGGACGTCGCCGAGGCCCGGCGCCGGATCACCGACATCTCCGACCGCTACTCCCTGGGGCTCGACCCCGACGCGCTGGTCGAGGACCTCGGGGTCGGCGACCGGCAGCGCGTCGAGATCGCCAAGGTGCTCTACCGCGACGCCCGCATCCTCATCCTCGACGAGCCGACCGCCGTCCTGGTGCCGCAGGAGGTCGACGAGCTGTTCGGCAACCTCGCCGAGCTCAAGCGCGAGGGCCTGACGGTCATCTTCATCTCCCACAAGCTCGACGAGGTGCGCCGGGTCGCGGACTCCATCACCGTCATCCGGCGCGGCACCACCGTCGGCACGGCCGACCCGCGGACGACGACGGCCAAGCAGCTGGCCGAGCTGATGGTCGGCGCGGAGCTGCCCACGCCGGAGACGCGCGAGTCCACCGTGCGGGACACCCCGGTGCTGCAGCTGGTCGACGTGACGGTCACCGACGCGGGCGAGCGCCCCGTGGTGGACGACGTCACGCTGACCGTGCGGGAGGGTGAGGTCGTCGGCATCGCCGGCGTCGAGGGCAACGGCCAGGCCGAGCTCGTCGACGCGATCATGGGGTTGCGCCCGCTGGCCGCGGGGCGGGTGCTGCTCGGGACGGACGACGTCACCGCGTGGAGCACCCGCGCCCGGCGGGAGGCCGGCGTCGGGTTCATCCCCGAGGACCGGCACCGCCAGGGCATGCTGCTCGACGCGCCGCTGTGGGAGAACCGCATCCTCGGCCACCAGACGCGGCCGCCGGCGGTGAAGGGCCCCTTCATCGACCGCCGCGGCGCCCGCGCCGACACCGCCCGCATCATGCGCGAGTACGACGTCCGCGCGCCCGGGCCGGACACCCTCGCCGTGGCTCTGTCCGGCGGCAACCAGCAGAAGCTGATCGTCGGCCGCGAGATGAGCGCGGAGCCGCGGCTGCTGGTCGCCGCGCACCCGACCCGCGGCGTCGACGTCGGCGCGCAGTCGGTCGTCTGGGAGCTGCTCAAGGACGCCCGCGCCGAGGGCCTGGGCATCGTGCTGATCTCCGCGGACCTCGACGAGCTGATCGGCCTGTCCGACACCCTGCACGTCATGCTGCGCGGCCGGCTGGTCGCGACCCTCGACCCGGGCCGGGTCACCCCCGAGGAGCTCGGCGGGCACATGACCGGGGCGCGGACGACGGCGGGTGCGTCGTGAGCGGGCCGGCGAGCCCACCGACGGGCGCAGCACCGCGGGGCACGAGGCCGACGGGTGCCGGCGAGGAGGACTCGTGACCGGCCTCGCCCGGCGGGTGGGCCTGTCGCTGTTCGGGCCCCTCCTCGCCGTCCTCGTCGCGCTGGTCATCTCCGCGCTGGTCATCGCCCTCATCGGGGAGGACCCGATCGCGGCCTTCCGCGTGATGGTCGACCTCGGCGACAGCCCCTCGCAGCAGGTCCAGTCGATCGTGGTGGTGCTCAACCGGGCGGTGCCGCTGTTCCTGGCCGGCCTCGCCGTGGCCGTGGCCTTCCGGATGGGCCTGTTCAACATCGGCGTCGAGGGCCAGTACCGGCTGGCCACCGTCCTGGCCGCCGCGGTCGGGGCCGCCGTCGTCCTGCCCGCCCCGCTGCACCTGTTGGTGATCGTGGTCGTGGCGATGGTGGTCGGCGCCCTGTGGGCCGGGATCGTCGGCGTGCTCAAGGTGACCCGCGGCGTGAGCGAGGTCATCAGCTCGATCATGCTCAACTTCATCGCGCTGGGGCTGGCGTCCTACCTGCTCACCGGCCCGCTGCGCGGCAGCCCACCCGGCGCCTCGATCATCACGACCAGCGAGATCCCCGGGTCCGGTCGCGTGCCGAGCCTCAACGGGCTGCTCACCGGGCTGGGCCTGGCCGAGCCGCGCAGCGGCCTCTACGGCTTCCTGCTGGTCGCGATCGTGGTCGGCGTCGTCGTCGCCGTGCTGCTCAAGCGCACCCGCTTCGGCTTCGACCTGCGCGCCACCGGCCTGTCGCCCTCGGCGGCCACCGCCAGCGGCGTCGACGCCCGGGGCATGGTCGTGAAGACGATGCTGATCTCCGGCGCGATCGCCGGGCTGATCGGCCTGCCCGACCTGCTGGGGTCCCAGTACGACTACGGCACCGAGTTCACCGCCGGGCTGGGCTTCCTCGGCATCGCCGTGGCGCTGCTGGGCCGCAGCGCGCCACTGGGCATCGCGCTGGCCGCGCTGCTGTTCGCCTTCCTCGACCGGGCCGCGCTGCCGCTGCAGTTCGCCGACATCCCGTCCTCGGTCGTGACGATCATCCAGGGCACGATCGTGCTCGCCGTCGTCATCGCCAACGAGGTCGCCCGGCGGCTGGCGCTGCGCTCCGCCGAGCGGGCCGGCGCCTCCGCCGGCCCGGACAGCGGCGTCGGCGACGGCGGGACACCCCCGCCCACGAGTCCGGACGGCGGACAGCGGGTCCGCGCCGGTGTCCCGGGGGACCCGCAGGGAGCGCAGGCATGAGCACCACGGCACCGAGCCGCACCGAGCAGCCCAGCCGCGGCCCCCTGACCGACCTGCTCACCGGCGGTGGCCGCGCGCGACGCGTCGTGTGGCTGCTCGTCGGCCTGTGGCTGCTGTTCTCGCTGGTCCGGGTCGTATCGGGGGAGCGGGAGCTCACCTCGTCCTCGACCCTGTCCGCGGCGCTGCTGCTCGCCGTCCCCATCGGCCTCGCGGCCCTCGGCGGGCTGTGGTCCGAGCGCGCGGGCGTGGTCAACATCGGGCTCGAGGGGATGATGATCCTCGGCACCTGGGGTGCCGGCTGGGCCGGCTACCAGTGGGGCTGGGTCGGCGCGGTCGTCGGCGGGGTGGTCTTCGGCGCCGCCGGCGGCCTGCTGCACGCGATCGCCACGGTGACCTTCGGCGTCGACCACGTGGTCTCCGGCGTCGCGATCAACATCCTCGCCGAGGGCGTCGTCCGCTTCCTCTCCGAGCTGCTGTTCACCGAGGACACCGGCGGCGGCCCGACGCAGTCACCGGCACTGGCCAGCGACCCGCCGTCCTTCTCGCTGCCGCTGCTCTCCTCCGGGCCGGACCTGCTGGGCGACCTGGAACGCCAGGACTGGTTCCTGCTCAGCGACCTCGCCGGCCTGCTGCGCGGGCTCACCAGCGGCGTCGGCCTGCTGACCCTGCTCGCCGTCCTGCTGGTCCCGGCGTCCTACCTGCTGCTGTGGCGCACCGCCTTCGGCCTGCGGCTGCGCTCGTGCGGCGAGAACCCGGCCGCGGCGGACTCCCTCGGCGTCCCGGTCTACCGGCTGAAGTACCTCGCCGTCATCGTCTCCGGCGCGCTGGCCGGCCTGGGCGGGGTCTTCCTCGTCTTCGTCGCGGGCATCTACCGCGAGGGCCAGACCGGCGGCCGCGGCTTCATCGGCCTGGCCGCGCTGATCTTCGGCAACTGGCGGCCCGGCGGGCTGGCGGCCGGCGCGGGCCTGTTCGGTTTCGCCGACGCCCTGCAGCTGCGCAGCCAGACCGCGGTGGTGGCCCTGCTGCTGCTCATCGCCGTCCTGCTGGCCGCGGTGGCGGTCCACCAGGCGATGCGGCGCAAGGTGGTGCAGGCGGTCCTCGCCGCCGCCTTCGCCGTCGCGGCGCTGGTCGGCTTCCTCACCATCGAGGAGCTGCCCGAGGGCATCGTCTTCTTCACCCCGCACCTGACGACGCTGCTGGTGCTGTCGCTGGCCTCCCAACGGCTGCGCCCACCGAAGGCCGACGGGCTGGTCTACCGACGAGGAGAGCACTGACCGTGCCGCAGATCGACTGGGAGGCGCTGCGCGCGGCCGCCCGGGAGGCGATGACCCACGCCTACGCGCCGTACTCGCGGTTCCCCGTGGGGGTGGCCGGGCTGGTGGACGACGGCCGGGTGGTCACCGGCTGCAACGTGGAGAACGCCTCGTACGGGCTGGGCCTGTGCGCCGAGTGCGGGATGGTCAGCGACCTCGCCCGCACCGGTGGCGGGCGGCTGGTGGCGGTGGCCTGCGTCGGCGGTGACGGGCAGCCGCTGATGCCCTGCGGACGCTGCCGTCAGCTGCTGTGGGAGCACGGCGGCGCCGAGATGCTCATCGAGACCGTGTCCCTGGGGATCGTGCCGATGCGCGAGGTGCTGCCCGACGCGTTCGGTCCCGACGACCTGGTGAAGGCGGCCGCGCGGTGACCTTCGACGCGATCGACGTCATCCGCACCAAGCGGGACGGCGGGCAACTCTCGCCCGAGCAGGTCCGCTGGGTGATCGACGCCTACACCCGCGGCGCGGTGCCCGACGAGCAGGTGAGCGCGCTGCTGATGGCGGTGTTCTTCCGCGGCATGGCGCCCGAGGAGCTCGCCGTCTGGACCCGGGCGATGATCGACTCCGGCGAGCGCAAGGACCTCTCCTCGCTCGGCCGGCCCACCGCCGACAAGCACTCCACCGGGGGCGTGGGCGACAAGACCACGCTGCCCCTGGCGCCGCTGGTGGCCGCCTGCGGGGTGGCGGTGCCGCAGCTGTCCGGCCGCGGGCTCGGCCACACCGGCGGGACGCTGGACAAGCTCGAGGCGATCCCGGGCTGGCGGGCCGATGTCCACGAGGAGGCCTACCTGGCGCAGCTGCGCGAGGTGGGCGCGGTCATCTGCGCGGCCGGCAACGACCTGGCGCCCGCGGACAAGAAGCTCTACGCGCTGCGCGACGTCACCGGCACGGTCGAGTCGATCCCGCTGATCGCCAGCTCGATCATGAGCAAGAAGATCGCCGAGGGCGCCGACGCGCTGGTGCTGGACGTGAAGACCGGCTCCGGTGCGTTCATGAAGGACCCCGACGCCTCCCGCGAGCTGGCCCGCACGATGGTCGGCCTGGGGGAGGCGGCCGGCGTGCACACGGTGGCGCTGGTGACGGCGATGGACCGGCCGCTGGGCCGCGCCGCCGGCAACGCCGTCGAGGTGGCGGAGTCGGTGGAGGTGCTGGCCGGGGGTGGTCCGGCCGACGTCGTCGAGCTGACCCTGGCCCTGGCCCGGGAGATGCTGGCCGGCGTCGGACGCCCCGACGTCGACCCCGCCGACGCCCTCCGGGACGGGCGGGCCATGGACGTCTGGCGCCGGATGATCGCCGCGCAGGGCGGCGACCCGGACGCGCCGCTGCCGCAGCCGGGGGAGAGGCACGTGGTGACCGCGCCGGCCACCGGCACGCTCACCCGGCTGGACGCCTACGCCCTCGGTGTGGCCGCCTGGCGGCTGGGTGCCGGGCGGGCGCGCAAGGAGGACCCGGTGTCCGCGTCCGCCGGCGTCACCTGGACCGCCGGGGTGGGGGAGCAGGTCGTCGCCGGGCAGCCGCTGCTGGAGCTGCACACCGACGACGCCGCCCGCATCCCGCGGGCGCTGGAGGCGCTGGAGGGAGCGGTCGGCGTCGACACCGGCGAGCAGCCCCTGCCACTGCTCCTCGACCGCATCACCGCCGGCTGACCCGCTGCGCGCCGGCCCGCGGCGATCGGAGACCCGACCGCGACCCTCGTCCCCGGCCTCGGCGGAGGAGCCGGTGAGGGGGTCGACGGTGACCACCGTCGACGGGGGAGACTGTGTCCTCGTGAGCAGCACGCCCGTGCCCGTGGTGGCCGACAACCGGCCCCGGCCCGGTGACCCGCTCGACCCGGACGCCGCGATCTCGGTCCGCGGCCTGGTCAAGCGCTACGGCGACCGGACGGCCGTCGACGGGCTGGACCTCGACATCCGCCGCGGCGAGATCTTCGCGCTGCTGGGTCCCAACGGCGCCGGCAAGACCACCACGGTCGAGGTGCTGGAGGGCTACCGGACGCGGGACGGCGGCGAGGTCAGGGTGCTGGGCGTCGACCCGGCCAGGGGCGGACGCCGCTGGAAGGCCGACCTGGGCATCGTGCTGCAGTCCGGCGCGGGGGACAGCCAGCTGTCGGTCCGCGAGGTGCTGCAGGCCCGGGCCTCGTACTACGCCGAGCCGCGCGACCCCGACGAGGTGCTCGAGCTGGTCGGCCTCACCGAGAAGGCCGGCGCCCGCGGCCGCACCCTCTCCGGCGGTCAGCGCCGGCGGCTGGACGTGGCGCTGGGCATCGTCGGCCGGCCGCGGCTGCTCTTCCTCGACGAGCCGACCACCGGCTTCGACCCCGAGGCCCGGCGGCAGTTCTGGGCGCTGATCCGCTCGCTGCGCGACCTCGGCACCACGATGCTGCTGACCACGCACTACCTCGACGAGGCCGAGGCGCTGGCCGACCGGGTGGGGGTCCTCGCCCGCGGGCAGCTGGCGGAGGTCGCCGTCCCCACCGCGCTCGGCGGGCGCGGCACCGCACCCGCCGTCGTCAGCTGGACCGAGGACGGCGTCCGGCGCACCGCCGAGACCACGACGCCGACCGCGTACGTGCGGGAGCTGGCCGCCCGCTTCCCCGGCGAGGTGCCCGGCCTGACCGTGGCACGCCCCACGCTCGAGGACGTCTACCTGAAGATGATCGGACAGGACCTCGAGGGAGCGAGCGCCAGCGAGCGAGGAGCGGAGCGAGCGGCCTCGCGGAGCGAGGAGACGTCACCGTGACCGCCGCCGCCCCGGAGCGCACCGCGCTGCCCTCCTTCGGCCGGGTCTTCCTCACCCGCGCCGGCGTCGAGCTCAAGGAGTTCTTCCGCCAGCGGGAGTCGGTGGTCTTCACCCTCGCCTTCCCGGTGATCCTGCTGCTGGGTCTGGGCGCGGTCCTCGACTACGACCTCGGCGCGGGCGTCGACTTCCCGCAGTACTTCATGGCCGGGGTGATCACCGCCGGCATCGTCGGCGCCAGCCTGCAGAACATGGCGATCCACATCGCCGCCGAGCGCTCCGACGGCACGCTGAAGAGCCTCCGCGGGACGCCGATGCCGGCCAGCGCCTACTTCGTCGGCAAGGTCGTGCAGGTGCTCGCGGTGGCGGTCGCGACCATCGTGCTGCTGCTGCTCGTCGGCGTCCTCGTGTACGGCATCGAGCTGCCCTCGGGCACCGACTGGCTGACCTTCGCCTGGGTGTCGGTGCTCGGGGCGGCGGCGTGCACGCTGCTCGGCATCGTCGTCTCCACGCTGGCCCGCAACGGCCGCTCGGCGTCGGCGACGGTCACCCCCATCGCGCTGGTGCTGGAGTTCGTCTCGGGCGTCTTCATGCCCTTCGACCAGGTCCCCGGATGGCTGCAGGACGTCGCCGCGGTCTTCCCGGTCAAGTGGCTCGCGCAGGGGCTGCGGTCGGTGTTCCTGCCCGAGGAGCTGGCTGCCCGCGAGCCCGCCGGGTCGTGGGAGCTGGGCACCGTCGCGCTGGTGCTCGGCCTGTGGTGCGTCGCCGGCCTGGTGCTGTGCGCCCTGACCTTCCGCTGGCAGGACCGCGAGGGTTGAGCACGTCGTGGGCCTGCCGGCCGGGACCGCGGCCGGGTGCCGTCCCCGCTCACGCTGGGTTCCTCGATAACGTCTCACCGTGCCCGCACCGCTGAACGCCGACTCGATCCGCCGCGCGCCCAAGGTCCTGCTGCACGACCACCTGGACGGCGGTCTGCGGCCGCAGACGGTGCTCGAGCTCGCCGACGAGGCCGGCTACCGCGACCTCCCGGCCGGGGACGCCGAGGCGCTGGGCCGCTGGTTCCGGCAGGCCGCCGACTCCGGCTCGCTGGTGCGCTACCTGGAGACCTTCGCGCACACCGTCGCGGTGATGCAGCGCCCCGAGGCGGCCGCCCGGGTGGCCCGCGAGTGCGCCCTCGACCTCGCCGCCGACGGGGTCGTGCACGCCGAGGTGCGCATGGCGCCGGAGCTGATCACCGAGGGCGGCATGCGGATCCAGGAGGCCGTCGAGGCCATCCTCGACGGGTTCGCCAAGGGCAGCGCCGAGGCCGCCGCGCAGGGCACCCCGATCACGGTCGGCACGCTGCTGTGCGCCATGCGGCAGGACGACCGGTGGGACGAGGTGGCCGAGCTGGTGGTCCGCCACCGCGACGACGGGGTGGTCGGCTTCGACCTGGCGGGTCCGGAGATCGGCTTCCCGCCCGACCGGCTCCCCTCGGCGATCGCGCTGCTCGACCGCGCCGGCGCGCACCGCACCGTGCACGCCGGCGAGGCGGCGGGCATCGACAGCATCGTCGCCGCGCTGGACGGCGCCCGCGCCGAGCGCCTCGGCCACGGGGTGCGGATCGCCGACGAGGTGGCCGGGGACGGCGCCCTCGGTCCGGTGGCGCAGCGGGTGCTGGACCAGCAGGTGCCGCTGGAGGTCGCGCCGTCGTCCAACGTGCAGACCGGCGCCTACCCCTCGCTGGCCGCCCACCCGGTCGGCCGGCTGCACCGCCTGGGCTTCGCGGTCACGGTCAACACCGACAACCGGCTGATGAGCGGCGTGTCGGTGTCCAGCGAGCTCACCGACGTGGCGCGGCAGTTCGGCTGGGACTGGGACGACGTCCAGACGGTCACCGAGCGGGCGCTGGCGGCCGCGTTCCTGCCCGACGACGAGCGGGCCCGGCTGCTGGCCGACGTCGTCCGCCCGGGGTACGCGGCGCTGCGAGCCTGATCACGGCCGGAATGCGGCGGCGGCCTGCGCTGCTACGGTGGGGGTACCGGCAGTCGCCGGTCATCCTCTCCGGACGGTCCGTCCGGGCAGAAGCGCATCCGTGCAGATCCGCAGCGTCTCCTGACGTCGTGATCGCCAGTGAGGACGCCGATCGACGGTGTCCGCGCACCACCACGGGACGCGCGCCGAGAAGCATCGGAGTCCCACACCCGCATGACCACGTTCGACACTGTCGACGTCCAGACCACCCCTGAGACCGCCGAGGTCGAGGCCCCCACCGGGCCGACCTTCGCCGAGCTGGGCCTGCCCCAGCAGCTGGTGACCGCGCTCGAGCGGCGCGGCATCCGGCACCCGTTCGCCATCCAGGCCTCCGCCCTGCCCGACGCCCTCGCCGGGCGCGACGTGCTGGGCAAGGCCGCCACCGGCTCGGGCAAGACGCTGGCCTTCGGCCTGCCGCTGCTCGCCCGCCTGGGCGAGACCGCCCGGCGCGGCCCGCGTGCCCCGCGCGCGCTGGTGCTCGTGCCGACCCGCGAGCTCGCCCAGCAGGTCTTCGACAACCTGGCACCCCTGGGCCAGTCGATCGGCGTCCAGCTGACCACCGTCTACGGCGGTGCCTCGATGTACCGGCAGATCCAGCAGCTGCGCCGCGGCGTGGACGCCGTCATCGCCACCCCCGGCAGGCTGCAGGACCTGATCAGCCAGGGTGAGGTCACCCTCGACGAGGTCTCCGTGACCGTCATCGACGAGGCCGACTTCATGTCCGACCTCGGCTTCCTGCCGGTCGTGCAGGAGCTGCTCGACCAGACCCGCCCCGACGCCCAGCGGCTGCTGTTCTCGGCCACGCTGGACGGCGAGGTGGACACCCTGGTGCGCCGCTACCTCAAGGACCCGGCGCGGCACGAGGTCAAGCGCGCCGGGGACGACGCGCCGCCGGCCGAGCACCTGGCCTACAGCATCGCCTTCCGCGACAAGGTGCCGGTGACCGAGCAGCTCGCTGCCCGCCCGGGCCGGACGCTGGTCTTCGTGCGCACCCAGCTCGGCGCCGACCGCCTCGCGAGCAACCTGCAGGCCGCCGGCATCAAGGCCGAGGCCATCCACGGTGGGCTGCCGCAGGGCGCCCGTCGTCGGGCGCTGGAGGCGTTCACCGACGCCCGCAGCCCGGTGCTGGTCGCCACCGACGTCGCCGCCCGCGGCATCCACGTCGACGACGTCTCGCTGGTCGTGCACTACGACCCGCCGGCTGACCACAAGACCTACCTGCACCGCTCGGGCCGCACCGCCCGCGCCGGCGCCGGCGGTGTCGTGGTCTCCCTGCTGCTGCCCGACCAGGTCGGCCAGGCCAAGCGCCGGTTCCGCCAGGCGAAGATCGAGCCGGAGGTCTCCCGGGTCCGCCCGGGCGACGCCCCGATCGCCGAGCTCGTCGCCAGCGGCGTGCACGTCGAGCCGGTGGAGCGCCCGGTGCGAGAGTCCCGTCGTCCCTCGGGTGGCCCCGGTGGCCGGCGTCCCCGACGGGACGGCGAGCGTCCGCGTCGCGACGGTGACCGCCCGCGTCGTCCCCACGGGGACCGGCCGCGCCGGGACGGCGACCGCCCGGCCTACGGCGACCGCCCGGCGTTCGGCGAGCGGTCCTTCGGCTCGGGCGAGCGTCGTCCCAGCCAGTACCGCGGTCAGGGCCGGCGGCCCGCAGCCGACTGAGGAAGGACCCCTCGCCCCCCACCGCTCGCGAGCTCGCGGCGGGGCCCTGCGAGGGGGCCGACACGGCAGCGGCCGGTCCCGGATGCCCGGGGCCGGCCGCTGCCGTTCGTGGTGGGTGTGATGTGCCGCCTGTCTCCCGCCACCGCACCCCCCCGGCTGTTGATCATGGGGTTGTCGCTCGCGGACGCGCTGCTGCCGGCGTGTCCAGCGGCAACGACCCCATGATCGACTCGGGGTGGGAGGTGACCTGAGGGCGGCCTCTCTCAGTCGCGGAAGACCAGCGCCCCGCTCACCGCGGTGACGACCTCGTCCCACACCGGGCGCAGCGCCGCGCCGTCCTCGGGCCGCAGCGGGGCGTCGGGCTCGCGCTCCGCACGGCCGACGGCCAGACCGAGCGGTGCGTCCGGCCGCAGCAGGTCGTCGACGCGGGTCAGGCCGGCGTACTCGGCGATGTCCCGGACGCCCTCGACCTGCTGGGAGAGCACGCCGTGGTCGACGAGCCCGGCGGCGCCGTTCGCGACCTCGGCCAGCGCCTCGCCGAGCTCGGTGAGGTCGTAGCGGTCCTGGTCGGCCGGCAGCGGCGCGGTGTCGGTGTCGGCGACCTCGGGCCAGGAGGCGATCTCGGTGAGGTCGTGCGGCTCGTCGCCGCGGACGAAGCGGGTCAGGTCCGCGGCGGAGGCGAACAGGAAGACCTCGCCGTCGCGGCCCAGGAAGCGGGCCCGGTCCTCGACGTAGCAGCGCAGGGTGAGGCCGGCGCCCTCCGGGACCACGACCTCCACCGGCAGGATGCCGACGGCCTCCCAGAACTGCGCGGCCTTCGCCACCTCAGCGGGCGCGGCGGCGATCCGGCCGGGCCGGGCGATGGTGCTCACGCCGGCCGCCGCAGCGGACGCGGTCGCGCCACCCGCCGCGCGGCCCGCCGGGACGGCGTCCTCGTCCTCGTCGTCCTCGAACTCGTCGTCCTCCTCGGCCGCCGAGGGGTAGGCGTCGAGGGCGACGGTGCCGCCGCCGGTCCAGTCCAGGTGCGCGCCCAGCTCCTCCAGGACGTCCTCCCACAGGTCGTCGAGGGCGGCTCCGACGCCGACCCACGCGTCTTCGCCCGAGCGGCCGAGGAAGGCCTCCACGCCGAGGCCGAGCGAGCCGACCTCGGGCCGGGAGACCAGCTCGGCGAGCGCGCCGAACTCCCCGCCGCGCGACACCTCGCCGCCGGGCCGGCGTTCCAGCTCGATGTCGTCGTCCTCGACGTCCCGCCCGTCGTCGGGATCGGTCAGCTCGTCGTCGTCCCCGGTGTCCTCGCCGGTGTCCAGGCACTCGGCCAGCCGGGTGACGATGTCGATGTCGGCCGCCAGCTCCTCGACCGCCCAGCGGTCGGGGTTCTCCGCGGCGATGTCGTAGACGCCGTCGAGGTCGTAGCGGTGGTCGTCGTCCGGGGTCAGGTCCGGCGCGCCCAGCCCGACCACGACCGGCCAGACCGGGTGGTCGGAGAGGTCGTGGTCGGTGCGGGTGCGGCAGAACGCGGCCAGCGCCGCCGGCGTCGGGAAGAGGTGCACGCGGGCCCGGTCGTCCTCGGTGGTGCCGAGGAAGGCCTGCCACTCCTCACCGTCCTCCTCCCACGGTGGAGCCCACAGGGTGAAACCGGTTCGGTCGTCGATGGTGAGGGCGATGGGGACGATGCTGGGCCGAGCCACGGGCCCATCCTGCCCGATGGGAACGTGCCGGAACGTCCGCCCTCCAGGGCCCGCGCCGAGGGTGCGATGCGTGGGGAGGAGGACGGTCCTCCGTCACAGGCCGATCGGGTGCCAGGAGGAGGACCCCGTCCTCCGCGAGCTCAGGACGGGGCCGTTCACAGCCCGATGGGGTGCCACACCGTCTTCGTCTCCAGGAACGGCGTCAGCCGGGTCAGGCCCGGGTCGGCCGACCAGTCCGGCTCCTCGGGCGCCGGCCGCAGCACCCGCTTGATGCTGCCCGCGGCCAGGCGTTCGAGCTCCATGGCGCGGTCGGCGGGGGCGCCGGCGAGGTCGATGGCGTCGACGTCGTCGTGCTCGGCCAGCCAGGGCCCGATCTCCGCGGCGTCCCCGGTGAGCAGGTTGACCACCCCGCCCGGGACGTCGCTGGTGGCCAGCACCTCGCCGAGGGTGACGGCGGGCAGCGGCCGGGCCTTCGAGCTGACCACGACGGCGGTGTTGCCGCCGGCCAGCACCGGCGCCAGCACGCTGACCAGGCCGAGCAGCGAGGAGCGCTGCGGCGCGAGGACGGCGACGACGCCGGTGGGCTCGGGCAGCGAGAAGTCGAAGTACGGCCCGGCGACCGGGTTGGCCCCGCCGAGGACGGCGCCGAGCTTGTCGGTCCACCCGGCGTACCAGACCCAGCGGTCGATGGCGGCGTCGACGGCTGCCCGTGCCCGGGACGACGACAGGCCCTCGCCCGCGGCGACCTCCTCGCAGAACTGGGCGTGCCGGCCCTCCATCACCTCGGCGACCCGGTAGAGCACCTGGCCGCGGTTGTAGGCCGTGGCACCCGACCACTTCGCGAAGGCGCCGCGGGCCGCGACGACGGCGTCCCGGGCGTCCTTGCGCGAGGCCCAGGCGGCGTTGGCGAGGAACGCCCCCTTGGCGTCGGTGACCTCGTAGGTGCGGCCGGACTCCGAGCGCGGGAAGGCGCCGTTCACGTAGAGCTTGTAGGTCTTGCGGACGGCCAGACGGTCCGGACTCACTGGTCGCCGCCTCCACTGTCGGGTCGCTTCCGCGCGCGCTCCGCTGCTCGCTCGCCGGCGCTCGCTGCGATGCTCACTTGCTGTCAGCTCCCTCTAGGTACGCGGCCAGCCCGTGCCGGCCGCCCTCGCGGCCGTAGCCGGACTGCTTGTAGCCGCCGAACGGCGACGTCGGGTCGAACTGGTTGAACGTGTTGGCCCACACCACGCCGGCGCGCAGCCGGTCGGCGATCGCGAGGATCCGCGAGCCCTTCTCGGTCCAGATGCCGGCCGAGAGCCCGTAGGTGGTGTTGTTGGCCTTGGCCACGGCCTCGTCCGGCGTGCGGAAGGTGAGCACGGACAGCACCGGGCCGAACACCTCGTCGCGGGCGATCCGGTGGGCGGGGGAGACGTCGGTGAACACCGTCGGCGGGAACCAGAACCCGCGTTCGGGCAGCTCGCAGGCCGGCTGCCAGCGGTGCGCACCCTCGGCCACGCCGATGTCCGAGAGCTCCCGGATCCGGGCGAGCTGCTCGGCGGAGTTGATCGCCCCGACGTCGGTGTTCTTGTCCAGCGGGTCGCCCACGCGCAGCGTGCCGATGCGCCGCTGCAGCGAGGCGATGACCTCGTCGTGGACCGACTCCTGCACCAGCAGCCGGCTGCCCGCGCAGCACACGTGGCCCTGGTTGAAGAAGATGCCCTGCACGATCCCCTCGACGGCCTGGTCGATGGGGGCGTCGTCGAACACGATGTTGGCCGCCTTGCCGCCGAGCTCCAGGGTGAGCTTCTTGCGGGTGCCGGCGACGGCGCGGGCGATGGCGCGGCCCACCTCGGTCGACCCGGTGAACGCGACCTTGTCGACGTCCTCGTGCTCGACGACCGCACGGCCGGTGTCGCCGGCGCCGGTGACGATGTTGACCACGCCGGGCGGCAGGTCGGCCTGGCGGCAGACCTCGGCGAACAGCAGCGCGGTCAGCGGGGTGGTCTCCGCGGGCTTGAGGACGACGGTGTTGCCGGTGGCCAGCGCCGGGGCGACCTTCCACGCCAGCATCAGCAGCGGGAAGTTCCACGGGATGACCTGACCGGCCACACCGAGGGGCCGGGGGCCGGGGCCGAGGCCCGCCCAGTCCAGCTTGTCGGCCCAGCCCGCGTGGTAGAAGAAGTGCGCCGCGGCCAGGGGGACGTCGACGTCGCGGGACTCCCGGATCGGCTTGCCGTTGTCCAGCGACTCCAGGACGGCGAACTCCCGCGCCCGTTCCTGCAGCAGCCGGGCGATGCGGAACAGGTACTTGCCGCGGTCGGCCGGGCGCATCGGGCCCCACACGCGGGTGAACGCGCGGCGGGCGGCCCGGACGGCGCGGTCGACGTCCTCGGCCGTGCCGGTGGCGACCTCGGAGAGGACCTCCTCGGTCGCCGGGTTGATCGTCTTGAAGGGCGCGCCGGACCCGTCGACGAACTCGCCGTCGAGGAACAGGCCGTAGGACGGCGCGACGTCGACGATCGAGCGCGACTCGGGGGCGGGGGCGTAGTCGAACAGCTGTGTCATCAGTCGACGCTCACGTGGTCGGGGCCGGAGTAGTGGCCGGTGCGCAGCTTCTGCCGCTGCAGGAGCAGGTCGTTGAGCAGGCTGGAGGCGCCGAGGCGGAACCAGTCGGGGGAGAGCCAGTCGGGGCCGGCGACCTCGTTCACCAGCACGAGGTGCCTGATCGCGTCCTTCGTCGTCCGGATGCCGCCGGCGGGCTTGACGCCGACCTGCCGGCCGGTGGCGGCGCGGAAGTCGCGGACCGCCTCCATCATCACCAGGCACACCGGCAGCGTGGCCGCGGGGGAGATCTTGCCGGTGGAGGTCTTGATGAAGTCGCCGCCGGCGAGCATCGCCAACCAGGAGGCCCGGCGGACGTTGTCGAGCGTGACCAGCTCGCCGGTCTCGAGGATGACCTTGAGGTGCGCGTCCCCGCACGCCTCCTTCACCGCGACGACCTCGTCGAAGACGTCCAGGTAGCGCCCGGCGAGGAAGGCCCCGCGGTCGATGACCATGTCGATCTCGTCGGCCCCGTTGGCGACGGCGTCCCGCACGTCGGCGAGCTTGACCGCCCGGCTGGCGCGGCCGCTCGGGAAGGCGGTGGCGACGGCGGCGACGGAGATGCCGGTGCCGGCCAGGGCCTCCTTCGCGACGCCGGCCAGGTCGCCGTAGACGCAGACCGCGGCCACCGGCGGGCAGGAGGGGTCGGTGGGGTCGGGACGGCGGGCCTTGGCGGCCAGGCTGCGCACCTTTCCCGGGGTGTCGGCGCCCTCGAGCGTGGTCAGGTCGACCATGGAGATCGCGGTGTCGATCGCCCAGGCCTTGGCCGTGGTCTTGATCGACCGGGTGCCGAGCACGCCGACGCGCGCCTCCGCGCCGACCTGGTCCACCCCCGGCAGGCCGTGCAGGAAGGCCCGGAAGGCGGCGTCGGAACGGGTCACGTCGCGGTACGGCGCCGGGGGCTCGCGCCGCGGCGGGGTCTCCGCCGCCAACGCGTCGGTGTCGAGCACGTGGGTCATGCGGGCATTCTCCCTCGCCGCCGGGTGGAGCCCGAGGCCGCTCACCCTCCAGAGCCACCCTCGGTGGGCCGCAGCTCCTTGACCAGGTGCACCAGCTCGAGGCCGGGACGCACCCGCTCCCGGTGGCTCTCCACGTAGCCGTGCCGGCCGTAAAGCCGCAGGTTCGCGGTGCTGCGTGCTCCGGTGAAGAGGGTGGCCCGGGGCAGCCCGGTGGCCTGCTCCGCGGCGAGCAGCAGCCGGGTGCCGATGCCGTGCCCCTGCAGGTCGGGCGCGACGACGAGCCGGCCGACGTGCAGGACGCCGTCCCGCTCGCGGGTGCGCACCGCGCCGACCAGCCGACTGCCGGCTCTGGCGGCGAGGCAGCTACCGGTCGTCAACTCGTGCTCCAGCTCGGCGAGGGTCTGGACCAGCGCGGGCAGTCGGACGTCGTCGTAGAGCTGCGCCTCGGTGACGTAGGCGGCGCGCTGCAGCGTGAGCAGCTCGCCGGCCGCTCCCGGGGGGAGCGGCGTGAGGTCGACGGTGGGCACGGGCGGTCTCCTCGCGGAGGGTGGACCGGACGTGCGGGCGGCCCACCGCGGACAGGTGGGCCGGACGACGAGGGCAGCCACCTACAGGCGGCGCCACTCCCGGGTCGTCGTCACGCCGGGGATCGTGCCAGCGCCACCATCCCGGGTCCACCCGGCCGCTACGGTGTCGCGCGTGCAGCTCACCGTCGTCGACCACCCGCTGGCCCGTGCCCGTCTGACCCGCATGCGGGACGAGCGGACCGACAACGCGGCGTTCCGCGCGGCGCTGGCCGAGCTGACCCAGATGCTGGTCTACGAGGCCACCCGCGACCTGCCGATCGCCGAGGAGCCGATCACCACGCCGGTGACCGGCACCACCGGCTACCGGCTGGCCGCGCCGCCGCTGATCGTGCCGGTGCTGCGGGCCGGGCTCGGGATGGCCGACACCGCGCACGGGATGCTGCCGGAGTCGCAGATGGGCTTCGTCGGCCTGGCGCGCAACGAGCACACGTTCCAGCCCGAGGCCTACATGGCCTCGCTGCCGGCGTCCCTGGTGGACCGCGAGGTGTTCGTGCTCGACCCGATGCTGGCCACCGGCGGCTCGCTGGTGCACTGCTGCGGCCTGCTCACCGAGCGCGGCGCCACCTCGATCACCGTGCTCTGCGCGCTGGCCGCCCCCGAGGGGGTCCGCCGGCTGGAGGAGAGCGGGCTGCCGCTGCGGGTGTTCACCGCGTCGGTCGACGAGGGGCTCAACGACAAGGCCTACATCGTCCCGGGCCTCGGGGACGCCGGCGACCGCCAGTTCGGCGCGGTCTGACCGTGCGCTTCGGGGTCCTCGGCACCGGCCACTGGGCGCGGACGGTCCACGCGGCCGCCCTCGCCGAGCACCCGACCGCCGAGCTGGTCGGCATCTGGGGGCGGGACCTGGCCAAGGCCGAGGAGGCCGGCGCGGAGTTCGACGTCCCCGGGTCCTCGGAGCTGGCGGCGCTGCTCGACCAGGTGGACGCCGTGGCGATCGCCGTCCCGCCGTCGGTGCAGGTCGGGCTGGCCGAGCAGGCCGCGGCGGCGGGGAAGCACCTGCTGCTGGAGAAGCCGATCGGGTTGTCGCTGGCCGAGGCAGACCGGGTGGTCGCGGCGGTCCGCTCGGCGGGGGTCGCCTCCGTCGTCTTCTTCACCTTCCGCTTCCAGGCCGGGACGTCGACCTGGCTCTCCCAGGCCGCCCGCACCCGCCTGGCCGGGGGCGCCGGCTCGTGGCTGAGCGCGCTGGCCGGCAGCCCCTTCGACTCGGCCTGGCGCCGCGAGCACGGGGCACTGTGGGACATCGGCCCGCACGCGCTCTCGTTGCTGCTCCCCGCGCTGGGCCCGGTGGTGTCGGTGCAGGCCGGTGCCGGCGCAGGGGACACCGTGCACCTGGTGCTGCAGCACGCCACCCCGGGCGTCACGTCGACGGTGACGCTGTCGCACACCGTCGCGCCGATGTCGACGGGCATCGAGTTCTTCGTGCACGGGGACGCCGGCCGGCTGGTGCTGCTGCCGGACACCGAGAGCCCCCTCGAGTCGTTCACCGCCGCGGTCGACGAGCTCGAGGCGGCCGTGGTGACCGGCGGGACGCACCCGTGCGACGTCGGCTTCGCGCGCGACGTCGTCGCGGTGCTGGCGACCGCCGAGCGCGCGCTGGGGTCCGGCTGCCGGGAGCCGGTCGAGGGCTGACCCTCTTCGGGGTGAGGGCGCTGCCGGTCGTCGCGCCACTGCGGGCGTAGGGCGGCACCCTGCTCTCGGTAGTCCACGGTGCAGAGGGACGGGAACGGGCATGGGTTTCGGTGAGTGGTACGTCCGGCGGGGTCGCATCAACCGGACGACGTGGTGGCTGCACTACACGCTGCCGATCGCCGGACTGGGACTGCTGGCGACCTTCGCGGATGCGGCGCTGGGCTATCCGGTCTTCTCCTCGACGGTCGAACCGGGCGACGTCTGGGCCTACCTGGGCGGCCCGCTCAGCACGGTGGTCAGCCTGTTCACGCTGGTGCCATCCATCAGCTCCTCCGTGACCCGGCTGCACGACCGCGGGCACTCGGCGTGGTGGCTGCTGTGGATGCTCGTGCCGCTCGTCGGGTGGCTGGTGCTGTTCATCCAGAACGGCTTCCTGGCCGGGCACCCGGTGCCCAACCGCTACGGCTCGCCGCCCGGCCAGCTCACGGCGTACTGACCGGGCGGTCTCCACGGCCTCGGGTTGCCGGCGTTGCTCGTGGGTTGCCGGTGCTGCAGGACCGGCAGTGGGCGAGTTCGGCCGGCACTGGCCCGGCGCTCACCCTCTCGCGCTGCTCCTGACACCTCCGCGCTGCTGCGACGGCGCGGAAGGGGGTGGAACGGCGCGACAGTGGTTCAGTCGAACGGGTTGGTGAGCACCGGGCTGGCCTGGAGCACGGTGAAGGTCGCCGGGAGGCCATCGGTGGTCGTAGTCCCGGGGACGTCGGCCGTGGCGCCCCCGTTGACGCTGAAGGTGCCGCTCCAGGTGGTGGTCAGCGAGGCGGTGTAGGTGCCGCTGCGGTAGTCGTGGCTGACCGTGTGGTTCGGGTACGGGGCGCCGGGGTCGGTGGTCTGCAGCACGGTGCCGTCGCCGGTGTCCCAGGTGAAGGCGGAGGCGGTGGCGACGATGTCGACGGTGAAGCCGCGGATGTCCACGGTGAAGGTCTCGGTGGTCGGACCGTCGGTGTAGAAGACGACGGGCAGCCCGGCCAGCGCGTTGCCCGGGGGCTGCTGCTGGGTGGGGAGGTCCGGCAGCGGGAGCTCCTGGAAGTACCGGAACACCTCACCCGGGGACGGCGGCGGGTTCAACGCCGTGATGTCGACGCAGCCTCGGCCGAGTGGGAGCCAATCTCCGACAGGGGTGCCTGCGGGAGCGCCCAGCGGATCAAAGCCGTCGACCGTACGGCCGTCCGCGAGAACTAGTCGCTGCCGCTCAAGCACCCTTAGTTGCACGACCTGATCCGGGTTTGCAGGGCAAAGCACGTCGTCGTCAGGACGGCAGATTCCGCCGGCTGCTGTATCGACCTCACATGGCGTCCGCAGCCGGAAGCGGTACGGCTGGGTAGCGTCGGCCACGTTGTTGGCTATCCATTGTCCGTCCGAGTTCTGTGAAACGTATGCGACCTCAAGAGCATCCTCGACGGGCTGAATGCTCGGGCAGATTACGAGACCGCAGTCATCTCCAGCCGCTTGGGCTGATTCGACGCTGAGGCAGCACATGGTCGCGCCTATGGCCGTGATCGTTCGTAATGCCCAGCGCTTCACTGGAATGTCAAACCGGTCATCGACCATGACAGGCGGTCCACTTGCCAAGCGAGGCTCACGCCACCAAGCACGTTGGAGTAGGCGGGGGAGCCGCCCTCCGTCGGAGAACCGGTGCTGTCAAGCACGATGAGCTCGGCTTGGTCAATGCGAAGTGCCATCTCGGCTGTCCCGGGTTTTATTAGGGGATCTCCAATGTCGGTAATGGTAATTTCCCCGCCTTCGTAATCTTCTCCAGCTGCAGCAGCCTCCTCAGCTCGCGTTGCTATGCGGTTGCAGTCCTCGCAGCCGTCGCTGAACTCGCGCAGGGGAGCGGCGTCCATGACGGTCGACGTCCGGTTGATGAGGTCGATGTAGTACCGGACGAAGGCCTCGGCCCCTGCGGCGTCCTGCGTGCGGGCCTCATCGGGCATCGGCAGGTCAGCTGGACCGAGCGGTGGCAGCGCGGGCTCGGACGCGCTGGGCGAGGCATCCGCCTCCGGCAGGGTGTCGCTGGCGGCCTGCTCCTCCGAGCAGCCGCTCAGCACCACCGCGCCGGCCGCGAGGCCTGCCACGAGTCGCAGGGTCCAGCGCCGTCTCACCGTCGTCCACCCCCGTGTCGATCACCGGTCGCCGGGAGACTACGGAGTGCCGCCGCTGCAGGCACGCACCCTTGTGGACAACCACCCGAACGCATTGCCGTCGCGGGTGGCCATGCGACCGGATCCGGAGGGCCTTCCCGGCGTGGACGAGTCCGGTGGCGCACCACCCCCTCGTGGGAGAGGTTGGGGGCCGTGCGCATCGTCGACATCCGCGAGAAGACCGTGCCCATCGAGGCGGACATGTCCAACGCGTTCATCAACTTCTCGAAGATGAACGTCAGCGTCCTCGCGATCGCCACCGACGAGGTGCGCGACGGGGAGCCGGTGGTCGGCTACGGCTTCAACTCCAACGGGCGGTACGCGCAGGGCGGTCTGCTGCGCGAGCGGATCATCCCGCGGGTCCGGGAGGCCGAGCCCGAGAGCCTGATCGGCGAGCACGGCGACCTGGACCCCGAGCTCATCTGGCGTGCCGCCATGCGGGACGAGAAGCCCGGCGGCCACGGTGACCGCGCGGTCGCGATGGGGATCCTCGACATGGCGTCCTGGGACCTCGCCGCCAAGCTGGCCGGCGTCCCGCTGTACCGGCTGCTCAGCGACCGGGCCCGGGACCCGCGCACGCCGGCGGAACCCCTCGCGCGGGTCTGGGTCTACGCCGCCGGTGGCTACTACTACCCGGACCGCGGGATCGAGGCCCTGCAGGCGGAAATGCGCTCCTACCTGGACCTGGGCTACCGCACGGTGAAGATGAAGATCGGCGGCGCTCCGCTGGAGGAGGACGTGCGGCGCATCGAGGCCGTCCTCGCGGTCCTCCCCGAGGGGTGCGACCTCGCCGTCGACGCGAACGGGCGTTTCACCCTGGAGCAGGCCCTCGCCTACGCCGACGCGCTCAGCGCCTACCCCCTGCGCTGGTACGAGGAGGCCGGGGACCCGCTGGACCACGAGGAGCTGCGCCTGCTGGCCGAGCGGTACGAGGGCCCGCTGGCGACGGGGGAGAACCTGCTGTCCTTCCAGGAGGCCCGCAACCTCATCCGCTACGGCGGGCTGCGCCCCGACCGCGACATCCTGCAGATGGACCCGGCGCTGAGCTACGGGCTCACCGAGTTCCGGCGGACCGTGGCGATGCTGTTCGACTCCGGCTGGAACCCCGACCGCTGCGTCCCGCACGGCGGCCACCAGTTCAACCTGTCCATCGCCGCGGCGTTCCACCTGCACGGCGCCGAGTCCTACCCCGGCATCTTCGCGCCCTTCGGCGGCTTCGCCGACGGGTACCCGATCGAGGACGGCCACGTGCGCCTGCCCGACGCGCCGGGCATCGGGCTGGAGCTCAAGGCCGGGCTCGCCCCCGTGCTGGCGGCCGTCCGGGGCTGATCGCCCCGGCCCCTCGACCGCCGCCCGTCAGGGTCGCGAGGCGCCGTCCCGGGGCCCGGCCTGCGCCGGCTGGGGCGGGTGGGGCGGGTGGGGCGGGTGGGGGCCGTCGTCCTCCTCGACGAACACGACCTCGCGCTTGCGGCGCACCGCGGGCAGCACGGCGACGACGAACGCGACCACCGCCAGGACCAGCAGGGTCAGCGACAGCGGCCGGGTCAGGAACACCGTCGCGTCGCCCTGGGAGATGGTCAGCGCGCGGCGGACGTACTCCTCGAGCAGCGGCCCCAGGACGAACCCCAGCAGCAACGGTGCCGGCTCGCAGCCCAGCTTGATCAGCCCGTACCCGAGGACCGCGAAGAAGGCGATGGCGTAGACGTCGAAGGCGTTGAGGTTGATGGAGAACGTGCCGATGGCGGCGAACCCGATGATCGCCGGGAACAGCCAGCGGTACGGGATGGCGAGCATCTTCACCCACAGCCCGATCAGCGGCAGGTTGAGCAGCACCAGGAACAGGTTGCCGATCCAGAAGGAGACGATCAGGCCCCAGAAGAGCCCGGGCTCCTCGTTGATGACGTTGGGGCCCGGGACGATGCCCTGGATGAGCAGCGCCCCGATGAGCAGCGCCATGACCGCGTTGGCCGGCAGGCCGAGGGTGAGCAGCGGGATGAAGGAGGTCTGCGCTGCGGCGTTGTTCGCCGACTCCGGGCCGGCGACGCCCTGGATGGCGCCCCGACCGAACTCCTGCGGGTCCTTGGCGACGCGCTTCTCCGTGGAGTAGGAGATGAACGACGCGAGGACGTGCCCCGCGCCGGGGAGGACGCCGAGCCCGGAGCCCAGGGCGGTGCCGCGCAGCACGGGCATCCGGATGCGGCGGAAGTCGTCCCTGGTCAGCCAGAGGTCCTGGACCTTCTTGACCATGACCGACCGGACCATCGAGCCCTCGAGGTTGCGGAGGATCTCGGCCACGCCGAACAGGCCGACCGCGAGCGAGACGAAGTCCAGGCCGTCGAAGAGCTCCCGCTGGCCGAAGGTGAACCGCGGTGTCCCGGTGGCGATGTCCTGCCCGACGGTGCCCAGCAGCAGGCCGAGCACGATCATGGCCAGCGCCTTGAGCGTCGACCCGCTGGCCAGCGTGATCGAGGCGATGAGGCCGAGCAGGATCAGCGAGGCGAGCTCGGCCGGCCCGAAGTTCAGCGCGAGCCGGGAGAGCGGGGTGGCCAGCAGCGCCACGAAGAGCGTGGCCACGCTGCCGGCGAAGAAGGAGCCCAGTGCCGCGGTGGCCAGCGCCTTGCCGGCGCGGCCCTGCTTGGCCATCTCGTGGCCGTCGATGGCGGTCACGGCCGCCGACGACTCACCGGGCAGGTTGATCAGGATGGCCGTCGTCGACCCGCCGTACTGGGCGCCGTAGTAGATGCCGGCCAGCATGATCAGCGAGGTGGCCGGGTCGAAGCCGAAGGTGATCGGCAGCAGCAGGGCCATGGTGGCGGTCGGCCCGATGCCGGGCAGCACGCCGACCGCGGTGCCGAGGGTGACGCCGATGAGGCAGAACAGCAGGTTGACCGGGGTGAACGCCGTCTCGAACCCGAGGGCGAGGCTGTCGAGGATGCCCATCGGCCCGGTCAGCCCCCGAGCCAGGGGCCGATGAGCGACAACCGCAGCTGCAGCGCGACCACGAAGATCAGCACGCTCAGCGCCGTCAGGCTCGCGGCGATCACCACGGCCGGGACCACCCGGACGCCGCGACCGGCGAGTGCGGCCAGCAGCACCGACACGAACAGCGCGGGCACCAGGCCCAGATCACGGACCGTGGCGCCGAAGAACAGGATGGCGGCGATGATCAGGACGAGCGACCGCCACGGGACCGTGCCCAGGTCACCGCCCTCGCCGGCGACGAAGCCCTTGACGGCGATCGAGATGCCCAGCAGGACCAGGATCGCGCCGAGGACCAGCGGGAAGAACCCCGGTCCCATGCGCAGCGCGGTACCGATCTCGTAGGTCGTGGAGGTGACGGCGAAGGCCAGGCCGAAGCCGGTGAACACCGCGCCCGCCAGGAGGTCCTTGCGTGCGTCCTGCAGTTTCATGCGTGTCCTCAGGTCTCGGGGACGGCGGTGGGGCGGGGCATCCGCTGAGGAAGTCCCGCCCCACCGCCACGGGCATCAGTCCGCGGAGACGCCGGCCTCTTCGATGATGGGCTGCCAGAGGTCGATCTGGCTGGACAGCTGCTCGGTGTGCGCCTCGGGCGTCGCGTCGGACTCCGGCGACGGCGTGGCACCCAGCTCGGCGAGCTGGTCGATCACGTTCTGGTCGGTCAGGGCCACCTGGAGCGCGGCGGTGAGCTCCTCGACGATCCCGTCCGGGGTCTCGGCCGGGACGTAGAGCCCGTGCCACACGCCGACCTGCAGGTCCGGCAGGCCGGCCTCCTCGGTCGTCGGCAGGTCGGGGAGGCTCGCCACGCGCTCCGGGGTGGTCACCGCGTAGCCGGTGATCTCACCGGACTGGATCTGCCCGGTGGTGTTCGTGGTCTGGTCGCACATGATGTCGACCTGCCCGCCCACCAGGTCGGTCAGCGCCGGGCCGGTCCCCTCGTAGGCCACCTCGGTGAGGGTCGTGTCCGTCGCCTGCTGGAAGAGCAGGCCGCACAGCTGCGAGGCGGCGCCGACGCCGGCGTTGGCGATGGTGACGGTGTCCTGGTTCTCCTGGACGTAGGTGACCAGCTCCTCGAGCGTGGTGGGCCCCAGGTCGTTGCGGGCCACGATCGTCATCGGGACCTCGGTGACCAGCCCGACGGTCTCGAAGTCCTCCAGCGGCGCGTAGGGCAGGTCGCTGTACAGCGACGGCGCCGTGGACATGCCGATGTGGTGCATCAGGACGGTGTAGCCGTCCGGCTCGGCCGAGGCGACCTGGCCGGCCGCGATCGTGCCGCCGGCACCCTCGACGTTCTGGACGACGACCGGCTGGCCGAGCTCCTCGCTCATCGGCTCCGCGATCAGCCGGGTCACCGTGTCCGTCGGGCCGCCGGCCGAGAACGGCACGACGAAGGTGATGTCGCCGTCCGGGTAGGAGGCCGCGGCGTCCTCCCCGCCACCGCCGCCACCACCGCAGGCGGCGAGGGTCAGCGCGGCGGCCGCCAGGCCGATCACCGGGCGGGTGCGGCCCGGGCGCGGGCGCGCGGTGGCGTCGTACGAGTGGCCCTGTCGCATCGAGTGGCGTCCTTCTGGGTTGTGTACCGGCCGGGAGCGCCGGAACGCTATCACCGAGCGTGACGCCCGCCACGTCGCGTGACCGACTCGTGTCCGAAGGGCTGGCGGTGGGGTGCGGAGGTCCGGGGCCGGCGAGCACTCCGGACGGGCCGGCCGGCGCGTCAACGAGAGGTGGGGTCCTCGCCGAGTCGCCCCGCGAAGCGCGTGAAGAGGGTGGCGAAGGCCCGCCGGTCGTCCGGTGTCCAGTCGGCGACCACCTCCTCGAGCACCTGGGCGCCGGCGCGGGAGACCGACTCCTGCAGCCGCCGTCCCTCCCCGGTGGCGCTCACCAGGACGACCCGCCCGTCGGACGGGGAGGGGGCGCGCGCGACGAGTCCCTTGTCCACGAGCCGCCGCAGCTGGCTGGTCACCGTGGACTTGTCCACGCCCTGCCAGCTGGCGAGGTCGCCCATCCGGACCGGGCCGTGCCGCACCACGCCGTCCAGCAGCCAGAGGTCGGTCGGCGAGAGGTCGGCCGCCTCCGGGCCGGCGAGCTCACCGGCGACCGACGGGCGCGACGCCCACCGCAGCAGCCGGGTGATCGCGGCCTGCAGTGTGACGACGTCCGGATTGTTTGAGAACACAACAGTGAGGGTAATCCAACTACATCACGACGATCCGACGAGGAGGACCCGACATGACCACCACCCAGCCCACCGCACCCGCCTCCGGCATGGTGACGATCGCCCGGTTCGACAGCTACGCCGGTGCCCAGCACCTGGTCGACCGGCTGTCCGACGAGCGCTTCCCGGTGGAGAACGTCCGCATCGTGGGCAACGGCATCCGCAGCGTCGAGGACGTCACCGGCCGCCTCACCAAGGGCCGGGCCGCCCTCTACGGCGCCGGCATGGGCGCCTGGTGGGGCCTGTTCGTCGCGCTGCTCTTCGCCATCTTCACCATCGGCCCGGCCTGGTGGGGCGTGCTCGTGACCACCGTGCTGATCGGCGCCGTCTTCGGCGCGGTCGCCGGCTTCCTCGGCCACCTCGCCACCGGCGGACGGCGCGACTTCAGCAGCGTGACCGGCCTGCAGGCCGCCGAGTACGAGGTGCAGGTGGACGCCGGCCGGTACGAGGAGGCCGTGCGCCTGCTGTCCCGCCCCACCGCAGCCTGACGGCCGGCAACGGGCCGGGAGCTCAGGCGCCCAGCGCCGCGGCGAGCTCCTCGAACGAGGCCACCGACAGGTCGGCGTCCGGGGCGGTGGGCGGCGGCACCACCCGGCCGCCGAACTCGTCCGGCCGGTGCACGTAGGCGGTGCGCAGGCCGCGCGCCCGCGCCGCGGCGAGGTCGTCGACGTGCGCGGCGACCATCACCACCGACGACGGCGGCAGCGCCAGCAGCTCCGCCGCCGAGTCGTAGACCTCCGGGTCGGGCTTGTACCGCCGCACCACCTCGGCGCCCAGCACGCAGTCCCACGGCAGCCCCGACCGCCGCGCCAGGTCGACCTGCAGCGCGATGTTGCCGTTGGACAGCGGCGCCAGCACGTGCGACCGCGCCAGCCGGCGGAGGCCCGGGACGACGTCCGGCCACGGGTCCAGCCGGTGCCAGGCGAGCACCAGCTCCTCGCGCACCCCGACCGGGACGTCGGCCCGCCCGGCGTCGCCCAGCACGTCGTCCAGCGAGGCGCGGTGCAGCGCGTCCAGCGGCGTCCACGGCAGCTCCCCGGAACGCACCCGCTCCATCGACGGCACGTACCGCCCGCGCCAGTCGTCGGCGAACGCCGGCGCGTCCACCGACGGGCCCAGCAGCCGGCGCACCTCGCGGGCGACCCCGCCGCGCCAGTCGACGACGGTGCCGAACACGTCGAAGACCAGCGCGCGGGCCTCCACTACAGCCCCAGCGCCGCGGACACCTCGGCGCGCAGCTGGTCGAGCTCGTCGGCCCCCCGGCCGCGGGCCGCGATGATCCCCGCGTCGTCGTGCACCGGGACGACGGTCTCCAGGTAGGCCTTGAGCTTGGGCTCGGTGCCGCTGGGCCGCACGACCACCCGGACGCCGTCGCCGAGCAGCCGGACGGCGTCCACGGCGGGGGTCTCGTCCAGCAGGTCGGTGGCGGTCACCTCCCGGCCCAGCAGGCGGGCGGGCGGCGAGGACCGCAGCCGCGCCGTCATCGCGCCGATCCGCGACAGGTCCTCGACCCGCACCGACAGCTGCCCGGTGGCGAACAGCCCGTGCTCCACGGCCAGCTCGTCGAGCCGGTCGGTCAGCGTGCGGCCGGTCGCCTCGAGCTCGGCGGCGAGCAGGGCGACGGCCAGCGCGGCCGAGATGCCGTCCTTGTCCTTGACGACGTCCGGCGCCACCGCGTAGCCGAGCGCCTCCTCGTAGCCGAACACCAGCGGCTCGTCGTCGGTCCCCGCGCGGACGATCCACTTGAACCCGGTCGGGGTCTCGGCGAACCGCACGCCGTGCGCCCCGGCCAGCGCGTGCAGCAGCGAGCCGCTGACCAGCGACGCCGCGTACGTGCCGCGCACCCCGCGCCGCAGCAGCCAGTCGGCCAGCAGCCCGCCCACCTCGTCGCCGGTCAGCTGGCGCCCGCCGCAGACCACCGAGCAGCGGTCGGCGTCGGGGTCCTCGGCGATCGCCACGTCGGCGTCGACCCGCGCCGCCAGCGCGGAGAGCAGGTCGACCGCCCCGGGCTCTTCCGGGTTGGGGAAGGCCACGGTCGGGAACGCCGGGTCGGGCTCGTCCTGCTCGGCCACGCTCACCGGCGGCGCGAAGCCGGCGGCCTCGAACACGGAGCGCGTCGTGGCCGACCCCACGCCGTGCATCGCGGTGTAGGCCACCGTCAGCGCGGACCGGTCGGCGGCCGGCACCCGGTCGGGCTCCAGCGCCCGCACGACGGCGGCCACGTAGTCGGCCTCGACGTCGTCCCCGAGCGTCAGCCAGTCGTCGGACGTCGGCACCTCGCGCGCGGGGCCGACCGCGGCGATCGCCGCCTCGATCTCCCGGTCGGCCGGCGGCACCAGCTGCGCGCCGTCGCCGAGGTAGACCTTGTAGCCGTTGTCGTCGGGCGGGTTGTGGCTCGCGGTCACCATGATCCCGGCCGCGCAGCCCAGGTGCCGGACGGCGTAGGCGAGCACCGGCGTCGGCAGCGGCCGCGGCAGCACCTGGACGGCGAACCCCTGCGCGGTCAGCACCGCCGCCGAGACGCGGGCGAACTCGTCGGACCGCCGGCGGGCGTCGAAGCCGATCACCACGCCGCCGCCGTCGTGCCCGGAGCCGGCGAGCCAGCGGCCCAGCCCCGCCGCCGCGCGGGTCACCACGGCCGCGTTCATCCCCGCCGGCCCGGCGCGCAGCGGGCCGCGCAGCCCGGCGGTCCCGAACGTCAGCGGCCCCGCGAACCGGCGCTCCAGCTCGGCCCGGTCGCCGGCCTCGACCAGCGCCTGGATCTCCGCCCGGTCGCCGTCGTGCGGGTCGGCGTCGGCCCACGCACGGGCCGTCTCCAGCAGGCTCACCGGGGTTCCCCGGCGTGCTCGGCCGCGAAGTCCGACGTCGTGAACTCGCCGCCCACCCGGCCGTGCACCGGGTCGGCCGGGTCGGGCTCGCCGTGCACCTCGACGAGCGCGGCGGCGTAGGCCTCGGCGTCGTCGGCCGGCTCGTACCCCAGCGCGCGGGCGGCGCCGAGGTCCCACCAGTTGCGGGTGTTGTCCGAGACGCCCCACACCACGGCGAAGCCGGGGGACGGCGCCCGCAGTGCCGCGTCGACCAGCGCGACCTGGTCGCCGGGGGAGAGCCAGGTGGAGAGGTGGCGGGTCGCCGTCGGCTCGGGCAGGGCGCTGCCGATGCGCAGGCAGACCACGTCCAGGCCGTAGCGGTCGGCGTAGAGCGAGCCCAGCGCCTCCATCGCCACCTTGGACACCCCGTAGTAGGTGTCCGGCCGCGGCAGGCCGTCGTCCTCCCGCAGCAGTCCGGACGCCGGGCGCGGGGTGAAGCCGGTGGCGTGGTTGCTCGACGCCAGCACCACCCGGGGGACGCCCGCCCGCCGGGCCGCCTCCAGCACGCAGTAGGAGCCCTCGATGTTGGCGTGCGAGACCGCCGCCCACGTCGACTCCGTGGAGACGCCGCCCATGTGCACGACGGCGGAGGCACCGGAGACGGCCCCGACCATGGCGGCGAGGTCGGTGACGTCGGCGACGACGGTCTCCTCGCCGGGACGCGGGTCGTCGATCGGCGCGACGTCCAGGGAGCGCACCGCCCAGCCGCGCTCGGGCAGCCCGCCGCGCAGCACCGTGCCGATCTGCCCGGCCGCCCCGGTGAGCAGCACCGGACCCGTCACGATGACACCTGTTCGCTCACGCGGGACGCTCCGCTCCTCGCTCCGGGGTCCAGGCCGCCTCCGCGGTCGGTCCGCTCCTCGCTCGTTCCTCGCTGCGATGCTCCCTCCCTGTGGGCGGCCGCCTCGCTGCGATGCTCACGCCCCTGCCCGCTCACGGCAGCCGCCCGGTGAACTCCACGAGGAACTCGCCCAGCCTGCCCGCCGCCGCCTTGCCCGCCGCGAGCACCTCCTCGTGGTCGAGCTTCTCCCCGGTGATCCCGGCGGCCGCGTTGGTGACCATCGACAGCCCCAGCACCTCCAGGCCGGCCGCCCGCGCGGCGATGGCCTCCAGGGCCGTCGACATGCCCACCAGGTCCGCCCCGAGCGTGCGCAGCATCCGGATCTCGGCCGGCGTCTCGTAGTGCGGCCCGGGCAGCGCGGCGTAGACGCCCTCGGTCAGCGACGGGTGCAGCTCGCGGGCCAGCGACCGCAGCCGCGCCGAGTACAGGTCGGTCAGGTCGACGAACGTGGCACCGACCAGCGGCGAGCGGGCGGTCAGGTTGAGGTGGTCGCTGATCAGCACCGCCTGGCCGACCCGGTGGTCGGGGGCGAGGCCGCCGGCGGCGTTGGTGAGGACGACGGTGCGCACCCCCGCGGCGGCCGCCGTCCGGACGCCGTGCACCACGGGCTCGACGCCGCGGCCCTCGTAGAGGTGCGTGCGGCCCAGGAACAGCAGCGCCTTCCGGTCGCCCACCCGCACCGAGCGGACCTCGCCGCCGTGGCCCACCGCGGTCGGGGCGGCGAAGCCGGGCAGCTGCCCGATGGCGACGCTGCCCTCGACGGCGCCGAAGGCGTCGGCGGCCGGGGCCCAGCCCGAGCCCATCACCACGGCCACGTCGTGGCCGCCACCGAGGGCGCTGGTCAGGTCGTCGGCCGCGCGGGCGGCGAGGGCGGCGGGGTCGTCCGCGGGGGGTGCACTCACGGCAGGACGCTAACGCAGCGGCCGCGGCGGGTGAGGAGGCACACGGGCCACACCCGTCCCGTCGCGGGCGTGTCCGCTGGAGGCCGGGAGAGGGGCGGCCGACTGTGTCGAGGTGCAGCGCATCGACATCGACGGCGTCCCCGTCTTCACCGCCGACGGCCCGGCACGGACCACCGCCGCCCTGGTCTTCGGCGTCGGGCTCCGCGACGAGACCTTCGCGACCATCGAGGTCACCCACCTCGTCGAGCACCTCGCCATGGGCGCGCTGCCGAAGTCGCACCTGCGGTGCAACGCCGTCACCGACGTGGACACCACGACCTTCCACGCCACCGGCCGGCCCGAGGCCGTCGGCGCCTTCCTCGAGGGCGTCTGCCGCGCGCTGGGCGACCTGCCCACGGAGCGGATGGAGCTCGAGGTCGGCGTGCTGCAGGCCGAGAGCTGCTCGACCGCGCACTCGACCCTCGGCGCGCTGTGGGCCGCCCGCTTCGGGCTGACCGGCCCCGGCCTCGCCGTGGCCGACGGGCCCGGGCCGGAATACCTGGCCGAGGAGACGGTGCGGGCGCACGCGCGCCGGTGGTTCACCCGGGGCAACGCCGCGGTGTGGTGCTCCGGCACCCTCCCACCCGGGCTGCGGCTGCCGCTGCCGGCCGGCCCGCGCCCCGAGCGCGCCGTCCCGCAGGCCCGGCCGCAGACCGGCCCGGTGTGGACCACCGGCCACGGCGCCGGCGTCGGGCTGCTGCTGACCGCCGGCGGCGCGGGGGACCCCGCGCTGACGATGGGAGTCGAGGTGCTCAAGGAGCGGCTCCGCGACACCGCCCGGCACGCCCGGGGGCTGAGCTACTCGGTCGACTCCCTGGCCCTGGACCTCACGGCCGACCGGCGCGAGGTCGCCGTCGTCGTCGACGCGAGGGAGGGGCAGGAGGACGCCGTCGCGGGCCTGCTCTGGCGGGCGTACACGGAGCTGTGCGCCTCCGGCCCCACCGCGGCCGAGCTCGCGCACGCGGTCGCCGGCTTCGAGGAGGAGCTGGACGCCGACGAGCGCGCGGTGACCGAGTCCGAGCTCGCCGACGCCGCCTACTGCGCGGTCGGCGGTCTGCCCTTCCGCCCGGTGCAGGACGTCGTCGACGCCTGGCGGACGACGACGCCCGAGCGGGTCGCGGCGGCCCTGCGCGGCACCCGGTCGACGGCGATCCTGTACGTGCCCGAGGGCGTCGACTACCCGGGTCCGGGCGCCCCGGTCGAGCGCCGCTACGTGTGCGACGTGCAGGGCGCGCTGCCGGTCGGGCAGACCTTCCGGCCCTCGGCCCTGGCCCGGCTGCTCTCCCGGGACAGCCGGGTCGCCCTGGTCGTCGGCGAGCAGGAGCTGGCCCACCGGGACAGCGACGGCGACGTGCACAGCATCCCGTGGGAGCTGGTCGAGGCGGCGCTGCCCTCCGAGGACGGCCGGGCGGTCGTCGTCGTCGGGCGCAACCTGTGCAGCGCGGTCGTGGACGAGCAGCGGTTCGGGCGGCGGGCCGTCGCGGCGGTGCAGGCGCGGGTGCCGGCCGCGCGGTGGCTGCCCCGCCCGAGGACCGCGGGGGACGACCTGGTGGAGGCCGTCGTCCCGGGGGCCGGAGCAGCCGGTCGTCCCTAGACTGCGAGGGTGCAGATCCCCTTCCGGTCCTCCGAGCGGGCCAGCCTCGGCGTCGAGTGGGAGCTGCAGCTCGTCGACCTGCGGACGCGGCAGCTGACCGCCGGAGCCGTGGAGATCCTGGAGGAGATCCGGCCCGAGGGCCTCGACGAGCACCCCAAGGCCAAGCACGAGCTGCTGCAGTCGACCGTCGAGGTGATCACCGGCATCTGCAGCACCGTCGCCGAGGCCAAGGCCGACCTGGCCGGCACCGTCGCCGAGGTGCGGGCGGCCGCCGAGCGCCGCGGCCTGAGCCTGATGTGCGCCGGCACCCACCCGATCACCGACTGGCAGACGCAGCAGATCTCCCCCAAGGAGCGCTACCTGCAGCTGGTCGAGAAGATGCAGTGGCTGGCCCGCCGGCTGCAGATCTTCGGCGTCCACGTGCACGTCGGCGTCCGCGCGCCGGAGAAGGCCATCCCGATCGTCAACGCGCTCACCCAGTACGTGCCGCACTTCCTCGCGCTGTCGGCGTCCTCCCCGTTCTGGGTCGGCTGCGACACCGGGCTGGCCTCGGCCCGCTCCAAGGTGTTCGAGGGGATGCCGACCGCCGGGCTGCCCTACCAGCTGTCGGGCTGGGACCGGTTCGAGGAGTACATGGAGACGCTGATCTCCACGCACGCCATCGAGAGCGTCCGCGAGGTGTGGTGGGACATCCGCCCGCACCCGGACTTCGGCACCGTCGAGCTGCGCATCTGCGACGGGCTGCCCACCCTCGACGAGGTCGGCGCGGTCGCGGCGCTGTCCCAGTGCCTGGTCGAGCAGTTCGACACCCAGCTCGACCGCGGCTACACCCTGCCGGTGCCGGCCTCGTGGGTGCTGCGGGAGAACAAGTGGCGGGCGGCCCGGTACGGCCTGGACGCCGACATCGTGGTCGACGACAAGGGCACGGTGCTGCCGGTCCGCCAGGCGATCGCCGACCTGGTCGAGGAGCTCGAGCCCACCGCCCGCCGGCTGGGCTGCGAGGCCGAGCTGGCCGACGTGCACCGGATCCTCGCCGTCGGCGCCTCCTACCAGCGGCAGCGCGCGGTCGCCCTGGCGTCGGACGGCGACCTGACCGCCGTCGTCGACAGCCTGCTCGCCGAACTGCGGGACGGGCTGCCCCGCAGCGGCCCGGGGGACCAGCCGCCGGGGCCGGTGCCCGGCCCGGCACGGTGCACCGGGGGCCACGCGGCATGAGGGGCTCGGCGGCATGAGGGGCTCGGCGGCATGAGCGGCATGAGCGGCACGGCGGCATGAGGGGCTCGGTCTCGTGACGGAGTTCCCGGAGAAGCTGGGGACGGCGGTCGACGAGTGGGTCGCCGACCAGCAGCCCCAGCTGGTCGCCGTCCGCCGGCACCTGCACGCCCACCCCGAGCTGGCCTTCGCCGAGTTCGAGACGACGTCCTTCGTCGAGCAGCGGCTGCGCAGCGCCGGCCTGGAGCCCAAGCGGCTGCCCAGCGGCACCGGGCTGGTCGTCGAGGTCGGGTCCGGGGACCCGGTCGTGGTGCTGCGCGCCGACATCGACGCCCTGCCGCTGGCCGACCTCAAGGACGTCCCCTACGCCTCCACCCGCGAGAACACCTGCCACGCCTGCGGGCACGACGTGCACACCACCGTCGTCCTCGGTGCCGCGCTGGCCCTCGCGGCGCTCGACGAGCTGCCCGGGACCGTGCGCTGCGTCTTCCAGCCCGCCGAGGAGTCGGTGCCCGGCGGGGCCACCGAGGTGGTCGCGGCCGGTGTGCTCGCCGGGGCGTCGCGCGCCTTCGCGCTGCACTGCGACCCCTCGATCCCGGCCGGCAGCATCGGCCTGCGCACCGGCGCGATCACCGCTGCGTGCGACCGGATGGACGTCACCCTCACCGGCCCCGGCGGGCACACCGCGCGCCCGCAGCTGACCGTCGACCTGGTCGACGCGCTCGGCCGGCTGATCACCGACCTCCCCGCGCTGCTGTCCCGGCAGGTCGACCCGCGCGCGGGCATGTCGCTGGTGTGGGGCGCGGTCAACGCCGGGGTGGCGGCCAACGCCATCCCGCAACGCGGCCACCTGCGCGGCACCGTGCGGGTGCTGGACCGCGAGACGTGGCGGGACGCCGAGACGCTGCTGCGCTCGCTCGTCGAGCGGGTCGCGGCCACCACCGGCGCCGGCGTGGAGGTCGACTACATCCGCGGCGTGCCGCCGGTGGTCAACGACCCGCGGGCGGTCGCGCTGCTGCGCTCGGCGGCCCTGGAGACGGTCGGCACCAAGGGGCTGCAGCTGTCCCCGCAGAGCATGGGCGGGGAGGACTTCGGCTGGTTCGCCGACGTCCTGCCGATCGCGCTGGCCCGGCTGGGCACCCACGGCGGCGGCGCCCCGCTGGACCTGCACCGGGGCACGTTCGACGTCGACGAGCGGGCGATCGCGGTCGGCGTGCGGCTGATGGCCCGCACCGCGCTGCACGCGCTGGCCGCCGACGCGGGCGTTCCACCGTCCGGCCCGACGCCGCAACCCAGCGGTTCCGGTCCGGGTGCGCGACGGTAGACACTGACGCCGATCGACCGACGATGCCGGGAGCCCGATGATGCGTTCCTCCGATCAGCAGACCGCCGCGCCCGCCGACGCCGAGGTGCCGGCCGAGCACGAGGTCCCCGACCACCTGCCGCTCGCCGCCGGGTTCCCGGCCGCCACCCGGGAGGCCTGGCGGGAGCTGGTCGCCGGGGTGCTGCGCAAGGCCGGGCGCGAGGACCTCCCCGACCCGGTCGAGGACGCGCTGCGGGTGCCGGTGGCCACCGGTGTCGACGTCGCCCCGCTCTACACCGCCGAGGACGCCGGGAACCTGCCCACCGCGGTCGGCGTCCCGGGTCTCCCGCCGTTCGTCCGCGGCGGCCGGCCCGCGGTCGGTCCCGCCGGCTCGGCCGCCGTCTCCGCCGCCGGGGGCACCGAGGGGGGCGCGTCCGGCAGCTGGGACGTGCGGCAGCGGCACGCCCACCCGGACGTCGCGCGGACCCGGGAGGCCGTCGCCGCCGACCTGGAGAACGGCGTCACCTCGCTGTGGCTGGAGGTCGGCGAGGGTGCGGTCCCCGCGGACGCCCTCGGCGAGGTGCTCACCGACGTCTACCTCGACCTCGCGCCGGTCGGCGTCTCCGGTGGACTCCCCGCCGCGGAGGCGCTGCTCGCCCTCGTCGACGGGCGCACCGACCTCGCCCCCGGTGGCTCGCTCGGGCTGGACCCGCTCGGCGTGCAGGCGGCCTCGGGGCAGGAGCAGGACCTCACCGGGCTGGCCGGGATCGCCCGCCGCGCACCCGCGGGCTGGCGGACCGTCGTCGTCGACGCCACGGTCTTCGCCGACGCGGGCGCCTCCGCCGTCGAGGAGCTCGGCTGCTCGCTGGCCGCGGGCGTGGCCTACCTGCGGGCGCTCACCGACGGCGGGTTGTCGACCGACGAGGCGTTCGCCCAGCTGGAGTTCCGCTACGCCGCGACCGCCGACCAGTTCACGACGATCGCCGCGCTGCGCGCCGCCCGCCGGCTGTGGGACCGGGTCGGCGAGGTCAGCGGCGCGTCACCCGACGTCCGCGCGCAGCGCCAGCACGCGGTCACCTCGTCGGTGATGACGACCAGGCGCGACCCCTGGGTCAACATGCTGCGGACGACGGTGGCCTGCTTCGCCGCGGGCGTGGGCGGTGCGGACGTCGTCACGGTGCAGCCCTTCGACGCCGCGCTGGGCCTGCCCGACGCCTTCTCCCGCCGGATCGCCCGCAACACCCAGAACCTGCTGGTGGAGGAGGCGCACCTCGCCCGCGTCCTCGACCCGGCCGGCGGCTCCTGGTACGTCGAGTCGCTCACCGACGCGCTCGCGACGGCGGCCTGGGACTGGTTCACCGAGATCGAGCGGGCCGGTGGGCTGGCCGCCGCACTCGGTTCGGGCCTGGTGCGCGACCGGATCGCCGCCGCGTGGGACGCGCGCGCCGACCGGCTGGCGCACCGCACCGACGCGATCACCGGCGTGAGCGAGTTCCCGAACCCCACCGAGAAGCTGCCCGAGCGGCAGCCCGGGGCGGACCTGCGCCGCACCGGGGGCCTGCCGCGCGTGCGCGCCGCCCAGGGGTTCGAGGAGCTGCGCGACCGCGCCGACGCCGCAGCGCAGTCGGGGGCAGGGCGCCGTCCGGAGGTCTACCTCGCGACCATCGGACCGATCGCCCGGCACACCGCGCGGGCGACCTTCGCCGGCAACCTGTTCCAGGCCGGCGGGATCGCGACGGCGCCCGGGGACGGGGCCGGCGGGTTCGCCGACGCCCGCACGACGGTCGCCTGCATCTGCGGGACCGACCGCGACTACGCGGAGACGGCGGCCTCGCTGGCCGCCGAGCTCCGCGCCGCCGGGGCCACCCAGGTGTGGCTGGCCGGGAAGCCGTCGCTCGCCGTCGAGGGCGTCGACGGGTACGTGTACGCCGGGTGCGACGCGCTCGACGTCCTCCACCAGGTACACCAGCAGCTGGGGGTTCCGGCATGAGTGCGATTCCCGACTTCGGCAGCGTCGAGCTGGGCCGCCCCGCGGCCACCGGATCGGCCGACGACTGGGCCAAGCGGTTCAAGGAGACCACCGGCCGGGGCGTGGAGGAGGCGGCCTGGGAGACGCCGGAGGGCATCGCCGTCCCGCCGCTGTACACCCCGGCCGACCTCGACGGCCTGGACTTCCTGCGGACCTACCCGGGGCTGCCGCCCTACCTGCGCGGGCCCTACCCGACGATGTACACCACCCAGCCGTGGACGGTGCGCCAGTACGCGGGCTTCTCCACCGCCGCGGACTCCAACGCGTTCTACCGGCGCAACCTCGCCGCCGGGCAGAAGGGCCTGTCGATCGCGTTCGACCTACCCACCCACCGCGGCTACGACTCCGACCACCCGCGCGTGGTCGGCGACGTCGGCATGGCCGGGGTGGCCGTCGACTCGATCCTGGACATGCGGCAGCTGTTCGACGGCATCCCGCTGGACCGGATGAGCGTCTCGATGACCATGAACGGCGCCGTCCTGCCGGTGCTCGCGCTCTACATCGTCGCGGCCGAGGAGCAGGGGGTGGAGCACGGTCAGCTGACCGGGACCATCCAGAACGACATCCTCAAGGAGTTCATGGTCCGCAACACCTACATCTACCCGCCGAAGCCGTCGATGCAGATCATCAGCGACATCTTCGCGTTCACCTCGCGGGAGATGCCGCGGTTCAACTCGATCTCCATCTCCGGCTACCACATCCAGGAGGCCGGGGCGACGGCCGACCTGGAGCTGGCCTACACGCTGGCCGACGGCGTGGAGTACCTCGAGGCGGGCAAGGCGGCCGGGCTGGACGTCGACGCGTTCGCCCCGCGGTTGAGCTTCTTCTGGGCGATCGGCATGAACTTCTTCATGGAGGTCGCGAAGCTGCGGGCCGGGCGGCTGCTGTGGGCGCGGCTGGTGAAGGAGGCCGGGGCGCAGAAGGACAAGTCGCTGTCGCTGCGCACCCACTCGCAGACCTCGGGCTGGTCGCTGACCGCGCAGGACGTCTACAACAACGTCGTCCGCACCTGCCTGGAGGCCATGGCCGCCACCCAGGGGCACACCCAGTCGCTGCACACCAACGCCCTGGACGAGGCGCTGGCGCTGCCCACCGACTTCTCCGCCCGGATCGCCCGCAACACCCAGCTGCTGCTGCAGCAGGAGTCCGGGACGACGCGGGTCATCGACCCGTGGGGCGGGTCGGCCTACGTCGAGCGGCTGACCTACGACCTGGCCCGCCGCGCGTGGGCGCACATCGAGGAGGTCGCCGAGCACGGCGGCATGGCCCAGGCCATCGACGACGGCATCCCGAAGCTGAGGATCGAGGAGGCCGCCGCCCGCACCCAGGCGCGCATCGACTCGGGCCGGCAGCCGGTCATCGGCGTGAACAAGTACCGCGTGGACGCCGACGAGGCGATCGAGGTGCTGCGGGTGGACAACGCCGACGTGCTCGCCCAGCAGAAGGCCAAGCTGGCGGAGCTGCGGGCCTCCCGTGACGCGGGTGCCGTGCAGGAGGCGCTGCGCCGGCTCACCGACGCCGCCCGCGCGGCGGCCGAGGGACGGCGGGGGAGCGACCTGGACGCCAACCTGCTGAAGCTCGCCGTCGACGCGGCGCGGGCCAAGGCGACGGTCGGGGAGATCTCCGACGCGCTGGAGGAGGTGTACGGGCGGCACGCCGGCCAGGTGCGCACGATCTCCGGTGTGTACCGCGACGAGGCAGGAGCATCGGGCCCGATGGAGGAGACCCGGCGGATGGCCGAGGCGTTCGAGGAGGCCGAGGGACGGCGTCCCCGCATCCTGGTCGCGAAGATGGGCCAGGACGGCCACGACCGCGGGCAGAAGGTCATCGCGACCGCCTTCGCCGACCTCGGCTTCGACGTCGACGTGGGCCCGCTGTTCCAGACGCCGGAGGAGGTCGCCCGGCAGGCGGTGGAGGCCGACGTGCACGTCGTCGGCGTCTCCTCGCTGGCCGCCGGCCACCTGACGCTGGTGCCGGCGCTCAAGCAGGCGCTCGCCGACCTCGGGGCCGAGGACGTCGTCATCGTGGTCGGCGGGGTCATCCCGCCCGACGACGTGCCGACGCTCCAGGAGATGGGTGCGGCGGCGGTGTTCCTGCCGGGCACGGTCGTCGCGGAGGCGGCGCAGGACCTGCTGCGGACGCTGTCCTCGCGCCTCGGGCACTGATGGGCCGTCCCATCGACGTCCCGGCGCTCGTCGAGGGCGTCCTCAAGGGCGACCGGCGAGCGGTGGCGCGGGCGATCACGCTCGTCGAGTCCCACCGCGCCGACCACCGGGAGCGGGCGCAGGAGCTGCTCGTGGAGCTGCTGCCGCACACCGGGGGCGCCCGTCGGATCGGCATCAGCGGGGTCCCCGGGGTGGGGAAGTCGACCTTCATCGACCAGCTCGGGGTCACGCTGACCGCGGCGGGCTCCAAGGTCGCCGTCCTCGCCGTCGACCCGTCGTCCGCCCGGTCGGGGGGCTCGATCCTCGGCGACAAGACGCGGATGGCGCGGCTGTCGGTCGACCCGAACGCGTTCATCCGCCCGTCGCCGACGTCGGGCACGCTCGGCGGGGTCGCGCAGGCGACGCGGGAGTCGATGGTCGTCGTCGAGGCGGCCGGTCACGACGTCGTCCTGGTGGAGACCGTGGGTGTCGGGCAGTCGGAGATCACCGTCGCCGAGATGGTGGACTCGTTCCTGTTCCTGACGCTGGCCCGCACCGGGGACCAGCTGCAGGGGATCAAGCGCGGCATCCTCGAGATCGCCGACGTCATCGCCGTGAACAAGGCCGACGGCCCGGCCGCGGGCGACGCGCGCAAGGCCGCCCGCGAGCTGGCCGGGGCGATCCGCATGCTGCGCGGGCACGGCGAGGAGTGGGACGTCCCCGTGCTCACCTGCGCGGGGCTGACCGGCGAGGGTCTCGACGAGGTGTGGGCCAGGCTGGTCGAGCACCAGGACCGGCGGAAGGCGTCCGGCGCGTTCGACAAGCACCGGCGGTCGCAGCAGGTGCGCTGGACCCGGCAGCTGGTGCGCGACGGGCTGGAGCACCGGCTGCGCGCGCACCCCGGCGTCCGGGCGGCCACGCCGGCGCTGGAGGCGGCGGTGCTGGCCGGCGAGCTGACCCCGGCGCTGGCCGCCCGGCAGCTGCTGGAGACCTTCCTGCACGACTCCTGAGGTCGATGTGTGAGCCAGGTCACGGGACGCTAGCGTCCGGGCAGGGTCGTGCCCGCGGCCCCTCCCCGCTGCCGAGACGAGGCAAACCGTGCCGATCGACAACCCGTACTACTCCGCCGCGGTCCACGGCGACTTCGAGCTCGCCGACATCGGCGACCTCGTGCTCGAGGAGGGCGCCACCCTGCGCGGCTGCCAGCTCGCCTACCAGACCCTGGGCACGCTGAGCGCGGCCAGGGACAACGCCGTCCTCGTCCCGACCTGGTACTCCGGCAACCACTCGGTCATGCGGGACACCTACGTCGGCGCGGGCCGGGCGATCGACCCCGCCGAGCACTTCGTCGTCCTGGTCAACCAGATCGGCAGCGGGCTGGGCACCTCGCCGCACGACCTGGCCGGGCCCTACGGCCGGGCCCGCTTCCCGCGGGTGCGCATCGGGGACGACGTCGTCGCCCAGGAACGGCTGCTGCGCGAGGTGCTCGGCGTCGAGGAGCTGGCGCTGGTCTTCGGTGGGTCGATGGGCGCCCAGCAGACCTACGAGTGGGCCGTCCGGTTCCCCGACAAGGTCAAGCGGGCCGCGCCGCTGGCCGGGACGGCGCGGATGTACCAGCACTGCGTGATCTGGGCGCAGACGCTGGTCGACACGCTGCGCGGGGACCCGGCCTATTCAGGCGGCTGGTACCGCCACTCCGCCGACGTCCGGGAGGGCCTGCAACGGCATGCCGGGTTGTTCGCGCTGTACGTGCTGTCCAACGAGTTCTGGACCGGCGAGCACTGGCGCGCCCTGGGGTTCAGCTCGCCCGAGGACTTCGTCATCGGGTTCCTGGAGGCCTACTTCGCACCGATGGACGCCGGGGACCTGCTCGCCCAGGCGTGGAAGTGGCAGCACGGCGACGTCAGCCGGCACACCGGCGGGGACCTCGCGGCCGCGCTGGGCCGGATCACCGCGAAGACGGTCGTGATGCCGATCAGCACCGACAAGTTCTTCCCACCCGAGGACTGCGCCGCCGAGCAGGCGCTCGTCCCCGACAGCAAGCTCGCCGTCATCGAGGACGTGCACGGCCACGCCGCGCTGTTCGGGCTCACGCCGTCCTACGTCGAGCAGGTCGACGGCGCGCTGCGCACGCTGCTGGAGACGCCGGCCTGAGCCGGGGTCTCCCCGCCGCGATCACGAAGTCCGGGAAGCGACACGCGGGGTCGAGACCGCGTGTCGCTTCCCGAAGCCCATGATCACCGGGCGTCCACAGGGCGGCGGTGATCCGCAGATGGGGTCGGCCGTCTCCCGTCCGCCGGGCACCGTCCGACGCTGCCCGGCGCAGCGGAGGCACAGGCAGGTCTGCGGCAGGTGGTCCGGTTGCGCCGACTCGTGCCCCACGCCGACCCGCGGACCGGCTCCCCGATGGAGTCCCGGATGCGCTGGCGCTTCATCGACGCCGGGTTCCCCGCTCCGGACCTCCAGTCGAGGTGGCGGCCGGTGGCCGGGCCCGGTGGGTCGACATCGGCTGGCGGGAGGAGCGTGCGGGTGCGGAGTTCGACGGTCAGGAGGCGCACATGACGCCGCAGCAGCTGCGCGACGACCGGCGCCGGCACAACCGGCTGACGGAGGACCACTGGACGCTGCTGCACGTCACCGGGACCGACGTCCACCGCCAGCACCGGCAGATGCTCGCGGTCACCGCCCGGGCGCTGGGCCTGCCTGCCGGCCGCTGGCGATCGTGATGCTCCGGGAGCGACACCCCGGACCCGGACGGCGTGTCGCTTCCCGGGTCTCATGATCGCGGGGGAGGGGGAGGCCTCGGGTCAGACGCCGGTGGAGCGGCACTCGCGGGCGCGGAGCTCGGCGAGGTAGTCGTCCGGGGCCCCGGCGGCCTCGGCGGCGTCGGCCAGCGCGCCCAGGTACCGGGCCGACGGCAGCCCGCCCTCGAACGCGTCGAGCACGTAGACCCACGCCACCTGGTCACCGGTGAGCGTGTGCACCTGCAGGCGCAGCTTGCGGTACAGCCCGCGGTCGGCACCCTCCCAGGCGTCGAGTTCCTGCTCGTCGGCCTCGGTGAGGTCGTAGAGGGCGACGAAGACGCCGGGGGAGAGCGCCTCGCCCGGCGTGGTGTCGTCGGGGACGAGGGTGGCCAGCGCCCCCTCCCAGCCGTACTCCTCGGCGCCGAAGGTCAGCCGCCAGCCCTCGATCCAGCCGGTGCCGGTGTGCGGGGAGGAGGGACAGCGCCGGAGCATCTGTGCGGGGTCCATGTTCGACCCGTAGGCGGCGTAGAGGCCCATCACCAGGCAGCCTACGCACCGTGTGGCACGCCCCTCGCTGCGAGATGGGCCACGGTGTCACCCGGAGCGGGGACAATGACCCCCGGCACGTGTCCGCACCGCACCGAGAAGGACTCCCATGACCCGCATCGTCATCATCGGCGGCGGACCCGCCGGCTACGAGGCCGCGCTGGTCGCCGCTTCCCTCGGTGCGCAGGTCACCGTGGTCGAGCGCGACGGCGTCGGCGGGGCGAGCGTCCTCACCGACTGCGTCCCCTCCAAGACCTTCATCGCCTCGGCCGGCGTGATGAGCAACGTGCGCGACTCGGCCGCGCTCGGCGTGCGCGGCTCCGAGCTCGCCACCGTCGGCATCGACCTGGGCGCGGTCAACCAGCGGGTCAAGGGCCTCGCGGTGGCGCAGTCGGCCGACGTCAAGGCCCGGCTCGTCGGCGAGGGCGTGCGGGTCGTCGCCGGCCAGGGGCGGGTGTCCGACGAGCGCCGCGGCCTGGCCGAGCACCGGGTCGACGTGCTGGACGGCGACGGCGCGGTCACCGAGACCCTGGAGTGCGACGTCGTGCTCATCGCGACCGGGGCCGACCCCCGCGTGCTGCCCGGCGCCGAGCCCGACCACGAGCGCGTGCTGGACTGGCGCGACGTCTACGACCTGCAGGAGATGCCCGAGCACCTGGTCGTGGTCGGCTCCGGCGTGACGGGTGCGGAGTTCGCCTCCGGCTACCTGGAGGCCGGCGTCCCGGTGACGCTTGTGTCCTCGCGCGACCGCGTGCTGCCCGGCGAGGACTCCGACGCCGCGGAGGTGCTGGAGGAGGTCTTCCAGTCCCGCGGTGGCCGCCTGGAGCGCGGCCGGGCCGGCGCGGTGCGGCGCAGCGAGAAGGGCGTCGTCGTCGAGCTCACCGACGGGCGCACCGTCGAGGGCTCGCACGCGCTCATGACCGTCGGCACCGTGCCCAACACCGCCGGGCTCAACCTGGAGCAGGCGGGCGTCGAGCTCGCGCCGTCCGGCCACGTCGTCGTCGACCGGGTCTCGCGCACCAGCGTGCCCGGCATCTACGCCGCCGGGGACGTCACCGGGGTGTTCCAGCTGGCGTCGGTCGCGGCGATGCAGGGCCGGATCGCCATGTGGCACGCGCTCGGCGAGGCGGTCACCCCCATCCGGCTCAAGACCGTCGCGGCCAACGTCTTCACCCACCCGGAGATCGCCACGGTCGGCGTGCAGGAGAAGACGCTCACCGAGGGCGCGGACATCGACGTCGTCCGGCTGCCGCTGGCCACCAACGCCCGGGCCAAGATGGCCGACCTGCGCGACGGCTTCGTCAAGCTGTTCGCCCGGCAGGCGACCGGGGTGGTCGTCGGCGGTGTGGTCGTCGCGCCGGGGGCCTCGGAGCTGATCCTGCCGATCGCCCTCGCTGTCACGAAGGGGCTGACGGTCAGCGACCTGGCGCAGACCTTCGCGATCTACCCGTCGCTGTCCGGCTCGATCACCGAGGCCGGGCGCCGGCTCATGCGCGCGGACGCGCTCGCGTGAGGCGGCCGGGGCGCGTGTGACGACCGCCCCCGGCCGCTGACACGGGTGGGACGGGCGGGACGCCGCGGGTGGGGCGCCCGGGGCCCGGGGTGGGTCGTGGGACCGATGTGACACCGGGTTCGGCTGGAGTCCCGGTCGCCGGTGCCGACGGGCGCGCGGGCCGCCGAGGACAGGGGGGATGCGCCCCCACCGGAACACCCCCGTCCTCCGCCGCCGCCCGCTCCGGGCGCTGGCCGGCGCGGCGACCGCGCTGGCCCTCTCCCTGACGCTGCCGGCGACGGCGGCCCGGGCCGACGAGCCGGCCACGCCGGACACCGTCGTCGGCGAGGTCGTGCAGGCCTGGCCCGAGGTGGAGCACGGCGAGGGCGGGCACGCCGGGGACGGGTACGCCGAGGAGCCGCTCACCTGGGTGGAGAGCGCCTCGGGCGACGCCGTCCGCGTGCCCACCGACGCGGTCGCCGGCGTGGCCGTCGGGTCCACCGTCGAGGTCACGGTGGGCGGGCAGGTCGACGACGCCGCCGGCCAGGAGGGCCTCGAGCCCGCCCGCGACGTGCTGGCCGCCGAGGTGCTGGAGGAGGCGCCCGAGGTCCGCGCCGCGCGGGTGGCCGGGCTGACCAACCAGGTCACCGTGGCGATGGCCGTGCCCGCCGGCGGCACGGTGGACGGCGCGACGCTGGAGGAGCTCGTCGCCGCCGTCGACGGCCCGGTCGCGGACTTCTGGGCCGGGGAGACCGGCGGCGCCGTCCGCCTCGGCGTGGCCGAGGCCCACGACTGGGTGCAGACCACCGCCGGGTGCGCCGACCCCACCGCCCTGTGGAACGAGGTCGCCGACCGCACCGGCTTCGAGCCCGGGCCCGGCCGGCACCTGGTCGTCTACGTCAGCAGCCTGCCGCGGGACCTGCCCGGCTGCTCCTACGCGCTCGGCCAGGTCGGCAGCGGGGTCGGCTCGGGCGGGCGGGTCTACGTCCGCGACGTGCTTCCCTCGGTCATCGCCCACGAGCTCGGCCACAACTTCGGCCTGGGGCACTCCTCGGCGCACCAGTGCGACGCCGCGGTCGACACCGGGGAGTGCCGCACCGCGCCCTACCGCGACTACTACGACGTCATGGGCGCCTCCTGGAGCCACCTGGGCTCGCTGAACGCCCCCCAGGCCGACCTGCTGGGCGTGCTGCCCGCGGCGGCGCAGCAGGCGGTCCCGGAGGCCGGGCCGGTCACGACGGTCACCCTCGCTCCGCTGTCCGCCCGCACCGGCACCCGCGCCGTCCGGCTCACTGACGCCGCCGGTGGTACCTGGTGGCTGGAGCTGCGCACCCCGTCCGGTCAGGACTCCTGGCTCGGCACGGCCGACGACCGGTTCGCCCTGGACGCCGGGGTCCTGCTGCACCGCAGCGGCCGGATGCCCGACACCGCGTTGCTGCTCGACGGCACCCCGTCGGCCGCCGCCGGGTGGGACGACGACCTGCAGGCGGCGCTGCCCGTCGGCGTGCCGGTCCCGATCGCCGGCGGCGCCTTCACCGTCACCGTCGACGCGGTGGCCGGGGACGGCGCCACGCTCACCGTCACGCCCACCCCCGCTGCTGCCGTCCCGGTGACCCCGCTGCCCGCGGGGGACGCGGCGCCCGAGGTGCTGGCTGCCGCGCCGGTGGCGGCGGATCCCGCGCCCGGGGCTGCGGCCGTCTCCCCGGAGGCCGCGCCCACCGCCGCTGCGGAGACCCTCCCGGCCGTCGTCCCGGACGCCGCCGCGCTCCCGGCCGCCGACGACCGGCTGGTGCTGAGCGAGCCGGTGTCGGCCGCCGTCGCGACCGCGTCGGGCACCCCGTGGACCGTGCCTGCCGCGGCCGCCGCCGCCCTGGCCGCGCTGGCGCTGACCGGCTGGGCCCTCACCCGGAAGCGTGGACTCCGCGCCGGCGACTGAGGGAACGGCGTCCGACCGGTCCAGTCCGGCCGGGCGCGTGCCGATGCACAACGGAGTCCCTCTCCCTGGAGTCGCTGTCGTGTCACGTCCCTCCCGGCCGTCCCTGCTGCGGTCGTCGGTCCTCGGCCTCGCCGCGGCGGTCGTCGTCCCCGTGCTCGTCGTGGCACCCGCCGCCCGCGCGGAGGAGCCGCCGGTCGCGGAGGAGACGCTCGTCGGTGAGCTGGTGCAGGGGTACGCGGACCCGGCCCCCCAGGAGCACCTCGAGGACGGGCACGCCGACGGCACGCTGCTGAGCTGGGTGCAGACCGCTCCCGGCGAGGCGGTGCGGGTGCCGACCGAGGACGTCGCGGACGTCGAGGTCGGCGCGACCGTCGAGGTGACCCTGGGCGACGCGGTCGTGGACGAGGCGGCGCAGGAGGGCCTGGAGCCCGCGCAGGAGGTGCTGGCCGCCGAGGTGCTGGCCGCGCCGGAGGAGCCCGCCGTCGCCCCGGCGACCACCCCGGTGAACCACCCGGTGACCGTGGTGATGCTGCAGCCGGCGGGCGTGGCCCGGGACGGCACGACGCTGCAGCAGGTGGTGGACGCCGTGAACGGCCCGGTCGCGGACTTCTGGGAGCAGCAGACCCGGGGTGCGGTCCGCTTCGGCGCGACTGCGGGCGTCGACTGGGGCGAGCCGGCCACCGTCGGCTGCGACGAGCCGTTCCAGCTCTGGCAGCAGGCCGCGAAGCGCGCCGGGTGGACGTGGCTGGACAACGCCCACCTGCTGGTCTACGTGCCGGCGGGGGCGCCGGGGTGCGCGTACGGGCTCGGCACCATCGGGGGCTCGATCGACGACGGCGGGCTGGCCTACGTGCGGGCGCCGGAGACCAACGTGATCGCCCACGAGTTCGGCCACAACCTGAGCCTCGGCCACTCCTCGGCGCGGCAGTGCGACGGCACGGTCGACGTGCGGCCCTGCCAGGTCGCCCCCTACGAGGACTTCCACGACGTCATGGGCTACTCGTGGGGGCCGCTCGGCTCGCTGAACGCGGTGCACGGCAACCAGCTCGGCGTGCTCCCGGCCCATCCCGTGTACTGGTACGCGGGTGCACGGACGGTGTTCGACCTCGCCGCCGTCTCCGGCACGTCCGGCTGGCAGGCGATCGAGCTGGTCTCCGAGGACGGCACCCGGCACTTCGTCGAGTACCGGCCGGCATCCGGCCAGGACGCCTGGCTGGCGACGACCGAGAACCGCCCGGGGGTGGACGCCGGCGTCCAGGTGCGCGCCGCCGCGGCGGGTGGCGACGCCTCGCTGCTCCTCGACGCGACCCCGTCCCCCCAGTCCCGCTGGGGCAGCGACCTGCAGCACTCCCTCGCCGTCGGCGAGACCGTCTCCCTGCGCGACGGGGAGTTCGCCCTCACCCTCGAGAGCGTCTCGCCGGACGTGGCCAGGGTCCTGGTGACCACCCGGGCCGCCACGGCCGCCACCGAGATCACCCGCTTCTACCAGGCGGGAGGGGGAGCCGCCGGGGTGCTCGGCCGGCCCGTCTCCGCCGAGGTGTGCGGCCTGCGCGACGGCGGTTGCTTCCGGCACTTCCAGGACGGGTCGATCTACGCGTCGCCGCGCACGGGCGTGCACCGGCTGTCGACCGCGCCGCGGGCGCGGTGGGCCGAGCTGGGCTGGGAGAACGGCCGGCTGGGCTACCCGGTGACCGACGAGGTGTGCGGCCTGCCCGGCGGCGGCTGCTTCGTCCACTTCCAGGGCGGCTCGGTGTACCGATCGGCGTCCACGCCGGCGCGCGAGGTGACCGGGGCGGTGCGGGACCGGTGGGCGGCCACCGGCTGGGAGCGGGGCCCGCTGGGGTACCCGGTGACCTCGCCGGCGTGCGGGCTGCGGGACGGCGGCTGCTTCCAGCACTTCCAGGGCGGATCGGTCTACTCGACGCCGGGCACGGGGACGCGCTGGCTGTCCTCGGCGCTGCGGGCGCGGTGGTCGGCCCTGGGCTGGGAGAACGGCCGGCTGGGCTACCCGGTGACCGACGAGGTCTGCGGCCTGCCCGGCGGTGGTTGCTTCGCGCACTTCCAGGGCGGGTCGGTCTACCGGTCGCCGACCACCGGGGTGCACGACGTCTCCGGCGCGATCCGCGACCGGTGGGCCGCGGCGGGCTGGGAACGCGGGGCGCTGGGGTACCCGGTCGGCGACCCCACCTGCGGCCTGCGGGCCGGCGGCTGCTTCCAGCAGTTCCAGCGTGGTTCGACGTACTGGACCCCGGCGACGGGCGCGCGGTGGATGGACGGGCCGATCCGGGACGCCTGGGGTGCGCAGGGCTGGGAGAACGGCCCGCTCGGCTACCCGGTCACCGACCTCACCTGCGGCCTGCCCCGCTCCGGCTGCTACGTGCACTTCCAGGGTGGCTCGGTGTACGTGTCGGCCGACTCCGCGGCCCACGCGGTGAGCGGTCGCATCCGGGACGCGTGGGCGGCCCTGGGCTGGGAACGGGGGCTCGGCTACCCGGTGGAGGGGAGCCGCGCGGTGCCCTACGGAGAGACGCAGCGGTTCCAGAACGGCACCCTCGCGCTCGACCACCGCACCGGCCAGGTCCGCCGGATCTGACGCGACGAGGGCCCGCCACCGGTCGAGCGGTGGCGGGCCCTCGTGCTAGTCCGCGTCGGCGATGGTGCAGATGACCGCACCGCTGCTCACCGAGGCACCCACCTCGGCGGTCAGGCCACCGACCGTGCCGGCCCTGTGCGCGGTGATCGGCTGCTCCATCTTCATCGCCTCGAGGACGACGACCAGGTCGCCCTCGGCGACGGTGTCCCCGTCGGAGACCGCGACCTTGACGATGGTGCCCTGCATCGGGCTGGTCAGGGTGTCGCCGGACGCGGCCGACCCGCCGTGCCCGCCGCCCCGCTTGCGCGGCCTGGCCCCGCCGCCCGCCGCGGCCGGGGCGCCCCCGCCGGCAGCCAGGCCCGCGGGCAGCGTCACCTCGAGCCGGCGTCCGCCGACCTCGACGACGACGGTCTGCCGCGGCTCGTCCTCGTCCCGCTCCACCGGGGCCGCCGAGTACGGCGGGACCTGGTTGTCCCACTCGGTCTCGATCCAGCGGGTGTGCACGGTGAACGGCTCGCCGGTGAACGCCTCGTCGCGCACCACCGCGCGGTGGAACGGGACGACGGTCGGCATGCCCTCGACCACCAGCTCGTCGAGCGCGCGCCGGGCCCGCTGCAGGGCCTCCCCGCGGCTGGCGCCGGTGACGATCAGCTTGGCCAGCATCGAGTCGAAGGCGCCGGCCACCTCGCCGCCGGTCTCGACGCCGGAGTCCCAGCGCACGCCGGGGCCCTGCGGGATCTCCAGCCGGGTCACCGGGCCGGGCGCCGGCATGAAGTTGCGCCCGGCGTCCTCGGCGTTGATCCGGAACTCGATGCTGTGGCCGCGCGGCTCGGGGTCCTCGGTGACCTCCAGCGGCAGGCCGTCGGCGATGCGGAACTGCTGCCGGACCAGGTCGATGCCGCTGGTCTCCTCGCTCACCGGGTGCTCCACCTGCAGCCGGGTGTTGACCTCGAGGAAGGAGATCGACCCGTCGGCGCCGACGAGGTACTCGACGGTGCCCGCGCCGTGGTAGCCGGCCTCCGCGCAGATGGCCTTGGCCGAGGAGTGGATGCGTGCCCGCTGCTCGTCGGTGAGGAACGGTGCGGGGGCCTCCTCGACCAGCTTCTGGTTGCGCCGCTGCAGCGAGCAGTCGCGGGTCCCGACGACGACGACGTTGCCGTGGGTGTCGGCGAGCACCTGGGCCTCGACGTGCCGGGGCTTGTCCAGGAAGCGCTCGACGAAGCACTCGCCGCGGCCGAAGGCCGACACGGCCTCGCGGACGGCGGAGTCGAACAGCTCGGGGATCTCCTCGATCGTGCGGGCGACCTTCAGCCCCCGCCCGCCGCCGCCGAACGCGGCCTTGATGGCCACGGGGAGGCCGTGCTCCTCGGCGAACGCGACGACCTCGTCGGCGCCGCCGACCGGGTCCTTGGTGCCGGGCACCAGGGGCGCGCCTGCCTTCGTGGCGATGTGCCGGGCCTGCACCTTGTCGCCGAGGGCGATGATCGCCTCGGGGGAGGGGCCGATCCAGGTCAGCCCGGCGTCGATGACCGCCCGGGCGAAGTCGGCGTTCTCCGACAGGAAGCCGTAGCCGGGGTGGACCGCGTCCGCGCCGGACCGCTCCGCGGCGTCCAGGACCTTGTCGATCACCAGGTAGGAGTCGCCGGGCGTCGTCCCGCCGAGGGCGAAGGCCTCGTCGGCCGCACGCACGTGCAGGGCGTCGCGGTCGGGCTCGGCGTAGACCGCCACGCTGGTCAGCCCGGCGTCCTTGCACGCACGCGCGACGCGGACCGCGATCTCGCCGCGGTTGGCGATCAGGACCTTGTGCACCGGTGTTCTCCCTCGGTCTCGTGCTGCGTCGACGGCGGCCGCGCGGCGCTCATCGACGCCACAGGTCGGTGATGGTGAGGCTGCGCTTGGCGAGCTGGGTGCGCAGCGTGGCCAGCGACAGCCCGACGACCGCCGCCGGGTCGCCGTCCACGCGCCGGACGAACGGCGCTCCGAGCCCGTCGAGGGTGAACGCGCCGGCCACGGCCAGCGGCTCGCCGGTCGCCAGGTAGGCCTCGACCTCCTGCGGGGTCGGGCTGGCGAAGTGCACGACGGTGGAGACGACGGCGACGTCCCGGCTGACCACGGACCCGCCCTGGACGTCGAACAGCGCCTGACCGGTGTGCAGCACACCGCTCCGGCCGGCCATCCGCTGCCAGCGGTCGCGGGCCTCGTGCGCGTCGGCGGGCTTGCCCATGGCCTGGCCGCGGAACTCCAGCAGCGAGTCCGCGCCCACCACGAGGGCGTCGGTCTCCCGCTCCGCGACCGCCTTGGCCTTGGCCGCGGCGAGCAGGGCGACCCGCTCACCGACGCGGGCGGCGCGCACCGTCGACTCGTCGACCTGGCTCACCACCACCTCGGGCGCCAGCCCCGCCTGGCGCATCAGGGCCAGGCGGGCCGGGGACGCCGAGGCCAGCACCAGCCTGCGGTCCACGCTCATGCAGTCCTCCCGGAGGCGCGCCAGCCGCCCGGGCCGGGGCGCAGTGGCTGTCGGTGGGCGTCGCCGAACGAGGCCCAGGCGCCGACCGGCGTGGTGGGCCGGCGGCGGGGACGCCGCTGCGAGATCGCGGCGACGACGACGGTGAGGGCGGCGAGCTCCTCGGCGGTGGGCTCGCCCTGGACCACCCGCAGGAGCGGGCGCTGCGGTTCGCTCATCAGAGGGGGATGTTCCCGTGCTTCTTGGGCGGGAGCGTCTGCCGCTTGTTGGCCAGCAGGCGCAGGCCCCGGGTGACCTCGATGCGGGTCTCCGACGGACGGATCACCTGGTCGACGTACCCGCGGTCGGCCGCGATGTAGGGCGAGAGCAGCGCGTCCTCGTACTCGGTGATCAGCTCGGCGCGGCGGGAGTCGGCGTCCCCGGCCTCGGCGAGCTCGCGGCGGTAGAGGATGTTCACCGCACCCTGCGCGCCCATGACGGCGATCTGCGCCGTCGGCCAGGCCAGGTTCAGGTCGGCGCCGAGGTGCTTGGAGCCCATGACGTCGTAGGCGCCGCCGTACGCCTTGCGGGTGATCACGGTGATCTTCGGGACCGTCGCCTCGGCGTAGGCGTAGATCAGCTTCGCGCCGCGCCGGATGATCCCCTCCCACTCCTGGGAGGTGCCGGGGAGGAACCCGGGGACGTCGACGAAGGTCAGCACCGGGACGTTGAACGCGTCGCAGGTGCGCACGAACCGCGCGGCCTTCTCGCTGGCGTCGATGTCCAGCGTGCCGGCGAGCTGGGTGGGCTGGTTGGCCACGACGCCGACCGGCCGGCCCTCGACGCGGCCGAAGCCGATCAGGATGTTCGGCGCGAACAGCGGCTGCACCTCGAGGAACTCGCCGTCGTCGAGCACGTGCTCGATGACGGTGTGCATGTCGTAGGGGGTGTTGGCCGAGTCCGGGACGAAGGTGTCGAGCTCGCGGTCGTCGTCGGTGAGCGCGTCGGGCAGCGTGACCTCGACCGGCGCCACCTCGAGGGTCGGCAGCGGGTCGAGGTTGTTGCTCGGCAGGTAGGACAGCAGCGCCTTGACGTAGTCCAGCGCGTCGGCCTCGTCCTCGGCCAGGTAGTGCGCGACCCCGGACCTGGTGTTGTGCGTGCGGCCGCCACCGAGCTCCTCGAGGGTGACGTCCTCGCCGGTCACCGTCTTCACCACGTCCGGGCCGGTGATGAACATCTGGCTGGTCTGGTCGACCATCACGACGAAGTCGGTGAGCGCGGGGGAGTAGACGTGCCCGCCGGCCGCGGCGCCCATCACCAGCGAGATCTGCGGGATCACGCCGGAGGCGTGCACGTTGCGGCGGAAGATCTCGGCGTAGAGGCCGAGGGCCACCACGCCCTCCTGGATGCGCGCCCCACCGCCCTCGTTGATCCCGATGACCGGGCAGCCGGTGCGCATGGCGAGGTCGAGGACCTTGACGATCTTCTCGCCGTAGACCTCGCCGAGGCTGCCGCCGAAGACGGTGACGTCCTGGGAGAAGACGCAGACCGGGCGCCCGTCGACGGTGCCGTACCCGGTGACGACGCCGTCCCCGAACGGCCGCTTGGCGTCCATGCCGAAGGTGGTGGAGCGGTGGCGGGCCAACTCGTCGAGCTCGGTGAACGAACCCGGGTCCAGCAGCGCCTCGATCCGCTCGCGGGCGGTCATCTTGCCGGCGGCGTGCTGCTTCTCCACAGCCCGTTCGGAGCCGGCGTGGGTGGCCTCCTGCACGCGGCGCTCGAAGTCCGCCAGCTTCCCGGCGGTGGTGTGGATGTCGACGTCCGCAGGGACCTCGTGGTCCCCGGGGCGGTCCAGTTCAGCCGCGCTCACGTGCTCTCCTCGCTGCGCTCGTCGGCGCGTTCGCGCCGCGCTGCTGTGTCCGTCCGTGAGCTCGCAGGCTCGCTCACGCATCTCTCCTCGCTCGCGCTCACCGACCTGCCGTGCCCGGGCGTGAGCTCCCTCGCCCACGGGTTCCGTAGCGTAGAAGAGTGCCCGAGCCGTTCCCGTCCGCCTCCTCCGACCCCGCGCGGGCGCCGCTCGACGGCCCGGCGCTGGCGACCGCGCTGACCGCGGGCAGCGCGCTGTGGCGGTCGCTGGAGGTGGTGCCGGAGATCGGCTCCACGAACGCCGCGCTGCTCGCCGCCGCGGCCGACGACGCCCCCGAGGGCACGGTTCTCGTGGCCGAGCACCAGGTGACCGGCCGGGGCCGGCTCGACCGCGCCTGGACCTCACCGCCCGGTGCCGGGATCACCGTGTCCCTGCTGCTGCGCCCCGACGTCCCCGGCGCCCGCCGTGGCTGGCTGCCGCTGCTCACCGGCGTCGCCCTGGCCGAGGCGGTGGGGGAGGTGCCCGGCGTCCGCGCCTCGCTGAAGTGGCCCAACGACCTGCTCGCCGCCGACGGCGCCAAGCTGGCCGGCATCCTGGCCGAGGTCGGCGGCGCGGCGGTGGTCGTCGGGGTGGGGCTCAACGTCTCCACCCGTGCCGACGAGCTGCCCGACACCGGGACGTCGCTGGCCCTGGCGGCCGGCCGGTCCGTCGACCGGGCGGCGGTGCTGCTGCAGTTCCTCCGCGGCTTCGAGCGCCGCTACACCGCGTGGGTGCAGACCCTCGGCGACCCGGTGATGAGCGGGCTGGCCCACGACTACCTCGCCTGGTGCGGCACCGTCGGCGCGGACGTCGTCGTCACGCTGCCCGACGGCTCCACGCTGGAGGGGGTCGCGGAGTCGGTCGACTGGGACGGCCGGCTCGTCGTCCGCACGCCGGCGGGCACCGCCGAACTGGCCAGCGGCGACGTGCGACACGTGCGCACACCGGCGCGGTAGGCGTGATCGGAAGGTCACCCTCCGTCATCCTGTCCGCGTGGCCTACCCGGACAAGCTGCTCGCCGAGGACGAAGAGGTCGTCCGGCACCTGCACCCGCACTGGCTGGCGCTCGTGAGGCCGGTGCTGGTCCTGCTGCTCGTGGTGGGCGGGACCTCCTACGCCGCGGCGCTGGTGCCCGCGGGACCGGCGCAGGGCACGGCGCGGGCGGTCCTCGCCGCCCTCGCGCTGGCGGTGCTCGCCGTCGCCGTCCTGCGGCCGGTGCTGCGCTGGCGCACCACGCACTACGTGCTGACCACCCACCGCGTGCTGCTCCGCGAGGGCGTCCTCGCCCGGCGCGGCCGCGACATCGCGCTGTCCCGGATCGCCGACGTCTCCTACCGCCAGACGCTGGGGCAGCGGCTGGTCAGCTCGGGCACCCTGACCATCGAGACCGCGGGCGAGGGCGCACCCACCGTGCTGGAGCGGCTCCCCGGCAGCGACGGCGTCCAGCAGCTGCTCGTCGCGCTGGTGGAGGAGGACGCCGACCGGCGCGACGCAGCCCCCGCGGGCCGGGACGGCGGCGGCGGCTGGGACGACGCCGCGGGCTGGGACGACGCCGGCGGCTGGGACGACGCCGGCTGGACGTCGGGGCACCGCACCGCGCGCCTCTGACCCACCCGGGTGTGACGGGACCGTCACGGCGTGGCTGGGCGGTTCTGTCGGTGCCCCCACCTACCTTCTGCGCCCATGCGGCTGCTGCACACCTCGGACTGGCACGTCGGCCGCTCGCTGCACGGCGCCGACCTGCTGCGCGAGCAGGAGGAGGTGCTCTCCGGCCTGGCCGGCGTCGTGGTGGCCGAGGCGGTCGACGTCGTGGTGGTGGCCGGTGACGTCTACGACCGCGCGGTGCCCTCCGCCGACGCGACCGGGGTGCTCGACCGGGTGCTGACCCGGCTGCGCGACGCGGGCGCGGCGGTGGTGCTCACCCCGGGCAACCACGACTCGGCCCGGCGCCTGGCCTTCGGGGCCGGGCTGATGGCCCGCTCCGGTGTGCACGTGCGCGCGGCCACCGCCGGCCTCGGCGAGCCGGTGCTGGTGCGCGACGAGCACGGCGAGGTCGCCGTCTACGGGCTGCCCTACCTGGAGCCGGAGATCGCCCGGCACGAGCTCGGCGTGCCCGGCGCCCGCTCGCACGAGGCGGTGCTCACCGAGGCGATGGACCGGGTGCGCGCCGACCTGGCGCGGCGGCCCGGCACCCGGTCGGTGGTGCTGGCGCACGCCTTCGTCGGCGGTGGGCTGCCCAGCGACAGCGAGCGCGACATCGGCGTCGGCGGCGTCGACCTGGTGCCCGCGCCGGTCTTCGACGGCGTCGACTACGTCGCGCTGGGCCACCTGCACCGGCCGCAGACGATCACCCCACGGGTGCGCTACAGCGGCTCGCCGCTGGCCTACTCCTTCGGCGAGGCCGGTCAGCAGAAGCAGGTGTGGGTGGCCGACCTCGACGCCGGCGGGCTGGCCGGGGTCCGCGCGGTGCCGCTGCCCGTCCCGCGTCCGCTGACCGTGCTCGCCGGCACCCTGGACGAGTTGCTCGCCGACCCGGCGCACGCGGGCGCCGAGGAGCACTTCGTCTCCGCCCGGCTGACCGACGCCGTCCGCCCGCCCGACCCGATGCGCCGGCTGCAGACCCGCTTCCGGCACTGCGTGCACCTGGAGTGGGCCGGGAACGCCGGCGGGGCGGACGGGCGCAGCTACCAGGAGCGGCTGCGCGGCCGCAGCGACCTGGAGGTGGCCGGGGAGTTCGTCGGCCACGTGCGCGGCGGGGTCGGCGCGACCGACGCCGAGCGCGAGCTGCTGGTCCGGGCGCTGGGTGCGGCGGCCCGCGAGGAGCTGGCCCGGTGAGGCTGCACTCGCTGTCGATCACCGCGTTCGGCCCGTTCGCGGGCACCGAGACCGTCGACGTCGACGCCGTCGCCCGCGACGGGCTGTTCCTGCTGTGGGGGCCGACCGGCGCGGGCAAGACGACGCTGCTCGACGCGGTCGTCTACGCCCTCTACGGCACCGTGCCCGGGGCGCGCGGCGAGGAGAAGCGGCTGCGCAGCGACCACGCCGACGCCGCCACCCGCACGGAGGTCTCCTGCGAGCTGACCCTCGCCGGGGAGCGGCTGCTCGTCGTCCGGAGGCCGGAGCAGACCCGGCCCAAGAAGCGCGGCAGCGGCGAGACCACCGAACAGGCGAAGCTCACCGTGCAGCGGTGGGACGGCGGCACCTGGGAGCCGGTCAGCACCCGCATCGACGAGGGGTCCGAGTACCTGCGGCTGCGGCTGGGGCTGACCGCCGAGCAGTTCTGCCAGGTGGTGCTGCTGCCGCAGGGCGACTTCGCCCGCTTCCTGCGTGCCGAGCCGGAGGACCGGGCCAAGCTGCTGCGCACCCTGTTCGAGGTGGGGCGCTTCGCCCGCGCCGAGGACTGGCTGGCCGCCGAGCGGCGTGCCGCCGAGGAGTCGCTGCGGGCCGACCAGCACCGGATCAGCACCCTGCTGCACCGGGTCGCCCAGATCGCCGACGTGGCGGTGCCCGAGGACCTGGCCCCGGAGCTGGTGGGCGCCCGGCCGGGGCCGTCGGTCGGCACCTGGGTGGGCGCGGTGCGCACCCGGGCCGCCGGCGACCTCGCCACGGCCTCGGCAGCGGCCGACGCGGCCGCCGCGGAGAGCGCCCGGCTGGACGGCGGGCTGGCCGAGGCCCGTGCGCTGGCCGACCGGCACGCCCGGCGCGACCGAGCCCGCGAGGAGCTGGCCCGGCTCACCGCGGAGGAGGAGCAGCTCACCCCGGTCCGGGCGCGCGCCGACGCCGGACGGCGGGCCGAGGCGCTGCGCGACGTCCTGCAGGCCGCCGGCCGCAGCGCGCTGGCCGCCGAGACGGCGGCCGCCGAGCTGGAGTCGGCACGGGCGGCCTGGGCCGGGGTGGCCGACGACCGCGAGGCCGACACGCTGCTGGCCCGCGAGCTGCGCGACCGGGCCGCCGCCGCCCGCTCCCTGGTGCCCGAGGCCGACCGCGCCGCCGGGCTGGCCGCCGGGCTCACCCGGCTCGGCCGGGACGTCGAGGTGCTCGCGGCCCGCTGCGCCGACGGCGCCGCCGCCGCGGCGGCCTGGCCCGGCCGGGTCGCCGGGGCGCAGGGCGGCCTGGACGACGCGCTGGCCGCCGCCGCGCGCCTGCCCGGCCTGACCGCCGTCGCCGACGCCGCCCGCTCCGCGCTGGACGCCGCCACCCGCGCCGAGGAGGTCGCCGCCGACCTCGGATCCGCCCGCGCGACCGCGGGCACCGCGCGCACCGCCTGGCTGGAGGCCCGCGAGGCCCTCGTCGAGGTGCGCGCGGCCCGCCTCGACGGCATGGCCGCCGAGCTCGCTGCCGGCCTCGTGCCCGGCGCCGACTGCCCCGTCTGCGGCGCCACCGAGCACCCGCGACCGGCCGCGCACGACGGCCCCCGCGCCTCCGCCGACGACGAGGAGCGGGCCCGCGCGGGCGCCGACGCGGCCGAGGAGCGGGTCACCCGTGCCCACCGGTCCGTCGAGGAGCGGGAGCGGGAGCTCGCCGTCCTCCGGGAGCGCGCCGGGGAGCTGTCCGCCGCCGAGCTCGCCGGCCGGGCCGCGCAGGCGCGCGCCGAGCGGGCGCAGGTGGCCGCGGTCGCCGGGGGTGTGGAGGCCGCCCGCCGGGAGCTGGCCGCGCGCGAGGCCGGTCGGGACGCCGCGGCCGCGGCGCTGGCCGCCGACCGCGAGCAGCTGCAGCGGCGCACCGCCGAGCGGGACGGGCGCGTGGAGGCGCTCACCGAGCTCACCGCCCGGCTCGACGCCGCCCGCGGGGAGGACGCCGACCTGCCGGCCCGCGTCCGGCGGCTGACCGAGGCCGCGGAGCGCTGCGAGTCCCTGCTGGCCGCGGCGGCCGAGGAGCTCCGGGCCCGCGCCGCCGCCGGCACCGCCCGGGGGACGGCGGAGGAGCGCGCCGCCGCGGCCGGTTTCGCCGACGTGCTCGCCGCCGCCGACGCCCTGCTCGACGCCGGTGAGCTGGCCCGGCTCGACCGGCGGCTGCGCGAGCACGACGAGGCCCGGTCGGTCGTCGTCGCCACCCTCGCCGACCCCGAGCTGACCGACCTGCCCGCGCGGCCGGACGTGGCCGCCCTGCAGCAGCGCTGTGCCGAGCTGACCGCGCACCGGGAGGAGGCGGTGGCCGCGCTCGACCAGGCGCGGCGGTGTGCCGGAGCCCTCGATGCGCTGGCCGGCGAGGTGGTCTCCGCGGAGACCGAGCTCGCCGAGCGCCGCGCCTGGGCCGGCCGGGTCGCCGGCCTGGCCGACCTGGTGAACGGCCGCGGCGCCAACACCCTGAGGATGCGGCTGCAGTCCTTCGTGCTGGCCGCCCGGCTCGAGCAGGTGGCCGAGGTGGCCAGCCGGCGGCTGCAGGAGATGTCCGGCGGCCGCTACACGTTCCTGCACAGCGACGCGCAGGGCCGGCACGGCGCCCGCGGCGGCCTGGGCCTGGACGTGTTCGACGAGTACACCGGCACCCGGCGGCCCACGAAGACCCTGTCGGGCGGTGAGAGCTTCATGGCCTCCCTCGCCCTCGCCCTCGGGCTGGCCGACGTCGTCACCGCCGAGGCCGGCGGCATCCAGATGGACACCCTCTTCGTCGACGAGGGCTTCGGCACGCTCGACGCGCTGGCCCTCGACGCCGTGATGGACGTGCTCGACGAGCTGCGGCGGGGCGGCCGGACGGTCGGCGTCATCAGCCACCTGGAGGAGCTGCGCACCCGCATCCCCACCCGCTTGGAGGTGGTCGCCGGCCGGCACGGGTCCCGGCTGGCGGGCTGAGCCGCCCGCGGGTGGAGACAGCCGTACCCCTGTTCGGAGACGGCTGCGTGTCGATGCGGCCACCTACAGTGAGCTGATGCCCGCCACCCCCGAGGCCCGATCGGCTGCCCTGAGGGCCGACCGGGACACGCTCACCGTGGACCTCGGTGGTGCGCGGACGACGCCGCAGGTGGTCGACGTCCTCCTCCAGGGCTACCGGACGGTGTCCCTCCGGGTGGACGGCGCCGAGGAGGTCCGCGGTTCGACACACGTCTGGCGCTGGCCCGACGCGCTCGCGCAGGTGCTCTCGGGTCGGGCCGAGGTCACGCTCCGCGACGCCGTCACCAAGGACCTCCTGGCCTCCGCCGTGGTGGCCTTCGACGGGTCCGACGGCGCCCTCGACCTGTCGGACGCCGAGGGGCGCTGGCTCTCGGTCAACAAGTGGGGCCGGCTGGCACCCAGCTTCGACGGCCTCGCCCCCTCGGACGCGCAGCTGCTGCAGGACCGCCTGCTCGACCGGCTCGACCGGGTCCGGGGCGACCTGGAGGACCTCGGCCTGCCGCCGTTCGTCGTGTACGGCACCCTGCTCGGCGCCACGCGGGACGGCGACCTGATCCCGCACGACGACGACGCCGACCTCGGCTACCTGTCCCGGCACCAGCACCCGCTGGACGTCGTCCGCGAGAACCTCGAGCTCGAACGTGCCCTCCGGGCGCGGGGGCACGTGGTCAGCCGGCACAGCGGCGGCCACCTCCAGCTGTTCTTCGGCGGCGGCGACGAGGGGCTGGACCACTACATCGACGTCTTCACGGCGTTCGTGACGGAGGGACGCACCTACCTGTGCTTCCAGGTCGGAGCCGAGGGCCTGGACCTCGGGGAGCGCACGGAGATCGGCATCCGCGGCCGGGCCTACCCGGCACCGGTCGAGGTCGAGGCCCTGCTCGCCGCGACCTACGGCCCCGGCTGGCGGACGCCGGACCCGTCGTTCACCTTCACCACCCCGCACCCCGTGCGGTCTCGGCTCAGCACCTGGATGGGAGAGTTCGGCATGCAGCGCGACTACTGGCAGGACTTCTACGCGAGCGCGGACGTCGACCGGGTGCCACCGGTGGAGTCGGGGTTCGCTACCTGGGTCGCCGAGCAGCTGCCGCCGGCGGCCGGGGTGCTCGACGTGGGGACCGGCACCGGCCGCGACGCCCGCTACTTCGCCCGCACCGGGCGCCCCGTCCTCGCGCTGGACTACTCGTCGGCGGCGATCGAGCGCGGGCGCGCGGCGGCGGATCGCGAGGGGTGGGCGGCCGATTTCCGGGTGGTCAACCTCGCCGACCTGCACCAGGTCGCGGAGGTGGCCGGGCAGATGGACCCGGCGGTCGACTGGCACCTGTACGCGCGGTTCCTCGTGCACGCCATCGACGACCTGGCGCGCGCCAACCTGTGGACCCTGGCCGCGGCCGTCGCCCGGCGCGGCGGTGAGTGCTGGCTGGAGTTCCGGACCGACCGCGACGAGCGCGAGAAGCACGTCTTCGGGGACCACTTCCGGCGCTACCTGGATCCCCAGCAGGTGGTGCTGGAGGCCAAGGAGCACGAGCTCAAGGTCCTCTCGCTGGTCGAGGGGCGCGGTCTGGCGCCCTACGGCGAGGAGGACCCGTGGGTGGCGCGGCTCCGCCTGGGCGCCGTCTGATGGGCCCCCGCCAGGTGGCCGGGGCGGCGTTCCGCCGCGCCCTGCCCCGAACGGTCGAGGCGCTGGAGACGGTGCGGGTGCTGGCCGGTGAGGTCGCCGAGGTGCGGGCCCAGCTGGAGGAGCTGCGGCGTCGCACCGACCAGCTCGGCGCCCGGGTCGAGGAGACCGCGGCAGCAGCGGCGTCGGTCCGCTCGGACCTGGACGACGCCCGGGTCCGCGGCGGGGTCGCCGACGACGCCATCGCCCGGCTGGTCGGCCGCGCGGACGACCTGGACGCGAGGATCGCCGACGTGGACGCCGGGCTGGAGGAGTCCCGCCGCCTGTCGCTGCGGGTCGCCCAGATGACCGACCTCGTGTTCGACCGGCTCGTGGCGTCGCCGCCCCCCGCCGCGGACTGACCGCCCCCTCGGCGGCTCAGCTGCCGGTCGGCTGCGGCCGGCCCGCCGGCGCGGCCACCGCAGGCACGGCGGAGGGGAACACCAGGCGCCGGTAGGCCAGGAAGCGGATCACCGTGCCGAGGGCGATCGAGCCCACGTTGGCCAGCTGCAGCACGAGCGCGCTCTCCTGGCCGAGCGGGTGGCGCACGAACCAGACGATCGCCAGGCCCTGCAGCAGCGTCACCCCGTTGACGACGGCGAACAGCAGGTACTCGCGGCGCACCCCGGTCCGCGCCCGGTGGGAGAAGGACCAGTACCGGTGGCCGAGGAACGCCAGCGTCATCGCCACCAGCGTCGCGACGAGCTTGGCCGCCACCGCGGACAGACCGGCCTGCGTGTATAGGACCCAGAACAGGCCGACGTCGACGGCGAAGCACACCGCGCCGACCACGCCGAACGCGCCCAGTTCCTTGAGCAGCAGCCGCCCGGTCGTCCCGGCTCGACGGCTCACGGTCTCCAGGAGCGGCACGCCCGCCGACTGTACGGACCGCGGCCGGGTCCTCAGGCGGTTCCGGCCGGGTGTCGGGGCCTCGCTACCCTCGGCCCACCATGGCGTCCCCACTCGACCCGCGCACCGGACTGCCCGTCGTCGCGATGGTCGGCGGCGGTCAGCTGGCCCGGATGACCCACCAGGCGGCCATCGCGCTCGGCCAGTCGCTGCGGGTGCTGTCCACCGGCGCGGACGAGTCCGCGGCCCTGGTGGCCGCCGACGTCCGGCTCGGCGACCACCGCGACCTCGACGCGTTGCTGGCCGTCGCCGACGGCGCCACGGTGGTCACCTTCGACCACGAGCACGTGCCCACCGGCCACCTGCGAGCCCTGGAGGCCGCCGGGCACCGGGTTGCGCCCGGCTCCGATGCCCTGGTCCACGCGCAGGACAAGCTGGTCCTGCGCCGGGCGCTGGCGGCGGCGGGTGAGCCGCAGCCGGCCTGGGCGGAGGTCACCTCGACCGACGAGGTCGCCGCGTTCGGCGAGCGGCACGGCTGGCCGGTGGTGCTCAAGGCGCCGCGCGGCGGCTACGACGGGCGCGGCGTGTTCATGGTCGACGGTCCGGACGACGCCCGGGACCTCTTCGGCCGGTACGACGTGCTGCTGGCCGAGCAGCGGGTCCCGATGGTCAGGGAGCTCTCCGCGCTGGTCGCCCGGTCACCGTTCGGGCAGGTCGCCGTCTGGCCGGTGGTCGAGACCGTGCAGCGCGACGGCATCAACACCGAGGTGCTGGCCCCGGCGCCCGGCCTGGACGAGGAGAGCGCGACCGCCGCCCAGGAGCTCGCGGTCCGGGTCGCCGACCGCGTCGGCGTGGTGGGGGTGCTCGCCGTCGAGCTGTTCCAGACGGCGGACGGCGTCCTGGTGAACGAGCTCGCGATGCGGCCGCACAACTCCGGGCACTGGACCATCGAGGGCTCGCGCACCAGCCAGTTCGAGCAGCACCTGCGCGCCGTCCTGGACTACCCGCTGGGAGCCACCGCGATGGCCGCGCCGGTGGTGGTGATGGCCAACGTCCTCGGCGGGCGCGCGGCCGCCGACGGCTGGACCGGGCCCGGCCTCGACGAGCGGGTGCACCACCTCATGGCCCACTGGCCCGACGTGAAGCTGCACTGGTACGGCAAGGGCCAGCGTCCCGGCCGCAAGCTCGGCCACGTGACCGCGCTGGGGTCCGAGCTGGCCGAGGTGCGGGCGCGGGCGGTCGCGGCGGCCCGCTACCTGGCCGACGGCGAGGTCGACCCCGCGTTCGCCTTCGATCCCGAGCACTGAGGAGCACGCGTGGACCCGATCGTCGGCATCGTCATGGGCAGCGACTCGGACTGGCCGGTGATGGAGCCGGCCGCCCGGGCACTGGGCGAGTTCGACGTCCGGTTCGAGGCGCACGTGGTCTCCGCGCACCGCACCCCGCGGCGGATGCTCGAGTACGCCGAGACGGCCGCCGGGCGCGGGCTGCGGGTGGTGATCGCCGGTGCCGGGGGAGCCGCCCACCTGCCCGGGATGGTCGCCGCGGCCACGCCGCTGCCGGTCATCGGCGTCCCCCGGCCGCTGGACCGCCTCGACGGGCTGGACAGCCTGCTCTCGATCGTGCAGATGCCGGCCGGCGTCCCGGTCGCGACGGTCTCCATCGGCGGCGGCCGCAACGCCGGGCTGCTCGCCGTGCGCATCCTCGCGGCGTCGGACCCGCGGCTGCGGGCCGCCGTCGAGCGGTTCCAGGCCGACCTCGCCGAGTCGGTCCTCGCGCGGGACGCCACGCTGCAGGAGCGGCTCGCTTCCTCCTGACCGGACGGCGTCCTACGATCTACTCGTGGGTAACAATGCTGCCGGGCTGTACGCCCTGACCGACGAGCACGAGGCGATCCGCGAGGCGGTCCGGGACATCGCGGAGCGGGAGATCGCGCCGTACGCCGCCGAGGTCGACGCCGACTCGCGGTTCCCGGTCGAGGCGCAGAAGGCGCTCACCGCCGCCGGCTTCCACGCCACCCACATCCCGGAGGCCTACGGCGGGGAGGGCGCCGACGCGATCGCCACCTGCATCGTCATCGAGGAGGTCGCCCGGGTCGATGCCAGCGCCTCGCTGATCCCCGCGGTGAACAAGCTCGGCTCGGTGCCGGTGATCCTGGCCGGCAGCGAGGAGCTCAAGCAGCGGGTGCTGCGCCCGATCGCCGCCGGCGACGCGATGATCAGCTACGGCCTGTCCGAGCGCGAGGCCGGCTCCGACGCCGCCGCGATGCGGACCCGGGCCCGGCTCGACGGGGACAGCTGGGTGCTGAACGGCACCAAGGCCTGGATCACCAACTCCGGCATCTCCGAGTGGTACACGGTCATGGCGGTCACCGACCCGGAGAAGGGCGCCAACGGCATCTCCGCCTTCGCCGTCCACCGGGACGACCCCGGCTTCGCGGTGGGCCCCAAGGAGCGCAAGATGGGCATCAAGGGCTCGCCCACCTGCGAGCTCTACCTCACCGACTGCACCATCCCGGCCGACCGCATCGTCGGCGAACCCGGCACCGGCTTCAAGACCGCGTTGCGGACGCTGGACTCCACCCGCCCGACCATCGGCGCGCAGGCCGTGGGCATCGCCCAGGGCGCGCTGGACGCCGCCGTCGCCTACGTCAAGGAGCGCAAGCAGTTCGGCAAGGCGATCGGGGAGTTCCAGGGCGTGCAGTTCATGCTCGCCGACATGGAGATGCGGATCGAGGCCGCCCGCCACCTGGTCTACGTCGCCGCGGCCGCCGGCGAGCAGGGCCGCCCCGACGTCACCCGGATCTCGGCCTCGGCCAAGGCCTTCGCCTCCGACGTCGCCATGCAGGTCACCACCGATGCCGTCCAGCTCTTCGGCGGCGCCGGGTACACGCAGGACTTCCCGGTCGAGCGGATGATGCGCGACGCCAAGATCACCCAGATCTACGAGGGCACCAACCAGATCCAGCGCATGGTGATCGCACGGAGCCTCCTGCGGTAGGGCGTCGGCCCGCCCCCGTGCACCAGCCGGTGCTCATGCTCCGCCGCCGGACGGGGAGCGGCGCTGGAGCGAGGCGATGGCGACCGTGGGAACGAGGGTCAGCACGGCGGAGCCCACGCCGACCACGGCGGGGCCGGTTGCCCCGAGGCCGGAGTCGAGGGCCCGGCCGGCGCCCCAGGAGCCGACCGCGGTGCCGAGGTTGTAGGCCGAGACCGACATCGCCACTCCCAGCGTGGGCGCCACGCCGGAGAAGCGGACCGCCAGCGCGGACAGCACCGGGTTGGCGCTGAGCCCGAGCAGGCCGAGCAGGACCACCAGCAGCGCCGTGGGCACGGGGTGGGCGGACAGCAGGCAGATCGCCAGCAGCACGACCGTGGTCGACGCCGCGACCGCGATGGTGGTCGCGTGCGGGCGGACGTCACCGAGGCGACCACCGACGATCGTGCCGACGAGCGAGCCGATGCCGAACCCGACGAGCACCAGCGGCACCCAGGAGGGCGCGAGCCCGGCGGCGTCGGTCAGCAGCGGGGAGACGTAGGAGTAGACCGACAGCACGCCGCCGGTGGTGGTCGCGCAGGCCGCGAGCACCAGCCACAGCCGACCGGACCGCACCGCCCCGAGCTCCGACCGCAGAGGGACCGGCTGCCGGCGGTCCTCGTCGCGCGGGACCTGCCGCGCGATCAGCGGCACGGCGGCCAGCGCCAGGACGGCCAGTGCCCAGAAGGGTCCGCGCCAGCCCGACAGCTGCCCGGCGAAGGCGCCCAGCGGCACCCCGAGGACGTTGGCCAGCATCCCGCCGGCGCCCACCAGCCCGAGGGCCCGGGCGCTGGCGCCGGGACCGGCGGCGCGGGTGGCCGCCACCGACGCCACCGCCCAGAACGCCCCCGTCGCGAAGGCGGTCACGAACCGGGCCGCGAGCAGGACCGGGAAGCTGCTCCCCACCGCCACGACGACGTGCCCGACCGCGAACACGGCGAGGGACAGCAGCAACGTCGTCCGGCGTGGCAGCCCCCGGGTGAGCAGCGCCATCGTGGGGGCGCCGACGACCATGCCCACCGCGAACACCGTGATGAGCAGCCCGGCCTGGGCCACGGTGACCTGCAGGTCCCCGGCGATCTCCGGCAGCAGCCCCGCGACGACGAACTCTGTGGTCAGCATGAGGAACGTGCCGACGGCCAGCACGTACACGACCGCCGGGAGCCGCCCGGTCGCGCCACCGTGCCCGGAGGGGACGGCGGGCGAGGTCGCCGTCCCCTCCAGGCGGGTCACCTGGTCCGAGGTCACCGCAGGGTGGCGGCGTCGATGACGAACCGGTAGCGGACGTCGGAGGCGAGCACCCGCTCGTAGGCCTCGTTGACCTGGCCGACGGGGATGACCTCCACCTCGGCGCCGATGCCGTGCTCGGCGCAGAAGCCGAGCATCTCCTGGGTCTCGCCGATGCCGCCGATCATCGAGCCGGCGAAGGTGCGCCGGCCGCCGATCAGCGACATCGCGTTCACGCTGAGCGGCTCCGCGGGGGCACCGACGTTGACCAGCGCGCCGTCCACCGCCAGCAGCGACAGGTGGGCGTCGACGTCGATGGGGGCGCTCACGGTGTTGACGATCAGGTCGAACCGGCCGGCCAGCTGCGCGAACGTGTCCGGGTCGCCGGTGGCGAAGTAGTGGTCGGCGCCGAGCCGCAGGCCGTCCTCCTGCTTCTTCAGCGACTGCGACAGCACGGTGACCTCGGCGCCCATCGCGTGGGCGAGCTTCACGGCCATGTGGCCCAGACCGCCCAGGCCGACGACGGCGACCCGCTTGCCGGGACCGGCACCCCACCGGCGCAGCGGGGAGTACGTGGTGATGCCGGCGCACAGCAGCGGCGCGGCGGCGGACGGGTCGATGCCGTCGGGCACCCGCAGGACGAAGTCGGCGTCCACCACGACGTGGGTGGAGTAGCCGCCCTGGGTGCTGCTGCCGTCCCGGTCTGTGCCGGCGTAGGTGGGGACCATGCCCCGCAGGCAGTACTGCTCGTCACCGTTGCGGCAGTTGGCGCACTCGCCGCACGAGTTCACCATGCAGCCGACGCCGACCCGGTCGCCGACCCGATGCGTGGTGACGTCGGAGCCGACCTCGGCGACGACGCCGACGATCTCGTGGCCGGGGACCACCGGGAAGGGCTGCGGGCCCCAGTCGCCGTTGACCGTGTGGATGTCGGAGTGGCAGATGCCGGCGTACTGGATCTCGATGAGGACGTCGTCCGGGCCGACGTCCCGGCGCTCGATGGTGGTGGGCTCCAGGGGCCGGCCGGCGGCGGGGGCGGCGTAGGCGTTGACGCGCATGGGGGTGCTCCTCGTTCGTGGGTGGTGGTTGAGGGTCAGTCGGCGGTGGGGGCTGCGGCGTACCCGTCGTCGGTGACGGGGGTCAGCCAGTGGACGACGGTGTGCTGGTCGTCGCCCTCGGGCAGGACGCCCTCGGTGACGGAGACGGTCTGGCTCAGCCGGTGGCGGTGCCAGTGGGTGCGGGCGCCGGGCACGAAGTGCACCAGGTCGGCGGTGACCCGGGACGCGCCGGGGCGGCAGCGACGGCGTCGGTGTGGACCTCGCCGGTGAACCGGTCGGCCGGGCCCTCGACGGTGTCGATCGAGCTCCGGGTGATCTGCACGGTCGTCCTCCTCGGTGGGGATGGGTCAGGGGCGCAGGAGCGTCTTGATGGCGCGCCGCTCGTCCATCGCCCGGTAGCCCTCGGCGGCCTGGTCGAGCGGCAGGGTCAGGTCGAAGACCCGCCCGGGGTCGATCTCCCGGCTGGTGATCAGGTCGATGAGCTCGGGCAGGAACCGGCGCACCGGGGCGGGGCCGCCGTGCAGGTGGACGCCGGAGAAGAACAGCTCCGCACCGGGCAGCTGCACGTCGTGGGAGACGCCGACGTAGCCGACGTGGCCGCCGGGGCGGGTGGCCCGGATCGCCTGCATCATCGACTCCTGGGTGCCGACCGCCTCGATGGTCGAGTGCGCGCCCAGGCCACCGGTGAGCTCTCGGACCTCGGCGACGCCCTCGTCGCCGCGCGTGGTGACGACGTCGGTGGCGCCGAACTCCCGGGCCAGCCGCTGGCGGTCCCCGTGCCGGCTGAAGGCGATGATCCGCTCGGCGCCCAGCTGCTTCGCCGCGAGGACGCCGAGCAGGCCGACGGCGCCGTCGCCCACCACGGCGACGGTCCTGCCCGGGCCGGCCTCGGCGGCGACGGCGGCGAACCAGCCGGTGCCGAGCACGTCGGAGGCGGCCAGCAGGCCCGCCACCAGGTCGTCGGACGGCGTGCCGGGGGTGGCGACGAGGGTGCCGTCGGCCAGCGGGACCCGCGCGTACTCGGCCTGGGTGCCGATGGCGCCCATCGGCTCGGCGTGCACGCACCGGGACTGGTAGCCGGCCCGGCAGATGTCGCAGGTGTTGTCCGACGCGAAGAACGAGCCGACGACGAACTGGCCCGGCCGGAGATCGCGGACCTCGCTGCCGACCTCCTCGACGACACCGACGTACTCGTGCCCCATCGGCGTCGGCCCGTCGATCGGCTCGATGCCGCGGTACGGCCACAGGTCCGAGCCGCACACGCAGGCGGCGACCAGCCGGATGACGGCGTCGGTGGGCTGCTCGATCGTCGGGTCCGGGCGGTTGTCGACGCGGACGTCGCCGGGGGCGTGCAGAACGGCTCCTCGCATGGGGTGCTCCTCCTGGAGTGGTCGGGCGCTGCACTCCACGGAACGCCTCCGAGCACGCGTGTGGGAGGTCGGGTTTGTGGGGGGGGGAGAAGCTCGACCTCCCTCCACCGGCCGGGCGACGTAGCGTCGACGGGCGTGGACAACCGCTCCGACATCCGCGACTTCCTCGTCAGCCGGCGCGCCAAGATCACCCCGGAGCGGGCGGGGCTGCTCCCCGGGGGTGGCCGGCGGCGGGTGCCCGGGCTGCGCCGGGAGGAGGTCGCCGTCCTGGCCGGGGTGAGCACCGACTGGTACACCCGGCTGGAGAAGGGCCACATCGCCGGTGTCTCCGAGGACGTCCTGGAGGCCGTCGCCCGGGCGCTGCAGCTGGACGAGGCCGAGCGGACCTACCTGTTCGACCTGGCCCGCGCCGCCGCGAGGCCGACCCGCACCCCGCAGCGCCGCAGCAGGGCGCCGATCCAGCCGCGGGTGCAGTGGATGCTGGACTCGATGACCGGGTCCGCCGCGTTCGTCGCCAACGGCCGCCTGGACATCCTCGCGACCAACACCCTGGGGTGGGCGCTGCACTCTCCCCTGTTCGACGACCCGCGCCGGCCGGCGAACTTCGCCCGGTTCCAGTTCCTCGACCCGCAGGCGCGCGCCTACTACCAGGACTGGGACGGCGCGGCCAACGTCACCGTCGCCCTGCTCCGCGCCGAGGCCGGCCGCCGCCCGCACGACACGCAGCTGCGTGAACTGGTGGGGGAGCTGTCCACGGTCAGCGAGGAGTTCCGCACCCGCTGGGCAGCGCACGACGTCCGGATCCACCACAACGGCGCGAAGCAGTTCCACCACCCCGTGGTCGGCACGCTCGACCTCGGCTACCACACCCTCGACCTGCCCACCGAGGACCACTCGGGCCTCCGCCTGACCATCTACACCGCCGAACCCGGGTCACCGTCCGAGGACGGCCTCAAGCTGCTGGCCAGCTGGGCGGCGACCACCGCGGCCCCGACCGCCGGCGACGCGGCCGCCCCGGCACCCGACCGGACCTGACCCGGCCCGCGCTGCCCGGGAACGGATGACCTGCGCGGTCAGCTGCTCCGACCGGTCAGGCTCCGCACCAGCTCGTGGGTGATGCCGAGCCCCGGGAAGGCGGCCAGTGTGGTCAGCGGGAAGTTGCCGATCACCTCGAGCAGCTCGGGGTCGCCGAGGACGCCCGTCGGCCGGCCGTCGTCCCCGGTCCCCGCGGCAGCGCGGATGGCCGCGGCGCCGTCGGGGTCGGCCAGCCACTCCTGCAGCGTCGACGTCCCGTCCAGCGGGGTCCGCGGCGGGGTGGCGTCGACGTGCACGGTGGCGCGGAGGCGGATGTCGCGGGAGGAGGCGCCGACCTCGAAGGTGAACGGGCCTGGCTCGACGACCCACCGGGCGTGCGCGGTCGACCAGTACGCGAGGTCGCGTGAGCCGAGGATGAGCTCGACGTCGGCGCTGTCACCGGGCTCCAGGTCGACGGTGGTGAACCCCCGCAGCTCCCGTGGCGGGCGGGCGACGCGGCCGGGCGGGGCGCCGACGTAGAGCTGCACGACCTCGCGGCCGGCGACGGCACCGGTGTTGGTCACCGTCAGCCGTGCCGTGATGGCCAGGTCACCGGTGTCGTGGCTGCCGGTGGTGGCGACCGACAGGTCGGCGTGGTGGAAACGGGTGTAGGACAACCCGTGCCCGAACGGATAGGCGACGGGCAGGTCGGCCGCGTCGAAGCCGCGGTAGCCGACGAACACCCCTTCCCCGTAGCGGACGTGCCCCTCCTCGCCGGGGAAGTTCAGGTGGGACGGGACGTCCTGCAGCCGGAGCGGGAGGGTCTCGGACAGCCGCCCCGACGGGTTAACCGCGCCGGTGAGCACATCGGCGATCGCGCCGCCGGCGGCCTGCCCACCCAGCCAGCACTCGACGACGGCGGCGGCGCGCTCGTGCCACGGCGTGACCAGCACGGCCGATCCGTTGGCGAGCACGACGACGACCGGCGCCGATCCGTCGAGCAGGCGGTCCAGCAGCGCGGTCTGCGACGCCGGGAGGTCCATGGAGGTGCGGTCGAAGCCCTCGGACTCGTCCCCGGACGGGAGGCCGAGGAAGGCGACGACGACGTCGGCGTCCCGGGCGACGGCGACCGCCTCGTCGGCGAGGGCCGCGTCCCGGCCGGGGTCGGTGAGGTCGAAGCCCGCGGCGAAGGTCAGGTCGGGGCGGGCGCGGCGCAGCTCGTCGAGCGCGGTGTCCACGCGGGTGGGGTGGACCTGGGAGCTGCCGGCACCCTGGTAGCGCGGGGTGCGGGCGAAGGCACCCACCACGCAGACGCGCCCGGCGGTCAGCGGCAGCACCTCGTCGTCGTTCTTCAGCAGCACGATGCTCCGGGCCGCGGCACGCCGGGCCAGCGCGTGGTGGGCGTCGACGTCGATGTCGGCCGGCCGGCGGGCCCGGGACCGCTCGACCAGCCGCAGGACCCGCGCGACGGCGGTGTCGAGCACCGTCTCGTCGAGCGCGCCGGAGGCGACCGCGTCGACGATCGCGGCGTCGCTGACCCCCAGGTCCGGCGGCATCTCCAGGTCCAGGCCCGCGGCGAGGGCGGCGACCCGGTCGTGCACGGCGCCCCAGTCGGAGACGACCAGGCCGTCGAAGCCCCACTGCTCGCGCAGCACCTCGGTGAGCAGCCACCGGTCCTGCGAGGCGTGGACCCCGTTGACCCGGTTGTAGGCGCACATCACCGTCCACGGGCGCGCGGTGGTCACGACGTGCTCGAACGCGGGCAGGTAGATCTCGCGCAGGGTGCGCTCGTCGACGTCGGCACTGACCCGCAGCCGGTCGGTCTCCTGGTTGTTGGCTGCGAAGTGCTTCACCGACGCGCCGACGTCCTGGGACTGGATGCCGGCGACGAGGGCGGCGCCGAGCCGGCCGGACAGGTGCGGGTCCTCGCTGAGGTACTCGAAGTTGCGGCCGCAGAGCGGCGACCGCTTGATGTTGACCCCGGGTCCGAGGACCACCGCGACGTCCTGCGCCCGCGCCTCGAGACCGATGGCCGCGCCGACCTCGCCGATCAGGTCGACGTCCCAGCTCGCCCCGAGCGCCGAGGCGGTGGGGAAGCACGTGGCGGGCAGGCTGCCGGAGATGCCGACGTGGTCGCCCTCGGCCGGCTGCACGCGCAGCCCGTGCGGACCGTCGGACAGCCTGATCCGCTCGATGCCCAGCCGGTCGACGGCGGCGGTGTGCCAGAAGTCCGACCCCAGGCACAGGGCGGCCTTCTCCGCGGTGGTCAGGGACGCGACGGTGTCCCTGCCGGGTCCGGGGGGTGCGGTCATGACGACACCCTGGCCTCCGAGCCCTGCATCCGCGCCTCGACCGGCTCGGGGAGGCGCCCGGTCACCCGAGCCTCCGGCTCGGTGGCGCGCTCGCCGTCAACGACGTGCTCGCGGTCGCGCACAGCGCGTCGGCGCCCGGCCGCGCGGCCTGACGCTCGTCGTCCTCGGTGCCGCGGCCGATGGCGGTGGCGAGGGCGAGCGATCCGTCGAACGCGTCGAGCAGGCGGGGGACGCGGCCGGAGCCGGCGCCCTGTCACGTGCCGTCGATGGGCAGCCAGCCCGGCAGGGACACGGGACACCCTTGGTCCGCAGAACCCAGGACACCCGCTACGGTAATCTCCATGTTCCCGGTCGGGTTGGTGCGGATTGCGCTCGTCGAGCGCCGGCACGTCGACCTGCTCCGGTGCGCGAGCGCGCTCTGTCGGGCCTGAGATCTCCCGTCCCGCTCGTCCGCACCCACCCCTGGAGCCCTCGCATGACCCTGCTCGCTGCTGCCCCGACCACCGCACCCGGCGACGTCGACGGCGGCGTCCTCGACCTCGAGCGCCTCGAGCCGACCATCGGCGCCGGCGTCCACGGCATCGACCTCAGCCGCGTCACCGACGGCCAGGTCCGGGCCATCCGGGCCGCGCTCGCCGAGTACAAGGTGCTGTTCTTCTCCGGCCAGCACGCCCTGCACCCCGACAGCCAGATCGCACTGGGCCGCCGGCTCGGCGAGGTCACCGAATCCCACCCGGTGGTCCCCGGCGTCGACCAGGAGCACCCCGAGATCTACGCCCTCGACAGCGCCACCGGTGGCTTCGCCGACGTGTGGCACACCGACGTGACCTTCGTGCGCCGGCCACCGCTCGGGTCGGTGCTGCGCGCCGTCGTCCTCCCGCCGACCGGTGGGGACACCCAGTGGGCCGACCTGGAGCTGGCCTACCGCTCGCTCAGCGAGCCCCTGCAGCGCCTGGCCGACCAGCTCGTCGCCGTCCACGACGGCACGCGTGAGTTCGGCTACTACCTTGCCCAGCGCGAGGAGCGGACGACGTGGGAGGGCGAGGAGTTCCGCGCGCTCGTCCCCGTGGAGCACCCGGTCGTGCGCGTGCACCCGGAGACCGGCCGCAAGTCGCTGTTCGTCAACCCCGGCTTCGTCTCGCACATCGAGGGCGTCTCCGACGCGGAGAGCCGGTACCTGCTCGACCTCTTCTACGCGCACATCACCAAGCCGGAACACATCGTCCGGCACCGCTGGTCGGTCGGTGACGTCGTCATCTGGGACAACCGCTCGACGGTGCACTACGCCAACCGGGACTACGGCGACCAGCGGCGGGTCATGCACCGCATCACCCTCCGGGGCGACGCCCCGGTCGGGCCACCGGCCGCCTGACCCTCGTCCACGGCGCGACGCGCGTCACTCCACCGACCGTGCGACCCACCCGCCGGGACGAGGGCTTCACGCGTACCGAGCCGGCGGGCCGGTGGAACAGGCGTCGGTCCCGGAACGGTGGACCGGAACGGGAGCCGCCGCCATGATCGCGGGGTGCACGCGGAGCACGAAGCGGACCCCGGCTCGGCCGGCGTCGCAACGCGTCCGCGGACGCTCACGACCGACGAGGTCACCCCCGGGCAGGCGTTCGCCCGGTGGCAGGACCTGATCAGTGACACGTTCGTGCCATTGGTCGCGGCGCCGACGACCGGGCGGCCGTTCCGCGGCCGGATCGTCCACAGCACCGTGGGCCAGGTGCAGCTGACCACGGTGCGGGCGGGCGGACAGCACGTGCGCCGTACCCCGCGGCTCATCGCGCGCAGTCCCGAGGAGTACGTGCTGGCCAGCATCCAGGTCGCCGGCCGCGGTGAGGTGAGCCAGAGCGGCCGCACAGCGTTGCTGCACCCCGGCGGGATGGCCTTCTACGACAGCACCCGCCCCTACACCCTGCAGTTCCCCGCGGGCTTCGAGCAGCTGGTCGTCCAGGTGCCCCGACGTGGCCTGCCCGCGGCCGCCGTCGAACGCGCCACCGGCGTCGCCCTCGCCGCCGACAGCAGTGGCCGCCTCGTCGCCGACTTCTTCCGCGGCCTGGCCCACCTCAGCACCACCGACCCGGTCGGCGCCGCCGCGTTGGCTCCGCACGCGATCGGCCTGCTGACCTCGGCGCTCTGCCTCGCCGCCGGGTCGTCGCCCTTGCCGGGCCCGTCCGCGCTGGACCGGGAGCGGGTGCTGGCCCACCTGGCCGCGCACTTCGCCGATCCGCGGTTGGACGCCGACACCGTCGCGCGGGCCTGCCACCTGTCCCGCCGCACGCTGTTCCGGCTGTTCGAGCACGAACCCGAGAGCCTCGGCGACGTCCTGCGCCGGCTGCGGGTCAGCGGTGCGCAGCGGCTGCTGCGCACCGAGCCGCGGCTGCCCCTGGCCGCCGTCGCAGCCCGCTGCGGGTTCGGCGGTGGAGCACAGCTGCACCGGGCGTTCCGCGGCCTCACCGGCACGACGCCCGCTGCCTACCGGCGGGGGGGCGCCGGCTGAGGCAGATGGCCCGGATCGTCAGACAGCCGGCACGGATCGTGCTCCCGGTCACACCCGGCGGCCGCAACCTGGGCGCGCGCTCCGCCACCGGCGGGCCCCACCCAGGAGGACGCCATGACCACCACCGAACCAGTCCGACCCCGCGGCCCGGTCCGCGTCGCCGCCGTCCAGGCCGAGCCGAAGTGGCTGGACCTCGACGCCGGTGTCGCCCAGGTCGTCGACCTGATCGCCGAGGCCGCCGCCAACGGCGCCCGGCTGGTCGCCTTCAGCGAGACGTTCGTCCCCGGCTACCCCTGGTGGATCTGGCTGGACTCGCCGGCCTGGGGGATGCAGTTCGTCGCTCGGTACGCGGACAACGCGATGACCCGCGACGGCGAGCACCTGCAGCGGATCGCGGCCGCGGCCGGCCGGCACGGCATCCACGTCGTCCTCGGCTTCGCCGAGAAGGCCGGCGGCAGCCTGTACATGTCGCAGGCGTTCATCGACGACACCGGCGCGGTGATCTCGGTCCGCCGCAAGCTCAAGCCCACCCACGTCGAGCGCACGGTCTTCGGCGAGGGCGACGGCAGCGACGTCCAGGTGCACGACACCCGGATCGGGCGCCTCGGCGCTCTCAACTGCTGGGAGCACTTCCAGCCGCTGACGAAGTACGCGCTCTACAGCATGGGCGAACAGATCCACGTCGCCTCCTGGCCCAGCTTCTCCGTCTACCGCGGCGCAGCCTCGGCGCTGGGCCCGCAGGTCAACACCGCCGCGAGCCTCGTGCACGCCGTCGAGGGCCAGACCTTCGTCGTCGCCCCGTGCGCGGTCGTGGGACAGGCCGGGCAGGATCTGTGGTGCGACACCGAGCAGAAGCGGCAGCTGTTGCGGCAGGGCGGCGGCTTCACCCGCATCTACGGCCCCGAGGGCACCGAGCTCGCCGAGCCGCTGGCCGAGGACGACGAGGGCATCCTCTACGCCGACCTGGACTTCTCGCTGATCGCGGTGGCGAAGTCAGCGGCCGACCCGGTCGGGCACTACTCGCGCCCCGACGTGTTCCAGCTGCTGTTCAACGCCCGCCCGAACCGGGTGGTGGTCAGCGGGGAGCGCCCGCCGGTCGAGGTGACCGAGCCCAGTGACCTGGTGCCGGTCGGGGAGCACCCCCTCGAGCGGGTCTGACCGGCCGCGGGGAGTGTCCTCCCGCGACCGACCCGGCCGGCTACCCACCGGTACGCCCGGGACCGGGGTCGGTCGCGGGCGTACCGGGCGCACGTACGAGGATGGGACCGTGCTGAGACAGCGGAAGGTCGGTCCCGAGGACGCTCGCTCCTGGCTGCTGGTGAACGGGTCGCGCACCGACCTGTTCGACGCCGCCCACGCCTCGCGGGCGGACCAGGTGGTGCTGGACATCGAGGACGCGGTGGACCCGGCGAACAAGGCCGAGGCCCGGGACGGGGTCGGCCAGTGGCTCTCCGGCGGGGACCGGTCGGCCTGGGTGCGGATCAACGACCGCTCCACCGACTTCTGGGACGGCGACGTCGCCAAGCTCGCCGGGCTGCCCGGCCTGCTCGGCGTCATGCTGGCCAAGACCGAGGCCGCCGAGCAGGTCACCGAGACCTTCGACCGGCTCGGCGGGTCGACGCCGGTGCTGGCGCTGGTCGAGTCCGCGCTGGGCATCGAGGAGGCGGTCTCCATCGCCCGGGCCCGCGGCGCCTTCCGGCTGGCCTTCGGCAGCGGCGACTACCGCCGCGACACCGGCACCAGCGCCGACGACCTGGCCATGGCCTACCCGCGCTCGCGGCTGGTCCTCGCCAGCCGGATCGGCGGGCTGCCCGGGCCCATCGACGGCCCGACGGTGAGCAGCAGCCACCCGGTGCTGCGCGAGCAGACCGCCGTCACCGTCTCCCTGGGCCTGACCGGCAAGCTGTGCCTGGACCCGGAGCAGACCCCGGTGATCAACGAGGTCATCAGCCCGACGCCGTCCGACGTCGCCTGGGCGCGGGACTTCCTCGCCGACTTCGAGGCCCGCGGCCAGGTCATCCGCGACGGCAGCGACAAGCCCCGGCTGGGCCGGGCCCGCAAGATCGAGCGGCTGGCCCGGACCTTCGGCGTCGAGCCGGCCTGACCCCTGCGGGAGCCGCCCGGTCGCGGGCGGCTCCCGTGCTCACTCCAGCAGGCGGGACACCCCGGCCAGCCGGGCGTCGCCGGCCATCGCGGTGAGCCACGCCGACCAGCCCGGCCGGGCCCGCATCGCCGACAGCGCCGCCCGGGCCGCCTCGCGGTCGCCGCGCTGCGAGGCGGCCAGCGCGGCGTAGAGGTCGCGGGCGCCCTCCGGGGCGAACAGCGCCAGGGTCTCGTAGTCCCGCTCGTCGTAGGCGCGCTGCAGGTTGCGCAGCATCCGCAGCTGGGCCACCGGGTCGCCGGAGTCGTCGACCCGCAGGTCCATCCGCACGCCGTCGTCCTCGTCGCTGGCCGGTGTCCCGCTGACCACCAGCAGCGCCGCGGACTGCCGGCCGCGGACGTCGCCGCCGGCGTCCTGCCCCGCGGTCAGCGCGGCCAGCAGCCGGTCGGGCAGCCCGCCGCGGGCGGCGGTGAAGGCCTGCACCATCGCCGGCAGCACCTCCGGCGAGGCGAGCATGTTGCCCTGCACGCTCAGCTGGTCGCCGAGCAGGTGGCCGCTGACCGGGAACGAGCCCCGTCCGGTGTCGGCGGCCACCCGGCCGGCGGTGTCCAGGACGGCGATCTGCCGGTCGACGTCCTCCGCGGCGTGCGCCGCGGCGCGGACCAGGTCGGCGGGGTCCGCGCCGTCGGCCAGCCCGGCCAGCAGCGACTGGCCGAGCCCCCGGCGGCTGCGGGCCTGGACGGCGACCACCCCGACTCCTGGGCGGGCGCTGGGCACCACGCGGCCGACGGCGAGGATGCACGAGGAGACCGCGATCCCCAGCTCGCCGGTCGCCGGGTCGCGGGCGACGACGCTGAAGGTCACACAGTCGCCGGCAGCGGCATCTCGCGGACGTCGTCGGCGACGGTGAGCGGGGCCCCCGTGGCGGCCAGGACCTCGTCCACGCCGACGCCCGGGGCGGTCTCGCGGAGCACGAAGCCGCCCGGGGTCACGTCGACGACGGCGAGGTCGGTGACCACCCGGTCCACGCACGCCTTGCCGGTGAGCGGCAGCGTGCACTCCTGGACCAGCTTCGGGGACCCGTCGCGGGCCACGTGCTCCATCATGATGATCACCCGGCGGGCGCCGTGGACGAGGTCCATCGCCCCGCCCATGCCGTTGACCATCTTCCCGGGGATCAGCCAGTTGGCGAGGTCCCCGCGGGGGTTGACCTGCATGGCGCCGAGGACGGCGAGGTCCAGGTGGCGGCCGCGGATCATGCCGAAGGACAGCGAGGAGTCGAAGAACGACGCCCCCGGCAGGATCGTGACGGTCTCCTTGCCGGCGTTGATCAGGTCCGGGTCCTCCTCGCCCTCGACGGGGTAGGGGCCGACGCCGAGGATGCCGTTCTCCGAGTGCAGCACCACGTGCACCCCGTCGGGCACGAAGTTCGGCACCAGGGTCGGCATGCCGATGCCCAGGTTCACGTACTCGCCGTCGCCGAGCTCGAGTGCGACGCGGGCGGCGAGCTGGTCGCGGGTCAGGGTCATGTCACTCGGCTCCCTCGACGGTGGCCTCCTCGCCGCCGGCCGCGAGCGGCGCGGACGACGGGCGGGGACGGGTGGTGCGGTTCTCGATCTTCTTGCCCTCCGGGCCGACCACGACCACCCGGTCGACGAACACCCCGGGCAGGTGCACGTCCTCGGGCCGGATTTCGCCCGGCTCGACCAGCGTCTCCACCTCGGCGACGGTGATCCGCCCGGCCATCCCGGCCAGCGGGTTGAAGTTGCGCGCGGACTCGTGGAACACCAGGTTGCCGTGCCGGTCGCCGACCGCGGCGCGGACCAGGCCGAAGTCGGCGGTCAGCGCGGTCTCCAGCACGTACTGCCGGCCGTCGAACTCGCGGATCTCCTTGGGGGTGGAGGTCTCCACCACGGTGCCCTCGGCGTCGTAGCGCACCGGGATGCCGCCGTCGGCGACCATCGTGCCCACGCCGGTGGGGGTGTAGAAGGCGGGGATGCCGGTGCCGCCGGCGCGCAGCCGCTCGGCCAGCGTGCCCTGCGGGGTCAGCTCGACCGACAGCTGTCCGGACAGGTACAGGCGGGCCAGCTCCTTGTTGCCCCCGACGAAGGAGCTGATCGTGCGGGTGATCCGCCCGGCGTAGAGCAGCACGCCCAGCGCCTGGTCGTCGACGCCGCAGTTGTTGCTGATCGTCGTCAGGCCCGAGGCCCCCTGCTCCAGCAGGGCGTCGATCAGCGCGATCGGCACACCGCACAACCCGAAGCCGCCGACGGCCAGCGTCACGCCGTCCCCGATGTCGGCCACCGCCTCAGCGGCGCTGCCCACCACCTTGTCCATGCCGAACCCACCGTCCGTCCGGGCGGCTGGGGTCGCTGCGTCAGGCAGGTCGGCCCAGCTCGCGGATGCCCTCGACCGTCCGGCCGAGCGTAGCGGTGACCCGTTCGGCCGCCGCGCGGCCCGGGAGCAGTGACGGGTCGGGGGAACGGACCAGCACGACCGACGCGCCGGCGGCCAGCGGGGCCAGCAGCCACGCCACCGGCCCGGCCTCGGCCGCGGTGCGGTCGTCGACGAGCACGCGGTCGCCCTCGACCACGCCGAGCCGCGTCGCGAGCTCCCGCGCGGTGTCGACCAGGCCGCCCAGGGTGAGCTGCAGCCCGCCGAGGAGCAGGCCGGGCGCGGCCGGGTCGGGCCGCTGCCACGGGGTGAAGACGTCGCCGTGCCCGCGCACCTCGAGCGCGAAGTCACGGGCAGGGCCGGCGTACCCGGTCATGCCCATCCCGAGCGGGTGCAGGGAGAGGCCGAGGAGCTCGGGCACCCCCAGCTCCTCCAGCGGCCCCAGCCGGTCCTGGTCGGCGAGCACCACGTCGACGCCGTCGAGCCGGCCGTCGTCCTCGGCCGCGGTGTCGAGGACCGTCGCCCCGCAGCTCCACACCCCGAGCAGCACCGCCGCGGTCTGCCAGTGCACCGGCAGCGCGACGGCGACCGTGCTGCCGGCGGTGACGTCGAACTCGTCCTGGAGCAGGTTGGCGGTCTTGGCCACCCAGTTGGCGAGGGTGGTCGCCGACAGCTCGACCCGCCCGCCGCCGAGGTCGTCGTAGGAGGTGAGCAGCGGCGCCGCGGGTGCGCGGCGCAGCGTCGCGGCCAGGAGCAGGTCCGGGGTCGTGGGGTCGGTGTGGCTCACGGTGCAAGGGTGGCAGGGTCGTCCCGGCGTCCCCCTCGGTGGCCCGATTGCCGTTACAGTTTGCGGGCGAGAGGGCGCGCACGCGCCCCCGTGGCAGTCGAGGGTCGTGACCGGCGACGGTGTCTCCGGGTGGGGCCCGACGAGGCTCTCCGAGGATGAGCCGCACATTCGGTCGACTGGCGTCCGTCGGTGCTGGAGAGCCGGGACGGCGGGCAGCCCAGGTCGTGGGTGTCGTCGCTCGCCTGGGGTCCGGTGGACCGCAGGTGCCCGGCGCCGGCCCATCTAGGGAGAGGTCGCAGGACGTGCTGGACACGCCGCTCGCCGAGCACCGCGCCGCCGCGACGGCCCGACGCGGCCCCGAGGTGCCCGTGCGGGGACGCCGGGACGAGGTGCGCCGGGTGGCCGCGGCCGTCGCCGGCTACGCCGTCCTGCAGGGCCTGGTGCTGGCCGCGCTGGCCCGGGTCGCGCCGCGCTTCTTCTACCTGGACGACTCCCTGGCCCAGTTCCTCCCGATGATGTGGTGGCTGGGGCGCAACGCCGAGGGCGGGGTCCCCCCGCTCATGGACCCCGAGCAGGGCATGGCCGGCAACGTCCTCGTCGACATGCAGTACGGGGCGCTGGACCCGCTGCACTGGCTCATGCAGGGCCTGGCCGCCACGTCGGACGACCTGCTGCTCGTCTCCTTCCTCTACGGCGCGGTCTCGGTCACCCTGCTGGGGCTGGGCTCGCTCGCCGTCCTGCTGCGGCACCGGGTGGGTGTCGCGCTCGCGGTCGCCGGCGCGGTCGGGATCGCCTCCAGCGGGTTCTTCCTCTGGTACGGCAGCTCCTGGTGGCCGCTGCTGTGGAGCGTCGCCTGGCTGCCCTGGTTCTGGTACGGGCTCACCGGCCGGGGGGTCCTCGGCGTGCTCGCCGTGGGGGTCTCCAGCTGGGCGCTGCTGACCTCGGGCAACCCCTACGTCCTGTTCTTCGTGGTCGTGCTGTTCCTCGGCCACCTGGTCGAGCGCCGCCAGTCGGCCGGGGCCTGGCGCGGGGTGGTCGACCGCGACCTGGTGCTGCGGCTGGGCTCCGCCGTCGGGGGCTGCGTGGTCGCCGTGCCGACGCTGCTCGCCGCCGCCGAGCTGTCCGCCGTCATGGGCCGGCCGGAGGGCGATGCGCTGTTCGGCAACGCGGGCTTCGCCGTCGCCAACCTCGCCGACGTCGTCCTCGGCGGCCCGACGCTCATGGCCCAGACCAACTTCTGGAGCGGCAACATCGGGCTGGTCCCGGCCATGGCGACGATGCTGCTGGCCCTGCCGGCGGCGGCCCTCGTCGACTGGCGGCGCGCGGTGCGGGCGCCCGGCGTGGTGCCGGCGGGGCTCGTCTGGGTCAGCGCCGTGGTCGCCACCCAGCTGCCCACCGTCGTCGCGGTGTTCCGCTACCCGCTGCGGTACGTCGTCGTGGCCGCGGTGTTCCTGCCCGCGCTGGTGCTCATCGCCCTGGCCGCCGCGCCACGCCCGACCCGGGGCCGCGTGCAGGTGGCCCTCGGCATCGTGGCCGCCCAGTTCCTGCTGGCGCTGTTCCGCGCGCCGGTCCTCTACCGCTGGCACGTGCTGGCCGCGGTGCTCACCGCCGCCGGCCTGGCGCTGCTGCTCGTCCACCTGCGCGCCGGCCGGTCCACCCGCCCAGGACGGCTCGCCGGCGTGGCCGTCGCGCTCGTCGTCGCGCTCGCCCCGGTCCTCAGCCTCTACACGATGGTCGCGGTCCAGGAGCGCATCGACGCCGTCGAGGGGACGGCGAGCGGCGGCCAGCCCTACCGCTCCCTGACCAACGCCTACTGGATCGGCACGACCACCGACGACTACGAGGCCCGCTCCGTCGCGACCGACGCCGCGGCCACCGTCGTCACCTTCGCCGTCGAGCCGGACTGGGGCTGGTCCTCCGGGGTCCTGGTCGGCAACGCCAACCTGCCCGCGGGCTTCCGGCCGGGCTTCGGCTCGCTCGCCGTCTGGCACGAGGAGCTCAACGAGCGCTGGTGCCGCACCTACCAGGGCGCCACCTGCTCGGAACCGGCGCAGCTGCTGGCCCCGGCCGGGGACACCGGCGTCCCGTGGATCGACCTGCTGTCCACCGACGTCGTCCTGCTCGCGGACAACGCCCCGGCCGAGATCCGGGAGCACTTCGACACGACCTGGCAGGCCACCGGCGTGGACGCCCCGTACACCGAGTACCGCCGGGACGACGGGCTGCCCGGCCGGGTCACCGCGGTCGACGGGGTCACCGTCTCCCCGGAGGGCTGGTCCTCCGGCCTGGCCCGCGTGGACCGTCCGATGGACGGCTACCTGGTCTCCACCGGCGCCGAGGGCGGCACCCTGACCACCCGGACGCCGTACTACCCCGGCATGACCGCGACCCTGGACGGCGAGCCGCTGCCGGTCACCAGCGTCGAGGGCGCGGTGCTCGCCGTCGAGCTGCCCGCGGGCCTGGAGTCGGCTCGGCTGGAGCTGTCCTACGCGCCGCTGGGCGCCCGGGCCGTGGTCCCCGCGACGATCGCCGGGACGGCGGTCATCGTGCTGGCCGCGGTGGGCGGCCTCGTGCTGCGCCGGCGGGCGGGCCGGTGAGCGGCCGGCTCGGGCGGCTGGTCCGCCAGGTCCTCAGCTTCCTGCTCGGCTCGGGGCTGGGCCTGGCCGTCGACCTCAGCGTCTTCGCCCTGGGCGTCCGGCTGGGCGCGGCACCGTGGCTGGCCAACGTGGTCAGCGCCGGGTGCGCGACCGTGGTGGTCTACCTCTTCGTCACCAAGTACGCCTTCGCGGCGGAGCGGACGCGGACCGGCTTCCTGCTCTTCGTGGGCTGGTACGTGGTGTCGATCGTGCTGTTCTCGGCGTTCATCGAGGTCCTCCACGTGCAGACCGGGTGGGCACCCTTCGTCTGTAAGTTGGTCTCGCTGCCCCCGTCCTTCGCGGCCAACTTCGTGGTGAGCCGGTTGCTGCTGCACCGGCGAGCCGCGTCCGGGCCGGCCCCCGGCAGGGGTCCGGCGCCCGCCCGCGACACGGCGGGGGCCTGACATGCAGGAGCGCACGGTGCAGACGTCCGATGGGCACGACGCCATCGACCTGGGGGAGCGGTACGACATGGCACGACCGGGCGGGTCGGTGCAGGCCCTGCTCTTCGACCTCGACGGCACCCTGGTGGACACCCGGGAGGCCAACTACCTGGCCTACCGCAACGCCTTCGCCGAGTCCGGCCACGAGCTGACCCCGGAGCAGTTCGCGGCCACCTGGGGTCGGGACTCCCGGGACTTCATCCCCGACCTGCTGCCCGGCATCGACCCCGGCGGGGTCGACGTCATCCGGGCGGCCAAGAGCCGGCTCTACGCCGAGGAGCTGCACCGGACGGCGGCCAACGACGCCCTGGTGGCCTTCCTGCGCCTGGTCGCGCCCACCCACCGGACGGCGCTGGTGAGCACCGCGAAGTCCGGCAACGGCGACCAGATCCTGCAGGCCCACGGGCTGACCCCGCTGTTCGACGTCGTGGTGTGGGGCGACCAGGTGACCCGCAGCAAGCCGGACCCGGAGGGCTACCTGCGGGCGCTGGAGCTGCTGGGCGCGGACCCGGCCGCCAGCCTGGCGTTCGAGGACTCCGAGACCGGCCGGCAGGCCGCGCTCGCCGCGGGCCTCATGGTCCTGGAGGTGCCGCACTTCTGATGGCCGTCCGCTACTCGCGCGGCCGTCTCGCGCTGATCGTCGTCGCGCTGGTCTCCCTGGCCGGGTTCGCGCTGTTCACCTGGCCGTCGCTGTCCGAGCTGTGGTCCCGGCTGTCCACGGGGCTGTCCGGGACCGGCTGGGCGCTGCTCGGCCTCGCCGGGCTGGTCCAGCTGGCCGGGCACGTGCTGCGCGCCGCCCGGACCAAGGTGCCGATCGACAACGTCCGGCGGGGCAGCCTCGCCGGCCAGTTCCGGCACCTGTCCATCGGCTACCTGTTCAACCTGGTGTGGCCGTTGCGGGTCGGGGAGGTGGTCCGCTCCTACCTCGTCGCGAAGACCCTGCGGATCAGCTTCCTGTACACGCTGGCGGCCGTGGTCCTCGAGCGGCTGATCGACGTCGTCCTGGTCTCGGTGGCCTTCCTGGTCTGCATCGCCGTCCTCGGTGGGCCGTTCTCGGGCATCGTGCCGGTCGCCGCGGTGGTGGCGCTGGTCGTGTCCCTGCTGCTCATCGCCGCCTTCGCCGCCCTGGTGCGGGAGAACGCCACGCTGATGCGGCTGGCGTGGCGGATGACGGCGTGGCTGAACACCGACCTGGAGAACCGGGCCCGCTTCAAGCTGTGGTCGGTCATCTTCGGCTTCCAGCGCTTCTTCCGGCAGCGCCGCCAGCTGGTCCGCTACGGCGTGCTCGCCCTGGCCTCGTGGGCCTGCTACGTCGCGGCGGCGGCGCTGACCGTGGTGCTCGTCTTCCCGGCGCTCAGCGGCCGCCAGGCCGTGATCGCCACCGCGGCCCCGGCCGGCGTGGTGAGCCCCAGCCTCGGCAACGGCGCCCCGGGCGCCTACGTCGAGAACATCCGGGCCTTCGTCGAGGGCAGCACGGCGCTGTCCGGCCCGGCGGTGCTGCTCTTCGGCGCCGCGTCCTGGGTCGTGGCCAACGTCCCGGTGCTCGTCGTCGCCGTCGTGGCCCTGTTCGTCAACTGGGCGCGGCGGACCAGCGACCCGCTCGCCGGCGCGGAGCTGACCCCGTCGGACCGCTACGTCAACAAGCTCGGCCGCGACCAGGACATCTCCGGGTCGATGACGCACTTCCTGGACGCCTACTTCCAGCGCCAGCACCTCAGCCAGGTCATGCACCGGCTGGAGGTGGACGGGAACGTCAGCCTGGTCCGCTTCTTCAAGGGCGGGTCCAACGCGGTGACGCTGCTGGCGACCAACGGCTCGGGGGAGCTGTTCGTCAAGAAGATGGTGCCGCCGGAGTACGCGCACCGGCTGAAGAACCAGCACGACTGGCTGGCCGAGCGCGCCGACCACCGGCAGCTGGTCACCGTGCTGCGCGAGCAGCACGCCGAGGACCACTACGCGATCGACATCGAGTACCGGCCGAGCAGCGTGCCGCTGTTCGAGTACGTGCACGAGAACCCGTTCGCCGAGGGCGCGGCCAAGCTCGCCGAGGTCTGGGACTACATGTACTCGCGGGTCTACCGGGTGGGTCAGCTCGAGCAGCACCCCGAGCTGCGCGACGACTACGTCACCGAGCGGTTCGTGCTGCGGGTGCGGGCCGCGGCCGAGTCGCACCCGGCGCTGGCCGAGGCGCTCAAGGGCGAGCGGATCGTGGTCAACGGCCGGGAGCTGGACAACTTCGACCGGGTGCTGCGCCGCATCCAGTCCACCGAGTCGGCCTGGACCGACCTGGCCACCTTCCGGCCGTCGACGCACATCCACGGCGACCTCACCGTCGACAACATCCTGGTGGACCTGCCCACGCGCGAGGTCCTGGTCATCGACCCCTCGGACGACAACCAGGTCCGCGGGCCGGTCATCGACTTCGCCCGGCACATGCAGTCGCTGGCCTACGGCTACGAGTTCCTCAACGAGGACGAGGACCCCGTCGTCCTCGGCGCGCGGGACGGCGTCCCGGAGATCACCTACCGCGACGCGCGGTCGGCGCGCTACGCCGAGCTGGCCGACTTCGTGACCACCCAGGTGATGCCGCGCCGGCTCTCGCCGGCCGAGCAGCGGTCGGTGCTCTTCCACGTGGGGCTGTTCTACGGCCGCATGCTCACCCACCGGGTGGCCATCAACCCCGGCACGGTGCTCAAGTACTACGGCGTCTGCATCCAGGCGCTGAACCGCTTCCTTGAGCAGTACGACCTGCCCGTGGACGCGGACGACGACGACGAGGTCCTCGGCGCCGAGCCGAGGACCCAGGAGGTACTCACCCGGTGAAGCCGGTCCCCCAGAAGGTCGTGGTAGCCATCCCGGCGTACAACTGCGCCCCCCAGATCACCCGGGTGCTCGACGAGATCACCGACGAGGTGGCCGCCCGCGTCGACCGGATCTGGGTGGTCGACAACCGGAGCACCGACGACACCCTCGAGAAGGCCGTCGAGTACAAGCGCACCGGCCGGCTGCCCAACCTGCAGGTGTTCCGCAACCGGCAGAACAACAGCCTGGGCGGTACGCACAAGGTCGCCTTCGAGCACGCGCGGGCCGCCGGGTTCACCCACGTGGTGATCCTGCACGGGGACAACCAGGCCAAGAGCGACGAGGTCGGCCTGCTGCTCGACCACGCCGAGGCGCACCCGGAGACTCAGACGGTCCTGGGCTCGCGGTTCAGCCGCCGGTCCCGGCTGCACGGCTACGACGCCAAGCGGGTGTGGGGCAACCGGGTGCTCAACGGCATCTACAGCGCGGTCACGCTGCGCCGGCTGCAGGACCTCGGCTCGGGCCTCAACCTGTTCGCCCTGCGGGACCTGGACCCGGCGGCGTACATGCGCTTCGCGAACCACCTGACGTTCAACTTCGAGATCCTGCTCCACCTGGTGGACCGCGGCGTGCGCTTCGCCTACGTGCCGATCACCTGGCGCGAGGAGGACCAGGTGTCGAACGCGCGGAACTGGAACATCTTCCGGACGGCGCTGCGCAACCTCGCGCTCTGGCGGCTGGGCCGGCAGACCTCGGCGCCTGCGCCCGACCGTGACTACGAGTGGGACGAGGTGCAGTGATGACCACCCTGCAGGTGCTCATGCCGATGGGCGGGCTCGGGACGCGGTTCCGCAAGGTCGGCATCAGCACCCCCAAGCCGCTCATCGAGGTCGACGGTGCCCCGATGTTCCAGCGGGCGCTGCGCTCGTTCGCCCCGTGGACGGGGGACAAGCGGGTGGTCGTGGTCGTCCGCGCGGACGACGACGCCGAGCACGGGCTGGCCCGTCAGGTGCTCGAGGCCGAGCCGGGCGCCGACATCGTGCTGCTGGACCACGACACGCGGGGCGCGGTGGAGACCTGCCTGGAGGCGCGCGACCGGCTCGACCCGGACCTGCCGCTGGTGATCATGGACTGCGACATCGCCTTCGACTCCCCGGAGTACTTCCGGGTGCTGGACGAGGCGGTGCGGAGCCGGGACGTCGACGGCCTGCTGCTGTCGTTCGCCTCCACCGAGCCGCGCTACAGCTTCGCCGAGGTGGGCCCCGACGGCATCGTCGTCCGGACGGCGGAGAAGCAGGCGATCTCCTCCGACGCGCTCATGGGCGTGTACTCCTTCACCAGCGCACGGGTCTTCCTCGAGGCCGCCGACCGGCTCATGGCCAGGCAGATCGACGCGGCGATGCCGGAGTACTACGTGTCGCTGGTGTTCAACGAGCTCATCTCCTCCGGCCGCCGGGTCGGCCTGGTCCGCGGCGACTTCTACTGCTTCGGGACGCCGGAGGAGCTGGCCGCCTACCAGGCGACCGGCCGGCCCATCTGAGCCCGGTGCGACGCCATCTGAGCACCGCGGCGCTGCCCGTGGCGGCGGTCCTGCTCACCGCCTGCGGCGCCGGCCCCGGCGCGGTGGTCCCGGCCGCCGGGCCGACGTCGCAGGGGCCGCTGCTGCCGCCGGCGGAGGAGGTCCGCCTGGCGGCCTACGGCGACTCGATCACCCAGGCCGACGGCGACGTCCCGGCCGGTGAGCTGGGCGCGGGCTCCTGGCTGTCGACCGCGGCGACCGACGGCGTGGTCTTCGCCGGCGGCTGGGCCCGCGGCGGCGCGACGACGGCGGACATGCTGGCCGCGGCCGAGCCCGTCGACGCCGACGTCCTGGTGGTCCTCGCCGGCACGAACGACCCCGGTGCCGGGCTCTCCGGTGAGCAGACCGCCGCGAACATCCGCGCCCTGGTCGACCGGGTCGGGGTGGCGCAGGTGGTGGTCTCCGCCGTCCCGCCGCGGGACGCGGCGCCCGAGGTCGCCGTCGCGACCAACGAGGTGCTGGCCGACCTGGCCGAGCAGGCGGGGTGGGTCTTCGCCGACCCGATGGCCGGCGTGCGGGAGGGCGACCGCTTCGCGCCAGGCATGTCCACCGACGGGCTGCACCCGACCGGGGCGGGCGCGGCCGTGATCGGCTCGGCGCTGCGGAGCACGGTGCTCGAGGTCGCCGCGCGCTGACGCCGCCCGGAGACGGCGCCGCCCCCGTGCCCCTGGGCCCGGGGGCGGCGTCGCGTCGGTGCGCCTACAGCTCCCGGGCCAGGAACTGGCCGAGGGTGCGGGAGTACGTGGCTGAGAGGTGGCTGCCGTCGACGTAGACCACCACGCCGCCGACCAGGGCGTGGCACTCGCGTTCATCGCAGAACGCATCGGTCAGGTCGAGGACGGTGACCCGCTCGTCGTCCATGGCGAGGACCTGGTCGGCGATCCGGTCGGGGGTCAGCCGCACGTCCCGCGGCCCGGCGCACGGGTCGTCGACCGCGCCCGCGTTCGCGATGCAGTCGGGCATGCCGACCTCCAGCGTGACCAGCTCCGGGGCGGGCGCCACGCCGTTGGTGGTGGGGGCGGCGCGGACCACGTGCACCTGCTTCCCGGCGTCGGCGAGCGCGCGCAGCGGCTGCTGCACCACCGCGGCCGGGATCTCGTCGCGCAGCACGCCGTCGTCGTCCACGTACTTGTAGATGTCGGAGCGGTAGCTGGTGAAGACCCGGGTGATCGACTCGTCCTCCGCCACCCGCTGCAGCACGTCCCGCCCCCAGGTGGCGCAGGACCCCGGCTCCTCCAGCGGCATGTCGACGCCGAGCATCCGGTCCGAGCCCAGCGCCGGGCAGCCGGCCTTGACGTGCACCACCAGGGCCCAGCCGCGGTCGTCGGCCACCTGCTGGAGGGCCTCGTACAGGGCCGCGCTGTGCGAGTCACCGATCAGCGCGACCGTCTCCGTGGCGTCCGGAGCGCCGTACCGGCAGGTCTTCACCTCGGTGTTGAGCCCGCCCTGCAGGCACGACATGCCCTCGGACACGTCGGCCTTGGCGAAGGCGGTGTCCACCGTGTCGCTCCAGGCGAACGGGTCGCCGCAGCCGCGGGCCGGGTCCATGGCGCCTGCGCCGAAGCAGGGGTCGCCGCCCGCGGCGAACGCCGCGGCGGCCGCGCGGGCCTGGTCGACCTGCACCTTGACGAACAACCAGCCGCCGGCGCACACCCCGACGACCAGCGCCGTGGCGACCGCGGTCGCGAGGAAGGTGGTGCCGGAGCCGCGGCGGGCCAGCGGGGTGCCGGTGCGGACCGGGTCCTCGACCCACACCTTGGTCGCCCAGCCGGCGGCGACGGTGACCAGGAGGATGCCGGCCTTCGACGTCGTCCCGAGGTCGTGACCCAGGGCGAAGGGGAGGATGACCACCAGCGGCCAGTGCCACAGGTAGGCGGAGTAGGAGATGTCGCCGAGGAACCGGACGGGGCCGAAGCCGGCGAGCCCGGTGGGGCTCCAGTCGCCGCGCGGCGCGCCGGCCCAGATGACCGCGACCGTGCCGAGGACCGGCAGCAGTGCCGCCGTGCCGGGGAACGGGGTGGCGCCGGTGTAGGCGAACGCGGCGACGGCGATCGCGCCGAAGCCGGCCCACGAGACGACCGCGCGCAGCCGGTCCCGGCCCGCCGGGGGAGCGGCCGCCCACAGCGCGAGCAGGCCGCCCAGGCCGAACTCCCAGGCGCGGGCCGGGGTGGTGAAGTAGGCGGCCGGCGGCGAGGTGTGCGTCGCCCAGAGCGCGTAGGCGAACGACCCGACGGTGAGCACGGTGAGCAGGGCCCCGACCACCACGCGGCGGGAGGAGCCGCGGCGGGCGGCGAGCCAGGCGGCGGCCACGATCAGCAGCGGCCAGAGCAGGTAGAACTGCTCCTCCGTCGACAGCGACCAGTAGTGCTGCGCGGGCGAGGCGGCGTTCGTGTGCGCCAGGTAGTCGACCGCGTCGCCGGCCAGCACCCAGTTCTCCAGGTACAGCGCGGAGGCGGCGATCTCGCGCAGCCAGCCCTGCCAGTACGACCGCGGCACCCACAGCGCCGTGGCGACGACGGTGGCCAGCAGCACCAGCAGTGCCGCCGGGAGCAGCCGGCGGGCACGGCGGGCCCAGAACCGCGCCAGCCGGACCCGCCCCGTGCGGTCCACCTCGCGCAGCAGGTGGCCGGTGATGAGGAAGCCGGAGACGACGAAGAAGACGTCCACGCCGACGTAGCCGCCCGGCACCCGGAGTGGGACCACGTGGTACAGGACCACCAGGGAGACGGCGAGGGCGCGCAGCGCCTGGATCTCGACGCGCACGCTCGTCGACCGGTTCCCCGGCGAGGCCGGCCGGGCCGCCCGCGGAGCCGGGATCCGGATGGCCCGGTCCCCGACCGCCGGCCGGTCCGTGGTCGTGCCGTGGTCGATCGCCACGCTGCCCCCATCTCGCGTCCACGCGGGCCGCGCGGCCCAGCTGCTCGTCGTGCCGGTCGTCGGTCCGCCGACTCCGTCGCTCCCGCTGCCGGGACCGGTGGGACGGGCTGTGGCCGTCCGCGCCCGCGCCGGGCAGGAGTCGCTCAGTGCTGGAGTCGAGGTGCACCCGCCTGAGCTGCTGTTCAGTCGAACTGTAACGAAACAGGAACGGTGGGAGACCGATGGTGCACGATGGTGTCGCGCACTCCAGCCCGTTCCGCCCCGCTCGTCACACGGGCCCCGGACGAACGACGCGGAGGGCCACCCCGGGGTGTCCCGGGGTGGCCCTCCGCGTCGGGGTGGGTCAGTAGATGCAGGTCGTGTCGGCCGCGGTGCGGGCGTCCTCGCCCTCGACCGGCGCGCTCGGGGCCGCCGGGGTGACGGCCTGGCCGACCCCGTTGAAGTCCGACCCGAGGACCAGCTGCACGGTGCCGGACGTGGCGTCCTCGCCGACCTCGACGACGGCGCCGGGGACGGCCGCCGCCAGCGTCGCGGCCGCCGCCTCGTCACCGGCGGCGTGCCGGACGACGGTCTGCGCGTAGTCGGTGGAGTCGGCGTTGCCGGTGGAGCCGACGGTGAACCCGCCGGCCTCCAGCGCGGTGGCGGCCTGGGCGGCCAGCCCGGGGGTCCCGGAGCCGTTGTAGACGTCGACCGTGACCGCCGAGGGGGCGACCGTCTCGGGCGCGGCCGGCGTCTCCACCGCGGGTGCCTCGGGCTCGGCGGAGAGCTCGGCGAAGAAGTCGTGCAGGACGTCCTCGTCCTCCAGCCGGAGGATGTAGCGGCCCTGGTCGTCCTCGTCGTCCCCGACGTAGGGGATGGTCTGGAACTCGATGCTCCCGGCGGTCACCGACTGCATCTGCTCGGACAGGTCGAACAGGTCCAGACCCTGGTCGATGGTGAGCGACTGCGAGGCGGCCTCGACCAGCTCGCGCTGCTTGCCGAGGTCCAGCAGCACGTCGTCGGAGAGCATCTTGCGCAGCACGCCGGCGATGAAGACCTGCTGGCGGACGATCCGGTCGAAGTCGCCGCGCGGCAGCCCGTGGCGCTGGCGGACGAACTCCAGCGCGTCGGCCCCGCTGATGGTCTGGACGCCGGCGGGGAAGACCGCCCCTGACCACTGGGAGTCGTCGACCGGCTCGCAGAGGTTGACCTCGACGCCGCCGACGACGGAGCTGAGGTTGAAGAAGCCGAGCAGGTCGACCTCGGCGTAGTGGTCGATCTGCAGCCCGGTCATCCCGCTGATGGTCTGCACGAGCAGCTGGGCGCCGCCGGCCCGCCGGTCGGCCTCGGCGGCGTCGTCCGGGGTGTCGGCGTACCCGTAGGCGTAGGCGGCGTTGAGCTTGTCCCAGCCGTAGCCGGGGATCTGCACGTAGGAGTCGCGGGGGAAGGAGACGAAGGAGGCCCGCGACCCGTCGGCGGGCAGGTGCACCAGGATCATGGTGTCGGTGTTGGTGCCCGAGTCGGCGCCGGCGTTCAGCTCCGCCAGCTGGTCGTCCGACAGCGCGGCGCGGCTGTCGTTGCCGACCAGCAGCAGGTTCATCGCCGCCGCGCCGCCGTTGCCCTCGTTGCCGGAGTCGGGGATGGCGTTGGTGCGGTTGACCGTGGCCTCGGCGACCTGGCCGAGGTACCAGCCCCAGCCCGACCCGGCGAGCAGGACGACGGACAGCACACCGGCGACCACCCGGGCCGCGCGCGCCGCACGGCCGGTGTGGCGCTGCCGGCCGCGGCCCTCGGCCTCGGGAGCGTCGACCGCCTCGGCCCGGGACGCGGCACGCGAGGACCCGGGGCGCCCCGCCCGCGGGTCCAGCCGGGCCGGCAGGGGCCGGTCGGCGGGCGGTCCGGGGTTCTTCGAGCTCACGTGGGTCCTTCCCTCTGCATCGTCCGGGCGGACGGCGGTGGCGTCACGTCCACCCGGCGGGCCCGCTCGACGTGCCGCCGTCCGGCGGCGGGCGGTGCCCGGAGGCTGCAGCGATGGTAGGTGGCTCCCGACCGGCCCGGCCCCGTCGACGGGGGCGCACGGGACGGGTGGGACGAACGGGACGCGGTGGCCTCCCCGGGACGGTCGCGTCCGCCGGCCTGCGAGCCCCGATGGCCCCGCTGACCTGCGGAGACGTCGGCCGGCGACCCGGGGGTGGGTGGGCGGCCGCGACACGCCTCACCCCGCGGGAGGATGCTGCCGGTGTCCCGTGGACGAGAGGATCGGACCATGCGCGTGCTCGTCACCGGGGGAGCGGGCTTCATCGGCTCGCACTACGTCCGGACCATGCTGACCGGCGGTTACCCCGGCTTCGAGGACGCCGAGGTGACCGTCTTCGACAAGCTGACCTACGCCGGCAACCCCGCCAACCTGGCGCCGGTGGCCGACTCGCCGCGCTACCGCTTCGTCCAGGGCGACATCTGCAGCCGGGACGACCTGGACGCCGCGCTGCCCGGCCACGACGTGGTCGTCAACTTCGCCGCCGAGTCGCACGTCGACCGCTCCATCCACGGCGCCGCGGACTTCGTGCTGACCAACGTGCTCGGCGCCCAGCAGGTGTTCGAGGCCTCGCTGCGGCACGGCGTCGGCCGGGTGCTGCACGTCTCCACCGACGAGGTGTACGGCTCCATCGACGAGGGCTCGTGGACCGAGGACCACCTCCTCGAGCCGAACTCGCCCTACTCGGCGGCCAAGGCCGGCAGCGACCTCATCGCGCGGGCCTACGCCAAGACCTACGGGCTGGACATCTCGGTCACCCGCTGCAGCAACAACTACGGGCCGTACCACTTCCCCGAGAAGGTCATCCCGCTGTTCGTCACCAACCTGCTCGACGGGCAGCGGGTGCCGCTCTACGGCGAGGGCGCGAACGTGCGCGACTGGCTGTTCGTCGACGACCACTGCCGCGGCATCCAGCTCGTCGTCGAGAAGGGCCGGCCGGGCGAGTTCTACAACATCGGCGGCGGCCGCGAGCTGTCCAACCGGGAGCTCACCGAGAAGCTGCTCGAGGCCACCGGCCGCGACTGGGGCTTCGTGGAGAACATCGTCGACCCGCGCGGCGGCGGCCACGACCTGCGCTACTCGGTCGACTACTCCAAGACTGCCGAGCTCGGCTACGCACCGCGGACGACCTTCGAGGACGGCCTCGCGCTCACCGTCCAGTGGTACCGGGACAACCGGCCCTGGTGGGAGCCGCTCAAGGCCGCGGCGGCCACCGCCCGGGCGTGAGCGTGACCGCGGCCACCACCTGGCTGGTCACCGGCGCGAGGGGACAGCTCGGCGGGGACCTGCTCGCGGTGCTGGCCGGCCGGGCGGGCGACGACGTGACCGCGCTCGGGCGCGCGGAGCTCGACCTGACCGACGAGGGCCGGGTGCGCGACGTCGTCCGCGACTGGCTGGCCGGCGCCCGCCGGCAGGGACGGCGTCCCGTCGTGCTCAACGCCGCCGCCTACACCGCCGTGGACGCCGCGGAGACCGACGAGGCCACGGCGCTGCTGGTCAACGGGTCGGCGCCGGGGTGGCTGGCCGAGGAGCTCGCCGGGCACGGGCGGCTGGTGCACGTCTCCACCGACTACGTCTTCGACGGCACGGCCACCGAGCCCTACCCGGTCGACGCCCCCGTGGCGCCGCGCTCGGTCTACGGGCGGACCAAGGCGGCGGGGGAGCGGGCGGTCGCGGCCGCCGGGGGCGACGCCACCGTCGTCCGCACCGCGTGGGTGTACGGGGCCCACGGCGCCAACTTCGTGCGCACCATGGCCGGCCGCGCCCTCGACGGCGCGCCGGTCTCGGTGGTCGACGACCAGGTCGGCTCCCCGACGTGGGCGGCCGACCTCGCCGCCGGCCTGGTCGCCCTCGGCGCCCGGACCGGCCCGGTGCCGCCGGTCCTGCACCGCACCGACGCCGGGGCGGTCAGCTGGTACGGCCTGGCCCGGGCGGTCTACGAGGAGCTCGGCGCCGACCCGGCCCTGGTCACCCCGACGACCACCGCGGCGTTCCCGCGCCCGGCGCCCCGCCCGGCGTGGTCGGTGCTCGACGGCAGCGCGTGGCTGGCCGCCGGCCTGCCGGCCCCGCGCCCCTGGCGGACGACGCTGCACCTGGCCCTGCGGGAGTGGCCGCCCCGCTGACCCCCGGGGTCCGTGGGACCCGTGTGGTCAGCGGTTCCGGACGGACGGGTCCACCCCCGCCCCGTGGTCGTGTCGCCTCAAGTGCGGCCACCGGTGCGCCGATGCTCCTCGTGGACAGATGCGCGCCACCACGGGTGCGCAGCCGCCACGCTCCACGGGAGGACCACCTCGTGCGTCGCCTGATCTCAGGGACCACCGCCTTCGTCGCCCTCACCGGCGCTGTCCTGGTGCTGCCCGTCTACGCCGAGCCGACCCCGGAGGCCGTGCCCGTCGAGACGTCGGTCGAGGAGGTCGCGCTCGGTTCGGTCGAGCAGCCGGCGGCCGAGGCCGACGTGCAGCAGGGGACGACCGAGCCGGTGGCCGGGGTGGCGGAGACGGCCCCCGCGCTCACCGTCCGCCGCACCGGGCTGGCGGAGTTCTCCCTGGTCGGCGTGACCTGGGCGCACGACCCGGCGGTCTCCGACGTCCTCGTGCAGGTGCGGGTGCAGGACGACGACGGCGCGTGGGGGAGCTGGACCGAGGTCGGCTCCGAGGACCTCGGCCAGGACGCCGGTCAGGCGCAGCCCGCCGCGCAGCGCCGCAGCGGGACCGCGCCGCTGTGGACCGGGCCGAGCACCGGCGTCGAGGTCGAGGTGGTCACCCGCTCGGGGGCCGCGCCGACCGACGTGCAGCTGGACCTCGTCGACCCGGGCGAGAGCCCGGCCGACGGCGCGCTGGGGAGCCCCGACATCCAGGACACCGCGGACGCCGCGCTGGCCATGCCCGACGTCTACTCCCGCGCCCAGTGGGGCGCCGACGAGAGCCTGCGCACCTGGGCGCCGCAGTACGCCTCGACCATCAAGGCCGCGACGCTGCACCACACCGCGGAGACGAACGACTACAGCGCCGACCGGGTGCCGGAGATGCTGCGGGGCATCTACCGCTACCACGCCGTGAGCCTCAAGTGGGGCGACATCGGCTACAACGTGCTCGTCGACAAGTACGGCCGGCTCTGGGAGGGCCGCTCCGGCGGGCTGGCCAGCACGGTGATCGGCGCCCACGCCGGCGGCTTCAACACCTCGACCTTCGGGGTGTCGATGATGGGCAACTACGACGTCGTGGACACCCCGCAGCCGATGGTCGACGCCGTGGCGGCGATCATCGGCTGGAAGTTCTCCCTCTACGACGTCAACCCCAACGGCACGGCGACCCTCACCTCCGGCGGCACCGACAAGTGGAAGGCCGGCACCGCGGTGACGCTGCCGACCATCCACGGGCACCGCGACACGAAGTCGACCGCCTGCCCGGGCCGGTACGGCTACGCCCGGCTGGGCGAGATCCGCGGCAAGGTGACCTCGGCCCTGGCCACCGCCGTGCCGCTGGTCCAGCAGCGCTACGACTCCGACCCCGCCGCTCGCAGTCTGCTGGGGGCGGTGACCACCGCGCCGACGCCCACCCCCGACGGCGGCGGTGCCTACGCCCACTACGCGAACGGCTCGATCTACGCCTCGCGCGGCACCGGTGCCCGCGTCCTGCGCGGCCCGATCCGGGACGCGTGGGCGGCCCAGGGCTGGGAGCGCGGCCGGCTCGGCTACCCGACGACCGACGTCACGGTCACCCCGGACGGCGCCGGGCTCTACGCCCACTTCCAGAACGGCTCGGTCTACTGGACCGCCGCGACCGGAGCGCACACCGTCGGGGGCGCCGTCCGGGACCGGTGGTCGGCCACGGGCTGGGAGACCGGTCAGCTGGGCTACCCGACCTCGGACTGGACCACCACGCCCGACGGCAAGGCGCAGTTCGTCCACTTCCAGAAGGGCTCGGTGTACTGGTCGCAGGCGACCGGGGCGCGGATCCTCCGGGGCGAGGTCTACGCGAAGTGGGCGGCGGCCGGGTGGGAACGCAGCACCCTCGGCCTGCCGACCAGCGACGTGACCGGCACCCCCAACGGCGCGGGCTCGTACGCGCACTTCCAGAACGGCTCGGTCTACTGGACCGCCGCGAGCGGCGCGCACACCGTCGGCGGTCCCGTCCGCGACCGGTGGTCGGCCACGGGCTGGGAGAACGGCCCGCTCGGCTTCCCCGTCTCCGACTGGGGGACCACGCCCGACGGCAAGGCGCAGTTCGTCCACTTCCAGAAGGGCTCGGTGTACTGGTCGCAGGACACCGGCGCCCGCGTGCTCAGCGGCCGCGTCTACGAGGCCTGGGCGGCCAGCGGCTGGGAGCGCAGCAGCCTCGGCCTGCCGGTGTCCGACACCGCCACCACGCCGGACGGTCGGGCGCAGTACGCCCACTTCCAGCAGGGCTCCATCTACTCGACCGGCGCCTCCGGGGCCCACGTGCTGCCCGCCGAGGTGGTGGCCGTGTGGTCGCGCACCGGCTGGGAGCGCGGCCCGCTGGGCTACCCGACGTCGTCGGCCGCGGCGGCGAGTTCGGGCAGCTCGACGGTCGCCACGCCCGACGGCATGCAGGTCCAGGACTTCCAGGGCGGCGTGGTCTACACCTCGCCGAGCACCGGGACGCACGCCGTCTCCGGCGCCTTCACCGGTGCCCTGACCGCGGCGGGCGGCACCGCCGTGCTCGGCTTCCCGACCACCGACGCCCGCGCCACGCCCGACGGCAAGGCGCAGTACCAGCACTTCACCGGCGGGTCGGTCTACGTCACGGCCACCGGCGCCTGGGCGCTGCGCGGCCCGGTGCTCGACCTGTGGGGCCGTACCGGCTGGGAGCGCGGCGTCCTCGGCTACCCGACGTCGTCGGTCGCGGCGACCACCGACGGCCAGGGCCTGTACGCCCGCTTCCAGGGCGGGTCGGTCTACTGGTCCCGGGCCACCGGAGCCCACGCCGTCCGCGGGGCCGTGCTGGAGGCCTGGGTGCGCAGCGGCGCCGAGACCGGGACGCTGCGCTACCCGACGACCTCGGTGACCCCGACGCCGGACGGCAAGGGCAGCTACGCCTACTTCCAGGGCGGGGCGGTCTACTCCAGCGCCGTCGGCGGCACCCGGGTCCTCACCGGCGCCGTCCTCGACGCCTGGGGTCGGGCCGGGTGGGAGCAGGGCCAGCTGGGCTGGCCGACCTCGGACACGGTCGCCGCTCCCGGCGGTGGCACGCGCACCGAGTTCGAGCGCGGGTCCATCACCGTCTCGGCCACCGGCACCGCCACCGTCAGCGTCCGCTGACCCCCGCACCCGTCTCACCCACCCACCCGTCGGCCCCCTGCGGCCGGCCCGCGGAGGTACCACCGCCATGACCCGTCCCGCCCCGTCCTCCCGGCTGCTGCCCACCGCGGCCGCCGTGGCCGCGACCCTCGCGCTCGCCGCGTGCTCCGGCGGCGGCGATGCCGCGGACGCCGGCGCGACCGCCGCAACGGCACCGCCGCCGGCCGGGGCGGTGGCCGGCACCCCCGCCGCGGGCACCACCCCCGGTGCCGGTGTCCCGTCGCAGCCGGCCGACCCCTCGGGGGCGGCGGACGCGGAGGAGGCGGCGACCGACGCACCGCGGCCGGCGACGACCGACGTCGTCCTGTCCCTCGCCGCCTGGGAGGCGGGGTCCGTGGTCGCTGCGGGCTACGTCAGCCCGGTGGTGGAGGACGGCGGCACGTGCGTCCTCGAGCTGACCCGGGGCGGGGAGACCCGCACCGCGACCGCAGCGGGCCTGGCCGACGCCAGCACCACCGCGTGCGGTGACCTGCAGGTGAGCGGCGAGGAGCTGGCCGCCGGCACGTGGACGGCGGTGCTGCGCTACGAGTCCGACGCCGCGTCCGGCGAGTCCGACCCGGTGGACGTCGAGGTGCCGGCGTGAGGGCGCTGCGGCGGCTGGCCGCCGGACTGCTCGCCGCGGCCTGCGGTGCCGGCGTGGTGGCCGGCGTCCTGGTCGCCCCGGCGGCCACCGGCGTCGCCCAAGCGGCCGACACCAGCCAGTTCCGGCCCGGCAACATCATCAGCGACCAGCTGTTCTTCGACGGCAACGCGATGTCCGCCCGCGACGTGCAGACCTTCCTCGAGTCCAAGAACCCCACCTGCGTCCCCGCCGCCGACGGCACGCCCTGCCTGCAGGACGCCCGCCAGGACACCTACACGCGGCCCGCGGACTCGCTCTGCCCGGGGACCTACGTCGGGGCGCCGAACGAGACCGCAGCCACGATCATCGCCAAGGTCGGCCAGGCCTGCGGGATCAGCCAGCGGGTGCTGCTGGTCATCCTGCAGAAGGAGCAGGGGCTGGTCACCCTCAGCGGCAACCGGCTGAACGCGACGCGGTACGAGAAGGCGATGGGCTACGGCTGCCCCGACACCGCCCCGTGCAACCCGGCGTACGCGCACCTGTTCAACCAGCTCTACAGCGCGGCCTCCCGGTACCAGTACTACGCGGACAACCCGACCCGGTTCGGGCACCGGGCCGGCCAGGTGAACCAGGTGCGGTTCCACCCCACCACCGCCTGCGGCAGCTCGGCGGTGTTCATCGAGAACCAGGCGACCGCCGGGCTGTACAACTACACGCCCTACCAGCCCAACGCCGCGGCCCTGGCGGCCGGCGTCGGCACGGGCGACGGCTGCTCGGCCTACGGCAACCGCAACTTCTGGATCTACTTCACCGACTGGTTCGGGTCCACCCAGGTGCCCGGCGCCAGCCAGGTCACCGCCCGGTACGCCCAGACCGGCGGCGAGGCCGGCCCGCTGGGTGCGATCCGGGCCCCTGTCGCCTGCGGCCTGCGCAACGCCGGCTGCCTGCAGGAGTACGCCCACGGGGTCGTCTACTGGTCGCAGGGCACCGGCGCCCGGATCGTGTGGAACGGCGCGCTCCGGGACCGGTGGGCCTCGCTCGGCTGGGAGTTCGGGACGCTGGGCTACCCGGTGGGTGACGGCGTGTGCGGTCTGGCCGGCGGCGGCTGCTTCCAGCCGTTCGAGCGGGGCAACCTCTACTGGAGCCAGGCGTCGGGGGCGCACTTCCTCTCCGGCCCGGTCGGCGACCGCTGGGGCACCACCGGCTGGGAGTACGGCAGCCTCGGCTACCCGGTCTCCGACCTCACCACCACCCCCAACGGTGCCGCGCAGTTCGTGCACTTCCAGCGCGGGTCGGTCTACTGGTCGGCGGGGACGGGCGCGCGCATCCTGTCCGGTCCCGTCTACGACCGGTGGGCGGCCACCGGCTGGGAGAACGGCCAGCTCGGCCTGCCGACCAGCGACGTGACCGCGACGCCCGACGGGCAGGGGCAGTACGCCCACTTCCAGAAGGGCTCGATCTACCGCACCGCGGCCACCGGGGCCCGCGTCGTCGGCAGCGAGGTCTCCGCCAAGTGGGCCGCGACCGGCTGGGAGACCGGCCTCCTCGGCTACCCGGTGAGCGACCAGGCGACGACGCCGGACGGCGCGGCGCGCTACGTGCACTTCCAGCAGGGCTCGGTGTACTGGTCCGCGGCGACCGGCGCGCGGCGGCTCGGCGGTCCGGTGCTCACGGCGTGGGCGGCCACCGGCTGGGAGAAGGGCGCCCTGGGCCTCCCGACCAGCGACTCGACCACGACGCCCGACGGCCGGGCGCAGTACGCGCACTTCCAGAAGGGGTCGCTGTACACGACCGCCTCCGGCACCCACCTGCTGCCCACGACCGTGGCCGCCGCGTGGGGGCGGACCGGCTGGGAGCGTGGGCCCCTCGGCTACCCGACCCCGGCCTCCGCGGGCTCCGGGGTGGTCGGCGAGGCGCTCCCGAGCGGTGCCACCTCGCACGCCTTCGAGGGCGGGGTCGTCTACGCCTCGCCGTCGACCGGGGCCCACGCCGTCGCGGGCGACCTGCTCACCGCCTACCGCTCGGCCGGCGGGCCGACCGGTGCGCTGGGCCTGCCCTCGTCGGACCCGGGGACCACGCCGGACGGCGTCGCGCGCTACCAGCACTTCACGGGCGGGTCCCTGTACTCGACCGCGGCCGGCGGTACGCAGGTGGTCCCGGCGGCCTTCCGCGACGCCTGGTCCCGCACCGGCTGGGAGCGCGGGCCGCTGGGCCACCCGACCTCCGGTGCCACGAGCACGGCCGGCGGGACGGCGCAGGTCATGTCGTTCCAGGGCGGCGAGCTCTACGTGTCCGAGTCGACCGGGGCGCACCACGTCCCGGCCGCGTTCCTGCCGGCGTACCGCGCCGCGGGCGGGGCGGCGGGCGCGTTCGGCCTGCCCGTCTCCGACCCGGCCGCGACACCCGACGGGATCGGCCGCTACCAGCACTTCCAGGGCGGGTCGGTCTACAGCACGGCGGCCACCGGCACGCGCGCGCTGCCGACCGTGTTCCGGGAGGCCTGGTCGTGGAGCGGGTGGGAGCGCGGACCGCTCGGCTACCCCACCACCGACGTGACGACGACGCCGGACCAGCTCGGCCGGTACGTGCACTTCCAGGGCGGGTCGGTCTACTGGACCCGCGCGACCGGCGCCCACGTCCTCCACGGTGCGGTCCGCGACGCGTGGGCCCGGGCCGGGTGGGAGCAGGGCGCTCTGGGCTACCCGACGACCGACGTCACCCGGACCCCGGACGGGCGCGGCCAGTACGCCCACTTCCAGCGCGGGGCCGTCTACTCCAGCGCCGTGGGTGGGGCGCGCGTGCTGAGCGGCGAGGTGCTGACCGCCTGGGCGGGCACCGGCTGGGAGAAGGGGAGCCTGGGCTTCCCGACCTCGGACCTCCAGGCGGTCCCCGGCGGTGCCCGGCAGACGTTCGAGCGCGGCGAGATCACGGTGTCCGAGGCCACCGGGACGGCGACCGTCCGCGTCGGCTGACGGCGGGCCCGGCGGGTGTCCGGGCCCGCCTCCGGTGGGACGGGACGGACCAGTGTGGCTGGCCGGTCAGGCGTGGGACGGACCCGTCCGCCGTGCCCACGCCCTCCCGACTGGCCCGCCGCCACGCGGGTAGCGTGCCCCGCGTGCGTTCGGCCCGTACCACCCCCACCTCCATGGCCAAGACCCTCTCGGATCTGCAGATCGGCTGGCACCAGCGCGAGCTGTGGGGTCACCTGGGCTGGCAGGACATCCGGCAGCGGTACCGCCGGTCCCTGCTGGGCCCCATCTGGATCACGATCAGCATGGCGGTCACCGCCATCGCCCTCGGCATCCTCTACGCCGGGTTGTTCGGCAACCCGCTGGAGGAGCAGCTGCCGTACATCCTCGTCGGGTTCATCGTGTGGGGCTTCATCGCCGGCTGCATCAACGAGGGCTCGGAGGTGTTCATCGCCAACGAGGGCCTGATCAAGCACCTGCCCTCACCGATCAGCGTGCACGTCTACCGGCTGGTGTGGCGCCAGGTCCTCTTCTTCGCCCACAACCTGCTCGTCTACGCCGTCATGCTGGTGATCTTCCCGCAGCCGCTGAAGTGGACGGCGCTCGCCGCCATCCCGGCGTTCGCGCTGCTCGTCGCCAACGGCGCCTGGGTCGCGCTGCTGGCCGGCATCGTGAGCACCCGCTTCCGTGACCTCACGCCGATCACCCAGAGCATCGTCCAGCTGATGTTCTTCATGACGCCGATCGTCTGGATCTACGACGACTTCCTGAACAACCCCAACCCGACGATCGCCGAGCGGGCGCGGCTGGCCGAGTTCAACCCGTTCCTGCACTTCATCGAGATCATCCGCTCGCCGATGCTGGGGGCCGACCAGCAGCTGCGACACTGGGTCGTCGTCGCGGTGATCACCGTCGTCGGATGGGTCATGACGCTCGTGGTCATGCGCAGGTACCGGGCCCGCGTGGCCTACTGGGTCTGACGCGACCGCCCTCAGCGCGACAGAAAGGCACCCTCCGTGGTCAGCATCACGACGCGTGACGCGTCGGTCGACTTCCCCATCTTCGACGCCAAGAGCAGGTCCCTGAAGAAGACCGTGCTCGGACTCGTCGGCGGGAACATCGCCAGCGACGCCAAGGTCCCGGTCATCCAGGCGCTGCGGGACGTCACCGTCGACCTGCAGCACGGCGCCCGCGTCGGCCTCGTCGGCCACAACGGCGCCGGCAAGTCCACCCTGCTGCGGCTGCTGGCCGGCATCTACGAGCCGACCCGTGGCAGCGCGGTGGTCGAGGGCAAGGTGGCCCCGGTCTTCGACCTCGGGGTCGGCATGGACCCGGAGATCTCCGGCTACGAGAACATCCTCATCCGCGGCCTGTTCCTCGGGATGACCCGCAAGCAGATGGAGGCCCGGGTCGACGACATCGCCGACTTCACCGAGCTCGGCGACTTCCTGTCGATGCCGCTGCGGACCTACTCGACCGGTATGCGGGTGCGCCTGGCGCTCGGCGTGGTCACCAGCATCGACCCGGAGATCCTGCTGCTCGACGAGGGCATCGGTGCCGTGGACGCCGCCTTCCTCGAGAAGGCCCGCGAGCGGCTGAGCGACCTCGTCGAGCGGGCCGGCCTGCTGGTGTTCGCCTCGCACTCCGACGAGTTCCTCCGGCAGCTGTGCACCAGCGCCATCTGGATGGAGCACGGACGGATCAAGCAGCAGGGGTCGCTCAAGGAGGTCCTGCGGGCCTACAAGGGGCCCGAGGCGTGGCCCGACGAGGCGCACGGCGCCGCGTGAGCGCCCCGGACCACCGCGACGGCGACCGGGTCGTCGCCGTCGTCGTCACGCACCGCCGCCCCCAGCTGCTGCGCGCCAGCCTGGCGGCCGTCGCCGGCCAGACCCACCCGGTGGACGCCGTGGTCGTCGTCGACAACGCCGCCGACGCGGAGACCGAGGCCGTCGTCCGCGGGTGTGCCGTGCCGACGGTCTACCTGCCCTCGAACACCAACCTCGGCGGCGCCGGCGGCTTCGCGCTCGGGCTGCTCACCGCCCTGTCCCGGGGGGCCGACTGGGTGTGGTGCGCCGACGACGACGGCCGTCCCGGCGGCCCCGGCGTGCTGGCCACCCTGCTCGAGGAGGCGCGCGCCCGGGACCTGGCCGAGGTCTCCCCGGCGGTCGTCGACGAGGCCGACCCGGCCCGGCTGGCCTTCCCGCTGCGGCAGGGCCTGCGCTGGCGGGGGTCGGTCGCCGACTTCTCCCCGGGGGAGTTCCTGCCCTCCTACGCGTCGCTGTTCAACGGCGCGCTGTTCCGGGCCGACACCTTCCGCGCGGTCGGCGTCCCGGACCTGCGGCTGTTCATCCGCGGTGACGAGACCGAGATCCACCGCCGGCTCGGCCGCTCCGGCCTGCGGTTCGGGACGACGATGCGCGCCACCTACCTGCACCCGCAGGGCGGCGACGAGTTCCTGCCGATCCTCGGCGGGCGGCTCTCGGCCCAGTACCCGGGGGACGCGGCCAAGCGCTACTTCACCTACCGCAACCGCGGCTACCTCATGGCCCAGCCGGGGATGCGCTGGCTGTTCCCGCTGGAGCTGGTCCGGTTCGGCTGGTTCTTCCTCGGCCGCCGGGACCTGCGGGGCCTGCGCGAGTGGCTGTCACTCACCCGTGCCGGGCGCCGCGAGCGCTTCCGCATGCCTCCGGGGCGCTGAGCCCGCCGCGCCCTCCGAGACGACGAGAGCCGCCGGTGCCCGCATGGGCACCGGCGGCTCTCGTCGTCGGGGGAGCGGCCGTCAGAGGACGGTGCGCGGGAACGCCGGCTTCGGGTCGAACCGGATGCCCTCGAGCCACTTCCTCGCCAGCCGGCGGCGCAGCCGCCAGGGCACCCGCCCACCCGCGAGGCCGCTGTACAGCCGCTGGGCGAACCGCAGGGCGGCGAACGGGTCCTCGTGGTGCCAGCGGTAGGAGGCCTCGTTGCGCACGCCGTACTCGAACTTCCACATGTTGCCGTCGTTGACGTCACCGAAGTTCACGCCGCGGTTCACGCCGAGGTCGTGGGTCACCGTGCTGCGCAGCACCTGGACGCCGGGACCGGCCGCGGTGATCCGGCGGGTGTACTCCTGGTCGTCGAACCAGATGAAGTACTCCGACAGCGGCAGGCCGAACTGGGTGAGGGCCCAGCGCGGGAAGAGCACCGACACGAACGAGCACGAGTTGACCAGCACGGCGTTCTCGCCGCGGACCAGCAGCTTGCCCCAGTCCCAGGTCGGCTCGGGGTTGTTCATCTCGCAGATCTCGCCGTCGGTCCAGCGGACCACCGAGCAGGCGAAGGGCAGCCGCATGCCCATGCTCGCCTCCGCCGCGGCGTGGCCGTCGAGCAGCTGGCGCAGCGCGTCCGGGTCGGCGTAGCAGTCGTCGTCCATGATCCAGATGGAGTCGGCGCCGCGCTCGTAGGCGACCGACATGCCGTGCGCGAAGCCGCCGGCGCCGCCGGAGTTCGTCCCCAGCCGCTCGACGTGCACGGTGGGGCGGCCCTCGTAGGTCGCCAGCACCTCGGCGGTGGAGTCGGTCGACGCGTTGTCGACGATGATCACCTGGTCGGCCGGCCGGTCCTGGGCCAGGACCTGCTCGATGACCTTCCCCAGCTTGTCGGCGCGGTTGTACGTGACGATCACCGCGGCCACGTTGGTCGTGGTCACGAGGCCCACCTTTCGTAGAGCGACCGGGTCCAGTCCCGGGCACGGGGGAGAGCGGCGAAGGCGTCGACCTTGGCGCGCTGCTCGACGAGCAGGCGCGCGGCCCGGTCGGGGTCCTCGCACAGGGAGACGACGGTGTCCTCGGCGGCCCGCAGGAACGGCAGCGGTGCGCGGGGCAGGAGCAGCTCGGTGGGGACGACGGAGGCCTGCGAGCCGACGTCGCTGCTCACCACCAGGACGCCGTGGGCGTCGGCCTCGAAGGAGGTCAGGGTGACGCCCTCGTTGTCCGAGCTGATGACCAGGACGTCGGCCTCGTCGAGGGTCTGGGCGACCGGCGTGCCGGGGCCGCGCAGCTCCACGACGCCGGCCAGCCCCAGGCGGGCGTGGTCGGCGCGCACCTCGGTGGCCAGCTCGCCGTCCCCGTGCACCACGAACCGGACCCGGTCGCCGAGCCGGTCGCGCAGCCGCGCGGCCAGCCGCAGGAACAGGTAGGGCCGCTTCTGCTGGGTGAACCGCCCGACGAAGGCCACCGTCAGCGGGTCGCCGGGCTTGCGGCCGGTGGCCGGCTCGCTGCGCTCGGCCGCGGGGTCGACGGTGAGGTCGGCGAGGGTGGCCAGGGTGACCTTCTCGCGGGGCAGGCCCTGCCGGTCGACGAGGTAGTCGCGCAGCTGCGGGGAGATGACGTGGTGGGCGTCCATCACGTTGGACATCCGCAGCGCGATGTCGACGAAACCGCCGGTCCGCCACTCCAGCACGTGCAGCGAGTCGACCAGCTCGGTGCCCGGGTACTGCGCCCGGATCCACGGCAGCCGCTGGTAGAGCCAGGTGCAGTGGTGGACGTGCACGCCGCGGACGTCGAAGCGCTCGAAGAGCTGGCTGAGCAGCCGCGACTCGTGCTCGGCGGGCACCGGGTGGGTCAGCGGGACGACCAGGGCGTCGTCGAAGACCGGCCGCGCGATGTCGGGGTGCCCGGAGGGCCGGTCGCTGATCACGATGGGGAACAGCCCGGCGTCGCGGGCCATCCCGATGGTCTCCGCGGCCCACTTCTCGGCGCCGCCGAGCTCCAGCCAGTGCAGGCCGAACAGCACCGCCGGTGTCTGGCCGCGGGAGGAGCCGACGGAGGTGTTCTCCGCCCGGCCGACGCGCGGGATGGGGCGGGACAGCCGGCGGTTCTCCAGCCGGTCGGTGCGCAGCTGGCGGAGGACGTCGAAGGCGACCGGCGCGCGGCCCCGTGCGGCGTTGCGGGCCGCGTGCAGCCGGCCGGGGAGCTGCTCGAGGCGCATCAGCGCCTCGGGCGGGCCGCCCAGGTCCAGGACGACGTCGACGACGCCGTGGCCCGGCAGGGGGGTCCCCGTGGCGTGCGCCTCGATGGTGCCCACGACCCGCCGGTCGTCGGCCCACTCGATCCGCTGCGTCCCGTGGTCGGTCAGCGAGGGCAGGTGCGGGCCGTCGGTGCGCAGCACCGTGGCGCGGATCCGCTCGCCGGGCCGCGCCAGGCAGTGGAAGGCCAGTGCGCCGTCGAGGAGCCGGGCCTCCCGCGTCGACAACCCGGAGAACCAGTCCGGCTCCTGCAGGATGTCGAAGACCCGCCGTGCTCCGGTCTGGTCGTGCGGGTCCGTCACCTGTCGCACTCCCGGGAGAGCGGGTCGCGCAGGACGGTGGCGGTCGTCATGGGTGATCAGTCCTCCAGGCGGCCGTCGAGCGACGCGCCTCGATCGAAGAAGGGGCGGATGCGGTTGTCGAACATGGTCAGCGCGGAGCCGATGGCCATGTGCATGTCCAGGTACTTGTAGGTGCCCAGCCGGCCGCCGAAGAGCACGCGCTTCTCCGCGGCCTCCTTCGCGGCCAGCTCCCGGTACCGCTCGAGCTTCGCCCGGTCCTCGGGGGTGTTGATCGGGTAGTATGGCTCGTCGCCGGTCTCGGCGGAGCGGGAGTACTCGCGGACGACGACGGTCTTGTCCGTCGGGTAGTCGCGCTCGGGGTGGAAGTGCCGGAACTCGTGGATCCGGGTGTAGGGCACGTCCTCGTCGGCGTAGTTCATGACCGAGGTGCCCTGGAAGTCGCCGACCGGCAGGACCTCGGTCTCGAAGTCCAGCGTGCGCCAGCCGAGCTCGCCGGCCTCGTAGCCGAAGTACTTGTCGATCGGGCCGGTGAAGACCGTGGGCACGTCCGGGGGCAGCTGGTCGCGGACGTCGAACCAGTCGGTGTCCAGCCGCACCTCGATGTTCGGGTGGTCGGCCATCCGCTGCAGCCAGGCGGTGTAGCCGTCCTTGGGCAGCCCCTCGTACCGGTCGTTGAAGTACCGGTTGTCGAAGGTGTAGCGCACCGGGAGGCGGGCGATGACCGCGGCGGGCAGGTCGGTGGGGTCGGTCTGCCACTGCTTCTTGGTGTAGCCGCGGATGAAGGCCTCGTACAGCGGGCGGCCGATCAGCGAGATCGCCTTCTCCTCGAGGTTGGCGGCCTCGCCGGTGTCGATCTCGCCGGACTGCTCGGCGACCAGCGCGCGGGCCTGCTCGGGGGAGAAGCTCTTGCCGAAGTACTGGCAGATCGTGGCCAGGTTGATCGGCAGCGAGTACGTCTTGTCCTGGTAGATGCTGAAGACGCGGTGCTGGTAGCCGGTGAACTCGGTGAACTGGTTGACGTACTGCCAGACCCGCTCGTTGGACGTGTGGAACAGGTGGGCGCCGTAGACGTGCACCTCGATGCCGGTCTCCGGCTCGGGTTCGGAATAGGCGTTGCCGCCGATGTGGCTGCGGCGGTCGAGGACCAGCACGCGCTTGTCCAGTTGGGTCGCGACGCGCTCGGCGATGGTCAGGCCGAAGAACCCGGAGCCGACGACGACGAGGTCAGGACTGGCTGGTGTCACGCCTGGCGACTGTACCGGCGGTGGCCCTCGAACTCCGCTTGGTGAGGGGATCGGCGGAGGAGTTCGTGACGGGGGGATCCCTCACACCACACCGACCCCAGGCGACCCGCGCGCTGCTCGCCCGCCCGCCGCGGGGCGGGGCGGCGGCTAGTCTCGGAACCGTCCCACGCCGGAGCGCTGCGGGGACCGGGCGTGCGCGTCGGTGCATGCGCTGGGTGGCTGTGTCCCGCCCCGCCCCCGCCCCCAGGAGAGGACCGTTCTCGTGAGTTCGTCGGTGGTCGCGCACGACGTGCGGCCGACCTCGGCCCGTCCCCGCGACGAGGCCCGCCCGCCGGTCCGGCGGAGCCTGCCAGCGGAGGTCGTCCCGTTCGCGGTGTTCCTGGTGGTGCAGGGCCTGCAGATCGCCGTCCTGCACCGCCTGGTGCCGCGCTTCTTCTGGCTCGACGACTCCCAGGTGCAGTTCGGCCCCATGGCCTGGTGGCTGGGCCGCAACCTCGAGGGCGGCGTGCCCCCGCTGGCCGACCCGGACCAGGGCATCGCCGGCAACGTCACCAGCGACATGCAGTACGGCGTCTTCGACCCCCTGCACTGGCTGCTGGTGTGGGTGCTGGGCGCGAACGAGGACGTGCTGACGATGGCCTGGCAGTACGGGTCGATCTGCATGGCCGTGCTCGGGCTGGGCGTGCTGGCCCTGCTCCGGTACCACCGCGTGCCCGCGGTCTGGGCCGTCGCCGCGGCCGTGGGTGTGTCGGCCGGCGGCTTCTTCCTCTGGTACGGCAGCACCTGGTGGCCGCTGATGTGGGGCTCGGCCTGGCTGCCGTGGCTCTGGCTGGGGCTGGCCACCCGCCGCTGGCCTGGCGTCCTGCTCACCGGGGTCGCCACCTGGGCCCTGCTGGCGTCGGGCAACCCGTACTCGCTCCCGTTCGGCCTCGTCATCGTCGTGGCCCAGACCGTGGAGCACGTCCGCCAGGCGGGCGGGGTGCGCGCCGCGTCCGCCGACAGCCGGCTGTGGACCCGTGCCCTCGCGTGCGTCGGCGGCGCCGTGATCGCCGTGCCCACGCTGCTCAACGCGCTGGAGGTGGCCGGCCACCTCCAGCGGCCGGGCCCGGAGGGGGTGATCGGCAACGCGGGGACCCAGGTCCCCAACGTCGCCGACACCGTCCTCGGCGGGGCCACCCTGCTCGGGCAGACCAACGCCTTCAACGGCCCCATCGGGCTGGTGCCCGCACTGGCGACGTTCCTGCTCGCCGTCCCGCTGCTGCCGCTGGTCCGGTGGCGCGCGGCGCTGCGGGCGCCCGGTGTGCCCACCGCCCTGGCGCTGACCGTGGCGGCGGTGCTCGCGACCCAGCTGCCGACGGTCGTCTTCCTGTTCCGCTACCCGTTCCGCTACCTCGTCGTCGTCCAGATCGCGCTGCCGGTCCTGGCGGTCCTGGCCCTCGCGGCGGCGCGCTCGACCAGCCGGCCCCGGGTGCTCGCCGCGTTCGGCCTGGTCGGTCTGCAGTTCCTGTTCGCGGCGTTCCGGGCGCCGCTGCTCCTCCCGTGGCACGTCGTCGCCGCGGCGGTGACGGCCGTCGCGCTCGCCGCCTTCCTCGCCCTCCTCCGGGAGCCGCGGCCGGGTCCGCGGGCGGTGACGGCGGTGGTCGTGCTGCTCGCGACCGCTGCCACGCCCTTCCTGGGGGTCGCCACCATGGTGGACGTCCGCGACCGCCTGGCGGCCGTCGGCGCCCCGGTCACGCAGGAGGGCCTGCCGTACCGGGACATCGGCGCACCGGGCCAGTCGGGGTCCGACGCGCTCGGCCGCACGGTCGAGGAGTTCCGTGAGCGGTCGATCGTCACCGACCAGACCGTCACCGTCTACGCGTGGAACCCCTACCCGGCCGTGTTCGGGCTGGACCGCGGGTGGGGGAGGGGCTTCTTCCCCGGGAACGCGAACCTGCTGGCCGGCGCGAGCGTCGGCACCGGCTACGTGACGTCGGGTCACCGGTTCCTCAGCCCCTACCTGTGCCCCAGCTACGTGGGCAGCCTCGGCTGCCCCGACCCGTCGTCCATCCTCTCGACGGTCCCCGGCACCGACCGGCCCTGGCTCGACGTGCTCTCCAGCGACTCCGTCGTCCTCTCCTCCAACGCCCCGGCCGAGGTGGCCGGCTGGTTCCGGGAGAACTGGCGGGCGACCGGCGCGGACGAGAACTGGTCCCGGTTCGAGCGGCCGGAGGCCGAGCGCCTCCCCGGGCGGGTCGCCGCGCTGGACGGCGTGGCGGTGGCCCCGACCGGCTGGACGGCCGGGCTGGCCCGGATCGGCGAGCCGCAGGACGCCTACACGGTGACCACGGGCGGGTCCGCGGGGACGGTGCTGCTGCGCGTGCCGCACTGGCCCGGGTACCGCGCGACGGTGGACGGGCAGGAGGTCGAGGTCGGTGCCCGCGAGGGGGCGCTCGTGGAGGTCACCGTCCCGGCGGGTGTGACCGACGGCCGGCTCGAGCTGTACTTCGACCCGATCGGCGCCCGCCTCCTCCCGGCGGCCCTGACCGCCGGCCCCGCGCTGGTCCTCCTGGCCGCCCTCGCGGCGGCGGTGGTCGAGCGGCGGGCCCGCCGGCGCACCGCTGCCCCGGCGGGCCCCCCGACGGCCGCCGCCTAGAGTCGTCCGGTGCCCAGGACGACGTCGGACCCGCCGCTGCGGGTCGTGGCGGTGACGTACTCACCCGGCGAGGCGCTCGAGGGGTTCCTCGAGTCGCTGGGGGAGGCCACCACGCGGCCGGTCGAGGTGGTGCTCGCCGACAACGGGTCCACCGACGGTGTCCCCGAGCGCGCCGCGGCCCGCCACCCGCACGTGCGGCTGCTGCGCACCGGCGGCAACATCGGCTACGGCGCCGCGGTGAACGCCGGGATGGCCGGGCTGACCGACGGCCACGCGATCGTGGCGAACCCCGACGTCCGCTTCGACCCCGGCTCGGTCGACGAGCTGCTGGCCGTGGCCGCCCGCTGGCCCCGTGCGGCCACCGTCGGCCCGGCGATCCGCACCCCCGAGGGCGAGCTCTACCCCTCGGCCCGCGACCTGCCGCGGCTGTCCACCGGCGCCGGGCACGCGCTGCTCGGCTGGGCCTGGCCGGCCAACCCCTGGACCGCGCGCTACCGCCGCGAGCGGGAGGCGCCCCGCGAGCGCCCGGCCGGGTGGCTGTCGGGCTCCTGCCTGCTGGTCGACGTGGCCGCCTTCCGGTCGGTCGGTGGCTTCGACCCCGGCTACTTCATGTACTTCGAGGACGTCGACCTCGCCGAGCGGCTGACCCGCCGCGGCTGGCTGCACGTCTACGCGCCCTCGGCTGTGGTCACGCACGAGGGCGGGCACGCCACCCGCCGCGAGCCGCACCGGATGGCCCGGGTGCACCACACCAGCGCGCTGCGGTACCTCTCCGGCCAGTACCCGCTGCGCCGGCACGCCCCGCTGCGCGGTGCGCTGCGTGCCGGGCTGGGCGGCCGGATGCTCCTGTCCTACGTGAGCGGCCGGGTGGCCGCCGGCGCCCGCTTCCAGCGCCGCGCCGAGGGCGTGGGCCGCGCGGCGCGGCGGGGGAGGGCCTGACGTGCGGCACGCGGTCGTCATGGCCGGCGGCTCGGGGACGCGGCTGTGGCCGCTGTCCCGGGGCGGGCGGCCCAAGCAGCTGCTGGACGTCGTCGCCGGCGAGGACGGCGGGGCGCACAGCCTGCTCGCCGAGGCCTTCACCCGGCTGGAGGCCGTGCTGCCGGCGGACCGCATCTGGGTCTGCACCGCCGCCCGCTACGGCGCGCAGGTCCGGGCCGCGCTGCCCCGGCTGCGCCCGGACCGGCTGGTGCTCGAACCGGTCGCCCGCGACACCGCCAACGCCGTCGGGCTGACCGCGGCGCTGGTGGCCGACGCCGACCCCGACGCCGAGCTGGCCGTGGTGAGCGCCGACCACGTGATCAGGCCGGTGGAGCGGTTCGCCGCGACGCTGACCACCGCCTACGACGCCCTCGCCGCCCGCCCCCGGTCGCTGGTGACCCTCGGCATCCGCCCGACGTCCCCGGCCACCGGCTTCGGGTACGTGCAGAAGGGCGACGCGACCGAGGTGCCCGGCGTCGCCGCGGCCGCGTCCTTCCGGGAGAAGCCCGACCGGCAGACCGCCGAGGCCTACCTCGCCTCGGGGGAGTACCTGTGGAACTCGGGCATGTTCGTCTGGCGCGCCACCACCGTCCTCGACGCCCTCGCCGACCACCTGCCGGCCACCGCCGAGGGGCTGCGGCGCATCGTGGCCGCCCCCGCCGGGCCGGAGCGGGACGCCGTCCTGGCCGAGGTCTTCCCGACCCTGCCCAAGATCAGCGTCGACTACGCCGTCCTGGAGCCGGCGGCCACCGAGCCCGGCCGGGTGCTGGTCGCCGACCTGGACGTCGACTGGCTGGACGTCGGCTCGTGGCCGGCGCTGGCGCAGACCCTCGAGCGGGTGGGTGAGGACGCCGTCTCCGGGCTGGCCGTGACCCTCGACAGCGCCGGCAACATCGTCTTCAGCGACGACCCGGAGCACCTGGTCGCCCTGGTCGGGCTGCGCGACAGCGTCGTCGTCCACACCGCCGACGTGACGATGGTGTGCCCGGTCGCCGACGCCGAGCGGGTCAAGCAGCTGCTGGCCGCCGTCGAGGACCGGCACGGCTCCCGGTTCAGCTGAAGGAAGGCCCCCGGGATAGCTTGCCGGGCGTGAAGAACCTCGACGTCGCCGCTGTCGTCTCCGGAGGGGCCTCCGGCCTCGGCGAGGCCACCGTCCGCGCGCTGGCCGCCCGCGGGGCCGCCGTGACCGTCCTCGACCTGCAGGAGGAGCGGGGGGCCGCCCTCGCCGCCGAGCTGGGCGGGCACACCACGTTCGTGCGCACCGACGTCACCGACCCCGCGTCGGTGGACACCGCGGTCGCCGAGGCCGCCGGGAAGGATCGGCCGCTGCGGATCGCGGTCAGCTGCGCCGGCATCGGCTGGGCGCAGCGCACGGTCGGGCGGGACGGTGCGCCGCACGACGCCGACGCCTTCCTGCGCACGGTGATGGTGAACCTGGTCGGCACCTTCCACGTGCTGCGCTCGGCCGCCGCCGCGATGGCCGCCACGGAGCCGGGGGAGGACGGCGAGCGCGGCGTCGTCGTCAACACCGCCTCGATCGCCGCCTACGACGGGCAGATCGGGCAGGTCGCCTACTCGGCGTCCAAGGGCGGCATCGTCGGCATGACCCTCCCGGCGGCCCGCGACCTCGCCTCCCTCGGCATCCGGGTGTGCACCATCGCCCCCGGCCTCGTCGACACCCCGCTGCTGGCCGGGCTGCCCGAGGAGGCCCGCCAGGCGCTCGCCGCGGGCATACCCTTCCCCAAGCGCCTCGGCCGGCCGGCGGACTTCGCCGAGCTGGCCCTGGACGTCGTCGAGCACGGCTACCTGAACGGCGAGGTCATCCGGATGGACGGCGCACTCCGGATGGCGCCCCGCTGACCTCTTCCCCGGGAGCACTCCGCTGAGCACCACCACCGTCGACGCCCCGGCGTTCACCGACACCTGGCGGCCGGACTGGCCGCTCGACGTCCGGCGAACCCTGTACCCGCACCTGCGCGGGGCCGCCGACCCGACCCTGCGCCACGACGGCGACGCGGTCTGGCGGACGACCAGCACGCCCGACGGGCCGGCGACGGTGCGGATCAGCGTGGGCGGCGGCGAGGTGCGGGTGCTCGCGTGGGGCCCGGGTGCCGAGCGCGCCGGGACGGCGGTGCGCGGCTGGCTGGGCGCCGACGACCGGCCCGACGGCTTCGACCCGGGCGGCCACCCGCTGCTCACCCGGGTGCACCGGGCCTCGCCGTGGCTGCGGATGAGCCGCACCGGCCGCACCTGGGACGCGCTGGTGCCCGCCGTCCTCGAGCAGAAGGTGACCACCATCGAGGCGCACCGCGTGTGGCGGGCGCTGCTGCGGCTGGCCGGCGACCCCGCGCCCGGCCCGGCGCCCGAGGGCATGCGCGTGGTGCCGAGTCCCCGTCGGGTCCTCGACGTCACCGACTGGGAGTGGCACCGGTGCGGCCTGGACGGCGCCCGCCGGCGGGCGCTGCGGGCGGTCACGGGCGTGGCCGCCCGGATGGAGCCCGGCGAGGAGATCGGCTGCGCGGAGCTGCAGCGCCGGCTGCGCACGGTGCCGGGCATCGGCGTCTGGACGGCGGCCGAGGTGGTGCAGCGCGTCTTCGGCTGCCCCGACACGGTCAGCTACGGCGACTACCACCTGAAGAACCTGGTCGGCTGGTCGCTGGCCGGCCGGAAGACCGACGACGACGGGATGATGGAGCTGCTCGAGCCCTGGCGCGGGCAGCGGCAGCGCGTCGTCCGGCTGCTCGGCATCGGCGGCAGCCGCCCGCCCAGGCGCGGCCCGCGCAACGCGCCGACCGACCACCGCCGGTTGTGATCGCCGGTGATCAGCTCAGCTCACCGCCGCGGGTCCTGGCTCACCCTCGGTGGCGAGCCAGGAGCCACGACGACCAGCTCAGCTGATCACCGGGAGCGCGCCTAGAGGACGGGGTCGTCGAGCAGGCCCAGGAGGTAGTCGCCGTACCCGCTCTTGGCGAGCGGCTCGGCGGCGCGGCGCAGGCCGTCGTCGTCCAGCCAGCCCTGCCGCCAGGCGACCTCCTCGATGCAGCCGACCTTGAGCCCCTGCCGCTCCTCGACCACCGAGACGAACTCGGTCGCCTGGCGCAGCGAGGCGAAGGTGCCGGTGTCCAGCCACGCGGTGCCGCGGTCCAGCACGGTCACGGTGAGCCGGCCCTCGCTCAGGTAGTGCTCGTTGACCGCGGTGATCTCCAGCTCACCGCGGGCGCTGGGCCGGATGCCCCGGGCCACGTCGACCACCGAGGACTCGTAGAAGTACAGCCCGGGGACGGCGTAGGAGCTCTTCGGGACCGCCGGCTTCTCCTCGATGGACAGCACCCGCCGGTCGGCGTCGAACTGGACGACGCCGTACTCCTGGGGGTTGGCCACGTGGTAGGCGAAGACGTGGCCGCCGTCGGGGTCGGGCAGCCGGCCCAGCGCCGTGCCCAGGCCCGCGCCGTAGAAGATGTTGTCGCCGAGCACCAGGGCCACCGAGGAGTCCCCGACGAACCCGGCGCCGATGAGGAAGGCCTGGGCCAGCCCCTCGGGGTGCGGCTGGACGGCGTACTCGATGCGCATGCCCAGCCGGGTGCCGTCGCCCAGCAGCGCGCGGAAGGCCTCCTGGTCGGCGGGCGTGGTGATCACCAGGACCTCGCGGACCCCGGCCATCATCAGCGTGGAGAGCGGGTAGTAGACCATCGGCTTGTCGTAGACCGGCATCAGCTGCTTGCTGACCGCCTGCGTGATGGGGAAGAGCCGACTGCCCGTCCCGCCAGCCAGGATGATGCCGCGCATGTGCCGCACGCTAGCCGCCGCGCGCACGCTCCCCGCCGGACAACGCGCCGGGGCTCACCCCGGGGGGTGGGCCGCGGCCTGCGCCCGCAGCTCGGCGTACCGGGCGGTGCACTGCTCCATGGTCGGCAGCAGGCCCTGCTCGCAGGCCTCCGCCAGGGTCGGCGCGGCGGTGTCCTTGGCGGACAGCTCGAACTCCAGGTCGGCCGGCCACGGCAGGTCGAGGGCAGGGTCCAGCGGGTCTATGCCGAACTCCCGGCCCGGCGAGTAGCCGGTCGACACCAGGTAGGTCACCGAGCTGCGGTCGGCCAGCGAGACGAAGGCGTGGCCCAGCCCCTCCGCGAGGTAGACCGCGCGGGGCTGCTCGCTGTCGAGCACCACGGCGTCGTGGGCGCCGAACGTCGGGCTGCCCACCCGGGTGTCGACGACGACGTCGAGGACCCGGCCCTCCGGGCAGTACACGTACTTCGCCTGCCCCGGGGGCACCAGCGCGAAGTGGACACCGCGCAGCACGCCGCGGGCGGAGACGCTGTGGTTGCTCTGCGCCAGGGTCAGCCCGAAGCCCGTCGCCGAGGCCAGCACGTCGGCGCGGTACCACTCGGTGAACCGGCCCCGGGCGTCGCCGTGCGGGACCAGGTCGACGACGTAGGCATCGGGTACGGCGAGCTGGCGGATGTCCACGGACCCGACGCTATCCAGCGGTGCTGCCGAGCCACAGCCTCCCGACGAGTGAGGTGCCCCCCGGCGTCCCGACCGGCTCCCACCGCGTCGTCCAGCCCTCGGCGTGCAGCTGCACGACGACCGCGCCGACGAGCGCGCCGAGGTTGAGCGCCGCCGTCGTGGTGGCCCGCTCGGGCAGGTGCACGTCCACCACGCCGTCGCCCTCGCCGCCGTAGCGCAGGACGACGGGGAACTCCGGCAGCGCGGCCGTGGCCACCCGGAAGGCCGCCGCGACGGCGTCCAGCTCGCCCGGCCGGGGCACCAGGTCGCTGCCGGGCGCCCGGGTGGCGACCAGGTCGCGGCTGCCGTAGGGGAACAGGTCGCCGGGGCCGAGCCGGACCAGCGGCCGGGTGCCGGCGTCCTCGGCGGGCGGGTCGTAGGCCAGCCCGCGGACGACGGCCACCGGGATCCCGCCGAGCTTGCCCTTGACCAGGTCCGCCGCGGCGGCCAGCTCGTCGACCAGCGCGACCTGCGTCGTCTCCAGCCGGTTCCCGTGGGCGTCGACGGCGCCGCGCAGGTCGACCAGCGCGGGGATGCCCGCGGACCCGACGGCGACGTCGGTCAGCCCGTCCCGCCAGGTGCGGCCGAAGGTGTCACTGACGATGACCGCGACGGTCACGCCGAGCAGCTCGCGCAGCCGGTCGCGCAGGGCCCGGGCGGAGGCGTCGGCGTCCTCGGGCAGCAGCACCAGCGCGTCGCCGGCCACGTTCGAGGCGTCGATCCCGGCCGCGGCGACGACCCAGCCCTGCGGCGTCTCGACGATCTTCAGCGGACCCCGGCGGGCCACCACCCGCACGGTCTCGGCGTCGATCGCCCGCTGCCGGGCGGCCTCCCGGTCCTCCCCGGGCGCGACCGGCACCAGCCGGCCCTCGACCTTGGACACCACCTTGGAGGTGACGACGACGACGTCGCCGTCGGCCAGCCAGGGCGCGGCGCCGGCGACCGCCGCGGCGAGGTCGTCGCCGGGGGAGAACTCCGGCAGCCCCGGGACCGGGTGGACCGAGATCCCACCCGGGGCGGTCGGACCGCCGTCCGGCTCACACACCGGCGGCGGTCAGCGCGGCCCGCGCCAGCGCCGCGGTCGCCCCGGGGGAGTCCATCAGCAGCGGGACGGCGCGGACGTCGACCCCCGGCACGTCGGCGGGGTCCCCGGTCTGCACCAGCCAGGCGTCGAGCAGCCCGCCGGCCGAGCGGGCGCCGTAGTGCCGGCCCACCCCCTCGGCGCTGACCTCGACCCCCAGCACCGGCAGGCAGCGGTCGGCCATCCCGCGCACCACGGCGCCCGAGACGATCGGCGAGATCCCCACCACCCGGCCCGGCGTCGCCAGCAGCGCATCGCGCAGCCCGGGGACCCCGAGGATCGTGCCGACCGACACCACCGGGTTCGACGGTGCCAGCAGCACCGCGTCGGCGGCGGCGAGCGCCTCGGCGACGCCGGGTGCGGGCTTCGCGGTGTCCACGCCGACCTGGACGAACGCGCGCGCCTCCGGCTCCGCACGGTGGCGCACCCACCACTCCTGGAAGTGGATCGCCCGCTGCCGGCCGTCCTCGGGGTCGGGGACGACGACGTGGGTCTCCACCCGCTGGTCGCTCATCGGCAGCAGCTCGACGCCGGGTCGCCAGCGGTCGGCCAGCGCCGCGGTCACCTGCGACAGCGGGTACCCGGCGTCCAGCATCCGGGTGCGCACCAGGTGGGTGGCCAGGTCGCGGTCGCCCAGGCCGAACCAGGTCGGCTCGGCACCGTAGGCGGCCAGCTCCTCCTTGACCGTCCAGCTCTCGCCGGCCCGGCCCCACCCCCGCTCGGGGTCGATGCCGCCGCCGAGGGTGTACATGACGGTGTCGAGGTCCGGGCAGATCCGCAGCCCGTGCATCGTCACGTCGTCCCCGGTGTTGACCACGGCGGTCAGCCGGGCGTCGGGCACCGCCGCGCGGAGTCCGGCCAGGAACCGGGCCCCGCCGACACCTCCGGCGAGGACGACGATGTGCACGAAAGTCATCGTGCCCGATGGGCAGTTGTCCACTGTTCGCCGGGCGTGTCGGGGTGTGCAGCGAGATGTGACGAACGCCCTGTGACGGTTGTGGCTGGTGTGGCGGAGCGCTTACACCGGGCGGAGTTGACGCCTTCGCAACGACACGCGTGTAATTCCCGCGGTGTCAACGAGTGCCGAGCGGCCCGGGAACGTCCCGTGGAACGCACATCGGGACGGCAGCGAGAGGGGACGCAACGTCATGGCAGAGGTCTCGTGGTTGAGCGACTACGTGGGTGCGTCGGAGCGGAACGCCGGCCACGGCGCCACCGGGCAGGCCGGCCTCGCCGGGATCTGGAGCGCGGGCCTGGAGGCCGAGGCGCAGTCCTGGCAGGAGCGCGCGCTGTGCGCCGAGACCGACCCCGAGGCGTTCTTCCCCGAGAAGGGCGGCTCCACCCGCGAGGCCAAGAAGATCTGCACGGGCTGCGAGGTCAAGGCCGAGTGCCTGGAGTACGCGCTGTCCAACGACGAGCGCTTCGGCATCTGGGGCGGGCTCTCCGAGCGTGAGCGCCGCCGGCTGCGCCGCCGCGCCGGCTGACGCCGCCCTCGCGCCGGCCGGAGCGGGCGCGCCTCACACACCGCCGTGTGACACCAGCACCGAGCTGCCCCCACAGCCGCCGACGGACCCCGTCGGCGGCTGTGGTGTCGTTCGGGGCGTGAACACCCCGGGCGTCCGCGTCGTGGCGGGCCGGGCCGGCGTGGTGCGCGAGCTGCGCGCGGCCGGTCCGCTGCTGGCCGCGCTGCGCGCTCCGGTGACCGCCCGCGCCCCCTGGCTGACCGCGGCCCTGGTCCTCGGCGCGACCGGCCCGCGGCCCCGTCCCCGCCCGGTCGCGGTCGTGGTGGACGACCCGGACGGGCGCGGCGCGCCCCGCGCCCTGGCGGCCCTCGTCCTGCGCGGCGGCCCCAGGCTCACCGCCACCCTGCTCGGCGACGGGCTGCCGGTCCCCGTCGGCGCGGCGCCGGCCCGGCTCCCGGCCCGGGACGACGCGGCCGCCGGGCAGCTGGCCGCCGGCGTGCTGGGCGTCCTGGACCGCCTGCGCCGGCCCTGGACGCTCCGGCTGGCCGGCCTGCCGCTGGGCGACCCCACGCTGCGGGCGATCGGCCGGCTGCGGCCCGAGGCCGCCTTCGCCACCGCCCGCAGCGCCCGGCTCGTCGACGCCCTCGACGCCGCCGGCCCGGTGCGACGCACCACGGACCCGGCGGAGGTCGAGCGGGGACTGGCCGCCCTGCTGACCCGTGAACCCGACCGCCGCACCCGCGCCGCGCTGCGCACCACCGCCCGGCTGCACGCGGCGATCGGTCAGGTGGAGCTCGCGACGGTGCCCGACGGCGGGCTGCTCACCCTGCTCGACGGCCCGGAGCGGCGGCCCTGGTGGGGGACGCCCGGACTGCCCACCGAGCCGGGCGCGCCGCTGGTCACGCTGACGCTGCGGCGCGGTCCCGCGCTGCGCCTGCTCGACCGGCGGTGAGACCCGGCTCCTCCCCGGTCGTGCCGGCCCCGTCCCGAGGCTCGCCGCCGGCCCTCCTGCAGGGCCCGGCCATGAGCCTGCGCATGGTGGGGGCAGGAGGGTCCTCCTCCGGTGAGGAGGACGGGGTCCTCCCTCAGCCGGCGTACCGGACGACGCCCAGACCGGGCTCGTCGAGGCTCACGGCCCGGTCGGTGCCGAGGAACAGCGTGCCCTCCGCGGGCGCCGTCCCGTCGCGCACCGGTCCGGCGGGGGAGGCGGTCACGGTCAGGTCGTACACCCGGCCCGTGTACGCCGGCGCGGTGCCGATCGGCCGGGTGTAGGTGGGGAACCGGCCGGTCAGCCGCAGGTCGCGGCCCTCCCGCGTCACGGTGAGCGCGGGAGAGGGCAGGTCGGCGTACTCCGTCCGCGACCGCACGCACCCCGCGGCGGCCGGGTCGGCCGGCGCCTCGGCGGTCAGGCAGTTCCAGGTCGGCAGCCGCAGGTGGGCCAGCGCCGTCCCGCCGTCCGCGGTGACGCTCACCGACGGGTAGGCCACCGTCGTCCCCACCGCCTGGCGCTCGACGACGATGCCGCCGAACGCGAGCCGGGCCAGCACGCCGTCCCGGTCGAGCGGCACCGACCGGTCGGCCAGCACGCCGGCGCCGCCCTCGCCCGGCAGCGGGTCCGACGGCACCGGCGGCAGCGAGGTCGGCGAGGGTGCGGGGGTCGCCGGCTCCGGCGTCGGCCACGACGACCGGGCGCCCGGGGTCGCCTGCGCCGGGGGGTCGCCGCCGTCGCGGCCGGCGGCCGCCACGCCGGCGAGCGCCGCGACGAGCAGCAGCGCCGTGGCGGCCGCGCCGGCCACCGCGCGGCCGGTGCCGTCGGGGCCCGCAGCGGCGGGCTCGGCGTCCAGGGCCGGTGCCGGCGGCGGGGCGGGCGGACCGGCGGGCGTGCCGGGCGGCGCGGCGAGGAACCCCGGCAGGTCGTCGTCGGGCCAGCGCGGCGCCGGCCGGGGCCGCCGCGGCTCCGGGGCGGCGGGGGGAGGGGCGGCCCGCCACCGGCCGGTCAGCGCGACCGCGGCCAGGCCGGCGAGCCCGAGCAACGCCACGGCCAGGACCACCCAGGGGACGGCGGCCGGCGCGGAGGGGTCCATCGCGTCAGAGCATCGCAGCCACTCCCGGCCCCCTGCAGGGTCCCGCCGCGAGCCCGCGAGTGGTGGGGGCAGGGGGGCCTCACGCGGTGGGGTCGATCTCCTCCGGGTCGCGCCCCAGCAGCACGGCCACCTGGTCGACGACGACGTCGCGGACCAGGTCGGCGAGGTCGTCGCGGTCGTGCGCGCGCAGCTCCAGCGGCCGGCGGTAGACGACGATCCGCGGCGGCACCTCGCGGTCGCCGTCCCGGTGCGCGGGCAGCACGCGGGCCAGCGGCACGCTGCCGTCGTCGAGCACGTCGGCGTCCAGCACCACCTCGTCGGGGCTGGTGTGCTCCACCCAGGGCACGTCCTCGACGGCGAACTCGACCCCGGCCAGTTCCTTCTCCCAGCGCCGCTCGAGGTCCTCGACCGCGTCGAGCACCAGGTCGTCGAACTGCCCGGCGCGGCTGCGGGCCAGCGGGACGCCGTCGGGGACCAGGCGCCCGCGCAGGCCCCTGCCGTGCCGGTCGCGGCGGGAACGGGCGGGTCGGCTCATGACGGGTGCGAGCGTACGGCCGGGGGTCCGCCGTCCGCGCCCGGCCGCGGCCCGCCGGTGACCACCGGGCGGGGTCGGCGGGGCCGTCGTGCAGGATGGGACTGCTGCTGCGCGCGGGTACCGGTCACCGGTGTGCCTGATGCCAACCACCCCGCTACGCGTCTACTGTGCGACGCGTGAGGAACCGGTGGTGAGGCAGTCACGTCGCTGCTCGCGCAGCGGCTGCGCGCAACCGGCGGCAGCGACCTTGACCTACGTGTACGCGGAGTCGACCGCTGTCGTCGGACCGTTGGCGACGTTCTCGGAGCCGCACAGCTACGACCTCTGCGAGTTCCACGGCGAGCGGCTGACCGTCCCGCGCGGCTGGGAGGTCGTCCGCCACGAGATCGACCTCGAGGACTCCGGCCCGACCGGCGACGACCTGCTCGCCCTGGCCGACGCGGTCCGCGAGGCGGCCCGTCCCGAGCCGCCGCGCAACCCCGCGGACGACGGCAGCGGCACCCGCCGCGGCCACCTGCGGGTCCTCCCCGACATCACCTGAGGGAGGACCACCCCTCCCACGCCTCGGTGGAGGACCCGTCCTCCCCACCCCCGCAGGCTCGGGGCGGGGCCGTCGCGGGGGGCGGCCGTCCCGGCACCTCGCCTGCCCACGGATAGGGTCCGTCCCGTGCGCCACCTGTCCGCGATCATCAAGGCCTACGACGTCCGCGGCGTCGTCCCCGACGAGTGGGACGAGGCCGTCGCGCGCCGCATCGGCGCGGCCTTCGCCGAGCTCGTGCACGCCGAGAGCGGGGCCACCGCGGTGGTGACCGCGCACGACATGCGGGAGTCCTCCGTCCCGCTGTCCCGGGCCTTCGCCGAGGGCGTGCTGTCCCGTGGCCTCGACGTGCTCGAGGCCGGCCTGGGGTCCACCGACCTGCTCTACTTCGCCTCCGGCTCGCTCGGGGTCCCCGGCGCGATGTTCACCGCCAGCCACAACCCGGCCCGGTACAACGGCATCAAGATGTGCCGCGCCGGCGCGACTCCCGTGGGCCAGGACTCCGGTCTGGCGACGATCCGCGAGTGGGCCGAGCGCGACGGCTACGACCGGGTCCCCGACCGGACGGCGACGGTCGCCCAGCGGGACCTGCTCGCCGGGTACGCCGCCCACCTGCGCTCGCTGGTCGACCTGTCCACCATCCGGCCGCTGCGGGTCGTCGTCGACGCCGGCAACGGGATGGGCGGGCACACCGTCCCGGTGGTCCTCGACGGCCTGCCGCTGGAGGTGCTGCCGCTCTACTTCGAGCTCGACGGCTCCTTCCCCAACCACGAGGCCAACCCGCTGGACCCGGCCAACCTGGTCGACCTGCAGGCCGAGGTCCGCCGCACCGGCGCCGACATCGGGCTGGCCTTCGACGGCGACGCCGACCGCGTCTTCGTCGTCGACGAGCGCGGCGAGCCGGTCAGCCCCTCGGCGGTCACCGCGCTGGTCGCCGTCCGCGAGCTGGCCAAGGGCCGGGGGACGACGGTCATCCACAACCTCATCACCTCGCGGGCGGTGCCGGAGATCGTCCGCGAGCACGGCGGGCAGCCGGTGCGCACCCGCGTGGGGCACTCGTTCATCAAGGCCGAGATGGCCCGCACCGACGCCGTCTTCGGCGGCGAGCACTCCGCGCACTACTACTTCCGCGACTTCTGGCGGGCCGACACCGGCATGCTCGCCGCGATGCACGTGCTCGCCGCGCTGGGGGAGCAGAGCCGGCCGCTGTCGGAGCTGACCGCCGGCTACTCCCGCTACGCCGCGTCGGGTGAGATCAACTCGACGGTGCAGGACGCCGCGGGCCGCGCCAAGGCAGTCCGCGAGGCATTCGAGGAGCAGGACGGCGTCACCGTCGACGAGCTCGACGGACTGACGGTCGACCTGCCCGACGGCTCGTGGTTCAACCTGCGGGCCAGCAACACCGAGCCGCTGCTGCGGCTCAACGTGGAGGCGCCTGACGAGGCGCGGATGACCGGACTCCGAGACCGAGTGCTGGGGATGGTGCGCGCATGACGACGTCGAACGGCCCGCTGGGGCTGGACCCGGCGCTGCTGGAGATCCTGGCCTGCCCGGACGCCCACCACAGCCCGCTGACGGTGGACGAGGCGGCGAGCGAGCTGGTCTGCACCACCTGCGGCCGGGCGTTCCCGGTCCGCGACGGCATCCCGGTGCTGCTGCTCGACGAGGCCCGGCAGCGCCCGTGAGCTCGCCGGAGCTGGCCGAGGAGGTTCTCGACGACCTCGACGAGCTGCGTGCCCGCGACCCGCGCGGCCTGTTGCCCGCGGTGGCCGGCGCCGGCGCGCAGGTCCGCGAGACCGCCCGGCTCACCGAGGAGGCCGGCCTGGAGCGGGTCACCGCCGGCGGCCGTCCGCGGGGGCTGGTCATCGTGGCCCGCCGCGAGGGGGCGGTGGCCGCCCAGGTGCTGCGCGCGCTGCTCGGGCCCGCCAGCCCGGTCACCGTGGACGTCGTCCCGGGCCCGGACCTGCCGGTGTGGACCGGACCCAGCGACATCGCCGTCGTCGCCACCCGCACCGGCGCCGGGCGCTACGCGGTGACCCCGGCGTACGAGGCGGCCCGCCGCGGTGTGACCCTGCTGGGCATCGGCGCCGAGGACGCCCCGCTGCGGGCGGCCTGCTCCACGGCCCGCGCGCCCTACGTCCCGCTGCCGCGCTCGCGGGTCCGGCACACCACCCTGTGGTCGATGCTCACCCCGCTGCTGCAGTTGGCGGTCGGCCTGGACCTGCTGTCCGAGGGCGCGGCGGACCTCGAGGCGATCGCCGCGGCCCTCGACGAGGTGGCCACGGAGTGCGGGCCGACCCGGGAGTCCTTCGTCAACCCGGCCAAGACGCTGGCGCTGGAGCTGCTCGACGCGCTCCCGGTGATCGCGGCCGAGGGGCCGCTGGCCGGCACCGCCGCGACCCGGATCGCCGACCAGCTGGCCACGCTGGCCGGCCTGCCGGTCACCACGTTCCGGATGCCCGACCAGCGGGTCGCCGCCTGCGCCGTGCTGCGCGGGCCGCTGGCACCCGAGGGCGGGGAGGACGACTTCTTCCGCGACCGCGCCGAGGACGCCGGCCGGCGACTGCGGCTGCTCACCGTCCGCGACGCCGACGCCGGCGAGCACGACGGCGCGGGGGAGCGCGAGCCCCGGTCGGCCCGCGAGGCGCTGTCCGAGGCACTGCGTAGCGCCGCGACCGCCAACGTGCCGGTGAGCGGGCTGGCCGAGCACGGGGACCCGGACCGGTACGGCCGGCTGCCCCGGCTGGCCCGCCAGCTCGCCGTCGCCGACTTCACCGCCGTGTACCTGGCGCTGGCCCTGGACACCGAGCGGTCGGCTCCGGGGTGAGCGCCGGCCCGTCCCCGGCCGCCGCCGGGCCCGGGCGGGCGCCGTCCGCCGGGCTCCTGGCGTCCCGGTCCCCGGCGGCCGGACCGCCCGCCACGCTCCTCGGGGGGTGACCCGATCGGGGGAGCACCGGTCAGGCGTGCGCCGAACCGCGTCCGCGGCGCGGACCGGCCAGTAGCCTCTCGCCTGATGTGGCCCCTCACCAGCGCCGTCCGCCACTACCCGTGGGGGAGTCGGACGGTCATCCCCGAGCTGCTCGGTCAGCCCAGCCCCGCGCAGCAGCCGTACGCGGAGCTGTGGATGGGGGCCCACCCGGACCAGCCGAGCCTGCTGGCCGACGGCCGCCCGCTGGACGAGGCCATCGCCGAGGAGCCCGAGCGGCTGCTGAGCGGGTCGGTGGTCGACCGGTTCGGTCCGCGGCTGCCGTTCCTCATGAAGGTGCTCGCCGCCGACCGCCCGCTGTCGCTGCAGGCGCATCCGACGATGGAGCAGGCGGCGGCCGGGTACACCGCCGAGGAGGCCGCGGGCATCCCCAAGGACGACCCGACGCGGACGTTCAAGGACCCGTGGCACAAGCCGGAGCTGCTGCTGGCGCTGACCACCTTCGAGGCGCTCTGCGGCTTCCGGCCGGTCGAGGAGTCGCTGCACTGCCTGGCCAAGCTGCAGCTGCCGGAGCTCAAGCCCACGATCGCCGCGCTCGCCCGGGGCGGGCTGCGGGCGGCCATCCCGCAGCTGATCGCGCTCTCCGGACGCCGCCGGACCTCCCTGGTCGAGGCCGTCGCCCGGAAGGCCGACTCCTTCGTGGCCGCCCACGACCCGGAGTTCATCAACACCTACCGCTGGGCCGCGGCGCTCGCCGACGCCCACCCCGGTGACCCCGGCGTCGTCATCTCGCTGATGTGCAACCACCTCAAGCTGGCCCCCGGCGAGGCGGTGTTCCTGCCGGCGGGCAACCTGCACGCCTACCTGTCCGGCGCGGGCGTCGAGCTCATGGCCAGCTCGGACAACGTGCTGCGCGGCGGGCTCACCAGCAAGCACGTCGACCTGGCGGCGCTCATCGAGGTGCTCGACTTCACCGACGGCCGGATCCCGGTCATCCACCCGGTGCTCGGCCCCGGCGGGCTGCGCTACCCCGTGCCGGTCGAGGACTTCGACCTCACCCGGGTGCAGCTCGACGACCGCACCGGGGTGCTGACCACCGCCGGCCCCCAGGTGCTGCTGTGCACCGACGGCCGCGCGGTGCTGGCCTCCGGCGAGGACGAGCTGGTCCTGGAGCGGGGGCAGTCGGCCTTCGTCCCGGCCGGCGAGCCGGTCAGCGTCCGGGGCCCCGCCGTCCTCTACCGGAGCACCACCAACCTGGGCTGAGCGCCGTGCCGCTCCGGGACGGCACCCCCGGGCCGACGTAGCGTCGGGGGGACCGATCCCGCTCCCCCGGGAGAGACCGTGCACCCGCGCCCCACCCCGGCATCCCGCCGCGTACCGCTGGCCGCCCTGCTGCTCGTCCTGACCGGCTGCGGTCTGCTGCCGCCCGCCGGCGACGCCGCGGGGACCGCGCCCACCGGCGTGCTGGACGACGCCGCCGCCGACCGGGCGATCGCGACGGCCGCGCCGGGCTCGGCGCTGGCCGCCCTCGCCGACGTGGCGGTGCGCGGCCGGGCACCGCGGACCGGCTACGAGCGGGAGCAGTTCGGCGACGGCTGGGTCGACACCGACCGCAACGGCTGCGACACCCGCAACGACGTCCTGGCCCGGGACCTGACCGGTGAGACCTTCCGGCCCGGCACCGACGACTGCGTCGTCCTCTCGGGCACCCTCGCCGACCCGTACTCCGGGCGCACCATCGAGTTCCGCCGCGGCCAGGACACCAGCGACGACGTGCAGGTCGACCACGTGGTCGCGCTGTCCGACGCCTGGCAGAAGGGCGCCCAGCAGTGGGACGCCGACCGGCGCACCGCGTTCGCCAACGACCCGCTCAACCTGCTGGCCGTCGACGGCCCGCTCAACATGCAGAAGGGGGACGGTGACGCCGCGACCTGGCTGCCGCCGGCCACCTCCTACCGGTGCGTCTACGTCGCGCGGCAGGTCGCGGTGAAGGCCGGCTACGGCCTGTGGGTCACCCGCGCCGAGCGCAACGCCGCGGCCACCGTGCTGTCGGGCTGCCCGGCCGAGCCGCTGCCCGGCGACCCCGCCGCCGAGCCGGCCGCCGCGGAGCCGCCCGCGGCGACGGGCGCGGTGTACGCCGACTGCGGCGCCGTCCGGGCGGCCGGCGCGGCACCCATCCGGCGCGGCGAGCGCGGGTGGAGCGACGCATTCGACGGAGACGGGGACGGCGTCGGCTGCGAGTAGCCCGGCCCCGATCCGCGTATCGTGGTCGGCGGCACGAGCCCCGCCGAAGCCTCGGCATGCTCGCTCTCCCCGCCCGTGCGGGGATCGCAGCGACACTGCATCCGACACGCATCGCCCGGCGCGTGGGCCGGGCGGATCTGGAGCGACATGACCGCCAGCACCGACACCCGTGTACTGACCGACGGCGACTTCAAGGTCGCCGACCTCTCCCTGGCCGGCTTCGGCCGCAAGGAGATCCGGCTCGCCGAGCACGAGATGCCCGGCCTCATGGCACTGCGCGCCGAGTACGGCGACGCCCAGCCGCTGGCCGGCGCCCGCATCGCCGGCTCGTTGCACATGACCGTGCAGACCGCCGTCCTCATCGAGACGCTGACGGCGCTCGGCGCGGACGTGCGCTGGGTCAGCTGCAACATCTTCTCCACCCAGGACCACGCCGCCGCGGCGATCGTCGTCGGCGACGGCACGCCCGAGGAGCCCGCCGGCGTCCCGGTGTTCGCCTGGAAGGGCGAGACGCTGGAGGAGTACTGGTGGTGCACCCAGCGGCTCTTCGAGTTCCGCGACGGGTCCGGCGCGGTCGTCGGCCCGAACATGCTCCTGGACGACGGCGGTGACGCCACCCTGCTGGTGCACCTGGGCACCCGCTTCGAGGCCGACGGCGTCGTCCCCGACACCACCGAGGCCGACTCCGAGGAGTACGGCGTCATCCTCGACGTCCTCCGCGGCACCCTCGCCGAGGACGGCCGGTACTGGACCGGCATCGGCCAGGGCATCGAGGGCGTCACCGAGGAGACCACCACCGGCGTCATGCGGCTCTACGAGCTCGCCCGCGACGGCCGGCTGCTCTTCCCGGCGATCAACGTCAACGACTCGGTCACCAAGAGCAAGTTCGACAACCTCTACGGCTGCCGGCACTCGCTGATCGACGGCATCAACCGCGCCACCGACGTCATGATCGGCGGCAAGGTGGCCGTGGTCTGCGGCTACGGCGACGTCGGCAAGGGCTGCGCGGAGTCGCTGCGCGGCCAGGGCGCCCGGGTCATCGTCACCGAGATCGACCCGATCAACGCGCTGCAGGCGGCGATGCACGGCTACGAGGTCACCACGCTCGACGAGGTGATCGGCAAGGCCGACATCATCATCACGGCCACCGGCAACAAGGACATCATCACCGCCGAGCAGCTCGGCCAGACCAAGCACCAGGCGATCGTCGGGAACATCGGCCACTTCGACAACGAGATCGACGTGGCCGGCCTGGCCCGCACGCCCGGCATCGAGCGGACGACGATCAAGCCGCAGGTCGACGAGTGGCGCTTCGCCGACGGCCACACGATCATCCTGCTCTCCGAGGGGCGGCTGCTGAACCTGGGCAACGCCACCGGCCACCCGAGCTTCGTCATGAGCGCCTCGTTCTCCAACCAGGTGCTGGCGCAGATCGAGCTGTGGACCAACCGGGCCGCCTACGAGGGCAAGGAGCCCACGGTGACGGTCCTGCCCAAGAAGCTCGACGAGCACGTGGCGCGGCTGCACCTCGACGCCCTCGGCGTGAAGCTCACCGAGCTGACCAAGGTGCAGGCCGACTACATCGGCGTCCCGGTCGAGGGCCCCTACAAGAGCGACCACTACAGGTACTGACGAAGGACCCCGCTGCCCCCCACCCTTCGCAGGCTCAGGGCGGGACCCTGCAGCGGGGCCGTTCCAGCACCTCACGACGCTCGGCGCGGGTCCCTGAAGGGTGGCCGTTCCAGCACCTCACGACGCTCGGCGCGGGTCCCTGAAGGGTGGCCGTTCCATCTCGTCACCGGCCCCCGCGGGGTGGCCGTTCCATCTCGTCACCGGCCCCCGCAGGGGGGGCGGTTCCAGCACGTCGCGTGAAGCGATCGAGCGTCACCCATCGGGGGCACCGGTCCGGACTCCACCGGGTCGGTGCCCCCGCTTCGTCCGCGGGACAGCGCAGAATGGTCGCCGTGCCACCCACCGCTGCCCAGAACGGACCCAGCCGCGGCCGAGTCCTGGTCGTCGACGACGACGCCGCCCTCGCCGAGATGCTCGGCATCGTGCTCCGCCGCGAGGGCTACGAACCGGCGTTCGTCTCCGACGGCAACCGCGCGGTGGGGGTCTTCCAGCAGACCCGGCCCGACATCGTGCTGCTGGACCTGATGCTGCCCGGTCGCAACGGCCTGCAGATCTGCCAGGACATCCGCACCCAGTCGACGGTGCCGATCGTCATGCTCACCGCCAAGGGCGACACCCTCGACGTCGTCCAGGGCCTCGAGGCCGGCGCCGACGACTACGTCACCAAGCCGTTCAAGCCGGTGGAGCTCGTCGCCCGGGTCCGTGCGCAACTGCGCCGCGGCGAGAGCGGGCAGGCCGAGACGCTCTCGATCGGCGACGTGCAGATCGACGTCCCGGCGCACCAGGTGATCCGGGACGGCGTGCCGATCGCGCTGACCCCGCTGGAGTTCGACCTGCTGGTCGCCCTGGCCCGCAAGCCCCGCCAGGTGTTCACCCGCGAGCTGCTGCTCGAGCAGGTGTGGGGCTACCGGCACGCCGCGGACACCCGGCTGGTCAACGTCCACGTGCAGCGGCTGCGCGCCAAGATCGAGCGGGACCCGGAGAAGCCGGAGATCGTGCTGACCGTCCGGGGAGTGGGATACAAGGCCGGTCCGCCGTGAGCACCACGCGGCCGGCGCCGCCCGTGCCCGCGCCGCCGCCCGGGTCGTCGTCGTCGTCCTCCGGGGTCGTCGGCGCCGCGCCGGCCGCCGGGCCGCGACGCCGGCTGTCGGCCGACCTGCGGGCACTGCGCCGGCGGGGCGTCCGGGCCCGCCGGGTGGCCCGGCGCCTGGCCGCGAGGGCGCTGGCCGCGTGGCGGGCGTCGCTGCACATCCGGATCGGCGCGATCACCATGGTCGTGGCCGGCACCGTCGTGGTGATCGTCGGGATGGTGCTGTTCAGCCAGATCCGCGACCAGCTGCTCTCGGTCAAGGAGCAGGCGGCCATCGACCAGGCGCAGACCGGTGTCTTCTACGCGCAGAACGAGGTGGCGGGCATCGCTGCCGGGGACGGCGCGAGCGTGCGGGCGACGCTGGACCGCACGGTGCGCCAGCTGCAGGAGCGGGGCGGACCGGCCGGTGACTTCGAGGTCGTCATGGTGTACCGGACCGGCGACACCGAGCGGCCGCCCGCGGTCAGCCAGCGCGGGGTCTACGCGGCGATCCCGGCCGGGCTGCGGGCCGACGTCGCCTCCGGCGGGCAGTACGCGCAGTACGCGATGATCCCCGGGGACAGCGGTCAGCCGCGGCCCACCTACCTCGTCGGCGCGCCGGTGCCGACCACCACCGGCGGCGTCGAGCAGATCGAGCTCTACTACGCCTTCCCGCTGGACCAGGAGGCCGAGAGCCTGTCGCTGTTCCGCAGCACGGTGGTCATCAGCGGGATCGCGCTGACCCTCTTCGTCGCCGGCATCGGGGTCCTGGTCACCCGGCTGGTCGTCGACCCGGTGCGCCAGGCGGCCGGCACCGCCCAGCGGCTGGCCGAGGGGCAGCTGGAGGAGCGGATGGCCGTCCGCGGGGAGGACGACCTCGCCCGGCTGGCCACCAGCTTCAACGCGATGGCCGACAGCCTGCAGCGGCAGATCACCCAGCTGGAGTCCCTCTCCCAGCTGCAGCAGCGCTTCACCTCCGACGTCTCCCACGAGCTGCGCACGCCGCTGACCACGGTGCAGATGGCCGCCGAGGTCCTGTACGAGTCGCGCGCCGACTTCCCCCCGCACGTGGCCCGCTCGGCGGAGCTCATGCACACGGAGCTGGACCGCTTCGAGGTGCTCCTCACCGACCTGCTGGAGATCAGCCGCTACGACGCCGGCGCGGCCGTCCTGGAGTGGGAGCCGAGCGACCTCGGCGCGCTGGTGCGGCGGGTGGTGGCGGGCATGTCCGCGCTGGCCGAGCGGCACGGCTGCGAGCTGACGGTCAGCGGCCCGGCCCAGGACGTCATCGCCGAGGTCGACGCCCGGCGTGTGGAGCGGATCCTGCGCAACCTGGTGGGCAACGCCATCGAGCACGGCACCGGCAAGCCGGTGGAGGTGACCTGGGCGGCCAACCGGACGGCGGCCGCGGTGACCGTGCGCGACCACGGGGTGGGGCTGTCCCCGGCCGAGGCGCAGCACGTCTTCGACCGGTTCTGGCGCGCCGACCCCTCGCGGGTGCGCACCGTCGGCGGCAGCGGGCTGGGGCTGTCGATCAGCCTCGAGGACGCGCGGCTGCACGGCGGCTGGCTGCAGGTGTGGGGTCTGCCCGGCACGGGCGCGCAGTTCCGGCTGACGCTGCCGCTGGCCGCGGGCGCGGAGCTCACGAGCTCGCCGCTGCCGCTGCGGCCGGCCGCGCTGCGCCGTCCCGGGGGGGAAGGGTGACGCGCCACGCGCCGTCGCGGGGGAGGGTGACGCGCCACGCGCCGTCGCGGGGGAGGGTGAGCCGGGGCGGCCCGGTCGTCGCCGCGCTGCTGCTGGCCCTGGTCAGTGCCTGCTCCACGGTGCCGACGAGCTCGGCCACCGTGCAGATCACCCAGCCCCCCACCCGGCCGGACGCCGAGGTCGGCATCGAGCCGCTGTCGCCGGAGGCGGGCGCCACCCCGGAGGAGGTCGTCCGCGGCTTCCTCGACGCCGCGGCGAGCACCGTGCGCGGGCACCCCGTCGCCCGGGAGCACCTGGCGCCCGAGCCACGGGAGTCCTGGTCGGACGAGTCGGGCGTCACCCTGCTCGGCGCCGACTACGCGACCGTCACCACCGACACCGGCACGGTCGTGGTGACCGGTGAGCTGGTCGGCACCGTCGACCAGCGCGGCGTCTTCACCGTGGGCGGCCAGGACGTCTTCTCCCAGGAGTTCCGGCTCGAGCAGGTCGAGGGGGAGTGGCGGATCAGCGACCCGCCGGACGGGCTGCTGATGCTGGAGCCGGACTTCGAGCGCCTCTACGACCGGCGCGACCTGTACTTCCTCGACCCCACCGGGCAGCGCGTCGTCCCCGACCCCCGGTACCTGATCGGCGGGGAGGCGCAGCCGACGGTGCTGGTCGAGCGGCTGATCGACGGGCCGTCCGCGCCGCTGGCCGCCGGCGTCCGCAACCCGCTGGAGGGCGCCCGGCTCGGCAGCACGGTGTCGGTGTCGGCCTCGGCGGTCACCGTCGACTTGATCGGCGTCGCCGACGCGCCGCCCGCCCGGCTGGCCGGTCTGTCCGCGCAGCTGGTGTGGACGCTGGGCCAGCTGCCCTCGGTCCGCTCGGTCGAGGTGCTCGTCGACGGTGACCGGCTGCGCCTGGACGGCGTCCCGGCCGTGCAGAGCGTCGAGGAGTGGACGGCGCTGGACCCGGACGACGCCCCGGTGGACGCGGTCGGGCACTACCTCGTCGACGGCGCGCTGTGGACGGCGACGGAGACCCCCGCCCCGGCGCCCGGGCCGGCCGGTGCCGGGGCCTACGGGCTGAGCAGTGCCGCCGTGGCGACCGACCCGGGGACCGGCGCGCTGACCCGGATGGCCGGGGTCACCGAGCGGGACGGGCAGGCCACGCTGCTGACCGGCCCGTACGGCGGTGACCTGACGGCGCTGCTGCCCAGCCGGTCCCTCACCGTGCCCACGGTGGCCGCCACCCGCCAGGAGTTCTGGCTGGTGCGCGACGGCTCGTCGGTGGTGCGGGTACCCGCCGACGGCACCCCGCAGGCGGTCAACGCCGTGACCCTGCCGGGTCTGGGCCGCGCCACGGCGCTGCAGCTGTCACCCGACGGCGTGCGCGCCGCGCTGGTCGTGGAGCAGGGGCAGCGGCAGGGCCTCTACGTCGGCACCGTCGTCCGCTCGGACGACGGCCCGGTGGCCGTGCGCGACTGGCGCGAGGTCACCCCCGCCCTGGGCCGGGTGGTCGACGTCGCCTGGCGGACCGCGGGCAGCCTGCTGGTGCTGGCCGGGGACGCCGGCGAGGACCGGACGAGCCCGTACGTGGTGGGCGTCGACGGCTGGGGCCTGACGCCGGTGCCGACCGCCGGCCTGCCCAGCCAGGCCACCCGGGTCGCCGCCGCACCCGAGCGGCCGCCGCTGGTCAGCGCCGGCGGCACGATCTGGGAGTGGCAGGTCGCCGGCGGCACGTGGGTGACCCTGGTCCGCGGCCAGCAGCCGCTGCGCGGGACCGAGCCCTTCTACCCCGGGTGACGGCCCCGAGCTCCTCGCGTGGCGGGGGGAGGGGGTCCTCCTCCGAGCGGTGAGGAGGACGGGGTCCTTCTCTGCTGACGCGGGGCCGTGCCAGCACGTCACCGTCCACAGATCCGCGGCGGCCCTGGGCCGGCCGCCCGCCCGGCGTGAGGCTGGGGGGATGGACGGCGGGGTGCTGGCGGCGCTGGCCGACCTGCTGCTGCCCCGCGAGTGCGCGGGGTGCGGCGTGCCGGGCGCGGTCCTCTGCCGGCGGTGCGCCGCACTGCTCGCCGTCCCGCACCTGGCGCAGCCGCGCCGGTTCCCGGCCGGCTTCCCACCGACGGTGGCCGCCGGCGCCTACGCCGGGCCGGTGCGCCCGGCGGTCAACGCCTTCAAGGAGCGCGGCCGGGCCGAGCTCGCCCGGCCACTGGGGGCCGCGCTCGCACTGGCGGTCGCCGGCGTGCTCGCCGGCCTGCCGGCACGACCGGGACCGGTCCGGCTGGTCCCGGTCCCGAGCAGCCGCGCCGCGCTGCGCGCCCGCGGCCGCGACCACGTCCGCGAGCTGACCGGCCGGGCGGTCGCCGAGCTCCGCGCCGCCGGGGTGCCCGCAGCCGAGGCGCGGCTGCTGCGCCGCCGCGGGCGGGCCGCGGACTCCGCCGGGCTCTCCGCCGCCCAGCGGCGGGCCAACCTCACCGGCACCTTCGTCCTGCACCCGGACCGCCGGGACGTCCCGGCAGGGGCGGTGCTGGTGGTCGTCGACGACGTCGTCACCAGCGGCGCGACGCTCACCGAGGCGGCCGCGGTGCTCGTGCCCGCGGCCGGCCGCGAGGGGCCGCCGGTGCTCGCCGCGGTGGTCGCGGCGACCCCCCGGCGGACCGCCCCGGGGGCCGTGCCGGGCGGGCCGGCGCGGGTCCGCGGGAGGTCGCAAGGTCGACTGTCGGGACCCGGGAACGGGGTCTAGCGTGGGTTCGATCACAACCCGAACCCGACCGGGAGGTCTCATGGAGATCGTGGTCCGTGGCCGCAACGTCGAAGTCCCCGAGCACTACCGACAGCACGTCGAGGACAAGGTCGGGCAGTCCGACCGTTTCGACGGCAAGTTGAAGATCCTGCGCATCGACGTGGAGCTCTTCCACGAGAAGAACCCACGCCAGTCCGGCAAGTGCCAGCGCGTGGAGATCACCCTCCGCGGCAAGGGCCCGGTCGTCCGGGCCGAGGCCGCTGCGCCGGACTTCTACGCGGCCCTGGACCTCGCTGCCGGCAAGCTGGACCACCGGTTGCGCAAGGCCGCCGACCGCCGCCGCGTCCACCACGGCCGCCGTACCCCGGCCACCGTGCGCGTGGGCGGCGGGGCCCCCGGCACCGACGTCCTCGAGTCCCTCGACCGCGACCGGCAGCTGGAGGCGGGGCCGCACGTCACCGACCTCGACGAGCACCTGCCCGGGCAGGTGGTGCGCGAGAAGCACCACCCGGCGACGCCGATGACCGTCGACCAGGCCCTCCACGAGATGGAGCTGGTCGGTCACGACTTCTTCCTCTTCCAGTGCGCCGACACCGGGCAGCCGACGGTCGTCTACCGCCGGCACGCCTACGACTACGGCCTCATCCGGCTCGTCGACGTCCCCCCGAACGGCGCCGTCGAACGCCGGCCGGCCCAGCCCGCGGCGGCCCCCGCGTGACCCCGGGCGGGGGTGCGGGCCGACCGCACCCCCGCCCCGTCAGCGCACCCGGCCGAACAGCACCGCGTCGCGCCACGTCCCGTCCCGCTGGTCGAGGCAGGACCGGACGACGCCCTCGCGGCTGAACCCGGCCCGTTCCGCCACCGTCTGCGACGCGACGTTCCCGACGTCGGCGAACAGGTGCACCCGCGGGGCGCCGTGCCCCAGCGCCCACTCGGCCAGCGCGCGGGCGGCCTCGGCGGCGTAGCCACGGCCGCGGCCCCACGGCGCGATCCAGTAGCCCACCTCCGGTCCGAGCCGGCTGCCCCGCAGGTGCACCCCGGCCGATCCCACGAGCTCGCCGTCGGCCTCGACCACCGTCGGCATGCCGCGACCTTCCGCCCGCTCGGCCGGGGCCACGCCGGCCACGAACTGCCGGGCGTCGTCGCGGGTGTAGGGGACCGGGAGGTCGGCGAGCCAGCGCTGGATGCCGGGGTCCTGGCAGGCGCGCAGGACGGCGTCCTCGTCGTCCGGCCGGTGCGGGCGCAGCACCAGCCGCTCGGTGCGCAGCACCTCGGTGGTCAGGTCGACGCCGGAGAGCGAGAGGAGCCCGGCCCCCTCACCGCTCGCACGCTCGCGGCGAGCCTCTGGCCGGCGCCGTGGGGTCGAGGTCATGCAGCGATGATCAGGCGTTGCCGAGCACCCGGTCGACCGATATCTCCAGGACCACCCGCGCCGGGTTCTCCCGCGGCGTGCGGTAGCGGCGGGCGTAGCGGGCCTCGGCGTCGGCGACCGCGGCGGGGTCCTCGCGCACCACCGCCGTCCCCTCGAGGGTGACCCAGCGGCGGCCGTCGACCTGGCACACCGCGACCCGGGACTGACCGGCGCGGACGTGCCGGGCCTTGGCCGACGTCCCCGAGGTGATGACCCGGGCGGTGCGGGTGGCCGCGTCGTAGGTGACGCCGACCGGGACGACGTGCGGGCTGCCGTCGGCGCGCAGCGTGGTCAGGGTGGCCAGGTGCCGCTCGGTGAGGAAGGCGAGCAGGTCGGGGCCGAGGTCGTCGAGGTCGCGCGCCACGGTGTCCGAGGTTAGGCCGTGCAGGGCCGGGGCACCCGCGGGTCCGTGGAGTTCGCGGGTGCGAGGGTCCTGGTCGCCGGCGCGACCGGTGTGCTGGGCGGGGAGCTGGCGCGGGCGCTGCACGGCGCCGGTGCGCGGGTGGCCGTGACCGGCCGGGACGCCGAGGGCCTGCGGGCCCTGGCCGGTGTGCTCGGCGGGGCGCCCGCCCTGGTGGCCGACGCCGTCGACGTCGAGTCGGTGCGCGCCGCGGTCGAGGGTGCGGCGTCGGCCCTCGGCGGACTGGACGCCGTGGTGGTCGCGTGGGGCGTGGTCGCCTTCGGCCCGGCGGCGGACGCCGACGACGCGGTCGCCGAGGAGCTGTTCGTGGTGAACACGCTGGGGCCGATGAGCCTGGTCCGCGCCGCGCTGCCGCACCTGCCCGACGGGGGTGCGGTGGCGCTGCTGTCGGCGGTCGTGGCCGACGCGCCGACGCTGCAGATGGCCGAGTACTCGGCGAGCAAGGCGGCGCTCTCGGCCTGGGCGGGGGTGCTGCGCCGCGAGCTGCGCGGTCGCAGGATCACCGTGCTCGACGTGAAGCCGCCGCACGTCGACACCGGCCTGGTCGACCGCGCCCTGGCCGGCGACCCGCCGCGGCTGCCGCCGGGGTACGACCGGGCCGAGCTGGTCGCAGCGGTGCTCGAGGGGCTGCGCGAGGGCGGCCGGGAGGTCGTGCTCGACCCGGCGACGAAGCGGCTGGTCCGGCGCTGAGCGCCCGGAGCGCTCCCGGCGGTTCGCCGCCGGCAACCCCGGGCGGCGGGCTGCACCGCCTACGCTGGCACGGTGGTGTTCTCGAAGATCCTCCGAGCAGGTGAGGGCAAGCTCCTCCGACGGCTGAACAAGATCGCGGACGCGGTCGAGTCGCTGGCGGACGACGTCGCCGACCTCACCGACGCGGAACTGCGGGCCAAGACCGACGAGTTCAAGGAGCGTCTGGAGGAGGGGGAGACCCTCGACCAGCTCCTGCCGGAGGCCTTCGCCGTCGTCCGCGAGGCCGCCACCCGCACCCTCGGCCAGCGCCACTTCCGCGTGCAGCTCATGGGCGGCGCCGCGCTGCACCTGGGCAACATCGCCGAGATGCGCACCGGTGAGGGCAAGACGCTGACCGGCGTCCTGCCCGCCTACCTCAACGCGCTGACCGGCGAGGGCGTGCACGTGGTCACGGTCAACGACTACCTGGCCCGCCGCGACGCCGAGTGGATGGGCCGGGTGCACCGCTTCCTGGGCCTGTCGGTGGGCGTCATCCTCTCCGGCGAGAAGCCCGCGCACCGCCGCGAGCAGTACGCCTGCGACATCACCTACGGCACCAACAACGAGTTCGGCTTCGACTACCTGCGCGACAACATGGCCTGGAGCAAGGCCGACCTGGTACAGCGCGGGCACCACTACGCCGTCGTCGACGAGGTCGACTCGATCCTCATCGACGAGGCCCGCACCCCGCTGATCATCAGCGGCCCGGCCGGCGACCCGGCGATGCACCGCTGGTACACCGAGTTCGCGCGGCTGGCCCCCATGATGCAGCGCGACGTCCACTACGAGGTGGAGGAGGCCAAGCGCACGGTCGCCATCACCGAGGAGGGCGTGGAGTTCGTCGAGGACCAGATCGGCATCGAGAACCTCTACGAGGCGGCCAACACCCCGCTGATCAGCTTCCTGAACAACGCGCTCAAGGCCAAGGAGCTCTACCACCGCGACCAGCAGTACATCGTCAGCAACGGCGAGGTGCTGATCGTCGACGAGTTCACCGGCCGCGTGCTGGCCGGCCGCCGCTACAACGAGGGCATGCACCAGGCCATCGAGGCCAAGGAGCGGGTGCAGATCAAGGACGAGAACCAGACCCTCGCCACGATCACCCTGCAGAACTACTTCCGGCTCTACGCCAAGCTCTCCGGGATGACCGGCACCGCCCAGACCGAGGCGGCCGAGCTCTCCCAGACCTACGGGCTGGGCGTCGTCCCGATCCCCACCAACCGGCCGATGGTCCGCGAGGACCGCTCCGACGTCATCTACAAGACCGAGCAGGCCAAGTTCGACGCCGTCATCGACGACATCGCCGAGCGGCACGAGGCCGGTCAGCCGGTGCTGGTCGGCACGGCCAGCGTCGAGAAGTCCGAGCTGCTGTCCAAGCTGCTGCTGCAGCGCGGCATCAGGCACGAGGTGCTCAACGCGAAGAACCACGCGCGTGAGGCGCACATCGTCGCCCAGGCCGGGCGGCTGGGCGCGGTCACCGTGGCCACCAACATGGCCGGTCGCGGCACCGACATCCAGCTCGGCGGCAGCCCCGACTTCATCGCCGACGAGGCGCTGCGCGCCCGCGGCCTGTCCCCGGCGGAGACGCCGGAGGAGTACGAGGCGGCCTGGGACAGCGCGCTCGAGAAGTCCAAGGACCAGGTGCGGGCGGAGCACGAGCAGGTCACCGAGGCCGGGGGCCTCTACGTGCTGGGCACCGAGCGGCACGAGAGCCGGCGCATCGACAACCAGCTGCGCGGCCGCTCGGGCCGGCAGGGCGACCCGGGTGAGTCGCGGTTCTACCTGTCGCTGGGCGACGACCTCATGCGGCGGTTCAACGGCCCGATGCTCGAGTCGATGATGACCACGCTGCGGGTCCCCGACGACCAGCCGATCGAGCACCGCATGGTCACCCGGGCGATCCGCTCGGCGCAGACCCAGCTCGAGCAGCAGAACTTCGAGGTCCGCAAGGACGTCCTCAAGTACGACGAGGTGCTCAACCGCCAGCGCACCGTCATCTACGCCGAGCGGCGTGCGGTGCTCGACGGCGAGGACCTGCACGTGCAGGTCCGCAAGATGGTCGACGACGTCGTCAGCGCCTACGTCGACGGCGCCACCGAGATGGGCTACGCCGAGGACTGGGACCTCGAGCAGCTGTGGACCGGCCTCAAGGCGCTCTACCCGGTGGGCCTGGACCGCGACGAGCTCGTCGAGCGGGTGGCCGACGGCGACCAGGCGGGGTTGTCCGCCGACGTCCTCAAGCGCGAGCTGCTCGACGACGTGCACCGCGCCTACGAGGAGCGCGAGGCCGCGCTGGGTGCCGAGGTCATGCGCGAGCTCGAGCGCCGGGTGCTGCTGTCGGTGCTGGACCGCAAGTGGCGCGAGCACCTCTACGAGATGGACTACCTGCGGGCGGGCATCCACCTGCGGGCGATGGCCAACCGCGACCCGGTCGTGGAGTACCAGCGCGAGGGCTACGACATGTTCGTGTCGATGCTCGACGGCATCAAGGAGGAGTCGGTCGGCTTCCTGTTCAACCTGGAGGTCAAGACCAAGGCGCAGCAGGACGCCGAGGCGCAGGCCAAGCAGGCCGAGGCCGAGGCCAAGGCGCTCGCGGCGGCCCAGCAGGGGACGGCGCGGGTGCTGGCCCGGCAGCAGGCGGCAGCGGCGGCCCAGGCCCAGGCCGCGGCGGCAGCCCCGGCTCCGACGGCAGCCCCGGCTCCGGCGGCCCCGGCCCGGCCGACTGCGCCTTCGCAGACCGTGCCCGCGCAGCCCGCTCCCGTCCGGCCCGCGCCGGCTGCGACGGCAGCCCCGGCTCCCGCGCCGGTCGCTCCGGCACCGGCTGCCGAGCCCGCCCCGGCACCGGCCGCTCAGGCCGCCCCCGCGCCGGCGGCGGAGGCCGCGCCCGCTCCAGCTACGGAGGCCACGGCGCCCGCTCCGGCTACGGATCCCACGCCCGCGCCGGCGGCGGAGCCCGCGCCGGCGACCCCACCCGCTGCTCCGCCGGCGGCCCGGCGCAGCTCTTCGGCGCGCCGGTCCCGGCCGGCCGCCGCGCAGGCCGCTCCGCCGGCGCCCGCGGTCGAGGAGCCGGTGTCCTCGGGCACCGGGCCGGAGATGCAGGTCAAGGGCCTCGACGAGCCGCGCCCGGCCGAGCAGCTGAGCTACTCGGCGCCGAGCCTGGACCCCTCGCCCAAGGAGGGCGGCCGCACCAAGGCCGCGAAGTCCGCGACGGTGACCGGCACCAAGGAGCCCCAGCGCAACGCGCCGTGCCCCTGCGGCTCGGGCAAGAAGTACAAGGTCTGCCACGGAGCGCCCTCGCGCGCCTGAGCCTGAGCACGACGACGCCCCCTCCGGTCCCGACTGGTGGGGGCTCCGTCGTCCTGGGGCTCGGTCCGCTCAGCCGATCTGGATCGCGGTGCACCGCCACCGACCGTCGATGCCCTCGAGCCGGGCGGCGACCGCGTGCGCCCGACCGGACCGGCGGGCCACGGCGCTGACCTCCGCGACCCCGTCGACCGGTTCGCAGACGTGCACCGGGCCGAGCAGCACCGGCGCCGTCCCCTCGGCGCACCACCGCGGCCGGCGACCGCTGGTGAGGGCCGTGTAGACGCCGAGCGCGGTCAGCGGCTGCACCTGGGTCAGCGACCGCCGCCCGGCCAGCGCCTCGAGGGTGAGGGTGAGCAGCCGCCGTCCGGCGAGGCGCGGGTCGGGCAGGTCGGCGCGGGCCGACCAGGTCGGCTCGAAGCCCGGCACGAACCCGGCTCGCGGCTCCTCCGGGCGCGGTCGCGGACCCGGTCGGTGCGGCACCCGGGGGACCGCGACCCCGGGCAGCACGAGCCGGAGCACGGGCTCGGGATCCAGTGACGGCTGCGGCGCCGGGACGACGGTGAGCCGCAGGGGCGCCGCGCTCAGCGGCTGCGGGCCGGTGTGCGGCGCGGCGTCCTCGGCCGGGACGGGGGCGGACGTGGCGGGCGCGGTCATCGGGGACTCCGGAGGTTCGGGGGAGGGACGGCGGAGCGCGGCACGGTCACGGCGCCGGGGGAGGACGCAGCACCTGACCGGGCAGCAGGAGGTCGGGGTCGGGGCCGATCACCGTGGCGTTGGCCTGCCACCAGGCGGAGACGGCGGCGGCCACCTCGGCGTCGGTCGGGATCTCGCCGGCCCGGCGGGTGAGGTCGTCCTCGGCGATGTCCCACAGGCACTCACCCCGCAGGACGACGTGTTCCCCGGGCGCCGGGGACGGCCAATCGGGCACGGGAGCGGGCCGGTCCGCGACCGGAGGAGCGGGGGCCGGCCAGTCGGCGACCGGGCTCTGCGACGCGGCGACGACCACGGCCGGGGTGACGGGACCCGCAGCGCACCCGGTCAGCACCGGGCCCCCGGCGACCAGGCCGACGCCGAGGGCGAGAGCCGCCGCGCGGCGTGCACCGGCCGGGAGCAGGCACCGGGTGAGCGCCCGTGCGGCGGCGCCCGCGGCCCCGGGCAGGCCGGAGAGCGCGGTGAGCACCAGCCCGAGTGCGCCCCAGAGCCAGGCGCCCCAGGCCAGCGCCGCGACGCCGGCGAGCAGGACCGTCTCGGCGCCCGTGGTGTCGACGGCCCGCTGCAGGTCCAGCCCGGCTCCCGTGACCGCGGCGAGGTCCGGGGTCACCGAACGCAGCGCGACGGCCGCGACAGCCATCGCCGCCACCGTCCCCAGCAGGCGCCGGATCGACATGTCTCCTCCTCGACTGGTCAGCGTGCCGCGTGACTAAAGCAAGCAAACGCACGCAAACGCAAGGACCAGCCCCTACTAGTGTGGAAACCGAGGAGGTGGCGGATGCGGTGGCAACAGCTCTTCGCCGACCTGCAGGCGGAGTTCGACGAGGCGGAGGCCGCGGCCGAGAGGGCCGAGGACGCGTCGCGACGGCGCGTGGAGACCGGGGCGGTCCTGCTGGTCGACCGGCTGGCCGGAGCGGTCGGCCGGTGGCTGGCCGTGCGGTGCCGCGGCGCGGGGGACGTCAGCGGCGTCCTCGTCGAGGTGGGCGCCGACTGGTTGCTGCTGACCGACGAGGGGCGACGGGAGGTCCTCGTGGCGACGGCCACGGTGCGCACGGTCGCCGGTCTCGGACGGGGCACGGCCGCACCCCGGGAGGGCGCTCCAGCGCGCGTGCGGATGGACCTGCGGCGGGCGCTGCGGGGACTGGCCCGCGACCGGAGTGCGGTGCAGCTGGTCCTGGACGACGGGTCGGTGTACGTCGGCACCGTGGACGGCGTCGGCGCGGACCACGTGGAGCTGGCCGAGCACGCTGCCGACCAGCCCCGTCGAGCGGCGGCCGTGCGCGGGGTGCGGGCGGTGGCCCTGTCGGCGGTCGCGGTGGTGCGGACCCTCGCGCCCGGGCTGGACTGACCCGGACGCCGGACCGGGTCAGCCCCGGCTGCGCCCCCCGGGGCTGGAGGTCGCGTCGTCCGGTGCCCCCTGCTCCTCGGCGGGGGGCTCCGGCGGAACGGTGCCGGCGCGCGCCTCGGCGTACTTCTGGGCGATGAAGCGCTCGAGCTCGTCGGTCTCGACCCGCCACTGACCGCGGCCGCCGATCTGGATGGCGATCAGCTCCTTGCGGCGCACCAGCGCGTAGGCCTGCGACCACGAGACGTTGAGGATCTCGGCGACGTCGTCGAGGGTCAGGAACCGCGGTGTGGGCATCAGGTCTCCGTCCGGTCCCCGACAGTCTGGCAGCCCCGTCCGGGTGGCATGCGCGCTGTCCACAGCCCCGAACGTGTGGACAACGCCTGCACGCACCGGGCCCGGTACCGCATCATCGCCGTCCGACCGTGGACCACCCAGGCGTCCCCGGCACCCGTGCAGAGGGGGACCGCTGGCTGTGAGCGCCACGCGCACCGAGGCCACCGCTCCGGAGGGGACCGCCCCGGGCGCAGCCGCCGTGCCGGGGACGGTGCCGCGCCGGGTGCGGCCCCCGCGGTGGCTCGACCTGCGGCTGGTCCTGGGCGTCCTGCTGGTGCTCGGCTCGGTCCTCCTCGGCGCCCGCGTGGTCGCCGCGGCCGACGCGACGGTGCCGGTCTGGTCGGCCGCGGGCGACCTCGCCGCCGGCACGCAGCTCGCTGCCGAGGACCTCGTGGCCGTGGACGTCCGGCTCGACGACGTCGCCGGTGCCTATCTGGCGACCAGCACGCAGCCGGAGGGCCGCACCCTCGCGCGGGCGGTGCGCAGCGGCGAGCTGCTGCCGCGGACCGCGCTGGAGGAGCCGGCCGAGCTGGTGCAGCTCGCGCTGCCGGTGCAGGCCGGCTACGTGCCGCCGGGGCTGGACCGCGGCCAGGTCGTCGACGTCTACGCCGTGGCCGATCCCGCAGCCGGAGCCACCGCGGCCGGTGACGGCAGCGTGGCGCTGGTCGTCGCAGCGGCCCCGGTGCAGGCGATCTCCGGGCGCACCGAGGGCGTGCTGTCGACGGCCACGACGACGGTGCAGGTCGTCGTCTCGGTCCCGGTCGAGGACGCTCCGGCAGTGCTGGCCGCGATCGGTGGCCGGCCGCTGGTCGTGGTCGTGCACGGGTCCGTGGACACCGGCGGCGCGGCCGGCACGGCGGCCGCGCGCCCGACCGGGACGTCGTCGTCGGCCGCACCGGCTCCGTCGACCGCCGCACCCACTCCCTCCATGCCGGCGCCGATCCCTGAGCCCGAGCCGACCCCCCTGCCCGCGCCGGCCGCGGACGTGGCCCCGCCTCCCGCAACGGCACCCGCCGTCCCGCCGGCCGGGGCGCCCTGATGGCGCTGCAGGTCTTCACCGCGGTCACCGGCGCCGGGTGGGAGTCCGCGCTGGTCGGGGCGCTCGACCGGGCCGACCACGGGGTCACCGTCGTCCGCCGGTGCGTCGACGTCTCCGAGCTGCTGGCCGCCGCGGCCACCGGCACGGCGCAGGCGGCGCTGCTGTCCGCCGATCTGCGGCGACTCGACGGTGACGCGGTGGCCCGGCTGGCGGCGGCCGGGGTCGCCGTCGTCGGGCTCGTCGACCCCGGCGACGAGCAGGCCGCAGACCGGCTGCGCGGACTGGGCATCGGGCGGGTCCTGCCCGCCGACGCCGAGCCCGAGGCGATCGCCCGGGCGCTGCGCGAGGCGGTGTCCGGGAGCACGCCGTCCGGCCGGGACATCGCGGACCCACGTGCGGCGCTGCCCGCGTACGGCACTCCTGAGCCGGCGCCCCGGCGGTCGGCCGGTCGCGGTCGCGTGGTGGCGGTCTGGGGCCCGACCGGTGCGCCGGGTCGGACCACGGTGGCCGTCGGGCTCGCCGACGAGGCCGCCCGGCTCGACGTGAGCACCCTCCTGGTCGACGCCGACGTCTACGGCGGCGTCGTGGCCCAGGTGCTCGGCCTGCTCGACGAGTCCCCGGGACTCGCCGGCGCGGCACGGCAGGCGGCCGCAGGCACCCTCGACGAGGCGGCGCTGGCCCGCCTGGCGTGGTCGGTGCGGCCCCGGCTCGGCGTCCTCACCGGGCTGGCCCGCGCCGACCGCTGGCCGGAGCTCCGCCCGCACGCCGTCGCCGCCGTGCTCGACGAGGTCCGTCGCAGCGCCGCGCTGACCGTGGTCGACTGCGCCTTCAGCCTAGAGGAGGACGAGGAGCTCTCCTTCGACACCGCCGCCCCTCGGCGCAACGGCGTGACCCTCACGGTCCTGGAGGCCGCCGACACCGTGCTGTGCGTCAGCGGTGCGGACCCCGTGGCGCTGCAGCGGAGCATCCGGGCCCTCGGCGAACTGCGCGAGGTCCTCCCGGACGTCGAGCCGGTCGTGGTGGTCAACCAGGTGCGGCGCGGGCCGGTGCCCGGTGACCCGCGCCGGGAGATCGGCGAGGCGCTCGGGCGTTTCGCCGGTCGCGAGGTGGGCTTCTTCCTCCCCGCCGACCGCCGGGCCACCGACGCGGCACTGGCCGCGGGCCGCACGCTGGCCGAGGTGGCGCCGGCCTCCCCGTTGCGGGAGGGGCTGCGGTCGATGGCGGCCGCGCTGACCGGCGTGCCGGTGCCGGCCGCCGGCCGCGGGCGACCCCGGCTGGGTCGCCGCGCCGGATGACGACGGCCTCCTCAGGCGGAGGGATGCCCCACCGCCGACGGGGGTGCCCCCGGCGGCGCCGCGCCGTAGCGTGGGGCACCCGACCGGGAGGAGACCGACGGTGGAGCGCCTGACCACCCTGGACGCGTCGTTCCTCTACCTCGAGAAGCCCGACAACCCGATGCACGTCGCGGGGGTGCTGGTGCTCGAGCCGCCGACCGGTGGCCTGGACGCGCTCGCCTCCCTGGTCGAGGCCCGCCTCCCGCTGGTGCCGCGCTACCGCCAGCGGGTCCTCGAGGTGCCCGGGCACCTGGCCAACCCGGTCTGGGCCGACGACCCCGACTTCGACGTCGAGTACCACGTCCGCCGATCTGCGGTGCCCCGCCCGGGGACCCAGGCGCAGCTGCTCGACCTGGTCTCGCGGGTGGTCGCGCGGCCGCTGGACCGCGGCCGTCCCCTGTGGGAGCTCTACCTGGTGGAGGGCTTGCCCGAGGGCCGGGTCGCGGTGATCACGAAGACCCACCCGGCGCTGGTCGACGGGCTCGGCACCGTCGACATCGGCCAGGTGCTGCTCGACCACTCGCCCGATGCGTTCCTGCCCGAGCCGGAGCAGTGGCGCCCCCGTCGGCTGCCCGGGGTCCTGCAGCTGGTCGGCGAGGCGGTGGAGGAGTACGTGCAGCGCCCGTCGGCCGTCGTGGAGACCGCGCGGCACGCCGTCACCGACGTGCGCGCCACCGGCGCGCGGCTCACCGGCGCCGCCGGCGGGGCCGTGCGGGCGGCGCGGTCCGCCCTGTTCCCGGCGCCGAGCAGCCCGCTGAACGCGACCAGCGGCAGCCAGCGCCGGGTCGCGGTGGCGCGCGTCGAGCTCGACGACGTCAAACGGGTCCGCAAGGCCCACGGCGGCACGGTCAACGACGTGCTGCTGACCGTCGTGACCGGCGCGCTGCGCGACTGGCTGCTGTCCCGGGGGCAGGCGGTCGTCGGCTCGACGTCGGTGCGGGCGCTGGTGCCGGTGTCGGTGCAGGGCGAGGAGGAGGAGGCGCCGGGCAACCGGGTGTCGAGCTACCTGGTCGACCTCCCGGTGGGCGAGCCGAACCCGCGGGTGCGGCTCGCGCGGTTGAGCTACGCCATGCGCGGGGTCAACCAGCACCGGCGGTCGGTCGGCGCCGACGCCCTGATCGCGCTCACCGGGTTCGCGCCGCCCACGCTGCACGCCCTCGGCGCCCGCGCGGCGCGCGGCCTGTCCCGGCGGATGGCCAACCTGGTGGTCACCAACTCGCCCGGCCCCCAGGTGCCGCTCTACGCGGCGGGTGCCCGGATGCTCGAGGTCTTCCCCGTGGTGCCGCTGGCTCCCGGTCAGGGGCTGTCGGTGGGGATCACCAGCTACGACGGCTGCGTCTTCTTCGGCCTGAACGCCGACCGGGACGGCGTCGGGGACGTCGACGTGCTCGCCGACCTCATCGAGCAGGAGCTCGCCGTGCTGGTCGAGACCGCCGGCTGACACGGGCGCACACCGGCCCGCGACCCACCCGGGCCCACCGGGCGCGCGCGGGCGCCGGGATACCGTCGGCTCTCCACCCCGTCCTGAGGAGCCAGCCCGGTGCGCGTCTACCTGCCTGCCACGACGAGCGTCCTGCGGACGCTCGTGGACGACGGGCGCCTGACCGGGCCGCTCACCGGCTTCGCGGTCACGCCCGCGCTGCGCGAGTTCTACGCGCTCAGTGACGCCGGGGCCGACGAGGAGGAGCTGGAGTACGCCGCCCTGCTCGCCGCGGCGCGGGCCAGCCTCCGGCTGATCGACGTCGACCCCTCGGCGGCCCGCCGCCGTGTCGTGCTGGCCGCCGACGCCCCCGACACCGCGGTGACCGAGCTCGACGACCCCGACACCGACCGGGGTGCCGTACGCGTGGTCGGCGACGTCGCGCTGGCCCACGTCGCGAGTGCGCACGTGGACGGCGCCGACGCCGAGGACGACGTGCGGGCGGCGGTCAACGTCGTCCTGGAGGCAGACCTCGGCAGCGAGGACGCGCAGTTCGTCGTCGACCAGGCCGAGGGGCACGAGCTCGCCTGGTACGCCACGCAGGAGATCGGGACGCTGCTCGAGCTGCTCTGAGCCGGGTGCCGGGCGGCCGGTCACCAGTCCGCCCCGCGAACACCGACCGGGACCCCTGCCCGCGACTCCCGGCGGGCCACCTGCACCCGCTGCGCGACCCCCGCCACCACCAACCAGCCCGATCCGGGCCGCGTGGGCACGGGGGTCCGGGGGAGCCGGATGCCCAGCAGGTCGGCGTCCCCCGGGGCGGGGCAGAGCAGCAGGCCGCTGCGCCGCCTCCGCAGCGCGGGCACCGGGCCGCGGAAGGCGGTCGACAGCTCGGCGGCGGTCCCCGCGACCACGGGGACGAGGCCCGGCACACCCTCGGCCGCGGCCAGCGCGCCCAGCACCACCGAGTCGGCCAGCAGCCCGGAGTCGTCGACGACGACTGCGCCGGGGGCCCCGTCGAGCTCCATGAGCCACTCCTGCCAGCCGCCCAGGTCGGCGGCGTCCAACCCCCGCTGGCCCGGCCCGGCGTCCGCCAGGGCGCCGCGGCCGACCCGCAGCACGGCGACGCCCGCGGCGGCGAGGGAGCCGGCGCAGGAGTCCAGCGCGGTGCTCCGCCCGCTGCCCGGTGGACCGGCGACGAGCAGGCCGCCGGTCCGCCGCAGGTCGACCGCCAGGACGCCGCCGTCGTCCCCACCCGGTCCGACCAGGAGGCGCAGGGGATCCCCCTCCGCCCCCGGACCGGTCAGGGTCAGCACCGGCGCGGCCGGCAGCTCCGGCACCGACAGCGGCCGGTGCCGGCCGGGCGGGACGGTCGGCACGCCGGTCGGCAGGGGGCGGGGGAGGGCGAGCTGGCACTCCCGGGCACCCTCGCCGACCAGCGCGCGTCCCGGCGGCCGGTGCGCGGGCACCTCCCGGGCGGGGATGCCGGCGACGGCGTAGTCGGCGCGGTCGGGCAGCGGCAGGACGAGCCGGGTGCCCACGGCTCCCGCCAGCCGGCCCCCGGGGACGGCCCGGTCGCCGGTGAGCAGGCAGGTCAGCCCGGCCGCCCCGCCGTCCCGGACCAGGCGCAGGAAGGCCGCCGACCCGTTTCCCGGGTCCGCCTCGTCCAGCTGGGCCATGAGCGACTCGACGCCGTCGACGAGCAGCAGCAGGTACGGCCGTTCGCCGGTCGGGGCGGCGCGGCGGGCGGCCACCTGCTGCGCCAGCCGGTCCAGCAGCCGGACGGTGCGCAGGGCGTCGTCCCGGCTGACGGCGGTCCCCGTGTGCGGGAGGCCGGACACGGCCGCGACGAGCCCGCCGCCGGCGTGGTCGAGGACGTGCACGTGCAGCCGGTCCGGCGGGAGCGCGGTCACCGCCTCGGCCAGCGCGGTCCGCAGGAACGTCGTCCGGCCGCTCCCGGCTCCGCCCACGGCGAGCCAGCCACCGGCGCGGCCCAGGTCCAGGACGAGCGGTTCCTGCGCCTGCGCCTCGGGCCGGTCGAGCACCCCCACCCGCAGACGGTCGGGTGCGTCGCCGCCGGCGGGGTGCGGCAGGTCCGTGGCCGGGAGGCGGTCGGGGAGGGGCGGGAGCCAGGGGCGGTGGGGCCGCGGCAGCCCGGCCTCGGCGGCCCGGCGTGCCAGGGCGCCGGTGAGCCGGGCCAGGTCGCTGGGACTCGTCGGCACGTCGTCCACGGTGGCCGGGTCGGGGGCTGCCGGCCAGCGCCAACGAGCCACCCGCGGGCCGGGGTCGCGGACGTCCGGTGGTGCGCCGGAGACGCGGGCGGCCTGGAACAGCACCGGGGCGCTGCCCCCGGTGCGCAGGTAGCCGCGGCCGGGGGTGTCGACCGGCAGCGCGGCGGCCTGGGGGGTGCCGAGCACGTCGCGGGACTCGGCCTCGTCGGTGGTGCGCAGGCAGATGCGCAGCGTGCAGTTGGCCCGGATCTCCGGCGACACGACGCCGCCCGGCCGCTGCGTGGCCAGGACGAGGTGCACGCCGAGCGAGCGGCCCCGCTGGGCGATGCCGACGAGGCCGGACAGTAAGGCGGGCAGCTCCTCGGCGAGGCCGGCGAACTCGTCCACTACGATCACCAGGCGAGCGAGTTCCACCCCGTCGGGGAGCAGCGCCAGGTCGGCAACGCCGTGGACGGCCAGCAGCTCCTCACGGCGGGTGAGCTCGGCGGTCAGCGACCGCAGCGCCCGGGCGGTGGCGGCGCCGTCGAGGTCGGTGAGCAGCCCGACCGTGTGCGGCAGCTCCGCGGCCTCGGCGAAGGCCGCACCACCCTTGTAGTCGACGAGCAGGAACGAGCAGCGGTCCGGCGGATGGGTCAGGGCGAGGCCGGCGATCAAGGTCTGGAGCAGCTCGGACTTGCCCGATCCCGTCGTCCCGGCGACCAGTGCGTGGGGCCCGTGCCGGCACAGGTCGACGGTGAGTTCTCCGGTGGCGGTGCGGCCGAGCGTCGCGGCGAGCCGGTCCCGGCTCCGGGACCACCCGGTCCCGCCCACCTCCGGCAGGTCGAGCAACCGGACCCGCCGGGGGACGGTCGCGACCGAGTCGGCCGGAGCCAGCGCGGCCAGGTTGCGGGCCAGCCGGGCCGCCACCGGCCGGGGCAGCCGGTCGACCGCCGCGATCGGCCGGACGCCGGCCCCCGGTCGCAGCAGGGTGCCCCGCTCACCGGTCTCGCCGCTGAGCTCGAGCACGGCGTCGGCGGACCCGGGGAGCTCGGCCGTCGAGGGGCCGCAGGCCAGGGTCACCACCCCCGAGCTGCGGGCGCGGCGCAGCGCGGTGAGCAGGTGCGGTCCGATCGGCCGGTCGACCAGCACGACGACCCAGCCGGGAACGGCGTCCCCGCCGGCCCGACGTGCCAGCAGGGCGGCCAGCCACCGGAGCGACTCGTCGTCGGCGCCGTCCGCCGGGGCGTCGCTGCGGGCGTGCACCGCGTCCGGCGCCAGGTGGGGCAGCCAGCGCAGCCACGCCCAGTCCGGCAGCCGGCCCGGTGTGGTCAGCACGGCGAGGTCCACCTCGCCGGGAGCGTGCAGCGCGGCCAGCTGTCCGAGCACGGCCGCGAGGGCTCCGACGGCCGGGCCGCGGGGGCCGGCGATGCCGAGGCCCCCGCTGCCGGTCAGCTCGACGACGACGGGCAACAGCTCGGACTGCTCGCGGCGCCGGGTGCCGTCGGGCTCCACGCAGGTCACCCGGGACTCACCCGGGCCACTGCCCAGCCGCACCAGCAGCGCGTCGGGATCCGAGCGGCGGCGCTGCCAGAGGTCGGTGGACCGCCGGCGGGCCGCGGCGGCGAGCGTGGCCAGGTCCGGGTGCGCCGCCTCGGCGGCGCGCGAGTCGGCGTGCAGTGCGGCCGCCAGCCGGGACCGCGCCGCGGACAGCTCGACCGCGTGCGCGGCGCGCGCCCGCCGCGTGCTGCGCCGGCCCGACCACCGGTCGGACAGCCACGTGCCGAGCGCCACCACCGGGCTCAGCAGCGCGAAGAACAGGAAGTGCGGCACGCCGAGCACCCAGGCCAGGACCACGCCGCCGACCGCTGGCAGCGCCACGGCCGCCCAGGCCAGCCGCCGCGGTGGACCCGGGACCGGCGGCGCGGGCAGGACCACCTCGGCGTCCTCGCGCGGGGCCTGCAGGCGCGGGTGCGGCCGCAGGCGCAGCCGTCCGCCCTCACCGGGGCGGAGGGACGCCCGCGCGCTGCCGGGCCCGGCCGTCCGCAGCGTGCTCGCCCCCACCTGCAGCGGCGTCCCGGCGGCCCACGGCGTCGGCTGCCGGCCGAGGCGATCGCCTCCCAGCCGGCTCCCGTTGCTCGAGCCGAGGTCGCTGACCTGCAGGTCGCTGCTGCCGACCTCGACGAGCAGGTGCCGGCGCGAGACGGCGGGGTCGGTCAACCGGACGGCCGCCTCGCCACTGCGGCCGACGACGTGCCGGCCACGGTCCAGCGGCACCGCGGTGCCGGCGTCGGGGCCGCCGGTGACCTGCAGCTCGAGCGCGCCGGGCCTGGCGTCGGTGTCCGAGCGTGGTCCGGGCCGGCCCAGACCCAGCACCGCGCCGTGCAGCAGTGCCGGGTCGGTCAGCGGCAGGTCGTCGTCCAGCCGGGTGCTCCCGGACCACAGCTGCGCGGCCGGCGCGCCCACCGCGGTCGCGAGTAGCGGCAGGACGGCGCCGAGCCGGTCGTCGTCGCGGGCGGACAGCGCCACGTCGAGGGCGCCGGACGGCGTGACGAGGGTCCAGCAACGGGTGGCGGGAGAGCGGGCGGGCACCGGTCGACCCTGACCGCACGGTGCGCCGTGGACGGCCCGCCGGCACATCTGTGGACGCCCGGTGGGGCTCTGGACGGCCCGCGCCGGCGCGGGGGACCGACGCCCTACCGTCCCACCCCGACCGGGAGTTCCCCGGACGAGGAGGAGGACACGTGAAGGTCGAGATCGCCACCCTGCAGTCGTTGGCCGGCCAGTGCCGCGCCGAGGCCGCCGACACCACCGCCCGGCACGCCGGCCTGTCGAGCACCGTGGGTGCCTCGGTGCTCGAGGGGTGGACCGACAGCCAGGCCGCCGCCCGCTTCACCGAGCTCTACGAGCAGTGGCGGCTCAGTGCGCAGGGCGTCAGCGACGCACTCACCGGGATGGGCGGCCTGCTCGACGGCGTCGCGACCTCCTACCAGCAGCACGAGGCGGACGTGGCCGCCCGCATCGGCGCGCTGATGTGACGTCGAGCGGATCAGCCCGGTGGTGCGGTCCCGGCCCGGGGGACCTCGGCCGGGGTCGCGCCACCGACGCGGGCGCGCAGCCACCGCGTCGCGCCGGGCAGCCGCTCCCACGGCAGGATCGACAGGATCGCCACGCAGTGCGGCAGGAAGATGATCTTCACGCTGGCGAACACGGCCAGGTGGAAGCCGAGCAGGAACACCACCAGGGCGACCCGCGCGCGGGCCGACCACACGAGCAGCATCAGCGGCGCGGCGAACTCCAGCACGAGCATCGCCCACTGCGCGGCCACGAGCAGCCCGGGTACGTCGAGGGTCCAGTCCGACAGCACCGTCCCGCGCCGGACGATCGCGCGGGCCAGCGTCGAGCCGGTGGCCCAGTCGAGACCGCCGAAGCGCAGCTTCGCCCAGGCGGCCAGGAAGTAGGTGAGCATCACCGTGACGAAGACGGCGGCCATGGCCCACCCGGCGGCCTCCGACGAGCGCTTGTCGCGCCACCGCACGCGGCCGATGGTGGGCAGCACGGCCAGCAGGACGAGGTAGCCGATCCGGTCGTGGTCCACCTTCCCGTAGCTCATCCCGATGACCATCCACTGCACGTAGAGCAGGAAGACGGCGGTGCCGAGCAGGCGGGGCGACCGGCCGGTCGCGGCCGCCAGTGCGGCCGCGACGAGGGCCCACTGCACGACCGCGACCACCACGGGCGTGGGTGCGGGCAGCGGCAGCAGCTGGCCGATGGTCAGCGGCTGGTACCACTCGGTGGGGACGTCGGCGTGGGCGCGGATCCAGGCCGTCGTCAGGAAGACGTCGACCGGCACGAACAGGTACGCGATGGTGCGCACGACGGCGATGCGCGCCAGCGGGACGGGTCGGAACCACCAGCCCGACAGGCCACGGGCGCGCGGGGACGGCGACGCGGCGGGGGTGGCGCCCGCTCCGGGGGACACGGCGGTGCTCACGGGGTGCCCTCCTGGGCGCGGACGGCGTGGTCGACGAGCACGCTCTCGGTGACCTCACCGGTCCGCCGGCCGTCGTCGAGCGCGTGCCTCCGCTGCACCACGCGCACTGCTACCAGCGGCTCGGCGTCCGGGTGGCCCTCGGCGTAGGAGTCGGCCAGCAGGCCCAGCAGCTCCGGCTGGTCGACCAGCCGGGGCAGCTGGCCCTCGAACTCCGCCCGTCGAAGCCCGACCTCGCCGCCGGACAGCCGGACCTCGTCGCCGTCCGCGGTCACGCCCACCACGCTCGTGGACACCACCGGCCGGTCGGGATCGGCGCGGGTGGAGTACATCCGGAACGGGCCGAACGGGAAGTCGGAGTCGGTGCCCCACACGGTGCCTCCGAGCAGCAGCGCGAGCACCACGCCGGTGGCGGCGAGACGGACCCGCCGGCCGGTGGGCGAAAGCGTCAGGACACCGGTCTCCTCGGCGTCCGGAACGGGGGGAACCGGGAGCACGGGCGCATCGTAGGATCGGCGCCCGTCCAGATGGGTCACCGACGCGTGGTGGGCGACCTGGCCCGCCGGTCGTGGAGGGCCCTGCCCGCGTGCCGTCCGGTGCCCCGCCGTCAGCGTCGACACCCGGAGGCAGCACGTGCAGTTCGGCCGGTACTACGAGGAGTTCGAGGTCGGGGCGGTCTACAAGCACTGGCCGGGCAAGACCGTCACCGAGTACGACGACCACCTGTTCTGCCTGATCACGATGAACCACCACCCGCTGCACCTGGACACCCACTACGCGGCGGAGACCACCGACTTCGGCAAGAACGTCGTCGTCGGCAACTACGTCTACTCACTGCTGCTCGGCATGAGCGTCCCCGACGTGTCGGGCAAGGCCATCGCCAACCTGGAGATCGAGTCGCTGCGGCACGTCGCGCCGACCTTCCACGGCGACACGGTCTACGGCGAGACGACGGTCCTGGACAAGACGCCGTCGAGGTCCAAGGACGACCGCGGCGTCGTCCACGTGGAGACCATCGGCTACAAGCAGGACGGCACGGTGGTCTGCGTCTTCCGCCGCAAGGTCATGGTGCCCAAGCGCTCCTACGGCGAGGCCCGCGGCGGCGAGCAGCCCGGCCGCCCGGAACCGGAGCCGCGCAGCTGACCGGCGGGCGTGCCCCCGGGCCCGGGTCAGGGCGGCAGCACGCCCCAGCCGCGCAGCGTCTCCAGCAGCCGCGGGGTGCAACTGAGCCGCGCGAGGTCGGCCGCACCGGCGAAGGTGACGGCCTCCGCGTCGTCCCCGGCGACCGGCGCGGCGTCCGGGTCCAGCAGCGTGCAGGCCACGTCCACGACGTCGTAGACGACGCCGGGACCCGGGACGCGCACCCGGCCCACCTCGGCGCCGGCCCGTACCGCCAGGCCGGTCTCCTCGCGCACCTCGCGCTCGACCGCCGCAGCCACCGACTCCCCGGCCTCGACCCGGCCGCCGGGCACCGACCACAGCCCGCGGCCGGGCTCGTTGCCCCGCCGGATCAGCAGCAGCCGGCCGCGGGCGTCGAGCACCACCGCACCGACGCAGGCGACCACCGGCAGCGGGTCCTCGGCGGCGGTCGGCACGTCCCGCACGGTACGCACGCCCCGCAGCGGCCAGCGCTTGACGAACCCGCCAGGTCACAGGACGGTGATGCCCGATGACTGCGTCCACGGTCTGTCCCCGGTGCGGCGAACGGGTGACCGTCCGCCCCGGGAACTCCGCGCAGGCCTGGTGCCACGTGCACGGCGCGGTGACGCCGCTGCACCACACCCTGCTGGTGGCGCACGACGCGATCGCCGCGGTCACCGCCGACGCCCGGGTGCCCGCGTGGGCGCCGGACCCGATGCCACCGGGCTGGTCGCTCACCGGTCTGGCCTGGGGTGGGGAGCCCGGCGCCCGCGCGATCGTCGTCGACTGCGCCGGGCCCGCGCCCCTGGGCGGCTCGGCCGAGCTCGTGCTCGTCGCGGAGGAGCCCGGCACCGGCGTGGGCTGCGGCTACGCCGGGCTGCCCGGCCTCGACCCCGGCGACGTCATCTCCGGCCCGTCGTCGGCCGCCGTCGAGGCCGCCGGCCAGCACGCGCCGCTGTGGGCGGTGCCGACGTCGGACGACCGCGCCGCCTTCGTGGGGGAGGCCTTCGGCGTCTGGCTGTGGCTGGTCATGTGGCCCATGTCGGCCGCCTGGCTGCTGGCCGAACAGATGGAGCTGGTCGACCTGCGGGACCGGCTCTACCCCGACCTGCCGCTCGGCCCGCCCAGCGAGCACCTGCTGCCGGGGCCGTGACGGACGGACCCGGCCGGGCGGCGTGTCCCGGGCGGTGAGCCCTGCGACGTGTGTTACCCATGGGGCTCGCCGTGCGGGCGACCGTCGTCCGCACGCCCGCCCGACGGCCACCGCGGAGGTGACGGTGAAGAAGCTCCTCACCTGGCTGGCACTCGCCTTCGTGATCTTCTACGTCATCTCGGCGCCGGAGAGCTCCGCGGAGTTCGTCCGCAGCGCCGGGCAGGCCATCGGCGACGCCGCGACGTCCCTCGCCTCCTTCTTCGAGTCCCTCGCCTAGGCCGGCGTGGGCGGCCCGGCGGCACCGGACCCCGACGGCCGCCGGCCGCGGTGGAGCAAGGACGCCGAGAAGTACCTGCTCCCGCACGAGCAGCCGCCCGTCGTCGCCACCCGCCGGCACTGGGCGGTGCTCGTCGTGCCCGCGCTGAAGGCGCTGCCGGTGCTCGCGGTCGGCCTGTGGACCATGCTGCTCGACCCCGACAACCGGGTCACCGCCACCCTCGGCCTGGTCCTGCTGGCCGGCGCGCTGGGGTACCTGGCGCTGCGCGGCGGCGAGTGGTGGATGCGGCACTTCATCGTCACCAACCGGCGGGTCCTGCTGACCACGGGGATCGTCGTCCGGACCGTCGCCCTGCTGCCGCTGCGCCGGATCACCGACCTCACCTACAAGGAGACGCTGCTCGGCCAGCTGCTCGGCTACGGGACGTTCCGCTTCGAGTCGGCCGGCCAGCAGCAGGCGCTGTCGGAGATCACCTACCTGCCGCACGCGGACCAGATGTACCGCCGGGTGAGCGACCTGCTGTTCGGAGGGGACGGCGCCGACTCCGGGGACGACGAGGGCAACCCCGAGCCGTCGCCGCGCAGCCCTCGACGACCGGAGCCCGGCGGCGAGACCGGCGGGCGCCGGGACACCGCTCCCGTCCCGCCGCAGCCGCAGGACCCCTGAGCCGGGCGGGTGGCCGGACGGCGGGTGCGGCAGTCTGGGCGCTGATGCGCATCGACCTGCACACGCACTCGTCGGTGTCCGACGGCACCGACAGCCCGGCCGGGGTGCTGGCCGCGGCGCGGACCGCCGGCCTCGACGTCGTCGCCCTGACCGACCACGACACCACCGCGGGCTGGGCGGAGGCCGCGGCGGCCCGCCCCGACGGGCTGACCGTCGTCCCCGGGATGGAGCTGTCCTGCCGCTGGTTCCCGGCGGGGGCGCCGCCGATCAGCGTGCACCTGCTGGCCTACCTGTTCGACCCGCAGCACCCCGCGCTGGCCGCCGAGCGGGCGCGGCTGCGCGAGGAGCGGCTCGGCCGCGGCGAGCGGATCGTGTCCGCGCTGGCCGAGGCCGGCCACCCGGTGGTCTGGGCCGAGATCGTCGAGCGCGCCGGCGGCGGCGTGGTGGGCCGGCCGCACGTGGCCCGCGCCCTGGTCGAGGCCGGCGTGGTCGACTCCGTCGACCACGCCTTCGCCACCCTGTTGCACCACCGCAGCCCCTTCTACGTCGCCAAGGCCGACACCGACGTCCTCGAGGGCATCGCGCTGGTGCGGGCGGCCGGCGGGGTGCCGGTGTTCGCCCACGGCCTGGCCACGCGGCGCGGCCGGGTGGTGGGGGACGAGGCCGTCGCGACGATGGCCGGGATGGGTCTGCTCGGCCTGGAGGTCGACCATCCCGACCACGACCCCGACGAGCGCGCCCACCTGCGCGGGCTGGCCGCCGACCTCGGGCTGCTGGTCACCGGCTCCAGCGACTACCACGGCAGCAACAAGACGACGCCGATCGCCGCCTGCACCACCGCTCCGGACCAGTACGAGGCGCTGCTGGCCGCCGGGACGGGCGCCGCGCCGTTCACCGGGACGGTCGGGGACGCCGGTTAGCGTGGCGGCCATGGGAGGCGCGCAGCTGAAGATGCCCGGCATGCCGCGGCGGCTGTTCCCGGCCACGCCGAGCAAGCTGGCCGCCTTCGCCGACTGCCCGCGCCGCTACCGGCACGCCTACGTCGACCGGCCGACCCCGGCGAAGGGCCCGGCGTGGGCGCACAACAGCGTCGGGTCGGCGGTGCACGCCGCGCTGCGCTCCTGGTGGGAGCTGCCGCTCCCGAAGCGCACCCCGGCCGCGGCCCGCCAGCTGCTGTACGGCGTCTGGTCGACGGCGGGTTTCCGCGACGCCGAGCAGTCCGAGCGGTGGCGCACCCGCGCCGCGGGCTGGCTCACCGACTACCTGACCGGCCTCGACCCCGCCGACGAGCCGGTCGGCACCGAACGGCAGGTGGCCGCCACCACCGAGCGGCTGGCGCTCTCGGGCCGGGTCGACCGCATCGACCAGCGCGGCGACGAGCTGGTCGTCGTGGACTACAAGACCGGCCGGTCGGTCTCCACCGACGACGAGGCCCGCGGGTCACCCGCGCTGGCCGCCTACGTGCTCGGGGTGCGCCGCACCCTGCGCCGGCCGTGCAGCCGCGTCGAGCTGCACCACCTGCCCAGCGGCACGGTGGCCGCCTTCGAGCACACCGACCGGTCGCTGGCCAACCACGTCCGCCGGGCCGAGGACGTCGCCGCCGACATCGCCACGGCCACCGCGGCGCTCGACGCCGGGGCGGACCCGGACGCCGCCTTCCCCGCGCTCCCGGGCCGGCAGTGCGGCTGGTGCGACTTCCGGCCCAGCTGCGCGCCCGGCCGGGCCGCCACCCCGTCGCGGGAGACGTGGAGCTTCCTGCCCGAGGAGTAGCAGGACCCGCTCGCACGCAGCGGGCCGGCGCAGGGCGGCCCCCTGCAGGGCCCCGCCGCGAGCTCGCGAGTGGTGGGGGGCAGGGGGTCCTCTCAGACCGCGCGGACGACGAGCCCCGCGGCCAGGGTCACCATGACGACCGCGATGACCGCGTCGAGGACCCGCCACGACGACGGCCGGGCGAACAGCGGGCGCAGCAGCCGCGCCCCGTAGCCGAGGCCGACGAACCACAGCGTGCTGCCCACCGCGGCGCCGGCGGCGAACCACCACCGGTCGTCGTCCCAGGTGCTGGCCAGCGAGCCGAGCAGGACCACGGTGTCCAGGTAGACGTGCGGGTTGAGCCAGGTCAGCGCCAGGCAGGTGGTCACGGTGACCAGCAGCCCGGCCCGGCGTCCGGCCTCCTCGGTCACGAGCGCGGCCGGGCGCACCGCCCGCCGCGCGGCCATCGCTCCGTAGGCCAGCAGGAAGGCCGCGCCGGCCAGGCAGACGACGGTGAGCAGCTCCGGCACCCGGGTCACCAGCGCCCCCGCCCCGGCCGTGCCCGCGGCGATCAGGACGGCGTCGGAGAGCAGGCAGACGGCGACGACGGCGGCGACGTGCTCCGTGCGCAGACCCTGGCGCAGCACGAAGGCGTTCTGCGCCCCGATCGCCACGATCAGGGACAGGCCGAGCCCGAGGCCCGAGACGGCGGCGAGCAGCGCGGGGGTCACCCGGGCGACGGTAGGCGGCGACGTCCGCCAGTTCCGCTCATGTTCCTTTCGCACCTGTAGCTGGTCTGATGGTGGCTGTGGACCTCGACCTGGCCCAGCTCCGGGCGCTGGAGGCGACCGTCACCGCGGGCACGCTGGACGGCGCCGCCCGGGCACTGCACGTGACACCGAGCGCGATCAGCCAGCGGCTCAAGGCCCTGGAGACGGCGACCGGCCGGGTGCTGCTGGTGCGCAGCCGGCCGGTGCGGGTCACCGAGTCCGGGCAGGCGGTGCTCCGGCTGGCCCGCCAGGTGGCCCTGCTGACCGCGGACGCCACCCGCGAGCTCGCCGCGGACGGGGAGCACGACCCGGTGACCCTGCCGATCGCGGTCAACGCCGACTCGATGGCCACCTGGGTGCTGCCCGCGCTCGCCCCGCTGGCCGGCGAGCTCGCCTTCGACCTGCACCGCGAGGACCAGGAGCACACCGCCGCGCTGCTCCGCGACGGGCGGGTGATGGCCGCGGTCACCGCCGACGCCGAGCCGGTCCCGGGGTGCACCGTGACCCGGCTGGGCAGCATGCGCTACCGGCCGATGGCCACCGCTGCCTTCGCGGGCCGGTGGTTCGCCGACGGCGTCCACCCGGCCGCACTCGGGCGCGCGCCGGTGGTGGTCTTCGACCGGCGGGACGACCTGCAGCACCGCTACCTGCGGCAGCGCGGGGTCGGCGCCGTCCCGCCGGTGCACCACGTGCCGGCGTCCGCCGACTACGTCAGCGCGGTGCGGCTGGGCCTCGGGTGGGGCATGGTGCCGGCGCAGCAGGAGCCCGCCGGTGAGCTCGTCGCGCTGGACCCGGACGGCGCGGTCGACGTCGTCCTGCACTGGCAGCAGTGGCGGCTGCGCTCACCCTCGCTGGACCGGGTGGCCGCCGCGGTGCTCGCCGCGGCCCGCCGCGAGTTGGACGACGTCAGGCCGTGAGCTCCTCCGCCGCCGCGACGCGCTCCCTCGCCGCCCGCACGATCGGCGACTCCCGGACCCGCACCGGCACCGCCAGCGCGGCCTGCCGGAACGCGCGCAGGCCCGCGGTGGCCGCGGTGTCGGTCAGCCCGTAGCCCGGCAGCCCGTACACCCGGCGGGCCCACCCGGGCAGGCTGGCGGCGCCGAGGGCGGCCAGCGTGCTCCATGCGGGCCGCGCCGGGGTGAGCAGCTGCACCCAGCCAGGCATCGGCGGCACCAGCACGAACCGGGACGCGTTGCGGGCGGCCGGGGTCGCGGCCAGCTGCGGGCGCATCCGCTCCAGGTAGGCGTCGAGCTCGGCGGCGGTCGCGGGCACGTCCTCGGCCGCGCAGCCGATCAGCACCGCGGCGGTCACCTGCTCGGCGACGTAGCGGTCGGCGTCGTCGTCGGTCAGCGGGACCCCGGCGCGCCGGGCGACCGACAGCAGCGAGTCGACCTCGCAGCAGTGCACCCACAGCAGCAGGTCGGCGTCGTCGACGGAGTAGCTGCGCCCGGTGCCCTCCTCGACCGCCGACTTGCCCCGGTGCAGGCCGCGCACCCGGCGCACCGACCGCAGGGCGTCGCGGCGGGTGCCGAAGGTCAGCGTGGCGACGTACTCCGCGGTGCGGGTCAGCCGCGCCCACGGGTCCTCGGTGAAGGCCGTGGAGAAGCGGGCGACGCCGTCCATGGCCACGGGGTGCAGTGCCTGCAGCAGCAGCGCCCGGATGCCGCCGACGGAGAAGGCCGGGTCGGCGTGGATGCGCCAGGTGACGCTGTCGGGGCCGAAGAAGCCGAGGAGGTCCTCCTCGGCGGTGAAGTCGCGGATCGAGGGGAGCCGGTTCACCGGAGCACACCGGTGGTGGACGGCACGGCGGCCCAGAAGCCGAGCAGCACCTCGAGGGTGCGGGGTGGGTTCTCGATCGCGGGGGAGTGGATCGCGCCCTCGATCACCTCGTAGCGGGCTCCGAGCCGCCGTGCCATGTCCGCCTGGGCCTCCGGCGTCCAGGCGTCGTCCGCGGCGCCGTGCGTGACCAGCACCGGGACGCCGGTGGCCGCCAGCTCGGCGACGCGGTCGGGTTCGCGGGTCATCGCGTCGGCCATGCCGCGCAGGCCGGCGGCGCTGTTGGCGAGGAACCGGCGGGACAGGAACTCGCGGGTCGGCCGGGGCACCAGCTGCGCCTGGGGATCGGTCATGGCCAGCTGCTCGAGGGTCTCGTGCACCAACGGGACGCCGCCGGCGTCCAGCAGCGGGGTGAGGTGCTCGAGCAGCTGCGCCCGGGCGCCGCCCAGCCGAGCGGGACCCGAGCCCAGCAGCGTGAGCGTGTCGAACGCCGTCGGGTCGGCCAGGACGGCAGCGCGGCCGACCAGCCCGCCGAAGGAGTGGCCGACCACGTGCAGCGGGGTCGCCCCCTCGGCGCGCAGCTGACGGGCGACGGCGACGAGGTCCCCGCCGAGCTCGGCGACCGAGTAGCGGGCCGGGTCGTCGGGGCCGGGGGACTCGAACTGGCCGCGCTGGTCGAGCGCGACGACGCGGTGTCCGGCGGCGCACAGCGGACGCAGCAGCGGCGCGAAGTCCTCCTTGCTGCCGGTGAAGCCCGCGACCAGCAGGACCGTGCCCTGCTCCCCGCCGCCCCCGGTGTCCAGTGCCGCCAGCGGGCCGGCGAGGCCGTCGAAGGTGCGGTGGCGCGCGTCGTGGTCGGCCAGCTGCCGGAGGTCCTCGGGTGCGATGGGGACAGGGGCGTGGTCGTCGCGGCCGCCGGGCATCACCATGGCGCCCAGTGAACCCCGCCCGCGCCACCGCTGCCGGGAGGCACGTCAGCGGTGGGCGAGGACCCGGTCGGGCAGCTGCTGCACGACGACCGGCCCGGTCACCGCGACCAGCCCGCCGGCGAGCAGCCCGGGAGCGGCCACGCGCTGCAGCTCGGCCCCGGTCGCGAGGTCGCGGAGGACGACGGCGTCGCCCTCCGGCACCGGCACCGACGTCCCGGCCGCCAGCAGCGCGCGGTCGACCGGGCCGGCGGGCAGCCCGGTCGCCGGGGTGCGCCAGGTGACCGCTCCGGTGCCCTGGTCGACGACGGTGAGGGTGCCGCCGGCCCAGACGAGCGCGCTGGAGCCGACGCCGGTCACCGACGCCCCTGCCGCGGGCGCGGTTCCGGGCGCGCCGAGCGGGGCGCCGTCGGCGGGGCCGAGCAGCTGCACCCCGCCCTCCCCGGCGAGGACGACGGCCTGCTCGACCCCGCCCAGCGTCGTCCCGGCGGGCACGTCGCGGCTCCACAGCGGCGTGCCGTCGTAGCCGTCGAGCAGCCGCACGCGCGTCGTCCCCGCGCAGCGCTGCAGCAGGGCGACGCCCGCGCCACCGACGTCGGCGTCCTCGATGGTGCAGCCCTCGTCCGGGTCGGCCCGCCAGCGGATGCTGTCGCCGACCGGGTCGAGGGTGAGCACGCCGGTGGGGCTGGTCGCCAGCACGATGCCCTCGGTGGCGGAGAGGACGGCGTCGGGGCGCAGGTCCAGGTTGCGGGTCCACTGCCGGACGCCGGTGTCGACCGCGAGGGCCACCGCCTCGTCGCAGCGGTCCTCGGTGCCGTAGGCGGCGACGACGCGGCCGCCGACGACCGTCCAGTCGCAGAGCCGGGCGTTGGCGCGGCTGTAGCGCCAGGCCTCGTCGCCGGTGACGACGTCCAGCGCCCGCACGCCGTGGCCGTCGCCGACGACGACCCGGCCGCCGTCGACGGTCGACCGCGCCGCGCCGTCGGTGGGGGTCGTGCGGGCGGTCCAGGCGGTGGAGACGGCACCGGCCGGCGTCCCGCTGGGGACGCCGGCCGGTGCCGCGGTGGTGCTGACGGTGGCCGCCGCGTCCGAGCCCCGCCACAGCAGGGTGGCGACGACGGCCAGCACGAGGACGGCCGCCGTCCACACCCACACCCGCAGCGGCGGGCGGCGCAGGGACGTGACGGGCACCCGACCGGTGCTTACGCGGCGGGCTCGGCGGAGCCCTGCCCGGAGCCGCCGCCACGGCGACGACGGCGGCGCTTGCGGGCGGCGCCGTCCCCGGTCGGGGCGGCCTCGCCGGCGGGGGCACCGGCCGGCGCGGCCGGGGCGTCGCCCGTCGCGGCACCGCTGCCGCGGGTGCGCCGGCGTGGGCGGCTCTTGCGGGGGCCGGCCGGCTCCTCCTCGTCCGACCGGGCGGGGCCACGGCTCGCGCCGGAGCCGCCGCCGGAGCGGGTGCGCTTGCCGGTCTCGCCGAGGTCCTCGACGGTCTCGGCGTCCAGCCCCTCGCGGGTGCGCTGCGAGCGGGGCAGCCGGCCGGTCGCGCCCTCGGGCACGTCCAGGTCGGAGTACACCCACGGCGAGGTGGAGTAGGTCTCCGGCGGGTCGGTGAAGTCCAGCTCCAGCGCCTTGTTGATCAGCTGCCACCGGGGGATGTCGTCCCAGTCGACGAGGGTGACCGCGACGCCGGTGCTGCCGGCGCGGCCGGTGCGGCCGATCCGGTGCACGTAGGTCTTCTCGTCCTCGGGGCACTGGTAGTTCACGACGTGGCTGACACCGGTGACGTCGATGCCGCGGGCGGCGACGTCGGTGGCGACGAGCACGTCGACCTTGCCGCTGCGGAAGGCGCGCAGCGCCTGCTCACGGGCGCCCTGGCCCAGGTCGCCGTGCACGGCCGCGGCGGCGAAGCCGCGCTCGACCAGCTCGTCGGCGACCTTCTGCGCGGTCCGCTTGGTGCGGCAGAACACCATCACCAGGCCGCGGTCGCGGGACTGCAGCACCCGGGACAGCAGCTCGGGCTTGTCCAGGTTGTGCGCCCGGTAGATGAACTGGGTGGTCTGGGGGACCGTCGAGCCCTCGTCGTTGCCGTGTGCCCGGATGTGGGTCGGCTGGGTCATGAACGACCGCGACAGCGTCACGATCGGGCCGGGCATGGTCGCGGAGAACAGCATCGTCTGCCGCTTGTCCGGGACCATCGCCAGGATCCGCTCGATGTCGGGCAGGAAGCCCAGGTCGAGCATCTCGTCGGCCTCGTCGAGGACGAGCACCTTCACCTTGCCGAGGATCAGGTCGCCCCGCTGGGCCAGGTCGAGCAGCCGGCCCGGGGTGCCGACGACGACCTCGACGCCGGCCTGCAGCGCGGCGACCTGCGGCTCGAACGCCCGGCCGCCGTAGATGGCCTGCACGCGGATGCCGCGCTTCGCGCCGGCCGTGGCCAGGTCGCGGGAGACCTGCACGCAGAGCTCACGGGTGGGGACGACGACCAGCGCCTGCGGGACGCCGTCGCCGCCCTCGGCAGCCGGGACGACGCGCTGCAGCAGCGGGACGCCGAAGCCGAGGGTCTTGCCGGTGCCGGTGCGTGCCTGGCCGATGAGGTCGTTGCCGGCCAGCGCCAGGGGGAGGGTCAGCTCCTGGATGGCGAAGGTCCGGGTGATGCCGGCCTCGGCCAGCGCCGCGACGACGTCGGGGTGGACATCGAAGTCGCTGAACAGCGGGGCGTCCGGGGCGACGGGCGCGCCGCCGAGCTCCTCGACGGCCTGCTCGAGCTGCTCGGGGGCGGGAGCGCCGGACTCGGCGTGGTCGAGCTCGGGGGTGGTGGGGGTGTTCTCGGTCAAGGTCGGTGTCTCGCCTCTGGTCTGCTGGGGGACCGGCTCCGGAGGCGCGATCGCGCCGCTGTCGCACCAGTCCCGGTCGGGTGTCGCGGGATCGGTTCCAGCGCCGACGCGGCCAGCAGAAACCGGGCCGCACCTCGGTGTCGGTCCGGGAGGAAACCCCTCGGGGCGTCGTCTCCAGCGGTCGTCAGCGCGCAGATGCACCAGCGAACCCGAGGGCTCGCCGATTCCCACCATAGCGCGCGCACCGGTTAGCCTCCCTGCGCCGCGCTGCCCGGGGCCCCGAGCCCACCCGTCCGGGGCAGTGGCCCGACCCTCCGCCGACCCGGGAGCTGCCAGTGGACGCCGTCGACGAGCAGGCCGTCATCGACCTGCTGGGCGTGCTGTCCTACGCCGAGCTCACCGCCTTCGACCGGCTCGCCGAGGACGCGCGGCTGGCCCCCACCCTCGCCGGCCGGGCCGCGCTGGCGCGCATGGCGGCGGCCGAGATCGACCACCACGTCCGGCTGACCGCCCGGCTGACCGAGCTGGGCGCCGACCCGATGACGGCGATGGCGCCCTTCGTCCCGGCTCTGGACGCCTTCCACGAGAGCACCCGGCCGCGCACCTGGCTGGAGGGGCTGGTCAAGGCCTACGTCGGCGACGGCCTGGCCTCGGACTTCTACCGGGAGATCGCGGCCCACCTGCCCGACCCCGACCGGGCGCTCATCCTCGACGTCCTCGCCGACACCGGCCACGCCGACTTCGCCGTCCGGGAGGTGCGCTCGGCCATCGCCACCGACCGCACGCTGTCCGGCCGGCTCGCGCTGTGGGGACGGCGGCTGGTGGGGGAGGCCGTGCGCCAGTCGCAGGCCGTCATCGCCGAGCGCGACCAGCTCGCCGCGCTGATCGTCGAGGGCACCGGGGACTTCGCCGGCATCGCCCGGCTGATCGACCGCATCACCGGCGCCCACACCGAGCGCATGGAGACCCTCGGCCTCAACCCCTGACGTCGCGGTCTCCCGGACCGCACCGCCGCCAGGTCCCCGGAGCACGGTTGCCGGGAAGTCGGGGCTGCGGAGGGGGATCTGCGCCCGGGTTCCCCGCAGTCGGGCGGGGACGGCAGCTCGGGTCGACGTCCCCGGGCGGTCTCGGGGCCCTTCCCGCAGACGACGACGGGGCGCCCCCGCCGCAGCGGAGGCGCCCCGTCGGGACGTGCGGGTGCCCTCAGGCCGTGCCGTTGGCGTGACTCCGCGCCCCGGTCCGCTCCTCGCCCGTTCCTCGCTGCGGTGCTCCCGGGGCTGTCGTCACACCCCGGCGATGAAGCCCACGCGCCGCTGGTCGGCCTGCGCGATCTCCACGTAGGCGATGCGGTCGACGGGGACGAGCACCCGGCGGCCGCGGTCGTCGACCAGCGTCAGCAGGCCGTCCTTGGTCGCGCCGGACATGGCCTTCGCCACCTCGGCAGCGATCTCGTCGGGGGTCTTGGGGCTGTCGATGACCAGCTCCCGGGGGGAGTGTTGGACACCGATCTTGACTTCCACGGGGGATGCCTCCTCGAGTTGCGCGGCTGTTCCCCACGCTAGTGCAGCGGCCGAGCGGCCGACCTGCGGTGCAGGTGCGCCGTCAGCGAACGGCCCGCGGGGCGCTGAGCGCGCCGTCCCGCCGGGGGGCTCAGCGCGCCGGACCCTCGCCGCCCTCGAGGCGCGGGAAGCGGGAGATGCCGCGCCAGGCCAGCGAGGTCAGCAGCGAGACCGCCTCGTCCCGGGACACGGTGCCCTTGCGCGGCAGCCACCACCGGGCGCTGGTCTCCGACAACCCGGTCATGCCCGAGGCCAGCAGCAGCGCCCGCTCCCGGTCCAGGCCCGTGTCGGCGGCGATGACCTCGCCGATCGCCTCCACGCAGGCCCGGTGACCCCGGTCGACCAGTTCCCGCACGTCGTCGTCGTTGCGCAGGTCGGACTCGAACACCAGCCGGTACGCGGCGCCCTCGGCGTTGATGAAGTCGAAGTAGGCGCCGACGGCCCCGTTCACGCGGGTGCGGTTGTCGTCGGTGCCCTCCATCGCCTCGCGGACCCGGTCGGTGAGGAGCGTGACCTGCTGCTCGAGCAGGGCCAGGTAGAGCTCCCGCTTGCCCGGGAAGTGCTGGTACAGCACCGGCTTGCTGACCCCGGCCCGGTCGGCGATCTCGTCCATCGCCGCGGCGTGGAAGCCCTGGGCGACGAAGACCTCCTGGGCCGCCTCGAGCAGCTGGGCCCGGCGGGCGCCCCGCGGCAGACGGGAGGAGCGGCGGACGGGCGCGGGTGCTGACCGGGGTGCGTGCATGGCGGACGGATGTTACCGACCGGTCACCCGATCGCGCGCCGTCGTCCGTGCTGACCTACCGTCGACCGGGTGCCCGAGGGTCCCGCTGCGTCCGCCGTCCCGGTGGGGACGCCGGTCCGGCAGGCCCGGCTGTCGACCGTCCCGCTGCCCGGCGCGGACACCGTCCCGCCGCCCTGGCCCGGTGGGCAGGTGCCCGTCCGCGGCGGCGAGGTCCACGTCCGGCGGACGCCGTGGACTGGTCCACTCGACGGCGCGGGCGCGCCGCGGGAGCGGGCGCTCTACGTGCACGGGCTGGGTGGCGCCTCGACCAACTGGACCGACCTCGCCGCGCTGCTCGCCGTCCGCTTCGACGGCTGGGCCGTGGACCTCCCCGGCTTCGGCCGCTCCCGGCCACCCGCCCGCTCGTCGTACTCGGTGCGCGGGCACGTGGCCGCCGTCGTCGACGTCCTCGAGCGGATCGTCGCCGAGCCCGGGGACGGCGCCGGCCGGCCGGTGCACCTGCTGGGCAACTCGCTCGGGGGTCTGGTGTCGCTGTTCGTCGCGGCCAGCCGTCCCAACCTGGTCGCCACCCTGACGCTGATCTCGCCGGCGATGCCGGTCTACCGGGTGCCGGGCGTCTTCAGCCGCACCCTGCTGCTGCTCCTGCTCCCGGGGATCCCGGCCCTGGCCGAGCGCCGGCTGTCCGGCGCGACACCCGAGCAGCAGGTGCGCGGCATGGTCCAGGTGTGCTTCGGCGACCCGCGCCGGGTGCCGCGGGCCCGGCTGGACCAGGCGCTGGAGGAGATGCGCGAGCGCGCCGGGCAGCCCTGGGCCACGCGCGCCCTGACCCGCAGCATGCGCAGCCTGATCACCTCCTACCTGCGGGTCGGCCCCGGCAACGCCTGGCGGCTGGCCCGCTCGCTGCGCCCCCCGACCCTGGTCGTCTGGGGCGACCGCGACCGGCTGGTCGACCCCGCCCTCGCACCGCGGCTGGCCGCCGCCGTCCCCGACGGGCGCCTGCAGGTGCTCGAGGGCGTGGGGCACGTCGCCATGCTCGAGGCCGCCGAGCCGGTGGCGCGGGCGGTGCTCGCGCTGGCCGAGGACGCCGCGGGGCAGCCGGCGCACGACGAGGACGCCGCGCGGGCCTCCTGACCGGGTGCGCGGGGGCCACACGCCGTCCCCGCGAGCCGCCCACGTCGGCCGGCCGGGGCGTGAGAACCTGGCGGCGTGAGTCCCGCGGACGCCTCCCCAGGCCGCGGGCCGAACGGGCGCACGCGACCGTCGCCGGACGCCGGCCCGCCCGGCCGTCCGGCGCGCGCCGAGGAGCCCGTCCGCGGCCTCCCCCGGGTGCCGCCGCCCGCTCGCCGGGCCGACCCGTACGAGCCCCCGCGCTTCGCCGAGACCAACCCGGTGCTGACCCGCTCGGGTCCGTCGGGCCGGGCGGAGCGGCCGCGGGTGCGCCGTCCCGCTCCGGCCCCGGCCGAGCCCCGCAGCGGGGGCACCCGCGTCGTCGTCACCGGCCGCACCCGGTCCCGGTCCGGCGGCGGTGGCGGGCGCTTCCGCCGGTTCGTGACGCGGTGGGGCTGGCGTGCCTACGCGATCCCGCTGCTGGCCCTCGTCACCGTGGTGACGCTCGTGGACCTCGCGGTCCGCGGCTCGGAGACCACCGGGACGGCCACCGCGCCACCCTCGCCGTCGGCCGCGGCCGCGGCGCCCGACACGGCCGACCCGGTGGCCGAGCCCTCCGCCGCTCCTCCGGCACCGGCCGAGGTGGACGCCGCACCGGCCGAGGCGCCCGAGACCGCCGTCGGCGCCCCCGGTTTCGTCCAGCAGGGCGCGGGCACGGTCACCGTCGTCGACGGCAGCTCCCCGGTCTCCGGGACCGGGCCGCTGCAGCGCTTCGTCGTCGAGGTCGAGGACGGCATCGAGGTGGACGGGCCCGCGTTCGCCAGCGCCGTCGAGGCGACGCTCGGTGATCCCCGCTCGTGGGGCAACGGCGGCCGGATGTCGTTCCAGCGGGTCGGCCGGGCCGAGGCGGAGACCGGGCAGTTCGAGTTCAAGGTGACCCTCATCAGCCCGGGCAGCATGGAGCGGTACTGCCCCGGCGTCGGCACCGGCGGCTACACCTCCTGCCGCTACGGCGACCGCGCCGTCATCAACCTGGCCCGCTGGGCCACCGCCGTCCCGGACTACCAGGGCGACATCCCCACCTACCGGCAGTACGTGGTCAACCACGAGGTCGGCCACGCGCTCGGCAACGGCCACCAGGAGTGCCCCGGTCCGGGCCGACCCGCCCCCGTCATGCAGCAGCAGACGCTCGGGCTCGAGGGCTGCACCAAGAACGCCTGGCCGTATCCCTGATCGCCCGTCCGGGCGCGGTCTCCCGGTTTCGCCGGTGACCCGGTTGACGCACGACGGACGCCGCGCCAGGGTCGCGGGGCGACATCGGCCACTCCGGGCTCCGGGGCCGATCGCCGAGGAGAGGCGTGGCCGTGGAAGTCGACGTGATCGTCGAGATCCCCAAGGGATCGCGGAACAAGTACGAGTACGACCCGCGGCTCGGCCGGATCCGGCTCGACCGGATGCTCTTCACCGCGACCGGCTATCCGGGCGACTACGGGTTCGTGCCCGACACGCTGGCCGAGGACGGCGACCCCATCGACGCCCTCCTGCTCCTCACCGAGCCGACCTTCCCCGGTTGCCTCGTCCGCGCCCGGGTCATCGCCGTGTTCTGGGTGCACGACACGCACGGCCCGGACGCCAAGCTGCTCTGCGTCCCCGCGACCGACCCGCGGCAGCTCCACCTGCAGGAGCTGGAGGACGTGCCGATGCACCAGATCGCCGAGATCTGGCACTTCTTCGAGATCTACGAGGCCCTCGCACCCGACAAGTCGGCCGAGACCCGCGGCTGGGAGCAGCGGGGGAAGGCCGTCGAGGCGCTGGAGGACGCCCGGCGCAGGTTCGCCGACCAGCGCACCGCGACGACCGGCACCGAGGGGTGATCGGGAGCCGACGCCAGGCCACGGACGATCGACCAGGCGACCACGCGAGGGCTGCGCCGGGAACGCCTGGCCTCATCCCTGGGGCGCTGGTTCCCCGACGCTGGGCGCTGATGCGTAGGGCCGGATGCTGGAAGTGCGCACCAGCGCACACGGTCGGGCCTTCCGCCACGTCCGGCCGGCCGTGCCGGGGTGGGGGCCCTGCACGGATGCGATCTCGTTCGGCAAGGCCGGCCTGCAGGGCTGGCGCGCGAAGCTCGCGGACGCGGTGGCCCGGCCGGTCGCCCGGACCTCCGGCCTCTCCGACGACCGGGTGCGGGCGGTCATCGGCGGGGTCTTCTCCGTGCCGTCCGTCGTCCACGTCGCCCAGACGGTCGAGCGCCTGACCGCCGGGAGCTGAGCCCGATCCTCGCGCGCAGCTCCGGTCGACGGGGAATCAGCCGGGCGTGCCACGCTGTTGACCCGACGAACGCAGGCCTGCGCTGGGCCGCTGTCGAGTACTGAGGAGCAGCTCGTGTCCCTGCCACCCCTGGTGGAGCCCGCCGAGGACCTCTCGATCGAGGAGGTCCGGCGGTACAGCCGTCACCTGATCATCCCCGACGTCGGGATGGACGGTCAGAAGCGGCTGAAGAACGCCAAGGTGCTCGCCGTCGGCGCCGGCGGCCTCGGCTCGCCGGTGCTCATGTACCTCGCCGCGGCGGGGGTCGGCACGCTCGGCATCGTCGAGTTCGACGTCGTCGACGAGTCGAACCTGCAGCGGCAGATCATCCACGGCGCCTCCGACGTCGGCCGGTCCAAGGCCGAGAGCGCGCGGGACTCCATCAAGGAGATCAACCCGCTCGTCGACGTCCGCCTGCACGAGACGCGGCTGGACAGCGACAACGTGATGGAGATCTTCGGCCAGTACGACCTCATCGTCGACGGCACCGACAACTTCGCCACGCGCTACCTCGTCAACGACGCGTGCGTGCTGCTGGGCAAGCCCTACGTCTGGGGCTCGATCTACCGCTTCGACGGCCAGGTCTCGGTCTTCTGGAACGAGCACGGGCCCAACTACCGCGACCTCTACCCGGTGCCGCCGCCGCCCGGCATGGTCCCCTCCTGCGCGGAGGGCGGCGTGCTCGGCGTGCTGTGCGCGACCGTCGGCGCCATCCAGGCCACCGAGGCGGTCAAGCTCATCACCGGCATCGGCGAGACGCTGCTCGGCCGGCTGATGGTCTACGACGCCCTGGAGATGACCTTCCGCACCATCAAGGTGCGCAAGGACCCCGATGCCGAGCCGATCACCGGGCTGATCGACTACGAGACCTTCTGCGGGGTCGTGTCCACCGAGGCCCAGGAGGCCGCCGCGGGCTCGACGATCACCGTCGACGAGCTCAAGGACATGATGGACGCCGGCAAGGACTTCGAGCTGATCGACGTCCGGGAGCCCAACGAGTACGAGATCGTCTCGATCCCCGGCGCGAAGCTGATCCCCAAGGACGAGATCCTCTCCGGCCGCGCGCTCGCGGAGCTGCCGCAGGACAAGCCGATCGTGCTGCACTGCAAGACCGGCGTCCGCTCGGCCGAGGTGCTCGCCGCGGTGAAGAACGCCGGCTTCTCCGACGCCGTGCACGTGCAGGGCGGCGTCACCGCCTGGGCCACGCGCATCGACAAGGCGCTGCCGACCTATTAGAAGGACCCCCTCGCCCCCTACCCTCGCTCCGCTCGGGCCGGGACCCTGCGAGGGGGCCGTTCCAGCAACTCACCTGGGCCCGGTCTGCTCCCGTACGGGGCGGACCGGGCCCTCTCGCTGTCTACTGACCGCATGGCCGACTTCGCTCCGACCGAGCTGCTGGCTCTGTTCCAGCGCGCCCAGGCCGAGTTCACCGACCGCGTGGACGCGGTCGGACCGGAGCAGTGGGACGACGAGGCGCTGCCCGGCTGGACCGTCGCCGACCTCGTCGCCCACCTGGTCTCCGAGGCGCTGTGGACGCCTCCGCTGCTGGCCGGCGAGCCCGCCGACCTCGTCGACGGGCGCTTCCCCGACGAGACCCCCGACCTGCTCGGCGACGACCCGCTCACCGGGTGGGAGACCGCCGCCGACGGCGCGCTGGCCGCGTTCGCCCAGGACAGGGCGCTGCTGCACACCGTCCACCTGCGGCGCGGACCGACCTCGGCAGCGGTGTACATCGAGGAGCTCACCGCCGACCTGACCGTGCACTGCTGGGACCTGGCCCGCGCCACGGGCGGTGACACCGAGCTGGACCCGGCGCTGGTCACCGCGTCCCTGGTCGTCGCCGACCGGCTGCCCGAGGACGGCGTCCGCGGCCTGTTCGACCCGCCGCTGGACGTGCCGCGCACCGCCCCGCCGCAGGTGCGCCTGCTGGGCAGGTACGGGCGCCGCGCCTGACCCCGGGAGCCGCGCAGGAGACGCCCACCTGCCGGGCACGCCGCCTCTACGCTGCGGTGCCCGTGACCAGCAGGAGGTGCTCCGCATGAGCCAGCCGCCCTCAGGCCCGGACCCGTACAACCCCTCCGGCGGACCGGGGCAGCCGCCCGCGCAGGGCGGCTGGGCCGGGCAGCCGTCGCAGCCCGGTCCGTACGGCCCTCCCGCCCAGCCCGGCCCCCCTGGCCAGTACGGAGTTCCGGGCCAGTACGGCCAACCCGGTCAGTACGGCCAACCCGGTCAGTACGGTCCACCCGGTCCGTACGGCGCGCCCGGTCCGTACGGCGCGCCCGGTTCGTACGGCGCCCCCGGTGGACCCGGCGGCGGGAGGCCGGGCCGGCAGGGGCTCGTCGTCGCGCTGGTCGCCGGGGTCGTGCTGGTCATCGCCATCGCCGCCACCCTGTTCCTGGCGCTGGGGGACGACGACGACCCGGCGCCCGCTGCGGCCACCGCGTCCTCCAGCGAGCCGGCCCGCCCGTCGCGGTCGCCGTCCCCCGGCCGCACCCCGCTGCCGCCACCTCTGCCCCCGCCGACGCCGGTCGCCCCCGCGCCCGCGCCCGCGCCGAGCCTGGACTTCGTCGCCACCCTGCCGGTCGACCTCACCGGCTGCTCCGAACGCGAGCTGGCGGGCGACGGCGACATCGCCGCGGCCACCTGCGGCGCGGCGCTCACCCAGCCGGGTCCCACGGAGGCGCAGTTCCACCTCTACGCCGACAAGGCGACCCTGGACGAGGTGTTCAGCCGGGACGTCGAGGGTCGCGGCTTCCCCGAGTTCCCCGGCGAGCCCGACTGCATCGGCAGCCAGGGCATCGGCGAGTGGTCGGGCGCCGGCAGCTCGGGGCAGCTGGCCTGCGCGCTCATCGACGGCCGGCCGTGGCTCTACTGGACCGACGACGTCGCGCTCACCGAGGGCATCGTCGTCGGGGAGGGCGGCACCCAGGCCGACCTCGCCGCGCTCTACGAGTGGTGGACGACGAACAGCGACTACGTGCGGTGAGCCCCCCGGCGCCCGCCGGACCGCCGCCACCGGGGACCTCGCCGCTGGACGTGGACGAGGCGGTGTTCGACGTCGTGGAGCGGATCCCGGCCGGGCGGGTGAGCACCTACGGTGCCGTCGGCCGGCTGGTCGGCGTCGGGCCCCGGCGGGTCGCCCGCGCGCTGTCGCAGGGCGGGGGAGCGGTGCCCTGGCACCGCGTGGTCCGGGCCGACGGCTCGGTCGCCGAGCCGGTCCGCGTGGAGCAGTTCGCGCTGCTCGCCGCCGAGGGGGTGCCGGTGCGCTCGGGTCGCATCGACCTGTCCGCCGTCGCCTGGCCCTGAGGAGGGCCGCCCGGCCCCGAGGACCACGGCCCCGCGGCACGGGAAGCGTCGGCGGTCCGTGCTGCAATCGACGGGTGGCACAGCGGGGGGACGCAGGGGCGCCGGTCTACCGGCTCGTGCAGAGCGGGCCGGTGCCGTCCGCGCGCCCGCGGCTGGACCGCACCCAGCAGGCCGTCGTCGACCACCCCGGCGGCCCGCTGCTGGTGCTCGCCGGACCGGGCACCGGCAAGACGACGACGATCGTCGAGGCCGTCGCCGCCCGCATCGACCGCGGGGTCGACCCCGAGCAGATCCTCGTCCTGACCTTCAGCCGCAAGGCCGCCGCCGAGCTGCGCACCCGCATCACCGGCCGGGTCGCCCGCACCATCCGCGAGCCGCTGGCCCGCACCTTCCACTCCTACGCCTACGGGGTGCTGCGCCGTGCCGCCCTGCTGCGCGGCGAGCCCCCGCCCCGGCTGCTCACCGCCGCGGAGCAGGACGCCGTCGTGGCCTCGCTGCTGCGCGGGGACGTCGAGGGCGAGGGCGCCGTCCACTGGCCCGAGGAGCTCGGCCCGGCGCTGGCCACCAACGCCTTCCGCGGCGAACTGCGCGACCTGCTGCTGCGGGCCACCGAACGCGGCGTCGGGTCCGAGCAGCTGGCGGCCTGGGGCCGGGCGACCGGCCGCGACCACTGGGTGCTCGCCGCGGCGTTCCAGGAGCAGTACGAGGCGGTCACCGCCTTCGCCACCGCCTCCCGCGGTGACTCCTCCGGCTACGACCCCGCCGAGCTGGTCCGCCAGGCCATCCTCGAGCTCGAGGACGACCCCCAGCTGCTCCGCCAGGAACGGGAGCGGGCCCGCTGGCTGTTCGTCGACGAGTACCAGGACACCGACCCCGCGCAGGTCGAGCTGCTCGCGCTGCTCGCCGGCCGTGGCGGCGACCTGGTCGCCGTCGGCGACCCCGACCAGGCCGTCTACGCCTTCCGCGGTGCCGAGCCGCGCGGGATCGTCGAGTTCCCCGACCGGTTCCGGCACGTCGACGGGCGGCCCGCCGGCCGGCTGTCCCTGGGCGTCTGCCGCCGCTCCGGTGCCGAGCTGCTGCGGGTCAGCCGCAGGGTCGCCGAGGGGCTGCCCGGCCCGGCCCAGCACCGGCGGCTGCAGCCGGTCGAGGGCAGCGACGACGGCACCGCCGAGGTGCACGTCTTCGGGTCGGCCGCGGTCGAGGCGGCCTACCTCGCCGACGTGCTGCGCCGCGCCCACCTGCTCGACGGCGTGCCGTGGTCGCAGATGGCCGTCGTCGTCCGGACGACGCTCGCGCTGGGTCCGCTGCGGCGCGCGCTGACCTCCGCCGGCGTCCCCGTCGCCGTCTCCGCCGACGACCTCCCGCTGGCCGCCCAGCCCGCCGTGGCGCCGTTCCTGTCCGCGCTCGACGCGCTGCTGCCCGGCGCCGACGGCACCCCGGCCGGCCTCGACGAGCCGGCGGCCGAGGCGCTGCTGGCCTCGCCGCTGGGCGGGGCCAGCGTGCTCGACCTGCGGCGGCTGCGCCGCGCGGTCCGCATCGCCCTGGCCCGGCAGGGGATCGACACCGCCGAGCGCGGCGCCCCCCTGGCGACCGCGGTCACCGACGAGCTGCTGCTGGAGACGCTGCCCGAGCACGTGGCCCGACCCGCGCTCCGGGTCGCCGGCGTCCTCGCCGCAGGCCGGGCGGCGCTCGCGCACGACGGCAGCGCCGAGGACGTGCTGTGGGCGATGTGGCAGCGCAGCGGCCTGGCCGGCCGGTGGGCGCGGGCCAGTGCCGCCGGCGGCGCGGCCGGCGCCGTCGCCGACCGCGACCTCGACGCCGTCGTCGCGCTGTTCGACGCCGCGGCCGGCTTCGTCGACCGGCTGCCCTCGGCCGACGTGCGGGCGTTCGTCGACCACCTCTCCGCCCAGGAGCTGCCCGGCGACACCGGCGCGGCGCGGGCCGCGACCGACGAGACGGTGCGGCTGCTCACCGCGCACGCCGCCAAGGGCCTGGAGTGGGACGTCGTGTGCGTGGCCGGCGTGCAGGAGGGCGTGTGGCCCGACCTGCGGGAGCGCGCCACGCTGCTCGGCACCGAGGAGCTCGTGGAGCTGGCCGCCGGCATCGACGGCGCTGCGGTCGACCGGCGCACCCTGGCCCTGGCCGAGGAGCGGCGGCTGTTCTACGTCGCCTGCACCCGAGCCCGGCGCCGGCTGGTGGTCACCGCCGTCCAGGGGGCGCTCGACGGCGCCGAGGCCGGCGCGACCGCCTCACGCTTCCTCGACCTGGTGGTGCCGCCGCCGGACGACGGCCGCCCGCTCACCGAGCTGCCCCGCTCGCTGACCCTCCCCGCCCTGGTCGCCGACCTGCGTCGCACCGTCACCGACCCGCACACCCCGCCGGCCCGCCGCTCCGCCGCAGCCGCGGTGCTGCGGCGGCTCGCCGAGGAGGGCGTGCCCGGGGCGGCGCCGCGGTCCTGGTGGGGCCTGGCCCCGCTGTCGGACGACGCCCCGCTCGTCGACCCGGACGCCCCGGTGCGGGTGCGCCCGTCGGCCATCGAGACCTTCCAGCGCTGCCCGCTGAAGTGGGTGCTCGGCGCGGTCGGCGCCGAGGCCTCGCCCGACGCCACCCGGACCATCGGCTCGGCGGTGCACGCGGTCGCCCAGCGGGTCGCCGACGGGCTGCCCTCCGCTGAGGCGCCCGACGCGCTGGCCGCCGAGCTCGACCAGCTCGACCTGGGCCCGGGCTGGGCCGACCAGCGCCAGCGGGCCACCGCCCAGCAGATGCTCGAGCGGTTCCTGCGCTGGCACACCGCCAACGGCCGCACGCTGGTCGCGGCCGAGGAGGACTTCGACGTGACGGTCGGCCGGGCCCGGCTGCGCGGGCAGGTCGACCGGCTGGAGCGCGACGCCGAGGGCCGGCTGGTCGTCGTCGACCTCAAGACCGGCCGGACCGCGGCCAAGGACGTCGAGACGCACGGGCAGCTGGCCGCCTACCAGGTCGCGGTCGCCGCCGGCGGGTTCGGCGACCACGGCACCGTCCCCGGCGGTGCGGCGCTGCTGCAGGTGGGCACCGGAGCCCGGGCCAAGGAGCAGCACCAAGAGCCGCTGCCGGCCGACGTCCCGCTGGAGCAGACCCCGGCCGGCGAGTTGATCGCCGCGGTCGGTGAGGGGATGGGGGCCGGCGCCTTCGAGGTGCGCACCGGCGCCCACTGCCAGCGCTGCCCCGCCCGGCGCAGCTGCCCGCTGCACGAGCGCGGCCGACAGGTGACCGGGTGAGGCCCGATTCCGGTTCCCCCCGCGAGCCTGCGAGCGGGGAGGAGGACGGGGTCCTTCACCAGCTCTCCTTCGACGACCTGCTCGGCGGTGAGAGCGCGCCCCGGCCCGAGCCACGGCGACTGCTCACCCCGGCCGAGGTGGCCGCGCGCTGCGGGCTGTCCTACGCGCCCTCGCCCGAGCAGGCACGGGTCGTCGAGGCCCCGGCCGACCGGCCGCTCGTGGTGGTCGCCGGCGCGGGCTCGGGCAAGACCGAGACGATGGCCGCGCGGGTCTCCTGGCTGGTCGCCAACCGGGTCGTCGAGCCCGAGGCCGTCCTCGGCCTGACCTTCACCCGCAAGGCCGCCAGCGAGCTCAACGAGCGCATCCACCTCCGGCTGGGGGCCCTGGCCCGCCACCCGGACACCGAGCGGGAGCTGAAGGACCGGCTGGAGATCGCCCGGCCGACGGTGGCCACCTACCACGGCTACGCCGCCTCGCTCGTCGCCGAGCACGGGCTGCGGATCGGCGTGGAACCCGGCGCCGGCGTCCTCGGCCCGGCCATGTGCTGGGGGCAGGCCACCCAGGTGGTCGCCGCGTACACCGGCGACATGGACGACGTCCCGCTGTCGCTGCTCACCACGGTCGAGGACGTGCTGGCGCTGGCCGCCGACATGGGCGAGCACGACATCACCCCGACCGCGCTGCGGGCCTGGACGGCGAGCCTCGAGGCGCAGGTGCACGGCTACCCCGACGCCCCGAAGAAGCGCGGGCCGTACAAGGACGTGCTCGACGTGCTCGCCCGGCAGCGGGCGCGGGTGGCGCTGCTGCCGCTGGTCGAGGCGTTCGAGGCGCGCAAGCGGGCCATGGGCTCCATCGACTACGCCGACCAGGTGGCGCACGCCGCCCGGATCGCGGTGGCAGCAGCAGAGGTCGGCCGCCGCGAGCGCGCCCGCTGGACGGTGGTGCTCCTCGACGAGTACCAGGACACCAGCGTCGGCCAGCTGCGCATGCTCGAGGCGCTGTTCGGGCGGGCGACCGGGCACCCGGTGCTCGCCGTCGGCGACCCGCGCCAGTCCATCTACGGCTGGCGCGGTGCCTCGGCGGGCACCATCGAGCGCTTCCCGCGGACCTTCCCCGGCACCGGAGACCGCCGGGCCGAGAGGCTCACCCTGGCCACCAGCTGGCGCAACGACGAGGCCGTGCTCGCCGTGGCCAACGCCGTGTCGGCCGTGCTGCCCGAGCCCGAGGTGCCGCTGCCCGACCTGGCTCCCGCGCCGACCGCCGGGCGGGGCTCGGTCACCGTCGGCCTGTACCGGACCGTCGCCGAGGAGACCGCCGCGCTGGCCGACCGGCTGGCCGCCTGCTGGCACGGCACGGACGCCGTCCTCACCCGCCGTCCCGACGGCCGCCCGCCGACGGTCGCCGTCCTCGCCCGCACCCGCAAGCAGCTGCCCGGCATCGCCGCCGCGCTGCGCGAGCGGGACGTGCCGGTGGAGGTGGTCGGGCTGGGCGGGCTGCTCGAGGTGCCCGAGGTGTCCGACGTCGTCGCCGCGCTCACCGTGCTGGTCGACCCGACCGCCGGTGACGCCCTCGGCCGGCTGCTCACCGGCGCCCGCTGGCGGATCGGCCCGCGCGACCTCGCCGCGCTGGAGTCCCGCGCCCGGACGCTGGTGCACGCCCGCCGCCCCGAGCGCGCGGCCGGCGGCCGCGAGGAGCCGCCGACCGAGCGGGGCAGCATCGTCGAGGCCCTCGACGACCTCGGGGACGCCGACGCCTGGTCGGCCGAGGGGTACCGCCGGCTGCGGCGGCTCGGCGCGGAGCTGTCCGGGCTGCGGGCGCGGCTGGGGGAGTCGCTGCCCGACCTGGTCGACGAGGTGGCCCGCACCCTGGGCCTGGAGACCGAGCTGGCCAGCGCACCCGACGTCAGCCCGGCCGGTGCCCGCGCCCACCTCGACGCCCTGCACGGCGTGGCCGCCCAGTTCACCGAGCTGGCCGAGCTGCCCTCGCTGCCGGCCTTCCTGGGCTACCTCCGCGACGCCGAGGAGCGCGAGCGCGGGCTGGAGCCCGGCGAGGTCGCGGTCAACCCGGAGGCGGTGCAACTGCTCACCGGGCACTCGGCCAAGGGGCTGGAGTGGGACGTCGTCGCGGTCCCCGGCATGACCGAGGACCAGTTCCCGGCCAAGCCCGGGGTCGCCGACTCCTGGATCCGTGACCCGGGCGCGGTGCCGGCCGAGCTGCGCACCGTCGACCGCGCGGAGCTGCCGCAGTGGCGCCGCCCGGTGCCCGGCTCCGGTGACCAGAAGGTGCTCTCGCAGTCGCTGGAGGAGTACGTCGAGGAGTGGAAGCGCTTCGGCACCGGCGAGGAGGTCCGGCTCGGCTACGTCGCGGTGACCCGCGCCCGCCACCTGCTGGTCTGCTCGGGCAGCTGGTGGCGCGACGGGGTGCGGCCGAACGGGCCATCGTCCCTGCTGCACACCGTCCGCGAGGCCTGCGAGGGCGGCGCCGGCACGGTCGTGCACTGGGCGCCGGCGCCCGAGGACGGCGCGACCAACCCCGCCCTGGAGGAGTGGCCGGTCGGCGTCTGGCCCGCCGACCCGCTCGCCCCCGGACGGCGGCGCGCGCTCACCGCGGCCGCCGAGCTGGTCGCCGGGTCCGCGGCGCACCCGCTGGAGACCGACGCCCGCCTCGGCCACCCCGATCCGCTGGTCGACCAGTGGGTGCGCGACGCCGACCTGCTGCTGCGCGAGCGGGCGAGGTCGGCCAGCCCGACCGTCGAGGTCCCGCTGCCCTCGCACCTGTCGGTGTCGGCGCTGGTGACGCTGCGCCGCGACCCCGCCGAGCTGGCCCGCCGGCTGCGCCGCCCGATGCCGGCCGCGCCCGCTCCGCTGGCCCGGCGCGGCACCGCCTTCCACGCCTGGCTGGAGGAGCGCTTCGGCGCCTCCCGGCTGGTCGACCTCGACGAGCTGCCCGGCTCGGGCGACGAGTTCGCCGCACCCGACAGCGCGCTGGCCGAGCTGCAGGAGGCGTTCCTCGCCGGTGAGTGGGCCGACCGCCAGCCGCTGGAGGTCGAGGTGCCGTTCGAGACGCCCCTGGGGCCGCTGACCCTGCGCGGGCGGATCGACGCGGTGTTCGGCGACGGGGACGGTGGCTACGAGGTCATCGACTGGAAGACCGGCCCACCGCCGTCCGGTGCCGAGCTGGCCGCCGCCGGGGTGCAGCTGGCCGCCTACCGCCTGGGTTGGGCGCGGCTGACCGGCGTCCCGGTCGAGCGGGTCAGCGCCGGCTTCCACCACGTCGCCGCCGGGGTCACCGTCCGCCCGGTCGACCTGCTCGACGAGGCCGGCCTGCTCGCCCTGGTCACCGGAACGGCCCGCTGAGCCCGCCCGTCAACCCTCGAGCGCCCGGACCGCTTCGCGGTAGGAGGCCGCGTCGAACGCGAACGGGCCGAACCCGGAGTAGTCGCGCGACGGCCGGTGCGGCTGCCGGAAGCGGTCCCACGTCACGGCGTGCTCGCCGACGTGCACCCTGGCCTCGAGCGGCCAGCACGCCGTGCCGCCGCACTCGCAGCCGAGCAGGTCGACGCGTCGCGAGCGACGCCACCAGGAGGTGGTGGTGAGGTCGCGGGCGTGCTCGGCGGCGCGCGCCGCATCGACGGCGATCCCGTCGTAGCCGCCTGCCGGGTCGTCGCAGCCGTGCTCGACCTCGAAGTCGGTGACCGACGCGGTCAGCGGCACGCCGTCCACCACGGGGACGACCCGCCGAGCTCCTGGCAGCTCCTCGTCCGGGTGGACGTGGAAGACGATCGTGTCCACGGTCAGCTGGAGGCGATGCGGTCCAGGATCGCGATGGCCAGCTGCTCCGGTGCCTGCTCGGGGATCCAGTGCGAGATCCCGGCCAGCTCGACGAACCGGTAGTCGCCGGTCACCTGATCCGCGCAGCCCTCGGCGGCCCGCCGGCCGATCGCGACGTCGTCGTCGCTCCACACGTACGTCGTCGGCACCGCGACCGGGTCGACCGGGGTGCCCGAGCTCATCGCCCGGTACCAGTTGAGCGCCGCGGTCAGCGCGCCCGGCGCCGACAGCACGGCGACGTACTCGTCGACGGCCTCGGCGGGGACCGCGTCGCCGAACATCCGCCGCAGCCGCCGGGCGTCGTCGGCGAGCAGTACCTCCTCGGCCTTGCCCTGCTGCCAGAACAGCCGGATGTAGGCCGACCGCTCCTTCTGCTCGGGGTCGGAGCGGAAGGCCATGGTGAACGCCGTCGGGTGCGGCACCGAGACCGCGGTCAGCGAGCGCACCCGGTCCTCGTGCCACGCGGCCAGCGCCCAGGCCACGTTGGCGCCCCAGTCGTGGCCGACGACGTCGGCGCGCGGCACGTCCATCGCGGTCATCAGGTCCGCGGTGACCTGCGCCAGGTTGGCCAGCGCGTAGGCCTCCACCTCGGCCGGCCGGGCGCCGGGGGAGTAGCCGAGCTGGTCTACGGCGTAGGTGCGCAGCCCCGCCTCGGCCAGCTGCGGGGTCACCGCCGCCCACGACGCGGACGTCTCCGGGAAGCCGTGCAGCAGCACCACCGGCCGGCCCTCGTCCGGACCGTCGACCCGGACGTCGAAGGCGAGGTCGCCGACGTCCACCTGCATCAGCTCTCCGGACATGCGCCCGACGCTAGTGGCCCGGGTCTCCGCACGCGTCCCGGTCGCGGCCCCCCGGGCCGGGCTACCGTCGGGAGTCGTGAGCAGCCCGGAACGCGACTTCGTCACCGCGCACCTCGACGACCTGCACGGCGACCTCGACGCGTGGTTGCGGATCCCGTCGATCTCCGCCGACCCGGCGCACGCGCGCGACGTCGCCGCCAGCGCCGAGTGGCTGGCCACCGCGCTGCGCCGCACCGGGTTCCCCGTCGTGGAGGTGTGGGAGACCGCCGGTGCGCCCGCCGTCTACGCCGAGTGGCCCTCGGCGGACGACGGTGCGCCGGTCGCCCTCGTCTACGGCCACCACGACGTCCAGCCGGTCGACCCGCTGGAGCTGTGGGAGCACCCGCCGTTCGAGCCCACCCGGGTCGAGGGCCCCGACGGCCCGGAGCTGCACGCCCGCGGCGCGATCGACGACAAGGGCAACGTCGCCATGCACCTGCTCGGCATGCGCGCGCACCTGGCCGCCACCGGCCGCGACACCCCCGCGGTGACCGTCAAGGTGTTGGTCGAGGGCGAGGAGGAGTCCGGCTCGCCGCACTTCCCCGCGCTGCTGCGGGAGCGCGCCGACCGGCTGCGCTGCGACGTCGTCGTGGTCAGCGACACCGGGATGGCCGCCCCCGACGTCCCCAGCGCCGTGGTCGCGATGCGCGGGCTCGCCGACGCCGAGATCACCCTGCGCGGACCCGCCGTCGACCTGCACTCCGGGTCCTTCGGCGGCGGCGTCCCGAACCCGCTGCACGCGATGGCGACCCTGCTGGCGAGCCTGCACGACGCCCAGGGGCGGGTCACCCTGCCCGGCTTCTACGAGAAGGTGCGGCCGCTGACCGACCGGGAGCGCGAGCTCATGGCCCGCGTGCCGTTCGACGAGCAGGCCTGGCTGACCGGGCCGGCGGCCTCCCGCCTCGCCACCGGCGAGCAGGGCTACACCACCCTGGAGCGGATCGGGGCGCGACCCACCGCCGAGGTGAACGGCCTGTGGGGCGGCTACACCGGCCCGGGCCACAAGACGATCATCCCGGCCGAGGCGCACGCCAAGATCACCTTCCGGCTGGTCGCCGACCAGCGCCCGGCCGACCTCGCCGAGCAGGTCCGCGGCTGGGTGGCGGCGAACCTCCCGCAGGGCATCCAGGCCGACGTGCACGTCCCGGCCGGCGGCGTCTCGCCGTGCGCGAGCGACCTGGACTCCCCGGCGATGACCGCGCTGCTCACCGCGATCGGTCAGGCATTCGACCGCGACCCCGCCGACGTGCTGTTCACCCGCGAGGGCGGCAGCGGCCCGGAGGCGGACCTGGTGGAGGTCCTCGGCGCGCCGCTGCTGTTCCTCGGCGCCGGCCTGCCCACCGACCGCATCCACTCGCCGAACGAGCGGGTGCTGCTGTCGATGCTGCACCGCGGCGCGGAGGCGGCGGCCCACCTGTGGCGCGAGCTGGCGACCGTCCCGCTGCGTCCCCGGTGAGCGCCGACCAGCCCGGTGCCGCGCACTTCGGCCCCTACCGGGTCCTCGGGGTCCTCGGCCGCGGCGGCATGGGGTCGGTGCTGCGGGCGCACGACGCCGAGCACGAGCGGGACGTCGCCCTCAAGGTGCTGCACCCGCAGTGGGCGCAGGACGAGGTCTACCGCGACCGCTTCCGCCGCGAGGCCCGCATCGCCGCCCGCCTGACCGAGCCGCACGTCATCCCGATCCACCGCTACGGGGAGGTCGACGGCCAGCTGTTCCTCGACATGCGCCTGGTGCACGGCGAGGACCTCGACTCGCTGCTGCGCCGCACCGGCCCGATGGACCCCGCCCGCGCCGTCGACCTGGTCGGCCAGGTCGCCCGGGCGCTCGACGCCGCGCACGCCGGCGGCCTGGTGCACCGGGACGTCAAGCCCTCCAACGTGCTGCTCGTCGCCCGCCCCGACGGCCGCGACCTGGCCACCTCGGCGGCGGGGGAGGACTTCGCCTACCTGGCCGACTTCGGCATCGCCCGCGGTGCCGACGACGGCCCGGGTCCCGCGCTGACCGCCGTCGGCACCGCGGTCGGCAGCACCGAGTACATGGCCCCCGAGCGCTTCGGCCCCACCCCGCCGGACGGCCGCGCCGACGTCTACTCGCTGGCCTGCCTGCTCTTCGAGCTGCTCACCGGCCGCCGGCCGTTCGTCGCCGCCGACCCGGCGGGCCTGATGGCCGCCCACCTGCACGAGCCGCCGCCCGCGCCGTCGTCCCTGCGCCCCGGCCTGCCGCCGGCCCTGGACGAGGCCGTCCTGCACGGCCTGGCCAAGGACCCCGGACGGCGCTGGCAGCGCGCCGGCGACCTGGCCGCCGCGGCCCGGTCGGCGCTGGCCGGCAGCGGGGTGCCGGTGCCGCCCGGAGACGCCGTCACCGCCGTCGGGCCGGTCGCGGGGGACGCCGGCCGCTCGGTGACCCGGCAGGAGCCGGTGCCCGTCCCCGCCCCGTCCCCGCCCACCCTCGTCGGCCCGGCGGCGGCCGGCTCGACGGCGGCCGGGGCGCCCGCTCCGGCGCCCCGCCGGCGCGGGTGGCTGCCCTGGCTGGTCGCCGCGGCCGCGGCCCTGGTGGCGGTGGTGCTCGCCGTCGCCCTGGTGGTCACGAGCCGGGGTGCCGAGGACGAGGCCGTCGACACCTCGGGGGTGGCCGAACGGCTGCTCGTCGTGGGCCTGCCCGACGAGGTCGACCCGGCCGACTGCACGGCCACCGTGGCCACCGGCGCCGAGCTGCGCCGGCTGGAGTGCCCGGCGGGCGACCGGGACGACGGCGGCGCCCCGGCCGCCACCTACTCCCTGTACGCCGGGGACGGTGCCGCCACCACCCTCGCTCGCTTCGTCGAGACCGAGGGCCTGTCGCGCAACGACTCGGAGTACGAGTGCGGGTACGGCGAGGACCCGGAGGGCTGGGTGCAGCTCACCGGCTCCGACGACGACCCGGTCGGCCGGCTGGCCTGCTCGATCGACGCCCAGGGCGACGCGCAGCTGCGCTGGACCTGGGACGACCTGGGCACCCTCGCCGTCGCGGAGGTGCGCGGCGGCGGGGAGGACGCGCTGCCCGAGCTCGTCTCGTGGTGGGACCGGTCCGCCGACCGGCGGTCCTAGGGTGACGCCGTGAACGGGCAGTCGAGCGCGCCGGCAGGCTGGTACCCCGACCCCGACGGCACCCCGGACACGGTGCGCTGGTGGGACGGCCGCGGCTGGTCCGACGTCACCACCCCGGCCGGACCCGGCGTGGCCGTGCGGGCCCCGGCGGCCCAGCGCACCGCGACGGTGCAGGCGCCGGTCCGGGCCGCCGATCCGGAGCCGCCGCGGCGGACCGCGTGGGTGGTCGGGCTGTCGGTCCTCGGCGTGGTCCTGGTCGTCCTGGTCGGCCTCCTCGTCGGCCGGCCCAGCGGGGGCGGCGACGACCGGCCGGTCGCCGTCCCGCCCGCCCCGAGCGGGTCGCCCTTCCCGCCGGGCACCGTGCGGATCGTCGACCCGGCCGCCGGCATCGCCTACCCCTACCTCGGCGAGGGCTGGCTGGAGTACGACCTGCAGCAGGTCGTCGAGACCACCTCGGTGGCCGGGCAGTACCTGGTCACCCAGCCGGAGACGCCGGGCGACGGGCCGTTCATCGCCCAGTGCACCTCCGGGCCGCTGTCGCCGCTGTTCGGGTACCCCGGTGCGGCCGGCCTGCAGCCCACCCTGGCCCAGGTCGCCGACAGCGTGCGGATCAACTACTACCCCGCACCGCACGAGCAGGAGGTGCTGCGCGACGAGCCCCGCACCGTGGACGGCGCTCCGGCGCACCTGCTCGAGTTCGACCTCGCCTGGGACGTCCCGGGCTACGACGCGACGGGGGAGCGGGCCGCCCTGCTGCTCGTCGACGTCGGGCGCCCGGCCCCCGCGCTGCTGTACCTGTCGGTCCCCAACACCCACGCCGAGCTCTACGGCGTCATCGACCGCGTGGTCGAGGCCGTCGAGGTGCTCTGACACCGTCGGCCCACCGGCCGACACCGCCGCCACGTGCCGTCCCCGGTCGCCGTGGAGCTCCGGACCCCCGTCCCTGCTCGGAGGAGCCTCCGGCCCCCCGCTCCCGGGGACACCCCACCGCGGCCGTCCTGCGGTGACTCTCGCGCGGTCGTGCTCGCCTGCGCGCTGGTGCAACGGCGCGGGAGCGGGTGCAACGGCGCGGGAGTGGGAGAGCGGCCCGCGGGTGACGCCGATGGCAGGCCCCGGCCGCCCGGGGCAGGGCCGACGAGGCGCGGTTAGGGTCGGGCACGTGACTGCAGCCGGTGCCGACCTGACTCTCCGGCACCCGGTGGAGCGCTTCCGACTCGAGAACGGGCTGCGCGTCGTCCTGGCGCCGGACCGCAGCGTCCCCGTCGTCGCGGTGACCGTCTCCTACGACGTCGGGATGCGCAACGAGCCCCAGGGCCGCACCGGGTTCGCCCACCTCTTCGAGCACCTGATGTTCCAGGGCTCGGCCAACGTCCCGAAGATGGAGCACGCCCGCCTGGTCCAGGCCGCGGGCGGTACCTTCAACGGCTCGACCCACCAGGACTACACGAACTACTACGAGGCGCTGCCCGCCGAGGCCCTCGAGCGCGCGCTGTTCCTCGAGGCCGACCGCATGGCGGCGCCGGCCATCACCGAGGAGAACCTCCGCAACCAGATCGACGTGGTCAAGGAGGAGATCCGGGTCAACGTGCTCAACCGCCCGTACGGGGCCTTCCCCTGGCTGCAGCTGCCGCAGATCGCCTTCGAGAGCTTCGCCAACACCCACGACGGCTACGGGTCCTTCGTCGACCTGGAGTCCTCGACCGTCGAGGACGCCGCGGACTTCTTCCACCGCTACTACGCGCCGGGCAACGCCGTCCTGTGCCTCGGCGGGGACCTCGACGTCACCGGGACCGAGGAGCTGGTGCGCCGCTGGTTCGGCCCCATCGCCGCCCGCGACGTCCCGCCGACGCCGCCCACCGGTGAGCCCTCGCCCACCGGCGTGCGGTCCGGCGTGGTCGAGGACCGGCTGGCCCCGGCGCCGGCGGTCGCCCTCGGCTGGCGCGTCCCCGACCCGGTCGGTGACCTGGACACCTACCTCGGCACGGTGCTGCTGGCCGAGCTGCTCAGCGAGGGCGACGCCTCCCGCCTGGAGCGCCGGCTGGTGCACGACGACCAGCTCGCCGTCGCCCAGAGCAGCTACGTCGGCCTGTTCGGCGACCCCTTCGACGTCCGGGACGCCACGCTGCTCACCACCCAGGTGCACCACCCGGGGAGCGTCCCCGTCGAGAAGGTGGTCGCCGCGGTCCACGAGGAGGTCGGCCGGATCGCCCAGGACGGCGTCGGCGCCGACGAGCTCGCCCGCGTCCAGGCCCGCACCGAGGCCCAGCTGCTGCGCCAGGCCGACTCCGTGCTCGGCCGCACGCTGGCCTTCGCCACCGCCGAGCTGGTCCACGGCCGCGCCGAGCTGGCCGGCGAGCTCGCCGCCCGGCTCGCCGCGGTCACCCCCGAGCAGGTGCAGACCGCCGCCCGGGGCCTGGACCCCGGCATGGTCGCCGTCCTCGAGCTGCGCGCCACGGGAGGCCAGCGATGAGTGCCCCGGTCCTCGTCCCGCCGCTGGGGGAGCCCCGGCCCCAGCCCGAGCTGGCGGTCACCGAGCAGACGCTGCCCAACGGGCTCCGCCTGGTCGTCGTCCCCCGGCCCGGTGTCCCGCTGGTCGAGCTGCGGCTGCGGGTGCCGTTCGCCGCGGCGACCGCCCGCACCGCCGCCCAGCACACCGCGCGCGCCGCGGTGCTCTCCGGCGCCGTCCTGCTGGGCACGGGCCGGCGCGACGCGACCGGCATCGCCGAGGCGCTGCAGGCCCACGGCGGGGAGCTGTCGGTGTCCACCGACCCCGACCGACTGCTGTTCTCCACCACGTTGCTCACCGAGGGGCTCGCCCCGGTGCTCGGCGTGCTGGCCGAGCTGCTCACCGACGCCACCTACCCGGCCGACCTGGTGGCCGCCGAGCGTGCCCGGGTCGCCGAGCGGATCTCCATCGCCCGCTCCCAGCCCGGGATCATCGCCCGCACCGCACTGGCCGCCCGCCGCTACGGCGCGCACCCCTACGCCGAGCAGCTGCCGGCCGCCGAGCTGGTGGACGCCGTGCGCAGCCAGGCGCTGCGCAAGCTGCACGGTGACAGGGTGCTGCCGGCCGGCAGCACCCTGGTGCTCGTCGGCGACCTCGACCCGGCCGCCGCGGTCGACACCGTCGCCGCCGCACTGGCCGGGTGGACCGGCGAGGGGACGGCGGTCGCCGCCCCGCCGGTGCCGCAACCGGTCCCGGGGCCGCTGCAGGTGGTCGACCGGCCGGGCGCCGTGCAGTCCAACGTGCGGCTGGGCGGGCCGGCCCCCGGCCGCACCGACCCCGACCTGCCCGCCGTCCGGCTGGCGAACATGGTCTACGGCGGCTACTTCTCCTCCCGGCTGGTGGAGAACATCCGCGAGCGGCGCGGCTACAGCTACAGCCCGCGCAGCGCGGTCGACCACCTCGCCGCCGCCTCCTCGTTCCTCGTCGAGGCCGACGTCGCGACCGAGGTCACCGGCCCGGCGTTCCTCGAGACCTGGTACGAGCTGGGCCGCATGGCGCTCGCGCCGGTCAGCGCCGACGAGCTCGACGCCGCGCGCCGCTACGTGCTCGGCAGCATGGCGCTGTCCACCGCCACCCACGCGGGGCTGGCCAGCACGCTGTCGGCGCTCGCCGGGTCCGGCCTGCCGCCGCAGTGGCTGGCCGAGCACCAGCAGGCGCTGGCCCGGGTCACCGCCGAGGAGGTCCTGGAGGCGGCCCGCCGTGTCCTGCAGCCGGCCGGGCTGACCGCCGTCGTCGTCGGCGACGCCGGCCAGGTGGCCGACCCACTGCGCACGTTCGGTCCCGTGGACGTCGTCCCCGCCGCGGACCGGGCATGAGCGTCCCGGCCGGCGGCAGCACCCCCGCGGACAACCCGCCGCCGTCCGGCGACGGCGTCAGGTGGCCGGAGAGCAGCCCCTCGCCGGACGGCGCGGTGCCGGTGCTGTCCCGGTCCGCGCACGACCGCAGCCACCTGGCCCGCCTGCTGCCCGACCCGACCGGTGGCCGCCCCGTGCGGGTGCTGACCGTCGACGAGCGGCGCACCGTCCCGGTCGAGGAGGCCGAGGGCGGGCCGCGGCTGGTGTGGGAGGAGCGGGACGGGCTGCCGGAGGGCGCGGTCTACCTCGGGGAGGCCGACGGGGTGCCCTATGCCGCCGTCCGCGGCGACCGGCGGCTGGCCATCGGCGGCCGCCCGGTCGACACCTGGGCCGGGCTGCGCGACGTCGGCGCGGACCTCGGCGACCTCGACGCGGGGCTGCTGGCCGAGGCCGTCGCCATGGTCGAGTGGCACGAGCGCAACCGCTTCAGCCCGCTGTCCGGCGCGCGGACGACGATCGAGCGGGCCGGCTGGGTGCAGCGCGACCCGGAGACCGGCGCGGAGCTGTTCCCCCGCACCGACCCGGCGGTGATCATGCTCGTCCACGACGGCGGCGACCGCTGCGTGCTGGGCCGCCAGGCGGTGTGGCCCCCGGGACGCTTCTCGATCCTCGCCGGCTTCGTCGAACCGGGGGAGTCCGCCGAGGCCGCGGTCGCCCGGGAGGTGGCCGAGGAGGTGGGCGTGCGGGTCACCGACATCCGGTACGTGGGCAGCCAGCCGTGGCCGTTCCCGCAGTCGCTGATGCTCGGCTACACCGCCCGCGTGGAGGGCGACCCGACGCTGCGGCTGGACCCCACCGAGATCGAGGAGGCCCGCTGGTTCACCCGCGAGGAGCTGCGCTCCGGCGCCGGCCCGCGGGCGCTGCCGCCGGCGGTCTCGATCGCCCGGCACATCATCGACCGGTGGTTGGAGGACCAGCTCAGCTGAACCGACCGGCCTGGGGGACTTCCGGTCACCCGAATCGACCCTGGAGCACCAGCGCCGGGTGGTCCGGGGAGTCGGCCAGCACCACGGCGTCGGCCAGCGACACCGGGTCGACCTCGTCGTCGTAGCGGTCGAAGGCCGGCAGTTCCCACGCCCGGTCGTCCGGGGTGCGCCGTCGCCGGGCCGCGGGGGAGACCCGCACGTGGACGACGACGTCGAAGGCCAGCCCCAGTCCCTGCAGCAGCGCGCCCGGCACGAGCAGCACCCCCCGGGGCGGCATCGGCTGTGGCACCGCGCGGGCGGCCCGGTCTCGGGCGACGTCCCACAGCACCGGCAGGTACTCCCCGGAGCCACCCGGCCCGAGCGGGTCGAGCACCTCCCGGGACAGCGCGCCGGCGTCCAGCCAGTCGGTGTAGCGGGCGTCGGGGTCGGTGCGACCGTGCTCCAGCCGCAGGGACGCCGGGCGCCAGAACCCACCGGCCGGGACGACGGCGGCGGCGCGGCCCAGCGGCGGCAGCCGCTCGGCGACCGCGGCCGCGAGCTGGTCGGGGCGGGCGACGTCGGGACCGTCCACCGCCACGCGCAGGGCCGTGGCCCCGTCGTCGGGTCCGGTGCCGGCGAGCAGGTCCGCCAGCCGGTCGGCCAGCGCGCCGGGTGACAGCGGCTCCGGTCGGGTCAGGACCGGCCCTCGGCGGGTCCGCGCCCGGCCCGGGTGCGCGTGCGGGGAGCGCGGCCGGCCGACGTGCGCGGCGGCGGGGCCGACGCGGGGGCGACGTCGGGCTCCGTCGCAGCGGCCTGGGCGGCCAGGCCGTCGAGCACCTCGCGGGCCAGCTCGGGCACCGGCCGTCCCTGGGAGCGGGCCTCGCGACGCAGCTGGTCGAAGGCCGCCTGGGGCGTGGTGCCGTGGCGCTCGGCGAGCACGCCGATGGCCCGCTCGGTGGAGACGCGGGCGGCCAGGGCGTGCTCGAGCTGGGTGACGGTGCGCTCCAGCGCGGCCAGCCGGGCGTCCCGCGGGTCGACGTCCGGGTCGGCCCCGCCGGCCGGCCCGCGCGCCGCGCGGCGGGCTCCGCGGTCGGGCTCGGTGAGCGCGCCCAGCTCCTCGCTGACCAGGTCGGCGAGGGTCATGCCCTCCACGAGGTCGTCGACGTCCTCGGCCCGCCCGGGAGCGAACACCGACCAGCCCCGGCCGGTGCGGGCGACCACCACGGTGGGCTGGTCCGCCGCCCTCTCCGTCGCCGCCGCGTGCTCCAGGCCCTGACTCACGCCGCGCCGCCGGTGGCCGCTGTCGGACACTCCGCTGGGGTGGTGCGCTCACTCACTGGGCGACCTCCGCGAGGGCTGGGCCCGGCGGGCAGCCGGGGACGGGGAGGGCTACGGTAACGACCCGTCCGGCACGACTATGCCCCCTCGCGCTGGGCAGCGGGGGCATCACCCGCCGTCAGGCCCCGGCCGACTGCGCGAGCTGTGCCTTCACCTGGTCGATGCTCGGGTTGGTCAGCGCGCTGCCGTCGCGGAAGAGCAGCGTCGGCACCGTCCGGTTGCCCCCGTTGGCCTGCATCACCAGCTCGGCAGCGGCCGGGTCTTGCTCGATGTCGACCTCGGCGTAGTCGATCCCCTCCCGCTGCATCAGCTTCTTCAGCCGTAGGCAGTACCCGCACCAGACGGTGGTGTACATGGTCACGGCGGCGGGTGCGGCGGTCATCGAGGCGTTCCTCCCGGTCGGGTCCGTCCGGGCACGGGTCCCGGACCGTTCCCGGGCGACAACGCCGCGCCCCCGGGGATGCTTCCCCCGGCTGTCGGTGGCGGCTGGGAGGATGGTGCCGGGCCATCGACGGGAGACGGGGAGGCCGATGTCGCAGATCGCCGGTGCGCCCGGTGACGTCCGGGTGCAGGGCGCCGAGGCGGTGCTCGCGCAGCTGGACGACGAGCAGCGCGCGGCCGCCTCGGCGGTGTCCGGGCCGGTCTGCATCCTCGCCGGTGCGGGCACCGGGAAGACGCGCACGATCACCCACCGGATCGCCTACGGCGTGCACACCGGGGCGTTCGTGCCCGAGCAGGTCCTCGCCGTCACGTTCACCGCCCGTGCGGCGGGGGAGCTGCGCTCCCGCCTGGCCGGCCTCGGCGTCGGCGGTGTCCAGGCCCGCACCTTCCACGCCGCCGCCATGCGCCAGCTGCGCTACTTCGCTCCCCGGGTGCTGGGCGGCCCGATGCCGCAGCTGGTCGAGAACAAGCTGCGGCTGGTGGCCGCCGCGGCGTCCCGGGCCCGGCTGTCCACCGACCGCACCAGCCTGCGCGACCTCGCCAGCGAGATCGAGTGGGCCAAGACCACGCTGGCCACCCCCGACGACTACCCGGCCCGGTCGCAGGCCGCCGGCCGCGAGCCGCCGTTCGAGCCCGCGGCGGTCGCGCGGGTGTACGCCGGCTACGAGTCGGCCAAGCAGCGGGACGGCGCGCTGGACTTCGAGGACCTGCTGCTGGTCACCGCCTTCGCCCTCGAGGAGCACCCGGACGTCGCCCGCCAGGTGCGCGGGCAGTACCGGCACTTCGTGGTCGACGAGTACCAGGACGTCAACCCGCTCCAGCAGCGGCTGCTGGACGCCTGGCTCGGGGGCCGCGCCGACGTCTGCGTCGTCGGCGACCCGAACCAGACGATCTACTCCTTCACCGGCGCCGACCCCGACTACCTGCTCGGCTTCGCCGACCGCTACCCCGACGCCGAGGTGGTCAAGCTGGAGCGCGACTACCGCTCCACGCCGCAGGTCGTCGGGCTGGCCAACAAGCTGATCGGGCAGGCCCCACCGCGCAAGGGCCTGCCGGGGCTCCGGCTGCTGGGTCAGCGCGCCGAGGGTCCCCCACCACGCTTCTTCGAGCACCCCGACGAGCCGACCGAGGCCGCCGCGGTCGCCAACGCCTGCCGCGCGCTCGTCGAGGCCGGCACACCGGCGGCGGAGATCGCCGTCCTGTTCCGGATCAACGCCCAGTCCGAGGTCTACGAGAACGCGCTCAGCGCCGTGGGCGTGCCGTACGTGCTGCGCGGCGGCGAGCGGTTCTTCGAACGGCCGGAGGTGCGCGAGGCCGTGCTGCTGCTGCGCGGCGCCGCGGCCGGGGGCAGCGATCCGGGCGCGCTGGTGCCCACCGTGCGCGACGTGCTCGCCTCCACCGGCTGGGTCGAGCACCGTCCGCCGCCCGGGGGAGCCGCCCGCGACCGCTGGCAGTCCCTGGCCGCGCTCGTCGACCTCGCCGTCGACCTGGTCGCCGAGGACCCGACGATGGACCTCGCCGGCTTCGTGGCGCACCTGGCCGCCCGCGCCGACGCCCAGCACGCGCCGACCGTCCAGGGGGTCACGCTGGCCTCGATGCACGCGGCCAAGGGCCTGGAGTGGGACGCCGTCTTCGTCGTCGGCCTGGTCGACGGAGTGCTGCCGATCTCCCAGTCGCTGAGCCGGCCCGACGCGGTCGAGGAGGAGCGGCGGCTGCTCTACGTCGCCGTCACCCGGGCCCGCGAGCAGCTGACGCTGTCCTGGTCGCTGGCCCGCAACCCCGGCGGACGCCGGTCCCGGCCGCGGAGCCGCTTCCTCGACGGGCTGGTCCCCGGGTCCACACCGACTGCCGCACCGCCGCAGCGGAAGCAGAAGCGCGCCAAGGTCGTCCTCGAGGGCGAGGCGGGGGAGCTGTTCGAGCGGCTGCGTGCCTGGCGCAGCGAGGCGGCCGCGTCCGCCTCGGTACCCGCCTACGTGGTCTTCACCGACGCGACGCTGCAGGCCATCGCCGAGACGCGTCCGGCGTCGCTGCGCGAGCTCTCTGCTCTGCCCGGCATCGGTGCCCGCAAGCTCGAGCTCTACGGCGAGGACGTCCTCGCCACCCTCGGCTCCTGATCCCTTGCGCTCGGTGACGGCGGCCGGGTGGGTGCAGCCGCCCGTCCCCCGGCCCGCTAATTGCGTTGACCGTCTCCGCGGCGGTCTCCTACTGTCCTGATCGCGCCTGGGGGACCCCGGGCGCACCAGACCCAGAGACCGGCCGCACGGCCGCGATCGGACCCCCGGAGGAGGTGGGCGACGTGATCAGCACGATGTGGACCTCCGCCCCCGCCGGGATCCGTGGCCCGGTGGGCGTCGCCGTGCGCGCGGCCGACTGCGCCGTCGAGTCGCCCCTGACCGCGCGCCTGCGCGCCGTCCCGGCGACCGTCGCCGTCCGGGTCGCCGGCACCCGTGTCCCCGCTCCGGCCGTCTTCGGCAGCGGTGTCTTCGGCACCCGGGTCCTCGGCACCGACGTCGGCGTGACGCCGCCGATCGACGCCCTCGGCGCCACCGATGACCACGCGCAGCAGGTCGGCACGCGCACCACCACCGAGCACAACGGCACCACCCTCGGGATCCACTCCCCGAGGAGACCCGCGAGCTAGCGCTCGACAGGACCTCCTCGAGGCCGCGGAACCCGAACCGGGTTCCGCGGCCTCTGTCATCTCCGCCGCGGCACCCGCACCGACTCCCGGTCGGCGGGTCTCCCCGCCGGTCGTAGACGACGAGTACGAGGAGGAGCGGCAGTGCAGTCGACGGCCGACCGTCTGACGTCCCACCGCCGGCCGGGGCTCCCCCGGATCGGCGGCCCCCTTCCCCGACGGCCGGTGCCCGCGCCGGCACCGGTACGGCGCCCGTTGCCGTGCCGGGCCGACCCCGACCTGTGGTTCGCCGAGACCCCGGCCGGGCTGGAGGAGGCCAAGCTCCGCTGCGCGGAGTGCCCGGTCCGCGACGCCTGTCTGGCCGGTGCGCTGGACCGCGGCGAGCCGTGGGGTGTCTGGGGCGGGGAGATCTTCGAGCGGGGTGCGGTCATCCCGCGCAAGCGCCCGCGGGGACGTCCCCGCAAGGTGGCGGTCGCGTGAGCGACCGGCACGCAGTCCCGGCCCGCCGACGGCGGACCGTCCACGACGACGTGAGGACCTGACGTGTACAGCTACGAGTACGACCTGGCGGTCGACCGGTTGCGCGGCCTGCGCGCCGAGGCCGACGCCGCCGCGCGCGCCCGCCGGCTGCGTGCCGCCCGCCGCTGGGCCCGACGGGCCGAGTACGCGACGCGGCGCGCGGCGCGGGCCAGCGCCGCCGTCCGCTGAAGCGAGGACCCCGCTGTCCCCCACCATGGAAGGACCCCGTCCTCCTCACGCCTCGCAAGCTCGGCGCGAGCCTCGGGACGGGGCCGGCGGTGGGCCCCTGCAGCGGGGCCGCCCGTCCGCCTCACCCCTCGCTCCGCTCGGGGCGAGGGGTGAGGACGGGACCATCCCGACCGAGGCCGGGTCCGGACGCTCCGGCGCAGGGTCCCGCCGGCCCTGTCCCGGGACCCGCCCTGAGCCTGCGAGGGGTGGGGAGACGGGGCCCTTCTACGAGCGTCGGGGGCCGCTCAGCCGGTGAAGCCGGGCAGCCACTCCTCGATCACGGCGCGGTAGTCGTCGGAGGCGTCGAGCTGGCAGAGCACCCCGATCGACCCGATGGTCACCCGGTGGATGAGCAGGTAGGCCGGCGGCAGGTTGAGCATCCGGCCCAGCCGGTTGGCCTCCGTGCGCGGGTCGGCGATGCGGGTGGCCTGCTCCTGCATCCACGCCCGCGTGAAGTGGAACGGCCGCTGCTGGATCGGCTCGAGCAGCGGCAGCAGGTAGTCCAGCACCCCCTGCGCGTCGACCTGCACGCCCGGGCGGACGAACCCCTCGGTGCGCAGGTCGGCCAGCACGTCGTCGGCCCGGCCCTCCAGGGCCCAGCGCAGCAACCGGCCGATCGGCTCGGGGTGCCCGTCGGGCAACCGCGCGGTGGCGCCGAAGTCGATCACCCCGAAGCGGCCGTCGGGGGTCAGCCGGAAGTTGCCCGGGTGCGGGTCGGCGTGCAGCAGGCCGGCCCGCTGCGGAGCGGAGAAGTGCAGGACGGCGAGCAGGTGGCCTGCCTTGTCGCGCTCCTCGCGCGTGCCCGAGGCGATCACCTTCGACAGCGGCTTGCCCTCGAGCCACTCCGACACGATCACCTTCGGCGCGCTGGCCACCACCCGCGGGACGACGATCTCCGGGTCGTCGGCGTAGGCGGCTGCGAAGGCCCGCTGGGAGTCGGCCTCCATGCCGTAGTCCAGCTCCTCGACCACCCGGGCCTTGAGCTCGGTGATCAGCGGCTTGACGTCCATGCCGGGGAAGAGCGCCGCGAACAGCCGGGCGAAGCGGGCCAGCTGGTTGAGGTCGGCCATCAGCGCGGTGGCCGCCCCCGGGTACTGGATCTTCACCGCCACGTCCCGGCCGTCGCGCCAGGTCGCCCGGTGGACCTGGCCGATGCTGGCCGCGGCCGCCGGGTCGTCGTCGAAGTGCCGGAACCGCTCGCGCCACCGGCCGCCGAGCTGCTGGGCGAGCACCGCGTGGACGGTGCGCACCGGCATCGGCGGCGCCTCCTCCTGCAGCTTGACCAGCGCCTCGCGGTAGGGGGCGGCCACCTCCTCGGGCACCGCCGCCTCGAACACCGACAGCGTCTGGCCCAGCTTCATCGCCCCGCCCTTGAGCTGTCCCAGGACGGCGAACAGCTGCTCGGCGGTGCGCTGCTGGAGCTCGGCGTTCACCGCGTCGGCGTCGCGCCCGGACAGCCGCTTGCCGATGCCGAGGGTGGCCCGCCCGGCCGCGCCCAGTGGCAGGGAGGCGAGCCGGGCGGTCCGTGAGACCGAGCCTCGTGGGATCCCCCGGTCAGGCTCCGTCACGCATCCTCCTCGGCGGTCGGTCGTCCGCGGTCGCGGCGGCACCGGCCCCGATCGGGCCCGGAGGCGCACTACGGGACCATTGTCCCCCGATCGGCGGGGATGCCGCTGGAGGACGGGTCGGACCCACCCGTCGGTGCGGGGACGCAACCGCAGTCGGGGTGCGCCGGCCAGCGGCGGGTGCGGGGCAGCAGGTCCGGCGGGCGGAGCTCCACCGTCGTCCCCAGCGTGAGCGGAGCGCCGGTCCCGTCGAGCAGCGCCAGTACCTGGACGGCCGCCGTCACCGCGGTGGCCAGGCAGGTCACCGTGGCCCCGGAGGGGAGCGCATCGCCGGTGGACAGCTGGAGCGCGAGGTGCGGCCACCGGGGGTCGGCGTCGCGGCGGTGCAGGTCGGCGCACCGCAGGCAGCCGGTCGCGCCGGGCACCACCAGCGGTCCGACCACTCCGGTCTCCCCGCGCACGGTGGCCACCAGGTGCCGCACGCCGCGCCGGTGGAGGTCGGCCGCCACCGGGTCGGAGGCCGCCTGCGGCCGGGTGAGGACCACGAGGTCGGTCGAGCTGCCGGGCGCGAGCGGGCGCAGGTCGGTCAACGGGCTGGCCCGGCGGACGGCGTCACCGGCGGCCAGGACGCGAGGGCGCCCCTCGTCCTCGGCGCCGAGCCCACCGACGACGGCGTCCCCCGCGGTGGTCAGGCCGTCGTCCCGGACGCTCACCCGGCCCACGCCGCTCGCGGCCAGCAGTGCGGCGAGCGGGACACCCACCCGCGTGGCCCCGTCGACGAGGACCGCGGACGCCCGGCGGGCGCGCCAGCGAGCGCCCGACCCCCGTCCCGTGGCGGTGGGGAGCTCGGACCGCGTCCGGGCGGCGGCGGCCGGCCCGGCGTCGGAGGCCAGCAGGTCGGCGGGGTCCAGGTCGACCAGCAGGCCGGTGGACCGCAGGCCGTCGAGCACGGCGGTGAGGACCGTGGGGTCGTGACCGGCCCGGCCGGCCTCGGCGAGGAACGCCCGCTGGGTGCGCCGTCCGTCCAGCCCGCGCAGCAGGGTGGCGAGCTCATCCCCGCCGGGGGACACCAGCAGCCCGTCGTCGGATCCGGTGCCGCCGACCTGGACGTCCGCGGTACCGGCCACCCCGGTGCGGTGCAGCAGCGGGACGGTCGGGGGCAGCAGCGGGTGCACGGTGTCGGCCACGCCGGGAGGGTGCCAGCGTCCCGGCCCGGTCCGCTGCGTCCGTCCACAGGCTCCGGGACGCCGAACGGCGGCGCCCGCCGTGCGGGCACCGCCGCCGTGGTGACGTGCTGGAACGGCCATCCTCCAGCGGCCCGCCGGCCCCGTCCCGGGCCCCGCCCTGAGCCTGCGCAGGGTGGGCAGGACGGGGTCCTTCCACGAGGCGTGGGGGAAGGGTGGTCCTCTCTCAGGCCTTGCCGAGGATCCGGTTCATCTTCGTGCCGCAGACCGGGCAGGTGCCCTGCGCCATGCGACGGCCGGACTCGCTGACCTTGACCTCACCGTCGAAGTCGCGCTTCTCCTTGCACTTCACGCAGTAGCCGTTGTAGCTCTCCGCCACGGTGCCTCCTCGTCTCGGTCCGCTCGGCGTCCCCCTCGGGCCGCCGTCCTCGGGAACGCTACCCGGGCTGCGAGGCCCTTCCCGGCTCGACGGCGACACCGCGGCACCGCCCTGCCCACAGCCTGTGGACAGACCTGTGGAGCACGTGGGGAACCGGCGGCGTGTCGCTGTGCGTGGCCGGGGGAGAGGCTCCGTCCGGGGTTCGGAGCGCGTCCTGCGACGCGCCGTGCGAGCTGCGGGAACACCGGTTGCCCCCTTGTGGACGACGGGCGGCAGGTGGCCGTCCCCGGTCCGGGCGGGCGGATGTCCACCGTCCGTGCGACATGGGTCCCGCGGAGGTGCGCCCGGCGGCGCACGCCGCCGGTGCGGGAACTACGGTCGACCCGTGCCTGGAACGCCCTCCGACACCCCGCGCCGCCCCGTGCCCGACGACTCCGTGCGCGCGGACCTGCGGGGCACCCGGGCCGTCCCCGCCGATCGGTCGGCGCGGGCGGCGGGCGGCGTCCTGCCCGAGGGAGCGGTCGAGGTCCGGCGCAGCAGCCGGAGGCGGCGCACCGTGACCGCCTACCGGGAGTCCGGCCGCACCGTGGTGCTCATCCCGGCGGCGTTCAGCCCGGCCGAGGAGCAGCGCTGGGTGGCGCAGATGGTGGCCAAGCTGCAGACCCGGGAGGAACGGCGGCGCCGGTCCCTCGGTGGGGACGGAGAGCTGATGGCCCGGGCGCGGGCGCTGTCCGCGGCGCACCTGGACGGGGTGCCCCAGCCGGCCGGTGTCCGGTGGGTGGACAACCAGAACCGGCGCTGGGGTTCGTGCACGCCGGCCGACCGCACGATCCGGCTCTCCAGCCGGCTGCGCGCGATGCCGGAGTACGTCGTCGACTACGTGCTGGTGCACGAGCTGGCGCACCTGGTGGAGCCCAGCCACGACGCGCGGTTCTGGTCGCTGGTGGCCCGCTACCCGCAGGCCGAGCGGGCGCGCGGCTTCCTCGAGGGCGTGGAACTCGGGGCCGCCTCGGGCGCGCGGTCCACCGGGGACGACGACGTCGACTGAGCGGCGGTGACACTGCGGTCCTCCGGACCGCACCGCGGTGACATCGCGGTCCTCCGGACCGCACCGTGGCCAGGAGGCGTCCCCGGCCGGCGCTGAGCCGCTGCCCGTGTCCCGGTCGGTGGAAGGACCCCCTCCTCCCCACCCCTCGCACGCTCGGGGCGGTGCCCTGGAGGGGGCCACCGGACTCCCGCGACCGGTCCACCCCGGCTGCCTGCCCTCCCCGGTGAGCTGTGGCCTCGCGCGGTGCCGTCCCCGGCCGCGACGCCGGGCTCAGTCCTGTGTGTCGTCCTTCGCGTCGGGCTTGGCCTCGGCGTCGTCGGCGGTGAGGGTGCGCAGCTCGTCGTCCGCACCCTGGCGGGCCACGAAGTCCAGCGGCTCGTCCAGGTCGTCGGAGGTCGGCAGCAGGTCGGGGTGCGACCACAGCCGGTCCCGCTCGGCACTGCCGTGCTGCTGGGCCATCGCGCCCCAGACGGTCGCGGCGTCGCGGAGCCGGCGGGGCCGCAGCTCCAGGCCGACCAGCGTGGCGAAGGTCTGCTCGGCCGGGCCACCGGAGGCCCGGCGACGGCGCATCGTCTCGGCCAGCGCCGAGTGCCCGGGCAGCCGGTCGCCGGCCGCGGCGGCCACCACGCTGTCCACCCAGCCCTCGACGAGTGCCAGGAGCGTCTCCAGCCGGCGCAGCGCCGCCTGCTGCTCGGGGGTCTCCTCGGGCTCGAGCATCCCGCTGCCCAGCAGCGCCTGGATGCCCTCCGGGTTGGTCGGGTCGATCCCGCCCATCGAGCTCATCGCCTCGTCGATGCCCCGCTGGATGGCCTCGCGGTCGACGTGGATGCCGCGCGCGTAGGCGTGGACGGCGTCGTGCAGCTGCTGGCGCAGCCACGGCACGTGCACGAACAGCCGCTGGGAGGCGGCCTCGCGGAGCGCGAGGAACAGCCGCACCTCGTCGGCCGGGCGGTCCAGGCCGGCCGCGAACTCGGCGACGTTCTGCGGCACCAGCACCCCGGCGCCGGCCGGGGCCAGCGGGATGCCGATCTCGCCGCTGGTGAGGACCTCGCCGGACAGCCGGCCCAGGGCCTGGCCGACCTGGGCGCCGAACATCAGGCCGCCCATCCGGCCCATGATCCCGCCGAGCGGGCCGGCCATCGCGGCCGCCTCGGCGGGCAGCGCGCTGGTCATGGCGGCCACGACGCGCTCGGCCAGCGGGTCGATCAGGGTGCTCCAGGCGGGCAGCGTCTGCTCCACCCACTCCACCCGCGACCACGCCAGCGGCCGGTCGACACCGGAGGGCAGCTCGGTGACCTGGTCCAGCCACAGGTCGGCCAGCCGCAGCGCGTCGGCCACGGCGGCCCGCTCGGCGTCGGAGGTGGGCTGGGACCCGGCGGCGAGCGAGCTGATCGCGCCCTGCCGGGCGAGGTCCCAGTTGACCGGGCCGCCCGACCAGTTCATGAGCTTCTGCAGCTCGGCGAACAGCGGCATCTTGGCGAGCAGGTCCTCCGGCGTCCCGGCGCCGCCGGCGCCGCCGCCGAACAGGGCACCGAAGCCGAACGGGTCGTTGCCGGCACCGGATCCGGACGGGTCCCGGCGCTCGGGGTCACGGTCGGGGCGGCCGAAGCCGAACGGGACGTCGCTCATGCCCCCACGGTAGTCGCGTGATCTCCCCGCGGACCCTCCGTCCGCCGGGAGCGCAACCGGGTGGGTACGCCGCGCGACGGCCCCGAGCCGGACAGCCACATAAGCTCGCCGGTCGTGACCCGTCGGATGGCCGTCCTCAGCGTCGGTGTCGTGCTGCTGGTGGTCTTCGGCGTCCTCGGCGCGGCGGTGCCGGTGCCCTACGTGGCCCAGGTGCCGGGCCCGACCTTCGACACCCTCGGCGAGATCGAGGGCGAGCCGATCATCAGCGTCGAGGGCCGCGAGCGCAACGAGACCGAGGGCGAGCTGACCCTCACCACGGTCGGCGTCAGCCGGGCCGGGCTGAGCCTGGTCGAGGCGGTGCAGGGCTGGTTCGACGACGAGGTCAGCGTCGTCCCCGAGGAGACCGTCTACCCGCCGGGCCGCAGCGAGCAGGAGACCCGCGACGCCAACCGGCAGGCCTTCCTGACCTCCGAGGAGGCGGCCGAGGCCGCGGCCCTCGCCGAGCTCGGGCACCCGGTCAAGGTGGTCGTGCGCGGCCTCTCCGACGACTCGCCGGCCGAGGGGGAGCTGCAGGAGGGCGACGCGATCGAGAGCGTCGTGGGCCGTCCCACGCCCGACCTCGCCGCGCTGGACGCCGTCCTGAGCTCGATCCCCGGCGGCACGGCGGTGGAGGTCGGCTACACCCGCCTGGGCGAGCCCGGGACGGCGAGGGTCACCACCGGGACCGCAGAGGACGGGGAGGGGGCGGTGCTCGGGGTGCTCGTCCGCGAGCAGCCCGCCGCGCCCTTCGACGTCGACATCGCGGTGGAGGACGTCGGCGGCCCGTCCGCGGGGCTGATGCTGAGCCTCGGCATCCTCGACCTGGTCGGGGACACCGACCTGACCGGCGGCGCCACGGTCGCGGGCACCGGCACGATCGACGCCACCGGCGAGGTCGGCCCGATCGGTGGCATCCAGCTGAAGATGATCGCCGCCACCGAGATCGGTGCCGAGCTCTTCCTCGTGCCGGCCGGCAACTGCGCCGAGGCCCTGGCCGCCCCGCAGCCGGGGCTCACCCTCGCCCGTGTGTCGACCCTCGACGACGCCCTGGCCGCGCTCGAGGACCTCCGCGCCGGGGAGACGCCGCCGGGCTGCTGAGCCCGCCCCGGCGACACGGGCCGCCCCGGTTGGGGGAAGCTGTCGGCCGGGACGGGCGGGCGGGGAACCCCGCACGGTCCCGAGCGTTGGTCTGGGCGACCGGATCGGCGCCCGGGGGCCCGAACCGGGGCCGGCCCGGACGTCCGGAGCCGGCACCGTCCGTGGCGTCGAGCCACGACCGCGACTGAAGGAGAACCCTCGTGGCCATGCGGCCCCCCGTGTCCGTGCCGGCACTGTCGCGGCGCGCGAAGGTGGTCATCGGGGCCATCGCCGTCCTGCTGGTGCTCTTCACGGCCATCGGGACGCTCACCAACGTCTACGTCGACTACCTGTGGTTCGACGAGACCGGGTACACCGACGTCTTCTGGACCGAGCTGCAGACCCGCGCCCTGCTCTTCGCGGTGGCCGGGGTGGCGACCGGTGGGCTGACCGCCCTGGCGGTCTACCTGGCCTACCGCTTCCGGCCCGCCTTCCGCCCGATGTCGCTGGAGCAGCAGAACCTGGAGCGCTACCGGCAGTCGCTCGAGCCGCGCCGCACCCTGGTGCTGACCTCGGTGGGCGTCGTGCTGGGCCTGTTCGCCGGGTTCACCGCGCAGGGCAGCTGGGAGACCTGGCTGCAGTTCCGCAACAGCACCGACTTCGGCCGGGTCGACCCCCAGTTCAACCTCGACATCTCGTTCTTCGTCTTCGACTACCCCTTCTACCGGCTGCTGCTGAGCTTCGGGTTCGCGATCGTGATCCTCGCGCTCATCGGCTCGCTGCTGACCCACTACGTGTTCGGCGGCCTGCGGCTGCAGACCCCGGGGCAGAAGCTGACCGGCGCGGCGATGATCCAGCTGTCGGTGCTGCTGGGCCTGTTCCTCGCGCTCAAGGCCGCGGCCTACTGGCTGGACCGCTACGCGCTGGTCTTCTCCGACCGCGGCGGCCTGTTCACCGGTGCCAGCTACACCGACGTCAACGCGCTGCTGCCGGCCAAGACGATCCTGGTCTTCGCGGCGGCGGTGTGCGCCATCGCGTTCTTCGCCAACGTCGTCGTCCGCAACTTCAAGCTGCCCGCCGCGGCGCTGGTGTTGCTGCTGCTGTCCAGCCTGGTCATCGGGGTCGCCTACCCGGCGATCGTGCAGCAGTTCGTCGTCCGGCCCAGCGCCGACCAGCGGGAGGCGGACTTCATCGCCCGCGCGATCGAGTCCACCCGCGAGGCCTACGACCTGACCGAGGTGGACTACGTGCAGTACGCGCAGCAGACCACCGGTGAGGAGGTCGACCCGGCCGCGGCGCTGGCCGAGCTGCGCAACGACACCGAGACGATCCCCAACGCGCGGCTGCTGGACCCCAACGTGCTGTCCGACACGTTCACCGCGCGCCAGCAGATCCGCAACGTCTACGGCTTCCCGGAGAAGCTCGACATCGACCGGTACACGATCGGCGGCGAGACCCAGGACTACGTGGTCGCGGTCCGCGAGCTCAACAGCGACGGGTTGAGCGAGAACCAGGACACCTGGATCAACCGGCACACCGTCTACACGCACGGCAACGGGTTCGTGGCCGCGCCGGCCAACGAGGTCGTCGCCGGCCAGGAGGGCGGCGAGCCGAACTTCACCACCCGGGACCTGCCGACGGTGGGCAACATCGAGGTCGAGCAGCCGCGGATCTACTACGGCGAGCTGATGGAGGACTACTCGGTCGTCGGTGCGCCCGAGGGTGCCGAGCCGCGCGAGTTCGACCTGCCCGAGGGCAGCGACGGCGAGGGCCAGATCAACAACACCTACGGCGGCCGGGGCGGCGTCGAGATGGGCAGCTTCTTCCGGCAGCTGACCTTCGCGATCTTCTACCGGGAGCGGAACTTCCTGCTCTCCGGCGCCGTCAACGAGGCCTCCAGGGTGCTGTACGTCCGCGACCCGATGGACCGGGTGGAGAAGGCCGCGCCGTTCCTCACCGTGGACGGCGACCCGTACCCCGCGGTCATCGACGGCCGGGTGGTCTGGATGCTCGACGGCTACACCACGTCGGGCTCCTACCCCTACGCCGAGCAGATGGAGCTGCAGGAGGCCGCCACCGACGCGATCACCGGGCAGGGGACGACGGCGCTGCCCAACGAGACGTTCAACTACATCCGCAACTCGGTGAAGGCCACGGTCGACGCCTACGACGGCACCGTCCGGCTCTACGAGTGGGACGAGCAGGACCCGGTCCTGCAGACCTACATGAAGGCGTTCCCCGGGCTCGTGGAGCCGCGCGAGGACATGCCGCAGGAGCTGGAGAGCCACGTGCGGTACCCGGAGGACCTGTTCAAGGTCCAGCGGGACATCCTGACCCGCTACCACGTCAGCGACCCGGGCGACTTCTACAGCCAGAACGACCGCTGGGCGGTCCCGGCCGACCCGACGCAGGACACCCAGGAGCCGCAGCCGCCGTACTACATCCTGGCCCAGCGGCCGGGTGACCCGGAGGCGAGCTTCCAGCTGACCAGCGCGCTCAACGCGTTCCGCCGGGAGAACCTGTCGGCGTTCGTCTCGGCGTCCAGCGCGCCGGAGACGTACGGCGAGATCCAGGTGCTGACCCTGCCGGGCAACACCCCCTTCCGCGGCCCGCAGCAGGTGCAGCAGTCGTTCATCACCAACAACCAGGTGCGGCCGGACCTCACGCTGTTCAACAGCGCCGAGTCCCGGGCGGTGTTCGGCAACCTGCTCACCCTGCCGATCGGCGACAACGGCCTGCTCTACGTCGAGCCGCTGTACGTCGAGGGCACCGGGGAGAACTCCTTCCCGCTGCTGCAGAAGGTGCTGGTCAACTACGGCGACCGGGTGGGCTACGCCGACACCCTCGCCGAGGCGCTGGACCAGGTCTTCGGTGCCGGGGCCGGGGAGGCCGCCGTCGACAGCGACGACCTCACCGAGGACGCCTCGGAGCCGGCCGACCAGCCGGACGCGCCGGCGCCCGCGCCGGCCCCTGCACCGGACGGGACGACGCCCGCGCCGACCCCGGACATGCAGCAGGCGGTCGACGCGATCAACGGTGCCCTGCAGGCGCTCGAGGACGCGCAGCGCAACGGCGACTTCGCCGGTCAGGGGCAGGCGCTCGAGGACCTGCAGACCGCCGTCGACGCCTACCAGGCCGCGCAGGGTCAGGCCGCCCAGCCGGCCGGGACGCCGGGCGGCTGAGTCGGGACGGCGTGGGCCCCACCGCTGTGGTGGGGCCCACGCCACCGGCGGCTGCACCTCCGCTCGACGGCGGGGTACAGTGGTCTCACCGACGCGGGGTGGAGCAGCTCGGTAGCTCGCTGGGCTCATAACCCAGAGGTCGCAGGTTCGAATCCTGCCCCCGCTACAAGTGTGATGTCTCAGGACATCGCGGACGCCCGAACCCACGGTTTGTGGGTTCGGGCGTTCGTCATTTCCGGGCCGGTCCTGGTGGTCGTCCGGTGGGCTGGTAGTCGCGGGTGGGGTCGACGGTGAGCTCGCGCAGCAGCTCGCCGGTGGCGGCGTGGATGACGCGCACGTGCAGGTCGTCCACGAGCAGGAGGACGTGGGTTCGGGTGTGGGTCCGTCCGATGCCGATGTGGTGCAGCCGGCCGGCCAGGCGCAGGGTGACGCAGCCGGCTTGGTCGACGCGGTCGGTGCGGACCCGGTGGTGGGTATCGGTGCTGCCGGTGCCGGGGGTGGCTTTGGGTCGGGCGGTGTAGGCGGTCGCCGGAGTGGCCCGGTGCGGCAGGGACCGGTGCGGGCGGTGCTGGTTGTACTCGATCAGGAAACGGTCGAGCAGGGCCTGCAGGTGGTCGAGGGTGGCCGGCTGGGCCGGTTGGGCGCGCAGCCAGTTCTTCAGCGTCTGCTGGAAGCGTTCGACCTTGCCGCAGGTGGTGGGGTGGCCCGGGCGGGAGTTCTTCTGCGCGATGCCGCGCGCGGCCAGTTCGGTCTCCAGGGGGTTGCGGCCGCCGCGGCCGCCGGCCAGCCGGGTGGTGTAGACCATGCCGTTGTCGGTCAGCGTGGAGGCCGGGTAGCCGTGCTGTTCGGCGGTGTGACCGAAGGTGGCCAGCACGATGGGCCCGGTGATCCGCGGATGGGCGGAGACGTGCAGGGCGTAGCGGGAGTGGTCGTCGAGCCAGGTGATGATCTCGGTGTCGGCGCCGGTGGTCAGCCGGTAGTGGGTGAAGTCCGACTGCCAGGTCTCGTTGGGCTGCTCGGCGGCGAAGCGCAGGTAGGAGGCCTTAGGGCGTTTGGCTGGGGCGGGGGTGACCGCGCCGTGTCGGGTGAGGATCCGGTGGATGGTGGCCCGCGACAGGCTGGTCTGGTGGTGCTGGGCCAGGTGCCAGCCGAGGGTGTCCGCGCCGGCGTCCAGGCCGGCCTCGGTGAGCTCCTTTCGCAGCCGCAGAACCAGCTCGACGGTGGCCGGTGGGGTGGCCCGCGGTGAGCTGTTGGGACGCCGCGAGCGCGGCTCGAACGCGGCCTCGCCCTCGGTCCGGTAGCGCTTGAGCAGCTCGTACAGCCAGGACTTGGAGATGCCATAGGCGGCGATGACCTCGGCCGGGGATCGGCCCTCGACCTCGATCGCGGTGATGACCAGCCGGGCTTTCGACATGGCCGACCCTCGACCAGCCCTCCGGCATGACCTGCGACATCAGTCCGGGATGTCGTGAGACACCTGTCCGGGATGTCCTGAGCCAGGACACTGCCCCCGCTACAAGGTGCAGTGGCCCTCACAGTGACTGTGAGGGCCACTGTCGTTCTTGCAGGAGACCGTCAGCGGCCGCCGGGCTGCGCCGGCTCCTGGCCGCGGCGTCACCACCGCCGCCACTGCAGACCGCCGGGTGCGTCGGTGTCCGGTCACCGGAACGTGGCCCCCGTGATCCGGGCCCGGAAGAACTCGCCCTCGGGCTGCCGGGCCGTTCCCCACCACCAGCCTGCGCGCAGCACCGAGCCGACGGTCACGCCGGTGAAGGTCTGCTCGGCCTCGATGGCGACACCGAACGGGTAGCGGCCGAACGGTGCTCCGCCCGGGTTGCCCCAACGCTGCACGACGATGCCGAGCAAGCGCCCGTCCTGGCCGACCTGGAGCTCGGCGCTCTCGTCCCGTCCGTCGATGCGCCAGGTGACGACGACCCGGTCCTCGTCGGAGCCGGGCGTCCACGTCGCGGCGCGGAAGGTGGTCGGCACCAGGACCATCTCCCCGGCCAGGCGGCCGGCGGCGCTGCGGGTGACGTCGGGCCCGGTGGCCGACACGACGGGCACCAGACCACCCAGCCGCCAGCGCATCTGGCCCGACCCGGAGCTGAGTCGGTCGAAACCGGTCACCGGGATCCCGAGGAAGCGGGCGGTGGCGGCCCAGACGAAACCCCGGGGCGGGGCGAGCACCTGCCGTGCGACGAAGGGTCGCCAGGCGCCCAGGCGGATCTCTCCACGCATGGAGAGCTCCACCGTCTGCCACAGCGGGGTCCCGGGGGCGATCGCGTGGACGAGCCAGCGGCGCGCGGGCTCCGGCAGGCGGGCGACCATCGACGGGTCGAAGACCTCCAGCGGCTGGGTGCCGCTGCTCAGCAGGTCCCACTCCCGGCGCACGCTGCGGGCGGCACGGGGCACCGAGGAACCGGTCACCGCGACCCCCCGGCGACCAGGTGCCTCGGTCTGCGGGGTGCCGCAGGATCGGCGACCAGCACGGCGACGCCGGGCAGGTCGATCGGACCCTGCCCCCCGAGTACCGCGGCCGCCCGCGACATCCGGTGTGCACCTGACCGCGCCTCCGGCGACTCGGAGCCCGTCATCCGAGGGACCGTAGCCGTCACCTCCCCCGTCGAGCGGCCGAGCACCTCCCGGGAACCGGGAGCGGCTGTGCGTGACGGGGGGACCGGGGGACGTGCGGACGACCTCGCGCGTGCCCGGGCCGGCGACCGCCGCATCGCCACGGCCACCGGGACCCCGCCGGCCCGACTGCACTGCACGGGGAGGAGCCGGTCGACGTCCTGCGGAGGGGGCGTCGGCCGGCGTGTAGAGTGGTCAGTGCGACGCGGGGTGGAGCAGCTCGGTAGCTCGCTGGGCTCATAACCCAGAGGTCACAGGTTCGAATCCTGTCCCCGCTACTCCCGAACGGAGGGCCCGGTCACCACGGTGACCGGGCCCTCCGTCGTTCCTGGAACAGCCCCGGCCCGGGTGGGGTTGCCGCCCGCATGGAACTCACCGTCACCGACGTCCCCGAGGCCGGCCGCTACGAGGTCCGCGACGGCGACCGCGTGCTGGGCCTGGCCGCCTACCGGCGGGAGGACGACCGCGTGGTGTTCACCCACACCGAGGTCGACCCCGACGCCGAGGGCGGCGGGGTGGGCAGCACCCTGGTGAGCGGTGCCCTGGACGACGTCCGCGCCCGCGGGGCACGGGTGGTGCCGCTGTGCTCCTTCGTCCGCGGCTACATCGAGCGGCACCCGGACTACGCCGACCTGGTCGAGCCCCCGAGCTGACGGCCCCGTCCTTCAGAGGACCTTGGAGCCGTACATCTCGCCGAGCGGGTCGGCGATCAGCTCGATGCGGGCGCCGTCGGGGTCGCGGAAGTAGACCGAGACGCCGCTGTGCACCTCGTGCGGGACGCCGGCGTCGGTGAGCCGCTGCACCAGCGCCTGCCAGCGCTCGGGGTCGACGCTGATCGCCATGTGGTGCAGGCCGCCGAGGACCTCGGCGTACGGGCCGACGTCCAGGCCGGGGAAGTCGAAGAAGGCCAGCAGGTTGCCGTGGCCGATGTCGAAGAAGAAGTGCGAGGACCCGGGGTAGTCGCGGTTCTCGATGAGCTCGGTCAGCGGGAAGCCCAGCACGTCCTGGTAGAAGCGGACGGTCCGCTCGACGTCGCTGCTGATCAGCGCGGTGTGGTGCAGGCCGCGGGCGGTGGACGCCGGGCGCTCACCGGCGGGCTTGAGGTGGGCCTCCCGGATGCGGGTGCGCTCCCGCTCGACGGCGGTCGGGTCCAGGTCGCTGGCGGTGTCGCTCACGGGGCTCTCCTCGGGGTCGGACGACGGTCGGCACAACCGCTGCGACCAGGATCTCGTTCCCTCGACGGGTTCCCGTCACCCGTGGGTGCGAGGCTGGCGGCCATGCGTGTCCTGCTCGCCGGGTGGTTCAGCTTCGACGAGGTGATCGCCACCGTGGGCGACGAGCTCGGCGCCGACGTGGTGGCCGGCTGGCTCACCGACGCAGGCGTCGACCACGACGTCGCCTGGGCGCCCTACCTGGAGCGCGGGGTGGACTGGCGGGACGTCGACCCGGCCGACTACACGCACCTGGTGTTCGTCAGCGGCCCGCTGGCCGACCGGCCGCTGCTGCGCGAGCTCACCGGCGCCTTCGCGGGCGCCGAGCGCTGGGCGGTCAACGTGTCCGTGGTGCAGGAGTCCGCGCGCGGGCTGTTCGACCGGATCTGGGAGCGCGACGCCGCCGGCCTGGCCCGCCCCGACCTCGCCGTCGAGGGCCCGGTGCCGGACCTGCCGGTGGTCGCGGTGGCGTTCACGCCGGCGCAGGGCGAGTACGGCGAGCGCAGCCAGGCCGAGCGGGTCCGCGGGGCGATCGAGGAGTGGCTGGCCGACCGCGCGCTGCCCTGGTTCGAGCTGGACATGGACCTCTACGAGAAGCCGCACGCCCGCCGTCCGGCGCAGGTCGAGGCCCTGGTGCGGCGGGCCGACGTCGTGGTCAGCATGCGGCTGCCCGCGCTCGTGCTGGGCCTCAAGCACGGCCGGCCTGTGGTGGCGTGCGACCCGATCGCCGGCGGCGCCAAGGTCACCAGCCAGGCCGCGGCGCTGGACTGGCCGCTCGTCGTCCCCGCCGACGAGGTGACCCCCGAGGCCCTGGACGCGGCCCTGGAGCGCTGCCTGTCCGGGGAGCTCGCCGGGTGGGTGCGCGCGGCGGGGGAGCGGGGCCGCGCGGGCAACGCCCGCGCCCGGGCCTGGTTCACCGAGCAGCTCGCGGGCGGTGCCGCGTGATCGAGCTGCGCACGCCCGGCGAGCTGGACGCCATGCGCGCCGCCGGAGCGGTGGTGGCCGACATGCTCGCCGCCGTCCGGGCCGCCGCGGCGCCGGGCGTCCGGCTCACCCAGCTCGACGAGGTGGCCCGCGCCGTCCTGGACGACGCCGGTGCGACCTCGCCGTTCCTCGGGTACGCCCCGCTGCCCACCACGCCGCCGTTCCCGGGCGTGGTCTGCCTGTCGGTCAACGACGTCGCGCTGCACGGCATCCCGACGCCGGCCGAGCTCGAGGACGGCGACCTGCTCAGCGTCGACGCCGGGGCCACCCTCGACGGCTGGGTGGGCGACGCCGCGGTGACCTTCCCGGTGGGCACGCCGCGGCCGGGGGACCTCGAGCTCGTGGCGACCACCGAGCGGGCGCTGGCGGCCGGGATCGCCGCGGCCGTCGTCGGCAACCGGGTCGGCGACGTCTCCGCGGCGATCGGCGCGGTGGGCCGGGCCGGCGGCTGCGGCATCAACACCGACCAGGGCGGGCACGGGGTGGGCCGCACCATGCACGAGGCGCCGCACGTGCCGAACGAGGGCCGTCCCGGGCGGGGCCTGCCGCTGCGCGCCGGCCTGGTGATCGCGATCGAGCCGTGGTTCCTCGCCGGCGGCGGCGACGACTACCGGGTCGCCGCGGACGGCTGGACGCTCTACAGCGCCGACGGCAGCCGCGCGGCGCACGTCGAGCACACCGTGGCGGTCACCGACGACGGCCCCAGGATCCTCACCGCCCCGCGCTGAGAAAGGACCCCCTTGCCCCCCACCGCTCGCAGGCTCGCGGTGGGACCCTGCAAGGGGGCCACCGCGGTCACCGACGACCCGGTCAGGCGAGGGCCTGGTCCAGGTCGGCGATGAGGTCCTCGACGTCCTCGATGCCGACCGACAGCCGCACCAGGTCGGCCGGCACCTCCAGCGGCGACCCGGCGGCGCTGGCGTGGGTCATCCGCGCCGGGTGCTCGATCAGCGACTCCACCCCGCCCAGCGACTCCGCGAGGGTGAACACCTGCGCCCGCTCGCACACCCGCAGCGCGGCGTCCTCCCCGCCGGCGAGGCGGAACGAGAGCATCCCGCCGAACCCGGACATCTGCTTCGCCGCGATGTCGTGCCCCGGGTGGTCGGGCAGACCCGGGTAGCGCACCGAGGCGACGGCGGGGTGGCCGAGCAGGAACTCGGCGATGCGGGCGGCGTTGGCCTGGTGCCGGTCCATCCGCACGCCGAGGGTCTTGATGCCGCGCAGCACCAGCCAGTCGGCCAGCGGTCCGGAGACCGCGCCCATCGCGTTCTGGTGGTAGGCGAGCTGCTCGGCGAGGCCGTCGTCCCCGACGACCAGCGCACCGCCGACGACGTCGGAGTGCCCGCCGAGGTACTTCGTCGTCGAGTGGACGACGACGTCGGCGCCCAGGGTCAGCGGCTGCTGCAGGTAGGGCGAGGCGAAGGTGTTGTCGACGACGAGCAACGCACCGGCCTCGTGCGCGACCTCGGCGGTCAGCGCGATGTCGGCGATGTTCAGCAGCGGGTTGGTCGGCGTCTCGCACCAGACCACCCGCGTCGTGGGGCGGATCGCCGCCCGCAGCGCGTCGGGGTCGTTGAGGTCGGCCGGCGTGTGCTCGACGCCCCAGCGCGAGGCCACCCGCGAGATGAGCCGGAACGTGCCGCCGTAGGCGTCCCCGCCGAGGACGACGTGGCTGCCCGGCTCGCAGACGGTGCGCAGCAGGGTGTCCTCGGCGGCCAGGCCGGAGGCGAAGGCGAGCCCGGTGCGGCCCTGCTCGAGGGCGGCCAGCGCCTCCTGCAGCGCCGTCCGGGTGGGGTTGGCGCTGCGGGCGTACTCGTAGCCGCCGCGCAGCCCGCCGACGCCGTCCTGCTTGAAGGTGGTCGCCAGGTGCAGCGGGACGACGACGTCCCCGGTGGCCGGGTCCGGGTCCTGCCCGGCGTGGATGGCGCGGGTGTTGAAGCCGTGGGTGGTGCTCATGCCTCGACCGTAGGAGCCAGCCCGGCCAGGTGGCCGAGCACGTCCTGGCGGGTGACGACGCCGGCCGGCTTGCCCTCCTCGTGCACCAGCAGCGCGTCCGCCGTCCCCAGGGCCGCGACCGCGGCGCTGACCGGCTCGCCGGAGCCGATGATCGGCAGCGGCGGGGACATGTGCCGCTCCACCCGGTCGGCGAGGTTGGCCCGCCCGGCGAACAGCGCGTCGAGCAGCGTCTTCTCCTCGACCGACCCGACCACCTCGCCCGCGGTCACCGGAGGCTCGGCCCGCACCACCGGCAGCTGGCTGACGCCGTACTCGCGCAGGATGTCGATGGCGTCGCGCACCGTCTCGTTGGGGTGGGTGTGCACCAGCTCGGGGGTCGCCCCGCCCTTCTCCGCGAGCAGCTCGCCGACGGTGCCCCGGGTGGCCTGCTCCAGGAAGCCGTAGTCGGCCATCCAGTCGTCGTTGTAGATCTTGCCGAGGTAGCCGCGGCCGCCGTCGGGCAGCAGCACCACCAGGACGTCGTCCTTCGTCAGCCGCTCCGCGGCGCGCAGCGCGCCGGCCACCGCCATGCCGCAGGAACCGCCGACCAGCAGCCCCTCCTCGCGCGCCAGCCGCCGGGTCATCGCGAAGGAGTCCCCGTCGCTGACGGCGACGATCTCGTCGGCGACGGTGCGGTCGTAGGCGTCGGGCCAGAAGTCCTCGCCCACGCCCTCGACCAGGTACGGCCGCCCGGTGCCACCGGAGTAGACCGAGCCCTCGGGGTCGACGCCGACGACGCGCACCCGCCCACCGGAGGCCTCCTTGAGGTAGCGCCCGGTGCCGCTGATCGTGCCCCCGGTCCCGACGCCGGTGACGAAGCAGGTCACCCGCCCCTCGGTCTGCGCCCAGATCTCCGGCCCGGTGCTCTCGTAGTGCGACCGCGGGTTGGCCGGGTTGGCGTACTGGTCGGGCTTCCACCCGCCCGGCGTCTCGCGGGCCAGCCGGTCGGAGACCGAGTAGTAGGAGCGCGGGTCCGCCGGGTCGACGGCGGTCGGGCAGACGTGCACCTCGGCGCCGTAGGCCTTGAGCACGTCGAACTTCTCCTTGCCCACCTTGTCGGGGCAGACGAAGACGCAGCGGTAGCCGCGCTGCTGGGCGACCAGCGCCAGGCCGATGCCGGTGTTCCCGCTGGTGGGCTCGACGATCGTGCCGCCCGGCCGCAGCGCCCCGCTGGCCTCGGCGTCGTCGACCATGCGCACGGCGATGCGGTCCTTCACCGAGCCGCCGGGGTTGAGGTACTCGACCTTGGCCAGCACCAGGGGCGCATCCGGCCCGAGGTCGCGGGTGACGGACGTCAGCCGGACCAGCGGGGTGTTCCCGACCAGCTCGATGACGTTCTCGACGTACTGCACGGAAGGGCCCTCCTCGGCGGGCGGCCGGTCGCCGGCCCGTCAGCGTCCATCCCACCAGACGGGACCGGTCCCCGCCGGGTGTCGGCTGCGCTCCCAGCGGGCACCGGACCGGGCATGACCGAGAGCTTCCCCACCGTGCCGCTCGACGGTGCCCCCGGCATGCCGCTGCTCGGGTTCGGCACCTGGCAGATGACCGGCTCCACCTGTTACGACGCCGTCCGCACGGCCCTGGACGCCGGCTACCGGCACCTGGACACCGCGGCGATCTACCGCAACGAGGCCGAGGTCGGGCGGGCGCTGCGCGACTCGGGCGTCGACCGCGACGAGGTCTTCGTGACCACCAAGCTGCCGCCGCCCCGGGCCGACCAGGCGGACCAGGTGCTGGCGGCGTCGCTCGACGCGCTCGGCGTCGACGCCGTCGACCTGTGGCTGGTCCACTGGCCGCCCGGTGGTGCCAGGGCCGACGTCTGGGCGCGGTTCGTCGCAGCCCGCGAGGACGGCCGGGCCCGGGCGGTCGGGGTCAGCAACTACTCGCTGGAGCAGGTCGACGAGCTGACCGCCGCGACCGGGGTGACGCCGCAGGTCAACCAGGTGAGCTGGGCGCCATCGCTGTACGACGCCGACGTCGAGGCCGGGCACCGGGAACGCGGCGTCGTCCTCGAGGGCTACAGCCCCTTCAAGAACACCGACCTCGGCGACCCGGTGCTGCGCGAGGTCGCCGACGCGCACGGCGCCACCCCGGCGCAGGTCGTGCTGCGCTGGCACGTCGAGCACCAGGTCGTCGTGATCCCCAAGTCGGCGACCCCGGAGCGGATCCGCGCCAACCTGGCGATCGCCGACCTCGCGCTGACCGACGACGAGGTGGCCCGCATCGATGGCCTGGCGCGCCCGTGACCGGGACGGCGAGGATGCCCGGGTGACCTCTCCCTCTCCCGTCGGCACCCGCACGCTCGGCCGCGACGGCCTGACCGTCTCCGCACCCGGCCTCGGCTGCATGGGGATGAGCCAGTCCTACGGCGCCGCCGACCGCGACGAGTCGCTCGCGACCATCCACCGGGCACTGGACCTCGGCGTCACCTTCCTCGACACCTCCGACGTCTACGGGGACGGGCACAACGAGGAGCTGGTCGGCGAGGCGATCGCCGGACGGCGGGACGAGGTGCAGCTGGCGACCAAGTTCTCGCTGTCCCGCCGTGGCGACTCGATGGTCGTCGACGGCCGCCCGGAGAACGTCCGCGCCTGCGCGGAGGCCAGCCTGCGCCGGCTGCGCGTCGACGTGATCGACCTGTACTACCAGCACCGGGTCGACCGGCGGGTGCCGATCGAGGACACGGTCGGCGCGATGGCCGAGCTGGTGCAGCAGGGCAAGGTCCGCCACCTCGGGCTGTCGGAGGCGTCGGCCGCCTCGATCCGCCGCGCCGTCGCCGTCCACCCCATCGCCGCGCTGCAGAGCGAGTGGTCGCTGTGGACCCGCGACCTGGAGGCAGAGGTGCTCGGCGTGGCCCGCGAGCACGGCATCGGCATCGTGCCGTTCAGCCCGCTGGGCCGCGGCTTCCTCACCGGCGCCATCCGCAGCCCGGAGGACTTCGGCGAGGACGACTGGCGCCGCGGCCACCCGCGCTTCACCGGTGAGGCGTTCACGACCAACCTGCGGCTGGTCGACGCCGTCCGGGCGATGGCGGAGGAGAAGGGGTGCACGCCCGGCCAGCTCGCCCTGGCCTGGGTCCTCGCGCAGGGGGACGACGTCGTGCCCATCCCCGGCACCAAGCGGCGCAGCCACCTGGAGGAGAACGTCGGCGCCGCCGCCGTCGAGCTGTCGGACGACGACCTGGCCCGCCTGGGTGAGATCGCCCCGCCCGGTGCGGCCGTCGGCGGGCGCTACGCCGACCCCTCCTACACGTACGGCGACAGCCCGGAGCACGCGACGTGACCGTGCCGGCGACGAGGCTGCGGGTACCCGGGGCAGACGGCGTCGAGGTCGCCGTGCACCGGTGGGGCGCCCCCGGTGACCTGCCGCCGGTGTACCTCCAGCACGGCTTCGTCGCGGACACCCGGCTCAACTGGGTCGGCACCGGGGCCGTCGGCGTCCTCCTGTCGGCCGGACGGGAGGTCGTCGGCGTCGACGCCCGCGGGCACGGGAGGTCGGACAAGCCGCACGACTCCGCCGCCTACGGGGAGCGCCGGATGGCCGACGACCTACGGCGGGTGGCCGATGCCCTCGGCCACGAGTCCTTCGACCTGGCCGGCTACTCGATGGGCGCGACGGTCGCGATGCTGACCGCGGCCACCGACCGGAGGGTGCGCCGGCTGGTCGTCGGCGGTGCCGGCGCCCCGTTCGTCGAGCCCGGTGGCGCCGCGCGCCACGCCGCCCTGATGGCCCGGCTGGCCGCCGCGCTGGAGGCGGCCGACGTCGCCGATGTGCGCGACCCCGTCACCGTCGACTTCCGCCGGATGGCCGACGCCCTCGCCGCCGACCGGCGCGCCCTGGCCGCGCACGCCCGTGCGGTGCACGCCCGCGACCCGGACCTGGCCGCCATCACCGCGCCCACGCTCGTCCTCGCCGGCGACGCCGATCCGCTCGCGGACCGCCCCGAGGCGCTCGCTGCGGCCATCCCCGGTGCCCGGGTGACCGTCGTCCCCGGCGACCACTCGACCGCACTCCGGGCTCCGGCCTTCGCTGCGGCGCTGGTCGGCTTCCTCGGGGAGACATCGTGAGCGATCCGAACTGCGGCGTCGCGCACGGTGCGCCCGCCGACGAGACCAGCGGCCGGGTGCTGGTCGCCGTCTTCGCCTCGCCCGTGGCCGAGGTGCTGCAGCGCTGGGCGCCGGAACTCGGGTTCCGCACGGTGCTGCTCGACCCCGACCCCGCCCGCGGGGCCGGCGTCGTGGAGCTGGCCGACCTCACCGAGGACCTGTCCGACGCCGACGTCGTCGTCACCGACCACCACCGGCCCGAGCTCGGCGAGGTGCTGCGCGACGCGCTGGCCCGGCGGGTGCGCTGGGTCGGTGTCATGGGCAACCCGCGGCACGAGGGTCCGCACGTGGCGGCGCTGGCCGCCCTCGGCGTCCCGCCCGAGGAGGTCGCCCGCGTGCACCGGCCCATCGGGCTGGACATCGGCTCGCGCACCCCCGCGGAGATCGCGCTGAGCACGCTGGCCGGTCTGCTGGCCGACCGCAACGGCCGCAGCGGCGGCTCCGCGCACCGACCGCGGTGAGCGACGTCCTGCTCGGCGTCGACCTCGGCACGAGCGGGCTGAAGCTGCTGGCGCTGGACGCCTCCGGCGACGTGGTGGCCGAGGCGGAGTCCGGCTACGACGTCGACCGCCCGCGCCCCGGCTGGGCGCAGACCGACCCGGCCGTGTGGCGGGCGGCGGTGGACGACGCGCTGGCCCGGGTGCTCCCGGCGCTGGCCGGCCGCCGCGTCGCCGGGCTGGGCCTGTCCGGGCAGATGCACGGCACCGTGCTGGTCGACGCCGCCGGCGCCCCGCTGGCGCCCGCCGTGCTCTGGCCGGACTCCCGCGCCGGCGCCGAGGTGCAGCGCTGGCACGGGCTGCCCGACGGTGCCCGTGCCGCGCTGGCCAACCCGCTCGTCCCGGGGATGACCGGTCCCGTGCTGGCCTGGCTGGCCGCGCACGAGCCGGGTCTGCTGGGGCGGGCGGCCACCGTGCTGCTGCCCAAGGACGTGCTGCGCGCCGCGCTCGTGCCGGACGCCGACCCGCGGGTCACCGACCGCAGCGACGCCTCGGCCACCCTGCTGTGGGACGTCGTCGCCGACGGCTGGTCGGCCGAGGCGGTGACCGTGGCCGGCGTCGACCCGGGGCAGCTGCCCGTGGTGCGGCCCTCGGCCGAGGTCGTGGGCACCGCGGCACTCCCGGTCGGCGAGGTGCCGGTCGTGGTCGGTGGCGGGGACACCCCGCTGGCCCTGCTCGCCGCCGGGACGACGGCCGGCCGGCAGGTCAACCTCGGCACCGGTGCGCAGGTGCTGCAGCCCGGGTGGACGCCGACGCCGGCCGACGACCCGCCGGTGCACGGATACGCCGACGTCGAGGACGGCTGGTACGCGATGGCCGCGCTGCAGAACGGCGGCCTGGCGTGGACGTGGGTGTGCGGCGTGCTCGGGATGACACCCGCCGAGCTGTTCGACGCCGCGGCGTCGGTCCCGCCCGGCGCCGGGGGAGTGGTCTTCCGGCCGTTCCTCACCGGCGAGCGCGGCGGCGTGGCGGGCCCGGCCGACCGCGGCGGCTGGACGGGGTTGTCCGCGGGCACGACCCGCGCCGAGCTGGCCCGAGCGGCCGTGGAGGGCGTCGCGTTCGCGGTCGCGGCGGCCGCGGAGCTGCTCGACGGGGAGGGGCCGGTCACGCTCACCGGGGGTGGTGGGCGGCCGGCCGTCGTCCAGCAGCTGCTCGCCGACGTCCTCGCCGTCCCCGTGCGGTACCTGCCGATCCGCAGCGCCTCGGCGGTCGGCGCGGCGGTGCTCGCCGCCCGCGGCACGGGCACCGAGGTCGCGACGGAGCAGGAGCCCGGCCGGCCGGTCGAGCCCCGGCCGGTGCCGGAGCTGACCGCCGCGCGGGACCGCTGGTCCGCGGAACGGGGAGCCGCACCACCGCGTTGAGCGGCACAGCAGGGCGGAGCAGCCGCCCGGACGACGCGAGGAGGACCTACCGATGGCGTCGCTGTTCAGCAAGCTGGCCCAGTTCGCCAACACCCCGAAGGGGCGTCGGGTCATCAGCCAGGCCACCGAGAAGGCCCAGCAGCTGGCCAAGGACCCGAAGACCCGGGCGAAGATCGACGACGCGCGCCGCCGCTTCCAGGGCGGTCACGGCCGCTAGGTGCAGGGTGGCCTCCCTGCAGGGTCCCGCCGCGAGCTTGCGAGTGGCGGGGGGCAGGGAGGTCCTTCTTCAGGCGGCTGCGGGTGGTGGGCGCAGGACGCCCAGCGCGGCGTCGTGCAGGAGGCCGTTCGTCGCCAGCGCGCTGCCGCCGGCCGGGCCAGGGGTGCCGGTGAGGTCGGTGAAGGCGCCGCCGGCCTCCCGCACGATGACGTCGAGGGCGGCCAGGTCCCACACCGAGACCTCGGGCTCGCAGGCGACGTCCACCGCACCCTCGGCCAGCAGCACGTAGCTCCAGAAGTCGCCGTAGGCGCGGGTGCGCCACACCGTGCGGGTCAGGTCGAGGAAGCCGCCGAGCTGGCCCCGCTCCTCCCAGCCGGAGAGGCTGGAGTAAGACAGGCTCGCGTCGGCCAGGTCGCCGACCTTCGACACGGTGCACCGGCTCGCCGACTCCAGCCGCCGGCCGGTCCAGGCCCCGACGCCCTTGGCCGCCCACCAGCGACGGTTGAGCGCCGGCGCCGAGACCAGCCCGACGACCGGCTCGTCGCCGTCGAACAGGGCGATGAGCGTGGCCCACACGGGCACGCCACGGACGAAGTTCTTCGTCCCGTCGATCGGGTCGAGCACCCACCGGCGCGGTCCGTGGCCGGTCGCGCCCATCTCCTCGCCGAGCACCGCGTCGCGGGTGCGGGCACGAGCCAGCGTGATGCGCAGCTGCTCCTCCACGGCGCGGTCGGCGTCGGTGACCGGCGTGAGGTCCGGTTTGGTGTCGACCTGCAGGTCCAGCGCCTTGAAGCGGTCCAGGCTGATCGAGTCAGCCTGGTCGGCCAGCACGTGCGCCAGGTGCATGTCCCCCGTGTAGTCCCGGCCCGGTGTCATGGGCACCGAACCTAGCGGGCGCTCAGTCGAAGACCGCGGCACTCACGCCGCTGGGCCCCTCGTACTCCCGGTCGTCGATCTTCTCCAGCGCGTCGAGGACCTCCCTGTCGCCCCCCTTCGCGTGCTCCAGGATCTGCTGCTTGCTCGCCGGGTAGTCCATGCCCTTGAGGGCCTTCTGGATGTCGATCGGGCTCACCATGGGCCCGGGCTACCCCCGGCCGACGCGGGCGATGCACGGATACGGTCGGGGAGTGCACGCCGCGACCATCGCCGGGCTGCTGGCCGACCCGACCAGGCTCAAGGTCGTCGCCGCCCTCGCCCTGGGCGCCGGGACGATCGAGCAGGTCGCCGAGGCGACCGGCCTGCCGCTCAAGGACGTGGCACTCGCTTCCCGGCGGTTGGGCCGGGCCGGCCTGGTCCGCCGCGACCGGCACGAGCTGGAGTTGTTGACCGGGCAGTTCGGCGCCGCGGCCCGCGCCGCGGCCGAGGCCGCGCCACCGCCCGAGCCGCTGTCCGACGACCCCGCCGAGGACGCCGTCCTGTCGGCCTTCGTCCGCGACGGGCGGCTGGTGTCCATCCCGGCGCAGCAGACCAAGCGGCGGGTCGTGCTCGAGCACCTGGTGCGGGTCTTCGACGCCGGCGTCCGCTATCCCGAGCGGGAGGTCAACGCGCTGCTGGCGGTCTGGCACCCCGACACCGCCGCGCTGCGCCGCTACCTCGTCGACGAGGGGCTGCTCACCCGCGAGGCCGGCCTCTACTGGCGCAGCGGCGGCTGGGTCGACGTCTGAGCGCTCGCTCCGCCGACTGCCCGGCGATCATGGCGCCGGGACCACCGGAGGAGCCCGGAAAGCGGTCGCGGTGCCATGATCGCGGCGGGCAGACTCGGCGGGTGCCCGACGCCGACGCCTTCCTCGCCCTCGCCCGGTCCTCGCCGTGGCGCTGGTCGACGCTGCGCTTCACCGAGCGCCGGCGACGCGCACGGACGTGGTCGGAACCGCGGCACGCGTGGCTGCGCCGCCCGGGCCTGCTGCGGGTGGAGGATCCCTCGGGGCGGCTGCTCGACGTCGTCCGTGGGACGCCCACCGTGTCCGCGGTCCTGGGCAGCAGTCCCTGGGACCCGCCCCCGCCGGTGGAGGACCCGGTGTTCCGCGCCGACGGGCTGGTCGCCGTGCGGCCGGACGGCGCGCACCTGGAGGACCCGATGTGGGAGGACTACCGCTGGGTCGCCGAGCTGGACCCGGCCGAGCTGGCGGAGGGTCGCACCCAGGGCTCCGGGTCGCCGTTGGAGGTCGACGGCCTGCGCGAGGTCGAGCACGCCGGGCGGCCCGCGTGGGAGGCGCTGGTGCGCCCGACGGCGGACTACGAGCCGCGCTGCGGCTGCTGCCCGCTGCTGCGCAGCCGCACCGCGGACCTCGCCGAGTGGGGCCCGGAGTGGCTGCCGGAGGCCGAGTACCCGAGCGCCGAGCTGGTCCGTCTCGACGTCGGAACCGGCGTCTGCGTGTGGACCGAGGCGCTCGACGGCACCTGGGCCGGCGACGGGCACGACCTGCACATCGAGGCGGTCGACGAGCCGATGACCGACGACCTCTTCCCGCGGCTGCGCCACGAGCCGATCCCGGCCGACGGCCCGCGTTCGCCGGAGGAGTACCTCGAGCGGTGGCTCCGGAAGCAGGATCGGCGCAGGCGCTGACCGGTGGACCACTCGGGCGTTCCCGCGGGAACGCCGATGGCGGGCAACCGGCAACCCGTTCCACGCCGGACTGCACGCGGAGGAGCCGTCTAGCCGAGCCGGACGGTGCCGTCGGGGTCGACCGACCAGCCGGGGTTGTGCGCGACCTCCCAGACGACGCCGTTCGGGTCGGCCACCAGAGCGTGGAAGACCCCGCCGAAGGCGCCGTCCTCCGGCGGCGTCAGCACCGTGCCGCCGGCCGCCGTCATGGCCTCGGCGACCGCGACGACGGCGTCCCGGTCGGCCACGTTGTGCGCCAGCGTCACGCCGGAGACCGCGGGACGGTCGGGGCCGCGGCCGAGGTCCTGGGCGAACTTGGCCGCCTCGAAGAAGGCCAGCACGGTGCCCGGCGCGATCTGGAAGAAGACGATCTCGCCCGGGACGTCGAGCAGCGGGCGCCACCCCAGGCCCTCGACGTAGAAGCGCCGGGCGGCATCGAGGTCGGCGGTGGCCAGGGTGGTGAAGTGGACCTGCTGTTCCATGGCGACCATCCTGGAACGTCCACCCTCCAGGGTCCGCGCCGAGAACGCGGGGCGCGGAGGGCCCTTCTAGTAGCCGGGGCCGAGCTGGCCGACGGCGTCGAGCAGCCGGCGCAGGCTCTCCAGCCGCTCCCGGCGGGCCGGGGGACCGGCGTCGGCCCAGGCGTCGAGCGCGCAGTCCGGGTCCTCGGCGGTGTGCCCGCAGGCCGGCGGGCAGTCGACCGCGGCCTCGGCGACGTCCTCGAACGCGGCGACGACGTCCTCGGCGGTCACGTGCGCCAGGCCGAACGAGCGGATGCCCGGGGTGTCGATCACCGTGCCGCCGCCGGGCAGGTCGAGCAGCACCGCGGAGGACGACGTGTGCCGCCCCTTGCCGACCTTGCTCACGTCCCCGGTGGCCCGGAAGGCGTCCGGCACCAGCCGGTTGACCAGCGTGGACTTGCCGACGCCGGACTGCCCGACCAGCACGCTCATCCGCCCGTCCAGCCGCTCCAGCAGCGCATCCAGCGGCGCCTCCCGCGACATCGGGACGGCGTCGACCTCCAGGCCGGCGTAGCGGTCGAGCAGCGGCTGCGGGCTGGCCAGATCGGTCTTGGTGAGGCAGAGCAGCGGTTCCAGCCCCCCGGCGTACGCGGCCACCACGCAGCGGTCCAGGAAGCCCAGCGCCGGGTCGGGGTCGGTGACCGACGTGACGATCACCAGCTGGTCGGCGTTGGCCACCACCACCCGTTCGGTGGGGTCGGTGTCGTCGGCCGTGCGGCGCAGCGAGGTGGTCCGGTCCTCGATGGTCACGATGCGGGCCAGCGAGTCGGTGCGCCCGCTGGTGTCGCCGACCAGCCGCACCCGGTCGCCGACGACCACGCCGTGCTTGCCGAGCTCGCGGGCGCGCATCGCGGTGACCTCCACCGGCGCGCCGTCGGGGCCCGCCACCCGCACCGTCATGCGGCCGCGGTCGACCGCGACCACCAGTCCCGGGACGGCGTCGGAGTGGCTCGGGCGGGTCCGGGTCCGCGGCCGTGAACCGCGGCGGCTGGGCCGGACCCGGACGTCGTCCTCGTCCGACCGCTTGTCGTGCCGGCGGGGGCTCAGTGCTCGACCCCCAGCATCGCGTCCCACCGGTCGACGAAGTCCGGCAGCGTCTTGCTCACCGCACCCGGGTCGCGCACCTCGACCCCCTCGACGGCCAGCCCGAGGACGGCGGCGGCGTGCACCATCCGGTGGTCGGCGTAGCTGTCCAGCGTCGCCGGCCGGCGCGCGCCGGGTGTGACGACCAGCCCGTCGGGCAGCTGCTCGACGTGCGCGCCGACCGCGGTCAGCACCTCCTCGAGCGCCTGCAGCCGGTCGGTCTCGTGGCCGCGCAGGTGGCCGACGCCGGTCAGCCGCGAGGTGCCGTCGGCCAGCGCGCAGAGCGCGGCCAGCACGGGCGTCAGCTCGCCCACCTCGCCGAGGTCGGCGACCAGCGGGCGGATCGTCGGGCCGCCGGTCACCTGCAGGCCGCCGTCCACCCGCTGCACCGACGCCCCCATCGCGCCCAGCAGCGCGTCCAGCCGGCCGCCGGGCTGGGTGGTCGCGGTGGGCCAGTCGCGCACCGTCACCCGCCCGCCGGTCACCAGCGCCGCAGCGAGGAAGGGGGCGGCGTTGGAGAGGTCGGGCTCGAGCACCTCGTCCCGGGCGGCGACCGGCCCGGGGGGGACCCGCCACCCGCGCCCGGTGGGGACGACGTCGACGCCGCGCTCGCGCAGCGACTCCACGGTCATCTCCACGTGGGGCATCGACGGCAGCCCGCCCGCGAGGGTGAGGTCGACGCCCTCGTCGAAGCGGGCGGCGGCCAGCAGCAGCCCGGAGACGATCTGCGAGGACTCGCTCGCGTCGACGGTCACCGCGCCCCCGCCCACCCGCCCGGTGCCGTGCACGGTGAACGGCGCCCGGCCGCGGCCGTCGTCGTCCACCCGCACCCCGAGGTCGCGCAGGGCCGCGATCAGCCCGGCGTTGGGGCGCTCGTGCAGCCGGGGGTCGCCGTCCAGCCGCACCGGACCCTCGGCGAGCGCGGCGACCGGAGGCAGGAAGCGCAGCACCGTGCCGGCCAGGCCGGCGTCGACCTCGGCGGGGCCGCGCAGCTCGCCCGGGGTGACGACCCAGTCGGCGCCGTCCTCGTCGACCCGCACGCCCAGGGCCCGCAGCCCCGCGGCCATCAGGTCGGTGTCCCGGGCGCGCAGCGGCCGGACCAGCCGGCTCGGGCCGTCGGCGAGCGCGGCCAGGACCAGCGCCCGGGCGGTGAGCGACTTCGACCCGGGCAGCGCCACCACGGCGTCCACCGGGGTGGCGCGGTGCGGCGTCGTCCAGACCGGGCTCATGCGCCCATCCTGCCCGAGAAAGGACCCCGTCCTCCTCACACCTCGCAAGCTCGGCGCGAGCCTCTGAACGGGGCCGTTCAGCCGGCGACCGGCTTCGACGCCTTCTTCGCCGGCAGCGTCCGGACCAGCCGCCGGTTGGCGAACTCGAACATGGCCAGCTCGGAGAGCTCGCGGCCGTAGCCGGAGCGCTTCACGCCGCCGAAGGGCAGCTCGGGGGAGGAGCCGGTCGGCTGGTTGATCCACACCATGCCGGCCTCGAGCCGCTCGGCCACCGCCCGCGCGCGGTCCAGGTCGCTGCTCATGACGGTTGCGCCCAGGCCGAAGTCGCTGTCGTTGGCCAGCGCGACGGCCTCGTCGGCGTCCTTCACCTTGTAGACCACGGCCGCGGGGCCGAACAGCTCCTCGCGGTAGGCCCGCATCTCCGGGGTGACGTCGGTGAGGACGGTGGCCTCGACGAACGCGCCCGGCCGGTCGGGGCGCGTCCCCCCGGCGACGACGGTGGCGCCCTTGTCGATCGCGTCCTGGATCTGAGCGTGCAGGTCCTGCGCGGCGCGCTCGCTCGACAGCGGCGCCAGGGACGTCGACGGGTCGGCCGGGTCGCCGGGGGCGAAGGTGCCGAACGCCTGCTTGAGGCCCTCGACGAAGGGCTCGTAGAGCTCTTCGGTGACGATCAGCCGCTTCGACGCCGTGCAGGCCTGGCCGGTGTTCTGCATCCGGCCCATCGTCGCGGCCTTGACCGTGGCGCCCAGGTCCTCGGCGTCGAGCACGATGAACGGGTCGCTGCCGCCGAGCTCCAGCACCGACTTCTTGAGGTGCTTGCCGGCCAGGGCGCCCACCGCGCTGCCGGCCCGCTCGCTGCCGGTCAGCGTCACGCCCTGGACGCGGGGGTCGGCGATGACCTGCTCGACGTCGTCGATGCGCAGGAAGGTGTTGGTGAAGACGCCCTCGGGAGCGCCGGCGTCGGTGAACAGCTGCTCGATGGCCACCGCGCACTGCGGGGTGATCTCGGCGTGCTTGAGGATGACCGTGTTGCCCAGCACCAGGTTCGGGCCGGCCACGCGGACCACCTGGTAGAAGGGGTAGTTCCAGGGCTCGATGGCCAGCAGGACGCCGATCGGCCGGGTCTCGACGACCGCCTCGCCCTTGCCCAGCGGCTGGATCGGCTGGGGCTGGAGGAAGCCCGGGCCGTTGTCGGCGTAGTAGTCCAGGATCATCGAGCAGAGCTTCAGCTCGCCGGTGGCCTCGTCGTGCCGCTTGCCCATCTCCGTGGTGATGAGCCGGGCCAGGTCCTCACGCCGCTCGTCCACCAGCTGCGCGGCCCGCCGGACGACGGCGGCGCGGTCCTCGACCGAGCGCTCCCGCCACTCCTGGTAGGCAGCGTGGGCGCGCTCGACGATGCCGTCGATCGCCTCGGTCGGGGTGAAGTCGAACTCCTGCTCGGTCTCGCCGGTGAAGGGGTTGACCGTCGCGTACCTCCGCTCGGCGGACTCGCTGGCGGTCTTGGGCTGCTCGGTGCTCGGGCTCTGCGTCGCGGTCACGTCGGTGATCCTCGTCTCTCGGGCGTCGGGCCGTCGACCCTGCCTGCCCGTCTCCCGCTGCCGGGAACCGTCGCCGTCCCCGCCTACAGTCGCAGGTGACCGCATCTGTCGGCCCTCGACCGGGAGGTACCACCGTGTGTGGCCGCTACGCCGCCAGCCGCCGTCCCGAGGACCTGGTCCTGGAGTTCGAGGCGGTGCCCGCCGAGGGCCGGCCCGCGCTGCCGGCCGACTACAACGTCGCCCCGACCAAGGACGTGTACGTCGTGCGCACCAAGCGGGAGCGCGACCCCGAGGGGGCGCCCACCGGTGCCACGCACCGCGAGCTGCGCGCCGTCCGCTGGGGCCTGGTGCCCTCGTGGGCCAAGGACGCCTCCGTCGGCAACCGGATGCTCAACGCCCGCGTCGAGTCCCTCACCGAGAAGCCGGCCTTCCGCCGCGCCGCCCGCTCGCGGCGCTGCCTGGTGCCGGCCGACGGCTGGTACGAGTGGGCCAAGAAGCTCGACGGTCCCGGCAAGCAGCCGTACTACATGACCCCGCAGGACGGCTCGGTGCTGGCCTTCGCCGGCCTCTGGGAGGTCTGGGGCGAGGGCGAGGACCGGCTGTACACCTGCACGGTGGTCACCCAGCCCGCCGTCGGTGCGCTCACCGAGATCCACGACCGGATGCCCCTGGTGCTGCCGCGCGAGCGCTGGGCCGACTGGCTGGACCCGGCGCGGGAGGACGTCGCCGAGGTCGCCGCGCCGACCCCGCCGGAGCTGGTCGAGGGCCTCGAGCTGCGGCCGGTGAGCCCCGCGGTCAACAGCGTGAAGAACAACGGCGTCGAGCTGACCGCCCGCGCCGAGTCGGTCGCCGCGCCGGCCGACCAGCCCGCGCTCTTCTGAGGTGGGCAGCACCGAGGAGGTCCTCCCCGGGGCCGCCGACCGCACCGGCCCCGCCGCGCTGCCCGACTGGGTGGCCGCCGGCATCACCTTCCTGACCTCCGGCGCCGTGCTGGTGCTCGAGCTGGCCGGGCTGCGGCTGATCGCCCCCTACGTCGGCATCACCCTGCAGACCAACACGGCGGTCATCGGCTTCGCGCTGGCCGCCATCGCCGTCGGCGCCTGGGCCGGGGGAACGGCGGCCGACCGGACCGACCCGCGCCGGCTGATCGCGCCGCTGACGGTCGCGGGCGGTGCGCTCGTCGTCGCCGTCCTGCCGCTGGTGCGCTTCGCCGGGTCGGTGCTGACCGGCGCCGACGCCGGCAGCGTGCTGCTGCTGGCCGCGATCGCCGTCGTCGTCCCCGCCGCGCTGCTGTCGGCCGTGCCGCCGATGGTGGTCAAGCTGCAGCTGGCGAGCCTGGCCGAGACCGGCTCGGTCGTCGGCCGGCTGTCGGGGATCGGCACCCTGGGTGGGATCGCCGCCACCTTCCTCACCGGTTTCCTGCTCGTCGCGGTCTTCCCGACGAGCGGGATCCTCGTCGGCACCGGGCTGGTCACGGTGGCGGTCGGCCTCGCGGTCGGGGTGCTGCTGCGCCGGCGCGGCGGGGGGACGGCGGGGCGGGTCCCGCCGGCGCTGCTGCTGCTGGCGCTGGGCGGCTCCCTGCTGGCCGCGGTCGCACCGTCGCAGTGCCAGGCCGAGACCGCCTACCACTGCGCGCGCGTGGTCGCCGACCCGGAGCGGGAGACGGGCCGGGTGCTGGTGCTGGACACGCTGCGGCACTCCTACGTCGACCTCGCCGACCCCACGTACCTGGAGTTCGACTACGTGCAGGCGATCGCCGCGGTGACCGACGTGACCGCTGCCGCGGGCGAGCCGCTGTCGGCGCTGCACCTCGGCGGCGGCGGGGCGACGCTCCCGCGCTACCTCGCCGAGGTCCGCCCGGGCACCGAGAGCCTGGTCGTCGAGGTCGATCCCGGGGTGGTCGCGATGGACCGCGAGCAGCTCGGCCTCACCGAGACCGACGGGTTGCGGGTCGAGGTGGCCGACGCCCGGGTCGCCCTGGCCGAGGAGCCGGCGGGGGAGCGCGACCTCGTCGTCGGCGATGCCTTCGGCGGGCTGTCGGTGCCCTGGCAGCTGACCACCGTGGAGGCCATGCAGCTGGTGGACCGCGCGCTCACCGACGACGGCGTCTACGTCGCCAACATCATCGACAACCCGCCGCTGGGGTTCCTGCGCGCGGAGCTCGCCACGCTGGACGCCGTCTTCCCGCACGTGGCGCTGCTGGCCCGCGACGCCGTGCTCGCGGGGGAGGACGGCGGCAACGTCGTCGTCCTGGCCTCCCGGCAGCCGCTGCCGCTGGACGCGGTCGACGCCGCGCTGGGCGACCGGGGCCTCGACTGGCGGGTCGCGACCGGCGGGGAGCTGGCGAGGTTCGTCGGGGACGCCGACGTGCTCACCGACGACCACGCGCCGGTCGACCAGCTGCTCACCCCCTACGCGGTGCCCAGCTCCTAGTCGGCCCCTCGCAGGGGCCCGCCGCGAGCCTGCGAGTGGTGGGGGGCGAGGGGTCCTTTCGCGATCGCGGCAGTGCGGGCCCGGGTCAGCCGCACCAGCTCGGTCGGCGCCAGCTCCACCTGCAGGCCCCGCCGTCCGGCGCTGACCATCACGGTGGCGAAGGACAGCGCCGTCTCGTCGACGACGGTCGGCAGCGCCTTACGCTGTCCCAGCGGGCTGATGCCGCCGAGCACGTAGCCGGTGGCCCGCTCGGCGTCCGCGGGGTCGGCCATCGCCGCCTTGCGGCCGCCGGTGGCCACGGCCAGCGCCTTGAGGTCCAGGCTGCCCGCCACCGGGACGACGGCGACGGTGAGCGCGCCGTCCACCCGGGCGACCAGCGTCTTGAACACCTGCCGGGGGTCGGCGCCGAGCGCGGCCACCGCGGCCTCACCGTGCCCCTGGTCCGCGGGGTGCTCGGGGTCGTAGGGGTGCAGGGTGTGGACCACCCGGGCCTTCTCCAGTGCCCGCACCGCCGGGGTCGCCGCCACGGCGGGGAGAGTAGAGGGCACCCTCCTCACCACCCCTCGGACAAGGACCCCGTCCTCCCCACCCTTCGCAGGCTCAGGGCGGGTCCCGGGACGGGGCCGGCGGTGCCCTGGAGGGGGCCACCCGGGAATGGCGACCCCGGGGCGGACGGTTGGGACCCCACGTGAGCAGCACCCTCTCCACCAGCGCCCGCCAGCGCCCCGCGCTCCGGCGGCCCCCGGGCCGGCCCGGGGCCGCGCGGCTAGGATCATCGGAGGCGGTGGCCCGCGTCCGGGCGCCGCAGAGAGGACGGTCGGTGCCTGAGGAGTCCGCGGACCGCACGCCCGAGACCGCCGAGGAGACCGCGCCGGTCGAGGTCCCCGAGGCCCGCGCCGGCGGCAGCCGCTCGGAGGTCGACGAGACCCGCGCCGAGCGCGACGCCCGCTTCGAGCGCGACGCGTTGCCCTACCTCGACCAGCTCTACCCGGCGGCCCTGCGGATGACCCGCAACCCGGCCGACGCCGAGGACCTGGTGCAGGAGACCTTCGTCAAGGCCTACTCGGCGTTCCACCAGTTCGCCGCGGGCACCAACCTCAAGGCCTGGCTGTACCGGATCCTGACCAACACCTACATCAACAGCTACCGCAAGAAGCAGCGGCAGCCGCAGCAGTATCCCACCGACCAGGTGCAGGACTGGCAGCTCTACGCCGCCGAGGAGCACAGCTCCAGCGGCCTGCGCTCGGCGGAGATCGAGGCGCTGGACCACCTGCCGGACTCCGACATCAAGGAGGCCCTCCAGCAGCTGCCGGAGGACTTCCGCCTGGCGGTCTACCTCGCCGACGTCGAGGGCTTCGCCTACAAGGAGATCGCCGAGATCATGGGCACGCCCATCGGCACGGTGATGTCCCGCCTGCACCGCGGTCGGCGTGGGCTGCAGAAGCTCCTGGCCGACTACGCCCGCGAGCGCGGCTTCGTCCGCGCCGGTGCCGGGGAGGAGGCGAGCCAGTCATGACCGACGACGACCGTGGCGCAGGCGAGCCCATCGAGATCCACTCCTGCGACGACGTCCTCTCCCACGTCTTCGAGTTCCTCGACCACGAGACCGGCGACGAGCGGCGCGCCCTCATCGCCGAGCACCTCGAGGACTGCTCCTCGTGCCTGCGCGAGTTCGGCATCGAGCAGGAGTTCAAGGCGCTGGTCCGCCGCCGCTGCGGGGGTGACACGCCGCCGCCGGGGCTGCGCGACCGCATCAAGCTGCAGCTGACCAGCGTCACCTTCGAGGAGGACGGCACCCAGGTCAGCGTCGAGCGGGTCACCGTGGAGCGCACGCAGGAGCGCCCCACCGCCTGAGCGCACCGGCACCGTCGAACGCCAGAGGCCCAGAACCCACCGGGTTCTGGGCCTCTGGCGTTCGACGATCGACTCCGACGCCTGTCCTCAGGCGTTGGGGCGCTTGCCGTGGTTGGCCTTGTTCCCCTTGCGGGAGCGCCGCTTGCGTCCACGCTTGGACATCGCCGCCCTCCTTCCCTCGTCGCTGCTGCGGGCCCGCTGCCGGGCCCCTGGACACCTCTGGGTGACCCCGGGACGCGTCTGGGCGCGCGAGACCGGGGGACCCGTCAGGCTGAGGCTCCAGCTTCTCACGTCCCCGCGCGGCACCCACCCCCTGTGGCGGTCCGCGGGGACGGGCGGGGAGGCTGTGGGGCGGGACGGCACCGGAGCGGGTGGAAGGCGGTTCGGGACGTGGCGGACGTCGGGATCGAGAGCGTGCTCGTGGCCGGTCGCGGGCCGGCCGCCTGCGCGGTGGTGGCGGCCTGCTCCCGCCTGGACGTGAAGACGGTCGCCGTCCACTCCGAGGCCGACCGCTCGGCCCGGCACGTGCGGCTGGCCGACGACGCCCTCCTGCTCGGGCCCGCGCCGGCCGCGGAGTCCTACCTCGCCGTCGACCGCATCGTCGAGGCCGCCCGGCGCAGCGGGGTACAGGCCGTCCTCCCGGTGCCCCCCGCCCTGGCCGGCAACGCCCGTCTGGCCGGCGCGGTGGTGGCCGCCGGCCTCACCTGGGTCGGCCCGTCGGCCGCCGTGCTGGAGCGCCTCGGCGGGGACGGCGTCGAGCCGGCCAGCGAGCGCGGCTTCCTCGCCCTGGTGACCGACGGCGGGCTGCGGTGCACCACGCCGGTGTCCCGCGACCGGGCCGCCGGGATCGCCCGGGTGTCCTGGACACCGGACGAGCCGGTCGAGCTGCCGCCGGCGGCCAAGCGGCTGCCGGAGGTCGGCTGGCGCGGCCTGGTCACCGTGGGCATCGCCCCGGACGGCGAGCTCGGCGAGGTCGCGGCCGGCTTCTCCCTGGACATGACGGTGCTCGAGCGGGCCCACGGTGTGGACGCCGTCGAGCTCGCCCTGCGCAGCGCCGCCGGCGGCCCGGCCGCCGATGCCGGGTCCGGCGTGCCGCCGCGCCGGGCGGTCACCGTCCAGCTGCGCTCGACCCTCCCACCCGGGCAGGGCGGTCGGGTCACCGGGCAGCTGCCGCGGTCGGGCCGGCACACGGTCGCACCGGGCGCCGAGGTCGTGGCGGTGAGCGGCTACGACCCCGGGGACCGGCTGGACCGCTGGTACGACGCGCTGCTGGCCACCGTCAGCGCGGGAGCCGCCGACACCGCGACCGCCGCCCGCGCCGCCGGCGAGGTCCTCCGCGGGCTGCCGGAGGTCGGCGTGCCGCACGACGGGCCCGACGTCCGCGCCGTCCTGGAGCGGCTCGCTGCGGGGAGTCCTGCGCCGGGGGCGTGAGGAAGCGGCCCCGCAACGTCCTGGAGGCGGCCGGCCCGCCCGCCTCGCCGTGCCAGGATGGGGGTCGGCTCAGTCAGGGAGGTGCCGGTGCCGGTCGAGGAGATCCACGCGGAGATGGTGTCCAGCGTGTGGAAGGTGCTCGTGCAGCCCGGCAGCGAGGTGTCGGCCGGGGACACCCTGGTGATCCTCGAGTCGATGAAGATGGAGATCCCCGTCCTCACCGAGCGGGCCGGCACCGTGCGGGAGCTGCACGTCGTCGAGGGCGAGGTCCTGCAGGAGGGTGACCTCATCGCCACCGTCGACGGCTGAGGCTCAGAGCTCGAGGGCGTAGACCACCAGGTCGATGCCGGGCCTGGGGCTCCAGTCCCGCTCCGCGAGCCGGCGGAAGCCGAGCCGCTCGTAGAGCCGCTGCGCCATGGTCATCCGCCGGTCGGTCGACAGCACCACCCGCCGCTTCCCGGCCGCCCGCGCCCGCTCCAGGCAGGTGGTCACCAGCAGCTCCCCGATCCCGCGGCCCTGCACGGCCGGGTCGACGACGAGCATCCGGAACGCCGCCTCGTCGTCGGACTCGGTCACCTCGCCGAAGTCGCCGGCCAGCACCAGCGCCACGCTGCCGACCACGCGGCCGGCGTCGTCCCGGACGACGAGCAGCTCGGCCCGGTCGGCCCGCGCGGCGACGTCCCGCAGTTGCTCGCCGTACTCCGGCGCGGCCAGCCCACCGCCCACGTACACGTCGGACGTGAGCTGCCCGATGCGCGCGAAGTCGCCGGGACGGGCGGCGTCGACGGTCAGGACGGGTGCGTCGGGGGTCGAGGACACGTCGGCCAGCGTAGGCAGGGCCGGTCATACGCTCGGGACACCATGAACAGCCTCTCCGACCGTCTCACCCGCGGCTCGGCGTCCGCGCCGGCCCAGGTCGACCACGCCCGCCGGCTGGTGGCCGACTGGCAGCTGCTGGCCGACCTGTCGTTCGCCGACCTGACCCTGTGGGTGCCGTTGAACACCGGTGCCTGGTGGTGCGTGGCCCAGGTGCGGCCGCTCACCGCGCCCACCAGCCAGCCCGAGGACCTCGTCGGCTCGGAGATGGCGGGCCGGGCCGCCGAGCCGTTCGTGGTCGCGCACCGCGAGGGCCGGCCGGTCACCGAGGGGGAGCCGGACTGGTCGGGCGCCACCCCGCGGCGCCGGGAGGTCGTGCCGGTGCGCCACGACGGCGTCGTCGTCGCCGTCCTGGCCCGCGACACCAACCTGGCGGTGACCCGGTCGCCGTCCACCCTGGAGCTGACCTACCTCGACATCGCCGCCGACCTCTGCCTCATGGTCTCGGCCGGCACCTTCCCCCCGCAGAAGCCGCTGGACGGCGAGCTGAGCCCGCGCGTGGGCGACGGGCTGGTGCGGCTGGACGCCGACGGCCGCGCCGTCTACGCCAGCCCGAACGCCCTGTCGGCCTACCGCCGGCTGGGGGTCACCGGGGACGTCGTCGGCGCGGACCTGGCCCAGCTGACCCGCGACGCCGCGGCCGACCGGGTGGCGGGGGAGGCGGTCGCGGCCGGCATCCGGGCCGCGGTGGCCGGGCGGTTCCCCGACCCGACGGACGTCGAGTGCCTGGCGGCGACCCTGCTGCTGCGTGCGCTGCCGCTGCAGCCGCCCGGGGCCGAGGAGGGCGCGCTCGTGCTGGTGCGCGACGTGACCGACGTCCGCCGGCGGGACCGCGCGCTGCTGACCAAGGACGCCACCATCCGGGAGATCCACCACCGGGTGAAGAACAACCTGCAGACGGTCGCCGCGCTGCTGCGGCTGCAGGCGCGCCGGATGACCGAGCCCGCGGCGCGCGAGGCGCTGGAGGAGTCGGTGCGGCGGGTGTCCTCGATCGCGGTGGTGCACGAGACGCTGGCCGGCAGCCGCGAGGACGTGGTCGACGTCGACGACGTGCTGGACCGGGTGCTGCCGATGCTGGGCGACCTGACCTCGGTGGGGCCGGCGGCCCGGACCCGGCGGGTGGGCCAGTTCGGCGAGCTGCCGGCGGTGGCCGCGACCCCGCTGGTGCTCGTGGTCACCGAGCTGCTGCACAACGCCGCGGAGCACGCGTTCCCCGACGGCACCCCGGGCAGCATCGAGCTGGTGGCCGAGCGGGACGGCGACGACCTCGTCGTCCGGGTTCTCGACGACGGCCGGGGGCTGCCGGAGGGCTTCGACCCGTCCACCGGCGACGGGCTCGGCCTGCAGATCGTGCGCACGCTGGTCGACAGCGAGCTCGGGGGGAGCCTGGCCATGACGAGCCCGCCGTCCCGGCCCGCGGACGGCCGCAGCGGCACCGAGGTGGTCCTCACGCTGCCCGGGGCGGGGAGACTCCGCCGTTAGGACCGCATGACGCAGCGAGGCCGGTCCGGAGGGCTCCGGACCGGCCTCGCTGCGGTGCAGTGGTGCGGTGTGCTCAGGCGGTGCGGACGCGGGTCCGAGCCTGACGCCGCTTCAGCGCGCGTCGCTCGTCCTCGGACAGCCCACCCCAGACGCCGGAGTCCTGCCCCGCGCGCAGTGCCCAGTCCAGGCACGACTCGACGACGGGGCAGCGCCGGCACACACCCTTGGCCTGCTCGATCTGCACGAGGGCGGGGCCGGTCGTCCCGATGGGGAAGAACAGCTCCGGGTCCTCGTCGCGGCAGAGCGCGCGGTGGCGCCAGTCCATGGCCGTGTTCTCCTCGATGTCGTCTACGGTGTGGTGCAGTCGTCGCCGGCCTCGGACCGATCCGCAGGCCGGCACCGGGGTGACCAGCGCCATGGCACAGCGACTTCATGCATGTGTTACCGACAGGTTGCTTTCCTCCCGCGATGTTTTCACGGCGAGGACACCTGTCAAGCAGAACGAGGGCATCGGTCGACCCCTCGTGAGCAAGCTCACCACGGGCATGGTAGGGCCGCCACTCGACCAGAGGGTCATCCCGCGCGCTGCGTTGACAACCGGTCGACCACGTGCGTGAAAGCGCAGGTCACCGGGCCGATAGCGGAACCGTTCGGTCTTCCTCGCCCGCCGGCGCTCGCTGCGGTGCTCCCGCCGGCGTCGGACGACGGTGCCTGCTGGTCGCCTTCCGCCGCCGGTCCGCTCCTCGCTCGCTGCGATGCTCCCGCGGGCGTCAGACGACGACGGTGAGGGCGGACGGCACGCTGCGCACCCGCAGACCGGTCGCCGTCCCCAGGTGGTCGCCGTCGAGCTGCCACCCCTGCGGTCGGCGGGCGGTGAGCGCCAGCCCGTCCAGGTCGTGCCAGCGGTGCACGCCCCGACCGCGCAGGTCGGGCCGCGGGGCGAAGACCTCCCGCACGTGGCGCAGCATCCGGACGATGCCCGTAGGGCCCAGGGCGAAGACGTCGAGGCCGCCGTCGAAGGTGGCGTCCGGGGTGGGGTTGACCGCTCGGGCGCCCAGGTAGGTCCACGGCGAGACGTTCGAGACCAGGCACAGGAAGAGCCCGTCCAGCGGCGGGCCGCCGGGCAGCTGCACCGACATCGCCGGGTCCCGGCGCTCGCGGCCGAGCACGAAGGCGCTGGTCGCCTCCTGGACGTAGAGCAGGCCGGTGGAGCGGCGGCCGCGGGCGCGGTGGGCCTCCACCCGGCCGATGACGTCGGCGTCGAAGCCCAGGCCGGCGGAGAAGACGAACCAGCGCGGCTCGGACCACTCCGGGTGGGCCGCGGCTCCGGCGTCGGCCGCGGCCTGCGCCATGCCGGGATCGGGTAGCCGGGTCGGTGCCGTGGTGGCACCGCGGACACTCGCCGTGCCGAGCGAGATCCGCCGGGTGCGGCCGGCGCGCAGCGAGGCCAGGACCTCCTCCGCGGCGGCCACCGGGTCCCGGGAGCGGCCGAGAGCGCGGGAGAAGACGTTCGTCGAGCCGCCCGGGACCACCGCCAACGGCGGGACGTGCTCACCGGGGCCGTCGTGCAGCAGGCCGTTGACCACCTCGTTGACCGTGCCGTCCCCGCCCAGGGCGAGGACCACGTCGACTCCCTCGGCGCAGGCCTTGCGGGCCAGCTCGCTGCCGTGGCCGCGGTGGGTGGTCTCGGCGATCTCGACGTGCAGGCCGGCGCGGAGGGTCGCGAGCACCCGGTCACCGACGGCGCGGTTGGTCGTCGTCGCCGCGGGGTTGGCCACCACGAGCGCACGCATGCCGCCAGGCTAGCCAGCGCGTCCGCCGCCGACGCGCGGGCGTGCGGCCGGTGCCCCGGTACGGGGCCCGGCGGGACGAGGGCCCGCAGGGTGCCCGGCGCGTACCCTCCCGGGCGTGACCGAGCAGCCCGGAGCCAGGCCGCCGCGCGATCGACGACGGGCCGAACGGCTGCTCGGGGGTGCCGCGGAGCCCGCCAGCCCTCGTCCGCAGCAGGACCGGCCGGCCGCGCCGCCCGCCCTGCGCCGGGCCGCGCTGGTCGCGGGGGTGGAGGCGGCCGGGCTGGCGCTGGTCGCGCTCTGGTTGCTCTTCCTGACCTTCACCTCGACCCCGGACAGCACCTCCCGCGCGCTCGCCGAGGTCGTCTACGTCAGCTTCTTCGCCGTCCTGCTGGGCGCCGCGGCCGCGGGCCTGTGGCGGGTCTCGCCGTGGTCGCGGGGCCCCGTGGTCTTCCTGCAGCTGCTGCTGGGCCTGCTCGGCTGGTACTCGGCGTTCGAGTGGGGTGGCGCGTGGGTCGGCGTCCCGATCCTGGTGCTGGTGGCCACCGAGCTGTACCTGCTGGCCACGCCCGAGGCCCGGCTGGCGTTCCTCGAGCGCTGAACCGGAGGTGAGGGAACGGCCACCCTCCAGGGACCCGCCGGCCCCGTTCAGAGGCTCGCCGCGAGCCTGCGAGCGGTGAGGAGGACGGGGTCCTCCTCCGAGGTGCGGGGGGAAGGGTGGTCCTCCTTCAGACCAGCTCGACGACGTCGGCGATCGAGTCCAGCACCCGGCCGGGCCGGAAGGGGAAGCGCGCGACGTCGGCGGCCCGCGTCGAGCCGGTGAGCACCAGGATCGTGTCGAGGCCGGCCTCGATGCCGGCGACCACGTCGGTGTCCATCCGGTCGCCGATCATCACCGTGGACTCCGAGTGCGCCTCGATCCGGTTCATGGCGCTGCGGAACATCATCGGGTTCGGCTTGCCGACGAAGTAGGGCTCCGAGCCGGTCGCGCGGGTGATCATCGCCGCCACGGACCCGGTCGCCGGCAGCGGGCCCTCGGGGGAGGGGCCGGTGACGTCGGGGTTGGTCGCGATGAACCGCGCTCCCGCACCGACCAGCCGGATCGCCCGGGTGATCGCCTCGAACGAGTACGTGCGCGTCTCCCCGAGGACGACGTAGTCCGGGTCGGTGTCGGTGAGCGTGTAGCCGGCCTCGTAGAGCGCCGTGGTCAGGCCCGCCTCGCCGATGACGTAGGCCGAGCCGTTCGGCAGCTGGGTGGACAGGAAGTCCGCGGTCGCCAGCGCCGAGGTCCAGATGGACGCCTCGGGCACCTGCAGGCCCGACCGCGCCAGCCGCGCGGCGAGGTCGCGCGGGGTGAAGATCGAGTTGTTGGTGAGGACGAGGAAGCGCCGCCCGGCCTCGGTCAGCCGCTCCAGGAAGTCCGCGGCACCCGGCAGGGCCTGGCCCTCGTGCACCAGCACGCCGTCCATGTCGGTCAACCAGCACTCGGCCGGCTTGCGGTCGATCGTCACTCGCACGTCCTCGGGATCTCAGGGCCAGGTGGTCAGCACCTCCGCACCGTAGTGCCGGGCCGGGGTGGCGACCCGTCGGGTCCCGGGTTCCAGCTCACCGACCGGGACCGTCCGGCTGCGTGCCGGCCGGCCGAGTTCGACGAGGAACGACTCCAGCCCCCGGTGCACGGGGGTGAGCACCCGCACCGCGTCGGACTCGACCGTCAACAGGCGGGGGACGTCCCTCGGGCAGTGGGTGGACGACCCGGGTCCCGCGCGGAGGACCACGTCACCGATCCGGACGGTGGGTGACCCGTGGACGCGGAACGACCCGTCCTCCCGGTGGTGCACGTGCGGCGGCGGCTCCGCGCCGCGGGAGCGGCTCCCCGGCGGGACCGGAGGCACCGCCGGTCTGCTCTGCCGTGGCCAGCAGGGTGGAGAGCTCACCGGGGACCCAGTGGGCCGGGGCGGACCCGAGGTCGGCGGCGGAGAGCTGACGTGGCACGGGGACCCCGGGCCGGTGGACGGGCACGCCACCGTGGCAGCCGGCCACCCGCCCGTCGAGGGGCTACCGGCGGTCGGCGGCGGCGAAGGCCGCGAGTGCGTCGTCGGTGAGCCGGAAGACCGTCCACCCGTCCATCGGCACCGCTCCCGCGGCCCGGTAGAAGTCGATGGAGGGGGTGTTCCAGTCCAGCACCGACCACTCCAGCCGGCGGTAGCCGCGCTGCACGCAGAGCTCGGCCAGCGTGCGCAGCAGCTCGCGGCCCAGCCCGCTGCCCCGGTGCTGGGGCTGCACGTAGAGGTCCTCGAGGTACACGCCGTGCGTGCCGCGCCAGGTGGAGAAGTTGAGGAACCACACGGCCATCCCGACGACCTGCCCGCCGGCCACGCCGTCGTCGGCGACGGCGACGTGGCCGAACAGCGCGGGGGAGTCGCCGAACAGCGCCGCGTGCAGCTGCTCCTCGGTCATCCGAGCCTCGTCCGGGGCCTCCTCGTACTCGGCCAGCTCGCGGACCAGACCCACCACGGCGGGGACGTCGTCCGGGCGGATCGGCCGCACCGTCACGGGTCCACCTCGCTGGCGCTCGTCGGATCCGCGCCGGGCCGTGCTCCGTCCCTGCGTGAGCTCGCGAGCTCGCTCACGTCAGCAGCTCCTTGAGCCGCGCGGGCACCAGCCGGTTCAGCGGCGAGAACACCGGCACGAGCACCGGCGCCAGCAGGTAGCCGTAGGCCAGCACGCACCCGGTGAGCACCGGGGCCAGCGCGAGACCGGCGACGACGGCCAGCACGGCGGCGATCAGCCCGTAGGGACGCCCGCTCTTCGGGCTGACCAGCGAGCGGAACGAGCGGAAGCGGACGGTGCTGACCATCAGCAGCGCGGGGACGGCGAGGATGAGCAGCACCCACAGCCGGTCGCGGCCCTCCATCTGGTCGCCGAAGGCGAACACCGAGGCCAGCACGACACCGGCGGCACCCGGGCTCGGCATCCCGGTGAAGTACCGCTTGTCGGCCGTCGGGTCGATGGTGGTGTTGAACCGCGCCAGCCGGATCGCCGCGCAGGAGACCCACAGGCCGCAGGCCACCCAGCCCAGCGGGTCCCAGGCGTCGCGCCCCTCGGAGAACAGGGTGAACGCCAGCAGGGCCGGGGCCAGCCCGAAGGAGACCAGGTCGGCCAGCGAGTCGAACTGCAGGCCGAACGGGGTGACCGCGCCGACCAGCCGGGCGACCGCGCCGTCGGCGATGTCGAAGACGACCGAGAGCCCGACGAGGACGGCGGCCAGCGTGTACTGGCCCCGGATGGACACCAGGATCGCGACGAAGCCGCACATCATGTTGGCCAGCGTGAAGAGGCTGGGCAGCGTGGCCAGCGCCCGCCGCCTCGTGCCGCGCACCGAGCCGCGGACGAACTCGACGGTCGCCGTCCGCCGGGTCTGGGGGAGGCGTTGACCGGACGCGGAGCTCGGCACGGAAGTCCTCCTCAGCGGGTGCCGGGCCAGCGGGCGACGACGGTCTCCCCGCCGCGCACCCGCTGGCCCACCCCGACGAGCACCGTGCACTCCCGGGGGACGAAGACGTCCATCCGGGAGCCGAACTTCATCAGGCCCATGCGCTCTCCGGTGGCCAGCCGACGGCCCACGCCGGTGCGGGTGACGATGCGGCGGGCGAGCACGCCGACGATCTGCCGGAAGACCACGGTGCGGTCGCCGTCGCGCAGCCACAGCTCGCTGCGCTCGTTCCGGTGCGCCGACTCCTTGCGGTAGGCGGCCAGGAAGCTGCCCCTGCGGTAGGAGCTCTCCACCACCTCACCGTGGTACGGGGAGCGGTTGACGTGCACGTCGACCACGGACAGGAAGACGCTCACCTGCTGCCAGTCGCCCTCGGGCGCGACGCCCTCCTGCGGCTCGCCGGCGACCATCACGACGCCGTCGGCGGGGGAGAGGACGTCGTCGGGTGCCGCGGGCTCGACGTCGCAGCGCCGCTGCGGGTCGCGGAAGAACAGCGCCATGTAGGCCGACAGCAGGGCGAACGGCCAGGCGGCGAGCCGCAGGCCGCGCCGACCACGGGCGCGCCCGGTGGCGGCGAGCACGGCGGCGGGTGCCAGGGGCCCGGTGACGAACGGCCACCCGGCCGGGTCGATACGCATCGAGGTCAGACGGTACCGGGGAGGAGTCACCCGGATCGACCGGCCGCCGCCTCGGGGCGGCGACCGGACGGTACCGATCAGGCGGGCGTGGAGCCGATGTTCACCAGCCAGCGCATGCCGAAGCGGTCGGTCACCTGGCCGAAGACGTCGCCCCACACCTGACCAGCCAGCGGGACGTCGACCTGCCCGCCCTCGGCCAGCGCCTCGAACCAGCGGCGCAGGGTCGCCTCGTCGTCCCCGGAGACCGACAGCGAGAGCCGGTCGGGGCCGGCGGCGTCGGGGTCGTGGCCGTCGGAGGCCATCAGCTCCAGGCCGTCGGGGGTGCGCAGGAAGGCGTGCATGACGCCGTCGTCGGGGTACTCGCCGCCACCCCCACCGGCGTCCCCGAAGGTCATCACGTCGAGCTCCCCGCCGAGGACGGAGCGGTAGAACTCCATCGCCTCGCGGGCGTTGCCGGAGAAGTGCAGGTAGGGGTTCAGGCGGGTGGCCACGGGGTCTCCTGTCGTCCGGGGTGCGGCGTCGAGGGGACAGACCGGCCCGGGCCGCGGAACTCATCGCCCGGGAACGGAACCGGCCGGTGAGCGGGTCGCTCACCGGCCGGTTGGTGACCTGATGGAACGGCCCCCGTCCAGGGGCCCACCCTGAGCTTGCGAAGGGTGGGGAGGACGGGGGTCCTTGTTCAGGCGGCGGCCTTGGTCTCCCAGAAGATCTTGTCGATCTCGGCGATGTGGTCGAGCAGCTTCTGACCCTCGGCCGGGTCCATGCTGCCCTTGCCACCGGCCGCGCCGGCCTGCTTGGTGGCCTTGTTGAACAGCTCGTGCAGCTGCGGGTACTTCTCGAAGTGCGGGGGCTTGAAGTAGTCGGTCCACAGCACCCACAGGTGGTGCTTGACCAGGTCCGACCGCTGCTCCTTGATCAGGACGGCGCGCTGGCGGAACACCGGGTCCTCGTTGGCCTGGTACTTCTCCTGGATGGCCTTGACGGACTCCGCCTCGATGCGGGCCTGGGCCGGGTCGTACACGCCGCAGGGGAGGTCGCAGTGAGCGGTGGCCTCCACGGCGGAGAACATGCGGAAACGCATGGACGTGCCTCCGGTTCTGTGGTGTCGGTTCGTCTGCGACCCTACTCCCGGTGAGCAGCGGGGACACGTCCGAGCCGGGAGGCCCGGGCGCGGTCGCTCCGCTGGTCACTCCCTGGGTCGTGGCCCGCGTGGCCGGGCCGTCGATGACGCCCACCGTCCGCTCCGGCGACCGGCTGCTGGTGCGCCGGGTCGCCCCGGGGGGCACGGTGGGTGACGACGCGGTGGTTCTCGCCCGCTTCCCGGCGCGGCCGGAGCTGCTCGTGGTCAAGCGGGTGCGCCGCGCGGTGCCGGGCGGGCACTGGGTCGAGGGCGACAACCCCTTCGTCACCGACGACAGCCGGGCCTTCGGAGCCGCCGTCGTGGTCGGCCGGGTGGTCGGGCGGCTGTGGCCCCGACCCGGCCGGCTGGGCGCCCGCCCGGCCTGACCTCGTCGATCCCACGATGCGGAACTCGTCTCTCGGGACGCGGGACGGTCCGGAGAGACGGTTCACCACGGCTCCATTACGCTCCCGGGTCCATGGGTGAGCAGCAGCTGCAGGACGGCACGGCCGAGCGCTTCGCCGACGACCCGGCGTTCGCGGTGCACGAGGGCGGCAAGCTCACGGTGCGCCCGACGCGGGCGATCCACTCCACCGCCGACCTCGCGCTGACCTACACCCCCGGTGTCGCCCGGGTGTCCAGCGCGATCGCCGCGGAACCGGAGCTGGCCGACCGGTTCACCTGGGCCCCGCGCGTGGTCGCCGTCGTCTCCGACGGCACCGCCGTCCTCGGCCTCGGCGACATCGGGCCGCGGGCCTCGCTGCCGGTCATGGAGGGCAAGGCCTGCCTGTTCAGCGAGTTCGCCGGCCTGAGCTCGGTGCCGGTGGTGCTGTCCACGACCGACGTCGACACCATCGTGGAGACGGTCGCGGCCATCGCGCCGTCCTTCGGCGGCATCAACCTCGAGGACATCAGCGCCCCCCGCTGCTTCGAGATCGAGGACCGGCTGCGCGAGCGGCTGGACATCCCGGTCATGCACGACGACCAGCACGGGACGGCGATCGTCGTCCTGGCCGCGCTGCGCAACGCCGCCCGCGTGGTCGGCCGCGAGCTCGCCAGCCTGCGGGTCGTCGTCGCCGGCGCCGGTGCGGCCGGGGTCGCCTGCACCAAGATCCTGCTGGAGGCCGGCATCGGCGACATCGCCGTGGCCGACTCCCGGGGCGTGCTGCACACCGGCCGCGACGACCTGACGCCGGTCAAGCGCTGGGTCGCCGAGAACACCAACCGGGCCGGGCACGCGGGCACCATGGTCGCCGCGCTGGCCGGGGCCGACGTCTACGTGGGCCTGTCCGGCGGCTCGGTGCCGGAGTCGGCGATCGCCTCGATGGCGTCGGACTGCATCGTGTTCTCGCTGGCCAACCCCATCCCCGAGGTGGACCCGGAGATGGCGGCGCGGTACGCGGCCGTCGTCGCCACCGGCCGCAGCGGCGAGCCCAACCAGATCAACAACGTGCTCGCGTTCCCCGGCGTCTTCCGCGGCGCGATCGACGCCGGCGCCACCGGCATCACCGAGGAGATGAAGCTCGCCGCGGCCACGGCCATCGCCGACGTGGTGGGGGACGAGGTGCGGGCCGACTACGTGGTGCCCAGCCCGCTGGACCGGCGGGTGGCCGAGGCCGTCGCCGCCGCGGTCGCGGCCTGCGCCCGCGAGCAGGGCGTCACGCGCTGAGCCGTCAGCCCAGGCTCTGCAGGTCCTGCAACAGCGGGTCGACGGCGGTTCGGACGTCGGTGTTCAGGTAGACGCAGTAGATCGTCACGAGCACGAACGCCGGCGCCAGCACGACCTTCTCCAACGCGGTCCCGGTGCGCAGCGGGCTCAGCGCGAGCCGGGTCCGGCGCAGCAGCCACAGCACGGGGACCGGCACGCCCTGCGTGGTGAGTGCGTCCCCGGCGATGTGGGTGAGCACCCCGAGCGCGACCGCCCACGGCAGCCAGGCCGGGCTCGCAGTGTGCTCCAGCAGCAACCAGGCGCCGCCCCAGGAGAGCACCAGGTTGCCGACGACGGTGTTCTCCGCCCGCCCCGGGATGACGAAGTGCAGCGCCCGCAGGGCCAGCCCGATGGCCAGGCTCACCAGCAGCAGGCTGGACCAGAACGCGTGGGCGGCGAGCGAGGCCAGTGCGCCGAAGGCCAGCGGGGCCAGGACGGCGTCGTGGGTGCCCCACCGGTGTCCCTGCGCCAGCCGGCCGACCGCGCCGGAGGGGACGTCGGTGATCGGCCCCCACATGTCCGAGACGGTCGAGCCGCTGTGGTCGAGGTCGGGCAGCATGGCCATCCCGCCGACCGTGGCGATCCAGGCGACCTGGCCGACGGTGCCGCCGACCGGGGCCCAGGGGAGCGTGGCGGCGCCGGCGGCGAGCCCGGAGAGCGCGTGGGAGTGACCGAGCACCCACCGAGCGTGCCGCCGCCGTGCCGGTCGGCGGGGGAGGCGCGCGGTCCCGCACTGGGCCGAGGTCCGACTGCTGGGGAGTCGGGGTCCGGGCAGCGCCCGGGACCCCGACTGCCCCGCACTCGGGGTGCCGGTGCGGCTCTCCTACTCCTCGTCCTCGGTGCCGCCGCGGGCCAGCCAGGTGGCCAGCCGTTCCACGGGCACCTCGAACTCGGGGTGCTGGTCGACGAAGGCCTGCATCTGGTCGGCGAGCCAGGCGAGGGTCACCTGTTCCCCGCCCCGCCGGTCGGCCAGCTCCTCGAGGCCCCGATCGGTGAAGTACACGAGCGTCAGTCGGCGAACGCCTGGGCGATCAGCTGCTTCTGCTCGGCCTCGTGCACCTTCGCCGAGCCGACGGCCGGGCTCGCCGACGCGCGGCGGCTGACCCGGCGCAGGTGACGTCCGGCCGGCAGGTGCTCGGGCAGGTTGACGGCCATGAACTGCCAGGCGCCCATGTTCGCCGGCTCCTCCTGCACCCAGACGACGTCGTCGGCGTCCGGGTAGCGCTCCAGCTGCCGCACGACCTGCTCGGCGGGCAGCGGGTAGAGCTGCTCGACGCGGACGACCGCGGTGTCGGCGCGCCCCTCGGCCTCGCGCTGGGCGAGCAGGTCGTAGGCGACCTTGCCGCTGCACAGCACGACCCGGCGCACCGCGCCGTCGTCCAGCGGCTCCCCGCCCACGCCCGGGTCGGGCAGCACCGGCCGGAAGGCCTCGTCGGTGAAGTCCGAGACGGGGCTGACGGCGGCCTTGGCCCGCAGCAGCGACTTCGGCGTGAACACGACCAGCGGCCGGTGCACGTCGGAGAGCGCCTGCCGGCGGAGCAGGTGGAAGTAGTTGCCCGGCGTCGAGCAGTTGGCGACGGTCATGTTGTTCTCCGCCGCCAGCTGCAGGAACCGCTCGATGCGCCCGCTGGAGTGGTCCGGGCCCTGGCCCTCGAGGCCGTGCGGCAGCAGCATGACGACGCCCGACCGCTGACCCCACTTGGCCTCGCCCGAGCTGATGAACTCGTCGATGACCATCTGCGCGCCGTTGACGAAGTCGCCGAACTGCGCCTCCCACAGCACCAGGGCCCTGGGGTTGGCCACGGAGTAGCCGTACTCGAAGCCGACCGCGGCGTACTCCGAGAGCAGCGAGTCGTAGACGAAGAACTTCGCCTGGTCCTCGGAGAGGTGCGCGAGCGGGGTGAACTCCGCGCCGTTCTCGCGGTCGATGAGCACCGAGTGGCGCTGCACGAACGTGCCGCGGCGGGAGTCCTGGCCGGCCAGCCGCACCGTGACGCCCTGCACGAGCAGCGACCCGAAGGCGAGCAGCTCACCCATCGCCCAGTCCACGCCGCCCTCGCTGACCATCGCCGCGCGCCGCTCGAGCATCCGCTGCAGCTTGGGGTGCGGGGTGAAGTGCTCGGGGAAGGACACGTGCGCGTCGCCGATGGCCTTCATGACCTCGGGCGTGATCGCGGTCGCGACGGTGGACTCCTGCGCGGTGCGGGGGTCCATGACCGGCTCGGGCTTGCTCGTGTCCTGCACGTCGTGGGTCTCGGCGAAGGCCCGCTCGAGCTGGTCGCGGTAGTCCTTGAGGGCCTCCTCGGCCTCCTGCAGCGTGATGTCGCCGCGGCCGATCAGCGACTCGGTGTAGAGCTTCCGGACCGAGCGCTTGCGGTCGATGATGTCGTACATCAGCGGCTGGGTCATCGAGGGGTCGTCGCCCTCGTTGTGGCCGCGCCGGCGGTAGCAGACCAGGTCGATGACGACGTCCTTCTTGAACGCCTGCCGGTAGTCCACGGCCAGCCGGGCCACGCGCACGCACGCCTCGGGGTCGTCGCCGTTCACGTGGAAGATCGGCGCGTTGACCATCCGGGCGACGTCGGTCGAGTAGAGGCTCGACCGGGACTGCGCCGGGCTGGTGGTGAAGCCGACCTGGTTGTTGACGACGACGTGCACCGTGCCGCCGGTGCGGTAGCCGCGCAGCTGCGAGAGGTTCAGCGTCTCCGCGACCACGCCCTGACCGGCGAACGCCGCATCGCCGTGCAGCAGGACCGGCAGGACGGTGAAGCCGCCCTCGCCCTTGTCGATCATGTCCTGCTTGGCCCGGACGACGCCCTCGAGGACGGGGTTGACCGTCTCCAGGTGCGAGGGGTTGCTGGCCAGCGAGACGGCGATCTCGGCACCCGGCTTGAACGGGTTCTCGAAGGTGCCCTCGGCGCCCAGGTGGTACTTGACGTCACCGGACCCCTGCACGGTGCCGGGGTCGATGTTGCCCTCGAACTCGCCGAAGATCTTCGCGTAGCTCTTGCCGAGGACGTTGGCCAGCACGTTGAGCCGGCCGCGGTGCGGCATGCCGATCGCGACCTCGTCGAGGCCGTGGTCGGTGCCGGCGAGGAGGACCTCGTCCAGCACCGGGATCAGGGACTCGCCGCCCTCGAGGCTGAACCGCTTCTGTCCGACGTACTTGGTCTGCAGGAACGTCTCGAACGCCTCGGCGGCGTTGAGCCGGCCCAGCACGTGCTTCTGCTTCTGCCGGTCGGGCTGCTCGGCCTTGATCTCGACCCGCTGCTGGATCCACTCCCGCTCTTCGGGGTCGGTGATGTGCATGTACTCCACGCCGACCGTGCGGCAGTAGGAGTTGCGCAGCACCCCGAGGACGTCGCGCAGCGCCATCAGCCGCTCGCCGGCGAAACCGCCGACGGGGAACCTCCGGTCGAGGTCCCACAGCGTCAGGCCGTGCTGGAGGATGTCCAGGTCGGGGTGGCTGCGGACCTTGAACTCGAGCGGGTCGGTGTCGGCCATGAGGTGGCCGTTGCGCCGGTAGGCCTCGATGACCTCGATGACCCGGGCTTCCTTGTCGATCTGCCCCTCGCGGCTGACCCGCACGTCGGGCATCCACCGCACCGGCTCGTACGGGATGCGCAGCGACCGGAAGACCTCGTCGTAGAAGCCGTCCTCGCCCAGCAGCAGCGAGTGCAGGCGGCGCAGGAAGTCGCCGGACTCGGCGCCCTGGATGATCCGGTGGTCGTAGGTCGACGTGAGCGTGATGATCTTGGAGATGCCGAGGTCGGTGAGCGCCTCCGGGCTCATCCCCTGGAACTCGGCCGGGTACTCCATGGCCCCGACGCCGATGATCGCGCCCTGGCCGGCGGTCAGCCGCGGCACCGAGTGGTTGGTGCCGATCGTGCCGGGGTTGGTCAGGCTGATCGTGGTGCCGGAGAAGTCCTCGAGGGTCAGCTTGCCGGCGCGGGCACGGCGGATGACGTCCTCGTACGCGCCCCAGAACTGGGCGAAGTCCATCTCCTCGGCGGCCTTGATCGAGGCGACGACGAGGGAGCGCGAGCCGTCGGCCTTGGGCAGGTCGATGGCCAGGCCGAAGTTGACGTGCTCGGGCTGCACGAGGGTCGGCTTGCCGTCGACCTCGGCGAAGGCGGCGTTCATGTTCGGGAAGTCGTCGAGCGCCCGGACCAGCGCGTAGCCGATCAGGTGGGTGAACGAGACCTTCCCGCCGCGGGAGCGGGCCAGGTGGTTGTTCACCACGATGCGGTTGTCGGCCAGCAGCTTGGCCGGCACCGCGCGCACGCTGGTCGCCGTGGGCACGGTCAGCGAGGCGTTCATGTTCTTGACGACGCTGGCCGCCGCGCCGCGCAGCGGCACGCGCTTCGGGCCGCCGGGCTCCTGGGCGGGCTTCGCCGCCGGTGCGGGCTTCGGTTCCGGAGCGGCCTTGGCGGCCGGCTGCTGCTGGGCGGTCCGGTCGGCGGCCCGGTGCACCACGGTGTCCTCGGTGCGCTGCTCGACGCGGGTGGCGCGGGACGGGGCGCCCGCGTCGGCAGTGGGCTGCTGGGCGGGCGCCTGCTGCGCGGCCGCGGGCTGCGGTGCCGGCGTCGCCTGCGGGGCGGCCGCGGGTGCCGGGGCCGGCGCCTCGCGGTCGTCGCTGGCCGACACCGGGCTGCCCGGCCGGTAGTCGGCGAAGAACTCGTGCCACGCCTGGTCCACGCTGGCGGGATCGGCGAGGTACTGCTGGTACATCTCCTCGACCAGCCACTCGTTGGTGCCGAATCCCGCCACCGCTGAGGAGTTGGGGGTGGCGGACGGCCGGGATGAGCTCACGCTTGACACGGGGTCGAGTGCCTTCTTCGTCGTCGGTGCACGTCTCAGGACCGGGGTTGGAGTCTACGCCCGCACTCGCAGGCGGACCGGGTGCGAAACGGCCCGTCCGGGCACCCCTCGCCTGCGAGGGGTGCCCGGACGGGGTCGTTGCTCACTGCGTCGCGCCGTGGGCCACGAGGAGGTCGGCCAGGGCGTCGTGCGCGGTCGCCCGGCCTGCGTCGTCCCGGCGGGTGCGGGCCGCGGAGACCCGGGTGATGTCCAGGGCACTGGCCCCGTCGGCGGTGGTGGCGTCGACGTCGGCGCCGGCGTCGAGCAGCTCGCGGACCACGCCGGGCGCGTCGCGCCCCCCGGCGGCCACGGCGGCGTGCAGGGCCGAGCGGCCGGTGTCGGGCTCGCGGCGGTTGACGTCGGCACCGGCGGCCAGCAGCAGGCGGACCAGGTCCGGGCGGGTGTTCGCCGCGGCGGCGTGCAGCGCGCCGCCGTCGGCGTCGGCGCCCCGGTCGAGCAGGGTCCGGGCGCTGCCGGCCGCACCGCCGGCCGCCGCGAGGGTCAGCAGGTCGACCCCGGTGACCGGGTCGCTGAGCGGGGCGCCGCCGTCCAGCTCGGCGCGCAACCGGTCGACGTCGTCGAGGTAGGCGGCGCTGGCCGCGTCCACCGGTGCGCCCAGCTCGCGCAGCAGCGGCACCAGGTCCGGCGCCGACTCCAGCGCGGTGTGCAGCGGGTCGCGGCCGTGCTCGGTGCGGGCGGTGAGGTCCGCGCCGACCTCGACCAGCAGCCGCACCACCTCGGCGCGCCTCTCGGCCACCGCGAGGTGCAGCGGCGTCCAGCCGCCCTGGCCGTCGCGCTCCACCGTGCCGGCGAGCAGCCGCGGGGAGTCCTGGACGGCGGCGCGGACGGCGTCGACGTCGCCGTCGGCGACGAGCCGGCCCAGCCGCGGGGCGGTCATGCGCGAGGTCATGGGGGTCCCGGGTCCTTCTCTAGACGACGTCGCGGCGGACGGCGAGCAGGGTGCCCAGCAGCGCCGCCAGCAGACCGTAGCCGAGCAGCAGCAGCCCGCCCTGCCAGCGTTCGAGGAGGTCCGGCCCCTGGAAGGTCGCCGTCAGCGCCTCGAGTGCACCACCGGGCAGCCACTTGTAGGCGTCGGCGATGGCGCTGATCTGCCGGACGATCGACTCGACCACGAACAGGTACACGAGCGCGCCCACGATCGCGCCCACCTGGTTGCGCACCAGCGCGCCGAGGCCGACGCCGATGACGGTGTAGACGACCAGCGCCAGGCCGCTGCTGGCGAGGACCTGCAGGTTGTCGCCGGTCAGCGACGGGACCGCACCCCGTACGCCGGCGGCCACCGCGACCACGCCGTAGTTGACGGCCAGCACGACGAGCGCGAAGGGCGCTGCGGCCAGCGCGTAGGCCACCAGCTTGGCGACGACGACCCGGCCGCGCTGAGGCGTGGTGAGGAAGGTCGGCGTCGCGGTCCGGTGCCGGTACTCCTGGGTCATCCCGATGATGCCGAGGATCAGGAACAGCACCGTGACGTTGGCGCCGATGGCCAGCACGAGTTCCTCGTACTGCTCGGTGCCGACCGCCGGGAGCCCGCCGCCCTGAGGGCCGGCCTGGGTGTCGCCCGCGAACGAGGTGAAGAGCACCGCGAACCCGGCCACCAGCACGCAGGCACCGAGCAGCAGCCCGATCCAGACGCGGGTGGTGAACAGCTTGGTCCACTCGGCGCGCACCAGCGCGGTCACCGTGAGCCTCCCTCGGGTGCGGCGGCGTACTGCTCCTGGCCCGCGGTGAGCCGGAAGTAGAGCTCCTCCAGGCCGCTGGTCTCCGCACGCAGCTCGTGCAGCTCGACACCGGCGCGGAAGGCGTGCGCCCCCACGGCGGCCGGGGTCGTGTCGGCGACGGTGACCCGGCCGTCCTCGGCGGGGGTGACCGCCAGCCCGGCCGTCCCGAGGACCTCGGCCAGCCGGGCCGCCTCCGGGCTGCGGACCACCACCGACCCGTTGCCCGCCGCGCCGGAGCGCAGCTCGGTGATCGAGCCCTCGCGGACCAGCCGCCCGGCGCCGACGATCACCACGCGGTCCGCGGTCTGCTCCATCTCGGCCAGCAGGTGGCTGGAGACCAGCACGGTGCGCCCCTCGTCGTGCGCGAGGTGGCGCAGGAAGCCGCGCAGCCACTGGATGCCCTCGGGGTCCAGCCCGTTGGCCGGCTCGTCGAGGACCAGCACCGCCGGGTCGCCCAGCAGCGCGGTGGCCAGTGCCAGCCGCTGGCGCATGCCCAGGGAGTAGCCGCCCGCGCGCCGCCGTCCGGCGTCGGCCAGGCCGACCTGGGCGAGCACCTCGTCGGCGCGCGAGACCGGCAGGCCGGCGGCCCGGCAGTACACCCGCAGGTGGTTGCGCCCCGACCGGGCGGGGTGGAAGGCGGTCTCCAGCACCGCGCCGACGGTGCGCACCGGCGCCGGCAGCGAGCGGTAGGGGACGCCGCTGAAGGTCGCCGTCCCCGCGTCGGGCTGCTCCAGGCCCAGGGTCATCCGCAGCGTGGTGGTCTTGCCGGCCCCGTTGGGGCCGAGGAAACCGGTGATCGAGCCGGGCTCGACGGTGAAGCTGAGGTCGGAGACGGCGCGGACGGCGCCGAAGCTCTTGCTGAGGCCGCGGACCTCGACCCGCACGGGGCCGCGGTCGGCGCTGCTGCCGGGGTGGATGGCGCTCTCCTGTCGTCGGCGGGCGACGGGTCCATCCAAGCGCACCGGGCGTCCGTTGCGGCACCACCCGGTCCGCGCCCCGCGTGTCAGCGGAGTGACCCCGCGCACACGCCGACCGGCCCGTTCGGTAGGTTGGCCGGTCGGGCGGGCGAGCCGGCCTCCCGCCACGCCAGACCAGCGCCGCGCGGGGCGGCCCGGAGCGCCAGCGAGGAGGGCCCGTGAGCGCCTACCGCACGGTGGTCGTCGGGACCGACGGGTCGCAGTCCTCCCTGCGGGCGGTGCACCGCGCCGGGGCCCTCGCGGGGGCCTGTGGTGCGCGGCTGGTCGTGGTGTGCGCCTACCTCCCGTCCCGGGCCGACGACCGCGGGCTCCGCCGGGCGCAGGAGGAGCCGGGGGAGGCCGCCCAGGTGGTCGGCCCCGCGCCCGCGGAGGACACCGTGCGCGCCGCCGCGGAGGAGGCCGTCGCCGCCGGTGCCGGCGAGGTCGAGCAGCTGGCCGTCGTCGGCTCGCCGGTCGAGACGCTGATCGACGTCGTCACCCGCGCGCAGGCCGACCTGCTGGTGGTCGGCAACCGCGGGCTCAACAGCCTCAAGGGCCGGCTGATGGGCTCGGTCCCCGCCGACGTGACCCGCCGCTCCACGGTCGACGTCCTGGTCGTCCACACCACGGGCTGACCGCGCTGCTGGACACGCCTGGGGACCCGGACGCCGTGTCGGACACCGGCGACGCCCGCGAGGAGCTGCTGCGGCTGCTCCTGGACGGCCCGCGTCGCTACACCCGCCTGCAGGTCGCCGCGATGGCCGGCATGTCCCCGCGGCGGACCCAGCGGCTGTGGCGGGCGCTGGGCTTCCCCGACGCCGCCGACGACGACCCGGTCTTCACCGACGCCGACGTCCGCGCGCTGCTGCTGCTCTCCGCGCTCATCGAGTCCGGCTTCGTGGACCCGGAGACCGAGGCCTCCATCGCCCGCGCCATGGGCCAGTCGCTGTCCCGCCTGGCCGACTGGCAGACCGACCTGCTCGCCGACGCCCTCACCCGGGGTGGCGCCGAGCCCGGCCGTCGCGAGGTGCCCGCGGCGGAGGTGGTGACCGCCGCCCGTGGCCTGTTCCCGCTGCTGCGCGAGGTGCAGGACTACGTGTGGCGGCGGCACCTGGCCGCCAACGCCGACCGGCTGCTCACCCCTGCCGCCGTCGCCGACCGGCGGGAGCTCGCCGTGGGTTTCGCCGATCTGGTCGGCTACACCAGCCGCAGCCGTGGCATGGGCGGGCGCGAGCTCGGTGCCATGGTGGAGGACTTCGAGAGCACCGCCAGCGAGGTCATCGCCCGCCACCACGGCCGGGTGGTCAAGACGGTGGGGGACGGCGTCCTCTACACCGCCGTCTCCGCGATCGACGCCGTCGAGATCGGGCTGGAGCTGCCCGAGGCCTGGCAGGCCGAGGACCGGCCCTCGCTGCGGGTCGGGGCCTCCTACGGCACGGTCCTCACCCACCTCGGGGACGTCTACTCGCCGGTGGTCAACCTGGCCAGCCGGCTGACCTCCCTCGCCCGGCCGGGCACCCTGCTGGTCGACCGGGACCTCGCCCGGCGGCTGCGCGGGCTGCCCCGCTACCGGGTGCGGCCGCTGCGCCGGGTGTCGGTGCGCGGCTACGACCAGCTGCAGCCGTGGCTGGTGGAGCGGCGTCCGCCGGGGGAGGCCGACCTGGCGCTGGAGGCCATGCTCGACGAGATGGCCGACGACGTCCTCGAGGAGGACGTCGACGAGGAGGGCTGACGCGGGGGAACCCGGTCGCGCCGGCCCCAGCCGGCTTGGCACCCTGGTCTCCCGTGAGTGCCACGCTCGTCGCCCGCGGCCTGGCCGCCGGCCACGGTGCCCGCGTCCTGTTCTCCGACCTCGACCTCGTCGTCGCCCCCGGCGACGTCGTCGGGCTGGTCGGGGTCAACGGCGCGGGCAAGTCCACCCTGCTGCGCACCCTGGCCGGTGAGCTGCCGGCCGAGGCGGGCAGCGTCACCGTCAGCCCGCCGACGGCGACCCTCGGGTACCTCCCGCAGGAGCACGAGCGCCGGCCGGGGGAGACGGTGCGCCGGGCGCTGGCCCGCCGCACCGGGGTCGCCGCCGCACAGGCCGCGCTGGACGCCGCGACCGAGGCGCTCTCCAACGGGACGGACGGCGCCGACGACGCCTACGCCGACGCGCTCGAGCGCTGGCTGGCCCTCGGCGGGGCCGACCTCGACGAGCGCGCGGAGCAGGTGGTGGCCGAGGTGGCCCCGGGCGTCGCGCTCGACGTCCCGACGACCGGGCTGTCCGGCGGCCAGGCCGCGCGGGTCGGGCTGGCCGGGCTGCTGCTGTCGCGCTACGACGTCCTGCTGCTCGACGAGCCGACCAACGACCTGGACCTGGCCGGCCTGGAGCAGCTGGAGCGCTTCGTCGCCGGAGCGCGCAGCGGCATCGTCGTGGTCAGCCACGACCGGGAGTTCCTCGCCCGCACGGTCACCCGCGTGGTCGAGCTGGACCTCGCCCAGCAGCTGGTGCGGGTCCACGACGGCGGCTACGAGGCCTACCTGGTCGAGCGCGAGGTGGCCCGGCGGCACGCCCGGGAGGAGTACGAGGAGTACGCCGGGACCAGGGCCGACCTGGAGGCCCGGGCTCGGATGCAGCGCAACTGGCTGGCCAAGGGCGTGCGGGACGCGGTCAAGAAGCAGAAGGACCCGGACAAGTTCATCAAGGCCCACAACCGGGCGACGGCGGAGAAGCAGGGGGCCAAGGCCAAGCAGACCGAGCGGCGGATCGAGCGGCTGGAGGTGGTGGAGGAGCCGCGCAAGGAGTGGGAGCTGCGGATGGAGATCGCCGCGGCTCCGCGGGCCGGTGCGGTGGTCGCCACCCTCGCCGGGGCGGTCGTGCGCCGCGGCGGGTTCACCCTCGGCCCGGTCGACCTGCAGGTGGACTGGGGCGACCGGGTGGTCATCACCGGCCCCAACGGCAGCGGCAAGTCCACGCTGCTGGCCGCGCTGCTGGGCAGGGTGCCGCTCGACGAGGGCCGCGGCGGGCTGGGCCCGTCGGTGCGGATCGGCGAGATCGACCAGGCCCGCGGGGCCTTCCTCGGCACCGAGCCGCTGCTGCACGCGTTCGCGGCGGAGGTGCCCGACCAGCCGACCGCCGAGGTGCGCACCCTGCTGGCCAAGTTCGGGCTGACCGCCGAGCACGTGCTGCGCCCGGCCGACAGCCTCTCGCCGGGGGAGCGGACCCGCGCCGGGCTGGCGCTGCTGCAGGCGCGCGGGGTCAACGTGCTGGTGCTCGACGAGCCGACCAACCACCTCGACCTGCCCGCCATCGAGCAGCTGGAGCAGGCGCTGGCGGACTACCGCGGCACGCTGCTGCTGGTCACCCACGACCGCCGGATGCTGGCCGCGGTGGACACTCCCCGCCGGCTCACCGTCGACGCGGGCCGGGTCACCGGAGGCTGAGCGCAGGAGCTGCCAGGACGGCGGCGACCGCGTCCGCCGAGGCGCCGGCCGGCAGGGCCGGCAGCAGGTGCACCTCGACCACGGTGCCGGGCGAGGCGGCCAGCCACCGCACCGCGGCCACCGCGGACCCGCCGTCCGGGGGCGGGTCGGCCGCACCCCGCCAGCGGACGGCGACCGGGCACACCGCGGCTCCGGCGTCCCCCGCTGCGGCCAGCAGGCCGGCGGCGCCGGTGCGGGTGCTGACCGGCGTCCCGGCGCGCAGCGCGGTGGCGACCCGTGCGGGGTCGGCCGGCAGGGCGGGCACCGGCACGCCCGCGAGCCGGTCGGCGCCACCGGCCACCACGGCCCCGGGGACGGCGGTCAGCAGGGCCAGCGGGTCGAGTGCGGTGACGGTGTCGGAGACCAGCAGCACCCCGGTGCCGGTGCGCGGCCACGCGGTCGCCGGGGCGCGGACCTCGACGCGGACGCCGAGGGCGGTCAGCAGCCGGGCGGCGCCGCAGACGGCCCGGCGGCGCCGGCCGCCCAGCGGTGGACGGAGCCGGCCGGCGGCGACGGTGGCGCCCACGCGGAACCAGCCGGGGATGGGCCGGGTCGGGGCGGTCGGTGCGGTCACGGTGCCTCCCGGGACGCTCGGCGGACCCGGGTCGGGCCCGCGTGACCGCGAGCGTGGCGGGCGCAGGTGTCGCGGCGGTGACACCCAGGGGGCGGCGACGCGGCGGTCGCCGGGCGTTCAGGTGGGGTCGTCGAGGGTCTCGGTCAGCCCGACCGCGCGCATGCCGGCCCAGGTCTCGCCGACGTGGTGGGCCAGCACCATGAGGTCGCGCAGCTGTCCCTCGCGGTCGCGGATGTGGTCCACCAGCAGTGCCTCGCCGGTGAACCCCAGGCCGGTGAACAGGGCCAGGGCGGCGGTCTGGTCGGCGACGACCTCGACGACCAGCTTGCTCAGCCCGGCCTCCAGGGCCGCCACCACGGCGTGCCGGGCCAGCGCCCGGCCCTGTCCGGAGCCGCGGGCGGCCGGCGCGACCACCAGCCGCACCTCGCCGACGTGGTCGGACCAGCCGGGCAGCCGGAGGACGGCGACGTACCCGAGCACCCGGCCGCCGTCGTCCACCGCGACCCAGCGGTCGACCCCGGCGCCGGCCGACCAGCCGCGCACGACGTCGGGGTCGGTGACGTCCTCGCGGATGAAGGTGCGGTCGCCCTCGGGCAGCTCGGCGAAGAAGCGCACCAGGGCCTCGCCGTGCGACTCGGTCAGCGGGGCGACGGCGGTCACCGGGCGTCCTCGTCGTCCGGCAGCGGCTCGCTGCGCCGCCGGAGGAAGTCGAGGATGGTCGGCACCGTCGTCCGGGCCGCCGTCCGCCCGACGACCAGGCCCATGTGCCCGGCCGGGAGCCGCAGCTCGTGCCTGTCCGGGGAGCCGACCAGGTCGACCAGCGGCGCGGTGGCGTCCGGCGGCACGATGTGGTCCCGGTCGGCGCGCACGGTGAGGAAGGGGACGCGGACGTCGGACAGGTGCACGCGGTCGCCGCCCACGGTCAGCCGGTCGGTGACCATCCCGTTGTCGCGCACCAGCATCCGCACCGTCTCCTCCGCGGCGGCTCCGGGGAAGGGCACGTGGTCGTCGGCCCAGCCGGTCATGGCCTGGTAGCCGGCCACGTACTCGTCGTTCCAGAGCCGCTCCCACAGCGTCACGTACCGGGTCACCTCGGAGGTGGGGGTCAGCGCGCGGAAGCCCTGGACGACGACCCGCGGGGGCACGTTGCCGTCGGCGTCCAGCACGTCGGACACCTCCAGGCCGCCGACCCGGAACAGGTCGGCCAGCGGGCCCATGTGCCGGAAGTCCACCGGGGTGGCCAGCACGGTGAGGCTGCGGACCGGCGCGCCGGGGTGGTGCGCGGCGTAGAGCAGGGCGAGGTCGCCGCCGAAGCAGTAGCCGAACAGGGTGACCTCGTCGGCCCCCGACACCTCCAGCACCCGCTGCACACCGGCCGGGATGTAGTCGTCGACGTAGTCCTCGAGGGTGTTGGCCGCGTCCCGCTCGTCCGGCTCGCCCCAGTCGAGCAGGTAGACGTCGAAGCCGGCGTGCAGCAGCTGCTCGACGAAGCTGTTGCCCGGCGCCAGGTCGAGGATGTAGCTGCGGCTGACCATGCTGAAGACGACGAGCAGGGGCGGGGAGTACCGGACCCCGCCGTGGGTGTCGGGGTCGTTGCGGTAGTGCCACAGCTGGGTCCGCCCGCGCTGCCAGACGACGTCCTTGGGCGTCTGCCCGACGGTCGGCCGGTCGACGCCGCTGACCAGCTTCAGCCCGTTACGGGCCCGCAGGGCGTTGCGTTCGACGTCCCGCCGGACGCGGTCGAGGACCGTCTGTGCGCTCGGGATGGGGGGCCTGGGCACGGTCGGCATCGGTCTCCTCGTGGGTGCGGCGGCGCGGGGGCCCGGGCTGCCGGGCCTCCAGCTGCAGGGTCAGCCGCCGGACCTCGCGGTCCAGGGCGCCGACCTGGGCACGCAGCCGGTGGACGTCGGTCCCGGCCGGCAGGTCCAGCAGGTGCCAGAAGCGGGTGGTGGCCCCGCGTGCGGTGTCGCGGGCCAGGGTCACCGCCCGGCGGGTCAGGGCCGCACCGACCGCGAAGGTCTCCGTGCGGACGAGCTCCTCGGCGCGCGGGGTCACCCGCTGCTCGACGGCGTCGAAGGCCTGCCGCCACAGCGGCGGCCCGGTCACGCGCGCACCTCGGCGGGGACCTCGACGGCGCGGCGCAGGATCTTGCCGGTCGGTCCCTTGGGCAGGGACTCGACCAGCCAGACGTGCCGCGGGTACTTGTAGGCGGCCACCCGCTCCTTGACCCAGGCCTGCAGCTCCCCGGCGTCGGCCTGCGCGCCGGGCTTCAGCGCGACGGCGGCGGCGACCTCCTCGCCGAGCTCGGGGTGCGGGACGCCGACGCACGCGGCCTCGGCGACCGCGGGGTGCTCGTAGAGCGCCTCCTCGACCTCCCGCGGGTAGACGTTGTAGCCGCCGCGGATGATCATCTCCTTCTTGCGGTCGACGATGGCGAAGTAGCCGTCCTCGTCCTGCCGGGCCAGGTCGCCGGTGCGGAACCAGCCGTCGGGGATCGCCTTCGCCGTCTCCGCTGGCTTGCCCCAGTAGCCCTTCATGACGTTCTCGCCGCGGATGGCGATCTCCCCGACGTCGCCGGTCGCGACGTCGCGGCCCTCGTCGTCCACCAGCCGCATCTCCACGCCGCGGATCGGGGTGCCGATCGTCCCCGGCCTGCGCTCGGCGTGCGGGTGGTTGAACGAGGCGACCGGCGAGGTCTCGGACAGGCCGTAGCCCTCCAGCACGATGCAGCCGAAGGCCTCCTCGAAGCCGCGCATGACCTCGACCGGCATGGCCGAGCCGCCGGAGACGCACAGCCGGAGGCTGGACACGTCGTACCGGTCCCGGTCGGCCTGGTGCAGCATCGCCGCGAACATCGTCGGCACGCCCTCGAAGACGGTCACCCGGTCCCGCTCGATGACCGACAACGCCTTCGCCCCGTCGAAGCGGGGGAGCAGGGTCAGGCAGGCCCCGGCCAGGACGCCGGCGTCGAGCGCGCAGGTCAGCCCGAAGACGTGGAACAGCGGCAGGCACCCCATGATCACGTCGTCCGCCGTGCCCTCCAGCAGGGTCTCCTGCGTGGTGCGGGCGTTGCCGCTCAGGTTGGCGTGGGTGAGCTCGGCGCCCTTGGGCGGCCCGGTGGTCCCCGACGTGTAGAGGATGACCGCCGCGTCCCCGTCCGCCCGCGGCTCGGCGTCCCCGCTGCCGGACCCGCCCAGCGTCTCGCCGGCGTCGACCGGGCCGACGGTCACCGCGTCGACGCCCACGGCGGCCGCCGCCTCGGTGGCCGCGTCGGCGATCGAGTCCAGCGCCACCACGAGCCGGGCGCCGGAGTCGCGCAGGTAGTACTCGACCTCGCGGGCCTTGAGCAGCGGGTTCATCGGGACGACGGCGGCGCCGGCCATCAGCGCGCCGTAGAACACCACCGGGAAGCTCAGCACGTTGGGCAGCACCATCCCGACCCGGTCACCGGGCCGCACGCCCCGGTCCCGCAGGCCCGCGGCCACGCCGGCGGCCGCCTCGCGGAACCCGTCGTAGGTCAGGACGGCGTCGTCCATGCGGAGCGCCGGCCGTCCGCCGTGCTCGGCCGCGGTGTCGAGCAGCTGCTGTGCCAGGTTGACCACGGGGTCCCCTCCGGGTTGCAGAACGGGTCCGTCCCCTACCCGCCCGACGTGTGGTCTACCCCACACGCGCACGGGGGTCGCGAGTGGCGGGCCGGCGTGCGGGGCGACAGGCTCGGGGCCGACCGACGACGACAGGAGTGCACGTGGCAGACAGGACGGTCCTCGACATGTTCCGGCTCGACGGCCGGGTGGCGATCGTGACGGGGGCGTCCTCCGGCCTCGGCGCGGTCTTCGCCCGCGCGCTGGCCGAGGCCGGCGCCGACGTCGCGCTCGGCGCACGCCGCGAGGAGCGGCTGGCCGACACGCGGGCGGCGGTGGAGGCGGCCGGACGGCGGGCGGTCACGGTGCGCACCGACGTCGCCCGGCCCGAGGACTGCCAGGCCCTCGTCGACGCCACCGTGGCCGAGTTCGGCAAGGTCGACGTCCTGGTGAACAACGCCGGCATCGGCACCGCCGTGCCGGCCACCCGCGAGACCCCGGAGCAGTTCCGCTCGGTCATCGACGTCAACCTCAACGGCTGCTACTGGATGGCGCAGGCCTGCGCGCGGGTCATGCAGCCGGGCAGCTCGATCGTCAACATCTCCAGCATCCTGGGGCTGACCACCGCCGGGCTGCCCCAGGCGGCCTACGCGGCGAGCAAGGCCGGCCTGATCGGGCTGACCCGCGACCTGGCCCAGCAGTGGACCGGCCGCAAGGGCATCCGGGTCAACGCGCTGGCCCCGGGCTTCTTCGCCTCCGAGATGACCGACCAGTACCCCGAGGGCTACCTCGACCAGCAGATGGCCCGTGTGCTGGTCGGGCGGGCCGGCGACCCGATGGAGCTGGCCGCCGCGCTGGTGTTCCTGGTCAGCGACGCCGGCGGCTACGTCAGCGGGACGACGCTCCCGGTCGAGGGCGGCATGCTCACCAGCTGACCTGCCCGGACGCGCGAGAGGCCCCGCCGTGGACGGCGGGGCCTCTCGGTGTCGCTGGCGTGCCCCCGGCAGGATTCGAACCTGCGCACCCGCCTCCGGAGGGCGGTGCTCTATCCCCTGAGCTACGGGGGCTCTGCGGTGGGGCGCAGAAGAACCTACCAGCCCTCCCGCGGGGCGCGGACGGCGGTGGTCAGGGCGCCGGGAGCGGGGTGCCGCCGCGGGCGGTGAGCATCCGCTCCATCGTCGTCACCTCGGCCGACTGCGTCTCGGCGATCGTGCCGGCCAGGCCCGCGACGGCGGGGACGGCCGCGTGTTCGGCGGTGTACTCGGCCATCTCCCGGCCGCCCTGGTGGTGCCGGATCATGAGCCGCAGGAACTCCCGGTCGAACTCGACGCCCGACAGCGACCGCAGCTGCGCGAGCTCCGCCTCGGTGGCCATGCCGGGCATCGGCGCACCGCCCTCGTCGTCGTCCGAGTGCCCGGCGTGCGCGCCGGCCGGCATCCAGGCCATGGTCTCCCCGCCGGTGGGCGGCAGCCCCCACAGCGCCAGCCAGCCCTGCATCCGCCCGACCTGGTTCTGCTGGGTCTCGGCGATGTCGAACGCCAGCTGGGTGACCTCCGGGTCGGTGCTGCGCTCCAGGGCGAGGTTGGCCATCTCCACGCCCTGCAGGTGGTGCCGGGACATGTCGCGGGAGAACCCGGCGGCCACGGAGTCCGCGGCCGGGTCCGGCTCGCCGCGGCCGAGCCCCAGGGCCACCGCCGCGCCGCCGCCGAGCAGCACCAGCCCGACGGCGATGACCGCCAGCAGGACGGCCCGCAGGGGGCTGCGCGCGGGGGTCACGGCGCGCCGGTCTCGGCCCCGGCCGTCGGCATGGTCGGGGCGTCGGACACCGGGGCGGAGGCGCCGCGGCTCTCGTCGTCCACCGTGAGCGGGTCGGCGATGAACGCCGGGTTCTCGCAGCTGGCGCCCGGCTCGGGGTAGAACGCCTGGTTGTAGGTCAGGAAGTCGGCGAACTGCTCGATCCGCGGGTCGTCGGCGGAGTCGACCTTCAGCTGGTGGTTCCAGGACTGCAGGCTGATGGGGGAGTCCTGCCCCGGGGCGGGGGAGACCATCCGGCCGGACTCGTCGGCGAGGTCGGTCAGCGTGGCCAGCGCGTCCCCGGTGACCACCTCGGGGTCGTAGGTGATCCAGACCGCGCCGTGCTCGAGGCTGTGGACGGCGTTCTCCTCCCGGAGCGCCACGTCGTAGACGGTGCCCGTGCAGTCGGCCCACTCGCCGTCGTGCGGCCCGCCCACCGGCGGGGACTGCTCGTAGGTCACCGGCGTGGTCACGTGCTGCTGGCCGGCGGCGTACTCGAAGACCTGGACGCCCTCGATCTCCTCGACCGCGTCGACCCGGCCGGCCTCGGCCTGGTCCACCTGCCGGACGGCGTAGACGATCACCGCGGCGGCGAACACGACCACGACGACCGCGGCGGCGATCAGCCCCCACGGCCGCTGCGGCGCGACCACGTTGGTGACCGGCGGGCGGGTGCGCCCACCCTTGCCGCCTGCCGCGCCCGGCCGGCTGGCACCGCCGCGCGGGCGGCCGGGTTCGGGCGTGCGGTCCTTGGCCAAGGCCTCTCCTCGGTGCTCGTCCTCGGGGCCGCGCGGGGTTCCCGCGGGGCCGTCCCGGGCCCCGAGTCTAGGTGCGCGGCCTGGACGGACCCTGGGAGCGCGCGGGGGGCGGAGGGTGAGGAAGCCCGCACCGGGGGGAGGAGGCTGCCTCAGTACGCTCGTGCGGTGACACCCGAGCAGCTGCGCGACGTCGTCCGGACCGCCGTGGCCGCCGCCGTCGAGCGTGGCGTGCTGGCCGTGCCGGTGCCCGACGACGTCGTCGTCGAGCGCCCCAAGAACCCCGAGCACGGGGACTACGCGACCAACGTGGCGCTGCGCCTGGCCAAGCCCGCCGGCCGGCCGCCGCGTGCGGTCGCCGAGGCGCTGGCCGAGGAGCTGCGCGCCCGGCCCGGCATCGCGGCGGTCGACGTCGCCGGTCCCGGCTTCCTCAACATCACCCTCGCGCAGGGCGCGCTGGGCCGGATCGCGGTGGACGCGGTCACCGCCGGCCCCGCCTACGGGCGCACCGGCACCCTCGCCGGCCAGCGGCTGAACCTGGAGTTCGTCTCGGCCAACCCCACCGGACCGGTCACGCTCGGCTCGACCCGGTGGGCCGCGGTCGGCGACGCGGTGGGGCGGCTGCTGGAGGCCAGCGGCGCCGACGTCCACCGCGAGTACTACGTCAACGACGCCGGCGCGCAGATCGAGCGGTTCGGCCGCAGCCTGCAGGCCGCGGCGCTCGGCCGGCCCGTGCCCGAGGACGGCTACCAGGGCGACTACGTCGAGACCGTCGCCCGGCAGGTGGTCGCCGCCGACCCCGGCCTCGTCGAGCGACCCGAGGACGAGCAGCTGCCGGTGTTCGCCGAGCGCGGCGTCGAGGCGATGGTCGCCGACATCCGGGCCACGCTCGAGGGTTTCGGCGTCCACTTCGACACCTTCTTCTCCGAGCGGACGCTGCACGCCTCGGGCGCCCTGGAGAAGGCGGTGGCCCGGCTGCGGGAGCAGGGGCACGTCTTCGAGGCCGACGACGCGGTCTGGCTGCGGACGACGGACTTCGGCGACGACAAGGACCGCGTCCTGGTGAAGGCCGACGGCGAGCCGACCTACTTCGCCGCGGACTGCGCCTACTACCTGGACAAGCGGGCCCGCGGCTTCGACCGGGTCGTGATCATGCTGGGTGCCGACCACTCCGGCTACGTCGGCCGGTACAAGGCGCTGGTCGCCGCGGCCGGTGACGACCCCGACACCCACCTCGAGATCCTCATCGGTCAGCTGGTCAACCTGGTGCGCGACGGCGAGCCGGTGCGGATGAGCAAGCGCAAGGGCAACTTCGTGCTGCTCACCGACCTGGTCGAGGCGGTCGGCACCGACGCGGCCCGCTACGCCCTGGCGCGGGCCTCGGTCGACCAGCAGATCGACATCGACGCGGACCTGTGGAGCCGGCAGTCCAACGACAACCCGGTCTTCTACGTCCAGTACGCGCACGCCCGGATCTCCTCGGTGCTGCGCAACGCCGCCGACCTGGGCATCGACGCGAGCCTGACCCCGCCCACCCCGGGGGACGTCGACGCCGGGCAGCTGACCCACGAGCGGGAGAACGCGCTGCTGCGGGCGCTCGGGGAGTTCCCGCGGGTGCTCACCTCGGCCGCGGAGCTGCGCGCCCCGCACCGGGTGGCCCGCTACCTCGAGGAGCTGGCCGGCACCTACCACCGCTTCTACGACGCCTGCCGGGTGCTGCCGCGCGGCGACGAGGAGGCCACCGCCCTGACCGTCGCCCGGCTGTGGCTGTGCGCGGCGACCGCCGTCGTGCTGCGCAACGGCCTCGGCGTGCTCGGCGTCGGCGCCCCGGAGCGGATGTGAGGGCGCACCCGGCGGGCCCGCTGCACGGGGGCATGACCCCGCCGCCGTCGGTCGGGCTGCCGCCGGCCGACCTGGGGGCGCTCGACGCCCAGGTCTGGCCGCGGTCGGCCGAGCGGGTCGACGGCGAGCTGCACCTGGGCGGCCGGCCGGTGACCGAGCTCGCCCGCGAGCACGGCACCCCGCTGTTCGTCCTCGACGAGGGCGACTTCCGCGGCCGGGCCGCCGACTTCGCCGCCGCGTTCGACGACGCCGACGTGCACTACGCCTCCAAGGCGTTCCTCTGCGGACAGGTGGCCCGCTGGGTCGCCGAGGACGGCCTGCACCTGGACGCCTGCTCGGGCAACGAGCTGGCGCTGGCCCTGGCCGCCGGGTTCCCGGCCGCGCGGATCGCGCTGCACGGCAACAACAAGTCGCCCGTCGAGCTGCAGCTGGCCGTCGACGCCGGCATCGGCCACGTCGTCCTGGACTCCTTCGACGAGATCGACCGGCTGGTGCCGCTGGCCGCCGCCCGGGTCGCCGCGGGCGGGGCGCCGGTGCCGGTGCTGATCCGGACGACGGTCGGCATCGAGGCGCACACCCACGAGTTCATCGCCACGGCGCACGAGGACCAGAAGTTCGGCTTCTCGCTGGCCACCGGGGACGCGCTGACCGCCGCGGTGCGGGTCATCCGCGAGCCGGCGCTGCGGCTGACCGGGCTGCACAGCCACATCGGCTCGCAGATCTTCGACACCGCCGGGTTCGAGGCCGCCGCGCACCGCGTCGTCGGCCTGCTCGGCCAGGTGCGGCAGGCCACCGGCGAGGTGCTGGGCGAGCTCAACCTCGGTGGCGGCTTCGGCATCGCCTACCTGCCCGACGACGACCCGGTGGGCCCCGCCGACGTCGCCCGGCGGCTGCGCACCGTCGTCGCCGCCGAGTGCGCGGCGCTGGACCTGCCGGTGCCGCGGCTGGCCGTCGAGCCGGGGCGGGCGATCGCCGGCCCCGGCACGGTGACGCTGTACGAGATCGGCACCATCAAGCCGGTGCGCCTGGGCAGCGGCGGCCAGGGTGCCCCGCAGGTGCGCAACTACGTGTCGGTCGACGGCGGGATGAGCGACAACATCCGCACCGCGCTCTACGACGCCTCCTACACCTGCGTGCTGGCCAACCGGACCTCCGACGCCCCGCCCGCGCTGTGCCGGGTCGTGGGCAAGCACTGCGAGAGCGGCGACGTGCTGGTGCGGGACCTGTGGCTGCCGGCCGACGTGCAGCCCGGCGACCTGCTCGCGGTCGCGGCGACCGGCGCCTACTGCTGGTCGATGGCGAGCAACTACAACTACCTGCTCAAGCCACCGGTGGTCGCGGTGCGGGACGGCGTTGCCACCGAGGTGGTCCGGCGTCAGACACTGGCGGACGTGTTCGCCCTCGACGCCGTCCTCGCCGACGTCCCCGCGCCCGCCGTCGCGCCGTCCCAGCCCGCGCCGGAGCACGCCGCGGGGGTGACCACGTGACCGGGCTCGCGAGGGCACGCGTGAGCACGGCGCCGGGCGGCACAGGGCCGACGATCGCCAGCGAGGAGGGACTGTGACCCAGCCGCTGAAGGTCGCGCTGCTCGGCTGCGGCACCGTCGGCAGCGCGGTGCTGCGGCTGCTCGACGAGCAGGCCGCCGACCTCACCGCCCGCATCGGGCGCCCGGTGGAGGTCGCCGGGGTCGCGGTCCGCCGTCCCGACCGGCACCCCGACGTCCCGGCGCACCTGCTCACCACCGACGCGCTCGGGCTGGTGACCCGGCCCGACGTCGACCTCGTCGTCGAGGTGATCGGCGGCATCGAGCCGGTGCGCTCGCTGCTGCTGGCCGCGTTCGAGGCCGGCAAGTCGGTGGTCAGCGCCAACAAGGCGCTGCTGGCCGACGAGGGCGGCGAGCTGCACGCGGCCGCCGCCAAGGCCGGCGCGGACCTCTACTACGAGGCCGCCGTGGCCGGTGCGATCCCGCTGCTGCGACCGCTGCGCGAGTCGCTGGCCGGTGACCAGCTGCGCCGCGTGGTCGGCATCGTCAACGGCACGACCAACTACATCCTGTCCCGCATGGCCGAGACCGGGCACGGCTTCACCGAGGCGCTGGCCGAGGCGACCGAGCTGGGGTACGCCGAGGCCGACCCCACGGCCGACGTCGACGGCTTCGACGCCGCCGCCAAGGCCGCCATCCTCGCCTCGCTGGCGTTCCACACCCCCGTCACCGCCGCCGACGTCTACCGCGAGGGCATCTCCGCGGTGACCTCCACCGACGTCGCGCGCGCGGCCGAGATCGGCTGCACCGTCAAGCTGCTGGCGATCTGCGAGCGGGTGCCGGGCAACGGTGACGGTGAGGGCGACTCCGTCGCCGTCCGCGTGCACCCGGCGATGATCCCCACGACGCACCCGCTGGCCGCCGTCGGCGGGGCGTTCAACGCGGTCTTCGTCGAGGCCGAGGCCGCAGGGCAGCTGATGTTCTACGGCCAGGGGGCCGGTGGCCAGCCGACCGCCAGCGCCGTCCTGGGCGACCTGGTGGCCATCGCGCGCAACCGGGTCGCCGGCATCGCCGGCCCCGGCGTCACCAGCTACGCGGGCCTCCCGGCGCGGCCGATCGCCGAGACCCCCACCCGGTACCACGTCAGCCTCGACGTCGCGGACAAGCCCGGCGTGCTCGCGACGGTGGCCCAGGAGTTCGCCCGGCACGGGGTCAGCATCGCCACCGTCCGCCAGGACGGGCACGGGGACGCCGCGACGCTGGTCATCGTCACCCACAGCGCCCCCGACGCGGCGCTGTCGTCCACGGTCACCGCGTTGCGGGAGATGCCCGCCGTCCGCGCCGTCACCAGCATCCTGCGCGTGGAAGGACTGTCATGACGACGCAGCTGCCCCTCCGGGGGACCGTCTCGCCGCTCTGGCCGGGGCTCATCGAGGCCTACCGCTCGCGGCTGCCGGTCAGCGACAGCACCCCCGTGGTCACCCTGCAGGAGGGCGCGACCCCGCTGGTGCCGGCCGAGGAGCTGTCCCGGCGCACCGGCTGCGAGGTGTGGCTCAAGGTCGAGGGCGCCAACCCGACCGGGTCCTTCAAGGACCGCGGGATGACCATGGCCATCACCAAGGCCAAGGAGGAGGGGGCGGAGGCCGTCATCTGCGCCTCCACCGGCAACACCAGCGCCAGCGCCGCCGCCTACGCCGCCCGCGCCGGGCTGGTCTGCGCCGTCCTCGTGCCCACGGGCAAGATCGCGCTGGGCAAGCTGGCCCAGGCGCTGGTGCACGGCGCCAAGCTGCTGCAGGTCGAGGGCAACTTCGACGACTGCCTCGCGCTGGCCAGCAAGCTGGCCATCGACTACCCGGTCAGCCTGGTCAACAGCGTCAACCAGTACCGGATCGAGGGGCAGAAGACCGCCTCGTTCGAGGTCGTCGACGTGCTCGGCGACGCGCCGGACGTCCACTGCCTGCCGGTGGGCAACGCCGGCAACATCACCGCCTACTGGCAGGGCTACCGGGAGTACGCCGCCGACGGCACCGCCACGAGGACGCCGCGGATGTGGGGTTTCCAGGCCGCCGGTGCCGCCCCGATCGTCACCGGGCACGTCGTCGAGCAGCCGCAGACCATCGCCACCGCGATCCGGATCGGCAACCCGGCGTCCTGGACCAAGGCGCTGGCCGCGCGCGACCAGTCCGGCGGCCGGATCGACGCCGTCACCGACCGGGCGATCCTGGCCGCCTACCGCCTGCTGGCCCGCACCGAGGCCGTCTTCGTCGAGCCGGCGTCCGCGGCGTCGGTCGCCGGGCTGCTCCAGGTGGCCGAGGCCGGCGGGCTCGAGCCCGGGCAGCGGGTCGTGTGCACCGTGACCGGGAACGGCCTCAAGGACCCGGACTGGGCGATCTCCGGCGCCCCGGCCCCGGTGACCGTCCCGGTCGACGCCGCGACCGCCGCCGCGAAGCTGGGCCTGTGAGCCTCCCGTACGGCGACGTGGTGCGAGTGCGGGTTCCCGCGACCAGCGCCAACCTCGGGCCCGCCTTCGACTGTGCAGGGCTCGCGCTGACCCACCACGACGTCGTCGACGTCACCGTCGCGTCGAGCGGGCTGAAGGTGGCGATGACGGGGGAGGGCGCGCACAGCCTGCCCACCGGGGAGGACCACCTCGTCGTCCGCGCCTTCCGGGCGGCCTGCGACCAGCTGGGCTGGACGCCGGGGGGCCTGCGGGTCGTCGCCGAGAACGCCATCCCGCAGGGGCGGGGGATGGGCTCGTCGGCCGCCGCCGTGGTCGCCGGGGTGATGGCCGCGTGGGCGCTGTGCCCGGACGTCGAGACGATCGACCTGGACGCCGTCCTCCGGCTGACCACGACGATGGAGGGCCACCCCGACAACGTGGCCGCGTGCCTGCTGGGCGGCCTGACCCTCTCGTGGACCACCGACGCCGGCGCGTCGGCGGAGAGCCTCGAGGTCGACGGCGACGTCCTCCCGGTCGTCCTGGTCCCCGACGCGACGCTGTCCACGCACGTCGCGCGCGGCCTGCTGCCGGACGCCGTCCCGCACGCCGACGCCTCCTTCAACGCCGGGCGGGCCGCGCTGCTGGTGCACGCGCTGACCCGGGAGCCGGGGCTGCTGTTCGAGGCCACCGAGGACCGGCTGCACCAGCGGCAGCGCGCCGCGGCCATGCCGGACTCGGCGCAGTTGCTCGAGCGGCTGCGCGCCGCCGGGCACGCCGCCGTCGTCTCCGGGGCGGGGCCGAGCCTGCTGGTGCTGACCCGCCGCCATCCCGACGACTCCCCGGACGCCGCCGTGCGGGTGCGCGAGGTGGCCGATCTCACTCCTGAGGGGTGGACGGTGCTGCCGCTGGGCGTGGATGTCCAGGGTGTCCGTGTGCACCGCCCTGTGCAGCAGGTATCGTCTCGATAACGAGGAACACACCGGTCTCGATCGGTGTTGTCGTGTCCGTGGGCCAGCACTAGGCTCACGGGGTAGCCGCCCAGTCGGGCGAGCCTCGCGCGGGGCGTTGCAGACGATCTGATGTCCGTCGCCGCAGGACCGCTCCGCACCCATTGATCCCGCATCCCTCGCTGTCCGCTCGAAGATGGGGCGGGGAGGAGCCGGGTCACCCCCTGCGCTGGTAGGCGCAGGTCTCCGCAGGGAAGGACCTGTACGTGAGCGAGACCACCGACCTCGTCACCGCGCCGCAGAGCTCGGGGAACGACGAGGCACCTGCCGCTTCTGGGACGACGGGGCGCACCCGTCGCCGCGGCAGCGGGCTCTCCGGCATGCTGCTGCCCGAGCTGCAGCGACTGGCCGCCGAGCTCGGCATCTCCGGCACCGGCCGGATGCGCAAGGGCGACCTGGTCGCCGCCATCTCCGCGCGCCAGGTGGGCGGTGACACCCCCGCCGAGCCGGTGGACGGCGCCGCCACCATCCCGGCGGCCCGCGAGGCCGAGGCCCCGCGCCCGGCTGCCGCCACGGCCGCCCCCCTCGAGGCGCCCGTCAGCGGCGGCGCCAACGGCGGGCCGGTCACCGCGCCGGCCGAACCCGGGAGCGACGCCACCCCCCGGCGCCGCCGCGGGGCCAGCCGGCCGGCCGGCTCGCCGTCCGCCGACGGCCCGGCCGTCGAGGCCGCCCCCGCCGGTGAGGCGACCACCTCCGCGCCCGTGCCGCGCGCCGACGCCCCCGCCGCCGACACCACCCCGGCCCGCGAGCGGACCGACGACGGCACCGAGGGCGAGCGGACCGACGACGAGCGTGCCGACGGTGACCGGCCGCAGCGCAACCGTGGCCGCAACCGCGCCGAGCGCGACGGCAACCGCGGCGAGCGCGAGGGCAACCGCGCCGAGCGCGAGGGCAACCGTCCCGACCGCGACGGCGGGGACCGTGCCGAGCGGGGCAACCGCGACGGCGGTGACCGCGCCGAGCGGGGCAACCGCGACGGCAACCGCACCGACCGGGACGGCAACCGCGGTCCCGACCGCGGTGAGCGCGGCAGCCGGCCGGACAACCGGTCGGACAACCGCAACGACCGCAACGACCGCGGCACCGAGGCCCGCACCGACGAGGACGACGACGACTTCGAGGGTGGCCGCGGCCGCCGGGGTCGCCGCTACCGCGACCGCAACCGCCGCACCGGCAGCAACGCCGGGGGCCGGGAGCGCTTCGACCAGGGCGAGCCGACCGTCAGCGAGGACGACGTCCTGCTGCCGGTGGCCGGCATCCTCGACGTGCTGGACAACTACGCGTTCGTCCGCACCTCCGGGTACCTGACCGGGCCGAACGACGTCTACGTGTCGCTGTCCCAGGTGCGCCGCCACGGGCTGCGCCGCGGCGACGCCATCACCGGCGCCGTCCGTCAGCCCCGCGAGGGCGAGCGCAAGGACAAGTACAACGCGCTGGTCCGGCTCGACTCGGTCAACGGCCTCGAGCCCGACCAGGCCCGGAACCGGCCCGACTTCACCAAGCTGACCCCGCTCTACCCGCAGGAGCGCCTGCGGCTGGAGACCGAGCCGCACCAGCTGACCACCCGGGTCATGGACCTGGTCATGCCGATCGGCAAGGGGCAGCGCGCCCTCATCGTGTCGCCGCCCAAGGCCGGCAAGACGATGGTGCTGCAGTCGATCGCCAACGCGATCACGACGAACAACCCCGAGTGCCACCTCATGGTCGTCCTCGTCGACGAGCGGCCCGAGGAGGTCACCGACATGCAGCGCTCGGTGAAGGGCGAGGTCATCGCCTCGACCTTCGACCGGCCGCCGTCGGACCACACGACCGTCGCCGAGCTCTCCATCGAGCGGGCCAAGCGGCTGGTCGAGATGGGTCACGACGTCGTCGTCCTGCTGGACTCGATCACCCGCCTGGGCCGCGCCTACAACCTGGCGGCCCCCGCCAGCGGGCGCATCCTGTCCGGTGGTGTCGACTCCACGGCGCTGTACCCGCCCAAGCGCTTCCTCGGCGCCGCCCGCAACATCGAGAACGGCGGCTCGCTGACCATCATCGCCTCGGCGCTGGTGGAGACCGGGTCCACGATGGACACGGTCATCTTCGAGGAGTTCAAGGGCACCGGTAACGCGGAGATCAAGCTCGACCGCCGGCTGGCGGACAAGCGGGTCTTCCCGGCCGTGGACGTCAACGCGTCGGGCACGCGCAAGGAGGAGATCCTCATGTCGCCCGACGAGCTGGCCATCGTCATCAAGCTGCGCCGGGTGCTCGCCGCGCTCGAGCCCCAGCAGGCCCTGGAGCTGCTGCTCGACAAGCTGCGGAAGACCCGCAACAACGTCGAGTTCCTCATGCAGATCCAGAAGACGACGCTCGGCCCCGGCAACGACTGAAGGACCCTCCTGCCCCCCGACCCTCGCTCCGCTCGGGCCGGGACCCTGCAGGAGGGCCGTTCCAGCACGTCGCCAGCGTCAGGAATACTGAGCGACCGAGCCCCGCTGGCGGCCGGAATGACCGGCCGGCCGCCGGCGTTCGAGCACCTGAACGACACAGACCCCGGAAGAGGCGACATGAAGCCCGGTATCCACCCCGAGTACCACACCACCACGGTGACCTGTGGTTGCGGGAACACCTTCACCACTCGCAGCACGGCGCCCGGCGGCACGCTGACCGTCGAGACCTGCTCCGCCTGCCACCCCTTCTACACGGGCAAGCAGCGGATCCTGGACACCGGCGGCCGCGTCGCCCGCTTCGAGAAGCGGTTCGGCAAGCGCAACGCCGGCGCCACCCAGTAGTCCCCCCGACGGCGCCCGTCCCACCTCGCGTGGGGCGGGCGCCGTCGTCGTGTCCGCACCCCGAACACCTGCACCCGGAGACCCTGCATGAGCACCGACGCCGCACCGGACCGGCTGGGCGGGCTGCTGGCCGAGCACGCGGCGCTGGAGACCGAGCTCGCCGACCCGGCCGTCCACGCCGACACCGGCCGCGCCCGCCGGCTGGGCCGCCGCTACGCCCAGCTCGCCCCGCTGGTGGAGACCAAGCGCGCGCTGGACGCCGTCCGCGCGGACCTCGACACCGCCCGTGAGCTGGCCACCGAGGACGCCTCGTTCGCCGCCGAGGCCGCCGCCCTCGAGGAGCGGGTGCCCGAGCTGGAGGACCGGCTGCGCTCCTTGCTGGTGCCCGAGGACCCCGACGACGACAAGGACGTCATCCTCGAGATCAAGGCGGGGGAGGGTGGCGCGGAGTCGGCGCTGTTCGCCGGCGACCTGCTGCGGATGTACCTGCGCTACGCCGAGCGGCGCGGCTGGGCCACCGAGGTGCTCGACGCCGTGCCCGCTGAGCTCGGCGGCTACAAGGACGTCGCCATCGCGGTGAAGTCCCGCGGCGACGAGGGCATCTGGTCCCGGCTGAAGTTCGAGGGCGGCGTGCACCGCGTCCAGCGGGTGCCGGTCACCGAGTCGCAGGGCCGCATCCACACCTCCGCCGTCGGCGTCCTGGTGCTGCCCGAGGCCGAGGACGTCGACGTCACCGTCGACCCGAACGACCTGCGCATCGACGTCTTCCGGTCCAGCGGGCCGGGCGGGCAGAGCGTGAACACCACCGACTCCGCCGTCCGGATCACCCACCTGCCGACCGGCATCGTGGTCAGCTCGCAGAACGAGAAGAGCCAGCTGCAGAACCGCGAGTCGGCGCTGCGCGTGCTGCGCTCCCGGCTGCTGGCCGCCGCCCGCGAGGAGGCCGCCGCGGTCGCCAGCGACCAGCGCCGCAGCCAGGTCCGCACCGTCGACCGCAGCGAGCGGGTGCGCACCTACAACTTCCCGGAGAGCCGGATCTCCGACCACCGGGTGGGCTTCAAGGCGCACAACCTCGACCAGGTGCTCGACGGTGAGCTCGACCCGGTCATCGACGCGCTCACCCGCGCGCACACCGCCGAGCTGCTGGCGGCCGGCTCCTGAACCCGCGCAGCCTGGTCACCGACGCAGCGCGGCGGCTCGCCGACGCCGGCGTCGCCTCCCCCCGGGTGGACGCCGAGCTGCTGCTCGCCCACGTGCTCGGCGTGACCCGCACCGGCCTGCTGACCCTCGGCGAGGTGCCGGACGGCGCGGTCGCCCGGTTCGCCGACCTCGTGGGGCAGCGCGCCGACCGGGTGCCGCTGCAGCACCTGACCGGCCGGGCGCCGTTCCGCCACCTGGAGCTCGCCGTCGGCCCGGGCGTGTTCGTGCCGCGGCCGGAGACCGAGCAGCTCGTCGAGTGGGCGCTCGCCCGGCTGGCCGGCGTGGCCGAGCCGGTCGTCGTCGACCTCGGCAGCGGTTCGGGCGCCATCGCGCTGTCCCTCGCGCACGAGCACCCCGGTGCCCGGGTCACCGCCGTCGAGCACGACCCCGCCGCGATCGAGTGGACGAAGGCCAACGCCGCCACCCGCGCCGCGGCCGGGGACACCCCGGTCGAGGTGCTCTCCGGCGACATGACCGACCCGGGCCTGCTGCCGGAGCTCGACGGCGGGGTCGACCTCGTCGTCTCCAACCCGCCCTACGTGCCCGACGGCGCCACCGTGCCGCGCGAGGTCGCCGACCACGACCCGCCGCTGGCCCTGTGGGGCGGCCCGGACGGTCTGGACGTCGTCCGCGGGCTGCTGCGCACCGCGGCCCGGCTGCTGCGCCCGGGCGGGGGGCTGGCCATCGAGCACGCCGACCAGCAGGGGAGTGCGCTGCCCGCGCTGGTCCGGGCCTCGGGTGGCTGGACCGACGTCGAGGACCACCCCGACCTGGCCGGCCGGCCCCGGTACACGACCGCCTCCCGGACCGGGGGATGACAGACTCGCCGTCCGTGGCCGACCTCTACGACTGCTCCGACCCCGACGCGCGCGCCGCCGGGCTCGACGCCGCTGCCGCGGCGATCGCCGCCGGCGAGCTGGTGCTGCTGCCGACCGACACGGTGTACGGCGTCGCCGCCGACGCCTTCACCCCGCCGGCGGTGGCCGCGCTGCTGGCCGCGAAGAACCGGGGCCGGACGATGCCCGTGCCCGTGCTGATCGGCGAGGCGTCCACCCTGGTCGGGCTGGTCACCGTCGTCCCGCCGATCGCGACGCGGCTGGCCGAGGCGTTCTGGCCCGGCGGGCTCACCCTGGTGCTGGAGCACGCGGCGTCCCTGGCCTGGGACCTGGGGGACGCCCAGGGGACCGTCGCCGTCCGGCTGCCCGACGACGAGGTCGCCCGGGACCTGCTGCGGCGCACCGGCCCGCTGGCGGTCTCCAGCGCCAACCGGTCCGGTCGGCCGGCCGCCACCACCGCCGACGAGGCGGTCGCCCAGCTCGGCTCCCAGGCCGCGGTCGCGCTGGACGACGGACCGCGCGACGCCTCCGCGGCCAGCACGATCGTCGACTGCACGGTGCCCGCCCCGCGGGTGCTGCGGGTGGGCGCGGTGCCGGTGGACGCCCTGCGCGAGGTCGTCCCCGAGATCGTCGACTGACGAAGGACCACCCTTCCCCCCACGCCTCGCACGCTCGGCGCGGGACCCTGGAGGGCGGCCGTTCCAGTACGTCACCGGCCCCGGGACGGGGCCGGGGAGCCGCACCGTCCGCTCCTCGGGGAACCCTCCGGGCCCCCACTCGTCGCGGACCCGGAGCCGACTTGGCGATACCGTGAGACCACTGTCCGTCGTCGATCCCCGGGAGATCCACCGCGATGAGCACCCCCTCCTGGGGCACCGCCTCCGGCCCTGCCTGAGCCATGCGCGAGTACGTCGTCGTCCTGCTCACCGCCGGCCTGGTCACCTTCCTGACCACACCGGTGGTGCGGATGGTGGCGATCCGGCTGCGGATGATGGCCACTCCCCGGGAACGCGACGTGCACGTCATCCCGACCCCGCGCGGTGGCGGCGTGGCCATGTACCTCGGCGTCGCCGCGGCGGTCCTGGTGGCCTCCCGGCTGCCGGCGCTGCAGCGGACCTTCGAGGACTCGCAGACCGCCGCCGTCCTCATCGCCGGGGGGCTGATCTGCGCACTGGGCGTGCTCGACGACAAGTGGGGTCTCGACGCCCTAACCAAGCTGACCGGCCAGATCGCCGCCGCCGGGGTCATGGTGCTCATCGGCGTCCAGCTGCTCTACGTCTTCCTCCCGGTCGCCGACATCGGGACGCTCTCGCTCGGGCCCGACATCGGCGTCCCGCTCACGCTGCTGCTGACCGTCCTCACGGTCAACGCGGTGAACTTCATCGACGGCCTCGACGGCCTGGCCGCCGGGGTCTCCGCCATCGCCGCGCTGGCCTTCTTCGCCTACAGCTACGGTCTCGGCGCCGCCGGCTACGACGACGTCGCCAGCGCCCCCACGCTGATCACCGCCGTGCTCGCCGGTGCCTGCCTCGGCTTCCTGCCGCACAACTTCAGCCCGGCCCGCATCTTCATGGGCGACTCCGGCTCGATGCTCGTCGGCCTCATGCTCTCGGCCGCGGCGGTCTCGGCCACCGGGCAGGCCGACCCGCAGTCCTTCGACTCCGCCGCCAACCTGCTGCCGCTGGCCCTGCCGCTCCTGGTGCCGATCGCGGTGCTGTCGATCCCGTTCATCGACCTGGTGATGGCCGTCGTCCGGCGCAGCCTGCGCGGACGCTCGCCGTTCGCACCGGACAAGATGCACCTGCACCACCGGCTGCTCGCCATCGGCCACTCGCACCGGCGCGCGGTGCTGGTCATGTACTTCTGGGCCGCGCTGCTCTCCTTCGGCGCGGTCGGGCTGTCGATCACCGGCGGCAAGGTGGAGCTGCTCGCCGGCGTCGCGGTCCTGGTCGTCCTCGGCGTGGTCGTCGTCCTCAGCCCGCGGACCCGCCGCACGGCCCGGGAGGCCCGCGCCGCCGAGCTGGCCGCGCAACGACGGCGCAGCCGCGCCGACCACCCGACGGCGCGTGCTCTCCGCGCGGTCGAGCCCGCCGTCCCCGGCCGGTCCTCCGACCCGGCCGCGGACCCGTCCCCGCAGGGAGTCCGTTGACCACCGCCGGTGCCGAGCCGCAGGCCCCCTGGGACCTGTCCTTCCTCCGCGTGGGGACGGCGGTGACCGCGGCGCTCACCGCCGTGGCGGCGCCGGTCGCCGGGCTGCTCGCGGGCTGGGACGCCGCCGTGGCGGTGCTCCTCGGCGCCGCTGTCGTCACCTTCTTCTTCGCGCTGTCCGGCCTGGTGATCGCCTGGGCGGGCAAGCACGGCGACGCGTTCACGTTGCCGGCGGCGCTCGGCTCCTTCTTCGTGAAGATCCTCGTCCTGGCCGCGGTCCTGCAGTCCCTGCCGGCCGAGGGCTGGGTCGACCGGCGCGCGCTGGCCTGGACGGTGGTCGCGGGGGCTCTGGTCTGGAGCGTCGTCCAGCAGCGGTGGGTGTGGACCCGCCGGCTCTACTACGTGCCGCCGCCCGCCCCGCCCTCGGCCGGGGGAACCCCGCCGCCGCCGGAAACCCCCGCGACACGCGGCTGATAGTGTCCCGGCCGATGGCCGAGGACAGCTCCGCGAGCGGGGGTTCTCGACCTCGACCTGCACCACCTGCCGCACGTCAGCCCAGTGGGTCCGACATCGGCTGGGGGATCACCGGGACCATGCTCTCGGGGATCGTCGTGTGGGGCGGGGTCGGGCTGCTGCTCGACCGCTGGTGGGGCACGCGCTTCGTCGCGCTCATCGGCGTGCTCCTCGGCCTGACGGTGGCCATCTACCTGGTGGTCGTCAAGTACGGCGTCCTGCCCCCGACCGAGGGGCCCGGACGCACCGGATCCACCCGGGGCGGGCGCCGCAGCCCGACCAGGACGCAGAAGGGACAACGGTGACCTCCAGCGCCCACGCGCTCGCCGACGTGCTCGCCGCCGAAGGTGGCGGCGAGGGTGGCTTCGAGTCCCCGACGATCGCCGAGTTCTACCCGCCGGCGGTGGCCGAGTTCTCGGTCCTGGGCGTCGACTTCGAGATCACCCGGATCACGATCATCATGTGGATCGCCACCGCCGCGATCCTCACGCTGCTGGTGCTGGCCGCCCGCAAGGCCTCGGTCGTGCCGGGGAAGTTGCAGTACATCGGGGAGAGCGGTTACTCCCTGGTGCGCGACGGCATGGCCCGCGACGTCATCGGCCCCAAGGGCCTGCCGTTCGCACCCTTCCTGGCCTCGCTGTTCTTCTTCATCCTCGCGAACAACTTCATGAGCATCGTCCCGTTGGCGCAGATCTCACCCAACTCCAAGTTCGCGATCCCGCTGGTCCTCGCGGTGATCGTCTGGGTGCTCTACAACTACATCGGCATCAAGGAGCAGGGCGCGGCGCGGTACTTCAAGGACGCCGCCATCCCCCCCGGTGTCCCGGCCGCGGCGCTGATCCTGGTCACGCCGATCGAGCTGCTCCAGGTCTTCGTGATCCGGCCGTTCACCCTGGCCGTCCGGCTCTTCGCCAACCTGTTCGCCGGCCACATGCTGCTGGTGGTCTTCTCGCTCGGGGCGGTCTACCTGCTCACGGCGGGCGGCATCTTCCCGCTCTTCGGCGTGGCCTCGTTCACCATGGCGCTGCTCATGACGTTCTTCGAGCTGCTGGTCATCGTGCTGCAGGCCTACGTCTTCACCGTGCTGACGGCGACCTACCTCAACGGCGCCGTCGAGCCGGCCCACTGACCGCTACACCCTGCACCACCCCCAGCCAGCCGCTCGGGACCACCCCGGGCGACCGACACAGGAGGAACACCCCCGCATGGACGTCATGGCAGAGCTCGTCGGCAGCATCGGCTCGGTCGGCTACGGCCTCGCCGCGATCGGCCCGGGCATCGGCGTCGGCATCGTCTGGGCCGCCTACATCCAGGCGACCGCCAGGCAGCCCGAATCGGCCGGTCTGACCCGGACCTACGCCTTCCTCGGTGCCGCGCTCTCCGAGGCGCTGGCCCTCATCGGCCTGGTCGTCCCCTTCATCTTCGGGTTCGACGCAGGCTGATCTGTGCCCCCAGCAGGTCACTCTGACGTAGGGACGTGTAGAGCATGAGCATCCTGGCTGCGGAGAGCGCCAACCCGCTCCTCCCGCCGGTCGGCGAGATCATCATCGGGACGATCACCTTCGCGATCGCCTTCTTCGTCCTGGGCAAGTTCGTCTGGCCGCGCTTCGAGCAGGTCTTCCGGGCCCGCCGCGAGGCGATCGAGGGCGGCATCGAGCGGGCCGAGACGATGCAGGCCGAGGCCAAGGCCGCTCTCGAGCGGTACCAGGCGCAGCTGGCCGAGGCGCGCACCGAGGCCGCGCAGATCCGCGACCAGGCCCGGGCCGAGGGCCAGCAGATCCTCGAGGAGCTGCGGGTCCAGGCCCAGCAGGAGTCCGCGCGGATCGTCGCCCGCGGCGAGGAGCAGCTGGCCACCTCGCGCCAGCAGGTCGTCAACGAGCTGCGCGGCCAGATCGGGCAGCTGGCGGTCGAGCTGGCCGGCCGCGTGGTCGGGGAGTCCCTCGAGGACCAGGCGCGCCGCAGCGGCACCGTCGACCGGTTCCTCGACCAGCTCGACGGCATGGCCGGTGTCTCGCCCGACGGCCGGGGCGGCGCCACCGGGAGCTCGGTCTACGTGCAGGGCGACCGCTGATGGACGCCTCCAGCCGCGGGGCGCTCGCCGAGGTGCGTCAGCGCCTCGCCGAGCTCACCCGGCCGGCGTCCGGACTGCTGGAGCGGGCGCGCGACGTCCTGACCGGGCAGGAGCGCGCGGTGAGCAGCGAGGAGCTCCTCGGCCTCGCCGAGGAGCTGTTCTCCGTCGCCCGCCTCCTGGACGGCCAGGTCTCGCTGCGCCGGGCGCTGTCGGACCCGTCCGGCTCCCCGGCCGACCGGGCCGGTGTCGCCCGGCGGCTGCTGTCCGGCCGGGTCTCCGAGACCACCCTCGACCTGGTCGAGACCGCGGCCCGGCAGCGCTGGTCGCGGCCGCTGGACCTGGTGGAGGCGACCGAGGCGCTGGCCACGGACGCCGCCCTGGACGCCGCGGAGGCCCAGGGCGAGCTGGACGACGTCGAGGACCAGCTGTTCCGGTTCGGGCGTATCGTCGGCGGGGATGCGGAACTGTCCCGGATCCTCAGCGACCGCACCGCCCCGGCGGCCGGCAAGGCGGCGCTCCTGGACCGGCTGGTCGCCGGCCGGGTCAGCCCGATCACCGCGATGCTGGTGCGCAACCACCTCACCGGGCGGGCCGTCGGCAACGCCGAGAACGTCGTCGAGCGGCTGTCCGAGGCGGCCTCGACCCGCCGCGGCCAGTCGGTGGCGCGCGTGACCACCGCCGTGGCGCTGACCGCGGCGCAGGAGCGCCGGCTCACCGAGCTCCTCAGCCGCCTCTACAACCGGTCCATCGGCCTGCAGGTGATCGTCGACCCAGGCGTGCTCGGTGGTCTGGTCATCCGCGTCGGTGACGAGGTCATCGACGGCAGCGTCGCGCACCGCCTCGAGGTCGCCGGCCGACGGCTCGTCGGCTGACCCGCGACCCGGCCCCCACTCGCACACCACCCAGCAGGGAAGAGGACACCACGCCATGGCCGAGCTGACGATCTCCGCCGACGAGATCCGCAGTGCCATCCAGAACTACGTCACCGAGTACTCGCCCGACGTGTCGCGGGAAGAGGTCGGGATCGTCACCGAGGCCGGTGACGGCATCGCCCGTGTCGAGGGTCTGCCGTCGGTCATGACCAACGAGCTGCTCGAGTTCGAGAGCGGTGTCCGTGGCCTGGCGCTGAACCTCGACGTCCGCGAGGTCGGCGTCGTCGTCCTCGGCGACTACTCCGGCATCGAGGAGGGCCAGCAGGTCCGCCGCACCGGCGAGGTCCTCTCGGTGCCGGTCGGCGACGGCTACCTCGGCCGCGTGGTCGACCCGCTGGGCAACCCGATCGACGGGGCCGGCCCGATCACCACCACCGGCCGCCGGGCCCTGGAGCTGCAGGCCCCCACCGTGGTCCAGCGCCAGTCGGTGCACGAGCCGATGCAGACCGGCATCAAGGCGATCGACGCGATGACGCCGATCGGCCGTGGCCAGCGCCAGCTGGTGATCGGTGACCGGCAGACCGGCAAGACCGCGATCGTCACCGACACGATCATCAACCAGAAGCAGGCCTGGGCCACCGGTGACCCGAGCCAGCAGGTGCGCTGCATCTACGTCGCCGTCGGCCAGAAGGGCTCGACGATCGCGGCCATCCGCGCCTCCCTCGAGGAGGCCGGCGCGATGGAGTACACGACGATCGTCGCCGCCCCCGCCTCGGAGGCCGCGGGCTTCAAGTACATCGCCCCCTACACCGGCTCGGCCATCGGCCAGCACTGGATGTACGAGGGCAAGCACGTCCTGATCGTCTTCGACGACCTGTCCAAGCAGGCCGAGGCCTACCGCGCGGTGTCCCTGCTGCTGCGCCGGCCGCCGGGCCGCGAGGCCTACCCCGGCGACGTCTTCTACCTCCACTCCCGGCTGCTCGAGCGCTGCGCGAAGCTCTCCGACGACCTGGGCGCCGGTTCGATGACCGGCCTGCCGCTGGTCGAGACCAAGGGCAACGACGTGTCGGCCTACATCCCGACCAACGTCATCTCGATCACCGACGGGCAGATCTTCCTCGAGACCGGTCTGTTCAACTCCGGTGTCCGCCCGGCGATCAACGTCGGCATCTCGGTCTCCCGCGTCGGCGGCTCGGCGCAAATCAAGGCGATGAAGTCCGTCGCCGGCCGGCTGCGGCTGGACCTGGCGCAGTACCGGGAGCTGGAGGCCTTCGCCTCGTTCTCCTCCGACCTCGACGCGTCCAGCCGCGCCACGCTGGAGCGCGGCCAGCGCCTGGTGGAGCTGCTCAAGCAGGGGCAGTACCAGCCCTACCCGGTGGAGCGCGAGGTCGTATCGATCTGGCTGGGCACCACCGGCAAGCTGGACAAGGTGCCGGTGCCCGAGGTCCGCCGCTTCGAGCGCGAGTTCCTCGACTTCGTCGCCCGCAACCACGGCGGCGTCTACGACGGGATCCGGCAGACCAAGGCCCTCGGCGACGACGCGGTCTCCGGCCTGGAGCGGGCGGTCGAGGACTTCTACGGCCAGTTCCAGACCGCCGACGGCGAGACGCTGCGGGTCCACGAGGACGAGGCCGAGGCGATGGACGCGTCCGAGCGCGGCCAGGAGCGCGTCCAGGTCAAGCGGAGCGCCTGACCGTGGCCAGCAACCTCCGCGCGCTGCGGCGCCGCATCCGCTCCACGAAGTCGACGAAGAAGATCTTCTCGGCCCAGGAGCTGATCGCCGGTGCCCGCATCGTGCGTGCCCAGGCCCGGGTGGAGGCCTCCAAGCCCTACGCCCGGGAGATCACCCGGGTGCTGTCGGCCCTGGCGTCGTCGGCGTCCCTGGACCACCCGCTGCTGACCGAGCGGCAGGACGCGCGCCGGGCGGCGGTGCTCGTCATCACGTCCGACCGCGGGTTCGCCGGCTCCTACAACGTCAACGTGCTGCGACGCACCGAGGAGCTGCTCTCGCTGCTCCGCCAGGAGGGCAAGGACCCGGTGCTCTACGTGGTGGGCCGGAAGGGGGAGACCTACTACTCCTTCCGCAACCGCGCGGTCGCGGAGACCTTCACGGGTTTCTCCGAACAGCCGAGCTACCCCGACGCCCAGCGCGTGGGGGAGCAGCTCATCGCCGCCTTCACCGCAGGTGAGGACGACGACGAGGGCGGCGCCGGCGCCGACGGCATCCTCGGGGTGGACGAGCTGCACATCGTCTTCACCGAGTTCCGCTCGCTGCTCGCGCAGATCCCGGTCGCCAAGCGGATGGCCCCGCTGGAGGTCGAGGAGGTCGAGGAGTTCGACTACGAGCGGGAGGACCGGGAGACCGGCGCGGGTGCCGGCACCGGGGACTCCGGGGTGCCCACCTCCTACGAGTTCGAGCCCTCGCCCGACGCGCTGCTCGACGCGCTGCTGCCGAAGTACGTCACGACGCGGATCTTCGCGGCGATGCTCGAGTCGGCGGCGTCGGAGTCGGCGTCCCGGCGGCGGGCCATGAAGTCGGCCTCGGACAACGCCGAGGAGCTGGCGAAGAACCTCTCCCGGCAGGCGAACCAGGCCCGCCAGGCCGAGATCACCCAGGAGATCAGCGAGATCGTCGGCGGCGCCGACGCGCTCGTGTCGGCCGGCGCCGACGACTGACCCCACCCCCGACCGCCGACGCGGCGGGGACAACGAAGACGCGGATCCACGCAAGGCCGAGGGCAGGAGAGCAGTACAGATGACCGTCACCGAGGACCGTCCGACCACCCAGACGACCGGCCGCGTCGTCCGGGTCACCGGGCCGGTCGTCGACGTCGAGTTCCCGCGCGACGCGATGCCCGACCTGTTCAACGCCCTGGAGGTGGAGGTCACCCTCGCCGACCTGGGCAAGACGCTGACCCTCGAGGTCGCCCAGCACCTGGGTGACAACGTGGTCCGCACCATCTCGATGCAGCCGACCGACGGTCTGGTCCGCGGCGCCGACGTCCGGGACACCGGCTCGGCGATCTCCGTGCCCGTCGGTGACGTCACCACCGGTCACGTGTGGAACGCCCTCGGTCAGTGCCTGGACACCCCCGGCTACGGCCTGGACGCCCCTCGCTGGACGATCCACCGGCACGCGCCTCGGTTCGACCAGCTCGAGGGCCGCACCGAGATGCTGGAGACCGGCATCAAGGTCATCGACCTGCTGACCCCCTACGTGGCCGGCGGGAAGATCGGCCTGTTCGGCGGCGCCGGCGTGGGCAAGACGGTGCTCATCCAGGAGATGATCCGCCGCGTCGCCCAGGAGTTCGGTGGCGTCTCGGTGTTCGCCGGCGTCGGCGAGCGCACCCGTGAGGGCAACGACCTCATCACCGAGATGACCGAGTCCGGCGTCATCGAGTCCACCGCGCTGGTGTTCGGGCAGATGGACGAGCCGCCGGGCACCCGGCTGCGGGTCGCGCTGTCGGCGCTGACGATGGCGGAGTACTTCCGCGACGAGCAGAACCAGGACGTGCTGCTCTTCATCGACAACATCTTCCGGTTCACCCAGGCCGGGTCCGAGGTGTCCACGCTGCTGGGCCGCATGCCGTCGGCCGTGGGCTACCAGCCCACCCTCGCCGACGAGATGGGCGAGCTGCAGGAGCGGATCACCTCGACGCGGGGTCACTCGATCACCTCGCTGCAGGCGATCTACGTGCCCGCCGACGACATCACCGACCCGGCGCCGCACACCACCTTCGCCCACCTCGACGCGACGACGGTGCTCAGCCGGCCGATCTCGGAGAAGGGCATCTACCCGGCCGTGGACCCGCTGGACTCCACCAGCCGGATCCTCGACCCGCAGTACGTCGGGCAGGAGCACTACGCGATCGCCCAGACGGTGAAGCAGGTGCTGCAGCGCTACCAGGAGCTGCAGGACATCATCGCCATCCTCGGCATCGACGAGCTCTCCGAGGAGGACAAGGTCACGGTCAACCGGGCCCGGCGCGTCGAGCGCTTCCTCTCGCAGAACATGTTCGTCGCCGAGGCCTTCACCGGCCAGCCCGGCTCGTTCGTGCCGGTGGCGGAGACGCTGCAGGCGTTCAAGGCGATCACCGACGGCGAGTACGACAACGTGCCCGAGCAGGCGTTCTTCATGTGCGGTGGTCTCGAGGACCTCGAGCGCAACGCCGACAAGCTCAAGCGTTCCTGACGAAGGGCCCCGTCGACGGCCGGTTCCCCCACGGGGGAACCGGCCGTCCTCGTGTGTGGGGCCCGGTGCGCGGGTAGCCCGCCGCCGAGGCGCCGCGTGGCGGGCAGCGTGTGGCACGGGTCGCCTCAAGGGCACCCCGACAGCAGCCGATCTTGACGGGGACGCCCGGAACAGCTGGGCGACGACCGGGAGAGACGACGTGGACGGCATCACCGGGATCAGGGCGGACGGAGCCGACTGGAGCTGGCCTCCGTCGGCCGCGGTGCCCTACGTCGACGGCCGCCACTTCCACACCGACGACTGGGCGCCGGCCTCGACCGTGCGCCGGCCGTGGGTGCGCGTGGGCCGCTGGACCCTGCTGTACCGCCGCTGCGCCTGAAGGAGGACCCCGTCCTCCCCACCTTCGCATGCTCAGGGGCGGGCCCCTGGACGGGGCCGCCGTCCTCTCCACCCCTCGCTCCGCTTGAGTGTGCCCTGGACAGGGCCGGCGGTGAGCCTCTGCACGGAGCCGGCCCGGGCGGGGCCGGGGCCTGCGGGGCTGTGCGGACGCGGCCGATAGAGTGGGGCCCGACCCGTCGCCGTGTCCCTCCCGGGCGCGGCGTCCCCACGTCGGTGGATGGACCCGAGGAGTGTTGTGGCGACCCTGCATGTCGAGTTGGTGGCCGTCGAGCGGATGATCTGGTCCGGCGAGGCCAGCATGGTCGTCGCCCGCACGACCGAGGGTGAGCTCGGCGTCCTGCCCGGGCACGCGCCGCTGCTGGGCCAGCTCGCCGACGGTGGCGTCGTGACCGTCCGCACCACCGAGGGCGAGGACATGGTCGTCGCCGCGCACGGTGGGTTCCTCTCGGTCACCGACCGCGGTGTCTCGATCCTCGCCGAGACCGCCGAGATCTCCTCCGAGATCGACGTCGAGCGGGCGCGCGAGGCGCTGCGCCGCGCCGAGGACGCGGGAGACGACCCGGAGGCCCTCGCCGCCGCCAAGCGCGCCCAGTCCCGGCTGCGCGCCGCCGGCCAGGACGCCTGAGCCCGCGCCGACGTCCCGCCTGACCCCTGGCGCACCGGATGACGACCGAGCTCATCGTCCTGGTCGCCGCGGTCGCGCTCGTCGCGCTGGTCGTCGCCTTCCTGCTGCGCCGCCACTTCCTGCTGTCCGGGCTGGGTGCGGTGACCATGTACCTGCGTCCGACCGGCTCGTCGCGCTGGTCGGTGGGCGTGGGCTGGTACGGCGGCGACTCGCTGCTCTGGTACCGGGCGGTGTCGCTGTCGGTCCGCCCACAGCAGCGGCTGTGCCGCTCGGAGTTCCGGGTGGAGTCGCGCCGCCGGGCCTGCTCGGAGGACGTCGCGCTGCCCCCGGACGTCGTCGTCCTCTCCTGCGCCACGGCGGCCGGTCCCCGCGAGCTGGCCATGGACCCCTCGACGGTGACCGGCTTCCTGTCCTGGGTGGAGTCCGCGCCCCCGGTGCGCTGAGCGCCGATCAGTCGCCGGCGGGGCCCTCCGCCGACCTCGCCGCCCGCTGGGCGTGTGCGCCGCTGTGGGCACCCGGCTCCCACAGCACGTCCCCGCCGGGGTTGGCGACGCGGGCGAGGATGAACAGCAGGTCCGACAGCCGGTTGAGGTAGCGGGCGGTCTCGGCGTTGGTGTGCTCGGCGTCGGCCTCCAGCAGGGCCCACACGCTGCGCTCGGCCCGGCGGACGACGACCCGCGCCTGGTGCAGCAGCGCGGCCAGCGGCGTGCCCCCGGGCAGGATGAAGCTGGACAGCGTGGGCAGCTGGGCGTTGTACGAGTCGCAGGCCGCCTCCAGCCGCTCGGTGTAGACCGCGGTCACCCGCAGCGGCGGGTACTGCGGGTCCGGCGTGATCGGCGTGGACAGGTCGGCACCGACGTCGAACAGGTCGTTCTGCACGCTGCGCACCAGCTCGGTCAGCTCCGGCGGAGGGGAGCCGAGGGCCAGGGCGACACCGAGGACGCTGTTGGCCGCGTCGACGTCGGCGTAGGCCACCAGGCGCGGGTCGGTCTTGGTCACCCGGCTCATGTCGCCCAGGTGCGTCTGGCCGGCGTCACCGGTCTTCGTGTAGATGCGAGTCAGCCGGACGGTCATGCCCGGAGCCTAGAAGAAGGACCTGCTGCCCCCCACCGCTCGCAGGCTCGCGTCGGGACCCTGCAGCCGGGCCATAGGGTGGTCCGGTGGAGTGCTTCGAGGTCGCCGGCGGAACGGCCCTGACCGGGCGGGTGCGGGTCACCGGCGCCAAGAACAGCGCGCTGAAGCTCATGGCGGCGGCGCTGCTGGCGGCGGGGCGCACCACGATCGACGAGGTCCCCGACATCCTCGACGTGGCGATCATGAGCGAAGTGCTCCGCCGGCTCGGCTGCGACGTCACCTACGAGCGGCACGAGCACGGCGGGGGCGGCCGGCTGGTCGTCGACGTCCCCGAGCAGCCCTCCACCGAGACCGACTACGACCTGGTGCGCAGGATGCGCGCCTCCATCAGCGTGCTCGGCCCGCTGGTCGCCCGGTGCGGCTCGGCGAGGGTGGCGCTGCCCGGTGGCGACGCGATCGGCTCCCGCGGGCTGGACATGCACATCTCCGGCCTGGAACGGCTGGGCGCCACCATCGAGAGCGAGCACGGCTTCCTGGTCGCCACGGCCCCGCGGCTCGAGGGCACGAGCATCTGGCTGGACTTCCCCTCGGTGGGCGCCACGGAGAACCTGCTCATGGCCGCCGTCCTGGCCGACGGCACGACCGTCATCGACAACGCCGCCCGCGAGCCGGAGATCGTCGACATCTGCTCGATGCTCACCGCGATGGGCGCGCGCATCGAGGGCGCCGGCTCCTCGACGATCATCGTCGAGGGCGTCGAGGAGCTGAAGCCGGTCACCTACACGACCGTCCCCGACCGGATCGTCGCCGGCACCTGGGCCATCGGCGCGGTCATGACCCGTGGGGACGTCGTCATCGAGCGGGCCGTGGCCGACCACCTCACCGTCGCACTGGCCAAGCTCAGCGACGCGGGCGCGCACGTCGAGCCGCTGCCCGACGGCCTGCGGGTCGCGATGGACGGCCGCCCGCGCTGCGTGGACGTCGTCACGCTGCCCTACCCGGGGTTCCCCACCGACCTGCAGCCGATGGCCGTCGCGCTGGCGGCGGTCTCCACCGGGACCGCGCTGATCACCGAGAACGTGTTCGAGGGCCGGTTCATGTTCGCCAACGAGCTGGTCCGGCTCGGCGCCTCCGTGCGGATCGACGGCCACCACGCCGTCGTCCGGGGCAGGGAGCGGCTCTCCAGCGCGCCGGTGGTGGCCACCGACATCCGTGCCGGCGCCGGGCTGGTGCTGGCCGGGCTGGTGTCCGACGGCGTCACCGAGGTGCAGGAGGTGCACCACGTCGACCGCGGCTACCCCGACTTCGTCGAGCAGCTGCGCGGGCTCGGCGCCCAGATCGAGCGGGTCGAGCGACCCGGCTAGCGGTCCGCTGCAGGACCCCGCCGCGAGCGGGCCGGGGTAGGGGCAGCGGTGCCCTGCGTCAAGCGGCGGGGAACGACGCGGCCAGCGCCCGGGCGCGCGCGGCGTCCTCGGGGAAGACCAGCACCTCGGTGCGGTGCGGGCCCGACGTGCGCACCGTGGAGCGGATGCCCGCATCGGAGAGGACCGCGCGCAGCGCCAGCGCCGACTCCTGCCGGGACAGCGTGGCGACGCGGGTCAGCAGCCCGTCGTCCGACGGGGGACGACGGCGAGGCTCGCTGCGGAAGGCCCACCGCAGGAACAGCGCGAGCCCGGCGATCACGGTGAACGCGATCACCGGGGCGGTCAGGTAGTGCATCCCGGCCACCGGTGCCATCCCGGTCCTCCTCTCCCCACCGGCGAGTGTGCCACCGGGAGGACACCCGGAGGCGGTCTCGCTACTGGCCGGTAACAGCCCTACACTCCGCGGTCATGCCGTTCCCTCCACCGTCGAAGGAGCGCGACCGCCCCTGGGTGATGCGCACCTATGCAGGGCACTCGTCGCCGGCCGAGTCCAACGCGCTGTACCGGCGCAACCTCGCCAAGGGGCAGACCGGCCTGTCGGTCGCCTTCGACCTGCCCACGCAGACCGGGTACGACCCCGACGACGAGCTCGCGGTCGGTGAGGTCGGCAAGGTCGGCGTCCCGGTGACCCACATCGGCGACATGCGGGCGCTGTTCGACGGCATCCCGCTCGACGAGATGAACACGTCGATGACGATCAACGCCACCGCGATGTGGCTGCTGGCGCTCTACCAGGCGGTCGCGGAGGAGCAGGGGCACGACGTCGCGGCGCTGGCCGGGACCACGCAGAACGACATCATCAAGGAGTACCTGTCGCGGGGCACGCACGTGTTCCCGCCCGGGCCCTCCATGCGGCTGATCACCGACATGGTCGCCTACACGGTGACGGCGATGCCGAAGTGGAACCCCATCAACATCTGCAGCTACCACCTGCAGGAGGCCGGGGCGACGCCGGTGCAGGAGATCGCCTACGCGATGAGCACCGCCATCGCCGTCCTGGACTCGGTGCGCGACTCCGGCCAGGTGCCGCAGGAGCGGTTCGGCGAGGTGGTCGCGCGCGTCTCCTTCTTCGTCAACGCGGGGGTCCGCTTCGTCGAGGAGATGTGCAAGATGCGGGCCTTCACCCGGCTCTGGGACGAGCTGACGCAGGAGCGCTACGGCGTCCAGGACCCCAGGCACCGGCGGTTCCGCTACGGCGTGCAGGTCAACTCGCTGGGCCTGACCGAGGCGCAGCCGGAGAACAACGTCCAGCGCATCGTGCTGGAGATGCTCGGGGTCACCCTGTCCAAGGACGCCCGCGCCCGCGCCGTGCAGCTGCCCGCCTGGAACGAGGCGCTGGGCCTGCCCCGGCCGTGGGACCAGCAGTGGTCGCTGCGGCTGCAGCAGGTGCTGGCCTACGAGACCGACCTGCTGGAGTACGACGACCTGTTCACCGGCTCGGTCGTCGTCGAGCGGAAGGTCGCCGAGCTGGTGGACGGCGCGAGGGCCGAGATGGCGCGCGTCGCAGGGATGGGCGGCGCCGTCGCGGCCGTCGAGTCCGGCTACATGAAGAGCGCGATGGTCGGTTCCCTGGCCGAGCGGCGGCGGCGGATCGAGAGCGGGGAGGACGTCGTCGTCGGCGTCAACCGGTTCGAGGCCACCGAGCCCAACCCGCTGCTGGCCGACCTCGACGCCGCGATCCAGGTCGTCGACCCGGCCGTGGAGGCGGCGGCCTGCCGGTCGGTGCAGCAGTGGCGCGCCGAGCGGGACCCGGAGCCCGTCCGGCGGGCGCTCGCCCGGCTGCGCGAGGTCGCCGGCACCGACGAGAACCTGATGGAGGCCACCCTCGAGTGCGCCCGCGCAGGTGTGACGACGGGGGAGTGGGCCGGGGTGCTCCGCGGGGTGTTCGGCGAGTACCGGGCGCCCACCGGCGTCGCGACGGCCACCGGTGGCGGCGAGGCCGACCGGACGCTGGTCGAGGTCCGCGAGCGGGTCCGGGCCACGGGCGAGGAGCTCGGCGGGCGGCTGCGCCTGCTGGTCGGCAAGCCCGGCCTGGACGGTCACTCCAACGGCGCAGAGCAGATCGCCGTCCGCGCGCGGGACGCCGGCTTCGAGGTCGTCTACCAGGGCATCCGGCTGACCCCGGCGCAGATCGTCTCCGCCGCGGTCGAGGAGGACGTGCACGTCGTCGGCCTGTCGGTGCTCTCCGGCTCGCACCTGCAGGTGGTGCCGGCGGTGCTGCGCGGGCTGCGCGAGGCCGGTCTGGACGACGTCCCGGTGGTCGTCGGCGGGATCGTGCCCGACAGCGACGCCCGCCGGCTGCGCGAGCTGGGCGTGGCCCGGGTCTTCACGCCCAAGGACTTCGGGCTGACCGACATCATGGGGAAGATCGTCGACGTGGTCCGCGAGGCCCACCGTCTCGACGAACGCGTCCCCGACCCCGCGTGAGGGAGTGGACCCGTGCGGACGCCCGCACGGGTCCACTCCGCTACAGCCGGACGACGACGCCCTCCGTGGCGCTGCGGCGGGCGGCGTCGAGCACCCCGGCGGTCGCCACGGCGTCCCGCGGGTCCACCGGGACCGGGCCCTCCCCGCGGACGGCGGCGGCGAACGCCGGGTAGAAGGTGTCCCAGCGGCCCCGCTCGGTCGGCACCACGACGCCCTCGTCCCCGCGCCGCAACTGGCCCCAGCGCTCCTCCGGCTCGGCGCCCCAGCGCTCGCCCAGCGTGGCCGGCGTCTGCCCGGCCAGCAGCGCGGCCTCCTGCCCGTCCATCGGCCCGCCGACGACGTAGGCCCCGTCGGTGCCGCTGACCCGGAAACGGTCGCCGGGCGCCCCCTGGCTCCAGCTGCCCCAGAGGTGCGAGTGGGCGCCCTCGGCGTGGGTGAGCGCGACGAACACGTCGTCGTCCCGTCCGCTGTCGGTCGGTCGCCACTCCGCGTAGACGCTGGTCACCGGGCCGAGCAGCACCAGCGCCTGGTCGACCAGGTGGCTGCCGAAGTCCAGCAGCGTGCCGCCGCCCGCGGCCGGCGGGCCGGGCTCGGGCTCGAAGCGCTCGAACCGCGACTCGAAGCGGGTCACCGTGCCCAGCCGGCCCTCGTCGACCAGCGCCCGGACGGTGCGGAAGTCGGAGTCCCACCGGCGGTTCTGGTACGGCGCGAGCGGCAGCCGCCGCGCCGCGGCCAGCTGCACCGTCTCCTGCGCGGCCGGGGCGTCCAGCGCGAAGGGCTTGTCGCAGACGACGGCGAGGTCCAGGGACAGCGCCTGCTCGGTCAGCGGGGTGTGGGTGTCCGCGGGCGTGGAGATCGCCACCGCCTCGGCGCCGGCGTCGGCCAGCTCCTCGAGCGAGCCGAACGTGCGCAGGCCGGGGTGCTCGGCGGCGACCTGCGCCCGCCGCTCGGCCGACGTCGTCACCACGCCGAGGAGGTCGACCTCCGGTGCGGCGGCCAGCAGAGGGGCGTGGAACCACCGGCCGCCGAAGCCGTAGCCGACCAGTCCGAAGCGCACGGGGTCCATGCCGCGATCATGCCGTGCCCGGGTCAGCGCAGGCGCGGGCCGAAGCGGACGTCGACGCCGGGGGAGAACAGCACGCTGTCCGGGGCGCCGCCCACCGTGGGCAGCCCGGCCGGGGCCAGCAGGTCCTCGTCGCACGCCACCAGCTCGGCGGAGTGCAGCGGCCACGCCGGGTGCTCGTTCGGCCAGTACGCCAGGCGCCCGGACGCCGTCTGGTGCAGCCCCCACCGGCCGGTGAGGAACCCGGCCAGCGGCCCGGGGTCGGCCAGCCGCGCGCCCACCCGGACGGCGACCCGGCCGCCCGCACCACGCGGGCCGGGCCAGCGCCGCCGCGAGGTGTAGGTCAGCAGGTCGCCCTCGCGGCGCACCCGCATCCGCGCCCAGCAGTAGGGCAGCCCGGCGACCCAGCGGGCGGTGAGCACGGGCAGCAGCCGGTCGGCGTCCAGGGACCGGAACACCACCCCGCGCCGTCCCCGGTCGTCGGCGGAGTACAGCCGGACGTTGGTCTCGGCGAAGGACCCGGCCCACGGCAGGCCCGGCGCCCCCAGCAGGCCGATCCGGCGCATCCGGAAGGGGATCAGCCCGACGTACGTGGCACCGCCGAGCACGTCGGGCCGGGTGCCGGGCGGGAGGAGCGGGGCGACCAGCTCCGGGTCCACCGCCCAGTGCAGGAAGGCGACGTCCCGCCAGCCCTGCGTGAACACCGTGCGCCCGGCCGGGCGGGGCGCGGTGTCGGTGACGTCCTCGGGCTGCACGCCCACGAGCCTCCCAGCCCGGTGCCACCGGCCGCCGTCCCCCGTTGCCCCCACCCGCCCGGCCGTGGTGTGGTCCCCGCATGACTGCAGACGGTGCCCCCCGGGTCCGGCGCGACGGTGACGTCGTCACCCTCACGATGTGCCGGCCCGCGAAGCGCAACGCACTGTCCCGCGAGCACCTGGAGCAGCTGCTGGCCGCGGTGACGACGGTGGGCGAGAGCGACGCCGCCGGGCTGGTCATCGCGGCGGAGGGACCGGTGTTCAGCGCGGGCCACGACTTCGCCGACGTCGCCGGCCGGCCGGTCCCCGAGGTGCGCAGCCTGCTGCAGCTGTGCACCGAGCTGATGCAGGCGCTGCACGACGTCCCGCAGGTGGTGCTGGCCCGCGTGCACGCGCTGGCCACCGCGGCCGGCTGCCAGCTGGTGGCCTCCTGCGACCTGGCGGTGGCCGCGGAGTCCGCCGGCTTCGCCGCCCCCGGCGGCAAGGGCGGCTGGTTCTGCCACACGCCGATGGTGGCCATCGCCCGTGACATCGGCCGCAAGCGGGCCATGGAGCTGGCGCTCACCGGCGACGTCATCGACGCCGCGACCGCGCTGGACTGGGGCCTGGTCAACCGGGTGGTGCCCGACGCCGAGCTGGACGACGCCGTCGCCGACCTGATGGCCCGCGCCACCCGCGGCTCCCGGGCCAGCAAGGCCTGGGGCAAGCAGACGATGCACTCCCAGCTGGGCCGGCCCGAGCGGGACGCCTACACGACCGCGGTCGAGGTCATGGCCGCCGCCAGCCAGCTGCCCGGCGCCGTCGAGGGCATGTCGGCGTTCCTGGAGAAGCGGCGCCCGGTCTGGTCGGACTGACGAAGGACCACCCTTCCCCACTTGGAGGGCCCCCTCGCCCCCCGCCTCGAAGGACCCCCTCGCCCCCCACCGCTCGCAAGCTCACGGCGGGCCCCTGCGAGGGGGCCGTCAGGGCTCGCGGCGGGACCCTGCGGGGGGGCCGTCAGGGCTTCGGCGCGGGGCCCTGAAGGGCGGCCGTTCCCGTGCGTCACCGAGGTGAGAGTGCCCACAGGCGGGATGGGACGGTGCCGGGGCGGACTTGACCCCCCTGTGCGTGACAGGTGGGACCTGACCCGGCGGCGGGCGCTCGACTTCGGGCGGATGACGGCCGACTCCTGAGCGCCCGCGCTCCGTCGTCCCCTCCTCAGCCCGTCCCCGGAAGGCACCCTCGTGCTCGCTCGTCTCCGCCGCGTCCCCTTCGCGGCGCAGGTCCTCCTCGCCCTCGTGCTGGGGGTCGCCCTCGGCCTCGTCGCCCGGGACCTCGGTCCCGTCGGCGACGGTTCCCCGAACTGGTTGACCAGCACCCTCGACACCGTCGGCAGCACCTTCGTGACCCTGCTGCGGGTCCTCGTGCCGCCGCTCGTCGTCACCGCCGTCATCGTCAGCATCGCCAACCTGCGGCAGGTGTCCAACGCCGCCCGGCTGGCCGGGCAGACCCTGCTGTGGTTCGGCATCACCGCGCTGATCGCCGTCTCGATCGGCATCGGCCTCGGTCTGCTCACCGAGCCTGGCCGCAACAGCACGGTCGACGCCGCCGCCCAGCAGGCGCCCGAGACCACCGGCGGCTGGTGGGACTTCCTCACCGGCCTGGTTCCGGCCAACGTCCTCGGTCTCGAGACCTCGTCCGACGGCGGCCTGTCGTTCAACGTGCTGCAGCTGATCGTGCTGGCCGTGGCGGTCGGCGTCGCCGCGCTCAAGGTGGGCGAGCCGGCCGAGCCGTTCCTGGCGCTGACCCGCTCGGCGCTGGCGGTCGTGCAGAAGCTGCTGTGGTGGGTCATCCTGCTGGCCCCGATCGGCACGGTGGGCCTGATCGGCAACGCGGTGGCCAGCTACGGCTGGGAGTCCGTCGGCTCGCTCGGCGTCTTCGCCGCCGCGGTCTACGCGGGTCTCGCGCTGGTGCTGTTCGGCGTCTACCCGGTGCTGCTGAAGCTGCACGGCCTCTCACCGGTGCGCTGGTTCGCCGGCGCCTGGCCGGCCATCCAGCTGGCCTTCGTGTCCCGCTCGTCGATCGGCACCCTGCCGGTGACCGAGCGGGTGACCGAGCAGGAGCTCGGCGTCCCCCGGTCCTACGCCTCGTTCGCCGTCCCGCTGGGCGCGACGACCAAGATGGACGGCTGCGCCGCGATCTACCCGGCGCTGGCCGCGATCTTCGTGGCCCAGTTCTTCGGCGTCGACCTCGCGCTGACCGACTACCTGCTGATCGCGCTGGTCTCCGTGGTCGGCTCGGCCGCCACCGCCGGCGTCACCGGCGCGGTCGTCATGCTGACCCTCACCCTGTCGACCCTGGGTCTGCCGCTGGCCGGCGTCGGCCTGCTGCTGGCGATCGACCCCATCCTCGACATGGGTCGGACGGCGGTGAACGTCGCGGGCCAGGCGCTGGTGCCGACGATCGTCGCGAAGCGCGAGGGGATCCTCGACGAGGAGCGGTTCCGCTCGACCTCGGCGGCCCGCCCGCTGGCGCCCGTCGCCGAGCGCGGGGGAGTGGACGGCGACCTGCGGCCCGCCACCGCCTGAAGAAGGACCCCCTGCCCCCCACCGCTCGCAGGCTCGCGGCGGGACCCTGCAGGGGGCCTACGCCCCGGACAGGTCCGCGCAGCCGGTCTCGTGCGGCAGCAGCGGGCGCAGCCGCAGCGACCACCGGGTGCCGTCGGGCGCCACCCACGGCGTCAGGGTGGTCGCACCTCCCGCCACCTCGAGGACGGACGCGGCCTCGGCGCCGCGGGCGACCACGCAGGACAGCCCCACCCCGCCCGGCAGCGGCTCACCGGGCAGCGCCGGCCCGGGCCAGGCGGTCTCGGGCTGCGCCAGCGCCGGGTCGCCGGGGTCGGTCCACGGCGCGACGACGGCGGCCACCGCGTCGGCCTGGTACGGCTCCGGCCCGGTCGCGCCCAGCGGCTCGGGTGAGGTGAGGACGTCGAGCAGCCCGATGAGCTCGCCGCGCGCCGCCTGCTGCTCCATGGTGACCCCGCTGTCCCCGGGCAGCTCGAACAGCGCCTCGACCTCGCGCACCGCCGTCCCCTCGTCGGTGACGAGGGTGAACCGGGTCGCGGGGGCGTCGGCGACCGGTGGCGTGCCGAGGTCACCCGTGGCGGTCACGCCGGCCGCCACGGCCCGGTCGACGACGGTCTGGACGCCCTCGGCGTCGAGCTGCCACACCTGCAGGGCCGGCAGCGCCGGCGGCGGGTAGACCTCGATCTGGGCGCCGGGCGCGACGACCCGGCCGTCGCCGAAGACGGCGACCAGCGGCAGCCGGGCGGCCAGCTCCTCCGGGGTGGTGAAGCCACCGACGTGCTCCACCGACAGCACCAGCGGGCCGGGCCCGAACGTGGCCGGGGCCGGCCGGGTGGCGGCGTCCCCGGCGTCCCCGGCACAGCCGCTGAGCAGCACGAGCAGGGCGAGGAGCGGAGCGCGTCTCACCGGGTCAGGATGGCCTCGCCAGGGGCCGGCGGCCGCCCGCCCCGGCGCATCGTTGCCGGTTCGGTACCGTCGGTCCCCGTGCGCCTGGTCATCGCCCGTTGCTCGGTCGACTACGTGGGGCGGCTGACCGCCCACCTGCCCATGGCGCCCCGGCTGCTGCTGGTCAAGGCCGACGGCTCGGTGTCGGTGCACGCCGACGACCGCGCCTACAAGCCGCTGAACTGGATGACCCCGCCGTGCTCGTTCCGGGACGAGCTGGTGGACGGCGCGGGCACCTGGACGGTCACCAACAAGGCCGGCGAGCAGCTGATCATCACCATCGAGTCGGTGGAGCACGACAGCTCCCACGAGCTCGGCGTCGACCCGGGCCTGCAGAAGGACGGCGTGGAGGCCGAGCTGCAGCGGCTGCTGGCCCTGCACGTGGAGACCTTCGGGGCGGGCTGGTCGCTGGTCCGCCGCGAGTACCCGACCGCGATCGGCCCGGTCGACCTGCTCTGCCGCGACGCCGACGGCGGCACGGTGGCCGTGGAGATCAAGCGCCGCGGCGAGATCGACGGCGTCGAGCAGCTCACCCGCTACCTGGAGCTGCTCAACCGCGACCCGCGTCTGGCGCCGGTCAAGGGCGTCTTCGCCGCGCAGGAGATCAAGCCGCAGGCCCGGGTGCTGGCCGGTGATCGCGGCATCGACTGCGTCACCGTCGACTACGCCGTCCTCAAGGGCACCGACGACCCCTCCCAGCGGCTGTTCTGAGCGGACCGCCTCACCACCACTCGCAGGCCCGTGGTGGGACCCGAGAGCCGGCCGGACGGGGCCAGGACTACCGGCGGGTAGCCCGGGTGGGAGACTGCCCCCGATCGCGGACGGGGTGCCCGGTGCCGGGTGCCGGCGCAGAGGAGATGGCAGCGTGGCCAGAGAACTGACCGAGGTCGGCGTGGTGGGGCTGGGCACCATGGGGGCCGGCATCGCCGAGGTGCTCGCCCGCGCGGGCCTGTCGGTGACCGCCGTGGACGTCGACGACGCGGCCGTGGCCCGCGGCCGGGCGCACGTCGAGCAGTCCACCGGCAAGGCGGTGGCGCGCGGCAAGCTCGACCCCGCCGACCGCGACGCCATCCTCGGCCGGATCCGGTTCGCCACGTCGCTGGAGGACCTCGCCCAGGCCGAGCTGGTCGTCGAGGCCGTCCCCGAGCGGATGGACCTCAAGCGCGAGATCTTCTCCGCGCTGGACAAGATCTGCCCGCCGGACACCATCCTGGCCACCAACACCTCGAGCCTGTCGGTCACCGAGATCTCGGTGGCGACCGGTCGGCCGAGCAAGGTCATCGGGATGCACTTCTTCAACCCGGCGCCGGTCATGAAGCTCGTCGAGGTCGTGCGCACGGTCGTGACCGAGCAGCCGGTCGTCGAGGACGTCGAGGCCCTGGCCGCGCGGCTGGGCAAGGTCGACGTGACGATCGGGGACAAGGCCGGCTTCATCGCCAACGCGCTGCTCTTCGGCTACCTCAACCACGCGGTCGCCATGTACGAGAACCGCTACGCCAGCCGCGAGGACATCGACGCGGCGATGCGGCTGGGCTGCGGCCTGCCGATGGGCCCGCTGGCGCTCATGGACCTCATCGGCATCGACACCGCCTACGAGATCCTCGAGACGATGTACCGGCAGTCGCGCGACCGGCTGCACGCGCCGAACCCGATCATCAAGCAGATGATGACCGCGGGCCTGCTGGGCCGGAAGTCCGGCCGCGGCTTCTACACCTACGCCGGCCGTGACTCCGCCGAGGTGGTGCCCGACGCCCGGACCCCGACGCCGGGCGGGGCCGCCGAGGGCGCCCGCGAGGTGCGGACGGTCGGCGTCGTCGGCTCCGGGACGATGGCCACCGGCATCGTCGAGGTCGTCGCGAAGGGCGGCTACGACGTCCGCTTCGTCGCCCGCTCGCCGGAGAAGGTCGAGGCGGTGCACACCGCGCTGGCCCGGTCGCTGGAGAAGCAGGTCCAGCGCGGCCGGCTCGACGAGTCCGAGCGCGACGCGGTGCTCGCCCGGGTCGACGGGACGACGTCGCTGGACGAGCTCGCCGACCGCGACCTGGTCGTCGAGGCCGTCGTCGAGTCGCTGGCGGTCAAGGAGGCCCTGTTCGCCAACCTCGGCGAGATCGTCCGGCCCGGCGCGGTGCTGGCCACCACCACCTCCAGCCTGCCGGTCATCGAGTGCGCGAAGGCCAGCGGCCGGCCGGCCGACGTCGTCGGCATGCACTTCTTCAACCCCGCCCAGGTCATGAAGCTGGTCGAGGTGGTGTCGACGATCTCCACCGCCCCCGACGTCGCGGCGACCGCGCACGCGGTGTCCGAGCGGCTGGGCAAGCACGCGGTGTCGTGCACCGACCGGGCCGGGTTCATCGTCAACGCGCTGCTGTTCCCGTACCTCAACGACGCGGTGAAGATGCTCCAGGCGCACTACGCGACGGCCGACGACATCGACGCCGCGATGAAGGTCGGCTGCGGTTACCCGATGGGGCCCTTCGAACTGCTGGACGTCGTCGGGCTCGACGTGTCCCTGGCGATCGAGCGGGAGCTGTACACCGAGTTCCGCGAGCCGGGCTTCGCGCCCGCACCGCTGCTCGAGCACCTGGTCACCGCCGGGTACCTGGGCCGCAAGACCGGTCGCGGTTTCCGGGACCACGCGAGCCGCTGAGCCCGGTGCCCCGCCGCGGTGGACGGAACGGGTCGCGGCCTGCGGGCCGCGACCCGTCCCGCCGTCCCGAGGCGGTGGAGGAGGCGGCGGACGGCGACTGGGTCGTCCGCCGGCTGACCGGCGCAGCGACCGGCAAGACCTACCGCTGCCCGGGGTGCGACCAGGAGATCCGCCCGGGGACGCCGCACCTGGTGACCTGGCCGGCCTATCCCCGCGACTCAGACCTCGACCCCTGGGACACCGGGTCGGCCGCCGACCGGCGCCGGCACTGGCACGGCACCTGCTGGCAGTCGCGGGGCCACCGCCGGTGAAGGACCTCCTGCTCCCCGAGAAGGACCCCGTCCCCCTCACCCCTCGCAAGCTCGGGGTGAGCCTCCGGACGGGGCCACCCGACGCTCGGCCTGGGCCCCTGCAGGAGGCCGTTCCCTCACGTCAGGACCGCGGTCACCACGACGTTGTCGAGGTAGCTGCGGGCCGACCGGTCGAACTCCCCGCCGCAGGTCACCAGCCGCAGCTCCGCACGCGGGGTGGGCCCGTAGACCGCCTCCGTCGGGAAGTCGCTCTTGGGGTGGCGGCCGAGCCCGGTGACGGTGAACACCGCCGTCGTCCCGTCCTCGCGGTCGACGAGCACCTCGTCGCCGGGCGCGAGCTCGTCGAGCCGGGCGAAGACGGCCGGGCCGTCAACCGAGTCCACGTGGCCGGCGACGACCGCGGGACCCACGTCACCGGGGACCGCGCCGGCGGCGAACCACCCGGCCAGGTCGTAGTCGTCCGGCGGGACCAGGGCGCCGGCCGCGTCCGTGCCCAGCCGGAGCAGCTCGCTGTCGACCCCGATGGCCGGCACGCGGACCCGGACCGGCGGTGCCGCCGACCGCCGGGTGCCCGGCTCGGCGACCACCGGCACGGCGGAGGTGGCGACCGGTGCCATCCCGGCGGCGGGGACGGCGGCACCGGGGGAGACCAGAGCCACCGTCCCGGCGGTGACGACGACTGCGGCGCCGGTCAGCAGCCCGGACACCAGCGGCAGCAGGGGCCGCCGCGGCTTGCGGTGGCGGCTCACCGGCCGCGGCCTCAGGCGGCGTGCCGCGCCGGACCGCGCCGCGACCGGCGGGTGAGCGCGAGGCCGGCACCCGCGAGCACGGTGGCCCCGACGAGGCCGCCGACGGCGAGGGAGTGCAGCCCGCCGTCCGCGGTGCCGCCGGCGCCGGTCTCCACCCCGCCGGCCGGGACGACGCCCGAGCCCGCGGCGTCCAGCACCGTGCGCACGGTCAGCCCGCCCTCGGGCCGGTCGAGCACGAACAGGCTGTAGACCGAGCCCGCGGCCAGGTCGAGGGGGAGCTCGGTGGCCTCGCCGTCCACGGTGACCTGCAGCGCTCCGGCGTCCCCGGACACCGGGGCGTACTCGCCGGCCTCGGCGAAGGCCAGGCCGCTGGCGATCGGCGTCCCGCCGGCCGAGGCGTCCAGGGTCGGCGCTGTCGCCGCGGCCGACACCACGCGCACCCGGGCCTGGCCCGTGGGCGGCAGGGCCAGGTCGTCCTCGAGCACCTCCAGGCCGAGGTCGGCGAAGCGGCCCACACCGGCGACGGTGCGCGCGCTGTCCGAGCCCACCTGCACGGTGGTGGACAGGACCGGCGGCGCCCCCGGGTCGGCCCCGGCCTCGCGCATGCTGACGGTGTAGACGCCCTCGGGCACGTCCTGGTAGTCCGAGATCGTCCCGTAGCCGACGCCGGGCACGGTCAGCAGCGCCGTCCCGTCGCCGGGGTCGGCGACCGAGTCGACGTAGACGTCGACCGCCGGGGTGTCGGGGGACAGGTGGGCCAGCCGGAGCAGGCCGTTCTCGGCGGCGCCGGCGCCGGAGGGGGTGACGAGCACCGTCCCGGCGGTCACGGCGGTCACGGCCAGCAGACGGGTCCAACGGTGCACGGTTCCTCCAGCGTCTCCGGGGGCGGACCCGGTGGGGTCCCGGCGTCCATTCGCGCACTCATCGCGACTCCTGTCCAACCGAGCGTCACGGGGACACCTCGGCCACCAGCGCGTCGGGAGCGGATGCGTAGTCGTACGACAGCAGGACGCCGTCCCCGGTGACCTCGACGCGGTCCGGCGCGAAGGGCGGCAGCTGGGCCTCCAGCCAGGTCCGCAGCGGCTCGGTCGCCGGCCGGTCGGATCCGACCGGCGCGCTGCCGACGGCGGTGAGCAGCACGTCGCGGGCCGGGCCCTCCGCACCCTCGGCCCGCGGGAAGGCCGCCACGGCGAGGCCCTCGCGGGCGGTGAGCACCGCGAGCAGCGACAGCAGCCGCATGTCGACGTCGGCCGACCGCAGCACCCCGGCGGCGTCCCCGGCGACGCGCGTGGTCGGGTTGGCCAACACCGCCTCGGCCAGTGCCTGCCGGCTCGCGAGCTGCTCGGGTGTCGGCGTGCCCGGGGAGGGGTCGACGAGGGCGAGGTCGCCGAAGCGGGCGACCACCCGGCTGCCGGGCGCCGCGGGTCCCTCGGTGACCGTGAGGACGAGGTCGCCGGGGCCGGTCGGCGCGTCGGTGCCCACCAGCTCGTCGGGGGCCCCGGCGGCCACCAGGTCGTCGCGGACGGCGTCCTCGGGGCGCAGCCGGGTGCGGTCGGGCAGCTCCTGCCCGGCGAAGTCGAGCAGCGCCGCCGCCGGGGTCCCGGACGAGCCGGGAGCGGACGTGCCCGGCGTGGAGGCGGCGGGCGTCGTCGGCCCTGCCGGCGGTGGGGTGGTCAGGCCGGCCGGGCGGTCACGGTCGGCGGTGACCCCGTCGGTCGGGTCGTCGCCGAGGACCAGGGCCAGGACCGCGGCGGCCAGCAGCACCACGAGGGCGCTCGCGAGGGCCACCTGGCCGGGCGCGCTGCGCAGGAACGCGACGAGCCGTGGGCCGGGCCGGTGCCGGGGGCGGTGCCGGGCACGACGGGTCGGCACCTCGCCTCCTCCCCGGCGGCCGTGGACGGTGCCGCTCGCGGGACGCCGGTGTCCCGCGAGCGGTGGTGTGGTGCCTCGCTGCCGAGGAGAGGGCGGTGGTCGGGCTCAGCGCCGGCCGGGGGTGACCGGTCGGCTGCCGGTGTCGGCGTCGTCGGGGCGGACGGCCGGCTGCACGAGCGTCGGCGGGTCGACCCGTGCGGGAGCGGCGCTGCTGCCTGTGGGGACCGGGCGCAGCGACTGGGTCTGCTGCGGGCCCGGGGCGGCCTGCTGGGCAGGCGCGTCGGGCGCCGGGGTCACGGCCGGCTGCGTCGGCGGGGCGGGCGGACGGGTCGGCTGGCGGGCGGCGGCCGCCTCACCGTTGCCCGCCGGGGGCTCGGCCGGCCGCTGCGCGGACGGGGGCTCGACCGGCCGCTGGGCCGCCTGCGGGGCGGTGGTGGGCCGCACGGCCGGCTGCTCCGCGGTGAGCGGGCCGACCTGGTGCTCCGGGCGGGTCTGCTCCGGCTGGGCCTGTGCGGTGCGCGGCGTGGGCTGGGGACGCACCGCCGGGGCAGGCGGGCGCGGTCCGGTCTGGGGCTCGGGACGGCGGTCGCCCAGGTCGGGCAGCCGCTCCAGGAGCCGGCGGGCCTCGAGCAGTCGCCCGGTGAGCTCGTCGCGCACCCCGCGCACGGCCGCGGCGGCGGCCTCGGCCTCGTTGACCAGGCGGGCGGCGTGCTGCTCGGCCGCGGCGACGCGCTGCCGGGCGGCCTCGGCCGAGGTGCGGTCGCGCTCCTCCTCCAGGCGCGCGGACTCCTGCCGGCGCGCCCGCTGCGCGATGTCGAAGTCCTCCTCGACCTTCGCCCGCCGGGCCTGCGACTCGGCGTCGAGCCGGGCGACCTTCTCCTGGGCCTTGGCGACCAGCTCGTCGGCGCGGATCTGCGCCTTGCTGGCGATCTGCTCGGCGGCCTGCCGGGCCTCGGCGATCATCCGGTCGACCTCGGCCTGGCCGGCCGCGTGCCGCTCCAGCATCGCCCGCTCCTCGGCGGCGGTGTGCTCGCGCAGCGCCATGGCCTCCTGCTCGGCGGAGCGGCGGATCTCCGCGGCCTCCTCCTCCGCCAGCCGCAGCATGTGCTGGATGCGCTCGCTGATGTTCTCGAACGTGGTCGGACCGGAGGAGGCGGCCTTGCGCCGCAGCTGCTCGATCTCGCCGTGCAGCGCGGAGATCTGACCGGCCAGGTCCGACGAGCGGCTCATCGCCGCGTCGCGGTCGGCCAGCGCCACCTGGATGTCGGCCTCGAGGCGCTCGATCGTCTCGGCCACCTGGTGCCGGTCGTAGCCACGCAGCACCACGTCGAAGGAGTGCTGGGCCTCGCGCATCGGCAGCATGTCGCGGCGGGGATCGGTCATGCGGTCATCCTCGCAGAGATCGTCGGCGAGCCCGGCGTGTCACCAGACCCCTCCCTGCAGGGTGCCAGCCGGGCGCGGGGGCGCGCCACGTGCCGGCGCCCTGCAGGGCGGCCTCCCTGCAGGGTCCCGCCGCGAGCCTGCGAGCGGTGGCGGGCAGGGAGGTCCTCTCTCAGACGCCCCGGAACCGGTTGATCGCGGTCAGGTGCTTCTGCCGCTTCTCGGCGTCCTTGACCCCGAGGCCCTCGGTGGGCGCGAGGGTGAGCACGCCGACCTTGCCCTGGTGGCTGTTGTGGTGGACGTCGTAGGCGGCCTGCCCGACCTCCTCCATCGCGTAGACCTTGGACAGCGTCGGGTGGACCAGGCCCTTGTCGATGAGCCGGTTGGCCTCCCACGCCTCCTTGTAGTTGGCGAAGTGCGAGCCGACGATCCGCTTGAGGTTCATCCACAGGTAGCGGTTGTCGTAGGAGTGCATGTAGCCGCTGGTGGAGGCGCAGGTGACGATCGTGCCGCCCTTCTTGGCGACGTAGACGCTGGCGCCGAAGGTCTCCCGGCCGGGGTGCTCGAAGACGATGTCGACGTCGTCCCCGCCGGTCAGCTCCCGGATCCGCTTGCCGAAGCGCTGCCACTCCCTGGGGTCCTGGGTCTGCTCGTCCTTCCAGAACCGGTAGCCCTCGGCGGAGCGGTCGATGACCAGCTCGGCGCCCATCGTGCGGACGATGTCGGCCTTCTCCGGGCTGCTCACGACGCAGACCGGGATCGCGCCGCCGTTGAGCGCCATCTGGGTGGCGTAGGAGCCCAGGCCACCCGAGGCGCCCCAGATCAGCACGACGTCGCCCTGCTTCATGTCCGCGCCGTTGCGGCTGACCAGCTGCCGGTAGGCGGTGGAGTTGACCAGCCCGGGACTGGCCGCCTCCTCCCAGGACAGGTGCGCGGGCTTGGGCATGAGCTGGTTGCTCTTCACCAGCGCCAGCTCGGCCAGGCCGCCGAAGTTGGTCTCGAAGCCCCAGATCCGCTGCTGCGGGTCCAGCATCGTGTCGTCGTGGCCGGCCGGGTCCTCCAGCTCCACCGACAGGCAGTGCGCGACGACCTCGTCGCCGGGCTTCCACCGGTTCACCCCCGCGCCCACCCGCAGCACGACGCCGGCCAGGTCGGAGCCGACCACGTGGTAGGGCAGGTCGTGCCGCTTGGTCAGGGCGTTCTGCCGGCCGTAGCGCTCCAGGAAGCCGAAGGTCGAGACGGGCTCGAAGATCGACGTCCAGACGGTGTTGTAGTTCACCGAGGACGCCATCACGGCCACGATCGCCTCACCCGGCCCGAGTTCCGGGGTGGCCACCTCCTCGACGTGGAGGGACTTGCGCGGGTCCTTCTCCTTCGTCGGCAGGCCGGCGAACATCTCCTGCTCGTCCTTGCGCACCAGCACGGCGCGGTAGGACTCCGGCACCGGCAGCCCGGCGATGTCGTCCAGCTGGTCGGCGAGGATGGCGTCCCTGATGTCGTCCATGTGCGTCTCCCGGGTCTTCGTCGGCTCGTGAGGCGGTGCGGGGCGGTGCGGTGGCGCGAGATGTTACTGGCGAGTAGTCGAAATGTTACTGGCGAGTAGTCGAAACGGGTCCATGGCCCCGCCCAGAGGCTCGCCCCGAGTTCGCGAGGGGTGCGGAGGGCGGGGTCCTTCTTCAGTGCGCGGTCGACGCCGGCTCGACGAGCTCGACGAGGACGCCGCCGGCGTCCTTGGGGTGCACGAAGTTGACCCGGCTGCCGGAGGTCCCGCGGCGGGGGGCGTCGTAGAGCAGCCGCAGGCCGCGCTCGCGCAGCGTCGCGCTGACCGTATCGAGGTCGGCCACGCGGAAGGCCAGCTGCTGCAGGCCGGGCCCGGAGCGGCCGATGAACTTCGCGATCGTCGACTCGGGGGTCAGCGGCGCGAGCAGCTGGATGCGGGTGTCGCCGTCCCCGACGGCGAGCATCGCCTCGCGGACGCCCTGCTCCTCGTTGACCTCCTCGTGCACCGAGTGCACGCCGAAGGCCTGGGCGTAGAAGGCCAGCGCCTCGTCCAGGTCCGGGACGGCGATGCCGACGTGGTCGATCGTGGTGAACAACTCGGCCGGCAGGCCGGTGCGCGGGTCGGTGGTCACCGCGGCATCCTCCCGGACCAGACGTCTCAGACGACAGGTGGGGGCACCACACAGCCGCGTGGGCCCGCCGTACACACGGGTGCGGCGGGCCCACGCACGGTGGCTGGGGGGATCAGCGGCGCAGGAAACCGATCAGCGCCTCGTTGAACTCCGCGGTGTGCGACGCGTTGATCCCGTGCGGGCCGCCCTTGATCAGGACCAGCTCGCTGCCCGGGATCAGCTCGTGCGAGCGCCTGCCGCTCACCTCGAACGGCACGATCGCGTCGGAGTCGCCGTGGATGATCAGGGTCGGCACGGTGACCGTGGCGACGTCGCCGCGGAAGTCGGTGCGGCCGAAGGCGGTGATGCAGTCCAGCGTGCCCTTCGGCGAGGCGAACTCCGCGATGCGCAGCGCGTACTGCCGCTGCTGCTCGCTGACCGCACCGGACTTGCTGTCCAGCAGGCCCTTGCCGCCGGCGTTGAAGAAGTCGGCGGTGAAGCCGTCGAGGAACTTCGGGCGGTCGGTGGTGACGCCCTGCTGGAACTGCTCGATGGTGGCGTCGTCCAGGCCGCCGTCGGGGTTGTCGTCGGTCTTGTAGAGGTACGGCGGTACGGCGGCGGCCAGCACGACGCGGCTGACCCGGGCGACGCCGTGCCGGGCGATGTAGCGCACGACCTCGCCGCCGCCCATGGAGAAGCCGACGAGCGCGACGTCGCGCAGGTCCAGGTGCTCCAGCAGCGCGTGCAGGTCCGCGGTGAAGGTGTCGTAGTCGTAGCCGTCCCACGGCTGCGACGAGTCGCCGAAGCCGCGCCGGTCGTAGGTGACGACGCGGTGGCCGGCGGCCACGAGCGGAGCGACCTGGGGCTCCCAGGAGCGGCCGGACAGCGGCCACCCGTGGATGAGCACGACCGGCCGTCCGGCGCCGACGTCCTGGTAGTGCAGCTCGACCGGCTGGCCGTCGTCCGTGCCCACGTTCAGGCGGGGCATGGTCCCTCCTCGTCTCGGGTGCGTGGTCGCCTGGAGCCCTACCCGGTGGCCCACGGTCGAACGCGCTGGGACCGTCGTCACCCCGGCGACCCCGCGCGGAGTCCTATCCTCTGCTGGAGATGGACGCCGCGCCCCGGAGCGCGGCGGCACCGACCCCGCGGTCGCCAGCGTCGGCGGCCCGCCCCTGGAGGCAGCTCATGTCCCGTTCGGTCATCGTCAGCGGCGCCCGCACCCCGATGGGGCGGCTGCTCGGCTCGCTCAAGGACTTCTCCGCCGCCGACCTCGGCGGGGTCGCCATCAAGGCGGCCCTGGAGCGCGCCGGCATCTCCGGCGACCAGGTCGAGTACGTGATCATGGGTCAGGTGCTGCAGGCCGGCGCCGGCCAGAACCCCGCCCGTCCCGCGGCCGTGGCCGCCGGCATCCCGATGACGGTGCCCGCGGTCACGGTGAACAAGGTGTGCCTGTCCGGGCTGAGCGCCATCGCATTGGCCGACCAGCTGATCCGCGCCGGCGAGTTCGACGTCGTCGTGGCCGGCGGCCAGGAGTCGATGACCCAGGCCCCGCACCTGCTCGCGGGCTCGCGCACCGGCACCAAGTACGGCAACGCCACGCTGGTCGACTCCATGGCCCACGACGGGCTGTCCGACACCTTCGACCAGGTCGCCATGGGCGAGCTGACCGAGCAGGCGAACAGCCGGTACGACCTGACCCGCGAGGAGCAGGACGCCTTCGCCGCGGAGAGCCACCAGAAGGCCGCGCGCGCGGGCAAGAACGGCGTCTTCGACGAGGCGATCACCCCGGTGCTCATCCCGCAGCGCAAGGGCGACCCGATCGAGTTCCGCGACGACGAGGGCGTCCGCGCCGACACTACGGTGGAGACCCTCGCCCGGCTGAAGCCGGCCTTCGCGAAGGACGGCACGATCACCGCCGGCACCGCCTCGCAGATCTCCGACGGCGCCTGCGCGGTCGTGGTGATGAGCGCCGAGAAGGCCGCCGAGCTCGGCATCACCCCGATCGCCGAGATCGGCGCGCACGGTGTCGTGGCCGGCCCGGACGCGACGCTGCAGAGCCAGCCGTCGCGTGCGGTGCAGCGGGCCTGCGAGCGCGAGGGCATCGAGCCTGCGGAGCTCGACCTGGTCGAGTTCAACGAGGCCTTCGCCGCGGTCGCGATCGTCTCCACCCGCGAGCTGGGCATCGACCCGGAGAAGGTCAACCCCAACGGCGGTGCGATCGCCCTGGGCCACCCGATCGGCATGAGCGGCGCCCGCGTGGTGCTGGACGTCGCGCTGGAGCTCCGGCGCCGCGGCGGCGGTGTCGGTGCGGCCGCGCTGTGCGGTGGCGGCGGCCAGGGCGACGCGCTGATCCTGCACGTGCCCGCTCCCGCGCAGGCGTGAGCCCGGACGGCCCTGCCGTCCCCGCGGACGGCACCGCCGTCCAGACCCCCGGCCCCGCCACCCCTCGTGGGAGGCGGGGCCGGCGCGCGGTCGACGTCCCCGACCTCGTCGCCCGCGCCCGGGACGGCGAGGCCCGCGCGGTGGCGCGGCTGATCTCCCTGGTCGAGGACGCGAGCCCGGCGCTGCGCGAGGTCGCCGCGGCGCTGTCCCCGCACACCGGGCACGCCCACGTCGTCGGCCTGACCGGCGCGCCCGGCGTCGGCAAGTCCACGACGACGACCGCGCTGGTGCGTGCCTACCGCGAGCGGGACCTGCGGGTCGGCGTCCTCGCGGTCGACCCGTCGTCCCCCTTCTCCGGCGGCGCGCTGCTCGGCGACCGGGTGCGCATGCAGGACCACGCCGGTGACGCCGGCGTCTACATCCGCTCGATGGCCTCGCGCGGGCACCTGGGCGGGCTGGCCTGGGCCACGCCGCAGGCCCTGCGGGTGCTGGACGCCGCCGGGTGCGACGTCGTCCTGGTGGAGACCGTCGGCGTCGGCCAGTCGGAGCTGGAGGTCGCGTCGCTCGCCGACACCACGCTGGTGCTGCTCGCGCCGGGGATGGGTGACGGCATCCAGGCGGCGAAGGCGGGCGTCCTCGAGGTGGCCGACGTGCTCGTGGTGAACAAGGCCGACCGGGACGGCGCCGACCAGACCGTGCGCGACCTGCGCTACGCGGTCTCCCTCGGCGGCGGGCACGACCGGGCCGGCGCATGGCGCCCGCCGATCCGCCGGACCGTGGCCGCGCAGCACACCGGCATCGACGACCTGGTCGGGTCGATCGGGGAGCACCGCGCGTGGCTGGGGTCCTCGGGGGAGGGGTACCGCCGCCGGGCCGTCCGGGCGGCCCGCGAGATCGAGGCGATCGCGCTGGCCGGGCTGCGCGCCCGGATGGGCGACGTCCGCGGGTCGGCCGCCCTCGGCAGGCTGGCCGAGCAGGTCCTCGCGGGGGAGAGCGACCCGTTCCGCGCGGCGGAGGTGCTCCTCGCCCAGTTGCAGGGCGCTGCCCGGGCGGCTCCGAGCCGCTGCGGGCACGATGACGGGGTGAACGGGCTGGGGCAGTGAACGGCAAGGCGGACGCCGTCGTCGTCGGCAGCGGGCCCAACGGGCTGGCCGCCGCTCTCCGGCTGGCCGCCGCGGGCCTGCGGGTGCAGGTCGTCGAGGCCGCGGAGCGCCCGGGCGGTGGGATGCGCACCGAAGAGCTCATGCGGCCGGGGTACCGGCACGACGTCTGCTCGATCGTGCAGCCGATGGCCGCCGCGGCGCCGTTCTTCCGGGAGTTCGACCTGCCCAGCCGCGGGGTCCGCCTGGTGCAGCCGGAGGTCAACTACGCGCATCCCCTCGACGGCGGGCGCGCCTCGGTCGCGTACCACTCGCTGGCGGAGACCGCGGCCGGGCTCGGCGTCGACGGCCCGGCGTACCGCCGGCTGTTCGAGCCGCTCGTCGAGCACGGCCAGGACGTCGTCGACTTCTTCCTCACCAGCCGGCTGCGCCGGCTGCCGACCCGCAGCGTGCCGCAGATCGCGCACTTCATGGTCAACGGGCTGCCCAACGTCCGCTGGCTGGCCCACCGGTACTTCGACACCGAGGAGGCCCGCGCCCTGCTCGGCGGTGCGGCCGCGCACGGGATGCTCGACCTGAGCCAGCCGCTCACCTCGGCGCTCGGGATGCTGCTGACCATGCTGGGCCACCACGTCGGCTGGCCGCTGGTCGAGGGCGGGTCGCAGAACCTCGCCGACGCCATGGTGACCGCGCTCGAGCAGCAGGGCGGCGAGGTGGAGACCGGGCACCTGGTCACCGACCTGCGCGAGTTCGACGGCGTGCCGGCGGTGCTGCTGGACACCACGCCCGACGCCTTCGTGGCCATGGCCGGCGACCGGGTGCACGAGGGGTACCGCCGCTGGGTGCGCCGCTACAAGCACGGCGCGGGGGTCTTCAAGGTCGACTGGATCCTCTCCGACCCGGTGCCCTGGACCAACCCCGACGTCCGGCGGGCCGGGACCATCCACGTCGCCGGCGACCTCGAGGAGACCATCGCCGGCGAGCGGGCGCCCAACCGGGGCGAGCGCACCGATCGCCCCTACGTGCTCGCCGTCCAGCCGACCGTGCCCGACCCGACGCGGGCGCCGGCCGGCGGCCACGTGTTCTGGGCCTACGTGCACGTCCCGCACGGGTCGGACCTCGACGTGACCGACGCCATCGAGGACCAGATCGAGCGGTTCGCGCCGGGCTTCAAGGACACGATCGTCGACCGGGTCACCAAGAACGCCGTCCAGATGGAGGCCTGGAACCCGACCTACCTGGGTGGGGACATCTCCAACGGCCAGGCGACGCTGTGGCAGATGCTCGCCCGGCCGGTGCCGCGCTGGAACACCTACAAGACGCCGGTGCAGGGCGTGTACCTCGCCTCGTCGGCCACCCCGCCCGGGCCGGCCGTGCACGGGGCCTGCGGCGACAACGCCGCGCAGGTCGCGCTGCGCGAGGTGTTCGGCCTGCGGCACGTCCCGCCGCTGCGCCCCGCCCCGGCGGCCCGAGGTCACCGCCTCGCCGCCCGCTGAGTGGTCGGCTGCCGAGGTCTCCTGGCCCGGGGGACCACGGCGGCTCGCCGGTAGCTGACGGCATCGGCGGCACCCGTAGCCTGTTCAGCCATGGTCCGTCCGCTGGGGTTGCCGTTCGATCCCATCGCGCGTGCCGGGGAGTCCTGGGAGCAGCGCTTCGGCCCGGCCGCCGCCATGCGCGCCGCGACGTCGGTCTTCCGGGTGCAGCAGATCCTGCTCGCCCGCTTCGACGAGGCGCTGCGCCCGCACGCGCTGACCTTCGCCCGCTACGAGGTGCTGGTGCTGCTGACCTTCAGCCGCACCGGCGAGCTGCCCCTGAAGGTGGTCGGCAGCCGGCTGATGGTGCACCCGACGAGCGTCACCAACGCCATCGACCGGCTGGTCGCCGCGGGCTACGTCGACCGCCGTCCCAACCCCGCCGACGGCCGGGGCGTGCTCGCCGCCATCACCGACCGCGGCCGGGCCGTCGTCGAGGCGGCCACCGCCGCGCTCACCGCGCTGGACTTCGGTCTCGCCGACGTCCCCGACGAGGAGCTGGACACCCTGTTCACCATCCTCGAACGGGTCCGCCGGGGGGCCGGCGACGTGGCGGACGACGGACCCGCGGCGAGCTGACCCCCGGCACCCCCGACACCGGCCGCACGGCGATGGGATGATCGAGGCCATGCAGCCGACCCGTCCCGCACGCCCCGACCCGCGCGCGCAGGCCCAGCAGGCGCAGCTGGCCGCCTCCCTCGCCGGCGCGGTCGACCTCGCCGCCGTCAAGGCCCGCTCCGAGGCCGCGGCGCGGGCCCAGGCCGCACCGCCGCCCAGTGCCGGGGCCCCGGCCGGAGCCCCTGGTGCCGCCGTCGTCGACGTCACCGAGGACACCTTCCAGACCGAGGTGCTCGACCGCTCCTTCCAGGTGCCGGTCGTGCTCGACCTGTGGGCCGAGTGGTGCGGGCCGTGCAAGCAGCTGTCCCCGGTGCTGGAGCGGCTGGCCGCGGAGGGCGGTGGCTCCTGGGTGCTGGCCAAGGTCGACGTCGACGCCAACCCGGCACTCGCGCAGGGCCTGCGCGTGCAGGGCATCCCGGCGGTCAAGGCGGTGTGGCAGGGCCAGCTGGTCGCCGAGTTCACCGGTGCCATCCCGGAGGAGCAGGCCCGCCAGTTCGTCACCGAGCTGGTGCGCGCGACCACCGGCGGCGCGGTCCCCGGTGCCGGTGCCGAGGAGCCCGACGAGGTCGAGGACCCGCGCCTGGACGCCGCCGAGGCCGCCCTCGAGCGCGGTGACCTGACCGCCGCCGAGGCCGCCTACCAGGCGATCGTCGACGCCGAGCCCGACCACCCGGTCGCCGGCCTCGCACTGCGCCAGGTGCAGCTGTTCCGCCGCGCCGACGAGGCCGGTCCCGACGCGCTCGCCGCCGCCGACGCCGCCCCGGACGACGTGGCCGCGCAGGCCCGCGCCGCGGACTTCCTGCTCGGCACGGGGGACGTCGAGGGCGCCTTCGAGCGGCTGCTGGACGTCGTCCGCCGCACCGCCGGGGACGACCGGGACCAGGCCCGCCAGCACCTGGTGGAGCTGTTCGGCGTCGTGGGCGACCAGGACCCGCGGGTGGCCGCGGCCCGGCGCCAGCTCACCCTCGCGCTCTACTGAACTGCGGTCCTCCGGACCGCACCGCGGCCAGGGGTCGTCCCGACCTGCGTTGAGCCCGCCCCGTCCCCGCTCGGGGGAGCCTCCGGCCCCCCGCTCCCGGGGACCTGAAGAGCAACTACACCCCCACGTCGCAGGCCGCGGCGCCCTCGAAGAAGCCGTTGCGGTACAGGTCGACCAGCTGGAAGCCGGTCAGCTCGACGTCGGGCACCACCGAGGGGTCGGTGCCGTAGCTGAGCAGGAACTGGGCGGCCTCGTCGATGTCACCGGGGGAGATGTCGGCGGCCTGCAGCTCGTTGTCGAAGAACACCGCGGAGAACCACCCGGTGAGGCAGACCGCCGACCGGATCGCCTCCTCGTCGTCGGTCGAGAGCCCCAGCTGCTCGCGGGCGGCCAGCGCGTAGGGGATCGAGGCGGCGGTGATGACCGCGTAGTCCGCGCCACCGAGCTGCTCGTAGGCCGGGCCGACCAGGTCCTCGACGTCGTAGCCGACGAGGTCCTGCTCGGCGCAGAACACCAGGTCCAGCTCGTCGCCGGCGCAGGCCGGGGCGGTGCCGGCGAAGGGCTCGAGCGTGGGAGGGGCGAAGGTCTCCCCGAAGACCTGGTCGAAGGCGAGGGTCCAGAACTCCGGCAGGGCGTCGGCGGCGAACCGCTGCGCCAGCTGGAACGGCGCGTTGCCGCCGCTGGCCGCGTCCTCGGGGCTGATGAACGCACCCTGGGTGTAGGGCCGCTGGGCGGAGAAGTTGTCCCGGCACGCGACCGGGCCGACGTCGAACCCCTCCTGGAACGCCGAGATGCGGTCGAAGTAGGAGCCGTGGGCCGCCTCGGTGCTGATGCTGGTGCCCACCGGGTCGCGCAGCAGCAGGTAGCCCGCCAGCACCTCGTCCAGCTCCGGCGCGCGGATCTGCGAGTGCTCGCCCTGGCCGTCGGCCACCCACGCCGTCCAGGCGCCGGCGAGGCAGTCCGCCTGCGTCTCCACGGAGATGGAGTAGTCCGGGTAGCCCACCCGGCCCTGCACCGCGTGGCCGAACTCGTGGGCCATCACGAGCGCAGGGATGAAGCGGCCGTACTGGTCGGACAGCTCACCCAGGAAGGCGCGGTCGTAGCTGATGGAGTCGGAGTTCGGCGCGTCCGGGGCCTGGCAGTAGAAGGCGTTGCCCTCGACCTCGCGGGGGTCGGAGCCGCAGCCGATGCCCTGCGGGTACGCCCCCGGGTCGACGTCGCCCGGGTCGACGCTGAAGTAGCCGCCCTGCAGCGGCACGAACTCCCGCCCGAAGACCTCGGGGAACTGCTGCCCCCAGTAGGTCTCCAGGTCGGCCAGCGCGTTGCGGGCCAGGGTGTCGATCGGGCCGTCCGTGGCGCCGACGACACCCAGCTCGGCCGAGGCGATGTCGGATGCGGGGGGCTGCGCGGCGCTGGGCCGGCCGACCACGACGAACGAGCAGCCGGAGACCAGCAGCAGCGCGGCCGTGGCGAGCAGGGCCACGGCCGCTCGGCGCAGGGAGGAGGCAGGCATGTCCCTCGGATCGTCGCATCGGGGCGGTCGCTCCGCAGGGGCCGCCGCCCGGCCGGCGGCCCCGTGAGGTCCTGGAACGGCCCTCCGTCGACTGGCGGGGAGCAGGGGTCCCCACCAGGCGTGGGAGGAGGCGGTCCTGTCTCAGCCTCCGTGCACGAACCAGACGGTGCCCAGCGGAGGGACGGCGAGGGTGGCGGAGTACGGCTGCCCGTGCCAGGGCTGCTCGACGGCCTCGATGCCGCCCATGTTGCCGACCCCGGAGCCCCCGTAGCCCTGGGCGTCGCTGTTGAGCACCTCGCGCCAGACGCCCGGCCGGGGCAGCCCGATGCGGTAGCCGTGGTGGGGGCTGCCGGCGAAGTTCGCGACGCACGCCAGTGCCTGACCCGTGCCGGGGTCGCCATCCGCGCCGTCCCCGCCCGCACCCGGGCGGGCGTAGCGGAGGAAGGACAGCACGTTGCCCGAGGCGTCGTTCGCGTCGATCCACTGGAAGCCGGCCGGGTCGACGTCCTGGGACCACAGCGCCGCGGTCTCGCGGTACCGGTGGTTGAGGTCGGTGACCAGCTGCAGGACGCCCCGGTGGGCGGGGTCCTCCAGGTGCCACCAGTCCAGCGAGTGGCTCTCGGCCCACTCGGCGTCCTGGCCGAACTCCGAGCCCATGAACAGCAGCTGCTTGCCGGGGTGGGCCCACATGTAGGCCAGGTAGGCCCGTAGGTTGGCCAGCTGCTGCCAGCGGTCGCCGGGCATCTTCCGCAGCAGCGAGCCCTTGCCGTACACGACCTCGTCGTGGCTGATCGGCAGCACGTAGTTCTCGGAGTAGGCGTAGATCATCGAGAACGTCAGCTGACCGTGGTGGTAGCTGCGGTGCACCGGTTCCTTGGACATGTAGGACAGCGAGTCGTGCATCCAGCCCATGTTCCACTTGAAGCCGAACCCCAGGCCGCCGAGGTGCGTCGGCCGGGTGACGCCGGGCCAGGCGGTGGACTCCTCGGCGATGGTGACCACGCCGGGCACCTCGCGGTAGACGGTGGCGTTCATCTCCTGCAGGAACGCCATCGCCTCCAGGTTCTCCCGGCCGCCGTGCACGTTGGGCTCCCACTCCTCACGCGAGTAGTCCAGGTAGAGCATCGAGGCGACCGCGTCGACCCGGATGCCGTCGACGTGGAACTCCGTGCACCAGAACAGCGCGTTCGCGACGAGGAAGTTGCGCACCTCGGACCGGCCGAAGTCGAACACGTAGGTGCCCCAGTCCAGCTGCTCGCCGCGGCGGGGGTCGCCGTGCTCGTACAGCGCCGTGCCGTCGAAGCGGGCCAGCGCCCACTCGTCCTTGGGGAAGTGCGCCGGGACCCAGTCGACGATGACGCCGATGCCCGCCTGGTGCGCCCGGTCGATCAGGTAGCGGAGGTCGTCGGGGCTGCCGTAGCGCGCGGTCGGGGCGTAGTAGGAGGTGACCTGGTAACCCCAGGAGCCACCGAAGGGGTGCTCGGCGACCGGCATGAACTCGATGTGGGTGAACCCGTGCTCGACGACGTAGTCGACCAGCTCGTCGGCCAGCTGGCGGTAGGACAGCCCCTGCCGCCACGAGCCCAGGTGCACCTCGTAGATGCTCATCGGGCGCTGGTGCCAGGCGTTCCGCGCGCGCTCGGACAGCCAGTCGTCGTCGTTCCACTCGTGACTGGACTCGGTCACCACCGAGGCGTTGAGCGGCGGGACCTCGGTCTCGAACGCCAGTGGGTCGGACTTCTGCCGCCAGACGCCGTCGCGGCCGAGCACGTGGTAGCGGTACTTCGTGCCCACCGGGACGCCGGGGATGAAGACCTCCCACACGCCGGAGGAGCCCAGCGACCGCATGGGGTAGGCGCGGGCCTCCCAGTAGTCGAAGTCGCCGGTGACCCGCACGCCCTGGGCGTTGGGCGCCCAGACGGCGAAGGAGACGCCCTGGACCTGCCCGCGAGGGGTGTCGTAGCGGCGCACGTGCGAGCCGAGGACGTCCCACAGCCGCTCGTGGCGGCCCTCGCGGATCAGGTGCTGGTCGAGCTCACCGACCGTGGGCAGCCAGCGGTAGGGATCGTCGACGACGAAGGTGTTGGTGCCGCCGACCCCGTCGCCGTAGACGACCTCGATGCGGTAGTCGCCGGGCTGCTCGGCCAGGTGCGCCTCGTAGATGCCGCCGCCGTGCAGCCGTCGGGTGTCGTACCGGGTGCCGTCCTCGTCGACGACGGTGACCGTCCTGGCGTCGGGGCGCAGCGTGCGGACAACCCAGCCGTCCCTGGCGGGGTGCGCGCCGAGGACGCTGTGCGGGGCGTAGGACCAGCCCTCGACGACGGCGCGCAGCTGCTCCTCGCCCACCTCGGCGGGCGTCTCCTGCTGGGCCAGGCCCTCCTCTGCGGGCGCCTGCCCCTCGGGGACGGTCGCGGCCGCGACCTCCGCGCCGGCGCCGGGTGCGTCCACGGCCGGCGCCGCCGCGGCCGGCGTGGCCTCGACGGGCGTCGTCCCGGCCGGGCCGCCGCGGCCGTCCTCGTCCGGCGCCTGCGGGGTTGCCGGCCCCGCGGGGTCCGGGCTCGGTGGCTCCGGCTGCCCGGCGGGGGCGCCGCTCGGGCTGCCCGGCTGGGCGATCGGCGCCGGCGCCACCGCCGGGGCGGCGGTGCCGCCCTGCTCGGCGACCACATCGCCCTGCGTCGCCTTCTTGCGCGGGGCGCGCTTGGCCGTGGTCTTCTTCGCCGGCGCCTCGCCGTCCGCCGCCGCCGTGGCCTTCCCTGCTGCCGCGGTCTTCTTGGCGGCGGGGGTCTTCTTGGCCGCAGGGGCCTTCTTCGCCGCGGTCCGCTTGCGGGCCGGAGCGGCGTTGACGATCGGCTCGGCCTCGGCTGCCTCGGCCGCGGCGGTCTTCTCCTCGACGGCGGCCTGCAGCTCCTCCCGGCTCGCGGGAGGACGCCCGCCGGTCGGCGGGGAGTCGGTCGTGCGCTCGGTCTCGTCCGGGGATGTCATCGCGTCGCCGTCCTCTTCGGTGCCGGTGTGTCGGTGGTCGTGCGCCGCGCGCGCCAGCCGGCGGCGGTGAGCCGGGACGGCGACTGCAGCGGGGTCATCAGCCAGTACGGGCGGTTGCGCGCCTCGTGAACGCCGGTCACCGGGCCGGGCCGGTCCCGGTGGACGTCGTCCCGGCCGGGCTGGGGCCACCGTCCTCGTCCGGCGTCTGCGGGGTGTTCGGCTGTGCGGGGTCGGAGCTCGGCGGCTCCGGCTGCCCGGCGGGGGCACCGCTCGGGCTGCCCGGCTGGGCGATCGGCGCCGGCGCGACCACGGGGGCGGCGGTGCCGCCCTGCTCGGCGACCACGTCCCCCTGCGTCCCGCCCTCCTGCGGGCCGCGCGTGGCCGAGGCCTTCTTCGCCGCGGTCCGCTCGCGGGCCGGAGCGGCGTTGACGATCGGCTCGGCCTCGGCCGCCTCGGCCGCGGCGGTCTTCTCCTCGACGGCGGCCTGCAACTCCTCCCGGCTCGCGGGAGGACGCCCGCCGGTCGGCGGGGAGTCGGTCGTGCGCTCGGTCTCGTCCGGGGATGTCATCGCGTCGCCGTCCTCTTCGGTGCCGGTCGTCGGTGGTCGTGCCGGCCCCTCTGCAGGGTCCCGCCGCGAGCTCGCGAGCGGCGGGGGGCAGAGGGCCCTTCTTCAGCCCGCGGCGGTGAGCCGGGACAGCGACTGCAGCGGGATCATCAGCCAGTGCGGGCGGTTGCGCGCCTCGTAGACGCACTCGTAGACGGCCTTGTCCGCCTCGAACGCCCGCAGCAACGGGCTGTCGCCGCAGGAGTCCGTCCCGCCCGCGGCCGCGTAGCCCGCGCAGAAGGCGCTCCGGTTGCGCTCTGCCCACTCCTGCGCGCGGTAAGCGCGTTGTTGATCACCCGGCTGCTCGACGAGCATGTGGCGGGCCGCGTAGTCGAAGCTGCGGAGCATCCCGGCCACGTCGCGCAGCGGGCTGTCCAGCTCGCGGCGGGCGGCGAGCGGCCGGGCGGGCTCGCCCTCGAAGTCGAGCACGATCCACCCGGTCGCGGTGCGCAGCACCTGGCCCAGGTGCAGGTCGCCGTGCACCCGCTGCCGGACGACCTGCTCGCCGCCGCCGGCCACCGCCGCGTACACCGCGCGCAGCCCCTCGGCGTGCTCGGCCAGCTGCGGGGCGACCTGGATCGCCGCCTCGAGTCGCTCGGTCATCTGCCGGGCGACCGTGGCCAGCCACTCGGGACCGGCCTCCTCGGTGGGCAGCACCGCGGCCATGTCGGCGTGCACCGAGGCCGTCGCCGCGCCCAGCCGCTCGCTGTCGGCGGCGAAGTCCCCGCCCACCTCGTCGGCGTGCAGGTCGCCCTCGGCGTAGAGGTCGCGCACGCTCGCCGTGGCCAGCCGCCAGCCGTCGCTGGCGTTGGGCACGAACCCCTGCAGCATGAACACCGTGGCCGGCGGGGTGTCGCTGTCCCGGTCGTGGTCGATCTCGGCGTGGCCCAGCAGCGGTGCGATGTGCGGGTTGTCCGTCCCCCGCAGGGCGGCGTGGATCTCGACGTCCGGGTTGAGGCCGGGCTCGAGGCGGCGGAACAGCTTGAGGATGGCCTCCTGCCCGTACACCAGCGAGGTGTTGCTCTGCTCGGTGGAGAGGATGTCGCCGGGCAGTCCGGCCGGGATCTCGGCGCCCTCGCCGGGGACGAACCGCATCGGGCCGACCGTGGCCCCCTCGGCGAGGTGGGTGAGCCAGGTGGCCGTCGCCTCGCGGTCGCGCATGGCGTCGTAGGCGTAGTTCTCGCCGTTCTCGTGCGGCACGGTGCCGATCAGCGCCGAGGCGAGGTCCTCCGCGGGGTGGTCGCGCCACGACAGCGGCACCAGGTAGGTCTCGGTCGCGCCGTCGGTGTAGCTGACCGTCACCCGGTGGATGGACAGGACGGGGTGCGAGCGGTCGAGGAAGAAGCTCTCCTCCTCGACACCGGCCCACTCCCGGCCCTTGCCGCCGAACCAGCGCTGCGACGGCATCCAGTCCCGGAACAGTCCGGTCAGGGCGGTCATCGGTCTCCTCCCGTGTCGGCCGCGGGCGGTTCGTCCCCCGTGCCGACGAGGCCGGCGGCCAGCAGGGAGTCGGCCACCGCGGTGTCGTCGGTCTCGACCGGCTCCTCCACCGGCTCGGCGGGCTTGGCCAGCTCGAACCAGTAGAAGCCGTGGCCGGACAGCGTGAGCATGTAGGGCAGCACGCCGATCTGCGGGAACTCCACCCGGCCGGTGAGCTCGATGGGGGTGTAGCCCTCGAAGCGGCGCAGGTCCAGCTCCACCGGCTGCGGGAACCGCGACAGGTTGTTGACGCAGAGCACCACGTCGTCGCCGAACTCGCGGACGAACGAGAGCACCGTCGGGTTGCGCGAGCCGATCTCGGCGAAGCTGCCCAGCCCGAAGGTGGGGTGCTGCTTGCGGACGTGGATCATCTGCCGCAGCCAGTGCAGCATCGAGTTGGTGTTGCGCAGCTGGGACTCGACGTTGGTCACCTGGTAGCCGTAGACCGGGTCCTGGTTCAGCGGCAGGTACATCCGCTGCGGGTCGGCGGTGGAGAAGCCGCCGTTGCGGTCCGGCGTCCACTGCATGGGCGTGCGGACGCCGTCGCGGTCGCCGAGCCAGATGTTGTCGCCCATGCCGATCTCGTCGCCGTAGTAGAGGACCGGCGAGCCCGGCAGCGACAGCAGCAGCGCGTTGAACAGCTCGAGGGTGTCCATGTCGTTGTCCAGCAGCGGCGCCAGCCGGCGGCGGATGCCGATGTTGGCCTTCATGCGGGGGTCCTTGGCGTACTCCGCCCACATGTAGTCGCGCTCCTCGTCGGTGACCATCTCCAGGGTCAGCTCGTCGTGGTTGCGCAGGAAGATGCCCCACTGGCAGTTGTCCGGGATCTCCGGCGTCTGGGCCATGATCTCCGAGATCGGGAACCGCTGCTCCCGCCGGACGGCCATGAACAGGCGCGGCATCACCGGGAAGTGGAAGGCCATCTGGCACTCGTCGCCGTCCTCGCCGAAGTACTCGACGACGTCGGCCGGCCACTGGTTGGCCTCGCACAGCAGCACCCGGTCGGGGTAGTCGGCGTCGACCACCTTGCGCACGTGCTTGAGGAACTCGTGGGTGCGCGGCAGGTTCTCGCCGTTGGTGCCCTCCTCCTCGAACAGGTAGGGGACGGCGTCCAGCCGGAAGCCGTCGACGCCCAGGTCCAGCCAGAAGCGCAGGGCGCCGATGATCGCCTCCTGCACCCGCGGGTTCTCGAAGTTCAGGTCGGGCTGGTGGGAGAAGAACCGGTGCCAGAAGTACTGCTTGCGCACCGGGTCGAACGTCCAGTTCGAGCTCTCGGTGTCGACGAAGATGATCCGCGCGTCGGCGTAGCGGGTGTCGTCGTCGCTCCACACGTAGAAGTCGCCGTAGGGACCCTCGGGGTCGCTGCGGCTGGCCTGGAACCAGGGGTGCTGGTCCGAGGTGTGGTTCATGACGAAGTCGATGATCACGCGGATGCCGCGGGCGTGGGCCGCGGCGAGGAACTCGGTGAAGTCCTCGATGTCGCCGAACTCCGGCAGCACGGCGGTGTAGTCGCTGACGTCGTAGCCGCCGTCGCGCAGGGGGGAGGCGAAGAAGGGCGGCAGCCACAGGCAGTCGACACCGAGCCACTGCAGGTAGTCCAGCTTGTCGATCATGCCGCGCAGGTCGCCGACGCCGTCGGCGTTGCTGTCGGCGAAGCCGCGGACGAGCACCTCGTAGAAGAGGGCGCGCTTGAACCACTCGGGATCGGTACCGGGTGCGGGCAGCGCCGACGCCTGCGCCGGCGCCTCGGAACGGTCGGGGACGGGAACGGTCATGGTGGGGAGTCGCCCTCGGTTCTGCGGGGGTGAGCGGTTGGGCCGCCCCCTTGCAGGGTCCCGCCGTGGCCCCGTCCCGAGGCTCGCGCCGAGCGTGCGAGGCGTGAGGAGGACGGGGTCCTTCCATGGCGGGGGGCAAGGGGGCCCTTCATCAGGTGACCGGCGGTGGCACCTGGACCTGCCGGGGGTAGGTGATCGAGAAGACGTGCGCCGGCTCCCGGTAGGGGTCGAGCTCGACGTAGTTGAACTGGCCCCAGTCCCAGCTGTCGCCGGTCAGCTCGTCGGTCACGGTGAACCGCTCGTACCAGTCCAGCCCGATGGCCGGCAGGTCCAGCGCCGTCGTCCCGATCTGGGTGTGGTGGCTGGAGAGGTTCACCACCACCAGGACGGCGTCCTGCGAGCCGGGGTCGGTCTTGGTGAAGCAGAGCAGGTTCGGGTTGTCCACGGAGTGGAAGCGCAGCGTGCGCAGCTGCTGCAGCGCCGGGTGGGCGCGGCGGATCTCGTTCAGCCGGCGGATGTAGGGCGCGAGGCTGCGCCCGGACGCCTCGGCCGCGGCCCAGTCGCGCGGCCGCAGCTGGTACTTCTCGCTGTCGAGGTACTCCTCGCTGCCGGGGCGCACCGCGACGTGCTCGAAGAGCTCGAAGCCCGAGTAGACGCCCCACGTCGGGCTCATCATCGACGCCAGGACGGCGCGGATCTTGAACATCGGCGGGCCGCCGAGCTGCAGCGACGCGTGCAGGATGTCCGGGGTGTTCACGAAGAAGTTCGGCCGCATGTAGTGGCTGCTGGCGGCCAGCTCGCGGCCGTAGTCCTCCAGCTCGGCGCGCTCGGTCCGCCAGGTGAAGTACGTGTAGGACTGCGTGTACCCGATGCGGGCGAGCTGGTGCATCATCGCCGGCCGGGTGAAGGCCTCGGCGAGGAACAGCACGTCGGGGTCGGTCTCCTTGACCGTCCAGATCAGCCAGTGCCAGAAGTTCAGCGGCTTGGTGTGCGGGTTGTCGACGCGGAAGACCCGCACACCGGCGTCCATCCAGACCCGGAGGACCCGCAGGCACTCGGCGTAGAAGCCCTCGGGGTCGTTGTCGAAGTTGACCGGGTAGATGTCCTGGTACTTCTTCGGCGGGTTCTCCGCGTAGGCGATCGTGCCGTCGGGCTTGGTGGTGAACCACTCCGGGTGCGCGGCGACCCAGGGGTGGTCCGGTGCGGCCTGCAGCGCGAAGTCCAGCGCCACCTCCATGCCGAGCTCGCGGGTGCGCTCGACGAAGGCCCGGAAGTCCTCCATCGTGCCCAGCTGCGGGTGGACGGCGTCGTGCCCGCCCTCGGCGCTGCCGATGGCCCACGGCGAGCCGGGGTCCTCCGGGTCGACCTCGTAGGGGTTGCCGCCGGGGAACTGCGGGGTGTTCGGGCCCTTGCGGTTGACGGTGCCGATCGGGTGGATCGGCGGCAGGTAGACGACGTCGAAGCCCATGTCGGCGATCGCCGGCAGCCGCTCGGCCGACGTCGCGAAGGTGCCGTGGGTCGGCCTGCCGTCGACGACCGGGCCGGTGGAGCGCGGGAAGAACTCGTACCAGGAGCCGAACAGGGCGCGGGGCCGGTCGACCCAGACCTCGTACACCGGGCCGCCGGTGACCAGCTCGCGCACCGGGTGCTCGTGCAGGTACCGCTGCACCGACTCGGCCAGCGCGGGAGCGACCCGCGCGGGCAGCTCGCGGGAGGTGTCGCGCAGCGCGGCGGCGGCGTCGGTCAGCCGCCCCTTCCAGTCGCCGTCGGCCTCGCCGGCCACCCGGTCGAGCAGCCGGGCGCCCTCCTCGAGGTCGTTGGCGAGCTCCTCGGCGCCCTGACCGGCGGCCGTCTTGACCTCGACGGCGTGGTGCCAGGTCGCCAGCGGGTCGCTCCACGCCTCGACCTGGTAGGTCCAGCGGCCCTCGCGGTCGGGCACCACGGTGGTGAGCCAGCGGTCGGGCTGGTCGCCGAAGCGGGCCATCCGGTTGAGCGGCTGCGCGGCGTCCCGGGCGGGTGTGGTGCGCGACGGGTCGCCGGCCGCCTCCGTGGGCGGGGTCCACACCACGTTCGCCGCGACGGCGTCGTGGCCCTCGCGGAAGACGGTGGCGGTGATCGGCAGGTGCTCGCCGACCACGGCGCGCGCGGAGAACGCGCCGCAGGACACGACGGGGGCGACATCGGTGATGCCGAGACGGAGGTCAGCGCGGCCAGTCATCCCCGCCACGCTATCGGCGGCGCGTCGGGTGAGCACATCGGCCGCCGAGGCATGCCGTTCGCTGTGCTGGACGGGCGGGACGGGCGGGTGACCCGGGCGTCGGCTGGCCATGCTGCATCCTGGCGCGTGCCGGCCTGCGCCGCTCTGGCGGCCGCGGCGACCGTCGCTAGTCTCGCCCCGTGCGCGCTCTCCGCCGGTTCACCGTCCGGGCCTCGCTCCCCGAGGAGCTGATGCCGCTGTCCCAGCTCGTCGCCAACCTCCGCTGGTCGTGGCACGCCGAGACCCGCGACCTGTTCGAGGCCCTGGATCCCGAGCTGTGGCGCACCTGCAACGGCGACCCGGTGCAGGTGCTCGGCGAGGTGTCGGCCGACCGGCTGGCCACCCTGGCCCGGGACCGGCGCTTCGTGCGCCGGCTCCAGGACGTCGTCGACGACCTGGAGGAGTACCTGTCGGCGCCGCACTGGTACCAGTCGCTGGGGGAGGAGGCCCCGGCGACGGTGGCCTACTTCTCCGCGGAGTTCGGCATCACAGAGGTGCTCCCGCAGTACTCCGGCGGCCTGGGCATCCTGGCCGGTGACCACCTCAAGGCCGCCTCGGACCTCGGTGTCCCGCTGGTCGGCGTCGGGCTGCTCTACCGGGCCGGCTACTTCGAGCAGGGCCTGTCGGCCGACGGCTGGCAGCTGGAGCACTACCCGTCGCTGGACCCGCAGGGTCTGCCGCTGAAGCTGCTGCGCCAGTCCGACGGCACCGCCGTGGTCATCGCCGTCCCGCTGCCCGAGGGCCGCACGCTGTCCGCCCACGTCTTGCGGGCGCAGGTCGGCCGGGTCTCGCTGCTGCTGCTCGACAGCGACATCGAGGAGAACGCCCCCGCCGAGCGCGGCGTCACCGACCGCCTGTACGGCGGCGACGAGGACCACCGGCTGCGCCAGGAGATGCTGCTCGGCATCGGCGGCGTCCGGGCGCTGCGGGCCTACTGCCAGCTCACGGGGACGCCGGCGCCGGAGGTCTACCACGCGAACGAGGGGCACGCGGGCTTCCTCGGGATCGAGCGCATCCGCGAGCTGACCGAGTCCCACGGGCTGTCCTTCGCCGAGGCGCTGCAGGCGGTGCGCGCCGGCACGGTGTTCACCACCCACACCCCGGTGCCGGCCGGCATCGACCGCTTCCCGCGGGCCCTGATCGAGCGCTACTTCGCCGGTTTCGGCGTCCCGCTGGAGCACATGATCCCGCTGGGTGCCGAGGCCGACCCGACGAAGTTCAACATGGCCCACATGGGCCTGCGGCTGGGCCAGCGCGCCAACGGCGTCAGCCGGCTGCACGGGCACGTCAGCAGGGGCATGTTCAACTACCTGTGGCCGGGCTTCGACGAGGGCGACGTGCCGATCAGCTCGATCACCAACGGCGTGCACGCGCCGACCTGGACCGCGCGCGAGCTGGTCGAGATGGGGACCCAGACCAGCAGCCAGGGCGACCCGGTCGAGGCCGGCGGCGAGGTGCACTTCGACGGCGTGGACCGGATCCCCGCAGGTGAGCTGTGGAGCACCCGCCGGATGCTGCGCGGCCGGCTGGTCGAGGAGGTGCGCCGCCGGCTCCGCGAGACCGCGCTGTCCCGCGGTGCGGCGGAGTCCGAGGTCGGCTGGACCGACAGCGCCTTCGACCCCGACGTCCTCACCATCGGCTTCGCCCGCCGGGTGCCGTCCTACAAGCGGCTGACCCTGATGCTGCGCGACCCCGAGCGGCTCCGGGCGCTGCTGCTGGACCCCGAGCGGCCGGTGCAGCTGGTCATCGCCGGCAAGAGCCACCCGGCCGACGACGGCGGCAAGCAGCTGATCCAGCAGATGGTGAAGTTCGCCGACGACCCGGAGCTGCGGCACCGGATCGCCTTCCTGCCCGGCTACGACATCGGCATGGCCCGCTACCTCTACTGGGGCTGCGACGTCTGGCTGAACAACCCGCTGCGCCCGCTGGAGGCCTGCGGGACGTCGGGGATGAAGGCCGCGCTCAACGGCGGGCTGAACCTCTCCATCCGCGACGGCTGGTGGGACGAGTGGTTCGACGGCCAGAACGGCTGGGCCATCCCCACCGCCGACGGCGTCGCGGACCCCGAGCGCCGCGACGACATCGAGGCCCGGGCGATCTACGACCTGCTCGGCAGCCAGGTGATCCCGCGGTTCTACGAGACCGACCGGGACGGCGTCCCGACCCGGTGGGTGGAGATGGTGCGGCACACGCTGCGCGAGACCGGCCCCAAGGTGCTGGCCACCCGCATGGTGCGCGATTACGTGCAGCAGCTGTACGTGCCCGCGGCCGGCTCGTCACGGGCGATGGCCGAGGGCGGCTACGGCCCGGCGCGCACCGAGGCCGGCTGGCGCGCGCGGCTGCTCGACCACTGGAGCACCGTGCGGGTCGCGCACGTCGAGGCCACCGGCGCGGGCGACACCCCGGAGATCGGGTCGACGCTGGCGCTGCGGGCGGAGGTCGAGCTGCCGGGCCTGACGCCGTCCGACGTCCAGGTGCAGGCCGCCTACGGGCGGGTGGACGACGCCGACGGGCTGCACGAGGTGACCACCCGGCCGATGACCCACGAGCACACCGAGGGGTCGCGGCACTGGTTCTCCGCCACGGTCCCGCTGGAGCGCACCGGTGCCTTCGGGTACACGGTGCGGGTGCTGCCGCACTCCGAGCACCTGGCCGACCCGGCGGAGCTGGGCGTCGTCGCGTCCGCCTGAACGACCTTCCAGCAGCGGGGGGCAGGGAGGTCCTCGCTCACCGGCGGCACAACCGCCACGCCGGTCGCACGGGTCCCGGGAGCCCACCGGGTGATCGGCGTGGCGGCGAGGACGGCTCACCCAGTCGGGTGAGTCGCATCTAGGCTGAGCCCATGCCCGACCGCTGTGAAGTACTGCCAGGAGACTCCGTCGTCGCCCGACGGGGAGGCGGCCTGCTGTGGGTGGACGCCCCGGGCTCGCCGGCCCTGGTCGCCGCGCTGCACGCCTGCCTGGGGGTGGCCGGCCCCGGCGCGGAGCGGGTGCTCGGCGCGGTCGCCGGTCAGGTCCCGGCGCTGGGCGGCAGCTCGGCGTCCTTCGCCCTGGTCCTGGTCGACACCGCAGGCGGGTCCGGCACCGGCGTCGCGCTGTGGTCGGGCAAGGGCCAGCCGGCCGTGGACGGCGTCCCGGTGTCGGGCTCGTCGGTCGACGGCTGCACCCTGGCCAGCGGCTTCCAGCTCGGGCAGACCCTGTACGTCGGCCCCGGTCAGCCGGTGCCCTCGATGCCGCCGGGCGTCGCCTACGACCTGGTCGAGGGCACCGTCCCGGGCTCGGGCGCGATGCTGCAGCTGGCCGCGGTCGCGCACGCGTCGTCGGCCGCCGTCCCGCAGGCCGCGGCGCCGTCCTACTCCGCCGGCTCCGACGCCGGCTTCGGCGGCGCGGGCTCCTCCGGCTACGGCGCCACTGCCGCCCCCTCGCGTCAGGAGGAGGACGAGGGCGAGGCCACCGCGTTCTGGACGCCGGACGCCCCGCCCGCCCCGGTGCTGCGGTTCGACGACGGCCTGGTCGTGACCGTCGACGAGGACCTGGTGCTCGGCCGCCGCCCGGACAACCACGAGCTGGTGACCGCCGGCTCCGCGCGCCCGGTGCCGATCGCCGACACCCAGAACGTGCTCTCCTCCGCGCACGCCGCGATCCAGCGCAGCGGCCGGGAGGTCTCCCTCGTCGACCTGGGCTCGCTCAACGGCACCCACGTCGCCGGCCCCGAGGCCACCGAGTGGACCCAGCTCGAGCCCGGTGTCGCCCACCCGCTGTCCGACGGCGACCGCCTGCTGCTCGGCTGGACGGTCATCACCTTCGAGCAGCAGCCGGAGTAGCAGCCCGCGTCTCCAGGGAGCACTCCGGCGCCGGTCCTGCCGCTCTCGCGCCGTTGCACCAGCGCGAGACCGGCAGGAACCGCGCGGGAGTCGGCGGTCACCCCGTCAGGGACGGCGGAGCACCCGGAGCAGCCAGACGCAGCGGGCGGGCACCTCGATCGGTCCGGGCGCGACCACGGCCGGCTGCGGCGGCGCGCCGGTCGGCCACTCGGTGGAGACGGCGAACTCGTAGCCGTCCGCCCACGGCGCGCCGGGCAGGTGCACCGTCACCGGCTCCGCGCCGGCGTGCAGCTGCACGAGGTAGGAGTCGTCCTGCACCGGGCGGCCGCGCTCGTCGCGGTGCCGGATGCCGCGGCCGTCGAGGTACATCCCGACCGTCTGCAGCGCGGTGTCGAACCAGTCGGCGGTGTCCAGCTGCGCGCCGTCCGGGGCGAACCAGGCCACGTCGCGGGTGCCGCCGGTGTCGGGCAGCTCGTGGCCCTCGAAGAACGCCTCCTGGCGCAGCACCGGGGACTCCCGGCGCAGCCGCAGCAGCCGGGCGACGAAGGCGCGCAGCTCCTCGTCGACCCGCTCCCAGTCCAGCCAGGAGATCTCGTTGTCCTGGCAGTAGGCGTTGTTGTTGCCTTGCTGGGTGCGGCCGAGCTCGTCGCCGGCCGTGAGCATCGGGACGCCGGTGGACAGCAGCAGCGTGGCCAGGTGGTTGCGCACCTGGCGCGCCCGCAGCGCGCACACCTCCGGGTCGTCGGTGGCCCCCTCGACGCCGCCGTTCCAGTTGCGGTTGTGGCTCTCGCCGTCCCGGTTGTCCTCGCCGTTGGCCTCGTTGCGCTTGCGCTCGAAAGCGACCAGGTCGGCGAGGGTGAAGCCGTCGTGGGCGGTCACGAAGTTGATGCTGGCGAAGGGCCGCCGGCCGTCGGAGCGGTAGAGGTCCGACGAGCCGGTGAGCCGGTAGGCCAGGTCGCGCACGCCCACCCGCGCGCCGGACCACACGTCGCGGACGGTGTCGCGGTACTTGCCGTTCCACTCCGTCCACGGCGGCGGGAAGTTGCCGACCTGGTAGCCGCCGGGGCCGACGTCCCACGGCTCGGCGATGAGCTTCACGCGGCTGACCACCGGGTCCTGGTGGACGACGTCGAAGAAGGCCGAGAGCCGGTCGACGTCGTGCAGCGAGCGGGCCAGCGCCGAGGCGAGGTCGAACCGGAAGCCGTCGACGTGCATCTCGGTGACCCAGTAGCGCAGCGAGTCCATGAGCAGCGCCAGCACCTGGGGACGGCGGACGTCGAGGGTGTTGCCGCAGCCGGTGTAGTCCTGGTAGCGGCTCGGGTCCTCCCCGCGCAGCCGGTAGTAGCCGCCGTTGTCGATGCCCTTGAACGACAGGGTCGGGCCGGTGTGGTCGCCCTCCGCGGTGTGGTTGTAGACGACGTCGAGGACGACCTCGATGCCCGCCGCGTGCAGCGACTTGACCATCGCCTTGAACTCGGTGACCTGCTGCCCGGCGGTGCCCGACGAGCTGTAGGCCGCGTGCGGGGCGAAGAAGCCGAGGGTGTTGTAGCCCCAGTAGTTGGTCAGGCCGCGGCGCAGCAGGTGCGGCTCGCTGACGAAGTGGTGCACCGGGAGCAGCTCGACGGCGGTGACGCCCAGGGACCGCAGGTGCTCGACGAAGGCGGGGTGGGCCAGGCCCGCGTAGGTGCCGCGCAGTGCCGGCGGGACCTCGGGGTGGCGCATCGTGGCGCCCTTGACGTGCACCTCGTAGACGACGGTGTCCGACCACGGGGTGGCCGGCGGCCGGTCGCCGTCCCACGGGAACGGGTCGTGCACCACGACCCCGCGCGGCACGTACGGCGCGGAGTCGCGCGGGTCGGGGCCCTCGCCGCCCTCGTACCGGAAGCCGAACAGCGCCGGGTGCAGGGACTGGTCGCCGTCGACGGCGCGGGCGTAGGGGTCCAGCAGCAGCTTGGCCGGGTTGTGCCGCTGTCCGGAGGCTGGGTCCCAGCCGCCGTGCACCCGGTAGCCGTAGCGCTGGCCGGGACCGACGCCGGGCAGCCGGCCGTGCCACACCTGGTGGGTGTTCTCCCGCAACCGGTGGCGGTGCTCGGTGCCGTCCTCGTCGAACAGGCACAGGTCGACCGCGTGCGCCCCGGCCGACCAGAGCGCGAAGTTGGTGCCGATGCCGTCCCAGGAAGCGCCCAGGGGCGCGGGGGAGCCGGGCCACACCTCGTACTCTCCGGGTCTGCTGCGCACGGCAGGGATCCTGACACCACCGGACGATCCGGCGTCGCAGCGGCGCGGGTGCGGTGCTGGTTGGTTGGATGGGGTCGTGTCGAGCGATCCGGTCGTCGAGGTGCGCGGTGTGGACGTCGTCCGGGGGGAGACCCGCCTGCTCCGCGGCGTCGACTGGACGGTCCACGCCGACGAGCGCTGGGTGGTCCTGGGCCCCAACGGCGCCGGCAAGACGACGCTGCTGCAGCTGGCCTCGGCGCACCTGCACCCGACCCGCGGGGCCGTCACGCTGCTCGGGGAGACCATGGGCGCGGTCGACGTGTTCGAGCTGCGGCCGCGCATCGGGCTGACCAGCGCGGCACTGGCCCAGCGCATCGAGGCCCGGGAGCGGACCGGGGACGTCGTCCTGTCCGCCGGCTACGCGGTGGTCGGCCGGGGTCGGGAGCGCTACGACGTCCACGACCTGACCCGCGCGGCGGTGCTCATGCAGCAGTGGGGCGTGACGGCGATGGCGCACCGCGCCTTCGGCACGCTGAGCGAGGGCGAGCGCAAGCGGGTGCAGATCGCGCGGGCGCTCATGCCCGACCCCGAGCTGCTGCTGCTCGACGAGCCGGGTGCAGGCCTGGACCTCGGCGGCCGGGAGGACCTGGTCGCCCGGCTGACCGCGCTCGCCGGCGACCCCGCCGCACCGGCGCAGGTGCTGGTCACCCACCACGTCGAGGAGATCCCGCCCGGCTACACCCACGCGCTGCTGCTGCGCGGTGGGCAGGTCGTGACCGCCGGGCCGCTGGAGCAGGTGGTGGGGCAGGAGGCGCTGTCGGAGACCTTCGGGCTGGCGCTCTCCGTGCAGCGCTCCGGTGGGCGCTGGACCGCCCGCCGGGCGGCCTGAGGCAGGACCCCGTCCTCCCCGCCCTCGGCGTGCCCGGGACGGGGCCGTCCGGCGTCGCCTCGGTGCCGACCCGCTCGCGCCGCCGCCCCGGTGCGCCGGGGGTCGTGGCCGGGGCGGCGCTGGCCCTCGGCGTCGTCGTCCAGCTGCTGCCGTTGGTGCTGTTCCCGACGGTGCTCAGCCAGGACGGTCCCGCGCACGTCGCCGGGGCCTGGGTGCTGCTGGGACACGGGGCCGACGACCCCACCGGCGCGGTGCTGCGCGAGCACTACCGCACCGACCTCACGCCGGTGCCCAACATGCTCGCCACCCTGCTGCTGGCCGGGCTGCTGCCGCTGGCGGGGCCGGACGGCGCGGAGAAGCTCCTCGTGGCGGGGCTGGTCCTCGGGCTGGTCGCGGCGCTGGCCTGCGCGGTGCGCGCCCTGGACCGGCGGGCGTGGTGCCTCGCCGCCGCCGCCCTGCCGCTCGCCGGCAGCCACCTGGTCGCCTACGGGTTCTACAACTTCGTGCTGGGAGTGACCGGGGCGCTGCTGGTCCTCGCCGTCGCGCTGCGCCGGCGGGACGGGTGGCCGGTGGCCGCGGCGGCGGGGCTGGCCGGGCTGCTGGTGCTGACCTGGAGCGCGCACCTGCTGCCCTGGGTGTTCGCCGCGGGCGGCGTGCTGGTGCTGGCCGCCGTCCGTGCGGGCGCAGCCGTCCGCAGCGGACGACCGGTCGCCGCCGCCGTCCGCGGACACGGGCTGCCCGTGCTGCTGGCGGTCCTGCCCTCGGCGGCGCTGACCGCCGGCTACCTCGCCACGGGGGAGGGGCCGCCGGCCGAGGGCGAGCCGACGCCCTCCCCGGAGCGGCTCGGGGAGCTGCTGACCGGGGCGCGGCCGCTGGTCACCGGCTGGGGCGACGAGCGGCTGCCGGCCCTGGCCACCGCCGCCCTGCTCGTGGTCCTGGCCGCCGCGGCGCTGCGCCGGGTGCGCGGCGGCGCGCCGCTGCGGGCCGAGCGGGTCGCGCTCGGGCTGCTGCTGACCGGGGTGACGGCGGTCTACTGGCTGACCCCGGACCGCCTCGGCGAGGACTTCGGCTTCCTCGCCGCCCGGCTGGCCTGGTTCCCGCCGCTGCTGCTGGTGCTGTGGGCGGCCAGCCGCGTGCCCGGCCCGCGGGTGGCCGCGGCCGCGACCGTGCTGCTCGTCGCCGCCGGCTCGGCCCTGGCGCTGTCCCGGCTGCCGGCCCAGGCGGCGGCGGCCGGCGAGGTCGCCGAGCTGCTGGCCCTGGCCGAGCGGATCCCGCCGGGTTCGACGGTCGCCGTCCTGCAGTACGACCGCTCCACAGCCTCGGCCGGGCCCGGGTCGCCCGACCCGCTGCGGCACGAGTCGAGCCGGCTGGCGGTGCGCGCCGGCGGCGTCGACCTCGGCCACTACGAGGCGGTGCACGACTACTTCCAGGTGCGCTTCGTCGGGTCGCCGTCCCTGCGGGGGCGGCTGGACCCCCACCCGGACCTGCACGGTCTGGAGCGCATCCCGCCGGCCGTCGACCTGCCCGCGGTGCGCGGCGACCTCGACGCGGTCGTCGTCCTCGGCCTGCAGCGGGCCGACGCGGGCGTGCGGGGATCGGCGCGGGCCCGCGCGGCCACCGCCGAGCTGGCGGCCCACTACTCACCGGTCGCCACGTCGCCGTCGGGACTCGCGGTGCTGTGGCGCCCGGACCCCCCGTCCGGTCAGACTGCCCGGGGTGGTCCCGGCCCGGCGTAGCGACGTGGGCCACGTTCCGGTCGCAGACGACCGGGGTAGGGCGACCGGAGCCATGGCCGAGCAGAGGCAGGGCGACCCAGGTCCCGGACGAGCCGGGGAGTGTCGGAGGACGCGTGCGCCAGCCACAGCCGCAGACCGGTTCGACCGTCGTCGTCGGAGCGGGGCCCGCGGGCCTCACCGCTGCCTTCGAGCTCACCGAGCGGGACGTGCCCGTGACGGTCCTCGAGGCCGACTCCGTCGTCGGTGGCATCAGCCGCACGGTGGAGCGGGACGGGTGGCGCTTCGACATCGGCGGGCACCGCTTCTTCACCAAGGTGCCCGCGGTGGAGCGCTGGTGGCACCGGATGCTCCGGGACGACGAGTTCCTCTCCCGGCCCCGGTTGTCCCGCATCCACTACGCCGGGCAGCTGTTCGACTACCCGCTCAAGCCGGTCAACGCGCTGCGCGGCCTGGGCCCGGTCGAGGCGGTGCGCTGCCTGCTGTCCTACGTCGTCGCCCGGGTGCGACCGCCGCGCGACCAGAGCCACTTCGAGGGCTGGGTGTCCGCCCGGTTCGGTCGCCGGCTCTACGAGATCTTCTTCAAGACCTACACCGAGAAGGTGTGGGGCGTCCCGGCCACCGAGATCCAGGCCGACTGGGCCGCCCAGCGGATCAAGGACCTCGACCTGTGGCGGGCGGTGCTGCACGCGCTGCGGCCCCAGGCGGGTCGGACCGACATCACCACGCTGATCGACCGGTTCCAGTACCCCCGCACCGGCCCCGGCCTGATGTGGGAGCGGACGGTGGAGAAGGTCCTCGACGCCGGCGCGACCGTGCACATGGACACCCGCGTCACCGCCGTCCACCGCGACGGGGCCGGCGCGGTCGCGGTCAGCGCGCGCACGGCCACCCCCGGCCCGCACGTCGCCGAGCCCGACCGGCGCATCCCGGCCGACCACGTCATCTCCTCGATGCCGTTGCCCGAGCTGGTGCTCGCGATGGACCCGCCCGCGCCGGAGCCGGTGCAGGAGGCCGCCCGTGGCCTGTCCCACCGCGACTTCCTCACCGTGGCCCTCGTCGTCCCCGAGGAGGCCGGGTTCCCGGACAACTGGATCTACATCCACTCCCCGGAGGTGCGGGTGGGGCGGATCCAAAACTTCGGGAGCTGGTCGCCCTTCCTGGTCAAGGACGGCCGGACGTGCCTGGGTCTGGAGTACTTCGTCGACGAGGGCGACGAGACCTGGGAGACCGACGACGACGCCCTGGTGGAGCTCGCGACCCGGGAGCTGGAGCAGCTCGGCCTGGTCGACGCCGACCGGGTCGAGCGCGGCTTCGTCGTCCGGATGTCGAAGGCCTACCCGGTCTACGACTCCGGCTACGACGAGCGGGTCGAGGTCATCCGGGCGTGGCTGGCCGAGGCGGTGCCCAACGTGCACCCCGTCGGGCGCAACGGCATGCACAAGTACAACAACCAGGACCACTCGATGGTGACCGCGATGCTGACGGTCGAGAACATCGTGTCCGGGACCGGGCACGACGTCTGGGCGGTCAACGTGGAGGAGGACTACCACGAGGGCGGGACGGACCCCGCGTCCGGCACGGACGACGGGACGGCGCGCAGCGGCACCGGACGGGCGGCCCCCGTCCTGCCGCGCCGGCCGCGTGCCGCCTAGCGCGGGGGACGCGCCGCCCACCCTCCGGGACGCGCCGGCGCGCCGGGCCCCGACCGGCCGGTCCGCGGCCTGGACCCGGCTCGGCGAGCGCCCCGCCCAGCCCTGGCCGGTCGCGTGGCTGGCCGCCGTGCTGGCCGCCTGCGTCGCCGCCGGGGTGGTCGCCCGGTTCGTCGCGCCGCCGGAGCTGTGGCTCGACGAGGCGCAGAGCGTGGCCATCGCCCGGCTGCCGCTGCCCGAGCTCCTCGCCGCCCTGGAGCAGGACGGCTCACCGCCGCTGTACTACCTGCTCCTGCACGGCTGGACGGCGGTGTTCGGCACCAGCGCCACCGCCGTCCGGGCGCTGTCCGCGCTCATCAGCGTGGCCACCCTGCCGCTGGCGTGGCACGTCACCCGCCGGCTGGCCGGCCGCCGGGCCGCGGTCGCGCTGGTCGTGCTGCTGGCGACCTCGCCGTTCCTGGTCCGCTACGCCAGCGAGAGCCGGATGTACGCGCTGCTGGTGCTGCTGACCGTCCTCGGCGTCGCCGCGGGCGCCGCGGTGCTGCGCCGTCCCGGCGCCGGGCCGGTCCTCGGCCTCGGCGCGGTCACCGGTGCCCTGCTGCTCACCCACGTCTGGGCCGCCCACCTGGTGGCGGCGGCCGGGCTGCTCGCGCTGGCGGCGCTGCCCGCCCGCCGCGGGCCGGCGCTGCGGGTGCTGGCCGGGCTGGGGGTGGGGGTCCTGCTGTTCGCGCCCTGGCTGCCGTCCTTCCTGGTGCAGCTCACCCGTACCGGCACGCCGTGGGCGGAGGCGGCCGGCTTCGACGCCCTGCCGATCGCCCTCGAGGCCTGGCGGGGCGGGTTCGAGCTGCGTGCCCACGCCCTGGGGACGGCGCTGGTGCTGCTCGCCGCGGTCGGTCTGCTGGCCGCGGCCGCGCCCCGGCGTCCCGGCGAGCGCACCCTGCTGCTGTCGCTGCGCCCGCGCCCGTCGCGGCTGGTCCTGCTGGCGCTGTCGGCGGGGACCCTGCTCGTGGCCGGTGCGGTCAGCGTGCTGACGGGCACCGCGGTCGCCGGTCGCTACACCAGCGTCGCGGTGCTGCCCTTCCTCGCCCTCGCCGCCCTGGGCCTGGCCGCGCTGCCGGGCACCGGGACGCGCGCCGCCGGGCTGCTGGTGGTCGCCGGACTCGGACTGGCCACCGCGCTGCCGCAGCTGACCGCACCGCGCACCCAGGCCGGAGAGGTGGCCCGCGCCCTGGGGGACGCCGCGCCGGGGGACGTGGTCGTCTTCTGCCCCGACCAGCTGGGCCCGTCGGTGGCCCGCCTCGTCCCGCCGGAGCGCGGTCTGGACCTGGTCGTGTACCCGGACCTGGGTCCCGCGGACCGGGTGGACTGGACCGACTACGCCGACCGCGTCGCCGGCACCCCGTCGGCGGCCGTCGCGGCCGACCTGCTGCAACGCGCCGGCGCCGGATCGGCGGTCTGGGTGGTCACGGGCAACGGGTACCGCGTGCCGTCGCCGCAGCGCTGCGGCGACCTGGTCGACTCCCTGGAGGCCGCCCGCGGCGAGCCCGAGCTCGTCGTCGCCACCGACGCCGCGGTGCCCGAGGACCACCGGCTGCACGTCTTCCCGCCGGTCGCCGCCCCCTGAGCCGCCCCGAGGCCGGCGCGGTGCTGCTGGCTAGGGTGCGGGCGACGACGTCGTCCACCGCCAGGAGGTCCCCGTGGCACAGCCGGAGTTCGTGACGCTGCAGGTCGAGGACGGGGTGGGGACCATCCGCCTGGACCGGCCGAAGATGAACGCGATCGACGAGCAGCTGCACCTGGAGGTGCGCGCCGCGGCCCTGGAGGCCGGGGAGCGCGAGGACGTGCGCGCTGTCGTGGTCTACGGCGGGGAGCGGGTGTTCGCCGCCGGCGCCGACATCAAGGCGATGTCGCAGCTCGACGGCAGCAGCATGGTGGCCTGGGGCCGGGAGCTGACCGACTCCTTCACCGCCGTGCAGCAGGTCCCCAAGCCGGTGATCGCCGCGATCACCGGCTACGCGCTGGGTGGCGGCTACGAGCTGGCGCTGTGCGCCGACTTCCGGGTCATGGGCGCCGGCGCCAGGATCGGCCAGCCGGAGATCCTGCTCGGCGTCATCCCCGGCGCGGGCGGCACGCAGCGGCTGGCCCGGCTGGTCGGCCCGGCCAAGGCCAAGGACCTGGTCTTCACCGGCCGGCACGTCGGCGCCGAGGAGGCGCTGGAGATCGGGCTGGCGGACGCCGTCGTCCCCGACGCCGAGGTGTACGGGACCGCCGTGGCCATGGCGCGCAAGTTCGCGGCCGGCCCGCCCCTGGCGCTGGCCGCGGCCAAGAAGGCGATCGACGAGGGCCTGGACCTGCCGCTCCACGAGGGGCTGGTCCTGGAGAGCCGGCTGTTCGCCGAGCTGTTCGACACCGAGGACCAGGCGACCGGCATGCGGTCGTTCCTGGAGAGCGGCCCCGGCAAGGCGACCTTCACCGGGCGCTGATCGCCAGGGTGACCCGGGTCACCTCGGAGCCCGGGCAGGCCACCCGTTACCGGCCGGTAACCTGGAACATCGGAGCAGGCGGGCGCCGGCCCGCGGCCCCTCAGACGTGGAGGTGGGTCTGACGATGGACATCGTCGTTCTGGTCAAGCAGGTCCCGGACTCGGGGAGCGAGCGCTCCCTGGACCCGGCGGACAACACCGTCGCCCGGGGGAGCGCGGACAACGTCGTCAACGAGATCGACGAGTACGCCATCGAGGAGGCGCTCCTGCTCAAGGAGGCCCACGGCGGCGAGGTCACCGTGCTGACCGTCGGCCCGGAGTCGGCCGCCGACGCGATCCGCAAGGCGCTGTCGATGGGCGCGGACAAGGCCGTGCACGTGGTGGACGGCGCCATCCACGGCGCGTGTGCGCCGCAGACGTCGGCGATCCTGGCCGCGGCGCTGCAGCAGCTGAGCTTCGACATCGTGCTCTGCGGTGCGGAGTCCACCGACGGCCAGCTGGCGGTGATGCCGGCGCTGCTGGCCGAGCGGCTGAACCTGCCGCTGCTGTCGGGGGCGCGCAAGCTCACCGTCGAGGGCGGGATGGCGCGGGTCGAGCGGCAGACCGACGGCGGCTACTGGGCGCTGGAGGCGCCGCTGCCGGCGATCGTGTCCACCTGGGACACCATCAACGAGCCGCGCTACCCCTCCTTCAAGGGGATCATGGCGGCCAAGAAGAAGCCGGTGACCAAGCTGTCGCTGGCCGACCTGGGCATCGACCCGGCCACCGTGGGCCTGGCGATGGCCACCAGCCAGGTGCTCGAGTTCGCCGGCCGCCCGCCCAAGGGCGCCGGGGTGAAGGTCACCGACGAGGGCGACGGCGCCAGCAAGCTCGTCGACTTCCTGGCCGGCCAGAAGATCGTCTGACCCGGATCGAAGCGCAGAAGGAGACTGAGCAGTCATGGCAGAGGTCCTGGTCCTCGTCGAGCTGAACCCCACCGGCGAGGGGGTCCGCAAGACCACGCTGGAGGCGCTGACCGCCGCCCGCGCGCTGGGTGAGCCCGCCGCGGTCGTCGTGGGCGGCCCCGGCTCGGCCGCCGCCGCCACGGCGCAGCTGGCCGAGTACGGCGCGGCGAAGGTCTACGTCGCCGAGTCCGAGGAGGTCGAGCAGTTCCTGGTCGCCCCCAAGGCCGAGGTGCTCGCGCAGCTGGTGTCCGACAAGCAGCCCGCGGCCGTGGTGATCCCCTCCTCGCCGGAGGGCAAGGAGATCGCCGGCCGGCTGGCCATCAAGACCGGCAGCGGCTTCCTCACCGACGTCACCGAGATCGCCGGTGACGGCACCGCGACCCAGGTCGCCTTCGCCGGGGCGACGATCGTGCACTCCAAGGTCACCGTCGGCACCCCCATCTACACCGTCCGCGGCAACTCGGTCACCCCCGAGCCCGCCCCCGGCGCGGCCGAGGAGGAGCAGGTGGCGGTGCAGCTGTCCGACGCCGCGAGGGCCACCCGGGTGGTGGACCGGGTGGTGGAGCAGAAGTCCTCGCGGCCGGAGCTGACCGAGGCCTCGATCGTCGTGTCCGGTGGCCGTGGCGTGGCCTCGGCGGAGAACTTCTCCCTCATCGAGGGCCTCGCGGACTCCCTCGGTGCGGCGGTCGGTGCCTCCCGTGCCGCGGTCGACTCCGGCTACTACCCGCACACCTTCCAGGTGGGGCAGACCGGCAAGACCGTCAGCCCGCAGCTCTACATCGCCGTCGGCATCTCCGGGGCCATCCAGCACCGGGCCGGCATGCAGACCTCGAAGACGATCGTCGCGGTGAACAAGGACCCCGAGGCGCCGATCTTCGAGCTCGCCGACTTCGGCGTCGTGGGCGACCTGAACACCGTCGTCCCGCAGGCCACCGAGGCCATCACCGCGCGCAGGGGCTGACCGAGGACCCCGTCCTCCGCGCGCCCAGGGGCCCGGGACGGGGCCGTGCCAGGGCGCAGCGTCGGGCGCCGACCCCGGCCGGGGTCGGCGCCCGACGTGCGTCCCGGGTCGGGAAGGGACCCGGAGCGGGAATGGAGCACCCCGTGGGGCGTTCGGACTCCCTGTGAGCGAGCCGACCGGGGAGCCCGTGGGCGGCCTCCTCGACCGGCGGCACCGGCTGCCGACCACCGGGCTGCTCCTGCTGGTCACCCTGGTCGCCTTCGAGGCGATGGCCGTGGGGACGGCGATGCCCACGGTGGTCGCCGAGCTGGACGGGCTGGCCTGGTACGGCTGGTCGTTCAGCGCGTACCTGGTCGCCTCGGTGGTGGGGATGGTCGTCGGCGGCGACGTCGGCGACCGGCAGGGCCCACGGACGCCGCTCGTGCTCGGCGTCGGGCTCTTCGGCGCCGGACTGCTGGCCGCGGGGCTCGCCGGCAGCATGGCGCCGTTCGTCGCCGCCCGCGCGCTGCAGGGCCTCGGCGGCGGGCTGGTCGCCGTCTCGCTGTACGTGGTCGCCGGGCAGGCCTACGAGGCGCGGCTGCGGCCGCGGCTGTTCGGTGCGATCTCCGCGGCGTGGGTGCTGCCCGCGCTGGTCGGGCCGCTGGTCGCCGGACTGGTGACGACCCACGCTGGCTGGCGGTGGGTGTTCCTCGGCCTGCTGCCGCTGGCCGCGCTCAGCCCGGTCCTCGTGCTGCCCGCGTTGCGCGCCCAGCAGCCGGCGCAGCCCGCGGCCCGGTCCCGCGGCCGTCTGGCCCGTCCGGGGTGGGCGCTGGTGGCCGGGCTCGGCACCGCGGCCCTGCAGGTCGCCGGCCAGCGGCTGGACCGGCTCTCCCCGGCGATCGCCGCGGTCGGCCTCGTCGCGCTGGCGGCGGGCCTGCGGCGGCTGCTGCCGCGGGGCGTCGTCCGGGTCCGGGCCGGGCTGCCCGCCGTCATCGCCTCCCGCGGGCTGCTGGCCGGGGCGTTCTTCGGGATGGACGTGCTGCTGCCGCTGGCGCTGACCCAGCTGCACGGCGCGGGTCCCGCGGCTGCCGGGTTCCCGCTGACCGCCGGTGCGTTCGGCTGGGCGGCCGCCGCGCACCTGCAGGGCCGGTACCCCGGGGTCTCCCGGGCCCGCCTGCTGCGTGCCGGCTTCGTCCTGCTCGCCGTCGGCGTGGCGGGCAGCGCGCTGGTCGCCCACCCCGGGCTCGGCGGCTGGGCGGCGTACCCCACCTGGGCGGTGGCCGGGCTGGGCATGGGGCTGGGCATGCCGAGCGTCGGGGTGCTCCTGCTCGAGCAGTCGCCGGAGCACCGGCGCGGCGCGGACTCGTCGGCGTTCCAGATCGCGGACGTCACCGCCGCGGCGCTGTGCGTCGGGCTGGTCGGGGTGCTCGTCGCCGCGGTGGCGGCCGGCCTGCTGCCCCTGGCCGGCGCGGTGGTCGCCGCGGCCGTCGTGCTCGCCGCGCTCGCCGTCCTGGGCGCCGTGGTGGCCCCGCGGGCCGGCGTCCCGGCCGGACCGGCGGGGGCCGGCGCGCCCGCGACTACCCTGGCCACGTCATGACGTACCTCGACCACGCGGCGACCACCCCGGTGCTGCCCGAGGTGCTCGCTGCGATGACCGAGCAGCTGGGCCGGGTGGGCAACGCCTCCTCGCTGCACGCCAGCGGCCGCGCCGCCCGCCGGGTCGCCGAGCAGTCGCGCGAGCGGCTGGCCGAGGCGCTGGGCGCCCGCCCGTCGGAGGTGCTGTTCACCGGCGGCGGCACCGAGAGCGACAACCTCGCCGTCAAGGGCCTGTACTGGGCCCGGCGCGACAGCGACTCCCGGCGCCGGCGGATCGTGGTCAGCCCCGCGGAGCACCACGCGGTGCTCGACAGCGTCGAGTGGCTGGCCAAGCACGACGGCGCCGACGTCACCTGGCTGCCCGTCGAGCCGACCGGCCGGGTGACGCCCGAGGCGCTGGCCGAGGCGCTGGGCGACGGTGCGGACGTCGCGCTGGCCAGCGTCATGTGGGCGAACAACGAGATCGGCACGGTCAGCGACCTGGCGGCCCTGGCGGAGGTGGCGCACGCGGTCGGCGTCCCGCTGCACACCGACGCCGTCCAGGCCGTCGGGCAGGTGCCGGTCGACTTCGCCGCCAGCGGGGTCGACGCGCTGACCATGACCGGGCACAAGCTCGGCGGTCCGATGGGCGCCGGCGTGCTGCTGCTGCGCCGCGAGACCGAGTGCGCGCCGCTGCTGCACGGCGGGGGCCAGGAGCGCGACGTCCGCTCCGGCACGCTGGACGTGGCCGCGATCGTCGGGCTGCGGGTGGCCACGACCGTCGCCGTCGCCGAGCGGGAGGACCGCGCGGACCGGCTGGCCGTGCTGCGCGACCGGCTGGTCGCCGGCGTGGTGGCGCAGGTCCCCGACGCGCAGCTCAACGGCGCCCGCCTGGACGACGTCGTCGCCGGCGGGCCCGGGCGGCTGCCGGGCAACGCCCACCTGTCCTTCCCGGGGGCGGAGGGCGACGCCCTGCTGATGCTGCTCGACGCCCGCGGCGTGGAGTGCTCCACCGGGTCGGCCTGCAGCGCCGGCGTCGCGCGGCCGAGCCACGTGCTGCTGGCCACCGGCGCCGACCCCGACCGGGCGCGCAGCTCGCTGCGGTTCAGCCTCGGGCACACCTCGACCGACGCCGACGTCGACGCGGTCCTCGACGTGATCGGTCCCGTGGTCGAGCGGGCGCGCCGTGCCGGGATGGGACGGCGCTGATGCGTGTCCTGGCCGCGATGAGCGGGGGAGTGGACTCGGCCGTCGCCGCGGCGCTGGCCGTGGACGCCGGGCACGACGTCACCGGCGTCCACCTGGCGCTCTCGCCGGACCGGCAGGCGCTGCGCAGCGGCGCCCGCGGGTGCTGCAGCGTCGAGGACGCGCACGACGCCCGACGGGTCGCCGACGAGCTCGGCATCCCGTTCTACGTCTGGGACCTCGCCGAGCGCTTCACCGAGGACGTCGTCGAGGACTTCGTCGCCGAGTACGCCGCCGGTCGCACGCCCAACCCGTGCCTGCGCTGCAACGAGAGGATCAAGTTCTCCGCGGTGCTGGACCGGGCGCAGGCGCTCGGCTTCGACGCGGTCGTCACCGGGCACCACGCCCGGCTGGTGGACGGCGAGCTGCGGCGTTCGGTCGACGCGGCCAAGGACCAGTCCTACGTGCTCGCCGTGCTCACCGCTGGTCAGCTCGCCGGCGCGGTCTTCCCGCTCGGGTCGATGACCAAGCAGCGGGTGCGCGGGATCGCCGCCGAGCGGGGCTTCGCGGTGGCCACCAAGGCCGACTCGCACGACATCTGCTTCATCCCCGACGGCGACACCCGCGGCTTCCTCACCCGCCGGCTCGGCGAGCAGCCGGGCCCGGTCGTCGACGCGGCCACCGGCGCCGTCGTCGGGGAGCACGCCGGCGCCTACGGCTTCACCGTCGGCCAGCGCCGCGGGCTGGGTGTGGCGGTCGGGGACTCCCGGCCGCGCTACGTGCTGGGCATCGAGCCGGTCAGCCGCACCGTGACCGTCGGCACCGCCGACCTGGCCGGGGTGGCCGAGGTGCGCACCGCGCGCCCGACCTGGACCGGCGCCGTCCCCTCGCTGCCGCTCCGCGCCGAGGTGCAGCTGCGCGCGCACGGCACCCCGGTGCCGTGCGAGGTCACCGCCGGGGACGACGGCGGGCTGCGGCTGCTGCTCGACCCGCCGCAGCGCGGGGTCGCCCCGGGGCAGTCCGCGGTGCTCTATGCCCCGGACGCCGAGCGGGGCGACCTGGTGCTCGGGCAGGGCACGGTCCTCGCCACCGCCTGAGCAAGGACCACCCTTCCCCCCACGCCTCGCACGCTCGGCGCGGGACCCTGAAGGGTGGCCGTTCCAGTACGTTGCCAGGCTCGCGGCGAGCCGCGGGACGGGGCCGGCCCTGGACGGAGCCGGGCGCGGGCTACCGTCGCCGCTGTGACCCCACCGACCGGACCGTCCCCCGAGGTGGAGCCGGCGCCCCCGCGCCCGTCGTGGGGCCCGGCCACCGGCGTGGGCTCGCTGCCCGGCGCCGACCCGGTCGAGGCGCTGCGCGTGGTCACCGGCGAGCTGCCCGACTTCGCCCACCTGCCGGAGCTGCCCGGCCGCGGGGCCGGCGCGGACCTGGTGGGGCGCAGCGCCGCGCTCCTGGTCGACCTCGCCGTCGACCTGACGCCGGCCGGCTGGCGGCTGGTCCCGCGACCGGGTGTCGACCAGCGCCGCGCCGAGGAGCTGCTGGCCCGCGACCTCGACGCGCTCCACGACGTGGCCGGGGGCTACACCGGTCCGTTCAAGGTGCAGGCGGCCGGGCCGTGGACGCTGGCCGCCGGCCTCGAGCGCGCGCGCGGCGACCGCGCCGTCGTCGACCCCGGGGCCCGGCGCGACCTGGCCCAGTCGCTCGCCGAGGGCCTGACCGCGCACGTCGCCGCCGTCGCCGCGCGGGTGCCCGGGGCACAGCTGGTCGTCCAGCTGGACGAGCCCTCGCTGCCCGCCGTCCTCCTCGGCGCGCTGCCCACCGCGAGCGGGTTCGGCAAGCTGACCGCCGTGGAGGCGCCGGTGGTGGAGCAGGAGCTCGCCGCGGTCGTCGGCGCGCTACCCGGGCCTGTGCTGGTGCACTGCTGCGCCGACCGGGCGCCGCTGGAGCTGGTCCGCTCGGCCGGCGCTGACGCGGTCTCCTTCGACCTCGGGCTGGTCCAGGACCTCGACGCCCTGGGCACGGCCGTCGAGGCCGGCACCCACCTGTTCCCGGGGGTGGTCCCGGGTACCGACACCGCGCTGCCCGCGCCGAGGGCGACCGCGTCGCGGGTGCAGGCGTGGTGGCGGGAACTCGGCTTCCCCGCCGACCGGCTGCACGGGGCGGTCACCCTCACGCCGTCCTGCGGTCTCGCCGGCGCGACGCCGGGCTACGCGCGCCGGGCGATGACCCACGTGCGCGAGGCCGCGAGGTACCTGCTCCCCGAGTGACCCCTCGGACGAGCGATGAGTGAGCGTGTGTGCGCACTCGGTGACGCCCCGGGCCCTACGCTGCCGCGGTGCGCGAGCTCACCATCGACGGGATCCCCGTGTTCGTGGCCGACGGCCCGCCGCCGCTGGCGGCCGGGCTGGTGTTCGGCGTCGGCCGCCGCGACGAGGACGTCGTCCACGGCGGCATCACCCACCTGGTCGAGCACCTGGCGATGGGCGCCCTCGGGCGGACGACGACCCAGTGCAACGCGTCGGTCGACGTCACCCTCACCGAGTTCACGGCCACCGGTGCGCCCGACCGGGTCGCCGGCTTCCTGCAGGCGGTGTGCACCGCGCTGGCCGACCTGCCCACCGACCGGCTCGCCGTCGACGCCGACGTGCTGCGCAGCGAGGGCGGTCTCGCCGCCGCTCCCGACGCGGCCGTCCTCCTCGGCGAGCTGTTCGGTGCGACCGGCCCGGGGCTGGCGTCAGTGCGCGAGCCGGCCCTGCGCTCGCTGACCGCCGACGACGTCCGGGCCTGGGCGCGCCGGTGGTTCGTCGCCGGGAACGCCGCCCTGTGGCTGGCCGGACCGGTGCCCGAGGGACTCTCCCTGCCGCTGACCGCCGGGCCGGCACCGCAGCGCGCCCCCCACCTGCGCCGGGACCTGCGCACGCCCGCCTGGACCGAGTTCGCCCTCGAGGACCGGGTCGCACTGGCCGCCGAGGTCCCGAGGAGTCCGGCGCTCGTGGCCACCACGGAGGTCCTGCGGGCACGCGTGGAGGAGGAGCTGCGCTCCCGCCGCGGCGTCGCCTACGCCGTCGGGGTCGAGCAGGTGCCGCTGGACGTCCACCGCCGGGTCGTCGTCCTGTCCTCGGACGCGCGGCCGGGGGAGACCGCCGTGGTGGCCCGCCTGCTCTGGCGCGAGGTGCAGCGGCTGGCCGACGAGGGTCCGCTGCCGGCCGAGCTGGAGCACGAGCGGGCCCTGGTGGCCGAGTACCTCGACGACCCGCGGTCCGACGCCGCCGCGGCACGGGCGAGCGCCTGCGGGCGGGTCACCGGTGTGCCCGTCGCCACGGGGGAGGAGCTGCGGGCCGAGGTCGAGCGGCTGGACGCCGGGGAGGTGCGGGCGGCGGCGGCCGCCCTGCGCGACGCCGCCGTCCTGGGGGTCGCCCAGGGCACCGAGCCGCCGCCGGGCCTGCCCCGGCTGCCCGAGTGGTCGGCCGACCGGGTGACCGGGCGGGCGTTCCGCGCCGCCCGGCGTCGAGGAGCGCCGCGCGGTGCGGTGCTCCTCGTGGGCGACGAGGGCGTCAGCGCGGACCTGGGGGACGGGCGCCTGCTCACCGTCCGCTGGGCCGACGCGGTCGGCCTGGTGCGCTCCGCGGCGGACGGGTGGGACCTCGTCGGCCGGGACGGCACCGGCGTGCCGCTCGCGGCGGCCGACTGGCGGGACGGCGCCGAGGCGGTGCGACTCGTCCGGGCCGCGGTCCCGGCGGAGCTGCAGGTGGACGACGACGAGCTGCGCGACCGGGACGGCGTCCTGCTGGTGCAGGCCCCCGTGCACCGCGTCCGCGAGGCCGTCGGCACCTCGCGGGACGAGGTGTCCCTCGTGGCCGGCGCGGAGTGGACGGCCGTCGTCCCCGACGGGGCGCGACCGGCCGAGGAGCGGGCGCTGCAGTTCGGTGCCGCCGCCGGCCTGCGGACGACCGCACTGGTGCTGCGGCTGACCCACGCCGACCTGGAGTACGTGCTCTACCGCGGGGGCCGGGAGCTCGACCGGCACCGCTGGGGGGTCGCGCCCGGCGACCCGGCGGTGCTCGCGCGGGAGACCGGCCGGCCCGTGGACGAGCTGACCGCGGTGCTGGCCGACCCGGGCTCGCCGGCCGAGGTGCTGGACCGCCTCGTCGCCGTGCTGGGACTGCCGGAGCAGGTGCCCGACCTGCTGGCCGGCCGGGAGGTCTCCGGTGCCGAGCGGGTGGAGGGCCGGGGGATCGCCGGCGGCATGCGCGCCGCCGTCCGCGGTGACTACGCCCCGGCTCCGGGGAGCGGCAGCTGGGTCGACCGCTGGGCGCGCCTGGGCCGGGAGCGGCCCGTCGGCTACCGGGTCGGCAACGGCGTGTCCGCCCTCGCGCTGTTCGTGGTGGCCTGGGTGCAGGTCGGGGACGGGCGGGTCGGGTTCGGCGTGCTCGCCGCGGTCCTGGGGCTCTTCTCGCTGGTCGAGGTCCGCCCGCCCCGGCGCCGGAACCGCTCCGTGGAGCGCCCACCGGCCGGGGTCGCCCCGACCGGGTGACCGTCGCGGCGGCGGCGTTCCCCGTCGGACCCGCCGGATACCGTTCCGCCGTGACCACCGACGCCGAGCTGGACGAGCCCCAGGTCGAGGCCCCGACCGAGCGGGAGGACCTCACCGAGGTCCCCGACGACGCGCGCACCCGGCACCGCGACCTGTCCGAGGAGCTCGACCGGTACGCGTTCGCCTACTACGTGCAGGACGCGCCGCTGGTCAGCGACGGGCAGTACGACGAGCTCATGGGCGAGCTCACGGCGATCGAGGCCGCGCACCCGGCCCTGGTCACGCCGGACTCGCCGAGCCAGAAGGTCAACGGGGGCTTCACCGCCACCTTCGCCCCGGTCCGGCACCTGGAGCGGATGCAGAGCCTGGACAACGCGTTCTCCAGCGACGAGCTGTCGGCGTGGGCAGGCCGGATCGAGCGCGAGGTCGGCTCGGCGGCGGCCTACCTGTGCGAGCTGAAGGTCGACGGCGTGGCCGTGGACCTGGTGTACGAGCGCGGCCGGCTGGTGCGCGCGGCCACCCGGGGGGACGGCGTCACGGGCGAGGACGTCACCGCGAACGTGCGCACGATGGACGACGTCCCACCGCAGCTCGGCGGGGACGACGTCCCACCGCTGCTCGAGGTGCGCGGCGAGATCTACTTCCCGGTCGAGGCGTTCGCCGAGGTCAACGCCGGGCAGGTGGCCGACGGCAAGCCGCCGTTCGCCAACCCCCGCAACGCCGCCGCCGGCTCGCTCCGGCAGAAGGACGCGCGGGTCACCGCCTCCCGGCCGCTGCGGCTGGTCGTGCACGGGCTCGGCGCGCGCGAGGGGATCAGCCCGGAGCGGCAGTCGGAGGCCTACACGCGGTTGCGCGAGCTCGGGCTGCCGGTCAGCGACCGCTTCGAGGTGGTCGACGACCTCGAGGGCGTGTGGGCCTACATCGAGCGCTACCGCGAGCAGCGGCACTCGGTGGAGCACGAGATCGACGGCGTGGTGGTCAAGGTCGACCAGGTCGCGCTGCAGCGCCGGCTGGGCTCGACGTCGCGGGCGCCGCGCTGGGCGATCGCTTTCAAGTACCCGCCGGAGGAGGCCACCACCAAGCTCCTCGACATCCGGGTCAACGTGGGGCGGACCGGGCGGGTGACGCCCTTCGCGTACATGGAGCCGGTGAAGGTGGCCGGGTCGACGGTGCAGCTGGCCACGCTGCACAACGCCAGCGAGGTCAAGCGCAAGGGCGTGCTCATCGGCGACACCGTGGTCATCCGCAAGGCCGGCGACGTGATCCCCGAGGTGCTCGGACCGGTGGTGGCCGCGCGCACCGGCGACGAGCGCGAGTTCGAGATGCCCACGCACTGCCCGGAGTGCGGCACGGAGCTGCGGCACGAGAAGGAGGGCGACGCCGACATCCGCTGCCCGAACGCCCGCTCCTGCCCCGCCCAGCTGCGGGAGCGGGTCTTCCACGTGGCCGGTCGCGGCGCCTTCGACATCGAGAACCTCGGGTACGAGGCCGCGATCGCGCTGCTGCAGAGCGGCCTGCTGCAGGACGAGGGCGACCTGTTCTCCCTCGACGCCGAGAAGCTCGAGCGCACGGCGTTCTTCACCAGGAAGGACGGCACCCTGTCGGCGAACGGGGGCAAGCTGCTGGCCAACCTGCAGATCCGCAAGGACGTCCCGCTGTGGCGGGTGCTGGTCGCGCTGTCCATCCGGCACGTCGGCCCGACCGCTGCCCAGGCGCTGGCCCGCGACTTCCGCTCGCTCGACCGGATCGCCGAGGCGTCCGAGGAGGAGCTGGCCGCCGCCGACGGGGTGGGGCCGACGATCGCCCGGTCGGTCACGGAGTGGTTCGCCGTCGACTGGCACCGCGGGGTCGTCGAGAAGTGGCGGGCGGCCGGGGTGCGGATGGCCGACGAGGGGGAGGACGCCGGGCCGGGTCCGCTGACCGGCATGACCGTCGTCGTCACCGGCTCGCTGCGCGACCTCAGCCGCGACCAGGCCATCGCGGCCATCCAGGAGCGCGGTGGCAAGGTGACCGGCTCGGTGAGCAAGAAGACCGGGTTCGTGGTCGTCGGCGCCGACCCGGGCAGCAAGTACGACAAGGCGGTGCAGGTCAAGGCGCCGATCCTGGACGACGACGGCTTCCGGGTGCTGCTCGACGAGGGGCCCGACGCGGCCCGCGCGGTGGCGACCATCGGCGACGGCAGCGAGCAGCCGCCCAGCGAGTGACCGGTCCGGCGCACCCCTTGCCCGCCGACACACGTGTCCCGAGCGACCGTGTGCGGGGATGCACAGTTCGAGGCACTCGAACCGCGCATCGGCGCACACGGTCGGGTGTGGGAGTGCGGCGGAACAGCATCGAGCCGTGGTGGCGAGGTCAGCACTTGACGGTGTTGCTCGCCTTCGAGGTGCCGATCCAGCCGTAGTCGGTGACCGTGTCGATCGTGAGCGTCGCACCCAAGTCGACGACGTCCGCGTCGTACCGCGCGGTCATCTCGGTGGCGTTCGGGCCGGTCCCGCCCATGTCGAAGTCGCCGGCGACGGTGTGCGCCGTCATCCGGTAGCCGGTGACCCGGGGGGAGACGCTCCGGGTCCACTTGAGCGAGGCGTAGAGCTCGGTGTCCTTGGTCGTACGGGTCGTCGTGTACTGGTTGCCCCTGGGGCCGTCCTCCCGCACCGTCACGTCGCTCTCGACGTTGCTCTTCGCGCTGGCCGTGGACGACCACGCCGAGTAGCCGGTCAGCTGGGCGCCCCAGCCGTAGACCGTGTACGTCAGCTGGACCACCGTCGTCGTGGTGACGCAGGAGACATCGACCCGCACGTTGGTGGCCGGCGCGACGGCGCCGGTGCCGACGGTCATCGCCGGCAGGGCCGCGGAGTCGGAGAACGCGGCGCTCGCGGCGGTGGTGCCGGCGACCAGGACGGCGGAGGCGGTGACCGCGGTGGCCACCAGCAGCCGCACCGACCAGCGGCCCAGGAACCCCGTCGCGGGGCGCGTGGCGACCGGTCGCAGCGGGTGGGCTGCCCCGGGGGCGGGCATCGGGATCGCGGTCATCTCAGCTCCTCGGGTGTCCGGGTCGCGTGGGGGTCAGCGGGTGGCGGCGGCGCGCTGGACGCCGGAGAAGGTGAGGGCGAGGGTGGCGGTCTTGGCCTG
>NZ_FNIQ01000009.1 GCF_900104025.1 Geodermatophilus sp. DSM 45219 | reverse complement strand
CGGCCGGTTCGACCTGGACGCGGTGGGCGGGGAGCGGCTGCAGACCGCGCTGGAGGCGGTGGTGCAGGCCGGCCGGGCCGCCGGGGACGAGCGCACCCGGTCCCAGCAGCTCGCCGACGCGCTGGTGCAGCTGTGCGACACCGCCCTGGCCGCCGGCTCCCTGCCGGTGCTGCGCGGGCACAAACCGCAGGTCATCGTGAAGATCGACGCCGAGGACCTGTTCGGGCCCGGCACCCACCCCGGCGCCGGCGAGCTGGGCTGCGGCGCGGCCATCTCCGCCGCCCGGGCCCGCTGGCTGGCCTGCGACAGCCAGGTCACCCGGATCGTGATGGGCCCCGACGGGATGCCGCTGGACCACGGCCGCACCCTGCGCCTGGTGCCACCCCACCTGCGCCGGGCCGCGGAGGTCCGCGACGGCGGCTGCGTGTTCACCGGCTGCGGGGCGCCGACCTCCTGGTGCGACGTGCACCACCTGCTCGCCTGGATCGACGGCGGCCAGACCAGCCTGGAGAACTCCGCGCTGCTGTGCGAACGGCACCACACCAAGGTCCACCACGGCTTCCGCGTCGAGCGGCAACCCGACGGCCGATGGCACACCTGGCGCCCCGACGGCACCGAGATCCGCACCGGACCCCGACTCGACGCGGCAGCCTGACCGCGCTCCCGAACACCCGACACCGAGCCGCACGACCCCCGAGGTCGTGCAGCTCGGCGTGCTCGGACACCGGCGCTCTGCCCGGCCCGCGCTGGACCTCCGGCCGTTCACCGCTCCCGGGCGGCGTCGTCCCAGGGCAGCACGGTGAGCTCCGGCCAGACGGCGGCCCATCGCTCGGCCTTGGCCTCGTAGACGTGCCGCGGCGCCGGGCTGTGCCGATTGGGCCGGACGACCAGATCGAAGAGGTCGTCGTAGCCGTAGGGCGCGTGCACGCGCAGCCGGCCGTCCCGGTCGACGGTCACGCCGTAGCAGCAGCAGACCGCCGCGAAACCCTCGATGGCGTCGGTGCAGTCGCGCAGCGGCCGGGTGGGGGCGCCGAAGCGGTCGGCGTACCAGAGGTGCACCCGGGCCTCGTTGCGGATCTCCACCGGCACCGGCAGGTCACCGAACAGCTCCGCGCCGCGGCGGATGACGGCGTCCTCGGCGTCCCAGGAGGTGTCGGGGTCGAAGTAGAAGAGGTCCGCGTCGCGCACCCCGGTGCCGACCGGCCGACCGGTCGCCTCGTTCCACACCGCCTGGAAGAGCACCCCGGCGGTGATCCACCAATCCCGCACGCCGAGCGCCGGAGCGCGCTCCAGCACCGCCGCCACCGTCGGGTCGGCGAGGACGACGTCCAGGAAGCGCGCCTCGCCGCTCACACCAGGCGGAGGATGCCCGACGCGGTCGCCAGCACCGCCCCGACCAGCAGGACGACGGCGAAGCCGATCTGCGGTCCGGTACGGCCCTTGGTGTCGGAGTCGGCCCGCCAGATGCTGTACGCCCCGCCGAGCAGGAAACCGCCGACGAGCAGGAGCATGACGGCGAAGGTCACGGGATCACAGCGCGCCCTTGGTGGAGGGGACGTCGGTCACCCGCGGGTCGATCGCGACCGCCGCCCGCAGCGCCCGGGCCAGGGCCTTGAACTGGCCCTCGACGATGTGGTGGGCATCGCGGCCGGCGTAGAGCACCCGCACGTGCAGGCTGATCCGCGCGTTGAACGCGAAGGACTCCAGCACGTGCTTGGTCAGGCTGGTCGGGTAGTCCGGCCCGATCATCGGCGTCATGTCCTCGGGCTCGGAGTGCACGAAGTACGGCCGGCCGGAGAGGTCGACGGCGGCCTGCGCGAGCACCTCGTCCATCGGGATCGTCGCGTCGCCGTAGCGGGTGATGCCCCGCTTGTCCCCGAGCGCCTGCGCGAACGCCTGGCCCAGGGCGATGGCGACATCCTCCACCGTGTGGTGGGCGTCGATGTGCAGGTCACCGTCGGCCTGGACGGTGAGGTCGATGCCGCTGTGCTTGGACAGCGCGGTGAGCATGTGGTCGTAGAACCCGACCCCGGTGCTGATCGAGCTGGTGCCGGTGCCGTCGAGGTCGAGCTCGACGACGAGCTTGGTCTCGTTGGTCTCGCGCTCGACGCGTGCGGTGCGGGTCATGACCCCGATCCTCCCAGGTGCTGCTCACGCACGACCTCACCCAGCGCGGTGAGGAAGGCATCGGTCTCCTCCGTGGTCCCGGCGGTCACGCGCAGCCAGCCGGGCAGGCCGACGTCGCGCACGAGGACGTCATGGGCGAGCAGCGCCTTCCAGACCGCGGGGGCGTCGGCAAAGTGCCCGAAGAGGACGAAGTTCGCGTCGCTGGGCACGCTGGTCAGCCCGAGGCCCGGCAGCGCGGCCACGATCCGGTCCCGCTCGGCCTTGACCGCGTCGACGGTCGCCAACAGCGCGTCGGTGTGCGCCAGCGCCGCCCGCGCGGCCGCCTGCGTCAGCGAGGAGAGGTGGTAGGGCAGCCGCACCAGCTGCAGGGCGTCGACCACCGCGGGGTCGGCGGCCAGGTAGCCCAGCCGGAGGCCCGCCATCCCGAAGGCCTTGCTCATGGTCCGGCTCACCAGCAGCCGCGGCCGGCCGGGGAGCAGGGTGAGCGCCGACCGGGTGCCCGTGCGGGCGAACTCCGTGTACGCCTCGTCGACGACGACGACCCCGTCGGTGGCGTCGTAGACCGTCGCGATGGTGTCCAACGCGACCGCGGTGCCGGTCGGGTTGTTCGGGCTGGTGACGAAGACGACGTCGGGGCGCACCTCACGCACCTGGGCGGCGGCCTGCTCGGCGTCGATCGTGAAGTCCTCGCGGCGGTGCCCGTCGACCCAGGCCGTCCCGGTCCCCGCGGAGATGATCGGGTGCATCGAGTAGGACGGCGTGAAGCCCAGCGCCGTCCGTCCCGCCCCGCCGAAGGCCTGCAGCACCTGCTGCAGCACCTCGTTGGAGCCGTTGGCCGCCCAGACCTGCGCCGGCTCGATCGCGGCCCCGCCGGCGCGGGTCAGGTAGGCGGCCAGGTCGCGGCGCAGCTCGACGGCGTCCCGGTCGGGGTAGCGGTTGAGCTCCAGCGCCGCGTGGCCGAGCGCGGTGCCGAGGTCGGCGAGCAGCTCCGGCGGCAGCGGGTGCGGGTTCTCGTTGGTGTTGAGCCGGTACCTGACCTGCAGCTGCGGAGCGCCGTAGGGCGTGCGCCCGCGCAGCTCCGGCCGCAGCGGGAGCCCGTCCATGCTGTTGACGACGGAGCTCGTCACGAGCGCTGCCGGGCCCGGACGGCGGCCGCGTGCGCGGGCAGGTCCTCCGCGCCGGCGAGGGCGTCGATGTGCCCGGCGACGTCGGCCAGGGCCTGCTCGTCGTACTCCACGAGGTGGATGCCGCGCAGGAACGACTGCACCGACAGCCCGCTGGAGTGCCGCGCACAGCCACCGGTGGGGAGCACGTGGTTGGACCCGGCGATGTAGTCGCCCAGCGAGACCGGCGACCACGCGCCGACGAAGACCGCTCCGGCGTTGCGCACCCGCATCGCCACCTCGCGGGCGTCCCGGGTCTGGATCTCCAGGTGCTCGGCGGCGTAGGCGTCGACCACCCGCAGGCCGGCGTCGACGTCGTCCACCAGGACGACGCCCGACTGGCTGCCGTCCAGCGCGGTGGTGATCCGGTCGGAGTGCTTGGTGGCGGCGACCTGCCCGGGCACCAGGTCCAGGACGGCGTCGGCCAGGGCCTCGCTGTCGGTGACCAGCACCGCGCCGGCCAGCGGGTCGTGCTCGGCCTGGCTGACCAGGTCGGCGGCGACGTGCACCGGGTCGGCGGTGTCGTCGGCGAGGATCGCGACCTCGGTGGGGCCGGCCTCGGAGTCGATCCCGATGAGCCCGCGCAGCAGCCGCTTGGCCGCCGTCACGTAGACGTTGCCCGGGCCGGTGACCATGTCGACCGGCTCGCAGGAGCCGGCGCCGTAGCCGAAGACGGCGATGGCCTGTGCCCCGCCGACGGCGTAGACCTCGGTGACCCCGAGCAGCGCGCACGCCGCCAGCACGCCGGGGTCGGGCAGCCCGCCGTGGTCGCGCTGCGGCGGCGAGGCCACCGCGATCGACTCCACGCCGGCGATCTGCGCGGGGACGACGTTCATCACGACGCTGGACAGCAGCGGCGCCAGCCCGCCGGGCACGTAGAGCCCGACGCGGCGCACCGGCAGCCAGCGCTCGGTGACCGTGCCGCCGGTGACGACCTCGGTGGTGACGTCGGTGCGGCGCTGGTCGGCGTGCACCCGCCGGACGCGGGCGATGGCCTCCTCGAGCGCGGCGCGGACGGCGGGGTCGATGCCGGCGAGGGCGTCGTCGACGGCCTGCTGCGGGACGGCGAAGTCCTCGAGGTCGACGCCGTCGAGGCGGGCGGTGATCTCGCGGACGGCCTGGGCGCCGCGCAGCCGCACGTCCTCGCACAGCGGCCGCACCGTGGCGAGCACCGAGTCGATGTCGGTGGCGGCGCGGGGCAGCAGGCCGGCGAGCTCGCGCACCCCCGGTAGCGCGGATCCACGCAGGTCGATGCGGGTGAGCACGGGCGGACCTCCGGGGCGGGAACGGAACACCCCAGGGTAGCCGCCGGCCTCCCGCCGTCCGCCGTGCTGCCCGGTCCGGGAGCCGCCCCCACCCGTAGGCTCGCCGACCGTGGACCTCATCCCGCTCTTCCCGCTGGGGACGCCGCTGTTCCCCGGGGTGGTCCTGCCGCTGCACGTCTTCGAGCCGCGGTACCGGCGGCTGGTGCGCGACCTGCTCGATCGGCCGGAGGGCGCCGGTCGCTGCTTCGGCGTGGTGGCCATCCGGCAGGGCTGGGAGGTCGAGCACGTCGCCCCTGCCGAGGCGCTCTACGACGTCGGCTGCACCGCGCGGGTGCAGACCGTGCGCCCCCAGCCCGACGGGACCTTCCACGTCGTCTGCGTCGGCGGTGACCGGTTCCGGCTGCTCGACGTCGTCGTCGGCGACGACCCGCCCTACCTGCAGGCCCAGGTCGAGTGGCTGGCCGAGGAGGAGGCCGCCGAGGAGGCCGCGGGCGACCACGACGGGCTGACCCCGCCGGGTGGCTGGCCGGCCGACGCCGCGCACGACGACCTGGTGTCGGAGGTGGCGCGCGGCTCGATGGACGTGCTGGTGCGCGGGGTGGGCGACCTGTTCGCCCGCTACGTGACCGCGGTGGCCGCGCTGACCGGGGACGTCGACGGCGAGGACCCCGATGCCGCCGACCTGATCGAGGCCGTCGCGGGGAACCCCCGCGCGCTGTCCTACCTGGTGGCCTCGGCGGCGCTGCTGACCAGCGAGGACCGGCAGGAGCTGCTGGCCGAGTCCGCCACCCGTCGCCGGCTGCAGGCCGAGTCGCGGCTGCTGCGCCGGGAGCTGACGCTGCTGGAGACCGTGGGCGCGGTGCCCGCCCCGCTGCAGGGCTTCACCGGCCCGCGGAGCATGAACTAGTAGGAGGACCCCCTCCCGCCCGCCACTCGCGAGCTCGCGGCGGGACCCTGCAGGGGGCCAGCGGGGTCCTGGACGGGGCCGCTCGCAGGGGCGGCCGCACCGGTCGGTCCGGGGCTGCCGGCGGCCGGTGCTGGACCGGGCCGCTCGAGGTCCTCGGCGGGGGTGAGCAGCGTGGACACCACGTAGCCGAGCACGGCGAGGAACGGGGCGGCCGCAAGTGCGGCCATCGAGCTCAGCCGCAGCGGCGTGACCACCTCGGTGCCGACGTCGGTCAGCTGGGCGGGGGTGGGCCCGGCACCCAGCAGCTCGCCGAGCTGCCAGGCGACCAGCGCGGCCAGCAGCGTCCCGACGGCGAGGGCGAGCACGGTGGCCACTCCGCGGCGGCGGCGCAGCCGCCAGGCGGCGAGTCCGGCGACCAGCCCGAGGCCGGCCAGCACCAGGGTGTAGACGGCGTCGTCGGCGACGAGCAGCTCGGCCGACGGGCGGCCGACCGGGACCGGGCCCTCGTCGGTGACCTCGAAGGTCGCCCGCGGGGCCAGCGCCCACCACAGCAGCCCGGTCGGCAGACCGGCCAGCAGCAGCCCCGCGGTCAGCGCCAGCGAACTGCGCAGGTCCGCGCGCAGCTCGGCGCCGCCGGACCAGCGGGCACCGGCGCCCCACCGGGCCGGGCGGACGGGCGGCGGCCCGGCGGGAGCGGGTGCGGGGATGCTGTCCACGGCACCAGTCAACCTCGCCGGGCCGGGTGCCTCATCCCGCGACCCTGCTGCAGGGGCCGCGCCGTCCGGGGTCCCGCCCCCGAGCCGGCGACGTGGTGCAGGGGACCTGCAGCAGGGCCCTCCCTCAGAGCAGGGCGACGCTGGTCGGGCCCAGCAGCGCCTTGATGTCACCCATCAGGGCGGTGCTGGGGCGCACCCGCAGTCCCTGGTCCAGCCGCAGCACGGTCTCCCGGCTGCCGTTGACCAGCTTCAACTGCACCTCGGTGGTGCCCGGGTGGCTGCCCAGCACCTCGCGGAGCCGCTCGACGACCGGCGGGGTGCAGCGGGCCGCCGCCATCGACACCAGGACCGGGCCGCGCGCCCCCTCGGTCAGCTCGGGGATGGTGACCTCGGAGCCGAACAGCGAGGGCTGGTCGTCGCGCCGGCTGATCCGGCCCTTGACCACGACGATCTGGTCGCGGACGACCTTCTCCGAGACCTCCGCCCACGTCTTCGGGAAGAAGAGCACCTCGATGCCGGACTCGAGGTCCTCGAGGGTGGCGATCGCCCAGGGGGCGCCCTGCTTGTTGGTGCGGGGGGCGACCGAGGTGAGGATGCCGGCGATCGTGACGTTCGCGCCGTCCTCGACGCCGCCCGCGTTGATCTCGGCGATCGGCGTGTCCGCGTTGGACGCGAGCACGTGCTCCACGCCGTGCAGCGGGTGGTCGGAGACGTAGAGGCCGAGCATGTCGCGCTCGAACACCAGCCGCTCGGACTTCGACCAGTCCGCCGTGGGGATCGCGATGTCCAGCGCGCCGCTGAACGGGTCGTCCTCCCCGGCGTCCCCGCCGAAGCTGCCGAACAGGTCGAACTGACCCTCGGCCTCCTTGCGCTTGAGCGCCATCGCCGAGTCGACGGCCTGGGCGTGCACGGCGACGATGCCCTGGCGGGAGTGGCCGAGGGAGTCGAAGGCGCCGGCCTTGGCCAGGGACTCGATGACCTTCTTGTTGCAGGCGACCGTGTCGATCTTGCGCATGAAGTCCGCGAAGTCCTTGAAGGCGCCCTTCTCCTCGCGGGCCCGGCGGATCGAGTCGACGACGTTGTGCCCGACGTTGCGCACCGACGCGAGACCGAAGCGGATGTCGGTACCGACGGCGGTGAAGTCCCAGGACGACTCGTTGACGTCGGGGGGGAGCACCTTGATGCCCATCCGCCGGCACTCGGCCAGGTAGATCGGCCGGCGGTCCTTGTCGTCGCCGACGCTGGTCAGCAGCCCGGCCATGTACTCGGCCGGGTAGTTCGCCTTGAGGTAGGCGGTCCAGTAGGACACCAGGCCGTAGGCGGCCGAGTGGGCCTTGTTGAAGGCGTAGTCGGCGAACGGGACGAGGATGTCCCACAGCGTCTTGACCGCCGCGGCGGAGTAGCCGCGCTCCTTCATGCCGGCCTCGAAGCCGACGAACTCCGCGTCGAGGACCGACTTCTTCTTCTTGCCCATCGCCCGGCGCAGCAGGTCGGCCTTGCCGAGGGAGTACCCGGCGACCTTCTGCGCGATCGCCATGACCTGCTCCTGGTAGACGATCAGGCCGTAGGTCGTGCCGAGGATGTCCTCCAGCGGCTCGGCCAGTTCCGGGTGGATCGGCGTGATCTCCTGCTGGCCGTTCTTGCGCAGCGCGTAGTTGGTGTGCGAGTTGGCACCCATCGGGCCGGGCCGGTACAGCGCGCCGACCGCGGAGATGTCCTCGAAGTTGTCCGGCCGCATCAGCCGCAGCAGCGAGCGCATGGGGCCGCCGTCGAACTGGAAGACCCCGAGGGTGTCACCGCGGGACAGCAGCGCGTAGGTGGCCGGGTCGGTGAGGTCCTTGCTGATCTCGTCGAGGTCGATCGGCTCCTTGCCGTTCGCCACGATGTTGCGCAGCGCGTCGTCGATCACCGTGAGGTTGCGCAGGCCCAGGAAGTCCATCTTCAGCAGGCCGAGCGTCTCGCAGGTCGGGTAGTCGAACTGCGTGATGATGGCGCCGTCGGCCTCGCGCCGCATGATCGGGATCGAGTCGATCAGCGGGTAGCGGCCGATGATGACGCCGGCGGCGTGCACGCCCCACTGGCGCTTCAGCCCCTCGAGCTTGCGCGCCTGGTCGACGACCTCGGCCGCACCCGGGTCGGACTCGTAGCGCGCCCGGAACTCCGCGGCCTCCTTGTAGCGGTCGTGCTTGGGGTCGAAGACCCCCGCCAGCGGGATGCCCTTGCCCATCACGTCCGGGGGCATGAGCTTGGTCAGCTCGTCGCCGACCGAGTAGGGCCGGTCGAGCACGCGGGCGGCGTCCTTGATCGCGGCCTTGGCCTTGATGGTGCCGTAGGTGACGATCTGGCTGACCCGTTCCTCGCCGTACTTCTGCGAGACGTACTGGATGACCTCGCCGCGGCGGCGGTCGTCGAAGTCGATGTCGACGTCGGGCATGGAGACGCGCTCGGGGTTGAGGAACCGCTCGAAGATCAGCCCGTGCGCCAGCGGGTCGAGGTCGGTGATGCCCATGGCGTAGGCGGCCAGCGAGCCCGCGGCCGAGCCACGCCCGGGGCCGACCCGGATGCCGTTGTCCTTGGCCCAGTTGATGAAGTCGGCGACCACGAGGAAGTACCCCGGGAAGCCCATCTGGGTGATGATCCCGACCTCGTAGTCGGCCTGCTTGCGCACGTGGTCGGGGATGCCGTTCGGCCAGCGCTTGTGCAGACCGCGCTCGACCTCCTTGACGAACCAGGAGGTCTCGTCCTCCCCCGGCGGCAGCGGGAACCGGGGCATCAGGTCCGCGCCCTCGGTGAAGCTGATCTCGCACTGCTCGGCGACCAGCAGGGTGTTGTCACAGGCCGCGGCGAGGTCCCCGGTGAACAGCGCGCGCATCTCCGCGGCGCTCTTCAGGTAGTAGCCGTTCCCGTTGAACTTGAAGCGGTTGGGCTCGTTGAGGCGCGACCCGGTCTGGATGCACAGCAGGGCGTCGTGGGCGTCGGCGTCCTCCTGGTGCGTGTAGTGCAGGTCGTTGGTCGCCAGCAGCGGGATGCCGAGGTCCTGGGCGATGCGCAGCAGCGCCGGGCGGGTCTGCTTCTCGATGGACAGCCCGTGGTCCATCAGCTCGGCGTAGAAGTTCTCCTTGCCGAAGATGTCCTGGAAGTCGGCGGCGGCCTGGCGGGCGCGGTCCTCCTTGCCGGCGCGCAGCCACATGTTCACCTCGCCCGACGGGCAGCCGGTGGTGGCGATCAGGCCCGTGCCGTAGCGCTCCAGCAGGTCGCGGTCGAACCGCGGCTTGCGGTACTGCCCCTCCAGGCTGGCCATCGAGGAGATGCGGAAGAGGTTGTGCATCCCCTCGGTGGTGCGGGCCAGCAGCGTCATGTGGGTGTACGCGGCCTTGCCCCGGTTCGACCCGCCGTCGCCCTCCTCGTCGATCAGCTTGTCGCCGAAGTCGAAGGGCGCGCGGTCGAAGCGCGAGCCGGGGGTGTAGTAGCCCTCCATGCCGATGATCGGCTTCACGCCGGCGCTCGTGGCCTGCTTGTAGAAGTCGTAGGCGCCGAAGACGTTGCCGTGGTCGGTCATCGCCAGGGCGGGCATCCCCTGCTCGGCGGCGGCCCGGGTGACCTCCGGCAGCTTGGCCGCTCCGTCGAGCATCGAGTACTCGGTGTGTACGTGCAGGTGCACGAACGAGTCGGACGACGGGGTGCTCACGGGGCTTGGTGCTCCTCACGGGTCGTGCGTGCCCGGCCGTCGGGTATCCGGCGGGCGACCGGCGGGGAAGACCGGCGGTGCTGTGGTCCGGGGTGCGGGCCGGGGGGTGACCCCGATCCTCGCACCACGGAGGTCTACTCCGGGGGACCGACAGGAAGGTGTCTCGCGACCGGCGGACGGCTCCGTCACACCTCGCCCGGCAGCGCCCGGCGCATGGTGACGTGCGCGATCCCGGCCTCCTGGTAGACGTCCCCGACCGCGGCGTAGCCGGCCCGCTCGTAGAACCCGCGGGCGGTGAGCTGGGCGTGCAGCTCCACCTCGGTCAGCCCGAGCAGGACCGCCTGCCGGTGCAGCTCGGCGAGGACGGCGGCGCCGTGGCCGGCTCCGCGGGCCGACGCGTCGACCGCCATCCGGCCGATCACCCCGCGGCCGTCGCGGACCAGGAGCCGCCCGGTGGCCACCAGCCGCCCGTCGTCGTCCCGGTCCAGGACGTGCACCGCGCCGGCGTCGTGCGCGTCCTGCTCGATCTCGGCCGGCACCCCCTGCTCCTCGACGAAGACGCGGGTGCGCAGCGCGGCGATCTCCGGCCGGTCGGCCGCGCCGGCCAGCCGCGCCGTCACGCCGTCCCCCGCGCCACGTCGGGCAGGGCGGAGGCGGGCACGAGCAGGAAGCGCAGGTCGACCAGGGCGTGCAGCACGACGGGCAGCAGCAGCGACCCGGTGCCCAGGTAGAGCGCGGCCATCACACCGCCCAGGACGCCGGTGGTCACGATGCCGGCCACCCCCTGGTAGGCGTGCGCCAGCCCGAACGCCACCGCGCCGAGGACGACCAGCACCGGGGTGGGCAGCCCGCCGCCCACCGCGGCGACGACGGCGAGCAGGAAGCCGCGGTACAGCCACTCCTCGCAGACGCCGGCGGTCACCCCGACGACGGTGAACAGCCGTCGCTCGGCGGTCGTGCGCGGCAGCAGCGCCAGGGTGGCGTGCACCGCCGGCTCCGAGTGGCGCCCCTCGCGCGGGCGGCGGACCTGCTCCGCCGTCGCGCGGGCCAGCGCGCCCGAGCGCAGCGCCCGGGTGGAGAGGACCACGAAGCCGAGCACGAGGACCGTCGCCGCCGCCGTCAGCGGGCCGGGCCAGGACTGCGGCCAGCGCAGCCCCACGGCCCCGGCGTCCACACCGGGCGCGGCCAGCCAGACGACCAGGGCGAGCACGGCCAGGCCCCACTCCAGCACCAGCAGCCGGGCGTAGAACGAGCGCCGGGCGCCCGGGTCGGTGCGCAGCCGGCCCTCGAAGCGGCGGTGCAGCACGTGCCCCACCACCGGCTCGCCGACCACCAGGTACGCGGCCACGACCACGGCGGACAGCGCGGCCGGGCCGAGGTCGGCGAGCGAGCCGGGCAGCCCGGTCACCTCGTCAGCTCTCGGCGCGCAGGATGTCGAGCGCGCCGGCCAGGTCGGGCGGGAAGGGGCTGGTGAACTCCACCCAGCGCCCGTCGGCCGGGTGCGGGATGCCCAGCCGCGCGGCGTGCAGCCACTGCCGCGAGACGCCCAGCCGGGCGGCCAGGGTCGGATCGGCCCCGTAGGTGGTGTCACCGACGCACGGGTGGCGCAGGGCGGAGAAGTGCACCCGGATCTGGTGGGTGCGCCCGGTCTCCAGCCGGATGTCGACCAGGCTGGCGGCCGGGAACGCCTCGACGACCTCGTAGTGCGTGACCGACGGACGACCGCCCTGGACGACGGCGAACCTCCAGTCGTGCTTCGGGTGCCGGTCGATCGGCGCGTCGATGGTGCCGCGCGAGGGGTCGGGGTGGCCCTGGACCAGCGCCGCGTAGCCCTTCTCGACGGTGCGCTGCTTGAACGCCGCCTTGAGCAGGGTGTAGGCACGCTCGCTCTTGGCCACCACCATCAGCCCCGTCGTCCCGGCGTCGAGCCGGTGGACGACGCCCTGCCGCTCGGCGGCGCCCGAGGTGGCGATGCGGTAGCCGGCCGCGGCCAGCCCGCCGACGACGGTGGGCCCCTCCCAGCCGGGGCTCGGGTGCGCGGCCACGCCGACGGGCTTGTCGACCACCACGACGTCCTCGTCGTCGTGGACGACGGTCAGCCCGGCGACCGGCTCCGGCGCGGCCGGCTCCCCGGGCGGAGGAGGCAGCTCGACCTCCAGCCAGCTGCCGCCGGAGACCCGGTCGCCCTTGCCGCGGACCCGCCCGTCGAGCACCACCCGGCCCTCGTCGGCGAGGTCGGCGGCCGCGACGCGGGAGAGCCCGAACAACCGGGACAGCGCCTGGTCGACGCGCTGGCCCTCGAGCCCGTCGGGCACCGGGAGCGCTCGGTGCTGGCCCGCGGAGTCGATCACGGCACCATTGTGACCGGACGGCTCACGGGCCGACGATCGCGCTGGTCAGTCGCGCGCCGGGGCGTCGCCGGCGTCCGTGCCGGTGCCCCGGGTGCCGTCGAACTCGACGCCGCGCAGCGCGAGGAAGGCCCCCAGGACGCCGCCGCACACGATCGCGGAGTCGGCGACGTTGAAGACCGGGTAGACCTCGCCGTCGGGCGCCAGGACGGAGACGAAGTCGACCACGCCGCCGCGCAGGAAACCCGGCTCGCGGAAGACGCGGTCGACCAGGTTGCCGAGCGCGCCGCCGAGCACCAGCCCCAGCGCGACGGCCCAGCCGGTGGAGAACAGCCGGCGCGCGGTGCGCACGATGACGACGGCGACCACGACGGCGATGAGGGTGAACACGACGGTGAAGCCCTCGGCGAAGGAGAACGCCGCGCCGGTGTTGCGGGTGTGGGTCAGGTAGACCAGCCCGCCGAGCAGCCGGATGTCCTCCCCCCGCTCGACGGTCGCGACGACGGCCAGCTTGGTGGCGAGGTCCAGGGTCAGCACGGCCAGGCCCAGCAGGAACAGCAGCCGGGTGCGGGGACGGCGTCCCGCGGGCCCACCGGAGGCCGAGACGGCGCCGTCTCGGGGGTCGCTCGGTTCGGACAGGGGTGCTCCTCAGTCGGTGGGCAGCCGTCGACGGCGGTCCGACCGACGATAGCTGCGGCCGCTGGTCGCCCCTGCCGCCGTCCGCCCGGGCGCGCAACTCGGCGACCGTGTGATCCATCTCATGACCCTGTGCGACGCATCTCACCACGCGTGGTGACGTGTTCGCGGTGAGTCTGGCCGATGTTGGTTAGGCAACAGCACCCCGCGTACGGAAGGCCGTCGTGTCCACCGACCTCGCACCAGCCACCGACCCCGACGTAGTCCTCGTGGGTGGCGGCGTCATGAGCGCCACGCTGGCGTCGCTGCTCGGTGTCGTCGCTCCCGACTGGAGCGTCACCGTCTTCGAGTCCGGGCCCGCGGTGGCCGGGGAGAGCTCGGGGGCCTGGAACAACGCCGGGACCGGTCACGCGGCCCTCTGCGAGCTGAACTACACCCCCGCCGGCCCCGGCGGCACGGTCGACGTCAGCAAGGCCGTGACGATCAACGAGCAGTTCGCGGTGTCGCGGCAGTTCTGGTCGCACCTGATCCGGGAGGGGCTGACCGGCTCGCCCAAGGACTTCATCACCCCGGTCCCGCACGTCAGCTTCGTCACCGGCGAGGCCGGCCGCGACTACATGCGCACCCGGCACGCCGCGATGTCGGCCCAGCCGGTCTTCCAGGGGCTGGAGTACACCGACGACCCCGCCGTCCTGGCCGGGTGGGTGCCGCTGGTGATGGGCGGGCGCGACCCCGGCCAGGTGGTCGCCGCGACCCGGTCGGCCGCGGGCACCGACGTCGACTTCGGGTCGCTGACCCGGCTGCTGTTCGGTGCCGCCGAGGACCGCGGCGTGCACGTGCACGTCGGCCAGCGGGTCACCGACGTCGAGCGCCGGGACGACGGCCGCTGGTCGGTCACCGTGCGCGACACCGTCAGCGGCGAGGAGCGGACCGTCCGCACCCGGTTCCTGTTCGTCGGGGCCGGCGGCGGCGCGCTGCCGCTGCTGCAGAAGTCCGGGATCCCCGAGATCGCCGGCTTCGGCGGCTTCCCGGTGAGCGGCATGTTCCTCCGCACCCGCTCCCCCGAGCTGGTCTCGGCGCACCAGGCCAAGGTCTACGGGCAGGCCGCCGTCGGCGCCCCGCCGATGTCGGTGCCGCACCTGGACCTGCGCCTCATCGACGGCGACCACTCGCTGCTGTTCGGCCCCTACGCCGGCTTCTCGCCCAGGTTCCTCAAGGCCGGTTCCTTGTTCGACCTGCCGCTGAGCGTCAAGCCGAACAACCTCGGCTCGATGCTCGGCGTCGCCCGCACGGAGCTGGCGCTGACCCGCTACCTGGTCGGCGAGCTGCTCCAGTCCCGCACGGCCCGGCACGAGACGCTGACCGCCTTCGTGCCGCGGGCCGAGCAGGCCGACTGGGACATGGTCACCGCCGGCCAGCGGGTCCAGGTGATCAAGCGCGACCCGGCGACCGGCCGCGGCGTGCTGCAGTTCGGCACCGAGCTGGTGGTCGGCGGCGACGGCACGATCGCCGGCCTGCTGGGCGCCTCCCCGGGTGCCTCGACGGCGGTCTCGGCGATGCTCACCGTCCTGGAGCGCTGCTTCCCCGACCGGGTCGCCGCCTGGCGCCCGCTGCTGCAGGAGGCGATCCCCTCCTACGGCCGCCGGCTCAACGACGACCCGGTCCTGCTGGCCGAGGTCCGCGCCCAGACGATGCAGACCCTCGAGCTCAACGGCTGAGTCCCCGGACCCACCGCGTCCGACACCCCCTCAGCACCGGGTGAGGGGGAGTATCGCGCGTGGTGGGTCTGCCCGACTGCGGAGAACCAGGGCCGCAGTCCCCCGCGGGAAGGCCGACTGCGGGGAAGTCGGGGCACACGGTCGCGGGGCCCGGAGGGCCTCCCGACCGGGACACCGGCAGCGGCTCCACGGCGGCCGGGGACGGCACCTGGGCGCGGTGTCGGCAGGCGGGTCCTTCATCAATCGGCTCCGGAGACGGCGCCGGTCTCGCCTCGCCAGCTGGCCAGCCGGCCGGCCCGGCTGACCGCGCGCAGCCGCCGCTCGGCCTCGGCCCGCGATCCGCGCGCCGAGACCAGCAGCGCCTGGTCGCCGCGCCGGAGCCGGGTCGTGGGGCCGGGCACGAAGGACCTCCCGTCGCGGACGATGAGCACCACCGCGGCGTCCTCGGGCAGCCGCAGCTCGGGCAGGTAGACCCCGTGCAGCCGCGACCCGTCGGGCACGGTCAGCTGCATCAGCTCGGCGTCGAGTTCATCCAGCGGCGCAGCCTCGACCTGCACGTCGCGGGGCGTCACCGGAGTGGCGATCCGCAGCCGCCGCGCGAGCCACGGCAGCGACCAGCCCTGCACGATCGTGAAGACGACGACCAGCACGAAGACCGTGTCGAAGACGGTCGTCGCCCCGGGGACCTGCGCGGTCAGCGGGATGATCGCCGCGACGATCGGCACTGCCCCGCGCAGACCCGCCCAGGAGATGAACACCTGCTGGGCCCACGGGAACCGGAACCAGACCAGGCTGGCCGCCACGGAGAGAGGCCGGGCGAGCAGGAGCAGCGCGCCACCCACCACGAGCGCCGGCCCCACGACCTCGGACAGCCGGCCCGGGGACACGAGGAGACCGAGCAGGACGAACAGGCCGATCTGCGCCAGCGAGGCCATGCCCTCGGCGAACCCGATGCTGGCCGCCCGGTGCGGCAGCGCGGCGTTGCCCAGCACCAGGCCGCAGAGGTAGACCGCGACGAAGCCGGACGTGTGCGCCAGCGACGCCGACGAGTACGCGAGCACGCAGAGCGCCAGTGTCGCCAGCGGGTAGAAGCCGGCCACGGGCAGGGCCACCCGGCGCAGGAGCGCGGCACCCCCGAAGCCGATCCCGACCCCGATGACGGCGCCGCCGACGAGCTCGGCGGCCACCACCAGGCCGACCAGCCACCACGGCTGCGTCACCGCCCCTGTCAGCGACTCGGCCAGCACGGTCACGAGCAGGATGACCGGAGCGTCGTTGAGGCCGCTCTCGGCCTCCAGGGAGGCGGCGAGCCGGCGCGGGAGGGGCAGCCGCCGCAGGGTCGCGAAGACGGCGGCGGCGTCGGTCGAGCTGATGACCGCGGCCAGCAGGAGGGCGAACCCCCAGTCGAAGTCGAGGACCAGGACGCCGACGGCCGCGGTCACCCCCACGCTGACCGCGACGCCGACGGTGGACAGCGCCACCCCGGGGCCGATCGCCCGACGGACGTCGGCCCACCGGGTGGTGAGACCGCCCTCGGCCAGGATGACGACGAGGGCGGCGTACGCCAGCGTGTGGGTGAGGCGGTAGTCCTCGAACTGGACGCCGAGGCCGCTCTCCCCGATGGCCACGCCCAGCGCGAGGTAGAGCAGCAGGCTGGGCAGTCCCAGCCGATCCGCCAGGCGGAGCGCCACGGCCGCGACGAGGACGACGATCGCGCCCGCGGCGAGCGCGGCGGTGACCGTCGTGTTCACCGCGCGCCCCTGCCCACCTCCGCAGTCTCCCGTACGCCGAGGCCACAGCCGCCGTGCGACCCGGCCGCCGGCTTGCGGGGACGGGCGTCCGAACCGGGTGGCGGGCTCGGGGATGATGGAGGGCGTGAGCTCACCCGGCCCCTTCCGCGCGCTGCCTCCTCAGGTCGACCTGCCCGCCCTCGAGCAGGACGTCCTGGGCCGCTGGGAGGCCGACAAGGTCTTCGCCCGCACGCTGGAGGCCTCCGCCGGCCGGCCGCAGTGGAACTTCTACGAGGGCCCGCCGACCGCGAACGGCCGCCCGGGCACCCACCACATCGAGGCGCGCGCGTTCAAGGACGTCTTCCCCCGCTTCAAGACCATGCAGGGCTGGCACGTGCCCCGCCGCGCCGGCTGGGACTGCCACGGCCTCCCGGTGGAGATCGCCGTCGAGCAGGAGCTCGGCTTCGCCGGCAAGCCCGACATCGAGCGCTACGGCATCGCGGAGTTCAACGCCCGCTGCCGCGAGTCGGTCATGCGGCACGTCGACGCGTTCAGCGACCTCACCCGGCGGATGGGCTACTGGGTCGACATGTCCACCGCCTACTGGACGATGGACCCGGCCTACATCGAGAGCGTCTGGTGGTCGCTCAAGCAGGTCCACGGCAAGGGGCTGCTGGTGGAGGACCACCGCGTCGCCCCCTACTGCCCGCGCTGCGGCACCGGCCTGTCCGACCACGAGGTGGCCCAGGGCTACGAGTCGATCACCGACCCGTCGGTGTACGTCCGGCTGCCGGTCACCGACGGCGAGTGGGCCGGCCGGGCCGACCTGCTCGTCTGGACGACGACGCCGTGGACCCTGCCCAGCAACACCGCGGTCGCCGTCAACCCCGACGTCACCTACCTCGTGGCCCGCCGTGGCGGGGACACCCTCGTGGTCGCCGAGCCCCTGCTGGGCGCCGTCTTCGGCGAGACCGACGACGTCGAGGTGCTGGCCCGCACCACGGGCCGCGACTGGGAGCGGACGCACTACCGCCGTCCCTTCCCGCTGGTCGACTTCCCGGAGGGCGAGGACGCGCACTTCGTCGTCCTCGCCGACTACGTCACCACCGACGACGGCACCGGGCTGGTGCACCAGTCCCCCGCGTTCGGCGCCGACGACCTCGCCGTCTGCCGCGGCTACGGCCTGCCGGTGGTGAACCCGATCGACGCGACCGGGCACTTCCTGGCCGAGATCCCGCTGGTGGGCGGCCACTTCTTCAAGGCCGCCGATGCGGCGCTGGTCGAGGACCTGCAGTCGCGCGGTGTCCTCTGGCGCGAGCAGCGCTACGAGCACAGCTACCCGCACTGCTGGCGCTGCCACACGCCGCTCATGTACTACGCACAGCCCTCCTGGTACATCCGCACGTCGGCGGTCAAGGACCAGCTGCTCGCCGAGAACGCGAAGACCTCCTGGTACCCCGAGCACATCCAGTGGGGCCGCTACGGCGACTGGCTGCGCAACAACGTCGACTGGGCGCTGTCCCGCGACCGATACTGGGGCACCCCGCTGCCGGTCTGGCGCAACGACGCCGACCCGTCCCGCACGGTCGTGGTCGGCTCGCTGGCCGAGCTCTCCGAGCTCACCGGCCGGGACCTGTCCGACCTCGACCCGCACCGGCCGTTCATCGACGAGGTGACCTTCACCGTTCCCGGCGAGGAGGGCACCTACCGGCGGGTGCCGCAGGTCATCGACGCCTGGTACGACTCCGGCTCGATGCCCTTCGCGCAGTGGGGGGCCCCGTACCGCAACCAGGCGGAGTTCGAGGCGGCCTACCCCGCGCAGTTCATCTGCGAGGCGATCGACCAGACCCGCGGCTGGTTCTACTCGCTGATGGCCGTCGGCACGCTGGTGTTCGAGCAGAGCTCCTACGAGAACGTGCTGTGCCTGGGCCACATCCTGGCCGAGGACGGCCGGAAGATGAGCAAGCACCTGGGCAACATCCTCGAGCCCATCCCGCTGATGGACCGGCACGGCGCCGACGCCGTCCGCTGGTTCATGCTGGCCGGCGGCTCGCCGTGGTCGGCCCGCCGGGTCGGCCACGAGACGCTGTCCGAGGTGGTCCGCAAGGTGCTGCTCACCTACTGGAACACCGCCAGCTTCTTCACCCTGTACGCGGAGACCAACGGCTGGGACCCGGCCTCGGGCCCCGCCCCGGTGCCGGCAGAGCGGCCGCTGCTGGACCGCTGGGCGCTGGCCACCCTCGCCGAGGTCACCGAGGGCGTCACCGCGGCGATGGAGGACTTCGACACCCAGGGCGCCGGCCGGCTGCTCGCGCAGTTCGTGGACGACCTGTCCAACTGGTACGTGCGCCGCTCGCGGCGGCGGTTCTGGGACGGCGACCCGTCCGCGCTGGCCACGCTGCACGAGGTCCTCGACGTGCTGACCCGGCTGATGGCGCCGTTCACGCCGTTCGTCACCGAGGAGGTGTGGGCGCGCGCGGTCACGCCGGGTCTGGCGGACGCGGTCGACAGCGTGCACCTGGCCTCCTGGCCGGCCGTCGACGACGCCGCCCGGGACCCCCGGCTGGTCGAGCAGGTGGCGCTGGTGCGCCGGCTGGTCGAGCTGGGCCGCTCGGCCCGGACGTCGGCCAAGGTGCGCACCCGCCAGCCGCTGGCCCGCGCCGTCGTCGCCGCGCCCGGCTGGGCGGACCTGCCGCGCGACCTGGTCGCGGAGGTGGCCGACGAGCTCAACGTGGCCGAGCTCGCCGACCTGTCCACGGTCGGCGGCGACCTGGTCGACGTCAGCGTCAAGGTCGACTTCCGCGCGGTGGGCCGCCGGCTGGGCAAGCAGGTGCAGGCCGTCGCCACGGCCGTCGCCGCCGCGGACGCGCCCGCCCTGGTGGCCGCCTACCGCGCCGGGACGGCGTCGGTCGAGGTGGACGGTGCTCCCGTCCCGCTGGCGGACGGCGACCTGGTGGTCACCGAGACCCCGCGGGAGGGCTGGACCGTGGCCAGCGGCGGCGGGCTCACCGTCGCGCTGGACCTGCAGCTGACCCCGGAGCTCGAGCGGGCCGGGTTGGTCCGCGAGGCGGTGCGGCTGGTGCAGGAGGCCCGGAAGAACAGCGGGCTGGCCGTCAGCGACCGCATCGAGCTGTGGTGGACCGCGGACGACGCGATGGCGCGGGCGCTCACCGAGCACGGTGCGCAGGTGGCCGACGAGGTGCTCGCCGTCCGGGTGCACGCGCAGCAGCCCGGGGACGGCGAGGGGGTCGAGGGCCCCGCCGGCTCGCGCTTCTGGCTCACCCGAGCCGGGTGACGCACGGGAACGGCCCCGTCCAGAGGCGCGCCGCGAGCCTGCGAGCGGGGAGGAGGACGGGGTCCTTCTCCGAGGCGTGGGGGGAAGGGTGGTCCTCCTTCAGTTGCCGCGCGCGGCCTGGCGTCGGGACCGCTCGGTCTCGGCGAGGTGGCGCACCGGGCGGCAGGTGGCGCACGGCGTGAAGCCGTCGGTGCGCGCCTCGACCATGGGCAGCGGGATCGCCCACCGGCCGGCGAGGAAGCGGCAGCCGGCCAGGTGGTAGCGCGGCTCCTCGTCGACGACGAGGACCTCGTCGGCCAGGTCGACGACGAGCAGCAGGTCGGTCACCTCGACGTCCTCCTCGCCGGGTTCCCCGGCCGCGTCCGCCGGCGCCTCGCGCGGCTCGTGCGCCCCGCGACGCGGCGGGGGCTCCTCGAGGTGTCCGTCGCCCGCCGGTGCGGCGTGCGCTCCGGTCGCGGGCTCCTCGGGTCGGTCGTCGAACGCCGACGCGGAGACCGCCGTGGCCCCGGCAGACGGCGGCACCACGAGCGGCTCGGGGGGCGGCAGCGGCTCCGGATCGGGCTGGTCGTCGTCCCACCCGGGGTCGACGGCGCGCTGCGGGGCGGTGCCGGCGGACGCCGACGTCGCCGGGCGCGATGGCGTGTCCGGCGTCCGGCGGGCGAAGTCGCGGGCCTCCCGGGCCATCCGCAGCCAGTTCGCCAGGAGCAGGACCGCGGCGATTCCGCACGCCGCGACGCACGCCCAGTAGAGCGCCTCTCGGCCGGTCACGACGCCACCCACGAAGAGCCCGAGGCCGACCAGGAGCAGCAGCCCCGCAGCCAAGATCACCCGCCGACTGTATCCGGCGCCACAGCCGCTCTCCCGCCAGGAACGCGACAGGGCCCCCGGACGTCGTCCGGGGGCCCTGGTGACGTGCTGGAACGGCCCTCCTGCAGGGGCCCGGCCCGAGCGGCAACGAGAGCAGCGTGCAGGAGGCGGCCACCCTTCAGGGGCCCGCGCCGAGCCTGCGAGGCGTGGGGGGAAGGGTGGTCCTCTTTCAGGCGCTGGCGTGCTGGTTCTGCCGGCTGTTGCTGGCCGGCTCGGCCGAGCCGCGGCTGTCGAGGTCGCGCAGGTGCGACTCGAGGTAGGACCGCAGCCGCGTGCGGTACTCGCGCTCGAAGGTGCGCAGCTCCTCGATCTTGCGCTCCAGGGTGCTGCGCTTCTCCTCCAGCGAGCCCATCACCTCGGCGTGCCGGCGCTCGGCGTCCTGGTCGAGGGCGGCGGCCTTGGAGCGGGCCTCGCGCTCCATCGTGTCGGCGCGGGTGCGCGCGTCGCCGACCATCGAGTCGGCGCGCATCTTGGCCTCGCTGACCATCTGCTCGCTCTTGGCCCGCGCCTCGCTGACCATGCGGTCGCTGTTGGTCTTCGCCGAGGCGACCATCTGGTCGGCCTGGGCCTTGGCCTCGTTCACGTACTTGTCGGCCGTCTCGGTGGCCAGGGCCAGCATCCGCGACGCGCGGGCGCTGTCGTCCTCGCGCACGGGGGCCGGCGGGGGCGGCGGCGCGGCGGCGGGCGCCGGGGCCGGCGGCTCGGGGGCCTCGACGGCGCGCGGCGTGCGGCCGGTCGCGGAACCGGAGCGCAGCTCGTTGTTCTCCTCGATCAGCCGGGCCAGCTCGGCCTCCACCACGTCGAGGAACGCGTCCACCTCGTCCTCGTCGTAGCCGCGCTTGCCGATGGGGGGCTTCTTGAAGACGACGTTGTGCACGTCGGCAGGCGTGAGTGGCATCGACTTCACCTCGGGTCGGGCAACGGGTACAGGGACGTCGGACGAGCGGCTGACGGCTCCGGCCGGCTGCCGGTGTCCCCAGCCCCGGGCGGGGCAGCGGTCAGGCGGCGGCCAGCGCGAGGCTGTCCACGATGCCACGCAGGATGTACACGGCGATCAGGAGCACCATAAACGCGAGGTCCAGCCGGATCGACCCCAGGTTCAGGGGCGGGATGACCTTCCGGATGGCCTTGAGGGGCGGGTCGGTCGTGGCGTAGACGACCTCCAGGCCCGCTGCCACCAGCCCGGACGGCCGCCAGCTGCGCGCGAGCACCATCACCCAGTCGACGACGAACCGCGCGAAGAGCAACACGAGGAACACGAGCAGGACCGACGAGAGGATGTTCCAGAAGAGAGCCACGGTCCTCGCTCGTCCAAGGGCACCCCTCGAAGGGCGCCGGTCCGGTCCTGTCAGGCCTCCGAGCCGGCCGAGAACCCGCCCTCGCGGATCTTCGCCTTGTCCTCGGCCGTCACGTCGACGTCCTGCGGGCTGAGCAGGAACACCTTGTTGGTGACGCGCTCGATGCTACCGCGCAGCCCGAACGACAGACCCGCAGCGAAGTCGACGAGCCGCTTCGCGTCGGCGTCGTCCATCTCGGTGAGGTTCATGATGACCGGCTTGCCGTCGCGGAAGCTCTCGCCGATCTGGCGGGCCTCGTTGTAGGTGCGCGGGTGCAGCGTCGTGATCCGGTAGGGCCGCGGCGCCGGGGCGGGCGCGGGAACGGGGGCGGGCTCGGGCACGGCGGCTACCGGCTCGCGCATGGCCAGGCCGGCGGCGCCCAGGGGCCCGGACACGGCGCTCGCGGGGCTGGGCACCGACGAGGCCCCGGCCGTGCCGCCGATGCGCGCCGCGGTGGAGCCGCCCGGGGACGGCGCCAGACCCAGGTTGCGGTTGGCCGCGGCCCGGCGGGGCAGCGCCAGCGGCTCGGGGTCCGGCGCGGGGGCCAGGTCGGCGTCGAGCTCGGCGAAGCGGCTCTCGCCCCGGTAACCGGGGTCGCGGTAGCCGTCGGCCCGGTAGTCGGAGTCGTAGCGGCCCTCGACGTCGTAGCGGTCGTCGTAGCCGTCCTCGGCGGCGTACCGGGAGTACCGGCGCTCCTCGAGGCGGTCGTAGCGGTCGCCGTCCCCCTGGCGGGCGTCGTACCGGTCGTAGGCCCGGGTGTCGTCGTCCTCCACGAGCCCGAGGTAGATGCCCATCTTGCGCATGGTCCCGGCCATCCGACCTGCCCCTCTTCGTCCGCGCGCGTGGTCACCCGGGCTGCTGGGACCCGTGTGACTGGTGTGACTCGTCCTGCGGGGAGGGTAGGGGTCGCGTGCCGAAGAGCGCGGTTCCGACACGCAGGAGCGTGCTGCCCGCGGCGACGGCCTCCTCGAGGTCGGCGCTCATCCCCGCGGACAGGTCACGCGCCTCCGGGTGGTCGGCGCGCACCCGCGCGGCGAGCTCCGCGAGCCGGACGAAGGCGGGCCCGGGGGCCACATCCCGCGGGGCGACCGCCATGAGGCCGCGCAGCACGACACCCGCCTCCTCCGCGACCGCGTCGGCCAGCGCGGGCACCTCCGCGGGGTCGGTGCCGCCGCGGGCGGCCAGCTCCCCCTCGGGACCGCCGAGGTCGACCTGCAGGAAGACCTCGACCGGCCGGCCGGTGTCCACGCCCACCCGGCCCAGGGCGCGGGCCAGTGACAGCCGGTCGACCGAGTGGACGACGGCACCGAGACGGGCCACGGCGGCGGCCTTGTTGCGCTGCAACTGGCCGACGAAGTGCCACCGCAGCGGCAGGTCGGCGAGCTCGGCGGCCTTGCCGGTCAGCTCCTGGGCGCGGTTCTCGCCGAAGTCGGCCTGACCGAGCGCGGCGAGCTCCCGGACGGCGGCCGCGGGCCAGGTCTTGCTCACCGCGAGGAGGCCCACCTCGGCGGGGTCGCGGCCGGCGGCGCGGGCCGCGGCGGCGATGCGGTCGCGGACGGCCTGCAGGCGGTCGGCCGGGGTGGTCACAGGCCGATCCTGCCCCGCACCGGGGGCGCGGGCGTCAGTGCCCGCTCACGCGATCCAGACGACGCCGGCCTGGCGGCCGGTCACGCCGTCCCGGCGGTGGGAGAAGAGGAAGCGGTCCTCGACGGTGCAGCGGGGGTCGTGGACCACCTGGCCGACGCCGGCACCCGCCAGCACCTCGGCCAGCCCGGCCCGCAGGTCGAGCCCCGGCGTCCCCTTCCGGGTGCGGACCGCCGCGGCCGGCGCCACGCGGGCCACCTCCACCTGCATCGCCCTCGGCACCTCGTAGCAGGCGCCGCACACGGCCGGGCCCAGCAACGCGGTGACGTCGGCGGGGCGGCTGCCCAGCCGGGCCATGGCGGCCAGTGTCGCGGGGACGACGCCGGCGCGGACCCCCTCCCGCCCGGCGTGCACCGCGGCGACGACGCCGGCGGCGGGGTCGGCGAGCAGCACCGGCACGCAGTCGGCGACCAGCACGCACAGCACCAGGCCGCGCGTGCGGGTGACCACGGCGTCGGTGCCCGGCAGCGGACCGTCGGGCGGACCGTCGACGACGGCGACGCGCGTCCCGTGCACCTGGTCCATCCAGACCAGCCGGTCGGCCGGGACGGCGAGCTCGCGGGCCAACCGGTCGCGGTTGGCGGCCACGGCGGCGGGGTCGTCGCCGACGTGGCCGCCGAGGTTGAACGAGTCGTAGGGGGCCGGCGAGCGGCCGCCCCGCCGGTCGGTGACGACCCGTCGGGGTCGCACGGCCTGCGGGGCGGCCGGAGCCGAGCTCACGGTGCGGCCCCCTCGCAGGGGCCCGCGCCGAGCGGGTGACGTGCTGGAACGGCCCCCTCGCAGGGGCCCGCGCCGAGCGGGTGACGTGCTGGAACGGCCCCCTCGCAGGGGCCCGCGCCGAGCGGAGCGAGGCGTGGGGGGCGAGGGGGTCCTTTCACTGGCGGAGGAACTCCGGGATGTCGAGCTCCTCCTCGAAGTCCTCGCTCGACAGCGGCCGGCGACCGGCGGTACCGCCGTTCGAGCCCGGGACCGGCGGCAGCGGCGGCACGGTGATGCCACCTCCAGCGCCCGGGCGACCCGGCAGCTGCGACGTCGACGGCGCGGCCGGCTGCGCCTGCTGTGGCTGCGGGGCGGCCAGCCGCTCCCCCGTCGGCACACCGCCCACCGGCTGCGGGCGCAGCGGCATCCGCGGGGCGGCCGGCGGGGCCACGGGTGCGGCGGTGGGCACCGAGGCCATCCCGGCGTCCCTGCGGTCCTGCGGCTTGCCGCCGTCGAAGCCTGCGGCGATGACGGTGACCCGGACCTCGTCGCCGAGGGCGTCGTCGATGACCGCGCCGAAGATGATGTTGGCGTCGGCGTGCGCGGCGTCGGAGACCAGCGAGGCGGCCTCGTTGATCTCGAACAGGCCCAGGTCCGAGCCGCCGGAGATCGACAGCAGCACGCCGTGGGCGCCCTCCATCGAGGCCTCCAGCAGCGGGCTGGCGATCGCCTGCTCGGCGGCCAGCAGTGCCCGGTTGTCCCCGCGCGCGCTGCCGATGCCCATGAGAGCCGACCCGGCGCCGGACATGACCGACTTGACGTCGGCGAAGTCCAGGTTGATCAGGCCCGGCGTGGTGATCAGGTCGGTGATGCCCTGGACACCGGAGAGCAGCACCTGGTCGGCGGTCCGGAAGGCGTCCATGACGCTGACGTTCCGGTCACCGAGCTGCAGCAGCCGGTCGTTGGGGATGACGATGAGCGTGTCGCACTCGTTGCGCAGCTCCTCGATCCCCGACTCGGCCTGCACGGCCCGCCGCTTGCCCTCGAAGGAGAACGGGCGGGTGACCACACCGATGGTCAGCGCGCCGAGCTTGCGGGCGATCGAGGCGACGACCGGCGCGCCGCCGGTGCCGGTGCCACCGCCCTCGCCGGCGGTCACGAAGACCATGTCGGCACCCTTGAGCACCTCCTCGATCTCCTCGCGGTGGTCCTCGGCGGCCTGCCGGCCGACGTCGGGCTGCGCGCCTGCGCCGAGCCCGCGGGTCAGCTCACGTCCGACGTCGAGCTTGACGTCGGCGTCGCTCATCAGCAGCGCCTGCGCGTCGGTGTTGATGGCGATGAACTCGACCCCCTTGAGGCCGACCTCGATCATCCGGTTCACCGCGTTCACACCGCCGCCGCCGATGCCGACGACCTTGATGACCGCGAGGTAGTTGTGCGGAGGTGTCATGTGGGGCTCCCGACCTCGACCCTCATCCTCAAGTAAAGCCTTATAGTTATGTCAACTGGGTCGACGCGCACGAAGTTAGGTGGGCGTTCACGGGCGCTACAAGCACCCTCCTGGGCCCGGCGTGTCGCACCGGCTCGAACTCACGGAACCCGGGCGACGCAGTGGTCACACCTGCACCACCGTCGGTGACGACCCGCGCGCCGGATGGCTCAGGTGCAGGTCGAGGGCCCGCGGATCGCCGTCAACGGGAACTCGCCGAAGTGATCTGCGGTGTCGGGCGTGTCGTGGCCCCGCGCGTGTCGCAGCGGGAAGCGCCGCACACGGTCAGGCGTCGGGCGGCGACCCAGCGGAGTCCCGCGGCCGACGTGGGAGGCGGCCCATCAGGAAGAACTCCTCGTTGGGCGGGATCGCGGCCCAGTGCGCCAGCCGGTTGGACAGCGCGAACAGCGACACGATGCCGCCGACGTCCCAGACGTCGTCCTCGGTGAGGCCGTGGCCGCGCAGCCGCTCCAGGTCGGCGGCGGTGACCGCCGCCGGGTCCACCGCCAGCCGGACGGCGACCTCGAGCACCGCGTGCAGCCGCTCGGGGACCGGGGCCTTGCGCCAGTCGACCGCGACCTGGTCGGCGAGGTAGGGGTCCCGGGCACGGATCCGGGCGATCGCGCCGTGGGCGACCACGCAGTACAGGCAGTCGTTGGCCGCGCTGGTCGCAACGACGATCAGCTCGCGGTCGGCGGTCGACAGCCCGGGGGTGTCCTTGTCCATCAGCGCGTCGTGCAGCGCGAAGAACGCCGCCGCCTCGGCCGGGCGCCAGGACAGCGCGGCGAAGACGTTGGGCAGGAAGCCCGAGCGCTCCTGGACCTCCGCGTAGCGCTCGCGCAGCCCCTCCGGCAGCTGCTCGGGAGGGACGACGGGGAAGCGGCTGGCCGGTCCGGTGCTCACCGGGTCACCCTCCCCCGCCGGGGCGGGGCGGGGCCAGCCCCGGCTCAGCGCAGGACGACGGCCGAGGGGGCGCTGACGTCGATGGTGTCGGCCGGGTCGAGGGCCCCGGTGCGCAGCTGATCGAGCAGCGCGCCCAGCGCGGCGGCCTTGGTCCCGGCGTCCTCGGCGCTGCCCCACAGCACGGTGGTGCCGTCCTCCAGGGTGAGCGTGACGTCCTCGGCGGTGGTCGCCTGCGCGCCGGCCACCGCGCCGCGGACGTCGTCGGGCAGCGCGACCAGCGCCGCGAGCGCGGCCCGGGTGGCCCGGTCCCCGGGTCCGGGGTCGGCGACGTCGAGCGGCACCACGCCGACCGGCGGGTAGCCGGTCACCGTGTCGAAGAGCACGCCGTCGGCGTCCACCAGCGAGCGCAGGCCGTCCTGCTCGACCACCGCGACCGGCACCCGCTCGGCCACGGTGACGACGACGCTGCGCGGCCAGCCGCGGGTCACCTCGACGCCGGCCACCTGGGGCAGCCGGGCGACGCGGGCCTCCGCGGCCTCGACGTCGACCCGCATCAGCGGCGTCCCCTGCGCGATGCCGGCCACGTCGACGACCTCGGCGGAGGTCAGCGTGCCGGCGCCGTCCACCCGGACGGTGCCGACGGTGAACAGCGGGCCGGCCCACAGCAGCCAGGCCAGCAGGCCGAGGACCGCGACGAGTCCCCCGCCGCGCACCAGCAGCCGGCGGCGGCGCTCGGCCGGGCCGCTGCGCCGGGCCGTCGCGGCCGGGCGACGGCGCGGGCGCGGCTCGCCGCCGGCCCGCGAGGACCCCCCGCCGCGTGCGCGGTCGCTGGTGGTGAGGCCCGATCGGCTCACCGCGCCCCGTCCTCCGCAGCGCCGCTGTCCGGCGACCCGGACGGGTCCGGGCCGTGGGGGTGGGCAGGGCGCGAGCGCAGCGCCTCGAGCACCTCCGGGCCGACCATCGAGACGTTGCCGGCGCCCATGGTGATCACCAGGTCGCCGGGGCGGGCACGGTCGGCCAGCGCCGGGGCGGCGGCGGACCAGGAGGGCTCGAAGTGCACCCGCTCGGCCGGCAGCGCCACCGCGTCGGCGACCATCGCGCCGGTGACGCCGGGGACCGGGTCCTCGCGGGCGCCGTAAACGTCCATCACCACGACCTCGTCGGCCAGGCCCAGCGCCGTCCCGAACGCGCCGGCGAACTCCCGGGTGCGGCTGTACAGGTGCGGCTGGAAGGCCACCACCACCCGGCCGGGGCCGGCGACCGCCCGCGCGGCGCGCAGCTGCGCCTCGACCTCGGTGGGGTGGTGGGCGTAGTCGTCGTAGACCCGCACGCCGCCGACGGTGCCCTTGAGCTCGAACCGGCGGTGCACCCCGCCGAACCGGCCCAGGCCGGTGACCAGCTGCTCGGCGGGCAGGCCCAGCTCCAGTCCGGCCAGCAGCGCGGCCGCGCTGTTGCGGGCCATGTGCTCGCCGGGCACCCGGATCTGCACCCGGCCGAGCACCTCGCCGTCGAGGACGGCGGTCCAGGCGGTGGTCTCCGGGCCGACCTCGACGTCGACCAGCCGCAGGTCGGCGTCGGCTGCGGTGCCGTAGGTGCGCACCCGGGCCGGGGTGGGCACGCCGCGCAGCCGCGCCGATCCGGGGTCGTCGGCGCAGAGGACGACGAAGCCGTCGGGGTGCACCGTCTGCAGGAACCGGTCGAAGGCGGCCTCGACGGCGGCCAGGTCGCCGTAGTTGTCCAGGTGGTCGGCCTCGACGTTGGTGACGATCGCGCCGTACGGGGCGAGCAGCAGGAACGACCGGTCGCTCTCGTCGGCCTCGGCGACGAAGACGTCGCCCTCGCCGGAGTGCGCGTTGCTGCCGGACTCGTTGAGGTCGCCGCCGATCGCGAACGACGGGTCGACGCCGCAGGCCTGCACGGCGACGGTGAGCATCGAGGTGGTCGAGGTCTTCCCGTGGGTGCCGGCCACCGCGACGCTGCGCCGCCCGGCCATCACCGCGGCCAGCGCCACCGCCCGCGGCAGCACGCGCAGGCCGCGCTCACGGGCCGCGGCCAGCTCGGGGTTGTCCTCGCGGATGGCGGTGGACACCACGACGGTGTCGGCGTCCCCGAGGTGGGCCGGGTCGTGGCCGAGCTCCACCCGGGCGCCCAGCGCGCGCAGCGCCAGCAGCGTCGGGGTGTCCCGGCGGTCGCTGCCCGACACGCGGACGGCGCGGGCCAGCAGGATGCGGGCGATCCCGCTCATCCCGGCTCCGCCGATGCCGACGAAGTGCACCGCGCCCAGCTCCTCCAGGCTCGGCACCGGGTCGGTCCAGGCGGCCACCGCGGCGGCGCTCACTTCCCTGCCACCGCCAGCACGATGTCGGCCAGCCGGTCGTCGGCGTCGCGCGCCCCCGCCGCCGCGGCGTGCTCGGCGTACCGGGCCAGCGCGGCCGGGTCGGTCACCATCGGGATGACGTGCTCCTCGATCCAGGACGGCGACAGGTCCGCGTCGTCCACCAGCAGTCCGCCCCCGGCCTCCACGACCGGGACGGCGTTGCGCCGCTGCTCGCCGTTGCCGATGGGCAGCGGCACGAACACCGCCGGCAGCCCGACCGCGGACAGCTCGGCCACGGTGACCGCGCCGGCCCGGCACAGCGCCAGGTCGGCGGCGGCGTAGGCGAGGTCCATCCGCTCGAGGTAGTCGACGACGACGTAGGGCGCCTGCCCCGGCGTCCGCGGCGGCACGGTCACGTCGGTGTTCTTGGGGCCGCGGGCGTGCAGCACCTGCACCCCGGCGGCGGTGAGCGCGTCGGCGGCGCCCACGGCGGCCCGGTTCAGCGACGCCGCGCCCTGCGAGCCGCCGACGACGAGCAGCGTGGGGCGGTCGGCGTCCAGGCCGAAGGCGGCCCGGGCCTCGGCGCGGCGGGCCGGGCGGTCCAGCGCGCCGATCGCCGTCCGCAGCGGCATGCCGACGTGCTCCCCGCCGTGCAGGGGCGTGCCCGGCACGGTGACCGCGACCCGCTCGGCGATGCGGGCGCCGACCCGGTTGGCCAGCCCCGGCAGCGCGTTCTGCTCGTGCACCACGACCGGCACCCGCTCGAGGCGGGCGGCCAGGTAGGCCGGCAGCGCGACGTAGCCGCCGAAGCCGACGACGACGTCGGCGGCCAGCTCGCGCAGCAGTGCGCGGGTCTCGGCCACCGAGCGGACCACCCGGCCGGGCACCCGCAGCAGGTCCGGCGTGGGCCGGCGCGGCAGCGGGACCGGCGGGATCAGCCGCAGGTCGTAGCCCCGGGCGGGGACCAGCCGGGTCTCCATGCCCCGGGCGGTGCCCAGGCAGGTGATCCGCAGGGCCGGCTCGCGGCGCTGCAGGGCGTCGGCCAGCGCCAGCATCGGCTCGATGTGCCCGCCGGTGCCGCCGCCGGCCAGCACCACGCTGCGCTGCTCACGCCCCCGTCCGCTCACCGGGGCCGCCGGGGCTGCTCGGGAGCGCTCGCCCGCGCGCGGGGCGGCGGCTGCCGGCGCGCCTCGGGCACCCGGCCGCGGGGCTCGGCCGTCCGCCGCTCGCGGACCGGCGCCCGCTCGTGCGCGCCCCGCTCCCCCGGCGGGACCGGGACGACGCGGGCGACGGTGCGTGCCCCGCTGCCGCTGGGCCGGCGGCTCGGGCGCTCGGCCGTGCTCCCGGCGGTGCGCTCCGCGGGCCGGCGGGCACCGCGCGGGCGCACCGGCTCGACGGCCTGACCGGGGACCGGGAGCAGCCAGCGCGACAGGCGGCCGCGCTCGGTGCGCTGCAGGTGCTCGACGGCCTCGGGCTCGGAGCGGGCGAAGCGCATGAGCAGCCCGACGATGAACAGGGTGAGCACCAGCGAGGTGCCACCGGCGGACACCAGCGGCAGCGTGAGACCGGTGACCGGCAGCAGACCCACCACGTAGCCCATGTTCAGCGCCGCCTGGCCGACCAGCCACACGGTGATCGCCACGCAGGCCAGCTGCACGAAGCGGTCGGCCGAGCGGCGGGCGATCCGGAAGCCGGCGTGGGCCAGCACGCCGTAGAGGGCGACCACGACCAGGCAGCCGAGGAAGCCCAGCTCCTCGCCGATGATCGCGAAGATGTAGTCCGACTCGGCCTCGGGCAGCAGGTTCCACTTCATCGCGCTGTTGCCCAGGCCCACGCCCCACAGCCCGCCGGTGGCCAGCGCGTAGAAGCCGCGGATGGCCTGGAAGCCGGCGTTGGAGGGGTCGGCGAAGGGGTCCAGGAACGAGGTGATCCGCTCCCAGCGGTACGGGGCGGTCCACGCCATGAGGAACAGGGCACCGGCGCCGACGACGGCGAAGCCGGCCCAGTACCGCAGCGGCAGCCCCCCGGCCCACAGCAGTCCGGCCAGCACCAGGCCGAGGCTGACGATCGCGCCGAAGTCCGGCTCCTGGAGGAGCAGGACCGACAGGACGCCGAACACGGGCAGCAGCGGCACCAGGAGCGTCTTCAGGGTCTGGAAGCGGTCGCGGAGCGCCAGGATGTGCGCGCCCCACAGCGCGAAGACCAGCTTGGCCAGCTCCGAGGGCTGGAACTGCGTGAACCCCAGGTCGATCCAGGCCCGCGAGCCGTTCAGCTCCAGGCCGATGCCCGGGACCAGCACCGCGACCAGCAGCACCGCGGACACGATCAGCCCGACCGGTGCCCAGCGGCGGACGAAGGCGACCGGCAGCCGCACCGCGACCAGCAGGGCGACCAGCCCGATGCAGGCGAAGACCAGCTGGTCGATGCCGGGCCGCCAGGCCGGCTGGTCGTCGAGCGCGGCCTCGATGGCCGAGGCGGAGAAGACCATGACCAGGCCGATGGCCAGCAGCATGCCGGCCGCGCCGACCACCAGCTGGAAGCTGGTCATCGGGCCGTCGAGCCAGGCGGGGGCGGGGAACCGGCGGACCGGCGCCCGGCGGCCGGTCGGCACGCCCCGGCGCCGCCCGGGGGCGGTCGGGACGCCGGGAGACTGCATCGGGCCATCGTGACCGGTGGGACGGCCCTCCCGGTGGACCGTCCGGGCGTGTCGCGGTGAGGTGCTGGAGCGGCCACGCTCCAGGGGCCCGCGCCGAGCGTGCGAGGCGTGGGGGACGGCCCCGTCCGGAGGCTCGCCACGAGCGTGCGGGTGGTGAGGGGGACGGGGTCCTTCTACCTCCTTCACAGGCCCGCGATCGCCAGCCAGTCGGCGTAGAACAGGCCCAGCCCGAACGCCACCGACATCCCGGTCACCAGCCAGAAGCGCACGATGACCGTGTTCTCGGTCCAGCCGGCCAGCTCGAAGTGGTGGTGCAGCGGGGCCATCCGGAACACCCGGCGGCGGGTGGCCCGGAAGAAGGCCACCTGGATGACCACCGACAGGGTGACCGCGACGAAGAGCCCGCCGAGGACGACGAGCAGCAGCTCGGTGCGGGTGACGACGGCCAGCCCTGCGAGCAGCCCGCCCAGGGCGAGCGATCCGGTGTCGCCCATGAAGATCCGCGCCGGGCTGGTGTTCCACCACAGGAACCCGAGGCAGGCGCCGAGCCCGGCGGCGGCGACCAGGGTGATGTCGAGGGGGTCGCGGACGGTGTAGCACCCGGCGATCGCCTCGCCGGTGCAGTCGTGTGTGAACTGCCAGAACGAGATGATCGTGTAGGCGCCACAGACCATCGCCGAGCAGCCGGCGGCCAGCCCGTCCAGGCCGTCGGTCAGGTTCACCGCGTTGGAGAACCCGGCGATGAACAGGTACGCCAGCAGCACGAAGCCGATCGAGCCGAGGTAGAGCGGCTCGATGTCGCGGACGTAGGAGACGAACTGCGAGGCCGGGGTGATGCCGGCCTCGTCGGGGAAGTTCAGCGCCAGCACGGCGAAGGCCACGCCGATCACCAGCTGCCCGACCAGCTTGGCGGTCTTGTTGAGCCCCAGGCTGCGCCGGAAACGGATCTTCAGGTAGTCGTCGAGGAAGCCGACGGTGCCCAGGCCCACCATCAGGAACAGCACCATCAGGCCGCTGGCGGTGACCCCGCGACCGGGCTGGTCGAGCAGGAACAGGTGGGCGATGAAGTAGCCGCCGACCGTGGCCCCGACGATGACGGTGCCGCCCATGGTGGGCGTGCCCTTCTTCGACAGGTGGCTCTCCGGGCCGTCGTCCCGGATCTCCTGGCCGAAGCCCTTGCGGCGGAACAGGTGGACGGCGACCGGCGTGGCCAGGATCGAGATGATCAGGCCGAACGCGGCCGCGACGAGGATCGACCTCACGCGCCTGCCCCGGCGTCGAGCAGCTCGGCCGCGAGGACCTCCAGCCCGTAGGACCGGCTGGCCTTCACCAGCACGACGTCTCCGGGCACCAGCACCTCCGTCAGCAGTTCCCGGGCGACCGCCCGGTCGGGCACGCGCACCGCGCCCTCGTCCGTGCCCTCGCCCCGACCCACCCCGGCGGCGAGCGCACCGTCGGCTATCCCTACCGCATCGGGCCCGACGGCCACGACCAGGTCCACCCCGGCGGCCACCGCGTCGCGGCCCAGCCGTTCGTGCTCGTCCGCCGCTCCGGGGCCGAGCTCGGCCATCGCGCCGAGGACGGCGACCCGCCGGCGGGCGGGCAGCCCGGCCAGCGCCGCGAGCGCCGCGCGCATCGACTCGGGATTGGCGTTGTAGGCGTCGTTGACCACGGTGACGCCGTCGGCCCGTCGGGTGACCTCCATCCGCCAGCGGCTGCGCGGCTCGGCCGCCGACAGCGCGGCGGCGACCGCTCCCGGCGTCATCCCGGCGGCCAGGGCGGCGCCCGCGGCCGACAGCGCGTTGGCCACCTGGTGCTCGCCGACCACCTGCAGCCGCACCGGGGCCCGCTCGCCGCCGGCGAGCAGGGCGAAGCCGGCCCGCCCGGAGTCGTCGAGGACGACGTCCTCGGCGCGGACGTCGGCGTCCCCGGCCCGGCCGGTGGTGACCACGCGGGCCCGGGTGCGCGGCGCCATGCCGATCACGCGACGGTCGTCGGCGTTGAGGACGGCGGTGCCCTCGGCCGGGAGCGCCTCCACCAGCTCGCCCTTGGCGACGGCGATCCCGTCGGCCGAGCCGAACTCGCCCAGGTGGGCCGAGCCGACGTTGAGCACGACGCCGACGTCGGGGCGGGCCACCCGGCACAGCCGGGCGATGTGCCCCGGACCGCGGGAGCCCATCTCCAGCACGAGGAAGCGGGTGTCCTCGTCGGCGTCGAGCACGGTGAGCGGCAGGCCGATGTCGTTGTTGAAGGAGCCGGGTGGGCTGACCGTGGCGCCGGCGGTGGCCAGCACCTGGCCCAGCAGGTCCTTGGTGCTGGTCTTGCCCGAGGAGCCGGTGATGCCCACCGTCGTCAGGTCGCCGGCGGACAGCCGGCGGTGCACGGCCGCGGCCAGCCGGCCCAGCGCGGCGACCGGCTCGTCGACGACGACGCAGGGCAGCGCGCCGTCGGGGCGGGTGGTCAGCGCGGCGACCGCGCCGGCGGCCGCGGCGGCGCCGAGGTAGTCGTGCCCGTCGACCCGCTCCCCGGGGATGGCGACGAACAGGTCCCCGGAGGCCACGGCGCGGGAGTCCACGGTGACCTTCCCGGTGACGCTGCCCTCGCCTGCGGTCAGCTCGCCACCCACCGCCTCGGCGACCTCGGCCAGGCTCATCTGGATCACGCGGGAGGCTCCACTCCGGCCCGGGCGGACTCCGCCAGGGCCTCGCGCAGCACGGCGCGGTCGTCGAACGGGTGCAGGGTGCCGGCCACGTCCTGGCCGGTCTCGTGGCCCTTGCCGGCCACCAGGACGGCGTCCCCGGGCCCGGCGCGGGCGACGGCGGCGGCGATCGCGGCGCGGCGGTCGCCGATCTCGACCACGCGGCCCCGTCCGTCGGCAGGGACGCCGGCCAGCACCGCCGCGCGGATGGCGGCGGGGTCCTCCGAGCGCGGGTTGTCGTCGGTGACCACGAGCAGGTCGCTCCACCGCGCCGCGGCCTCCCCCATCGCCGCCCGCTTGCCGGGGTCGCGGTCGCCGCCGCAGCCGAGCACGGTGATCACCCTGCCCGGGGTCGAGGCGCGCAGCGCGGCCAGCGCGGTGGCGACGGCGTCGGGGGTGTGCGCGTAGTCCACGACGGCGACGAAGGGCTGGCCGGCGTCCACCGGCTCCATCCGGCCGGGCACCACGGTCTCGGCGACCCCGGCCAGGGCCGTCTCCACGGGCACGCCGACCGCGTCGAGCAGCGCCACGGCGAGGACGGCGTTGGCGACGTTGAACGCCCCGGGCAGCCGCACCCGCCCGGGCCGGCGGCGCCCGCCGGGGCCGGTGAGGGTGAACGCCGTCCCGCCGCCGGGGGCGGGGGTCAGGCCGGTCGCCGTCCAGTCCGCCGGCGCACCACGGGTCGAGACGGTGACCGCGCGGTCGCCGAGCATGCCGGCCAGCCGCCGCCCGTACGGGTCGTCGACGTCGACCACCTCGACGGCGGCCCGCCCGTCGAAGAGCCGGGCCTTGGCGCGGAAGTAGTCCTCGAGGTCGGTGTGGAAGTCCAGGTGGTCGCGGCCGAGGTTGGTGAACCCGGCGGCGGCGAACGGGATGCCGCCCACCCGGCCGAGCACCAGCGCGTGGCTGGAGACCTCCATGACGACCGTCTGCACGCCGGCGTCGGCCATCCGGGCCAGCAGCGCGTGCAGGGCCGGGGCCTCCGGGGTCGTCCGCACGCTGGGCAGGGCGGTGACCGTCGGCGTGCCGTCCGCGGCGCGGCCGCGGGTGCGGGTCTCCACGGTGCCGACCAGTCCGGTGGCCCGGCCCGCGGCGGCCAGGCCCGCCTCGACCAGGTAGCTGGTCGTCGTCTTGCCGTTGGTGCCGGTGATCCCGATGACCTGCAGCCGCCGGGCCGGCTCCCCGTAGACGCGGGCGGCGACCGCGCCGAGCAGCCCGCGCGGGTCGTCCACGACGCACACCGGGAGGCCGGTGGCGGTGGACTCGGCGGCGCCCGTGGGGTCGGTGAGCACGGCGACCGCGCCACGGGAGGCGGCGTCGGCGGCGTACCGGGCGCCGTGCGTGCGCGCGCCGGGCAGGGCCGCGTAGAGGTCACCGGGCCCCACCTCGGACGACGCCAGCGTCACCCCGGTGACCGCGGTGGCGGCGTCCCCCTGGACCGGCGGACCGAGCAGGTCGGCGAGGTCGGCGAGGGTCAGCGGGCCGGTGTCCGTCCCTCGGGGCGCCGTCCCCCTCCCGCTCTCGCTCACGGGACTCCAATCTACCGGCGGCCCGGTCCCGGGCCGCCGCCCACACACGGTGGGCGCGCCACCCGTCGACGGCGGCCCCGTCCCCGGCCCGGTGACGTACGGGAACGGCCCCCTGCAGGGTCCCGCCGCGGGCCTGCGAGTGGCGGGGGGCAGGGGGTCCTTACTCCTCGGGCCCGGTGAGCACGAAGTCCGGTCGCGGCGTCCCGGACGGCACGATGCCGTCGGCGGTCAGCGCCTGGCGCAGGATGTCGGCGAAGACCGGTGCGGCCACCTGGCCGCCCTCGGCGTCGCTCCCCGGCCGCTCCAGGTCGACGGCCACGACGTACTGCGGGTCGTCGGCCGGGGCGAAGCCCACGAACGTGGTCACGTAGCCGCCGCCGGCGTAGCAGTTGCACTCGGGGTTGGCCCGCTGGGCGGTGCCGGTCTTGCCGGCCACCCGGAAGCCGTCGACCTGCGCCAGCGGTGCGGTGCCCCCAGGGCCGACGACGGCCTCGAGCATGTACGCGACGTCCTCGGCGGTGGACTCGCTGAGCACCTGGGTGGTGTCCGGCGCCGGCGTGGGCTCGCCGCCGACCGAGGAGACGATGCGCGGCTCGATGCGCAGGCCGTCGTTGGCGATCGCCTGGTACACCGACGCCATCTGCAGCGTGGTGACCGAGACGCCCTGGCCGATCGGCACGTTGGCCGCCCGGCTCGCGGTCCACTCGCCGGACTCCTCGAGGATGCCGGCGCTCTCGCCGGGCAGCTCGATGCCGGTGGTGCGGCCCAGGCCGAACGCCCGGAGGTACTCCTCCATCGTGGTGTCCCCGACCTCGCGGGCCAGCATGATCGTGCCGACGTTGCTCGACTTGGCGAGGATGCCGGTGACCGTCCAGTCGATCGGCTCGTGCGGGTGGGCGTCGCGCACCACGACGTCCCCTGCCTCGATGGAGCCGTCCACGCTGAGCACGGTGACGGGGGTTGCCGCCCCCTCCTCGATCGCCGCGGCCAGGGTGACCGCCTTGAGCACCGAGCCGGGCTCGAAGACGCTGGAGACGATCGGGTTGCCCAGCAGGTCCGGATCGGTCTGCGAGTAGTTGCCGGGGTCGTAGCCCGGGCAGGAGCCCATCGCGGCGACCTGCCCGGTGTGCACGTCCAGGACGACGGCCGAGGCCCGGGTCGTGTAGCCGTCCTGGCAGGCCTGCTGCAGCCGCTGCTCGGTGACGAACTGCAGGTCCGAGTCGATGGTCAGCTCCACGTCGCGGCCGTCGACGGCCGGGGTGGACTCGTCGATGCCCGAGGGGATCGGGTGCCCGCCGCTGCCCACCTCGACCCGCCGCTCCCCCGGCGTCCCGGCGAGCTGCTCGTCGAAGGTCTGCTCGATGCCGGCGAGCCCGGAGCCCTCCCGGCCGACGAAGCCGACGACCTGCCCGGCGACCGACCCGGCCGGGTAGGCGCGCACCGGGTCGTCCTCGGAGAAGACGCCGGGCAGGCCCAGCTCCTCGACCTCGTCGACGACCTCCGGCTCGACCTGCGAGGCCAGCACGACGTAGCGGCCGTCCTCGGACAGCAGCTCGGTGAGCTCGCTGGCCGGGACGTCGAGCAGCGTGGTCAGCGCCAGGGCGGTGCGGGCCGGGTCGGCGATCAGCGTCGGGTCGGCGGTGATCCGGGAGGCCGCGAGCGTGTAGGCCAGCGGGTTGCCGTCGCGGTCGACCACCGAGCCGCGCAGCGGCGCGATGACGTTGGTGTCGATGCGGTCCTGGGTGGCGGCGAGGGCGTACTCGCCGCTGTCGACGCCCTGCAGGAGCCACAGCTTGCCGGTGATCACCAGCAGCGGGACGACGACGAGCACGAAGCCGATGGAGAAGCGGCGGTGGCTGGTCCGCAGCGCCGCGGGGGCGCGCCGGCTGCCCGGCGCACGGCGGGAGGCGAAGGCGCCGGTACCGCCCTCGTGCAGCGGGGTGCGGTCGGCCGGACGCCGGCGGGGGGCGGGCGGTCGGGGTGCGGCGGGCACGGTCAGTCCTCACCGCCGGTGACCGGCTCCGCGGGGAGCTCCGGCTCCTCCTCGGGCTCCGGCGCCTCGGCCGGGACGGGCTCGCCGCGCAGCGTCACCGTGCCGTCCTCGCCGACGACGAGGTACCCGGCCGGCCCGGCGGGGACCATGCCGGCCGCCCGGGCCGCCTCGGCGAGCTCCACGGGGGTGTCGCCGGCGATGACCCGGCGCTCGAGCCGCTGGACCTCCTGGGCGCGGTCCTCGTTGGCCGCCGCGAGCTGGGTCGCCTTGAGCGAGTTGACCGCGATCGCGGTGTTGAGGAACAGCAGCCCCAGGGTGGTGGCGACGAGCAGGGTCACCACGAGCAGCACCAGCCGGGCGCGAGGGGCACCGACGGCGCTGCGGACGCGGGCTGCGGGCGAGCCGTCCGCGACCGGCCGGGGCACCGGCGCAGGGGCCGGGGTGGGGCGGGTGCCGGTCCGGGCCCGCAGCGTGCCGGCCCGGACCGGTGCGGTGTGCGCGCGGACCGGGCGGGCCGGTGCCTCGGTACCGGCCCCGGGCCGCTCACCGGTCGCCGGCAGCCCCTGGAGGGACCCCGTCCTCCCCACCCTCCGGGAGCCCGGGGTGGGACCTGCGACGGGACCGCGGCGGGCCTCCGCGAGGGGGAGCGGGACGGGGTCCTTCCTCAGCGGCGGCGGGGTGCGGCGGCCGGGGAGGTCCCCGGACGGGCTCCCCGCCGCACGGGCGGTGGCGCTCATGCGGCCTCCTCCTCACCGTCGCGCGCCGGCCGTGTGCGCGGCCCGCGCGTCGTCGTCCCCGTGGTGTCCCCCGCGCGTCGACGGGACGGCGCCGGCCCGGTCACGTGGCCCGCCGGATGCGCTCGGCGGCCCGCACGCGGGCCGACGCGGCCCGCGGGTTGGCCGCGACCTCCGCCTCCGACGGCGCCTCGCCGCCGCGGGTCAGCAGCCGCAGCGTCGGGCTCAGCTCGGGCAGCGGCACCGGCATCCCCGGCGGCGTGCGGTCGACGGCGCCGGCCGCGAGGGTCTGCTTGACGATGCGGTCCTCGAGGGAGTGGAAGGTGATGACGGCCAGGCGCCCGCCGACGGCCAGCGCGTCCAGGGCGGCCGGCAGCGCCCGCTCCAGCACCCCGAGCTCGTCGTTGACCTCGATCCGCAGCGCCTGGAACGTGCGCTTGGCCGGGTGCCCGCCGGTGCGCCGGGTGGCCGCGGGGATCGAGTCGCGCACCAGGTGCGCCAGCCGCTCGGTGGAGGTGAACGGCGCGCGCGCCCGCTCGCGGACGACGGCCTGGGCGATCCGGGTGGCGAACCGCTCCTCGCCGTAGACGCGCAGCACGCGGGCCAGCTCGCCGACCGGGTAGGTGTTCACGACGTCGGCGGCCGTGCGCGGGCCCGAGGGGTCCATGCGCATGTCCAGCGGGGCGTCCGCGGCGTAGCTGAAGCCGCGGTCGGGGCGGTCCAGCTGCAGCGAGGAGACGCCGAGGTCGAACAGCACCGCCTGCACCTCGGCCAGGCCGAGCCGGTCGAGCACCTCGGGCAGCTCGTCGAAGACCGCGGGGGCGACGGTGGCCCGGTCGGCCACCCCGGCGTCGGCGATCCGGCGGGTGGCCTCGGCCCGGGCGTCCGGGTCGCGGTCCAGGCCGACCAGCCGCAGCCCGGGGTGGGCGCGCAGCAGCGCCAGGGAGTGCCCGGCCAGGCCCAGCGTGGCGTCGACGAGGACGGCGCCCTCGGCGGCACAGGCTGGCCCGAGCAGCTCGGTGACCCGGTCGAGCAGCACGGGCACGTGCACCGCGCGCGGCGCGGGCTCCGTGCTGCTCATCGTCGGCTGCTCCTCAACGGGTCGGGTCGCCCTGGGGGTGCGGGGCCCGTCCATGGTGGGGCCCGGCTGCGGTCGGCGGGTGGAGGAGAGCGGCGTTTCGGCGGTGACGCTGGGGCGCGCGGGCCGACGGGGCGCGCTGGGGAGGGAGGGGCGCGCGACGGACGGTGGGGCGCGGTGGGGATCGTGGGGCGTGGTGGGGCGCCCGCCCGCGGCACCGGCCCGGCCCGCCCCCCGCGGGGTCCGCCTGGCGCCGGGGAAGTACGTCAGGTGGAGCCCCGCGGGGACGGGCAGGCGCGCGCCGGTGGGGACCGGCGGCGCGCCCGGTGGGCGGTGCGTCTCCTCCGGAGCCACTGGGGGTCCGAGCCGCGGGGAAGACGGCTCGGGCCGGTCCGGTCGAGCCGCGGGGAAGTCGGCTCGGTCGGGGAGGAGGGCCCGGAGGGTCGGGGGGACGGGACGTCGGGTCACGAGAGGGTGGGCATCCCCTCGCTCTCCATGTCCGCGTAGGAGGCCTCCTGCTCCGCCACGTAGGCGTCCCAGGTGGCGGCGTCCCAGATCTCGAACCGGGTGTCGACGCCGACGACGACCACGTCGCGGTCGAGGCCGGCGTACTCGCGGAGGGCGACGGGGATGGTGATGCGGCCGGTCTTGTCCGGCTCGACCTCGACCATCGACCCGAAGCTCATGCGGGCGCGCATGCGCGCCGCAGCGGTGTCGGAGGGCGCCATCGCGGCGGCCGCGGCGCTCTGCTCGGCGACCCGGGCCATGGTGAGGCCGTACACGCAGCGCTCCTGGCCCTTCTTGATCACCATGCCGCCGGCCACCTGCTCGCGGAAGCGGACGGGGAGTGCGAGCCGGCCCTTCTCGTCGAGGCGCAACGGGTAGCTGCCGACGAACACCGGATCACCTCCCCCACAGGTCCTCCTCGCACTCCGGGGCGCCCCCGGGACGGGCCGTGCCTCCCCACTGGGCCACACACTAACCCACCACGCCCCACCTGAGACCACTCGACACCATGTCGTGACAGGGCTCCTCCACCCCCGCTCCCGCAGGTCAGCGCGCCGCCCGCGGGCGGCGCCGCACGGGTGGGGCGCGGTGGGGAGCCGCCCCACCGCGCCCCATGGCACGGGGGTGCGGACGGCGACCCCGGGCGGGAGCCGTGGGGGTCGGGTGGGGACCCCGGGCGGGGCGCCGGACAGCCGTCGCCGGCCGCGGCGACACGCCCGGGAGGCGCCCGGGCACGTACGGTTGAGGACGTGACCGAGCGCACCAGGTCACGCAGGGGAAGAGCACCGTCGGGCACGCGGCCGACGAGCGCCAGCGGGGAGGCTTCGTGACCGAGCTCGCGAGGTCACCCAGGGGAATAGCACCGTCGGGCCCGCGGCCGACGAGCGCCAGCGGGGAGGCTTCGTGACCGAGCTCGCGAGGTCGCACAGGGGAAGAGCACCGTCGGGCACGCGGCCGACGAGCGCCAGCGAGGAGGCTGCGTGACCGAGGTGACCCGGACCACCGCCGACGGCAGGGAGGCCCCGGTCGACGTCGCGACGGAGGGCGCCCGCATCGCGGCGAACATGGCCCGCGTCGTGCACGGCAAGCCCGACGTCGTCCACCTGGCCCTGGTCGTGCTGCTGGCCGAGGGCCACCTGCTCGTCGAGGACGTGCCCGGCGTGGGCAAGACCACCCTGGCCAAGGCGCTGGCCGGGTCGGTGGACGCGAGCGTGCGGCGCATCCAGTTCACGCCCGACCTGCTGCCCAGCGACGTGACCGGGGTGTCGGTCTACGACCAGGAGACCCGCGAGTTCGAGTTCAAGCCGGGCGCGGTCTTCGCCAACATCGTCGTCGCCGACGAGATCAACCGGGCCTCGCCCAAGACCCAGTCGGCGCTGCTGGAGTGCATGGCCGAGCGGCAGGTCACGGTGGACGGCGTCAGCTACGAGCTGGCCCGGCCGTTCCTGGTGATGGCCACCCAGAACCCGATCGAGATGGAGGGCACCTACCCCCTCCCCGAGGCGCAGCGCGACCGGTTCACCGCCCGCGTCTCCATGGGCTACCCCGACCGCGAGGCCGAGCTCGCCCTGCTCGACGACCTGGTGACCACCGACCCGTTGACCACGCTGACCCCGGCCACCGACGCGGCCGGTGTGCGCGCGCTGGTCGACGCCGTCGGCCGGCTGCACGTGTCCGAGCCGGTCCGCCGCTACGTCGTGTCGCTGATGGAGGCCACCCGCCGCTCCCCCGACCTGCGGCTGGGCGCCTCGCCGCGGGCCGGTCTGCAGCTGCTGCGCACCGCCCGCGCCACCGCGGCACTGGCCGGCCGCGACCACGTGCTGCCCGACGACGTCCAGACCATGGCGGTGCCGGTCCTCGCCCACCGGCTGCTGCTCACCCCGGACGCTGCCGCCGCACGCCGGACCGCCGAGCAGGTGGTCGTCGACCTGCTGAGGACAGTCCCCGTCCTGCGCGGACGCTGAGGTGGCCGGCCCGGTCGCCACCGCGCTGGCGAGCCTGACGTTGCGCGGCCGCTGCCTGGTCGCCGCCGGGCTCACCCTGCTGCTGCTCGGCGTCCTGCTGGGCGAGCAGCCGCTGGTGCAGGTCGCGGTGTTCGTGCTGGCGCTGCCGCTGCTCTCGGCGCTGGCCGTGGCCCGGCACCGCTTCCGCGTCGCCTCCCGCCGCACGGTCACCCCCGCCCGGGTGCCGCGCGGGCGGGACGCCGAGGTGCGCCTGGAGCTGAGCAACGCCGGGCACGGCACCGGCGGGCTGTGGCTGCTGTCCGAGTCGCTCCCGCCCGAGCTGGGACCGGCCCCGCAGTTCGTCGTGGACCGGCTGCCCGGCGGCCGGTCCACGATGCTGCACTACCGGGTGCACGGCGGGCGCCGCGGCCGCTACCGGCTCGGCCCGCTGCGGCTGCGGCTGGTGGACCCCTTCGGGCTGGTGCTGCGCAGCGTCACCGGTGCGGACACCGCCGCGCTGGTCGTGGTGCCCCGGGTCGTGCCGCTGGGGCCCGGCGGACCGGGCGGCGGGCACGGCGGCGGGGGGTCGGGCGCGCACCGGTCGATCGCCGTCCACGGGGAGGACGACGTCAGCACCCGCCCGTACCGGCAGGGCGACGACCTGCGCAAGGTGCACTGGCGGGCGACCGCGCGCAGCGGTGAGCTGATGGTGCGGCTGGAGGAACGGCCGTGGCGGGCGGAGGCCACCCTGCTGCTGGACACCCGGGCCCGCGCCCACCTCATCGCCCGGCCCTCCCCCGCCGAGCGACGGGTGCCCGCCGACCCCGACGCCCCGCCGCCGGACAGCCTGGAGTGGCTCGTCGAGGCCGCGGCCAGCATCGGCACCGAGCTGGTCGCCCGGGGCGCCACGCTGCGGGTGGTCACCGAGAGCGGCGAGCTGACCGGGATAGAGCACCGCGCCGGGCTCGGGCCCGCGGAGCTGCTGGACCGGCTGGCCACGGTGACGCCGTCCCGGCTGCCGGGGCTGGCCCCCGGCCTGGGGCTGCTGGCCCGCGCCGCCGGGGAGGGCCCGGTCGTGGCGCTGCTGGGGGCGATCGGTCCCGAGGAGGCCGCCGAGCTGGCCCGGGTCCGCTCCGGGCCGGCGACCGACCTCGCCGTCCTGGTCGACGTCGGCGGCTGGGCGGAGGCCGACGGCGCCCGCCGCCGGCGGCCGGTCGGCGCGGCGGCGCGGGCCGAGCTGACCCGGCAGCAGGAGGCGGCCGCGGACCTGCTGCGGGCCGGCGGCTGGCAGGTCGCCGTCGCCGGCGCCGGGGACGGGGTCGCCGACGTGTGGGCCCGCGTCGTGCGGCCCGGGGTGCTGCCGGCGGGTGTCCGGTGACGCGCGACGCCGGGACGACGCTGGCCGCCGCCGCGGCCACCGCCCTGGGCGCCCTGGCCCTGGTGCCGGTCTTCACCGCCGCCGACTGGCTGTTCCCGGTGCTGGCGGTGATCGCCGCCGTCGCCGCGGGCGGGCTGCTGCTGCGGGTGGCCGGCGCGGCGGCGGCCGGCGGGCGTACGGCGCCGGCCTGGTGGGCCGCGCTCGTCCGGGTCGCCGTCCCCCTCGGGCAGCTGCTCGTGCTGGTCTGCGTGCTGACCCTGCTGTTCGCCCCTGGGGAGGCCTGGGGCGGCTGGCTGCCGACCGGCGCCAGCCTCGACGAGCTCGGCACGGTGCTGGCCGACGGCACGGTCGAGCTGCAGGAGCAGACGACGCCGGCGCTGCCGCTGACCGGGTTGCTGGCCTTGACCACGCTGCTGGTCGGCCTGGTCGCCGTCGCGGTGGACGCGGTGGCGGTCGGCGTGCGGCAGCCGGCGCTGGCGGGGCTCGGCCTGCTGGTGCTCTTCTGCGTGCCGGTGAGCACGGTGACCGGCTCGATCGGCGTGCTGCCGGTGGCCGCCCCCGCCGCCGGGCTGGCGCTGCTGCTCTTCGCCGACCAGCACCGCCGGCTGGGCGGGGGCCCGCGGGAGGGGACGCGTCCGCTGCTGGGGGCCGGCACGCTCACCGCCGTCCGCACCGGCGCGGTGGCCGTGGTGCTCGGGCTGGTCGTCGGGGCCGTCGTCCCCACGCTGACCGAGGGCGCCTTCTCCGGCGGCTTCGGCCGCGGCGGGGGCGGCGGCTCGACCGGGACGGCGCTGGACCCGGCCGCGGCGCTGCAGGGCCAGCTCACCCTCGACGAGCCGGTCGACCTGCTGCGGGTCAACGCCTCGGTGCCCGACCCCGGGCACCTGCGGGTCGTCGCGCTGGAGGTCTACGACGCCGACGAGGGCTGGACGATCGGCAACCTCGACGGCGAGTCGACCGTGGGTGACCCCGGCGAGCTCAGCGCGCTGCCCGGGCGGCGCGGTGGCCGGCCGGTCGACGCACTGCTCACCGCCCTGGGCCACGAGGACCGCTTCCTGCCGCTGCTCTACGCGCCCCAGTCGGTGAACGTGGCCGACGCCCAGCAGTGGCGCTACGACCCGGGCACCGGCACCGTGTTCGGCCGCGACGCGTCCACCGCCGGGATGACCTGGTCGGTGGCGGCGGTGGAGCCGCGGCCGACGGCCGAGGACCTGGCCGCCGCCGGGGAACTGCCCGCCGACCTGCCCCTGGCGCAGCGGTACACCGCGCTGCCCGACCTCGACCCCGCCGTGGACGAGCTGGTCGCGACGCTGACCGCCGACGCGCAGACGCCGTACGAGCGGGTGCAGGCGGTGTACGGGCACTTCACCGACCCGGCCAACGACTACGAGTACTCGCTGTCCACGGCCCCGGGCACCGGCGGGGACGACCTGGCCGACTTCCTCCGGCTGCGGCAGGGCTACTGCGAGCAGTACGCCGGGGCGATGGCGGCGCTGGTGCGGGCGGCCGGCGTCCCGGCGCGGGTGGTGCTCGGCTACACCCCGGGGACGGCGCAGCCCGACGGCAGCCGGCTGGTCACCAGCGACGACGCGCACGCCTGGGTCGAGGTCTACTTCGACGACCTGGGCTGGGTGCCCTACGACCCGACGCCGATCGACACCGACCGCGCGGTGGAGCTGCCGTGGGCGCCGCGCGCGCCCGACCAGGAGCTGGACCCGCGCACGGACCCCACGACCGCACCGGCCCCCGCGCCGACCCCCCAGGCGCCGCAGCCGCAGCAGCCACTGCCGCAGGACGCCCCGTTGCCGCAGACCGCGCCGCAGGCCGCCGACCGGCTCATCCCGGTGCTGCAGACGGCCGGCCTGGTGCTCGGTGGGCTGGCACTGGCCGCCGTCCCCGCCGGGCTGAGGGTGCTGCAGCGTCGCCGCCGGCTGTCCACCGGCAGCCCCGCGGCGCTGTGGGACGAGCTGGCCGCCACCGCGCTGGACCTGGGTCGCACCGCCGACCCGGCGCAGACGCCCCGGCAGGCCGCCGAGCAGCTGGTGGCCACCGCCGCCGGCCCGGGAGGTGCGCACCGGCCGGGCCGGCCGGCCGGGGTGCCGGGCCTGGCCGAGGCGGTGGCGCGGCTGGCCCGCGCCGAGGAGGCCGCCAGCTACGCCCGGCCCGGCAGCGCTCCCGCCGTCGGCCCGGAGCTGCGGGCCGACCTGGCCACCGCGCGCCGCGGCCTGCTCGCCGCGGCGCCGCGGGCGGTCCGGCTGCGCGCGCTGCTCCTGCCCCCCTCGCTGGTGACCGGGCTGGTCGAGCGCCTGCCCCGGCCCCGGTGGGGGCGGACGGCGCTGCGCGGCTGAAGGAGGACTGGGTCGACCGGCCCGCCTGACGTGACCCGTGCCGGGCGGCCCCGTCCAGGGCACCGCCCCGAGCCCTGACGGCCCCCTTGCAGGTAGAAGGACCTCGCCCCTCTCAACCCTCGCACGCTCGGGCTGAGCCTCCGGGCGAGGCCAGCCTGCGAGTGGCGGGGGCAAGGGGGTCCTTCTACTGCAGGCGCAGCAGCCGCTCGGTGAGCTCGATCAGCGGGACGGTGAGCGTGAACCGCCCGCCCTCGGACTGCAGCCCGGCCTCGCCGACCCCGGCGGCCACCCACTCGGGGATGGCGTCGAGCAGCGCGTCGACGTCGAGGAACACCGGCCCCTCACCGGGCTCGGCGTCGGCCAGCGACTCCGCCTCGGCCTGCTCCTGGGTCGTCCACAGCGGGACGACCTCGTGCCCTCCGCCGTCGGTCCAGGGTGCGACGCCGTCCTCGTCGCCCCAGGCCCACAGGCCGTCGGCGGCGGCGAGGTCGGCCCACACGCCGGACGGGTCCGGGTCGGTCACTGTGCCTCCTGCGTCGAAGGGCCCGGGGACGACGACAGCCGCCGTCCGGGCGGGACGACGGCTGTCGGGGAGGACCCGGGGGCTACTGGTCGTAGCGGCGGCGGAAGCGCTCCTCGAGGCGGTTCTTCAGCGGCTGCCGGCGGACCTTGCCGCCGCGCGCGCCGCGTCCGCCGCGGCCGGGCGCGCCGCCGGCCGGGCCGGCGGGACCGGCCTCGACCGCGTTGGTGGCCGAGCGGTAGTTCAGGACGGCGAGGACCAGGCCGCCGAAGGCCACCAGGAAGCCGAGGACCCCCAGCGGCACGGAGGGGACCACCGCGCCACCGATGAGCGCGGCCATGCCGACGAAGAACAGCAGCACGCCCACCTGCAGCATGCGGCGCGCCTTGCCGCGGCGGTCGCCGGTGCGCACCGACGAGGCGAACTTGGGATCGTCATCGACGAGGGCGCGCTCGATCTGCTCCAGCAGTCGCTGCTCGTGCTCGGAGAGCGGCACGTCGACCTCCACGTGGGCCAAAGCCAGTACCCGACGGCGGTGCCCGCCGTCGGTGACACCGAGGATACGAGCCCTGCGCGGGGTTCGAAAGGCGACCCGTGCCCGGCTCGCCGTGATCACCCCCGAGGGTGGCTCGCGGCCTCGGCGGGGAGACGAACGGGACCCCGCCGGAGTTCCCGCGATCCGGTCGGAGGCGACCGGCGGGTGGGCGCCCGGCTCACCGGGCGCGCCACCCGTCGCGGGGCAGCAGCGTCGCGGGGCGGACCGCGCCGGCGCCGAACCGGCGGGCGGCCCGGTCGGCGGCGAGCTCGGCCTCGCGGCGGCCGTGCTCCCGGGCGCCCAGCTCCAGCTGCCGGGGTGTCGACCCGGCCTGCACCAGCCGCTCGGCCCGCACGCCGACCAGCCGGATGCGGGCCCGGTCCAGACCCAGGGCGTCGAACAGCGCGCGGGCGGTGTCGTAGAGCTCCTGCCCGACGTCGCTGGGGACGTCGAGGGTGCGGCTGCGGGTGATCGTGGCGAAGTCGGCGAAGCGCACCTTGATCGTCACCGTGCGGGCCAGCCAGCCGCCCGAGCGCAGCCGGCCCGCCGTCCGCTCCGACAGCCGCAGCAGCTCGCGGTGGATCACCGCCGGGTCGTCGACGTCCGTGCCGAAGGTCTCCTCGTGCCCGGTGGACTTCTCCGGCTCGTCGGGCACCACCCGGCGCGGGTCGCGGCCCCAGGACAGCTCGTGCAGGTGCGCGCCGGCCGCCGGACCCACCGCCCGCTGCAGCGTGCGCACCGGGACGTGCGCGAGGTCACCGACGGTGCGCAGCCCCAGCCGCAGCAGCACCTCCTCGGTCTTGGCGCCCACCCCCCACAGCGCGCCGACCGGCAGCGGGTGGAGGAACGCCATGACCTCGGCCGGCCGGACGACGAGCAGCCCGTCGGGCTTGGCCGCGGTGGAGGCGAGCTTGGCCACGAACTTGGTGCCGGCCACGCCCACCGAGCAGGTGATCCCCTGCTCGTCGAAGACGCGGGCGCGCAGGTACTCGCCGATCTCCGCGGCGTCGCCCAGCCGCCGTCCGCTGCCGCCGACGTCGAGGAAGGCCTCGTCCAGGCTCAGCGGCTCCACCAGCGGCGTGATCGAGCGGAACAGCGCCATGACCGAGCGAGACACCTCGGCGTAGAGCGCCATGTCCCCCGGCAGCACCGTCGCCGTCGGGCACAGCCGCAGCGCGCGGGACGTCGGCATCGCCGCGTGCACCCCGTAGCGGCGCGCCTCGTAGGTGGCTGAGGTGACCACCCCGCGGTTGCCGGCCCCGCCCACGACCACCGGCGTGCCGGCCAGCTCCGGGCGGCGGCGCACCTCGACGCTGGCGAAGAACGCGTCCATGTCGACGTGCAGCACGGTGCACCCGGCGGCACGGGACGACGCCATCCCACCTCCTCTCGAACGCGTGTTCGACCTGACCGGAGGACGCTAACGCCTGCGGCACCGCTCCGGCACGTCGACGCGGCCGTCGTGACCGAGACGTCGCCCACCCGCCGTCCGCGCTGGTCACGGCCGGTGTGTGAGAGCAGGATGCGGGAGGTACAGCACCCTTCGGAGGGCCGCCGGCCGGCGGTCCGGAACCCGACGTGATGGAGACCCCATGGCTCTCGACGACGACGACATGACCAGCACCGAGGGCCACGGCCCGGCCGACGGCGGGGCTGCCGGCGGCGGTTCGGACGGCGGTGCCGACGGCGGGGCCGACAGCGGCGCCGGCCACGGCCCGGCCGACGGCGGGGCTGCCGGCGGCGGTTCGGACGGCGGTGCCGACGGTGGCGCCGACGGTGGCGCCGACGGCGGTGCGGACGGTGGCGCGGATGGTGGCGCCGACGGCGGTGCGGACGGCGGTGCGGACGGTGGCGCCGACGGCGGCGCGGACGGTTCCGCCTGACCGAGGACCCCACCGCGCAGGGCCGGCCGGGCGACCGGCCGGCCCTGCGTCGGTGCACCGCCCCCATCGACCCGCGGGTCTTCGCCGAGGAGTACTGGGCCCGCCGGCCGCTGCTGTCGCGCGCGGAGGACACCGGCAACTCCTTCGCCGACCTGCTCGACCTGCCCGCGGTCGACGAGCTGCTGTCCCGCCGCGGGCTGCGCACCCCGTTCCTGCGGATCGCCAAGGACGGCGCGGTCGTCGACCCCAAGCGCTTCACCACCTCGGGCGGCGCCGGCGCGGAGGTGGCCGACCAGGTCTCCTCCGACGCGGTGCTCCGGCTGTTCGCCGACGGGAGCACCGTCGTCCTGCAGGGGCTGCACCGGCTGTGGCCACCGCTGATCGAGTTCGCCGACCAGCTCGCCGCCGACCTCGGCCACCCCACGCAGGTCAACGCCTACGTCACCCCGCCGTCCTCGCGCGGGTTCTCCCCGCACTACGACGTCCACGACGTGTTCGTGCTGCAGGTCGCCGGTGAGAAGCACTGGCGCATCCACGAGCCGGTGCTGACCGACCCGCTGCGCACCCAGCCGTGGGACGACCGGGCCGCCGCCGTGGCCGCCGCCGCCGAGCGCGAGCCGGTGATCGACGCGGTGCTGCGCCCCGGGGACGCGCTCTACCTGCCGCGCGGCTACCTGCACTCGGCGACGGCGCTGGGCGAGATCAGCGCGCACCTGACCGTCGGGATCCACTCGGTGACCCGCTGGTCGGCGGCGGAGTCCGCGCTCGACCTCGTGCGCGTGCTCGCCGCCGAGGACCCCGAGCTGCGCCGCTCGCTGCCGCTGGGCGTCGACCTCGCCGACCCGGCCTCGGTGGCCGACGACGTCGCTACGGTCGTCACCGCGCTCCGGGGCTGGCTGGACCGCGTCGACCCGGCCGAGGTCGCCGACCGGCTGCGCGCCCGCACCTGGTCGCAGGTCCGCCCCGAACCGGTGGCCCCGCTGGCCCAGGCGACCGCCGCCGCGGCCCTCTCCCCCGACACCGTGCTCCGGCTGCGCGCCCGGCTGCGCTGCCAGCTGCGCGAGGCCGCCGCCGGCCGGGTCACCCTGGTCGCCGGCCGGCGCTCCCTCGAGCTGCCCGCCGAGACCCGGGAAGCCGTGGCCGGGCTGCTGGCCGCCGGCGAGCTCAAGGTCGCCGACCTGCCCGGGCTCGAGGCCGCCGACCAGCTCACCCTGGCGCGGCGGCTGGTGACCGAGTCGATCGCGACCGTGCCCGGGGCGAGCGCGGAGCACCATGGGGGGCGTGAGCGCACGCCCGGGAACGGACCGTGACCCGGCCGGACCCGCGGGCGTGACGGCCCCGGCCGACTTCTGCCGGGTCCCCGCGGCCCCCGGCCTCCCAGCGGGCCGGCTCGCCGCGGACCGCTGCTCGGTGCAGGCCCTGGTCCGCGGTGACTCCGGCGTCGCCACCGCCTCGCCGGCCCAGCGCTGGCTGCTGGTGGAGCAGCCCGGCCCGTGGGGTGCCGACGCGCTCACCCAGTCCCGGTTCGACCCCGCCGTGGCGCCGCGGCTGGCGCACCGGGCGCGGGCCGAGGAGGTGCGGGTGCTGCTGATCCGCCGTCCGGGCGACAGACTGGCCGACTCGCAGCGGCGCTGGGCCTACGTCGACGGCCGCCCCGGCGCCGAGGGCGTGTGGTGGTCGGTCCGCGACACCGACGCCGAGCTGGTCGACGCGCCGTGGGACGGGTCGGTCGGCGAGCGCAGCGACGCACCGCTGTACCTGGTCTGCGCGCACGGCGCCCACGACGCCTGCTGCGCACTGCGCGGGCGGCCGCTGGCCCGGACGATGCCCGCTCCCGACGTGTGGGAGTGCAGCCACCTGGGCGGCTGCCGCTTCGCCAGCAACGTGCTCGTGCTGCCGCACGGCTTCTACTACGGGCAGGTCCCCGGGGACGGCGCCGAGCTGGTCGCCGCGCACGCCGGCGGCCGGGTCGCGCTGCCCTGGTTGCGCGGCCGCTCCGGGATGCCCGCGCCCGCGCAGGCGGCTCAGCACACCGCCCGCGAGGAGCTGGCGCTGCTCGGCGTCGACGACCTGCCGCCCCGCGAGGTGCGCCGGCTGACCCCGGCGGGGGCGGAGGTCGAGCGGTGGGTGGTCACCCTCGCCGGTCCGGACGGCGACGTGGTCACCGAGGTGGAGAGCCGCCCGTCGGAGGAGCCGGCGCCGCTGACCTGCCGGGCGGTGCACGCCGCGCACGGCCGCACGTGGCACGTGCGGCTGCTGTCCGGCGTCTGAGGCCCCGTCGGGACGTCAGGCCCCGGCACCGGCCGGCACGGCCTCGACCAGCACGGCCTCGACCAGACCGCGCGCCACCAGCGTGTCGTACACCGACGTCACCAGGGCGACGATCTGGTCCTCGTCGGGTGAGCTGTTCAGGCCGATGGCGACGATGAGCCCGGACTCCGGGAAGTACGCGTGCAGGAACCGGAAACCGAGGGTCTGGCCCTCGTAGGCCCAGAAGGTGCCCATGGCGTCGGTCACCTGGGCGACCCCCAGGCCGAACCCCGACGGGTCCTCGGGGGACGTGGCCTCGATGGGCTCCCCCGTGGCCGTCGACACCAGGCTGAGCAGCTCGGCCTGCTGCTGCGGCGGCAGCAGCCACCCCGCGTACAGCAGGCGCGCCCACGACGTGACATCGGCCGTCGTGCTCAGGATGCCGCCCGCGCCGCGCGCCCAGGACAAGCTGGCCTGGCTGACGTCCCGGCCCTCCAGCGGTACGAACTCCGGCGCGATGGTCCCGCTGTAGTAGCCGGCCGGCTGGCGGTCGGCGATCCCCGCGGGATGGCGGTGCGAGCGGTAGTGGGTGTCCCGGAGGCCCAGCGGCCCCAGGAGCCGGGCGGACAGCTGGGCCGCGTACCCGGTCCCGGTCACCCGCTCGACGATCATCTCGGCGAGCACGTAGTTGGTGTTCGAGTAGCTGAACCCGGAGGTGGCCGGGGCCCCGACCACGTAGTCGACCAGCTCCTCGGCGGTGAACTGCCTGAGCGGGTCGGCGGCGTAGTCGGTGCGGAAGGCCGGCTGGCCGTCGTAGGTCGGGATGCCGCTGGTCATGTTCAGCAGCCGCCGGATGGTGACCTCGCCCCACTGCGGTACTGCGGCAGCCACCGGCCGAGGGGATCGTCGATCGAGAGGCGGCCCTCCGCCTCGAGCTGCAGCAGCAGCACCGAGGTGAACGCCTTGGTGTTGCTGCCGATCTGCCAGAGGGCATCGGGCTGCACGGGCACCGACCCGCCGAACTCCGTCGTCCCGGCGGTGACGTCGATGGTCGCCTCCTGACCCAGGAGGCTGACGCTCAGCGCGGCGGCGGAGACGTGCTCGGCCGCACCGCGCGCCTGCAGGTACTCCTCGAGGTCCCCCCGCAGGTCGGCCAGCAGCGCGGGGTCGGCGGCCGCGCTCGCTGCCACCGGGGCGGTCGGCGACGGCTGGGCCGGGGCCGCCGCGGCACCGGGGGCGAGCAGGACGGTCGTCAGGACCGACGCCGCGACGACGGTGGAGAGGCGGCGTGCTGGGCTGGCGGTCATCGGGACTCCGACCTGACGGGGTCAGGACCTGGGGCTCCGGTCGTGGGGCACTGTCGTCCCGCCGCCTCCGGGCCGTCAACGCCCGCGGCAGCCGCGTCGGGTCAGGCCAGCGCGCGCCCCCGCGCGGCGAGCAGCGGGATGGCCAGCTCGGTCGCGGTGAGTGAGCCGTGGTAGCCGACCAGCCGGCTCGGACCGGGCTCCTGCTCGGTGGCCGTCAGCGCCCAGGTGCCCCGGGCCAGCGCCACGACGTCGCCGATGCGGCCGGCCAGGTCGTCGTCCACCGGCCCGAAGACACCGCTGGCGATCGCCTCGTCGCGGCTGGCCACCCAGGCCCGCTCGCCGAGCACCTCCCGCCAGCGCGCGAGCAGGTCGGCCTCGGCGCCGGGGACGGCGTGCAGGTAACGGGCCCGCGGCTCCCCGGCGAGCAGCCGCACGTCCGCGGTGAGCTCGGGGTGGGCGTCGAGGTCGAGCCGGGTGTCCGCCGGGACGTCGAGCATCCCGTGGTCGGCGGTGACCAGCAGGGCGGCGTCCTCGGGCAGGCCGTCGACCACCTGCTCGACGAGCCGGTCGACCAGCGCGAGCTGGGCGCGCCAGCTGGCCGAGTCGAGCCCGCGCACGTGGCCGGTGAGGTCGAGCTCGGCGGTGTAGCCGTAGACGAGGGTGCGCGGCGCGGCGGCCAGCGACTCCACCAGGACCGCGGCCAGGTCCCCGGCGCCCACGGTGCCGGCGTAGCGGGCGCCGCGGTAGGCGGCGTTCGACAGGCCCGACCCGCGGAACGCGTACGGCGCGACGGCGGTGACCTCGACGCCGGCGTCGGCGGCCTGCTCGAAGACACTGCGCCGCGACATCCAGACGGCGGGGTCGGGGTCGTCGGCCCACTGGACGTGGTTGAGGGTGCGCTCCTCCCCCGGCACCGCCGTCACGAACCCGAGCACGCCGTGGCTGCCCGGCGGCAGGCCGGTGCCGAGGGTGGTGAGGCTGACCGGGGTGGTGCTCGGGCAGGGAGCGGAGAGGTCACCGGCCGGTGTTGCCAGCGCGGCGAGGGTGGGGGCGATGCCGGCGTGCGCGCGGACGAGGTCCGCGCCCAGCCCGTCGACCAGCAGGACGGCGACCCGGCGGGCGCCACCGAGCGCGGCCGTGAGGTCGAGCGGGTCGGCCGGCAGGTCCCCGCGCTCGACCGGGACGCCGAGCGCGGTGGCGGCGCCGGGCAGCACGTCGGCGAGGGTGGACCGGCCGTAGTCGGGGCGGGCGAGGTCGGGCGGGAGCACCGCGGCCGGAGCGGTCACGGGCGGGTCGCGAGCAGGTGCAGCCCGGCCGCGACGTCGCGGTAGGGCGAGCTCTCGGCCAGCGCCAGCTCCAGCCGGCGGACCGCATCGGGAGCGGCGCCGGACGTGGCGTCGAGCAGGTCGGCGACGACGGAGACCCCGCGCCAGCTGCCCGGCTGCAGCCCCGCGCCCTCGACCAGCGCGAGCAGGTCCTCCGGGCTGAACCGGCGGCGGGCCGGGCGGGCGGCGCGCCGCGGGGCGGGGTCGCGGTCCTCCAGCAGGGCGAGGGCCTCGACGGGGTGCCCGGCGGCGGCCCGGGCGAGCACCGCGCCGGCCCGGTTGGCCGAGGCGACGCTGGCGGTGCCGCCGGGGCGCAGGGCCCGGGCGAGCTCGCGCAGCGTCGCGGCGGGGTCGTCGACCACCTCGAGCACCGAGTGGCACAGCGCCAGGTCCCAGCTGCCGCCGTCCTCGCCGGCGGGCACGACCTCGTGCAGCTGGTCGCCGTCGCCCTGCACGCCGTGCACCCGCTCCCCGACGCCGGCGGTCTGGGCCCGCCGGGTCAGGGTGGCGAGGGCGTCGGCACTGGGATCGACCACGGTGACGTCGTGACCGAGCCGGGCCAGCGGGACGGCGAGGGTGCCGCTGCCGCCGCCGACGTCGAGGACCCGCAACGGGCGGCCGGCCGCGACGAGCGGGTCGAGGGCGGCCCAGACGGCGGCCGCGCGGGCGGGCACCTGGTCCGCGGCGGGTGAGGCGGGAGCAGACGGCGGCACCCGTCGGAGCCTAGTGGCGGCCGGCGCGGGCCACCGGTCCGCTCACCGACCGGGCCGTCGGTGGTGTGCGCTCGTGGCGCGTTCGCGGGCCCAGGACGCGCCGTCCGCGCACACCACCTCCCGCCGCGGCGTGCGCTCAGGCGCTGACGCCGTCGGCCGCCCGCTTGATCTCCTCGATGTCGATGCGGCGCATCTGCAGCATGGCCTCGGTGGCCCGCCGGGCGCGGCCGGGGTCGGGATCGCTGAGCAGGCTGGTCAGCTCGGTGGGCACGACCTGCCACGAGACGCCGAAGCGGTCCTTGAGCCAGCCGCACATGCTCTCCTCCCCGCCGTCGGTCAGCCGGGTCCAGTAGTGGTCGGCCTCCTCCTGGTCGCGGCACATGATCTGGAAGGAGACGGCCTCGGTGAACGGGAACTGCGGGCCGCCGTTGAGGGCGGTGTACTCCTGGCCGTCGAGGGTGAAGCCGACGGTCATGGCGGTGCCCTCGGGCATCGGCATGCCCGGTCCGTAGCGGGTGACCTCGCCGATCGAGGAGTTCGGAAAGATCGAGGTGTAGTGGGCCGCGGCCTCCTCGGCGGCGCCGTCGAACCACAGACACGGGATCTGCTTGGGCATCGGGGTGTCCTCTCTGGGGGCGGAGCGGGAGCCGTGGTGTCGAGGAGTAGACCGCCGTCGGCCCGCGGAGTCATCGGCCCGGGGCGGCCCATACATCCGCGCTCGCGGCATTGCGAAGTGGACCTCAGTTGGGCAACCGGTCAACGCACCGACCCGCTGCGTGATCGACGACTACGCGACTGCGCGCGACTCGGCAGGGGGATGACGGTGGCAGGCAAATCCACTTTGGTGAGTCATGACACGAATGCGCTGGTCAACGCGGACTGACGCATGGGTTTGTGCGACTTCAAACCCGGTCTCCGAACCGTGTGACGTCCACCACAAGTCGGCGTAGCGTCGAGGGAGTCCCACGAAGGAGGGCCCTGTGGCACGTCTAGCAGCAGCACCATCACCCAGCGAAGACTCCCCGAAGAAGCGTGCACGAGTCCTCCAGTCGGACATCCCCGCGTACACCTTGAAGCAGGCGCTCACAGTCGCGGAGGCACTCCGGGATCAGTTCGGGAAGCAGCCTGCATCCGCGCTCATGCTGGCGAAGGCGCTCAACCTGAGCCCCCGGTCAAGCACTTTCCGGATGCTCACTGGGGCAGCGACCGCGTATGGGCTGACGGATGCGGGTGGATACGCCGATCGAATTGGTCTCACTGAGCGCGGCCGGCGAGCGGTTGCTCCGACGGAAGAGGGCGACGACCTGGCGGCCCAGCGCGAGGCTGCCCTTTCGCCGCGTATCCCGCGCGAGTTTCTCGCGCGCTACGATAAAAATAGAGTCCCAAACGAGAAGATCGCACTCAATGTTCTCGAGGAACTAGGGGTGTCGGTGGACGCGACCGCCCGAGCTCTCGAGACTATCCTCGAAAACGCCAGGGATTACGGTTTTCTCGAAACAGTAAAAGGCAGTCAGTATGTCACTCTTGAAGGAGCTGACACCCGAGTAAGGGAGCCGGACCCCGAGGAGCACAGGGCGGGCGCCCCGTCCGCTGAAAATGAGGTCGGCGCCTCTACAACCGACCCTCCGACCGAGCGCTCAAACCGTGAGGGTGCGCTGGTGGCAGCGCCACTGGACACGTCTACAAACAATCGAGTTTTTGTTAGTCATGGCAAGAACCGCGAGATCGTGGCACAGCTCAAGGAAGTGCTAGCTTTCGGCGGCTTCGAGCCCGTGGTTTCTGTGGAGATAGAGACGGCCGCGAAGCCCGTGCCAGACAAGGTCATGGACGATATGCGCTCCTGCTCCGCAGGAATTGTCCATGTAGGGCACGAACTTGCCCTTCTTGACCGAGACGGCAACGAACATAGGACGTTAAACCCGAATGTCTTGATTGAGATCGGCGCCGCTCTCGCACTTTATCGCGGCCGACTGATCCTCTTGGTGGAGGAAGGAGCTGAACTTCCCAGCAATCTCCAGGGCCTTTATCAGGCTCGATTTGCCGGAGGAAAACTGGATTACGAAGCCACAATGAAGTTGCTGCGAATCTTCAACGGGTTTCGCCAGAAGCAATAAACTGCGGGCGGTCAGCGAGCGCCTTACTGGCCGGAGCTGCCCGGGCTGGAGTGCCAGAGCTTGCGCGGCGCCGACGTCGTCCCCCGGCGGGTGGCGTCGCGCCGGGCCACGGTCATCGCGTCCTCACCGGCGGGCTTGATGTCGGCGTAGGGCGACATCCGGAACCCGGTGGGGTGCACCAGCACCGGCTTGACCACCACCGGCCGCGACCCGCGCGAGGCCGCCGCCCCGGCGATCGACTCCTCCGTGTACTCCCCCTCCGCGGCCATCTGCTCGGCCACGGCGTCCAGCCCGCCGGCCTCCCACGCCTCGTACAGCGCCGGCAGCTCCCACGCCCCGGTGGCGCGGATCGACATCCCGCGCGGGCCGGTGCGCCGCAGCACCCCGCGGATCACCAGCAACCACGAGTGGAAGACCGTCGCGGCGTAGGGACCCTGCGCGTCCTCGAAGAAGGTGGAGTCGGTGCAGCCGGTGCCGTCGTCGAGGGTCACGAAGACCACCCGCCGGCCGGAGCGGATCGGCGGCGTCTGGGTGGCCACCTTGACCCCGGCGACCAGCACCTCCGCGCCGCTGCGGCTGCCGAGCAGCTCACCGGCGGGTACCGCGCCGATGGCGGCCAGGAACGGCCGGTAGAAGTCGACGACGTGCCGGCTGGCGTCCAGGCCGAGCACCTCCAGCTCGGCGCGCACCAGCTCGGCGTCGGTGAACTCCGGCAGCCCGCTGCCCTCGGCCCAGTCCAGCCCGGGGTCCTGTGCCTCCTCCTCACCGGGCAGCTCCAGCCCCATGAGGTCGAGGCTGAGCTGCCCGGTGGTGGCGGCCCGGGCGCCGCTGCGGCTCCACCGGTCGAGCTCGCCGATCTGCAGCAGCAGGTCGCGGCGGGTGACCTGCCGGCGGCCGCGGGTGGGCCGGCCGGCCTCGCGGTCGCGGACGCCGAAGCCGTAGAGGGAGTCGAAGCCGCCGGCCAGCACCAGCCGCTCCACCACCGGCCGGGACACCGACGCCCGGTGCCAGAAGTCGGTGAGCGAGCGGTAGGGCTGCCCGGCCACGACCCGCTCGACCTCGTCGGCGGAGATGCCCTTGACGTCGGTCAGGGACAGCCGGATGCCGTAGCGGGACGGGTCGGCCATCGCCACCGGCATCCACTCCGGCCGCACCCACCCATGGGTCTCGACCTCAGGCTCACCCTCGGGGTCGACGCCGGACCCGAGCCGCTCGACCCGGTAGGCGCCGGTCGAGGCGTTGACGTCCAGGCCCAGCACCCGCACGCCGAAGTTCCGGGCGTCGTCGAGGATCAACCGCTTCGGGTACATGCCCGGGTCGTGGGTGAGCACCCCGGCGAGGAACGCCGCCGGGTGGTGGGTCTTGAGCCAGGCCGACTGGTAGGTGGGCAGCGCGAACGCCGCGGCGTGGGCCTTGCAGAAGCCGAAGGAGCCGAAGGCGACCAGCACCTCCCACACCTGCTCGACCACCTCGACCGGGTAGCGCTGCACCGCCTCCGGCATGAACCACGCCCGCACCTCGGCATGCAGCTCCCGGCTGCCCAGCGCGCGGCGCGCCTCGTCGGCCTGGGCCAGGTCGCAGCCGGTCATCTGCGCCACGATCTGCAGCACCTGCTCGTGGAAGACGACCACCCCGGCGGTCTCGGCCAGGTACGGCGCGAGGTCGGGGTGCGGGTAGACCGGGTCGCGCCAGCCGTTCCGGGCCAGCAGGAACGGGGTGACCATGTCGCTCTTCACCGGTCCGGGCCGGAACAGCGAGATGTCGATGACGACGTCCTCGAACGTCCGCGGCCCGAACTTGCCGACCAGCTCCCGCTGCCCCGGCGACTCGATCTGGAACATGCCGAGCGTGCGGGTGCTGCGGATCAGCTCGAACGTCGTCGGGTCGTCGCGCGGGACGGCGTCGATGTCGACGGTCTCGCCGTCGACCCGGGCCACCTCGTCGAGGGCGTGCGCGATCGCCGACTGCATCCGGATGCCCAGCAGGTCGAGCTTGAGCAGCCCGAGCTCCTCGACGTCGTCCTTGTCGAACTGGCTCATCGGGTAACCCAGGTAGCTGTTCTCCACCGGGGTGCGGTCGAGCAGCGTGGCGTCGGAGAGCAGCACCCCGCACGGGTGCAGGGCGATGTGCCGTGGCAGCCCGTCGAGCCGGGCGACGAGGTCGAACAGCAGGTCCAGGTCGCCGGTGCCGCCACCGCGCCGCGAGCCCAGCCGGCTGGCGCGCAGCTCCGGGAGGTCCTTGAGCGCGGCGTGCACCTGGTTGGCCCGGATGTGCGGGAAGGCCTTGGCGACCGCGTCGACCTCGGCCGGCGGCAGCCCGAGCGCGGCACCGACGTCGCGGATGGCGTGCCGCACCCGGTAGGTGTCCATCATCGAGATGCAGCTGACCCGGTGGGCGCCGAAGCGGTCGATGACCGCGTCGTAGACCTCCATCCGCCGCGCGGACTCCACGTCGATGTCGACGTCGGGCAGCTGGTGGCGCAGCGGGGAGAGGAAGCGCTCCATCAGCAGGCCGTAGCGGATCGGGTCGACGTCGGAGATGCCCAGCAGGTAGGTGACCAGGCTGCCCGCGCCCGATCCCCGCGCCGCGGCCCGGACCCTCAGGCTCTTGATGAGGTCCACCACGTCGGCGACGGTGAGGAAGTAGGACGGGTAGCCGAGCGCGTCGATGACCGCCAGCTCGTCGTCCAGCCGGCGCACCACCTCCTGCGTGCGGGCCATCCCCCGCCGGCCCAGCCCCGCCTCGCAGCGGACGCGCAGCACCGCCGAGGGACCCATCCCCTGCTCGGCCGGGGTGGTCACCACGTCCAGCTCCGGGTAGCGCACGGTGCCGATGCCCAGGTCGGCCCGGACGTCGACGGCGCACTGCTCGGCCAGGCGGGCGGTGCGCTCGAGCAGCCGCACCGCCGCGTCACGGTCGGGGCCGGCGAGGTCCTCGGCGACCTCGGCCATCTCCTTGCCCGACTTCAGGTACCCCTCGGCGGTGCGCCGGTCGACGTGCCGGGCGTCCAGCGGGACCAGCCGGCGCGCCGCGTCCAGGACGTCGGCGGTCGGCGCGTCCAGCGCGTCGACGTAGCGGACGGCGTTGGTCAGCACCACCGGCACGCCCTCGGCCTCGGCGAAGCGCAGCAGCGCCTGCGCCCGCGAGCGGTCGCCGCGGCCGCGGTGGTGCACGACCTCCAGCACCAGCGAGCCGGGGCCGAACACCGCGCGCCAGGCCGACAGCCGGGCGGAGGCCACGTCGGCCCGGCCGGCGGCCAGCGCCCGGCCGACCGGGGAGTCGGGGCCGAGCAGGGCGACCAGCCCGGGGGCGTGCTCGGCGGCCAGCGCCAGCGAGCTCACCGGCTCCCCGCGCGTGCCGCGCAGGTGGGTGGCGCTGGTCAGCCGGCACAGCGACCGCCAGCCGGCGCCGTCCCGGGCGAGGAAGGTGACCCGCGGCAGCCGCGGGTCGACACCGGCCCCGCCACGGGCCGGTGAGCGGCGCCCGGTCCGGCCCGGCTCGTCGTCCGGCGCGCCGGGCCGGCGGGACCGTGCCCGCTGCGCCGAGTGCGCGCCGCCGACCACCGGGGCGAGGGCCGGCGGGACGGTCGAGTCCACCGAGGGCGTCACCGCCAGGTCCACCCCGAACAGCGGGCGCACGTCGGCCGCCCGGCAGGCCAGCGCGAACTTCACCGCGCCGTACAGCCCGTCGCGGTCGGTGAGCGCCAGGGACCGCATGCCGTGCTCGGCCGCCCGCTCGACCAGGTCGACCGGGTGGTTGGCCCCGTACTGCATGGAGTAGCCCGAGGCGACGTGCAGGTGGACGAAGGGGTCGGCCCTCACCTCCCGTTCCGGTGCTCGGACCCGCCGACCACCCGGGGACGCCCGTGCCGGGGCGACTCCGGCGGCGGCGTGCTGCCCAGCGCGTGCTCCACGACGTCGAGGAAGGCGCGGACGTCGCGGACCAGGTCGTCGGCCTCGCGGTCGGTGACCGCGTGGGACAGCCCCGCCTCGGCGGCGGCCCGCTTGGCCGCCCCGGCGGCGAAGAAGGTGGCCCACTCCCCCAGCTCGGGTGAGATCTGGCCGAGGAGCACCCAGGCGCTGCGCGGGCGGCGGCGGCCGGACTCCGGCCGGGTGCGGGCGGCCAGCACCGCGGCGGCCGCGCGCAGCGCGCCCAGGTGGGCGGTGGCGTAGCGCTGCCGGGCGTCGGTGCTCGCCGCCGCCTCGGCCAGCGCCCGGGAGGCCTGGTCGAGCAGCTGGCGGGCGGCCGGCGGCAGCGCCGGGGGCAGGGGCAGCTGGTCGGCCATGACGCGGACGGCTCCCATCAGTCGTGCACCCGCACGAGCGACCAGCGGTTGTCCGCGGACTCCCAGCTGAGGTCGAAGACGCCGGCGAAGCTCATCCGCGACCGGCCGGCCCGGACCGCCTCGACCCGCCACACCTGGCGGGTGGCAACCAGCTCGGCGGAGGCGCCACCGGCTCCCACGGCACCGCGCTGCCACCACGGGGCGGTCTCCACCCACGAGTCGAGCAGCTCGCCCACGACGTAGCGGGACTGCCCGCGCCAGAACTGCGCCGGCCCGAGCGGCCCGCGCTCGACCTGCACCTCCTCGCCGACCCGCTCGCCGACCCCGCCCAGCACCCGGCTCATGACAGACTCCCCACCGCTCTGCGCCGCCCCACCAGCCCCGACCCGCCGCACCGGGTGGGGAAGGACCCGGGTGCGGCGGGAGGCCGACGTCGTTCGAACGGGTGTTCGAACGACGTCGAGTAGACCTCACTCCACTGACGACGTCAAGCGAGAGCGCACCAACCTCGTCTGGACCCGAGGACTCCTGCACCGCCCCGTCATCATGTGGGAGGGAGCCGACAGGAGTGGTCCCCTCACGGTGGACCGCCCCTGTCGACCCAACTCGCCCCCGGCCGACTCAGTAGGTCAACTTCCACTGATAGCTGAGGTTGTAGTTCCCCGATGCGCGTGGGCGCACGTACTCCGAGGTGTAGACGTCGCTCGCGCTCCCCCCAGGGAAGGTTTGGGAGCGACTCGGCAGCAAGAGCGAGACCGGCGTGTCCGCCGTCTCCAGGACATCATCGCGGAGGGAGTCGATCACCACTCCCACCACGGCACCGATGGCGGCGCCGACAGCGCCGCCAACTGCCGTCCCGATCAGCGGGGCGATCTCCGTGCCGACCAGGGACCCGATCGCGAAGCCCGTCAGAGCCACCGCTGCGATCGAAACTGCCTGAAGCACCACCGGGGAGAGGATTTGCCAGATCTCCTCCATCAATTGTGCGAACTCCTCACCACTGTCCTGCTCGGCCACGGCGATCACCGCGAAGAAGGCCCGGGGCCAGTCACCGGAGGCGGTGAGGTCCCACGTGCAGAAGGTCTTGTCCGGGTCGTACTCCTTCTTCCCGCCGTCGACGGGGAACGTCCCGACCGTGAACTGGGGAACCTTCCTGTAGTGAGCACTGCTCGGGCTCCCGGCCGGCGGCGGGGACTGCAGCGTCGAGTCGAAACCCAGACCGCCGCACAGGATCACGTCCTTCCCGTCCCAGTCAGTGGCCTCCCATCCGACGCGCTGTACGCAGTGCACTCGCTTCACCCGGAGGACGAGCTGCTTGGCCTCGCGGGGCGGTGACTGCGGCTCCGGCTCGTCATCCGGTACGGCCGCCAAGCGTGGGAAACCCATGTTCTTGAGGACCAGGTCCGACCACTGCGTCCTCGGGCTGCGCCTGAAGACCTCGAGGGCGCTCCGGCTCATGATGGGCGAGTTCGCCGCCCGCTTGCCCAGCACCTGTTCGATCACCGGCCGGCTGTCCCGGAAGTCCACGCCGGTCAGGCTCCCCGACAACCTCCCGCTCTGACGTGCGAAGGCCCGACGCAATTGGCGGGCTCTGGTGTTCGAGTCCGAGAACATCGCCATGAAGGTGTGCTCCAGCGACTGGGGATCCTGAGGCATCTGCACGTTGGGAACGCCGCGTCCGGCAACGCTGGCACGCGTGGCCGAAGCAAGGACCGCGTGCACCACGGCCTGCGTCACGTTGGCGAAGTCGGGATCCCGGGGGCGACCGGCTACTGCGATGGCGGGCATGAGCTGAGCTCCTCCTCCTGGGTGGGTCGGAGCACGACCGTCACATCGAGACCAGCGGCCGTCGTCAGGGCGGAGACCCTGACGTTCGGGCTTCCCGACCCCGACGAAACGTCCTGGTCCGTCAGTGGCCATCGGACGTCGAGGGGCCGCGCTCCTCAGGCGACCGCACAGCGAGCGAAGACGTCCTTGAGCTCGGGTCGCGAGGTGATGCCCAACTTCCGGTAGGTGCGGGTGAGGTGGGTCTCCACCGTCTTGATCGTCACGAACAGTCGCTGTGCGATCTCCCGTGTCGTCAGGTCCTGGGCGGCACACCGGGCGACACGCATCTCGGCCGGGGTCAGCGCGTCCAGGCCGGACAGCGCTGGACGGCGAGGTCGGGCGCCGGTGACCACGAGTTCCTCCGACGCGCGCCGCGCCTCGCGGACGGCCCCGCAGCGGTTGGCCAGGTCGAGCGCCTCCCGGAGCGGACGGCGAGCGTCCTCCCGATGCCCCGCGCGGCGCAGAGCCGCCCCGAGCTCCAGCAGCGTCCGGGCGTGCTCCAGGCGCGCCTGACTCGCCTCCAGGACCGCCACCGCTTCCCACAGCACGTCGACGCGGTCGGCCAGGGGTCCGGTCAGGGCCTGGGCACGGAGAGCCATCCCGAGAGCCCGAGGGGCTCTGAAACGTCGCGTCAGTTCGACCTCCTCCGTGACGAGGTCCCAGGCCACGTCCTCGTGGCCCAGCGCCCAGTGGGCGAGGGCGGCGGTACTGCGCCACGGCAGCAGACTCGGGAAGGGATAGCCGGTCGTCCTGGCCTGCTGGCCGGCGGCCCACGCCTGTTCCAGTGCGCTCCGCGGGTCACCACTGAGGAGCTGCAGCCGCGCGTCCACGAAGCGCAGGTACACGTTGGTGACCTGGTCGTCCTGGCACTGCGCCCATGCACGGGTCACAGTGGCCCGCGCACCCGAGACGTCGTCACGCTCGAGTTGGACCTCGGCGAGGACGCTGGCGGCCACGGCCTGGTTGAACCCGTGCCCGGTCTCGCCCTCCCACTGGTCGACCACCGAGGCGTCCAGCTCCGCACCACCGATGTCGCCGCTACGCAGCAGCGCCCACGACCGCCAAGCCGAGGCGAACCCGTACCCGTGCTGCGACCCGCGTTGCTGGGCCTCCTCCACAGCGGCGCTCAGAGCAGCACAGCCCTCGGCCAGCTCGTCGCACCCCGCCACGGCGTTGCAGGCGAAGTAGTAGGCCATCGACTCGCACCCCTGCTCCGCGAGCAGCCGCCCACCGGCGAGGGCGCTGCGGGCCAACGCCAGGCTCCCGGCTCGGTCGTCCCCCATGGCGAGCCAGCCCACCGCGCGCAGGGCCATCAGCAGGCGGCCCTGGGACGGGTCGACCGGCGCAGCCCTGGCGACCACGGCCTCGAACCGCTCCACGGAACCCGTGGCCCGGCACAGTGAGCCCATCGCCGCGGCCATCCGCTCGCACTCCAACACCAAGGCGAACTCGGGGCGAGCCCCCTCGAGACCGATGACTGCGCAGTCGAGCACGTCGGTCGCCCGGCCGGGCCGACCGGCGGCCAGCAGCAGCCGGGCGAGCTCGAGGGCGGCGGTCGCACGGCGCTCCGGGGCCCGTGCCCTGGCGAAGACGGCCTCCAGGTGGTCCTCGGCGTCGGGATGGTGCACCCGCGCCTCCGCCCGTCCCAACTCGAGGAGCACGTCGTAACGCTGGTGCGGGGGTTCCCTGAGGGCCCGGCGCAGGTAGCTGACGGCGCTGTCCGGGGCGCCCTGGTCGAGCGCACGACGAGCCGCCGCCCGCAGCTGGTCGACCGCCCACCTGCTCCCCGCCGGGTCGGTCCGCACCAGGTGCGCTGCGACCTGCTCGACCGGCGCGTCCTCTCGAGCCAGGAGCCGCGCCGCGGCTGCGTGGGCCAGCGCGCGCTCACCCGCCGGACGGCGCCCGTGGAGGGCCTGACGGACGATCGCGTGCACGTAGGCGAGTGGCCGGCCGGGAGCGAGGACGCCGACATCCGCCAGCGTGTCGGCCGCGAGCTCCCCCTGCCGCACCCCGATGCCGGCCAGCCTGGCGGCCAGCCGCAGTTCCACGCCATCGCCGAGGACGGCGACCGCGTCGGCCAGGGCGGACGCGCCCGGTCCCGCCGCTGCCATGCGCGCCGAGACCGCCTGCGCGAGCCGCTCGGGACCGCAGGCGCGGACGATGGGGACGTCCAGCGCGCCCGACGGCAGCGCGGCCAGCAACTCGCGCAGCAGGAACGGATTCCCCCCCGTCTGCGTGGCGCACGCGGCGACCACCGACGGCGTCGCCCGGTCCTCCAGCGCGGCGCGCACCAGCACCCCGACAGAGGCCGCGTCGAGTCCGCCCAGGACGAGGCGGCAGGTGCCTCCGGGGTCCTCCGCGGCGGCGCCCGGCCAGCGAGCAGGGGTACGCGCCGGACGCCGCGCCAGGACGACGACCAGGGGCAACCCGTCGAGCCGTCGCGTGAGGTGGTCCAACCACCGGCCCGACGAGGCGTCCGCCCACTGCACGTCGTCGACCGTGAGGAGCAGCGGGCCCGCTCGGCAGAGACCGGCCGTCAGCCAGTACAGCCCGTGCAAGAGCCCATGCGTGTCCGGGCCGGGCACTTCCGGCGTCCGGCTGACGTCCACGAGTGGCCCGGCCAGCTGGGCCGCCCCGGCCAGGAGGTCCTCGCGCGCGGCGGGTGGGAGCTCTGCCAGAGGCCGTTCGAACAACTGCCGCACGATGCCGAAGGACAGGTCTTCCTCGAGTATCGCGCCGCGGGCGCGGAACACCTGGAACCCGAGCTCGCGCGCCCGAGCGGCAGCCGCTTCCACCAATCGGCTCTTGCCCGCCCCCGCCTCGCCTTCGAGGACGACGAGCCGGCCTGCCGAGGCGGCGCCGTCCGTCAGAGCGCCCTCGAGGACGCCCAGCTCGGCGTCGCGCCCCACGAGACCCTGGCGTACGTCGTCACCACCGGCCCGGGCCATGTGGTGATCGGTCCCCGTCCGGCCACCCAGTGTCACGGCAGCATCGTGTGAACGGCGTTGCGGCACCGGCCAGTCGCAGAACCCGGTGATCTGCGCCCATGACGACAGGCATCTGGTCCGTCACGGTCGGTGGAGAGCCAGCAACGACGGGGACCGGACCGGTGTCGGGGCGGGGCGGCTGCCTCACGCCCGGGCCGGCAGCGGACCGCCCAGCCCGATGGCAGGATCGGGCCATGAGCCGACCCGAGCACCCCCGGGTGGCCGCCGTCTCCCACCTCCTGACCGACGCCGGCGCCAGCGGGCAGGTGCTCGAGCTCACCGGCAGCGCCCGCACCGCCGCCGAGGCCGCGACGGAGCTCGGCGTCCCGGTCGGGGCCATCGCCAACAGCCTGGTGTTCGACGTCGAGGACGCGCCGCTGCTGGTCCTCACCAGCGGCGCCCACCGGGTCGACGTCCACCGGGTGGCCGCGCTGCTCGGCGTCCGGGAGGTCCGGCCGGCGTCCGCCGACTTCGTGCGGCGGCACACCGGCCAGCCGATCGGCGGCGTCTCGCCGATCGGGCACCCGGAGCCGATCGGCACGCTCGTCGACGTCGAGCTGGCCCGCCACGACCGGGTGTGGGCCGCCGCCGGGCACCCGCACGCGGTCTTCCCCACCAGCTACGAGGAGCTGCTCCGGCTGACCGGCGGGACCCCGGCCGAGGTCGGCGCCGGCCCCGTGGCACTGACCGAGGCGGCCCGGCCGTGACCGGGACGACGCCCGCCGCGCGGATCGCCGAGCTGCCGACCGGGTGGCTGCGCGACCACATGCACGAGGCCCTGGCCATCTACGGCGAGGCGATGGGCTACAGCCCCTCGGTGGTCGCCGGCCGGTACGGCTACGCCGTCCAGCACACCGAGCGCCCCGGCTTCCGGGCGGTCGGCGCCTTCGTGCAGACCCGGGACGGCGAGGTGCTCGTCGGGTTCGGCTACGGCTACCTGATCGCTCCCGGCCAGTGGTGGCACGACCAGGTGCGGGCCGCCCTCGACCGGCGGACGGCGAAGCGCTGGCTGCCCGACGCCTTCGAGGTCTGCGAGCTGCACGTGCACCCCGACCACCAGAGCCGCGGGCTGGGCCGCCAGCTGCTGCACGCCCTGGTGGCCGGCCTGCCCTACCCGGCGGCGCTGCTGTCGACCCCGGACAACGACACCAAGGCATTCCGGCTGTACCACGCCGACGGCTTCGTCGACCTGGCCCGCAACCACCGCTTCCCCGGCGACTCCCGCCCGTTCGCCATCCTCGGCGCCCGCCTGCCGCTGCCCTCCCCCGCGCCCCGGTCCGACCGCGCGTGACGGCGGGGCACACCTCGGTCGACGCGATCGTCGTCGGCGCCGGGCACAACGGGCTGGTCGCCGCCTGCTACCTGGCCCGCGCGGGGCTGCGGGTGGAGGTCGTCGAGCGCGACGAGGTGCTCGGCGGCGCGGTCTCCACCGTCGAGCGCTGGCCCGGCGTGCGGGTCGACCGGGGCTCGAGCGCGCACGTCATCGTCCGGCAGAGCGGCATCGTCGAGGAGCTGGACCTCGCCGCCCACGGCCTGCGCTACGTCGACTGCGACCCGTGGGGCTTCGCGCCGGCGCCCTCCCCCGGCGACCCGGGGCCCGACGGCCGGCCGCTGGTCTTCTCCGTCGACCTGGACGCCACCTGCGCCTCGATCGCCGCCGCCTGCGGCGAGCAGGACGCCGCCGCCTACCGCGAGTTCGTGGCGGTGTGGGCCCCGCGCAGCCGCGCCGTCGTCGGCTCGTTCGCGCGGCGGCCGACGGTGGGCGGGCTGGCCCGCTCCTTCTGGCCGATCGGCGCACCGGCCGAGGGCCGGCCGCGGACCCCCGGCGGCGACATCGCCGTCGACTTCCTGGGCTCCGGCGACGCGCTGCTGGACCGCTGGTTCACCAGCGAGCGGCTCAAGGCCGCGCTGGCCTGGTTCGGCGCGCAGTCCGGCCCCCCGATGTCCGAGCCCGGCACCGCGGCGATGGTCGCCTGGGCGACGCTGCTGCACGACGTCCCGCCCGGCCACCCGGTGGGCGGCTCGGGCGGGCTCACCCAGGCGTTGCGCGCCCGGCTGGAGGCCGACGGCGGGCACGTCACCCTGGGGGACGGCGCCGCGCGGCTGCTGGCCGAGGACGGCCGGGTGACCGGCGTGCAGACCGAGTCGGGACGGCGGGTCTCGGCCCCGGTCGTGGTCGCCGCGTGCCACGTGCTGGCCACCCGCGACCTGGCCGGGGAGCACGCCCCGCCGGCGCTGGCCGACGCCGCCCCGCCGGTGGGCAACGGCTTCGGCCTGGTCGTCCGGGCGCTGACCGACGCCCCGCCGTCCTACCCGGGGGCCGACCCCGCGGCCGCGCTGGGCGGGCTGCAGCTGCTGTGCACCGACCGCGCGCAGCTGGCCGCCGCCCACGGCGACTGGCTGGCCGGCCGGCTGCCCCGCGAGCCGGTGCCGCTGGCGATGTGCTTCTCCGCCACCGACGACACCCTCGCCCCGCCCGGCCGGCACGTGGTCACCGTGTGGGGCCAGTGGTACCCCTACGCGCTCGCCGACGGCGCCGACTGGGACGCCCTCGCGCAGGCCGAGGCCGACCGGCTGATCGCCGCGGTCGACCGCTTCGCGCCCGGCTTCTCCGCCTCGGTGCGGCGGACGTACGTGCAGACCCCGCTGCTGCTCGAACGGGAACTGTCGCTGCTGCGTGGCAACGTCATGCACGTGGAGATGGGGCTGGCCAGCATGTTCGGCTTCCGGCCGACGCCGGCGCTGTCGGGCTACCGGGTGCCCGGCCTGGCCGGCCTCTACCTGGCCGGTGCGTCCACCCACCCCGGCGGCGGGGTCTCGGGCAACTCCGGGCGGACGGCGGCCCGCACCGTCCTCGCCGACCGCGGCGTCACCGCGCGCGTCCGCGAGGCGCTCGTGCGGGGGCTGGCCCGGGTGCGCCGGTGAGCGGACCCGTCGCGGTCCGTGCGGACAGCCGGCCGGCCGCGCTCCCCTGGGTACCCGCGGTGCTGCTGGTGCTCACCGCGATCGCCTACCCGCTGACCGAGGACGGCGCCGCCGTCCGCGACGTCATCAGCTGGACGATCGTGCTGCTCGGCTCGACGGTGTCGGTGGCGCACGCGGCCGTGAGCCGGGGCGCGCGCACCGGCGCCGGTGTCCTGCTGGTCACCGCGGCGACCGCGGTGGTGTTCGAGTCGGTCGGCCTGGCCACCGGCTTCCCCTACGGCGAGTACACCTACAGCGACGACCTCGGCCCCACGCTGCTCGGCGTCCCGTTCCTGGTGCCGCTGGCCTGGCTGATGATGGCCTGGCCGAGCTGGCTGCTGGCCCGCCGGCTCACCGGCGGGGTGCGGCCCGGCCGGCAGCGGGTCGCCCGGGTGGCCGTGGCGGCCGCGGTGTTCGCCGCCTGGGACGTGGTGCTGGACCCGCAGCTGGTGCAGGCCGGCTACTGGACCTGGGCGCACCCGCAACCGTCGCTGCCGGGCATCGACACGGTCCCGCTGACCAACCTGGCCGGCTGGCTGCTGGCCGGGCTCGTCCTCATGACCCTCCTCGACGTGCTGGTCGAGCGCACCGCCGTGGAGCCGCCGCGCACCGGCGACGGCGCACCGCTGCTGGTGCTGGCGTGGATGACCCTCGGCGGTGCGCTGGCGCACGCCGGCTGGCTGGGGCTGCCCGGATCGGCGGCGTGGGGGGTGCTGCTGGCCGTCCCGGTGCTGGTGGCGCTGGCGGTGCAGGCCCGCCGGAGGTGAGCGCGCTGGCGAGCTCTGGAAGCAGCAGCGGCCGACGGGTACCGCGGGGAGGACCCGTGAGCGGCCGGCTGCTGCGGGTGCTGTCCGGCGCGGCGGTCGCCGGGGCCCTGCACGCGGCGGTCAACGTGGCGCTGCTGCGCCGTCCCCCCGCGCGGCCGCCGGAGGTGCGCCGGCCGGTCACCGTCGTGCTGCCGGTCCGCGACGAGGAGGCGCAGGTCGCCGGCTGCCTGGCCGCGGTGCTGGCCCAGCAGGGCGTGCCGGGCCTGCGTGTGGTCGTGGTGGACGACGGCTCCACCGACGGCACTGCCGCGGTCGTGCGCGCGGTCCCCGACCCGCGGGTGCGGCTGGTCGCCGCCGACGAGCCGCCGCCGGGCTGGCTGGGCAAGCCGCACGCCTGCGCGACCGGGGCGGACGCGGGCGACCCCGGCGACGACGGCGTGCTGGTGTTCCTCGACGCCGACGTCCGGCTGTTCCCCGACGCGGTGGCCGGTGCGGTCGCCGTCCTCGACGCGCACGGCCTGGACCTGGTCTCCCCCTGGCCGCGGCCGGTCACCGCCACCGCGGCCGAGCGCCTCGTGCAGCCGCTCGGGCCCTGGCTGTGGGTCACCACGCTGCCGGTGCGGCTGGCCGAGCGGTCGGCGCGGCCGTCGCTGACCGCCGCGAACGGGCAGTTCCTCCTCGTCCGCCGCTCGGCGTACGCGCGGGCCGGCGGGCACCGCGCGGTGCGCGGCGAGGTCATCGAGGACGTCGCGCTGGCGCGGGCGGTGAAGCGGGCCGGTGGGCGGGCGGTGCCGGTCGACGGGTCCCGGCTGGCCGCCTGCCGGATGTACGACGGCTGGCAGGCGCTGCGGGCCGGCTACGCCAAGTCGCTGTGGGCCTCGGTCGGCGGGTCGCCGGGGGCGAGCGTCGCGGTGGCGGCCGGGCTGACCGCCGTCTGGGTGCTGCCCGCCGTGGCCGCACTGCGCGGCTCGCGGGCGGGGCTGCTGGGCTACGCCGCCGGGGTGGCCGGGCGGGCGGTGTCGGCCGCGGCGACCGGCAGCCGCGTCTGGCCCGACTCGCTGGCGCACCCGGTGTCGATGCTGCTGTTCGACGTCCTGCTGGCCGGGTCGGTGGCCGGGCGGCGGCGGGGCACGCTGGCCTGGCGCGGTCGCCCGGTCGGCGGCGTCCCGGCGGCCCGGGAGACGATGGCCGGGTGACCAGCCCGAACGCGCGCGTGCACTTCGACCCCACGGCCATGGACGCCGGCGCCTTCTACCGGGTGCTCAACTCGGTCGTGGTGCCCCGCCCGATCGCCTGGGTGGCCAGCCGCTCCGCCGAGGGCGTGGTGAACCTGGCGCCGCACTCCTTCTACACGGTGGCGTGCGTGTCCCCGCCGGTCGTGCAGTTCACCTCGGTCGGCCGCAAGGACACCCTGGACAACGTCGAGGCGACCGGTGAGTTCACCGTGAGCCTCACCCCGGAGTGGCTGTTCGAGCAGGTCAACGCCACGGGCACCGACTTCCCGCACGGCGTCAGCGAGGCCGAGGAGGTCGGCATCGCGCTGGAGCCGAGCGAGCGGGTCGGCGTCCCCCGGGTCGCGGAGTCGCCGGTCGCGGTGGAGTGCACCCTGCACTCGACGGTCCGGCTGGGCGACAGCACGGTGGTGTTCGGCCGGGTGCAGCTGATCAGCGTGTGGGAGAGCGCGGTCGAGGACGGCCGGCCGCGCATCGAGCGCCTCCAGCCGCTGGCCCGGCTCGGCGGCAACGAGTGGACGGCGCTCGGCGAGGTCCGCGAGATCAGGCGGATCCCCTACCGCCGCTGGTCCGACGACCCCACCATCGGCGAGCGTCTGCGCGACGCCTGACCGGCCGGGTGACGACCGCGGGGGAAGTCGGGCTCCCGTCGGCAGTTCGGAGCCCGGGTTCCCCGCAGTCGCGCGAGCTCAGCCGGGCAGGTGGACGGCGATCTCGTCGGCGGCGTCGCTGCCGAAGGCGTCGGCGAAGCGCGCGAGGAAGGGCTCGCGCTGCAGCGTGTACTCCTGCGTGCCGATGACCTCGACCGCCTCGGTGGCGACCGCGGACCCCAGCTGGGTGGCCCGCTCCAGGCCGAGGCCCCACATCCGGCCGGCGATGAACCCGGCGCGCAGCGCGTCCCCGCCACCGGTCGGCTCCACCGGCTTGGTCTCCGGGACCGCGATCACCTCGATCGGCCCGGCGCCGGCCTGCCGCACCAGCACGCCGTTGGCCGCCCGCGTGGTCACCCAGGTGCCGACCCGGTCGAGCACCTCCGCGTCGCTCCACCCGGTCTTCTGCAGCAGCAGCGCGGCCTCGTACTCGTTGGTGAACAGCAGGTCCGCGCCGTCGACCAGGTCGCGGATCATCCCGCCGTCGGCCCAGGCCATCTGCTGGCTGGGGTCGGCGACGAAGGCGTAGCCCCGCGTCCGGCACTCCTCGGTGTGCCGCACCATCGCCGTCGGGTCGTTGGGGCCGATGACGACCAGGTCCAGCCCGCCCACGCGCGCGGCGACCGGGGCCAGCTCGATGGCGGACGCCTCGCTCATCGCGCCCGAGTAGAACGACGCGATCTGGTTGTTCACCGCGTCGGTCGTGCACACGAAGCGGGCGGTGTGCTTGAGCTCGGACCAGTGCACGCTGCCGGTGTCCACGCCGTGCCGGGACAGCCAGGCGTCGTAGTCGGCGAAGTCGCTGCCCACCGCGCCGACCAGCACCGGCGCGAGCCCGAGCAGGCCCAGCCCGTAGGCCATGTTGGCGCCGGCGCCGCCGCGGTGCTGCACGAGGTCGTCGACCAGGAACGACAGCGAGACGTTCTCCATCTGGCCCTCGACGAACTGCTCGGTGAACTTGCCCGGGAAGGTCATCAGGTGGTCGGTGGCGATGGAGCCGGTGACGGCGACGGGCACGGGGGCGCTCCCTCGGGGTGGCGTTCGGTGAGACGCACGGTGGACGTCGGACGACGGGCACCCACACCTTAGGAGTCACCGGGGTCCCGCGCGCAGCGCCTCAGGGGGCGAGCGACCGCCGCAACGCCGTCCCCAGCTGGGCGACACCCACGACGCCGAGCAGGCAGCCGACCGCCGTCCCGCAGGTGACGACGGCACCGGACCAGCCCAGGCCCGCCACCACCCCGGCCCCGCCGAGGGTGAACCCGGTCATCGCCACCCGCGTGGGGCGCTCCCACACCGACAGCTCGCCGGTCTCGGTGACCCCGGCCTGGCCGGCGCGGGCCCGCAGGTAGTCCGGCAGCCAGCACAGCGCGCCGTAGGCCGCGGCCAGCCAGCCCGGCGCGCCGGCCACCCACAACGCGGCGGCGAAGGCGGCCTCGCTGAGCCGGTCGGCGGCGGAGTCGAGGACGAAGCCGCGGCGCGACGCCCGGCCGGTGGCGATCGCCAGCGCGCCGTCGAGGCCGTCGAGGACGGCGGACAGCCCGACCAGCACCCCGGCCAGCCCCAGCCAGGCCCCGCCGGCCGCGGCCGGGGGGACGGCGGCCGCGGCGACGAGGAAGCCCGCGGCGGTCACCGCGACGGGCGGGACCCGGTGCAGGCGGCGGGCCAGCGCGTAGGCCCCGGAGAGCCAGCCGTGCACCAGCCGGCTCTGCGCGGGGTCGGCCCCGCCGTGCCAGGTCGACCAGGCGGCCAGGTACTCGTCGCGGCTCAGCACGGCACCCGCTCCACCGGGGCAGTCCACCAGGCTGCGCGCGACGGGGACAGTGGAGGGGTGCTCGCCGGTCTCTCGCCCGCCCGCCGCCGCCTGGTCGTGGGCGTCCTGGTCCTCGCCGTCGTCGCCGTCCTCGGGGCCGGCGCGGCGCTGCTGCTGGGGCGGACGTCGGACGCGGCCGTCCGCGAGCCGGTGTCCCAGGAGGAGCCCGGCCCGGTGCTGCTGGTGCCCGGCTACGGCGGGTCGGTCGCCTCGCTGCGGCCGCTGGCCGACCGGCTGGCCGCCGAGGGGCGGGACGCCACGGTGGTCGCCGTCCCCGGCGACGGCACCGGCGACCTCGGCGCCGCCGCCGACGCGCTCGGTGAGGCGGCCGGTGCGGCGCTGGAGCGCACCGGCGCCGGCAGCGTGGACGTCGTCGGCTACTCCGCCGGCGGGGTGGTCGCCCGGCTGTGGGCGGCGGACCGCGGCGCGGACGTCGCCCGGCGGGTCGTCACCCTCGGCTCGCCGCACCACGGCACCACGCTGGCCGACCTGGCCGGCTCGCTCGCCCCCGGGCAGTGCCCCGACGCCTGCCGTCAGCTGACCACCGGCAGCGCGCTGCTGGCCGAGCTCAACGCCGGCGACGAGACGCCGGAGGGGCCGGCCTGGGTGTCGATCTGGACGACGCAGGACGAGACGGTGACCCCGCCGGAGTCCGCCCGGCTGGCGGGTGCGCTGGAGCTCCCGGTGCAGTCGGTGTGCGCCGACGCCCGCGTCTCCCACGGCGAGCTGCCCCGCGACCCGCTGGTGCAGGCGATGGTGCTCGAGCAGCTGGGCACCGCGCCGCCGGCTCCCCTGGACCGGGACGACTGCGCCCGGCTCAGCGGCTGATCGCAGGGCACGGGGTCAGGGCAGCAGGCCCACACCGGCGAGGACCCCGAGCAGCCCCAGCGCCGAGATCGCCACGACGGCGGCGGGCACCCGCTCCGCCCGGCGCTGCCCGGTGGGCCGGCGCGCGAGCAGCACGAGTGCGCCCGCGGCCAGCAGGGCAGCGAGCACCGGGAGGAGCAGCACGCCTCCGGCCACCGACGGGAGACCGAAGCCCAGCAGGAGCGCGTCGCGCGCGGCGGTGTCGAGGACGAGGGCGACCAGGACGCCGACCGCAGCCAGGTCCACGACGCCCGCGGCCAGGGCCAGCACCGGCGCCGCCCGCCGGCCCGGGCGGCGGCGGAGCAGCTGCCACGCCAGGCCTGCCGTCCCGAGCAGCAGGCCGGCCGACGCCGTCCCCAGCAGGACCAGGCCCGGCCCCGGCCCGCGCTCGGCCTCGCCGGCCAGCCGGTACACCGCACCGGTGAGGTGGACGTCGTCGGGGACGACCACGTCGGGTGGCGCCAGCCCGGCCAGGCACGAGGTGTCGGGCTCCCCGCGGGGGTCGGCGAGGAAGTCGATGACGATGCCGGGCGCGCAGTCCCCCTGCAGGGACGGCGTGTGCCCCTGGCCGGGGACCTCGACGAAGGTCGCCGTCGGCAGCGAGGCGGCCAGCTGCCGGCCCCAGGCCGGCGGGGTCACCGGGTCGTAGCGCCCGGCGAGCACCAGGACCGGGACGTCGGTCACCACCGGGACGGCCGCCTCCGGGCGCGGCGGCACCGGCCAGCCCCGGCAGACGTCGAGGTCCGAGCCCAGCCACAGCAGGTGGGTCGCCGCGCGACCGGGCAGCGCACCGGCGTCCTCTCCGGCGGCGCCCGGCGTGGTGAACGGCGCCTCCTCGGCGCACTGCACCGAGTAGTACAGCCCCAGCGAGCGGCGGCTCAGCTCCTCCAGCGCGGCGTCGGCGACGGGCGCGGCGGCCGCGGCGTCGCCCGCACCGAGCCGGTCCACCAGCAGCGGGACGTACCGGATCGTCGACGGGTCGTACAGCGCGTCGAACACCACCGACACCAGGTCGTCGCCGGTCATCCGCAGCCGCACCGGCTCCCCGGTGTCCGGTGAGACGGCGTCGACGTCCAGCGGCCGGGCGTCCAGCCGCGCCGCCGCGTCGACGAGGGCCGTATCGAGGCCCGGCCAGCCGCGCGCACAGGCCGGCCGGGCCGCGCAGTCGTCGACCAGCCGCTCGTAGGCCGCGCGGAGGGAGGAGACCTGGCCGTCGTACCGGGCGACGTCGGGCGGCACCACGGAGTCCAGGACGACACGGCGGACGCCCTCGGGGTGGTCGCGGAGCACGGTCAGCACGAGCCGCGTGCTGTAGGAGAGCCCCCACAGGTCCCACTCCGCGTACCCGAGTGCCCGCCGCAGGTCGGCGACGTCGGCCGCGTTCTCGGTGGTGGTGTAGGCGGCCAGGTCGACCCCCTCCGCCCGCAGCCGGTCGGCGCAGGCCCGCGCGGCCGTGACCTCCCGCGCGGTCTCCTCGGCCACCGGGTCGGCCGTCGTCACGCTGGCGAGGAGGGCCTGCTCGACCTCGGGGCAGTCCAGGGACGGCTCCGACTCCCGGGTGCCGCGCTGTTCGAGGACGACGACGTCACGACCCTGCGCGTAGCCCGACCCGGCCAGCCCCAGCAGGCCCGTGCTGCTCGTGCCGGGGCCGCCGGCCGTGACCAGCAGCGGGGGCAGCGACGGCGGCGTCAGGCTGGGCGCCACCGCGACCAGCAGCCGGAGCGACCGGCCGTCGGGACGCTGTCGGGACTCCGGCACGGTCAGCCGGCCGCACTCGACCCGCGTGCCGTCCGGCGCCGGCACCGGGCACGCAGTGGGCTCCAGCGACGAGGCCGCGATCGGTGAGCGCCGGGGCGGCTCGGTCGGGGCGACCGGCGCGCAGCCCAGGAGCACGCCGGTGAGCAGCAGGAGGACCGCGAGCGCACGCACCCGGCGGACGCCGGTCGTGGACGGGAGCCCGGCAGCACTCTGCAGGGGGTCCGTCAACTGGTGACGTCCTTGGTGGTGAAGTTGGCCCAGGCCGCGGCCAGCAGCACGCCGACGTACACGCCCTGCAGCGCCAGCCCGCGGACGACGTCACGCCACAGGACGGGGTCGCGGAACAGGTCGACGAACGCCAGCCAGTACCGGGTCGGCAGGTAGGGCGCGATCGGCGAGGCGGCGTCCAGGGTGAACAGCAGGGACGACGTGACGAGGACGGCCAGCGCACCGAGCGCCGCGGCCAGGGGTGAGTCGGTGAGCGTGGAGAAGAACAGCCCGAAGGCCGCGACGCCGAGCATCGACACCGTCACGTAGCCGATGGCCAGCAGGCTGCGGCCGGCCAGCTCCTCCTGGCTGAGCGAGGTGCCCGACACCGACGTGCCGCCGGTCGGCTGGGCCTCGAAGAGCGTCGCGCCGACGACGTAGCCGACCGCGGCCACGACCAGCACGGTGACCAGCACGAACGCCACGACGGCGAGCAGCTTGGCCACCAGCAGCCGGGTCCGGCCGGCCGGCCGGACCAGCAGGTAGCGCAGCGTGCCGGCCTGGGCCTCGCCCGCGACGGCGTCCCCGGCCACGACGGCGACCGCGATCGGCAGGAACAGCGGCAGCACGATCGCCAGCGCGGCCAGCGGGAACAGCGCCCCGTTGGTCAGCACGGCGGACAGGAACGGCGGGCCCTCCCCCGGCCGCGGCGCGAGGTCGGTCAGCTGCAGCAGGACGGCGACCAGCACCGGGAGCGCGTTGAGGACGGCGATGGTGGCCCAGGTGCGCGGCCGGCGGAACAGCTTGCGCAGCTCGACGCCGATCACCGGGGAGCCTCGACCCGGTCGGCGCTGGTGCCGGCCGCGGCGAGCACGACCTCCTCCAGCGTCGGCCGCTGCAGCGCCAGCGCGCTCACCGGCACGCCGGCGGCGACCAGCCGCGCGTTGACCTCGGCCGGGTCGGCGCCGCGCACCACGACGCGGTCGCCGTCCACGCCCAGGACCCGGCCGTCGAGCACCGCGCGCACCCGCCCGGCCTCGGGCGTGGAGACGACGGTGGCCCCGGTCGGAGCGGTGAGCCGGACCAGCTCGTCCTGCAGCACCAGCCGGCCCCGGTCGAGCACGCCGACGCGGGTGCACAGCTGCTCGACCTCGGCCAGCAGGTGGCTGGAGAGGAAGACCGTCGTCCCGCGGCGGTTGAGCTCGAGCAGCAGCTCGCGGATCTCGGTGATGCCCTGCGGGTCCAGGCCGTTGGTGGGCTCGTCGAGCACCAGCAGCTCGGGACGGCGGAGCAGCGCGGCGGCCAGCCCCAGCCGCTGCCGCATGCCCAGGGAGTAGGCGCGCACGGGCCGCCGGTCGATGCCGCCCAGGCCGACCTGGTCGAGCACCTCCTCGATCCGCGCCCGGCGGGTGCGCCCGGAACCGCCCGGCCCGGCCGCGTCGATCAGCGACAGGTTGGCCCGGCCGGACAGGTGCCCGTGGTGCGCCGGCCCCTCGACCAGCGCGCCCACCCGCGGCAGCACGCGGCGCCCGGCGCGGGGCATCCGCTCGCCGAGCAGCTCCACCTCGCCGGCGGTCGGCAGCACCAGGCCGAGCAGCATCCGCACCGTCGTCGTCTTGCCCGACCCGTTGGCGCCGAGGAAGCCGTAGACGTCGCCGGCGCGGACGTCGAGGTCGATGCCGTCGACGGCGCGCAACCGGCCGTAGCGCTTCACCAGCCCGGTGGTGCGGATCACCGCGCTCACGCCACCACCCCGGAGAGCCGGCGGGCGGCATCGGCGAGCGCGTCGAGGGTGACGGTGCCGGTGAGGACGTAGGCCGGGCCGTCGGCGGGCTCGACCAGCATCAGCCCGAGCGGGCCGGCGGCCACCCGCGTGCCCAGCTCGTCGGTGACGGCGTCCGGGCTCGCGGTCAGCGCCTCGCGCAGCCCGCCGGCCAGCCGGCCCGGCACCGGCGCGGCGGCCAGCAGCGTCACCCCGCGGCCGTAGACGCCGACCGCGTCGGGCACGCCCCCGAACGTCCGCCGGGGCAGGCCGGCCAGCCCGCCCGGCAGCTCGACGTCCGGCGCCCGCTCCCCGGCGTCGGCGATCAGCTCGTCGGTGTCCGGCGCGGTCAGCAGGGTGGCGTCCGGTGGCGGGGCGAAGGCCACCACCTCGGCCGGGGGGACGGCGAGGTCGAGGTCGAGGAACCGGGTGTCCAGCGCGGGCCGGTCCGCGCCCTCGGCGAACACCTCGACCTGCAGCGGCAGGCCGCTGGCCGGGTCGACCCACACGTCGACCCGGCCCACCGACGCGGCGGGCTCGGCCGGCACCAGCCGCAGGCCCAGCGCGTCCCGGCCGGCCACCCGCCGGGCGCCGGTGCGGGTGCGGGTGACCTCCCCGTCGGCGGCCTCGGACAGCAGCCGCCGGCCCAGCGCGGCGGGCAGCAGGTCCGGCGGGGTGGGCAGCGCGAGAGAGGCCGCGGTGCCGCGGGTGGCGGTGCGGGACTCGAAGTCCCACGTCCAGGTGCCACCGGGGTCGCGGTGCACGCCGGTCTCCCCCGCGGCGGTGACCACGTCGACCCGGTGCTCGGCCGGACCGCGCCACCACACCCGCACGAGCGTCCGGTCGCTGAACAGGTCGGCCACGTCGGTCAGCCGCTCCGAGACCGGCAGCGCCAGCCCGCCGGCCGACACCGCGTAGCCGGAGAAGCCGACGTCCGCGCTGGCCAGCACCGCGGCGCGCAGCTCCGCGGCGGGCACGTCGGCGTCGTCCGCCGGCAGCGCTGCGACGAGCGAGGGCAGCGCGACGAGCACCGCCACCAGCAGCCCCACCGCGGCCCAGCGGGCGGGCGCCCCGTGCCCGCGCGCCGCCATGCGGTCCACGGTACGTGCGGCCAGCACCCCGGCCCGGGGCTCAGCCGGGGTGCTGGTCCGACCGGTGCGCCCCGCTCCCGCCGGCGTACCGGTCCGGCTGCTGCGACCCGGTTCCGCCGACGTGCCGGTCCGGCCCGTGCGAGCCGGTGCCACCCGAGGCGTGGGCCTTGCGGCGGTGGAGCGTGAGGCTCAGCACCAGCACGATCAGCCCGCCGACGAGGAGCCCGACGAGCGCGCTGGCCAGCGTGTCGACGAGCCAGGCCAGGACCCCGCCGAGGGCGCCGGTGGCCGCTGCCACCGCCTCCTCCACGTGGTGCAGGGCGTCGTACAGGACGTGGAAACCCAGCTCGTCGGTGCCCACCAGCAGGATGTGGCCGCCGACCCAGAGCATCGCGGCGGTCCCGACCACGGTCAGGGCGGTGAGCAGCTTCGGCATCCCCTTCACCAGGCCTCGACCCAACCGGGCCACACCCTTCCCGGGGCGCTGGGACAGGGACAGCCCGATGTCGTCCATCTTCACGATGACGCCGACGACGCCGTACACCAGCACGGTGATGCCCAGCGCGACGACCGCGAGGATGATCGCCCGGGACCAGAAGCCCTCGCTCGCCACCTCGTTGAGCGAGATCACCATGATCTCGGCCGACAGGATGAAGTCGGTGCGCACGGCCCCGGACACGATGGTCTTCTCGTCCGGGAGCGCCTCCTCCACGGATGTGTGGGACTCGTGGTGGCCGCTGATCTTGTGCCACACCTTCTCCGCGCCCTCGTAGCACAGGTAGGCACCGCCGATCATGAGGATCGGGGTGAGCAGCCAGGGCAGGAACTGGCTGAGCAGCAGGATCGCGGGCAGGATGAACACGAACTTGTTGCGCAGCGAGCCCAGGGCGATGCGCCGGATGATCGGGATCTCGCGCTCGGCGGCCAGGCCGTGCACGTACTGCGGGGTGACGGCGGTGTCGTCGACCACGACGCCGGCAGCCTTCATGCTGGCCCGTCCGGCAGCGGCCCCGATGTCGTCCACCGAGGCGGCGGCGGCGCGCGCCAGCACCGCCACATCGTCGAACAGGGCTACGAGTCCACCCGCCACGGGACGTCCTTCCGGTCGGTCAGCACCGGTGTGCTGTCTGGGTCATGGTGGTCCGTCCGGGCCTACCCCGCGCGGGCACCCGTCCCACGTGCCCCTGGTCCCCGGCTCGGGTGCGCGCTCCGGCGGCCGCGACCGGCACCCTGGGGCGACCAGCCGGTCACCGAGCGCAGCAGGAGGGCAGGACCATGGGGACGGCGGACGACGGCGCGGCGCTCTGGCCGTCCCGGTACCTCACCGACGGCCGGCTGGTCGTCGTCCGGTCGCCCCGGCGCGCGCCCGTGCCGCGGTGGTCCCGGCTCCGGGAGGCCGTCCTGCGCCTGGACCGGGCCGCCCGCGCCCGGCTGCGACGGCGCCCGCCGCCCACCGAGGCGGAGCCGCCGGCGCTGCCGCCCGAGGCGGCGCTCGCCGCGTGGGACACCACCGAGGCCCGGGTCGCCGCGGCGGCGTCCCGCGCCTGGGCGGAGACGCTGCGCGAGCCGGCCTGGCACTCGCCGTTCCTCGCGGCGAACCGGGCGGCCTTCGACGGGCAGGCCGAGGTCGACCGCATCGTCGACCTGGCGATGCGCATCCGGGACGCCCGCGCCGCCCTCGGCCTGCGCCCGGCCGGGCCCGCCGCGGAGTACTGGGACCGCCAGTCCGCGGCGCTGGAGGCCGCGGCGCTGCGGCTGGGCGAGCGGGCCGACGCGCTGATCCGGCACCGCGACCAGGCCGCGCTGCTGTCCGCCGAGCTGCGCCAGCTGGCCGACCTGGAGCGGCTGGAGCGCAGCGCCGCGGAGATCGACGGCATCACCGTCGAGACGGCCTACGCGCCGGCCCCGGCGGACGGCGGCCCCGCCGCCGTGGCCGAGGAGATCGCGGCCGTGCGGACGGCGGTCACCGAGCTGGTCGACCTGATGACCCGCACCCGTGCGCCGCTGGCCGAGCCGCCGGAGCCGCCCCGCGAGCAGCGCGGGTGACGTGCACTCCTGGCGCACGGCGCGGGCGGGTGTGCACCGCAGCCGCACATCAGCCGGGAAGCCGAGGCATGGTGGAACCGCTCCACCGGGTAGGGCGGGTCCATGGCGCCTCCCATCAGTGACGCGGTCGTCGTCGACGTCCTCCGCCGGGTCGACCGGCTGACGGCACCGCTGGTCCGCCGGCTGGGCCGCCCACCGGAGCTGCCGCAGGCCGAGCGCGACCGCTGGTGGGCCGACCGGGTCACCGGCGTGGCCGCCGGCGTCAGCGCCGTCCCCCGCCTCGCCGGGAAGCTCGCCGACCTGCTGCCGCTGCAGAACACCGTCGGCTCCGCGGTGCAGGCGCTCGTGGTCGGCGGGGTGGCGTCGGAGTACGGCGTCGAGGACGAGGCCGAGCGGGTGGCGCTGCTCGCGCAGGTGCTGCTGGACCGCGAGCTGCCCCCCGAGCGGGTGCGGCCGCTGCTGGCGCGGGCCCCCGGCGCCTACGCCGACGAGGTGCTCGGCGACAGGGACGACCGGGGCGTCGCCCGCACCGTGTGGCGGGTCGCCCGGCTGCTCGGCCGCATCGACGACACGCTCGACGCCCGGCCCAAGGGCAGGCTCTACCACCGCGCGCTGTCGAACCTGCCGGTCGTCGGCACGATCGGCGGCTACGCCGCCGAGCGCGAGGGCCTGCGCCGGGCGGCGGCGGAGACCGCGGCCCTGCTCGCCGCCGACACCCGGTCGGCCCGGGCCGGCGGGCGGCCGGCCGACCCGGCTCAGTGAGGCGCGCCCACCGCCGCCAGGTTGGCGTAGACCTCGCGGGTCGCCGTCGACCGGTTCATGGTGATGAAGTGGATGCCGGGGACGCCCTCGGCGAGGAGCGTCCGGCACAGCTCGGTGGCCACCTCGACGCCGTAGGCCCGCACCGCCGCCTTCTCCTCGGGGCCGTCGCCGTCCAGCTCGGCGAACCGGGCGGCCAGCTGCTCGGGGAAGGCCTGGCCGGACAGCTGCACGATCCGGGTGATCTGCCGGGCGTTGGTCACCGGCATGACGCCGGCGATGATCGGCACGTCGCAGCCGGTGCCGGCCACCCGGTCGCGCATCCGCAGGTAGTCCTCCGCGCGGAAGAACATCTGGGTGATCGCGAAGTCCGCCCCGGCGCGGCACTTGCGCACGAACATCTCGACGTCGGTGTCGAAGTCCGGCGAGCGCGGGTGCCGCTCGGGGAACGCCGCCACGCCCACGGAGAAGTCGCCCATCGAGCGGATCAGCTCGACCAGCTCCCCCGCGTACCGCAGCCCCTCGGGGTGGGCCACCCACTCGGCCTGCGGGTCGGCACCGGGGGGGTCACCGCGCAGCGCCAGCAGGTTGCGCACCCCCGCGGCGGCCAGCCGGCTCACCACGTTCCGGAGCTCGGCGACGCTGTGGTCCACGGCGGTCAGGTGCGCCAGCGGGGTCATCGTCGTCTCGGTCGCGATGCGCTCGGTGACCGACACCGTGCCCTCGCGCGTCGACCCGCCGGCGCCGTAGGTCACCGACACGAACGAGGGCTGCAGCCGCTCCAGCTCGCGCAGCGCGGTCCAGAGCTGGGCGGCGCCCTCGGGGCTCTTCGGCGGGAAGAACTCGAAGGACCACGTCGGCCGGCCCCCGGCGAGCAGCTCACGCACGGTCCGTGTCATGGACAGCGAGGATACGGATCGGGGCGGCACTGCATCCGGGCGGCGGGCCGCCGGCGAAGGAACCCCCGCACCGTTGCACCCACGCACCCCAGGAGGCTGAGTCCTTGGCCCTGACCGACTCCCGCCGCAGCCCGGCCGCGCCACATCCGGTGGCGCGCGATACTCGGGACGTGATCGCCGGGGCGCAGCAGCGCCAGACCACCGACCGCACCCCGGCTCCCCCGCCGGCCGTGGCCGAGCTCGACCGCGTCCGCGCGGCGGTCTCCGACGCCCTCTCCGAGTTCCTCGAGGTCCAGCGGCGGACCCTGGCCGCGATGGACGAGTCGCTGACGCCGGTGGTCGACGAGGTCTGCGCACTGGCCGACGGCGGCAAGCGGCTGCGCCCGCTGTTCGCCTACTGGGGCTGGCGCGGCGTGCGGGGCGAGGGCCCGGGCGAGTCCGACGCCGCCGTGCTGCGGGCGGTCGCCGCGCTGGAGTTCGTGCACGCCAGCGCCCTCGTGCACGACGACGTCATGGACGGCGCGCTGACCCGCCGCGGCCGCCCGGCCACCCACGTCGGCTTCGCGTCCCGGCACGGGGACGGCGCCCTGGCCGGGGACGGCGACGCGTTCGGCGTGGGTGCGGCGATCCTCGTCGGCGACCTCGCGCTGGTCTGGTCCGACGAGCTGCTGCGCTGCTCGGGCATCTCGACCGCCGCGCTGACCCGGGCCCGCGCGGTCTGGGACACCATGCGCACCGAGGTCACCGCCGGGCAGTACCTGGACCTGCTGCGCGCCGCCGGTGGCCTGCCGGGCGCCCAGGGCGCGCTCACCGTGGCCCGCTACAAGAGCGCCGGCTACACCGTGCAGCGCCCGCTGCAGCTGGGGGCGGCCATCGCCGGCGCCGGCGAGCGGGCCGCGGAGGTCTACACCGCGATCGGCCTGCCGCTGGGCGAGGCGTTCCAGCTGCGCGACGACGTCCTCGGGGTGTTCGGCGACCCCTCGGTCACCGGCAAGTCCGCCGACGACGACCTGCGCGAGGGCAAGCAGACGCTGCTGGTCGCCCTCGCCGAGGAGGCCGCGGACGCCGACGGGCGCCGGCTGCTCGCCGAGACCCTGGGCGACCCCACCGCCGGGCCGGCCGAGTTCGACGCGCTGCGGGCCCTGCTGGAGTCCACCGGCGCCCGGGCACAGGTCGAGCAGCGGATCGCCGAGCGCACCGCGCTGGCCCGCACCGCCATCGCCGAGGCGCCGCTGGCCGCCGACGCCCGGGCGGCGCTGGACGCGCTGGCCGTCGCCGCGACCACCCGTACCGCCTGATGGTCCGCACCGTCCCCGGACGCACCGACCGCGTCGTCGTCGTCGGCGCCGGCCTCGCCGGTCTGTCGGCCGCGCTGCGGCTGCGGGGCGCCGGCCGCGAGGTCACCGTCGTCGAGCGCGGCTCCGGTCCGGGCGGGCGCGCCGGCCGGATCGAGGAGCGCGGCTACGCCCTCGACACCGGCCCGTCGGTGTTCACCGCCCCGGAGCTGGTCGCCGACACCCTCGCCGCGGTCGGCGAGAAGCTCGAGGACCGGGTCCCGATGGTCCCGCTGGAGACGACCTACCGCGCCCAGTTCGCCGACGGCTCGCACCTGGACGTGCACGCCGACCCCGACGCGTTCGCCGCCGAGGTCGAGGCGCTGTGCGGGCCGGGCGAGGCCACGGCGCTGCGCGGCTACCTCGCAGACCTGGCCGAGCTGTACCGGCTGCAGCTGTCCACCTTCATCGACCGCAACCTCGACACCCCGCTGGACCTGCTCGGCCCCCAGCTGGTGCAGCTGGCCCGCCGCGGCGGCTTCGGCCGGCTGTCGCGGCACGTCGAGCGGCACTTCACCGACGAGCGGCTGCGCCGGCTGTTCAGCTTCCAGGCGCTCTACGCCGGGGTCAGCCCGTACCGCGCCATCGCCGCCTACGCGGTCATCGCCCAGCTCGACATCGGCGCCGGCGTCTGGCACCCGGTCGGCGGGATCGCCGCCGTCCCCCGCGCGATGGCCGCCGCGGCCGCCGACGCCGGGGTGACCCTGCGCTACGACGCCGGGGTGCGGGAGCTGGAGCTCAGCGGGTCCCGGGTCACCGGCGTCCTGCTCGACGACGGCGATCGGCTGCCCGCCGACGCCGTCGTCGTCACCGTCGACCGGCCGGAGACGCTGGTGCCCGGGTTCCGGCGGCTGCGCCGGCCGGTCTACTCGCCGTCCTGCGTGGCCGTGCACGTCGGCGTGCGCAGCGAGCTGCCCGGCCAGGCGCACCACACCATCAGCTTCGGCGAGGCGTGGCGGGAGGTGTTCGCCGAGCTGACCCGCGACGGGCGGCCCATGACCGACCCGAGCCTGCTGGTCAGCATGCCCTCGCGCACCGACCGCAGCCTCGCCCCCGAGGGCGGCCAGGTGCTCAGCATCGTCGCCCCGACCCCCAACCTCGACCGGCACAGCGGCGGCAACCCCGACCTGGACTGGACGACGCTGGGCCCCCGCTACCGCGACGAGGTGCTCGCCGTGATGGAGGCCCGCGGCTGGACCGGCCTCACCGGCGCCATCGAGGTCGAGCACCTCGACACCCCGCAGACCTGGGCGGCGCAGGGCATGGCCGCCGGGACGCCGTTCGCGCTCGCGCACACCTTCGGCCAGACCGGCCCCTTCCGGACGCCGACGCTGCCCCGGCGCGGCCCGGAGAACGTCGTCCTCGCCGGCTCGTCGGTGCAGCCCGGCGTCGGGGTGCCGATGGTCGTGATCAGCGGCCGGTTGGCCGCCGAGAGGATCACCGGATGACGCTCGTCGACCCCCCGCGGACGCAGGCCGAGCGGCAGGCGCTGCTCGACGCCGCCTATCGGCACTGTGCCGCGATCAACGCCGAGCACGGCAAGAGCTACCACCTGGCGACCCGGCTGCTCACCCCGGACAGGCGCCCGGCGGTGCACGCGCTGTACGCCGCCGCCCGCACCGCCGACGACCTGGTCGACCACCCCGGCGCCGACCCGGCCGGCGACCTCGCCGACTGGTCGCGCGCGTTGCTGACCGAGCTGGAGGCCGGCTGGTCGGACGACCCGGTGCGGCTGGCGACCGTGCACACCTACCGCCGGTACGCCATCCCCGTCGAGCACCTGGTCGACTTCCTCGCCGCGATGACCAGCGACCTCGACGTCACCGGCTACGCGGACATGGACGCCCTCGACCGCTACACGTGGGGCTCGGCGGCGGTCATCGGGCTGCAGGTGCTCCCGGTGCTGGGCACCGCCCCCGGCGTGGCCCGGGAGGAGGCCGCACCGCACGCGATCGCGCTGGGCGAGGCGTTCCAGCTGACCAACTTCCTGCGCGACGTCGCCGAGGACGTCGACCGCGGCCGGGTCTACCTGCCCGCCGACGTCATGGCCGCGCACGGCGTCACCCGCGAGCAGCTCGCCGAGAAGCGCCACGACGCCCGGTTCGCGGCGCTGATGCGGGAGATGGTCGCGATCGTGCGCCGCCGCTACGACGACGCCGCCCCCGGGACGCCGATGCTCGCGCCGGAGTCCCGCGACTGCGTGCGCGCGGCCACCGACCTCTACGGCGGCATCCTCACCGAGATCGAGCGCGCCGACTACCGGGTGCTCGACCGCCGCGTGCGGGTGTCCAAGCCGCGGCGCCTGGCGGTGTTCGCCCGCCGGTTGACCGCCGCCCAGCTGGCCAGGGTCAGGGTCACCATGGCGAAGCCGAACAGCAGGTCCTCGACCGGCGCGTAGGCGATCCGCGGGCCCCAGATCGTGTCCGGGTCGTAGGTGACGACCTCCAGTCCGGTGAGCACGCCGTTCATCAGCAGCTGGAACGTGATGATGATCGCGTAGGCCACCCAGAACACCGGCCGCGTCACCATCCGGGTGCGGTAGACGGCCAGGTCGACGACGAGGACGGCGACCACCGCGAGCACCGCGATCGTGGAGTAGCTCACGCGTCGGCCTCCTCGGCCGGGTAGCCGGCGTCCCACCCCGTCACCCTGCGCACCGCCTCCAGCGCCAGCACCGAGCACAGCGGCACGACGAGGAAGAACAGCACCTCCTCCACCGGGATCCCCCCGGGCAGCCGGACGCCGAGGGTGAGCTCGTCGGAGTAGTCCCAGTGGCCCTGCGCGATCGCGTACAGCACCCAGACGACGAAGACGGTGAACTCCGGCGCCACCGCGGCCAGCAGCCGCCGCCAGCGGGCGTACACCCGCACCCGCAGCAGCAGCTCCAGCGGCGCGGTGACCACCAGGCAGCCGACCAGCAGCGCCAGGTACGTCAGGGAGCCCACGAGCGGATCAGAACGCCAGCGCCTGGGCGCGGCGGGTGACCTCGGTGTGCCGGTCGCCGCGGAGCGCCTCGACGGGGGTGCCGGGCAGCGTCTCGTCGGCGCGGAACAGCCAGTCGAACACCTCCTCGTCGGTGTACCCGCCGTCCTTGAGCACGGTGATCAGCCCGGGCAGGTGCTTGAGGACGGCGCCCTCCTGGAGGAAGTCGGCCGGGATCCTGCTGTTGCCGCTGCCGGGGACGGCCATGAGCCGGTGCTCGCGCAGCAGCTGGCGGACCCGGTTCGGCGAGACCCCCAGTACACCGGCGACCTCAGCGGGGGTGAGCGTCTCCATGACGTCCGAGCCTATGACGCCGTTCTCCCGCCCGGCCGCCGGATACGATGGCGCGGGGCCGTGACTGGCGCTGCTGAGGTGGACCACCACCGGGGAGCGGCCCGCACCACCCCGCCGGGCGCCTGGGCACCCACCCGTCGTCCCCTCGCGCTGGAGCCCGCCATGACCGACGTCACCCCCGCCTTCGACGCCGCCGCCGCGTCGGCCGCCTACCGCAGCGCCCTGCAGGTCATCGGGGCCGTCGAGCCCCGCGTCGCCGACGCCATCGGCGCCGAGCTCGCCGACCAGCGGGCCTCGCTGAAGCTGATCGCCAGCGAGAACTACGCCAGCCCCGCGGTGCTGCTGACCATGGGCAACTGGTTCTCCGACAAGTACGCCGAGGGCACCGTCGGGCACCGCTTCTACGCCGGCTGCCAGAACGTCGACACCGTGGAGGCGCTGGCCGCCGAGCACGCCCGCGAGCTGTTCGGCGCCCCGTACGCCTACGTGCAGCCGCACTCGGGCATCGACGCCAACCTGGTCGCCTTCTGGGCGGTGCTGGCCTCCCGGGTGGAGTCCCCCGCGCTGGAGAAGGCCGGCGTGCGGCACGTCAACGAGCTGACCGCCGACGACTGGTCGGCGCTGCGCCGCCAGCTCGGCGACCAGCGGATGCTCGGCATGTCCCTGGACGCCGGCGGCCACCTCACCCACGGCTTCCGCCCGAACATCAGCGGCAAGATGTTCGAGCAGTCCTCCTACGGCACGGACCCCGCGACGGGGCTGCTGGACTACGACGCCGTCCGCGCCCGGGCCCGGGAGTTCCGGCCGCTCATCCTCATGGCCGGCTACTCCGCCTACCCGCGCCGCGTCGACTTCGCCCGGATGCGCGAGATCGCCGACGAGGTGGGCGCCACCCTGGTCGTCGACATGGCGCACTTCGCCGGCCTGGTGGCCGGCAAGGTGCTCACCGGCGACTTCGACCCGGTGCCGCACGCGCACGTCGTCACCACCACCACGCACAAGTCGCTGCGCGGCCCGCGCGGCGGCATGGTGCTGGCCCAGCCGGAGTACGCCGAGGCCGTCGACCGCGGCTGCCCGATGGTGCTGGGCGGTCCGCTGCCGCACGTCATGGCCGCCAAGGCCGTGGCCCTGGCCGAGGCCCGCCAGCCGGCCTTCGCCGGGTACGCCCAGCGGGTCGTCGACAACGCCGTCGCGCTGGGCGAGGGCCTCACCCGCCGTGGCGCGCGGCTGGTCACCGGCGGCACCGACAACCACCTGGTGCTCGTCGACGTCTCCGGTTTCGGCCTCACCGGCCGGCAGGCGGAGTCCGCGCTGCTGGACGCCGGGGTCGTCACCAACCGCAACGCCGTCCCGGCCGACCCGAACGGCGCCTGGTACACCTCCGGCATCCGGCTGGGCACCCCGGCGCTGACCACCCGCGGCTTCGGGGCGGACGAGTTCGACCGCACCGCCGAGCTGATCGTCGACGTCCTGTCGGACACCCGGCCGACCGCCACCCGCGACGGGTCGCCGTCCAAGGCGAAGTACGTCACGGCCGAGGGGCTGGCCGACCGGACCCGCGCCGCGGCCGCCGAGCTGCTGGACCGCCACCCGCTGTACCCGGGCCTCGAGCTCTCCTGAGCCGCCTCCTCCACCGACGAGATCGGCGGTCTCGTGGCGATCAGCCGCTGACGGCCGCGAGACCGCCGATCTCGCGGAGGGCCTGCAGCGCCGGGGGCCGGTGTGACGGGTGAACTCGTCACACCGGCCGGCGCTCCGCGTGTACGCCCGGCGCATCGCGGATCTCTTCCTAGACTCGGGCCCGTGGACACCGCCGTGACCGACCCCGTGGTCGGCCTCGTCCTCGAGGGGCGATACCTGCTCGAGGAGCGCCTGGCCCGCGGCGGGATGTCCACCGTCTACGCCGCCACCGACCTGCGGCTGCACCGCACGGTCGCGGTGAAGGTCATGGCCGAGCACCTCGCCCACGACCCGACGTTCGTCGACCGGTTCACCCGCGAGGCACGCGCCGCGGCGATGCTCAGCCACCCCAACGTCGTGTCGGTGAGCGACCAGGGCAGCGACCAGGGCCTGGTGTTCCTGGTCATGGAGCTGGTCCGCGGCCGCACGCTGCGCGACCTGCTGCAGGCCCGCGGCCGGCTCACCGTCGGCGAGGCCTTCGCCGTGCTGGAGCCGGTGCTCGCCGGGCTGACCGCGGCCCACCGCGCCGGCATCGTGCACCGCGACATCAAGCCCGAGAACGTGCTCATCGGCGCCGACGGCGTGGTCAAGGTCGCCGACTTCGGGCTGGCCCGCGCGCTCACCGGCACCGGGCAGACCAGCCACACCGGCGGGGTCCTCATCGGCACCGTCGCCTACCTCTCGCCCGAGCAGCTCGAGCGCGGGAGGGCCGACGCCCGCAGCGACGTCTACGCCGCCGGGGTCGTGCTCTACGAGATGCTCACCGGCCACCCGCCGTACGGCGGCGACACCCCGCTGGCCGTGGCCTACCAGCACGTGCACCACGACATGCCGGTTCCCTCCGACGAGGTGCCGGGCCTGCCGTGGGAGGTCGACGACCTGGTCGCCCGGACCACCCGGCGCGACCCCACCGTCCGGCCGCTGGACGCCGGCGCCTTCCTCGCCGACCTCGAGGACGTCCGCACCGACCTGGGCATCGAGCGGGTGCCGGTGCCCACCGGGCGCAGCACCGCCGGCCCCGGCACGCTGCGGCCGACCAACCGGCCCAGCCGGCCCCGCCACCCCAGCGAGCCCGGCGACCCGGGAACCGAGGTGCTCGGCCCGGGCGGCACCCGCCCCGGCCGCGGGGCGCGCACCTCGATGCTGCCCGGCACCGGCCCCGGCCCGGCCCCCGACACCGGCGGACGGCGCCCCGCGCCCGTGCCCGCACGGCTGCGGCCCGGCGTCCCGCCGCACATCCGCCGGCGCCGCGCCCGGCTGGCGCTCGCCCTCGTGCTGCTCACCGCGATCACCATCGGCGCGGTCGGCTGGTGGCTGGGCTCGGGCCGGTGGACGGCGGTGCCGCAGCTGGCCGGCTCGGAGCAGGCCGCGGCCATCGACCTGCTGCAGGAGGCCGGGCTCGACCCCGACTGCTGCGAGGAGCAGTGGAGCGAGGACGTGCCCGAGGGCGTGGTCATCGCGGCGGACCCCGCGGGCGGCGAGGTGATCCGCGGCACCGACGTCCGGCTGGTCGTGTCCAAGGGGCCCGAGCGGTTCGAGGTCGAGCCCGAGCTGGTCGGCCAGCCTCTGGACGCCGTGCGCGCCGAGCTGGACGACGTCCCGGTGGTCCTCACCGAGGTGCAGGACTACGACAACGACGTCCCGGTCGGGCACGTCACCGGCTTCGACCCCGACCCCGGCACCGAGCTCAAGCGGGAGCAGGAGCTGACCGTCTACGTCAGCCGCGGGCACGAGCCGGTCGCCGTCCCGGCCGTGGTCGGGCTCTCGCCCGAGGAGGCGACGGCGAACCTGGAGGCGCTGGGCTTCACCGTGGAGCGCACCGAGGGCCGCAGCGCCGACGTCGACCCCGGCGAGGTCATGGCGGTCACCCCGGGGGCCGGCGAGCAGGCGCCCTACGACAGCACGGTGACGCTGCAGGTGTCGGCCGGGCTGCCGCAGGTGCAGGTGCCCGACGTCGTGGGTCGCAGCCAGGCGGAGGCCAGCACCGTGCTCCAGCAGGCGGGCCTGCAGGTGCAGGTGAGCCAGTTCTTCGGGGACAAGGTCTTCCGGCAGAGCCCGGCCGCGGGCGAGACGGTCGAGATCGGCACACCGGTGACCATCCTGGTCACGTTCGGGCAGGACTGAGGACACGCTGCACACTCCGCGAGGGGTGCCGCCGATCGGCGCCCACATCCAGGTCAAGGGTGGGCTGGCCACCGGCGGGCTGGCCTACACCGACGCCGTCGGTGCCCGGGCCGTGCAGGTGTTCGTGGGCAACCCGCGCGGCTGGCGGCTCACCGACGGCGACCCGGAGCAGGACGCCCGGTTCGTCGAGGGCTGCGCCGAGCGCGGGGTGCCGTCGTTCGTCCACACCCCGTTCCTGGTCAACGTCGGCTCCCCCACCGAGGCGACGGTCGAGCGGTCGATCGCCTCGATCGCCCACAACCTGCGGCGCGGGGCCAAGCTCGGCTGCCGGGGCGTCGTCGTGCACGCCGGCTCGGCGGTCGGTGAGGACAGGTACGAGGACGCGCTGCGCCAGCTGCACGAGCGGCTGCTGCCGGTGCTCGACGCCGCGCCGGACGACGGCCCGCGGCTGCTCGTCGAACCGACCGCCGGCGGCGGGAGGTCGCTGGCCGCCACCGTCGAGGACCTCGGCCCCTACTTCGCCGCGCTCGAGCACCACCCGCTGCTCGGCGTCTGCTTCGACACCTGCCACGCCTGGGCGGCCGGCCACGCGCTGACCGTGCCCGGCGGGACGGCCGCGACCCTCGACACGCTCGAGGCCACCGTCGGCCCCGGCCGGCTGGGCCTGGTGCACGCCAACGACTCCCTCGACGAGTGCGGCTCCAAGCGCGACCGGCACACCACCATCGGGCAGGGCTCGATCGGGGTCGCCCCGTTCGCCGAGCTGCTCACCCACCGGTCGATGGCCGGCGTCCCGGTCGTCGTGGAGACGCCCAGCGCCGACGACGGGCACGCGAGGGACATCGCGCTGCTGTGCTCGCTGCGCGACGGCACCGCCGGGATCGACGCCTCCGCCGCCTGAGCGACACGCGGACCTGACCGCAAGCATCCGCGCGGTCACTTGCGGTGATCTCCGCCACCACGTTGGCTGCAGGTCACCGCGGTCGCCCGTCCGCGGCCGACCATCCCGAGGAGCCGTCCGTTGCCCACTCGTCGCACCCTGGCCGCCGGCGTCGTCGCCGCCCTGGCCACCGCCGGCCTCGGCGCCACCGCCGCACCCGCGGCCGCCGCACCGCCCGACGGTCCGCGCGCCACCTACGTCGTCACCGTCGACCGCTCGACGCTCCCCGCCCAGGCGGCCGACCGGGCCCGCGGGCTCGGCGGGCGGGTCGACCACGTCTACACGGCGGCGCTGACCGGCTTCGCCGTGACGCTGCCCGAGGCCGCCGCGACCCGGCTGTCGGCCATCCCCGGCGTCGTCGCCGTCGAGCGCGACCAGGTGTTCGGCATCGACGCGAGCCAGTCCGGTGCGACCTGGGGGCTGGACCGCACCGACCAGCGCGACCTGCCGCTGGACAGCACCTACGGCTACACCGCGACGGGCCAGGGGGTCACCGCCTACGTCGTCGACACTGGCATCGCCGCCGGCCACGCGGAGTTCACCGGACGCCTGGGCACCGGCTACGACGCGGTGGACGGCGGCGCCCCGGACGACTGCAACGGCCACGGCACGCACGTCGCGGGCACCGTCGGCGGGACGACGTACGGCGTGGCCAAGTCCGTGCGGCTGGTCGGCGTCCGCGTGCTCGGCTGCGACGGCAGCGGCACCACCTCGGGCGTCGTCGCCGGCATCGACTGGGTGACGGCGGACCACGCGGCCGGCGCCCCCGCGGTGGCCAACATGAGCCTCGGCGGCGGGGCCAGCACCGCGATCGACACCGCGGTCCGCAACTCCATCGCCGACGGAGTCACCTACGCGGTGGCGGCGGGCAACGGCAACTCCGCAGGCGTGGCCCAGGACGCCTGCGCCTCCTCCCCCGCGCGGGTGCCCGCCGCGCTCACCGTCGGGGCCACCGACCGGACCGACCGGGCGGCGTCGTTCAGCAACCACGGCTCCTGCGTCGACCTGTTCGCCCCCGGGGTGGGCATCACCAGCGCCTGGCACACGGGGACCACGGCGACGAGCACGATCAGCGGCACGTCGATGGCCACCCCGCACGTCGCGGGTGCCGCCGCGCTGTACCTGTCGGTCGACCGGGCCGCGACGCCCGCCGCGGTCGCCACGCAGGTGAACAGCACGGCCACTGCCGACCACGTGACCCTCACGCGCACGGCCTCCCGGGCCGGCACACCCAACCGGCTGCTGTTCAGCGCCTACTGATCGACGAGGCGACGGTGTGCGCGGATGCGCGGTCTCCCCGCCAGGAGCTGCGCGTCAGCGCACACCGTCGCCGCGCAGCATCCGCAGACGTCCGGCGTGCACCGCTCGGATGTCCCGCCGGCAGGCCTCGGGCGAGCCGGTCATCCGGCTGTAGCCGAACCGCAGGGTCTGCCAGCCGACCGTCGCGACCAGTGCGTCACGCCGGATGTCGGACTCCCGCTGGGCCCGCGACCCGTGCCAGGCGGCACCGTCCATCTCCACGGCCAGCATCGACTCCTCGCACGCGGCATCCAGCACGAAGGTCTCCGCGCCGACGGTCACCGGACGCTGCTGGACGAACGCGGGCATGCCCGGGGCCCGCAGCACGTGCAGGCACCCCCAGATCTCCAGCTCGCTCCGGCAGCCGTCGGCCAGCAGATCGACCAGCTCCCCCAGATCCGCCCGACCGGGCAGCCGGGTGTTCCGCGCGAGTTCGTGGCGCAGCTGGCGGGGCGAGCACAGCCGGCGACGAACAGCCGTGATGGCCGCGGCCCTGACCTGCGCCCGCGGGAGGAGTGCCGGCCGCCCCCAGGTGTCGACCACCGCACGCTCCACGGCGCTCACCGCCAGCCCCTCGACCCGGCGCCGGTCCGCCCACGCTCCGGGCGCCCGGTGCACCACCACCCCGGGCGAGCCCCGTCCGCTCCGGCCGGACTCGGCGGTGATGTGGACCGGCCCGGGCACGGGGTCGGCCAGCTCCCACAGGGCCAGGGCGGTCGTGTGACTGGCGACGGCCTCGCGCCCGTGCAGCGCCGCCGCCACCCGGACCCGCCAGTTGCCCGCGGCGTCCGGCAGGGCGAGGACGCCGGGCGCGAGACGGACCAGCCGGCCCGTGGCCACCCAGGTGCGGACGGTGCTCCGGCTGACCTCCTCGAGCAGCTCGGATGCGGGGATCCACCCGCGCTCGTCGACGAGTCGTCGGGGGTTCCGCGCCACGCCCGCAGTCGCGACGGGGACGGACCCTGCGGCCGGGGTCCGCGGGAACTGTGGACAGCTGCCGACGCTGTGCGCGGATGCGCACGTCGGCGGTCAGGAGCTGCGCGTCAGCGCACACCGTCGGCTCACCGGCCGACCCGCCGCCGGCGGCTCAGCGGTCGAGCAGCCCGGCGAGGACGGCGGCGGCGCGGTCGATGCCGGCGCGGTCGACGTCCAGGTGGGTGACCAGCCGCAGCCGCGAGGCACCGACCTGACCGACCAGCACGCCCTGCGCCTTCGCCGCCTCGGCGACCAGCGGCGCGTTCACCCCGTCGACGACCACGATGTTGGTCTCCACCGCCGCCGGGTCCAGGCCCAGCCGGCCGGCCAGCGCCTGCGCGTGCTCGTGGTCCTCGGCCAGCCGGTCGTAGTGGTGGTCGAGGGCGTACAGCCCGGCCGCGGCGAGCACGCCGACCTGGCGCATCCCGCCGCCGAGCCGCTTGCGCCACAGCCGGGCCGCGGCGATGCGCTCGGCCGAGGCCACCAGCACCGAGCCGACCGGGGCGCCGAGGCCCTTGGACAGGCAGACCGACGCGGTGTCGGCGAGCCGGCCGTAGGTGGCGAGGTCCTTGCCGGTGGCGACCGCGGCGTTCCAGATGCGGGCGCCGTCGAGGTGGACCGCGACGCCGGCCGTGCGCGACCAGTCCCACAGCCGCTGCAGCTCGTCCAGCGGCTGGACGAGCCCGCCGCCCCGGTTGTGGGTGTTCTCCACCGCCACCGCCGCCGTCGGGACGACGTGCCAATCGCCGCGGGGGCGCACCTGCGCCACGAACCGGTCGGCGGACAGCCGCCCACCCGGCGACTCCACCGTCCGGCTGGACAGCCCGAACAGCGCCGCGGCCGCGCCCAGCTCGTAGGTGAACACGTGCGCGTCGGCGTCCGCGAGCACCTCCTCGCCCGGCTCGCAGACCAGCCGCATGCCAATCTGGTTGCCCATGGACCCCGTCGGCACGAACAAGGCGTCCTCGTGGCCCAGCAGCGCGGCGACCCGCTCCTCGAGCGCCCGGACCGTCGGGTCCTCGCGGTAGACGTCGTCGCCCACCTCGGCCTCGGCCATGGCGCGGCGCATCCCCGCGGTCGGCCGGGTCACGGTGTCCGAGCGCAGGTCGACCGCGCCGTCGAGCGCGGCCGCGGGCCGGTCGGTGTCGATGCCGTACACCCGCTCAGCCCCGCAACATCTCGGCGACGAGGAAGGCCAGCTCCAGCGACTGCCCGGTGTTCAGGCGCGGGTCGCAGGCGGTCTCGTAGCGGCTGTTGAGGTCCTCGTCGCTGATCTCCATCGCCCCGCCGAGGCACTCGGTGACGTCCTCACCGGTGAGCTCGACGTGGATGCCGCCGGGCCAGGTGCCCAAGCCCCGGTGGACGTCGAAGAAACCGAGCACCTCGTCGACGACCCGGTCGAAGTGCCGGGTCTTGTAGCCGGTGGAGGACTCGTGGGTGTTGCCGTGCATCGGGTCGCACTGCCACACGACCTGGTGGCCGCTGGCGGTGACCTTCTCCACGATCGCCGGCAGCACGTCGCGGATCTTCCCGTTGCCCATCCGGCTGATCAGCGTCAACCGTCCGGGCACGCCCTCGGGGTCGAGCCGCTCGACCAGCTCGGTGGCCTGCTCGGGCGTCGTCGTCGGGCCGATCTTGACGCCGATCGGGTTGGCGATCCGCGACATGAACTCCACGTGCGCGCCGTCGAGCTGGCGGGTGCGCTCGCCGATCCACACGAAGTGCGCCGAGGCGGCGTAGGGCCGGCCCTCGTGCACCCGCGTCAGCGCCCGCTCGTAGTCGAGGATCAGCGCCTCGTGGCTGTTGTACAGCTCGACCCCGCGCAGCGCGGTGTCGTCGACGCCGCAGGCCTTCATGAACGCCAGCGCCCGGTCGATCTCCCGGGCGATCACCTCGTAGCGCACGCCGGCCGGGGAGCTCGCGACGAAGTCCTTGTTCCAGTCGTGCACCGCGTGCAGGTCGGCGAGCCCCCCGCGGGCGTAGGCCCGGATCATGTTCATCGCGGCCGCGGAGTTGGCGTACGCGCGCACCAGCCGGTGGGGGTCGGGGATGCGCTTCTCGAGCACCGGCTCCAGGTCGTTGACCATGTCGCCGCGGTAGGAGGGCAGGCCCAGGGCGTCGGTGTTCGACGAGCGCGGCTTGGCGTACTGCCCGGCGACCCGGCCCACCTTCACCACCGGCACGCTGGCGCCGTAGGTCAGGACGACGGCCATCTGCAGCAGCGTGCGCGTGGTGCTCTGCAGGTGCGCGTCGGTGTTGAGATCGAAGGTCTCCGCGCAGTCGCCGCCCTGGAGCAGGAACGCGCGGCCCTGGGCCACCTCGGCCAGCCGCGTGCGCAGCTCGTCGACCTCGGTGGGCGCCACGATCGGCGGCACCGAGGAGAGGGTGGACAGGACGGCGTCCAGCGCGGCGCGGTCGGGCCACTCCGGTTGCTGGGCGGCGGGCAGCTCCCGCCACCGGTCCAGCTCGGGGACCAGCGCGGCGGGGTCGGAGAGCGTCACGCCTCCAGAGGGTACCGGCGGCCCGGTCGCCGCCCTCTGGAACGGCCCCCCTGCAGGGTCCCGCCGCGAGCGTGCGAGGGGCGGGGGGCAGGGGGGTCCTTGTTCAACCGAAGAAGACCTCCACCTCCGCGTAGCGCTCGACGGGCACCAGCTTCAGCTGCGCGGTGGCCTCGGCCAGCGGCACCCGCACGATGTCGGTGCCGCGCAGCGCCACCATGACGCCGCTGTCGCCCTCGTGCACCGCGTCGAGCGCGGCCAGCCCGAAGCGGGTGGCCAGCACCCGGTCGAACGGCGAGGGCGTGCCGCCGCGCTGGATGTGCCCGAGGACGACGGCCCGCGCTTCCCGGCCGGTGCGCTGCTCGATCAGCGAGGCGAGTGCGGTGCCGATGCCGCCGAGCCGGACGTGGCCGAACGCGTCGAGTTCCCCCGTGGCCGTCACCAGGTCGCCGTCCCTGGGCTTGGCGCCCTCGGACACCACCACGATCGGCGAGTACCCGGAGTCGAACCGGCGCTGGCAGTGCGCGACGACGGCGTCGACGTCGAAGGGCTGCTCGGGGATGAGCACGACGGTGGCGCCGCCGGCCATCCCGGCGTGCAGCGCGATCCACCCGGCGTGCCGGCCCATCACCTCGACGACGAGCGTGCGGTGGTGGCTGTCCCCTGTGGTGTGCAGCCGGTCGATCGCCTCGGTGGCCACGCCGAGGGCGGTGTCGAAGCCGAAGGTGTAGTCGGTGGCGTCGAGGTCGTTGTCGATGGTCTTCGGGACGCCGACCACCCGCACACCGGCCTCGGCGAGCTTCGTGGCCACCCCGAGGGTGTCCTCCCCCCCGATCGGGATCAGCGCGTCCACACCGAGCCGCTCGAGGGTGGCCAGCACCCGGTCGGCGCCGCCCTCGAGCGCGTAGGGGTTGGTCCGCGAGGTGCCGAGCACCGTGCCGCCGCGGGGCAGGATGCCGCGGACGGCGGCCAGGTCCATGAGCACGGTGTCGGCCTCGAGCACGCCGCGCCAGCCGTCCCGGAAGCCGACCACCTCGTCGCCGGACCGGACGCTCTTGCGGACGATCGCGCGGATCACCGCGTTCAGGCCCGGGCAGTCGCCGCCGCCGGTCAGGATGCCGATGCGCATGGTGTTCGTCCTCGGGAAGGTGTGGGCGCTGCCGGTGGTTGGCGGGTGTCATGGTGACGCAGGTCAGGGCCGGAATCGTATGCCGCGGGTGATCGCCGTCACAGGGGCGACCGGCGCGCTCGGCCGTCGTGTCGTGGACCGGCTCGCCGGGCGGGACGACGTCCGGCTGCGGCTGGTGGTCCGGGACGCCGCCCGCGCGCCGCGGGTGCCGGGTGCCGAGGTGACGGAGAACCCGGGCGGCTACGCCGACGGTCCCGGCCTGACCGCGGCCCTCGCCGGGGCGGACACCGTCTACCTGGTGTCCGCGGCGGAGGCCCCCGACCGGTTGCAGCAGCACCTCACCGCCGTCGCCGCGGCCGCCGACGCCGGCGTCGGGCGGGTCGTCTACACCTCGTTCCTGGGCGCCGCGCCGGACGCGGTCTTCACCCTGGCCCGCCAGCACGCCGCCACCGAGGAGGCGCTGGCCGCCACCGGCCTGCGGACGACGGTGCTGCGGCACGCGATGTACGCCGACCTCGTCCCGTTCTTCGCCGACCCCGAGGACGGGCGGTCGGTGATCGCGGCGCCGGCCGGCGACGGGCGGGCGTCGTTCGTCTCCCGCGACGACCTCGCCGACGTGGCCGCCGCCGTGCTGCTCGACGGCTCCCCCGCGCTCGACGGGGCCACGCTGGACGTGACCGGCCCGGAGGCGCTCACCCTGGACGACGCCGCCGCCGTGCTCGCCGAGGTCACCGGCCGGCCCGCGGTCTACCGGCGCCAGACGACCGAGGAGGCGTGGGCCACCCGGCGCCCGTCCGGGCACCCCGACTGGGAGATCGAGGGCTGGGTGAGCAGCTACCGGGCGATCGCCGCAGGCCAGCTGGGCCGCGTCACCGACGTCGTCCCCCGGCTGACCGGGCACCCCGCGCGGACGGTCGCCGAGCACCTGCGCGCGCACCCGGAGGACTGGGCACACCTGCGCTCCTGAGGCACGTGACCTGCGGGAACGTGAACCGTGGGGTCCGTAACCCGCGTTGCGACGTTCCGGTTCACAACCGGCCGCAACCTGCCGATGTGCCACCTGGCGGTCGACCCCGAGCCGCCAGGAGGAACGGGAGCAGAGCCTTGCGCTGGGACATCAGGACCAAGGTGGTGGCGCTCGCGACGGCATGCGTCGCGGCCACCGGCATCACGGTCGGCGGGATGAGCGCCTGGCAGAGCGGCGCGTTCGCCGACGACGCCAGGACCGACGTCGAGGAGCTCGTCGCCGCCGACCTCACCCGGACCGCCGCCGGCGTGTACGACGTGGTGGCGACCCAGGGCGCCTCGACCGCGGCCAAGGTGGACGCCGACCTCGCGGTCGCCCAGCACCTGCTGGCCCGGTCCGGCGGCTTCCAGGTCGACCGGGGCACCGTGACCTGGGAGGCCAAGAACCAGCTCAGCGGCGAGGTGACACCGGTGGAGCTGCCCCGCGTGTCGATCGGCGAGGCCCCGCTCGGGCAGAACACCGACCCGGCCGTGCCCACGCCGTTCGTCGACGAGGTGCAGGCCCTGGTCGGCGGCACCGCGACGGTCTTCCAGCGCACCGGCCCGGCCGGCGACATGCTGCGCGTGGCCACCAACGTCGTGGGGGCGACGGGCTCGCGGGCGATCGGCACCTACATCCCGGCGACCAAGCCCGACGGCGCGCCCAACCCGGTGCTGGCCGCCGTCCTCGCCGGCGAGACCTACCGCGGCAACGCCCTGGTCGTCGACTCCTGGTACGTCTCGGCCTACGCGCCGCTGTTCGACGGCGCCGGCCAGGTGATCGGCATGGTCTACGTCGGCCAGAAGCAGCAGAACCTGCCGGCCCTGCGGGAGAGCCTCGAGGGGACCACCGTCGGCGAGCACGGCCGGGTCGAGGTCTTCGGCGGTACCGGTGACCTGCGCGGCACGGTGCTGGTCAGCCAGGGCGGCGTCCGCGACGGGGAGTCGGTGCTCGATGCGACCGACGCCGAGGGCACCCGCTGGGTCGAGCAGGCCGTCGACGCCGCCGTCGAGCTGCAGCCGGGCGAGCAGGCCACCGTCCGCTACGTCGACGCCGAGACCGGGCCGCACACCGTGCGCCTCACCTACCACCAGCCGTGGAACTGGGTGATCGCGACCATCGCCCGCGACAGCGACTTCGCCGGACCGGTGCAGCACCTCGCCGCCGGCCGCTCGGCGATGCTCAGCGGTGTCGTCGTCGCCGTCCTGCTGGTCGCCGCCGCCGGTGGCCTGCTGGCCTGGCTGGTCGGCCGCCGGCTGACCGCGCCGCTGGAGCGGCTGCGGGCGCGGATGGCCGAGATCGCCGACGGCGAGGGCGACCTGACCCAGCGCATGGACGAGTCCGGCCGCGACGAGGTGGGCGACCTGTCCCGGGCGTTCAACCGGTTCGTCGAGAAGGTCTCGGGCACCGTCCGGGACATCGGCGAGTGCGCCCGCACGCTGGCCGGCTCGGCCCGCACCGTGTCCACGGTGGCCGACGGCCTCGGCGACCGGGCGGCGCGCAGCCGCGACCAGGCACGTTCCGCCCAGGAGGCCGCCGGCGAGATCAGCGCGGGGGTCACCTCCGCGGCGGCCGGCGCCGAGCAGATGGGCGCCTCCATCGCCGAGATCGCCCGCAGTGCCAGCGAGGCCGCGAAGGTCGGCCGCAGCGCCGCGGACCTGGCCCGGCGGACCGAGGGCACGGTGGCCACCCTGGGGGCGAGCTCGGCGGAGATCGGGGACGTCGTCAGGGTGATCGCGGCCGTGGCCGAGCAGACCAACCTGCTGGCCCTCAACGCGACCATCGAGGCCGCGCGGGCCGGTGAGGCGGGCAAGGGCTTCGCCGTCGTGGCCAACGAGGTCAAGGAGCTGGCGCAGGAGGCCTCCCGCGCCAGCGAGGACATCGCCCAGCGGGTCCAGGGCATCCAGGCCGACACGACCGCGGCGGTGGGCTCCATCGGCCGGATCGCCGAGGTGGTCCGCGACATGAACGACCACCAGACGACGATCGCCAGCGCGGTGGAGGAGCAGACCGCGGTCACCGCCGAGCTCACCCGCAGCGTGGGCGCGGCGGCCGACGGCGCCACCGCGTTCACCGGCACGCTGGCCGCGGTCAGCGAGGACGCCGACCGCAGCGCCGAGGACGTGGAGACCGCCCGCACCGCGGCCCGCGAGCTCGACCGGCTCTCGCACGAGCTCACCCGCCTGCTGGGGGCCTTCACCGTCTGAGGACCGCCCTTCCTCGACGCCTCGCGGGACCCGTCGACGGCCCCGCCCACGCACGTGGGCGGGGCCGTCGGCGTCTCAGGGACGGGAGGCCTCCATCGCGTGCCAGCGGGCGAGGTTGTAGCGGGCGTCGACCAGGGCGTCGTGCGTGCCGCTGGGCCGGGGCGGCAGCGGGGGCTGCCCGAGGTCGTCCCAGCGCTGGCGCAGCTCCCGGGTGAACCGCGGGATCGGCCGCGGCAGCGCCGGCATGGCGCCCCACAGCTGGCACAGCGCCACGTGGTCGTAGGCGGCGTACCAGGCCCACAGCTCGACCTCCTCGCCCGGGCCGGTGAGGAAGGCGAGCAGGTCGTCGCGGATCCGCTGCCGGCTGCGCCAGGCGCGGTCTGCGGGCGGCGGCAGCTGGTCGAGCACGTTGCGCCGCACCCACGGGATGGCCCGGCGCTCGTCGAACTCGGTGCTCACCGCGTAGAACTCCCGGCCGGTCTCGTCCACGACGCCGATGGAGACGAGGTCGATGGTGGTGCCGTCCTCGATGAACTCGGTGTCGTAGAAGAAGCGCCGCACGCCGCCCACCGTAAGTGGCCCCTCTGCAGGGTCCCGCCGCAGCGTGCGAGCGGTGGCGGGCAGGGAGGGTCCTGCCTCAGCCGGCGAGGGACTCCGGGGCGCGGTCGCCGGCCTCGTCGACCGGCGGCTGCAGCGTGCTGAGGACCTCCGCCGCGCTGGCCCCGGTCGCGTCCATCGACTTCTTCACCCGGGCGCCGTAGACGTCGACGTACTCCTGCCCGGACAGGGTCATGATCTCGTACATGATCTCGTCGGTGACAGAGCGCTCGACGAAGCGGTCGCCGGCCAGGCCCTCGTAGCGGGAGAAGTCCAGCGGCTCGCCGAAGCGGACGGTCACCGCCGGCACGTTCCAGCCCAGGAGCGGCAGCCGGCGCGGCCGGTAGACCATCGCGAGAGGGACGACCGGCACCCCCGTCTCCAGCGTCATCCGGGCCACCCCGGTCTTGCCGCGGAAGAGCCGGCCGTCGGGCGACCGGGTGCCCTCGGGGTAGATGCCGAGCAGCCGTCCCTGGCGCAGGAGGCGCAGCCCGGTGCGGATCGCGTCCTCGGCCGCCGAGGCGCTGGACCGGTCGATCGGCACCTGCCCGGCGCCGGAGAAGAAGGCACGCTGGAGAAAGCCCTTCACGCCCCTGCCCGTGAAGTACTCGGCCTTGGCGAGGAACGTCACCCGCCGGCGCAGCGCCATCGGCATGAAGATCCAGTCGGCCGCCGACAGGTGGTTGCTCGCGAGGACGGCGGCCCCGCGAGGCGGCACGTTCTCCACGCCCTCCACATGTGGCCGGAACACCAGCTTCACGACCGGGCCGATCGCCACGAACTTGAGGAACCAGTAGAACAACACGCCTCCCTCTGGGGCTGCCAGACTAGGGAGCCCGGAGGTGGGAGGACAATGCCACCCCCTGCCGCCCCGTCCCACCCGGCTCCCTCGCCGGTCGCCGAGGAGGACCCGTGCCCCACCCCGTCCCTGTGACCGGCGTCGCACCGTCGGTCCTGCCCCGCTGGGGCCTGTCGTGAACCCCCGCGGGCGCGGCCGCCGGGACAACGGCCTGGACGCCGCCCTCTGGACGCCGCTGCGCGACGTCGACCCGCGGGTCGGCGAGCACCTGCTCGACGTGCTCCGCGAGGCCGGGGTGGCCGCCTACCTGGAGCCGTCCGCCGACGTCGAGCCCTACACCCGCTCGGTCTCGCTGCCCAGCCCGCCGTCGGACCGGCTGTTCGTCGACCGTGCCCGCTCCGCCGAGGCCCGCGCGCTGGTCGAGGAGCACGCCGACGACCACGTCGCCGAGCGCACCCGCGCCCGGCAGTCCGCGCGGCGGGACGTCGACGAGGACGCCGAGTGGCACCGCATCGTGGCCGCCTTCGAGGCCGAGCACGGGCGCACCGTCGTCGACGAGGACCCCGCCGACGCACCTCCGCCGTCCCCGGCCGAGCCGTCGGTGCTCGACCGCCCGGAGGAGCACTACGAGCCCCCGCCCGCGCCGCCGGTGCCCGCCCCGGCGCCGGCCTCGCTGTACGCGGTGCTGCTGATCGCCGCCGGCGCGGTGCTCGTCGTGGCCCCGCGGGTGGTCGGCCTGTCCGCCGACCTCGGGCTGGTGCTCGGCGTGGCCGCCGTCGCCGGCGGGGTCGGGGTGCTGCTGTCGCGGATGCGCGAGCGCACCACCGATGACGGGGACGACGGCGCGGTCGTGTGACCGCAGTACGAGGTGTCGTGCCGAGTGGGCCCCGGAGGGGTCCGCGCAGGCGCGACGGATCGGCTCAACGCGACAGGGGGACGGCACCTGGTCGCGGTGTCGTCCGGTGGGACGACGGTGTCACCTGCCTTCCGCGACGGCGCGGCGGACCAGGTCCGCGGCACCGACCAGACCGGCCTGCGCGCCCAGCCGGGCGGCCACCACGCGCGGCCCGGGGCGGAAGCCGCGCCCCGGCAGGGCCCGCTCCAGCCGCTCGCGCGCCGGGCCGAGCACCATCTCGCCCAGCACGCTGACCCCGCCGCCGATCACCACGACCTCCGGGTCCAGGACGGCGGACAGGTCGGCGATCCCCTGGCCCAGCCACGCGCCCACCTCGGCCAGCAGCTCCAGCGCCAGCGGGTCGCCCTCGGCCGCGGCGGTCGCGACGTGCTCGCCGGTGAGCCGGTCGGCGTCGCCGTCCACCCGCTCGAGCAGCAGCGCCGCGGCGGCCGGCGAGTTGCGGGCAACCTCGCGCGCGGTCTGGCCGAGCGCGGTGCCGCTGGCGTACTGCTCCCAGCAGCCGCGGTTGCCGCAGGCGCACAGCCGCCCGTCGGGGACCACCCGCATGTGGCCCCACTCCCCCGCGACGCCGTGCGAGCCGCGCTGCAGCCGGCCGTCCATGACGATGCCGCCGCCGATGCCGGTGCCCAGGGTGATCATCAGCGCGAGGTCGGCTCCGCGGGCCGCGCCGTAGCGGTACTCCGCCCAGGCGGCGGCGTCGGCGTCGTTGCCCACCCACATCGGCCGCTGCAGCCGGACGGCGAGGTCCTTGCGCAACGTCGAGTGCCGCCAGGCCAGGTGCGGGCTGAACAGCACGGTGTCGCCGGTGCGGTCGAACCAGCCGGCCGCCCCCACGCCGACGCCGACCAGCGGGCCGTCGTGCCCGCGGGCGAGCACCTCGACCACCGTGGCGATGGCGTCCTCGGTCTCGGTCACCGAGGAGCCGGGGGTGGCCCGCCGCGCGGTCGCGAGCACGGTCCCGTCCGGGGCGACGACACCGCCGGCCACCTTCGTGCCACCGATGTCGATGCCCAGCGCGGGCAGCTCGGCGACGTCGGTCGCGGCGGGGTGGGGAGTGGGCTGCACGGCCACTCAGGCGATCTCGATGCGCTGGACCGGCGGAGCCGGCGGCTCCTCCTCGGCCGCGGCCTCGGGGGCCGGTGCGGGCGGCGGCTCGGCGAGGCCGCGCAGCGCCGCGGCGGCGGCGGTGAGGACGTCGGCCAGCGCGTCGGTGACCTCGGGGCGCTCGCCGCGCAGCACCGACGCGGCCTGGCACACCGGGCACCAGCGGCAGTCCGCCGGGTGAGCGCCGGGGGCCCCCCCGGCCGCGGCACCGTCCCGCACCGCCGAGCCGAGGGTCTGCCCCAGCCCGGTCACCAGCCGGCGGGCCTGCTCCAGCCAGTCCGGTCCCTCGGTCATCACGTGCTCCCCTCGGCGGCCAGCAGGGCGGCCGGCCACTGCTGGGGATCAGGTGTGAAGGCGACCTCCAGCCGCGCCCGGGCGGTCCCGGCGTCGGCGAGCGCGCCGCCGGTGACCACGCACCGGCGCAGCAGGGAGTCCAGCCGCAGCGAGCGGCGGGTCCCGGCCACGGTGACGACCAGGTCGTCCTGCCAGCGGGTGAGCTCCAGGTCCCCGCGCTCGGCGAAGGGCAGCGGCAGCACCATGCGCCGCGCGCCGTCCCCGCGGTCGACCGTCGGGGTCGGCGCGGCCACCGGCGGGTCGTCGTCCCCGGGCGGCATCAGGCCGGCCAGCGCCGCGGCCCCCGCGGGCTCCTGCGCGGCCTCCGCCACCCGGTGGACCGGGGCCAGCTCGGCCAGCGTGGCGAGCGCGGCGTCCTGCTCGGCGGCGCGCGCCGCCCACCACTCCCCCGTCCCGCCGTCGGGCAGCACCCGCGCGAGGACGGCGGCCGGCTGCTGGCCGTGCAGGGCGAGCGCGGTCACCGCCGTCCGGAGCGCGGGCACGGCGCCGGCGCGCGGCACCGCCACCAGCCGCACCTCGGTGACCGCCGGGTCGGCCAGCGGCAGCCGGCCGAGCGCGGCCTCCAGCGGCGGCAGGGCGTCGAGCACGGTGTCGACCGGCCCGCGCGCGGCCGCACCGGACCGCACGGCGGCGGTGCGGACGGCGCCCAGCACCCGCAGCCGGGTCGGCAGCGCCTGGTCCAGCCACCAGCGCAGCGCGCCGGGCAGGGCGACCAGCGCGGTGCCGGACTCCAGCGGGCCGGCGTCGACGACCACGGTGTCGGCCTCGTCGTCGGCGGCCGCGCGGGCCAGCCGGGCGAGCAGCGCCAGCTCGGCGGTGCCCGGCAGCGGCACCACCGACGTCGGCGGGGGCGGCGTCAGGCCGGGGACGGCGGCGAGCGCGTCGCCCGCCGAGGACCACAGCGCCTCGACCGCGGCCAGCGGCGGCACCGCGGCGACCGCCAGCCCGGGCACGCCGTCCAGCCCCGCCGGGCGCCGTCCCGGGCGGAGCAGCAGCAGCGTGCGGGCGCCGTCGGCGGCGGTCCGGACCGCGGTCGCGGCCGCGAGGGTCGTGGTACCGGCCCCACCGGGCCCGGTGAGGAGGATCGTGCGCACCTGCCGCCTAGCCCTCGACCCTCTTCTTGAGCTCCTTGAGCGCGGTGTCGAGGATGACCTTCTCCGCCTTGCGCTTGATCATCCCGAGCATCGGGATGCTGAGGTCGATGGCGATGGCGTAGGTGACCTCGGTGCTGCCCGGCGGGGTCTCGGTGAGGGTGTAGGAGCCCTCCTGCCGCTTCTGCATCTGGCCCTGCACGAGGTGCCAGGAGACCCGGCGGTCACCCTCCCAGACGTACTCGAGGACGTAGTCGTCCTTGACCGCGCCGGCGTCGAGGACGAAGTGGACGCGGCGGGCCCGGCCGTCCGGCCCGGTCTCCAGCACCTCGACCTGCTTGGCCGCCGCCACCCACTGCGGGTAGGCCGGGAAGTCGGCGATGACGGCCATGACGTCGGCCGGCGGTGCGGCCACCGTGATCGACTGGGTGGACTGGTCGGCCATGCCGAGCAGGCTAGCCGCTCGGCCCCACACGGGCGGGTGGCGACGCCGACCGTCCCTACTCATGGGTAGGGAGCAGCGGTTAGATTCCCCCGAGAGGCCCCGGCTCCGGGCCCCGGGCGACGGCGCCCGGGACCGGGCGGGCAGGAGAGGACGAGGCGTGCGCGAGTTCAGCGTCCCCGCGACCACCGAGGTGGGCCAGGACGAGGCCCTGACCGACATGCTGGACGAGAACGTCACCCGGCACGGCGACGAGACCGGGCTGCGGCGCCGGGTCGACGGCCGGTGGGTCGACGTGACCTGGCGGCAGTTCGGCGAGGAGGTCCGCGGCGTCGCCAAGGGCCTCATCGCCTCCGGCGTGGCCGCCGGCGACCGCGTCGTTCTGCAGGCGAAGACCCGGTACGAGTGGACCGTCTTCGACTTCGCCATCTGGACCGCCGGCGCGGTCGTCGTCCCGGTCTACGAGACCTCCAGCCCCGACCAGGTCGCCTGGATCCTGTCCGACTCCGGGGCCACCGCGGCCGTCGTCGAGCGCGACGAGCACGCCGCGGCCGTCGAGTCCGTGCGCGACCAGGCTCCCGACCTCCAGGCCGTCTTCGTCATCGAGGACGACGCGGTCGGCACGCTCGGCGTCGCCGGTCAGGACGTGCCCGACAGCGAGCTCGACGCCCGCCGGGCGACACTGGACGCCGACAGCCCGGCCACGCTGATCTACACCAGTGGCACCACCGGCCGGCCCAAGGGCTGCGAGCTCACGCACCGCAACTTCCTGTTCGAGATCGGCAACGGCATGAGCCTGCTGAGCCGGTTCATGAACCCGGAGGGCTCGCTGCTGCTCTTCATCCCGCTGGCCCACGTGCTGGCCCGCGTCCTGCAGGTGGGCGCGGTGAAGACCCGCACCGTCATCGGTCACACGCCGGACGTGAGGAACCTGGTCGAGGACCTCGGCGGGTTCACGCCGACCTTCGTGCTCGCCGTCCCCCGGGTGTTCGAGAAGGTCTACAACGGCGCCAAGGCCAAGGCGGAGGGGGACGGCAAGGGCAAGGTCTTCGACCGGGCCGCCCAGGTGGCCATCGACTGGTCCCGCGCCCAGGACACCGGCGGCCCGGGCCTGGGGCTGCGTCTGCAGCACGCGCTGTTCGACCGGCTGGTCTACGGCAAGCTGCGCGCCGCGCTCGGCGGCCGCTGCCAGGGCGCCATCTCCGGCGGCGCCCCGCTCGGTGAGCGGCTCGGCCACTTCTTCCGCGGTATCGGCGTGACCGTCTTCGAGGGCTACGGCCTCACGGAGACCACCGCCGCCGCGTCGGTCAACCACGACGACGCGATCCGCGTCGGGACCGTCGGCCGGCCGCTGCCCGGCGTCTCGTTCGCCATCGCCGAGGACGGCGAGATCCTCATCCGCGGCGGCATCGTGATGCGCGGCTACTGGAAGAACGAGAAGGCCACCGAGGAGGCCATCGACGCCGACGGCTGGTTCCACAGCGGTGACCTCGGTGAGATCGACGGCGACGGCTTCGTGACGATCACCGGGCGCAAGAAGGAGATCCTGGTGACCGCGGGCGGCAAGAACGTCGCCCCCGCCGTCCTCGAGGACCGGCTGCGCGCGCACCGGCTGGTCAGCCAGTGCATCGTCGTCGGCGACCAGCGGCCCTACATCGCCGCGCTCGTCACCCTCGACGAGGAGGCGCTGCCGCTGTGGCTGGCCTCCAAGGGCAAGGACGGCGGCCTGACCGCCGCCCAGCTGGCCGACGACCCCGACGTGCGCGCCGAGCTCGACGCCGCGGTCGCCGACGCCAACAAGGCGGTGTCCCAGGCCGAGGCGATCAAGCGGTACCGGGTGCTCGGCACGGACTTCACCGAGGACAACGGGATGCTGACGCCGAGCCTGAAGCTCAAGCGCTCCGTCGTCCTCAAGGAGTTCGACGGCGAGGTCGAGGAGCTCTACAGCCGCTGAAAGAGGACCCCGTCCTCCTCACCCCTCGCAGGCTCGGGGCGAGCCTCTGGACGGGGCCGCGCCGCGGCCTCCGCCGACTCACCCGCCCAGGATGTCGGCGTAGGTCGCGGCGATCGAGGTCCAGGACCAGCGCCGCTCGACCCACGCCCGGCCGGCCGCGCCCATCCGCCGGGCCCGCTCGGGGTCGTCGAGCAGCCCGGTGACGACGGCGGCCACCGCCCGCGGTGATCGCGGGTCGGCGACGACGTGCCCGGTGACCCCCTCCCGCACCGTCTCCGGCGCCCCGCCGGAGGTCCCCGCCACCACGGGGCGGCCGCAGGCGGCGGCCTCGAGGTAGACCATGCCCAGGCCCTCGACGTCCAGGCCGCCGCGGCGGGTGCGGCAGGGCATGGCGAAGACGTCGCCGGCGGCGTAGTGCTCGGGCAGCTCCTCCGGCGGCACCGGCCCGGTGAGGACGACCGAACGCGCCAGCCCCCGCGCCGCGACCGCCCGGCGCAGGCGGTCCTCCAGCGGGCCGCCGCCGACCAGCAGCAGCCGGGCGCCGGGGTGCCGCGCCAGCACCCGCGGCCACGCCTCGACCAGCACGTCCTGGCCCTTGCGCGGCACCAGCCGGGACACGCAGACGACGACCGGCGCCGTCCCCAGCCCGTACCGCTGCCGCACGGCGGCGCCGTCGGCGGCCGGGGTGAAGTGGTCGACGTCCACGCCGGGCGAGAGCTGCGCCATCCGCGTCACGTCCCCGAGCGCCGGCGCCAGCCGGTCCCGCGTGTAGTCGCTGATGCAGGTCAGCACGTCGAGCCCGGCGGCGATGCGGCGCATCAGCTGCCGGGCGCCGGGGAGGGCCACCCAGCCGGTCTCGTGGCCGTGGGTCGCCCCCACCACGTGGCGCACCCCGGCCTCGCGCAGTGCCGGCGCGAGCAGGCCGAGCGGCGCCGCGGCGCCGAAGAACGCGGTGTCGCAGCCGTGCCGGCGGGCCAGCCCGGCGGCGGTGCGGGCCACGCCCCGGGTGGGCAGCAGCATCCCCGTCGGGTGGCGCACCACCTCGTAGGGCAGCGCGGCGTCGTGGGCCTCCCAGCCCGGTGAGCGGGAGGCGAGCACGACCAGCGACTCCGGCGGGCGGCGGGCGAGCAGCGCGGCGACGAAGGTCTGGATGCCGCCCTGCCGCGGCGGGAAGTCGTTGGTGACGACCAGGGTCCTCACCCGGCGTCCTCCAGCCGCTGCCAGTCCTGCGCGAACGCGATCCGCTGCGCCGACGTCGGGTGCGAGCCGAAGAACCAGTGCCAGGCTCCCGGCGGGTCGGGGTCGGACAGGTTGGTCGCGGCCAGCTGCCGCTGCATCGTGACGAAGGCCCCGGCGTCCCCGGTGAGCTCCAGCGCCCGCAGGTCGGCCCGCGTCTCGACCTGGCGCGACACCAGGTTCTGCACGGGGGTGCTGAGCAGCCCGCCCACCGACAGGAGCAGCAGCACGAGCGGGACGACGGCGGGGTCGGCCGGTGACCGGGCACCCGCGCGGCGCAGCAGCGGCGTCCACGACAGCAGCCAGCCCGCCAGCGCCACGGCCGACCCGGCCCCCAGCGCCCCGACCAGCGTTCCGGTGAGGACGTCGCGGTGGACGACGTGACCGAGCTCGTGGGCGACGATCGAGGCGACGGCGTCCTCGGGCAGCTGCTCCAGCGTCGTGTCGTAGAGGACGACGCGGCGGGTGGAGCCGAACCCGGACACGTAGGCGTTGAGCGCCGTCGTCCGCCGCGAGGCGTCGGAGACCAGCACGTCCTGCACCGGTGTGCCGTTCTCCTCCGCCAGGTCCAGCAGCCGGGTGCGCAGCTCGCCCGCGGGCAGCGGCTCGAAGCGGTTGAACGCCGGCTCGATGACCACCGGGTACAGGAAGGAGCCGACGACGACGAAGCCGGCGGTGACCGCCGACGCCCATGCCCACCAGGTGCGCGGCGCCCGGCGCACCAGCCACAGCAGGCCCGCCAGCGCCAGCGCCGTGATGCCCGCGCTGATGGCGGTGGAGACGGCGACGTCGCGCAGCCACAGGCCCCAGCCGCGGGTCGACAGGCCGTAGCGGTGCCGGACCACCTCCGCGTACGCCGACACCGGCAGGGACGCCAGGCGGCCGACGACGATCACGGCCGCCGTGCCCAGCAGCACCTGGGCGACCCACCCGCCGCCGAACGGCCGGGCCACGGTGCGCACCAGCCGGGCCCCGAGCGGGGTCAGACCGAGGACGGCGGAGACCACCAGGCCCAGCACGATCGAGACCAGCGACGCCGGGCGCAGCGCGGCGGCGAAGGACTCGGCCCGCTCCAGCAGGTCCGGCGGGAGGACGTCGGCCGGCTCGACCGGGCTCCGCCCGCCGGCCGGCTCGGCCAGCAGCGTCCAGGGCGGGACCACCGCGATGACGACGACGACCGCGGCGCCCAGCCCGGCGGCGAGGAGCAGCGCGGCGCGAGCACCTTCCCGCCCCGCCCCGCTCACCCGGTCGATCCTATGGTCCGGGTCCGCGGCGGTCGGGACGGCACCCGGCCAGGGTGGACCGGTCGCGGGGGTCCTCCTAGGCGATGCGGCGCACGGCGACGACGCCGTCCATCGAGTCCGCGCTCACGACCCTCACCGGCTGGCCGGAGGTCGAGGCGTGCACCATCTGGCCGTTGCCGATGTACATCGACACGTGGCTCACCGGGCTGTAGTAGAAGACCAGGTCACCTGGCTGCAGGTCGGCCCGGGAGACCGCGGTGCCCATCTGGGCCTGCATGCGCGACGAGTGCGGCAGGCTGATCCCGGCCGCGGCGTAGGCGTACTGCGTCAAGCCCGAGCAGTCGAAGGCGTCCGGCCCGCCGGCGCCCCACACGTAGGCGTCCCCGACCTGGGCCAGCGCGGTGTTGACGGCGGTCTGCGCGACCCCGCTCGCCGCGGGGGCGGGCGCCGCGGTGGGGACCGCCTGGCCCGCGTGGGCGGCCACGACCTCCTGCTGCTGCGGCGCCGACAGCGCGGCGTACTGCGCCTCGTAGCCGGCGATGTCGGCCTCCAGCGCGGACTGCCGGGCGGTCACGTCGTCCAGCGTGCGCTGGGCGGCGGCCCGGGCGGCCTCGGCGTCGGCGCGGGCCTGCCGCGCCGCGGTGGCGGACTCGACGACCTCGCCGAGCACCTGCTCGGTGTGGCCGGCGATGGCCTCCAGGGTGGCCAGCCGGGAGACGAACTCCTCGGCCGACCCGCTGGTCATCAGCAGGTCCAGCTCGGTCGTGCCGTCGCCGGAGGTGAAGGCCGCGCGGGCGACCTGCCGGATGTGCCCGTCGAGCGCGTCGAGCTGCGCCTGCGCGCCGGCAGCGGCCTGGTCGGCGGTCTCTACGGCGGCCCGCTGCTGCGCGAGGGTCTCGCGGGCCTCGTTGACCTGCTCGGTGACGACCTCGAGCTCGTGGGCGGCGCCCGCGACCAGCTGGGCCGCCTGCGCGGCGGTGGTGGCCTCCTCCGGGTCCGCGGCGGCGGTGCCCGGCAGGAGCGTCAGGGCCAGGGCGCAGCTGGCTCCCAGGACCAGCCCGCGACCGAGGGCGCGGGGGGTGGGGCGGCGGGATGCGACCGGGTGGTCGGGGTGGGACTGATCGACGGCATGCCCCAGGGCAGGGCGGGGGGTCGCCACGGGCGGCGGCTCTCCGTTCTTCCTCAGCGACCGCCTACCGGGTTAGCTGACGGGTTCGGGCTGGGAAGAAGTGCCCTATCTCGGCGCCCCGGCGGACCGGTGCGCGGGAGAACTCACCCCAGTGCTGCGGTGGGTCCCCGGTTCCCCCTCGGCACCGGTGCGGCGCCTCGGGCGACTCGGCGGTTCCCGGCCGAGGTCACCTGTGTGCAGGTGACGACCACCCGGCCGGACCGGCTCACCGTACGGGCGTGGGCGAGGAGTGACGAACGGGGGCGGTGGGGACTGTGGGATCCGGCCCACCCGCCGCGGTCCGCCACGCCGCCAGGCCCGCCCGGGACGCGCGACGCGGTCAGCCGGTGCGGCGCCGCGACTCCCCGCCGGCGCGGCGGTCGGCGACCGCCCGCCGCGTGGGGACGGGGCGCGGGGCGGGCTGGTGGCGCAGCGGTGGCACCAGCCCCGCCTCGGCCAGCACCCGGACGGCGCGGCGCTCGACCTCGTCGAACTCCACCACGACTCCGGGCGGCACGACCACGACGTCCTCGGCGGTCGGTCCGCCGTCCCGCCGGGCGGCCATCGGCACCACCGGGGGGCCGGCGCCCTGCCAGCCCGGGGGCGCCCCCAGGAGCACGGTGAGGACGCAGTCGCTGCAGCCGGTGCCGCGCGCGGTGCAGGTGTCGCAGTCGATGAACACGGTCCACTCCTCTGCTGGCCGACCCTCGGCGCGAGGGACCGTCCACGGCCCCGGTCGATCCGGCCAGGACGCTAGGAGCGGGCACCGACAGTTCCGGCTCAGGCGCCGGCGTACTCCCAGTGCCAGGGCTCCTCGCGGCCGTTGCCGGGGTCGGCCCAGCCGGGGTGGAGGAAGCCGAAGCGGCCGGCGTTGGCCACCATCCAGGCGTACTGCGGCGTCCCGAACCGCTCGACGCCGCCGCACAGGTCCACCGCCAGGCCCCAGCCGTGGTCGCTGGTGCCGGGCACCGCGGCGAGCTCCGGCTTCTCGCCGTACAGGCGCACCTGCTCGGCGTAGGTCCGGTAGGAGTCGGTGAGGCACAGCGGCGTCCCGAACGCGCCGGCGTAGGCGCTGCTCATCGCCTGGTAGGCCGCCGCCGCGTCGCAGCGCATCGCGTGCGCGCCGACCCCGAGCGGGCACAGCGCGCTGGGCGGGACCAGCCCGTTGGGGAAGCCGCCCCACGCCCGCCCGCCGGCCGTCGACGGCGGGTGGCGGACGTCGCCGCACTCCACCGGCAGCGCCCCGCCGGACGGCCCCGGCGCCGCGACGGCCGTGCGTTGCCCCAGGCTGGGCCGCCCGGCCCCCAGCACCCGGTCGGCCGGTGGCCGGCCGACCACCACGGCCCCGGCGCGGGCGTCGGCCGCCAGCACCGTGCGCTCGTCCAGCGCGATGCCCACGTTGCCCAGCCCGGACCGCCCGCCGCCGAGGAAGACGAGGTCCCCGGGGAGGACGTCGGCCGGGTCGACCGGCGTGGTCACGGCGTAGAGGTCCGCCTGGCCGCCCGGGAGGTCGACGCCGGCAGTGGCGTAGACGCTCTGCACCAGGCCCCCGCAGGACCACGCGCCCGGCCCCGTCGCCCCGGACGAGTAGGGCCGGTCCAGGGCGTCGACCGCCGCGCTGACCGCGGCGACGGTCTCGGCGGGCAGGACGACGGGCGAGGAGCCGGGCAGCTGGGCCGCTCCGGCCTGCGCGCCGCCCTCGGCCGCGGGGACCGGTGCCAGCCCGCCCGGCAGGCCCGCCGCCGGGTCACGCAGCACGGCCGCGGGCGGCGGGTCGACGCCGGCCGCGGCCAGCTGGTCCAGGTGGGCGTGCCAGGCGGCCGCGGCCTGCCGACCGGCCTGGCGCTGCTCCTCCCGCTGGCGACCCAGCTCGCGGTCGACCGCGGCGACGGCGCCGTCCAGGTCCCTGGTCGCCGCGGCCGCGGCCGCCTCCAGCTCCTCGATCTGGGTGGTGAGCTCCGTGGCGCGGGCGCGGGCGGTCGCCCGCACCGTCTCCGCCTCCGCCCGGCGGTCCGCGGCCTCCTGCCGTTGCCGCTCCGCGGCGGCCACCACCTCGGCAGCGTGCCGCTCGGCGGCGTCGAGCAGGCCGGCAGCGGCGACGACGTCACCCGGGCCGCCGCCGCCGAGCAGCACGGTCAGTGCGGTGACCTGCCCGGCGTCCCGGTACACCGCCGACGCGTGCCGGGCCACCTCGGCCCGGGTCCGCACCAGCTCGGCGTCCGCCGCGGCGATGTCGGCCTCGGCCCGTGCGGCGGCCTGCCGCGCGGCGTCGAGGGCGGCCCGCGCCTCGACGACCCGCGCCTGGTGCTCCTGCAGGTCGGCCTGCACCTCGGCGGCGCGCCGCTGCAGCTCGTCGAGCTCCGGGCTGTCCAGCAGGCTGGCCGGGACGACGGGCGCGTCGCCGGGCGCGGCGAGCGCGGGCACGGGGACGAGCAGCAGGGCCGCCGCCACCGCGACGGCCAGGGAGCTCCGGCGCATCGGCCACCTCCGCGCGTGTCCAGGACCGGGCTCCGTCCCCGTCGATGGTGTCCCGGACACCGCCCGGCGGCCAGCTCTGCGCGTGCGGCCTCGCCCCCTCGGGGGAGGACGCCGGCGCAGTGGCGGGCGCCCGGCCCGGCGCGCGTCCCCGGGACTGTCAGCGCCCCGACCTACCGTCCGCCCCGTGCGCCCTTCCCCCGCCAGGCCGGTGCCGCTCTCCCCCGCCCGACTGGCCGGGACGGCCGCCCGGGCCGCCGCCGGGCTGCCGCGCTACGAGCAGGCCACGATCGACGAGCTGGGCACCCCGCTGGCCGAGGTCACGTTCGTCGTCGTCGACCTGGAGACCACCGGCGGCTCCCCCAAGGACAGCGCGATCACCGAGATCGGCGCGGTCAAGGTGCGCGGCGGGCAGGTGCTCGGGGAGTTCCAGACCCTCGTCGACCCCGGCTGCGAGATCCCGCCCTACATCAGCGTGCTCACCGGGATCACCTCGACGATGGTCGCCGCGGCGCCCCGCATCGGGTCGGTGCTGCCGCACTTCCTCGAGTTCGCCCGCGGCGCCGTGCTGGTCGCCCACAACGCGCCCTTCGACCTCGGGTTCCTCAGGGCCGCCTGCGCGGAGAACGGCGTCCCGTGGCCGGCGACCGCGTCGGTCGACACCGCCGTGCTCGCCCGCCGGCTGCTCAGCCGCGACGAGGTGCCCAACTGCAAGCTGGCCACCCTGGCGCCGTTCTTCCGCACCACCACCGAGCCCTGCCACCGCGCGCTGGCCGACGCCCGCGCCACCGTCGACGTCCTGCACGGGCTGTTCGAACGCCTGGGCCCGCTCGGCATCACCAGCCTGGAGGAGCTGACCGGCCTCACCCGCCAGGTCGACCCCGACCGGCTGCGCAAGCGGCACCTGGCCGACGACGTCCCGCGCGGCCCCGGCGTGTACCTCTTCCGCGGCCCCCGTGACGAGCCGCTCTACGTCGGGACGTCGACCGACCTGCGCAGCCGGGTGCGCAGCTACTTCACCGCCGGCGAGCAGCGCAGCCGGATGACCGAGATGGTCGCGCTGGCCCAGCGGGTCGACGCCATCCCCTGCGCCCACGACCTGGAGGCCGCCGTCCGCGAGCTGCGGCTGATCGCCGAGCACAAACCCCGCTACAACCGGCGCTCGCGGTTCCCCGAGCGGGCGCTGTGGGTGCGGCTGACCGAGGAGCCCTTCCCGCGGCTGTCGGTGGTCCGCCGGGTGCGCCCGGGGGCGGGGGTCTTCCTCGGGCCCTTCGCCGACCGGCGCGCCGCCGACGCCGCGGTGGCCGCCGTCCACGAGTCGCTGCCGCTGCGCCAGTGCACCGGCCGGCTCTCGGTGCGGGTCCTGGGCACGGCCTGCGCGCTGGCCGGGATGGGCCGCTGCGGCGCCCCGTGCACCGGCGCCCAGTCGGTCGAGGAGTACGGCGCGGTCGCCGAGGTCCTGCGCAGCGCCGTCGCCGCGGACCCGCACCCCCTGCTGGCACCGCTGCTGGCCCGCGTCGACCGGCTGGCCGCCGAGGAGCGCTACGAGGACGCCGCCGTGCTGCGCGACCGGGTCGCCACGCTCGTGCGCGCGGTGCGCCGCCGCCAGCGCCTGGAGTCCCTCGCCGCGGTGCCCGAGCTGGTGCTGGCCCGGCCGGACGGCGAGGGCGGCTGGCAGCTGTCCGTCGTCCGCCGGGGCCGGCTGGTGGCCGCCGGGTGCGCGGCGCGCGGCAGCTCGGTGCGGGCCGTCCTCGACGGGCTGCTGGCCACCGCGGAGACACCCCTGGGGCCCGACGGCGAGCTGGCCGCGTCGGTCGAGGAGACCGAGCTGGTGCTGCGCTGGATGGAGAAGCCCGGCACGCGGCTCGTCCGGGTCGACGGGACGCTGGCCTGCCCGGTGCCCGGCACCGGCGGCTACTCCGGCTTCCTCGACCGCGTGGAGGCCGGCCGCGCCGGACGCGACCCGTTCGCCGACGGCCGCGCGCTGGGCACCCGCGCCCGCCCCGAGCGGCTCGCGGCCGCCCGGTGACGTGCGGGAACGGCCCTCCCGCAGGGGCCCGTGCCGAACCGGTGACGTGCGGGAACGGCCTCGCTGCAGGGGCCCGGTGCCGAGCCGGTGACGTGCTGGAACGGCCCTCCTGCAGGGGCCCGTGCCGAGCGGAGCGAGGCGTGGGGGGCAGGAGGGTCCTTCTACTAGCATCCCCGGCGTGATCACCGCCATCGTCATGATCGACGCGGCCACCGACGCGATCCCCGAGGTGGCCGAGGCCGTCGCCGACCTCGACGGGGTCAGCGAGGTCTACTCGACCGCCGGCGAGGTCGACCTCATCGCCGTTGTGCGCGTGCGCGAGTTCGAGCAGATCGCCGAGGTGATCGCCGGCCGCATCAACAAGGTCCCCGGCGTGCTGGAGACCGAGACGCACATCGCCTTCCGGGCCTACTCCCGCCACGACCTCGAGGCCGCGTTCTCCATCGGTCTCGACACAGCCGACTGACAGAGGACCCCGTCCTCCTCACGCCTCGCTCCGCTCGGCGCGAGCCTCGGGACGGGGCCAGCGGCGCTAACCGCGCAGCGCCCGGCTGGTCTCCACCCAGCGCGCCAGCTGGGCCTCGGCCCGCCCGTCGTCGACCGCGGCCGCCGCCTGCTGCAGGCCGGCGGCCAGCGCGTCGTGCAGCCGCGCCGGACGCTCGCCGGAGGCGGCCAGCGCCGCGGCCGCGTTGAGCAGCACCGCGTCGCGCACCGGGCCGGGCTCGCCGGCCAGCACCCGCCGGAAGACGTCGGCGTTGAACGCCGGGTCGCCGCCGCGCAGCGCGCCCGCCGGCGGCTCGGCGATGCCCAGGGCCGAGGGGTCGGCCCGGTCGGGCTCCACCTCGCCGTCGCGCACCACCCACACCGACGACGTCGTGGCGGTGGTCAGCTCGTCGAGGCCGTCGTCCCCCCGGAAGACCAGGGCCCGCACACCGCGCGCGGCCAGCACCTCCGCCATGACCGGGGCCATGCGCGGGTCGGCGACACCGATGGCGGCCGCGGCCGGACGCGCCGGGTTGGTCAGCGGCCCCAGGAAGTTGAAGACCGTCGGGATGCCGAGCTCGCGCCGCGGCACGGCCGCGTGCCGCATGCCCCGGTGGAAGACCGGCGCGAAGAAGAACCCGATGCCGGCCTCCTCCACGCAGCGCGCGACGGCCGGGGCCGGCAGGTCGATGACCACGCCCAGCGCCTCGAGCACGTCGGCGGCACCGGAGGACGACGACGCCGCCCGGCCCCCGTGCTTGGCCACCGGCACCCCGGCGGCGGCGGTGACCACCGCGGCCATCGTGGAGATGTTGACGGTGTGCGCGCCGTCGCCGCCGGTGCCGACGATGTCCACCGCCGGCCGGGTCAGCTCGACCGGCGTCGCCTGGGCGAGCATCTCCGCGGCCAGGCCGCCGAGCTCCTGCGGCGCCACGCCCTTGGCGCGCAGCGCGACGGCGAACCCGGCGATCTGCGCGGGGGTGGCCTCGCCGGTCATCACCTCGCGCATCGCCCAGGCGGTGTCCTCGGCGGAGAGGTCCTCGCGTGCGAGCAGGCGGGTGAGCAGGGCCGGCCAGGTCGGTCCGGCGGGAGGTCGGGCGGTCACCGGGCGACCGGTCGCCGTCCCGCCCGGTCGCGCAGCAGCCCGGCGACGACGGTGGGGGCGGTCAGCGGGTCGACCGGCAGCGGCAGGGTGGCGTCGGCCTGCGACCAGTGCGCCAGCCACCGGTCGGGCTGCCGGGCCACGAGGACGCACAGCGCGGGGCGGTCGGCCACCTCGACGGTCAGCTGCCGGGCCAGCGCCAGGCCACCGGTCGGCTGCGCCTCCCCGTCGAGGATGCAGAGGTCCACGCCTCCGCCGTCCACGGTGTCGACGACGTCGTCCCCCGTGGCGCACTCCACCCAGGTCAGGGGACCCACGTCGGCGGCGGGACGGCGGCCCACCGCGGTGCGCACGGCGGCCCGCACCTCGGGCCGGGAGCTGTAGACCAGGACGGTGGCCGGGGCGGCGTCACTCACGGCGCCGAGCGTAGTGGCAGGAGGCGCGCGGACCGGGCAGGACGGGGTCCCGGTATCGGGGAGGTCACGGCGGCGCGACGACATCCCACCCGCGGTCGTGGCCTCGGCAGGAGCGATGCCATGATGGGCCGGTGACAACGGCTCCCGTGGCGAGCGGCACCTTCGACACCTCCCGGGTGCACTCCCTGACCCGACCGAACCTGGTGAGCGTCGGCACCATCATCTGGCTCTCCAGCGAGCTGATGTTCTTCGCCGGCCTGTTCGCCATGTACTTCACGGCGCGCGCGCGGGCGACCGAGGGCTGGCCGCCGGAACCGACCGAGCTGAACCTGCCCTACGCGCTGTTCTTCACGATCATCCTGGTGGCCTCCTCGGTCACCTGCCAGCTCGGCGTGTTCGCGGCGGAGAACGGCAACGTCTACGGCCTGCGCCGCTGGTTCACCATCACCTTCGTGATGGGCCTGGTCTTCGTGCTGGCCCAGGCCAACGAGTACCGCGTGCTGGTCACCGAGCACGGCACCAGCATCTCCAGCTCGACCTACGGGTCGGTCTTCTACCTGACGACCGGCTTCCACGCGCTGCACGTCATCGGGGGCCTGGTCGCCTTCGTGTACCTGCTCATCCGGTCCACCATGGGCCGGTTCACGCCCGCGCAGGCGACCGCGGCCATCGTGGTCTCCTACTACTGGCACTTCGTCGACGTCGTGTGGGTCGGGCTCTTCGCCACGATCTACCTGATCCGCTAGGGAACCGGTGTCCACCACGAACCCGCAGTCCGACGCCCCGTCCGACGAGGGGACGCCCCGCGGCCACCGCCGCTGGTCCCGCCGCCCCGCCGACGGGACCCCCGCCGCCGCAGCGCGTGCCCGGCGGGCCTCCAAGCAGCGCCGCCGGATCGCCAACGTGGCCGGCCTGATGGCCGCCCTGGTGCTGACCGGGACGCTCTACTCGGCCCTCTCCCCCGCCTATGCCACCGAGGAGAGCACCGCCACCGAGTCCTCGGCCGAGGCCGCGGGCCGCGAGCTGTACGAGCGCAGCTGCATCACCTGCCACGGCGAGAACCTCGAGGGCGTGCCCACCCGCGGCCCGTCGCTCATCGGGGTCGGCGAGGCCGCCGTGTACTTCCAGGTGCACACCGGCCGCATGCCGCTGGTCCGCCAGGAGGCGCAGGCCCCGGACAAGCCGGCCATCTTCTCCGACGAGGAGATCGACCAGCTGATGGCCTACGTCCAGGCCAACGGCGGCGGCCCGACCCTGCCCTCCGGCGACCTGCGCGACGGCGACCTGGCCGAGGGCGGCGAGCTGTTCCGGCTGAACTGCGCCTCGTGCCACAACTTCGTCGGGGAGGGCGGCGCCCTCTCGTCGGGCAAGCGGGCCCCGAGCCTCAACGACGTCAACGACCTGGAGATCTACTCCGCGATGCTGAGCGGGCCGGAGAACATGCCGGTCTTCGGTGACAACCAGCTGACCCCCGAGGAGAAGCGCTCCATCATCAACTACGTCCAGACGGTGCAGAGCCAGGCCGACCCGGGCGGCTTCGGTGTCGGGCGCATCGGCCCGGTCGCCGAGGGCGTCGTCATCTGGGTCGTCGGGGTGGCCGCGCTGCTGTTCGGCATCTTCTGGATGGGCAGCAAGGCGTGAGCGCGCGCACCATCTCCACCACCGGCACCGCCGCACGACCGGCGCCGACCACGGGCGCCAGCGAGGAGCACGCGTGACCACGCGCGAAGACGCCCCCGGTTCGACCGGCGGCGCGGACGTCCCCGGCCCCCTGCACGGCGGCCCGGACGACGACTACACCCCCGAGCAGCTCGCCGCGATGTCGCGCGAGGACCTCGACCTGCTGGGCGCCCGCTACGACGGCGTGCAGGTCCTGCACACCGAGCCCGGTCCCGAGCCGGGCTCCCGGCTGGAGAAGGCCGCGGTCCGTCAGGTCGCGCTCACCTTCGCCCTCGCCGGGCTGGCCGCGTTCGCGGCGTTCGTCGTCTACGCCGGCTCGGGCTGGTTCCTGCCCGACTGGCAGTGGGAGATCACCGAGAGCGGCTGGAGCGCACTGTTCACGCCGCTGATCGGCGCGCTCGGCGGCCTGTCCCTGGTCCTGGTGGGCGTCGGGATGGTGCTCTACACCAAGAAGCTGCTGCCGCACGAGACCGCGGTGCAGGACAAGCACGACGGCTCGCACTTCGACCGGGTCACCACCGGCGCGACCCTCGTCGGCGGCCTGCACAACAGCGGCCTGGCGCGCCGGAAGCTGATCACCCGCACGCTGGTGTTCATGGGCAGCGGGGTCGGGCTGATGCTGGTCATGCCGCTGGGCGGCCTGATCCGCAACCCCAACACCGGCGACCCGCTGGGCACCACGAGCTGGGCCGAGGGCGTCCGCCTCGTCCGCGACGACGGCAGCCCGATCCGTCCCGGCGACCAGGTGCCCGGCTCACTGGAGACGGTGTTCCCGGCGGTCCCGGGCGGCAACCGGCAGTCCGACGCCGCGACCATGCTCATCCGGCTGCGCCCGGAGCAGGTCCGGGTCGACCGTCCGCGGGAGAACCAGGAGGACTTCGGCTACGGCGACTACGTGGCCTACTCCAAGATCTGCACGCACGCCGGCTGCCCCGTCTCGCTCTACGAGCAGGAGACCAGCCGCATCCTGTGCCCCTGCCACCAGTCGCAGTTCGACGTCACGCGGGGCGCCCAGCCGGTCTTCGGGCCGGCCACCCGGCCGCTCCCCCAGCTGCCGATCACTGTCGACGACGAGGGCTACTTCGTAGCGCGTAGTGACTACATTGAGGCTGTTGGCCCCACCTACTGGAACCGGGAGCGCATCTGATGGCTCGTACCGCCACAGCGCCGGGTGTCCCGACCACGCGTGTGGGCAAGGCGGCGCTGGAGTTCGACGATCGCCTGATCGTCGCCGGCCCGCTGCGCCGCACGCTCAACAAGGTCTTCCCCGACCACTGGTCCTTCCTGCTCGGCGAGATCGCGCTCTACTCGTTCGTCATCCTGCTGCTCTCCGGCACGTACCTGACCTTCTACTACGACGCGGCGATGACCGAGGTCGTGTACGACGGCACGTACGCGCCGATGCGCGGGCTGGAGATGACCGCCGCCTACGAGTCGACGCTGTACCTGTCGTTCGACGTCCGCGGCGGTCTGTTCATCCGGCAGCTGCACCACTGGGCAGCGCTGATGTTCGTCGCGGCCATCGTGGTCCACCTGCTGCGCATCTTCTTCACCGGCGCCTTCCGCCGTCCGCGGGAGACGAACTGGCTGATCGGCATCGCCCTGCTGCTGCTGGCCTTCGCCATGGGTTTCACCGGCTACTCGCTGCCCGACGACCTGCTCTCCGGCACCGGCCTGCGGATCATCAGCGCGATCATACTGTCGATCCCCGTCATCGGCACCTGGGCGCACTGGGCGGTGTTCAACGGTGACTACGTCGGGGAGGAGATCCTCGGCCGGCTGTACATCGTCCACGTCCTGATCGTGCCGGCCATCCTGCTGGCGCTGATCGCGGTGCACCTGCTGCTGCTGGTCAAGCAGAAGCACACCCAGTTCCCCGGGCCCGGCCGCACCGAGCACAACGTGGTCGGCAACCGGCTCTTCCCGGCCTTCGCCGGCAAGGCCGGTGGCCTGTTCTTCATCGTGTTCGGCGTCTGCGCCGCGCTCGGTGGCCTGGTGCAGATCAACCCGGTGTGGCTGTGGGGCCCGTACAACCCCGCACAGGTGTCCGCCGCGTCGCAGCCCGACTGGTACGTGATGTTCCTCGACGGCTCGACCCGCCTCTTCCCGGCCTGGGACATCAACCTGCCGGGGAACTACACGATCCCCGCGCTCTTCTGGCCCACGGTCGTGCTGCCCGGCATCATCTTCACGCTGATGGCGGCCTACCCGATGATCGAGCGGAAGCTGACCCGGGACACCGCATCGCACCACCTGCTGCAGCGTCCGCGGGACGTGCCGGTGCGGACCTCGCTCGGCATGATGGCGCTGGCCTTCTACGTGGTGCTGCTCATCTCGGGCGGCAACGACGTCATCGCCGAGAAGTTCGACATCAGCCTGAACGCGATGACCTGGGTCGGCCGGATCGGGCTGATCATCGTGCCGCCGCTCGCCTACGTGTTCACCTACCGGATCTGCCTCGGGCTGCAGAAGCACGACCGGGAGGTCCTCGAGCACGGCCTGGAGACCGGTGTCATCCGGCGGCTGCCGCACGGCGAGTTCATCGAGGTCCACCAGCCCCTCGGCCCGGTCGACGAGCACGGCCACGGTCAGCTGGCGTACGGCGGTGCCCCGGTGCCCAAGCGGATGAACCAGGTCGGTGGCGCCCGCCGCGCGATCCGCGGGTTCTTCTCGCCGATCGAGGAGCCGGCACGGGTGGAGCTCGAGCAGCAGCGCAGCGAGCGCGGCCTGGCCGCGGCGGAGGCCGACCGGGAGCTCACCAGCTCCGGTCGCCCCTCCGACGGTGGCCGGCCGCAGGAGCCGCGCGACTGACAGACCGAAGGACCCCCTGCTCCCCACCGCTCGCGAGCCCGCGGCGGGGAGCAGGGGCCGCAGCAGGGCCCCGACGGACTCCGTCGGGGCCCTGCTGCATCTCCGCCCGTGCGCCGGCAGCACCGGCACTCCCCCGCCACGGGACGGCGACCGCCGCACGACCGGCTGACGGCGCCGCGCCGGCCCCGCTGCACACGGCAGCACCGCCGCCACCGTCCTGCTGAGCGGCCGATGGCCGGCACCCGTCCGGTGGGACCGGCCGGCCCGACCGGTGCTGCCCCTGCCGGGGCTGTGGCACCGCGGCGTCCCCCCGCCTCGGCCCCGTCACCGACGGTGCCGTGCGGCCGCCACTGGCCCCCTCCGGCCGGCGGGGCCCACCCCGGGTCGCCCCGAGGCACCCACACCGACGCCACGGAGCCGCCCACGGCCTCCGGCGGGCGCCGTCCGGCGCCCGGGGCACCCGCCGGACGAACGGCCGGGAACACCCCGTGGAAGCCGCGCCGCCCGCGCGCGGACCCTGCCGTCGAGGGCGGCTCCCCCGGCGTGTGCGCCGCTCCCGGACGCCCGCACAGCCCGGCCACGAGCCCCGACGGACGAGGGCGGGGCGGCGGCGCGTCGCGACGACGAGGGCCCCTCCCCGCAGCAGCGGGGAGGGGCCCTCGAGGGTCGGTGCGGAGCGGCTCAGCTCTCGGCGTTCTGCCCCACGTAGTACTCGAAGAGCAGGCCGCCGACGGTGATCAGGATCGCGACGCCGGCGGTGATGATCAGCCAGGGGTAGAAGAACGCCAGGGCCAGGCCCATCAGGCCCGCCGACAGGGCGATGCCGAAGGGCCAGTAGCTGCCCGGGCTGAAGAAGCCCAGCTCGCCCGCGCCGTCGGCGATGTCGGCGTCCTTGCGGTCCTCCGGGCGGGCGTCGATGCGCCGCGAGACGAACCAGAAGAAGCCACCGACGAGGAAGGTCAGCCCACCGGAGAGGACGAGCGCCGTCGTCCCGATCGGCTCACGCGACCAGATGCCGTAGACGGTGGCCACGATGATGCAGAAGACGCCGATGACGTTGAAGATGAGCGCTTCGACCTTCACGGCCGTCCCTCCTGCGGGTTGTGCGGTGCGCGGGTGCCGGACACGTCAGCCGTCGACCTGCTGCGCGTCGTCGGCGAGGTCGAACGGCGAGGTGCTGGTCGCCCGGCCCGGCTGGCCGATGCTCTCCAGGGCGTCGTAGGTGCTCAGCCCCGACTCCCGCGCCGCCAGGTAGGCCTCGTAGTCCTCCAGCGGGACCGCCCGGACCTCGAAGTTCATGTACGCGTGGTAGGTGCCGCACAGCTCGGCACAGCGGCCCACGAAGGCCCCCTCCTCGCGGACGGTCACCTCGAAGACGTTGTCGCGGCCGTTCTCGTTGCCCGGGATCACGTCCAGCTTGAAGAGGAACTCCGGCACCCAGAACGAGTGGATGACGTCGGCCGAGGCCAGCTCGAAGCGGACGGTCTGGTCGGTCGGCAGGACGAGGATGGGGATCTCGTCGCTGTTGCCGACGGTGTTGACCGGCTCGCCGTCGTCGCCCGTGGTCTCCGGGTAGACGAACTGCCAGTTCCACTTGAAGGCGTTGACCGCGATGGTGACGTCGGGTTCGGCGGTGCGCTCCTGCACCCGGTTCTGCACGACCACGGTGAAGAAGAACAGGCCCGCGATGATGAGGAACGGGATGATCGTGTAGACGATCTCCAGCGGCAGGTTGTACGCCGTCTGCTTGGGCAGCTCGTCACCACGCTTGCGGTGCATGACGACCGACCAGCCGATGAGCCCCCAGACGGCGAAACCGACGATCAGGGCGGCGATCACCGACCAGATCCACAGGTCGCGCATGAGGTAGGACTCGTCGGTGATCCCGTCGGGCCAGCCCCAGCGCCAGAACTCGTTGTTCGGGGTGCACCCGGTCAGGGCGAGCACCCCCAGGAGACCGAGCGCGGCGACCCGCGCGAGCCTGCTGCCTCGAGCCACTGCTCGCTGCCTCCTCGTCCTCGTCCGGTGCGCCGGACGGTCTTCCCGGCGGGCCGTCAGCCGGTACCCGGCGGACGGCTCCTGTGCCGACCACAGTCTGCGGCGAGACTAGCCGACCCCGCACGGCGGCCCACCACCGGAGACACCCGACCCGCGGGTCGGCCCACCGCACGGGCGGACGACGTCCGGGCGTCCCCCGGCCGGACGCCGTCGACCACGGTGAGACCCCTCACCGGCGTCCCCGTCCGGGCGCCCCCGCCGGTTACAGTCGGGGCCGTGTTCTCGCGGCTGCTGACCCCCAGGTGGGTGCTCGGGCACCTGGTGGTGGGCGCCCTCTTCGTGGCCACCTTCTTCCTGGGCTGGTGGCAGTTGTCGAAGGCCGAGGCCGGCGGGGGCGCGGTCAACTGGAGCTACGCGCTGCAGTGGCCGCTGTACGGGTTCATGGGGCTCGGCTTCTACGTGAAGATGTGCCTCGAAGAGGTCCGCCGCGACCCCGAGGACGACGAGCCGGGCACCGACGTGGTGCTCTACCAGCGGCCGCGGGTCGACACCTCCGGCGACCCGGAGCTCGCCGCCTACAACGCCTACCTCGCCGAGCTCAACGAGCGGGCCCTGCAGCAGCGGGCCGACCATGGCTGAGCCGGCGACCGCCTCCCGGCTGCCCCGCGCACTGGCCCGGCGCGTCGGGCGCGACGTCCCCGCCGCACTGACCCGCTACCGGGTGATGGCGTGGATCGTCGGGGTCCTGCTCATCGCGCTGGTCCTCGTCGCCGTCCCGCTCAAGTACCTCAGCGGCATCGAGGGGCCGGTGACCGTCCTCGGCACCGCGCACGGCTGGCTCTACTTCGTCTTCTTCCTGACCGCCTGCGACCTCGCCCTGCGCGCCTCCTGGACGTTGCGCGGCACGGTTCTCACCCTGGTCGCAGGCACCGTTCCGATCCTGTCCTTCGTGGCCGAGCGCAACGCCACGCGCAAGACCCGCGCTGGCGCCCGCGTCTGACCCTGCCGCGGCCACTCCGCCCGGTACACGACGACCCCCGGAGAACCACGCCCATGTGCGGCCTGCTCGCCTACCTGTCCACCGACGCCGACCGCGTCGACGACACCCGCGTGAAGGAGGTGCGCGAGGCGCTGCACTGCCTGCGCCACCGCGGCCCCGACGAGACCCAGGTCTGGAACGACGCGCGGGTCGCCTTCGGCTTCAACCGGCTCGCGTTCATCGACATCGAGCACAGCCACCAGCCGATGCCCTACGCCGACGGCCGGTACCGGATCGTCTTCAACGGCGAGATCTACAACTACGTCGAGCTGCGCGAGGAGCTCGCGGCCCTCGGCGCGCGGTTCGCCACCGGGGGCGACACCGAGGCGATCGTGGCCGGCTACCACTACTGGGGTCAGGACGTCGTCCGGCGGCTGCGCGGCATGTTCGCCTTCGTCATCTGGGACACCCGCACCGGGACGGCGTTCGGCGCCCGCGACCCGTTCGGCATCAAGCCGCTGTTCACCGCCCGCCTCGCCGACGGCGCGCTGGTCTTCAGCTCGGAGAAGAAGGCCGTCCTGGAGCTGCTCGGCGGCAGCGACGCGGCCGGCGGGGTGGACTCCGCCTCCCTGCAGCACTACCTGACGCTGCAGTACGTGCCCGAGCCGGCCACGCTGCACCGCGGCATCCGGCGGATCGAGAGCGGCACGAGCTTCACCGTGGTGGACGGCGAGCTGCACACCAGCCGCTACTTCCACCCGACCTTCCCGGTCCGGCCGGTGGCCCAGGACGAGCAGCAGGCCCTGTACGACCGGATCGCCGACGTCCTCGACGACTCGGTGCGGGTGCACATGCGTGCCGACGTCACCGTCGGGTCGTTCCTCTCCGGCGGCATCGACTCCACCGCGATCGCGGCGCTGGCCAAGCGGTACAACCCCGACCTGATGACCTTCACGGTCGGCTTCGAGCGGCAGGGCTACTCGGAGATCGACGTCGCCGCGGAGTCCGCCGCCGCGATCGGCGTGGAGCACGTGACCAAGGTGGTCACCCCGGAGGAGTTCGCCGAGGCGATCCCGCTGGTCGTCTGGTACCTCGACGACCCGGTCGCCGACCCCGCGCTGGTGCCGCTGTACTTCGTCGCCCGCGAGGCGCGGGAGCACGTGAAGGTGGTGCTGTCCGGGGAGGGCGCCGACGAGCTGTTCGGCGGCTACAACATCTACCGCGAGCCGCTGTCGCTGGCCGCCTTCGACCGGCTGCCCGGCGGGATCCGCCGTGCCCTCGGCGCGCTGTCGGCGCGGCTGCCGAACGGCATGCGCGGCAAGGACCTGCTGCGCCGCGGCTCGATCCCGCTGGAGCAGCGGTACTACGGCAACGCGCGGATCTTCCGCGACGACGAGCTGGGCTTCCTGGAGCGCCGCGACCCCGACCTCTCGCACGTCGCCGTCACCCGCGAGCTGTACGAGCGGACCCGGGCAGCGGGCTACGACGACGTGACCGCCATGCAGTACGTGGACCTGTTCACCTGGCTGCGCGGCGACATCCTGGTCAAGGCCGACAAGATGACCATGGCGAACTCGCTGGAGCTGCGGGTGCCCTTCCTGGACCCGGAGGTGTTCGCGGTCGCCGGCACGCTGCCCGTCGACCAGCGGGTGACCCGGGAGACGACGAAGTACGCGCTGCGCCGCGCGCTGGAGCAGATCGTGCCGCCGCACGTGCTCAACCGACGCAAGCTCGGCTTCCCGGTGCCCACCCGGCACTGGCTGGCCGAGGACCTGCACGACTGGGCCCGGCAGGTGGTCGAGGAGAGCCAGACCGACGAGTGGCTGGACCGGCGGCAGGTGCTGTGGATGCTCGACGAGCACCGCGACAACCAGCGGGCCGGCTCGCCGGTCGACCTGTCCCGCAAGCTCTGGACGCTGCTGGTCTTCATGGTGTGGCACGGCGTCTTCGTCGAGCAGCGGATCAAGCCCGAGATCCCCGAGACCGTCTACCCGGTCAGGTTGTAGGACGGGACGGCGAAGGCCCGGTCCCTCCGAGGAGGAGCCGGGCCTTCGTCGTGTCTCCGGGGAGCCGTTCCCACGAGGGGCCGGCGCCGGGTGCGGTCCCGTGGGACCGCGGTGTCACCTGCTCAGCTGAAGGAGTCGCCGCAGGCGCAGGAGCCGCTCGCGTTGGGGTTGTCGATCGTGAAGCCCTGCTTCTCGATCGAGTCCACGAAGTCGATCACGGCGCCGCCGAGGTAGGGGCCGCTCATCCGGTCGACGATGACCTCGACGCCACCGAACTCGAAGGTCTGGTCGCCGTCGAGGAACCGCTCGTCGAAGAAGAGCTGGTACCGCAGACCCGAGCAACCGCCGGGCTGGACGGCGATGCGCAGGCGGAGGTCGTCGCGACCCTCCTGGTCCAGCAGCGCCTTGACCTTCGCGGCAGCCGGGTCGCTGAGGATGACGCCGGTGGCCGTGGTGTCCTGCACCGTCATGTTGGAAGTCCTCCCACGTTCGAGGGTGCCTGCTGCGGCACGTCCTGCAGCAGGCCAACGCCGCCGGAGCGGAGCCTCTTCCCACTGTACGGTGTCGGCGGCCGCGTGGACGGGGATCGGCCGAGGTCACACGTAGACTCGCGGGCGTGAAGCTCCGCCTGCCCGGGCGCCGCGACCGCACCGAGGCCGCCCCCGACCCCGCCGCCGACCCGACCTCGCAGCTGGTGAGGACGGGCGGCAAGGGCCGGCCCACGCCCAAGCGCCACGAGGCCCAGGGACGCCGTCCCGGCCCTCCCCCGCCGCCGCCGACCACCCGCAAGGAGGCGTACCGACGGCAACGCGAGCAGCAGGCGGCCAACCGGGGGGCCGTCCGCGCCGGCGTCGCGCGGGGCGACGACGGCTATCTGCCCGCGCGGGACCGCGGTCCGGTGCGCAAGCTCGTCCGCGACATCGTCGACGCCCGCCGCAACGCCGGCAGCTTCTTCCTGCTCGTCGCCGCGCTGGTGCTCGCCGGGGCCGTCGTCCCGAGCCCGCAGTTCCAGAGCTACACGGTCACGCTCTGGCTGGCCTTCTTCCTGGTGATCATCGTCGACTCGGTCCTCCTGGGCCGGCGGATCAAGAAGACGGTCCTCGAGCGCTTCCCCGACCAGGACCACAAGATGAAGGGCCTGGTCTGGTACGGCGTCACGCGGGCGACGATGGTCCGCCGCTGGCGCTTCCCCAAGCCGGAGGTCGCGCTCGGCGCGAAGGTCTGAGAGCGGCCCTCCTGGAGGGGCCCGCCGCCGGCCCCGTCCAGGGCACCGCCCTGAGCTCGCGAAGGGTGGGGAGGACGGGGTCCTTTCCTCGGTGGGGGGCAGGAGGGTCCTCTACTAGCGTCGGACGGCGTGGAATCCCGACGACTGGGCCGCTCCGGCCTGAACACCTCAGCGATCGCCTACGGCAACTGGCTGACCCACGGGGGCCAGGTCGAGGAGGACGCCGCGCACGCCTGCGTCCGCGCCGCCCTCGACGCCGGCATCACCACCTTCGACACCGCCGACGTCTACGCCGGCACGCGGGCCGAGTCGGTGCTCGGCCGCGCCCTGGCCCGCCAGCGCCGGGAGGGCCTCGAGGTCTTCACCAAGGTCTACTGGCCGACCGGGCCCGGCCACAACGACCGCGGGCTGTCCCGCAAGCACGTCATCGAGAGCTGCCACGCCTCGCTGCGGCGGCTGCAGACCGACTACGTCGACCTCTACCAGGCGCACCGCTACGACCCGACGGTGCCGCTCGAGGAGACGATGACCGCCTTCGCCGACCTCGTGCGCGCCGGCAAGGTGCTCTACGTGGGCGTCTCGGAGTGGACCGCCGAGGAGATCGCCGCCGGCGCCGCGCTGGCCCGCGACCTCGGCATCCACCTGGTCAGCAACCAGCCGCAGTACTCGATGCTCTGGCGGGTCATCGAGGCCGAGGTCGTGCCCACCTCCGAGAAGGAGGGGCTGTCGCAGATCGTGTGGTCGCCGCTGGCCCAGGGCGTGCTCACCGGCAAGTACCCGCCCGGGCAGCAGCCGCCCGCCGACAGCCGCGGCGGGCACGCCGAGGCCGGCGGGTCGATGCGGCGGTTCCTGCGGGACGACGTCCTGACCCGGGTGCAGCTGCTGCGGCCGGTCGCCGAGGACCTCGGCCTGTCCATGGCGCAGCTCGCCATCGCGTGGGTGCTGCAGAACCCCAACGTGGCGGCGGCGATCATCGGCGCGACCCGCCCGGAGCAGGTGCACGACAACGTGCGGGCGGTCGGGGTGCGGCTGGAGGCCGACGTCCTGACCCGCATCGACGAGGTCCTCGGCGACGTCGTGGAGCGCGACCCCGCCAAGACCTCGCGCGGCTGAAGGACCCCGTCCTCCCCGCCCTCCGCGACCTCAGGGCGGGCGGGGCCACAGCCGGACCTGTTCCGCTCGGCTCACGTCGCGGCGAGGCCCATGGGGCCGTAGACCTCCTGCTCGCCGTCGAAGAGCCGGACCGTCGCGACCCCGCGCTCGAGCAGGTCCCGCCAGTTCTCCCCCAGCCAGGACTCCGCATCGCCCTGGTTGTCCGCCAACGGGACCTCCACCCCGACCGCGGCGGGGTCCAGCTCCGCCCCCGAGGGGTCCTCCAGCCGCCAGTACCAGCTCATGCGCACCGAGGTTAGTGAGCCGCACGGGCAGCCGTGCCCCGAGTGTGACCTCAGGCCTGGTTACCCGGGGACCCGTCGCGGGCATGGGGACACATCGACACTCTCGCTCGTCCCGGAGGACCGATGACCGACCCCACCACAGGCGCCAGCCGAGCGTCCGTCCCGCCGCCCACCCCCGAGGACGCCTCCACCGGTCAGCTCATCGGCCAGCTGACCGAGCAGATCAGCCGGCTCGTCCGCGACGAGGCCCGGCTCGCCCAGGCCGAGGTCACCCAGAAGGCCAAGCGGCTGGGCGTGGGCGCCGGCCTCTTCGGGGGCGCCGGCCTGTTCGCCTTCTTCGGCCTGGCCGTGCTGATCGCGACCGCCGTCCTGGCCCTGGCCCTCGTCCTGCCCGCCTGGCTCGCGGCGCTGATCGTCGCCGTCGTCCTGTTCGCCGTCGCGGGCGTGCTCGCGCTGGTCGGCAAGAAGGACGTCGAGAAGGGCAGCCCGCCCGTGCCCACCGAGGCCATCGCCAGCACCAAGGCCGACATCGCGACCGTGAAGGAGAGTGCACGCCGGTGAGCACCCCCGTGAGCCCGGGCCCCGACGGCCCGCAGGACAGCTCCACCCAGGCCGACGCGGCCCCCAACGACCCGGACGCCATCAAGGCCGAGATCGAGGCCACCCGCGAGCAGCTCGGCCGCACCGTCGACGAGCTCTCGCACCGGCTCGACGTCCCCGAGCGCGCCAAGGAGGGCGCCTACCGCGCCCGGGACACCGCGGTCGAGACCTACCGGGAGAACCCCCCGGCGGTCATCGGCGCCGGCGCCGGCGCGGCGGCGCTGCTGGGCCTGCTGGTGTGGCGCCGCCTCACCAGGGACCGCCGCACCGCGAAGCGGCAGGCCAGACGCGCGGTGAAGCGGGAGGCCAAGGTCGCAGCCGCCCGGCGCGCGGCGGCCGAGAAGGCCGCCCGCAAGACCGCGCGGAGGAACGCGAAGGCCGCGCGGAGGAAGGCGGAGGCGGCGCAGCAGAGGGCCGGCGCCGCCCGCAAGGCCGCGGCTGCCCGGAGGGCCGCGGCGGCGAAGCGGGCGACGACGAAGGTGCAGCAGACCCGCCGGGCAGCGAGGAGGAGCAAGTGAGCAGCAAGGGCGCGAAGCTGGTCTACCGGCCGATCGGCCTGCTGAGCGGGATCCTGGCCGGCATGGTGTCCGGCGCGGTCTTCAAGCAGGTCTGGAAGCGTGTCGCGAACGAGGAGGACGCACCGGACGCCTTGCAGAGCGAGTACCGGATGCGCGAGGTCGTGCTCGCCGCGGCGCTGCAGGGTGCGATCTTCGCCGCCACCAAGGCGGCCATCGACCGTGCCGGCGCCCGCGGCTTCACCAAGCTGACCGGCAGCTGGCCGGGGGACTGACGTGAGCAGCACGAGGCCACGCGAGAGTGCGGTCGACCGGATCCGGGAGCGGGTCGAGGAGAAGGCCGCCCGTCGTGCGACCGCGAAGGCGGCCGAGCAACGCGGACCGCACCCCGATGCCGGCCGGCCGCCGGCGGGGGCGCCCAGCAACGAGGAGCTGCCGGGCATCCACGCCGAGAAGCCCACCCAGATCCCGGCGCGGGGCTGGTGGCAGATCGTCAAGAGGTCGTGGGCCGAGCACAACGCCGACAACATGCCGATCATCGCCGGCGGGGTGGCGTTCTTCGGCTTCCTCGCCATCTTCCCGGCGCTGATCGCGATCATCTCGATCTACGGCCTGGTCGCCTCCCCGGAGGAGGCGGCCAGCCAGATCGAGTCCTTCGCCAGCGGTCTGCCGGAGAGCGCGCGGAACCTGATCACCGACCAGCTGACGACCATCACCGCCGGCAGCGACGACGCGCTCACCACGAGCCTGGTCATCTCGGTGCTCGGCGCCCTGTGGAGCGTCTCGGGTGGGGTCGGCAACCTGGTCAAGGCGGTGAACATCGCCTACGACGAGGTGGAGACCCGCAACTTCGTCAAGCTGCGCGCCCTTTCCCTGGTGCTGACCCTCGGCGCGATCGTCTTCGTGCTGCTCACCTTCGGTCTGGTCGCCGTGCTCCCCGCGGTCATCGACGCCCTGCCCCTGGGCCCGTTCGGCACGGTGCTGGCGCAGATCGCCCGCTGGGGGCTGCTGCTCGTGGTGGTGGCCGGGTCGCTGTCGGTCCTCTACCGGCTCGCCCCGGACCGGGACAACCCCAAGCTGCGGTGGGTCAGCCTCGGCTCGCTCGTCGTCACGGTCATCTGGGCGGTCGTCAGCCTGCTGTTCAGCTTCTACGTCAACAACTTCGGGTCCTACAACGAGACCTACGGGGCCATCGCCGGGGTCATCGTGCTGATGCTGTGGCTGTACCTGACGTGCTTCCTGGTGCTGCTCGGGGCGGAGATCAACTCCGAGACCGAGCACCAGACGGCGCAGGACACCACCGAGGGGCCGCCGCAGCCGATGGGGCAACGCAACGCGACGGTCGCCGACGAGGTGCCCGACCCGCCGGTGCCGAGCAAGGAGGACAAGGACCCGACCCGCAAGCAGTAGCGCGGGCTCGTCCTCAGCGGACCCGCGAGGGGACGAACGGCGGCCGCACGACCTGCACGGTCTGCGGCCGCCCGCGCACGTCCACGGCCAGCTCGGCGTCCTCCGCCGCCCCGGCCGCCGTGTCGAGCAGGGCCAGCGCGATGCCGGTGCGCAGGGACGGCGAGAAGGTCCCGCTGGTGACCTCGCCGACCCGCGTGCCGTCGGCGTCCAGCACCGCCATGCCCGGCCGCGGGATGCCCCGCCCGGTCGCCTTCAGCCCCCACAGCAGGCGAGCCGGCCCGGCCTCCTTCTCGGCCAGCAGCGCCTCGCGACCCCAGAACGCGGGCTTGCGCCAGCCCACCGCCCAGCCGGCGCGGGCCTGGACGGGGGTGATCGCGGTCGACAGCTCGTGCCCGTGCAGCGGGTAGCCCATCTCGGTGCGCAGCGTGTCCCGCGCGCCCAGCCCGCACAGCCGCAGCCCCTCGTCCTGCCCGTTCTCGACCAGCACGTCCCACAGTTCGCCCGCGTGCTCGGCGGCCACCAGCAGCTCGTAGCCGTGCTCGCCGGTGTAGCCGGTGCGGCAGACGGTCACCTCGGCCCGGCCACCGCCCAGGCCGGTCACGAAGGACATGTAGGGCAGCTCGCCGGGCAACCCGAGGAAGGCCAGCAGCTGGGGTGAGCGCGGACCCTGCACGGCGAGGACGGCGACCTCGGCGTGCCGGTCGGTCACCGTCACCCCGGAGGGTGCCGCGTCGGTCAGCCGGGCCACGACCTCCGCGGCGTTCGCGGCGTTGGGCACCAGCAGGACGTCGTCCGGGCCGTGCAGGTAGACGATCAGGTCGTCGACCACGCCGCCGGCCTGCGGGTCGCCGTCGGGCAGGCAGCACATCGTGTACTGCGCCTGGCCCGGCCCTATGCGGGACAGGTCGTTGGTCAGGCAGGAGTCCACGAACGCCGCGGCGCCCGGACCGCGGACGGTGGCGGTGCCCAGGTGCGAGACGTCGAACAGGCCCACGCCGGTGCGGACGGCCTCGTGCTCGGCCAGCACCCCGCCGCCGGCGTACTCGATCGGCATCGACCAGCCGCCGAAGTCGGCGAGCTTGGCGCCGGCCGCGACGTGCCGGTCGTGCAGGGGGGAGGTCCGCGTCGGGCTGGGCGAGGTCACGCAGGCACGCTAGCGGCGCGGGGCGGCCTCCCTGCAGGGTCCCGCTGCGAGCCCGGTGACGTGCTGGAACGCCCCCCGTGCAGGGACCCGTGCCCCGGCCCCGTCCCGAGGCTCGCGCCGAGCTCGCGAGGCGGGAGGAGGACGCGGTCCTCCTCCTCCTACGATCGTGCGGTGCCGCCGACGATCTCCGCCACCGACCGCCTGCTCGAGAAGCTCACCGCCGACGCCGTCGTCGTCGGCATCGGCAAGGGCCCCCGCGGGCTCCTGCCCACGCCGGGCGCGGAGGCCGTCGACCGGCTGCTCGGCGGACGGCTGCTCGGCGCGCTCGCCGACCTCGGCGCGCGCGGTGCCGAGGACGAGGTGACCCGGGTCGCCGCCCTCGGCCAGGGCTCGTTCCCCGTGGTCGCGGCGGTCGGGCTCGGCGCACCGCTGCCCGGTGGCGGGTACGCGGCCGAGGCGGTCCGGCGGGCCGCCGGCGCCGCCAGCCGCGCGCTGTCCGGACGCTCGTCGGTGGTCACCCTGCTGGCCGCGGTCGGCGGGACGCCGGACGAGCAGCGGCTGCACGCCGTCGGCGAGGGCAGCCTGCTGGGCGCCTACGAGTTCACCGCCTACAAGTCCGACGGCGCCGACCGGCCCTCCCCGCCCCGGGCGTTCAGCGTCGTCGTGCCGGACGCCGGGGTCGCCAAGGCGTCGCTGGAGCGCGCCCGCGCGGTCGCCGGGGCCGTGACGCTGGTGCGCGACCTGGTCAACACCCCGCCGAACGACCTGTACCCCGCCGAGCTCGCCGCGCGCGGCGCGGCCGCCGGGAAGAAGGCCGGGCTCAAGGTCGAGGTGCTCGACGAGGAGGCGCTGGCCGCCGGCGGCTACGGCGGCATCCTCGCCGTCGGCGGGGGCTCGGCCCGCGGGCCACGCCTGCTGCGGCTGACCTACACCGGCCGGAAGGCGCGGAAGAAGGTCGCGCTGGTCGGCAAGGGGATCACCTTCGACAGCGGCGGCCTGTCGATCAAGCCCGCCGCGAACATGCACCACATGACCAGCGACATGGCCGGCGCGGCCGCCGTCATCGCCACCGTCTGCCTGGTCGCCGAGCTCGGCCTCCCGGTCGAGGTCACCGCCACCGTGCCGATCGCCGAGAACCTGCCCAGTGGCACCGCGTACCGGCCGGCCGACGTGGTGACCTTCCGCAACGGCAAGAAGTCCGAGATCACGAACACCGACGCCGAGGGCCGCGTCATCCTGGCCGACGCCCTGGCCCGGGCGGCCGAGGACTCCCCCGACGCGATCCTGGAGACCTCCACGCTCACCGGCGCGCAGCTGGTGGCCCTGGGCTCGCGCACCGCCGGCGTGATGGGCAGCGACGACATGCGGGACGCCGTCGTGGCCGCCTCGGCCCGCAGCGGCGAGGCGATGTGGGGGATGCCGATGCCCGCCGAGCTGCGCCGCGGGCTGGACTCGCCGATCGCGGACTTCGTCAACGCCAACGCCGACCGGATGGGCGGCATGCTCGTCGGGGCGCACTTCCTGGCCGAGTTCGTGCCGGCCGGGCTGCCGTGGGCGCACATCGACATCGCCGGCCCGAGCTACAACACGGGCTCGCCGTGGGGCTACACGCCCAAGGGCGGCACCGGCGTCCCGGTGCGCACCCTGCTGGCCACCATCGAGGACCTCATCGCCCGGTGAGGTGCTGGAACGGCCCCCGTCAGGGTCCCGCCCCGAGCGTGCGAGGGGTGGGCGGACGGGGGTCCTCCTACTTCTGGCGGGCGTTCCAGTCCCGCATCCGCTGCGGGTAGCCGGTGACCTGGGCGTCGTAGACCGGGATGCCCAGGTCGCGGGAGAGCCGGCGCGCGGTGTCCGGGCCGTCGATGCGGCGCCGCGTCCACTCGCCGTCGGCGGCGACCAGGACGATGGTGGTCTCCGTGACCGACGTCCGGGGCTCGACGTACCCCTCGACCCCGCGACGGCTGGCCACGAACTGCTCGAGGTGGGTGACGTCGGCCCTGCCGGCGCCCCGGTCGAGCGTGCCGCGACCCGGTGCCTGCCGCCGCCGTCGGCCCCACAGCCCCATACCCGCTCCCGTCCCGCCCGGGTCGCGTCCGTGCCGCGACGTCCGGGCTGGCAACGGTGCTAGCCGCCCCGGCGTTCCCGGAGTGGCAGGATGGGCGCGGATCATCCCCCGCCCGTGTGAACCGGACGGGACACCGGCATTCGAGGAGACCTCGTGAGCTCACCCACCGCGCCCGCTGACCTGGTCATCCTCGGTGGTGGCTCGGGTGGCTACGCCGCCGCGCTGCGCGCCGCCGAGCTGGGCATGTCCGTCGTCCTGATCGAGAAGGACAAGGTCGGCGGCACCTGCCTGCACCGCGGCTGCATCCCCACCAAGGCCCTGCTGCATGCCGGCGAGGTCGCCGACCTGGCCCGCGAGGGCGAGCAGTTCGGCGTGAAGACGTCGCTGGCCGGCATCGACATGGACGGCGTCAACAGCTACAAGGACGGCGTCGTCGGCCGGCTCTACAAGGGCCTGCAGGGCCTCATCAAGAGCCGGAAGATCGCCTACGTCGAGGGCGAGGGCCGGCTGGTCTCCCCCACCGCGGTGGAAGCGGGCGGCCAGCGCTACGAGGGCAAGCACGTGCTGCTGGCGACCGGCTCCTACGCCCGCTCGCTGCCCGGCCTGGACATCGACGGCACCCGCGTCATCACCAGCGACCACGCGCTGCGCCTGGACCGCGTGCCGGCGTCCGCGATCATCCTCGGTGGCGGCGTCATCGGCTGCGAGTTCGCCAGCGCCTGGAAGTCCTTCGGTGTCGACGTCACCATCGTCGAGGCCCTGCCCCACCTGGTGCCGCTGGAGGACGAGTCCTCCTCCAAGCTGCTCGAGCGCGCCTTCCGCCGCCGCAAGATCGGTTTCGAGCTCGGCAGCCGCTTCTCGGGCGTGCAGAACACCGAGAACGGCGTCAAGGTCTCGCTGGAGAACGGCAAGGAGATCGAGGCCGAGCTGCTGCTCGTGGCCGTCGGCCGCGGCCCGGTCAGCCAGGGCCTAGGCTACGAGGAGGCCGGCGTCGCCATGGAGCGCGGCTACGTCCTCGTGGACCAGTACCTGCGCACCAACGTGCCGACCATCTCCGCGGTCGGCGACCTGATCCCGACCCTGCAGCTGGCCCACGTCGGCTTCGCCGAGGGCATCTTCGTCGCCGAGCGGCTCGCCGGTCTGGAGCCCGCCCCGATCGACTACGCCGGCGTCCCGCGGATCACCTACTCCGACCCCGAGGTCGCCTCGGTGGGCCTCACCGAGGCCCAGGCCAAGGAGCGCTACGGCGAGGTCAAGACGCTGAACTACGACCTCGGTGGCAACGGCCGCAGCCAGATCCTCAAGACCGCCGGCGCGGTCAAGCTGATCCAGGCCGTCGACGGCCCGGTCATCGGCGTGCACATGGTCGGCAGCCGGGTCGGCGAGCTGATCGCCGAGGCGCAGCTGATCTACAACTGGGAGGCCGAGGCCGACGACGTCGCCGCCCTCATCCACCCCCACCCGACGCAGAGCGAGGCCCTGGGCGAGGCCCACCTGGCGCTCGCCGGCAAGCCGCTGCACGTGCACGGCTGACCCCGCACCACCTCCCACACCCCCCGCGCCAGAAGGAGCCCTGCACCGATGCCGACCTCCGTCACCATGCCCGCCCTGGGCGAGAGCGTCACCGAGGGCACGGTCACCCGATGGCTCAAGCAGGAGGGTGAGCAGGTCGAGGTCGACGAGCCCCTCCTCGAGGTCTCGACCGACAAGGTCGACACCGAGATCCCCTCGCCGGCCGCGGGGGTGCTGAGCAAGATCCTGGTCGCCGAGGACGAGACGGTCGACGTGGGCGCGGAGCTCGCGGTCATCGGTGGGGAGGGCGACGGCGGCGGCTCCGGCGGTCCTGCCTCCGCGGAGGACGCGGACGCCATGCCGCAGACCCCGGTCGACCAGGTGGACGACGCCGGGTCGGCCCAGCCGGAGCCGCAGCCGGAGCCGGCCCAGGCGTCGTCCGGCGACGGCTCCGGTGGCGGCGGCGGGGGCGGGGGCGGGGGCGGCGAGGGCACGCCGGTCACCATGCCGGCGCTCGGCGAGAGCGTCACCGAGGGCACGGTGACCCGCTGGCTGAAGGCGGTCGGCGACGAGGTCACCGCCGACGAGCCGCTGCTCGAGGTCTCCACGGACAAGGTCGACACCGAGATCCCCGCCCCGGCGTCGGGCACGCTGCTGGAGATCTCGGTCGACGAGGACGAGACGGTGGACGTCGGCACGCAGCTGGCCGTCATCGGCTCGGGCTCGGCCGGCGGCGCCCCCGCGCCCGCGCAGCAGGAGGCCCCGGCCCAGCAGGAGGACCGGTCGCCGGCACCGCCCGCGCAGGCCACCGAGCCGACTCCGCAGGCCGACCCGACGCCGCAGCGCGCGCAGCCCTCCTCGGAGCAGCCCGGGGGGGACTACGGGTCCGGTGGGGTGCTGCCCTCCACGTCGCCCACCGACGCCCCGTCCCCGGCCCAGGCGGTCGCCCCCCAGGCTCCCGAGGCGCCGAAGACCCCGGCCCCGGCTCCCTCGGGCGACGGCGGCGGGCAGTACGTCACCCCGCTGGTGCGCCGCCTGGCCGCCGAGCGCGGTGTCGACCTGGCCTCGGTGACCGGCACCGGCGTCGGCGGACGGATCCGCAAGCAGGACGTCATCGCCGCCGCGGAGCAGGCCGCCGCCCCGGCGCAGGCGCCGGCCCCGGCTGCCGCCTCCGGTCGCCCGGCTGCGACCCCCTCGCCGGCCGCCCAGCCGGACACCTCGCTGCGCGGGCGCACCGAGAAGCTCTCCCGGCTGCGCACCGTCATCGCCCGGCGGATGGTGGAGTCGCTGCAGGTCAGCGCCCAGCTGACCACGGTGGTCGAGGCCGACGTGACCGCGATCGCGCGGCTGCGCGACCGGGCCAAGCGGGACTTCGAGGCCCGCGAGGGCGTCAAGCTGTCGTTCCTGCCGTTCTTCGCCAAGGCCGCGATCGAGGCGCTCAAGGCCCACCCGGCCGTGAACTCCTCGATCGACCTCGAGGCCGGCACGGTGACCTACCACGACGCCGAGAACCTGGGCGTCGCGGTCGACACCGAGCGCGGCCTGCTCGTCCCGGTGATCAAGGACGCCGGCGACCTGAGCATCGGCGGGCTGGCCCGCAAGATCGCCGACCTGGCCGAGCGGACCCGCACCAACAAGGTCACCCCGGACGAGCTCGGCGGCGGCACCTTCACGCTGACCAACACCGGCAGCCGGGGCGCACTGTTCGACACGCCGATCATCAACCAGCCGCAGGTGGCGATCCTGGGTGTCGGCACCGTGGTCAAGCGCCCCGTGGTCGTCCAGGACCCCGACCTCGGCGAGGTCATCGCGGTCCGGTCGATGGTCTACCTGGCGCTCACCTACGACCACCGGATCGTCGACGGCGCCGACGCCGCCCGCTTCCTCGGCACGGTGAAGGAGCGGCTGGAGGCCGGCCAGTTCCACGGCGAGCTCGGGCTCTCCTGATCCACCCCCGATCGGGGCCCCGGCGCTTCGCCGGGGCCCCGATCGCGTCCGCCCTGCCTGGAGGAGACACATGAAGGTCGCGGTCACCGGCTCCTCGGGGCTGATCGGGTCCGGCCTGGTGGCCGCGCTGCGGTCCGACGGGCACGAGGTGCTGCGGCTGGTCCGCCGGACGCCGCGGACCGCCGACGAGCACCGCTGGGACCCCTCCCACCGGCGGATCGACCCGACGCTGCTGGCCGACGTCGACGCGGTGGTCAACCTGGCGGGCACCCCCATCCGGCCGCGACCGTTCACCGCCGGCTACAAGCAGCAGCTGCGCGCCAGCCGGCTGGACAGCACCGCCACGGTCAGCGAGGCGCTGGCCGCGGCCGCCACCGCGGAGCCCGGGCGGCGGCGCGTGCTGCTGTCGGCCTCGGCGGTCGGCTACTACGGCGACACGGGCGAGCGGCCGGTCGAGGAGGACGCGCCTCCGGGCAGCGACTTCCTGGCCCGCCTCTGCGTCGACTGGGAAGCGGCCACCCGCGCCGCGGAGGACGCCGGCGTGCGCGTGGTGCACCTGCGCACCGGCCTGGTGGTGGGCCGCGACGCGATGCTGGTGCGCATCCTGGGCCTGGTCTTCAAGGCCGGCCTCGGGGGCCCGATGGGCTCGGGGCGGCAGTACTGGCCGTGGATCAGCCTGGACGACGAGGTGGGCGCGATCCGCTTCCTGCTCACCGCCGACGTCTCCGGCCCGGTCAACCTCACCGGGCCGGCGCCGGTGACCAACGCCGAGTTCGCCCGGCGCCTGGCCGCCGCGGTGCACCGGCCCGCCCTGCTGCCGGTGCCCGGGCCGGTGCTCTCCCTGGCGCTCGGGGAGTTCGGCCGGTCCAGCGTGCTGGCCGGGCAGCGCGCGGTGCCGGCGGCGCTGGAGCGCGCGGGCTACCGGTGGACCCACCCCGACCTCGACGCGGCGCTCCGGGCGGCCCTGCACCGCGGCTGACGGCGGTCAGGCCACCCGTTCGGCCGAGGCGATCCGCCACCCGCCGTCGCTGATCGCCAGCGTCATCCGCACCTCCACCTCGCCGCGTCCTGGCACGGGGCGCAGCGCCGGCCCGCCAGGGGCGGCCGCCGGCACCACCTCGTACGCCGGCCACCGGTCGACCACCCGCAGGGTCACCTGCTCACCGTCGGGCGCCTCCTCCAGCACGGCCACGCCGACCACCTCCGGGGCGAAGCCGCGCAGCGTCTCCCCCGCTGCCGCGAGGGCGGCCACGGTGTCCCGGTCGGCGGCGAGCAGGGCGCTGCCGGGCAGGTGCACGCCGTCGAGCAGCGCCGCCGAGCCGGTCGACAGCGCCTCGGCCCGGAGGTCGTAGAGGGCGTCGAGCCGGCTCGCCCAGTCCGCCTCGGGCACGACGGCGGGCGGCGTCCCCGGGGCTGGTGTCGTCGCCGGGGCGGGTGCCGGCGCCGGGGCGGGCACCGGTACCGACGGTGTCGTCGGCCCGGGCGTGTGCGGGGCGCCGGCGGCGCGGCCGGCGAGGACCGCCGGTTCCGCGGCGGGCGCCGCCGGGTCGCGCCCCCAGGTGACGCCCAGCCACAGCAGCCCGCCGAGGACCGCGGCGACCGTGGCCAGCACGCCGGCCCGGCGCAGCACCGGGCCCGCGGCGGAGATGCGGGCGGCCAGGCCGGCCCGCGCCTCGGGCGGCGCTGCCCCTGCCCGCCGGTGCCGGCCCGGGACCTGGTGGGTCAGTTCGGTGCGCGGACCGCGGCCGGTGCGCGCGAGCTCCTCGTCGGGCACCCCGGCCCGCGGCAGCCGCACCGGCTCCGGGCGGCAGGCGTGCCGGAGGTCCAGGGCGAAGGCGGCCGCCGAGCCGCGGTCGTGCGGGTCCGGCGAGAGACCGCGGGCGAGCACCTCCAGCAGCTCGGCCGGGGCGTCCGGCGCGAGCTCGGCGAGGTCGGGCAGGACGCCGTCCGCGGCCACCCGGAGCGTGTCGGCGGGCGTCGCGCCGTTCCACGGCGCCACCCCCGTCAGCGCGTGGAAGGCCGCGGCCGCGACCCCGAAGACGTCCGACGCCGGCCCGGGGGCGCCGCCGCGGGCCACCGTCGGGTCGACGTAGGCCGGGGTCACCTCGCCGGCGGCCTCCTCCCCCAGCACCCGCGCCACGCCCAGGTCGGTGAGCACCGGCCGTCCCTCGGCGGTGAAGACGACGTTGCCCGGGGAGAGGTCGCCGTGCACCACCCCGCGCTCGTGGGCGTGCGCGAGCGCGGCGGCCACCGGCGCGAGGGCGGTCACCACCTCACCCGGCCGCAGCCGGCCACGCCGGGCCAGCAGCGCGGCCAGGCTGCCGCCGCCCAGCAGGTCGAGCACCAGCGCCACGCGCGGCTGCCCGCCGCGGCGCGGCTCGTGGACGACCTCGTGCAGCCGCACCAGGTGCGGGTGGTCGAGCTCCCCCAGCAGCGCCGCCTCGCGGGCCTGCCGCTCCGCGTCCCCGGCGACCAGCAGCTTCACCGCCACCGGCTCGCCCCCCGCCCGCGGCACGGCCCGCCACACCTCGCCGGACCCGCCGCGGCCGAGCAGTTCCTCGAGCCGGTAGCCGGGGACGACGGGCGCGGGCGGGGGCGACGGCATGGCGGGCACCGTAAGCGGCCGGACGACATCGCCGCCGGCGCCGTCCACAGGCCCCGCTCCGATGGCCCGCCTGCAGGCAGAAGGACCCCGTCCCACTCACCACTCGCAAGCTCGCGGCGAGCCGCTGGACGGGGCCTGGCGCGATCCTGCGAGGGGCGGGGGGGCAGGAGGGTCCTGCTACTAGGTTCGGAGCCATGCCGCTGCCCGCCCGCGCCCAGGTCGTCGTCGTCGGCGCGGGGCTGGCCGGGCTGTCCGCCGCGGTCCGGCTGCGCGACGCGGGCCTCGACGTGCACGTCGCCGAGGCGGCGGGGCACGCCGGCGGGCGGCTGGCCACCGAGCGGGTCGACGGGTTCGTCGTCGACCGCGGCTTCCAGGTGCTCAACACCGGCTACCCGCGCGCTGCCGACCTCGACCTGGCGGCGCTCGACCTCGGCTGGTTCTGGCCGGGCGCGGCGGTGCGGGTCGAGGGCCGCCGGTACCGCGTGGTCGATCCGCGGCGGCGGCCCACGACGGTCCTCGACACGCTGCGGGCGCCCATCGGGTCCCCGCTGGCCAAGGCCGCCGTCGCCGCGTACTCGGCCCGGGCCGGGTACGCGCCCGTCGGCCGGCTGCTGCGCGAGGAGGAGACCACCGCCGAGGAGCGGCTGCGGCGGGCGGGCGTCGGTGACACCGCGCTGGAGCGATTCTTCCGGCCGTTCCTCGCCGGGGTGCTGCTCGAGGACCGGCTGGAGACCTCCAGCCGCTACCTGGACCTGCTCTGGCGCAGCTTCGCCCGCGGGGCGATCGGCCTGCCGGCCCGCGGGATGCAGGCGGTCGGCGAGCAGCTGGCCGGCCGGGTCGGTGCCGAGCGGGTGCACCTCGGTGTCCGGGTCGGCGCCGTGGCCGGCGACGGGGTGACCACGGACGCCGGGCGCACCCGTGCCGACGCGGTGGTCGTGGCCACCGACCCCGACACGGCTGCCGCGCTGGTCCCCGGGCTCACGGCCACCGCACCCCGGCAGGTCACCACGCACCTGCACGTGCTGCCCGCCTCCCCGACCGGCGAGCCGCTGCTCGTGCTCGGCACGCCGGGCGGGCGGCTGGTCAACAGCGCCGTGCTCACCGACGCCCAGCCCGCCTACGCCCCCGACGGCCGGGCGCTGGTCGCCAGCTCCAGCCTGGCGCCCACCCGCGAGGACGACGTCCGCGCCGAGGTGGCCGCCCTGCACGGGGTCGGCCCCGGCGACCTGGAGCACCTCACCTCGGTCACCGTGCCGCGGGCCCAGCCGGCCGCCGTCCCGCCGCTGCGCCTGCGGCAGCCGGTCGACCTCGGCGGCGGGCTGTACGTGGCCGGCGACCACCGTGACACCCCGTCCATCCAGGGCGCGATGGCCAGCGGGGCGCGGGCCGCGCGCGCCGTCCTGCGCCTCCTGGCCCCCGACCGGCGAGGAGCTGCTTGACCGTGCCCGCGACCGCCCCGACCATCCTGGCGACCAGCATCGGGTTCGACTCCCGCCGCCGCGGCCCCTACGACTGGGCGCCGGGTCCGGTCTTCGACCTCGCCTTCGAGCTGGCCGGGGCCCCGGCGCGGCCGCGGCTGTGCTACCTCGGCACCGCCACCGGTGACGACCCCGTGCGGGTGGCCGGCGTCTACGGCGCGTTCGCGGGCAGCGGCGTGCAGGTCAGCCACCTGAGCCTGTTCCCGATGCCCACCGTGCCCGACGTCCGCGCGCACCTGCTGGCCCAGGACGTGGTCTGGGTCGGCGGCGGCAGCGTGGCCAACCTGCTGGCGGTGTGGCGGGTGCACGGACTGGATGAGGTCTTCCGCGAGGTGTGGGAGGCCGGTGTCGTGCTGGGCGGGGTGTCGGCCGGGTCGCTGTGCTGGCACGTCGGCGGCACCACCGACTCCTACGGCCCCGACCTGCGCCCGGTGACCGACGGGCTGGGGCTGATCCCGACCTCCAACGGCGTCCACCACGACTCCGAGGAGCAGCGCCGCCCGCTCTACCACCGGCTCGTCGCCGACGGCACGCTGCCCGGCGGGCACGCCACCGACGACGGCGTGGGGCTGGTGTACCGCGGCACCGAGCTGGTGGAGGCCGTCGCCGACCGGCCGGACAAGGCCGCCTACCGCGTGGAGCGGGGGCCCGACGGCACCGCGGTCGAGACCCGCATCGACCCCCGCCGGCTCCGCTGATGAAGGACCCCCTCCTCCCCACCCCTCGCCAGCTCGGGGCGGTGCCCGGGAGGGGGCCTAGGCTGGTCCGGTGAGCGAGCTGCAGGTCGTCCGGGCAGGCATGGTCCCCTACGAGGAGGCATGGGCGGTGCAGCGCGAGCTGCACGCGGCCCGGGTCGCCGGCGAGGGCCCCGACACGCTGCTGCTGCTGGAGCACCCGCCGGTGTACACCGCGGGCAAGCGCACCAAGCCGCACGAGCGGCCCTTCGACGGCACGCCCGTCATCGACGTGGACCGCGGCGGCAAGATCACCTGGCACGGCCCGGGTCAGCTCGTCGGCTACCCGATCGTCCGGTTGGCCGACCCGGTCGACGTCGTCGCCCACGTGCGGCGCCTGGAGGCGGCGCTCATCGACGTGTGCGACGGTCTCGGCCTGGCCACCGAGCGGGTCGAGGACCGCAGCGGCGTGTGGGTGCGGGCCGACGACAGGGGTCCGGACCGCAAGGTCGCCGCCATCGGGGTCCGGGTGGCCAGGGGCGTGACCATGCACGGGTTCGCGCTCAACTGCGACCCCGACATGTCGGCGTTCGGCAACATGATCCCCTGCGGGATCGTGGACGCCGGTGCCACCTCGCTCACGACCGAGCTCGGTCGCGACGTCCCCGTGGCCGAGGTCGTCGACGCCGTCGAGGCGGCGATGCGCACCGTCCTGACGGGAGCGAGCGTCCCCGCCTGACGGCCTCCTTGCAGGGGCCCGCCGCGAGCGTGCGAGCGGTGGGGGGCAGGGAGGTCCTCTTTCAGCCGACGACGAAGTTGACCAGCCGGCCGGGGACGGCGACCACCCGGCGCACCGTCTTCCCGGCCAGCTGGGCGGCGACCTTCTCGTCGGCGCGGGCGGCGGCCTCCAGGGCGGCGGCGTCGGCGGCGGCCGGCACGCCCACCTGCGCGCGCACCTTGCCGTTGACCTGGACGGCGACCTGCACGGTGTCCTCGACCAGCCAGCGCTCGTCGGCCTCCGGGAACGGCGCCCAGGCCAGGGACTGACCGTGGCCCAGCCGCGACCACAGCTCCTCGGCGATGTGCGGGGCCAGCGGCGCGACCATCAGCACCAGCGGCTCGGCGACCGACCGCGGCACCGGGGAGTCCGCCCCGTAGGCAGCCGTCAGGTGGTTGGTCAGCTCGGTGATCCGCGCGATCGCGATGTTGAACCGCAGGGTGGCGAACCCGTCGCGCACCCCGGCGATCGTCCGGTGCAGCGCCCGCAGCGTCTCCTCGCCGGGCTCCACCTCGGCGGCCCGCACCGCGCCGGACTGCTCGTCGACGACGACCCGCCAGATCCGCTGCAGCAGCCGCTGCGAGCCCACGACGGCCTTGGTCTCCCACGGCCGCGACTGGTCCAGCGGTCCGGTCGACATCTCGTACACGCGGAAGGTGTCGGCCCCGTAGGCGCCGATCATCTCGTCCGGCGTGACCATGTTCTTCAGGCTCTTGCCGATCTTGCCGTACTCGCGGTTGACCTCGGCACCGTCGTGGAAGAACCGGCCGTCCTTCTCCTCCACCTCGGCGGCGGGCACGTAGAAGCCGCGCTCGTCGGTGTACGCGAACGCCGAGATGTAGCCCTGGTTGACCAGCCGGCGGAACGGCTCCTCGCTGGAGACGTACCCCAGGTCGTGCAGCACCTTGTGCCAGAACCGGGCGTACAGCAGGTGCAGCACGGCGTGCTCGACCCCGCCGACGTACAGGTCCACGCCGCCGACGTCGCCGTCCCCGCGGGGCCCCAGCCAGTACCGCTCCAGCTCGGGGTCGACCATCTGCGTGTCGTCGCCCGGGTCCAGGTAGCGCAGGTAGTACCAGCACGACCCGGCCCAGTTCGGCATCGTGTTGGTCTCGCGGCGGTACTTCCGCGGGCCGTCACCCAGGTCCAGCTCGACCGTCGTCCACTCCGTCGCCCGCGACAGCGGCGGCTCCGGGGCGGAGTCGGCGTCGTCGTCGGCGAAGGTCTTCGGCGAGTAGTCGTCGACCTCGGGCAGCAGCACCGGCAGCATCGGGTCCGGGACGGCGACCGGCAGGTCGGCGTCGTCCCCGTCGATGGCGTAGACGATCGGGAACGGCTCACCCCAGTAGCGCTGCCGGCTGAACAGCCAGTCACGCAGCTTGTACGTGGTCGTCGCCTCGCCGTGGCCGTGCTCGACCAGCCAGTCGGTGATGGTGGCGATCGCGGTGGCCTTGTCCAGGCCGTCCAGGGAGATCTCGTCGTTGGAGGAGTTGATCATCGCGCCGGCGCCGGTGTACGCACCGCCGTCCCAGTCGGCCGGCGGCTGGACCGTGCGGACGACGGGCAGCCCGAAGGCCTCGGCGAAGTCCCAGTCCCGCTGGTCCTCGCCGGGCACCGCCATGATCGCGCCGGTGCCGTAGCCGGTCAGCACGTAGTCGGCGATGAACACCGGCAGCTCGCGGCCGTTCACCGGGTCGACCGCGGTGACGCCCAGCCAGACGCCGGTCTTCTCGCGGCCGGCGTCCTGCCGGTCCAGCTCCGAGCGGCGGGAGGCCTGCCGCTGGTACTCGCGCACCGCCTCCGCCGGGGTCGGCGCTCCCCCGGTCCACCGCGGGTCGGTCCCGTCCGGCCAGGCGGCGGCGGTCAGCGACCCGACCAGCGGGTGCTCCGGTGCCAGGACCATGTAGGTCGCACCGAACAGCGTGTCCGGCCGGGTGGTGAATACCTCGATCGTCTCGCTGCCGCAGGAGAAGCCGATCCGCGCACCGGTCGAGCGGCCGATCCAGTTGCGCTGCATCAGCTTCAGCGAGTCCGACCAGTCCAGCCGGTCCAGGTCGTCCAGCAGCCGGTCGGCGTAGGCGGTGATCCGCATCATCCACTGGGTGAGCGGGCGCCGGAACACCGGGAAGTTGCCGCGCTCGGAGCGCCCGTCGGGCGTGACCTCCTCGTTGGACAGCACCGTGCCCAGCCCCGGGCACCAGTTGACCGGCGCCTGGTGCAGGTAGGCCAGCCGGTGCGCGTCGACGACCCGCCGCCGTTCGACGTCGTCCAGCTCGGCCCACGGCCGGCCGGTGTCGTTGGTACCCGGCGCCGGCTCGCGGGTACCGGCGTCCAGCTCGGCGACCAGCTCCTCGATCCGCCGCGCCCTGCCGGCGGACTCGTCGAACCAGGAGCCGAAGATCTGCAGGAAGATCCACTGGGTCCACTTGTAGTAGCCCGGGTCGATCGTGGCGAAGCTGCGGCGGTCGTCGTGGTCGACGCCCAGGCGGCGCAGCTGGGCCCGGATGGCCGCGATGTTGGCCTCGGTGGTGACCCGCGGGTGCTGCCCGGTCTGGACGGCGTACTGCTCGGCGGGCAGGCCGAAGGCGTCGTAGCCCATCGGGTGCAGCACGTTGGCGCCGTCCATCCGGCGGAACCGGCTGGTGACGTCGGTGCCCAGGTAGCCCAGCGGGTGGCCGACGTGCAGGCCCGCACCCGAGGGGTACGGGAACATGTCCATCACGAAGTACTTGGGCCGGTCGGCGACCCGTTCGAAGCCCTGGCTCAGCCGGCCGACGGGGTTCGGGGTGTGGAACGTCCCCTCGGCCGCCCAGCGGTCCTGCCACGCGAGCTCGATCCGCTGCGCCAGGGCGGGCGTGTAGCGGTGCGGGGGTGTCTCCCCACCCACCCCGTCGCCCACCGGCTGCTCGACACTCGGCTGGTCGGCCGTCTGGCTCATCGTCGGTGCTCCTGGGTCCTCGGGGTGCGCGTACCGGGGGCGGACAGCAAAAGACCCCTCACGCAGGAGGGGTCGCCGTGCCGACTGGTGGGTCTCAGGTCAGCACGGCCGCGGAAGGAGGAGCCGCCCGGTCACGACGTCGAGCCTACCGCGCGCGGGCCCCGGGCCCGATCTCACCCGCTCGGGGCACCCGTGCGACGTCGGGGTGCAGCCCGGGAGGCGGGTGGCCGAGAAGACGGTGTGCCATCGACCCCGCCGGCCGCTCCATCGCGCCGTCAGCTCGCGGTCCCGCTGGGGGCCCTGGCGCTGTTCACGACCGGGGTGTGGGGGCGGCCGGACGGCGAGGCCTGGGGCGTCGTCTACGACCTGGTGCTCTACAACGCCGTCTACCTGGGGGCCGCGGTGGTCTGCGCCGCCGCGGCGCGCCGGTCGTCGACCGAGCGCGGGGCCTGGGCCGCGATGTCCCTGGCCTTCGTCCTCGGCATCGCGGGCAACGTCGTCTACACGCTCGTGGTCGCCACCCTGGACCCGGAGCCCTTCCCCTCCGTGGCCGACGCGTTCTACCTCGCCTACTACCTGCCCCTCTACGTCGCCCTCCTCGGGCTGATCCGGACACGGGTGCCGCGGTTCCACGCGAGCATGTGGCTCGACGGGGTCATCGGCGCCCTCGGCGGCGCCGCCGTCGCCGTCAGCCTCCTGCTCGGTCCCGCCCTGGAGGTGACGGAGGGCGATCCGGCCGCCGTCTTCACCAGCCTGGCCTACCCGATGGCCGACGTGCTGCTGCTGGCCGTGCTCGTCGCCCTCGGCTCGATCCTCGGGCTGCGGCGGGACCTCACCGTCTCCCTGCTGGCGGCCGGGATCCTCGCCAACCTGGCCGGCGACATCGTCTTCCTCAACCTGGCCACCCAGGGCGTCTACGTGGAGGGTGGACCGCTGGACCTCAGCTGGCTGCTCGGGGTCTCCCTCATGGCCGGAGCGGCGCACATCAGCCGACCCGGCCGGCGCGAGCTGCCGGACAGCAGCCTCTCCACCCGCGTCGGCTGGCGGGTGCTGGCCGTCCCGCTGGTGTGCGTCCTCGCCAGCCTCGTCGTGCTCGCCGCCGGCTGGGGCGGCACGTTCTCCCCGGTGGCCGGCTGGTGCGCCATCGGCTGCGTCCTCGCCGCGCTGGCCCGCACCGCGATCACGTTCCGGGAGGTCCGCGCCTTCCAGGAGGTGCGCGAGCAGGCCCGGACCGACGAGCTGACCGGGCTGCCGAACCGGCGCGCGCTGCTGGAGGACGCCCGCCGGGTGCTCGGGACCGCGACCGCGCGCCACCCGGCCGCGCTGCTGCTCCTCGACCTCGACGGGTTCAAGGAGGTCAACGACAGCCTCGGGCACCACGCCGGGGACAGCCTGCTGCGCCAGGTCGGCCCCCGGCTGCGCGGGGCGCTGCGCGGCGCCGACACCCTGGCCCGGCTCGGCGGCGACGAGTTCGCCGTCCTGCTCCCGGACGTCGCGCTGGACGAGGCGCAGCGGACCGCCGAGCGGCTCCGCGAGCTGCTGCAGCAGCCCTTCCTCGTCGAGCGCACCCGGCTGCACGTCGGGGCGAGCATCGGTGTCTCCACGGCGCCGGTGCCTGCCGCGACCGTGAGCGAGCTGCTGCGCTGCGCCGACGTCGCCATGTACGCCGCCAAGGCCAGCCGGGAGGGCGTGCGCGTCTACGTGCCCGACCCGCACGGCGGTACCGGCGACCGCCTGCACACCATGGAGGAGCTGCGGACGGCGCTGCAGGACGGCGACCAGCTCGCCGTCCACCTGCAGCCGCAGGTCGACCTCGCCGACGGCCGCGTCGTCGGCGTCGAGGCCCTCGTCCGGTGGCACCACCCGGTCCGCGGGCTGCTGTCCCCCGCCGCCCTGCTGCCCGCCGCGGAGCAGGCCGGGCTGCTGCGCCCGCTGGCCGACGCCGTCCTGGAGCTCTCGCTGACGGCGGCGGCCCGGTGGTGGCCGGAGCGCCGCGTGCCGGTCTCGGTCAACCTGTCGGCGGCCGACGTCACCGACCTGGACCTGCCCGCCAAGGTCACCCGCGCGCTGGACCGCCACGGTCTCCCGGCGGCCGCGCTGACCCTGGAGCTGGTCGAGGACACCCTGATGGCCGACCCCGAGCGCGGGCGCGCCGTGCTGGGCGAGCTGCGCCGGCTGGGCGTCCGGACGTCGATCGACGACTACGGCACCGGCTACAGCTCGCTGGCGTACCTGCGGCACCTGCCGGCCGACGAGCTGAAGCTGGACCGGAGCCTCACCCTGGACGTCGGCCGCGACCCGCGCGCGGCGGCCATCGTCCGGCACACGGTGGCGCTCGCCCACGACCTCGGCCTCACCCTCACCGCCGAGGGGGTCGAGGACGCCGACACCGCCGCCGTCCTGGCCCGGCTGGGCTGTGACACCGCCCAGGGGTACGCCGTCGCCCGCCCGATGCCGGTCGACGCCCTCCTCGCCTGGCTGGAGACGCCGGTCCGGCTACAGCAGCTGTAGCGACCGGGTCAGCCGAGCTGGGGGGCCACCTCCGCGGCCACCAGGTCAAGGTGGTCGAGGTCGGCCAGGTCGAGCACCTGCAGGTAGGCCCGGGTCGCGCCGGCCTCGCGGTAGCGGCCGAGGACGTCGACCACCTCGGCGGGCGTGCCCGCGGCGCCGTGGGCGCGGAGCTCGTCGACGTCCCGGCCGATCGCGGCCGCCCGGCGGGCGAGCTCGGCCTCGTACCACCCCGACCCGGGACCCAGCTCCACGCGGCCACCGCTCATCTGGTCGACCTGCGCCACCGAGATCGCCAGCGGGCCGGGCAGCCGGAAGGTCGCCGCCGACATCAGCGTGCCCAGCCGGATGCGGCTGGTCTCCCGGGCCAGCCCGCCCAGGGTCACCCAGGCGTCGGTCGGCCCGGGGAGGCCGTCGCCGCCCATCGCCAGGTGGTGGTCGGAGCGGAAGAAGGCGTCGAAGCCGGTCTCCTCGGTCCGCTGCGCGACGGCCAGCAGGTCGTCGTAGGTGGCGCCCTGCTGGGGCTCGGTGAGGACGCGTAGCTGCACCCGCCGACGCTGTCCGGGGCGGTCCGCCGCCGCCGTCCCGGAGATCCGTCCCGGGGGTGTGCCGTCCGCGGTGAGCGGGCAGGATGGCCGCCGACACGATCTACCGGAGGTGCATCCCGTGTTCCGCAAGAAGACGCACGGCCAGATCATCGGCGAGGAGCTGCAGGAGGGCCTCGTCCACATCGGGACGGCGGTGGCGGAGGCCCGGAAGGCGGCGACGGAGCAGCTGGCACCGCGCGTGGAGGCCGCCCGCGAGGCGAGCGGCCCGGCGCTGGACGCCGCCAAGGGGGCTGTCATGCCCAGGGTCGCCGCCGCGGTGGCCGTGGCCGCGCCCGCCGTCGAGGCGGCCCGCGACGCGCTCGCCCCCCGGGTGGACGCAGCCCGCGACGCGCTCGCCCCCCGGGTGGACGCGGCCCGCGACGCGGCCGGCCGGGCCGCCGCCGACCTCGGCCCGCGAGTGGAGGCCGCCCGCGAGGCGGCCGCCCCCCACCTGGCCGCCGCCGTGACCGCCGCCCAGGCCGCGGCCGCCAAGGCCGCCGCCGACCTCGGCCCGCGGGTCGAGGCCGCCCGCGACGCGGCGCAGAGGTCGCTCACCGAGGACGTCGTCCCGCGGCTGACCGCCGCCCAGGCGGCCACGCTGGCCTACGCCGCGCCCCGGGTGCTCGCCGCCCGCGAGGCGGTCTCGCCGGTGCTGGACAGCACCCGCGAGACCCTCGTCTCCGGGCTGGGCAGCGCCCGCGACGAGCTGGAGCTGCGCCGCCTGGAGCTCACCGCCTCCACGGCCCAGGCCCGCAAGCAGGCGGTCAAGCGCCGCCGCGAGCTGGAGAAGAAGGCGGCCCGGAAGGCCGCCGAGGCCGGGACCCGCGTGCGGCGGGGTGCCCCCGCGGTCGGGTCCGGGCCGCGGCGCTGGCCGTGGCTGCTCGCCGTCCTGGGCATCGGTGCCGCGGTGTTCGTGGTGTTGCGCCGTCGGCGGGGTACTGACGAGCTGTGGACCCCCGCCCCCACCGGCGACGGGCCCGTGCCCAGCTACCGAGAGGACCCCGTGCCCAGCTCCCCGAGCAACTCCGGCAAGACCGTCTCGACCGCCCAGACCACCCCGGGGGACGCGACCCCGCCCGACACCGACGCCGGCTCGTGGGCGCAGCAGAACGCCCCGTCCGAGAGCCCCGGGCCCGCCACCCCCGGCACCGCCACGACCAGTTCCGACGACCCGGCGCTGGACACCGCGACGGCCTCGCCGAACGACCAGCCGCAGACCGCCTCCGGCGGCGTCGGCTCGGACTCCGAGGACCCGCGCAACCCGGCGTCCTGACCCGACACCCCGCCTGAGCAGCAGCGCCCGCCTCGACCGAGGCGGGCGCTGCCGTCTGCGGGGGTACCGTGGTCGATCATGAGCGAGACGGTGGCCCCGACCCCTTCCGCTGCGGAGCCCCAGGGCCGCAGGCTGCTGCGCCTCGAGGTCCGCAACAGCCAGGTCCCGATCGAGCGCAAGCCGGAGTGGATCAAGACCCGGCTCAGGACCGGCCCGGAGTACACGGAGCTGAAGTCGCTGGTGCGCCGCGAGGGCCTGCACACCGTCTGCGAAGAGGCCGGCTGCCCCAACATCTACGAGTGCTGGGAGGACCGCGAGGCCACCTTCCTCATCGGCGGCGACCAGTGCACCCGGCGCTGCGACTTCTGCCAGATCGACACCGGCAAGCCCGCCGACTTCGACGCCGACGAGCCGCGCCGGGTCGCCGAGAGCGTGGCCACCATGGGGCTGAAGTACGCCACGGTCACCGGCGTCGCGCGTGACGACCTGCCCGACGGCGGCGCCTGGCTCTACGCCGAGACCGTCCGCCAGATCCACGCCCAGCTCCCCGGCTGCGGAGTCGAGCTGCTCATCCCCGACTTCAACGCCGAGCCCGACCAGCTCGCCGAGGTCTTCTCCTCGCGCCCCGAGGTGCTCGCGCACAACGTCGAGACGGTGCCGCGGATCTTCAAGCGGATCCGGCCCGGCTTCCGGTTCGAGCGGTCGCTGGCCGTGATCACCGCCGCCCGCGAGGCCGGGCTGGTGACCAAGTCCAACCTGATCCTGGGCATGGGCGAGGAGCCCGACGAGGTCGTCGAGACGATGCGGGCCCTGCACGACGCCGGCTGCGACCTGCTCACGATCACCCAGTACCTGCGGCCCTCGCCGCGGCACCACCCCGTCGTCCGCTGGGTCAAGCCCGACGAGTTCGTCGGCTTCCAGCAGACCGCGGAGGAGATCGGCTTCCCCGGTGTGCTGGCCGGGCCGCTTGTGCGCAGCTCCTACCGGGCCGGCCGGCTCTACCAGCAGGCCGTCGAGGCCCGCGGTCTGAACCCGACGCGGTAACCAGGCCCTTCGGCCTGCTGCAGGGGCCCGCCGCGAGCTTGCGAGCGGCGGGGGGCAGCTGGTCCTCCGACTATCCTGTGGGCATGGCACGCAGCAGGCCCAGCGACTCCCCCGCGCCCGCCGGCACCGGCAAGGCCGCCACGGGGCCCGGCTCCCGCTTCCGTCGTCGGAGCGGGTCGACCGGGGCCACGGCCTCCGGCCGGGGCGCGGCGAAGGCCGGCAAGGACGGCCAGCCGAAGGTCGGCCGGCTCAAGAAGGTCGGCAACCAGGCCCGCATGATCAAGCAGGCCTACTCGCTGACCCGCAAGAACGACCCGAAGCTCCCCTGGTTCATGCTCATCGCCTTCGTGGTGGTGTTCGCGGTCGTCGAGCTGATCGGCATCCTGCTGAGCTCGCCGTTCCTCTTCCTGCCGCTGGCGGTCCTGCTGGGCGCGCTGGCCGCGATGGTCGTGTTCGGGCGCCGCGCGCAGGGCTCGGCCTACCGCCAGGTGGAGGGTCAGCCGGGCGCCGCGGCCTGGGTGCTCGACGGCATGCGCGGCGACTGGCAGGTGTCCTCCGGGGTCGCCGGGACCACGCAGCTCGACGCCGTCCACCGGGTGACCGGCCGGCCGGGCATCATCCTGGTCGGCGAGGGTGTGCCCTCCCGCGTGCGCCCGCTGCTGGCCCAGGAGAAGAAGCGGATCGCCCGGATCGCCGGCGACGCCCCGATCTACGACCTCCTCGTCGGGGACGCCGAGGGCCAGGTGCCGCTGCGCAAGCTCAGCACGCACGTCATGAAGCTGCCCCGCAACCTCTCCGGCGCCGAGCTCAACGCCCTGCGCAAGCGGCTCTCCGCGCTCGGCGGCAGCCGGATGCCGGTCCCCGGCGGCCCGCTGCCCGGCGGCCGCCAGATGTCGGTCAGCCAGCGCCAGGTCCGCCGCCGCTGACGGCCTCCCTGCAGGGCCCCGCCGCGAGCTCGCGAGTGGTGGGGGGCAAGGAGCTCCTCTGTCAATCCCGGACGACGGCGGTGCTGGTGACCCGGTCGTGCAGCCCCCGGCCGTCGGTGTCCACCACCAGGGCGGGCACCAGCAGCACGAGCAGCGCCGTGCGGACGACGGCCCGCCACAGCGCCAGCCGCTGCCCCGCCTGGGGGTGCGCCAGCCGCAGCCCCAGCAGCCGCATGCCCGGCGTCTGCCCGAAGACGACGAGGGTGGCCACGGTGATGAGCCCGAAGGCGACCAGGCTCCAGTTGCCGGGCAGCACCGGTGCGGTGAACAGCCCCGCGACAAGCGCCGAGGCGATCGCGTCGACGAGGAAGGCACCGACGCGGCTGCCGAACGGGGCCAGCGAGCCGGGGCCCTCGGCGGGCAGCCCCAGTGCGGCGCCGCGCCGGCGCTCCTGAGAAGGTGGCTGTGCGTCCCCGACCATGGCCCTCAGCGTAGGAGGCGCCCGCAGACCGCCCGCCTGACCGGCGGCAACGGGACGGCGACACGCCGTGTGCCGTTGTTACCGGCCTGAAACACCGGAGACACCCGAGGGCAACCGCCCGCTCGTACGTTCGCCACGGCTGTCCGCCCACTCCCGGAGGATCGATGTTCACCAGTCCCGACGAGGTCGCCGCCTACATCCGCGACAACGACGTCGAGTTCGTCGACGTCCGCTTCTGCGACCTGCCCGGCGTCATGCAGCACTTCACGATCCCCGCGTCGACCTTCGGCGAGGACACGTTCTCCGACGGCCTCGGCTTCGACGGCTCCTCGATCCGCGGGTTCCAGGCGATCAACGAGTCCGACATGCTGCTGCTGCCGGACGCCAACAGCGCCTTCCTCGACCCGTTCCGCCGGCACAAGACGCTGAACGTCAACTTCTTCATCCACGACCCGATCACCCGCGAGGCCTACAGCCGCGACCCGCGGAACGTGGCGAAGAAGGCCGAGGCCTACCTCGCGAGCAGCGGCATCGCCGACACCGCGTACTTCGGGCCCGAGGCGGAGTTCTACGTCTTCGACTCGGTGCGGCACTCCACCGGCATCAACGAGGGCTATTACCACATCGACGCGGTCGAGGGCTCCTGGAACTCCGGCGCCCTGACCGGCGAGAACGGCGGCCCGAACCTGGGCTACAAGACGCGTCCCAAGGGCGGGTACTTCCCGGTCGAGCCCTACGACCACCAGAGCGACCTGCGCGCCACGATGATGAAGAACCTCGCCGCCGCGGGCCTGGAGCTCGAGCGGGGCCACCACGAGGTCGGCACCGGCGGCCAGGCGGAGATCAACTACAAGTTCGACACGCTGCTGCGGTCGGCCGACAGCCTGATGCTGTTCAAGTACATCATCAAGAACACCGCCTGGGCCGAGGGCAAGACGGCGACCTTCATGCCCAAGCCGCTGTTCGGCGACAACGGCTCCGGCATGCACTGCCACCAGAGCCTCTGGAAGGACGGCGAGCCGCTCTTCCACGCCGAGACCGGCTACGCGGGCCTGTCCGACACCGCCCGGCACTACATCGGCGGGCTGCTGGCCCACGCCCCGTCGCTGCTGGCCTTCACCAACCCGACGGTGAACAGCTACCACCGCCTGGTGCCCGGCTACGAGGCGCCGATCAACCTCGTCTACTCGGCCCGCAACCGCTCGGCCTGCTGCCGCATCCCGATCTCCGGTGACAGCCCCAAGGCCAAGCGCATCGAGTTCCGCGTGCCCGACCCGTCGGCCAACCCCTACCTCGCCTTCTCGGCGATGCTGATGGCCGGCCTCGACGGCATCAAGAACAAGATCGAGCCGCCGGCGCCGGTCGACAAGGACCTCTACGAGCTGCCGCCCGAGGAGGCCCTGGGCATCGAGAAGGTGCCGGCCTCGCTGGACGCCGTCCTCGACCGGCTCGAGACCGACCACGAGTACCTGATCGACGGCGGGGTGTTCACCCCCGACCTCATCGAGACGTGGATCGAGTACAAGCGGGAGCACGAGATCGACCCGATCCGCCTCCGCCCGCACCCGCACGAGTTCGCGATGTACTACGACATCTAGGTCTCACACCGCGCTGACCTGCAAGTTCACTGCGGAGAGGCGCTGCCAGTCCCCAACGAGTCCCCAGCACGGGCCGCCAGCACCGCACCGACGGCGGCCCGTGCTGACTCGTCGCTGTCCGGCCAGAGGTGCCCGTAGGTGTCGAGCGTCGTCTTGGCGCTGCCGTGCCGGAGCCGGTGCTGCACGACCTTGACTTCGGTTGACTCGTTGGTCCGCCCCTTGTTTCGTGGAGTCCGATTGTTGGATCTTCGTGCCACCTGACCCCTTGAGGAGGGGCTGTGGGACGACGCGGGTATCCGCCG
>NZ_FNIQ01000004.1 GCF_900104025.1 Geodermatophilus sp. DSM 45219 | reverse complement strand
TCGGCTGGCTCACCCCCATAGAGTTCGAGAACCGACCATCCATGACCGTGGCATGAAGTCCAGCCAAGCGACTCCACGGAACGCGGGGCACACCAGGCAGAAGTGGCACGACAAGACCAGGGCGGATCCTGACCCAGACCTCGCACCGTCTCGACTTCTCTATGGCGGCAGCCCGGTCCAGTCGAGCGGAGGCTACGCGGCACGGGACTTCGAGCGCTGCCCGGGCGCGCCTTGGAAGCGAAGACTGCGTGGCCGCAAGAGGAACGGCTACCGACGCACCAGAGGCCGCCTGGTCGGTGAGCCGGCCGCGTCCCGCAGAGGATTGGTGATCGACCCAGTCCCCATTCGGATGAGGTCAGCTCGGCCGCCGAGCAGCGAGGACCACCTGGGCCGGCAGAGCGGGGGCCGAGGCAGCCGCAGGAGTCGGAGGCAGCCGCAGCTCGGCAACCGGCTGGAGGCCGGTCTCGGCAAGCAGGGCGGTCAGTTGCTCGGGCAGCCACAGATGGGTCGTCCAGGTGACAGGCATGCCGTAGACCTCGGTGCGCTCGATGTCGCCGTCGCCTGCGTGCGTTCCCAGCAGGAGCTGCCCACCGGGAACCAGCGCCCGGGCGAATGAGGCGAGCACGTCGGGCAGCACCTCGCGGGGCAGGTTGAACAGCGACCACCAGCCCAGGACGCCACCGAGCGATGCCTCGGCCAGGTCGAGGTCGGTGGCGGAGGCGACGGCGAACCGCAGCTCAGGGTGCAGCCGGCGGGCGTGCGCGATCATCCGCGGCGACAGGTCGACGCCGGAGACGTCGATTCCCAGCCCCGCGAGGTGGGCGGTGACCGTTCCCGGGCCACAGCCGACGTCGAGCACCGGCCCGAGGGCGCGGACATCCTCGGCGAACGCTCCGAGGGCGGCACGCAGCCACGTGGCCGGCGCCAGATCCCCGACATTCATCGCGACGTAGTTGTCGGCTACCCGGTCATAGGACGCCCGAACTGTCTGCAGATCCACGGGCTGCACAACCGAGTCACACACAAATACCGAAGTTAGAGGCCCAGGAGGGCCGACCACCAGTCGCGGATGCCCGACTGTCACCGCTTGGGGATCCTCCGCGGACAGTGGCTGGCTGCTGCTCTGGCCCGCCCGAGCGTCGCCGTAGCGGGTTCCTCGTGCGGGACGGCGCCGGGGTCCTTGGCGTCCTGTGGGTCAACTTGCTGTGCCGACGGTCCCGCCGGGCGGCTTGGTGGCAACACCGTCCAGCCACAGCACATCGGTCTCGTCCCGGTGGGGCCCACTGCTGCCGACGTGCTTGCTGTCGATGCCCGGCCCGTTCCTGATGACGTGGAACAACGCCATGGCATGACCGCGGCCGAGTCCGTAGTCGGCCTTGAGCCACTCGGCCACGGCGCCCGCCTTGGTGTCCGGACCGTCTAAGCCGCGCTCAGCGGCGATGGCGAGCAGCTCGCGAGGAGTGAGGCCGGTCTTGGCCTCGATGGTGTCGAGGTAGGCCTGGAAGGACATCGCGATCTCCCATCTGCTGGTGTCACGGCTGATGCTCGTACCGGTCGGACTGGGCGGACCGCTCGATCTCATCGGCGCAAAGGGCTGCTCCTCGTGCTCCAGCTGGTCAGTGCTGGCACCGGCGCCCCGGTCAGCCGTCTACTACGAGATGACACGCGTCGCTCAACGGGGCCAGGCGGCCGCGGCCGTAACGGGGTTCGGCTTGCGGGACAGGGCTGCAGGTCGTCGGTGGTCCAGCCGTGTCGCGAGTCGCCCATAGCGGCCTACTTGGGGACACCTCACGGGGCACGGCTCGGGCGGCGACGACTCACCACTGAATGACGCTTGTGTTCTGCCAGTCGGTCATCGGTCCGTTGCCGGACGCCGGCTCCTGCCAGCCGTTGCCGTCCCGCTGGTAGTACACCCAGTAGTCGTAGTTGCCGTTCACGTCGAGAGCGACCTCGGCGCGGTCGCCCACAACAGTCACCGACTGGACTCGGACACCGGCTTGCCCCGGCCACTCCGCGAGCGCCAGACGTTCGAGATCCCGCCGATCACCCGCCTCATGCGTCATGGGCACCGGCGGAGTGTCCCAGGCCGGGTGTCCCGAAGCGGCCCACTATGAGACAGGCCCCGCAACGGGGCTGAGCCCCTGTAGCGCGTCGTGACTCCGCGCCACACCTAGGCCTGCTCGGCGCCCCAGCGTGCGAGCGCGACGATCGCCTCGCGTAAGGCAAGCCCGCGATCGGTCAGCGCGTAGGCCCGGGTGTTGTGCCGGAGCGGCAGACGGGTCAGTACGCCGGCCGCTTCGAGTTGGCGCAGGCGGGTCGCGAGCATGTTCGTGGGCACTCCGAGGTCGCGCTGCAGATCGCCGTATCGCTGCGGCCCGTCGAGCAGCCGCTCCACGATGAGCAGTGCCCACCGGGCTCCGACAATCTCGAGGGCCGCGGCGAGGTCGCTCACGCGCTCGGATCGGCGTCCGGCTTCATCCAGAACGGCGAGTAGTGGTAGCCGTCGAGGTCGTCGAACTGGCGCTGGTACATGAAGGGGTAGTCGTCGGTGTCACCGATCCGCCCGCCTGCGGCGCCGGCGCGCTCGGTGAGCTCGTCGACCGCTACGCGGCTGCCGAGGTCGAACGAGACCGTGACCTTGGAGGGCGTGTGGGGTCCACCGACCAGCTCCTCGACGCCGCCGACGCTCGCGTACATCTCGCGGCTGCCGAGCATGACGTACTGCTCGGGCGCGATCGCGAAGCACGACACGTTGTGATCGGACATCTCGGCGTTGAGGGTCCAGCCGAGGGCGGTGTAGAAGGCGGTCGCGCGCTCGACGCTCTCGACCGGGCAGGTGATGAAGAGGCTCATGCGGGCGACACTTGCAAAATGCAAGTGCGACGTCAAGTCCCGGCCGCGCACTCAAGTCGGTCGTGTTCATAGGGAGCCACCAGGCTCGTCACCCCGGCAGGTGCGCCCGGAGCCAGCCGATGACGTCGGCGGTGACCTCGTCGCGGATGGTCTCGTTGACCAGTTCGTGCCGGGCCTCGGGGTACAGAGTGGCCGTGACGTCGGTGAGTCCGGCCGAGCGGTAGCGGTCGGCCAGTGCCATGACATTGCTCCCGCCCGGGCCGCCGACCGGGTCCCGGTCGCCGGAGATCAGCAGGAGCGGCAGGTCCGGCCGGATCTGCGACGGCTCGGCGGTGCGCTCGGCCTGCCCTAGGACGCCGCCGATGATCGCGTCCTCGGTGGGGAACCCGCACAGCGGGTCGGCCACGTACGCGTCGACCTCTGCGGGGTCGCGGCTGAGCCATTCGAAGCCGGTGCGCGGCTCGAAGCCGGCGTTGAACGCGGCCAGCCCCGGCTGGTCGGCGGGTAGGCCGGCGAGGACGCCGCCGAGGCCGTCGAGGGTCGTCGAGCCGCTGAGCACCACGCCGCCGTAGCGGACCGGCTCGGCCAGGAGTGCGATCTGCATGCCCATCGAGCCGAGCGAGTGGGCGAAGGCGAACAGCGGCACGTCCGGATGCTGCGAGGCCAGCAGGCGCGCGTGCGCGCCGATGTCGGCCACGAAGCCGTCGACCCCGGCCGCGCCGAAGCTGCCCAGCGGGACATCCTCGGACACCGACGCTCCGTGGCCACGGTTGTCGGCGGCCGACACCAGGAACCCGGCCGCGTTCAAGGCCCGGGCGAACCGGTCGTAGCGGGGCCCGTGCTCGGCCAACCCGTGCACCAGCTGGACCACCCCGACGGGGCCGCCCGTGACGTCGTCCCATTCGTACGTGGCGATGGCGAGCCCGTCGGCCGGCGACGGGAAGCTGGCGGTGGTCGGCATGCTGGCATCATCCGAGGGGTGGGCGCTGCTCGCATCCGTCGTGTCACAGATCCTCCGCTCGCGAGAGCGTCGGAGAGCACGGCGTCACCCGCCTCGTCGGCGGTCTCGCGAGCCACCCGTCGACCGCTGCGACGGCTGGCTCGTCTCGGCCTACGAGGAGGCCTGGGACCTCCGCCTGCCGCAGTAACCGGGGCGTCCTTGAGCGGCCCACTTTGGGACACCGCTCTGCAGTTCCGGCTCTGGCATCGTTCAGGCCACATGATGGTCGCGTGACCTTGAACGCACAGCGCCGAGTTGGCGCATGGGTCTTGGCGCCTTGCCTCCTGTTCGGCCTGGCTGGCACATAGAAGACGCAGTGAGCAAGGCCCCATTCCTCGCAGGATCTGTGCGTCAGACGACGGCGGGCGCCAGTCGAGCAAGGACTTGGTCGAGGTCGGCGGCGAAGGTGTCTGGCCCGTCGTCGAGGTCGCAGTTCTCGCTGACGGCGTGGAGTGCAGCGAAGGCGGCACCGACGAGGGCGCGCATGATGACGCGACTTTCAGTGTTGTGGGCACGTCCCAGGAGGACATCGACGAGTTGACGCTGGACGAGGTCCATCCGGTCGAAGTACGCGGCGCGAAGGGTGCCGCTGGTCTCGACGATCGACATCATCAGCTTGGCTCGCTCGCGGACGGTCGGGTCTTCGCGTTGGCCGACGACGACCTCAAAGGCGTGCCGCAGGGATGTCCACGGGTCCTCCCCGGCCGGGCGCGACTGCAGGTCTGCCACCATGCGCTCCGACTGCCGGTCGAACTCGGCCAGGACCAGGTCCTCCTTGGTTCCGACGTGCCGGAAGAACGTCCGTTGGGACATGCCCACGCGTTCGGCGATCTGGTCGACCGTGGTTGCGTCGTAGCCCTGCTCCCGGAAGAGGAACTCCGCGGCCGAGGTGATCTCGGCGTGGACGGCGCGCCGCGCGACCTCACGAACTCCCGTACCGGCCATGTCACAAATGCTAGCACCTAGCAACTTTGACAGCTACTGTCACCAACGGCGTAGGGTGCCAGAGCGGCGGTGTCCGGGGCGCCTGTCGTCCCGAACGTCGCCAGACCACCCCAAGCGCCGGTCTCGACCCGGCAGAAGCAAGGAGCAGCACTGTGGACATCGCAGTCATCGGAACCGGGAACATCGGCAGCGAACTCGCACGAGCACTCGCAGTTGCCGACCACGACGTCATCCTGGCCAACTCCCGGGGCCCGGAGTCCCTCCACGAGCTGGCCGCAGACCTCCAAGCGCGTGCGGCCACGGTTGACGACGCCGTGGCGCAGGCCGACGTCGTTGTGCTGTCCATCCCGTTCGCGGCGATTCCCGGGCTGGGGCAAACCCTTCGCCGGGCACCCGCTTCGACGATCATCGTCGAGATGTCCAACTACTACCCACTTGCTGGCGTCATCGAAGGAGTGGACGACGCGGCCTCCACCAGCACCTGGCTCAGCCGGCAGATCGGCCGCCCTGTGCTCAAGGCGTGGAACACGATCTTCTCCCGCAGCCTCTCCCTCAAGGGGCGCGCTCCCGGGCAGTCCGACCGGGTGGCGCTACCTGTGGCCGGAGATGACCCGGAGGACAAGAAGGTCGTCATGCAACTGGTCGAGGACACTGGGTTCGAGGCTGTCGACGCGGGAACCCTGGCCGATTCCTGGCGCATGCAGCCAGGCTCGCCCGTGTACTGCACGGACCTGGACGCAACCGCCCTTCGAGCGGCGCTCGCTCGCGCCGACAGGACACGCATGCCCCACGACCGGGACGCTCAGATCCGAGCGGCATACAACCCCGAGAACGGTGGGGTCGGGATCGACATGGTCAACGGCGTCCAGATCTACCGCGACATCACCCAGTAGGACCCGCACCACCTCAAAGGGACCTGCACACGTCTTCAGTCAGGCCCCTTGTACGCCGCCGAACCTCGCGCATCTGGTGCCGACTGCAACTGCGAGATGCCAAGTCACCTTGAGACGGTCAGCAGCCTGGCGAGGTCTACGTCTTCGGCGACAGCCTTCCTCGCGAGGAGTTCGAGGAACAAGACCTCAACTGCTAGCGGCGGCCTCGCTCTCTACTGGATGACGCGGACATGTCTCTAAAGCCGCCCTCAGGGACAGGTCGGACACCTCAGTCAGCCGTCGCCGGACAGGGATCCCCTTGCGGTGATCACCTGGCGTGCTGAGCGACCTGCTGCGAGGCGTCCAGTGCGCGTTCCTCGGGCAAGATACGGGCTGCGGGGCAGGTCCGGTGACGTCGGCCAGGATGAAGGCGTGTGAACTCCGGCCGCAGGTGCGGTTCTGGCTGGATCGCCGGTCCCGAGGACGCCGAGGTGGCGAGTGGAACCGCAGGCGTGAAGCCGCGTTGCGCCGGAGGTGGTGAAGAGCCGATAGGCCGTCATCCGCAGGTGCTGGCAATCCTGCGCAGGCTCGCAGCGGTCTCGGCGAGGAGGTTGAGCGCACGGGCGGTGACCGGCGCGGTGGAGGCGCCGCGGCGGGTCGCGGCGAACAGGTGTCGGGTTGGGCTGGCGCCGGCGAGCGGTACGACGACGAGGCCAGCGGGCAGGAGCGGCTGGGCCAGCCGTGGCACCAGGGTCACGGCCCCTGCGGCAGCGAGCAGCGCGCCAGTTGCCGTCCAGTCGTTCGTGCTGTGAGTGGAGCGGGGAGTAAAGCCCGCGGTGGCGCACGCGACCCGGGTGATCTCCTCGCAGGAAGATCCGGGCAGGGCGAGGATCCAAGCATCTGCTGCCAGATCCTCCAGCGCCACGGCAGTGGCACCGGCGTACCGGTGGTCGGCGGGGAGGACGGCGTCCAGGACGTCGGCGAGGAGTGGGGTGCGATGCAGGCGCGGGTCGTCTTGCTGGGGCGCTCCGGACGTCTCGACGGAGACGACGATGTCGAGCTCGCCGCCGGCGAGCTGCGCGAAGCAGGCGGGCTCGTCGGTCTCGACGGCCTGCACGCTCAAGAGCTCGTCCGCGTGGCGCAGCGCGGCGACCACCGGGGCGACAAGCTGCGCTAGCGCGGTGGGGAAGGCACCGATGCGGAGGCTGCTCCGGTGGCCGGCGGCGTGGCGGGCGAGGTCGGCTTCGGCCTGCTCTAGCTGGGCGAAGACGACGTGGGCGTGCTGGAGCAGGACGTGCGCGGCGTCGGTCAGCCGGAGGCGGCGCCCGTCGGGTTCGAGGAGCGCGACACCGGTCTCCCGGGCCAGCGCGGTCAGCTGCTGAGAGACCGCCGAGGGCGTCAGGTGCAACGCGCCGGCGGCGGCCACGATGGTGCCGTGGTCGGCGAGTTCGCGCAGCACCCGTAGCCGCCGGACGTCGATCATGCAGCGGAGCTTACGGGTAAGGGTCGGAACAAGGAGATGGACTGATTCCTTCGCGGCGTCCAGGGTGATCCGGTGCCTTTCCGGGATGTGGTCCTCGCCGTGTTGGTGGCCGTGATCTGGGGCGTGAACTTCGTCGTCATCGACCTCGGGCTGGACCAATTCCCTCCGCTGCTGTTTGCTGCCCTGCGCTTCGCGCTTGTGGCGGTGCCCGCGGTGTTCTTCGTCGGGCGTCCGGGGGTCGGCGCCGGAGGCGTCGTCGTGGTGGGCTTGTTCCTCGGTGCGGGTCAGTTCGGGCTGCTGTTCGTCGGAATGGGCGCCGGGATGCCCGCCGGGCTGGCTTCGCTGGTTCTGCAGGCCCAGGCCCTGTTCACCGTGCTGGTCGGCGCCGTGCTGCTCGGGGAGCGCCCACGGCGCGCTCAGCTGCTGGGCATCGCCGTCGCCGCCGTGGGACTGGCGGTGATCGCCCTCGGCCGCACGGCCACCGTGCCGCTGGTGGCGTTGCTGCTGGTGCTCGGCGCGGCCGCCAGCTGGGGCGTGGGCAACGTGGCCATCCGTCGCGCCCGCCCGCGCAGCGGCCTGGCGCTGGTGGTGTGGGCCAGCCTCGTACCCCCGCTGCCGCTGCTCGGGCTGTCCCTGCTCGTCGAGGGACCAGGCGCCGCCCGGTCCGCGATGACCGGCCTGACGTGGGGCGGCGTCGCGGCGCTGGCCTACCTGGTCGTGCTGGCCACGCTCGTCGGATTCGGCATCTGGACCTCTCTGCTGCGCACCCATCCGGCGAGCACCGTGGCGCCCTTCTCCCTCCTCGTACCGGTCGTGGGCCTGGTCACGGTTTGGGCGGTGCTCGGTGAGCAGCCCAGCGCCGCTGAGCTGAGCGGAGCCGGTGTCGTCCTAGTCGGCCTGCTGTTGGTGACCCGCGCCGGCGCCTCTCGGCGGCGGAGCCCAGAGGCGTCGCCCATGCCGGCGACTGCGTCCGCCACCACGCCAGGCAGCCGGTTGTGATCTCGCCCGCCGAAGCAGACGGACGGGTCGGCGGCCCCTCATGGAGGCTGACCTGCCTACGGTGGCGTGGTGAGCAGGATCGGGGTGCGCGCTGCGCCGATAGGGACGGCCTTACGTTCCGGCAAAGAGGATTCAGGTCATGAGCCATGATCCCACCGCGCTACCCGCGCACCTACCTACGCCGGTCGATGATGGTGCCACCGATCACCTGCCCGGATCGGTACTGCCGCCGCTGACGCTGCCGGCGACGACCGGTGGCGTAGTCGACCTGCGCCGGCTCAGCACCGACCGGCGCCTGGTGGTCTTCGCCTATCCGCGCACCGGCCGCCCCGGGGTCGACCCGCCCGCCGGCTGGGATGAGATTCCCGGAGCTCGCGGCTGCACCCCGCAGGCATGCGCCTTCCGCGACCTGGCCGCTCAGTTCGAGACCCTCGGAGTACAGGTGTTCGGCCTGTCGACCCAGGATCCCGACTACCAGCACGAAGTCGCCACGCGGCTGCACCTGCCCTACAGCCTGCTCAGCGACGCCGAGCTGCGGCTGACCCGCGCACTGAACCTGCCGACCTTCGAGGTGGACGGCATGCGGCTGCTGCGCCGCCTTACCATGATCATCCGGTCGGGGGTCATTGAGCGGGCTCTTTACCCCGTCTTCCCGCCCGACGAGGCCGCCGTCCAGGCGCTCAGCGCCGTGCAAGCTCTGCCCCGGTGAGCCGAGTCGCGCCGACCCTGGTCCTGACCCACAGCCAGCTGCAGCGTTGCCGATAAGGGTTGGGCCGCTGGGACCGCGCGGAAGGGCCCCGTCCTCGCACCCGAGGACGGGGGCCGCGGTGCGTCCTCAGGCGGCGTCGTCGGCCAGGTCGGTGTCTTCGATGGCGGCGATGACCTCGTTGGTCTGCAGGGTGACCAGCCAGGCGAGCGCGTGGTCCTCGACCGGCTGGTCGGAGACCGCGGCGATGGCGTCGAGCTGGGCGGCCACCAGCCCGCGGGCGGCCTGGTACACGTCGGCCGCGGTCACCGCCGTCCCCAGCTCGGCGAGCCAGAGCCGGCCGTCGCGCAGCACCCGCACCTCGGGCTGGCGGCCCACGCCGAGGTCGGCGGCCGCGCTGGCGAGCAGGGACATCCCGGTGCGCAGCTCGGCGAGACGGCCGGCACGGTCGGGCGACGAGGGCACGGACACGGGTGCCACCTCTCGGTCGGGCCCACGGGGCCACGGCAACGTGTCCTCCCCCTCGGCAGCCGCGGCTCGCGTGTGGACCGCCGGCACGCACGGGTGGGCCGCGTGGGGCGAGCGGGTCGCGGATGCCCGGACGCGACGCGGCCCCGGCCCCCTCTCGGGGACCGGAGCCGCGGTCGGACGCCGGTCAGCAGCAGCGGCTCACCGGGTTGCGCTCGGCCTCGTCGGCCCGGCGCCGCTCGAACTCGCGCCGGCTCATCGGCTCGTGCCCGTGCTGGGCGCAGGAGCGGAGGTAGTCGTCCCAGCGGGCCTCACCGCTCCACTCCCGCAGGTACCAGCGCACCCCCCGCCAGGCACGCCCGGCGAACGCGCCGGCGGTGCTCACCGTGGCGGCCCTTCCGACGTGAAGGTGCCGTGACCCCGGGCACCCGCGCCCACCAGCCGCTCGTGCTCGGCGATGGCCGCCTTCTCCTCCGGCGTGGCGAACAGGCCGGAGGGCTCGACGATGTCCGACGGCACCGCGGGCTCCTCGGTCGTGGGCACCGGACCACGCGCCCGGATGGCCCGCGCGATGACCACCAGGGCGTTGCCGAGCACGACCAGGGTCAGGAGCGCGAAGGCCGCCTGCAGCACCCCGTTCACCGTGGAGTTCGTGATGACCTGCTGCATCTGCCCGACGTCCTGCGCGGGCGCCAGCAGCTCGCCGTTCGCCAGGGCGTCCGCGTACAGCTGCCGCTGGGTGAAGTAGCCGACCCGCGGGTCGCCGGAGAAGACCTTCTGGAAGCTGGCGGTCAGCGTCGTGGTCAGTGCCCACGCCAGGGGCACGGCCGTGATCCAGGCGTACTTGAGCTTCCCGTGCTTGATCATCAGCACCGTCGCGAGCGTGAGGGCGATGCCCGCCAGGAGCTGGTTGGCGATGCCGAACAGCGGGAACAGCTGGTTGACGCCGCCCAGCGGGTCGGTGACCCCGATGTAGAGCATGCCGCCCCAGAGACCGACGACGACGGCGCTGGCGATGATGGTGCCCGGCCGCCACGACAGGTCGCCGAACTTCTTCCACACGTTGCCGACCGTGTCCTGCAGCATGAACCGGCCCACGCGGGTGCCGGCGTCGACGGCGGTCAGGATGAACAGCGCCTCGAACATGATCGCGAAGTGGTACCAGAACGCTGCCCCTCCGCCGCCGAAGGCGGTGCTGAGGATCTGCGCGATACCGACGGCCAGGGTCGGCGCGCCGCCGGTGCGCGACACCAGCGTGTCCTCCTGGATCGCCGCCGAGGCGGCGGCGAGGTCCTGGGCCGTGGTGTCGAAGCCGAGACCGTTGACGAACGCCGCCGCGGTCTCCGGGGTGCCCCCGGTCGCTCCGGCGGGGGCGTTCATCGCGTAGTACAGGCCCTGGTCGATGACCACCGCGGCGATCAGCGCGCTGATGGCCACGAAGGACTCCATCAGCATGCCGCCGTAGCCGATCAGGCGGACCTGGCTCTCCTTGGCCACCATCTTCGGCGTCGTCCCGGACGAGATCAGCGCGTGGAATCCCGACAGCGCGCCGCAGGCGATGGTGATGAAGACGAACGGGAAGAGCGACCCGGCGAACACCGGCCCGGTGCCCGGCAGCGCGAACTGGCTGACGGCGTCGGCCTGGATGACCGGCCGGGCGATCAGCAGCCCGATCGCCAGCAGCACGATCACGCCGATCTTCATGAAGGTCGACAGGTAGTCGCGCGGGGTCAGCAGGAGCCAGACCGGCAGCACCGAGGCGACGAACCCGTAGACCACCAGCGCGAGGACCAGCGTCTCCTTGGACAGCGTCAGGGACTCGGCGAGCGCGGTGTTCTCGATCCAGCCGCCGCCGACGATGGCCAGCAGCAGCAGGACGACGCCGATGCCGGTGGCCTCGAGCACCCGGCCGGGCCGCAGCACCCGCAGGTAGACCCCCATGAACAGCGCGATCGGGATGGTCAGCGCGATGGAGAAGACGCCCCACGGCGACTCGGCGAGTGCGTTGACCACGATGAGCGCGAGCACCGCGAGGATCAGGATCATGATCGCGAAGACGGCGATCAGCGCGGCGATGCCGCCGACGATGCCGATCTCCTCGCGGACCATCTGGCCCAGGCTCTTCCCGTTGCGGCGCATCGAGAAGAACATGACGACCATGTCCTGCACGGCACCGGCGAAGATGACGCCGACGACGATCCAGATCGTGCCGGGCAGGTAGCCCATCTGCGCGGCGAGCACCGGGCCCACCAGCGGGCCGGCGCCGGCGATCGCGGCGAAGTGGTGGCCGAAGAGCACCCGCCGGTCGGTGACGTCGAAGTCCCGGCCGTTCTGCAGCCGCTCCGCCGGGGTGGCCCGGCGGTCGTCCACGCGCAGCGCCTTGTAGGCGATGAAGCGGGCGTAGAAGCGGTAGGCGATGGCGTAGGAGCACAGCGCGGCGAACAGCATCCACAGCGCCGACACCGACTCGCCACGGGCCAGCGCGAGCACGGTCCACGACAGGGCGCCGACCAGGGCCACCGCGACCCAGACGGCGATCGAACGCACCGACATGCGGCGGCCCACTCCTCCCGGAGGTGGACCGTCGGTGTCGGCTCTGCTGACGGTGGTGGACACGCGCCCTCCCTGCGGGACGAGGCAGCGTCCGGACGACACTGCCCAGATACGACAGGGAGCATGTCAAGCCCCGGGCCCGCCCCACCAGCAGGGGGCGGGCCCGGCAGCGGGTCGTGACCGGCCCGTGACCCCTCAGTCGTCCCCCCAGACCTCCTGGGCGGTCTCCACGACGAGGGCCAGCTTGGCGACCTGCTCGTCGCGGGTGAGCGCGTTGCCCTCCACCGTCGAGGAGAAGCCGCACTGCGGGGACAGGGCCAGCTGCTCGAGCGGCACGTACCGGGCGGCCTCGTCGATCCGGCGCTTGAGGGCGTCCTTGCTCTCCAGCTCCGGGCGCTTGGTGGTGACCAGCCCGAGCATCACCCGCTTGCCCGGCGGCACGAAGCGCAGCGGCTCGAACCCGCCGGACCGGGCGTCGTCGTACTCCAGGAAGAAGCCGTCGACCTCCAGCTCGCCGAACAGCGCCTCGGCGACGAAGTCGTAGCCGCCCTCGGCGACCCATGAGGAGCGGAAGTTGCCGCGGCACATGTGGGTGGTCACCGTCAGCCCGTCGGGCCGGCCGGCCAGCGCGGCGTTGATCTGCCGGATGTAGCGCTCGTGCTGGTGCTCGGCGTCCCGCCCCTGCGCGGCCAGCTCGGCACGCTGGGCCGGGTCGTTGAGGTAGGCCAGGCTGGTGTCGTCCAGCTGCAGGTAGGTGCAGCCGGCCGCGGCGATGCCGCGCACCTGGGAGGCGTAGGCCGCCGACAGCGCGTCCCAGAACGAGTCCTCGTCCGGGTAGACGGCCGGGTCGATCGCCGCGGCACCGCCGCGGTAGTGGACCATCGACGGCGAGGGGATCGTCAGCTTCGCCGTCTGCCGCTCGGAGACGACGCGCTGCAGGTACGCGAAGTCCGCCCCGAAGATCGGCTCGTCGATGGACAGCGGCCCGTCGACGTGCAGCCCGGCCGGGGTGAAGTCGATCGTCCCGTCGGCGTTCCTGAAGTGGACGACGATGTCCTCGCCGGTCACCTTGGTGATGCCGTCGATCGCGTAGATGAAGTCCATGTGCCACGAGGCCCGGCGGAACTCCCCGTCGGTGGCGGTGCGCAGGCCGACGTCCCCCTGGAGCCGGACGACGTCGGCGATCGCCTCGTCCTCGATGTCGCGCAGCTCGGCCGCGTCCACCTCCCCGGCGGCGGCGCGGGCGCGGGCGTCGAGCAGGCGCTGCGGGCGCAGGAGGCTGCCGACGTGGTCGGCGCGGAACGGCGGCCCGGAGGTGTCGGTCATGCCGTCGAGCCTGGCGGACGGCGCGTCGCCGTGCACTCCGTGGCGACGACCGGACCCCGCTGCGCGCCGGTGGACGCATCGGACCCGGTGACACGTCGATCCCTGCCCACCCGGTGTCGCTGCGCGGGGCGCCCGACCTAGTCCCGGACGGGGACGCTCGAGGCCCGCCGGATCATCTCGGGCGCCAGCCTGACCGCCCCGATCTCCTGGCCTTCCAGCCGGGCGCAGAGCGCGGTCACGGCCTGCTCCCCCATCTCCCGCAGCGGGCTGCGCACCGTGCTGAGCGGGATCGGGAGCTCCCGAGCGATCGGTACGTCGTTGTAGCCGACGACCGCCGCGTCCTCCCCCACGCGCAAGCCGTGGTCGCGCAGCGCCCCCATGACGCCGATGGCGGCGAAGTCGTTGACCGCGAAGACCGCTGTCGGCGGTGTCCGCGCGGCGAGCAGCCGTTCCGCGGCGTCCCGCCCGCCCGCGACGTCGAAGCGGCTGTGCACCACCCGGGTGGCCGGCACGCGCACCCCGCTCTCCCGGCACACGTCGAGGAACCCGCGGGTGCGATCTCGTCCGGTGCTGGCGTAGGGCTCACCTGCCACGACCGCCACCCGCCGGTGCCCGAGGTCGAGCAGGTGCTGGGCAGCGAGGCGTCCCCCGAGCTCGTCGTCGCAGGTCACGGAGGGGTGCTCCCCATGCCGGCGACTGGTCAGGACGAACGGGACGTCGCGCGCGGCGAGCTCGTCGACGAACGTGCTGTCCAGCCGGGCGTCTCCCAGGATCAGCCCGTCGACCCTGCGGTCCAGCAGCAGGTCGACCCGCCTGCGCTGCTCGTCCAGGTCGTCCCGGGTGTTGGCCACGAACGTGTCGTAGCCGCGCTCCTTGGCCGTCTGCTCGATCGCGTCGTAGATGGTGGCGAGCACGAGGTCGGTCAGCGCCGGGACCAGCACCCCGAAGGTGCTGGTGCGCTGGGTCCGCAGGCTCGCCGCGTACGGGTCCGGTCGATAGCCGAGCTCGTCGGCGATCCGGCGGATCCGCTGGGCGGCGTCGGAGCCGTGCCCCCGGCGCCGCAGGACACGGGAGACCGTGGAGACGTGGACGCCTGCCAGCCGGGCGACGTCACGCAACGTCACGCGTTCGAAGTTCTCCGGGCCCCCCACGGTCACACGCTATTCCTACCCTTCCCCCTTGACCCGTCGCAATCGATTGCACTAGCGTCCGCGCAATCGATTGCGCAGTGACTGCCGTCACTCCGGCCGGCCGAGGAGACCTGTGATGCCGTTGGTGCGCGTCCTGACGACGGGCGGGACGATCGCGTCCCGCCCCGATCCCGACGGGCGCGTGGTCGCCGCCGACAGCGGGGACGACCTGCTGCGCGCCCTGCTGCCGATCGAGGACGTCGACGTCCGGGTGGAGGACGTCTTCCGCCTGGGCAGCTACCGGCTCGGCCTCGATGACGTCCGGGAACTCGCCCGCCGGGTCCGTGCCGCTGCCGCCGACGCCGACGGCGTCGTGGTCACGCACGGCACCGACACGATGGAGGAGACGGCCTGGTTCCTCGACCTGGCGCACGGGGGTCCCCAGCCGGTGGTCGTGACGGGCGCCCAGCGCAACGCCGAGGCGACCGATGCCGACGGCCCCCGCAACCTGCGCGACGCCGTCCGCCTCGCCTGCGACCCCGCCGCCCGGGACATCGGCGTCGTCGTCGCCATGGCCGGGCGGGTGCTGTCCGCCCGGCAGGTCACCAAGGTGCACTCCCTCGCAGTGGACGCGTTCGCCGCTCCTGACGGTGGACAGCTGGGCCGAGTGGACGCCGAGGCCGTGCGGCTCGTCGCCGTGCCGCGCCGGCGACCGGCCTTCGACCTCGACGCCCTCGACGGCGAGTGGCCCCGGGTGGACGTCGTCCCCCTGCACCTGGGTGCTGACGGCACGTTCGTCCGAGCCGCCCGGGAGGCTGGGGCCCGCGGCATCGTCCTCGACGCCTTCGGAGCCGGGAACGTCACGCCCGCGGTCCTGTCGGAGACCGAGAAGGCCCTCGCGGACGGGCTGCTCGTGCTCGTCACCTCGCGCTGCCACGCCGGCTCGGTCAGCCCCGTGTACGGCGCCGGCGGTGGCGCCGACCTGGCCGCCGCCGGAGCTCTGCTCGCCGGGGACCTCCGAGCCCCCAAGGCGCGGCTGCTGCTCACCCTCGCGCTGGCCGCGGGCGGCGACGCCGACCGCGCCGCCGAGGTCTTGCAGCCGTACGTGAACCCCTGATCGGCACCACCCCATCCCCCAGCACCCCCAGACGAGAGGACAGGACATGCCCAAGGAGATCTTCGTGGCGTTCGGCGTGGACGTCGACGCCGTCGCCGGCTGGCTCGGCTCGTACGGCGGGGAGGACTCGCCCGACGACATCTCGCGCGGCCTGTTCGCCGGCGAGGTCGGCACACCCCGGTTGCTGGAGCTCTTCCGCCGCAACGACCTGCGGACGACGTGGTTCGTCCCCGGCCACTCGATGGAGACGTTCCCCGACCAGACCCGCATGGTCATCGACGGCGGTCACGAGCTCGGGATCCACGGCTACTCCCACGAGAACCCGATCGCGATGACCCGCCAGCAGGAGGAGACGGTCCTCCTGCGCAGCATCGACCTGGCCGAGAAGGTCAGCGGCAGGCGGCCGACCGGCTACGTCGCACCCTGGTGGGAGTTCAGCCCGGTCACCAACGAGCTGCTGCTCGAGAACGGCATCAAGTACGACCACTCGCTGATGCACCGGGACTTCGAGCCCTACTACGTCCGGGTCGGCGACAGCTGGACGAAGATCGACTACTCGCAGCCGGCCGAGACCTGGATGCAGCCGCTGGTGCGCGGCCGGGAGACCGAGCTGGTGGAGATCCCGGCGAACTGGTACCTCGACGACCTGCCGCCGATGATGTTCGTCAAGTCCAGCCCGAACAGCCACGGGTTCGTCAACCCCCGCCACCTCGAGGAGATGTGGCGCGACCAGTTCGACTGGGTGTACCGCGAGAACGACTACGCCGTCTTCACGATGACGATCCACCCCGACGTCTCGGGGCGGCCGCAGGTCCTCCTGATGCTGGAGCGGCTCATCGAGCACATCAACGGCCACGAGGGCGTCCGCTGGGCCACCTTCGACGAGATCGCCGACGACTTCATCCGCCGTTCGCCGCACAACGGCTGACCCGGCCATCCGCAGCTCTCACCGAGGAGAACCCATGACCACTGCGTCCGACCCCCGGACGGGTGCCGACCGGCGCCCGCGGAACCACCTGCTGGAGGAGTCGATCCTCCCGGTCCGGTTGCGCCACCGGACCATCGGCGCCCTGGGATTCGTCTGGATCTGGATCGGGATGGCGGTCATCATCGCCACCTTCCAGCTGGGCGCGAACGGCGTCGCCGGGCTGCCCCTGCCCGTCGTGCTGCTCACCATCCTGCTGGCCAACGCGGCCCTCGCGGTGGTCATGACGCTCACGGCGGACATCGGGACCGAGCACGGCCTGTCCTTCGCGGTGTACCTGCGAGCGCCCTTCGGCACCCTGGGCACACACCTGCCGGCGGTCTCCCGCGGCATCGTCGCCGCCATCTGGTTCGGCATCCAGACCTACCTGGGTGCCCTCGCCATCAACGGGATCGTCGAGTACTTCACCGGCTTCAGCGCGTGGTTCCTCTGGTACGTCGTCTTCGGGCTGGTGCAGATCGTCAACACCGCCATGGGGATCAAGGCCGTCGAGCGGCTCGCCGCGGTCGCCGCACCCGCGATCATCGCGGTGTCGGTGTGGATGTACTTCACCCTCGAGGACCTCGCCCGCACGCAGGGGCAGAACATCTGGACCTTCGCCGGGGACACGCCGATCTCCGCGTTCAGCCTCTTCGTCGCCAACATGGCGTTCTGGTCGGCCCTCGCGGTCGACATCCCGAACCTGACCCGGTTCGTGAAGACCGAGAGCGGCGCGCGGAGCTTCGCCCGGCGGAACAAGAACGTCTTCGTCGCCCAGTTCGTGGCGCTGCCGGTGACCCAGACGTTCGTCGCGCTCATCGGCGCGGTGTCGTTCATCGCGGCCGGCGACTGGAACCCGATCACGGTCATCCAGGGTCAGAGCTCCGGCTTCACCCTCGTGGTGCTGCTGGCGCTGGTGATCCTGGCCCAGTGGTCGACCAACAACGCGGCCAACCTCATCCCGGCGGCGCTCACCTTCGTCAACGCCGGGGCGCCCCACCTGGCCTACAAGTGGGGCGTCGCGCTCGCCGGCGTCGTGGGCACCCTGGCCTTCCCCTGGCTCATCCTGAACAACCTGTTCACCTTCCTCGGCTACTACGGCGCGCTGCTCTCGGCAGTCGGCGGCATCATGATCGCCGACTACTACGTGGTGCGGCGGCGGCGGCTGAACGTCCCGGCGCTGTACCAGGCGAACGGGCAGTTCCGGTTCAGCGGCGGCGTCAACCCGGCCGGGCTCATCGCCTGGGTGGTGGCCGGCGGCCTGGCCCTGTGGCAGCTCGAGTACGCCTACCTCGTCGGCCTCCCGGTCGGCTTCCTGGTCTACCTGCTGCTGATGCGGTTCTGGATCGTCCCGCGCCACCCGCAGGCCGAGATCACCTCGGGCTTCTCCGACGAGTACCTCGGCACCAGCGCCGGTCAGGAGTGGGCCTACGACGAGGCCACGGGCCTGCGCCGTGTCCCGGCCGGCTCGGACATCGCGGTGAGCCGCGAGGACCTCTGAGGGCACGACCCCGCCGGCCCGGCCTGTGAGCGAACAGGCCGGGCCGGCGGCTTCCACGCGCGACCGACGACGAGGTGGACGATGTGCGGACTGTGCGGGGACCTCTCCCCGCAGGACCACTGGAGCGACCGGGGCCCGGGGGCGGGCACCGCCCGCCACCGCCACGAGCGGCTGCAGGCCGTGCGGACTCTCCTCGTGGGCACCGGTCTGACCGTGAGCGAGTGGCGCGGCCGCGGCTACCAGCTGGCCAACGGCCGGGGGCGCACGGTGCTCGTCCGCGACCTCGGGTCGCTCTGGGGAGAGGCCGAGCGGATGCGCGGCCGGCCGGTCGACCCGCTGGAGACCGGGGACGCGCCGTGAGCGTGGCCGGCGTGCGGCCGCTGACGGTCGTCTCCGGTGCCCTCGGCAGCGGGAAGACCACGCTGCTGCGGGACCTGCTGACCCGCCCCGACCTGCGTTCGACCGCGGTGCTGGTCAACGAGCTGGGCGAGATCGGGCTCGACCACCACCAACTGCGCCACGTCGACGAGCGGACCGTGGTGCTGCCCGGCGGCTGCGTCTGCTGCGCCACCCGTTCGGACGTCGAGTCCGCACTGCACGAGCTCCTCGCCACGGAGGAGGCCGGACACGTCGACCCGGTCCGCCGCGTCCTGCTGGAGACGACCGGTCTGGCCGATCCCGCCCCGGTGGTCGCGACCCTGCTGGCCTCTCCCACGCTGCGCCACCACTTCGCCGTCGACCGGGTGGTCGTCACCGTCGACGCCCAGGCCGTCGCGCGGGACGCCGACCAGGGCGCGGAGTGGCTGCAGCAGGTGGTGTGCGCCGATCTGCTGGTGCTGACGAAGACGGACCTGGTGACCGCTGCGGCCGCCCGCGAGCTCGCCGCGCGTCTGAGGCGACTCAACCCCGCGGCGCCCGTCGTGTCCCGCGCCGAGATCGACCTCGCCGCCACGAGGTCCGTTCCAGCCGCCGCAGCGGTTCCCCCGCTCCCGGCGGACCGACACCTCTCCGGCGTCGCGTCCACCTCCGTGACGCTCGACGGCCCGGTCGACTGGGCCGCCTTCGCCGTGTGGGTCTCGGCGCTGCTGCACGCCCACGGCGACCGCATCCTGCGGATGAAGGCGCTCCTGGACACCGGCGGCGACGAACCGGTCGTCCTCGACGCCGTCCAGCACGTCGTCCACCCGCCGCGGCACCTGCCGCGCTGGGACGGCCCGCGGGCGTCGTCCCTCGTGGTCATCACCCGCGACCTGCCGCCCGAGCGGGTCGTGGCGGCGCTGCAGCGCTTCCTGGGCCGACGGCGACCCGCCGCCGCCCCCGCGGGCGGCGACCGGGTCACACCCCCGTGATGTGCTCCGGGCGGATGGGCACCCGGCGCAGCGGCTTCCCGCAGGCGGCGCGCACCGCGGCGGCGACCGCCGGGCCCGAGGAGATGGTCGGCGGCTCCCCCACCCCGCGGACGCCGTAGGGCGCGTGCGGGTCGGCGTACTCCAGCACCTCCACCTTCATCGGCGGCATGTCGAGGATGGTCGGCAGCAGGTAGTCGGTGAACGACGGGTTGCGCACGTGGCCGTCGGTCACCACCACCTCCTCCATGAGCGCCAGGCCCATGCCCTGCGCGGACCCGCCGTGGATCTGGCCGACGACCGCGTCGGGGTTGATCGCCCTGCCGACGTCCTGCGCGGTGTCCAGGGCGACCACCTTGACCAGGCCCAGCTCGGTGTCGACGTCGACCACCGCGCGGTGCGCGGAGAACGCGAACTGCACGTGCGCGTCGCCCTGGCCGGTCTGGGGGTCGATCGCGTGGGTGGGCCGGTGCCGCCACTCGACGGTCTCCTCCACCGCGTCGTCCCCGAGGACGTCGGCCAGCCCGGCGAGCACCTCGCCGCCGGCGCCGACGACCTTGTCGCCGTCCAGCGCGAGGCCGGCGACCGGGCGGCCGAGCGCGACCGCGGCGCGCTGCAGCACCGCCGTCCGCACCGCCTCGCAGGCGGCCTTGACCGCCCCGCCGGTGACGTAGGTCTGCCGGGACGCCGACGTCGACCCGGCCGAGCCGACCGCGGTGTCCGCCGGGACGACGACCACCCGCTCCACGCCGAGCTCGGTGCGGGCGATCTGCTGCTGCACGGTGACCAGCCCCTGGCCGACCTCGGCCGCGGCGGTGTGCACGGTGGCCACCGCCTCGCCGCCGGTCAGCTGCAGCCGCACCCGGGCGGTGGAGTAGTCGTCGAAGCCCTCGGAGAAGCCGACGTTCTTGTAGGTGACCGAGTAGCCGACGCCGCGGCGGACGCCCTCGCCGTGGGTGGTGTTGCCGACCGCGCCGGGCAGGTTCCGCAGGTCGGAGGTCTCCAGCGGCGGGGGCAGCGGCAGGTCGGCCACCCGCTGCAGCAGCTCGGCGACGGGGGCGGCGGAGTCGATGACCTGGCCGGTGATGTTGCGGTCGCCCTCCTGGACGCCGTTGCGCCGGCGGATCTCCACCGGGTCGACCCCGACGGCGGCGGCGAGCTCGTCCATCAACGCCTCGTGCGCGAACGCGGCCTGCACGCAGCCGAAGCCGCGCATCGCCCCGCACGGCGGGTTGTGGGTGAACACCCCGTAGGCGTCCACCGCCACCGACGGGAAGCGGTAGGGGCCCAGCCCCAGGGTGCCCGCGTTGCCGACGACCGCTGCGGTCGAGGAGGCGTAGGCGCCGCCGTCGAGCAGCACGTGGGCCTTCGCGTAGACCAGGGTGCCGTCGCGCTCCGCGCCGAACTCGTAGGTCATCGTCGCCGGGTGCCGGTGCACGTGGCCGTAGAAGGACTCCTCCCGGCCGTAGCTCATCTTCACCGGCCTGCCGGTGCGCAGCGCCAGCAGGCAGGCGTGCACGTGCACCGAGAGGTCCTCCCGGCCGCCGAACGCGCCGCCGACGCCGGCCAGCGTGAGCCGCACCTTCTCGGGCGGCATGCCCAGCGCGAGGCAGATCTGCCGCTGGTCGACGTGCAGCCACTGGGTGGCGACGTAGAGGTCGACACCGCCGTCCTCGGCCGGGACGGCGAGCCCGGACTCCGGCCCGAGGAACGCCTGGTCCTGCATGCCGACCTCGAAGTCGAGGCTCACCACGACCGGGGCGACCGGGGCCGGGTCGCCGCGCCGGAGCCGCAGGTGGCGGACCAGGTTGCCGCCGGGGTGCACCCGCGGCGCGTCGTCGTCCAGCGCGCGGCGGGCGTCGGTGAGCGCGGGCAGCACCTCGTAGTCGACCCGGATCCGCGCCGCCGCCCGGCGCGCGGTCTCCGGGTGGTCGGCGGCGACCAGCGCCACCGGCTCGCCCTCGAACCGGACGAACTCCCCGGCCAGCACCGGCTGGTCGGCGTGCTCGAGGCCGTAGGCGTTCTCGCCGGGCACGTCGTCGGCGGTGAGGACGGCGCTGACGCCGGGCACCGTGAGCGCCTCGGTGACGTCGATGCGCCGGATGCGGGCGTGCGGGTGCGGGCTGCGCAGCGTGACGCCCCAGACCATGTCGTCGTGCCACAGGTCGCTGGCGTAGGCGAACTCGCCGGTGACCTTGAGCGTGCCGTCGGGGCGCTGGGCGCTGTCGCCGATCCGGCCGGTCGTCCGGGCCCCGGTCTCGGTGGTGGTCATCGCGTCGCCTGCCGGTCGGCCGCGAGCCGGACGGCGTCGAGGATCTTCTCGTAGCCGGTGCAGCGGCACAGGTTGCCGGCCAGCGCCTCGCGGATCTCGGGGTCCGACGGCTGCGGCACGCGGGCCAGCAGGTCGTGCGCTGCGACGACCAGCCCGGGGGTGCAGAACCCGCACTGCACGGCGCCGGCGTCGACGAAGGCCTCCTGCACCGGGTGCAGCGCCTCGCCGTCGGCCAGGCCCTCGACGGTGGTGACCTCGCGGCCGATCGCCTGACCGGCGGCGACCAGGCACGCGCACACCGGCTCGCCGTCCAGGTAGACGGTGCACGAGCCGCACTCGCCCTGCTCGCAGGCGTTCTTCGCGCCGGGCAGGCCCAGCCGCTCGCGCAGCAGGTACAGCAGGCTCTCCCCCGGCCAGACGTCGTCGGCGGTGCGCTCGGTGCCGTTGACGGTGGTGGTGACGCGCATCAGGCGGCCCTCCTCAGGTCGTCCCAGGCCCAGGTGACGGCGCGGCGGGCCAGCACCGCGAGCGAGTGCCGCCGGTAGGCCGCCGTCCCCCGGACGTCGTCGATCGGCGAGGCCGCGGCGGCGACCCGCTCGCCGAAGGCCCGCGCCAGGCCGTCGGGCAGCGGGCTGCGGGCGGCCCAGTCCAGCGCGCCGGCGAGGAACTCCTCGGCCTCGGGAGCGCGCCGCGGGGTGGGTGCGGCCGACCCGATGCCGGTGCCGACCGCCTGCCGGTCGGGGTGCAGGGCGAGTGCGAACGCCGACACCGAGATCACCATCGCGTTGCGGGTGCCGACCTTGCAGAACTGCTGCGGTCCGCGCGCGGTGCGCACGAGGACCGCGGCGATCAGCTCGTCGGGCTCGAGGGCGTTGCGCTTGACCCCGGTGAAGAACTCCGCCACCGGGACGCGGCGGGGACCCCTGGCGGCCGACGCCACCTCCACCTCCGCGCCGGCGGCCAGCAGCGGCGGGTGCGCGTCACCGGCCGGGGACGCCGACCCGAGGTTGCCGCCCACGGTGCCGCGCACCCGGATCTGCGGCGAGCCGACGGTGCGCGAGGCCATCGCCAGGCCGGGCAGCTGCGCGCCCAGCTCGGTGATCACCCGCGCGTACGGGACTCCGGCGCCCAGCCGCACCGTCCCGCCGTCGAGCGACCACTCCCGGAGCTCGCCGACCCGTGTGAGGTCCAGCAGCGCCCCGGGACGGCGGCGGTCGAAGTTCAGCTCGACCATCACGTCGGTGCCGCCGCTGATCGGCAGCGCGTCGGGCCGCTCGGCCCGCAGCGCGAGCGCCTCGTCCCACGACGACGGCTGCAGGAAGTCCATCGCCCCTCCTCGTCCCACCGTTCGGTCTGACGAGCACTGTGCACGAGGTGGGTGACGAACAGGGAACGGTGAGTCGCGGGCGCGTCGGTGGACCGGGCTCAGACGGCGGTGGTCTGCAGGCCCTCCACCATGGCGTCGAGGGCCGCCACCGCGCTCTCGTGGTCGACCCGGGGCAGCTCGACGGCGTCGGCCAGCAGGGTGCGCCCGCCGAGGTCGACCGCCCACGTCGTGATGCGGGTGCCCTCCGGGTACAGCCCCAGCGTGGTGACCTGCTCGATCCGCACGGCCTCGCGCCCGCCCACCACCAGCTCCGTGCGGGCCACCTCGTCGGGCACCGGGCCGGCGGCCTCGGCGAGCGGGGCGTCCAGCAGCTGCAGGGTGACGGGGGCGGTCCGGACGTCCGAGGCTTCGGGGACGACGACCTCGCCGGGCCCGAACCAGCTGCAGGCGGGCAGCACGCCGGCGTCGTTGGTCGACCAGCCGGGGGGCAGCTCGACCCGGTAGCCGCCGGGGCCGGTGCAGGAGGTGCCGTCGTCCTGCGGCTGCGCGACCGACACGGGCTGCGCGACGGCGGCCGCCTGCGGAGCCGCCCCGGAGGCCGGGGAGGCGCAGGCGGCCAGGGCCAGCAGCGGGGCAACGGCGGCGGTTGCGCGGAGGTGGCGCACGGTCTCGGCGTCCTCCCGGTCGGGTGCACGGACCCCCTCCCCCTGCCCAGCGGGCAGTCCTCCCGAAACGCGACGGCGGCGGCCGGGTCAGCCGGTGCGCCGCTCCACCGACCGCGCGGCGACCCGTCGGATCCGGTGGGCCTGCCGGGAGAGCACCAGGTCCAGCAGCCGGTCCACCGGCGGCACCTCGCCCAGCCGGGCCAGGCCCGTCCAGCGGGGGACGGCGACCGTGCGCGACCACGGCGAGGTCAGGCAGCGGGCGATCTGGTCGGCGACCCGGTCCGGGCGGATCCCGCGGGAGAGCCGGCCCCGGGCGTCGGCGTCCGACGCCGGCGGGGAGCCGTGCCCGCGGGCCAGCCACTCGGTGGACACCGGGCCGGGGTTGACGGTGTGCACCCGCACGCCCCGGGCGGTCACCTCCCGCCGCAGCCCCGTGACGAAGCCCTGCACCCCGGCCTTGGTCGCCGAGTAGACCGTCAGGGGCGGCACCTGAGACCACGCCGCGACCGAGGCGACGGTGACGACGTCGGCCCGCCCCCGGCGGGCGGCGGCGTCCAGCAGGTGCGGCAGGGCGATCCGGGTGAGCTCCACGACACCGGTCAGGTTGAGCCCGATCAGCCGCTCGACGGCGTCGCCGGGCATGTCCTCGACCAGGCCGGCCCAGCCCAGCCCGGCGTTGAGGACGACGGCGTCGAGCCGGCCGTGCTCGTCGAGGACCCGGTCGAGCAGCCGCGCGCGGTCGGCCCCGTCGGCGACGTCGGCCACGACCGTGCTGACCCCGGGCAGCCCGCCGACGGCCCGCTCCAGCCGGTCGCCGCCGCGGGCGCAGGTCACCACCCGCGCGCCGTCGCGGGACAGCCGGGCGACGGTGCTGCGGCCGATGCCGGCGCTGCCGCCGGTGACCAGGACGACGCGGCCGGCCGGGCTCGTGCTCATGCCCAGGTCCTACCCACGGGCGACGTTGCACGCGCACACGCATCGAACGGGCCGGTCGTGGGCATGGGCGGGGGATGCGCCTGCCCGAGCCCCGGGGCCCCCTGACCGACGCCCTGTGCACCGACCTCAGCGCCGGCACGCTGTCGCCCGCGACCGCCGAGCTGGCGGAGCGGACGGCGGCCGCCGCGACCGACCCGCTCACCGACGACGACCTCCAGCTCGCCCTCGCGATCTGCTACGAGCTGCACTACCGCGGCTTCGACGGCGTCGACGAGGACTGGGAGTGGGATCCGGACCTGCTGCGCCTGCGCGCGCACCTGGAGCGGGCGCACACCGCGGCGCTGCGCGGCCTGGTCGGCGACCTCGCGGTGACCGACGAGCCGGTCGACCGGCAGCTCACCGCCCTGATCGCCGCCGACGACGGCCCCTCGCTGTCGTCGTACATGTCGCGCACCGGGTCGCTGGAGCAGTGGCGGGAGTACCTCACGCTGCGGTCGGTGTACCACCTCAAGGAGGCCGACCCGCACACCTTCGCCGTCCCCCGGCTGTCGGGGCGGACCAAGGCCGCGATGGTGGAGATCCAGGCCGACGAGTACGGCGGCGGCGCCCCGGAGCGGATGCACAGCGAGCTGTTCGCCGGGATGATGCGCGACCTCGATCTGGACGCCGGCTACGGCGCCCTCTGGGACGACGCCCCCGCTGCCGCCTTCGCCTCGGTCAACACCATGTCGCTGTTCGGTCTGCACCGCCGCTGGCGGGGCGCCGCGCTCGGCCACCTGGCCTGCGTGGAGATGACCTCCTCCGAGCCCTCCCGCCGCTACTCGGCCGGGTTGCGCCGGCTGGGCTTCCGCGGGGCGACGACGGTCTTCTACGACGAGCACGTCGAGGCCGACGCCGTCCACGAGCAGATCGCCTCGGTGGACATGTGCGGCTCGCTGGTCGCCGAGGAGCCCGAGCTGGCCGCCGACGTGCTCTTCGGGGCCGCGTGCTCGCTGGCGATGGACGGGCTGGCCGCCGCCCACCTGCTGGGCGCCTGGGAGTCCGGCGGCTCAGCGCTGCGCGGGCGGGCTCCGGTCGCCGCCTGAAAGAGGACCCCCTGCCCCCCACCACTCGCAGGCTCGCGGCGGGACCCTGCAGGGGGCCGTCCCCGGGCTAGCGAGCGGGGTCCCCCTCGGGACCCTGCCGCAGGATCCGGGCGGCCGGGCGCGGCCGGCTCGGCGCGCTCGGGGCCGAGAACCCGGCCCGCTTGTGCGAGCCGTCGCAGAAGGGCTTGATGCCGGACTTGCCGCAGCGGCACAGCGCGATCGTCTCGCGGCCCGGGTCGATCTCGGCGCCGTCCTGGTCGAGCAGCCGGAAGTCGCCGCGGACGATGAGCGGCCCGTCGCGGTAGGGCGTGATGGTGGCACCGCCCGCGGTGGACGGGGCGGGGTCCTCGATCGGGTCGGGAGCGGCGGCGGGCTGCGACACCCCCCTCCCCTGCCCCGGCGGGGCGGTCGGCACACCCATCGGTCAGGAGCCGGTCGGCGGCTGGCCGTAGAAGACCTGCTCCACGACGCCGCGCGCCTGCCGGGTGGCCCGCCGGTAGTCGTCGAGGAACTGGCCGGGGTCGGCGTCGGGGCCGTAGCCGCTGGCCCGCGCGACGCCGCCCAGCTCGACGCCCGGACGGGGCAGCTGGTCGCTCGGCCGGCCGCGGACGAGGAAGACCGCGTTGCGGGCCCGGCTGGCCAGCTCCCACGCCCGCTGCAGCGCCCCGGCCTGGTCGCCGGTGAGCAGCCCGGCCTCGCGCAGCGCGGTCAGCGCCGCCACGGTCGAGGTCACCCGCAGCTGCGGGCGCTCCGCGGCGTGCTCGAGCTGCAGCAGCTGGACGGTCCACTCGACGTCGGCCAGACCACCGCGGCCGAGCTTGGTGTGCGTCGTGGGGTCCGCGCCGCGCGGCAGCCGCTCGCGCTCGACCCGGGCCTTGATCCGGCGGATCTCGGCGACCTGCTCGGCGGAGATCCCGCCGGCCGGGTAGCGGATCGGGTCGACCAGCTCGGTGAACGCCGTCCCGAGGGCCTCGTCGCCGGCCACCGGCACGGCGCGCAGCAGCGCCTGCACCTCCCAGACCGACATCCAGCGGTCGTAGTACTCGCGGTAGGAGTCCAGCGAGCGCACCAGCGCGCCCTGCCGGCCCTCCGGCCGCAGGTCGGCGTCCACCTCGAAGGCGGGGTCGGGCGCCGGCTCGCCGAGCAGCCGGCGCAGCGTGTGCGCCACGGCGTTGGCCGCCGCGGTCGCCTTCCCGTCCTCCGCACCCTGCTTCGGCCGGTGCACGAACAGCACGTCGGCGTCCGAGCCGTAGGCCATCTCGCCGCCGCCGAGCCGGCCCAAGCCGATGACGGCGAGATCGGTCGGCAGGTCGCCGGGTGCGGTGCCGGCCTCGGCGGCGTGCGCCCGGATCGCGACGTCCAGGCCGACCTGCAGCATGGCGACGGCGATGTCGGTGAGCGCCCGCCCGACCTGCTCGACGTCCAGCAGGCCCAGCAGGTCGGCGGCGGCGACCCGCAGCAGCTCGTGCCGGCGCAGCCCGCGGAGTACCCGGATGCCGGCGGTGGGGTCCGCGGCGCGCCCGGCCGCCTGCCGCCACGCCCGGGTCAGCGCCTCGGCGGTGCGCGGGCGCAGCTCGTCGTCGTCGGCGAGGATCCGCAGCGCCTCGGGCGTGCGGGTCAGCAGCGCGGCGAGGTACTGGCTGGAGCCCAGCAGCGCGGCCAGCCGCTCGGCGACCTGCCCCTCGTCACGCAGCAGCCGCAGGTACCACTGGTTGCCGCCGAGGGCCTCGCTGACCTTGCGGTAGGCCAGCAGGCCGGCGTCGGGGTCCGCGCAGTCGGCGAGGGTCTGCAGCACCACCGGCAGCAGGTACTTCTGCATCGACGCCGACCGGGACACCCCGCCGGTGAGCGCGGCCATGTGCCGCAGCGCGCCGTCGGGGTCGGCGAAGCCGAGGGCGCGCAACCAGTCCCCGGCGGCCTTGGAGCCCAGCTGCGCGGCCTCCGGCGGCACCTTCGCCACCGCCGACAGCAGCGGCCGGTAGAAGAGCTTCTCGTGCAGCCGGCGCACCTCGCGGGTGTGCAGCGACAGCTCGGCGTCCAGCACGGCGACGGCGTCCCCGCGGTGGTCGGGCTTGTAGCCCAGCGAGCGGGCCAGCCAGCGCAGCTGCTGCTCGTCGGTGGGCAGCAGGTGGGTGCGGCGCAGCCGGAGCAGCTGGAGCCGGTGCTCCACGGTGCGCAGGAACCGGTAGGAGGCGATGAGGGTGTCGGCGTCCTCCCGGCCGACGTAGCCGCCGGCGCGCAGCGCGTGCAGCGCCGGCAGGGTGCCGCCCACCCGCAGCCGGACGTCGACCCGGCCGTGCACCAGCTGCAGCAGCTGGACGGCGAACTCGACGTCGCGCAGCCCGCCGCGGCCGAGCTTGAGCTCGCGCTCGGCCTGGGCCGGGGGGATGTTGTCCAGCACCCGCCGGCGCATGGCCTGCACCTCGGCGACGAAGCCGGGCCGCTCGCCGGCCTCCCAGACCAGCGGGAACAGCTCCTCGACGTAGGCCCGGCCGAGGTCGGGGTCGCCGGCGACCGGACGCATCTTCAGCAGCGCCTGGAACTCCCAGGTGCTCGCCCAGCTGCGGTAGTAGGCCGCGTGGTTGGCCAGCGTGCGCACCAGCGCACCGGCCTTGCCCTCGGGGCGCAGCGCCGCGTCGACCTCCCAGGCCGCCTCGTGGCAGATCCGCATCAGCGCCGCGGCCACGCGGGTCGCGCTCTTCACCGCGGGGCCGGCGTCGACCTCCGAACCGGTCCGGCCGGACGGGTCGACCGGCTCGGCGACGAAGACGACGTCGACGTCGCTGACGTAGTTGAGCTCCCGGCCACCGGTCTTCCCCAGCGCGATCACCGCCAGCCGGCAGGGCGCGGCGTCGGCGGGCTGCTCGGCGACGGCCAGCGCGAGCCCCGCGGTGAGGACGGCGCCGGCGATGTCGGCCAGCTCGGCGGCGACGTCCTCGGCGGCCAGGCCCTCGCCGAGGTCGCGGCCGGCGACCGAGAGGATGGCCCGCCGGTAGGCCAGCCGGAGGTCGGCGACGCGCTGTGGGCCCGCGTCCGGCGCCGCCCTGCCCAGCCGCACCCCCCACGGCGGGTCGTCGGAGTCGGCGCCGACGGCGACCAGCATCTGCCGCTCCAGCGCCTGCGGCGTGGGCCGGGTCGGGCCGCTGCCGTCACTGTCGAGGACGGTCCAGTCGCCGGGGTTGGCCGCCAGGTGGTCGGCCAGGCCGGAGCTGGCGCCCAGCACGGCGAGCAGCCGGGAGCGCAGCAGCGCCGAGCCGCGCAGCCGGGCCAGCAGCGCGGCGGCCGACCCGCCGCCGGGGTCGGCGGCGTCGAGGGACTCGACCAGCCGGCGCAGCGAGCGGACGGCGAGGTCGGGGTCGCCGGTGCGGGCCAGCGCGGAGACGACCGGGCCGGCCTCGGGGTCGGCGGGCTCGTTGCGCTCGAGGTCCCACAGCCCCATCGCGGGCTCGGACAGCAGGCGGGCGGCCCGCTCGCCGTCGACGAACCCGAACCGCACCAGCCGGACGACGGCCCGGCGCGGGACCTCCGGCGCGCTGGTCACGCCGCACCGGCTCCGGTCCGGGCGGTGGTGCGCACCAGCTCGGCGAACCGGCCGGCGAACGGCGCCCACACCTCCTCCAGGTCCGGGTGCACCGCGGCGGCGCGGGCGCAGATGGTCTCCCGGTCGAAGGGGCTGGCGGCCACGCCCACGACGTCGCGGGTGGCCCACTCCTCGACGATCTCCGGCGTCGTCTCGATGTGGAACTGCACGCCGTAGACGCGCCGGCCCACGCGGAAGGCCTGGTGGGGATAGGCCGGGTTGCTGGCCAGCAGGGTCGCCCCGCGGGGCAGCTCGGCGATCTCGTCGTGGTGGAACTGGATGACGTCCGGGGTCATCGGCAGCGGGCCGAACAGCGGGTCGCGGTCGGCGGCGTCGCGCTTGGCGACGAGGGTGGCGCCGACCTCCGGCCCGTCGACCCCCTTCCGCACCCGCCCGCCCCCGACCTCGGCGAGCAGCTGCGCGCCCAGGCAGACGGCCAGGGTGGGGACGTCGGCCTCGAGCGCCTGCGCCAGCAGCCGGCGGACGCCGACGAGCTCCGGGCTGGTCGCCTCGTCGTCCATCGCCGACTGCGGCCCGCCCAGGACGAGCAGTCCGTCGAACTCGTCGAGCGTCGCGGGCAGGTCGTCGCCGGCTCCGGGCCGGCGCTCGTCGAGCTCCAGTCCGGCCTGCGCCAGCCACGCCCCGAGCCGGGCGGGCGGATCGGTCTCCGAGGGGACGACGACGAGCAGGCGGGCAAGCTGGCCGGACACGGCGCCGAGCGTAGTTCGCGCAGCCCACCATCCCCCGCTCACCGCCATTATCGCGATAAAGGCACTCAGAGGCCGGGGAGGTAGCGCTTGAGCTCCCAGGGGGTCACGTTCTGCCGGTAGGCGTTGAACTCGGCCCACTTGTTGCGCAGGAAGAACTCGAAGACGTGCTCGCCCAGGGCCTCGGCGACCAGTTCGCTGCCCTGCATCGCGGTGAGCGCCTCGCCGAGGGAGACCGGGAGGTCCTCGTAGCCGGCGGCGCGGCGCTCGGTGTCGGTGAGCGACCAGACGTCGTCCTCGGCCTCCGGCGGGAGCTCGTAGCCCTTCTCGATGCCGCGCAGCCCGGCGGCCAGCAGGACGGCGAAGGTGAGGTAGGGGTTGCACGCGGAGTCAGGCGAGCGCACCTCGACCCGCGCCGACTGGCCCTTGTTCGGCTTGTAGGAGGGCAGCCGGACCAGCGCCGACCGGTTGGCCCGGCCCCAGGTGGCCGCGGTCGGCGCCTCGGTGCCGGCCAGCAGCCGCCGGTAGGAGTTCACCGTCTGGTTGGTGACGGCCGTGTACTCCCGGGCGTGGACGAGCAGTCCGGCGATGAACTGCTTGCCGGTGGCCGACAGCCGCATCGGGTCGGCCGGGTCGTGGAAGGCGTTGCGGTCGCCCTCGAACAGCGACAGGTGGGTGTGCATCGCCGAGCCGGCCAGGTCGGTGAACGGCTTGGGCATGAACGTGGCGTGCACCTGCTGGGCGAGCGCGACCTCACGGACGACGTGCCGCAGCGTCATGATGTTGTCGGCCATCGACAGCGCGTCGGCGTAGCGCAGGTCGATCTCCTGCTGGCCCGGCGCGACCTCGTGGTGGCTGAACTCCACCGAGATGCCCATCGCCTCCAGGGCGAAGACCGCCTCGCGGCGGAAGTCGTGGGCGACGTTGTGCGTGGACAGGTCGAAGTAGCCGCCGTTGTCGGCGGGCTCGGGCGGGCTGCCGTCGCCGGGCTGGTCCTTGAGCAGGAAGAACTCGACCTCGGGGTGGGTGTAGAAGGTGAAGCCCATCTCGGCGGCCTTCGACAGCGCCCGGCGCAGCACGTGCCGGGGGTCGGCCCAGGACGGCGAGCCGTCGGGGGTGGTGAGGTCGCAGAACATCCGCGCGGTGTCGCTGGAGCCGCCCTTGGCCGACGGCATCACCTGGAAGGTGCCGGGGTCGGGCTTGGCGAGCATGTCGGACTCGTAGACCCGCGCGAAGCCCTCGATGGCCGAGCCGTCGAAGCCGATGCCCTCCGCGAAGGCGGCCTCGATCTCGGCGGGGGCCACGGCCACGGCCTTGAGGTACCCGGAGACGTCGGTGAACCACAGCCGCACGAAGCGGATGTCGCGTTCCTCGAGGGTGCGCAGGACGAACTCCTGCTGTCGGTCCATGCTCGGCATGATCGCGTCCAGTCGTTTCCGGGGTGTGACGTCGCCTCCAGCCTGCCTCCTGCGCGGGAACGACGGCACCCCGGCACGCCCGGGGCCTATCCCGCGAGCAGCTCCAGCGGGGTGTCCGGGTCGGCGAGCCTGGCCGGCTGGACCTGCCGCCGCGACCGGATCAGCTGCTGGATGGGCGCGGTGACGTCCCAGACGTCCACGTTCATGCCGGCGGTCACGCGACCGTCGGCCATCCAGAAGGCGATGAACGGCCCGCGGTCGGGGTCCCCGCGGCAGACGACCGTGTCGCCGGGACCGGCGAGCCCCGAGTACTCCATGCCGAGCTCGTACTGGTCGGTGAAGAAGTAGGGGACCCGGTCGAAGACGACGTCCTGCCCGAGCATGGACCGCGCCGCGGCCGGACCGCCGTGCAGCGCGTTGGCCCAGTGCTCGACGCGGACGTGCCGGCCGTAGAGCGGGCGGAAGGACGCCGCCACGTCACCTGCGGCGAACACGTCCGGCGCGGAGGTCCGCAGCGCGTGGTCGGTGACCACACCGTTGTCGACCTCCAGGCCCGCCGACGCCGCCAGGTGGGTGTGCGGTACGGCACCGATGCCGACGACGACCAGGTCGGCGGGCAGCCCCGCGTGCCGGTCGGTCACCACCGAGGCGGCCCGGCCGTCGGCTCCGCGGATCTCGCGCACGGTCGTGTCGGTGAACACGTCGACGCCGTGCTGCCGGTGCAGGCGGGCGAAGACCTCCCCCATCTGCTGACCCAGCACCGCGTGCAGCGGCGTGGGTTGCGGTTCGACGACGGTCACCGCGTTGCCGTGGGAGCGGGCGGCAGCCGCGACCTCGAGCCCGATCCAGCCCGCACCCACGATCACGAGCTGCCGTCCGCCGTCGGCGAGGTCGGCCTTCAACCGGTCGGCGTCGGCCAGGGTGCGCAGGTACCGGACGCCGTCGAGCTCGGCGCCGGGCACCGGGAGCCGTCGGGCCGAGGCCCCGGTGGCCAGCAGCAGCCGCGCGTAGGCGATCTCCTCCCCCGTGTCCAGGGTCAGCCGGTGCGCGGCCGGGTCCAGCCGGGTGGCCCGGACGCCGGTGCGCAGCTCGACGTCCTGGTCGGCGTACCACCCGGCGTCGTGGACGAACGCACTGTCGCGGCCGGCGCGGTCGAGCAGGTACTGCTTGGACAGCGGCGGCCGCTCGTAGGGCCGCTCGGGTTCTGCGCCGACGAGCACGACCGGCCCGTCGAACCCCTCCTCCCGCAGCGTCTCGGCGGCCTTGGCGCCGGCCAGTCCGGCACCGACGACGACGAACGGATCCTGGATGGGCACGGGGTCTCCCCTCGGGACGGGTCAGGTGGTTCCGGTGAGCGCGAAGAACTCGGCCCGGGAGCGCACGTCCGAACGCAGCACGCCGTGCAGCGCGGAGGTGACGGTGCGGGTGCCGGTGGCCCGCACCCCGCGCAGGGACATGCACAGGTGCTCGGCCTCGACGACCACACCGACCCTGCGCGGCGCGAGGTGCTCCTGCAGCCAGTCGGCCACCTGCTGGGTCAGCCGCTCCTGGACCTGCAGGTCGCGGGCGAACAGCTCGAGGACCCGGGCGAGCTTCGACAGGCCGAGGATCCGCTCTCCCGGCAGGTAGCCGACGTGGGCCACCCCGGAGAAGGGCAGCAGGTGGTGCTCGCACAGGGACTGCAGCGGGATCCCCCGGGCGATGACCAGCTCGTCGTAGCCCTCCTCGTCGGGGAAGGTGGTCAGGTCGAACTGCGGAGCCGACAGCAGCTCGGCGTAGGCGGAGGCGACCCGCCGAGGCGTCTCGGCCAGGTGCGGATCAGCCGGGTCGCGGCCCAGCGCCCGCAGGAGCTGGTCGACCGCCTGCTCGGTCGCGGGCAGGTCCACCGCCCTGCTCTCCCGGACGACCCGGAGGGCCGGGGGACGGTCCACGGGGGCGGCCGGGTCCGCCGGCTCGGGCGCGGTCACGACCGGTCCCGGGCGCCGTGGGACGGCGCGTGGCCCGGCCAGCCGGTCAGCACGTCCGCGCACTCGTCCAGGCCGGAGGCGATCGGCGCGACGGCGGAGCCGGTCCGCAGGAGGAGCGCCTGCCGGCCGGGGTCGGCGGAGGGGTGGGTCAGGTGGGTGGCCATGCCGACCTCCTCTAAAAGCAAAGCTGATTACCAGTAGAGACCTGGACCACAGGCCTGTCAACCGTCCGGCGCACCGCTCCCGGGAGACGGATCGCCGCCGTCCATGCGCACGCAGCAGGCACCGGGGGCGGGCTGCAGACGGGCGGTCAGACCGCTGAACCCGACGCCGTCCAGCAGGCCCTCGAGGAGCCGCAGGTTCATGCCGCAGACCAGCTCGGTGCGCCCGCGCGCCAGGTCGTGGAACGGGCAGTTGGCGAGGGCGACGCCGCCCTCCCCGATCCGCGGCTCGTACCCGTGGGCCTCCAGCACGCGCAGCACGGCCTCCCGGCCCCCGGCCCCGTCGACGGCGACCCCGAGCTCCCGCCCTCGTCCGTAGGCGCGCCGGTGCAGGACGGCCGCCGGCCGCTCGCCCGATCGCTCGGCCTCGGTCACGGCCTCGGCGAGGAGCTCACCGGCCAGGTCGTAGTGGCGCTCCGGCAGCGAGACGGCCACCGAGCACTCCGACCGCCGGTAGAGCTTCGCGGGACGCCCGGCGCCCGGGCCGCTCCGCCCGGTCCGGCGCTGGTAGTGCACGTCGAGCAGGCCGTCGGCCACGAGCCGGTCGAGGTGGAAGGCCACCGTCGCCCGGGGGACGCCCAGGGCGGCAGCCACCTCGTCCCGCCCGACCGGCTCCGGCTGGCGGACGACGTGGTCGTACAGCCGGCGCCGGGTGGGCTCGGCCAGCGCGGCGACGGCGGCGACCTGGGCCACGCGGGGATCCACGCAACGATTCTAGAACCAACGAGCGTTGTTCAAACAGTCCCGGAGTCGGCCGCGGGGACGTCGCCCCAGTTCGGCGGGGTCAGCGTCGTGTCGAGACGGCGCAGCTCGTCCCGGTGCAGGGCGCTGAGCCGACCCAGCACCTCCTCGCCCTGCGCGGTCAGCAGGATCCGGACGGAGCGGGCGTCATCGGGATTGGCCGCCCGTGCGACGAGATCCTGGCCCTGGGCCCGGTCGACCAGCTCGACGACGCTGTGATGGCGCAGCTGCAGGCGCTCGGCCAGCTCCCGGACCGTGGCCCACTCCCGGTCGGGGAAGCCCTTGAGCGCGAGGAGCAGCTGGTACTGCTGCGGAGTCAGCCCGTGCCGCCGCACGGTCTCCTCGCTGAAGCGCAGGTAGCGGCGGATCCCGAACCGGAAGCGCGCCAGCGCCTCGAACTCCTGCTTGGTCAGTGGCGCACCGGCCGGTGCGTCGTCCTCCGGGACCACGCCCCATTCGACCACGGGACCACCGCTCGAGAAGCGGTTTTCCAGGTCGGAGTATCGCGTTACGATGCATCCGCCGGTGCGGATCGCCTCGAGGAGACGCTCGTGCTCAGTGACTCCGAACGTCGGACCGTGCACGAGCTCGAGTCGGCACTGCTGGCGGACGAGGCCTTCACCCGCGCCGTCCTCCCTGCCGTGACCCGGCTCCAGCGGCTGTCCGCTCCCGTCGTCGTCGGCGTGGGCGCCGACGGCAGTGGTGCGTCGGCCCTCGACTGGGCAGCCGCGGAAGCAGCCGGCCAGAGACGCCCGTTGCGGATCGTGCACGCGTACCACCTGCCGATGGCGGTGGTGGATCCGTTCGGCGTGGCCCTCACCGCCGATTGCCTGTCCGCACAGCAGGCGGCCGCCGCGCAGCTCCTCGATGTCGCACTGGCACGGGTCCGGTCGGTCGCCCCGGGGGTCCGTGCCTCCGCGAGCGTCGTCCGGGGCTCCCCCCACCGGGTCCTGCTCCGCGAGAGCCGGGGCGCCCACCTGCTCGTGCTGGGCGCCCGACGCCGGGCGCGGAGGCACGGCCTCGTGCAGGCGCCGCTCCACCTGCGGGTGGCGACGTCCGCCTGCTGCCCCGTGACGGTGGTGCACCCGTCGCGCGACGCGGGCGCGGACCGCCTCCCCCCTCGCGTCGTCGTGGGGATCGACGGCCTGGAGCACTCCGACGCCGCCATCGGCTTCGCCTTCCGGGCCGCCGCGCGGCGCGGCATCCCCGTCACCGCCGTCCACGCCTGGACCGCCGACTGCCCTGCGGACCTGGAGGCCGTGACCGCTCCGCTCGTGACCACCGAGTCCGGGGCGCACGCGCTCGTGGACGGCGCCGTCGCGCGGTGGCGCGAGCTGTACCCGGACGTGCCGGTCACCACCGAGGTGGTGCGCCGCGATCCGGTGTCGGCCCTGGTGACCGGCTCAGCCGACGCCGCACTCGTCGTCGTCGGTTCACGGGGGTCGAGGGGAGGGCTCGCCACCCTGTTCGGCTCGGTGGGCCGCGCCGTCATCGACGTGGCTGCGGGCCCGGTCGCCGTGGTCCCCCGCGGGACCGGATCGTCACCACCGGCGGCCCACCGGTGGGCCTCCGGGTAGCCGCGCAGCGCCCCGGCCGGCTGCGGCGCTGCGCGCCGCGGGGACGTCCGGCGCACGACGACACCAGCGCACGCCCGGGCCGGCACCCCGCGCCGTTGCCGCGGGGCGCCCCGGGCAGCCCGCGTGGATCTAGCATGTGATCGCCATCACGAGGGCGACGCGGCCACGGGCACGATCCCGCGTCCGGCCGCGGCGCCGTTGGCGGAGGGCGAGATGGACGTCGTTCTCGCACTGCTCGTCGTCGCGGTCCTCGGGCTGCTGGTGCTCGTGAGCGCGAGCGTCCGGGTGGTGACCCAGTACCAGCGGGGGGTGGTCCTGCGCTTCGGCCGGCTGCACGGCGACGCCCGCCCGCCCGGCCTGGCCCTCATCGCGCCGGGCATCGACCGGATGCACAAGGTCAACATGCAGATCGTCACCATGCCGGTGCCGGCGCAGGAGGGGATCACCCGCGACAACGTCACCGTGAAGGTCGACGCCGTCGTCTACTGGCGGGTCTACGACCCGGTCCGGGTGGTCGTGGACGTGCAGAACTACCAGGCCGCGATCGGCCAGGTCGCCCAGGCGTCCCTGCGGTCGGTCATCGGCAAGAGCGAGCTCGACGACCTGCTGTCCAACCGCGAGCGGCTCAACCAGGGCCTGGAGCTGATGATGGACAGCCCCGCGGTCGACTGGGGCGTGCACATCGACCGCGTCGACATCAAGGACGTCGCGCTCCCGGACTCGATGAAGCGCTCGATGTCCCGTCAGGCCGAGGCGGAGCGGGAACGCCGCTCCCGGGTGATCACCGCCGAGGGCGAGCTGCAGGCCTCGCAGAAGCTGGCGCAGGCCGCCTCGGTGATGGCCACCCAGCCGGCCGCGCTGCAGCTGCGCCTGCTGCAGACCATGGTCGAGGTGGCCGCGGAGAAGAACTCGACGGTCGTCCTGCCGTTCCCGGTCGAGCTGCTCCGCTTCCTGGAGCACGCCACTCCCCCGGCGTCCGAGGCCGGGACGCCGGCCGGGGTCGACGGGCTGCCCGTCCCGCGTCCGACGGCCCCGCCGGTGTCCGCCGGCTGAAGAAGACCCCCTGCCCCCCACCGCTCACAGGCTCGCGGTGGGACCCTGCAGGGGGCCACGGGCCGTCCCGGCCCGGGTGGCCACGCCGAGCGCCACGGCCAGCGCGGCCTCCAGGACGAGGTAGGCGCCGGTCGGCCAGGGGGCGAGCCGGCGCTCGGCCACGCACCCCGCGAGCCGGGCCGCGGCCATCCCGGCACTCGCGGCGCCCACCGTGCGCAGGACGGCGTCGTCCCCCGGTGCCGAGCCCGACGCCGCCGCGAGAGAGCCCGCGAGGGCCAGCGGGATGCCCGCGTACACCGCGCGGACCTCGGTGCGGGCCTCCGGCGTGCCGGCGGTACCGCCGAAGACGCCCGGCACCCGGGCGGGCGCGAGCGCGGCGACGACGCCGATCACGGCGTAGGCGCCCGCCGCCGACCGTCGCAGGGTCGAGCGGAGGGTCATGCGGCCGAGGCTAGGGGCTGCGTGATCACCGGGCCAGCCCCCGTCTGGCCGGGGACCACGTGCGGCGACGAGGATGGGCGCGTGAGCGAACCCGTGCAGCTCAGAGTGGCCCTGGCCCAGGTCGACACCCGCGTCGGCGACATCACCGGCAACGCCGAGCTGGTGACCCGCTGGACGGCCGACGCGGCCGCGGCCGGTGCCCACGTCGTCGTCTTCCCCGAGATGACCCTGACCGGGTACCCCGCCGAGGACCTCGTGCTCCGCGAGTCCTTCGCCCGCGCCAGCGAGACCGCGCTCGTCGACCTGGCTGCCGACCTCGCCGAGCGGGGTCTGGGCGGCACCGCCGTCGTCGTCGGCTACCTGGCGCACACGGAGGGCCCCGGCCCGGCGCCGGCCGAGTCGATGCCCGGGGACGACGACCGGCCGGCCGACGCCAACCCGCGGCGCGGCGCGCCCCGCAACGCCGCGGCCCTGCTGCACGGCGGCGAGGTGGTCGTCCGCTACCACAAGCGGCACCTGCCCAACTACGGCGTCTTCGACGAGGCGCGCTACTTCGTGCCGGGCACCGAGCTGCCGGTCGTGCGGCTGCACGGCGTGGACGTCGCGCTGACCGTCTGCGAGGACCTCTGGGTCGAGGGCGGGCCGTGCGGGGTGGCCGGGCAGGCCGGCGTGGACCTGGTCGTCTCCCCCAACGCCTCGCCGTACGAGCGGGCCAAGGACGACCTGCGGCTGCCGCTGGTCCGCCGGCGGGCCGCCGAGGCGCGGGCCACCGTCGTCTACTGCAACCAGGTGGGCGGCCAGGACGAGCTGGTCTTCGACGGCGACTCGCTGGCCGTCGCCGCGGACGGCGAGCTGCTCGGCCGGGCGCCGCAGTTCGTCGAGCACCTGATGTGCGTGGACCTGCGGATCGACCCGTCGGCCGTGCCCGAGCGGCGCGCGGGCCGGATCGGGCCGATGACGGTCACCCGGCACGTGCTGTCCGAGGAGCCGGTGCCGGCGTTCGAGCCGCGACCGGCGTCGGTGGCCGAGCCGCTGGACGACCACGAGGAGGTGTGGCGGGCCCTGGTCCTGGGCCTGCGCGACTTCATCGACAAGAACGGCATGCCCTCGGTGGTGCTGGGCCTGTCCGGCGGCATCGACTCGGCCGTCTGCGCGGCGCTGGCCGTCGACGCGCTGGGCGCCGACCGGGTGTACGGCGTGGGCCTGCCGTCGAAGTGGTCCAGCGAGCACTCCCTGGCCGACGCCGAGGACCTCGCGGACCGGACCGGGCTGCACTACACCGTCGTCCCGATCGCGCCGATGGTCGACGCCTACCACTCGTCGGTGGAGCTCACCGGGGTGGCCGCGGAGAACCTGCAGGCCCGGGTCCGCGGCACGCTGCTGATGGGGCTGTCCAACCAGCACGGGCACCTGCTGCTCACCACGGGGAACAAGAGCGAGATCGCCGTCGGCTACTCGACGCTCTACGGCGACTCGGCGGGCGGGTTCGCACCGATCAAGGACGTGCCGAAGACGCTGGTGTGGGCCCTGGCCCGGTGGCGGAACGAGTACGCGCGGGGGCGCGGCGAGACCGAGCCGATCCCGGCCAACTCGATCGAGAAGCCGCCGTCCGCGGAGCTCGCGCCCGGCCAGGTGGACACCGACTCGCTGCCCTCCTACGAGGAGCTCGACGCGGTGGTCGCCGACTACGTCGACCGCGACCTCGGGATGGCCGAGCTGCTCGAGCGGGGCCACGACCCCGAGGTGGTGGCGCGCGTGCTCCGGCTCGTCGACGCGGCGGAGTTCAAGCGCCGGCAGTCGGCACCGGGAACGAAGATCAGCCTGAAGGCGTTCGGACGCGACAGGCGGCTGCCCGTCACCAACCGGTGGCGGGAGACGCTGCCGACCGTCCGCGAGGGAGCGGCATCACACCGATGACCGAGCTCGCGAGGTCGTCAGAGGGCAGAGCAGCGTCGCTCGTGCTGCCGACGGGCGCCAGCGAGGAGGAAGCATGAGCGAACCGGTTCTCTACGGCGGGAAGTCCACCGTCCGGGTGCGGGTGCACCACCTGCAGCAGGCCAAGGAGCGTGGCGAGAAGTGGGCGATGCTCACCGCCTACGACACGCTCAGCGCCGCCGTCTTCGAGGAGGCCGGCATCCCGGTGATGCTGGTGGGCGACTCCTCGGGCAACGTCGTCCTCGGGCACACCTCCACCGTGCCGGTCACCGTCGAGGACATCCTGGGGATGACCAAGGCGGTCACCCGCTCGACCAAGCGGGCGCTGATCGTGGCCGACCTGCCCTTCGGCAGCTACGAGGGATCGCCGCAGCAGGCGTTCGCCACCGCCGTCCGGATGATGAAGGAGGGCGGCGCGCAGGCGGTCAAGCTCGAGGGAGGCGTGCGGGTCGCCGCGCAGACCCGGATGCTGACCGAGAACGGCATCCCGGTCATGGCGCACATCGGGTTCACGCCGCAGAGCGAGCACGCCCTCGGCGGCTACCGGGTGCAGGGCCGGGGCGCGGGGGCCGACCAGCTGCTGGCCGACGCGCACTCCGCCCAGGAGTCCGGCGCGTTCGCCGTCGTCCTGGAGATGGTGCCCGCCGAGATCGCGGCGCAGGTGACCAAGGAGCTGGCCATCCCGACCATCGGCATCGGGGCCGGCGTCGACTGCGACGCGCAGGTGCTCGTCTGGCCGGACATGGCCGGGCTGACCACCGGCCGGGTGCCGCGCTTCGTGAAGAAGTACGCCGACCTCCGCGGCGAGCTGCTGCGGGCGGCGCGGGAGTACGCCGACGAGGTGCGCACCGGCGTCTTCCCGGGCCCCGAGCACTCCTTCGAGTAGCCGCGCCGCCGAGTGCGCAGTTGCGGTCGCCGACACGCACGGACACGCCGCCGCGGCCGACCGCACCTGCTCACTCGGGCCGGTGACGCCGGTGGTGCGGACGACGACCGGCCGCCTACCGTCCGCAGCCGTGACCGAGCCGCGCCCAGTCGGAGGCCGGCAGGAGTTCCGCCCCTCGCTCGGCACCTGCCGACGGGCCCTGCGCTCCCCGGGGCGACTGATCGGCCCCCTCCTCGCGCTGGCCGCGCTCGTCGTCAGTGCCGCGGGCGGCGGTCCTGGACTCGTCCTCGCGCTCCTCGCCGCCGTCCTGCTGGTCGCCCTGCAGCGCGCGGCCTGGCTCGCCGTCGGGCGGGTGCGGGTGAGCGACTCCGCCGTGCAGCGGCGCGGCCTGACCGGCCGCACGCGCAGCGTCCCCCGCGGCGACATCGCCAGCGCGCTGCTGATGCCCGGCTTCCACGAGCGCGGCGACCCGCCGACCGGCCTGCTCCTCCTCCTCGACGACCGCCGCCGGCCCCTGCTCCGCCTGTCGGGCGAGCCCTGGGGCCTCGACTGGTTGCGCGAGATCGCCCACGCCAGCGCGGTCCCCGTGACCGTCCTCGACGACGACCTCACCCCCGGCGAGCTGGCGTGGCGCCGGGTCTACGAGATGCCGTGGTGGGACCGGCACCGCACCCTGCTCGAGGTGGCCGTCGTCCTCACCGTGGTCGCGGTGCTCGTGGGCATCGCCCTGCTGGCCGGCTGACCGCGGCGCGCCTCCGCTGGGTGACGCGGGCGGCCCGACGGACCAGGCTGGGCGGGTGCGCGTCCTCGTCGTCGCCTCGCCCCTCACCGGGCACGTCCTCCCGCTCGTCCCGCTCGCCCGGGCGCTGCGGGACGCCGGGCACGCTGTGACCGTCGCGACCTCCGGTGACGGCCTCGGTGTCTGCCCGCCGGAGCTGGACCCCACCGACGTCGCCCCGGACCTGCGGACCGGGCCGCTGTTCCTGCGGGTCATGGCGCGCCACCCGCGCCTGGCCCGCCGCGACATGGCCGGCCGCGGCGGCACCCGCGGCGTGGGGCTCCTCTTCGGTGCGGTGGGCGTCCGGATGGCCGACGGGGTCCTCGCGCACGCCGACCGGGTGCGTCCCGACCTCGTCGTCCACGAGCCGCTGGCGGTGGCCGGCGCGGAGGTCGCCGCGCGCCACGGCGTCCCGGCGGTGCTGGTCGAGGGCAACCTCTTCGACGCGCGGGAGCTGCTCGCCGCGGCCGGCGCCACCTACCGACCCGCCCGTGGCCTTGCGGACCTCCCGGCGCCGGCGGAGGTGCTGAGCACCGCGCCCCCGAGCCTGGTCGGCCCCCGCTCGGGCCGGCCGATGCGGTTCGTTCCCGAGGCCCCGGACCGCCCCTTCGACCCCGCCTACGCCCAACCCGGCGAGCGTCCGCGGCTGCTGGTCAGCCGCAGCACCGTGGCCGACCCGCGCCGCGACCGGCTCATGACCACGGTCGTCGCCGCGGCGGCCGGCAGCGACCTCGACGTCGTGCTGGTCCGCCCCGACCGCTGGGTGACCCGCCGCCCGCTGCCGCCCGGCGTGCGGACGACGGACTGGCTGCCGTTCCCCGAGGTGTTCCCGGCCGCCGCGGGCGTGGTCCACCACGGCGGCGCCGGCACCGTGCTGACCGCGCTCGCGGCCGGGCTGCCGCAGCTCGTCGTCCGCGGCGCGGGCGACCGCCGGGTGAACGCCGACCTCGTGGCCGCGCGCGGCGCGGGCCTGGCGGCCGACCTCGGCGACGTCAACCGCGCCCTGCTGGACCGGCTGGTGTCCGACCCGGCGCTCCGGACCTCGGCCGGCGAGGTCGCCGCCGAGATGGCCGCCATGCCGCCCCCGGTCGAGCTCGTCCCGCACCTGGCAGCGGTCGCCGGCCGGTGAGCCCGCACTGCCGGCGCTCCTCGCGGACTGCCGGGCCTGCAGTACCGGCACGGCACGAGGAACGCCGGCGATGAGCCAGCTCAGACGTCGGTGACGCGGATGCCGGCGTGCGCCTTGTACCGGCGGTTGACCGACACCAGGTTGATGGTCAGCGCCTCCACCTGGCGGGCGTTGCGCAGCCGCCCGGCGTAGATGCCGCGCATGCCCGGGAGCCGCCCGGCGAGGGCCTGCACGGTGTCGGTGGCCTCGCGGACGTCCCCGACCACCATCACGTCGCCGTCCAGGGTGGGCTTGGAGAGGTCCTCCAGCAGGCGCGCCGACAGGTGGTGGAAGGCGCCGACCACGTGCGAGTCGGGCAGCAGCGCGGCGGCCTGCTGGGCCGCCGAGCCCTCGGGGACGTCGAGCACGTAGGCGCCCAGCTCGTCGAAGGCCATGGGGACGACGCAGTCGACGACGACCTTGCCCGCCAGCGGGGTGGCCAGCCCGGCCAGGGTGTCGGCGTGCCCGGCGTAGGGGACGGCGACGATCACCAGGTCGGCCGCACCGGCGACGTCCACGTTGGAGCCGCCGGTCACCGACACCTCGCCACCGTCGGCCGCGGCGCCGGCGCGCTCGGCGACCTGCGCGGCCACCTCACCGGCCCGCTCGGCGTCGCGCGAGCCCAGCAGCACCCGCTGACCGGCCGCGGCCAGGCGGACGGCGAGCCCGCGTCCCTGCGGACCGGTGCCGCCCAGCACGCCCACGACCAGGTCCTCCACCGAGCGCACGTCGCTCACGCCCCACCTCCCGCGCGCCGGACCGCCCGGCGTCATCGCCGCCGATCATGCCCTGGTGACGGACCGGGACGGTCACCCTCCAGGGGACCTCCGCCTGCGCCGGCGAGGCGTGGGGAAGGTGGTCCTCCCTCACTCGTTCTGCCAGCGGCGGTCCTCCTCGGTGAGCCGCTGCTCGCGCTCGGCCACCGTCTGCAGTGCGTGCTCGGCCTCGGCACGGGTCTCGTAGGGGCCGAGGCGGTGCCGTTCGGCGCAGCCGTCCCGGTCCTCGACGGTGTTGTGCTTGAGGCACCAGAACCACGGTCCCTGCGCCATGTCGTCCCCTCCTCCGCACGGTCCGCCCGCACGTCACGGTAGGGGTAGGCCGACTCCCGGACGGTCAAACGCCGCCGCCTCCCGCTCGGTGCCAGGTCCTCCGGGGTAGCCGGATCGGGTGGACGACCTGGCCGTCCACCGCCCGTCTCCGTAGGTTCCGGGCGTGCGCTCAGGCGGTGGGGGGAGCGGGGTGCACCGCTACGGACTCATCGGCGTCCTGGGCGCGGTTCTCGGGCTCGTCATGGCGGTCGCCTTCTGGGAGCACGAGGGCACCTACGACCTCAGCGTCGTGTTCCTCGTCCTGACCGTGCTGCTGGTGCCGGCCACCCTGTTGCTGGGTCGCGACGCCGGGCGTCGGCGCGTGGAGGACCGGCAGGGCCGCGACGACGTGCCGCTCAGCGGGGCATCCGGCACGAGCGGATCGGGCGCGCTCGTCGTCTCCCGTCCCGCCGGCTGGTACCAGGACCGGCTGCGGCGGTACGAGGTGCTCGTCGACGGGCGGGTGGCCGGGCGGCTCCGTCGGGGCGAGGACCTGCGCCTCGACGTCCCGGCAGGCCGGCACAGCGTGCAGGCGAGGATCGACTGGACCGGCAGTCCTCCGGTCGAGGTCGACGTCCCGCCGGCCGGCTCGGTGACCGTGACGGTCACACCCGACGACCCGGTCCGGGGCCTCTTCTCCTCCGACCGGTACCTCAGGGTGCGGGTGCGTCGGACGGGCTGAGGCTCAGACGTCGACCATCACCTGGTCGTGCCGGGCGTAGAAGGCGGTCATCTCCTCGGGCGTGGGCGTCCGCCCGCTGCGGCGCAGCTCGGCCGTCTCGGCGAAGAACTGCTCCCGCGCGATGCCGGGCGTGAAGAGGATGAGGAAGGCCGCCGGCTCGTCCCCGTCGTTGCGGAAGCCGTGCACCCCGCGCTCGTGGACCAGGGCGAAGTCCCCCGCCGAGCAGGGTCGCCAGGCGCCGTCCGCGTACAGCGTGAGCTCGCCGGAGAGCACGTAGAACGACTCGGAGAAGGTCTGGTGGTAGTGCGGCAGGGCCCCCGGAGCGCCCGGCTGCAGGTGGTACTCGACCAGGCCGAACCGGCCGGCGGTCTCCGAGCCGGGCGCGACCATGCGCAGCGCCGCGCCGGCGGCGTCGACCAGCGGGTGCTCGGCCAGGGTGCGGACGACGACCAGGCCCGGTTCGGGATGGGACACGGCCGTCACCCTGGCACCGGGTCGCTGCGGCGTCGACCCGTCCCGGCCACTGGGACGCCTGGGACCAGGACGTTCCGGGGCTCCCTGTGAACGCGCTGTGTACGGCATGCTGCCCGGTGTGACCGGGTGGGGACGCAATGGCACCGACACACGGCCGCTGGCCGCCGACCTGGCGGCCGGCCGCGGGGTGGAGCGCCACGTGGCCGCCCTGACCCTCGCCGGGCTGCTGTTCCTGGGCGCCGCCATGGGCCTGGTGAACCTGTTCGTCGACGGGGTGCTCCGTGAGGGCGCCCCGGTCGTGGTCTACGGCGCCACGATGGTGCTGCTCATGGCCCTGGGCGGGTGGCTGGCCTTCTTCCGGCGGGTCGGCAGGTGGGAGACCTTCGGCCTGGTGCTGCTCGGCGACCTGGTCTACGTCGTCGTCGCGATGTGCATCGAGGACCCGGTCCGGTACGCCACACCGCTGATGCTGCTGTTCGCGGCCTTCGTCGCCGCCTGGTTCCTCGGCCCGGTGATGCTGGGCGTGAACATGGTGGCCACCGTGGTGGCCTGCCTGCTGGCCATGTGGGGCAGCTACGACAGCGCCCTGGGCCTCGCCGTCCAGGTGGGCGTGAACTCCGGCGTGCTGAACGCGGCCGCCTTCGGCGTCTACGTGCTCCGCCGCCGGGTGCAGCGGCTGCTGGAGGCCACCCAGGCGCTGTCCCACCAGGACCCGCTCACCGGGCTGTCCAACCGGCGCTTCCTCGTCGAGCAGGCCCCGCGGGTGTGGCGGCAGGCCCGGCGCGAGGGGTCCCGGGTGGCCGCGATGGTGCTGGACCTCGACCACTTCAAGCAGCTCAACGACGCCTACGGGCACGCCGCGGGGGACGCCGTCCTCCGCGCGGTGGCGGCGTCGCTGTCGGCCGGCGTGCGCCCCAGCGACGTGCTGGCCCGCATCGGCGGGGAGGAGCTGATCGTGCTGGGCCTGGTGAGCGACCCGGCAGAGGCCCACCAGCTGGCCGAGCGGCTGCGGACGGCGGTGTCCTCCAGCCGCACGGACGACGGCCACTCGGTGACCGCCTCGATCGGCATCGCGCTGGCCCGCCCCGTGGACGGCGAGGACGCCGGGGACGCGATGTGGCGGTTGGTCGACCGCGCCGACGCGGCCATGTACGAGGCCAAGCAGGCCGGCCGCAACCGGGTGGCCGCCGTGCTGCCCCGGCAGCGCGCCGGGCGGCACGCCGACAGCCTCCCGCCGGCCGACCACGACGCCGCCTGAGAGAGGCCGCTCGACCGGTGGGGACGCCGGTTCTCTGCTTCCCTGTTCGCATGACGCTCGTCGCGCCGGACCCGACCCGGACGGTCCCGCTGCCGCTCCGTGCGCAGGCCGACGTCCGCGACCGGTGGCTGACCCAGCGGCTGCTCGACCTGCTGCCCGGGCTGATGGACGCCGCGGGCATCGACCTGTGGCTGGTCGTCGGCCGCGAGTACAACGAGGACCCGGTGCTGGCCACCCTGCTGCCGGCGACCTGGCTGTCGGCCCGCCGCCGCACGATCCTGGCGCTGCACCGCAGCGACGACGGCGTCACCGCGGCGGCGGTCTCCCGCTACCCGGTCGGCCAGTTCCTGCCGGCCTGGTCCCCGGACGGCGACGGGCGGCTCACCGCGGAGCGGTCCCAGTGGGCCGAGGTGCGCCGGATCGTCGAGCAGGCCGCGCCCCGCCGGATCGGCATCGACGTCTCCGCCGACTTCGCCCTGGCCGACGGGCTCTCGCACACCGAGCACCGGCTGGTCACCGAGGCGCTGGGGCCGTGGGCGGACCGGCTGGTGTCGGCCGAGGAGCTGGCGGTCGGCTGGCTGGAGACCCGGCTGCCCGAGGAGATCGCCGCGCTCGACGGGCTCAACCGGCTGGCGCGCGAGGTGGTCGAGGAGGCCTTCTCCCCCGCCGTCCTGACCGCCGGGGTCTCGACCGCGACCGACCTGGCCTGGTGGATCCGGCAGCGGCTGACCGACCTGGGCGTCGAGCCGTGGTTCCACCCGGTGGTCGACGTCCAGCGCGCGGGGGTGCCCCCGCTGCGCGAGCAGGGCGCCCTGCTGCCCGCCGTCCGCTACGACGTGCCGGTGGAGCCGGGTGACCTGGTGCACTGCGACGTCGGGCTGTCCAGCCTCGGACTCAAGACCGACAACCAGCGCAACGGCTACGTGCTCCGCCACGGCGAGACCGAGGCCCCGGCGGGTCTGCGGCGCGCGCTGTCCATCGGCAACCGGATGCAGGACCTCACCACGGCGGAGCTCGTCCCCGGCCGGACCGGCAACCAGGTCCTCACCGCGGCCCGGTGCGCGGCGGCGGCCGAGGGCATCGACGGCGACGTCTACTCGCACCCCGTCGGCGTCCACGGGCACGGGGCGGGCCCGGCGATCGGGCTGTGGGACGACCAGCGCGGCGTCCCCGGTGCCGGTGACCGGGTGCTGCACCCGGACACCGTCTACGCCCTCGAGCTGTGCGTCCGGGTGCCGGTGCCCGAGTGGGGCGACCAGCCGGTGCGGATGGCGCTGGAGGAGGGCGTCGCCCTCACCGACGACGGTGTGCGCTATCTCGGCGACCGGCAGACCGAGCTGCTGCTCATCCCCAGCACGTGAGGGTGCCTTTCGCGCGCGAAAGGCAACGGACAGGCGCTCGGGTCAGGACGACGGGCGCCGCCTGATCGCCTGAATCAGCAGCTCGCCCGGCCCGCGCCGGCCACCCGGCTGACCGGGCTGCGGTGACTCTCCGCCCCCAGCGCGAGCTGCTGTCCCTGAGGGTCTCCACCGGCGACGAACCGCCGGGAGAGGGGCCGGAGGGGCCTCTGGCGCGACCCGGTCAGACGCAGGACGCCGGTAGACCGGCCTGAGGGAGTCGTCCGGTCCGGCTCACGACCGCGCCCTGCGTGTCTCGCGGTCGTTGGCCTTCTGGATGGCGTCGACCAGCTCGTCCTTGGTCATCGTCGAGCGGCCGGAGACGTCCAACCGCTTGGCGACGTCCATCAGGTGCTCCTTGGTGGCGTTCGCGTCGACGCCACCCTTGGTCTCCCGGTCCGTGTCCCGGCCGCCCTCGGCCTGGGCGTCGCTGGGACCCTTGTGGTCCTTCGGCTCCCAGTGGTCGCCGACCTTCTCGTGCGTGTGCTTGACCGCGGACCAGGCGACCTGGTTGGCGCGCTGCTCGTCGTCGTAGGAGTCCATCGCGGAGTCGTGGGCCTTGGCGAAGGTGCGCTGCGCCTTCTCCTCCGAGCGCTGCAGGGTGCTGGGGATCTCGTCGGCCTTGGCGTCCCCGCTCTTCGTCGTCTTCGGCATGCCGCCGTCCTACCCCTGATCAGCTCGCGAGGAACGGGACCAGGGCCGCCGCCAGCTCGTCGGGGGCTTCCTCCGCCATGTGGTGACCGCTGTCGATGCGCCCGCCGCCGCGCAGGTCGCTCGTCCACCCCGCCCAGATCGCCCGCGGGTCGCCGTGCAGCTCCTCCAGGTCGTCGCGGGTCGACCAGAGCACCAGGGTCGGGCAGGTGACCCGCCGTCCCGCCGCCCGGTCGGCCTCCTCGGCGGCCCGGTCGACACCGAGCCCGGCCCGGTAGTCCTCGAGCATCGCCCGCACGGTGGCCGGGTCGTGCACCGCGGCCCGGAAGTCGGCGTGGTTCTCCTCCCCCATCACGGCGGGGTCACCGCCGTACCAGGCGTCGGGGTCGGCGCCGATGGCCCGCTCCGGCTTGTCGGGCTGGGCGAAGAAGAACCAGTGCCACCAGGCGGTGGCGAAACGGGCGTCGGCGCGGTCGAGGTGCTCCACGATCGGGATGCAGTCCAGGACGGCGAGGTGGGTGACGGCGCCGGGGTGGTCCAGGGCGGTGCGCAGCGCGACGTAGCTGCCCCGGTCGTGGCCCACGACGGCGAAGCGCTCGTGCCCGAGGCCTTGCATCAGCGCGACCACGTCGCGGGCCATGGCGCGCTTCGAGTACGGCGCGTGGTTCTCGGTGGTCGGCGGCTTCGACGAGCGGCCGTAGCCGCGCAGGTCCGGGCAGATGACGGAGTGCCCGGCCGCGGCCAGCAGCGGGGCAACCCGGTGCCAGGTGGTGTGCGTGCGCGGGTGCCCGTGCAGCAGGACGACGGGCGGGCCCTCGCCGCCGACCCGCACCCGCAGCCGGACGCCGTCCGCCCCGTCGACCCACCGCTCCTCGAACCCGGCGAAGGAGGTCACGTCAGGAACCGGCTCCAGTGGGTGCGCTCGGCGTCGGACATCGGCCGGCTGGTGTCGCCGGCGAAGTCGAACAGCACCATGACGAGGTCCGCGCGGATGGCGACCGCGTCGTCCTGCACGAGCTCCTGCCGGACGGTGAACGACCTGGTGCCCAGCCGCGTCACCGCGCTGCGCACGCAGAGCCGCTCGCCCACCCGGTAGTACAGCTGGCGCAGGTAATCGACCTCCAACCGAGGGAGTCCGGGTCCGACCAGCGCAGCTGGACGGCGTGCTCGTGCGGAGTGCTCAGGGCAGGTCCGCGGTGTCGGCGGACGTGCGGTGCGCGCCCTGGGCGTCGTCCGGGTCGGGGTGGAGGGTCCGCTCCTCGGACTCGGCCAGGATCAGCTCGGCCGCCGTCTCCTCCAGGCCGGTGTCGGCGATGGCCTGCTCCTCCTCCGGCAACACCGGGTGCGAGCGGGTCTCGACGTTCTGCTCGGTGACATTGGCCAGCGCCTCGGGGCTGGGCTCCTTGTGCGTGGTCATCTCAGAACCGCTGCTGCTCGGTGCCGAGGCCCAGCGCGCGGGCGACGTCCTGCACGTTGTCGAACCGCTCACCGGACGGCAGCCGGCGCAGGTCGGACAGCACGCGGTCGGGGGCGTTGCCCTCCTGGGCCTTGGCCACGAGCGCGTCACGGTCGGCCGGCCAGACCTCCTTGCCGAGGGCCTCGGCGATCGCCGCGCGGCGCTCGACGTCACCGGTCGACGTGCCGGGTGCGGTGGCGGGCTGGTGCGGATCGGACATCAGGGGGCTCCTCACTGGGCCTTGGGGGTGGAGTCGTCGGTGTAGCGGAGGATCGCGGCGACCGGGATGTCCCCGGGCATCGCCGACCGGGGGACGACGACGACGCCGGCGTCGCTGGCCACCGCCGCGGCGAGCAGTGCCCGGTCGGCGGGCACCGGGTGCACCTCCTGGACGCCGAGGGCCTCCATGTCGCCCTGCTCGGTGCCGAGCAGCAGCGGCGAGGGCCCGACGAGCAGTTCCCCGTCGTCCGGCCGGTCGGCGAGCACGAGGGTCTCCACCTGGCTCTTGCGCAGCGCCTCGACGACGGACGCGGTGCCGGTCACGGCCAGGCCGTGCGCCGCGGCGGACTGGATCTTCTCGACCGCGTCGGCCTCCTCGTGGGCCTCGTGCTCGGCGACCAGCTCCGCGGCCCGCCGATCGACCACCTCGCGGTCGGCGCCGGCCGCACGGCCGCCCTCGTCCATGGTCACGACGAGGTCCTTCCAGACGCCGTCGGCCTTGTCGGTGAGGATCTGCCGGGCCCGGACGTCACCGGCCACGAGGACGAACCGCAGCGGCAGCCGCCGGGCCAGCGAGGCGATCTCCTCGGCGACCCGGCCCGCGTTCTCCTCCCACTGGTTCTCGGCGGTGTGCATGTAGGTGTTGTGCGCCCAGCCGCCGACCTTCACCTTCCGCATGTGGAAGGTGTCGCCCTCGACCTGCTCCTCCTCCCCCGGCCGGCCGGCCATCGAGGCGACCGAGAGGTCGGCGCCGACCCGGTCGGTGACGACGACGACGTGCGGCACCCGCGCAGCGAGCTGCCGCAGCACCGGCAGCACGTCCGGTTGCGGGGACCAGGTGACGACCGGGTCGCGCGGGACGTCGGCGAGCACCTCGTCGAGGACGACGGAGCCGTCGGCGGCCACGACCAGGGCGCGACCGCGCAGCCTCCCGGCGTCCCCACCCTCGTTGCCCTCGAGCAGGCGGCCGCGGACGGCCTCGACGACCGCCTCCGGCGCGCCCTGCCCGGTCAGTTCCTCGGCGATGGCGCGGACCCGCAGGTCCAGCTCGGTGTCGGCGTTCTCGGTGGTGTGCGTGACGTCGGCGCACACCGTGGCGTAGGGCCCGGCGGCGCTGAAGACCGGCGCCAGGAAGGACACGTCCATGGGGGTGGGACCACTCCTCGATCGCTGGGGGTTCGTCGGCGGGGCCCGCAACCGCGGCCTGTCCCGCCTCCGCCGCCTACCCACCCCCCGTGCCCTCACACCCGGTGTCGACCGGGCGGGCCGGGGGTAGGCGGTCGGCCATGACCGAGCACGACCGACTGCCGCTGCCCGACTACGACCACCTCCCCGTGGAGGGGCTGGCGTCGCGGATCCGCACCCTGGACGCCACCGGCCTGCAGACGCTGCTGGAGTACGAGCGCGCGCACGCCGACCGGCTGCAGGTGGTGACGATCATGGAGAACCGCCTCACCGCGCTGCGCGAGGGCGCCCAGCCCTCCGGCGGCGACCCCGCAGCCGCGGCCGCCGACGACCCGGTGCACGCCGCGGGCGGGTCGAAGGCGTCCGAGGCGACGACCGGCCCGAAGATCAACCCGCCGTCCCAGGGCGACCCGACCAACCCGGCCCAGCCCCGCTGAGGCAGCTGGCCCCCCGCCGAGCCGCCGACCCGCCGAGTCGCCGAGTCATGCGAACTCGTGGCCGTCAGCGCCTGATCGCCCCGAGTTCGCATGACTCGGTGCCCCTGTGGACGACGTCAGCGGGATGACGCCGTCCCGCGGCATGGTCCGCAGGTGCCCACGCCGCCCGTCCCACCCCGCGTCACCCGACCGACCGACAGGGCGGGCGCCCGCGCCGACGGGGTGACCGACTGGCAGCTGCGGCACCTCGAGGTCGTCCGCAGCTCCCGGAACACCTATCTGCCCGCCACGACGGCGGACGACGTCGGCACCCGCGTCACGGCCGTCCTCCTGGGCGCTCCACCCTCGGCGGTGATCAGCCACCGGACAGCGGCCTGGTCGTGGGGGCTGCAGATCCCACTGGTGCGGGACGACGGGCGTGTGCACCTCACGGTTCCCCCCGCGACGCGCATCCGGTCGCGTGCCGACCGCCAGGTGCACTGCGCGGTCCTGCCGGAGTGGCAGGTCGCCCGGCGCGGTGGCGTCGCCCTGACCTCACCCGGACGCACGTGGCGGGACCTCGCCGCCCGGCTGCCGGCCGCTGCGCTGTTGGCCGTGACCGACCAGATGCTCGCGCGCGGGTACCCGCCCGAGGCGTTCCAGCGGGTGCTCGACGCGTCGCGGGGACAGCGCGGCGTCCGCACCGCTCGCGAGGTCCTGGCGGTGGCCGACCCGCTGGCCGGCTCCCCGATGGAGTCGGTGCTGCGCTGGATCGTCCACGAGGCCGCGCTGCCGCCGCCGGTGCTCCAGCACGTCGTCCGCGGAGGGCACGGGGAGTTTCTCGGCCGCGTGGACCTGGCCTGGCCGGAGCGCAGGGTGCTGATCGAGTTCGACGGCGACGGACACCGCGAGCGCCGCGTCTTCGTCGACGACCTCCGCCGGCAGAACCGTCTGGTGCTCGCCGGCTGGGTGGTGCTGCGCTTCACCTCCGCCGACCTGGTGGGCCGACCTGCGTGGGTGGTGGCCACGATCAGACGCGCGCTCGCGGGTCCCCGATCCCGAGTCATGCGAACTCGTGGCCATCAGCGCCTGATGGCCACGAGTTCGCATGGCTCGGTGGGCTCGGCGATCTCGCCCGGGCTCACTCCCCGCTGAAGGCGGCCGCGATGTCCAGGACGGCGGGGCCCAGCAGCACGATGAACAGCGTCGGGAGGATGCACAGGATCAGCGGGAAGATCACCTTCACCGGGATCTGCATCGCCTTCTCCTCGGCCCGCTGGCGCCGCTTGAGCCGCATCTCCGCCGCCTGGGTGCGCAGCACGTCGGCGATCGAGACGCCGTACGCGTCGGCCTGCACCACCGCGCGGATGAACCGGCGCAGGTCGGTCACCGCGGCCCGCTCGGCCAGCGCCAGGTAGGCCTCCCGGCGGGGCTGGCCGACGGCGATGTCCTGCAGTGTGCGCACCAGCTCCTCGGCCAGCGGGCCCCGGCCGTTGCGCCCGGCCCGGGCCATCGCCGCCTCGAAGCCGAGCCCGGCCTCCACCGCGATGGTCATCTGGTCCAGGGTGTCGGCGAGCTCGAGGGCGATCGCCTGCTGCCGCTCCTGCCCGCGCGAGTGGAGCAGCAGCTCGGGGACGACGTAGGTCACGCCGGTGACGACGACGGCCATCAGCACGGTCAGCGGACCGGGCCTCGCCGCCACCACCAGGAGGCCGAGTGCCGCGGCGACGACCGCGAGCACCAGCTTGGCGGCCACCAGCCGGGGCACCGGCCACTCCGCGGGGCGGCCCGCGGCGCCGGCCAGCCGGTTGAGCCGGGCCACGGTGCCGGCGGGGGTCAGGGCGCGGGCCAGCCGCGGCAGCAGCCGCGGCCGCGAGCGGGCGGTGGCCGCACCCGGCAGCTCCAGGCCGCGGGTGAGGTTGGCCCGGGCCCGGGCGGCGGCGTCCTGCGGGCGGGCGAGCAGGGCCCAGCCCAGCAGCGGGACGGCGAGGGCGACGGCCAGCGCGGCCGCGAGCACGGGGGCGGGGACCATCAGAACCGGATCGCCACGGTCTTCTTGAGCCACAGCCCGCCGACCGTGAGCAGCACGACGACCGTCGCGATCATCAGGTAGCCGGCGAGGCCCTCGGTGAAGCCGGCGAGGTAGGCGGGGTTGGTCACGGACAGGAACCCGACGATGCCGAACGGCAGGCTCATCAGCACGACCGCCGACAGCTTGCCCTCGGCCGACAGCGCCTTGACCTGCCGGCGGATCGCGTTGCGCTCCCGGATGGTGTGCCCGACGGTGTCCAGCACCTCGGCCAGGTTGCCGCCGACCTCGCGGTGGATGCCGATCGCCTGGGCGACCCAGCGGAAGTCGTCGCTGGCGGTCCGCTCGGCCACCTCCTCGAGGGCGTCGCCGAGGTCGCGGCCCACCCGGGTCTCGTTGACGATGCGGGCGAACTCCTCCGACGTGGGCGAGGCGGCCTCCGTGGAGACCGCGTCCACCGCGCGCAGCAGGCTGTGCCCCGCCCGGAGGCTCGAGGCCATCAGCTGCAGCGAGTCGTCGAGCTGGTCGGCGAAGGCCACCTGCCGCCGTCCGCGCCTCAGCCCGAGCAGCACCTTGGTGCCCAGCGGGGCCAGCGCCGCGAGCGGCAGGGCGAGCAGCACCCCGCCGAGCAGGAAGCCGAGCGCGCCGAGGACGACGGCGGCCAGGCCGACCAGCAGGACGACGTCCGGCAGGGCCATCGCCACCCCGGCCCGCTCCAGTGCGGCCGCACCGCGGGCCACCAGCCCGCGCCGGGCCAGCACCCGCTCCACCGCGGCGCCGGCCGCGGCCGAGGCCCCGGCGAGCGCGGACGCCGGTGGCGCCACCGTGGGGTCCAGGCGGGACAGCGGCACCCGCCGCGGCCCGGCCGGGAGGACGACGAACGCGAGCAGCAGCAGCGCGCCGGTCACCGCGAGCAGCCCGGCGGCGAGCAGCATCAGGCCCACCCCCGCCGCGGCTCGACGGTCCCGAAGACCCGCGGCGAGACCTTGATGCCGAGCTCGTCGAAGCGGTCGGTGAACCGCGGCCGCACACCGGTGGGCACCGGCTTGCCGAGGAACCGGCCGGCGGCGTCGACGCCGGCGGAGTAGTCGAACAGGAACGCGTCCTGCAGGGTGACCGTCTCGCCCTCCATGCCCTGCACCTCGGTCACGTGGGTGACCCGGCGGGTGCCGTCGCGCAGCCGGGTCAGCTGGACGACGACGTCCACGGCCGAGGCGATCTGCTCGCGGATGGCGCGCAGCGGCAGGTCCATGCCGGCCATCAGCACCAGGGTCTCCAGCCGGGCGATCGCGTCGCGCGGGGAGTTGGCGTGCACCGTCGACAGCGAGCCGTCGTGGCCGGTGTTCATCGCCTGCAGCATGTCCAGCGACTCCCCGCCGCGGCACTCCCCGACCACGATCCGGTCGGGGCGCATCCGCAGCGAGTTGCGCACCAGGTCGCGGATGGTGATCGCGCCGCGGCCCTCGATGTTGGGCGGGCGCGACTCCAGCCGGACGACGTGGTCCTGCTGCAGCTGCAGCTCGACGGCGTCCTCGATGGTGACGATCCGCTCGCCGTCCGGGATGAACGAGGACAGCACGTTGAGCAGCGTCGTCTTCCCCGTGCCGGTGCCGCCGGAGACGATGATGTTCAGCCGGGCCTCGACGCAGGCGCGCAGCAGCTCGGCCATCTCCGGCGACAGGGTGCCGAAGCCGATCAGGTCGTCGACGCCGAACGGGTCCTTGGCGAACTTGCGGATGGTCAGCGTCGACCCGCTGAAGGCCAGCGGCGGGATGATCGCGTTGACCCGGGAGCCATCGGCCAGGCGCGCGTCGACCAGCGGCGAGGACTCGTCGATCCGCCGTCCCACCTTCGACACGATCCGGTCGATGACCCGGCGCAGGTGCTCCTCGGAGGTGAACCGCGCGCCGGTGCGGACCAGCCGGCCCTCCTGCTCGACGTAGACCGCGTCCGGGCCGTTGCACATGATCTCGGTGACGGTCGGGTCGTCGAGCAGCCGCTGCAGCGGGCCGTAGCCGAGGACGTCGTCGGCCAGCTCGGCGGTCAGCCGCGCCCGCTCCTCGGTCGAGAGCGGGACCCGCTCCTCCTCGACCACCTCGTCGAGCTCGCCGAGCACGATCGTGCGCAGCGCCTCCTCGGACAGCGAGGGGTCGTTCATCCGGTTGCCCATGCGCTCGAACAGCGCCTTGGCGACCCGGTCCTTGAGCTTGGCCAGCGCGTCGGTGGGTGGCGTGCCGGCCACCGGGGGGACCGGCCGGGGCACCGGGACCGGCGTCGGCGCTGGGGTCTCCGGGGCGGAGTGCCGCCCCTGGGCGACGGCGAGGCGCGAGGAGAGGTTCACGACGCCGCCCGGTGCTTGGCCCGGTACCGGCCCGGTCGCACGATCGGGGTGGCGGCGAACCGGGACACCAGGCGGCGCAGCTCCTTGGCCGCCGGGTCCTTGCGGCCGCCGGCGACGATCGGCACCCCCTGGTTGGTCGACACCGGCACGGCGGCCGAGCGCGGGACGACGACGTCCACACCGGTGCCGATCGCCGTCTCGACGTCGCGCACCGAGAGCCCGCCCTTGGCGTCGGCGAGGTTCATGACCACGTGCCGGCCGGCCGGGATCATGCATAGCTCGCGGAGCACGTCGAGCTCCTTGCGCAGCCCGCGGACGCCGGGGACGTCCATGCTGGTCACCATGACCACGTCGGTGGCGCGGTCGAGGGCGGCGAGCGTCTGCTCCGACAGCCCCGGCGCGGTGTCGACGACGACGTAGCGGAACTCGCGGGCCAGCGAGGTCAGCAGCCGCGTGACGTCGGCGGCGGTCACCGTGTCCCCGGCGGCCGGGGACTCCGCGCCGCACACCGCGTACAGGCCGCTGGGGTGCTGGGTGAGGAACGTCTTGAGGACCATCGTGTCCTCGGCCGCCGGGCCGTGGGCGACGTCGGGCAGCGCGTACTCGGGGACCAGGCCGAGGGCGGAGGCGACGTCGCCGAACTGGACGTCGAGGTCGACCAGCACCGTCGACTGGGGTGCGGCCGCGGTCAGCCCGATCGCCAGGTTGGTCGAGACGGTGGTCTTGCCGACGCCGCCCTTCGGCGAGGCCACCGTGATCACCCGGCCGGTGTAGCGGGCGGTCTCCTCGACCGGGCGCAGCACCCGCCGCCGTCCGGCCGCGGCGGCACCGGCCCGCTCGACGGCCTCCCGGATGGTGAGGACGTCGGCGTTGGGCGAGAGCAGGTCGCGGATGCCGGAGCGCATCGCCGCCTGCCACATCTGCGGAGAGGCCTCGGCCATGAGCACCACGGTGATCCCGGGGCTCTGCACGTCGAGCCGGGAGGCGAGGGTGAGCACCGCGTCCGGCGCCGCCCCCGGGCCGATCAGCAGGACGTCGGGCAGCTCGCCGTCCACCAGCTGCTCGAACAGCCGCGCCGGGTCGGCGGGCAGCCGGCCGGCCGGCAGCACGTGCACGTCGCCCTCGGTCGCCTCCTTGACGCGCAGGACGAGCTCCTCGTCGGCTGCGCCGAGCACCACACGACTCATGAGAAGTCCTTCTCGTAGATGTTCCCGGGGGTGAGGACCTCGGTGCCCTCGAGGTCGACACCCTCGGGCTCGAGGGAGAGCCAGACCGTGCCGTGCTCCATGCCGAAGACGACGGCCTCGGTCTGCTCGGGGCGCAGCCCGAGGGTGACCATGAGGCTGTTCGTGGGCGCCGCCCCGCCGGAGGACGCGGTCTCCGTCCCCTCGCCCTCGGCCGGCGCCGGCGCGCCCTGGACCTGGGTGACCAGGACGCGGTTGAGGACGACGTGCGTCTGCCCCTCGAGGGAGACGTGCACGCCGACGGTGTCCCCGGCCGCGAGCCGGCCGCCGACCGCGCGCTGCGGCTCGAGCAGGATGCTCACCTCCGACGCCCCCTCGGGTGGGGCGACCGTGCCGGGCACCCCGAGGTCGTCCGGTGCGGCGAAGCGGGCGGCCAGCAGCTGCTCGCCCGGCTGGAGGTCGACGGTGGCGACCTGCCCGGCCAGCGCGTCGAGGTCGGTGACCCCGCCCGGGACGGCGGCCTTGACCGGCACCTGCTCGGTGCGGACCAGGCCGGCCAGGTCCTCTCCCGGCGTCCCCTCGGCGACCGGCTGGTCGACCACGAGGACGGCCACGGTCTGCACCCCGGCCAGGGCGCGGGCGTCGGCACCGCGCACGTAGGCCAGCAGGACCACGGCGCCGGTGGCGGCGAGGAGCAGCGCCGCGAGGACGGCGAGCAGTCGGCGTCTCACGAGGGGCCCCTATCGGACGAGTCGGAGGACCCAGGCGCCCAGGGAGGGCGCACCAGGGCCGTAGGAGAAGGAGTTGCCGGCGTCGACGAAGCGGGTGAAGTAGCCGCGGATGCAGCGGTCCTCGCCCTTGCACGGCTTGCCGGCGTCGTACTGGCCGCCGAAGTGGTACGCGGTGATCGTGAACGCGGCGTAGCCGTAGACGTGGTACCAGGCGCTGCTGCCGGTGCCGCCCGCCTCGTCGAAGATCGGCAGCAGCACGGTGCGGCCCACCAGCGCGGCCACGTCGTCGGTCTCGCAGCCCCGGGACGGGTTGTTGCCCGGCTCGGAGGTGAACCGGCCGCCGACCCGGCTCGTGGCCCGGCAGGTGGTGCCGCCACCGTCGGTGGTCAGCCAGCCGAAGCCGCCGGGCACGAACATGTCGGAGGGCCCGGTGCACCCGGTGTCGGACTTCTTCGGCAGCTCGATGGTGCGCTCGGTGGTGGTCGAGGGCAGGCCGCCGCCGGTCTGGGCCTTGAACTCGCACCAGGAGAAGATCAGCGGCAGCATCGCCGTCCCGGCGTCGGGCGCGCCCCAGGCGACGGTCGCGGTCGCCCTCACCTGCGTCGACTCGTGGCCGATGACCGGTGCGAACCAGTGCTCGGTGGGCGTGCTGCCGGTGACGGTCACGCGGAGCGGGTCGCTGGCGAGCACCGGCGGGGCGGCGGAGGCGTCGCCGAGGTTGGCGTCGACCATGCCCTGCGCCGTGGCCCGCATGTCGCCGCAGGCGCCACGGGCGCAGTCACGGGCGACGGCGAGGGCCGCGGCATCGGCCGCGGTCTGCAACCGGGTGCGCTCCGCGTAGAGCGCGCCGACGTCGACCGCGATCGCGGTGAACCCGAGGATCGGCACCAGCAGCAGGGCCAGGAGCACCGCCGCGGCGCCGTGCTCCCCGGCCAGCCGCCGCCGGATCCGGGAGGTCAGCCGTTGCACCGCATGACCCCCGTCCCGGTCAGGTCGATGCGCGCGCCGAAGAAGTCGGTGAGGAACGGCATCGGGTAGGCGACGGTCACCCGTACGTTCTGGGTCGTCGTGCTGGACGTCGGGCAGCCGGTCTGCGGCGTGACGGTGATCTGCGCGTTGGCGACCAGGGGGTCGAGCGTGGGGCTGGCATCGCGGACGGCCCTGCGCGCCGCGGCCGGGTCGTTCTGCAGGGCCATGACACGGGCACCCTCGCGGGCGGCGGCGGACAGCGTGCCCTGCACCTGGAACGCGTGCCCGAACTCGGCGATGCCGAGCACCAGGACGAGCAGCAGCGGCACGATCATCGCGAATTCGACGGCGCTCGCGCCGTGCTCGTCGCGCAGTCGGGTGCGCATCTGTCCCCCACCTCCTCCGCAGTAGTCGTCCGGGTACGGCGCGGCGCAGCGGCCCCGGGGGGACGGGGCCGCTGCGCCGTGGAAGATGCGAGTGCTCAGGTGGCGGGAGTCGTGCCGGTGCCGGTGGTGGCGGTGGAGCCCAGCTTGGTGCCGATGGTGTCGAACAGGGCGTCGAGGTTCTTCCCGAGCAGGACGACCGCGGCGATGATGACGACGGCGATCAGGCCGACCATGAGGCCGTACTCGACGGCGGTCGCGCCCTTCTCCTCGCGCTTGAGGCGCTCCTCGACGAACGAGTAGAGCGTGACGACCGTGGCGAGCGGGTTGGTGACGAGGTTCAGCACGGGGACTCCCTGGAGGACGGTGCCGACCGGTCCGGGTCGGGGGTGACCCGGCGTCGCAGCACTTGCCAGGGGGTGTCGAGAGATCGGCTTGCCCGCTTGAGCCCCGTCCACCCGGTCGGCCGACACCGTCCGCCCGCCCGGGTGAACGCCCACCGCCGCCGTCACTCGCGGTGACCGCCTCAGGGCAGCAGCGCGGTCCCGCCGATCACCAGGGCGGCGCCGGCGAGCATGGCCGGGCCGAACGGCAGCTCGCCGCGCAGCCCGATCCGCCGGGTGGCCAGCAGGGCCAGCGCGACCACCGCCTGGACGACGAAGCCGGCCAGCGCGCCGAGGACGACCACCGGCCAGCCGAGCCAGCCCAGGTACAGCCCCAGGAGCGCGGCGAGCTTGACGTCACCCATGCCGAGTCCCCCCGGCGAGACCAGCGCCAGCGCCAGGTACACCGCGAACAGCGTCGCCGCGCCGAGCACCGCCCGCAGCAGCGCGTCCCACGCGCCGCCGGCCACGGCAGGCACGAGCAGGAGCGCCGCACCGGCGACCAGCGCGGGCAGCACGACCCGGTTGGGCAGCAGCCGGTGCCGCAGGTCGACGACGGTCAGCAGCACACCGGCCACGACCAGGAGCAGGAAGGCGGGCAGCTCCCAGGAGGCACCGAACCGCAGCACGGTGAGGACGGCGAGCAGCGCGGTCAGCGCCTCGACCACCGGCGGCCGGACGGCGACCGGCCCGGGCGCCACCAGCTCGCGAGCACTCGTCCCGGCCGGCCACGGGAAGCGGCCGGCGGCCCGGTTGACCAGCACCCCCGCGGCCGCGCCGGGAACCAGGGCGACGACGGCCAGGACGACGAGCACGCAGGGACGATGGCACGCCCAGGCCCGCTGGCCCGGGAGCGCTCACCCCGTCGGGTGGTCGCGCCCCTCCGGCCGCTCCCCGCGCGGCCCGCCGATGCGCCGCACCGCGGAGGGGAGCATCAGGCCGAGCATCGCGGCGGTCGCCATGAGCGGCCCGGTGGTCGCGCGTGTCCCGCCGACGTCCAGCCGGGCGACCACGGCGCTGGTGACGGTGACGACGCAGCTGGCGAAGAGCACGGCCAGGGCCACGTACTCCGGCGGCGTGTCGGCCACGATCGTCGTCCGGCCGCCGGCCGCGACCACGCTGACGACCCAGGTGCCGACCCAGGCGGCGAAGGCCACGAGGTGCACGCGGGCCGCGGTGGTCCGCTTCCGCGCGGCGTCCACGACGCGGTCAGGCGTCCTGCTGGGTCCGGAACGCCTGCTCGAGGAGGTCGGTGAAGGCGGCCTCGTCGAGCGGCTCGGAGCCGGTGCCGGTGCGCTGCAGGAACACCGTCCGCGGACCGTCGGTGGCGACCGCCAGGAGCGAGGGCACGGTCAGCTGCGTGCCGTCGGGCGCCGACACGGCGGTGGTGAGGCGCACCCCGCCGCTCGCGTCGCCCAGCTCGGGGACCTCCAGGAGCGCGAAGTCGACGGTGATGGTGGTGCCGTCGGGGGCCTCGACGGTCACCTTCGGGCACTGCTCGACCAGCTGGTCGAACCGCGGCCCGGCCTCCTGCGGCTGCTCGGCCTCGGCCAGGACCTCCACGGTGACGGCGTCCGGGGCGGTCGCCGTCTGGGCCACGATGGCGCCGAAGTCCTCCGGCGTGACCGTCGTGGCACCCAGGTTCTGACCGCACTCCGGCGGCGTCACGGTCGCGCCCTGCGGCAGCCCGCCGGCCGCGCCGGTGGCCACCTGGCGGACGTCGACGGTGACGACGTTGGCCTCGGGCCCGAACGCGTCGGCCGGCAGCAGCCCCGCGGCGAGCTCGTCCTGGGTGCTGAGCTCCTCGGGCGCCTCGCTGGACGACGGCGCCGTGCTCGACGAGGACGGCGCCGCGGCCTCGCCCCCCGCCGGCTGCTCGGCGCACGCGGTGGCCGCGGCGAGGACGGTGAGCCCGGCGAGGACGGGACCCAGCAGGCGGCGCTTCGGGGAGGTCATGAGCCGGAAGCTAGGGGCGACCTCCGGCCCTCGCTCCGGGTGACCGCCGTGGTCACTCGATCAGGCGACTGCGGCTCGCGCCGGTTCCGGAACCCGTGATGGGCTGGCCAGTCGCCGCTCTCGGGTGGGTCACACGGGCGGACTCCGAGGCGAGCGGCCCCGTCGACAGGGCGCCCGCACTCCAGGACCGACAGCGGTGCGCCGTTCGTTCCGCGCATCGTCGAGCCGGGGGTCAGAAGGGTGGCTCGTCGTCCGGGGCGGCCCGCGTCGGCGGGGAGCCGGTGGTCTGCGGCGGTTCCGGTACCCGGGCGCGCGTGCCGGGTGGTCGGGTGGTGCGGGTGACCCCGGAGGGGGTGGTGACGGTCAGGGTGCCGTCGGGGGTCATGGTGAACCGCCAGCCGCGGGCGAAGGTCTTGAGCCGGTGGTGGGAGCGGCACAGGCAGCACAGGTTGGCGCAGTCGGTCTCGCCGCCGTCGGCGTGCGGGAGGACGTGGTCGCGGTCGGTCCAGCCGACCCGTTGCCCGCAGTTCGGGAAGCGGCAGGCGCGGTCGCGGGTGCTGACGAAGGCGTCCTGGGCGGCGGTGGGCGTGTAGGCCTCGGTGGCCGGCGGCGCGCCCAATACGGGGCAGCCGCAGTCGCGGTCGGGGTGGTCCCGGCAGCCGCGGCGGACCAAGCGGGCCAGCTGCGCCGGCGTGGCCGTGGCCAGCAGCCGGCCCTCGGCGTCGGTGAGCGCGAACGCCAGCGACCCATGCTGCGGCGCCCGCAGCCCCAGGGCGCCCAGTTCTTCCAGCAGCTCACGGAGGTGGGCGGCAGTGATCGGCTGTCCGTTCACCTCACCCGCGGCGCCGGAGCGCCCGGCCAGGCTCGCCAGGTCCGCGGTGATGTCCAGCCGTGCGGTGACCGCCGGTCGGCTGGTGTCCCACGGCCGGCGGATCAGGTCCGCCAGCACCTCCGCGCGCAGCTCGCCGATCGGGCGGGGATCGCCGTCGGCCTTGAGCAGGGCGGCCAGCTGGTCGACCATCGAGAAGCACTCCTCGGACACCGGCGTCGGCAGGTCCGCGGCCAGCGTGGACATGCCCTCCAGGTGCGAGGCGTAGGAGCGCACGTCGGCCTGCCGGCGCGCGTCCGTGCGCCGCTTGTCGACCGCGGCGGCGTCGAGCTCCAGCAGCAGCGCCAGCGCCCGGGCCCGCAGCCGGCCGGTCGACAGGCCGGCCGCCTCGGGCAGCAGCCGGGACTCGATCACCCGGGCGATCGCCGGGGAGGTGTGCGCCAGCACGTCGACCAGCACCTTGGCCCGCGCCTCGTCCAGCACACCGTCGGACAGGGCGGCCCAGGTGGCCGGCAGGCTCTCCCGGTACACCCACGCGCGGTGCGCCAGGTGCGCGGCGGTGCCCCGCCCGCAGTTGAGCACCACCGCCAGCTCGGCCGGGAAGAACTCACTCACCCCGGGCAGCTCGGTGTCCGCAGCCCACGACCCCTTCCGCGCACCCGGATGCCCGGGCGGCGGATCCAACGTGTCGGGGCTGTCGTCGGCCAGCCCCAGCACCAGCTCGGCCTCGTACGCCGCCGCCATCGCCCGGGCGGAGATCACCCGCTGCAGCTCGGCGGCCTTCTGCGCTCGGGTCAGCATCGACACCGGGAGGCGGGCACCCAGCAGCGGCTGGTCGACCAACCAGTCGACCAACAGCCCCTCCAGAGGGGTCTGCTGCTCTGCCACCACCGCCACGACCCGAACATACGTTCGGGGTACGACAGTTCTCGGTCTATCGCCGGACGATGTGCGCTCGCCCCCCTGTAGCCGGGTCGACGTCACCGGCTCGCCCCGCCGCGATCGACGATGACTGAACTCCCTCCACGCTCGACCTCAGCGGTGCCGGGAAGCGTGCTCCGGCGGGGACTCCCGGCGCTCGTCCCGGCGGGCCGGCGTGCTGACCAGGCCGGGCGGCAGCCGCAGGGTGATGAGCAGGGCGAGCAGGGGCAGCGGCAGGAGCGCCGCCAGCGACCACACCAGGCCGTGCGCGTCGGCCAGCAGCCCGAACAGCGGCGTCGCGGCGCCACCGGCCGACACGGCCAGGCCCAGGGTGACGCCGGAGGCGGTGCCGATCCGGTTCGGCAGGTACTCCTGCCCCAGCGTCGTCTGCACGGAGAAGGGCAGGTAGAGCCCGACACCCAGCAGGACGGCGGCGGCCAGGGCCACCGGCCAGGACGGCGCGGCGACGAGCAGCACCAGACCGGGGACGGCGACGGCGTAGCCGAGCCGGATCGCCGGGACCCGGCCCCACCGGTCGGCCAGCCAGCCGCCGGCGAAGGTGCCCAGTGCCCCGACCGCGAGGAACGTGGTCAGCGCCGCGGAGCCGGCCGAGGCCGTAACGCCGAAGCGGTCGATGACGTACAGCGCCACCAGCGACGACACCCCGAAGTAGAGGACCGAGCGGATCACCACGAGCCCGGCGAGCCAGCCGAACGACCGCCAGTCGTCGTCCCGGAGGGAGGCACCCCCTCCCCCGCCTGCCGGTCGCGGACGGCTGCGGGCCCGCCGGCCGAGGGCCAGCAGGACGGCGGCCATGACCAGCGCCGGCAGGGCGAGCAGCGGCGTCCCGGCCACGCCGTAGGCCAGCAGCACCGGGGTGACCACGACCGGCCCCAGGGCCAGTCCGGCGTTGCCGCCGACGGCGAACCAGCTCATCCCCTGCGCGGAGGCACCCGCGGCGGCGCGGGCCGCCCGGGCCGCGGCCGGGTGGTAGGCGGCCACGCCGAGGCCGGAGAGGGCCACCGCCGCCCAGGTCCACCAGTAGGAGCCGCCGACCCCGGCCAGCCCGATGCCGACGCCGGCCACCAGCAGCCCGACAGGGGTCAGCCAGGGCAGCGGCCGCCGGTCGACCAGGACGCCGAACGCCGGCTGCACCACCGACGACAGGACCGTGGCGGCCAGGGTGATGCCGGTCGCGGCCGCGTAGGTGTACCCCCGCTCCAGCACCAGGAAGGGCAGCAGCGCGGGCACTGCTCCCTGGTAGAGGTCGTCGACGACGTGGCTGGCCGTCAGCACGCCCAGCCCGCGGCGGTCGAGGACTCCCCGGCTGTCGCTCACCCGGCGACCGTGGCCGCCGGACCCGCCGGTCGTCAACCGGCCGCTCGGGCAGGCCCGGCCCGTCCGGTCAGCGGGCCGGCGCCGGCTCCTCGACGTCGGTCAGCTGCCACGGCCGGACGACGGCCACCAGCACCACGATGGCCAGCGACAGGGCGACGAGGATGACCGTGCCCATCGCCGCCGCGTCGTTGCCCAGCAGCCCGACGACCGGGGAGACCGCGGCGCCGACGCCGAACTGGACCGCGCCCAGCAGCGCCGCGGCCGCGCCGGCGGAGTCGCCGTGCCGGGACAGCGCCAGGGCCGGCGCGTTGGGCAGCGCCAGGCCGGAGGCGAAGAGCATGGCCCACAGCGGGACGACGACGCCCGGCAGGCCGCCGGTGCCGGTCAGGGCGAGCACCAGCATGACCGCGCCCGAGAGCGCACCGCCCACGACGCCCGCGACGAGCACCTGGGCCGGGGCCCAGCGCCGGAGCACGACCGGGTTGAGCTGGGTCGCGGCGATCAGCCAGACGGCACCGGCGCCGAACAGCATGCCGAACTCCTGCTCGTCGAGGCCGAACTGGCGCTGGAAGACGAAGGAGGAGCCGGAGACGTAGCTGAACAGCCCGGCCATGGTCAGCCCGGCGACCAGCACCAGGCCGACGAGCGTGCGGTCGCGCAGCAGCCGCCGGTAGGTGCGCAGCGTGCCGCCGAGGCCGGCGGTGCTGCGGCGGGCCGGCGGCAGCGTCTCGCGCAGGAAGAACCAGCCCACGGCGAGCAGCAGCAGGCCGTAGACCGCGAGGACGGCGAAGATGCCGCGCCAGCTGGTGAACCGCAGCAGCTCCCCGCCGAGGGTCGGCGCCAGCACCGGCGCGGCCCCGAGCACGAGGAACAGCCGCGACAGCATGGTGGCCGCGGCCCGTCCGGTGAACAGGTCGCGCACGATCGCCATGGCGACCACCGCACCGGCCGCCGTGCCCACGCCCTGGAGCACGCGCAGCACGCCGAGGACCTCGATGGTCGGGGCGACCAGGACGAGCAGGGACGCCACCACGTACAGCGCCGTGCCGGCCAGCAGCGGACCGCGCCGGCCGAACGCGTCGGACAGCGGCCCGAGGACCAGCTGCCCGATGGCCAGGCCGACGAGCGTGCCGGTGAGGGTCAGCTGGACCATCGCCGACGTCGTCTCCAGCTCCGCGGTGATGGTCGGCAGCGCCGGGAGGTACATGTCGATGGTCAGCGGCCCCACGGCGACGAAGGCGCCGAGGAGGAGGGCGAGCAGTGCCCGGTTGGGCGGCGCGTCCGCGGTCGTCGGTACGAGCGTCGCCGGAGCGGCGCGGTCCTGCAGGTCTGTCACGGGTGTCCCTGTCGGTCAGGCGGTGTGCGAGCGGCCCACGCTGGCCGGATGTCAGGGGGCAAGGCGGGACGGCGACCGGACATTCCTGGTCGGCCCCATCCGTCGCTCAGACCTCCACCGGCTCGCGTGCGGCGGCGACGGCGCGGGCGGTGTCCTCGACCACGAGGTCGTAGTTGACCTGGGCGCCGGCCGTCGCGCCGGCCGCGGCGGCGGCGCCCACCTGGGCGGACAGGTCGGTGACGTTGCCGGCGACCCACACGCCGGGGACGGCGGTGCGCCCGGTGGGGTCGGCGGGCAGGTGCTCGCCCATCCCCGAGGGGTGCGGCAGGGGGTCGAGCCCGAGGCCGGCGAGGAAGCCGGCGCGGGCGACCATGCGCGACTGGACGGCGACCGCCTCGCGGGCCACCACCGTGCCGTCGGCCAGCCGCACGCCGGTGACGCGGTCGCCGTCGACCACCAGCGACGCCACCTCGCCGGTCACCACCGGGATCCCGAGGGCGGCGAGCTGCTCGGCCTGCTCACCGGCCGGCGCCGGGTGGGTGTGGGCGAACAGGGTGACGTCGGGGCTGAGCTGGCGGAACAGCAGCGCCTGGTGCACCGCCATGGGACCGTTGGCCAGCACGCCGATCGCCCGGTCGCGCACCTCCCAGCCGTGGCAGTACGGGCAGTGCAGCACGTCGCGGCCCCACCGCTCGCGCAGCCCGGGGACGTCGGGCAGCTCGTCGACCAGCCCGGTGGTCACCAGCAGCCGCCGCGCGCGCGTGCTGCGCCCGTCGGCCAGCCCGACCGTGAACCCGTCGCCGTCCCGCGCGACCGTGGCGACCTCGCCGTCCACCACCTGGCCGCCGTAGGAGCGGACCTCGGCCCGCCCGCGCTCCAGCAGCTCACCGGGTCGCATGCCCTCGCGGGCGAGCAGCCCGTGCACGCCCGCCGCGGGCGCGTTCCGCGGGGCACCCGCGTCCAGCACCACGACGGAGCGCCGCGAGCGCGCCAGCACCAGCGCCCCGTTCAGCCCGGCCGCGCCCCCGCCGACCACCACGACGTCGTACCCGTTCCCCAGCTCTCCGGTCACCGTGACCACCTCCACGACGACTGTGCGACCGCGAGTCATCCGACGGCAAGGATCGTTGCTGACCTGGCAAACGGCCGCGGAGCTCCGGCCACACGGGGCGACCCCACGCCCTGCTGTCGCCCACGTCACATCCAGCGCGGACACGCCGCACCGCAGCAGGAACCCAGGTCAGGGGACCCGAGCGGCTGAACCGCGCCTCACCTGGGCCCGAACAGGAGGCGTCGTCGAGCCGTGGTGGCTCGGCCGACCGCCTCCCGAGAGGAACACCATGCGCAATCGAGCACTCTTCAGCGTCCTGGCCGGCGCGGCCCTGCTGCCGGCCCTCGCCACCCCGGCGCTCGGATCGGACCGCCAGTACGACGACGGGTGGGACGCCGCGACGTACCAGGCCCGCCTGGACCCCGTGCCCCACCACCCGAAGGCCGACAGCGGGTCCGACGTGAACGGCCATGCGGAGCTGGTCGAGGTGGACGGCGAGCTCAAGGTGGAGGTGGAGGCCTGGGGGCTCAGCCCGCTGCTGCCGCACCTCATGCACATCCACGGCGAGCTGGAGGCGGAGAACGAGTGCCCCGGCCCGCGGTTCAGGGCCGGCGGGGTGGACGACCGGCTGATCGAGACCGCCGACGGGCTGCCGGCCTACGGCCCGATCCTGGTCACCTTCAGCGCGGAGGGTGACACGAGTGCGGACTCCGGGCTCGCCCTCGACCGTGCGCCCGTGGCGGACGAGGACGGCACGCTGAGCTACCAGCGCGTCCTCCTCGACGTGCCGGACGACGTCCTCGACGAGCTCGACGACCTGCACATCGTCATCCACGGCGAGGACCTGGACGACGACGGGACGTACGACGCCGAGCCGATCACCGCGCTGGGCGCGCCCCTGGAGGCCGAGCTCCCCGTCGCGTGCGGTGAGCTGGACGAGGTCGACGCCGACGCCGACGACCACGACGAGGACGACCACGGCAAGAAGGACCACGGCAAGAAGGACCACGGCAGGAACGGCGGCCACGGCCACCGCCACGGCTGACCGGTCGGCACGGGCCTCGCGCGGTGACCGTGGCGGACCACGGGTAGCCGGAGCCTGCGCCTCCTGAACGGGCCGACGGCACCTCCGGGGAGATCCCGCCGGAGGTGCCGTCGCCCCCGGCGCGGTCGTGCGCCACCGCAGCGGGCGGCGTGCCTCAGGTGCCGCAGAAGGTGCGGTACGGGCCGGCGCCCTCCGGGGCCGGGGTCGTGTAGCGCTCCAGACCGGGCCGCTCGTCGAAGGGCCGGGCCACGACCTCCAGCAGGCGCTCGAACGGGGCCAGGTCGCCGGCGGTCGCGGCGTCGAGCGCCTCCTCGACCAGCTGGTTGCGCGGGACGTAGACGGGGTTGGTCCGGTCCATCACCTCGGCGTCCGGTGCCAGTGCCCGCCACCGCTCCAGCCAGCCGTCGAACGCCGCGAGGTCCAGCACCACGAGCCGGGCGGGCTCGGCGTCCCCCCGGGCAGCGGTGCCGAGGGAGCGGAAGAAGCTGGTGAGGTCGACGCGGCTCTGCGCCATCAGCGTCAGCAGGTCGTCGACGAGCGACGCGGCGACCTCGTCGTCCAGGCCCTCGGGCAGGCCGAGCTTGGCGCGCATGCCCGCCGTCCAGGCCGCGTTGTACTCCGGGCGGAACCGGCCGAGCGCCTCCACCGCGAGGGCGACGGCCTGCTCCTGGTCCTCGGCGAGCAGCGGCAGCAGCGCCTCGGCGAACCGCGCGAGGTTCCACTCCATGACGATCGGCTGGTTGCCGTAGGCGTAGCGCCCGCCGTGGTCGATCGAGCTGTAGACCGTCGCCGGGTCGTAGCCCTCCATGAACGCGCAGGGACCGTAGTCGATCGTCTCGCCGGAGATCGTCGTGTTGTCGGTGTTCATCACCCCGTGCACGAAGCCGACGAGCACCCACCGCGCCACGAGCGACGCCTGCGCCGCGACGACGGCCTCGAACAGCGCCAGGTACCGGTTGTCGGCGTCGGCGGCCTGTGAGTGGTGCCGGGCGATCGCGTGGTCGGCGAGGCGGCGCAGCAGGTCGACGTCCCCCGTGGCCGCGGCGTACTGGAAGCTGCCGACGCGCAGGTGGCTGCTCGCGACGCGGGCCAGCACGGCGCCGGGCAGCAGGGTCTCCCGGCGCACGGCGCGGCCGGTCGCCACCACGGCGAGGGAGCGGGTGGTCGGGATGCCCAGGGCGTGCATGGCCTCGCTGATCACGTACTCGCGCAGCATCGGACCGACCGCGGCCAGCCCGTCGCCGCCGCGGGAGAACGGTGTGCGGCCCGACCCCTTGAGGTGCAGGTCGCGCGGCCGGCCCTCGGCGTCCACCAGCTCGCCGAGCAGCAGCGCCCGGCCGTCGCCGAGCCGTGGGACGAAGCCGCCGAACTGGTGCCCGGCGTAGGCCTGCGCCACCGGCTTCGCACCGCCGGGGACGGCGGTGCCGACCAGCATTCGCACGCCCTCGGGGCTGCGCAGCGAGGCGGGGTCGAGGCCGAGCTCGGTGGCCAGCCCGTCGTTCAGCACGAGCAGGCGCGGGTCCGGCGCCTCGTCGGCCTGCCAGGACACCGCCATCTCCGGCAGCTCCCGGGCGAAGCGGTCGTCGAAGGACACGGTGGCAGCAGACGCGACACTCACCCCGTGGTCAGCGCACCGACGGCCGCTGCTGTTCCCGATCCCGGCACCGGGCCACCGGCGCCCGGCCGGTGTGGACCCGGGCGTTCTGGGCACCGGACCCGGTCGTGTCCTCCCCTGACCTCGCCGGGACCGGTGACCCGCTGCGGGCGTTGCTGCGCGACGTCCACCTGCTCGCGCCCGACCAGCTCTCCGCCGTCGTCGCCGCGCACGGGCGGAGGCTGGGTGCCCGCGAGATCGTCATCTACCTCGTCGACTACGAGCAGGTGCTGCTGCAGCCGCTCCGTGGCGAGGGCGTGCCACCCCGGCAGGAGCTGAGTGTCGAGGGTTCGCTGGCCGGACGGGCGTTCCGTCAGGTGGAGGTGGTGTGGTCGCCGGCGCACTCGCGGACCAGGCGCCTGTGGGTGCCGCTGCTGGACGGCGTCGAGCGGCTGGGGGTCGTGGAGATCGTCGTCGACACGGCCACGGCGACCGTCGAGGACGAGATGCGGGCGCTTGTCGGGCTCGTCGCCGAACTCGTCGTCGTCAACGACAACTACACCGACATCTTCGCCCAGTTGCGCCGGCGGCGGACCATGAGCCTGGCCGCCGAGATCCAGTGGGATCTGCTGCCGCCGCTGACCTTCGCCTCCGACCGGGTCGTGATCTCCGGCGCGCTGGAGCCGGCCTACGACATCGGTGGCGACACGTTCGACTACGCGGTCAACGGGCCCACCGTCGACCTCATGGTGCTGGACGCCGTCGGCCACGGGCTGCCGGCCGCCGTCCTGGCCTCCACCGCGGTGGGCGCCTACCGCCACGCCCGCCGCGAGATGCGCGACCTGCCGGACGTCGCCGCGGCGGTGAACGACGTGATCGCCGGCGAGTTCAGCGGCAGCCGGTTCGCCACCGCGGCCATCGCGCGCCTGCACCTGGACACCGGCCAGCTGCGGTGGGTCAACGCGGGTCACCCCCACCCGCTGATCGTCCGCGACGGCGGGCTGCTCGTCCCCGGTCCGTGCAAGCCGCACCCCCCGCTCGGCCTGCAGCTGCGCAAGCCCGACGTATGCGAGACCCAGCTGCGCCCCGGCGACCGCGTCATCCTCTACACCGACGGCATCGTCGAGGCGCGGTCGCCGGCGGGCGAGTTCTTCGGCGAGGAGCGGCTGGCCGACTTCGTGCACCGCGCCAGCGCCGCCGGGGACCCCGCCCCGGAGACCGTGCGGCGGCTGATGCGGCACGTCCTGGCCCACCAGGCCGACCACCTGCAGGACGACGCCAGCATCATCGTGCTCGAGTGGCGGACCGGGGACGAGCGCCGACTGGAGCCGTGACGCCGTCGCCGGTCCGCCGGCTCCCGTGGTCCCCGACGAGCGGCCCTCCGGCCACTCGCGCACCGGGTGATCACCCAGCCGCAGCGCCTATAGTCCTGGCCGCCGCCTCCAGGAGGCGACGTCGGGACCCGCCGCGGAGCAGCGCGGCGGCCGCCGTCCCTCTGGTGTGCAGCTCGACCAGGGGTCAGACGCGGGAGGCGACGTGCCGCACTCCACCGGCTCGCTCATCCGGGTGACCGCCTGGCTGATGCTCGCGCTGGGCACGGTCTACGCGGTCACCCTCCTGCCGGGGATCCGCCCGGCGCCGGGCTACCGGTCGGCCATCGACGGGTGGCTGAACATGACCGTCGACGGCCTGGTCATCCTCGTGCTCGCGCTCCGCTGCGTCCTCGACCGCAGGGACCGGGCGGCCTGGCTGTTCATGACGGCGGGCCTGGTCGCGGCCTTCGGTGCGAGCACCACCTACTTCGCGTACTACCAGTACCTCGACCCGATCCCGAGCCCCTCGTGGGCGGATGCGGGGTGGCTGCTCTTCTACACGCTGCTCGCCATCGGGCTGGTCTTGAGACTGCGCAGCCGGGCGCGCAGGATGCCGTCCAGCCTCTCCCTGGACGGGCTGATCGCCGGCCTGACGGCCGCGGCCTTGGCGGAGAACTACGTCGAGGGGGCGGACGTGCCCCTCGAGCAGGACGGCGTCACGACGCTGACCGCCGCCTACCCGTTCGCCGACCTGCTGCTCCTCGCCCTGGCGGTCGCGGCGCTCGCCATCCTCGGCCGGGGCGCCGGCCGGTCCTGGTGGCTGCTCTGCGCGTCGTTCGTGACCTTCTTCGTGACCGACGCGGTCTACGCGGGCCTGGTGGCCAGGGACGCCTACGTCGGGGGTGAGCCGGTCGACCTGGGATGGCTCCTGGCCCGCCTGCTGCTGGCCGGCGCGGCGCTGGCGTCCCTGCACTCGACGGAGTCCCGGACCGTGGACCTGGAAGGGGTCACCGTCCTCGTCCTCCCCGGCGTGTGCGGTCTCGCCGTGCTCGGGCTGCTGTTCCACGGCAGCATCTCCGCGATCAGCCCCGTCGCCGCGGTCCTGGGGCTGGGCGCCGGCGTGCTCATGGTCGGGCGCACGGCCCTGACGTTCCAGGAGCTGCGGGCACTCACCGAGGCCCGCCAGCGCGCGCTCAGCGAGCGCCTCGTCGAGGCCCAGGACGACGAGCGCGCCCGCATCGCCGCCGACGTCCACGACGACTCCGTCCAGGCGCTGGCGGCCGTCGACCTGCGCCTGGGCGCCCTCCGCAACCGGCTGCGCCACCACGCGCCCGAGGAGGCCGCCGGGGTCGAGACCGTGATGGACGCCGTCCACGGCGCGAGCGTCCGGTTGCGCCACCTGCTCTTCGAACTGGAGACGCCGGTCCTCGACGCGTCGCTCACCGACGGGTTGTGTGATGCGGCGGGTCAGGTCTTCGAGGACAGCGACGTCGCGTGGTCCGTCGAGGAGCGGGGGCGGGCCGACCTCCCGCAGCAGGTGCGGGTCTCCGCGTACCGGATCGCCCGCGAGGCGATGGTCAATGCCCGCAAGCACGCACGGGCGCGCCACGTCCGCGTCACCGTCGACGCCACCGGGCACGGCGTGGAGGTGCAGGTCGTGGACGACGGCACGGGCGTGGACGCCACGGCGTCGGCACGCTCGGGGCGCCGCCACTCCGGTGTCGTGGCGATGCGGGACCGGGCGCTGGCGTCCGGCGGCTGGTGGCGGTCCGGGCCCGGCCCGCGCGGAGTCGGCACCGCCGTGTCGTTCTTCCTCCCCGTGCCCGGCGCAGGGGGGCGCGGAGACCTGCCGACGGGAACGCGGCTAGGCGGAGACCAGCCGGCGGACCAGGTCGGCCGCGCCGGGCACGCCCACGACCAGGTGGCCCTGCACGCACCGGCGCAGCAGCGCGGGCAGGTCGTCGGCGACGGTCCCCTTGAGCAGGTAGGCGGATCCGCCGGCCGCCAGCACGCGCGTCCACGTCGCCGGGTCCGCCTGCGCTGACAGCCCGGCGACGACCGGCCGATGGGGCAGCGCGACCAGTCGGCGGACCAGGTCCGGTCCGCCGCCCGGCATCCGCACGTCGGTCAGGACGAGTGCCGCTCGGACGTCGCGGACGAGCGTCACCGCGTCGTCGCCGGTGGCCGCCGTCCCGACGACCCGGAAGTCCGGCTCCTGGTCCAGGAGCGCAGCCGCGGCGGCCCCGATGCGGTGGTCGTCATCGGCGATGACGACGGTGATCTCACCGCGGACTGGGGTCAGCACAGGAGCACGGTCGCGTACGCCCCGACCGTTGTCGTGATGCGAGGGCACCGCTGGTCTAGTGCGCGCGCACCAGGTGCGGTGCGTGTCAGACTCGGAACGTGGTGTGGCCGGACACGTCAGGTGGGTCCTCGCCCCCCACGGTCCGGGTCCTGGTCGTGGACGACCACCAGATGTTCGCCGCCAGCCTGGCGCAGGCGCTGCAGGCGGAGCCCGACCTGCTCGTCGTCGGACAGGGGGCGTCGATCGCCGAGGCACGTGACCTGATGGCGTCCACCGCCCCGGACGTCGTCCTCCTGGACCACCGGCTGCCCGACGGCGACGGCGTGGGCGCGATCGCGGACCTGCACGCCATCCGGCCCTCCGCGAAGATCGTGGTGCTCACCGCCACGACCTCCGATCGCCTCCTCGTCGCCGCCATGGAGGCCGGCGCTGCCGGGTTCATCGCCAAGACCCAGCGGCTGGACGACGTGATCGACGGCGTACGGGCCGCTGCCCAGGGTGAGTCCGTGGTCAGCGCCAAGCTGCTCACCCGGCTCCTGCCGCGGCTGCGCAGGCAGAGCGGCGGCGGCAGGGCCGAGCTGACCGAGCGGGAACGCGAGATCCTCGACCTGCTGGCGCGGGGGTTGTCCAACGCCGACATCGCCGAGCAGCTGACGATCAGCGTGCACACCGTCCGGAACCACGTGGCCAACCTCTCGGCCAAGCTCGGCGCGCACTCCAAGCTCGAGGTCCTGTCGATCGCCGTCCGAGAGGGCCTGGTCGAGGGCATCTGAGCCCGGCCGGCGCCCCGCTGTCGGTCGGGTCAGGGCTCCGCCCGCAGGCTCGGGTGCCGCCGCCCGCACTGCCCGATCGGCCGGATGTGGGTGCTAGTGCAAGCGCACCAGGCGGTTGGCACAGGCGCATCTGGTAGGGGTCCGGCCTCCTGGCACACGCTGAGGACGGCCGGTGCGCAGCCGCGCACCGCCTCTTCCCCAGCTCAGGAGCAGCCAGGTGGCCAGGGCACAGCACGGAGCAACAGTGCCGATCGGGGCCGTGGCGGCCGACGGGCACCCGCACCCCTGCGACAGGGGGACCGGCGCCGACGAGGTCCCGAGCGCCCTGTTCTCGTGCTCGCTGTCCGGCACGGTGCTCACGGCCGGCGCCGCGCTCGCCCGGTTGTCGGGCCGGTCGCTCGGCGAGGTGTCCGGCGTCCCGGCGCGCGAGCTGCTGCACCCCTCCTCCGAGGCGCTGCTGCAGTACGTCCTGCGCGTGGCGCGCGGCGGCGCCGCGTCCGGGTCCGCGACCTTCTGGCTCCGGCACGCCGACGGCTCCCTCGTCGACGTGCCCACGTCCTGGTCGGTGCTGGCCGGCGCGAGCGCGGACGCCGGCCAGCTGGTGTTCGTCCGCGCCGACGTGGCGGTGGCCGACCTGACCTACGGCCCCCGGGCGAGGCAGCACCCGCAGGCAGCCGCGCTCCAGGACGGACCGGGGCGGCAACCGGACCGCTCCCAGCTCCTCGACCGGCTCACGCGTGCGCTGGCGCGGACCGACCGCTCGACCGCCGTCCTGATGGTCGACCTGGACCACTTCAGGATGGTCAACGCCTCACGGGGGCACGACGTCGGTGACCTGGTGCTGGCCGAGGTCGGCGCGCGCCTGCGGGCGGCCGTGCCCTGCCACCAGACCGTCGCCCGCTGCGGTGACGACGAGTTCGCGGTCATCTGCGAGGACACCGACGAGCACCAGGCCCGCGCGCTGGCGCGCCGTCTCCTCGACGCGGTGGCCCAGCCCACCCCGGTCGACGACACCCCGGTGCACGTCACGGCGTCCATCGGCGTCGTCGTCGCCCCGGCGCACGCGGCGGTCCCGGCGACGGACCTGCTGCGCCACGCCGACACGGCCGTGCACGCCGGGAAGAGCGCCGGCCGCGGCCGGGTGCACGTCTTCGAGGCCAGGCGCGACGAGGACGCAGAACACCGGTACGCGCTGGCCACCGATCTCCGTACGGCGCTGGCGGACGAGGCGGTCCACCTCGAGTACCAGCCCATCGTGGACCTGCGGTCGGGGGCCGTCGTCGGCCTGGAGGCCCTGGCTCGCTGGACGCACCCGGTGCGCGGTGAGGTGTCACCCATTCGTCACCGTCGCCGAGCTCAGCGGGCTGGCTCCGGAGCTCGACCGGTGGGTCATCCGGCGCGCCGTGCACGACATGGCCCGGCTGCGCCGGGCGGGGGTCGTGCCCGAGGACGCCTACCTCGCCGTCAACCTGTCAGCCGCCAGCCTGACCGACGCCGGCGTCCTCGAGGACCTGATCGGCTGGACCGAGGAGTCCGGCCTGCCCGCCGGCCGGCTGGTCCTCGAGATAACCGAGACCGCGATCATGCAGGACACCGACGGGGCGGTGGCGCTGCTGCGGGGCCTCCGGGAGCACGGTGTCCGGGTCGCGATGGACGACTTCGGCACGGGGTACAGCTCGCTGGCCTACCTGCGGGACCTCCCCATCTCCGCGCTGAAGATCGACCGCAGCTTCGTCGCGGACATCGCTGAGCAGCGGGACGCCCTGGCCATCGTCGCGTGGATCGTCGACCTCGCCCGGGCCGTGGGGGTCGGCGTGGTCGCCGAGGGTGTCGAGACGACCGAGCAGGTGGCGCTCCTCCAGGGACTCGGGTGCGCCACCGCGCAGGGCTGGTTCTGGGGTCCGGCCGTCCCCCTCCCCGCTCTCATGGGGAGGCGGACGTGGACGCGTCCGGTCACCGCAGGGCGCGGTCGCACAGCGGCGGCCAGGACACCGAAGCGCGTCAAGCGGGGTGGGAACGTCTCGCACTGGCTCCAGCGACTGCTCGCGCTCCACCAGGACGGCGCATCCGTGGCCGCCATCGCGGCCACGCTCGACGCCGAGGGTCTCCGCACCCCCACGGGGGCGCGCTGGAGCGAGATCAGCGTCGCCCACGTCATCGCCCACCAGATCCGTCGCTGCGCCGGAGCACCGGACTCGGCCCCGGGCGCCCGGCGCTCGTGGTGGCGCGCCCAGGCGGCAGGGAGCTCGACGTCCTGACCCCGGGCTCCGAGGCGGACGGACGGGTGCGCGTCGTGTCTCGCGGACGCCCTCCGGACCCAGCTGCGGCGCTGGTGAGCACCGGTCCGCGACGACGCGCGCATCGACACACGGCACGGGAAGGCAACGAGATGGAACCGAGTGAGCGGGTCACCTGGGAGGACTGCCCGAGCTGTCGACGGGCGGCGGCTGTCGGTTGGGTGGACGGACGACCCGTCGAGTTCGACTGTCCGCGCGGCTGCTCCCTCAGCGCAGACCAGCTGCGCGCCCTCGCCCCTCGGCGCGGGCGACCACCAGTCGGCGGACCGGCGAGGGGCGCGCTGTTCGAGTCCGGGGACCCGTCCAGACGACGCGTCTCCTGACCGGGCGCTCGCCGGAGACGCGCCCCCGCTGACCGACCGGGGCGTCGACCAGCCACGGACGGCGAACCAGCCGGTCTGTCCGCCGGGGAGTGTCGACGGACGATCGGCCAGCGTCGACCGGCGGTGGACACGGGTGCCGACCTGTGCCGTCGAGCTCGGACGGGTGGGTCGCTGACGGCAGTTCGCGGACCACGTGCGGACTCTGTGCGGACTCGAGCCGGCTGTCGGCGGTGCTGAACGGCTGCAGCGCCGGGTCTCCCGGAAGGCGGCCTCTGGGGGGGACCCCTCATGCGCGGGACTGCGCCGATCGGAGCCGTCGAGACATGCGCCTGACCCGGTAGCCGACCACGGCCGCATCGATGACGAGCACCGCCAGCCAGATGAGCCGCCAGTAGCCCGACTCCTCGACCACCAGGACGATCAGCAAGGTCGTCGAGGCGAGCTACCAGCCGATCTCCCCCGCCAACTCCAGTCGACCCCTCGCCGGAACACGCTCGGAGGGTGACCGGGACCGACCTGGGACGCACCGCGTGCGCGGCGTCCCCGGACCTGACGGGCCGTTGAGCCGATCGAGCCACCGGAGTAGAGATCGGGCACACCGCCGTTCCGGGAGGCTGCCATGAGTCGCAGGCACCGTCTGCTCCGTTCCGCGATCGCGGCTGTCGCAGCCGCCGCGGCCGGCCTGCAGATCAGATCGATGGTCAAGGCCGTCAGCGCTCCCGAGGACGGGACACGGCAGAACTCCTGAGCACCTGCCTCCGGGGGCGCGTCCGGCGCCGTCCTCGTCGTCGTCCCGTCCTGCTGGCTGCTCCGCCACCGAGGCGGGGTGGACGACGTGCTCAGCGAGGGTGCTCGCTGAGGTCGGGGTAGAGGTCGTGCCCGGTGAACTCCCGGCCCAACTGGCGGCAGGAGAACGCGGTGGTCGAGTAGCGGTTGGAGGAGAGGAAGAAGCGCTCCTCGTTGCTCCGGACCATGGCGGACAAGGGCTCCGCCGCGTCCGGGCCGCCGCGTCCGTCGCGCACAGGCCCGCGGAGCAGGGCCACGTGCACCGGCTGCGCGGGAGAAAAGGAGGTGCTCCTCCCCCCACGCCCGGGCGCCCGCCGGCGATCTCCCGGAAGAGGTGGCTGATCACGTCCCGCGGCCGGCAGTACGCCTCGATGCGGTCGTCGAGCGCGAGCACCCCGAGGCTCGGTACGAGCCCCCAGTGCCCACCGACGACCCGGCGCACATGCCGTCGGCACCGATGTGGTCCAGCCCGCGCGTGCCGCCGTCGCCCTGGCCCGCCGCGTGGACCAGGGTGAGGTCCCGCGGCGAGCCGGTGGCCTCGAACCGCCGTTCCAGCGCGAGCGTCGGCTCTTCGGCGAACCCGACGCCGACGAACCCGCCGGTGGCGACGGTGTCGCCGTCGACGACGGTTCGCGCCGCGGCGTCGGCGGAGATGACCTCGTTGCGCCGCACCGGACGGCGGGGCTCAGCGCCGGCCTGCGCCGGCCGTCGCCCGATCGGCGGCGGGGTCCCGCGTCAGGTCGCTGCGCGCGGTCTCCCGGCTGAGCAGGACGGCGATCACCGTGAGCACCGCGGCACCGGCGAGGTACAGCGAGATCGGCACCGAACTGCCGTACTCGATCAGCAGTGCCGTGGCGATGACGGGTGCCAGGCTGCCCGCCACGATGGAGGACACCTGACCGGCCACCGACAGGCCGCTGTAGCGCACCTGGGTGGAGAACAGCTCGGAGAAGAAGGACGCCTGCGGCCCGTACATCGCGCCGTGGAAGACCAGGGCGATGGTGCCGGCGAGCGCCAGCAGCACGAACGACTGGGTGTCGTACATGCGGAAGAAGACGAACCCCCAGACCCCCACGCCGACCGCACCGACGAGGTAGACCGGCCGGCGGCCGAACCGGTCGGAGAGTGCCCCCATGGTCGGGATGGCGGCGAAGTGGATCGCGGAGGCGATGAGCGCCGCGTTCAGCGCCGTGCCCTGCGGGACGCCGAGCTGCTGGGTGGCATAGCTGAGCGCGAAAGCCGTGAAGATGTAGTAGCCGATGTTCTCCGCCAGGCGCGCGCCGATGGCCAGGATGATCTCGCGGGGGTAGTCGCGCAGGACCTGGACGACGGGCAGCTTGGGAGCCTCCTCGGCCTTGGCGGACTGCTCGCGGGCGGCCCGGAAGACCGGCGACTCCTCGATCGAGACCCGGATCCACAGACCCACGCCCACCAGCACCGCGCTGAGCAGGAACGGGATGCGCCACCCCCAGGACTCGAACTGCTGTTCAGTGGTGAACGCCGCGACCAGCGCGAGGACGGCGACGGCGAGGAGGTTGCCCGCCGGCGCACCGGCCTGCGGCCAGGAGGCCCAGTACCCGCGTCGCTCCGGCGTCCCGTACTCGGCGGCCATCAGCACCGCCCCGCCCCACTCGCCACCGAGGGCGAAGCCCTGCACCAGCCGGAGCAGGATCAGCAGGATGGGCGCCCAGACGCCGATCGCCCCGTAGGTCGGCAGCAGGCCGATGAGGAACGTCGCGCCGCCCATCAGCATCAGCGTGATGACCAGCATCTGCTTGCGGCCGACCTTGTCGCCGAAGTGCCCGAAGACGACGCCGCCGATGGGCCGGGCCGCGAAGCCCACGGCGTAGGTGGCGAAGGCGAGCAGCGTGCCGACGAGCGGGTCGAAGTCGGGGAAGAACAGGGTGTTGAAGACCAGCGCGGCGGCCGAGCCGTAGAGGAAGAAGTCGTACCACTCCACGGTGGTCCCGACGAGGCTGGCGCCGACGACCTTGACGATGGGCGTGCGCGACCCCGGCGGGACAGCGGCTTCCTGGTGGGACCTGGACAAGGCTCATCCCCTTCGCGTCTACAGGATCTGGTGGGGTCCCGGATGGCTCCGGCACAGGGCCGGGAACCCTCCGGCGGTCGAGCCGGCCGGACGACAGGCCGGAGGTCCTCCGCGGGAGACGACGGGACACGGTCCCCGCGGAGGCCGTCGTGCAGGTGGCCGTCGCCGGGACGTGGCTCGGCGACGCACGGGACCGGGCCGGACCGACGGACGACTGTGCAAGTCCACCGTCACCCCCCTTGCGGCCGGAGTTCCGGGCACAGCATCCCCGGGTTGCGGCCCATCAGCGAGTTGTGGACGTTCTCGGACCGGTGACCCGGGCTCGGGCGCCGGGCGGCGAGCGGCGAGCGGCGAGCGGCGAGCGGCACCGTGCGCACACCGACACGGGCTGGGGCGACCGGCGGCCCGTCCCGGTCAGCTGATGCGGGGCCGGCGCCGGCCTGCCTCATCGGGAGGCTCACGCAAGCTCACGCGGACCACGACCGCGGGCGATGCCATCCGTTCGCCGGGTCCCGGCGACTGCCAGGTCACTCGCCACGGCTGCCCCTGCCCCCAGTACGAGGAGGACCACTCGGCGTCCTCGACCTGCAACTCCAGACCGCGCTCGAAGCAGGAACGCGCAGCAACGTCGGGGGGCTGGCCGATGACGTCGGGCGCCAAAGGGTCCTCGGTCACGGGTGCATCGTCCAGCCCCGACCCCACGCCGCAATGGGTCGTCGAGCGTGTTCCGCCCGGACGCGGGCCGCGGTCGTCTCGCTCGGACCACTCGAGGTGACGGCTAGGGCCGTCGGACGGCGTAGCGCAGCAGGACGACACCGTTGCCGAACCGCCGGGTCTCCACCAGCTCCAGGTCGGTCGGGTGGTCGGCGGTCTCGAACAGCCGTCGCCCGCGGCCGATGACGACCGGGTTGACGTAGAGCCGGTACTCGTCGACCAGGTCCAGTCGGCGGAAGGTCCCGGCCAGGTCGACCCCGCCGAGCGTCATGTCCCCGCCGGGCTGCTGCTTCAGTGCGCGGATCTCGTCGGGGTCCACCTCTGCCCGCAGCGTGGCGTTGGGGCCGACCTCCCGCAGCGTGCGGGAGAACACGATCTTCGGCACCGCCCGCCAGATGCCGGCGAACTCGCGCATGGTCGGCGGGGAGTCCGGGTCCTGGTCGGCGGTCGGCCAGACCGCTTCCATGAGCTCGTAGGAGATCCGGCCCTCCACGAAGGCGCTGTTGGTCGCCAGCTGCTCGTTGAAGTGCGCGTGCAGCTCCTCGTCGACGTGGTGCCAGCTCAGGTCGCGGTCCGGCCCCTCGAAGTAGCCGTCCAGCGACAGCATCATGTGCACGACGATCTTCCGCATGCGTCCTCCTGGTCCACGACGCGGTACGGGAGCTCTGACCGGCGGACGCGGACGATCTCATCGGACCTGCCGGTCGTCGCCCGGCACCGCGCTGTGCCGTGCGAGCAACGCTGGCTGCGCCTGCATCTCGAGCGCGACCGAAGCCCCGACCGGCGTCGGACGCGGCCCTCGGACGACGAGTTGCGGACCCGTGCGGACTGACACCCGCCCCTGACCGCGTTCCCGCAGTTCGGGGGCGGGCGACGGACGAGTCGGCCTGTACGCCGGGTTCTGTCCACGGGTACCTCACGGCATCCCGATGGGCGGTCATCCATCTAGGCCTGCCGTTGCCGGCAGGCTCCAGCGGTCCACCCGCAGGCATCGGGCGGGCAGCCCTCGAACGCCTGCGCAGGACGGCGTCCTGCAGTTCCAGTCCGCCGTCCCTCTCGACCTTGCTCCGGGTGGGGTTTACCGAGCCGCGCCGGTCACCCGGCGCGCTGGTGGTCTCTTACACCACCGTTTCACCCTCACCGACGGCGTACCGCCGGCGGTCTGTTCTCTGTGGCACTGTCCCGCGGGTCACCCCGGGTCGCCGTTAGCGACCACCCTGCCCTGTGGAGCCCGGACGTTCCTCGGCGACGGGGTCTCCCCCACCGACGCGACCGCCCGGCCGACTCGTCCGTCGTGCCGACCAGTCTAGAGGTGCGTCGTCAGCCCCAGTAGAGGGCGAAGCCGACCCGGCGGTCGCCGTCGTCGGTCAGCGTCGCCATGTCGATCTGTCGACGTGCCTGCTCCTCGACCGGCTCCTCCGACAGCGCCTCGAGGTAGCGGCGGTGCTCGGTCAGCGACGCCACCGCCTTCTCCACCCCGGAGCTGACGTCCATCACGTGCGGCGGCTCGGGGTCGATCGTGTGGACGGCGACGTACGTGACGCCGGACCACGGCTCCTCGGTCAGCTCCGGGAAGATCCACTCGTTGCCGGCGTCGGCGACCGCGTCGAGCACGCTCTGGGTGAGCGCCCGGTGGTCGGCGGAGTTCAGGTAGCCCGGGCTGATCCCGGGCGGGGTCCACGTCGGGCCGCCGTACATGGTGAGCAGCAGCTCCGGCCGGTGCCGGCGGATCGCGGCGGCCAGGTCGCGGCGCAGCGCCACCCCGGCCTCCAGCACGCCGTCCCGGTGGTCGAGGAACTCCACCTCCGACACCCCCACGACGGCCGCCGAACGGCGCTCCTCCTCCTCGCGCAGCGGGCCCGCCTCGGCTGGCGACATCCCGGCGATGCCGGCCTCACCGCGGGTGGCCAGCAGGTAGTGCACCTCCTTGCCGGCCGCCGTCCAGACGGCGACGGCCGCGGCCGCCCCGTACTCGATGTCGTCGGGGTGCGCGGCCACGACCAGGGCGCGCTGCCAGTCGTCGGGCATGGGGAGGGACGGCATGGCCGCAGTCTGCTCCCGGGGGACGACGGACGGCGAGGCCGGCGCCCGCACCGCAGGATGGGCCGCATGGTCGACGACGCGGACCTCGCCCACCTCCGCCGCTGCATCGAGCTCGCCCGCGCGGCGCTCGACGCCGGGGACGAGCCCTTCGGGTCGGTGCTCGTGGACCCCGACGGGCAGGTGCTGTTCGAGGACCACAACCACGTGGCCTCCGGCGACGCCACGCAGCACCCGGAGTTCGCGATCGCCCGCTGGGCCGCCGAGCACCTGTCCCCGGCCGACCGGTCCCGGGCCACCGTCTACACCTCCGGCGAGCACTGCCCCATGTGCGCCGCCGCGCACGCCTGGGTGGGGCTGGGCCGCATCGTCTACGCGAGCTCGGGGGTGCAGACGGCCGGCTGGCTTGCCGAGCTCGGCCTGGGGCCGGCGCCGGTCCGCCCGCTGCCGATCACGCAGATCGCGCCGGACGTGCCCGTCGACGGTCCGGTGCCGGGCCTGGACGAGGAGGTGCACGAGCTGCACCGGCGCCGGGTCCGTTAGCGGCCGCCGCCCCGGGCGACCCCCAGCGCGATGCGGATGAGCGGCACCTGCAGCGGCAGCCGGACGGCGGCGATCGTCATGGGCAACGGCCGCCGCGGCACCACCCGGAACGTGTGCAGGTGCGCCGGCACGAAGGCCGCCAGCAGCGCCGCGGCGGCCCAGCCCCCGGCCCGCCGCGTCGCCGGCACCGCCATCAGCCCGGCCGTGGCGATCTCGGCGACCCCGCTGGCGTGCACCCAGCGCCGGGCGTCGCCCAGCTCCGGCGGCACCAGCCACTCGAAGGTCCGCGGCCGGACCAGGTGCAGCACCCCCGAACCGCCCAGTGCCGCCGCCAACCCCGCCGCCGCCCGTGTGAGCCCCACGCGGTCACCGTAGGCTCGCCGCTCGTGTCCGCCCTCGACCTGGCCATCGCCGCAGGCGTCGCCCTGCTCGCCGGTGCCGTCAACTCCGTGGCCGGCGGCGGGTCGCTGATCCTCTTCCCCACCCTGGTCGCGCTCGGGCTGGGCACCGTGGCCGCCAACGTCACCAACTCGATCGCCCAGTGGCCGGGCTACCTCGGTGGCGTCGTCGGCTTCCGGTCGGAGTACGCCGGGCAGCGCGGCCGGCTGGTCCGCTTCGGGCTGGTCGCCCTGCTCGGTGGTGTCGCGGGCAGCGTCCTGCTGCTCACCACGCCGACGGCGGCCTTCGACGTCGTCGTCCCCGTGCTGGTCCTGCTGGCCAGCCTGCTGCTGGCCGTCCAGCCGCTGCTCACCAGGCGCCTCAGGAAGGCCGAGGAGGGCGGCCCGCGGCGCGACCCGGTGTGGCTGTACGTCGCGCTGTTCCTGGCGACCGTCTACGGCGGCTACTTCGGCGGCGCGTTGGGCGTGATCCTGGTCGGCGTCCTCGGGGTGGGCCTGCACCGGCTGAAGCTGGCCAACGCGCTGAAGTCCGCGCTGTCGGCGGTCACCGCCACCGTCACGGTGGTCGTCTTCGGCCTGTTCGGCCCGGTCGCCTGGCAGGTCGTCGCCGTCGCCGCCCCGGCCAGCCTGCTCGGCGGCTTCCTCGGCGCCCGCATCGCCACCCGGATCCCGGCCACGCCGCTGCGGGTGTTCATCGTCGCCTTCGGCATCGCGGTGTCGGTGTACCTGTTCACCCGGATCTGACCGGCGGCCGCCCCGTTGGGGTGATCGGCGTTCAGCCGGGTCGCCGGACGCACGATCACCCTGGCATGACGGTCCGCGTGCGCTCCCGGCTCCTGCCCGGGACACCCTGGTGGGTGGTGCTGGTCGCCGTCCCCCTGCCGCTGACCGCGCTGGCGGCCGTGGTGGTCCTCGGACCGGCCTCGGTCGTGGACGCCGACCGGCTCACCCCGGCCACCGTCGTCCCCGTCCTGGTCCTGCAGGGCGCGTTCTGCGCGCTGCTCGTGTGGCGGGCCCGCACCCTGCCGCAGGAGCGGGTCGTCTGGGGCCGGCTCGCCCTCGCCTCCGTCGTCTTCTCCGCCGCGGTGGTCGCCAGTGGTGTCCTGAGCCTGGCCGACGCCACCCGCGACGTGGCGCCCCTACCCGTGACCTGGGCTCCCGTGCTGACCTTCCCCCTCGTCCACGCCGGCCTGGTCCGGTGGAACCGCTCCAGCGGCCAGCTGGCCGACCCGAACGACATCCTCAACGGCGTCTCGGCCGTGCTCGCCGCCGTGGCCCTCCTGAACATCGCGGTGACACGGGCGGGGTCACCCCTGGCCACTGCGCCGTGGTGGGAGCTGCAGCCCCTGCTCGCCCAGGTCGCCACCGGGTTCGTCCTGCTCGGCACCGTGCTGTCCGTCCTGGGCCTGGCGGCCATGCGGCACGACCCCCGGCCGTGGCTGGTGGCGGCCGCCGTGGGCGTGGGACTGGCCGGGGACGCGGCGACCGTGCTCGGCGGCGGGACGCCCGCCGGGTGGGTCGCGGTGGCCGACCCGGCCGCTGCGGCCCTCCTCGGCCTCGCCGCCGCACTGCGTCCGGCCCGCAGCGCGCCCCGCGCCGCCGACCCGGCGGCGTCGACGATCGGGGCCTTCGTCGTCATCGCGGCGTCGACGGTCGCGTTGTTCATCGAGCGCGGCCCCACCGTCGCAGCCTGCTGCGCTGCCCTGGCCATCATCGGCGCGGGCGTGCGACTGCTCATGAACGTCCGGGAGCTGGCGCTGCTGGCGGTCACCCGCCGCGAGGCCCTCACCGACGAGCTGACCCGTGCGGCCAACCGCCGGGCGGTGCTGCGCCGCGTGCGGGAGCTGGCCGACGAGCAGGTGCCCATGGCGCTGGCCCTGCTGGACCTGGACAAGTTCAAGGAGGTCAACGACGGCCTCGGTCACTCCGCCGGCGACCAGCTGCTCCGGCTGGTGGCCGCACGGCTGCAGCCCCTGCTGCGCAGCGGCGACCTGCTCGGCCGCCTGGGCGGCGACGAGTTCGCCGTCGTCGCACCGCTCGAGGTCGGTGCGCGACCGGACGAGGCCGCCGCCGCGCTGGGCCGGCGGCTGTCCCTGCAGCTCGCCGAGCCCTTCTCCGTCGGCGGCATGTCCGTGCACGTCGCCGCCAGCATCGGGGTGGCCCACCGGGCCGGCGGCGCGCCGCTGCCAGAGGACGGCGGGAGCCCGGTCGAGCTGCTGCTCCAGCAGGCGGACACGGCCATGTACGCCGCCAAGCGCTCCGGCACCGGCGTGGCCGTCTACGACAGCACCCGGCACGCCGAGACCAGCCGCCACCTCGTCCTGGTCGAGGAGCTGCGCACCGCCCTCACCACCGGCCAGCTGGTCCTGCACCACCAGCCGCAGGTCGACGTCGGCACCGGGTGGGTCGTCGGTGTGGAAGCCCTGGTCCGCTGGCAGCACCCGGTCCGCGGCCTGCTCGGCCCGATGGAGTTCCTGCCCCTGGCCGAGGTGCACGGGCTGATGGGTGCGCTCACCGACGAGGTGCTGCGGCAGGCCGTCGCCCAGGCCGCCGCCTGGCGGGCAACCGGCCGCGACCTGCGGGTGTCGGTCAACCTGTCGGCCAGCAACCTGCTCGACACCGACCTGCCCGACCGGCTCGCCGACCTCCTCCGCGGCTCGGGCGTGCCGCCGGAGCAGCTCGTCCTCGAGGTCACCGAGAGCGTGCTGCTCGGCGACCCCGAGCGCAGCCTGGCCGTCGTCGGCCGGCTCGCCGACCTCGGCGTCACCGTCAGCATCGACGACTTCGGGACCGGCTACTCGTCGCTGTCCTACCTGCGCGACCTGCCCGTGGCCGAGCTGAAGCTGGACCGGTCGTTCACCGCGGACCTGCTCACCGACCCGCGCACCGAGGCCATCGTGGCCAGCACGATCGCCCTCGCCCACCGGCTGGGCCTGCGGATCGTCGCCGAGGGGGTCGAGCACGCCGCCACGCTGGCCCACCTGGCCCGGCTCGGCTGCGACGAGAGCCAGGGGTACCTGCACTCGCCGCCGCTGCCGGCCGGCCAGGTGGACGCGTGGCTGGACCGGGAGGGGACGGCGCAGCAGCTGCTGCGGGTGTGACGCGGGACGCACCTGGCGGGCGGGGCGGGTGTGACGGAGGGGTCCACCCTGCGCCGGACACGCCTCACGCCTCCCGCCGCGGCCCGCCGTCCTGCCTAGCGTCGGGGCATGCGCGAGAACCGACTCTCCCCGGTCCGGACCGCCCGCGAGTGCCCCGAGGCCCGCGTCCAGCGGCTGCACCTCATCGCCGCCGCCCGCGCGGCGGCCGTCGCCCCGACGTCCCAGCAGCAGGTGTCCGACATCGTCCGCGTCACCGTGGACGACGAGGTCGACACCAGCACCTTCCGGGCGATCGTCACCGACATCTCCGCCGACGTCCTCCGCTGAGGATCGGCTCCCCTGCAGGGTCCCGCCGCGAGCCTGCGAGTGGCGGGGGCAGGGGGGTCCTTCTACTCGCCGCCGCGGCCGGGCTCCCCGATCGCGATCATCGCCTCGACCGCACGGCGGGCCCGGGCGGCGGTGCCGGGGTCGACGTCCACCGCGCCCTCGCCGGTGCGCAGCGTCTGCAGCAGCTTGGCGGGCGTGATCATCTTCATGTAGCGGCAGGCGGCGCGCTCGTTCATCGGGATGAACTGCGTCCCGCTGTTGAGCGCCCGCAGCTGGTGCAGGATGCCGACCTCGGTGGCCACCAGCACCTGCGGCGCCTTCGTGGTCGCGGCCTGCTCGACCATGCCGCCGGTCGAGAGCACCCGCGTCCGGTCGGCGGGCAGGTCGCCGTGGCTGACCAGGTCGAGCACCGAGGTGGTGCACCCGCACTCGGGGTGCACCAGGATCTCGGCGTCCGGGTGCGCGGCGACCTGCGCGCGGACGTCGGACGGGCTGATGCCGGCGTGCACGTGGCACTCCCCCGCCCACACGTGGACGTCGTCCCGCCCGGTCACCCGCTTGACGTGCGCGCCCAGGAACTGGTCGGGGCAGAAGAGGATCTCCCGGTCCGCGGGGATCGAGCGGACGATGTCGGCCGCGTTCGACGAGGTGCAGCAGATGTCGGTCTCGGCCTTCACCGCCGCGGTGGTGTTCACGTAGCTGACCACGACGGCGCCGGGGTGCTCGGCCTTCCACTCGCGCAGCTGCTCGGCGGTGATCGAGTCGGCCAGCGAGCAGCCGGCGGCGTGGTCGGGCAGCAGCACGGTCTTGTCCGGCGAGAGGATCTTCGCCGTCTCGGCCATGAAGTGGACGCCGCAGAAGACGATCTCGCGGGCGTCGGTCTGCGCCGCGACCCGGGACAGGTACAGCGAGTCCCCGGTGAAGTGGGCGACGTCCTGGATCTCGGGGACCTGGTAGTTGTGCGCCAGGATCACCGCGCCGCGCTCCTCGGCCAGCCGCCGGACCTCGGCCGCCCACGTCTCGTACTCGGCCGGCGAGAGCGTGCGCTCGTCACCGGCGACGGCGGGGGTGGCGGGCGCGATGGTGGCGGTCACGGAGCTCCTCGGCTGGGTGGGGTGCGGCCACATGGTCCCCCGCGCCGGACGGCGGCTGTGGCGCGGGGCACTCGACTCAACACCCGCCGACCCGCACACCTTCCTGCACGCCGGCCGGATCGCGGCGCATCCGGGTCCACGACTCCGGCCCGGCGGGCCCCGGATCGGCACCACGCCCGGTGACGCGGTAGCCGAGGCGCTCGTGCAGGGCCCGGGCGCGCGGGTTGGCGTCCGCAACGCTCAGCTCGGCCACCGGCTGAGCGAGGACGGCGAGGATGCGGTGTGCCGCGTCGAGCAGCGCCGTCCCGGTTCCGTGGCCGCGGCGACCCCGTCCCGGGTCCCGTCGTCCAGCCGGCCGAGCCGGCGGACGTCGTCGTCCGTGGCCGGGCCGGCGGTCACCGCAGGTGGCCGGTGTCGTTGACCAACCGGACGGCGGCCCGCCCGTCGGAGCGCCAGGCGACCGTGCTGAACGACGCGGCCTCCAGGAACACCCGGTGCACGACCTCGTCGGGGACGTCGAGACCGGCGGCGAGCAGCAGCTTGATCGGCGTCACGTGGGCGACGACGAGCACCGTCCTGCCGGCGTGGCCGCGCAGGACGCGGGCCCGGGCGCGGGCGACGCGGTCGCTGACCTGGGTGATCGACTCGCCGCCCGGCGCGGGCACGGTGATGTCCTCGGCGAAGCGGCGGGCGGCCAGCGGGTGCCGCTGGAGCGCCTCGTCGGCGGTGAGCCCCTCGAGGTCGCCGAAGTCCAGCTCGACCAGGTCGTCGTCGTACAGGACCGGGAGGCCGAGGACGGCGCCGACGACCTCGGCGGTCTCGCGGGCGCGGCGCAGCGGTGAGGCCACGATGACGTCGATGCCGAGCTCCTTCGCCCGGACCGCCGCCGCCTCGGCCTCCGCGCGGCCGGTGGCCGACAGCGGCAGCTCGTTGCGGCCGCTGTACCGACGCTCGGGCGTGTGCTCGGTGCGGCCGTGCCGCAGCAGGTGCGTGACGGTGGTGACGGCCGGCGGCCGGGGGGGCACCGGCTGGACGTCGTCGGGCACGGTGGTGGGTTCGGCGGCCAGGTCGCGGTGGACCGGCCGGCCGTCCATCGCGCTGTTGGCCAGCGCGTCGGCCGCGCCGTTCTGCGCGCGCGGCACCCAGGTGTAGCGGACGCTGCCCAGCTGCCGGGCGATCTGTCGGGCCTGCAGCGCCAGCTTCTGCATGTCGGGGTGCTTGACCTTCCAGCGACCCGACATCTGCTCGACGACGAGCTTGGAGTCCATCCGCACCTCGACGTCGGCGGTCGGGTCGAGGTCGAGCGCGGCCTGCAGCCCGGCGACCAGCCCGCCGTACTCGGCGACGTTGTTGGTCGCCCGGCCCACCGACTCCGCCCGCTCGGCGAGCACCGTGCCGGTGGTGGCGTCGCGGACGAGCGCGCCGTAGCCGGCCGGCCCGGGGTTGCCCCGCGAGCCGCCGTCCGCCTCGACCACGAACCGGCGGCTCACAGCGCACCCCGTTCGACTCCGGACTCGATCCGCTCCTCGGTCGCTGTCCCCCGCAAGCGGGAGGTGCCCCCAGCACGCGGCGATGCTCCCTCGCCCCTCGTCTTCACAGCCCGCTCTCCGCCGTCCGGACCAGGATCCGGCCGCAGTTCTCGCACCGCACCACCTCGTGCGGGTCGGCGTTGCGGACGGCGGCCAGCTCGCGGCCGTTCAGCTCGATGCGGCAGCCCTGGCACTGGCGGGCCTTGAGCACCGCGGCGCCGGTGCCACCGGTCTGGGTGCGGACCCGCTCGTAGAGGGCCAGCAGGTCACCCGGGATGCGGGCGGCGGCCTCGGCGCGGGCGGTCTCGTGCTGCGCCGTCCCGTCGGCGATGTCGGCGAGGGCGTCGTCGCGCAGCTGCCGGGCGCGCTCCAGCTCGGCCTGCACCGCCTCGTGGCCCGACCGCGCCCCGGCCAGCGCGGCCTCGGCGGTCTCGAGCTGCTCCATGAGCTCGAGCTCCTGGTCCTCCAGGTCGGACTTGCGCCGGGCCAGTGACTGCATCTCGTGCTGGAGGTCGGTCATCTGCTTGGCGGAGACGCTGCCGGAGTCGAGCAGCCCCTGGTCGCGGGTGACCCGCGCGCGCACCGTCTCGACGTCGCCCTCCAGACGGCCGACCTCCCGCTGCAGGTCGCGCACCCCGGTCTCGGCGCGGACCACGGCGGCGGACAGCTCGCGCTCCCTCTCGGTCGCGGACTCGACGGCGGCGTTCTCGGGGAGGGTGCGCCGGCGGTGGGCCAGCTGCCCGAGGGCGATGTCCTCGGCGGCGAGGGCCAGGAGCTTCTGCTGGTCGAAGTGGTCGGCCTTCACCCGCTCAACCTACCTGCGGGCGGCGGGCTCCCCGGCCGCTCCCGGGTCGCGGCGTGCGCCGTCCACGGGTCGGTGCGCCGCCGGGACACGGCGACCTCGACCCGGCCGGAGAGGTCCCGGGCGAGGGCGTCGGCCGCGACGGGCAGCCAGGGCCACTCGGAGGCGAAGTGCGCGACGTCGCACAGGGCGGGGCCGGGGACCTCCTGGGACTCCGACACCGGGTGGTGCCGCAGGTCGCTGGTGAGCAGGACGTCGGCGCCGGCTGCCGCGGCTGCGGGGAGCAGGGAGCCGCCGCTGCCGCCGCAGACGGCGACGGTCTCGACGCGGCGGGACGGGTCGCCGGCGGCACGGACGCCGCCCACCGTCCCGGGCAGGGCCGCGGCGACGAGCTCGACGAACCCCGCGAGGGGAACCGGCTCGGCGAGGCGACCGATCCGGCCGAGCCCGGCGCGGGCGTCGGTGGGCACCGGCTGGAGCGGGGCGGTGCCCTGCAGTCCGAGGGCGTCGGCGAGGGCGTCGTTGACACCGGTGCCGGGCGCCCGGTCGGCGTTGGTGTGCGCGACGAACAGGCCCGCGCCGTGCCGGACGAGCCGGTGCACGAGGCGGCCCTTGGGGTCGTCGGCCGGCACGCCGTGGACGGCGGTGAGGAACAGCGGGTGGTGGGTGACCAGCAGCTGCGCGCCGGTCCCCACCACTTCGTCGACGACAGCGGCCACCGGGTCGACGGCGAACAGCACACGCGCAACCGGCTCGTCGGGGTCGCCGCAGACCAGCCCGACGGCGTCCCAGTCCTCGGCCAGCGCCGGGTCGTAGCGCGCCTCGAGAGCGGCGACGACCTCCCCGAGTGTCACGGTCACCGCGGCAGCGTAGGCAGGCCGACCCGCCGCGAGATCGACGATCTCGTGGCGATCAGCGGCTGATGGCCACGACAACGTCGATCTCGCCACATCCGGCGCTACACCGGGCGCGCCATCACGACGCGTCGGCCGTGCCGGGCGAGCCGCAGCTCCACCTCGCTCGCGACCAGCTCCCGCAGCGACGGGCCGAGGTCGTCGGTCACCGCCCACCCGCGCCTCGCGTAGAACGGCGCGTTCCACGGCACGTCGGCGTAGGTCAGCAGCGTGACGCGGCGGGCACCGGCCGATCGGGCGAGGTCCACGGCGGCGGTGAGCAGCGCAGTCCCGGAGCCACGCCGCATCGCCGACGGGTGCACCGAGAGCTGCTCGAGGTGCACGTCGCCGTCCACCCGCTCGAGGACGGCGAAGCCCGCCACCGGCCGCCCCACGACCAGCACCCGCCAGGCCTCCGCACGCGACGCCGCGGGCGGCAGGTCGAGCACGCCCAGCGACCGGAACAGCTCGTCGGCCGCGTCCTCGACGGCCGGCAGCGCCCGCAGGTCGTCGGCCGAGGCGACCCGCACGGCAGCGACGTCGGTCACGCCACCAGCATCCCGGAGCGGCGGGGTGGAAAGCTCGGGCACCGTGGTGGAGCGGGGGTTGCGTGCACCGGCCTGGCTCGAGGAGCTGGTGCGCACGACGCCTCCCCCGGTGCCCTGGCGGGACGTCGTCCGCTTCGCCGTGACGGTGCCCGCGCCGCTGGCCGTGGCGGTCGCCGTCGAGGGCGGGATCGACCCGGGGCCGGTGCTCGGCGCCGGCGTCTTCGCCACCACCGGCGCGCTCGCGGGCAGCCTCGCCCCGCAGGGCGGGCCGCTGCGCGACCGGCTGCGCCGCACCGCCGCGGCGACCCTCTTCGGCGGCATCGGGCTGCTCGTCGGCCAGTTCGCCTCCGGCGGTGGCTGGCTGCCGGTCGTGGTCATCGCGCTCGCCGCCGCACTGGCCGCGTTCGTCAGCGCGGTCAACGCCGCCCTGTCCCTCGGCGCGCTGCAGCTGCTCGTCTACACCGCGCTGGCCTCCGGGCTGGTGACCCCGCTGTCCCCCGCCGCCGAGGTCGGCTGCTTCGTCGCCGGCGCGGCCTGGGCCACGCTGACCACGCTGGTGCAGTACGCCACCGAGCCCAGCGACCCCGACCGGACGGCGGTCGCGACCGTCTTCACCCGCATCGGGGAGCTGCTCGCCGCGGCCGGGACACCCCGGGCCGAGGAGGCCCGCCGGGAGCTGACCACCGCGCTCAACGACGCCTACGACCGGGTCATCCGCTCGCGCAGCCGCACCGCCGGCCGCAGCCGCGAGCTCTCCGAGCTGGCCGGGATCCTCAACGCGGCCGCCCCGCTGGTCGAGGGCACGGTCGCCACCGCCCGCGCCGGGGTGCCCGCCGACCCGCAGGACGTCGGCGCCGTCCACGCGCTCGCCGCCGCGGTCACCGGCACGCGACCCCTCCCCGACGAGCGGCCCGAGCACCTGGAGCAGGGCGCGCCCACCCGGCGGGCGGTGCGCCACGGGCTGCGCCTGGCGTGGAACGTCGTCGGCGACCCCCAGGAACGGGCCGGCGCCGCGGTGCCCCCGCTGCGGCCGGACTGGCGGTCCCGGCTGCGCGAGCTCTCCGACCGCACCCTCGGCAGCGCCGACACCCGTGGGTTCGCCGTCCGGCTGGCGCTGTGCATGACGATCGCCGAGATCGCCCGCCAGTACCTGCCCATCGAGCGGCCCTACTGGGTGCTGCTCACCGTCGCGATCGTGCTCAAGCCCGACTTCGGCTCGGTGTTCACCCGTGCGGTCCAGCGCGGCGCGGGCACGCTGGTCGGCGTCCTCATCGGCTCGCTGCTGCTGTCGGTGCTGCCGCGCAACGGCTGGGTGATCGTCGCGATGGCCGGCGCCGCGGCGCTGCTCCCGTGGGGCCGCGCGGCCAACTTCGGGCTGTTCTCCGTCTTCCAGACCCCGGTGGTCATCCTGCTGCTCGACCTCGCCCTGCCCGGCGGGCCGGGCCTGGTCGGCGCGCGGCTGCTCGACACCCTCATCGGCTGCGCGATCGTGCTGGTCTTCGGCTACCTGCTGTGGCCGCAGACCTGGCGGGCACCGCTGGACGAGGCCCTGCGCGACGCCGCGCACGCGCTCGACGAGTTCGTCGAGGCCGCCTTCACCGGCAGCCCCGCCGAGCGGCGCCGTGCCCGCCGCCGCAGCTACCGGGCGCTCACCGAGCTGCACACCCAGCTGCAGCGCCGGCTCGCCGAGCCGCCGCCGGTCAGCACCCGTGCCGCCGCCTTCTGGCCGGTCATCGTGCAGCTGGAGCGGACGTCGGACGCCGTCACCGAGGCCGTCATCGCCACCCGGCACGGCGAACCCGCGCCGGACCTCGCCCAGGTCGCGGTGCTGCGCCGGGCCATCCGCGAGCTGGAGGAGGACATCCGCGCCCACCGGGCGCCGGACGACGCCGAGATCCACGCCGACGGCGTCCTCGCGCCGGTCGCCCGCGAGGTGGACGCCGCCCGCCGGCTGGTCCGCGACGCCGCGCCCGGCCGCCGTCCCGGCACGGCCGTCGCCGACGAGTGACCCGACGGCGTCCGGGCGAGGATGGCGGGGTGGCATCCCGAGAGCTCACCGTCCGCACCGACGACAGCGTCGACCTGCACGTGGAGGTCGACGGGGACGAGCGCGCCCCGCTCACCGTCGTCCTCAGCCACGGCTTCACCGCCCGGCTCGGCGAGTGGGACCTGCAACGGCAGGCCCTGCGGTCCCGCGCCCGGCTGGTGCTGTGGGACCAGCGCGGGCACGGCCGCTCGGGCTGGACGCCGCTGACCCGGGCCACCATCGACCGCACCGGCCGCGACCTGGGCCAGGTGCTCGACGCCGTCGTGCCCGAGGGTCCGGTCGTGCTGGCCGGCCACTCGATGGGCGGGATGAGCGTCATGGCGCTGGCCCGCCAGCGGCCCGAGCTGTTCGGCACCCGCGTCGCCGGCGTGTTCCTGCTGGCCACCTCGGCCGGTGGGCTGGCCAGCCACGGGGTCGTCGGCCTCACCGTCCGGATCCTGCGCCGGCTGCACCTGCTGCCGCTCTACCTCTGGCTGCTGCAGGCGCTCGCCCCGACCCTGGAGCGCCACCGGAAGCGGGGCACCCGGATCGGCCGGCTCTACATCCGGCGGTACCTCTTCGGGCGGGACGACGCGGCGCCGGACGACGTCCGCAGGGTGCAGGACCTGCTCGAGCAGACGCCGCTGCCGGTGACCATGGCGTTCTACGCCACCTTCCTCGACCACGACGAGTCCGCGGCGCTGCCGGTGATCGCCCGCGTACCGGTCACCGTCGTCGCCGCCACGCACGACCGGCTCACCCCCGTGGGACACGGCCGGCGGCTGGCCGAGGAGATCGGGGCGGCGGCCGAGCTGGTCGTCGTCGACGGCGCCGGGCACAGCGTCAACCTGACCCGCACCGCGGTCGTGGACGCGGCGTTCCTGCGGCTGCTGGACCGCGTCGAGGCCGCGCTGCCAGACGCGCGCCGCACCGGGTGACCCAGCGGTGGACGTGACCGGCACCACGTGGTCGGGTAGGGGCGGCACGGCGACCCGTCAGGAGCGACGGGGGCACGGAGGGAGCTGATCGTGGACCGCATGAGTCCGACCGACGCCGGGTTCTTCTACGCCGAGAGCGAGAACACGCCGTTGCACGTGGGCTCGGTGGCCGTGTTCGAGGGACCGGCCCCCTCCTACGGCGACGTGGTGCGGCTGCTGCTCAGCAAGCTGCCGCTGGTCCCCCGCTACCGGCAGCGGGTGCGCACCGTGCCGCTGAACCTGGGCCGGCCGCTGTGGGTCGACGACCCGCACTTCCAGATCCTGTACCACGTCCGGCACACCGCGGTGCCGACCCCGGGCGGTGAGGAGCAGCTGCGCAACCTGGCCGGCCGCGTCCTCGGCCAGCGCCTGGACCTGGCCAAGCCGCTGTGGGAGCTCTGGCTGGTCGAGGGCCTCGAGGACGGGCGGTGGGGGCTGATCTCCAAGGTGCACCACTGCATGGTCGACGGCATCGCCGGCACCGACCTGATGCAGCTGATGTTCGACCTGACCCCCGACGCCACGCACAGCGACCCGCAGGACTGGACGCCGCAGCGCAGCCCGTCGTCCGTCGAGGTCGTCGCCGGCGCCGTGCAGGACGCCGTCACCCACCCGCTGCGCGAGCTGACCCGGCTGTCCGGCACGGAGGGCGTGAAGGGCGCCGGCCGCAGCGTCGTGCAGCTCGGCCGGTCACTGGGCGCCACCATGCCCAGGACGGCGCGCAAGCTGGCCACTCCGACCGCCCGCTCGCTCAACGGGCCGATCGGCCCGCACCGGCGCTGGGCCTGGGCCGACGCCGACTTCCAGGACCTGCGCCAGGTCCGGACGGCGTTCGGCGGCACCGTCAACGACGTCGTGCTGGCCGCCATCACGCGCGGCTTCCGCGACCTGCTGGAGCGGCGCGGCTCGCTGCGCGAGGGGCTGGTCGTCCGCTCGATGGTCCCGGTCTCGGTGCGCCAGCCCGGCCAGCGCGGGCAGCTGGACAACCAGATCTCCGCGGTCTTCGTCGACCTGCCCGTCAGCGAGCCCGACCCGGTCGCCCGGCTGACCTCCATCCGCCGGCAGATGAACGAGCACAAGAAGCTGCTGCAGACGGTCGACGCGCGCTCGATCATCGCGATGGGCGACTTCGTGGCCCCCACGCTGCTCGCCCTGGGCGTGCGCGCGGCCGTGGCCGCCTCCAACCTCTGGTACCAGGCCGTGACCACGAACGTCCCCGGGCCGCGCGTGCCGCTGTACGTGCTGGGCCGCCGCATGGAGTCCGCCCACGCCTACGTGCCGATCGCCGGCGGCACCCGGGTGTCGATCGGGATCTTCTCCTACCTCGGCACCATGACCTTCGGGATCAACGCCGACTTCGACGCCTTCCCCGACGTCGACGTCCTCTCCCGCGGGATCTGCACGGGCGTGGGCGAGCTGCTCGAGGCGGCGCGGGCGGCGACCCCCTCCGCCGCCGCCACCTGAAGGAGGACCCCGTCCTCCCCACCCTTCGCAGGCTCAGGGCGGGACCCGGGACGGGGCCAGCGAGTTGGGAGACCAAGAGGTTGCCCGTCCCTGAACCCGATCTGACCGTCGCCGTCACCGGTCCCACGGGGACCTTCGGCGCGGGGCTGGTCCCGCTCCTGCAGGCCGACGACCGGGTGGAGCGGATCGTCGGCATCGCCCGCCGTCCGTTCGACCCCGCCGAGCGGGGCTGGACCAAGATGGAGTACCGGCGCGGGGACGTCCGCGACCCGAGCGCCCTGCAGGAGGCCTTCGCCGGCGCCGACGTCGTGGTGCACCTGGCGTTCCTGATCACCGGTAACGCCTCCCGCGAGACCACCCGGGCGATCAACGTCGACGGCACGCTCAACGTCTTCCGCGCCGCGGCGGCCGCCGGCGCCCGACGCTTCGTCTACGCCTCGTCGGTCGCCGCCTACGGCTGGCACCCCGACAACCCGGAGCGGATCACCGAGGACTGGCCGGTGCGCCCGGCCTCCCGGCTGTTCTACGCCCAGGAGAAGGCCGAGGTCGAGCAGCTGCTGGACGCCGAGACCGCCACCGCCCCGGGCCTCGCGCTGTACCTGCTGCGCCCGCCGATCGTGCTCGGCCCGAACGCGGTCGGCGCCAAGGACGTGCTGCCCGGACCGCTGGCGCCCCTCGGCCGCCGGCTGTTCGGCCGCCCGCGGCGGCTGCCGGTCACCGTCCCGCTGGTCACGCCCGAGCTGCAGCTGCAGGTCGTGCACGAGGACGACGTCGGCCGCGCGCTGCAGCTGTGCGTCGTCGGCGCCGGCCCGCCCGGGGCCTACAACATCGCCGGGGACGGCGTGCTGAACCTGGCCGACGTGGCCCGGGAGTTCGGCGCGCTGCCCATCCCGGTGCCCGCCGCACCCGCCCAGCTGGCCGCCCGCGCGGTGGCCCGGCTGCCGTTCCTGCCGCCGGTCGCCGAGTGGGTGGAGGCGGCCAGCCGCCCGGTGATCATGGACACCACGAAGGCCGAGCAGCAGTTGGGCTGGCGCCCGCGCCACACCGGCTGGGAGGCGCTGCGCGCGACCCTGCGCTGAGCTACGGCGTCCGGGTCACCGACGACAGCCAGCCCAGGACGTGCTCGGCCAGCAGCTCCGGGCACTGCAGCTGCGGCACGTGCCCGACACCGGGGAGCTCCACGTAGCGCCAGTCGGGGTGCCGCCGGGCGACGTCGCGGGCGACCGAGACGGGCACCAGGCGGTCGCGCTCGCCGTGCACCAGCAGCACCGGGACGGCGATGCCCGCCATCGCCCGGCGCAGCAGCCGCGGGTCGGCCAGCAGCAGGAGCAGCGAGCGGGCCGCGGTGAGGAACGCCCGGTCCATGCTGGCCACGTCGCGCCGCCCGTCGACCAGGGCGACCGAGCGGTCGATCAGCTCCGGCGGGACGGCGTCGGGGTCGACGCCGCACAGCTGGAGCATCTCGCGGACCGTGCCGCGTGCGCCGAGCCGGCGGCGCCGGGTGGCCAGGTAGCGCTGCCCCGCGCCGGGCAGGGCGTAGAGCGCGAACGCCGCCGCGACCCGGGGGTCGGGGCGCCCTCGTGGGCCGGGCAGCGCCGCGTCCAGCAGCACCAGGCCGCTCACCTCGGCCGGCGAGCGCTGGGCCTCCAGCACGGAGATCATCCCGCCCATCGAGTTGCCCACCAGCACCACCGGGCCGCCGGTCACCTCGCGGATGAAGCGGTCGAGCACCAGCACGTTGTCCCGAACGTTCGCGGTCCGCTCCCCCGGCTCGCTGCGGCCGAAGCCGGGGAGGTCCAGGGCGTGCACCCGCGCGTGCGGGGTCAGCAGCGGCGCGAACAGGTCCCAGTTGAGGTGCGAGCCGCCCAGCCCGTGCACCAGGACGACGGTCGGCCCGTCCTCCCGGCCACCGAAGTCGACGTGGTGCACCGGGCCGTCGATGTCCACGGTGCGGGTGCGGCCGGGGTCGCTCCCGGCGCGGGTGTCGGCGTCCATGCCGGTACGGAACCACGCCCGGCGCACCGCCCCACCTCCGGGTGGGACGGCCGGGAATGTGTCACACACCACAGTCAGACTGCCGATGTACACCGCAGGCGACGTCCCGGGGCGTGTCGGGGACGTCGCCCCGTGGGTACCGCGGCGCACCAGCCGCCCACGACGGCCGGCTGACGAGGAGGACGACGTGACGCGAGGCGATGGACCGGCGCTGCCCCTCTACCTGAGCGAGCCGGGGCGGGCGGTGGCCGACTTCGGGCTGTACCTGGCTGCCCGCCCGCTGATGCCGCGGCTGCCGCACGGCGACGGGCACCCGGTGCTCGTGCTGCCGGGGCTGCTGGCCGACGACACGTCGACGCGGGTGCTGCGTGCGACGCTGCGCCGGCTGGGCTACCGCGTCCACGGCTGGCGGCTGGGCCGCAACATCGGCCCGACCGCCGCCTGCGTGGCGGGGATGCGCGACCGCGTCGACGACCTCAGCGACCGCTACGGCCGACCCCTGTCGCTGGTCGGCTGGAGCCTGGGCGGCATCTTCGCCCGCGACCTGGCCCGCCGGACGCCGGACTCGGTGCGCCAGGTGGTCACCCTGGGCAGCCCGTTCCGGATGACCCGGCACAGCCAGAGCCGCGCGAGCCGCGCCTTCGACCGCTACTCGCACCTGCACGTCGAGCACCGCTCGCTGCCGCTGGAGGCCGACGGCTCGCCGCTGCCCGTGCCCACCACGTCGATCTACTCGCACTACGACGGCATCGTGCACTGGCAGACCTGCCTGGAGACCCCCGGCGAGCGCTCGGAGAACATCGCGGTGGTGGCCAGCCACCTGGGCATCGGCCACCACCCGGCCGCGCTGTGGGCCATCGCCGATCGGCTGGCCCAGCCCGCAGGCACCTGGGCGCCGTTCCGACCGCCGGCGTTCCTGCGCCCGGCGTTCCCGCGGCCCGACGTCCCCGGCCCGCTCGCGGACGTCGCGGCGGCCTGAGGACGACGACCCCGCAGCGAGTGGCGGGGTGCAGTCGTCACCGCCGGGCGGAAGTGACCGCGACTCCCCACTCGACGGGCTCCGACGGTTGCCGGCCGGTCACGGGGGGTGGGCGCGGCCGGGATCGAACCGGCGACCGCTCGCTTGTAAGGCGAGAGCTCTCCCGCTGAGCTACGCGCCCCGCGCGCCCAGGGTAGGTGCCCGGGCGCGCGGTCTCCTGCTCAGGCGGCGAGAGCGGCCACGGCGTCCTTCCAGCCGGACTGCACCCGGGCGTCGCCGGGGCCGTTGACCTCGGTGAACGCGATCCGGCCCTCGGCGTCGACGAGGAAGGTGCCGCGCACGGCCATGCCGGCCTTCTCGTGGAAGACGCCGTAGGCCTGCGCGACCTCGCCGTGCGGCCAGAAGTCCGACAGCAGCGCGAAGTCGAAGCCCTCCTGCGCCTTCCACGCCTTGAGGGCCGGGGCCGGGTCGGTGCTCACGGCCAGCACGCGGACGCCCGCGTCGGTGTAGGTCGAGAGCTCGTCGCGCAGCTGGCACAGCTCGCCGGTGCAGATCCCGGAGAAGGCGAACGGGTAGAAGACCAGCAGGACCGGCGTCCCGCGCAGGTCCGCCAGCGAGACGACCTGGCGGTCCTGGTCGGGCAGGCTGAACTCGGGGGCGGTGTCACCGACGGAGAGGCTCATGCGCCCGATCGTGCCGCACGGAGGTGACGCGCTGGAACTGCCCCCGGTGACGTGCTGGAACGGCCCCCTCGCAGGGGCCCGCGCCGAGCCTGCGAGGCGTGGGGGGCGAGGGGGGCCTTCACCGGCGGCTGCGGGCCGCCTTTGGGGTGACCAGACGGATGCCGGACCAGTCCTTGGCCGCCGAGACGCTGCTGGTCTGGCTCAGCCCGGCGGTGGGCGCGACCTCGGTGACGTCGCCGGGCTCGACGTGGCCCGGCCGGCCCGACTTGGGGACCAGCAGCCAGACGACGCCGTCGTCGGCCAGCGAGGTGATCGCGTCGGTCAGCGCGTCGAACAGGTCGCCGTCGTCCTCACGCCACCACAGCAGGACGACGTCGGCCACCTCGTCGGTGTCCTCGTCGACCATCTCGCTGCCACTGACCTCGACGATGGAGTCCCGCAGGTCCTCGTCGGCGTCCTCGTCCCAGCCGAGCTCCTGCACGACCATGCCCGGCTTGATGCCCAGCCGGGCCGCCATGCTGGCGCTGCCCGAGTCGACGCTCATCCCTGCTGTTCCTCCATGGGTTTCGATGCTGCTGACCGGGAGGCACGGTCGTGCCCGCGCCGGTGGGGTGTCGTAGGAGTGGGTCGGGCGGCCGGGTGCGCGGGGTGCGGCGGACGGCTGCGGGGCAGGGCACGCCGAGCGGGAGCGTTCCCCCGCAGCCCGGCCATGTCACCCCGTCCCGTCCGCACCGGTCCTCCCCGCCCCGGGTCGTCCGGGGGCGCCTGCCGGCGATGGCGGAAGCGTAGGGCATGCCTGGTGAGGTGCAACCGCTCGAAGTGCGATCCGGGCGGCCGCCGTCCCGACAGGTGGGCGGTGCGCGTGACGCGCACCCCACCCGCGGGGGACGATGTGCCCATGAGCGCTCCGCAGCAGCCGGGCGGCGATCCCGCCCGCGACGCCGACACGGCCCGGGCCCGCGCGGTCATCACCGACGGGCTCCCCAGTCAGCTGGTCGACACCGATCCCGACGAGACCGGCGAGTGGTTGGAATCGCTGGACGCCGTCGTCGACCACGCCGGTCGCGGCCGCGCCCGCTACCTGATGCTCCGCATGCTGGAGCGCAGCCGCCAGCAGCAGGTGGGCGTGCCCGGCCTGCGCAGCACCGACTACATCAACACCATCCCGCCGGAGCGGGAGCCGTGGTTCCCCGGCGACGAGGACGTCGAGCGCCGGATCCGCGCCTACATCCGGTGGAACGCCGCGATCATGGTCCACCGCGCGCAGCGGCCGGGGATCGGCGTCGGGGGCCACATCTCCTCCTACGCCTCCTCGGCGTCCCTGTACGAGGTCGGCTTCAACCACTTCTTCCGCGGCAAGGACCACCCCGGCGGCGGCGACCAGATCTGGTTCCAGGGCCACGCCTCCCCCGGCATCTACGCCCGCGCCTTCCTCGAGGGCCGGCTGACCGAGCAGCAGCTGGACGGCTTCCGCCAGGAGGTCAGCCACCCGGGCGGGGGCCTGTCGAGCTACCCGCACCCGCGGTTGATGCCGGAGTTCTGGGAGTTCCCCACCGTCTCGATGGGTCTCGGCCCGATGAACGCGGTCTACCAGGCACGGTTCAACCGCTACCTGCACGCGCGCGGCATCAAGGACACCTCCGACCAGCACGTGTGGGCGTTCCTCGGCGACGGCGAGATGGACGAGCCCGAGTCGCTCGGCGTGATCGGTCTGGCCGCCCGCGAGGAGCTGGACAACCTCACCTTCGTCATCAACTGCAACCTGCAGCGGCTCGACGGCCCCGTGCGGGGCAACGGCAAGGTCATCCAGGAGCTGGAGAGCTTCTTCCGCGGCGCCGGCTGGAACGTCGTCAAGGTGATCTGGGGCCGGGAGTGGGACCCGCTGCTGGCCGCCGACCGCGACGGCGCGCTGGTCAACCTGATGAACCAGACGCCGGACGGCGACTACCAGACCTACAAGGCGGAGGACGGCGCCTTCGTCCGCGAGCACTTCTTCGGCCGTGACACGCGCACCCGCAAGCTCGTGGAGAACATGAGCGACAAGGAGATCTGGAACCTCTCCCGCGGCGGGCACGACTACCGCAAGGTCTTCGCGGCGTTCAAGGCGGCGGTGGAGCACAAGGGCCAGCCCACGGTCATCCTCGCCAAGACCATCAAGGGCTGGACGCTGGGCAGCCACTTCGAGGGCCGCAACTCCACGCACCAGATGAAGAAGCTGACCGCCGAGGACCTCGCCGCGTTCCGGGACCGGCTCTACCTGCCCATCCCCGACGAGCAGCTCGACAAGACCCTGCCGCCGTACTACAAGCCCGACCCCGACTCCGACGAGATGCAGTACATGCTCGATCGGCGCCGGCAGCTGGGCGGCGCGGTGCCCCGGCGCCGGTCGGAGTTCAAGACGCTCAAGGCGCCCGAGGACAAGGCCCTCGACGTCCTCCGGCGCGGCTCGGGCAAGCAGGAGGTCGCCACCACGATGGCGTTCGTCCGCCTGCTCAAGGAGCTGCTCAAGGACAAGGAGCTCGGCCCGCGCTTCGTGCCGATCATCCCGGACGAGGCCCGCACGTTCGGGATGGACTCCCTCTTCCCGTCGCAGAAGATCTACAACCCGGCCGGCCAGCGCTACACCTCGGTCGACCGCGAGCTGATGCTGGCCTACAAGGAGTCCGAGCAGGGCCAGATCCTGCACGAGGGCATCAACGAGGCCGGCTCCACGGCGTCGTTCACCGCCGTCGGCACCTCGTACGCCACGCACGGCGAGCCGATGATCCCGATCTACATCTTCTACTCGATGTTCGGGTTCCAGCGGACCGGCGACTCGTTCTGGGCGGCCGCCGACCAGATGACCCGCGGCTTCGTCCTCGGCGCCACCGCCGGCCGGACGACGCTCAACGGCGAGGGCCTCCAGCACGAGGACGGCCACTCGCTGCTGCTGGCGCACACCAACCCGGCCGTCGTCTGCTACGACCCCGCGTTCTCCTACGAGGTCGGGCACATCACCAAGGACGCCCTGGCCCGCATGTACGGCGACGACCCGGGCGCCCCGCTGGGCGGCCACCGCTCGCCCGACGTCATGTACTACCTGACGATCTACAACGAGCCGTTCCAGCAGCCGGCCGAGCCCGAGGACCTCGACGTGCAGGGCCTGCTGGCCGGCATGTACCGGTACGCGCAGGGCTCCGGTGGCGGCAAGAAGGCGCAGGTGCTGGCCTCGGGCGTCGCGGTGCCGTGGGCCCTGCGAGCGCAGGAGCTGCTCGCGCAGGACTGGGACGTGTCGGCCGACGTGTGGTCGGTGACGTCGTGGAACGAGCTGCGGCGGCAGGCCGACGCGGTCGAGGAGCACAACCTGCTGCACCCGGAGGAGGAGCCTCAGACGCCGTTCGTCACCCAGAAGCTGGCCGACGCCGAGGGTCCGGTCGTGGCGGTGTCGGACTGGATGCGCGCGGTGCCCGACCTGATCGCGCCCTACGTCCCCGGCGGGATGTCGACGCTGGGCACCGACGGGTTCGGCCTCTCCGACACCCGCCCGGCGCTGCGCCGGCACTTCCACGTCGACGCCGAGTCGGTCGTCGTCCGGGTGCTGGCCTCGCTGGCCGACCGCGGCGAGGTCGAGCGCGACGTCGTCCGCCAGGCGGTGGAGAAGTACCAGATCCGCGACGTGCAGGCCGCGCCCGCGGAAGAGCGGTCGGACCCCAGCCCCGCCACCTGAGCGGGACCGGGACACCTCCCCGCCGCCGCCGACGACCGCTGCGTGGTGGCCGTCGGCGGCGGCGGGGTGCCGTACGCCCGCCCCTCGCGAGTTCCCGCCCGGCGTGCCCACGGGCACGGCGGCGCGGGCGGCACCCCCTCCCGGGCCTGCGCGGCCGAGGTGCCGGCCCGGTCCGGCCGGCGCTCAGGCCAGGGCGTCCAGCGCCATCGCGGCGTACAGCGCGGCCCCGGCCGGCAGCGCCGCCTCGTCGAAGACCACCAGGTTCGAGTGGTTGCCGGCCGCCGTCGCGGGGTCGGCCCCCGGCGGGCAGGCGCCCAGGAACGCCATCGCGCCGGGCACCCGGTGCAGCACGTAGGCGAAGTCCTCGGCGCCCATCAACGGCTCGTCCGCGGCCACGCTGCGCTCCCGCCCGAGCAGCTCGCCGGCGAGCTCCCGTACCCGGGCGGCCACCCCCGGGTCGTTGGTGGTGACCGGGTAGCCCTCCCGGTGGACGAAGCCGACCTCCATGCCGTGCGCGGCGGCCACGTGGGTGGCCACCCGGCGCACCGAGGCGACGACGTCGGCCCGGCGCTCCGGCGACAGGGTCCGGATCGTGCCCTGCAGGTAGGCGGTGTCGGGGATGACGTTGTCGGTGGAGCCGGCGGCCAGGTTCGCCACGGTCACCACCGCGGGGTCGAACACCGGCACGCGGCGGGTGACCATCGACTGCAGCGCCAGCACGATCTCCGCGGCGACCGGCACCGGGTCGGCGGCGGCGTGCGGCATCGAGGCGTGCCCGCCCCGGCCGCGCACGGTCACCTCCCAGTGGTCGGCGGCGGCCATCATCGGGCCCGGCCGCACGCTGACCACCCCGCTGGGCTGGTTGGCGAAGACGTGCAGCGCGAACGCCCCCGCGACCGGCGCCTCGGGGACGGCGTCCAGCAGGCCCTCCTCGAGCATGTACCGCGCCCCGTGGAAGCCCTCCTCGCCCGGCTGCAGCATGAGCACCACCTGGCCGGCGATCTCGTCCCGCCGCTCGGCCAGCAGGCGCGCGGCGCCCAGCAGCATCGCGACGTGCAGGTCGTGCCCGCAGGCGTGCATCGCGCCGGGCACCTCGGAGGTGAACGGCAGGCCGGTGTCCTCCTGCACCGGCAGCGCGTCCATGTCGGCGCGCAGCAGGTAGGTCGGGCCCGGGCGGGCGCCGCGGAGGACGCCGACCAGCGAGGTCGTGCTCGTCCCCGCCGACAGCTCGACCGGCAGCGCGGCCAGCTCGTCGGCCACGGTGGCCTGCGTGCGCGGCAGCTGCAGGCCGATCTCGGGGTGCCGGTGCAGCCGCCGGCGCAGGTCCACGGTGCGGTCGGCGTCGGCTCGGGCGGCGGCCAGCAGGTCGGCGGGGATCGGCATGCGGCCCACTCTCCCCCAGGGGCAACCAGCGGGCCCAGGCCGGCCGGGTCGGCCCGCCGGCGACGATCACGGACCTGCGGTGGCGACACGCCGGCCACTCGCGGCGCGTCGCCCCGCGGACCCCGTGGTCGTCGCCGAAGGGGCCGGCGGCGTCCACCCTCAGTCGGAGGCCCAGGCCGGCCGGGCCGTCTCCAGCTGCCACACCACCGCGGTCCCCGGACCGGCCACCGGGCCGCCGGCCTGCTGCTCGACGCGGACGCCGCCGGGGCCGGCCAGCACGAGCAGCCCGGGCGGCACGGTCGTCGTCGTCCCGCCCGCGACCGTCTCCACCCACAGCCGGGCGTCGGGCCGGTCGAGGTCCACCCAGCCGTCCGCGTTGCGGTGCACCTCGTGCGCGGGCCCGGCGTCCGGACGCGCGCTGCGCAGGTACGTCTGCAGCACGTGCGCGCCGCCGTCCCCGGCCACCTCGTCGTGCTGCAGACCGGTGCCGGCGCGCAGGACGGCGACGTCACCGGCCGCGATCACCGTGCCGTCCCCCCACCCGTGCCGCAACCAGCCGGACAGCACCACGGCGACGACGTCGACGGCGCGGTGCGGGTGCCGGCCGTAGCCGTTGCCCGGCTCGAGGCGGTCGTCGGCCATCCGCAGCAGCGGGCCGAGCGAGCCGTCGTCCGGCTCGAGCACCACGTCGGAGACCAGCCCGTCCACGGTGCCTCCTGGTTCGCTCCCGCTGGCCGCTCCGCTCCTCGCTCGTTCCTCGCTGCGATGCTCACGGCCCTGTCCACTCACGGTCCCTCCTCCCCCGGCAGCGCGCCCCGGCCGCCGGGCAGCGCGTCGAAGGCCAGCGCGACCAGGAGCGTCCAGGCCACGCCCGTCGCCCACCCGCCGACGACGTCGGAGAGGAAGTGCACGCCCAGCCACATGCGGGTCAGCCCCACGAGGACGACGAGGGCCAGGCCCGCGGCGACCGCGACGCGCCGCCGCCGGGCCGTCCACCGCGGCCAGAAGAGCACCAGTGCGATGGTGACCAGGGTGGCGATGCCCGAGGAGTGCCCGCTGGGGTAGCTCAGGCCGTCCGACAGCGCCCCGCCGTTCTCGAACGCCGGGCGCACCCGCCCGAACCCCTCCTTGAGCAGCGCCGTCACCGGCCCGGCGAGCACGTTGGCGGTGACCACCCAGCCCGCCGTCCGCCACGCCTTCCGGGTGCCCAGCCAGAACAGCACCGGCAGCGAGACGACCACGCGGAACCAGGCGGCACCCGGCGCGGTCAGCACCTCCAGGACGGCGTGGGTGAGGGCGGAGCGGTCGTCGCCTGCGTAGAGCGCACGGCTGACCGCCCCGTCGAGCCCGAGCTGCGGCGCCCAGCCGGCCAGCACGCCGGCACCGAGGGCGAGCAGGACGGCCAGGCCCGCACCGACCGCGGCGGCCGCCCGCCGGACCGTCGCCCTCCCGGGGTTCCGCTGCAGCACGTCCACACCTCCACTCTCCCCGACGGCGCCCCGCGTGCCACGCTGACCAGGTGTCCGACCGGGTCAGCAGGCGCCCGCCGTCCGCAGCGACGCTGCGACGGCTCGAGCGCGCGTCCGGGTCGCTGGCCACGCGGGCGGTCGCGCGGATGGACGACGAGCTGCCCTGGTTCCGCGCCATGCCGGCGGACCAGCGGTCCTGGGTGATGCTCGTGGCCCAGGCCGGGCTGGCCTCCTTCGTCGAGTGGTGCCGCAGCCCCGAACGGCCGCCCCGGCTGACCGGCGAGGTGTTCGGCGCCGCGCCGCGCGAGCTGGCCCGCGTGGTCCCCCTGAAGCACACCGTGGACCTGGTGCGGGTGACCGTCGAGGTGATGGACGACTTCGTCGGCACCGTCGCCGAGCCCGGGGACGCCGACGTGCTGCGGCTGGCGGTGCTGCAGTACAGCCGCGAGGTCGCGTTCGCCACCGCGCACGTCTACGCCACCTTCGCCGAGAGCCGCGGGGCCTGGGACGCCCGGCTGGAGGCCCTGCTCGTCGACTCGCTGGTCCGCGGGGAGCACCCCGAGGAGCTGTCCGGCCGGGCCTCGGCGCTCGGGTGGGCGGCGACCAGCCCGGTCCTGGTGCTGGTCGGTGCCGCCCCCGGGGACCGCGACGCGCACGGCGCGGCCCGGCGGGCGGCGCGGCAGAGCGGCTGCGAGGCCCTCGTCGGGGTGCACGCCGACCAGCTGGTCGTCGTCCTCGGCGGGTCCCCGGACATGCGGTCGGCGGCCGAGCGGGTGAGCGACGAGTTCGGGCCCGGCCCGGTCGTGGCCGGACCGCTGGTCGACACCCTCGGCCGGGCCGGCGACTCGGCGGCCGCCGCGCTGGCCGGGCTCCGCGCGGCGCGCGCCTGGCCGGCCGCCCCCCGGCCGGTCGCGGCCGACGCGCTGCTCCCCGAGCGGGCGCTGGACGGCGACCCGAGCGCCCGCGCCACGCTGCAGGAGCGGATCGCGCTGCCGCTGCAGGCCGCCGGCGGCGAGGTGCTGGAGACGGTGCGCGCGGTGCTCGCCAGCGGGGGCAACCTGGAGGCCAGTGCGCGGGCGCTGTTCGTGCACCCGAACACCGTCCGGTACCGGCTGAAGCGGGCCACCGAGATCACCGGGGTGGCGGTCACCGACCCGCGCGGCGCCTGGACCGTGCAGGTCGCCCTCGCCCTCGCCGCACTCGACCAGGACCGCTCGCTCTGGCACTGAGGACCGCCCGCACCGTACGGTTCCCACCACGTGGACCCGCTGACACCCCGCTGCAACCCGGTCCTGTTGTAGGGATCCTCCAAAGAGCAGCGGTGTCCTTTCGTGCCGTTCGCCACCGCGTCACCTCCCGTTGTCTGACACGGTGAGCAGGTGCTGGCCGTCCTCGCCCCCGGACAGGGTGCCCAGAAGCCCGGGATGCTGACCGAGTGGCTCGAGCTCCCCGGGGCCGAGTCCTTCTTCCGCTGGGCCGGGGCGATCGCCGACGCCGACCTGCTCTCCCTGGGCACCACCGGTGACGCCGAGGCCATCAAGGACACCGCGGTCACCCAGCCGCTGGTCGTCGCGATGAGCCTGTTCGTCGCCCGCGAGCTCGGCGGCCTGCCCGGCCCGGTGGCCCACACGCCGCACACCGGGCGGGACGTCGCCATCACCGGGCACAGCGTCGGCGAGCTGACCGCGGCCGCCCTGGCCGGCGTGCTCAGCGTCGAGGCGGCGATCGCGCTCACCGCCGTCCGCGGCCGGGCGATGGCCGCCGCGTGCGCGCGGACGCCGACCGGCATGTCCGCCGTCCTGGGCGGCGACCCCGACGAGGTCGCCGCCGCGCTGGGCGAGCACGGGCTGACCGCGGCCAACATGAACGGCGGCGGGCAGGTCGTGGCCGCCGGCCCGCTCGACGGCCTGGCCGCGCTCAGGGCCGACCCGCCGGCCAAGGCCCGGGTGGTGCCGCTGTCGGTCGCCGGCGCCTTCCACACCGAGTACATGGCGCCGGCCCGCACCGAGCTGGAGGGCCTGGTCGGCGGCCTGCGCCCGGCCGAGCCCAGCCGGCTGCTGCTGTCCAACGCCGACGGCGCCGCGGTGACCACCGGCGCCGAGGTGCTCTCCCGGCTGGTCAGCCAGGTCACCAGCCCGGTGCGCTTCGACGCGTGCCTGGCGACCCTGCGCGAGCTCGGCGTGACCGCGGTGCTCGAGCTGCCGCCGGCCGGCGCGCTGACCGGCCTGGCCAAGCGCGAGTGGAAGGGTGCCGAGGTCGAGCTGCTGGCCGTGAGCGGCCCGGCCGACCTCGACCGCGCCCGCGCCCTCATCGAGGCCGAGCGCGGCCGCCCCGAACCCGACCACCTGCCCGACTGGCGGGTCGTCGTCTCCCCTGCCCGCGGGACGGTCAGCCCGGCCGCGGTCGCCGAGGGCACCCACCTGCCGGCCGGCACCCCGCTGGGCTGCGTCCGCAGCCGCCGCGGGGAGGCCGACGTGTCGGCCGGCTACGACGGCGTGCTCGCCGAGTGGCTGGTGCAGGACGGCGATCTCGTCGACGCGGGGGACCCCATCGCGCGGCTCTACCCGGAGGTGCAGTCATGACCGCCATCACGCTCACCGCCGGGGCACCCGGCGCGCAGATCCTCGGCTTCGGCAGCTACCGCCCACGCCGGCGGGTGACCAACGACGAGCTCGCGCAGACGATGGACACCAACGACGAGTGGATCCAGGCGCGGGTGGGCATCGCCGAGCGCCGCTGGGCCGAGCCGGACGAGACGCTGCTGGAGATGAGCGTCGCCGCGGGCGGCAAGGCGCTGGCGGCCAGCGGCCTGGACGCCGCCGAGCTGGACCTGGTCCTGCTCGCCTCGGCCAGCCTGCCGCGGCCGATCCCGGGCCTGGCGCCCGAGGTCGCCCACCGGCTCGGCGCGAAGCGGCCCGGCGCCTTCGACGTCAACGCCGGCTGCGCGGGCTGGTGCTACGCGCTCGGCTCGGCCGCGGACTCGATCCGCAGCGGCTCGGCCCGCAACGTGCTGGTGATCGGCGGCGAGCGGCTGACCGACTACACCGACCTCACCGACCGCTCGACCGCGGTGATCTTCGCCGACGGCGCGGGAGCCGCCGTCCTCGGCCGGTCGCAGACCCCCGGCGTCGGGCCGGTCGTGTGGGGCAGCGACGGCGACCAGTCCGAGGCGATCGCCATCCCCGAGGGCGAGAAGGCGATGAGCATGGCCGGCCAGGCGGTGTACCGCTGGGCCACCACCCGGCTGACCGACACCCTCGGCGAGGCGATGCGGCGGGCCGGCGTCGGCCCCGACGACATCGACGTCTTCGCCCCGCACCAGGCCAACCTGCGGATCATCGAGCTGATGGCCCGGCGGCTCGGACTCCCCGAGCGCACCGTGATCGCCCGCGACATCGTCCGGTCGGGCAACACCTCCTCCGCCTCGGTCCCGCTGGCGCTGAGCGCACTGCTGGAGTCCGGCGAGGCCAAGAGCGGTGACGTCGCCCTGCTCCTCGGGTACGGCGCCGGGCTCACCTTCGCCGGTCAGGTCGTCGTCCTGCCCTGACCGGCCCCACACACCCCCGGGCCACAGGGGCCCGACGGCGGGAGCACCCCGCCCCACCCGAGAGAGAGGACCCCGCGTGAGCGAGGACATCCAGACCGGTCTGGCCGAGATCCTGGAGGAGGTCGCGGGCGTCGCGCCTGCCGACGCCACCCCGGAGAAGTCGTTCACCGAGGACCTCGACGTCGACTCCCTGTCGATGGTCGAGATCGCCACGGCGGTCGAGGACAAGTTCGGCGTCGCCATCCCCGACGACGAGCTGGCCAACATCAAGACCGTCGGCGACGCCATGAGCTACATCCAGAAGAACAAGGCCTGACCGCACCACCGGTCGACCACTCCGGCCCCCCGGCCGCCCGTCCCAGGAGGAACCCGTCATGAGCACGTCCGTCGGCGACGTCGTCGTCACCGGCCTCGGTGCCACCACGCCGCTCGGTAGCGACGTCGCCAGCACGTGGGACGCGCTGCTGGCCGGGCGGTCGGGGGTCAGCCGGATCACCGACGACTGGGCCAAGGACTTCCCGGCCCAGCTCGTCGCCCGGCTGGACACCGACCCGGCCGGCCAGATCGACCGCGTCCGCGCCCGCCGGCTGGACCGCAGCCAGCAGGTGGCCGTGATCGCCGCCGAGGAGGCCTGGCGCGAGTCCGGTGCGGCCGAGGCCGGCGTCGCCCCCGAGCGGGTCGCCGTCGTCTTCGGCACCGGCATCGGCGGCGCGCTCACCCTGCTCGGCCAGGACGACGTCCTGGAGGAGAAGGGCCCCAAGCGGGTGTCTCCCTTCACCATCCCGATGCTCATGCCCAACGGCCCCGCCGCCGCGGTCGGGCTGGCGGTCGGCGCCAAGGGCGGGGTGCACGCCCCGGTCAGCGCCTGCGCCTCCGGCGCCGAAGCGATCCGCTGGGGCCTGGACCTGCTGCGGTTCGACCGGGCCGACGTCGTGCTGGTCGGCGGCGCGGAGGCCTGCGTGCACCCGCTGCCGATGGCCGGCTTCGCTGCGATGCGCGCGATGAGCACCCGCAACGACGAGCCCGAGCGCGCCTCCCGGCCGTTCGACAAGGCCCGCGACGGCTTCGTCCTCGGTGAGGGCGCGGCGGCGCTGGTGCTCGAGCGCGGGGACGCCGCCCGGGCCCGTGGGGCACGCATCCACGCCCGGCTGGCCGGCGCCGGCGGCACCGCCGACGGCTACGACCTGGTCGCCCCGCACCCCGAGGGCGAGGGCGCCGGCCGGGCGATCGCGGCCGCCGTGCGCGACGCCGGGCTCACCGCCGCCGACATCGGCCACGTCAACGCGCACGCCACCTCCACGCCGGTGGGTGACACCGCGGAGGCCGCGGCCATCCTCAACACGGTCGGCGAGCACACCCTCGTGACGGCGACCAAGAGCCAGACCGGCCACCTGCTCGGCGCGGCCGGGGCGCTGGAGTCGGTCTTCACGATCCTCGCGCTACGCGAGCAACTCGTGCCGGCCACCGCCAACCTCGACGACCCGGACGACGACGCGGCCGTCCAGTCCCTCGACATCGTGCGCCGCGAGCCGCGGCGCGCCCAGCTCACCGCCGCGGTCAACGACTCCTTCGGCTTCGGCGGCCACAACATCGCGCTGGTGTTCACCACCCCCTGAGAGCGGACCCCGTCCGTCGGCCCCCTGCAGGGTCCCGCCACGAGCCTGCGAGCGGTGGCGGCACGGGGCCCTTCACCCGCACGCCCGCGTCCGGCCCGGAGAGGTCCCATGACCACGCTGCACGCCGCTCCTCCCCTGCCCGCCTCCGACCCGCGCGACCCCGAGGACCGGCTGGCACGGTTCTTCGACCCCGGCTCGATGTCGCTGCTGGTGCCCCGCGACACCTCGGGGGTCATGGCGGCCCGGGGGACCGTCCGGGGAACCCGGGCGATCGCGTTCTGCACCGACGCCACGGTCATGGGCGGCGCCATGGGCCTCGACGGCTGCCGGCACATCGTCGACGCCATCGACACCGCGCTGCGCGAGCGGTCCCCGGTCGTCGGCATCTGGCACTCCGGCGGCGCCCGGCTGGCCGAGGGCGTCACCGCGCTGCACGCCGTGGGCGAGGTGTTCGAGGCGATGGTCCGCGCCTCCGGGCGCATCCCGCAGATCTCCGTCGTGCTGGGCCCGGCGGCCGGCGGGGCCGCCTACGGCCCGGCGCTCACCGACCTGGTCATCATGGGGCCGGCCGGCCGGGTGTTCGTCACCGGCCCGGACGTCGTCCGCTCGGTGACCGGCGAGGACGTGGACATGGAGAGCCTCGGCGGGCCGGACACCCACGGCCGGCGCAGCGGCGTCGTGCACGTGGTGACCGACTCGGAGCAGGAGGCGCTGGAGACCGCCGGGCAGGCGGTGGACCTGCTGGCCGCCCAGGGCACCTTCGCCCCGGCCGAGCGGGAGCCGGACGTCGACCTGCGCGCCCTGCTCCCCGAGCAGACCAACCGCGCCTACGACGTCAAGCCGCTGGTGGCCGCCGTGCTCGACGGCCCAGCGCTGGAGCTGCACCCACGGTGGGCGCCGAACATCGTGACCGCGCTGGGCCGGCTGGCGGGCCGGACCGTCGGGGTCGTCGCCAACAACCCGCTGCGGCTGGGCGGCTGCCTGGACTCGGCGTCGGCGGAGAAGGCGGCCCGCTTCGTGCGGATGTGCGACGCGTTCGGCGTCCCGCTGGTGGTGCTCGTCGACGTGCCCGGTTACCTGCCCGGCGTCGGCCAGGAGTGGGACGGCGTGGTGCGCCGCGGCGCCAAGCTGCTGCACGCCTTCGCCGAGGCCGTGGTGCCGCGGGTGACTCTGGTGACCCGCAAGTCGTACGGCGGGGCCTACATCGCGATGAACGCCCGCTCGCTCGGTGCGACGGCGGTCTTCGCCTGGCCGGGGGCCGAGGTCGCGGTCATGGGCGCCAAGGCCGCGGTCGGCATCCTGCACCGCAAGAAGCTGGCCGCCGTCCCGCCCGCCGAGCGCGAGGCGCTGCACGCCCGGCTGGCCGCCGAGCACGAGCGGATCGCCGGCGGGGTGAACCGGGCGCTGGAGATCGGGGTCGTCGACGAGGTGGTGCAACCGGCGCAGACCCGGCGGCGGCTGGTCGCCGCGCTGGCGGGCGCGCCGTCGGGCCGCGGGGCGCACGGCAACATCCCGCTGTAGCAGGAGGACCCCGCTGCCCCCACCACTCGCGAGCTCGCGGCGGAGCCCTGCAGCGGGGCCACCTGCCTGTGGCAGGGAGATGGTCGTCCGGACGCCGCTTCCCCGACGACGTCCGGACGACCCGTCTGAGAGCCTACGACGGGAAGGCGCAGGTCGCGCTGCCGTCGTGGTCGGATCGTGATCTGGCCCCCTGCAGGGTCCCGCCGCTGGCCCCGTCCGGAAGCTCGCCCCGAGCGTGCGAGGGGTGAGGTCGACGGGGTCCTGTCACTGTGGGGGCAGGGGGTCCCTTCTCTAGACGACCTGGTGGAGCCAGGTGACCGGGCTGCCGTCGCCGGCGTGCCGGTAGACCTCGAGGTCGGCGTCCCAGGCGGCGCCGAGCAGCTCGTCGACCCCGTGCCGGAACGCCTCGATGGAGGTGGCCGAGGCCGCGAGCGAGCGCAGCTGCTGCTCGCTCACCACGATGTCGCCGTTGGCGCTCGTGGGCGCGCGGAAGACGCCGTGGCCGGGCACGTACGACATGCGCTCGCCGTCGTTGCCGTAGCTGGCCTCTTCGGTCACCTCGAAGCGCAGCATCGGCCACGCGCGGAGCGCGGCGACCAGCTTGGCGCCCGTCCCGGGGGCACCGGTCCAGGCGACCTCGGCCCGGAACGAGCCGTGTGCCGCGGGCTGGTCGGCCCACGACAGGGAGACCGGCGCGCCGATGACGCGCTCGAGCGCCCACTCGACGTGCTGGCAGAGCGCCTTCGGGCACGCGTGCACGAAGACGACACCCTGGGTAGACCGTCGCTGCACGGGGCACCTCCATCGACTCGATCGGTCTCGTCTTCCCCAACGGACGATCGATTCGGTGACAGGCTGTGTTCGGCGATCTGGGACCAGGGGGCCCGAGGACAGTGTGCACGATGGTCACCCCATCGCGCCAGTGCGGGCGGGGCAGTTGGGTCCGGTGTGACGGGGCGGTCACGACCGCTGCCCGACCGCGCTGGTCAGCGGGCACCCCACGGGGTCGCGCCCGCGGTGGGTGCATCCACCGTCCCCCCACAGGCCGTCCACAGGATCTCCCCCGGCGACCCACGGACGGTCACCACCCGAACGGAGTCGTACCGCATTCCGCTCACTGTGCGTGAGCGCGATGCGGGTCGGGCGCCCGGTGTCCACAGGCCGCGGGCTCAGCCGGCGAGCGCGGTCACCCGGTTCCCGCCGGCGCCCTTGGCCCGGTACATCGCCTGGTCGGCCCGGTGCAGCACCTCGGACCCCTCGTTCCCGGGCCGGACGACGGTGAGGCCGACGCTCGCGGTCACGCCGGAGCCGGCGCCGACGACCGCCACGGCGTCCCGCAGCCGGGCGGCGAGCCGCTCGCCGTCGTCCTCGGTCGCCTCGGCCAGCACGGCGAACTCATCACCGCCGAGCCTGGCGACCGTGTCGGTCTCGCGCACCACGCCGGTCAGCGCGGCGGTGACCGCCTGCAGGACGGCGTCCCCCGCGGCGTGGCCGCTGAGGTCGTTGACGGCCTTGAACCCGTCCAGGTCGACCAGGCACACCACCCAGTCCCCGTCGGTACCGGCGGCGGCGCGGTCGAGCCGGTCGAGGAAGGCCCGCCGGTTGAGGCAGCCGGTGAGCGGGTCGGTGGCGGCCAGCACCTCGGAGGTGCGCAGCAGCAGCTGCTGGCGGTCGTAGGCCTCCCACTGGTTGGCCGAGGCCATGGCGCAGAGCACCGTGTAGACGGCCATCACGACCCCGATGAACGCGGCCGACGAGTCCAGGCCGCTGCCGGCGACGCAGACCAGGTAGGCGCCGTTCATCACGCCGCCCATCGCCACGACGCCCCACGGCGGGTAGGCGACGGCCATGAAGCCCAGGGTGATGAACAGCAGGGCGAACAGCGGGCTCGAGGCGCCGCCGTCGACCCGCGAGCCGACCGCGACCAGGCCGGTGACCGCGAGGCTCCAGCAGTAGAAGAGCAGGCTCCCCCGGCGGTCGCGCACCATCCGCCCGACGGGGAGCACGAGCAGCAGCGGCGCCGCCAGGACCGCCGCGCCGGCCAGGCCCACGAGGACGGCGGTGCGCTGGGCGGTGCCCGGGGTCAGCAGCGCGTACCCGACGACGGCCAGGGCGGAGAACTCGGTGAGCGCGACGCCCAGCCGCACGTGGCGGACCCAGTAGGCGGCCCGGTCGTCGTCGGCGGCCAGCTGGCGGTACAGGGCTGCGCGCAGGACGGTCCACCGACCGCGCGCCCCGCCGCTCGGGGTGCGGCGGCGGTCGCCGGCCGGCCTGTCGTCCATGGACCAACCATCGTCGTGGAGTCGGTCCAGGTTGACCCGCCTCACCCCTGCGAGGGTGTCGTGCGAGACCGACGCCACGCCTGCCCCTGCCCGGCCGGGGTAGGAGGCGGACATGGCGTCTCTCGCGCGGCACCAGGGCATGGCCGACGCGGGGCGCGACGTGGTCGGGCCGATGGTGCTCGGGGCGTGGGACGCGTTCCTCGAGCAGGCCGCGGCCGTGGACCTCGACCGGCCGACCCGGCTGCCCGGCTGGCGCGCCCACGAGGTCTGCGTGCACCTTGGCCTGTGGGACGACCACGCCGCGCTGCCCGACCTGGTGGCCTCGGCGCGGTCGGGCGGGGTGGGGACGCCGCCGGACGTCGACGCGACCAACGCGCGGGTGACCGCGGCGCACCGGAGCGCGTCGCGCGAGGAGGTGCTGGCGGCCCTGCGGCGCAACCGCGACGCCACCGACGGCTACCTGACCGGGGAGCCGGTGGAGCTGGACACCGCACCGGCGGTCGCGGTGGTCGGGCGGCTGCCGCTGCTCAGCGTCGTCCTCGGGCAGGCCTACGAGCTCGCCGTGCACGGGCTGGACCTGGCGCCGTGCGGCGCACCCGCTCCCCCGCCGCCGGTCCTGCGGTCGGGGCTGGCCGCGCTGGCCGACGTGACCGGCGCGCTGGCGGCCCGCGAGGGGGTGACGGGTGGCGCGACGCTGGCGACGCCCGAGGGCGGCTGGACCTTCGCCGCCGACGACCGCGGCTGGACCGTCCGGCGGACGCCGGCCGGCGACGTCCGCGGGACGGCGGTGGAGGCGCCGGCCGACCTCCTGCTGGAGGCGGCCTCGGGGCGGGTGAACCCGGTGCTGGCGCTGGCCCGGCGGCGGCTGCGGGTGCACGAGCTCGGCGGGCTGATGGCCCTGGCACCGATCGTGCAGTCGGCACCCGGCATCCCGGGCGGGCCGATCCTGACCCTGGCGGCGCAGACGCTGGGCGGCGTGGGCGGCCTGCTCGGCCGGTTCCGCGGGCGGCGGTAGACGCACCGACGGCCGCCGGGGGCGTACCCCGGCGGCCGTCGGTAGGTGGAGATCGGTTCAGCCTCAGCAGGCGCCGCCCAGCGAGATGCCCTGCGCCTGCAGCCACGGCATCGGGTCGACCCGGCTGGCGTACAGGCCGCCCTGGTGCACCTCGAAGTGCAGGTGCGGGCCGGTGGACTGGCCCTTGTTGCCGACGTCGGCGATGTGGTCGCCGGCCTGGACGACCTGGCCGGCGCTGACGAAGAACTGGTTCACGTGCCCGTAGAGGGTGATCTGCCCGTCGCCGTGCTGGACGTAGACGGCCTGCCCGAAGCCGCTCGCGGGGCCGGCCTGCAGCACGACGCCGTCCTGCGGGACGTAGATCGGGGTGCCGATGGGGGCGGCGATGTCGACGCCCTGGTGCATGGTCCCCCAGCGGGGGCCGTAGCAGGAGGTGACCCGGCCGGCGGTCGGCATCCCGGAGGTGCCCGACGCGCTGGCCAGCGACTGCTGCTGCTGGGCCTGGCGGGCGCTCCACGCGGCGGCGGCGTCGGCGGCGCCCTGGGAGGCGAGCAGGCGCTCGCCGGCCAGCCGGAGCTCCTCGTCGAGGCGGGCCTTCTCCGCCGCACGGGCGTCGTAGTCGGCCTGCGCCCGGGCGAGGTGCTCGTTGGCGGCCCGCTCGGCCTCGTCGGCCTTGCGGGCGAGCTCGCCGAGCTGCGCGACGGCGGCCTTGGCGGCGCGGTCGGCCTCCTCGACCCGCGCCTGGACGGTGAGGAACTCCTGCAGCCGGCCGGCGCGGTGGTCGCCCAGCTGCTCCACGGTCGCGGCCTGCTGCAGCAGCTCGGTGGGGCTCTCCGCGTCGAGCACCAGCTCGAGGTCGCCGTAGCGGTTGTCGGCGCCCATGTAGGCCTCGCGGCCGAGCTCGGCGATGTCCTCCTCGGCCCCGGCGACGTCGGCCTGCGCGGCGGCCAGCTCCGCGGCGGTGCGCTCGGCCTCCGCCTGGCCCTGGGCGAGCTGGGCGCGGGCGACCAGGGCGGCGTCGGCGGCGGCCTCGGCCTCGACGGTCATCCGCTGCAGCTGTTCCTCGGCGGCCTTCACCTGCGCCTCGATCTGCTCGACCCGCTCGGCGAGCGAGGCCTGCTCGGAGGCGGCGGGGGCGGGAGCGGCGCCCGCGACGACGGGGGCGCCGGCGAGGAGCCCGGCGACCGCGGCGGCGACGACGACGGCCCGGCGACCGGCGCTCAGGCGGCTACGGGGGAACGTGGCGCAACGGACCACGGTGTTCTGGCGGTGCAGGGTCGCCAAGGCGACTGTTCTCCCATCCTCGCGACCGCCTACCGAGTTAGCTGACGGGTTCGGGCCGGACGGCGCCCTACCCGCCTGCGCTCCCCAAGCGCAGGCAGGACTCACCCCAGTGGAACGGTGGGTCCCCGGTCCGCGTCGGCCCCGGGTGGGACGTCGGCGGTTCGGCGGGGCCGTGCCGAGGCCCTCGGTTCCCGAGGAGCTGAGCCCGGCAGGGCCGTCGGGAAACCTACACCGGCTCCCGGCGTCCGGTCACGATCGGATAACGCAGCCGGGGCGCCGCCTTGTCTCCGCGGCTCGCATTCACTACACGGCGTCAGCGTCCGACTGCGGAACGGTGACGGCTGGGACGGGCGAGACGGGCGGGACGACCAGCGCGGACGCCGATTTCCCGGTGTTCCGCCCCTTCACACCCCGTCGCCGCGATCCCGCGCTGTGACGTCGCACACGGTGGGCATCCATCGGGGTGGTTGGGGACGGTGCAGCACGCCGTCCACAGGGGTCTTGCGCGGGAGCCGATCCCGTGCCGGGTCATCTCGAGGCTGCATGGGAGCGGCACCTGCTGTCGGCCTGAGCGCTCGCGGATGACGCGGGCCCGACGGCAGGAGGGGCGCGTGAAGGTCGTCGCTGCGGTCGGGGTCGCCGCCGTGGCGGGCGCGCAGGAGCGCTGTCGCAGTACGTCCCGCCGGACGAGCGCGGTCGCGAGATCGTGGTCGGCGAGGACCTCAGGAGGTCCCTCGTGGGCGTCAGTGCCAGCAGGCAGCAGGCCGCGAAGCAAGGGGGGACGGCGGGCTGATCCGCCGTACAGCCGGACGCGCTGCGGCGAGGTGTTCGAGCTGCCGAACCACATCTCGCCGATCGCGGTGGTCCACGATGTCCCCGGCGTCGAGGACCTGAACCTCTCCCCCGCGGTGCTGGCCGGAATCTTCGACCAGCAGATCACCACCTGGGACGGCCCCGCGGTCGCCGCGGACGACCCCGGGCGGAACGCTGCCCGACCTGCCGATCACCCCGGTGGACCGCTCCGACGAGTCGGGCACCACCGAGAACTCCACCGAGTACCTGGCCGCCGCGTCCGGTGAGGCCTGGCCTTAAGAAGACGTTGCATTAGTTCGTCGGTAGGCGTCGAGCGCAGATCAGGGTGACGGCCAGGCGGGCCAGCGCGGTGATGGTCGCGGCGGTGCGGTCGTAGCGCAGCGCGAGGCGTTTGTAGGACAGCAGCCAGCCGAGGGCGCGCTCGACCACCCAACGGTGTCGACCGAGCCGGGTGCTGGAGTCGACCCCGATGCGGGAGATGCGCGCGGTGATGCCCCGGCGGCGCAGGTAGCGGCGTACCCGCGGGTTGTCATAGCCCTTGTCCCCGTGCAGCTTGAGTGGCCGCCGGCGGGGATGGCCGCGGCCACCGATCCTGATGGCCGGCATCGAGTCCAGGATCGGTTCGACGAACAGGCTGTCGTGCCGGTTCGCGGCCGAGACCAGCACGTTGAGCGGCAGCCCGTGCGCGTCGACGAGCAGGTGGTACTTGCTGCCGGCCTTGCCCCGGTCGGTCGGGTTGCGGCCGGTCAGGTCACCCCCCTTTTCGCCCGGACGCTGACCGAGTCCAGGCTGGCCCGCGACCAGTCCAGTTCGCCCTCCTGGCCGAGGCGGTCGAGCACCGCCTGGTGCACCCGGTCGAACACGCCGGCCTCGGCCCACTCGCGCATCCGCCGCCAGCAGGTCCAACCCGACCCGTAGCCCAGCTCGGCCGGCAGCTTGGTCCAGCCGATGCCGGTGGAGAGCACGAAGGCAATGCCCTCGAGCACGTCCCGGTCTGAGACCCGGGGCCGGCCGGTGCGCCCGTGCACCGCGGGCGGCTGCGCCGGGATCACCGGCTCGAACAGCGCCCACAGCTCGTCGCTGATCAGCCGGGGCGGCGGGGAAGACGCCGGCGACAACATGCCCGGCAGCCTGCGCCGAGCCACCAAGACGGAACAGAGCCCGACTACCTACTTCTGCAACATCTTCTAAGAGCCGGACGGCAACTGGCCGGTCCCCGGTGGCGAGGCGGCCCAGGGGAACCCCGGCGGGGCGCCGCCGTCGCCGGCAGCGAGGGCACCGTAAGACCTCGCCCTGGAGCTGGACCGGACGACGGCCGAGTCCGGTGAGTACCCCATCGTGCTGGTCAGCTACCACGTCGGCTGCACCGCCTACGAGGACCAGCTGACCGCGGACCTCATGCCCTACGTGGTGAGCGAGGAGGGGCAGGCCGCGGCGGCCGAGGTGGCCGGGGTAGCCGGGGTGGCCGGGGCCGCGCCGAACTCCGGCGCGCTCCACGAGCAGGCCCGCATGGCGATCGACGCCATCAGCACCGCGTCCTGACCGTTCCCGGCGATCTGGCAGGCTTGGCTGTCGCGGGGCGGTAGCTCAGCCGGTCAGAGCATGGGACTCATAATCCCTGGGTCGTGGGTTCGAGCCCCACCCGCCCCACACACTGTGTGTGTTGCTTCGCCTGATGCTTGACGAACGAGCGTCGGGTGAGGCTTGACGCTGTTGCGGTTGATGGTTGACGGTTGTTTCGGCTGGTCCTCGACGCTCTCTCGACGAGCGAGCTGAGCGTGGCGGAGCAGAGTTCTCTGGCGTGCTGGCGGTGCTCGCTGTAAGCCATCCGGCGACCCCCCGAAATTGATGAAGCCTTCCAACCCCTTACGACGGCTGCGATGAGGCCACTCTCTCGTGATCTGCCTAAGAAGACGTTGCGAAAGTAGGTCGTGAGGCTCTGGTCGGTCTGCCCACGTCGGCGCAGGGTGCCGGGCATGTCGTCGCCGGCGTCTTCCCCGCCGCGGCTGATCGGTGACGAGTTGTGGGCACTGGCCAAGCCGCTGATCCCGCTCCGACGACCAGCCATCCACGGCCGAACCGGCCGGCCCCGCACGGCAGATCGGGATGTGCTGGAGGGCATCGCCTTCGTGCTCTCCACCGGCATCGGCTGGGCCAAGCTGCCGACCGGGCTCGGCTACGGGTCGGGCTGGACCTGCTGGCGCCGGATGCGCGAGTGGGCCGAGGCCGGCGTCTTCGACCAGCTGCATACCGCCTGACAACCACCTCGACGAACCGCACCGCTCGGTCGTCGGTGCGCAGCCGCCCCCGGGCCGTCCCGGTGTCGGGGTCCAGGCCGGCCACCCATGCCTCGTAGCCGTCCTCGGCCAGCGCGGCGAGCTCCTGCACCGGCCCGCTGCCGGCGGAGTAGCGGCGCGCGATGCCGGTCCCCTCGGTCAAGTAGTAGTCATCGGCCCGGCCCCGGCTCGCTTCCACATAGTGCCGGGCCGCCGAAGGAGCCCCGGCGTAGACCTTCATTCCGCCGTGCATTGTCAGCGCCACTCAACAATGACCAACACGTCACCCCCAGGAACGGCAGCGACCCCCGCGAAGCGGGGCCCGAACTACCGCTATGGGTAGCATGTGTGCCGTTCTTGAGTGAACGCTTGAAGGTTAGCGGCAGGCGTTGGACGGTACGGGTAAGAAGTCGCCGTAGGTGTCTTCTTGTTGGTCGTTCATGGCGATTGTCAACTGTAACCAGGATGCCGTCTGCCCTGTTGTTTGTACTGATGACAACGAACTCGGCGATCCACCGGTTCGCGTCCCGGCGCAGCCTCTCGTGACACGGTGGTGTGGGCATCAGGCGGCTGGCGGACGACTCGGCTCAGCCGAGCCAGCAGGGTGTCCCGGTTGCCCTCCCCCTGCGGGAAGGTTCATCGGGCGGGTCCTACGGGACAGCGGCTGAGCGACACGTGCTCTGTCCAGCGGTGTTCCCGGTCGGCGTTCCTCTTGCGGGACGCCCGGCGAGTTGCGTCGGCTGAGTACTCGTCACCTTTTCATGCACGAGCGAAGCGGCTCAGCGAGCACCTGACCGGAACTCCGGGGAGCTCGCGGAACTCGTGAACGGCCAGAACGGAGGATTGCTGTCGCGGAGCATGTCCACGTACGCCTGCCCGGTCAGCACGTCAGCTGCCTCGCAGTCGGTGTAGCCACGCCCGGCGATCAGGGCAGCCAGCTCGTCGCGGTCGGCAGGGGTGGCGTAGGCGGCCAGCTCCTGCTCCAGGGTTCGGTGCGCATGCCGCTTGCTGCAAGTGTGGCTGACGTAGGCGCGGAGGCCAAAGCAAGCAGAGATCCAGGACATGGCCGACTCCCGTCCGAGACCACGAGCCTCCCAGCACGCGTGCGCGCGGCCAAGAGGTCATGGCGTGAGCGGCTGGGGGCCAGCTCCGGGTCGATCAACTCGTGCTCGATCGCGACGATCGCCAGGCAGCCGCCGATGCGCAGCTCGGCGGCCGGGTCGAACGTGGTGGCCGATCCTGCCTACGGCGCCGGCGTCAGCAGCGCATCGCCTTCGTGCAGGAGTGTCCGCTGGTTCCGCGACGCGCTCGACTGTCCCGCTGACCGATCCCCTGCCGGACGGCGCTTGGTGCTTATCCCATCGGCGCCAACTGCGCCGGTAGCCGTTGGCCGATCGGGACGTCCCCAAGGGCGCCTATGCCTCAACGGCGGTCTCCGAGCTGACGTAGACCCACAGGTCCAGGACTGCGCTCTCGTCGACGCGCGGAGTCCGAGGGACTCGACCCGCTCCAACCCTCTGACTCGTGGAGTGCAACCGTTGATAGCCGTGCCTACCCGACGTCGGGGACGGCTCGTTGTCCCCGGGACCGGTCCATGGCCCTACCGGAGCTGCTGAGAGCGCATGCGCCATCAGCAGCGGCTGAGGCGCCTGATCGTCGATCTTGCTCCGGACGGTTGGCCCGTTGTCTGGCCTGTCCTCCCCAGCCCGACGGTCGCTCACAGATAACTCATCTTCATGTACCGCCCTTGCTGCGCTTCGCTGGCGGCCTTGGCAACCTCGTCTCGGCGGTCATACAGGCAGCGGTCAAGAAAGACGTCAACGCGTTCACCTCGCCAGCCAGCTGCTGCGATAACCACCCATAGCCCGAGGAGGTCGTGCGGGTGTTCGGGGTCCCACAGGCGCGACTCCGCCTTGCTGATCAGTTCGTTTACGGTGGGGTCCCTCGGTACCAGCTTCAGGAGGGCGGTCGCCCGCTGGGCGCCTTCATCTAAGAGGTCGATGCTCTGCCGCTGGCACCACATGACTGGCTCGTCAGCGGTCGACTGACTGTGCCCTAGGCGGACGATGGCGTCTCCGAGGGCGCAGTTGATCATTGTGGCATCTCGCGGCTCCCCCGCTAGGTCTTTGAGCCAGACGACGTCGCTGCTGTCTCCGGCGGCTCCCAGGGCCATCACGAGTTGGTACTGCGTTTCCCACGTTCGCTCGTCTTGCAGCTCACGTTGTAGGGCTACACGGACCGCAGCAGCCGTCGAGGGGTCACCCAGAGTGCGCAGACGCTTGGCTCCCCGCCGCCGTTGCGCTGACTGAGGAGAGCTGAGCAAGGCCAGTGCTTCATCGCGGGACAGGGCCATAAGCGACAGCTTGCCCTGTGCCGTTGACCTGGTCAGCCGCGAACCGTTGACGGCGGGATCAATAGGTATGCGGGAGAAGCACCGGGCCTGCACCGTTCGCCTCCTGCGCGACCAGGATGCTTTGCAGTGCCGATCGATCTCTCCAGAAACCTTTCGTACCGCTACGGCGGCACCGGGCAACTGCACCACGCACTTTGCTGGGAGGCGGCGGCTTACCAGCTACTGATGAAGCCCTGATGCAGGACGGCGGGGACATCGTCAAGGTAGGTCAGGCCGAACCGACACCGCACTGGAACCGGAGCATCGCTGTCGTCCAGCCTTGCCGGGCGCACTGCGGGTCAAGGGCGGGGATCCTGGCGCGCCTTCACCTGACTGGGTGACCGAACCCGTCCGTCACAGAGAGCGATCTTGACACTACCCTGCGTCGCTGTCAGCGTGCGTGATCACAGCGCCATGGCCGGGCGCTGAGCACTCGGTTTCTCCGCTTCTCCGTCCTGCTCGGCTCGTCGTGTCCGCTGGTGAGGTTCTCGTGCCCGTTCGTCCTGCCTCCGTCGTCCTGCCCACGTGGCGTGCCAAGCCGCTGGGCGTGCTGCTGGCCGCCACGCTAACCATCGGCGTAGCGGGTGCGCCGCCGGCTAGTGCCGCACCGGACGCGCCGGCACCTGCTGGGGCGGGTGAGGACCGCGGGCCCGGCCCACAGGGGCCCAAGGGGACGCCCTATCCGCGCGACGAGGACCGCTGGGCGGCCGCGGCCGCCCAGCGGCAGGCCGGCCCGGGGAAGACCGACCCGGTGGAGGTGCCCGGGTTGCGCACCCGCACCTCGCGCACCGTGCAGGACCCGGTCAGCGGGGTGCTGAGCACCCAGCTGTCGACCGGGTCGCTGAACTTCCAGAACGCCGACGGCGAGTGGGTGCCGGTCGACAACGATCTGGTGGCCACCGGGCGGGACGCCGACGGCGGCTGGGCGAACGCCGCCAACCGGTTCACCGCCACTTTCCCGGCCACCCTGGCCGCCGGCGCGGTGCAGGTGGTCGATGTCGCCGATCCGCAGCGGCGCGTGTCGCTGGAACTCGCCGAGGACCGCACCGCGCCGGCCGCCGGCGCCGGGAAGGTCGACGGCGCCGAGGTGGTCTATCCCGACGCGGTCGGCGCCGGGGTGGACGTGACCTATGAGGCGCAGGCCGACGGGGTGAAGGAGTCCATCGTGCTGGACTCCTCGGCCGCGGTCGCCTCGCTCGGCGCCGATGGGGCGGTCTCCTTCGAGCTGGCCGCCGGCCGCGGGCTGCACGCGGTGGAGACCGACGACGTGGTCACCGTGGTCGACGCCGACGACCGGGCGGTGTTCGTCATCCCCGCGCCGTTCATGGACGACGCGGCCGGCGCGCACTCCGACGACGTCACCGTCGACCTGGCCGAAGCCGGGCGGGGGCGCTGGCGGCTGACCCTGACCCCGGACCGGGCCTGGCTGGCCGACCCCGCCCGGGCCTTCCCGGTGGTGGTCGACCCGACCATCGAGTACCCCTCGCCGATGCTGGGCTGCTCCATCCGCTCCGCGGCCGCAACCACCGCGGCCTGCGCGGGCTCGGCGCTGCCGGTGTCGTGGAACTCCACCGACGGCACCGCCGAGCGGGCGCTGCTGCGCTTCGACGAGCTGCTCACCGTGGTACCGGCCGACAACCAGGTGCAGCGCGCGCACCTGAACCTGCACGTCACCGCCACCACCGGTGCCGTGGCCTCCTCGGTCGACGTCCGCGAGGTGACCGCCGCCTGGACCAACGCCGCGACCTGGAACACCCGCAACGGCACCACCGCCTGGACCACCCCCGGCGGGGACCGGGCACCGCAGGCGGCCGGCCGGGCGACGCTGACCCCGAACGGCACCTACCAGAACATCGAGGTCGGCGAGCTGGTCTCCCGCTGGGTGGAGGGCACCGCCGCCCACCACGGGTTCTCCCTGGAGAAGACCACCGCCGCCTCCGGCGGACAGCGCCTGCAGCTGTCGGCCCCCACCTCAACCGCCGCGCCCTCGCTGTACGTGGATTGGCAGCCGCGCACCGGCGCCCGCAAGGCCGACAGCGCCGCGGTGCAGCTGGACCTCACCGACCGCACCAGCGTCTCGGTCAACCCGGCCAACGGCAACGCCGCGGTCAGCACCGGCGAGTTCTCCCTGTCCGGGGTGGGCCTGGACCTGCAGATCGGCCACACCTCCAACAGCCTGGCCACCGACTTCCTCGGCCCACTGGGCCACGGCTGGACCACCTCCACCGGCGGTGCCGGCGGCGTGCGCCTGACCGTCCAGCCCTGGGCGGTGTCCTACCGGGACGGCAGCGGCGCGCTGCACGTCTTCCACCGCGCCCTGGACGGCTCCTACACCCGCCCGATGGGCCTGGACGCCGACCTGGCCACCGGGCCGAACGGCACCTGGACGCTCACCGCCCGTAGCAGCAAGGTCGTGCAGACCTTCACCGGCATCGGCGGGGCCACCTACGGGCTGTCCAAGGTGACCGACCGCAACGGCAACGCGCTCACCTTCACCTACGACGCCGCCGCCACGCTGCCCTACAGCGACACCCGGATCCTGCGGTCGATCACCGACACCCGCGGGCGCACCGTGGCCGTCACCAACCCCGGGTACTGGAACACCGCGGCCACCGACTGGGCCAACCGCTCGGTGTTCTACGAGACCAACGCCAACAACGAGCTGGCCCTCTTCACCGACGCCGCCGGCGGCCACGTCCGCTACGGCTACGACGCCGCCCACCGGGTCACCTCGATCACCACCCCCGAAGGCAAGCGCACCACGCTGGCCTACGACGACCGCGGGCGGATCACCCGGCTGACCCGCGTCACCGACACCGCCGCCGGCACCGGGCCGACCTGGACCTTCAGCTACGGCACCACCGACCGTTCCACCGGCACGCCTGCCACCCGCACCGAGGTGCGCGACCCCAACGACAACACCACCACCTACACCTCCGACGGGCGCGGCCGGGTCGGGCGGGTCACCGACGCCCGCGGCAAGCACCGGGACGCCACATACACGCCCAACGACGACACCGCCACCACGACCTTCGCCACCCCGGCAGCCGGCGGTGGCGCGGCCACGACCACCAGCACCTACAACCCCGAGACCTTCACCCTGGCCAACACCCGGACCCCCACCGGCGCGGGCATGGCCCACACCTACGGCACCGGCGCCCGCCTTTATGACCCGATCAGCTCCACCGACGCCCGCGGCAACACCACCGGCTACACCTACAACACCCGCGGGGAGACCAGCGCAGTCACCCAAGGCGGCACCACCGTGCGCTACCTGTACCAGGGCGACACCGACCCGGCCTACGGCGGCACGGTCAACTGCGGTCCCACGGTCAACGGGGCGGTCACCGCGACCAAGACCGGGGTGCTGTGCGAGGAGCGCGACGCCCTCTACACCGCCGGCACCTCGGCGGCGACCACCACCGCGCACCGCACCGCCTACCGCTACGACAACCTCGGTCAGCTGACCACGCTCATCCCGCCGGGCACCGACGCCGCCGGGCAGACCACCACCGGGCGCGGCATCCAGACCTTCACCTACGACACACTCTCCCGGCTGGAGACCCTCACCGACGGCAAGGGCCAGAAGACCGTCTACGGCTACGACGCCCTCAACCGGCGCACCTACGTCCAGCACCACGACAAGTCCAGCGAGTCCAGCTACATCACCGGCGACGGGCCACTGCGCGAGCTCACCGAGTACGACCCCGCCGGCACCCGCACCCGCGCCACCCAGTACAACCGCCACCCGCAGCTGGTCGACCGCATCGAGGGCATCCGCAGCCCCGAGGGCCCCATCGAGTTCGACTACGACTCCCTCGGCCGGATGACCAGCTACGCCGACGCCGGCGGCCAGGTCCGCTACACCTACAACCCGGCCAACCAACTGACCGCGATCACCGAACCCGGCGGGGACTGCACCAGCCAGACCTACGCCACCCCCGGCGCCGCGTCCACCAAGTGCATCCTGTTCGCCGTCGACGACGACGGGCGGCGCACCGCCGTGCGCTACCCCGGCGAGGCGACCCAGACCTGGACCCTGGACGGCTCCGGGCGGCCCACCCAGATCAAGGGCGTCGCCGCCGGCGCCACCCGCCTGGATCTGACCCTGAGCTGGGCCGACGCCACGCTGCCGGCGTCGGCCAGCAACCCGGGCAAGGACACCGGCCTGGTCACCTCGGTCACCGACGCGGTCACCGCCCGGAAGACAACCCACACCTACGACGCCCTCGACCGGCTCACCGTCGCCAACACCACCCCGAGCTCCGGTGGCACGACCACCGACTACGAGGCGTTCTGCTACGACCCGGCCGGGAACCGGACCGCTTACTACACCCTGCCCGGCGCCACCTGCACCAGCGCCAGCCCGGCCATCGCCGCCACCTACGACGGCGCCAACCAGATGACCTCGGCCACCGGCCTGGGCTCTACCGGGACCCTGACCGGCACCGGGTTCACCTACGACGGCAACGGCAACCAGACCACCGCCAAGGCCAACCCCGGGCGCACCGTCACCTACAACGACCGTAACCAGGCCGTCACCACAACCCCCGCCGGCGGCGCCGCGGTCACCTCCCGCTACGCCGGTACCGGCAACCTCGAGCGCGTCGCCGCCGGCAACACCACGTTCCAGCCCAGCCCGCTGTCCCCCGCCCCCGCGTGGTCGGCAACGGAAGGCACCTCCACCTGGACCCTCCGCGACCCCGACGGAGCCCTGATCGCCATCCGGCAAGGCCCCACCAACACCCCCGCCTCGGCGACCAGCTACTACCCATTCACCGACCAGGTCGACTCCGTGCGCGCCATGGTCACCACCAACGGCACCGTCGCCGCCAGCTACACCTACAGCGCCTACGGGGTCCTGCGCGCCAGCACCGGCACCCTCACCCAGCCCTACCAGTACGGCGGTGGCCACACCGACACCACCACCGGCCTGATCAAGCTCGGTGTCCGCTACTACGACCCGACCCACGGCCGCTTCACCCAACCCGACCCCACCGGCCAAGAAGCGCACGACTACATATATGTCGCCGGCGACCCAGTCTCCTTGAACGACCCAAACGGCGATATCCCCCCGGCGCTCCTGCTCGCAGCGGTGTTGCTCCGTGGGGCCAGCATGATCGCCCCTCGCGCAGGGGCGGCAACCAGTCAGGCTGCCCGAGCCGCCGCACCGCTTCGAGTCCCGGTCAGGAGCCAGCGCGCCGCAGTTCAGGCGCAGCGACGTTGGACGGAGCGGTTGGAACAGAAGGGGTATGAGTGCCAGGGCCGAGGGCCGTGTGGGCTCGGAGACAGGGCGCACGTAGATTATCGGCGTCCAGGGAGCCAAGAGTGGCGGACGGTGCACATTGGTTGAGCGAGAGGGTTGGCTTGCCGCGGATTGGCCGGCGAGGCTACGACAAGCCCATGTCGATCTAAGCGCGGCGCTGGATCGTCACGCAGCCGAGATGGCTGCCTGGTCCGAGGGTGACCTCGTAGGACTCGAGTCCATCAACTCGGCGCTTCGGCGCGCCTTCCAGGAGTACGAGGATCTCCTGGGAGAGAGAACCGGCACACTCATCGGTCTAGGGCACGTCGAGGGCCAGGGCGAGCAGACCGACGAACAGCGATCGTGGCCGGAGGCTCAGTGGGTGACAGTCATCAGTCGTCACGACTACCGACTAGCCCCAGGAGAGGAACTTGCCCACTTCCATCCAGCCGGGCGAGAATTCACGGCGGGGCTCCAGATCACCCTCGTGCCCGACCTGCCACTCCCCGTCGACGATCCCAACGAATGGCCTCCCGAGAGCTTCCAGGAGTGGATGACCACTGAAGGTCGGATCATCCACGAGGACATCTTCGACCCATTGTTGTAGCGCATCGCTGGATCTTCACGATTCGACACTACGTTCATCCACCCTAACCCCAGCCCTACCAGTACGGCGGTGGCCACACCGACACCGCCACCGGCCTGATCAAACGCGGTATCCGCTATTACGACCCGGTCCACGGCTGATTCACGCAAGAAGACCCGACCAAGCAGGACTCGCACGCGTACGCGTACAGCCACTCGGCGGCTTCCTCGCCGGCGTCGTGGCCGACTGGCTCGGCAACCGAGTGGCCCCGGTCGTCTTCGCCGTCGTCACGACGCTGGTCTTGCTGGTGCTGCCGCTCTCGCGGGATCGGCATGTGCGCGAGCCACCGACGCAGTGACGACGTCCCGGTGGTCATACCGGCAACTTTGGTCCGGGACCGATAGCGCTTGCCGCCCGAAGCCAGACGTCGACGGCAGTCGGCAGTCGGCAGTCGGCAAAGAGGGTCTCGCGCGGCGAAACCGTTGCGGCGACGTCCGAGGCCTCAGCGACCAGGGTCACGACCTCCCGGTCGGCGATCCCCTTGCGGTGATCATCGGCTTGCCGGTCGAGGGCGCCCACACCGTCCGGTGCGCGTTCGGCTACCGGGACGCTTCGACAAGGAGCCGTCAGACTTCGGTGCCTCCCGACCGTCCCAGCAGGACCGTGCGAGGGGGTGTCATGCGCGGCCTTGCAGCGACATCCACGTGGTCTCTACGCCGCGGCCCTAGTGTCCTGGCATGTGACCTCCGCAGCAGGCGTCTTGGGCGTCGGGCCAGCACCGGCACCCGCTCCCCGATGGGCACTCGTGGCCGCGCATGCTGCGGCGCTGACACCCCTGCCGTCCGCCCTCTGGCGGCTATCCCTCGTCCTCGGGTTCTCGGGTGGGTTCACCGAGCAGGGCCTGATCGACCTCGACGTCGCCGGATCAGGCTGGATCTACCTGGTGGTGCTCAGCGTGCTCAGCGAAGTGGCTGCCCTCCTCACCCTCGGCCTGGTACAGCCGTGGGGTGACGTCATACCTCGCTGGGTGCCACGCCTCGGGGGGCGTCCCGTCCGCACGAGACTGGTCATCGTGGCCGCATCGGCAGGCGCCGTGGCCCTCATTCTCCTGTGGACTGAGTTGCTGTTCTGGTGGGACACCCCGCACCCCGACATGACGCCGGCGGGAGCGAACGTGGTTGGCCTCCTGTACTTGCCGCTGGTCGCCTGGGGTCCGCTACTTGCCGCAGTCACCGTCTCCTACGCCCGGCGACACCGCGCAGCCTCAGCCCGACACCAGCCTCAGTAGCCGGTCCCCTACCGGAAGTCCCAGGCCCGGTCGCAGGTCCCGCTTCTCCGTGGTCGGCACCGCAGGGGGACACCGGCCAACCGGCGTGAATCCCTCGCGCAGCCCGACACAAGAGCGGCTGTAGAACTCGACGCCGCCCCCTTTTCTGTTCCGGACGTGCGCCGTCCCCGACCTCGTCCACGAGATCGGTCGCAGAGCCTGACGGCGGCGTCCGGGTAAGCGATCCCCTGCAAGACACGACCGCATCTGCATGCCCGGCCGCGTGGATGCGCCGCAGACCGTTGGGCTCCCGGACGGCGCAAGCACGGGCGGTGCAGCCGCACCGCGTCGCCGGGCAGGTCCGCGGCGCCGGAAGCAGCGTCATGCGATGCCTCGGGCGGTGGCGCACCAGCGGCCTGGTGCGATGTCGTGGTGACGCTTGAAGGTCTGGGAGGAGAACTCCGAGGCGTAGCCCAGTGTGTGGGCGATCATGGCGAGGCCGTCATCGGTGTCGCGGAGACGCTCGCGGGCGAGGGCCATCCGCCAGTCAGTCAGGTAGCTCAGTGGTCCGGTGCCGAGCTGCGCGGTGAAGCGGCGAGCGAAGCTGGCGCGTGACGGGTGAGCTTGGTCGGCCAGCGCGGCAACTGTCCAAGGGCTGGCGGGGTCGGCGTACAGGGCGCGGAGAGCGGCCCCGACAGCCGGGTCGGTGAGGGCGCGGAACCAGGCGGGAGCGGTCTCGGGCTGGGCGGCGAAGTATGTGGGGCGGGCTGACCACTCGGGAGCGTATGGCGCACCGCCTGGGCCTGCCGGAGCAGCCCGCTCAGCCAGACGAACAGCAGGCCGGCTAGGTCCATGCGCTGGACGCCCGGGAGGTGAGCCGCCGCCCTCCCGGGCGTCCGTTCCACTCCATGGACCGGTGCCCCTGGGAGTGCCTGGCGGTTCGTCCCAGGGGCACCTCCCCTCTTCGCCTCGAATCTCGGGGCATCGAGGCGCAGGCCCCATCTGATCGAGGGAAGTAGAACGCCCTACTCGTTCACCGCCGACGCGTGGGCCGCGATGATGCGCCAGCCTCCCCGGTGGTCCGAGACCCAGGTTCGGGTGTACCGCATCCGAGCCGCGAACGGCTGACCGCCCACCGTGCCCTCCAGGGTTCCCAAGAACCAGGTCACCCCGGTGGAGCCGACAACCAACGCCTGCAACTCAGACTCCTCGACCCGACTCAGCACCTGCTGCCTGCTGCGATGCGCGTCGAGGTCGTCGTCTTTGGTGAAGAGGCTTCCATCGGGACCCGTGAAGAGCAGTGCGTCGTCGAGAAGATCGGTCAGCGCCTCGACATCTGAGGCGAGTTGGGAAGCCTGAAGCCGTCGTTCCGCCACCTTCAGGCTCTCAGTGCGGTTGGTTTCGGTCATGGGTCGACCGTAGGGACGACGCGGTGCACTGGCGCCCGTGTTCTCTCGAAGCGGACTGCTGGTCGGCGGTGGACCCCGGTCCGCCCCCGCCGCGCGCCCGCCCACGACGCCACCCAACGCCGCACCCGACGAGCCGCCGCGATCAGCGGCGATCAAGCCCGAGCCGGGCGAACATCCAACGTGCCGCCTGAGCTGCGAGAACGGCCGAATCCGCAGGCCAGCGGCGTGAGCCGCCAGGCCGCCTGAGCGCCCCCACAATCCCTGGGTCGTGGGTTCGAGCCCCACCCGCCCCACCGGTCCTGTGGGCTGCTCCGCCTGGTGCTCGCCCGCCGAGCACCGGGTGGGCCTCGACGCCGTTGCGGTCGATGGCCGAGCGCTGTCCCGGATGAGCCTCGACACTCACGCCACGCGGAGCTGAGCGTGGCGGAGCAGCGGCATCGGCCGTGCTGGCGGTGGACGCCGAGGGCCGTGCCGCGGATCGCCGAAGCGCATCGCCGCCTCTGGTGACCGCGACCGACGAGATCGGACGCGCGGTGGGCTGGCACCACCGACGGGCTCCGGACCCCCTGCTCCAGACCGAGCCACCCGATCGCCCCAACCGGATCGAGCAGGTGCGCGACGGCGCAGCCCTGCGGCTCGTACAGGGTGGCATCGACCGCGACGGCTACGGCGTGCACGTCCCCGTGCCGACTGCCCCCCATACCGGGACGCACCGCTGCAGGACGTACGCGCATCACCCGCAGATACGATACCGTCACGCATAGCAACGTGCTGGGGGGAGTACCACCGTGCGCCGCGACACCCTGGTGCTCACCGCGCTGCTCGACCGCTGCCGGGCGGCCGGCATCTGGTGGGTCGCCCACCGGGAGCACCGTCGCTCGCTGTGCAGCTGGTGCGGTGACCACCTGTGGCTGTCCGACCAGCCGCCCACCGAGACCGCGTACCACCGCCGGCACGTGCACCCCGCCTGCAAGGCGCGAGCCGACGAGGATGCGGTCGACGCGGCGCTGTGGTGACCGCCGGGGGCCTCGGTACCCGTCGCCGCCAGGCCGGGGAGCGAGGCCCGACGCGCGACGCCCTCTGCACGCGAGCATCGCAGCAGCGCGTGTCGCCTACCCGGCCTGCGTGGGGACGCCGCGGCTCAGGTGGCCGAGGTGCCGACCAGCGAGGCGAAGACGATGACGTTGTCCTCGTAGCTGCGGGCGCCCGAGTCGAAGTCGCCGCCGCAGGTGATGAGGCGCAGCTGGGCGTCGTCGGTGTTGCCGTAGACCTCGATGGTCGGGAAGTCGTCCTTGCGGTGCCGCTCGACGCGGTCGACGGCGAAGGTGGCCACCGAGCCGTCCTCGCGGGTCACGGCGATCTCGTCCCCGGCCTGGAGGGCGCCGAGGTCGAAGAAGATGCCCGGGCCCCACTCCTGCGAGTCGACGTGGCCGAGGACCACCGCGGGGCCGACCGCGCCGGGGGCCGGGCCGCCCTCGTACCAGCCGGCCTGGTCGTCCTCGGTGAGCGGCGGCACCTCGACGGTGCCGTCGCCGTTGAGGCCCAGCCGCATCAGGTCGCTCTCGACGTCGATGGCCGGGATCGCGACCGACACCGGGGCGGCGACGGCCTCCTCCGTGGGTACAGGGGCGGGAGCTTCGCTCGGCGGCGGGACGGCGTCCGACGTCCGGGGAGTGGTGGTCTCAGCCGTAGCGGCGGCGGCCGCGGGCTGCGGGGGCTCCTGCTGACCGGTGAGCGCCACACCCAGCGCGACGGCGGCGACGGCGACGAGGGCGACGGCCAGCAGCGCCCAGCCTCGTGCGGTGCGCCGGCGGGGGGACGGGTCGGTCACGGGAGCCTCCGGGGTCGGTGCGGGGGCGGCGGGATCAGGGCCGCGACGGACGGCGTCCGTGCCGCGCGGGGAGACGGGCTCCCCGCGCGGCACGGACGGTCGGATCAGGCCTGCTCGCCGGCCTGACGACGGCGGTAGGCCAGGGCACCGGCACCGGCCGCACCGGCGAGGGCCAGGGCCCCGACGCCGATCGCCGCCTGCTGCTCGATGCCCGCGGTGCCGCCGGCACCGGTCTCCGCGCCACCGTTCGGAGCGGTGCCCATCTGGGCCTCCTCGAAGGCGCCACAGGCGGCCGGAGCGGTCGCCTCCATCGGCAGCGACGGGTCGAGGTCGCTCACGACGTCACCGTCGTAGGTGCCGCTGCCGTCCTTGTCGACACCGTGGAGCACGAGCACGGCGGTGCCCGCGGCGAAGGCCTTCTGGACGTCCTCGGTGACGGTGAAGGTCCGCTCGTAGCTGATGGTGCCGCCCTCGGCGGTCGGGAACCGGTCGACGGCCAGGCCGCTGTCCGGACTCGTGTCGCCCTCGGTGGTCAGCGAGGAGCCGATGGCGCCGTAGTAGGGCGCGCCCTCGGTGACGCTGACGAAGCCGTCACCGTCCTCGTCGTCGGCGTCGGTGGGGCAGGTGCCCTGGGCGCCGATGTGGAAGTGCTGCGCGTGCGGCGCACCGGGCACCAGGCCGCTGGCCTCGATCATCACCGTCGCCTGGTCACCGGAGAGGGTCACCATGCCGGTGCCGGAGACGCCGGAGGCGTTGAGCGCACCGAGGTCGGCCTGGTAGCTGCCGTCGTGGTCGGCCAGGGCCGGGGACATGGTCAGGAGCGGGAACGCCGCGGCCGCGATGGCGACGGTGGGAAGTGCGAATGCCTTGCGCAAGGGACTCCTCCTCGAGTCGGGTGCAGCACCTCCGCCGGGGAGGCGGGGTGTCCGGCGGCGGTCGGGGACCGGCGCCGGTGGAGCAGGTGGACGCGGGAGCGCCCACCTCGTGAGGTCAGGGCGGGGAAGCGCCCTCGGACGTCGGGGTCCCCCCGGCTGCGAAGCCGATCCCGTCGCCGTCCACGCACCGTCTTCGCGCTGGGGGGACGAACCGGTTCACCCGCACTCCATGACGATCGTGTGACGGCCCGCCGACCAGGCACGACGGCAATCCGGGACGGCGGCTGGGTGCGAACTCCTGGCATGTCGCGACGACCCGCTGCCGCCCTGCGCGCCCTCGGCCGGACGACGGTCGTGCTCGCCGCCGCCGTCCTCGCCCTGCTGGGCGTGGGGACGCCGGCCGCCCTGGCGCACGACGCGCTGGTCGCCACGACACCTGCGGACGACGCGACGCTGACCACCCCGCCGGCGCAGGTCGAGCTGCAGCTGAGCGGCCCGCCGCAGGGCCTGGGCACCCAGGTGGTCGTCACCGCACCCGACGGCGCGGTCGTGTCGCAGGGCGAGCCCGAGCTGCGCGGCAGCACCGTCGTCCAGCCGCTGGCCGACGGCCTGCCCGCCGGGGCCTACACCGTCGCGTGGCGGGTGACCTCCTCCGACGGCCACCCGCTGTCGGGCACGGCCGCCTTCACCGTGGCCGGGAGCGCGGCGGATCCCGCACCGGCGCCCGAGGCGGCGGCACCCAGCGAGGCCGCCGCGGCGCGGCCGGTCGGGTCGTCGTCCTCCGGTGCCGGGTGGATCGCGGCGGGTGCGGCCGCGGTCGTCCTCGCCGCCGGCCTCGTCGTCCTCCGCTCCCGCCGCCGGGCGTGAGCGGCATGGCACCCACCTCCGTCGTCGAGGCGTCCCTCCCCCGTCCGCCCGTCCGGACGAGCGCCGTCCCCGTCGTGGTCGCTGCGGTCGCCGGGCTGCTCGGGGTGCTCGTGCTCGCCCTGCTGCTGGGCGGTGGCCGCCCGGCCGAGGCCGCCGCGGGCCTGGCGCAGGCCGGGCCGCTGGTCTCCTGGGGCCTGCCGGTCGCCACGCTGGCCGGGCGGATCGCCGCCGTCGGCACCGTCGGCACGCTGCTGTTCGCCGCGGTCCTGCTGCCCGGCTCCGGCCGCTCGCTGCCCCAGGCGTCCCGCCGGGCGCTGCGGGCGGCGTCGCGGTGGGCACTGGGCTGGGCCGCCGCGACCGTGGCCGGTGCCCTGCTGACCGTGGCGCAGCTGGTCGGCGTCGCGCCCACCGCCGTGACGGCGTCGTCGCTGCGGGTCTTCGCCACCGACCTGCCCGCCGGGCGCAGCGCGGTGGTCGTGCTCGTCGCCACCGTCGTCGTCGCCCTCACCGCCCGCCGGTGTGCCGGGTCGGTGCCGGCCGCCCTGCTGCTCGCCGCGGCGGTCTGCGGCCTGGTCATGCCCGCGGTCCTGACCGGCCACTCCTCGGCGGCCGAGGACCACGTCCTCGCGGTGACCAACCTCAGCGTGCACGTGGTCGCGGCGTCCCTGTGGGTCGGTGGCCTGCTGGCGCTGCTCGTGCACGGCCGGTCCGCGGACGGCCTGGCCGGGGCGGTGGGCCGCTTCAGCGCGCTGGCGCTGGTCTGCTTCGCGGCCGCGGGGACGTCAGGGGTGCTCGCCGCCTGGCTGGTCCTCGGCGGGTCGCTCCCGGTCGACACCGTCCTGGGCAGCGGGTACGGGTGGCTGCTCCTCGGCAAGACCGCCGCCCTGGTCGTCCTCGGCGTCCTCGGCCGGCGGCACCGCCGTTCCGCGCTGCCCCGGCTGCGGTCGGGCCGCCCGGGGGCCTTCCGGCGGTTCGCGGCCGTCGAGGCCGCGGTCATGCTCGCCACGGTCGCCCTGGCCGTGGCGCTGGCCGCCTCCCCGCCCCCGGCGGCCGCCGCCGTCCCGGCAGCGGCGACGGCGACCCCGGGCGAGGCGACCACGGGCACGGCAGCCCCCGAACCGGGTGCCGCCGCGGTCGACGACATGTCCGGCCACGACCACGGGGACCTCTCGGTCACCGTGCTGGTCGACGGGACGCGGTTCCACGTCTCCTCCGCGGTCGCCCCGGGGTCGCGGGTGACCCTGCACAACGGCTCGGCCACCGAGGTCAGCCTGACCGCGGACGACGGCTCGTTCGACGTCGTCGTCCCCGGGCGGACCCTGACGACCTTCCTGGCGCCGTCGGAGCCCGGCAGCTACCCCTTCACCAGCCGGCACTCGGCGGGGTTCGCGGACGTGCTCGTCGTCGGGTGAGGATCAGCCGCCCAGCGCGGCCCGCACCCCCGCGGCGATGCTGCCCCGCACCGGGGTGCGCGGCAGGAGCAGCGCCTGGGCCACGTGGTAGGCGTCGGGCTTGCCGGTCCAGGTCGTCGTCCCGACGTCGCCCTCGGGCGTGAGCTCGTGGTGCCAGCCGCCGTGCACGGGGTCCCGGAACCGGTCGGTGGCGTGCTGCTCCCACCGCTCCAGGTCCTGCGCGTAGCCGGGGTCGCCGGTGACCGCACCGAGGACGGCGGCCGCGCCGATCGCCTCGGCGAGCACCCAGTGCATGCGCGCGGTGACCACCGGCCGGTCGGCCCAGTCCAGGGTGTAGACGAACCCGTCGTGCCCGTCGACGGCCCAGCCGCGGTCGACCGCCGCGCGGTAGAGGCCGACGGCGTCGGGCAGCAGCCAGCCCGGTGCGTCGTCGCCGAGCACCGCGCGGGTGTGCAGCGCCAGGCGGGACCACTCCAGCTGGTGGCCGACGGTGACCCCGTAGGGCCGGAAGGGGTCCGAGGGCCGGTCGGCGTTGTACTCGGGCAGCACCCGCCAGGCGGCGTCGAAGTGCTCCGGCAGCCGCCAGTCGCGCTCCCGCGCCCAGCCGTGCACGACGCGCTCGACCACCCGGGCGACGCGGGAGCGCAGCTGCCCGGGTGCCCCCTCCCCCAGCGCATCCAGCGCGTCGGCGGCCGCCAGCACGGCCTCGACGCCGTGCATGTTGGCGTTGATGCCGCGGTAGTCCGCGCAGGTCGTCCAGCCGGCGTCCCACTCCTCCACGGCCATCCCGGCCGCGTCGTCCCAGAAGTGCCGGTCCCAGACGGCGAGCGCCTCGTCCAGCAGCGCCCGGCCGCCGGGCACCCCCGCGGTCGCGGCGCTCGCACCCGCCAGCACCACGAACGCGTGCACGTAGGCGGCCTTGGTGTCGTCGGCCTCGTCCCCGGCCGGCCCCAGCGACGCGACCCAGCCACCGTGCTCGGGATCGTGGAACGGCCCGGTCAGCGCGGCGACGCCGTGCGCGGCGAGCTCCTCGGCGCCCGGGCTGCCGAGCATCGCGGCGAGGCCGAACACGTGGGTCATCCGCGCGGTCCCGTAGGTCGCGCGCGGCTGGTCGGCGAGCAGGGACCCGTCCGCGGCCAGGTGGCCGAACCCGCCGTCGGGGTGCCGGGCACCGGCCGCGAAGGCGAGCAGGGCGCGCAGCTCCCCGGTGAGCAGGTCGTCGGCAGTCGTGGGCACGGCCCGCACGCTAGTGCGGCGGGCGGGACGCCGGCCCGTCGCGCGGCGGGGCCGGTCCGCGCCAGGATGCGCGGGTGGGCGACGGCTGGGACGACTCGGTGTCGATGCGGCTCGCCGCCCTCGCGCTGGACCGGGGACGGCTGACCGACGACCTGGTCACGGCGCTGGCCGTGCGCGGCACCCTGCTGGTCGACCTCGCGCTGCGCGACCGGGTCCGCGACACCGAGGACGCCGTCGAGTTCGACGACCCGCCCACCGGCTTCGCCCCCGCCGACCGGCTGCTGGCCGACGGGGCGTCGTCGCTGACCGACCTGCTGCGCGCCGGGCCGGTCGACCAGCGCGACCTCGCCGCCGAGCACCTGCGCCGCGGCTCGTGGAGCGTCCGCCGCCGGCTGCTCGGGACCCGCTACACCGACGCCCGGGCCGACCGCACGCAGGCCGACGAGCGGCTGCTGCAGCCGCGGTCGGAGCCGTGGACGCCGGCCGACGCCGCGCTCGCCGCCGTCGGCAGCACGCTCGGCCTGCTCGACGGGCCGCGGGAGCGCGCGGGCGAGGAGCTGCTGGAGCACGCCGGTCCGGCGCGCTGGCTGGTCGAGACGGTGGTCGAGGAGGTCGACCGGGCGATCACCCGCGGGCAGTTCATGCGCGGCGCGGTCAGCCTCGCCGACGGCGCCCCCGGCTGACCTCCGGGGCACTCCCCGGCTGCCGCCACGGGTCGGCCCGCCGTCCCTCGGCGGCCTCGCCGACGCTCGTGGCCACCCGTGCGGCGCGGCGCGACGTGGAGCCGCGCCCGGGTGTCGTCGAGCCGGCCGGGCCGGCCGGGACCGCCACGCCGGCCGGTCGAGGACCCGGGCGCGCCGGGTGCCCCGCTCGGTGTCCTCGGGCGCGAAGACCTCGGTCCGCCGGCGGCCAGCGCCCGGGCGTGGATCGCGTCGACGTCCTCGACGAGCAGGTACAGGCCCCGCCCCGTCGAGCGGCCGACCAGCGGCGGGGTCGCGTACGGGCCGTCGTCGCTGGCGACCATGACGACGGCGTCGCCCAGGCGCACCTCGGCGTGCTGCACCGACCCGTCGGCGCCGTCCTGCCGGCGGACCGTCGCGAAGCCGACCGCCTCGAGCCAGCGCAGCGCGGCGGGGGCGTCGGCGTGGCCGAGGTAGGCGTGCAGCCGGGCCGGCAGGGCCGGACCGTACCGGCGCAACCCGCCGGTGCACGAGGGCCCGGGGCGCCGGGGGCCCGGTCGCGGGGACGGCGTCCGGCGGCGCAGGATGTCCCGTGCCCATCGACCACACCACCACGTTCCCGGCCGGTCCGGACGACGTCCTCGGCGTCCTCACCGACGAGGCCTTCCTGCGCGACTACGCGCAGGCCCTGGGCGCCCGGATCGAGTCGGTGGACAGCGACCCGGCCGACGGCAGCCCGCGCACCACGCTGCAGCTCGTCGTCCCCACCCTCGGCATCCCGGCGGTGTTCACCCGCTTCGTCGGCCGCGAGGTGGCCGTCGCCGACCGGCGCAGCTGGACCGCCGACGGCGACGGCGGGCACCGCGGCGTGCTCCAGGTGGAGACGCGCATCCTCGGCCGGACGGCGGCCGTGCGCGGCGAGCGCCGGCTGCGCCCGACACCGCAGGGCACCCGGTCGACGGTCACCGGCGAGGCCGAGGTCGACGCGCCGGTGGTCGGACGGCAAGCCGAGGCCGCCGTCCGGGAGCTGGCCATGGTGGTGCTGCGCCGGGAGGACGACGTGCTGCGCCGCTGGCTGGGCTCCCCGGACTGAAAGAGGACCCCCCGTCCCTCGCCCCTCGGCCCCCTCCCGGGTACCGCCGCGAGCTCGCGAGTGGTGGGGAGGAGGGGGTCCTTCTACTGACGCGGGGCCGTTCCAGCACGTCACCGCGCTCGCGGCGGGACCCCCGCAGGGAGCCGTTCGTCAGGGGCCGCTGAAGTCGGCCGTGGCCCCCCGGAAGCGCCGCCTCCGGGCGCGTACCTGCTCCCCGCCCTGGCGGCGGCGCAGGTGCAACCGCTCTCGGTGCGACTCGGGCGAGTGGACGACGGTCACCGGGCACGGCGCGTGCAGGGCGCAGTGCATGCTCGTGGAGCCGAGCAGCATGCTGGAGAACCCGCCGTGGCCCCGGCTACCGACCACCAGCAGGTCCGCGCCGGCCGACTCCCGGATCAGCGCGTCGGCCGCCGCGCCGAGGACCGCCGTCACGTGGATGACCGGGTGCGGCTCCGGGACGTCGCGGAGCACCTCGGCGATGAGCGTCTCGGCCCGCTGCACCGCGTCGGCCTCGGCGCGCTCCTGGTCGAAGCCGCCGAGCGCGTCGAAGTCCATCCACGCCTCGGGGGGACGGTGGGCGATGACCGCCTCGACGGGCACGTCGCGGCGGACGGCGTCCTCGATGGCGAACCGCAACGCGGCCCGTGCCCCCGCCGACCCGTCGACCCCGACCACCACCCGTGGTCCGCCCGCCTGGGGTCGGTCGACCCGTTCGGCCTGCTCGCTCATGACGGCCTCCTCGCACCGCCGGCCGTGGGGCCCGGTGCCTCCACGGGCGGCTCGATCATGGTCCGGGCGGCCTGCCTGCGACAAGGTCCTCCGTCGCGGTCCGCCGCCCTCTCGACCGCGGGGTGGAGCCGCCGGCCGACGCCCCGGGCGCACTCCGGGGCGCGCTGCGGACCGCACCGGCGCCCGTCGGGGCGTACCGTCCGCGCATGACTGCCGAGCCGGCGTCCGACGACCGCCTGCTGGCCGGGCGCTACGCGCTCCGCGAGGTCCTGGGCCGCGGCGGCATGGGTGTCGTGTGGCTGGCCACCGACCTGCGGCTGGAGCGGCCGGTGGCGGTCAAGGAGGTCACCTTCGCGCTGCACCTGTCCGACGAGGAGCGCCGCCTGCTGCGCGAGCGCACGATGCGCGAGGCCCGCACCGCCGCCCGGCTGGACCACCCGTCGGTCACCTCGGTCTACGACGTGGTGGAGGAGGACGGCCGGCCCTGGCTGGTCATGGAGCTCGTGCAGGCCCGCAGCCTGCAGGAGGTGATCGACGGCCAGGGCCCGCTGCCGTGGCCGGCCGTGGCGCGGATCGGGCTCGACGTGCTGGCCGGGCTGACCGCCGCGCACGAGGCGGGGGTCGTGCACCGCGACGTGAAGCCGGCCAACGTGCTGGTCGCCGACGACGGGCGGGCCTGCCTCACCGACTTCGGCATCGCGACGGCCACCGGCGACCCGACGATCACCACGACCGGCGCGATCATCGGCTCGCCGTCCTACATGGCGCCCGAGCGCGCCAACGGCCAGCCGCCCGGCCCGGCCGTCGACCTGTGGTCGCTGGGCGCCACCCTGTGGACCGCGCTGGAGGGGCACCCGGCCTTCGCCCGCGGCGAGCCGATGGCCACGCTCATGGCGGTGGTCACCGAGGAGGCGCCGCCGGCTCCGCACGCCGGCCCGCTCGAGCCGGTGCTGCGCGGACTGCTGACCAAGGACCCGGCGCAGCGGACGACGGCGCAGCAGGCGTGCCGGCAGCTGCAGGCCGCGCTCGACGAGGCGCAGCCCGCGCCCTGGTCGCCCGGGCCGGCGGCGCGGCAGCCGGAGCCCCCGCAGCAGGTCGACGAGGTGCGGCAGGACCGGGTGGAGCGGATCGACGCCGCGGACCTGCGGGCCCTGGTCGCCGCCTCGGCGACCGTCCTCGGCACCGTGGCCCGCGACGCCCGCGACCAGGCCCGTCACCTGGCCGAGCGGCGGCGCGAACGGCGGGCGCAGGCCACGGCGCGGGAGGAGGCCGCGGCCCAGGAGAGCGCCGCGGCGCAGGAGCAGGCCGTGGCCAGGGAGCGGGCGGCGGCCCAGGAGCGGGAGCGGGCGGTGGCGGCGCGGGCGGATCAGCGGCCCCGGTTCCGGTTCCGCCGCCGCTGGGTCGTCGTCCCGGTGCTGGTGGTGCTGCTCGTGGTGCTCGCCGTGGTCGCCGGCCTGGTGGTCCTCGCCGGTTACCTGCTCGGCTGGTCCTGACGCGGACCGCGCCGTCGTGGGGCAGGCTCCCCCCATGACGACGCCGTCCGCCGACACGCCCCAGCCGCGCGACATCGCCATGGAGATGGAGACGCCCGAGCAGGCCGCCGACCTGGAGGCGCAGAGCGAGCCCGCGCCCTCCGAGGCCGCCACGGGTGGCGAGTGACCCGTGCGCTCCCGCGACGTCCTCACCTACGCCTACGAGCAGGTCGCCGAGACCCTGGCCGGTACCGTCGACGGGCTCGGCCCCGACGACCTCGCCCACCGGGTGCAGCCCGGCGCGAACCCGATCGGCTGGCTGGTCTGGCACCTGCTGCGGGTGCAGGACGACCACGTCGCGGACGTCGCGGGCACCGAGCAGGTGTGGACGGCGGACGGCTGGGCCGGCCGCTTCGGCCTGCCGGTGGACGACGCGGCCACCGGCTTCGGGATGGGCGACGCCGAGGTCGACGCCGTCCGGGTGCCCTCGGCCGAGCTGCTGCTGGGCTACTCGCAGGCGGTGCACGCCCGGACGGCGGACTTCCTGGAGGGGCTGTCCGACGACGACCTCGACCGCGTCGTCGACACGCGGTGGGACCCGCCGGTCACCCTCGGCGTCCGGCTGGTCAGCGTGCTCTCCGACGACTTCCAGCACCTCGGCCAGGCGGCCTACCTCCGCGGCCTGCTGGGACGGTGAGGTTCAGCGGGCGCCGCGCAGCCGGGCGGGCTCGATCCGCCGTCCGGCGACGTAGTAGAGCGTGGCGCCTGCGGGGACCGGGGTGTCCCAGGCGGGGCTGACCACCAGCCGGCCCTCCGTCCGGAGCGCCAGGACCGTGGCGCCGAACGTGCGCCCGAACCAGGTCTGGCAGTCGCCGAAGGTGCGCTGCGCGAAGTCGCCGGGCACCCGGGTGGAGTACGTGTTGCCGTGCCCGCCGCTGGTCATCAGGTCGCTGTAGACCTGCGCGATGCCCGGGTCGTTGGCCTCCTCGGTGAGCAGGAACGGCATGTGCCACTGCACCGCCTGGACGTCCGGGTGCACGTAGCGCAGCGTCTCCAGCCGGCCGAGGTCGCGCAGCGCCACGACCAGGTGCACGTCGCGGTTGGCGTGGGTGACGGCCAGCGCGACGGCCAGGGCCTCGTTGTCGTCGCCGACGTCGACGACCGCTGTCCGCGCGTGGGCCGCGTTGGCGCGGGCCATGACGTCGGCGGAGGCGAGGTCGCCGCGGACGAACTGCACGTCCAGCCGCTCGGGCAGCGGGTCCTCGGGGACGTCGTCGGTCGCGCAGAGCACCAGCGGCGTCCCGCCCTCCGCGGTCAGCTCGGCGACGATGCGCGACGTCCGCCCCGGCGTGTAGCCGAGGAGCACGACGTGGTCGGTCAGGTCCAGTCCGACCAGCCCCCTCAGTCTCTTGCCCCTCACCGTCTGCAGCGCGGCGGACAGCTGCGTGAAGAGCAGCGTGAGCGTGACGATGCCGCCGACGATGACGTAGGCGCCCACGACCCGGCCCGCGGTCGAGGCCGGGTAGACGTCGCCGTAGCCGACGGTGGCCGCGGTGACGACGAAGTACCACCAGTAGGTGCCCGGCGCCGCGATGCCGGTCTCCGCCGGCTCGACCAGTGCCATGGCCGCCCAGCTGGTGAGGAAGACGAACACCGCGACGGCCAGCGGCAGCCGCCACCCGGGCAGCCGGACGCGCAGCAGGCGCGCCAGGCGCGCGACCAGGAACGGCACCTGCCACCTCCCCGACGACGACCGGGGCAACCTAGCGGACGTGATCACGCAGCGGCGGGACGCCGGCCTGCGGCTACCGCCCCGGGGTGAGGACGACGGATGACCGCCGGCACGTTCCGTGGACCTCGACGCGCGCTTCTGCACGCCCTTCTTGACCCGCGCCGCGCCTTGCTGCCTCGGCACGCCACCCAGCAGTGTCAAGACCCCTGCGACACCTGTGGACAAGCCCCTGAGCTGCGGATTCGTCTTGATCGAGACCTGTTCGTCGGCTAGACTTCGAACACCTGATCGAACCGGTGGGAGGTGTCGTGGACGAGCTGTTGGCCTCCCTCGACGCCCTTGCCGGCGAGGACCTGGCCCCGTTGTTCGGCCCGGCGCTGCTGGAGCGGCTGCGTCCGCTGCTGGTGGCCCAGAACCGGATCGCCGCGGAGGTGGCACGCACGGTGCGGGAGTGCGAGGTGTCCGGCGCCGCCGAGCACGACGGGCTCAAGACGATGGGCTCCTGGCTGCGCGGGCACGGTCACCTGTCCGATGCCCAGGCCGCGCGGGTGGTGCGGGCCGGGCGGGCGCTGGTGCACCTGCCGGGGATGGCGGCGGCGTTCGCCGCCGGTGCGGTGACCGGCGAGCAGGCCGCGGTGCTGGGCCGGGTGGCCGAGCCGGCGGCCCTGGCGCTGGCCGCCGAGCAGGGCGTGGACCTGGCCGCGGTGGACGCGGTGCTCACCGAGGTGGCGGTGACCCGGCCGTGCGCCGATGTGGCCAAGGCGGTGCGGCACTACCTGGACCGGCTGGACGCCGACGGCCTCGAGCCCGATCCCACCGAGGGCCGCCGGCTGGTGATCGTGAAGCACGCCGACGGGTCGGTCACCGGCCGGTTCGACCTGGACGCCGTGGGCGGAGAGCGGCTGCAGACCGCGCTGGAGGCGGTGGTGCAGGCCGGCCGGTGCGCCGGGGATGAGCGGACCCGGTCCCAGCAGCTCGCCGATGCGCTGGTGCAGCTGTGTGACACCGCCCTGGCCGCCGGCCGGCTGCCGGTGCTGCGCGGGCACAAGCCGCAGGTCATCGTGAAGATCGACGCCGAGGACCTGTTCGGGCCCGGCACCCACCCCGGCGCCGGCGAGCTGGGCTGCGGCGCGGCCATCTCCGCGGCCCGGGCCCGCTGGCTGGCCTGCGACAGCCAGATCACCCGGATCGTGATGGGACCCGACGGGATGCCGCTGGACCACGGCCGCACCCTGCGCCTGGTGCCACCCCACCTGCGCCGGGCCGCGGAGGTCCGCGACGGCGGCTGCGTCTTCAGCGGCTGCGGGGCGCCGACCTCCTGGTGCGACGTGCACCACCTGCTCGCCTGGATCGACGGCGGCGAGACCAGCCTGGAGAACTCCGCGCTGCTGTGCGAGCGGCACCACACGAAGGTCCACCACGGCTTCCGGGTCGAGCGGCGACCCGACGGCCGATGGCGCACCTGGCGACCCGACGGCACCCAGATCCGCACCGGACCCCGACTCGACGCGGCAGCCTGACCGCGCTCCCGAACACCCGACGCCGAGCCGCACGACCCCCGAGGTCGTGCGGCTCGGCGTGCTCGGACACCGTCGTCCCCGTCGGCCGGGCGTCGCGGCCGATGCGGTCGTAGCGTCGGTTCCATGACCGAGACGAGCCCGGACTTCTACGACCTGGAGGAGCTCCTCGAGCCGGAGGAGATCGAGATCCGCGACCGGGTGCGCGCCTTCTGCGAGAAGGAGGTCACCCCGCGGATCAACGACTACTGGGAGCGCGCGGAGTTCCCCTTCGAGCTGGTGCCCAAGCTGGCCGAGCTCGGCATCGCCGGCGGCACCATTGAGGGCTACGGCTGCCCGGGGATGAGCAACGTCGCGGCCGGCCTGGTTGCCGCCGAGCTCGCCCGCGCCGACGGCAGCGTGGGCACCTTCAACGGCGTGCACAGCTTCCTGGCGATGCAGTCCATCGCGATGCTCGGCGACGAGGAGCAGCGCGAGCGGTACCTGCCCGCCATGGCGCGGCTGGAGAAGATCGGCGCCTTCGGCCTCACCGAGCCCGCGCACGGCTCGGACGCCGTCGGCCTGGAGACCTCCGCCCGCCGCGACGGCGACGGCTTCGTGCTCACGGGTGCGAAGAAGTGGATCGGCAACGGCACGATCGCCGACCACGTCCTCATCTGGGCCCGCGGCGAGGACGGCGCCGTCGGCGGCTACGTCGTCGACAAGGGGACCCCGGGTTACGAGGCCCGCGTCATGACCGGCAAGACGGCCCTGCGCGCGGTGTGGCAGGCCGAGATCACGCTGACCGACGTCCGGGTGCCGGCGGAGAACCGGCTGGCCAACTGCCACTCGTTCAAGGACGTCTCCCAGGTGCTGGACCGCACCCGCTACACCGTCGCCTGGCGGGCACTCGGGCTGGCCACCGCCTCCTACGAGCTGGCCCTGGCACACGCGCTGCAGCGCGAGCAGTTCGGCCAGCCGATCGCCGGCTACCAGCTGGTGCAGGACAAGCTCGCCCGGATGCTGGCGGAGATCACCGCGATGCAGCTGATGTGCTGGCGGCTGTCCAAGCTCGCCGACGCGGGGCGGATGACCGCCGCGATGGCCTCGCTGGCCAAGATGAACCACGCCGCCAAGGCGCGGGCGATCGTGGCCGACGCCCGCGACATCCTCGGCGGCGACGGCATCCTCATCGACCACCACGTGGCCCGCCACCACGCCGACATGGAGGCGGTCTTCACGTTCGAGGGCACCGACTCGGTGCAGGCGCTCATCGTCGGCCGGGAGATCACCGGCTTGTCGGCGATCAGCGGACGGCGACCCGACCGCCGCTGAGGGACCGGTCGCTCAGCCGATCCGGCTGAGCGACCGCTGCACGGAGGTCAGCTCGCGGCACTCCGGGCACGCCGTCCGCCCGGCGCCGACCCGCTGCCACTCCTGGGACCCCCACACCTGCACGATCGCCCCGCACACGGCCAGCTCCACCTCCCCGTCCAGCTCGGACGGCGGCCGGTGTGCCTCGACGGCGTGCCACGGCCTGGTCTGCTCGGTCGGCCGACCCGGTGACCAACGATCAGGGCGGGCGAACCCCACGGCGTAGGACTGCACGACCGAGTTGTGCCCCAGCTCACAGGTCGGGAAACGCGCCGACCCCGTTCCGGCGGACGGCGTCGCGGCGTGTGCGCGCGCCCGGCACGGGGAACCCACGGAGCGTCCCCGCACCCCAGGAGCCAGCCGTGACCGAGACCGACAGCCAGCGCGACGTGGTGGACCTGCTCAGCGCCGACCACCGCGAGTTCGACCGCATCTTCACCGAGCTGGAGGGCTTGCTCGGGCAGACCGACCCCGAGGTCCTGCGGCGCAAGCGCGAGCTGGTCGACGAGGTGACCATCGGGCTGGTCAAGCACTCCGTCGCCGAGGAGACCCGGGTCTACCCCAGGGTCGAGGAGCAGGTCGACCGCGAGGAGGCCGAGAACTCCAAGCACGAGCACGCCGAGGCCGAGGAGACCATGAAGCGCCTCGAGCGGATGGACCCCGAGGACCCGCAGTTCGACACCGAGGTGGCGACGCTGATCCGCGAGATCCGCTCCCACGTCGAGCACGAGGAGAGCCGGATGTTCACCGAGCTGCGGGCGACGTTCACCCGCGAGCAGCTGGTGGAGATGGCGCAGGACGTCGAGCGGGTCAAGGCGATGGCGCCCACCCGGCCGCACCCGATGACGCCGAACGAGGGTCTCGTCCGCACCGTCGCCGGGCCGGTCGCCAGCCTCCTCGACCACCTGCGCGACGCCGTCAGCGGCCGGGGGAAGCACAGGGAGTGAGGCACCCCGCCGCCCCCTCCCGCGTTACCGTCGGGGAACGCTCTCGGGAGGGGTGGATCGGTGGAACCTGTCAGCCTGCTGGTCGGCGCGGCACTGCTCGCGGCCGGCTTCCTCGGCGGCCGGATCAGCCGCCGCAAGCCCACTCCCCCGGCGGCGGCCGCGCCGCTGTGCGGGTGCGGCCACACGCTGAGCCAGCACGACACCGAGACCAACACCTGCTACGCCGAGCTGCGCCGCGACACCTACGACAAGCGCGGCCGCTGGTCGGGCCACCAGTGGGTGCCCTGCACCTGCCGCCAGTACGTCGGCCCGCGCCCGATCGACGAGGTGTTCGTGCCGCGGCTGCTGCCGCCCACCGGCGACTGACGGAGCGCTCCCGGAGTCGCGGGACCGTCGGCGGGACGCCGCTGTTCCGCTCGGCCTCGGCGTGGGTCGGACACCGGCCCGTCGATCGACCCGCAGCACGCCCACCGGCTCGCGCGCCTCGTGCTCGCGCCCCGAGGTGATCGCTTGCCGCTCCCACCGACTCCCCCGGCCAGATCCGTCCCTGACCCCCGCGCGCCCCTCTCCGTCGAGGTCGACGTCGCCGGTGGCCACCTGCGGGCGGCCGGTCGGCTCGACTCCCGGAGCATCCGCACGCTGCACACCGTGGTGTCCGGGCTGCTGCTCAGCGAGCAGCGCCACTGGGTGCTCGACGTCACCGCCCTCACGGTGACCGACCACACCGGGCTGCGGGCGATCGGCGCGGCCTACCGCCGCATGCTGCGGCACGGCCGGCGGCTGACGATCCGCGGCGCGTCCCCGGACCTGGAGCGGGTGCTGGTCCGGCTGCGCCTGGGCCGGCACGTCCTGGACGACGACCACCCGGCGCCCGTGCGGGCCTGACCCCTCGCACACCGGCCGGCACGGGCGCCTGGTCCTCTCCGCTCGGCCGGTCGGCCTCCCGCCACGGTCCGGCCCGGGGCGGCTGTCCGTGCCGGCGACCGCCAGCCCCGTCGCGTCCGGGCGCTGAGCAGGTCGAAGGAGGACGTGACGACCCGGTCCGCGACTGGTCGCCGCCGCCTCCGCGCCTCGAGATGGTCCGCGAACAGCACCGCGGTCCCTCGCGCGCCGGCCCGCCCGTGAAGGCCTCCCAGGAGCCTGGTGACGTGCTGGAACGGCCCCCTGCAGGGTCCCGCCGCGGGCTCGCGAGCGGTCGGACCCTGCGGGAGGGCACCTTCTTCAGTCCAGCGCCTCGACGGCTGCGGACACCTCGTCGTCGGTCGGGTTGCGCAGCACCTCCCCGCGCCGCCACACCACCACCGGCAGGTCGTCCTCGGACACCCCGAGCTCGGCCAGCAGCGCCGCACCGTCCCCGGTGGCGTCCAGGTCGACGAACACCGCGTCGAGACTGCGGCGGCGGGCGAAGTCCTGCAGCCGGCGGCTGTCCGGCGAGCCGACCCGGCCGACGATGCGCAGGTCGGCGGCGAGCTGGAGCAGCAGGGAGCGGCGGACCAGGAACGCCCGCAGCACCAGCTCCTTGAGCTCGTGGTCGGCGGTGAAGACCTCGTGCATCCGGCCGTCCGGCACGCTCAGGACCTCCCCGGGGCGGATGACCAGCGCGGTGAGCGAGACCGGGTCGGGGTCGAACAGGTCGAGCTCCCCCAGGAAGCGCCGCTCCCCGTGCACCGAGATGACCCGCTGGTCGGCCCGGCCGAGGTCCTCCACGACGGCGACCGCACCGGACAGCACGACCTGGAAGTCGTAGCCGGGGTCGCCCTCCCGGAACAGGGTGTCGCCGGGCTCGACCCGCCGGCGCGACCCGAAGCGCTGCACCACGGCGAGCTGGGCATCGGTCAGCCGCGGGAAGGCGCCGTCCCGGTCCGGGGTCTCCGGCAGGTCGGCGGGGACCGACGGCACCTCCCCGACCGGGGCGCGCTGCCCCTCGCTCCGCCGGGGTCCGAGCACCGGCAGCGCCGGGCTGCGCACGCCTCCCGACGCCGGGGCGGCCGGGCCGTCGCCGGCCTCCGCGAGCAGGACCGCGGTGAGGGACCCGGTGTCGAACGGCCCGGTGTGCCGCCGTCCGTTGACGAAGAAGGTCGGCGTGCCCTCGACGCCGCTGGCCTCGGCGGACTCCACGTCCTCCTCCACCCGGCGGGCGTACCGGCCCGACCCCAGGTCGCGGGCGAAGCGCTGCACGTCCAGGCCCAGCGTCACGGCGTGGTCGAGCAGGTGGCTCGGCAGCAACCGGTCCTGGCCCGCGAACAGCCGGTCGTGCATCTCCCAGAACCGGCCCTGCGCACCGGCGGCCTCGGCGGCCTCGGCGGCCAGCCGCGCGTGCGGGTGGACGTCGGTCAGCGGCACGTGCCGGAAGACGTAGCGCAGCCGGTCGCCGAAGCGGGCCCGCAGCTCCTCGACCGTCCCGGTGGCGCGGCCGCAGAACGGGCACTCGAAGTCGCCGTACTCGACCAGGGTCAACGGCGCGTCCGCCCGCCCCCGGACGTGGTCGCGGGCGGGGTCGACCGGCGGGTCGAGCAGCACCGGCCGGGCACCGGCGCCGGCCGGCCGCCGGCGGTCGGCCAGCCGGAACAACGCCCAGCCCAGCAGCGCGGCCAGCAGCGAGGCGGCCAGGACGCCGACCCGCGCCTGGTCGGCCAGCGACTCGTCGTCGAAGGCGAGGTCGACGATGAACAGCGAGATGGTGAAGCCGAGGCCCGACAGCGCCGCCCCGCCGGCCAGCTGCTCCCAGGTGAGCCCGGGCGCCAGCGCACCGAGCCGCAGCCGGACCGCGAGGCCGGTGCCCAGCAGGATGCCGAGCAGCTTGCCGAGCACCAGCCCGGCGACGACGCCGAGGGTGACCGGCGAGGTGGCGGCGGTCCGCAGCGTCTCCCCGGTCAGCGGCACGCCGGCGTTGGCCAGGGCGAACACCGGGACGATGACGAAGCTGGTCCACGGCTGCCACAGCTGCTGCAGCCGCTCGCTGGCCGACACCGACCGGTCGATCGACAGCCGGGCGGCGCGGGCGAACTCCGGGTTGGGCGACTGCTGGTAGGCCCGCGTGCGCCGGGCGGCGTCCTCCACCTCCTCCCGGCGTGCCGGGTAGGCCGGCGTGAACAGCGCGATGACCACCCCGGCCAGGGTGGGGTGGACGCCGGAGAGGTACATGGCCACCCACACCGCGACGCCGAGCACCAGGTACGCCGGCCCGCGCCAGACGTTCAGGTAGCGCAGGCCGACCATCAGGGCCAGCCCCACCACGGCCACGGCGAGCGGGCCGAGGGCGAGGTCGTCGGTGTAGAACAGCGCGATCACGGTCAGCGCGCCGACGTCGTCGGCGATGGCCAGGGTGAGCAGGAACAGCCGCAGCTGCGCCGGGCAGGCCGGCCCGACCAGCGCGAGCAGGCCGAGCAGGAACGCGGTGTCGGTGGAGATCACCACGCCCCACGCCGCGGCCGCCTCGTCGCCGAGGGTGAACGCGACGTAGACCAGTGCGGGCACCGCCAGGCCGGTGACCGCCGCGACCGCGGGCACCGCGGCGCGCCGCCGGTCGGTGAGCTCACCCATCACGAGCTCGCGCTTGATCTCCAGCCCGACGACGAAGAAGAAGAACACCATCAGGCCGTCGTTGACCCAGTGCTGCAGGTCCAGGGCGAGCTCGGCGCCGGCGAACCGGACGGCGAACTCGGTGTGCCAGAAGGCGTCGTAGCCGTCGCCGAACGGCGAGTTGGCCCACAGCAGCGCGACCAGCGTGGCGGCCAGCAGCAGCCCGGCGCCGCCGGCCTCGGTGCGCAGCCGCCGCCGCAGCGGCGCCACCCGGGCGAGCAGCCCGGACCCGCCCGACGTCGACTGCTGGGTGACACTCACCGCGACCACCCCTCCCGTGTCGCCGGGTGCACCGGCGGCCCGCCGACGCCGCAGTTGGCGCACTCCTCGATGGGCAGCCGCCGGTCGGGTCCGGGTTCCGCCGTCGCCAGCGGCCGGCGCACCAGCAGCACGGCCACGACCGCGCCGGTTCCCAGCAGGCCGGCGCAGAGCAGCATCGCCGTCCGGAACCCGTTCGCGAACGCGGCCGGGTCGGTGACCTCGACGCCGCTGAGACCGGCCAGGGCCGGGACCACGGCCACGGCGAGCAGCCCGGCGGCCCGGGCGACGGCGTTGTTCACCCCCGACGCGGCCCCGGCCAGCCGGTCGGGCGCGGAGTCCAGGACCGTGGCGGTCAGCGGCGCCACGAGCAGCGTGAGGCCCGCCCCGAACACCGCCGTCGCGGGCAGCACCTCGAGCAGGTAGGAGGCGCCCGGGCCGATCCGGGCCATCAGCAGCACCCCCGCGGCGGCCAGCAGGGGGCCGGCGGTGAGCAGCGGCCGGGGTCCGGTGCGCTGGGCCAGCGCGCCGACCCGCGCGGAGAACAGCAGCATCAGCGCCGTCACGGGCAGCAGGGCGGTCCCGGCCGGCAGCGGGTCGAGACCGGCGACCACCTGCAGGTGCAGCACCAGCAGCACGAAGACCACCCCCAGCGCGGCGTAGACGAGCAGGGTGACGGCGTTGGCGGCGGTGAACTGCCGGGAGGCGAACAGCACCGGGGGCACCAGCGGGGCCGGCGAGCGCCGCTGGACGACGGCGAAGGCGGCCAGCGCGACCAGCCCGGCGGCGACCCACGCCCAGACCCCGGGTCCGCGGCCGGGCTCCCCCGCGGCGGTCAGGCCGTAGGTCAGCGCGCCGAGCCCCGCGACGACGAGCACCGTCCCCGGCCAGTCCAGGTGGTGGGCGGCCTCCGGGTCACGCGACTCCGGCACGTGCCGCAGCGCCACGGCCACGACCACCGCGGCGAGCGGCAGGTTGACCAGGAACACCAGCCGCCAGTCGACGGCCACCAGCCAGCCGCCGACGAACGGCCCGACCGCACCGGCCACCCCGCCCAGGCCCGACCAGGCGCCGACGGCCGCGGCCCGGTCGGCGCCGGAGAAGGACGCCGAGATCAGCGCCAGGCTGCCCGGCGTGAGCAGCGCGCCGCCGACGCCCTGCAGCGCCCGCGCCGCGATCAGGGTCTCGACGTCCGGCGCCACACCGCACAGCAGGGACGCCGCGGCGAACCACACGGTGCCGATGACGAACAGCCGCCGGCGGCCGAACCGGTCGCCCAGCGAGCCGCCCATGAGGATCAGCGCGGCCAGGGTCAGGGTGTAGGCGTTCACCGTCCACTGCAGGGCGGAGAACCCGGCACCGAACTCGGTGCCGATGCGCTCCAGCGCCACGTTGACCACGGTGGCGTCCAGCAGCGCCAGGCTGGAGCCCAGCACGGTCGCGAGCAGCACCCACCGGCCCTGCGGCGTCCCCATGCGCAGGCCGCCGTCCGGCACGACCGGTCCCCGGGTCACCGGCTCAGCCGTACCGGGCGACGAAGTTGGCGAGGACCCGGCTCGGCTCGGTGACCACGGCCTGGCTGACCCGGGTGATGAGCTCGTCCATCTCGGCGGGCGGGAAGTAGCCGGCGTGCTGGTAGACCCGCACCCGGGTCACCACGCCGCCGACGTCGAGCTCGGGGTGGAACTGGGTGGCGTAGACGTTGCGGCCGACCCGGAACATCTGCACCGGGCAGCCGGGCGAGGTGGCCAGCAGCGTCGCCGAGGACGGCAGCACGCGGCAGGCCTCCTTGTGCCCGACGAGCGCGTCGAAGACCTCCGGCATGCCGGCCAGCAGCGGGTCGGCCCGCCCCTCGTCGGTCAGGGCGACCGGCACGCAGGAGATCGGCTCGCCGTGGGTGCGGTCGATCACGCCGCCCTGGTGGACGCCGAGGGTGCCGATGCCGTAGCAGGCGCCGAGGAAGGGCACGTCGCGGGCGACGACCTCGTCGAGCAGCGCCGACAGGTCCGCCTCGACGCGGTGCTGGACGGCGGACTTGTCCTCGGCGGGGTCGCTGGAGTTGAACGGCCCGCCGCCGAGGAACACCCCGGCGTAGTCGTCGAGGTCCAGCGGCGGCAGCGGCCCGGCCTCCAGCCGGACGCGGCGCAGCTGGGGCTCGTCGAGACCGGTCGCCCGCAGGAACGCGGCGTACTCGTCGTCCGCAGCCTCGTCCTCGGGTCGCGAGGCCAGCAGGAGGAAGGGCCGCACGGCCGCGATGCTAGGCCGCCCGCGCCGCCCGCCGCCGAAGTCCTTCCGCCGGGCGCGCGTCCGTGGTCGACTTCCGTGCACCGCCCCGCGGCGGTGGAACCGGCACCTGGAGGCAGCGATGTCCCTGGAGCAGGACGTGGCGGCGGCCCACCGGGCCGTCGACGAACTCGAGGCGGCGTGCAGCCCGCTCACCCGGCACTTCGGGGACACGGTGGACGCGCGCCGGCTGAGGGTCGACGTCGCCCGGCTGCGCGACGACCTCGCCCTCCTGTGCGGCGCGGCGCGCACGGCCCCCGGCACCCCGGGCTCGTCGGCCGTCACGTGGGGCGACGCCTATGACGACGAGGCCACCGGCTCCGGCCGCACCGTCCGGTGACGACCACCGCGGCGCGCGGGGCCGGGGCGACCTCCCCGGGACGCGGCGGCGGGCCCACCCCGCGGCGTGCGGCCATCGCGGCGCGCACCCTGCGCACGGACCGGTGGTGGCTGCAGCCGCTGCTGACGGTGCTCGTGCTGGTGGCCTTCGTCGCCTACTCCAGCTTCCGGGCGTTCCAGGACGCCCACTACTTCTCCGAGCCCTACGTCTCGCCGTTCTACTCACCGTGCCTCACCACGGCCTGCGAGGGCGACACCTTCCCCGAGCTGTTCACCGGCCCGACCTGGATCTCCCCGGCCATCTACATCCTGGTCTTCCCGCTGGGCATCCGGCTGACCTGCTACTACTACCGGAAGGCCTACTACCGGTCCTTCTGGCTCTCCCCGCCGGCCTGCGCGGTCGCCGAACCGCACCGGCGCTACACCGGTGAGACCCGCTTCCCCCTGGTCGGGCAGAACCTGCACCGCTACTTCCTCTACGCGGCGCTGGTCATCAACGTGGTGCTCTTCTACGACGTCGTCCTCGCCTTCCGCGACGAGACCGGCGAGTGGGGGCACATGGGGCTCGGCACGGTGGTCCTGCTGGTCAACGCGGTCCTGCTGTTCCTCTACTCGCTGTCGTGCCACTCGTGCCGGCACATCGTCGGCGGCCGGCTCAACTCCTTCTCGAAGGCCCCGCTGCGCTACCGCGCCTGGACTGCGGTCTCCCGGCTCAACGCCCGCCACATGCAGTACGCGTGGGCGTCACTGGCCAGCGTGGCGCTCGCCGACCTGTACGTGTTCCTGCTGGCCACCGGCACGATCTCCGACCCCCGCTTCTTCTGATGACGGAGCCCTTCTGATGGAGCTCGAGAGGCACGGCTACGACGTCGTCGTCGTGGGAGCCGGCGGCGCGGGCCTGCGGGCCGCGATCGCCGCGCACGAGGCCGGGGCGCGCACGGCCGTCGTCTGCAAGTCCCTGCTCGGCAAGGCGCACACCGTCATGGCCGAGGGCGGCATCGCCGCGGCGATGGGCAACGCCTACCCGGAGGACGACTGGCGGGTGCACTTCCGGGACACCATGCGCGGCGGGAAGATGCTCAACCACTGGCGGATGGCCCAGCTGCACGCGCAGGAGGCGCCCGACCGCGTGCGCGAGCTCGAGGACTGGGGCGCGCTGTTCGACCGCACCCCCGACGGGCTGATCAGCCAGCGCGACTTCGGCGGCCACCGCTACGCCCGCCTGGCGCACGTCGGCGACCGCACCGGGCTGGAGCTGATCCGCACCCTGCAGCAGCGCACCGTCGCCCTCGGTGTCGACGTGTACATGGAGTGCACGGTCACCCGGCTGCTCACCGATCCGGAGGGCATCACCGGCGCGTTCGGCTACTGGCGCGAGTCGGGCCGGTTCGTCGCCTGGGAGGCGCCGTCGGTCGTGCTGGCCACCGGCGGGATCGGCAAGGCCTACAAGGTCACCTCGAACTCGTGGGAGTACACCGGCGACGGGCACTCCCTGGCGCTGGCCGCCGGCGCCGGGCTGGTCAACATGGAGTTCGTCCAGTTCCACCCCACCGGGATGGTGTGGCCGCCGTCGGTGCGCGGGATCCTGGTGACCGAGAGCGTCCGGGGCGACGGCGGCGTCCTGCGGAACTCGGCCGGCAACCGGTTCATGTTCGACTACATCCCCGACTTCTTCCGCAAGGAGACGGCGGAGACCGAGGACGAGGCCGACCGCTGGTACGCCGACAAGAGGAACAACCGGCGTCCGCCCGAGCTGCTGCCCCGCGACGAGGTCGCCCGCGCGATCAACAGCGAGGTCAAGGCCGGCCGTGGCTCCCCGCACGGCGGGGTGTTCCTGGACATCGCCAGCCGGCGCCCCGCCGACTACGTCCGCCGGCGGCTGCCGTCGATGTACCACCAGTTCAAGGAGCTGGCCGACGTCGACATCACCGCCGAGGCGATGGAGGTCGGCCCCACCTGCCACTACGTGATGGGCGGCGTCGAGGTCGACCCGGACACCGCCGCGGCGTCGGTGCCCGGGCTGTTCGCGGCAGGCGAGGTCGCCGGCGGCATGCACGGGTCCAACCGGCTGGGCGGCAACTCGCTGTCGGACCTGCTGGTCTTCGGCCGGCGCGCCGGTGCGGCCGCCGCCGAGCACGCGGGCAAGCGGGCCGGCGCCGTCGCGCTGGCCGAGGAGGCGCTCGCCGAGGCCGCGCGGGCGGCCCTGGCGCCGTTCGAGCGGGAGGGCGGGGAGAACCCGTACGCGGTGCAGTCCGAGCTGCAGCAGACGATGCACGACCTGGTCGGCATCATCCGCACCGCCCCGGAGATGGAGCGGGCGCTGGAGCGGATCGCCGCCCTGCGGGAGCGGGTGGCGGCGCTGTCGGTGGAGGGCCACCGGCAGTACAACCCCGGCTGGCACCTGGCGCTGGACCTGCCCCACCTGCTGGCGGTCAGCGAGTGCATCGCGCGGGCGGCGCTCGCCCGCGAGGAGAGCCGCGGCGGGCACACCCGCGACGACTTCCCCGCCGCCGACCCCGAGTGGGGGCGCACCAACCTCGTCTGCGGGCAGGCGCCGGACGGCACGGTCACGCTGGCCCGGCAGCCGCTCCCGCAGATGCCCCCGGAGCTGGCCGAGGTCTTCGAGGAGCAACCGTGACCGAGCCCGGGGAACCGAGCATCGGCGGCACCGACGAGGGCCGGGGCGGCGGAGCCGGTGGCGGGGGCGGGGGCGGCTACGACGCCACGTTCCGCGTCTGGCGGGGTGACGCCTCCGGCGGAGGGCTGCAGACGTTCACCGTCCCGGTCAACGAGGGCGAGGTCGTGCTCGACGTCATCCACCGCCTGCAGGCCACCCAGGCCGGCGACCTCGCCGTCCGGTGGAACTGCAAGGCCGGCAAGTGCGGGTCCTGCAGCGCGGAGGTCAACGGGCGGCCGCGGCTGATGTGCCTGACCCGGATGAGCACCTTCGCCGAGGACGAGACGGTCACGGTCACCCCGCTGCGGACCTTCCCGGTCATCCGCGACCTGGTCACCGACGTCTCCTACAACTACGAGAAGGCCGCGCGGATCCCGGCGTTCAGCCCTCGACCCCGCGACCCCGACGGCAACCACCGGATGCAGCAGGTCGACGTCGACCGGCCCCAGGAGTTCCGCAAGTGCATCGAGTGCTGGCTGTGCCAGGACACCTGCCACGTCATCCGGGACCACGAGGAGAACCAGGCCGCCTTCGCCGGGCCGCGCTTCCTCATCCGGCTCGCCGAGCTGGACATGCACCCGCTCGACGTCGTCGACCGGCGGGACGCCGCCCAGGAGGAGTTCGGCCTCGGCTACTGCAACATCACCAAGTGCTGCAGCGAGGTCTGCCCTGAGGGCATCCACCTGACCGACAACGGGATCATCCCGCTCAAGGAGCGGGTGGTGGACCGCCGGTACGACCCGCTCACCTGGCTCGGGTCGAGGATCCGCCGGCGCCCGCGGGACTGAGGGCGCCAGGGCCACCGCACCACTCGCTCCCCGTCCGTCACAGGCGAGCTGCGCGCTTGGCGGGATCTGCCATCGGCGCCTCACCACTTCGTGGGACCTGCTGCACAACCTGGCGCCCGGATCCGCCGATGGTGGCGGCATGGCACGCCGCCTCTCCCTCGCGAGGACCCAGACCCAGCGCCGGGTCGCCCCCGCAGTCGCGCCCGCCCCCTGGTGGCGCGACGCGGTGGTCTACCAGGTGTACCTGCGCTCGTTCGCCGACAGCGACGGCGACGGGACCGGCGACCTGCGCGGGCTGCGGCAGCGGCTGCCCTACCTCGCGTGGCTCGGCGTCGACGCGGTGTGGATCAACCCGCACTACCCCTCGGGCGGTGCGGACGGCGGCTACGACGTCGTCGACTACCGCGCGGTCGACCCCGACTACGGCGACGTGTCCGACCTCGAGGCCCTGGTGGACGACGCCCGCCGGCTGGGCCTGAAGGTCGTGCTGGACGTCGTCCCCAACCACAGCTCGGACCAGCACCCGTGGTTCCAGGCCGCGCTGGCCGACCCGGACTCCCCCGAGGCCGCGCGCTACCACTTCGCCCCGCCGTCGGAGGAGCCGCCGAACAACTGGCGCTCGCTCTTCGGCGGGCCGGCCTGGTCGCGCACCCCGGACGGCCGCTGGTACCTGCACCTGTTCGCCCCCGAGCAGCCCGACCTCAACTGGCGCGACCCGGCCGTGGCCGCGGACTTCGAGCGGACCCTGCGCTTCTGGCTGGACCGGGGCGTGAGCGGCTTCCGGGTCGACGTCGCCTACGGCCTCTACAAGGACGCCGGTCTGCGGGACAACCCCGGCAGCTACTCCCCCACGCTCTTCGGGCACGGCCCGGAGCAGGCGATGACCTGGAACCAGCCCGAGGTGCACGACGTGTGGCGCCGCTGGCGGTCGATCTGCGACGAGTACCCGGACACGATGCTGGTCGGCGAGGTCTGCCTGGCCGACCTCGACGAGGTCGCGCAGTACTCCCGCCCCGACGAGCTGCACCAGGCGCTGTCGTTCCGGCTGCTCAAGTCCCCGTGGGCGGTCGCGCCGTTCGCCGAGGCGATCGCGAGCGCGCTGGACGCCTACGGCCGGGTCGGCGCGCCGGTGTCCTGGGTGCTGGGCAACCACGACAAGGAGCGGCAGGTCACCCGCTTCGGCGGCGGCGAGCTCGGCACCGCGCGGGCCCGTGCCGCGGCACTGCTGACGCTGGCGCTGCCGGGGTCGGCGTACCTGTACGCCGGCGACGAGCTGGGCCTGCCGCAGGCGCACGTGCCCGACGAGGCGAAGCAGGACCCGATCTTCCACCGCAGCGGCGGTGCCCGCGCCGGCCGCGACGGCTGCCGGGTGCCGATGCCGTGGAACCCCGCCGAGGGCGTCGGCTTCTCCCCCGAGGGCGCGGCCGAGCCGTGGCTGCCGATCCCGGCCGACTGGGGCCGCTACGCCGTCTCGGTGCAGACCGCCCAGGGCGGGTCGACGCTGACGCTGCACCGGCGCGCGCTGGCGCTGCGCAAGGCCCACCCGGCCTTCGCCTCGGGCTCGGCGACGGTGACCACCCGCGGCGACGTGCTGACCATCCGGTCCGTCGGCGGCGGCGAGGCGGTGCGCTGCGTGGTCAACATGGGCAGCGAGACGGTGCTCGCCGGCTGCCCGGGTCAGGTGCTGCTCGCCTCCACCGCGGCGGTCCGCCGCTCCGGTGGCACGGTCGCCCTCCCGCCGGACAGCGCGGTGTGGGTGCTCGAGGACTGAGCCGCCGACCGGTGTACCCGGAGGTCAGGGGCCGACGCGCCTGACGTGGCCGAGGACCACCGGGCGCTCGCCGGCCAGCTCCAGCGCCTCGACCGCGCCGACGTCGTCCAGCCCGTCCCGGCCGGTGGCCTCGAAGAGCTCGACCTGCTCCTCGATCCACCGCTGGTGGCCGTTCCAGGCGGTCAGCGCGGTGGTGCCGAGGAGCGCGCCGATCCGTTGCCACGACGCCCCGGCGCGCAGCGCGGCGCGGATGCCCCGGTGCTGCGCGTCGTAGGCCCGCCGGGCGACCCCGATGCCGAGGTCGAGCAGCTCCAGGGACTCCTCGAGGTCCAGCGGCTCGACCTGCCCGTGCAGGTGGTCGGTCCAGGAGTGCGAGGGGCGGACGGCGGGCTGCGCGACCGCCGCGGCGCTGTCCCGCCGGCTCAGGAAGTCCAGCCGGGTCGCGGCGGTGACGATCGGGATCTCGACCTCGAGGAGTGCGCGCCAGCCCGTCATGGCGACCGAGGATCGGGGGCCCGGTCCGCGGATCCCGCTGCGACGCCGCGTGTCGCCGGGCCGGACGGGGACACGCGGCCGGGGATCACGCTCCCCACCGGGGCGGTCACCGAGCAGAGGCGGCCCGGTCCGGGTCCGCCGTGCCGGTGAGGTGCCCGCGCGGTGTACAAGGAGGAGGCACCGACCCGCGGCACGAGGAGCCCCATGGCCCGCACCAGCGATCCGGACGCCGACCTCCTGGCGGCTCTGCGCCGCGCCGGGGTCGGCGACGTCGACGACTCCGGACTGGCCCGGGCGCTGTACGCCTCCGACGCCTCGCTGTACCGGGTGCTGCCGCAGGCGGTGGTCCGGCCGCGGCACCCCGACGAGATCGAGGCCACCCTCGCCGTCTGCCGCGAGCTCGGGGTGCCGCTGACCGCGCGCGGCGCCGGGACGTCGATCGCCGGCAACGCGGTCGGCACCGGCGTCGTCGTGGACACCAGCCGGTACCTGTCGCGGGTGCACGCGATCGATCCCGAGGCGCGGACGGCGACCGTCGACCCGGGGGTCGTCCAGGCGGCCCTGCAGACCGCGGCCCGGCCGTACGGGTTGCGCTTCGGCCCGGACCCGAGCACGCACAACCGCTGCACCGTCGGCGGGATGATCGGCAACAACGCCTGCGGCTCGCGCGCCCTGGGCTACGGCCGGACGTCGGACAACGTGGTGGGCCTGGACGTGGTCACCGGTGCCGGCGAGCGGCTGCGGCTCGGCCCACCGACCGCCAATATCGCGACAAAGGCGGACGAGAACGGAGTACTCGGCGAGCTGCGGCGCCTGGTGGACGGCGAGCTGGCCGCGATCCGCACCGAGCTGGGCCGCTTCGGCCGGCAGGTGTCGGGCTACTCGCTGGAGCACCTGCTGCCCGAGCGCGACTTCGACGTCGCCCGCGCCCTCGTCGGCAGCGAGGGCACGCTCGCCGTGGTGCTCGGCGCGACCGTGCGGCTGGTCACCGACGCCCCGTTCCGCGGCCTGGTCGTGCTCGGCTACCCGTCGATGGCCGAGGCCGCCGACGCCACCCCCGCGCTGCTGCCGCACGCGCCGACCGCCGTCGAGGGCCTGGACCAGCGGATCGTGCAGCGGCTGCGCGACGTCCCCGCGGCGGTGGTGCCCGACCTGCCCCGCGGCGACGGCTGGCTGATCGTCGAGCTGACCGGCGAGACCGTGGCCGAGATCGAGGCCAAGGCGCGGGGCGTGCTGACCGACGCCGGGGCGCTGGACTCCCTGGTGGTCACCGACATCGCCGAGGCCGCGGCGATCTGGCGGATCCGCGAGGACGGCGCGGGCCTGGCCGCCCGCACCTCCGACGGGAGGCCCGCGCACGCCGGCTGGGAGGACGCCGCGGTGCCGGTCGAGCAGCTGGGCTCCTACCTGCGCGAGTTCGAGGCGCTGCTGGACGGGCACGGGCTGCAGTGCGTCCCCTACGGCCACTTCGGCGACGGCTGCGTGCACGGGCGGATCGACTTCCCGTTCGACCGCGAGCCCGACCGCGGCCGCGAGGCCTACCGCGCCTTCGTGCAGGACGCCGCCGCCCTGGTGGCCCGCTTCGGCGGCTCGGTGTCCGGCGAGCACGGTGACGGTCGGGCCCGCAGCGAGCTGCTCCCGCACATGTACTCCCCGCACGTGCTGGGTCTCTTCGAGCGGGTCAAGGGCCTGTTCGACCCGGCCGACGTGCTCAACCCCGGCGTGCTGGTGCGCCCGGCGCGGGTCGAGGACGACATCCGGATGGCTGCCGCGCCGCGCCGGACGCACGACCTGGCCCTGGCCTACCGGCACGACGGCGGCGACTTCTCGGCCGCGGTGCACCGCTGCACCGGCGTCGGCAAGTGCCGGGCGGACCTGCAGGCCACCGGCGGGGTGATGTGCCCGTCGTGGCCGGCGACGCGGGAGGAGAAGGACACCACCCGCGGCCGGGCCCGGGTGCTGCAGGAGATGCTCGCGCCCGGCGGCCCGGTGCGGGACTGGCGATCGCCCGAGGTGCACGACGCCCTGGACCTGTGCCTGTCGTGCAAGGGCTGCTCGCGCGACTGCCCGACCGGCGTCGACATGGCCTCCTACAAGGCCGAGGTGCTGCACCAGAGCTACCGGCGGCGGCTCCGCCCGCGCTCGCACTACACGCTGGGCTGGCTGCCCCGCTGGGCCGACGTCGCCGCCCGCGTGCCCCGGGTGGCCAACGCGGTCACCGGCTCGCGGCTGGGCGGCCGGCTGGCGAAGTGGGGCGCCGGTGTCGACCAGCGCCGGTCGCTGCCGGCGTTCGCGCGGCAGACCTTCCGCGCCTGGTGGGCGGAGCGGCCACCCCGGACCGGAGGTCGGCCGGTCGCGTTGTGGGTCGACTCGTTCACCGACCACTTCGACCCCGCGGTCGCCGTGGCCACGGTCGCGGTGCTGGAGGACGCCGGGTACCGGGTGCAGGTCCCGCCCGCCGAGGCCTGCTGCGGGCTCACCTGGATCACCACCGGCCAGCTGGACGCCGCGCGCCGCACCCTGGGCCGCACCGTCGAGCTGCTCGCCCCGCTGGTGGACGACGGGATCCCGGTGGTGGGCGTGGAACCCTCCTGCACCGCGGTGCTGCGGCACGAGGCGCTGGAACTGGTGGGCGGGCCGGCCGCCGAGCGGGTCGCCGCGGGCACCCGGACGCTGGCCGAGCTGCTGCGGGAGACCCCGGGGTGGACGCCGCCGTCACTGGCCGGGACGGAGGTCGTCGCGCAGCCGCACTGCCACCACCACGCCGTGCTCGGGTGGGCGACCGACGAGCGGCTGCTGCGGGAGGCCGGCGCGACGGTCACCCGGATCGGCGGCTGCTGCGGGCTGGCCGGCAACTGGGGCGTCGAGCGCGGGCACCACGACGTGTCGGTGACGATCGCCGAGCAGCAGCTGCTGCCCGCCGTCCGCGCCGCCGGGCCGGACGCCGTCGTGCTGGCCGACGGGTTCTCCTGCCGGACCCAGCTCGACCAGCTGGCCGGGCGCGAGGGCCTGCACCTGGCCCAGCTGCTGGCCCGGGCCACCGGTGCCTGACGCCGGGTTCGACGGGCTGACCGTCGAGGAGCTGCGGCGGCGCGGCGGGCTGAAGTGGTCGCTGTTCCCCGGGGCGATCGGGTCGTTCGTCGCGGAGATGGACTTCGGGACGGCGCCGGCGGTCACCCAGGCGCTGCACGCGGCGGTGGACGGCGGAGCGCTCGGCTACCTCCCGCCGGCACTGCTGGCCGGGATGTCCGAGGCGTACGCCGCCTGGTCGCGGGACCGGTACGGCTGGGCGGTACCGCCGGAGCGGGTGCGCCCGCTGGCCGACGTCCTGGCGGGCATGGCCGCCGCGGTCGAGCACTTCTCCCGCCCGGGCAGCCCGGTGATCCTGCCGACGCCGGCGTACATGCCCTTCCTCACCCTGCCGGCGGTGCTCGGCCGCGAGGTGATCGAGGTGCCGATGGCCCGCGACGGCGACCGGTACGGCTACGACCTCGACGCGCTGGACGCCGCCTACCGCGCCGGTGGGCACCTGCTGGTGCTGTGCAACCCGCACAACCCGATCGGCCGGGTGCTGGAGCCGGCGGAGATGACCGCGGTCGCCGAGGTGGTCGACCGGCACGGCGGGCGGGTGTTCTCCGACGAGATCCACGCGCCGCTGGTGTTCCCCGGTTCCCGGCACGTGCCCTACGCGTCGCTGGACGACGTCACGGCCGGGCACGCGGTGACCGCGACCTCGGCGTCCAAGGCGTGGAACCTGCCGGGCCTCAAGTGCGCCCAGCTGGTGCTGTCGAACTCCGCCGACGCCGAGGTGTGGTCCCGGGTGGGACTGCACGCCGAGCACGGCGCGTCCACGCTCGGGGTCGTCGCGAACACGGCCGCCTACACCGGCGGCGCCGGCTGGCTGGACGGCGTCCTGGGCTACCTCGACGGCAACCGCCGGCTGCTGGCCGAGCTGGTGGCCGAGCACCTGCCCGGCGTCGGGTACACCCCGCCCGAGGGCACCTACCTGGCCTGGCTGGACTGCCGGGAGCTCGGCCTGGCCGAGCCGGGCGCGTTCTTCCTCGAGCGGGCCGGGGTGGCGCTGATCGATGGCCTGCTGTGCGGCGGCGCAGGGTCCGACCACGTGCGGCTCAACCTCGCGACCCCGCGACCGGTGCTGGCGCAGGCCGTCGAGCAGATGGGCGCCGCGCTCGCCGCGCGCTGAGCGCGGCCGGGGGACGTGCCGACACCCGGCTCGACGCGTGGGCGCCCACCGGTCCCATCGGCGCACCCCCGACCCGGCGCGGCCGGCCGTCGACGTGCCGGGCGGGTCCGCGTCGGATCGACGTCCTGTCGTACCCCACCGCCATGCTGTGCCTGTCCGGATCACACCAGCGGTGCCGCCATCGCAGACCGCGTCCGCCGCACCGGCCGGTCGGGGAGGAGGCGAGGACGAGGTGAGGACGTACGACCCCGCGGACAGCATCGACTACGTCCACCTGGCGCAGCACCCGGCCGCGTCCGCGACGTCGCCGCACACCCATCACGAGTGCCACCGGCTGCCCGACGGCTACGCGAACGTGTCGCTTCGGGCCAGGCTCGGTGGACGACGCCTGGCAAGCGTCCGTCCACCGCTCGCCGTCCTCCCCGGCGGATCGGCAGCGCCCGCCCACAGCGCCCCCGCCGCACCGGCACTGCGCCTGGTCCGGTAGCCCCGGACGCCGGCCGGCGCGGTGCACGGGGACGGGATCCCGGTGCGGCCGTGCCGGCACGGCCGTCAGCCGGGCAGCCGGGCCAGGAACTCCTCCGCTTCCTCCCGCCCCGCATCGAACAGCCGGCGGAGGAACGCGGGCCTGCGGTCCAGCTTGCTGGGCAGGTCCAGGTCGAGGTCGAGGGTGACCTCGCGGATCTCGATGCGCCGGTACGGGTCGCCGAGACGGTCCGCCCACTCGTTGACCTTGCGGATGAAGAACAGCTCCTGCTCCAGCGAGAGGTTGCCGGCGAGCTCGTTCCGCCGGTCGGCGATGTCACCCACCGTCTTCGGCTCGGTGGCCCGGGCGCGCGGGTTGACCCGGACCACCCAGATCTCCTCCGGGCCGGCGTCGGGCAGCTCGCGCACCGGCGGGTTCTGGCTGAACAGCCCGTCCCAGTAGAGCCGGCCCCGCTCCTCGACGGCGCGGAAGAGCAGCGGGACGGCGGCCGAGGCCAGCACGGCGTTCACCGTGATCTCCCGGCGCCGGCTGGAGAAGGCCTTGACGTCGCCGCTGAGGACGTCCACGGCGCCGACGAGCAGCAGCGGCTGGTCCTCGGGCGGGGACTCCTGCAGCCGGGCCAGCCGGTCCACGTCGACGTGGCGGGTCAGCAGGTCGGTGAAGGCGGCGCCGGCGAACCCCGGATAGGCGTAGGGGCTCACCGTCGGGAGCGTCACCCGCCCCTCCAGCCGGGCCAGGCCGACCAGCCAGGCGTTCGCCGCCTTGTCGCCCAGCGTGGTGGCCGCGTTGTCCTCCCAGAAGCGCTCGAGCAACCGGCCGGCCTCGGCCGCGCCGCCGATCAGCAGGCCGTACCACGCCAGCAGGGCGCAGACGGCGCCACCCGAGGTGCCGGACAGCCCCACGACCCTGTGGTCCTCGTCGGCCAGCAGACGTTGCAGCACACCGCCGGTGAACGCCGTGTGGCTGCCGCCGCCCTGACAGGCGATCGCGACCGTTCTCATCCGTGCCTCCCCTCGCACACGGTCCCCACCATCTCCCAGCCGGGCAGTTGCCGCCGAGCACACCTGCGGAGCCCTGCGGCTCCGTGGGTCAGGATGTCGCCGTGACCGCAGGAGGCCGCGACGCCGGCGGAGCCTGGCCGGACCCGGCCGAGCGGGCTCGCTGGGAGCAGGCGCTGGCGAGCGCTGCCGGCCGGTTGCAGGAGGAGCGCGGCCTGACCGACGCATGTCGGCTCACGGCCGAGTGGGGCGGCCTCTGGGCCGAGTACGGCGATCGGCGCGTCTGCGTGGCCGGCTCCCACCCCGACGTCTCCGACCCCGAGCAGCTGTTCGAGGAGATCGACGAGTGGGCCGCCTTCCACCGTCGGGGCGGCCCCGGGCGCGTGCTCGAGCGCGACCGGCGGGCGATGGCGGCCTGGCGGGAGCAGCTCCCCGCCGTCCGACGGTTCTGGGAGCCCGTGGCGGCGCGGGTCCTGCGGGACGTCGAGGCCACCACCGGCCTCGACCTCCGCTGGCGGGTGACGGTGCACGAGGACGAGGAGGAGTGGTCCGCACCCGGCCCCGTGGCGGTCGGCGGGGTCTTCGTCGACGGCCGCCCGCCGGTCCGGCCCCGCCGGCCGTTGCCCTTCCCCGAGGTGTGGCTGGAGACCGCGCACACCGGCCGCGGACTGCCGTCGATGGCGGACGGGGAGGAGGCGGCCTGCCACCTGGCCGACGCCGTCCAGGACGACGTCATCGAGGAGCTGCACGGCGCCTGGCCCCCGTGCCCCCGTCATCCCCACCCCCTGCGGGTCGACGTCACCGGCTCCGGCCTCGCCGTCTGGGTGTGCCCGCAGCTCCCGGAGCTGTCGGTCCCGATCGGGTCGCTCGGCGGCCCGGCCGCGCCTCACGAGGACTGAGGCGGGACGGCACGCCGTCGGCCGGCGGAGCACGAGGGCACGGTCGCCGTCGTGGCTGCGCGTCGTGCGGTTCGCGGAGGCGCACCGGCCGTGCGCGGAATGGACGCCGGCTGGGAGTCGGCTGGCTGCCCGGGTCAGTGCACCCGCAGCTCGCGCGGCACCCGCGCCACCGAGGGGTGCAGCTGCGGGCGCGCCGATGCGGGGTCCGCGAGGACCATCGGGAGGTGCTCAGGGGCCGCCGGCCGGGCCAGCAGGAACCCGCTGGCCGAGTCGGCTCCGAGCACGCTGAGCGCGCGCAGCTGCTCCAGCGTCTCGACCCCCTCGGCGATGACCTCGGCGTCCAGCGCGTGGGCGAGGGTGACGATGCTGGACAGCACCGCCTCGCCGCGCGCCGTCCCCAGGTCCTGCACGAACGACCGGTCGATCTTGATGACGTCGACCGGCAGGTCGCCGAGCCGGGCCAGCGAGCTGTAGCCGGTGCCGAAGTCGTCGATCGCGACCGCGACACCCAGCGCCCGGACCTCCTCCAGGACGGCCGCCATGCAGGAGGAGTCGGCGAAGGTCGACTCGGTGACCTCGATGCCCAGCCGGTCGGCGCCCAGCCCGGCCCGGGCGAGGTGGGTGGCCAGGACGTCCGGCATCCGGCCGTCGGCCAGCTGCCGTGGGGAGACGTTGACCCAGACCCGCAGGCCGGGGACGTGCGCCCACCGGGTCGCCTGCTCGACGACGCGCCCCAGGACCCACTCGCCCAACCGGCCGATCAGCCCGGCCTCCTCGGCGACCGGGACGAACTCCAGCGGCGGGACGACGCCGCGCTCCGGGTGCCGCCAGCGGACCAGCGCCTCCACGTGCGTGATCCGCTCGAAGCGCAGGTCGAACGCCGGCTGGTACTCCAGGAACAGCTCGTCGCGCTCGAGCGCCAGGCGCAGGTCGCGCTCGGTCCGCACCCGGTGCACCGACTGCAGGTGCATCTGCTCGTCGAACCAGGCCGCCCGCCCGCCGCCGCCGTCCTTCGCCCGGTGCATCGCCGCATCGGCCTCCCGCAGCAGCGTGTCCAGGTCGGCCGGCACCGCCGACGACGCCATGCCCACGCTGGCGGTGACCGCCAGGCGCGCGCCGGTCTCCACCGGCTCGGAGAGTGCCGCGATGACCGCGGCGGCCATCCGGTCGGCAGCCACGACGGAGGCGTCGAACATCGCCATGACGAACTCGTCGCCGCCGAAGCGGGCGACCAGCTCGGTGGAGCCGGCCAGCTCGGCCAGACGGCTCGCGGCGACCGCGAGCAGCGCGTCACCGGCTGCGTGGCCCAGGCTGTCGTTGACGAGCTTGAAGCGGTCGAGGTCGATGAACAGCAGGGTCATCCCGGCGACCGGCCACCGGTCGAGGACCGCGCCGACCTGCTGCACGAGGCCGGTGCGGTTGGGCAGCCCGGTGAGGTCGTCGTGGGTGGCCCGGTGGGCGAGGTCGTGCTGCGCCCGCTCGGCGTCGGTGCGCGCCCGGCGCTCGGCGGTCAGCAGCCGTTCCCGCTCCTGCTCCATGGCCCGCCGCTCGCCGACGTCCCGGAAGTAGACCCCGAGCCCGCCCCGGCGCAGGGGGAACACCCGCGTCTCGGCCCACAGGTCAGCGGCGGCATAGCAGGCCTCCACCGTCACCGGCCGCCTCGTCCGCACGGCCTCGCGGTACGCCTCCTCGAAGGGCGTCCCGAGCAGGTCGGGGAAGTGCTGCCACAGGTCCCGGCCGACGACGTCGTCCCGCGAGACGCCCAACCGGGCCTCGGCCTGTGCGTTGATGTACGTGATCCGCCAGTCCGCGTCCACGCCGAAGTACATGTCGCTGAACGACTCCAGGCTGTCCACGACCTCGGCCGCCGCCCGCCGGCTCTCCGCCGTCCGGGCCGCCTCGGCCTCCGCCGCGGTCATGTCCCGGAAGGAGACGTAGGCCAGCGGGGTGTCCCCACCCGGCAGCAGCGCCGTGCTCACCTCGGCCGGGAAGGTCGAGCCGTCGCCGCGCCGCAGGCGCAGCACCCCGCGGTAGGCGCCGTCCCGGCCGCGGCGCTCGACGGCCTCGACCCACCGGGGGTCCCGGCGGTCGACGAGCCCGGCGCGCCCGACCTCGATCAGCTCCGCCTCGGACCGGCCCAGCAGCTCGCACGCCCGCGGGTTCGCCCGGAGGATCTCCCCCTCCGGGGAGGCGAGCAGGAAGCCGTCGATGCCGTGCGTGAACAACGCCTCGTAGGCGCCGTCGGGCAGCGACGTGCTCGTCGGGCACTGGGACATGGGAACGGAGTCGGCCGGAACCCGGTTCTGCTTGATCCGGTTCCACAATAGGGGTGAGGCGGCAGGGTGCCTTCCGCGCGCGGGAGGCACCTGCGCCGGCGCGGGCCGTTCAGCGGCGCAGTGCGCGCACCACCCGGCGGACGCCGGTGTACGTCACCGCGGCGCCGGCCACCCACGGCCCGGCCACGACGACCGGGTCGATCAGGTGGTGCCGGGCGTCGCTGCGTCCGCGCCGCGAGCGCAGCCCGCCGTGGGCGAGCTCGCCGCGCACTCCCGTCGCCGGCACGTCCGGGCGCAGGGTGGCGAACGAGCGCAGGTGGCTCCCCCAGGCGTCGATCCGGTCACCGGCGACCAGCAGCACCCAGTGCGCCAGCCGGCCCTCGCTGAACCGCTCGTAGGCGAACCGGCGCACCACGCCCGACAGCCCCCTCAGCGGCTGGGCGGTGCCGAAGACCGGCGTCACGAAGGCGTGCTCGACCGACCGCTCCCGCGGCTGCCGCTCCGGCTGCCGCTCCGGGAAGTCCCAGTGCGCCCCGGTGTCCGCCGGGTACTGCAGCTTCGGGTGCGAGGGCCGGTCAGCGGGGTCGAGGTCGGCGCCCCAGCCGGGGATCCGGGCCCGCAGCTCCTCGCGGGTCGGCGGCGGGGTGCGCTTGTCCCGGACGTAGGCACTCGGGATGTCGGGATCGGTCACGGTCGCTCCCCTCAGGCCGCGTCGGGCAGGATCAGCGGCTTGATGCAGCCGTCGAGCTTGGCGGAGAACACGTGGTAGGCCTCCGCGACGTGCTCCAGCGGGAACCGGTGGGTGACCATCTCCCGGGGCGTCAGGTGGCCGTTGCGCACGTGCTCGAACATCCGCGGCCACTGGCGCTTCACCGGCGTCTGGTTCATCCGCAGGGTGAGCCCCTTGTTGAGCGCGTCGCCGAACTTCACCGCGTTGGGGATCGGCCCGTAGGCGCCGACGACGGAGACGGTGCCGCCCTTGCGCACCCCGTCGATCGCCCAGTTCAGCGCGACCGGTGAGCCGCCCTGCAGCTTGAGCTTCGCCCCGGCGACGTGCTGCAGCAGGTTGCCGTCGGCCTCCGCGCCGACCGCGTCGATGACGACGTCGGCGCCGAGGAAGTCGGTCTGCTTTTTCAGCTCGACCACGATGTCGTCGTACTCGTCGTAGTCCAGCGTCTCGGCGTACGCCATGCTCCGCGCCTTGGCCAGCCGCTCCTGCAGGTGGTCGACGACGATCACCCGGCCCGCGCCCATCAGCCACGACGACTGGGCGGCGATCAGGCCGACCGGCCCGGCACCGAGGACGACGACCGTGTCGCCCTCGACGATGTCGCCGAGCTGGGCGCCGAAGTAGCCGGTCGCGGCGGCGTCGGTCAGCAGGACGGCGTCCTCGTCGTGCATCCAGTCGGGGATCCGCACCGGACCGACGTCGGCGAACGGCACGCGGACGTACTGGGCCTGGCCGCCGTCGTAGCCGCCGGTGGTGTGCGAGTAGCCGTAGATGCCGCCGACGGCGGTGGCGTTGGGGTTGACGTTGTGGCAGTTGGAGTACAGGCCCCGGGCGCAGAACCAGCAGCTGCCGCAGGAGATGTTGAACGGCACCATCACCCGGTCGCCGACCTGCAGGTCCTCCACCGAGGACCCGACCTGCTCGACGACGCCGATGAACTCGTGGCCGAACGTGTGCCCGATCCGGGTGTCCGGCATGAGGCCGTGGTAGAGGTGCAGGTCCGAGCCGCAGATGGCGGCCAGCGTGACCCGCACGATCGCGTCGTTGGGGTGCTCGACGGCCGGGACGTCCTTGTCCTCGACCCGCACCTTGTACGGCCCCCGGTAGACCATTGCTCGCATCGGTGGGCCTCCTCGGGCTCCGGGCGGCGCGGTGGCCACCCGTCGGGTCGGGGACGGCTCCCCGGCCCCTCCGACCCTGACCGAGCCGTCCCCGGTCGGCCAGTCGAGACCGGTGCGAGCGCGGTCAGGAGCCGGGGTGGGCGGCCGTCCCCGTCGGCGCCCGCTGGAACAGCACGTACAGGTAGACCAGCGAGGGCACCAGGACGACCGCGCCGGCGCCGAGGGCGACCAGCATCGCGACGAGGGTCGACCGGCCGACCGCGGCCTCCTCGATGGTCACCTCGGGCACCAGCACGTACGGGTACTGGGCGACCGCCCAGCCGACCAGGATCGCGGTCACCGCCAGCGCCGACGCGGCCCGCGCCGCGCCGTAGCGGCGGGTCCACAGCAGTCCCAGCGCGGCGACGCCCGCGACCACGGAGAGCACCACCACCGGCGCCGCCCGCCCGGTCAGCCCGTCGAACAGCAGCGGGGCGTCGGCGCGCAGCACGAACAGCCCGGCGAGGCCGACCGCGCCGGTCACGGCCGCCGTCCCCAGGGCGCGGGCGCGGAACTGCCGCACCAGGTCCTCGGCTCCCTCGCGGCGGGCGTCGGCGCAGAGGAAGACCGCCGCCAGGTAGGCGCAGACCAGGACGGCGAGCACGCCGCCCAGCGCGGACGTCGGGTTGACCCAGCTCGTCACGACGTCGCCGGCGGCGATGCCGGCCGGGACCCGGCCCGAGGCCACGGCGCCGACGACGCTGCCGAGGAAGTAGGGGGTGGCCAGCGAGGAGAACGCGAACGCCGCACCCAGCGCCCGGCGCATGCCGAGCGTGGTCGTGCTCTTCCGGAAGGCGAACGCCGCCCCGCGGGCGATCATCCCGAACGCGGCCAGCGTCAGCGGCACGTACAGCGTGGTCACAACGGCGGCGAACGCCCCGGAGAACGCCGTCCAGAGGACGACGAGCACGAAGATCAGCCAGACGTGGTTGGCCTCCCACACCGGCGCGATGGAGTGCTCGATGAGCTCGCGCTGGCGGGCGCCGCGCCGGGTGCCGCCGGCCAGCAGGTCCCAGATGCCCGCCCCGAAGTCCGCACCGCCGAACAGCCCGTAGGCGACCAGCCCGACGAACATGACGGCGAGCACGACCTCGGCCAGCGTCACCGGAGGGCCACCTGTCCGGTCCCCCGGTCGGGCGGCTCGGCGTCCACCTCCTGCGGGGCGGAGGTGCCGGGGCGGGAGGCCAGCCGCCGCAGCACGTACACGGTGAGCGCGGTCAGCACGGTGTAGACGGCCAGCACCCCGTAGAAGCCGAGCCAGAGCCCGGGGGCGGGGCTCACCGCGTCGGCGGTGCGCAGCAGGCCGTACACGACCCACGGCTGCCGGCCCACCTCGGTGACCACCCAGCCGGCCTCCATCGCCACCACCGCCGCGACGCCGGAGGCGGCGACCGCCCGCAGGAACCACCGCGACCCGGGCAGCCGGCGGCGGCGCCACCAGGCCCAGCCGCACCACACCGCCAGCAGCAGCAGCGCCGAGCCGAGCCCGACCATGGTGTCGAAGGCCAGGTGCACGACGTTGACCGGTGGGCGCTCGTCGGGCGGGACCTCCTCCAGCCCCAGGACGACGCCGTCGGGGTCGTGGTGCACCAGCAGGGAGAGCCCGTTGGGGATCTCCAGCGCCCCGCGCATCTCCCCGTCGCTGTACCAGCCGCCGATCGAGAGCGGCGCCCCGGCGGTGGTCTCGTACTGCCCCTCCATCGCGGCGAGCTTCACCGGCTGGTTGTCGGCGACGGTGTTGGCGATCCAGTCGCCCACGCCGATCTGCACGGGGGTCACCGCGGCGGCGAACGCCAGCGGGATGACCAGGCCCAGCCGGTGGCGCCGCTCCCGGCGACCGCGCAGCACGCCGACGGCGTACACCGACGCGACGGTGAAGCCGGTGACCATGTAGGCCGCCAGCAGCATGTGCACCACCTGCGGCCAGGTGGACGGGCCGAACATCGCCGCCCACGGCTGCGCGTCGACCACCCGGCCCTGCGCGTCGAGCCGGAAGCCGGTCGGGTTGTTCATCCACGCGTTGGCCGCGACGACGAAGAACGCCCCGGCCATGCCGGACACGATCATCGGGACGGCGCTGAGCACGTGGGCCCGCGGCGAGAGCCGGTCCCAGCCGAAGAGGTAGACGCCGACGAAGATCGCCTCGATGAAGAAGGCGAACCCCTCCAGCACGAACGGGAAGCCGTAGACCTCGCCGAAGCGGTCCATGAGGCCCGGCCAGAGGATGCCCATCTCGAAGGACAGCAGGGTGCCCGACACCGCACCGGCCGCGAACAGGATGCCCATCGCCTTCGCCCAGGTGCGGGCCAGCCCGAGCAGCTCGGCGTCCCCGCGCCGGTGGCCACGCCACTCGGTGACCACCGTGATCAGCGGGAAGGCGATGCCGAAGCAGGCGAAGACGATGTGCCAGCCGAGGGACAGCGCCATCTGCATCCGCGCCGGGTACAGGTTCTCCGCCGCGTCGGCGAGCACGTCGAGGTGGTCCACGCGGGTCTCCGCTCGAGGGACGGACGGGTGCAGGATGGGCCGCGGGCCCTCGCCCGCGCAACGGGCGCGGGCCCCGGGTGGCCTACTCGTCCGGGACCGCTCCCCTCACCCGCTCGGGTGAGGGCGGCAACCCCGGGCTGCAGGTGGGCGGCCCCGGGGTCGAGGACACCGGCATGCTGCGCGCACTGCACGACCGGCTGGCGACGGCCCTGCCCGAGGGACGGCACCTCCCCGAGGAGGTGTGGCACCGGCGGCACCGCGCGGTGCTGTGGGTGGCCGCCGCGCAGGCCGCGGGCCTCGGCGTCATGGCGCTGCTGACCGGCCGGACGCCGCTGACCGCGGTGCTGCTCGCCGTCGCGGTCGCCTGTCCGCTGACCTTCGCCGCGCTGCCCGGCTCCGGCCGCGGGCTGCGCTCGGCCGCGGCCACCGCCAGCCTGCTCGCCGCGTCGGTGACGCTGGTGTACCTGATGGAGGGGCTGACCGAGGCGCACTTCCACTTCTTCGTCATGATCGGGCTCGCGGCGCTGTACCAGAACTGGGTGCCCTTCGGGATGGCGCTGATCGTCGTCCTGGGCCACCACGGGCTCGTCGGCACGCTGTTCCCGCACGCGGTCTTCGGGCACGGCAGCGCGCAGCACGCGCCGTGGACCTGGGCCCTGGTGCACGGGGTCTTCGTGCTGGCCGCGAGCCTCGCCCACCTCGCGGCGTGGCGGCTCAACGAGCAGCAGGGGCTGCGCGACCCGCTGACCGGCCTCGCCAACCGCACCCTGCTGCTGGAGACCACCGGCCGGATGCTGGCCCGGCGCGCGGGGCCGACCAGCGTCCTGTTCCTCGACCTCGACGACTTCAAGGACGTCAACGACTCCCGCGGACACGCGGTGGGCGACCAGCTGCTGACCACCGTCAGCCGGCGGCTCCAGGGCTGCGTGCGGTCGGTCGACCAGGTGGCCCGGCTGGGTGGCGACGAGTTCGCCGTCGTGGTCGCCGGGTCCGCCCGCACGGCCGCGGAGGTCGGCGAACGGGCGCTGAGCGCGCTGGCCGACCCGGTCGTCATCGACGGGCGGGCGATCCACGTGCGGGTGAGCATCGGCGTCGCCGACTCCACCACCGCCGCGGACCGGTCCGCCGGCACGCTGCTGCGCAACGCCGACCTGGCGATGTACCTGGCCAAGTCCGCGGGCAAGAACCGCGTGGTCGTCTACGCCGAGGGGATGGAGCGGGCCGCGCAGGTCAAGGCCGAGCTGATCTCCGACCTCGACTCCGCCGTCGCCGGGGGCCAGCTCACCGTCCACTACCAGCCGACCGTCGAGCTGACCGGGGGCTCGACGACCGGCTACGAGGCGCTGCTGCGCTGGCAGCACCCCACCCGCGGGCTGGTGCCGCCGATGGAGTTCATCCCGCTGGCCGAGGAGAGCGGTGCCATCGTCGAGATCGGCCGGTGGGTGCTCACCGAGGCCACCCGCCAGGCCGCGCAGTGGTCGCGGGAGGCCGGCCGGCGGATCGACGTCGCGGTCAACCTCTCCCCCCGCCAGCTGGTCGACGACGACGTCGTGTCGACCGTCCGAACGGCGCTGGACGCCAGCGGGCTGCCCGCCGGCCAGCTGACCCTCGAGGTGACCGAGGGCGTGCTCATCGACGACGTGGAGGCGGTGGTGGACACCCTCCGGGCGTTGCGCACGCTCGGCGTCCGCATCGCGATCGACGACTTCGGCACCGGCTACTCGAGCCTGTCCTACCTGCGCCGACTGCCCGCGGACGTGGTGAAGATCGACCGCAGCTTCGTCCAGGACCTCGGCTCCGGCGGCCGGTCCACGACGCTGGTGGCCTCGATCATCGAGCTCGCCCGCAGCCTGCACCTGGAGGTCGTCGCGGAGGGCGTGGAGACCGAGGAGCAGCACGCCGTCCTGGAGCGGCTGGCCTGCTCGCACGCGCAGGGCTACCTGTTCGGCCGACCCCAGCCCGCCGACGTCCACGGGATCGCCGCACCCGTGTCCGTGCCGCTGCCGCGCCCGGGGACCCCGGTGACCGTCACCCCCTGACCGGCTGCGGTCAGCCCGGCCGGTCCCCCACGGCCACCGGCCGGTCGGGGTCGGCGCTGTACTGCGACCAGGAGCCGGGGTAGAGCCGGCCCTCTGGCAGGCCGGCCAGCTCCAGGGCGAGGAGGTTGTGGCAGGCCGTGACCCCGGAACCGCAGTAGGACACCACGTCGCTGTCGCCCGTGACGCCGGCCGCGGCGAAGGTGCGGCGCAGCTCCTCGACCGGCCGGAAGCGGCCGCTGGCGTCCAGGTTGGCCCGGCAGGGCACGTTCACCGCGCCGGGCACGTGCCCGGCCCGCGGGTCGACCGGCTCGCGGTCGCCGCGGTACCGCTCGGGGTCGCGGGCGTCGAGCACCACCGCCGCCGGGTCGACGGCGTCCGCGACGTCGGCCAGCCGCTCGGCCGGCCAGGGCCGCGGGGTAAAGACCGCCGGCGCCGGGTCGGGCGCGACCCGCTCCAGCGGGCCGTCCCCGGCGGCCAGCCCGCCGTCGAGCAGCGCCGCCTGGTGCCCGGTGACCCGGAGCATCCACACCAGCCGCGCGGCGACCACCCCGCCGGCGTCGTCGTAGGCCACCACCGTGTCGCCGTCCCCGATGCCGAGGGCGGCCATCCCCTGGGCGAACACCGCCGGGTCGGGCAGCGGGTGGCGGCCCCCGGCCGGGCCACCGGGCGCCGCCAGCCACCGGTCGAGGTCGACGAACACCGCACCGGGCAGGTGCCCGGCGTCGTACGCGGCCCGGCCGGAGCGGCCGTCGAGGTACCAGCGGACGTCGGCGAGGACCACCTCCTCGCGGTGCGCGCGCAGCCAGGCGGGGTCGGCGACGGGCGGCATCACGGACGCGACCCTACGACCGGCTCACCCGCGGGTGGGCGCACCGGGACCGCCGCCGGGCAGCGCGTCGGCGCGGCTGAGGACGTGGTCCACCAGGCCGTAGTCCCGCGCCTCCTCCGGGGTGAACCAGCGGTCGCGGTCGGAGTCCCGCTCGATCTGCTCGGCGCGCTGACCGGTGTGCGCGGCCTGCAGCTGGTTGACGGTGCGCTTGAGCAGCCGGATCTGCTCGGCCTGGATGGCGATGTCGGCCTGCGTGCCGCCGACCCCGCCCGAGGGCTGGTGCATGAGCACCCGCGTGTGCGGCAGCACGTACCGCTTCCCGGGGGTGCCGGCGGTCAGCAGGAACTGCCCCATCGAGGCGGCCATCCCGAACCCGTAGGTGGCGACGTCGCAGTCGACGAACTGCATCGTGTCGTAGACGGCCAGCCCGGCGTCCACCGAGCCGCCGGGTGAGTTGACGTAGAGGTGGATGTCGCGCCGGGGGTCCTCGGCCGCCAGCAGCAGCACCTGCGCGCACAGCCGGTTGGCGACCTCGTCGTCGACCTGGCTGCCCAGGACGACGACCCGCTCCCGCAGCAACCGCTCGAAGACGGCGTCCTGCAGACCCCCCACCCCGTTGCTGCTCCCGCTGACCCGGTCGTTCCCGCGCATGGCTCCCGCCCTCTCCAGGAATGGACTCCTCGTGCACCCGGATCCTGTCCAGAACGGCGGGGACACGCCCCGCAGAATGGCCGGGTATCGCTGATGGCTGATTTCTTGCGCTCTGCGCGGAATGGTCTTGACAACGCCATTCCGGAAAGGCCGGACGTCGTCCTGCCGGGCTGCGGGGATGCGACGGGTCCGTGACGATCCGGTGCGGCCGCGGCCACGGGGCCCGCCGTCCTGGCACGGTGGGTGCAGGGGCGCACGCCGGTGTGCGCGAGAGGCGACGGGAGGGGCGGTCGAGCTCGTGGACGTCGCCACCGCGCCCTTCTGCCAGGTCGTCGACGGCCGCAGCGGGTCCATCCGGGTGGGTGGGCACCTGACACCGCGCAGCGCCGGTCTGCTGACCGCGACCGTGCAGGCGCTGCGGACGGTCGGCCGCACCCGGGTGGTGCTCGACCTGCGCGACCTCGAGGCGGCCGACGACCTCGGGCTGCGGGTGGTGCGCGGGTTGCGGGAGCGGGTCGCTGCCGCGGGTGGCCGGCTGGTGCTGCTGCACCTGCCCGAGGGCCCGCTCAGTCCCCCGCGGCGGTGACCAGGGTCAGCAGCCCCGCGTAGAGGACCAGCCCCGCGAGGAACCACCGGTAGCTGGACCGCCCGGTGGCGGGCAGCTCCTCCTTGAAGACGTTGAGCAGGATCGACCCGCCGAGCAGGGCGGTGAGCAGCGCGACGACGACGGTGCTGGTGGGTGCGAAGAACACGTCGAGCAACCAGCCGGCCAGCAGCGCCCCGGCGAGCAGCAGCCGGCCGGACCGGGCGAAGCGCCGCGGGTAGTGCTCCTCCAGCGACCGGTCGGTGAGGACGAAGTGCAGCCCCATCGCGATGGTGAACAGCACGGCGAAGGCGATGCCGGTCCGCAGCCGCAGCGCCATCGTGTAGGTGATCAGGCCGTTGTAGACCATGAACGAGCCCAGGTGCAGCCAGTACACCCCCGGCGGCTCGGGCTCGCTCCCCGCCGCGGCCGCCTCCCCCGCTCCCCCGCCGCCGACCGGGACGGCCGTGCGCGACGGCGCGGGCGCCCGCCGGTCGGCCAGCCGCTGCAACCCGTAGAACGCGGCGAAGCCGGCCAGCGCGACCAGGAAGATGCCGAGGTCGGTCAGCGGGGTCGGCTCCAGCTGCTCGGCGAGCACCTCGCCGACGGCCTCGTTCCCCTCGGCGATCTCGGGCAGCAGGTGCAGGAACACGTAGGCCACGGCCAGCCCGCCGGCGAACGAGGCGGTGGCCCGCTCGGGCACGAACGGCAGCCGGCGGACGTGCGGTGCGGCCAGGTGCAGCGCGGCGAGGAGCACCGCGGCGACCAGGGCACCGATGAGGCTCTGCGTCGTCGACACGGCGGTCAGCCCCGCGTCCCGATGTCGATCGGGGCAGGAGGGGACGGCGCGGTGGGCACGGGGCACTCCTCACTGCGGCCGGACGTCGCGGCCGGAGCCGGTCGGGGACGGACGGGAGCTGCCCCGGTCCGCCCGGATGGTCCCCCCGGGTGCCCGTTCGTCACAGGTCTGTCACACGAGGGGCCCCCGACGCGCGCCTCCCGTCGGGCCGGTCAGGACCGCAGGTCCCCGGGCTCCCGGTCCAGCAGGTCGGCGACCGTGAGCCGGTCTGCCCGCAGCCGGTCCACGACGGTCACCGCGGCGGGTCCGGTGCCGCTCTCGACGTCACGCAGCAGCGCGCTCCAGCGGGTGGCGTGCCGGTGCATGGACTGCGCCGGCACCCCCCGGCCGCGGGCGGTCTGCCCGCTCTCGGCGAGCTCCCGCGGGGCGTCGAGGAGCACCAGTCGCACCGAGCGGCCGGCCCACCGGGCCGCGCGCAGGACGACGGCCCGCCACCCCGGCCGGGTCCACGGGTCGGTGAGGACGACGACCGGCGCGGGGCCGGCGACGACCCACAGCACCCGCACGCGGTGCCAGGCGTGCACCAGCGGCCGGACCAGGCGGTAGGGCACGCGCAGGCCGGCGTCGTGGAGGCGGGCGGCGACGTCCTCGGAGTCCAGGCCGACGACGCCGGGCCTCCCCTCGGCCGTCAGCCGGCGCAGCAACGTCGTCTTGCCGCTGCCCGGCAGCCCGCCGACGACCACGAGCACGCCGCCCCGGGCCGCCCTCCGGGGGCCGGGGGCGCCGGTGGCGACCGTTCCGGTCTGCACGACCACGCGCGGTCACCTCCTCCCAGTCCGGCCTCCCATGGTCCCTGCCGAGCCTCGGTACCGGTGGTGGGACAGCTGTGGGATCGCTGTGAGGAACGACCGGTCCCGAGCCGCTGACCAGCGCATCAGGCAAGCCTCAGCTGGCTGGCGGGTCCACCCGGGGCGTGCCAGCCTGGACCCATGACCTCTCTCCAGGACATGCCCCAGGTGCAGGACTGCGCCGTCAGCAGCTGCTCGTACAACGCCGAGCACAACTGTCACGCCGGCGCGATCACGGTGGGTGGCGACCACGCCCACTGCGGCACCTTCGTGGAGATCAGCTTCCGTGGCGGCCTCGACCGCAACGGGCTGGTCGGCGCCTGTCACCGCGCGGACTGCGTGCACAACGACAAGCTCGAGTGCCACGCCTCCGGCGTGCGCGTCGGGCCGGGGACCGACGCCGCCGACTGCCTCACCTACGAAGCCAGGTAGTCCAGGTACCCCTGGTCCACCACGGGCCCGGCCGACAGTCCGCCGGCCGGGTCGATCCGCAGCGTGCCGTCGGCCACGGCGAGCGCCGCCACCGGGTCGGCGTCGTCCACCAGGACCGCGCGACCGCCGGTGGCCACCGACCGCAGCGCCGCAAGGACGGCCCGCCGGTCCGGTGACGAGAGCCCGTCGGTGAGCCGGTCGACCAGCACGATCGTGGCCGCCGCCTCGCGGGCGGCCTCGACCGCCTCGATGCGCCGGTGCACGTCGTCGCCGGCGCGGGCGGCCACGCGGTGCACGCCGACGGCCGAGTGCCCGGAGCCGCAGCGCCCGCTGTCGTCGTCCAGCGCGGCCATCACGCGACGGCGGGCCACGGTCGGGCCCAGCAGGACGGTCACGTCCCCGACCGGCAGTCGCAGCCCCACGCGGGCTCCCCTCGCTCGTGCACCCGCGCCGTCCGCGGGGGTAAGGCGAGGCTAACCTCTGCCCGGCCGGGCCGTCCACCCCGCCGGTCAGGCGGGCGCCGCCCCGCACGGGGCACGGCGCCCGCCCGGGTCAGTCGTCGTCGGGCCCGCCCCACCAGCCACCAGGACCGCCACCCCAGGGGCGGTCCTCGCGGGTCGAGTCGACCCACTCGGTGACCTGCTGCTCCAGGTCGGCCAGCCGCTCGTCGGCCACCTCCTGGGGCATGCCCTCCTCGACCGCCTGCGCGATGCGCTCCTGCTTGGCGGTGACGAGCGCGTCGACGAGCGCCTCGACGGCGACGCCCTGCTCCCCGGCGACCGAGGCGAGCGTGGCTCCCTCCGCGTCGAGCGCGGTGCGCAGCTCGTCCTCGGTCATGCCCAGCGTCTCGGCGGCGGTCTCGAGGCCGAACCAGCCGCCGTGGCCGCCGTGCCGGCCGAAGCCGGCCTCGTCGAGCGTGCTGGCCACCTCGTCGGCCTGGTCCTGGGTGATCGACCCGTCGTCCACCAGGCCGGAGAGCGCGTCCTTGATCCGGTCGACGACGGACGTCGACGTGCCGTCGGTGTCGTCGGTGGCCGCGACGGCCGGTACGGCGACGGCCAGCCCGGTCAGGGTCAGGGCGCCGGCGGTTGCGGCGACGACCAGCTTCTTGCGCACGTGGGCTCCTCGAGGGCGGGCCGGTGGGTCCGGCCGTCACAGGACAGGGTCGGCACCGAACCTGTGACGCACCTGTCAACCGCCCGTGGTCCCGCTGGGGATGTCGCCGGGGACTCCAGCGCGGCGAGGCGGGGACGGCGTTCCCCCCGGCCGGACCGGCTCCAGGACCCTGCGGCCAGGGCGCCGTGTTCACCCGGTGCTCCCGGGCCGTGCACCGCCGCGTCGTCCCGGCGTCCGGCCCGGACACCAGCGTGGGCTCCGACCCGAACACCCCTGAGAACGGAGCCCGCCGTGTCCCACACCCCTCCCCCGGCCGCGAGCGGCCTGTCCCGCCGGCGGCTGCTGCAGGGCGCCGCCGTCCTCGGCGCGGGCGCCGGGCTCGGGGCCCTCGGAGGCCCGGCGCCGTCCGCGCTCGGCGCCCCGGCGCTCGTCCGGTCGCGACCCGAGGTGCGGTGGGGCGTGCAGAGCGGTGACGTCACGGCACGCTCGGCGGTGGTCTGGTCCAAGACCGACCGCCCCGCCCGGATGCTCGTCGAGGTCGTGGCGACGGCCGACTCCCGCCGGGTCCGCGGACGGTGGCAGGTCGACGTCGGGCCGGACACCGACCACGCCGGCAAGGTGCACCTGGACGGGCTGCCGGCCGGCACCGAGCTGTTCTACCGGGTGCGCTTCGACGCCGACGGGCAGGACAGCGAGCCGGTGGTCGGCCGGCTGCGCACGGCCCCGCGTGACCGGCGGGACGTCACCTTCGCCTGGTCCGGGGACGTCGCCGGCCAGGGGTGGGGCATCAACCCCGACAGCGGTGGCATGACCGGGTTCGAGGCCGTCCGTCGCCTGCAGCCGGACTTCTTCCTGCACTCGGGCGACAACGTCTACGCCGACGGGCCGCTGCAGGAGCGCGTCGTCCTGCCCGACGGCTCGGTCTGGCGCAACGTCGTCACGCCGGAGAAGAGCAAGGTCGCCGAGACCCTGGACGAGTTCCGTGGGCAGTACCGCTACAACCTGCTCGACGCCAACGTGCGGGCGATGGCCGCCGAGGTGCCACTGCTCGTGCAGTGGGACGACCACGAGGTCACCAACAACTGGTACCCGGGTGAGGTCCTGACCGACGAGCGGTACACCGTCAGGGACGTCGACACGCTGGCCGCCCGCGGCCGGCAGGCGTTCACGGAGTACACGCCCCTGGGCGGCGACCGGGTCCAGCGCGCCCTGTCGTACGGGCCGCTGGTGGACGTCGTCGCCCTCGACCTGCGCACCCACCGCGGGCCGAACACCGAGAACCTGGCCCCGGACGGCCCGGGCACGCGCATCCTCGGCGAGGACCAGCTGGCCCGGGTCAGCCGGCAGCTGCGGACGTCGCGGGCGCTGTGGAAGGTCGTCGCCTCCGACATGCCGATCGGGCTGGTCGTCCCCGACGGCGAGGTCGCCCAAGAGGGCATCGCCAACCGCGACCCGGGCTCGCCCGCGGGGCGCGAGCTGGAGATCGCCCGGCTCCTGTCGGACCTCAAGCGGCACGGCGTCCGCAACGTGGTGTGGCTGACCGCCGACGTCCACTACACCGCCGCCCACCACTACTCGCCCGAGCGCGCCTCCACCACCGACTTCGACCCGTTCTGGGAGTTCGTCTCCGGTCCGCTGCACGCCGGCACGTTCGGGCCCAGCGAGCTGGACGCGACGTTCGGTCCCCGGGTGGTCTTCTCGAGGACCGGCGCGCGGGCGGGCGAGGAGCCCAACGACTCGTCCCAGTTCCTCGGGCACGTGCGCATCGACGGCGACAGCGGCGTCATGACCGTGGAACTGCGGGACATCGGCGGGCGGGTGCTGCACCGCACCGACCTGACACCCGCCTGACGTCCTCGGGCGCGTCCGGCCCGGCGGGGACGGGCCGTCGCCCGTCCGTGAGCAGCACGGATGCCGTGGCCGCCGCTACGGTGGCGCCCGTGCGCGGCGGGGAGGGCAGGACGACCGGCGTCAGCCGGTCTCCCCGGGGCAACCCCGGGGCAGCGCAGCGAGCCGGGTACGGCGTCACCCGCCAGCATGTGCGCTCCGCGCACGTCGTGGCGACTCCCTCAGGGAGCGGCTGCCTCCCCCGCCGCGCACCCCGGTGACGGCCCGCGCCCGCGGGCACCTGACCGCCTCCGGCATCGCCACAGCGCTGCTGGCCGGACCCTGGTCGCGGCGCGCGATGGTGCGCCGGGTCGCCGTCGCGCTGGGGTACGCCCGGGCGCCGCGCTGGATCGGCATGCTGGTCGACGAGGTGCTCGCCGCCTACCTGCGCCCACCGGCCGACCGGCCGCGGGAGCTGGCCCTGTTAGTGCGGACCACGCAGGGCTGGGAGCGGATGGGCCCGCCGCGGCGCGTCGTCCACCGGCGGCCGGTCGCCACCACCGTGGTGCGCGACCGCTCCGGACCAGCCCCGCTGCCGGACGCCGGGGCACTGGCGCGGCTGCTCGACGTCGACCAGGGCGAGCTCGCCTGGTTCGCCGATGCGAGGGGGCTGGAGCGCACCGTCCACGAGCCGCTGCGGCACTACCGCTGGCACGCCGTCGAGCGCCGCGGCCGGCTGCGGCTGCTCGCCGAGCCCAAGCCGCGGCTCAAGGAGGCCCAGCGGCGGCTGCTGCGGCACGTGCTCGCGCCGGTCCCCGTGCACGACGCCGCGCACGGCTGCGTACCCGGCCGGTCGGTGCGGACGGCGGCCGAGCCGCACGCCGGACGCGCGGTGGTGCTCGGCATGGACCTGGAGGCGTTCTTCGCGTCGATCTCGGCACAGCGGGTGTGGGGCCTGCTGCAGGGGACGGCGGGGCTGCCGGAACCGGTCGCCCACCTGGTCACCGCCCTGGTGACGACGACGGCGCCCGCGTCGGTGTGGCGGGCGCTGCCGGTGCCGGCCGGCGCCGACGAGCGGGAGCGGCACCGGCGGCTCGGTGAGCGGCTGGCCGTGCCCCACCTGCCGCAGGGCGCGCCGACGTCACCGGCGCTGGCCAACCTCGTCTGCTTCCGGCTCGATCGCCGACTGGCCGGCCTGGCCGGCGCCTTCGGCGCCCGCTACACCCGGTACGTCGACGACCTCACATTCAGCGGCGACCGGCGCATCGGTTCCGGCCGGCTCGTCGCGGCGGTCACCGAGGTCGCCGCGGAAGAGGGTTCCGGGTGGCCCCGGCCAAGACCCGCGTCGCCCGCGCCGCTTCCCGGCAGCGGGTGCTGGGGGCCGTCGTCAACACCCGGCCGACGCTGTCCCGGACGGAGCGGGACGCGCTGCGCGCGCTGCTGCACAACTGCGCGCGGCACGGCTGGACCTCGCAGGTCCGGGACCACGACCCGGCGACCTTCCGCGGCCACGTCCTCGGTCGGGTGGCCTGGGCCGCCTCGCTGGACCCGGTGCTCGGCGAGCGACTACGGGCGCTGGCCCGGCGGGTCGACTGGGGCTGAGCCCGGCTCACAGGTCGACGGCGGAGGTCCCCTCGGCGGCGCCGAGCACGGGCCGGAACCCGGACCGGCGGTAGAGGTGCACGGCCGGGTTCCCGGCCTCGACGCTCAGGCTCACCCGCTCGACGCCCCGCCGGCGGGCCTCGTCGAGCGCCGCCCGCAGCAGCTCACCACCCAGGCCCCGGCCGCGGGCGCCCGGCGCCACCCAGATGCTGAGCTCCGGGACGCCGTCGGCGACGAAGCCGTAGCCCGGGTCGTGGGCGTCGAGGAACAGCACCCACACCACGCCGACGCTCTGCCCGTCCCGCTCGGCGACCAGGCCGAGGTCACCCCGTTCCGGCCGGAACCCGGTGTAGTGGCGGAGGTCGGGTCGCTCATCGAGGTCGCGGGGGCCGAAGCGGGCCTCGCCGGTCCAGTTGAGGTTGGCGAGGGTCGCCGTCCGCAGCAGCTCGCGATCGTCCTCGGTGAGGGGCCGGGTCGTCACCTCGCTCGCCATGGGCCCCACCGTGGCAGTCGCCCTGCCCACCGCCCGTCCGCGCCTCTGGTCAGTAGGGCGGGGGTTCGGTGACGGCGGTGAGGCCGGTGGGGGTGGTGACGGTCAGGGTGCCGTCGGGGCCCAGGACGTGGGTCCAGCCGGGGGCCTGGTGTTTGCCGCGGTGGTCCCCGGTGCAGTAGCCGGCCAGGTTCGCCGCGGCGGTCGCCCCGCCGGCGGCGTGCGGGCGGGCGTGGTCCAGCTCCCCGGCGCGCGGCACCGGGCGGCGGCAGCCGGGGAACCGGCAGCGCCGGTCCCGCGCCCGCACGTGGCGGTCCAGCGCCGCGGACGGCCGGTAGGCGCCGGTGGGGCCGGCGCCGCGCAGCCCCGGGCGCCCGGTGAGGTCGTGGCCGCAGGCCTCGGGGGCGCGGCGGCAGGCGGCGGCGCCGCAGTGCCCGGCCCGGCGCAGCGCGGGCAGGTCGGTCAGGGCGCGGAAGGCGCCGCTGACCGCGTCGGCGAGCACGATCCGCGGCCGGTCGGCCAGCCCACCCCCGGCGGTGGCGGCCAGCAGCTCGGCCAGCGCCTGGCGCTGCCCATCCGCTGCGGCGGCCAGGGCGGTGAGGGCGTCGGGGGCGGCGTCCACCCGCCCGCCGGGGCCGGCCCGCCAGCCGGCCTCCTCCGCGACCGCCGCGGCCCGGGCGGTGCGCACGCTGCGCCGGGCGTGCCCGAGGGCCAGCCCGGCGGCGTGCACCGCGGCGCCGGCGTCGTCGACCGCCCGGTCCGCGGCCGCCCACCAGCCACCGGCCGGACACCGTTCGGGCGGTGTCGAGCTGGCCGGCGGTGGCCCCGAGCCCGACAGCGGCGGCTCCGTGTCCGGCGCCCCGCCGGGATCGCCGAGGTCGCCGAGGTCGCCGAGCGAGTCCAGCCCGTCCGCGTCGGGATCGAAGGCGGCGTGCACCCAGCGCTGCCCGGACAGGTCATCCGGTGGCCAGTCGGGCTCGTCCAGCCCGCCGGCCAGCAGCCGGGCCTCCACCTGGTCCCACCAGGCGGCCAGTTGGGCCTGCTCGGCCTCCTGCCAGGCCACCTCCGCGCCGCCCGGAACGGCCGCACCGCAGGACGGGGACGGCGCCGCCACCTCACCAGCGGGGTCCGCCGGGTCGGTCGGGTCGGCCAGAGCCCGCGCGTCGTCCGCCGGCAGCAGGCCGCGGCCGGCCAGGCCGTGCACCAGCCGGCGGACCATCTCCGCCGGAATCAGCTGCCCGTCGACCTCACCCGGGGCGTCCCCGCCCAGCAGGGTGCCCATCGAGGCCACCACGCTCAGCAGCACCCGCACCGGCGGCAGCTCGGTCTCCCCCGGGCGCAGCACCAGGTCCAGCAGCGCGTCGACCATCCGCTGCCCCCGCGTCCGCCGCGCACCGCCGTCCTCGTCGGCCAGCGCGTCGGCGTAGCTGCTCAGCGCCGCCTGCAGCGCCCGCGCCTCCGGCATCATGCACACCACGGTGACCGCGGCCATCCCCTCGGCGCGCTCCGGCCGCAGGTACACCCCGCGCTCCTGCATCGCCTTGGCCAGCCGCCGCGCCGCCGCCGCGGCGTCCCGCCGGGCCACCACCCGCCGGGCCTTGTCCCCCAGCTGCGCCGGGGAGGTCACCCGGTTGCGCCGGGCCAGCCAGGCCAGCAGGTCGGCCTCGATCTCCGCCCGCAGGATGTCATCAGCCACCGGGGCGACCTTGTCGATCAGGTGCCACAGGTGCCCGCGGTGCACCACCCCCGACTCCAACGCCGCCAGCGTCCCCGGCAGCCGGTGCACCAGGGTCAATGACTCGACCAGCAGCGCCTCGGCGGCCGGCTGGGTCAGGTTCACCGCGATCGCCAGCTCCGGCGTCGCCCACTCACTGACAGCACGAAGCAGATCGGACCGCGCGGCCCACCGCTCCGCCGACATCGCACCCCGCTCACCCTGCTGACGGTCCACCGACGCCGGCCGCGAGGCGGCGAACGCCGCCACCGCCCGCGCCTGCACCGCCGTCAACCGCGCGATCTCCCGCGCGGCGGCCTGCACCGCACCCAACGGCCCGCACGCCCACCCCACCGTGGGCGCCACGACAGCACCGACTGTGCTGGTCTCCGTCCCGCCGTCCATGTGTTCGATCATACGTTCGAACAGTGACAACGACAAGACGAACGTGCAGGTCAACAGCCGGGGAGGGTGGAACCCGGCGCCCGTCCTCAGACGAGGAAGCGGTAGGCCGTCGTCCCCGGCTCGACGTGCTGGATGCGCAGCGGGCTGGCCTCGATCCGGGCGAGCAGCGCCGGGAAGTCCGCCGCGCTGCCGAGCTCGATCCCGGTGAGCGCGGCGCCGGTCTCCCGGTTGTCGCGCTTGACGTACTCGAACAGCACGATGTCGTCGTCCGGACCGAGCACCTCGTCGAGGAAGCGCCGCAGCGCCCCGGGCTCCTGCGGGAACTCGATGAGGAAGTAGTGCTTGAGCCCGCGGTGCACCAGCGAGCGCTCGACCACCTCGCCGTAGCGGCTGACGTCGTTGTTGCCGCCCGACAGCAGGCACACCACGGTCTGCCCCGGCTCCACGGGCACCAGCCCACCGGTCAGCGCGGCGCTCGCCAGCGCCCCGGCGGGCTCGGCGATGACGCCGTCCACCTGGTAGAGCTCGAGCATCTCGGTGCAGATCTGCCCCTCCGGCACCGCGACCAGCCCGGCGCCGGAGTCGCGCACGAGCGGGAAGGTCACCCCGCCGACGCGGCGGACGGCGGCGCCGTCGACGAAGGTGTCCAGCGCCGGCAGCTCGACCGGCCCGCCCGCGGCCAGCGCCGCGGCCATGCTCGCCGCCCCCGCCGGCTCGACACCGACGACACGGGTGCCGGGGCTGTGCAGCCGCAGCCAGGTCGCGCAGCCGGCCAGCAGCCCGCCGCCGCCCACGGGCAGGACGACCACGTCCGGCGGGACGGGGAGCTGCTCGAGGAACTCCAGCGCGACGGTCGCCTGCCCGACGACGGTGGGGACGGCGTCGAACGCGGGGACCAGCGTCGCGCCGGTGTCCCGCGCGTGGGCCAGCGCCGCGGCGGCCGCCTCGTCGTAGGAGTCCCCGGTGACGACCAGGTCGACCACCTCCCCGCCGAGCGCCGCGATCCGGTCGCGCTTCTGGCGGGGCGTCGTCCCGGGGACGAACACCGAGCCGTGCACACCCAGCGCGCGGCAGGCGAAGGCGACGCCCTGCCCGTGGTTGCCGGCGCTGGCGCAGACGACCCCGGCGGCCTGCCGGTCGCCGTCGAGCTGGCTGATCGTGTTGTAGGCACCGCGGATCTTGTACGAGCGGCCGACCTGCAGGTCCTCCCGCTTGAACCAGACGTCCGCCCCGGTCGCCGCCGACAGCCGGGCGTTGCGCTGCAGGGGCGTCCGCTCGGCCACCCCGGCCAGCCGGCGGGCGGCCGCCTGCACCTCGGCGCCGAAGCGCTCCGCCGTCCCGGGGTCTGCGACGTCGACGCGGCTCTCCATGCCACCATCCTCGCCGACGCGGACGCGGCCGCCGACATGCGACGGCGGGCGCCGCCGGTCACGAGGACCGGCGACGCCCGCCGCAGGGTGTGCCGGGTCAGCCGCCGACGGTGATCCGGTCGGTCGCCGGCGGGGCCACCGGCTCCCCGGACAGGTACGCGATGAACGCGTCGATGTCGAAGCCGGGCTGGTTCACCGCGTTGGTGCCCTGGGTCAGCACGGTGAAGCCGTCCCCGCCACCGGCGAGGAAGTTGTTCACCGTGATCCGGTAGGTCGCGGCCGTGTCGACCGCCGTGCCGTCGATCGTGAGCGAGCCGGGCACCACGCGCCGAGCCGCGGGGTCGACCGTGTACTCGACGCTGGCCGAGGGCTGCAGCACGCGGTTCACCGCGAACTGCTGGTCCAGCAGCGCGTACAGCTGGGCGCCGGTGAGGTCGAGCGTGGTGAGCAGGTTGTTGAACGGCTGGACGGCGAAGGCCTCGCCGTAGGTCACCACCCCGGGGGCCTCACCGACCGACGGGGCGTGGAGCAGGTCGGTCCGCACCCCACCGGGGTTCATGAACGCCGCGACCGCGCCGGCCTCGTCGTCCGTGGCCGCCAGCTGCGAGTCGGCGATCAGGTTGCCCAGCGGGGACTCCCCGGGCAGGTTCGGGAGCAGCGTCTCCTGGGCCCGCAGGACGTCCGCGGTGACCGCCCCGACCGGCTCGTTCGCGATCGGCTGGGCGATCGCGGCGTACCGGTCGATGAGCTGCTGGGCCGCCGCGTCCGGGGTGACGTCCCGGGTCACGACGACGTTCTCGGCGCTCGCGGTGAGGACGTCGCCGGTGCGGCGGTCGATGGACAGGTCGACGTCGGTGAGCAGCCGGCCGTTGGACAGCGCCTGGGTGACCAGCTTGCCGTCCACCTCGTTCGCGCCCTCGCAGACGTACCCGCTGTGCGAGTGACCGGTCAGCACGACGTCAACGGCGTCGTCGATCGCGCGGGTGATGTCGAACGCGGGGCCGGCCGGGGTGGTGCAGCCGTTGACGTCGGTACCGGCCGAGCCGCCCTCGTGCAGCGAGACGACGATCGTCTCGACGCCCTGCTCGCGCAGCTCCGCGACGTACCGGTTGATCGTCTCGACCTCGTCGAGGAACCGGACGTCGGCGATGCCCGCCGCGGAGACGATGGCGGGGGTGCCCTCGAGGACCGCGCCGATGACGCCGACCTCGACGCCCTGGACCTTGCGGACCTCGTACGGCGGCAGGATCGGGCCCTGGTCCTCCCGGTCGACCACGTTGGCGGCCAGCCAGTCGGCGTCCGAGCCGTCGTAGCCGTCGCCGTCCAGGCAGCCGTCCGTCGGGTGGCAGGCCCCGCCCTCGATGACCCGGCGCAGCTCGGGAACGCCCTCGTCGAACTCGTGGTTGCCGACCGTGGCGATGTCCAGGCCGAGTGCGTCCATCGCGTCGACGGTGGGCTCGTCCCGGAACAGCGCCGAGAGGAACGGGCTGCCGCCGACCAGGTCGCCGTTGCTGATCGTGAGCGTGTTGCGGTTCTCCGCCTCCTGCTGCTGCAGGTGGGTGGCGAAGTACGCCAGGCCGCCGGCGTCAGTGGTGCCGACCCGACCGCCGGAGCCGGACGGCGGCTCGAGGGCACCGTGGAAGTCGTTGAAGGCGAGCAGCTGGACCTCGACCGGCGGGGGGCCGGCCTCCTCCGCGGAGTTCCCCCGCTGGGGACCGGCCGCGGCGGGGGCGGCGGTCGCGAGGGCGAGGACGGCCAGGCACGCGGTGGCGCTGGCAGCCGTCAGGGGACGGTGGCTCATCGGGGGGTGTCTCCTCGGTCGACGACGAGTCAGTGCGTCAGCACGCTATGTCGCGAACGGGGCTCTGGGTACCCCCTCCGGGTGAACAGCGGAGGTCAGGGCTGTGCCGGCCCGGACCGGTCGGGACCGCGCTCGAGGAAGAAGGCGCCCAGCGCGCCGGCCAGCGTGGCGAAGACCGCCACCGAGTAGACGGCCAGCACGACCTCGACGACGCGCGCGAGCCCGCCGCCGGCGGCCAACGGCTCGCCGGTGATCGTGGCCAGCGCCGTCTGGTGCAGCGCCGTCGCGTAGGCGTCGTGGTCGCCGGTGACGTAGAGCAGCTGGCTCACGGCCAGGACGACGACGCCGGTCACTGCGGCGAGCCAGCCGACCCGCCCGGTCAGCAGCCGGCCGGCCGACCGCGAGCCCCGGACGGCGGCGGACAGGATCCCGCCGACCCGCGCCACCCGCAGGACCGACAGCGCCCGGACGAACCGCAGGAACGGGACGGCGAGGAACACCAGCTGCCACCAGTTGCGCGCCCAGAACCGCCGCCGGTCGGGCGCCCGGTACGCGCGCAGCGCGAACTCCGCGACGAACACCGCCCACAGCACCCAGCCGACGACGGTCAGCGTGGTGACCAGCCAGGCCTCGCGGGCGAGCCCCTGCGCGAGGACGACGAGCACGAACACCAGCCCGAGCACGCTCATCGGCCGGTCCAGCCGGCGGGCCAGGCCCTCTGCCTCCCGACCGTCCGGCTCGGCCCGTGCCGCTGTGCCCGCGTCCATGCCGGGGGCCTACCCGCGCGCACGGGAGCCGACCGTCGTCCGCCGCCGCACACTGGGGCGGTGACCCCGCAGCCCTCCGACAGCCCCGTCACCAGGCGCGGCGTCGTCCGCCTGCTGAACACCACCGGGGGGCGGCTGCTCTGCCTCGCCGGTGCGGTCGACGCCGCCGCCGTCGACTCCTTCTGGCGCCGCTACGGCCGCGAGCCGGCACGGGTCGACCGGATCGACGCCCGCTCGGTGACCTCGCTGTCCGAGCCCGGGCGCGAGCTGCTGCTGGACCACGTCGAGGCCGCCGAGCTGGCCGGGCGGCCGGTGGAGCTGCGCCCCTCCCCCGCGGTCACCCGGGTGCTCACCGGCGTGGGTGGAGCGGCTACACCGTGGGTAGCTCCCCCCGCATGAGCGGGAAGTCGGCGGAGGACTACGCGGCGGACTACACGCACCCGGAGCTGCGCGCGCGGCTCAAGGAGGAGATCAAGGCGGGCGACAAGGGCGGTGAGCCCGGCCAGTGGAGTGCCCGCAAGAGCCAGCTGCTCACCCACGAGTACGAGGCGCACGGTGGCGGCTACCGGCACGAGGGCGAGCGCACCGCCGCGCAGCGCCACCTGCACGAGTGGACCGAGCAGGAGTGGCACACCGCCGACGGCGACGACCGGGCCCGCGGCTCCGACGGCACGTCGCGCTACCTCCCCGACGCCGCCTGGCAGCTGCTCAGCGACGAGGAGAAGCGGGCCACCGACCGCCGGAAGAAGGACGGCGAGGAGCAGCACGTCGCCAACACCGAGGCGGCGAAGGAGGCCCGCAAGGCCGCCGAGCTCCTCGACGTCGACGCGGCCGAGGCGCGCAGGCGGGTGGGCCGGATGTCCGGGGACTCCCAGCTCGACCGCGCCGAGCAGGCCGAGCGCGAGCTGGGCCGGGGCCGCAAGACGGTGCTCGAGGCGATCGAGCACCGGCGTACGGGCTCCTGACGCCCGCGGATCACGAGAGGGACGCCGTCAGCGCCGGCGCCACGTCGGCCAGCCAGTCCCGGTAGGCGTCGGCCTGCATGCGCAGGTCCGAGCGGGAGTACTCGAGGAAGGCCGCGTGCCCGGCCGCGGCGTAGCGCTCGATGAGCACGCAGAACCACTCCTGGTTCTGCTGGAGGGCGCCGGGGATGCGGCGCCGGTCGGCGCCGTCGGCCCCGTAGGCGTCCAGGAACAGCCGCAGGCGGCGGAAGCCGCGGCCGCGCCGGGTGTCACGGATGGTCGCGTCCGGTCGCACCGGCGCCCAGAGGCGTGCGGCGCACGCGAGGTCCCAGACCCGCGAGCCGGGGCCGGCCAGGTCGAAGTCGATGAGCGCGACCGCCCGTCCGTCCCTGAAGACGACGTTGTCCAGGTTGAGGTCGTTGTGCCCCACCAGCTCACCGCGGAACGCGGCCGGCAGGGAGGCCGGCCAGGCGTGCGGCGCCGGGTCGAAGCCGGCCACGGCGGAGTGGTAGGAGCGCAGCAGCTCGGCCACGCTCACGAGCGCCTCGTCGGTGAGCGCCCACGCCGGGTACGGCGGGAGGACGGCCGTCCCCGGCACGTAGCTCAGGACCTCGCGCCCCTGCTCGTCCACGCCCAGGAACCGTGGCGCCCCCGCGAAACCGACCTCCTCGAGGTGGCGGAGCAGCGCGTGGGCGGCCGGGCTGGTGCGCCGCACCGGACGGCGGACGGTGTCGCCGACCCGGACGACGAGCCCGCGGTTGGCCACCCCGCCGGGCAGGGGGACCTCGGGACCGGCCACGTCCGCGCTCACCCGTCGAGCAGGGCCTGGGCGAACGCGCGGTGCGTGACCAGGCCGTGCACCAGCCCGCTGCGCAGCGCGGCCCGCCCCGCCGCGACCTTCTCGACGCCGTACGGGATGGCGATGACCTCGGGGATCGCACGCATCTGCTCGGCGTCGATGCCGATGGTCCGCTCGCTCAGACCGGCGTGGACCGGCTCGCCGTCGGCGGTGAGGAAGACCCCGGAGACCTCCGCGCACACCCCCCGCCGGGTCAGCTGCGCCCGGTCGGCCTCGCGGGCGGTGTCGTAGAGCGTCGATCGGCCGGGGGCCCAGAGCCCCACGCCGACGACGGCCTTGGTGACGCGGGGCAGCTGCGCGAAGGCCAGGGCGACCTCCCGCTGCCGGCGGAGAGCCTGCGCGGTCGCGGCGTCGGGGAGCGCGAACGGCGCGTAGAAGACGTAGGCCGGCCCGCCGGCCGCCCGCGCGACGTCACGGACGACGTCGATCGAGGTCTCGTCACCGTCGGGCAGGGTGATCGCCCCGGTGAGCTGGACGACCGGGACGGCAGCCAGCCGGGGCAGCGCCCGGGCCATGGCGCCGACCGAGCGGGACCACGCCACGCCGAGCACGTCGTCGGGGCCGGTGATCTCGGCGAGCAGCTCGGCGGCGACCTGGCCGAGCTGCCTGCGGACGTCGTCGGTCGAGCCCTCCGGTGCGTCGACGACGACGGCGTGCTCCAGGCCGAACGCGTCCTGGACCCGCGCGGACAGGTCGACGTCGATCAGCCCCCGGTGCCCGATCTCGATCCGGACGAGCCCGGTGGCGCGGGCGGTCTCGATGAGCCGCGCGACCTTGAACCTGCTGAGCCCGAACTCCTCGGCGATCTCGGTCTTCGAGCGCCCGTCGAGGAAGTAGCGGCGCGCCACCGAAGCCGAGAGCACCAGCGACGCAGGACCGGCGAGCTGGCTGACCATGCCGACCTCCTGCTCAGATGAGCGCGATGCGCCCATCTTCGCACCCAGCATTGACGGCATCGGCTGTGACTCACGACACTCGTCGCCACGACTGAGTGCCCGGCTGCGGGAACGGGGACGCACCTGTCCCGCGGTCATCGACGGGAGAGCTGAGGCAGACCGTGACCGCAGCAGCAGAGACACCGGCAGGAACTCCGGCCACGGGCTCCGGCGCCCGCGTGGCGGTGCAGAAGTTCGGCACGTTCCTCTCCGGGATGATCATGCCGAACATCGCCGCCTTCATCGCCTGGGGCTTCATCACGGCGCTGTTCATCGAGACCGGCTGGACCCCGGTCGCGGGGCTCGGCGGGTTCGGCGTCGACGAGAACGGCGACCCGCACACCGGCCTGGTCGGGCCGATGATCCGGTACCTGCTGCCCCTGCTGATCGCCATCCAGGGCGGCCGGATGGTGCACGGCCTGCGCGGTGGTGTGGTCGCCGCCGTGGCCACCATGGGCGTCATCGTCAGCACCGAGCAACCGATGTTCCTCGGCGCGCTGATCATGGGACCGCTCGCGGCCTGGGTGATGAAGCAGCTCGACCGGCTGTGGGACGGCAAGATCAAGCCGGGCTTCGAGATGCTGGTGAACAACTTCTCCGCCGGCATCGCCTCCGCCGCACTCGCCGTCGTCGGCTACTTCACCTTCGGCCCGGTCGTCGAGACCGTGTCGACGTGGCTCGGCAACGGCGTCGACTGGCTCGTCGAGAACAACCTGCTCCCGCTGGCCAGCATCCTCATCGAGCCGGCCAAGGTGCTCTTCCTCAACAACGCCATCAACCACGGCGTGCTCACCCCGCTGGGCGTCCAGCAGTCCGCGGAGAACGGCCAGTCGATCCTGTTCCTGCTCGAGGCCAACCCCGGGCCGGGCCTGGGCGTCCTGCTGGCGTGGATGGTCGTGGGCACCGGGATGGCCCGCAGCACCGCGCCGGCCGCGGCGATCATCCACTTCTTCGGCGGCATCCACGAGATCTACTTCCCGTACGTGCTGATGCTGCCGATCCTGCTGCTGGGCACGATCGCCGGCGGGATGGTGGGCATCGGGACGCTGACGGTCTTCGACGCCGGCCTGCGTGCACCGGCCGCGCCCGGCTCGATCATCGCCGTCCTGGCGCAGACCCCGGGGAGCAGCTTCGTCGGCGTGGTCCTGGCCGTGCTGCTGTCCGCGGCGACGTCCTTCCTCGTGTGCGCCCTGCTGCTCAGGCTCAACCGCCGCAGGACCGGTGACCTCGGCGAGGCCACCGCCTCGATGGAGGCCATGAAGGGCAGGAAGAGCTCGGTCTCCGACGTGCTGGCCGGCCCGGCCGGGGAGGCGCAGCCCAGCGCGGCGGCCGGTGGGGAGGCCATCGAGGCGGCGGCGCGCCGCACGCCGGTCCACCACATCGTCTTCGCCTGCGACGCCGGCATGGGCTCCAGCGCGATGGGCGCCTCCGTCCTGCGGAACAAGATCAAAAAAGCCGGGTTCTCCGACGTCACCGTGACCAACCAGGCGATCGCCAACCTGACCGACGACGTCGACCTCGTCGTCACCCACCAGGACCTCACCCCGCGGGCCCGGGGGATGTCACCGTCGGCCGAGCACGTCTCGGTCGACAACTTCCTCAACAGCCCGCAGTACGACGCGATCGTCGAGGAGCTGAAGGTGACCAACGCGCACGAGTCGGGGGCCCAGCAGTGAGCCGCGCGGCGGACGGGGAGGGCACACCGTGAGCGACATCCTCGGCCCCTCGCAGGTCCGGGTGCCGGGCACGGCGACGACCAAGGACGACGCGATCCGCGAGGCCGGCCAGATCCTGGTCGACGCCGGCGCGGTGACCCCCGCCTACGTGGACGCCATGTTCGAGCGCGAGCGGTCGGTGTCCACCTACATGGGCAACTACCTGGCCATCCCGCACGGCACCAACGAGTCCAAGGACACCATCCGCCGGTCGGCGCTCTCGGTGGTCCGCTACGACTCCCCGATCGACTGGGACGGCAACGAGGTCCGCTTCGCCGTCGGTGTCGCCGGGGTCGAAGGTGGCCACCTGGAGATCCTCAACAAGATCGCCATCGTCTTCTCCGACGAGGACGAGGTGCAGAAGCTGATCGCCGCCGCCTCCGCCGAAGAGGTCTACGCGCTCCTGCACGCGGTCAACGACGAGTGAGACCGGCGATGCGACGACGAGATGGGGACAGATGAAGGTCTTGCGGTTCTACGCGCCCGAGGACGTCCGGATCGAGGACGCCCCCGAGCCCGAGTGCGGCCCGGACGAGGTCAAGCTGCGGGTCCGCAACTGCTCGACCTGCGGCACCGACGTGAAGATCCTGCACAACGGCCACCAGAACCTGAGCCCGCCGCGGATCATCGGCCACGAGGTCGCCGGCGAGGTGGTCGAGGTCGGGGCGGACGTCAGCGGCTGGTCGGTCGGTGACCGTGCGCAGGTCATCGCCGCGGTGCCCTGCGGCGAGTGCTACGAGTGCCGCAAGGGCTGGATGGCGGTCTGCGAGAACCAGACGTCGATCGGCTACCAGTACGACGGCGGCTTCGCGGAGTACATGATCGTGCCCCGGCAGGTCCTGAAGGTCGACGGGCTCAACCGGATCCCCGACAACATCGGCTTCGACGAGGCCTCGGCGGCCGAGCCGTTCGCCTGCGCCATCAACGCCCAGGAGCTCGTCCACGTGGGCGAGGGCGACACGGTCGTCGTCTTCGGCGCCGGACCCATCGGCTGCCTGCACACGCGGCTCGCCCGGGCCAACGGCGCCAGCCGGGTCTTCCTCATCGACGTGCTCGCCGACCGGCTGGCGATGTCGGCCAAGGCGGTCGAGCCGGACGAGGTGATCAACGGCCGCGAGGTCGACGTCGTCGAGCGGGTCAAGGAGCTCACCGACGGCCGAGGGGCCGACGTCGTCATCACCGCGACGGCCGCCAACGTCGCCCAGGAGCAGGCGATCCGGATGGCGGCGCGGCGCGGGCGCATCTCCTTCTTCGGCGGGCTGCCCAAGACCAACCCCTTCATCCAGTGCGACTCCAACCTCGTGCACTACCGCGAGCTGATGATCATGGGTGCGAACGGGTCGGCCCCGTCGCACAACAAGCGGGCGCTGGAGTACATCGCCAGCGGCGAGGTCCCGGTCAAGGACCTGATCACGGTGCACCTGCCGCTCGACCGGGTCCTCGAGGCGTTCGACATCGTGGCGAAGGGCGAGGCCATCAAGGTCACCGTCGAGCCCTGACCGGTGCGGCTCAGCGCAGCCGCGCCTCCGCGGCGTCCCACGCGGCGCCCGTGCCCGGCGTCGGCAGGTACAGCTGGGCGTCCTGGGTCTGCCGGAGCAGGGCCCGCAGCTCCGGCAGCCCACCGGACAGCGCGCCCAGCCCGCGGGCCTGGACCAGCACGTTGCCCAGGGCCGCCGCCTCCACCGGCCCGGCCAGCACCGGCAGCCCGCAGGCGTCGGCGGTGAGCTGGCACAGCAGGGTGTTGCGGGCTCCCCCGCCGACCAGGTGCACCACCTCGACCTCGCGCCCGGACAGCGCGGCGGCCCGCCGGACGGTGCGCCGGTAGGCCAGCGCCAGGCTGTCCAGGATGCAGCGCACGGTTCCCGCCTGGCCCGGAGGCGCGGTCTGCCCGGTCTCGGCGCAGACCTGCGCGATCCGCGCCGGCACGTCGCCGGGCGGGAGGAACCGGGGGTCGTCGGGGTCCACCAGCGCGGTGAAGGCCGGCACCTGCGCCGCCGCGGCGAGCAGGTCGGGCAGGTCGGCGGGCAGCCCGGCGGCGGTCCACGTGCGCTGCGACTCCTGCAGCAGCCACAGCCCCATGACGTTGCGCAGGTAGCGCACCGTGCCGTCGACGCCGAGCTCGTTGGTGAACCCGGCCGCGCGGCTGGCCTCGGTGAGCACCGGCTTCTCCAGCTCCACCCCGACCAGCGACCAGGTGCCGCACGAGACGTAGGCGAACCGGTCGGTGGACGCCGGGACGCCGACCACGGCCGAGGCGGTGTCGTGCGACCCCACCGCGACCAGCGGCACCGGCCCGGTCAGCCCGGTCTCGGCCAGGACGTCGTCGCGCAGCTCGCCGAGCCGCTCCCCCGGCTGGCGCAGCGGCGCCAGCAGCCCCCGGTCGAGCCCGAGCCGGTCGACCAGGTCCCACGACCACTCCCGGGTCGTGGCGTCGAGCAGTCCGGTGGTGGAGGCGTTGGTGACCTCGGCCCCGACGGCGCCGGTGAGCCAGTACGCCAGCAGGTCCGGGACCAGCAGCGCCGTCCGCGCGGCCGCGAACTGCGCCGTCCCCCTCATGGCGGCCAGCTGGAAGACGGTGTTGAACGGCAGGTGCTGCAGCCCGCTGACCCGGTAGAGCTCCTCGGGCGGGACGACGGCGTGCACCGCCGGCACCGCGGTCGCGTGCCGGGCGTCGCGGTAGTGCACCGGGTTGCCCAGCAGCGCGCCGTCGGCGTCGAGCAGGCCGACGTCCACCGCCCAGCTGTCGATGCCCACCCCGTGGAGGTGCCCGCCGTCCACCCGGCCGGCGGCGCGCAGCCCGTCGAGCACGCCGGCGTGGAGGGACAGCACGTCCCAGTGCAGCGTGCCGCCGGTGCGCACCGGCCGGTTGGCGAAGCGGTGCACCTCGGTCAGGTCGAGGCGGTCCGGGCCGACCCGCGCGGCCATCACCCGGCCGCTGGAGGCGCCCAGGTCGACGGCGGCGAGGGTCAGCTCGTGGCTCATGAGTCCGCCTTTATCGCGATAAAGGCTCCCATGTCAGCGGAGGAAGGCGGCGGCGACGCCGCTGTCGACCGGGACGTGCAGGCCCGTCGTCCGGGTGAGGTCCCCGCCGGTCAGCGCGAAGACCGCGTCGGCCACGTGGTCGGGCAGCACCTCGCGCTTGAGCAGCGTCCGCTGGGCGTAGAACTCGCCGAGCTCCTCCTCCTCCACCCCGTAGACCGCGGCCCGCGAGGCGCCCCAGCCGCCGGCGAAGATGCCCGACCCGCGGACGACGCCGTCGGGGTTGATGCCGTTGACCCGGATCTGGTGCGGGCCGAGCTCGGCGGCCAGCAGCCGCACCTGGTGGGCCTGGTCGGCCTTGGTGGCGCCGTAGGCGATGTTGTTCGGCCCGGCGAACAGCGAGTTCTTCGAGGAGATGTAGACGACGTCCCCGCCGAGACCCTGCTCGATCATGATCCGCGCGGCCTCCCGGGACACCAGGAAGCTGCCCTTGGCCATGACGTCGTGCTGCAGGTCCCAGTCGGCCTCGGTGGTCTCCAGCAGCGGCTTGGAGATCGACAGCCCGGCGTTGTTGACCACCAGGTCGACGCCGCCGAACGCCAGCACCGCGGCGCGGAACGCCTCGGCCACCGCCTCGGCATCGGACACGTCGGCCGCCACGCCCACGGCGACGTCGGTGCTGCCGATCTCCGCGGCGGCGTCCTGCGCCTTGGCCAGGTCCAGGTCGGCGACGACGACGCAGGCGCCCTCGGCCGCCAGCCGGTGCGCGATGGCCTTGCCGATCCCGCTGGCCGCACCGGTCACCAGGGCGACCCGGGTGGCCAGCGGCTTCGGCTCCGGCATCCGCTGCAGCTTGGCCTCCTCCAGCGCCCAGTACTCGATGCGGAACTTCTCGCCCTCGTCGATCGGCGCGTAGCTGGAGACCGCCTCGGCGCCGCGCATCACGTTGACCGCGTTGACGTAGAACTCGCCGGCCACCCGCGCGGTCTGCTTGTTCGCGCCGAAGCTGAACATGCCGACGCCGGGCACCAGCACGATCGCCGGGTCGGCGCCGCGCATCGGCGGGCTGTCCGGGCCGGCGTGCCGGGCGTAGTAGGCGGCGTACTCGGCGCGGTACTCCTCGTGCAGCTCCCTGAGCCGCCGCACCACCTCGTCGGTGGACGCGGTCGCCGGCAGGTCGACCACCAGCGGGCGGACCTTGGTGCGCAGGAAGTGGTCCGGGCAGGAGGTGCCCAGCGCGGCCAGCGGCTGCAGCTTCTCCCGCGAGAGGAACTCCAGGACGACGTCGGCGTCGGTGAAGTGGCCGACCTGCGGCCTGTCGGTCGAGACCAGCCCGCGGATCATCGGCGCGAGCAGCGCCGCCTTGTGCCGGCGCTCGGCCGGCGGCAGCGCCTCGAACCCGGGGACGACCGGGCCGAAGGGCTCCGCCGCGCCGCGCTCGGCGAGGAAGCGCTCCGCCGTCCGGATGATCTCCAGGCTGTGGGCCTCGCACTCCTCGCTCGTCGCGCCCCAGGCGGTGATGCCGTGCCCGCCGAGGACGCACCCGATCGCCTGCGGGTTCTTCTCGGCGACCGCGGCGATGTCCAGGCCGAGCTGGAAGCCCGGACGGCGCCACGGCACCCAGACCACCCGGTCGCCGAAGCACTCGCGGGTGAGCGCCTCGCCGTCGGCGGCGGTGGCCAGCGCGATGCCGGAGTCGGGGTGCAGGTGGTCGACGTGCGGGGCGGTGACCAGGCCGTGCATGGCGGTGTCGATGGACGGCGCCGCGCCGCCGCGGCCGTGCAGGCAGTAGTCGAACGCGGCGACCATCTCGTCCTCGCGGTCGACGCCGGGGTAGACGTCGACCAGGGAGCGGAGCCGGTCCAGCCGCAGCACGGCCAGGCCGGACTCGGTCAGGGTGCCCAGGTCACCGCCGGAGCCCTTGACCCAGACCAGCTCGACCGGCCGGCCGGTGACCGGGTCGATCTCGCTGCCCTTGGCGGAGGTGTTGCCGCCGGCGTAGTTGGTGTTGCGCGAGTCGGCGCCGAGCCGGTTGCTGCGGGCGATCAGCTCGCTGACCACGGGGTTGCTCACGTTCGATTCCTCCAAGAAGTACGAGCGGTGGCCCCGTCCAGGGGCCCGCCCTGAGCGGAGCGAAGGGTGGGGAGGACGGGGTCCTTTTTCAGGCGCCCCAGCCGGCCTGCTGGCCGCCGACGCGCTCGCGGGCGATGCGCTCCTGGTGGCCGGAGCGGGCGTAGGCGGCGTAGGGGTCGGGGTCCAGGCCCTGAGACCCGCGCAGCTCGGCGAGCAGCGGCCGGACGTCGGTCGAGTAGGCGTCCATCAGCACGCCGTGGGCGCCGAGCACGTTCCCGTCCTGCTGGGCCGCGGCCAGCGCCTCCCGGTCGACGAGCAGCGCCTTCGCCGTCGCCTCCTGGACGTTCAGCACCGAGCGGATCTGGCCGGGGATCTTCGGCTCGATGTTGTGGCACTGGTCGAGCATGAAGTTCACGCCCGCGCCCAGGAGTGCGTCGGCGGCGACGATCTCGTTCATGATCCGGAAGAGCTGGAACGGGTCGGCCGAGCCGACGATGAGGTCGTCGTCGGCGTAGTTGCGGGAGTTGAAGTCGAAGGCGCCGAGCCGGCCCAGGCGCAGCAGCTGCACGACGATGAACTCGATGTTGGTGCCCGGCGCGTGGTGGCCGGTGTCGAGGACGACGGTGGCCTGCTCCCCCAGCGCCAGGCAGTGCACCAGCGAGGTGCCCCAGTCGGGGATGTCCATCGCGTAGAAGTAGGGCTCGAAGAACTTGTACTCGAGCAGGATCCGCATGCTCGGGTCGAGCATCGCGTAGACCTGCTGCAGCGAGTCCGCGAGCCGGTCCTGGCGGGCGCGCAGGTCGTCCTGGCCGGGGTAGTTGGTGCCGTCGGGCAGCCAGATCTTCAGGTCGGTCGAGCCGGTCTGGCGCATGACCTCGATGCACTGCGCGTGGTGCTCGACCGCCCGGCGGCGGACGGCGGGGTCGGCGTGCGTCAGCGAGCCGAGCTTGTACTCGTCGTCCTGGAAGAGGTTCGAGTTGATCGCGCCGATCTGCACCCCCAGGTCGCGGGCGTGGGCGGCGAGCTTGCCGAAGTCGTCGACGAGGTCCCACGGGATGTGCAGCGACACCCGCGGCGCGACGCCGGTGTAGCGGTGCACCTGGGCGGCGTCCTCCAGCTTCTCGAACGGGTCCCGGGCGACGCCCGGCTGGCCGAAGACCTTGAACCGGGTGCCGGAGTTGCCGAACGCCCAGGAGGGCAGCTCGATGGTCTGCTCGGCCAGCGCGGCGAGGGCGCCGGAGCGGAGGTCGGTCATCGGGGTTCTCCTTGCGTGGTGTGCTCGTCGGCCGCCGTGAGCTGGGCGTCCAGGTCGAAGACGAGGTCGAGCGTGGACTTGCCGCGGCCGTCGCCGGTCGCGAAGAACGGGGCCATCTCCGCCTCCCAGCGGGCGCTCACCTCGGTGGCGTCCACGGCGGCCTGGGCGGCGGCCAGACCGCCGGCACTGTCGTCGGTCTCCACGACCCCGACGAGCAGGCCGTCGTCGCGCAGGAAGAGCTGGTAGTCCCGCCACCCGGCGTCGCGCAGGGCGCGGAGCATGTCGGGCCAGACGGCGGCGTGGCGTTCCCGGTACTCGGCCAGCCGGTCGGGCCGGACCTGGAGGGTGAAGCAGACGCGGGGCACGGTGGTGCGTTCCTCTCGGGGCGGGGTCCCTGCCGCCGCCGGCCGGGTGCGACCGGCGGCGGCAGGGACGGCGGCTCAGAAGTCGAAGTCGCCGATGTTCTCCGCGGTGAAGACGGTCGGGTCGCCGAGGACGACGACGCCGTCCGCGCCGACGGTGTACTCACCCAGCTCGCCGGCCTCGAAGGTCTCGCCCTCGGCGCCGGTGATCTGGCCCGCGGCCAGCGCGGCGCCGGCGTACGCGGCCAGGTAGCCGAGGTCCTCGGGGTTCCACAGCGCGAAGGACTGCACGGTGCCGTCCTGCACGTACTCGCGCATCTGGTTCGGCGTCCCCAGGCCGGTCAGCGCCACCTGGCCCTTGAACTCCGAGCCGGACAGGTAGCGGGCCGCGGCGGCGATGCCCACCGTGGTCGGCGAGATGATCCCGGCGAGGTCGGGGTAGGTCTGCAGCAGGCCCTGGGTCTCCTGGAAGGACTTCTCGTCCTCGTCGTCGCCGTAGACGGTGGCCACGAACTCCAGGCCCGGGTGCTCCGCCGCGGCGTACTCCTCCATCGCCGCGATCCAGGTGTTCTGGTTGGTCGCGTTGGCCGTCGCCGACAGGATGGCCACCTGGCCCTGCCCGCCGGTCTGCTCGGCGATCAGGTCGACCTGGGTCTGGGCGATGCCCTCGGTGGTCGCCTGGTTGATGAAGACGTCGCGGCACTCGGGATCGGTGTCGGAGTCGAAGGTGACCACGCTGGACCCGGCCGAGCGCGCCTGGTCCAGCGCGCTGCAGATGGCGTTGGGGTCGTTGGCCGAGGTGAGGATGACGTCGGTGCCCTGCTGGCTCAGCGTGTTGATGTAGCTGACCTGCGAGGAGGCGCTGGCCTCCGACGGCCCGGTCTCGGTGTACTCGCCGCTGAACTCCCCCGTCGCGGCCTCCGCGCCGGCCGAGGCCACCGAGAAGTACGGGTTGTTGACCTGCTTGGGCAGGAAGCCCACCGCCAGGCCCTCGGGGATCTCCGCATCCGGGTTGGCGCTGGCGGCGGCGTCGCCGCCGGCCGTGGTCTCCTCCTCGCCGCGGGTGGTCCCGCCGCAGGCAGCGGTGGTGAGCACCAGGGCGGCGACGGCGAACCCGGTCACCCCGCCCTGCAGGCGGCGGCGGGTCAGGAAGCTGGTCATCGGTTCCCTCTCTGGTCAGCCGGCACCTGGACGGCCGGGTCGGTCGACGGGCGCGTGTCCGGGGCTGGACGCGCAGGTGGTGCGTTCGGCGGGCCGGCGGGCCGGGGGCGGGTCCGGCTGCGGACCCACCCGGCGACCTGCGGGGCGACGACGGCGACGACGAGCAGGCCGCCGGTGACGATGTTGAGCACGTCGGCGGGGACGTTCTCCAGCTGCAGCGCGTTGCGCACCGAGCCCAGCAGCAGGGCCCCGGCCAGCACGCCGAGCAGCCCGCCGCGGCCGCCGAAGATCGACACCCCGCCGAGCAGGATCGCCGCGATGACCTGCAGCTCCAGGCCCTGCGCGTTGTCGGCGCGGGCGCTGCCGTAGCGCAGGGTCCAGTAGACGCCGCCGAGCGCGCTGACCACGCCGGTGACGACGAACAGCCAGAACTTGGTGCGGCCGACGTCGATCCCGCTGAACCGGGCGGCGTCCTCGCTGTTGCCCATCGCGTACAGCGAGCGGCCGACCGGCGTCGCGTGCAGCACCACGGCGGTGACCAGCACCAGGACCAGCAGCGGGACGACGACCACCGGGATGCCGGTGCCGCCGATGGTGCTGATCGCCCAGGTGGTCCAGGAGCGCGGGAAGTCCGCGACCGCCCGGTCGCCGAGGACGACGAAGGCCAGCCCGCGGTACAGGGCCAGGGTGCCGATGGTGACCGCCAGCGAGGGCAGTCCGAGCCGGGTGACGAAGAACCCGTTGACCGCGCCGAGCACCGCGCCGAGCAGCAGGCACAGCGGGATGACCGTCTCCAGCGGCAGCCCGGCGAACCACAGCTGGCCCATGACCGCGCTGGACAGCCCGACGGTGCTGGCCACCGACAGGTCGATCTCCCCGGTGACGATGACCAGGGTCAGCGGCAGCGCGATGAGCACGATGACGACGACGTCCAGCAGCAGGAAGCCGGTGTTGCGGGCCGACGCGAAGCCCTCCACCGACAGCGCGGCCACGAGCAGGAACAGCACCAGCACGAACGTGATGACCGCGTCGCCGCTGCCGAGCAGGCGCAGCCGGGACGCCGCCGGGGGCCGCTGCGCGCCCGCCTGCCCGGCCGGCGTCGCGGGAGGAGTGTCAACTGCCACGGAGGTTCCTCCCTCGCAGGCGGCGGGCCAGCCGCAGGGACAGCGACCGGTCGAGCACGATGGCGGCGAGGATCAGCGCGCCGACGGCGGCCTCCCGCCAGAACGGGTCGAGCCCCAGCTGCGGCAGCGCCGCGCCGATGGTGGTGAGCAGCAGCGCGCCGAGCGCCGCGCCGTAGACCGAGCCGCTGCCGCCGAAGATCGCCACCCCACCGACGACGGCGGCCGCGACCACGAACAGCTCCTGGCCGGTGCCGGCGGTGGCGTCCAGCGTCTGGAAGCGGGCGGCGTACATGACCCCGGCCAGCCCGGCGAGCGCGCCGCTGACCACGAACGCCGCGAGCACCCGCCGTCCCACCGGGATGCCGGAGAGTCGCGCGGCGTCCGGGTCGCTGCCGATGCCGTACAGCTCGCGGCCGCTGCGGTAGCTGCGCAGGACGAAGCCGACCGCCACGACGACGACCACGGCGACCAGGAAGAGCACCGGGATGCCGAGCACCCGGGCCCCGGCGATCGCCTTGAAGCCGTCCGGCAGGTCGGCGGCGTTGATCTGCAGCCGCCCGCTCTGGCTGGCCCACAGCGAGTCGATGCCGCGGAAGGCGTACAGCGTCCCGAGGGTGACCACCAGCGAGGGCACCTTCGCGACCGCGACGATCACGCCGTTGAGCAGGCCGCACAGCGCGCCGACGACGACGCCGGCGAGGACGGCGACCGGCACCGGCGTGCCCGGGGCGGTGACCAGCAGCGTGCCGGTCGCGTACGCCGACAGCCCCAGGGTCGACCCGACCGACAGGTCGACGTTGCGGGTGACGACCACGACCGTCTGCCCGGCCGCCAGCACCGTGAGGATCGAGGCGGAGATCAGCAGGTCGCGGACGTTCTGCCCGGACAGGAACCGCGGGTTGGCGACCACCGTGACCACGACCAGCAGCAGCAGCGCGGCGAGGATGCCCAGCTCGCGGACGACGACCAGCCGGTGGACCAGGGCGGCGCCGCGGCCCGGTCGCTCGGTCGGGGGCGCCGCCGGGGTGGGGGTGGCGGTCGGGCGCGCGGTGTCCACGGGTGAGCCCGCGCGCTCGCTCACGGGGCCACGGCCGTCGTCCGGCCCTGCCCGGTGGCCGCGAGCATCACGCTGCCCTCGTCGGCGCGGGCGCGGGGGATGTCGTCGACGAGGCGGCCCTCGTGCATGACGAGGACGCGGTCGGCCATGCCGAGCACCTCCGGGAGTTCGCTGGACACCATCACGACGGCCAGGCCGTCGGCGGCGAGCTGGGACAGCAGCCGGTGCACCTCGGCCTTGGTGCCGACGTCGATGCCGCGGGTGGGCTCGTCGACGATCAGCACCCGGGGCTCGGTCGACAGCCACTTGGCGAGCACGACCTTCTGCTGGTTGCCGCCCGACAGCGTGGAGACCGGGTCGGCCAGCCTCCCGGCCTTGACCTGCAGCTTCCTCGACCACTCGGCGGCGGTGGCCCGCTCGGCACGGGAGGACAGCAGGCCCCCCTTGGCCAGCTGCCAGCGCCGGGTCAGCGTGGCGTTGCGCTCGACGGAGAGCTCCATGACCAGGCCCTGCTGGCGGCGGTCCTCGGGCACCAGGGCGATGCCGGCGGCCATCGCGGCGGCGGGGCGGCCCGGGCGCAGCGCGCGGCCGGCCACCTCCACGCTGCCCTCGTCGTAGGGATCGACGCCGAAGACCGCCCGCACCACCTCGCTCCGGCCGGCGCCGACCAGGCCGGCGAGCGCGACGATCTCGCCGGCGCGGACGTCGAAGGAGACGTCGGAGAACACGCCGCGGCGGGTCAGCCCGCGGACCGACAGCACCACCTCGCCGGGCTCGACGTCCTGCTTGGGGAACAGCGAGGAGACGTCCCGGCCGACCATCAGCCGGACCACCTGGTCGACGGTGAGGTCGGCGGCGTCCTCGGTGGCGACCCACTGGCCGTCGCGCATGACGGTGATCCGGTCGCAGAGGTCGAAGACCTCCTCGAACCGGTGCGAGATGAACAGGACCGCGGCGCCGCCGTCCCGCAGCGCGCGGGCCACGGTGAACAGCCGCTCGACCTCGACGCCGGACAGCGCCGCGGTCGGCTCGTCCATGACCAGCACGCGGGCGTCGAAGGACAGCGCCTTGGCGATCTCCACCATCTGCTGGTCGGCGATGGACAGCCCGCGGGCCGGGCGCTCGGGGTCCAGCCGGACGCCGAGCCGCTCGAACAGCGCCGCGCAGCGGGCGTGCAGCTCCCTGCGGTCGATCCGTCGCCCGCTGCCGAGCGGCTGGCGGCCCATGAAGATGTTCTCCGCGACCGAGAGGTCGGGGAACAGCGTCGGCTCCTGGTAGATGACCGCGATGCCGGCGGCGCGCGCGGCGGCCGGGCCGTCCAGGTGCACGGGCTGCCCGTCGAGCAGCACGCGGCCGGTGTCCGGGCCGTGCACGCCGGCGAGGACCTTCACCAGCGTCGACTTGCCGGCGCCGTTCTCGCCGACCAGCGCGTGGGCCTCGCCGGCGCGCAGCTCGAGCTGCGCCCCGCGCAGGGCGGCGACCGCGCCGAAGGACTTGCCGACGTCCTCGAGGGCCAGGACGACGGCTCCCGGAGCGGGGCTGCGCGGGCTCTCCCCCACGGCGACCACCTTCCATGAAACGATTCAGACGTGGTGTGGCGGAGACCATACGGAGAGCCGTGGAACGTGTCAACGGTCACGCGCCCTCGTTCCCGAACCCACGCCTTTATCGCGCTAAAGGCGGTTTGACACGTTTCACGCTGTGCCCGACGATGTGGTGCCGGACACTGGACCTCGACCGAGGAGGGGACCTGACCGCGAGCATCCGCGACGTCGCCGGCCGGGCCGGGGTGTCGGTCGGCACGGTGAGCAACGTCCTCAACCGGCCCGACGTGGTCAGCGAGGCCACCCGCACCCGCGTCCTCGACGCGATCACCGCGCTCGGCTTCGTCCGCAACGAGTCGGCCCGCCAGCTGCGCGCCGGCTCCAGCCGCACCGTCGGCCTGGTGGTGCTCGACATCGCCAACCCGTTCTTCACCGACGTCGCCCGCGGGGTGGAGGACGTCGTCAACGCGGCCGGCCTGGCGATGGTGCTGTGCAACTCCGACGACCGGCCGGAGAAGGAGGCCGCGCACCTGGGCCTGCTGGCCGAGCAGCGGGTGCACGGCGTGCTGATCACCCCGACCGCCGAGCTCGCCCCGCAGCTGGCGTCGCTGCGCGACCGCGGCGTCCCGGTGGTGCTGGTCGACCGGCGGGCACCGGACGCCGACCAGTGCGCCGTGGCGACCGACGACGTCCTGGGCGGGCGGCTGGCCGCCGAGCACCTGCTCGAGCGCGGCCACCGGCGGATCGCCTTCGTCGGCGGGCACGCCGCCCTCCCCCAGGTGCAGGAGCGGCACGCGGGCGTGGTCTCGGCGGTGCGCGGGGTCCCCGACGCCGAGCTGACCGTGCTGTCCCCCGACGAGCTGAGCGTCGCCGGCGGGCGGGACGCCGCCGCCCGGGTCATCGGGCTGCCCGCGGCGCGCCGACCGACGGCCGCGGTGTGCGCCAACGACCTGCTCGCCCTCGCTGTGCTGCAGGAGATGGTGCGCCACGGCGTGCAGGTGCCCGGCGAGTTCGCCATCGTGGGCTACGACGACATCGACTTCGCCGCGGCCGCCGCCGTGCCGCTCAGCTCGGTGCGCAAGCCGCGGCAGGAGCTCGGGCGGCGCGCGGCGGAACTGCTGCTGGACGAGGGGCGGGCGGGCCACCGGCACGAGCAGCCGGTGTTCGAGCCGGTGCTCGTCGTCCGGGAGTCGAGCATGGTGCGCCGCGACGTCGCGGCCGACCGGGAGGGAGCCGCATGAAGGTGGCACTGTTCGCCACGTGTCTGGTGGACACGGTGGTGCCGCAGGTCGCGATGGCCACGGCCAGGCTGCTGGAGCGCCTGGGCCACGAGGTCGTCGTCCCGCCGGGGCAGGCCTGCTGCGGGCAGATGCACGTCAACACCGGCTACCGGCGCGAGGCGGTGCCGATCGTGGCCAACCACGTGCGCGCCTTCGCCGGCGCGGAGGCGGTGGTCGCGCCGTCCGGGTCCTGCGTGGCCTCGATCCACCACCAGCAGGCCATGGTGCTGCGCCGCGCGGGCGAGGACGGGCTGGCCGCGGAGGCCGAGTCGCTGGCCGAGCGGACCTACGAGCTCTCCCAGTTCCTGGTCGACGTCCTCGGCGTGACCGACGTCGGCGCCTACTACCCGCACCGGGTCACCTACCACCCGACCTGCCACTCGCTGCGGCTGCTGCGGGTCGGCGACCGGCCGCTGCAGCTGCTGCGCGCCGTCCGCGGCCTGACGCTGGTCGAGCTGCCCGATGCGGAGTCCTGCTGCGGCTTCGGCGGCACGTTCGCGGTCAAGAACGCCGACACCTCGACCGCGATGCTGACCGACAAGATGGCCAACGTGCTGTCGACGCACGCGGAGGTGTGCACCGCCGGTGACGCCTCCTGCCTGATGCACATCGGCGGCGGGCTGTCCCGGCTGCGCTCGGGCACCCGCACCGTGCACCTGGCCGAGATCCTCGCCTCGACGGAGGACGCCGTGACCCCCAACCAGACGACGAAGCCGGCGGTGCCCGCATGACCACCGCCCCTGAGCGCGACCTGCGCACCGACGTGACGCCACTGGCGCCGGGCGCCCCCCGGTCGGGGACGACGTTCCTCGGCCTGCCCACCGCCCCCCGCGGGGTCGGGCACCTGCGCGGCGACCAGTCGTTCCCCGAGGCCGCCCGCACCGCGCTGCGCGACGGCCAGCTGCGGGCCAACCTCGGCCACGCGACGAGCACCATCCGCCGCAAGCGGGCGAACGTGGTCGGCGAGGTGCCCGACTGGGAGCAGCTGCGCCAGGCCGGCAAGGCGGTCAAGACCGCCACCATGGCCCGCCTCGACGAGCACCTGGTGGAGCTGGAGCGCCAGGTCACCGCCCGCGGCGGTGTGGTGCACTGGGCCCGCGACGCCGACGAGGCCAACGCGATCGTCACCCGGCTGGTGCAGGCCACCGGCGCGGACGAGGTGGTCAAGGTCAAGTCGATGGCCACCCAGGAGATCGGCCTCAACGAGGCGCTCGAGGACGCCGGGATCACCGCGCACGAGACCGACCTCGCCGAGCTGATCGTGCAGCTGGGCGACGACAAGCCCTCGCACATCCTGGTGCCGGCCATCCACAAGAACCGGGCCGAGATCCGGGAGATCTTCCTGCGCACCATGCAGGGCGTCGACCCTGAGCTGACCGACGAGCCGCGCCGGCTGGCCATGGCCGCGCGCAAGCACCTGCGGGAGCGGTTCCTGCGCGCCCGGGTGGCGATCAGCGGCGCGAACTTCGCCGTCGCCGAGACCGGCACCCTCGCCGTCGTCGAGTCCGAGGGCAACGGCCGGATGTGCCTGACCCTGCCGCAGACGCTGATCACCGTCATGGGCATCGAGAAGCTCGTGCCGACCTGGCGCGACCTCGAGGTCTTCCTGCAGCTGCTCCCCCGGTCCTCCACCGGCGAGCGGATGAACCCCTACACGTCGATGTGGACCGGGGTCACCCCCGGCGACGGCCCGCAGGAGTTCCACCTGGTGCTGCTCGACAACGGGCGGACGGCGGTGCTCGCCGACGAGGTGGGCCGCGAGGCGCTGCACTGCATCCGGTGCTCGGCCTGCCTCAACGTCTGCCCGGTGTACGAGCGGACCGGCGGGCACGCCTACGGCTCGGTCTACCCCGGCCCGATCGGTGCGGTGCTCTCCCCGCAGCTGACCGGCGTCGAGGACAACGCCTCGCTGCCGTACGCCTCGTCGCTGTGCGGCGCCTGCTACGACGCCTGCCCGGTGGCGATCGACATCCCCTCGATCCTGGTGCACCTGCGCGCCGAGCACGTCGAGGCGCAGGAGAAGGTCACCCCCGAGGCGGCGGCCTTCCGCGTGCTGGCGAAGGCGATGTCGAACCCGCGGCTGTGGCACCTGACCCAGCGGGTGGCCGGCCTGGGCCGGTTCCTGGCCCGCGGGAAGCCCACGATGCCGGCCGCGCTGCCCCCACCCGTCTCAGGGTGGACCCGCAGCCGTGACCTGCCGGCCCCGCCGAAGCAGACGTTCACGCAGGCCTGGGCGCGGGAGCACGGAGGACGACGATGACTCCACTGCCACGCTGCTGCTGCCACTGTCGCGCCGGTGCATCGGCGCGATCGCGGGTGCAACCGCGCGAGAGTGCCGGAGGGCTCCGATGACCGGCGCGCGCGAGGAGGTGCTCGGCCGGATCCGCACCGCGCTGGGCGAGCGCCGTCCCGACGTGGCGATCCCCCGCGACTACCGCGCGACCGACGACCGCCCGGCCGCGACGCTGCTCGACGTCCTGGTCGACCGCCTGGAGGACTACAAGGCCTCGGTGCTGCGCTGTGGCCCGGACGAGGTCGGGCCCACCGTGGCCGCCGCCCTCGACACCGGCCTCGGTGCCGGCTGGGAGGCCGCCTCGGTCGTCGTCGCGCCGGGGGTGCCCGCCGGCTGGCGGCCGGACGGCGCGACCGAGGACGACGGCCGCCCGGCCGTGGAGCTCGCCGCGTTCTCGGCCACGCTCACCGGGATTGCGGTGGCCATCGCCGAGACGGGCACGCTCGTGCTGGACGGCGGCCCGCTGTCCGGGCGCCGGGCAATCTCGCTGCTGCCGGACTGCCTGGTCTGCGTGGTGGAGGCCGCGCAGGTGGTCGGCGGGGTCCCCGAGGCGCTGCCGCGGCTGGACCCGAACGCGCCGCTGACGATGGTGAGCGGCCCGTCGGCCACGAGCGACATCGAGCTGCAGCGCGTCGAGGGCGTGCACGGGCCACGCACGCTGGTCGTCGTCCTCGTCGGCTGACACGGCCGGGAGCATCGCAGCGAGCGCCAGCGAGCGAGGAGCGGACCGGCCCGGGGAAGCCGACCGTGGGCATCGTCGGCTGACGGGGGCTCAGGCGCTGACGTCCTCGTGGGTGTTCACCCCGGGGATCCGGCGCACCGAGCCCCAGCCGAAGCGGGCCCAGACGACCAGCAGAGCAGCGCCGACGAGCGACCCGAGCGTGTCGCGCACCAGGTCGCCGTTGGTGTCGTCGTTCCCCTCGGACAGCGCGGTGCCGAGCCACGCGTCGGAACGCCACTCGTAGATCTCCCAGAGCGCCCCGATCGAGATGCCCAGGGCCGCGGTCACGACGGCGATGCCCACGTAGTGCTGCAGGTGGGTCTCGTCGCGGGGGTCGGGGACGACGTCGAGCCGGGCCAGGGCGATGTAGACCACCGGCGCGGTGAGCATGGGCAACGTGAAGTGCACGAGGTCGTCGAACCGCACGAACTCGTCGTAGAGCCCGAACGTCTCACCGAACCCCTGCAGGGCCATCCCCGCCGTCAGGCACAGGTCGTACACGCGGGGCAGGTTGACCACCCGCGCGACCACCGTCACCGCTCCCAGCGCGGCGAGCAGCGATGCCGCGCCCGGACGACCGGCGACGGCGTACGCGACGGCACCCCCGAGCATCAGGAGCCGCAGGACGTCGATGCCGTCCCGCACCACGGGGTTCCAATCGCCCAGCACCAACCTGCGCACGTCCACGTGCGTGCCGTACCCGGCGATCGTCCGGCCGTCCCCTCGCAGCCGACCCGCCCTCGCAGAACAGGTGTCGTCGCTGGTCAACAGGCCGGAAAGTGTCGCACCCCGTACCTGCGTCCGGGTCGTGGTGCAGCAGCGGCTGGCCGACCGACCAGTCGACCAACAGTTCCTCGAGAGCGGTCCGCTGCTGCGCCATCACTGGTCGCATCCCGGGTGGTCGGGTGGTGCGGGAAGCGGGACCGGGACCGCCGGAGACGACGGGCTCGACGCCGACACCCCCGGACGACGATCCGCCGCCCTCCTGGTCCACACGGCACGTCAGCCGGTGCCGAGACCGACCCGCCGTGTCAGGTCAGCGACCGGACGGCTGCGACGTCGTACTCGGCCACCGACGCGGAGAGCATCGCGGTGCTCTGCTCGTCGCTGGGCCCGCTGCCGCGGAAGGCCTCGACGTCCGCCTGCGTCTCCCAGCGCTCGAGGACGGCGATGCGGCCCGGCTCCACGAGGTCGGCACAGATGGCGAAGTCGAGGCAGCCCGGGGCGCGCCGGGCCGCCTCGACGACCGCGACGCAGTCGGCCAGGTAGGCCTCCCGCTGCGCCGGGTCGACGACGATGTGTCCCGCGACGATGACCATGTGCTCCTCCAGTGGGTTACGTCCTCGGAGGGGAGACGGCTCACGGGGCCCGCACTCATCGGCTCGGGGCCGGCTCGCGACCCGGCCGCGGTGCCGTGCGTCAGGTGGTCGGGGGGGCGCCCGACGAGCCCGTCCCGGTCGGCGCCGTGCTGCCGGTGCCGCCGCTCCCGGTGGCCGGGCTGCTCCCGGAGGTGCCGGTTCCCCGGCCCGCTGCGGCTCCCCCGGAGCGAGACGAGCCGCCATCCGTCGTCGAGGGCGGCGCGGTCGGCTGCGCGGAGGGCTCGGGCGCTCCGGTGGTCGCGTCCCCGGAGGGCGACGTGGGAGCCGGAGCGGGGTCCTCCGCCGGCCCGGGGTCCTCCGCCGGAGCAGAGTCCTCCGCCGGAGCAGAGTCCTCCGCCGGAGGGGAGCTCTCCGCCGGCGCGGGCTCCTCAGCCGCAGCGGACCCCTCGGCCGGGACGGATCCCTCGGCCGGCGAGGAGTCCTCGGCCGCAGCGGACTCCTCGGCCGCAGCAGACTCCTCGGCCGGCGCGGGGTCCTCCGCCGGCGCGACGTCCTCCACCGGCGCGGGGTCCTCGGCCGGCGCGGGGTCCTCGGCCGGCGCGGAGTCCTCGGCGGGAGTGGGTTCCTCGGCCGGAGTGGTGTCCTCGGAGGTGCGAGCCGGAGCGTCCTCGGCCGGTACGGCCTCCTCCTCCGCGGCGGGAGGCGGCGGCGCGGCCGCGACGGTGAGTTCCACCTGGTCCCCCGACCGCAGCTCGGTGCCGGACGGGTCGAGCGCGGTGACGGTGCCCGGGTCAGCGTCCGCAGCGACCTCCGACCGCTGGCCCACGGTCAGCCCGAGCGCTGCCAGCTCGGCGGCGACCTCCTCGACGGGACGGCCCAGGTAGTCCTCGGCGGTCAGCACGATCCCCGCCTCCGACCCGGCAGCCGGTGCCGACTCCGACGCCGGTGGCGCGGCGGCCGCGGTGCCGTCGTCACCACCGCCGCCGAGCAGCGCGACCACGCCGCCGCCGAGCAGCACGACCGCGAGCACGGCCAGGGCCAGCAGCAGCAGCCGGCGGCGGGCGCCGCGGTCGTCGTCGTGGGGGCGCGGCGGCGTGGCGGCCGGGACGTCGCGCACCGCCGACGGCACCACCGCGGCCACGGCCGCCGGGGCGATCGGCCGGGTCGGCGGCGCGGCTGCCAGCGAGGGGTGGACCGTCTCCTCGATCGCGTGCAGGAACGCGTCCCCGTCGGGGAGACGCTCCTGCGGGTCCTTGGTCAGCGCGGCGTCGATGAGGTGCCGGACGTCGGGCGGCAGCTCGGCGGGCAACGGCTCGGGGTCCTCGCGCACGTGCTTGAGCGCGACGGTCACCGGGTTGGTGCCGTCGAAGGCGGGATGACCGGTCAGCGACTCGTAACCGACCAGGCCGAGCGCGTAGACGTCGCTGGCCGGGCCGACGCGCTCGCCTGCGGCCTGCTCGGGCGACATGTACTTGGCCGTGCCGATGACCTGGCCGGTGCGGGTCAGCGGCACGCTCTCCGCGGAGCAGGCGATGCCGAAGTCGGTGAGCTTCACGTTGCCGTCGGTGCCGACCAGGATGTTCGCCGGCTTGACGTCGCGGTGGATCACGCCGGCGCGGTGGGCCTCCGCCAGACCGGCGGCGGCCTGGGACAGCACGGACAGCGCCGCGCCGGGCTCCAGCGCCCCCTCCTCGGCGAGCAGCGCCGACAGCGGCGCGCCGTCCACCAGCTCCATCACCAGGTAGGCGAGGTGCTCGCCGGTGTCCTCCGCCGTCCCCTCGCCGTAGTCGAGGACGGCGGCGATGTTGGGGTGGCTCAGGGCCGCGGCGTGCCGGGCCTCGGCGCGGAACCGGGCGAGGAAGGTCGGGTCGTCGGCGTACTCGCTGCGCAGCACCTTCACCGCGACCAGCCGGTCCAGCATCGTGTCCCGGCCGCGCCAGACCTGCCCCATGCCGCCGGTGGCGATGAGCTCCTGCAGCTCGTAGCGGCCACCCAGGGTCTGCCGTCCCCTGTCGACCGTGGTCACACCGCGCTCCGTCCCCGTGCTGCCGAGGGGGTCTCCCCCACTCCCGTCGGCCCCGGAGGGCCCCACCGGCGGACGTCGGGAGTCGCCCGTCCGCTGCGGCGGTCGGCGCAGCGCCTGCACGCCCGTTCGGGCGTACGCGGCTGCGTGGTGGTTCCTGTGCCCGCCCCGCGGCGTAGCTGAACTACCGGGTCCGGGCGGATCGCGACACCCCGGGCACGCGATCACGCACGGTGGCGGCCCGACGACGCGACGCCGTCGTGCCGGCCGGACCCACACGGTCCTCCCTCAGGACAGGACGAGGAGCAGGTCACCGCCCTCGACCTGCTGGATCTCGCCGATGGCGAGCCGCTGCACCGTGCCGGCCACCGGGGCGGTGATCGCGGCCTCCATCTTCATGGCCTCGATGGTGGCGATCGGCTGGCCGGTCTCGACGGTGTCGCCCTCGGCGACCTTGACGGTCACGACCCCGGCGAACGGCGCGGCGACCTGGCCGGGCTGGTTGCGGTCGGCCTTCTCCGCGGCCTTGACCTGCGCGTCGACGGAACGGTCGCGCACCGAGACCGGCCGCAGCTGCCCGTTGAGGGTGCACATGACGGTGCGCATGCCGCGCTCGTCGGGGTCGCCGACGGCCTCGATCCCCATGAGCAGGGTGACGCCGGGCTCCAGCTCGATGCTGTGCTCGACGCCGGAGCGCAGCCCGTAGAGGAACTCCTTGGTGGGCAGCACGGAGACGTCGCCGTAGGAGTCGACGTGCGCCTCGTACTCGCGGGTGGGCCCCGGGAAGAGCAGCCGGTTGAGCGTCGCCCGCGGCTGCTCGGCCAGCCCGCGCTCGTCGTCGGCGGACAGCTCGGCCGGCGGCTCGGCGGGTCGGCGTCCCTCCAGCGCACGGGTGCGGAAGGGCTCGGGCCAGCCCCCCGGCGGGTCGCCCAGCTCGCCGCGCAGGAAGCCGATGACCGAGTCGGGCAGGTCGTACTTGCCGGGCTCGGCGGCGAAGTCCTCGACGCTCACGCCGGAGCCGACCAGCTGCAGGGCGAGGTCGCCGACGACCTTGGACGACGGGGTGACCTTGACCAGCCGGCCCAGCAACCGGTCGGCGGCGGCGTAGGCGTCCTCGACCTCCTCGAAGCGCTGGCCCAGCCCCAGGGCGATGGCCTGCTGGCGCAGGTTGGACAGCTGCCCGCCGGGGATCTCGTGGGTGTAGACCCGCCCGGTCGGCGCGGGCAGCCCCGACTCGAACGGCGCGTAGACCCGGCGCACCGCCTCCCAGTAGGGCTCCAGGTCGTTGACCGCGGCGAGGTCCAGGCCGGTGGCCCGCTCGGTGGCGTCGGTCGCGGCGACGATCGCCGACAGCGGCGGCTGGCTCGTCGTCCCGGCCATGGAGGCGACCGCGCCGTCCACGGCGTCGACCCCGGCGGACCAGGCGGCGAGCAGGGTGGCCAGCTGGCCGCCGGCGGTGTCGTGGGTGTGCAGGTGCACCGGCAGGTCGAACCGCTCGCGCAGCGCCCGGACCAGAGTGGCCGCGGCCGGCGGGCGGAGCAGGCCGGCCATGTCCTTGATCGCCAGCACGTGCGCGCCGGCCTCGACGATCTGCTCGGCCAGCCGCAGGTAGTAGTCGAGCGTGTAGAGGGTCTCGCCGGGGTCGGAGAGGTCGCCGGTGTAGCACAGCGCCACCTCCGCGACCGCCGTCCCGGTCCCCCGGACGGCGTCGATCGCCGGGCGCATCTGGGCGACGTCGTTGAGCGCGTCGAAGACCCGGAACACGTCGATCCCCGTGCGCGCGGCCTCCTCGACGAACGTCGTCGTGACCTGCTCGGGGTAGGGCGTGTAACCCACCGTGTTGCGGCCGCGCAGCAGCATCTGCAGGCAGAGGTTGGGCACCGCCTCGCGCAGCGCCGCGAGCCGGTCCCACGGGTCCTCGTGCAGGAAGCGCAGCGCGACGTCGTAGGTCGCCCCGCCCCAGGCCTCCAGGCTGAACAGCTGCGGCGCCGTGCGGGCGACGTGCCCGGCGACGGCGAGCAGGTCCTTGGTGCGCACCCGGGTGGCCAGCAGGGACTGGTGGGCGTCGCGGAAGGTGGTGTCGGTGACCGCCAGCGCCGTCTGCGCGCGCAGCTGCGCGGCGAACCCCTCCGGGCCCAGGTCGAGCAGCCGCTGGCGGGAGCCGTCCGGCGGCGCGGCGCCCAGGTCGACGCGGGGCAGCTTCTCGACCGGGTCGACCAGGTGCGGGCGCTCGCCGTGCGGCTGGTTGACGGTGACGTCGGCCAGGTAGGTGAGCAGCCGGGTGCCGCGGTCGGCGGAGCTGCGCGCGGTCAGCAGGTGCGGCCGCTGCTCGATGAACGAGGTCGTGACCCGCCCGGCGGCGAAGTCCGGGTCGTCGAGCAGCGCCTGCAGGAACGGGATGTTGGTGGCCACGCCGCGGATGCGGAACTCGGCGACCGCCCGCCGGGCCCGGGCCACGGCGACGCCGAAGTCGCGCCCGCGGCAGGTCAGCTTCACCAGCATCGAGTCGAAGTGCGCGCCGACCTCCGCGCCCAGCGACGAGCCGCCGTCCAGCCGGACCCCGGCGCCGCCGGGCGAGCGGTAGGCGGTGATCCGGCCGGTGTCCGGGCGGAACCCGTTGGCCGGGTCCTCGGTGGTGATCCGGCACTGCAGCGCCGCCCCCCGCAGCACGATGGTGTCCTGCGACAGGCCCAGGTCGGCGAGGGTCTCCCCCAAGGCGATCCGCAGCTGGGACTGCACCAGGTCGACGTCGGTGACCTCCTCGGTGACCGTGTGCTCGACCTGGATCCGCGGGTTCATCTCGATGAAGACGTGCCGACCCTCGCGGTCGAGCAGGAACTCCACCGTGCCGGCGTTGACGTAGCCGATGGCCCGGGCGAAGGCGACCGCGTCGGCGCAGATCCGCTCGCGCAGCGCGGGGTCGAGGTTCGGCGCCGGGGCCAGCTCGACCACCTTCTGGTGCCGGCGCTGCACCGAGCAGTCCCGCTCGAAGAGGTGGACGACGTTCCCGGCACCGTCGGCCAGGATCTGCACCTCGATGTGCCGCGGCTCGACGACGGCCTGCTCCAGGAAGACCGTGGGGTCGCCGAACGCCGACTCCGCCTCCCGCATCGCCGCCTGCACCGCGCCGGCCAGCTCCGCCGCTTCCGCCACCCGCCGCATGCCGCGCCCACCGCCGCCGGCGACCGCCTTGACGAACACCGGGAACGGCAGCTCCTCGGCCGCGGCGAGCAGGGTGTCCAGGTCGGCGCTGGGCTCGGTCGAGGCCAGCACCGGCAGCCCGGCGTCCCGGGCCGCGGCGATCGCGCGCGCCTTGTTGCCGGTCAGCTCCAGCACCGACGCCGGCGGGCCGACGAAGGTGATCCCCGCCTGCGCGCACGCCTCGGCCAGCTCCGGGTTCTCCGAGAGGAACCCGTAGCCGGGGTAGACGGCGTCCGCCCCGGCCCGCCGTGCCGCGCCGACGACCTCGTCCACCGAGAGGTAGGCACGGACCGGGTGGCCCTCCTCGCCGATCTGGTAGCTCTCGTCGGCCTTGAGCCGGTGCACCGAGTTGCGGTCCTCCCACGGGAAGACGGCGACGGTGGCGGCTCCCAGCTCGTAGGCCGCGCGGAACGCCCGCACCGCGATCTCGCCACGGTTGGCGACCAGGACCTTGCTGAACACAGGCGCTCCTCAGGGGTCGGGGTGGGAGACGAGCGTCCCAGACGCCGGGCCGGTGGCCCAGGTGACCACCCGCATCCGCCGCGTGGCCCGGCCGGACGGGCCGGGCCAGGCGGTACGGAGGTCGTCGCGACAGGAGGTCGTCAGGCGACGGCGGGGCGCTGCCCGACGTGCCGGCCACGGCGTCCGCCCAGCGCCTTCTCGACCACGTCGCCCAGCCGCTCGGAGGCGTACGCGAGCAGCACCCCGACCAGCAGGGAGACCACCGTCGACCAGAACAGCGCCCCGGTGCCGAAGAAGCTCGCCGCGCCGATGAAGGCACCCGGGATGAACGCCAGCGGCGGCCACCCGGCCTGGACGCACATGCCGAAGGCCGCGAGCGCCACGAACAGGCCGAGGACGGCCGCCGAGCCGGCCACGACCTGACCGGCCGCCCACACGATCAGCCAGCCCCAGACCACACCGCTGACGTTGGAGGCGGCGGTCTTGACCAGGCCGGCGGTCCCGCCGCCGACGGCGTAGAAGCAGGCCCAGGCGGCGAAGCCGACCCAGACGACGAACGGGGACTGCCACGACCCGAGTTGGGTCACCGTGCCGGCGAACCAGGTGAACAGGCCGGCGAGGACGCCGATGGAGATGCCGAGTGCCGTCAGTCGCTTCACGTCGCTCCTCAGGGGGTGCCTGCGTCGCGGCCGCGGACGCGGCCGGTCCGATGTGACCGCGGTCACGTCGATGGCCGATGACGCTAGGGACGTCAGCACCCGTTGCGGAGCGGGGCACCTGTCTCACTTTGGGACTCAGCGCTGCTCAGGGGACCAGTAGGCCGCGGCGCCCCCCGCAGGCGGCGCGGTGCACCCGGCACACCCCCCGGGGACCGCGATCGGTGCACACCACGGGGGTGGTGAGCCAACACACCGACCGATCTGGTCCCGTTACCGACCGGATCGGTCGGTGACGCCGTACCGTCCTCCGACGTGACCCGACCGTTCCGGCAGCTGGTGGACGAGGGCATCCTCGACCGCGCCGCCGCCCTGTTCGCCCGCCGCGGCTACGCGAAGACCTCCGTGCAGGACGTCGCCGACGCGGTCGGGCTGTCCAAGACCGGCCTGCTGCACCACTACCCGAGCAAGGACGCGCTGCACGAGGCGGTGCTCGGCCAGGCCGCCACGCTCGGCCGGCGGGTGCTCGACCAGCTGGGCGACCTGCCCCCGGGGCCGGCCCGCGACCTGCGGGCCCTGGAGGTCCTGGTCGACGTGGCGCTCGCGCACCCCGGGCTGGTCGCGCTGATGCTGGCCCCGGTGACCGACCTGGACGCCGAACCGGAGTCCGCCGTCACCGACCTGGTGCTGCGGGCCTTCGGCGTGGACCCCGAGGTCCTGGAGCCGCCACGCGCGGTCCGGGTCGTCGGCGCCCTCGCCGCGCTCGCCGTCCTCACCCTCGCCGCACACGCGCAGGACCGGACCACCGCGTGGCGGCAGCACATCGTCGCCACCTGCTTCGACGCGCTCGGTCACCGCCGACCCGGCGCGGCTCTCCCCGACCCCGACCAGGTGGAGGCCTGATCCCCCATGGCTCTTCTGTTGTCCCGGCTCGGTGCGTTCTCGCACCGGCACCGCACGGCCGTCGTCCTCGTCTGGCTGGTGCTGCTCGTCGGCGGCGGCGTGGGGGCGGTGACCCTGGCCGGTGAGACGTCGGACAGCTTCGCCATCCCCGGCCAGGAGTCCACCACCGCGCTGGAGCGGATCAGCGAGGAGTTCGGTGCCGCGGGCGGCGCCACCGCGCAAGTCGTGGTGGCCGCCCCGGAGGGCTCGACGCTGGCCGACCCGCAGAACGCCGCGGCCATCGGCGCGCTGGTGGCCGAGCTCGGCGAGCTGCCCGGCGTCGCGTCGGCCAGCGACCCGCTGGACCCGGCGGCCCCGTCGGTGAACGCCGAGCTCACCACCGGGTACAGCACCGTCACCTACGGGGCCCCGGTCGGCGAGGTGACCCCCGCGCAGCAGGACGCACTGACCGCCGTCGTCGAGGACGCCGGGGACGGCGCGCTCACCGTCGAGGTCACCGGCCAGGCGGTCCAGGCACCCCCGCACATCGGCGGTCCGGCCGAGGTCATCGGTGTGGTCGTCGCGCTGGTGGTCCTCGCGGTCACCTACGGCTCGCTGGTCGTGGCCGGGATGAACCTGCTGACCGCGCTGGTCGGCGTCGGCATCGGCGTCCTCGGCATCACGATCGCCACCGGCTACACCGAGCTGTCCTCGACCACCCCGGTCCTGGCCGCGATGCTGGGGCTGGCCGTCGGCATCGACTACGCGCTGTTCATCGTCAACCGGTTCCGCCAGGAGCTCCGCCGGGGCGCCGACGTCGGCACCGCCATCACCACCGCCGTCGGCACGGCCGGCTCCGCGGTCGTCACCGCCGGGCTCACCGTCGTCATCGCGCTGACCGGCCTGTTCGTCGCCGGCATCCCGTTCCTCACCCAGATGGGCCTGGCCGCGGCAGCGACCATCGTCGTCGCCGTGCTCGTCGCGCTCACCCTGGTGCCGGCCGCACTGGGCTTCCTGGGGCTCCGCGTACTGCCGAAGCGGCAGCGCGGCCAGGCGCACACCCACCACGCGGCCGGGCCGGGCTTCCTGGCCGGCTGGGTCACCACGGTGACCCGCCACCGCGTCGTGGCCCTGCTGCTGGCCGTCGTGGCCCTCGGCGCCGTCTCCGTGCCGTTCTTCTCGATGCAGACCACGCTCGTGCAGACCCCGCCGGAGGACAGCTCGCAGGCCCGCGCCGACGAGCTGCTCGCCGACGGCTTCGGCGAGGGCTTCGGCGGCCCGCTCACCGTGCTCTTCGAGGGCGACCGCGCGGTGCCGGCCGCGACCGCGGCCGCCGGTCAGGTGACCGGTCTGGACGACGTCGCCCTCGTGACCCCGCCGGTGCCGAACGCCGACGGCACCGCCGCGCTGCTGAGCGTCATCCCGCGGTCCGGCCCGACCGACCCGGCCACCGAGCAGCTGGTGGCCGACCTGCGCGACCTGCTGGCCGACGCCGACGGCGCCGACACCTCGGTCACCGGCGCGACCGCGGTGAGCGTGGACGTCGCCGCCAGCCTGGACGCCGCGCTGCCGGTGTACCTGGCGCTGGTCGTGGGCCTGGCGCTCGTGCTGCTGGTGCTGGTCTTCCGCTCGCTGCTGGTGCCGCTGGTCGGCGTCCTGGGCTTCGTGCTGACCGTCGGGGCGGCGCTCGGCGCCACCGTCGCGGTGTTCCAGTGGGGCTGGCTGGCCGGCCTGGTCAACCTCGAGGGCACCGGCCCGCTGATCAGCCTCACGCCGATCCTGGTGATCGGCATCCTGTTCGGGCTGGCGATGGACTACCAGATCTTCCTGGTGTCGCGGATGCACGAGGCGCACAGCCACGGCGCCTCGCCGCTGGAGGCGATCCGCACCGGCTTCCGCCAGGCGGCCCCGGTCGTCGTCGCGGCCGCGCTGATCATGTTCTCGGTGTTCGCCGGGTTCGTGCCCTCTGGCGACGCGACGATCAAGTCGATCGCCTTCGCGCTGGCCGCGGGCATCGCCTTCGACGCCTTCGTCGTCCGGATGGTGCTGGTGCCCGCGGCACTGGCCCTGCTCGGGGACACGGCGTGGTGGCTGCCGCGCTGGCTGCGCTGGCTGCCGACCCTGGACGTCGAGGGTGCCGCGCTGGAGCGGCACGCCCCGCCGGCGCGGACCGAGCAGCCGGAGTCGGTCGGCGCCGCCGGGCGCTGACCGGCTCCCGCACGCACGGCGCGGCCCGTCTCCCCCGGGGAGGCGGGCCGCGCCGCGGTTCGGGTGGGGGGTCCACGTACCGGTGACGCAGGCGTGACGGGTGGGTGACGGCCACTGGTCTTGGATGACCGTCACCCGGTGCTCCGGCGTGGAGGGTGGGCCGCTGACGCGGGGCGCCCCTGCGGCAGCGCAGCTGCGAGGAGTGAGTCACGATGGGCCGTTCCGAGCGCGATGCAGACGTCGACCGGGACACAGGGGCCGACACCGCGGTGGACCCAGGTCCGGCATCGGCGCCCAACGCCGTCGAGGGGGCTCCGGACACCCGGCCGGACGCCGGGACCACGCCCCGCTCGACCGAGACGTCGGATGCGCGGGCGAGCTCCGGGGGACGCCGCGGGCAGGACCAGGGCGATCGGGCGACGCGCGGCACGCGACGGGGCCCCCGGGGCCTCTCCCTCCACCTCGGCGTCAACTACGTCGGAGAGGGCTACGTCCCGCCGCCGCCCGAGCTCTACGGCTGCGTCAACGACGCCGACGCCATGGCCGACATCGCGAGTGACGAGGACTTCGACGTCACCGTGCTGGTCGACGAGCAGGCGACGAGCGATGCCTTCCGGAGGTGGTTGGAGGACGCCGCCGACACGCTGACCGAAGGCGACATGGTGGTCGTCTCCGTGTCCAGCCACGGCGGACAGCTGCGGCCGTTCTCCAGCGACCGGCAGGAGCGGGACCGGCGGGACGAGACGGTGTGCCTGTTCGACAGGGAGGTCCTGGACGACGAGGTGCACGACCTGTTCTGCAACTTCTCGCCCGGCGTGGAGGTCTTCACCTGCTTCGACCTGTGCCATGCCGGTGGCACCACGCGATCCCGGCTGAAGAGCGCCTACTACGACACTCTCGGGCAGACCACCTTCCGGTCGATCCGAGGCGACTCCACCGCGGACCCGGACGAGTCGCTGGACGACCTCCTGGTCCCGGATCCGTCGTTCGGGCTCGCACCCGGGAGCCCGGACGAGCAGGGAGCCCTGGAGCTGCTGGTCGGCCGGCTGCTGGAGTCCTTCGGCATCGCGGCCGACCTCCTCGTCGCGGGAGCGGTGGCCGGCGGCTCCCAGGAGTACGACGACGCCGTCCGCGAGGTGCTGCAGCGGCTGCGACCGGGACCACGGGCGCGCCAGCGGGCACTGCCGGAGGAGACCGAGGAACAGACGCAGCAGGCCAACTACGACGAGTACCGCGCACTGCAGGAGCGGTACGCGCGCCGACGGTCGATGGCCGCCAGCCTCATCTACTTCGGTGCCTGTGCGGAGAACCAGCTCGCCCAGGACGGCGACGACAACGGACTGTTCACCGGCCGCCTGGTCCAGGCGTGGCGTCGAGGGCGTTTCCGTGGCGGCCACCGGAGCTTCCACGACGCGATCGTGGCGGGCATGCCGCCCACCCAGTCGCCGGTGTACCTCGTCGACGGGCGACCCGACCGCGAGTTCGAGCTGCGGCGTCCGTTCACGCTCGGGAAGCGCGTGCCCCGTCGATCGATCATCGCCGGCAGCGACCGGGGTGCTGCTGCGGCACGACGTGGAGAGACGGTCAGTCGGTAGCCACCGTGGAGGTGCGGGATGGTCAGGTTGGGCAACGATCGGGACGACCGCGTGCTGGACCGCGACGTCGAACGTGACCAGGGCCGGTCGTCCCGGTCGCGCTCGGAGGAACGCGACGACCGCGTGAGGGCGGAGGACCTGGAGCAGAGGCAGCCGTCCGCGGCCGCCGCGGACCTCGGCGGCTCGCAGTCGTCGCGGGGTCGTACGACGTCCGCCGTCCTGGAGGAGGACGTCGCCACCGATCTGCAGCAGCTCCAGCAGGAGCTGGCGCAGCTGAGACGGAGGGTCGGCGACGGTGACGGCCGGCGCACCACGCGCTCGCCGGTCCGGACGAGCCCTGCCCAGGACGACGACGGGGCGGTCAGCCGGTCCGGCGGTCCCGGACGGCTGAGGTCGTCGGACTTCCGGGACATCGGCGGCGTCCGGGACGTCCCCCGGCCCGCCCTCAACCGGCGGGTGACCAGTCCCGACATCACCGGCGCGGCGCACTACATGGAGACCGACGTGACCGTCAACCAGGACGGGATGCTCTGGGCCTCGACCCGGACGTGGTCGGACAACTGGATCGTCGGCTTCACCGGTGGGGTCATCGCCTGGGTCACGGACGAGGGCGGCAACTTCCTGCACCGGACGTCACCGCAGACCTACGGCGTCGACGGCAAGGGCATCTTCTGGAAGCCCAGCTCCCGCATGGAGTTCTGGCAGGAGCAGGTGCCCGCCGACTACGTGCCGGCCGCCCGGGCGATCGAGATCCTGCACTTCCACGCGCCCCGGCCCCGCGTCGGAGAGATCATCAAGGAGATCCTGGACACTGCGGACGACGCTGCCGGCGCCTACGCCGTCCTGTCCGGGTACGGGGTCTTCTAGCCGGGCTGGTCCGGCGGGACCTCGCGGCGCGCGACTCCCGCTGCCCGATCGCCTCGCGTTCGAGGACGGAGCCTGCACGAGGGGTCATCGGGCGCCGTCGGGCGCCGACCCCTCGTCGCACGGCGCGGCCCGCCTCCCCGGGGAGGCGGGCCGCGCCGCGTCTCAGCGCTCGACGACGTTGCGCAGCTCGCGGCCGGCCAGCAGCGCCGCGAGGTTGGCGGCGACCAGCTCGTCGGCGCCCACCGGCCGGCCGCCGGCCGCGTGCGGGGTCAGCAGCAGGTTCGGCGCGTCCCACAGCGGGGAGTCGACCGGCAGCGGCTCCACCTCGGTGACGTCGAGGGCGGCACCCGCGACGTCCCCCTGGCGCAGGGCGGCCACGAGGGCCGGCTCGTCGACGGTGGCGCCCCGGCCGACGTTGACCACCAGCGCGTGCGGCGGGAGCGCGGCGAGCCGGCCGGCGTCCAGCGCGTGGGTCGTGGCCTCGGTGGCGGGCAGGATCATGACCAGGACGTCGGTCTGCCGCAGCTCCGCCTCCAGCTGGTCCTCCGCGACGACGGGGAAGCCGGCCCGCTCCCCCGCGCTGCGCCCCACCCCGCGCACCTGCGCGCCGAGGGCCTGCAGCAGCGGAGCCAGGGTCTGCCCGATGCTGCCGAAGCCCCAGACCAGCACGCGCGCGTCGAGCAGGGTGGTCACCGCGCCCTCGGGGTGCAGCGGCTGGAGCCCGCCGAGCTCGTCGGCCCAGCGGTGCCCGGCCTGGGCGGCGAGCGCGGCCGGCAGCCGGCGCAGCAGCGCGAGGACCAGGGCCAGGGCGTGCTCGGTGACCGGCCGGTCGTGCAGGCCCTGACCGGAGGTGACCAGCACGCCGTCGGGGAAGCCCGCGGCGAGGACGGCGTCCGGCCCGGCCGCGAGGGTCTGGATCCAGCGCAGCCGCGGCATCCGGCCGGCGACGGCGCGCAGGTCGCCGGTCGAGCTGCCCCACACCACCAGCACCTCGGCGTCGAGGTGCTCGTCGGGCACCGGGGCGGTCGCGTCGTAGCGCACCGCCTCGACCCCCTCGGGCAGCGTCGGGTCGAGCGGCAGGGAGTCGGGCAGCAGCACCTTCACGCCACCCAGCCTGCCCGGTGGCCCGGTCGCTGTCGCGCCACGGTGGCCCGTGGTGCGGGCAAGGAGATGGCAAAAATCCGGGAAGCGGGGGAAGCGGACCACCTCGCCGCCGCGCCGCCGCGGCCAGGATGGCGCGACCCTCGGACGGACAGGCGGTTCCCGATGCTCGCCGCGCACACCAGCTCTCCCGGCACGGCTGCGGCCACCCCGGTCACCGGCCCCGCGAAGGACCGGTCCCTGGGCGTCGACGTCACCCGCGGGATCGCCCTGATCGCGATGCTGGCGACCAACGTCTGGGAGGTCTTCGACGACGACGGCCGGCTGACCCTGACCGGGATGACGCTCACCGGACGGGCGGCGACGCTGTTCGTGATGGTCGCCGGCATCAGCCTGGCCTTCATCTCGGGGGGTCCCCGCCCGGTGCGGGGTCCGGCCCGGCGGGCCGCCCGGGCGAACATCGCCGTCCGCGCGGTGCTCATCGGCACCCTGGGCCTCGCGCTGGGCTACGTCTCGCCCGACTCGGTCGGGATGATCCTGACCTACTACGGCGCCTTCTTCCTGCTCGCCATCCCGCTCGTCGGCCTCCGCCCGCGCACGCTGGTCGGCATCGCCGGGGCGCTCGTCGTGGTGGGTCCGCTGCTGCTGATGGCCGCGGGGAGCCTCGGCCTGGAGGACGAGTTCGACCCGCTGCCGACGCTGACCTCGCCGATCACCGACCCGGTCGACCTGCTCCTCCTGGTGCTCGTCACCGGGACCTTCCCCGCGGTGACCTACACCGCCTACGTCTGCGTGGGGCTGGCCATCGGGCGCCTGGACCTGTCCTCGCGGACCGTCGCCGTCCGCCTGCTGGCCGGTGGGCTGGCGCTGGCGGTCGCCGCGTGGTCCGCCTCGTGGCTGCTCGTGTCCCGCCTCGGCGGCCTGCAGCGCCTGCTCGCGGCGTCGGAGCCGGGGACGACCGCGGCCGAGGTCGTGTGGGACGGGGACCTGGTCGACTCCTGGTGGTGGCTGGCGTCGCGCACGCACCACTCGGGGACGCCGCTGGACATGCTGAGCACCCTCGGGTCGGCGATCGCGGTCCTCGGCGCGGTGCTGCTGGTGTGCCGGCTGCGTCCCCCGCAGCGCCTGCTGCGACCGGTGGCGCTGGCCGGGTCCATGACCCTGACCGTCTACGCCACGCACGCGGTCGTGCTGGCCATCGTGCCGACCGACGACCTGCTCGCGCTGTGGCTGGGTCTCGTGGCCGGCGCCGTGGTCTTCGCCGTGCTGTGGAACCGGTGGGTGGGCCAGGGACCGCTGGAGCGGCTGGTCGCGATCCCGGCCGACCGGGCGCGCCGGTGGGTGCTCGGTCGCGGACCAGCCGCAGCCGGCCGTGGACACCAACCCGTGACGTGACCGTCGAGCGCCCGCCTCCGACCCTCAGCGCCGCAGGGCCTCGGGGAGCTCGCCCGCCCACGCGGCGTGCAGCAGGCGCTCGACGCCCTCCCTGGTGACCGGCCGCGGGTTGGCGTAGGGGGCGGCGACGGCCGGCTCGGCGATGCGCGGGACCTCCTCCTCCCGCATGCCGAGCTCGGCCAGCGACCGGGGCGCGCCGAGCCGGCCGGCGAGCTCCCACAGCTCGCGGGCCGGGTCGGGGACGCCGCCGAGGGCCCGGGACAGCGCGGCGACCGCGTCCGGCGCAGCCGGCTGGTTGTACGCCAGCGCGTGCGGCAGCACGACGGTGTGCGTCGGCGCGTGCGGCAGGTCCAGGGTGCCGCCGAGGGCGTGGCACAGCTTGTGGTGCAGCGACATGGTGGTCGCACCCAGCACCGCCCCGCACAGCCAGGCGCCGTACTGGGCCTCGCCGCGGGCGTCGAGGTCGGTGCCGTCGGCGACCACCCGCGGCAGGGCGGCGGCCAGCGCCCGGGCGCCCTCCTCGGCCATCAGCGAGACGATCGGCGTCGCGTCGGGGGCGTACAGCCCCTCGACGGCGTGCGCGATCGCGTTGACCCCGCTGGTGGCCGACAGCTGCGCGGGCAGGGTCAGCGTCAGCTCCGGGTCGTAGAGCACGCTCGCGGGCAGCACCCGGAGGTCGCGGCCGGTGCGCTTCACCCCGCCCTCGGTCAGCCCCCACACCGGCGTCATCTCCGAGCCGGCGTAGGTGGTCGGGACGGCGACCACCGGCAGGCCGTGCTCCAGCGCGATCGCCTTGCCCAGCCCGATCGCCGACCCGCCGCCGACCGCCACGCAGCCGTCGGCGCCCAGCTCGGCGGCCAGCTCGCGGGCCCGGTGGGCGACCTCGACGGGCACGTGCATCCGGGCCTCGGCCAGCACCCCGGCGGCCCGCGCGCCCAGTGCGGCGGCGACCTGCTCGCCGGTGGCCTGCTGCTCCGGGGAGCACAGCACCAGGACCCGCTGCAGGCCGAGCCGGTCGACCTCGTCGGGCAGCGCGGCCAGGGAGCCGGGGCCGAAGACGACCCGCATGGGCAGCGCGGTGTGGGTGAACGGCCCGATCACGAGGGCGCGCCCCGTACCACGGTCGGCTGCGCCTGCGCCGGTTGGGCGGCCGGCGGGGCCTGGTCGGCCCGCAGCAGCGTCAGGTCGAAGGTCAGCGTCCGGAACGGGTTGGCCAGCCCGACCTCCGCCGCGCGCGCCGGGTCGTCGACCTCCGGCACGTCCCGGATCAGGCTCTCCTTGACCCCGAACACCGCGTCGGAGTCCAGGTAGGGGCTGTCGGCGACGAACACGTGCGTGGTCACCGGCCGATGGCCCGGAGCGGCGACGATGAAGTGCAGGTGCGCCGGCCGGTAGGGGTGCCGGCCGGTGGCGGCCAGCAGCCGGCCGACCGGCCCGTCGTCGGGGATCGGGTAGTACCGCGGCACGACCGAGCGGAACCAGAACCGGCCGTCGTCGTCGGCGGTGAACAGCCCGCGCAGGTTGCCCGCCGGCTGGATGCCGGGCTGCTGGACGTCGTAGAAGCCGTCCTCGTTGGTCTGCCACACGTCCACCGACGCCCCCGCCAGCGGCTCGCCGTCCGGACCGGTCACCCGCCCGGACACCAGGCACGGCGTGCCCTTGCCGTCCAGCGCGATGTCGTCGCCCAGCTGCCGCGGCGGCGACTCGACCATGTGGAAGGGCCCGAGCACCGTCGACTCCGTCGAGGTGCCCCCGGTGCGGTGGTTGATGGTCTCGACCAGCATCGAGACGCCCAGGACGTCGGAGAGCAGGATGAACTCCTGCCGCACGTCGTCGCTCATGTGCCCGGTGCGTGTGAGGAAGTCGATCGCGGACCCCCACTCCTCCTCGGTCAGCTCGACGTCCTTGACGAAGGCGTGCAGGTGGTGGACCAGCGAGGTCAGCACCGTCTTCAGCCGCGGGTCGGGGGTGTTCGCGAAGCTCGCGGCCACGACCTCGGCCGAGCCCTTCTCGGTGAACAGCTGCCGGTCGCTCACGCCCGCACCTCCTCGACCCGGTCCAGCACGGTGCGCAGCGCGCGCTCCAGCGCCGCCTCGGCCTCGGCGTCGGACGCGCCGCCGGCCTGGCGGAAGGCGACGTGGTTGTCCGGTCGGGTGAGCAGCACGCCGCCGTCGTCGATGCCGCGGACCCGCGCCCAGTCGCCGTACAGGTCGTCGTGCTCCTGACCGGGGCCGATGACGACGGCGGCGACGTCGATGCCCAGCCGCTCCCCCACCGCGGCCGCGGCGCGCACCCAGCCGTCCCCACCGATGCCGGTGAACACGGTGAACCGGCCGTGCCCACCGAGGTCGAGGGTGGAGACCTGGCGGCGGTGGTCGGTGGTCAGCCAGGCGTGCGGCAGCTTGGCGCCGGGGCGCGAGGTGGCGTGGGAGTAGAGCTCCGGGTCGCGGACCGGCTGCTCCGGCGGGGTGCCGTCCGGCACCACCGCGGCGGACTCGTAGCGCTGGTCCATCTCCACCCCGTGGCAGTTGAACTCGTAGTCCTTGAACGCGATCGCCTCGCGCAGGGCCGCGCGCTGCTTCTCCGCCTCGGGCGTCGCCTGCTTGCGGGCGGCCATGTGCTCGACCATCAGCTCGGGGTCCTCGGTGTCCAGCAGCCCGAGGGCGTCGAAGATCCGGGCGGTCTCGCCGATGCTCTGGTTGGCCCGGTCGACGATCTGCCTGCCCACCGGCGCCCGCTCGGCCGAGTAGGTGTCCAGCAGCCCCGGACCCGCCTGCCCCCTGACGACGGCGGCGAGCTTCCAGGCCAGGTTGTAGGCGTCCTGGATCGAGGTGTTGGAGCCCAGGCCGTTCGACGGCGGGTGCCGGTGCACGGCGTCGCCGGCGCAGAACACCCGGCCGGCGGAGTACCGCTCGGCGTACACGTGGTTGACCGTCCACGCCGAGCTGGAGGTGATCGACACCTTGACCGAGTCGTCACCGACGAGCTTGCGCACGATGGAGAGCGCGAACTCCTCGGTCAGGTCCGGCGCCGGGCCGTCGATGTCGTAGCCCCAGACGATCAGCCACCTGTGCCAGGGCCGCACCATGCGCACCAGGCCGGCGCCGATGCCGCCGACGTCGGCGCCCGGCTGCAGCACCCAGTACAGGACCGACGGGCGGTCGGCGACCAGGTGGGACAGGTCGGCCTCGAAGACGATGTTGATGCTGCCGCCGACTCCCATCCGGCCCCGCAGGGGGAGGCCGATGTCCTCGGCCACCTGGCTGCGGCCGCCGTCCGCGCCGATCACGTACCTCGCCCGGATCTCGTACTCGTCACCCCGTAGCCGGTCGCGCACCTGCACGGTGACGCCGTCGTCGTCCTGCTGCAGCGACAGGTACTCGGTGTCGAAGCGGACCCTCGCCCCGCGGGACTGGGCGTTGTGCAGCAGCACCGGCTCCATCAGGTCCTGCGGCATGTCGCAGATCCGCGACGGGCTGGCCGCGGTGTAGTCGGCCAGCCGGTCGGGCCGGGTGCCCCAGGCGTGCAGCCGGCCGAGCTCCTCACCGGCGATCGAGGTGCAGTAGACGAGGTTGCCCATCAGCTCCTGCGGAACGGCCTCGGCCATCACCTCCTCCTCGACGCCGAGGTCGCGCAGCGCCTCCATGGTGCGCTGGTTCGTGATGTGCGCCCGGGGGGTGTCGGCCAGCCGCCCGTACTTGGTGATCACGGTCGTCCGGACGCCGTAGGTCGCCAGGGCCAGTGCGGCCGCGGAACCGGCCGGTCCGCTGCCGACGACCAGGACGTCGGTGTCGAGGTCTGCCATGGGTGCCTCTCCTCGGGGCTCGGGTCACGTCGGCTCCGAGTGTGCGGCGCGCCACGACCCGCACGCCTGCACGATCCGGCCGTCTTCCTGCACGGATCGCGCGGTCGGACGAGGGACGGCCCGCTCAGCAACCGCGCCGGACGGCCCCGGGGGTGGTGTCGAGCCGCGCCCGCATGACCCGGGTCAGGTGCTCCTGGTGGGAGAACCCGCACCGGACGGCGATGTCGGCGATCGAGGCCCCGTCGCTGCGCAGCAACCGGACCGCCTGGTCGACGCGGAGACCGAGGAGGAACCGGTGCGGCGCGAGGCCGGTGCGCGCCTTGAACCGCCGGCTGAACTGGCTGACGCTCAACCCGGCGACCGCGGCCAGGTCGGCCAGCGAGAGCGGCTCGGCCAGCCGCTCCTCCATGACCGCCCGCACGGCCGCCAGCTGCCGGTCCCCCAGCCCGCCGGCGGGCCGGTCGTCCCCGGAGCCGGCCCCGGCACCGTGCCGTCGCACCAGCTGCGCGGCGACCATGCTGCCGAGCTGGTCGAGGTAGGTGCGGGCTGCGGGCTCCCAGCGGCGGAGCGTCTCGTCCATCGAGAGCACCAGCTGTTCGAGCAGCCGGTCGCTCGTGCCGAGCTCCTCCCCCAGCTCCACCGGCTCGTCCGACCCGGCGGCGTCCTGGACCAGGTCGTCGGTGAGGTAGAGGTGCACGGTGCTCAGCGGGCCGCCGAGCTCGACGGTCAGGTCCCGGCCCGCCGGCTGGATGAACAGTCCGCCCGCCGGGACCGTCCGGGAGCGGCTCAGCCTCCCCCTCCTGCGGCGCACGGTGACCGGCCCGTCCAGGTGGAGGATCACCAGGTGGGTGCGCGCGGCCTGGAACGACTCCTGGTACGGGCGCTCGCGCTGGACGGACAGGTACTGGCTGCCCCACCCCAGGCCGGCGCTCGTGCGCTCGGGTCGGATCCACGGCTGCCGGAGGATGCCGTTGGTGTCCTGGAGCCCTAGTTCACTCGACACACGGACCGTTCCTCGGCCGACGGATGGCGTGTTGCCTGCGGTGTACGCCGGCTCAGCCTAACCAGGGCACCTCCACCGGAGCCCGGGGTGCCCGGACCGGCGTCCGCCGGGGGCCGCCGGCCGGGGCCGGTCCCGTCCTGCCCCCGGGCGGGTGGAGGCCACGGCCGGTCAGCCCGCCGCCGCGCCGGCCACCTCCGGGCCGCGCAGCGGCTGGTCCAGCGTCAGCTCGCCGACGTGCAGGCGTGCGATGTGCAGGTCCTGCACGTCGGCCCGCCCGAGGGCCAACCGGCCGACGGCCAGCGCCCCGACCGCGAGGGCACCGACGGCGAACGCACCGGCCGCCAGCGCGCCGGTGGCCAGCGCGCCCGCCGCCGCGGCCCGCACGGCCACCCCGCGCAGCTCGAGGTCCGCTGACGGCGATCGCAGCCGGTAGCGGCGCGTCACCGGTCGGTCCCCGGGTTCGTGCCGACCGGGGGCGCGTCGGCCGGTGCCGGTCGCGGCGCCGGCGGTCGTGCGGCCGGGCCGGCAGCGGGCCATGGTGGCGGGCCGTACCGCGTGGGCGCCGGCCCGGGCGGGGCGGGCCGGGCGCGGTGGACGGCGAGGCCGACGAGCAGTGCCCCCGCGACGGCGAGCACACCGCCGACCACCAGCAGCGCGACCCAGATCCAGGTCAACGCGGGCACGGTGACGCCGGCGCGCGCATCGACGTCCACCCCGGCCGACCCGTCGGCGCGCATCACCACGACCGTCCAGTCGCCGTCCGTCGGCGTCCACCGCAGGGTCTGCGTGCCCGTCCCCTCCGTCCGGGCGGCCCAGAAGTCCTGCTGTCCCGGGGGGCTCGCCGGCGGGCCGCCGCGGATCTCCCCGGTGGTGCCGGACCCGGCATCCGGGTCGAGCTCGTCGACCTGCCGGTGCGCGACCCCGGCCAGGTACCGGTCGACGTCGGCGGCCCGGGCCACCCCGACGAACACGCCGGTCGACGGGTCGACCGCAGTCGCCTCGACGCGGACGTCGCCGATCACCTCGTCGACCACCCACTCCTCCCCGGCGGTGTCCAGGGTGATGTCGTCGACGGTGAGCGCGTGACCGCTGGTGGAGAGGGTGTCGGTCGCGGACCACACGTGACCGTCCTCGCGCTGCGCCGTGTCGGCCCAGGCCAGCCCGATCCCGCCGACGAGCGGGCCGGTGGCGGCCAGGAGCAGCACGGCACCGGCCACGACCGCCACGACCCGGCCGGCGGTCCAGCGCTCCGCGGAGTCGTACCGGGGTGGCTGGGGCGCGACCGCCCCGGTCGGAACGGGCGCAGCCGCGGGGCCGGCCGGCAGCGGCCCGCTCGGGCCCACGGGACGGGAGCCGGGGTCGGCGCCGCCCATGTCCATCCGGAACGGCGGGTAGCGGTCGGTCATCAGCGCCACGTAGGCCGCCACCCGCAGCACCCAGCGGTCCATGCCCAGCACGAAGTCGTAGACCGGCTGCGGGTAACGGCCGGAGAAGAGCAGCACGACACCGGCGATCAGGACGAGCAGGCCGACCAGTCCACCGGCGCCCCAGCCGTCGTCCCAGACGCCGGCATCGGCCGTCGAGGACGTGCTGATCCACAGGCCCCCGCCGGCGAACAGGGCGACCACCAGCAGGTGCGGGAGCGCCAGCAGCCAGGACTTCACCAGCACCAGGCCGCGGGACAGCCGTTCGGGATACGGCACGTCCAGCCGCGCCGGGTAGTCCGGCACGTCGGCGAGGGTGAACGGCGGGTACCGGTCGGTGCCGAGCGCGCCGTAGCCGTAGTAGTGCACGCGCCAGCTCCAGCGGAGCACCCCGACGTCGAAGTCGAACAACGCCCGGGGGTAGCGGCCGGTGACGAGGATCGCGAACCAGGCGACCACGGTCAGCACCATGAAGGCGACCCAGAGGAACGCCAGGACGACGTAGTGCGGGATGAGCAGGAACCACTTGACCAGCCACAGCCAGCGCGACAGCGGCGCGTCCATCGACGCGTCGACCCGCACCGGGTAGGGCGGATGGGTCTCGGTCACGGCGACCTCCCTCTGGCTCGGGCCACCCGACCGCGCGGTCGCGCCGCCGGTCGGTGGCCTCCCTCGAGCGTCGTGCGGCTCCCTGCGAGCGGACACCGTCGTCCGTCCACCCCGCGAGAGCCGGAGGTCCCTCCGGACCCGTCGGTCTGCGGCTGGAGGCTGCGGCGCGCGCTCACGCGGCGCCGCGGCTCGCTCGGACCACGTCGAGACCTCCGCCCCCCGCCGTCCGCCTCTCGGCCTCGGTCACCTGGTGGGGTTCCCGCCGGACCGGCCGGTCCGCGGGCTGCCCGGGTCCCTCCGGCCGGGGCTCGTCGTCCGGTCGGCTGACCGGACGGGCCGTGCCGGTAAGCCCCTGTGGACGGCTGCGCCGCGCGATCGGTCCCGGGCGTTCACGCCTGCGACCCGGGCGGTTGGTCCATGGGTTCCCCATGGACCACCATCGACGACCGAGCCCGCACAGGGCTACGACCTGCGGTCGTGCTCCCCTGCTTGCACTCGAACCACCAACCCCTGCGATGTGATCTCTCGCTCTACGGATGGCCTTGGTCCTCGCTGGTTGCGCAGGGCGCAGCGGCAAATGAGCCGCGTGGCGGCGACGGCGCACGATGGCCGACGACGGCAGTATCGGATGAACTGGAGATGCATGGACGTCCCTCGGAGGCGATGACCCGCTCCGAGGCACGCGCAGCCCGCCTGCTCCGCTCGGCGAGGACCGGTTCGGTGCCTGCCGCGCGCATCGGTGCCAGGTTCTGGCGTCGTCGCCCACCGCGGCGGCCGAACGATCAGGAGACCGCCGTCCGGTCCGTCGACGGCGAAGACATCGTGGCGCTGCACGCTCCTCGTGCTCGACCTGCGCAAACGGTCGAGCACGAGCGGCAGCGGATCCCACGCAGGTGACCAGGGGTCATGCCGGCACCGGGTCGACCGGATCGGGTGTCCCACGCCGCCGTTTGGCGACGACCTCGACTGGGCCTGCCCGTGTCATCGACGGCGGGCGAAGAGCAGGCTCAGTCCGGGCGGGGGGCGGAACGGTGACCAAGCGCCCTCGGCCATCCCCAGCCGGTCGGCCAGCAGCCACAGCACCGCCGGGTTGCAGGCCAGGCCGAGGTGGCTGCCGCGCACCTCCACGTTCTCCCGCCGGGAACGGACCTCGTACCGACACGACGACCAGTGCACGATGCCGTCGGCCCGCGTGTAGACCGACGTCGCGGGCACGCGCAGGGAGCCGCGCTCGGCCCAGGCCCGGGGCAGCGCCGGCGCCCCGCCGAGGAGGCGGGTGCCGCCGTCGACGACCCTCGAGGCGGTGCGGACCCAGGGAGCCCATCGCACCACCGGCGTGCCTAGGGTGACCAGTCCGCGGACGCTGCCCGGCGCGGCTCTGGCCAGTTCCTGCGCGTAGAGCCCGCCGAGACTCCAGCCGACCAGGCTGACCCGCCGTCCCGAGGTCCGGTGCAACTGCTCGAGTCGTGCGCGCAGCGTGTGGACGACGCGGCCCGTCGGGCCCCGGTTGGTGCCCAGGCTCCAGCCGGACACGTCATGGCCCAGGGCGCGCAGCGCGGTCCGCAGCACCAGGGTGGCGGGGTCGCCGGTCATCAGCCCCGGCAGCACCAGCACCGGGTGGCCGTCACCGCGGCGGGCAGTCGCGAGCAGCGGCCAGACAGCCGCGAGGGCGGCGAGGTCCAGTGCCGCCCGCGGCGGCTCGGTGAGCAGCAAGGCTCGTGACGGGAGGCGCTTGACGGCAGGCACCCGGACAGCATCCATCGCGCGGAACGTCCCGACTCGGCAGGCCGTCGACTGCAGACCGCCTGGCGCCGAATCCGGTGGGACCGGCAGGGAACCATGCCACCCTGGAGGACGGCTGATCCGCGCAGTGGGACCTGCATCGACCGCCGGTCACCCGGTCGGCGTCCTCGACCGGTCGGTCCGTGTGGCCGAACGCTGCGTGCCCGCGGACGGCGGCGTCGCGGTGCCCGACCGGCAGGCCCGGACCGGGGGGGCACGCTCATCCGGGGGGAGTCATGCCGTGAGCCGAGAGGGACGCGGCGGACAGTCTGGCGTGGCCGCGCCACGAGATGTAGGCAGAAGCCGTTCTGGCCGTCGACGAGGAGAACTCCCATGGCCGACAAGTCGCCCCACGACAACCACTCCGCGAAGAAGTCGGGCAAGGCCGTCAAGGTCAAGCGCAGCGAGCACAAGGAGAAGCAGCGGGCCGCCACAGAGATGGAGCGGCTGATGCACCCTCGCAGGGCCAGGACCTGAGCGGCCGTCGCGCCGATCCGACCCTCGGTGGGGGCCTTCTGCCGCAGGCTCCTGGCTCGGCAGCCGGCTCACGGCGTCGTCCACCAGGTCGATGAGTTCTCGGGCCATGCCGTCCCGTCGCCGTCGACCTCGATGGAGGTCCGGATCGTCACGAGATGTCGCCTGGCCCGGCGTCACGAACGGCCTCCTCGCTGCCCAGGTTGCTGATGGCAACACCGCGATCCCCCCACTCGACCCCGCCGCTCTCCCAGGCCGAAGCCGTCCGCGATGACCTGCGCCTCGTGCCCACGGTCGGGAGGAACCTGGTTCGGCGCCCAGCGCTCGACCACCAGCCCGAGGGCACACTCCCCCGGGCCACTGCGCGCTGCAGACGTCGCGGTCCTCGATGACGTCGGCCAACCCGCTCGGTCGATCGGAGCACCGGGAACCAGCTGGAAGGCGCCGAGCTCGGCGAGGTGCTCGGTGTCGAAGAGGCCGCACGCCTGCCAGCTCGGCAGGGGATCCTGCGGGGGTGTCCCTCCGTCCGGCCTCCGGTGGCAGCAATCCAGGCCGGATGGGTGGTGCTCGACCACCATCGTCTCTCGTCCGGGATCGTCCACCGCGGTCCACCGCGGTGCCCGTACGCGACCTCCTGACCCCCAGTCGTCGGCCGCGGGTCCACGGTGGTCCACCCGAGTCCGTCTGTGCAGCTCAGCCGTGATGTGAGAGCCGGCGGACGAGGGCAGACGATCCCGGACGCACCCACGTGGTGGTCGAGGTGGGCGTTGGGAGGAGCAGGCGCGGGCCACCAGGGATCGGCTCGGGAGACGGGCGGGGACCGCCCCGGCTGCTGGGGGCGCCGGTCAGGAAGTCGAGGCCAATGTGCGCCCGATGCCGCGGGCGGCGGCCCGGACCCCGGGGATGTAGGGGCGGACGGCAGACGCCGAATTGCCGCGGACCACGATGGACAGCGCGGCGACGACAGTGCCGCGGACCTCGACCGGCGCGGCGACCGACACCGCATCGCCGGTCACCTGTCGGTCGCTGATCGCCACCCCGCTGCGGCGGACCTCGGCGAGGGCGCGGCGCAGCTGTCCCGGGTCGGTGATCGTGTGCCGCGTGTACCCCACCGGGGGGCGGGCGAGTACCTCCTCCTGGACCTCGAGCGGGGCATGGGCCAGCAGCACCAGGCCCACCCCGGTCGGCGGCAGGGCGAAGCGCCCGCCGACCCGGGTGAGCACGCCGACGGCCGACCGCCCGGCGATCCGCTCGACGAAGACCAGCTCGGTGCCGTCGCGCACGGCCAGCTGCACGTTCTCGTGGGTGACCTCGTAGAGGTCCTCCATGAACGGCAGCGCCGCCTCGCGCAGCCCCAGCCCGCGTGGCGCGAGGGCGCCCAGCTCCCACACCCGCAGGCCCACGCGGTAGCGGCCGTCCTCGTCGCGCTCGACGCCGCCCCACGCGCACAGCTCTCCGACCAGGCGGTGGGCGGTCGACAGCGGCACGCCGACCGCCCGGGCGATCTCCGACAGCGTGAGCGCCGGCCGGTCCCGCGTGAAGGCGTCGAGGACGGCGAGCAGCTTGCCGCCCGCCGTCCGCCGGGGCTGCAGCGGTCCGGCACGGAGGCCGCTGGTCACGGGACGTCGATGGAGACGACCGCCGGCCGCCCGTCACCGCCGGCCAGCCCCCCGGTGCGGGCGCTGACCACGCGGGAGACGCAGCACTGCAGCCGGTCGCCCGCCCGGTGCTGGTCGTCGCTGAGGAAGACGTCGCGGTGGTCGATGACGCCGTCGACGTCGAGGACCTTGACCTCGCACAGACCGCACTCGCCGCGGCGGCAGTCGAACATCATGTCCGCACCGCACGCCTCCAGCGCCTCGAGCATCGACACGTCGTGCGGCACGAGGGTCTCCAGGCCCAGCCGCGGGATGCGCACGGTGAACGCCTCGGGGGCGAACCGGCCGCTGCTGCCGAACGTCTCGAACCGCAGGTCGGCCGGGCGCCGTCCGGCCCGGGCCCAGGCCGACCTGATCGCGTCGAGCATCGGCGTGGGCCCGCAGACGTACAGCTCCCCACCGACGGGGACGCCGGCGACGAGCTCGGCGACGTCGAGGGAGCTCCCCTCGTCGTCGACCCGCAGGTCGAGGCAGTCACCGTGCTCGGGGACCAGCTCGTCGAGGAATGCCATGAGGTCCCGCGACCGGGCGCCGTAGACGAAGCGGTAGTCCGCGCCGCGGGCCTTGAGCGCCTTGCCCATGGCCACCATGGCGGTGATGCCGATGCCTCCGGCGGCCAGGACGTAGCCGGGCTTGCCATAGTTGAGCGGGAAGTTCTGCAGCGGCTGGGTGATCGACACCTCCTGTCCCCGCCGCAGGTTGTGCATGTAGGCCGAGCCACCTCGGCTCTGCCGGGCCAGCTGCACACCGAGGACCAGCTCGGTGCCGTAGCCGCTCATGCCCACGACGGAGTACGAGCGGACGTCGGCGCGACCGTTGACGTAGACCCCGATGTCGATGTGGCTGCCGGGGGGCGCGGGCGCCTCGAGCCGCTCGGGCTCGAGGACGATCCGCCGGACGTGCTGGGCTACCTCGCGGACGTCGATCACCCGCGCCCTCCGCCACCGCTTGGCGCTCGTGGCTGCCATGTCGACCGCTCCCGCTACAGTCCGCGGCCCATGAGGCCGGCCGTGGGCTGCTCCCGGTGCCGGGCCACCCCGCCGGCCACCTCCGCTGCCTGACCGGTTCCGCCGTCGCCCGGCAGCTCGGCGTTGGCCGCGCCGGTGACCTCGGTCATCGCGGCGGCGGCGTGCCCGGCCTCGTCGCTCACCGCACCGACGTCCGAACCGAGCTCGGCGTCGATCATGCGTTGCACGATGCGGCGGGTCCACATGCTGCCCGCGTCGATGTTGAGGTTGTAGAAGTCGTAGTCCGGGTTGGCCTCGATCCCCCGCTGCTGGGCCTCGAGCATCTGCTCGTCCTCGAAGAAGACGTTGGACACGCCCTCGCGCAGCCGGGTGGTGATCACCTGCTTGTCCAGACACCAGTCGCGGGCGAAGGCCCACAGGTAGTGGCAGGTGTTGTCGGTCTCCGGCGTCATCGTGTTGATCACCGTGCCGGTGACCCCCTGGCTGCGGTCGCCCTCGGGTGCACCGGTACCGGCCTTGGCCACGCCCACGTCGATCGCGATGGTCGACGGCGCGGTGTAGTGGATGATCTGCCAGCGGTCGACCGGCTCGTCGTAGTCGGGGAAGCGGTCCTGCAGGTTGCGCTTCCAGAACGGCGGCGGCTCGATGCCCAGCATCCACTTGGTCACCGCCACCGTCCGGTCGGTGTGGGTCACGGTGAACTCCGACTCCGACAGTGCATCGTGGCCGATGCTCGACCCGTGCACGAACTGCTCGTGGGTGAGGTCCATGAGGTTGTCGACGATCAGCTGGTAGCTGCAGTTGACGCGGATGGTCTTGCCGTCGCCGGCCCAGTCGGGGTGCTCGTTCCAGTACAGGTCGGGCACCAGCGCCGGGTCGGCCAGCGCCGGGTCGCCCGGCCAGATCCACACGTAGCGGTGCCGCTCCACCACCGGGAAGGAGTGCACCGTGGCGCTGGGGTTGATCGTCTCCTGCGCCGGCATGAACGTGGCCCGGCCGTCGGGGTCGTAGCAGATGCCGTGGTAGCCGCACATGATCTCGTCCTCGCCGCGCAGCTTGCCCATCGACAGGGGCGCCAGCCGGTGCCAGCAGGCGTCGGCCAGCGCGACCGGACGACCGCCGGTGGTCCGGTAGAGGACGACCGGCCGGTTGGCGATCGTCTTGGGCAGCAGGTTGCGCCCCACCTCGTGGTCCCACGCCGCCGCGTACCAGGCGTTGAGCGGGAACGAGCGGAACCCGGCGTGCCCGGTCGGGCGGCCGATGGAGGCGGGCGAGGTCGAACCGGTCATGTTCGGAGTTCCTTCGGAGGTCTCGGACGGGTCGGGGAGACGTTCAGGCGGGGATGGGGTCCTCGTGGTGGGCCGGTGCCTCCCGGACCATCGCGTAGAGGAAGAAGGAGACGATCATGATCCCGGCGGCGAGGTAGACCCCGGGAGCCCAGCTCCCGGTCGCGTCGCGGAGGATGCCGCTGACCACCGGGCTGAGCACGGCGCCGATCTCCGAGACCAGGTTGAGCATGCCGAAGGCCGAGCCGCGCTCGCTGGCGGGCACCAGGTCGCCGGTCATGCCCTGCACGATCGGCTGCAGCGCGTTGAAGAACACGCCGGAGCTGAACAGCAGCAGCCCGAGGAGGGCCAGCGAGGGCAGCTGGTCACCCTCTCCGCCCGAGATGCTCCAGCCGAAGAGGAGCACGAGCACCGAGTAGACGGCGGTGCAGACCAGTGCGAGTGGCTTGCGGCCGCGGCCGCTGCGGACGGCGCGGTCGGCGAGCCAGCCGCCGACGGGGAAGCCGAGGATCCCGGCACCGGCATTGAAGGCGGCGGTCAGCGCGGCGGCCAGCAGACTGCTCTCCGCTGCCTCCCGAACGATCTGCACCGACCAGAAGCTGAAGAACCACAGGTTCCACAGGATCGCGATGTAGGCGATGTAGATCAGCCACATGTTCCGGTTGAGCAGGGCCGCGCCGCGACCGGACTGCTTGACGCTGCGCACGATGATCGCGATGTACACGAGCGCGATGACCGACGCGATGGTCGCGGTCAGCCACTCCGGCCACTGGAACGTCTCGGCCAGCAGGAAGAGGCCGACGATGACCAGGAAGGTCGGCGTGGAGAACAGCAGCAGGCGCAGGAACGGCGGCCCGAGCCGCAGCGCCCCGCCGAGCTTCCCCCGGAAGAAGACGAACGCCACCGCCGCCACCACGAACGTGAACGCGGCGAACACGAGGAACGGCAGTCGCCAGGCACCGTCGCCCATCCCCAGCGACTCGCCCCACGCGATCAGCAGCGGCGTGGCGATGATCCCGACCGTCAGGCCCACCGAGAGGCCGACGATGACGACGCCCAGACCGAGCGTCCGCTTGGCCGCTGGGGTGTGCGTGATGATCAGGGTCCGGTCGTTGGAGTAGAACACTCCCTCCCCCAGGCCGGTCAGCACGCGGGCCGCGACGAACGCCACGAGCCCGGCCACCAGGCCGGATACGATCGTCAGGACGCCGGCCGCGAGCAGCGAGACGATGATCATCTCGCGGTGACCGAACCGGTCACCGAGCCGCCCACCCGGGTACTGGGTGAGCATGTAGCCCAGGAAGAACATCGAGCCGACCAGGCCACCCACCGTCGCCGGGTTGGACGCGTCCCCGATGAACCCCGACTCGTTCTGGATCATCCAGGCGATGACCGGGCCGGTGACCGTCCGGTCCGCGTAGCTGACCACCCAGCCGAGCAACAGCACCGCCCACAGGGCCTGGTAGGGGGCGACCGGCCTGTCGTCGCGGCCTGCGTCGAGCAGCTGCTCCTCCCGGGCGGTGTCGCTCTCGAAACTCCCTGACGCCATGCCTCGCTCCTCCGTGAGGGGGCTTCGCCGACGATCGGCGACGTCCGAGGGAAGGGTGACCGAGGTCACCGCTCAGGGTGTACACCCCTTCCACGTGACGGAAGACAGATCCGGCCGTATCCCCGCGATGACCGCCTTCGTCGACCACAACGCCCACGGACCGCCGGCAGACATCGGTGACCGGCCTGGACGGCGCCGCCTGGTGCTCACGGCGACTGGCTGCCACGTGCGAGGACAGACCTCCGTGTCCCCCGTCAGGACAGCGTCGAGTGCTCGACACGGGCCAGGTCGTGCAGGCGGCGATGTACAGACCCTGAGGGCGCCTACACCGAGCTGTTCAGTACCGGCGCTGGGTTCACCGGCGCCTCGGTCGACCACCTGATCGCAGGACCGCGCCGGCCCGCCGCCGGTCGAGGCGCAGCTCCACCCGATCGCGGCGACTTCTACGACCTGCTCGCCCTACCGTCGATCGAGCGGCGGGCACTCTCGACAGTCGGGGTGGACGCCGATGTCCACGGGGTCCCCGCCTGCGGACATCACGGCGGGATCCCCGCCAACCACGCCCAGAGGCATCGACAGCGCGGAGCGCGTCCGGGTCGTGTTGACGGTTGAGCGAGATGTGGGCCTCGACGAACCGCCTCGCTGCAGCTTCGCCGACCGCGCCCGCTTCGTGTCAGGGAAACTGGTCATCGGGCCGTAGCGGCGACCAAGCCGGGGATCACCGGGGATATGCCCCCTCCCCGCTGACGACAAAGGCCCATGACCAGCACATGTGCTGGTCATGGGCCTTCTGTTGCTCCCCCGATTGGACTCGAACCAATAACCCTGCGATTAACAGTCGCATGCTCTGCCAATTGAGCTACGGGGGATCGGCGGGCTGGCCCGCGCGGCAGGCACGAGGCTACCCCACGCCCCCTGCGCGGCCGCGGAGGACCCTTCACGTCGCGCGTCCGGTGCCCACCCGGCTACCGTGATCACCCATCGTCCAGCGTTCCACCAGGAGGTTCCCCGTGGCGAAGCTGTCCTTCCTCGTCGGCTTCGGTGCCGGGTACGTACTCGGCGCCAAGGCCGGCACGGAGCGCTACGAGCAGATCAGGCGCGCCTGGGAGCAGGCCAAGGACAACCCGCAGCTGCAGGGCCTGGCCGGCATGGCGCAGGCCCGCGCCGACGGCGTGCTGAACTCGGCCAAGGCCCGGGTCGGCCTCGGCAGCTCCGGCAACGGGACGGCGACGTCCGGCCCGGTCCCCCGCGCCCGCTCGGCCGCCGGCACGTCGTCCTCGGACACCCCGCTGCCGCCGCCGGACACCACCGGCGGGCTCTGAGCCCGGGCGGGTCGCGGCCGGCTAGTCCGGCTGGTCTGCTGCGACCGCCTCGGCCAGCTTCTGCCGCGCGGACTCCCGCGCGGCGGGATCGGTGCGGTCGGCGTCCTCGTCGAACACGACGGTCCACTCCCGCGCGGCCTGACCCGGCAGCCGCCGCGCCACCAGCAGCACCCCTCCCCCGCCGGGCAGCGGCGCGCGCCGGCTGGCGACCACCGTCTGGTCCACCCGCCGGCGGACGACGGGCGGCAGGCCCCCCGCGTCGCTGAGGGCGTACCGCTCCACCGGCAGTCGCGCCTGCACCCCGGGCTCGACCTCGGTCAGCGGGGTCACCTCGAAGCGGCCCCCGCCGTCGCCGGTCGCCGTCCACCGGGCCGTGCCGACCTCGTGCCACGGCAGGACGCCGACCCCACCGGCCTCCGGCAGCGGCAGGCCGGCCGGCACGCGGCGCAGCCCGCGGGACGTCGCGACCAGCCAGCCCTCCTCGCGCACCAGGGCACCCCAGGCCAGCACCCGCTCGTCGGGGTCGGCCGAGGCCTGCACCACCGCGCGCACCGGCTCCGGCGGCCGGGCGAACCGCTGGCGCACCCGCTCGAGCAGCCTCACCCGAGCCCGCCCATCGCCCGCTTGCGCAGCGAGATCGCCTGCTGCTCGAGCGCCATGAGTTGGCCGAACGCCTTCATGTACTCGTCGCCGGCCTCGACCGGGTTCATCCGCTGCAGCCGGCCCTTGAGCGCGACGGCCAGCCGGTTGACGTGCATCTCCTCCAGCCGGGCCAGCACCGCGTTGACGTACACCGAGTCGGCCTCGCCCACCGAGCGCATCGGCTCGACGGCGAGTGCGGTGAGCAGCGCGGTGGCGCTGTCCCGGGTGCAGTGCGCGGCCAGCTCGTCCAGCCACTCCGCGCCGGTGACCCGCGCGGCGGCCGCTCCCCCGGCGGCGGCGACGGCCGCGGCCACCGCCGCGTAGTCGGGGTCGGTGTAGGCCTCGGCCGGGATCGCGTCGAACGACGGCCCGGCGAGCTCCGGGCTCTGCAGTGCGGCCTTGACCGCCTCGCGCTCCACCTCGACCGCGACGTCGTCCGGGCTCTTCTGCGGCGTCCGGGCCCGGCCGCGCTGCGGTGGCCCACCGGTGTCGCCGGTGATCCGGCGGACCCGATCGAGCACCTCGGACTCGTCGGTGTTGCCGATCATCCCGGCCAGCTGGCGGGCATAGGCAGGGCGCAGCGCGTGGTCCTTGATCTGCGCGACCAGCGGCGCGGTCTTCTCCAGCGCGGCCACGCGGCCCTCGACGGTGTCGAGGTCGTAGCCGGCCAGCGTCGTCTTGAGGACGAACGCGATCAGCGGCGTCCGCCGGCCCACCAGGTCGCGGACGGCGGCGTCGCCGTGCGCCTGCCGCAGCTCGCAGGGGTCGCGGCCGTCGGGCTCGACGGCGACGAAGGTCTGCCCGACGAACCGCTGGTCCTCGGCGAAGGTCTTCATCGCCGCGGCCTGCCCGGCGGCGTCGCCGTCGAAGGTGTAGACGACCTCGCCGCGGAACTCGTCCTGGTCCATGAGCAGCCGGCGCAGCACGCCGATGTGCTCGGGGCCGAACGCGGTGCCGCAGGAGGCCACGGCGGTGGTGACCCCGGCCAGGTGGCAGGCCATCACGTCGGTGTAGCCCTCGACGACGACGGCCTGGTGGCGGCGGGCGATGTCGCGCTTGGCCCGGTCGATGCCGTAGAGCACGGTGCTCTTCTTGTAGAGCGGCGTCTCGGGGGTGTTGAGGTACTTGGGGCCCGGGTCGTCGTCCAACAGCTTGCGGGCGCCGAAGCCGATGACGTCGCCGGTGATGTCGCGGATCGGCCAGACCAGCCGGCGGTGGAAGCGGTCGATCAGCGTGCCGCGGCTGGACTCCTTGGCCAGCCCGCCGGTGACCAGCTCCTGCTGGGTGAACCCCATGGCGCGCAGGTGCCGGGTCAGCCCGTCCCAGCCACCGGGGGCGAAACCGCAGCCGAAGTCGAGCGCCACCTGCCGGTCGAAGCCGCGGTCGGCCAGGAACTGCCGGGCCGGCGCGGCGTCGGGTGTGCCCAGCTGCTCGGCGTAGAAGGCCGCGGCCGCGGTGTTGGCCGCCACCAACCGGGCCCGCTGCCCGGCCTGCTCCCGGGACGGCGCCCCCGTCGGGCGGCCGCCGTCGTCCTCGTAGTGCAGCTCGACGTTGGCCCGCCCGGCCAGCAGCTCGACGGCCTCGGTGAAGGAGAGGTGGTCGATCTGCTGGATGAAGGAGATGACGTCTCCACCCACTCCGCAACCGAAGCAGTGGAAGAGGTTCCTCGACGGGGTGACGTGGAAGGACGGCGACTTCTCGTCGTGGAACGGGCAGAGCCCCTTCAGGCTGCCGCCGCCCGCCCGCTTGAGCTGCAGGTGGTCGCCGACGATCTCGTCGATCTTCGACCGCTCGCGGACCAGCGCGATGTCGGCGGCCCGGATGCGCCCTCGCCCGGCCATCAGGCGGCCCCCGCCGCGGCGGCCTGCACCCGCATGCCGTCGAGGTCGACGTCCCGGCTGCCCGTCCACCACGAGGTCTGCCGGGCGCGCAGCCGCGCCGTCCCCTCGGGGTCGTGAGCTGCCCGGCCGGTCGGTTCCCGGCCGGCCCGCGCGAGCACCCACTCGCGGTTCTCCACGACGGCCGTGGCCGCCTCCTCCCAGTTCGACGCCCGCACGGTGGCGACGACGACGTCGTCACGCAGCACGGGCGAGACGCCCTTCTCGCAGCCGGCCGACCCGGCCTCGCCCAGGACGAGCACGGGCACGTCCCTCACCCGATCCCCGGCGCCCCGGCGATGCTCTCGCCGGTCGCGCGGTAGAGCAGGTAGGCAGCAGTCTCCCGCAGGATGTAGCGGAACTGCGTGGCGCGGGTCTGCACGGCCGGGCCCTGCCGGGTCGGCGAGCTCTCGGCGGAGATGCCGGCGTCCTCGGCCATCCGCTCGGCCCGCATCGCGTGCCAGGGATCGGTGACCAGCACCGCGGAGTCCCAGCCGCGCTCGGCGAAGGCGGTGCCGACGGCACGCATGCTCTCCAGCGTGTCCACGCCCTGCTCGACCGCGAGCAGGGCGTCCTCGGACACCCCGGCCTCGGCGAGGTAGGCGCGGCCGGACTCCGCCTCGGTGAACATGTCGCCGTCGGCCTTGCCGCCCACGGTCACCACCACCGGCGCGACGCCGTTCTCGTACAGCGCGAGCGCGTGCTCCAGCCGTGCCTCGAAGATGGACGACGGGACGCCGTTGTACTGCGCCGACCCCAGCACCACGATCGCGTCGGACGACGGCCGCGAGTCCTGCCGCGCCGTCCACCAGATCGCCGTCGCGGTCGAGACGACCAGCAGGACGACGGAGAGCGCGAAGGCGCCGACCACCCGACCGACCAGGCTCCCCGCGCGCACACCCACCCGTCATGGGTACCACGCGGCTCCGTCGGTCCGGGGACGCCGGGAGGGGTGTGCCGGACCACCCCTCGGCCCCTCGCGGGGCCCGCCCCGCGCCTGCGGGGAGGCCTTCCTCAGGACCCGGTGTGCTCCGCCCCCAGCGCGGCCCGGCCCGCCTCCAGCCGGGCCACCGGCACGCGGAACGGCGAGCAGGACACGTAGTGCAGCCCCACCTCGTGGAAGAAGTGCACGGACTCCGGATCGCCGCCGTGCTCGCCGCAGACGCCCAGCTTGAGCTCCGGCCGCGCGGACCGGCCCTCCTCCACGGCGACCTGCACCAGCCGGCCGACGCCGGGCCGGTCCAGCGACTCGAACGGCGAGACGCCGAAGATGCCCTTGTCCAGGTACGCGTGGAAGAACGCGGCCTCGACGTCGTCCCGGGAGAAGCCCCAGGTCATCTGGGTGAGGTCGTTGGTGCCGAAGGAGAAGAACTCCGCCGACTGCGCGAGTTCCGCGGCGGTCAGCGCGGCGCGCGGCACCTCGATCATCGTGCCGATGAGGACGTCGAGCTCGACGCCGCACTCCTCGAACACCTGGCCGAGCACCTGCTCGGACTCCTCGCGGATGGCCTCCAGTTCCTGCACCGCCCCGACCAGCGGGATCATGATCTCCGGCCGCGGGTCGCCACCGGCCTTCTTCCGCTCGCAGGCCGCCTCGGCGATGGCCCGCACCTGCATCGCGAACAGGCCCTGCACCACCAGGCCGAGCCGCACCCCGCGCAGCCCGAGCATCGGGTTCTGCTCGTGCAGCCGGCGGACGGCGGCCAGCAGCCGCAGGTTGGCCTCGTCCGGGTGCCCCTGGGCCTCGGCGACGGCCACCCGCACCGACAGGTCGGTGAGGTCGGGGAGGAACTCGTGCAGCGGCGGGTCGAGCAGCCGCACGGTCACCGGCAGCCCGTCCATCGCCTCGAAGATCTCCAGGAAGTCCTGCCTCTGCAGCGGCGCCAGACCGTCGAGGGCCTGCTGCTTGCCCTCGTCGTCCTCGGCCAGGATCAGCTTCTCCACCAGCTGCCGCCGGTCGCCGAGGAACATGTGCTCGGTCCGGCACAGCCCGATGCCGTGGGCGCCGAACCGCCGGGCCCGGGCGGAGTCCTCGGGGGTGTCGGCGTTGGTCCGCACGTCCATCCGCCGCACCTCGTCGGCGTGGGTGAGGATGCGGTGCACGCTGCGCACCAGCTCATCGGCTGCGGCGGAGTCCGGGTCGATCTCGCCCTCGAAGTAGCGGACGACGGCGGAGGCCTCGACCGGCACCTCGCCCAGCCAGACCTTGCCGGTGGAGCCGTCGATGGAGACGACGTCGCCCTCCTCGACGGTGACGCCCCCGGGGGCGGTGAAGCGGCGGTTCTTCGTGTCGACCTGCAGCTCCTCGGCGCCGCACACGCAGGTCTTGCCCATCCCCCGGGCGACGACCGCGGCGTGCGAGGTCTTGCCGCCGCGGCTGGTCAGGACGCCCTCGGCGGCGATCATCCCGGAGAGGTCGTCGGGGTTGGTCTCCCGGCGGACCAGCACGACCTGCTCGCCCCGGTCGGCCCACTGGACGGCGGTCTCGGAGGAGAACACCGCCTTGCCGACGGCGGCGCCGGGCGAGGCGTTCATCCCCTGGGTGAGCTGCCTGGCGTCCCCGCCGGAGACGAACCGCGGGAACATCAGCTGGGCGAGCTGGTCACCGGTGACCCGCCGGACCGCCTCGTCCATGTCGATGAGGCCCTCGTCGACCAGCTGGGTGGCGATCCGGAAGGCCGCGCCCGCCGTCCGCTTGCCGACGCGGGTCTGCAGCATCCACAGCTTCCCGCGCTCGACGGTGAACTCGATGTCGCACAGGTCGCGGTAGTGCGACTCCAGGGCGCCCATGATCGACATGAGCTCGCGGTAGGCGCCCTCGTCGATCCGCGCCAGCTCGGCCAGCGGCACCGTGTTGCGGATGCCGGCGACGACGTCCTCGCCCTGCGCGTTCTGCAGGTAGTCGCCGTACACGCCCTGCTCGCCGCTGCCCGGGTCGCGGGTGAACGCCACACCGGTGCCCGAGTCGGCACCGAGGTTGCCGAAGACCATCGCGCAGACGTTGACCGCGGTGCCGGCGTCCCCGGGGATGCGCTCCCGGCGCCGGTAGAGGATCGCCCGCTCGGCGTTCCAGGAGTCGAAGACGGCGTTGATCGCCAGGTCCATCTGCTCGCGCGGGTCCTGCGGGAAGTCCCGGCCGCACTGCTCGCGCACGATCGCCTCGAACCGGCGGACGACGTCCTCGAGGTGCTCGGCATCCAGGTCCAGGTCGGACTCGGTGCCCTGCTCGCGCTTGGCCTCGTCGAGGGCGTGCTCGAACGATTCGCCGTCGATACCGAGGACGGTCTTGCCGAACATCTGGATCAGCCGGCGGTAGGAGTCCCACGCGAAGCGCTCGCTGCCGGACTGGGCGGCCAGCCCGCGCACCGACTCGTCGTTGAGGCCGACGTTGAGGACCGTCTCCATCATCCCGGGCATCGACGCGGCCGCGCCGGAGCGCACGGACACCAGCAGCGGGTCCGCCGGGTCACCGAGGGTCTTGCCCATCGCCTTCTCCAGCGCCGTCAGGTGCTCGGTCACCTGGTCGGCGAGGTCCGGCGGCGTGCTGCCGTGCTCGAGGTAGTGCCGGCAGGCGTCGGTGGTGATCGTGAACCCGGGCGGCACGGGCAGCCCGAGGTTGGTCATCTCGGCCAGGTTGGCGCCCTTGCCGCCCAGCAGGTCCTTCTGGTCCCTGTTGCCCTCGCTGAAGTCGTAGACCCATACCGTCCCGGTCCCACTGCCCACCGTGCACCTCCGCGCTCGTCCGCCGGCCGCTCAGTGCCTGCCGGGACGGCGCCCCGGGGACCCCCGTGCGCCGCCCCGGCGAGCACGGTCCCGGGCCGTGCCGGGTACCAGACGTCTCATACGTCCGTTCGGGACCAGACAGCGATGGTGGCCCACCGGGCGGGGACGCGCCAGCCCCGGTGACGTACTGGAACGGCGCCCTGCGAGGGGGTCCTCCGTCAGCCGGCGGAGGTCCCGCAGACCCGGGCGCCCTGCTCGCTCACCACGGTGAGGACCGACGTGCTGCCGTCGCTCCAGGTGACCTCCACCCGCTGGACCGGCGCGCCGCCCACCTGGTCGGCGATCGTGCCGGTGACCTCGCCGGCGCCGCCGGGGGCGTACTCGGTGGGCAGCGCCTGCGGCGCCACCCGGGTCCGCTCCTCCTGGCAGAGCAGGCCGTAGGCGGTCTCCACGTCGTCCTGGGCCAGCGCGGCGAGGAAGACGCCGGTGACCTCCCGGGCCTGCTCCTCGGGGCTGCCCTTGACCAGGGGCAGGCCGACGGCCATGCCGACGGCGACGGCGACGGTGCCGCCGATGACCGCCAGGATCAGCGCCCGCGCCGGCCGCGGGGTGCCCGTGTGCAGCGGCGCCGGGTCGTCGTCGTACAGGTAGGGGTCTGAGCTCACGGCTCGACTCCGGTCTCGATCCGCTCCTCGCTCGCTCGCGCTCGCTGCGGTGCTCCCTCGACCGTCGTGCTCGCGGTCGTCACGGCACTCACCCGCCGCTCACGAGCAGTTCGGCCCCGGCCGGCGGTCGGGGGTCGTCACGGTCGGCCAGCCAGCCCTCGGGCAGCGCCACCGGCCGCGGCGGGCTGGTGCGCCCCCGGGGCCCGCCGAGCACCGCGGTCGGGTAGGGCTGGTCGGGGATGCCGGCCAGCAGCTCGGCCAGCTCGTCGAGGCCGCTCACCATGGCCAGCGCGCGGCGGACGTCGGAGCCGACCGAGAACCCCTTGAGGTACCAGGCGACGTGCTTGCGGAAGTCGGTGCAGCCGTGCCGCTCGCCCTGCTCCGCGGAGAGCAGGGTGGCGTGCCGGTGCATGACGGCGGCGACCTCGCGCAGCGTCGGCAGCGCGCGGCGGGTCTCCCCGGCGAACGCGGCGGCCAGGTCGCCGAACAGCCACGGCCGGCCCAGGCAGCCCCGCCCGACGACGACGCCGGCGCAGCCGGTCTCGGCGACCATCCGCAGCGCGTCGTCGGCCTCCCAGACGTCGCCGTTGCCGAGCACCGGGATGTCGACGGCCTCGACCAGCCGCGCGATCGGCGCCCAGTCGGCGGTGCCGCTGTAGAGCTGGTCGGCGGTGCGCCCGTGCAGGGTGATCGCCGCGGCGCCCTCGTCCTGGGCGATCCGCCCCGCGTCGAGGTAGGTGACGTGGTCGGCGTCGATGCCGATGCGGGTCTTCACGGTGACCGGCACGTCGCGCGCGGCCCCCACGGCGGCGCGCACGATGTCGCGGAACAGCACCCGCCGCCACGGCAGCGCCGAGCCCCCGCCCTTGCGGGTCACCTTGGGCACCGGGCAGCCGAAGTTCAGGTCGACGTGCGCCGGGCGGGTGCCGGCGACGCCCTCGTCGACGAGCATCTCCACCGCGCGGCCGACCGTGGCCGGGTCGACGCCGTAGAGCTGGACGGAGAAGGCGTCTTCCTCGTCGGGGGTCGCGCGCACCATCTGCAGCGTCTTCTCGTTGCGCTCGACCAGCGCCCGCGTGGTGATCATCTCGCAGACGTAGAGGCCCGCCCCGAACTCACGGCACAGCGTGCGGAACGCCGGGTTGGTGATGCCGGCCATCGGGGCGAGCACCACGGCGGGGTCGACGGTGAGCGGGCCCAGGTGCAGCGGAGCGGGGCCGGTCGCGGGGGACGACGGCCGCTCGAGGACGCTGCTGCTCACGGGGTCCAGGGTAGGTGGCGAGGTGGGTCACCCTGCCCCGCCCGATACGGTCGCGCCCCCGTGACGGCCGAGCAGCGGCTCGCCGACCTCCTGCGGGAGCGCGGCGCCGAGTCCGTCGACCACCCCGGCGGCGCGCTGTACGCCCACCTCGAGCGGGTGCAGAGGCGGCCGGCCGGGTGTTCGGGGCGGACTGACCCGCCGACGGTGTGCGCCGGTGCGCAGTTCGCGGTCGTGGAACTGCGCACCAGCGCACACCGTCGGGCTCAGCAGACGGGCAGCCGGGTCTTCAGGTAGGTCTCGACCTGGCCCAGCCCGACGCGCTCCTGGCTCATCGAGTCGCGCTCGCGGACGGTCACCGCGTCGTCGGTGAGGGTGTCGAAGTCGACGGTGAGGCAGAACGGCGTCCCGATCTCGTCCTGCCGCCGGTACCGGCGGCCGATCGCGCCGGCGTCGTCGAAGTCGACGTTCCAGCTCTGCCGCAGCTCCGCCGCCAGGTCACGCGCCTTGGGTGAGAGGTCGGCGTTGCGCGACAGCGGGAGGACGGCGGCCTTGACCGGCGCCAGCCGCGGGTCCAGCCGCAGCACCGTGCGGGTGTCGACGCCGCCCTTGGCGTTGGGCGCCTCGTCCTCGGTGTAGGCCTCGACGAGGAAGGCCATCAGCGAGCGGGTGAGGCCCGCTGCCGGCTCGATGACGTACGGCGTCCAGCGGGTGTTGGTGCCCTGGTCGAAGTAGGTGAGGTCGGCGCCGGAGTGCTCCGAGTGCGTCTTCAGGTCGAAGTCGGTGCGGTTGGCGATGCCCTCCAGCTCACCCCACTCCGAGCCCTGGAAGCCGAAGCGGTACTCGATGTCGACGGTGCGCGTCGAGTAGTGCGACAGCTTCTCCTTCGGGTGCTCGTAGTGCCGCAGGTTCGCGGGGTCGATGCCCAGGTCGGTGTACCAGCGGGTGCGCTCGTCGATCCAGTACTGGTGCCACTGCTCGTCGGTGCCGGGCTCGACGAAGAACTCCATCTCCATCTGCTCGAACTCGCGCGTCCGGAAGATGAAGTTGCCGGGGGTGATCTCGTTGCGGAACGACTTGCCGATCTGGCCGATGCCGAACGGCGGCTTCTTCCGCGCCGCACCCATCACGTTGGCGAAGTTCACGAAGATGCCCTGGGCGGTCTCCGGGCGCAGGTAGTGCAGGCCGGACTCGTCCTCGACCGGGCCGAGGTACGTCTTCAGCATCATGTTGAAGTCGCGCGGCTCGGTCCAGGCGCCCTTGGTGCCGCAGTTCGGGCAGCTGATGTCGGCGAGGCCGTTCTCGGGCAGCCGGCCCTTGCGCGCCTCGAAGTCCTCCTCGAGGTGGTCGGCCCGGAACCGCTTGTGGCAGCTCTGGCACTCGGTGAGCGGGTCGGTGAAGACACCGACGTGGCCCGAGGCCACCCACACCTGGCGCGGCAGGACCACCGAGGAGTCCAGGCCGACGATGTCGTCGCGGCCCTGGACGACGGTCCGCCACCACTGTCGCTTGATGTTCTCCTTGAGCTCGGTGCCCAGGGGGCCGTAGTCCCAGGCGGAGCGGGTGCCGCCGTAGATCTCACCGGAGGGGAAGACGAACCCCCGGCGCTTGCAGAGGTTCACCACCTTGTCCAGGCGTGCGGGGTCGTGCTTGGCGGGGCTGTCGCTCACGGCGCGGGGCTCCATCCGGCTGGCGGTCGGCGGGTTGACCCGTCCACGGTAGTTGGCCCGTGCCCGCCGGCTCAGCCGCCGCCCGGTCCGGCCGAGGTCCCGGTCGCCCCACCGGCCCGACCCACGAGGTCGACGTCGCTGTCGATGGTCGCGCCCCGCCACAGCATGGTCACCAGGACGGCGCCGAGGACGACCAGCGCCAGGACGACGGCGACGATCCACGGCCAGGTGCGCCAGCGACGCCGGGGGCGCGGGCGCGGGCCCACCGTGACCTGGACGCGGGCGGGCACGTCGAGCTCCTGCGTGCGACCCGGGTCCGCCGGCGCCGGCCCGTCGAGCGTGACGGTCGGCTCGTCCGGGCGCACGGGAGGCGTCGCGATCTCCCCCGCCGCGAGCTGGGCCCGCACCGCCCGGCCGGGCACCGGCGGGGGCTGGACCTGCACGGTGGGGTCCGCGGACGGCGGCGGCGCGGCCGCCTCGTCCCGCCTGGGCTCGCTCATCGGGCGTCCTCCGTGGTCTCCCGCCGGCTCGGCGGTGTCACCGGCCGGGTCCAGGTGTGCCCAGGAGGGGCACGGTCACGCGTCCGGCAGCCACCCCGCCCGGCGTGTCGGGCACGGCGACCGGCACCGCAGGAGGGGGCGCGGGCGGGATGGCTCGCGTCGCCGTCCCCCCGCGGGCACAGTGGGGACACTCGACGACGAGCGGCGCGACCGGCCGGTGGTCCCGGAGCCGGGCGCGCCCGAGGAGGTCCCATGGCCAGGTCGGACCGGGCGGGAGCCGCCGACGGCATGCCGGTGGAGGACGTCGCCGACGCCTTCCCCACCCGGCACCACCCCCGCCCCCAGGTGCGCGACATGCCCGAGGACCCGCGCCGCTACGGGCGGCTGATCGGCCCGGGCATCATCGCCGCGGGCGTCGGGCTGGCCTCCGGGGAGTTCGTCCTCTACCCCTACATCGCCTCGCAGGTGGGGCTGGTCTTCGTGTGGGCGGCCCTGGTCGGGCTGGTCACCCAGTACTTCCTCAACATGGAGATCGAGCGGTACACGCTGGCCACCGGCGAGACCGCGCTCACCGGCTTCAGCCGGTTCTGGCGGCACTGGGGCCTGGTCTTCGCGCTGCTCACCTACTTCGCCAACCTGTGGCCGGGGTGGGCCACCAGCTCGGCCACGCTGGTCACCTACCTGTTCGGCGGCGAGCCGCGCTGGATCGCGATCGGCATGCTGCTGGCGATCGGGCTCATCCTCACGCTGGCGCCGGTCGTCTACGTCGCCCTCGAGCGCGCGCAGATGCTCAAGGTCGCCGCGGTGATCGTCCTGTTCGCCGTCGCCGCGGTCGTCGCCATCGGCGCCTCGGCGTGGGCGGACCTGCCCCAGGTCGTCACCCGGCCGCGCATCCCGGTCGAGGAGCTCGGCTTCGCCCTGCTGCTCGGGGCCCTGGCCTTCGCCGGCGGCGGGGGTGGGCAGAACCTGGTGCAGTCCAACTGGATCCGCGACAAGGGCTTCGGCATGGGCAGCTACGTGCCCCGGCTGGTCAGCCCGATCACCGGCGAGCCGGAGGCGGTGCCGAGCACGGGTTACGTGTTCGCGCCGACCCCGGACAACCTGCGCCGGTGGCGCGGCTGGTGGCGGTTCGCCAACATCGAGCAGCTGAGCACCTTCGTGCTGATCACGTTCATCACGATCGTGTTCACCTCGCTGCTGGCGTACTCGACGGTGTTCGGCCGCGGCGACGTCGCCAACGACATCGGCTTCATCCAGACCGAGGGCGAGGTGCTCGGCGAGCGGGTCGGCTCGTGGTTCCAGTACTTCTTCTGGGCGATCGGCGCCTTCGCGCTGTTCGCCGCCGCGCTGGGGATCGTGGACTACACCAGCCGCCTGGCCGCCGACGTCATCAAGACCTCGTACGCCCGGGACGCCAACGAGAGCCGGGTCTACGCCGGCCTGGTGTGGGGGCTGATCGCCATCGGCATCGTCGTGCTGCTGGCCGGCTTCTCCCAGCCGCTCGTGCTGCTGGTCATCTCCGCCGTGGTCGGCGGGTTCATGATGTTCGTCTACGCGGGCCTGCTGATCCTGGTCAACCGGCGGCTGCTGCCCGCGCCGATCCGGGTGCGCGGGGTCCGGCTGGGCGCGCTGGTGTGGGCGGTCCTGCTGTTCGGCACGCTGTCGGTCCTCACCTTCCGCGCGCAGCTGGAGAACCTCTTCGGCGGCTGAGGGGCGCTACAGGGGGAGGTAGACGCCCGGCTCGTCGAGGGCGTGCACCCACACCGGGGCGCCGGCGATCTTCACCTCGGCGGCCGACAGCGCCCGGCGGTAGGCGCCGACGCCGTCCCACCGGGTGACCAGCGCCCACAGCCCGGGGTCGTCGGCGCACCGCCCCAGCTCGCCGTCCCGGTGGCCGGGTCGCGCGGCGAGGGCGGTCAGCAGCACGCCAGCGGCCGCGGTGAACGCGGGGACGTCGTCCTCCGGCACCCGCAGCCGGGTCACCGCGAACACGGTCCTGCCACCCCCTCGGCCTGATCCCGCGCCCCGGTCCGCTCCTCGCTCGCCGGCGCTCGCTGCGATGCTCCCGCGGCTGTCATCAGGCGGTGCCGAAGCGGCGCTGGCGGGACGCGTACTCCTCGCACGCCGCCCACAGGTGCCGGCGGTCGAAGTCGGGCCACAGCGTGTCGAGGAAGACGAACTCGGCATAGGCCGACTGCCACAGCAGGAAGTTGCTGGTGCGGTTCTCCCCGGAGCTGCGCACGAACAGGTCGACGTCGGGCATGTCCGGCTCGTCGAGGAACCGGGCGACGGTGTCCTCGTCGACCTCGCCCGGCTTGAGGCGGCCGGCGGCGACCTCGCGGGCGATGGCGGCCGCGGCGTCGGCGATCTCGGCTCGGCCGCCGTAGTTGACGCACATGGTCAGCGTGAGGACGTCGTTGTCGCGGGTGAGCTCCTCGGCGACCTCGAGCTCCTTGATCACGCTGCGCCACAGCCGGGGACGGCGGCCGGCCCAGCGCACCCGCACCCCGAGCTCGTGCATCTCGTCGCGGCGGCGGCGGATCACGTCGCGGTTGAAGCCCATGAGGAAGCGCACCTCGTCGGGGCTGCGCCGCCAGTTCTCGGTGGAGAAGGCGTAGGCGCTGATCGCCTGCACGCCCAGCTCGATGGCGCCCTCGACGCAGTCGAACAGCGAGGACTCCCCCGCCTCGTGCCCGGCGGTGCGCGGCAGGCCACGCGCCTTGGCCCAGCGGCCGTTGCCGTCCATCACGATCGCCACGTGACCGGGCACCTTGTCCGGCGGCAGCTGCGGCGGGCGGGCCCCCGACGGGTGCGGGTTGGGGGCCTTCACCTCACGCCTCACTCAGCAGACCTGCTTCCCGGCGTGGTGCCGTCGGATCGGACCGGTCGACCAGCGGCAGCGAGCGCAGCCCGCGCTCCAGGTGCCACTGCAGCAGCGCGGCGACCAGCCCGCTGCCCTCGCGGCGGTTGGTGCCCTGGCTGGCCTCGGCGGCGTCCCAGTCGCCGGTGAGCAGCGCGTCGAGCAGCTCGATGGTGGCCGGGTTCGGCATCGCCGAGCCGGTGGGGCGGCAGGGCGGGCACACCATCCCACCGGCCGGTACGGAGAAGTGCCGGTGCGGGCCCTCCTCGCCGCAGCGGGCGCAGCCGCCCAGCGCCGGCTCCCACCCGGCGACCGACATGGCGCGCAGCAGGAAGGCGTCGAGCACCAGGCCGGCCGGGTGGGTGCGCTCGGACAGCGCCCGCAGCGCCCCGACGACCAGCAGGAACAGCCGCAGCGAGGGCTCCTTCTCCTCGGCGGCCAGCCGGTCGGCGGTCTCCAGCACCGCGGTACCGGAGGTGTAGGCCGGGTAGTCGCCGGCGATCGTCTGGCCGTAGGACTGGATCGACTCCGCCTGGTTGACGATGTCCAGGTTGCGGCCCGTGTAGAACTGCAGGTCGACGTGGCTGAACGGCTCCAGCCGGGCGCCGAACTTGCTCTTGGTGCGGCGCACGCCCTTCGCCACCGCCCGCACCTTCCCGTGCCGGCGGGTGAGCACCGTGACGATCCGGTCGGCCTCGCCCAGCTTCTGCGTGCGCAGCACGATCCCCTCGTCGCGGTACAGCGACTTCGGCGTGGTGCTCACGTCAGTAGCCCAGCCTGTTGAGCTTCTTCGGGTCGTCCTGCCACTCGCCGAGCACCGTCACGTGCAGGTCCAGGTGCACCCGGGCGCCGAGCAGCACCTCCATCCCCTGCCGGGCCTCGGTGCCGATCGCCTTGACGATCGAACCGCCCCTGCCCAGCAGCATCGGCTTCTGGCTGGGCCGCTCGACGTGCAGCAGCGCGTGCACCTCGACCAGCTCGCCGCCGTCCCGCTTGGGGTCGGGCCGGCGGGTCATCTCCTCGATCGTGACGGCGAGGGAGTGCGGCACCTCCTGGAACACCTTCTCCAGCGCCGCCTCGCGCACCAGCTCGGCGAGCTGCCGCTCGACGTCCTCGTCGGTGGTCTGCTCCTCCGGGTACAGCGGCGGGCCCTCGGGCAGCAGGCCGACCAGCAGGTCCTCCAGCAGCTCGACCTGGTCGCCGCGCACCGCGCTGACCGGCACCACCTCGGCGGCCTCGACCAGCTGGCTGGCGGCCAGCAGCTGCTCGGCGACCTGCTTCTTCGACGCGGCGTCGGTCTTGGTCACCACGACCACCACGGGCGCCCTGACCTCGCGCAGCTGGCGGGCGATGAACCGGTCACCGGTGCCGACGGGCTGGTCGGCCGGCACGCAGAGGACGACGACGTCGACGTCGGACAGCGTGTCGCGGACGACGTCGTTGAGCCGGCGGCCCAGCAGGCTCCTGGGCTTGTGCAGGCCCGGGGTGTCGACGAGCACCAGCTGCCCGCCCGGCCGGTGGACGACGCCGCGGATGGCGTGCCGCGTGGTCTGCGGGCGGTTGCTGACGATGCCGACCTTCTCGCCGACCAGCGCGTTGGTCAGCGTGGTCTTGCCGGCGTTGGGGCGGCCCACCAGACAGGCGAAACCGCTGCGGTACGGCGGCTGGTCCGGTGGGGTCACGGCGCCCATCCTCCCACCCGGCGCCGACACCTCCGCGTCGCCCGTGCCGCCCGGGACGGCTGGGAGGATCACGTGCGTGGCAGGGCGAGGACGCGGTGGACCGGACGCGGCGCGGGCCGCGGTGGCCCGTGAGCGCAGGCTGCACGCCGAGCAGGTCCGCGCGCACCGGTTCGTCGCGGGCTGGGGACCGAAGCGCTCGGCGACCACCGTCCCGGCGCCGCTGCGCCACTGGGAGTACCGCCCGCCGGGCCCGGTCGCCGTCGCGTTCACCCTCGCGCTCGTCGGTGTCTGGCTGGCCTTCTTCGGCTGGGGCGGCGGCTGGCCGGCGGTGCGCGACGAGCTGCCCCTGGCGCTGGCGGCCGGCGCCGTCGTCCTGCTGCTGAACACCAGCCGGACGACGGTGTCCGACCACGGGCTGTCCTTCGACGTCGCCGGCACCCGCGGCGACCCGTCGCGCGTCGTCCCGCTGATCCAGGTCCGCGAGGTGCGCCGCGGGCGCCCGCCGGAGGACTGGCCCGCGCCGCAGCGCCGGGGCGGCTGGTGGCCGGGGCGCACGCGGGTCGCCGTCCTGCACCGGTCGGACGACGGCACCGCCGACCAGGCCCTCAGCGTGTGGGTGCGCGATCCGGGGGCCTTCGCCCGGGCCCTGGGCCGGCCGCTGTAGCCGGGAGCCGGGCAGCGGGCCGCTGTGCGTTCCCGGGACTACGCGGCCGGCGGCCGGGACCGCGGCCGGCGCGCGGCCAGGACGATCGAGGCGATCGCGGTCGTCACGGCCCCCAGCAGCCAGCCGACCTCGCTGAACGCGTTCCCGCCCGTACCGGCTGCGTCGACCCGGTCCATCTCCACGATCGTGGCGAGGAACCAGCCGACGGCGAGCGCCGCAGCCACCAGCCACAGCGCCACACCCACGGCCGACCACCGGCGCTCCGCGCCCATGAACACCGCCGGGGCCAGCGCGGCGGCGAGAGCGATCCACGGCATCAACAGCACGAGGAGGGCGAGGACGAGGTCGACGGCGGCCACGGCGGCAGCGTAGGTCAGACGGTGCTGCGGACCGTCCCGTCCGGGCCGGCGAGGACGACCGGCGCCGATGGCGTCAGGTCGTGGACGGCGGCCAGCCCGGCCTCCTCGACGGCGTCGGCGGCCGAGACGACGGCCGCGGCCTCCAGGCCCTCGACCCCGCTGGAGACGGCGGCGGCGACGGCGGCCTGCAGCGCGGAGAGCTGCAGCGAGGGCAGCGTCACCGTGGCGGCGAGGTAGGTGCGGCCGTCGGTGTCGCGGACCGCGGCACCCTCCGGGGCGCCGGTGCGGCCGCGCGCGGAGCGGGCCAGGGTGACGAGCTTGGCGTCCTCGGGCTGCAGTCCACTCACGTGGAGTCAGCCTTCCACGGCGCCGGCCGGCTCCTCGACGCGGGTGGCGCCGGAGGCGGTGGCGCCAGAGGCGGTCCCCCCGTTCGTCTGCGGCTCCTCCCCCTCGGTGGGCTCCTCCGTCTCGGGCACCCGGCAGACCAGGATGGTGTCGATCCGGTTGCGCCGTCCGCCGGTGCTCTCGGCGACCAGCTCCAGCCCGGCGACCCGGGCCTGCGAGCCCTCGATGGGCACCACGCCGAGCTCGCGGGCGAGCAGCCCGCCGACGGTCTCGACGTCGTCGTCCTCGGGCAGTTCGACCTCGGGGAACAGCTCGGCGAGGTCCTGGACGGGCAGCCGGGCGGTGATCCGCACCGAGCCGTCGGGCAGCTCCTCGACCGGCGGGCGCTGGAAGCGGTCGTGCTCGTCGGCGATCTCGCCGACGATCTCCTCGAGGATGTCCTCGATCGTCACCAGCCCGGCGAACCCGCCGTACTCGTCGACGACGATCGCGATGTGGATGCGCTGGGCCTGCATGTCGCGCAGCAGCTCGTCCACCGGCTTGGACTCCGGCACGAACGTCGGCGGACGCATGAGGTCCTCGACCTTCAGGGTGTTCTTCGGGTCCTGCCCGCCCTGGGTCCGGCGGATGAGGTCCTTGAGGTAGATGACCCCGACCACGTCGTCGACGTTCTCGCCGATGACCGGGATGCGGCTGAACCCGCTGCGCATGGCCAGCGCCAGCGCCTGGCGCAGGGTCTTGGTCCGCTCGATCCAGACCACGTCGGTGCGCGGCACCATGACCTCGCGGGCGATGGTGTCGCCCAGCTCGAACACCGAGTGGATCATGTTGCGCTCGCCGGACTCGACGACGCCGCGCTCCTCGGCCATGTCGACCAGCTCGCGCAGCTCGACCTCGGAGGAGAACGGGCCGTCGCGGAAGCCGCGGCCCGGGGTGAGCGCGTTGCCGACCAGGATGAGCAGCGTGGCCACAGGCCCGAGCACCCGGCCCAGCAGCCGCACGACGCCGGCCCCGGCCAGCGCCGTCCCGTAGGCGTGCTGCCGGCCCAGCGTGCGCGGGCCGACACCCACCAGCACGTAGCTGACGACGGTCATCACCCCGGCCGCGGTGAGCACCGGCTGCCAGCCGCCGCCCCAGATCCGGAAGAGGATGACCGCGACCAGCGTGGCGGCCACCATCTCGCAGCCGATCCGCAGCAGGAGCAGCAGCGCCACGTGCCGGGCCCGCTCGGCCACGACGTCGGAGAGCACGGCGGCGCGCTTGACGCCGTCCCGCCGCAGCTCGTCCACGCGGGCCTTGGACACCCGCTGCAGGGCGGCGTCCATCGCGCCGAACAGGCCGGCGAGCGGGATCAGGCACACGGCGATCACCAGGAGGGTGATCTCGCCGGAGGTCATCGGTCGACCGGCCCCCGCTCGACCGGTTCACCGGTCATCGGCGCCCGCGGCGCGGCCCGCCAGCCCTCCAGCAGCGAGGACTGGAGACCGAACATCTCCTTCTCCTCCGCCGGCTCCATGTGGTCGTAGCCCAGCAGGTGCAGCACGCCGTGCGTGGCGAGCAGGATCAGCTCGTCGTCCATCGTGTGGCCGGCGGCGCGGGCCTGCTTGATCGCCACGGAGGGGCACAGCACGACGTCCCCGAGCAGGGCCGGGCCGGGCTCGGGCTCGTCGGGACGGCCGGTGTCCAGCTCGTCCATGGGGAAGGCCAGGACGTCGGTCGGCCCCTTCTCCCCCATCCAGCGCTCGTGCAGCGTGCTCATGTAGTCCGGGTCGACGCACAGCACCGACAGCTCGGCCATCGGGTTGACGCCCATCTCGCCCAGCACGTAGGTGCAGATGGCGGCGAGGGAGGACTCGTCGACCGCGATCTCGGACTCGTTGGCGACCTCGACGGGCACGGCGCTCAGCTCCCCTGACGGCGCGGTCGCGCGGGGCGCGCCGCCTGCTGGCTGGCGGGGGCCGGCCGCTGGTTGTTGGCGGTGTCCCAGCGCTCGTAGGCGTCGACGATGTCGCCGACCAGGCGGTGCCGGACGACGTCGGCGCTGGTGAGGCTCATGAACTTCACGTCCTCGATGCCGTCGAGGATGTCTCGCACGATCCGCAGCCCGCTCTGCGCGCCACCGGGCAGGTCGACCTGGGTGACGTCGCCGGTGACCACGATCTTGGACCCGAAGCCGAGCCGGGTGAGGAACATCTTCATCTGCTCGGCGGTGGTGTTCTGCGCCTCGTCGAGGATGACGAATGCATCATTGAGCGTTCTGCCACGCATATACGCCAATGGCGCGACTTCAATTGTTCCCGATTGCATTAATCGAGGAATCGATTCCGGGTCGACCATGTCGTGAAGCGCGTCGTACAGCGGCCGCAGGTAGGGGTCGATCTTCTCGCTGAGCGTGCCGGGCAGGTAGCCCAGCCGCTCGCCGGCCTCGACGGCCGGGCGGGTGAGGATGATCCGGTTGACCTGCTTGGTCTGCAGCGCCTGCACGGCCTTGGCCATCGCCAGATAGGTCTTGCCGGTACCGGCCGGGCCGATGCCGAAGACGATGGTGTGGGTGTCGATCGCGTCGACGTAGCGCTTCTGGTTCAGCGTCTTGGGCCGGATCGTGCGCCCGCGGCGGCTGATGATGTCCAGGCTCAGGACGTCGGCCGGGCGCTCGGAGCCGCCGGCGCGCAGCATCCCGATGACCCGGCGCACCGAGTCCGGGCGCAGCGCCTGGCCGGTGCCGAGCAGCGCGATCAGCTCGTCGAACACCGCGACGGCGAAGGCGTTGTCGGCCGGCAGGCCGGTCACCGCGATCTCGTTGCCGCGCACGTGGACGTCGGTGTCGACCTCGTTCTCGACCAGGCGCAGCAGCTCGTCGCCGGAGCCGAGCAGGGCGACCATCGACACCGACTCGGGCACGGTGATGGTGGTCCGGACGGCGGCCGGGGCGGAGTCCCCGAGGCCGGTGGCGGAGGGGGCGGGGGAACCGGGGTGCCCGTCCGCGGCGGCGGCTTGCGCCGAGGCCTCACGGGACGAGGGGGCTCCGGGCACGGGGACGTTCGGGGACGAGTCGGGCAAGAACCCTCGACCCTGCCTTCCTGCGAGAGGAGGTGCGGACGCCCTCGAGTCTACCCGCGCGCCGGGTGCCGGAACCGCCGCCGGCGGCGGCCGCTCACCTGCCCGAGTAGGTCGCCTTCCCGGGGCCGTCGGCGAGGAAGGAGCGCACCGCGCCGCGCAGGTCCTCGGTCCCGAACAGCGCGCCGGAGACGTCGGGCACCAGGTCGTCGGCGGCCCGCGCGCCCTGCCGGACGGCGGTGGTGACCAGCCGCTTGGTCGCCGCGTGGGCCACGGTCGGGCCGGCCGCCACTTGGCGGGCGTAGGCGCGGGCGGCCTCGGCGAAGCCGTCGTCGGGGAACACGCGGTTGACCACGTCCCACCGCTCCAGGACGGCGGCCGGGTAGCGCTCGCCGGTGAACACGAACTCCTTGGCGCGGGCCGAGCCGGCGCGCTCGGCCAGCCGCTGCGGCCCGCCCATCGACGGGGTCAGCCCGACGACGATCTCCACCAGCCCGAACGACGCGCGCTCCGCGGCGAGCAGCACGTCGCAGGCCAGCGCCAGCTCGAAGGCGGCGGTGAGGGTCAGCCCGTGCGCGGCGAAGACGGTGGGCACCGGGAGGTCCTCGAAGGTCTGGGCCACCCGCAGCAGCCGCCGCCAGAGGTCGGCGCCGCGCTCGGTGGGCTCGGGACCCTCGGCGATGTCGCGGAAGACGGTCACGTCGACCCCGCCGGAGACCACCCTGCCGCGGGCCTCGACCAGCACCGCCCGCGCCCGCGCGGGGTCGGCCGGGTCGGTCAGCCGGACCAGCTCGTCGGCGACCGCCTCGACGGCGTCGAACACCGGGGCGTCGAAGAGGTTCAGCGGCGGGTTGTCCAGGACGACGACGGCGACGTCGCCGTCCCGCTCGATGCGCACGGGCGCGGTCTCGGTCATGGCCGGAGCCTGGCAGACGCCGGTGGCGGGTACCGGGTCCGCATGGCCGACCGCTCCCCGTACGCCCTGACCTCGGCGGCCGTGGCCGCCACCGCCGTGCTCGGCGGGATCGGCACGGCGACCGGCACCCGCTGGTACGGCGACCTCGACAAGCCGCCGTGGAGGCCGCCCGCGGCCGCCTTCGGGCCGGCGTGGACGGCGCTGTACGCCCTGCTCGCCGTCGCCGGCGGCCGGGCGCTCGGTGCCGGTGAGCGGGGACGGCGCGGGTACCTGCGGGCCTACGGCGCCAACCTGGTGCTCAACGCGGGGTGGACGTGGGTGTTCTTCCGCGCGCGGCGCCCGGCGCTGGCCACCGCCGAGGCCGCGGTCCTGGCCGCCTCGACCGCCGACCTGGTGCGGCGGACCTGGGTCCGGGACGCCCGGGCCGGCGCCGCGCTGCTGCCGTACGCGGCGTGGACGTCGTTCGCGGCCGCGCTGACCGGCTCGATCGCCCGCCGCAACCCGCGCTGACGCCGGCGGACCCCCGCCCACCGAGGCATGACCGGGCGGTACCGGACACCTCCGCCGACGCTGTCGACGATGGCCCGTCAGTGGTGGGGGCCCTGCCGGCCGAGGGTCTCCACGGGCGTCGCGCCGGGTCGGGTCCACTGCGGCACGGGCCGGCTGGTCGGGCCCCAGGTGGCGTTCCCGTCCGCGTCCGAACGCCAGTACCAGCACGCGTCGCGCCCCTCGGGCCAGCCCTCGGGCTTGTCCTCCCACGCCTCGCCGCGGCCGTAGGGCGTCATGTCGAGGAGACCGAGGGTCCCGTCGGCCGGCTCGTTGCCGCGGCCCGTCGTGGAGTAGGTGAGGAACACGCGGTCGCCGTCGCGCAGGTAGCAGACGATGTGCCCCTCTGCGGTGGCGATCGGCGCCTCCACGCCGCGCACCGAGTACCAGGGCTGGGTGTAGCCCATGAACTCGACGTAGGGAGCCACTTCCTCCCAGCGTCCCGAGGTCAGGACGGCGAACGAGACACCGCGGGCGTTGAGGTAGACGGTGTCCCGCATCTGCCAGACGTTGAAGGTGCATCCCTCGCACTGCCCCTGGTGCGGCGCGCCGTCGTGCCACATCGAGTGGTAGACCACGAGCTCGTCGCGACCCTGGAACAGGTCCAGGAACGGGACCGGGCCATCAGGTCCGACGACCTCGACCGACCCGTCGAGCTCCACCATCGGCAGCCGGCGGCGGGCCGCGGCGAGGGCGTCGCCCCCACGGGTGTGGGCCTTCTCGCGGACCAGGAGCTCGGCCCGGGCGGCCTGCCAGGTGGCGAGGTCGACGACGGGCGGGCGGCCGGGGAGCGCGGTGGTCGGGTTCCTCGGCGTGGTCGTCATGACGTCCTCCCTGGTGTCTCGTGCCGGGCGGCGTCGTACGACGCCCTACGACACCAGGACGGACCCCCGACCCGGCCGGAACTCATCGCTACGGGACCACGACCGACGGCCCGGGCCACGACGGGCTGACGAGCTCACCGGCCCGGCCCGGATCTCGGCCGGATCGTCGGGGATCCGGCACCAGGCGCGGGCTGCGTTCCCGCTCCCGGGCTGCAGCCGACGGGGCGGAACGGACGGCCGCGGGGACCGGGCGCAGGCGGCGCACCGGACCCTCTCAGCCGGGCGGCCAGCGCAGGTCGCGGCCGCCCAGGACGTGCAGGTGCACGTGGTGCACGGTCTGCCCGGCCGCCGGGCCGGTGTTGGTGACCACCCGGTAGCCCGGCGCCACGCCGTCCTCGGTCACCAACCCCTCCTGGACGGCCACGTCGCCCGCCGCCCGGACGACGGCGCCGAGCAGGTCCGGGTCGGCCTGCGCCAGCGCGGCCGCCGTCGGGTGGTGCGCCTTGGGGACCACGAGGACGTGGGTGGGCGCCTGCGGGTTGATGTCCCGGAAGGCCAGCGTCCGGTCGGTCTCGTGCACGACGTCGGCGGGGATCTCGCCCGCGACCATGCGGCAGAACAGGCAGTCGGTCACGCGCCGACGATAGAGCGCACCGGCCGGGCGACCCGACGCGTCACCGCCGGCCGGGCGGGGTCTCGACCCCCAGGTAGGCCTGCACGATGCGCTCGTCGGCGAGCAGCCCGGCCGCCGGGCCGGAGTGCACGACCTCGCCGCTCTGCAGCACGTAGCCGTGGTCGGCGGCGCGCAGCGCCCGGCGGGCGTTCTGCTCGACGAGCACCACGGTGGTGCCCGACGCGCGGATCTCCTCGATCACCCGGAAGACCTCGTCGACGATCTTGGGAGCCAGACCCATCGACGGCTCGTCCATGAGCACCACCGTCGGCGACGCGACCAGGGCCCGGGCGATGGCGAGCATCTGCTGCTCGCCGCCGGAGAGCGCGCCGGCCGGCAGCGCCCGGCGCTCGGCCAGCACGGGGAAGCGGTCGTACATCGCGTCGATCGACCGCTGGGCGGTCCCGCCGGTGTGCCACGCGCCCATCCGGAGGTTCTCCTCGATGGTGAGCGTGGCCAGGATCTGCCGCCCCTCGGGGACCTGCACCAGCCCGCGGCCCACCAGCTTGTGGGCCGGCGTCCGGGTCACGTCGCGCCCCTCGAAGGTGATCCGGCCGCCCGACGGGCGCAGCATGCCGGAGACCGCGTTGATGACCGAGGACTTCCCCGCGCCGTTGGCGCCGACGAGGGTGACCAGCGAGCCCTGCTCGACGGCGAAGGAGACCCCGCGGACGGCCTCGACCCGCCCGTAGCCGACCCGCAGGTCCTCCACGCTCAGGATGGGGGTGCTCATGGCGCGTTCCTCGGGGTGGTGTCCGGGAGGTCGAGCGTGCCGGCCGCGCTCGGGTCCACGTTGGTGACCGCGCCCGGGGCGGCCACGGCACCGCTGCCGCCGGTGGGGTCGGCCAGGGTGCCGTCGGCGACCGACCGACCGCTCGGCTCGTCGTCGGCCGTGCCGAGGTAGGCCTCGATCACGACCGGGTTCGCGGCGATCTCCGCCGGGGTCCCGCTGGCGATGACCTCGCCGAAGTCGAGGACGACGACCCGCGTGCAGGTCTCCAGGACCATGCCGACGTTGTGCTCGATGAACAGGATCGTCAGCCCGTCGCGGGCCAGCGACCGGATGAGCTCGGACAGCCGTCCCGCCTCGACGTGGTTCATGCCGGCGGCCGGCTCGTCGAGGATGAGCAGCGAGGGCTCGGCGGCGAGCGCGCGGGCGATCTCCAGCCGGCGCTGGTCGCCGTAGGACAGCGACGACGCCCGGTTGCCGGCCAGGTCGCCGAGCCCCACCCGCCGCAGGCAGCGGGCCGCGTGCTCGAGGGCGGCCTGTTCGTCGCGCCGGGCCGAGGGCAGCCACAGCAGGCGGCGGAGGAAGGTCGGGCGGCTGACCAGGTGCGCGCCCACGAGCACGTTCTCCAGCGCGGACAACCGGTTGAACAGCTTGGAGTGCTGGAAGGTGCGGCTGACCCCCGCCGCCGCGACCTGGTGCACGGGGGTCCGCCCGATCGTCGTCCCCAGGACCGTGGCGCTGCCCGAGCTGGGCGGCACCAGGCCGCTGATCATGTTCACCAGGGTGGTCTTGCCGGCGCCGTTCGGGCCGATCAGCCCCACCACCTCGCCGCCGCGGACCTCCAGGTCGACGCCCCGGACGGCGTGCACCCCGCCGTACTCCTTGGCCAGCCCGGTCAGGCTGACCACCGTCTCGCCGGCGGCGGGGTGCCGGCGGGCGGCCAGCCGCGTCGCGGTGGCCCCGTCCCCGCCCCCGTCCCCGTCCCCGGACGACGGGACGCGGGTGCGCCGGGGGACCAGGCTGGTCAGCCCGCCCGGCAGGAAGAGGATCACGACGAGCAGCAGCAGGCCGGCGAGGAAGGGGCGGATCCAGCCCGCCTCCACCCCGACCGCCCGCTGGATCTCGGGGACCATCGTCTGGAACCCGCTGCCCAGGACCGGGCCGAGGAACATCGTGGAGCCGCCGACGACGGCGGTGACCAGGCCGTCCACGGCCGCGGTGAAGTCGAAGTCGTTGGGTGCGATCAGCCGGACGTAGTAGGCGAACAGCACGCCGTACAGGCCGGCCACGGCACCGGAGGTGACGAAGGCGGCGAGCCGGTGGCGGCCCACGTCGATGCCCATGGACCGGGCGGCGAGCTCGTCCTCGCGGATCGCCTCGAGCGCCCGGCCGTACCGGGAGCGGCCCATCCGCCAGAACCAGTACGCGACGACGGCCAGCGCCGTCCAGGCCATCCCGACGGTGAGGATGCGCGGCACCGCGAGCCCCTGCGCGCCGCCGGTCCACTCCAGGTTGAGCAGCACGACGCGCACCGCCTCGGCGAACCCGAGCGTGGCGATGGCGAGGAAGACCCCTCGCAGGTGCATCGTCGGCAGGCCCAGCACGACGGCGCCGAGGGCACCGACGGCCATGCCGATGACGACGGCGGTCAGCAGCGCGGGCACGTCGCCGACGTCGTCCCCGCTCGGGGCCAGGGTGGCGGCGGAGAACGCCGCCATGGCGGCGAAGCCGGCCTGGCCGAGGCTCAGCTGCCCGGCGATCAGGACGGCGTAGAAGGAGTAGGCGAAGATCGCGCCGAGGGCGATGAAGGTCAGCGTGGTGGCGTACTCGGCGAGCATCAGACCTCCCGCACCTTCCGGGCGCCGAGCAGCCCCTGCGGGCGCACCAGCAGGATCAGGAACAGCAGGCCGAAGGCGATCACGTCGCGCCAGGACGACCCGATGTACTGGACGGCGAAGACCTCGGCCAGCCCCAGCACGAGCCCGCCGATGAGCGCCCCGGGCAGCGAGCCCATGCCGCCGACGATGATCACGGCCAGCCCCTTGAGCTCGATGGCCGAGCCCATGCCGAGCTGGGCGGTGTTCACGTTGATGGCGAACAGCACGCCGGCGACCGCGCCCAGCGCCGAGGAGATGGCGAAGGTGACGGCGGTGATCCGGTCGACGTCGACGCCGAGCACCCGGGCGGCGGTCGGGTTCTCCGCGACGGCGCGCATGCCACGGCCCAGGCGGGTCCGGGTGACCATGTACGTCAGCCCGACCATGAGGGCGAGGGAGACGGCGAGGATGACCACCTGCGCCAGGGTCACCTGCGCGCCGGCGACCTCGAAGCGGGTCTCGGGGAACGACCCGGCGGGGAACCGGCGGGTGTCCGGGCCGTAGCGCCACTGCAGCAGGGCGATCAGCATCCCCGCCAGGGCGATCGAGGAGATCAGCCCGGCGAAGTGGGCGTCGGCGCGGCCCTTGAGGGGACGGAACGCCAGCCGCTCGATCACCAGGCCGAGCACCGCGCCGAAGACGAACACGACGGGCAGCGCCGCCCACAGCGACAGCCCGCCCCGCTCGACCAGCTCGATGCCCACGAAGGCCGAGGCGGCGAACACCGCGGGGTGCGCCAGGTTCAGCCGGTCCAGGATCCCGAAGACCAGGGTGAAGCCGATGGCGAACAGCGCGTAGATCGAACCGATGAAGATGCCGTTGAGGAGCTGCTGCACAGCCGTCCCTGCCTGATTCGTGTGTTCGGGTACCGGCCGTCCGCGGGAGGTGCCGGGAACCCCCTCCGGCCGGTCCACCGACCGGAGGGGGACGCCGGGTCACTCCAGGACGGCGAACGACCCGTCGCGGACGACCTGCACGACGGCCGGGTGGACGGCGTCCCGGTTCTCGTCGATGGAGAACTCACCGAGCACCGTGGGGACGTCCTCCAGCTCGCCCAGCGCCGCCTTGATGCTCTCGCGGTCGGCGGCGCAGTTCGCGCGGACGGCCTGGTCGACGAGCATCAGGCCGGTGTACGCCTGGGCGGCGAACTGGTCGGGCTGGGCGCTGTACGCGGCCTCGTAGGCCTCGAGGAAGGCCTGGTTCTCCGGGTTGTCGGAGGCGGAGTTCCAGGCGGCACCGACGACGACGCCCTCGGCCGCCTGGCCCGCGTCGGCCATCAGCCGCGGGTTGTTGAACCCGTTGCCGCCGATGATCGGCACGTCGATGCCGAGCTCGCGGGCCTGGGTGACCAGCGGGATCGCGGCCTCGATCAGCGCCGAGACGACGATCGCGTCGGGCTCGCTCTGCTGGGCCTGGGTGAGCAGGGCGCGGAAGTCGGTGTCGGCCTTGGAGAAGGTGATCGTCTCGCTCACCGTGACGCCCTCCTCCTCCAGCGCGGCGGTGAAGGCCTCGTACCCGGACTCGGTGAAGGCGTCGTCGTTGCTGTACATCACGACGACGTCCTGCAGGCCGAACTCCTCGGTGGCGGTGGCGATGGTCTGCGGGATCACCGCCTGCTCCGTGAGCGAGTTCCGGAAGATGTAGTCGCCGATCTCGGTGACGCCGGCCGCGGTGTTGGAGATGCCGAGCACCGGGACGCCGGCCTCCTGGGCGATGGGGTCGGCCTGCACCGCGGCGTTGGACAGCGTGGGGCCGATGATCAGGCTCACGCCGTCGGACACGAACTGGTCGAACAGCGTGATGCCCTGCCGCGGGTCGGTCTGGTCGTCCTCGATCCTCAGGTCGTAGGTGACCCCGCCCTTCTCGGCCAGCTGCGCGGCGGCCAGCTCCAGGCCGCGCTGCTGGGACTCGCCGTAGCTGGCCGCGGCGCCGGTCAGGCTGAGCACGGCGCCGATCGGCACCTCGCCCTCGATGGTGCAGGAGTCCCCGGTCCCCTCACCGGAGAGCTCGCCCGAGGCGGCCGTACCGCCGCCACCCCCCTCGCCGGAGCCGCAGGAGGCGAGCAGGAAGACCGCCGCGGTGGCAGCGGCGGCGGTGCTGAGCGGAACGCGCATGTCTCTCCCCTGGTCGTGCACGACGGCCGCACCGGCCCGGGTGGCTCGCGTGCCCCGCGGACGGCCGGGGACCCGGCCCCTCGCGGCGGGCGTCGTGTGGCCGGCCGTGTCCGGGCGGCCGGTGGCAGCCGACACAGTAAGCACCCGCGGGCGGTCGTCCGTCATGGGGCGGGAGCGCCGTGCCCAGAACGTGACCTGGGCCGGGCCACGGACGCGTCGCCGCCGGGACCGGTACAGGATGGGGGCCCGTCCCCGCCCCCCGGAGGTCCCCTGTGTCCGCTCCCCAGCCCCGCTGCAGGACGTAGTGGGGATCCGCCGCGTCGCCCGGTCGGGTGGCCCCGAGAACCTGATCCGCCCCGTCTCCCGCCGCACGTTCCTCGCCGCCGGTGCCGCCCTCGGCGCCGCACTCACCGGTTGCGGCCGTCCCACCGCCTCCCCCGCCGGGTCAGCCCCGCTGCGCATCGGCGCCATCCCCGACCAGGACCCCGAGGTCCTGCAGCGGCTGTACGGGACCGTCGCCGAGGCGGTGTCCACCGGGCTCGACCTCGAGGTCGGGTACGCGCCGGTCACCGACTACGCCGCCGCCGTCTCCCTCTTCCGCACCGGCGACCTGGACCTGGTCTGGTTCGGCGGGCTCACCGGCGTCCAGGCCCGGCTGCAGACCCCCGGCGCGGTCCCCGTCGCCCAGCGCGACATCGACCGGGCCTTCACCTCGGTGTTCGTCGTCCACGCGGCCACCGGGGTCGCGCCGTCGTCCGACCTCACCGCGCTCGCCCCGCTGCGGTTCACCTACGGCAGCGAGACCTCCACCTCCGGGCGGCTGATGCCCGCGTGGTTCCTGCGCGAGGCCGGCGTCGACCCGCAGGGCTTCCCCGGCGGCCCCGGCTTCTCCGGCTCACACGACGCCACGCTCGCCCTGGTGGCCTCCGGCAGCTACCAGGCCGGCGCCCTCAACGCGCAGGTCTGGCGGGCGCGCAGCGAGGAGGGTGCGGTCGACCCGGCCGTCGTCCTGCACTCCGAGACCCCGCCGTACGCCGACTACCACTGGCTGCTGAACCCGCGGGCCGCCGCGAGCACCGGGGTCCCGGACCTGGCCGACCGGCTGCTCGCCTTCTTCACCGGCCTGCCGCCCGGCGACCCCGTGCTGGACCTGTTCGGTGCGGGTTCGTTCGTCCCGGTGCAGACCTCCGACCACGACCGCATCGAGCAGATCGGCCGCGACCTGGGGCTGGTCAGCTGACCGCCGTCCTGCGGTTGGACGGCGTCACGGTCCGGTACGGCGGGACGACGGCGCTGGCCGGGGTCGACCTCGAGGTGGGTCCCGGCGAGCGGGTCGCCCTGGTCGGCGCGTCGGGGGCCGGGAAGTCGACGCTGCTCGCGGTGGCCAACGGGTCGGTGCCGCCCACGTCCGGCTCGGTGCGGGTGCTCGGCGCCTCGACCGCGGACCGGCGGGTGCGGGCCCGGGTCGGCACCGTCCACCAGTCGCTGGAGCTGGTCGGGCGGCTCCGCGTGGTGCACGACGTCAACGCCGGCCGGCTGGCGGGGTGGTCGGCGGCGCGGGCGGCCTGGTCGCTGCTCCGGCCGCAGGGCCTGCCGGAGGTGCTGGCCGCCCTGGAGCAGGTGGGCCTGGCCGACCGGGCGTTCGAGCGCACCGAGCAGCTCTCCGGCGGTCAGCGGCAGCGGGTGGCGATCGCCCGGCTGCTGGTGCAGCGCCCGGACCTGGTGCTGGCCGACGAGCCGGCGTCCGCGCTGGACCCGGTGCTCGCCGACCGCGCGCTGGCGCTGCTCGGCGAGCCGACCCTGGCCCGCGGCGGCGCGCTGGTCGCCGCGCTGCACGACCCCGGGCTGGTGCGGCGGCACTGCGACCGGGTGGTCGGGCTGGCCGGGGGCCGGGTGGTGCTCGACTCCCCGGTGACCGCGCTGACCGCGGCCGACCTGGCGGAGCTCTACCGGACCGTGCCGTGACGACGACGCTCGACCGGCCGCCGGCGGCACCGCCGCGGCTGCGGCGCGACCGCCGGCGCTGGGCGTGGGGCCTGGGTGCCCTCGCGGTGCTGCTCTGGTCGCTGGCCGGCGCCGGGCTGGTCACCGGCGACGTGCTCAACCCCGCCGGGACGGCGCAGTTCGGCCGGTTCGCGTCGGCGGCGCTCTCCCCGGCGGTCGACGCGGAGTTCCTCGGCGTCCTCACCCGGTCGGCGCTGGTCACGGTCGCCTACGCGGCGGCCGGCACCGCGCTGGCGCTGGTCCTCGGTGCCGCCGGTGCGGTGCTCGTCTCGCGCACCACCTGGGGACGCCGCCGCGCCGGCTGGCTGGCCGCGCGCGGGCTGCTCGCCGTCCCCCGGGGACTGCACGAGGCGGTGTGGGGGCTGCTGCTGGTCAACGTGCTCGGGCTGGACCCGTGGGTCGGGGTGCTGGCGATCGGCCTCCCCTACGGGGCCGGGACCGCCAAGGTGTTCGCCGACCTGGTCGACGAGGTGCCGCGCGGGGCGTACCGGGCGCTGCTGGCCGCGGGCGCCGGTCGGCCGGCCGCTGCGCTGTACGGGCTGCTGCCCCCGGCCGCGGGCGGGCTGCTGTCCTGGTCGTTCTACCGGCTGGAGTGCGCGGTCCGCTCGGCCGTCGTCCTCGGGATGGTCGGTGCCGGCGGGCTGGGCTACCAGCTGGCGCTGTCGTTCGCCTCGCTGCGCTGGGAGCAGGTGTGGAGCGCGGTCTACGCCCTCGCCGCGCTGTGCCTGGTCGCCGACGTGGCCGGGCGGGCGGTGCGCCGGCGGCTGGCCGCGCCGCCGTCGTCCACCCGCCGGGACCCGCTGCTGACCACCGCCGTGGCGGGCACCGTGCTGCTGGTCGGGTGGTCGGTCTGGTACCTGGCGCTGTCGCCGGCGTCGCTGGTCGCCGGGCGGACCGCCGAGCAGCTCGCGTACGTGCTGCGGGCCGCCTGGCCGCCGGCGACCGACGGCGGGCTGCTGCGCACGGTCGGCGCGCTGGCGGTCGACACGGTGCAGATGTCGGTGATCGCCATCGCCGTCGCGCTGCTGGGGGCGGTGCTGCTGGCCGGTCCGGCGGCCCGGCCGGCGCGGTCGTCCGCGGGACGGCGGATCGCGGGTGCGCTGCTGCGCGGGGGGCTGCTCCTGCTGCGCGCGGTGCCGCCGCCGGTGTGGGCGCTGGTGCTGCTGTTCGTGCTGCTGCCCGGGGTGCTGCCCGGTGCGCTGGCGCTGGGCGTCTACACGCTCGGTGTGCTCGGCCGGCTGGCGGCCGAGGCGACCGAGGAGCTCGACCCGCGGCCGCGGGCGGCGCTCACCGCGCTGGGCGCCCGCCCGGTGGCCGCGTGGTTGTACGGGGTGGCGCCGCGGGCGGCCGGGCCGGTGCTGGCGTACGCGCTGTACCGGTGGGAGGTGGCCATCCGCGACACGGTGCTGGTGGGGCTGCTCGGCGCCGGCGGGCTCGGTGCGCTGCTGGCCTCGGAGCTGGCGACCTTCGACTGGGCCGCGGTGACCACGGTGCTCGCCGCGGTCGTCGTCCTGACCTGGCTGGTCGACCTGGTCAGCGACCGCGCCCGCGCCGCCCTGCGCTGACCGGAGCCACGAGTGCGTCCAGGTGCCGGGCCACCAGCGCCTCCGCCCGCTCCGCCGGCACCCGGCCGGGCTCGACGGCGACCGCGCCGGCCAGCCCGTCGAGCAGCGCGAGCAGCACGGTCGCCTCGTCCCGGACGGCCTGCTCCGCCAGGTCGGGGCGCGCGGCGGCGATCAGCTGCGCGAGCAGGTCCTCGACCTGCTGCCACTCGCGCCGGTGCACCGCGGCCGTCGGCTCGTGGACGGCGGCGCGCGCCATGCGCACCAGCCAGATGACGCTCGCCGGCCGGCGTTCCTCCCCGGTGCTCAGCAGCTCGTCGGCAACCGCGCGCAGCACCTCGGCGGGCCCGGCTCCGGGTGCGATGCGCCGGTCCAGCCGCTCCTGGAACTGCCGGGAGACCCGGACCATCGCCGCGGCCAGCAGGGCGTCCTTGGTCGCGAAGTGGTGCTGCACCGCGCCGATCGAGACCCCGGCGGCCGTGGCGACCCGCCGGATGCTGATGCCCTCGTACCCCTCGGCGACCAGCAGGTCGAGCACGCAGTCGATGAGGCGGTCCGAGGGCCCGGTCACGTCCGCCATGCTCGCATCCTGGACGACCATACGATCGTATGGGTAGGCTCCTCCACCATGTCCGCCAGCGCGACGCAGCGCACGACTCCCCAGCCCCCGGCAGCGCCGTCCGAGCGCATCGCGGCGCTCGACGTGCTCCGCGGCGTGGCCATCCTCGGCACGCTCGCCACCAACATCTGGATCTTCACCGATCCCGGCGGCTTCCTCGGGTACCTCCTCGAGGACACCGCGTCGACCACGCCCGCCGGATGGGCAGCGGTCGAGGCCCTGCTGCAGCAGCTGTCCCAGGGCAAGTTCCTCGGGCTGCTCACGCTGCTGTTCGGCATCGGGCTGGAGATCCAGCGGCGGTCGGCCCTGCGCGCGGGACGGCGCTGGCCCGGGCGGTACACGGTCCGTGCCGCCCTGCTGTTCCTCGACGGCGTCGTGCACTACCTGCTGGTCGTGGAGTTCGACGTCCTCATGGGCTACGCGGTCACCGGAGCCGTGGTCGCCTACCTCCTCGCGACGAGCGAGCGCGCCCAGCGCGCCTGGATGCTCGCGGCCGCCGGCGTGCACGTCCTGCTGCTCGGCCTGGGAACGGCGGCGCTGACCGCCGCCCCGGCGCCGCCGGCTCCCGGTGGGATCGAGCCGAACCCCTACGCCGACGGGTCCTGGTGGGACCTCGTGCTGCTCCGGGTGGACGCCGCCGTCCTGTTCCGGATCGAGCCGGTGTTCATCCAGGCCCTGTCGGTGGCCCTGTTCCTGCTGGGCGCCCGGCTGCTGCGGGCCGGCGCGCTCGCTCCCGTAGGCGCGGCACTGCGCCGCCGGCTGCTCGTCGTCGGCACCGTGGCGCTGCCGGTCGACCTCGCACTCGGGGTGTTCGGCGGCCCGGCCGGGCTGGTCCTCGCCCGGTACGGCACCGCCCCGCTGGTCGCCCTCGGCCTGCTGGCCCTCGTGGTGGAGGTGGTCGGCCGGCGCGAGCGACCGGGCGCGGTGGGACGACGGCTGGCCGAGGTGGGACGGATGGCCCTGAGCGGCTACGTGCTGCAGAACGTCGTCGCCTCGGCGCTCTGCTACGGCTGGGGTCTCGGCCTGGCGTCACGGCTGGACCCCGCCGTCCGCGTGCCGGCGACCGTGGCGCTGTACGTGGTGGTCGTCGCCGTGGTCGTCGCGTTCGCGCACCTCTGGCTGCGCCGCTTCGCCCGCGGCCCGGTGGAGTGGCTGTGGAACGCCTCGTACCGGGCGCTGACCCGCGCCCGCTGACCGCCGTCCCCACCGCGCAGCGCCAGGACGGCGACCACAGCCCGGGGGTCGGCGCCGTCCTGGATCACCCTCGCGGGTCCTGGCTCACGCCCGACGGTGAGCCAGGACGCCGGACGATCAGCTCACCTGATCACCCAGGCGCCGCTGGTCATCGCCACCGGGTGCGGGCCGAGAGCGCGGCGAGCGCGGCGGCACCCGCGGTCGAGGTGCGCAGCACCTCGGGGCCGAGCCGCACCGGGCGGGCGCCGGCCGCGGTCAGCGCGACCACCTCGCCGTCGGTGAGCCCGCCCTCGGGCCCGACGATGACGGCGACCGTGCCCGTCCTGGGCAGCTCGACGCGGGACATCGGGTGCCGGGCCTGCTCGTGCAGCACCAGCGCGACGTCGACGTCGGCCAGCTCGCCGAGCACCTGCCGCGTGGTGAGCACGTCGGTCACCTCGGGCACCCGGGGACGGCGGGACTGCTTGCTGGCCGCCCGCGCCGCGGCCCGCCACTTGGCGACGCCCTTGGCCGCCCGGTCCTCCCGCCAGCGGGTCACGCAGCGGGAGGCCGCCCACGGCACGATCCGGTCGACGCCCAGCTCGGTGGCCAGCTCCACGGCCAGCGGCCCGCGCTCGCCCTTGGGCAGCGCCTGCACCAGCACCAGCTCCAGCGCCGGCGGTGGCACCTCGTGGCGCGCGGACACCTGCACCCGCAGCCCCTGCGGCCCGGCGGCGACGACCTCGCCCTCGGCGACCGTGCCGCGGCCGTCGCCCACGCGGACCCGCTCGCCGGGGGTCAGCCGCAGCACGTCGACGGCGTGCCGGCCCTCCGCGCCGTCGACCAGCAGGTCGGCGGCGTCGGGGAGCTCGTCGAGGAGGAACAGCGGTGCGCCGTCCAGCTCGGGCAGCCGGTCGTCGGTGGGGACGGCGCCGCCGGGCGAGGAGGACGTCACTTGAACAGCCGGGAGAAGATCCCGGCGTGGCCGCCGTCGGCGCCGGCCGCGGCCGGACGGTCCTCCCCGCGCAGCGCCGCGAGCTCGCGCAGCAGCTTCTCCTGCTCGGCGTCCAGGCGGGTCGGCGTCTGGACCTCCACGTGCACCATCAGGTTGCCCCGGCCGGTGGCCCGCAGCCGGGGGGCGCCCTTGGCGCGCAGCGTGATGACGCTGTCGGGCTGGGTGCCCGGCCGGATGTCGACCTCCTCCTCGCCGTCGAGGGTCTGCAGGGTCAGCGTGGTGCCCAGCGCCGCGGCGGTCATCGGCAGCGTGACCCGGCAGTGCAGGTCCTCGCCGTCCCGGGTGAACACGTCGTGCGGCCGCTCGGCGATCTCCACGTACAGGTCGCCGGCGGGCCCGCCGCCGGGGCCCACCTCGCCGTGGCCGGTGAGCCGGATCCGCATGCCGTCCTCGACGCCGGCCGGCACCTTGACCGGGATCGTGCGGCGCTGCCGCACCCGCCCCTCGGCGCCGCACTTGGGGCACGGCTCGGGGATGACCTGGCCGGTGCCGGCGCAGGTCGGGCACGGGCGGGTGGCGACGACCTGGCCCAGGAACGAGCGCTGCACGCTCTGCACCTCGCCGCGGCCGGAGCAGGTCACGCAGGTGGTCGGGTGCGTGCCCGGCGCGGTGCCCGCACCGGTGCAGGCGTCGCAGAGGACGGCGGTGTCGACGGTGATGTCCTTGGTGGTGCCGAACACCGTCTCGTCGAGGTCGAGGTCCAGCCGGATGAGCGCGTCACCGCCGGCCCGGACCCGGCTGCGCGGTCCGCGCGTGGCCGCCCCGCCGCCGAAGAAGGCGTCCATGATGTCGCCGAGCCCGCCGAAGCCGGCCCCGCCGAACCCGCCGGCACCGGCCCCCTGGCCGTTGTCGAAGGGATCACCGCCGAGGTCGACGATGCGCCGCTTCTCCGGGTCGGTCAGCGCCTGGTACGCGCGGCTGACCTCCTGGAAGCGCTCCTTGGCCTCGGGCTCGGGGTTGACGTCGGGGTGCAGGTCCCGGGCCAGCCGCCGGTAGGCCTTCTTGACGTCCGTGTCACTGGCTCCACGGGAGAGGCCCAGCACGGCGAAGTAGTCGGTTGCCATCGAGAAGTCTCTGTCCTCAGCTCTCGGCCAGGATCTGGCCGACGTAGCGGGCCACGGCTCGCACCGCGGCCATGTTCATCGGGTAGTCCATGCGGGTCGGGCCGACGATGCCCAGCCCGCCCAGCGCACGGTCGCCGGAGCCGTACCCCACGGAGACGACCGATGCACCGGAGAGCGCCTCGTGCGCGTTCTCCTCACCGATCCGCACCAGGACGGCACCGCCGGTGTCCACCTCGCTGATCAGCCGGAGGACGACGACCTGCTCCTCCAGCGCCTCCAGCAGCGGGCGCAGGCTGCCGGGGAAGTCGACGGCGACCCGCGCGAGGTTCGCCGTCCCCCCGACGACCAGGCGGTCCTCCCCCGGCTCGACCAGCGTCTCGACGAGGGCGGCGCCGACGCCGGCGACCAGCCGGCGCAGCTTCGGCGGGGCGGTCTCCAGCAGGTCGGGCACCAGGCCGGCGGCGTCGGAGAGCTTCGCGCCGGCGAAGGTCTGGTTGAGCAGCGCGCGCAGGTCGGCGACGTCGTCGCGGTCGACGTCGGCCGGGCAGTCGACCAGGCGCTGCTCCACCCGGCCGGTGTCGGTGATGAGCACCAGCAGCAGCCGGGAGATGGCCACCTGCACCACCTCGAGGTGGCGGACGGCGCTGCGCGACAGCGTCGGGTACTGGACGACGGCGACCTGGTGGGTCAGCTGGGCCAGCAGCCGCACCGTGCGGCTGAGGATGTCGTGCAGGTCGAGGGCGCCGTCCAGGAACCGCTCGATCGCCCGCTTCTCCGCGACCGAGAGCGGCTTGAGCGCCGAGAGCCGGTCGACGAAGAGCCGGTAGCCCTTGTCGGTGGGCACGCGGCCGGCGCTGGTGTGCGGCTGGGTGATGTAGCCCTGCTCCTCGAGCACGGCCATGTCGTTGCGGATGGTGGCCGGCGAGACGCCGAGGTCGTGCCGCTCGGCGAGGGCCTTGCTGCCCACCGGGTCGTTGGTCGAGACGTAGTCCTGGACGATGGCCCGCAGGACCTGCAGGCGGCGCTCGTCGTGCGCCACGGCGACACCTCCCCGTACCGGTCGACGGGCCCGCACGCGGGCCGGACCAGGACCGCGTCCTGGCACTCGCACGGGCTGAGTGCCAGCATACGACCGGTCGCGCCCCCCGTCGTGGAGCTCGGGCCGGGCCGGCCGGGCGGTGTGACCGGGACCGCGTGTCCGCGGTCGGTAGCGGGACCGGGGCGGCCCGATAGGGTTGGCGGCGGCTCGGAACCCGTACGGACCGGCACAGAGCGGAGGGCGTTCCCCTGATCTTCAAGGCGGTCCGGGACGGCCGGCCCTACCCCGACCACGGGCTGTCGCCGCGGGACTGGGCCATGATCCCGCCGCGCCAGGTGCGCCTCGACACGCTGACCACCACCAAGCGCGAGCTGGCCCTGGACACCCTGCTCGCCGAGGACTCCACCTTCTACGGCGACCTGTTCCCGCACGCCGTCCAGTGGAAGGGCGAGCTCTACCTCGAGGACGGCCTGCACCGCGCGCTGCGCGCCGCGCTGCAGCAGCGCACCGTCATCCACGTGCGGGTGCTCGACCTCGACGCGCTCATCCCCGCCATCAGCCGCTGAGCAAGGACCCCCCTGCCCCCCGCCACTCGCAGGCTCGCGGGGGGCCCCTGCAGGGAGGCCGTCACAGCCAGCCCTTCTCCTCCGCCACCCGCGCGGCCTCGACCCGGGTCCGCGCGCCGGTCTTGCCGATCGCCGAGGACAGGTAGTTGCGCACCGTGCCCTCGGACAGGAACAGCGTCCGCGAGATGTCCGCGACGGTCGCGCCGTCCGCGGCCGCGCGCAGCACGTCGGCCTCGCGGGCGGACAGCGGCGTGGCACCGAGCGCGAGCGCCGCGGCGGCCAGGTCCCGGTCGATCACCCGCTCCCCGGCGACGACGGCGCGGATGGCCCGGGCCAGCTCGGCGACCGGGGCGTCCTTCACCAGGAAGCCCGCGGCGCCGACCTCCATGGCCCGGCGCAGGAACCCTGGCCGGCCGAAGGTGGTGAGGACGACGGCCCGGCAGGCGGGCACCGCGGCCGCCAGCGCCCGGGCCGCCTCGATGCCGTCGCAGCCGGGCATCTCGATGTCCAGCAGGGCGACGTCCGGGGAGTGCTCGCGGGCGGCGTCCACCACCTGGTCGCCGCGGCCGACCTCGGCGACCACCGCCAGGTCCTCCTCCAGCTCCAGCAGCGCCCGCAGCGCCCCGCGGACCATCGACTGGTCCTCGGCGATGAGCACCCGGATCACCGCGCACCCACCCGGTCGTCCGCCGGCACCGGCACCCGCGCGGCCAGCCGGAAGCCGCCGCCGGGCCCCACGCCGTGCTCCAGCCGGCCCCCGACGCCGGCCACCCGCTCGGCCAGCCCGGCGAGCCCCGACCCCGCGGCGCCGTCCCCCGGCCCGCGGCCGTCGTCGGTCACGGTGAGCTCGACCTCCCCGGCCCAGCGGGACAGCTCGACGGTGACCGCGCCGGCCCCGCTGTGCCGCAGCGTGTTGGTCGTCGCCTCGCGCACCACCCAGCCGAGGACGGCGTCGACCGGCCCGGGCAGCTCCGGCACCGGGGACGGCGCCCGCAGCGTGGTCCCGGCCGCGGACAGCGCGGTGCGGGCCTCCGCGAGCGCCGGCGCCAGGCCGACCTGCCGGTAGCCGCTGACCGCCTCCCGGACCTCGGCCAGTGCCCGGCGGGCAGCGGCCTCGACGTCGGCCATCTCGGTGCGCGCCCGGGCCGGGTCGCACTCGGCGAGCCGGCCGGCCAGCTCGGACTTCAGCGCGATCAGCGACAGGCTGTGACCCAGCAGGTCGTGCAGGTCGCGGGCGAAGCGCAACCGCTCCTCCGCGACGGCCGACCGGGCCAGCTCCTCGCGCGCCTCGGCGAGCTCGGCGTTGACCGAGACCAGGTGGCGGGTGCCGCGCAGCGCGAACGCGGTGAGCAGGCACAGCACCGGAAGGAAGGCCAGCTCGCGCAGCAGGCCGTCGGTCGCGACGACCGCGGTGCACACGCCGGCCGCGCCGACCACCGCCGGCCACACCCAGCGCTCGGGCAGCCCGGCCGCCGCCGCGGCCGACACGTAGATCATCAGCCCCGACCAGGCCGGGCCGAGCCAGACGGCGAGCCCGACGCCGAGCACCGCCACCGTGAGCAGCGCCCGCCAGGGGACGCCGCAGCGGCCCGACATCCGGGTGAACACCGTGAGGTAGACCGCGGTGAAGGCGACCAGGCCCACCAGGGCGACCACCCGGACGGCCATCGGGCGGGGCGTCCCGGCCAGGTCGGCCAGCGGGAACGCCTGGAACAGCAGCCAGGGCAGCGCCCAGCCGATGCGGTACCAGCGGGGGCGGGGGTCCACGGCGGGGACGCTAGCCCGCTCGGCCCGCGACGGCGGGCGACGGACGGCGTCGCACGACCGCGGCGGTGAGGACGGCGGCGGCCACGGCGAACGCGGCCACGGCCAGCACCGTGCCCGGCGCCGGGGCCCCCAGGGCCACGACGTCCCGGCCGAGCTCGGCGTACCAGTACGACGGCAGCACGTGCGCGAGGACCCGCAGCCCGCCGGGGAACAGCTCGACCGGCACCCACAACCCGCCGAGCGCGGCCAGCACGGTGCCCACGACGCCGATCGCGGCGCCGGCCGCCTTCTCCTCGAGCGCATGGCCGATCAGCAACCCGAGCGCGACGAAGGCGCCCGACCCCAGCCAGAGCACCGCGACCAGCGCCACCCAGGTCGGCAGGGCGAGCTGGACGCCGTTGACGAACCGGCCGACCAGCGCGACGACGACCAGGCCGGGCAGGACCAGCAGCACGCCGACCAGCACGTCGACGGCGACGACGGACGACGCCGGGACGGGGGTGACCCGCAGCTGCCGCAGCCAGCCCGAGGCCCGGTCGAAGGAGATCCGGATGGTCGCACCGAGGGCTGCCCCCATCCCGCCGTAGGCCATCATCGCGACCATCGAGCCGGTCGCGTACTCCTGGTAGGCGCTGCCGGTGCCGGCCTGGGCGCCGAAGACCTCCGTGAAGAAGACGGTGAACAGCGCCGGCAGCAGCACCGTGAAGAACAGGAACTGCCGGTTGCGCCCGACCCGGCGCAGCTGGAAGGCGAGCAGGGTGCTCATCGGTCGGCTCCGATCGGGGTGCGGGGACGGCTGGTCAGGGAGAGCACCGCCTCCTCCAGGCTGGCGCCACGGACGTCGAGGTCGGGCAGCCGCCGGCCGGCGGCCAGCAGCGCGCGGAGGGTGGCCTCGACGTCGCCGGTGGTGAGGACCACCCGGTCGCCGGACCGCTCGGTCGCGGTCACGCCGGGGAGGCCGTCGAAGGCGCCCCCGGCGGCGGTGAAGGTGACGGTGCGCCCGGAGGTGCCGGCCTTCACCTGTGCGGCGGTGCCGTCGGCGACGACCTGCCCGCCGGCGACCACGACCACGCGGTCGGCGACGGCGTCGGCCTCCTCGAGGTGGTGGGTGGCGAAGACCACGGTGGTGCCGCGGTCGGCGAGCCGGCGCATCGTCGTCCAGAAGGCGCGGCGCCCCTCGACGTCCATGGCCGAGGTGGGCTCGTCGAGCAGCAGCAGCGGTGGCCCGCCGGCCAGCGCGAGGGCGAGCAGCACGCGCTGGCGCTGACCGCCGGAGAGGGCGTCGACCGGGCGGCCGAGCAGGCCCTCGATGCCGGCGTTGACGACGAGGTCGTCCAGCGGCCACGCCATCGCTCGCCCGGCCCGCCCGAAGCTGCGCCGGACCAGCTCGACGACCTCCCCGACGCGGGCCTCGCCGGGCAGCCCGCCGTGCTGCAGCATGGCGCCGACGCAGCCGGCCCGGACGGCCGCGGCGGGCGTGCGGCCGAGCACCAGCACCGAGCCGGTGGACGGGACCAGGCCGAGGACGGCGTTGACCACCGTCGACTTCCCGGCGCCGTTGGGGCCGAGCAGTGCGACGGTCTCGCCGGTGCGCAGGTGCAGGTCGAGGCCGCCGACGGCGACGGTGTCGCCGTAGCGGACGGTGAGGTCGCGGACCTCCAGAGCGCTTCGGGTGGGCACGGGACCAGCCTCTGGCCCGGCCCGATCCCGCAGTAGTGCGGGACGTCGCGACCCCGACCTGACATCCGTCAGCCCCGAGGCCGCCATTATCGCGATAAAGGCAGCTGCGTCAGTCGGTCAGGTCGCGGACCAGGGCGTCGGCGAGCAGGCGGCCGCGGTCGGTGAGCACGGCGCGGCCGGCGGCGTGCGCGGCCGGCTCGAGCAGCCCACGGACGACGGCGTCGGCGGCGCGGGCGCGGCCGGCCTCCGACAGCGCGGTCAGCGGCAGCCCCTCGCGCAGCCGCAGGCCGAGCATCACCGTCTCCAGCGCGCGGTCGTCGTCGTCCAGCAGCTCGGTGTCCTGCACCGGGCTCTCCCCGCGCAGCAGCCGGCCGGCGTGGGCGGCGGGGTGCTTGACGTTCCACCAGCGCAGCCCGCCGACGTGGCTGTGCGCGCCGGGGCCGACGCCCCACCAGTTGGCGTTGGCCCAGTAGAGCTCGTTGTGCCGGCAGCGGGCGGCCCCGCTGGTCGCCCAGTTCGACACCTCGTACCAGTCGAAGCCGGCGGCGCGCAGGGTGGCGTCGGCCTGTTCGTAGCGGTCGGCGAGGACGTCGTCGTCGGGCACCGGCAGCTCGCCGCGGTCGATGCGGCGGGCCAGCCGGGTGCCCTCCTCGACGATGAGGGCGTAGGCGCTGACGTGGTCCACCGGCGCGGCCAGGACGGCGTCCAGCGAGGCGCTCCAGTCGGCGTCGGTCTCCCCCGGCGTCCCGTAGATCAGGTCCAGGTTGACGTGCTCGAACCCGGCCGCGCGCGCCTCGCCCGCGGCCTCGACGGCCCGGCCGGGGGTGTGCCGGCGGTCGAGGACGGCGAGCACGTGCTCGGCCGCGGACTGCATGCCCAGGCTGATCCGGGTGAAGCCCGCCGCGCGCAGGGTCGCCAGCGACGCCGGCGTCACCGTCTCGGGGTTGGCCTCCGTCGTGACCTCGACGCCGTCGGCGACCGGGAAGAGCCGCCGGACCTCGGCGAGGACGGCGGCCAGGTCGTCGGCGGGCAGCAGCGTGGGGGTGCCGCCGCCGACGAAGACGGTGGAGACCGTGGGCAGGTCCGGGCCGAGGGTCTCGGCGGCCTGGCGCAGCTCGGCGATCGCGGTGCCGGCGTACTCCGCGCGGCTGGCGCCGGGTCCCAGCTCGTCCGCGGTGTAGGTGTTGAAGTCGCAGTAGCCGCAGCGGGTGGCGCAGAAGGGCACGTGCACGTAGAGCCCGAAGGGCGTGCGGGTCAGCCCCTCGCGGGCGGAGTCGGGGAGCTGCAGGGTCCGCGGCGGGGACTCCAGCAGCGGCAGGACGGTGTTCATCTGACCCCAGTGTGCCGCGCCGGGCAGGATGCCCGGTGGTGAGCGAGCTCGCGAGCTCACATGAGGGCACAGCAGCGCCGCGAACGCGGCCGACGAGCGCCAGCGAGGAGGACACGTGAGCGACGACACGGTGCTGCAGGTCTCGACGTCCCGGGGGGTCGCGACCCTCACGCTGGACTCCCCCGCCAACCGCAACGCGCTGTCCCGCGCGATGCGCGCGCAGGTGCGCGAGGCGCTGGCCGGCGCGCTGGCCGACGACGCGGTGCGGGTGGTCGTGCTCGACCACACCGGCCGGGTCTTCTGCTCCGGGATGGACCTCACCGAGGCCGCCGGCGGCGCGGCCGGTGACCAGGGGGTGCGCGAGCTGCCCGAGCTGCTGGAGACGGTGTGGCGCTCGCCGAAACCGGTGGTCGCCGTCCTCCGCGGGCCGGCGCGCGCCGGCGGGGTGGGGCTGGCGGCGGCCTGCGACGTCGTCGTCGCGGCGAGCTCGGCGACCTTCGCGTTCACCGAGGTGCGGCTGGGCATCGTGCCGGCGGTCATCTCGGCGGTCGTGCTGCCGCGGATGGTGCCGCACGCGGCGCACCGGCTGATGCTGACCGGCGAGGTGTTCGACGCCGCCGCCGCGGCCGCCGGCGGGCTGGTCGACCTCGCCGTGCCCGACGACGAGGTGGACGCCGCGGTCGCCGCGCAGGTCACCGCGCTCGCCGCCGGGGCGCCGGCCGCGCTCGCCGAGACCAAGCGCCTGCTGCGCGCCGGCGGGCTGCGCGGCTCGGCCGAGGAGCTGCTGGAGCTGTCCGCACGGTTCTTCGCGAGCGCAGAGGGCCAGGAGGGCATCGCGGCGTTCCGGGAGAAGCGCCCGGCCCGCTGGGTGCCCGCGGCGGACTGAGGTCCGCGGACGCTCGTGCTCTGCCCACCACGGTGGGCAGAGCACGAGCGTCCCGGACCCACAGCACGGAGCCGGCGACCGGCCCGGCCCGGACGAGGGGCGGGGCAGCACCCGGGACCGGCCGGGCGGGTCCTTGCCCCGGCCCGTCCGCGGGAGGACCCTCCCGGCATGAGCGAGCCCGACGACCGGCGCGAGCGGTTCCGCCACCTGCCCGACCCCGTGCGGCCCGAGGACACGGTCGAGGGCGTCGACACCTCCCCCGTCCCCGCCGGGGACGCCAGCGACGAGCGCGAGGTGTTCCTGCGCCAGGCGGGCGGCTGACAGAGGTCGTCAGCGCAGCCGGCGGGTGTCGTCGGGCAGCCGCTCGGTCACCCCGCGCGCGTCCAGCCACTCCATCAGCGGGACGGCGACCCGCCGGCTGGTGCCCCACGCCGAGCGGGCCCGGCTGAGCGTGAACGGCGCCGGGACGCCGGCCAGCCGGGCCCGCGCCTGCTCCTCGACCCCGGGGGCCAGGTAGACCCCGTCGGCGACCTTCACCAGCTGACCGTCGCGGACGGCCGCCGCGAGCTCCCGCGGCCCGAGCCCCGCGGCGCGCAGCTCGTCGGCGTCGGGCGCGGCGAACGGGTCGGCGGCCAGCCGGGCGCGGATCGCGTCGACGGCCTGCTGCACCCACGCGGGCAGCCCGGCGGTCGCGACGGCCACCCGGCCCTCGCGCAGGGCCAGCGGAGCACGGACGACGGCCGGCACCAGCTCGTCGTCCGGCAGCTCCAGCGCGCGGCGGACGACGGCCACCGGCGGCCCCGGTTCCAGCGGGCGCAGCTGCCGGTAGCGGGCGACGACCGCGGGCAGCTTCCCGGCCAGCTCCTCGACCAGCCCGGGGGCGAGCAGCCAGGGCCCCACCGCCGTGGCGTCGTCCGGGGTCGGCCAGCCCATCGCGGCGAAGTCCGCGGCCCGCACGAAGCGGCGGCGGGCGAGCTCGGCCGCGGCGCCGGCCGGACCGGTCGGCTGGGCGGCCAGCTCCTCGGCCCGGAGGCGGGCGGCCCCGCGGCGGCGCAGCTCCGGCGGGTCGACGTCCCGCACGTCGGCGCCGAGCACCCGGCGGGCGCCGGGGTCGCGCAGCAGCAGCCGGTCGCCGACCCGCAGCGGCAGCGGGGTGGCCAGCCGCAGCCGGACGGCCGCCCCCTCCAGGGGGCGCAGCCGGGCCGGGACGGCCGCCGAGCCGACGTGCACGACGACTTCGGCGGGCAACCGGTCCTCGACGGCGCGGGCGAGGGTCACGTCGAGCTCGGCGGTCGAGCGGAACGCGCCCGGCGTGAGCAGCGCGTCGCCGCGGGACAGGTCCTCGACGGCGACCCCGCGCAGGTTGAGCGCCACCCGTGCGGTGGCCTCGGCCCGCTCGACCGGCTGCCCCAGCGCGTGCACGCCGCGGACGCCGACCTCCCGCCCGCCGAGTTGCAGCCGGTCGCCGGCACCGACGCGGCCGGCGGCCAGCGTGCCGGTGACCACCGTGCCGGCGCCCTTGACCGGGAAGGCGCGGTCGATCCACAGCCGCACCGGCGCGTCCCGGTCGGGGGCGGGCAGCCCCGCCAGCAGCGCCTCGAGCGCGGCGACGACCTCGGGCACACCCGCGCCCGTGGCGGCGCTGACCGCCACCCCGGGAACCTCGCGGAGCGGCCCGGTCCCCAACGACGTGGCGGCCAGCCGGTCGCGCACGTCGGCGAGCACCGGCGCGGGGTCGGCGAGGTCGGCCTTGGTCACGGCGAGCAGCGCGTGCCGCACGCCGAGGGCGTCGAGGACGGCGACGTGCTCGGCGGTCTGCGCCGACCAGCCGTCGTCCGCCGCGACGACGACCAGCGCGGCGGGCACCGAGCCGACGCCGGCCAGCATGTTGCCGACGAACCGCTCGTGCCCGGGGACGTCGACGACGGCGAGCCGGCGGCCCGAGGGCAGCGTCGTCCAGGCGAAGCCGAGGTCGATGGTCAGCCCGCGGCGGCGCTCCTCCTCCCACCGGTCGGGCTCCATGCCGGTGAGCGCGCGGACCAGCGTGGACTTGCCGTGGTCGACGTGGCCCGCGGTCGCGATCACGTCCACCGGCGGGCCACCTCCAGCACCGCGCTCCCCAGCGCCTCGTCGTCCGACGGCGGCAGGCTGCGCAGGTCGAGCAGGGTGCGGTCGCCGGCCAGGTACCCGACCACCGGCGGCGCGCCGGCGCGCAGCGGCACCGCGAACTCCGCGGGCAGCGAGACCGCGGCGCTGGGCAGCGGGTGCTCCGGCGCCCCTCCCCCGCCGACGCGCGCCTCGGCGTCGACCGCGACCGCGTCGAGCCCGGCGGCGGTCAGCCGGGCGGCGAGCGCGGCGGCGCGGCGGCGCAGGCTGTCGAGGTCGGCGGCGAGCATCTGCTGCACCGGCGGCTGCGGGCCGCGCAGCGTCGCCTCGAGCGCGGCGAGGGTCGTCTTGTCCACGCGGAACGCCCGGTAGAGCGGGTGCCGCCGCAGCCGCTGCACCAGATCGCCGCGGCCGAGCACCAGCCCGGCCTGCGGCCCGCCGAGCAGCTTGTCCCCGCTGCACAGCACCAGGTCGGCGCCGTCGGCGAGGGTGGTCTGCAGGTCCGGCTCGCCGGGCAGCGCCGGGTGCGGGCGCAGCAGCCCCGAGCCGACGTCGGCCACCAGCGGGAGGCCGGTCCCGGCCAGCCCGGCGGCGAGCTCGGCCACCTCGACCGCCCGGGTGAACCCGCGGACGACGAAGTTCGACGGGTGCACCTTGAGCACCGCGCCGGTGTGCTCGGACAGCGCGCGCCGGTAGTCCTCGAGCGCGACGCGGTTCGTCGTCCCCACCTCGCGCAGCCGGGCGCCGGTGGCCTCCAACAGCTCGGGGATGCGGAAGCCGTCGCCGATCTCGACCAGCTCGCCGCGGGCGATGACCAGCTCACCGCCGAGCGCGGTGGCGACCAGGGCGAGCGCCGCGGCGCAGTTGTTGACCACCAGTGCGGCCTCTGCGGCGGGGACGGCGTCCCGCAGCGCGGCCAGCGCCGCCTCCCCCCGGGGGCCGCGGCGGCCGGTGCCCAGGTCGAGCTCCACGTCGGTGGTGCCGCTGGCGGCGACGACCGCCTCGACGGCAGCCGGGGACAGCGGCGCGCGACCCAGGTTCGTGTGCACCAGGACGCCGGTCGCGTTGAGCACCGGGCGCAGGCTGCTCGCCGTCGTCGGCAGCGCGCCCAGGACGGCGTCGACCGCGCCGACGGGGGCGAGGGCGCCGTCCCGGATGCGCCGCTGCACGTCCTGGACGGCGGCCTTGACCAGGTCGCGGCCCAGCCGGCCGGCGGCGGCGGCCAGCTGCGGCTCGGCGAGCAGCGCGTCGGTGCGGGGCACCTGCCGCCGCGGGTCGGGACTCATCGGCGCCGAGGGTAGGCGGGGCCGCCGCGGAACCGGACGGGCCGGCTCCGCGGCAAGGCGTTCAGCAGGCGTTCCCCGAGGCCTGCGAGAAGGTCGGCTTGCCGCTCGTCGGCCGGATGGCGGTCCGGTCGCCGAGGTCCCCGCCGCCGGTGTCCGAGCGCCCGCCGCTGACCGACCAGTGCTGCTCGTCGACGGTGACCTCGGCGAGCTCGAAGGTGGTCTTGTACGGCGAGAAGGTGACGTGCTCGTTGACCGCGTACAGCGCCTGCGGTGCGCAGATGAACAGTGCGAGCGCCTGGTCGTGCACGTAGGCGTCGATCCGCTCGGCGACCTCGACCAGCGCCTCACCGTCCAGCTGCACCTTCATCTCGTCGAACAGCGCGTCGAAGCCGTCGTCCGGTGGGCCGGCGCGGAAGGCGCCGTCCAGGCCGAAGAACTCCCGGTGCACCGCGGCCGGCGGCGCCTCCGACGACAGGTCGAACCACGGGTGCAGGAGCACGTCCCACGGCAGGTCGAGCTTCTTCTCGATCAGCGCGCGGGAGCCGGCCGGCAGCTGGTCGGGCGGCACCACGACCACCTCGACCATGAGGTCGAGGGCGGAGCGGATGCCGGCCGCCAGGATGTGCGCGATGGCCGCGAAGGACTCCGGGGTGGCGATCCGCAGCGGGCGGCGGGGCGGCCAGCCGGCCTGCGCGAACGCCTCCCGCGCCCTCGCGGCGTCGAGCTCGTACGGCTGCACCCCCGCCGGGAACCCGCTGCACCACGGTGGCGTCATGGCCGGGATGACCGAGGCGTAGCCGTTCAGGCCCCGGTCGACGACCGCCTCGCGGTCGATGGCCCGGTTCAGCGCCCGGCGCACCTCGACGTCGTGCAGCGGCGCGTCGCTGCCGCGGTTGAGGATGCCGACCAGCACCCGGTTGGCGTCGGACACCACCAGCCGTGCGTGCGCGGAGTCCAGCACCCGCTGGGCGTCGGCCGGGGACACCTCGGTGACGATGTCGACCTCGCCCTCGGTGTCGCACACCAGGCGCAGCGCCTCGTCGGGTGTCAGGTCGTTGCGGAAGACGGCGCGCTCGATCCGGGGACCGCGCGCGGCGCGGTTCCAGTGGTCGCGGTTGGCCTCCAGCACGACCTGCGGGTCGCGCTGCTCGCTCTCGATGATCGAGGACGCCCGGAAGGGCGCCGCGCTCATGATCGCGGGACGGGTGGTGATCGACGAGGCACCCTGGACCAGGGTGAACGGACCGGTGCCCCACGGGCCCGGCTCGTCGATCACCTACCAGTGGCCCTCACCGGAGCCGAACTTCTTGTACCCGAAGCCGGGGGCGTCCTTGCCGTTCCAGAAGGCCGAGCTGGCGATGTGGAAGCCGCGGAACTTGCCGATGGCCAGCCCGTCGGGGCCGGGGAAGGAGAAGCGCAGGGTGTGGTCGTCCACGACCTCGGCGGTGGACTCCGGCGCCGGGAAGTTCAGCCAGGTGCCCGGCGGGTGGGGCGCGGCCCACCGCTGCATCTCGTCGAAGTTCTGCTTGATGTTGTGCGCGGTGAAGTGCTCGCCGTCCTGGAAGCGCACGCCACGGCGGAGCTGGAGCTCCAGGGTGCGCTCGTCGAGCCACTCCGAGGACTCGGCGAGCGAGTAGACGACCCGCCCGGCCTCGTCGATGCGGATCGGCTCCTCCATCGTGTTCCAGGTGATGAACAGCCAGTTCAGCGGCGAGGGGTCGACGACGTGGACGGTGCCGACCGGTTCCGGTGGTGCGGTCATGCGTGGCCTCCCTGGGCTCAGGAGCGGCACCACGGACCGGTCGGCACCGCCTCGGGGACGTGACGCGGGTCACGTCCCCTCGCAGGAACCGTAGGCCCCCGCCGGGTTGTGCGCGACTGTCCGACCGGGCAGGTCACCGCGGGCGGGCCGCCGTCCGGGGGACGGCGGCCCGCGGCGCGGGAGGAGGTGGCGGAGGCGGACGGGAATCGAACCCGCCTGACCGAGATGCTCGGCCACGTCGGCTTTAGAGGCCGCGGGGGCCACCAGACACCCTGACGCCTCCGCGGAGGAGCTTACGGTGGGGCGGTGACGACCGCGCCAGCGACGATCCGGCTCACCCAGTACGCGCACGGCGGCGGCTGCGCCTGCAAGATCCCGCCCGGCGAGCTGGAGGCCGTGGTCGCGGGCCTCACCGCGGCCGGCCCCGCCGACCCGGCCGCCGAGCTGGTCATCGGGCTGGACGACGGCGACGACGCGGCCGTCGTCCGCATCGCCGGCGGCCAGGGCATCGTGCTGACCACCGACTTCTTCACGCCGGTCGTCGACGACGCGTACACCTTCGGCCGGATCGCGGCGACCAACGCGCTCTCCGACGTCTACGCCATGGGCGGCACCCCGGTCGTCGCGGTCAACCTGCTGGGCTGGCCGCGCGACGTGCTGCCCGCCGAGCTCGCCGCCGAGGTGCTGCGCGGCGGGCTGGAGGCCGCGCAGGAGGCCGGCTGCCACGTCGGCGGCGGGCACTCCATCGACGACCCCGAGCCCAAGTACGGCATGGCGGTCACCGGCGTGGTCGACGTCGACCGCGTCATCACCAACTCCGGCGCCGTCGCCGGGACGCCGCTGTCGCTGACCAAGCCGCTGGGCATCGGCGTGCTGAACAACCGGATGAAGGCGACCGGCGAGGTGTCCGGCGAGGCGGTCGCGGCGATGACGACGCTCAACCGGGACGCCGGCCGCGCCGCGGTCGCCGCCGGGATCCGGGCGGGCACCGACGTCACCGGCTTCGGCCTGCTCGGCCACCTCTACAAGATGGCGCGGGCCAGCGGGGTGACCGCGGTGGTCGACGCCGCCGCGGTGCCGTACCTGTCCGGGGCCCGGGAGGCGCTGGCCGCGGGCTTCGTCTCGGGCGGCACCCGCCGCAACCTGGACTGGGTGCGGCCGCACACCGACCTGTCCGCCGTCTCCGAGGAGGAGGCCCTGCTGCTGGCCGACGCGCAGACGTCCGGCGGGCTGCTGCTCGGCGGCGAGGTGCCGGGCGCCCCCGTGGTCGGGGAGTTCGTCCCGCGGCAGGAGTACGTCGTCGTCGTGAGGTGAGGCCGGGGGCGTCGAGCGGGCGGGCCTGCCGGGAGAGCAGCTGCGGTCGTCCCGCACGGCGCGTCCGCGCGTGTCACCGACGACCACTGCCCACTCGGCCGGCGGGGCGCCGTCAGGGAACCCGGCGGGCCGTGGTGAGCCAGGCGGACGCACCCAGCCGCACGCCGTCCGGGGTGGCGTGCGCGGCCAACCGGTCGCGCAGGTCGTCGAGCGCCGCCCGGCGGGCGTCGTCGTCCAGCCCGCCGAGCAGCCCCCGGATCAGGCCCAGCCCGCTGACGAAGCCGAACGCGTCCTCGGGGTCGGCACCCAGCCGGACGGTCCCGGGGATCCCGGCGAGGTCGACCGACTCGAACCCCGCGGCGGCCAGGACGCGGCGGACGTGGTCGGGGTCGGCGAGGCCGAAGGGGCCGGGGGCGTTCCCGGGGGGCTCGGGCAGCGGGCGGCCGGCGGCCAGCGCCCCGCGGATCGTCAGCAGCCACTCGTTGCGGGCGAGCGCCTGCCACGACAGCACGGCCAGCCGCCCGCCGGGCCGCAGTGCCCGGGCGAGGTTGGCGAAGCCCGCCACCGGGTCGCCGAAGAACATCGCGCCGAACCGGCTGACGACGACGTCGTGGGCGCCGGGCTCGAACGGGTGCACCTGGGCGTCGCCCTGGACGAACGTGGTGTTGCCCAGCCCGGCGGCGGCACTGCGCCGGCGGGCCTCGGCGAGCAGGGGTGCCGAGAGGTCGATGCCGGTCGCGTGCCCCGCGGACGCCGCGCGCGCGGCCGCGCGGGTCGAGATCCCGGCACCGCAGCCGACGTCGAGCACCCGGTCGGCCGCGGCGATCCGGGCACCGTCGGCCAGCGCCGGGTCGAAGGCCGCCGACGCCGCGTCGTAGCGGTCGGCGTGGACCGCCCAGTCCGCGCCCTCCGCCCCGTTCCAGGCCTCGGCCATCTCGGCGTTCCGCACGTCGACGAGCGGGGGCTGCGGTGGTGTCGGCACGGTCATCGCCGTCTCCCGTCGGCCGGACCCCTGACCCCCGCATGGTCCCGGACGCCGGGGTCGCCGCCCACCCCCGCGTGCACGGTCTGCCGTCGCCGCCGGTCGGCACCTCGGCTAGCTTGCGGGCATGCTCGCTGCCTTCGTCTCGACGCCCGCCCCGAAGGACCCGCTCTCCGTCCTGGAGGTCGGTGAGCGCCCGGATCCCGAGGTGCCCGACGGCTGGACGACGGTACAGGTCAAGGCCGTCTCGCTGAACCACCACGACCTGTTCAGCCTGCGCGGCGTCGGCCTGCCGCAGGAGCGGATGCCGATGATCCTGGGCACCGACGCCGCCGGCCTGGACGAGGACGGCAACGAGGTCGTCGTCCACGGCGTCGTCGCGACCCCGGACTGGATCGGGGACGAGACGCTCGACCCCAAGCGCACCCTGTTCTCGGAGCTGCACCAGGGCACGATGGCCGAGCGCGTCGCCGTCCCCCGGCGCAACGTGCTGCCCAAGCCGGCCGAGCTCTCCTTCGCCGAGGCCGCCTGCCTGCCCACCGCCTGGCTGACCGCCTACCGGATGCTCTTCGTGAAGTCCGGGCTGCGGCCGGGCCAGACCGTGCTCGTGCAGGGCGCCAGCGGCGGCGTCGCCACCGCGCTGGTCGCGCTCGGCAAGGCCGCCGGCTTCCGCGTGTGGGTGACCGGCCGCAGCGAGGAGAAGCGGCAGGCCGCCCTCGAGCTCGGTGCGGACCAGGCGTTCGAGACCGGTGCCCGGCTGCCCGAGCGCGTGGACGGCGTCATGGAGACCGTCGGCGAGGCGACCTGGAGCCACAGCGTCAAGTCGCTCAAGCCGGGCGGCGTCGTCGTCATCTCCGGCGCGACCACCGGCGCCAACCCCGGCGCCGAGCTCAACCGGGTCTTCTTCACCCAGCTGTCGGTCATCGGCTCCACGATGGGCACCCGCGACGAGCTGGAGGCGCTCGTGCGGATGTGCACCGCCACCGGCGTCCGCCCGGTCATCGACGTCGAGCTGCCGCTGACCCAGGCGCGGGAGGGCTTCGAGCGGATGCTCGAGGGGCGGACGGCGGGGAAGATCGTCTTCACGCTGCCGTGAGCCCGGTCGACCGGGTGGTCGCGGCGCTGCGCGAGGCCGGCGTCGACGCCGAGGTGCGGCGCCTCGACCGGCCCGTCCCGACCGCGGCCGCCGCGGCGGAGGCGCTCGGCTGCCCGGTCGGCGCGATCGCCAACAGCCTGGTCTTCGACGCCGACGGCGCCCCGCTGCTGGTGCTCGCCAGCGGGGCGCACCGCGTCGACACCGGGAAGGTGGCGGCGCTGGTCGGTGCGCAGCGGGTGCGCCGGGCGACCCCGGAGTCCGTGCTCGCGGCCACCGGCCAGGAGGTCGGCGGCGTGGCCCCCACCGGCCACCCCTCCCCGCTGCGCGCGCTGGTCGACGTCGACCTCGCCGCCCACCCGCTGCTCTGGGCCGGCGGCGGCGACCACCACACGATGCTCGCCCTCACGTACGCCGACCTGCTGCGGCTGACCGGCGGCACCGAGGCCGCCGTCGCCTGATGGGCGGGCCCTCCGGCCGTCGAGTGGGCAGTTGCCGGCGCCGGCGACGGCGCGCCGTTGCGTGTCGGCGACCCCGACTGCCCACTCGGCCCCGCGCGTCAACGACGGTTGACACGAGGCCATGCCGTCAACCACAGTTGACGGCATGGCCGACACAGCACAGGTGGCCTCCGCCGCCAGCAGTCGCGACCCCGCGGTCGGGCTGAAGGCGGTCCGCGCGCTCCGCACGCTGGTGGAGCGGCTGGAGGCGTTGCAGGTGGCGAACGCCCGTGAGCAGGGCTGGACGTGGGAGCAGATCGCCCAGCAGCTCGACGTCACGCGGCAGGCGGTGCACAAGAAGCACGCAGGCGGCCGTGGGCCGCTCCGGCGGAGGGACTGACCGTGTTCGAACGCTTCACGACCGAGGCCCGCGAGGTCGTCGTCCTCGCCCAGGACGAGGCCCGCAGCCTCCGTCACGGGTACATCGGCACCGAGCACCTGCTGCTCGCGCTGCTGCGCCAGGACACCCCGACGACCGCCGTCCTGCGCCGGCACGGACTCGACCACGACGAGGTCGCCGGAGCGGTCGCCGCCGCCACCGGCGGCGACGGGCTGGACGCCGACGCCCTGCGCACGCTCGGCATCGACCTGGACGCCGTCCGGGACGTCGTCGAGGCGACCTTCGGCCCGGGCGCGCTGGACCGGCCCGGCGGTGGACGCCGGCGCAGCAGCCCGGCACACATCCCGTTCACCGCCGGGGCGAAGAAGGTCCTCGAGCTGTCGCTGCGCGAGGCGATCGCGCTGCGGTCCAACCGCATCTCCGACGGGCACGTCGCGCTCGGCCTGCTGCGGGAGGGCGAGGGTCTGGCGACGAAGGTGCTGCTCGACCGCGGCGTGGACCCGCGGGTCCTGCGCGCCGACGTCACCGCGGCGCTGGGCTCCTGACCGCGGCGCTCCGGCGGGGCCTCGCATGGGCTGCCCTGTCACCCCCCGGTGGGACGGTGCCGGCGTGGAGATCCTCTTCGTCGCCAGCGTCAGCGTCATCGCACCGGACCCGGTGGAGAGCCGGCGCCTCTACGTCGACGCCCTGGGACTGCCGCTCGAACGCCTCGACGGCGAGTACTGGGCCAGCGAGCACATCGGCGGCAGCAAGCACTTCGGCGTGTGGCCGCTCGCCGAGGCCGCAGCGGCCTGCTTCGGTACGCCGGACTGGCCGGCCGACCGTCCGGTACCGCAGGCCAGCATCGAGTTCGAGCTCGCCGACGAGGCCACGGTGGCCGGCGGTGCGGCCGAGCTGGAGGCCGCCGGCCACCTCCTCCTGCACGGGGCGCGGACCGAGCCGTGGGGCCAGACGGTCGCCCGGCTGCAGTCACCCGAGCGGCTCGTCGTGGGCCTGTCCTTCGCGCCGTGGCTGCACTGAGCGGCGCCGGAGGGTTCAGGCGCCGGCGAGCCGCTGCTCGATCCGGGCCGCGAGCTTCGGCCGGTCCTTGAGCGGCAGGTGCTCCAGGGCCGGCGCGATCTCGGGCAGCCGGCGCCGCTGGGTCGTCGTCGCCCGGAACAGCAGGCCGACGGTGACGCCGTGGTCGGGGCGGGAGACGACCTCGACCGCGTCACCGGCGCCGACGTCCCCGGTCTCGAGCACCCGCAGGTAGGCACCGGTCGCGCCGTGCGCGGCGAACCGCCTGACCAGCTGCGGCACGCCCCAGAACCGCTCGAAGTTGGCGCACGGGGTGCGGCTGGCGCTCACCTCGAGCAGCGTCGTCCCGACCCTCCAGCGCTCGCCGAGGACGGCACCGGTGAGGTCCAGGCCCGCCGTCCGCAGGTTCTCGCCGAACCGGCCGGCCGGCAGCTCGCGGTCCAGCTCGGTGGCCCACCAGTCGGCGTCCTCCTGCGCGTAGGCGTAGACCGCCTGCCCCTCGCCGCCGTGGTGCTTGCGGTTGACCTGGACGTCGCCGTCCAGGCCGAGCGGGTGGACGGCGACCCGGCCCTCGACCGGCCGCTTGTCGATGCCGCTGCGGTTCGGGCGACGGTCGGGCACCGCCAGCAGGTCGGCGCCGGAGACGCAGACCGCGGTGACGAGTCCGGACGTCACTTCTTCGCGGAGGCGGTCGACTCGTTGGTGGAGAGCGCGGCCACGAAGGCCTCCTGGGGGACCTCGACGCGGCCGACCATCTTCATCCGCTTCTTGCCCTCCTTCTGCTTCTCCAGCAGCTTCCGCTTGCGGGTGATGTCACCGCCGTAGCACTTGGCCAGCACGTCCTTGCGGATGGCGCGGACCGTCTCGCGGGCGATGACCCGGGAGCCGACGGCGGCCTGGATCGGCACCTCGAACTGCTGCCGCGGGATGAGCTCGCGCAGCTTGCCGGCCATCATCACGCCGTAGCTGTAGGCCTTGTCCTTGTGCACGATCGCGCTGAACGCGTCGACGGCCTCGCCCTGCAGCAGGATGTCGACCTTCACCAGCTGCGACTCCTGCTCGCCGGCCTCGGAGTAGTCGAGGCTCGCGTAGCCGCGGGTGCGCGACTTCAGCGCGTCGAAGAAGTCGAAGATGATCTCGCCGAGGGGCAGCGTGTACCGCAGCTCGACCCGCGACTCGCTCAGGTAGTCCATCCCGCCCAGCTGCCCGCGGCGGCTCTGGCAGAGCTCCATGATCGCGCCGGTGTAGTCGCTGGGCGCGATGATCGTGGCGTTGACGATCGGCTCGTGGACCGTGTCGATCTTGCCCTCGGGCCAGTCGCTCGGGTTGGTCACGATCACCTCCGAGCGGTCCTCCATGACCACCCGGTAGACGACGTTGGGCGCGGTGGAGATGAGGCTGATGCCGGCCTCGCGCTCCAGCCGCTCGCGGACGATCTCCAGGTGCAGCAGGCCGAGGAAGCCGACGCGGAAGCCGAACCCGAGCGCGGCCGAGGTCTCCGGCTCGTAGGTGAGCGCGGCGTCGTTGAGCAGCAGCTTGTCCAGCGCCTCGCGCAGCAGCGGGTACTCGCTGCCGTCGATCGGGTAGAGGCCGGAGTAGACCATCGGCTTGGGGTCGCTGTAGCCGCCGATCGGCTCGGCGGCCGGCTTGTGCTGCAGGGTGACGGTGTCGCCGACGCGGGACTGGCGGACGTCCTTGACGCCGGTGATGAAGTAGCCGACCTCGCCGATGCCGAGGCTCTCGACCGGCTTGGGCTCCGGGGAGATGACGCCGATCTCCAGCAGCTCGTGGGTGGCGCCGGTCGACATCATCTTGATCTTGTCGCGGGCCGAGATCCGGCCGTCGACGACGCGGACGTAGGTGATGACGCCGCGGTAGATGTCGTAGACGGAGTCGAAGATCATCGCTCGGGCCGGCGACTCGGCCTCGCCGGTGGGGGCCGGGATCTCCTCGACGATCCGGTCGAGCAGCTCGGGCACGCCCACACCGGTCTTGCCGCTGACCCGCAGGACGTCGTCGGGCTCGCAGCCGATGATGTGGGCGATCTCCTCGGCGTACCGCTCGGGCTGGGCGGCCGGCAGGTCGATCTTGTTCAGCACCGGGATGATGGTGAGGTCGTTCTCCAGCGCCAGGTACAGGTTGGCCAGCGTCTGCGCCTCGATGCCCTGGGCGGCGTCGACGAGGAGGACCGCGCCCTCGCAGGCGGCCAGGGACCGCGACACCTCGTAGGTGAAGTCGACGTGGCCCGGGGTGTCGATCATGTCGAGCACGTACTCGGTGCCGGTGTGCGTTCCGGACCGCGGGGTCCACGGCAGCCGCACGTTCTGGGCCTTGATGGTGATGCCGCGCTCGCGCTCGATGTCCATGCGGTCGAGGTACTGGGCGCGCATGTGACGGCCCTCGACGAGGCCGGTGACCTCGAGCATCCGGTCGGCCAGCGTCGACTTGCCGTGGTCGATGTGGGCGATGATGCAGAAGTTCCGGATGCGGGCCGGGTCGGTGTAGGCGGGAGTCGTCACAGTGCCCCCATCGTCCCACGGCCAGCCGCCCCGTCCAGCGCACGCCCGGGCCCGGGCGCGTACCCGCGGGTTGGGGCCGGGCAGGCGACGCTGGTATCTTGGCAGACCGGTCCGCTGACGCACGCCGTCCGGACGCACTGTCCAGAAGTACTCCCCTCCCGAGAGACACCCGAGGCTCACGCGTGGCGAACATCAAGTCCCAGCTCAAGCGGATCAAGACCAACGAGAAGGCGCGTCAGCGCAACGTCGCGGTCAAGTCCGCCCTGAAGACGGCCGTCCGCCGCTTCCGCACCGCCGCCGAGGCCGGGGACGCCGCCGCCGCGACGACCGCCCTGCAGACGGCCAGCAAGGCGCTGGACAAGGCCGCCAGCAAGGGCGTCATCCACAAGAACCAGGCCGCGAACCGCAAGTCGGGCATGGCCAAGCGGCTGGCCGACCTCTCCAGCTGACCTCCGGCCGCCTCCGCGCGGCCGTCCGGCGAGCCCCCTCCCCCTGCGGGACGGGGGCTCGTCGCGTTCCCGGACCGTGGGCCCCCGCAGACGGCAGGACCCCCCGGTGAGGACCTCGTCCTGCCCACCCTCCGCAGGTTCACGGTGGGACGGGGGACGAGGACCCCTGGAGGAGGCCGGGTGCGGGGGCAGCAGGCCCGCTCTCAGCCGCGGACGCCGCGACCGGTCTCCCGGCGGATGGCGACGATCCGGCGGATGGCCCGTTCGAGCGCGTAGTCGGCACTGGCCGCAGCGCCCTTGACGTCGGCGTTGAGCTCGGCGGCCACACCGATCGCCTGCTGCAGCCCCTCGATGCTCCAGCCGCGCGCCTGCGACTGGGCCTTCTTGACCTTCCACGGCGGCATCTTCAGCGTGCGGGCCAGGTCGCCGGGGTTGGCGCTGCGGACCGAGGAGACCCGGGCCGCCGTGCGCACGCCGTCGGCGATCGCGTCGGCGATGAGCACGTGCGCGACGCCCCGCTGCAGCGCCCAGCGCAGCATCTCCAGCGAGCCCTGCCGATCACCCACCAGCACCCGCTCGGCGACGGTGAAGCCGCTGACCTCGGCCTGCCCGCGGTGGAAGCGGGCCACCGCGTCGGCGTCGATGGCGCCGCCGAAGTCCGAGACCAGCTGCGAGGCGGCCGAGGACAGCTGCCGCAGGTCCGCGCCGACCGCCTCGACCAGCGAGGACGCGGCGTCGGCGGTGATCCGGCCGCCGGCGGCCCGCACCTCGTTGCGCACGAAGGCGATCCGGTCGCCCACCGAGCTGACCTTCGGGCAGTCGTCGACCGCGGCCCCCGCCGCCGTGAAGGCCTTGACCAGCGCCTCGTTGCGCTTGCCACCGTTGTGGACGACGACGAGCGTCAGGTCCGGGTCGGGTTCCCTGGCGTAGCCGGTGAGCGCGTCGACGAGCGCGCCGGCGGCCTCGTGCACCCCGGTCACGACGACCACGCGGTGCCCGCCGAACAGCGAGGGGGCCAGCACGTCGGCGAGCTGGCCGACCGGGAGCCCCTGCGCCGGCAGCTCGTGCAGCTCGGCGTCGGGGTGGCGCTCGAGGACGGCGGTGCGCACGGCGGACACGGCGCGCGAGCGGAGCAGCTCCTCCTCGCCGACCACGGCACGCAGGCGGGAGGTCGGTGCGGGGGGTGCTGCGGCCACACCGCGATGGTGTCACGCGGGAGCGACGCTCCCGTCGACGCGCGCGGACCACCGCCGGCTCCGCGGGCGCGCCGACCGGGCCCGCGGCGGACACGCCGTCGTCGGGGCCGCGGACGGCGACGCCCCAGCCGCCGGCGTCCCCCGCCACGGCCAGGTCGCCCTCCCGGTCGGTGCGGTGCACCCGCGCGCCCTCCTGGGCGAGCCAGGCCAGCACCCGCGCCGTGGGGTGCCCGTAGGAGTTGTCCCGCCCGGCCGAGACCAGCGCCACCCGCGCGCCGGTGGCGGCGAAGAAGCCCCGGTCGGCGTCGGCACTGCCGTGGTGCGGCACCTTGAGCACGTCGGCCTGCAGGTCCACCCCGCGGGCGACGATGCGCGCCTCGGCCTCGCCGCTGAGGTCACCGGTGAGCAGCACGCGGACCCCGCGCTGGGTCACCCGGACCACGAGGGAGAGGTCGTTGGCCGGTACCGCGGCCGTGGCGATCTCCGGCGGCGGGGCGAGCACCTCGATCGTCGCGGTCCCCACCGTCCGTATGTCGCCGGGGACGAGCACCGCCCGCTCCGCGCCGGCCCGCCGCGCGTCGGCGTCCAGGCGGACCGCGCGGTCCTCGGCGGGCGAGAGGGTGCCGGTGGCCACGACGCCCACCTCCCGCCCGGACAGCGCTCCGGCCAGCCCGCCGGCGTGGTCGGCGTCGAGGTGGGTGACGAGCACCAGGGGCAGCGTGTCGATGCCGAGCCGGTCCAGGCAGCGGTCGACCGGGCCGACGTCGGGCCCGGCGTCGACGAGCACGCCCTCCCCCGGACCGGTCGGGACCACCAGCGCGTCGCCCTGGCCGACGTCGCAGGCGACCAGGACGGTCCGCTCCGGCGGCCAGCCGCGGGTGACCTGGCGCAGCGGCCAGCCGAGCACGACGACGCCGACCAGTGCCGCCAGCGCCAGCGGCCGTGCGCGGGGGAAGCGCCACAGCAGCCAGCCGACCAGGAGCAGCAGCGCGGTCAGCAGCACCGCGCCCCGCGTGCCCGCCGGCCACCCGGTGGCACCGTCGGGCAGCGCCGCCGCCCGCTGTGCCACGACGACCAGCCAGCGCACCGGCCAGCCCGCGAGCCGGACCAGCGCGTCACCCAGCGGTGGCGCGACCGGCAGGGTGAGCGCGGCCAGCAGCCCGAGGACGGTCGCCGGGGCGACGGCGGGTGCGGCGAGCAGGTTGGCCGGCAGCGACACCGGGCTCACCAGACCGGAGAGCCCCGCCACCAGCGGCGCGGTGGCCAGGCCGGCGGCCGCGGCGACCGCCACCGCGTCGGCCAGCGGCAACGGCCAGCCCCGCTCGCGCAGCCGCCGCGACCAGCCGGGCGCGAGCAGCACGATCGCCGCGGTCGCCGCCACGGAGAGCGCGAATCCGGCGTCGCGCGCCAGCCCCGGGTCGGCGAGCAGCAGCACGACGACGGCCGCGCCGAGCGCGGGCAGCGCCGCGCGCGAGCGGCCGGTGGCCAGCGCCAGCAGCGTGACCGCGCCCATGGCCGCGGCACGCAGCACGCTGGCGCTGGGCCGGGCCAGGACGACGAAGCCGACGAGCGCGACCACCGCGACCAGCGCCTGCACCCGCCGGTCGACCGCCCGGCGGCGCAGCGGCGCCAGCACCCCGGCCAGCACGATCGCCACGTTGGCGCCGGACACCGCCGTCAGGTGCGCCAGCCCCGCCCGCCGGAAGTCCTCGACGAGCACCGGGTCCATCGACCGCGTGTCCCCGACGACGAGGCCGGGGAGCAACCCGCCCGCCTGCGGTCCGAGCACCTCGACGGCGGAGTCGCGCAACCCCTCGCGCAGCCCTCCGGCGGCACGCTGCACCCACGGCGCGTCGCCCAGCAGCGCCGGTGGCGACCGCGCGGACACCCGCGCCACCAGACCCTCGTCCGCGCCGGCCGGGGACAGGGATGCCCGGACCCGCAGCGCCTGGCCCGGCACCAGCCCGAGCCACTCCTCAGCGGGCCCGAACACCACCACGGCGCCCTCCAGCCGGGTGCGGGTCCCGCCGTCGTCCATCGCGGTGACCGTGGCCTCGACGACGACCCGCGGCGGACCCACCCCGCGCACCGGCGTGGGATCGCCGTCGAGCTCGAGGTCCAGCTGGGCCGTGCGCCGGTCCTGCGCGGCCGCGACCAGCGGTGAGGCCTCGCGTGCCGACTCGCGCAACGCGGCGGTGGCCGAGGTGACCGCGAGCGCTGCGAGCACCCCGACCAGCACGACCGCCGCCGGTGAGCGGCTGCGCCGGGACACCCAGACCGCGGTGACCGCGGCGGCGGGCACCGCACCGGCCAGCAACGGGACCGGCAGGAGCGGCGCGAGGAGCGTGGTGGCCCACACCGTCGCCGCCGCGGGCGCCAGCCGCAGGTCCACCCACGACCACCGTCCGGCCCCGGCGCTCACACGGTCACCAGCTCGGCGAGCTCGGCGTAGGTGGTCGGGCCGATGCCCGGGACGTCGTCCAACTGCTCGACGGTGCGGAAGGGGCCGCTGCGCTCGCGGTGCTCGACGATCCGCTGGGCCAGCACCGGCCCGATACCGGGCAGCGCGTCGAGGTCGGCAGCGGTGGCCGCGTTGAGGTCCACCGGCCCCGTCGCGGGTGCACCGGCCGTCCCGCCCGCGACTCCGCCGCCCGTGCCCGCGCCGGGCACGCCGACCGCCACCTGCTCGCCGTCGGCCACGACCGCGGCCAGGTTCACCGAGGCCGGGTCGGCGTCCGGGAGCAGGCCACCGGCGGCGGCCACCGCGTCGGCCACCCGCGATCCCTCCGGCAGGGTGACCAGCCCGGGACGGGCGACCAGCCCGACCACCGAGACGACCACCGTCGTGGCGGTGTCGGCCGCGACCCCGACGGACGGCGTGGCCGCGGGGGCCTCGGCGGTCGGGGCCGCCGGAGGGGCCGGGTCGACCGGGGCGGGTTCCACCTGGGGTCGGCCGGCCCAGGTGCTGCCGACGACCACGAGTGCAGCGAGCACACCGGCGACCCACAGCCCCCACACCGCGCGCCGTCCCGGCGCCACGCGCACGGCGCTGCCCGGAGCACGGTGCCGCCCCATGCGTGCCGGCAGCCCGTCGTCGGCCGGGTGGTCGTCGGGCTCGTCGTCGGGATCGTCGGGCCCGGGGTCGGCCGGCTGCTCGTCGGGCACCCAGCCGGCGGGGCGGCTCTCGTGCAGCAGGGTGCGCAGCCGGTTCCGGATGAGGTCTGCGTCGTCGCTGCGGCGGGGAGGGAGGCGCACCGGCGCGACGCTAGGGACACCGGGGCCGGGCCGGGCCGTGGCCGGCCGGGTTGTGGACGGACGCCCCGGCTGTGGACACCGGGACGGGCCGAGCAGGGCGGGAGGGGCAGGCTGCCGCGGTGCTCTCCCTCGACCGCCTACCGCTCCCCGGCCTCCGGGGGAGGCGGAGACGACGCCCCGGCCGGGGCCACCACCAGTCCCACGGCGCCCGGCCCCACGTGCGCGCCGATCGCGGCGCCCAGCTCGCTGACGTACAACTCCTGCAGCTCGGGGATGCGCTCCTCGAGATCGGCGGCCAGCCGCTCGGCCCGCTCGGGTGCCGCGAGGTGGTGGACCGCGACCATGACCGGCCGGCCGGCGGCGGCCTCCACCCCGCGCTGGACGAGGCGGACCAGGGCCCGGGCCGACGTGCGCACCTTCTCCAGGGGCACCACCCGGCCGTCGGCGACGTGCAGGACCGGCTTCACCGACAGCGCGGTGCCGATCATCGAGGCGGCGTGCCCGATCCGGCCGCCCCGGCGCAGGTGCTCGAGGGTGTCGACGACGAACAGCGTGCGGGTCGCGGCGGCGGTGTCCCGGGCGGCCGCAGTCACCGCCGCCATGTCCTCCCCCCGGGCGGCCGCCCGGGCGGCGGCCAGGACCGCGAAGCCGTTGCCCATGGCGGCGGAACGGGAGTCGACGACGGTCACGACGTGCTCACCGACCTGCGCGGCGGCCAGCCGCGCGGCGTCCACCGTCCCGGAGAGCTCGGCGGACAGGTGCACCGAGACGATCCGCTCGGCTCCCGCGGCCAGCCGCCGGCGGTAGGCGGCGACGAAGTCCCCGGGCGTCGGCCGGGAGGTCGAGACGTGGTGGCCGCGGGTGCCGAGCGCGCGGGCGACGTCCGCCGGCCCGATGTCGTCGCCCTCGCGGCCGGAGTGCCCGGCCATGACGACGTACAGCGGCACCACCTCGACCGAGTACTGCTCGACCAGCCGGGCCGGCAGGTAGGCCGACGAGTCGGTGACCACCGCCACCGGCTGCGGCCGGGGCGGCTCGTCGACCGGGGTCACAGGGCGTCGGCGTCCTGGGCCGGGGCCGGCGCGCCCTCCTCGGGGTTGGCCCCGGCGTCCGGACGGCGGGCCGACGGAGCCGGGCCGTCGGGCAGCTCGGGGGCCGAGGTGTTGTGCCGCAGCAGCCGCCACCGGCCGCTCTGCTCGGCGAGCTCGCTCCACGCGCAGTTGGCGAGCGGCCCGAACACGCGGCGGTGCTCGGGGCCGAGCCCCAGCAGCGCCTCGATCACCCGCGCGGACGTGCCACCGTGGGTGACGACGACGGCCGCCGGGGCCTCGGGCAGCTCGGCGACCGCGGCCAGCGCGCGGACCGGCACGTCGGCGGATTCCTCACCGCCACGACCGGAGATCGGCCGCCCGGCGAGCCAGTCGGCGTACTGGTCGGGGTGCCGCTCGGCCACCTCCTGGCGGGTCAGCCCCTCCCAGGAGCCCATGCCGACCTCGCGCAGCCGGGGGTCCAGTCGCAGCGGCACGCCGAGGACGTCGGTGAGCGCGACCGCCGTCTCGGCCGCCCGGACCAGGTCGCTGGAGACCACGACGGTCCCCTCGGGCAGCGGGGCGGCCAGGTGCGGGGCGGCGACGCGGGCCTGGCGGCGTCCCACCTCGTCCAGCGGCGGGTCCAGCTGGCCCTGGAAGCGCCCCTCGGCGTTCCACTCCGTGCGCCCGTGCCGCCACAGGAGGAGCCGGGGCACCGGCAGCGCCGGGAGGTCGCTCACCTGCCGGTCGTCCCCGGGCCGTCGCCGGACGGCTCGGGCGCCGGCGTGGGGTCCGCGCCGGCCGGGCCGGCGTCGTCGGCCGACGGCGTGCCGGCGGTGCCGGGGGCCGCCGCCCCGTCCGCACCGGCCGGAGGGGCGGAGCGGTCGACGAACGGGATGGTCGGGCAGTCCTTCCACAGCCGCTCGAGGGCGTAGTAGGCGCGCTCCTCGGCGTGCTGGACGTGGACGACGACGTCGACGAAGTCCAGCAGCACCCAGCGCGCCTCGGCGACGCCCTCGCGGCGGACCGGCTTGACGCCGTGCTCGCGGAGGCGCTCCTCGACCTCGTCGACGATGGCCTGCACCTGCCGCTCGTTGGGCGCCGAGGCCAGCACGAACGCGTCGGTGATGGCCAGCCGCTCGCTGACGTCGACGATGGCCACGTCGGTCGCCAGCTTGTCGGCGGCGGCCTGGGCGGCCAGCAGTGCGGTCTCCCGCGCCTCGGTCGAGGCGGTCATCGGGGTACCTCCTGGAGATCGGTGGTCGGTGGTTCGGGAGGCGGGCCCGCGGTCGCGGCGTCGGTCGCCGGCGGCCGGTCGTACGTGGGGCGGTCGGCGGGCAGACCACGGTCGGCGCCCTCGCGGGCGGCGGGGCGGGGACCGCCGGGAGTGCGGTACAGCCCGCGCTTCTCGATGTACTGCACGACACCGTCGGGCACCAGGTACCAGACCGGCATCCCGCGGCCCACCCGGCCGCGGCAGTCGCTGGAGCTGATCGCCAGCGCCGGCACCTCGACCAGGCTGACCGCGCCCTCGGGCAGGTGGGCCGCGCCCAGGTCGAACCCGGGGCGGGTCACGCCGACGAAGTGCGCCAGGGCGAAGCAGGCGTCGGCGTCGCGCCAGGTGAGGATCTGGGAGAGCGCGTCCGCGCCGGTGATGAAGAACAGCTCGTCGTCCGGTCGCTGGCGCTTCAGGTCCTCGAGCGTGTCGATCGTGTACGTGGGCCCCCCGCGGTCCACGTCGACCCGGCTCACCGAGAATCGCGGGTTGGACGCCGTGGCGATGACCGTCATGAGGTATCGGTCCTCGGCCGGGGACACCGCGCGGTCGCTCTTCTGCCACGGCTGGCCGGTCGGGACGAAGACGACCTCGTCGAGGCCGAACAGCACCGCGACCTCGCTCGCCGCCACGAGGTGCCCGTGGTGGACGGGGTCGAACGTCCCGCCCATCACCCCGACCCGCCGTCCCGCCACCGATCGAGGGTATCCGGAGCCGACCGGACCCCGTGGCCCTCCTGCAGGGGCCCCAGTGGTGGGGAGCAGGAGGGTCCTTCTTCAGAGCGTGGTGACGAAGTCGGCGAGCTGGGCGGCGTTGCGGCACTCCACCATGTCGACGACCTCGCCGTAGCGGTCGGCCGCGGAGTCCCCGCTGCCCCACAGCCGGCGCGGCTCGGGGTTCAGCCAGTGCGCGGTCCGCGAGCGCCGGACCAGGTCGGCCAGGACGGGCAGGCCCGGCGGGCGGTAGTTGGTGCGCCCGTCGCCGAGCACCAGCAGCGACGTCTTCGGCCCGACCGCCGAGGCCCAGCGGTCGGCGAACACCTCGAACGCCGTCCCGTAGTCGCTGTGCCCGTCGAAGCCGACGACGTCGGCCTCGCGGCCGATCCGCGCGACCGCGTCGGCGACGTCCACCCCGGGACGGAAGAAGCGGGTCACCTCGTCGGTGGAGTCGACGAAGGCGAACGCGCGGACGCCGGAGAAGTGCTCGCGCAGCGCCTGGGTCAGCATCAGCGTGAAGTGGCTGAACCCGGCGACCGAGCCGCTGACGTCGCAGAGCACCACGAGCTCCGGCTTGTGCACCGTCCGCGGCCGGTGGTGGGTCACCACGGGCACGCCGCCGGTGCCCAGCGAGGCGCGGACGGTCCTGCGGAAGTCCAGCCGGCCCTCGCGGCCGTGCCGCCGCCGGGCCGAGAGCCGCACGGCCAGCCGCCGCGCCAGGGGGGCGACGGTCCGGCGCAGCTCGGCCAGGTCGGCGGCCTGGGCGCGCAGGAAGTCGACCTGGTCGGCCAGCGGGCGGACGGCGTTCTTCGCCACCTTGTCCCGCCCGCGCTCGGCCGCCGTCCGCCGCCGGACCTCGGCCTCCACCGCCGCCCGGAACGCCGCCAGCCGCTCGCGCACCGTCTGGCGGGCCACCTGCTCGGCCAGCCCGCCGCGCTCGGCCTCCCCGAGCAGGCCGGCCAGCAGCTGGGCGACCAGGGTGTCGGGCGAGAGCGCCCGCATCACCCGGTAGCTGAAGTACGACTGGCCCGAGGGTCCCGGTGCGGTCCGGCCGAGCTGGTCGACGGCCTCGCGGGCGAAGCGGCGCAGCGCCTCCTCGTCGCCGGAGAGCAGCAGCCGGGACAGCTCCTCGCGCATCAGCTGCGCCAGGTCGGCACCGTCGGGCAGGTCGAGGGTCGAGTCACCGGTCTCGCCCGGGACCGCGTCGTCGTCCGCCGAGCCCGGGGCCACCGGCCGGTCCGACAGCGGCCACCACAGGTCGAACAGCACGTCGTAGGCCGGCCGCTGCGCCGCACGCTGCAGCAGCACGGCGGCCAGGCCGTGCCGCAACTGCTCCCGGTCGAGCAGGTCGACGGCGGTGAGCACCTCCGCGGCGTCCACGGCCTGGCTGATGCCGACCGGGATGCCGGCGTCGCGCACCGCCCGGACGAAGCCGTCGAGGTGGCCGGCCAGGCCCCCGGCGGTGCTCGCCGGCCCGCCCACCCCCGCCGTCATCAGTTCAGCCGCAGCTCGGCCGCGGCCCGCTCCTGGTCGCTGGCGTGCTTGAGCACCACGCCCAGCGTCGAGCGGACCGCCGGCTCGTCGAGGGTGTCCAGCCCCAGTTCGAGCAGGGTCTGCGCCCAGTCGAGGGTCTCGGAGATCGACGGCGACTTCTTCAGCTCCAGGGCCCGCAGCGCGCGGACGGTGCGCACCAGCTGCTCGGCCAGCCCGGGCGCGAGGTCGGGCACCCGGGACAGCACGATCTCCCGCTCCCGCTCGGCGGACGGGTAGTCAAGCGCCAGGTACAGGCAGCGCCGCTTGAGCGCCTCGGAGAGCTCGCGGGTGGCGTTGGAGGTCAGCACCACCATCGGACGGCGGACCGCGGTGACCGTGCCGAGCTCGGGGATGGTGACCTGGAAGTCGCTGAGCACCTCCAGCAGCAGGCCCTCGACCTCGACGTCGGCCTTGTCGGTCTCGTCGATGAGCAGCACGGTCGGCTCGCTGCGCCGGATGGCGGTCAGCAGCGGCCGGGCGAGCAGGAACTCCTCCCCGAAGACGTCGTCGTGCAGGGAGTCCCAGTCGGCGCCGTCGGTGCCCTGCGCCGCCTGGATCCGCAGCAGCTGCTTCTTGTAGTTCCACTCGTACAGCGCCCGCGCCTCGTCCAGGCCCTCGTAGCACTGCAGCCGGATCAGCTCCGAGCCGGTGGCCGCGGCCAGGGCCTTGGCCAGCTCGGTCTTGCCCGTGCCGGCCGGCCCCTCGACCAGCAGCGGCTTGCCCAGCCGGTCGGCGAGGAAGACCGTCGTCGAGATCTGCGCGTCGGGCAGGTAGCCGGCCGCCGCCAGCCGCTTGCCGACGTCGGAGACCGAGGAGAACTGCGGGGACTGCGACGGCGGGCGGGGCATGCGGCTCCTTCGAGGGGCTCAGCGGCGGGTGTGGCCGCTGCCGGTGACGACGTAGGTGGTCGAGGTCAGCTCCGGCAGGCCCAGGGGACCGCGGGCGTGCAGCTTCTGCGTGGAGATGCCGATCTCGGCGCCGAAGCCGAACTCCCCGCCGTCGGTGAACCGGGTCGAGGCGTTGACCAGCACGGCGGCGGCGTCCACCCCGGCGGTGAAGTCGGCGATGGCGCGCGCGGAGTCGGCGACGATCGCCTCCGAGTGCCCGCTCCCCCACCGCTCGATGTGGTCCAGCGCGGCCGGCAGGTCGTCGACCACGCGCACCGCCATGTCCATCGACAGGTACTCGGTCGCCCAGTCCTCGTCGGTGGCCGGGACGACGGCGTCGTGCGTGGCCTGCGCGGCGTCGTCCCCGTGCAGCGTCACGCCGGCGTCGGCCAGCGCGGACAGCAGTCGCGGCAGGAACGCCACGTCGCGGTGCACCAGCAGCGTCTCGGCGGAGTTGCAGACGCTCACCCGGTGCGTCTTGGCGTTGAGCACGATCGCCTCGGCGGTCGCGGGGTCGGCGGAGGCGTCGACGTAGACGTGGCAGTTGCCCTCGCCGGTCTCGATGACCGGCACCCGCGCCTCGCGGACCACCCGCTGGATGAGCGACGCCCCGCCGCGCGGGATCACCACGTCGACCACGCCCCGGGCGTTGAGCAGCTCGCCCACCGACGCGCGGTCGGCCGGCAGCAGCTGGACCGAGCCGGCCGGCAGCCCGGCCTTCTCCCCGGCCTCGGTGAGGACGGCGACCAGCGCGGTGTTGGTGCCGAACGCCGAGGCCGAGCCGCGCAGCAGTGCCGCGTTGCCGCTCTTCAGGCACAGGCCGGCCGCGTCGACGGTCACGTTCGGCCGCGCCTCGTAGACGATGCCGACCACGCCGAGCGGCACGCGGACCTGGCGCAGCTGCAGGCCGTTGGGCAGCGTCGACCCGCGGACGACGTCGCCGACCGGGTCGGGCAGCGCGACCAGCTGGCGCAGCGCGTCGGCCACGCCGGCGATGCGGCCGGGGTCCAGCCGCAGCCGGTCGACGATCGCCGGGGACGTGCCGTCGGCCTCGGCCGCCTCCACGTCGGCGGCGTTGGCGGCGAGCACCTCGTCGGCGCGCTCGACCAGGGCGTCGGCCATGGCGCGCAGCGCGGCGTCCTTGGTGTCGGTGGGCAGGGTGCGCAGCACCCGGGCGGCGGCGCGGGCGCGCAGCGCCGCGGCCCCGATCAGCGGCAGGCCGGAGACGTCGGACACGCCCGAGAGGGTACGCGGGCGGGCCGGCCCTCCCCCTGTCCCGATTCCGACTCGCACATGTGAGAATGATTCCCATGAACACCTGGACGACCCGTGCCGTGACCGCTGCGACCGCCTCGGCGGCCGCCCTCGCGCTGGCCGGGTGCGGCGGCACCGGAGGGACCGCCGCGGCGGGCAGCGGCGGGGACGGGCTGACCGTCGTCGCCGGCTTCTACCCGCTGGAGTGGGCGGCGCAGCGGGTCGGCGGGGACCGGGTCGACGTCTCCTCGCTCACCCCGCCCGGCGCGGAGGCCCACGACCTCGAGCTCGCCCCGCAGGACGTCGCCGCCGTCTCCGAGGCCGACCTGCTGGTGTACCTGGAGGGCTTCCAGCCCGCGCTGGACGAGGCCGCGCAGAACGAGGCCGCCGACACCGCGTGGGACGCCGGGCAGGCCGCCGACCTCTCCCTGACCGCCGAGGAGCACGGCCACGAGGGAGAGACCGCCGAGGAGCACGCCGAGCACGCCGAGGAGGGCGAGGAGGGCGAGGCGCTCGACCCGCACTTCTGGCTCGACCCGACCCGGCTGGCCTCGGTCGGCGACGCGCTGGCCGAGCGGCTGGCCGAGGCCGACCCCGACGGCGCGGCCACCTACGAGGAGAACGCCGCCGCGCTGCGCGCCGACCTGGAGGCCCTGGACGCCGAGATGTCGGCGGGCCTGGCCGACTGCGCGGTCGACACCCTGGTCACCGGCCACGACGCGTTCGGCTACCTCGCCGACCGCTACGGTCTCGAGGTGGTCGGGATCAGCGGACTGAGCCCCTCGGCGGAGCCGAGCCCGGCCGCGCAGGCGGAGATCACCGAGCTGGTCCGCGAGCGCGGGGTGACCACCGTCTACACCGAGACCCTGGTCGACCCCGCCGTCGCCGAGACCGTGGCCACCGAGGCCGGCGCGCAGACGGCCGTGCTGGACCCGCTGGAAGGGCTGACCGACGAGTCGGCCGGCAGTGACTACCTCGAGGTCATGCGGGCCAACCTGGCCACCCTGCAGGAGGGCCAGTCCTGCACGTGAGCGAGCTCGCGAGCTCACGCGTGGGCACGGCATCGCCGGGAACGCGGCCGACGAGCGCCAGCGAGGAGGGCGCGTGATCGCACTCAGGCTCCGCGACGCCCGGATCGGCTACGGCGACACCGCCGTCGTCCAGGGCGTCGACCTCACCGTGGCCGAGGGCGAGGCGGTGGCCGTCCTCGGGTCCAACGGGTCGGGCAAGACCACGCTGGCCCGGGGCCTGCTGGGCCTGGCCACCGTGCTCGGCGGCGAGGTCGAGGTGCTCGGCGCCCCTGTCGGGCGCCCGCGCGAGCGCGGGCGGATCGGCTACGTGCCGCAGCGGCACACCGTCAGCGGCGCGGTGCCGGCCACCGTCCGCGAGGTCGTCGGCGTCGGCCGGCTGGCCCGGCTGGGCCCGGTCGGCCGGCTGCGCCCGGCCGACCGGGCCGCGGTGCGAGACGCGGTGGCCGCCGTCGGGCTGGCCGACCGGCTCGACGACCCGGTCGCCTCGCTGTCCGGCGGGCAGCAGCGCCGGGTGCTGGTCGCCCGCGCACTGGCCGCCGAGCCCGAGCTGCTGGTCATGGACGAGCCGACCGCCGGGGTCGATGCCGCCAGCCAGGACGCGCTGGCCGCCGTCCTCGCCGACGTCTCGGCCACCGGCACCACGCTGCTGGTGGTCACCCACGAGACCGCCGCGCTGGCCGGCGTGCTCACCCGCGCGGTCGTCGTCGACCACGGGCGGATCGCCTACGACGGGCCGCTGGCCGGCGCCGGGGAGGTCACCGGTGGGCACCACCACCCCGAGGGCACGGGACAGCCACCGGCGCGCGGGTACCGCCAGGACCAGCCGCGGGTGACGACGGACGGGGTGCGGTGAGCGTGGAGGTCCTCGAGTACGGCTTCATGCAGCGGGCGCTGCTGGCCTCGCTGATGGTCGGCCTGGTCGCCCCGGCGGTCGGTGTCTTCCTGGTGCAGCGCCGGCTCTCCCTGCTCGGTGACGGCCTCGGCCACGTGGCGCTCACCGGCGTCGCGGTCGGCGTCCTCACCGCCACCGCACCGGTCGGGACGGCGCTGGTCGCCGCCGTGCTGGGTGCGGTCCTCATCGAGCTGGTCCGCGCCCGCGGCCGCACCAGCGGCGACGTCGCGCTCGCCGTCCTCTTCTACGGCGGCATCGCCGGCGGCGTGGTGCTGCTCGGCCTGGCCCCCCGCGGCCAGGCGACCAACCTCGACGCCTACCTGTTCGGCGCCATCACCACCACGACCACGGGGGACGTCGCGGTCTTCGCCGTCATCACCGTGGTGGTGCTGGGCGTCGTGTGGCTGCTCGGCCAGCGGCTCTACGCCGTCAGCGACGACGAGGAGTACGCCCGCGCGGTCGGCCTGCCGGTGCTCGCGCTGAACGTCGTCCTCGCCGTGCTGGTCGCGGCCACCGTCGTGCTGTCCATGCGCGTCGTCGGCCTGCTGCTGATCAGCGCGCTGATGATCGTGCCGAGCGCGGTCGCCCAGCAGCTGGCCCGCAGCTTCCGCCAGACGCTGTACCTGGCCTGCGGCATCGGGCTGGTCACCAGCGTCGCCGGGACGACGGCCTCCTACTACACCGGCACCCCCTCCGGCGGGACCATCGTGCTGCTGGCCATCGCGCTGTTCCTGCTGGCCACGGCGGCGGTCGCGCTGCGCGAGGCGACCGCCCGCCGCCGCCACCGGCGCCGTGCCGAGGTGCACGCCGCGCACCCGCACGAGCACGGCGACCGGTGCGGCCACCCGGCGGTGCCGCACGGCGACCACGTCGACTACGACCACGACGGCCACCGGCACGCGCCGCACCGCACCGGTACCGGCGTGCACTACGACGAGCACGGCGAGCACGTGCCGCCGGCGGGGACGGGGGGACGCGCGTGACCGAGGCACCCCGCCGCCAGACGCGGCAGCGCAGCGCCGTGCTGGCCCTGCTCGACGAGCTCGACGGCTTCCGCACCGCGCAGGAGCTGCACGCGCTCCTGCGCGAGCGGGGCGACGCGGTCGGCCTCGCGACGGTCTACCGGGCGCTGCAGGCCCTGGTGGACGACGGCCTGGTCGACGTGCTGCGCAGCGACGGCGAGGCCGGCTACCGGCGCTGCTCCCCCGTGCACCACCACCACCTGGTGTGCCGCTCCTGCGGGCGCACCGTCGAGGTCGAGGACCCGCCGGTCGAGCGGTGGGCCGCCCGCGTCGCCGCCGAGCACGGGTTCGCCGACGTCCAGCACCAGCTGGAGGTCTTCGGCACCTGCGCGGCCTGCTGCACCGCGCGCTGAGCTCAGCGGTACGGGTCGGTGATCTCCCGCAGCCGCTCCAGGGCCGCGCGGAGCTGGGCGGTGGCCTCCTCGCCCAGGTGGGCCGTCCACTCGGCCTCCACCTCGGCCTCGACCCGGCGGGCCACCGCGACGACCTCCAGTCCGCGCCCGGCCATCTGCACCAGCCGGGCGCGGGCGTCGGTGGGGTCGGGCACCCGGCGGACGTAACCGGCCTTCTCGAGCTGGTCGACGAGGTGGCCCGCGGTCTGCTTGGTCACCAGTGCCTGCTCGGCCAGCGCGGTCAGCCGGGTGCCACCGGGGCCGATCCGGGCGGCGATGCGGCCCTGCGCGGTGGTGATGTCGTCGTACCCCGCGGCGACCAGGGCCGCGAGCAGCCGCGACTCCAGGGCCCGGTGCGGGTAGAAGCAGAGCAGGCCGAGGTTCTGCCGCTCCGCTGCCTGATCGGCCACGTTCCCCCTTGACGATGGTCAGATTCTCTGACGGAATGGTCAGAACATCGTACCGATGGGTGGAGGAGTCATGGACCTCGACGCGGTGTGGCGGACCATCGACGCGGAGCGCGCCGGCCTGGCCGACCTGCTCGACGAGCTCTCCCCCGCCGAGTGGGCGGCACCGTCGCTGTGCGACGCCTGGCGGGTCGGCGACGTCGCGGCCCACCTCACCCTCGCCCACATGGGGCCGGGGGCCGCGCTCGTCGGCGCGGTCCGCGCGCGGGGCAGCTTCGACCGGATGATCCGCGACACCGCCCTGCGCGCGGCCTCCCTGCCCCGCGCGGAGTACCCGCGACGCCTCCGCGCGATGGTCGGCTCGCGGCGCACGGCCCCGTTCGTCACCCCGACCGAGCCGCTCATCGACGTCCTGGTGCACGGGCAGGACATCGCCGTCCCGCTGGGACGTGACCGGCCGGTGCCCGTCGCCGCGGCCGTCGCGGCCGCCACGCGGGTCTGGGGGACCGGCTTCCCGTTCCGCGCCCGGCGACGGCTCCAGGGATTCCGGCTGAGCGCGACCGACGCCGACTGGACGGTCGGGTCCGGCCTCCCGGTGGAAGGGCCGATCGCCGCGCTCCTGCTGCTGGTGACCGGGCGGGAGGCCGCGCTCGACCGGCTGTCGGGCGCGGGCGCCCATCGACTGCAGGCGGCGCGAGGCCGCCGCGACGGCGCACCGGGGAGGCCGACCTGACCACCCGGGTCGACGCGGACGCCACCGGTCCTGCCCGCACGGCTCACCAGAGGGTGCGGATCGCCGGGAACTCCGCGAGTGCGGTGTCACTGGTGACGACGGGGAGCGACTCCAGCACCGCCTGGGCGACGATCACCCGGTCGAAGGGGTCGCGGTAGGACCACTGCAGCGAGCCGGCAGTGAGCGCGTGGTGCCCCGTGATGGGCAACTCCTCCGCGCGCAGCCGGTCGAGGTGCTCCCGGTAGCCGCTGACCACGGCGGCTGCCCCCTCCGGCCTGCCGAGCCGGTGCTTCGTGGCGATCTCCCAGGCGCTCGCCGCGGAGACGTACACGGTGGTGCCGGACGCGCGCACGGTCGCGAGGGTCTGGGCCGGGATGCGTCCGGGGTCGAGCAGGACCCAGAGGAGGGCGTGGGTGTCGAACAGCAGGGAGGACACTCCCACCGGGCCAGTTCGTCGTCCGGGATCGGTTCGGAGAAGGTCTCGGGCAGCTGACCCGCCACGAAGCCGACGGGCCGGGGTGCCGGTTCGTCGACCGGCACGAGGCGCACCACCGGCCGGCGCCGCGCGCGATCACGACCTCCTCGCCGCGCTCGGCCGCGGCGAGGAGCTGGGACAGCCCGGTCTCGGCCTCCTGCACGTCGACGTGCGTCATGGCTCCGAGTGTCGACCTGATGGCCGGGCCGGCCAGCCGTGGCGCCGCGGCTCAGTTGAGGGCGCGGGTCCCGGCCGGGAGCGTGCCGCCGCCGACCATCTCCGCGGCCGCGTACTGGAGCGCGGTCAGCGCGACCCGCTGGGTGAACGGCCCGGTGGAGACCCGGGCGACGCCGAGCTCCTGCATCTCGCGGGCGGGCAGCGAGGCGCCGGGCACGCTGATCAGCGTGAGCTTCCCGCGCCCGAGTCCCTCGACCACCGCGGCGATCTCCTCGCGGTCGACCAGCCGCGGCACGAACACCACCGGCGCGCCCGCTTCCAGGAAGGCCCGGCCGCGGCGGATCGCCTCCGCGACGAGCTCGCCGCGGTCGGCGCCCTCGGCCGCGCGGACGAAGGTGTCGGTGCGGGCGTTGAGCACGAAGTCGACGCCGGCGTCCCGGCCGGCGCGCAGCACCGCCTCGACCGCGGCCACGGCCTCGTCCAGCGGCTTCATCTGGTCCTCGAGGTTGCCGCCGACGACGCCGAGCCCGATCGCCCGGCGGGTGGTCTCGCCGGCGTCGCCGTAGCCGGCCTCCATGTCCATGCTCACCGGCAGGTCCACCGCGGCGGCGATCCGGCCGACCATGTCCAGGTGCAGGTCGAGCGGGATGTTCTCGCCGTCCTCGTAGCCGAAGGTGGCGGCGATGCCGTGACTGGCGGTCGCCAGGGCACGCACGCCGTCGGTCGCGGCGACCACCCGGGCGGAGACGACGTCCCACACGTTGGCGAGGACGAGGATCTCCGGGGCGGTGTGCAGGTCGAGGAGGGTGCGGGCGCGGGTGGCGAGGTCGGTCACGGCGGGCACGCTACGGCGCGGTCAGCCGGCGTGCCGCGCGAGCCGGTACCCCGGGCCGCTGCGGACGGCGGGTCACCCGGTGTCGGGGATCGAGGAGACGGCGGTGTCCCGCAGCGACCCGTCGGGCACCCGCCGGTTGCGCGGCTCGAGCGCCACCAGCTCGCCGCTCAGGGCGACCGGCTGCAAGCCCCTCACGGTCAGCGGTCCCGCAGTGCCCGAAGGGCCGCCTTGCGGGCCTCGCCGGTGAGCCGGTCGAGGAAGACCTTCCCGTCGAGGTGGTCGACCTCGTGCTGCAGGGCGCGGGCCATCAGGCCGGTGCCCTCCAGCCGCACCGGCTCGCCGTGCACGTCGAAGCCCTCGACGACGGCGTGCATCGCCCGCACGGTGGGCGCCCACAGGCCGGGGATCGACAGGCAGCCCTCGTCGCCGTCCTGGGTCTCCTCGGACAGCTCCACGATGCGCGGGTTGACCAGGTGCCCGATGACGCCGTCGACGTTGTAGGAGAACGCCCGCAGCCCGACGCCGATCTGCGGCGCGGCCACGCCGGCCCGGCCGGGGTCGGCGACGGTGTCCTCCAGGTCGCGGACCAGCGCGGCGAGCTCCCTGTCGAAGCTGCGCACCTCGTCGGCGGGCGTGCGGAGGACCGGGTCACCGAGCTCGCGGATGGGACGGATCGTCACGCGGTGCAGTCTCTCAGCCCAGGGACGGGCGCCTCACCAGCACCATCTCGTCGCGGTGCACGATCTCCCGCTGGTACTCCGGGTCCAGCTCGCTGGTCCTGCGGCCCAGCAGCGGCGGCAGCTCCCGGGCGTCGTAGGCGACCAGGCCACGGGCCACCACGACGCCGTCGGGATCGACCAGCTCGACCGGGTCGTCGGCGAGGAACTCCCCCACCACGTCGGTGATGCCGGCGGGCAGCAGCGAGGCGTGCCGCTCGCGCACCGCGTGCACCGCGCCCTCGTCCAGGACCAGCCGGCCGCGGGGGCGGGTGGCGAAGCGCAGCCAGAACTGGCGGGCACGGGGCCGGGGCCCCATGACCGCGAAGCGGGTGCCGACCTGCTCGCCGGCCAGCGCGGCGGCGGCCTGGGCGGTGGAGGTGACGACGACGGGGACGCCGGCGTGCGCGGCGATCAGCGCGGCCTCCACCTTGGTGGCCATCCCGCCGGTGCCCACCCCGTTGCGGCGGGCGGTGCCGAGGGTGACCTCGCCGAGGTCGGCCGGGTCGCGGACGGTGTCCAGCAGCTGGGCCGGGCCCTGGCGCGGGTCGCCGTCGTACACGCCGTCGACGTCGGAGAGCAGCAGCAGCGCGTCGGCCCGGGCGACGTGGGCGACCAGCGCGGCCAGCCGGTCGTTGTCGCCGAACCGGATCTCCTCGGTGGCGACCGTGTCGTTCTCGTTGACGATCGGCAGGACGCCGAGGGTGAGCAGCCGCTCCAGCGTGCGCTGGGCGTTGCGGTAGTGGCTGCGCCGGGTGAGGTCGTCGGCGGTGAGCAGCACCTGGCCGACGGTGACGTCGTGCCGGGCGAAGGCGTCGGCGTAGGTCTGCACCAGCCGCAGCTGGCCGACGCTGGCCGCGGCCTGGGCGGTGGCGAGGTCGCGGGGGCGGCCGGGGATCCCGAGCGGGGCCAGCCCGGCGGCGATCGCGCCCGAGGAGACGAGCACCACCTCGCGGCCCTGGGCGTGCACCGCGCCCAGGACGTCGACCAGCGCGGTCAGCCGCTGCTCGTCCAGGCCCGCCGGCAGGCTGGTCAGCGACGACGAGCCGACCTTGACCACGACCCGGCGCGCGCCGGCGATCTCCGCGCGCGGGCTCATGCGTCGTCGTCCCCGTCGGGCAGGTCCTCGTCGGTCCACGTCCCCGAGTACGTCGCCTCGCTGAGCTCGTAGGGCACCCGGCGGGCCTTCTTGGCCGCCAGCCGCTCGTCGGCGCGGACCCGGTGCGGGGCGTCGATGCGGGAATCGGTGCCCCGCCCACCCAGGCCGGCGGACTCCTCGACGCTGAGCGTGCCGGCCGGCAGCGTCGGCACGAAGTCGAAGGCGACGTCGCCGATGACGATGGTGTCGCCCTCCTGGGCGCCGGCCTCCTGCAGGGCGTCCTCGACGCCGAGCCGGTTGAGCCGGTCGGCGAGGAAGCCCACCGCCTCGTCGTTGGTGAAGTCGGTCTGGCGGACCCAGCGCTCGGGCTTGACGCCGCGCACGGTGAACGAGCCCTCGTCGGGGTCGCGCTCGACGGTGAAGCCGCTGTCGTCGACCGCCCGCGGGGTCAGGGTGACCCGCACCGGCTCGGGCTCGGGCAGCGCGGCGCGGTACTCCTCGACGGCCGCGGCCAGCGCGAAGCCGAGCTCGCGCAGCCCCTCGCCGGTCGCCGCGCTCACCGGGAACACCCGCAGCCCGCGCTGCTCCAGCGGCTCGCGGACCAGGTCGACCAGGTCGCGCGCGTCGGGGACGTCGACCTTGTTGAGGACGGCGACCCGCAGCCGGTCGACGAGGTCCCCGCGGTACTGGGCCAGCTCGTGCTGCAGCGCCTCGATGTCGCTCTCGGGGTCGCGGCCGGGCTCCATCGTGGCCATGTCGACGACGTGCACCAGGACGGCGCAGCGCTCGATGTGGCGGAGGAACTCCAGGCCCAGCCCGCGGCCCTCGGACGCGCCGGGGATCAGCCCGGGGACGTCGGCCATCGTGAAGACGGTGTCGCCGGCCCGGACCACGCCGAGGTTGGGCACCAGCGTGGTGAACGGGTAGTCGGCGATCTTCGGGCGGGCGGCGGACATGGCCGCGATCAGCGAGGACTTGCCCGCCGAGGGGAACCCGACCAGGCCGACGTCGGCGATGCTCTTCAGCTCGATGACCGCGTCGAACGCCTCGCCCGGCTCGCCCAGCAGCGCGAAGCCGGGGGCCTTGCGGCGGGAGTTGGCCAGCGCGGCGTTGCCCAGCCCGCCCTTGCCGCCGGAGGCCAGGACGACGCGGGTGCCGGCGCCGACGAGGTCGGCGACCACCCGGCCGTCGGGGGTGCTGACCACGGTGCCGGCGGGGACCCGCAGGACGCGGTCCGCACCGCGGGCGCCGTGCCGGTTGCTGCCCTCGCCGGGCCGGCCGTTGCCGGCCTTCTGGTGCGGGCGGTGGTGGAAGTCCAGCAGCGTGTGCACGCTGGGGTCCACCTCGAGGACGACGTCCCCGCCGTTGCCGCCGTTGCCCCCGTCGGGGCCGCCGAGCGGCTTGAACTTCTCCCGGTGGATCGAGGCCACGCCGTGCCCGCCGTTGCCGGCGGAGACGTGCACGACCACGCGGTCGACGAAAGCGGCCATGTGTCAGCTACTCCTGGAACGCCACGAGCGCACGGGCCGAGGCCCGTGCGCTCGTGAAGCGGTTCGTTCGAGTGCTCAGGCCTCGACCGCGGAGATGGAGACGGTCTTGCGTCCCCGCCGCGTGCCGAAGGTGACCGCACCGGCCTCGAGCGCGAACAGCGTGTCGTCGCCGCCGCGGCCGACGCCCAGGCCCGGGTGGAAGTGGGTCCCGCGCTGGCGGACGATGATCTCGCCGGCCTTCACGACCTGGCCCCCGAAGCGCTTGACGCCGAGGCGCTGCGCGTTCGAGTCGCGGCCGTTGCGGGAGGACGAGGCGCCCTTCTTGTGTGCCATGTCTGCGTCAGCCCTTCGTGATGTCGCGGACCACGACGTCGGTGAGGGGCTGACGGTGCCCCTGACGCTTGTGGTAGCCGGTCTTGTTCTTGAACTTGTGGATGCGGATCTTCGGGCCCTTGCCGTGGCCGACGATCTCGCCGGTCACGGTCACCCCGGCCAGGGTCTCCGCGTCGCTGGTGACGGTGTCGCCGTCGACCAGGAGCAGGGCCGGGAGGGTGACGGAGTCGCCCGCCTCACCCACGAGACGGTTGACCGTGAACCGGTCGCCCACGGCGACCTTGTGCTGCCGGCCACCGGCCTTGACGACTGCGTACACCACTGAACTCCTCGATCGCCTCTGTCGTGTCCTGCATGCGCCCGGACGTCGGGCGCCGGGTGCTGGACGGGCTGCCCGCCTCCCAGGCGGCACCCGGAGGTGCGCGGCACCGGGGCGGTGCAACCCGACCAGCGTACCCGAGCGGCCGGAGCCGGGTCGAACGGGGGAAGGGGAGGACCCCGTCCTCCCCACCCTTCGCGAGCCCAGGGCGGTCCCCTGGACGGGGCCGCGGCGGGTTCCTGCAGGGGGGATCAGGACGCGGGCGGGCCCGCCGGGCGGCTGGCGGCCCGGCGGCGGCGCGGGCGGGTGACCGGCGCCGAGGGCTCGCCAGCGTCGTCGGTGGCCGGCGGCTGGGCCCCCGCCACCGGACCTCCGGCCGCGGCCGGCTCGGCGTCGTCCGGCTCGACGTCCATCGGGCCGGGGTCGTCCGGGCCCGCACCGGCGGGCACGGCCTCCTCGTCGTCCCGCCCGGTGGCCCCGGTCCCGGTCGACAGGGCCCGGTCCACCGGCTCGGCGAGCGACGGCTCGGCGAGCGCCTGGTCCGCCGGTGCCGGCCCCGGGGGGGTGGGCTCGCCGGCGGGCTCGGGCGCCGGCTCCGGGACCACGGCGTCCGGCTGGTCGGGCTCGTCGGCCGGCCCGTCGGGCACAGCGTCCGCGACGGCGGTGTCCTCGGCGGCGGTGTCCTCGGCGGCGGTGTCCTCGGCGGCGGTGTCCTCGGACCGCCCGCCGGCCGCGGCGAGCACGGCGGCGTCCTCGGCGGCGCGCTCCTCGCCGGACTGGCCGCGGTTGCGCCGGCCGCGGCTGCGCCGTCCGCCTCCGGACCGTTGCCCCTCGCCGTCGGCCCCGTCCTCACCGGGTGCCTCGACCGCGGGCTCGGCGTCCTCGGCCAGGCGGGCGCCGTTGTCGCGGGCCTTCTCGGCACGCTGCTGCTCGCGCGGCTTGCCGCCGCCGTTGCCGGACGGGGCGTTCCCGCCGCCGCGGCGCTTCTCGTCCACCGGGTCGGTGTTGACGATGACGCCGCGGCCGCGGCAGTGCTCGCACGGCTCGGAGAAGACCTCCAGCAGGCCCTGGCCGACCCGCTTGCGGGTCATCTGCACCAGGCCGAGCGAGGTGACCTCGGCGACCTGGTGCTTGGTGCGGTCGCGGCCCAGGCACTCGGTCAGCCGCCGCAGCACCAGGTCGCGGTTGCTCTCCAGCACCATGTCGATGAAGTCGATGACGATGATGCCGCCGATGTCGCGCAGCCGGAGCTGGCGGACGATCTCCTCGGCCGCCTCCATGTTGTTGCGCGTGACGGTCTGCTCGAGGTTGCCGCCGGAGCCGGTGAACTTGCCGGTGTTGACGTCGACGACGGTCATCGCCTCGGTGCGGTCGATGACCAGCGAGCCACCCGAGGGCAGCCACACCTTGCGGTCCAGCGCCTTGGCCAGCTGCTCGTCGATGCGCAGGTCGCGGAAGACGTCGCCCTCGCCGGTGGACCGGGAGAGCCGGCCGACCAGCTCCGGGGAGACGTGCGCGACGTAGGCCTCGACGGTGTCCCAGGCGTCGTCGCCCTGGACGACGAGCTCCTTGAAGTCCTCGTTGAAGACGTCGCGGATGACCCGGATGGCCAGGTCCGGCTCGCCGTAGAGCAGCGCCGGGGCGTTCGAGGAGGAGTCGGCCTTCTTCTGGATGACGTCCCACTGCGCCTGCAGCCGGGCGACGTCGCGGGTCAGCTCCTCCTCCGACGCACCCTCGGCCGCGGTGCGGATGATGACGCCGGCGTCCTCGGGGACGATCTTCTTGAGGATGTCCTTGAGCCGCTGCCGCTCGGTGTCGGGCAGCTTGCGGCTGATGCCGGTCATCGAGCCGCCGGGCACGTAGACCAGGAACCGGCCGGGCAGGTTGACCTGCTGGGTCAGCCGGGCGCCCTTGTGGCCGATCGGGTCCTTGGTGACCTGCACCAGCACCTTGTCGCCGGACTTCATGGCGGTCTCGATCGAGCGCTGCTTGCCCGAGAGGCCCGCGGCGTCCCAGTTGACCTCGCCGGCGTAGAGGACGGCGTTGCGGCCCTTGCCGATGTCGATGAAGGCCGCCTCCATGCTGGGCAGCACGTTCTGCACCCGGCCGAGGTAGACGTTGCCGGCGAAGGACGTCGCCTGGGCCTGGGTCACGTAGTGCTCGACGAGCACGTCGTCCTCGAGGACGGCGATCTGCGTGCGCTCGCCCCGCTGCCGGATGACCATCTTGCGGTCGACCGCCTCGCGCCGGGCGAGGAACTCGCTCTCGGTGAGGATCGGCGCCCTACGGCGGCCGTTGTCCCGGCCGTCGCGGCGGCGCTGGCGCTTGGCCTCCAGCCGGGTGGAGCCGGTGACGCCCCGGACGTCGTCGTCGCTGGTGGTGCGGCCGTTGCGGCCGGCCCGTTCGGGACGGTCGTCGTCGGTCTCGGCGGCGGCGTCCCCGTTCTCCGCGCTGGTCCCGCGACGACGGCGGCGGCGCCGGCGACGGGTGCTCGAGCCGCCCTCGTCCTCGTCGCCCTCGGCGGTGTCCTCGCCGCTGTCGGCGTCGGCGTCCTCGTCGGCGTCCTGCTCGTCGCCGGACTCCTCGTCGGTCGAGTCCTCGTCCTCGGTGTCGGCGGCGTCCTCGCCGCTGCGCCCGCGACCCCGGCCGCGGCGGCCCCGGCGGCGGCGCCGGCTGGCCGCGGACCCGTTGTCGTCGGTGTCCTCGGCGTCGGTCCCGTCCTCGTCGGACCGGTCCTCGTCGGACTCGGCGGTGTCGGCGTCCTCGGCTGCCGCAGGGGCCTCCTCGCTGGCGGCGCGGCGGCGGGAGCGGCTGCGCCGGGACCGGGGCGCCGGGACCTCCTCGTCGAGGTCCTCGGTCGGCTCGACCTCGGCCTCCTCGACGCCGGGCGACTCGGCCTCCGGCCGGCGGCTGCGGCGGCGCGGCGCGGTCGGGACGTCGGTCTCGGTCGGCGCGACGAAGCTGACGAAGGCCGGCAGCGCGGGGACCGCCGGCGCGACGGGGGTGTAGGAGCCGGGGTCGGCGGCGCCGGCCGGGCGGGTGGCCCGGCGGCGGGGCCGGGCGATGACCGCGGTGGGCTCCGGGGAGCTGAACTGGGCGCCGAACGGGGAGACCGGGGCCTCGTCGGGCTCGGGCTCCGGCTCGGGGGTCGCGGCGGCCGCCTCGCCGGCCGGGGGCCCCTCCTCGGCGGCCGCCTGCTCGCCGGCGTCGTCGTCCTCGCCGGCCTCGGCCTCCTGGAGCAGCTCCTCGGCGGCCGGGGCGCCGCCCTCGGGCAGGGCCGCCGGGTCGAGGCCCTCGTCGGCCGGGGTGGTGGTGCTGTCGTCTGTCTGGTCGGCCACGGGTGGCTCGCCTCCTGTGTGGTGCTCCCGGGCGCCCATCGCAGAGGACTGGCGGCCGCGCAGGAGCACGGTGTCGGACGGGCCGGGCCCGCGCCGGGTGCGGCGGCAGGCTCGGCTCGCGAAGTCTGTGGTCCAGCTCCCGGGCGGCGGTAGCCGCGGCCGGGCGCCGGGTGGTGCGGGTCCTGCGGTGGTACGAGATCTCGGGGTGCGTCACGTCTGGCAGCCGTGCCGCGCGACGGCGTGCGGCCCCCGGCCCCACCGGTCAGACCGCGGCGGGCTCCCCCTGGCAGCGGGCGCCCGCGACACGGTCCGGGCCGAGTGGGTCGGCCACGGCGCCGCTGTCGTCGAGCCGGCCCTGCGCCTCACGCACGGCCCGGGTGGGCGACGGCGGGCGCAGGTCGGCGACGGCGACCAGCGCGGCCAACACGTCGTCGGGTCGAACGGCGGGCGTCACCTGCCGGACGACCATGTGCAGTATGGCACAACCTGCCTCCTCGGCCGCCGACGCGGCGACCACGGCGGCCCGCGCGTCGACGTCCCGGAGGCCGTTCTTGGTGCGCTTCTCGACCACCACCACGTCGGCGGCCAGCAGCGCCTCGACGGCCGGGGCGAGCTCGGCGAGGGACACGCCCGGCAGCTCGACGCGCCAGGCCGCGGCGTCGATCCGGTCGGCCAGGGAGCCGGTGCCCTCGGCGGCCTCCACGCACTCGAGGACGTCGATGCCCGGGGGCAGCGAGGCGTCCAGCGCGGCGCGGACCTGCTCGGGGTCGCAGCGCTGCGCCAGGCCGATCTCCAGGTACTCGGCCTCGCTGGCCGCCCCGGTGGGGGCCGCGCCGACGTAGGAGACCTTCGGGTGCGGGGAGAAGCCCGCGGAGAAGGCCATGGGCACCCGTGCCCGGCGCAGCGCCCGCTCCAGCGCGCGGGCGAGGTCGCGGTGCGAGGCGAAGCGCAGCGGGCCGCGCTTGGCGTAGCGCAGCCGCAGCTTCTGGACCGTGGGCGGCGGGGGCGGCCCGTCGGGCTGGCGGGCCATCAGCGACCGACGACGGTCAGCGGGAGGAGGCTGCGCCCGGTCGGTCCGATCTGGATCTCGGTGCCGTTGGTCGGGCAGACGCCGCAGTCGTAGCAGGGGGTCCACCGGCAGTCGGCGACCTCCTCCTCGCTCAACGCCTCCTGCCAGTCGTCCCAGAGCCACTCCTTGTCCAGCCCGGAGTCCAGGTGGTCCCAGGGCAGGACCTCGTCCTGGCCGCGCTCGCGGGTGGTGTACCAGTCGAGGTCGACGCCGAGCGGGGTGAGCTCGGCGGCCGCGGCGGCGGTCCAGCGCTCGAAGGAGAAGTGCTCGCTCCAGCCGTCGAACCGGCCGCCCTCGCGCCACACCTGCTCGATGACCCGGCCCACCCGCCGGTCGCCCCGGGAGAGCAGGCCCTCGACCACGCCGGGCTTGCCGTCGTGGTACCGCAGGCCGATGGAGCGGCCGATGCGGCGGTCGGCGTTGATGGCCTGCCGGAGCAGCCTGAGCCGGGAGTCGATGGTCTCGGCGCTGGCCTGCCCGGCCCACTGGAAGGGCGTGTGCGGCTTGGGCACGAAGCCGCCGATGGAGACGGTGCAGCGGATGTCCTTGCGGCCGCTGGCCTCCCGGCCGGCGCGGATCACCTCGACCGCGAGCTCCGCGATCTCCAGCACGTCCTCGTCGGTCTCGGTCGGCAGACCGCACATGAAGTAGAGCTTCACCTGCGTCCAGCCGTTGGCGTACGCCGTCGTCACCGTGCGGACCAGGTCGTCCTTGGACACCGTCTTGTTGATCACCCGGCGGATCCGCTCGCTGCCGCCCTCGGGGGCGAAGGTCAGGCCGGAGCGGCGGCCGTTGCGGGACAGCTCGTTGGCCAGCGTCACGTTGAACGCGTCGACGCGGGTGCTCGGCAGGGACAGCCCGGTGTTGGTGCCCTCGTAGCGGTCGGCGAGCTCCTTGGCGACCTGGCCGATCTCGGAGTGGTCGGCGCTGGACAGCGACAGCAGCCCGACCTCCTCGTAGCCGGTGGCGCGCAGTCCCTGGTCGACCATCGAGCCGATGCCGGTGATGGTCCGCTCCCGCACCGGGCGGGTGATCATCCCGGCCTGGCAGAACCGGCAGCCGCGGGTGCAGCCGCGGAAGATCTCCACGCTCATCCGCTCGTGCACCGACTCGGCCAGCGGCACCAGCGGCGTCTTCGGGTAGGGCCACTCGTCGAGGTCCATGACGGTGCGCTTGCCGACCCGGGCGGGGACGTCGTCCCGCGTGCGGGTCACGGCCGCGATGGCGCCGTCCGGACCGTAGGAGACCGAGTAGAAGCGCGGCACGTAGACGCCGTCGACCCGGGCCAGGCGGGCCAGCAGCTCGACGCGGCCGCCGGGTCGGCCCTGCTGCTTCCACGCCGCGACCACGTCGGTGACGTCGCCGACGACCTGCTCGCCGTCGCCGAGGACGGCGCAGTCGACGAAGTCGGCGACCGGCTCGGGGTTGAACGCGGCGTGCCCGCCGGCCACGACGACCGGGTGGGTCTCGTCGCGGTCCACGGCGTGCAGCGGCACCCCGGCCAGGTCGAGGGCCTCGAGCAGGTTGGTGTAGCCGAGCTCGGTGGCGAAGCTGACGCCCAGCAGGTCGAAGTCGGCGACCGCGCGGTGGGAGTCGACGGTGAACTGGCCGACGCCGTGCTCGCGCATGAGGGCGGCGAGGTCGGGCCAGACGGCGTAGGTGCGCTCGGCCAGGGCGTCGGGGCGCTCGTTGAGCACCTCGTACAGGATCATCAGGCCCTGGTTGGGCAGCCCCACCTCGTAGGCGTCGGGGTACATCAGCGCCCAGTGGACGGCGACGTCCTCCCACGGCTTGACCTGCGCGTTCAGCTCACCGCCGACGTACTGGATCGGCTTCTGCACCTGCGCGAGGAGCGGTTCGAGGCGGGGGTACAGCGTTTCACCGTTCATGACCGGTCCAGGGTAGCCGGGTCGGCGGGCCGAGTTCCCTGCGCCGAGGTGACAGGATCCGTTCCCTCATCGGCACGGGGACGGGACACCGAGATGACCAGCGACCACAGCAGCAGGGCGCGGACGCTCGGCCTCATCGGCGCCCTGGTCACCGCGGCGGCCGCGGTCGGGCTGACGGCCGCGGGCTACTACTTCGATGCCACGGGCGGTGGCCCGAGCACCGGCCTGCAGCTGCTGCTGTGGGGCAGCCTGCTGGCCGGGTTCGTCCTGCTCACGGTGGGCCTGGTCGGCTGGTTGGGCTCCCGCTAGGTCGGGAGAACTCAGTCCAGGTCGGGGAAGAAGAGCTTGACCTCGCGCTCGGCGGACTCGGGCGAGTCGGAGCCGTGGACGATGTTGTTCTGCACCTCGAGGGCGAAGTCGCCGCGGATCGTGCCGGGCGCGGCCTTCACCGGGTCGGTCGCGCCGGCCAGTGCGCGGAACGCCTCGATCGCCCGCGGCCCCTCGACCACCAGCGCCATCAGCGGACCGCTGGTGATGAACTCGACCAGCGAGCCGAAGAACGGCCGCTCGCGGTGCTCCGCGTAGTGGGTCTCGGCCGTCTCGCGGATCAGCGTGCGCAGCTCGGCGGCGACCAGCCGCAGGCCCTTGGCCTCCAGGCGCGAGATCACCTCGCCGACCAGGCCACGGGCGACGCCGTCGGGCTTGACGAGGACGAGGGTGCGTTCTGCGGTGGCTTCGGACACGAGCGCGGAGCCTACGCGGCGCCGGTACCGGCGTCGTCGTCCTGCCGGGGACCGGGGTCGCCGAACGTCGAGCCCAGCAGCTCCTTGCGGATCTGCAGCAGGTACAGCCAGATGAGCACGAACACGCCGCCGACGATCCACATCGCACCGTTGATCAGCCCGGTCAGCAGCAGCGGCACCTGCAGCGCGGTGGCGACCAGCAGTCCCTGCGGACGGCGTTGCAGCCCGCTGGCCAGCACGAGGACGACGGCCAGCACGAGCAGCAGCGTGAGCCGGACGCCGTCCAGCCCCTCCTCGGTCTGCGCGATGCCCCGCGGCACGAACAGCACGGCGATGCCCTCGAGCACCAGCACGGCGGCCGCGGACCCGCGCAGCGCCCGCGCGGCCCGCTGCGGGTCCGGGGCGGTCACGCCCGCGTCCCGCCCATGAGGGTGCGGGCCTCCCCCGCCGTGACGACGCTGCCGGTGACCAGCACGCCGGAGCCGCCGAGCGCGTCGTCCGGACCGGCCTCGGCCAGCTCGATCGCCTCGGTGAGGGCCTCGGGGAGCCGGGGCGAGACGCTGACCCGGTCGGCACCGAAGACGTCCACGGCCAGCGCGCCCAGCTCGTCGGCGGGCATCGCGCGCGGCGAGCCGTTCTGGGTGACCACCAGTTCGGCGCAGACCTCCTCCAGCGCGGCAAGCATCCCGGCGACGTCCTTGCCGTGGACGACGCCGACGACCCCGACCAGCCGGGTGAAGTCGAAGGACTCGCGGACCGCGTCGACGGTCGCTGCCATGCCGGCGGGGTTGTGCGCGGCGTCGACCAGGACCGTCGGGCTGGTGCGCACGCGCTCCAGCCGGCCCGGCGAGCGGACGGCGGCGAACGCGGCGCGCACGGTCTCCTGGTCGATCGGCCCGGTGGCCGCGCCCGCGCCGAGGAACGCCTCGACGGCGGCGAGCGCGGTGGCGGCGTTCTGCGCCTGGTGGGCGCCGAAGAGCGGGAGGAACAGCTCCTCGTACTCGCCACCCAGGCCCTGCAGCCGCAGCTGCTGACCGCCGACGGCGACCCGCCGGTCGAGCACGCCGAACTCGGTGCCCTCGCGGGCCACCACGGCCTCCACCTCGACCGCGCGGCGGACCAGCGCGTCGAGGGCCGCCGGCTGCTGGCGGGCGAGCACCGCGACGGAGTCGCGCTTGACGATCCCGGCCTTCTCGCCGGCGATCGTGCCGACGTCCGGCCCGAGGTACTCGGCGTGGTCCAGCGCCACGGGCGTGACGACGGCGACCCGCGCGTCGGCGACGTTGGTGGCGTCCCAGGTGCCGCCCATGCCGACCTCGACGACGGCGACGTCCACCGGCGCCTCGGCGAAGGTCGCGTAGGCCATGCCGACCATGACCTCGAAGAAGCTCATCGGGTGCTCGCCGGCGGCGTCGACCATCTGCACGTAGGGGGCGATGTCGTCGTAGGTCTCGACGAACCGCTCGGCGCTCACCGGCTCGCCGTCGAGCACGATCCGCTCCCGCACCGACTGCAGGTGCGGGCTGGTGAAGCGGCCCACCCGCAGGCCGAAGCCGCGCAGCAGCTCGTCGACCATCCGCGCCGTCGTCGTCTTGCCGTTGGTGCCCGCCACGTGGACGACGGGGTAGGCGCGGTGCGGGGAGCCCAGCAGGTCGACCAGGGCGGAGATGCGGCCCAGCGAGGGCTCCAGGCGGGTCTCCGGCCAGCGGGCCAGCAGCTCATCCTCGACGCGGGTCAGGTCGCTGCTCATCCTCTCCAGGATGCCAGCCGCCCACTTCCTAGACTCAGGTACATGGTCACCGACACCCGCACCCCGGACGCCCCCGTGCCGCAGGCACCCATGGACGTGGCGCCGGGAGCGTCGGTCGGCGTACCGGAGAAGCCGTCGCTGGACGGGCTCGAGGAGAAGTGGGCCGCCCGCTGGGCGGAGGCCGACACCTACGCCTTCGACCGCGCGGCCGCGCTGTCGGCGCCGCGGGAGCAGACGTACTCGATCGACACCCCGCCGCCGACCGCGAGCGGGTCGCTGCACGTCGGGCACGTGTTCAGCTACACGCACACCGACATCGTCGCCCGCTACCAGCGGATGCGCGGCAAGCACGTCTACTACCCGATGGGCTGGGACGACAACGGCCTGCCCACCGAGCGCCGGGTGCAGAACTACTACGGCGTCCGCTGCGACCCGTCGCTCCCCTACGACGAGGGGTTCCAGCCCCCGGCCGAGCCGGGCAAGGAGCAGGTGCCGGTCTCGCGGCGCAACTTCGTGGAGCTGTGCATGCAGCTCACCGAGGAGGACGAGGCCGCCTACGAGCAGCTGTGGCGGCGGGTGGGCCTGTCGGTGGACTGGACCAACGTCTACCGGACGATCTCCGAGACCTCCCGCGCCACCGCCCAGCGCGCCTTCCTGCACAACCTCGCCCGCGGCGAGGCCTACGCCCAGGAGGCGCCGACCCTCTGGGACGTCACCTTCCGGACGGCGGTCGCGCAGGCCGAGCTCGAGGACCGCGAGCGCCCGGGCGCCTACCACCGGATCTCGTTCCACTCGCCCGACGGCCTCGTCTTCATCGAGACCACCCGGCCCGAGCTGATCCCGGCCTGCGTGGCGCTGGTCGCCCACCCCGACGACGAGCGGTACCAGCCGCTGTTCGGGACGACGGTGCGGACGCCGCTGTTCGACGTCGAGGTGCCGGTGGTCGCGCACCGCCTCGCCGAGCCGGACAAGGGCTCGGGCATCGCGATGATCTGCACCTTCGGCGACCTCAACGACGTCACCTGGTGGCGCGAGCTGCAGCTGCCCACCCGCGCGATCGTCGGCTGGGACGGCCGGCTGCTGCCCGACGCGCCGTCCGGCGTCCCGGCGGAGACCTACGCGGAGCTGGCCGGGAAGACGGTGTTCAGCGCGCAGCAGCGGATCGTTGAGATGCTGCGCGAGTCCGGCGACCTCGAGGGCGAGCCGAAGCCGATCACCCACCCGGTGAAGTTCTTCGAGAAGGGCGAGCGGCCGCTGGAGATCGTCACCACGCGGCAGTGGTACATCCGCAACGGCGGCCGGTCCCCCGAGCTGCGGGACGCGCTGATCGCCCGCGGTCGGGAGATCCAGTGGGTGCCCGAGCACATGCGGCACCGCTACGAGAACTGGGTCGAGGGCCTCAACGGCGACTGGCTGATCAGCCGACAGCGGTTCTTCGGCGTCCCGTTCCCGGTCTGGTACCGGCTGGACCCCGCGGGCGAGCCGGTGTTCGACGAGCCGCTGCTCGCCCCCGAGTCGGCGCTGCCGGTCGACCCGTCGTCCGACGTGCCCGACGGCTTCACCGAGGACCAGCGCGGGGAGCCCGGCGGCTTCATCGGCGACCCCGACGTCATGGACACCTGGGCGACGTCGTCGCTGTCGCCGCAGGTGGCCTCGGGCTGGGACACCGACCCGGAGCTGTTCGCGCACGTCTTCCCGATGGACCAGCGCCCGCAGGCCCACGACATCATCCGCACCTGGCTGTTCTCCACCGTCGTCCGCTCGCACTTCGAGCACGGCACGGTGCCGTGGACGCACGCCACGATCTCCGGCTTCGTCGTCGACCCCGACCGCAAGAAGATGTCGAAGTCGAAGGGGAACGTCGTCACGCCGATCGACGTGCTCGAGCGCTACGGCACCGACGCGGTGCGCTGGCGGGCCGCCGGTGCCCGGCCGGGCGCGGACTCGCCGTTCGACGAGGCGCAGATGAAGGTCGGCCGCCGGCTGGCCATGAAGGTCCTCAACGTCGGCAAGTTCGTGCTGGGACTGGGCGCGGGGACGGTGGACCTGTCGACGGCGGCCGGCCGGATCACCCAGGCGATCGACAAGGGGCTCTTCGACGAGCTCGCCGCGGTCGTCGACGACGCCACCGCGGCGATGGAGGCCTACAACTACACGAAGGCCCTGGAGCTGACCGAGGAGTTCTTCTGGTCGTTCTGCGACGACTACGTCGAGCTGGTCAAGTCGCGGGCGTACCGCACCGGCCCCGAGGCGGAGTCCGCCCAGGCCGCGCTCGCGCTGGCCCTCTCGGTGCAGCTGCGCCTGCTGGCGCCGGTGCTGCCGTTCGTCACCGAGGAGGTGTGGTCCTGGTGGCAGAGCGGGTCCATCCACCAGGCCCCCTGGCCCACGACCGCCGAGCTTCCGGCCGACGGGCAGTGGGTGGTCCTCACGGCCACGGCCGAGGCGCTGTCCGCGGTGCGCAAGGCGAAGTCGGAGGCCAAGCAGTCCATGCGGGCCGACGTGGAGTCGGCGACCGTGGCCGCGCCCTCGCCCGAGCTGGTCGAGGCGGCGCGGGACGACCTGGTCGACGCCGGGCGCATCCGCTCGCTGTCGATCGTGCCCAGCAGCGACGGCGAGCTCACCGTCGACGTCGTCCTCGCCCCGCCCGCGGAGTCCTGACCCCGCCTGCGCGGTGCTGTGCGGTCGTGGCGCGGTCTGAGCCCGGGATGCACCACAACTGCACATCACCCCGGCCTCCACAGGCGCGCCGGCGCTCCACAGCACCAGTGCGCCGATCCCATTCGGCCGGCGCGAGACCCACGGTGGCGGGGTGGCACCTGACCTCCTCGCCCTGCTCGGTCCCCACGGTGTCGCCCGCACATCCGAGCTGGCCGGGCTGGTCGACCGGCACACCGTCGGCCGTTGGGTCGCCGACGGCCGGTTGCTGCGGCCGCACCGGGGCGTGCTCGTCGCGCCGAGGTGCTGGGACGAGTGGCCGACCCGCGCACTCGCCGGCGTGCTCGCCACCGGCGGGACGCTCAGCCACGGCTCGGCCCTGGCTGCGTGGCGGGTCGTCGAGGACGTCGGTTCGGTGCACGTGTCGGTCCGGGCCGGCCGCCGCGCGCTGCGCAGTCCGGGCCTCGTCGTCCACCGGGTGCAGGACCTCGTCACCGACCGGCTCGGCCCCCTCCCCGTCACGCCGCTCCCCCGGGCGCTCGTCGACACGTGGGGCTGGGCGCACGGCCGGTCCGGTTCCCGCCGCACCGTGGAGCGGGTACGAGCCGCTGTGATCGAGACGCTCCGCGATCGTCGGGTGAGCGTGGCGCAGCTGCGCACCGAGGCAGCCCGCCGGCCGGCGCTGCCGGGCAACCGAGAGCTCGTGACGCTGGCTGGTCTCGTCGAGCAGGGTTGCCAGAGCGAGCTGGAGATCTGGGGCGTGCGCGAGGTCCTGCGGGGACCGGGGATGCCGCCCTTCGTCCAGCAGCACCGCGTCGTCCTGCCCACCGGGGTCGTCCACCTGGACGCCGCGCTGCCCGAGCTCAGGGTGGCCGTCGAGCTGGACGGCGCTGCCTTCCACGGCAGTGCGGAGGCGCGGGAACGCGACACCCGGCGGGACGTGGCCCTGGCTGCGCTGGGGTGGGTGGTGCTGCGCTTCAGCTACCGGCGGCTCACGCGGGAGCCAGATGCCTGTCGCCGCGAGATCCTGCGCGTCTGCCGAGCGCGGGAGGCGCTGCTCGCCCTCAGGTGATGTGCGCTTCCGGTGCACCTGCGGCACCCGAACGCACCACAGGTGCACATCACCGGGGGCCAGGAACGCAGCGAGCCCGCCCCCGGGGAGGGGACGGGCTCGCAGACGGTGCGACGGGCTAGGCCGACTTCTCGCGGGGGGCGCGGTTGGGCTTGCGGGGCACGATCGTCGGGTTGACGTGCTCCAGCACGACCTCCCGGGTGATCACCACGGAGGCGACGTCGTCCCGGCTGGGGACGTCGTACATCACCGACTGCAGCACCTCCTCCATGATCGCGCGGAGGCCGCGGGCGCCGGTGCCGCGGAGGATGGCCTGGTCGGCGATCGACTCGAGCGCGTCGTCGGTGAAGTCCAGCTCCACCCCGTCGAGCTCGAACAGCCGCCGGTACTGGCGCACCAGGGCGTTCTTCGGCTCGGTGAGGATGTTCATCAGCGCGTCGCGGTCGAGCTTCTCGACGCTGGTGATCACCGGGAGCCGGCCGATGAACTCGGGGATCATGCCGAACTTCAGCAGGTCCTCGGGCATGACCTCGGCGAAGGCGTTGGCCTCGTCGATCTCCTTCTTGCTGCGGATCTCCGAGCCGAAGCCGATGCCCTGCTTGCCGGCCCGCTGCTCGATGATCTTCTCCAGCCCGGCGAAGGCGCCGCCCACGATGAACAGCACGTTCGTCGTGTCGATCTGGATGAACTCCTGGTGCGGGTGCTTGCGACCGCCCTGCGGGGGCACCGACGCCGTCGTCCCCTCGAGGATCTTCAGCAGCGCCTGCTGCACGCCCTCGCCGGAGACGTCGCGGGTGATCGACGGGTTCTCGCTCTTGCGGGCGATCTTGTCGACCTCGTCGATGTAGATGATGCCGGTCTCGGCCCGCTTGACGTCGTAGTCGGCGGCCTGGATCAGCTTGAGCAGGATGTTCTCGACGTCCTCCCCGACGTAGCCGGCCTCGGTGAGGGCGGTCGCGTCGGCGATCGCGAAGGGGACGTTGAGCATCCGGGCCAGGGTCTGCGCGAGGTGGGTCTTGCCGCAGCCGGTCGGGCCCATCAGCAGGATGTTGGACTTGGCCAGCTCGACGGAGTCGTCGCGGCTGCCCGCGCCGCCGGCCTGCACCCGCTTGTAGTGGTTGTAGACCGCGACGGAGAGCGCACGCTTGGCCTTGTCCTGGCCGATGACGTACTGCTCGAGGAAGTCGTGGATCTCCTTGGGCTTCGGCAGCTCGTCGAACTTCAGGTCCGACGACTCCGAGAGCTCTTCCTCGATGATCTCGTTGCAGAGGTCGATGCACTCGTCGCAGATGTAGACCCCGGGGCCAGCGATGAGCTTCTTGACCTGCTTCTGGCTCTTCCCGCAGAACGAGCACTTGAGCAGGTCACCGCTCTCACCGATTCGTGCCACCTGCTGACCTCCACCTCGGGGGAATCAGGCTCCCGGATCAGGTGCCTGCCTGTGAACTGGTGCGTGTGTCCCGTGCTCGGCCCCGCTCGTCGGCGAGGCCCTCCACCCGGCACCTCGGGCCGGGGATCGGACGTTCGCCGACCGTACCTGCCGGCACCGGCCTCGGAGGGCGATGACTCGCCCGGTCGCGGAGGTGCCTGGTCCTCATTCGTCCCGCGTCCCCCGACGGTACGGGTCGAGCGCCCGACACGCGCGCACTCGACCCGTCCCGAATGGGGCGTCAGCCCGGGAGCGCGTTGAGCTTCCGGCTCTGGATGACCTCGTCGACGATGCCGTAGGCCTTGGCCTCCTCGGCGGTCAGGATCTTGTCCCGGTCGATGTCGGCACGGACCTGGTCGGCCGTCCGGCCGGTGTGCCGCGCCAGGATCTCCTCCATCTGCTTGCGGACCCGCTCGATCTCCGCCGCGTGGATCTCCAGGTCGGAGACCTGGCCGCCGGCCTCGCCCGAGGGCTGGTGGATCAGCACGCGGGAGTAGGGCAGCGCGAGCCGCTTGCCGGGGGTGCCGGCGGCGAGCAGGACGGCGGCGGCCGAGGCGGCCTGGCCCATGCACACGGTCTGGATGTCGGGCCGGACGAACATCATCGTGTCGTAGATGGCCATCAGCGAGGTGAAGGAGCCACCGGGCGAGTTGATGTAGATGGTGATGTCGCGGTCCGGGTCGGCCGACTCGAGCGTGATGAGCTGGGCCATCACGTCGTTGGCCGAGGCGTCGTCGATCTGCACCCCGAGGAAGATGATGCGCTCCTCGAAGAGCTTGTTGTACGGGTTGGACTCCTTCATGCCGTAGCTCGTGCGCTCCACGAAGGAGGGCAGGATGTATCGGCTGGAGGGCATCTGGAAGCTCATCGTCAGTCCCTCCGGACTCAGTTGTCGGCGACCGGGTTGGTGGAGTCGGTCATCGTCGCGCGGCTGACCACGTGGTCGACCATCCCGTACTCGAGGGCCTCCTGCGCCGTGAACCAGCGGTCGCGGTCGGAGTCCTTCTCGATCTGCTCGACGGTCTGACCGGTGTGCTGCGCCTGCAGCTCGTTGAGCTCGGTCTTCGTCCGGCGGAACAGGTCGGCCTGGATCGCGATGTCGGCCGCGGTGCCGCCGACGCCGGCCGACGGCTGGTGCATCATGATCCGCGCGTGCGGCAGGGCGTAGCGCTTGCCCGCGGTGCCGGCCGTCAGCAGGAACTGGCCCATCGAGGCGGCCAGGCCCATGCCGTAGGTGGCGACATCGCAGTCGATGAACTGCATCGTGTCGTAGATGGCCATGCCGGCGCTGACGGAGCCACCGGGCGAGTTGATGTAGAGGTGGATGTCCTGCTTGGGGTCTTCCGCCGACAGCAGCAGCATCTGGGCGGCGAGCTGGTTGGCGATGACGTCGTCGACCTGGCTGCCGAGGAAGATGATGCGCTCGCGGAGCAGGCGCTCGTAGACCGAGTCGTTGAGGTTCATCCCCCCGGCCGCGGCACGCATCAGCGGCGCGCTCACCGGGTTCGGGTTGGTGCTCACGGGTGCGGTGACCTCCGTTGGACTGTCGGGCAGTCGGTCTGGCTGGGCGGGAGTGGTGCCGGCGCCGGGACGCCGTGGTGGAGCGGTGCCCACGGAGCCGGTCCGGGCCTACGACGACCCTAACGCGCGCGCCGGAGGGGGCAGTCCCGACGCGGGGGGTGTTCGCCGTCGGCGCAGCGGGGTGGGCCCTGCGCCGGGTCCCGGACGACCGACGCCGCCCCTCCCCGGGGCGTGGGGCGGGACGGCGTCGGTCGTGCGGCGGGGGCCTTGCTCAGCTCTTGGTGACGTCCTCGGTGTCGGTGGTGGCGCCCTCGGTGGCCTCGACGGCGGCCGCGTTGGCGACCTCGGCGTCCGGGGCCTCCTCGGCGGCGCCGTCCGTGGAGGTGTCGTCCTCCGCGGCCGTCACGTCGTCCTCGGCGTCGTCCCCGGCCGTGGCCGGGGCCTGCACCGTCTTCGGGCGCAGGGCCTCGAGGTCGACGACGTTGCCGGAGGCGTCGGTGATCGTCGTCTGCTCGAGCAGCTGGGCGAGGGTCTTGGTGCGGCGGACGTCGGCGACGAACTCGGCGATGTTGCCGCCCTGCTGCAGCTGCTGGGCGTACTGCTCCGGGCTCATCCGGTTGCGCTGGGCCTGGGCCATGATCTGCGCCGAGAGGTCCTCGTTGTCGACGGTGACCTCACGGGCGTCGGCGACGGCGTCCAGGAGGAACTGGGTGCGCACCGCCTCCTCGATGTTCTTGCGCTGGTCGGCGTCGTAGGCCTCCTGGCTCTCGACCCCGGACATCTGCAGGAAGCTGTCCCAGTCCATCCCGGCCTGCTGCAGCTCGTTCTGCATGGCCCGGTTGCGCCACTCGATCTCGCGCTCGACCAGGTTCTCCGGGATCGGCACCTCGACGGTCTCCAGCAGGTGCTCGACCAGCTTGTCGCGGGCCTGCGCGCCCTGCTGCAGCACCTTGGTGCGCGCCAGCCGGGTGCGGACGTCCTCGCGCAGCTCCTCGAGGGTGTCGAACTCACTCGCGGTGGAGGCGAACTCGTCGTCCAGCTCCGGCAGCTCCTTGGTCTTCACCGAGCGGACGGTGACGGTGACGTCGGCCGTCTCCCCGGCGTTGGGGCCCTGCTGGAGCGCGGTCTGGAAGGTCGTGGACTCCTCGGCCGACAGCCCGCGGACGGCGTCGTCGAGGCCGTCCATGAGGTTGCCGGAGCCGACCTCGTAGGACATGCCGGTGGTCGAGCCGTCCTCGAGGACCTCGTCGCCGAGCCTGGCCTCGAGGTCGATGGAGACGAAGTCGCCGTCCTCGGCGGCCCGGTCGACGTTGGTGAGCATGCCGAAGCGCTCGCGCATGACCGAGATCTGCTGGTCGATCTCCTCGTCGGTGACCTCGACGTCGTCGACGGTGACCGCGAGCTCGTCGAGGGAGGGCAGCTCGACCTTGGGCGCGACGTCGACCTCGGCGGTGAAGGCGAGGGTGTCGTTGTCGTCGAGGCGGGTCACCTCGATGTCGGGCTGGCCCAGGACGCGGACCTGGTTCTCGCGCACGACCTCGGAGTAGACCTCGGGGATGGCGTGCTGGACGACCTGCTCGAGCACGAGCGGGCGGCCGATGCGCTGGTCGAGGACCCGGTTGGGCACCTTGCCGGGGCGGAAGCCGGGCACGCGGACCTGCTTGCCGAGTTCCTTGTAGACCTCACCGAAGGCGTGGTCCAGGTCCCCCCACGGCACCTCGATCGCCATCCGGACCCGCGTGGGGCCCAGTTCCTCGATGGTGCTCTTCACAGCGGCAGTGCTCCTCGATCGACAGACGGGATGGGGCGCCGGGCAGGATGGACGACGCCGGATCGACCCCCGAGTCTAGAGACAGCCGGGGAGGCGCCGGTCCGGCGGGACGGGGCCGCGACGGCGGTCGGGGTGACAGGATTTGAACCTGCGGCCCCCCGCTCCCAAAGCGGGTGCGCTACCAAGCTGCGCCACACCCCGTGGCGGCTCGAGTCTAGGTGTCGCCCCACAACGGTCGGCGCGACGCGGGCCGCCGACGGCCGGCCTGCCCGCGGGAGGTCGCCGACGCACGGGGTCCGGAGACGGCCCGACCCACCCCCCGGCACCCGGCCCGGAGGCGTGCCGCCGACCCCACTATCTGAAAACGGTTTTCATTGTTGTTAGCCTGCGCGGACCCTTCGGGAGGAGAGAGATGGCGGGCAACAGGTCGGTGCTCACGGGCTCGGCGGTGCTCTCGGCGCTGCTGGTCGGCTGCACCGGGACGTCGGGAGCGGACGGGCCGGCGCAGGACGCGGACGTGCTGAGAGTGGTGGGCCCGTTCGAGATGCACGGCCTCGACCCGGCGACCAGCGAGGGCTTCTTCACCCGGCTCGGGGTCGCCGAGACGCTGGTCGAGGCCGACGGAGACGGCCGTCTCGAGCCCGGCCTGGCGACGGCGTGGGAGGAGTCGGACGGCGGGACCGCGTGGACCTTCACCCTCCGGCCGGACGCCGTCTTCCACGACGGCAGCGAGGTGACCCCCGAGGCCGTGACGGCCGCCCTGGACGCCGCGCGGGACGAGCCGGCCTCCCCGCTGGCCGGCGCACCGGTGCGCGCGGTGACCGCCGAGCCCGGCGGCGTCCGGATCGAGCTGGACCGGCCGTACGCGCCGTTGCCGGCGGTGCTCGCCCACACCAGCACGCAGGTCCTCGCGCCGGCCTCGTTCGGGGCGGACGGCCGGGTCGAGGAGGTCATCGGTTCGGGCCCCTACCGCGTCGAGCGGGTCGAGCTGCCGTCGGTCATCGACGTCGTGGCCTCCGACGGCTGGACCGGGGACCGCCCCGACGTGGAACGGATCTCCTACCAGGCGGTCGGCCGTGCGGAGTCCCGCGCGCTGATGGCCGAGAGCGGGCAGGCCGACGTCACCTTCGGCATCGACCCGGTGAGCCGTCAGCGGGTCGAGGGGGCGGACGGCGTGCAGATCGCCTCGGTGACGCTGCCGCGGAGCATCCTGCTCAAGGTCGACGCCGGGCACGAGGTCCTCGGTGACGTGCGGGTGCGGCAGGCGCTCAGCGCCGGCCTGGACCGCGAGGCGATGGCCGCGGCCCTGCTGCGCGACCCCGAGATGGCCGCCACCCAGCTGTTCCCGCCGTCGCTGCGGGAGTGGCACGACGAGAGCCTGCCGGCGCTCGAGCACGACCCCCGGACCGCCCGCGAGCTGCTCGCGGAGGCCGGCTGGACGCCCGGCCCGGACGGGGTGCTGACCCGCGACGGCGAGCGGTTCGAGGTGTCGCTGCGCACGTTCCCGGACCGGCCGGAACTGCCCGTCCTCGCGACGGCCGTGCAGGACGCGCTCGGGGAGCTGGGCGTCGCGGTCGAGGTGCAGGTCGGCAACTCCAGCGACATCCCCGCCGGGCACCAGGACGGCACCCTGGAACTCGCCCTGTACGCCCGCAACTTCGCCCTGGTCCCCGACCCGCTCGTGACCCTGCTCGGCGACTTCCGCCCCGAGGGGGCCGACTGGGGCGCGATGGGCTGGAGCGACCGGGCGCTCACCTCGACCCTCGCCGACCTGGCCGGCGGCGCGGACGGCGCGACGGCGGACGCCGGACGGGAGGCGGTCGCCGGCATCCTGCAGGCCCAGCTCCCCGTCATCCCCGTGGCCTGGTACCGGCAGAGCGCCGTGGTCAGCGACCGCGTCGAGGGCTTCACGCTCGACCCGCTGGAGCGGTCGTGGCGGCTGGACGAGCTGAGCTGGTCCTCGTGACGAGCGTGCCGCTCCGAGCGGCGGCCCGGCAGGTCGGGTCGGCGGGTGGGGCCGGGCCGGCCGGGGACGGGGCGCGGCCGGGCCGCCTGGCGCGCCGCGCCGCCATCCGCCGCGTGCTGGCCCAGCGCTGCGTGCAGGCGGTCTCGGTCACGGTGCTGGTGTCGACCGCCTGCTTCGCCGTCGTGCAGACCCTGCCGGGGGACGTCGCCATGCGCATCGCCGCCGGCCGGTACGGCTACGACGGGGTGACCGCCGCGACGGCCGACGCCGTGCGCGCGGAACTGGGACTGGACGCACCGGCCTGGCAGCAGCTGCTGCGCTGGTGGGCCGACCTGCTGCGCCTGGACCTCGGCACGTCCCTGGTGACCGGCCGCGACGTGGGCGCGGAGCTGGCGCTGCCGGTCGCGAGCAGCCTGCAACTGGCGGCGGTCGCGCTGCTGCTCGCCGTCGTCGTCGGCGGCGCTGTCGGCACGGCGGCGGCCCGGCGTCCCGGTGGCCTGCTCGACCGGCTGACGACGGTGTGGGTCGCCGGCGCTCGGGCGCTGCCACCGTTCCTGCTCGGCCTGCTGCTGATCGTCGTGTTCTCCGTCCACCTGGGCTGGCTGCCGGCGGTCGGCCACGGGTCGGCGTCGAGCGTCGTGCTGCCCGCGGCCACGCTCGCCGTCGGCCTCTCCGGGCTGTTCGCGCGGGTCACGCGGGACACGGTGGCGCAGATCGGCGGGTCGGCGTTCGTCGCGTTCGCCGAGACCAAGGGGCTCCGCCGGCGCGCCGTCCTGGTCCGGCACGTGCTGCGCAACGCCGGCCTGACCCTGGTCGCCTACCTCGGGGTGCAGGCGGTGCTGCTCGTCGAGGGCGTCGTCGTCGTCGAGAGCCTGTTCGCCTGGCCGGGCCTCGGGCACGCCCTGGTGCACGCCATCTTCTGGCGCGACGTCCCGGTCCTCCAGGCGGCCGCGGTGGCGCTCGCGCTGCTCGTCGTCCTGGTGAACACCGTGGTCGACCTGGCCGGGCTGGCGCTGGACCCCCGTCCCCGCCGCCGCGAGGTGGTCCCGTGAGCAGCGCGCTGGCGGCCAGCCCTCCGCTCCCCCGGATGGCGGTCGGACGGCTGTCGGGCACCCAGCGGTGCGCCGCGGCGGTCCTGGTGCTGCTGGTGCTCTTCGCCGTGGCCGGGCCCTGGGTGTGGCCGGACCCGGTGGCGCAGGACCTGTCCCGCTTCCTCCAGCCGCCCGGCCTCGCCGAGCCGCTGGGGCGCGACCACCTGGGCCGCAGCGTCGTGTCCCGGCTCGCGCACGCCACCCGGCTGTCGCTGCTCATGGCGCTGGCCTGCGTCGCGACCGCCGCCCTCGTCGGCACGCTCGCCGGCGTCCTGGCGGCGTGGCGCGGCGGGGTCGTCGACACCGTGCTGCACGGGCTGTCGGAGGCGTTCGTCGCGCTGCCGGCCCTGCTCGTCGTCCTGGTCGCCTCGGCGATCGCGGACGGCGGCCTGTGGCCCCTCTACGCGGGCCTCGCGCTGGCCCAGTGGGTCGAGTACTTCCGGGTCGTCCGAGCCCGCAGCGCCGTCCTGCTGGGCGGCCCGGCCGTCGAGGCCGCGGGCCTGCTGGGCCTGGGACCGGTGCACGTGCTGCGCCGGCACCTGTGGCCGGACCTCGCTCCGCTGCTGACCACGATGGCCACCTTCGGTCTCGGGACGTCGGTCCTGGCGCTGTCGACCCTCGGGTTCGTCAGCGTGGGCGTCGCGCCGCCCACCCCGGAGCTGGGCCAGATGGTCACCGAGGCCTTCCCCTTCTACGACGAGGCGCCGTGGATGTCCCTGGCCCCCGTCCTGGTCCTGGTCGCCGTCCTCCTCGGCCTGCTGGGCCTGCGCGGCAGGGAGGGCGGCTCGTGAGCGTGCACGTCGAGGAGCTCGTGGTGACCTCGGCGGGGCGGCCGCTCGTCGACGTCGCGGACGTCGGTCTGCCGCCCGGCCGGGCCGTGACGATCGTCGGCGAGAGCGGCTCGGGCAAGTCGCTGCTCGCGCACGCGGTCATGGGCACGCTCGCCCCCGAGCTGGAGGCCCGCGGGCGGCTGCGGCTGGACGACACCGGCTACGACGTGGCCGAGCGGGGGAACCGCCGGCACCTGTGGGGACGGCGCATGGCGCTGCTGCCGCAGGAGCCGGTGCTGGCGCTGGACCCGACCATGCGCGTCGGGGAGCAGGTCGCCGAGGGCGCGCCCGGCTTCCGCTCCGACCGGCGCGGGGGACGGCGCCGCGCGGCCGAGCTGCTCGCCGCGCTCGGGCTCGGTGGCTGGGCCCGGGCCCACCCGCACACCCTGTCCGGCGGCATGGCGCAGCGGGTGGCCTTCGCCGCCGCGACCATCGGCGGCGCCGGCGTGCTCATCGCCGACGAGCCCTCCAAGGGCCTGGACGACGCGGCCCGCGACGCGCTCGCCGCCCTGCTGCGCCGCCACCTCGAGGGCGGCGGGGTGCTGCTGACGATCACCCACGACCTGGACCTGGCGCGCCGGCTCGGCGGCGACGTCCTCGTCATGCGCGACGCCGGCGTGGTGGAGCGCGGACCGGCGGAGGAGGTGCTCGACCGGCCGGCCCACCCGTACACCCGCCGGCTGCTGGCCGCCGAGCCCGGCCGGTGGACGGCACGCCCCCGGTCCGGTGGGTCCCCGGGTGGCGCCCCCGTGCTGGTGTCGGCCGACGGCGTGGGCAAGGGCTTCGACGGCAGGAGCGTGTTCGCGGACGTCTCGCTGACCATCCGCGGCGGCGACCGCCTGGCGCTCACCGGCCCCAGCGGCTCGGGCAAGACCACCCTCGGCGGCGTGCTGCTCCGGCTGCTCGCGCCGGACAGCGGCAGCGTGCGGCACGCACCCGAGCTGGCTCGCGGCCGGCTGCAGAAGCTCTACCAGGACCCCGCCGTGGCGTTCCCCGCCCGGGTCCCGATCGGCACCGGCCTGCGGGACCTCCTGCACCGGCACCGGCCGGAGCCCGGCCGCCTGGAGGACCTCATGACGGCGATGCGGCTCGGCGAGCCCTTGCTGCGGCGCCGCCCCGGTCAGGTGTCCGGGGGCGAGCTGCAGCGGCTGGCGATCATCCGGGCGATGCTGCTGGACCCGCTGCTGCTCTTCGCCGACGAGCCGACCTCGCGCCTGGACCTGGCGACCCAGCAGGAAACGATCGGCTGCCTGACGGACCAGGTCGACCGGGCCGGGTGCGGGCTGGTGCTCGTGACCCACGACCGCGCCCTGGCCCGGGCCGTCTGCGACCGGGAGGTGTCGCTGACGCCGGAGCCGGCCGGGGTGCCCGGGTCCCGCTGACCGCGACCGGGTCAGTCCCCTCCCCCGGGCCGGACGTCCCGCCCGCTGTCCGGCTCCGGGGAGGCCCGGTGGCAGTCCGCGCAGGTGCCGAAGATCTCCACGGTGTGGCTGGGGTCGGCGAAGCCGTGCTCCTCGGCCACCCGCCCCGCCCACCGCTCCACCGCCGGACCCGCCACCTCGACGGTGCGTCCGCACACCCGGCAGACGAGGTGGTGGTGGTGCTCGGTGCTGCACCGGCGGTAGAGGGCCTCGCCGGAGTCGGTCCGGATGGAGTCCAGCTCGCCGTCCTCCGCGAGGGACTGCACCGCCCGGTAGACCGTCGTCAGCCCGACCGCGTCGCCGGCTTCGCGCAGCCGCGCGTGCACGTCCTGGATGCTGTGGAAGCCGTTGAGCCTGGAGAAGATCGTGCGGACGGCATCGCGTTGACGGGTCACCCTGGCCACTCCCCCATGATCGCGCCTGCGCGACGGGGAGCGACGCGCCCCTCCCCCGGCACCGGCCCTGCTCGTGATCTTTGGGCGCTAGATGGAAACGATTGTCGTTTGCGTCTAGGCTGACGGCATGACCGACCACCGCACGCCCCTGGTGCTCGTCACCGGCCTCCACCGGCGCCTGTGCGCCCAGGTCGGCACGAGGTTCCTGGACCGGCCCGGCACCGTGGTCGTCCACCACGACGTCAGCCGGCTGGGCGAGGGCGTCGTCCTGCGGTCCGAGCGGGAGCGCACCGGCACCGGCGTCGTCGAACGGTCCACCGCGGTGGAACTGGCGCACGGCTGCCTGTCCTGCACGCTGCGGCTGGACCTGCTGCCGCTGCTGCGCAGGCTCGCCCGCCGGGACGACGTGAGCCGGGTGGTGCTGCACCTGGACCCCGCGCTCGAGACCGAGCACCTCTGCTGGGCCGTCGGGGACGTCGTGCTGGACGAGGAGCCGCGCGGCCTGCCGGAGACGGCCGGGGACCGGGTCCGGGTGGACGGCGTCCTCGCGGTGGTCGAGGCGGCGAGCTGGCTGGACGACGTCACGAGCGGCGACGACCTCGGCGACCGGGGGCTCGCCGCCACACCGGACGACGAGCGCACGCTGGCCCAGGTCGCCCTGGCACAGGTGGCCTGCGCCGACGCCGTCGTGCTGGCCGGCCCGCCGGCCGACGCCTGGGCCGGTGCCCGGCTCGACGCCGTCCTCGACCGGCTCGTCCCCTCGGCGCCGCGCGCCGACCTGCGCCTGCACCCGGACCGGTTGCTGGCGGCCGTGGGACCGGCGGCCCGCCGCGGGCGGGTCTCCTCCGCCCACGATCCACTGCTGGCGGGCGAGCCTCCGCGCGGCGAGGACTGCGGCGTGCAGCTGGTCCGCTTCAGCCCCGACCGGCCGCTGCACCCCGGGCGGCTGCACGACGCGCTCGACGTCCTCCTCGACGGGGTGGTGAGCAGCCGCGGCCGGCTGTGGCTGGCCAGCCAGCACGACCGGGCGGTGTGGCTGGAGTCCGCCGGTCCCGGGCTCCGCATGGGGGACGCCGGGCCCTGGCTGGCCACGCTGGACGACGAGGCCTGGTCGGCGGTCGACCCGCAGCGCCGGGTGTCCGCCGCGCTGCGCTGGGATCCCGTCCACGGCGACCGGCACACCGAACTGGTCGTCCTCACCCACCGGCAGCCGGTCCTGGCGATCACCGCCGCCCTGCACGCCGCCGTCCTGACCGACGAGGAGTGGGCCGCCGGCCCCGAGGCGTGGCGCCGGTACCGGGACCCGTTCGGCAGCTGGCACGAGGACCCGTGCGAGGCCTCCGGCCCCGCCGACGACAGCAGCACGTCCGCGACCAACCGAGAGGAGCGCTCCTGATGCGCGCAGGCATCCACCCGGAGTACCGCACGGTCGTCTTCCGGGACGCCGCCAGCGGCGCCACCTACCGCACCCGGTCCACCGCGGTCACCGACCAGACCATCGAGCTGGACGGCGAGACCCTGCCGCTGGTGGTGGTCGACATCAGCGCGGCCTCGCACCCCTTCTGGACCGGCAACCAGCGGGTCCTCGACACCGCGGGCCGGGTCGAGCGCTTCAACCAGCGCTACGGCGCCCGCCGGAGGGGCTGACCGATGGCGGTCCCCAAGCGGCGCACGTCGCGGTCCAGGACCCGCTCCCGCCGCGCGCAGTGGAAGGCCACGCCGGTCCCGCTCGTCCGGGTCCGGGTCGACGGGGTGGAGCAGCTCGTCCCGGCCCGCCTCCGCAAGGCCGCCGAACGAGGACTGCTCCGGTGACGGGCCGAGGCGCCGAGCCACCGCCGGCCGCCGGGGACCCCGGCGGGCCGCTGCTGGCACTCTGCGTCGGGCACCGGTGTTCCGCGCTGCGGGCGCTGGCCGGGACGCAGGACGGCGTCGCCGAGCTACAGGAGACCGTGCGCCGCAGCCCAGGGGGCGTCCTCGTCACGGCCGGCTGCCTCGGCCCCTGCGCGTTGGCCGCCGTGGCCGTGGTCGCCCACCGCGACGGCGCGACCGGGGGGTGCGGCGGCACGGTCTGGCTCGCCGGCGTCCACGAGGCACCGCGGGCCGAGGCCCTGGCGGACTGGATCGCCGCGGGCGGCCCGACGGGGAACGGCGATCCGGACGCCGACCTGCCCGTCCCGCTGGTCGAGGCGGTCGCCGGCCTGGGCCCGCCCGTTGGGCTCCCGCACGGGACGGGCTGACCCTTCGCCGGCCCACGTCGGCGTCGAGACCAGGACGTAGGGGGCGGATCCGGGGCCTCGTCGGGCGCCCCTGCGGCCCTCGGGTCACGAGGGCGCTACCCTCATGCCGGACCGGAAGCCCCGCTCATCTCGATCTGGTGGGTCTTCTCGCGGAGAGTACGGGGTCCCCCGCACGTTCTCTCCGACCGTTCCGCGGGTGTAGCTCAATGGTAGAGCCCCAGCCTTCCAAGCTGGCCATGCCGGTTCGATCCCGGTCACCCGCTCCACGTTCTGACCAGCTCGTATGCCTGTCTGCGCAGCTCAGCGGGGCAGTCCCGCCCCTTCCGTGCCTTAACGGTGCTGCCCCCTGTTGACCGCTGACCACCGGCTTTGGCCGGTGCTTAAGGCACGCGTAAGGCACGGCCTGAGCGCTCGCCGGCACGTGACTCCGAGCGGCAGAGGGGCGTGGGCCGACGAACGAGGGCCCGTCGAGTCACCTCCGCCGATTCTGCTGCGCAAGGCGCCATGCTTTCCGCACGAGACGGCGACCGATGGGACGGTCTCCAACCCCTCCGGGCTCGGGCACCGGTAGGCGGCAGGCGTCCCGCCCCCGTTTCCTCTCCCACTGCCAGTCATGCATTTGCCCGGCAGGGACCGGAATCCCGCGGCATCTACGCGGGAGGACTGCTCCGAACGGGGCAGGAAGCGGCATGACCCGGCAGGGCCGATGAGGTCATGGCGTCGCTCCCGACAGCGTTGGGCTACCGGCACCGCCCAGTTCACGGCTGCGCGAGCCGCCGCAAGAACGACGCGTCCGGACTCGGCGGTACCGCGGGCCGGCGGAAACCGCGCCCCTTGGCCTCTCGTCACTCCTACGGGGCAGTGCAGCTACAGCGACGCGAGTAGGGCGTCGATGGCGGGAGCATGTCCGACACGGCGGCACCTACTCCGCTCACCAGTGCCTACGAGTCGCTGGCCGAGTCGCGACGGGCCGCGCTGGAAGTGATCGACATTCTTGAGTCGTTCAGCGACATGTACATCGGGGTGGACCCGGACTGGGTGATCACCTACATCAACGCGCAGGCCGAGGCGCGGCTGAACGTCCGCCGCGACGAGGTCGTCGGGCGGAACGTCTGGGAGCGGTTCCCCGACCTGCTCGGCACCCCGATCGAGGACGCCTATCGCGAGACCGCCCGCAGCAGACGGCCTCTGACGGTCGAGGCCTTCTACCGCGCCGCCAACCTCTGGTCCGAGACACGGGTGTTTCCGCTGCGCCGGGGAGGGCTGGGCGTCTACTTCCGCGACATCACCGACCGACACAACATGGAGCAGGAGCGGGAACGGGCGCTCGACGCCGAGCGGGCCGCGCGTCAGGTGGCCGAGCAGGCTCAGCTGGACCTCGCACACCAGGCCACCCATGACGACCTCACCGGCCTGCTGAACCGCGCCGGTCTCCGGCAGCAGGTCGAGGCCTACCTGGCCCTGTGGCCGACGGCCCAGATCACCGTCCTGCTGATCGACCTCGACCAGTTCAAGCTGGTCAACGACAGCCTGGGTCACGGCGTCGGCGACCGAGTGCTCACCGCCTTCGGGCAACGACTGCACGAACTCGCAGGCCCGACCGACCTGGTGTGCCGATTCGGCGGCGACGCCCAAGCGGTCGTCCTCTTCGACGCCTCCCCCGAGGAGGCGACCCGGAGGGCCGAGGAAATCCTCGCCGTCGCCCGGCAACCGATCGAATCCTGTTCACAGCTGACCGTCACCGTCAGCATCGGCCTCGCCCGTACCGACGATGCGGCGGACCTGGACGACCTGCTGCAGCAGGCCGACGCCGCCGTCTACCGCGCGAAGGCCGCCGGTAGGGACCAGGCCGCCTGGTTCGACGAGCAGATGCACCTGGAGACGGTGCGCCGGATGCAGACCGAGCACGACCTGCGGCTGGCTCTCGAGTGGGACGACTTGTTCCTCGTCTACCAGCCGGCTTTCGACCTGCGGTGCGAGCGCATCAACCACGTCGAGGCCCTGGTCCGCTGGCAGCACCCGACACGAGGCCTCATTCCGCCACTGGACTTCATCCCCGTCGCCGAGGACTCCGGCCTGATCCACCAGCTCGGCGAGTGGGTGCTGGCACGCGCCGTCGAGCAGGCGGCGCGCTGGGCCCACATTCCGGATCTGCGTGTCTGGATCAACGTCTCTCCACAGCAACTGGCCCACCGGGGGCTGGCCGACAGCATCGCCGCCCACCTCAACCGGGTGGGTCTGCCCGGCTTCCACCTCGGCATCGAGGTGACCGAGTCGACACTGGCCGACAGAGACAGCCTCACCCAGGCCCTGTGCGACATCCGCAACCTCGGGGTGCACGTCGCCATCGACGACTTCGGCACCGGCTACAGCTCGCTCGCGCGGCTCAGCAAGTTCCCGGTCGACGTCATCAAGATCGACCGGTCGTTCGTCACCGACGTGTTGACCGCCCGCGGCGAGGCCGTACTCGCCGGCATCGTCACCCTCGCTCACGCCACCGGCGCTCACGTCATCGCCGAGGGCGTCGAGACCGAAGCACAACTGGCGGCGCTGAGCGCCCTCGGCGTGGACAGCGCCAGTGGATACCTGCTCGCCCGCCCATCGGAGCCGGACCACCTGCCGTTCCCGCGGGCATCAGACCGGTCGCTCCGGGGGCGCCCCGCACTGCACCCCAGCCTGCAGCGCCTCTTGCAGAAACTCGCTACCGGCGACTAACCCGCCCGGCCCACGCCACCGAGCGGCGCCCAATGGGGCGCTGCAGCAGCAGCTGGAGAAGGTCGCCGGGCACCGGCCGCCCATGCTCCGGACACTCGCCCGGGTAGGTGTCCCGTCCCGCGCTGCTCCTGGTTGAGAGGCAGGCTTGCCGGCCGTTCCATCTGCCCGGAGAGGGCCGACGCCTTCCTGGCGGTCCTTGACATGGTTAGAAGTGGCGAGGCAGTCAAGGACGGATGTCAGCAGCGACTCAGGGCGTCACTCCGGTGGAGGAACGCCCTGGTCAACGGGGTGGAGCTGAGGGGACTCGAACCCAGACCCACACTGCCAGGCCGTCATGTTCGCGTTCAGGTCGGTTCACTGCGGTTCCGTAATGCCATTGACCTGGACGTTCGGACTGCCGTGACCACCCGGGGACAACCGCGAACGACGTCAACTGCAACCGCAACTGCAACCAGCGAGTTTCTGATCGCCGTCTCCGCGACGAGCCCTTCGTGCATACCCTCGCTGTCCACGGTGCCGGGGTCTCCCCTGCCTGCTGCTGCACCAAGACGATCGTTTCCCGCCGCCGCGACGCCGGGCACCGCTGGTCCGGACTAGGTGCCATGCTGCAGGGGACGTCCCGCGAAAGGTGGTCGTCGTGCACCGATCCGACGGCAGACGGCCGTCGCTCCCCGCAGCCGGCGATGGACCGCCCGAGGCGGTGCTCGACGTGGTGACGAACTGCCCGTTGCCTTCGTTGCTGCTCGCGGTGCCGTCCGAGCAGATCCTGGCCGCGAGCGGTGTGGCCGAACGCCTGTTGTGCCCGGACGGCGGTTCGCCGGTGGACCGAAGCCTCGAGGACTTCGCCGCCGACGAGCCGACCGGCGCGCTCGACCTGATGGTGTCCGGGCGCCTGGACGGCTACGAGGCGCGGCGCACCATTCACCACGGCGACCGGACGGTCCCGGTGACCGTGTGGATCCGCGTGGTGGACGGACAGGAGAGACGCAGGTTCGCGCTCGCGAAACTGCTGCCCGACCCCGCGGCCATCGGAGAGGCGCTGCGGCGACCGGAGGGAGCGACCGCCGAGGCGGTCGTCGGCTCGACCGATGCGCATCTGACGGTGGATCGCGTCAGCACGGACGTCGCCGCGCTGCTGGACCACCGAGCGGCAGACGTGGTGGGCCAGTCACTGTTCAGGCTTATCGATACGCCCGATGCGCGGCCGCTGTTGCAGGCGCTGGCGCGCGGTGCCGACACCGGCCTGGGCACGAGCCTCTCGGTGCGCCCGCAGCTGTTCGGCTTCCGCGCGAGCCGCTGCCAGCTGCTGCTGCTGCTGCTGCTGCTGCCGATGGAGCCCTCACCGAGCTTCGCCTTCGCGTTGGTGGACGAGGAATCCGCCGACGCGCTGACCTCCGCGCTGGGCATGAAACAAGCGTTGTGGCAGTTCGACGAGGTCCTGCGGTCGGCCACCGCGTCACGGATGGCCGCGGAACTGCCTGCGGATCCGGGGCTGGGCCGGCTGTCCGGGCGCGAGTTGGAGATCGTGATGCGGCTGATGAACGGTGACCGGGTGCCGGCGATCGCCGAGTCGCTGTTCCTGAGCCCCAGCACGGTGCGCAACCATCTCTCGGCCGTGTTCCGCAAACTGCGCGTCGGATCGCAGCAGCAGCTCATCCATCTGCTGCGCAGGACGGACGCCCCGTCCAGCTGATCGTGACACTTCGCCCATACCGCGGCAGGCGCTGGCCGTCGATGCTCGGGGCGTGACCGGCGGACGCACCCCTGGCGAGCACCCCGCGAAGGGCGTGCCTGCCGGTCGACCGCGGCCGCCGGTCACTCATCGTGCGGGTCGACGATGGTCAGCGAATCCGCAGGCGTCTCCGTCTCCGGTGGCCGTCCTCCGTCGACCTGTCCTGCCGTGGAGCTGAGGCAGCTCGAGCACTTCCTCGCCGTCGTGGAGGAGGGTCGAGGAGCGGGGACTGCATCGCGACGTCCGGCTCGAAGTCACCGACTGGCACTCGGTCGTGACGATGGTGCAACGGGGCGTGGGAATCGCGTACGGCCCCAAGGCGTGCATCGACCTGGAGACCTTCGCCGCTCGTTCGGTCGATCCAACCGCAGTCTTGCGGCGTTGGATCGAGCCGCGCGTTGGCGCGATCGCTGACCACGAACGCGCCACGCTGCCCCAGTGGCCCCCATGCCGGCACCACCACGACTCAGGCGGCTCTCCCGGTGGGAAAACGGCCTGGTCAAGGAGTGGGAGCCTGGCGAAAAGCAAACCCGCAGGTCCATGCCCACGAATGGCGATGACCCGTTCGAGTTGCACACGAATCGACGCGGGTTTGCACACGCCTCTGCGGGCGTCGCTCCGACCTCCACGACGCCCGGACCGCCGTGCTGATCTTCGCGCCGAGACGACCGTCCGCGTAGAGGACCGTGGGGAGCCGACGTTCAGCAGTGACACCGTGTGTGCCACACCATTCATGGGGTGTGCCCACGCCGCGGGCGGCTCGGCCACGGCTTCGACGCCCACCGAGGTCTGCGTGGGTTCCCTTCCGAGATGAGCCATCGCGGCGGGGCCGTGCGGCCCGCTCACCGCCGTCCCCTTCCGGCGAGATCCGGCCATGTCGCCAGGCCCCGCCGTCAGCGCCGGCCGAGGTCGGCGGTGATCCGCTCGGCGGTCTCCACCAGCAGCGGGACGACGTTCCGCTCCAGCTCGCCGCGGCTCGACCGGCCCGCGGAGGTGGAGGATGCCAGCGCGGCGACCACCTGGCCGGTGCGGTCGCGCACCGGGGCCGACGCTGACAGCAGGCCTAGCTCGAGCTCCTCGTCGACGATGCTCCAGCCGTCGGCCCGGACGCGGGCGAGCTCGGCGCGCAGGGCGGACGGATCGGTCACCGTCCGCGGAGTGATCGGCCGCAGGGGCCGCCGGTTGAGCACCGAATCGACCACGGGTACGGGCGCCCAGGCCAGCAGCACCCGGCCCATCGACGTCGCGTGCGCCGGCACACGGGTGCCCACCGAGACGTTGATGCTCATGATCCGGCGCACCGGCACGCGGGCGACGTAGACGACGTCGTCGCCGTCCAGCGTCGCCAGCGAGGCCGACTCGTGGGTCTCCTCCGCCAGGCGCAGCAGGTGCGGCTGGGCCAGCTCGATGAGGGCGTGCGAGGCCGTGTAGTGCTGGCCGATCGCGAGCACACGCGGGGTCAGCGACCAGCGGCCCCCGGACCCGCGCACGTACCCCATCCGCTCCAGCGTGATCAGGAAGCGCCGCACCGCCGGGCGGGAGAAGCCGGTGATCTGCGCCAGCTCGGCCAGCGTCGGCTCGGGATGCTCCTCGTCGAAGGCGAGCAGGACGGCGATCCCACGCTCCAGGCTCTGCACGTGATCGCGGTCGACCTGGGGGGACTCGCCGGTGGAGTCGTCTGCGATGGCCATCGGCCTCATCTTCCTGCACCGGAGGGGTTGACGCGCCAGGTGACGCACAGCACACTGCATGCACGCGCTGCGATCAGATTGTACGCATAGCGGGCAGTAGACAACCTGCAGGCACGGCCGGCGACCTCGACGAGGAGATCCCCCGATGCTCGACCCACGAACGATCCGCAACGCCTTCGGCCGCTTCGCCACCGGCGTCACCGTGGTCACCTGTGCCAAGGACGACGGCCTCCCCCACGGGGCCACCGTCAACGCGTTCACCGCCGTCTCCCTCGAACCGGCCCTGTGCCAGGTGACGCTCACCCGGCAGTCGAAGGCCTGCGGCTACCTGGAGGACGCGCCGTTCGCGGTCAACGTCCTGTCCTCGGCGCAGCTGGACACGGCGTGGCACTTCGCGGGCCGGCCGCAGTCCCCGGAGCCGGAATGGGCCGAGGGTCCGACCGCCCCCGTTCTCGTGGGCAATGCGGCGACCATCTCGTGCCGGCCCTGGCGCACCTATGACGGTGGCGACCACCTGATCGTCATCGGCGAGGTCGCCGACCTCCAGGTCGCCGACGAGGAGCCCCTCGTCTTCTTCAGCGGCCGCTTCCGCGAGCTGGCCGCCCCGGCGACCGGCATCCACTGGGCCGGGTCCATGGACTGCCCGGAGCTGGGGTGGTTCGACGCCTCGACCACCTTCACCCCGCTGCACTCCCACGAGCACCGCGCCGCCTCCTGAGCTCCGCGCGGCCCCTGCACCACCGCGTCACCCGACTCCACCGACGAAGAAGGGTTCTCCCGTGACACTCGAGCAAGAGCGCGAAGTCGTTGGCCCCACCAGTGCCGCCGACGGCGTCCCGGATCTGGACGCCCCCACGGCCACCCGGCCCATGACCGGCGACGAGTACATCGAGAGCCTCCGCGACGACCGCGAGGTCTGGATCTACGGCGAGCGGGTCGAGGACGTCACCACGCACCCGGCCTTCCGCAACCCGATCCGCATGACCGCGCGGCTCTACGACTCGATGCACGACCCCGCCGTCAAGGACAAGGTGACGACGCCGACCGACACCGGGAGCGGCGGCGTCACCCACCCGTTCTTCCGCGCACCGCACTCGGTCGAGGACATGGTCGCCGACCGCGAGGCGATCGCGACCTGGGCCCGGATGTCCTACGGCTGGATGGGCCGGGCCCCCGACTACAAGGCCGCCTTCCTCGGCACCCTGGGCGCGAACAGCGAGTTCTACGCGCCCTACGAGGACAACGCGAAGCGCTGGTACAAGGAATCGCAGGAGAAGGTCCTCTACTGGAACCACGCGATCATCAACCCGCCGGTGGACAGGAACCTCCCGCCGGACGAGGTCGGCGACGTCTTCATGAAGGTGGAGAAGGAGACCGACGCCGGACTGATCGTGTCCGGGGCCAAGGTCGTGGCCACCGGCTCGGCGATCACCAACTACAACTTCATCGCCCACTACGGACTCCCGATCAAGAAGAAGGAGTACTCGCTCATCTGCACGGTGCCGATGGACGCACCGGGCGTGAAGCTGATCTGCCGCGCCTCGTACACCCAGCAGGCCGCGGTGATGGGCAGTCCGTTCGACTATCCGCTGTCGAGCCGGATGGACGAGAACGACACGATCTTCATCTTCGACAAGGTCCTGGTGCCGTGGGAGAACGTCTTCCTCTACGGCGACGTGGAGAAGATCAACGGGTTCTTCCCAGCGTCCGGGTTCCTCCCCCGCTTCACCCTGCACGGCTGCACCCGCCTCGCCGTCAAGCTCGACTTCATCGCGGGCCTGCTGCTCAAGGCGCTGGAGATCACCGGCAGCAAGGACTTCCGCGGCGTGCAGACCCGCGTCGGCGAGGTCATCGGCTGGCGGAACATCTTCTGGGCGCTGAGCGACGCCATGATCCACAACCCCGACGAGTGGGTCGGCGGCACCATGCTGCCCAAGCTCGACTACGGCCTCACCTACCGGATGTTCATGATCCAGGGCTATCCGCGGGTGAAGGAGATCATCGAGTCCGACGTCGCCAGCGGGCTGATCTACCTGAACTCGCACTCGCTGGACTTCAAGACCCCCGAGATCCGGCCCTATCTGGACAAGTACGTGCGCGGCTCCAACGGCATCGAGGCCGTCGACCGCGTCAAGCTCATGAAGGCGCTCTGGGACTCGGTCGGTACCGAGTTCGGCGGCCGGCACGAGCTGTACGAGCGCAACTACTCCGGCAACCACGAGGGCGTGAAGGCCGAACTCCTCTTCGCCGCCGAGGCCCAGGGCACCACCGGCGCCATGAAGGGCCTGGCCGAGCAATGCCTCTCCGAGTACGACCTCGACGGCTGGACGGTGCCCGACCTCATCGGCAACGACGACGTCTCCTACTTCCGCAACCGCCGCTGACCCCCTCCGCCCACCCCCGCGGGCTCAGCGGCCCGCACCCACTCAACGAGGAGCGATCCGTGACCACTGTCGAGCACAGCCCCACCGCCGCCGGTTCCGGCGCCAACGCCACCCAGGCGTTCCGATCGGTCCAGAAGGAGGTCGCCGACGTCTCACCCGAGCGCGTCAGCGCCGTCGTCCGGAGCGTCCTGGAAGGCGTCCACAACGCGATCCGCGAGCAGAAGGTGACCTATCCGGAGTTCCAGGCCGCCAAGGCGTGGCTGATCGAGGTCGGCGAGGGCGGCGAATGGCCGCTGTTCCTCGACGTCTTCGTCGAGCACGTCGTCGAGGACGTCACCTCACAGGCCCAACTGGGCAGCAAGGGCACGATCCTCGGCCCCTACTACCTGCCGGACGCGAAGCCGCTGCCCGCGAAGGCCACGCTCCCGATGCGGGACGACGAGAAGGGGACGCCGCTGGTCTTCGCCGGCCAGGTCCGCGACGTCGACGGCACCCCGCTGGGCGGCGCCGAGGTCGACATCTGGCAGGCCGACAGCGAGGGCTACTACTCCGGCTTCGCCCCCCACCTGCCCGAGGGCAACCTGCGGGGCGTCGTCACCACCGACGAGGAGGGCCGGTTCGAGATCCGCACGATCCAGCCCGCGCCGTACCAGATCCCGACCGACGGACCGACCGGCAAGCTGATCACCGCCGCCGGCTGGCACCCGTGGCGTCCGGCGCACCTGCACCTGATCGTGCGCGCGCCCGGACACCGGCCGATCACCACCCAGCTGTACTTCCAGGGTGGCGAGTACCTGGAGAGCGACGTCGCCGAAGCGGTCAAGCCCGAGCTGGTGCTCGACCCCCAGGACCAGGGCGACGGCACGCTGAAGTCCACCTACGACTTCGAGCTCGAGCGCGCCTGACCGACCGTTCTGCTGCGGCCTCCGGTCACCCAGCGACCGGAGGCCGCAGCCCTGCACGGGGCCGACGGCCCACCACCCCCACCCCATCGGCACCGACGCCGACGTACGAGGAGGAACCCCCGCGTGACCGCAGTGACCGAGACGCCCGCCTGGATCGCCGAGATCACCATGGCCGAGCTCGAGAAGGACCCGTACCCGTTCTACGAGCGGCTGCGCAAGGAGGCCCCGGTGGCCTTCGTCCCCGCGCTCGGCCTCCACATCGCCTCGACGAGGGCGGCCTGCCAGGAGATCGGGTCGCAGAGCGACATCTGGGACGGCGTGATCAGCCCGGCCGGCGGCCGCACCTTCGGACACCCCGCGGTGCTCAACGTCAACGGCCCCGAGCACGACGAGCTCCGCGGGATGGTCGACCCGGCGCTGCAGCCCAGCGAGGTCGACCGGTACGTCGACAGGCTCGTCCGCCCCATCGCCAAGCGGTACGTGGAGGCCTTCGAGAACGACGGGCACGCCGACCTGGTGGCCCAGTTCTGCGAGCCGGTGAGCGTCCGCGCCCTGGGTGACCTCATGGGCCTGCAGTCGGTCAGCTCGGACAAGCTGCGGGAGTGGTTCCACAAGCTGAACGTCTCGTTCACCAACGCGGCGGTGGACGAGAACGGCGAGTTCGCCAACCCGGACGGCTTCATCCCCGGTGACGAGGCGCGCGCCGAGATCCGGGCGGTGCTCGACCCGCTGCTGGACAAGTGGACCGTCGAGCCGGACGACAGCGCCCTGTCCCACTGGCTGCACGACGGCATGCCCGAGGGCCAGACACGGGACCGGGAGAAGATCTACCCGACCGTGTTCGTCTTCCTGCTCGGCGCCATGCAGGAGCCGGGGCACGCGATGGCCTCGACCATCGCCGGCCTCTGGACCCGACCCGACCAGTTCGAGCGGGTCGTCGACGACCCCAAGCTGATCCGCCGGGCCATCACCGAGAGCCTGCGCTGGACCTCGCCCATCTGGTCGGCCGTCGCCCGGGTCAACAAGGTCGACACCACTGTCGCCGGCACCTTCCTGCCGGCCGGCTCGGTCGTGATGCTGTCCTACGGCTCGGCCAACCACGACGCGAACGCCTACGACGCGCCGTCGGACTACGACCTCGACCGCGCGCCCGTCCCGCACATGGCCTTCGGCGCCGGCAAGCACGGCTGTGCGGGCATCTACTTCGCCAGCGAGGTGTGCCGGATCGGGCTCGAGGAGCTCTTCGAGAGCATCCCCAACCTCGAGCGGGACGAGACCAAGGAGATCGACTTCTGGGGCTGGGGCTTCCGCGGGCCGGTCGAGCTGCACGCGAACTGGGAGGTCTGAGCTGACATGACTGGGCACACCGTCCGCCTGCAGACGCTGGGCAAGGTCACCAGCTGCCGCGGCGACCAGTCCCTCCTGGACGCCTACCTCCGTGACAACGTCTGGCTGCCGCACGGCTGCACGCAGGGCACCTGCGGCAGCTGCAAGCTCCGGGTGCTCGACGGGGAGGTCGACCACGGGAACGCGCCGGCGTTCACCCTCACCCCGGAGGAGCGGGAGCAGGGGATCACCCTGGCGTGCCAGGCGACGCCGCGGTCGGACCTGCTGGTTGAGCCGCTGGCCGAGGTGAGCGACGACGGCGTCGTCCGGCACCCGCTCCGCGACCTCACCGGCAGCGTCGTCGTCCTGGAGGACATCGCCCGCGACACCCGCCGGGTCGTGATCGAGCTGACCGAGGCCATGCCGTTCAACGCGGGTCAGTACGCCGAGCTCGAGGTTCCGGGCTCAGGCGTGTGGCGCCAGTACTCGATGGCGAACCCTCCCTCGGAGACCCACCGGCTGGAGTTCCACGTCCGGCGGACCCCCGGCGGCATCGCCACCGACGGGTGGGTCTTCGCCTCGCTGGCCATCGGTGACACCGTCGACGTCCGCGGCCCGCTGGGCGTCTTCGGGATCTCCCGGCCCCAGGAGGAGCCGGCGATCCTGATCGCCGGTGGCACCGGCCTGGCCCCGATGAAGTCGATGGTGCTGCACGCGCTGGCCGAGAGGCTGGTGCCCGAGCTGTACCTCTACCACGGCGGGCGCACCGAGGCCGATCTCTACGACGGCGACCTGTTCCGGGCGCTCGAGGCCGAGCACCCGAACTTCCACTACCGGCCGTGCCTGTCCGAACAGCAGTGGGACGGCGCGACCGGCATGGTCACCGACGTCGTCCTGGAGGACTTCGAGAGCTGCAAGGGCATGTCGGCCTACCTGTGCGGGCCCCCCGCCATGGTCGAGGCCGCCGGCAAGGTGCTCAAGCGCCGCCGGATGGCCCCCCGACTGGTCTTCAAGGAGGAGTTCACCGACGCCGCCGACCTCGCGGCCGCCGGTGCCCCCCTCGCCACCGCCAGCTGAACTCCCGAACGAGAGGCGCTCCCCCGATGCACACCCTGATGGTCCTGTACCGCCCCCCGGCCGACCGCGAGGCGTTCAACCGGTACTACGAGCAGGTCCACCTGCCGCTGGCGCAGAAGCTGCCCGGCGTGCGGGCCGCGCGCTACAGCCTCGACGTCGCCGCGGCCGAGGGCGAACCCTCGTTCACCGCCGTCTTCGAGGCCGACTTCGACTCGGCCGAGGACATGGGCGCCGCCCTGGCCTCACCGGAGGGCGCCGCGGCCCAGGCCGACATCCCGAACTTCGCGACGGGTGGCCTGGAGATCCTGCACTTCCCGGCCCGCACGTCCTGATGCCCGCTCCTGCTCGGAGGGCTGCCCCGTGAACGACCTGCACATCGAACGAGTCAGCACCGCGATCCTCGACGTCCCCCTGCGGCGACCACACCGGTTCGCGCGCACCGGCATGGACGCCCAGCCGCTGCTGCTGGTCACCCTCACGACCCGCGGCGGCGTCTCGGGCATCGGGGAAGGCGTCGTCCCCGGCGGGCCGTGGTGGGGCGGCGAGTCGGTCGAGACGATGCAGCTGATCATCGAGCGGTACATCGCGCCGCTCCTGATCGGCCGCCGCGTCGACGACATCGCCGGCATCCAGCAGGCGATCAACGACGTCGTCGCCGCCAACCTCTACGCGAAGGCCGCCGTCGAGGTGGCCCTGCACGACGCGTGGGCCCGCAGCCTCGGCGTGCCGGTGCACACGCTGCTCGGCGGTCTCGCCCGCACCTCGATCCCGGTGACGTGGGCGCTGGGCACCGAGTCGGCGTCCGAGGTCGTCGAGGAGGCGCAGGCCAAGCTGGACGCCGGGTTGCACTCCAGCTTCAAGCTCAAGATGGGTGCCCAGGATCCCGCGGACGACGTCGCGCGGATCGTCGAGGTGGCCGAGAAGCTGTCGTGCAACGCGAGCATCCGGGTAGACATCAACGCCCGCTGGGACCTCATCACCTCGCTCCGCTGGCTGCCCCGCCTGGCTGAGGCGGGGGTCGATCTCATCGAGCAGCCGGTGCCGGGCGCCGAGGTCGAGTGGCTGGCTGAGATCAACGCGGCGCTGCCGATCCCGGTCATGGCCGACGAGAGCCTCCGGACACCGTCGGACGCACTGCGGCTGGTCAGGTTGCGCGCCGCCGACGTCTTCTCGCTCAAGACGACCAAGTCCGGTGGCCTCCGCTACACCCGCCAGATCGCCGACGTCGCCGCGGCTGCGGGCATCCCCTGCCACGGCGGCACCGCGATCGAGGGGCCGATCGGCACGGTCGCGTCCCTCCATCTGGCCTGCTCGACCCCGGCGGTCAGCTTTGGCAGCGAGCTGTTCGGCCCGCTGCTCATGCGCGAGGAGCTGCTCACCGAGCCCCTGCGCTACGCCGACGGCGCGCTGCACCTGCCCGAGGGCCCAGGTCTCGGGGTCGAGCTCGACCCGGCCGCCGTCGCCCGCTTCACCCGCCGCTGAATCCAGGAGGACCTGATCATGCTGTTCCACGTCCGCATGGACGTTGCCGTGCCCCGCGACCTCGATCCCGAGGAACGGGCGACGCTGCTGGCGAACGAGAAGGCCCGCGCGCTCGAGCTGCAGCGCACGGGCACCTGGGTGCACCTGTGGCGGGTGGTCGGCCAGTACAGCAACGTGAGCATCTTCGACGTGGAGAGCTCCGACGAGCTGCACGAGATCCTGTGGAACCTGCCGCTGTTCCCGTTCATGACCGTCGCGGTCACCCCGCTGACGGAGCACCCCTCGGCCCTCTCCGCCAATCCATGACCGTGGCGACCGTGACCGGCGCCCGGCTCTGGCACGGGCTGGACGACGTCCCGGCCGGCTTCGGCCCGTGCGCGGTGACGATCGGCGTCTTCGACGGCGTCCACCGCGGGCACGTACGGGTCATCGAGCGAGCGGTCGCCGTGGGTCTGGGGCGGGGCCTGCCGACGGTACTGGTCACGTTCGACCCGCACCCGGCCCGCGTGGTCGGCCCACCGCGCGACACCGCCGCGCTGTCGACACCGGGCCGGCGGGCGGAGCTGGCCGGGGAGCTCGGGGTGGATGCGGTGCTCGTGCTGCCGTTCACCGCCGAGCTCGCCGGCACGTGTCCCGACGACTTCGTCCGGCGGGTGCTGGTCGACGCGCTGGATGCCCACGCCGTCATCGTCGGCAGCGATTTCCGGTTCGGCGCCCGCGGGGCCGGGGACGTCGCCACCCTCGCCGAGCTCGGTCAGCGGCACGGCTTCACCGCCGACGGCGTCGACCTGCTCTCCCCCGAGGGCGTGCGGTGCTCGTCGACACAGGTCCGCACATGTCTGGCCACCGGTGACGTCGCCGGCGCGGCGCGGGTGCTGGGCCGGCCGCACCGCGTCGAGGGCCGGCTGGCCGGCGGCGTGCTGGCGGTCCCGCCGGGGACGGCGGTGCCGGCACCGGGCCGCTACCCCGTCGCGATCACCAGACTCGACGCGCGGGTCTGCGTGGAGGTCGTGGTCGGGGCTGGCGGCGCGATCCGCCTGGCCGGCGGCCCGGCGGGCGACGGTGTCGTCTCCTTGGACTTCCTGCCGGAGGGTGCCCGGTGACGATCGAGGAGCGGCTGCGGCGGCTGGAGGACGTCGAGGCGATCCGGTCGCTCGACGCCCGCTACTGCCGGCTGCTCGACGACGGCGAATGGCCGGGGCTGGTGGGGCTGTTCACGCCGGAGGGCATCTTCGACGGCCTGAGCCGGGTCGAGGGCCGGGCCGACCTGCTGGCCTTCTTCGCCGGCCTGGCCGACGGCGGCCTGACCGCGTTCTGGCACCACGTGTCCAACCTGGAGATCGAGGTGGACGGCGACCGCGCCTCGGTGACCTCGCTGCTGTGGCAGCCGTGCGTCGTCGACGGCGTCCCGCACGTGGCCGCCGGCCGCTACACCGACGAGCTGGTGCGCACCGAGGCCGGCTGGCGCTACCGGGAGAAGCGGGTGCGCTTCTCCTACTGGGTGCCCCTGGCCGACGGCTGGGACCGGCACACGTTCACGCTCGAGTCCGCCCGCGCCGCCACCCTGGAGGACACATGACCGCCCGCCTGCACGCCGTCGTGGACGGCCCCGCCGACGCCCCGGTGCTCGTGCTCGGCCCGTCGCTGGGCACCGACACCGGCCTCTTCGACGCGCAGGTCGCGGCGTTCGCCGACCGGCTGCGGATCGTCCGGTACGACCTGCGCGGCCACGGGGCGTCGGAGGTCGTACCGGGCCCCTGCACGATGGCCGACCTGGCCGCCGACGTGCTCGCGCTGCTCGACCGGCTCGGTGTCGAGCGCTTCTCCTACGCGGGGGTCTCCATCGGCGGGGCGATCGGCCAGCAGCTGGCGCTCACCGTGCCCGAGCGGCTGGAGAAGCTGGCGATCATCGCGTCGGCCGCGCAGTTCGCCGACCCGCCCTCGTGGGCGGTGCGGGCGCAGCAGGTGCGCGAGGAGGGCACCGGGTTCCTGGAGTCCTCCCGCACCGGCACCTGGTTCACGGCCGAGTGGGCGGAGCGCTCCCCAGGAGAGGCGAAGCGGCTGCTCGACATGCTGCGCGCCACCCCGCCGGAGGGGTACGCGGCCTGCTGCGAGGCGATCGGCGCGTTCGACGTGCGCGACAGGCTCGGCGAGATCACCGCGTCCACCCTGACGATCGCCGGCGCCGAAGACCCGGCGACGACGCCGGAGATGGTGCGGTTCATCGCAGATGGCATCCCGGAGGCGCAGTTCGCCGTCGTCCCCGGCGCCGCACACTTGCCGAACGCGACCGCTCCCGGGGTCGTCAACGAGGCGCTGCGCCGACACGTCCTATGACGCGGGTCGGCTGCGCTGCGCTCGACGACATGCTCCCCGCGGACCGCTGATGGTCAGAGGTGCGTGAGCGCTCCGCCAGGTCGATGACGTCGGCGTACTTGGCGTCGAGGTCGGCGAGGTTGTTGTCGTCCAGCGCGGTGTCCGGTCCGCGCAGGCCTGCCGCACGACATGCGGGTGGAAACCGGACTTGAGCGCGTCCATCGCGGTGGCCCGCACGCAGCCCGACGTCGAGACGCCGGCGATCATCAGGGTGTCCACGCCCGCGGCGTGCAGCGTCGTGGCCAGCGACGTCCCGAAGAACGCCGAGGCGTACAGCTTCACGACGACGATCTCCCCGGACTCGGGTTCCAGCGCGAGGTCACCCCAGGCGCCCGGGGCGTTCTCGGCGAAGCAGGCCCGCACCAGCACCTTGCTCGTGACCAGCCCGCCGTCGGCCAGGCTCTGGTGGTTGCGGGACAGCACCCGCAGACGACGAAGCCGGGGCCACCGCTGTGTGCGGTGGCCCCGGCCTTTTCGCCAACTAGGGGGCTGGCTTTTCGCCAGCACCCCGGTGGAGCTGAGGGGACTCGAACCCCTGACCCCCACTGCCAGGCCGACCTGACGGCGTTCGCTGAAGTTCGCAACTGTCCGAAATGGCCTGCTGAGCAGGGGCTTCGTCGCTCTGCCGGACGACGGCGAACGACGGCGGACCAAGATCGATCTGGGCCAATTGCAACTAGAACTGCAACCAAGAGTCCGGATGGTTAGCAAGTCTCAGTAGAGCGCCTAAGGCATCCACGGTGGCCAGATAGGGCGCTCCTGCGCCGAGGTCGACCTTCGCCCGCCGGTCAGCGGAGAAGGTTCCGGCCGACCGCCGGACTGCCGATGAGACAGCCATGCGCGCCAGCCACGCCGCCACCGCGCTCGCTGCCTTCACCGCCGGCCTCAACGTCGCGGCGACCCTGCGCCAGCTCGCCGTCCACCGCCTGCCCGTGGAGCCGAGCGGCACCACCACGGTTCTCCTCGCGGTGGCGCCGAGCCCTGCCTACGACGCCGTCGTGCTGCCCTTCTCCCGTCCAGTCGTTGGACAGATGCCCCAGCTGCCCGAGTCGCGGGCCCGGTTTGGGGACAGTGGCGGCCTGACGAGGGCCGGTGCGCCGTGCGGGCCCAGGCAACCATCGGTAGCCGCTGCCACCATCACCCAATGGCCGCCTGAGCCTTAGGCACTTGCACCACCCTCGATGTCCCGAAGCGCCTGAGGCTTCGCACAAGCTTCCAAGCTGGCCATGCCGGTTCGATCCCGGTCACCCGCTCCACGTAAAACCGCAGGACAGACCGGCTGGTAGGGGAACCGGAAAGGTTTGGAAGGTCCGATCTGACCCGTCATGACCCCTATTTTCCGCCTCTGGTCAGGGACTGCTGCGACTTCAGTTGACACTCGTTCTGCGGGACCTTGTCTCGCGGAGAGGATGTCGCTGTGCCCAAGAAGTTCCCGCCGGAGTTCAAGCGTGACGTCGTTCGGGTCGCCCGTCGCGGTGACCTGAGCCAGGCGGAGGTCGCTGCCGACTTCGACATCTCGGTCGAGTCGGTGCGCCGCTGGGTGCGCCAGGCCGACATCGACGACGGCGTCGTCGATGGGCAGACCAGCGCCGAGCAGAACGAGCTCGTGCAGCTACGCCGAGAGAAGCGGCGGCTAGAAATGGAGAACGAGATTCTGCGTCGCGCCGCGGCCTACTTCGCCGCCGGCAGCCTCCCAAAATGAGCTACCCGCTGGTCCGTGACTTGGCCGCCGAGGGCATCCCCGTGCGGCTGACCTGCGGGGTGCTGGGCCACTCGGCCCAGGCCTACTACGCCTGGACTGCCGCGCCCATCAGCCAGCGTGACCTCGAGGACGCTTACCTCACCAACGCCCTCATCGACGCCCACGGCGAGGACCCGGAGTTCGGCTACCGGTTCCTCGCCGACGAAGTCGCTGGCGCCGGCCTGATCGCCGGTGAGCGGCGCATCTGGCGACTGTGCTCCCAGCAGAAGCTGTGGTCGACGACCGTGCGCAAGGGCCGGCGAGGCGCGGGCAAGACGCCTGGCCCGGCGGTGCACGACGACCACGTGCAGCGGAACTTCACCGCGCAGCGCCCCGATCAGGTCTGGGTCACCGACATCACCGAACACCCCACCGCCGAGGGCAAGCTCTACTGCTGCGCGATCAAGGACCTGTTCAGCAACCGAATCGTCGGCTACGCCCTTGACGAGCGAATGACCGCCCAGCTGGCCGTCACCGCGCTACGCACAACCGTTGCCCGGCGCCAGCCGACGGGTGTGGTGGTGGTGCACAGCGACCGCGGATCCCAATTTCGAGCACGATCCTTCCGGGCCGTCCTGACCGCCGCCGGTCTGCAGGGCTCGATGGGCCGCGTCGCCTCCGCGGGCGACAACGCCGCCATGGAGTCCTGGCACGCGCTGCTGCAGAAGAACGTCCTGGATCGCCGGCGCTGGCGCACCCGCGACGAGCTCCACAACGCAGTCGTGTTCTGGATCGAACACACCTACAACCGGCGCCGCCGGCAGCGTGCCCTCGGCAAGCTCACCCCGGTCGAGTACGAGCTTGCCTTCACCAGTCAGGCTGCCGTAGCAGCATGATCAGCCCCAACCGCTGTCAACCGAAGCTGCAGCAGTCCCTCATGTTGTGGTCACGCTTGGCGTCCCGCAACGGCCAGGTCGCAGTTCGGTTTCACGTCTCTGCATGGCTGCCTGTGACCACAACGTGCCACGGGCTCAATAGCGTCTGTTCGACCTGCCTTCGGTCGTACACCTGGTCCGACTCGTGTACCGCGTCACCGGCAGCGTTGCTCACTGGCATACCTCCTCGACCACGTCCGCAACGGCACGTTCATCGCGCCCCACCCCCGCCGGGACCCCACAGATGGGGCAGCCTTCGGCCAAGAGGTTCCTGGGGGAGACCACTAGGTGGTCAGTTGCCCACGTATGGGCATGAGCCAGGCGAGACTAGTTTCTTGCGAGGTGCCGGCCGCAACCGGACCGCGCCCGACGAGAACGGTGAACGGGGGACACGTGCAGCTCACCCGGATGCGCATGAGCGGCTTCCGTTCGGTGGGGCCGGAACCGGTCGAAATCTCCTACGAGAGACTCACCTTCCTGCTCGGGCCCAACGGCACAGGCAAGACCGCCTTCCTGCAGGCGCTGGCCCGCATGTTCGGCTTCGAGCCGAGCCTGCGCCGAGTCGTCGCCGGCGACTTCCATGTCTCACGCGGCGAGACCCCGGGCGCCGGAACGGCGCGAACCCTCTGGCTGGAGGCCGACTTCGCCTTCCCTGAGCTGGATGAGGACGCCCCCCAGCCAACCGTGCCGCCGCACTTCACGCACATGCGCATGGAGAGCGTTGATGGCGTGCCCACGGTCCGCTTCAGGCTCACCGCGGAGTTGGACGAGGACGGCGAGATCAACCAAGAACTCGCGCACGTCCTGGCCGTCGGCGACGACGACGAGCCAATCCGGTTGGCCGCGGTGAACCGCTACGACAGGGGCGCCATCCAGGTCCACTACCTGCCGGCCCGCCGCGATCCCGCCGACCACGTGTCCTACGCCGCCAACTCGCTGCTCGGCCGACTCCTGCGCGCCGCGGACTGGCAAAGCCAACGCGACACCGTCACTGGCCTGGGAGAGCAGATCAGCGAAGCCCTCGCTGCCAACGCCGCGATCGCGGATGTGACATCTGGCCTGGCGACGCAGTGGCGCTCAATGCACACCGGCGCCTTTCTCACCAACCCCCGCCTGTCGTTCGTGCGCAGCGAGATCGAGGGGATCCTGCGGTACGTCACCCTCGAGTTCGCGCCGGGGCACGGCGAGCCGATCGTCGACTTCTCCCTGCTCAGCGACGGCCAGATGTCCCTGCTCTACATCTCCCTTGTGCTGGCTGCCCAGTCCATCGGCAGGGAAGCCCTCGCCGGCCGACTCACCACGTTTGACCTTGGCCGGCTGCGCCCGCCGGTTTTCACCTTGCTCGCCGTCGAGGAACCTGAGAACAGCCTCTCGCCGCACTACCTCGGACGCGTGCTGGCTGCGCTCTCCCGAATGGCCGACGGCAACGACGCGCAGGCCGTGGTGGCCACGCATTCCCCGTCGCTGATGCGGCGGGTGGAGCCGGCCCAGGTCCGCTACCTCCGGTTGGACGAGCAGCGACTCACAACGGTCAGCAGCGTGACCATGCCCGAGAAGGCCGACGAGGCCCACAAGTTCGTGCGTGAGGCGCTGCACGCGTACCCGGAGTTGTACTTCGCCCGGCTGGTCGTGCTCGGGGAAGGCGACAGCGAGGAGGTTGTCCTCCCCCGCTGCCTGCAGGCCGCCGCCCTGGACGCTGATACGACGGCCATCTCGGTTGTGCCGCTCGGAGGTCGGCACGTCAACCACTTCTGGCGACTGCTGCATGGGCTCGGCATCCCACACGTCACCCTGCTCGACCTTGACCTCGGCCGATACCAGGGCGGCTGGGGACGGCTCAAGTACGCCGCCGACCAACTGTTGCTCTACAGCCCGTCCGGCAGCCGGGTGACCCAAGCCCACGCCGACGCCATCGCCAAGGCGGCGAAGGAAGGGAAGTCCCTCCGCAGCGAGACCGGCCGGAAGGCCGTGAAGTTCCTGGAGGAGCATGGCGTCTTCTTCTCCAACCCCCTCGACCTCGACTTCAGCATGCTGCAGTTGTTGCCCGAGGCCTACGGCCTTGAGGCAGACGACCGGCAGCCCCCCACGTCGGAGGACATCAAGTCAGTCCTTGGCAAGAAGGGTGACGCGGTGGGCTATGACGAGGAGGAGAAGCGCCTCTTCGGCGCCTACCACCAGCGGTTCAAGCTGGGCAGCAAGCCGGCCGAGCACCTCGCCGCACTGGCTCAGCTCGACGACGAGACACTCAGTACCTCGATGCCCGAGCCGATCCGCCGGCTCATCGTCCTGGTCGACATCGAGCTACTCGGAATCCCTGAGTGATCGCACCAGAAGCATGGCTGCCAGCGGCGGACATGACGCTGGAGCCGAACGCGCTCACCGCCGTCACCATGACGGAGCGCAGCCTCGTGGTCACGGCCGGCCCAGGCGCAGGCAAGACGGAGCTTCTCGCTCAGCGCGCCGACTTCCTCCTGCGCACTGGCCAGTGCCGCTATCCGCGCCGGATTCTGGCCATCTCCTTCAAGGTCGACGCCGCCAAGAACCTCAAGGACCGGGTTCGGCGACGGTGCTCACCGGAACTCGCAGCCCGGCTTGACAGCTACACCTTCCATGCCTTCGCCAAGCGGCTAATCGATGCCTTCCGGCCTGTGCTGAGCGGGATCGATGCGCTGGACCCGGACTACACCATTGGCAGGGACCGCATCCCAGGACGCCAGGTCGACTTCGACTCCCTGGCACCTCTGGCGACGACGATCCTCGAGTCGAGCCCTTTCGCCCGGGCGGCGTTGAGACAGACCTACGGGTTCGTCTTCCTGGACGAGTTCCAGGACTGCACGACGAACCAGTACATGCTCCTGCATGCGGCTTTCCACGGCACCGACGTTGGACTCAGCGCAGTGGGTGACGTCAAGCAGCGCATCATGGGCTGGGCCGGGGCGCTCGAAGGAGTTCTCGGGCGGTTCGCCGAGGACTTCACGGCGCAACCGTTGACCCTGTACCTCAACTTCCGCGCACAGCCGCGCCTGCGGAGGATGCAGAACGCCATGGTCCGCGACATGGAGCCGTCGGCTGCCGTCCCCGACGTGGACCTCGCCGGCGACGGCGGGGAGATCGAGGTCCTCCGCTATCGCGACAGCGCGGAGGAGGCTCGCGAGCTCGCTGACCGCATCGCAGCATGGATCACGATCGACGATGTGCCCGCGGAGGAGATCGCGATTCTGGTTCGTGCTCAGGTCGGCCCCTACACCGAGGCGCTGCGCTCGGAGCTGCGCGCGCGAGATGTGCCGTTTCGGGAAGAGACGGAACTGCAAGACCTGTCGGCTGAGCCGGCCGCCACGCTGATCGTCGACTTCCTCGCGGTGGTGACGGGCGAGCGGGAGCCCGACGCGTACACGAGGCTGTTGGACGTGGCGATCGGATGGCGGGTCGACGACGAACTCTCCGAGCGGCCGCATGCCGAACTGCGGCGGGCGATCGACGAAGCGCGACGCGAGTACGGCGAGGGCCAGCACGGGACGCTGCGCGAGTTGGTCGACCGATTCCTCGGCTTGCTCGGCGAGGAGATGCTCACGGCCCTGGCCCCGGCGTATCAGCAAGGCCAGCGGCTACAGGAAGTCATCGAGTCGGTCCACACCCGTCTGGAGCAGCTGTGGTCTGAGACCGGCGATGTGATCCAAGCCCTGCGGGAGTTCAAGGGGCGTGACGCCGTCAAGCTGTTGACCGTGCACAAGGCCAAGGGTCTGGAGTACGACGTCGTCGTCGTCCTCGGGGTCGAGCACGAGATGTTCTGGGGTAACGACCAACGCGAGGAATACTTCGTCGCGGTGTCTCGCGCGCGCAAGCTCGTGTGCCTCACCGTCTGCGAGCAGCGGCCCCGTCCGCCGGACGCCCGAGGGCGTTGGGATGTACAGAGGAGGCCGCACCGCGAGTTCCTGGACTACGCCCTCTCGACCCAATGAGGTGACGGTGGCCGTGCCCGATCAGCGATCCCCTCTGACCCGGGCGAGCAGACCGGCCGTCGCTGCCAGAAGCGCCTGAGCATCTTCGCGGGACCATCTGAAGTCCGCGGTCGTGTCGTCGTCATGGCTCGCGGCGCTGGCGAGGCTGTACAAATCGTGGAAAAGCGCCGACCACCGCTGCAGCTCGGTTCTCGACTGGGGTGGCGTCTTGCGGACCGCCTCAGCCGATTGCGGTGGAGCGAGCAACCGCAGGCTGTCGAGTACATGCCGGCACAGCCGGACACAGGCCTCCGGATTCGCGTCCCGGAGAGCGGCGCGTGCCTCACGTAGGCGCTTACTCGCTCGCGAAAGCGACGGGTCGGTATCGCGTGGCACCTGGCCACCCGTGGCGGAGTCGGTGAGCGGGCTAGGCACGCGCACAGTGATGCCGATCAGCCTCCCGGCAGAGTCCAGCAATTCCAGCCAGCGCCGAGCGGGGATGCGATAGGCGATCTGCGCGTCGTAAGTGGGGTACTCCCCCGGTGGAAGGTTCAGAAAGGTCGCAGAGAGGTCGAGCTGTAGCTCGACATCGCCGTCCTCACGGTCGACTTCGAGTTGCAGCAACTGGTCGTCCGACAACAGCACGACCAGTCGTTCGTTGATGGGGAAGCTGCGGACGTTCATGACGCGGGCTTGAATCAGCGACAGCGGGCGGAGCGGAGCGCCTCCTTCCACCGTCCCCTCCACGATCATCGCGGCCGATGTCTGGCTATCAGTGGGATCGAGCCAGGAGCCGTGGACGCTGATCCTCAACGTCAACTGGTGAGCGGCTACCCCTGGGCGCAGGACCTCGTCGTTCGTGGAAATGCGCAGCCGACGCCCTGGCGGCCCCATGTCGTAGGTCGTCATCATCGGCCCACCGTCGCAGGCAACAGCCCTGCCCCGTGAGGCACCCCGGCGACACGCTGGTCGGGCCGGTGCGGCGGCCGCTCGAACGGGCCATTGGGATCGTGGAGCCCCTTAGTCACATGAACAGGCGATACGGGTAGACGTTGTCCGGCAGTTCCGGCACATGAGCGATCACGCGGGCAAGCCGCTGGCTGTGCCCGATGGTGACTGGCGTCGGGTCAAATGCCGCATCGTTGTTCCAGTCGAGCTTCGACAGCGCCAGGATGTCGGTGGCGGTGATCTCCAATGGCCCCGCCCCGGCGTCACGGGTGATGACGCATGGAGTCGGGATGCCCTTGACGCTCGGGTTGTAGGGGCGGCCGCGCAGGGACATGGTCGGCGCAGTCCCTGAGACCCACAGCAGGGCAGCGCGTCCGGACAGCTGCTGCATGCTGCCCCGTTCCACGGGCCAACTGCCCGGCGCGCTCCGGGCGCCGCCCCTGCCCTGTTCGAGGACGACGCCCCGCCACGCCGTGCGCGCCTGCACCGTGACGCACTCGATGTCGGGAGTGGCCGACCAGGCGTCGAAGACGCCGTCGACCTCCTCGGGGCGCCAGCGGGTCGTCTTGTGAACGCTGATCCGGCGAGGGGTACGGCCGGCATGTCGTTGCTGGTAGAGGCGAACGCTGCGAGACATAACGGCCCGCATCTCCTCGCGCGTTAGATGCGGATTCTTCAAGTCCCGGTCGGTTCCCACGTTGTAGGCGACGAACTCCATACCGCCGCCCTCGGCGTCGAAGACCTGCGAGCAGCAGGTGACGAACGCGTCCTTGGTGCCGCCGCGGATGGCGTACGCCAAACCGATGTAGGCGGTGTCCTCCGGGGTGGTCGGCGCGATCCGCCAGGGGGTGCCTCCGGCCTTCGTCAGCAGAGCGATCGACAGCCGCCACGCCAGGCTGGCGTGATGGCGGAACTGCACTGCGGAGGACTCGCGCAAGAACTGCACCGGTATCCCAAGCGGTGCGGCGAACGCCTTCAGACGGTCGTGCAGCTGGTACTTCCCGTCCGGAGATTCGCGTAGCGGTTCCCAGACGGTCGGCAGGAGGAAGACGACTACGTCCCAGTCGTCCCGGCTGGAGTGCAGGCGGCTGAGGGCGCGGCCCAGCGCCTCAACCAGCCGCTCATGGGCGTCGGGGCCGCTTCCCAGTGCAGCGGGATGGAGGTCGACGTGTTGGCCGTGCGCGGGCACCAGGTCGATGCCGAACACCTGCACGAACCCCGGGAACGCCGGGACGTAGGACTTCCGGTCACTCGCTTCGTAGGCGTTGCGCAGGCCACTGAGAAATCCGTTGAGGAGCCCCTGCTGCCCGCTCACGGTGATGGTGGCGACGCGGATTGCCGCCTCGGTCGGCGGCCGTGAGTACGGGCCGTGCCGCATCAGGCCGACCAGCGGATGCGCGTGGCGCGGGGCGCCGGGCCCAGCGCCGAAGACGAGGTCGGGTTCGGCCAGAAGCCGATGCCCTGGAAGCCTGCTGACGGCCCCCGCGGACAGCGGTGACTTGGACGGCGTCGACTGCGGCATGCCGGGGCGCGTCATCTACCCCTCCGGCTGTAGGCAGTGATGCCGCCGAGCTCGAAGCAACCCCCGACCGCCCCGGGCCGGTCGCCAACCGCCCGCGGCAGTGCGTGTACCCGACAACCACCGGAGCGAGGCGCCATCAGTTCGGCCCAGGAGGCGAGAATGGCAGCCCACGTCTCGTTGCGCCGTCGCTGCGTCCACCGTTCGGCGATCCACGGGGCGGCGGGGTCCAGGGGGCGCTGTGCTGAGCGCTCCCTTGCCGCCTGCGCCATCTCGGCGGTGGGTTCGACCCAGGTGAAGGGCGTGAAAATCAGCCAGGACTGATCAAGCCACCGTTCGATGCGCAACTCCACACCCTCGGCGAACCTCCGACGCGCGCCACCGTCGCTCTTGCCGTACTGGCTGGAAAGCTCTCCGCAGATGGGCTCGCCGTAGGCCCGCTGCAGCGATTCCCGGATGCCGCCGAGCTTGGCTGGCTCATCAGGGCGCGCCGGAACGACGATGAGCCGGTTGCCGGTATCACGGATGCGGGCCTTGACCGGAAGCCGCCTCGCCAGCCCTCGAGCGATGGCCTCGCCGACCAGGGCGACCTGGTGCGAAGCGACATCCGCAGCCAGAAGATCGACTTCGACGACGTCCGGCGGCTGACCGCTACCCAATGCCGCCTGCAGATCGCCTGGGATTCCAAAGGCCAACACCTCGTCCGGTCCCAGAACGGCAGCCCCACGCCAGCCGGCGGCACGAAGCCGATCACGGACGTCCGCCGCGGTCGCCCCGGCTGGCGCTGCCGCACGCAGGAGTTGGGACGGCGCACTGAGGATGGGGACGGCGTTCAATCTCAGGACGGGAAAGGAACCGTCTGCGTGGGGCAGAGGCGCGTCGACCACGCGAGCACGCGGTCGCAGCCCATCGACGTAGGCCCGAACCCCATCATCTAGGCGCACCTGATCTGCCAGTGCTCCCATGGCCTCGTCGAAAGTGGCGGACTCCACCACACGGGCAGCGACTCCCGCCGCACGTGCTCGTTCCAGCAGCTCGATCACTGATGGTGGTAGCGACCGGGGATCCCTGGTGAGCCACCACAGCCCTGCCGGCCAGGCATCGGGCTGCAGGGAATCGGCGAGCATGCTCATGACGCTCTGGTCGCGGCCGCTGTAGCCAGCCACAGCCAGCCCGAATCGTCGACTGGAGTCGACGATGACCCTCCGCAGAGTCGTGTCCTGGTCTCGCAGCTCGTTGTCGAGGTTCTTCAGAGCCGTCTCGCGAAAGTCCCCGTGCAGCTTGATCAGCAGGGGCCACTCATCGTCGGCGACGGCAGTGGAGGCCCGTCGCGGACTCTCAAGTGCCGCTACCGAAAGTAGCCGGGCGGGCCCACTCCGCCGGGCTGTGTGTGCCTCGGTCACGGCCCTTTCGATGAGGTCGTCGAAGTTGGTGGTGATGAGGAGATCGGCGGCCCCGGCGGCCACGGCGGCGCCGAGCAACCGTTGCCCGAAGCACGGCATCCGACCAGCGAACAGCTGTCGAAGGTACTGGCGGCGAACCTCGGCGTCCGGCATGGCGGCCTGGAAGGCAGCCGAGTAGTCATCCGGCGAGCCCAATGGTGGGATGCCGTTCGCGCCGTCATAGTGCGCGCGCACCCTTGCCATTACGGCGGGGTCACCAGGGTCGAGGTTCTGACGTACCTGTTGAAAGTCAGCGGCGTACAGGCGAAGCAGGAGGTCGTCGACAATACGCGCGGCGGTTGGCACCCCGGCAGCGGCGCTGGCACCGGCACCGAGCAGCCACCCCATGCGGCGGGTGTGGACGGCCCATGCCCGCGCGAACTCTCCGAGACCAATCACCTCCATGCCGTGATCGTGCCTCATACCGCTGACACGCACCGAACGACAAGCGGCCCGACAGCGTGGCGGCGGGCCATCTCATACCCGCTGACGGCGACAACGCGCATCTGCTTGGGAAAGCTCGCCGGGGCTTAGGCGTCCGAGGGCATCGCAGACCGGTGGGCGATCCTAAGCAGCGCAGCAACGGTGGCTTGCAGGACCTGACGAGAATCGCCGCGGCCGCCACCCCGTCTGCTACACCGTCCTCATGCACTTCATGCCAGGCCTGCTGACGGAGAGTGACCTTCGAGGGGCCGTCGACGTCGAGCTCGACGGCCCCGCCCGCCTTCTTCCGCCGAGCAGTGTCAGCCCGGCGCTGCTTACCCGGCGGGACGAGGTCGCTGAGTGGGCGCACGAGCGGCTGCAGGGGGCGTTCCTGCCGACGGCCGAGGAGACCGTCGCGGTCAGCAAGCCGGGTCACGGCGTACGCCCGGTCGCAGTGTGGGACCTGCCGAGCCGACTTGCCTATATGGCACTCACCGAGCGGCTGCGCTCGGCCCTGCCGGAGGTCGATCGGGGCAAAGCTCGGTGGAAGGCATTCCAGCGGGCGCCGTTGCAGCATTCAGGTAGGTACATCGTCGCGTCTGACATCGCGGCCTGCTACCAGTACGTGGACCACAGGCTGCTGGCAGATGAGCTGCTCGTGCAAACGGGCGAGTACGCGGTCGTCGAGACGGTCACTGCGCTGCTGCGGGAAACCGGCGGCCGAGCGTACGGACTACCGCAGCAGTCGGGTGCGAGCGACCTGCTCGCGGAGGCTTTCCTGTCGCGCCTGGAGCGAGCCCTTATCCGCCGGGGCCTGCTCGTGTCGCGCTACAGCGACGACTTCCGCTTCACGTGCACCACATGGTCCGAGGCAACAAGGGCGATTGAGGTGCTCGCCGAGGAGGCACGCCTGGTAGGGCTAACGGTCAACGATCTGAAGACCGTGACGTGGGGGCGCGAGAAATACGAGTCGCACCTGGACGAAGCCGACCGACTGCGCCAAGAAATTGCAGACGCAGCGAAGATCGACCTGACGCTGGTCGACGTGCACCCGTACGACGGCACGGTTGTGGAGCAGCCCCCGGAGCAGGACGAAGTCGACTTGCTCGGTTCGGTCCTAGTCCTGGACCGCTGGGTGTCGGTAGCCGGCCGAGGCAATGTCGCCGCGCGCCGCCGGGCCGAGCACCGAGCCGTTCTTGAGCTGGTGCCGTGGGCATTCCGGACCCTTCAGGCACAGCCCAGCTCTCCTGACGGTGTGCTCGACACCTGCAATCGCATGCTTCGTTATGAACGGACCCTGACACCAGCGGTCGCCGGCTACCTCACCACCCGCAACGAGGACGACAAGGTGCTGGCAACGTTCGACCGGCTCTTGAAGTCGAAGGCGTACCTGAACGGCTGGCAGACGTGGTGGCTGCAGCAGCCACTCGCCCGACTGCACGCGTTCCCCTTCGGGCCCGGCAGCAAGGCGCGTATGGCGTGGGAGCGCGACGCGCTCACGTCCGCCGAGCACACCCCAGTGCTGCGCGCCCACGCCGCGCTCGCCCTGGCACGGCACCAGGCGATCACCGTGGACGACCTTCTGCCGATCTTCGACCGGAGCAGTGTGGCGGTGCGCCCGGTCCTCGCCGCCGCCGTGGCGCTACTGCAGCCCGGGAAGGCGATGCGCGCAGCCGTTACGGGCGACTCCGCGGTGTGCCGCTGGGCGTACGACTGGGCCGCCCTTAATGCCTGACGGAGCGGGACCGGTATCCGCTTTGGCTGATGCGCTCCTCAGCCAGCTCGCTTGGCGCGCGGCTGACCACCGCTGGCTCAGCTTGCAGCAGGAAGCCGGAGGAGCGGCAGACGGACGCCACGTTCGTCGGGTCGTTCAGAGCCGCGACGCCAATGCGCTCGTGGACTTCGTCGCTGTGACCGAGTCGTTCGACACGGGGCGGCTCCTGCCGTTCATCCCGCCGAGCGCACCGACGGACGTGGGTACCTGGCAGAAACGGACGAAGGCTTGGAAGAGGCACGCGGGCACCGACCCGACAACGTTCGACCGGTGGCAGGCGCTCATGGGTTTTGTGGATGTCCGCAACGCGCTGCAGCACGGGCTCGGGCGACTGACGGACCAGCAGCTGCGACACCGGGAGCAGCTCCTCGGGCAGGTCCAGGCCGCCGGCGTGAACCTGAACGGGGATCGGCTCACGGTCACCCAGGTCGACGCCGAACGCTGTTACCGCACCTGCACGGACTACATCCGGTTCCTTGACGCGCTCTGCCCCTCCGCTTGACCGCCCGACGACATGGCGATGACAGCCAGTAACTCGGCGACACCGGCTACGACACGAAATGACCCCGCCGACGACACAAGGTGGCAACTAGGGCTGACTGAGACCACTGGCGGCCGGCACTCACGAGTAGCCGATGGACTGCAGGATCTCCAAGATCAAGACGGTCACACGTCTTGCATTTCGGCTGGCCGTGCCCTGGCTGTGGGCGGGCAGGCGACAGCCGTCCACCAATGGGGGGTGGCTTGATCGTCTGCGGACGAAGGCTTGATCGTCGAGCACAGGACCTGTTCCACGTTCCTTCTACGCGTACGACGAAGAGGCCCTGGCCCCAACCCTGGCGTCGCCGAGCTACTGGAGAAGTGCGGCAGCGGTAGTAGAGGCCGCCTTCCTACGGTCCGCGGCCGTGATGACGCTGCACAAGCTGACCGCCGGGGACGGCTACACGTACCTGACGCGGCAGGTGGCAGCGTTCGACGCGACGGAGCGGGGTCACGCCGGCCTGGGCGACTACTACTCCCAGCGGGGCGAGTCCCCGGGGAGGTGGACCGGCAACGGCCTCGCCGGGCTCAGCGGCGTGAGCGCCGGTCAGCCCGTCGCCGAAGGGCAGATGAAGTCGCTCTTCGGAGAGGGGCGGCATCCCGACGCCGAGCGGCTCGAGAAGGAAGCCCTCGCCCGGGGACAGACGCCGCAGGAGGCGCTGGCGGCGGGAGCCCTAGGACGGGCCTTCTACGTCTTCACTCCTCAAGCCGACGGCTTTTGGGCCCGCTGCGCGGAGGAGTTCGCAGCCTTCAACACGGCCCGCGGGCAGCCGGCCACCGCCCCGGTCCCGGACGACGACCGAGCGAGGATCCGCAGCGACCTCGCCCGGGTCATGTTCGCCGAGGCCTACGGCCGCGCACCGCACGATGCCCGCGAGCTGTCGGGGTTCCTCGCCCGGGTCTCACGGCCGGCAACGACGGCGGTGGCCGGCTACGACCTCACCTTCTCCCCGGTCAAGTCGGTGTCGGCGTTGTGGGCGCTGGCACCGCGGGCGGTGGCCGAGCAGATCGAGGCCGCCCACGCCGCCGCGGTCGCCGACGCCCTGGCCTGGCTGGAGGACAACGCGTGCTTCACCCGGCTGGGCACCGACGGGGTGCGGCAGGTGGAGACTACCGGGCTGATCGCCGCGGTGTTCACCCACCGCGACTCCCGCGCCGGCGATCCCGATCTGCACAGCCACGTGGCGGTGAGCAACAAGGTGCAGACCCGCGATGGGCACTGGCGGGCGCTGGACGGGCGGGTGCTGCACAAGGCCGCCGTCGCCGCCTCCGAGCGCTACGACACCCGGCTGGAGGCGGACCTCGTCACCCGCCTTTGTGTTCGGTTCACCGACCGTCCCGGCCCCACCCCGGGACGGCGGACGGTGCGGGAAATCGCCGGCATGGACGAAGGGCTCTTGACGGCGTGGTCGTCGCGGCGTCGGGACATCGACGCCCGCCGCGCAGTGCTCGCCGGCGACTTCCAGCGCGACCACGGCCGGCCGCCGACGGCGGTGGAGGCGATCGCGCTGGCGCAGCAGGCGACGTTGGAGACCCGCGGTCCCAAGCACGAGCCTCGCTCGCTCGTCGAGCAGCGGGCCACCTGGCGGCGTGAGGCCGCCGCCGTCTTCGGCGGCCCCGACCGCATCACCCGGATGCTCGGCCGCGTACTGGGCGCTCAAGCGTCCCCGCGCCCGGGGGTCACCGAGGCCTGGGTTCGGACGGCCGCCGTCCGGGTGCTGGACACCGTCTCGGAAGCGCGGGCCACCTGGCAGGTCTGGCACGTACGCGCCGAGGCCGAGCGGGTGGTGCGTGCCGCCGCCCTGGCACCGGACGACGTGGACGCCGCGGTCACCCGGATCAGCGAGGGGGTGCTCTCCCCCGGCCTGTCCGTACCGCTGGGTGAGTCGGATCCGGTGGTCGAGCCGGCGGAGCTGCGCCGCTCGGACGGCACCAGCGTCTACACCGTCGCCGGTGCCCGGCTCTACACCAGCCAGGCGGTGCTGGACGCCGAGGCGCTGCTTTTGACCGCCGCCGGCCGCATCGACGGACGACGCGCCGATCCGGCCACCGTGGAGCTCGCGCTGCTGGAAGCCACCGCCAACGGCGCCGGGCTCAATCCCGGCCAGGCGCAGCTGGTGCGCGAACTCGCGGGCAGCGGCGCCCGAGTGCAACTGGCCCTCGCCCCGGCCGGCGCGGGCAAGACGACTGCGCTGGCGACCCTGGCTCGCGCCTGGACCGCCGGCGGTGGCACGGTGCTCGGCCTGGCGCCGTCGGCCGTGGCCACCGCCGGGCTGCGCGAGTCCCTGAGAGCACCGTGCGACACGCTGGCCAAGCTCATCTGGTGCCTCGACGGCGGGCAGTCACCCGACTGGATGGCCGGCATCGGGCCGACCACGCTGGTGGTCGTCGACGAGGCCGGCATGGCCGGCACCCGCGAGTTGGGCCGCGCGGTCGAGCACGTCCTGGGGCGGGGCGGGTCGCTGCGGCTGGTTGGCGATCATCAACAGCTGACCTCCGTCGCCGCTGGCGGCGTGCTGACCGAGATCGCGGCCACCCACGGCGCTGTCACCCTCACCCAATTGGTGCGCTTCACCGACCCGGCCGAGGCCGCGGCCACCGTCGCCGTCCGGGACGGCGATACCCTCGGGCTGGGCTTCCACCTCGACTCCGGCCGCGTGCACGTCGGGGACCTGGCCGCCTGCGCCGAGCAGGCTTACGCCGCCTGGGCCGCCGACTCCGCCCGCGGCATGGACGCACTGCTGCTGGCCGCCACCCGGGACCTGGTCACACAGCTGAACCAGCGGGCGCGGGCCGACCGGCTTGCAGGCGCCGCCTCCTCCCCGGGCGCGGAGGTCGAGCTGGCCGACGGCACCCGCGCCGGGACCGGGGACCCGGTTATCACCCGCGCCAACAACCGACGTCTACCGATCACCGCCACCGAGTGGGTGAAAAATGGTGACCGCTTCACCGTCCAGGCCGTCGGCCGGGACGGCGCCCTCGACGTCGTCCACACCGGCACCCGACGGCGGATCACCCTGCCGGCGGACTACGTCGCCGAGCACGTGCAGCTGGGCTACGCGACCACAGTGCACGGCGCCCAGGGCACCACCGCCGACGTCTGCCACACCGTGCTCGCTGGCGGCGAGTCCCGGCAGCTGCTCTACGTCGCGCTCTCCCGTGGGCGCGCCGCCAACCACTTGTACTTGGCCACCGTCGGCGACGGCGATCCGCACAGCATCGTCACCCCCGCCGCCGTGTCACCGCCAACCGCCACCGACCTGCTGGCCGGCATGCTGGCCCGCGACGGCGCCCAGATCTCCGCAGCCGGCGCGCGCCGGGCGCTGGCCGACCCGGCCGAGCAGCTACACGCCGCCGCGACGCGGTACGCCGACGCGCTGCGCGTCGCCGCCGACCACCGCCTGGATGCTGCGACTGCAGAAGAACTGGAGGACGCCGCCGAGCGCCTGCACCCGGGGCTGACCAGCGCGCCGGCGTGGCCGACGCTGCGCGGACGCCTGGCGCTACTCGCGCTCATCGGCGCTGACCCTGTCGCCGTCCTGAGGACGACGGTCGAAGCACGGGAACTGGAGACGGCGAACGACCCCGCTGCCGTCCTCGACCACCGGCTGCCCGAATCCGGTCCGGCCGGCCCGCTGCCGTGGCTGCCCGGCATACCGGCCGCCCTGGTCGACGATCCCCGGTGGGGCCCCTACCTAACCGCCCGCGCCGACCACGTCACCGCCAACGCGGCACGAGTTGGCTCCGCCGCCACCGAGATGACCGCGGCCACCGCACCGGTCTGGGCTCAACGCCTGCTGGGCCCGGGCCACGATGCACTGCGGGCCGACCTCGCCGTCTGGCGCGCAGCACTCGCCGTTCCCGACAGCGACCGGCGCCCCACCGGACCGCCCCGGCAACCGCTTGCAGAACGCCGATCCCAGACGCGACTGGACAAGGCGGTGACCGCCGCCAGTCCCGTCCGTGACGGCTCCGTGTGGGCGGCGCTGGCCGACGGCATCGACCCCCGCATCCGACGCGACGAGCACTGGCCGGTCCTCGCCGACCGGCTGGCCGCCGCCGACCGCGCCGGTCTCGACGCCGCCGGAATGCTCGCCGCCGTCGCCGCACAGAGTCCCCTGCCCGACGACCTGCCCGCCGCGGCCCTGTGGTGGCGGCTGTCGCCCCACGTCACCCCGGCCACCGTTCCCGCGGCGCCGGGCGCGGCCGGACCGCGCCCGGACTGGTGCGCCACCCTGCTGGGCCGGCTGCCCGACGAACAAGCCGGGCTCGTGCTGGCCGACCCCGCGTGGCCGGCGCTAGTCACCGCGGTCACCAATGGCATCCGCACCGGCTGGTCCCCCGCCGACCTGCTCACCGCCGCATTCGCCGGACTGCCAACCGCGGTGACCGGCGACGCGACCGGCCTGGCCGAGGCACTGGTCTTCCGGGTCGCCGCCCTCACCGACCCAACCCCCGCGCACCACCCCGAACCGCTGCCGGCCGATCTGCAGCCACCCGACGACGCGCACCTGCTGCCGACCGTGCCCGCGCCGACCACCGCCGCCACCGACCCCGCGGACGTGCCGCCCGGCGACGAGGACGCGCCGTTCGACCCTGACTACGACACCCCTCCCCCGGCGTCGCCGCCGCGGCATCGCACGCCGGACCCGTTCACCCTCACCGGCGCGGTCGAGGCCGCCGACGACGCGGACTACCTGCTTGAGCAGCACTTCTGGGCCACCGCCGTGGTCGGCCGCGAGCGGCTCATCGAGCTCAACAGCCAGACCGCAGCCTTCTTCACCGACCACTACTCCGACGCCTGGGCCCCGGGCTACCTGCACGATCGGCTGGGGACCGACCTCACCACCGATCCTCGCTTCACCCCCGGCTACGCCCCCGCCAGCTGGACGGCGCTCGTCGACCATCTGCGTGGCCTCGGCGCCACCGATACCGAACTGGTCGCCGCGGGCCTCGCCCAATGCGCCCGCACCGGCGCCCTGATCGACCGGTTCCGGGACCGGCTCACCTTTCCCATCCACGACGCCGACGGCGCCATCGTCGGCTTCATCGCCCGCCGCAACCCCACCGCAGCCGACGACGGACGGGCCGGACCCAAGTACCTGAACACCCCGGGCACCGACCTGTACCGCAAGGGCGAGCACCTCTTCGGGCTCCACGAGACCCGAGTTGCGCTCGCCGCTGGAGCCACCCCGGCTCTCGTCGAAGGGCCACTGGACGCGATCGCCCTCACCCTGGCCGGGGCTGGACAGGTCGTTGGCGTCGCCACCCTCGGCACCGCCCTCACCGACCGGCAGGCCAACCTTCTCGGCCGCTACATCGGCACCGACGGTCCCGGCATCCTCGTAGCCACCGACAACGACCTCGCCGGGCAGCGCGCCGCCGAGCGCATCTACTGGCAGCTCACCAGGCGCGGTGACGCCCCGCGTCGCCTCGCCCTACCCGAGGGACTCGATCCCGCCGACCTCGTCCACCGCGACGGCGCCATCGGGCTGCGGACGGCCATCGACTCCTCCCGCAGCCTCGCCGACATCCTTCTCGACGCTCGCGTCACCCCGGCCTTCCGCCCCGGAAGCAACGCGAACATTCAGGCAGCACTACGCGAAGCAAGCGCCATCATCGTTGCCCTGCCACCCAGCCGGTGGATGGCGCACATTGATCGGGTCACTGATTTACTTGCCGTGCCGCCCGGCATCGTCCACAGGGCCGTGCTCGACGCCGACTCGAACACCTTGGCAACCCGCAGGAACACGGCTGGACCACGACGGGCGTCCCGCTCTTCGCTCCCAAACGAAAATGCTTCACGGACCGCCCATACGGGACAGGGGCTACGACGAGACCCGCCCGACCTGCATCTCCTCCGGTGAAGGTCTGTCATCCGTGACATCCGCTGGTGCCGACATGAGGGCCGTTCGAGGGACGTTCGCCCGGCGAATGGTGAACAGCGAGGAACCCGCCTGTCAGGATTCGCGATCTTGGAGGGTGTCATACAGGAACTCGGTCAGGGCGACAGCGGCGTTGAACGCCAGTCGGCCGTGCCGTTCGAGCGCCGGACTGGCGGTGGAACGCCCATGCCCGCGACCGATTTGGTTTCGCAGCTCCGCGAGGCCGAACACGGTCGTGTTCAGTGCGCCGAGAACTTTGTGGGCGGCCTCGCTGCCCTTGGCGCTGTCGGGTACCGACTCTCTGGCTAGGCCAAGTTCTGCGGCGACCTTCTTGTACAACTTGGGGAGATCCTCAGTCCCGTGGGCGATGCCGCGCTTGTCGAGGATGAGCTTGTACATCGATTCGACGAGCTCCTTCGCGCTCGCGATAGCGCCAGCGGGGTCGGATGCGAGGTCGCGCTCGATCGCGTCGAGATGGTCCATCAGCGCGGAGTGGTCGTCAAGCAGGGTGCGGGTCGGGAGCCGGAGCGCGGTTGCCGGGCTGTGGCTGGCGGTGATCCGCGTGCCGGCGTAGATGGGCTTGCCGCTCAGATAGGTCGCAGGCTTCAGCTGGTAGCCGTCCGGGCGCAACTGGCGGTTGAACTCGGCGACGAGCTTCGTAACCTCGTCCTCGTCTGACCGGACGACCGGGTGGACCATCTCGCACAAGAAGGCCACGAACTGCTCGTCGGACCCACCGGCGAGGTTGAACCGGACGTCGCCGAACACCCAATCGTCGTCCCAGTCGTAGTTGTTGATGCGGTGCTGATGGATGTCGCCAAGGGCGTTCTCGTAGCGGGTGTCGTACGACGGCAGGTCCGCCGCGTTCGGCCAGACTCGAACGATGAACTGAGTCTCTTCAAGACGCCCGGCCCAGGCCACGCGCTCCATCGTGAGGTAGTCGAAGATGTTGCGGCGGGTCAGGTCGGTGACGGACTTCTTGTTCATGCCGGGGTCATTGTCTCACCTGTGGCCGAGCAGTACCGAACCGTTCCCAGCCACCGGCGGACGACTTCATCAGGAACCATTAGCCGCCAGGGCGCGAAGGCCAATGTGCCCGGTGACCTCTGACTGCACCCGGCGCGTCACCCGACCCTGGCCCTCAGAAGGTGCTGACGCCGGAGATCAGCCGAAGTCGGCGTGGTCGAGACGGCGGTGGATGTACGACAAGAGGGCGAACGCGTCGAGGAAGTCGGTCCGGTCCTCCTCGGAGCCGAGACGGGTCGAGTGTGCGCGCGGATTGCGGTAGTGCCCATGCACGCCGAGCAGCAGGCTCTTGAATCCCCTGTGCTCGCTCTCCTGCGACGGGCTCGCCAACGCGTTGATGGTGACCCGTGGTGACTTGGTCTTCGAGCCGAAGACTTCGTCGTAGAGTTCAGCGCCGTCCAATGCGATGCCGGTGGTGGAGCGGACGCGGTCCGGGATGGACTTCGCGGCCTCACTGAGCGCGTGGAACAGCGACTGGGCCAAGAGCTCTTCTCGACAGAAAGTGAGCAGCTGCTCGTGGCAGCCGCGGCGGCGCAGCTCCGCGTGGAGTGTGCCGGCGAGCTCGGCAGCCTCTGACAAGGTCCGCGCACGCTGCTTCACGCGCATTAGCTTCCCAGCGTCGTTGACGCCGAGCCCGTGGAGCACCAAGACCTCGTTGAGCTGAGCCTGGAGGCTGTGGAAGCGGACGTGGTCGTTCACGTACCGGGTCGGGTCCATCGCCGCGGCCAGGAACACGACAAGGGTGGCACCATCGCCGCGGCGGACCTGGGTGTTGTGCAGGGTGTGCAGTAGCCGGGTTCGCTTATTGGGGCCGTCCTCGAACTCGAACACCTTGGCGTGCTTCAAGACGGCGACAAGCTCGCCTCCGGACAGACCGGGGTAGTCAGTCTGTGCGAGGACGTTCGAGATCGCCTCGGTGACGGCGAGGTCGTACACCGGCGGATTGAGCATGCGACGCATCGTGTCAGCCGTCACCGACCGCAGTATGGGGATCCGGCTGTCGGCACCCTTCGCGCAACGAGCCCTAGCGCGCGTACCGCGCGCAACGCGCGGCAGCCGGCGAGCCTCTCGGAGAACGACCGACTACAGGCGACACTGAAGGCAATGGGCGACGACATTTTGGGCGGCGTGCGGCAATGGCTGGAGAAGAGCGGGCATGCTTTCGAGCTGAGAATTGCGCGTGCATTCCGTGAAGGAGGCGCCAAACCGGTAGACGTATCCTTCTCGTACACTGATGCCGTTAGTGGCATCTTGCGCGAGGGCGATGTGCTCGCCCGATTCGGCTGGAAGGCCTTGAACGACACTCCCGCTTCCGTTGAGGTTGTCGTCGAATGCAAGAGCGGTCGCGACGATCCCTGGGTAGCCTTCTACGATAAGTCCATCGCGAAGGGCTCCGAACTGGAAGATTGGGTTTACTTCGCCCACGGCCCCTTTTTGGGCGTCACGGAGCCCCTGGGAGAGTCGTGGATCGGTCAGCCACCGTTTGATGCGGTTCGGACTGCTAGCCACCTCGTGGCTGCGCATGTCAAGGACTCGCATAACCCTGCCAGCGATGCGGTGAGGCAGGTCTTGAGTGCCGCAGAAGGCCGTCGTAAGTGGTACCTCGAGAGGCAGGGGCAGGATCGTCGCGGTTGCGTCATCGTCCCGGTCGTCGTAACCGGCGGCCGCCTGGTTGCGTGCCATCTGGACGCCGAGGGGGAGGTCCATCTCGAGGAAGTTCCTGCGCGGCAGTGGTCGCGGGGCCACGTAGCGGGAAGCCGGCTCGGGTTTTCGTCCTCACTGAGAGTGCCGTGGGTGAGTTCGCTCGCGCCATCGCTGAGTTGACTGGTCAAGCGCACGAAGCGGCACGGTTCGGGTAGCCACACCGACGCCGAGGATGCCCGCCAACAGGGACCGGCGTAGGACGTGGCCGAGCTGATCCCTAGCCGCAGAGCTGTAACCGCCTTCGGCGCCCACAAGAGCCGACGTGGCCGCCCGCCGGGCCGTACTCAACAGCCAGCGTTTGAGGAAGTGTCGGAGGGCAGGTTGAGGATGCAAGAGATGGATGGCCTGCTAGAGCGAACGGTCTCGTTCGCGTACGACTACAAGGTGACGTGCCGGTCGTGCACTGGCACCTCGCCCTTAGCCAGTTCCGACTACCACCACGAAATCAACGAGGCCCACATGGACTGTGCCCACTGCGGCGCGGACGTCCATTTCGGTCCTGCTGTCTTCGCCCTGCGCGACGCTGAGGATCCGGCCTTGGATGATCAATGGGTGGGCCGCGCCGCCTGGTATCACACGAGCACCGACGGCGACTGGCCCTACGGGACTCATACCATGCCGACCGAGACCAAAAGCCCCATCGCCCGGCTGCTGTCCCCGGACGGGCTGAAGCGAGCCCGTGAACGCTACGAGAACCAAGCCCTGCACCTGGGAACGTACGAAGCGGCTATCGAATCGATGCTGCGCCGGATGCACAACCAGGCCGACGGCGGATCGCAGTTCTACATCTACCGTGTCAGGCTGCGCGAGGGGCTCTCAGTCGAAGCGGGCTGGCGCGATGAGAACCATGCAGAGGCCGCACAGATCACCCAGCAGGAACTCGGAGCCGTCGAGGCCATCCGCTATCTCAATGTGCATGAATCGCCCGGTTCGATCTCGCTGGCCGTTCGGCGGGGCGCAATCGATGCGACGCAGCGGGTGGCGCTTCCGGTCGCCGCCCCTGGGCAGAGTACCCGCGACCTGCTCACAGAGGTGGCCCTACTCCGGGCACAAATCGATGAGATGGAAGTCCACAGGCCGGCCGCCCTGGACCTGATCGACCAACTCGGCGCCGAAGGGGCCGCCAGGCGCGGGACCGCCTTCGTCCGATCGCCGTCACCCGAGCAGTACGCGCTGCTGGACGGGATCGACGCATTGCTAGAGGACAGGCTTCTGCCTGACGCGTCTTGCCCGGTGAAATCCGCGTTCACCCGCGCACTAGGGGCGTGGCGCCACGCCCAATACCCCTACGTCGACGATGCCGCCTACATTCAGCGCTTCGCGGCGCTGGCAGCGACCGTCCATGACCCGGACGCAATCCTCCGGGCCCTTGTCTCGAAACCGATTCAGGAGCTTCGACCGTGGCAGCCATGACCAAACAGCAACGACTACGCACGACGGCCGAAGGGTTCATCGCCGGCCTCGTCGTCTGTGGCTTCCGAGGGCCCTGGCGGTGGAGCCACCTCGACTGGGAACTGCCCTTCTACCGCGTCTGGCGCCAGTGGCCCCCGCAGCAGCGGACCCCTGACCGATTCCCCGCCTTTCAGGTCGGCGGCCATGGCCGCAGCTCTCAAGCCCGAGAAATGCTGTGGCAGCTTAAGCGGACCAGCCCCTTCCATGACCTGCATAGCCAGGAATTACCGACCGAGCCCAGGGGACTCACTCCCCTGGAGTACCTCGAGATCTGGGCCGACACTGCAGCCCCAAACGAATGGACGGCGCTCGCTGAAGCGTTTCTCGCTGAGATGGGCACACATTCGCAGTAGGTCGTGGGACGGCAGCGTTGATGACTTGGACCGAAGCTTCCGGCTCGACGTCGGCACAGTCGCTCGCTGGCGGGAGCGCAGCGAATCGGCTATGGGGAGGGTGGGATCTGTCGCGGCGAATGGAGCAGCCGGGTCCCCGTGCTGTCGCGGTCGACGGCGTGGGCGCGAGTGAGCAGGCGCTCGGCGTCGCCCGGCACCTTCGCTCCCCGGTCCCGCCGGTCGGTTCGGTGCCGTTGCACCACTGCCCCTGTCTCCGCGGCGCGGTTCAGCGCATCGGCCAGTCCTGTCGACAGATCGGCAGCCCGACCGACGACCTGCCGGAGGTCGTCGAAGTCGGCGCCGCTGGCCCGCACGTGTCTTCCGGCGATTACCGCCTGTATGCGGTCCTCGGGCATGGCTTCCATGGGGGGCAGGTCTCGGGCGTTCGCGAACAGCTGGCCGGTGCGGGACCAGCGCTCGACCGCCACGGTGAGCCGGTCCGCGAGCACTGGGATCTGATTCGCTGACTCCTGGACCGCAGCTGCCACGTCCGCGGGCGTCTTCTGGCCGTGCTGCTCGCCCATGTCTGCGGGCGCGCCGATCTCGTTGCGCAGGGCGCGGACGAGCGCCTGCGCCGACGCGACGACGCTTCCCGGGTCACCAGGCACTCCTCGGCGTCCGTCGTGGAAGACCATGCTGGCGCGACCGGCAAGTTGCCAAGCGAGCCCAGCGACCAGCGGTGGTCCGGCGTCCCTTCCCGTCATGCCCGCCGCGACGGCGGCGTGACGACTGGTGAGCTCGGCGGCGGCGACGGCGGCACGGAAGTCCCGCAACGTCAGGTCGTCGGCTCGCTGTGCACGGTCCAGCGCAGCCAGGAGGCCTGCGGCAGCGTCCAGGACGGTCACCTCGGCCTTTCCTGACGGCGGGCCAGGCAGGGGAACCAGACGCTCGAGCACCACGGAGGCCGCGGCGGTCGGCGGATCGGCCTGCGCGTCACGCTCAATGGTGGCGGCCCACTGGCGGACGACATTCAGCTCCGGAGCTGCCGCCTCCGGCAGCAGACGGCGACCGAGTCGTGCGCAGTGGTCGGCGACCTCGGCCACCTCGACGGTGACCGCCCAGCGGTGGGAGCGGCCCATGACGGACCGGTCGCGGCCGATGAGGTCGGCGGCGGCGCCGGCGAGGTCAGTGAGCGGCCCGCCGCTGTGCGGCCACAGTCGGCCGGCGGTCATGCAGGCGGCCGCGAGCGCGGTGACGTTGCGCTGCCGGTGGCTGTCGCCGGGGGTAAGCCCGTCTTCGGCCAGTCCGGACAGCGCCCGGCCCAGGTGAGCCACTGCTCCGCTGGCGTCCTCGATGGTCGTCGCCGCGGGGTGTACACCGGCGCTATCGGTGAGATCGTCGAGCAGCTGTCGCAGGGTGGTGACCACCGTTCAGCCCAGTCGTCGCAGGGCGTGGCGGGCGGCCCGCGCGGCGTCGAGGACATGCGTGCTGGCGAAGGCCTGCTCGTCGAGGAGGCCGAGTGCGCCCATCGCTGCGCGGATGCTGGCGGCGGGGTCGCCGTCGATCAGCGGGACGGGTTGGGCGCGTCCGCCGGCGAGCTCGAGGAGTTCGGCGGCGTAGAGGCACTCCAGTGCGATGTCGGCCGGCACCTGCTCCCTGTCGGCGCCCACGGCGTCGAGCAGGGAGGCGGCGTAGCCGAGCGGGTCGCTGCCCGTGTCGGCGGCCATGGGGCACGTCCTTTCTCAGGGGTTGTCTCTGCTGACGCTTGCGTCGCCGCGGTCGGCTGCAGGGCTCTTGGGGGACATCTGTGGAGGACCGACCGGGCTGTGTGCGCTCGAAGGGCGGTGATCGGTGGCGCCGCGCGTGGGAAGGGCGGCGACGCAGTCATCGAGCAGCCGCCAGTGCAGCTCGCGAGCCGGGTGCCGGGTGGGCAGCGGAGCGGCGGCGGCCAGCGCGGGCAGCCGAGCGCCCACGTCGTAGCCGGCGGCCGCGGCACGGGCGAGCGCTGCAGCCAGCGGCTGCCAGTCCGGGCCGCAGACGAGGCGGGCGTCGACTCGGGCCACGAGTTGCCGCCAGGCCGAGCCGTGGGCTGCGTCGTCGCCGTCCTCGGGTTCGCTCTCCAGGTCGGCGGCGATCTGCAGGATGCGCGTGGCGATCGCGCGGCGGCCCTCGGCGGTCGCGGCGTCGCACCAGGCGGCCAATAGGTCCGGGGTGTTCCGGGCCATCCACGCGCGGCTGATCCGCACGCCGGCGAGCATCGACACCCAGTCGCCGCGGTCGGACGGCGAGGCGTTGAGCATCACTCGCCTCCTGCCGCTTCGGGGCGGTGGCCGGTTCGGGTGGCGCCGAGGTCGCGGTCGAACAACGCTCGACGCGTCGCGGTCGCCTGCGGGCTGTCGTATTCGGCAGCCCAGGAGCGGGAGGGCCAGTCGGTGTGCCGGCCGGGTGGACAGCCGATGCCGAGCCGCTCGGCCAGGCGGGCGTGGAAGGCGGGCAGCGCGTAGCGGTGCCACTCCTCCAGCGCGTGCGGAGCCGCCGCGTCGCCGGCGATCGCACGCAGGCAGGCCAGGACCGCGAGTTCGTGCACGAGGTGGGGGTGGGCGGGCCAGCACGAGGGAATGGCCTGCGTGGTCTGCCAGGCGTAGCTGTGGTTGAGCCAGGCGGCCACGTCGTCCAACCACGGCCACAGCCGGGTGCGCACCGGAGCCGAGCAGGTCGCCGGGTCCCAGGGCCGGTCCAGCAGCCGCAGGCCGGCGGGCTCGAGGCCGGCGTCCTCGGCCTGACGGAGCTGCTCGAAGGCCCGGCGGATCTCCCGCGGCGGCGGAGGGAACCGCACGGCCAGTCCGACATCTGTCATCGAAGGCCCCGCTCGACCGGGGTGAGACCCACGCGGGCGGCAGCGGCGTGCGCGCGACCGGTTCGCTCGACCATGCTGACGGTGTGCTCGCGGGCGGCAGCGACACGGTCGCGGGCCGAGGCCTGTGCTGCCAGCAGCTGCGCGCCGCGGCGTCCGGTGAGGCAGCGGGTCAGCCCGGCGATCAGCGGTGGGGCGTTCTCCGCGACGACCAGAGCCCGGCCAGGCGGCAGTTGGCGAATCTCTTCCGGGCGCAGCACGGGCACGGTCTCGCCGTGGGTGGATCGGGACCATCCGGCGCCCCGGTAGCTGTAGGAGGTGCGCCGGACCCGGGTGCTGCCCAGCAGCTCGGAGAGATCGCGGTAGAAGCCGCCGTCCTTGCCGCCGCCGAAGGCGACGAGCACGTTGGTGAGCCCGAACAGGGCGCGGGCCTCGTCCTCGCCGTAGATGAGCACCAGCTGCCGCCACGTCTGTGCGGCGTAGAGGAAGCTGATCCCGAGGGCCCGGTCGTTGGCCATCCGGGTGCGCAGAGTGGGCAGCGGCGCGGTGGAGGGCAGCTCGTCCAGGCAGGCCAGCAGCGGTGGGCACAGCCGCCCCGTCGGGGCGTCGCCTGCCAGCTGCAGGGCGGTGTCGAGGACGTGCTCGGCCAGAGCCGTCATCAGCGGGGCCGCCGAGGCGTAGGGATCCTCACGGCCGAGCAGGTAGACGGTGCCGCCAGCGGCAAGCAGCGCGGCGATGTCGGTGGCCGGCCGACCGGGCCCGGGAGTGCACCGGCGGCGGATGTCGGCCTGGAAGAACAGGGTCAGCGCCTGCTGCACCGTGGTGGCGGTGTTCCCGGCGGTGCGCGGGTCGCCGTGGAGAGCACCGTGCAGCAGCCCGTCCCAGAAGGGCGCGGCGTGCGGATGAGCGCGCAGGACGTCGGCCGGCTGGGTCGCCGCCTGAGGGTGGGCGGCCCACTCCAGGACGTCCTCGATGGTGCGACCGGTCAGCGCAGCGGCGTGCAGATAGCCCTGCAGCACCTTGGCGGCTTCGAAGGCGTAGAAGCGGGCCGCCGAGTCGGTGGTGCCGCCGGTGACCGCACCGGGAACGGTGCCGGCGGTGAAGGCCTTGGCGCGGCGCTCGGCCGTCATGGGATCCACGCAGCCGGCGACGGGGTCCCATACCAGCTCCGGCAGTCCAGGAACCGCGCCGAAGGGGTCGAGCACGGCGACCGGGCGGTCGCCGGCCGCGCGGTCGTCGAGGGTGAGTAGCAGGTCCTCAGCCTTCGTCAGGGTGACCAACGCCGCGCCGGGCGCATCGAGCAGGGCAGGGGCGAGCAAGTCGAGGGTCTTGCCAGACCCCTGCGGGCCGTAGACGCCGGTCGTGCGGTCGAAGGGCACCCACAGCTGCCCGGCGGCGGGGACGGCGGCGTGGCCCAGCCGCCATCCCACGTCCGTGTTCACGACGCGGCGAGGCCGGCGAGCCGGGGACAGATCGGGGCGGACGACGGGTCCGACCCGCCGCAGCCGCTCGCTGCCGAGCACGTCGGCGACCTGGCTGCGGGTGGCCATGCCCGATCGCCCGGTCAGCCATCGGTGCCCGGCCCAGGCCGCTCCCCCGCTGGCGGCCAGGAAGAGTGCGAGGCACCCGGCGATGGCGGTGTAGACAACCGCGGGCGGCGGCAGCGCCGCCGTCTGCGCGGCGTCCAGCCCGGCGGTGGGCTCGGCGGTGAGCAGGCCGCCGACGGAGGTGACCAGGGCGGCCGACCCGTGCGGCCACACCCAGCCGCCGCCGGACAGCAGTGCCGCTGCTGCGCGGGCGGCCGGCAGCAGCACCGCGGCGGCCGTCAACCACACCAGGACGGCGGCGAGCGGGATCTCCCAGCTGGCCGGGCCGACGTCGGGCCGCGACTGGCCGACGTTCACCGCCGACCGCCTGCGTTCGCGTGGTGCATGGCTTCTCCCTCGTTAAGGTCCAGGCGGCTCATGCGGCATCGGAGGAGCGCAGGTCGACGCCGCGGTCGGCCAGCCACGGGCCGGGGTCGACCGGCACGCCGTCCTGGCGGACCTCGAAGTGCAGGTGGACACCGGTGCTGTTGCCGGTCGAGCCCTGGAAGCCGACCAGCGTTCCGGCGGCGACGTACTGGCCCGCGGTGACCGTGTAGGCGGAGAGGTGCCCGTAGCGGGTGGTCACCCCGCCGCCGTGGTCGAGCTCGACGAGGTTGCCGTAGCCGGCCAGGCTCGGGCTGCCGTCGCGGTCGCAGTAGTCGCTGGTGCACTCGGCTCGGAGCACGGTGCCGTCGGCGGCGGCGTAGACGGGCGTGTTGCGGGGGCCGGCTATGTCCACGCCGGCGTGCAGCGTTCCCCAGCGGGACCCGTAGCCGGAGGTGACCGTGCCGGCGGTGGGCCGGATCCACGCCCCGGCGGCCACCGGCAGTCCCGGGCAGACGGCGGGCGCTGCGCCGGCGGGGGCGGCCGCTGCGGCCCGGGCGGTCGGCCACAGCATGGCGGTCAGCTCCCGGGCCAGCGGCGCCCAGCGGGCGTAGGCGCCGCCGGCGGCGGAGATCTGCACGGCCTGGGCCGCCTGCGTGAGCGGGATGGTCTGCCAGTTGGGCACCTCGACCAGCCGGGCGTAGAAGGCCTCGGCGGCGTAGACGGGGTCCATCAGCTCGGCGACGGTGCCCCAGCCGGCGAGCCAGCGCTGCTGAAAGGTGTTGACGCTGTCGTGGTCGGAGCCGAGGCCGTCGTGCGGGTACTGCAGGCTGGTGGCGGTCACCGTGGCCTGCTCGCCGGTGAGCTCGGGGCTGCTGCCGTCGTTGGCCAGCATCCGGATGCGGGACTCCTGGTAGGCCGTGGCCAGCGCCACCGTGGCCGCGTACGCATCCAGCCCCCGCGCGGCGGCGACGTCGGCGATGGTCTGCGCGTGGCCCATCTGGACGGCGTCCAGCTCGATGCCGGCGACGGTGGCGCCGGTGCCGCCGATCGAGCAGGCCGAGGACGCGGTCGGCGTCGGCGCCTCGTGAGCACCGATGACCGCGAGGGGGATCAGCAGCAGCGTGAGCCCCGCGAACACCGGGAGGGCGCAAGGAGCGGCGGCCTGCCACAGCCACGCCCGCGCGTACGAGTGCGCCATGCGCGCCGCCGTCCCGCTCACGTCGGGCCTCCGGCGGCGAGCGCCTCGTTGGTGTAGGTCAGCCGCAGCTCCGGCCCGGTGAGGACGGTCTGCACCTTGAACGCCCGGTCCCCGACCAGCCACAGCGCCCGGCCCTTGCCGGCGACCGCCCAGCCGGTGACCAGCCGCTGGGCGGTCGGCGTCAGGCCGAGCATGCTGCCCAGCTCGTCGCCGACGGCCTGGTCCTGGCCGTGCAGCACCTTGACGTCGCACAGGTGCAGCAGGTCGCGGGCGATGGCGACCGCCTGGGACGTGGCGTCGCCGGCGGTGAGCATGTCCGACGGCTTGTGGGCCAGCAGGACCTGCACGTCGGCGTCGCGGCGGGACAGCCGCAGGTTGGCGTCCAGGCTCTTCATCGCCTCGGCGCCCAGGCGCATCTGCCGCCATGTCTCGTCGCGGACGACGATGCGCAGGTCACCTGGGTCGGCGATCTCCCGCATCGCCTGACCCCAGGAGTTGAGGCAGGTCAGCGCGATGCCGACGGCCTGGTCACCGAGCGGCTCGAGGCGGGACAGCGACAGGGACTGGATCGGGGCGCGCCAGTCGACCTCGATCGACGTGTGGTCGTCGAACAGCCCGGCCAGGGAGCCCTTGACCAGGGAGCCGAGCGCGTCGCGCAGCGTTCGGGTGGCGTCGAGGAAGTGCCGCCGGTCGGCGTAGCGGCAGCCGCTGACCAGCTCCGGCGGAGGCTCGTCCAAGGCCTGCCAGAGCTGCGGGATGGTGGGCTCGGTCAGCCGGGTGGCTCCGCTGCGGTATCCGGTGAGCAGGCGCAGCGCCGCACCGACGGCGGTCTCCTCCACCGGGCCGAACGGCACCGCCTGGGAGGCGACCAGCCCACGGAGCAGTAGGAGCCACCGGGCGAAGACGAGCGCCTCGCGGCGGCGGGCCTCGGCGGCGTCGAGTCGCTCCCAGCCGTGCCCGAGCGGACCGAAGGCCAGCGGGTTGACCCGGGCGGGCAGGCCGTGGCCGATGACGAACGGCTCGACGCCGAGCGCGCGGCACAGCGGCTCGTACTCGTCCTTGGTGTCGCCGAGGACCAGGGTGCGGTAGCCGTAGGCGAGCATGCGCAGCGCGAAGGCCTTGACCGTGGCCGATTTGCCGCGGCCGGGCTTGCCGAAGACGACGACGTTCGGGTTGGTGACCGGGATGTCGTCGTCGGTGACCCACCCGACGGGGTCGCAGTAGAACGCGCCGCCCGACAGCAGGTCGAGTCCCATCTGCGCGCCGGTGGGTGGCAGGCCGGAGGTGGCGATCAGCGGCCACACCACCGGCGTCTGCTCCGATGTCATCCGCCACACCGACAGCGGGGCGAGCGCCGCCGCCCGGCCCCGGCCGCGCCCGCGGATTCCGCGGCGGGGCACCAGCTGGGTGAACGGGCCCCGGTCGCGCGGTGCTGCATTCGCCGGAGGCTGAGGAGGCAGCCGGTGGCCGAAGTCGTCGAGCAGGACGGCGACGTCCCGACCTCGGCGGGTCCCGCGGCCGTTCACCGTCGGCTCCGGCGGTCGGGCAGACCGACGCCGAGGGGAACGGCGGCGGCGGCGAAGCCGGAGTCTTGCGCCAGGTCCAGCCGCAGCGGTACGTAGCCGGCAGCGCGGATGGACGCATCCAGTCGCCGGCCGTGCTCGGCCACCGGCCACGTCGCGGGGACCGTGACGCAGGCGGCGACGGCGGGGCGGACCAGTGCCCGTCCGGCCGCGAGCTTCTCGTCCGCCGCGCCTATCCGCTCGGTGTCGCGCCGTTGCCGGGCCCGCTGCCGGAAGCCCATCCGGGCGCGCAGCTCGTTGCCCGTGGTGGCACTCATCTCCTCCCGGCCGACCAGGCGGGTGGCCCGGTCCAGCGGCATCGGGGCCAGGAAGACGGTCAGGCAGCGCCGCTCCCCCGCCACCGTCGGCACCAGCACCGGGGCCAGCGCGCCGAGCACCGCTCCCGAGTCGGGAAGCAGGACGGTGTCGGTGACCGACGCCCACGCGTCGTGCGCGTAGTGCCGTACCTCGGCCCGGGCGTGGCTGGGGCCGGCGGCGGCCATCGGCACCCCGGTCGTCAGCTGGGCGCCGTCGGCGGCGGCCAGGTCGGCGGCGATGAGCTGGCCGCGCTCACCCGGGGCGAAGCCGGTGCGGACCGCGGCGGCGAGGGCAGCGGAGTCCAGCCAGGTGACCGCGGTGCAGCCGACCGCTCCGCGAAGCGCCCCCTCCACCTCGGCCATCACACCGTGCAGGACCCGGGCGCGGCCGTCCACACCCCCGCCGGACTCCCGCGCGGCGCGGCTCATCCGCGCCTCGCCGACGACCACGGTGACGAAGGCCTCGGTGCGCACCGCGGCCGGGGTGAGGGTGGCCCCGAGGAGCGCGTTGATCCGGGCGGCCAGGGGTGCGGCGTCCGCGCGGGTGTGGGCTCGTTCCCAGGCCGCGCGCTCGGTGCCGTCGTCGGGCACGGTACGTACCTGCAGGGCCAGGACGTCGACCAGCTCGGTGCGGGCAGCGAGTTCGCATAGCTCGGCCAAGCCGGCGCCCATCCGGTTGCGCTCGTCCGGTTCGGCCAGGCCGATCCCGGGATGGGTGATCGACGCGACGGCCGCCCAGGTCCGGGCCGCGCAGTTCTGCACGATCACCGGGCGGGTGAACAGCTGACCGAAGGGCGGCCCGTCGTGGGTGCGGATGCCGGCCAGGACGCCCGGCAGATCCGCCTCGGCCAGGTCGTCGGCCGTGCCGGACACGGCCCGGGAGCCGAACACCGTCCATCCCATGAGTGCTCCGATCGCGTGCAGGAAGAGATCAACCAGCCAGCGGCCGGCCGAGCGCCCGCGGACCGGCACCAGCAGCACCGCGGCCAGCAGCGCCCACACCGGCAGCCACAGGACGAACAAGCTCCAGGCCTGGGCGTTGAGGGCGAGCAGCGCCGGAACCCCGGCGAGGGTGACCAGAGCCAGTTGGGCGCCGGTCATCCCGAGGAACCAGCCCGAGACGTCCTTGGCGTAGTCGCCGTATCGGGCGGCGCTCACCGCACACCGCCGTCGCCAGGTCCGTCGTCGGTCCGCGGCATCCGCGGGGTCGGCGGATCGGTATCGTCGGGTTCGCCGACCCCGCTGCTATTGACGGGCTGAGCCGGCCAGGCCGTGGCGACCGGACCGTCGCCTCCGTCAATCCCGTGCGGTCCGGACGTCGTGCCGCCGAGCAAGCGGGAGCCGTCCTCCCGGCCGGGCGGCCGCCCGAGCCGGGGCCCGTTCGGTACCGGCTGCCCGTAGTAGGGCGCGGAGTGGCCGACGCCGGCGCCGGCGAGCACGTCGGCGGCCGAGGCAGCCACGACGGCCGCCAGCCGGCCGGCGGTGGAGGTACCGGCGGTCAGTGCGCGGAGTGCCCCGGCGAAGCGACCACTGGTCGTCGCGTCCGCCGTCGACTCGCCCTGGGCGCGGTCACCGGCCAGCTGCGCCGCGGCTCCCGAGGCGGCCACCCCACCCGAGGCCGCGGCCACTGCGGCGCCGGCGGCCCGACCACGTCCGCCGCCGAGGTTGCTCAGTGCACCCACGACTCCGCCGGAGGCGGCCAAAGAGGAGCGCAGCGCGGCCCCGCTCGACGTGCCCGGGTCGACGAAGGCCAGGAGCCGGAACAGCGCCAGCGGGCAGATCGCGCCGAGCAGGATCAGCAGGCAGCCGACCACCGCCATCCCGATCGCGGCCTCGGTGCTGGTCTCCTCGGCCCCGGTGACGATTCCCTCGGTGATGGTCACCCCGACGCCGAGGACGAGCACGGCGACCGGGGCGACCAGCAGCGCGGCCAGGAACCATCGCAGGCTGCGCCAGAACCAGGTGCTCGACGACTGCGCGAGCAGTCCTCCTGCCGAGATCGCCGAGGTCGCGGCCAGCACGATCAGCGCTGCCTCGCGAACCAGCATCAGGAGCAGGTAGCCGACGCTGGCGGGTACGAGCAGGAAGATCGACGAGACACCGAGCACGGTGGCGACCGTTCCGTCGACCAGGTCGCGGCCCACGCTGATCGACGGGTCGAAGGCGGCCATGGTGTCGATGCCCAGCAGGCTGCGCAGCAGCGCGGTGGTCAGTCCGGAGACGCCGGTGACCAGCAGCGCCGCCACGCCGACGTAGCCGACCCACACCAGCCCGAACTGCCCCAGCCCGATCAGCAGCCGGCCCAGGGTCTGCCCGTCCCGGCGCACCGCCGCGGCCCCGAGCTGCACGAGCGCCATCAGTGCCGCGACGGTGGCGCCGATGCCGAAGGTCACCGGATAGATCCCGGCCAGCGGGCCGTCGGCGGAGAGGTCCGGGGTCGCCAGGGCGTCGATGACCGAGAAGGCCAGTCCCAGCAGCCAGAGCCCCGCCTCCCAGAGTGACAACATGGCGCTGACCCACACGTCGGCCACCACCGCGCCGGCCGCCTCGCCGATCACGCAGAACGGGTTGATCGGCAGGCACGGCAGCGAGCCATCGTCCGCCGCCGGAGCTGCGGGGAACGCCACGACCGTCGAGTCAGCCGAGGCCGGAGCCGCAGTCGCCAGCCAACCCACCACCGCCAGCATCAGGGCGACGACCAGCATCAGCGGACGCGGCGATCGGCCACCTCGACCGAGCCGTGGCCTAGCCATGACGCAGGTCCCGCCAGCCGGCGGCGAGCGCCGCGTCGGTACCCGGCCAGACCGACGGAGCCGGCGCGGGCTCCGCCCCCGCTCCGATCACCCACCGGTCCCCGGTCCAGGCCATGCGCTGGCAGTCGGCGATCGCGATCCGCGACGTCTCCTCCACGGTGACGGTGAACTCGAAGTTCACGCACACCACCGCGAAGTCCTCGCCGACCGTGCCCTTGACCAGTCCCATGACCGGGCGGACCACGATGGCCAGCTGCGGTGACCCGGCACCGGACAGCCCCGCCGCCGACAACAGGCTGGCCATGCCATGCGCCCCGGACCAGGTCTGCGGGGTGGGGCCACCTGGCGCGGCCCACTCGGCGATCACCTGCCGCACGCCGTTCATCGAGCCGGTCTGCATCGCCGTCACGTCGATCGCCGCCAGCTGCGCCAGGGCGCCTTCCGGGGTTCGGGGAAAGCCGGTGGGCACGTCGGCCGGGCCGACGCCGGTGGCGCGGGGCACCTCGAGACCGTCCGCGGCCTTATTCGACACCGGGCCCGGAAGCGCGGCGTCCGGGTCGGCGGTCGGCATCGGCGCGGCGGCGAGCGCGTCCTGCCGCGACGGGTCCGTGGCGGGAGCGGCCGCCCGTGGTGCGGCGCCTGCGCCGTCGCGCTGGTCCCCGGTCAGTGCTCCGACGACCGCAAGCACCAGTCCGGCCAGCACCGCCAGCACCGCCAGCGCGCTGACCGCGATCAGCACGAGGAGACGGGCCGGTCCCCACGTCGACGTCTCCCCCACCTGACGTTCGGCACGGCGGCGCATCAGGTGCACCCGCTGCCGGTGATCGAGTCCAGAATGACGAGGATGACCGTGTAGGCGATGGCCACCATCACCACCACCGCGACGCCCATCGCCCCGTACCGGGAGGCGTGCGGATGGGAGAAGATCCGCCCGACGAGAATCGAACCCAGGGACACCACCGCGCCGATGCCGATCAGCGCCAGCACGCCCCACTTCACCCAGGCGGTGACGTCGTCGGCGAAGCCCTGCATTCCCGGCGGTGCGGCGGGGCAGACCGCCGCGGTGATCTCCGGCGCCGCCGTGGCCGGTCCGCTGTTCAGCACCACCAGCCCGGCGACGACGAGCGCGACGGTCGAAGCTGCCCGTACCGCCGAGGCCCCGTGCCCGACCGTCATCGGTTTGCTCCGGCTCGCCTGGTCCGCACTGCCGGGAGCCGGTGCCGAGATGGGGCCGCCGGGGCCACGAGCTCTGCCAGCGCCCGGCCGGCGGCGGCCACCGATTTCGGTAGCCGATCCCCGGTCAGCCCGGCAATCTGCAGACGCCGGTCGAGCGGCACCGAGACCACTCGCCCCGTCGACCGCGCCTTCCGGAGCCGGGGACCGCAGCTGGCCTCCACCAGCCGTGGCCATCGCGCCGGGCCCACCGCCGCGACCGCAGCCTCCCCGCCGACGGCCGCCAGGACATGCTCGGCCTCCCGGACCGCTGGAACCGTGAGCCGGATGACGACCACCAGAGCGCAGCCGACTAGCGACCCGGGCGAGTCGAGCAGCGCACAGGTCGTCGACCAACCCGCGTCGACCACCACCGTGGCGTCTGCGGCCTCCGGGGGCCGTGGCAGCGCTCCGTCGGCTGGGTGCTGAGCGAGCCGGACGAGATCGAGTCGACCGCGGCGACCGCACCGCCACCCGGCGGCGTCGGTGCCCAATTCGATGGTCGGGGCGGCCGACAGTCCCGACCGGGCCGGCTCGGAGTAGTCGACCAGCTGCACCCGCCGGTTCTCCGCCAGCCCCTCGGCCAGCGCCAACGCAACGGTGGAAGCACCGGCCCCGGCGTGACCGGCCACGACCAGGACGGCACGGCCGTCGATGCCCGCTCGCGTCCACGGGGCGTGCGAGCGATCCGGTTGGCCGGCACTGCTGGGCACCGCGGCCCCGAACGCCTGATCTCCGTGGGCGAGGACGTCGTCGGTGACGTCGTCGAAGAACCCCGAGCGGATGGCCACGACGGCCGCGCGCATGGCGGGCACGGTCATCGACCGTGCCGCGTGAGGATCGGTGGGGCGGGTGGGCGCCGTCGCCGCCGACAGCGGCGCGTCAGGGCTCGGTCGGCCCCGCCTCGATCCCCGTCGTGGAGCTGTCGTCTGCATGCGCCGACGGTGGCGACCCAATCCCCAGTGGCCCTCCAGCCGGTCGAAGCACGCAACCTCTGGCGGCGTTGTGGGTGTCGGTGCACCCTGCTGCGGGCGGAGACGTCCGCACCGGAGAACTACTGGAGGAATAGCGGAGAACGCGTGCCGGGGGCCGGTGGATGATGCCGCCCGGTTCGGGGCCGTTCAGCGCGCTCCACGAGCGGGGCGCTGCCGTCGGCGGTCGGGTGGAAGGCCGGTAGGTCCGGAGGCTACTTCCATCCCGCGGCGTCCCACCCCGCCAACAGCAGGCCAGCCAAGGAGCCGCTGTCAGCCCATCCACTGCTGGGGTAGCGCGAGCTGCCAAAGGCTGGCGACGCTCACGAGCGCCTCTCGGTGGTCCACGTCGGCGGGATCGAGGGCAGTTGCCTGGACCAACTGGACTGGGGCGTGGTCGTAGATGGCCCAGCAGTCTTCAGCGTCGTCATGGCGGCTGCGGTAATGGATGGCGTCGGGCCGGTCGTCGCGGTCCCGGATGGCGAGGGAGCAGGCGCGGGTGAGGTCTCGCCCGAGGTCAGTAGACAGACGCACGGCTGCCTCGTCCAGGTGCGCCTTCTGCCGCCCTCCGCCCAGGGCCGCTTGGCCCTCCGGGCTGTCCAGCAGAGCGCGTACGGCTGGCTCGCGGTCGAGCTCAGCCTGTAGGCCCGGGTCATTGATCGACAGCGCGACCAGCCCCTCGACCTCCAGGAGACCTACCTGACGACCGTCCAGGAAATCAGCGACGGCTCGCGCCTCCACCTCCTGGGCCGCCAGCATTGCCTGGCCCTCATCCCCCAGGTCCGCGTCATCGACGACCTGGGCCTCCCGCATCAGGGCTGCAGGGTCTGGCCGCAGCCATGCGAGTAGTTCGAGCAAGCATCCCCGCAGGGACCGCCCGGTGTACCGGACGACGTAGCGGTCCATCGTCCTGGGCCGGGGGTCGTCGAACCGGTTGGGCCCCACGGCGTCCCGTGGCGTCGGCAACTGACCCGGCTCGAAGGCCACCCGGATGACACCCGCGGTAGGGAGCGGCGTCGTGCGAGCAGATGGACGTCTGGAGGGCAGCCTCATGCCTCAAGCAGTGCGTCGACTGCTCTCATCACGCGCTCCTCAGCCTCACCCGGCTGCTCGTCGGCCAGGACGAGCAGCGGAGCCTTCCCATCCAGTGCAGGGTTGCTCCCTCGCAGGAACGCCGCCGCCACTGCCGGACCGAACACCTCGGTCACGGCGTACGTGGCCCGAAACAGCGCCTGGATGCGGTGCTCCTGGTCGTCTCCGCCGCGGATCGGTCCTCCGCGTTCCCAGCTCTGCACCGTGCGCGTGTCCTTGACCCCCAGAGCTGCAGCGGTCAATCGCCGCCCCAGGGTTTTCTGCAGGTAGGTGAGCTTGACTGCCGCCGTCTGGCTCACCGACCCCTTGTAGGCAGCCTCCAGTGCTCTCTGCACCAGTTCAGCTCTGGACACGCCTGCACCCTCGCAATCACCCTCGCAATACAGCCGCATTTAGCCTACATTTTACGCGCATCGTCCCGCGCGTCAGGGTGCTTGCGGGCCCCTCGTCAGGAGGACTCATGGCCAAGAGCAGCAACAACCGTCACGTCGTGCCCAGCCCAAAGGGTGGCTGGGACGTCAAGAAGCCCGGCAGCACCCGGGCAGCCGGGCACGAGGCGACTCAGAGCGCCGCCATCAGTAAGGCTCGAGCGCAAGTGCACAAGGCCGGCGGCGGAGAGGTGCGCATCCATGGCCGTGATGGGCGGATCCGTGATTCGGACACCATCGCTCCTGGCCGGGACCCGAACCCCCCACGCGACAAGCGCTGACCTCGGTGGGCGACAAGCGCTGACCTCACTGGTCCCGTTCCTCGCGGCGGGAGAGCGGCTCGGGAGTGACCAGGCCGTCCTCACGACGCACGGTCGAGGAACTGCCGGCGGGCGCGGTTGATGGTCTCCGCCGTGCTCATGGGCAGGTCCATCTCGTCCTCACCGTCGTGGACGGCCACAATGCGCCCGACGTAGGTCTCGGCCTCGGCGCGGTGGCCCTGATGAAAGGCCACCCACATCGCGTCGAGCAGGGCCTGCTCGTCGTCGGGCGCGACGAGCAGGGCGGTGACCGAGGCTGTGCTCGCGGCGGCCAGGTCGCCGTCGGAAAGGGCCGTGGAGACGACCTGGTGGGCGACGTCGCAGACGGCTGCGGTGAGCGTCAGGTCCAAGCCGTCCAACCACTCGTAACCGGCCGGCCGCTGCGCGAATGGCGGGCCGGACACCAGCCGCAGAGCGGCCAGCAGGTCGGGCAGGCCGCCGTCGTCGCGTACCGCGGCCCGGGCCCGCAGCTGGCGGAACAGATCCGCGTCGACCAGCACGCCGGTCAGCACGTAGCGGCCGCGGTGGCCGGAGCTGAGGTGCTTCTGCCCGGTGGCGGGATCGGTGCCCAGCCAGGCTCGAGCGCCGGCGGCGACCCGGTGGACGTAGGCGCGGGCGCTGACGGGATCGGTCCTGCCGCCGCGGGCCGGCTGCAGCGCGGTCGCGGCCTCGTCAGCCGTGGCTCCGTGCGGGCGGGTGGCGAGGTAGGCGACCGTCTCCTCGTAGCGGCGCCGCAACCCGGACCTGGCGACGGCCGCCTCATCACCATGCGCGCGCAGGGCGACCGGTCCGAGCAGGGTCAGTCGCGGCCGGGCACAGTCCGACGACCACCAGTCGGCGAGATCGCGGTCGAGTTGGGCGAGGTCGTCCTCGACCTCCCTGCGCACATCGGCTGGCGCTGCAGACACCGGCACGTCGGGGACACCGCCGGTCGTCCACGACGTCCCTGCCCGCGGAGCACTGCCGGTCGGCGTGGGTGGCGCCGAATCCGGGACGGCCTCGGTAGCGGAGCCCCGTTGGAGCCGTGGGGTCGGGGCGGAGGTCGGTGGTGCTGCGGTGTCCGGGCCGGTCAGGTCGTCGTGGAGCGCGCCGGCGGCGTCGGTGTGCACCTGCCAGGGACGGTCGCCGTCGGCGGCCGGAATCGGAGCATCCTCGGAGTCGCGCTCGAAGGCCAGCAGCGTGGCGATGTCGCGGGCCTGCTGGGCGGTCAGCTGGGGCGCCGGCAGCCGCAGCCCGAGTGCGGGGACGAGCAGCGACCCGTCGTCGGTCAGCGTGAGCAGCCACTCGTCGCTGACCTCCTCCGGCTCGGCGCCGAGCACCAAAGCGACCGTTCCGCGCCGCTCCCGGGCCCGCTGGACGGCGACGGTCTCGGCCAGTTCGCCGATCTGATCGGACGGATGTGGGACGAGGACGACCTGCGGCATCCAGCCGTCCCCGGCTCCGGCCCGCAACCGCCCGTCCAGCACGTCGTCGCCGTCCGACTCGGCGGCTTCCGCCAGGCCGGGGTGCAGGCCGGCATCCACGGCGCTGTCGACCAGGTGAACCCGCTCGGGGGCGAGGTCGACCAGTTCCTCGCCGAAGCCGACGGGCGTGACGGTGAGCAGGTCCGACCAGCCGTTGACGGCCAGCTCCGCGGACACGTGCCGGGCGAAGTCCTCACGGCGGTCGGCCGGTCCGGTCACGTACACCGCACCGAGCCGTTCCAGGTCCAGCAGCCAGCGGCCTGCGGTGTCGGTGCCGATGGTGACCAGAGTCGGGTACGGCGCCAGGCGGGTGCGGGCCACCTGGGGATCGACGCCGGTGTCCTGGTCGAGCCGCGCCGACCACCGGAGGCCGGTGTCGTCCGCGGTCCACGGTTCCGGCGGAGGACGGTCGGCCGGAGCGTGCAGCCGTAGCTCGAGCCGGCCGCCGTGAAGTCGGGCGGCGACGACGTCGGGGAGTTGCGCTTCCGGATCGGCGGAGATCTGGACGGCGAGGCCGCGCAGCGCCAGGTCCAGCGCGGCGTAGTCGGCCATTCCCTCGTCGGCCGCCGATGCCACGACCGTCTGTGTGGCCGACTGCGTCTTCGGGACGGGTGCCAGCCGTCGGCCGGGACGGCGGCGGCGTAGCCGCTGGCGGCGATGCGTCAGCCAGGCGGCGCCCACACCTGCGGCGAGCAGCGCCCCGCTGCCGACGAGCACGGCCGCCAGCTCCGAAGGGCTCGCGGCGGCATCCCCGCCGTCGGCGTCGGCGTCGGCGTCGGCGTCGACCGCCGCCTGCTCCGATGGCTCAGGCAGGCTTTCCGGGCTCTGCGAGGCGGCCGGTGTGGGCGCGGGCTCCGCCGGGACGACTGGCTCGTCCTCGTCCGGCGCCGGCTCGTCGGCCGGGGGTTCAGGACCGGTCGGCGGCGGAGCGTCAGCGGCCGCGGGGTCGGCCGGCGGGAGGTCGAGAACCTGCCCGGGGCGGATCAGGTCGGGGTTGGTGAATCGACCGCCGCCGGGCAGCGGTTCGCCGGCATTGAGGTCGAAGATCGGCTGCCAGTGCTCCAGGCCGTGCTGCTCGGCGAGGTCTGCCAAGGTGTCCCCGGGCTGCACCGTCACCTCGCCGGCGGTCGCGCCGGCTTCGGGAAGACGTGCATCCGGTGGAAGGACCAGCGTCCAGCCAGGGCGGATCAGCCCCGGGTCGGTGAGGAGCGCGCCGTCGGGCTGGGGCCGGCCGCGGTTGAGCTCGAGGATCTCCTCGAAGCGGGTCCAGTCGCCCAGGTAGCGGGCGGCGATGCGGCCGAGGGTGTCGCGCGGGGCAACCGTGTAAGTGGGCCCGGCCGCGGCCGGGCCGGTCGGCCGGGGCTCCACGGGCGGTGCAGGTGCCGGCGGGGGCTCCTCGTGGCCGACCGGCTGCTCGGCGACGACGGGTGGGCCGGCCAGGGCGGGAGCGGCCAGCAGCGGCCCGCTGCCGACACCGAGGACGGCAGCCACGAGCAAGCCGGCCATCTGCTGCGGCGCTGCCAGGCCAGGCAGTCGCATCGGTGGCCGGCCGCGCAGCTGGCTGGCGAGCTCGACGGCCACCGAGAGGGTGAAGCAGACCCACGCGACCCAGCCGATGACCACGAGCAGACCAAGGAAGAGCGCCCCGGTGTCCGGGCCGCTCAGCACGGTGGTCACCTGTTCCCAGGAGGGCAGCTCGTCGGGCAGGTAGGCGCCGCCGAGCTCCCAGAGCGCGATCGGGACGCCGGCGACCGCGGCCGCCAGCAGGACTCCGGCGATCAGCCGGCGTAGTAGGTCCTGCGCCTGCGGTGATGTGGTCATGGGCCCGCTCCGCCGTTCTGGCCGGTCCCGCTGATCAGGTCGGCGGTGCCGGTGCCCTCCACGGTCAGCGTGGAAATCCCGATCAGGCCGAGGAAGGTCGTGGGCTCGGTGATGGTGGTGGTCACCTGCAGGGTGTCGCCGTCGACGACGGTCACCGCGCCCTGCACGTCGTTGCGGTCGAGGTAGCTCTGCGCGACGGCGACCGCGGCGGCCGGATCGACGCGGATCTGCCCGGTAAGGGCGGCGGCGACGTCGAGAGCCTGCCCACCGGCCCGAGCGGACTCGTCGGCGATCGCATTGGCTCGCTGGGTGGCGGCCACCTTGGCACCGCCGTCGACGGCCAGGCCGACGATGAGCAGCAGCCCCGGAACCAGGACGGCGAGGAAGACGCTGACCGCGCCGCGCTCGGCGTCCTCCCTCCGGAGGCGCTGTCGGGCACTCATCGCTCGCGGTAGGCGTCGACGGGGCTGGTGAAGGAGGCCTCGACGGTGACCGATCCGGGCAGACCGGGGGCCAGCACGTCGGCCATGCCGACCACGCAGGTGATCGACACGGTGACGTCGCCGGGCTGGCCGGGCGGGGCGAAGAAGCCGGCGGTGTCGATGTCGACGGTGGTGCGCTGGCAGCGCAGGTCCTGGGCTGCCAGCGTGCGCTGCGCCTGGGCGTCGGCCAGGGCGGCGGCGGTGGCGGCGTCCCGGGCGAGGGAGGCCTCCCTGGCGGCGGCGCGGGCGGCCTCCTGCACGGCACCGTCGGCGATCTGGGTGCGTCCGGCGACGATGGCGAAGGACAGCAGCAGGAGCAGCGCCGGGGACAGCAGCGCCAGCTCGACCGACACTGACCCCCGCTCTCTGGCCTGGGGACTCATGGCGTGGGCCGTTCGACCGGGCCGATGGCGGTCTGGGTGACCGACCACCCGGACAGGCCGGGGAAGAGGCTGAGCGAGGTGCCGGTCACGGTGACCTCGATGCTGGCCGGTGAGCCGCTCACGGTCACGTCCCGGCCGGTGAGCAGATCTTGCGCGGTCTGGTCGAGGAAGCCCTCGGCGGCCGACTCGGCGCGCGCGGTCGAGGCGGGCTGCACCCGACCCTCGCGGGCCCCTTCCTGGGCGGCCCCGAGCGCGATCGAGCGGGCGTAGAACCACAGCGCCGCCTGGATCAGCGTCATGACCAGCAGCAGCACCACGGGGAAGGTGACCGCCAGCTCCACCGACGCCGCGCCGCGCTCCGCCGACAGGCGCCGATCCACCTCGCCGGCGGTCCGAGCGCCCCGGTCACGGGCGGGCCGGGACGGCGGTGTGCGGCCGCGGAGGCCGGCGGGGCGGACCACGGCTCGGCTACTGGATCGAGGACGAACGGGAGGTGACCGCGTTGGCGATCACCGCCACGAGCGCGACGGCGATGCCGATCAGCGCCACCGTGATGATGACCTGCTCGACCGACAGGGAGCCGCGCTCCGGCTCGTCGCGGAGCTCGCGCAGCCGGTCGCGCAGCTGCGCGCCGACGACGGTCAGGACAGTGAACAGCGAGCTCATCGGGGTTCCTCTCGGGTCGGGATTACCGGGTCAGGTGGCCATCAGGCGGGCCAGGGCGGGATAGAGGAACAACAGGAGAAAGGCGATCGACAGCAGGGCGACGGGGGCGGTGAGCTTCTCGCTGGCGGTGTTGGCCGCCGCCTCCTCCTCGGCCAGCAACTGCACCCGCAGCGACTGCGCGCGGGCCCGCAGCGTCGGGGCGATCGACGCGCCCTCGACGGCGGCGACCGCGGCGATGTCGGCGACGTCGGCCAACTCGCCGACACCGGTGTCAGCGGCCAACCGGCGCAGCCCGTCCCACGGCGGGTCGCCGGCCAAACGGGCGGCGACCAGCGCGTCGGTGAGCCGCCGGAACACCCAGCCCTCCCCCAGGGCTGCGGCCCGCTCGAGGGCGATGGTGGGGCCCTCGCTGGCGTCGCGGCGCAGGCTGACCAGGTCCAGGTAGGAGCACAGCGCCCGGCGCATCTGCCCGCGGGCCTCGGCGGCCTGGTCACGCACGACGAGGTCGACGACGAGGAACAGCACGCCGGCCAGCGCCAGCGACCCGGCCACCGGCACCACCACCGGCAGCCGGACGCCGGTCAGGCCGAGCACGGCGGTCAGCAGCGGAACGAACACCACGCCGAACGCGGCCAGGCCGACCTTGCGGGCGGCGTAACCCTCCGGCGTCCAGCCGATCAACACCAGCGCGGAGGACGGCGCGCGCAGACCGGCGGCGGGCAGCCGGGCTGCGGCCCAGGCACCGGCGCGGCCGGTTGCCCGCGCCCAGCGATCGCCTGCCTCCGGGATCGGCCCGACCGCGACCGGGACCCCGCGCCCTTCGAGGCGGGCCAGTGCGTCGGCCAGCCGGGGCTGTTCGACCACCAGAACGGCACGCAGCAGCAGGAACGCGCCGAGTCCGACGAGGGCCCCGGAGCCGATCAGCAGTGCCTGGCCGCTCACCGGACCGGCACCTCGGCCGACTGGGGACCGGTTGCCCACCGGCTGCGGTCGGGGTCGACCAGAAATCGGGGCAACGGCGCAGGTGCGGTGAGCCGGCGCATCCACAGCAGGCAGGCGACGATCAGCCCGGCGATGACCGCCAGCACCAGCTGCCCGACCCCCGTGCCGTAGGGCGCCAGGTAGTTCCCGTTGAGCGCGGCCAGCCCGGACGCGGCGACGGTGATCAGCAGCAGCCAGCGCGCGTTGGCGCGGGGCTTGGCGCGGTCGGCCTCGACCTTGCGGCGCATCGTGACTTCCTCGGTGAGGCTGCCCGCCAGCTCGGTCAGCACCCGCGCCAGCCCGGGCCCGCGCAGCTCCGCACCGAGCAGCAAGGCGGCGACGACCAGATCCCCGGCGGCGTCGTCGAGGTCGTCGGCGAAGGCCAGCAGCGCTCTGGATGTCGACCAACGCGCCTGCAGCCGCGCGGCCAGGGTCGCCACCTCGGCCGCGATCGGCTCGGGAGCGGTGCGGGCCGAGCGGATCAGCGTCTGCTCCAGCCCGCCGCCCGCGCCCAGCACGTCGGAGGTGCGGCGCACCCACTCCTGCAGCGCCTCCAGCCGCTCCACTGCGGCATTGCCGCCGGAGAACTGCCCCAACAGCCAGGGCACCCCGATCACAGCCAGTCCGGCCAGCGCACCACCGACCGGCCACCCCGAGACCAGCCACACCACAGCCGCCACCGCGGCTGCGGCCCCCCGCAGTGCCTGCTGCCGCCGCACCGCCGGCCGGTCGGGCCGCGTCGTCGGTCGCGGCTTGCGACGCCGCGACCTAGCCGGGGGCTCGGCAGCGGTGAGCGCGTGGGCGGCCAGCAGCAGGCCGCCGACCGACAAGGCACCGCACACGCCGGCCAGCAGCCCCGCGCCGCTCATCGCCGTCCCCCAGCGGCGCTCGGCCAGTGACCTCGGCCGGCCTGCAGCCAGTCGGGGTCGAAGCCGACGCGGACGTAGTCGGCCAGGTCCACCGGATCGTGCTCGGGCACCGCCCGCCCGTCGGCCCCAGGGGCGAAGACGTCGGTGACCGCCGGGCGGCCGCCCTCACCGATGCCGTTGCACTCGACCACCTGGCTGACGAACCGCTGCCGCTCGCCCCCGATCCACCGTTCGTCGACCGTGGTGATGTGGACGATCAGGTCGACCGCCGACGCGCACGAGCGGTAGGCATGGTCCGGGGTGACGGCGGCGCGGCCACGCATGCACAGGTTGGCCAGCCGCTCGAAGGCGTGGTGCGCAGAGCGAGCGTGCAGCGTGCAGGCGGACCCGCCCTCCCCCGCCTCCATCACCTCGATCAGCGGCCACGCCTCCTCGCCGCGCACCTCGCCGAGCCAGACCCGGCTGACGTTCATGACCAATGCCTGCTCGACCAGCTCCGTCAGCGTCACTTCGCCCAGGCGGCGGCCGTCCGGAGCACGCTCGCCGGTCCCTTCGCGGGCCTCGAACGGCACCACCCGCGGATGCCGGTCGGGCAGCTCGTGCAGCAGCAGCTCGAAGTGCTTCTCGATCGTGGCGAGGTTCTCGCTGACGGGGAGCTCGTTGGCCAACGCCCGCAGCAATAGCGTCTTCCCGGCGCCCTGCGCACCGGTGACGATGATGTTCTTGCGGGCCCGCACCGCTGCACGGAGGAACTCGGCAAGCGCCCGGTCGACGGCTCCCAACTGCACCAGGTCGTCGAGGTCGACGTTGCGGATGCGGTGCCGCCTGATCACCAGCTGCGGGCGGGGCGCGGTCTCGATCACCGCCGCCAGCCGCGACCCGTCCGGCAGCCGCATGGTCAGCAGCGGGCTCGCCGTGGTCAGGGTTCGCTCCGCGCGACCCAGCCGGGCGGCGATGTGCTGCAGCTGGCGGACCAGGTCCTCGTCTGAGTCGGCGATCGGGTCGACCCGGACGTCGCGGCCATTGGCGTAGCCGATCCACACGTTGTCGTGCCCGTGCGCCTCGATGTTCTCGACCTGCGGGTCGTCGACGTAGGGCTGCAACCGGCCGAGACCGAACTGTGCGGCGAACACCGCCTCGGCGATCGCCACCTCGTCGTCAGGAGTCGGCACCGCCTGCCCGGCCCGCATGCGTTGCCGGACCAGGTCGTCGATCCCGTCCTGGGCGAGTGTGCGGGCCAGCTCCTGCTGCGCCGCTGCGCTGAGCGCCGGACGGCGCTTGAGCTCTTCGGCCAGCGCCGTCGCCGTCGCCTCGTGCAGCCGGCGCACCAACGCCCAGTCCACCGTGGCGGGCGACGCGTGGAGTCGTCGAGGCACGGCCTCCTGGCCGAGCCGGCTGAGGTCAGTGGACACGGCTGCCCCTCGTCGCGATCGCCGACGCAGGCGGGTGCGCCGGCGGTGGGGCCACCCGCGACTGGTGCGCCGCGACGGATTCGACCAACCGATTGGCGATCGCGCGGGCGGCCCGCAACAGCGCCGACTGGGCCCACAGGCGGCCGGCCGGCGCGCCGTCGCTGAGCACCACTGCAGCCTTCTCGTCCCGCGGCAACGAACCGACAACGGGAACGCCGAGCGCCTCGCTGATCTCTCGCTCGCCGTACGGCTCCCCCGGCCCGATCACCAGCGCGCCGAGCATGCCCGAGCAGGCGTCACGGTCCCGGAGTTCGGCGACCGCCTGCGTCGCCGAACGCACGCCGCGAAGCGTGGAACCGGTGGCCAGCACCACGGCGGCAGCTCGACGGACCACCGCGTCCGGAAACTGCTCAGCGCGCAGCCGCCCGACGTCGGCCACCACGTCGACCGCGCCGTCCTCCACCGCCACCAGCGCGGCCGCCAGCCGATCCCAGTCGACGTGTCGGGCGCTGGCGGGGTCGGTCAGACCCGGCAACAACCGTGCCCGCCCTTCAGGGTCGAGCCGAAGCAGCTGGCTGGCCAGGTGACGGGCCGGCCCGCCACGCCGCGCCGCGAGCGCCAGGTCGGCCAGTCCGCCCGCGGACATCTCGCCTCGGCCGTAACCCGCCAGCACGTCCCCGCCGGCCGGATCCAGCTCGGCCAGGATCACCGGTCGCGGCCAGGACAACGCCAACGCCAGAGCGCTGGTGGTGACCCCAGGCGCACCCTTCGCCGAGCACAGCGCGATCAACACGGCGGCAGCCCCGCCCTACTCGCCGGCCACCACGACGATGGCGACCAGCCCGGCCGCGGCGCGGGCAGCGACGTCTGGTCCGTCGGCAGCCGCGACGAGCACGTCGACCACTCGACGGCCGTCGGTCCCGGGTGGACCGCTCTGGACCACCGTCGCCTCCACCGCGCTCTGATCTCGGCCGCCGTTCACAGCTGGAGCGCTGCCAGCGGCTACGGGCACCAGGAGGACGTCGTCGCCCGGGCGCAGCGGAGTCGTCGGCAGCTGTACCGCCGACACCCCGACCCCGACCAGCTGCTGGCCGGGAGCTGGTAGGGGCTGATCGGTCAGGGCGTCGCGGGTGAGCAGCGAGCCCGGCGCCAGGGTGGTCGCGGCGACCAGGCCGATCACCTGGTCGCGGTCGCCGTACGGGATGGGCTCCAGCGCCGGATCGGTCGAGATCCTCGCCTCCACCAGGTCGGCGGCGGTGAGGGTCTGTCCCCAGGGCACCTCCCGCGCGATCGCGATCACCGGTGACATCTGACCCAGCGACGTCGCCAGATAGGCCGAACCCAACGCCCCGAGGACCACCATGGTCACGGCCAGGGCCAACAGGGCGGGACGGCGACGGCGCCGCGGTGGCGGCAGCACCGGCGCTCGGGACATTCCGCTGACCGCCGCGGAGGAGGGCGCTGCGCCGGCCTGCGAGGGGTGGGTAGCAGTCATCCGTTGCTCCCATCCTGGTTCAGGACGTGCAGCTCACCGACGAACAGCTCCGCCGACGACGCCAGCTCCAGCGTCTCGGTGCCCGACTGCCCGCCGCCGGACCAGCTGACTGTCCACGTGCTCGTCGCGGTGATCGGCCACGAGCCGCCACCGGGTACGTGTCTGCTCGACGCCTGCGCATAGACGTGCCCGCAGTCGGGAGATGCACCTTCGGTGCCCTGCACGTACGGCGTCCCCAGGCCGCAGGTGAGGATGTGCCCGTCGCCCATGTTCCAAGCGACCTGGGCCACCCGAGCCACGGCGGTCACCGTGACGCCCCCTGCCGAAGCGGACGCCTCGACCGGGCCAGTCGAGTCTGCGCTCGGTTCGACCCACATCCACACCGGCAGTCCCACCAGTCCGCTGGCCGAACTCGGCGGTGGCGCCATCCCGATGTTCGGCGCCCTCAAAGCCATGGATGCGATCGCCTGCTGCGCGAGGAGGCGAGGGTCCACCGTCGGGGTTGCGCGTCCTTCAGGCCCATTCGAGAGAAAGATCAGGCCCGTCCACACGCCGGACCCCGTGCCTGCCGGACGCGGACATGTGAAGACATAGACCTTGCCATCCTCGGGACGCTGTCCATTCCACACCGGGTGCCCGATCCAGGGCTGCGGATTTGCCACGGTTCTCGTGCACGTCGGCGGAGACGCATCTCCAGTTGCCGAAGGCTGCCGCCCAGCGCTGACGTCAGCGTCCCCACCCGTGCCTTGTCCGGGGGAAGTCGCCTCGATCAAGCAGATGCCGGTCTGCGCATCCTGCTTGGCGCATGCGATGGGTGCTGCCATGGCGTTGTTAAGGCCACCGGAGACGGCGAGTATGGCGGCTGCCAACAAGGCCACGCGAGACACCCTCAACATGGTCGATCCGTCAACGGATCGAGCTGGTTGACCAACCATGGGGATCCCGGTTCGGCCTCGTAGCGGGTCACGGTGATGTCCCAGACGTAGCGAGGCGCAGTCCCAGGTGGCACGACCTCGCCGGTCTCCACCTTCACCACCCGCGTGCTCTGGCTGTCGTAGCAGCCCGTGATCCTCACGGTCGGCCCTTCGGGGGCCGCCAGATCCACGGTCGCGACCTCCAGGTCGACCGCGGTGTCGCCTTCCTGGCGGAGGCCGATCGCTGCGTAGTCCCGAACCGCCGTGACGGCGAGCAGGGCGGCGGGGTCGCCGGAGAACCGCCGGATCTCCGGTTCCCAGTCCCTGGCGCCAGGGTCCTTCTTGGCTGCGTCCGTGACGCGCAACATCTGGTTGACGACCGCGGTGGCGGCTGCCATCGCTTCTTCTTCGGGAGTCGGCGCACTGCTCGTTGCAGGAGCAGCAGTCGGAGTCCGCGTAGCTGACGACGTCGTCGCCCTCGGCGACGCACCCTGCGGACTGGCCACACCTTCCGTGCAGCCGGCGACGGACAGCAGCGCAAGGAGTACGCCAGCCGTCCACCGCCGCCCGGTCATAGCGAATGCCCCCGCCGAGTTCGCAGGTCGGCCTCCGGCACGAGGACGACCGCCACCGCTCGATACATCGGGCTCACGAGCGCGCCGGCCCACGTCACGTTCGCTTCTGTCGTGCGGGCCATGGGCACCTCCCCGGGCAGCGGTGGGCGGGAAATTACCACCGGAATCGCCCGCGGAGGCAAGCCCTTCCTCCAGTAATTCTCCTGTTCAGCTCCCGAAGGGCGCCAAGGCCGCGTGGTCGCTGCGAGATCGGCGGACGGCGGCTTCCACACGTGGAACGTCCACACCGAGAAGCTCGGCGATGGCGGCGATCACCCTGACGGAGGGATTCGCGCCAGGGCGTCCGTCCTCCAGTCGCACGTAGGTCATGACGGACACGCCAGGGGCGGTCACTTCGTTCGTGGCACGTCCAGCCGCCAATCGAAGAGCCGCCAACGGCGGGTCGTCGGGATCGACGTCGAGCAGATGCAAGGGGTCGATACCGAGCACGGCTGCCAGCCGGGGGATGAAGCGGGGCCGCGGTCGTTCGAGTCCGGTCTCCCAGACCCGGATGCGCGCCGGACTCGAGAGCTCCAGCCTCGTTGCCAGCTCTTCTCTGCTGAGACCCACAGCCTGGCGGGCAGCCTGCAGGCGATCGCCTCGAAGCAGCGGCCGCGCCACGGCAGCTCCCCATCACCCGATCGGTGGACACCCGCCCCGTGGCGCCGAACCCTAGTGCCCTGTGCCCACCTCGATCGGGCAACCGCCTCGTCATCGGCGCGGCAGTGTGTCGACACCGTTCGACGCCGGTCCCCGGAGCCCAACCCGAGGGCGTGCGGCGACCGTGATCCCAGCGGCGCCGAAGGCTCCCGTCGTCCGACGCGACTTTCGTTTCACCGGAAAACTGCCGCAGGAACCACGCCAGGGCGCGCAGCGGCTCCGTAGAGAGACTGGAGATCAACTGGAGAACTACGTGCTCGACGGTGTCGACGACCACGACACAGGTGTGGCGAGCGCCTGCGTCGTCACCGCGAGGCCAGCGAGGCCAGCTTCCAGGACTGCAGGAAGACCGGAACAGCCCGCCGAAGACTCTCGGCCATGAAACCTGCAGCCCATCCGCCGCCGCGGCACTCCCCATACCGGCCACGGTGCATCCCGGCCGATGCCGCCGACCGCATCAACCGCGGACGCCCCCGTCTCGATCCGCAGGTCGGTTCCTGATGTCTGGAACTACCTCGCAACGCGTGGCGGTGCACGAACAACACGATCACCTGCTGACCGTCGCCCAGGCCGGGGACTACCTGGGAACAGGGGAACGCTTCGTCCGCCGGCTCATCGCTCAACGGCGGATCACCTACGTCAAGCTCGGCAAGTACGTCAGGCTGCAGCGCTCAACCCTCGACGCATTCATCGCCGCCGGACGCGTCGCGAGCGACGGGTAGCTCGCCTTGCGCCGCACCAGGAACATCCCTCACCACGCCTCCCTCTGACAGCCCGCGCGCCCCTCGCACCACGCGAGCAATGGAGGCCAGGTCCAAAGAGGCCGACCTCATGCGGAGCTGGACGAAGGGTTCGCTGTCCACTCGAGCGCAGCGGGTCCTGTGCAGTCGAGCTGCGGCCCGGGCCTTCTCGTCAGCCGCAGGCATGTCTCGCACCGGACGTCAAGCCCGCCATTCAAGCCTGTGGAAGGCCATCCGCCGATCTGAAACGCGGTGCTCGGCCCCGGCGGCAGCAGCGTGAATCTCGCTCGCACTGGAACGCGTGAGGAGGTGGTCATCATGGGTCGCAGGGCGTGGGGCACGGTCCGCCGGCTTCCCTCGGGTCGCTACCAGGCTCGATACCCGGATGCCTCGGGCAAGCAGGTCTCGGCGCCGCACACGTTCGCGACCAAGGCGGACGGCAATCGGTGGCTCGCCAGGGTGCAGACCGAGTTGGACTCGGGCCGATGGATCGATCCGAAGGCGGGCCAGGAGACACTCGAGGTATACGCCGAACGGTGGGTCGATACCCGTCTCGTCCGTGGCCGACCGCTAGCTCCCCGCACTGCAGAGCTCTACCGGGCACAGCTCAAGAACCACATCGCGCCTGCCCTGGGACCGACGCCACTGCGCCAGCTCGAGGCGTCCGCCGTCCGGGCCTGGTACGGCAAGCTCAGCGGCCCGGACGGCCCAGGCCAGGTCACGGCCGCCAAGTGCTACCGGCTGCTGCGTGCCGTCTGCACCACCGCCGTCGACGACAACCTCATCGCGCGTAACCCATGCTCTATCCGTGGGGCAGGGCAGGAACGCTCCAGCGAACGACCGATGTTCACACTCGCCCAGGTCCAGGCGCTGGTCGATGCCGTCGAGGAGCGCTGGCGCGCCCTGATCCTCCTGGCCGCCTGGACGGGCCTTCGCATCGGTGAGCTATCGGCGCTGCGCCGGGAGCACGTGGACCTAGAGGCAGGCACCGTGAGCGTGAAGAGCGCCGTCGTCGACGTGATCGGACAGGAACGGTCCTACGGCCCACCCAAGTCGACCGCCGGCCGCAGAGTTGTGGCGATCCCGCCGCACATCATCGGCGACCTGGAGCACCACCTAGCGTTCTACGCCCAGCCCGGGCCACACGGGCTGGTCTTCGTGGGGCCGAAGGGAGGACCGATCCGCCGCAACAACTTCGCCTCACGGGTCTGGGCTCCAGCAGCGGAGGCAGCTGGCCTCCCGGCCGGCTCTCACCTGCACGACCTGCGCGGCTGGGGCGCCACCATCGCCGCCCGGCATGGCGCCACCACCAAGGAACTGATGCACCGGCTCGGGCACGCCTCGCCCGCCGCGGCACTGCGCTACCAACGCGCCGAGCAAGAACGAGATGCCGCTCTCGCGGCCGCCATGAGCGCGGCAGTGAGGCAATCGGACGGTTCCGCCTCGACCTGATCAGGCACGGGTCAACGCCGCCCGCGCGGTGGGCCGGTACCTGCTGGGCAAGGACCACCGCGACATGTCCGTGGGCCCGAGTCCTCGGCCGCTGGCCGCACTCGCCGCGTCGCTGCCCACCGGCGTGCGCCGCGGCGGCTTCTCGGCGATGGGCGCGCTGCAGGGCATCCCGCTGGACCAGGCCCGGCGGATCAGCGCCGACGACTGTCGGGCTGGCGCCGTCACATATCCGCGGGGTCGGCCTCAGTTCGGGCAGACCTGGCCGGCAACAGCTGAAGGCTCGCTGCCGCCGAGCTGCAGCGCGGCCCGCTGGACGGTGGGAGACGCTCCCAGCAGGAGGAACTGCCGGTGGTGCCGGCCGGCGCGGCGGTAGGCGACGGCCAAGGCACGCAAGCCGTGGTGGTCACCCACCGTCGCCCGGGTGACGTCGACGGTCCACTGCGCACAGCTGGTCACCAGGAGCGCGGAGACGGCGTCATGGAGCAGATGCGCGGTCGCGCGGTCAAGCCGCCCGACCAGCTCGACCCGGCCGGTGACCAGGTCCAGATGGGCGGAGAGTTCCGGGACGTCGTCGGGGCGTGCCTCGGCCGGGAACATGGACTGAAGGGCCACCACGATCACCTCGGCGGACGAGCATGGTCGCCGGCGATAGAGGAAAGAACCCGGCGCCCGCAGCACTGCGGGAGTGGCCGCGTTTTCGACCCGTCTCGACGCTAGCCCGCCGTACGCCGATCAGCCACCGGGCTGCAGCAGATGGTCGACGCGACGACGCCCCGCGGACTGATGCATGTCGGCACCGGGAGCAGCTCAGTCAGCATCAGCGGATCGCTGACTGGAAGCCTCCTCTGGACATCGCCGTGCCGAGGACGGACACGGGGCGCGGACGCGGGGGCTACCGTCTGCGCGCATGAGAGCGCGACGAAGAACGCCTGCTCGGTGACGGACTCCCTGAGCTCGCTGCTGCGCGCGTCGCACCTCCTTGCACCGGACGACCTGGCCGCCACCGCAGCCGCCGAGGCCCGGCGGATGGGTGTCCGGGACACGGTGCTCTACCTGGCCGACTACGAGCAGGCCATGCTGCTCCCGTTGCCCGGCGTCGGAGTGCCAGAGCGGCAGGAGCTGCCCATCGAGGGCACGATGGCCGGGCGCGCCTTCCGACGGGTCGAGGTCGTCAGCAGCACGGCCACGCAGGGCACGCACCGGCTGTGGGTGCCGCTGCTGGACGGGGTCGAACGGCTGGGCGTCGCCGAGCTGGACCTGCCGGCTGCGCCGATTCCGGACCTTGAACGTGACCTGCGGGTCTTCGTCACCCTGGTCGCCGAGCTGCTCGTGGTCAACGACGCCTACACCGACGTCTTCTCTCGGCTGCGCCGTCGCAAGACCCTGTCCCTGGCCGCCGAGATGCAGTGGGAGCTGCTGCCGCCGCTGAGCTTCGGCACCGAGCGGCTGGTCATCACCGGCGGCCTGGAGCCGGCCTACGACATCGGCGGGGACTCCTTCGACTACGCCGTCAACGGCAGCACGGCCGACCTGCTGGTCATCGACTCCGTCGGGCACGGCCTGCCGGCCACGGTGCTGGCCAGCGTCGCGATCAGCGCCTACCGGCACGCCCGCCGCAACACCCTGGACCTGCCCGACATCGCCGCCGAGGTCAACAGCGCCATCGCCAGCCAGTTCGCCGGCAGTCAGTTCGCCACCGCCGTGCTCGCCCGCCTGGACATCGACACCGGCCGGCTGCGGTGGATCAACGCCGGACACCCCGAGCCGCTCATCCTGCGCGGTACCTCGCTGGTGCCGCCGCCGCGCTGCTCGCCCAGCCGCCCGCTGGGCCTGCAGGAGAACAAGCCGGTCTGCTGCGAGACCCGGCTCCAACCTGGTGACCGGCTGCTGCTGTACACCGACGGGATCACCGAGGCCCGCTCCCCGGACGGGCAGTTCTTCGGCGAGCAGCGGCTGGCCGACTTCATCAGCGCCGCTGTGGCCGCCGGCGACCCCGCCCCCGAGACCGTCCGGCGGCTGATGCGCCACGTCCTCACCCACCAGGCCGACCAGCTCCAGGACGACGCCAGCATCGTGGTCCTCGAATGGCGGACCGGCGACGAAGCACGGCTGAAGCCGTAGCGCTGAACGCGCCGCCGACACCGGCCACGTGTGCTGAGACCGGCCGTCGAGCACGGCGCGACAGGACTCTCCCGCGGGACCGCGGCGGGTGAGGCCAGTCTACGGCTGCCCCCTCATCGGGGACGCCCTACGACCGGCCGTCCGCGAGCGGAGGTCCGGCATCCACAACGGACCGTCCTGTCCTGACGGACGCCTCCCGCGTAGGGTCAGCGATACGCCTGGTACTCGGATCCACGTCCGCCCGGCCGAGCGCCGCCGGTTGAGAAGAGTCTGGCTGAGCTGCCTTCGGCCAGCCGAGCCCATGCACCTCCCGTCGCCGAGACCTCCTCGCCGTCGGCCGACCAGATGGGCCCGGCACCGATGAGCACAGACCAGCACGCCGAACGCCCACCCCTCGACCCGCGCGACGCATTCGCGCAATTGGGTGGACTCCGCTTCGACAATACGTCGATGGAGGCGATGCTGCAGCAGGTCGCGGAACTGGCCAAACACGTCATCCCCGGGGTCGCGGAGGCCTCGGTCAGCCTCATCGCCAACGACAAGGCCACGACAGCCGCCTACACCGGCAGGCTCGCCCTCGACCTCGACGAGACGCAGTACGGCCGCGGCTACGGCCCGTGCCTGGAGGCGGCTGTCGGCGAGGAGATCAGGGAGATCACCGACGCCCGCGAGGAGACGCGCTGGCCCGACTACGCCGGGATCTGCGTCGAACGCGGATCGCTGAGCTCCCTGTCGGTGCCCGTGCCGGTGCGCGAAGGCATCCACGGCGGCCTCAACCTCTACGCGGTCGAGGCCCACGCCTTCGACGACGACGCCAAAGGCGCGGCCCGAACGTTCGCCTCCTACGCCGCCGTCGCGGTCCACAACATGCACCTCTACGACAGCGCCCGCGAGCTGGCCGAAAACCTCGACATCGCGATGCGCACCCGTGCCGTCATCGAACAGGCCAAAGGCATCCTGATGAGCCAACGACGCTGCGACGCGACGGAGGCGTTCGATCTCCTCGCCGCCGCCTCACAACGGTCCAACCGCAAGCTGCGCGACATCGCGCAGGGAATCGTCGACGGTGTCGCCGGTCAGGACAGGCACCAAAACTGAACGACACCCGTCGGGACCGCCGAGCGCTGACTGCCTCACCCGGTCTCGCCGGTGTCAGCGTGCGCGGCGCCGACCGGCTTGGATTCCGGCGATCCACGCTGGCGCAAGTACACCGACAACACCGCCATCGACCCGACGGCCAGCATCTCCGACTGCCAGTTCTGGAAGGAGCGGTTCCAGAAGTCGGCCTCGCCGAGGTAGCCGACCCAGCTCACCGGGTCCTGTTTGTCGGCCAGCTGCTCGCTGTTGTAGGCAGCCCAGCCGGCAATCGAGGACGCCGCCCAGGTGAGCAGGAAGATCCCGCCCATCACCAGCCCGAGGGAGCGGGAGAAGACCGTCGTCCGCCAGCCGCCGGCGCGCACCCACGCCGGGGAGTCCGCCCGAGCGTGAGCGCCCACCCGCTGTTCCTCGTCGGACTCCATGCCCTCGTCGCCCGGCTCCTTGGACTCCGCTGAGCCCCGCTGCACGAGCCACACCGTGGCGAAGATGTAGAGGAAGAACTGCAGGTACTCCGACTGCCAGTTCTCCATCACGTCGACTCCGAACGACGACGACGTCACGTAATCCAGGAAGGAGACCGGCTCCAGGCCGTTGGCGACCTGCTGCGCGTTGTAGTCCGCCGTCCCCGAGATCGCCTGGCCGACCAGGGTGAGGACGAAAAACCCGCCGAACGCCAGGCCGAGGGCGTTGTCCTTGACGAGGCCACGGCGGCCGGTCATCGCCCCATCAACCCCAGCAGGGTGACGTAGGCGACTCCGAGGAGGATCACCGTCAGGTAGATGACGTACAGCCGGTGGACGCCTCTCATGGCCCCTCTGCCTCGCAGTCGTAGGGCGCCTCACCACGCGACTCGCAGGCGGCCGCCACCACCCGCCAGCCAGTGGGGGTCTCGGTCAGGAACACGGCGTCCCCGGGCATCCGCACTTGGGCGTTGCCGCCCCAGATCTCCACGGACTCGATGGTGCCGCCGTCCAGCGGTAGCTCTCCGAGGACGTCAGGGCAGGGCGCCGACTCCTCGGACTCCAGCGCTTCACGCGTGGCCGGGGCCAGGAGGTCGCACCGGGCGTCCGGCGTCGCGGCTGGGTGGGACTGCTGCGACTTCAGTTGACACTCGTTCTGCGGGACCTTGTCTCGCGGAGAGGATGTCGCTGTGCCCAAGAAGTTCCCGCCGGAGTTCAAGCGTGACGTCGTTCGGGTCGCCCGTCGCGGTGACCTGAGCCAGGCGGAGGTCGCTGCCGACTTCGACATCTCGGTCGAGTCGGTGCGCCGCTGGGTGCGCCAGGCCGACATCGACGACGGCGTCGTCGATGGGCAGACCAGCGCCGAGCAGAACGAGCTCGTGCAGCTACGCCGAGAGAAGCGGCGGCTAGAAATGGAGAACGAGATTCTGCGTCGCGCCGCGGCCTACTTCGCCGCCGGCAGCCTCCCAAAATGAGCTACCCGCTGGTCCGTGACTTGGCCGCCGAGGGCATCCCCGTGCGGCTGACCTGCGGGGTGCTGGGCCACTCGGCCCAGGCCTACTACGCCTGGACTGCCGCGCCCATCAGCCAGCGTGACCTCGAGGACGCTTACCTCACCAACGCCCTCATCGACGCCCACGGCGAGGACCCGGAGTTCGGCTACCGGTTCCTCGCCGACGAAGTCGCTGGCGCCGGCCTGATCGCCGGTGAGCGGCGCATCTGGCGACTGTGCTCCCAGCAGAAGCTGTGGTCGACGACCGTGCGCAAGGGCCGGCGAGGCGCGGGCAAGACGCCTGGCCCGGCGGTGCACGACGACCACGTGCAGCGGAACTTCACCGCGCAGCGCCCCGATCAGGTCTGGGTCACCGACATCACCGAACACCCCACCGCCGAGGGCAAGCTCTACTGCTGCGCGATCAAGGACCTGTTCAGCAACCGAATCGTCGGCTACGCCCTTGACGAGCGAATGACCGCCCAGCTGGCCGTCACCGCGCTACGCACAACCGTTGCCCGGCGCCAGCCGACGGGTGTGGTGGTGGTGCACAGCGACCGCGGATCCCAATTTCGAGCACGATCCTTCCGGGCCGTCCTGACCGCCGCCGGTCTGCAGGGCTCGATGGGCCGCGTCGCCTCCGCGGGCGACAACGCCGCCATGGAGTCCTGGCACGCGCTGCTGCAGAAGAACGTCCTGGATCGCCGGCGCTGGCGCACCCGCGACGAGCTCCACAACGCAGTCGTGTTCTGGATCGAACACACCTACAACCGGCGCCGCCGGCAGCGTGCCCTCGGCAAGCTCACCCCGGTCGAGTACGAGCTTGCCTTCACCAGTCAGGCTGCCGTAGCAGCATGATCAGCCCCAACCGCTGTCAACCGAAGCTGCAGCAGTCCCGGTCGACGAACGCCGCCGCGACGTCGCGAACGTCGCCCTCCTGCGTGCTCGCACATCCCCCGAGAGCCAGCACCGCCGCCGCGGCGGCCAGCCCTGCGCCCAACACCGAGCCGGTCACGCCGGTCTCCTCTCGCGGGCAGCAGGTCCGCCGGCTGTGATCGCCCGCGTGGCCTGCGGCTACCCCTTCGCGGCCGACGGGCAAACGGCCCTCGTCCGGTCGGGCGTCCTTCCCTTCCGCAATCGTGCCGCTCCGCCTCCAAGCACCGATCAGCAGGCGGATCACCGCCACGCCGAGTCCACGAAGTCGTCGGTGGCGCGGCGCCGTCCACGCGGGAGAGCCGCGACGTGCCCGACGCCACCGCCGCGGTGATGCGGCTGGCGTCGGGGGCCGTCGGGACGGTGAGCACCTCCTGCGTGCTCCCGGGCGCGGGCGTGCGACTTCTGCCTGCCCGTTGACCGTCCTCTCTTGGCGGCTGGGCGCCTTGCCGCCGACCGACTTGTGGTGGGGCTACGCCGGTCTCGTTGGAGCTCAGCCGCGCTGCGCACTCGCTGCTTACCTGGTCGGCGGTGCCGCTTGGTCGGACGCTGAGCACGACATCGTCGCCCAGACGCTCAACGAGAACCTTCGGCATCTGGGCAGCTGCAGCCTGGTCCCGCACCGCGAACACCAGGACGCCTGCTAGCGGAATCGCCGGCCGGAGAGTGGCCGATGGCGACTGCGGGCCAGCGTCGCGAATAGCACCAGCGGCCGAACGGACGCTCGCTGAGTCTGTTCCCGCATGCATCCGAGCTGGCACAGCTGCACCCGGCCCGGACTGCACGGCGCCGAATGAGCTGGGACGCTTCGACAGCCGTGCGCACAGGGCCCTCCTCCGCCGCGGTCAACCGGACTTCGAGCTCGACGCGCCCGGGGGCGTGGCGGCGGGGCAACGCCACCACCGGTGGGGTCGACGTGGAGATCCGATGTCCCGTGGTCCCACGTGGCCCCAACCGGTGAAGCGGGACCCGCGCAGCCATGGCATAGCGCAAGGCGCCATTCCTGGTCCCCGTGACGCGGATGAGCGGCCCATCGTGCGGTCCTCCTGACGGAGCTGACCGCGCGGTGGCGGCAAACGGCTGGACGATGCCCGTCAGGCTTCGCTGCTGAAGGTTCCGGCGCAAGGCCGAGTCAACTCCGCCGGCGGGTGTCACGACCCCTGCCCGTCGACCTTGCTCAGCACCAGTTGCCCGTCGCGGGCAGGCTTGCCCCAGCGGCCGTGACGGGGACACCGGAGGCCGGAATGAGCAGTTCAACTGGGCTGCGTGAGCGCATCGCGTTGGTTACCGGCGGCAGCATCGGTCTGGGCCGAGCCACGGCTTTGGCCCTGGCTGCCGACGGCGCCGACGTCGCGGTACTGGCCCGCGGCTCCACGGACCTGGAGGAGACCGCGGAGCAGGTCCGCGCTGCAGGGGTCCGCGCGAGAGCGGTCGTGGTGGACCTCGCCGATGCCAAGTCGATCGAGTGGGCGATGGGCCAGGTGCGCGCTGACCTGGGCACCGTCGACGTCCTGGTCAACGCGGCCGGGACTGATGTGCCCGGTCCCGTGGTGAGCTCGACGTCGCAGCCTGGGGCGAACGCCGCGGCCTACCGCTCGGCCAAGTTCGGGCTCACCGGCCTCACCAGGCACTCGCGGCCAACGGCAGGCCGCACCGCATCCGCGCCTGTGTCTTGTATCCCGGCGCCATGGACACCAGCTGGGGGTCTGGTCACCGGAAGATCGGGCCGGCTCCGCGGAGCCGGCCCTGTCCGCCGACGCGCTGGCTCCCGATCAGGTCGCCCGCCTGATCAGCTGGATCGCGTCCGCCCCACCGGACGTGGTGCTCAACGAGGTCACCATCACCCCACTGCTCGAGCGGGGATGGCCGTAGGGATACGAAGGTGCATCGACATCGCGGCCACAACAACGGCGAGCCCGGTCCTGGCTCTGACGTCAGGCCACTCCGCGACCCCGAAGCGCCCTCGGCCTCGGCGATGCGCCCGGTAGCGGCGGTCCCGCAGTCGGAGCAGCAGGGCAGCCAGCAGGGTGCCGGTCGAGACCCGGGGACTGCTCAGCGGCGCGGCTCGCTCAGAGCTGCGGTCGAATCCCCGCCTCTCGAGCCAGCGCGTCGGGCTCGAGCGACCCCTCGCCGCGGACCGCTGCCTCGGCCGGACCATGCCGGCCGGCTGGGAGGACGGTCCTCCCGCGGGCCCCCTCGAGTTCGAGGGCCAGGGCCGCGTAGAGGGCCAGCACCGCGAGGGCCAGGCCCACCCAGCCGGCCGTCGTCTTCCAGCTCGCAGACCCGGTGAGCTCGTAGGCGCCGGTGACCAGGAAGCGGATGCCGGCCAGCGCCATGACGGCGGCCGGGACGAGCTTGGAGATACCGGCGGACGCGGGGACGAACATCGAGATCCCCGCAACGATCAGGAGGACCCCGAGGCCCTTGCTGGCGGTGCCGGGCGGGGAGGTCACGGTGGTGAGCCCGACGACCGCCCACGTGCCACTGAGGACGCCCATCCCGGTGGCGGCCACCGGGTCGCGCGCCAGGAAGCCGATGACCGCCGCGGTGAGCTGCAGCGGCACGGTCGCGACCAGCGCGGTGAGGGCGGCCACCCGGCCCTCGGTGGGCGGGATCCAGCCGAGCTGGACGGTGGCGAAAACCGTTGTGGCCAGGGCCAGGGCCAGGAAGCCGAGTGGCAGCGGTGTGGCCAGCGGTCGGAGGACGACGCGGGTCTGCGGGGTGGTCATGGTCAGCTCACCAGGGCCTGGGTCGCGGACTCCTTGAGCTTTGCGTTGGCCCAGCGCATCTGCCGCAACGTGTCGGGGTGGCAGCGCTCGGCCAGGCCGAGCAGCTCCCGCTTCCGGGCGCCCTGCGCCGCCTGCGCCAGCAATTCCCAGTCCAGGGAGACCCCAGCCGCCTCCCGGTGCACGTGCCGCAGGCCGGCGAGCAGAAGCAGCCCAGGTTCGGGACGACGACCGAGCAGATCCGAGGTCGCCTGCTGGAGCTTCTCGAGGATGCCCGGCTCGCCCTCGGGCTCGGGATCCAGGTCGACGCCGAAGTCGGCGCCGATGCGGGCGAGCTCGGTGACGTGCCGCTGGGACCAGCCGGCGATGTCGCGGGCGACGTAGAAGACCTCGTGGTCGGCCTTGTGCCGGTCGGAGACGGCGAGCAGTACCCGGGCGAGGTGGTTCTCCGACCGGTGCAGCTCCTCGATGGCCAGTCCCAGTTTCATCGCGCACCTCCGGTCGCGAGCTCCTCGACGGCCTCGGCCGCAGCTCCGCCCCGGGTCGGGGGCACGTCCCCGGCGACGGGCCTCGAGCCGGTGGTCGTCGGTGCCGCTGCCGGGCCGTCGCCGGGGGCCAGCCGGGTGGCGTTGGCCGCGGCGGTCTTGAAGATCGGCTGCTTGGAGCATGGGTCCCAGTCGGTGAGGGTCAGCTCGTTCGCCGCCCGTCCGTGGCCGTCGGGTTCGTGCCCGGCGGGTTGATCCCAGTAGCCGTAGTGGAACGGCAAGAACAGCACCCCCGGCCGGATGCCGCTGATCCGGAGCTTCGCCTCCACCCGGCCCCGCGGGGTCGTCACCGCAAGCAGGTCGCCCTCGGACCAGCCACGGTCGGCGGCGTCGGAGGCCGACATCTCCACCCACACCTCCGGTGCCGCCGCCTGCAGCTGCGGTGCGCGGGCGGTCTTGGTGCGCGTGTGGAAGTGGTACAGCGTGCGGCCTGTGATGAGCTGGAAGGGGAAGTCCACGCCGATCAGTTCGTGCGGCGGCAGGTACTCCGCGGCCTTGAGCACCGCCCGACCGGTCGGGTTGAGCGCGCGGTACTCGGTCTCGTCCAGCGGGGCCCCGGTGACCAAGTCCCGGCCGTAGCTCTCGCAGTAGTCGGGTTGCGCCCAGAACTGCCCGTCGACGTAGATGTGCTCGGTGCCGTCGGGGTGCTCGTCGGTGACCGGCCACTGGATGCCGCTGCGACCTCGCAGCTTGTCGTAGGAGAGACCGCTGTAGTCACAGGGCCGGCCCTTCGAGCACTCCTTCCACCCCTCGAACGCGCCCTCGGGGTCCGACCACTTCACCAGCGGGGCGCCGTCCTTGTCGCGGAGGTCCAGCCGGTGGGCGAAGTCGATCACGATGTCGAGGTCCGGTCGCGCCTCCCCCGGTGGGTCGACGGCCTTCTCCGACAGGTGCACCGTTCGGTCGACGTTGGTGAAGGTGCCGGTCTTCTCCCCCCATGTGGCCGCGGGGAGGACGACGTCGGCGAGCTGCGCGGTCTCGGTCAGGAACAGGTCCTGTACGACCAGGAACAGCCGCTCCTGGGAGAGCAGGGAGCGGATGCGTGTCAGCTCAGGCAGGGACACCGCCGGATTGGTGGCGGTGACGTAGAAGAACCGGATCGAGCCCTCTTCGATGTAGCGCAGCTGCTGCATGATGTGCGTCGGCGGCGAGTAGTGCGGGATGTCCATGGGGTCGACGTTCCAGACCCGGGCCAGGTCCTGGATGTGGCTGTCGTTGGACCAGTTGCGGAAGGCCGGCAGGTCGCCGTCGGCGCCGGCCTCGCGGGTGTTCTGGGCGGTGGGCTGGCCGTTCATCTGCAGGATCCCGCAGCCCGGCTTGCCCAGCATGCCGCGGACGACGTTGATGTTGTTGACCTGCACGGCCGCGGCGGTGGCCTGGTGCGACTGGTAGAAGCCCTGCAGCACGGTGGACAGGAGCCGCTGGGCCTGCCCGATGATGCGGGCGGCCTCCCGGATCTGCTCGACCGGGACGTCGCACACCTCGGCGGCGACCTCGGGCGGGTAGTCCTGCACCCGCTTCGCCAGCTCGTCGAAGCCGACGGTGTGCGCGTCGACGTAGCCGCGGTCGACCCAGCCGTTGCCGATGATCTCGTGCAGCAGCGCGTTCATCAGCATCACGTTGGTGCCCGGCCACGGGGCGAGGTGCACGGTGGCTGCACGGGCGACCGGCGTCTCTCGGGGATCGACGCAGATCACCTGCGGCGGATTCGGCCCTGCGAGCCGGTCCAGCACCCTGCTCCACAGCACGGTCTGCGTCTCGGCCATGTTGTGCCCGTAGAGCACGATGACGTCGGCATGGTCGACGTCGGTGTAGCTCCCGGGCTGCCCGTCGGAGGCGAACGTCTCCTTCAGCGCCGCCGCAGCGGTGGCCGTGCACAACCGAGTGTTGCCGTCGACGTGGTTCGTGCCGATCCCGCCGTGCGCGATCAGGCCCAGGGTGTAGTACTCCTCAAGGAACAGCTGCCCGGTCGTGTAGAAGGCGATCGAGCTCGGGCCGCGCTCGTCGAGCAACTCCTTGGCCCGGCCGGCGACGGCGTCCATCGCGGTGTCCCAGTCGGTCTCCACCAGCTCGCCGTCCCGGCGGATCAGCGGCCTGGTCAGCCGGTCCGGGGAGTTGTTGGCCTGCCAGCCGTGGTCCCAGCCGGCCGTGGTTGACCCGGTCGACGGCCCGGCCGCGGACGCCCACGATCTGCCCATCCTTGACCGCCATGTCGTAGGCATCGCCGTTGGAGTGCAGGATCGACGCCGTCTGGACCCAGCGGTCGACGTCGTCCTCGGTCAGCCCGTCGGCCAGGTAGGAGTCCACCCGCGTCGGCCAGGTCTCTCCCGGCCCGTACGGCGTGCGAGTCCCCCACGGTTCGGCGATCCGGTCGATGCGCCCCATCGCACTCCTCCTCCGCTGCATGGCTATCCGGTCGAGCCGACCACGCCCTCTCCCGCCGCGCATCTCAGGACATCGCGGGGCATGACTGATTCGTGACATCCGTGCGGCGGACGCCTGACCGGGGTAGGTCGATCTGCGCCAGGCGGCAGCCACAGGCGTCCCGACGACGCCCACCGCCGGCACGTTCGAGGAGGACACCGTGACCGTTGCAGGCCAGATGCTCGAGACCTACCCGAAGGACCTCGGCGGGGTGGATCGCGACAAGCTGCGGGAGTGCATCGAGGCGTGCGTCGAGTGCGCTCAGGCCTGCACCGCCTGCGCCGACGCCTGCCTGAGCGAGGACTCGGTCGCCGAGCTCACCACGTGCATCCGCACCAACCTCGACTGCGCCGACGTCTGCGACGCCACCGGCCGCGTGCTGTCCCGCCACACCGGCTACGACGCCAACCTGACCCGCGCGGTCCTCGAGGCCTGCGCCGCGGCCTGCAAGGCATGCGGCGACGAGTGCGGGCAGCACGCCTCCATGCACGAGCACTGCCGGGTCTGCGCGGAGGCGTGCCGCCGCTGCGAGCAGGCCTGCCGAGAGCTCGTCGCCTCGCTGGGCTGACGCACCTCTCCAGCCATCGCCGCTGCTGCTCCGCGCGGTCAGGATCTGGCGACCAGGTTCTCCGCGCGGGGCGGCCGGCATGCCCCTCGACATGCTGACCACCTACCGCAGCACCACGGCCGACATCGCCACCCAGTTCGAGCGCGCAGAGATGTCCGACGTCCGCCTGTTCAGCGCAGGAGAACCGGACCGGCGTCGATCGGGGTGCGGAACAAGACGTAGGGCTTGCGCCGCTGGTCCTCACCGCCGCGGTACTTGTCCTGCCGGTACAGCTGGTTGGCGGTGACGTAGAGGAAGCCGTCGGCGGCGACGGACATGGTGTCCGGCCAGAGCAGCCGCGGGTCGTGGACGACGGTCTCCCACGTCCCGTCGGGCAGTCGGCGGTGGATCGCGTCGTGCTCCCCGTCGGTGACGTAGAGCCGCCCCTGGTCGTCGGTCTCCAGGCCGTCGCTGACGCAGCCCTTGTCGCCCTCGTCCTGGACGGTGGCCGCGACGGCGTCGTCGTCCTGGTCGCGGTCGACCAGGGCGTCCACCGAGACGCTGTACCAGCGGCGGCCTGCCAGCGGGCAGTAGTACAGCCGGCTGCCGTCCGCGGCGATCGCGATGCCGTCGGCGCCCATCGTCACCGGCGAGGTGTTCCCGTCGGGCGACCGCTCCAGGAACTCGACGCCCTCGACGACCATCCGCAGGTCCGGCGGCGTCGTGGCCTTCGTCGACGGGTGCTCGTGCAGCCGTCGCCACGACTCCCCCGTCGCCAGGTCGACGACGATGATCCCGTTCGGTCCCTGGTCGGAGGAGTCGGTGATGAAGGCGGTCCCCGCTTCCCCGCGGCGGAGGTCGAAGCGGACGTCGTTGAGGTAGGTCGTCGGCAGCGCGACGTCGGTCGGGAACAGGATGGTCTGCGCGACCTCGTCGGTGGTCAGGTCGACGCAGACCAGCTTCGGGCCGCCGTGCTCGGTCGGCTGGAACAGCGGGCTGCCGGTGTCGAGCACCCACAGCCGGTCGGCCGGGTCGACGACGACGCTCTGCACCGAGACGAACCGGTCGGGGTCTGCGTCGCTCACGTTGTCGTTCTGCTGCTGGTTCGGGAACGCCACCTCCTGGCCGTCCCGGAGCTCGCCCACGGTGAACCCGACGTCGTCGCCCCACTTGGGGTAGCAGACGAAGATTCGTCCGCCGTGCGACACCGTGACGCCCGTGGGCATGGCACCCGTGAACTGGTGGACGACCTCCAGCCCGCCGATCGTCTCGTCGACCGCCGGCCGCAGCGCCGCCGTCACCGGGAGGTCCCGCCGAGCGGCGCGGCACCAGCGGTCGCGCGGGCGGCGCCGAAGGCGCGGGTGAAGTGGGTGGCCGCTTCCTGCTGGGCCTGCTCCGCCTCGTCGAGCACGGCCGCGGCGCCGAAGAACTCGTGCATGACGCCGTCGTAGTGGCGGTGCGTGGTGGGGACCCCGGCGGCGTCGAGGTCGCGGGCGAACTGCTGCCCCTGGCTGCGCAGCGGGTCGCGCTCGGCGGTGATCACGAGGGTGGGGGGCATGACCGCGAGCTGGTCGCGGGACCAGCCCAGCAGGTTCACGCGGGGGTCCTGTGCGCCCTCGGGAACGCCCTGGAAGGCGTGCATGGCCATCCAGCTGAGCAGCGCCCGGTTGGCCGGCCGCGCGTCGGCGGCGTCCTCCATCGACTCCCCGAACTGCTCGCCGGTCGTGAGCGGGTAGACGCACACGGCGGCGGCGGGCGGCTGCTCCCCGGCCCGCGCCAGCTGCAGCACGGTGGCGGCGGTCATCGTGCCGCCGACGGACTCCCCGCCGATGCCGATCCGCGTCGGGTCGCCGCCGAAGGAGGCGGCGTGCTGCTGCACCCACCGGTAGGCGGCCAGCACGTCGTCGTGCGAGGCCGGGAACACCGCCTCGGGGGCGCGCCGGTACTCGGGGCTGACCACGATGGCACCGGTCTTGTTGCAGAGGCCGCGGCACGAGGCGTCGTAGGTGTCGATGTCGAACAGCACCCAGCCACCGCCGTGGATCCACATGATCACCGGCAGCGGCTCGGCACCGGCGCCGGCCGGCGTGTAGACGCGCATGCGCATCTGCCCGCCGGCGGCATCGGGGATCACGAGGTCCTCCACCGAGCCGACCGCCTCCGGGCCTTCGATGCCCTGGTCGGCCATGACCTTCTTCACCGCGTCGTCCGGGCCGGGCTGCTTGCGCGCCTGGTCGGGCTCGAGGATCTCGAAGGGCAGCGGGCCCAGCGAGGAGTGCGCGTCGACGATGGCCTGCGCCTGCGGCGTCAGCAGGCCGGAGGGGTCGGTGGCCATCTCCTTCTGCTTGCCCGAGAGCAGGTCACGAACGTGGTCCAGCGGCTTGGCGAGCATCCCGGCGATCCGCTCTGCGATGCCCTCGTCGGGGGCGTGCGGGTGCGGCCGGGTGGGCGCCATGCGCTTGGCCGCGAGGAACTCCTTGCCCAGCTGCGCCATCCGCTCCGCGCCGGCCTTCTGCCGGAACTCCGGCAGCTCGTCCTTTTCCTCGTCGTCCACGTGGTGGCGCGTGACGGCGATCAGCTTCGACAGCGCGTCCTCGAACTCCGGCTGACCGGGTTCCGTGCGGCCCAGGGTGACGAGCAGCTCCTTGATCTGCTGGTGCTCGTGCTCGGCGTCGTCGTGCTCGTCGGTCATGCCGATCTCGGGCCAGATCGGGTAGAGCACGGTCTCCTCGGCGAAGGCGTGCAGCGCGAGCTGGAAGGAGATCTGGTCCACCAGCACCCGCCGGTTCCCGCGGCCGGCCTCCAGGTGCTGGAACTGGCGGTCCACGGCGGCATGGTCGTCGGCGATCAGGTGGTCGATGTCGCCGGGCAGGGTCGGATAGTCCAGGGCCACGGGAACTCCTCGGATTCGGGATCGGGATCGGGATCGGGATCGCCTGTCGACGACTGGTCGTCCGCGACCTACCCGGCGACCTCACCGGTACACCCCCGTGTGGATGCGTGTGCCAACCGGTCGGGGGTAGGGCGGGGACCCCGAGCTCCCAGGAGGAAGCACATGAAGGCCGTCGTCTACCGAGGCCCGAAGGACGTCGCGATCCAGGACGTGCCCGACCCGACCATCCAGTCCCCCACGGACGCCGTCATCCGGATCACGACGACGAACATCTGCGGGTCGGACCTGCACATGTACGAGGGCCGCACCGGCGTCGAGGAGGGCAAGGTCCTCGGCCACGAGAACATGGGGATCGTCGAGGAGGTGGGTCCCGGCGTCGACCGCATCACGGTGGGCGACCGGGTCTCCGTCCCGTTCAACGTCGCCTGCGGCACGTGCCGGAACTGCACCACCGGATGGACGTCGTTCTGCCTGCGCGCCAACCCCACCGAGGGGATGGACGGCGCGGCCTACGGCTACGCCAACATGGGCCCGTACGACGGCGGCCAGGCCGAGTACCTGCGGGTGCCGTGGGCGGACTTCAACCTGCTGCGGCTGCCACCGGGCACCGAGCACGAGAACGACTTCACGATGCTGTCGGACATCTTCCCCACCGGCTGGCACGGCGTGGAGCTCTCCGGGCAGCAGCCCGGCGACCGGGTGGCCGTCTTCGGCGCGGGTCCCGTGGGGCTCATGGCGGCACACAGCGCGCTGCTGCGCGGCGCTTCGGAGGTCTTCGTCGTCGACAAGGAACCCGACCGGCTCCGGCTGGCCGGGAGCATCGGCGCCACCCCGGTCGACTTCTCCCAGGGCGACCCGGTGGAGCAGCTGATGGACGCCACCGGCGGGCGCGGGGTCGACCGCGGCGTCGAGGCGGTCGGCTACCAGGCCCACGACCCCTCCGGGCAGGAGCACCCGGAGCTGGTGCTCGACAACCTGGTGCAGGTCGTGCGCTCGACCGGCGGGATCGGCGTCGTCGGTGTGTACATGCCCCAGGATCCCGGTGCAGCCACCGACCTCGCCAAGGAGGGCCGCATCCCCTTCCAGTACGGCCAGTTCTTCACCAAGGGCCAGTCGATGGGCACCGGCCAGTGCCCGGTCAAGCGGTACAACCGGCAGCTGCGCGACCTGATCCTCACCGGGCGGGCCACGCCGTCGTTCATCGTCTCCCACGAACTGGGCCTGGAGCAGGCCGTCGAGGGCTACGACCGGTTCGACCGGCGCGAGGACGGCTGGACCAAGGTGCTGCTGCACCCGGCCGCCTGATCTGCCCTGCTCCCGCGGCACGCCAGCGAGGCCGTGCCGCGGGAGTACGCCACCGCGCGACGGGTATCCGAGCCGCATGGCTGACACCCAGGACGGACCAGAACTGCACCCGGTGACCCGCGAGCTGGCCGACGGCCCCAACTACGCCGCGATCAGCACGCTCATGCCCAGCGGCCACATCCAGACCCAGTACATCTGGGTGGGCACCGACGGCGACCGGCTGTACGTCAACACCGAGCCGCACCGGCAGAAGTTCAAGGACCTGGAGCGGGATCCCCGCGTCACGCTGGCGATCCGGGACGAGGCGGACCCCTACCGGTACGCCGAGGTGCGGGGCCGGGTGGTGGGCACCGAGCGCGGTCAGGCCGCGCGGGACCAGATCGACGAGCTGTCGCAGAAGTACGACGGCAAGCCGTACCCCCCGGACCAGATCAAGACCGAGCGCGTCATCGTCTGGATCGAGCCCGAACGGCAGACGATCGCCGGGTGACGTGCCGGCCCGGTCGCGGGCGACCTGGCCGGCAGGCCGATCAACCCGAGAAGGCCGCCTTGTAGGCGCCGCCGACGATCTCGCCGTCCTGGACGATGACGTGGTCCTTCTCCAGCGGCTCCCCCGCCAGGTAGGCCTCCAGGCACAGCCGGGTGTCGGCGGCGTACCGGCGCTGGGCGTCGAGCGTCGTCCCGGACACGTGCGGGGTCAGCATGTGGTTCGGCATCCGCCGCCACGGGTGGTCGGCGGGCGCGGGCTCGGGGTACCAGACGTCGCCGGCGTAGCCGCCGAGATGCCCTGACTCCAGCGCCTCCACGAGGGCCTCGGTGTCGACGATGCCGCCGCGGGCGACGTTGACGATCCAGGCGCCCTTCTTCATGCCGGACAGGACGTCGCGGTCGAACAGCTTCTCGGTCTCGGGCGTCAGCGGCGCGGTGATGACGATGGCGTCGCAGCGCTCCTGCATCTCCTCCAGCCGCGCGTACCGCGCCCCGATGACCTGCTCCTGCGGGTGCTCCAGGCGGGTGCGCTTGTAGTAGAGGGTCTCCACGTCGAAGCCCTTGAGCCGGATCGCGATGAGCTGGCCGATGGCGCCGGCGCCGTAGATGCCGACGGTCTTGCGCTCCAGGTCCCAGGAGCGGGCGGCGATCTCGCCGATGTCCCAGCGGCCGTCGACGACCTGCTGGTAGGCCGGCACGTAGTTGCGCACGAGCGCGAGCAGCTGCATGACCGCGTGCTCGGCGACGCTCACCACGTTGCTGCCGGTCTGCTCGGCGACGAGCAGGCCGCGGTCCGCGGCGGCGCGCAGGTCGACGTGGTCGGAGCCCACGCCGGCGGTCAGCACCAGCTTCAGCTCACGAGCGGCTTCGAGCAGCTCCCGGTCGGCGTAGACCGGCCAGAACGGCGTGGTGATCAGCACCTCGGCGTCCGCGAGCTCCTTCGTGAGCTCCTCGCCCTCGCGGGCCGACGTGGAGACGACCTGGTGCCCCTCGCCCTCCAGCCACTCGCGCAGCCCGAGCGCGTTCTCGGCGCAGCCGAGCAGCTCTGGCGGGGCGCCGCTCTCGGGCGCGGGGTACAGGGACATGACGATTTTCACGGCGGCTCCTGCCGGTGGTCTGCGGCGCCCGGCTGCTCGAGCAGGGCGCCCCTACCCGCCTCTCCTCGACGGGACGCATCGCGACGGGGACGGGTGAGCGCCGTCCGACCGGGTAGGGCGCGAACGGCGACGGCCGCGATCGAGCCCAGGTCCGCGGTGCATGCTCGTTCCAGGAGGACACGTGAAGGCAGTGGTGTGGCACGGCGTCGGGGACATCCGGTTGGACGACGTCCCCGATCCGACCATCCAGGATTCGACCGACGCGATCGTGGAGATCACCGCGAGCGCGATCTGCGGCACCGACCTGCACTTCGTGCGGGGCACGATGAGCGGGATGGTCGAGGGCACGATCCTCGGCCACGAGGCGGTCGGCGTCGTGCGCGAGGTCGGGTCGGGGGTCCGGAACCTGCGGCCGGGCGACCGGGTGGTCATCCCCTCCACCGTCGCCTGCGGCACGTGCTCGTACTGCCGGGCCGGCTACTACGCCCAGTGCGACAACGCCAACCCCAACGGCGCCGACGCGGGCACCTGCTTCTTCGGCGGGCCGCAGACCACCGGCCCGGTCGACGGCCTGCAGGCGCAGTACGCCCGCATCCCCTTCGCGCATGTGGGACCGGTGTGGCTGCCCGACGAGGTCGGCGACGACGCGGCGATCATGCTGTCGGACATCTACCCGACGGCCTGGTTCGGCGCCCGGCTGGCCGAGGTCGGCCAGGGCGACACCGTGCTGGTGCTCGGCGCAGGGCCGGTCGGCCAGTTCGCCGTCACCAGCGCCTTCCAGCAGGGGGCCGGGCGGGTGCTCGTCGTCGACGGCATCGGCTCGCGGCTGGACCAGGCCCGTGCCCGCGGCGGTGAGGCGATCGACTTCAACGCCGAGGATCCAGTGGCCGTGGTCAAGGAGCTGACCGGTGGCATCGGCGTCGACCGGGTGATCGACGCCGTCGGCGTGGACGCGCAGCGCCCGAAGAGCGGGCCGGCGGCCGAAGCGGCCGAGCAGCAGGCCGGGCAGTTCGAGCAGGAGCGCTCGCAGGTGGCCCCCGAGCAGAACCCGCAGGGCGACACCTGGGTGCCCGGCGACGCGCCCAGCCAGTCGCTGCAGTGGGCCGTCGAGGCCGTCGCCAAGGCCGGCAGCATCGGGATCATCGGCGTCTACCCGCCGCAGATGACCAGCTTTCCGACCGGTGCGGCGATGAACAAGAACCTCACCGTGAAGATGGGCAACTGCAACCACCGCCGCTACATCCCGCACCTGCTCGACCTGGTGCGCACCGGCGCGATCGACCCCTCGACGGTGCTGACCCAGGTCGATGACATGCCCTCGGTGCTCGACGCCTACGAGACCTTCGACCAGCGGCAGACCGGCTGGACCAAGGTCGCCCTCGACCCGTCGTCCTGACCCAGTCACACCGCATCACGGCGGTCACCGCCGGCACGTCCGATCACACCGGCACCCGGAAATCCGCCGGGAACAGGAGGTACCGCGTGAACATCGACAGGTCGCACGTCGTCCAGGTGCTGCGGACAGGCGGCCGTATCGACGAGGCCCGTCGGGCAGCGGACGAGCTCGACGTGGAGGTCGACACCGTGCGCGATGCCGACCTCCTCCGCGAACTCGGCATCGACCCGGACAGCCGAGCTCAGGGCGGCGGACTGGCCCTGCACTGACCGCCCATCTCCCACCCCCATCCCACCCAGGAGGCATCCATGGCCGCCCACGCCGGCGAGAAGGCCCAGAAGACAGGCGACTTCTACTGCGCCCACTGCAGCGAGAAGGTGCACGTGCAGCAGGGCGACGAGATCCCGCCCTGCCCCAACGGGCACAAGACCTTCGAGACCCGTCGCAACGAGCCGGGGAACAAGAGCTGATCCGCCCGGCCTCACCACGCGCGGCGACGTCCACCTCGCCGCTCGGGCGTCATCCGGGGAAGGTGCGCCGGGTGCGTGCCGCGACGTCACGCGGGTAGGGCGCAACCATGACCGTCGACGTCACCCCCGGGACCGTGGCCGTGTACACCGACGTGGTCTGCGCGTGGTCGACCGTCGCGCTGCACCGCTTCTACGCGGCGCGGTCACGGCTCGGCCTGGATGGCGCCGTCCGGATCGACCACCGGCTCTTCCTCTTGGAGGACGTCAACTCCTTCGCCATCCCCATGCGCATGCTCAACGCCGAGTTGCCCGTCGTCGGCCAGCTCGAGCCCGACCTCGGCATCACCCCGTGGCAGGGCCAGCCCTCGGACTGGCCGGTGACGGTGCTGCTGGCCAACGAGGCGGTGCACGCGGCCAAGACCCAGTCGCCGGCCGCTGCCGAGCAGCTGGACATGGCGCTGCGGCTGGCCTTCTTCCGCGACAGCCGGTGCATCTCGATGCTGCACGAGGTCCTGGACGTGGCGCGCGGCTGCGACGCCGTGGACGCCGGCGCGCTGGCCGCGGCGCTGGACGACGGCCGCGCCCGCGGGCCGATGATGGCCGACTACCGCGCGCACGCCGGCGAGGTGCAGGGCAGCCCGCACTTCTTCCTCGCCGACGGCTCCGACGTGCACAACCCCGGCACCGAGCAGCACTCCTCCGCTGCCGGCTACCCGGTGGTGGACTCCGACGACCCGTCGGTCTACGACGACCTGGTGCGGCGCGCGGCCGGAATGCCGCGATGAGCGAGCGGCTGGTCGCGGACCTGGTCGTCGAGCGGCTACGTGCCTGGGGCGTCCCGCGGGTGTTCGGCTACTCCGGCGACGGCATCAACGCGGTCATGGGCGCGCTGCGCCGGGCCGACGGCGACCCCGCGTTCGTGCAGGCCCGGCACGAGGAGGCCGCGGCCTTCATGGCGGTAGGGCACGCCAAGTACACCGGCGGCGTCGGCGTCGTCCTCTCCACGCAGGGGCCGGGGGCGGTGCACCTGCTCAACGGCCTCTACGACGCCAAGCTCGACAGCGCGCCCGTGGTCGCGATCATGGGCCAGCAGCAGCGCACCGTGCTGGGCGCGGAGTACCAGCAGGAGATCGACCTGCTCTCACTGGTCAAGGACGTCGCCGCCCAGTTCGCCCAGACGGTCACCGCCCCCCAGCAGGCGCAGCTGGTGCTCGACCGCGCCTTCCGCACCGCGCTGGAGACCCGCTCCCCCACCGTCGTCGTCCTGCCGCACGACGTGCAGCAGCAGCCGGCCCCCGAGCCGGAGCAGGAGCACGGCGTCGTCGTCACCGCGCCGACCTGGCGGCGCGGGCGGCACCTGCCCGCCGAGGAGGACCTGCGCGCCGCCGCCGACGTCCTCAACGCCGGGCAGCGGGTGGCCCTGCTGGTCGGCCAGGGCGCCCGCGGCGCCCAGCAGGACGTCGTCGCCGTCGCCGACCGGCTGGGTGCCGGGATCGCCACCAGCCTGCTCGGCAAGCCCTACGTCGACGAGGCGCACCCGGCCGCCGCCGGGGTCATGGGCCACCTGGGCACGACGGCGTCCGCCGCCCTGCTCGGCGGCTGCGACACCCTTCTGATGGTCGGCACCAACGACCCGTGGACCGAGTTCTACCCCGCGCCTGGCCAGGCCCGGGCGGTTCAGACCGACGTCGACGGCCGCCACCTGGGGGACCGCTACCCGATCGAGGTCGGGCTGCCCGGTGACGCCGCCGAGACCCTGCGGGCGCTGCTGCCGCTCCTCGAGGACCGCAGCGGGTCGCCGTGGCGGGCCGAGGTCGAGGACGCCGTCCGTTCCTGGCACGAGCTGTCCGCGCAGCGGGCAGCGACGCCGGCCACGCCGGTCAACCCCGAGGCGGTCGTCGCCGAGTTGAGCCCGCGGCTACCGGTCGACGCCCAGATCGCCGTCGACGTCGGCTCGGTCACCTACTGGTACGCCCGCCAACTGCGGCTGCCCCGCGGTGTGCCCGCGCACCTGTCCAGCACCCTGGCGTCCATGGGCTGCGCGGTGCCCTACGGAGTGGCAGCGAAGCTGGCCGCACCGGATCGGCCGGTCGTCGCACTCTCCGGCGACGGCGCCATGCAGATGCTCGGCAACGCCGAGCTCGTCACGGTCGCGCACCGCTGGCGGCAGTGGGCCGACCCGCGGTTCGTCGTCTGCGTCCTGGTCAACCGCGACCTCGCCGAGGTGACCTGGGAGCAGCGGGAGATGGAGGGAGACCCGCGCTTCGACGACAGCCAGGCGCTGCCCGATTTCCCCTACGCCGGCTACGCCGACCTGCTGGGGCTCACCGGCATCCGAGTCGAGGATCCCGCCGATCTCGGGCCGGCATGGGACCGAGCGCTGGCCGCCGACCGGCCTGTCGTCGTCGAGGTACGCACCGACCCCGACGTCCCCCTGCTGCCTCCCTTCCCGGCAGGCGAGCAGAAGCTGGACTCGTTCCGCTCTGCACTGGATCAGGAGGGCGCTGCGGGTGCCCGCGCCCGCGCGTTGCTGGACACCTACGCCGAGCAGGAGGGCTCGGAGGACTGACCGGCAGCGGCCTCGCAAGGTGGCTCGACCCGTCGTGCGGCGTGGTCGGAACGGCGCGGAGCCCGGACAGAGCGGGTCGTGTCTGCGGTCCGCTCGACAGCGGTGCGGGACCGCCCGGACCTGCTCGGCAGCGGTGTGACCGTCCGAGCAGACCTCCCCCGAGAGATCGGGCCGGCCACTACGCGCAGTGCTTTGACTTCAACCCGCACGGCGCCGAGGCCGGCAGCTCATTCTCGCTGGCTCACAGGCGACCGGGCCGCTCGACGGCCTGTAGGCCCCGACGCCCGTGTGTCGTTCGCGCTACGTCGAGCCCCCATGGCTGAGCGAGGAGTGGGTGACGACCCCTCCCACACTCTTCACCGAGCCAAGCGCCCGGCGCCGCCCATGCACCTCGGCCGAACGGCGCACCGTAGGCATTGACCAGCGAATCGGGCGCCGCGCTCACAAGGCACACGGAAGGCACGAACGCTGGCGGTCTAGGCTAGGACCAGCAAAGACACGGGTGGAGGGACCCAGCCTTCCAAGCTGGCCATGCCGGTTCGATCCCGGTCACCCGCTCCACGCATGAGTGCGGGTCAACCCGGACGTCTTCATGGGCGCCCGGGAGTCGCCGACGGGGACGAAACCGCGGCCGGCCAGGTAGAGGCCGTCGTCGGTGAGACGCAGGCCCCCGGGGACGTTGAAGGTCTCCCCGGAGGCCAGTGTCACCCGCCAGCCGTCGGCGTAGTAGGGGGCGCTCACGGTCGCGACCGTGACCGGTGGGCCGCTGGGGCTGAGCAGGACATCGCCGGGACCCAGGTCCCCGAGAGTTGTCCAGTTCCGGCGGCTACCTCGCCCGCAGCAACTGGAACTCGACCTTCCGCCGCGCCGCCGACGCCATCGGCCTGCCAGCGGTCCGGCCGCACGAGCTCCGTCACTCCGGCGCCACCCTCGCCGCGTCGACCGGCGCGACCACCAAGGAGCTGATGCGCCGGCTCGGCCCACTCCTCCCCCGCCGCTGGGTCGTGGCACGAACCCCGGCCTGGATCAGCAAGCACCGCCGCTGCGTGCGCGACTACGAGACCCGGCCCGGGCACGCAGCAGCGATGCTCCACCTCGCCATGGTCATGACCCTGTCCCGCCGGCTGGCCCGGTGAGCGAGTTCCAAGGCGCGTTCTGAGACGACGCGGCCAACACGCGTCCATGAACAGCCCATCTCGATGAGGGCACCTCGTGACGGGGTTCGCGGACAGTCGTTCAGATGCTCGGCGCGTCACCACCGGCTGAATCCTGGAGCGCGTGAACGATGGGCCCGCGACCGCTTCGTCCACGAGCGGAAGGGCTCTGCCACATGAGCGGGTTGTCTCGGCGGGAGTTCCTGGAGTATGCGTCGGTAGCAGTGCTGGGGATCGGGCTGGGTCGTGGCTTGACCAGGCACGACCCAGCTGCTGAGAGCAGAGGCAGAACCGAGCGGCTCATCGGTGACGGGTCGACCGCCGACACAGGTCCCCAGCCGCACCAGCCGGTGCCCGAGCGACTGGAGCCAGGACAGACGCCGCCGCAGTTCGTCGTCTTCTCCTGGGACGGAGCCGCCAACCTGGAGACCGGGCTGTTCCCGCGGTTCCGCTCGCTGGCGGCCGAGTACGGCGCGGCGATGACCTTCTTCCTCAGCGGCATCTACGCCCTGCCGTCCGACCACCGGATGCAGTACGCCCCGCCACGGCATCCGGTGGGCGCCTCGGACATCACCTTCCTGTCCACCGCCGAGGTCGTCGCCACCATGAGCGAGGTCCGCGCCGCCTGGCTGGACGGCCACGAGATCGGCACCCACTTCAACGGGCACTTCTGCGGGGACAACGGGGTCTCGCTGTGGACGCCGGCCGACTGGGCCGAGGAGATCGCCCAGGCCAAGCGGTTCGTGCAGACCTGGAAGACCACCACCGGGCTGACCGGCCGACCCGACGTGGCGCCGCTCCCCTTCGACTACGAGCGCGAGCTCATCGGCGGCCGCACCCCCTGCCTGCAGGGCCAGGAGGGGCTGCTGCCCACCGCCGCTGCGCTGGGCTGGAAGTACGACGCCAGCTCACCCGGTGGAGTGCAGATCTGGCCCGACCAGCGGTTGGGCCTGTGGGACTTCCCACTGCAGGCTGTGCCGTTCCCCGACGCCCCCGCTGGTAAGGCCCGCCACGCCCTGGCGATGGACTACAACATCATGTACAAGCAGACCAACGGCGACACGGACGGCGACCCGGGCATGTACCCGACCTGGCGAGCCCAGGCCCGCGACGCCTATCTCGCGGGCTTCGAACGCGCCTACACCACCAACCGGGCGCCGCTGTTCATCGGCAACCACTTCGAGCAGTGGAACGGCGGCATCTACATGGACGCCGTCGAGGAGGCCCTGCGCCAGATGGCCGAACAGCCTGACGTGCGCCTGGTGTCCTTCCGCCAACTCGTCGCCTGGCTGGAGGTCCAGGACCCGACCACGCTCGCCCGGCTGCGGACACTCTCGCCGGGGCAACCACCTCCCGACGGATGGCCCATCTTCCTGGCGTCCTGATCATGGCGTGGGGCCCATCAGGGCCCACGATGCCGCGTAGTGATCCTCGCGGGCGGAGTCACGGACGGGGTCCGAACTCGAGCCTGGTGCCAGTGGGTCACACATGGGTCACGCGTGGGCCTCCGGACAGCGGAACAAGCGACTGACCAGCACAGACAAATTGGCGAGTCCCGCCTTTCACGCTGGCCATGCCGGTTCGATCCCGGTCACCCGCTCCACGCACTGACCAGGTCGTATGCCTCGTTTTCCCAGCTCAGCAGGGCGTCGGTGCCGCTCTTGTGCCTCAGTGAGGCAGACCCCTGCTGACCGCTGACCACCGGCTTTGACCGCTGCTTGAGGCACGACGAGGGCCCTACTTGCGTCATGACGGGGTCCCGCCCGGGCGCCCTCCGGGGACGACGGCAGGTGCCACTCCCCGAGCACGAGTTGGGACGCTTGAGCATCAAGCGGCAGGGCCCCTCGCCAGGTCACCCGTCATCGCGGACTTCCTTGACATCTGCACCCTGTCCGTATGGACCAATTTCGAGTTCGAGGGGGTGTAGTCCCTGGTGAGTCATCACCGTCCAGAACCGCAGCTCAGGGCGCGAACAGTACGAACATGAACCTGTCTGGACCGTGGTGGACGAACTCCGCTGGCACACACTGCCCTGTGCTCGCCACGTCCGACAGACGCTCGGCATCCCGCAACGAGAGGGTGACGGAGCGATCAACGGAAGCGGCGTACTCCAGGTGCGGCGACACCTCCTTGGGGATCGCCATTGGGGTGAGTGCATCTCGAGCGGGGTGAGCGGCGAGCAGCCCCGCCTTCGCACGTCAACGTGGCTCACACGTCTCGACGGACGGCGACGTCCGCCGTTGGCGAGAGCCGCAGTCAGCGCCCCCGTGCGGGAATCCTCACCGGGCGGGTGGCCTGGCTGCTCTCCGATGCCGCCAGCTTCATCACCGGCGCCGCCATCCCCGTGGACGGAGGCCGCGCCGCCCGCGGCGCCGACCCCGAAGACACCTGACCTACAGCACCGAGGCCAATCGCCTCCCCGCCGGAACAGGATGGGAAAACGGGGCGCCCGGGATGCGCGAGTGCTGCCAGCTGCCATGCTCGGCTGCATGGCCCTCACCGCGCTCGAGCCGCAAGAGATCGCGGTCGCACTCGAAGACCTGGTCGACTGGCGGCGGCACCCGCGAGCGCTAGCGACAGCGTACGAGGCCGGCAGCGTGCCGGCCGCGCTGGAGCTGGTAGCGGCCATCGGGGTCGTCGCTGAAGAGACCGGCCACCATCCCGATGTCGACTGGCGCTACCGGCACGTCTTCGTACGGACGACGACGCGCGCTGCCGGAAACCACGTGACCGAGCGCGATACCGCCTTGGCCGCCCGGATCAGCGCCTTGGCCGGCGAGCGAGGCATCCCCGCGGTGCCGGCAGCCGCCCGCTCCTACGAGATCGGCGTGGATGCGGACGACCCCGCGGCGCTGGCACACAGCTGGGCGGCCGCGCTCGGCTACCAGGTGGGGCCAGAGGAGGACGAGGTCACGGACCCCTTCGGTCGCGGACCGACGGTGTGGTTCCAGCGAACCGACTCGCCGTCCACGTCACGGCTGCACCTCGACGTGCACGTCGCCGACGAACTGCAGGGCGAGGTCGTCGCCGCCGTCGGCGCTTCGGGTGGCCGCACGCTCGACCCGTCCCACGCCCCCTCCTTCGTCGTCGTCGCCGACCCCGACGGCAACCGGTTCTGCATCTGCACCGTGCACTGACCGTCGGATCAGGCCCTGTCCCGCAGATCGATCGCTCAGTGGGACGGTGCGGCTCTACCGCCGGTGGTGCAGGCGAGCGGAGAGCGGCGGCGATCTCGGCGAGGGCGGGTTCGGCGTCGCTGAAGGTGGCCGGGTCACCGAGGAAGCCGTGCAGGTGACCGTTCCACCGCCGGTGCTGTACCGGCACGCCGGCAGCATGTAGGGCCCGGGCGTCGGCCTCACCCTCGTCTCGGAGGACGTCGTATTCGACGGTGAGGACGTAGGCCGGCGGCAGCCCGGCCAGGGACGTGGCGCGCATCGGGGAGGCGTCCGGGGAGGCGGGGTCACCGTCGGGGCCGAGGTTGTGGTCCCAGTAGGACAGCCCGTCCTGGTGGACGAGGCCGAAGCCCTGTCCGCATTCGGCGTAGCTGGAGCAAGTGTTGCGGTCCTGATGACCCCTGTTTTCCGCTGCGTGGGTCATGAACGGGTCACGCCGCTCGGCGCGATACGGCCAGATAGCGGCCCTCGTGTGCCCCTCTTCTGGACCACGACTGGTCACCCGATGAGCTCGAGGCCGTGCCGGGCGGCGACCGCCGAGCAATCTGCGCGACTGGAACCGCCGTGCGCTCTGCCGCCGCCCGGCTGTAGTTGACGACGGCGTAGACGGCGTACTGCCACAGCGGGGTCTCCCACCAGCCGACATCGCTCACCAGGTCGGGCTGCAGGCCGGCCACGCATGCACGCGGCGGCGCACAGGGCGTATTGGCTGTTGCGGTGTCCGACACGGCTGCGGAACGTCACCTCCGGCAGGTAGCGCTCTCGCAGTCCCTCATACGCCAGCGGCTCGGCGCCGGCCGGGCGCGTGACTGAGAGCCGCTGCCGCCATCAGGTCGGAGCCGTCGTCGCCGGCTGCCAGACCGGACAGCACCGCAACCTGAGCGCGGCGATGCAGGACGTCCTGGTCGATGCGCTCCCGCTTCGTACCGCTACATCGTCACCCGAGGCCTCGTCCTGCACTGCAACCGCGAGGACGCCGCCCCGCGACTGAACCGAGAGCCCGGGCGGGACGGCGCAATGTAGTACGACAGGCGGCGCCAGCGGCAGGTCGATGTCACGATCAGGACACACCTCCACCTGCCAGTCGCTCAACGCTCTCCGGACAGACCAGCCGGACACCCCATGCGTCAGACGTATCGACGCCGTGGTCCGCGGAGGCGGCGCCTCCGTTCTTTGCGGGAGCAGCGGGAGTCCCTAGGTTCGACCGGGTGACTTCGCAGCTGTTCGCGTACCTGAGCTACCGCGACGCCCCGGCCGCGCTCGACTGGCTGGCCGCGCTCGGCTTCTCGGAGGTCCGGCGTCAGCAGGGGCCGGACGGCGAGGTGACGCACGCCGAGGTCCGCTGGGGGGATGTCGCCCTGATGGTGAGCAGTGACGACGCCGACTACCAGGTACCGCCGCTGATCGGACGGTCCACTGGACGCGGTCTCTACCTGCGCGTCGAGGACGTCGACGGGGCGTTCGAGCGGGCCGTTGCCGCCGGTGCCCAGCCGGTCATTTCGCCGGAGGACACTCCCTTCCACACCCGGCGGGCGCGAATCCTGGACCCTGGCGGTCAGGAGTGGAGCTTCGGGACCTATGAGCCCGGTGTCTCCTGGTAAGCGGTGCCCGGGCGCTTTTTGGGACCACCGGACCGTGGCAACCGCTGTGGCGATCGCAGCCGGGTCCCTGAGGTCGCCGGTCCTCGCCGCTGGGCTCAGGCATGATCGTGAGCGGGACGAGGGTCCAGACGCTTTGGGCGGTGCCCTGCGCGCCGGGAGGGAGTACGCCTGGTGGAGTTCCGGAAGGCCAAGGTCGTCAGCCTCAAGGCGCATCCGACGCTGAACGAGAAATGGCTCCAGGCGATCCTCGCTGACCATCCGAGCCTGCTCGGCCTCGGCGACGGTCTCGTCCTCAAGGACGCCGAGCGGCGTCAGCCTCGCGCCGGGCGACTCGACCTGCTCTTCAGCGACCCTGAAGCGAACACGCGTTACGAAGTCGAGGTCCAGTTGGGCGCGACCGACGAAGCCCACATCATCCGGACCATCGAATACTGGGATCTGGAGCGAACCCGATTCCCGCAGTACGAGCACGTCGCCGTTCTGGTCGCTGAGGACGTGACCAGTCGTTTCCTCAACGTCGTCGCGTTGTTCAACAAGGCGATCCCCATCGTCGCCGTCCAGATGCGCGCGTTGGAAGTCGCCGACGGCGTGGTTACCATCAACGCCACGACTGTGCTGGACATCGTCCGGCTCGGCACCGAGGAGGAGGACGAACCCGGCCAAGCCACCGACCGGGTCTACTGGACCGACAAGGGATCCCCGACGATGGTCGCGCTCGCCGACGAGATCCTCGGCATGGTCAACGAGATCACCGGCGCGAAGTTGGACCTGAAGTACAACAAGTTCTACATCGGCCTCGCTCGCGACGGTCTCGCGGACAACTTCGTGCAGTTCCGGCCCCGGAAGAAGCACCTGATCGTCGAGTTCCGCATTCCACAAAGCGACGAAGTGACCGCCCTGATCGAGCAGTCTGGGGTCGAGGAGCTGTCGTACAACACCCGGTGGGGCCGGTACCGGATCCAGGTAGACGGCAAGGCGGACCTGAACAAGCACCGGGCTCTGGTGGCGGACCTGATCCGCCGGTCCAGCGGTACCTCCGCTCCTAGCGAGGACTGACGCCGCTGGGAGGCCGAGGCCAGGAATCCAGCTCAGCAGCGAGCGGTAGGGTTTGAGCAGTCAATCCCTTGTCGTCCGGGCTGTCACTGTCACTGGCACCGGCGCCGGGCAGCCCGTCCGCCAGGCCATCCTCTTCACCGGCATCTTCCCCGGGCACGACCACGGTGCGGTAACCGGCCGAGTCCGGCGACTCCCCTGACGAGATGAACGCCTTTGTGTGGGCGGCAACCGAGGTCATGCTCGAGGGAGAGCCGGAGTTGGATTCCCTCACGGCCTAGTACCAGCCGCCCCCGGGCTCAATTTCTCCGTTGGCGACCTTCCATAGTCGCCGAAGCGAGACTCTCAGATTGCCGGCTCGTTCCTTTAAATGGTCCGGCAAGATTCCGGCCCGGAAGGCATGCACCATCACATCCTTCGCCGCGTCCGCCACTGGCCCCGGAGATGTCATGTCAAGGACCGCAACTTCTTCTTCCAACTTTCCCAGGACTTCGTCAAGCTTGTCCCGATGAGGCTCGGATAGCTCGATCGCAGGAGGAGGAGCGCCTGTGACTCCAACACTTTTGGCCCACATCAGCGACCTGTCCTGCACATCCTCGTCCTCTACGCCGTAGATCGCGGCTTGAGCGATTCTGTTCAACCCCGCCGCTCTCTGCGCTAGGCGCGCGATGTCCGTCACTATTCGTCGGTCTTCGCTTCCGATGGCCGAGTAGGACCGGAGATCGGTACCCGTCAGCTCCGTGCCGCCGCGCGCACTCGCCCGCTGGGCCACCTTCCACCGCTCAAGTTCGGCGACCGAGTACGTGCTCTCATGACGGTCGACTGGCTTGTGGTGCTTTCCGCACAACAGCAGGAGGTTGCCAGGACCATTCACGTCTCCGGTGTAGTCAGGATCGTGTCGCGGACCACCGCGCAGCTCGGAGCGGATGTGCGCGATTTCGGCGATGGCCGTCTTCTTGCCTCGGTCAGTGAAGATTAGCGGCTCGCCACAGCCGGGGTAGGCGCATGCGCTCGCCTCGCCGAACAGTGTCTTGATGGTGGGCAGAGTGTAGTTGCGGCTCACCCGCTCATTACATCGGGTAGGTCAAGCGGTCCAACGAGTAAGGTCGTCAGCACGGGACTGATCCAACGTGGCCCCTCTGAGCGAAGAAGACCTGCCATGTCGCCGCAAACGATAAAGGCTTGCCGTCCCACACTTCGCCCAGTCTCGCCTTGTGGCAACGCGTAAAACTGCTCGCCGACCTGCGGGGGCTCGACATCTCACCTGGGCAGCCGGAGAGTCCCCACGCTCTCCCGCCGGGGCGCCGGGGTCTGATGGAGGGTCACCCAGCGCGGAACACGCGCCTGCAGGGCAGGAAGCGCGGGCTCTCCAGATTGGGTTTCATCAAGGTGTACGCCGGAGTGACCGACGGCGAGTGGTACCGCAAGCTGGCGGAACAGCCCCGGTGCGGAGGTGGATTTCTCGCGTCCAGCTGGTGCCCGAAGGTTCCAGGCGATCAGCCCTGCGGAGCCGTTCTTCTTTTAGACCCACTACCCGCACAATCAGGTCGTGGACGGACAAGTTTGCAACGTCTACCGGTTCCTCGAGGCCTGGAAAGAGTACCTGCGCTGTTGCTGGCCGACCTCGCCGAGGACTTGCAGCCGCTGACCCAGGAGCCGATCGAGTTCAGTCCCGGGGACGTCGTCGAGCAGTGGGTGGACCTGGGCTGGGCGCTGACGAACCGGTGGCCCGACACCTCCGAGGATGCGGCGGCCACGTCCCGGGCGCTGACGCGCCTGCAGACGGCGTTCATCTCCGACCGCGTCGACGTCGCCGCCGTGCATCGCGACATGCTGGCCGTGAGCGAGTTCTTCGGCGGTCCGGAAGACCAGGCGCGGTAGGAGTTCATGCACGACCGAATCCAGGAGTGATTCGGTGTACAAGGAGTACCTCTGCTCAACGCCGGGCGTATGTCGCCGATCATCTGACCTGACTGTCGGCTGCTTCCCCTGCGAGAAGCGTGAAACCTCGGAGGCGGGGGTGTCAGTTGCCGGCGGCTCGGTACCGCTCGACGACGTCGGCCTTGATCCGACCGCGCGGAGACACCGTGATGCCCTGCCCAGCAGCCCAGGCGCGCACTGCAGCCGGGTCAACACCCGAGTAGGCCGGCTTCGCGGCAGCGGCGCGACGGCCTCCACCAGATGAGAGCTTCCGGGCGGCCTTCACGTAGCGGGAGAGCGCCTCACGCATCGCCGCAGCGTTCTCGTCGCTCAGGTCCAGTTCATACTCAGTCTTGTCGAGGGCAAACTGCACGGTCGTGCTGGCCAGCGCATCGCCATTCAGGTCATCGACCAGTACAACCTCGGTTCTAGTAGCCACGAGCCCTAGGGTCCAGAGCTGTGATCCGGATGTCAAGAAGGAAGCGACAGAAGAGTGAGACACGTCGACCTTGTGATGGAAGTAGCCACGAGTTGCACCCGCTCCACGCAAAGCCGGAGGTCGAGCGGCTTGTTAGCTGTGCTGATGAAGTCTGGAGGACCCTGCAGAAGGGCCGTTTCGGGCCCCTGGAGACCCTTGTTCTCCGCTCCATCAATCATCAATGGGTTAGGCCGGGCGCGCTCATACGGCCAGGTAGAGGCCCTTCTTCGCCCTCCTCCCACGACCACAACTGGTCACGGGGTGAGCTTGAGGCCGTAGCGGGCGGCGATCCGCCGGGCGATCCCCTCTGCCGGCACCGCGGACCGCTCGGCCGCCGCCTGTGGGTCACGTACGAAACTGCGGATCGGACCTGCAACATGGGGGCCGTCTGACGGGGGTCAGTTCAGTCGGGCTGGTACACATTCGCGTCCCGCCACCGACGCCCTTGCCCAGATTCGGTGCGGCAACTGCTCGCCGCGCTCACCTATGACGACCGGCCATCGATGACCTCGAGTGTCGTCGGACAGGGGTACAGGGTTCGAGCCGGGCACCCGTCACGGGCGACGTGCGGCGGGGGCTGCGCCGACGGGGCAGACGACGCCCCGTCGACGCAGCAAGGGACGTCAGCTCCGCACCAGAGCGGGCCACCGGTCGTGCCAGGGAGCAGCCGCCTCGAACGCCGCGGCCGCGCGCAGGACGGACTCGTCCTGGAGGTGCCGGCCGACGATCTGCAGGCCGACGGGCAGGCCGTCCTTCGTCCAGCCGGCCGGAACGGTGGCTGCCGGCTGACCGGTCATGTTGATGGGCAGCGTGAAGGACAGCCATTGGAAGGACGGCACCATCCGGCCGTCGACCTTCTCCGGCCCCTGCACGTGCACCGGGAACGGCGGAACGGTGAGCGTCGGGGTGAGGAGGAGGTCGTAGTTCTCCATGAACCGCCACATCCTGTTGTTCACCGCCTTCCGCGTCATCACCGCGTCGGTGAGGTCCTCGGCCGTCCATGGTCGGGCCAGGAACTCCACCAGGTGTGGGGACATCTCGTGCTCGGCGGCGAGGCGTCGCATCCCCCGCAGATCCGTGTCGAGAGCGACGATGCCCCAGAAGGCGGCATACGGGTCCGCGAAGCCGGGGTCGGCCTGCTCCACGACGCAGCCGAGCTCCTTCTCGAAGACGGTGACGGCGCGCTGGACGGTCTCGCGCACCTCGGGGTCAACCGCGGCGTAGCCGAGGTCGGGGCTGAAGGCCACGCGGAGCCCCTGGATGTCGCCGGACAGGCAACCGGTCCAGTCCACGTCCGAGGTCGGGATCGTGTGTCGATCGCGGGGGTCGGGACCGGCCATCACCGACAGCATCAAGGCGCTGTCGGCCACGGTCCGCGACATGGGACCGATGTGCTCCAGGGACTCCCAGCTCGAGACCCCGGGAAACCGCTCGTCGCGGCACCCCGGGTACAGCGGAACCCGTCCCATCGACGCCTTCATGCCGAAGAGGCCGCAGTGGGCCGACGGGATGCGCACCGATCCGCCACCGTCGCTGCCGACGGCGATGGGGCCCATGCCGGCCGCGACAGCGGCTCCGGAGCCGGCGCTGGAGCCTCCCGGGGTCATCGCGGGGTTCCACGGGTTGCGCGTCGTCTCGAAGACCGGGTTGTGCCCGACCCCGCTGTAACCGAACTCTGGCACGTTGGTCTTGCCGATGATGATGGCGTCGGCCGCCTTGAGGCGTTCCACGACGATGTCGTCCTCGTCGGGTACGAAGTCCTCGTAGGCCTTCGAACCCATCGCCGTCCGGATACCCTTGGTCGCCACCAGGTCCTTGATGCCGACGGGCACGCCCGCCAGCGGACCGACCCGCTCCCCAGCGGCGATGCGGCGTGCGAGGTCCTCCGCCTGCTGGCGGGCGAGGTCGAGGGTCGGGGTGCAGAACGCGTGCAGCACGGGTTCGACGGCATCCATCCGGTCGCTCACCGCCTGGACGACGTCCACGGGCGAGAGCTCGCCCGCCTTGACCGCCGCGGCCAGGTCGGTCGCCGGCATGGCGCAGATGTCGGTCATGGTCGTGATCTCCTCCTCGATCAGGCGGCGACGCTGGGCGCGGCCGCCGGCTTGGTCATGCCCTCCGCTTCCGCGGCGTTGACGACAGACGGTTCCTCGGCTCCCAGCGACGGACCGACGGTCTTGGTGAGGAGCCCGTAAGTCACGAGCGCGACGGTGATCCCCGGGATGCCGAAGATGAAGTTCGGGAAGGCGAAGTACATGAGCAGGCCGGTACCGATGCCGAGCGCGACGGCGATGATCGCGGCGAAGTTGACGGGCGATCGGCGGTCCAAGCCGTACCCGTGCCGCCCCCGGACCAGGAAGTAGTCGCTGATGATCACGCCGCCGACCGGGGGCACGATGAGACCGATGGTGATCAGCAGGTTGGTGACGTTCCCGATCACGCCCGTCATCGCGGCGATGATCCCGAGGACGGTGCCGAGGATGGCGGCCCGACGCCAGTTGACGTTGGGCAGGCTGTTCGAGAAACCCATTGCGGCGTTGTACAGGCAGGCGTCCGCGGTGGACCAGGTGCTCAGGATCGCGATGGCCGCGAGCGGAATGAGCACCGACAGGCTGTCGGAGTCGAGGAAGTAGGGCACGGTCGGGTCGTCGATCGCCGCCGCGAACAAGGCGCCCAGGATCATGAAGGGCGCGTTGCTGAAGAGGAATGCGATCCCGGTGACGCCGATGGCCTGACCGCCCGTGCGGGTGTAGCGGACGATGTCACCGGTCATGGTGCCGCTCACCGCGTACGTCGCCCAGGCGATCCCGGCACCGGTCAGGAAGGACATCGAACCGTCGCCCGTGGACTCGAACAGGGCCGACCCGGCCGGGAAGACCTTCGTGACGAGGTAGTAGATGACGAACAGCACCATCGCCGGAATGGCGATCTGACGCACGAGTGCCATCGACTTGATACCGAAGATCACGGGAACGGCGTAGATCACCCCCACCACGAGCGCGATCAGCGCCACGGCCACGCCCGACTCGATCGCGAAGGCGGCCCGGATGATGTCGGCGGTGAGCCAGGTGTGGAAGCTGAACCACCCGGTCACCAGGACGGCGAGGATGACGATCGGGATGACCGAGCCCCGGCCGCCGAAGACCGCACGGACCGTCAGGGGGAAGTTCAGCCCCCACTTGCCGCTGGCATAGCCGAGGGCCGACGCGTACACGAACAGGATGACGTTGCCGGCGATGATGGCGAGGATCGCGTCCACCGTGCCCAGGCCCTGCTGGATCGTGCCGCCGATCACCGCGCAGATGAAGGCGATCCCGAAGCCCGACCACACCCAGGCCGGCTGGCCGAAGCCCAGCCGGGCCGCCATGGGCACGGGAGTGGAGTGGTACTCCTCGTTGACGCTGGGATCAGGTGATGGGGACGTGGACATGAACGGCCTCCGACGGTCCGACTAGCAGGGGGTGGTGGGTGGGACGACGGGCGATGGCGTCGCGGCCTCGAAGTCGGCCGCGAGATCGAGCAGCCGGTGCTCGCCGAAGGGACGGCCGACCAGTTCGAGGCCGACGGGCGTCCCCAGCTCCGTGAGACCGGCGGGGACGGTGACCGCGGGCAGGCCTGACTGCGCGGCGATGACCGTGTTGGTGCGGAACGTCTGGGTCTGCACCTCCCCCATCCGCAGCTCCTCCGGCGTCGGGGCGATCCCCGGCGTCGTGGGGAAGCAGAGAGCGTCGAGCGCGTGGGTCTCCATCAGCCCGACGAGCCGCGCCCGCAGGTCGTGCTGCGCGCCCTCTCGCCTCGGCAGCTCCCCCGGATCGGGTTCGCTTTCGGCGATCGCGCGCAGCAGATCCAGGCTCTGGTCGAACAGGCCCTGCCGGACGATCGAGGCGACGTCCCGAAGCCGGACCGGCCGGCGGGACAGGAAGGCGTCGATGTCCGACCGCGAGCGGGACAGGTACAGCGACGTCTCGCGCAGCCGGTCGGCGAGATCCGCCATCGAGACGGGGACCACACTCGCTCCGCAGGCTTCCAGCGTCGACAGCGCAGTGCCGAGGACGCGGCTCACCGGTCCGGTGCTCTCGTCGTCACCGTCCGCGAGCGCCTCGGTCAGCAGGCCCATCCGAGCGCCGTGGAGAGCTCCCGGCCGGAGCGCCGCCCGATAACCGCCCACGGCCACCCCCCGGCGCCGGCACACCGATGTGGCGGGGTCGGTGGGGTCGAAGCCCACCAGCACGTCCAGCAGCGTGGCGGTGTCGGCGACCGTGCGGGTGATCGGGCCGGCGGTGTCCTGGCTCGCCACCAGCGGGGCAATCCCCGACCGGCTCACCAGCCCGGTGGTCACCCGGAGACCGACCAGGTTGTTGTAGGCCGCCGGGATCCGGACCGAGCCCCCGGTGTCCTCGCCGATGGCGACGGGCGCGAACCCCGCGGCAACTCCGGCCGCTGACCCGCTGCTCGATCCTCCGGCATCGCGCTGGAGGCTCCACGGGCACCGGGTGTAGCCGCTGCGTGAGGACAGCGAGAACCAGGACGCCGCGAAGTCGGGCATGGTGGTCTTGGCCAGCACGATGGCGCCGGCGGCCCGGAGCCGCTTCACCACGGTGGCGTCCCGATCCGGGACGTAGCCGCGCATGGCCATCGAGCCGAACGTGGTCTCGATCCCTGCCGTTTCGATCTGGTCCTTGACCAGGACGGGGATCCCGTGCAGCGGCCCGGTGAACCGACCGCTGCGCAAGATGTCGTCCAGCCGGCGGGCGACCTCGAGCGCCCTCGTGTTCCGGGCCGTGAGCGCGTTGATGCCCGGTTTCCGCTGGTCGAAGCGGTCGACCCGTGCCAGGCACGTCTCGACGAGCGCCTCGGCAGTCAGCTCGCCGCTCCGGTAGCCACCATGGAGCGTGTCGATCGACGCATACGGGGCCTGCTCAACCGGGAACATGGACCTGGTCCCGTGGCGGTGCGGTGACGGACATGGGCGCATCCTGGCGTCGAGCGCGGTGGTCACGACTCACCGCGGGGCACTGGTGCCCGCTTCCTCCGCGCTTGCAGACCCGCGCCCGCCAGGGAAGCGAGTCCTGACCCACGGAATGCCACGGCGTACTCCCTCCGGCCACGGTTCGCAGCGAAGCTAGGTGTGACGAGCGACATACGTCAAGCCTTTACGGTCAAAGGTTCTACCTTTGGCGCTGCTACCGTGGAAGCCATGGACCCCGCCCGGGATGCCGACCGCGCGACCCCGCCGCTCGCAGTCCGCCCGGTGATGATGCGGACCGCGGCCGGCCAGGTGGTGGATCAGCTACGCACTGCCATCATCGACGGCCGCCTACGAGCGGGCGATCGCCTGCCGAGCGAGCAGCAGATGGCGCAGGACTTCGGGGTCTCCCGGGGAACGGTCCGCGAGGCCATCAGGACCCTGGCCGCGAGCAACCTGGTGACCTCGACGCGGGGGGCCGCCGGTGGCACCTTCGTCACCACCCCGCAGGCAGGGGAGCTGGCCGAACGGATCGGCGAACAACTCGGCCTGTGGTTCCGCGCCGGCAACATCTCCCTGGCCGAGGTCCAGCACGCGCGCCACGTACTGGAGCGCGAGTGCGTGGCGCTGGCGGCGTTGAACCGGACGGAGGAGGATCTCAGCGCCATGCGGCGGCCGATCGAGATCTCACGGGATCCCGGACTCGGCGAGGACGCGTGGCTGACCACCGATGTCGAGTTCCACACCGCGGTCAGCAAGTCGGCCAAGAACAGCATCCTCGAGCTCGCCATGACCGCTGTCCACTTGGTGCGGCCTCGGACCAACCGACTCCTGCTCAAGGAGCTTCGCCGGGACTGCATCGCCGACCAGCACTGGGCCATGTACGAGGGCATTCGCGACCGCGACGTCGCGGCCGCGACGGCGGCCTTCGAGCGGCACTTTTCCTACCTCCGGGACATGCAGCAGCGCGTGCTCGCCGACGCCCATGCCGACGCCGAAACGATGCCGGTCCTGGACATCCCCGGAGAGACTGGACCGACGCCCCATCTGTTCGGGGACGCCCACCAGGACGCTGCCCGGTAACGCCGCTACTCCTGGCCTGTTTCGGCGCCGCCCTCGGCGTGGCCGCGCGAGCTGTGTACCCGCCCGTGCTCGCCTCGGGACCGATTCGACTTCGGGGCGGGTGACGACTCCTGGAGTGACGCACCGCGAGAGACGTCGTTGGGACGGGCCCGCACTTCCGGGGCGAAGTCGCTATCGCCTCTTGGGCTCGCCGCGGACAACCGCTGTCGCCCCGAGCTGCCTCGGGCTCGCGGCCGCGACGCGCGAGTTGGCAGACGAAACCCTCATCGCCGGGCCTCCGGACGGGCCGGACACGTCGCCGGGCGGATCGACGTCAGGTCACCGGCGCTACTCGTCGTCGAGGGCGATCACCTCGATCTCCGCGGCGCCGGTGTTGCCGCCGCTGGTCCGCTCGGCGTCGATCCGCAGGATCTGCCCGGTGAACTCCACCTCGTTGACCACGGAGGCGGTGCCGGCGTCGAACGGACCGTACGTCCGTCCGCCGTCGACGGTCACGGTGAAGGTCTCCACCACCGAGGAGCCGTCGCTCATCGAGCGGCTGCGCAGAGCGACCCCGACCACGTGCACCGGGCGGCCCAGATCGAGGGTGATCGACGCGTCGTCGCCGTCCCCGGCACTGGACCATTCCGTCGCCAGGTCGCCGTCGACGGCGGCGTCCGCCCGGAAGTCGTCGGAGAACTCGGAGCTGACGTCGACGACCTGCGCACCGACGGCCGCGTTCCGGCCAGGCGCCTCCGGGTCGTCGGCCGGGGGCGTCCGGAAGCTCCTGAGTCCACTGCGGTACAGGCTGCCGTCCGATCCCGAACCCTGCACCCGGTAGAAGTACTCGGTGTCGGGTTGGAGCCCGCTCATGACGGCCTGATGGTCGGTGTGCGCCCCGCCACCCATGTCGGCGTCCGTCGCGATCCCACCGCCCAGGGACTCGTCCCGCCCGAAGACCACCGCGCAGGCCATGTCGAGCTCGGTCGTGACCCGCAGGACGGCCGACGTGCCGGCCGCGTCGGGCACGACCACCGGGTCGTCGACGAAGACCTGCTCGGCGGCGAGCACCGGCGGGTCGCCGGAGGCGGACGTCCCCGCTCCGCCACAGCCGACCAGCACCAGGGCGGCCAGGGTCGGCACCGCCAGCGCGCGCATCGCTCGGAAGCTCATGCCCGCCCGAACGGCCGGTCGACGGCGACCGTTCCACCGCGGTGACCCACTGTCATGCAGGTTGCCGTCCTCGGTGATGCTTCCACCGTGACGACGAACGGTGTCCAGGACCGACAAGTACGCGGCCGGTGGATCAGCGCGGGATCCGCCGAGCGGAACCTGGGCCTGCTGCGGCCTGGCGAACTGGCGCAGCTGCGGATGCTCGGCACCGTCCGGCACGCCAGCGCGGGCACGGTGGCGGCCGCCGCCGGCTCCCAGGTGACCGAGATCCAGATCGTCGGCACGGGCGAGTTGGAACTGCGGGCGCGGCTGGACCAGGGCCGGGCGACCATGGCGGTGGTCCGCACGGGCGGGGTCATCGCCGACATCCCGCTGCTGCTGAACGCGCCCATGCCCTTCGACGCCATCGCCAGCCGCGACACCGAGCTGATCGCGCTGTCCCGGGGCCGGTGGACCGAACTGCTGAGGAGCTCACCGGACCTCGCGCTGCGCTGGATGACCTCGATCGCGCGACGGCTCGACGACGACCGGCGGCGACTGGTGGTGGTGACCTCGAAGCCTCTGGTGAGCCAGGTGGCCTACCTCCTGCTGGATCTCGCGGAGGACGGGCCGGCCGGCGACCAGGTGGTCCGGTTGAGCCACACCACGATCGCGCACCTCCTGGGCGCTCGGCGCCAGTCGGTCACCCGAGTCGTCGGGCAGCTCAAGGGACACGGCCTCGTGGACTCCCGGTACGGGTACACCGTCATCCGCGACCCTGGCGGGCTGCGCGAGGTGATGGGCAGCGAGCCGCTCCCGTGACGGGAGGACCCGGTCGCCCACCCGCCGACTCGGTGTCCAGGTGACGGTCGGCGGTCGCCTCGGGCGCCGGGGTCGCCGTCGCGTACGACGGCACCGCCGCGGCCCAGCACCCCGGTCCGGCCGACGGCCACGCCGCTGATCTGACCGCCGCCGGGTACAGCCCCGGCGCCGTGCTCATCAGCGAGGGGAGACGGTGAAGGCCCTGGCCGGCCGACCGCGGAGGGCCCAACACGGTCACCGAGGTGACCAATCGGGCAGAGCGCAGCACCGGCCGGTGCTGTCGTCCTCCGGCGGCCGCTGGCCGTCCACGAACCGCCGAGGAAAGGCGACACCATGACCCGCATCCCCCTGCACACCGTCGACTCCGCCCCCGAGGGCAGCCGTGACGCGCTGAAGGCGCTCGAGGCCAAGTTCGGCAAGGTCCTCAACATCCACGGCGCCATGGCGCACTCCCCCGCCGTCCTGCAGACCTACGCCGCCGTCCAGCAGGTCATGCAGGACACCGGCACCTTCGACGGGCGGACCCGCGAGGCCATCGCCCTCGCCGTGGCGAACGTCGACGAGTGCTCCTACTGCCAGGCCGCGCACACCGCCGGCGGGAAGGCAGCCGGGCTCAGCCTCCAGGAGACGATCGACATCCGCCGCGGCCAGGTCGAGGACCCGAAGCTGAACGCGCTGCTCACCCTCGTCCGCGAGCAGACCGCCCACGTGGGCTCGGTCCAGGACAGCACGTGGCAGGCGGCGCTCGACGCCGGCTGGTCCGACGCCGAGCTGACCGAGACGTCGGCCCATGTCGCGCTGAACCTGTTCACGAACTACTTCAACCATCTGGTCCGGACCGACCTGGACCTGCCCGCCGCGCCGGCCCTCTGAGAGATTCCGCTCCGGCACCGCGGGTCCACCGGGGTGTCGGAGCGGAACCAGGCACGAGTCCACCCGACCAGGAGACGACAGGCAGCACTACGTGGCCTCAGGAGCGGCCGCCGACCTCGGCACCCCCGCTGGCCCGCATCGAAGGCAGCAAGCACTCTCCTCCCGAGGACCACCCGACGTCATCGCAACCGCCACCGACGAGCTGCTGCCCACACGCCCCGCCCCGCCCACCCGAGGAGCACACGTGACTGCACCGCAAGTCGTCGTCTTCGACGTCAACGAGACGCTGTCGGACATGGCCCCGCTGGCCGCCCGGTTCCGAGATGTCGGCGCCCCCGAACTCACCGACCGCGTGTGGTTCGCATCGCTGCTGCGGGACGCCTTCGCCCTGACCGCAGCAGGAGGCACCGAGCGGTTCGCGACGTTCGCCACCGCCGGGCTCCGGAGCATCCTCGCCGGCGTGCCGCTGACCCGGGAACTCGATGCGGCGGTCGAGCACGTGATGAGCGGCTTCACCGCCCTCGACGTCCACCCCGACGTGCCCGGCGGCGTCCGCGCCCTGAAGCAGTCCGGCCGGCGGCTGGTCACCCTGAGCAACGGCTCGGCCGGCGTGGCCGAGCGGCTCCTGAGCACCGCCGGCATCCGTGACGAGTTCGAGCACCTGCTGTCGGTCGAGGACGCCGGCGTGTGGAAGCCTGCGCCCGGCTCCTACGCCTACGCCGCCCGCACCTGCGGCGTGCAGCCGGCCGACATGATCCTCGTCGCCGTGCACCCGTGGGACATCGACGGCGCGAACCGGGCCGGCCTGGCGACCGCCTGGATCAACCGCGACGGTCGGCCCTACCCGGAGTACTTCACCGCGCCGACGCACACGATCGCCGAGCTGCCCGAACTGGCCGATCGCCTCGCCGCCTGATGTCCGGCCGGCTGGGCGACCTGTCCCCCGTCCATCGGCACCACGGCGGTACCCACCGTCGCCCCGATCGCCGATGACCTGGTGATCCCGGCGTTCAGGTTCTCGTCTTCCGACCCGGACTGCCCGCTGGTCACCCACACCCGCGATGGATCACGCACCTGGTCTTCGACCTCGGTGTGGCCACCGTCGTGGAGTCCGGCTGGGTGCTGATCCGGATCACGACACGCCCACGCCTCGACCCGGCGCCATCGGCCACACCGCACCCGCAGAGCAGGACCCCCGGACAGGAGCACCCGATGAGTGAGCACTTCGACGTCATCGTGATCGGCATGGGCCCTGGCGGGGAGGTGGCCGCCAGCAGGCTGCTCGACGGAGGCAGATCCGTCGCCGTCGTCGAGCGCGAGCTGATCGGTGGGGAGTGCGCGTACTGGGCCTGCATCCCGTCCAAGACCGTGCTGCGCCCGCCGGAGGTCAGTGGCGAGGTGGACCGGGTCGCTGGGGTCGACGGCGCACGGATGGACTGGCCCGCAGCGCGGGACCACCGCGATCAGATGGCCCGCCACCTGGACGACTCGGCCCAGGTGGACGGCTACGTCGACCGAGGTGCACGGGTGGTCAAGGGGGTGGCCCGCTTGACCGCCCCCGGAGTGGTCGACGTCGACGGGCGTGAGCTCGCCGCCGACCAGGTGGTCATCGCCACCGGGTCTGCTCCCGTGATCCCGCCCATCGAGGGTCTGGACGACGTCACGGTGTGGACCAACCGCGAGACCTACACCGCCGCCGACCTGCCGGCTCGCGCGGTGGTCATCGGCGGTAGCGCCGTGGGCGTCGAGACCGCGCTGTTCCTGGCCCGCTTCGGGACGGCCGTCACGCTGGTCCAGCGCAGCGGGCGGCTGCTCAGCCGGGAGGACCCACGGGTGGGGGACCTGGCACGCGCCGCACTGGGAGGAGCCGGCGTCGAGATCCGCGTCGGCACCACCCCGAGGCGGGCTCGGCGTGACGGCGCCGATCAGGTCGTCGAGCTCGACGACGGGACCTCCGTGCGTGGTGACGTGGTGATCATGGCGACCGGCCGCGCGCCGCGCAGCGACGGTCTCGGCCTGGAAGAGGTCGGCGTGAGCCTGGGCGAGCGCGGTGAAGTCCTCGTGGACGAGCACTGCCGGGCCGCGGACAGGATCTGGGCCCTGGGCGACGTGACCGGCGTCCTGCCCTTCACCCACGTGGCCAAGTACCAGGGCCGCATCGTCGCCGATGCCATCCTCGGTCGCGCCCGTCCCGCCCGCTACGACGGCATCCCGCGGGTGGTCTTCGCCGACCCCGAGATCGCCGCTGCGGGGCTGACCCAGGCCCGAGCCGACGCCCGAGGGCTGCGCACCGCGGCCGTCGAGGTCGACCTGGCCGAGTCGATCGCCCGGCCGTGGACCTTCGAGCAGCACCCGCGGGGTCATCTGGGTCTACTGGCCGACGTCGACCGGCGCGTCCTCCTCGGAGCCTGGGCCGTGGCGCCTCAGGCCGGCGAGTGGATCCACCAGGCCTCCCTGGCCATTCGCGCCGGCATCCCCATCGACACCCTGCTCGACCAGGTCGCGCAGTTCCCCACCTACACCGAGGGCTTCCTCACCGCCCTGGAGGCCCTGGACCTGTAGCGCTCCTGCCAGATGCCTGGCCGCGACAGCCCGTGGCAGCAGTGCTCGCGGCGTGGACAGGGCCGGAAGCCCCGACGACGACCGGCGGCCGGCAGGCGGACGATCAGGCGGCGACGGGCCGTGCGCGGCCGGATGCGTGGTGGGCCTGCACCGGCTCGACACCCCGAGCGGGCTCGACACCCCGAGCGGGGCGGACGTGGAGGGCGGTCAGGTGCCAGGTCGTGCAGTCTGCACAGCTGGCGAGCCAGACGTGGTGACGCAGACAGCGGGCGCGGTCGGTCATGGCGGTGCTTCTCTCTCCTGGTCGGGTGTACCCCCGCCGGTTATCCGTGCCTCCGTTGTAGCGGGGGGGTCTGACATCCCCGGCCTTTCCCGGGGGACCATCGAGGTCGGATCCGGGGGAGCTGGGAACTCCCTCGTCTCCCTGTCACGAGGGGATCGGCGCACCCGGGCCCGCACACGAGCCCGCGGCTGGCCGCGAACACCCGTTGGGGGGATCCGCCGACGGGCTCCTGCCGCGGTCCGGCGGGCGGCGTCCCCGGGGCGTGCGGTGCTCAGCAGCACCAGCCGCGGCCGGCCCACGCGCCGCAGCATCGCCGGCACGAGCAGGCGCGAGGCGACCGTGGCACCGGCCCGGATGCTGAGCAGCAGCCCCACCGTCGACGGCGGGGATGCCGCGCCTCTCGCCGAGCAGCGGGAGGTAGGCGATCAGCAGGTCCACCGCTGCGGCGAGGACCAGGCTGGTGAACACCCCCGCCGGCACGCCGGGCAGCCGGAGGATCTGCCACACGGGCGTCGCCGCACCGGGCGGCCCTGCCGTGGCCGGGGGACGCGATGCCGGACGGCGGTCCAGGCCGCCACCGGCAGGGCGGCGGCACACAGCGCCGCGGCGGCGAGCAGCGCCTGCGCCGTGACCGTGGCGAGCTCGCCGGGCGCCGTGGACAGGACCGCGCCGCCCAGTGCCGGTCCCACCAGCTGACCGGCCGACACCACGGCGGTGAACAGGTCGAAGCCCCGGTCCAGCCCCTCCGGTTCCAGGCGGAGGCTCATGAAGAGCTCACGGGCGATGCCGGCGCCCCTCAGCCCATGGTGGTCGTCCTGTACGGCGTGCCCGTCCTGTCGTAGGTGGTCCACTCCCCCACCTGGCGGCCCTGCTCGAAGGAGCCCGAGCGCAGCAGCGTGCCGTCGAGCCGGAACCACTCCCAGCAGCCGTGCGGGCGTCCGGCGACGACCGGCCCGCGGGCGCGCAGCGACCCGTCGCGGTGGCGCTCCTCGTGGAGTCCCTCGGTGAACTCGGTCTCCGGCACGGTGGGCTCCCGGGCGGTCGTCGGACGGGGTGGTCGCGGCTGGACGGTGCCTGAGACAGCGGGACCCACACCTACCGCCCCGGCGACGGTCCCGGCAAGCGCCCACCCGGTGCGGCGGTCACCCCCCCGGACGACGGCCGGTCCGGAGCGCCTCGGCCAGCCCGACGGCCTGCGCCAGCACCTGCTTGACCGGTCGGTCGAGCGCGGCGGCGGCCCGGGCGACGTCCTCCCACTCGGGCATGGCGTTGACGACCGAGCCGTCGGCCCCCCACCCGAGCTTGACGGCGACGGGGTGCCCGTCGACGGAGACGGTGTCGAACGAGCGCCGGACGGCGTGCCGGACGACGGTCGTCTCGCGGACGCCGAGGGTCGTGGTCTCGCGGAGGAGGACGTCCCGGACCCGGGCCACCTCGGCCGGACCGGCGAGCGCCGCGACGACGTGCGCCGGACGGCCCTTCTTCATGAGCACCGGGGCCAGCCAGGCGTCGAGGGCGCCAGCGTCCAGCAGGGCGGCGAGGACCACCGGCCAGGCGCGCGGGTCGAGGTCGTCGACGTTGGCCTCGAGGACCACCGCCGTCGTCGTGTCGAGACCCCCGACGGCGCCGGAGGGGGCCGGCGTCTCCTCGACCTCGCCCACGACCAGGCGCACCACGTTGGGCCGGCCGGCGGGATCCCGGGTGCCCGCGCCGGTACCGGTGGCCGTCGGGCGCAGCGCCGGCATCGGACCGAACCCGTCCGCGAGAGCGGTGGCGAGTGCGACCCCGGTCGGCGTGGCCAGTTCCACCTCGTCGGGGCCGCCCCGCCCGGGTGCCCCCGCCGCCTCCAGCAGGGCCAGCACGGCCGGTCCGGGGACCGGGATCGTCCCGTGCGCCGTCCGCGCCGTCCCGCCCCCGAGCGCGATGGGCGAGGCCAGCAACCGGTCCAGGCGCAGGGCGGCCAACCCGGCACAGACCCCGACGACGTCGGCGACGGCGTCCAGCGCGCCCACCTCGTGGAAGTGCACGTCCTCCTCGGCCACGCCGTGCACCGCCGCCTCGGCCCGCGCCAGCGCGCCGAACACCTCGACCGCCGGCGAGCGCAGCGGCTCGGGCAGCCGGCCGAGCAGCCGGCGGACGTCGGACCAGCGGCGCGTGGGCTGGCCGGCCTCCGGGGCGTCCACGACCACCCGGACCGCCCGCAGCCCGCCGCGCCGCACGTCCTCGGCGCGCAGCGTGACGGGCAGCTGCAGGGGTTCCAGTGCCGCGGCGATGTCGGCGAGCGGCACGCCCGCCCCCACGACGGCGCCCAGCAGCATGTCGCCCGCCACGCCGTTGCCGAGGTCCAGCCACCCGACCCGGGTCACCGCCGCTCCCCGACGCCGGAGCCGCCGGCGTGGATGCTCCGTGCGATCCGCGCGGCGAAGACCCCGGCTCCGAACCCGTTGTCGATGTTGCAGACGACCACGCCCGCGGCGCACGAGTTGAGCATCCCCAGCAGCGCGGACAGACCGCCGAAGCTGGCCCCGTAGCCGACGCTGGTCGGCACGGCCACCACCGGTGTGCCGACGAGCCCGCCGATCACGCTGGGCAGCGCGCCCTCCATGCCGGCCACCACGATCGCGATGTCGGCGTCCTGGAGCACCGGCCGGGCGTCGAGCACGCGGTGCAGCCCCGCGACCCCGACGTCGACCACCCGGACGACGTCGGCGCCGAAGACCCGCACCGTGGTCGCGGCCTCCGCCGCCACCGTCGCGTCCGACGTCCCGGCGGTGACGACCGCGACGAGGCCCCGGGCCGGCGGCAGGTCCCCGACGACCAGCGTCGTCGCCTCCACCCGCGCCCCGGGCCACCGCAGCCGCACCGCCGCCACCGTCGCCGGGTCCGCCCGCGTGACCAGGGCCGGCCGGTGCGGAGCCGCCTCGCGGAGCGTCCCGACGATGGCGACGACCTCCTCCGGCGTCTTCCCGGCGGCGTAGACCACCTCCGGGTCCCCGGTGCGGGACAGCCGATCGGTGTCCACCCGCGCGAACCCGAGGTCGACGTACCCCGGGTCGCGTCCCTCGCCGTCCACAGCGGCATCCTGCACGGCAGCGGCCGGCTGCCCACAGCGGGGCCGCGCAGGCGGTCCGCCCCTGGTGGGCCCGCGGCGGCGCCGGGACCGGCGGTCCCGGTTAGGGTCCGAGCAGGCTCCACCGACCGGACGGCAGGACGGGTGATCAGATGAGGGTCCAACTGGCCTACGGCGAGCAGGGTCTGACCGTCGACCTGCCTGACGACCGGACGACGGTCGTCGAGCCCCGCTACGTGCCCGGCGCCGACGATCCCGCGGCGGTCCTGCGGTCGGCCCTGCGCGCACCGGTGGCCGGGCCACGGCTGCGCGAGATCGTGCGACCGGGGCAGAAGGTGGCCATCTCCGTCTGCGACGGCACCCGCGCCCAGCCGCGTGACCTCATGGTCCCGGCCGTGCTCGAGGAACTCGACGGGATCGTCTCCCTGGACGACGTGGTGGTCCTGGTGGCCACGGGCACCCACCGCGGCAACACCGAGGCCGAGATCCGGAGCATGCTCGGCGACGACGTCGTCGACCGGGTGCACGTCCTCAACCACGACGCCCGCGACGAGGACTCCCTGGTCTGGATGGGCACCCACGGCAACGGCGTGCCCGTCTGGCTCGACCGCCACTGGGTCGAGGCCGACGTCCGGATCACCACGGGGTTCGTCGAGCCGCACTTCTTCGCCGGGTTCAGCGGCGGCCCGAAGCTGGCCGTCCCCGGGCTGGCCGGCCTGGAGACCGTGCTCACCCTGCACGACGCCGAGCGCATCGGCTCCCCCCGGGCCGTGTGGGGCGTCTGCGAGGGCAACCCCGTCCACGACGACATCCGCGCGGTCGTCGCCGCGGTCGGTGGCGTGCACTTCGGCTTCGACGTCACCCTCAACCGGGACCAGCAGATCGTGGGCGCGTTCGCCGGGGAGCTGTTCGCCATGCACGCCGCGGCCCGCGAGGCGGCGCGGGAGCTGGCGATGGCCCCGGTGCCGGAGCTGTTCGACGTGGTGGTCACGACCAACTCCGGCTACCCCTTGGACCAGAACCTGTACCAGGCCGTGAAGGGCATCTCCGCGGCGGCCACGGTGGTGAAGGACGGCGGCGCGATCGTGTGCGCGGCGGAGTGCCGGGACGGGTTCCCCAACCACGGCTCCTACCGGGAGGTGCTCGAGTCCGCGGAGTCCCCCCAGGCGCTCCTCGACCTGATCGAGAACCGGCCGAAGACCGTGCCCGACCAGTGGCAGGTCCAGGTGCAGGCGAAGATCCAGAGCCGGGCGCGGGTGATCATGCACACCGCCTACCTCTCCGACCACGCCCTCGAGGCGGCGCACCTGGAGCAGACCCACGACATCGGCGCCACGGTCCGGGAACTGCTCGACGCGGCAGGGCCCGACGCCCGGGTGTGCGTGCTGCCCGAGGGGCCGCAGACCATCCCGTACGTGAGCTCCGAGCTGCTCGCCGAGATCAGCTGAGTCGCAGCGCGCACGGTCCGTACGGGCGAGGAACGGGAGAGCACGTGTCTCTGACGGCACTCCGGCCGGAGGACCGCCGGGCGGTCGACGGCCTCCGGGAAGGGCTGGCCGGCACGGCGCGGCTGGGGGTCGCGTTCTCCGGGGGCGTCGACTCCTCGGTGCTGCTCGCCCTCGCCGTCGACGCCCTCGGCCCGGACCGCGTGCTCGCCCTCCTCGGGGTCTCACCCAGCCTCGCGTCCGACGAGCGGGAGGCCGCCCACCGGGTCGCCGCGCACGTCGGGGTGCCCGTGGTGGAGGTGCCCACCTTCGAGGGGGACCGGCCCGAGTACCGGCGCAACGGCCCGGACCGCTGCTTCCACTGCAAGGACGAGCTGTTCGAGCGGATCTCCCAGGACGTCGTGTCCCGGTACGGGCTGACCGCGGTCGCCTACGGGGAGAACGCCGACGACGCCCGGCGACCGGACCGCCCCGGATCTCGCGCGGCCACCGCGCACGCCGTGCTGCGCCCGCTGGCCGACGCCGGTCTGGACAAGGCCGCGGTGCGCCGGATCGCCCGCGCGCTGGACCTGCCCTGCGCGGACAAGCCCGCGGCGCCGTGCCTGGCCTCGCGGATCCCGCACCACAGCGAGGTCTCACCCGAGAAGCTCGCCCAGGTGGAGGAGGCGGAGGCCGGGCTGCGGCGACTCGGGCTCCGCGACCTGCGGGTCCGTCACCACGGGGACGTCGCCCGCCTCGAGGTCGCGGTCGAGGACCTGCCGGCGCTCGTCTCGGACCCCCTGCGCGAGCAGGCGATCCGGGTGGTGCGGGCAGCCGGCTTCCGGTTCCTCGCCCTGGACCTCGCCGGCATCCAGTCCGGCGCCTTCACCCTGCCGCTGGTGGGCGTCCGCGAGGGCTGAGCCGGTGCGGTGGCCCCTGCCGGTGAGAGGACCCTCTCCTCCCCACCGCTCGCAAGCTCGCGGCAGGCCCCGGGAGAGGGCCGAGCGGTGGGGGCAGGGGTCCTCCGTCAGGCCGGCTCGGCGGGCAGGCCCAGCCGGCGGAACAGGTCCTTGTCCAGGTCGAGGAAGCTGGAGATGTGCGCGACGCGGCCGTCGCGCACCTCCAGCACGTGCAGCGCCCACGGCTCGAACCCGCCGCCGGCGCGGGGACGCCACTGGGCCAGCGCCGGTGCGCCGTTGGCGGTGGTCGCCAGCACGCGGGAGCCGCGGCACTCGGCGCCGGGCCCGAGCATCCAGGTGCCGATGTCGGCCCGCCCACGCAGCCACATCTCGAACGGCGGCATGTGCTGGGTCGCGTCCTCGTGCAGCAGCGCCACCAGACCCTCGACGTCGTAGCGCTCGAAGGCGTCGACGTAGCGCTCGAGCAGTGCGCGGTGGACGTCGTCCAGCGGCTCGGTGTCGGCCTCCCCGCCGACGGCCGCCATCGTGGCGCGGGCCCGCTGCAGCGCGCTGTTCACCGAGGCGACGGTGGTGTCCAGCAGCTGCGCGACCTCCTCGGCCCGCCAGCGCAGCACCTCGCGCAGCAGCAGCACGGCGCGCTGGCGCGGCGGCAGGTGCTGCAGCGCGGAGACGAAGGCCAGCCGGATCGACTCGCGCTGCACGGCCTGCTCGGCGGGGTCGGCGTCCTCGGCCACGACCTGCCGGTCGAGCACCGGCTCGACCCAGGCGGTGCCGGGACGGCGGCCGGCCAGCGAGGCCGGCACCGGCTGCCACGGCGAGCCGGAGAGGTCCATCGGCAGCGCCCGCCGCTGGCGGCCGGAGAGCTGGTCGAGGCAGACGTTGGTGGCGATGCGGTACAGCCAGGAGCGCAGCGCCGAGCGGCCCTCGAAGTCGCCCAGGCCGCGCCAGGCGCGGACCATCGTCTCCTGCACCGCGTCGTCGGCGTCGAACGCCGACCCGAGCATCCGGTAGCAGTAGCCGGTCAGCTCCCGCCGGTGCTCGAGCAGTCGCGGGTCCAGTTCGTCGGTCAGCACGGTCGTCACGGGGTCCTCCTCTGCGCGGGCCGCGACAGCTCACCACAGGACACCGACACAACGGGAGGCGCGGCACCCCTCCGTGTCGCATCCCGCCCGCCCCGCTCCCCGTCCGCCCGGGCGGGCCGGACGGGGAGCAGGGGGCCTTCTCACGGGAAGAGCGGTTCCCCGGCGCGGACGAGCTGCCAGTTGTCGACGGCGGACCCGGCCGGGTCGATGACCTGCCGGTCCTGGGCCCGGTCGATGAGCAGATGGCGGATCTCGGCCTGCTCGTCGTGGACCACCTCGGCCCCGCTGACGTGCGGGAAGCCGCCGCCGCGGCGGTAGTCGTTCACCGCGACGACGAAGCGGTCGGCGTCCTGGACGACCGTGCCGTCGGGCACCTCCAGCCGGGTGACCCGCTCGCCCTCCGGGCTGGAGACGTCGAGGTCGTAGACCACGCCGGAGAGCGTGTCGTAGTCGTAGTCCGGCTTGGTCGGCGCCAGGGCGGCCGGCGTCACCTCGCCGGTCGCGGGCACCTGGGAGGAGTAGGACGCCGACTCCTCGAGGTAGGCCCGCAGCTCGGCGCCGGTCAGCTCCACCGCCTCCAGGGTGTTGTCGAAGACGTAGAGGCCGGCGATGTCGCGGATCGTCACCTCACCCTGCGGGAAGACCGCCTCCCGGCTGAACGGCGCGGCGATCGAGAGCACCGGCAGGTCGGCCCGCTCGGTGCCCTCCAGCGCGTGTCGACCGTCTCGGTCTGCACGTGCTGGATGAAGTCGAGGATCGGGGTGTCCTGGTACCAGCTGGTCGCCGTCGTCAGCTCCTCGGTGGAGGTGGCCACGACCTGGTCGACGTAGTAGACGGTGGTCGCGTGCGCCTCGGCGGTCGCGGCCAGGACGTCGGGGTCCTCCGGGAGGTCCTTCGTCCGCAGCGCGGTGGCCTCGGTGCCGACGACGTCCCACTGGCCGCGGACCTTGCGCAGGCCGACGTCCACCTGCGACACCGTGCTGCCCCAGCGGTAGGGCTGGGTCAGCAGCACGTCGTCCCCGGTGGTCTCGTTGCGGACGAGCTGCGAGGGTGGTGACCGGCGGGCTACTGGTAGCTGACGAAGTCCGGGCGCGGCTCGACGGCGACCGTCTGCTCCGGGGTGAGCATCGGCAGGTCCTCGTCGTAGAAGTTCTTCCAGCCCCAGGCGACCTCGTCGGGCTCGGTCTGCCGCAGCACCCGCCAGGTGTCCTGCTTGGCCGGCTGGGGGCCCTGCCCGTCGACGTGCACCATGAGCGCGAGCTCGTCGCGGGAGGTGTCCAGCCGCTCCCGCTCCGGGATCATCCGGACCTGGAACTGGTGCAGGACCAGCAGCTTCTGCGGCAGGTCGTTCGCCCGGGTCAGGTCGGCCAGCCAGGTGACCACCTCGTTGACCTCGTCGATGGACACCTGGCCGATCTGCTGCAGGTGCACCTGGTCCGGGCGCAGCCGCCACTCCGGGTCCAGCGCCAGCCCCACGTGCGGCAGCTCCAGCAGCGAGCGGTACTGCTCTGCCTGGGTGCGGAAGTCGGTGCGCCCGGGCTGCAGGTCCAGGACGACGTAGAGCCCCGCCTCCCCGGCCGCCTCGACCCACGGCCGCACGGCCTCGACCGGCTGCTCGGTGGAGTAGTTGCCGTCCGGCCCGGCGACCGACGACGCCACGGTCACGATGATCTCGAAGGCCGGGACGACGGGCATGTCGACCAGCTCCTCGTACGGGGCCGCCGTGCTCCTGGCCCGCTCGATCGACGCCTCCAGGTCCTGCTCGCCGAGGACGCCGAGCGCCGCGCCCTCCGTGCTGCCGTAGAGGGCGACCATCATCCGCCCGGGGAACAGCAGCTGGCCCCCGCCGGGCAGCTGGGCGCCGGTGGCAGCGGCGTCCAGCTTCCAGTCCAGGCCCTCCTCGGCGGCGAACCCGGCACCCAGCGCGACCACCGTCTGCGGCTCCTGCTCGGTCATCAGCTCGACCAGCTCCGCGGACCCGCGGGGGTCGGTGCCGCCGGTGAGCTGCACCCGCGCCCCGGCCGCCCGCGCGGTCGCCACACCGGCCAGCGCCCCGGGGTCCCCGGTGGTGACCACCAGGGTGTCCTCGAGATGCTCGGCCCGCTCCACCGCGGGCAGCTCCCCCGCGTCCTCCCCGGCGGCGGCCGGCGCGGCCCCCGCGGGCTGCAGCGCGGCGGGCTGCCCGGGGTCCAGCTCGGCGACCGCGGCCGTCGCCGCGCCGTCGTCCACCTGCTGGACCTCGCCGAGCTCCAGGCCGGTGGCCCCGGCGACGGCGTCGGGGTCCGCGGGGACGGCGACCACCTCCGGCCCGCCCTCCCCGCCCCCGCCCTCGGCCTCCCCGACGGCGAGCACCGTCGTCGTCCCCAGGCGCTCCAGCTCGGTGGTCAGCGCGTCGGCCGCCCCGGCTCCGGACGGCTCCAGCAGCAGCGGCACGCCGAGGCCGGTGGCCGCCGAGGCGCCCAGCAGCGTCCCCGCCGCGTCGCCGTCGCGGGCCACCACCACGACGTCCGCGGTGTCGAACAGCGCCCGGCTGGCCGATGCCGCCGAGGCGACCGGGTCCTCGTCGGCGACGAGGGTCAGCCGGGCGTCGGGGGCCGAGGTCGTGACGCCGGCGGCGTCCTCGGCGTCCTCGCCCGAGGCCGCGCCGCAGCCACTGGCCAGCAGCACGGCGGTCAGGGCGATCGGCACCGTCGGAGCGCGCACAGCTCCCTCCCCCTGCCGGGCCCGAGGTCGCACGGGGCACGACGGCGTGGGCGCGCCCGGCACCTGGCGACCCTAACCGCGGGTCGGCGCGGGTCACGGCGACCGCCCGCGGCGGTCACCGGCCGTGTGGAGGCAACCCCCGTGTCCACCGGCCGTCGCCAGGCCGGGCAGCGGGAACCCGGTCGCCGTACGTCGGACCCGCCGGGTAGACAGCTCCGGTGACCGAGATCGCCGACCGGCTGCGCCCCGCCACCGCCGAGGAGTGGCCGGCCTTCAGCCGGGCCGTGTTCACCACGTTCGGCGACGAGGCGCCGGCGTCCTTCGTCGACAGCGTGCCGGCGCACGCGGAGCTGGACCGCACCCTCGGCCTGTGGGACGGCGACCGGGTGGTCGCGACCTCGGGCGTCTACAGCCGGGAGCTGACGGTGCCCGGCGCCGTCGTCCCGTGCGCCGGGGTGACCTGGGTGAGCGTGGCGCCCAGCCACCGCCGCCAGGGCGTGCTGACGGCGGTCATGCGGCGCCAGCTCACCGAGCTGCACGAGCAGGACCGCGAGCCGGTGGCGGCGCTGTGGGCCTCGGAGTCCTCGATCTACGGCCGGTTCGGCTACGCGCCGGCCACCTGGCGGGGCAACCTCTCCGGCGAGGTCGCCCGGCTGCGGCTGCGGCCCGGCGTCGACCTCGGCGCCGGGGCGGTGCGCCAGGTGGGCGTCGAGGACCACCGCGCGGCCGCGGTGGGGTTGCACGACCGGGTGCGCCGGCTCGTCCCGGGCAACCTCGCGCGCACCGCCCCCTGGTGGGACCGGGGCCTGCATGACGAGCCCACCCAGCGCCGGGGCGCCACCGAGCGCCGGTTCCTGCAGCACGTCGAGCCCGACGGCACGGTCACCGGCTACGCGGCGTACCGGGTGCGCTCGGCGTGGACCGACGACGGCCAGCCCGACGGCACCGTCGTCGTCGAGGAGGTGCGCGCCCTCACCACGCCGGCGTACGCGGCGCTCTGGCAGTTCCTGCTGTCGCTGGACCTGGTGCGCACGATGCGGGCGCCCACCGCCTCGCCGGACGACCCGCTGCGGCTCCTGCTCGCCGAGCCGCGGGCGCTGCGGTCGCAGCCGTTCGACGCGCTGTGGGTGCGGCTGGTCGACGTGGGCCGCGCGCTGGCCGCCCGCCGCTACCCGGCGCGGGTCAACCTGGTGCTCGAGGTGCGCGACCCGTTCTGCCCGTGGAACGACGGCCGGTGGTCGCTGGTCGGCCACCCGGCCGGCGCCTTCTGCGCCCTGACCGACGCCGACCCCGACCTGGTTCTCGACGTCGAGGCGCTCGCGGCGGCCTACCTCGGCGGGGTGTCGCTGGCGACGCTGCAGGCGGCCGGCCGGGTCACCGAGGTGAGCCCGGGGGCGGTGACCCAGGCCGCGACGGCGTTCCGCTGGCCGGTCACCCCGTGGTGCCCGGACGAATTCTGAGCCGGAGCGGGCTCAGACGGCCGGGTCCTCCCGGGTGGGCAGCCCGCCGGCGGGGCGGTGCCGGTCGCGCTCGTAGTCGCCGATCAGGCCGATCCGGCGGACGTGCCGCTCGTCGCCGCTGAACGGCGTGGCGAGGAAGTGCAGCACCAACCCGGTGGCCTCCTCGACGCTGTGCTGGCGGGCGCCGATCGAGACGACGTTGGCGTCGTTGTGCTGGCGGGCCAGCTCCGCGGTCTCCCGGTTCCACACCAGCGCGGCGCGCACGCCGGGCACCTTGTTGGCCGCGATCTGCTCGCCGTTGCCGGAGCCGCCGATGACCACGCCGAGGCTGCCGGGCTCGGTGACCGTCCGCTCGCCGACCTCGAAGCAGAACGGCGGGTAGTCGTCCTGGGCGTCGTACTCGAACGCCCCGCAGTCCACGGGCTCGTGGCCGGCCTCGGTCAGCGCCTGCTTGAGGTGCTCCTTGAACTCCAGGCCCGCGTGGTCGGTCCCGACGAAGACGCGCATGGCGGGGAGTCTGTCAGGCTGCCCGGGTGGCGGTGCTGGGTGTCGACGGGTGGCGCGGCGCCTGGGTGGGAGCCCGGCTCGACGGACGGTCGGTCGAGCTGCTGGCGCTGTCCGACGCGGCCGCCGTCCTGGCCGTGGAGGACGTCGAGGTGGTCGGCATCGACATGCCCATCGGCTTGTCGGACGACGGCGTGCGCGCATGCGACGTCGAGGCCCGCCGCGCACTGAGCCGGTACGGCGCCGCGAGCACCGTCTTCCCCACACCGGTGCGCGCGGTCCTCGCGACCGACGACTACGCCGAGGCGCGGACGCTGTCGCGCGCGGCGACCGACCCGCCTCGCGCGCCGTCCGCGCAGTCGTTCCAGCTGGTGAAGGCGATCCGCTCGCTCGACGAGATGCTGGGCGACCCGCCCACCGACCGCGTGGTGGAGGTGCACCCCGAGCTGGCCTTCCGGCTGGGGATGGACCCCGCCGTCCGGGATCCCAAGGGCACCGCGCGCGGGATGGCCCAGCGGCTCGTCGCCCTGCGCCGGGTGATGGACGTCGACGCCGCTCTGCTGGACGCCCCACCGCGGGTGCCGGCGGTCGACGCCCTGGACGCCTGCGCCGCCGCGTGGTCGGCCCGGCGGATCGCCGACGGCGCCGCCGAGTGCGTCGGGGACGGCGCCACCGACGCCCGCGGCCGGCCGATGCGGATCTGCTGGTGACCTTCCGCGAGGTCGCCGACGGCGTGTTCGTCCGCCGGCACGCCTCCCTGGACCTCAACTGCGGCCTGGTCGTGGGCGAGGACGCCTGCCTGGTGGTCGACACCCGCTCCGACCTCGGCGAGGCCGCGGACCTCGCCGCCGCCGTCCGCCGGGTCACCCCGCACCCCTGGATGGTGGTCGACACCCACGCCCACTACGACCACTGCTTCGGCAACGCCGCGTTCCGGCCGGCGACGGTGTGGGGGTCGCGCGGGTGCGCGGCCGACCTGCTCGCCACCGGGGAGGCGCAGCGGGCGGCGCGGGTCGCCGAGCTGCTGGCCGGCGGCGACGCCGAGGCCGCCGAGCGGGTGCGGCGGGCCCCGCTCGACCCGCCCGACGCGCTGGTCGACCAGGTCGCGGTGCTCGACGTCGGCGGTCGGGAGGTGGTGCTGCGGCACCTCGGCCGCGGGCACACCGGGCACGACCTGGTGGTCGAGGTGGAGGACGGCGTCGTCTTCGCCGGCGACCTGGTCGAGGAGGGCGGCCCGCCAGCGTTCGAGGACGCCTTCCCCGCCGAGTGGCCGGCGACGCTGGGCCGGCTGCACGCGCTGGCCCGGGGTCCCGTCGTCCCCGGGCACGGCGCCGTGGTCGACGCCGCGTTCGTGGGCGCGCAGCGGGAGGAACTCCTCGCCGTCCTGTCGTCGCTGCGCGCCGGCCGGCTCGACGCCGGCCCCTACGACGCGGCGACGATGCGCGTGGCCGCCTCCCGACTCAGCGGCGGGTGATCTCCAGCGCGTCGGCCGGCACGGAGTCCATGTCGGGGCCGGAGAGCCTCGTCCGCTTGAGCTCCCAGAAGTCGGGCAGGTTGGCGAGCAGGACGGCGCCGTCGAAGGCCTTGCCGGCGTCCTCACCGGTGGGCACCTTGCTGATCACCGGGCCGAAGAACGCCACCCCGTCGATGTGCATGACCGGGGTGCCGACGTCGTCGCCGACCGGGTCCATGCCCGCGTGGTGGCTCTTCTCCAGAGCCTCGTCGTACTCGGTGGAGGTGGCGGCCTCGGCCAGCGACGCCGGCAGGCCGACCCGCTCCAGTGCCGGGGCGACCAGCTCGTCGAGCTCCACGCCCTCGTGGTGGCGCAGCGTGCCCATGGCCGTGTAGAGGTCGCCGAGGACCTCGTCGCCGTGCTGCTGCGCCGCGGCGATCGCGACCCGGACCGGGCCGATCGCCTTGGTCATCATCTCCTGGTAGTCCTCCGGCAGGTCCCGGCCGCGGTTGAGCACCGCGAGGGACATGACGTGCCAGTGCAGGTCGATGTCGCGGACCTTCGCCGCCTCCAGGACCCAGCGGCTGGTCAGCCACGCCCACGGGCACAGCGGGTCGAACCAGAAGTCCACGCGGGCCTTGGTGGGCGCGCTCTGCACTGCCTCGGTCATGCGTTCTGCTCCTCGCGTCGTCCGTACCCGGCTGCTGCACGCCGGGCGTCGTCCCTGCCGGTGCCAAGCCGGCTCCGACGACCGTTGTTCCCGCAGCTGGGGACCCTCCGGTCCGGCCCCGGGCGTGTCGGGACGCCGTGGGAAGCTGCCCCGCGTGGCTGTACCCAACCTGACCCGCGATGACGCCGCCGCCCGCGCCCGACTGCTCGCCGTGGAGGGCTACGACGTCCGGTTCGACCTGACCGACGGCGCCGGGCACGCCGGCGAGCACACCTTCGGGTCGACGACGACGGTGCGGTTCACCTGCCGCGAGCCCGGCGCCGGCACCTTCATCGACCTGGTCGCCGAGAAGGTCCGGTCGGCGACGCTCAACGGCGAGCCGCTCGACGTCTCCACGTACACCGAGGAGGGCGGCCTGCGACTGCCCGGGCTGGCCGCCGAGAACACCCTCGTCGTCGAGGCCGACTGCCGGTACTCCAACTCCGGCGAGGGGCTGCACCGCTTCGTCGACCCGGAGGACGGGCAGGTCTACCTGTACACGCACTTCGAGCCGGCCGAGGCCAAGCGGGTGTTCACCTGCTTCGACCAGCCCGACCTCAAGGCGACCTACACCGTGCACGTGACCGCGCCGTTCGACTGGCAGGTCGTCTCCAACACCGGCGAGCGGACCATCGAGCCCGGGCCCGGCGGCTCGCAGCTGGTGCACTTCGCGCCGACGGAGCGGCTGTCCACCTACCTGCTCGCGGTGATCGCCGGCCCGTACGCCCGGGTCACCGACTCCCACGAGGGCATCCCGCTGGGGCTGTACTGCCGCGCGTCGCTGGCCCAGCACCTGGACCCCGACGAGCTGTTCCGGGTCACCAAGCAGGGCTTCGACTTCTACCACCGGGTCTTCGACTTCCCGTACCCGTTCGACAAGTACGACCAGCTGTTCGTGCCGGAGTTCAACGCCGGGGCGATGGAGAACGCCGGCGCGGTGACCATCCTGGAGGACTACGTCTTCCGGTCCCGGGCCACCCGGGCGAAGTACGAACGGCGCGCGGAGACGATCCTGCACGAGCTGGCGCACATGTGGTTCGGCGACCTCGTGACCATGCGCTGGTGGGACGACCTGTGGCTCAACGAGTCCTTCGCCACCTACATCTCCACGCTGTGCCAGGCCGAGGCCACCGAGTACACGACCGCGTGGACGACGTTCGCCAACACCGAGAAGGCCTGGGCCTACGCGCAGGACCAGCTCCCCTCGACCCACCCGATCGCCGCGGACATGGTCGACGTCGCCGCGGTCGAGGTGAACTTCGACGGCATCACCTACGCAAAGGGCGCCTCGGTGCTCAAGCAGCTGGTCGCCTACGTCGGCCGCGACGAGTTCCTGGCCGGGATCCGCCAGTACTTCCGCACCCACGCGTTCGGCAACACCACGCTGTCGGACCTGCTCGACCCGCTGTCGGAGACCACCGGCCGCGACCTGTCCGAGTGGTCGCGCCAGTGGCTGGAGACCAGCCAGGTGAACACCCTGCGGCCGGTCCTCGAGCTCTCCGACGACGGCCGCTACCGCCGCTTCGCCATCGCGCAGACCGCCGTCCCCGAGCACCCGGTGCTGCGCCGGCACCGGCTTGCCGTTGGCCTGTACGACGAGGGGCCGGAGGGGCTGGTCCGGCGCACCCGGGTCGAGCTGGACGTCGACGGCGAGCTGACCGAGGTCGCCGAGCTCGCCGGGCACCCCGCCGCGGACCTGGTGCTGGTCAACGACGACGACCTGACCTACGCCAAGCTGCGCCTGGACGACCGGTCACTGGCCACCCTGCAGGGGTCGATCGGCGCCATCCCCGACCCGCTCCCGCGCGCGCTGTGCTGGTCGGCAGCTTGGGACATGACCCGGGACGCCGAGCTGCCGGCCCGGGACTGGGTGGCGCTGGTGCTGGCCGGGGTGGACGCCGAGACCGAGATCAGCGTCGTCCAGTCGCTGCTGGGCCGGGTGACCGCCGCGCTGGCCAACTACACCGACCCGCGCTGGGTCGAGACCGGCTGGCGCGCGCTGGCGGACAAGGCGCTGGCGGCCCTGGAGGCGGCCGGGCCCGGCAGCGACACCCAGCTGCAGTGGTCGCGGACCCTCGCCGGCGCGGCCCGCACCGAGGAGCACGCCGCCGTCCTGCGCGGCCTGCTCGACGGCTCGCGGGTGGTCGAGGGGCTGCCGGTCGACGCCGACGCCCGCTGGGCGTTCCTGCACGGGCTGGTCGCCATCGGCGCGGCCGGGGACGCCGAGATCGCCACCGAGGAGGCGCGCGACGCCACCGCGACCGGGCAGCGGCGGGCCGCGACCGCGCGGGCGCTGCGACCGACGGCGGAGGCCAAGGAGGAGACCTGGACCCGGGCCTTCCACGACGACACCGTCCCCAACGCGGTGCACGAGGCGATGCTGCAGGGCTTCTGGCACCCGGCCCAGCGCGCGCTCACGGCCGGCTACGTCGAGCGGTACTTCACCGACATCCGGCCGCTGTGGGACCGCCGTCCCGGCGAGATCGCCAAGAACGCGGTGCAGTACCTGTTCCCGCCGGTGGTCGAGCTGCGCACGGTGCAGGCCGCCGACGCGTGGCTGGCCGGCGACGACCACCCCGCGGCGCTGCGCCGGCTGGTCGCCGAGGGCCGCGACGGCATCGCGCGCTCGCTGCGCGCCCGGGAGCGGGACGCCGCCGAGCAGGGCTGAACCGCCGGACGTGAGAGGCCCAGGACCCGCCGGGTCCTGGGCCTCTCACGTCCGGCGCGTCAATGGGTGCGCAGGCCCCGCGGGTGGCCGGCCTGGTCGGACAGCTGGCGCAGCCCGTTGACGATGCCGCCCACCAGGTCGCCGGAGGCGAAGGCGTTGGTCATCGACAGCACGGCCAGGGCGCAGGCCCGGTCGGGCAGCCGGCGGGCCGCCGCGGCGCCGGTGACGACCTCGACGACCCGCTGACCGGGCGAGACGGCGATCAGCACAGACTCCGGGAGGTCGTGGCCGGAGTGCCCGGAACGCTCGAAGAGCTCCTCGGCACGGGCGCGGGTCTGCGGGCCGAGGTCACCGATGTAGAGGGTGAAGCGCAGCCCGGTCTCCCGGGAGGACATCGTCAGCGCCTCGTCGATGCGCAGCAGCTCGCGGTAGCTGAAGATCGTGTCGGGCGCCTCGGCCTCGTCGGCGCGCGTCGCCATGGTGCCGGCGGACGTCGCGGTGTCGTGCGACGTCCCTTCGAGCACGCGGGTCATCTCCGGCCTCCGTGGGGGCTCGCAGGGGTGTCGAGGGTGGTGCGGCGCGGGGGCACGCCGGTCACCAGGTCCCGCGGGCGCCGCCGAGGGGGCGGGCCGCGGTCAGGGCCGCCGCGCTGATGGCGTGCGAGCCGCGGGCGCCGTGCCCGCCGTCGGCGACGCCGGCACCGTGCGGCGCGGTCGGGGCACCGGGCTGGCCGGTGTTGCGCTCGCCGTGCTGCTCGGGGTACATCGACGAGCCCAGCGCGGTGGTGCCGTCACCGGGGACGCCGGCCGGGCCGTGGGCCGCGGTGGGGCCGTGGCCGCCACCGGCGGCCGGGTGCGGCTCATACCAGACCGGCTCGTGCTCCCACGCCTGGCCGGGCTTCCAGCGCGGCTTCTTCCTCCGCCCGGGGACGAGGGTCAGCAGGGCGAGGACGGCCACCACGGCCAGCGGGGCCACCACGTAGACGAGGATGGTCTCGACGACGGTCACGTCCCTCAACCTACCGGCAGGCGCCGTCGCTCTCCTGCTCAGTCCCAGGACGGCGGGTGTCGGTGCCTCCAGGGCCGGGCCGCCTCCAGCTGGGCGGCCAGGGAGACGAGCGTGACCTCGTCGGCGGGGCGCCCGACGAGCATCGTGCCGACCGGCAGCCCCTCGGGCGTCCAGGACAGCGGCACGCTCACCGCGGGCTGGCCGGTCACGTTGAACACGGCGGTGAAGGCGGCGTAGCGCTTCTGCCGCTCGAAGTCCGCCGCGCCGTCCCCGTCGGCGCCGAACCAGTCCAGCGGCCGCGGCGTCATCGTGGTCACCGGCGCCAGCAGGACGTCGTAGCGGTCGGTGGCGGTCACGAAACGGCGGGCGAACAGCCGCAGCGCGGTGAGCGCCTCCATCGCCTGCTGCGCGGTCAGCGCCAGGCCGCGGGCGCGCAGCTCCCGGGTCAGCGGTTGCAGCTCCCCCACCTGCCCCGGTGGCACCGGCAGCAGCGTCCCCGACAGGGTCCAGACCCGCTCGAAGGCGCCGAGGACGTCGGGGCCCAGCAGTCCGGACGGCACGTCCTCGACCTCGTGGCCGAGGTCCTGGAGCAGCCGGGCGGCGTCGTCGAGGGCCGCCTGCACCGCCGGCTCCAGCCCGGCGTCGGGCATCGGCGACTCCAGGTGCCGGCCGATCCGCAGCCGGCCCGGCTCGCGGCCGGCCGCGGCGAGGAAGGTCTCCCCCGGCGGCAGCGGCGGCGCCCAGGCGGGGTCGCCGGTCACCGGCCCGGCCATCGCGTCGAGCACCGCGGCGGCGTCGCGGACGGTGCGGGCCAGCGGGCCGTTGGTGCCCAGGCCGGTGACCTCGCTGCCGTACGGCGCGTTGCTGACCCGACCGCGGGTCGGCTTGATCCCGACCAGCCCGTTGACGCTCGCCGGGATGCGGATCGACCCACCGCCGTCGCTGCCCTGCGCGAACGGCAGCATCCCGGCGGCCACGGCGACCGCCGCTCCCCCGCTGGAGCCGCCGGCCGAGCGGGTGGGGTCCCACGGGCAGCGGGCCGGGCCGACCAGCGCGTTGTCGGTGTAGCAGGGGAAGCCGAACTCCGGGGTGTTGGTCTTGCCGATGCTGATCGTCCCGGCCTCGGCCAGCCGGGTCACGACGGCGTCGTCGACGGGGGGCACGGAGTCGGCGAAGACGGTGCTGCCGAACGTCGTCCGGACGCCGGCGGTGTTGTTCAGGTCCTTGATGGCCGTGGGGACGCCGTGCAGCGGCGGCAGCCCGCCGCCGTCGCGCACGCGGCGCTCGGCGCGCCGGGCCGCGGCCAGCGCGCGCTCCGGGGTCACGGTGAGGAAGGCGCCGAGCCCGGCGTCGAGGGCCTCGACGCGGCGCAGCGCGTGCTCGACCAGCTCGACCGGGCTCACCTCCCCCGCCCGGACGGCGGCGGCCTGCTCGAGCGCGGTCAGGTCGTGCAACTGGGTCCCCGAGGTCACGGATCCGGACGCTAGACGGGTAGACACGGCGGCGTGGACCTGACCCGTGCCGCCGCCGAGGCCCTCGACGCCGCCGACCCGCTGGCCGCCTTCCGCGCCCGGTTCGCCGGTGCCGGGGACGACGGCCTGCTCTACCTCGACGGCAACTCGCTGGGCCGGATGCCGGAGGAGACACCGGCGGCGCTGGCGCGGGTGGTCGAGGAGGAGTGGGGCCGCGGGCTGGTGCGCTCGTGGTCCTCGTGGATCGACGCCGGCACCCGGGTCGGCGACCTGCTGGCCGAGGGCGTGCTCGGCGCGCGGCCCGGGGAGGTGCTGGTCGGCGACTCGACCACGGTCGACCTGTACGAGCTGCTGGTGGCCGCCGCGGACGCGCGGCCCGGCCGCGACGTGCTGGTCTGCTGCGCCGACGACTTCCCCACCGACCGCTACGTCGTCGCCGGGGTGGCGCAGGCCCGCGGGATGACGGTCCGCGAGGTGCCGGCCGACATCGACGAGGGGCTGGACCCGGCGGTGCTGGCCGCGGCGCTGGACGAACGGGTCGCCGTCGTCGTCCTCTCGGCGGTCGCCTACCGCTCCGGCGCGCTGGTGGACGTCGGCGCCGTCACCCGTGTCGCGCGGGACGCCGGTGCGCTGGTGCTCTGGGACCTCTCGCACGCCGCCGGTGCGGTGCCGGTCGAGCTGGCCGCGAACGGCGCGGACCTCGCCGTCGGGTGCACCTACAAGTACCTGAACAGCGGGCCGGGGGCGCCGGCGTTCCTCTACGTGCGCCGCGAGCTGCAGGACCAGCTGCGACAGCCGATCTGGGGCTGGTTCGGCCAGCGCGACCAGTTCGCCATGGGTCCGGCCTACGACCCGGCGCCGGGGATCGGTCGCTTCGCCCTCGGGACGCCGCCGGTGCTGGCGACGGTCGCGGTGGAGGTGGGCGCCCGGCTGGTGGCCGAGGCGGACGTCGACCGGCTCGCGGCCAAGGGCCGGGCGCTCGGCGAGCTCGTCGTCGCCCTGGCCGACGCCTGGCTGAGGCCGCACGGGGTCGCGCTGGCCTCGCCGCGCGACCCGGCCCGCCGCGGCGCGCACGTGACCCTGGCCCACCCGCGGGCCTGGCAGCTCACCCAGGCGCTGGTCGACCGCGGCGTCGTCCCCGACTTCCGGACGCCGGACCGGGTGCGGCTCGGCCCGGCGCCGCTGTACACCCGCTTCGTGGACGTCTGGGACGCGATGGCCTGCCTCCGCGAGGTGCTGGAGACCGGCGCCCACGAGGGCTACCCCACCGAGCGCGCCCGCGTCACCTGACGTGCAGACGCACCGGGGCGCACGGAGGACCCTCCGTGCGCCCCGGTGTCGAGCGGGTCAGGCCCCGCGCGTCGCGTCCGCGGCGGCCGGGTGGCGCCGGTTGCGGGCGACGGCGGCGCCGCCGGCACCGGCGAGCAGCAGCATCCCGGCACCCGCGGCGACCGCGAGGGTCCCCGGGCTCGTGTCGACGGCCTCGACGCCGGTGTCCGAGCGCAGCCCTGCGTTGGTCGCGGTGGTGGCTGGAGCGGCAGGCGCCTCGACGGTGATCTGGACCCTGACGACCGAGAGCCCCGACGCGGTGGGCTGGGCCACGACCAGGCCGTAGGAGCCGGCCGCGGTGCCGGCGGGGACGACGAAGGTCGCCGTCGACCCGGTGACCTGGACGGGGAGGGCCACCGCCGGGCCGGTGGGGTTGCCGTACCCCTCCAGCGGCTGGAGGCCGACCAGCACGCCGGTCAGGTCGGTGAGGCCGAGCTCGCGCAGCGCCGACCCCGCGGTCAGGTCGAGCGTGACGGTGGAGCCGGCGGTCACCGGCGTCGGGAGGACGCACAGGTCCTGGCAGGCCAGGAACGAGGTGGCGACGAGATCCGGAGACACGGTCTGCGCCGGAGCCGAGCCGGTGAACGCGAGGTCGTAGCGGATCGGGCCGATGAAGGTGAACGCCGGACCGAGGGTCGGGGTGATCCCGGCAAGCGTCAGGCTGGCGACCTGGGAACCCACGCCGTCGTCGGCCGGCAGCGTGACCTCGACGCTGCCGGAACTCTGCCCGGTGACGGTCAGCGGGTTGGTGGCGCCGGAAGCGGAGGAGTAGCTGACGTCGGGGCTCCCGTCTCCGTCGTCATCGAAATCGAGGTGGACCACGACGGCGGAGGCATCGAGCTCCGCGGGCAGGTCCACCGTGATCGTCCCGCTGTAGTCGACGTCCACGGGCATCGGGGAAGGTTCGACGGCCGGGTCGGCCATCGGGTCCAGGGTGCCGAGGCGCTCGTCCGGGTAGCCGATCAGCTCAACCGTCGAGGGGTCGAGAGGGATCCGGACGTCGGTCGCGGCGCCGGCGGCCGGCGCGATGCTGACGACGACCAGGGCGGAGCCGGCGCAGACGAGGCCGAGCCGGGCGGCGCGACGCCGGGGGAGGGGTGAGCGGACTGACATGGGACTGCCTCTCTGGAGCCGGGCGTGCGGGTGTGGTTGACGCGAGACCCGGGTCGGTCAGGCCTCGGCGAAGACGACGAGGTTCTCGGTGGAGGCGCGGCCGCCGCCGCGCTGGAAGCAGGTGATGAGCACCAGCCGGCCCGGCGAGGCCTCCCACACCTCGGTTGCGCCGGGGAGCTCGCCCTTGGCGTACCGCTCGGTGCGCTCCACGGTGTAGCTGACCGTGCCGTCGGGGGTGCTGACCTCGATCTCGTCGCCGGCGGCGAGGGTGCTGCCACCGCCGTCGGATTCCATCAGCGGGTCGAAGCCGTACTCGCCGGTGCCGGTCGAGTGGGCGGCGAGGTAGAGGGTGTTGTCCGCCTGCTCGGCGCTGCCGACCGGCTCCCCGTAGGGCTGGATCCAGTAGGCGGCGGTGAGCGTCGGCGGGTTGATCGCCCCGCCGCGCGGGGTCAGCGGGAGCACGGGCAGGTCCATCTCCAGCCCGTCGACGGTCACGTGCACGTCGGACGACGGCGTCGGCAGCGTGACCCCTTCGGGCGGCAGGGTCGGCGGGGCCTCCTCCGGCGGCGGGGCCGTGGTGGCCGCCGCCACCGGGGCGGACCCGGTGGCGGCGGCCGGCTGCTCGCCGTCGGCCAGGCCGACGGCGAGCAGCGTGCCCCCGGAGATCCCGAGGGCGGCGACCGCCGCTACCGCGGCGGTGCGCCGGCCCGGCCGGGTCAGGCCTCGCACGTGCCGCCCTCGGCGGCCGCACGGCGCCGGTTGCGGGCGACGGCGGCGCCGCCGGCACCGGCCAGCAGCAGCATCCCGGCACCCGCGGCGACCGCGACGGTGCCGGTGGAGCCGGTCTCGACGGCCTCGACGCCGGTGTTGGAGCGCAGCCCGGCATTGACCGGGGCCGCGGTGGTCGGCGCGGCCGTGGTCGGCGCGGCGACGGCCGCGGCCGCCGCGACGGTGATCTCCGCGCCCACGACGGAGACGGCGCCCGAGGACGCCTCCTGGGCGACCACCAGAGCGTAGGAACCGGCCGCCGTGCCCGCCGGGATCATGAAGCTCGCCGTCGAGCCGGTGACCTGGACCGTGAGCTCCACGGCCGCGCCCGTGGGATCGCCGTTGGCGTCCAGCGCTGCAAGACCGACCTGGACACCGGTGAGGTCGGTCAGGCCCAGCTCCCGCAGCACCGAGGTCGCGGTCAGGTCGAGCGTGACGGTCGAACCGGCCGTCACCGGAACCGGGCAGGGCGTGGCGGACGAGATCGCACAGGGCACCTGCGAGAACGCGACCAGCACGGGCGACACGGTCTGCGGGTTGGGCGCGGAGGCATCGAAGGCCAGCTCGTAGAACACCGGGTCGTAGTAGGTGAACGCCGGGCTCAGCGTGGAGGCCAGCGGCTCGAGGAACAGGGTGGCGGCGTCGCCGGCCACCGGGTCGTCGGCCGGCAGGGTGACCTGGATGCTGCCGGTGCCCTCGCCGCTGATGGCGAGGTAGTTCGGGTCGGCGGGGGCCAGGGTCGAGTCGTACGTCGCCTCGGGGACGCCATCGCCGTTGTCGTCGAAGACCAGCGTGGCTTCGACGGCGGAGTCGTCGAGCTCCGCGGGGAGGGTCACGACGATCGTACCGCTGTACTGCACCCCGACGGGCGTCAGGGTGGGCGCGGCAAACGGGTCGGCCATCGGGTCCATGGCGCCGAGGTTCTCGACGGGGAAGGCGCCCAGCTCGACCTCGGTGGGCTCGAGGGGGAGGACGACGTTCTCAGCAGCTCCGGCAGGGACCGCGATCCCGACGAAGAGGATGGCGGAACCGACGCCGACGAGGCCGAGGCGCTGGAGCGGCCGGCGGCTGTGGGTGGTGCGAGACATGGGAGGACACCTTCCGGCGACCGCAGCGCCCGGGCGGCGCTGGCTGCCGGCGGAACGTACGGTCCCGGAACACCCTGGTCGCGGATGGGACACGCGTCGCGGGGCACGTGTGATCCCGTGTGACCAGAGTGTGACCTGGGACGCGTCCGGGTCCGTCACTTCCTGCTCAGACCTGGATCCCCTGAGCCCCTGATCTCATGTCAGGAAGAGACGGGACACGTGCCGAGCGCCTGACAACTACAGACGAAGCGGCGTCAGCCCGGCTCCGGAACACCGATCGGGTTCCCGGCAGGCCACGCACCTGCGCCCACCACGGCGCGGCGCACCGGCCCCAGCAGTTCGGCCAGCCGGTCGCACCCCGTGTCGCCGAGAGCCCGCCAGGGGCCCAGCGCCAGCCGGTCGGTGTCGGCCTCGACCGCGGCGACGATCGCGGCGCCTTCCGCGGTGAGCTCCCCGCCGTCCAGCCAGCCGCGGGGCGCGAGCTGCTCGACGGCGGCGTCCCACGCGGCGTCGTCCCACCCGCGGGCCCGCACGAGCCACTCCCGCGGCGTCCGGCCGGCCGCGGCGGCGAGCACGTGCGCGCCGACGCCCGAGATCCCCCGCTGGAGCAGCGCGGCGTTGTGCCCGTCGCCGCGGTGCTCGCGCAGCGTGGTCAGTGACTGCCACGCGGCCAGGTGCGGCTCCCCCGGCACCGGGAGCGCGGCGTTGGCCGCGGCCAGCGGCCGGCCCGGGGCGTCCACGGCGGCGGCGGCCGTGACGAGCAGGTCAGCGGCCTCCGCGGCCGCGGCCGAGCGCGGCCACTGCTCCCCCAGCACCCGGCGGACCGCGGCGTCGACCCCGGCCAGCCGGGCCTCCAGCACCGTGGCGGGATCGGCCACCGCCCACACCTCCGGCACCCGCCGGGCCACGAACGCCGGCGCGAAGTTGTAGAAGGCCGCCGTCACCACGGCCGGGCCGACCGGGCCCAGCGGCGCGGCGCGCAGGGCGAAGTAGGTCCTCCAGAAACCGCGCAGGCCGGTCGCCTCGGCCGCCGTCCGGCACTCGTCGGTGAAGTACGTGAGCGCGTGGAACGGCTCGCCCATCGCCCACAGCCGCCGGGCCGTGCCCGGGGAGGTCATGCGACGACCCGCACTCTCGCGCTGCTCCTCCCGCTCTCGCGCCGGCACGACGGCGCGAGAGCGGGAACGACGGCGCGAGAGTCGGCGGAGGGCCGCCGCGCCGTGCGCCGCGAGGTCACGCCGACACGCTCTCCGGCATGCCGAGCCACTCCCGCCAGCGCGGGTCGACCGTGCGCGCCCCGAGCAGCCGCCAGGCCGCACCGCTCGGCGTCCGCGGCGGGTTCGGCAGCTTCCAGCCCATCTCGGCCAGCGACCGGTCGGCCTTGGTGTGGTTGCACCGCCGGCAGGCCGCGACGACGTTGTCCCAGGTGTGCGTGCCGCCGCGGCTGCGCGGGACGACGTGGTCGATGCTCGTGGCCGACCCGCCGCAGTAGACGCAGGTGGAGGCGTCGCGGTGGAAGACCGCGCGCCGGGACAGCGGCACCTGGGCCGGGTAGGGCACGCGGACGTAGCGGGTCAGGCGCACGACCACCGGCACCGCCAGGGTCACCGTCTCGGCGTGCACCTCCTCCGGTGCGCTGTGCACCGAGACCGCCTTGTCGGCGAGGACGAGCACGATGGCGCGGCGGCTGGAGACCACGCACAACGGCTCGTAGGTGGCGTTGAGCAGCAGCGTCGCAGCGGCGGTGGACCGCGCCGGGACGGGCGGCACCGGATGGGAGTGGTGGTCGCGCCGCGGACCTGGCTGGCCTGCGGGCGACCCGTGGGCGGGTCGTGGCACGGGGCACCTCCGGCGCCCGGGGCCGCGCGCCGGGTGCTGTGCGACCCGTGGGCGCCCCCATTCTGACCTGCGAACCCGCTCGAGCGCTCCCGGGATGTACCGCCGGGCCCCCGGGACGGTCCCCCGCCCTCACTACCGTGGACGGCGTGCGCCACCCCCACGCCGAGCGGCTCGACCTCGTCGAGCACCTCCACGGACACGCCGTCGCCGACCCCTACCGCTGGCTGGAGGACGCCGCCGACCCGCGCACGGTCGCGTGGACCGCCGCGCAGGACGAGCTGGCCGCCGAGGCCCTGGCCGTCCTGCCGCTGCGCGACCGCTTCGCCGCGCGGCTGGCCGAGCTGGTGCACGCCGGCGCCGTCGGCGTCCCGGTCTGGCGGAACGGGCGGGCCTTCTCCACCCGCCGCGACCCCGGTCAGGAGCACGCGGTCCTGCGGGTGCGCGAGCCCGACGGCAGCGAGCGGGTGCTGGTCGACCCGATGGCGGTCGACCCCGCGGGCACCACCACCCTCGACGCCTGGTCGCCGTCCTGGGAGGGCGACCGGCTGGCCTACCAGCTCTCCACCGGCGGTGACGAGGAGTCGCGGCTGCACGTGCTCGACGTCGCCACCGGCGAGCAGCTCGACGGTCCGATCGACCGCTGCCGCTACTCCCCCGTCGCCTGGCTGCCCGGCGGGGACGAGTTGTTCTACGTCCGCCGGCTGGCGCCGGAGCGCGTCCCCGCCGGCGAGGAGCAGTTCCACCGGCGGGTCTGGCGTCACCGGGTGGGGGCCGACGCCGACGGCGACGTGCTGGTGCACGGCGAGGGCAGCGACCCCGCCACCTACTTCGGCGCCCGCACCAGCCGCGACGGCCGCTGGCTGGTCGTCTCCGCCTCGGTGGGCACCGCCCCGCGGGACGACGTGTGGCTGGCCGACCTCGCCGGGGACGGCGTCCTGCGCGAGCTCCAGGTCGGCGTGGACGCGCAGACCGCGGCGTGGGTCGCCCGCGACGGCCGGCTGTGGCTGATGAGCGACCGTGGCACGCCACGCTGGCGGCTCGCGGTCGCCGACCCCGCCGACCCGGCGACCTGGGCGCCGGGGTCCTGGCGGGACGTCGTCCCCGAGCAGCAGGACGGCGTGCTGACCGACGTCGCGCTCGTCGACGGCCCGCACGGCGACCTGCAGGTGCTCGCCGTGCACTCGGTGGACGCGACCGACCGGTTGTCCGTGTGGGCCGCCGACGGCTCGGGCCGTCAGGCCGGGGTGACGGCCCTGCGGGCCGGCAGCGTGTCCGGCGTCAGCGCACCGCCGGAGGGGGGCAGCAGCGCGTGGGTCGGCTTCACCGACCACGCCACCCCGCCCTCGGTGCTGCGCTGGGACGCCGCCGACCCGGCCGGCCTGACCGGCTGGGAGCAGGCACCGGTGGCCGGGGAGGTGCCGGCGATCCGGGTGGTCGAGACGCACGCGACGTCGGCCGACGGGACCCCGGTGCACCTGTTCGTGCTCTCCCAGGCCGGCGCGCCCGACCGCCCGCGGCCGACGGTGCTCTACGGCTACGGCGGGTTCAACGTCGCCCTCACCCCCGGCTACTCGGCCCAGGCCCTGGCCTGGGTCGAGGCGGGCGGGGTGTGGGCGGTGGCCAACCTGCGCGGCGGCTCCGAGCACGGCGAGCAGTGGCACCGCGCCGGCATGCGCGAGCGCAAGCAGAACGTCTTCGACGACTTCGCCGCGGCCGGCGAGCACCTGGTCGCTGAGGGGTGGACGACGCCCGCGCGGCTGGCGGTGATGGGCGGCTCCAACGGCGGCCTGCTGGTCGGGGCCACCCTCACCCAGCGCCCGGACCTGGCCGCCGCCGTCGTCTGCAGCGCGCCGCTGCTGGACATGGTCCGCTACGAGCGCTTCGGTCTGGGCCGCACGTGGAACGACGAGTACGGCACCGCCGAGGACCCCACCGAGCTCGGCTGGCTGCTGGGGTACTCGCCCTACCACCGCGTGGTGGAGGGGACCGCCTACCCCGCGGTGCTGTTCACGACCTTCGAGTCCGACACCCGGGTCGACCCGCTGCACGCGCGCAAGCTGGCCGCGGCGCTGCAGCACGCCACGTCGGCCGACGCGCCCGTGCTGCTCCGGCGGGAGACCTCGGTGGGGCACGGCGCCCGCGCGGTCAGCCGCACCGTGGGCCTGGCCGCCGACCAGTTGGCCTTCCTCGCCGCGCACACCGGGCCGACCGGCTGACCCCTGTGGGCGCGTGTCCGGCGCCACACCGGGGGCAGGGGGTCGACACCAGCCGTTCCGCTTCCAGAACCTGAGAGTATCGGCGTGATGAACGCTTCACCGTCCGTGATCACTGCCGCTGACGACGGCAGGACCGGCACTCCGGCGGGCACCCGCTGAGCGGCGGCCGGCCGGCCGGCGAGCGCCCGGCCGGCGCGTCACCGCGCCCGGCGACGTTCCGCGAGCTGTTCGCCGTCCGCGAGTTCCGCCCGCTGTTCGGCACGTACCTGCTGTCGACGATCGGCGACGAGCTGGCCCGCGTCGCGCTGACCGTGCTCGTCTACCAGCGCACGCAGTCGCCGCTGCTGTCGGCGGTCACCTTCGCCATCAGCTACCTGCCGTGGCTGCTGGGCGGGGCGCTGCTGTCGACGCTGGCCGACCGCTTCCCCCGGCACCGCGTGCTCATCGCCAGCGACGTCGCCCGCGCCGTGCTGGTGGCCGGGATGGCGGTCCCCGGGACGCCGCTGCCGGTGCTGCTGGGTCTGCTGTTCGTCGTGGCGGCGTGCGGGCCGCCGTTCGAGTCGGCGCGGTCGGCGCTCATGGCCGACGTCCTCGACGGCGACCGGTACGCCCTCGCCACGTCGCTGACCAACGTCGGCTCGCAGGTGGCCCAGGTCCTCGGGTTCGTGCTGGGCGGCACGCTGGTCGCCGTCCTGCACCCGTCCGCCGCGCTGCTGGTCAACGCGGCCACGTTCGCCGTCTCGGCCGTCTGGCTGTGGGCCCGGCTGCAGCGCCGCCCCGCGCCGGACGACGGCGGCGCGTGGGAGGGCCCGCGGTCGATGTGGCGGGACGCCGCCGAGGGCATGCGGGTCATCGGCCGGTCCGCGCGGTTGCGCGCGATCATCGCCGTCACCTGGGTCGGCACCCTCTTCGGCACCGCGCCCGAGGGCGTCGCCGCGCCGCTGGTCACGCAGCTGGGACAGGGTGAGGCCCAGATCGGCGTCCTGCTGGCGGCCAACCCCGCCGGTGTCACCGTGGGCGGCCTGCTCATCGCGCGCGGGCTCACCCAGCGGCGCAGCGAGCAGCTGGTGCCGCCGCTGGTCGTGCTGTCCCTCGTCCCGGTGCTGCTGGCCGGGCTGGTCACCGTGTGGTGGGCGCCGGGGCAGGGCGCCTACGCCGCCGTCGTAGCGCTGCTGTTCGTCGCGGGCCTGGGGGCGGCCTGGACGATCCCGCTGAACGTCGCCTTCGTCCAGGCGGTGCCGCAGGCCTACCGGGGGCGCGCGTTCGGGGTCGCGGTCAGCGGGCTGTACGGCGTCCAGGGGATCGGCGTGCTCGCCGCCGGGGCGGCGGCCGAGGGTGTGGCCCCCGGTTGGGTCATCGCCCTCATCGGCGGGCTGGGCCTGCTGGCCGTCGTGCCGCCGCTGCTCGGCTACGCGCGTACCCAGGGTCACGTGGCAGCCGACCGGCCCACTGCGGGACCATCGACGTCATGAGCCGCTCCCTGCCGTCGGCGCGGACCTTCTACGAGGAGGTCGGCGGCGCCCCGACGTTCGCCCGGCTCGTCGCCCGCTTCTACGCCGGGGTCCGCACCGACCCGGTGCTCGCGCCGCTGTACCCGCAGGACGACTGGGACGGCGCCGAAATCCGGCTCCGCGCGTTCCTGGAGCAGTACTGGGGCGGCCCGACCACCTACTCCGACCATCGCGGCCACCCCCGGCTGCGCATGCGCCACGCGCCCTTCGCCATCGGCGCCGCCGAGCGCGACGCGTGGCTGCACCACATGCGCGAGGCAGTCGACTCCCTGGAGCTCACCCCCGAGCAGGACGCGACGCTCTGGGGCTACATGGAGATGGCCGCCCGCAGCATGCAGAACCGATGGCCCGACGACGCGCCCGGTGGACTCTCCCCCGCCTGACACCCCACCGCCGTCCGACACCGGGCGGCACACCGTAAACCCCCAGGAGCCCGGTGAGCCCCGACACGTCCCTGCCCGCTGCCCGCCGCACCGACGCCGACTGGTGGCGCGACGCGGTCTTCTACCAGGTCTACATCCGCAGCTTCGCCGACGGGAACGGCGACGGCGTGGGCGACCTGGCCGGCATCCGCGCCCGCCTGCCACACCTGGTCGCGCTCGGGATCGACGCGCTGTGGATCACGCCGTTCTACCCCTCGCCGATGGCCGACCACGGCTACGACGTGGCCGACCCGCGCGACGTGGAGCCCGTGTTCGGCGACCTCGCCGGGTTCGACGCGCTGCTGGCCGAGGCCCACGCGCTCGGCATCCGGGTGACCGTGGACCTGGTGCCCAACCACACCTCCGACCGGCACGCCTGGTTCCAGGCCGCGCTGGCCGCCGGTCCCAGTTCGCCCGAGCGGGCGCGCTACCTGTTCCGCGACGGGCGCGGGCCGGACGGTGCGGAACCCCCGAACAACTGGCCCTCGGTGTTCGGCGGGCCGGCCTGGAGCCGGGTGGACGACGGCCAGTGGTACCTGCACATCTTCGCGCCCGAGCAGCCCGACCTGGACTTCACGAACCCCGAGGTGCTCGCCGACCTCGAGGCGACGCTGCGGTTCTGGCTGGACCGCGGGGTCGACGGCTTCCGCGTCGACGTCGCCCACGGCATGGCCAAGCCCGCCGGGCTGCCGGACATGCAGCCGATGGAGGACACCGGCCTGCTCGCCGACCACGGGCCCGGCGACCACCGCTTCGACGACGACGGGGTGCACGACGTCCACCGGCGGATCCGCGCCGTCCTCGACGAGTACCCCGGCACGATGGCCGTCGGGGAGGTGTGGGTCTCCCAGGACGAGCGGCTGGCCCTCTACCTGCGCCCCGACGAGCTGCAGCTGGCCTTCAACTTCAAGTTGCTGACCGCCGAGTGGGACGTCGACGAGCTGCGGGACGCCGTCGTCCACTCGCTGGCCACCGTCGCCGGTACCCCGGCGCCGGCCTGCTGGGTGCTGTCCAACCACGACCGCCCACGGCACGTGACCCGATACGGAGGCGGCGAGGTCGGCACCCGCCGGGCGCGCGCCGCGGCGCTGCTGCAGCTGGCCCTGCCCGGGGCGGCCTACCTCTACAACGGCGACGAGCTCGGCATGCCCGACGTCGACCTGCCCGACGAGGTGCTGCAGGACCCGATCTGGGAGCGGTCCGGACGGACCGAGCGCGGGCGGGACGCCTGCCGCGTCCCGGTGCCGTGGTCGGGCAGCGAGGCCGCGTACGGGTTCTCCTCCCGCGCGGAGACGTGGCTGCCCATGCCCGAGGGCTGGGAGCCGCTGACCGCCGAGGCGCAGGCGGCCGACGCCGGTTCGGTGCTGTCGCTGTACCGGACGGCCCTGCAGCTGCGCCGGACGTCGCCGGTCTTCGCCGGCGAGGGGCTCGAGTGGGTACCGGCACCCGACGGTTGCCTGGCGTTCCGCCGTCCGGGCGGTCTGGTGTGCCTGCTCAACCTCTCGGGTGCGGCGGTGCCGCTGCCCGAGGGCCGGGTGCTGCTGGCCAGTGCCGACACCGGGGACGGCGTCCTGCCCCACGACGCGGCGGTGTGGCTGCACGCCTGAAAGGCGGGCGGCGGCAACGCCCCGGGTCTCCGGTACCTTCCGCCGGGAGTCGCGCGGGTGGACCGTGCCCGGGAGGAGACCGACGTGAAGACCAGGGACCTCGCCTACATCGCCCTCTTCGCCGCGATCACCGCGGTCCTGGGGACCCTGCCGGCCATCGCCGTGGGCCCGGTGCCCATCACGGCGCAGACCCTCGGCGTCATGCTGGCCGGGTCGGTCCTGGGCGCCCGCCGCGGCTTCCTGGCCGTGCTGCTGTTCCTGGTCCTGGTGGCGGTGGGGCTGCCGCTGCTCTCCGGCGGCCGCGGCGGCCTGGCGCCCTTCGCCGGGGCATCGGCCGGCTACCTGTTCAGCTGGCCGGTGGCCGCCTTCGTCATCGGCTGGCTGACCGAGCGCTCGTGGCACCGCTACACCGTCCTGCGCGGCACGCTGATCAACGTCGTCGGCGGCATCGTGGTCATCTACGCGGTCGGCGTCCCGGTGCTCAAGGCCGTCGCGGGCCTGGCGTGGGACGACGCGCTGTGGACCGGCGCCGCGGTGTTCATCCCCGGTGACCTGGTGAAGGCGTTCGTCGCGGCAGCGATCGCCGACGTCGTGCGGCGCAGCTACCCGGTCATCGAACGCCCACGCCGGGCCGCCGCCACCCGGTGAGGTTCCGCCGTCCCGGTGCCGCCCCCGCCGACGCCGACGTCGCCGACCCCGGACGCGGCATCGAGCTGCGGGGCGTCGGTCACCGTTACGGCGACCGCGTGGTGCTCGCCGGGATCGACCTGCGGCTGACCGAGCCGCGGATCGGCGTCATCGGCGCCAACGGGTCGGGCAAGAGCACCTTCGCCCGGCTGCTCAACGGTCTCGTCGTGCCCACCGGCGGGCAGGTGATCGTCGACGGGCTGGACACCCGGACGCAGGTGCGGGCCGTGCGCCGCCGGGTCGGGTTCGTCTTCCAGGACCCCGATGCGCAGATCGTGCACCCCACCGTCGCCGAGGACGTCGGCTACGGGCTGGAGAACCAGGGCGTGCCCCCCGACGAGCGAGCCGCCCGGGTCGCCGAGGTGCTGGCCCGCTACGGGTTGGCCGGCCACGCCGACCACCCGGCCCACCTGCTCTCCGGCGGCCAGAAGCAGCTGCTGGCCATCGCCGGCGTGCTGGTCATGCGGCCGGCCCGGGTGGTGTTCGACGAGCCGACGACGCTGCTGGACCTGGTGAACGCCCGCCGCGTGGCGGAGCTGATCGCCGGGCTGGAGCAGCAGGTGGTCGTGGTGACCCACCAGCTGGACCTGCTCGACGGATTCGACCGGGTGCTGGTGGTCGACGGCGGCCGGGTGGTCGAGGACGCTCCCCCCGGCCCGGCCGTGGCCGCGTACCGCACGCTCATGGCCGGCCGGTGACGCTCGCGCTGTACGTCCCGCGGGCCAGCGTCGTCCACCGGCTGCCGGCGGGGGTGAAGCTGCTGGCCCTCGCCGCGCTGGCGGTCCTGCTCTTCGCCCGGCCGACCCTGACGGTGGCCGGCGCCGCCCTGCTCGGGACGATGGCCGTCGGTCTCGGCGTGGCCCGGCTGCCGGTCGCCGTCCTCGCCCGGCAGGCGCTGGCGGTCCGGTGGTGGCTGGCGGCGCTGTTCGTCGTCCACGCGCTGACCACCGACGTGCCCACCGGCACGCACACCGTGCTGCGGCTGCTGACGCTGGTGCTGGCCGCGGCGGTGGTGACGGCGACCACGCGGGTGACCGAGATGACGGCGGTGGTGCAGCGGATCTGCGGCCCCCTGCGGCTGGTCGGCGTCCGGCCGGAGCGGGTGGGTCTGGCGATCACCATGGCGCTGCGGTTCATCCCGGTGCTCATCGAGCGGGCCGACCGGATCCGGGCGGCGCAGGCCGCCCGGGGCGGGTCTCCGCGGGGGGTGCGGGCGCTGCGGACGACGGTGGCGCCGCTGCTGGTCCAGGTGCTGCAGATGGCGCACGACGTGAGCGAGGCGTTGGACGCCCGCGGTGCGGACGACGTGCCGGTGCGAAGGTCGAGGAGGGTGTGATGGACGACGGGCGACTGACCGCGATCTGGCTGACGTCCGCGGCAGCCGGGCCGATGCGGCGGGTGGCCGAGGCGGAGCTGCTGGCCGGGCGCGGGCTGGCCGGTGACCGCTACGCGCTGGGCGGCGGCACGTGGGCGCAGTACCCGGACCTGGAGAAGCAGCTGACGCTCATCGACGCCGCGGACGTCGACGCCGTCGCCGCCGAGGTGGGTGTGCCGCTCACCCCGGGCGACACCCGCCGCAACCTGGTGACCACAGGGATCGACCTGCCGGCGCTCGTGGGCCGGTGGTTCGCCGTGGGGGACGCGCTGCTGTTCGGCATGAAGCGCTGCCCGCCGTGCACGCACCTCGAGCGGCTGACCGGGGCGCGGCTGGTCAAGGCGATGGTGCACCGGGGCGGTATCAACGCCGCAGTGTTCGTCGGCGGGCCGATCCGGGACGGTGACGTCGTCCGTCCGGTCCCCGACGCCGAAGCCGCCCGGCGGGGTGCGCCGACCGGGGCCGACCGCCCGGTACCGCGGCGGGGCTGACGCCGGCCGGCACCTCAGCGGCAGGCCTCGACCACCATCGCCACGCCCTGGCCACCGCCCGCCGCGATGGCGGCCAGGCCGTGACGGCCGCCGGGCCGGCGGACCAGCTGGGTGAACAGCCGCACCGCCAGGACCGCGCCCGATGCTCCCCACGGGTGCCCCAGGGCCAGCGCTCCGCCCTCGGGGCAGACCCGCGCGGGGTCCAGGCCCAGACCGGCGCAGCAGGCCAGCACCTGCCCGGCGAAGGCCTCGTTGAACTCGACGACGTCCACCTGGTCCAGCCCCAGCCCGGCCCGGTCCAGGGCGAGCCGGGCCGCCGGGACGATGCCCAGGCCTGGCCGGTTCGGGTCGACCCCGGCCGTGGCGGTGGCGAGGACCCGCAGCCCGGGCACCCCGAGCCGGCGGTGGGTCTCCGCGTCGACGACCGTGACCAGCGCCGCGCCGTCGTTGACGCCGCAGGCGTTGCCCGCGGTGACCGTGCCGCCGGGGCCGAAGGCCGGGCGCAACCGGGCCAGCCGGTCCACCGATAGCCCGGCGCGCGGCCGCTCGTCGCGGGCCACGCCGCCGACGGGCACGATCTCCGCGTCGAACCCGCCCGCACGCTGGGTGGCCGCCGCACGGGCGTGCGACCGGGCGGCGTACTCGTCCTGGCAGCGCCGGGACACGTCGCTGTCGCGAGCGAGGAGGTCGGCCGCGGGTCCCATGTCGGGGTCCCCGACCGTCGCCGGCGCGAACGGCGCCCGCTCGTACCGGGTCGGCGCCCCACCGTCCGCCGGGGGCCAGAAGCGCCAGGGCGCGGTGGACGCGGACTCCACTCCCCCGGCCAGCACGACCCCCGGCTCGCTGCGCAGCACGGCGACGGCCAGCACGACCGCGGCCAGGCCGCTGGCGCACTGCCGGTCCACGGTGAGGCCCGGCACGGTGTCGGGCAGTCCCGCCTGCAGCGCCGCCACGCGGGCGACGTCCCCGCCGGGTCCGGTGCAGTTGCCGAGGACGACCTCACCGATGCCCGGGACCCCGCGCTCCGGCGGTGCGGCGGCGAGGTCGGCGGCGAGATCGGCGATCACCGCCGCAGCGAGGTCGGGCGCGGTCAGCGCCGCCAGCGACCGCTGCGCCGTCCCGATCGGCGTCCGCCGTGCCGCGACGATGACCGGCGCCTCGGCGACGGCTCCGCCCGCCCCACCGCTCACGACCGGGCCTGCCGGCGGGCGGTTGCTGCACGCCACGGTCCCGCGGCCGGCAGCCGGCCGGCGGCCGCCAGTGCCGCCACGGCCGCCCGGTCCACCTTGCCGCCGGCCGTCAGCGGGGGGTCCGGGAGGGAGAACCACAGCCGCGGCCGGTGCGCCGGCGGGAGCCCTTCCCGCGCCGCGCGCCGGGTCCGCGACACGGCCTCCGGGTCCCCCAGGACGGCGGCGACGACCGCGCCCAACCGGGCGTGGGGGACGCCGACGACGACGACCTCACCTCCGGCCGCCGGGCGGAGCGCCTGCTCGACGTCGTCGACCAGCACGGTGGTGCCACCGGTCAGCACGGCCTCCGTCCCGCGGCCGGTGACCGTCAGCACTCCACGGCACAGGCGGCCCGCGTCGCCGACGGTGGCGAACCCGTCGTCGGCGACGGTGAACGGCCCGTCGGCGCCGGCGTAGCCCAGGCTGACGTAGGGCGACCGCACCCAGATCCGGCCGCCGCGGACCTGCACCTCCACGCCCGGGAAGGGGCGCAGGTCCTCCTCGTCGGTGCCCCAGCCGACGAACGACAGCTCCGCCGCCCCGTAGTAGTGGCCGACCCGGGCACCCGCCGCGCCGGCGCGGCAGGCCAGCCGGCGGGGCAGCCGGTCGCCGGCGACGACGAGGTGGCGACCGCGCAGGTCGAGGCCGTCTCGCAGGGCCGCCGCCAGAGCCGCAGGGGTGAGGACGGCGTGCGTGGCGTCCTCGGGTGTCGCGACCAGCGCGGCGGCCACCGCCCTGGCGTGGACCGCGGCGAACAGGTTCATCGTCGCCGACAGCGGGCCGGGCACCCAGAGCCGGGAGGACGCGTCGATCTCCGCCAGCCGGGAGACGTGCGGGAAGGAGTCGAACCAGGACGCGGTCGAGCGCAGCACCACCCGGGGGCGGCCGGTGGTGCCGGAGGTGCTCAGCGCGAGGAGCGCTCCGTCCGCGTGCGCCTCGAAGACCGCCACCACCGAGTCGGCGGCCGCGGCGACGTCGCGGATCGGCGGGTGCATGCGACGTCCACCTCCGTTCCGATCCGGCGGGTCGTCGCCGCCACCCTCGCCGGACAGCACGCCGGCACCTGTGGCACGGGGGGACACACGGTAGTCGACGCCCGCGGCGGCCCGCCGCGCACCATCTGCCGGCGACCGCACCTGCCGGCGACCGTCAGGCCGAGGCCTGCTCGTCGGCATAGCGGGCGAGGAACGCCTTCTCGTCCGGGGTGAGCCGGCGGGGCCGGTCGATGGCGAAGTCGAAGGGGACCAGCAGGGTGCTGCCGGTGACCGCCTGCCGTCCGTGGTCGAACAGCTCGTAGTGGCAGGTGAAGGCGGCGGCGCGGATGCCGGACACCCAGATGTGCACCTCGAGCGGGTCCCGGGAGTAGACGACGGGCAGCTTGTACTGGACGTCGTGGGCGGCCACGACGGTGCCCTGGCGCAGGCCGGTCTGCTCCTCCAGCGACGCCCGGTCGAAGAACAGGTCGACGCGGGCCATCTCGAAGTAGGCCAGGAACACCACGTTGTTGACGTGGCCGTACGCGTCCATGTCCGACCAGCGCATGGGGACCGCCACGGTGTGCCTCACCCCCGACACCCTGCCGCATGGGGCGAGAGCCCGGACTGCCGGTGCCAGGACCGGGGCCGCAGACGGCGGCGGCCGGCCGGAGCGGGTGCTCCGGCCGGCCGCCGGGACGTGCTGGAACGGCCCTGCAGCGGGGTCCTCGTTCAGTCGCGGCTGAGCTTCCGGTAGGTGGCGCGGTGCGGGCGCGCGGCCTCCGGGCCGAGCCGCTCGACCTTGTTCCTCTCGTAGTCGGCGAAGTTGCCCTCGAACCAGAACCACTTCGAGTCGCCCTCGTAGGCCAGGATGTGCGTCGCCACGCGGTCGAGGAACCAGCGGTCGTGGCTGACCACAACGGCGCATCCCGGGAACTCCAGCAGGGCGGACTCCAGGCTGGTCAGCGTCTCGACGTCCAGGTCGTTGGTCGGCTCGTCGAGCAGCAGCAGGTTGCCGCCCTGCTTGAGGGTGAGTGCCAGGTTGAGGCGGTTGCGCTCACCGCCGGACAGCACGCCGGCCGGCTTCTGCTGGTCCGGGCCCTTGAAGCCGAACGCGGCGACGTAGGCCCGCGAGGGCATCTCGACGTTGCCGACCTTGATGTGGTCCAGGCCGTCGGAGACGACGTCCCACAGCGTCTTCTTGGGGTCGATGCCCGAGCGGTTCTGCTCGACGTAGGAGACCTTGACCGTCTCGCCGACCTTGATCTCGCCGTCGTCCGGCTTCTCCTCGCCGACCAGCATCTTGAACAGGGTGGTCTTGCCTGCGCCGTTGGGGCCGACGACACCCACGATGCCGTTGCGGGGCAGCGTGAAGGACAGGTCGTCGATCAGCACCCGGTCCCCGAAGCCCTTGGTGAGGTCGTGGCTCTCGACGACGACGCTGCCCAGCCGCGGGCCCGGCGGGATCTGGATCTCCTCGAAGTCCAGCTTGCGGAACTTGTCCGCCTCGGCCGCCATCTCCTCGTAGCGCTGCAGGCGCGCCTTGCTCTTGGCCTGGCGGGCCTTGGCGCCCGACCGCACCCACTCCAGCTCCTCGGCCAGCCGCTTCTGCCGCTTGGCGTCCTTGGCGCCCTCGACCTTGAGCCGGGCGGCCTTGGTCTCCAGGTAGGTGGAGTAGTTGCCCTCGTAGGGGTAGGCCCGGCCCCGGTCGAGCTCGAGGATCCACTGGGCGACGTTGTCCAGGAAGTACCGGTCGTGGGTGACGGCCACGACGGTGCCGGCGTACTTCTCCAGGTGCTGCTCCAGCCAGGCGACGCTCTCCGCGTCGAGGTGGTTGGTGGGCTCGTCGAGCAGCAGCAGGTCCGGCGCCTCGAGCAGCAGCCTGCACAGCGCGACGCGGCGGCGCTCACCACCGGAGAGGACGGTGACGTCGGCGTCGCCGGGCGGGCAGCGAAGCGCGTCCATGGCCTGCTCGATGCGGGCGTCGAGCTCCCAGCCGTCGTGCTGCTCGATGACCTCCATGAGCTCGCCCTGCTCGGCCAGCAGCGTGTCGAAGTCGGCGTCGGGCTCACCCATCGCCGCGCTGACCTCCTCGAAGCGGGTCAGCGCGTCGCGCAGCGGCTTGACCGCCTCCTCGACGTTGCCGCGCACGTCGAGTTCCTCGTTGAGCGGCGGCTCCTGCAGCAGGATGCCGACCGTGGCGTCCGGCGCCAGCATCACGTCGCCGTTGGAGGGCTGCTGCATGCCGGCCATGATCTGGAGGACGGTCGACTTGCCGGCGCCGTTCGGGCCGACGACACCGATCTTGGCGCCGGGCAGGAACGACAGGGTGACGTCGTCCAGGATCACCTTGTCGCCGTGCGCCTTGCGCGCACGCGCCATCGTGTAGATGTACTGAGCCACTGGGCTTCGAGGCCTTCCGTCGGTTCGCGAGTGGCGGGCGGGCCGGCCGTGTGCCGGCCCGCCCCCGTGCGTTCTCCCCTCCGATCCTCCCAGCCCGGCCGACTAGGCGTGCGCGGGCTCCATGGCGAGGTCGGCGGTGTCCGCATGGTGCAACGCCTCCGGGGCCGTCTCGTAGTCCCGGCCGGCCACCAGGTCGTCGGAGAGGGCGTCGCCCGCTGCCGCCGGCACGGGCACCGACTCCACCTGGCGAGCCGACCGGCTGCGCTTGAACACCCCGGTGCCGCGGGCCAGGTTGTGGCCGACGGCCGCGGCACGGATGCGGGGCGTGCTGCGCCGCCCGTTCTCGCCCTCCCAGCTGTGCGTGGTCAGGGTGCCCTGCACGATGACCGGGTCGCCCTTGCTGACGCTGCCGGAGACGTTGCCGGACAGGTCGTTCCAGCACTCGACGTCGACCCAGAAGGTGCCGGCGTCGACGAACTCCTGGGTCTGGCCGTCGAAGCGCCGCGCGGTCGCGGCCAGGCGGAAGTTGGTGACGGCGCCGCTCTCCAGGCTGACGCGGCGCGGCGAGTCGACGACGTTGCCGACGACGGTGACGTGGGTGTCGTTCACGGTGCTCCTCAGGGGCTGTCCGCCGGGACCGGCGGGGACCGGCGCGGTGCCGGCGTGCTCCGACCGTGGGCCGTGGCCGCTCGGCACGGGACCGGCGGCGGGCATCTGTGGACGGCCGGTGCCCCTGTGGACGGGCGGGCCGGGAACGTCCGACGCCGGGCCTGCACTCCCCCGCGCGAGCAGGGCCGACCGCCCGCGGCGGCTGGACCGGGGAGGCGGGGGTGCGATGATCGGACGCCGAGCGCCCGTAGCTCAGCGGACAGAGCAGCGGTCTTCTAAACCGCCGGTCGCAGGTTCGATCCCTGCCGGGCGCGCCCACAAGTGCGGCACCAGTGAGCGGCAAGTCCCTCTTGAGTGCTGCGCGGGACCGTTCCTCCGCCACCCGCCACAGGAGGACGAGGACATGAGCCCGCAGACCGGCCACCCCGGGTACCCGACCCCGCAGCCGCCGTACCCGCCGAACACCGCGCCGGGCCAGCCGGCCGGGCCGTACGGCCCGCCGCCCGCCGGCTCCGGTGCCCCGGTGCCGCCTCCCCCGCGCCGCCGCACCGGCGCCGTGGTCGCCGCGGTGGTGACCACTCTGCTGGTGATCGGCGGCCTGGCCGTGGGCGCGCTGTTCCTGTTCGGCAGCCGGTTGCTCGACACCGCGGAGGCGGAGCGCGAGATCACCCGGATCACCAAGGAGCAGTTCGGCCTGGCGCCGTCCGAGGTCACCTGCCCGGACGACGTGCCGCTCGAGGCGGGCACGACGACGACCTGCACGGCGACCCTCGACGGCCAGCCGGTGTCCTACACCGTCGAGCAGACCGACGACGAGGGCAACGTGCAGATCGCCAGCGTCGAGGACTTCGTCGTCATCGCCAACGTGGAGGCCGCGCTGGTCGAGCAGGTGGGCGCCGAGGCCCAGGTCGAGGTCGTCGCGACCTGCGACGCGGACGGCCGGACCCTCCTGGTCGAGGGCTTCGGGACGCCGATCCCCTGCACGGTGACCAACGCGACCGACCCCACGGACGGCATCTCGGTCCTCGCCACGGTCGACGAGGCCGGGGCCGTCAGCTACGAGCCCGTGTGACCCCAGCAGGACCCGTGGACGCGGTGGCGCCGGCCGGCGCCACCGCGTCCACGCGTGCCCGTCGGTGTGCTCACGCTCCAAGGGCGTTCCTCGCGCTCCCGGAGTCGGGCATGATCCCCGGAGAGCGAGGACCACCCGGGAGCCGCGGACCACAGGGGTCGAGCCGTGGACAGCGGGGGCGGCTCCGGATCAGTCCGGGTGCGCGGCGAGGAAGGCACGCGCACTGCGCGCGTCACGCGTGAGCCCCGCACCGGAGACCGTCATCAGCACGGCGAAGGCGACGGCGATCCCGACCCGCCACCAGGCCGGGAACGCCATCGCCTGGCCGACCCACAGGAACGTCAGCCCGACGCTGTTCCCGACGAGCAGACGCTGGTGCACCATCTCCTCGGCCAGCCGCCGGGCCAGTGCGGTGCGAGCCGGGTCGACGGGAGCCTGGCCACGGACCTGCGCCCGCAGCTCCACCTGCCGCCCGGCTGTGCGGGCGAGCAGCGGTGTGCCGCGGTCCCGCCGTCGTCGGAGCCCTCGAAGCGTGCGGGTGACCGAGACGAGCGAGACGACGATCCCGAGCGTCATCAGCGCGAAGCCGGCCACCGCCTGCCACAGCGGCGGCTCGGCCGAGGACCCGCCGTCGTCCACCAGCACGACCACCGGCAGCAGGAGCAACGCGCCGAAGACAGCCACACCCAGCACCGCCGGCACCCGCCGCTGCCGGTGCAGCCGCGACCGGGCGGCGTCGTCCGGCCCGCCGGAGAGCAGGCGGTCGGCCTCGGCGTCGGCATCCGCGGGCGGGCGCTGGTCGTCGGACATCGGCGGCAGCATGACGACCGGCGGCGGTCGGCCGCCCGTGCGTCACCCGGCCAGGTGACGGGTCAGCGGCCGCGCTGCTCCGGCGGGACCCAGCCGATCGCCGGGGCGACGTGGCGGGCCACGGTCTCCAGGAGCCGCGCGTTGTACTCGACACCGAGCATGTTCGGCACGGTGAGCAGCAGGGTGTCCGCCTCGCGGACGGCGGCGTCCTTCGCGAGCTCCTCGGCCAGCTGGTCGGGCTCGCCGACGTAGCTCTTGCCGAACCGGGCGCGCACGCCCTCGAGCAGGCCGACCTGGTCCTCACCGGACCGCTCGCCGAAGTACTGCCGGTCGAGGTCGGTGGTGACGGGCATGACGCTGCGGCTCACCGACACCCGCGGCGTCCGTTCCCAGCCGGCCTCGGCCCAGGTGGCGCGGTAGCGGGCGATCTGGTCGGCCTGCAGCTCGTCGAAGGGCACGCCGGTGTCCTCGCTCAGCAGCGTGGAGCTCATCAGGTTCAGCCCCTGGCGGGCGGCCCACTCGCCGGTCGCCCGGGTGCCGGCGCCCCACCAGATGCGGTCGGCCAGGCCCGGCGACTGCGGCTGGACGGCCAGCCCGCCCGGCACCCCGCCGGTCATCCGCGGGTCGGCGTCCACCAGCCGCTCACCCCGGATCGCGGCGAGGAACAGCGCCGTCTTCTGCCGGGCGAGGTCGGCGTCCGACGACCCCTCCGATGGCAGGTAGCCGAACGCCTCCGAGCCGCGCAGCGCCGTCTCCGGTGACCCCCGGCTGACGCCGAGCTGCAGCCGGCCGTCGCTCAGCAGGTCGGCCGCCGCGGCCTCCTCCGCCATGTACAGCGGGTTCTCGTAGCGCATGTCGATGACGCCGGTGCCGATCTCGATGCGGCGGGTGCGCGCGGCGATCGCGGCCAGCAGCGGGAACGGCGAGGCGAGCTGGCGGGCGAAGTGGTGCACCCGCACGTAGGCGCCGTCCAGCCCGATCTCCTCGGCGGCGACGGCCAGCTCCAGGCTCTGCACCAGCGCGTCCCGCCCGGTCCGCACCTGCGAGCCCGGGATCGGCTGCCAGTGCCCGAACGACAGGAACCCGATGCGCTTCTCCATCACCCTCACCTCTCGTCTCCCTGCTGCGGTCGAGCACCGGGAGCCCCGCGCGTGTTCCCGCCCGCGCCGGCGACCACCCGGACGGCGACCCGCGCGCGCCCCACCCGTCACTCCTGCCTCCCCGTGAACGGGAAGTGACGATGTGTGACCGGATGACCACGACTCTCCGTCGACGGGTTCCCTCGCTCGACGGCTCCGGTCCCGCACCCTGTCCGGGTGAACCCGAGCGCCCCCGACGTGTCGCGTCCCCCGGCGGGGACCCTCGACGCCGCCGCCGGCTCGAAGCTCCGCGCCATCGACACCCTGCTCGCCGACCGCGGCCAGCTGTTCCGCGCCCTCTTCCTCACCGCGCCGATCCCCAAGGCCCTCGTCGACCTCGACGGCCACCTGCTCGTCGTCAACGACGCGCTGTGCGCCATGACCGGGCGCGCGCCCGAGGACGTGGTCGGTCGGCACGTCGACCTGCTCGCCCACCCCGACGAGGCCCCGGTGCCCGACCGCGGCGAGGGCCCGCTCGACCCCTGGCTGGGCGTCGACGGCGAGCGCCGGCTGCGGCACGCCGACGGCTCCGAGGTCTGGGCCACCCAGTCGCACGAGGTCGTCCACACCAGCAGCGGGACGCCGCAGTTCGTCGTCCTCTCGCTGGTGGACGTGACCGACCGCCGCCGCGCGGAGGAGGACCTGGTCCGCCGGGCGTTCACCGACCCGCTGACCGGCCTGCCCAACCGCCGCGCGCTCGGCGACCGGCTCAACCACGCCCTCGCGCTGTCCCGCCGCCGCGGGCTGCAGGTGGGGCTCGTGCACATGGACCTCGACCGGTTCCAGGCGGTCAACGACGTCCTCGGCGTCGAGGCCGGCGACCAGCTGCTCATCCAGGTCGCCGACCGGCTGCGCTGGAGCACCCGCGTGGAGGACACCGCCGTCCGCCTCGGTGCCGACGAGTTCCTCATCCTGGCCGAGGACGTGGAGGACCTCGACGGGCTGCGCACGATGGCCGACCGGCTGCTCGCGGTGCTCGACGACCCGTTCCTGATCGGCAAGCGCGAGATCGTGCTGTCGGCCAGCGTCGGGCTCACGCTGGGCTCCGACGTCGCCCCCGACGACCTGCTGCGCCAGGCGCACGCCGCGCTCACCCGCGCCAAGGCCGACGGCAGCCGGGCGCGCATCGAGGTGCACGACGGCGGCCTGTCCGACAGCGAGGTCGACCAGCTGCAGCTGGAGGCCGACCTGCGCAACGCGCTGGAGGCCGACGAGCTGCGGCTGTTCTACCAGCCGATCGTGTCGCTGGCCGACGAGACGCTGCTCGGCTACGAGGCGCTCATCCGCTGGCAGCACCCCACCCGCGGACTGCTGCCGCCCGGCGCGTTCCTCGCCGCGGCCGAGGACAACCGGCTCACCTCCCGGCTGGGCGCCTGGGTGCTGCGGCAGGCCTGCTTCGACGCCGCCGGGTGGCCGGCCGGGCTGCGGGTGCACGTCAACATCTCCGCCCGGCACCTGGCCGAGCCCGGCTTCGCCGACCTGGTCGCCGACGCGCTCGCCGGGTCCGGGCTGCCGCCGGAGCGGCTGGAGCTGGAGATCACCGAGTCGACCGCGCTGTTCGCCGCCGACGCCACCCTGCAGGCGGTGTCCGAGGTGACCGACGCCGGGGTCACCCTGGCGCTGGACGACTTCGGCACCGGCTACTCGGCGATCACCGCGCTGCACCGGCTGCCCATCCACACCGTCAAGATCGACCGCTCGTTCGTCGCCGACGTCGTCACCGAACCCTCCACCGCGGCGCTCGTGCAGGGCCTGGTGCAGCTGGGCCTCGGCATGGGCCTGCAGGTCATCGCCGAGGGCATCGAGGACCTCGACCAGGCCGACTGGCTGCGCGAGCACGGCTGCGAGATGGCCCAGGGCTACGCGTTCGGCCGGCCGGCGCCGCTGCCCACCACCATCCCGAGCACCGGGGACGTCGACCTGACCGGGACGCTGCCGCCGGGCGAGGTCACCGTGCAGGACGTGCTGGCCGGCGAGGCCGTCGTCACCTCCGGGCTGCCGCCCGTCCCGGCCCCCGGACCGCCGACCACCCGGGCGATGTCGGTCGACGACCTGATGGCCGAGGACCTGCCCGGGGCCGAGCCGACCACCGAGGGTCCGCCCACCGAGGACCGCCGGCTCGACGCGGACTAGCGTCTCGTGGCCCCCTGCAAGGGGGTCCTCTCTCAGCCGCGCGGCAGCGCCAGCGGCACCGGCCTCTTGGCGGCTCGGCCGTCCCCCGAGGAGCGGCCGCGCAGCCGCCGGCCGATCCACGGCGCGACGAAGCCGCGCACCCACGCCGCCTCCTCGGCCAGCGCCGCCCGCAGCGCGCGCGGCGGTTGCGGGGGCAGTGGGGTGCGCCAGTCGTCGTCCACCCGCAGGCCCAGGGCGGTCGCCGCGGCCAGCGCCGTGCGGCGGTGGCCCTCGGGCGTGAGGTGGATGCGGTCGCCGTCCCACATCCGCCAGTCCTGGATCCAGGCCGCACCCCACTGGTCCAGCACGACGGCGCCGTGCCGGGCGGCGATCGACCACAGCGAGGTGTTGAAGACCGCGACCCGGCCGCGCGTGCGGCGCAGGATCGGCGTCTGCCGCGGGTCGACCCCGGTGGCCAGCAGGACGTCGGCACCGGCGGCCCGGAAGCGGGCGACGGCGGCCTCCAGGGCGGCGGCGAGCCCGTCGGGGTCGGCGCCGGGGCGCAGCAGGTCGTTGCCGCCGGCGACCAGGCTGACCAGGTCGGGCTCCGCGGCCAGCGCGACCGGCACCTGCTCGGCGAGCACCTGCCCGAGCAGCCGCCCGCGGATGGCCAGGTTCGCGTACTCCAGCTCGCCGTCGGCCGCGGCCGCGAGGTGCCCGGCCAGCCGGTCGGCCCAGCCCCGGTACTCCCCCGGGCGCTCCGGGTCGGCGTCGGACAGCCCCTCGGTGAAGGAGTCGCCGAGGGCGACGTAGCGGCGCCAGGTGGTCCGGGAGGGTCCGAGCTGCACGCCTCCACTCCAGCACGGTGACCGGGCACACCGCCGGCCGCCCTGGGAGGCTGGCCGGGTGCGGACGACGGGCAGCAGGGAGGTCTACCGCAATCAGTGGATCCGGGTGCGGGAGGACGAGGTCGAGCGCGCCGACGGCAGCGCCGGCATCTACGGGGTGGTGGAGAAGCCGCACTTCGCGCTGGTGCTGCCGTACGAGCGCGAGGGCTTCTGGCTGGTCGAGCAGTACCGGTACCCGGTCGGGCGGCGGGCCTGGGAGTTCCCGCAGGGCACCTGGACGGCGGGGCCGGGCGGCTCGGCCGAGGAGCTGGCCCGCGCCGAGCTCGCCGAGGAGACCGGCCTGCGCGCCGGGTCCCTGCGCCACCTGGGGCACCTGGACCTCGCGCCGGGGCTGTCGACCCAGGAGTTCGACGTCTGGCTGGCCACCGGGCTGACCCCGGGCCCGACCGCGCGCGAGGCCACCGAGGCCGACATGCGGCAGGCCTTCGTGACCGAGGCGGAGCTGCGGGCGATGGTCCGCGACGGCCGGTTCACCGACGGGCCCAGCCTGGCCGCCTACGGCCTGCTGCTGCTCGACCGCGGCTGACTGCGGTCGACCGGGCGATGCCCCGGCCCGGCGACGGTGTGCGCAGGAGCGCAGTTCCCGGCTCTGGAACCACGCTCCGGCGCACACGGTCGGCGTCGAGAGCGCGTGTGGTCGACTGGCGGCCATGCCGGTCGACCCCGCCACGTTCGCCGAGGCACTGCGCCAGTACGCCGCCGGGGTGTGCCTGCTGACCGTCCGGGACGGCATCGACGACGTCGGCACCACCGTCTCCTCGGTGATGAGCGTGTCCGCGCAGCCGCCGCTGGTCGCCGTCGGCCTGTCCGCGGGCGGCTACCCGGCCGAGGTGCTCGAGGAGGTGGGCCGCTGCGCGCTCACCGTGCTCGCCGCCGAGCACGCCATCGTCGCGAGCCGGTTCTCCTCCGCCGGACGGCCCAGCGCCCGCCACCTGCTCGAGTCGGTGCCGTGGCACCGGGCGGAGGGCAGCGGGGGGATCGTGCTCACCGGCGGCCTGGTCGCGCTGGACTGCCGGCTGGAGCGGCTGGTCGAGGCCGGCGACCACGTGCTGGCGCTGCTCTCCGCCGACGACGTGCTGCCCGGCGACGCGTCGGCGGTGCCGCTGCTCCGCCACCGGGGCCGCTACGTCGACGCGAGCGGGGAGCCCGCCGGCCGCGGCTGACGGCGTTGTCACATCCGCGGCCCCGGTGGTGCTCTACGGGTGTGGAACTCGTACGGCCATCGGTCACCGCACCAGTGCCCCTCCCCGGGCCGCGCGGCGCGGCCCGGCCCTGGACTGAGCGGGGCGCGGGCATGCCACGGGGTCGGGTCGACGTCCGGACGGACCTCGAGGAGGTCTTCCGCGGCCACTACGCGCGGGTCGTCGCCGTCGCCGCTCGCGTGCTCGGCTCCCGTGACCAGGCCGAGGACGTCGCCCAGGAGGTGTTCCTCTCCTTCGGGCGCTCCGCGGTGCCGGCCGGTGACGCCGGCGGCTGGCTGACCGTGGCGGCGACCCACACCGCGCTGAACCTGCTGCGCTCCGGCCGCCGTCGCAGTGCCCGCGAGGAGGCCGCCGGCGACGGTCCGGCCGTCGTCCCCGACGTCGCCGACCTCGTGATCACCCGCGAGGAACGGAGTTCCGTCCGCGCCGCGCTCGCCCGCCTGCCGCACAAGCAGGCGGCCGCGCTGGTGCTGCGGCACAGCGGCCTCAGCTACGCCGAGGTCGCGGCCGCCCTCGAGATGTCCCCCGGGAGCGTGGGCACCACCGTGCGCCGCGCCGAGTCCGTCCTGCTCAAGGAGCTGAACCGCCATGCGTCACCCGAGTGAGGGCGTCCTGCGCCGACTCGTCGACGAGCCGGCCGGCGTGACCGACGCCGACCGCGCCCACGTCGCCGGCTGCCCGACCTGCCTGCGCGCGGTGGACACCGCACGCACCGAGGCGCGGCTCGTCGGCGCCGCGCTCACCACACCGGCCCCGGTCGACACGGATGCCGGCTGGGCCCGGCTGTCGACCACCCCGGCGGCCCCGGCACGACGGGCGCGCGTCGATCGCAGCCGGTGGGGCGCGGCGGTGCGCCGTCCGGCCGTCGCGGCCCTCAGCGCGGTGCTGCTGGTGACCGGGGCGGGGGTGGCGGCGGCCAACGACTGGCTGCCGATCTTCCAGACCGAGCGCGTCGACCCGGTCGAGGTCACCTCCACCGAGCTCGTCCAGCTGCCCGACCTCTCCGCCTACGGCGACCTCGAGGTCACCCGGGAACCCGGCACCGAGCAGGTGGCCGACGCCGCGACGGCGCAGGCGCGGACCGGGCTGGCCGTCCCCGAGGTCGCCGAGCTGCCCGAGGGCGTGACCGGGGAGCCGGTCCACCAGGCGGCCGGCACCGTCGGCGCGACGTTCACCTTCTCGGCCGAGAAGGCCGCGCAGGCGGCGGCTGCCGAGGGCGAGGTCCTGCCGCCCGCGCCCGCCGGACTGGACGGGAGCACGCTCCGGATCGAGGCCGGCCCGGGCGTCGCGGCGGTCTGGACCCAGCCCACCGGGGTGCCGACGCTCGTCGTCGCCCGCGTGGTCGCGCCCACCGTCTACTCCTCCGGCGTGCCGTTCGAGACCGTCCGCGACTACCTGCTGTCCCTCCCGGGCCTGCCCGACGGTCTGGCCGACCAGCTGCGCGACCTCTCCACCGACGCGGCCACCCTGCCGCTGCCCGTCCCGGCGGACCTGGTGACCAGCTCCACGGCGGACGTGGGGGGCGCGGAGGCCACCGTGCTCACCTCCCGCGACGGCCTGCTCGCCGCGGTGGTCTGGGTGGAGGACGGCGTGATGACCGGGGTCGCCGGGTCGGTGAGCGCCGACGAGCTGCTGTCGGTCGCCCGTGAGCTCCGGTGACGCCGCTACCGTCCGCGGGATGACCTCCGACACCGCCGCCGCGCGTCCCGCGGCCGGCGAGCTCACCGGTCTGCCGCCGTCCGCGGCGGTCTGGTGCTCCGGCCTGCACAAGCGGTACGGACGCCGGACCGCCGTCGACGACGTCTCCTTCTCGGTCGCCCGGGGCGAGGTGCTCGGCCTGCTCGGGCCCAACGGCGCCGGGAAGACCAGCGTCATCAAGATGCTGCTGGGCCTCGTGCGGCCCGACGCCGGCGAGGTGCTGCTGCTGGGACGACGGGTCACCGACCCCCGGTCCCGCAGCGCCGTCGGGTACCTGCCCGAGCTGTTCCGCTACCAGCCGTGGCTGACCGCGGCCGAGGTGCTGGACCTGCACGTCCGGCTGGCCCGTGTGCCGGTCGGTGCCTCCGAGCGGCGGGAGTGCCTGGCGCTCGTCGGCCTCGGCGACCGCGCGGGCGACCGGGTCGGGGGCTTCTCGAAGGGCATGCAGCAGCGGCTCGGGCTCGCCGTCGCGCTGGTCGCCCGGCCCGAGCTCGTCGTCCTCGACGAGCCGACCAGCGCGCTGGACCCGCTGGGCCGGGTCGACGTCCGCGACATCGTGCTCTCGCTGAGGTCGCGTGGCGTCGCCGTGCTGCTCAACTCCCACCTCATCGGCGAGGTGGAGCGCGTCTGCGACCGGGTGGTGATCCTCGACCGGGGCCGGGTGGCCGCGTCGGGCACCCTGGCGGAGCTGCTCGGGCAGCGCGAGGTCCGGCTGCGACTGGGGGGCCTCGACGGCCGCGCCGAGGACCGGCTGCGCGCGGCCGGATCGCTCACCCGGACCGGCGACTGGTTCACCGTGGCCCTCCCGGCGGAGGACGACGGGGTCACCGTGCCGGACCTGGTGCGCGACCTGGTGGGGCTCGGTGTCCGGGTGCACGCCGTCGAGCCGGTCCGGATCAGCCTCGAGGAGCGCCTGCTCGGCATCCTGCGCCACGACGAGCCCGAGGTGTCGGCCCGGTGACCGCGCTGACCGTCGCCGGGCTCACCCTGCGCGAGGCCTTCCGGCGGCGGGTCGTCTGGGCGCTGCTGGTCCTGACGGTCGCGCTCCTCGCGCTCAGCGGCTGGGGGTTCTCGAAGCTGATCGGCCTGGACACCGAGCTGGGCACCATGACCAGCGGCGAGGCCCGCCTCGTGGCCTCGGTGCTGCTCAACCTGATCATGTTCGGGTTCAGCCTCATCGCGGCGATCGGCACCGCGTTCCTCGCCGGGCCCACGCTGGCCGGCGAGGTGGAGTCGGGGCAGGCGCTGGCGGTGCTCGCCCGGCCGGTCCGCCGCTCGGCCGTCCTGCTCGGCAAGTGGCTGGGCCTGGTCGCCTTCGGCTCCGGCTACGTGGTCCTGGCCGGCCTCGCCCAGATCCTCGTCGTCCGCGCAGCGGTCGGTTACTGGCCTCCGGCACCCGCCGGGGGACTCGCGCTGCTCGCGGCCCAGACCGTCGTGCTGCTGACGCTGGCCCTGCTGCTGTCCAGCGTCGTCTCCCCGATGGCGTCGGGCATCATCGCGGTCGGCCTCTTCGGGGCGACCTGGGTCGCGGGCGTGGTCGGCGGGATCGGCGGGGCGCTGGGCAACGAGGGCGTCGAGCGGGTGGGCACCGTGTCGCGGGTCGTCCTGCCCACCGACGGCCTGTGGCGCGGGGCGATGAACGCCTTCCAGGACCCGATCGCCCTGGTGCAGATGGGCCCCGGCGAGGCCGGGTTCCCGTTCCTCAGCGATGGCCCCCTGACCGTCGCCTACCTGGCCTGGGCGGCGGTGTGGATCGCCGTGGTGTGGGGGCTCACGGCGATGTCCTTCTCCCGGCGCGACATCTGAGAGCCGCTGTCCGCCCCACCGTCCGGGGGAGCTGGTCATGGAAGTCGGTGCGGCGACGCGCCGGACGGACCCGCCGGGTCGACACCACGGCTCCATGATCGTCGGGAGGGACGGCCGCAGGTCCAGGACGAGCGGCGGGGGCCCGCGGGACCCGGGTCGGGGCCCCTGCGAGGCGGGGAACGCGCGCGTCACGTCGCGGGGATAGCGTCGGAGCGATGACCGAGCCGCTGAACCCCTCGCCGTCCGCCGTGCGCCGCGCACTGGCCCGCGCCGAGCGCGGCGTCTCCCTCGACGCCGTCGAGGCCGAGACGCTGCTGCACGCCCGCGGCCTGGGCGAGGGCGAGCCGCTGGACCGGCTGCTGACCGCGGCGGGGCGCGTGCGGGACGCGGGCCTCGCCTCGGCCGGGCGGCCGGGGGTGGTGACCTACAGCCGCAAGGTGTTCATCCCGCTCACCCACCTGTGCCGCGACCGCTGCCACTACTGCACGTTCGTGACGACGCCGGGCGCGCTGCGCACGGAGGGCAAGGCGCCGTTCCTCTCCCCCGACGAGGTGCTCGACGTCGCCCGCGCCGGCGCCGCGCTCGGCTGCAAGGAGGCGCTGTTCACCCTCGGCGACCGCCCCGAGGACCGCTGGCCGGTGGCCGCCGAGTGGCTGGAGGCGCACGGGTTCGACTCGACGCTGGCCTACCTGCGGGCGATGGCGATCCGGGTGCTGGAGGAGACCGGGCTGCTGCCCCACCTGAACCCCGGCGTGCTCACCTGGGAGGAGATCCAGCGGCTCAAGCCGGTGTCGGCGTCGATGGGGATGATGCTGGAGACCACCGCCACCCGGCTGTGGTCGGAGCGGGGCGGCCCGCACTTCGGCAGCCCCGACAAGGAGCCCGCCGTCCGGCTGCGCGTGCTGGAGGACGCCGGCCGCTCCGCCGTCCCCTTCACCACCGGCGTGCTGCTGGGCATCGGCGAGGAACCCGCCGAGCGGGTGGACGCCGTCCTGCAGATCCGGGCCGCCGCACGGCGGCACGGGCACGTGCAGGAGGTCATCGTCCAGAACTTCCGGGCCAAGCCGCGGACGGCGATGGCCGCCCACGACGACCTGGACCTGCAGGAGTACGTCGCCGCGGTCGCGGTGACCCGGTTGCTGCTCGGCCCGAGTGCGCGGGTGCAGGCGCCGCCGAACCTGTCGGACTCCACCGAGCTCGGGCTGCTGCTGCGCGCCGGGGTCGACGACTGGGGCGGGGTCTCCCCGCTGACCCCCGACCACGTCAACCCCGAGCGGCCCTGGCCGAACACCGACAAGCTGGCCGCGCTGTCGGCCGAGGCCGGCTACGAGCTGCGCGAGCGGCTGGCCGCCCAGCCGCCCTACGTGCTCTCCCCCGAGCCGTGGCTGGACCCGCGGGTGCGCCCGCACGTCGCCGCGCTCGCCGGGCCGGACGGGCTGGCCGTGGAGGGCCGGGTCCCGGCCGGGCTGCCGTGGCAGGAGCCCGACGAGGCGTGGACGTCGTCGGGCCGGGTCGACCTGCACGTCGAGGTGGACACCTCCGGGCGGACCGGCGACCGGCGCAGCGACTTCGACGCGGTCTACGGCGACTGGGCCGAGCTGCGCTCGCGCACCGAGAGCGCCCGCGACGGCACGTCGACCGCGCTGGCCGCCGGCGACCCGGCGGTGCACGCCGCCCTGCGGCACGCGGAGGTCGACCCGGCCGGGCTGACCGACGACGGGTACCTGGCGCTGCTGGGTGCGGACGGTGCCGACCTCGAGGCGCTGTGCGCGCTGGCCGACGCCGTCCGCCGGGACACGGTCGGCGACGACGTCACCTACGTCGTGAACCGCAACGTCAACTTCACCAACGTCTGCTACACCGGCTGCCGGTTCTGCGCCTTCGCCCAGCGGCGCACCGACGCCGACGCCTACACGCTGTCGCTGGAGGAGGTCGGCACCCGCGTCGACCGGGCGTGGGCCGCCGGGGCCACCGAGATCTGCATGCAGGGCGGCATCCACCCCGACCTGCCCGGCACCGCGTACCTCGACCTCGCGCGCGAGGTGAAGCGCCGGCAGCCCGGCATCCACCTGCACGCGTTCTCCCCCATGGAGATCGTCAACGGCGCGGCCCGCACCGGGCTGTCGTTCGAGGACTTCCTGGTGGCCGCTCGCGAGGCCGGGCTGGACAGCGTGCCGGGGACGGCGGCGGAGATCCTCGACGACGACGTCCGCTGGGTGCTCACCAAGGGCAAGCTGCCGACGGCGACCTGGCTGGAGATCGTCACCACCGCGCACCGGGTGGGCCTGCCGACGACGTCGACGATGATGTACGGCCACGTCGACACCCCCGCCCACTGGGTCGCGCACCTGCGCACGCTGGCCCGGGTGCAGGACGAGACGGGCGGGTTCACCGAGTTCGTGCTGCTGCCGTTCGTGCACCACAGCTCGCCGATCTACCTGGCCGGCGTCGCCCGCCCCGGGCCCACGGTGCGGGAGAACCGCGCCGTGCACGCCGTGGCCCGGCTGCTGCTGCACGGTCGGATCCCGAACGTCCAGACCTCCTGGGTGAAGCTCGGCGAGGCCGGCACCCGGGCGGTGCTGCAGGGCGGGGCCAACGACCTCGGCGGCACGCTGATGGAGGAGACCATCAGCCGGATGGCCGGCAGCGAGAACGGCTCGCTGAAGACCATCGCCCAGCTGGAGTCGACGGCCGCCGCGATCGGCCGCCCCGCCCGGCAGCGGACGACGGAGTACGGCACCCCGTCGGCCGAGCGGCTGGCCACCGCCCGCTCCGAGGAGGGCCGCCGCGCACTGGACCTCTCGATCACCCCGGCCTGAAGAAGGACCCCCTTCCTCCCCACCCTTCGCAGGCTCAGGGCGGGTCCCGGGAAGCGGGCCTGGGTCAGCCGCGGGTGCGCCGGAGTGGAGGCAGCGCCCAGGCCGCACCGAGTTGCGCGTCGAGCTCCGGCTCGAGCGGCGAGAGGCCGGCGCCCGGGTACGGGGTGAGCTCGCCGAACCACAGCTCGCCGTCCACCTCGTAGCAGTCGACGCGCAGCATGTCGAAGCCGTCGGCGAGCGCGGTGGCCGCCTTGAGCAGGTCCTCCAGGCGCTCGGGCGGGGCGGCGTCCGGGCCGGGGCGGTAGCCGATGGTCCAGGGCAGCGGCTCCCACGCCGGCGAGTAGAGGCGGACGCGGTGGTCGTCGCCCCGGCCGGTGTGCAGCTCCACCAGCCGGGGCTCCCCGCCGACGACGAGGACCTTGAGGTCGGCGGGCACCGTGCCCGGGACGCCGATGAACTCCTCGACCAGCAGGGCCGGCCGCGCCCGCCGGTAGGCCCACTCCTCGCTCGTGCGCCAGTACCGCTCCTCGACCCAGCCCGCGGTGCGCCGGCGCAGGTCGGCGACGTCGGCGGGGCCCCGGCCGAAGAGCCGGCGGATGCAGGAGTGGTTGGGCTTGAGCACCCAGGAGCCGGGCAGGTCGACGTCCGCCAGCCCGGCCACGTCGGTGCCCGACCAGAGCGTCTGGGGGACGCGCACCAGGCCGGGCGCGAGCGTGCGGGCGTGCTCCTTCATCGCCAGCTTGTCGCAGGTGGGCGCGAGCAGCTCCCGGCGGTCGACGGTGATCCGCCAGTTGAGCTTCTCGGTGAAGGTCCGCGGCCGCAGCAGCCGCGGGAACCGGCCGGTGGTCCGCCGGTACAGCAGGCTCCGGCGCACCGGCGCCGGGAGGAGGGCGGACACCGCCCGACCCCACCAGCGATCCGACCTCCCGGCAACGCGAGGTGCGGGTGGCGTGCCCCGTCCGCCGGCGGTTACCTCCCGCTCGAGGAGGGTGGCGACGCGGACGGCGGCGGGAAGCTGGGCCGCGGTCGTGGGCGTGCTGGCCTCCTGCACCTCGACCGTGGCGGGCACCGCGTCCCCCGGTGGACCGCCCGACCTCGGCGTGACGCACCACCTGACTCCCGGCGACTGGGTCCTGCTCGGCGCGGTCTTCGTGGCCATGGGGGTGTCATCGCCGCGGAGGCCCTGCCGATCGGCCGCACGGCCCGCCGGTGGGCACCCGGCACCGCGCCGACGCCGTCCCCCATGCCTGCCTGAGCCCGGTCAGCCGGCCGGGCGCGCCAGCTCCACCACTGCTCCGACCACCTCCGGGCCGTCGAGCAGCACGGGGTCGTTGTGGTCGGCGCCCGGCACCTCGACCACCCGGTGCAGCTGCGCCGCCGCGTCGGCCACGGACCGGCTCTGCTCCGGCGGCACGATCGTGTCGCGGCTGCCGTAGACGACCGTCGTCGGGACCCGCACGGTGGCGAGGGCCTCGGCGACCGGGTGGCGCTCGCGCAGCAGCAGGCCCACGGGCAGGAAGGGGTAGTGGACCCGGCCGACCGAGGGCAGGTCGACGAACGGCGAGCGGAGGACCAGCCCGGCCGGCGGGTGCTCCGTGGCGAGCTCGGTGACCACCGCGGCGCCCAGGCTCTCGCCGAAGTACAGGAGTCGCTCCTGCGGTACGCCGACGTCGGCCACCAGGAAGTCCCGCGCCGCGCGCACGTCGAGCGCCAGGCCGGCCTCGCTCGGGCTCCCGGGGTTCCCGCCGTACCCGCGGTAGTCGAACAGCAGGACCGACAGCCCTTCGGCGTTCAGCGCCCGCGCCAGCGGGGCGCGCAGCCCACGGTGCCCGCCGTTGCCGTTGGCGACCAGGACCGTGGGCGCACCCGGAGCCGCGGCGGGCAGGTGCCAGGCGGCGAGGGCCAGTCCGTCGTCGGTGGTGAGCGCGACGTCGCGGGCACCAGGGAGGACGGTGCCCGCGGCGCCCACCGGACCGTCGTCGGGCAGGTAGATCAGGGAGCGCTGGAACGTCCACAGCAGGCCCACCAGGAGAGTCAACAGCACCACGACGGACACGACGCCGCGGAGCACCCGCCGTCCCCGTGCGCGCGACCGGACGGCGTCCCGGTCGACCGGCCGCCGGGGGCGTCCCCCGACGTCCTGCCCGGTCCGGGCGGGCGACCTCCTCGGGGACCTGCCGGCTCGTCCTCCACCGGGTCCCCCGGATGCGCGGGGTGGCATGGCCGTCATGGTGCCGGGAGGGCGTCGGTGGCTGCCCCTACGGTGACCGGCATGGCGGAGCAGGTGACCCCCTTCCTGATGTTCACGGGCGACGCGGAACGCGCGATCGAGCTCTACACGTCGCTGTTCGACGACGCCCGCCTCCTCACCCTCACCCGGTGGGGAGCCGAGGGGCCCGGCGCGGAGGGGACGGTCTCCCAGGCCACCTTCTCCATCGCCGGGCAGGTCTTCCGCTGCTTCGACAGCCCCCCGGTCCACGACTTCACCTTCACGCCGTCCTTCTCCGTCTTCGTCGACACCGGGTCGGCCGAGGAGCTCGAGCGGTTGTTCGCGGGGCTCTCCGAGGGCGGCACCGTCCTGATGCCGCTGGACGACCACGGCTTCAGCCGCCGGTTCGGCTGGGTGAACGACCGCTTCGGGGTGTCCTGGCAGCTCAACCTGCCCTGAGCCCGCGCGCGCCGGAGCCGGACCGGGTAAGAGTGGACCGTGCGAGCCATCGTCTACACCGAGAACGGCGACCCCGACGTCCTGCAGCTGGTCGAGCGCCCCGACCTCGAGCCCGGCCCGGGCGAGGTGCGGGTGCGGCTGGCCTTCTCCGGCGTCAACCCGACCGACTGGAAGCGCCGGCGCACCGCCGGGCCGCCCGCCGGCGGCCAGGTGCCCGACCAGGACGGCTCGGGCACCGTCGACGCCGTCGGCGAGGGCGTGGACCCGGTGCTGGTCGGCGAGCGGGTGTGGGTCTGGGAGGCGGCCTGGGAGCGCCCGCACGGGACGGCGGCGGAGTACACCGTCGTGCCGGCGCGGCAGGTGGTGCTGCTCGGAGCCGGCCCGTCCTTCGAGCTGGGCGCGGCGCTGGGCATCCCGTTCCTCACCGCGCACCGCTGCCTCACCGTCGCCGAGTCGCTGCCCGACCGGCTCGGGCCCGGGGCGCTCACCGGGCACACCGTCCTCGTGCAGGGCGGCGCCGGCGCGGTCGGCAACGCCGCCGTCCAACTCGCCCGCTGGGCCGACGCCACGGTGATCGCGACCGTCAGCAGCCCGCAGAAGGCGCAGCTGGCCGCCGCGGCCGGTGCCTCGCACGTCGTGGACTACCGCCGGCAGGACGTCGTCGCGGAGGTGCGCAAGGTCGCGCCGAAGGGCGTCGACGCGATCGTGGAGGTCTCCGCCGCGACCAACGCCGCCGTCGACGCGCAGGTGATCGGCCTGCACGGCGCGGTGGCGATGTACGCCGACGACGGCGGGGCGGAGGTCACCGTGCCGGTGCGCGCGCAGATGGTCCCGAACGCCCGCTGGCAGTTCGTGCTCGTCTACACCGAGCCGGAGCGGGCCAAGGCGATCGCCGTGGAGGACGTCAACGCCGCCGTCCTGGACGGTGCCGTGCGGGTCGGTGCGGACGCCGGGCTGCCGTTGCACGTCTTCCCGCTGGCCGAGACCGCACAGGCGCACCAGGCCGTCGAGGACGGCGCGGTCGGCAAGGTGCTGATCGACGTCACGGCCTGATCGGCGGGCTGACAGGATCGGGCGGTGCCTCGCGTCCTCGTCGCCCCGGACAAGTTCAAGGGATCGCTGACCGCCACCGAGGTGGCGGCCGCGGTCGCACGCGGCCTCACCGCCGGCCGCCAGGACGTCGAGGTGGACTCGCTTCCCGTCGCCGACGGCGGTGACGGCACCCTGGCCGCCGCGCTCGCCGCCGGCTTCCAGGCGGTGCCGGTGACCGCGACCGGCCCGACCGGCGAGCCGGTGGAGACGGCCTACGCCCGGCTCGGGGACGTCGCCGTCGTGGAGATGGCCGACGTCTCCGGGCTCGCCCGGCTCCCCGGTGGGCTGCGCCGGGCGCGCACCGCGACCAGCCGGGGCACCGGCGAGCTCGTCGCCGCGGCCGTGGCCGCCGGCGCCCGCCGGATCGTCCTGGGCATCGGCGGCAGCGCCACCACCGACGGCGGCGCCGGGATGCTGCAGGCCCTGGGCGCCGAGCTGCTCGACGCGGACGGCGCTCCCGTCGGGCCCGGCGGCGCGGGGCTGGAGCGGCTGGCGCGGGTGGACGTCGGCGGGGTCGCCGCCGCGCTGCAGGGGGCCGAGGTCGTCGTCGCCTGCGACGTGGACAACCCGCTGACCGGACCGTCGGGCGCCGCGGCGGTCTACGGCCCGCAGAAGGGCGCCGGCCCGGACGACGTCGTGTTCCTCGACGGCTGCCTGGCCCGGCTGGCCGACGCGGTCGCCGAGGCCACCGGCCGTGACCGGCGCGACGAGCCGGGCGCGGGTGCCGCCGGCGGGGTGGGCTTCGCCGCGCTCGCCGTCCTCGGGGCGCAGCTGCGCCCGGGCATCGACCTGCTGCTGGACCTGCTCGGCTTCGACCGGCTGGTGGCCGGCGCGGACCTGGTCGTGGTCGGTGAGGGGTCGCTGGACGAGCAGAGCCTGCGCGGCAAGGCGCCGGTCGGGGTGGCCCGGCGGGCACGGGCGGCCGGCGTCCCCTCGGTCGTGGCGGTGTGCGGGCAGCGCGACCTGGACGACGCGGCGCTGCAGCAGGCCGGCATCGACGCCGCGCACGCGCTCACCGACCTCGAGCCGGACCCCGAGCGCTGCATGACAGAGGCCGGCCCGCTGCTCGAGCGCCTGGCGGCGCGGATCGCGGCCGACCGGCTGTAGCGCGGCGGTCGCGATCCGATCACGGCGACGCGCCGGAGCCCGCGCTCCCCGGTGCCTGCGGGAGGATCCGGCGCGTTCCGGCGCAGCCCTCGCCGGCCGTCGAGAGGACGATCGCCGTGGCCCTCCCCGAGCGCCTCACCATCCGCAGCCTCTACCTCTACCTCGTCTGCCTGGTGACGCTGGTGATCGCCCTGTTCGCCGCGGTGGAGCTGACCCGCAGCACGGTGGGGCTGTTCTACCCCGACCCCGGCTACTACGGCCTCGCGGTGCCACCGGAGGGGCTCAGCGCGGCCGAGCTGCAGCGGCAGGAGGAGCTCGCCCGGCAGTCCCAGCTGCGCAACGACGTCCTGGGCGTGGTCGGCTCGGCCACCACGCTGCTCATCGCCGCGCCGCTGTACCTCTACCACTGGCGGCGGGTGCAGTCCGAGCTGCCCGCGCGGGTCCCGCAACCGGCCGCGCCGGGCACCGAGCCCCGCTGACCGGCACTCCACCTCCGGCGGGGCCCGCCCGGAGGTGCCGTTCGCGCGCGAACGGCACCTCCGCCCTGCCCAGGATCAGCCGCCCGCGGCGACCACGGTCACCCCGCGCCCCTCGAAGGCGGCGACCACCGCCGCGGGCGCGGCCGCGTCGGTCAGCAGCGTCCAGCCGGGCTCGACCCGGGTCCAGGCCGGTGCGTTCGCCGCCTCCAGCTTCGAGGAGTCGGCGAGCAGGACGACGCGGCGGGCCTGGCGCGCCGCGACCTCCTTGACGTGGGTCTCCTCGACGGTCGGCTCCCCCAGCCCGCGCTCGGGGTCGACCGTGTCGGCACCCAGGAAGGCCACGTCGAAGGCCAGCCGGTCCAGCGCGACCGACGCGAGCGGGCCCACGACGCCGTGGCTGAGCGGCTGCACCTGCCCGCCGACGACGATCACCCGGACGCCGGCCGCCCGGGACAGGAGCAGTGCCGACTCCAGCCCCCGGGTCACCACCGTCAGCGGGCCGGCCGTGACCAGCAGCCGGGCCAGGGCGAGGCACGTCGTCCCGGCGTCGAGGAACACCGTCCCCTCCGCCGGGACCAGCTCGGCCGCCCGGGCGGCGATCGCCGCCTTGGCCTCGGCGTTGAGCTGGGCGCTCTCCCCGAAGGGCCGCTCGTGGAACACCTCGTCCCGCACCAGGGCACCGCCGTAGGTGCGGGCGATGCTGCCGTCGCGCTCGAGCCGGGCGAGGTCCCGCCGGACCGTGGACGGGGAGACCCCGGCCTGGTCGGCCAGGGTCTCCACGCTGTCCACGCCGGCGCGGAGCAGCGCGAGCAGCGCCTCGTGCCGCTCCCGCGTCGCGCGACGCGTCCCGGTCTCGTCCACGGCGGCTCCTGCGGTCAGCGCCCGTAGGCGGCGCGGATGTTGTCGACGAACGGGGCGTAGTCGACCGCGGCCAGGTAGGCCGACAGCATCGTCCCGTGCCCGGCCTTCCCGGTGCCGGCGATGTCGAAGGCCGTGCCGTGGTCGACCGACGTCCGCAGCACCGGCAGCCCGACGGTCACCGAGATGGTGCCGTCGAAGTCGAAGGTCTTGGCGGGGATGTGGCCCTGGTCGTGGAAGTGCGACAGGACGCCGTCGTACCGCCCGACCAGGCCCTGGTGGAACACCGAGTCGGCCGGGACGGGGCCGGCGACGTCCAGCCCGCGGGAGCGCGCCGCCTGGACGGCCGGGCCGATGTGCACGATCTCCTCGTCGCCGAAGTTGCCGTTCTCCCCGCCGTGCGGGTTGAGCGCGGCGACGGCCAGCCGCGGCCGCTCGACGCCGAACACCGTCAGCGCGGTGTGCGCGCGGTCGATCGACTCCTCGACCCGGTCCTGGGTGACCTGGTCCAGCGCCTTGCGCAGCGCGACGTGCCGGGTGGTGAAGAAGATCCGCAGGTGGTGGCCCTCGGCCGCGGTGTTGCGGACGACGAACATGGTGTCCTGCTGCGTCACCCCGGTCAGCTCGCCGAGCATCTCGGTGTGGCCCAGGTGCTTGGAGCCGGCCGCCCAGATGGCCTCCTTGTTGATCGGGCCGGTCACCAGGCCGGCGACCTCCCCGGCCATGGCCGCCCGGGTGGCCTCCTCGATGGCGGCGACCGCGGCCCGCCCGGCGCGCGCGTCGACCTGCCCCCACGCGGGGACGTCGTCGCCCAGCACGCCGGTGTCGACGACGTCGATGACGCCGTCGGCCGGTGCGGTGGCGTAGCCCTCGACGGTGCGCACCTCGACGTCGAGGCCCATCGCCTCGACACCGCGGCGCAGCGCGGCGGCGTCGCCGACGGCCACCCCGTGGTGCCCCTCGGCACCGGACTGCTCGGCCAGCGTGCGGGCGACGATCTCGGGGCCGATGCCCACCGGGTCGCCCAGGGTCACGGCGAGGACGTGTCGGGTCATGTCTGTCTCGTCTCCAGTCTCGGTGGTCGTCGTGCTACCAGCGGGTGCGTGGCTCGGCGGAGGTGACGTGCCGTCGGTCGCGCTCGACGGCCCGTCGCAGGTGTTCCATGCACAGGACGGCGGTGTCGGCGTCGCCGATCAGCCCGCCCTTGGTCACCACGTGCAGGCCGTCCCAGGAGCCGCCGACGACGGTGCCCGCGACGGCCAGCGGGACGACCGCCTCCCAGATCTCCAGGCCCGAGGAGCCCAGCTCGGCCAGGACGGCGGCGGTGACGTCGCCGCCGGTGGTGTAGAGCCCGCCCACCGCGTGCGCCTCCAGGTTGCGGCGCACGGCCCGGGCGAGCTCGCGCGGGATCCGGTCGGCGTCCTCCGGGGTGATGCGGTGGACGTCGGTGTCGTCGAGCACGGTGGCCAGGACGACGACGTCCGCGGGACCGGCCTGCGCCAGCGCCTCCCCGAGCAGCCGGCTCGTGGCGTCGACGTCCGGGACGGCGCTGTCCGGAAGGGTCGGCACCCGGTACACGGTGACGTGCTCCTCCCCTGCCAGCGCGCCCAGCTGCTGGCGGGTGAGGTCGGTCGCCGACCCCGACACCGCCAGCAGCGGCGCCCCGGTCGCGGCCCGGTCCAGGCCGAGCGCGCGGGCCAGCGCGACCGAGCCCGGACCCGGGTCGCTGCTCACCCACACCAGGTCCAGCCCGTCGGCGGCTGCCACCGCCGCGGTGGCGACCCGGTCCAGGTGCTCCACGGTGGTGGCGTCGGCCACCAGCACGTCGACGCCGTCGTCCAGCGCCGCGCGCAGCAGCTCGACCAGCTCCCCGGACGGCCCGGTGACCGCGGCCATCGGCACCGACCGGGCGGTGAGCTCGGCCTGCTGCCGCAGGATCGCCGCCACGTCCGAGGAGCGCATCGGCGTCCGCGCGTCGCGGGCCACCTCGGTCTCCTCCAGCCGCCGGCCGCCGAGCAGCTGGTGCCCGCCGATGGTGTGCCGCCCGGCGCCCGGGTGGGCCGGGGCGCACAGCGCCACGACCCGGCGGCCGGTGAGCTCCCGCACCTCCGAGAGGACCGCGGCCGTGGTGGCGCCGACGTTGCCGCGCAGCGTGCTGTCGATGCGGTTGCACACCAGCCGCACCGGCCAGCCCGCGCGCACCACGGCCCGCGCCCGCTCCGCCGCGTCCTCCGGCGGGGCGTGCCGGGCCTCCGTGGTCGCGACCACCACGTCGAAGCGCGACACCATCTCGGCGACGACGTCCGGGCGGTCGACCGCGCTCGCCGTGACCGCCCGCAGTCCGACGGCGGCGAAGTCGGCGGCGGTCGCGTTCCCACCGGTGAGGTCGTCGGCGACGACGAGGACGGAGGCCATCGCTTACAGGAACAGGCTCGCGATGAGCAGCAGCGGCAGCGAGGCCGCCCAGACCGCGGTGGTGATCCCCGACCAGCCGCGCAGCGCCGCGGTGCCCTCCAGCCCGGTGAACCGGGTGACGACCCAGAAGTAGGAGTCGTTGAAGTAGCTGAACACCATCGACCCGGCGCAGCACGCCAGCGCCGCCAGCAGCGGCGAGAGGCCGAGGGCGCCGATCAGCGGGGCGGTGACCGAGGCGGCGGTGATCATCGCGACGGTGCCGGAGCCCTGCGCCAGCCGCACCAGCGAGGCGACCAGGAAGGGCACCAGCACGCTGGGCAGCGAGATGCTGGCCACGGCCTCGGCGAGGGCGTCACCCACGCCGGAGTCGCGCAGCACCTGACCGAGGGCACCGCCCGCGCCGGTGATCAGGATGATCAGGCCGGCCGAGGCGGCGGCGTCGGCGAGCCAGGTGTGCACCTGCTTGCGCGGCGTCCAGCGGGGCAGCAGCAGGTAGACGGCCAGCACGATGCCGATGACCAGGGCGACGACCGGGTTCCCGACGAAGGCCATGATCGAGGCGATGCCGGAGGGGACGTACTCGTCGTCCGGGCCGAGCGCACCCTGCGAGTTGCGGTCGATGGCCGTGGTGACCGTGTTCAGCACGATCAGCAGCAGCGGCACGAGCAGTGGCAGCGAGGCCAGTCCGGCGCCGACCCGGTGCGGCCCGGCACCGGGGGGCGGGGTACCCAGCTGGTGGGCCGGGTCCTCCCCCAGCGGCTCGCCCAGCGGGGTGTCGTCGGCGGTGACCGTGCCGGTGCCGCCCGCACCGGGACCGGACGCCGTGGCGGGGGTGCCGGCGTAGACCGCGGCCCGCACGGGCTCGCTGATCTCGCTCTCCAGCTTGGGGCCCATCCAGGTCGCGTAGAGGATCACGATGGGCAGGAGCAGCAGGCTGAACACCAGACCGGCCAGGATGAGACCGCCGAGGTCGGCGCCGAGGATGCCGGCGACGCCGAGCGGGCCGGGGGTCGGCGGCACGAGGTGGTGGGTCAGCGTCATGCCGCAGCCCAGGGCCAGGGCCAGGGTGACGTAGCGGCCCTTGATCCGCCGGGCGATGGACCGCGCCAGCGGGTTCATGATCACGTAGCCGGAGTCGCAGAACACCGGGATCGAGACGACCGCGCCGGTGCCGGCCATCGCCCAGTGCTCACGGCCCTTGCCCAGCGCCCTGACGAACACCTGGGCGAGACTGGCGGCGGCGCCCGAGACCTCGAGCATCTTGCCGATCGCCACGCCGAGGCCGATCACGATGCCGATCGAGGCCAGGGTGTTGCCGAAGCCGGTCGTGATCGAGGTGATCGTCTCCCCGACCGGCGAGCCGGCCACGAAGCCGGTCACCAGGGCAGCGATCAGCAGCGCCACGAAGGCGTCGAGCCGGGTGCGCAGCACCAGCACCACGATCGTCGCGATGCCCAGGACCAGGGCCAGCAGGAGTTGCACGTCCATGCAGAACCTCCACCGTCTCCCCCGCCGTCGGGGGCGCTCCCGCCGTTGGGAGCCCATGGAGCCTGACAGCCGCAACCTGCACAGATCAAGCGTTCAACGCAAATAGTTGCGCAGTTCGCGCAACTGGACGCGACCCGTCACTGTCCGCGAGGACGAGATCGCCGATCTCGCACGGTCCCGGGTCGGCGGCCGTGCGAGATCGGCGATCTCGTCGGGGCAGGTCGCGGTCGGGCGGGACCGACCCCGACCGGTCAGTGGATGTGCGAGCCGCCGTTGACGTCGTAGGTGGCTCCGGTGATGTAGCCGGTCTCCTCCCGGCACAGGTAGGTGATGAGGTCGGCGACGTCGGCGACCCGGCCGTTGCGGCCCACGGGGATCCCGGCGACCAGCTGCGTCTTGCGCTCCCCCTCCAGGGCGCCGCCGGTGATGTCGGTGTCGATGAGCCCGGGGGCGACGGCGTTGACCGTCACCCCGTGCGGCCCGAGCTCGCGGGCCAGCGCCCGGGTGAAGCCCAGCTGACCGGCCTTGGCGGCGGAGTAGGCCACCCCGCCGAACACCCCGCCGCCCCGCTCGGCCGAGACCGAGGAGAGGAAGACGATGCGGCCGAAGCCACGCTCGGCCATGCCGGGCGCGAGGCGCCGGGTGACGTTGAACGCGCCCCGCACGTTGACGGCGAAGATGCGGTCCCACTCCTCGCCGCTGACCTCCAGGAAGGGCGTGGGCGAGGTGATGCCGGCGTTGTTGACGACGGCACCGACAGGAGGCAGCGCGTCGTCCAGGACGGCGAGCGCGTTCTCCACCGAGGTCTCGTCGGTGACGTCGCAGCCGACACCGACGGCCTGCACGCCGTTGCGCTCGGCGACCTCGTGGGCGGCGTCCTTGGCGCTGGCCTCGTCGAGGTCGAGCACGGCGACGTTCCAGCCGGCGGCGGCGAGGGCGTGGGCGGTGGCACGGCCGATGCCGCGCCTGGAGCCGGCGCCGGTGACGACGGCGGTCTTGTCGGAGACGGACATGGTTCCTCCAGGGGGTCAGACGGTGGCGGGGGTGGGGTCGGCCGGCCAGGCCGTGGGCGGGTGGTGCTCGGCGGAGCCGCCGAGCTCGGCCTTGACGCGGGCGACGACGGCGTCGGTGGACAGGCCGTAGCGGTCGTGCAGGGTGGGCAGCGCCCCGGCGGCGAGGAACTCGTCGGGCAGGGCGATGGGCACCACGCGGGTGCCCGCCCCGGCGAAGGCCAGGGTCGAGGCGACCGACTCGGCGAGACCGCCGACGACGGTGTGGTTCTCCAGCGTGACCACGAGCCGGTCGGTGCGCGCGGCCCGCAGGATCGCCTCGGTGTCCAGCGGCTTGATGGTCGGCACGTGCAGGACGGCGACGTCGACGGAGTCGGCCTCGAGCCGGGCCGCGGCCTGCAGCGCCCGCATGGTCATCAGGCCGGTCGAGATCAGGACGACGTCCCGGCCGGTGCGCAGCTCGGCGGCCTTGCCCAGCTGGAACCGGTAGTCGTACTCGTCGAGCACGGTCGGCACCGCCCCGCGCAGCAGGCGGAGGTAGGTGGGGCCGGGTGCGTCGGCGAGTGCTGGCACGGCCTGCTCGATGTCGACCGAGTCGCACGGGTCGACGATCGTCAGGTTCGGGCAGCCGCGGAGGATCGCCAGGTCCTCGGTGGCCTGGTGGCTCGGCCCGTACCCCGTGGTGAGGCCGGGCAGGGCGCCGACGACGTTGACGTTCAGGTTCGGCTCGGCGATGTCCAGGCAGAGGAAGTCGTAGGCCCGCCGGGTGGCGAACACCGAGTAGGTGGAGGCGAACGGCACCAGGCCGACCTCCGCCATCCCGGCCGCCGTCCCGAGCAGCGACTGCTCGGCCATGCCCATCTGGAAGAAGCGCTCCGGGTGGGCGTCGCGGAACACGTGCATGTCGGTGTACTTGGCGAGGTCCGCCGACAGCCCGACGACCTCGGGCCGCTGCTCGGCCAGCCGGTTGAGCGCGTGCCCGAAGGGCGCACTGGTGGTGCGCTGACCGGGGTCGGCGAACGAGGCGATCATCGCCGAGGTGGTCAGCCGCTTCTTCGGTGCAGTGCTGGTCATCGGTCCAGTCCTCCCTGGAGCTGGTCGCGGGCGGTCTGCCACTCGTGCTCCTCCACCCGCATGAAGTGGGCCTTCTCGCGGGTCTCCAGCAGCGGCACACCGCACCCGATGCGGGTGTCGCAGATCAGCACCGAGGGGGAGCCGCGGTGCGCGCGGAGTTCGTCGAAGGCGTCGACGAGCGCGGGGACGTCGTTGCCGTCGACGCGCAGGGCGTGCCAGCCGAAGGCCCGCCACTTGTCGGTCACCGGCTCGGTGCGCAGCACGCCGGCGGTGGGCCCGTCGGCCTGGAGCGCGTTGACGTCGACGATCGCGGTGACGTTGTCCAGGCCGTGGTGGGCGCAGGCCAGCGCCGCCTCCCAGGTCGAGCCCTCGTCCAGCTCGCCGTCGGAGAGCAGGTTGTAGACCCGGGCCCCGTTGCCCTGGTGGCGCAGCCCGAGCGCCATCCCGGTGGCCACGGGGAGCCCGTGGCCCAGGGAGCCGCCGGAGATCTCCACGCCCGGCGTGTAGGAGGCCATGGCCGACATCGGCAGCCGGGAGTCGTCCGAGCCGTAGGTCTCCAGCTCCTCGGCCGGGATGGTGCCGGCCTCGGCCAGCGCCGCGTAGAGGGCGATGGCGTAGTGGCCGATCGAGAGCAGGAACCGGTCGCGGTCGGGCCAGTGCGGGTCCTCGGGGCGGAAGCGCAGCTGGTCGGCGTAGACGACCGCGAGGACGTCGGCCACACCCAGCGCCTGCCCGATGTAGCCCTGCCCCTGCACCTTCCCCATGTCCAGGGCGTTGCGGCGGATGCGGTACGCGGCCTGGCGGATCCGCTCGATCCGCTCCGCCCGGTCGTCGGTCGCTCGTGCTGTCTGCGGTGTGCTCAGCGAGGTCATGACTCGTTCCTCCTTCGGGGGTCAGTCGGTCGCCGAGTCGGCCGTCGGCCGGTGCTCGTGCGTCCCGGGGCGGGGGGTGGGGACGGTGGCTCCGGCGGCGAGGGTGCGCTCGAGCTCGGCGACCTCTTCCCGCTCGACCCGGCCCCAGGTCTCCCTGGTCACCGAGGCGGCGACCAGGCCCAGGAGGCCGTAGCCGCTGAACAGCAGCGCCGGGCCGATCCAGCCGTACCCCGCGTAGAGCGCGGTGGTGATCAGCGGGGTGAACCCGGAGACCACGGCCGACATCTGGTAGGCCAGGGAGGCACCCGTGGTGCGGGTCTTGGCCGCGAACAGCTCGGAGAACCAGGCGCCCTGCACCCCGGCCAGCGAGTTCTGCAGGACCGCGTAGCTGATGACGAACGCGATGACGATCGCCACGGCGGCGCCGGTGTTGACCACCAGGAACAGCGGGATGCCCCACAGCAGGTGCAGCGCGGTGCCCAGCAGGTACACCGGGCGTCGTCCGACGCGGTCGGTGAGCGCGCCCCAGTAGGTGGTGGCGAAGATGCCGATACCGGCGGCGATCATCGTCGCGGTGAGGGTGACCGACCGGTCGGCCAGCCCCTCCGCAGCGACGTAGGACAGCATGAACGTGACCGACACCGCGTAGCCGGCGGTCTCGGTGATCCGCAGGCAGAAGGCGCGCAGGATGTTGCGCCAGTCGTCGCGGAGCACCTCGAGGAGCGGGTTCTTCGAGAGCTCGCCCTCCTCCTTGAGCTCCTCGAACTCGGGCGACTCCTCGACCTTGAGCCGGATCACGATGCCCACGACGATCAGCACGGCCGACAGCAGGAACGGCACCCGCCACGCCCACGAGCCGCCCAGCGGGACGCTGACCAGGAAGGCCAGGTTGGCCAGCAGCAGCCCGACCGGGAAGCCGGCCTGCGTGATGCCGGTGTAGAGACCCTTCTTCCGCCACGGGGCGTGCTCGAAGCACATGAGGATCGCCCCGCCCCACTCGGCGCCGAACGCGAGCCCCTGCACGACCCGCACGATCACCAGCAGGACCCCGGCCCAGACGCCGACCTGCTGGTAGGTGGGCAGGAGGCCGATGAGCACCGTCGCGATGCCCATGAGCAGCAGGGAGCCGACGAGGACGGGCTTGCGGCCGATCTTGTCGCCGAGGTAGCCGCCGATGATCCCGCCGAGCGGGCGCACCGCGAATCCGATGCCCAGCGTGGCGAAGGACAGCAGCGTGCCCGACAGCGGGTCGTTCGCGGGGAAGAAGGCGGTGTTGAAGTACAGCGCCGCGGCGATGCCGAAGCCGATGAAGTCGTAGGTCTCGATCGTCGCCCCGACGGAGCACCCGATCGCGACCTTCTTCTTGGTCGGGGTGCCCTCGATCGGGTGCCAGGCAGCGACTTCCTCGAGGTGTGGATCACGGAGGGGTGGATGCCGCTCGGTCATGGTGACCTCCAGTGAGGGGGTGCGTCGGATCCCCGTTGTCCGTCGACTGTTAACAGTCAACTGGCGACTAGAGTGGGTGGCGCGGGTCACGGTGTCAAGGGTCACTTCTCGGCGGGTGCATCCGCGCAGGTTGAGGCACCGGCAGCCCCCTCCAGGGGACCGCCCCGGGCGTGCGAGGGGATGGCGAGGACGGGCGGCCCTCCTGCAGCGTCCCGCCGCGAACGTGCGAGCGGTGGGGGGGCAGGAGGGCCCTACGTCAGGCGGACTCGGTGGCCTCGGCGAAGTGCTGCGCGGCGGCGGTCATGTGCTCGTCGACGACCCGCACGGCCGCGTCGGCGTCCCCGCGCTCGATCGCGTCGACGATCGGGGCGTGCCGGTCGCGGGCCATCATCGGCGCCTGCCAGTCCGAGCCGTTCAGGATCGCGACCCGCATCCGGCCCTCGAGCCGCCGCCAGGCCTCGACGAGCATCGAGTTGCCCGACAGCTGGCACAGCAGCAGGTGGAAGGCCAGGTCGGCCTCGATGCGCGCCGCGGGCTCGTCCTCGTCGGAGAGCCGCTCCAGTGCCGTCCGCAGGGCACCCGCCGCTGCCTCACGCCGTGGCGAGGCGACGAGTTCCCGCACGGCCAGCCCCTCCAGGGCGGCACGCACCCGGAAGAGCTCGTGGACCTCGGTGGAGGTGAGGCTGTTGACCCGCAGCATCCCGCGGTTGCCGGCGGTGACCAGGCCCTCCTGCTGGAGGTGCCGCAGGGCCTCACGCACGGTGCCCCGGCTGACCCCCAGCGAACCGGCCAGCTCCACCTCGCCCAGGTGGTCCCCGGGCCGGTACCGGCCGGAGAGGACGGCCGATCGCAGTGCCTCGAGAGCGCGCTCCCGCAGCGTGCTGCGGTCCAGTGCGGACAGTGATTCGACGCTCACGGTGCACCTCCTCGTCGAGGTCACTCTAGCCGCGGTGTCGGCAGGTCGACTGTCGACAGGAGCGGGTGGGCGTGGCAGAGGCCCACCGCAGGAGCGGCCCGATCGCCGGTCTCGCACGCTCGACGGGCCGGGTGCGTGCGAGACCGGCGATCTCGCCGGGCGGGAGGAGCGGCCTCAGCCCACGCCGAGGTCGCGGGCGATGAGCATCCGCTGCACCTCGCTGGTGCCCTCGCCGATCTCCAGGATCTTCGCGTCGCGGTAGAAGCGGCCCACCGGGAACTCGTTCATGAAGCCGTAGCCGCCGTGCACCTGGGTGGCGTAGCGGGCGTTGTCCATCGCGACCTCGGAGCTGTAGAGCTTGGCGATGGAGGCCTCGCGCCCGTAGGGCTCGCCGCGCAGCATCTTCTCCGCGGCCCGGTAGTAGGCCAGCCGCGCGGTGGAGGCCCGCACCTCCATGTCGGCGATCATGAACTGGATCGCCTGGTTGCGGCCGATCGGCTGGCCGAACGCCTCGCGCTGCGCCGCGTACTTGACCGACTCGTCGACGCAGCCCTGCGCCAGCCCGACGGCCAGCGCGGAGATCGCGATCCGGCCCTCGCCGAGGATGGACAGGAACTGCGCGTAGCCGCGGCCGCGCTCCCCCACCAGGTTCTCCGCCGGCACCCGGCAGTCGCTGAAGGACAGCTCCCGGGTGTCCGAGGCGTTCCAGCCGACCTTCGAGTACCGCTTGCCGACGCTGAAGCCCGGCGTCCCCGACGGGATGGCGATCGCGGAGATCTCCTTGCCGCCGTCCGGCCGAGTGCCGGTGACCGCGGTGACGGTGACCAGTTCGGTCAGGTCGGTGCCGGAGTTGGTGATGAACGCCTTGGACCCGTTGACCACCCAGTGCCCGTCCTCCAGCCGCGCCGTGGTGCGGGTGGCGCCGGCGTCCGACCCGCCGCCGGCCTCGGTCAGCCCGAACGCGGCCAGCGCCTCGCCGCCGCACAGCCGCGGCAGCCACTGCTGCTTCTGCTCCTCGGTGCCGAACCGGTAGATCGGCATGGCCCCCAGCGAGACGCCGGCCTCCAGCGTGATCGCCACCGACGAGTCGACCCGGGCCAGCTCCTCCAGCGCCACGCAGAGGGTGAAGTAGGTGCCGCCCGACCCGCCGTACTCCTCGGGGAAGGGCAGGCCGAACAGCCCGAGCTCCCCCATCTGCCGCACGATCGCGGTCGGGAACTCGTCGGCCTCGTAGAACGCGCCGATCTGCGGTGCGATCACGTCCTGCGCGAACTCGCGCACGACCTTGCGCAGCGCCTCGGTCTCCTCGTCGAGCCGGTAGTCCAGCACTCGGTCACCCCTCCTCGTCGGCGGCCGGTGGGGTCACCACGGCCACCCGCTCGTCCAGCCGGACCTGGTGGCCGGCCGTCACGCCGAGCTCGGTGACCGTCCCGCCGAGGGGTGCGGTCAGCACGTGCTCCATCTTCATCGCCTCGACGACCAGCAGCGGGGTCCCCGCCTCCACCCGGTCGCCCACCGCGGCCTGCACCAGCGTCACCGTCCCGGGCATGGGCGCGGTCACCACGCCGTCGCCGGCCGCGCCCTCGGCCGCCGCGTGCAGCCGCTCGTGCTCGCGCAGCGCGGTCACCCTCCCGTCGGCGGCCAGCCAGACCTGCCCGCCGGCGTGGACGACGGCGTACCGGGAGGTGACGCCGTCGAGGGTGACGGTCAGTTCGTCGCCGTCCCGGGTCGCGGATGCGGACGCCGCAGCGCCGTCCCCCACGCACACCTCCGCCGACGCCGACCGGCCGCGCACCCGCACCGTCACCGGCTCGCCGCCGGCGGCCTGCAGCCGGCGCACCGTCCAGGCCGGCTCGCCCACCCGCCAGCCGTCGGGGACGTCCCACCGGTCGACCACCGGACCGGCCGGCTCGGCCTCCAGCAGCTCGTACAGCGCGGCGGCCGCGTACACCGCCGGCGGCACCGGCTCGGCTGCGGTCAGCGCCTCGCCGCGCCGCTCGATGAGGCCGGTGTCCAGCCGCCCGGCGACCACGTCGGGGTCGGTGAGCAGGGCCCGCAGGAAGGCGGTGTTGGTCGGCACCCCGAGGACGGCGGTGTGCCCGAGCGCGCCGACCAGCCGGGCGCGCGCAGTCTCCCGGTCCGCGCCGTGCGCCACCACCTTGGCCAGCATCGGGTCGTAGTCGGTGCCCACGACGGAGCCGACGGCCAGCGAGCTGTCGAGGCGGACGCCCGCCCCGGCCGGCTCGCGCAGGCCGAGCACGGTGCCGGTCTGCGGCAGGAAGCCGCGGGCCGGGTCCTCCGCGTAGAGCCGCGCCTCGATGGCGTGCCCGGACAGGCGGACGTCGTCCTGGGTCAGCGGCAGCCGCTCCCCCGCGGCGACCCGCAGCTGCAGCTCGACCAGGTCCAGGCCGGTGACCATCTCGGTGACCGGGTGCTCGACCTGCAGCCGGGTGTTCATCTCGAGGAAGAAGAAGTCGCTCGGCCGGTGGGCGTCGACGATGAACTCCACCGTGCCCGCGCCGGTGTAGCCGACCGCGCGGGCGGCCTCGACCGCGGCCGCGCCCATGGCGGCGCGCTGGGCGTCGTCCAGCAGCGGGGACGGCGCCTCCTCGATCACCTTCTGGTGCCGGCGCTGCAGGCTGCACTCCCGCTCGCCCAGGTGGACGACGGTGCCGTGGGCGTCGCCGAAGACCTGGACCTCGATGTGCCGGGCGGACCCGATGTACCGCTCCACCAGCAGCGTGTCGTCGCCGAAGGAGCCGCGGGCCTCCCGGCGGGCGGCCGCGATCTGGCCGGCCAGCTCGCCCTCCGACCGCACCACCCGCATGCCCTTGCCGCCCCCGCCCGCGCTGGGCTTGAGCAGCACCGGGAAGCCGGCCTCGACGGCGGCGGCCGCGACCTCGTCGTCCGACATGCCCGGCTCGGTCCGCCCGGGGACGACGGGGACACCGGCGGCCATCACGGTCCGCTTGGCGCGGATCTTGTCGCCCATCGCCTCGATCGCGGCGACCGGCGGGCCGATGAAGACGACGCCGGCCTTCTCGCAGGCGCGGGCGAACTCCACGTTCTCGGACAGGAAGCCGTAGCCCGGGTGCACCGCCTGGGCGCCGGTGCGGACCGCCGCGTCGAGCACCCGGTCGATCGACAGGTAGCTCTGCGCCGCGGGTGCCGGGCCGATCGGGACGGCGACGTCGGCCTCGCGGACGTGCCGCGCCCCGGCGTCCGCCTCGCTGTGCACGGCGACCGAGCGGATGCCCATGGCGCGCAGGGTGCGGACGACCCGGACGGCGATCTCGCCGCGGTTGGCGACGAGGACGGTCTCGAACACCGCTCAGCACCCCCGACCGGGGGTGGGCTCAGGCCGCCTTGCGGGTGCTCTTCGCGAGGACCTGGTCGGCCTTGCCCACCTTGACCAGGCGGCGCTTCTTGACGGTGTACCCGGCCGGGAGCGTCCCCTCCGCGAGGGCCCGCAGCGGGCACCGCTTGCACCGCGGCCTGTCCTGACAGCACTTCTTCTTGGGCATCCGCCCGGACTTCCCCACACGGTGAGGTTAGCCTTCCCTTCCCGGCCGGTCCACGGCCACCGGCGGGTCAGCGGATACCGTGCCATCAACGCCACCTCACACGCCCGGGAGACCCGATGGCCGCCCCCGCCTTCGTCGAGCTGCTCAACACGCAGATCGGCAACGAGTACGCCGCCCACCAGCAGTACGTGGCGTGCGCCGTCTACTTCGACGAGCTCACCATGCCCCGGACGGCGCAACTCTTCTTCGACCAGGCGCTCGAGGAGCGCGAGCACGCCATGATGATGGTCCGCTACCTGCTGGACTCCGACGCGCCCGTCCGCATCCCGGGCATCCCCGCGCCGGTCAACGAGTTCGCCGACGTCGTCGCCCCGGTCGCGCTCGCGCTGGAGCAGGAGAAGCGCGTCACCGAGCAGATCAACGCGCTGATCGGCGTCGCCCGGCGGGAGAACGACTTCGCCTCCGACCAGTTCATGCAGTGGTTCATCAAGGAGCAGATCGAGGAGGTCAGCAAGATGAGCGACCTGCTCACCATCGTGAAGCGCTCCACCCACGACCTCGAGACGATCGAGGACTACGTGCTCCGCGAGGTCACCGCCGAGGCCGCCGACCCCACCGCACCACCGGTCGCGGGGGCCTGAGCGGCCCGCCGTACCGCCGATATCGCGATAAAGGCGGTCACATCCGGAAGACGCCATAGCCGACCTCCTCCAGCGGGGCGTTGGCGCAGGCGGACAGGGTCAGGCCGAGGACCGTGCGGGTGTCGGCGGGGTCGATCACGCCGTCGTCCCACAGCCGGGCGGTGGCGTAGTACGGGTGGCCCTGGGACTCGTACTGCTCGCGGATCGGCGCCTTGAACGCCTCCTCCTCCTCGGCCGGCCACTCCTGGCCGCGGGCCTCCAGGCCGTCGCGGCGCACCTGGGCCAGCACCGAGGCCGCCTGCTCCCCGCCCATCACCGAGATGCGCGCGTTGGGCCAGGTGAACAGGAAGCGGGGCGAGTAGGCCCGGCCGCACATCGAGTAGTTCCCGGCGCCGAACGAGCCGCCGATGACCACGGTCAGCTTGGGCACCCGGGCGCAGGCGACGGCGGTGACCATCTTGGCGCCGTGCTTGGCGATGCCGCCGGCCTCGTAGTCGCGGCCGACCATGAAGCCGGAGATGTTCTGCAGGAACAGCAGCGGGATGCTGCGCCGGTCGCACAGCTCGATGAAGTGCGCGCCCTTGAGCGCGGACTCGGCGAACAGCACGCCGTTGTTGGCGACGATGCCGACCGGGTGGCCGTGCAGCCGGGCGAAGCCGGTGACCAGCGTCTGCCCGTAGAGCGGCTTGAACTCGGCGAACCGGCTGCCGTCGACCAGCCGGGCGACGACCTCGCGGACGTCGTAGGGCGTGCGCGGGTCGGGCGGCACCACCTCGTAGACGGAGGCGGGGTCGAACAGCGGCTCGCAGGCCGGTTCGACGTCCCACGGCCGGGGTCCGCGCGGGCCGAGGGTGCCGACGATCTGGCGGACCAGCTGCAGCGCGTGCGCGTCGTCCTCGGCCAGGTGGTCGGTGACCCCGCTGGCCCGGCTGTGCAGGTCGCCGCCGCCGAGCTCCTCGGCGGTCACCACCTCACCGGTCGCGGCCTTCACCAGCGGCGGGCCGCCGAGGAAGATCGTGCCCTGCTCGCGGACGATGACCGCCTCGTCGCTCATCGCCGGCACGTAGGCACCGCCGGCGGTGCACGACCCGAGGACGGCGGCGACCTGCGCGATGCCGGCCTTGGACATCGTGGCCTGGTTGTAGAAGATCCGGCCGAAGTGCTCGCGGTCGGGGAAGACCTCGTCCTGCATCGGCAGGAAGGCGCCGCCGGAGTCGACCAGGTACACGCAGGGCAGCCGGTTGTGCAGCGCCACCTCCTGCGCGCGCAGGTGCTTCTTCACCGTCATCGGGTAGTAGGTGCCGCCCTTGACGGTGGCGTCGTTGGCCACCACCACGCACTCCCGCCCGGCCACCCGGCCGATGCCGGTGATGATCCCGGCCGCCGGCGCCTCGCCGCCGTACATGCCGTGCGCGGCCAGCGGCGAGAGCTCCAGGAACGGGCTGCCGGGGTCGAGCAGCGCGTCGACCCGCTCCCGCGGCAGCAGCTTGCCCCGCCCGGTGTGCCGCTCACGCGCCCGCTCACCGCCCCCGTCGGCCACCCGGCGCAGCTGCGCGGCCAGGTCGGCGGCGAGCGCGGTGTGCGCCTCGGCGTTGCGCGCGGCGGCTCCGGCGTCGGTCGTCGGCCTGCCGGCCAGCACGGGGGCGTCCACGGCCGGGATGTTAACGAGGGTTCACGCACGGGGTCAACGAGCGTTAACATCCCGGCCGTGACGGACGCCAACACCGCGCTGCACTCGGACGCGGCCCGCCCGTCGCGCCGCGAGCAGATCCTGCGGGCCGCGGCCCAGCTGTTCGCCGAGCGCGGTTCGCGGGCCGTGGGGGTGGACGACGTCGGCGCGGCCGTCGGGGTGACCGGGCCGGCGATCTACCGGCACTTCGCCAGCAAGGACGCGATGCTCGCCGAGATGCTGCTGCGCATCAGCGAGCGGCTGCTGGAGGGCGGCACCGCCCGGGTGGCCGCCGCCGGGGAGGACCCGCTGGCCCAGTTGCGCACGCTGATCGCGTTCCAGGTCGACTTCGCGCTGGACAACCCCGCGCTCATCACCGTGCACGACCGCGACCTCGGCTCGCTGGCCGACGACGACGCCGCCCAGGTGCGCCGGCTGCAGCGCCGCTACGTCGAGGTGTGGGTCGAGGTGCTGGGCCGGGTGCACACCGAGTCGGACGCCGCGACCAACCGGGCCCGCGCCCACGCCGTCTTCGGGCTGGTCAACTCCACGCCGCACAGCGCCGGCCGGCTGCCGCGCCGCCGGATGGCCGCGCTGCTCGCCGCGATGGCCGAGTCCGCCGCCACGACCCCCTGAGGCGCCCGTCGATGATCAGGTGAGCTGATCGTCCACGGTCCTGGCTCACGTTGGGTGCTGAGCCAGGAGCCGGGGAGGTGAGCTCAGCTGATCGTTGCAGCGCCGGCTCAACCGGCGGCCGGCTCCGGCATGGGCAGCACCAGCGCGGTGGCGGCGACGACGTCCAGGTCGGCACTCGACCCGCCCGCCCCCGGGCCGGCCCAGGCGGTCTCCACGATGCTCACGGTGCTGCCGTCGACCGCGCTGGCGTACTCCGCGCCGGAGAGCGACTCCGGGCCGCCCGGGTAGCGGACGCCCTCGCGCAGCAGGTCGCTGACGTTGCCGCTGCCGTTCTGGTCGGCCAGCGCGCGCAGCGCCCGCGCCCCCTCGGCGTCCCCCATGTCGGCCACCGAGACCGACACGACGACCGGCCGGCCGCCGACGTCGGTCGAGTACAGCGCCCGGGCGAGACCCGCGCAGTCGCTGCCGGCGAAGAAGTCGGCCACCGCGCCGTAGGAGTTGCCGACGCAGGTCGGGTCGGTCTGCACGCGCTGGGCGACGAAGGTCAGCCCGTCGACCGTCTCGCTGTCCCCCGGCTGCGGCCCGGCGGCCGGGGCCGCGGTCTCCCCAGCGACCGAGGGCGAGATGCCGGCGTCCGCCTCGCCGTCCCCACCGAACAGCGTGGTGAGGCCGACCCCGAGGAGGACGACGAGCAGCAGCGCCGCCGCGACGAGCACCGCGGTCCGCCGGGGGGACCGCCGGCGCCGGCGCGGCCCGACGAGGGGGACGCCGGGCGGCCGGGCAGCGGTCGCACCGGCAGCCACCGGCCCGGGCGCGGCCACGGTCGCGACGGGGACCGGCTCGGCGGCCGGCCGGTCGTCGGCGAACAGCCCGCCGATGCCGCCGGTCTTCCCGCGCACGCCCACCGTCGGCCCGACCAGGGTCTGCGGCGCGGCGGGCGGCGACGGGGCGGCGTGCGCCGGGACGGCGAGGTCCTGCGCGCTCCCGTGGGCAGGCGCGGCCGCGCGGGCGGCCTCCTCGTCGGCCCGGATGGCCGCGGCCGCCACCGCGGCGGCCGCAGCGGGGTCCACCAGCGGGCGCATCGGCTCGGGCGGGGCGGTGTGCGGGGCCGGCTGGTGCGGCGCCGGCACCGTGGAGGGCAGCGCGACCGCCTGCTGCGGCACGGCCGGGTGGGGTGCGGCCTGGTGCGCCGCGGCCGCCATCGCGGCGGGGGCGAGCAGCTCCGGGGTGCGCAGCACGTAGGGCGAGTAGGGGAAGCCCTCGCCGTTGAGCTCCTGGGTGGTCGGCGTCCGGCCGTCGAGCTCGAGGGCGTCCAGGGCGGCGCGCACGTCGGCCGTCGTCCAGAGCCGGGGGTTGGCGACCCCGCTGTACCGGGCGGCGCGGGAGATGCCGAGCAGCAGCGAGCGCGGCTCGAGCAGCGCGACCTGGTCACCCTCGCCCAGGTCGCCATCGGCCGGGACCAGGCCGGTGAGGTCGCCGACCAGCACGGTCAGGCGGGCGATCCGGCCGGGCTCCAGGCCCGCGCGGCGCAGCCGCACGGCGGCGTCCATGCCGGCGCGCATGAGCCCGTCGAGGGGCGTGGACCCGCCGCCGGACAGCTGCAGCACCTCGCCGGGCCGGCCGGCCTCGGGCCCGATCGTCCAGGAGCCCTCGGGCAGCGCGGTGACCACGCCCCGCTGCCGGACCACCTCGGCGACCCGGACGACGGCCAGCCCCTCGGGCACGAAGAGCACGGCGTCGGCCAGCCGCCGGCCCACCGGCCCGTCGACGACCGGGAGGGAGGCGACGACCGCGCCCCGGACCGCCCCGCCGGTGTCCCAGCGGGCCAGTTCGGCGAACAGCGCACGCTCCCCCGCCGTCTGCAGCGGCGTGGGGGTGAGGGGAAGCACGTCGTCCTCCGGGGCGGGGTGGCAGGGGGCGGTCGAGCGGCGGAGCGCCGTTCCGCCGACGGGCTCGGCCCGACGCTACGTCATGTGACGGGCCGGTCCCGGACGTTCAGCGGGTCGGCGCGCCGAGGGCGACGGACCCGTGGTCGTCCTCCAGCGGGGCCAGCCAGGCGGCCAGCGACCGGCTGCGGACGACGGCGTCGAGCGCTCCGCACAGCAGCGTGGACCCGGCCACGGTGGCCAGCACGACGGCGGGCCGCCAGTCCCACGGCGGGAGCGCACCGACCGCCGCCAGCAGCGCGCCGGCCAGGTAGGTGACGCCGGCGACCAGCGTGCCGGCCGCCCAGCCGGGCAGACCCCGGGACACCGCGACGTCCACGGCGACCGCGCCGGCCAGCAGGGCCAGCGGCAGGACCGAGGGCGGGAAGTCCATCGCCACCAGACCCAGCCACGCGACCGCGCGGTAGGCCAGGTAGCCGGCCGCGACCGTGGTGGCGGCCCAGCGCAGGCCGGTCACCCGGCGGGCGACGAGGAGGGACAGCAGCCCCGCGCACAGCAGCCAGGCCGGGTGCACCCAGGCCGGCACGGGCAGCATGAACGTCGTGGGCGTCTGCCCCTGGGCGGCGACGAAGTCGAGCAGCTGCTGCTCGGCCGTCGTCCGGCCGGCCAGGTGGTCGCGCAGCGAGAGGACGCCGTACTCCTGGTGCTGGTTGGGGAAGACGGCGTTCTCCACGAAGAACAGCCACAGGCCCAGCGCGACGGCGTCCCGCACCCGGCCCGGCGCGGCGTACAGCCACCAGCCGCGCAGCGCCCCGGCGAGCATGACCGCCGTCCCCAGGTAGAGCAGCGCGTGGCTGGGGCTCCAGCTGGTGATGTCCAGGCCGTTGACACGGTGGTTGACCAGGTCGACCGGGATGGCGACGAGGAAGACCGCGGTGCCGGCCTGCATCAGCCGCAGCGCGCGCCGGTCGACGCCGTAGCCGGTGTAGCCGTGGAAGAGCACCAGCGCGACGACGACGACCGTGCCGGCGGAGTTGAGCAGGTGCGGCGGGGCCAGGTCGTCGCGCAGCCAGCGGAAGTGCCAGGAGACGTCCCACGAGGAGCCGACCATCTTGAGCCCGAAGGCGCCGAGCCAGGCGGCGTAGAGCCACCGCAGCTCCTGCTGGGTCGTCGGCCGCCCGGGACGTCCGGGGGTGACGTAGGTGGGCCACAGCCACCGCAGCGTCTCGACGGGACGGCGCAGCGCGGCGGTCGCGGAGCCGGGGGCCGGCGGGACCGGCCGGCCGGGCGCGACGGGTGCTGGTGGCACGGGCGGACTCCTGGGCTCGGCGTGGTCGCGGCGGAGCGTAGCCGCGCGAGCGCCGCTCCCCCGGCCTCCGAGTGGCACCGGAGTGGCGGATGCGGTACCGCCTGGGCTGCGGGCGGCCGGGGTGGGTGGGACGTAGGGTCGGCGCTCGTGGCGGACAGCGCGGGACACCTGGTCTGGATCGACTGCGAGATGACCGGGCTGGACCTGACCCGGGACAAGCTCATCGAGGTCGCGGTGCTCGTCACCGACTCCGAGCTGAACGTCCTGGACCCCGGGCTGGACCTGGTGATCTCCGCCGAGGACGCCGACCTGGAGGACATGGCCGACGTCGTCACCGAGATGCACGCGAAGTCGGGGCTCACCGAGGCGGTGCGGGCCTCGACGCTCACCGTCGCCGAGGCCGAGCAGCAGGTGCTGGCCTACGTGAAGCGGTTCGTGCCCGAGCGGCGCACGGCGCCGCTGTGCGGCAACTCGATCGGCACCGACCGCGGCTTCCTCGCCCGCGACATGCCCGAGCTCGACGACCACCTGCACTACCGGATGATCGACGTCTCCTCCGTCAAGGAGCTGGCCCGCCGCTGGTTCCCCCGGGTCTACTTCGCCCAGCCGCAGAAGGGCCTGGCCCACCGCGCCCTGGCCGACATCATCGAGTCGGTGCGCGAGCTGGCCTACTACCGGCAGACGCTGTTCGTCGACGCCCCCGGGCCGTCGCAGTCGCAGGCGCAGGCGGCCGCCACCCGGGTCGCCGGCACCTTCGCCGGCCTGCTCGCCGGGGAGGACGTCGCGCCGCCCGGACGGGCCGCGTCGGACGGTTGAGCGCCTCCGGTATCGTTGACGCCGGTTCCCGGACGACCCGCTCCCCTGCGGTGCGTCCGGGAGACGTGGTGGGTGTAGCTCAGCTGGTAGAGCACCAGGTTGTGATCCTGGGTGTCGCGGGTTCGAGCCCCGTCACTCACCCCACGGAGACGAGGCCCCGGTCAGGCGACTGACCGGGGCCTCGTCCTCTCCCGGGGTGGCACGGGGGCACGCCACCCCCCGCCACCCTGGAGGGGGATGCGGGGACGTCCTCCTGCTGCCGGACCGACTGGGCGACCGCCGCACGCCACCGACCCGTGCGGCGGGAGCCGCTGGAGCGGCGGACCCCGGGCCGGCCGACCGCGCGTGGCCGCGGTGGACGACCGCCGGGCCCGCCGAGAACCTCCGCCGGCACGAGCAGCGCCTGCACGACACGAGGGAGACCCACTCATGACCGCCCCGAGCGCGAGCCGACCCGAGGCGACCTCCACCGACGTGGTGGCCGAGGCCGCCCGGCGGCGCACCTTCGCCGTGATCAGCCACCCCGACGCCGGGAAGTCCACGCTGACCGAGGCGCTGGCCCTGCACGCCCGCGTCATCGGCCAGGCCGGTGCGGTGCACGGCAAGGCGGGGCGGCGCGGGACGGTGTCGGACTGGATGGACATGGAGCGCGCCCGCGGCATCTCGATCACGTCGGCGGCGCTGCAGTTCGCCTACCGCGACGCCGTGGTCAACCTGCTCGACACCCCGGGGCACGCCGACTTCTCCGAGGACACCTACCGGGTGCTCACCGCGGTCGACGCCGCGGTCATGCTCATCGACGCCGCCAAGGGCCTCGAGGCGCAGACCATGAAGCTGTTCGCGGTCTGCCGGCACCGGGGCATCCCGGTGATCACCGTGGTCAACAAGTGGGACCGCCCGGGCAAGGACGCCCTGGCGCTCATGGACGAGGTCGTCGAGCGCACCGGCCTGACACCGACCGCGCTGACCTGGCCGGTGGGCATCGCCGGCGACTTCCGCGGCGTCCTGGACCGGCGCGACGGCAGCTACCGGCGCTTCACGCGGACCGCCGGCGGCGCCACGGTGGCCCCGGAGGAACAGCTCTCCGCGGCCGAGGCCGCCGCATCCGAGCCCGACGCCTGGGCCCAGGCGCAGGAGGAGGTCGACCTGCTGGCCGCGACCGCCGGCGAGCACGACCAGGAGCTGTTCCTCTCCGGCGTCACCACACCGGTGCTCTTCGCCTCGGCGGTCTCCAACTTCGGCGTCGGCACGCTGCTCGACGTGCTGGTCGACCTGGCACCGGCACCCGCCGGCCGGCCCGACGCCGACGGGGCGGTGCGCCCGGTCGACGCGCCGTTCAGCGGGTTCGTGTTCAAGGTGCAGTCGGGCATGGACGCCGCCCACCGCGACCGGCTCGCCTACATCCGCATCTGCTCCGGGGTCTTCGAGCGCGGCATGGTGGTCACCCACGACGCCACCGGCCGGCCGTTCGCCACCAAGTACGCCCAGCAGGTCTTCGGCCGGGAGCGGGAGAGCATCGACGTGGCGTTCCCCGGTGACGTCGTCGGGTTGGTCAACGCCTCGGCGCTGCACGTCGGCGACACCCTCTTCACCGAGCGGCCGGTCAGCTTCCCGCCGCTGACGACCTTCGCCCCCGAGCACTTCGCCGTCGTCCGCAGCATCGAGACGGCCAGGCACAAGCAGTTCCGCCGCGGGATCGAGCAACTGGAGTCCGAGGGCGTCGTCCAGGTGCTGCGGTCCGATCGGCGCGGTGACCAGGCGCCGGTGTTCGCCGTGGTGGGCCCGATGCAGTTCGAGGTGGCCAGCCACCGCATGGAGCAGGAGTTCGGTGCACCGGTGCACCTCGAGCCGCTCCCCTACAGCCTCGCTGTGCGCACCGACGAGGCCTCCGTCGCGCGCATCACGGCCAGCAGCGGCACCGAGGTGCTGCGCCGTTCCGACGGCGAGCTCCTCGCCCTGTTCACCACGAAGTGGGTGCTGCGCGTGCTCCGGGAGGGCAAGCCGGACCTCACCCTGGAACCGCTGGTCGCCGCCCAGCTCGGCTGACGACGGGCGTCCCGACCCGGAGACCCGCACACCGCCACCCCTGCCGTCAGCGGCCCCGGCACGGCCCGGCCGGCTCAGTGCCCGCCGGCGACGATCCGCTGCAGGTCCGCGGCCATCGACGCGGCCTCGCGCGAGGCGCCGGTGATCGCCTCCTGCGCCTGCGCGGTCGCCGCGCTCTGCTCCTCGACGGCGGCGGCGATGGTGCTCTGCGCGTCCACGACGCCGCGGATGACCTCCTCGACCCCGCCCAGGGCGGCGCCGGCGGTCTCGACCTCCTGGCGCACGGCGTCGACGACGGAGCGGATCCGCTCGGTGGCCCGGGCGGTCTCGGTGGCGAGGTCCTTGACCTCCCCGGCGACGACGGCGAAGCCCTTGCCCGCCTCGCCGGCGCGGGCGGACTCGATGGTGGCGTTGAGCGCCAGCAGGTTGGTCTGGTCGGCGATGGCGGAGATGCTGCCGGCGATCTGGTCGATCTCGGCCATGGTGCCGGCCAGCCGGTCGACGGTCTCGGCGCCGGTGCGCGACTGCGCGCTCGCCTGCTTCGCGGTGGTGCTCGCGCCGCTGGCCGCGGCGGCGATCTCGCCGATCGCCGCGCGCAGCCCCTGCATCACCTCGGTGGCGGTGGCGACGTTGTCGTCCAGCCGCCGGCCCGCGTCGACGAGGCCGGCGAGGTGGCACTCCAGCCGGGCGGCGCGGTCCTGCTGCTCCTGGGCCTGCCGGGCGGCGTCGTCGGCCGTGCGGGCCCGCTCCTCGGCCAGCTCCAGCTCTGCGCGGGCCTGGGCGGCCTGCTGCTCGCCGGCCAGCCGGCGCTGCGCGCGGCGCTCCCGGTCGGCCTCCTCGACGAACTTCCAGCCGTAGGCCAGGAACGTCGCCTCGACCAGCACGAACACGGCGTGCAGCGCGACGAACGCGAGCGGGTCGTGATGGGCGTGCTCGGAGAACACCGACTCGGGCAGCCAGATGCCGGTGACGGCGTGGTGCACCGCCACGAAGCCCACGGCGATCAGGAACGGCGTCCACATCTGGTAGAGCGCCACCAGCGGGAGCAGCACGTAGAACCAGATGTGCAGGTCGGTGAGCCCGCCACCCACGTGGACCAGGACGTCGGCGCCGACCATCAGGCCGAGGCCGACGGCGCTCGCCCGGGCCACCTGGCCGCGCAGTCCCAGTCCCAGCACCACCAGGACGGCGATGGCGGCGAGCTGGCCCCACAGCATCCACCCGCCCACCCCGCGCACGAGGCCGAGGACGGCGAGCACCGGCAGGTGGGCGGCGAGCACGCCGGTCGTCACGCGGTGGCGGGCCGAGAAGCTGCGGGCGTCGAGCCGGGTACCGCGCGGCACTGCCGCCCAGACCCCGCTCCGGGTGGCGTCGTCCACGGAGTTGGTCACGGACGCCACTTCGGCCGCCGACCTGCCCGTCTTGAGTCCGAACCGGTACCCGATCCGCCCACGGGGGCACGCCTCCGCGACGGGCGGGACGGGTGGGGCGCGTGCACCGGACACGCACCTGCGCCCTGCCGCCCGCCGCCGCCCCGGCTGGCGACCCTGGACCCATGACTCTCGCCTACTCCTACGGGACCGCTCACGCCGTCGTGATGGTCGGCTCGGTGGGCAGCGCCGAGGGACTGGTCCCGCGCCAGATCGGCCCCGCCCACGCGACCATCGGGAAGGTGAACGGGCGCAGCCGCAAGGCGCTGTGCGGCGCCTACGTCGCCGTCGACGAGCAGATCGTCTGGCCGCCGGAGGAGTACGACAGCTCCCAGCTGTGCGCCGAGTGCGCCGCGCTGGCCGCCCTGTGACCCAGCAGCGCCCGCTCGCTCCCGCGGAGCCCTCCGCTCGTCGCTCGCCGGCGCTCGCTGCGGTGCGCACGCCCCTGTCCGCTCACCCGCCGGCCACCGAGGGCAGCACCTGGACGACGGCCCCCTCGGGCACCGGGGCGGCCAGGCCGCCGGCGTACCGGACGTCGTCGCCGTCCACGTAGACGTTCACGAAGCGCCGCAGCGCGCCGGCCTCGTCGCGGATCCGGCGGGCCAGCGCCGGGTGGACGGCGGCCAGCGTGTCCAGCAGGTCGCCGAGCGTGCCGCCACCGGGCTCGACCTCCAGGTGCCGGGTGCCGCCGGCGAGGTCGGCCAGGACACCCGGCAGCACCACCTCGACGCTCATGCGCCCTCCTCTCCGGCGCTCGTCGGCCGCGCTCGTGGCCTCGTTGCGCCCGTGCGCGAGCTCGCTCACGAGCCGATCCGCGCGGCCCGGACCACCAGCACGTCGGGCAGGTGGTCGGCGACCAGGGTGAAGGTCTCGCCCTCGTCCGCGCTCGCGTAGACGCAGCCGTCGCGGGTGCCGACGTAGAGCCCGGTCGGGTCGCCCTCGTCGGCGCAGGACCCGTCGCGCATCACGGCGGCCCAGAACCGGTCGGGCAGGCCGGTGCCGAGCTCGGTCCAGGTCTCCCCGGCGTCGCGCGTGCGGTGCACCCGCAGCCGGCCCTCCGGCGGCACGCGCTGCATGTCCGCGACCAGCGGCACCACCCAGGCGGTGCCGGGGGTGGCCGGCGAGGCGACGACCGGGAAGCCGAAGTCGGCGGGCAGTCCCTCGGCTATCGACGTCCACGCCTTGCCGGCGTCGTCGGTGCGGAAGACGCCGAAGTGGTTCTGCGCGTACATCCGGTCGGGGCCGGCCGCGTCCACGGCGACCTTGTGCACGCACTGGCCGTACTCGGGCGGGGGCTCGGGCAGGAAGACGGCGCTGATGCCGGAGTTGCGCGGCGTCCAGCTGGTGCCGCGGTCCTCGCTGACGTAGACCCCGCCGGTGCTCATGGCGATCGTCACCCGGTCCGAGGCCGGGTCGGGGAGCACGGTGTGCACTGCCCCTCCCCCGCCACCGGGCTCCCAGGTCGGCCGGTGCGGGTGGTCCCACAGTCCGCGGACCAGGTCGAAGGTGGCACCGCCGTCGGTGCTGCGCCACAGCGAGTGCGGCTCGCACCCGGCCCACACGACGCCGGGGCGGTCGGCGCTGTCCGGGCGCAGCTGCCAGACGCGGGCCAGCGCAGCGCCGGTGTCCCCGGGGAAGCGGATGGCGCCGGCCTCGGTCTCCTGCCAGCTCGCGCCGAGGTCGTCGGACCGCATCACCGTCGGGCCCCAGTGCCCGTACTGGATGCCGGCGAGCACCCGCGGTGCGGGACCCCGGGTGTCGATCGAGACCGCCGCGACCTCCTGGGCGAGCAGGTGCGGCTCGCCCAGCGTCCAGGTGCGGCGGCCGTCGTCACTGCGGGCCAGCCACAGTCCCTTGCGCGTGCCGATGGCGAGCAGGTCGGTCATGGCGCCCCTCCAGGTCGGGGCGTGGGTCGCCCCCGGAGGTCAGACCGCCCGGGGGGTGGGAACTCAGCGGCGGGTGGCGCCGCCGGTCGACTGGTCGGGACCAGGCACCCCGGGGCCCCTGCCGTCGGGGTGACCGTCGCCGTCCCGGTCGGCGCGCCGGCCGGGCTGGTCGGCCAGGCCCGGGGCGAGCTTCTCGGCCTTCGCGCGCAGCTGCTCGGCCGCCGACGCGTGCTCCTTCGCCGTGGCCGCCCGCTCCCGCGCCTCCTGCTCGGCGAGCCGGGTGCGCTCCTCGACCTCGGCGCGCTCGCGCCGGGCCCGGGCCGCCTGCTCCTCGGCGAGCGCCTGCTCCTTCTCGGCCTGCACGCCCCGCAGCTGCGCCTCGCGCAGGTGCTCGCGCGCCTGCTCCCGCTTGCGGGCGCCGTTGATGCGGTTGCGCTTGGCCATGGCCAGCGCCAGCGCCACGAGCAGCGCGACCACGACGACGACGATCAGCACGATCACCCAGGTGTCCACGGCACTCTCCTCGCGCTCGGGGAGTGGTCAGTTCCCCGTGATCGACTCCGGGAAACGGCCGTTGTCTCAGGTCAGCGCGCTACCGGCCCGCCACTGCTCCCAGGGGATGGTCCAGTCGTCGATCGGCGACCGCAGCGTGCCCGCGTCGGAGTTCCGGATCTCCACGACGTCGCCGGGCTGGGAGAACTGGAAGAACCAGCGGGCGTTCTCCGTGGAGACGTTGATGCAGCCGTGCGAGACGTTCTCGCGGCCCTGCTGGGCCACCGACCACGGTGCGGCGTGCACGAACTCGCCGCTGTCGGAGAGCCGGACGGCGTACTCGACCGGCGTGCGGTAGCCGTCGGGGCTGTCGACCGGGACGCCGTAGGTGCTGGAGTCCATGACCCGGTGGCGGTTCATCTCGGTGACCACGTGCGGCCCGTTGTAGCTGGGGTTGTCCGGGCTGCCGGCGCTGATCGGGAAGGTCTGCACCAGCTGGTCGCCGTCGTAGACCTCCATCCGGTGGGTGCTCGCGTCGGCGATCGACACGTGCCGCTCGCCGACGCGGAAGGAGACGGTGCGGTCGGTCTCCCCCCAGACGCCGTTGCCGAGGTGGACGCCGTAGAGGTCGGCCTCGAGGGTGACGTCGGTGTTCGCGGGCCAGTACTGCGACGGGCGGAAGTGCACCTCGGTGTCGCTGAACCAGTTCCACACGCCGTCGGTCGGGGTGGAGCTGGTGACGACGAGGTCGCGCTCGACGGCGGCCTTCTCGGTGACCGGTTCCTCGAAGTACACGCGGATCGGCATGCCGACGCCGACGGTCTGGCCGTCGAGCGGGCCGATGGACGGCGTCAGCTGCGTCTGCGGCGTCACGGTGGTGAACGTGGTGGCGGCCTCGGCGGTCCCGGCGTCCGCCCCCTGCGCGGTGGCGGTCAGCGTGTAGCCGGCGCCGTAGGCCAGCGGGGTGTCCGGCGTCCAGACGTCGACGGCCGGGTCCCCGGCGGAGTCGGCCACCGAGCCGGGGACCTCGGCGCCGGCACCGTTCACGACGCTGACGCCGGTCAGCTCGCCGCCGCTGACGGCGATCTCCAGCGGCACCGTGGGTGAGACGTCGGTCGCACCGTCGGCGGGCGACACCTCGACCGCGACCGGCTCCGGCGGCGCGGTGGTCGTCGGCGCCGCCGCCGTCCCGCCGCCGTCGCCGCCCTGGCAGCCGGCCAGCAGGACCAGCGCCCCGGCCGTGACCAGCGCCGACGTGCCTCTCATCGCGATCCTCTCCGCGTCGTGGGCAGCCGCCGGCCCCGACGACTGGTTGCACCGACCCACCAGTGTCCACGTCGACGAGGACCGGGACGGGCGTGCGACCTCCGGGACCACCACACCGGCGGGCCGCAGGACGCTGGTATCGTTCTCGGCTGTCGCCCGGCGCAACCGGAAGACACGCGCCATTAGCTCAATTGGCAGAGCAGCTGACTCTTAATCAGCGGGTTCGGGGTTCGAGTCCCTGATGGCGCACCCACTCCGACCAGCGGCTCCTGCCTTCCGGGACGGGGCCGCTGTCCCGTTCCGGGGCCCGGCCGACGGTGTGCGCCGGTGCGCAGCACGGGACGCCCGAACCGCGCACCAGCGCACACCGTGCACCTCCCGACGCCTCCCCCGTTCGGGCTGCTCACCGGCCGGATCGCTGGCGCGCCGCCGCCGGGGCCGCGGACGATCCGCGCAGACCGACCTCACCTACGACGGGGGATCCATGACCTTCGGCAACGCCGTGCGCAGCGTCTTCCAGCAGTACGCCGGGTTCACCGGCCGGGCCCGCCGCTCGGAGTACTGGTACTTCGCCCTGTTCACGGTGCTGGTCTACGTGGCCGCCTCGGTGGTCGACGCCGTGCTCGGCATCCCGGTGCTCACCCTGCTGACGGTGCTCGCGCTGCTCGTGCCCACGCTGGCGGTCAGCGTGCGGCGGCTGCACGACACCGGCCGCAGCGGCTGGTGGATGCTGCTGTCCCTGGTGCCGTTCGGCGGCATCGTGCTGCTCGTCCTCGCCTGCCTCGGCAGCGAGCCCGGGCCGAACCGCTTCGGCCCCTCGCCCGAGCAGCCGGTCGGCGGCCCGGCGTGGCCGCAGCAGCCGCCGGCCGCCTGGTCCTGACCGACCCGGCAGCACCCCCGAGGGCGGTCTCCCCGGTCGGGAGGCCCGCCCTCGTCGCGGTCCGGTCCGGCCGGGCCGCTCAGCCGCCGTCCCACCACCGTGCGGCGGCCTCGGCGGGGGTCAGGCCGTCGAGCTCCACGGCCCGGTTGAGCTGCACGAGGTCGTCGGTGGTCAGCCGGGCGCTGAGCGCGTCGAACGCCGTCCGCAGGCCGTCCCAGCGCTCCAGGACGTCGGTGCGCACCAGGGGCACGACGTTCTCGCTCGGCTGCAGCGCCCGGTCGTCGGCCAGCAGCACGACCGGGGCGACCGCCAGCCGGGCGTCGGTGGTCTCCAGCAGGCCGACGTCGATCTGACCGGAGACCAGCGCCTCCACGGTCGCCGCCCGCGAGGGCATCGCCGCCACCTCGCCGAACTCCAGGCCGTAGACCTCGCGCAGTCCCTGCAGGCAGAACGGCCGCTCGGGGCACTCGGGGGGACCCCCGAAGCGCAGCTCCGGCGCGAGCGGGACGAGGTCCGACAACCGCCGCACGCCGTGCCGCTCGGCGAAGGAGGCGGCGACGGCGAAGCCGTTCTGGTCCTCGGCCGGGGCGGCGCGGAGCACCGCCACGCCGTGCGGCCCCAGGGTGAGCCGCAGGGCGGCGTGCAGCTCCCCCGGTGAGCGCCCCCCGGGTGTGCTCTGCGGACGGGCGAACGCCAGCGCCGTCCCCAGGTAGTCGATGACGGCGGAGACCACGCCCTGCTGCAGCGCCGGCGCGACCACCTCCCGGGTGCCGATGCCGTGGTCGACCTCGACGGGCAGGCCCGCGCGACGGGCGGCCTCGGCGTACACCTCGGCCAGGATCTGGTTCTCCCGGAAGTCGTAGGACGCGATCCGCACGACCTCGACCGGCGGCCCCGTCGCCGGGGCGGGGGGCGCCGCCGGGCCGCCACAGGCCAGCACCAGCGTGCCGAGCAGGACCGCCAGGACGCCGGCGAGCCGGGCGCGGCGAGGTCGCACGGCGCCTCCTCCCCCACGCCGGGGTGGACCTCCGCGCACCGTAGTCGGCAACAGGGACCAAAGGGGATGGTCAGGACCCGCCTCCGGGAGCACCGTTCGCCGGTATGGCGTCCCTGCCGCAGGCGCCGCCCGTGACGGCGCACCCGCGACCGGGTGTCCGGCCGGCGCCGCCTCCCATCGCGCGCGTGCGCCGGCGGAGGCGGCCGTCCGGGGAGCCCCCGCCGCTGCCCCGCCACCTCAACGCCTCGGGCAGGTGGTGGCTCGGCTCGAGCATCGTCGTCGCCGTGCTGTGGGGCGTGGGCGCCGCCACCGGGCACATCGCCGTGGTCGACCTGGTCGACACCCGCGTGCTGCAGGCCGTCGGCGAGCTGCGCTCGCCCGGCCTCACCCGGATCGCCGAGGTCGCCGGCGGGCTGGCGACCCCGGTGGCGCTCAAGGTGGTCTGGCTGGTCAACATGGTGGTCCTCGTGGCGTGCCGCCGGTGGCGCCACCTGCTGGTCTGGCTCGGTGTCGGCCTGGTCGTGGCCAACCTCGCCGACACCGCCGCGACCACGCTGCAGCGGCCCCGGCCCTACGGGGTGGAGGTCCTCGGCCCGTGGTCGGGCTTCTCCATGCCGTCCGTGCCGGTCACCGTGCTCGCGGCCTTCCTGGTGAGCACCCTGTACGCCCTGGTGCCGGCCGGTCGGTGGCGGACGGTCGGCAAGTGGGTCGTCGTCGGCCTGCTCGCGGTCACCGCCGCGTCACGGCTGTACCTCGCGCAGGACCACCCCACCGACGTCCTCGCCGGCGTGGTCCTCGGCGTGGCCGCACCGCTGGCGGCCTTCCGGCTGCTCACGCCCAACGAGGTGTACCCGGTGCGGTACGCCCGCGGGCGACCGGCGCACCTGGACGTGACCGGCAGCCGCGGCGAGGCGATCGTCCGCGCCCTGCAGGACCAGCTCGGCCTGGTCGCCACGGAGGTCACCCCGTTCGGCCTGGCCGGCTCCGGTGGCTCCACCCCGCTGAAGATCACGGTCGAGGCGGATCCGGAGCGGGACGGGGGCGAGAGCTGCGTCTTCGGCAAGCTCTACGCGGCGACGCACCTGCGCTCGGACCGCTGGTTCAAGCTGGGCCGCACGCTGCTGTACGGCCGGCTCGAGGACGAGAAGCCGTACCACAGCGTCCGGCGCCTGGTGCAGTACGAGGACTACGTCCTCCGGGTGCTGTGGGACGCCGGGCTGCCCGTGCCGCACCCCATGGGGATCGTGGAGATCACCCCCGAGCGCGAGTACCTGCTCGTCACCGAGTTCCTCGCCGGGGCACGGGAGATCGGCGAGGCCGACATCGACGACCGGGTCATCGACCAGGGCCTGGCGGTGGTGCGCCGGATGTGGGAGATCGGGGTGGCGCACCGCGACGTCAAGCCGGCCAACGTGCTGGTCCGCGACGGCACGCTGTTCCTCATCGACTCGGCGTTCGCCGAGGTGCGGCCCAGCCCGTGGCGGCAGGCCGTCGATCTCGCCAACACGATGCTGGTCCTGGCGCTGCGCACCGACGCGGACCGGGTGTACCGCCGCGCCCGCCTGTACTTCTCCGACGAGGAGATCGCCGAGGCCTTCGCCGCGACCCGCGGGCTGACCATGCCCAGCCAGCTGCGGCGGATGCTCCGCCAGCAGGGCCGGGACCTGCACGCGGAGTTCCTCCGGCTGCTGCCCTACCGGCTGCCGCCGGTGCGGATCCAGCGCTGGAGCTGGCGCCGGGTGGGCCTGACCGCCGTCACCCTGCTGTGCCTGGTGCTCGGCGCCGGCTTCGTCCTCGACCTGATCGTGCGGTCCCCGCTGTGAGGAGCCGGTGGCGGTCCCCCGCGACGGCGGCCCTCGGAGCCGCCCTGCTGGCCGGGTGCGCCCTGCCGGTCTCCGTGGGCGGCTCCGAGCTGGCCTGCCGGGCCGGGGACGACGGCGGCCCCGCCAGCGGGGTGGTCCTCATGGCGCAGTCGGTGCCCACCGCCTCGTGGGTGCCGTGCCTGGACGCCGTCCCGCTGGGCTGGCGTCTGTCCGGCGTCGAGGTCCGCAACGGGTCGGGCGGGTTCTGGCTGGGCTCGGACCGGGACGGCGTCCGGGCCATCGAGACGCGGCTCACCGCGTCCTGCGACACCCGGGGGGCGACCGAGATCCCGAGCGACCGGGACGGCCTGCGCCGCCTGGAGCGGGTGACCCAGGTCCGTCCCGAGTACGTCGGCACCCGGTTCTACGTCTTCGACGGCGGGTGCCTCTCCATGGCGTTCCGGCTCTCCGGCGACTACCGCGCCGAGCCGCTGGCCGTGGCCACCGAGAGCATCGACGTGGTGAGCCGGGCGGACGTGGCCGACCACGTGCACGTGACCAGCGGCGGCCGGCTGCACCTCGACGCCCCGGCGGTGGAGGGCGGGCCGTGACCGCCACCGGACAGCGGCTCCGCCGGCCGTGGTGGCGCCGGGCACTGGGACCGCTGCTGTCGGTCGCGCTCCTCGTCGCCGTCTTCGCCTGGTTCCTGCCGCAGTTCACCAGCCTGTCCGACGTCTGGGCCGCGGTCCGCGGCATGACGACCGTCGAGGTCGCCGTCCTCCTGCTGGCCGCCGCCTGGAACCTCGCCACCTACCAGTTCGTGATGGTCGCGACGATGCCGGGGCTGAGCCTGCGGCAGGCCACCGTGTCCAGCCAGACCACCACGGCGGTCTCCAACACCGTGGTCGGCGGGGCGGCCCTGGCCCTGGGGTTGACCTACGCGATGAACTCCTCGTGGGGGTTCTCCCGGTCGCGCACCTCGGTGTCCCTGCTCGTCTCCGGGCTGTGGAACAACTTCGTCAAGCTGGGGACGCCGGTGCTCGCGCTGACCCTGCTGGCCTTCTCCGCCCCGCCGACCACCGGGCGCCTGGCCGCCGGGCTGGCCGGCGTGGCCGGGCTCGCCGCCGCCGTCGTGGTCCTCGGGCTGCTGCTGCGCAGCCGGGAGACCGCCGCCCGGATCGGGGCGGCCGCCGGCCGGGTCGCCTCGGCGCTGCTGCGCCTGCTGCACCGCCCGCCGGTACACGGCTGGGACCTGGCCACGAGCCGGTTCCGCGACCGGACGGCGCTGCTGCTGCACGCCCGCTGGCACTGGATCACGCTGGCCACCGTCGTCAGCCACCTGTCGCTGTTCCTCGTCCTGCTGCTCGCGCTGCGGTCCGTCGGGGTGGACGGCAGCGAGGTGAGCTGGACCGAGGCGCTGGCCGTGTTCGCCTTCGCCCGGCTGCTGACCGCCGTCCCGTTCACCCCGGGTGGGCTCGGCGTGGTCGAGCTGGCCCTGATCACCGGGTTGGCCGCGGCCGGCGGCGCCCGGGCCTCGGTCGCCGCGGCGGTCCTGGTCCACCGCGCGCTGACCTACGTCCTGCCGATCCCGCTCGGCCTGGCCACCTACGTGTTCTGGCGGCGGAACAGGTCGTGGCGGCGCACGCCGAACTCCGCGCCGCGCACGGAGCTGGTCCCGGAGACGGTGTGACGACACCGGCGGTGCGTGCGCCACACGGCGGGCTGCGGAGCTGGGCCGACCTGGCCCTGGCCGCCGCCGGCGCCGTGCTGCTCGTGCTGGCGGCCCTCCCCGTCGAGCGCGCCGGGGTCGGCGCCGCCGAGACCGCGGTCTTCCGGGTGCTCAACGACCCGACCGTGCTGCCGTTCTGGCTGGTCTGGCCGGCCATGCAGCTGGGCAACCTGCTGGTGGTGCCGGCCGCCGCGGTGCTCGCCGCCGGACTGCGCCGCTGGCGGCTGGCCGCCGGGATCCTCCTCGCCGGGGTCGGCACCTACCTGGCGGCGAAGGGGGTCAAGGACCTCGTCGTCCGGGGGCGACCGGACGGGTTGCTCGCCGACGTGGTCGTCCGCGGTGCCGAGGCGCAGGGCCGTGGCTTCGTCTCCGGGCACGCCGCGGTGGCGGTCGCGCTGGTGGCGCTGGCCTGGCCGTGGCTGGGTACCCGCGGCCGGCTCGTGTGCGTCGCGCTCGCCCTGGCCGTGTGCCTGGCCCGCGTGCACGTCGGCGCCCACCTGCCGCTGGACGTCGTGGGCGGGGCGGGTCTGGGGCTCGCGGTCGCCGGGTGCGTGCGGCTGCTGATCGGGCGGCCCGCCTGATGCTCGTGGACTCGCGGCGCGCCCTGCTCGTCAGCGGCAGCCTGCTCGCCGGCGCGGTCGTCCTCGGCGTGCTGGTGGCCCTGCCGGCCACGCGGCCGGCCGTGCAGGCGGTGGACGACGCGGTCTGGGACCTCGCCGGCGACGTCCGCAACGACCCGACGACCGCGGTCGCCGTCGCGCTGTCCTGGCTCGGCAGCGGCGCGGTCAACTGGCCGCTGCGCGTGGCGGCGATGGCGCTGCTGGCCTGGCGGCGGCACTGGCTGCGGCTGGCGGCCTTCGCGCTGGCCGTGCTGACCAGCGAGCTGCTGATCGGGCCGGTCAAGGCGGCCTACGGCCGGGACCGACCGCCCGGCAGCCTGATCGAGACCTCCGCCGCGGCGTTCCCGTCGGGGCACGCGATCGCCGGCGCGGTGACCGCGGTCGGTCTCGTGCTGGTCCTCGCCCGGCCGGGAGCGAGCCGCTGGCGCTGGGAGGTGCGCGCGGTGGCGTTCGCGGCCTTCATGGCGCTCTCGCGGGTCTACCTCCGGGCGCATTGGTTCAGCGACACCGTCGCGGGAGCCCTGCTCGGGGCGGGCCTGGCCCTGGGCTGGCCGGCCCTGCTCATGGCGCTCCGCAGCCGGATCGGCTCCCCGGCGCCCCCGACCCCGTGACGGGCAGCAGCCCGCGAGGTGCCTCTCGCGCGCGGGAGGCACCTCGCGGCGTGCGGCCGGCGCGGCAGGATGACCGCACCACCGGCCGTCGAACGGGAGGAGGCCCGGCCCGTGCCCGCCCACCGCCACGTCCTCCAGGCGCCGCTGCGGCCCGTCGTCGCGGCCGCGCACGGCTACTCCTCCCCCGCGATGCCGACGGGGCTGCACCGCGGGCTGCCGTCGGCCCACCTCACCCTCGTCGTGGAGCTCGCCGCACCGCTGCGGGTCACCGGACCGGGGCCCGCGGTGGCCGCGCACGCCGTCGTCGGCGGCCTGCACACCCGGCCGGCCCTCATCGACGCCGGCCGCCCGCAGGAGGGCCTGCAGTACGCCCTCACCCCGGTGGGGGCCCAGGCCCTCCTCGGGGTGCCCGCGGTCGAGCTCGCCGGGCGCACCGTCGACCTGGCCGACCTCCTCGGCCGGGCCGCGGACCGGCTCGTCGACGACCTGGTAGCGGCCGACGGGTGGGCGGAGCGGTTCGCCCGGCTCGACGCCGCGCTGGTCGACCGGCTCTCCGGCCCCGTCGTCCCCGTCCCGCCCGAGGTGCGCGAGGCCTGGCGGCTGGTGCACGGCAGCGCCGGCCGCTGCCGGGTCGAGGAGCTGGCCGCGCACGTCGGCTGGAGCCGGCGGCACCTCGCCGAGCGGTTCCGGCTGGCGACCGGGGTCACGCCGAAGCAGGCCGCCCGGATCGCCCGCTTCGAGGCCACGCGCAGGATGCTGGTCGACCCGGGCCGCCCGCCGCTGGCCGAGGTCGCCACCCGGTGCGGCTACGCCGACCAGCCGCACCTGGCCCGGGAGTGGCGGGCGCTGGCCGGGTGCAGCATCGGCACCTGGCTGCGCGAGGAGCTCCCGTTCGTCCAAGACACCGACGCCGCAGCCGCGGGAGGCTCCGGGTCATGACTCCACCGACGACCACCACCCCCGCGCCCACCGTCTGGCCGAGCGTCGGCTTCACCGACGTCGACGCCGGCATCCGCTTCCTCACCGAGGGGCTCGGCTTCGCCGTGACCGCCTGCTACCGCGACGAGGACGGCACCGTCGCGCACGCCGAGGCCCGCTGGCCGGACGGCGGCGGCGTCATGTTCGGCAGCCGCGGCAAGCCCGGCGACTGGGGCGCCCTCGGACCCCAGGGCGTCTACGTGGTCGCGGCCGAGCCGGCCACCGTCGACGCCGCCTGGGAGCGCGTCCGCGGCCTGCCCGGGGTCGAGGTGCTGCAGGAGCTGCACGACACCGACTACGGCTCCCACGAGTTCGGCGTCCGCGACGCCGACGGCAACCTCTGGACGGTCGGCACCTACCGCGGCGCCTGACCGGGCAGCGGGGACGCCCGGGACACCAGCCAGCCCAGCGCGGCCTGCCACAGGACGAAGCCGGCCAGGACGCCGAGCCACTGCGCCGAGTCGATCCCGACGAGCACGGGCCGCGGGACCACCGCCACCGAGCACAGCGCCAGGACGCCGCCGAGCCACAGCAGCAGGGCGGCCCAGCGGTACCGCGCGGCCGCGCTGGGCCGGACGGCGATGCCCAGCGCGGACAGGTCCTGCGGCGGGTGCCGGCGCAGCATGCGCCGCCGGGACCGGTAGACCGGCACCCCCGGGTACCGCTCGGCCAGCAGCCGCTCCCACCGGCGACGCCGGCGCGGGGCGAGGCGGGCGCGGTGCGGCAGGCTGACGGCCTGGACGCGCGCCGCGGCGGCCCGGAAGCCGGAGTCGCCGAGGACGATGCGGCCGCGGGCGGCGACCACCGCGGTCACGTCCCCCCAGCCGGTCCCCAGGCCGGTGGACGTGGGGTGGTACCAGCCGTAGAGGCCGCAGCCGCAGCCCCGCGCGGGCGGCACGTGCGCGTCGTCCACCGCGCAGCGGGCCCGCTCGACCGGCCAGTCCCACGGGCCGGCGGCGACGTGCACCGGCGGGCGCAGGCCGTCCTCGGCCAGGCGGAACCGCCGGTAGCCCCGCAGCTCCCCCGGCACCAGCGCCGGCGGCTCCGCGGCGGGGTCGGCCGGGAGGGTCACGCCGGGACGGGTGCGGCCGGCGCCGGTGCGGGCGCCGGTGCGGCCGGAGCCGGGTCGGCCACCGGCTCGCACTCGATCTCCCGGCGCTCGACGCCGATGTCGCCGGCCACGCAGGGCTCGGCGGCCGGGACTGTCCAGGGTTCCAGCGGTGCGGTCGGCGTGTGCATCGACGGCTCCTCGCCCGTGCGGGTCGGCCCTCTGGGACACCCCAGTGAAGCACCGGCCGGTCTCCCGCGGGAGGCACTGCGCCAGCCGGTCGCTCGCGTCTCCGCTAGCGTCCGCCGGGAGCCGAGCACCGCCCCCGGGAGGACGACCATGCCGCTGCCGTCGTCGCCGCGCAGCCGGTCCGGGACCGCGCAGCTCGGGCTGGGCCTGGCCGCCGTCGGCCGCCCCGGCTACATCACGCTGGGCCGGGACGCCGACCTCCCCGCCGACCGGTCGCCCGCCGCGCTCGAGGCCCGGGCACACGCCCTGCTCGACGCGGCCACCGCCGCCGGGATCGGCTACGTCGACACCGCCCGGTCCTACGGGCGGGCCGAGCAGTTCCTGGCCTCCTGGCTGCGCGGCTCGGGCGCCGAGCCGTTCGTGGCGAGCAAGTGGGGCTACCGGTACACCGCCGGGTGGCGGACCGACGCCGGGCAGCACGAGGTGAAGGAGCACAGCCGCGCGGCGTTCGAGCGCCAGTGGGCGGAGACCCGCGACCTGCTCGGCCCCTGGCTGCGGCTCTACCAGGTCCACTCGCTCACGGCCGACAGCCAGCTGTGGACCGACCGGGCGCTGCTCGCCGCGCTGGCCGAGGTGCGGGCGGGAGGCGTGGAGCTGGGCTTCTCGACCTCCGGACCGGCGCAGGCCGACACCGTCCGCCGGGGTCTGGCGCTCACCGTGGACGGGCGGCCGCTGTTCACCAGCGTGCAGACGACGTGGAACCTGCTCGAGCGGTCGGCGGGTGACGCGCTGGCGGAGGCGCACGCCGCCGGCACGCGGGTCGTGGTCAAGGAGGCGCTGGCCAACGGGCGCCTGGCCGCCGCGGGCTCCCCGGCGACCGCCGGCCTGGCCCGGGCCGCCCGCGAGCTGGGGGTCGCGGTGGACGCCGTCGTCCTCGCCGCGGTGCTGGCGCAGCCGTGGGTCGACGTCGTGCTGAGCGGTGCGGTCACGGTGGCGCAGCTCGAGTCGAACCTGCGGGCCACCGGGCTGGCCGTCGGACCGGACGTCGCGGACCTCGTCGTCCCGGAGCCCGCGCCGGAGTACTGGGCCGGGCGCAGCCGGCTGCCCTGGCACTGACCCGCGCCGGCGCCGTCAGGACGGCGTGCGCGCGGGGGGCCGGGGCGCGGTCTCCTCGGGGTCCGGGGCCGGGCGGCCCAGCTTCCGCCAGAGCCAGCTCGAGGGCACCCTGCGGCCGGTCACCACGTACTCGAGGACGGCGTCCACGAGCAGGGTGACGTCGAGCGCCCGGCGGGCGGCCGGCCAGCCGGCGAGGAGCAGCTCGTCCCCGGGCGCCAGGGTGACGTCGGGGCCCGGCGCGAGCGTCGCGTCGTCCCCCCGCAGCAGGAGCAGCGGCACCGCGTGCAGCGGCTCGTCGCGGTCCTCCGGGTTGCGCAGCAGGTCACCGAGCCGCCCCTCACCCGAGGCCAGCCACGACGTCAGGGCCGGGGCCTCCCGCTCGGTGAGGCGCACCTTCCACAGCGCCTGCAGGTGCTGCCCGCACAGCGCGGTGAGCCGGTCGACGACGTCCGCGGCCCAGGCGTCCCCCAGCGCCGGCATCGCGCGGAGGAAGCGCCACAGCAGCGGCGTCGACAGCTGGGCGTACACCTCGTGCGCGATCTCCTCGGTCGGCACGAGCAGCGCGTCGAGCTCCATCGCGGCGAACAGCGGCGCGCTCGAGGGCCGGTTCTGCCGCGCGGTGAGGAACAGCCGGGGGTTGGCCCGGCGGGCGGCCTTCACCAGTGAGAGGTTGGTGATGTCGTTGTCCGTCCCGGCGACGAAGCCGACGGCGTCCTCCAGCGCCACCGCCTCCAGCACCCCGGGCTCGAAGCCACCGGCCACCACGACGTCGTCGACGTCGTCGTGCGGGCTCGGGTCGATGACGGTGACGTCGATGCCCTCCGCGCGCAGGTCCGCGGTGAGCTCCCGGCCGAGCCGGCCGTACCCGCAGACGATCCAGCGGCCGCTCGCCGGCGGCGCGCCGCGCGGGGGCAGCGGGGCGCCCGGCCCGCTCTCCAGCCAGGTCAGCAGCTGGTAGGACGCCGGCGCCCGCAGCGCCAGCTGCACGTGGTCGCCGAAGAGATCGAACGGGTTGACCACGCTGGGCGAGCCGAACACCCCCATCCGTTCGGCCATCACGCGCGTCGTCGCCCGCGCGATCACCGGGAGGTCCGGGCGCAGCAGCGCGGTGGTCATCACGACCGCCAGGTTGGCCTCGTCGTCGTCGGTGAGCGCCACGACCGCCTCGCAGCAGGGGTGGTCCAGCCCCGCGACGCCCAGGTGCCCGGGGTCCCGGGCGTCGGCGGCGAGCCCGGGGACGTCACCGTGGTAGGACTCGAGGTCCAGGCCGTCGATCCGCTCGGAGTCCTTGTCCAGGACGACGACCCGGCGGCCCAGCGCGTCCATCGAGTGACCGAGCAGCTCCCCGGCCCGGCCGTACCCGGCGACGAGGACGAACGGCTCGGCCAGCCGGGCCACCCGGCGGGTGAACTGCTGCAGCGCCAGCGCCGAGCGGAAGGCCCGGTCCTGCAGCAGGCCGAGCAGCGAGCCGATGGCGTAGGCCCAGCCGACCACCGTGAGGTAGATCGAGATGGTCACCCACATCCGCTGGTTGTAGGTGAACGGGTACGGGATCTCGCCGAAGCCGATCGTGGTCGCGGTGTAGCTCATGACGTAGATGGCGTCGAAGAAGCCCATGTCCCAGGGCCGGCCCTCGGCGTCCTGGCCGGGGATGAGGGTCAGGCCCAGCACGCTCACGGAGAAGATGGCGATGAGCACGATCAGCGGCGCCCGCATGCGCCGGAGGATGAGGAAGACCGTCTCGGAGGCCCGGTTGGCCGACGCCGCGGCCGCCAGCAGGCGGGCACGGCGGGCGCGCCGCTCCTCTTCCTCCTCGCGACGGTCCCGGCGGTTCCAGAACGTCAGCAGCGGGTTGCCCACGGCGTCCTCCGGCTCATCCGCGGTGGAAGGAGACGGTCTCGATGACCAGCAGGACCACGGAGACGAGGTTGGCCAGCAGCGCCCCACCGGCCACCGACACCACGCTCGCCGTCCACCCCGGGGTCATTCCCGCGGTCGAGACGTACGCGGCGTAGCCGTACATGAGGGCCGCCGCGACCAGCTGGAGACTCGCCACGAGGCTCGTCGCCAGGTGCACGGCACCGATCTGCGTGCGGTCGCCGAACTTCAGCACGGTGGCGATGAGGTTGACGACGACCGCCGCGAACAGCTCGTAGCGGTTGTGCAGCTCGGGCCGGTCGATGTCACCGATGAAGAACCCGAAGTTCAGCGTGGCCGCCAGGAGCACGAAGAACCCGAAGACGACCTTCTCCAGGTTCACCCGGACCTCCTCCGACACCGACGAGGAGCTGAGCATCCCCGTCCGCGGCCTCCGGCGCTACGGACGGCGCAACAGCGGCAGCACCGCGTGGTCGACGAGCTCGGCCACCACGGCGTCGTCCAAGGGGCGGCCGGTGACCAGCCAGCGCAGCGCGAGCACCGCCGGGCCGACCTCGGCCGCCACCGTGCCCGCCGCGCCGGCGCCGACCTCGCCCCGCTCCGCCGCCCGGCCCACGACGGTCCCCCACGCGGCATCCCAGTTGGCCAGCGGCAGGCGGCGGCAGCCCTCCTGCAGCACCGGGTCGTCGATGACCGCTCCGAGCAGGCTGCGGATCGCCCGCCCCGACGGGCCGCCGAAGAGCTCCACGACCTCGGTGAGCAGCGCGATCAGGTCCCCGCGCAGCGACCCGGTGTCGGGGACGTCGAGCACCGGGGCGACGACGACGTCCATGACCGACAGCAGCAGCTCCGCCTTGCTCGACCACCGGCGGTAGATCGTCGCCTTGCCCACGCCGGCGGCCATGGCGACGGCGTCCATCGTCAGGCCCGCGTAGCCCGCGCGGCCGAGCACCTGTACCACGGCGGAGGCGATCGCCGCGTCGCGGGACCTGTCCAGCCGGGGCCCGCCGGCCCGGGTACGGGTCGGCCGGACGGCGGGCGGGACGTCACACTGTGTCACCAGGCGAACGTAACCCGCATTGTGGAACAGCGCAGGACGGAGTGCTGCACCCGTCGGGGGGAACGCAGAGCAACGGAACCTGCACGTTCCGCCGTCCGAGACCTACGGTGCGGGCACCACCGGCACACCGCGGGGTGGCACCCCCGGCGAGGAGGACGATGGAGCGGCGCTTCGACTGGGCCTCACCCAGCTCCCGGGTGGTCCTGTCGGCGGCGCTCGACGCCCTCAGCGAGGTCGGCTACGAGGGCCTGACGCTGGCCGAGGTCCGCGCCCGGGCCGGCACCGCCGGAGCCCTGGTGGAGGAGGCCGACCTGGTGGAGGTCGTCGTCACCGCCCTCGAGGCGGTGCGGGTCTTCCCGTCCGCGGAGCCGACCGGTGACCTGCGCGCCGACCTCGCCGCGCTGGTCCGTCCGTGGCTGGCCCGCCGGGGCCGCGACGAGCGGGCGGTCGCGGCCGTGCTGAGCGCCGCGGAGTGGGAGCCGCGGATCAAGCAGGCCGTCGTCCAGGCCTTCGACCGTCCCCTGGCCCAGGTCCTGGGGACGCTGCTGGCCGGGGCGGTGGCCGACGGCCGGGTCGCGGCGTCGCGGGTGCACACGCTCAACTGGCTCCTGCGCGGCCTGGCCCTGGACCGGTTGCGGGCGGCCAACCCGCGGTGCCCGGTGGACCTCGACGAGCTGGTCGACCACCTGGTCACCGGGCTGGGTCCCGAGCACCTGCCGGCCTGAGCGACGCGACGGGGCCGGTCGCGGTCCCCCGCGGCCGGCCCCGTACGTCCCCCTCGACCGGCACCCCCGTCCCCCACGGTCCGTGCCGGTCGTCGTGCTGCCGGTCGCGCCGTTCCCCCGCGGCGTGCCCGGCCCGGCCGGGACACCGTCCCCCACGGTGTCCCGGTCGTCCCCCGTCCCGGCGGCGTCGTCCCCTCCGACGCCGCCGGTCGTGCCGCCGGCGGCTCCGTCCCCCCGTGCGATGGAGACGCCGGCTGTCTGCGTGGCCCTCGCGGGCCCGGTGCGCATGGCCCTCGCGGGCCCGGTGCGCATGGCCCTCCCGGGCCCGCTGCGCATGGCCCTCCGGGGCCGGGTCAGCGCGCGGCGCCGTCGCGCTGCGTGCCGCTGAAGACGAAGTCCAGCGAGCTGGTGGCGCCCTCGACCAGGTCGGCGGTCGCCGTCGACGGCAGGCTCGCGGTGAGCAGCAGGTGGTCGGTGCCGCCCGGCGCCAGCGACGCCGCACCGCTCAGCTCGACGTCGGTGACGATCGGCCCGGCGTAGTGCCGCGTCGTCGTCCCGCCGCAGGTCCAGGCGCCGCCGGCAGGCTCCCAGGCCTCCGAGCAGGACTCCACCGCCAACTGGAGCCCGTGGACCCGGTCGGTGTCGAGCACGCTGGACCGCGCGGCCACCGAGCCCAGGCGCAGCTCCGACAGCGGCGCCGTCCCGTCGTTGACCAGGTCGACCGGCGAGCTCTCCACGTCACCGGCCAGGAACGCGCCCCGGTCGAACAGCGACAGCGTCGCGGTGTGCGCGGCCTCGGTGAGCGTGATCGACAGCACGCCGGTGTCGAGGCGGCTGACCACCGGGGTGGTGCTGTCGGTGAAGGTGCCGAAGGTGGCGAGTCCGGCGACGGAGGCGGCGGCCCCCAGGACGACGACCGACGCGGCGATGCGCGTCCGCGTCCGGCGGGCCTGTCCTGCGGTCTGGGCGCTCACGGTGCTCTCCCGGGTGCTGGTCGTCTCGGTGACGGGGACGACTCTGCTGGCCCATCCGCAGGTGACCCGCCGGGCACCCGCAAGAGATCCGCAAGGAAGCCGGACCGCCGCGGCGCGGTTGTCCGGACGTGGGCAGGGACGTGGAGGTTGCGGTCGTCGGCGCCGGGCAGGCCGGGTTGAGCGCGGCGCACCACCTCGGCCGGCTGGGCGTCGGCTTCGTCGTGCTGGACGCCGAGGAGCGCGCGGGGGGCGCCTGGCAGCACCGCTGGCCGTCGCTGACCCTGGCCCGCACCCACCACGTGCACGACCTGCCGGGGCTGCCGTTCCCGCCCGCCGGGGACGACGTCCCCGCCGCCGAGGCCGTGCCCGCCTACTTCGCCGACTACGAGCGCCACTTCGCGCTGCCGGTGGTGCGGCCGGTGCGGGTGCGCGCCGTCCGCCGCACCCCGGACGGGCGGTTCCGCGTCGAGACGACGGCCGGCGCCTGGACCGCCGACGCCGTCGTCAACGCGACCGGTACCTGGACCCGCCCGTTCGTGCCGCGCCACCCCGGGCAGGAGCTGTTCCGCGGCCGCCAGCTGACCCCGCCGGACTACCGCGGCGCCGCGGAGTTCGCCGGGCAGTCGGTGGTCGTCGTGGGCGGCGGCGCCTCGGCGGTGCAGCTGCTCGGGGAGATCGCCGAGGTCGCCGACACCACCTGGGTGACCCGGCGCCCGCCGGTCTGGCGGGAGGAGCCGTTCGGGCCCGAGGAGGGCCGGGCCGCCGTCGCGCTCGTGGCGGACGCCGTCCGCGAGGGCCGCCCCCCGTCCAGCGTCGTCGGCGTCACCGGGCTGGTCGTGACGCCGTGGGTCCGGGAGGCCCGGGCGCGCGGCGTGCTCGACCGGCTGCCGGTGTTCGACCGGCTCACCCCCGACGGGGTCGCGTGGGACGACGGCCGGTCCGTCCGCGCCGACGCCGTCCTGTGGGCCACCGGCTTCCGCGCGGCGCTGGGCCACCTGGCCCCGCTGCGGCTGCGCGGGCCGGGCGGCGGCATCCGGATGGCGGGCACGCAGGTGGCCGGCGAGCCGCGGGTGCACCTGGTCGGCTACGGCCCCTCGGCGAGCACGGTGGGCGCCAACCGGGCCGGCCGGGAGGCCGCGGTGGCGCTGCACCGGCTGCTGCGTGCCGGGGCACCCCTCCCCCGCTCGGCGTAGCAGGGCCCGGCAGGCGCCGGGGCGGCCGAGTGAGCAGTTGTGGTCGTTGGCGACGGCGTGTCGCCACGTGTCGGCGACCGCAACTGCTCAGGCGTCCGGCATCGTCTCGCGCGACGAGCTCCGGGACCGTTCAGGGTCGGGTCAGGGCGCTCCCGGATACCCCCGGTCGCCGGCGGCCGAGAGCCTGCTGGACATGACCTCCCCGACCCTGGTGACCCCGTGATCACCGCGCACCGGCTGACCAAGACCTACGGCGAGCGCACGGCCGTCGACGGGATCAGCTTCACCGTCGAGCCCGGCCGCGTGACCGGCTTCCTCGGCCCCAACGGCGCCGGCAAGTCGACGACGATGCGGATGGTGCTCGGGCTGGACCGGCCCACCTCCGGCAGCGTCACCGTCAACGGCCGCCGCTACGCCGACTCCCCCGCGCCGCTGCGTGAGGTCGGTGCGCTGCTGGAGGCCCGGGCGCTGCACCCGGGCCGCTCGGCGCGCGACCACCTGCGCTGGCTGGCCGTCAGCAACGGCATCCCCCGCGCCCGCGTCGACGAGGTGCTCGAGCTGGTCGGCCTCACCGCGGTCGCCGGCCAGCGGGTGGGCCGGTTCTCGCTGGGCATGGGCCAGCGGCTGGGCATCGCCGCCGCGCTGCTGGGCGACCCGCCGGTCGTCGTCCTCGACGAGCCGGTCAACGGCCTGGACCCCGAGGGCATCCGCTGGGTCCGCACCCTGGCCCGGGACCTCGCCGCCGAGGGCCGCACGGTGTTCGTCTCCAGCCACCTGATGTCGGAGATGGCGCTGACCGCGGACCACCTGGTGGTCATCGGCCGCGGGCGGGTGCTCGCCGACTGCTCGACGGCGGAGTTCGTCGCCGATCACGCCGCCTCCCACGTGCGGGTCCGCAGCCCGCAGCACGACGAGGTCGCCACCCTGCTGCGCCGCGAGGGCCTGGACGTCGCCGCGCACGGCGGGGAGCTGCGGGTGCGCGGCCTGGACCCGGCCGGCGTCGGCGAGCTGGTCGGCCGGTCCGGCCTGCTGCTGCACGAGCTGACCCTGGTGCGCTCCTCGCTCGAGGACGCCTTCATGACCCTGACCGCCGACAGCGTCGAGTACGCAGGAGCCCCCCGATGACCGTGGGCACGCACGCCTGGACCCGCACCGAGACCCCGGCCGCACCCGGCCCCACCGCGACGCTGCGCGCCGAGTGGGTCAAGTTCTGGACCGTCCGCTCCACCCCCTGGTCGCTCGCGGCGATGTTCGTGCTGGGCGCCGGCCTCACCACGCTGGTGTGCGCGCTCAGTGCCGAGGCGCTGGCCCGCGGGGACGTCGGCGAGCCGGTCGGCGCGTTCGTCACCTGGGGGATCGTCTTCGCCCAGGTCTGCGCCGTCGTCCTGGGCGCGCTCGTCGTCACCGGCGAGTACGGGACCGGGATGATCCGCGCGACGCTGGCGGCCACCCCGCGGCGCGGCGCGGTGCTGGCGGCCAAGGCCGCGGTGCTCGCCTCGACGCTGTCCGTCGCCGGCACGCTGACCGCGCTGGCCGGGTACCTCGGCGGCAACTGGTTCCTCGACCGCGAGGGCATCGGCCTGGCCCTCACCGACGACGGCGTGCTGCGGTCGATGCTGGGCAGCGGTCTCTACATGGCCGGGCTGGGGCTGTTCGCCGCCGGCGTCGGCCTGCTGGTCCGGCACACCGCCGCGGCGCTGGCGATCGTGCTGGGCCTGGTCTTCGTCGTCGGCAACCTGGTGATGGTGCTGCCCGGCGCCTGGGGCGAGTGGGCGACCAAGCTGATGCCGGGCAACGCCGGGTCGGCCATCGCGACACCGGAGTCGTTCAACCCGCTGCTCCTCGACCCGTGGGTGGGCTTCGCGGTGTTCGTCGCCGAGGTCGTCGCCGTCCTGGCCGTCGGCGCCGTGGTGTTCGGCCGCCGCGACGCGTAGCCGCCCGTCGCCGGTGTCCCTCGTGCACTGCCGGTCCTGCAGGGCCGTCGGTGCGCGGGGGACAGCGGCATCCCCGGCCCTGGGACGATGGACACCATGACTGACGCACAGGCCGGTCGGGAGACCGCCGAGGAGCTGGTCCGCCGCCTCTCCGCCGACGACGGCGCCGGGGCCGACGAGCTGCTCGCCGGCGTCACGGGGATCCGCGACCTCGTGTTCGTGGGGGCCGGTCTGACCGCGATCGCGCGCGCCGACGGCCGCCGGCTGCCCCCCGCCCAGCGCGCGCAGGCCAGCACCCGGCAGCTGGAGCTGGGGAAGCTGCGCGACGCCTCCCGCACCGACCCTGAGGGGCTGCGGGCCTGGCTGCGCCGCTCGGCCGAGGAGGTGCTGTTCCTCCGCGCGCTGCGCGAGGCCGCCGCGCGGGTCGCCGGCTGACGGTCAGCCGAGCGGCTCGACCCACGCAGCTCGCCAGGCGGGCGGCTCGACGGGCTGCGCGTAGTAGCGGGTGTCGCGCACGATCCGCCCGTCGTCGTCGAACTCCAGGACGAGTGCGACGTGCCAGACCTCCGCGCCGTAGTCGTTGACGCCCTCGAGCACCCACACGTGGCCGGCACCGACCACGCGCCGCACGGTGATCCGCGGCGGGGTGGGGAACGCCTCCTGCATCGCCCGCATCGCCTCGCGGCCGCGGATGCGCTCGCCCGACTGCGGCATCTCCATCACGTAGCCGGGGTGCCGGACGCGGTACTCGTCCTCGGCCGACAGGCCCGTGCCCGAGGTCAGGCCGAGCACCCGGTCCAGACCCGCCCGCATGGCGACCGCGTCGTCGTCGGCAACCGCGCGGCGGAACAGGTCGAGGACCTCGGACGCACTCATCGCTGACGTCTACACCCGGCCGGCCTGCGTGGGCAGGGGCCGGCGACCCCGATCAGGCCCGGGCGGCGGACCGTGCGAGCGGCAGGGCGACCAGCAGCACCCCGGCGACCAGCACGTAGGTCCACGGCAGGCCGAACCCCGCGGCGACGAGCCCGAGCGCCAGCGCACCGATCGCCGTCCCGGCGTCGAACGAGGCGTTCCACAGGGCGCTGGCGGCGGTGGCCCCGCCCGCGCCGGCGCGGGCGAACGCCGCCAGCAGGGTGAGGTTCTGCACCGTGCCGTAGCCCGCGCCGAACAGCGCGGACCCGGCGAGCACCCAACCGGCCCCGGCCGCCAGGCCGAGCGCGACGGCGCCGATCCCCGCCGCGGACACCAGCAGGGCCAGCGGGAGCAGCAGCCGGGTGCCGAAGCGGTCGGCGAGCACGCCGGCCCGCCACCGGGTGAGCGCGCCGGTGAGCCCGAAGACCAGCAGCGCCGCGGTCGCCAGCACGCCGTCGGGCCGCTCGATCGGCAGGAAGGTGACCAGCCCGCCACCGGCGAGGGTGACCACCAGCAGCACCGCGGACGGCGCGAGCGCGGCGCGCACCGCCGCCCGGGAGGACGACGTCCCGGCCGGCACCTCGCCGCGGACCGCCCGCACCAGCCGGGGCACCAGCGGCACCGCCAGCACCGGGGAGGCGGCCAGCCAGGCCAGCCAGCCCACGTGCCCGTCCAGCACCAGCGCCACACCGGCCGGGACCGCCACCAGGTTGGGTACCGCGATGGCCAGCCCGTAGATGCCGATCGACTCACCGCGCCGCTCGGCCGGGGCCACCCGGGCGGCCAGCGTCGCGCCCAGCACGGTGAGCACCGCGAACCCGACGCCGCGCACCGCGGAGACCGCCGAGAGCCACAGCAGCCCGTCGTCCACCACGTACAGCGGCGAGGGCGCCCCGAGCGCGACCAGCCCGGCGGCGAGCACCGGCCCGGCGCCGTACCGGGCGGTCAGCGCCGGTACCACCGACTGGACGGCGATGGTCGCGACCAGGAAGACCGCGGTGACCACGCCCGCGGTGTCGACGGCGGCACCCCCGGCGACCGCGTAGGCGGGCAGCGAGGCCAGCGTCAGGCAGTAGCTGGTGAACCCGAGCGCGCTCAGGCCGGCCAGCGACCGCACCCCCGGCAACCGCCACAGCGAGGTCCGCGCCTCCGTCGTCCCCTGCGCCACACCGCTCCCCTCGTCCGGGCACCGTCGCCCGGCGGACCAGCATGACCGGCACCGGGGGCCGGCGCCGACGCGGGTGCACGGGGGGAGTGCCGCACTGGCCGGTGCCGGTGCACCATCCGGGGGTGAGCCTCCCCGCCCCGGTCCCGTCCCCGGCCCGCGACCGCCGCCGTCCGGTGTTCAGCCGCCTCTACGCGCGCATCAGCGAGGGGATGGACGCCGAGGGCCTGGGCGAGCTGCGGTCCGAGCTGCTCGCCCCGTTGTCCGGCCGGGTGGTGGAGGTGGGCTGCGGCAACGGCCGGAACTTCGCGCGCTACCCGTCGGCGGTGACGGGGGTGACCGCGGTGGAACCCGAACCGCACCTGCGCGGGCTCGCGAGCCGGGCGGCCGCGGGCGCGCCGGTGCCGGTCACCGTGGTCCCCGGCACCGCCGAGGCACTGCCCCTGCCGGACGCCGCGTTCGACGCCGCGGTGCTCTGCCTGGTGCTGTGCTCGCTGCCCGACCGCGCGGGCGGGCTGGCCGAGCTCGGCCGGGTGCTGCGCCCCGGCGGCACGCTGGTCTTCCTGGAGCACGGTCTGGCCCCGACCCGGCGGCTGCGGGCGGTGCAGCGGGTGGCCGACGCCACCGTCTGGCCGCTGCTGGCCGGCGGCTGCCACACGGCGGTCGACCCGGTCGGTCTCGTCGAGCAGGCCGGCTTCGAGGTCACCGCGCTGCGCCGGCTGCGCTTCCCCGACTCCCGCGTCCCGCTCCCAGCCGCGCCGCACGTCCTCGGTGCGGCCCGCCGGCCGGCCTGACGTCCACGCCGGGGAGAGGCCGCCCGTGCCCCTGCTCACCGTCGGCCACGGCCCGGACGACCGCGCCCGCCTCGGCGCCCGGCTGACCGCGGCAGGGGTCGGGCTGGTCGTCGACGTCCGCCGGTTCCCGGGCAGCCGCACCAACCCCGACGTCCGGCGGGAGGCGCTGGAGGCGTGGCTGCCCGCGGCCGGGGTCGGCTACCGGTGGGACGCGCGCCTGGGCGGGCGCCGTGCGCTCCCCGCGGGCGAGCCCGTCGCCGACGGCTGGTGGACCGTCGCCCAGTTCGCCGCCTACGCAGCCCACACCCGGACGCCGGAGTTCGCCGCGGCGCTGGACGAGGTGCTCGCCGAGGCGGCCGGCGCGACGGTCGCGGTGATGTGCAGCGAGAGCGTGTGGTGGCGCTGCCACCGGCGGATCGTCGCCGACGTCGCCGTCCTCGCCCGGGACGTGCCGGTGCAGCACCTCATGCCCGGTGGCCGGCTCAGCCCGCACCGCCTCTCGGAGGGCGCGGTGCTGAGCGGGGACGGCGAGATCCACTGGCCCGCCCGGTGAGGGGCGGCCTGGATCACCGTCCGGCGTCCTGGCTCACCGCTGGAGGTGAGCCAGGACGCCGCATGATCAGGTCACCTGATCATCGGGCGGCACTTACTGCATGTACGGGTAGGTGTGGTCGGTCGGGGGCGCGAACGTCTCCTTGATCGACCGGGTCGACGTCCAGCGCAGCAGGTTCTGCAGGGCGCCGGCCTTGTCGTTGGTGCCCGAGGCCCGCCCGCCGCCGAAGGGCTGCTGGCCGACGACCGCGCCGGTCGGCTTGTCGTTGACGTAGAAGTTGCCCGCCGCGAACCGCAGGAAGCGCTGCGCGTGCGCGATGGCGGCCCGGTCCTGTGCGATGACCGCCCCGGTGAGCGCGTAGGGCGCCGCCGACTCCATCTGGGTGAGCACGGTGTCGTAGTCGGCGTCGTCGTAGACGTGCACCGCGAGGATCGGCCCGAAGTACTCGGTGGTGAACACCTCGTGCCCGGGGTCGGTGCCCTCGATGACGGTCGGCCGCACGAAGAAGCCCTCGGAGTCGTCGGCCTGCCCGCCGGCGACGATCGATAGCGCCGGGTCGTCGTCCACCCGGCCGAGCACGCCGGACAGCTTCGCGAAGGACCTCCGGTCGATCACCGCGCCCATGAAGTTCGAGAAGTCGGTGACGTCGCCCATCGGCAGAGACTCGGTGACCCCGACCAGGTCCTCGCGCAGCCGCGCCCACACCGACCGCGGCACGTAGGCGCGCGAGGCCGCCGAGCACTTCTGCCCCTGGTACTCGAAGGCGCCGCGGACCAGCGCGGTGCGCAGCACGTCGACGTCGGCCGAGGGGTGGGCCACGACGAAATCCTTGCCGCCGGTCTCCCCGACGATGCGCGGGTAGCCGCGGTAGCCGGCGATGTTCTCCCCCACGGTGCGCCACAGGTGCTGGAACACCGCCGTGGACCCGGTGAAGTGGATGCCGGCGAGGTCCTGGTCGGCCAGGGCGACGTCGGAGACCGCGACCCCGTCGCCGGTCACCATGGTGATCACCCCCGGCGGCAGCCCGGCCTCCTCCAGCAGCCGCATGAGGAAGTGCGCGGCGAACTGCTGGGTGGGGGCCGGCTTCCACACGACGCTGTTGCCCATGAGCGCCGGAGCGGTGGGCAGGTTGCCGGCGATCGCGGTGAAGTTGAACGGGGTGACCGCGTAGACGAACCCCTCCAGCGGCCGGTGGTCGGTGCGGTTCCACACGCCGGGTGAGGACTCCGGCTGCTCGGCGAGGATCCGCCGGGCGAAGTGCACGTTGTAGCGCCAGAAGTCGACCAGCTCGCAGGCGGAGTCGATCTCGGCCTGCTGGGCGGTCTTGGACTGGCCGAGCATCGTCGCGGCGTTGAGGGTCTGCCGCCACGGCCCGGCGAGCAGCTCGGCGGCGCGGAGGAACACCGCGGCCCGGTCGTCGAAGGACAGGTCGCGCCACGCCGGGGCGGCCGCCTTCGCGCACGCCACCGCCTCCTGGGCGTCGGCGTGGGTGGCGTGCGCGGCGGTGCCCAGCACGGCGGCGTGCCGGTGCGGCTGCACGACGTCGAACCGCTCGCCGCTGCCCATCCGCTGTTCCTCCCCCAGCGTCATGGTCAGCTCGAGCCGCTCGCCGGCCAGCTCGGTGAGCCGCTGCTGCAGCTCGGTGCGCTCCGGGGTGCCCGCGGCGTAGCTGAGCACCGGCTCGTTGCGCGGCGCGGGGACGGAGGTGACGGCGTCCATCGGGGTTCTCCTGTTCGCGACCCCGGTCCCGCCGATATCGCGATATTGGCGGGACCGGGGATCAGGTGGTGGTGACGAGGGAGCGCAGGAAGAAGCGCAGGTTCGCGGGACGCTCGGCCAGCCGGCGCATGAAGTAGCCGTACCAGTCGGCGCCGTAGGGGACGTAGGCCCGGACGCACAGGCCCTCGGCGGCCAGCCGGCGCTGCTCGGCGGCGCGGATGCCGTAGAGCATCTGCACCTCCCAGGAGTCCGGCTTCCGGCCCTGCTGGGCGGCCAGCCGCCGGGCGACCGACAGCAGCCGCGGGTCGTGGGTGCCCACCATCGGGTGCCCGGGGCCGCGCATGAGGACCCCGAGGCAGCGGGCGTAGGCGGCGTCGACGTCGTGCCGCGACTGGAAGGCGACCGACGGCGGCTCGTCGTAGGCCCCCTTGACCAGCCGTACCCGCGAGCCGGGGGTGGCGAGGGCCCGGGCGTCGTCCTCCGTGCGGTGCAGCGCGGCCTGCAGCACCGCGCCGGTGCCCGGGTGGTCGCGGCGCAGTTCGGCGAGGACGGCGAGGGTGGAGTCGACGGTGGCCGACTCCTCCATGTCGAGGGTGACCGTGGTGCCGGTCGCCGACGCCGCCTCGGCGACCGGGCGGACCAGCTCCAGCGCCAGGTCGGTGCCCCCGCCGGGCAGCGCCTGCCCGAACGCCGACAGCTTCACCGACACCTCGGCGGCGCGGCCCAGGCCCAGCGGGGCCAGTCCGTCGAGCAGCGCCAGGTAGGCGTCGCGCGAGCGCACCGCCTCGGCCCGGTCGGTCACGCCCTCGCCGAGGTGGTCGAGGGTGACGGCGATCCCCGCGCGGGTGAGCGAGCGGACGACGGCCAGCGCCTCGTCGAGCGTCTCACCGGCGACGAAGCGGTCGACGACCCGCCGCGTGGCCGGGGTGCCGACCACCAGCCGGCGCAGCTCGGGCCGCCGCGAGGCGCCGAGCAGCAGGGCCTTCTGCGAGAACACGCGCCACCTCCGCGACCGGGGACCGGACACCCCTGACGCTAGGCAGCCGCGGCCCGCCCCACCAGCGACGGACGTACGGTTCCCCTCGTACACCTGTATGAGGGGGGACGGCGGCGTGCGCGACGAGCTGCAGGAGCTGGTCGACCGGGTCTCGGCCCTGCTGGGCGCCCCCGCGACCCTCGAGGACGCCGACTTCACCCTGCTGGCCTTCTGCGCCCACCCGGTCGAGGGCGAGGAGACCCCGGTGATGGACGCCGTCCGGACCCGCTCGATCCTCGGGCGGGGCTCCACCCCGGACACCCGCCGCCGGTTCGAGGACTTCGGCATCGCGACCGCCGAGGGCCCGCTGCGGACCCCGGGCGACCCGGCCGCCGGCATCCTCACCCGGCTGGTGCTGCCGGTCCGGCACGGCGGGCGCACCCGTGGCTACCTGTGGCTGCTCGACGGCGGGCGCACCGACCCGGCGGCCGCCGACGACCCCGCGCTGGCCGGCGCGGTGGAGCTGGCGGCCGAGGCCGGGCGGCTGCTGGCCGAGCGCGAGGAGGACGCCGGCGACCTGGGCCGGCCGCTGGCCACCGCGCTCACCGGCACCCCGGCGGCGGCCGGGCCGGCGACGGCGGCGCTCACGGCGGCCTGGGGCGCCGCGACCGCCGTGGTGCTCGTGGCGCTGCGCCCGGCCGGCGCGGGGCTGCCCTCGCCGTGGCGGGCACCGGCCGCCGGCGCGGTCACCGCCGTCCTGCCCGGGGAGGACGCGGTCGCGGTCGCCGTCCCGCTGCCCGGGCCGGCGGACCTGCGCCCGGCCGTCGCGGTCACCGCCGCCGCGCTCGCCGGCCTGCCTCCCGGCAGCAGCGCGGGGCTCTCCGCCGTCGGGACCGCGGCCGACGGGTTGCCCGGGCGGTGGGAGCAGGCGCGCACCGCCGCGCGGGTCGCCGGAGCCGTCCCGCGGTTCTCCCCCGTGGCGCACTGGGACGAGCTGGGCGGCTGGCGGATCGCCGCGGCACTGCCCGGCCCGGACCCCGCCGTCCGCCCGCTGCTGGCCTCCCCGCTGCTCACCACGACCGCCGAGACCTGGCTGGACGCCGGGTGCAGCGTGGCGCGGGCCTCGGCGGCGCTGCACGTGCACCGGCAGACGCTCTACGCCCGGCTCACCCGGATCGGGGAGCTGACCGGCCTGGACGTCGCCGACGGGGACGCCCGGCTGCTGCTGCACGCCTCGCTGCGCAACGCCCGGTTGACCGGCGGGTGACCGGCCCCACACACCGTGGTCGCAGCGCGCCGCAGCGGCAGGTGTCGCCTAGTCTCGGAACCGGTATGGCTGCGGGAGGAGAGGCGGTGCCTCGACACGCGGGGGGCCCCGACGTCCTCACGGAACTGCGCACGGCGACGGCCGTCGAGCACGAGCAGGTGGAGTCGACCCTCGCGCTGATGGACCCGCACCTGGGCCGCGACCGGCTGGTCGCCGTCCTCACCCGGCTGCACGCGTTCTGGACCGCCGCCGAGGCCGGGCTCGACGCCTGGGCCCACCGCCACCCGGCCGATGCGGAGACCGTGGGCTGGGCGCGGCGGCGCCGCGCGCACCTGTTCGCCGCGGACCTGTCCGCCCTGGGCGCCGGCCCCGGCAGCACGGAGCAGCCGGTGCTGCCCGCCGTCGAGGACACCGACCAGGCCCTGGGCCGGCTCTACGTGCTGGAGGGGTCCACGCTCGGCGGCACGTTCATCTCCCGGCACCTGGCCACGCTGCCCACCCTGGGCCCGGGCGTGCGGCTGGGCGCCTTCTCCCCCTACGGCACCGAGACCGGCGCCATGTGGCACACCTACCGCCGGGTGACCCGCGAGCGGGTGTCGGCGGGCGGGGACGCCGGCCGGGTGGTCGGCGCCGCGCGCAGCACCTTCGGCGCACTGGCCGACTGGTGCGCGCCGGTGGGGGCCGCCCGGTGAGCGGGTCCGAGACCGGGCTGCTGCCGGCGGGGGCGCCGATCGACCTCTCCAACTGCGAGCGCGAGCCGATCCACGTGCCGGGCAGCATCCAGCCCCGCGGGGTGCTGCTGGCCATCAGCGAGCCCGACCTCGTCGTCCAGCAGGTGTCGGAGAACCTCGCCGACCTGGTGGGTGTAGCCCCCGGCGACGCGCTGGGCCGGCGGCTGCCCGACGTCCTCGGCGTGGTCGCGGCCGGGGCGGTGGCCCGCTCGGCCGCCGCCTTCGGCGACCTGCGCGAGCGCAACCCGGTCGAGATCACCCTGGACGTGGTGGGCAGCCCGGTGCCGGTCGACGCGCTGCTGCACCGCACCGTCACCGGCCCCGACGACGGGGTGACCCCGCCGACGACGGTGCTGGTCGTCGAGCTGGAGCCCGCCTACGGGCCCCGCCCGTTCTCCTTCCCGAACACCTACCAGGCCGTGCGCGGCACGGTGGCCGACCTCAACCGCGCGACCTCGCTGCAGGAGCTGTACGACACCACCGCGCAGGCGGTCCGGGAGCTCACCGGTTTCGACCGGGTGATGGTCTACCGCTACGACGCCGACTACAACGGCGAGGTCGTCGCCGAGGCCAAGGCGCCGGAGCTGAACACCTGGCTCGGCCTGCACTTCCCGGCCAGCGACATCCCGGCGCAGGCGCGGGCGCTGTACGAGAAGAACTGGATCCGGCTGATCTCCGACGTCGGCTACCGGCCGGTGCCGTTGCGGCCGACGCTGGTGCCCTCGACCGGGGAGCCGCTGGACCTCACCTTCTCCACGCTGCGCAGCGTGTCCCCCATCCACGTCGAGTACCTGCAGAACATGGGCGTGCACGCCTCGATGTCCATCTCGCTGTTGCGCGACGACCGGCTGTGGGGGCTCATCGCCTGCCACCACTACTCCGGCCCGCACGCCCCGCCCTACGCCACCCGCGCCGCCGCGGAGTTCCTCGGCTCGACGCTCTCGCTGCGCCTGGTCGACCGCGCCGAGGAGGACGAGGTGCACCGCGCGCTGCAGGCGCGCTCGACGCTGGCCTGGCTGACCGCGGCCACCCTCGACGAGGACCGGCCGCTGGCCGACACCCTGCTTGGCACGCCCAGCCTGCTGGACCTGCTGGCCGCCGACGGCGTCACGGTGCACCTGCAGGGCCACCGCGGCAGCCGCGGCGCGGCGCTGCCCGACGACGCCGCCGACGCGGTCGCGGCGTGGGCCGCCACCCGGCACGCGGACGTGGTCGCCACCGAGTCGCTACCCCGCGAGGCCCCGGAGCTGCGGGCCGACCTCGGCCCGGTTCGCGGCGTGCTGGTGCTGCCGCTGCCCGAGGGCCAGTACGTGCTGTGGCACCGGGCCGAGTCCGCCCGCACCGTCGACTGGGGCGGCGACCCGCACAACAAGGCGATCGCCGAGCGCGAGGGCGACACCGTGCGGCTGAGCCCGCGCAAGAGCTTCGAGCGGTGGCGGGAGACCGTCCGCGACCGGTCCGAGCCGTGGACGGCGCAGGAGCTGTCCGAGGTCGGGGAGCTGCGCACCCACCTGCTCGAGGCGATGTACGCGCGCAGCCGCAGCATCGTCCGCGCGGCGGAGACCCTGCAGCGCTCGATGCTCACCGAGGCGCCGGTGTCCCCGGGCCTGGCGGTGTGCGTCCGCTACGTGCCGGCCGCGCGCGAGGCCCAGGTCGGCGGCGACTGGTACGACGTGTTCGAGCAGCCCGACGGCTCGACCGTCGTCGTCATCGGCGACGTCGTCGGGCACGACACCGAGGCCGCCGCCGAGATGGCCCAGCTGCGCGGGCTGCTCCGCGGCATCGCCTACGACAGCGCCGACGGCCCGGCCACCGTCCTGCGCCGGCTGGACTCCGCCGTCGCCGGCCTGGGGTTGCAGACGTTGGCCACCGTGCTGGTCGGCCGGCTGACGCCGGAGGCCGGCGGGACCCGGCTGACGTGGTCCAGCGCCGGGCACCTGCCGCCGCTGGTCGCCGTGCCGGGGGACGGCGTCCAGACGCTCACCACGCCCCGGGCCGAACTGCTGCTGGGCGTCGACCCGGGCGCGCGGCGGACCGAGTCCGAGGCGCGGCTGGAGCCCGGCGCGACGCTGCTGCTCTACACGGACGGGCTCGTCGAGCGCCGCGACCAGGTCTTCGACCTCGGGGTGCAGCGGCTGGCCGGCGAGCTGGACGCCGTCCGCGACCGGCCGCTCGACTGCGTCTGCGACGAGCTGGTCGGCCGGATGCTGCCCGAGGGCGCGGAGGACGACGTCGCGATGGTCGCCGTCCGGCTGCGCGGTTGACCGGCGCTCCGCCGCACGGCCGAGCTGTGAGTCGCGGACGGGCACGGTGCCCCTGTCCTGTCCCGGTGAACGCCCCTCTGCGGGACGCCGTCGTGCCGGTGTTCGGTCGGTCCCAGTCGTCGCCGCTGCCCGTCTCCTTGGTCGATGGTGCGCGGCACGTCGCGTGAGTAACCGGGTTGGACCTGTCTGGTCTCTCAGGTCAGGACACTGTGCCGGAGGGTCGCCAGGAGTGTGTCGGCGATCTGGCCCGGCGTGCGGCCGCGGCCAGTGAAGAGCAGGTCGAAGCTGTCGAAACTGCTCATCAACCAGAGCAGGTCAGCGGCCTGGTCGGCGTGAGTTCCCTCTCGTACGAGGCCTTCATCGGCTAGTCGTCTCGCGAGCAGCTGCATGCCGCGGCTGCGGCCTTCCTCCATCCGCGTGATGGCGCCGCCGAGGGCGGTGGGGTCGATCTGGGCCATGGCGAAGAGGCTGCGCAGCACGTCTCGGTTGCGCGCGTACATCTGCGTGGTTGCGGAGAAGAAGCGCTCCAGGGCCGCGCGCGGGTCCGGGTCGTCGACTGCGCGCATGACCTCCTCGAAGCCGCTGCGCTGCAGCAGGTCGGCGCCGATGGCGTCGAACAGCCCGGTGCGTCCACCGAAGACGAGATAGACGGTCGCGCGGGAGACCCGCGCGTCCTGGGCCACCCGCTCGACGGTGACCCGCTCAGCTGGCGCCTCACGCAGCCGCGCATAGGCCGCGTCCAGGATCCGCCGCCGGGTCTGGGCTGCGGACTCAGCGCGCAGCTGCTGTTCGTAGGCGCGTGGGCTCATGCCGCCGATCTTAGTTCACTTGACACGCTGCAGTGTGGAATACACTGTGTCTAGTCAATTGAACCCACCGATACGAGGAGCACGTCATGCAGGTGCTGATCCAGTACACCGTCAAGCGCGAGGAAGTCCCGGCTCACCTGGAGCTGGTGGGCGAGGTGTACGCCGACCTCCGCCGGCTCGCGCCAGTCGGGCTGGGGTGTGCGACGTACCAGTTGGAGGACGGTGCGAGCTTCGTCGAGGTGCTCACTGGTCCGACCGGTCCCGGGCCGTTGGCCGCCTCGGCGGCGTTCCAGCGCTTCCGCTCCACCCTGGACGCCCGATGCGAGCGCCCCCCGGTGCTCAGCGAGCTGCGAGAGGTCGGCAGCTACACACCGGCTCCCCTGAGCGCCGGGCAGGGGCCGGCATGAGCCGCATCGCGGTGGTCGTGGGCAGCACCCGGCCCGGTCGCAAGGCCCGCACCGTGGCCGACTGGGTGCTGGAGGTCGGGCGCCGCCACCCGGCCATCGCCGCGGGCGACGCGTTCCTGGAGGTCGTCGACCTCGCCGAGGTCGCCCTGCCGTGGCTGGACGAGCCGGTACCTGCCGCATTCGGCCGTTACCAGCACCCTCATACCCAGCGGTGGGCCGCCACCATCGGCTCCTTCGACGGGTTCATCTTCGTCACACCGGAGTACAACCACTCCTACCCAGCGGCGCTGAAGAACGCCATCGACTTCCTGTTCGCCGAGTGGGCGGACAAGCCGGCCGGGTTCGTCAGCTACGGCCTGGCCGGCGGGGTACGGGCAGTGGAGCACCTCAAGTCCGTCCTGTCCGAGGTCAGGGCCGTCCCGATCAGCTCGCAGGTGGCACTGTCGGTGTTCGAGGACTTCAGCTACGCCGACCCCAGCGACCCCACCAGCCCGGCCACGGTCACCGCTCGCGGGCACCAGGCAGCGAGCCTGCTCGAAGTCGTCGAGGACTGCCTGAGCCGGTGCCGGGCCTTGGCCACGGTGCGTGCACCGTTGCCCGGATGAGCCGCACCGACGGCTCCCCGAGTCAAGATCCGGAGACGAGGACGGCGCGCCCAGCGTCCGAGTCCTCGGCCGGCGTGATGGCTGGAGCCCGGGAGTGGGCGGGACTGGCGGTACTGACCCTGCCCGTGCTGTTGGTCTCGATGGACATGACCGTGCTGCACCTGGCGGTTCCGGCGATCACCACCGCGCTCAGCCCCAGCGGGAGCCAGATGCTGTGGATCGTCGACATCTACGCGTTCATGGTCGCTGGGCTGCTCATCACCATGGGAGCGGTCGGGGACCGGATCGGGCGCCGACGGCTACTGCTGCTCGGTGCCGCCGCCTTCGCCCTCGCGTCGGTCGTCGCAGCCTTCGCCACCAGCCCCGGCATGCTGATCGCGGCGCGTGCCGCACTGGGTGTCGCCGGCGCGACCTTGGCGCCGTCGACGCTGGCATTGATCCGCACCATGTTCACCGACCCACGGCAGCGCTCGACCGCGACGTCGGTGTGGGTGCTGGCCTTCCTCACCGGCGCCTCCATCGGCCCGGTCGTCGGCGGGCTGCTGCTGCAGGACCTCTGGTGGGGGTCGGTGTTCCTCCTCGGCGTCCCGGTCATGGCCGCCTTGCTCGTGGCAGGTCCGGTGTTGCTGCCGGAGTACCGCGCTCCTTCCTCGGCCGCCGTGGACCTGCCCAGCGCGGCACTGTCGCTGGCGGCCGTGCTGGCCGCCGTCTACGGCCTCAAAGAAGCCGCGGCCGGCGCCGGCCTCCTGGTCCCCGCTCTCGCGATCGGCGCCGGCGGCCTCCTCGCGGTGGCCTTCGCCCGCCGGCAGCGGCGCCTGCCCTGCCCACTGCTGGACCTGAGCCTGTTCAGGCAGCGGTCCTTCAGCGTCGCCATCGGCGTACTCACCCTCGGCTCGGTCGTCCTGGCCGGCGTCGGCTTCCTCACCGCCCAACACCTCCAACTCGTGCTCGGTCTGAGCCCGCTGGCCGCCGGCCTGTGGACCTTGCCCCCGCTGGCCGCCGGCATCGCCGCGGTCGTCCTCGTCCAGACCTTCGGCCAGCGCCTGACGGTCGCAGCCAGCACCGCCGCCGGGCTGATGGTGGCCGCCGGTGGATCGGCGGTGCTCACCCAGGCGCCCGTCAACGGGGTCGCTGTCGTCGCGACCGGGCTCGCCCTGCTGTTCGCCGGGCTGATGCCCGTCCTCGCTCGAGGGGTGGACACCGTCACCGCGTCAGCACCGCCCGACCGCGCCGGAGCCGCTTCCGCGCTGTCGGAGACCACCCAGGAGCTCGGCGGCGCGCTGGGCATCGCTGCTCTCGGCAGCCTCACCGCAGCCGTCTACCGCACCCAGATCAGCGAGTCGCTGCAGGGCGTGCCACCACCGATTGCCGACACAGCCCGCGACACCCTGGCCGGCGCGCTCAGCGTCGCCAGCGACCTCCCTGCCACGGTCCTCTCGGGTGCCGCGATCGCCTTCACCGACGGCTTGCACACCGCCAGCGCGGCCGGCGCGGTCGTCCTCGTCGTGGTGGCCGCCCTGGCCGCTGTTGTCCTGCGCCCACGACCACAACCTCACACCGAGAACTCCACCCGAGAGGCCTGACTGCCGTCGAAGCCACCCCGCCGTCCCGCACACCGATCCTCTCGGGCGCGTCCTGCGCGGCGATCCTCTGCGGAACGGTGGCCGGCTACTCCCCGCGAACCATGACGTCTCGGTAGCGGTTCCCTCGGCGGGACGAGGGCTGTCGTCGGGCAAGGGCCCGTCGAACTCAACGGCAGACCCCGCAAGACCCTCGGGTTCATCACCCCGGCCGAAGCGGTGCAGCGGCTACTGTCCGACCCCGAGGAGCCAGTCGTTGCAACGACCGCTTGAACCCGCCGATCCCCTGAGGGACACCGTCGGGAGGCCGCGAGGCTCCGCGTGTCTCACGGAGACGTTCTCCGTGGGGGACGCTGGACGCTCACCCAGGGTGATCGTTTCCGGGTCGGCTGCTCCGGAAGCGCGATGGGCAACGATGGCGGACCGCCGTCCTCGCTGCCCCCGAGACGCACGACGAGCCGCTGTCGGCGATTCGTAGGACAGGACCCTCAGCTCCCGGCTTCGTCGAAGCGCGCGCGAGCCCGTTCGACGCCGGCCAGATTCGCGGTGGTCCAAAGCAGCAGCGCGTCGATGAGGTCCTGCAGAGTGCGACCGATCGGCGCGATGCGGTACTCCACCGCGACGGGGCGGTCACTGACTACGACGCGCTCGACCATGCCGTTGCGTTCGAGCCGGCGCAGCGTCACGGTGAGCGACTTCTGGGTGATGCCGGGCAGGCTGCGGCGCAGCTCGTTGAAGCGCAGGGAGCCTTGCTCGCACAGCCGGTCGAGCACCTGCAGCGACCACTTGTCGAGCAGCTGGTCGAGCAGCTCGCGGTGCTTACCGGTGATGACGGGGCGGTCATCGGTCTCCTGCACGACACCTAGTCTCGTTGAAGTTCCCGCTGTCCACCAGGTATCCATGGGAAACCGCAGAGCCGACGACGAGAGGGATCCCATGAGCGTGCAGACCTTCAGCCCCGAGGGCATGTTCCAACCGGTGCCGTACCACCACGTCTCCGTCGCGACCGGCTCGCGGCACGTACACGTGGCCGGCCAGATCGCCCGGGACGGGGAGGGCCGCCCGGTCGCGAGCGGCGACCTCACGGGCCAGGTCGAGCAGGCGCTGCGCAACACCTCGCGTGGGCTCGCCGGCGCCGGCGCCACCTTCGCTCACGTTGTGCGGCTGCGCTTCTTCGCGACGCAGTGGCACCCCGACAAGATGGAGCCGTTCCTGCAAGGGATCGACAACGTCGCTGACGAGCTCGGCCTCCCCCGGCCGTTCCCGCCGGTCTCGCTCATCGGCGTCGACTACCTCTTCGAGCCCGACGTGCTCGTGGAGGTGGAGGCCTACGCCGTATTCGACTGACTGTGAGGCTGGCCGGGTCGGTCCGACAGTGATGGGCCGGCGGCCGGTAGCAGTGGGCGTGACCTTCGTCTGACTGGCGGACTGCCTTGGAACCGACTTGTCCGCCCGCTGCTGCCGGCACCGGCCCGGCCGGAGACGTTGGCCTGATCAGGAGCTCGACCGCCAGTGGCTGCTGGCGTGTCCGTCACAGTCCTGCCATCTCCGCACCGGACCGCGACCTGCTGCGTCCCCCCGGTCAGGAGAACGCACGACCATGCTGGCAGACCTGGTCGAGGTCGTCATCGACATCAGGCATCCATGCCGGTCGACATGCCTTGCGGGCCGCTGCCGGCTTGCTGCCCCGACTCGTTCGGATTCCGTCGCAGCGCCTTCCTCCATTGGGACGGCGCACCGAACCGGCGCAGAGGACATCCACAGCGGGTCGCGTCGTCGGCGTCCGGCGTCGTCGGCCCGTGGGCCGACATGCTGGGTGGGTGACGAGGGCCCAGGATGCGAGGTTCCTGGCGCTGGCCACTCCCGCGCTCACCATCGCCACCGTGGTCCTTCGCTCGCGTGGCCGGACAGGCCTCATGCGGACTCCGCAGCGCGAGTTCCTCCGCCGGTGTGGCCCCTGGGCAACGCCTGCCCTCGGTGCCTGGATGGCTACGGCTACCGCGCTGACGTTCGTAGCGCCGCTGTTCCTGACCTGGCGGCGTGCGGACGAACGAGCCGCCCGCTCGACGATCCGGCCGCTCGCGTCCCTGCTTGCTGTGCAAGTCGGTCTCGAAGGGGCGCTCGGTGTCCTCAGCGACAAGTCCCACCCCCTCAGCGGGATGGCCTTCTCGCTCTACCGGCTGGGGCAGCTACGCCGGGCGCGGGCAGCTGTCACGCTCGATCGGACGCCGCGCGTGCGACGCGTCCTGGGCCTACTGACGTGGTTCTGGCGCGCCAATGTCCTCGTGCTGCTGGTCACCATCGTGGCTCGCACGGTGATGCGCCCACGACGCTGAGAGTTCTGGTGCTCAGCATCAATCCCCGCGGGGACTGGCGCGCCGATGGCTGATCCCTGCCTGGGACGTGCTCCGTGGCGCGGTCGGGCCGGGCGGGTGGTCGCCCCTGCCCGTCCAGCGGTGGTCATGCGGGTCAGGCGTGGTCGGGGATGCCGGTGACCTCGTGGTCGGCACGGTAGAGCGCTTCGCGGATCAGGGCGCGCAGGTGGGTGCCGGTGGTCGAGTACAGCCGGCGGCGGCCGTCGACGCGTTGGGTGACCAGCCCGGCCAGGCGGAGCTTGGCCAGGTGCTGGCTGGCGATGGTGGGAGTGGTGCAGGCCCGCTCGGCAAGAGTGGTGACGTCCAGCTCGCCATCGCTGAGGGACCACAGCAACTTCACCCGGGTGGGGTCGGCCAGCATCGCGAACAGCGCGGCGGCTGCTTGGACCTGCCGTTCTGAGGGCGTCTCGGCCTCGCCGCTCTGCGTGGCCGGCGTCTGGACCAGGGCCTTCCGGTGGCTCACACGCCGATCATCTCACGCGTTCATCTGCACATCTGTGAAGATGTCGGTTAATGTTCGCCGTGACCTGCGCAGAGTCCCGGCCCACCATCTCGGCGTCCGTGCAGGTGCACGACCACGGACACAGCCATGAACCTGGCCACCAGGACGAGCGTGGGCCTGGCATCGCAGGCCGGGTGCGACACGCTGTCTCGGAGCTGTTGGGCGGGCACCGGCACGAGGCCACCGAACGGGTCGACGACGCGCTCGAGGCGGATGCGGCCGGTCGGCAGGCGCTGGTGGTCAGCGTGGTGGGACTGGGAGTGACGGCTGCCGCGCAGGCGGTGGTCGCCGTGGCGTCAGGCTCGGTGGCGCTGCTCAGCGACACGGTGCACAACGGCGTCGACGCCCTGACCGCGGTGCCGCTGTTCGTCGCGTTCGCCCTGGCCTCCCGGCCGGCCACCCGCCGTTTCACCTACGGCTACGGGCGCGCTGAGGACCTGGCCGGGATCCTGATCGTGATCGCCATCGCCGCCAGTGCCGTCCTCGCCGGGTGGGCCGCGGTGGACCGCCTGCTGGACCCGCGCCCGGTCACCCACCTGCTCGCGGTGGCCGCTGCGGGGCTGGTCGGCTTCGCCGGTAACGAGCTGGTCGCCCGCTACCGCATCCGGGTGGGCCGGCGGATCGGGTCCGCGGCCCTGGTCGCCGACGGGCTGCACGCGCGTACCGACGGCTTCACCAGCCTGGCGGTCCTCCTCAGCGCCGGCGGGCTGGCTGTTGGCCTTCCGCTGGCTGATCCGATCATCGGCCTGCTCATCGCGGTCGCGATCCTCGCCGTCCTGCGAGATGCCGCCCGCGAGGTGTTCGGCCGGATCATGGACGCCGTCGACCCGGCCCTGGTCGACGCCGCCGACCACGCCGTGACCACCGTGCCCGGAGTGCGGGAGGTCCCGCAGCTGCGTCTGCGCTGGATCGGGCACACCCTGCGCGCCGAGGTCGACCTCGCGGTCGACCCGGGCCTGACCGTGATGCAGGCCCACGGCGTGGCCGCGCACGCCGAGCAGCACCTGACCGCCAGCGTGCCCCGGCTGACCGCCGCCACCATCACCACCAGCCCGGCGCGTGAGCACGCCGGTCCCTCGAGCCGGGGTCTTCGATGACCGAGACGACGACGACCTCCCGGACCGGGCCGGTGCCTGCCGGCGCCGCTGGTCGCAGCGATGTCGGCAGTGGCCAGGCCAGCGTCGGTCAACCCGGCTACGGCTCCCTCGGAGGCTCTTGGTGGCTCTTCGTGCCCAGCGCCTACTTCTTGCTGCACACCCTCGAAGAACTGCCCACTTTCGCTGCATGGGTCACCGACCACTTCGGCCCGATGACCACCCTCGCGTTCGCGACCTCGCACGTTCCGCTGCTGCTGCTCGTCTCCACCGCCTCCTACCGGGCGGCTCAAGCCAGTCGTAACCACACGCGGCGCCGCGGATGGACCGTCCTCGCGGTTGCCGCCCAGATCCAGTTCGGCCTCAATGCCCTCTTCCACCTGGGCACCGCGGTCGCCTTCTCCGAGTACTCACCCGGCATGCTCACCGCCGCGTGCCTGGGCCTGCCCGCCACCGCGCTCGTCCTGCAGCGCTCACGCCGGGAACACCTGCTCACTGCTCGGCAGACCGCGGCAGCCGCTGGGTGGGGCGCTCTGATGGCCGCGGCGGCGATCGGTGTCCTGTTCCTCCACTGACCAGGCGCAGCACCTCGCCGCGCAGCGCGGTACGAGGCGCGCCCTGGTCCGGCCCGGCCCGGCCCGGTCGAGGCCGAGCGCCGCCGCGGCTTGATGCGGCCGCCGCGGCGATCGCCGCGCAGGGGCCGCCCAGCCTGCTGGGCGGCTCCTGCGCGACCCGGCTGCCCTACGTCGACGAGGCCCACCCCGCGGCGATCGTCGACCGGGTGCGCAGCCTGCCGGTGCGCTGGATCGCGCAAGGAGGGCCGGCATGGTCCCCGGCACAGGGCAACCACACCCCGGCGGATGGGGACCGTACGCCGTACTGCCCCTCGACGGTCGGCCGCTGGCGCACACCGCGCCCCATGGCGGCCGGATCGACTGGCTCGGCTGACCGTGAGCCTGGTCGGGTCAGCCAGCGGCGCGGCGACCACTCCCGACACCGACCCACTGCACGCGCCCAGGACCCGGTCACCGATCCCTGCGGGATCGCTGGTCAGGTCGTTGGCGGGGCGGGGTGACGAGCTCAGCGGCCAGCAGCGTCGAAGTGGGTCTCCAGCGCGTCGCCGAGAAGAGCCAGCACGGCGCTGGGCAGCGCGTGGCCCATACCCGGCACCTGCACCAGGTGCGCGGAGCCGATCGCCCGCTGGAGGTGCTCGGCGTTCGGCGGCGGGTAAGCAGGGTCGGCGGGCGCCTCGATGACGAGCACCGGCGTGGTCACCGCGGCTAGTTCGGCGCCGCGCTCGAGCCCCTCGGTGCCGGCACGGGCGTGCGCGGTGGCCGAACTGGCATCCGGCGGTCCACCGTGGGCGATCACCCGCTGCTCCATGGCTCGGAACTCGGCGGCATCGAAGGGGACCTGGCCACCGTTCAGCACGCGCCAGTGCTCGACCCGCCAGTCGAGCTCGGCGGCCTCATCGCGCGGCTCGCCGAGGGTCGCCCACAGCGCGAGCAACTCCTCCGACGGTCCGGGCACCTCCTGGCCGGGAGCCCCGGGCAGGGCGCCGGTGCAGAACAGCGTCGCGGAGAGCAGACGGTCAGGGTGGTCGAGCAGCAGCAGCTGCACCAGGTAGCCGCCCATCGACATACCCACGGCGTGCGCCCGGTCGACGCCGAGGGCATCGAGCACGGCGACGGCGTCGCCGGCCAGGTCGCGCAGCGCGTAGGGGCGCTCGTCGAACGCCCGGGTCGAGCGGCCGGTGTCGCGGTGGTCCCACACCACCACGCGGTGGCGGCGACCCAGCCGCGCCACCAGCGCCTCCGGCCAGGCGACCCCGGCGGAGGCCGCACCCATGACGAGCAGCACCGGGCTCCCCGCGGGGTCACCGCTCTCCCGGACCCAGAGCTCGTAACCACCATCGACGCGCACGAGGCGCTCTGCTGGCGCGGCGGGACTCCCAAGGTGCTCGGCGGACATCAACCCATCCTCGACGCCGGCTCGCGGGTGCGCCACGACGTTTCACGGGCAGCCGACAGGCAGCGCGGCGCCGAAGTCGAGTGCAGCTCGATCTCCTGCTGGGAGATCGCCGCTCCCCGCCACTCCGATGCGCGCAGGCGAAACGCCGCTCGGGAGTCATGAGGCCAAGGGGGGTCGACCACTGCCGCAGCTCTCGGACGCCCACGATCGGGGCCTCAAGCGTGGCCGCGCGCCGCCGTCCGCGACCTGGGCGGCCATGTCTTCCGGGGGCTGCCTCTCGTCGGCCATGGCCCCCGTCGTTCCGTCGGAGCCGGCCGCAGCCGCCCCGGCGGCACCACCCTGGTGTGCTCGCCGAGCCCCGGCTTGTGCTGCCCTGGCCACTCGACGAACGGCGTGCGGAGCGTCGCCACATCTGGCGTCGGTTCCGCCCGGCCCGCGCACCCTCCCATGGGGGATCCCTGCGGGACAGCGAACGGCGACCTCCCCCGGCTGCGCGACTCCACCGCCACGATCGTCCAGGCGGTCCAGGAGTCGTGGCCCGGCATCCCCACACCCGAGGACGTCCGCCGCGACGAGGACGGCGAGCTCCTGGGTCGTGTGGTCCCCACCTCCGGCGGCTGGCTGGCCGTGACCACTTTCGGCGCTCCCCTCGGCAGCGTCAGCAGCCACGACGAGGCACTGGCGACCGTGCGCGTACTCGGCCTGTCCCGCCTCGCCGAACCGTGGTGGGTCCGCCCGCTCGGCCGGTTCGAGTGGCACGAGGCCCGGCTGGTGGAGGTCCGCCCCGACCGGGTCCGGCTGCGCTGGACCGACCCGATGGCCGACCAACCACCATCCGGCCAGTGGTTCGACCTCGACGACCTGGACCTTGCACTCGATCCGCCAGGTGAGCCTCAGCGCCACCGACCCGGTTCCTGGTCCGGATGCAGGCGGTGACCCGCGAAGCCGGGCGAGCCGGTTGGCCGCAACACGACGTGGGGGTAGCCGCTCAGCGATCCCGTGCAGGACGTCGCAGGCGGCCTGCCTGACCCGTCCGAACGTCGCCGTCGCAGATTCCTCCCATGGCCGCGTCAGCGCCGCCAGAAGAGGTGGTGGACGACGCCGCTGGGGCTGGGCACGACGTCACAGTGGTACCGGTCACGGAGTTCCTCGGGGGACCTCCACAGCCGGGAGCCGGCGCCGAGCTGCACCGGGGCGACGGCGACGTGCAGGGTGTCGATGAGGTCGGCGTCGAGGAACTGGCGGATGGTGGTGGCGCCGCCGCCCAACCGGACGTCCTTGCCCTCGGCCGCCTGGAACGCTCGGTGCAGCACGGTGGCCGGGTCGCCGCCGATGAAGTGGAAGGTCGTGTCGGACAGGCTGAAGGAGGGCCGCTCGTGGTGGGTCATGACGAAGACCGGCGTGTGGAACGGCGGCTCCTGGCCCCACCAGCCCCGCCACTCGTGGTCGGCCCAGGGACCGCGCTGCGGGCCGAACTTGTTCCGGCCCATGATCTCGGCGCCGATGTTGCGGTGGAAGTCCCGGACCATGTAGTCGTCCAGACCGCGGCTCCCTCCCGGGTCGCTCCGGTTGGGCCAGCTGGCCGTCGCGAAGGCCCAGGCGCCGAGCTGCATGGGGTCGGCGTGGCCGAACGGGCGTTCCAGGCTCTGTCCCTCACCGGCGCCGTAGCCGTCACTGGAGAGCATGAAGTTGTGCACTCGGACCATCTGCGTCACGGCTGACCCCTCATCGGTTGCATTCGTCTGATGAGTTCGACTGCGCCGCGAGGACGGACTCATCGCGCTACGGACCCTGACCCCGTCTCCCGGACACGTCGGGTGTGGTGATCATGCCGCGCTGAGGGCGGGGTGCAAGCCGTGGCCGGCCAGGCGCTGCCCGGCGAAGCGCGCCACCCGCACGAGGTTCCGGGTCAGGACCTCGTTCAGCCCCGCGTGCGTGCGATCGCCTCGTACCGGGCGGTCCCGGGTCGGCGGTCACGCGCCGGGGGCATGGTCCTCGCGGAGCATTGCGGCGGTCAGCCGGTCGAGCAGCTCACGTGCCGCGACGTGTTCTGCGTCCGACAGCGACCGCCCGACCTGGTCGATCTCTCTGATTGCCGGCAACCAGGCGTCTGTCGTTGCCGCGCGTCCCGCCGGGGTGTCGGTGATGCGCACCCGGCGGCGGTCGACGGTGTCGCGGACCCGCTGGACGTGACCGGCCCGTTCGAGGCGGTCGACCAGCACGCTGACGGCCGGCGAGGAGACCCCGAGCCGCCGGGCGAGCTCGGCGACGCCCATGGGCCCGTGCTCACTCAGCTGCATGACCGCAGTCATGTCGCTGACGTTCATCCCCGTGCGGTGGGCCGTGCGGATGGTGAGGTCGTGTGCGGCGCTGATCAGGCGGCGGACCGCCAGGGTGGTGTCGTCCAGATCGGACAACGCCGGTTCTCTCCGGACCGCGGCGTCGGCCTCGCGCACCGTCTCCTCGCTCACGCGCGCATCTAATCACCGCTGATCGTTAACTTGTTTACCGACCGGGGTAAGGGTGGTGGACCGACCACACCGGATCGTCGAGAGGACCACCATGAGCAGGCCGAGCATCCTCATCTCCGGTGCGAGCATCGCCGGACCCACCGCAGCGTCGTGGCTGGCCGCAGCCGGGTGGGACGTCACCGTGGTCGAGCGCTTCGACCACCTGCGCGACGAGGGCCAGAACGTCGACGTGCGCGGCACCGGGCGCGAGGTGCTGCGCAGGATGGGGCTCGAGGACGACATCCGGAGCCATCACACCCGCGAGACCGGCATGGCCTTCGTCGACGAGGACGGCAGCACCTACGCCTCGTTCCCCGCCGGCGCCGGTGATTCCGACGGCAGCCCCACCGCAGAGCTGGAGGTCTTGCGCGGGCAGCTGGCCCGCGTGCTCTACGACCACTCCGCGAGCTCGTCGCAGTACGTCTTCGGGGACCACATCACGGCCCTGCACGACGACGGGCACGGTGTCGATGTCGAGTTCGACCAGGCACCTGTCCGCCGGTTCGACGCCGTCGTGGTCGCCGAGGGCTCGCGGTCCCGGACCCGCCGGTTGCTGTTCCCCGACACCGGGGTGCACGAGCTCGGGCTCTTCGCGGCCTACCTCACCATCCCCCGCGCCGAGGACGACGACCGGCAGTGGCGGATCCACGTCGGTGGCAACGGGCGTCTGGTCCACCTGCGCCCGGACAACGTCGGGACCACCCGGGCAATGCTGAGCCTGAAGACCGACATCCGGGGGCTGGACCGCCTCGACCGGGACACCGTCGTCGGGGTCCTGCGAGCAACGTACGGCGACCTCGAGTGGGAGACCCCACGCATCCTCGCCGCACTCGACGACGCCCCGCTCTACACCGACCAGATCGCCCAGATCCGCCTTCCCACCTGGCACTCCGGGCGGGTGGCCCTGCTCGGTGACGCGGCCTGGTGTGCCGGCCCCTTCGGCACCGGCACGACCAGCGCGCTGGCCGGCGCCTACGTGCTGGCCGGGGAACTGGGCGCGACCCCAGATGACATCCCGGCAGCGTTCACCCGTTACGAGCAGATCCTGCGCCCCCAGACCGATCGCGCACAGACCTTCGTCCCACATCACGGACACCCCCGCGTTGAATGGCGCCGGAAGGTGATGCGCCAGAACCTCCGCCTCATCGGCGGGCCGATCGGCCGCGCCGTGAGTCGAGTCGTCCCCCTGGTCACCCCGCCGCCGGTGAACAGCATCGAGCTGCCCGACTACTCGCCCTCAGCGCTCACACAGCCCTGAGCCGACCAGCAGTCCACCGCCTGACATCCCTTTCCCGACGAGACGGCTCTGATCAGACCAAGCCATCTGACCGTGGGGTACACGGCCGCCACACTCAGGGGCCTTCGGCCGGACGCGAGGTTTCCGTCGTGGGCTCCTAGCGATTAGTCCGGTCTGGCGGGGCCGCTGCAGGCTGCAGACGACGCGACGGCCGTGCTCGATGTTCAGTGGTGAGGGACATGGCCGACACCTGGGGCCTGGCGGTGCCTGTGGCGTTCGGGCTGGTCGTGTGCGGTTGTCCCACCGGCCGTGTGGCAGGGTCCCCGTCGACGCGGGTCAACAGCTCCGGGAGGACGGGAGTTCATGGTCTCCATGTCGGCGGTGCTCGGCATCACGCTCGTCGCGTTGGGTCTGGTCCTCACTCCAGGGCCGAACATGATCTACCTGGCGTCCAGGTCCATCACCCAGGGCCGGCGGGCCGGTCTGATCTCACTGCTCGGGGTGGCGGCCGGTTTCCTCGTGTACCTCGCAGCGGCCGCGGCCGGACTCGCCACGGTGTTCGTCGTCGTTCCCGCCGCGTACACAGCGCTGAAGTTCGCCGGTGCCGCCTACCTGCTCTACCTGGCCTGGCAGGCTCTGCGGCCCGGCGGCACGAACGCCTTCGCGCCACGCGAGCTCCCCGTGGACCGGCCGCGTCGGTTGTTCGCCATGGGGCTGTTCACGAACCTGCTCAACCCCAAGATCGCGATCCTCTACGTGTCGCTGCTGCCGCAGTTCATCGACCCCAGCGGTCCGCCCGTGGCGCTGCAGAGCCTCGTGCTCGGCGGCACGCAGATCGCCATCGCGCTCAGCGTCAACGCGTTGATCGTCGTCTTCGCCGGTGGCCTGGCTCGGTTCCTGTCGGCCAGGCCGACCTGGATGCGCGCCCAGCGCTACCTGATGGGCGGCGTGCTCGGCGTCCTCGCGGTGAAGCTCGCCACCGACAGGGCGCGCCCGGCTCCGGCCTGAGGGTCACGGTGTTGCTGGAGCCGCCTCGGTCCGACGGCCCCAGGCGTCGGACGAGTGGGACCCGAAGCTCTGGGCGACCTTCGTGATCGACTGATCACCCTGCCGGGCAACCGCGATCACGTCCCGCCGGAGAACTCCTCGGGGGAACGGCTTGGGCACGATGCTGGCCCTCCCAGCGAGGCCGCAGCCTCACAGGTGAGGTGGTGTGCCCCGCGTTCCGTGGAGTCGCTTGGCTGGACTTCATGCCACGGTCATGGATGGTCGGTTCTCGAACTCTATGGGGGTGAGCCAGCCGA
>NZ_FNIQ01000007.1 GCF_900104025.1 Geodermatophilus sp. DSM 45219 | reverse complement strand
CCAGGGCCGCCGGCTCGGCCACCCGGCCCAGCACCGCGGCCTGCTCGCCGGTCACCGCACCGGCGGCGAACGCCGCCGCCATCCCCGGCAGGTGCGCCAGCGCCCGCCCGGCCCGCACCACCCGCGCGGCCTGGGCATCGGACAGGTGCGCGTGCCCGCGCAGCCAGGAGCCCATGGTCTTGAGCCCGTCGTGCTCGGCGGCGCCGGACACCTCGCACTCCCGCACCGTGCGGGCCACCTCCGCGGCGATCCGGTTCTGCGCCACCAGCAGCGGACCCAGCCGCTCCAGCAGCGCCGGGCCGAACAACGGAGCCAGATCCTCGGCGGCCAGGGTGTCCAGCGCCGAGGTCAACGCCTCGATCGCACCAGCCCCACCACTCGAACACATGTACGAACAGTACCGGGCCAGACCTCAGCAGACAAGCTGAATCCGCAGGTCAGCGACCTGTCCACAGATGTGGGCGGGGCCTTGACCCGAGCCTCACGGCGACTGGGGCCGATGCCGCGCTCCCGACCATGCAGGACTCGGCCCGGCGTCTCCGTCGTCCCCCGACCATGCGGTGGGACGGGCGCCACCTCCACCTGCGGGAATCCCGCCGGGCCCTCGACCGCTCCCACATATCGTGGCAAGCGTGAAGAAGGTCGTCGTCCTGGACTACGGCTCGGGCAACCTCCGCTCGGCCGAACGCGCGCTGACCCGCGTCGGCGCCGACGTCACGGTGACCGCCGACCCGCATGCCGCCCTCGAGGCCGACGGGCTCGTCGTCCCCGGGGTCGGTGCGTTCGCGGCGTGCATGCAGGGCCTCAAGGCCGTCGACGGCCCGCGGGTCATCGGTCGCCGACTGGCCGGCGGCCGGCCGGTGCTCGGCGTCTGCGTCGGCATGCAGGTGCTGTTCGAGCACGGCGTCGAGCACGGCCAGGACGCCGAGGGCTGCGGCGAGTGGCCCGGCGTGGTCGAGCAGCTGCAGGCCCCGGTGCTGCCGCACATGGGCTGGAACACCGTGCAGGCGCCGGAGGACACGGTGCTGTTCGCCGGCCTGGAGGACCAGCGCTTCTACTTCGTGCACTCCTACGCCGTGCGCGACTTCCCGCTGGGGTCCGGCGGAGCCCCGTCGCCGCTGGCCGCCCCGCTGGTGACCTGGGCCGAGCACGGCGACCGGTTCGTCGCGGGCGTGGAGAACGGCGCGCTGTCGGCCACCCAGTTCCACCCGGAGAAGTCCGGGGACGCCGGCGCCCAGCTGCTCAGCAACTGGCTCGGCACGCTGCGCTGACGCACGCTGCGCTGAGCGCGGGTCACTGCAGCGGGAACGGCGGCTGCAGCCACCACGGCGCGTCGACGACCTCGACCCGCGCCACCCACTTGACCCACCAGAAGCCCCGCCGTCCGGGCACGACGAGCCGCACCGGCGCGCCGTGCCCGGCCGACAGCGGCCGGCCGGCCGCGTGCGTCGCCAGCAGCAGCCCGCCCGCCTCGGACAGCGGCAGCCGGCGCCGGAACCCGGTCACCGAGACGACGTCGACGCTCCCGCCTGCCGGCAGCTCCAGGTCGACGGAGGCGAGCAGCCGGTCGAGCCGGACCCCGCGCCAGTCCTGGGCGGCGTACCAGCCGCCGGTGCAGTCCAGCACCGCGCGCACGGTGTCCCCGCGGTCGAGCCCACCCATCGGCACCCGCACCCGGCGGCCGCCCGAGACCAGCTCCAGCACCGGAGCGGGGGAGTCCGGCACGGGATCGGAGATCCACTGGGTGACCGGCATGGCGGCGGGGTCGTCGGTGCCGCGCTCGAAGGAGCCCGTGACCCGCCGCCCGGCGCCCGGTGCGCCGGTCAGCCGCAGCAGGCCCTCGCCCGCGCCCCACAGGGCCACCGCCCCGGCGGCCAGCCCGCCGGCCCGCAGCAGCCCGCGGCGGTCGAGGTCGGTCGCCCGCGGCCGCTGACGCCGTCCCCACGCGTGGACGACGACCAGCGCACCGGTACCCACCCCCGCGGCCACGTGCAGGTGCAGCACCGGCACGCCGGCCGACCAGGACCACGGCCCGGTGACGCCGACGGCGTGCAGCACGCCGGTGAGCAGGGTGACCAGCGTGGCGACGCCGAGCGAGACCCCGCCGCTGCCGCCGGGACGCCGCCGGGCCCGCCGCACGACGACGGCCTTCCAGGGGACGAGCAGCAGCAGCCCCAGCCCGGCCGCCCCGTGGGCCGCGACGACCAGCCGCGCCGGGCCGGGCGAGCCCACGGCGAAGGCGAGCACGCCGGTGCCCCCGGCCACCAGGAGCAGAGCGAGCAGTCCCACGTTGGTGCGCCGGCCCGCACGACGGGGGAGGAGCTGGGCCACGCACCGAGTGTCCGTCAGCTCCGCAGGTAGGACGCCCCGTTGACGTCGACGATCGTCCCGGTCGAGAACCGCGCGCCGGGGGACGCCAGCCAGAGCACCGCCGAGGCGACCTCCTCCGGCCGTGCCACGCGGCCGTAGGGCGACTGCGCGCGGACGGCGTCCCCGCCCGGGCCGTCGAGCACCTCGCGGGCCATCTCGGTCTGCACGAACCCCGGCGCCACGGTGCCCACCGAGATGCCGTGCGGGGCCAGCGCGATCGCCATCGACTGCCCGAACGCGTTCAGCCCGGCCTTCGACGCCCCGTACGCCGGGGTGTCCGGCTCCCCGCGGAAGGCCCCGCGGCTGGAGACGTTGACGATCGCACCCCCACCGGCGGCGACGAGGTGCGGCACCGCCCGGAAGGTCGCGTTGGCCGCGCCGAGCAGGTTGACCGCCAGCGTCCGCGACCACGCCGCCTGCCACTCCTCGTAGGAGACCGACAGCGGCGGGTGCGCGGTGAAGACCCCGGCGTTGTTCACCAGCACGTGCAACCCGCCCAGCGCCGCGGCCGCCTCGTCGACCATCCGGCCCACCGCGTCGGCGTCGCCGAGGTCGGCCTGCACCAGCACGTGCCCGTCGCCCGGCAGCCCGGCGAGCACCGCCTCGGCGCGTTCCCGGGAGGTGCCCCAGTGGACGGCGACCCGGTCGCCCGCGGCGGCGAAGGCGGAGGCCACGGCGCGGCCGATGCCGCGGGAGGCGCCGGTCACGAGGACGGCGCGGGACGGCGGGCTGCTGGTCACGAGCGCGTAGTCAACCAGCGGCTCACAGCTCGGCCAGACCCCGCACCACCGTGGCGGTGCCGCCGGCCAGCGCGACGGCGATCACCAGCTGCAGCCCCCGGGCCGCGTCCAGCCGCCGGGTCACCAGCTCACCGGCCACCAGCCCCGCGACCAGCGCCACCCCGCTCACCGTCCAGGCCACCGGGCCGAGCGCGGGCAGGCCCTTGCCGGCGAGCGACGCGAGGTTGACCACCAGCAGCGTCGCCTGCGCGGTCGGGATGAACACCGGCAGCGGCCAGCTCCGCGACACCGCGTAGGCGGTCACCATCGGCCCGCCGACGCCGGCGGTCACGTTCATGAAGCCCGCCAGCGCGCCGGCCAGCACCGCCGACCGCCGGCCGGGCAGCAGCTGCCGCCGCCGGCCGAGGGCGACGACCACCACGGCGCCGACCGCCAGGGCGCCGATCGCGATCAGCAGCGGCCCCTCCGGCAGCGTGCGGACGACGAGGACGCCCAGCGGGATCGCCAGCAGCGCGGGCACCGCCAGGACGGCGACCTCGCGCCAGAGCGCCCGGCGCCAGGTGCGGGCCAGCACCAGCGCGCACAGCGACGCCGACAGCGCATTGCTCAGCGAGACGCCGACGGCCGGACCGGTGAGCAGCACGAGGAACGGGGCGGCCACCAGCGCGAACCCCAGGCCGGTGGCCCGCTGCGTGGCCGCGCCCAGCAGGACCGCGACGGCCAGCAGCGCGGTCTCCAGCCCGGTCACCAGCGGCCGCGGTGGACGACGTCCCCGACCCCGCGCCGGCCCCGCCGCAGGGACGGCGACCGGCGGTCCCCGGTGCCGGGGTAGCCGACCGACACGACGCCGACCGGGCGGTGGGTGGCCGGGACGCCGAACGCCTCCCGGAGCGCGTCCACCCGCTCCGCCGGGACGCCGAAGAAGCAGGCCCCCAGCCCCTCGTCGACCGCGGTGAGCAGCATCAGCAGCGCGGCCATCCCGGCGTCGACGTCCCAGTACGGGACCGGCCAGCGCGCCTCGTCCCGGTCGGTCCAGCCCTTGTCCGGCTCGGCGTACCGGTCCAGGTAGGCGGCCTTCGACGACAGCGGCACCACCAGCAGCGGCGCGCGCCGCATCCGGGTCAGCCAGCCGTCCGGCGCTCCGGTCGACGTCGTCACCGACCAGAACAGGTCGCGGTCGGCGGCGTCCTCCAGCACCAGGAACGCCCAGCCCTGGGTGAACCCGGCCGACGGCGCGCGCAGCGCGTGCTCGAGCAGCCGCTCCCGGACCTCGGGCGGCACCGGCCGGTCCGGGTCGTAGTCGCGCACCATGCGCCGCCGGCGGACGACGTCAGCGAACTCCACCGCGCCACCCTGTCACCCCGCCGGAACACGGGTGCCCGGACCGCGGGACCGCGCTAGCGTCCGGCCGGTGCCCCCTCTCCGCACCCGCCCGCCCGGGGACGCCGACGAGCGCACCTCGCTGGTCGGCTGGCTGGACCTGCAGCGCGCGGTCGTCCACCTGAAGTGCGCGGGCCTGTCGGACGCCGACGCCCACCGGGTGCTGCTGCCGACGTCCCCGCGGATGACGGTCGCCGGGCTGGTCTCACACCTGCGCTGGGTCGAGCACTGTTGGTTCGAGGTGCTGCTGCTCGACCGGCCGAAGGAGGTCAACCCGCAGTTCGGCGACGTGGCGGATGCAGACTTCGCCGTCGCGGACGTGCCGCTGGCCGACCTGGTCGAGCAGTACGAGCGGCAGTGCGCCGTCTCGGGCGAGATCACGGCCGCCACCCCGCTGGACGCCTTCGGGCAGAACACGGAGTACCGCGCCGACACGCTGACCCTGCGCTGGATCCTCGGCCACATGGTCGAGGAGACCGCCCGGCACGTCGGCCACCTGGACCTCCTGCGCGAGCAGCTCGACGGCACCAGGGGCTACCGCTGAGGTGACGCCGGCCACCGGCACGGGGTCCCTACGCTGTCGGGCGTGCCGAAACTGCAGCTGCTCCCCGCCGTCGACGTCGCCGACGGCCAGGCCGTCCGCCTCGTGCAGGGGGAGGCCGGCAGCGAGACCTCCTACGGCGACCCGCTGGACGCCGCGCTGCAGTGGCAGCGGGACGGCGCCGAGTGGGTGCACCTGGTCGACCTCGACGCCGCCTTCGGCCGCGGCAGCAACCGCGAGCTGCTGGCCCGGGTGGTCGGCGAGCTGGACGTCGACGTCGAGCTCTCCGGCGGCATCCGGGACGACGGGTCGCTGGCCGCAGCCCTGGCCACCGGCTGCCGCCGCGTCAACCTCGGCACCGCCGCGCTGGAGTCGCCCGACTGGTGCGCGAAGGCCATCGCCGAGCACGGCGACCGGATCGCCGTCGGCCTCGACGTCCGCGGCACCCGGCTGGCCGCCCGCGGCTGGACCAAGGAGGGCGGCGAGCTCTACGAGACCCTCGCCCGGCTCGACGCCGAGGGCTGCGCCCGCTACGTCGTCACCGACATCACCAAGGACGGCACGCTGAGCGGGCCCAACCTCGACCTGCTCCGCGAGGTCTGCGCCGCGACGCCCCGCCCGGTCGTCGCCTCGGGCGGGGTCAGCTCGCTGGACGACATCCGCGCGCTCGCCGGGCTGACCCCGGTCGGCGTGGAGGGCGCGATCGTGGGCAAGGCGCTCTACGCCGGGGCGTTCACCCTGCCCGAGGCGCTGCGGGTCGCCTCCGGGGAGAACGGCATGGAGCTGGCGTGAGCGTCGTGCGCTTCGGGTCCGAGACACCCTGGGAGGCGGTGGTCGGCTACAGCCGGGTCGTCGTCCACGGGGACATGGCCTGGGTGAGCGGCACGACGGCCACCGTCGACGGCGCCGTCGTCCACCCGGGGGACGCCGGCGCGCAGACCCGCCAGGCGCTGGCGAACCTCGCCGAGGCGCTGGAGCGGGCCGGCTTCACCCTCGCCGACGTCGTCCGCACGCGGATGTTCGTCACCGACATCTCCCGCTGGGAGGAGGTCGGCCGCGCCCACGGCGAGGTCTTCGGCGACGTCCGCCCGGCCACCTCGATGGTGCAGGTCGCCGCGCTGATCGACCCGGCCATGCTGGTGGAGATCGAGGCCGACGCGGTCCGGAAGGTGCCCGCGTGAGCCTCGCCGTGCGGGTGATCCCGTGCCTGGACGTCGACGCCGGCCGGGTGGTCAAGGGCGTCAACTTCGTCGACCTGCGCGACGCCGGCGACCCGGTGGAGATGGCCCGGGTCTACGACGCCGAGGGCGCCGACGAGCTGACCTTCCTCGACATCACCGCCAGCTCCGGTGACCGGGAGACCACCTACGACGTCGTGCGCCGGACCGCGGAGAGCGTGTTCATCCCGCTCACCGTCGGCGGCGGCGTCCGGTCGGTCACCGACGTCGACAAGCTGCTGCGCGCGGGTGCGGACAAGGTCGCGGTCAACACCGCCGCCGTCGCCCGGCCCGAGCTGATCAGCGAGATCAGCGACCGCTTCGGCAACCAGGTGCTCGTGCTGTCCCTGGACGCCCGGCGCGCCCGCGACGGCGCGGTCACCGACTCCGGCTTCGAGATCACCACGCACGGCGGACGGCGCGGCACCGGCCGGGACGCCGTCGAGTGGGTGGTGCAGGCCGCCGAGCTCGGCGTCGGCGAGGTGCTGCTGAACTCGATGGACGCCGACGGCACCGAGGCCGGCTTCGACCTCGAGCTGATCCGCGCGGTGCGCCGAGAGGTCTCCGTGCCGGTGATCGCCAGCGGTGGCGCGGGGGAGACCGCGGACTTCCCGCCCGCGGTCGAGGCCGGCGCGGACGCCGTCCTGGCCGCCACGGTCTTCCACTTCGGCAAGCTGCGCATCGGCGACGTCAAGGCCGCGCTCGGCGACGCCGGCGTCCCGGTCCGCCGGGAGACCGACCACCCCCTGTGACACCGTCGTCCTGCCGGACGACACCGCCTCCAGGTGCCCAGAAGGACCCCCTTCTCCCCACCCCTCGCAGGCTCGGGGCGGGACCCGGAAGGGGGCCACGCGGAGCTGCTCCGTCGTTCCTCGCGGGAGCCTCCGGCCCCCACTCGTCACGACACCGTCAGCCGGTGGTGACCCGGGCGACGTCGCGCCGCCCGCTCGTCCAGAGGAGCAGCTCCAGCGGCTCGCCCTCGACCACCGTCTCCGGTGTCCCGCTGCCGTAGCGCCGCTCCACCCCGGGCACGTCGCCGCGGCGCAGCACCAGGGCACCGGGGACACCGCCGGCGGCGACCCGGCCGAAGAAGACGACGTTGCCCCAGAGCCGGTCCTGGTCCCACCGCGGGAGCTCGCGAGGGGACCAGCCCGGCTGGGCCCGGCGGACGTCCTCGTGGTGGATGGCGTACTCCGCGGTGTCGACCACCGCGGCCACCGGCGGCCACGCGGCCGGCAGCCACCGCGGCGGCCCGGAGCGCACGCGGGCGACGAGGTCGGCGTAGCGGGTGCGGGTGCGCAGCCGGTCTTCCACGGAGTGCGACCAGGCGGCGAACGGCCGGCCGATCGGCGTGGCCTCGAGGGCGAAGCCCGGCGTGGTGTCCGGACGACGGTCGCGGGTGACGAGGTGCGCGGCCAGGTGCGCCGTCGTCCAGCCCGCGCAGCGGGTGGGCGCGTCCGGTCCCAGCTCCTCGAGCAGGTCGGCGAGCGCCGTGCGCTCGCGCTGGGCCAGCGGCCGGGAAGAGGAGGTCACCGGCCGGGGTTACCGACGGGGCCGTACCCGGAAACGGACAGGCCCGGAAACAGCAGGCCCGGAAAGCGCAGGCGACCAGTCGGTCCGCCTACGTACAGTCGCAGGCACCGCCCGCACCACCACCGAGGAGACCCGTGCCCCGCCGCCGAGACGCCGTCGTCCGGCGAGGGATGCGCCACGTCGGGCGGGCGATCGTCGAGCAGCCGGGGATGTTCGCGCTGGCCTTCCTCGCCAGCACCCTCTACGGCGCGATGACCGTCGCCAGCGCCTACGTGCTCGGCGAGGTCGTCGACCGGGTCGTCCTCCCGGCGCTGCGGGACGGCGTCACCTCCGCCGGCGCGCTCACCCTGGCCGCGGCCGCGATCCTCGGCGTCGCCGTCCTGAAGATCCTCGGCATCCTCGGCCGGCGGCTGTTCGCGGGCGTCATGGGCTACCGGCTGCAGGCGGAGTACCGCCGCCGGGTGACCGGCCAGTACCTGCGGCTGCCGCTGTCCTGGCACCAGCGCCACCCCACCGGGCAGCTGCTGTCCAACGCGAACTCCGACGTCGAGGCGGCCTGGTTCTTCGTCGCGCCGCTGCCCTTCGCCTGCGGCGCGGTGGTGATGATCGGGATCACCGTGGCCGCGCTGGTGGCCACCGACCCGTGGCTGGCGGTGGTCGGCCTGGTGGTGTTCCCGCTGGTCTTCCTGGTCAACGCCGTCTACTCGCAGGCCATGAGCCCGCGGATGCGGCGGGCCCAGCAGCTGCGCGCCGAGGTCAGCGAGATCGCCCACGAGAGCTTCGACGCCGCCCTGGTGGTGAAGACCCTCGGCCGGGAGGACGTCGAGACCCGCCGGTTCACCGGCCGCGCCGAGGAGCTGCGCGACGGGCTGGTCGCGGTCGGCCGGGTGCGCGGGCTGTTCGACCCGCTGATGGAGGCGCTGCCCGCCCTCGGCACGCTCGCCGTCCTGCTCATCGGCGCCACCCGCGTCGTCGACGGCGCCACCGACGCCGGCGACCTGGTCTCCATCGCCTACCTGTTCACCCTGCTGGCCCTGCCGATCCGCGCGATCGGCTGGGTGCTCGCCGACCTGCCGCGCGCGCTCGCCGGCTTCGACCGCGTGACGCCGGTGCTCGACGCGACCGGCGAGACCCCGCACGGCACGGAGGCCGCGGTGACCGGCACCGGCGGCGCGGGGCTGGGCCTGCGCGGGGTCGACTACGGCTTCGAGGGCGCCGCGCGGCCGACCCTGTCGGGCGTCACCTTCGACGTCGCCCCCGGCAGCACGGTCGCCGTCGTCGGGCCGACCGGGTCGGGCAAGTCGACGCTGGCCGGGCTGCTCGTCCGGCTGGTCGACCCGGCCACCGGCGACGTGCTCCTCGACGGGGTCGACCTGCGCGCGCTGCGCGAGGGCGAGGTCAGCGCCCAGGCGGCGTTCGTCCCGCAGGGCACCTTCCTGTTCGACGACACCGTCCGCGGCAACGTCACCCTGGGCGGGGACGTCCCCGACGACGAGGTGTGGGCCGCGCTGGCCACCGCCGCGGTGGACGACGTCGTGCGCCGGCTGCCCGAGGGCCTGGACACCCGGGTCGGGGAGCGCGGCGCGACGCTCTCGGGCGGGCAGCGGCAGCGGATCGCGCTGGCCCGCGCCGTGGTCCGCCGTCCCCGGCTGCTGGTGCTCGACGACGCGACCAGCGCCGTCGACCCGGCCGTGGAGGCCCGCATCCTCGACGCCCTGCGGGACGCCGAGCGGCCCTCGACCGTCGTCGTGGTCGCCTACCGGCAGGCCACCATCGCGCTGGCCGACGAGGTGGTCTGGTTGGAGGGCGGGCAGGTGCTCGCCCGCGGCAGCCACGAGCAGCTGCTCGCCGAGGTCCCCGGGTACGCCGCGCTGGTGCGGGCCTACGCGCAGACGGAGGTGGCGGCGTGACGGCGCTGGTCGAGCACCGGAGCGAGGGCGCGTTCGCCACGCTGCGCCGCGGCCTGCGGATGATGCCCGAGTTCCGCCGCGGCCTGCCGGCGACCTTCGCGCTCGCGCTGGTCGCCACCGCCGGCCGGGTGGTCGTGCCGATCGCCGTCCAGCAGGTCATCGACCGCGGCCTGGCCGGCCCCGGCGGCCCGGACCTGGACCTCGTCCGGAACGTCGTCCTGGCCTGCGCCGTCGTCGTGCTGCTGACCGTCGTGGCGGTCTACCGGATGAACGTCCGGCTGTTCCGGACGACGGAGACCGCGCTGGCCGGGCTGCGCACGCAGGCCTTCCGGCACGTGCACGACCTCTCGGTGCTGCACCAGCAGGGGCAGCGCCGCGGCTCGCTGGTCTCCCGCGTGACCAGCGACGTCGACCAGCTCTCCACCTTCATGCAGTGGGGCGGGGTGCTCGGCGTGGTGAGCCTCGGGCAGCTGCTCGTCGCCACGGTGGTCATGTCCGTCTACTCGTGGCAGCTCACCCTGGTGGTGCTGGTCTGCTTCGTCCCGCTGGCGATCGCCGTCCGCTTCTTCGCCGCCCGGCTGGCCGTCGTCTACGGCATCGTGCGCGAGCGGGTCGGCGACGTGCTGGCCGCGGTGTCCGAGGCCGTCGTCGGCGCCTCCACCGTGCGCGCCTACGGCATCCGCGAGCGCACCGCCGCCCGCCTGGACCGCGCCATCGACGGCCACTACCGCGCGCAGGTGCGGGCGCAGCGGACCACCGCGGCGGTCTTCGTCAGCGGCGAGTTCGTCGCCGCGGTCGCCAACGTGGCGGTGGTCGTCGCCGGCGTCCTGCTCGGTCTGGACGGCGACCTCACCCCCGGCACCCTCGTGGCGTTCCTCTTCCTCGTCACCCTCTTCGTCGCCCCCGTGCAGACCGCCAGCGAGGTGCTCAACGAGGCGCAGAACGCGATCGCCGGGTTCCGCCGGGTGCTCGACGTGCTGGAGACCGAGCCCGACGTCCGCGACCCCGCCGTCGCCGACCCGACCACCGCGCGGGAGCTGCCGCACACGCCGCTCGGCGTGCGGTTCGAGCACGTCACCTTCCGGTACGCCCCGGGTGCACCCCCCGCCCTGGAGGACGTCGACCTGGAGATCGCGCCTCGCCGCCGGGTCGCGATCGTCGGCGAGACCGGATCGGGCAAGACGACGTTCGCCAAGCTGGTCACCCGGCTGATGGACCCCTCTGAGGGCCGCGTGCTGCTGGGCGACGACGCTGCCGGGTGGGTGCCGCTGGACCGGGTGGCGTTCGCCTCGCTCCGGCAGCGGGTGGTGATGGTGCCGCAGGACGGGTTCCTGTTCGACGCGACCGTGGCCGACAACGTGCGCTACGGCCGCCCGGGGCTGACCGACGCCGACGTGTCCGCCGCCTTCGAGGAGCTCGGCCTGGGCGACTGGGTGGCCGGCCTGGCCGACGGCGTGGCGACCCGCGTCGGCCAGCGCGGGGAGTCGCTGTCGGCGGGGGAGCGGCAGCTGGTCGCCGTCGCCCGGGCCTACGTCGCCGACCCCGACCTGCTCGTGCTCGACGAGGCCACCAGCGCCGTCGACCCGGCCACCGAGCGCCGGCTCACCCACGCGCTGGACCGGCTCACCGACGGTCGGACGACGCTCACCATCGCCCACCGGCTCTCCACCGCCGAGCGGGCCGAGGAGGTGCTGGTCGTCGACGCCGGCCGGGTCGTGCAGCGCGGTGCGCACGCCGACCTGGTCGACGCCGAGGGGCCGTACGCGCGGCTGCACGCCTCGTGGCGCCGCTCCTCGGCGGGGGAACCCCAGCCCGCGGCCTGACCTGCGCCGTCATCGCCCGGAACCCGTGGTGTCGGGTCCCGGGCGACGACGGCGGACCCCGGGCGGGAAGGGGACGACGGCGGGTCCCCGCGCCCCTAACCTGCGGAGGGTGACGACCTCCACCCCCAGCGCCCCACCGGACGCGCGCACGCCGCCGCCGGCGATCCTCTCCGCCGCCCTCGGGCTCATCGGCGCGGTCCCGACCGGCTTCCTCGCCGTCATCGCCGTCGCGCTCGGCGGGCTGACCGCCGACGCGGGCCCCGACCCGTGGGCCTACCTGCTGGTCCTCGCGCCCCTGGTGCAGGTCTGGGCCGCGATCTGGCTGCTCGCCCGCCGCGGCTGGCTGCCGATGGTGATCGCCGTGGTCCCGGTGGCGGTCCTGGCCGGCGTGGTCGTCTGGACGGCCGCCCGGACCGAGGACGCCGGCAACCCGGTCCTGCCGCTGCTGCTCCTGCTGGCCCCGGTGGTGGCCGCGGTGCTCGCGGCCACCCCGCGGGTGCGCCGGTGGGTGGCCGGGCGGCCCCGCCGCACCGGCTGACGACGTCCAGCCGAGTGGCCCCCTCGTAGGGTCCCGCCACGAGCCCGCGAGTGGTGGGGGCAAGGGGGTCCTCCTCCTACGCTGCCGGCCATGGCGTCGTCCTCCTCGCGGAACCGGGCGGCGGCGCGGCGCTCCCCGCGGGCGGCGCCGCGCCCGCAGCCGCCGTCCCCGCCGGCCGGGCGGCCGGTGCTCGTCCCGTTCACCGCCGTCTTCGCCGTCCTCGTCGCCGCCGAGTACCTGTGGCTGGCCTGGCTGCTCCGCGACCCCGAGCTGTCCGCGGCCTGGTACGTCGTCGTCCCCGTGGTGCTGGCCGTGCTGGCGCTGGGCGGCGCGGCGCTGGCCTGGCTCGGGCGGGCACGGGCGTGGGCGCTGCTGGCCGTCGTCAGCGTCGCCCTCGCCCTCGCCCTGCTGGGCACCGCCGTGCTGTTCGGCGCGCTGGGCCTCGGGGCCGTGGTCGGGCAGGCGCTGCTGCTGCTGGTCGGCCCGGTCGGCTGCCTGCTGCTCGCCGTCCGCCGCCCGGTCCGGGAGTGGACCGGCCCCGCCCGGGCGACGCGAGGCCGGGAGCAGGGACGCGGGACGCAGCGCAACGGCTAGCGTGCGATCCGTGTTGGACACCGACGTCGTGGTGGTGGGGGCGGGGCTGGCCGGGCTGGTCGCGGCCGCGGAGTTGGCCGATGCGGGCAAGCGGGTGGTGCTGCTCGACCAGGAGCCCGAGCAGTTCCTCGGCGGGCAGGCGTGGTGGTCCTTCGGCGGGCTGTTCCTCGTCGACTCGCCCGAGCAGCGCCGGCTGCGGGTGCGCGACTCCCTGGAGCTGGCCCGGCAGGACTGGCTGGGCACCGCCGGCTTCGACCGCGCGGAGGACCACTGGCCGCGGCAGTGGGCCGAGGCCTACCTGCAGTTCGCGGCGGGGGAGAAGCGGGCGTGGCTGCGCGAGCAGGGCATCGGCTTGTTCCCGGTGGTCGGCTGGGCCGAGCGCGGCGGCTACACCGCCACCGGCCACGGCAACTCGGTGCCGCGCTTCCACATCGTCTGGGGCACCGGGCCGGGCATCGTCGCGCCGTTCGCCCGCCGGGTCCGGGACGCCGCCGACCGGGGCGTGCTGCGGCTGCTGTTCCGGCACCGCGTCGACGAGCTCGTCGTGAACGGCGGCGCGGTCACCGGCGTCCGCGGCACCGTGCTGGAGCCCAGCGACGTCGCGCGCGGCGAGGCGAGCTCGCGCACGGCGGTCGGCGAGTTCGAGGTCCGCGCCCAGGCCGTCGTCGTCACCTCCGGTGGCATCGGTGGCAACCACGACCTGGTCCGGCAGAACTGGCCCGCCCGCCTCGGGCCCGCACCGCAGCGGCTGCTGTCCGGCGTCCCGGCGCACGTCGACGGCCGGATGCTGCAGGCCACCGAGGCCGCCGGCGGCTCCCTGATCAACCGCGACCGGATGTGGCACTACACCGAGGGCATCGCCAACCACTCGCCGGTCTGGCAGCGGCACGGCATCCGGATCCTGCCCGGGCCCTCGTCGCTGTGGCTCGACGCCACCGGCACGCGGCTCCCGGTGCCGCTGTTCCCCGGCTTCGACACCCTGGGCACCCTGGCCCACATCGGGCGGACCGGCCACGAGCACACCTGGTTCGTCGCCACGCACAAGATCGTGGAGAAGGAGTTCGCGCTCTCGGGCTCCGAGCAGAACCCCGACCTCACCGGCAAGGACGTCACGCTGCTGCTCGGCCGGGTCAGGGCCGGCGTCGCCCCGCCCGTGCAGGCCTTCCTCGACCGCGGCGAGGACTTCGTGGTCGCCCGGACGCTGCCCGAGCTGGTCGCCGGCATGAACCGCGTCACCGGCGGCACCCCCGAGCTGCGGCTCGCCGACGTCGAGCGGGAGGTCGTCGCCCGCGACCGCGAGATCGCCCACCCGTTCACCAAGGACCTCCAGGTCACCGCGGTCCGCGGCGCCCGGAACTACCTCGGCGACAAGCTGATCCGGGTGGCCCCGCCGCACCGGCTGCTCGATCCCGAGGCCGGGCCGCTGGTCGCCGTCCGGCTCAACCTGATCACCCGCAAGACCCTCGGCGGGCTGGAGACCGACCTGTCCGGGCGCGTGCTGCGGGACGGCGGCGAGGTCTTCCCCGGGCTCTACGCCGCGGGCGAGGTCGCCGGCTTCGGCGGCGGTGGCATGCACGGCTACCGCTCGCTGGAGGGCACCTTCCTGGGCGGCTGCCTGTTCTCCGGCCGGACGGCGGGCCGGGCGCTGGCCTCCGCGCTGTGAGCGCGCCGCCGAACCCCTGGTCGGACCCGGCGACGGAGACCGAGGCCGGCGCGCCCTACGCCGGCCCGCCGCCGACGACGACGCCGTACTGGACCGCTCCGGGCTGGCCGCCGCCGTCCCCGTGGCCGCAGCCCTGGCCGCCGGTCCCGAGGCGTCCCCAGCGGCCGGGGCAGGTCGTCGCCGCCGCGGTGCTGGCCCTCGTCCAGGCCGCCGCCGTGGCGCTGGCGACCGCCTACCTCCAGCTGCTGGTCGCGGTCTTCGCGATGGCCGCGGACCAGCCCGGCTTCCCGGCCGACGGCGCGGCCCTGGTGGCGGAGGCGGGCACGTCGGCCGCCGTCCAGCTGGTCTCCGTCGTCGTCCTGGTGGCCGCCGGCGTCCTCGCGCTGACCCGCCGCAGCCCGCTGTCCCGGTGGGCTCTCGTCGGGGCCTTCGCCCTCCAGCTGGCCCTGGCCGCCTGGTGGGCGGTGCGCCTGCTGACCGCCTTCGACACCGGGAGGGGCGTCTTCCTGGTCCTCGTGCTGGCCCTCGCCGCGGCGCCGGCGGTCGCCCTGGGCCTGGCCGTCGGCCGGCCGGCCCGCGCCTGGTTCGCGGGCACCTCCGACGGGGGGACGACGCCGCACCGGTGACCCGGCCGGGGGTGCGCGGGTGGGACGATCGGGCGCATGCCCGCCGTCCCCGCCACCGAGTCCGCCCTGGCCCCCGAGATCGCCGCACTCCTGCGCCGCGACCCCGCCGGGCTGGTCGCCGCCGTCGTCCAGCAGCACGACACCGGCGAGGTGCTCATGGTGGCCTGGATGGACGACGAGGCGCTGCACCGCTCGATGACCACCGGCCGGGCCACCTACTGGTCGCGCAGCCGGCGCGAGTACTGGGTGAAGGGCGAGACCTCGGGGCACCGCCAGTGGGTCCGCGACGTCCGCCTGGACTGCGACGGCGACGCGCTGCTGGTGCTCGTCGACCAGGAGGGCCCGGCCTGCCACACCGGCGAACGGTCCTGCTTCCACCGCCCCCTGGAGGTCACCCGTGCGGCTCGGTGAGACCTCCCCGTCGGCGGAGGAGTTCGCCGGCCTCGACCAGCCGATGGTGCCGGTCACCCGCCGGCTGCTGGCCGACGGTGAGACCGCGGTCGGGATCTACCGCAAGCTCGCCGGCAACCGGCCGGGCACGGTGCTGCTGGAGTCCGCCGAGCAGGGCAAGCAGTGGAGCCGGTACAGCTTCGTCGGCGTCCGCAGCGCCGGGGTGCTCAGCGAGCGGGACGGCGCGGCGCAGTGGCTGGGCGAGGAGCTGCCGGGCCTCACCGACGACCTCCCGGCCGACCCGCTGGCCGCCGTCCGCACGCTGTCCCGGCGGCTGCGCTCACCGCGCCGTCCCGACCTGCCCCCGCTCACCGGTGGGCTGGTCGGCTACCTCGGCTACGACGTCGTCCGCCGCCTGGAGCGGCTGCCGGTCACCAGCACCGACGACCTCGGCATGCCCGAGCTCGCGCTCGTGCTGGTCACCGACCTCGCCGTGCTCGACCACCACGACGGCACGGTGCTGCTCATCGCCAACGCGCTGAGGGGGACCGGCGGCTACGACGACGCGGTCACCCGGCTCGACGCGATGGCCGCCGACCTGACCAAGGCCGGGCCGTCCGGGGTGGCCACCTTCGCCACCGCCGAGCCGCCGCCGGTGCAGAGCAACATGGCGCCCGGGGTCTTCGAGGACGGCGTCGAGCGGATCCGCGAGCACATCCGCGCCGGCGACGCCTTCCAGGTGGTGCTCGCGCAGCGCTTCGAGGTGGCGACCGAGGTGGAGGCGCTCGACCTCTACCGGGTGCTGCGGGCGACCAACCCCTCGCCGTACATGTACCTGCTGCGTTTCGCCGGCCGCGAGTCGCCGTTCGACGTCGTCGGCTCCTCACCGGAGGCGCTGGTCACGGTGACCGGCAGCTCGGCCGTCGTCCACCCGCCCGCCGGCACCCGCCCGCGCGGGGCGACCCCCGAGGAGGACGTGCGGCTGGCCGAGGGCCTGCTCGCCGACCCCAAGGAGCGCGCCGAGCACGTGATGCTGGTCGACCTGGCCCGCAACGACCTGGGCCGGGTGTGCGTGCCGGGCTCGGTCGAGGTGCCCGACTTCATGCGGATCGAGCACTACAGCCACGTCATGCACCTGGTGTCGACCGTGGCCGGTGAGGTCGCACCGCAGTGGGACGCCCTCGACGTGTTCGACGCGACCTTCCCCGCGGGCACCGTCTCCGGGGCGCCCAAGCCGCGGGCGATGGAGATCATCGAGTCGCTGGAGCCGACCCGGCGGGCGCTGTACGCCGGCACGGTCGGCTACGTCGACGCCGGCGGCGACCTGGACATGGCGATCGCCATCCGGACGGCGGTGCTGCACCAGGGCCGCGCCTACGTGCAGGCCGGCGCCGGCGTCGTGGCCGACAGCGACCCGGCGACCGAGGAGGCCGAGACCCGGCATAAGGCGCGGGCGGTGCTGTCGGCGATCGCGACGGCGGAGGGGATGCGGGAGCTGCCGTGAGCGGTCAGCGGCGCGAGATGGCCGCGGCCGTCGTCGGGCTGGCGGGAGCCGGCGGGCTGGCGCTGTCCAGCGGCGGGCAGACCTGGGTCACCGCCACCGTGGTGCGTCCCGCGCCGTTCCCGCCGGTGACCGAGGGGCTGACCGGGTCGGACCTGGCCCCGCTGGTGCCCGCCGGCGGGCTAGTGCTGCTGGCCGCGGCGGTCGCGCTGCTCGCCGTCCGCGGCCCCGGCCGGGTGCTCGTCGGCCTGCTCGCCGCGCTCGCCGGGGGAGTGCTCGGCTGGTCGGGCCTGCGCACCCTGGTCACCGACGGGGACGCCGCGGCCGCCGGAGTGGTCGGCGGCGCGACACCGGGCAGCACGCTCACCACCGCGGTGTCCGCCGCCTGGCCGGCGCTCGCGCTGGTCGCCGGTCTGCTCGCCGTCGCCGCGGGCCTGCTCGCCGTGCTGCGCGGCCGGGGCTGGCCGGGCATGGGCCGCCGGTACGAGCGCACCGCGACCGTCGCCGCCCCCGCCCGCCGGCAGAGCGACGAGGACCGCGCGCTCGACGCCTGGCGGGCCCTGGACCGCGGTGAGGACCCCACCGAGGAGCCGACGGAACGGCGCTGACTACCCGGGACCGCGCGGTCCACACCCCCCACGGGGGAGGTCCGCCGCCCCCGCGGGGAGGGCGGCGAGCGCCGCCTCTAGAGTGGGTCCACGGATACGGTCCCGGCCGGGGCCGCACCCCGTGGGTGCTCCCAGGACCCCGGTGGGTGGACGACGAGCAGCAGCGGGAGGACTCGTGTCCGTGCTCGACGAGATCGTCGCCGGCGTCCGTGAGGACCTGACGGCACGCGAGGCGCTCACCCCCCTGGCGGAGGTCAAGGCCGCCACGGCCGACGCCCGCCCGCCGCTCGACGCGCTGGCCGCGCTGCGCGCCCCCGGCGTCGGGGTCATCGCGGAGGTGAAGCGGCAGAGCCCGTCCAAGGGCGCGCTCGCCGACATCCCCGACCCCGCGGTGCTGGCCCGGCAGTACGCCGACGGCGGCGCCCGGGTGATCAGCGTGCTCACCGAGCGGCGCCGGTTCGGCGGGAGCCAGGCCGATCTCGCCGCCGTCCGCGCTGCGGTCGACGTCCCGGTGCTGTGCAAAGACTTCGTGGTCACCAGTTACCAGGTGCACGAGGCGCGCGCCCACGGGGCCGACGTCGTCCTGCTCATCGTCGCCGCGCTCGAGCAGAACGCGCTGGTGGGCCTGCTGGAGCGGGTGGAGTCGCTCGGCATGACCGCGCTGGTCGAGGTGCACACCGAGGCCGAGGCCGACCGGGCGCTGTCGGCCGGCGCCGCGGTCATCGGCGTGAACGCCCGCGACCTCACCACGCTGCAGGTCGACCGCTCCACCTTCGAGCGGATCGCGCCGGGGCTGCCCTCGGGGGTGGTCAAGGTCGCCGAGTCCGGCGTCCGCGGCCCGCACGACCTGCTCTCCTACGCGTCCGCCGGTGCCGACGCCGTCCTCGTCGGCGAGGGCCTGGTCACCGCCGGCGACGCCCGCCAGGCGGTCGCCGACCTCGTCACCGCCGGCGCGCACCCGGCCACCCCGCACACCCCCCGCTGACAGCGGACCCCGTCCTCCGCACGCCTCGCGGGCTCGGCGCGAGCCCCTGGACGGGGCCGCCCCGGTCCAGCCGGGCCCGGACGTCGTCGGGGAGCTCGTCGACGACCAGCGCCACCCTGGCCACCTCCGCGCCCTGCCGCCGGAGGAGCCCGGCGGCCGCCTCCGCCTGGCCCCCGCGCTCGGCCCGGTCGTCGACCACCAGAACCCGGTCGCCGGGGCGCAGCACCGCCTGGACGTGCAGCTCGTGCCGCGAGCCGCGGTGGTCGGGAGCCGCCCAGCCGCTGGGGGTCGGGCCGGGCAGCCGGCCCGGCCGCTTCCGGACCGGCACGGAGCCGGCGCCGAGCGCCATGGCGGTCGGGGCGCCGACGGGGAAGCCCCGGGCCCCCAGGCCGGCCACGTGGGTCACGCCGGCGCCGGCCCACACGTCGCCGTGGCCGTCGACCCACCGGACGGCCGCCAGCGCCGCCCGCCGGCCGTCGTCCCCGCTCCCCGTCACCCCGGCAGGCTGGGTGGGACGGGCCGACTCCCGCGCCGTTCCTCCTGTCCCCGCGCTGCTGCACCGGCGCGAGAGCGTGGAGAACGGCGCGACAGTGGCGCGCACCGCACGCCGGGACGGCGCGCTGACCCCCTGCGCCCCCTGCGCCGCCGGACGCGGGACACTGGGGCCATGACCACGAGCGCCGTCCACCCGCCCGAGGAGCGACTCGAGCCGGCGCAGCCGAGCTGGCCCGACGCCACCGGGCACTTCGGGGTCTTCGGTGGCCGGTTCGTGCCCGAGGCGCTGGTCGCCGCCCTCGACGAGCTGACCGAGGCCTACCGCGCCATGCGCGCCGACCCGGCCTTCATCGAGGAGTTCGCCGCGCTGCATCGGGACTACACCGGCCGGCCGAGCCCGATCACCGAGGTGCCGAGGTTCGCCGAGCACGCCGGCGGAGCGCGCGTCTGGCTCAAGCGCGAGGACCTCAACCACACCGGCTCGCACAAGATCAACAACGTCCTGGGCCAGGCGCTGCTCACCAAGCGGATCGGCAAGCAGCGGGTCATCGCCGAGACCGGCGCCGGTCAGCACGGGGTCGCGACCGCCACGGCCGCGGCGCTCATGGGGCTGTCCTGCACGATCTACATGGGCGAGGAGGACACCCGCCGCCAGGCGCTCAACGTCGCCCGGATGCGGCTGCTCGGGGCCGAGGTCGTGCCGGTCACCACCGGCTCGCGGACCCTCAAGGACGCCATCAACGAGGCCTTCCGCGACTGGGTCACCAACGTCGGGACGACGAACTACGTCTTCGGCACCGTTGCCGGCCCGCACCCGTTCCCGGAGATGGTCCGCGACTTCCAGCGGGTCATCGGCGACGAGGCGCGCGCCCAGGTGCTCGAGCGGACCGGCCGGCTGCCCGACGCGGTCCTGGCCTGCGTGGGCGGCGGCTCCAACGCGATCGGCATCTTCACCGCCTTCGTCCCCGACGACGGCGTGCGCCTGATCGGCCTGGAGGCCGGCGGGGACGGCGTGGGCACCGGCCGGCACGCGGCCAGCATCACCGGCGGGACGCCGGGGGTGCTGCACGGCGCCCGCTCCTACCTGCTGCAGGACGAGAACGGGCAGACCACCGAGTCGCACTCGATCAGCGCCGGCCTGGACTACCCGGGGGTGGGCCCGGAGCACTCCCACCTGCACGACATCGGCCGGGCGGAGTACCGCCCGGTCACCGACGCCGAGGCCATGGAGGCCTTCGCGCTGCTGTGCCGAACGGAGGGCATCATCCCGGCGATCGAGTCCGCGCACGCGCTGGCCGGGGTGGTGAAGCTGGGGCAGGAGCTCGCGGGGCGGGCCGGGGACGAGCCCCCGCTGCTGCTGGTCAACCTCTCCGGCCGCGGCGACAAGGACGTCGAGACGGCGTCCCGCTGGTTCGGCCTCGGCGACCGCGAGCACGTGGAGCCCGGCGCCGGCATGGACACCGACCAGCAGCCCACCGAGGGCGCGGTCACCTCCGGCGACGCGGTCGCCGGGCAGGACGCGGGGGAGTCGGCATGACGTCCGAGGGCGACGGTGGAGTGAGCATCGCAGCGAGCGCCGCGGAGGCGACTGACGGCGTCGAGCGAGGAGCGGAGCGAGACCGGAGCCGAGCCGTGTCACGGCTGCAGGAGGCCATCGACGAGGCGAAGGCGGAGGGCCGGGCGGCGCTGGTCGCCTACCTCCCGGTCGGCTACCCGGACGTCGACGCCTCCATCGCGGCCATGGTCGCGGCCGTCGAGGGCGGGGCCGACGTCGTCGAGGTCGGCGTCCCCTACAGCGACCCCGGCATGGACGGCCCGGTCATCCAGCAGGCCGTCGACCCGGCCGTGCGCGCGGGCGTCGGCATGCGCGACGTGCTGCGCGCCGTCGAGGCGGTCGCCGCCGCCGGTGCGACGGCGGTGGTGATGAGCTACTGGAACCCCATCGAGCGCTACGGCGTCGACCGGTTCGCCGCGGATCTGGCCGCCGCCGGGGGAGCAGGGGCGATCACCCCCGACCTCATCCCCGACGAGGCCGCGGCCTGGCTCGCCGCGTCCGAGGCCCACGACCTCGACCGGGTGTTCCTCGTCGCGCCGTCCTCCACCGACGCCCGGCTGGCCGCGACGGCCCGTGCCTGCCGCGGCTTCGTCTACGCCGCCTCCACCATGGGCGTGACCGGCACCCGGGCCGCCGTCGGCGACGCCGCCGAGGAGCTGGTCGCCCGCACCCGCGCGGTCACCGACGTGCCGGTCTGCGTGGGCCTGGGCGTCTCGAACGGCGACCAGGCCGCCGAGGTCGCCGGCTTCGCCGACGGCGTGATCGTCGGGTCGGCCTACGTGCGGGAGCTGCTCGAGGGCCGGGGGGCCGACGGCGTCCGCCGGCTGTCGGAGGACCTCGCCGCGGGCGTCCGGCGCCCGGTGGCTGCGCAGTGACGGTGCTGGCCGCGATCCCCAGCCCCACCCAGGCGGTCTGGGAGCTCGGCCCGTTCCCGCTGCGGGCCTACGCGCTGTGCATCATCGCCGGGATCGTGGCCGCGGTCGTGATCACCGAGCGGCGCTGGGTGGCCCGCGGCGGAGCGCCCGGCGACGTCCTGGACATCGCCGTCTGGGCGGTCCCGTTCGGGATCATCGGCGGCCGGCTGTACCACGTCGTCAGCAGCCCCCGGCCCTACTTCGGCGAGGGCGGCGACCCGCTGCGCGCCCTCGCGATCTGGGAGGGCGGCCTCGGCATCTGGGGCGCCATCGCCCTCGGCGCGGTCGGCGCCTGGATCGCCTGCCGCCGCCGCGGCATCCCGCTGCCCGCCTTCGGCGACGCGCTGGCCCCCGGGCTGCTGGTCGCCCAGGCCATCGGGCGGCTGGGCAACTGGTTCAACAACGAGCTCTACGGCCGGGCCACCGACCTGCCCTGGGCGCTGACCGTCTACGAGTGGACCGGCACCCGCGCGGTCGTGGGCGCCGACGGCCAGCCCCTCGTGCTGGGCACCTTCCACCCGGCGTTCCTCTACGAGCTGCTGTGGAACCTGGCCGCGGCCCTGGTCGTGGTGTGGGCCGACCGGCGGTTCCGGCTCGGCCACGGGCGCGCCTTCGCCCTCTACGTCGCCCTCTACTGCGCCGGCCGGCTGTGGATCGAGCTGCTGCGCACCGACCCCGCGGAGACGATCCTCGGCGTCCGGCTCAACGTCTACACCGCCGCCGTCGTCGGCCTGCTCGCGGTGGGGTACATGGTCTGGCAGCGCGGCCGCCCGCGCGAGGTGATCACCCGGGGACGTGACGCCGGCGACACCGCGACCGGCCGCGGCGACCGGGCCGGTGCCGCCCCGGCGGTCGCGCCCGCCACCGCGGAGGTCCGCGACGGCGAAGACCCTGGTGGGGACGGCGGTCGGCGACACTCCGACGGCTGAGGACGACGCGCCGCCAGCCGGGGTTCGGGCGTACGAGACCGGTGTCGCGCCTGTGTACCCTTCTGCCGAGACCCCACGGTGATCCCGGCGGGGTCGCACGCGTCGGAACCGGGCCAGCGCCGCCCCGCGGACGACAGCACCGGGGCACCATCCCCGGGGCTCGCCAGCCGGGTCGGGCCCGACGGTCTCCGGACCGTCCGCCGGCCGGCTCTCCCGCAGTGCTCCGCTCCTCTGCCCTCTGACCACCGGCCGGGCCCCGCGCCCCCGCCCTGCCCCCGCCGCCGCCGCCGGGGACGCAGGTGGCGTGCCGACGACGGGAGTGACATGTCCGAGTCCACCGCCCCCGCCGCGAACTCGTCGTTCTCCGGCGGCACCGCCGTGCCGTTCTCCGCCGTCCCGGCCGCGAGCGGCCTGTACGACCCGGCCAACGACAAGGACGCCTGTGGCGTCGCCTTCGTCGCCGACGTGCAGGGACGCGCCTCCCGGAGGATCGTGGCCGCCGGTCTCACCGCGTTGCACAACCTCGACCACCGCGGTGCGGCCGGGTCCGAGCCCAACTCCGGGGACGGCGCGGGCATCCTCACCCAGGTCCCGGACGCGCTGCTGCGCGCCGAGGTCGACTTCGACCTGCCGCCGGTGGGCGAGTACGCCGTCGGCGTCGCCTTCCTGCCCGTGGACGGGACCGAGCGCGCCGCGCGGCTCGCCGACGTGGACCGCCTCGCCGCCGAGGAGGGCCTGACCGTCCTCGGCTGGCGCGAGCTGCCCGTCGACCCCGACGGCGCCGACGTCGGCCCCACCGCCCTCGCGGTCATGCCGCACTTCGCCCAGCTGTTCGTCGCCGAGACCATCGGCGCCCGCGCCGACGCCACCGCGTTCGGCGGCGGCGTCGCCGTCAACGGCGTCACCCGGCTGGAGCGGCGTGCCTTCGTGCTGCGCAAGCGGGCCGAGCGGGCCGCGTCGGAGGCAGGCAGCTCCCTCTACATCGCCTCGCTGTCCTCCCGCACCGTCACCTACAAGGGCATGCTGACCACCGACCAGCTGCCCGCGTTCTTCCCCGACCTGCGCGACGAGCGCTACGAGTCGGCGATCGCGCTGGTGCACAGCCGGTTCTCCACCAACACCTTCCCGAGCTGGCCGCTGGCCCACCCGTTCCGGCTGATCGCGCACAACGGCGAGATCAACACCATCAAGGGCAACCGGAACCGGATGCGCGCCCGCGAGGCGAAGCTCGAGACCGAGCTGTTCGACGGCCCGGCCGGTCCGGCGTCGGAGCTGGGCCTCGAGCGGATCTTCCCCGTCACCGCCAGCGACTTCAGCGACTCGGCCACCTTCGACGAGGTGCTCGAGCTGCTGCACCTGTCGGGGCGGTCGCTGCCGCACGCGGTGCTCATGATGATCCCGGAGGCGTGGGAGAACCACGACGAGATGGACCCGGCCCGCCGGGCCTTCTACCGGTTCCACGCCTCGATCATGGAGCCGTGGGACGGGCCGGCCGCGGTCGCGTTCACCGACGGAACGCTCATCGGCGCCGTCCTGGACCGCAACGGGCTGCGCCCGGGCCGCTGGTGGCACACCAAGGACGACCTGGTCGTGCTGGCCAGCGAGGTCGGCGTCCTGGAGATCCCCGACGCCGACGTCGTCGCCAAGGGCCGGCTGCAGCCGGGCCGGATGTTCCTGGTCGACACCGCTTCGGGTGCGATCGTGCGCGACGAGGAGGTCAAGGGCGCGCTCGCCGCCGAGCACCCCTACGAGGACTGGCTGCACGCCGGCCTGGTCCACCTGCCGCAGCTGCCCGAGCGCCGCCGCGCCCGGCCCAGCCACGAGTCCGTCGTCCGCCGGCAGCAGCTGTTCGGCTACACCGAGGAGGACCTGCGGGTCCTGCTCACCCCGATGGCGTCCTCGGGCGCCGAGCCGATCGGCTCCATGGGCACCGACACCCCGGTGGCGGCTCTCTCGGACCGCTCCCGGCTGCTCTACGACTACTTCGGGCAGCTGTTCGCCCAGGTGACCAACCCGCCGCTGGACGCCATCCGCGAGGAGCTGGTGACCAGCCTGGGCCGCACCTTCGGCCCCGAGCAGAACCTGCTGCAGGCCACCCCGGCGTCCTGCCGGCAGCTGTTCCTGCCGTTCCCGGTCATCGACAACGACGAGCTGGCCAAGATCCTGCACATCGACGACGACGGCGACCTGCCCGGCTACGCCGCCGTCCGGATCACCGGCCACTTCGACGTCAACGGCGGCGGGGCGGCGCTGGCGCAGGCCGTCGAGCAGCTGCGCACCAAGGTCAGCAAGGCGATCGCCGCCGGCGCCCGGATCATCGTGCTCTCCGACCGGGACTGCGACGAGAACCGCGCCCCGATCCCGTCGCTGCTGATGACGGCCGCCGTCCACCACCACCTCGTGCGGCAGAAGACCCGCATGGAGGTCGGCCTGGTCGTCGAGTCCGGCGACTGCCGCGAGGTGCACCACGTCGCGCTGCTGCTGGGCTACGGCGCGGCCGCGGTGAACCCCTACCTGGCCTTCGAGTCGATCGAGGACCTCATCCGCGACGGCAACCTGACCGGCATCCAGGCCGCGCAGGCGGTCCGCAACGTGGTCAAGGCGCTGGGCAAGGGTGTCCTGAAGGTCATGAGCAAGATGGGCATCAGCACCGTCGGCTCCTACACGATGGCGCAGATCTTCGAGGCGGTCGGCCTCTCCCAGGAGCTCGTCGACGAGTACTTCACCGGCACCTCCTGCCCGCTGGGTGGCGTCGGCATCGACGTCCTGGCCGAGGAGGTGGCCATCCGCCACCGCCGCGCCTACCCGGAGAACCCGACCGAGCGCGCGCACCGGCGGCTGGAGACCGGCGGGGAGTACCAGTGGCGCCGCGAGGGGGAGGTGCACCTGTTCAACCCCGAGACGGTGTTCCTGCTGCAGCACGCCACCCGCGCCCGCCAGTACGACGTGTTCCAGCGTTACACCGAGACCGTGGACAAGCTGTCCGAGGAGGCCGCGACGCTGCGCGGGCTGTTCACGCTGCGGACCGGCGTGCGCCCGCCCGTGCCGATCGACGAGGTGGAGCCGGTCAGCGAGATCGTCAGGCGCTTCCAGACCGGCGCGATGAGCTACGGCTCCATCTCGCAGGAGGCGCACGAGACCCTGGCGATCGCCATGAACCGGCTGGGCGGCAAGTCCAACACCGGTGAGGGCGGGGAGGACCCCGACCGCTTCCAGCCCGACCCGAACGGCGACCTGCGCCGCTCGGCGATCAAGCAGGTGGCCAGCGGCCGGTTCGGCGTCACCAGCGAGTACCTGGTCAACGCCGACGACATCCAGATCAAGATGGCCCAGGGCGCGAAGCCCGGCGAGGGCGGCCAGCTGCCCGGCGCCAAGGTCTACCCGTGGGTGGCCCGCACCCGGCACTCCACCCCGGGCGTCGGCCTGATCAGCCCGCCGCCGCACCACGACATCTACTCGATCGAGGACCTCAAGCAGCTCATCCACGACCTGAAGAACGCCAACGACGCAGCACGGGTCCACGTCAAGCTGGTCAGCGAGGTCGGGGTCGGGACGGTCGCGGCCGGGGTGAGCAAGGCCCACGCCGACGTCGTCCTCATCTCCGGGCACGACGGCGGGACCGGCGCGGCGCCGCTGACCTCGCTCAAGCACGCCGGCTCGCCGTGGGAGCTCGGCCTGGCCGAGACCCAGCAGACGCTGCTGGCCAACGGCCTGCGCGACCGCATCGTCGTCCAGGCCGACGGGCAGATGAAGACCGGCCGCGACGTGATCATCGCCGCGCTGCTGGGCGCCGAGGAGTACGGCTTCGCCACCGCTCCGCTGGTCGTCGCCGGCTGCGTGATGATGCGCGTCTGCCACCTCGACACCTGCCCGGTCGGCGTCGCCACGCAGAACCCGGAGCTGCGCAAGCGGTTCACCGGGCGGCCGGAGTTCGTCGTCACGTTCTTCGAGTTCCTCGCCGAGCAGGTGCGCCAGTACCTCGCCGAGCTGGGCTTCCGCTCGCTGGACGAGGCGATCGGCCACGCCGAGCTGCTCGACACCCGCCAGGCGGTCGACCACTGGAAGGCCGCCGGGCTGGACCTGTCGAAGATGCTGGCCGTGCCGGAGCTGCCGGAGGGCGCGGCCCGGCACAAGGTGCGCGACCAGGACCACGGCCTGGACGTCGCCCTGGACCAGACGCTGATCCAGCTCTGCGAGGGCGCGCTGCTCGACGCGCGGCCGGTCAGCCTCGAGCTGCCGGTGCGCAACGTCAACCGCACCGTCGGCACGATGCTCGGCTCGATGGTCACCCGCCGCTTCGGCGGCGAGGGCCTGCCCGACGGCACGATCGACCTCACCTTCACCGGGTCGGCCGGGCAGTCCTTCGGCGCCTTCGTCCCGCGCGGCATCACCATGCGGCTGCTGGGCGACGCCAACGACTACGTCGGCAAGGGCCTGTCCGGCGGGCGGATCGTCGTCCGCCCGGCGCGCGAGGCCGGCTTCGCCGCCGAGGACAACGTCATCGCCGGCAACGTCATCGGCTACGGCGCCACCGCGGGTGAGGTCTTCCTGCGCGGCCGGGTCGGCGAGCGGTTCTGCGTGCGCAACTCCGGCGCGCTGGCCGTCGTCGAGGGCGTGGGCGACCACGCGCTGGAGTACATGACCGGCGGATCCGCGGTGATCCTCGGCCCGACCGGCCGCAACATCGCGGCCGGCATGTCCGGCGGCATCGGCTACGTCCTGGACCTGGCCCGGCACCGGGTCAACGCCGAGATGGTGGACGTGGAGCGGCTGGACAGCGAGTCCGCGCAGTGGCTGCGCGACGTGCTGGTGCGCTACGCCGCCGACACCGAGTCGCCGGTGGCCGCCGCGCTGCTGGCCGACTGGGGCCGCTGGTCCGAGCGGTTCAGCGTGATCATGCCGCGCGACTACCGGCGCGCGCTCGAGGCCCGGCGTGCCGCCGAGGCCGCAGGTACCGACGTCGACAGGGCAGTGATGGAGGCCGCACGTGGCTGACTCGACCGGGTTCCTCAAGCACGAGCGGGCGCTGCCGCCGCGGCGTCCCGTCGACGTTCGGATCCTCGACTGGAAGGACGTCTACCTCTCCCGGCAGAACGGGGAGGACGCCGTCTTCCCGGTCACCGCGGTGCGCCAGCAGGCCGCCCGGTGCATGGACTGCGGCATCCCGTTCTGCCACCACGGCTGCCCGCTGGGCAACCTGATCCCCGAGTGGAACGACCTCGCCCGCCGCGACGACTGGACCGAGGCGATCGAGCGGCTGCACGCCACCAACAACTTCCCGGAGTTCACCGGGAAGCTGTGCCCGGCACCGTGCGAGGGCTCGTGCGTGCTGAACCTGCAGGAGTCGCCGGTCACGATCAAGCAGATCGAGTGGGAGATCATCGACCAGGCGTTCCAGCGGGACCTGGTCAAGCCCGTGACCCCCCAGGAGCACACCGGCAAGAAGGTCGCCGTCATCGGCTCCGGCCCCGCCGGGCTGGCCGCCGCCCAGCAGCTCACCCGGGCCGGGCACGACGTCACCGTCTTCGAGCGGGCCGACCGGGTGGGTGGGCTGCTCCGCTACGGCATCCCCGAGTTCAAGATGGAGAAGGCCCTCCTGGACCGGCGGCTGGACCAGATGCGGGCCGAGGGCACCCGGTTCGTCACCGGCGTCGAGGTCGGTGGCAGCGGGGTCGACGACCTGTCGGCCGAGCAGTTGCGGGCCGAGTACGACGCCGTCGTCCTGTCCGGTGGCGCCACCGTGGGGCGCGACCTGCCGGCCCCCGGTCGTGAGCTGGTGGGCATCCACCTGGCGATGGAGTACCTGCCGGGCGGCAACCGCCAGGCGCTCGGCGAGCTCGACGACCCGCCGATCGACGCCCACGGCAAGCACGTCGTGATCATCGGTGGCGGTGACACCGGCGCGGACTGCCTCGGCACCGCCCACCGGCAGGGTGCGCTCTCGGTGACGCAGCTGGAGATCATGCCGGCGCCCCCCGGCCAGCGGGACGCCGCCACCAACCCGTGGCCGACCTACCCGATGGTCATGCGGGTCTCCAGCGCCCACGAGGAGGGCGGGGAGCGGCTCTACAGCGTGAACACGGAGCGCTTCGTGGGCGACGCCGACGGCAACGTGCGGGCGCTGCTCATCCACGACGTGGAGCGGGTCGACGGCCGGTTCCAGAAGGTCGAGGGCACCGAGCGCGAGCTGCCCGCCGACCTGGTGTTCCTCGCCATGGGCTTCACCGGCGCGCAGCGCGAGGGCCTGGTCGAGGCCCTGGGCGTGGACGTCGACCAGCGGGGCAACGTCGCCCGCGACGGCGAGTTCATGTCCACCGTCCCCGGCGTCTTCGTCGCCGGCGACATGGGCCGCGGCCAGTCGCTCATCGTGTGGGCGATCGCCGAGGGCCGGGCCGCCGCCGGCGCCGTCGACACCTGGCTGACCGGGTCCTCGATGCTGCCGCGCCCGGTCACCCCCACCGCGGTGGCGCTGCGGTGAGCTGAGCAGCACCCCTCGACGACCGGGGGCCGGGTCCCGCTCCCGCGGGCCCCGGCCCTCGTCGCGTGTGGACGAGGCTCACAGGGCGGCCTGCGCACGCGGGGACGGCCGCCCCACTAGCGTTTGACCCATGTCGCGACGCGCCAAGATCGTCTGCACGCTCGGTCCGGCGACCGGCTCCCTGGAGCAGGTCACGGCCCTCGTCGAGTCGGGGATGGACGTCGCCCGGCTGAACTTCAGCCACGGGGCGCACGCCGACCACGAGAAGGCCTACCGCATGGTCCGCGAGGCCTCCGACCGCACCGGTCGCGCGGTCGCCGTCCTGGCCGACCTGCAGGGCCCCAAGATCCGTCTCGGCACCTTCGCCGACGGCCCGGTCAGCTGGGAGACCGGCAGCCGCGTGTGCATCACGGTCGACGACGTCCAGGGCAGCGCCGAGCGCGTCTCGACCACCTACAAGGGCCTGGCCGCCGACGCCAAGGTCGGCGACCGGCTGCTGGTCGACGACGGCAAGCTGGCGCTGTCGGTCGTGGGGATCGAGGGCCCGGACGTGTGGTGCCTGGTCGTCGAGGGCGGCGAGGTGTCGAACAACAAGGGCCTGTCGCTGCCGGGCGTCGCGGTCAGCGTGCCGGCGATGTCGGACAAGGACGAGGAGGACCTCCGCTTCGCCCTGCACATGGGCGTGGACTTCGTCGCGCTGTCCTTCGTGCGCTCACCGCGCGACGCGGAGCTGGTGCGTGACGTCATGCGCCAGGAGGACGTCTCCGTCCCGGTGATCGCCAAGCTGGAGAAGCCGGAGGCGGTGGAGAACCTCGAGGCGATCGTCGAGGCGTTCGACGGGATCATGGTGGCCCGCGGCGACCTGGGCGTGGAACTGGCGCTGGAGCAGGTGCCGCTGGTGCAGAAGCGGGCCATCCAGGCCGCGCGCGAGCGCAACAAGCCGGTCATCGTGGCGACGCAGATGCTCGAGTCCATGATCACCAACTCCCGGCCCACCCGTGCGGAGGCCTCCGACGTCGCCAACGCCGTCCTGGACGGCGCGGACGCGGTGATGCTGTCCGGGGAGACCTCCGTGGGCGCGCACCCGATCGGGGCGGTGCGCACGATGGAACGCATCATCGACGCGGTCGAGAGCGACACCGTGCGGGCGCCCGAGGTGGTCCGCAAGTCCCGGTCCCGGTCCGGCGCCATCGTGCGGGCCGCCCGCGACATCGCCGAGTCCCTCGACGTCGAGGCCCTGGCCACCTTCACCCAGACCGGCGACAGCGCCCGCCGGCTGGCCGCGCTGCACCCGCGGATGCCGCTGCTCGCCTTCACCATCGACGGCCGGGTGCGCAGCCAGCTGGCGCTGTCGTGGGGTGTGGAGACCTTCCTGGTGCCCGAGGTCCAGCACACCGACGACATGGTCCGCCAGGTGGACTTCTCGCTGCTGTCGATCGGCCGGCTCCGGGACGGCGACCGCGTGGTCGTCGTGGCCGGCAGCCCGCCCAACACCCCGGGGTCGACCAACCTCATCCGCGTGCACGAGGTGGGCACCGACTCGTGAGCGGGCTCGCGGGGTCACGTCGAGGCGCAGCCCGTCCCGGCAGGGGTACGAGCGCCGGCGAGGAGGGCCGGTGACCCGCATGCGGGACGAGAGCCAGGCCGCCGCGCTGATGGCGGTCCTGGGCCTCGAGGAGCGCGGCACCGACCTCTACGTCGGCCAGACGCCGCGGACGCCGCTGCAGCGCATCTTCGGCGGCCAGGTCGCCGGGCAGGCGCTGATGGCCGCCTCGCGCACGCTGCCGGGGGAGCGCGGCGTGCACTCGCTGCACTCGTACTTCCTGCGGCCCGGTGACCCGCACGAAGAGATCCGCTACGCCGTCGAGCGGATCCGGGACGGGCGCACCTTCAGCACCCGGCGGGTCATCGCCTGGCAGCGGCGCCGCGGTGAGGACGTGGCCATCTTCGCCCTCACCGCCGACGCCTCGGTGCCGGAGACCCCGGTCGCGGAGCACGCGCTGCCGATGCCCGAGGTGCCCGCCCCGGAGACCCTGCCCAGCCTGCGCGAGGTCGTCGAGCCCTACGGCGAGCGGGCCGCCGCCGCGCTGACCATCAGCCAGGCCGTGGAGCAGCGGCTGCTCGAGGACCCGTTCGACCGGACGCTGAAGTCGCCGCCGGACACCCGCACGTGCGTGTGGATGCGGGTGGCCGGCCGGCTCCCCGAGGACGCCAGCGTGCACCGCTCCGCCCTGACCTTCGTCAGCGACCTGACCCTGCTCTCGGCCGGGCTCGCCCGGATCGGCGGCGGCTGGGGCGGGGAGTTCGTCGGCGCCAGCCTCGACCACGCGGTGTGGTTCCACGCGCCGGTGCGGGCCGACGAGTGGTTCCTCTACGAGACCGACAGCCCCGCGGCCTCCGGCGGCCGGGCGCTGTGCTTCGGCCAGGTCTGGTCGGCCGACGGCACGCACGTGGCCACGGTCGCCCAGCAGGGCCTGATCCGGTCGCTGAAGGCCTGACTCAGGAGCCGGTGCCCCGGGCCCCGGCGTCGGCCTCCGCGTCCTCCGGGACGACCCCGTCGGCCTCCGGACGCGCGGCGTCCTCCCCCGCCGGGACCGGCGTCAGGCGGTCCTGCTGGGCGCCGGCCTGCGCGGCCGTCTCGTCCTGCGCGGCCGGCGTCTCGACCGCCGCGGCCCGGGCGCGCTCGGCCTCCTCCCGCGCCCGCTCGTCGGCGGCGCGGCGCTCGGCCTCCTCCCGGGCCCGCTCGGCGGCGGACTCGGCGAAGTCCGCGGCCAACCAGTCGTGGCCCTCGCACAGCAGCGCCCAGGCCCGCTCGACGTGCGCCCGGGTGGTCGAGGGCGCGCCGATCGCCACCCGGAGCACCACCTGGCCGCGCACCGTCGTGTGGGTCAGGAAGACCTCGCCGCCGTCGTTGAGGCGCTCCAGCAGGGTCATGGTCGCGACGTCGGCGTCGACCCCCTCGGCCCAGCGCGGCCGCAGGCACACCAGCGACAGCGGGTGCGGGGCGGCCACCTCGAAGCGCTCGTCAGCGGCGGCCCACCCGGCCAGCTCCTGGGCGAGCGCGACACCGTCGCGGATGTGCGCCCGCAGCCCCTCGGCGCCGTACCAGCGCAGCACGAACCACAGCTTCAGCGCCCGGAAGCGGCGGCCCAGCTCGATCTGCCAGTCGCGGTAGTCGACGACCGAGCCGGCATCGGTGGCGGCGTTGCGCAGGTACTCGGGCAGGATCGCCAGGGCCCCGGTGAGGGCGGCCCGGTCGGCCACCCAGAACAGCGTCGCGTCGAAGCCGGTGAGCAGCCACTTGTGCGCGTCGGTGGTGTAGCTGTCGGCCCACTCCACGCCGGCCTGCAGGCCGCGCAGTTCCGGGACGACGGCGCTGACCCCCGCGTACGCGGCGTCCACGTGCAGCCACACGCCGGCGTCGCGGCACACCGGACCCAGCTCGGCGAGCGGGTCCACGGCCGTCGTCGACGTCGTCCCCACCGTGGCGCACACCAGCACCGGCCGGTACCCGCGCGCGACGTCCCGCTCCAGCCGGGCCCTCAGCGACTGGGGGCGCATCGCCAGGTCGCCGTCCACCTCGACGATGCGGACGGCGTCGCTGCCCAGGCCGGCGATCCGCACGGCCTTCTCCATGGAGCTGTGCGTCTCCGCGGAGACGTAGACGGTGTACTCGTCGGGCCGGACGCCACCGCGCACCGTCCCCCCGCCGCTGGCCCGGTGCAGCGCCGCGAGCAGCGCCACCAGGTTGGCCCCGGAGCTGGAGTCCTGGACCACGCCGCCGCCCGGGCCGGTGGACAGGAAGGCCTCCGGCAGGCCGAGCAGCCCCGCGAACCAGTCGAGCAGGTGCTGCTCGAGCTCGGTGGCCGCCGGGCTGGTCACCCAGGACATGCCCTGCACGCCGAGCCCGGCGCTCACCAGGTCGCCGAGCACCGAGGGCCCGGAGGTGTTGGCCGGGAAGTACCCGAGGAAGCCCGGGTGCTGCCAGTGGGTGACCCCGGGCAGGACGACGCGGTCCAGGTCGGCCAGGACGGCGCCGAACGGCTCGCCGTCCTCGGGCGGGTGGGCCGGCAGCGCGGCGCGGACGTCGCCGGGGACGGCGGGGGAGCGGACGGGCAGCGAGCCGACCCGCGTCCAGTAGTCGGCGATCCAGTCGACGACCTCGTGGCCGTGCCGACGGAACTGCTCCGGGGTCATGTGCGGGGCGGGCGGCGTCGGCTCGGGCTGGCTCACGGCCTCACCGTAATGGCCCGGTTCCCGGGTCCTACCGCGGCGACGGGACCCCTGCAGCAACTGAGCGGCGGTCGGGCACGGCACGTGGTCGCGGTGTCGTCCGGATGAGGTGAGTCAGACGTCGTGGCAGGTCCGACGTCGACCGGTCACGACGGGTGTCCGGGTGAGCAGATCGCCGACACCGTCCCGGCAGGTGGCTGTGGACGAGCAGATCCAGGTCGTGTCGGCGGTGTTGGGGGGTGAGTCGTCGCTGGCGGAGGGCGGCACGGTGTCTCTTCGGCGACGGTGGGGAACTGGCGGGACCGGTTCGTCGACGCGGGCAAGGCGGGCCTGGACCGGTCGCCGCCGGGCCCGGACGGTGGCCTGTCGCAGCCGGAGCGGCGGCTCCGCAGTGAGTGCGAGGAGCTGAAGCCGGCGGAGGCGGCGGTGCAGTCGCGGATCTGCCAGAAGGGCTCCGAGTACATCGACTCCGGCCGAGGTCCGGCACTCAGTGCCTGGTCTCGTACCTGGTCAGGACCACGCCGTCGGGAAACGTCCGGGTCTCCACCAGGGTCAGGTTCACCCAGTCGTCCAGGGCCGTGAAGAACGGCGTGCCGCCGCCCACCAGGACCGGTGCGGTGACCAGCACGTACTCGTCGATCAGCCCGGCCCGCATCGCCGCTGCGGCGAGGGTGGCGCCGCCGATGTCCATGGGGCCGCCGTCCTCGGCCTTGAGCCGGGTGATCTCGGTGACCGCGTCGCCGGTGACCAGGCGGGTGTTCCAGTCGACCGTGCTGGTCGTGGAGGAGAACACCACCTTCGGCATGTCCCGCCAGCGGCGGGCGTACTCGATGTGCGCCGGTGTGACGCCGGGCTGCTCGTGGGCGGTCGGCCAGTGGGAGCTCATCGTCTCCCACAGCCTGCGCCCGTACAGCGCCAGGCCGGTCGCCCCCACCCGGTCGGACCACCACTGGAACAGCTCGTCGCTCGGCACGCTCCAGCCGAGGTCGTCGCCGGGCGCGGCGATGTAGCCGTCCAGGCTCAGGTTCATGCCGAAGGTCAGTTTCCGCATGGCGTAGCTCCCGTGAGTCGGTAATCGGCGTACCAGACCAGCACGGCGCGGAGAAGTGATCGGTCAGACCACACCGACGGCCGGTCGACCACCATGCCGAGCGGATGCTGCGTACGGAAGGGGACCCCCTGCGTACACCCGACACCGGGGCGCCGGACCGCCATCACCTGGCCGGGGCCTGGACGTACCTGCACTGAGCCCCGGCTGGATCGAGATCGAACCCTGCGAACTCCTCGACGCACGACACGGAGGACGGCGACGCCACGGCGCCCCCGGTACGACTCGAACGCACACTGCGCGGGTCGTGTCTCGCTCACGAAGGTGCCCCCGGTGCGACTCGAACGCACACTGCGCGGGTTTTGAATCCGCTCCCTCTGCCGATTGGGGTACGGGGGCGTACCGGCCTGCAGCGGCAGGCGGTGGGCGAGCAGCAGCCTAACCGGCCGCCGGGACCCACCCGGCATCGATAGGCTCCGGCGCGTGAGCAGCGAGCCGATCCGGGTCCTCATCGCCGAAGACGAGGCGCTCATCCGCCTCGACCTCAAGGAGATGCTCGAGGAGGAGGGGTACACCGTCGTCGCCGAGGTCGGCGACGGGCAGCAGGCCGTCGACCGGGCGACCGAGCTGCGGCCGGACCTGGTGATCCTGGACATCCAGATGCCGGTGCTCGACGGGTTGTCGGCCGCCGAGCAGATCGCCTCGGCCCGCATCGCCCCGGTGATCGTGCTGACGGCCTTCAGCCAGCGGGAGCTGGTGGAGCGGGCGCGGGACGCCGGCGCGATGGCGTACCTGGTCAAGCCGTTCTCCAAGAACGACCTGGTGCCGGCCATCGAGGTCGCGCGGGGCCGGTTCGCCGAGATGACCGCCCTCGACGGCGAGGTGCGCACCCTCGAGGAACGGCTGGAGACCCGCAAGGTGGTCGAGCAGGCCAAGGGCAAGCTGATGGCCGACCAGGGGCTCAGCGAGGCCGAGGCCTTCCGCTGGATCCAGCGGACGGCGATGAACGAGCGGACGTCGATGAAGGCGCTCGCCCAGCGGATCCTCCAGCCGCAGGCCGCCGCGGACCCCACCGCGGGCGGCTGACCTCCCGGCCGGCCGCCGATCCCGCCGTGTGTCGGGCCGGGATCGAGCAGGTCACGACCTGATCACGGTCCGAGCGACGCCTGCTCCACCCCCGGATGTGGCAGCTACCTTCCCCCCACTGACCGGTGGCCTGCCTGGGTCGGCCGGTGCACGACTGACACCACAGTGGGAGTTGTTTGATGCGAACGGGCATCCTCGCGCGCAACGCCGCGATCTCGGCTGCGGCTCTCCTCGTCCTCACCGCCTGTGGCGGCGGGGGCGACGAGGAGGGCGGCACGGCAGCCGAAGGTACGGGCGGCGGTGGCGGTGGCGAGCAGCAGGTCAACGTCTACGGCAGCGACGGCAACATGGGCAACGCGCTCGGCGAGTCCTTCACGCAGCAGGGCGCGCTGGCCGGCATGTCGGGCACCACGCCGCTCACCGAGCTGTCCTCGGACTTCCGCGAGCGGCTGGACGCCGCCTACCCGGGGCTGCAGGACTACAACTACGCCGGTGAGACCTACGACGCCGTCGTGATCACGGCCCTGGCCGCCCAGCTGGCCGGCTCCAACGACGCCAACGTCTTCAAGGAGTACGTCAACGGCGTCACCTTCGGTGGCGAGAAGTGCACCGACATCGCCGGCTGCCTCGAGATCGTCAACGCCGGCGGCAACCCGGACTACGACGGCATCTCCGGCCCGCTGGCCTTCACCGATGCCGGTGAGCCCTCGGTGGCCAGCTTCGGCATCCTCAGCTTCGGCGAGGACAACGCCATCGACGACTCGCTGACCGAGTTCGTCCTCGCCGGCGACGAGGCCAACGCCGCCAGCGACGAGGGCCCGGCCCCCGCCCCGGCCGGCGCCACCGGCGAGCAGCTGGTCGTCGGCACGCTGCTGCCGCTGACCGGCAACCTGGCCTTCCTCGGCCCGCCCGAGGTCGCCGGCGCCCGCCTGGCGATCCAGGAGCTCAACGCCGCCGGCGGCGTGCTCGGCCAGGAGGTCCGGCTCGTCGAGGGTGACTCCGGTGACGCCTCGACCGACACCGCGACCCAGACCGTCGACCGCCTCCTGCAGGAGGGCGTGAATGCCATCATCGGCGCCGCGTCCTCGGGCGTGAGCCTCACGGTCATCGACCGGATCACCGGTGCGGGCGTGCTCCAGTTCTCGCCGGCGAACACCTCCGATCAGTTCACCGACTACAACGACAACGGGCTGTACTTCCGCAGCGCGCCCCCGGACACGCTGCAGGCCCGGGCGCTGTCGGACCTGATCATCAACGACGGCAACAACACCGTCGGGATCATGGCGCTCAACGACCCGTACGGCACCGGTCTCATGGAGAACACCCGCGAGAACCTCATCGCGGCGGGCCTGTCGGAGGACAGCATCCAGACGCTGACCTACGACCCGCAGGCGGCGAACTACGACGCCGAGATCCAGCAGATGGTGGACTTCAACCCCAACGCCATCGTGGTCATCGGCTTCGAGGAGTCGGCGCGGATCATCGAGGGCCTCAACTCGCAGGGCATCGGCCCGGCGCGTTGATCCCCCCGGGCGCCGCACGCGGCGCCTGACCGACGCAGACCAGTGGCCCGGCACCGCTCGCGGTGCCGGGCCACTGTGCCGTCCGGGCCTCGCCGAGCCCGGCCCGTGCCCTGCTGCCCGGGCTCGCCAGGAGCCGCTCAGGCCTCGGGCGGCATGCGGTACGGGGCCGTGCCGCCGGCGTCGACCTGCACGGTCGTCCCGGTGACGTACCTCGACTCGTCCGAGGCCAGGAGGAGGACGGCGTTGCTGATGTCCACCGCCTCCACCCAGGGGACGGGGAGGGCGTTGACCGGCAGGAACCCCTTGGCCGCCTCCTCCCGCGAGGCACCGGGCATGCCGAAGAGCTCGTACACCGCCGGGTTCTGCACCATCGGCGTGTCCACGGTCGTCGGGTGCACTGAGTCGACCCGGATCCGGTGCGGGGCCAGCTCGGGGGCCAGCGTGCGCACGGGACCGGTCACCCCGTGCTTGGCCGCGACGTAGTGCCGGAGGTGGGGGAACGCGACCAGGCCGGCGGTCGAGCTGGTGAGGATGAGCGAGCCGCTCAGGGCCCGGCCAGGTCTCCGCGGGGAGGCCGGACGCCGTCCCGGTCGGCGCCGGCGCGCGGCAGGGGCGCGCCGGCGCGGGACCGCAGCTCCCAGGTCCGGTCGATGCCGGTGGTCCACCCGGCACGTCGGCGCCGGTCCCCCGCGGGGGACTGGCGCCGACGTGGTGAGGTGCTGGACCGGCCCTGCAGCAGGCTCCTGCTTCAGTGCGCCTTGGCCAGCGTCCCCAGGTAGAGCTCGATGACCTTCGGGTCGTTCATCAGCGACTCACCGGTGTCGGTGTAGGCGTTGCGGCCCTGGTCGAGCACGTAGCCGCGGTCGCAGATCTGCAGGCACCGGCGGGCGTTCTGCTCGACCATGATGATCGAGACGCCGGTCGCGTTGATCCGCCGGCAGCGGATGAAGACCTCGTCCTGGTAGGCGGGGGAGAGGCCGGCCGACGGCTCGTCGAGCAGCAGGACCGAGGGCTCCATCATCAGGGCCCGGCCCATCGCCACCATCTGCCGCTCACCGCCGGACAGCGACCCCGCCTTGGTCTTGCGCCGCTCCCCGAGCATGGGGAACAGGTCGGCGACGTAGTCGAAGCGCTGCCGGAAGACCTTCGGCCGCAGGTAGGCGCCCATCTGCATGTTCTCCTCGATCGACAGCGAGGGGAACACGTTGTTGTTCTGCGGCACGTAGCCCACACCGAGCGACACCAGCCGGTGGGCGGGTGCCGAGGTGATGTCCTCCCCGCGCAGCGTCACCGTGCCCGAGCGCACGGGGATGAGCCCGAACAGTGTCTTGAGCAACGTCGACTTGCCGGCGCCGTTCGGGCCGATGATGCCGACCAGCTCGCCGTCCTGCAGGTAGAAGTCGCAGCCGTTGAGGATGTTGACCCCGGGCAGGTACCCGGCCACCAGCTCGTCGGCCCGGACCAGGGCGTCCTCGGCCAGCCGCTCGTGCTCCCCACGGGTGGCGGCGAGCTCGGCGGGGGACGTCCCCTCGGCGAGCGCCCGCTGGTCGGGGGTGCCGCCGTCGTTGTGCCCGACCTGGAACATCGGGTCCTCCATGGCCGGGTCGTCCATGGTGCTCATCGGTTCTCCTCGCGTCGGGTCTCGGAGCCGATGACGTCGCCCTCGGCGTGCTGCTCGCGGGCGATGGCCGCCTCGGCCTCGGCCAGGACGCGGTCCTCCTCCTCGATGGTGAGCGGGGCGTCGTGGTGGGCGCCGAGGTAGGCGTCGACGACCGCCTGGTTCTGGCTGATCGACTGCGGCGGGCCCTCGGCGATGACCTTGCCGGCGGCCATGACGACGACCCAGTCGCTGATGTCCCGGACGACGTCCATGTCGTGCTCGACGAAGACGACCGTCATGCCCTCCTCGCGCAGGTCCTTGACGTGCCCGAGCAGGCTCTGCGTCAGCGCCGGGTTCACGCCGGCCATCGGCTCGTCGAGCATGACGACCTTCGGGTCGCTCATGAGCGCGCGCGCCATCTCGAGCAGCTTGCGCTGGCCGCCGGACAAGGTGCCGGCGAAGTCGTCCTTCTTCCGGTCCAGCTTGAAGCGGCCCAGCAGCTCCATCGCCTTCTCGGTGTTCGCCCGCTCCTGCGCCCGCCACGTGCCGGGCACCAGCGCCCGCCAGAAGCTCTCGCCCTTCTGGCCCTGCGCGCCGAGGAGCATGTTCTGCAGCACGGTGAGCCGGGACAGTGCCTTGGTCAGCTGGAAGGTGCGGACGACGCCCAGCCGGGCCACCTGGTGCGGCGCGAGCTTGCCCAGCGGCCGCCCGTCGAACGACCAGGTGCCGGTGTTGGGCTGGTCGAACCCGGTGAGCAGGTTGAACAGCGTCGTCTTGCCGGCCCCGTTGGGACCGATCAGGCCGGTGATCCCGCCGCGCTGGACCTCCAGGTGGTCCACCGAGACCGCGGTCAGGCCGCCGAAGGAGCGGGTGACCCCGTCGACGACGATCGCCGGGTCGGGCTTGGGCACCCCGACCTCCCAGGCGACGTCGCGGAGCGCCGCACGGGCGAGCAGCCGGGGCGCACCGCCGGTCGCGGCCGGGTCCAGCGACGCGGCGTGCGCGCCGCCGGCGGCCGGCTGTCCGGGCGTCTGGTCAGCGGGCATCGAGCATCACCTCTCGTCGGTCACCGAAGATGCCCTGCGGTCGGAAGACCAGCAGCAGCATGAGCCCGAGCCCGATGAGCACGAACCGGATCTGCGCCACGTCGGTCGCCGAGAGCAGGCCTTCGGGGATGACCCCGTTGCCGATCAGCGTACGCAGCCCGGTGTCGGCGAACTGGATGATGAAGTACATCAGCATCGAGCCGATGACGGGCCCCAGGACGCGGGCCGCGCCGCCCAGGATCAGGGCGGCGTAGGCCAGGAAGGTGTTCGCGTTCTGGTACTGGTCGGGGTTGGCCGACGCGGTGCCCAGGGCGTAGACCATGCCGCCGAACGCACCGAGCACGCCGCCGAGCACCAGGGCCTGCATCTTGTAGACGTACACGTTCTTCCCCAGCGCGCGGACGGCGTCCTCGTCCTCGCGGATGGACTTGACCACCCGGCCCCAGGGGCTGCGGACCAGCAGCCAGATCAGCAGGCTGGCCAGCGCCACGAGCAGCCAGCCGACCGCCGTGACCCACAGCTCGGCGCCGCTCCACTGGGTGCCGAGGATGCCGTAGCGGCGGGCGGTGTCCCACGGGGCGAGGGCCACGAACTCGGCGTTGAAGCCCGACAGGCCGCGGGTGCCGTTGGTGACCGGGGTGGCCGACACCGAACGGAACAGCAGCCGCAGACCCTCGGCCGCCGCGATGGTGGCGATGGCGAGGTAGTCCGCGCGCAGCCGCAGCGTCGGCAGGCCGAGCAGCAGGGCGAGGACGACCGCGGCCAGCAGGCCCACGACCACACCCACCCAGAACGGCAGGCCCCACTGGCTGACGGAGATCGCGATGCCGTACCCGCCGAGCATGGCGAAGGCGATCTGGCCGAAGTTGAGCAGCCCCGTGTAGCCGAACTGCACGTTGATGCCGATGGCCAGCAGCGCCAGGAAGACGGCCTGGAAGCCCAGCCCGGCCTTGAGGGCGACGGCGAAGGCGTCGATCAGTTCACCCATGGCTCAGCCCACCCGTACCCGGCTGCCCAGGATGCCCTGCGGCCGCACGATGAGGATCACGATCAGCAGGAGCAGCCCGCCGACGTACTTGATGTCGTTGGGGACGACGAGGGTCGACATCTGCACGAAGACACCCACCACGATGCTGCCGACGAGGGCGCCGTACGCGGTGCCCAGCCCGCCGAGCGTGACGCCGGCGAACATCAGCAGCAGCAGCCGGAAGCCCATGTCCCACTGCACCTCGTCGGACAGGCCCAGCAGGACGCCGCCCAGCGCCGCCAGGGCGCCACCCATCATCCAGACGACCAGGATCACCCGGTTGACGTTGATGCCCGAGGACGCCGCGAGGTCGCGGTTGTCGGCCACCGCCCGCATCGCCTTGCCGATCTTGGTGCGCTGCAGCATGACCGCCACCAGCACGAGGACGGCCAGCGCGATGACGATCGAGGCGAGGTCGGCGTCGGTCATCCGGAACAGGCCGTAGTCCACCGCCCGCTGGCCGCGGTAGTCCGCGTACGCCTCGGACCGGCCGCCGAAGATGATCTGGTACAGGTACCGCAGCAGCATCGACAGGCCGATCGAGATGACCAGCGCGGCGATCAGGCCGGTGCCGCGGCGGCGCAGCGGCCGCCAGATGGCCAGCTCGTTGAGCGCCCCGACGCCCGCGCCGATCACCATCGCGATCAACGCCGCGGGGATGAGCGGCACGCCGCCCTGGACGTTGATGAACCACGCGGCGATCGCACCGATGGTGACCAGCTCGCCGTGCGCGAAGTTGGTCAGGCCGGTGGTGCCGAAGATCAGCGAGAGCCCGACCGCGGCCATCGCGATGAGCAGGCCGAAGCGCAGCCCCTCGACGAACAGCTGCACCCAGCGGACGGTGCCACCGCCGGCGCCGGTGCTGCCGTCGCTGAGCGCGATGATCACGCCCTGGTTGCGCCCCGCGTCGACGGTCACCGTGCGGGTGTTCTCCCCGGTGAGCACGACGCCCTCGGGCAGGCCCTCCTCGTCGATGGTCACCGTGTACTGGCCCGGTCCGGGCAGCGGCACGACCCACCGGCCGTTCTCGTCGGTCTCCACGGTGTCGACCTCGTCGCCACCGTCGTCGGTGACGACCACCTCGACGCCCTCGATCGGGCCGGAGAGGTTCGTCTGGAGGGTGCCCGACACCTGCTCGCTCGCCGTGCTCTCCTCGGGCTGCGCCTGGGCGACACCGGGAGCCAGCGTCAGCGCCACACCACCGAGGACGGCCAGCAGGAGCAGGCGGAGCAGCACCCGGCCGCGGGACGTCCGGGATCGCCGGACCGTCCGGGGCCGGGTCGGGGCGGCGCCCCTCGGTACGCCGTGTCGTGGTACACGGCCTGCCGCGTTGGTCACTCGGCCTCCCTGGCTCTGCGCATGAGGGGGGACGGTAGCCCAGCCTCGTTGCCGTCGGCGCACGTCGCGGCGAGCTGTTACCTGTCCGCGACACGCCGCACGCGTCACGCCCGTCCCACCGACGGCGCGCCGTCGTGATCACGGCTGCCCGCGGGTGCAGTCTCCGCTCACCGTCCAGGGAGGGCCAGTGTCAGTTCCCGGTTCCCGGTCCCGCGTCACGACGCGCGACGCGCGTCCTGCCGACCTGCCCGCCGTGCTGGCCCTGGTGCGCCAGCACCGCGCCGAGGCCCACGCCGAGGGCGTGCTGACCGGGCAGACCCCCGGAGCCGCGGCCGCCGCCGGCTTCCGGCGGCTGCTGGCCGACCCGGCGCACCGCGTGGTGCTCGCGGTGCTGCCCGGACCGAACGCGCCGGACGGCGCCGGGGGCGGCGGCGAGCTGGCCGTGGGCCTGGCCGTCCTCGGGACGGACCCGCTCTCGGTGGTCCTCGGCGTGCCACAGGTGACCGTCGACAACCTCGTCGTCCACCGCGACCACCGCCGCTGCGGCGCCGGGGCCGCGCTGCTCGCGGCCGCGGCGGCGCACGCCGCCCAGGTGGGGGCCGCGCACGTCGTGGCCGCCGTCGGCGGACACGAGGCCGAGCGGCAGCGGTTCTTCGCCCGGATGGGCTTCGCGCCGCTGACCACCCGGCGGATCGTGCCGCGGGAGACCCTCGCGCGGACGCTGGCGGCCTGGCAGCGGAGCGGGGGGACCGTGCCGCTGCAGCGCCGTCCGCCGCTGCGCCGCCGTCCGCCGGCCCGGCTGGTGCCGCTCCTGGACGCCGCGGCGGAAGGCTGAGCCGGCCCATCCCGAGGAGGACGGCGGCCACCCTTCAGGGGCCCGCCGGCCCCGTCCCGGGTCCCGCCCCGAGCCTGCGAGGGGTGGGGAGGACGGGGTCCTCTTACGAGGCGTGGGGGGAAGGGTGGTCCTCTCTCAGGCCGTCAGGAGCATGCAGGTGAGCCGGGCGGTCGCCGTCACACGACCGTGCTGGTCGGTGACCTCGATGGTGGAGGTGACCAGCGTCCGGCCTCGGCGGACCGGCGTGGCGACGGCGGTGACGACCCCCTCGGTGGCCGCCCGCAGGTAGCTCACGTTGAGCTCCACGCCGACGGCCTGCCGGCCGGGGCCGGCGCCCAGGGCCGCCGCCCACGAGCCGACCGTCTCCACCAGCGAGCAGGTGGCGCCGCCGTGCAGCAGGCCGAAGGGCTGCTGGTTGCCCTCGACCGGCATGGTGGCGACGACGTGGTCGGGGTCGAAGTCGGTGATGCGGATGCCCAGCTTGTCGTCCAGCGGGCTCGTGCGCTCGGCGTCGAGCCAGTCGGGGCGGTCCACGGTCACCCCGGCACCGTAGCCAGCGCCGGGCGGCGCGGCGGCGGGGGCTTCTCGGTCGGGAGCCGTCGGTGGGCGGACCTAGGATCGGCGGCGATGTCCGCTCCGGTCTCCGCCCCCGCGTCCAGCCCCGCCGTCCCCGCTGCCGACGGCTCCCGCCCGCGGCTGCTGCTGCTCGACGGGCACTCCCTGGCCTACCGCGCCTTCTTCGCCCTGCCGGTCGAGAACTTCTCCACGACCACCGGGCAGCCGACCAACGCGGTCTACGGCTTCACGTCGATGCTGATCAACATCCTGCGCGACGAGCAGCCCACCCACCTGGCGGTCGCCTTCGACGTGGGCCGCAAGACCTTCCGCAGCGAGATCTACGCCGACTACAAGGCCAACCGCAGCGAGAGCCCGACCGACTTCCGCGGCCAGGTGAGCCTGATCCAGGAGGTGCTGGCCGCGCTGCACATCCCGGTGATCACCGCAGAGGGCTACGAGGCCGACGACGTCATCGCCACCCTCACCGTCGCGGCGGTCGGGCAGGGCATGGACGTGCTGATCGCCACCGGCGACCGCGACGCCCTGCAGCTGGTCAACGAGCACGTCACCGTGCTCTACCCCCGCAAGGGCGTCTCGGACCTGACCCGGTTCACGCCGGAGGAGGTCCGCGCCAAGTACGACCTGACCCCGGAGCAGTACCCCGACTTCGCGGCCCTGCGGGGGGACCCCAGCGACAACCTGCCGAGCATCCCGAGCGTGGGGGAGAAGACCGCGGCCAAGTGGGTCCGGGAGTACGGGTCGCTCGACGCGCTCGTCGACCAGGTCGACACCGTGAAGGGCAAGGTCGGCGAGAAGCTGCGCGAGCACCTGTCCTCGGTGCTGCAGAACCGGCGGCTCACGGAGCTCGACCGCGCCGTCCCGCTGGAGGTGGGGCCGGCCGACCTCGCCGTGCGCCCGTGGGACCGCAACGAGGTGCACACCCTCTTCGACAACCTGCAGTTCCGGGTGCTGCGCGACCGGCTGTTCGCCACCCTCACCAGCGCCGAGCCCGAGGCCGAGGGCGGCTTCGACGTCACCGAGGACGAGGTGCCCGCCGGCGGACTGGGCGACTGGCTCGACCAGCACGCGCGCACCGGCCGCACGGGGATCATCTTCCGCGGCACCTGGGGGCGGGGCACCGGCGAGCTCAGCGGGCTCGCGCTGGCCGCCGCCGACGACCACGCCACCTTCGTCGACGTCGGCCCGGACCTGGACGCCGCGGACGAGCAGGCGTTGGCCGCCTGGCTCGCCGACCCGGACCGGCCGAAGGTCGTGCACGAGGTCAAGGGCCCGCTGCTGGCGATCTGGGCCCGCGGCTGGGAGCTCGCCGGCGTCGTCAGCGACACCGCCCTGGCCGCGTACCTCGCGCTGCCCGGCCAGCGGTCGTTCGACCTGGCCGACCTCGCCGTCCGCTACCTGCGCCGCGAGCTGAAGGACGCCGCCGCCGAGGAACCCCAGCTGACCCTCGACGGGCTGGGGCCGTCGGAGGAGGACCTCGCCCGCGAGGCCGCGCACGCCGACGTCCTCAAGGCCGTCGCCGTCAACGACCTCTCCGACGCGCTGGAGTCCGTGCTCGGGCAGCGCGGCGGGGACCACCTGCTCGGCGCGATGGAGCTCCCGCTGACCTTCGTGCTGGCCCGCATGGAGCAGCGCGGCATCGCCGCGGACCTGGACTTCCTGCAGGAGCTGCAGCGGGAGTTCGCCGACGGCGTCGCCGCCGCGGCCGCCGAGTGCTACGCGGTGATCGGCCGGGAGGTGAACCTCGGCTCGCCCAAGCAGCTGCAGGCCGTGCTCTTCGACGAGCTCGGGCTGCCCAAGACCAAGAAGATCAAGTCCGGCTACACGACGGACGCCGAGGCGCTGACCACCCTGCTCGCCCAGACCGGCCACCCGTTCCTCGAGCACCTGCTGCGGCACCGCGACGTGACCCGGCTGCGCACCGTCATCGACGGCCTCATCCCGATGGTCGACGACGCCGGGCGCATCCACACGACGTTCCAGCAGACGATCGCCGCCACCGGACGGCTGTCCTCGACCGACCCGAACCTGCAGAACATCCCGATCCGCACCGCCGAGGGGCGCCGGATCCGGCAGGCGTTCGTCGTCGGCACCGGCCACGAGTCGCTGATGACGGCCGACTACAGCCAGATCGAGATGCGGATCATGGCCCACCTGTCCGGCGACGAAGGCCTCATCGAGGCGTTCACGTCGGGGGAGGACCTGCACTCCTTCGTCGCCTCCCGGGCCTACGACATCCCCATCGAGGACGTCGACCCGGAGATGCGCCGCCGGATCAAGGCGATGAGCTACGGCCTGGCCTACGGGCTGTCGGCGTACGGGCTGGCCGGGCAGCTGCGCATCTCCGTCGAGGAGGCGCGCGAGCAGATGCACGCCTACTTCGAGCGCTTCGGCGGCATCCGCGAGTACCTGGACGGCGTCGTCGACCACGCCCGGCAGACCGGGTACACCGAGACGACGCTGGGCCGCCGCCGCTACCTGCCCGACCTCACCAGCGACAACGGGCAACGCCGGCAGATGGCGGAGCGGATGGCGCTCAACGCCCCCATCCAGGGCTCGGCGGCCGACGTCATCAAGGTCGCCATGCTCCGGGTGGAGGAGGGGATCGCCGCGGAGGGGCTGCGCTCGCGGGTGCTGCTGCAGGTGCACGACGAGCTCGTGCTCGAGGTGGCCCCGGGGGAGCGGGAGCCCCTGGAGGCCCTGGTGCGGCGCGAGATGGCCGGTGCCGCGCAGCTGTCCGTGCCGCTGGAGGTCTCGGTCGGCTTCGGCCGCACCTGGGACGAGGCCGCGCACTGAGCCGGGGTCGGCGGCGACGGTGTGCGCGCACGTGCGGTTCGGCACGGTAGGACCGCGCACCAGCGCACACCGTTGCCGTCCGTCGCACTCCGCGCCGGCTACGTCGAGGGCGTCGCCGTCGCGCCCGGCCACCGGCGCCGGGGCGTCGCCTCCGCGGTCATGGGCGCACTCGAGGAGCTCCTGCCCGCCGCCTACGGCCTGGGAGCGCTCAGCGCCGGCGCCGCCCTCTCCTCCGCCCGCGGTTGGCAGCGCTGGCGCGGCCCGACGTCCGTGCTCGCCCCGACCGGACCGGCCCGCACCCTCGAGGACGACGGGTCGGTGTCCGTCCTCCCGGGTGCCGTGGCGCTCGACCTCGACGGGAGCCTGAGCTGCGACGTGCGGGACGGCGACGTCTGGTGACGCCGGGACCTCAGCCGGGCTTCGCGCAGACCAGGATCAGCGTGCCGGGGACGAGGGCCCCGCGGGCCGGGGACCACTGCCCCCACTCCTGCGTGCGGCCCGGCGTCCACTCCGGCTCGACCAGCTCCTCGAGGACCAGCCCGGCGCCCACGACGGCCCGCACCCAGTCGCCGACGGTGCGGTGGTGCTCGACGTAGACGGTGCGGTCGTCCTCGTCGGTCTCCACGTACGGCGTGCGGTCGAAGTAGGAGGAGACGACCCGCAGGTCCCCGGGGTCGGGGGAGTCGGGCAGCGGCCAGCGGAAGGGGTGGTTCACCGACGCGACGAACCGGCCACCGGGCCGCAGGACGCGGGCCACCTCGGCCAGGGCGCCCTCGACGTCGGCGACGAAGGGCAGCCCGCCGAAGGCCGAGCAGGCCAGGTCCACGCTCGCGGCGGACAGCGGCAGCGCGCCGACGTCGGCCTGCACCAGCGGGACGGCGATCCCGGTGGCGCTGTTGAGCTCGGCGGCCCGGGCCAGCATCCCGCCGGAGACGTCCAGCGCCACGACGTCGGCACCTGCCCGGCGCAGCCACCGCGCACACGGTGCCGACCCGCAGCCCACCTCGAGCACCCGCCGGCCCGCCACGTCGCCCAGCAGGTGCGCGTCGGCTTCGCGCAGGCCCTCGGGACACCACAGGAAGTCGGCGTCCCCGAGGTCCGTGCCGTGCTCGGCGAGGTAGGCGGGAGCCGCGGCGTCCCACCAGCGCCGGTTGGCCGCGACCGACTCCGCCGCCCCCGCTGGCCGGCGGGCCACGCCGCCGGGAGCGGGGTAGCCGGCGTCGTCCAGGGGGAGGTCGCTCGGGGTGTCCATGACACGCCGATCGTGACACGCCGGGCCGGCCGGAGCGGTCCTGCACCCAGGTGGACCGGGCAGTGCCGGGCTCCGTACCATGGGAATGCGCCAGAGGTCTGTCAGTGCTGTCCCCATCGGGGATCGGCGCGCGCCGGCTCTCCCCGCTGCCTGCGGTCACCCGGCCGCGGGCTCCCTGTCCCTACGCACCCCCCGTCCGGAGCACTCGACCACATGACCTCCACCCAGGTCCGTCCGAACAGCACCCCCCAGGTCGCCGTCAACGACATCGGCACCGCCGAGGACTTCCTCGCGGCCATCGACCAGACGATCAAGTACTTCAACGACGGCGACATCGTCGAAGGCGTCATCGTCAAGGTCGACCGGGACGAGGTGCTGCTGGACATCGGCTACAAGACCGAGGGCGTCATCCCCTCGCGCGAGCTGTCCATCAAGCACGACGTCGACCCCAACGAGGTCGTCAGCGTCGGCGACGAGGTGGAAGCCCTCGTCCTCCAGAAGGAGGACAAGGAAGGCCGCCTGATCCTGTCCAAGAAGCGCGCCCAGTACGAGCGCGCCTGGGGCACGATCGAGGCGAAGAAGGAAGCCGACGAGGTCGTCACCGGCACCGTCATCGAGGTCGTCAAGGGCGGTCTCATCCTCGACATCGGCCTGCGCGGGTTCCTCCCCGCCTCGCTGGTCGAGATGCGCCGCGTCCGCGACCTGCAGCCCTACGTGGGCCGCGAGCTCGAGGCGAAGATCATCGAGCTCGACAAGAACCGCAACAACGTCGTCCTGTCCCGCCGCCAGTGGCTGGAGCAGACCCAGTCCGAGGTCCGCAGCGAGTTCCTCAACAAGCTCGCCAAGGGCCAGGTCCGCACCGGCGTCGTGTCCTCGATCGTCAACTTCGGCGCGTTCGTGGACCTGGGTGGGGTCGACGGTCTGGTGCACGTCTCCGAGCTGTCCTGGAAGCACATCGACCACCCGTCCGAGGTCGTCGAGGTGGGCCAGGAGGTCACCGTCGAGGTCCTCGACGTCGACCTGGACCGCGAGCGGGTCTCGCTGTCGCTGAAGGCGACGCAGGAGGACCCGTGGCGTCAGTTCGCCCGGACCCACCAGATCGGCCAGGTCGTGCCCGGCAAGGTCACCAAGCTGGTGCCCTTCGGTGCGTTCGTCCGCGTCGACGAGGGCATCGAGGGTCTGGTGCACATCTCCGAGCTGGCCGAGCGCCACGTGGAGATCCCCGAGCAGGTCGTGCAGGTCGGCGACGAGATCCTGGTCAAGGTCATCGACATCGACCTCGACCGCCGTCGGATCTCCCTGTCGCTCAAGCAGGCCAACGAGGGCGTCGTCGGCGACGAGGAGCAGTTCGACCCCGCCGCCTACGGCATGGCCGCGTCCTACGACGATCAGGGCAACTACATCTACCCCGAGGGCTTCGACCCGGAGACCGGCGAGTGGCTCGAGGGCTTTGACGAGGCCCGCGAGACGTGGGAGCGGCAGTACGCCGAGGCCCAGGCGCGCTTCGAGGCGCACCGCAAGCAGATCGCCGCGGCCCGCGAAGCCGACGCCGAGGCCGCTGCCGGGGGCAACTACTCCAGCGGCGAGGCCGAGGTCAGCGACACGTCGGGCGGCACCCTCGCCAGCGACGAGGCACTGGCTGCGCTGCGGGCCAAGCTCGCCGGCGGCGAGTGATCCCCGCTCGGCTCAGCTGAGCAGCAGCACCTGAGGCCGAGGCCCGGTACCCCGCGGGGTACCGGGCCTCGGTCGTCCCTCCCATCCCCGTGGAGGGACGGCTGCGGCCCCGCAGGGGGCCCTCCTCAGAGGCTGAGGATGATCGCGAACGCGGTGCGCGGGCGGCCACCGGAGGACGCGAGGAACTGCCAGGTGTGCCGGCCGGCCGGGGCGGTCGCCGACAGCCAGCGCAGGAAAGCGTTGCCCCGCCGGGCGGCGCCGTTGCGCTCCAGCCGCTCGCGCACCATCGGCAGGTCCGAGCAGCGCACCCCGGTGGGGCGGTGGAGCCGGTGCCGACCGGGGCCGCGGCGGCGGGCGGCGGGGGTCGACGAGGGGGCGGCGTGCGCGGAACGGGACATGGTCTGGTCTGCCTCTCTGGGGCGGGGGAGATCGCCGGGGAGAGAGTTGCCGATGGGGCACGTGTGACTGGAGCGACGCGCCGGGCCGGACGGCAGGGTGTTACCTGTCCGTGATCGCCGACCGCGTGCTGGCTACTGTCCGTACGTGCTGCGGATCGGGCTGACCGGCGGGATCGGATCGGGCAAGAGCACGGTGGCGGGCCTGCTGGCCGCCCGCGGCGCTCGGGTGGTGGACGCCGACCGCATCGCCCGGGAGGTCGTCGAGCCGGGGACGCCGGGCCTGGACGCCGTCGTCGCCGCGTTCGGGCGCGACGTCCTGACCGCCGAGGGCGCCCTCGACCGGCCCGCCCTGGCCGCCGTCGTGTTCGCCGACCCCGACGCCCGCCGCCGGCTCGACGGCATCGTGCACCCGCTGGTGCGGGCCCGCGCCGCCGAGCTGGTCGCCGCGGCGCCGCCGGACGCGGTGGTGGTGCAGGACGTGCCGCTGCTCGTGGAGACCGGGCAGGCGAGCTCGTACGACCTGGTCCTCGTCGTGGCGGCCGACCTCGCCACGCGCGTCGAGCGGCTGGTCGGCCGGGGCCTGTCCGAGGACGACGCCCGCGCCCGGATCGCCGCGCAGGCCACCGACGAGCAGCGCCGCGCGGTCGCCGACGTCGTGCTCGACAACAGCGGCACCGTCGAGGAGCTCGAGGCGCAGGTGGACCGCTTCTGGGCCGAGCGCGTGGCGCCTGCCCTCCGCTGACGGCAGACTCGCCGGGTGCCCGCCGATCAGCAGGTCCCGAGGTACCGGGACGCCGAGCGGGCGCGCAACACGGCCCGCATCTGGGCCGGGCTGGCCGTCCTGTTCGCCGTCCTGGCGGTCCTGCAGTGGCTCGCGGATGCCGATCCGTGGATCCCGATCGGCTACACGGTCGCCGCCGTCGCGTACGCCGGCACCGCCCCGGGGAGCCCGCCGACACGTGCGGGAGGTCACCGCACGAGCGCGGCCCGGGGATCACGGGACCACGGGGTGAGTCGCGACCCCGGTCACGGCTGCGCCCGGCCGTGCCGGGAGACGACGAGAGGCCCGGGTCCACCGGACCCGGGCCTCTGCTGCTGTGGGCGATACTGGGTTCGAACCAGTGACCTCTACCGTGTCAAGGTAGCGCTCTACCACTGAGCCAATCGCCCGATCCGGCCTGTCGGCCGGTCGCCTCCACCGTGCTCGGCGGAGGCCGAGGTGGAGACGGGATTTGAACCCGTGTAGACGGCTTTGCAGGCCGTTGCCTCGCCTCTCGGCCACTCCACCGCACGAGGGCGCCGGTCTCGCGACCAGCGCCCGAGGTCCCGAGCGGACGACGGGATTCGAACCCGCGACCCTCACCTTGGCAAGGTGATGCTCTACCAACTGAGCCACGTCCGCGTTGCTGTGTTGCAGGGAGAACCATACCCGACCCCGAGCAGGGGTCTCACGGGGGGTCCCCCCAGGGTCACCGGCCGGTCGGGTCGGCTCCGCCGTTGGACAGCAGGGCGGCCAGCTCGCCGTCCACCTGGAGCACCGAGGACTCCTCGCCGAAGGGCACGACGCTGGCGGTCAGCTGGAGGAAGCCCGCGACCGTGCCGCGGGAGACCTCGAACAGCGCCTCGCCGGAGGGCGCCCGCAGGTGGAGGAAGAGGACGTCGCCCGACGTCCGCGACGGCCACAGCCGCACGTCGCCCTCGCCGGCGGGGTGGTCGAGGCCCGCGTGCAGCAGGTCGCGGCCCACGAGCCAGGAGATGCCGTCCTCCTCCGCGCCGTCCCCGAAGGTGATCCGCACGGCGAACGGGTCGCTGACCTCGTAGCTGAGCAGCGCGGGGACCTCGGTCCAGGACTGCGGTCCGACCAGGTGCAGCGTCGTCGGGCACGTGTACCCGGGCGTGGCGCGGTTGATCATGTCTCCAACAACGACCTTCCATGACCGTGGTGACGCCCGGATGATCTCCGGGCGTGTCGTCCCGCTGTGTGCCCGTTCGCGGCGGACCTGAACCGCGCCGCCCGCCTGTTGCGAAGACCGCGTGTGACGATGGGACTCGTGAGCAGTCCGGCACGGCGCGTCGGGGACGGCCCGGCGGGCGCCGACCTCCTCGTGCGCATGCGCGCGGGCGACCGGAGCGCCGTCGACGAGCTCTACGACCGGTACAGCCGGCCGGCCTTCGCACTCGCCCGGCGGATCCTGGCCGACGAGGTGCTCGCCGAGGACGTGCTGCAGGACGTGTTCCTCAGCGTCTGGCGTGACCCCGGTGCCTACGACGCCGCACGCGGGTCCTTCTCCTCGTGGCTCATGGCGATGGTGCACCACAAGGCCGTGGACGCCGTCCGCAAGGAGGAGTCGCACCGCCGCCGGCAGTCCCGGGCCGAGGACGACCTGGCGCTGTCCACCCCGACGTCCACCCGCGACGTCGAGGACGAGGCGTGGAGCCGCGTCGTGTCCGAGCAGGTGCGCGGGGCGCTGAGCGCCCTGCCGGCGCCCCAGCGGGAGGCGCTGACGCTGGCCTACTACGGCGGGTACACGCAGAGGGAGGTCGCGGCGTTGACCAGCACGCCGCTGGGCACGGTCAAGACGCGCATGCTCGCGGGGATGCGGCGGCTCCGCGAGGAGCTGGGGGGCACGAACGGCGCCTCGCTCGGCGGGGCCCTCGGCGGCCCTGCGCCGCTCGACGGGACCAACCGGTGACCGCGCCCATGGACCCGCGCCGCGGGGAGCACGAGACGTTCGACGAGCTCGCCGTCGGCTGGGCGCTGCACGCGCTGGAGCCGGAGGAGGAGGAGCTCTTCGCCGTCCACCTGCCGACCTGCCCCCGCTGCCGCCGGACGGTCGCCGAGACCACCGACGTCATGGGTGCCCTGGCCGGCGACCTGCCCCCGGCCGAACCCCCGCCGGGGCTGCGCGACCGGCTGCGGGCCGCGGTGGAGCAGACCGAGCAGGTGCCCCCGCCGTCCGCGGAGGCCGACCGCGTCGCCCGACCGGCCCCCGTGGCCGACGCCACGACGCCACCGCCCGCGCCGCAGCCCGTGGGTACCGGCTCCGGTGCCCACCGGGCGCCGCTGCCGCTGGGCCCGGCGGGCCCGCCGCCGAGCTGGCGCCGGGTGCTGCCCAACGCGCTCGTGGCGGCCGCGGTGGCAGCGATCCTGGCGCTGGGCACCTGGAACGTCGTCCTCAGCTCGGCGCGCGAGGAGGCGCAGGCCGCCGCCACCGAGCAGGCCGAGCTGGTGGACGCCTTGCTCACGCCCGGCCAGGCGACCATCACACCGCTGACGGCCGACGGTGCCACGGTGGCGACCGTCGTGGCCCGCGACGACCAGGTGCAGGTGGTCACCCACGGACTGTCGCCCAACGACGCGCAGGAGCAGACCTACGTGGTGTGGGGGACCGGCCCGGGGGCGCCCACCGCGCTCGACACCTTCGACGTCTCCTCCCCGCAACCGGCGCTGCAGACCGTAGGCTCCGGGGCCGCCGGGCTGGAGACCTACACCGGGTACGCGGTGAGCCTCGAGCCCGGCCGGGAGGCTCCGCCGGAGCCGAGCGACATCGTGGCGATGGGGGAGGTGCCCAGCTGAGCGGTCCGGAGACGGTCGCCCGGTCCGGTGCGGGACAGCCGGTCGGACGGGCGCCCCGCGCCACCGGCGCGCACGCGGCCGGGGACGGGCACCGCAGCCTGCGCGAGCGCGTCGGGAAGACGAGGTGGCGACGGCGGCTGGCCGCCCGGCGTCCCCTCGACCACACCTACCGCCTGGTGGTCGGGGCACTCGGCGGGATCGTCGTGGCGTTCGGGCTGGTCACCATCCCGCTGCCCGGGCCCGGCTGGCTGACCGTCATCGCGGGGCTCTTCCTGCTCGCGACCGAGTTCGCCTGGGCCGAGCGGCTGCTGGACTTCACCCGCCGGCACGTCCGGGCGTGGACCGAGTGGCTGGGCCGGCAGCGGGCGTGGGTGCGCGTCGCCGTCGCCCTGGCCACCGCGGCCTTCGTCTACGGCGTCCTGGTGGTCGTGCTGCACCTGATGGGCGTCCCGGACTGGGTGCCGGGGTGGGTGCCGCTCTGGCGCTGAGCGTCTGGCAGAATGACCGGCGCAGGGGCGATTGGCTCAGTGGTAGAGCGCTTCGTTCACACCGAAGAGGTCACTGGTTCGAACCCAGTATCGCCCACCGCACCAGAGGCCCGGGTCCGCGAGGACCCGGGCCTCTCGTCGTCCCGGGGGTCAGCCCGCGGCCGCCGCCGGGCCGTAGGTCAGGTGGGCCACCCCGTTGCTCAGGCTCTCCACCCCCAGCAGGGACAGCGGCGTCCGCGGCCCGCCCTCGGGGAACAGCCGGATGCCGGTGCCGACGGCGACGGGGTAGACGTAGAGGTGCAGCTCGTCGGCCAGGCCGTCGGCGATCAGGGCCCGGACCAGGGTGGCGCTGCCGCTCACGTACAGGTCGCCCTGCTCCTTGAGCTCCCGGATCCGGCCGGCGTCGTAGCCGCCCAGGACGGTGGAGTTGCGCCACACCGACTCGGCATCGGTCAGCGTCGAGGAGACGACGTGCTTGGTGGTGTCGTTGAAGAACGGCGCGCCGGGATCGTCCTCGACCGTCCGCGTCGACCAGGCGGGCGCGAACATCTCGAAGGTCGTGCGGCCCAGCAGGATGCCCGACGCCGGGGCCGTGAGCGCGCCGATGGACGCGGCCAGGTCGTCGGGGAACCCGTAGTCCATCGTCCACATCGGGGCGTCGACGACCCCGTCGACGGTGGTGAACTCGTGCACCCTGATCGCGCCCATACCTGCTCCTCCGTGGTGGTGGTCTCGTCCGGCGCCCGTGCGCCGGTGGTGGATGTCGTCCGGGAGACCCTGGTCGCTCCCCTTTCTCATCGGTGGACGCCGCGCCGTCCTGGCGCCGGACCCGCAGTGGCCGGCGCCGGACCTCTGCACCCTGCGCGCCGTCGTGGAGCTCGACCCGGCGCTGGGCACCGACGTCCCCGTCGACGCGGCGCACGCCGTGGTGTCCGACCTGGCCGACCGGGCCTTCGGTGCCGGCTGGCAGCGCTGGTACACGGAGGCCCTGGACGCCGAGGGCGTCGGCGACGACGCCGGGCGGCTGCTGAGGCAGGACGACGTCGCCGAGCGCGTGCTGGAGCGGCTGCGCGCCCGCATGCGGGAGGACGACGGGGCGCCGGACCCGCCGGGCGACGAGTACGGCTGGTACGCCTACGCGCCCGGGACCAGCCCGGGACGCGCCCGTTTCCGGCGGACGGTGCGCGACCGGCGCCACAACGCCCGGGCCGCGCTGCTGCTCCCTCGCCGGCACCCGGTGGCCGGACGCCGCCGCGACCGGGACCGGCCCGCCCGTCCCGGCGCGCGACCTCGCCGAGGCGCACCATGGCGGGGGTGTCCCGCCGCCGCCCGCCCGCCCCGTCCGAGCCGGTCCGCTCCCGCAGGCCGGGGCGCGCCGAACGGCTGACCGAGGCGATGGCGCGCGACGGCGACACCTGCATCTGGTGCGGCCGCGTCCTCGGCGGCCTGGTGCCGCCGACCACCGAGCACGTCGTCCCCCGGCTCAAGGGCGGCCCGTCGTGGCTGGCCAACGAGGTCGCCGCCTGCCGCCGCTGCAACGCCGAGCGCGGGCACCGCGCGCCGGTCGACTGGCTCGAGGAGTGCGAGCGGCGCGGCTGGCGACCCGACGCCGAGCGGCTGGCCCGGGCACTGGACGCCCTGCAGCTGGCCATCGACCACGAGGGCGGCCAGCGCCGGGCCCGGCCCTACCTCGACGCCCAGCGGCGCCGGCTGCACCGCCGGCTGCCGCCCGGACCGGACGGACGTACGGTCGCCTCGTGAGCGGTCCCGGCAGTGTCGTGCAGGTGAGCGTGTACCCGGTGAAGAGCCTGGCCGGGCGGACGGTGCGGGAGGCCGAGGTCGGCCCGGCGGGGCTGGTCGGCGACCGGGCCTGGACCGTCGTCGACGCCACGACGGGGGAGCGGGTCACGGTGAAGACGACGCCGCAGATGGCCGAGGTCGTCGCCACGGGGGACGACGAGGCCGACACGATCACCCTCACCGAGGTGCTGGGCCGGCCGGTGCGCCTGGAGAGGTCGGGCGAGCCGCAGGTGGACGCCGCTGCGGTGCACCTGGTCAGCCGGTCGGCGGTGGCCCGCGCCGCGCAGGGCGACGTCCCCGAGGGCTGCTCGGCCGACGACCCGCGGGCGAACCTGCTGCTCGACCTGCCCGAGGGCGAGGACGAGCGCGGCTGGGTCGGGCGGACGGTGCGCATCGGCGAGGTCGAGGTCGCCGTGACCCGCACCCCGAAGCACTGCCTCGGGGTCTACGCCGAGGTGCGCCGGCCGGGGACGGTGCACGCCGGCGACCCCGTCGAGGTGCTCCCGGGCTGAGCCGGGCGCCCCGAGGTGACGCGGCTCGCGCACTAGTCTCGGGGGGTCAGGTCGTCGACCCCGCAGGAGCTCCCGTGTCAGCCGCGCCCACCTCCGCCGCCCCCGCCCCGATCCGGGTGCCGGCCGGGACGACGGCGCAGGAGGCGCTCAAGGAGGCGGGCGTCCCGCTCAAGGGCCCCGGCGGCGCGGTCGTCGTCCGGGACCTGGCGACCGGTGAACTCAAGGACCTCGCCTGGGCCCCCGAGGGCGACGCCGAGGTGGAGCCGGTGCCCGCCGCCAGCCCCGAGGGGCGGGCGGTGATCCGCCACTCGACGGCGCACGTCCTGGCCCAGGCGGTGCAGGAGCTCTTCCCCGGCACCCGGCTGGGCATCGGCCCGCCGGTGGAGAACGGCTTCTACTACGACTTCGACCCCGAGCGGCCGTTCACGCCCGAGGACCTGGCGGCCCTCGAGAAGAAGATGACCGAGATCGTGCGTGCCGGGCAGCACTTCGCCCGGCGCGAGATCAGCGACGCCGACGCGCAGGTCGAGCTCGCGCACGAGCCGTACAAGCTGGAGCTCATCGGGCTCAAGGGCGGCGCCGGTGAGGCGGCCGAGGGCGCGTCGGTCGAGGTCGGCGGCGCGCAGCTGACCATGTACGACAACCTCGACGCCCGCACCGGCGACCGGGTCTGGACCGACCTGTGCCGCGGCCCGCACCTGCCTCGGACCAGCGGCATCCCCGCCTTCAGCCTCACCCGGTCGGCGGCCGCCTACTGGCGCGGCAGCGAGAAGAACCCGCAGCTGCAGCGGATCTACGGCACCGCGTGGGAGAGCAAGGACGCGCACAAGGCCCACCTCGAGCAGCTCGCCGAGGCCGAGCGCCGCGACCACCGGCGTCTCGGCGCGGAGCTCGACCTGTTCAGCTTCCCCGACGAGATCGGCTCCGGCCTGGCCGTGTTCCACCCCAAGGGCGGCGTGGTCAAGCGGGAGATGGAGGACTACGTCCGCCGCCGGCACATCGAGGAGGGCTTCGACTACGTCGGCACCCCGCACATCACCAAGGCGCACGTCTTCGAGCTGTCCGGCCACCTGCCGTACTACGCCGACACCATGTTCCCGCCGATGGAGCTGGAGAACGCGCAGTACTACCTCAAGGCCATGAACTGCCCGATGCACAACCTGATCTTCCGGTCGCGCGGGCGGTCCTACCGCGAGCTGCCGCTGCGCTTCTTCGAGTTCGGCTCGGTGTACCGGTACGAGAAGTCCGGCGTCGTGCACGGCCTCACCCGGGTGCGCGGGCTCACCCAGGACGACTCGCACAGCTACGTCACCTCCGAGCAGGCGCCGGGGGAGGTGCGGCACCTGCTGTCCTTCGTGCTCGGGCTGCTGCGCGACTTCGGGCTCGACGACTACTACCTGGAGCTGTCGACGAAGGGCGACGACCCGGCCAAGCAGGACAAGTTCATCGGCTCCGACGAGGAGTGGGCGGTCGCCACGGCGGTGCTGGAGGAGGCGGCCAAGGACACCGGCCTGGAGCTGGTGCCCGACCCGGGTGGCGCCGCGTTCTACGGCCCGAAGATCTCGGTGCAGGCCCGCGACGCCATCGGCCGGACCTGGCAGATGTCGACCATCCAGTACGACTTCAACCAGCCGGCCGGTTTCGGTCTGGAGTACACCTCCGCCGACGGCGGCCGGGAGCAGCCGGTGATGATCCACTCGGCGAAGTTCGGCTCGATCGAGCGGTTCTTCGGCGTCCTCACCGAGCACTACGCCGGCGCCTTCCCGGCGTGGCTGGCCCCGGTGCAGGTCGTCGGCATCCCGGTCACCGACGAGCAGGTGCCCTACCTGGCCGACGTCGCGCTGCGGCTGCGCGGGAAGGGCATCCGGGTGGAGGTCGACGACTCCGACGACCGGATGCAGAAGAAGATCCGCACCGCCAGCAAGCAGAAGGTGCCCTTCGTGCTCATCGCCGGGGCGACCGACGCCGAGGCCGGCGCGGTCTCCTTCCGGTTCCGCGACGGCAGCCAGCACAACGGGGTGCCCGTGGAGCAGGCGGTGGCCGCGATCGCGGACTGGGTGGCCGGCCGGGCGAACACCGACCCGACCGCCGAGGCGCTGGTGGCCGGATGAGCACCGAGTCGCAGGAGGCCTTCCGGGTCGCCGTCTCCAGTGACGACGGCGGCCCGGCGACGGTCTTCGAGCACCTGTGGACGCCGTACCGGATGGCCTACATCCGCGGCGAGGGGAAGCCGACGGGTAGCCACGACTGCCCGTTCTGTCTGATCCCGCAGATGGACGACGAGGAGGGGCTGGTCGTCGCGCGCGGCGCGCACGTGTACGCCGTCCTCAACCTGTACCCGTACAACGCCGGGCACCTGATGCTGGTGCCCTACCGGCACGTGCCCGACTACACCGACCTCACGGCCGCGGAGGTCGCCGAGCTCGGCGAGTACACCCAGACGGCGATGCGGGTCGTGCGCGCGGTGTCCGGCGCGCACGGGTTCAACATCGGCATGAACCAGGGGTCGGTCGCCGGGGCCGGCATCGCCGACCACCTGCACCAGCACGCCGTGCCGCGGTGGGGCGGGGACACCAACTTCATGCCGGTCATCGGGCTGACCCGGGTGCTGCCGCAGGTGCTGAGCGACACGCGGGCGCTGCTGGCGCAGCACTGGCCCGACGGCCGGCCCGCACCGGGGACCTGAGGTGCTCGGGGCCAACGCGCGCGCCGCGGTGGGCCGGTTCTGGGCCCCGGTGGTGGCCCGGCTGGCGAAGGCGGGGGTCACCCCCGACGCGGTGACCCTCGTCGGCACGCTGGGGGCCGTCGGCGGCTCGGTCGGGCTGATCGCCACCGGGCAGCTGTTCTGGGGAGCCTTCACCGTCACCGTCTTCGTGCTGCTCGACATGCTCGACGGCGCCCTGGCCCGGGCCCGCGGCGGCGGCTCGGTGTTCGGCGCGGTCCTCGACTCGACCGGCGACCGCGCGGCCGACGCCGCCATCTTCGGCGCGCTGGTCTGGTGGTTCTCCGGCGCGGGCGACGACCGGCTGATCGTGCTGCTGGCGCTGCTGTGCCTGGTGCTCGGGGTGCTGACCTCCTACGTCAAGGCCCGCGCCGAGGGCATGGGCCTGTCCTGCGACGTCGGGATCGTGGAGCGCCCGGAGCGGCTGATCCTGGTGCTGGTCGGCACCGGGTTCACCGGCCTGGGCATCCCGTTCGCCCTGCACGTCGCGCTGTGGCTGCTGACGGTGGGCAGCGCGGTCACCGTGGCCCAGCGGTTCGTCGCCGTCCGCCGGCAGGCCCGCGGCCGGGCCCTGTTGACCCCACCCGCCCCGCCGTCGCCCACCTCGCCGCCGTCCCAAGGCCGGGTGCCGTGACCGGCGTGCCCGGTGCACGCGCCCGGGCCGCGGCCCGGCTGACCGACCTCGGCTACGCCGCCGGCTGGAGCGCGGTCAAGGCGCTGCCGGAGCCGGTCGCCCGGGCCGCCTTCGACGTGGGCGGCCGGTGGGCCGCCGGCCGCGGTGGCCGGGGCGTGCGGCAATTGCGCGCCAACCTCCGCGTCGCCACCGGCGGCCGGCTGGACGACGACGCGCTCGACGAGCTGACCACGCGGGCCGTGCGCTCCTACGCCCGCTACTGGCAGGAGGCGTTCCGGCTGCCCCGGCTGGGTGTGCAGCGGGTCCTGGCCGGCACCGAGATGGCGGGCCGCGAGCACCTGGAGAAGGCGCGGGCCGACGACCGCGGGCTGATCGTGGCGCTCCCGCACAGCGGCAACTGGGACGCCGCCGGCGTCTGGCTGGTCGACTGGCTGGGCGGGCCCTTCACGACGGTGGCCGAGCGGCTGCGCCCGGAGTCGCTGTACCGCCGCTTCGTCGCCTACCGCGAGACCCTCGGCATGCGGATCGTCCCGCTCACCGGCGGGCCGCGGCCGGGCTCGGCGGTGCTCCGTGAGTGGCTGGACGGCGGCGGCACCGTCTGCCTGCTGGTCGACCGCGACCTCGGGACCGGCGGGGTGCCGGTGCAGTTCTTCGGCCGGACGGCGACCATGCCCGGCGGGCCCGCGGTGCTGGCCGAGCAGACCGGCGCCGCGCTGCACCCGGCGGTGTCGCACTTCACCGAGCACGGCTGGCGGCACGTCGTCCACCCGGAGGTCGCCGTCGCCGGGCCCGGCCGGCTGCGCGAGCGGGTCGGCGCCGCGATGCAGGGGGTGGCCGACGCCTTCACCCGGGGCATCGCCGAGCACCCCGAGGACTGGCACCAGCTCGGCCGCGTCTGGGCCGACGTCCCGCCCGACCCGGTGGTGCGCGGCTGATGCGCATCGGGCTGGTCTGCCCCTACCAGTGGGACGTGCCCGGTGGGGTGCAGTTCCACGTGCGCGACCTCGCCGAGACGCTGCGCGGGATGGGGCACCACGTCGAGGTGCTCACCCCGGCCGAGCGGGAGGAGTCGCTGCCCGCGGAGTTCACGACCTGGGCGGGGCGCACCGTGCCGGTCCCGTACAACGGCTCGATGGCCAGCCTCCAGCTGGGGCCGGTGGCGGCCGCCCGGGTCCACCGCTGGCTGCGCGACGGGCACTTCGACGTCGTCCACGTGCACGAGCCGGCCTCGCCGTCGGTGTCCTTCCTGGTCTGCATGGTCGCCCGCGGGCCGATCGTGGCCACCTTCCACGCGGCCACCACGCGCTCGAAGTGGCTGGCCGCCCTCGGCCCCTGGGCCCGGCCCTGGCTGGAGCGCATCAGCGGGCGCATCGCCGTCTCGGACTTCGCCCGCCGGGTGCAGGTGGAGCACCTCGGCGGCGACGCGGTGATCATCCCCAACGGCGTGCACGTCGGGGCTTTCGCGGACGGACCCTCGCTGCCCGGGCGCACCCGCGGCGTCGACGGGCCGACGGTCGGCTTCCTCGGCCGCTACGACGAGCCGCGCAAGGGCCTGCCGGTGCTGCTGGAGGCGATGCGCGCCGTCGTCCGGGAGCACCCCGGCGCCCAGCTGCTGATCGCCGGCCGCGGCGACCCCGACGCCGTCGACGAGCTGATCGGGGCGGACCTGCGGCCGCACGTGTCCCTGCTCGGGGAGCTCACCGAGGTGGAGAAGGGCGCGTTCCTGCGGTCGGTGGACGTGTACTGCGCGCCCAACCTGCTGGGCGAGTCCTTCGGCATCGTGCTCATCGAGGCCCTGGCCGCCGGGGCGCCCGTCGTCGCGAGCGACCTCGACGCGTTCGCCACGGTGCTGGAGGACGGCGACGCCGGCGTGCTGGTGCGCCGCGGCGACGCCCGCGCCCTGGCCCGGGCGCTGTCCGACCTGCTCGGCGACCCCGCCCGCCGCGAGCGGCTCTCGGCCACCGGGCGCCGCGTCGCGGCCGGGTACGACTGGTCGGTGGTGGCCCGCCGCGTGCTCGCCGTCTACGAGACCGTCGTGCTGCCCGGCAGCGGCACGGTCACCGCCCCGGACGACGACACCCGGCAGGCGGACCCGGTCACCGGCCCGGAGGACGCACCGACCCGGTCGGCCCCGAGAGGGTGGGTGCAGCACTAGCCTGACCCGTCGTGACCCCCGACGCCTGGCTGCTGCTCACGGCCGCGGTCGTCGTCCTGCTCCTGGCCGCCTGGGTGGCCTGGACGCTCGCCCGGCTGAGCCGCCTGGAGGCCCGCGTCGACCGGGCCTGGACCGCGCTGGACACCCAGCTGCGGCGCCGTGCGGCGCTGGCCGCCGAGCTCGCCCGCGACCACGCCGGCGGGGTGGGGGAGGAGCGGGCGGCCCGGCTGGCCGCGGTCGTGCGCGAGGTCCGGGACCCCCGCGCCGGCGACCGCGAGCTGGCGGAGAACGCGCTCGGGCGGGCCCTGCGCGAGCTCCCCGGTGACCTGCCCGGCGTGCCCGCGGCGCTGCGTGCCGACCTCGAGGGCACCGCCACCCGGATCGGCCTGGCCCGGCGCTTCTACAACGACGCCGTCCGCGACACCGCCGCGCTGCGCACCCGGCGGCTGCCCGGCCTGCTGCGGCTGCACGCCTCCCGGCCGCTGCCGCGGTTCTTCGACATCGAGGACGACCTGCGGGAGGTCACCAGCAGCGCCGCCGGGGGTGGCCGGGCCCGCCCGTAGCATCGAGGGGCCCCTCCCCGACGTCCGAGACCGAGGCAGTCCCCGTGGCAGAGCACAGCGCGACCGAACCCGGCACCACCGGCACCCGCATCACCGGGACGGAGGCCGTCAAGCGCGGCATGGCCGAACAGCTGAAGGGCGGCGTCATCATGGACGTCGTCACCCCCGAGCAGGCGAAGATCGCCGAGGACGCCGGCGCGGTCGCCGTCATGGCCCTCGAGCGGGTGCCCGCCGACATCCGCGCCCAGGGCGGGATCGCGCGGATGAGCGACCCGGACATGGTCCAGGGCATCGTCGAGGCGGTCTCCATCCCGGTCATGGCCAAGGCCCGCATCGGGCACTTCGTCGAGGCGCAGGTCCTGCAGAGCCTCGGTGTGGACTACGTCGACGAGTCCGAGGTGCTCACCCCGGCCGACGAGGCGCACCACATCGCCAAGAGCGCGTTCACCGTGCCGTTCGTCTGCGGCGCCACCGACCTGGGCGAGGCGCTGCGGCGGATCGCCGAGGGCGCGGCGATGATCCGCTCCAAGGGCGAGGCCGGCACCGGCAACGTCGTCGAGGCCGTGCGGCACATGCGCGCCATCCGCGCCGGCATCCGCCGGCTGGGCACCCTCGACGAGACCGAGCTGTTCGTCGCGGCCAAGGAGCTGCGGGCCCCGCACGCCCTGGTCGCCGAGGTGGCCCGGCTGGGCAAGCTGCCGGTCGTGCTGTTCACCGCCGGCGGCATCGCCACCCCCGCGGACGCCGCGATGATGATGCAGCTGGGCGCCGAGGGCGTGTTCGTCGGCTCGGGCATCTTCAAGTCCGGCGACCCCGCGCAGCGGGCCGCGGCCATCGTGCAGGCGACCACCTTCCACGACGACCCGGACGTGATCGCCAAGGTCTCCCGCGGGCTGGGCGAGCCGATGGTCGGCATCAACGTGGCCACGCTGCCCGAGAGCGAGCGGTACGCCACCCGCGGCTGGTGACCCCGTGACGGCGCAGCGGGACGACGTCGAGCGCCTCGCCGGTCCGGAGCGGGACACCGCGGCCGGACGGCGGATCGGCGGTCTCGACGTCGCCCGCGGCCTCGCCGTCCTGGGCATGTTCGGCGCCCACCTGGGCGACACCGGCCGGCTCGGCTGGGACCCGGCCACCTGGCGGGCGCTGGTCGACGGCCGCTCGTCGATCCTGTTCGCCACGCTGGCCGGGGTCTCCATCGCGCTGCTGTCCGGCGGCCGGACGCCGGCCACGGGTACGGAGCTGGCCCGGGCGCGCACCCGCATCCTGGTCCGCGCGGCGTGGGTGTTCGCGATCGGCGGCGTCCTGGAGCTGCTCGACACCTTCGTGGCGATCATCCTCGGCGTCTACGCGGTGCTGTTCGTGCTCGCGCTGCCGTTCCTGCGCTGGTCGCCGGGCCGGCTGCTGCTCACCGCCGGCGTCGTCGCGCTGGCCGGGCCGCCGCTCACCCTCTGGGTGGGGCAGTACGCCACCGCCCGGGACGAGGACGGCAACGCCTTCACCTTCCTGCTGTTCACCGGCTACTACCCGGCGGCGGTCTGGCTGGCCTTCGTGCTGGTCGGGCTGGCGGTGGGCCGCCTCGACCTGCGGGCCGCCCGGGTGCGCGCCGGCCTGGTCGGCGGGGGCGGCGCCGCCGCGGTGCTGGGCCACCTCGGCGGCTGGCTGAGCGCCCGGCAGCTGGCCCCGGGGCAGGAGCTCGCCGGCATCGAGACCGGTTTCGGCGCCGCGGGGCAGTGGGACCCGGCCTGGTTCGCCGGGGCCGAGCCGCACAGCTCGACGACGTTCGAGGTGGTCGGCTCCGGCGGGGTCGCGGTGGCCGTCATCGGGCTGTGCCTGGTGGCTGCCGACCTGCTGCCGCGGCTGCTCCACCCGCTGGCGTCGGTGGGCGCCCTGGCGCTGTCGGTGTACACCGCGCAGATCGTCGCCATCCGGGTGCTCGAGGTCGAGTCCTCCGACGACTGGGGACGCTGGGTGCGGTTCACCCTCACCGCGCTGCTGCTGGCCACGGTCTGGCGGCTGCGGCTGGGGCGCGGCCCGCTGGAGGGGCTGCTGACCTGGAGCTCGCGGCGCGCTGCGGGGTCGTAGCCTGGTCCCTCGTGTCCCGGACCCCCGTCATCGGTGTGCTGGCCCTGCAGGGCGACGTCCGCGAGCACCTCGCGACGCTGCCCGCGCTCGGCGTCGAGGCGGTGACCGTGCGCCGTCCCGAGGAGCTGGCCGCGGTCGACGCCCTCGTCGTCCCGGGCGGGGAGTCGACGACCATGGGCAAGCTGGCCGCCCGGTTCGGGCTGCTCGAGCCGCTGCGCGAGGCCGTGGCCGGCGGGCTGCCGGTCCTCGGCTCCTGCGCCGGGATGATCATGCTGGCCGACCGGCTGCTGGACGCCCCGCCCGACCAGGTCACCGTCGGCGGGCTGGACGTGACCGTGCGCCGCAACGCGTTCGGCCGGCAGGTGGACTCCTTCGAGGGCCAGGTGGAGGTCGACGGCGTGCCGGGCGGCCCGGTGCACGCCGTCTTCATCCGCGCGCCGTGGGTGGAGCAGGCGGGAGAGGGCGTGCAGGTCCTCGGCCGGGTCGTGGGGGGAGCCGCCGACGGTAGGATCGTCGCGGTGCGCCAGGGGAACCTGGTGGCCACCAGCTTCCACCCCGAACTGACCGGGGACCGCCGGGTGCACGCGCTGTTCGTGGAGATCGTCCGCCGTCACCAGGCCCAGCAGGCCGGCGCGGATGCCGGGAAGGAGAGGGGTCTGTCGTGAGCGGCCATTCCAAGTGGGCGACGACGAAGCACAAGAAGGCCGGGATCGACGCCAAGCGCGGCAAGCTCTTCGCCAAGCTGATCAAGAACATCGAGGTCGCCGCCCGCACCGGCGGCGGCGACCCGGCGGGCAACCCGACGCTGTTCGACGCCATCCAGAAGGCGAAGAAGAGCTCGGTGCCCAACGACAACATCGACCGCGCGGTCAAGCGCGGCTCCGGCGCCGAGGCCGGCGGCGTCGACTACCAGGGCATCACCTACGAGGGCTACGCGGCCGGCGGGGTCGCCGTGCTCATCGAGTGCCTCACCGACAACAAGAACCGGTCGGCCATGGAGGTGCGCACCGCCATGACCCGCAACGGCGGGTCGATGGCCGACCCCGGCTCGGTCTCCTACCTGTTCTCCCGCAAGGGCGTGATCGTGGTGCCGACGACCGACACGGTCGACGAGGACACCGTGCTCATGGCGGTCCTGGACGCCGGTGCCGAGGAGGTGCGCGACCTCGGCGACACCCTCGAGGTGGTGTGCGAGCCGACCGACCTGGTGGCCGTGCGCACCGCGCTGCAGGACGCCGGCATCGACTACGACTCGGCCGAGGCCGGGTTCGTGCCCAGCGTCTCGGTGGAGCTCGACGAGGAGGCCGCGGGCAAGGTCTTCCGGCTGATCGACGCGCTCGAGGACTGCGACGACGTGCAGAACGTGTACGCGAACTACGACGTCTCCGACGAGGTGCTCGAGAAGGTGGGCTGAGGCGACTCCGGGTGCCTGTCGCGCGCGGAAGGCACCCCGGAGGCGTGTCGGCCTCGGGCCGTCGGCGCCGGCGGCTACCGTGGGTCGAACACCAGTTCGGCTCACGGTAGGAGGCGCCGCCATGCGGGTGCTCGGCATCGACCCGGGCCTGACCCGGTGCGGGTGGGGGGTGGTCGACGGGCGCCCCGGCGCACGGCCGACCGCGGTCGGCGTCGGTGTGGTGCGCACCGCGGCGGAGCTGGACCTGGAGCTGCGGCTGCTCGAGCTGCACACGGGGGTCACCGCGCTGCTGCGCGAGCACCGCCCGGACGTGGTCGCGATCGAGCGGGTGTTCACCCAGAACAACAAGGGCACGGCCACGGGGACGGCGCAGGCCGCGGGCGTGGCCGCGCTGGCCGCGGCCCAGGCCGACCGGCCGGTCGCCTGGCACACCCCCAGCGAGGTCAAGGCCGCCATCTCCGGCAGCGGCCGCGCGGACAAGGAGCAGGTCACCCTGATGGTCACCCGGGTGCTGGGGCTGGCGTCCCCGCCCAAGCCGGCCGACGCCGCCGACGCGCTGGCGCTCGCGGTCTGCCACGTCTGGCGCGGTCCCGCCCAGCAGCGGCTGCGGGTCGCCGCGCTGGCCGGGGGGATCGGCGCCCCCGTGCGGTCCACCACGCTGCCGCGCTGGCAGGGGGTGTCCCGGTGATCGCCTCGGTGAACGGCCGGGTGGCCGCGGTGTCGCCGGACGGCGCCGTGGTCGAGGTCGGCGGGATCGGCCTGTCGGTGCAGTGCACCCCGGGCACCATCGCGCGGCTCCAGGTCGGGGAGAGCGCCCGCCTGGCGACCAGCCTCGTGGTGCGGGAGGACTCGCTCACCCTCTACGGCTTCGCCGACGACGACGAGCGGCAGCTGTTCGAGCTGCTGCAGACGGCCAACGGCGTGGGCCCGCGGCTGGCCCAGGCGGTGCTCGCCATCCACCCGCCGCGCGAGGTGCGCCGGGCCGTGTCGATGGCCGACGTCAAGGCGCTCATGCAGGTCCCCGGCATCGGCAAGAAGGGCGCCGAGCGGCTGATCCTGGAGCTGCGCGACCGGCTGGGCGTCACCAGCACCGACACGCAGCTGGACGGCGGCGCCGCACCCGCCGGCCTGCCCGCGGTCACCCCGGTGGCGCCGTGGCGCGACCAGCTGACCTCGGCGCTGGTCGGCCTGGGCTGGACGACCAAGGAGGCCGACGCGGCGATCGTCCAGCTGTCCCCGATCGCCGACGAGCAGGTCGCCGTGACCGGATCGGTCGAGGTCGCCGTCCTGCTGCGGCAGGCCCTGCGGCTGCTGGGCCGGTCGTGAGCTCGCCTTTCGACCGGGGCCTCCCGGCCGCCGACGCGGGGCCCGGCCGGTTCGCCGACGCGGCGGTCGACCCGCAGGCCGGTGACGAGGAGCGGGTCGTCGAGTCGGCGCTGCGGCCGCACTCGCTGACCGACTTCATCGGCCAGCCCAAGGTGGCCCGCCAGCTGGAGCTCGTCCTCGAGGGCGCCAAGCGGCGCGGCCGCCCGCCGGACCACGTGCTGCTCTCCGGCCCGCCCGGGCTGGGGAAGACCAGCCTCGCGCTGATCATCGGCTCCGAGCTCGGGACGGCGGTGAAGATCACCAGCGGCCCGGCGATCGAGCGCTCCGGCGACCTGGCGGCGATGCTGTCCAACCTCGCGCCCGGCGACGTCCTGTTCATCGACGAGATCCACCGGATCGCCCGCCCGGCCGAGGAACTGCTCTACATGGCGATGGAGGACTTCCGGGTCGACGTCGTCGTCGGCAAGGGGCCCGGCGCCACCGCGATCCCGCTGGAGATCAACCCGTTCACGCTGGTCGGGGCGACCACCCGCGCCGGGCTGCTCACCGGGCCGCTGCGCGACCGGTTCGGCTTCGTCGGGCAGATGGAGTTCTACGAGCCGGCCGAGCTCGAGCGGGTGCTGGCCCGCAGCGCCGCGCTGCTGGGCGTCGAGCTGACCGCCGACGGGTCGGCGGAGATCGCCGGCCGGTCGCGGGGCACCCCCCGGATCGCCAACCGGCTGCTGCGCCGGGTGCGCGACTACGCCGAGGTGCGCGCCGACGGCCGGGTGACCCGCGCGGTCGCCGAGGCGGCCCTGGCGCTCTACGACGTCGACCACCTGGGCCTGGACCGGCTGGACCGCGCGGTGCTGGAGGCGCTGGTCATGCGCTTCGCCGGTGGACCGGTCGGCGTGGCGACCCTGGCGGTGGCCGTGGGGGAGGAGCCGCACACCGTGGAGGAGGTGTGCGAGCCGTTCCTCGTGCGGGCCGGCCTGCTCGCCCGCACCCCGCGTGGCCGGGTGGCCACCGAGGCGGCGTGGCACCACCTCGGCCAGCCGGTGCCGCGCGGCGGCGTCCCCCTCGGTCGGGTCACAGCCGACCCACCGGCCCCGGGGTCGTCGTCAGAGACGTTGTTCGACGCCTAGACTGCGGAGCGCTGGCGCGCAACTCGTCCGGCTCACCCGCGCGCGTCCCCACTCGGACGCCCGGGGAGCCCCGCGCCACAGCCGACGCACCCGAGCGGTCCCGTCCCGGGCCGCACCCACCGCGGCCCGCACGGCGCGGTAGAGAGGCACATCTGTCGTGGAGTTGTTCCCGCTCATCGTCCTGGTCCTGGCCTTCGTGCTGCTGATCGTGGTCCCGGCGCGGCAGCGCAAGAAGATCCAGGAGCGGCAGCGGGTGCTGCAGGAGTCGCTGACCCCCGGCACCCCGGTCATGACGACCGCGGGCCTGCACGGCACGGTCGCCGCGCTCGGCGAGGGCACCGTCGACCTGGAGGTCGCCCCCGGCGTGGTCGTCACCTTCGCCCGCCAGGCGGTCCTCGAGGTGCGCAAGCCGGCCGTCGCCGACCCCGCCGACGGCCCGGTCCTCGGTGACGACGCGAACGGCACCGCGGACGGCGGTCCGGCCGACCGCACCCGCTGATCCGGAGCCGTCCCGTGGCCCAACGCCCGCTCCGCGCGCGCTCGTACTTCGGCGCGTTCCTCCTCGTCGTCGCCGTCCTGTACGGCCTCGTCTTCTTCACCGGCGACACCCGCACGCCGCAGCTCGGTCTCGACCTGCGCGGCGGGACGACGGTCACCCTCACCGCCGCCACCCCCGACGGCCAGGCGCCCGACCCCGCCGAGCTCGAGCTCGCCCGTCAGATCATCGAGCAGCGGGTGAACGGCCTCGGCGTCGCCGAGGCCGAGGTGGTCACCGAGGGCGACGACAACATCGTCATCTCCGTCCCGGGCGACGACGGCGAGCAGGCCCGCGAGCTCGGCGCGACGGCGCAGCTGCGCTTCCGGCCGGTCGTCCAGGGACCCGAGCCGGCCGCCCCGGCGGCCGAGGAGGCGCCGGCCGCCGAGACCCCCGCGGCCGAGACCCCCGCCGCCGAGGCCCCCGCCGCAGGTGGGACGGCGGCGCCGTCCGACCCGGCCGCGGAGCCGGCCGCGCCCAGCGAGCCGGCCGCAGCGAGCGACGGCGCCGCCGCGGACCCCGCGATCCCCGACCCCGACGCCCCGCCGGTGACCCAGGAGGAGGCCGCGGCCGAGTACGCCGCGCTGACCTGCGACCCCGAGGACACCGCGCCCGAGGTGGACCGGCCGGACAGCTTCGTCGCCGCGTGCAGCGAGGACGGGACGGCCAAGTACCTGCTCGGCCCGGCGATCATCGAGGGCACCCAGGTCACCGACGCCAGCGCGGGCACCCAGCAGGCCACCGGCGAGTGGGTGGTGCTGCTCGACTTCAACAACGAGGCCGAGGCGGTCTGGGCCGGGTACACCGCGGCCAACGTGGGCTCCAACGTCGCCTTCACCCTCGACGGCCGGGTCATCTCCGCGCCGACCATCCAGGGCGCGATCACCAGCAACCCGACGACGATCACCGGTCAGTTCGACCAGGAGGGCGCCGAGGAGCTGGCCAACCAGCTGCGCTACGGCGCGCTGCCGCTGACCTTCACCCAGGCCACCGCCCAGTCGATCTCCACCGAACTCGGCGCCGAGCAGCTGCGGGCCGGCCTGATCGCCGGCGCCATCGGCATCGCCCTGGTGTTCGTCTACGCGCTGCTCTACTACCGGCTGCTGGGCCTGGTGATGATCGCCAGCCTCGTGCTGTCGGCCGTCGTCGTCTACGGCGTGCTGGTCGTGCTGGGCCGCCAGATCGGCTTCACCCTCAGCCTGGCCGGCATCGCCGGGTTCATCGTGTCGCTCGGCATCACGGCGGACTCGTTCGTCGTCTACTTCGAGCGGCTCAAGGACGAGGTCCGCGAGGGCCGCACGCTGCGCTCGGCGGTGCCCCGCGCGTGGGTCCGCGCCCGGCGCACCATCCTCTCGGCGGACGCGGTCAGCTTCCTGGCCGCCGCGATCCTCTACGTGCTCGCCATCGGGGACGTGAAGGGCTTCGCCTTCACCCTGGGCATGTCGACGGTGCTCGACCTGGTCGTCGTCTTCCTCTTCACCCACCCGCTGATGGCGGTGCTGGCCCGCTTCCGGACCTTCGGCAGCAGCCGCTTCTCGGGGTTGGGCGGCAGCCTCGACCGCCCCCGCGCGGCCGCCGGCCGCCGTCCCGCTGCCGCGCGCGAGCTCGTCACCGCCGGCACCGGCCGCACCGCCCAGGACAGGAGCGACGCATGACCGGCCCCATGGACCGGCGGGACGCCGACGAGCTGCCCGTGGGCACCGACGCCGACGAGGCGGCGGCTGCCGGATCGGCCGCCGACGACGCCGCCGCGGCCGCCGACGACGTCGCGCTGGCCGACGCCGGCCTGCCCCGCGAGGGCGAGACCGGTCCCCGGCGGCCGCCGCACCGGGGGTCGCTGGCCCACCGGCTCTACAACGGCGAGGCGGGGCTGGACGTCGTCGGCCGCAGCCGGCTGATCTACCGGGTCACCGCCGTGGTGCTGCTTCTCTGCATCGCCGCGATGGTGTTCCGGGGCTTCAACTTCGGCATCGACTTCGCCGGCGGCAACAGCCTGCGGCTGCCGGGCGGCACCGAACAGCTCGAGCAGGTGCAGGAGGCCGCGGAGGACGCCGGCGCCGAGGTCGCCTCCGCGCAGGTGGTCGGCGGCAACACGCTGCTGCTGCGCACCGGCGAGCTGGACAACGACACCGAGCGCGCGGTCGTCGACGCGGTCGCGGCCGCGGCCGGCGTCGAGCCCGCACAGGTCAGCCCCGAGTCGGTCAGCCCCGAGTGGGGCCAGGACATCACCCGCCAGGCGCTGGTCGCCCTCGCGGTCTTCCTGGTGGCGGTCGTGGCGTTCCTCGCGGTGCGCTTCCAGCCCAAGATGGCGATCGGCGCGATCGCGGCGCTGCTGCACGACATCGTCGTCACCGCCGGGGTCTACGCGCTCATCGGCTTCGAGGTCAGTCCCTCGACCGTGATCGGCTTCCTCACCATCCTGGGCTTCTCGCTCTACGACACCGTCGTCGTGTTCGACAAGGTCGACGAGAACGTCCGCGACCTGGACAAGTCGGCCCGCATGACCTGGGGCGAGGCGGCCAACCTCGCGGTCAACCAGACGCTGATGCGCTCGATCAACACCTCGGTGATCGCCCTGCTCCCGGTGGCCGGCCTGCTCTTCGTGGGCGCCGGGCTGCTGGGCGTCGGCACGCTCAAGGACCTCGCCCTGGTGCTGTTCGTCGGCCTGGCCGCCGGCGCCTACTCCTCGATCTTCCTGGCGACGCCGATCGTGGCCGACCTCAAGGAGCGCGAGCCGGAGGTGCAGGCGCTGCGCCGCCGGGTGCAGGCCCGCCGCTCGTCGCAGGCGCGCCAGGGTTCGGACCGGGCGCCCGTCGCCGGCCCGGTGGCCAGCGCCCGCCGCTCCGCCGGCGCGGCACGGTCCGGTGCCGGGGTGGCGCTGGCCGAGCGCGAGGCCGACCTCGGACCGGTGCAGGCCGACGTCGTCGTCGAGTCGCCCGAGTCGGTGCGCCCCGACGCCGGGGGGACGCCGCCGCCGTCCCGCAGCGGGGCGACCGCCGCGCCGCGAGCGGGAGCCCGCCCGCAGCAGCCGGGCCGCCGCGCCGGCGGCCGGAAGCGCCGGTGACCGCCACGGGCAGCACCCCGCTCGACGGGCTGATCGCCTCGCTGGCCGTCGACATCCCGGACTTCCCGGAGCCGGGGGTGGTCTTCCGCGACCTGACGCCGGTGTTCGCCGACGGGCCGGCCTTCCGCCGGGTGGTCGAGGGGCTGGCCGCGCCGGCCATGGTGGACCCCCGGGCCGCCGCGCTGGCCGCGCCGGGCAGCAGCGGCCCCGGGTTCGACGTGGTGGTCGGCGTGGAGGCCCGCGGCTTCCTGCTGGCCGCCGCGGTCGCGCTGGAGGTGGGGGTCGGCGTCGTCCCGGTGCGCAAGGCCGGCAAGCTGCCCCGCGAGCGGCTCTCGGCGGACTACGCGCTGGAGTACGGCACCGCGACCCTCGAGGTGCACACCGACTCCATCACGCCCGGGCAGCGGGTGCTGGTCGTCGACGACGTGCTGGCCACCGGGGGCACGCTGGCCGCCAGCGTGTCGCTGGTCGAGGCGCTGGGCGGGGTGGTCGTCGCCGTGTCGGTGGTCATCGAGCTGGCCGGCCTCGGCGGCCGGCAGCGGCTGGCCCCGCACACCGTGCACGCGCTGTGGACCACCTGAGCGGGAGACGACCCCGCGCCACGCGTCGCGAACAGGGCGTTCCCGTCTAGCATGGGGAGGGTCACCGACCCACCTCTGGGCAGGAGTCACCATGGGCCCCGACGCCGCCACCAACGTGGCTGCCACGCGGCCCGACGCGCCGGCTCTGCCGGCAGGGGACGCTGCGCCGGCTCTGCCCGCAGGGCCCGGCACCCCCGACGGGGCCGAGCGTCCGCCGCTGCCGAGCCGGCCGCTGGTCCGCCGTCCCGACGACGTGGGGGCCGAGCCCCCGAACGAGCAGGACCCGCAGGGCGTGCCCCGGCGGCGGGTGCGCGACCGGCTGGCCCGGCGCATCGTCGCCGGTCAGCGCAGCACCGTGGTGCGCCCGGTCCTGGAGCCGCTGGCCGTGCTGCACCGGCAGAGCCACCCCAAGGCCGACCTGGCGCTGCTGCAGCGCGCGTACGACGTCGCGGAGGCGGCGCACGCCACGCAGAAGCGCAAGAGCGGCGACCCGTACATCACCCACCCGCTGGCGGTCGCCACCGTGCTGGCCGGGCTGGGCATGGACACCACGACGCTCGTCGCGGCGCTGCTGCACGACACGGTGGAGGACACCGGGCAGACGCTGGAGTCCATCACCGAGGCGTTCGGCCCCGAGGTGGCGCACCTGGTGGACGGCGTCACCAAGATCGACCGGGTCAAACTCGGCGACGCCGCCCAGGCCGAGACGATCCGCAAGATGATCGTCGCGATGGCCCGCGACCCCCGGGTGCTGGTCATCAAGCTGGCCGACCGGCTGCACAACATGCGCACGCTGCGCTTCCTCCCGCCGGAGAAGCAGGAGAAGAAGGCGCGCGAGACGCTGGAGATCCTCGCCCCGCTGGCCCACCGGCTGGGCATGAACACCATCAAGTGGGAGCTGGAGGACCTGGCGTTCGCCACGCTGTACCCCAAGCGCTACGACGAGATCGTGCGCCTGGTGGCCGAGCGGGCGCCGTCGCGGGACACCTACCTGGCCGAGGTCACCGCCGCGGTCACCGAGCAGCTCAAGGCCGCCGGGATCGAGGCCGTCGTCACCGGCCGGCCCAAGCACTACTACTCGATCTACCAGAAGATGATCGTCCGCGGCCGCGACTTCACCGACATCTGGGACCTGGTCGGGATCCGCATCCTGGTCGACTCGGTGCGCGACTGCTACGCGGCGCTGGGCATCATGCACGCGCACTGGCAGCCGGTGCCGGGCCGCTTCAAGGACTTCGTCGCGATGCCGAAGTTCAACATGTACCAGTCGCTGCACACCACGGTGATCGGCCCGCAGGGCAAGCCGGTCGAGCTGCAGATCCGCACGCACGACATGCACCGCACCGCCGAGTACGGCATCGCCGCGCACTGGAAGTACAAGGAGAAGGCCAAGTCCGGCGGGCGGCCCGCCGGCGAGGGCCGCGGGGCCAAGACCGGTTCGCCCGACGACATGCTGTGGCTGCGCCAGCTGCTGGACTGGCAGCGCGAGGCGCAGGAGCCCGGCGAGTTCCTGGAGACGCTGCGCTACGACCTCGGTCCGCAGGAGGTCTTCGTCTTCACGCCCAAGGGCGACGTCGTGAGCCTGCCGGGCAACGCCACGCCGGTCGACTTCGCCTACGCGGTGCACACCGAGGTCGGCCACCGCTGCATCGGCGCCCGCGTCAACGGCACGCTGGTCTCCCTGGACAGCAAGCTGGGCAACGGCGACGTCGTCGAGATCTTCACCTCCAAGTCGCCGACCGCCGGCCCGTCGCAGGACTGGCTGGCGTTCGTCGGGTCCTCCCGCGCCCGGACCAAGATCCGCCAGTGGTTCACCAAGGAGCGCCGCGAGGACGCCGTCGAGGCCGGCAAGGAGGCGCTGACCCGGGCGATGCGCAAGGCCGGCCTGCCGCTGCAGCGGCTGCTCGGCGGCGACGCGCTCGGCACCCTGGCCAAGGACCTGCGCTACGCCGACGTCACGGCGCTCTACGCCGCGGTGGGGGAGAGCCAGATCTCCGCCTCGTCGATCGTCGAGAAGCTGATCGCGGCCCTGGGCGGGACCGAGGGCGCGGTCGAGGACATCGCCGAGACGACCATCCCGATGCGGCGCCCGGCGCACCGGCGCTCCTCCGGCGGCGACCCGGGCATCGTCGTCCACGGCATGACCGACGTCTGGGCCAAGCTCGCCAAGTGCTGCACGCCGGTGCCCGGTGACTCCGTCCTCGGGTTCGTGACCCGCGGCGGTGGGGTCAGCGTGCACCGCACCGACTGCACCAACGCCGCCGACCTCGAGCGCAAGCCGGAGCGGCTGGTCGAGGTCGAGTGGGCGTCGCAGCCGGGATCGGTGTTCCTGGTGGCCATCCAGGTCGAGGCGCTCGACCGGCACCGGCTGCTGTCCGACGTCACCAAGGCGCTGGCCGACGAGCGGGTGAACATCCTGTCGGCGTCGGTGCAGACCAGCCGCGACCGGGTGGCGATCAGCCGGTTCACCTTCGAGCTGGCCGACCCGGCGCACCTGGGCGCGGTGCTGCAGACGGTGCGCAACGTGGAGGGCGTCTTCGACGTCGAGCGCGTCACCGCGTGAGCCCGGCGGGGCTGCCGGGGTGACCGACGTCGTCGCCCGCGCCCGTCAGCTGGCCACCGAGCTGCTCGCGCCGGCGGCTGCAGCGGTGGAGGCCGCAGGCGCGGTGCCCCGCTCGCACCTGGACCGGCTCGCCGCCGACGGCCTCCACGGGCTGACCGGACCGGCGGACGCCGGGGGCCTGGCCGCGGACCCCGCCACCGTCACCGCGGTGGTCGAGGAGCTCGCCGCGGGCGACCTGGCGACCGCGTTCGTGTGGCTGCAACACCTCGGCGCCGTCGCCCGGTTGGCGGCGGCCGGCCCACCCCGGCTCCGTGCTTCGTTCCTCGGCGACCTCTGCCGCGGTCGGCTGCGCGCCGGCGTGGCGCTGCAGGCCGCGCTGCGTCCCGGTCCGCCCGCGCTGCGGGTGCACCCCGACGGCGGTGACCTGGTGCTCGACGGCGTCGTCCCGTGGGTCACCGGGTGGGGGCTGGCCGACCTGCTCCTGGTCGCCGCGCGGGACGGGGACGACGTCGTGTTCCTGCTGGCCGACACCGGCGACGTCCCGACGCTGACCGCCGCCCCGCAGCCGATGACGGCCGTGGCCGCCAGCCTCACCGTCGAGCTCAGGGTGAGAGACCACCGCGTGGCCGCCGAGCGCGTCGTCCAGCGGGTGCCGCACGCGGAGCTGCTGGCCGGGGACGCCGCCGGGCTGCGGCTGAACGGCTCGCTGGCCCTCGGGGTCGCCCTGCGCTGCACCCGGCTGCTCGGTCCGTCGCCGCTCGACGCCGAGCTGGCCGCCGTCCGCGCCGGGCTGGACACCGCCGGGCCGGTCGGCCTGCCCGCCGCCCGGGCCGCTGCTGCCGCGCTGGCGCACCGTGCGTCCGGAGCGCTCGTGGCGGCCACGGGCAGCGCCGCCGTCCGGACCGGCTCGGTCGCGGAGCGGACCGCGCGCGAGGCGGTGTTCCTGCTCGTGTTCGGCTCGCGTCCGGCGATCAGGGCGGCGCTGCTGGACCGGCTGGGCGCGGCGGGTTGACTCCCCGGTGCCTTCCGCGCGCGGGAGTCACCCCAGCCGGGTGGCGGTGACCGCGTACAGCGGGTCGCCGACGCCCGGGGGCGTCCGCAGCTCGACCCGCGGCTCGCCGAAGGCCCCCGCCCGGCGGACCAGCTCGGCGACGACCACGCCGTGCTGCTCGTCGTCGGTGGCCAGCCAGCCGCGGACGGCCTTGGTGGGGAAGCAGCGGTTCGAGTACGTGACCGCCAACGTCCCGCCCGGCCGCAGCACCCGGCCGGCGTCGGCGAGCACCTCGATCGGCCGGGTCAGGTAGTCGATCGACACGCAGCACACCACGGCGTCGACGTCGGCGTCGGGGAGCGGGATCCGCGGGTCGGCGTTCAGGTCGTGCACCAGCCGCTCGGTGGCCGCCGGGTTGGCCGCCAGCTCGTCGGCGTTCATGCCGAGCACGACCAGCTCGGCCGGCGGGGTGGCGAAGTGCGACACCCACGACGACATCAGGTCCAGCACCCGCCGCGGCCCGGGCGCGGACCCGTCGATGCCGAGCGCCGCGTACAGCCGGCCCACCGCGGCGATGGCGGCGTCGTCGATGTGGGTGACCAGCCGGGGCGGCGCGTAGAACACCGCGTCGGGCAGGTCGTCGGCCCGCTCGAAGAACCCGGGCGGGAAGCCGGCGTACCGGTCGCCGTCCGGCGAGGTCACCCGGCGACCGTCATCGACTCGATGACCACCTCGACGTTCGGGGCGCCGCCCCCGGGGCTGGGGTCCAGCGAGCCGTCGTTGCCGTTGGCCGCCACGACGTCGAGGACCGCCAGCCCGGGCTCGTCGATCGTGCCGACGACGGTGTAGTCCGGCGGCAGCCGGCTGTCGCCGAAGACGAGGAAGAACTGGCTGCCGTCGAAGCCCTGCCCGCTGTTGGCCATCGCGACCGTGCCGCGCGGGTAGGTCTCCTCACCGGTCACCTCGGTGGGGGAGGTGTAGGTGGGGCCGCCCGCGCCGGTGCCGGTCGGGTCGCCGCACTGCAGCACCTGCAGCCCCTCGCTGTCGACCTGGCGGTGGCAGGGGGTGTCGTCGAAGAAGCCCAGCTCGGCCAGGTGCACCAGGCTGGCCGCCGCGCAGGGCGTGGCCGACCGGTCGAGGGACAGCGTGAGCTCGCCGAGGTTGGTCACCATCGCCAGCTCGGCGGTGCCGGCGGCGGGGACGACGTCGTCGGGCGGGGCCACCTCGGTGAGGTAGGGGTTGGCCGAGGCGCCCTCGCCCCACTCGCAGGTGGTCTCCCCGGACGCGGCCGTCCCGCCGTCCCCGGAGCCGGAGCCGCCGCCGTCCGGCCCGGCGCCTGCGGCGGAGTCCCCGCCGCAGGCGGACAGGGCCAGCAGGAGGCCGGTCAGGCCGGCCGCGGCGCGCAGCCTCACGCGGCGACCGCGAGGGACTCGATCCGGACCTCCTGGGTGGGCGCCCCGTCGTTCGGGCCGTTGCTGGCGTCGTTGCCGTTGGCCGCGATCGTGTCCAGGGTGGCCAGGCCGGCCTCGTCGATGGTGCCGAGCACCGTGTAGGACGGCGGCAGCTGGCTGTCGCCGTAGACGAGGAAGAACTGGCTGCCGTCGAAGCCCTGCCCGCTGTTCGCCATCGCCACGGTGCCCCGCGGATAGGTCTCGTCGCCGGCGACCTGGGTGGGGAACTCGTAGGCCGGACCGCCGGCGCCGCTGCCGCTGGGGTCGCCGCACTGCAGCACCTTCAGGCCCTCGGAGTCGGTCTGGCGGTGGCAGACCGTGTCGTCGTAGTAGCCCTGGCCGGCCAGGTACACCATGCTCGCCACCGCGCACGGGGCGTCGGCGTTGTCCAGCGTCAGCCCGATGGGGCCGACGTTGGTCGCGATGTCCACCTCGGTGGTGCCGGTGGGGGTCACCTCGACCGGAGGGGTGCCGGTGTCGGCCTGCAGGTCCGGGTTGGCCGCGGTGTCGGCCGGCGTCCAGTCGCAGGTGCCGTCGGCGCCGTCGACCGCGGCCGGCGTGGGACTGGCCGGGGCGGGCTGCGCCGCGGCGTCGGTGTCGTCGCCCCCGATGCCGGTGATCAGCAGGACGGCGCCGACGACGAGCACCACCGCGGCGGCGGTGACGCCGATCAGGAGGTTGCGACGGCGCTTGCGCGCCAGCTCGGCGCGGCGTTCCAGCTGGCGCTGCAGGCGCCGCTGGGCGGCCTCCCGCCGCTGCTTGTTGCTCGGCACGGGTCGGTACTCCTCGGGACGGACGGCTGCGGGGGGACGTCCGTGTGTGCGCCCGCACCCCGCTGGTCGAAGCGCCGAGTCTAGGTCGTCCGCCTGACCGTTCCCTGGGAACGGAGACGTCCGGAGCGGCGCGGGGCCCCCGCGTAACCTGCACGGGTGCTCATCCGCTCGTTCCCCGCCGGCGCGTTCGGCACCAACTGCTACGCCGTCGCCCCGGGGCCCGGGCAGGAGTGCGTGGTGGTCGACCCCGGCATGGACGCCGTCGAGCCGCTGGCCCGGATGCTGGCCGAGGACGGGCTGAAGCCGGTCGCCGTCGTGCTCACCCACGGCCACCTCGACCACACCTTCTCGGTGCTGCCGGTCTGCGACGGCTACGACATCCCCGCGTACCTGCACCCGGCCGACAACGGGATGCTGTCCGACCCGGCGACGTGGCACGGCCCGCAGCTGGCCCCGCTGGTCACCGGCGTGCGGCTGCCCGACCCCACCGACGTGAAGCCCCTGGACGACGGCGCGGTGCTCTCGCTCGCCGGCGTCGAGCTGACCGTCCGCCACGCCCCCGGGCACACCCAGGGGTCGGTGGTGTTCTCCCTGGACCTGGGCGAGGCCCCGGGGCTGCTGGCCGGCGACGTGCTGTTCGCCGGCTCGGTGGGCCGGGTCGACCTGCCCGGCGGGTCGTGGGAGGCGATGCTGCGGTCGCTGCGCGACGTCGTCCTGCCGCTGGACGACGAGACGGTGGTGCTGCCCGGGCACGGCGCGGCGACGACGATCGGCCGGGAGCGGGCGACCAACCCCTACCTGGCCGAGGCCGCGGGCGCTCCGAGGGGCCGGGGGCTGTGAGCGGCCTGACCGCGCCGAAGGGCACGTTCGACACGCTGCCGCCGGAGTCCGAGCGCTTCCTCGCCGTCCGCGAGACGCTGACCGCGCCGCTGCGGCGGGCGGGCTACGGCTACGTCGAGACGCCGGTGTTCGAGGAGACCGCCGTCTTCTCCCGCGGGGTGGGGGAGTCCACCGACGTCGTGACGAAGGAGATGTACACCTTCGACGACCGCGGCGGCCGCTCGCTGACCCTGCGCCCGGAGCTCACCGCCGGGCTGGTGCGGGCGTTCATCGAGCACCGGCTGCACACCGGCGCGCTGCCGGTGAAGCTGTGGACGGTCGGCTCGGCGTTCCGCTACGAGCGTCCGCAGGCCGGGCGCTACCGGCACTTCACCCAGGTCGACATGGAGGCCCTCGGCGTCGACGACCCGGCGCTGGACGCCGAGGTGGTGGCACTGGGCGTGCAGGGCTTCCGCGACCTCGGGCTCACCGACTTCGAGCTGCTGCTGACCTCGCTCGGCGACGCCACCTGCCGGCCGCAGTACCGCGAGCTGCTGGTGGCGTACCTGGAGAAGCTGGACCTCGACGAGGACACCCGGCGGCGCGCGGCGATCAACCCGCTGCGCGTCCTCGACGACAAGCGGCCCGAGGTGCAGGCGCAGCTGGACGACGCCCCGCTGATGGTCGACCACCTCTCGGACTCCACGAGGGCGCACTACGACGCCGTCCGCCAGCACCTGACCGACCTGGGCGTTCCCTGGACCGAGGCGCCGCGGCTGGTGCGCGGGCTGGACTACTACACGAAGACGACGTTCGAGTTCGTGCACCACGGGCTGGGCGCGCAGTCGGCGATCGGCGGCGGTGGGCGCTACGACGGGCTGTCCGCGGCGCTCGGCGGGCCGGACGTCTCGGGCATCGGCTACGCCGTCGGCGTGGACCGGACGCTGCTGGCGGTGCAGGCCGAGGGCCTCGACGTCGGCACCGTGACCGGCGTGCAGGCCTTCGTCGTGCCGCTGGGCGAGGAGGCCAGGCGGCTGGCGGTCCGCCTGGTCGGGCAGCTCCGCTCGGCCGGCGTCTCGGCGGACACCGTCTACGGCGGGCGCGGGCTCAAGGGCGCGATGAAGGCCGCCGACCGGTCGGGCGCCTCGCACGTCGTCGTCGTCGGCGAGCGGGACCTGGCCGAGGGCGTCGGCCAGCTCAAGGACATGCGCACCGGCGAGCAGCACCCCGTCCCGGTGGGCGAGCTGTTCGAGCGCGTGCGTGCGAGCGTGAACGTGAGAGCGACGCACGAGTGAGCATCGCAGCGAGCGCCAGCGAGCGAGGAGCGGAGCGAGTGCGGAGCCGAACCGGAGGTAGGGGATGAGCATGCAGCAGCGGCCGCTCGGCCGGACGGGGGCCGACGTCAGCGTCGTCGGCCTGGGCACCTGGCAGCTCGGCGCGGACTGGGGGGACGTCGACGACCACGCCGCCGCCGACGTCCTCGACGCCGCGCTGGACGCCGGGATCACCCTGCTCGACACCGCCGACGTCTACGGCGACGGCCGCTCCGAGGAGCGCATCCGCCGGGCGCTCGTGGCCCGCTCGGACCGGCCGTTCGTGGCGACCAAGGCCGGCCGCCGGGCCGACCCGTTCGAGGCCGCCCAGTACACGCCGGAGAACCTGCGCGCCTGGGTCGACCGGTCTCGCCGCAACCTCGGCGTGGAGACGCTCGACCTGGTCCAGCTGCACTGCCCGCCGCCGGCGACCTACGAGGACGACCGCGTCTACGACACCCTCGACACCCTCGTCGCCGAGGGTGCGATCGCCGCGTACGGGGTGTCGGTGGAGACCGTGGCCGAGGGGTTGCGCGCCCTCCAGCGGCCGGGCGTGCAGTCGCTGCAGGTCATCCTGAACGTCTTCCGGCGCAAGCCGCTGGAGGAGTTGCTGCCCGCGGCGGTGAAGGCCGACGTCGGCATCCTCGCCCGGGTGCCGCTGGCCAGCGGGCTGCTGACCGGCAAGTACGACGAGACGACGACGTTCGCCCCGGACGACCACCGGAACTTCAACCGCAACGGCGAGGCCTTCGACGTCGGCGAGACCTTCTCCGGGGTGCCGTTCGAGGTCGGCCTGGCCGCCGCGCGCGAGGTCGCCGAGATCGCCGGCGACGCCCCGACCGCCGCCTTCGCGCTGCGCTGGGTGATCGACCAGCCCGGCGTGACCACGGTGATCCCCGGCGCCCGGACCGTCGAGCAGGTCCTGGGCAACGTCGCCGCCGCCGAGCTGCCCCCGCTCACCGACGCCCAGCTCGCAGACCTCGAGCGCGTCTACGACGAGCGCATCCGCGCGCACGTCCACGACCGCTGGTGACCCCCTCCCTGGAAAGGCCCTGAAGTGCTCCGCACCCACGACGCCGGCACGCTGCGCGCGTCCGACGCCGGTTCCACCGTCACCCTCGCCGGCTGGGTCGCCCGCCGCCGCGACCACGGCGGGGTGGTCTTCGTCGACCTGCGCGACGCCTCGGGCTACGTCCAGGTCGTCGTCCGCGAGGAGGAGGCGCACGCCCTCCGCAACGAGTTCTGCGTCCTGGTCACCGGTGAGGTGCGCCGGCGTCCCGAGGGCAACGAGAACCCCGAGCTGCCGACCGGCGACATCGAGGTGGCCGCGGCCGAGCTGCGCGTCCTGTCGGCGTCGGCGCCGCTGCCGTTCCCGATCGAGACCGACCAGCCCGCCTCGGACGACGTCCGCTACCGGTACCGCTACCTCGACCTGCGCCGGCAGGGGCCGGCCCGGGTCCTGCGGCTGCGCTCGGAGGTCAACCGGGTCGCCCGCGGGGTCATGGCGCAGCACGGCTTCGTCGAGGTCGAGACGCCGGACCTCACCCGCTCCACGCCGGAGGGCGCCCGCGACTTCGTCGTCCCGGTGCGGCTGCAGCCGGGCAAGTGGTACGCCCTGCCGCAGTCCCCGCAGCTGTTCAAGCAGCTGCTGATGATCGGCGGGCTGGAGCGCTACTACCAGATCGCGCGCTGCTTCCGGGACGAGGACTTCCGCGCCGACCGGCAGCCGGAGTTCACCCAGCTGGACTTCGAGATGAGCTTCGTCGAGCGGGACGACGTGCTCGCCGTCGTCGAGGACGTCGTCCGGGCGCTGTGGCGGGAGCTGGCCTCCTACGAGGTGCCGGAGATCCCGCGGATGAGCTACCGCGAGGCGATGGACCGCTTCGGCTCGGACAAGCCGGACCTGCGCTTCGGCATCGAGCTGACCGAGCTGACGTCGTACTTCGCCGAGACGCCGTTCCGGGTGTTCCAGGCGCCCTACGTCGGCGCGATCGTGATGCCCGGCGGCGGGTCGCAGCCGCGGCGGGCCTTCGACGCCTGGCAGGACTGGGCGAGGTCCCGCGGGCACCGGGGCCTGGCGTACGTGACGATCGCCGAGGACGGCACGCTGGGCGGGCCGGTCGCCAAGAACATCTCCGAGCAGGAGCGGTCCGGGCTGGTCGCGGCCGTCGGGGCGCAGCCGGGTGACTGCGTGTTCTTCGCCGCGGGCGCGCGCCGCCCGGCGCAGGAGCTGCTCGGCGCGGCGCGCAACGAGATCGCCCGCCGGCTGGACCTGATCGAGCCGGGCTCGTGGTCGTTCCTCTTCGTCGTCGACTTCCCGATGTTCGAGGAGACCGAGAGCGGCGACTGGACCTTCATGCACCACCCGTTCACCTCGCCCACGCCGGAGTGGCGGGACCGGTTCGCCGAGGACAAGGGCGGCGCGCTGTCCGACGCCTACGACCTGGTGTGCAACGGCAACGAGCTGGCCAGCGGGTCGGTCCGCATCGCCGACCCCGACCTGCAGGAGCGGGTGTTCGAGACCCTCGGGATGTCCCGCGAGGAGGCCCGCGAGCGGTTCGGGTTCTTCCTCGAGGCCTTCGCCTACGGCCCGCCTCCGCACGCCGGCGCCGCGATCGGCTGGGACCGCACCTGCGCCCTGCTCGCCGGGGTGGACTCCATCCGCGAGGTCATCGCCTTCCCCAAGACCGGCGCCGGGTTCGACCCGCTGACCGGTGCGCCGACGCCGATCACCGAGGCGCAGCGCAAGGAGGCCGGCATCGACGCGGAGCCGGAGGAGCCGGCGCTGCCCGGGGAGCCCGGTGCCCCGGGGCCGACCGACCCGACCGGCTGAAGCCGGCCCTCCTTCGTGATCATCGGTGGGTGGCTGCCCGACCCGGCGTGTCGGGCAACCACCTGCCGGTGATCACGAGGCCGTCTCGGTCGGCGACGTCGGGCGGCCACACGACGCGGAAGCGCTCGAACACCACCTCGAGGTCGTCGTCCCACGCGAACCCGCGAGCAGCCAGGGAGCGCCGGAAGTAGCGCCCGTGGCCGGCGAGCCAGCTGTCGCGGGTGCGGTCGTCCTCGCCCTCGTCCCAGGCGAAGGCGTCGTCCACGCTGTCGAGCCGTCCCAGCCGCAGCTCGGTCGTGCGCAGGACCGCCCGCGGGGTGCCGGCGCCGTCGCAGACCACCCAGTGGCCGCCGACACGGGGCAGCGGCTCGGCCTCCAGCGCGTGGTCGAGGGCGAGCCCGGCCGTGGCCCGCTTGGTACCGGCGAGCACCAGGGCCAGCAGCTCGTCGGCCAGCGCGGCGGAGTCGCCGAACCGGCCCACCCACGGCTCCTCCTCGGGCGGCACGGGTCCCGGGCGGGTGGCGGTGCAGGCCGACCAGAGCGCCAGCGCGTCGTCCCGACGGACCGGCGGCAGTGCGGACGTCGTCATGCGCCCATCCTCCCGGCGCCGGTCCAGGCCGCCGTGATCATCGCCGGGTGGCTGCCTGCTCCTGCGTGTCAAGCGACCAGCTGCCGATGATCACGGTCGCCAGCCGCGGCTGACCAGCGCTCGGCGCGTGCGATCCACGACGAGGGCGGGGTTCTCGGCATGCCGGGCTGCGAAGCGGAGGACCAGCCAGCCGTCCGCAGCCACGAGCGAGTACCGGTCGACGTCCCTGCCGAATTGCTCGGGCTCCGCGTGCTGCCGACCCTCGTACTCCAGCAGGACCTTCCACTCCTCGTATCCGAGGTCGGCGTGTGCGACGACGCGGCCCCACCGGTCGCAGACGGGCAGCTGGGGCTGCGGGTCGGGCAGATCGCTGGTGACCAACCAGTACCGCACCAGGCTCTCCGGTCGGGACATCGACCGCGGGTCCAGCAACGGCGCGCACTCGCGGGCTCGAACCACACCACGGACCCGGGCCGCGCGCTCCAGGCGACGGGCCAACGCCTCGGGCGGCAGGTGACCGCCGCGCATCAGTGCGTCGCCGACCGCGAGCAGTTCGTGCGCCGGCAGCTGTCCGGCGAGGTCGAGCCAGGTCTGCGGTCCGGACGTCGTGCGCAGCCCACGATGGAGGACGACGTCCTGCTCGGTCAGCCCACGCGCGTGCACGACGAACTCGGCGCGCTGGGGGAGCACCCGGCGCGGGGTCATCGCGACGTGGGCGCGGGCCGGCAGGTCCACGTGCGCACCGAGCAGCGCGGCAGCGGTGGCGTGGCTGTAGGCGGCGTCCGCAGGCAGTAGACCGGCGAGCAGAGCCAGGCGCTCCCGGGAGTCGATCGCGTCGTCCAGTCGCACGACGAAGTCGTGGGCGAGCCGGACGAACCGCGGTCCGCGCAGTCGGCCCCTGGTCAGTCCGGCGGCGCGGGCGGAGGCGGCGGTGAACGTCGGGGGTGGAGACACCGGGCGAGGCTGCTACCGACGCGCCGGACTCAGCCGTTCCGGCGGGTGACTGTGGAGTACCGCAGCCGCTGTGGACAGCCGTCAACCGGCCGTGATCATCGTCAGGTGGCTGTCCGACACGCCGGGACTGGCGGCCACTCGCCGATGATCACGGGGATCTCAGGCGTCAGGAGGACAGGCGGGCGAGCTGGTCGGGGGTCAGCTGCAGGTCGGCCGCGGCCGCGGAGTCCTCGATGGACGACGGCCGGGACGCACCCGGGATGGGGACGACGACCTCGGACTGCGCCAGGTGCCAGGCCAGCGTCACCCGGTAGACCGACACCCCGAGCTCCTCGGCGACCTCGGCGAACGCCGGCGCGGACGACGACAGGGACCCGGCCGCCGACACCCCGCCGAACGGGCTCCACGGGATGAACGCCAGCCCGTGCGCCTCGCAGTGCGCCAGCTCGTCGGCGGAGAACCGCCAGCCGGGGGAGAACTGGTTCTGCACGCTCACCAGCGCCGGCCCGACGATCGAGCGGGCGACGTCGATCTGCGCGACGTCGGCGTTGGAGATGCCGACCATGCGCACCAGCCCGTCGTCGGCCAGCTGCCGCAGCGCGCCCATCGACTCCTCCCACGGCGTCTCCGGGTCGGGCCGGTGGAACTGGTAGAGACCGATCGCGTCGACACCCAGCCGGCGCAGCGAGTCCTCGCACGCCGTGCGGAGGTAGGCAGGGGAGCCGTCCAGCTCCCAGTCGCTCCCGCGCCGGGTGTGCCCGCCCTTGGTCGCCACCAGCACGGAGCCGGCCGAGCCCCCGTAGGAGGACAGCGCCGCGGCGACCAGCTCCTCGTTGTGGCCGAACTCCGCCTCGTCGCGGGCGTAGGCGTCGGCGGTGTCGATGAGGGTCACGCCGGCGTCCAGGGCCGCGTGCACCACCGCCTGCGCGTCCTCCGGTGAGGGCCGGTCGTCCTTGGTCGACAGGGGCATCGCCCCGAGCCCGACGGCACTGACGGTCTGGTCTCCGATGCGTCGCTGCTGCACGGACCCTGTCGTGCCCCGCGGGTAGCGTCGGCAACCTCTGAGCGGACAGGGGCGCGAGCATCGCAGCGAGGAGCCGAGCGCCCCGCGGGAGCGAGGTGAGGGCACGGTGTCGCTGTTCGACGAGCCGGCGCAGGAGGCCACGGGCGTCGACCCGGGGGCGCCGCTCGCCGTCCGGATGCGGCCGCGGTCGCTCGACGAGGTCGTCGGCCAGTCGCACCTGCTCGGCCCGCGCGCGCCGCTGCGCCGACTGGTCGAGGCCGACGAGCCGATGTCGCTGGTGCTCTACGGCCCGCCGGGCACCGGCAAGACCACCCTCGCCCACGTCATCTCGCTGGCCACCAAGCGCCAGTTCGTGCAGCTGTCGGCCCTGGACGCCGGGGTCAAGGAGGTCCGCGCGGTCATCGCGAGCGCCAAGCGCGAGCTGACCTTCGCCGGCCGGCGCACGGTGCTGTTCATCGACGAGGTGCACCGCTTCTCCAAGACCCAGCAGGACAGCCTGCTGTCCGCGGTCGAGGACCGGATCGTCAGCCTCATCGCCGCCACCACCGAGAACCCGTTCTTCTCCGTGGTCAGCCCGCTGCTGTCCCGCAGCCTGGTGCTCGCGTTGCAGCCACTGGACGACGGCGACGTCCGCACGCTGCTGCACCGGGCGCTCACCAGCGACCGGGGGCTGGACGGCGGGGTGACGCTGAGCCCGGAGGCCGAGGAGCACCTGGTCCGGATCGCCGGCGGGGACGGCCGCAAGGCGCTCACCGCGCTGGAGTCGGGGGCGGGTGCGGCCCGGGCGGCCGGGGCCGAGGTGCTCGACCTCGCGACGCTGGAGACGGCGGTCGCCCAGGCCGCGGTGCGCTACGACCGGCAGGGCGACCAGCACTACGACGTCGCCAGCGCGCTGATCAAGTCGATCCGCGGCAGCGACGTCGACGCCGCCGTGCACTACCTCGCCCGCATGGTCGAGGCAGGGGAGGACCCGCGCTTCATCGCCCGCCGGCTGGTCATCTCCGCCAGCGAGGACATCGGCATGGCCGACCCGACGGCGCTGCAGACCGCGGTCGCCGCCGCCGAGGCCGTCGCCTTCATCGGCATGCCCGAGGGCCACTTCCCGCTGGCGCAGGCCGTCGTCCACCTGGCCACCGCGCCGAAGTCCAACGCGGTCACCGTCGCGATGGGCGAGTCGGTCGCCGACGTGCGGGCGGGGCTGGCCGGGCCGGTGCCGGCGGGGTTGCGCGATGCGCACTACGCGGGAGCGAAGAAGCTCGGCCACGGCGGCAGCTACGTCTACCCGCACGCCCACCCCGACGGCGTCGTGCCCCAGCAGTACCCGCCCGACGCCCTGGTGGGCAAGGACTACTACCGGCCGACCAACCGCGGCGCCGAGGCGACGATCGCCGCCCGGCTGCCCAAGCTGCGGGCGATCCTCCGCCGCGGCCGCTGAGCCCGGCGGGGCACGGACGGCCGTCGGGGCCCCCGACTACTGTGACCACGCCGGGCCGACGCCCGCCGGCGGCGACCGGCGGGGCGGACCCGGACGCCGCAGATCGACGTCGAACAACCAGGAGGACCGGGTGTCCGCAGGAGAGTGGGCCGGACTGATCGCAGCGCTGGCGCTGGTGCTGCTGGTGGTGCTGCTCGCCGTCCCGATCCTCAAGCTGGGTCGCACGCTGGACGAGGCGACGCTGACGATCCGCCAGACCCGGGAGCAGAGCGGGCCGATCCTGAGCCAGGCGTCGACGACGGTCGCCCACGTCAACAGCAACCTGGAGCGGGTCGACGACATCACCGGCAACGCCGCCAACGTCTCGAGCAACGTCGCCGCCCTCACCAGCGTCGTCGCCGCCACCATCGGCAGCCCGCTGATCAAGGTGGCCGCGTTCAGCTACGGCGTGCGCAGCGCCGCCCGCAAGAAGCGGGAGGGCCAGGCCCTCGCCGACGCCGCCGCCCGTGACAAGGCCGAGCGCCGCGCGCGCCGCTCCGCCCGGCGGGCCGCCTGATGCGCCGGCTGTTCTGGTTGGCGATGGGCGTCACCATCGGCGTCCTCGTCGTCCGCAAGCTCTCCGCCGCGGCGGAGAAGATCACCCCCGCCGGCATCGGCGGCTCGATCGCCGAGGGCCTGCGCGACCTGGCCGACGCCATCGGTGACTTCGGGGCCGACGTGCGCGCCGCGATGGCCGAGCGCGAGGACGAGCTGCGGGCCGGTACCGGCCTGGACGCCCCGCTGCCCGAGGTCGACCAGGCGCAGCTGCCCGGCCGGCACAGCGCCACCGGCCGCTGAGCCCCGCGGGACGCCGCCGCACCCCCGACCGAGCCCCCCGACCCGAGTAGGACATGCAGACCGCCGAGATCCGCCGCCGCTTCCTGGAGCACTTCGCCACGCGCGGGCACACCGTGGTCCCCAGCGCCTCGCTGGTCTCCCCGGACCCGTCGCTGCTGTTCACCGTGGCCGGCATGGTGCCGTTCATCCCGTACCTCACCGGCCGGGAGCCGGCGCCCTACCCGCGGGCCACCAGCGTGCAGAAGTGCGTGCGCACCCTCGACATCGAGGAGGTGGGCAAGACCACCCGCCACGGCACGTTCTTCCAGATGAACGGCAACTTCTCCTTCGGCGACTACTTCAAGGAGGGGGCGATCCAGCACGCCTGGGAGCTGGTCACCGGGCCGGTGGCCGACGGCGGGCTGGGCTTCGACCCCGACCGCATCTGGGTGACCGTCTACCTCGACGACGACGAGGCCGCCGAGGCCTGGCACCGGATCGCGGGCCTGCCGGTCGAGCGGATCCAGCGGCTGGGCAAGAAGGACAACTACTGGCACACCGGCGCCGACGGTCCCGGTGGCCCGTGCTCGGAGATCTACTACGACCGGGGCCCGCAGTTCGGCCCCGACGGCGGCCCGCTGGTCGACACCGCCGGCGACCGGTTCCTGGAGATCTGGAACCTCGTGTTCATGCAGTACGAGCTCACCGACGTCCGGAGCAAGGAGGAGTTCCGGATCGTCGGCGAGCTGCCGAACAAGAACATCGACACCGGCATGGGCCTGGAGCGGGTGGCCTACCTGCTGCAGGGCGTCGACAACCTGTACGAGATCGACGAGGTCGTCCCGGTGCTGCGCCGGGCCGCCGAGCTGGCCGGGGTCACCTACGGCGCGGAGCACCAGGACGACGTCCGGCTGCGGGTCGTGGCCGACCACGTGCGCAGCGGGCTGATGCTCATCGGCGACGGCGTCACCCCGGGCAACGAGGGCCGGGGCTACATCCTGCGCCGGCTGCTGCGCCGCGCCGTCCGCTCGATCAAGCTGCTCGGCGTCGACGAGGCCACCCTGCCCGAGCTGCTGCCGGTGTCGAGGGACGCGATGAAGGCCAGCTACCCGGAGCTGGAGACCGACTTCGCCCGCATCTCCGCCGTCGCGTACGCCGAGGAGGAGGCCTTCCGGCGCACGCTGACCTCCGGGACGGCGCTGTTCGACACCGCCGTGCGCGCGGCCAAGGCCGCCGGGACGCCGTCCCTCTCCGGTGAGCAGGCGTTCTCGCTGCACGACACCTACGGCTTCCCGATCGACGTCACCCTCGAGATGGCCGCCGAGCAGGGCGTGCGCGTCGACGAGGAGGGCTTCCGCGCGCTCATGCAGCAGCAGCGCGACCGGGCCCGCGCCGACGCCCGGGCCAAGCGCACCGGCTCGGTCGACGTCCTGGCCTACCGCCGGCTGCTCACCGAGCACGGACCCACCGACTGGCGGGCCTACGACACGCTGCGCACCGACGCGCGCGTGCTCGGCCTGGTCACCGAGCTGGCCGACGACGACGGCCCGAGCGCCCCTGCCGGCCCCGGGGAGATGACCCGGGTGGTGCTGGACCGCACGCCGTTCTACGCCGAGTCCGGCGGCCAGGTCGCCGACGCGGGCGTGCTCACCTGGGACGGCGGCCGGGCCGAGGTGCTCGACGTGCAGCGCCCGGTCAAGGGCCTGGTCGCCCACCAGGTGCGGGTGCTGGAGGGTGAGCTGCGCGAGGGCACCGAGCTCACCGCCGAGGTGGACCGCGAGTGGCGGCTGTCGGCCTGCCAGGCGCACTCGGGGACCCACGTGGTGCACGCCGCGCTGCGCCAGGTGCTCGGCCCGCAGGCGCTGCAGTCGGGCTCCTACAACCGGCCCGGTTACCTGCGGCTGGACTTCGCCTGGCAGGGCGCGCTGTCGGCGCAGCAGCGGCACGACATCGAGGACGTCGCCAACGCCGCCGTCCGCGCCGACCACCGGGTCAGCGCCCGGTACATGACGCTGCCCGAGGCGCAGGCATTCGGCGCCCTGGCGCTGTTCGGCGAGACCTACGGCGAGCAGGTCCGCGTCGTGGAGATCGGCGGCCCGTGGTCGCGCGAGCTCTGCGGTGGCACGCACGTGCAGGGCAGCGCGCAGATCGGCACGCTGGCGCTCACCGGCGAGTCGTCGGTCGGCTCGGGCTCGCGCCGGGTCGAGGCCGTCGTCGGTCTGGAGGGCTTCCGCTACCTCGCCCGCGAGCGCGACCTGGTCCGCCAGCTCGGCGAGCTGCTCAAGACGCCGAGCGACGACGTGCTCGAGCGGGTCAGCGCGATGCTGGCCCGGCTCCGCGACGTCGACAAGGAGCTGGCCGAGCTGCGCGCCCAGCAGACCCTGGCCGTGGCCGGGGAGCTGGCCGCCGGCGCCCGCGACGTCGGCGGGGTGGCCGTGGTCACCGGCGCGCCGAGCGGGCTGGGCGGTGGCGACCTGCGCACACTGGCCCTCGACGTGCGCGGGCGGCTGCCCGCCGACCGGCCGGCCGTGGTCTTGCTCGCGTCCGGGTCGGGGGGCAAGGTGGTTCTCGTGGCGGCCCTCAACCCGGCCGCGCAGGAGCGGGGGCTGTCCGCCAGCGACGTGCTGCGCGCGGCGGCCGCCCCGGTCGGCGGACGTGGCGGTGGCAAGCCCGACGTGGCCCAGGGGGGCGGTACCGACCCCGCGGGCATCCCAGCGGCCCTGCAGGCCGGCGAACAGGCGGTCGCTACCGCCGCACGGAGGTGAGCGGAGTGTCCGACCAGCACCCCGACCAGACCGGCCCGGCGGGCGAGCGCCCGATGCAGGGACGGCCCGCCGTCCCGCCGTCGCGGCCGCGCCAGACCCCCCAGCAGCCGGTGCACCACCGCACCGAGCAGATCGACCTGCGCGCCGGCTTCCCGCCGGTGCGGCACGAGACCGCCCAGATCGACCTCTCCGGCGGGCTGCCCGGCGGCCTGCCGATCCCGCCGCGCCCGCGCCGGCAGGGCCGCCGGCTGGGCATCGACGTGGGCTCGGTCCGCGTCGGGGTGGCGATCTCCGACCCGACGGGCACGCTGGCCAGCCCGCTGGAGACGGTCCAGCGGGCCCGGGACGAGGCCGACCTCGACCGCATCGCCGCGCTCGTGACGGAACACGAGGTGACAGAGGTGATCGTGGGGGAGCCGAGGCACCTCTCGGGTGCGTCGGGCGCGTCGGCGAAGGAGGCGCGTGCCTACTCTCGGGCACTCGCCGGGCGCATCGGCTCGGTGCCCGTGCACCTCGTCGACGAAAGGCTCTCCACCGTGTCCGCAGCCAGTTCCCTCCGGGCGAACGGTCTCGACAGCCGTCAACAGCGGTCGGTGATCGACCAGGCCGCGGCGGTGGTCATCCTCCAGGCCTATCTGGACGCGCAGCGGGAGCGCTCGTGAACGAGCTCGCGAGTCCACGCAGGGACACGGCACCGCCGGTTCCGCGGCCGGCGAGCGTCGGCGAGGAGGAAGCGTGACCGACCCGACCCCGCCGAGGCGGCGGGGTCGGCACGCCTCGCCGGAGCTGCCGAGCGGCGTGCCCACGTCCGCGTGGCTGGCCTCCATGCCCAGCCGGGCGACGACCCCGCAGGCCGCCGACGACCACGGCCGGCACCCGGGCGCCGTCCCGCGCGGGCGCCGCGCCGCCGACGACCGCAGCACCGGCCCGCTGGGCGCCCCGGTCGCGGACGCCGGCACACCGCGCGCCCCGCACCCCTCCGAGCCGCTGCCCGACCTGCCGCCGCTGCCGGCCGGCGCCTGGTCCCGGCTGAGCAGCCGCCCCGACGGGGCCGCCGACGACGCCACGGTCGGTCTGGGCGCCGTCCCCGCCGTACCCGGCGCGGAGCGGGCCGACGACCACGACCTGCACGGCTGGGACGACGACGCCACCGGTGGCCTCGAGGTCATCGGCGCCGCCGGCTCCGACGACGCCCACCGTGGGCGCCGCGGCCGCCGCGCCGAGCGCTCCGGCGGCTCCGGTGGCGGCTCCGACGACCCGCCCGGTGGCCACGGCGGCGACCGCCCGCGGCGCCGGCGCGGTCCGCTGTCGGTCGTCCTCTCCCTGCTCGTGCTGGCCGCCCTCGTGGCCGGCATCTTCTTCGGCGGCCGCGAGCTGATCGCGCTGGTCAACCCCGCCAGCGAGGACTACGCCGGGCAGGGCGCCGGCACCGTGGAGGTGCGCGTCGCCTCCGGTGACACGCTCAGCGACATCGCCCGCACCCTCGTCGCCGAGGACGTCATCGCCTCGGCCGGCCCGTTCGTCGACGCCGCGGAGGACGAGCCGGCGGCGACCGGCATCCAGCCCGGCGTCTACGCGCTGCGCTCGCAGATGAGCGGCGCGGCGGCCCTGGCCCTGCTGCTGGACCCCGAGGCGCGGCAGGTCACCCGGGTCACCGTGCGGGAGGGGCTCACCGTGGCCGCCACCCTGCAACTGGTATCCACGGAGGCCGGGATCCCGCTGGCCGAGCTGGAGGCGGCCGCAGCCGACCCCGCGGCGATCGGGCTGCCGCCCTACGCCAACGGGATGCTCGAGGGGTTCCTGTTCCCGGCGACCTACGACGTCGAGCCCGGTGACACCGCCAGTGGCGTGCTCAGCGGTATGGTGGTGCGGACGGTGCAGGCGCTCGACGCGCTGCAGGTCCCCGAGGCCGACCGGCTCACCGTGCTCACCAAGGCGAGCATCGTGCAGGCCGAGGCCGCCTCGCCCGGGGACATGGCCATGGTGGCCCGCGTGCTGGAGAACCGGCTGGCCGACGGCATGCCGCTGCAGCTGGACACCACGGTCAACTACGCCAACGGCAAGTCCGGGATCACCACCACGCCCGAGGACCGCGCCAACCCCTCCCTGTACAACACCTACGTGCACACGGGGCTGCCGCCCGGCGCCATCTCCAACCCGGGCGAGCAGGCCATCCGGGCGGTGCTCGCCCCCACCGAGGGCGACTGGCGGTTCTTCGTCGTCGTCGACCCCGACACCGGCGAGACCCGCTTCGCGCGGACCGCGGAGGAGCACCAGCAGAACGTGCTGCTGTTCCAGCAGTGGCTGCGCGAGCAGCCGGGCGGGTGAGGGCAGCCGTCCTCGGCCGCCCGGTGGGGCACTCGCTGTCCCCGCTGCTGCACCGCGCCGCCTACGCGGCGCTCGGCCTCACCGACTGGACCTACGACGCCCTCGACATCGGCGCGGAGGACCTGCCGGTGCTGCTGGCCGGGCTGGGCGGGGAGTGGCGCGGCTTCTCGGTGACCATGCCGTGCAAGCAGGCCGCCGCGGACGTCGCCGACGAGGTCGAGCCGCTGCCCCGTCTGCTGCACGCGGCCAACACCCTCGTGCGCACGGCCGCGGGCTGGCGGGCGGAGAACACCGACGTGCTCGGCGTCGGCACCGCGCTGCAGCAGGCCGGCGTCGAGCAGGTGGACCGCGCCGCGATCGTCGGCGCCGGGGGGACGGCGGCGGCCGCGGCCGTCGCGCTGGCCTCGCTCGGCGCCCGGCACGTCGACGTCGTCGTCCGCGAGCCGGCCCGCGCCGGGGACCTGCTGCGGGTGCTCGACACGCTCGGCGTCCCCACCTCGGTGGTGTCGCTGACCGAGGCCGTCGTCGACGCCGACGTCGTGGTGAGCACCGTGCCGGTCGGCGGCCAGCCGGCCGTCGCGGCGCTGCCCTGGCGGGCGGGGCAGACCGTGCTCGACGTGCTCTACGCGCCGTGGCCGACACCGCTGGCCACCCGCGTCACCGAAGTCGGCGGCACGGTCGTCGGTGGCCTCGAGGTGCTCTTCTGGCAGGCGACCGCCCAGGTGGAGCTGATGACGGGGCAGCCCGCGCCCCTGGTCGCCATGCGCGGCGCGCTCGACGCCGCCGTCGGCACCCGCTGAGCGGCGTGCCCGCGGCCGACCTCCCGGCCGGTGCCGTCGCCGCCCTCGCGCTCGCCGCGGCGCTCGTCCTGGGCCCTTGGCTGGCCCGGGTGTCGGTGGGCCTGGCCGCCCGGGACGACGCGGCGCGGGCGACCCCGCTGCGCACCGCGGTCACCGCCGCCCTGGTGTGCCTGGCGGTGGCCGGCGCGGTGCTGGTGGGCGGGGTCCGCCCGGCCACCGTCGGGCTGGCCTGGGCCGCGGTCGCCGGGGTGGTGCTCGGCGCGGTCGACCTCGCGGCGCACCGGCTGCCCGACCGGGTCGCCGTGCCGGCGTACGCGGTGGTGGCCACCGCGTTGCTGGTGGACGCGGTCGCGCTCGGCACCTGGCCGGACCTGCTGCGCGCCGTCCTGGCCGCGGCGGCCGCGTTCGGGGTGGCCGCCTTCGGCGCCGTCCTCTCCCCGCGGGGATTCGGGTTCGGCGACGTGAAGCTGCTGGGCCTGCTCGGCCTGGTGCTCGGCTGGGTGGGCTGGGGCGTGCTGCTCACCGGGGTGTTCCTCGGACTGGTGGCCGGCGCCGCGGCGTCGGTGACCCTGGTCGCCGCCGGGCGGGCCGGCTGGCGCACCGCCCTGCCGTTCGGCCCGCCGCTGCTGGCCGGGGCGGCCCTGGCGCTGGCCCTGCAGGGGTCGGTCGCCCTCCCCTGAGGGGAGCGGCCCCCTTGCCGGAGAGGCAGGGGGTCCCCCTACTGGCACAATCGCGGACATGTTGCGCTGGCTGACCGCCGGTGAGTCGCACGGCCAGCAGCTCACCGCCATCCTCGAGGGCCTGCCCGCCGGCGTGCAGGTCTCCACCCCGGACCTGGACGTCGACCTGGCCCGCCGCCGTCTCGGCCACGGCCGGGGCGCCCGGATGTCCTTCGAGCAGGACGTCGTCTCGCTGACCGGGGGCATCCGGCACGGGCTGACCATGGGTGGGCCGATCGCGGTCCAGGTCGGCAACACCGAGTGGCCGAAGTGGCAGACGGTCATGTCCGCCGACCCGGTCGACCCCGAGGTGCTCGCCGGACAGGCGCGCAACGCCCCGCTGACCCGCCCGCGGCCGGGGCACGCCGACCTCGCGGGCATGCAGAAGTACGGCTTCGACGACGCCCGGCCGGTGCTGGAGCGGGCCAGCGCCCGGGAGACCGCGGCGCGGGTCGCCCTCGGCGCGATCGCGCGGGCGTTCCTGCGGCAGGCCCTCGGCGTCGAGGTGGTCAGCCACGTGGTCGGCATCGGCCCGGTCGTCGTCCCCGACGGCGTGGTGCCCGGGCCGGGTGACAACCCGCGCGTCGACGAGGACCCGGTCCGCTGCGCCGACCCGGCGACCAGCGAGCTCATGGTGGCCGAGGTCGACGACGCCCGGAAGAACGGCGACACCCTCGGCGGCGTCGTCGAGGTGGTCGTGCACGGACTGCCGCCGGGTCTGGGCAGCCACGTGCACTGGGACCGCCGGCTGGACTCCCGGCTGGCCGGCGCGCTCATGGGCGTGCAGTCGGTCAAGGCCGTCGAGGTCGGCGACGGGCTGGAGACCGCGCGCCGCCGCGGCTCGGTGGCCCACGACGAGATCGTGCTCGCCGACGGTCGCGTGCAGCGGCTGTCCGACCGCGCCGGCGGCATCGAGGGCGGGATGACCAACGGCGAGGTGCTGCGGGTCCGCGCCGCGATGAAGCCGATCTCCACGGTGCCACGTGCGCTGGCCACCGTCGACGTCGCCACCGGTGAGCCGGCCGTCGCGATCAACCAGCGCAGCGATGCCTGCGCGGTGCCCCGCGGCGCCGTCGTCATGGAGGCGATGGTGGCGCTGGTGCTGGCCGACGCCGCCCTGGAGAAGTTCGGCGGCGACTCGGTGACCGAGACCCGCCGCAACGCGCGCGCCTACCTCGACGCGCTGACGATCCGATGAGCTCCGCCGGACCCGGGAGCCCCGACGGGCCGCCGGCCGCTGCGCGCCGGCCGCTGCTGGTCCTGGTCGGGCCGCCGTCGTCGGGCAAGACCACGGTCGGCACCGCCCTGGCCGGCCGGCTCGGGATCCCGTTCCGCGACACCGACAGCGACGTCGAGGCCGCCACCGGGCAGCGGGTGGCCGACCTGTTCGTCGACCTCGGCGAGGCGCACTTCCGGGGACTGGAGCAGCAGGCGGTGGCCACTGCGCTGGGGGAGCACGAGGGGGTGCTGGCCCTCGGCGGCGGCGCGGTGCTCAGCGCCGCCACCCGGGAGCTGCTGACCGCCTACACCCGCGCCGGCGGGACCGTCGTCTGGCTCGACGTCGACCTGGCCTCGGCCGCCGAGCGGGTCGGCCTGAGCCGCAGCCGCCCGGTGCTCGGGCTCAACCCGCGGGCCACCCTGCGCACCCTGCTCGCGGCCCGCGCGCCGCTCTACGCCGAGGTCGCCACCGTCACCGTCACCACCGGCGGCCGCGAGCCCGGCGAGGTCGTCGACGAGGTGGCCACCGCCGTCGTCGCGCGCCAGGTCACGCCGTGAGGCGGGTGACCGTCCCCGGCGAGCGGCACTACGACGTGGTCATCGGGCCCGGCGCGCAGCACGAGCTGGGCCTGGTCCTGGCCGGCACCGCCCGCGCCGCCATCGTCCACGCGCCGCCGCTGGCCCCGCTGGCCGGCGGGCTGGTGGAGACGCTGCAGACGGCGGGGGTGGCCGCCGAGGCCGTCGTCGTGCCCGACGGGGAGGCGGCCAAGACCGCCGAGGTCGCCGCCGGCGTGTGGGAGGAGCTCGGCCGGCTCGGGCTGACCCGCTCGGACGCCGTCGTCGGTGTGGGCGGCGGTGCGGTCACCGACCTCGCCGGGTTCGTGGCCGCGACGTGGACGCGGGGCGTGCGGGTCGTGCAGGTGCCCACCAGCGTGCTCGGCATGGTCGACGCCGCCCTGGGTGGCAAGACCGGCATCAACACCGGCGCGGGCAAGAACCTCGTCGGCGCCTTCCACCCGCCGGTCGCCGTGCTGGCCGACACCGACGTCCTCGCGGGCCTGCCGGAGGCGGAGTTCCGCTCGGGGATGGCCGAGGTCGTCAAGTGCGGCTTCATCGCCGACCCGGTGATCCTGGACCTGCTCGAGGCCGACCCGACCGGCCGCCGCGACACCGAGGAGCTCATCGAGCGCGCGGTGCGGGTCAAGGCCGACGCGGTGGGCCAGGACCTCTACGACACCGGCGTGCGGGAGTTCCTCAACTACGGGCACACGCTGGCGCACGCGATCGAGCGGGTGGAGGACTTCGGCTGGCGGCACGGCGAGGCCGTCGCCGTCGGGCTGGTCTTCGCCGCCGAGCTGGCCGGCCAGGCGGGGCTGCTCACCCGCGCCGAGGTCGACCGGCACGCCCGGCTGGTGGCCGCGATGGGGCTGCCCACCCGGTACGGCGGCGACTGGGAGCGCATCCGGTCGGTGATGCGCGTGGACAAGAAGGTCCGCGGCGCCTCGCTGCGGTTCGTCGTCCTGGACGGCATCGGCGACCCCCGCATCCTCACCGACCCCGACCCGGCCTGGCTCGACGCGGCGTGGGCCGCAGTATCGGAGGCGGCATGACGATCCAGGTGCTCAACGGCGCCAACCTCGGCCGTCTCGGCACGCGCGAGCCGGACAAGTACGGGGCGACGACGTACGCCGAGCTCGTCGAGCTGGTGGAGTCCGCGGCCGGCGAGCTGGGCCTGGAGGCGCGGGTCCGGCAGACCGACGACGAGGGGGAGCTGCTGCGCTGGGTGCACGCCGCGGCCGACGCCGGCGACCCGGTGGTGCTCAACCCCGCCGGCTGGTCGCACACCTCGGTCGTGCTGCGCGACGCGCTCGCGATGCTCACCGCCCCGCTGGTGGAGGTGCACATCAGCAACATCCACAAGCGCGAGGAGTTCCGGCACCACTCCTACGTCTCCGCGGTCGCCGACGGCGTGATCGCCGGGCTCGGCGTGCAGGGGTACGTGCTGGCGCTGCGCTGGCTGGCCGACAAGGGCGTCCGGTGAGGTACGGCGAGCGGCGGGAGCGGCTGCGGGCGACGGCGACCGAGCGCGGCCTGGACGCCGTCCTGGTGACCGACCTGCTCAACGTGCGTTACCTGACCGGCTTCACCGGCTCGAACGGGGCGCTGCTGCTCCGTGCCGACGGCGCGGACGTGTTCGGCACGGACGGCCGCTACACCACCCAGGCCGGCACGCAGGTGCCCGACGTCGAGCTGCTCGTCGACCGCGGCACCGTGGCCGCCCTCGCCCGCGAGGCCGTGCGCCGCGGCGCCGGTCGGATCGGTTACGAGAGCCACCACGTGACCGTCGACGGGCTGCGCGCGCTGGAGTCGGTCCTCGCCGACGCGGCCGCCGGGGGCACCGTGCCCGAGCTGACCAGCGTGCGCCGCGCGGTCGAGGTCCTGCGCGCGGTGAAGGACGACGACGAGGTCGACGCGCTGCGCCGGGCCTGCGCGGTGGCCGACGCGGCGCTGGCCGAGCTGGCGTCCGAGGGGGCGCTGCGACCCGGGCGCACCGAGCTGCAGGTCGGCCGCGAGCTGGACGCCCGGATGCTCGCGCTGGGTGCCGAGGCGCCGTCCTTCGAGACGATCGTGGCCACCGGCGCCAACTCCGCCATCCCGCACCACCGCCCGGACGCCACCGAGCTGCGCGGGGGAGACCTCCTCAAGCTGGACTTCGGCGCCACCGTCGACGGCTACCACTCCGACATGACCCGCACGGTGGTGCTCGGGGAGGCGGCCGACTGGCAGCGCGAGGTGTACGAGCTCGTCGCCACGGCGCAGGCCGCGGGCCGGGCCGCGCTGGCGGTCGGCGCCGACGTGGTCGCCGTCGACGCCGCGGCCCGCGACGTGATCGCCGCCGCGGGGCACGCCGAGCACTTCACCCACGGCCTGGGGCACGGCGTGGGTCTGGAGATCCACGAGGCGCCGGGCATCGGCCAGCTGGGCGCGGGTAGGCTGGCCGCCGGCATGGCCGTCACCGTGGAGCCGGGCGTCTACCTGCCCGGCCACGGCGGTGTCCGGATCGAGGACACGTTGATCGTCACGGACGACGAGCCCGAGTTGTTGACCCTCACGAGCAAGGAACTGCTGGTCCTCTAGATGGCTACCACCAACGACCTCAAGAACGGCATGGTCCTCAACCTCGACGGCCAGCTCTGGGCCGTCACCGAGTTCCAGCACGTCAAGCCGGGCAAGGGCGGCGCGTTCGTCCGCACCACGCTGAAGAACGTGCTCTCGGGCAAGGTCGTCGACCGGACCTTCAACGCCGGCACCAAGGTGGACACCGCCACCGTCGACAAGCGGTCCATGACGTACCTGTACAAGGACGGCACCGACTTCGTCTTCATGGACGGCGACACGTTCGACCAGATCCACGTGCCCGCCGAGACCGTCGGCGGCGGCGCGGACTACCTGCTGGAGAACACCGAGGTGGTCGTCGCCGTCCACGAGGGCAGCCCGCTCTACGTCGAGCTCCCGGTCACCCTCGAGCTGGTCGTGCAGCACACCGACCCGGGCCTGCAGGGCGACCGCTCCACCGGCGGCACCAAGCCCGCGACGCTGGAGACCGGCGCGCAGATCCAGGTGCCGCTGTTCGTGAACACCGGTGACCGGCTCAAGGTCGACACCCGCGACGGCCGGTACCTCGGCCGCGCCAACTGACGACGGGGCGGGTGGGGAAGGGCATGGCTGCCCGCACCAAGGCGCGCAAGCGCGCCGTCGACGTCCTCTACGAGGCCGACGTCCGCGGCAGCGACCCGCTGGAGCTGCTCCGCGAGCGGGTGGCGCTCGCCTCGCCGCCCATCCCCGACCACGCCGTCCGGCTGGTCGAGGGGGTGGCCGGGCACGCCGCCCGCATCGACGAGCTGATCGACCGGCACGCGCACGGCTGGTCGATCGACCGGCTGCCCGACGTCGACCGGGCCATCCTGCGGATGGCGGTCTTCGAGCTGCTGTGGGTCGACGACGTGCCCGACCCGGTCGTCATCGACGAGGCCGTCGGGCTCGCCCGGTCGCTGTCCACCGACGACTCCCCGGCCTACGTCAACGGCGTCCTCGGGGCCATCCTCGACGCCGAGGTCCCCACCGGCTGACCGTCGGACGACGAGTTCAGGCTCGGGCGACGGTGAACGTCACCGCGTGGTCGGTGGTGGCCGTGCAGGCGAGGCGCAGCGCGCCGACCGAGACACTCTGCCCTGAGGGGCAGGTGACGTCCCGGCCATCGACGCGGAGGGTCGCCCGGTCCCCGTCGATCGCCGCGAGGCGGAAGTCCGTCCCGAGGACGCGCGCCCGTGAGCCGCTGCCGCCGAGCGTCACCGTGCAGGAGTCCCCGGAACAGGACACGAGGCTCACGGAGCCGGACCCCGACCCGGAACCGCCCGCCGCGGACGCGCTGGCCGCGCTGGCCGAGACACCGGCCCTGCCGGCGGCCCCAGCGCCGCTCCCGGGAGACGCCCGAGTGCACGCCGCGAGCAACGCCAGCAGGAGCGTCGGTGCGAGGGCGTGCACGTGCACGTGCACGGGGACGGTGCGCCTCCTCGAGACCGAGGACAGCACGCGGAACGGACGTCTCACGGGGCACCTCCGGACGGACGAGGGGTGGCCATCGCACCGAGCGCGCCGGCGCCGGGCCTCGACGTCCGATCCCACCACGGTGCGGGGCCGCGGGGACGGAGCAGGAGCCGGTCCGGGAGTCCGCGCTGTCGACCACCGGCTCTCCCGGGCCTGCCGGTCACCGACCGCGGCGGTGCCGGCGGGTCGAAGGTGCTCCCGACCGGTCATCGACTACTCCTCCACGAACCGGACGCGGAACGAGACGGGCCACAGCTTGCCGGAGAGCAGGTACTCGTCGTTGCCCAGCGCCGCGATGCCGTTGAGCACCGCGTCGGCGTTCGCGCGCTGCTCCGGGTCGAGCAGCCCGGCCGCGTCCACGGCGGCGGTGACCCCTCCGCTCGCCGGGTCGATGCGGACGAGGACGTCGGACGGCCACACGTTCGCCCAGACCTGTCCGTCGACGCACTCCAGCTCGTTGAGCTGGGTCACCGGCTCGCCGTCGATCGTCACCGTGACCGAGCCGGTCTCGGCGAAGGTGACCGGATCGTGGAAGCGGAGGCGGTCGGTCCCGTCGCTGCGCACCAGGCGGGTGCCGTCGTGGCACAGCCCCCAACCCTCTCCGTCGAGCGGCAGCTGCTGGCGCAGTGTGAGAGTGGCGCGGTCCCACTCGAGCACCACGCCGTCCTGCCAGGTGAGCTGCCAGATGCGGTCCGCCGCCACGGCGATGCCCTCCCCGAACAGCTGTCCGGGCAGCGGCTCGGCGCGCAGGACCTCACCCGTTGCCGGGTCCAGCACGCGCAGCTGGGACTCCCCCTCGAGGCCGGTGCCCTCGTAGAGGGTGCCCTCGTGCAGCTCCAGTCCCTGGGTGAAGGCCGACGGGTCGTGCGGCACCTCGGCCAGGACCTCGGGCCGCAGGACCTGGATCGACTGCGTCGAGTCGTCTGTGATGGCGTCCTGAACGGCCAGACCACCCTCAGCCGGGACCTCGGCACCGTCCCCTGAAGAGCAGCCGCTCAACACCGCGACGGTGAGGACGGCGCCGAGGGTTCGCCGGTGGATGACGCGGTTCATGGAGCGATCTCGGTCCCTTCAGGCGTGGTGCGGGGGTCACTCGCCGACGGCCCGGCGCCGACCATGTCGACCGAGCCCCTCCCGTCAGCCCCTGGTGGGGCACGGACCCCGCTGACCTTCTCGAGCGCCCTGGTGGGCAGTGCCGAGCGGTCCAGGACCCGTGGAGACAGGGGGAGGAGGGGCGACCGGTGCCCGGTCGCCCCTCCTCGTCACCGGTTCAGCGGCACGCCGTCATCGGCACAGTGTCATCGGTGCGGTGCCGCCAGCAGGGGTCAGCGATCAGTCGTCGCCACCGACGCCACCGGCGCCACCGGCGCCGCCGTCGCCGCCGGTCGCCGTGGCAACACCCGACGTCGCCGACAGGTCGCTGTCGTCCACGTTGCCCTGGACGAAGATGGCCGCGGCCGAGATGGCGACGGCGTCTCCGCCGCGACCGCCCGCACCGCCGGCACCGCCGTTTCCGGCCTGCAGGGTGGTCCGTGCGGGCAGCAGGTCGACGGTCTGGTCCTCGAACATGATTCCTCCTGGAACGTCCTCGACGAAATCGTGCCAGAAGAGCCGGAATGCCCTTGTGAAGGAAGCGCGCAGGCGCGCTGTGTCCATTCCCGGCCCGGCTGGCCGCCGATCACCGTGTCGATGTCGGCGGATTCGATCCTGACGAGAGTCCGACCTCCAGGCAACGTCGAGCGCCACCGAGATGACAGTGCACGTACACGGATATGTGGGAGCGGACTACGTAGTCGCGAACGGGGACACGCACGTCAACGGTCCCCGCGGATCCGCACAGGATGAACTGCTGCTCACCGGAAGGCCTGCCCATGAGGCCGGAGCCGGGAGGGCAGGCGCCGCCCGAGCACGGGCCCGGTGGAGGTGGGAGGCCGGTCCGTCTGCCACGGCCTGCGACCGAGGTCCGTCGGGACTGCCGCCCCACCTCGGTGTCCCTCGTGGGCGCGTGCCGTCGCCGGTGTCGACGGCCTCCGCCTCCCCAGGTGATCGGCGCCGAGCGGATGACCTTCGCCGTCGACCGACTCGCCTCCGCTCAGGGCGCTGACCTCAGGCGGGCGAGACGGTCATGGTGACGGTGTCGCTCGTGACGTCCGTGCACGTCAGCGTCACGGGACCGGCTGATGCGCGCTGCCCCTCGGTGCAGGTGATGTCCTGGTCATCGACGCGCAGGACCGCCTGGCCGTCGCGGATGTCCTGGAACGAGATCGTCGTACCGAGGACCTGAACGCGTGAGCCGGTGCCCGCGAGCGTCACCGCGCATGAGCCCTCCGAGCAGGAGGCGGTGCTCATGGCACCGGCATCGGCACCGGGGGAGCCGTCCGCACCGGGGGAGCCGTCCGCACCGGGGGAGCCGTCCGCACCGGGGGAGCCGTCCGCACCGGGGGAGCCGTCCGCACCGGGGGAGCCGTTCGCGCTCACGGCGCCGGCTGTGACGCCAGCGCTTCCCACACTGCTCGGATCGGCAGAGGTCGAGCAGGCCATGAGCACCAGCGCCGGGACGAGGGCATCCGCACAGAGCTTGGTGGCCCGCGTGGTGCCCCCGAGGGAATCACCGGAGATCGAGAATCGCAAGACTACCTCCAAGATTGTGTCGGAACGTCGACGGTGTCATCAGAAATGACCTCCGCTCGGTAATAGTGTGCTCCTCGCAGCACCGATAGTCACTCGTGGTGAGTGCCATTTCCGGTCCACTTCGACGCGGACCGGGAACAGCTCATGGGATCCCCCGGGGCGCGCGGTCGGATCGAGCCTGGTGGGTGGGTTCGATCGTCGTAGCCGTTGCGCCGCCCGGAGGCGTGCGGTCGGGGAGGCCACGCTCGACGCCTCCCGTGATGGCCGACCCGGAGACGTGCCGTGACGCCGCGGCGGTGCTCACCGTGGTCGTGACCGCCGTCGGCGCACGGCCGCCCCGGCCGGGCACCAACGGCCGGCGTCGAGCAGCGACTCCCGCCGGACGCCCCTGACGGCGCGGCTGACGGCGAGGTGGAACCGGTCAGGGTGGAGTGGTGGTGCCGATCGACGTGCTCGCGGACCTGGCTGGGGACGGTCCGGCCCTTCCGGTTCCCACGTCGGCGGGCCGCGGGGCCGACCCGGGACCCGCCCACGCTGCGTGCAGCAGTCGCCCGAGGCCCCCGCAGCCGGGACACGCCTACCGCATCGGCGCGATCAGAGGAGGGCCCCGACGATCACGAAGACGAGGGTCGGGACGACGAGCAGTGCCCTGAGCAGCGGATGCGGCCGCTCCTCCACCGGGTGACACGTCAGCGCCTGGACGAGGAGCGCACCGAGCACGGCGGTCGAGCAGAGCACGAGGGGAGCGGCGGCGGCGACGCCGAGCGCGGGAACGACGGCGATCAGGACGACGAGAGCGAGGGCGGCGGCCGGCCACCGGAGCTCGCGGATCATCGACGCGCCTATCACCGTCAGCCCCGCGATCAGCAGGATGACCTGATGCCCCGCGGGGGACAGCGCGCTCGGGATCGTCCGGAGCAGGGCAGGCGTGGCCAGGGCGGCCAGCGCGGTGACCCCGAGCAGGCCGACCATCGACAGAACCCACTCGCGCATCGGCCCGTGGCTGTGCCACCCCGTCCTGATGGCCAGGAGCGCAGCACCCACTGCCAGCGGCAGCGCCAGCAGCGGCGTCGTCGCCACACCGGCGGCGATGGCCACCACCCCCGCTCCGATCAGGACACGGTGCCACGGCACCGACCGTGGTCCTCGTCGACCAGCGCTGACACCGAGCCGGTTCGCCGTCACCAGGATCGTCGTCCCCAGCGCCGTCCACGCCACACCCACCACGGCAGGGGACGGAGTGGCCAGGATCGACACGGCGGGTCCCATCGCCGCGACCACGGCCAGCGGCACGACGACCGCCGACAGCCGCCACCGGAGCAGTGCGGCCGATGTCAGGAAGCTGACGACCAGCACGGTGCAGGTCAGCACCGCGAGCGCCGGGCTGCTGATCAGCACGTCGACGTCCCGGCCGCCCGCCCCGGTGTGAGGGGTCGACGTCGGAGCCGACCCGGCCGCGTGCGCCACGCGCCCGACGAGCGCACCGGCGAGCCCGGTGACCCCCACGAACGCTGCGTACCGCCGGACGGCGCTCCACCGCCCTGGGGCGGCCCACGCCCAACCCCGCGCATCGCCGAAGCGACGCAGGATCCCCAGGAGCATGGCGATCACCAGGGCGGCGCCCGCCCATGGCAGGAGGATGAGGAGGAGCTGGAACACGCTCAGGGCGACGGTCGTGACGTCGCCGGCCCGCATCGCCGCCTCCATCCGGCTCTGGTACTCGAGCAGCACGTCCCACACCACCGGCAGGACCCTCGGCACGACGAGGAGGAAGGTGATCAGGTAGAACAGCAGCATCGGAACGGTCACGGCGACCCAGACCGCGATCAGCCGCCGTGGGCGGGGCCGCAGCTCCTGCACCCGTGGATGTGCGGGTCGGCCCGGGACCAGGCTCCTCAGCACTGGGCCCACGTAGTTGAACAGTTCCGGCACCCCGGCCAGGTCGGCGAGCATGTAGTAGCCGTCGAACCGGATGCTCGGCAGGAACTGCTGGGCGGCCTGGACGTGCATGAGCAGGATCCCCGGGAGCAGCCAGGTCGCGTCCGTGCGGAGGTACAAGCCGGTCAGGACGGCCATGAAGACGGCGTTGAAGTAGACGCCCGCGAGGTCCGTGCGCAGCCGTCCGACCCGACCCAGGCGGTAGGTGTCGGTCACCGTGCTGTAGAGGGCCGGCCAGACGAGGTACAGGCCGACCCCCATGTCGCCAGGACGAGCCCCGCCGTAGCGGCACGCCGTGACGTGGCCGATCTCGTGGAAGACCATCGAGAGGACCAGGAGCGTGAGGAGGACGAGGGTCAGCTCCGGTCGGTGGACCAGCGTCGTCGCGCCCGCCGTGACACGGTCCACGAAGTCGCCCTGCAGGAGGACGAGCGCGTCCAGGGCCAGGAAGGTGGCCAGCGCCGCCACCCATGCGGGACGCCTGAAGAACACCCGGAAGACGCCGGCGATGCGCCACGTGACCCCTGCCGGGACCACGGTCTTCCGGTAACGGAGTGCCAGCAGGGGATCGGACCGGGTCGGGGCCGTGACCGTGCCGGGGTCGTCGGTGTCGGTGTGGTCGGGGGCGATGAGGCCGGCCGGTCGGAGCCGCTCCTCGACCAGGTACGACACCTGCTCGGCGGTCAGGTCCTGGCCGAGTTCGGCGCTCAGGTCCGTGGCCATGCGCCCGGCGTCGCGACCGTCCAGGGAGCAGGCCACCCGGTACAGGAGCAGTGGCAGCTGCATGACCTGGCCGTCGGCCCGTCGCACCAGGAACTTGGGCGTCCGGTACCCGGAGTCCTGGTACTCCCCGAGCAGCTCCGTGCCCTCGGCGAGCCGGCGCCCGGGGTCTCCCCCGACGGGCGTGGGCGGGCTCTGCCCGTCGTCGGTCAGGGTCGTCATCCAGCTCACCTCAGCTCTGCCGGGTCCGAGGACCCGGATCGGACGGAAGGAGGGGCGACCGGTGCCTGGTCGCCCCTCCTCCTCACCGGTTCAGCGGCAGGCCGTCGTCATCGACGCGGTGCCGCTGTCGACGCCCAGCGATCAGTCGTTGTCGTCGCCACCCGAGCCGCCGTCGCCGCCGGCGCCACCGGCGCCGCCGGTCGCGGTCGCGTCACCCGAGATCACCGTGATCTCGCTGTCGATCACGTCGCCGTAGATGATGACGACCGCGGTCGAGGCGGCGAGCGCGTCTCCGCCGCGACCGCCGTTACCGCCGTTCCCGCCCCAGCCCGCCTGCAGGGTGGTCCGTGCGGGCAGCAGCTCGATGGTCTGGTCTTCGAACATTGTTCCTCCTGGATGTCCTTGACGAGATGGTGCCGAGGACACGAGGTGATGGCGTCCGGAAACCGAGGCCGCCGTGAATGCGGCCCGAGAGGGAGCCACAACAAGCCGAATTCGTTCCCATCCACCCGAGAGCGGATCACCCCGTTGAGATCGACACCATTCCGGTGTTGGCCCGACCGATCCTGACGAGCCGGACACGTCCAGGCAACGTCGTGCATCACGGGGATTGCGGCACGCGAACACGGAACCACCCGCGTGCCAGTACGTACACGGAGGTGCCGACCACGTAGCCCAGTTCGACGCACGAGGCGGGGGAAATGTCATCGCAGGCGGTGCGACCGCCGCGCGGTGGAGTGCGCGGAGGGGGTGGCCCGATCCCGGCGTCCGTCCAGGACCTGCGGCGGAGACGGGAGGAGGGGCGACCGGTGCCCGGTCGCCCCTCCTCGTCACCGGTTCAGCGGCACGCCGTCACCGATGCGCTGTCGTCGGTGCGGTGCCACGAGCGGCGGTCAGCGATCAGTCGTTGCCACCGGCGCCACCGTCGCCACCGGCGCCACCGGCGCCACCGGTCGCCGTGGCGTCACCGGCCGTCGCCGTCAGCGTGCTGTCGTCCACGTCGCCACCGACGAAGATGACCGCGGCCGACACGGCGACGGCGTCTCCGCCGCGACCGCCGTTACCGCCGTTGCCGCCCGCTCCGGCCTGCAGGGTGGTCCGTGCCGGCAGCAGGTCGACGGTCTGGTCCTCGAACATGGTTCCTCCTGGGATGTCCTCGACGAAGTGGTGCCAGAAGAGCCGGTGACTGCTGGTACAGGGCAGCCCGCAGGCACGAGTCCATTTCCGGCTCGACTGGCCGCCGATTCCCTTGTCGATATCGGCGAACCCGATCCTGACGAGAGGTCGGCGTCCGAGCATCGGTGAGCGCCACCGAGATGACGTCGGGGCGCACGGATTCTCAGCGCGGTGGGTCACGTACGAATGGCGTCCGACCACGTAGTGCCCGGCGGCGGCACCTCCACGACACCGGTGCCGACCGTCGGACGCGTCTCAGGGACGGCGTGGCGGGACCTGGGCGCCCAGGCTGACCGCGACCGTTCCGCAGCATCTCTCGGTGAGATTTCCGTGACCTTCTGTGGTGACCGGGCCGTCCGCTTCGTCCTGATCCAGGGGGAACGCAAGACGGCCCGTGATGAGACGGCTCCGTGGCGAAACCGTCACTACTCTGCGCGACAGGGCCGCTTCGCACATTGGCCCGGGGGGAGCCAGCGCTCATGATCGTTCTCGTGCACGTCCGCACCCGGCAGTGGCTGGATCCGGGCAGGGGGGATCCACCGGAGAGCCGGACCGCGATCCCTGCTCCGACGGACTGATGGCCGGGGAGCGCGCGCTGCTGCTCGGGCGGGATGCCGCCTGCCAGATCATCATCGGCGCGTTGGGCGCCGACCCTCCGGGCAACCTGGTGATCGTGGGGCCATCGGGCGTCGGGCGCACCCGGCTCGCCCGGGAGGCGCTGGTCCTGGCGGAGCGAGAGGGACGTGTCACCCGCTGGGCCGCGGGGACGAGGGCTGCTGCGCGGGTGCCGCTCGGCGCCCTCGCCCACCTGCTCCCCACCATCGACACCGGGGCGGACACCCTGGCGCTCCTGCAGCAGGCGACCAGGGCCATCGTCGGCGACCGGGCCGGACCGCTGAGCGTTCTGGGCGTCGACGACGTCCACCTCCTCGATCCCCTGTCGGTCACCCTGCTGCACCAGCTCGCTGCCGGGGGAGCGGTGAACCTGGTCCTGACGGTCCGCACCGGCAACGCGGTCCAGGACCCGGCGGCGACCCTGTGGAAGGACGGGCTGGCCACCCGCATCGAGCTGCAGCCGCTCCAGCGTGAGGACGCCGCACTGCTGGTCGGCCAGTGCGTGGACGGTCAGGTGCAGACCCGGACCGTCGAGCGGCTGTGGCGGCTGAGCGGGGGGAACCCGCTGTACCTGCACGAACTCGTGGAGGACGGCCTTCGCTCCGGCCGGCTGCGGCAGTACGAGGACCTCTGGTACTGGGTCGGGGAGATGGTCCCGTCCCAACGTCTCTCGGAGATCGTCCTGACCCACCTCGGGGACCTGGACGCCGACGAGTGGCGGGCCCTGCAGGTCCTCGGTACTGCCGGGACCTGCAGCGTGGAACAGCTGGTGGAGCTCAGCACTCCGGACGCCGTCACCGCTCTGGAGAGGCGCGGCACGATCGAGGACGACGTGGGTGGATCCGGAGAGGTGCGGGTCGCCCACCCGCTGTACACCGAGGTGGTCCGGGGCCTCGTCCCGCAGGCTGCGCGGCAGCGGATCCGTCGCCGGCTGGCCCGGGCCCAGGACGTCGGTGGACGCGACGACCACCTCCTGCACCGCGCCGTCGTGCTGCTCGACAGCGGGGCCACCGCGAACAGCGGCCCCCTGCTCACCGCTGGTGCCCGTCGCGCGGTCGCGCAGCTGGACCTCCCCCTCGCCGAGCGCTTGGCCCGGGCCGCCGTCGAGGAGGGCAGCGGGTTCCCGGCCCACGCGACGCTGATCGAGGCCGTCCGATGGCAGGGCCGGTCGGCGCCCGCAGAACGGCTGGCAGCGGCCGCAGCACCCGCGGCGAGCTCCGACGACGACCGGGCGCGGTTGGCAGCGGCGCGGGCGCTGACCCTGTTCTGCGGGCTGGGGCAGGCCGACCAGGCGGGGGCAGTGCTCAGCGAGGCCCGTGCCACCGTGCAGGACGACGAGGCGCGCGGCCTCCTCGCCGCAGCCGAGGCGATGCTGGCCTTCCTCGGTGGGGATCCCCACCGAGCGGTGCAGCGGGGCACGACCGTGCTGTCCGCACCCACCGGCGCCGCCCACGCGCTCGCGGCGGCCGCGGTCGCAGCCGGCCTGGCGGTGACCGGCCGGACGGCGCAGGCGCTGACCACCGTGGAGTCGGGCCGGCTGGCGCTCGACTCCCATCCCGATCCGGCGGAACGGATCCACACGCGGGTGGCGCTCGCACAGGCGGAGATCCTGGCGCTGGGACTGAGCGGACGGTTCTGCCGACTCGAGCAGCGGGCGGCCGAGCTGCACCGGCAGAACCTGGCGACGGCGCCCGAGTGGATCGGGGATGCGATCGCCTGCGTCCACCAGGGGTGGGCGGCTCTGGCCAGCGGGCGGCCGCGGGTGGCGAGCCGGTGGCTGGCCGAGGCGTTGCCGGCTCTCCAGGATCGGGATCCGATCTGCCTGCTCCCGCTGTGCCGGTCCGCCCTGGCGGCGTCGCGAGCGCTCGTCGGAGACGTCCGCGACGCCCGCCGGCTGATCGACGGCCCGCAGCCGGCCTGTGCCGGGGCGATGGCGGTGTTCGCCCCGCTGCGGCGCATGGCTGAAGCATGGGTCGCCGCCGCGGAGGGCCGGAGGGGCCAGGCCGGTGTCCTCGTGCTCGAGGCTGCGGCGCTGGCCGCTGGTCAGGGCCAGGAAGCCGTCGAGGCGGTCCTGCTGCACGAGGGCCTCCGGCTGGGACAGGGACCGAGGATCATCGACCGGCTGTACGAGCAGGCCGAGCGACTGGACGCACCGTTCATGGCCGACCTCGCCGCGCACGCGGCGGCCGCTGTCGCCGAGTCCGCCGAGGGGTTGGACGAGGTGAGCTCGCGCTTCGAGCAGACCGGAGCGCTGCTGCTGGCGGCGGACGCGGCGACCGAGGCCGCCTCGGCCTACGAGCGGCGCGGGGAACGTCGAGCGGCGGCCGCAGCCCGCCTGCGGGCGGCCACCTTCGCGCGCGAGTGCGGCGTGACCCAGGGGCCGGCGCTCGACGTCCTGGCACTGCCGGCGTTGACCGCCCGTGAGCAGGAGGTCGCCCGACTGGCCAGTGCGGGGTTGAGCAACCAGGCGATCGCCGACCGGCTCGTGGTGTCGGTGCGCACGGTGGAGACCCACCTCTCGCACGCCTACGCCAAGCTGGGGATCAGCAGCCGCGCGGACCTGGGGGCGATGCTGCCGCCGGCGGTCCTGGCGCGTTCCTGACGTCGACGTCGACGTCGACGTCGTACGACCATCGGCCACTGGCCGGGCTTTCTTCGTGATCACCAGGGTGAGCGGGCATCCCGACCCCTGGAGGACAGATGAGAACACCCGTACCCGCACGGCGCCGCTGGCGCGCCGCCGTCATGACCCTCGCGCTCGCGGTCCCGCTGCTGGCGCTGACCTCGCCGGCCCAGGCCGCGTCGTCCAAGGCGTGCGAGGGCGGCGGCTACCGGCTGGTGGACCTCGACAGCCAGCGCGTGGTGGCCCGGGCCAGTGAGCGGGAGACGGTCACGACGGTGCCGGCCGCGAGCCTCGGCAGCCGGATCCTGGTGCAGGGCCGCTACAACCAGTACGTCGTGCGGACGAGCGACTTCGCGCTCTTCGACTACGCCTTCACCGGGGCAGCCAACCGGCTGGACATGACCGGCGGCCGGTTCACCCCGGTCTTCGCCAGCAAGGTGCCCGACCACCGCGGCCTGACCCTGGCCGGGGACCTCACGGTGACGCTCGAGGAGGAGGACCTGGTCGTGCAGCGGGCGGGCGCCGGGGTGTCGGTGAAGATCCAGTCGAAGGACTGCGCGCAGGGCGGCATCTTCCAGATGGAGCCCGAGCGGGCCGACGGGACGCGGACCCGCATCGTGCACACCCTCGCCACCGGCGGGGGCGCGGTGGCCCCGTTCTACTTCGACAACCCGAACTTCCGCGCCCGGGCCGGCCAGTTCCTCGGCTCGGCCTGCACCAGCGCGGAGACCGGCCCGCCGAGCCGCTTCTGCGTCCAGGTCTCCCCGCGGGTCAACATCGGCAACGACGCCTCGCCGCGCTTCGTCGCGCGAGACAGCGCCCAGGTCGCCGAACGGGTCGACCAGCCCGACTGCGGAGCCGCGGTCGCCCCGGACGTCGACCACTGCGGGCGGGTGTCGGTGTGGGACGTGGCCAGCGGCGGTCGGATGGGCTTCGTCACCGGTGAGGACGCCGTCGAGGTGGCCAACCCGCCCACCGAGTGCGTCTCGGACTGCCAGGCGCAGAACCAGGTCCGCGGCCGGCTCGCCGTCCTCGGGCACCCGTTCCCGGTCCCGGCCGACAGCCGGCTGACCCCGCCGGTGTCCTCGCTGCCGCTGCCGGCGCTCACCGCCCCCTGACCCGGGGCGTCCGCTGGACACCGAGGGCCCACTCCGATCGTCGGAGTGGGCCCTCGGCGTTCACTGCTCGATGCTCAGCGGGGAGTGCGGCGGCGCTCCCAGTTCGGGTTGACCTCGTCCTCGTCCTCGTCGCCGCCGAACCCGACGACGCTCTCCATGCCGGGGGAGAGGACGCCCCACTCGATGAGCCGGCTGGTCAGCTCGTCGGGGCTCATGTCGTAGATGATCGCCAGCGACTTGAGGTCCTCGGCCCGGATGGAGAGGACCTTGCCGTTGTAGTCGTGCCGCTGCGCCTGGATCGTGGAGGCGTAGCGGGCCAGCGGACCGGCCTCGTCGGCGGGCAGCGAGCCCAGCGACTCGAGGTTCAGCACGATCTTCGTCGTCGAGGTGACCGCCGAGCTCGGCCGCGGGTCGGGCAGCAGTTCGGAGACCGGCACGCCGTAGAAGACGGCGAGCTCGGAGAGCCGCTGCACCGTCACCGCCCGGTCGCCGCGCTCGTACGAGCCGACGACCACTGCCTTCCAGCGGCCGTGCGACTTGTCCTCGACTCCCTGGAGCGAGAGTCCCTGCTGGTTGCGGATGGCGCGGAGCCGGGCACCGAGGGCCCGCGAGTAGTCGGTGCTCATCGCTTCCTGCTCACTGTCCGTCGTCGTGGAGGGGGTGTCGTCACGGAGCGTACTGGTCGAGCGGGTCCGAGGACACCGGGACACTCCTCCGGGTCACAGGGGCCCCGATCGTGCCGCCTCCCGGCGCGGCGCGGGTCACACCGCTGCGTGCAGTACCGTCGTCGCCGGTCCGACCACTCCTTTAACGACCCGTCCCGTGAGGCGGGGAAGGAGGCCTGATGGCCAGCACGACCGAGCCTGCCCACGACGGCGCACCGTCGCCGTCCGCAGTCCTCTCCGCCGCCGACGTCGCCCGCGTGGTCGACCGGATGGCCCACCAGATCATCGAGAAGTGCGCCGGGGCGGACGTCGTCCTCGTCGGGATCCCGACCCGCGGCGCCCCGCTGGCCCGCCGGCTGGCCGGCCGCGTCGAGGCGTTCTCCGGCAGCCCGGTCGACGTCGGCACCGTCGACATCACCCTCTACCGCGACGACCTGCGGATGCGCGGCGTCCGCGCGCTGGAGGACACCGTGCTGCCCGAGGCCGGCATCGACGGCCGGCTGGTGGTGCTGGTCGACGACGTCCTGTACTCCGGCCGGTCGGTGCGCGCCGCGCTGGACGCGCTGCGGGACGTCGGCCGGCCGCGGGCGGTGCAGCTGGCGGTGCTGGTCGACCGCGGCCACCGCGAGCTGCCGATCCGCGCCGACTACGTGGGCAAGAACCTGCCGACGTCCCGCAGCCAGCAGGTGAAGGTGCACCTCGCCGAGACCGACGGCGCGGACGAGGTGCTCGTGATCGAGGAGGGGAGCCGGTGAAGCGGCACCTGCTGGAGGCCGCCGACCTGGACCGCGCCGACGCGACCCTGGTGCTCGACACCGCCGCGCAGATCGACCAGGCGCTGGCCGGCCGCGAGGTGAAGAAGCTGCCCACCCTCCGCGGCCGGACGGTGGTCAACCTCTTCTACGAGGACTCCACCCGCACCCGGATCTCCTTCGAGCTGGCGGCCAAGCGCCTCTCCGCCGACGTCCTCAACTTCTCGGCCAAGGGCAGCAGCGTCTCCAAGGGCGAGAGCCTCAAGGACACCGCGCTGACGCTGGAGGCGATGGGCTCCGACGCGATCGTCGTCCGGCACCCGGCCTCCGGCGCCCCGCACCGGCTGGCCAACTGGGTGCGCGGCAGCGTGGTCAACGCCGGCGACGGCACCCACGAGCACCCGACGCAGGCGCTGCTGGACGCCTACACGATCCGGCAGCGGCTGGGTCGGCTCGAGGGCGTGCGGGTCGCCGTCGTCGGCGACGTGCTGCACAGCCGGGTGGCCCGCTCCAACGTGCGGCTGCTGCACACCCTCGGCGCCGAGGTCACCCTGGTCGCGCCGCCGACGCTGCTGCCGGTCGGCGTGGGCAGCTGGCCGGCGGAGGTGTCCTACGACCTGGACGCCGTGCTGCCCAAGTCCGACGTGGTGATGATGCTGCGGGTCCAGGCCGAGCGGATGAACGCCTCGTTCTTCCCGAGCGCGCGGGAGTACAGCCGCCGCTACGGCCTCGACGCGCGCCGGATGGCGGCCCTGGGCGACGACGCGATCGTCATGCACCCGGGCCCGATGAACCGCGGGATGGAGATCGCCGCCGAGGTGGCCGACTCCGCCCGCTCCACGATCGTCGAGCAGGTCGGCAACGGGGTCTCCGTGCGCATGGCCGTGCTCTACCTGCTGCTGGGAGGAGCGCCCTCGTGAGCGTGTTGATCAAGGGCGCCCGCCCCTACGGCGAGGACGTCGCCGACATCCTGCTGCAGGACGGCCGGATCGCCGCGATCGGCGACTCCCTGTCGGTCCCCGGCGCCGACGTCGTCGACGCCGCCGGGCTGGTCGCGCTGCCCGGCCTGGTCGACCTGCACACCCACCTGCGCGAGCCGGGCCGGGAGGACGCCGAGACCGTCGAGACCGGCAGCCGCGCGGCGGCCCTCGGCGGCTACACCGCGGTGCACGCCATGGCCAACACCGACCCGGTCGCCGACACCGCCGGCGTGGTCGAGCAGGTGTGGCGGCTGGGCCAGGAGGCCGGCCTGGTGGACGTCGTCCCGGTGGGGGCGGTGACCGTCGGCCTCGCCGGCGAGCGCCTCGCGGAGCTCGGTGCGATGGCCGACTCCGCCGCCCGCGTGCGGGTGTTCTCCGACGACGGGCACTGCGTCGCCGACCCCGCGCTGATGCGCCGGGCGCTGGAGTACGTCAAGGCGCTGGACGGCGTCGTCGCCCAGCACGCCGAGGAGCCGCGGCTCACCGTCGGCGCGCAGATGCACGAGGGCGACCGCTCGGCCCGCCTGGGCCTGACCGGCTGGCCGGCCGCCGCGGAGGAGGCGATCATCGCCCGCGACGTGCTGCTCGCCGGGCACGTCGGCGCGCGGCTGCACGTCTGCCACGTCTCCACGGCGGGCTCGGTGGAGATCCTGCGGTGGGCGAAGTCGCGCGGGGTCCAGGTGACCGCCGAGGTCACCCCGCACCACCTGCTGCTCACCGACGAGTGCGCCGAGGGCTACGACCCGCTGTTCAAGGTCAACCCACCGCTGCGCACCGACGCCGACGTCGAGGCCCTGCGCGCCGGTCTCGCCGAGGGCGTGATCGACGCGGTCGCCACCGACCACGCGCCGCACGCCGTCGAGGACAAGGAGACCGAGTGGGCCAGCGCCCGCCCCGGGATGCTCGGCCTGGAGCAGGCGCTGTCGGTGGTCGTCGCGACGATGGTCGACACCGGCCTGCTCGACTGGCGCGGGGTCGCCGACCGGATGTCGGCCCGCCCGGCGGCCATCGGACGACTGGACGGGCACGGCCGGGCGCTGGCTCCGGGCGAGCCCGCCAACCTGCTGCTGCTGGACCCCGGCACGCGCGCGGTCGTCGACCCCGCCGCGCTGGCCAGCCGCAGCCGCAACAGCCCCTATGCCGGTCGGGAGCTGCCCGGCCGGGTGGTGGCGACGTTCCTGCGGGGCGTCCCCACCGTGCTCGACGGAAAGGCGACCCGGTGAGGCGACAAGGAGTGAGCATCGCAGCGAGCGCTGCGAGCGAGGAGCGGAGCGACCGCGGAGCCGAACGGGGGGCGCAGTGAGTGAGGCGCTGCTCGTCCTGGAGGACGGGCGCACGTTCCGCGGCGAGGCCTACGGCGCGGTCGGGACGACGCTGGGCGAGGCGGTGTTCGCCACCGGGATGACCGGCTACCAGGAGACGCTGACCGACCCCAGCTACGCCCGCCAGATCGTGGTCATGACCGCCCCGCACATCGGCAACACCGGCGTGAACGGCGAGGACGACGAGAGCCGCCGCATGTGGGTGGCCGGCTTCGTCGTCCGCGACCCCGCCCGCCGCCCGGCCAACTGGCGGGCCACCGGCAGCCTGGACGACGAGCTGGCCGGTCAGGGCGTCGTCGGCATCAGCGGCATCGACACCCGCGCGCTGACCCGGCACCTGCGCGACCGCGGCGCCATGCGCGCGGGCATCAGCAGCGAGGGCCTGTCGGCCGACGAGCTGCTGACCCGCGTGCGCGCCTCGGAGAGCATGACCGGTGCGGACCTCGCGCCCGCCGTCACCGCCAACGACCCCTACGTCGTCCCGGCGGTGGGGGAGCGGCGGTTCACCATCGCCGCGCTCGACCTCGGCATCAAGACCGCCACCCCACGGCACCTGGCCGAGCTCGGCGTGGAGACCCACGTGCTGCCGGCGACCGCGACCGCGGCGGACCTGCTGGAGCACGGCCCCGACGGCGTCTTCCTCTCCAACGGCCCGGGCGACCCGGCCGCCGCCGACTACGCGGTGGAGGCGGTGCGCGGGGTCCTCGACGCCCGCCGTCCGCTGTTCGGCATCTGCTTCGGCAACCAGATCCTCGGCCGGGCGCTGGGCCTGGGCACCTACAAGCTGCGCTTCGGCCACCGGGGTCTCAACCAGCCGGTGCTCGACCGGGTCAGCGGCACCGTGCGGGTCACCAGCCACAACCACGGCTTCGCCGTCGACGCCCCGCTCGACCGGCCGACCGACACCCCCTACGGGCAGGTCGAGGTCAGCCACGTGGGCCTCAACGACGACGTCGTGGAGGGCCTGCGCCTGCTGGAGGCGCCGGCGTTCAGCGTGCAGTTCCACCCCGAGTCCGCCGCCGGCCCGCACGACGCCGCGCCGCTGTTCCAGCGGTTCGTCGACCTCATGGAGTCCGCCCGCGAGGGCAGGGACGCGGTCAGCCCGCCCACCACGGTGCAGCAGAGCACGGGGGAGGAGAACTGATGCCCAGGCGCACCGACATCCAGCACGTGATGGTGATCGGCTCCGGGCCGATCCTCATCGGCCAGGCCGCCGAGTTCGACTACTCCGGCACCCAGGCCTGCCGGGTGCTCAAGGCCGAGGGGCTGCGGGTCAGCCTGGTCAACAGCAACCCGGCGACGATCATGACCGACCCGGACATCGCCGACGCCACCTACGTGGAGCCGCTGACGCCGGAGTTCGTCGAGAAGGTGATCGCCAAGGAGCGCCCCGACGCGCTGCTGGCCACCCTCGGCGGGCAGACCGCGCTCAACATCGCGATCGGCCTGTTCGAGAACGGCGTGCTGGACAAGTACGGCGTCCGGCTGATCGGCGCGGACGTCGACGCGATCAACCGCGGCGAGGACCGGCAGATGTTCAAGGACATCGTCCGCTCCATCGGCGCCGACGCCCCGCGCTCGCGGGTCTGCGCGAGCGTCGACGAGGCGCTGGAGACCGCCGCCGAGGTCGGCTACCCGGTGGTCATCCGGCCCAGCTTCACCATGGGCGGCCTCGGCTCCGGCATCGCCACCGACGAGCCGATGCTGCGGCGCATGGCCGGGCACGGCCTGGCCGACTCCCCGGTGCACACGGTCCTCATCGAGGAGTCGGTGCTCGGCTGGAAGGAGTACGAGCTGGAGCTGATGCGCGACCGCAGCGACAACGTCGTCGTCGTCTGCTCGATCGAGAACATCGACGCGATGGGCGTGCACACCGGCGACTCGGTGACCGTCGCCCCGGCGATGACGCTCACCGACCGCGAGTACCAGCGGATGCGCGACGTCGGCATCGCGGTGCTGCGCGAGGTGGGTGTCGACACCGGCGGCTGCAACATCCAGTTCGCCGTCCACCCCGGGACCGGCCGGCTGGTCGTGATCGAGATGAACCCGCGGGTGTCGCGGTCGAGCGCGCTGGCGTCCAAGGCCACCGGCTTCCCGATCGCCAAGATCGCCGCGAAGCTCGCCATCGGATACACCCTCGACGAGATCACCAACGACATCACCGGCGAGACCCCGGCCGCGTTCGAGCCGACGCTGGACTACGTGGTGGTGAAGATCCCGCGGTTCGCCTTCGAGAAGTTCCCCGGCGCCGACCCGCGGCTGACCACGACGATGAAGAGCGTCGGCGAGGTCATGGCGATGGGCCGCAACTTCCCCGAGGCGCTCGGCAAGGCGATGCGGTCCACCGAGACGAAGGTGGCCGGGTTCTGGACCGGTCCGGACGACGAGCGGTCGGCCGCCGAGCTGCTGGAGGCGCTGCGCACCCCGGTCGACGGGCGGCTCTACGTTGCGGAGGCCGCGCTGCGCGCCGGGGCGACCGTCGAGCAGGTCGCCGGGGCCAGCGGCTTCGACCCGTGGTTCGTCGACCAGCTGGCCCTGATCGGGGAGGTCGGCGCCGAGGTCCGCGACGCGCCGTCCCTCACCGCGGAGCTGCTGCGCCGGGCCAAGCGGCACGGCCTGTCCGACCGGCAGGTCGCTGCGCTGCGGCCCGAGCTGGCCGGGGAGGACGGCGTCCGCACGCTGCGCCGGCGCCTCGGCGTCCGGCCGGTCTACAAGACCGTCGACACCTGCGCCGCCGAGTTCGCCGCCCGCACGCCTTACCACTACTCCTCCTACGACGAGGAGACCGAGGTCGAGCCGCGGGAGAAGCCGGCCGTGCTGATCCTGGGCTCGGGTCCCAACCGGATCGGGCAGGGCATCGAGTTCGACTACTCCTGCGTGCACGCCGTCATGGCGCTGCAGGACGCCGGCTACGAGGCGGTGATGGTCAACTGCAACCCCGAGACGGTCTCCACCGACTACGACACCGCCGACCGGCTGTACTTCGAGCCGCTGACCTTCGAGGACGTCCTCGAGGTGGTCGAGGCCGAGCGCGCGGCCGGCCCGGTCGCCGGCGTCATCTGCACCCTCGGCGGGCAGACCCCGCTGGGCCTCGCGCAGCGGCTCAAGGACGCCGGCGTCCCGGTGCTGGGCACCTCCCCGGAGGCCATCGACGACGCCGAGGACCGCGGGGCGTTCTCCCGCGTCCTCGCCGACACCGGGTTGCTCGCGCCCAAGCACGGCATGGCCACCACGTTCCCCGAGGCGCGGGAGATCGCCGCCGGCATCGGCTACCCGGTGCTGGTCCGCCCGTCCTACGTCCTGGGCGGCCGCGGGATGGAGATCGTCTACGACGACGCCACCCTCGAGGCCTACATCGCCAAGGCGACCGACGTCAGCGCCGCCCACCCGGTGCTGGTCGACCGGTTCCTGGAGGACGCCGTCGAGATCGACGTGGACGCCCTCTACGACGGCACCGACCTCTACCTCGGCGGGGTCATGGAGCACATCGAGGAGGCCGGCATCCACTCCGGCGACTCCGCGTGCGCGCTGCCGCCGATCACGCTGGGTTCGGCGGACCTGCTGAAGATCCGCGCGGCGACCGAGAAGCTCGCCGCCCGCATCGGCGTCCGCGGGCTGATGAACGTCCAGTACGCGATCAAGGACGACATCCTCTACGTCATCGAGGCCAACCCCCGGGCCAGCCGCACGGTGCCGTTCGTCTCCAAGGCGACCGCCGTGCAGCTGGCCAAGGCGGCCGCCCGGATCGCGGTGGGGGAGACGATCGCCTCGCTCCGCGCGGCCGGGGTGCTGCCCGCGAACGGTGACGGCACCGACCTGCCCGAGCACGCGCCGATCGCGGTCAAGGAGGCGGTGCTGCCCTTCCACCGGTTCCGCACCGTGGAGGGCCACGGCGTCGACACCGTGCTCTCGCCGGAGATGAAGTCGACCGGTGAGGTCATGGGCCTCGACGCGGAGTTCGGCACCGCCTTCGCCAAGTCGCAGGCGGCCGCCTACGGCTCGCTGCCGACCGCGGGGACGGTCTTCGTCTCCCTGGCCAACCGCGACAAGCGCTCGGCGGTCTTCCCCGTCAAGCGGCTGGCCGACCTCGGCTTCCGGGTCCTCGCGACCGCCGGCACCGCGCAGGTGCTGCGCCGCAACGGTGTCGCCGCCGAGGTGGTCGGAAAGTTCAGCGAGGGGCCGGGCAACGTCGTGGAGCGCATCCTGGCCGGCGAGGTCGACATCGTCGTCAACACGCCCTTCGGGTCGCCCGGCAACAGCGGGCCCCGCCTGGACGGCTACGAGATCCGCACCGCCGCCGTCGCCGCCGGGATCCCGTGCATCACGACGGTGCAGGGCATGGCCGCGGCCGTGCAGGGCATCGAGGCGCTGCGCGGCGGCGACATCGGCGTCCGCAGCCTGCAGGAGGTCCACGCGGCGCTGGCCGCCCGCCCGTGAGCAGCCTGGCGCGTGCGGGGGGCACCGGCACGGTCGGCCGGGTGCGGGACGAGCTGGCGCGCCGTGGGCAGGTCGATGACCTGCCCACGGCGTTCCTCGCCGGGGTGACCCGGTTCGGGCGGCCGCCGCAGGCCGAGCTCGACGCGCTGGCCGCGGCGGCCGAGGGGCTGGCCCGCCGGCTGGCCACGGACGACGTGGCGGACGACGACCTGCCGCTGCTCACCCGGGTGCTGTTCCTCTCCGGCGCCGCGGACGTGCTCGCCGAGGCGGGTGTGCTCACCCCGGCCTACGACGTGCTGGGCTCCTACCGGGACAACATCGACCGCCCGCTCGGCCCCCGGCTGGCCGAGCGCCCGGTGGCCGGGGGACGGCGCTGGCGGGTGCTCGGCCGCGACGTGGGCCTGCCGATCGGGATCCCGGCGTGCGTGCTCAACGGCGGGGAGGCGTGGGTGCGGCACAACGCCGGCAACGGCTGGAACGTGCTGACCTACAAGACCGTCCGCAGCCGCGCGCACGCGCCCAACGACCGGCCCAACTGGGTGTTCGCGGCCCGGGAGACGCGCAGCCTGCCCGCGGGTGCGGCCGCCGACGTCACCGCCGACCCGTGGGACTGGGTGCCGCCCGGCTCGGCCGACGTCAGCACGGTCAACTCCTTCGGCGTCCCCTCCCCGGCCCCCGGGGAGTGGATGCCCGACCTCGAGCGCTCGCTGGCCGCCGTGGGCGAGGACCAGCTGCTGCTGGTCAGCGTGATGGGGGAGGGCGACGGCACCGCCCTGGTCGAGGACTTCGCCCGCACCGCGCGGCTGGCCGAGGAGGCCGGCGGCACCGTCGTCGAGCTGAACCTGTCCTGCCCCAACACGCTCAGCCCCTCGGCCGCTGCCGGGGTCAAGCCGCCGCTGTGCCTGGACGCCGACGCCACCGTCGCCGTGGTCGAGGGCGTGCGCCGCGCGCTGGACGACCGCACCGGGCTGGTCGCCAAGCTCTCCTGGCTCGACGAGGCCCGGCTGGCCGCGCTGGTGCCCCGGTTGGCGCCGCTGGTCGACGGGATCGCGGGCATCAACACGCTGCAGAGCCGGGTGCGCCGCAGCGACGGCGAGCCGACCTTCCCCGGCCGCGAGCTCGCCGGGCTGTCGGGCGTCGCGGTGCGCGACTCGGCCCTCGACCTCACCCGCCGGCTGGTCGCGCTCCGCGAGGCGGGCGGACGGCACTTCGACGTCCTGGCGATGGGCGGGGTCACCGACCCGGCCTCGTTCGAGGCGCTGTTCGCGGCCGGCGCCGACGCGGTGCAGTCGGCTTCCGGGGCGTTCGCCGACCCGCACCTGGCCCGGGACTGCGTCGCCGCGCTGGGGGAGACGCTGCCCCGGGCGGTGACGCGGTGACCGCGCCGTTCGGGCAGCGTCTCGCCGACGCCGTCGCCGCCCGCGGGCCACTGTGCGTGGGCATCGACCCGCACGTGCCGCTGCTGGCGCGCTGGGGCCTGCCCGACAGCCCCGCGGGCCTGGCGCGCTTCACCGACACCGTCGTCGACGCCCTGGCCGGCACCGTCGCCGTCCTCAAGCCGCAGCTGGCCTTCTACGAGCGGCACGGCTCCCGCGGGCTGGCGGTGCTGGAGGACGCCGTCGCCCGCGCCCGGGCGGCCGGTGCGCTGGTGCTGCTCGACGCCAAGCGCGGCGACATCGGATCGACGATGGACGCCTACGCCGACGTGCTGCGCCCGGACCACCCGATGGCCGCCGACGCGCTCACCGTGAGCCCCTACCTGGGCACGGGGGCGCTGCAGCCGGCCGTCGACACCGCCCGGGCGCACGGTGGCGGGCTGTTCGTGCTGGCCCGCACCTCCAACCCCGACGCCGGGACGCTGCAGCACGCGCTGGTGGGCGGGCCGCCGTCCGGCCCGGGCAGGAGCGTGGCCCAGGTCGTGGTCGACACCGTCCGCGGCTGGAACGCCGACGACGGCTCCGGCTCCTTCGGCGTCGTCGTCGGGGCGACCCTGCCGGAGCTCGACGTGGACCTGGCCGGACTCGGTGGCCCGGTGCTCGCACCGGGCCTGGGTGCGCAGGGCGGCTCGGTCGCCGACCTGCGCCGGCTCTTCGGACGCGACACCGCCGTCGTGCCCACCGTCTCCCGGGACGTGCTCGCCGCCGGGCCCGACCCGGCCGGGCTGCGGGACGCCGCCGCGCGCTGGGCCGCGGCCCTCGCCGGGTGACGGGGCCGGGCCGGCAGAACCGGCCGGTCCGGCCGCTCACCAGCGGGTTTCCTCCCGGCCCTGGCGTGTCGCCCGCGGCGTGTCGGCACGGGTCCGTCCGATACCCCGACGTACGAGGACGGGGCGCAGCAGCCGCTGACCTGCGGCGATGACCGCGCGTGACGGGAGTGCTCGACGCAGAGTCGGGACGCCCTCACCGAAAGCCGGGAACCCGGGGTTCAAGCGGGCGTGACCTGCGCATATGTCGGGAGCTAGGTTGACCGACAGGCTCAGCAGTGAGTCCTGCCCCCGACACAGCCCGAGCCCCCGCCGGTCGATCCGATGACCGGCGACGACAGATTGGGTCGCACCATGCCCCTCCCTGACCTGTCCCCCGAACAGCGCGCCGCGGCCCTCGAGAAGGCGGCGGCCGCCCGAAAGGCCCGAGCCGAGCTGCGCGAGCGGCTCAAGAGCAAGGGCGCCACGGTCGGTGACGTCCTGCGCCAGGGCGAGACCGACGAGGTGATCGGCAAGATGCGCGTCTCCGCGGTGCTGGAGTCCCTGCCCGGCGTGGGCAAGGCCCGGGCTGCGAAGATCATGGAGCGGCTCGAGATCTCCCCGACCCGCCGGGTGCGCGGTCTGGGTGCCAACCAGCGGCGGGCCCTCGAGACGGAGTTCGGCGGCGAGAAGGTCGCCGCCGAGCAGGTACCCGTCGAGGGCTGACCCGCAGGACCAGGCACCCGGAGGTCGAGGACGACGACGAGTGGCACCTGCTGCCGAGGAGCACCCCCCGGCTCGGCTGACCGTGCTCTCCGGACCCTCCGGGGTCGGCAAGGGCACGGTCGTGGCGGAGGTCCGGCGCCGGCACCCGGAGGTCTGGGTGTCGGTGTCGGTCACCACCCGCGCCCGCCGTCCCGGTGAGGTCGACGGGGTGCACTACCACTTCGTCGGTGACGCCGAGTTCGACCGGCTGATCGCCGAGGACGGCCTGCTCGAGTGGGCCGAGTACGCCGGCAACCGCTACGGCACGCCGGTGGCCCCGGTGCGCGCCCGCCTGGCCGCCGGTGCCCCGGCGCTGCTGGAGATCGAGCTGCAGGGCGCCCGGCAGGTCCGCGGGCGCGATGCCGAGGCCCAGCTGGTGTTCCTGGCCCCGCCCTCGTGGGGGGAGCTGGTGTCCCGGCTGGCCGGCCGGGGCTCCGAGCCGCCGGCGGTCCAGGAGCGCCGGCTGGCCATCGCGCAGGCCGAGCTGGACGCAGCGGGGGAGTTCGACGTGGTGGTCGTCAACGACGACGTGGCCCGCGCCGCCGACGAGTTGGTAGGATTGCTGACTGCGCCGTGGCCGGGCACCGCCCCGAGCAGCGACGCCCACGAGCAGCGGGCCATCGCATCGCCGCCCGCCGAACCGATCTGAGGAGCACGCCCGCCCGTGTCCGGAGTCGCACCCGCCCCCGAGGGCATCACCAACCCGCCGATCGACGAGCTGCTCGAGCGCACCAGCAGCAAGTACGGCCTGGTGATCTTCGCCGCCAAGCGCGCGCGCCAGATCAACGCCTACTACAGCCAGCTCTCCGAGGGCCTGCTGGAGTACGTCGGCCCGCTGGTCGACACCGCTCCGCAGGAGAAGCCGCTCTCCATCGCCCTGCGCGAGATCAACGAGGGCCTGCTCACCCACACCGCCGGCGAGAACTGAGGCCCCGTCCCGGGACCCGCCCTGAGCGTGCGGAGGGTGGGGAGGGCGGGGTCCTTCCGCCCGTCGCCCCCCACCGCTCGCACGCTCGCGGCGGGACCCTGCGACGGGGCCGTTCCGGCACCTCACGAGTGATGCCCCCGGCCTGCGCCGGGGGCATCGCCGTGTCTGCGGGAGGATGGACGGCATGAGCCGCATCGTGCTGGGGGTCGCCGGGGGCGTGGCCGCCTACAAGGCCGCCCTGCTGGTCCGCGCGTTCACCGAGGCCGGGCACGACGTCCGCGTCGTCCCCACGCCCGCGGCGCTGCACTTCGTGGGTGCGGCGACCTTCGAGGCGCTCTCGGGCAATCCCGTCACCACCGACGTCTGGAGCGACGTCGACGAGGTCGCGCACGTCCGGATCGGGCAGACCGCCGACCTCGTCGTCGTCGCACCGGCCACCGCCGACCTGCTCGCCCGCGCCGCGGCCGGGCGCGCCGACGACCTGCTGACCGCCAGCCTGCTCGCCGCACACTGCCCGGTGGTCTTCGCCCCGGCCATGCACACCGAGATGTGGCTGCACCCGGCCACGCAGGACAACGTGGCCACGCTGCGCCGGCGCGGCGCGGTCGTGCTCCCGCCCGCGGTCGGCCGGCTCACCGGCCCCGACTCCGGCCCCGGCCGGCTGCCCGAGCCGGCCGACATCGCGGCGCTGGCCTCGGTGGTGCTCGCCGCCGGGGCGGCCGCGCTCACCCCCGACCTGGCCGGCCGCCGGGTCGTGATCAGCGCCGGCGGCACCCGCGAGCCGCTGGACCCGGTCCGCTACCTCGGCAACCGCTCCTCGGGGAAGCAGGGCTGGGCGCTGGCCCGGGTGGCCGCGGCCCGCGGGGCCGAGGTGGTGCTGGTGGCGGCCAACGCCGAGCTGCCGGTGCCGTTCGGCGTCCGCGTCGTCCCGGTGGGCACGGCCGAGGAGCTGCGGACGGCGATGGTGGCGGAGTCGGGCGAGGCGGACGTCGTCGTGATGTCCGCCGCGGTCGCCGACTTCCGGCCGGCCTCGGTCGCGGCCACCAAGCTGAAGAAGGGCAGCGCCGCCGAACCCGACGCCGTCCCGCTGGTGCGCAACCCCGACGTCCTGGCCGAGCTGGTCGCCAAGCGCCCGGCCGGCCAGCTGGTCGTCGGGTTCGCCGCCGAGACCGGCGACGACGACGGCGACGTCCTCACCCACGCCCGGGCCAAGCTCGCCCGCAAGGGCTGCGACCTGCTCGTGGTCAACGACGTCTCGGGCGGCCGCGTGTTCGGCCGGGCCGACAACGCCGCCGTCGTCCTGTCCGCCGACGGCTCGGTGACCGAGCTGCCGGAGGGCAGCAAGGACGCCGTGGCCGCCGGGGTCTGGGACGTCGTCGCCCCCCGGCTGGGGTGAGCCCCGCCCGAGCCCGACACCCCGCAGGGCGCGCGCCGGTAACGTGCCACCCGACAGGACGTCCGCGCCCGGGCGCCCCCCACCGTTCCCGACCCCCAGGGAGTACCGCGTGTCACGCCGCCTCTTCACGTCCGAGTCGGTGACCGAGGGCCACCCGGACAAGATCGCCGACCAGATCAGCGACTCGATCCTCGACGCGATGCTCGCGCAGGACCCGCGCAGCCGGGTGGCGGTCGAGACCCTCATCACCACCGGCCAGGTCCACATCGCCGGCGAGGTCACCACCGCCGGCTACGTCGACATCGCCGACATCGTCCGGAAGACCGTCCTCGGCATCGGCTACGACTCCTCCCGCAAGGGCTTCGACGGCGCCTCCTGCGGCGTCAGTGTCTCGATCGGCGCGCAGTCGCCGGACATCGCCCAGGGCGTCGACACCGGCTACGAGGCGCGCACCGCGGGCGCCACCGACGACGAGATCGAGCGCCAGGGCGCCGGCGACCAGGGCCTGATGTTCGGCTACGCCACCGACGAGACCCCCGAGCTCATGCCGCTGCCCATCGCGCTGGCCCACCGGCTGTCCCGCCGGCTCTCGGCGGTCCGCAAGGACGGCTCGGTGCCCTACCTGCGCCCCGACGGCAAGACCCAGGTCACCGTCGTCTACGAGGACGACCGCCCGGTCGGCGTGGAGACGGTCGTCGTCTCCTCCCAGCACGCCGAGGACATCTCCATCGAGCAGCTGCTCACCCCCGACGTGCAGGAGCTGGTGGTCGAGCCCGAGCTCGCCGCCCTCGGCCTGCCCACCGACGGGTACCGGCTGCTGGTCAACCCGACCGGCAAGTTCGTCATCGGCGGCCCGATGGGCGACGCCGGGCTGACCGGCCGCAAGATCATCGTCGACACCTACGGCGGGATGGCCCGCCACGGCGGCGGGGCCTTCTCGGGCAAGGACCCGTCCAAGGTCGACCGCTCCGGTGCCTACGCGATGCGCTGGGTGGCCAAGAACGTCGTGGCCGCCGGGCTGGCCCGCCGCTGCGAGGTGCAGGTGGCCTACGCCATCGGCGCCGCGCACCCGGTCGGGCTGTTCGTCGAGACCTTCGGCACCGGCTCGGTCGCCGACGAGGTGCTGGAGAAGGCCATCGGCTCGGTGTTCGACCTGCGGCCGGGGGCGATCGTCCGCGACCTGGACCTGCTGCGGCCGATCTACGCGCCGACCGCCGCCTACGGCCACTTCGGCCGCACCGACGTCGACCTGCCCTGGGAGCGCCTGGACCGGGTCGACGCGCTGCGCTCGGCCACCGGGGTCTAGCGCCGGATCACCCACACCCGCTCGGTGATGTGCGCCCGTGGCGCGTCCTGTCCGCAGGATGCGCCACGGGCGCACATCGCTGCCGGGTCCTGTCGTCATGGGTGACCACACTCGGGACGACGCCCCTGCCGAACGGAGACCGCGCTGTCGAAGGACCCCGCCCCCCTCGTCCCTCGCGAGCTCGGGGCGAGCCTCCGGGCGGGGGCGAAGCGGGTCGCCCGGGTCGTCGTCGACGTGCCCCTGGCCCACCTGGACCGGCCCTTCGACTACGCCGTGCCCGACGACCTGGCCGCCGACGTCCGGGCCGGCTGCCGGGTCCGCGTGCGGTTCGCCGGGCAGCTGGTCGACGGGTTCGTGCTGGAGCTCGCCGAGAGCACCGAGCACGGCGGGAGGCTCGCCCCGCTGGCCAAGCTGGTCTCCCCGGAGCCGGTGCTCACCCCGCAGGTGGTCACGCTGGCCCGGGCGGTGGCGGAACGCTGGGGCGGCACGGTCACCGACGTGCTGCGGCTGGCCGTCCCGCCCCGCCGGGCCGCGGCCGAGAAGCGCCCTCCGGCCGAGCCGCCGCCACCGCCGCCACCGCCGGACCCGGCCGGGTTCGCCCGGTACCCGACCGGCCCGGCGCTGCTGACCGCCGTCGCCGAGGGGCGGCCCGCCCGGGCGGTGTGGACGGCCCTGCCCGGCGAGGACTGGCCGGCCCGGCTCGCCGAGCTGTGCCAGGCCGCGCTCTCCGGCGGCCGGGGCGCCCTGGTCGTGACCCCGGACGGCCGCGACCTCGACCGGCTCGCCGCCGCTGCCGAGGCGCGGCTGCCGCAGGGGTCGGTCGTCGTGCTGCGCGCCGACGCCGCACCCGACGCCCGCTACCGGCGCTACCTGGAGGCCGTCCGCGGCACCGCCACGGTGGTGCTCGGCACCCGCGCCGCCGTCTTCGCCCCCGTCGCCGACCTCGGGCTGGTCGCCATCTGGGACGACGGCGACGACCTGCACGCCGAACCCCGCGCGCCCTACGCCCACGCCCGCGACGTGCTGGTCCACCGCGCGCACCTGTCCTCGTGCGCGGCCGTCGTCGCCGCCACCGCGCGGACCGCCGAGGCGCAGCTGCTGGTGGAGAGCGGCTGGGCGCACGAGCTGGTCGCCGACCGCGCCACCCTGCGTGCGGCGTCCCCCCGCGTGCAGGCGCTGGGTGCCGACGCCGAGCTGGCCCGCGACCCGGCCGCCCGCACGGCGCGGCTGCCCAGCCTCGCCCATCGGGCAGCGCGGCAGGCCCTCTCCGACGGCGCACCGGTGCTCGTGCAGGTCCCGCGGGCCGGCTACGCGCCCGGGCTGGCCTGCGACCGCTGCCGGGCCCCCGCCCGCTGCGCGGTCTGCTCCGGGCCGCTGGGCGTCGCCGCCACGCCCGGGCCGGGGGGGTCACGGGTGCCGGCCTGCCGGTGGTGCGCCCGGCCCGCGGCCACCTTCGACTGCCCGTACTGCCACGGGACCAAGCTGCGGGCCTCCGTCGTCGGTGCCGCCCGGACCGCCGAGGAGCTGGGCCGGGCCTTCCCCGGCGCGGCCGTGCGGGTCTCCGGCCGGAGCTCGGGCGTGCTGGCCTCCGTGCCCGGCGGGCCGGCGCTGGTGGTCGCCACCCCGGGCGCGGAGCCGGTCGCCGAGGGCGGCTACGGGGCGGCGCTGCTGCTGGACTCCTGGGCGCTGCTGGGCCGGGCCGACCTGCGGGCGGGGGAGGAGACGCTGCGGCGCTGGGTGAACGCCGCCACGCTGGTCCGCCCCGCGGCGGCCGGCGGGCAGGTGGTCGTGGCCGCCGACGCCGCGCACCCCGTCGTCCAGGCGCTGGTGCGCTGGGACCCGGGCTGGCTGGCCGCCCGCGAGCTGGCCGACCGGCGCGAGCTGGGCTTCCCGCCGGCGACCCGGATGGCGTCGCTGTCGGGCTCCCCGGCCGCGCTCGCGGAGTTCCTGGCGGCCGCCCGCCTGCCGGCCGACGCCGACCTGCTCGGTCCGGTGCCCGAGCCGCCGCGGCAGGGGCAGGAGGGGGAGCGGGAGCGCTTCCTGGTACGGGTGCCGCGCGGCGAGGGGGTGGCGCTGGCGCACGCGCTCGCGGAGGTGCAGGGCGTGCGCAGCGCCAAGAAGGTCGCCGAGCACGTCCGCGTCCAGCTGGATCCGCTCGAGCTGGTCTGACCGGCGGGTGTCGGGCGGGCCGCCCGGGGTAGTGGTGCGCACAGCGGCCCGGCCGCGGCGTCCGGGGAGCGCTGCCGTGACGGCCACCGATCCCCGGCCTGGCGACCCGTAGCCCTCGGACCTGTGCCGCTGGATCCGACGGATCCTGCCGGGCCCGGTCCTGCTGGTCGCCGTCCTGGCCGTCACCGTCCCGCTGAGCCGTCGCGGCCCGACGACGGGCCGAGCGGCGGAGAGCCCCAGGGGCTGGGCGCGGTGATGACCTCGGCCTCACCGCGGTGTATCCGTTTACGTCGTAAGCACCAAAGGGTAGGTGTGGCCGGCCCCCGGTCGGGGGCCCGTGACGGAACGCCGGGGCAGTCGCCCGCGAGGTCGTCCGCGCGGACGAGCGGACCCCCGAGGAGCACCGAGTGAGTGAGTCGCGCACGCCGTCGACCGGCCCTGGACAGCAGCGCGGGGCCACGCCCGTGGGCGGTGGCGACCGCGCCGGCGGACGCCGTCGCGGCCTGCTGATCGGGGCGCTGCTGCTGGCCGGGCTCGTCGTCCTGGCGCTGCTGCTGAGCCAGTGCTCCGGCAGCGACCCGGAGGCGGGCTCCGACCCGGCGGCGCAGACGTCCCAGGCTGCCGGTGGCTCGGGTACCGCCTCCGCGGGCCCGTCGTCCTCGGCCTCCGCCGGCGCCTCGTCCCCGGCCGCCCCGTCGGGCGGCGCGGCCGGGGGCCCGGCCGCCGGTGGCCAGGTCGTGACGGCCGACGGACAGCAGGTGCTGGCGCTGGCCGCCGGCCCGGACGCCGCGACGGCGCTGGCCGGGCTGTCGGGCCAGCAGGTGACCGCCACCGGTGCCCGCGTGCTGTCCGTCCCGGCCGACGAGGGCTTCTGGCTCGGCACCTCCGAGACCGAGCGGGTGTGGGTGCAGCTGACCGGAGAGGCCGGCGAGTCGCCGTACCAGGTGCGGGAGGGCGACCTGGTGGACTTCCAGGGCGCGGTCGAGGCCCACGACGCGACCTTCCCCGAGCAGGCGGGCGTCGACGCCGCCGAGGGCGCCCAGCAGCTGGCCGGGCAGGGCGCGCACCTGACCGCCGCCAAGTCCGCGGTGCGGCTCGCCTCCTGAGCGCCGGACCGTCCCCCGGGGCCCGGCCCGGGGGACGGCGCAGCGCCGCCACCTACGATCGACCGGTGAGCGTGACCCCCATCCGGCTGCTGGGCGATCCGGTGCTCCGCACCCCCGCCGCCCCGGTCGTCGACTTCGACCAGGAGCTGCGCCGGCTGGTCGACGACCTCACCGACACGATGCACGCCGCCGGCGGCGCCGGGCTGGCCGCGCCGCAGATCGGTGTCGGGCTGCGGGTGTTCACCTGGTTCGTCGACGGCGAGGTCGGCCACCTGGTCAACCCCGAGGTGACGCCGGTGGGGGAGGAGACCGAGGAGGGCCCCGAGGGCTGCCTGTCGATCCCCGGCTTCACCTTCGACTGCCGCCGGCACCTGTACGTCGCCGCCACCGGCTTCGACGTGCACGGCGAGCCGGTCCGCGTCGAGGGCTCGCACCTGCTGGCCCGCGCGGTGCAGCACGAGGTCGACCACCTCGACGGCGTGCTGTTCGTCGACCGGCTCGACGCCGAGGCGCGCGCCGCCGCGCTGGCCGCCATCGGCGAGGCCGAGTGGGCCGGCGCCGGCGCGTGGGTCCCGCGGGTGGAAGCGAGCCCCCACTGAGGCTCCTCTTCGCCGGGACGCCGGAGGTCGCCGTCCCCTCGCTGGACCTGCTGCTCGCCTCCGAGCACGAGGTCGCCGCCGTCCTCACCCGGCCCGACGCCCGCTCCGGCCGCGGCCGCACGGTCACCCGCTCACCGGTCGCCCAGCGCGCCGACGCCGCCGGGGTGCCGGTGCTCACACCCCGCTCGCCGCGGGAGCCTGAGTTCCTCGCCCGGCTCGCCGGCCTCGCCGTCGACAGCGCACCGGTCGTGGCCTACGGGGCTCTAGTGCCGCAGGCGGCCCTCGACGTGCCGCGGCACGGCTGGGTCAACCTGCACTTCTCGCTGCTGCCCGCCTGGCGGGGCGCCGCTCCGGTGCAGCACGCGATCATGGCCGGCGACGAGGTCACCGGCGCCTCCACCTTCCGGCTGGAGGCCGGCCTGGACACCGGTCCGGTCTACGGCGTGGTCACCGAGCCGATCGCGCCCCGGGACACCGCCGGTGACCTGCTCGGCCGGCTCTCGGTCAGCGGGGCCCGGCTGCTGCTGGCCACCCTCGACGGCATCGCGGCCGGCACGCTGCAGCCGCGGCCGCAGCCGGCCGAGGGCGTCAGCCTCGCGCCGCGGATCGAGCCGGCCGACGCCCGCGTCGACTGGTCGTTGCCCGCCCACGTCGTCGACCGCCGGGTCCGCGGGGTCGTCCCCGCACCGGGTGCCTGGACGACGTGGCGCGGCGACCGGCTGCGGCTGGGCCCGGTCGAGCCGCTGCCCACCTCGCCGGGCCTGGCGCCGGGTGAGCTGTCGGTGGGCCGTACCGGCGTGCTGGTCGGCACCGGCGGCGGCGCGGTCCGGCTCGGCGAGGTGCAGCCGGCCGGCAAGCGGGTGCTCCCGGCGGCCGACTGGGCCCGCGGGGCGCGGCCGGCGCCCGGCGAGCAGCTCGGCGGGGACGCATGACCGCCCCGCGACGCGGCAACCGCCGCCCACCCGCCCGCCGGCACCGGCCGGCGCTCGACGGTGCCCGGCTGACCGCGTTCGACGTCCTCGACGGCGTGAGCAGCCGCGCCGCCTACGCCAACCTGCTGCTGCCCCAGCTGTTGCGTGAGCGTGCGGCCGACCTCGCGGACCGAGACGCCGCCTTCGCCACCCAGCTCGCCTACGGCACGCTGCGCGCCACCGGCACCCTCGACGCGGTGCTGGCGACCCTGGTGTCCCGCCCGCTCGACGAGCTCGACCCGCGGGTGCTGGACCTGCTGCGGCTGGGCACCCACCAGCTGCTCGACCTGCGGGTGCCCGCGCACGCCGCCGTCGACACGACCGTGGCGCTCACCCGGGCGATCGTCGGCACCGGCGCCTCCGGCCTGGTCAACGCGGTGCTGCGCAAGGTCGCCGCGGGCGGGGACCGGGCGGCCTGGCTGGAGCGGCTCGACGCGCACGGCGACGAGCGGCTGGCCCTGGCCACCGACCACCCGCGCTGGATCGTCGAGGCGTGGCGCGACGCGCTGGGTGAGGAGGCCGAGGTCGAGCCCGCGCTGCTGGCCGACGACGCCGCGCCCGAGGTGCACCTGGTCGCCCGGCGGGTGCCCCGCGAGCAGCTGGTCGAGGAGTCCGGCGGGCAGCCCGGACCGTGGTCGCCGTATGCCGTCCGGCTCGGCGGCGGCGACCCCGCGCGCGTGCCGTCGGTGCGCGCCGGCCTGGCCGCGGTGCAGGACGAGGGCAGCCAGCTGGCCGCGCTGCTGCTGGCCCGCGCGCCGCTGGAGGGCCCGGACGCCGCGTGGCTCGACCTGTGCGCGGGCCCCGGCGGCAAGGCCGGGCTGCTGGCCGCCGTCCGGCCCGAGGGGGTGCGGATCACCGCGGCCGACCGCGCGCCGCACCGCGCGGAGCTGGTCCGCCGGACGCTGCGCGACGAGGACGACGTCGAGGTGCTGGTCGCCGACGGGCGGACGCCGCCGTGGGCGCCCGGCTCCTTCGACCGCGTGCTGCTCGACGCGCCGTGCACCGGCCTGGGCGCGCTGCGTCGCCGTCCCGAGGTGCGCTGGCGGCGCACCCCGGACGACGTCGCGCCGCTGGTGGAGTTGCAGACCGCCCTGCTCGACGGGGCGCTGGCCTCGGTGCGCCCGGGCGGCGTGGTCGCCTACGTGACCTGCTCGCCGCACACCGCCGAGACCGTCGCCGTGGTCGAGGCCGCGGCCGGCCGGGACGAGGTGGAGGTGCTGCCGGTCGCCCCGCTCTTCCCGGAGGTGCCCGGGCTCGCGCGCGGGGACCACGGGCAGCTGTGGCCGCACCGGCACGGCACCGACGCGATGTTCCTGGCGCTGCTCCGCCGCACCCGCTGAGGCGGCCGCTCAGTCGGGCGGGTCGGGGATCGTCGCCAGGACCTTCGTGGGGGACGGGGTCGCGGTCGGTGACGGTGCAGCCGTGGCGGACGGCGTCGCGGTGGCGGACGGCGTCGCGGTGGGCGTCGGTGCGGCGTCCGGCGTCGCGGGACGGTCGGGGTCCCGGCGTCCGTCGCGGTCGTGGTGGTGCTGCTCGTCGTGGTCGCGGTGCGCGTGACCCGGGCGGCCGTCGTCGTCCCGGTCGTCCGCCTCGTCGTCGTCCCCGTCACCCTCCTCGTCGCGGTGCTCCTCGTCGTCGGACCGCGGCGGAGCCGACGTCGGGGCGGGCGCCGTCGGGGTGGGGGTTGCCGGGGTGGGGGTTGCCGGGGTGGGGGCTGCCGGGGCCGGCTGGGACGGCGCCGGCTCCGCGGCCGGTGGCTCCGCGGCCGGCGCGGGTCGCGCGGGCGCCGGTGCGACGGGGACCGGTGCGCCGGGGGCAGGCGCGGACCGGGTGGACGACGGAGCCGCCGCTGTGGCCGAGGGCTCCGGGGCGGTCGCGCCCGTCGTCGGCGTGGCCGGCTGGTCGTCCGCGGGGTCGCGCGGTACCTGCCGGAAGGGCGCAGGGGCCACGCCGGACGCCGTCGCAGCGGCGGGCGGCCCGGGCGGTTCGGCCCGGCGGTCGGGCGCGGTGGACCGCTCCGGCGCCGCGGTGGCCGGGGGGCCCTCCGGCGGGGGCGTCCCGGGTGGTGGCGGGGCGGGGGCCTCCGCGGTCGCGGGCCGGGCGGGCTCGACACCCGCACCGAGCAGCGAGAAGCCGGCCCACGCGCCGGTCAGCGTGGCCGTGCCGATGGCGGCCAGGACGGCGAGCGCGCCGGCCGCCAGGGCCAGCCGCTCGGACCACCGCCGCCGGGCCGGCCACCCGGTCGCGGCGTAGTGCAGCAGGACCGGGCGCCGGCGCGGATCGGCCGGGGGTCCGGTCGCCCGCCGGGGCCGGCGGTGGGCGCCGGTCACCCCGTGCCCCGGTGCGGGAGCCCCGACGGCCGCAGCCGGCGCTCGGCCCACAGGGCCGCCTGCGTGCGGTCGGTGGCGCCGATCCGCTGCAGGATGTGGGTGACGTGGGTCTTCACGGTCGCCTCGCTGATCCGCAGCCGACGGGCGATGACCTTGTTGGGCAGGCCCTGCCGGACCAGCTCCAGGACCTCCTTCTCGCGCTCGGTGAGCAGGTCGCCCTGGCTGCGGTCGCGCAGGTCGGCGAGGACGGCCGAGGTGACCATCGGGTCGACCGGCGCCCCGCCCGCGGCGATGCACCGCACCGCGTCCAGGATCGACTCGCCGTCCTGGTACTTGAGCAGGTAGCCGTCGGCGCCGGCGACCAGGGCGGGCACCACCAGGTCGGGCTCGCCGAAGGAGGTGAGCACCAGCACCGGTGTGCGGTGGCCGCGTTCGCGCAGCGTGCGGATCACCGTGACGCCGTCGCGGCCCGGCATCGACAGGTCCAGCAGCAGCACGTCGGGTTCCAGGCGCTCGACCATCTCCAGGGCCGCGTCGCCGTCGCCGACCGCGCCGACGCACTCCAGGCCGTCGGCGGCGGCCAGCAGGCTGGCGATGCCGCGCCGGACGACGGCGTGGTCGTCGACCACCAGGACCCGGATCACCGTGCGACCCCCGCGGTCAGCGGTGTGGTGCTCGACAGCGGCACGGTCGCCACCAGCCGGGTGCCCTCGCCCGGGGCGCTGCTCAGCGTCAGGGCGCCGCCCGCGTCGACCAGCAGCTCGCCCAGCGTCCGCAGTCCGACGTGCCCGGCCGCGGCCCGCTGGGCCAGGCGGCTCTCGTCGAAACCCTGCCCGTCGTCCTCGATCTGCATCGTCGCGACCCCCTCGTGCTGCGTGACGACGACCTCGACCGAGGTCGCCCTGCTGTGCGTGGCGACGTTGCGCAGCGCCTCCTGGGCGCAGCGGTAGAGCAGTGCGGCCGTCGGCCCGGGCAGGTCCCGGGCGTCCTCGGCGTGCACGGTGATACGGATCCCGGAGCGGCTGAGTTCAGCGGCCAGCACCTGCAGGGCCGGCAGCAGCCCGCCGCGGAAGGCGCCACGGGCCGGGATGAGGGCCACCAGGAGGGACCGCAGGTCCTCCACGGTCTGCCGCACCCCCTGGGCGGTCCGGTCCAGCAGCTCGGCGTCCTCCGGGTCGCGCGGCTGGCCGCGCATCTGGGCGGCGTCCAGGTCGAAGGCGATACCCGTGAGGTCCTGGACGACGTGGTCGTGCACCTCCCCGGCGATCCGGCGGCGTTCGGCGTCCGAGGCGTCGACGGCCGCCTGCAGCAGTGCGTCCTCGGCCTGCTGCGATCGCCGCAGCCGGGACGCCAGCCGCCAGGCCAGCGGCACCTGCAGCACCTGCAGCAGCGCCAGGGCCCCCAGCACGGCGGGCGCGAAGCGCCGCCAGGTGAGCTCGGCGAGCTCGGCGACCTCCGAGTAGCTCTCGAGGAACTCCACCAGCAGCGGGGTGCCATGGAGGTCCCGCACGCCCACCCAGGCGACCAGCACGCGGCCGCTGCTGCGGCCGGTCACCACCCGTGGGTCCCCGGGCTCGGCCACGAGCGAGGCGACCGACCCGGTGCGCAGCGCCCGCCGGGCCTCGGGCAGCAGCGGGAGGACCTGCCCCACCACGCTGCGGTCGTCGGCCCACACCACCTCGCCGTCGGCCGACCGCACCCGGACGGCGACCACCGGGCCGGCCGTCACCAGCGCGCTGACGTGGGTGCGCAGGTCCGCTGTCGGGTCCGGCGGCACGCCCCGCTGGGCGTCCAGGGCCGGGGTGAGCGTGGCGGCGGTGACCCGGGCGAGGTTCTCGAACGCCCGCGTGCCCTGCTCGAGGCCGGCCCGGCGGGCGAGCACGCCGGTGAGCAGCGCCAGGGCGAGGGTCACGGCGAGGCCGGCGCAGGTGAACCACGCCACGGGGGCGACGACGGACGTGCGCCGTCCTGCGTGGTGTCCTGCGCTCCGTTCCCCCCGGGCCACGGTCAGGACCCTAGGGCGGAGCCGTTCCGTATCGGAGGCCGTCGTGCGCGGTGCGTCGGGGACGCGACACGCCGGGCGCGGCGCGCCGGTGTGCCGCACGCACGGCAACCCCGCCGCCACCGCCCGCCGACCGGATCCGGGTCCCGGGAACCCCGGGAGGCCCGGCGACGACCACTGCCCCGTGACCTCTCGCCCGCCGGCCGTGCGCCGTGCCGCCGCCACCGCCCTCCTGGGCGCCGCCCTGTTCGCCGCCGGCACCGGGACGGCGGCCGCGCACGTCCACGTCGACGCCCCCGGGGCCACCGCCGGCAGCGGTCCGGTGACCCTCGAGTTCTCCGGCGCGTCCGAGGCCGACGCCGGCATCGCCGGGATGCGGACCCAGCTGCCCGCGGGGATCGCACCGGGGGACGTGACGCTGGCCTCCGGACCGGCCGGCTGGACGCTGACGCCGACCGCCCAGGGCTTCGAGGTGGGCGGCCCGGCGCTGGCGTCCGGGGAGGACGTCGCGTACGGGGTGACCGTGGCCACGCTGCCCGCCGGGGTGACCGAGCTGGCCTTCCCGACCGTGCAGGTCTACGCCGACGGCACCGAGGACGCCTGGATCGAGCCCGAGGTGCCCGGTGGGCCCGAGCCGGAGATGCCGGCACCGGTGCTCGCCGTCGCCCCGGGGACGGCGGTGCCCACCACCCCCGCCCCCGCGCCGACCACCCCGGCACCGACGGTCGAGACCCAGCCCGCCGCACCCGGCACGGGAACGCCGGAGCCGGTCGCCGCGGCCGAGCAGGAGACCGGCGGCGCCTGGTTCGTCGCGGTGGCGGCCGTCGCGGCGCTCGCCGCGGTGGCCGGCGGCCTCTGGTACCGCCGCTCCCGCGCGGGGCGGTGATCACCCCGGCCTAGACTCGGCGGACGTGTCCTCGACCCCGCTGATCGCGCCCAGCCTCCTGTCGGCGGACTTCGCCCGGCTGGCCGAGGAGGCACACCGGGTCGCCGACGCCGACTGGCTGCACTTCGACGTCATGGACGCGCACTTCGTGCCCAACCTGACCTTCGGCCTGCCCGTCATGCAGGCGGTCCAGGCGGTCAGCCCGGTGCCGCTGGACTGCCACCTCATGATCGAGGACCCCGCGCGGTGGGCTCCGGGCTACGCCGAGGCCGGTGCACGCAACGTCACCGTGCACGCCGAGGCCTGCACCGGCGACCCCCGCGCCGTGGCACGCGACCTGCGCGCCGCCGGGTCGCTGGCCGGCCTGGCGCTCAAGCCCGGGACGCCGCTGGAGGACTACGTCGAGGTCCTGCCCGCGTTCGACACCCTGCTGGTGATGACCGTCGAGCCCGGCTTCGGCGGCCAGTCCTTCCTGGCCGAGACGCTGTCGAAGGTGCGCCGCGCGCGGGAGCTGGTCGACACCGGGCACCTCACGCTGCTGGTCGAGGTCGACGGCGGGATCAACGCGGACACCATCGAGCAGGCCGCGGCGGCCGGGGCCGACGTCTTCGTCGCGGGCTCGGCGGTCTACGGCGCCGACGACCCGGCCCGCGCCATCGCCGCCCTGCGCGACCGGGCGACCGCGGCGCGGCAGGGGTGAGCGTCTCCGCGGCCGAGCTCACCGCCATGGCCCGAGCGCGCGAGCTGGCGCTGGGCGTGCTCGGCACCACCAGCCCGAACCCCGCGGTGGGCGCGGTGGTGCTGGCCGCCGACGGGACGCCGGTGGGGGAGGGCGCCACCGCACCGCCCGGCGGCCCGCACGCCGAGGTCCGCGCGCTGGCGCAGGCCGGTGCGCGCGCCCGGGGCGGCACCGCCGTGGTCACCCTGGAGCCGTGCGCGCACACCGGACGCACCGGGCCCTGCGCCGACGCGCTGGTCGCCGCCGGCGTCGCCCGCGTGGTCGTCGCCGTCCCGGAGCCGACGCGGCTGGCCGGGGGAGGAGCCGCCCGGCTGCGGACCGCCGGCGTCGACGTGGAACTGGGCGTCGAGCAGACCGAGGCGGAGGAGGGCGCGCTGGGCGGCTGGCTCACCGGCGTGCGCGAGCAGCGCCCGTTCGTCGTCTGGAAGGTCGCCGGCACCCTCGACGGGCGGGTCGCCGCGGCCGACGGCAGCAGCCGCTGGGTCACCGGCCCGGAGGCCCGCGCCGCCGTCCACCGGCTGCGCGCCACCTGCGACGCGGTCGTCGTGGGCTCGGGGACGGCGCTGGCCGACGACCCGCGACTCACCGTCCGCGACGCCGACGGCCGGGACGCCGCACGGCAGCCGCTGCGCGTCGTCCTCGACCGCCGGGGCCGGCTGCCGCGCACCGCCCGGGTGCTCGACGGGGCGGCGCCGACCCTGGTCAGCGCCGCGGGGTCCCCGCGCGAGCTGCTGGCCGAGCTGTTCGCCCGCGACGTGCGGCGGGTGCTGCTGGAGGGCGGCCCGACGCTGGCCGCGGCCTTCCTGCGCGCCGGGCTGGTCGACGAGGCGGTGGTGCACCTGGCGCCCAAGCTCCTCGGCGCCGGCGCCCCGCTGGTGGGGGACCTGGGAATCACCGGGATCGGCGACGCGCTGACCCTCTCGGTCACCGGCCTCACCCGCCTGGGCGGGGACGTGGAGCTCCGGCTGCGGCCCACCCGGCACACTGGGGAGCGGCGCACCGGGGACCACCGCGGCGCGACCGGAGGGAGTTGATCGTGTTCACCGGCATCGTCGAGGAGGTCGGCGTCCTGCTGGCCTGCGAGGAGCAGCAGGACTCGGCCCGGCTGCGCATCCGCGCGCGCAGGGCGCTCGAGGGCGTGGCCCTGGGTGACTCGATCGCCGTCAACGGCGTCTGCCTCACCGTCACCTCTGCGGACGGCGAGGAGTGGACGACCGACGTGATGGCCGAGACCCTCCGCCGCAGCAGCATCGGCGCCCTGGGCGCCGGCGACCCGGTCAACCTCGAGCGGGCGGTCACCGCGCACACCCGGCTGGGCGGGCACCTGGTGCAGGGCCACGTCGACGGCGTCGGCACCGTGCTCACCCGGACCCCCGGCGAGCACTGGGAGGTCGTGCGGATGGCGCTGCCGGCGGAGCTGGCGCGCTACGTCGTCGAGAAGGGCTCGATCACCGTGGACGGCGTGTCACTGACCGTCAGCGCGGTCAGTGCCGTCGACGACCCCGAGCCGTGGTTCGAGGTCAGCCTCATCCCCACCACCCTGCGCGAGACCACGCTGGGTGCCGCCCCTCCGGGGAGCCCGGTCAACCTGGAGGTCGACGTGATCGCCAAGTACGTGGAACGCCTGTTGGGAGCACGCCGGTGACTGCCCCCGTCCGGCTGGACACCGTCGAGGACGCCATCGCCGCGGTGAAGAGCGGCCGCCCGGTCGTCGTCATCGACGACGAGGACCGCGAGAACGAGGGCGACCTGATCTTCGCCTCGGAGCTGGTCACCCCCGAGCTGGTCGCGTTCATGGTCCGCTACACCTCGGGCTACATCTGCGTGGCCGTCACCGAGGCCGACGCCGACCGGCTGGACCTGCCGCCGATGTTCCGGGTCAACCAGGACCGCCGCGGTACCGCCTACACCGTCACCGTCGACGCCCGCGAGGGCGTGAGCACCGGCATCTCCGCCTCCGACCGCGCGCACACCATCCGGCTGCTGGCCTCGCCGGAGACCGACTCCACCGACCTGGCCCGGCCCGGGCACATCGTGCCGCTGCGCGCCCGGGACGGCGGGGTGCTGCGCCGGCCGGGGCACACCGAGGCCGCCGTCGACCTCGCGGTGCTCGCCGGGCTGCGCCCCTCGGGCACGCTGTGCGAGCTGGTCAGCGAGAAGGACCCGACCGGCATGGCCCGGGGTGACGAGCTGCGGGTGTTCGCCGACGAGCACGACCTGTGCCTGATCTCCATCGCCGACCTGATCGCCTACCGCAAGCGGTTCGACAAGCTGGTCGAGCGGGTCGCCGAGGCGACCGTGCCGCTGGCGCCGGGCACCTTCACCGCGGTCGGCTACCGCAGCTCCTACGACGAGCGGGAGCACGTCGCGTTCGTCTACGGCGACATCGCCGACGGCGAGGACGTGCTGGTCCGGGTGCACTCCGAGTGCCTCACCGGCGACGTCTTCGGCTCGCTGCGCTGCGATTGCGGCCCGCAGCTGCAGGCGGCCCTGGCCGCGGTGGCGCAGGAGGGGCGCGGCATCGTGCTCTACGTCCGCGGGCACGAGGGCCGGGGCATCGGCCTGCTGCACAAGCTGCAGGCGTACCAGCTGCAGGACCGCGGCATCGACACCGTCGACGCCAACCTCGACCTGGGCCTGCCCGCCGACGCCCGCGACTACGGCACCGGGGCGCAGATCCTCGTCGACCTCGGGGTGCACACCATGCGGCTGCTCACCAACAACCCGGCCAAGCGCGCCGGCCTGGAGGGCTACGGGCTCAAGGTGACCGGCCGGGTGCCGCTGCCCAGCCACGTCACCGCCGAGAACCTGGCCTACCTGCGCACCAAGCGCGACCGGATGGGCCACCTGCTCGACATCATCGAGCCGGAGACCGAGTCCGGCCCGGCCGATGCCGCGACCGTGCCGGGCACCGACGTCCCGCTGCGCCAGACGGAGCAGCTGCTGTGAGTGGGAAGGGTGCGCCGGAAGCGGCCGCGGTCGACGCGACCGGGCTGACCCTCGGCATCGTCGCCACCACCTGGCACGCGGAGATCACCGGCGCGCTGCTGGACCGGGCGGTCGCCGCGGCGGTCGCCAGCGGGGTCCCGCGGCCGACCGTCGTCCGGGCGCCGGGTGCCGTCGAGCTGCCCGTGGTGGCCCAGGCGCTGACCGAGCGGCACGACGCCGTGGTCGCGCTCGGCGTGGTCATCCGGGGCGGGACGCCGCACTTCGAGTACGTCTGCGACGCGGTCACCGCGGGCCTCACCCGGGTCGCGCTCGACGCGGGCACGCCGGTCGGCAACGGCGTCCTCACCTGTGACACCGAGGAGCAGGCGCGCGACCGCGCGGGCCTGCCGGGCTCGACCGAGGACAAGGGCTGGGAGGCGGCGGTGGCCGCCCTGGCCACCGCCCTCACCCTGCGCGGCCTGCGCGGGACGGCCGGCCCCACCGGCTTCTCGATCCGACCGGCCGACGGGAGCCGCGCGTGAAGACCTTCGACGAGCTGTTCGCGGAGCTCTCCGGGAAGGTCGCCGCCGGCGACCCCGGCTCGGGGACCGTCGCGGCGGTCCGCGACGGTGTGCACGCGGCGGGCAAGAAGGTCGTCGAGGAGGCCGCCGAGTCCTGGATGGCCGCCGAGCACGAGGGCCCCGAGCGCACCGCCGAGGAGGTCAGCCAGCTCCTCTACCGGGTGCAGGTGCTGATGCTCGCCCGCGGGCTGACCCTCCGCGACGTCTACACCCACCTCTGAAGAAGGACCCTCGCGCCCCCCACGGCACGCTCCGCGCGCCGCGGGACCCTGCGCGAGGGCCGACCGCCCGTCACCGACCGAAGGAGACCAGACCGTGCTGCGCATCGCCGTGCCCAACAAGGGCGTCCTGAGCGAGCCGGCCGCCGAGATGCTCGCCGAGAGCGGCTACCGGCAGCGCCGCAGCACCAAGGACCTCGCCGTCTACGACCCGGACAACGACACCGAGTTCTTCTACCTGCGGCCCCGCGACATCGCCGTCTACGTCGCCGCCGGCACCCTGGACGTCGGCATCACCGGGCGCGACATGCTGCTGGAGACCGCGCCCGCGGCCGGCGAGGGCCCGGCCGCGGTGGAGGTCATGCCGCTGGGCTTCGGCCGCAGCTCGTTCCGGTTCGCCGGCCCGCTGGAGTCCGGCATCCAGACCGTCGAGCAGCTGGCCGGCAAGCGGATCGCCACCGCCTATCCCGTGCTGCTGCGGCGCTACCTCGACGAGCAGGGCATCGCCGCCTCGGTGGTGAAGCTCGACGGTGCCGTGGAGACCGCCTGCCGGCTCGGCGTCGCCGACGCGGTGTGCGACGTCGTCGAGACCGGGACGACGCTGCGCGCGGCGGGCCTGCGGATCATCGGCGAGCCGGTGCTCACCAGCGAGGCCGTCCTGGTGCGGCGCGCCGGTGCCGAGGAGATCCCCGCGGTCGCCCAGCTGCGCCGCCGGCTGCGCGGTGTCCTCGTCGCCCGGCAGTACGTGATGCTCGACTACGACTGCCCCAACGACCTGCTGGAGAAGGCCACCGCGCTGACCCCGGGCCTGGAGGGGCCGACGGTCAGCCCGCTGCAGACCGAGGGCTGGTCGGCGGTGCGGGCGATGGTGACGCAGTCCGACACCAACCGGGTGATGGACGAGCTGTGGGAGCTCGGCGCCCGCGCCATCCTCGTCACCAGCATCCACGCCTGCCGGATCTGAGGGCGATGACATCGTCGTCCTACCGGACGACACCGCGGCAGGAGCCGTCCCCGGCTCGCGCTGAGCCCACCCGTCACCCCGCGTCGGGGAGCCTCCGGCCGCCGCGCCGCGGGCCGACCCTCGCAGGGCGGCTGCTGCCAGCGCCGCGACCGCGGCCAGGAGCCGTCCTCGGCTCGCGCTGAGCCCACCCGTCACCCCGCGTCGGGGAGCCTCCGGCCCCCGCGCCGCGGGCCGACCCTCGCAGGGCGGCTGCTGCCAGCGCCGCGACAGGGGCCACCTCGTCGTGGCCGGGGAGCGCGAGAGCCCCCGTCCGGCCGGACGGGGGCTCTCGGCGTCTCGGCCTTTCAGCGGGGGCGCGTGGTCCGGTCGACGAGGTCGATCGCGGTGCACAGCCCCAGCGCCATGGCCCGGCCGCTCGTGGCACCGGTGGACAGCAGCCCGGCGATCGCCGGCGCCAGCGGCCGCTCGCCGACCAGGCCGTGCAGCACCGCGGCGTACTCGGCGCTCACCCGGCCGGCGGCGGCGTGCCGCAGCAGGGCCCGGGACAGCTCGGTGGTCCGGCCGGCGGCCAGTGCCGACACCGCGGCGGCGAACCGCTCGGCGGCCGGGTGGCCCAGCAGCACCAGCCCGGCCATCGTCCCGGCCATGACGTCGTCCCCGGCCGGGGTCAGCCCCGGGCCCAGGCCGATCAGCCGGGTGGCGGTGCGCAGTGCGGCGTCGAGGTCGGCCCGGCGGACGGCGCCCCGCAGCGCGGCCAGCGGGCCACCGGGACCGGCCGGCAACCCCGGCAGCGTGAACGCGCTGTGCGGCACGCCCTCGCCGTAGAGGGCGTTGCGGAGCTGACGCACGCCCTCGGGCAGCAGGGCCGGGCGCGGACGTGGCAGCCGGGGCCGCGGGTCCCACCAGGCGGCGGCGCTGACCGCGAGGTCGCCCACGACGATCCGCCCGCCGCCGACCTCGGCCGGGGCGTCGGGCGGCAGGGCGACCAGCGGCCGGCCGTTGCTCGGGCGGAACAGGACGCAGGCCAGCGGCAGCCGCGCGGCGTCGCTGGTCAGCACGCCGACGACGTCACCGCCGCGTTCGGTCGGCACGTGTAGGTAGACGGCGGCCGGGATGCTGAGCAGCACCCGTGCCTGGCGGACCGGGCCGCGCAGCAGCTCGGCGACCCCGGTGCTGGCGGACGCCGGCACGGCCGTGGCGGCGCGGGCGGGACGGGCTGTGCGCGCGGTCGCCTGGGCGGACTCGCGCGGCAGCGGGATGGTCGGGAATCCGGCCCGCGCGGCGTGGCCACGCGGAGAGGTGTGGGCCCCGGGGCGGCTCCCGCCCGGGCCTGCGGTCTCGTCGATGGTGCGCATGGCGACCCTCTTCACGCTGGTGACCACGGGGAGCACCGTCGGCTCGAGACCCCCCGCCCGGGCCCGCACACCTGCTGGAGGGGGTTGGCCGGCACCCTGGGAGGGGAACCGGCCTACCATCCACCGGGCGAGTGGAACCGGGCTTCGAACCTATGCGGCGCGTCGCACGCCCAAGTATGGCGGATATCGCCAAGAATGGGGCGTTGCGTCCAGGCACTCCTGACAGGGTGCCGCGAGGTGGCCGTGTGCATCGGCAACTGAAAAGGTGTGTGTCGTGACCCAGGGTGAAGCGTCCCTCGTCGTCCCCACGCAGGGTGAGGGCATGATCTCGTCCCGGCGTCACCTGTCGGCAGCGGAGGCGCCGGTGACCGAGAGCCGCGGGGAACGGCCCAGCTGGCAGGAGCGCATGGGCCTGACCCTGGCAGAGGCGCTGCGGGTGCCCGGCCTGGCCGGGACCGAGGTGGTCGCCGGGGGCGGCGGCCTGGACCGCGTCGTCCGCTACATGGTCGTCGACGACCCCGCCGACCCGCTGGCCGTCGCCGGTCCCGACGTGCTCGTCGTCCTCGGCGCCCGGCTCCCGCCGGCCGACGCGGCCAACTGCCGGGCACTGGTCGAGCGGCTGGACTCCATGGGCACCGCGGCGCTGGCCTACCGCGCCGCCGAGGGGCCCGCGCCGGTGCCGCCCGACGTGCTCGCCGAGGCCGACCGCCGCGCGCTGCCGGTGCTGGCGCTGCCCGCCGGGGTGCGGATGGGCGAGGTCGTCTCCGAGGTGCTCGGGGCGGTCGTCGGCAAGCAGAGCGAGGCGCTGGCGCTCTCCAACCGCATGCACGACCAGTTCATCGACGTCGCGCTCAGCGGTGGCGGGCTGGCCGAGGTCACCGACCAGCTCGCCGTCTCGCTGGAGGGCGCGGCCGTGCTGGGGTTGGGTCCCGACCGCGAGATCGTCACCAGCGCCGGCCCGCCCGAGGACGTCGCCGAGATCAGCGACTGGCTGTGGCTGCTGGACGCCGAGGCCGAGGACGAGATGGCGATGATGGCGCCCTCCCGCCGGCTCTCCGGTCTGCGCGCCGACCAGACCGTCGTCACCCCGGCCGACGTGCTCGCCGACGCCGACCTGTCCCCGGCCGACGGCATCCTGCTCGTGCCCGGGCACCACGAGCTGCCCGGCGGGGTGGGGGAGTACGCCGTCGCCCCCATCATGGCCGGCGACCAGCGGCACGGCTGGCTGGTCGCCGTGCACCGCAGCGGTCCGATGCTGGTCGGCGCCGGTGCGGTGCTGGAGCGGGCAGCGGTCGTCTCGGCCCTGTCGGTGATCCGCCAGCAGGCGGTGCACTCCGTCGAGCTGCGCTTCCAGGGCGACCTGGTGCGCCGGCTGGTCGCCGGGGCGCTGCGGCACACCGAGCGGGCGCTGGCCCAGACCCGGTCCTTCGGCTGGCGCCTCGACGGGCCGGTCGCCGTCCTGGTGACCGCCACCGAGACCGCCGCCGACCCGCAGGCCGACCCCACCCGTGCCCTCGACGTCCTCGACCGGCTGGCCGACGGCTGGCGCGCGGCCCTGGAGACCGAGGTCTCCGGCGCCGCGGTCGCGGGGCTGTCCACCGAGATCGTCACCGTGCTGCCGCTCGACGGGCGGACGCCGGAGGAGATCACCTCGCTGGTGGCGGCGGTGACCGGGCGGGTCAACGCGCGCGTGCGCCGCGTGGGGCGGGTGCTCGGCACCGGGATCGGCCGGCCCGCCGCCTCGCTGTCGGCGCTGGGCGAGGCGCACCAGCAGGCCTCCCGCGCGCTCGGTGTCGGCCAGGAGATCCACGGGACCCAGGCGGTCACCCACTTCGACCAGCTGGGCGTCTTCCGGCTGCTGTCGCTCATCCCGGACAGCACCGAGCTGCGCAACTACGTCGACGAGGTGCTCGGCACGCTGGCCGACGCCGCCGACCCCGACTCCGCGGACCTGCGCGAGACGCTGCGGGTGCTGCTGGAGACCAACCTCAACGTCGCGGAGTCCGCCCGCCGGCTGCACTTCCACTACAACACGATGCGCTACCGCATCGGCAAGCTGGAGCGGCTGCTCGGGCCGTTCACGACCGACCCGACGCTGCGGCTGAACCTGCTGCTGGCCCTGCACGCGGCGCGGATGCGCGGCCTGGACCAGCCGCACCGGCCGCCGGTGGACGCCGGCCTGACGCTGCCGCCGGACGACGGCCTCGACGCGCTGGTCTGATCAGCCCGCCGGCAGCCCGACCAGCTCCGCACTGACCTCCCACAGCTCGCGGGCGCGGTCGGGGTCGGCGCTCTCCGGTGACGACGGGGCCTCCACGCCGCGCTCGACGTACCGGCCGCTGCGCCCGGCCGGGCCGGTGGTCAGTGCGACGAGCTGGGCGGCCGCCTGCTCGGGCGTCTGGGCGAACGGCAACCGGGCGAGCAGCGGCGTCAGGACGGCGTAGAGGGCGCGGGCCGGTGCCGGGTAGGACCGGGCCAGCCCGGTGGCAGGCATCAGCCCGGGGTCGAAGACGGCGACCGACAGCCGGGGGCAGCGGCGGGCCAGCTCGCGGCCGAAGTAGACGTTGGCCAGCTTGGACGTGGCATAGGCGCGCTGCCCGGACCCCGGTCGGGGCCGGGCCAGCGCGCGGGGGTCGCCCCAGCGCGGCCCGGGGAACGGCCCCGACCGGCGCAGGGTGCCGAAGTGCGTGCCGCTGCTCACCACCACCACGCGCGCGCCGGCCACCAGGTGCGGCAGCAGCTCCCGGGTGAGCAGGTAGTGCCCGAGGTGGTTCACCGCGAAGGTGAGCTCGTGACCCTCGGCCGACGTGCGGTCGGCCCGGGTCACCTGGACGCCGGCGACCAGCAGCAGCGCGTCCAGCGGACCCTGCGCGGCCGCGACCGTGGCGGCCGCCCGGACGGAGTCCAGGGACGCCAGGTCCATCGGGACGACGTCGGCGCCGAGCTCGCCGGCGAGCCGGTCCCCGGCGCCGGCGTCCCGGGCGCCGAGCAGCACCCGCCATCCCGGCGTCGCCGCGAGCAGGCCGGCGGTGGCCCGACCCAGCCCCGAGGTGGCACCGGTGACCAGCGCCGTCCGCGTCCCGTCCATGACGTCTCCTGTTCCACTCCCGTGGGGGATCCGGGACGACGTCCCGATGTGAGACGGTGTGTCATATCGGGACGGGATGTCAAGCCGTCACGAGGGGAGGGGTCGTGGTGGAGACCGCCGCACAGCGCCGTCGCCGCCGGACGCGCGCCGAGGTGACCCGCCGCGCCGTCGAGCTCTTCGCCGCCCAGGGCTACGCAGCCACGAGCACCGAGCAGGTCGCCGCCGCCGCCGACCTCTCGCGCAGCACCCTCTTCCGGCTCTTCGCCGACAAGGACGACCTGCTCTTCGGCCTCGAGGACGACCTGCTGGCCACCGCCGCGGTCGCCGTCGCCGAGGCGCCTCCCGGACTGGCGCCGTGGGCGGCGCTGCGCGCGGCCGCCGTGCGGATCGCCGAGCAGGTCGGCCCGCTGCGCGACCTGCTCGTCACCCGGGAGCAGGTGGTCGCGACGGTCCCGGCGCTGGGTGCCCGTGCGGCCGCCAAGCACCGGCGGTGGGAGGAGGCGCTGGCGACCGGCCTGACCGCACACCGCGGCGTCCCGGCGGCCGAGGCACTGCTGCTGGCCAAGCTCGCGGTCGCCTGCTTCGAGGTGGCGCAGGCCGACTGGCTGACCGGTGCGGCCGAGGACCTGCCCGCCCTGCTCACCGCCGCGCTTGACCGGCTGCCGGGTCTGCTCGAGGGCTGACCTGCGCGCGCGGCCGCCACCGGGCACGATCGCGGGGGTGACCGCGCCGGTGGACGAGCTCATCGCCCGCATGCAGGACCTGCTCGACGACCTGACCGCCGACGGCGACCCGGCCCGCCACTTCCTCGGTACGTACCTGCGCACCACCGTCGCGGTCGGCGCGGCCATCGACGCCGGCCGGTTCGAGGACGCGGAGTGGGTCACCGCCTGGGACGTCGACTTCGCCGACCTCTACCTCGACGCGCTGACCGCGTACCGCCGCGACCCGGCGTCGGCCCCGCGGCCGTGGCAGCTGGCCTTCGGCGCGCGCCCGGACCTCCCTCCGGAGGCGCACGTGCTGCTCGGCATGAACGCGCACATCAACCTCGACCTGCCGCAGTCGCTGGTCCGGATGGTGCCGGCGGCCGAGTTCGACGACCCGGCGTGGTGGGAGTTGCGTCGGCGCGACCACGAGCGGATCGACGCCGTCCTCGCCTCCAGGGTGGCGGCCGAGGACGGCGAGCTGCACCGGGCCGGGGGACGACGCACCCGGCTGGACCGGCTGCTCGCGCCGGTGAACCGGACCGCCAGCCAGGTGTTCCTGCGCGAGTCCCGGCGCCGGGTGTGGGCGAACGCCGGCCAGCTCGACCTGGCCCGGCGGCGCGGCCCGGAGGCGTACGCCACCCGGCTGGCCGAGCTGGAGGCGGCGTCCGCGGCCCGCGTCGACGACCTGCTGCGCCCCGGGCCGGTGCTGGTCCGGCTGGCCGTCCGTGGTTTCGGCGTCACCCTCCCGCCGGCCAACGCGACCGGCTGAGCCGGGAGAGGCTGGGACGACGGCCGCACCGGGCGGCCGCACGAGGAGGAGGTCGCAGTGAACGAGGTCGCCCGTCCGCTGTCCGGCAGGGTCGCACTGGTGACCGGCGCGTCGTCGGGGATCGGGGAGGCCACCGCGATGGCCCTGGCCGAGGCCGGTGCCGCGGTGGCGGTCGGCGCCCGCCGCCGCGACCGGCTGGAGGGGCTCGCGCGGAAGCTGACCGACTCCGGCACCCGCGTGCTCACCCTGGACCTGGACGTGACCGACGAGGCGGCCTGCCGCGATGCCGTGGCCCGCACCCGGGCCGAGCTCGGCGGCCTGGACGTCCTGGTGAACAACGCCGGCGTGATGCTGCTCGGCACCCTCGTCGGGGCGGACACCGAGGACTGGCGCCGGATGGTGGACACCAACGTGATGGGTCTGATGTACATGACCCACGCGGCGATCGACGGCATGCTGGAGCAGGGCTCGGGCGACGTCGTGAACATCTCCAGCACCGCCGGCCGCACCGCCCGCGCCGGTGCCGGGGTCTACAACGCCAGCAAGTGGGCGGTGAACGCCTTCAGCGAGTCGCTGCGCCAGGAGGTGACCGCCCGGGGCGTGCGGATCTCCCTCGTCGAGCCCGGCGCGGTCGAGACCGAGCTGCGCTCGCACATCACCCAGCCCGAGGCGAAGGCGGCCGCGCTGGCGCACGCCGAGAGCATGCGGTCGCTGCAGCCCGACGACGTCGCCCGGGCGATCCTCTACGTGGTCACCCAGCCGCCGCACGTGGCGGTCAACGAGGTGCTGGTGCGCCCCACCGACCAGGAGCGCTGAGCGGGTCGGCCTCCCGGCCGGCCGGCACTCTCGCGCTGTTCCTGACACCTGCGCGCTGGTGCACCGGCGCAGCGGCGGGAGGAACGGCGCGAGAGTGGCGCAGGGGCCCCGTCCCGGTCCCGCCGGCCGAGCTCGAGACGGGGCCTAGTCGTGGAAGACCTCGATGCGGGCGCCCATCTCCACCAGGCGCTCGTAGAGCTGCTCGTAGCCGCGGGCGATGATGTCGACGTTGCGCAGCACCGACGTCCCCTTGGCCGCGAGCATCGCGAGCAGGATGCAGACCGCCGGGCGCAACGCCGGCGGGCAGACCACCTCGGCGCTGGACCAGTGCGTCGGGCCGCTCACGAGCACCCGGTGCGGGTCGAGCAGCCGGACGTCGGCGCCGAGCCGGGTCAGGTCGGACAGGTGGATCGCCCGGTTGTCGTAGACCCAGTCGTGGATGAGCGTCGAGCCGGTCGCGGCCGCCGCGATGACGGCGAAGAACGGCAGGTTGTCGATGTTGAGGCCCGGAAACGGCATCGGGTGGATCTTGTCGATCGGCGCCTGGAGCTCCGACGGCGAGATGGTGACGTCGACCAGCCGGGTGTGCCCGTTGTCGGCCAGGTACTCCGGCGACAGCGTGTAGCGCAGTCCCATCTCGGCGAGGGTGGCCAGCTCGACCTCGAGGAACTCGATCGGCGCCCGGCGCACGGTGAGCTCGGAGTCGGTGACGATGCCGGCGGTCAGCAGGCTCATCGCCTCGACCGGGTCCTCGCTGATCGTGTAGTCGACGTCGGCGTCGAGCACCGGCTTCCCGCGGACGACGAGGGTGGTGGTGCCCAGACCCTCGACGCCCACGCCGAGCAGCTGCAGGTACAGGCAGAGGTCCTGGACCATGTAGTTGGAGCTGGCGTTGCGGATGGTCGTCGTCCCGTCGGTGCGGGCCGCGGCCAGCAGCGCGTTCTCGGTGACGGTGTCGCCCCGCTCGGTCAGCACGATGGTGCGGTCGGCCGTGCCGGGTGCGCTGACCTCGGCGTGGTACTGGCCGCCCCGCGCCTCGACCTCCAGGCCGAAGGGGCGCAGCGCGATCATGTGCGGCTCGACGGTGCGGGTGCCCAGGTCGCAGCCGCCGGCGTAGGGCAGGTCGAACACCGGCGCCCGGTGCAGCAGCGGGCCGAGGAACATGATGATGCTGCGGGTCCGGCGGGCGGCGTCGGCGTCGATGCCGGCCAGGTCGAGCTCCTCGGGGACGACGAGGGTGAGGTCGCGGCCGGTCGCGTCCCAGGTCGCGGAGACCCCGATCGAGCGCAGCACGTCGAGGATGCGGTCGACCTCGACGATGCGGGCCACGTTGCGCAGCGTCGTCCGGCCGCGGTTGAGCAGGGCGGCGCACAGCAGCGCGACGGCGGCGTTCTTCGAGGACTTGACGGTGACGCTGCCGCGCAGTGGCACACCACCGGTCACCCGCAGGTGCGTGGGGCCGGAGGGGCCGACGCTGAACAGCTCCCGCTCCAGGGCCTCGGAGAGGCGGCCGAGCAGCTCGAGGGTGAGGTTCTGCCCGCCCTGCTCGATGCGGGCGACGGCGCTCTGGCTGGTGCCCAGCCGCTCGGCGAGCTGCTGCTGGGTCAGACCGCGGTGCCGGCGGGCGTCGCGGACGAGCATCCCGATCCGCTGCATGGCGCTGGACTCGTGCGCCCGGGTGTCAGCGGTGTCGGTCAGGGGTTCGGTGGGAGCCGTCACGAGGGGTCACCGTATCTCGTGTGTGAGATAGCGGGGGTCTGGCGCGCCGCGACGGACCGGTCCGGCCAGACTGCCGGGCATGGACGCTCTGGTGACGGGAGCAACGGGGCCGCTCGGGCGGGAGGTGGCTGCCCGGCTGCAGGACGGCGGCCACCGGGTGCGGCGGATGTCGCGGCGGGGGGCCGGTCCGGGCGGGGTCCGCGGGGACCTCGCGACCGGACGTGACCTGCCGCAGGCACTGGCGGGCGCCGAGGTGGTGGTGCACGCGGCCACGGGGATCCGCGCGCGGGAGCACTGGGAGGTCGACGTGGCCGGCACCCGGCGGCTGGTGCAGGCGGTCGACCGCGACCGGCTCCGGCACCTGGTGTACGTCTCGATCGTCGGCGTCGACCGCATCCCGTGGGGCTACTACCACGCCAAGTACGCCGCCGAGCAGGTGCTGCTGGCGTCGGGGCTGCCGGTGACGCTGCTGCGCCTCACCCAGTTCCACGACTTCGTCGACCAGATGCTCGCGACCGCCCGGCGCGGCCCGCTGCTGCCGGTGCCGATGGGGTGGCAGCTGCAGCCAGTCGACGTCGCCGACGCCGCCGCCCACACCGCCGAGGTGGCGGTCGGGCCGCCGGCCGGGGGTGTCGTCGAGTTCGGCGGGCCCGAGGAGCTCACCGCGGCGGAGGTCGCGCGGACGTGGGCGGCGGCCCGCGAGCCGGGCGCGCACGTGGTGGCCACCCCGGTGCCCGGGCGGTTGTCGGCCGCGGTCCGGGACGGCGGCGCGCTGCCCACCCGCGGCGCCCGCGGACGGCGCACGTACGCCGAGCACCTGCGCGCGTAGCAGCGGCATTCCTGCCGCACTCCGCAACTCCGAGGACGACGTCCGGAAACCGCCGGGGTCGAGCGAGGGAGTCGCCCTAGGTTTGCGGCGTGCCCCGATCCACCGTCCCCGTGCTCGCGGCCGTCGTGGTCACCCTGCTGGCCTGGGCGTCGGCGTTCGTCGGCATCCGCGCCGTGGGCGCCGACCTGTCGCCGGGCCCGCTGGCGCTGGGCCGGCTGCTGGTGGGCACCGCGGTGCTCGGCGTGCTGCTGGTCGCCGCCCGGCGGCCCTGGGTGGCGCCCGGCCGGCGCGAGTGGCTGCTGCTCGCGGTGTGCGGGGTCGGCTGGTTCGGCGTCTACAACGTGGCGCTCAACGCCGCCGAGCAGTACCTGGACGCGGGGACGACGGCGATGCTGGTCAACGTCGGGCCGATCCTCATCGCCGTCCTCGCCGGGGTCGTGCTGGGCGAGGGCTTCCCGCGGTGGCTCGTCGCCGGTCTCGCCGTCGCCTTCGGCGGCGTGCTGCTCATCGGGCTGTCGACCCGCGGCGCCGGCGCCGACGTGCTGGGCGTGGTCCTCTGCCTGGTCGCCGCCGTCACCTACGCCGTGGGTGTCGTGGCGCAGAAGCCGGTGCTGCGCCGGCTGCCGCCGCTGCAGGTCACGTTCACCGCGTGCGCCGTCGGGGCGCTGTGCTGCCTGCCGTGGGCCGGGGCGCTGGCGGCGGAGCTCGGGGAGGCCCCGGCCGGGTCGGTCGCCGGCCTGGTCTACCTGGGCGTGGTGCCGACGGCGCTGGCGTTCAGCACCTGGGCGTACGCGCTGGCGCGGACCGACGCGGGGCGGCTCGGCGTCACCACCTACCTCGTACCGCCGCTGGTCGTGCTCATGGGCTGGCTGCTGCTCGGCGAGGTGCCGCCGCCCCTCGCCGTGGTGGGCGGTGCGGTCTGCCTGGCCGGCGTCGCGCTCTCCCGCCGGCGGGCGCGCGTGCGCCCGCCGGCGCCGGACGCCCGGGAGGCGACCGCGTCGGCGTGACCGGGGTCAGGCGCCGCGGGAGGGGACGACCAGCACGGGGCGGTGCGCGCAGTGCAGCAGCGCCCGGGTCACGTGGCCGACCAGGGTCTCGCGCGTGCCGCCCCGGCCACGGCTGCCCACGACCAGCACCGCGGCTCCGCGGCGGGCGGCCTCGTCGGCCAGCGTCGACGCCGTGGCCCGCGGCCTCCCCGGCCGCCCGCTGCACCGGACGGTGACCAGCTCGGTGCCCTCGACGGGCGACGCGGACGCCCCCTGCTCCTCCACGGCGACCAGCAGCCGCTTACGGTCGGGGAACAGCGTGGTGGCCGCGGCGAGCGCGCGGGCCGCGTGCGGGGAACCGTCGGTGCCCACGACGACCGGCCCGGACTCGGCTGCGGCCCACTCGACGGTGGTCAGCGGGTAGGGGACCACGAGCACCGGGATCGGGCTGACGTGCACCACCAGCTCGGAGACGCTGCCCATGGCCCGCATGCCGCTGATCCCGCGCGAGCCGACGACCATGAGCTCGGCGCCGAGCTCCTCGGCCGTCCGGGCGAACTGGTAGCCGTCCCCGCCGAAGGTGCGCTTGACCAGCGGCTCGGCGTCCCACCCGGCAGCCTGGGCGAGCTTCACGCCGGTGCGCGCCATCCGCTCCGCCTCGGCGTGGCCCTCGGTCTCGATCAGCCGGCCGAGCGCCTCGGGGTTGGCGGCGCGGTCGAAGACCCGGTGCCGTAGTTCGGGGGAGGTGAACGGCGGCTCCCACAGGTGCAGGATCGAGGCGGTGGCCGCGGGCAGGAGCGTGGCGGCCGCCTCGATGGCGTTCACCGCGCTGGGCGAACCGTCGTAGCCGACCAGCACGCGCGGGCCCCGGACACCGCTGTCAGGTGCGCTCATGGCGGCATGGTCCTCCGCCGGGGCCGTTCGCGGGAGGGCCCGGAGACCGTCGACCTGCGCTCGAGGGTGTACTACGCAGGGGGCACCGGGACACGGAGCGGGGGAGCGGTGCCGATGGACGAGCAGCAGTGGACGATGGTGGTGGCCGCGGCCATCCGGGCGCCGTCGATCCACAACACCCAGCCCTGGCACTTCACCGCCTCCGGCGACCGGCTGGAGCTGCGCCTCGACCGCGAGCGCGCGCTGCCGGTGCTCGACCCGACCGGCCGCCAGCAGGTCATCAGCTGCGGTGTGGCCGCCGAGTTCGCCGCCGTCGCGCTGCGTGCGGCGGGCGTGGAGGCGGAGGTCGAGCTGCTGCCCGCGCCGGAGGACCCCGACCACCTGGCCACCGTGCGCGCCGGGGCGTCACGAGAGGTCTCCCTCGGGGACGCGGCGCTGGCCGAGGCGGTCGGCCGCCGGCACACCGAGCGGGCGCCGTTCCTGCCGCGCGCCGTCCCCGCCGAGCTGCTCGACCGGTTCGGGTCCGACGCCCGGCCGTACGGGGTCTGGGTGAAGACCGTCACCGGGTCCGAGGAGGAGGTCGCCACCGCCTTCCTGGTCTCCCGCGCCGAGGAGCTGGAGCGCGGCGACCCCGGCTACCTCGCCGAGCTCGAGCGGTGGCTGCGCACCGACCCGGCCGCGGTGGACGGCATCCCGGTCGACGCCGTCCCGGGTGAGGACCCGGCGACGCGGCCGTCCAACTGGCTGGTCCGCGACTTCGTCGCCGGCAGCCGCGAGCCGCACCTGTTCCTGCCGGCGGGGGACCCCACGGCGCCGCCGCCGGAGGTGGAGCGGCCGACGGTGGTCCTGCTGGGCACCCACGGGGACGACCGGACGGCGTGGCTGCTCGCCGGCCGCGCGCTGGGCCGGCTGCTGCTCACCGCGACGACCGAGGGGCTGGCCGCCTCGCCGCTGACCCAGGCGCTGGACTGGCCGGTCACCCGCACCCGGATGCGCGCGCGGCTCTCGCTGCTGGGCTACCCGCAGATGCTGTTGCGGATGGGCTACCCGTCGTCGACGGCCAGCGCCTCCTCGGGACGGCGTCCGGTGAGCGACGTGCTCCGGTTCGACGCGGCCGGCTGACCGGCTCAGTCGCGGCGGCGGGAGGTCGCCCAGGGGTCCTCGGGGTCGAAGTCGTCGTCCGGTTCGCCGGCGGGAGCGGCCGGCCGTGGGCTGGCGGCCCCCGTCGGGCCGGCCGCGGCCTCCAGCGCGGCGTCCCGCTCGCGGGCGCGCTCGGCGGCCGCGGTCCGCTCCTGGGCCCGCAGCTCGCGGCGGGACGGGCCGGGTGCGGGCTCCGGGCGCCGGCTGAGCGACCACAGGCCCGCGCCGGCCAGCGCCAGCCCGACGGGGATCGGGTAGGCGGCGGCGCGCTCGGTGCCGCCCTCGCCGAGGAACGAGGTGATGCCGAGGGCGAAGAAGAGGGTCATCGCGGTGCTGAGCAGACCGAGCAGGGCCAGCGCCGTCCCCAGGGCCTCCGAGCGCGGGCGGACGGCGTAGGCCAGGGCGAGCAGCCCGAGCCCGCCGCCGACGAAGTGCAGCCCGGCGCCGGCCTGGTGCAGGTCCTCCTGGCTGCCGAGCGGGAAGACCCCCACGAGGACGACACCCACCGCGGCCGCGGTCGTGAAGGCGGGCACCAGCTGACCGCCGCGGCCGGCCAGCGCCGGGCGCAGCAGGGCCGCGCCCGCGCCGATGAGCACGCCCTGGACGACGAAGGAGGCGTTCATGAGCAGCGCGGCCGGGGCGCCCGAGGCGCCGAGCTCGCTGATGACGTCGCCGGCGCGGCTGTGGCCGCCGGTCCGCAGCTGGGCGACGGTCTCGGCGACGAAGAACTGCAGGGTGAGCAACCAGGCGATCGCGCCCCAGCGGTAGCGGGTGGGAGTCACACCGGCCATGGTCCCAGCGCGCCCCCGGGCAGGAGCGCGAGGACGGCGGCGTACTGGGCGGGCGACAGCCAGGAGGGGTTGCTGCCCGCGGGCATCCGCAGCACCTCGGCGTCGCGCGCGGCGGGGTCGGCCAGCAGGTCGGCGCGGGCGACCGGGGCGGTCAGGCGGGTCAGCCTCACCGCCACGACCGGGCCGTCGGCCTGGTCCTCGGGCGCACCGGTCACCTCGCCGAGCGCGTGCACGCCGGGTGCGGTTCGGCCGCTGACCCAGAGCAGCACGCGGTGGCCGGGGGAGAGCAGGTCCAGCCGGTAGGAGCGCCGGACGCAGCGGGTGAGCTCACGCGTGCCGCCGGCCGGCCAGCCGGGGTCGATCAGCTCCGGCGGTCGGGTCGACTTCAGCACCCAGCACGCGACGTCCCCCGGCCCCAGACGACTCAACGGGATCTCCTCGGAGCGGGGGACGTCGGCGGCTCGGCGGCGGTCGGGGACGGCACCCGAGCCGGGGTGGACCGGTCGCGGGGGCCCGGAGGGTCCCCCGACCGGGACACGGGCAGCGGCTCAGCGGCGATCGGGGACGGCACCTGGCCGCGGTGTCGGCCGGTAGGCCGACAGATCAATCCGTGGCGGAGTGGACGTCGGCGCCCGCCGGGTCGGCGTCGTCGGCGTCGACCAGCTGCCGCTCGTGCTCGGTGCGGTGCTGCAGCTCCTCGTCGTTGGGGCGGGCGTAGCCGCCGGCGTGCTCCTGGCGGTCGCGCGGCGCGGACTCGGTGGGGGTCATGACGTCGTCCAGGGTGGGACGGTCGGGCTCGCTCACGGGTCTCTCTCCTTCGTCGGGGACGGTGCGTCGGGGGAGCCATAGCCACCCGGCCGTCGCGGTAACCGGTGGTCAGCGCTGTTCGAGGAGGGCGGCGGGCACCCACGCCTCGACCAGCACGGTGCCCTGGGGTGCGGCGACGGCGTAGGTCACGCGGCCGTGCCAGCCGCCGTCGGCCTGCCGCCACTCGACGAGCAGCCCGGGCCAGACCCCGGGGGCGCCGGGCGGGTCGTGCACCCAGCAGTGCCGGCCCCGGGCCCGCTCCGGGCGGGCGCCGGCGCCGCCGACCGGGGGCTCCGGCTGCGCGATGCCGGAGCGGGCCGCTCGCTCGCCGAGGGAGCGCCCGGACCGCCCGGGGTGCATGCCGCCAGCCATGCACGGAGTGTCGCACGACGTCGAACGCACGTTCGACCCGAGCGGCCGCGGTCACCCGGGCCGCTCCGGCCGGTGACCAGGGCAGACGGTCCCCGCACCGTGCGTACCAGGGGTCCCGCCCGCGGTGACCCTGAGTGAGCAGAGCCGCCCGTTGGGCGTGTCATCGATTGGTCACCTACCGTCACGACCGTGTTCACCCGGCGCTCGTAGCGTCCGGGCGTCCCGCCGCTCATCGGAGGTTCCCTCGTGCCATCCCCAGCCGGGGGCCCGGGCCGCACCGCAGCCCGCGCCGCCGTCGGCGTCACCGCCGTCTCCCTGGCCGTCGCCGGCCTGCCCACCGTCGCGTCCGCCGCACCGCCGGCCGGCCCGTACGTCTCCGAGATCCACTACGACAACGCCGGCACCGACACCGGCGAGTTCGTCGAGATCACCCTGCCGTCCGGGACGACGTCGGCCGGGCTGTCGGTGGTCCGCTACAACGGCACCGGCGGGGTCACGTACGCCGGCGCGGGGAACCCGACGGTCCCGGTGGTGACGGCCCCGGCCGGCGCGCCGGCAGCGGTCGTCGTCGAGTACCTGAGCAACGGCCTGCAGAACGACACCGACGGTCTCGCGCTGGTGCGCAACGGCACCGAGGTGCTCGAGTTCCTGTCCTACGAGGGCACCTTCGCCGCCACGAACGGCCCCGCGGCCGGCTCGACCAGCGCGGACATCGGTGTGGCGGAGTCCGGGTCCACCCCGGCCGGCCAGTCGCTGTCGCGCACCTACGACGCCGCCGCGGACGCGCTCGTCTGGGCCGGGCCGGCCGAGGCGACCCCCGGCACGGTCGACGGTGGCGGGAGCGAGCCGGAGCCCGAGCCGGTCGACGTGTGCGCCAGGGCGCCCACGCACGAGATCGGCGCCGTCCAGGGAGCCGGGGACACCACCCCGCTGGCCGGCCAGCAGGTCACCGTGCGCGGCGTCGTCGTCGGCGACGTCCCGGGCCTGTCCGGTTTCCACCTGCAGGACGCGGACGGGGACGGCGACGACGCCACCTCCGACGCGGTCTTCGTCCTCAGCTCCGCCGCGGTCGACGTCGGCGACACCGTCGCGGTCACCGGCCGCGCCGAGGAGTACTTCGGCCAGACCCAGGTCGGCGCGGGCGCGAACGCCGCCGTCTGCGCCGAGGGGACCGGCCTGCCGGCCCCCGCCCCGCTGGACCTCCCGGCCGGCGACGCCGCCCGCGAGCGGCTCGAGGGCGTGCTCGTCAGGCCGGCCGACGCGCTCACCGTCAGCGAGGTCTTCGACCTGGTCAGCTACGGCGAGCTCACCCTGTCCGCGGGCGGGGTGCTCGTGCAGCCCACCGAGGTGGCCCGCCCCGGCCCGGCGGCCGACGCGGTCGCGGCGGAGAACGCGCTGCGCCGCATCGTCCTGGACGACGGCAGCAGCGCCCGGGTCACCCCGGCCACCCGGCCGTACCTGACGCCCGGGACGCCGGTCCGGGTGGGCGACGAGCTCGAGTTCACCGAGCCGCTCGTCCTCGGCTACGGCTTCGAGGCGTGGCGGCTGCAGCCGGCCGACGGCAGCGCCGACGGCGTCTTCGCCCCGCAGGACAGCCGCCCGGCGGCACCCGGCGAGGTCGGTGGCGACGTCCGGGTCGCGGCGTTCAACGTGCTCAACTATTTCCTGACCCGCGAGGACCCACCGGGCCGCGGCGCCACCTCCGACGCCGAGTTCGAGCAGCAGGCCGACAAGATCGTCGCCGCGCTCACCACGCTGGACGCCGACGTCGTCACGCTCATGGAGATCGAGGACACCGACTCCACCGGCTACAGCCCCGGCGACGCCGACCGGGCGCTGGCCGACCTGGTCGGGCGGCTGGACGCCGTCGACGGGCCGGGCGTCTGGGCGTACGTGCCGCTGCCGGCCGCGCTCTACGACGTCGACCGCGACGCCATCCGCAACGGCATCGTCTACCGCACCGACGTCGTCACGCCGGTCGGCGAGCCGCGCGCCGTGGTCGACGAGACCGTGTGGGACAACGCCCGCGAGCCGATCGCGCAGACCTTCACCAAGGACGGCGACGCCTTCACCGTGGTCGCCAACCACTTCAAGTCCAAGAGCCCCGGGCGGCCGACCGGCGACAACGTCGACGCCGGCGACGGGCAGGGCGCGTGGAACGGCGACCGGGTCCGGCAGGCGCAGTCGCTGGCGGCGTTCGTCGACCAGCTGCGGACCGCCACCGGCGACGCCGACGTCCTGGCGCTGGGCGACCTCAACGCCTACAGCGAGGAGGACCCGGTCGTCGCGCTGCGGGAGGCCGGCCTCACCGACCTCGGCGTGGCCTTCGACCCCGGCGGCTACAGCTACGTGTTCGACGCGCTGTCCGGCTCGCTGGACCACGCGATGGCCACCGCGGAGCTGACCGCCAAGGTCGACGGCGCCGTCCACTGGAACGTCAACTCGGTCGAGTCGGTCGCCTACCAGTACGACGGGGACCCGGCGCTCTACGACGACGACCCGTACCGGTCCAGCGACCACGACCCGATCGTGGTCGGCATCGACCTCGACGAGCGTTGCAACGGGCTCGCGCCGACGATCCGCGGCACCGCGGGGGACGACGTCCTGAGCGGCACCACCGGCCCGGACGTGGTCGTGGGCCTCGGCGGGGACGACGTCGTCGAGGGCGGCAACGGCGACGACGTGGTCTGCGGCGGTGCCGGGGACGACACCCTGGCCGGCGACAACGGGGCCGACGTCCTGCTCGGCGGCTCCGGCACCGACGCGCTCGACGGCGGCAACGGCGACGACACCCTGGTCGGCGGTCCCGGCGAGGACGTCCTCGAGGAGGGCCGGGGCAACGGCACGCGGGAGCAGGAGGGGCCGGCGTCCTGAGCCGGCACTGACGGGATCGGCGATCTCGCACGCACCCGGGCCGGGGAGCGTGCGAGATCGCCGATCCCGCCGGGGAAGAGCGGCGGCTAGGAGCGGCCGACCCCCGCGGCGAGGGTCCGCGCGACCGTCGTCAGCAGCGGGTGCCCCGGCAGGTCCTCGACCGGGACCGGCAGCGGCAGCGACCAGTTGGGCCGGTCGGTGGTGCCGGGCATGTTCGGCCGGCGCCGCTCGCCGACGGCGTCGTCCAGCGTGGCCGACAGCAGCAGCGACGGCGCCTGGGCGAGCAGCTCGTGCGCCCGCTTCACCGCCGTCTCCGGCTTGGCGTTCCTCCGCACGCCCGGCAGCTTCTCCAGCAGCGACCGCCGGCCGCGCTCGAGCTCCTCGTCGGTCCCGGTGCCGTGCTCGCGCTGTTCCTCGACGTCCGACCCGGTCCACAGCCCGGCCACCGTCGGCAGGTCGTGGGTGCTGATCGCGGCCATCGCGGTCTGCGGCCACTCGGCCGGCGGGTCCTCCTCGAACCACAGCAGCCGGTAGCTGAGGATGCCGTGCTCGGCCATCGCCTCGCGGACGCCGTCCTCGACGGTGCCCAGGTCCTCGCCGACGACGACGGCCTGCGCCCGGTGGCTCTCCAGCGCGACGATGTCGAGCAGGTCCTCGGCCGGGTAGCGCACGTAGGCGCCGTCCGCGGCGCTGCCGCCCGAGGGCACCCACCACAGCCGGAACAGGCCCATGACGTGGTCGATCCGCAGGCCGCCGGCGCCGGCCATGGTGGCGCGGATCGACTCGACGAACGGCTCGTAGTCCGCGGCGCGCAGCTGCCAGGGGACCAGCGGCGGGGAGCCCCAGTCCTGGCCCTGCGAGTTGAAGGCGTCCGGCGGGGCACCGACCGTGGCGCCCTGCGCCAGCACGTCCTGCCAGGTCCAGGCGTCCGCGCCGCCGCCGGCGACGCCGATCGGCAGGTCCTGGATGACGGTCATGCCCTCGGTGGCCCGCTCCAGCTGCAGCTGCAGGGCCCACTGCAGCCAGGCGTGGAAGGCGACGTCGCGCTCGTGCCCGGCCACGAAGGAGCCGACGGCCTCGCTGCGCGGGTCGCGCAGCTCCTCCGGCCAGGCGTGCCAGTCCGGGCCGTGGACGTCGGCCAGCGCGCACCAGGTGGCCCAGTCCTGCAGCTTCTGCCCCTGGTACCACCACCACTCCGGGAAGGCCGGGTCGTCGCGGCCGGTGGCGTCGAAGACCCGGCGCAGCGCCTCGCGCTTGCGGGCCCAGATCGCGTCGCGGTCGATCAGCCCGCCCTCGCCGAGCGCCCGGCCGGCGTCGGACCCGACGTCGACGGCGTCGGCGCCGGGCACCTCCTCCACGCGCAGGTAGACCGGGTTGCGGAAGCGCCGGGTGGCCGGCAGGTAGGGGCTGGCCTCCTGCTGCGGGGTCGGGGCGACGGCGTGCAGCGGGTTGATCAGCACGAACCCGGCGCCCTGGCCGGCGGCCATCTCGCGGACGGCGCGCAGGTCGGCGAGGTCGCCGATGCCCCAGCCGGCGCGGCTGCGGGTGGCGTAGAGCTGCACCGCCCAGCCCCAGGCGCGCCCGTCGGGCAGCCAGCACCGGCCGGGGGAGACCACCAGCCGGCGGCGCGGCCCGCCGGGGGCCTGCAGCCAGTGGTAGCCGAGCGGGAAGTCCTCGGGCAGCTCGCCGTCCACGTGCCGGGTGGAGCCGTCCTCGAGGGTCACCTCCCCCTCGTCGACCTCCAGCGCGTCGCCGGGGCGGGCCACGATCGGGGCGCGGTCCTCCAGGTCGGCCGGGGGCGTGCCGATGACCTCGCGCAGGCGGTCGATGGTCGCCGGGTCGACCTGGTGTTCCTCGTCGAGGGCGTCGAGCCAGCTGGAGTCGATGCCCCACTCGTCGGTGGGAGGCGTGCGTGTCACGCACCGATACTCCCCAGCGCACCCCCCGCCCACACGGCAGGGCGGGGCGTGGTGCCGGTCTCGTCCCGGCGGCCGGCCTCCGCGGGGGTGACATCGGCGGTCCCGCACCGCAGGCTCCAGGGGCGGCCGCACCGGTCCGGGCGGCTGTTCCCGCGCGACCCGTGGAGGCCTGCATGAGATCCCCCGACCCCGCACCTGCGCCGGCGTCCCCCGCTGACCCGGCCGGCGGGGGAGGAGGCCGGGGCGCCGACCACCTCGTCGCGGCCCTGCAGGACCTCGGCGTGGACACGGTGTTCGGGCTGCCCGGCGTGCACAACCTCGCCGTCTGGGAGGCCGCGGCGGCGGCCGGGCTGCGGGTGGTGGGGGTCCGGCACGAGCAGGCCGCGGCGTACGCCGCCGACGGGTACGCGCGCGCGACCGGCCGCCTCGGGGTGGCCGTCGTCACCACCGGCCCGGGAGCGGCCAACACGCTCGGTGCCACCGGTGAGGCGATGGCCTCGGGGGCACCGGTCCTCGTCGTCGCCACCGACGTCCCGTCGACGCTGCGGCGTCCCGGCGTGGTCCGCGGGGTCCTGCACGAGACCCGCGACCAGGCGGCGATGTTCGCGCCGGTCACCAAGGCCACCGTGGTGGCCGCGGCCGCAGGGGACCTGTACGCCGACACCGTCCGCGCCGGCTCGGTCGCCCTGCAGCCGTCCAGCGGGCCGGTCTACCTGGGGGTGCCCACCGACCTGCTCGGCGCGCCGGCGGGCAGCGTGGCGCGCGCGCCGGTGCGGCCCGCTCCCGCGCCGCCGGTGGACGACGACGAGCTGGCCCGCGCCCGCGAGCTGCTGGCCCGCGCCCGCCGTCCGCTGGTGTGGGCCGGCGGCGGTGCGCTGCGCTCCGGTGCGGGGGACCTCGTCGGCGAGCTCGCCCGGCGGCTGGCCGCTCCGGTGGTCACCACCTTCGGCGGGCGCGGCCTGCTGCCACCGGACCACCCGTGCCTGGTGCCCGGTCCGCCGCACGTCCCCGCGGTCGGCCGGCTCTGGGACGACGCGGACCTGGTGGTGTCCGTGGGCAGCGACCTGGACGGGACGGACACCCAGAACTGGGCGATGCCGCGACCGCCGGCGCTGCTCGCGGTCACCGTCGACCCCGCGGACGCGACGAAGAACTACCCGGCCGACGTCACCGTGGCCGGCGACGCGTCCGCCGTGCTGGGCCATCTGCTCGACGGGCTGCCGCAGCGGGACGGCCTCCCCGGGCTCCGGGAGACCCTCGACGCGGTGGCCGGGGAGGTGCGGGCGGTGGTGGCCGCCGACGAGCCGCAGGCCGGAGCGCTGCTCGACGCGCTCGACCGGGTGTCCGACCGGACCGGCGTGCTGCTGGCGGACATGTGCATCGCCGGCTACTGGGCCGCCGGCTTCGCCCGGGTGCCGGGGCCGCGACGGCTGGCCTTCCCGCTGGGCTGGGGGACGCTCGGCTACGCCTTCCCCGCCGCGATCGGCGCCGCCCTGGCCGGGCGGGGGCGGGCCCTGGTCCTGGTCGGGGACGGCGGCTTCCTCTTCGCCTGCGGCGAGCTGGCCACCCTGGTCCAGGAGGAGCTGCCGGTCACCACCGTCATCGTCGACGACGGCGGGTACGGGATGCTGCGGTTCGACCAGGTGCACTCCGGCGTCCCGACGCAGGGCGTCGACCTGGTCACCCCCGACTTCGTCGCGCTCGCCCGCTCCTTCGGTGTCCCGGCCCGGGCGGTGGACGGCTTCGGCGAGGAGTTCGCGTCCGCGCTCGAGGAGGGGCTCGGCACCCGGGGTCCCGACGTCGTCGTGGTCCGCGCCGCGCTCGTCCCGCCGCCGTCCACCTCGCCCCGCTGGTACCGCCGCCGGCAGGCGGTCCCGTGACGGGCCGCACCTGGCTGCTGGTCCACCCGCCGCTGCTCGGCCCCGCCGTGCTGCAGCCGCTCGCCGCGGAGCTGCGGCGGCGGGGGAGCGCGGTCGCCGTCCCGGACCTGCGCGGGGCGGTGGCGACGGCGCCCGGCTGGCCGGAGCGCTGGGTCGAGGGCGCCGCGGCGGCCGGCCGGGCCGAGGTGGTCGTCGGGTTCTCCGGGGCGGGCATCGTGCTGCCCGCCGTCGCGGCCGCGGCCGGCGCGCGGCGGGTCGTGTGGCTGGACGCCGTCCTGCCGACGGTCACCTGGTCCGAGGAGATCCGCACGCTGACCGCGCCGCTGGTCCGCGACGGCCGGATCGCCGACTGGACGACGTGGTGGGGGCCCGGGGCGATGGCCGAGCTGGTGCCCGACGAGCGGCTGCGGGCGGCGCTGCTGGCCGAGGGGCACGAGCTGCCGGCGGACTTCTACGACGTCGCCGTCCCGGTGCCCGACCGCTGGCCCGACGACGACGTCCGCTACGTGCACCTCTCGGCGTCCTACGACGCCGAGGCCACCGCCGCGCGGGCCCGCGGCTGGACCGTCGTGGGCGACGGCACGGGGCAGCACCTGGACGTCGCCAACGAGCCGCGGCGGGTCGCGGACCTGTTCGGCTGAGCGGGCTCACCCCTGCGGGTGGGCGCCCCGGCCGCCACCTCAAGCCGGGTCCCCGGGCCGTCGAGAACCGAGGGGAACGCACCCGACGAGAGGCCAGCAGTGGACGACGCACCGGCACGGCCCCCTGCCCGCGGCCTGCGGGTCGTCGCCCTCTCCGGTCTGCTGGCCGCCGGGCTGGCCGCCGCACACCTGGCCGTCGCGCGGCTCGCGGACGGCGACCGTCCGGAGGTGCTGCTGCACCTGCTGCTCAGCGGCAGTGCCGCCGCGGCCGCCGCGGCACTGGCCGCCCGCCGGGTGCGGCGCACCGAGGCCGACCTCGCCGCCCTGGCCTTCTCCGACGTGCTGACCGGGCTGGCCAACCGGGCGCTGTTCACCGACCGGCTGGAGCTCGCGCTGCGCCGCACCGCCCGCAGCGGCGGCGAGGTCGCGGTCGTCTTCATCGACCTCGACGGCTTCAAGTCGGTCAACGACAGCCTCGGTCACGCCAGCGGCGACCGGCTCATCCGCGAGGTCGGCCGGCTGCTGCAGTCCGCCGTCCGCACCGAGGACACCCTCGCCCGGCTCGGCGGCGACGAGTTCGCGATCCTCGTCGAGCGCTCGCCCGGCGTGGAGGAGGCCACCGGGATCGCCGAGCGGGTCCTGGCGGCGCTGTCCTCGCAGGTCGACCTGGGCGGGCAGCGGGTGCGCGTCTCGGCGAGCATCGGCATCGCCACCGGGGACGTCGCGGCGACGGCGTCCTCCCTGCTGCGGGACGCCGACAACGCCATGTACTGGGCCAAGGGCGCCGGTCGCGGCCGCTACGTCGTGTTCGACCCGCAGATGCGCTCGGCCGCCGCGGAGCGCCGGCAGCTGGAGGCCGACCTGTGGGCGGCGCTCGCCGGTGGGCAGTTCCGGCTGGTCTACCAGCCCGTCGTCGACCTGAGCAGCGAGCGGGTGACCGGCTTCGAGGCGCTGCTGCGCTGGGACCACCCGGCGCTCGGCGTCGTCCTGCCCGAGCGGTTCCTGCCGGTGGCCGAGGAGATCGGCTTGGTGCCCGACATCGGCCGGTGGGTCGTCGCCGAGGCGTGCGCCGCCGCGGCCGCCTGGCGCCGCGACCACCCCGCGGCGGCCGACCTGTCGATGGCGGTCAACGTCTCGCCGTCCCAGCTCGGGTCACCCGGGCTGCTCGACGACGTCCGGACGGCGCTCGCGGCCAGTGGGCTGCCGCCGTCGGCGCTGGTGCTCGAGCTGACCGAGTCGGTGCTGGTGCGCGACCCGGTCGTGGCCGCCGAGCGGCTGCACGAGCTGCGCGGCCTGGGCGTGAAGGTGGCCCTCGACGACTTCGGCACCGGCTACTCGTCGCTGTCGCACCTGCGCCAGTTCGCCGTCGACATCCTCAAGATCGACCGGTCGTTCGTCAGCACCATCGACGACGCCGAGACGATGCCGGCCATCCTGCGCGGGCTGATCAACCTCGGGCACACCCTCGACCTGGAGATCGTCGCCGAGGGCATCGAACAGGAGCGCCAGCGCACCCACCTGCGGGACGGGCACGTGGCCCTGGCGCAGGGCTACCTGTTCGCCGCGCCGCTGGAGCACACCGACGCCGAGCTGCTGCTGCTCGGTGGCGCCAGCACGCCCACCGAGGGGACCGGTACCGCCGCGTCGGCCTGACCCGCTGCCCCCGCCACTCGCAGGCTCGCGGCGGGACCCTGCAGGGAGCCGCCGTGATCATGGGGTTGTTGCTGCCCGTCACGGCGTGTTCGCGCGTGTCGCCGGCCACAACCCCATGATCAACGTCTTTGCGGGCGTCTTCGCTGGTCAGCGGCGGAAAGTGTCGTACCCCCGCCCTAGGTTGGGGGCATGTTCTTCGGCGGGGGGTTCGGGGTCGGGCTGACGGTGGCCGACCTGGCGCCGCCTGCCGTCGGTCCGCCGGGGACCGGGTCGCCGGTGCTGGCCGAGGTGCTGCCGGTCTACGCCCGCACGCCGGTGGAGAAGGCCGCGGAGCTGGAGCGGGTGCAGCGGGTCAAGGCCGAGCTGGCCGCCTACGAGGTGGAGCTGGTCGCCGCGTTCGCCGCCGACCGCCCGGACTCCCTCGACCGTCAACCCGGCCAGCGGGGTGCCCCCGCCGAGGACGGCTCGGTGCCCGGCCCCGGTGCGCCCGCGGGAGTGTCGGAGTTCTTCGCCGACGAGCTGGCGCTGGTACTCAACTGCTCCCGGACGGCGGCCAGCGTGCTCACCGAGCACGCCTCCACCCTCACCGGCACGCTGCGCGCCACGCTGGCCGCGCTCGCGCAGGGCCGGCTGGACTGGTCCCGCGCCCGCACCATCGCCGAGGAACTCGGCGAGAAGGTGCGCGGCACCCACCCGCAGGTGCTCGCCGCGGTGCAGGCCGCGGTGCTGCCCGAGGCGATGTCGCTGTCGGTGCGCCGGCTGCGGGACCGGCTGCGCGCCGAGCTGGCCGCCCGGGACGCCGCCGCGGTCGACCGGGCCCGGGCGCGCGCCCAGCGCGCGGTGGACGTGCGCCGCCGCCCGGTCGCCGACGGGGTCAGCGAGCTGGTCGCCGGGATGACCGACGAACTCGCCGCCGCCTGCCAGACGGTGATCGACGACCTCGCGCACCGGGCCAAGACCGCCGGCGACGCCCGCCCGATCGGCATGCTGCGCTCCGGGGTGCTGGCCGACCTGATCCTGCGCCCCTGGGCCGCACCCCAGCCGGTCACCGCCCAGATCGAGGTGCAGGTGCCCCTCGGTGCCCTCGCCGCGGACCGGTTCCCGGCCGCCGGCGCCCCGCTGCCGGCGGCGTTCACCCGCCCCGGCGCGGTCGCGCAGCCCACCGGCACGGTGGCCGGGGTGCCGATCACCGCCGCGCACGTCCGCGGCCTGCTCGCCCAGCTCGACGCCATCGGCCTGAGCGCCCCGCCCGGCGGGACGCTGCAGTTCTCCTTCCTCGACGACCGCGGCGCGCTGACCGCGGTGGCCACCCTGCGCGAGCTGCGCGCCGCCGCCCGCCGCGGCTGCCCGACCCACCCGGCGGCCGGCTGCGGCTGCCCGGTCATCGACCGGCCACCGCCGACCGGCGCCTACACCCCCACCCCCGCCCAGCAGCGCTTCCTCCGCACCCGGGACCGCACCTGCCGCCACCCCGGCTGCACCAACAAAGCGGTGTGGGCCGACGCCGACCACGTCATCCCCCACGCCACCGGCGGCGCGACCGACTGCGCCAACCTGTGCTGCCTGTGCCGCCGCCACCACCGGCTCAAGACCTTCGCCCCCGGCTGGATCTACACCATGACCGCCGATGGGATCCTGACGGTGACGACCCCGAGCGGGGTGACCCGCACCAGCCGGCCACCCGGCCTGCAGCTCACCGGACCCCGCGTGCTCACCCGCCCACCCGACCAGCCACCTGACCCCACCGACGACCCACCACCCTTCTAGAGCTCGTCCTGCGGATCATGTCGCCCCGAAGGCGGCTTGAGGGACAACCCTCCTCATGCGCCGGGGTGGACTATCTGCGTAGATAGGGCTGAGTGCGCCCCGCCGGTCATTCCGTGGAGGCGTGCGCCCCGGAGCGGCCTACTAGGCCATACCACCACTCCCGAGCCTGCGGATCGCGGCCAGCGGATCGGTCGTCGTTCGTCAACGAGAGCGCCTCCTGGGGTAGCGTCGAGGAGTGGCCGACGTGACGCTCCTGCTCTTGCTCGTCGCCCTATTCATCGGAATCCCCGCCGGTTTTCTATGGCTTGCAAGACGGGGTCGGCAACGCCGCATCCCGGGCTCGGTTCTGAGCACGTTCGACGAGGTCTTCAATCCGGCCGCCAGCAACTCATCCATCGAGTTGCAGCTCCATGTCGAGCGCGGGACCCCGGCGCCCGGCGACAGCCCCTCAACCCGGGCTCACCACGCCGAGGCCCTCTTGCCGCAATCTGAATCGCGTAGCCGGTAGCAGGTCAGAACCACCGGTCGGCGTCTCGCGGTGTCCCTTAGTGAGCCGATCAGGGACACCGAACGGCTTGCCGCAAGGCGACGTCGGTGACGTCCGAGCGACCCGGGAGTCGCTGCATCGGATGAGCCGGGCGCGACAGATACCTTCGGGCGATGCGCGACGAAGAACATCTCATAATGTCCGAGCCCCGACTGAAACCCTGGGACCTGAGACTCGTCGCCTTCACCGCGACAGCGGTCGCGATGTACGCCATTGCCTTCCGCCTGCACATCGCTTGGTTCATCACCCCGGCTGTCATCGTGGGACTCTGCTCCGTCGGTGAGTGGGCGATGCAACGCAGGCAAGGACGGCCCAGGTCCTGAGACCCTTCTCGTCTCCCTCGGTGGGCCGCTCCGCGACACGGACGGCGGTGCTGGCGCACGGGAACCGCAGGACAGGCCTCGTGGCCTCGACCCTGCTCCGCGGCGAACACGCCAGCCCGCCGTGGGGCGACTGGCGACGTCGCAGGCCGGTCGTATGGGGACCCGGAGCAGATCCGTGGGCGGAGCGAGGTCGGACCCCGGAGCCGGTCCGAGGGGGACCGCACCAGTGCGGGACCGACCCCGCACCCGGACCGGCCCACGACGTCGCAGGTAGGAGCTGCGGCGGCGGGGTAGGGGCCGGTCATGACGGTGATCGGGTTCCACAACTCGCACGAGCAGGTGCACCCCGCCGAACTGCTGCGCGCGGTCCAGCACGCCGAGGAGGTCGGTTTCACCGCGGCGATGTGCTCCGACCACTTCGCCCCCTGGAACAAGGCCCAGGGGCACTCCGGCTTCGCCTGGTCCTGGCTGGGCGCCGCGCTGGCCACCACGAACCTGCCGCTCGGTGTGGTGAACGCGCCGGGGCAGCGCTACCACCCGGCGATCATCGCCCAGGGTGCCGCGACGCTGGCGGCGATGTTCCCCGGGCGCTTCTGGATGGCGCTGGGCAGCGGTCAGGTGATGAACGAGCGCATCACCGGTGAGCCGTGGCCGCCCAAGCGGGTCCGCGACGCGCGGCTGCGCGAGTGCGTGGACGTCATCCGCGCCCTGCTGGCCGGCGAGGAGGTGACCCACCGCGGGCTGGTCGACGTCGAGCGGGCGAAGATCTGGTCACTGCCGGACCAGCAGCCCGCCCTCTTCGGCCCGGTGATGAGCGTGCCGACGGCCCGGCGGCACGCCGACTGGGCCGACGGCTTCATCACCATCAACCAGCCGCACGAGACGCTGCGCGAACTGACCGGCGCCTACCGGGACGCCGGCGGACGCGGCCGGCTCGCGCTCCAGGTGCACCTGTGCTGGGACCCCGACCCGGACCGCGCCAGGGCCATCGCCTACGAGCAGTGGCGCACCAACACGTTCCCGCCGCCGCTGTGCTGGGACATCGACGGGCCGGAGGCCTTCGAGCAGGCCAGCCAGCACGTGCCGCAGGCGGCGGTCGAGGGGGCCGTGCTGGTCAGCTCCGACCTCGGGCAGCACGCCGCCTGGCTGGCCGGGTACGCCGAGCTCGGCTTCGACGAGATCTACCTGCACCACGTCGGCAAGGAGCAGCTGCCGTTCCTCGACGCCTTCGGCGAGCACGTCCTGCCGCAGCTCGGCGTCAGCCGCCCCGCCCCGGCGGTCGCCCTGGACCCGGCCGGTCCGCCGCAGCCGCGCCGTCCCCACCAGGAGCCGCAGCCGGCCGGCCTCCCGTGAGCGGTGGGGTCACCGTCCGGATCGTCCGGGAGGACGACGTCCCCGCGCTGACCGCGCTGCTCACGGCCGACCGCGAGCACCTGGCGCCGTGGGACCCGCAGCGCCCCGACGACTACTGGACCGAGGCGTTCCAGCGGCAGGACACCGCCAGGACCGGGCGATCCCCGGCGTGATCGTCGAGGACGGCCGGCTCGTCGGGCAGGTCACCGTCGCCGACGTCGCCCGCGGGCCGCTGCAGTCCGGCACCCTCGGGTACCGGGTGGCCGGGCACGCCACCCGCCGCAGCGTGGCCACGGCCGCCGCGGCCGCGATGGTCCGCACCGCCTTCGACGAGGCCGGGCTGCACCGCCTGGAGGCCGGCACCCTGCCGCACGACACCGCGTCCCAGCGGGTCCCGGCGCGCACCGGCTCCCAGCGGTTCGGGTACGCGCCGCGGTACCTGCGCATCGCGGGGGAGCGGCGGGACCACGTGCTCTTCCAGCTGCTGGACGAGCCCGGGATGCGGTAGGGACGACGGATGCGGATCACCGACACGGCCGACCTGTGGTGGAAGAACGCGGTCGTCTACTGCCTCGACGTCGAGACGTTCATGGACTGGGACGGCGACGGGTGCGGCGACCTCCCGGGCCTCGCGCAGCGCATCGACCACCTCGCCGACCTCGGCGTGACCTGCCTGTGGCTGATGCCCTTCTACCCGACCGCCGAGCGGGACGACGGCTACGACATCACCGACTTCTACGGCGTCGACCCGCGGCTGGGCACGCACGGCGACCTGGTCGAGGTCATCCGGACGGCGAACGACCGCGGGATGCGGGTCATCGCCGACCTGGTCGTCAACCACACCTCGCGCAAGCACCCGTGGTTCCGCTCGGCCGAGGCGTCGAAGGACTCACCGTTCCGCGACTTCTACGTCTGGCGGTCGGACCCGCCCCCGGACACCTCCGACCAGGTCGTCTTCCCCGACCAGGAGGACGGCATCTGGACGCTGTCGGAGCCGACGGGCGAGTGGTACCTGCACAAGTTCTACAAGGAGCAGCCCGACCTCGACGTGACCAACCCGCGGGTCCGCGACGAGGTCGCCAAGATCATGGGCTTCTGGCTGCAGCTCGGGCTGTCCGGCTTCCGCGTCGACGCCGTCCCCTTCTTCCTGGAGACCGCCGGCACCGACGGCGGGGCCCTCCCGGAGCCGCACGACTACCTGCGCGACCTGCGCTCGGTGGTCGGCCGGCGCACCGGCGACGGCGTCCTGCTCGGCGAGGTGAACCTGCCCTACGAGCAGCAGCTCGAGTTCTTCGGCGGCACCGACGGCGACGAGCTCACCATGCAGTTCGACTTCATCGGGATGCAGGCCCTCTACCTGTCGCTGGCCCGCGCCGACGCCGGACCGCTGGCCACCGCGCTGCAGGGCCGGCCGGCGCTGGACCCCGACTCGCAGTGGGCCACCTTCGTCCGCAACCACGACGAGCTCACCCTCGACAAGCTCACCGACGACGAGCGCGCCGAGGTCTTCGCCGCCTTCGGCCCCGAGGAGCGGATGCAGGTCTACGGCCGCGGCCTGCGCCGCCGGCTGCCGCCGATGCTGGACGGCGACCCGCGCCGCGTCCGGATGGTCTACAGCCTGCTGTTCTCCCTGCCGGGCACGCCGGTGCTGTTCTACGGCGAGGAGATCGGCATGGGCGAGGACCTCGACGCCGAGGGGCGGCTGGCCGTCCGGACGCCGATGCAGTGGACCTCGGGGCCCAACGGCGGCTTCTCCACCGCCGACCCCGGGCAGCTGCCCGGCCCCGTGGTCGACGGCGGGTTCGCGCCCGAGTTCGTCAACGTGGCCGACCAGCGCCGCGACGAGGACTCGCTGCTGTCGTTCATGAAGCTGCTGATCCGCCGCTACCGCGAGTCGCCGGAGCTGGGCTGGGGCGGGTTCCGGCTGCTCGACCAGCCGCACCCCGAGGTGCTGGCCCACCTGTGCAGCTGGGACGACGGCGCGCTGGTCGCCGTCCACAACCTCGGGCCGGAGCCGCGCACCGTGCCGCTGTCGCTCGAGGACTGCGGCGCCGGGCACCGGCTGGAGGACCTGCTGGTCACGCAGACGACGCCGGTCGGGGAGGACGGCGCGGTGGAGCTGACCCTCGACGGCTACGGGTACCGCTGGCTGCGCGTGGTCGGGCCCGACAGCCGCCGGCTGGTCTGACGCAGCAGCGGTCCGGCGTCCCGGTCCACCACGTCGTCCGGTGGGGTGCCCAGGCCCGCGAGCGCGGCGACCGCGCCGGACGGCGCGGGCAGGTCCCGCAGCCACACCGGCCCCGCGTCGTCGTGCCGCAGCACCCGAGGCGCGGTGGACGGCGGGCTGACCACGAGCCCCTCCGGCGGGACGCCGAGCCCCTGGCCGGTGGCCTTGAGCACCGCCTCGCGCCGCACCCAGTAGCCGGTGAACGCCTGCGGCTGCTCGGGCTCGGGCAGCCCGGCCAGGTGCTCGCGCTCGGGCCCGGCCAGCGCGCACTCGGCCAGGGCGGCGACCTCCCCGGGGGCGAACCGGCCGACCGTCTCGACGTCCACGCCCACCGGGCAGCCGGGCAGCACGGCGACGACGACGCAGTCCGCCGAGTGGGAGACCGAGAAGTGCAGCCCCGCCTCGTCCGGCAGCCGCGGCCGCCCGTGCGGGGAGCCGCAGGTGGCGCACGTCCGGTCGATCTGCAGCGCGGCCGGCGGCGTGCCGAGCGCCGCGCCCAGCACCAGCCGGGCCACCGCGGCGGCCGCGGTCAGCCGCCGCCGGTCGGCCGGGCAGGCCAGCCGCGCCCGGCGGACCAGGTCGGCCCGGCCGAGCAGCCGGTCGTGCTCGGGCCGGACGTCGTCGGGGCAGACCCACCACACCTGGCACACCCCGGGCAGCGGCGCGGTGTCCGGCCCGGACCGGGGCCAGGGCGGCCGTCCGTGGACACGGGGGCGCGGCATGCGGACCACCTCGGCGCCGGCCACGGTCAGCGGGACCCGGAGAGGGCCCGCTCGACCGCGCCGAGGGAGTCGGTGACCAGCACGCGGTCCGGCCCGCCCGGCGCGGCCGGGCCGGCCCCGCCCCGCCCGGTGACCAGCAGGACGGTGGTCTCCAGCCGGTCGACCGCACCGGTCGCGAGCACGGCCTCCAGCCCGGCGAGCGCCGCCGCACCGGCGGGCTCGGCGCCGACGCCGGCCCTCGCGGCGAGCCCGTCGACGGCGCGCCGCAGGTCGTCCTCGCCGACCGCGACCAGTTCCCCGCCGGTGCGGCCGACCGCGTCCAGGACGGCGTCCCCGATGGCCGGGCGCAGCACCGCGATGCCGTCTGCTGCCGTCGCGCCGGGGTCCAGCTCTCCGGACCCGGCCGGCCTACCCTGCCACGCCCGCACCAGCGGCTGGCAGCGGGCCGCCTGCACGCCGACCAGCCGCGGTCGCCGGGTGGCCAGGCCGCAGTCGACGAGCTCGGCGAAGCCCTTGTCCAGGGCCACGAGGGTCGGGCCGTCACCGACCGGGGCCACCACCACGTCCGGGACGACGCGGCCGAGCTGCTCCCACACCTCGAACGCGACGGTCTTCTTGGCCTCCAGGGTGACCGGGTTGACGCCGGTGTTGCGGTCCAGCCAGCCGAACGCGCGGGCTGCCGCCCGGGACAGGTCGACCGCGGCCGCGTAGCCCTCGGGCACCTGCAGCACCCAGGCGCCGGCCTGCGCCATGCGGGCGACCTTCTCCGGCCGGCAGGACGGCGACACGAAGATGACCGCCCGCAGCCCCGCGGCCGCGGCCCCGACGGCGGTGGACACCGCGGCGTTGCCGGTGGAGGCGGTGGTGACGGTGTCCACCCCGCGGCGCAGCCCGTCCTCGATGACCAGCGCGGTGGCGCGGTCCTTGTTCGACGCCGTCGGGTTGCGCGTCTCGTCCTTGACCCACAGCCGCGGGGTGCCCAGGGCCTGCCGCAGCCCGGGCACCGGCAGCAGCGGCGTCCCGCCGACCGGCACCGGGTAGCGCACCGGGCCGTCGGGCACCGGCAGCAGCCCGCGGTAGCGCCACATCGTGAACGACTCCGGCGGGTCGGCCGCGAGCAGGCCGGCCCGGTAGTCGTACTGCAGCCACTCGCAGCCGGCCAGGCCGACCGATCCGGTCACGCTGCCCACGGTGGTCCTCCTCGCCCGCGGCGCCGGTCGCGGCCGCTCATCCGTGACGGCGCAGTTCGCTGAAGAAGTCCTCCACGACGTGCAGCTCGCCCGCGGCGGCGACCGCGTCGTAGACCGCCTTGCCGACGGCGAGGTCCAGCACGCCGAGGCCGAACGGCGAGAAGACGACCGGCCGCCCCTCGGGCACCGTCACCCGGCCGGTCATCACGTCGGCGAGCGTGCCGAGCAGGAAGTCCCGGTTGCCGGTCCGCTGCTCGACCAGGTGCGGCGAGGTGTCGGCCTTGAGGCAGTGCTCGACGTCGTCCACCAGGTTGGTCGACGCGAGCAGCACCTCCGGCGCGAGGTCGCGCAGCGACACGTGCAGCACCAGCGGGGCGTGGTCGAACCACGACACGTCGCTGACGTGCGGTGCCGACGCGACGGTGGCGAACACGACCAGGTCGCTGGCGCGGATCAGCTCCTCGGCGGTCGGGTGCACGGTGAGCCGGGCCGAGGTCCCCGACTGCTCCAGGTACCCGCGGAAGCCGGCCGCGCTGTCGGCGGACAGGTCGTGCACGCCGACCTCGTCGAAGGACCAGCCGGTGGCGGCGAGGTAGGTGTGCACGTACCGGGCGATGAGGCCGGTCCCGACGAACCCGACCCGGGCCGGCCGGCCGCCGCGGCGGCCCCGGCTCAGCCAGTCGGCGGCCGCGGCCGCCGACGCCGCCGTCCGCGTGGCGCTGATGACCGAGGCCTCCAGGCAGGCGAACGGGTAGCCGGTGTCGTGGTCGTTGAGCACCAGCACCGCCGAGGCGCGGGGGATCCCGGCGGCCACGTTGTCCGGGAAGCTGGAGATCCACTTGATCCCGTCGACCCGGACGTCGCCGCCGATCGAGGCCGGCAGCGCGATGATCCGCGCCGACGGGCGGTCGGGGAAGCGCAGGAAGTACGACGGCGGGTTCACCGAGTCCCCGGCCGCGTGCCAGCGGTAGGTGGCCTCGACCAGCTCCACGACCTGCTTCTCCCGGCCCTGCAGCGCCCGCTGCACCTGCGCACCGGGCACGACCGCGAACGGCGGGACGGCGCCCGCGCTCACCGGGAGCCCCCGACCGCGACCGTCGGCGAGCAGTCGGCCAGCCGGACCGGGTCGGCCATCGCGACCAGCAGCTCGCGCGGCCCGGTGTAGGCCTCCCGGCTGTGCGCGCTGCGGACGTTGTCGACCGCCAGCAGGTCGCCCTCCTGCCACGGCTCGCGGACCGTGTGCCGCTCGTAGACCTCGTTGAGCAGCGCCACGACGTCCTCGCCGATCGGCTCCCCGTCGCCGTACGCGGTGGTGAACGGCAGCCCCTCGCGCCCGTAGACGTCGACCAGGTACTCGCGGACCTCCTCGGCGAGGGTCCACTCGTTGAGGAAGGCCACCTGGTTGAACCAGCAGCGCCGGCCGGTGACCGGGTGCCGGACGACGGCGCTGCGCCGCTGCCGGGTGCGCAGCCCGCCGTCGGGCTGCCACGCCCACTCGATGCCGTTCGCGCGGCAGTACGCCTCGACCGCGCCGCGGTCGGCGGTGCCGAAGGCCTCCGGCCAGGGCGCGCCGATCTCGTCGGTGTAGCTGCGCACCAGCAGCCAGCCCTCCCGCTCGAACCGGTCCACCAGGTCGGCCGGCAGCGCGTCGAGCACCGCGGTCGCGTCGGCCACGCCGGTCGCCCCGCCGGACGCCGGCGCGGTGAGGCAGGCGAACAGCAGCAGGCCGGGGAACTCCAGCGCGTAGCTCAGCTCGTGGTGCATGCACATCGGCTGGTTGGCCGGCCACGGCGTCGAGGAGTACAGCCCGCCGGGCAGGCTGGCCCGCGGGGCGAAGGCCTCCCGCTCGGCCACCAGGCCGGTGGTCAGCCGGCCCGCCACGTCGGCGACCCCGGCCACCTCCGCCAGGCCGAGGCCGCGCACCAGCACCGCGCCGTGCTCGAGGACGACGGCGCGCAGGGAGTCGCGGTGCGCGGCCGCCCAGCCGGCCGCGTCGCCGGCGGCGTCGGCGTGCAGCAGCGGTGGCGCACCCGGCCGCAGGTCGAGGTCGAGCAGGGACGCCGGGGAGGAGGACGTCATCGGGCACTGCCTTCCGGGGCTCGGGGTGCGGGGACGGGGGAGGAACCGGTGCGCCGGTCGAGCAGCACGGCGAGGGCGGCGAGGTCGGGGGTGGCCGCGAGCTCCTTGAACGACACCGCGCGGTCGAGAGCGACCAGGAGCTTGACCGCGGACAGCGAGCTCCCGCCGAGTGCGCCGAAGGAGTCGTGCCGGCCGATCTGCTCCTCGGGGACGCCGAGCACCCTCGACCAGGTGGCCGCCAGCCGGCGCTCGGTCGGCGTCGCGGGCGCGTCGTGGTCCTGGCTGCCGGCGAGGAGCTCCCCGGCGAGCGCGGTCAGCGTCGTCCGGTCGACCTTGCCGTTGGGCGTCAGCGGCAGGCGCTCGCGCCAGTGGCAGGCCGACGGGACCATGTAGTCGGGCAGGGACGCGGCCAGCCGCTCGCGCAGCTCGCCGTCGGCGATCGGCCCGGCACCGGAGTAGAAGGCCACCAGGTGCGGCGTCCGGTCGGCGCCCTCGGCCACCACCGCCGCGCCGTCCCGCACGCCGGGGAGCTGCAGCAGCGCACCCTCGACCTCGCCGATCTCGATGCGGAAACCGCGGATCTTGACCTGGTCGTCGCGCCGGCCGAGGAACTCCAGCGTCCCGTCGGCCAGCCACCGCCCGTGGTCACCGGTCACGCAGACCCGCTGCCCCGGCCGGTTGGGGTCGTCGCGGAACACCCGGGCGGTGCGCTCCGGGTCGCCCCTGTAGCCGCGGCCCACGCAGACCCCGGAGAAGACGATCAGCCCGGGGGCGCCCAGCGGCACGGGGGAGCCGGACTCGTCGACCACGTCGACGTGCGTGTTGCGGATCGGCCGGCCCAGCGGCACGCGGTCGTGTGCGGGGACGCCGGTCATGACCAGGTGGACGGCGTCGTCGGAGGTCTCGGTCAGCCCGTAGGTGTTCACCAGCGGGATCTGCGGGAACGCGGCGAACCAGCGCTGCACCAGCTCCTTCTTGAGCAGGTCACCGGTCGGGCAGACGTGGTGCAGGTCCGGCAGCTCCCGCGGGTGCTGCTCGAGGTAGGCCAGCACGACGTCGAGGTAGGACGGCACCACCTGCAGCACGCCGGCCCGGCCCTCGACCAGGGTGTCGACGAACCGCTCGACGTCGAGCACGGCCTCCTGCGGGACGAGCAGGGTCCGCCCGCCGACCACCAGCGCGCCGACCAGCTGCCACACCGAGATGTCGAAGCACTGCGGCCCGGTCTGCGGGACGACGTCACCCTCCCGCACGCCGAGGTCCTCGAGCTTGGCGAGCAGGTGGTTGAGCATCCCGGCGTGCTCGCACATCACGCCCTTGGGCTCGCCGGTGGAGCCGGAGGTGAACAGCACGTAGGCGAGCTGGTCGCCGCCGACCGCCACCCCGAGGTCGCCGTCGGGGTGGCCCTCGGCGAGGGCGTCGCCGACCAGCAGCCGCTCGACCTCCGGCAGCTCGTCCAGGGCCCGGTCGAGGGTGCCGGTGCTGCCGGGCTCGGTGAGGACCAGCGGGCAGCCCGCGCGGGCGAGCGCGGTGCCGATCCGCCCGGCGGGGAAGTGCGGCTCGAGCGGCAGGTACGCCAGCCCCGCCTTCCAGATCCCCAGCACCGAGGCCATCCAGTCCAGGTCCCGCTCGGTGACCACCGCGACCACCGTCTCCGGCGCCAGCCCGCGCGCGAGCAGCGCCGCCCCGATCCGGTTGGCGCGGGCGTTGAGCTCCCGGTAGGTCAGCTGCCGGTCGCCGAGGACGGCGGCGACGGCGTCGGGGTGCCGGACCGCGCGCTCCTCGAACAGCTCGTGCACGCGGCGGTCGGGCAGCTCGCGGACCGGGCCGCCGAGGTCCTCCAGCTGGGCCCGCCGCTCGTCGTCCGACAGCAGGCGGGCCCGGCCCGGGTCGGCGTCCGGGTCGTCGCCCAGCTGCGCCAGCGCGGCGAGGTGGTAACCGACGACGCGGGCCGCGGCGCCGGCGTCCAGCACGTCGGTCCGGTACCGCAGCCGCAGGGCCAGCCGGCCGCCGTAGTGCACCGGGGCCACCTCGAGGACCGTGCCGGCGGCCAGGCCGCTGCCGGCACCGGTGGGGTCCAGGACGGTCTCGAACGCCGGGCCGGGGACGCCCAGCTCGGCGCGCAGCGCGCCGACGGGCTCGTGCCGGTGCGCCAGCATGCCGGCCTCCAGGGCCGCGGTCCGGCGCACCAGCTCACGCCACGACCCGGCGGAGACGGTCAGCCGGCACGGCAGCGGGGAGTCCCCGTCGTCGGCGACGTACCCGGTGACCACGTCGCGCTCGCCGGTCAGCGCGGCGAGCACCCGGGCGTGCGCGGCCAGCAGCACGGAGTCCAGCGGCACGGCGAGGGCGTCGGCCACCCGGTGCAGCCGCACCCCGACGGCGTCGGGGACGGCCACCTCCACCTCGGCCTCGCTGGGCAGCGGGGCGGTCGTCCAGCGGGGCAGGACCGTCGAGCCGCCGGCGGTCAGCACCCCGGCCCAGAACGCGCGGCCGGCGTCGGTGGCCGTGTCGAGCGCGGTCACCGGGACCCCGCCAGGTGGCGCTGGGTCGCACGGTGCCGGCCGCTCCGGCGCGGGACCGGGATGACCGGGGCCCCGTCGCCCATCCGGAACAGGTCCATGGGGTCCTCCTCGGACTGGGTGGTGAGCTCGTCGCGCTCGCGCGGGCGCGGGACCGGTGCGGGGAGGGGTGGGGGAGGCCCGGTCAGTTCGACGGCGGGGTTCCCACCCCACCGGGCACCGGGCGGGACCTCCTCGCCCTTCATGACGAAGGAGTCGGCCTCCACGACGACGTCGTCCCCGATGACCACGCCGTAGTGCGCCATGGCACCGACCCCGAAGGTGACGCCGGAGCCGACCGTGGTCACGTCGGACTTGAAGGCGTAGTCCTCCTGCGTGTGCACCTGGATGTACGAGCCGGCGTTGAGGGTGACGTCGTCGCCGATCGTCACGAGGGTCTTCTCGGCCATGAGGTGGCCGTCGTCGAACAGCCGCTTGCCGAGCCGCAGGCCCGCGATCCGCCAGAGCAGGGACGCGAACGGGGTGCCGGCGGCGAGCCGGTGCACACCCATCCGGGCGGTGAACTTGAAGAAGCGTTCCCGCCGCCAGAAGTCGATCTCGTAGATCGAGCAGTGCAGAGGCCGCACGTCGAGCAACCGGGTGGCGACTCGCTCGAGGCCGCTGAAGTAGACGATGCTGATCAGCAGGATGCTCAGGCTGGCGAGCGTGATCGCCCACGCCCCCAGCTCCCCGAGGAAGTCCACCGCGGTCGTGATGACGAAGGAGAGGAGGAAGAAGTAGAACCACCGCGCCGTCAGGTACAGCCCGATGGTGCGCAGGTTGTACCGGTTCTTGGCGGCCAGGCGGCGCGGGAAGGCCTCGTCGTGGGCCATCCGGATGAACGTGCTGTCCCGGTCCACCGTGCGCGGGATCTCGAAGGCGGGCGACCCGAGGAGCCCGACGTTCTCCCGGACCTCCCCGTCGATGGGGACCAGCACCTTCGTGGCCAGCAGGACGTTCTCGCCGGTCCTGCTCTCGGGGGGGTAGACGATGTCGTTGCCGAGGAAGCTGTTCGCCCCGATGGCGGCCCGGGAGAGCGTGAACGACGTGCTCGAGTAGGTGGCGTTGAGCGCCGACAGCCCACTGGCGACGACCGTGCCCCGGCCGATCGAGGTCAGGGTGGGGGCCTCCTGCTTGACCTCCATGCCGAAGTTCGACCCGGTCTGCACGACCGGCTTGAGCTTGTACCCGATGCTGCTCAGGTAGCCGACGATGTAGGAGCTGTCGCCGGTGAGGATCTGGAAGAACTTGCTGTTGCTGTAGTGCGCGATCGTCCGGTGGATCGAGTAGTGGAAGCCGTACAGGGGGTACACCTTGTCCGGCCGGAGGGCCAGTGCGAGCACCCGGGAGACGGCCACGACGAACAGGAAGCGGACGAGGATGCCGCCGAAGAAGAGGACCAGCGACAGGATCACCGCGAACTGGTAGAACGCCGCCGTCGTCAGGGCCGCCGGGCCCGGTTCCAGCAGGACAGCCAGCTGCGGGACGACGTCCAGCAGCAGGACGATGCCGCCGAACCCCACCGGCAGGTACACGAGCAGCACGGTCAGCAGCTGCATGGTGCTGTAGCCGATCCGTCGCCAGGTGCTGCAGGGGGCGGGTTCGATCCGCTGGTAGTCCGACCCGGTCGGCTCGGCCGGGGAGCCGTGCCAGCGCTCTCCCGCGGGGACGGCCTGGCCGGCGTGCAGCGTGGAGGCGTGGCCGAGCTGTGCTCCGTCACCCACCGAGGTCCCGATGTCGAGCACTGCCTTGTCGCCGACGAACGCGTTCTTCCCGATGGTGACCGGGCCGGTCTGGATCCAGCCGGCGTGGGCCCGGTAGCCGTTGAGGTAGGAGTCCTTGCGGACGACGGTGCCCTCACCGATGGTGATCAGGTCGGTGCACACCGGCGCGTGCCGGGTGAAGACGACGGCGCCGCGCCCGACCTTCGCGCCCATCGCCCGGAGGTAGAGGTTGTAGAGGGGCGAGCCGGCGAAGAGGACCAGCGGGTTGGCCATGGTCAGGGTCTTGACCAGCCAGAAGCGGACGTAGCCCAGGCTCCACACGGGGATCTGCCGGGGTGTCCACCGGCCGAGGAGCACCCACTTGGCCAGGATCGGCAGGGTGCACAGGACCACGAAGGTGACGCCTGCGGCCACCACCGACCGCAGGTAGTGGTCGACCAGGTCACCGCGAGCGGTGATCCAGCCGTAGCTCCACACGAACACCAGTGCGTTGAGGTAGGAGTACCCGACGAAGAGCACGAACTGCAGCGCTCCGGTCAGGACGTACTCCGGGGTGGTGGCCCGGTGGGCCACCTCGGCCGGCCGGGGGGACGTCGCCGCGGCAGGGGCCGGCGCCGCCCCGGCCGCGAGCGCCGTCGCCAGCCTGCGGACCGTCGGGTTCGCGTAGACGTCCTTGATCGACACCGGGGGCAGGTCCGGGTGCTTGCGCACGCGGGCGCAGAACCGGGCCATGACCATGGAGTCCGCGCCCAGGTCGTCGAAGACGTGCGCGCCGGGGTCCACCGTCCCGACGCCGAGGACCTCGGCCAGCAGCGCGGCGTAGCCGTCCTGCACCGGGTCGGCGGCCGGCGCGGGGGCCAGCGCGCGGGCCAGACCGGCGATGGTGGGGTGCTGGTAGACGTCCTTGATCGACACCGGGGGCAGGTCCGGGTGCTTGCGCACGCGGGCGCAGAACCGGGCCATGACCATGGAGTCCGCGCCCAGGTCGTCGAAGACGTGCGCGCCGGGGTCCACCGTCCCGACGCCGAGGACCTCGGCCAGCAGCGCGGCGTAGCCGTCCTGCACCGGGTCGGCGGCCGGCGCGGGGGCCAGCGCGCCGGCCGAGACGATGTCCACGGGGTGTCCCAGCACGTCAGCTCCCCGACCGGGGCAGCGGCAGGGGCACGACGTCGGCGGGGGTCGCCGTGCTGGTCGCCGTCGTGGTGGCCGTGGCCGCCCGCGGCAGGCTCTCCGGGAAGGGGTGGGCGGCCCGCACCGGGTCGAGCACGCCCTTGCCGAAGAGGTCCTCCAGCCAGTTGGTCTGGTAGACGGTGTCCAGGTAGCGCTCGCCGAGGTCCGGGGCGATCGCGACGGCGGTGAGGCCGCTGTCGCCGTGGCGGGCCAGCCAGCTGGTCGCACCGCTGACCACCGTGCCGGTGGAGCCGCCGAACAGGAACCCGCGGCGGGCCAGCCGGTGGCAGGCGCGCAGCGTGTCGGCCTCCTCGACCAGCTCGACCTCGTCGACGTAGGACTCGTCGAGCAGCGGCGGGCGCACCCCGCTGCCCAGCCCCGGGATCATCCGCCGGGCCGGCGGTCCGCCGAAGGTCACCGAGCCGACCGAGTCGACGGCCACGACGTGCACCCGGCGGTGCCACTCGGCGAAGAACCGCGCGCAGCCCATGAGGGTCCCGGTCGTCCCGGCGCCGACGAAGAGCACGTCGAGGTCGGGGAAGTCCCGGGCGATCGCCGGTGCGGTGCGCTTGTGGTGCGCCCGCCAGTTGCCCTCGTTGCGGTACTGGTTGAGCCAGACGAAGCGCGGGTCGGAGGCGCACATCGCCTCGACGTAGTCGATCCGGGCGCCCAGGAAGCCGCCCACCGGGTCGGGTTCGGTGATGATGTGCACCTGGCTGCCCAGGGCCTCCATCAGCCGCCGGGTGGAGAGGTTGCAGCGCGGGTCGGTGACGCACAGGAAGCGGTAGCCGCGGCTGGCCGCGATCATCGCGAGCGCGACGCCGAGGTTGCCCGACGAGGACTCGATGAGCACCGAGTCCGGGGTCAGGACGCCGTCCCGCTCGGCGCCCTCGACCATCTCGGCCGCCGCCTTGAGCTTGATCGAGCCGGCGAAGTTGAAGCCCTCGCACTTGAGGTACAGCGGGGCGTCGACGATCGACCGCAGGTCCACGTACAGGTCGTCCTCGTTGAAGGCCTGCGGGACGGAGATGACGGTCACGGGCGGTCTCCTCGGGTGGCGCCCCTGCGGACGCTCGGCCAGCCGGCCGGCCGCGTCGTCGGAGCTCCGGGCGACGTCGACCGGTGTGGTGCAGAGGAGTCTGTGTTACGAGGAGGTTTCGTCTCCATCAGACATGTGGTGTAGTCCGGACGACCCAGGACCAGGGACCCTCGTCGCCAGGTCGACACCTCGACACCTCGACACCTCGACACCTCGACACGGGGACACGGGGACACCCCTCCCGGCCGGTGTCGGCGGGGCGGCCTAGCGTGGGTCCCCGTGTCCGAGGAACCACGCACCCCGTCCCCCGTGACCACCGAGCTGCCCGCGGCCCCGCCCGCGGGCGCGACCGCCGCCGGCGCTGCGCCGGCCACCCCCACGGCGACCGGGCCCATCCCGGTGGCCACCCCACCGGCGCCGCCGCAGCCGGCCGAGCAGCCGGCTCCGGCGGCGGCCGCCCCCGGTGCCGGTGCTCCCGGCGTCGCCGCCTCTGGTGCGCCGGCTCCCGGTGGCGCCCCGGCGGCCGCGCCGACCGCCGAGGGGCCGCACCCCACCGTGCCGGTGGCGCGCCGGCCCCGGATCGGCGCCCGCGGCACGTTCCCGCTGACCCGGATGGGCCCGTGGGCGCCGGTCGCCGGTGCGGTGGCCGGAGTGCTCGCCGGCCTGCTCGTCGTGCTGCTGCTCGGTGGGGTCGCCGAGGCCTTCCGGGAGCGCCTGGCGCTGGTCTTCCTCACCGTCGGGCTGGGCATGCTCGGCGCGGCCGGTGCGCTGCTGGCCGACGAGGTGCGCCTGGTGCGCCGCGGCGCGCGCGAGGCCGGCATCCGGCCCGCCTGGGTCGAGGCGACGGCCAACCTGATCAACGGCCTCACCCCCGCCCGCCTGCTGCTGCTGGCCAGCGCGTTCGTGCTGTTCCTCTCCGCCTACGTCAGCGGCTGAGCCGCGGGCGGCCCCGTCCCGGGTCCCGCCCCGAGCCTGCGAGGGGTGCGGAGGACGGGGCCCTTCCTCAGCCGTGGGCCTGCAGGCCCAGGTGCACCGCGAGGCCCAGGCCGGCCAGGGCGATGAGCCGGCGCAGCAGCGTCTGCGGCGCGACGCGCACCACCCGCGGGCCCAGCCGCCCGCCCAGGAACAGCCCGACCGCCAGCGGCAGCGCCGCGGACCAGGCGACCGGCGCGAACACCACGAAGCCCACCGCTGCGGTGGAGTTGGCCACGCCGAGCACGACGTTGCGCAGCGCGTTGCCCCGGGCCAGCCCCTCGCCGGTGGACAGCAGGAAGACCGCGAGCATCATCACGCCGGCCGCCGCGCCGAAGTAGCCGCCGTAGACGGCGATGACCACGGTGACCAGCGGCAGCCACCACGGGTCCCGGTGCGCCGGGTTCCCCGCGGCGCCCTCCGCGGCCAGCTCCCGCGGGGGTCGCTGGACGAGCAGCGCGAGTGAGGCGCCGCCGATCAGCCACGGCACGATCGCCTCGAAGGCGTCCGAGGGCGTGAGCAGCAGCAGGGCCGCGCCGGCCGCGCCACCGAGCACCGCGGCGGAGGACAGCGGCAGCAGCCGCCGGGCCTGCCCGCGCAGCTCCGGGCCCGAGGCGCTCACCGCCCCGACGCCGTTGAGCACCAGGGCCACGGTGTTGGTCACGTTGGCCGCCACCGGGGGCAGTCCGGCCGCGAGCAGCGCCGGGTAGCTCACCAGCGACGCCAGGCCCGCGATGCTGCCGATCAGCCCTCCGCCGATGCCGGCCAGCACGAGGAGGGCGAACTGCAGGAGGGTCACCCGGCGTCGTCCTCGCGGCCCGGGGCCGCCCGCAGGTCCGCCGGGACGAGCCGGCCGGCCACGATGTCCTCGGCGACGTCGTCCAGCACCCGGCCCGCGGCGATCGCCGCGGCGCGCATCGTGGCGATCGCGTCGGCCGCGTCGAGGCCGAAGGCGACGCCGACCAGACCCATCGCCTGCCAGACGGTGGCCCGGCGGCGGGCGTCGGGCCCGTCGAGCCAGTTGCTGCCGTCGTCGGGGAACTCCGGGCCGGTCACCGTGAGCGCCAGCTCCTCGGTCGTCGCGCGGGCGACCTCCTGGGCGTCGGCGCGGTCCAGCACGGTCAGCGCCGCCGGGTCGCGCACCCACAGGTCGAGCACCACCAGCGGCCCCATCGGCGGGGGCAGCGGCATCGAGAGCACCGCCTGGAACGGCGTCGTGTCGATCAGCGCGGCCCACAGCTCCGGCCAGTTGCGGGCGATGTCCTCGAGCGAGAAGTCGATCTGCTCGCCGTCGTCGTTGGCCCGCAGGCAGGGCCCGTCGCCGACGGTGAACTGCAGGCGCTCGGCGTGCGCGGTCAGCGGGTCGCTGGCGCCGATCGGGGTCCGCAGCAGGCCGACGTGCAGGCTCAGCCCGGCGCCGTCGACGGCCAGCGCCGCGGCGCAGGCCCGCGCGAGCCGCGCGGGCAGCAGGTCGGGGCTGTCGAGGTGCGGCGGTGAGGCGGCGAGGGCCTCGTCGAAGCGTTCGGCGGCTCTCCCGGTCATGGGTCCAGCTTGCCCGCCCGGCGCCGCGACACCGACACCGGCCGGTCCCACCCGTTCAGCGGGTCAGCAGGACGGCGATCGCGACGCAGCCCAGCACGACGATCGCCGTCCGCAGCACCGGCGCCGGCAGCCGGCGGCCGAACCGGGCGCCGACGTGCCCGCCGAGCAGCGACCCGGCGGCGACCAGCCCGGCGGCGAGCCAGTCGACGCGGTCGGTGGCCACCACGACGTAGGCCGCGGCCGCCACGGCGTTGACCGCGAGGGTGAGCACGTTCTTGATCGCGTTCAGCCGCTGCAGCGACTCGCGCAGCAGCAACCCGAAGACGCCGATCTGCAGCACGCCCTGGCTGGCGGCGAAGTAGCCGCCGTAGCTGCCGGTGGCGTAGGCGCCCGCGAACAGCGCGGCCATGCGACCCGGGCCCAGCCGCTGCGGGGGCGCGTCCACGGCCCGCCGGCGGGCGAGCACCCGCTGCACCAGCGGCTGCACGGCGACCAGGACGACGGCCAGCCCGACCAGCGTCGGCACGATGGCCTCGAAGCTGCTCGCCGGGAGGGTGAGCAGCAGGAAGGCGCCGGTCAGCGCGCCGAGGACCGAGGCCGGGAGCAGCCGCAGCAGCAGCCCCCGCTGCCCGGCCAGCTCGCGCCGGTAGCCCAGCGACGCGGTGAGGTTGCCCAGCACCAGGCCGAGGGAGTTGCTGATCGTCGCCGTCACCGGCGGCAGCCCGACCGCGAGCAGCACGGGGAAGGTGACCAGCGTGCCGGAGCCGACGACGGCGTTGATCGAGCCCGCGGCCAGCCCCGCAGCGGCGACGGCCAGCATCTCGAGGCCGGTCATGTGGACATCGCCGCTGAGCCTGCCAGGTGGGGAGGAGGCGGCGATCGACGGGTCGGGGTGGTCGTGACCCGGTCGTCGGTGGCGGCCACGTCCGGTGGCAACGCGCGGACGGGTCGCCGGCGGGCGTGCGGGAGGGCGCCGGCGTGCCCGCGTGGTGCCAGGCTCGTCCCGGCCTCTTCGTCCACGGAGGAGGGGAACGGTGGTGCTGGCGGACATCGCACTCGGGGTCAGCGTCGTCGCCGCCGGCCTCTGGTCGGGGCTGCTGCTGATGCTCACGACGATCCTGCACCCGGTGTACGCGACCCAGGGGCCGCGCGGCTTCGCGGAGGCGATGCGCGCGTTCCTGCCGGTGGCCCGCACGTCGCCCACGAACACCGTGCTCGTCGCCTTGCTGGTGCTCGCCCCGGCCGTGGCGCTGGTGGGGTTGCGGGACCGGGTCCTCAGCGCGCCGTTCGTCCTCACTGCGGTGGGGTGGGCAGCGACGGTCACCGGCCCGTTCCTGGTCTCCCGGCGGTGGTCGGAACCGAACTACGACGTGATGCTGTCCTGGGAGCCCGAGGCCGTGCCCGACGACTGGCGGGTCGCCCGGGCCCGCTGGCGGCGCGCCAACTGGGTCCGCGCCGCGCTGACCTGGTTCGCACTGGCCTGCTTCGTGCTCGCCTGGTACCTGCACCTCACCTGATCAGGCGAGCGCCGTGACGCGCTCCAGCAGCTCTGCGCCGAGCCGTCGGTCGGCGTGGACCAGCCGGACGGCGGCCGGGTCGGGGTTGCCGGTGTCCGGACCCCGCCACTGCGGTGACAGCCCGGAGCGCTCCGCCCGCCCGCGGGACTCCTGGTCGTGCTCGAGCAGCCAGGTGACCACGAAGCGTTCCGGGGCGACGGCGTGCTCTGCGTCGAGGGCGGCGACATGCGCGCGTGGCCCTCTCCAGGGGCCCGCGCCGAGTTCGCGAGGTGTGCGGATCAGAGGGTCCTCGTCACGTCCCCTCGTGGACCGCACAGCCGCCGGACCCCACCACCTGCCCCGGCCTCAGCAGTTCCTGTGTCCGGCGGTCCGAGGGCCGAAGGCCTCCCGCTGATGGGTCGTCCACCTCGCCGTTCCTCCCCGGCCGCGCTCCCGGCGTTGATCATGGGGTCGTTGCCCGTGTCAGCGGCGTGTCCACCCGTGTCGCGAGCAAGAACCCCATGATCAACGTCAGGAGACGAGGAGCTGTTCAGTCCTTGCGTCCCGCGTCGACGAGGCGGAGGACGACGGCGCCCTCCTCGTCGGACGCTTCGAGGTCGACCTCGACGTCGAAGCCCCAGTCGTGGTCGCCCGCGGGGTCGTCGAGGATCTGCCGGACCCGCCAGATCCCGGGCTGCCTGTCCCAGACCAGCAGCGCCGGTCCGCGGGCGTCGGCGCCCGTGGAGAGCTCGGCGTGCTCGGCGAAGTAGGCCTGCACCACCTCGCCCCAGCGGTCGGCGTCCCACCCGGAGCCGCGGTCGAGCTCGCCGAGGTCGTACCAGCGGCGGCGGGCGAACAGCTCCACCCGGCGGAACAGCTGGTTGCGGACCATCGCGGTGAACGCCCGCTCGTTGCCGGTCAGCGGCCGCGGGCGGACCGGGACGGCGACCGGTGCGTCCAGCGGCTGGTCGGCGCTGGTCAGCTGCTCCCACTCGTCGAGCAGCGAGGAGTCGACCTGGCGGACCAGCTCGCCCAGCCACTCGACGAGGTCGGTGACCTCGTCGGTGCGGGCGGCGGCGGGGACGCCGGAGCGCAGTGCCTTGTAGGCGTCCGACAGGTAGCGCAGCACCGCGCCCTCGGCCCGGGTCAGCCCGTAGGCGTTGACCAGCTCGCGGAAGGTGTAGGCGTTCTCCCACACGTCGCGGACGACGGACTTCGGCGACAGCTGCGCGTCGCGCGCCCACGGGTTGGACCGGGTGTAGACCTCGAACGCGTGCTCCAGCAGCTCCGCCAGCGGCCTGGGGTGGGAGATCTCCTCGAGCAGCTCCATGCGCTCCTCGTACTCGATCCCCTCGGCCTTCATCTGGGCCACCGCCTCGCCCTTGGCCTTGTTCAGCTGGGCGGCGAGGACCTGCCGCGGGTCGTCGAGGGTGGCCTCGATGACGCTCACGACGTCGAGGGCGTAGGTGTCGGAGTCGGGGTCGAGCAGGTCGATGGCGGCCAGCGCGAAGGTCGACAGCGGCTGGTTGAGCGCGAAGTCCGGCGGCAGGTCCAGCGTCAGGGTGTGGCGCCGTCCGTCGGGTTCGGGCTGGTCCAGCCGCTCCAGGACGCCGGCCTGCAGCAGGGACCGGGCGATGCCGATCGCCTCCCGGACGTGCCGCAGCTGCCGCTTCCGCGGCTCGTGGTTGTCCGTCAGCAGCCGGCGCATCGCGGCGAACGGGTCGCCGGGGCGGTCGACGACGTCGAGCACCATCGCCGTCGACACCCGGAAGTTGCTGGTCAGCGGCTCGGGCTCGGCCTCGACCAGCCGGCGCATGGTGCCCTCCGACCACGGCACCATGCCCTCGGGCGCCTTCCGGCGGACCAGCTTGCGGCGCTTCTTCGGGTCGTCGGCGACCTTCGCGAACTGCTTGAGGTTCTCCACCTCGTGCTCCGGCGCCTGGACGACGACGGTGCCCGCGGTGTCGTAACCCGCGCGCCCGGCCCGCCCGGCGATCTGGTGGAACTCGCGGGCGCTGAGCAGCCGGGTGCGGGTGCCGTCGTACTTGGACAGCGCGGAGAACACCACGGTGCGGATCGGCACGTTGATGCCGACGCCGAGGGTGTCGGTGCCGCAGATGACCTTGAGCAGGCCGGCCTGGGCCAGCTGCTCCACCAGCCGCCGGTACTTGGGCAGCATCCCCGCGTGGTGCACGCCGATGCCGTGGCGGACCAGCCGCGACAGCGTCGTCCCGAAGGCGGTGGTGAACCGGAAGCCACCGATCGTCTCGGCGATCGCGGCCTTCTCCTCCTTGGTGCACACGTTCACGCTCATCAGCGCCTGCGCGCGCTCCAGCGCCGAGGCCTGGGTGAAGTGGACGACGTAGACCGGCGCCTGCCGGGTGTCCAGCAGCTCCTGGATCGTCTCGTGCATCGGCGTGGTCGCGTAGTAGTGGTGCAGCGGCACCGGCCGCTCGGCGTTCGCGACCAGCGCGGTGGGCCGGCCGGTGCGGCGGGTGAGGTCCTCGCGCAGCCAGCCGGTGTCGCCGAGGGTGGCGCTCATCAGCAGGAACTGCGCCCTCGGCAGCTCCAGCAGCGGCACCTGCCAGGCCCAGCCGCGGTCCGGGTCGCCGTAGAAGTGGAACTCGTCCATGACGACCAGGCCGACGTCGGCGTCCGCGCCCTCGCGCAGCGCCACGTTGGCCAGCACCTCGGCGGTGCAGGCGATGATCGGGGCGTCCCGGTTGACCGCGGCGTCGCCGGTGAGCATGCCGACGTTCTCCGCGCCGAAGACGCCGCACAGCGCGAAGAACTTCTCGCTGACCAGCGCCTTGATGGGCGCGGTGTACCAGCTGCGCCGTCCGGCGGCGAGTGCGGCGTACTGCGCGCCGGTGGCCACCAGCGACTTGCCCGAGCCGGTCGGCGTCGCCAGGACGACGTTGGCGCCGCTGACCAGCTCGATCAGCGCCTCCTCCTGCGCCGGGTACAGCGTCGTGCCGCCGGCCTCCGCCCACGCGGCGAAGGTGCTGAACAGCTCGTCGGGGTCGGCGCCGGCCGCCCGCAGCGCGCTGAGGTCGGTGGTGCCGTCGAGGAGGGGAGGGGCGGTGGCGGTCATCGTGGGGGACAGCGTGCCCGACGCCGTCCTGCTTCCCGCACAGGCGCCGGTTCCGGCGCGCAGCACCCGGGTAGGCGAGCGCCCGTACCGACGCCGCACCTCGATGGAGGACGACCGTGTCCGAGCTCCGCCCCGAGTCCCAGCCCGCCCAGCAGCAGGAGGTCCCCGGCACCCTCGGGCAGATGGACCCCAAGCCCGACCACGGGGAGGAGAGCTACCGCGGCTCCGGCCGGCTGACCGGCAAGGCCGCGGTCATCACCGGCGGCGACAGCGGCATCGGCCGCGCCGTCGCGATCGCCTTCGCCCGCGAGGGTGCCGACGTCCTGATCTCGTACCTGGACGAGCACGAGGACGCCGAGGACACCAGGAAGTACGTCGAGGAGGCCGGCCGGACGTGCGTCCTCGTCCCCGGCGACATCTCGGACAAGGCGCACGCGCACTCGATCATCCCCAAGGCCGTGGAGGCCTTCGGCAGGGTCGACGTCCTGGTCAACAACGCCGCGTTCCAGATGAGCCACGACTCGCTGGACGAGGTGTCCGACGACGAGTGGGACCACACCCTCGCCACGAACCTGACGGCCATGTTCGTCCTGTGCAAGGACGCCGTCCCGCACATGCAGCCGGGCGCGTCGATCATCAACTCGTCGTCGGTGAACTCCGACAACCCCAGCCCCAACCTGGCGCCGTACGCGATGACCAAGGCCGGCATCGCCAACTTCACCGCCAGCCTCGCGCAGATGCTGGCCGAGAAGGGCATCCGCGCCAACAGCGTCGCTCCCGGCCCGGTCTGGACGCCGCTGATCCCGGCGACCATGCCGGAGGAGAAGGTCGAGAGCTTCGGGCAGCAGTCGCCGATCGGGCGCGCCGCCCAGCCGGCCGAGCTGGCGCCGGTCTACGTGCTGCTGGCCAGCGACGAGGCGTCCTACGTCTCCGGCGCGCGGGTCGCGGTGACCGGCGGCAAGCCGATCCTCTGAACGAGGGCCCCGTCCTCGCACCACTCGCGCGCTCGTGCCGGACCCCGTCCTCGGCCCCGCGCACGCCCGGGGAGCCGAGGAGGCGGCCGGTCCGCGCCGGCTCAGCCGGGCGGCGACTCGGAGGTGACCCGAACCGGGTCGGTCCACGGCGTGGCCGTGCCCTCCCGGGTGACCGCCCGCACCCGGTAGGTCAGGCCGGCGGCGTCGGAGAGCGCGATCTCGCGGTTGAGCAGTCCGGCGTCGGCGGGGTTGAGGCCGGTGGCGACGTCGAGGTCGACGCAGTTGCCGGGCAGCTGCTCGACGTCCGGCGAGGCCCCCTCGGGGGTGACCAGCTGCGCCTCCCAGCGGGCCACTCCCGCCGGATCGTCGTCGGCCGGGGCGAAGCAGGCCTCCCAGGTGGTGGTCCAGGAGATCCGCCCGTCCTCCTGCGGGACGACGGTGTCCTCCAGCGTCGCCGACACCAGCCGGACCGGCTCGCCGGCCACGGGGAGCCGGTCCGGTGGCGGCGAGGCGGTGGCGGAGGCCGGCCCGGACGCGTCCTCGGCGGACGAGCACCCGGCGAGCGCGACGGCCAGCGCGAGACACGCGGCCGGGGCACCCGCCGGGTGCGTGGACCTCAGTCGCACGTCACCACTCGACGGAGCCGAAGACCTCGCCGTTGAGCACGATCGTCCGGTCCGGGACGACGCTGTTCGGCGCCAGGTCGGTGCCGACCACGGCGCTGCGCTCGCCGATCGTGGACCCCTCGCCGATGGTGCTGCGGAACACGACGGCCTCGTCCTCCAGGGTCACGCCGTCGTGGATCACGGTCGGCTCCTCGGGCTCGCCGGCGACCACGACGCGGCCGCCGCCGTGGGCGATGACGCCCTCGCCGTAGGAGACGTCGTTGCCGACGACGAGGTCGGTGTCCTCCAGCGCGTGGAAGATCACGTCGTCGTCCATCTCGTCGATGCGGCCCAGGGAGAGGTTCTCGCCCTCGTCGGCGCGCAGCGAGATGTCGTCCCCGACCACCCGGTCGAAGCGGCTGAACCGGTCACCCAGGGTCACGTCGCCGATGACCCGGTTGCGGTGACCCGGCACGGCCAGGTCGCGGCCGGCGAAGCTGGGCAGGTCGCGGACCGGGTTGGCCTCCACACCGGCCGGGTCGAGGTTCGCCCCGTACACGGCGCTGGGGTCCTCCCGGTAGAGCTCGCTGTACTCGCGGGCGAAGGCGATGTTCACCTCGATGACCGCCTCGTTGAAGGCGACGTCGGCCTCGTTGATGTCCCGGACCTCGCCCAGCGACCGGTCGTCGGCCTCGGCCTGGGTGGTGACGTCCTTCCCGGGGAGCACGAGGGTGCCACTGCGCAGGACCACGCCCGGCCCGACCCGCCCCAGGGCGGAGACGCCGGTGTTCTTCTCCAGGATGGCGCCGTCGACCCGGGCGCCGAAGGAGAGGAACACCTCCTGGTCGTCGTCGGGATCGGCGGCGATGTCGCTGCCCTGGACGCCGATCTGCGCCGGGCCGATGATCGAGGACCCGTGCGCCATGATCACCCGGTCGGCGACCTCCACGCCGGCCGGCGCCTGTGGGCCACCGGGCGCCGGCTCGCCGGAGCTGCCGAACACGCTCGGGTCCTCGTCCGGGTCACCGACCAGGTCCCGTGAGCCGATGACCGACACGTTGTCCTGGACGTTGCTCTCCGGGCCGATGGAGATCGGGGCCTCCTCGCTCGCGACCAGCTCGGCGAACGGGCCGACGTAGCCGGACGCGCCCAGGCTCACGTGCTCGCCGCCGACGACGCGCGCGGTGGGGTCGAGGAAGGTGACCGTCTCCGCCGCGCCGCCGGCCGGGCAGACCGGGAGGTCCCCCGCGGTCGGGTGGCAGCCCTCGGCCTCGGTGTCCGCCGAGGCGGGAGCCAGCGCACCGACCGCCATCAGGGAGGCGGCCGCGGTCGTCAGGAGTCTTCGTCTCATGGAGCTGGGTGTCCTTCTCTGCAGGGGGACGCGGTCGGTCGTGCACCGGCGTCCTGCGGAGGGTGCACAGCCCGGTGGCGGGCGGCCACACAGGACCGCCGGCAACGGCGCGGTGCGCCCGCGCGGCGGTGACCCGCGGTGCGGCACCGCCCGGGCCGCGTCACCAGGTGGGAGCTGCACCCGTCCCCTCCTCGCGGACGTCGGGACGGGCCGCGCAGACGTCCGCGAGGGCGGCGATCGACGCCGGTCCCACCCGGCAGCAGCCGCCGACCAGGCGCGCGCCGGCATCGAGCCAGGTCAGCGCGTCGGTGGGGGACAGGCCGGGGGTGCCGGTCCAGCGGCGGGCGGCGGCGTCCCAGCGCTCGCCGCTGTTCGGGTAGACGACCACCGGCTTGGCGGCGACCGTGGCAGCGGTCACAGCCGCCAGGACGCCGTCGGGGTCGGTGCAGTTGACGCCGACGGCGACCACCGCGTCCACGCCGTGGGCCATCGCGAACACCTCCTCGGCCGGCTCGCCGCGGCGGGTGCGGACGACGCCGTCGCCGTCCACCACCGTGGTGAGCGAGAGCCACACCGGGATGCCCAGCATGTCGGCCTCCTCGACCAGCGCCTCCGCCTCGGCGGCGGCGGGCACCGTCTCGCAGGCCAGCACGTCGGCGCCGGCCTCGGCCAGCCACTCCATCCGCGGCCGGTGCCAGCGCCGCAGCCGCTCGACGCCGAGCAGGTCGGCGTAGCCGCCGGAGTACTCCGAGCCGTCGGCCAGGGCCGCGCCGTAGGGCCCGACCGACCCGGCGATCCACGCGTCCGGGGCGCCGCGCCGGGCCAGGTCCACCGACCGGGCCACGAGCCGGCGGGCCCCGTGGGCGTCCACCCCGACCCGGGCCAGCCCCTCGACCGAGGCCTGGTAGCTGGCGGTGGTCGACACCGCCGCGCCGGCGGCGGCGAACGCGGCGTGCGCGGCCACGACCGCCTCCGGGGCGTCGTGCAGCAGCCGCGCCGACCACAGCGCCGAGGACAGGTCGTGGCCCTGCGCCTCGAGCTGGGTGGCCAGGCCGCCGTCGAGGACCACCGGCCCGGCGGCCAGCGCGGTGGCGAGGGGGACGTCGGGCATGCCCCGATGGTCCTCCCGCGCTCACCCTGCGGTGCCCCCCGCCCGCACGGAGGATCGGCGCATGGTCTTCATCTGGAGCAGCGGCTGGGCCCCGCGCCGGCGGCGGCACGGGCCGGGCTACGGCCGCCGGTACGGACCGGGTCGCGGCTACGGGTTCGGCCCCGGGTTCGGCTACGGACGCCGGCGCCGGGGGTACGACCGCGACGGCTCGTGCCTGCGCGACCTGCTGTTCCTCAACACCGGGTGCTGCCTGGCCAACGCGATCGGCTGCGGCGTCGAGGGGTTGTTCCTCGTGCCCACCACGGTGCGGCACGTGCACGCCGCCGGCACCGGACGGCGGGGGACGCGGGCGCGCGACCGGCTGCTGGCCGCCGTCCGGGTCTACCGCCGGGAGGTCAGCCCCCGCCGCCCGCCGTGCTGCCGGTTCGAGCCGACCTGCTCGGGCTACGCCGTCCAGGCCCTGGAGCGGCACGGCGCCGCCCGCGGCAGCTGGCTGACCGTGCGCCGGCTGGTGCGCTGCCGGCCCGGCGCGGCCGGCGGCCCCGACCCCGTGCCGACGGCGGGGTGAGACCGGTCAGCGCAGCCGCGTGGCGGCGACGGCGACGACCAGCGGGACGACGCCCAGCACGGCCGTGCTCCAGAGCGTGCCGAGGACTGCGCCCAGCACGTCCGACGAGAGCAGCAGCGCCCAGCCCAGGGCGAGCAGCGGCAGGGTGACCACGGCGGTGCCCAGGGTCGCGCGCAGCTGGGCACGAGGTCCCGCACCCCTGGTCGCCAGCCCCACGACGAGCGCGGGCACGAACGTGAACAGCCAGTGGAGCACCGGGATGACCGCGCCGAAGGCGACCGCGGACAGCGCCGCGCTGTAGAGGGCGTTCCACGTCAGGGCGAACGCCGACGCCAGCGCCAGCACCCACCAGGTCACGGCGGCCGCGCGTCCCGGCAGGGACCCGGGGCGTACGAGGGTCGCCGCCACCACCACGCACAGCACGGCCGCGCCGGCCACCAGGCAGGCCGTGGACGGCGGGACGTCGGCGACCTGCCACCCGGAGCCGGTCAGCTCCGGTGACGGCCACGCCACCAGGGCGCCGAGCACGGTGACGGCGCAGGTCGACGCGATGCTCGCCGCCACCACGGGCCCGGGGCCGGCGGACGCGGTCGTCGGTGTACCGGTGGTCACGCGGGGGACCCTGGCACGCATGATCACCGCCCGGTAGCCGGAACGGCAGGTGTCGCCACACTGGGGGACGTGCCCGCCATCGACGACGCCGCAGGCGACCTGCCGGTCACCGGCTCGCTCGTCGTGCCGGCGACCGCGCTGCACTGGCGCTTCTCCCGCTCCTCGGGGCCCGGCGGGCAGGGGGTCAACACGGCCGACTCGCGGGTGGAGCTGTCGGTGGTGCCGCTGGAGCTGCCAGGGCTGGCGGACGCGCAGCGGCAGCGGCTGGCCGAGCGCCTGGGCGGCCGGCTGGTCGACGGCGTGCTCACCGTGGCCGCCAGCGAGCACCGCCAGCAGCTGCGCAACCGGCAGGCCGCCCGCGAGCGGCTGGCCGCCGTGCTGCGCGCCGCGCTGGCCCCGCCACCCGCGCAGCGCCGGCGCACCCGGCCCACGCGCGGGTCGCAGGAGCGGCGGATCCAGGCCAAGAAGCAGCGCGGCGAGCTCAAGAAGCAGCGCCGCTCCTGGGACTGACGTCCCCCGGCGTCACGCCTCCGCCGTGGACGGTCGTGCTCTGCCACCACGGTGGGCAGAGCACGACCGTGGCCGAGCAGGGTCAGGTGCCCGCGACCCCGGCCCGCCGCCGCTGCAGGAAGTCGCGCTCCACGCTGGTGCCGACCAGCGCGAGGGCCTCGTCGTAGGCCGCGGCGGCCTCGGCGTCGCGGCCCAGCCGGCGCAGCAGGTCGGCCCGCACGGCGGGCAGCAGGTGGGTGCGCGGCAGGTCGAGGGCCTCGACCAGGGCGAGCGCCGCGGCCGGCCCCTCGACCTCGGCCACCGCGACCGCCCGGTTGAGCGCCACCACCGGGCCGGGCGTCAGCGCCACGAGGTGGTCGTAGAGCGCGAGCACCTGCGACCAGTCGGTGTCCGCCGCGGTCGCCGCGTCGCTGTGCACCGCCTGGATCGCCGCCTGCACCTGGTACGGCCCGGGGGCGCCGCGGCGCAGGCAGCGCCGCACGAGCTCCTGCCCCTCGGCGACCAGGGCGGCGTCCCACAGCGACCGGTCCTGCTCCGGGAGCGGCACCAGCGACCCGTCCGGCCCGACCCGGGCGGCCCGGCGGGACTCGGCGAGCAGGACCAGCGCCAGCAGGCCGAGCACCTCGGGCTCGTCGGGCATCAGGCCGGCCAGCTCCCGGGCCAGCCGCACCGCCTCGGCGCACAGGTCGGTGCGGACCAGCCGGTCGCCGGAGGACGCCGTGTGCCCCTCGGTGTAGACGAGGTGGACCACCGCGAGGACGCCGGCCAGCCGGTCGGGCAGGTCGGCCTCGGCGGGCACGCGGTAGGGGATGCGGGCGTCGCGGATCTTGGCCTTGGCCCGCACCAGGCGCTGGGCCATCGTCGCCTCGGGCACCAGGAAGGCGTGCGCGACCTCGGCGGTGGACAGCCCGCCGACCAGCCGCAGGGTCAGCGCCACCCGGGCGGCCGGTGCCAGGGCGGGGTGGCAGCAGGTGAACAGCATGCGCAGCCGGTCGTCGCGCACGGCGCCCTCCTCGGGCGGGGGTGAGTCGTCGGCCAGCAGTGCCGCCGCGCGGTACCGGTCGGTGCGGGTGGACTCGCGGCGCACGCGGTCGATGGCCCGGTTCCGGGCGGTCGTCACGATCCACCCGGCCGGGCTGGGCGGCACGCCCTCGGCCGGCCAGCGCTGCACGGCGGTGAGGAACGCGTCCTGCACCGCCTCCTCGGCGGCGTCGATGTCGCCGAGGAGGCGGGTGAGGACGGCGACCGCGCGCCCGTAGGACTCGCGGAACACCGCCTCGACGTCGGGCATCGCCTCAGACGCCGGGCTTCGCGACCGGGCGGACCTCCACCGGCAGGGTCGTCGCCCGGGCCACCTCGCGGCCCCAGGCCAGCGCCGCGTCGAGGTCCTCGGCCTCGACGACGGTGAAGCCGCCGACGTGCTCCTTGGCCTCCACGTAGGGCCCGTCCGTCACCAGGAACTCCCCGCCCGCCGGGCGCACCACGGTCGCGGTCTCCGGCGCGTGCAGGCCGGCGGAGAACACCCAGGCCCCGGCCGCGCGCATCGCCGCGGTCACCGCGGCCACGTCCCGCATGATCGGGTCGAGGACCTCGGGCGGGGGCGCCTCGCCGGCGGGCTGGATCAGGCTGAGCAGGTACTGCGGCATCGCTGCCTCCTCGGGTGCGGCGGCCGGCACCGTACCGGCCGCTCACCCCCTGGACGAACGGGATCCGCCCGGATCGACACCCGCGGGAGATCCCCCTCGAGGATCCTGCGGCGGGACGTCCGCCGTCCCGGATCGCGCCGCGGTGTGCCGACCGGTAGGACGGGGACCGGGACGCCGGCCCTGGGCGCCCCATCCCCTTCCCGACGACGCGAGCGAGGACCGGACGTGGCCGCCCCGACCTTCGACACCGCCCCGTGGCTCGTCCGTGAGCCGCGCGTGGACCCCGGGACGCGCGCCGTCGCCGAGTCGGTCTTCAGTCTCTCCAACGGCTACGTCGGGATCCGCGGGACGCTCGACGAGGTCGAGCCCGCCGGCATGCGCGGCACCTACCTGTCCGGGGTCCACGAGCTCCACCCGTTGTCCTATCCCGAGGGTGGCTACGGCCAGCCCGAGGAGGGGCAGGCGATGCTGACCGTCGCCGACGGCACGCCGCTGCGGCTCCTGGTCGACGGGATCGTGCTCGACGTGCGCGAGGTCCGGCCGTCGGTCCACGAACGCGCGCTGGACCTGCGCGCCGGCACGCTCGACCGCCGCGTGCGCTGGACGGCGCAGTCGGGCACGACGGTGGAGGTGACCTCGCGGCGGCTGGTCTCCCTGGTGGAGCGGTCGGTCTGCGCGGTCCGGTACGAGGTCCGCGTCCTGGACGCGCGCGCGCCCGCGCACGTGCTGGTCCGGTCCGAGCTGGCCGCCGGCGAGGTGACGCCGGCCGGCGTGGAGAACGACGACCCGCGTGTCGCAGCGGCCCTGGACCAGGCCTTCGAGCCGCGCGCGCAGATCGGCAACGCGAACGGTGGCGCCCTCGTGGAACGGACGCGCCGGTCGGGCATCACGATCGCGGCCGCGGTCGCCCACGAGGTCGACGGCGGGCGGGTGAGCACGCACGTCGACGAGCAGCACGTCGTCACCACGGTCGCCGCCGACCTCCGACCCGGGGAGACGATCACGATCGTCAAGGTCGTCGGGTACAGCTGGTCGCACGACGCCGGGAGCGACTCCGTCGTCGCCGAGGCGTCGGCGGCCGTGGGTTCCGCACTCGACCTCGGGTGGGAGGGGCTGCTCACGGCCCAGCGTGCCGCGCTCGACGAGCTGTGGGCCACGGCGGACGTCGAGGTCGACGGCGACCCCGAGCTGCAGCAGGCGCTGCGCTACACCGTGTTCCAGCTGTTCAGCTCGGCGGCCTGCATCTCCGATGCCCCCGTCGGGGCCAAGGGACTGACCGGTATCGGGTACAGCGGGCACACCTTCTGGGACGTCGAGGGGTTCGTGGTGCCCGCCCTGACGCTGCTGCGCCCGGACGCGGCGTCCCGTCTGCTGCGGTGGCGTGCGGCCACGCTGGACCTCGCGCGGGAGCGGGCCCGCACGCTGGGGCTCGAGGGGGCGTCCTTCCCGTGGCGCACGATCAGCGGGCGCGAGACCTCCGCGTACTGGCCGGCGAGCACGGCGGCGATGCACGTCAACGCCGACATCTCCCGCGCCTTCTGGCTCCACCAGAACGTCACGGGCGAGGACCTCGAGTTCCTCGGCGGTCTGGCGGTGCTCGTCGAGACGGCGCGGCTGTGGATGTCCATCGGCCACGAGGACGCCGCCGGGGGATGGCACCTGTTCGGCATGACGGGGCCGGACGAGTACACGGGGGTCGTGGACGACAACGTGTTCACCAACCTCATGGCCCGGCGCAACCTGCGGTGGGCCGCCGACGCGTGCCAGCGGTTGCCGGAGCGTGCGGCCGAGCTGGGCGTCACCCACGCCGACACCGCCGCGTGGCGGTCCGCGGCGGATGCGGTGCACGTCCCGTGGGACGAGGGCCTGGGCGTGCACCCGATGAACGCGAACTTCACGACGTACCGGGAGTGGCGGTTCGAGGACGAGCCGAACTCCTACCCGGTCCAGGAGCACCAGCACTACGCGACCTTCTACCGGCGTCAGGTGCTCAAGCAGGCCGACCTGGTCCAGGCCCTGTGGTGGTGCCGCGACGACTTCACGGCCGAGGAGGTGGCGCGCGACCTCGACTACTACGAGGCGCGCACCGTCCGGGACTCCTCCCTCTCGGCCGCCGTCCAGGCGGTCGTGTGCGCGCAGGCGCAGCACCCCGACCTCGCCCTGCGTCATCTGCGGGAGTGCGCGTTCGTCGACCTGCGGGACATCCAGGGCGACACCGCCGGGGGCCTGCACCTGGCCGCGGTGGGAGGGGCGTGGCTGGCCTTCGTCGCCGGTCTCGGCGGGCTGCGGGAGGACCACGAGGACCTCGAGATCGCGCCCCTGCTGCCGTCCTCGCTCTCCCGCACCGCGTACCGCGTCACCTGGCGCGGCAGGGTGCTCCGCGTGGAGACGACGGTCGAGGGCACCACGGTCACGCTCCTGCGCGGCGAGGGGCCGGTGACCGTCGTCGTGGACGGCGCACCGCTGCGGGTGGCGGCTGCCGCGCCCGTGCACGCACCGCTCCGTGCCCCGACCCCGCTCCTGGACGAGCCGAGGCAGCCGGCCGGCCGGGAGCCGCGCACCGGAGGGCGTCCCGTGCGGTGACGGGCCACCCCCGCAGGACCCTGCCGGGGGGTGGTCAGCCCTGCGGCGGGCGCACCAGCAGCCACTGCTGCAGGGCGCCGTCCGCCGACGGCACCTCCCGGTCCACCTCGAAGCCGAGCCGCCGCAGGAACCGGACCGCGGCCCAGGTGGAGACGACGGTCGCGGCGGGCAGGCCGGTCGTGTCGCAGGAGGCCAGCCCGGGGGCCAGCAGCGCGGTGCCGTAGCCGCGGCGCCGGCTGCTGGGCCGGGTGCCCAGGTGGGCCAGCCACCAGTGCGGGCCGGCCGGGCGGGCGGCGTCGACCAGCGCGTGGGTCTCCCGGACCCGCGACCAGTGCGAGCCGGTGATGTGCGGCAGCTCCCGGGCGAGGGCCTCACGGACGTCGTCGGGCAGCGGCCGGGTGCCCGGCGCGCCGTCCGGGGCCTCCCAGGTGGCGACGGCGGAGACGTCCTCGGTGACCCACCCGGTGCCGGTCGAGACCGCGCGGTGCGCGGCGTCGAGCTCGTGCAGCCGGGTCAGCCGCTGCACGCGGCCGTCGTCCGGGAGCGCCCAGCGGGCCCAGCGGGAGGTGGCCTGCACGAGGGTGAGGGTGGCAGCGATCCGCGGCACGTCGCGCTGCTCGGCGAGGCGGACCGACGGGGTGCCGAGGTGCACGGAGATCACGCGGTCGGCCACCCGGCCAGCGTAGGTCGGTCCTAACAACCGCCGGCGGGACGCCGTGAGGTCGACGGAACGCAGGCTTGACGTCGATGCCGCCGCCGGGAAACCGCGGCCCCGGAACCTCGTCCCCGTGACCGCGACCGCCCTGCCCGGAGTGCTCGCCGGCGTGGGTCCCCGCACCCGCACGACGCAGACGCACTGCCCGTACTGCTCGCTGCAGTGCGGGGTCACCATGACCGGCGGCGACCGCCCCGCCACGCTGCAGCCGGCGGACTTCCCGACCAACCGCGGCGGCCTGTGCTCCAAGGGCTGGTCGGCGCCGGAGCTGCTGGACCACCCCGAGCGGCTGACCCGCCCGCTGGTCCGCGCCGTCCCCGGCGACCGCAGCAGCGCGCTGGTGGAGACGACCTGGGACGCGGCGCTGGACCGGGTGGTCGAGGCGATCGGGCGCACCCAGGCCGAGCACGGCCGCGACGCCGTCGGCTGCTTCGGCGGCGGCGGGCTGACCAACGAGCAGGCCTACCAGTTCGGCAAGTTCGCCCGGGTCGCCCTGCGCACCTCGCGGATCGACTACAACGGCCGGTTCTGCATGTCCTCGGCGGCGGGGGCGGCCAACCGCGCCTTCGGCCTGGACCGCGGCATGCCGTTCCCGCTGGCCGACGTCGCCGCGGCCGACGTCGTCGTGCTCGTCGGGTCGAACCCGGCGGACACCATGCCGCCGGCGATGCAGTGGTTCGACGAGGGGCGGGCCCGCGGTGCCCAGCACGTCGTCGTCGACCCCCGCCGGACGGCGACCGCCCGCAACGCCGCACTGCACCTGCAGCCGCTGCCGGGCACCGACCTGGCACTGGCCAACGGGCTGCTGCACGTCGCGATCGCCGAGGGCCTGGTCGACGAGCAGTACGTCGCCGCCCGGACCACGGGCTTCGAGCAGGTCCGGGAGGGGGTCACGGCCTACTGGCCCGACCGGGTGGAGCGGCTCACCGGCGTCCCCGTGGCCGACCAGCGGCGCACCGTCTTCGCCCTCGCGCGGGCCGGGCGGGCCATCGTGCTGACCGCCCGCGGCGCCGAGCAGCACCGCAGCGGCACCGACACCGCGCAGGCGTGGATCAACCTGGCGCTGGCCCTGGGGCTGCCCGGCCGGGAGGGGAGCGGCTGGGCCACGGTCACCGGCCAGGGCAACGGGCAGGGCGGCCGCGAGCACGGGCAGAAGGCCGACCAGCTGCCCGGCTACCGCAGGCTCGCCGACCCCGCCGCCCGCGCGCACGTGGCCGCCGTCTGGGGCGTCGACCCCGACGACCTGCCGCAGCCGGGGCCGTCGGCGTTCGAGCTGCTCGACGCGCTCGGCACCGACGGCGGGGTGCGCACGCTGCTGGTGCTCGCCTCCAACGTCGCGGTGTCCGCGCCCGACGCACGGCGGGTGATGAGCCGGCTGGCCGACCTGGACTTCCTCGTGGTCAGCGACTTCTTCCTCTCCGAGACCGCCGAGCTCGCCGACGTCGTCCTGCCCAGCGCCATGTGGGCCGAGGAGGACGGCACGATGACCAACCTCGAGGGGCGGGTCGTCCGCCGCCGGCGCGCGCTGGACCCGCCCGACGGCGTCCGCGACGACCTGCAGCTGCTCGCCGAGCTGGCCGGGCGGCTCGGCGCCGGGCACCTGTTCTCCGCCGACCCGGAGACCGTCTTCGCCGAACTCGGCCGGGCCAGCGCCGGGGGAGCGGCCGACTACTCCGGCATCAGCTACCGGCGCATCGACGAGGAGCAGGGCGTCTTCTGGCCCTGCCCCGCGCCCGACCACCCGGGCACCCCGCGGCTGTTCACCGAGCGGTTCGCCACCCCCGACGGACGGGCGCGGTTCGTCCGGGTCGAGCACGTGGAGGCCAACGAGCGGCCCGACCGCGACTACCCCTACGTGCTCACCACCGGCCGGGTGCTGGCGCAGTACCAGTCGGGCACCCAGACACGGCGGACCAGGAGCCTGCAGCTGGTCGCCCCGCTGCCGCGCGCCGAGCTGCACCCCGACCTCGCCCGCCGGCTGGGCATCGGCCCGGACGACGTCGTGGAGCTGGCCACCCGCCGCGGCCGCGCCCGGTTCTCGGCGCTGCTGACCGACGACATCCGGCCCGACGTCGTCTTCGCGCCCTTCCACTGGGGCGGGGGCTCCAGCGCGAACGCGCTCACCGACCCCGCCCTCGACCCGACGTCGGGGATGCCCGCCTTCAAGGTCTGCGCGGTCGCGGTCACCCGCGTCGCCGGCCCGGTCGAGCGGCTGCCCGCCCCCGAGGCCGCCACCCAGCCCGGGACCAGCCCGCACACCCCGACCCCGGCGCGCACGCCGCTGCCGCCGTCCCGCACCCCGAACCGCCTTTATCGCGATAAAGGCAGTCCGGAGCCCGCGTTCCCCGCACCGAGGAGGACCCCCCGCGTGAAGAGCACCCCCCGATTCCTGCAAGGCGTGTACCCGATCACGGGGGAGGGCCTGGACGAGCCGGGCCCGGTCGACCCCGCGCTGCGCTACACGGTGCCCGCCGGCGCCGCCGCCCAGGCCCTGTACTTCCGCGGCGGCAACTCCACCGAGCACCTGGTCTACGTGCTGCTGGTGCGCGACGGGGTGCCGGTGCGCTGGTTCCCCATCGGGGCGAAGAACGAGGTGCACGTGCCGCTGCGGGTGGTCGAGGACATGCCCGGCGGCACCGTGGTCGAGCTGCAGGCGGCCGCGCCGATCGGCGTGACCGGCGAGCTGGTCGTCGACCTCGGGCTGGTGGAGGTCTGATGACTGCCGTCCTGGGTGGCCGGCCGGCCGGCTCGACCGCTCTGCACCTGGACGACGACGACCTCGACCAGCGCAGCCGCCTGGTCGTCGTGGGCAACGGCATGGCCGGCGCCCGGCTGGTCGAGGAGGTGCTCGAGCGCGGCGGCGGCGAGCAGTTCCGGATCACCGTCCTCGGCGACGAGCCGCACGGCAACTACAACCGGATCATGCTCTCGCCGGTGCTGGCCGGGGAGTCGCACGAGGACGACATCGTCCTCAACAGCCACGACTGGTACGCCGACAACGGCGTGCAGCTGCGGGCCGGCGTCCGGGCGACGCGGATCGACACCGCCGCCAAGCAGGTGCACGCCGACGACGGGAGCGTCGTCCCCTACGACCACCTGGTGCTGGCCACCGGCAGCTACTCGTTCATCCCCCCGATGACGGGCGTCCGGACCGACGACGGCGAGCTGCTGCCCGGCGTGTACGGCTTCCGCACCATCGACGAGACCCGCGCCATGCTCGAGGCCACCGGCCGGTGCAGGCGCGCGGTGGTGATGGGCGGCGGCCTGCTCGGCCTGGAGGCGGCCCGCGCGCTGCAGGGCCACGGCCTGCAGGTCGACCTGGTGCACGCCATGCCGCACCTGATGAACATGCAGCTCGACGCCGAGGCCGGCGCCATCCTGAAGCGGAGCGTCGAGTCGCTGGGCATCACCGTGCACTGCGACGTCCTGGCCACCGAGGTGCTCGGCACCGGGCACGTCGAGGGCGTCGTGCTGAAGGACGGCCGGCGGCTGGACGCCGACCTGCTCGTCGTCGCCGCCGGTGTGCGCCCCAACAGCGACGTCGCCGTCCTCTCCGGGCTGGAGGTCGAGCGCGGCATCGTCGTCGACGACCAGCTGCGCACCGACGACCCCGACGTCTACGCGATCGGGGAGTGCGCGCAGCACCGCGGCTCGGTCTACGGCCTGGTGGCCCCGGCGTGGGAGCACGCGAAGGTCCTGGCCGACGTGCTGACCGGCACCGACCCCGACGCCGAGTACCACGGCAGCCGGACGGCGACCAAGCTCAAGGTGGCCGGCGTCGACGTCGCCACCATGGGGGTCAACACCCCCGAGCGGGACGACGACGAGTTCCTCGTCATCTCCGAGCCCAAGCGCGGCGTGCACCTGTCGGTGGTCATCCGGGACGACGTGCTGATCGGCGCGACGCTGCTCGGGGACACCCGCAAGGTCGCCTACCTGACCCAGGCCTTCGACCGCGGCACGCCGCTGCCGGAGGAGCGGATCCGGCTGCTGGTCGACCTCTCCGACGGCGCGGAAGAGGTCGGTGTCGCCGAGATGCCCGCCGACTCCCAGGTGTGCAACTGCAACGGGGTCTCCAAGGGCGACATCTGCGGAGCCGTCGCCGGCGGGTGCGGCAGCGTGGGCGCGGTCATGGACGCCACCCGCGCCGGCAAGGGCTGCGGCTCGTGCAAGTCACTCGTCAAGCAGATCGTCGAGTGGGCCGCCGACGGCGACCTCGCCGAGGACCCGGCCGCCTCGTACTACGTGCCGGGCATCCCGATGGCCAAGCCCGAGCTGATGGCCGCCATCCGCGAGCAGGACCTGCGCAGCGTCTCGGCCGTCTTCGCCGCGCTCGCCCCGAGTGGGAAGGAGGACGCGAAGTCCAAGATGGGCCTGACCTCGCTGCTCAAGATGCTCTGGGGCGTGGACTTCGTCCCGGAGAAGGACGGCGAGTTCATCAACGACCGCGTCCACGCCAACATCCAGCGCGACGGCACCTTCTCCGTCGTCCCGCAGATGAAGGGCGGGGTGACCACCCCGGCCCAGCTGCGCCGGATCGCCGAGGTGGCCGAGAAGTACGAGGTCCCGATGGTCAAGGTGACCGGCGGGCAGCGGATCGACCTGCTGGGCGTCCGCAAGGAGGACCTGCCGGCGGTGTGGGACGACCTGGGCATGCCGTCCGGGTACGCCTACGGCAAGAGCTTCCGCACCGTGAAGACCTGCGTGGGCAGCGACTTCTGCCGGTTCGGCCTGGGCGACTCCACCCAGCTCGGCATCGACCTGGAGACCCGCTTCCAGGGCATCGAGAGCCCGGCGAAGATGAAGCTCGCCGTCGTCGGGTGCCCCCGCAACTGCGCCGAGGCCTACGTCAAGGACGTCGGCGTCGTCGCGGTAGGCAACGGGAAGTGGGAGGTCCACGTCGGCGGTGCCGCCGGGGCCACCGTCCGCAAGGGCGACCTGCTGGCCACCGTCGGCTCCCCGCAGGAGGTGCTCCGGCTGACCGGCCGGTTCCTCCAGTACTACCGGGAGAACGCCAACTGGCTGGAGCGCAGCTACGACTTCGTGCCGCGGATCGGCCTGGAGCGGATCCGGGCGGTGCTGCTCGAGGACAGCGAGGGGATCGTGGCCGAGCTCGACGCCGCCCTGCAGAGGTCGGTCGACGCCTACACCGACCCGTGGGGCCAGGACGGCAAGGAGCCGGCCACCCCCGGCCAGTTCCGCACCTCCCTGCCGCTGATCGACCTCCCGAAGGTGCCCGCCCGATGAGCCTCACCGATCTCCGCACGACCACCGAGCACGCACTGGGGCCGGTGGAGCAGATCCCGCCGGGAGAGGGACGGGCGTTCGTCGCCGGTGGCGTCCAGGTGGCGGTGTTCCGGCTGCGGGACGGCTCGCTGCACGCCACCCAGGCCGCCTGCCCGCATGCCGGGGGGCCGCTCGCCGACGGGCAGACCGACGTCGACGTGCTCCTCTGCCCGCTGCACCTCTACGCCTATCGGTGGAGCGACGGCGCCTCGACCTCGGGGGCCGCGCCGATCCGGCTGTACCCGGTGCACGAGTCCGACGGCGAGGTCGTCGTCGAGGTCTGAGCAGGACCTCAGCCGGCCGTGATCATGGGGTTGTTGCTGCTCCGTACGGTGTGTCTGCGCGTGTCGCCGGCAACGACCCCATGATCAACTCCTCGTGCGAGCGCGGCCGCGGTGACTCCGGACGCCGGCCGGCTCAGCGGGGTCGCGGTCCGCCTCGGCGCCCACGCAGCGCCCCCACGGAGACCATGACGGCGCCGTGCAGCACCACGTCGAGCACCGCCGGGCCGAAGGTCACCGCGAGCCAGGGCACGGTCGACAGCCCGTCGAACTGGTAGGGGTCCTCGATCGCCGGGTGCGACCAGGTCAGCCCCAACAGCAGCAGGGGCGGGGCGGGGATCCCGAGACCGATGGGCACCCCATCCGCGGGATCCACGGTCAGCGACGCGACGACGAACAGGGCGGCCAGGCCCAGGACCACAGCGGCGTGGACGGCCGGACCCGCAGCCAGCTCCGGTCGACCCACGACATCGGCACGTGACCCACCCTGCCACTGCGTCGTCCGGTGAAGGTGCAGGTCGGCGCGGCCCCCGTCCTCGGGAGTCGGGAACGGTCACCGGCGGGCGGGGCGGGCGCGCACGTGCATCCGCTCGCCCTGCGGACCGAACAGGGCCAGCACCTCGGTCGGCGAGTCGCCAGGGTTGCCGATCCAGTGCGGGGTGCGGGTGTCGAACTCGGCGACCTCGCCGGGGCCGAGGACGAGGTCGTGCTCGCCGAGCAGCAGGCGCAGCCGGCCGGACAGCACGTACACCCAGTCGTACCCCTCGTGGGTCTGCAGCTCGGGCTCGCCCGACGGCGTCCGGGGCGGGTACACCAGCTTGATCGCCTGGATGCCGCCCGGCCGCCGGGTCAGCGGGACGGCGGTCACGCCCCCGTGGCCGTGGCGCGGTCGCAGGTGCACCCGCGGATCGCCGGTCTCCGGCGCGCCGACCAGCTCGTCGAGCGGCACCTGGTGGGCCCGGGCCAGCGGCAGCAGCAGCTCCAGCGTCGGCCGCCGCTGCCCGGACTCCAGCCGGGACAGCGTGCTCACCGACACGCCGGTCTCCTCCGACAGCTGGGCCAGGGTGCTGCCGCGCCGCCGGCGCAGCTCGCGCAACCGCGGCCCGACCGCGGTCAGCACGGCGTCGGTCGTCTCCTCGTCGGCCATGACCCATTTGCTGGTCCGGCAAGGCCGTTTGTCAAGACGGCGTCCCCCGGGGGAGTCTGCCGCACATGGACGACGACGCACACCGCCGGCATGCCGAGCTCGGGTTCGACGAGGCCTCGTGGGAGGAGCGCTACCGCATCGCGCCGGCACTGTGGAGTGGCCGGGCCAACCCGCAGCTGGTGACCGAGGCCGCGGACCTGCCGCCGGGCCGGGCGCTGGACGCCGGCAGCGGCGAGGGCGGCGACGCGCTCTGGCTGGCCGGCCGCGGCTGGCAGGTCACGGCTGCCGACTTCTCCACCGTCGCGCTGGCCCGCGCCGCCGCGGCGGCCGAGCGCCTCGACCCCGGGGCCGCCGGGCGGGTCGAGTGGGTGCACGCCGACCTGACCCGCTGGACGCCGCCGGCGGGGGCCTTCGACCTGGTGTCGGCGCAGTACTTCCACCTGCCGGCGGCCGACCGCGACCCGGTGTTCGCGCGGCTGGCGGCCGCCGTCGCCCCGGGCGGCAGCCTGCTGGTCGTCGGGCACGTGGCCAGCGAGCTGCACACCGGGATGCCGGAGATGTTCTTCACCGCCCAGCAGGTCGCCGCGACGCTGGACCCCGGGGTCTGGGACGTCGTCGTCTGCGAGGACCGCGCGCGGACGGCGAGCGGCCCCGCGGGGCACGAGCTGCCCGTCGCCGACACCGTCCTGCGGGCCGTCCGCCGGCGCTGACCGTCAGGGGGCGGGACGGCGGCAGCGACCTCGTGCGACCGGTCAGCGTGCGACGGTCGGCGACGCCGGGGAGCGGCCCGCACGCCGGTCATCCGCCCCGGGCGGTGAGTGGCTCGACCGACGCGAGCACCGCGCCGTCCGCGGCCAGCACCTCGACGGTGGCCGTCCCCTCCGGCGCGGACTGCACCGCCACCCCGTCGACGAGCGCGAGCTCGGCCAGCGGGGCGCCGTCGCCGTCGACCACGCGGGCGGTGGAGGCGGGGGGCGGCGAGACGACGGCCAGCGTCCCGGTCGCGGGGTCCCACAGCGCGGCGGGCTCGCCGGCCGCGGTCACGACGGGGCCGGTCCTCAGGCGCAGCTCGTCCGGCTCCGCACCCGGGGGGCCGGCGAACCAGGCGAGGGCGACGGAGTCGACGCCCAGCCGGCGCTCCAGCTCGTCGTCGTCCACCAGCGGCGGCGGCACGGTCAGCGGGCGGGAGACCAGCGCCCAGCGCCCGCTGGGCACGTCGCCGGCGAAGACGACCTGCGACCCCGCCGGCGGCGGGTCGGCTGCACCGGCACCCGGGTCGCTCCAGGACAGCTGCCGCACGGCCTCCAGGAACGCCGCGTCGCCGGCCAGCGAGCCCCGGGTCGGACCGCCCGGCACGGCGGCGTCCGCGGGCGCCCCCTCGGCGACGGCGGCGACCGATCCGGCCGGCTCGCCGTCGGCCACCACCGGGACGGCGACGACGGCCGCCGCCGCGACCGCCACCGCGGCCGCGCCACCCCGCAGCTGCGCCCGTCGCCGCGCCCGGTGCCGCCGCTCGACCACCGCGGCCAGGTCACCGCGCGGCGGCGGCGCGGTGGCGGCGGCCAGCGCGTGCAGCCGGTCCCGGAGCTCGTCGTCCCTCACCGCTCCTCCCTCCCGGTCGGCTGCAGCGCGGCGAGCGCGGTGCGCAGCCGGGCCAGCCCGCGGGCGGTCTGCGTGTTCACCGTGCTGGGCGAGCAGCCCATGAGGTCCGCGGTCTGCTGCTCGGAGAGGTCCTCGAAGTAGCGCAGCACCACCGCCGTCCGCATCCGCACCGGCAGCTCCCGCAGCGCGGCGCGCAGCTGCTCGTCGCCCTCCGCCTGCGCCGGTGCCGCCCGGTCGGGCACCGACTCCACCACCTGCTCGGTGGTGCACAGCAGGCGGCGCCAGCCGGCGTGGGTGGTGACCAGCACCCGGCGCACGTACGCCGTGGGGGTCCCGGAGCGGCTGATCCGGTCCCAGTGCCGGTAGGTCTTGAGCAGTGCGGTCTGCACGAGGTCCTCCGCGTGTCCGCGATCGCCGGAGAGCAGGACGGCCAGGCGCAGCAGGGCCGCCTGTTCAGCGGCCACGAACTCCGCGAAGCCCCCGTCGGCCACCCGCGTCCCCTCCCCGGTCCCTGCCCTCTCCACGCGGTGGGGGCAGCCGCAGACCCACAGCCGCGGGTCACGGACCGGTTCCGATCCTGCCGGGGGATCAGCCGGGGAGGGCGAGGTCCGCGAACGCCGTGGCGACGTCGTCCTCGCGGACGAAGCCCAGCGCCAGCAGCCGGTGCACGAGCACGCCGCGGCGGGTCAGCCGCAGGTCCGCCGGGCGCAGCCGGGGGAGGGCCGCGCCCCCGGGCCGGGGCTGCGCGGGCGGCGGGTCGAGCAGGCCGGTGCGCTGCAGGTCGGCGACGTCCTCGCGGGCGCCCCACGCGGTCCAGCCCCGCGGGTCGTCGGACAGCGGGGTCATCGGCAGCGGCGAGCGGTCGCGGCGGCCGACCCCGGCCAGCAGCGCGAGCTGCCGCCAGTCCAGCCCGGCGGCGAGCGCCAGCGCCCGGTCGACCAGTGCGGCGTCCAGGTCGGGGGAGGAGACGACCTCGGCGAGCAGGTAGCCGAGGTGGCGCACCCGCCGCTCGTCGTGCGAGGCGCGGGCGGCGGCGACCACGGCTTCGGTGACCGAGTCGGCGGGCGAGCGGCCACCGGTCCGCGGGGTGAAGAAGCCGTCGTCCCGGACCGGCCGCCCGCCGCGCGCCAGCGCGACGGCGTGCTCCACGGCGAAGGCGAGGACGGCGCCGGCGCGGGCCCGCTCGCGGGGGACCGGGATCACCACCGCCTCGTCCGCGGCCGTGCGCAGGCAGCGGGCGAGGGGTTCCTCCAGCCGCACCGCCGCCCGGCTGCCGGGGCCGGGGTAGACCAGCGTCGCGGCGCTGCGGCTCATCGACCCCGCGACCGCGGCACCGGCCTCGAACAGGGCGCGGCCGGTGGCCGGGGTCTCCTCGGTCGCAGTCACGGGACCGATCCTCTCCGCTGGCCGGGGCGGTGCGCACTCCGGCGGCGGGGGCCTCACCACAGCGGGTCAGCGCCGGTGAGCACAACGGAACACGAGATCTGCCCGGCAGCAACGGCGGGGGAACGACGGGGCGTCACCGTTCTGCCCCATGGCCGCCCCCACGCCCACCACCCGACAGCCGACCGCGCCGCTCCCAGCCAGGCCGCGCCCCGGCCGCTGGATCGACGACTGGCGCCCGGAGGACCCCGCCTTCTGGGAGTCCACCGGCAAGCCGGTCGCCCGCCGCAACTTGTTCTCCTCGGTGTTCTCCGAGCACATCGGCTTCTCCGTCTGGAGCCTGTGGTCGGTGCTCGTGCTGTTCCTGCCCGAGGCGGTGTACGGCATCGACCCGGCCGGGAAGTTCCTGCTCACCACGCTGCCGACGGCGCTCGGCGCGTTCGTCCGGCTGCCCTACACCTTCGCCGTCGCCACGTTCGGCGGCCGCAACTGGACGATCGTCAGCGCCGCGCTGCTGCTGGTGCCCACGATCGCCACGGCCGTCGTCCTCGAGCCCGGCGTCGACTACTCGACGCTGCTGCTGGTCAGCTGCCTGGCCGGTGTCGGCGGCGGCAACTTCGCCAGCTCCATGGCCAACATCAACGCCTTCTACCCGAACCGGCTCAAGGGCTGGGCGCTCGGCCTCAACGCCGGCGGCGGCAACCTCGGCGTCCCGGTCGTCCAGCTGGTCGGCCTGCTCGTGCTGGCCACCGCCGGGGTCGAGCACCCGCGGATCGTGCTGGTCGTCTACATCCCGCTGATCGTCGCCGCCGCCGTCGGCGCGGCGCTGCTCATGGACAACCTGACGACGGCGCGCAACCAGCCGCGGGCCATGCGCGAGGCCACCCGCGAGCCGCACACCTGGATCATGTCGTTCCTCTACATCGGCACCTTCGGGTCGTTCATCGGCTTCGGGTTCGCCTTCGGCCAGGTGCTGCAGAACCAGTTCACGCAGGACTTCGCCACGCCGCTGGCCGCCGCCTCGCTGACCTGGCTCGGCCCGCTGCTGGGCTCGCTGATCCGCCCGCTCGGCGGCTCGCTGGCCGACCGCTTCGGCGGTGCCCGGATCACCTTCTGGAACTTCGCGGCGATGGCGGTGGGCGCGTCGATCGTGTGGACGGCGAGCCGGCTGGAGTCGCTGCCGCTGTTCGTGGTCGGGTTCGTGGCGCTGTTCGTGCTCAGCGGGGTGGGCAACGGCTCGACCTACAAGATGATCCCGGCGATCTTCCGCAGCCAGGCCCAGCAGCGGGTGGCCGCCGGCGAGGACGGCGACGCCGCCGACCGGCACGCGCTGCGCACGTCCGGCGCGCTCATCGGCATCGCCGGCGCGGTCGGCGCCTTCGGCGGGGTGCTGGTCAACCTGGCGTTCCGCCAGTCGTTCCTGACCACCGGCGCCGGTGACTCGGCCTACCTGGTGTTCATCGCCTTCTACCTGGTCTGCCTCGTCGTCACCTGGACGGTCTACCTGCGACCGGCGGCTCGGATGGCGGGGGTGTAGTCGTCACCCTCGCCGTCCGTGATCACGGGGTCGTTGCCGGCGTCCGCGGCGAGTCGTCGCGTGTCGCCGGCAACGACCCCATGATCAACTGCGGCGGAGGGTGGGATCACACCGCCAATCGGTAGCCGCGCTTCACCACGGTCTCCACGACACCGGGCCCGAGCGCCGCCCGCAGCCGGGTCACGGCCATCTCGACGGCGTGCCCGTCCCCGCCGCCGGGGAGGCCGGCCACGAGGTCGGCCTTGGGGACGACGGTGCCCGGCCGGGCCGCCAGCGCCCGCAGCACCGCCATCGGCCCGGGCGCCAGCTCGACCACGCGCCCGTCCAGCAGGGCGGCGTGCCCGCGCACCTGCAGCTCCTGCTCCCCGACGCGCAGGACCGGGTCGCGCTCGGGCAGCCGGGCCACCACCTCGCGGGCCAGGGCGCCCAGCCGGGCGCGCTCGGGCTGCACCGCGTCGATCCCCGCGGCGGTGAGCGGGCCGGCGGTCACCGGGCCCACCGCCACCGGCAGGACGCCGCCGGTGAGCGCGGCGACCAGCTCCGCCCGCCGGCCCAGCTCGTCGGCCACCGCCAGCAGGCTCGCCGCCGCGGGGGCGCTGGTGAAGGTGACCGCGTCGACGGTCCCGGCGACCACCGAGCGCACCAGCCGGCGCACCGGCTCGACGTCCTCCGGCAGCACCCAGCGGTACACCGGCACGGTCACCACGTCGGCCCCGGTCGCCCGCAGTGCCGCGACGAAGTCCGGCAGCGGGTCGCCGTGCAGCTGGACGGCGATGCGGCGTCCCTGCAGCGGGCCCTCGGCCCCCGACAGCAGGTGCTCGAGCACCTCGGCCGACGACTCCGACGCCGGCGACCACGCGTCGACCAGCCCGCCGCCGCGGATCGCGCCGCGCGCCTTGGGGCCGCGCGCCAGCACCCGGGCGCCGCGCAGGTGGTCGACCAGCGGCAGGTCCCACGCGTCGGCGGCCTCCAGCCACCCGCGGAAGCCGACGCCGGTGGTGGCGACGACCAGGTCCACCGGCGCGGCCAGGACGGCGCGGGTGGCGGCGACCAGCTCGGCGTCGTCGGCCAGCGGCACGATCCGGATGGCCGGGGCGTGGACGACCCGCGCGCCGCGGCGGGCCAGCAGCGCGCCCAGCTCCTCGCGGCGCCGGGCGGCGGTCACCGCGACGGTGTAGCCGGCCAGGGGCAGCGGCCCCTCACTGCCGGGCGGGGCCTCGGGCAGGGCTTCGGTCACGGGTCCCCCTCCTCGACGGCGCACCCTGGACTCGGGGCGCAGGACCATGGTGCGTCCTCCCCGTTGCGCCCGTGTGTCCTGCGCGGGTCGGCCGGCTCACAGTCCGCGCGGCTCCGGCGCCCAGCGCGCGAGCAGCACGCTGGCGTCGTCCTGCAGCAGTCCGTCCTGGTGGTCCAGCACCGCGTGCATCAGCCGGCGGGCCGTCTCCGGTGGGGTCTGACCGCCGGCGACCTCGCGGGTGAGCAGGTCGACCAGCCGTTCCTCGCCGAACCAGGCGCCGGTGGCGTCCCGGGCCTCGGTGACGCCGTCGGTGTGCACCGCCAGCCAGTCGCCGGGCTGCAGTGCCTCCTCGGCCACGGTGAGGACGCCGGTGCCCAGCCCGAAGGGCCGGCGCCGTCCGCCGGCCAGCGACTTCACGACCTTCCCACCGCGCAGCAGGTAGGGCGTCGGGTGCCCGGCGTTGACGTAGCGCAGCCGGCCACTGGGGACGTCGAGCTCGGCGAGCACCCCGGTGACGAACGCGCTGCCGGGGAAGGTGTCCGCCACCACCTCGTCGATCGCCCGCGCCTGGTCATAGACGCCGCGGCCGTCGCGGCGGGCGCTGCGGTAGGCCGACACCGCGGCGGCGGCGAGGAGGGCAGCGGCCAGGCCGTGCCCCATCGCGTCGAAGGCGGCCAGGGAGACGGTGGTGTCGGACAGCGAGTAGTCGAAGGCGTCCCCGCCCGCCTCGTAGGCCGGCTCCAGCACCCCGGAGAGCACGAAGGTCCCGCTGCCGGCCGTCAGCGGCGGCAGCAGCTGCCACAGCAGCTCGGCGGAGGCGGTGCGGGGCCGGGTACGGCGGGGCCGCTCCAGCCCGTCGCCGTACTGGCCCATCGACGCCAGCAGCGAGCCGACCAGCTCCGCCAGCCAGCGGCACTCCTCCCGCAAGCCGGGGTCGTAGAGCTCCGACTCCGTGCCGACCCGCACCTCGAGGACCCCGATCCGGTCCGAGCCGTCGAGCAGCGGGAGCCACAGCCGGCGCACGCCGTCGGCGTCGGACGGCAGCAGCCGGACCGACTGGAAGACCCGGCCGGGCAGGGAGCCGTCGATGGGCAGCGAGTCGGGGGAGCCGGGACCGGCCGGCCGCAGCGGCCACAGCCGGCGCTGCTCGTGGTCGGCGACGTGGACCGTCACCTCCACCCCCAGGGCCGCGCCGGCCTCGCCGACCAGGGCGGGCAGCCGGTCGGGGGGCGCGAGGTGCGCCGTCTCGACCAGGCGCAGCAGGGTGGCGAACGGCCCGCGGGTCCGGCCCCGGCGCACCGGTGGGAGGTAGGGGACCCGGTGCTGGGTCACCAGCTCGTCGAGCCGCTCGTTGAGGGCGTGGGCCAGGACGTTGACCTCCGCGGGCGGCAGCGACAGGAGTCCCTGCAGGTGGCCCTCCACCTCGAACAGGTCTGCGTGACCGCCGATCGCGAAGTACCGCGTCCACAACTGGTCCAGGGTCAGGTCGGCGGCCTCGAGGGCCGACCGCAAGGCGTGGCGGCGCTCCTCCTCGGAGGGGTCCTCGGGCGCGCCCGGCCCGGGGCGGCGGGTCACCGTCGCCGGCGGACGGCGGACTCCACCACCGTCCGGGCGACGTCGGCCAGCGCGGCGCCCTCCTCGCCCGCGCGGGACACGAGGATGCCGAAGGCCACGTCCTCCGGCACCCCGTGCTGGGCCATGACGACCCCCTTCGCGGTGCTCACCACGTCCCGCTCCCGGACCGCCTGCCGCAGCCCCTCGGTGAGCCGCCGGGCGCGTTCCCGGGTCTGCACGTTCGCCGCGAGGATCGCCGCCTGCGCCGCGGACAGCGTCAGCCGCCTCTCGGCGGAGACGTCGAAGGACCCCGGCCGTTCCGCGTACACCTTGAGCGCACCGAGCGAGGCGTCACCGGCGACCAGCGGCACGCTCATCGCCGCCCGCAGGCCCAGCGGGGTCACCGCCGACGCCCACCGCGGCCACCGGCGGTCGGTGGGCAGGTCGTCGACGCGGACCATCCGGCGTCCCGCCGCCGCGGCCAGGCAGGGCCCCTCGCCGAGCTCGTACTGCAGGGCGTCGGCGCGCTGCACCCGGGCGTCGGTGGAGCCGGAGCTGCGGCGGCCGCGCTCGTCGACGATGGAGACACCCGCGCCCACCGCCCCCGGGACGGCGTCCAGGGCCAGCGAGCTGACCAGGCCGAGCGCGGTGTCCACCGTCTCCTCGGAGAGCAGCAGCCCGGCCACGCGGGCGGAGACGGCCGACAGCTCGTCGGCGAGGGGGAGGTCGTGACGTGGGCGCTCCGAGCCCTGGTGGTCGTGGCGCACGGGCACCTCTCGGCGGTCGGCTGCGACCTCCGCCGTAGTTGGACGGGGCGGCAGCGCCGCGGTCAGCCTAGCCCGGTGGGAGACCCCGACCCGCGGGCCTGCACCGCGGGGTGGCCCGGCGCCCGGCCCCGGCCTGGGAGGATGGGCGCGTGCCAGCCACCGCGCCGACCGCCGTCTCCGCCGTGCCGCGCCGATGGCGGCTGCTGTGCGCGGGAGCGGCTCTCGTCGTCGTCACCGTCCTGACCTACGTCGGGGTGACGCTGCAGGAGAACGCGACCGGCGTGGCGCGCTTCACCACCGCGGACCAGGTCGCCATCGTGGGCCTCGGGCTGGTGCTGGGCGCGGGCCTGCTGGCCCTGGGCCGACCGCGGGTGGACGCCGACGCGACCGGCGTCCGGGTGCGCAACCTGGCCGGCGAGCGCACCGTGCCCTGGACCGCGGTGCAGGCGATCCGCTTCGACCGCCGGTTCCGCTGGGCCACGCTGCTGCTCACCAACGACGACGAGTTCGCCCTGCTGGCGATCCAGGGTGCCGACGGCGACCGCGCCGTCGAGGCCGTCGAGGGGCTGCGGGCGCTGCTGGCCGCGGCCCGGGCGTCCCAGCCGCCGCCTCCGCCACGTCCGCCGCTGCTCTACGACGACTGAAGGAGGACCACCCTTCCCCCCACGTCTCGCACGCTCGGCGCGGGTCCCTGGAGGGTGGCCGTTCCAGGCGGTCACCACCGGGAATGACCGCCGTCCCCGTGACGCTGTAGTATCAGCGTGCCTCCCCGCTACACGAGGCGCGCGAACCACTGAGCGGCCCTGCCCCGGGCCGCTCGACCAAGAGGAGCCCGCTCCCACCTGGCGCCGTCGAGGCGTCCAGGTCCCCGGATCGCGGAGCCCGGCCCCGGCCGGGCCCGCGGCGTGCACGAGCTTCCGGGCTCGGTGCACCCCGGCGAGTGGGCCCCACGAGCACTGCTCGTGGGGCCTCTCTCACGTCGGCATCCGGTGGCCGAGCGAGCCCTCCCCATGCAGCAGCAGAGGAGAGGCCATCACCGAGCCCCGCATCAACGACCGCATCCGCGTCCCCGAGGTCCGCCTGGTCGGCCCCGAGGGCGAGCAGGTCGGCGTCGTGTCGATCGGCGAGGCGCTGCGCCTGGCCCAGGACTCCGAGCTCGACCTGGTCGAGGTCGCGCCCATGGCCAAGCCACCGGTCGCCAAGCTCATGGACTACGGGAAGTTCAAGTACGAGTCCGCCCAGAAGGCCCGCGAGGCCCGGCGGAACCAGGCGCTCACCGTCATCAAGGAGATGCGGCTGCGCCTGAAGATCGACCCGCACGACTACGAGACCAAAAAGGGCCACGTCGAGCGCTTCCTGCGAGGCGGCGACAAGGTCAAGATCACCGTGATGTTCCGCGGCCGCGAGCAGTCCCGTCCGGAGATGGGCTACCGGCTGCTCCAGCGGTTGGCCGCCGACGTCGCCGAGCTCGGCGTCGTGGAGTCCAACCCGAAGCAGGACGGCCGCAACATGGTCATGGTGATCGCCCCGCACCGGAACCAGGCCGCGACCGACGCGGCCCGCCGCTCCGCGAAGGCCGAGAAGGCCGCCGAGGGGCAGGGTCCGCAGGCCTGACCGGCCGCAGGACCGCACCACCAGACGCACCGGCGCCGGAACCGGTGGACGCCGCGGCAGCTCCCGGGCTGCCGCGACGTCGACGTGCCACGGCGCCGCCACACACGAACGAGGACCGAGGACATGCCGAAGCAGAAGACGCACAAGGGCACCGTGAAGCGAGTGCGCGTGACGGGCAGCGGGAAGCTCATGCGCGAGCAGGCCAACAACCAGCACAAGTTCGAGCACAAGTCCTCGCGTCGCAAGCGCCGGCTCGACCAGGACCAGGTCATCTCCCCGGCCGACACCAAGAACCTCAAGAAGCTGCTCGGGCTCTGAGCGCCCCCCTAGACGAGAAGGAGCCCTTCCGTGGCACGCGTGAAGCGGGCGGTCAACGCCCAGAAGAAGCGCCGGACGACCCTCGAGGCGGCCAGCGGCTACCGGGGCCAGCGGTCCCGGCTGTACCGCAAGGCCAAGGAGCAGATCCTCCACTCGGCGACCTACCAGTACCGCGACCGCAAGGTGCGCAAGGGTGACTTCCGCAAGCTGTGGATCACCCGCATCAACGCCGCGGCCCGCCAGAACGACATGACCTACAACCGGTTCATGCAGGGCCTCAAGCTCGCCGGCATCGAGCTCGACCGCCGCGTGCTGGCCGAGCTGGCCGTCAACGAGCCGGCCGCCTTCGCCGCGCTGGTGGAGACCGCCCGCGCCGCGCTCGCCGCGAACCCCGAGGCGACCGGCACCCAGGCCGCCTGAGCGAACGCACCGCTGACGCCGCCGGCGCCGACCCCTCGACGGGCCGGCGCCGGCGGCGTCGCCGTGTGTGCGGGCCGTGAGATCTGCACACTCGCGGCCATCGGGAGCCGGATGACCACCACTGTGCAGATCTCGCGGGAGGACGACGAACGGTGACCGAGCCGCTGACCGAGCGCTCGGCGCGGGTGGTCGCCGCGCGCAAGCTGACCCGGCGGGCCGGCCGCGACGCCGCGGGACTGTTCCTCGCCGAGGGGCGGCAGGCCGTGGTCGAGGCGCTCGCCGACCCGGCGGGGGTGCGCGAGGTGTTCGCCACCGAGGCCGCCGCCGAGACGCACCGCGACCTGCTGACCGGCTCGCCCGTCCCGGTCCGCGTGGTCACCGACAAGGCCGCGGCGACGCTGTCGGAGACGGTCACCCCGCAGGGCCTGGTCGCGGTCTGCGCGCTCCGCGACGTGCCGGCCGACGTCCTGCTGGGCGCGCCGCCGCGGCTCGCCGTGGCGCTGGCCGAGCTCGCCGACCCCGGCAACGCCGGCACCGTGCTGCGCACCGCGGACGCCTGCGGCGCCGGGGCGGTCGTGTTCGGCGCCGGCTCGGCGGACCCCTACGGCGGCAAGGCGGTGCGGGCCAGCGCCGGCAGCCTCTTCCACGTCGACGTCGTCCGCGGGACGCCGCTCGAGGCGCTGCTGCCCCGGCTGCAGGCCGCCGGGGTCACCGTGTTCGCGGCCGACGGCGGGGGCGAGGCGACGCTCCCGGAGGTCACCGAGCGGCTCACCGGCCCGGTGCTGTGGTTGTTCGGCAACGAGGCCCGCGGGGTGCCCGCCGACCTCGCCGCAGTGGCCGACGCACGGGTACGCATCCCGATGCGGGGGCGCGCCGAGAGCCTCAACCTGGCCGCGGCCGCGGCGATCTGCCTCTACGCCACCCAGCTCGCGCGGGGCTGACTGGGCCGGCGTTCAGGTGGTCGGGTCGGTCCGGGTGGCGTACATCCGCATGTCGGCCGAGTGCAGCAGCGCGGGGAAGTCCGCGCCGTCCTCGGGCCAGACGCTGACTCCGATGCTCGCCCGCACGGTGACCTCCTGCTCGCGCAGTGACACGGGGCGGGCCACCACCTCGGCCAGCTCGCCGGCGATCCGGCGGGCCTCGGCGGCCGCGGTGGCCTCGGGCAGGCCGGTGAGCGCGACGAGGAACTCGTCGCCGCCGAGGCGGGCCAGCAGGTCGTTGCGGCGCAGCCGGCCGCGGAGCCGGTCGGCGACGGCGACCAGCAGCTCGTCGCCCACCGCGTGCCCGAACCGGTCGTTCACGCACTTGAAGCCGACCAGGTCGACGAACAGCACCGCCACCGCCTCACCGTGGGCCCGGGCGTTCCAGATGGCGGTGTCGACCTGCTCGGCCAGCCGCCGCCGGTTGGGCAGGCCGGTGAGCGAGTCGGTGTAGGCCAGCTCCTCGATGCGGGCCAGGTAGGTGCGGGTGCGGTCGCGCTCCTGCACGAGGGCGCGCTCCGCGTCCACCCGCGCGGTGACGTCGACCTGGGTACCGATGTAGTGGGTCACCGTGCCGTCGGGCCCGACGACCGGCGCCAGGTGCAACTCGTTCCACCACGGCGTCTTCTCCGGCCCGCGGTGGTTGAGGACGGTCACGCGGCACTCCTCGCCGGCGTCCACCGCACGGCGGACGGCGGCGACCGCGGTCGGGTCGGTGTCCGGGCCCTGCAGGAACCGGCAGTTGCGGCCCAGCAGCTCCGACTTCGGCAGCCCGGCGAGCTTCTCGAAGGCCGGGTTGACGTACACCAGCGGCTGGTCGGGCCGGCGCATGTCGACGATCGAGACGCCGGTGGGCGTCGAGGCCAGCGCGCCCTGGACGAGCGTGTCGCCGGTCGCGGCGATCAGCACGCCGGCGTCGAACCGATCGGGGTCGGGCACGACGGGAGCGGGCGGAGCGGCCGGTGCCTGGGCCGGCGCCGGCAGCGGCTCCGAGCGCGGGGCGACGCGGGCCAACAGCGCCGCGGTCGCGCGGACGACGGTGTCGCGGTCGTAGGTCAGCGCGTAGGCGAACCGGCGCTCGGCGTCGGGACCGTCGTCGCCCAGGTCGCGGGCCAGCAGCGCGGCGGCGAAGTGCGGGCCCAGCACGGTGACGTCCCACTCGCCGCGGACCGGGTCGCCGGGGGCGAGCGTCGCGCCGCGCAGGCCGGGCAGCGGCTCGACCGGCAGGTCCTCGCCGAGGGCGCAGACGAAGCCGGTGCGCTCGACCAGGTCGCGGTAGCGCAGCGTGGTGGCCGGCGTGAAGTGCCGGGCCTCCTGGAAGGTGGCGGCCACGACCGCGGTCTCGCCCAGCCGCAGCGCCTCGCGCTCCAGCTGCTTGGACAGCTCGATGAGCAGCGCCTTCGGCGACTCCCGCAGCGGGACGTCGATCGGCAGGCAGGCGAACGGCGAGACGTCGGCGTCCCGGGTGACGGTCTCGGCCCGCTGCGAGGGCAGCACCAGCGAGCCGGTGACCGCGCCCTCGACCGGGCCGGGGCCGGGGCGGCCGAAGAACCACCCCTGGCCCAGCGTCGCGCCGAGCGCGCGGGCCGTCCGCAGGTGGGCCTCGTCCTCGATGCCCTCGGCGAGCACCACGGCGCCGGTGCGCTCGGCGTGCGCGTTGACCGCGTTCATGATCTCGGCGATCACCGGGCCCGGGCGCTCCTGCACCAGGCTCAGGTCCAGCTTGATCACGTCCGGGCGCAGCAGCGGCATGAAGGCCAGCGACATCGCCTCGGCGCCGACGTCGTCCACCGCGACGCCCCAGCCGACGGCGCGGACCCGCTCGACGGTGCGCAGCAGCTCGGCCGGCCGGGTGGCCAGCGCGCGCTCGGTGATCTCCAGGACCACCCGCAGGCCACCCGGGGCGGTCTGCGCGATGGACAGCAGCTCCTCCATCGGCGCGCGGTCGAGGACCTCGGGCTCGACGTTGACGAAGAGGGTCAGCGGCGCCTGCAGGCCGGCCTCCACCGCGCCGGTGAGCGCGGCGCTGCGGCAGGCGGCGTCGAGCTCGGCGAGCCGGCCGGCCGCGCGGGCCGCGGCGAAGAGGCGGTCGGGGCGCTCCAGCGGACCCTGCGGGCCCCGGGCGAGGGCCTCGTAGGCCACCACGCGCCCGGTGTCGAGCTCGACGATGGGCTGGAAGACGCTGTGCACCACCCCGTCCCGCAGGACGTCGTCGATGCCCGCACCGGAGAGGGTCGAAGAGGAAGCCACGTCCTCCCATCGGACGCCGCCGTCCCCCGTTGAGCGGACGCGGGACCGGGCTCGCTCCATCGGGTGAGCCCCCACCGGGCGGGCCGGGCCGCAAACCCGGCAGCGGCGGCCCGGGCGGCCCGGGCAGAATGGCCTCCCGTGTCTGGCGCCAACGACCCCTACGACCCCAAGCAGGTCGCCGCCCTGTCGCCCGAGGCCCTCGACGCCGCGGTCGCCGCGGCGCGGCAGGCCTTCACCGGGGCCGCGGACCTGGAGGCGCTGGCCGCCGTCCGCCCGGCCCACCTCGGTGACCGCGCGCCGGTGCCGCTGGCCCGCCGCGAGCTCGGCGCGCTGCCCCCGGCGGCGAGGGCGGACGCCGGCAAGCGGGTGAACGCCGCCCGCGTGGCCGTCACCGAGGCCTTCGAGGCCCGCCGCGCCGAGCTCGAGGCCGAGCGCGACGCGCGGGTGCTGGCCGAGGAGCGGGTCGACGTCACGCTGCCGTGGGACCGGCTGCCCCGCGGCGCCCGGCACCCGCTGACCACGCTCACCGACCGGATCGCCGACACCTTCGTCGGGATGGGCTACGAGGTCGCCGAGGGCCCGGAGCTCGAGGCGGAGTGGCTCAACTTCGACGCGCTCAACATCGGCCGCGACCACCCGGCGCGCACGATGATGGACACCTTCTTCGTCGCCCCCGAGGACTCCGGCCTGGTGCTGCGCACGCACACCAGCCCGGTGCAGGCGCGCACGATGCTGTCCCGCACCCCGCCGATCTACGTCGTGGCGCCCGGCCGGGTGTACCGGACCGACGAGCTCGACGCGACCCACCTGCCGGTGTTCCACCAGGTCGAGGGGCTGGCGGTCGACCGCGGGCTGACCATGGCACACCTGCGGGGCACCCTGGACCACCTGGCCCGCTCGCTGTTCGGCGCCGACGCGGTCACCCGCTGGCGACCGTCGTACTTCCCGTTCACCGAGCCGTCGGCGGAGTTCGACGTCTGGTTCCCCGAGCACCGCGACGGCCCGCGCTGGGTCGAGTGGGGCGGCTGCGGGATGGTCAACCCGCGGGTGCTCGTGGCCTGCGGCATCGACCCGGACGCCTACACCGGCTTCGCGTTCGGCATGGGCATCGAGCGGGCCCTGCAGTTCCGTTCGGCCGTCGGCGACATGCGGCACTTCGCCGAGGGCGACGTCCGGTTCACTTCTTCGTTCGGAGTCGAGCAGTGAGGGTCCCCATCGGCTGGCTGGCCGAGCACGTCGACGTCCCCGCCGGCACCCCCGTCGAGGACCTCGACACCGCCTTCGTGCGGCTGGGCCTGGAGGTCGAGGAGGTCCACCGGCCCGCCGAGGTCACCGGCCCGCTCGTCGTCGGCCGGGTGCTGGAGATCGAGGAGCTGACCGGCTTCAAGAAGCCGATCCGGTACTGCCGGGTCGACGTCGGGGAGGGGACACCGCGGGGCATCGTCTGCGGTGCCACCAACTTCGCCGTCGGGGACGCCGTGGTCGTCGCGCTGCCCGGGGCGGTGCTGCCCGGCGGCTTCCAGATCGCCGCACGGACGACCTACGACCACGTCTCCGACGGGATGATCTGCTCGGTCCGCGAGCTGGGCGTCGGCGACGACCACGCCGGCATCCTGGTGCTCGGCGACGACGCCCCGGCCCCGGGCACCCCGGCCGCTCCTGTCGTCGGGCTGGACGACGTCGTCATCGAGCTCGCCGTCACCCCCGACCGCGGCTACTGCCTGTCCATGCGCGGCATCGCCCGCGAGATGGGCACCGGGCTCGGCGTGCCGTGGCGCGACCCCGGCGCGCTGACCCCGCCGGCCTGGTCCGGGGAGCCGGCGTGGCAGGTGACGGTCGAGGACGCCGAGCGCTGCGACCGGTTCTCGATGGTCGCGCTGGAGGGCCTGGACCCGACCGCGCCGAGCCCGTGGTGGATGCGCCGGCGGCTGGCGCAGTCCGGCGTCCGCAGCATCTCGCTGGCCGTCGACGTCACCAACTACGTGATGCTCGAGCTCGGCCAGCCGATGCACGCCTTCGACCGCGACCGCGTGAGCGGTGCGATCGTCGTCCGCCGGGCGCGCGAGGGGGAGCGGCTGACCACCCTGGACGGCAGCCAGCGCCGGCTGGCGTCGGACGACCTGCTGATCACCGACGACTCCGGGCCGATCGGGCTGGCCGCGGTCATGGGCGGCGCCTCGACCGAGATCGGCGCCGCCACCGGCAGCGTGCTGCTGGAGGCCGCGCACTGGGAGCCGACCGGCGTGGCCCGCACCGCCCGCCGGCACCGGCTGCCCAGCGAGGCGGCCAAGCGCTTCGAGCGCGGCGTGGACCCGGAGATGACGATGGTCGCGCTGGCCCGCGCCGCGGCCCTGCTCGCCGAGTACGGCGGCGCCCGCGTCGTCGGCACGCCGGTGGACGTCGACACCCGCGGCCCGCGCCCGGCGATCGCGCTGGACCCGGCGCTGCCCGGCCGCATCGCCGGCGTGGCCTACACCCCGGCGCAGGTCAGCGGGCTGCTCGGCGCGGTCGGCTGCACCGTCGAGGGGGACGGCGGCGCGCTGGCGGTCACCCCGCCGTCCTGGCGCCCGGACCTCACCGACCCCGCCGACCTGGTCGAGGAGGTCGTCCGGCTGGCCGGCTACGACGACGTCCCCTCGGTGCTGCCCACCGCGCCGCCCGGCCGCGGGCTGACCGACGGCCAGCGCCGCCGGCGCGCCGTCGGCCGGGCCCTGGCCGAGTTCGGCTACGTCGAGGCGCCGTCCTTCCCCTTCCTCGGGACGGCGGCCCTCGACGCGCTCGGGCTGCCCGACGGCGACCCGCGCCGGCAGGTGCTGCTGGTGCGCAACCCGCTGTCGGAGGAGGAGCCGGCGCTGCGCACGACGCTGCTGCCGGGCCTGCTCGCCGCCCTGGCGCGCAACCTCTCCCGCGGGCTGCGCGACGTCGCGCTCTTCGAGCACGGCTCGGTCTTCCCCGGCGGCGAGCGGCCCGCGGCCCCGCTGCCCGGCGTCGACCGGCGTCCGGACGACGAGACGCTGGCCGCGCTGCTCGGCGCGGTGCCCGAGCAGCCGTGGCACGTCGCGGTGGCGCTCTCCGGGCACCGCGAGCCGCGCGGCTGGTGGGGGCAGGGCCGCCCGGCCGTCTGGGCCGACGCGGTGCAGGCCGCCCGCCGGGTGGCCGAGGCCGCCGGCGTCGAGCTGACCGTGCGGGCGAGGGAGCGGGCGCCCTGGCACCCGGGCCGCTGTGCCGAGCTGCTCGTCGACGGGCGCGTGGTCGGCCACGCCGGCGAGCTGCACCCGCGGGTGTGCGCGGCGCTGGACCTGCCCCCGCGCACGGCGGTCATGGAGCTGGACGTCGACGCGCTGCCGCCGGTGCCGGTGCCCACCGGGCCGCACCTGTCGAGCTTCCCGCCGGTGTTCGTCGACCTGGCCTTCGTCCTCGCCGAGGAGGTGCCGGCCGCGGCCGTCGAGGCTTCGATCCGCGAGGCGGCCGGGGACCTGCTGGAGGCGGTGCGGCTGTTCGACGTCTACACCGGACCGCAGGTGGGCGAGGGCCGGAGGTCGCTGGCGTACTCGCTGACCCTGCGCGCGCCCGACCGGACGCTGTCCGGGGAGGAGGCCGCCGAGCTGCGCCAGCGCGTGGTCGCGCACGTCGAGCAGGCGCAGCAGGCGGAGCTCCGTGGCTGAAGGACCCCGTCCTCCCCACCCTTCGCAGGCTCAGGGCCGGACCCGGGACGGGGCCACAGCACTCGCCGGTCAGGTCGCGCTGGTCACCGGGGCGTCGACCGGGATCGGCCGGCACCTGGTGGACGGGCTGGCCTCCCGCGGCATGGCCGTGGCGGGCCTGGCCCGGAACGGCGACCGGCTGGCGGCGGCGATGGACGAGGTCACCGCCGCCACCGGTGCCCGCACCCTCGCCGTGGCCGCCGACGTCACCGACCGGGCCGCCGTGGACGACGCCGTGGCGCGGGTCCGCGAGGAACTCGGCCCGGTCGACCTGCTGGTCAACAACGCCGGGCTGATCGACGCGGCCGAGGAGCCGCTCTGGGAGGCCGACCCCGACCAGTGGTGGGCGGTCGTGGAGAGCCACGTCCGCGGGGCCTTCCTGCTCGCCCGCGCCGTCGTCCCGTGGATGGTGCTGCGCAACCGCGGCCGGGTCGTCGACATCGCCAGCGGGATGGGCGTGCGGGCCCGCCCGGAGTACTCGGCGTACTCGGTGGCCAAGACCGGCCTGATGCGGATGACCGAGGCACTGGCCGGCGCCCTGGAGGGCCTGGACGTGCGGGTGTTCGACGTGGCGCCGGGCGTCGTGGACACCCCGATGACCCGCGCCATGCCGATGTGGCAGGGCTTCACCGACTGGACGCCGCCCGAGCTCGTCGTGGAGCTGGTCGCCGCGATCGCCGCCGGTGAGCTCGACCAGTGGTCCGGCCGGTTCCTCCGGGCCGGCGCCGACGACCTCGCCGTCCTGCGGGCCACCACCCCGGACGGCGCGGCCCGGCAGCTGCGCCTGCAGCCCTACGGGGACGGCGACCCGCTGGCCTGACCCCGGTAGCCTTTCAGAACACCGTGGCCAGCGCCCGCGGTGCGATGTCGACGGCGACGGTGGTGCCCGCCTCCAGCTCCACCAGCTCGCCGTCCAGCTGCAGCGGCATCGGCGCGAGTGCCGTGAACGCGTAGTGGGTGGCGCTGGGTTGCGGACCGAGTCCGCGGGTCGCCGCCCGGATGAGCGTCCCCAGCACCTGGAGCTTGCCGGTGCGCCGCTGCGTGATCACCTCGAACCGACCGTCGTCGGGGCGGCCGCCCTCGCTGAGCGTCGCGTACTTGGCCATCTGGTCGATGTTGGCGAACACCAGGCTGTCGATGGTGCGCCGCCTGCCGTCCTCGAGCCTGATCGGGAACGGCCGGAACCGGGAGAAGGACCGCACCACGGTCACGATCTCCTTCCACGACCCCTTCCCGCCCTCCTCCAGGTCGACGGCGACCACCGGGGTCAGGCCGACGCCGATGTAGGAGTGCGCGTACCGGACCTGCGCGGCGTCCCCGCTGCCGATGGTCAGCCGCAGCAGGTCGATCCGGCGGACGTCGCCGGCCACGACGGCGTCGGCCAGGGGTCGCCGCCGCGTCGTCCGGCGGTGGTCGTTGGCGTTGCCCGCCGCCCGCACCGCGCACACGGCCTCGCCGTTCCCGGCCTGCATGACGCCGTCGACGACCTCGTTGTACCCGCCGTCGCCGCTCACCGAGACCAGCAGCGGGCGCCCGGTGCGGGCCGCCTCGCGTGCCAGGTCGCGGGCGTGCCCAGCGTGCTGGGTGGGGCACAGCTCCACCGGTACGGCTGGCAGCCGGCGGGTCAGCTCGGCGTGCAGCTCCTCCGCCGACTGCGGCGCGTCGCCGGTGCTGTGCGGGTTGAAGATGATCACGATCCGGTCGAACGGGCTCACGTGCGGACTCCTCGGACGGGCCGGCGCCCTCGTCGACCGGCTACATGCCCCGGTGGCGCTGTGCGCACGCGTGCCGGATGGAGCGGCACGTCGAGGGGAGCCCCGGCCGCTGTCGTCAATTGCGACGCAAGTGATGATAAGATGACCCGATGTCGTCGGACGTGCTCCCGCGGTGGCCGGCGATCGGCGCCGAGGAGCGGCCCTGGGTTCCCGGCATCCCGGCCGACGCGGTGCCCCGGGCCGTCCGCGCCCGGCACGTCGGGCCCTACCGGGCGGCGGTGGTCCCCGCCATCGCCGACGTGCGGGTCGGCCTGCCGTCGGACGTCGCCGCGCTGGAGGCCGAGGCCACCGCGGAGATCGCCCGCTTCGACGCCGAGGTGGGCGCGGAGCTCGCGCCGTTCGCCGTGGTGCTGCTGCGGTCGGAGTCGGCGTCCTCGTCGATGATCGAGAACCTCACCTCGGGTGCCCGGGCCGTCCTCCTCGCCGAGATGGGCAGCACGGAGAAGCGGAACGCCCAGCAGATCGTCGGCAACGTGGCCGCGATGCGGGCGGCCCTGGACCTGGCGGACGACGTCGACGAGCGGGCCGTCCTCGCGATGCACGACGCCCTGCTCCGCACGGTCGACCCGGGCATCGCCGGGCGGTGGCGCACCGAGCCGGTCTGGATCGGCGGGGACTCCTACGGGCCGCACGGCGCGGAGTACGTGCCGCCGCACGCCGACGCCGTCCCGGGGCTGATGGCGGACCTGGTCCGCTTCGCCCGGCGGACGGACCTGCCGCTGCTGGCCCAGGCCGCGCTCGCCCACGCGCAGTTCGAGACGATCCACCCCTTCGCCGACGGCAACGGCCGCACCGGGCGGGCGCTCGTCCACGCGATGCTGCGCGCCGGCCGGCTCACCCGGCGGGTCACCGTCCCGGTCTCGGCGGGTCTGCTCACCGACACCCGCGCGTACTTCGACACGCTCACCGCCTACCGGTCGGGCGATCCGGTGCCCATCGTCGCCATGCTCGCCACGGCCTCCTTCGCGGCGATCGCCAACGCGCGACAGCTCGTCGCCGAGCTGCACGACGTCCGGCGCGGCTGGGAGGACACCGTGCGGGCCCGGCGTGGGGCGACCACCTGGCGGCTGGCCGACCTGCTGCTCCGCCAGCCGGTGGTCGACGCCGCCACCGTCGCCCGGGAGCTGGGTGTCTCGCCGGCCAACGCGCTGCGCCCGATCCGGCCGCTGGTCGAGGCCGGCGTGCTCACCGAGTTCACCGGCGCCGCGCGCAACCGGATGTGGCAGTCACCGGAGGTGCTGGCCGCCCTTGACGCCTTCGCCGTCCGGGCCGGACGGCGCTCGCTCGGCTGACCGGGAGCTACTGCGCCGGTCCCGGTAGCAGCGCGACGGCGGCCCGCACCAGTGCGGCGTTGTCGGGAGCCGGCGAGCCGTCGGGCAGCTCGAGGGTGTCCTCCAGGCCGATCCGCGTCGACACCCCGCGGCGGCCCGCGCGCCGCACGGCGGGCCAGGCGCTGCTGCCCGCACCGTGCAGCAGGACCGGGACGCCGCCGCCGGTGCGTCCGCCGGGTCCGGTGCCCACGCCCGTGATCAGCGCGTCGGCGGCCTCGCCGGTCGCCGCCTCGTCGAGGCCGGCGGGCAGCTCCAGGAGCACCCGCAGGCAGCGGTCGCGGTCCGGCCACCGCCGCCAGCTCTCGACGGCCTCGGCGTGCCACAGCCCCGCCTCGACGCCGACGCCGCGGTCCACCAGCAGGGCGGCGACGTCCTCGGCGCCGGGCTCGTGCCAGTTGACGGACGCGAAGTCGGGCAGCGCCGTCCACGCGGCGACGGCGGCCAGCCGGTCGGCCGGGTCCGGTGCCGCCCACGCCCCGGTGGTGACACCCACCGGCACACCGGGGACGGCGGCCCGTACCGCCGCCAGCACCGCGCCCAGCGCCGCGCCGTCGAGGGTGTCCGCGCCCTGGGCGTCCTTGACGTGCAGGTGGACCGCCCCGGCTCCGGCCGACGCCACCGCCACGGCGTCGGCCGCCAGCTGGGCCGGGGTGACGGGGAGGGCCGGGTGCCGCGAAGGACGCCGGGCACCGTTGACACACGCCTCGAGCAGCACACCCGCATGGTGGCGAAAGAGTCAGTCCGCGGCAGCTCGTGCTCTGCCCACCACCGTGGGCAGAGCACGACCTCCGTGGAACGCACCTACTGGCCCCCTCCCGCCGTGAACAGTCATGCACGCCCGTGTATGGTCATGCACCATGAATCCAGGGCGGACGTGGACGGTCGGGGTCACCGGCGCCACCGGGTACGCGGGGGGAGAGGTGTGCCGGCTGCTGGCCGGGCACCCGTACCTCCGGCTGGCCGGGGTGCACGCCAACTCGAGTGCCGGCCGACGCCTGGGCGAGCTGCAGCCGCACCTGCTGCCCTACGCCGACCTCGAGGTGCAGCCGAGCGACGCGGAGGACCTCGCCGGCTACGACGTCGTCGTCCTCGCCCTGCCGCACGGGGAGTCGGCGGCCATCGCCGCGCAGCTGCCCGAGGACACGCTGGTCATCGACTGCGGCGCCGACCACCGGCTGAACGACCCCGCCGCGTGGGCCCGCTGGTACGGCTCCGAGCACGCCGGCACCTGGCCCTACGGCCTGCCCGAGCTGCCCGGCCAGCGGGAGGAGCTGGCGGGCGCCCGGCGGATCGCCGTCCCCGGCTGCTACCCGACCTCGGTGACCCTCGCCCTCGCCCCGGCGCTTGCCGCCGGTCTCGTGGAGCCCGAGGTGGTCGTGGTCGCGGCCAGCGGCACCTCGGGTGCCGGGAAGTCGGCCAAGCCGCACCTGCTCGGCAGCGAGGTCATGGGATCGGTCAGCGCCTACGGCGTCGGCGGGGTGCACCGGCACACGCCGGAGATGGTGCAGAACCTGTCGCGGGCCGCCGGTGCGCCGGTCCGCGTCAGCTTCACGCCGACCCTGGTGCCGATGAGCCGGGGCATCCTCGCCACCTGCTCGGCGAAGCTCGCCCCGGGGACCGACGAGGCGGCCGCCCGGGCCGCCTACGAGAAGGCCTACGCCGACGAGCCGTTCGTGCACCTGCTGCACGAAGGGCAGTGGCCGACGACGGCACAGGTGCTCGGCGCCAACACCGTCGCCCTGCAGCTCGCGGTCGACCCCGACGCCGGCCGGCTGGTCGTCGTCGCCGCCGTGGACAACCTGACCAAGGGCACCGGGGGAGCGGCGATCCAGTGCGCCAACCTCGCCCTGGGCCTGCCGGAGACGACGGGCCTCCCGGTCGTGGGGGTGGCACCGTGAGCGCCACCGCGCCCAGGGGCTTCTCCGCGGCGGGGGTCGCGGCCGGGCTGAAGTCCAGCGGCGACCTCGACGTCGCCGTCGTCCTCAACCACGGCCCGGACGACACCGCCGCCGCCGTCTTCACCACCAACCGCTTCCCGGCCGCGCCGGTGCTCTGGAGCCGGCAGGTGCTGGCCGGCGAGCGAGCGCGGGCGGTCGTCCTGAACTCCGGCGGTGCCAACGCGTGCACCGGGCCGGAGGGCTTCGGTGACACCCACGCCACCGCCGAGCACGCGGCAGCGGAGCTGGGCATCGGCGCGATCGACGTCGCGGTGGCCTCCACCGGCCTGATCGGCGTCCGGCTGCCCATGGACGAGCTGACTGCCGGGGTCACCGCGGCGGTGGCGGCGCTCAGCGAGGACGGCGGGGACGACGCCGCCCGCGCGATCATGACCACCGACAGCGTCCCGAAGACGACCGTGCAGGCGCGGGACGGCTGGACCGTCGGCGGCATGGCCAAGGGCGCGGGGATGCTCGCGCCGAGCCTCGCCACGATGCTCGTCGTCCTCACCACCGACGCGGTGGTCGACGCCGGCACCTTGCGGACCGCGCTGGAGCAGGCGACCAGCGTCTCCTTCGAGCGGGTCGACTCCGACGGCTGCCTGTCCACCAACGACACGGTCATCGTGATGGCGTCCGGCGCCAGCGGGGTCACCCCGTCGGCCGAGGAGGTCGCCGAGGCGCTCACCGCCGCGTCGACCGACCTGGCGATGCAGCTGCTGGCCGACGCCGAGGGCTCGACCAAGGACATCGCGATCACGGTCCGCAACGCCGCCAGCGTCGAGGACGCGCTGACCGCCGGCCGCGCCTGCGCCCGCAACAACCTGCTGAAGACGGCGCTGTTCGGCAACGACCCCAACTGGGGCCGGGTGCTGGCCGCGATCGGCACCACCGACGCCGCCTTCGAGCCCGACCGGGTGGACGTGACGATCAACGGCGTCACGGTCTGCCGCGGCGGCGCGATCGGCGACCCGCGCGAGGGCGTCGACCTCACCGGCCGCCGGATCACCATCGACGTCGACCTCGGCGCCGGTGGCGAGCAGGCCACGATCTGGACCAACGACCTGTCCATCGCCTACGTGCACGAGAACTCGGCGTACTCCACGTGACCGCCCAGGACCCCACCCCGCCCGACGTCCGGGTCGAGGAGGCACCGCCCACCGTGCCCGCCGTCCGCAAGCGGATCGGCACCAGCCGGGTCATGCGCACCGACGACCCCGAGGGCGACGCCCGCAAGGTCGCCGTGCTCACCGGGGCGCTGCCGTGGCTCAAGGAGTTCCACGGCAACGTCGTGGTGATCAAGTACGGCGGCCACGCGATGGTCGACGAGGAGTGCCGCCGGGCCTTCGCCGAGGACATGGTCTTCCTGCGGACCTGCGGCATCCTGCCCGTCGTCGTGCACGGCGGCGGCCCGCAGATCACCGAGATGCTCGGCCGGCTCGGCATCGCCAGCGAGTTCCGCGGCGGGCTGCGGGTGACCACCGAGGAGACGATCGACGTCGTCCGCATGGTGCTCACCGGCCAGGTCACCCCCGAGGTGGTCGGCCTGATCAACCAGCACGGCCCGCTGGCCGTGGGCCTGTCCGGCGAGGACGGCGGCCTGTTCACCGCCGAGCGCACCGCCGCGGTGGTGGACGGCGAGCCGGTCGACGTCGGCCTGGTCGGCGACGTGGTCGCGGTCGACCCGGCGCCGGTGCGGGCGCTGCTGGACTCCGGCCACATCCCGGTGATCGCCACGGTCGCCCCGGATCCGGACGGCGTGGTGCACAACGTCAACGCCGACACCGCGGCGGCGGCGGTGGCCGTGGCGCTGGGCGCGGTGAAGCTCGTCGTCCTCACCGACGTCGAGGGGCTCTACGCCGACTGGCCCGACCGCGACTCGCTGGTGCAGCAGATCGACGCCGCCGAGCTGGCCGAGATCCTGCCCACCCTGGACTCGGGGATGGTGCCGAAGATGGCCGCCTGCCTGCGGGCGGTCGAGGGCGGGGTGAACCGGGCGACCGTCGTCGACGGCCGCACCCCGCACGCCCTGCTGCTGGAGATGTTCACGTCCGAGGGCACCGGGACCATGGTGGTCCCGGCCCGCGGCACCACCGGGGAGGAGCCGGCATGACCCGCACGGAGGAGCTGGCCACCCGCTGGTCGGCCGTGATGATGAACAACTACCGGACCCCGCCGGTGGCGCTGGCCCGCGGCGAGGGCGCCACGGTGTGGGACGTCGACGGCCGTGAGTACACCGACCTGCTCGGCGGCATCGCGACGACGATCCTCGGCCACGCCCACCCGCGGGTGGTCGAGGCGATCACCACGCAGGCCGCGCGGCTCGGCCACGTCTCCAACCTGGCGATGCACGAGCCGGGTGTGACCCTCGCCGAGCGGCTGCTGGAGCTCGCCGGCCGGCCGGGCCGGGTCTTCTTCTGCAACTCCGGCGCCGAGGCGAACGAGGCCGCGTTCAAGCTCTCCCGGCTCACCGGGCGCCCCGAGGTGGTCACCGCCGAGGGCTCCTTCCACGGCCGGACCATGGGCGCGCTGGCGCTCACCGGCCAGCCGGGCAAGGCCGACGCCTTCGCCCCGCTGCCCGGCGGCGTCCGGTTCGTGCCCTACGGGGACACCGAGGCGCTGGCCGGCACGGTCAGCGAGGCCACGGCGATGGTGCTGCTCGAGCCGATGCTGGGCGAGGGCGGCGTGCAGCCGGCCCCGCCCGGCTACCTCGCCGCCGCGCAGGACGCCGCGCGGTCGGCCGGTGCGCTGTTCGCCGTCGACGAGGTGCAGACCGGCACCGGCCGCACCGGCCACTGGTTCGCCCACCAGGCCGAGGGCGTGGCGCCGGACGTCGTCACGCTGGCCAAGGCGATCGGTGGCGGGCTCCCGCTCGGCGCCACCCTCGCGTTCGGCGACGCCGCCGACCTGATGACCGCCGGCTCGCACGGCTCCACCTTCGGGGGGAACCCGATCGCCGCCGCGGCCGCGCTCGCCGTGCTGGACACGATCCGCGACGAGGGGCTGCTGGAACGGGCCAAGGAGCTCGAGCACCGGTTCACCGCCGGCATCGAGGCCCTCGGCCACCCGGGTGTCTCCGGCGTCCGCGGCCGGGGCGCGCTGCTGGGCGTCGTCCTCACCGCGCCGGTCGCCGCCGCCCTGGAGGCCCGGCTGCGGGACGCCGGCTTCCTCGCCAACGCCGTCGCCCCGGACGTGCTGCGGCTGGCGCCGTCCCTGGTGCTGACCGACGCCCAGGTCGACGCCTTCGTCACGGCTCTGCCGGCGGCCCTGGACGCGGCGGTGCAGGAGTGACCCGCCACTTCCTGCGGGACGACGACCTGACCCCCGCCGAGCAGGCCGAGGTGCTGGCGCTGGCGGCCGAGCTCAAGCGCACCCGGCACACCGCGGCCGCGCCCGCCCCGCTGCGGGCCGCCAACGGCGCGCCGCGCGCGGTCGCGGTGCTGTTCGACAAGCCCTCGACCCGCACCCGGGTGAGCTTCTCCGTGGGCGTCGCCGAGCTCGGCGGGTACCCGCTGGTGGTCGACGCCGGCAGCAGCCAGCTCGGCCGCGGCGAGTCGGTGGAGGACACCGCCCGCGTGCTGGACCGGCAGGTCGCCGCGATCGTCTGGCGCACCTTCGGCCAGGACCGGGTCGAGGCGATGGCCGCGGTCAGCCGGGTGCCGGTGGTCAACGCGCTCACCGACGGGTTCCACCCCTGCCAGATCCTCGCCGACCTGCAGACCGTCGCCGAGCGCAGGGGCGCCCTCGCCGGCCTCACGATGAGCTACCTCGGGGACGGCGCCAACAACATGGCGCACTCCTACCTGCTGGGCGGCGCGACGGCGGGCATGCACGTGCGCATCGGCTCGCCGGAGTCCTTCCAGCCCTCGCCGGAGGTGCTCGAGCGGGCCGGGGAGATCGCCGCGGAGACCGGCGGCTCGGTGCGCTGGACCGACGACCCGGCGGCCGCCGCGGACGGCGCCGACGTCCTGGTCACCGACACCTGGGTGTCCATGGGGCAGGAGGACGAGTACGACGCCCGTGTCGCACCGTTCCTGCCCTACGCGGTGGACGACGACGCGCTGGCCCGGGCCGCCGCGGACGCCGTCGTCCTGCACTGCCTGCCCGCCTACCGCGGCAAGGAGATCGCCGGCTCGGTCATCGACGGGCCGCAGAGCGCGGTGTGGGACGAGGCGGAGAACCGGCTGCACGCGCAGAAGGCCGTCCTCATCTGGCTCCTGGAGCACTCATGAGACCGGCCGTCGCCCGTCGCGCCCCGGAGGGCGCACGTCCTTCGCGCCTCCTGGAGCACTCGTGACGACCCGCGCGCCCGGCCGGCCCGCGCGCCGACGATCCCGGGGGCGGCGGTGACGACGGCGCTGACCCGCTCGGCCCGCCAGGCGCGGATCCGCGAGCTCATCGAGGCCCAGCCGGTGACCTCGCAGACCCAGCTCGCCGGCCTGCTCGCCGGCTCGGGCATCGAGGTCACCCAGGCCACCCTCTCGCGGGACCTGGAGGAGCTCGGCGCGGTCAAGATGCGCGGGTCGGACGGCGCACCGGCGTCCTACGTGCTGCCGCCGGAGAACGCCCCGCTGCGTCCGGCCCAGGCGGCGCCGGCCCGGCTCACCCGGCTGCTGGCCGACCTGCTGACCTCCGCCGAGGGCAGCGCCAACCTCGCCGTCCTGCGCACGCCGCCGGGCGCGGCGCAGTTCCTGGCCTCCGCTCTGGACAAGGTCGGCCTCCCCGACGTCCTGGGCACGATCGCGGGGGACGACACTCTGCTGGTCGTCTCCCGCGAGCCGGACGGCGGGGTCGCCCTGGCCGACCGGCTGCGCGCGATGGCCCAGCGCCTGCCCGCCGCCTACCCCGAGCTGAAGAACGACCTGGAGGACCCCGCACCGTGAGCCCGGCCGAGCCTGTCGCCCCTACGCACACCCGGCTCTGGGGTGGCCGCTTCGGCGGCGGCCCGTCCCCGGCGATGGCCGCCCTCTCGAAGTCCACGCACTTCGACTGGCAGCTGGCGCCGTTCGACCTGGCCGGATCCCGCGCCCACGCCCGTGTGCTGCACCGGGCCGGACTGCTCACCGACGAGGAGCTCGACCGGATGGTCGGCGCCCTCACCGAGCTCTCCGCCGAGGTCGCGGCCGGCACCTTCACCGCCATCGACTCCGACGAGGACGTGCACGAGGCACTCGAGCGGGGGCTCACCGAGAAGCTCGGCGCGCTCGGCGGCAAGCTGCGCGCCGGCCGCAGCCGCAACGACCAGATCGCCACCGACCTGCGGCTCTACCTGCGGCACACCGTCCGCGCCCTCGTCGGCGAGCTGTCCTCCCTGGAGTCCGCGCTCGTCGGCCTCGCCGAGCGCTACCGGGACGTCCCGGCCCCGGGCATGACGCACCTGCAGCACGCCCAGCCGGTGCTCATCGCCCACCAGCTGCTCGCGCACGCGCACGCCGTCGCCCGGGACGTCGACCGGCTGCAGGACTGGGACCGCCGCGCGGCCGTCAGCCCCTACGGCTCCGGTGCGCTGGCCGGCTCGTCCCTGCCGCTGGACCCCGACGCCGTCGCCGCCGAGCTCGGCTTCGACCGCGCCTCGGACAACTCCATCGACGGCGTGAGCGACCGCGACTTCGCCGCCGAGTTCTGCTTCGCCGCGGCGCTGCTCGGCGTGCACCTGTCCCGGCTGGGGGAGGAGGTCGTGCTCTGGACGTCGACCGAGTTCGGCTGGGCCCGGCTCGACGACGCCTGGGCCACCGGGTCGTCGATCATGCCGCAGAAGAAGAACCCCGACATCGCCGAGCTGGCGCGCGGGAAGTCCGGCCGGTTCGTCGGCAACCTCACCGGCCTGCTCACCATGCTCAAGGGCCTGCCGCTGGCCTACGACCGCGACCTGCAGGAGGACAAGGAGCCGGTCTTCGACTCCATGGAGCAGCTCCTGCTGCTCCTGCCCGCGGTCACCGGGATGATGGCCACCCTCACCCTGCGACCCGAGGTGCTCGAGGCCGCCGCGCCGCAGGGCTTCGCGCTGGCCACCGACGTCGCCGAGTGGCTGGTCCGCCAGGGCGTGCCGTTCCGGTCGGCGCACGAGATCGCGGGCTCGATGGTCGCCTTCTGCGAGCAGGCCGGTCTGGAGCTCGACCAGCTCGACGACGACCAGCTCGCCGGCATCGACCAGCGGCTCACCCCCGCGGTGCGGTCGGTGCTCTCGGTCCCGGGCGCGCTGGCGGCCCGCACGGCCCGCGGGGGGACGGCGCCCGAGCGGGTCGCCGGCCAGATCACCGCGCTCACGGCGCTGGCCACCGAGCACGCCCGCTGGGCCTCGTCCTCACCCGTGGCGGCGGCCCTCTGAGCGCTCCGGGACCGCTCGTCACGGCGGGGGAGCTGCTCGGTCCGCCGGACGACGTGGCGCCCACGCTGCTCGGCTGCTGGGTGGTCACCGACCGCCCGGAGGGACGGGTGGCGCTGCGGCTCACCGAGGTGGAGGCCTACGCCGGCGACGGCACCGACCCGGCGGCGCACTCGCACCGCGGGCCCACGCCGCGCGCGGCGGTCATGTTCGGCCCGCCCGGGCGGCTCTACGTCTACTTCAGCTACGGCGTGCACTGGTGCGCCAACGTCGTCGTGGGCGCCGCGGGCCAGGGGTCGGCGGTGCTGCTGCGCGCCGGGGACGTCGTGGTGGGGGAGGACCTCGCCGCCGCCCGCCGTCCCGCCGCGCGCGCTCCCCGCGACCTGGCCCGCGGTCCCGCCCGGCTGACCCAGGCCCTGGCCATCGGGCCCGGAGACAAGGACGCCGACCTGCTCGACCCGTCGTCGTCGGTGCGGCTGCACCGCGGCGACCCGCCGGCGCAGGTCTCGGCCGGGCCGCGGGTCGGGATCAGCGTGGCCACCGAGCTGCCGTGGCGGTTCTGGGAGACGGGTGCGGAGTCGGTGAGCGTCTTCCGAGCGGGTGGCAGACCCGGCTCCCGGCGGGCCAGGCAGGATTGAGCCCGTGATCGACGTGATCGACGAGCTGCACCGCCGCGGGCTGATCGCCCAGAGCACCGACGAGGACGCCCTGCGCGCCCACCTGGCCGCCGGACCGGTCACCTACTACGCCGGCTTCGACCCGACGGCGCCCAGCCTGCACGTCGGCCACCTGCTGCAGTTCATGGTGCTGCGGGCGCTGCAGCGGGCCGGGCACCAGCCCGTCGTCCTGGTCGGCGGCGCGACCGGCCTGATCGGCGACCCCCGGCCGACCGCGGAGCGCCAGCTCAACGACCGCGACACCGTCGCCGGCTGGGTGGACAGCATCCGCACCCAGGTGGCCCCTTTCCTCGAGGTGCCGGCGGAGCAGGAGGGCCTGAGGGGACCGGTCTACGTCGACAACCTCGACTGGACGGCGCCCCTGACCGCGATCGACTTCCTGCGCGACATCGGCAAGCACTTCCGGGTCGGCCGGATGCTGGCCAAGGAGGCGGTCGCCGCCCGGCTCAACTCCGAAGCGGGGATCAGCTACACCGAGTTCAGCTACCAGATCCTGCAGGCCAACGACTACCGCGAGCTCTTCCGCCGCCACGGCGTGACGCTGCAGACCGGCGGCTCGGACCAGTGGGGCAACCTGACCGCCGGCATCGACCTCGTGCGCCGGACCGAGGGCGCGACGGTGCACGCGCTGTCCACCCCGCTGGTCACCAAGTCCGACGGCACCAAGTTCGGCAAGACCGAGGGCGGCGCGGTCTGGCTCGACCCGGTGCTCACCTCGCCCTACGCGTTCTTCCAGTTCTGGCTCAACGCCGACGACGCCGACGCCCGCGCCTGGCTGCCGCTGTACTCCGAGCGCCCGGCCGAGGACGTCGAGGCGCTGATCGCCGAGTCGGTGGAGCGCCCCGCCGCCCGCGCGCTGCAGCGGGCACTGGCCGAGGAGCTGACCCGCCTCGTGCACGGTGAGGACGAGCTCCGCCAGGCGGAGGCCGCCGGCCGCGCGCTCTTCGGCCGTGACGACCTGTCCGCCCTGGGACCGGAGACGCTGGGCGCCGCCCTGCAGGAGGCCGGCAGCGTCACCGTCGACGGGAGGACGCCGACCGTCGCGGCGCTGCTGCAGCAGACCGGTCTGGTCAGCAGCCTGTCCGAGGCCCGGCGCACCGTGAAGGAGGGCGGCGCCTACCTCAACAACGAGCGGGTGACCGACGCCGACACCGTGCCGGGGGACGGCGACTGGCTCCCCGGCGGCTGGCTGGTGCTCCGCCGGGGCAAGCGCTCGGTGGCCGGGGTCCGGCGCGGGTCGGCCCAGGTGAACGGCGTGTGACGGTGCCGTTCCACCCGGGTGTCGACCGTCACCCCGGGCCGGTTTGACAGCCCGGACGACACCGACGTAACTTCTCTCTGCGCCCGGCGAGACCGGAGCGGGACGGAGACCGAGTCACCGCCCGCAGGTCGGACCAGGCGCCGCCTGCCCGGCAACTCAGCGGGCCCCAGGAACACCACCCGGGGGACGCTCGTTGCACCGGGCACTGCCGCTCCGAGCGCCGAGCCCGGGTCCTGGACCCGCCGCTTGACGGACACGGAGAGCGGCGTAACGTGGAACAGCCGCCGCGATCGATGGCCTCACCGGGCCGGGCATCGTGAGCGTCCGCTCCTTGAGAACTCAACAGCGTGCCGAAAGTCAGTGCCAAGTAACAACCCCTTTTTGTGGGTTTCTTTGGGTTGATTGATCGAGAGCG
>NZ_FNIQ01000003.1 GCF_900104025.1 Geodermatophilus sp. DSM 45219 | reverse complement strand
TGAGCCAGGATCAAACTCTCCGTAGATGCTTGAACCAGGCCGAGAACCGAGAACTGGACGCTCTCGATCAATCAACCCAAAGAAACCCACAAAAAGGGGTTGTTACTTGGCACTGACTTTCGGCACGCTGTTGAGTTCTCAAGGAGCGGACGCGCAGCTACCAGACCCTCGCGGGCCTCGTCTCTGGCGGCTTGTCCAACTGTACACCGGGCTCCGCAGCGGTCCGGCCGCAGGGGCTGGAGAGGCGGTTGACCAGGCTGGCGGCCCGGTCCGTTCTCGCTCGGTGCAGGAAGGACCATACACGCCGCTGGAGGGGCCGTGCACGGGGGTCCCCACCGGTGTCCGCGCGGACGTTCCCGCAGGTCGGGCCGCTCGGGCAGGAGGTGCAGCGACGCGGCATCCTGCGGCCTCCCGGTCGCCGGTGCGGTGCCGGTCATGGCGCTCAGGCCACGCCGCGGGGGCGGAACTGGACGCTGACGCGCGGACCGACCGGCTTGGCCGTCTTCGGGATGCAGTGCTCCCACGTGCGTTGGCACGAGCCGCCCATCACGACGAGGTCGCCGTGGCCCAGCGGGAAGCGCAGGCTCTCGCCTCCGCCGACCGGCCGCAGCACCAGCGGCCGGGGCGACCCGAACGACACGATCGCGACCATCGTGTCGGCACCGCGACCGCGGCCCAGCCGGTCCCCGTGCCAGGCGACGCTGTCGCGGCCGTCGCGGTACAGGCACATGCCGGCACTGACGAACGGCTCGCCGAGCTCGGGCCCGTAGTGGGCGTTGAGCGCGTCCCGCGCCTGGGTCAGCAGGGGGTGCGGCAGCACCTCGCCCCCGCCGTACCACCGGAGCAGCCGGGGGACGGCGACCTCGCGCTCGTACATCTGCCGGCGGTCGGCTCGCCAGCCGATGTCGCCCAGCAGCACCTCGAGGACCTCGTCGGACCCCCGGACCCAGCCGGGCAGGTGGTCGACCCAGGCGCCACGGCCCAGCGGGTGCCGGGTGACCGCCAGCGGCCCCAGCGCGGCCTCCTCGGCGACGTCCCACATCGACGGCTGGTGTGCGAGAGACATGGGCGGGAGGCTACGCCGGGTCGAACGTGTGTACGAGCCCTCAGGCCGTGAGAGCCAGGGCGAACGGCAGGACCCGGGAGGCGCCGGCCAGCCGGAGCTCCCGGCCGGCCACGGTCAGAGTCCACCGGGAGTCGGCGAGGTCGTCGACCAGGAGCACCGGCGCCGGGCCGAGCTCGGTCAGCCGCTCCCGCAACTCGGGGCCGACCACGACGCGCTGCCACACCCCCGCGAGCCGGAAGGCGCTGTTCCCGCCGGGCTGGCCGGTCGGCCCGCCGTGCGCGAGGGACAGCTCTCCCAGGTAGGGCAGCCGGCCGAGCCCGGCCAGCCCCTGCGCGAGGCCGGTGACGAGCTGCGGGCGCCGGCGCGACGGGACGGCGACCACGGCCGCCGGGCGGTCCGCCCAGTCCCACGCCCCCAGGACCCGGGCGCAGGCGCGCAGCAGCTCCTCGTCCGGCGGCACGTCCGAGGGAGCCCGCCGCACCGGCACGTCGAACGCGGCGTCCGGGTCCTCCTCCAGGCTCGGGGCCTCGAGGTCGACCACCCCGCCGACGCCGTCGTCCCCGAGCAGGGAGCGCAGGCGCTGGCCCCAGCCGAGGTCGGTGAGCCGGGCGACCGCGCGGCCCGGGTCGAGCTGCTCGGCGGCGGCGATCTTGCCCTTGACCTCGACGCCGAGCCGGTCGGCGCCGGTCGGCCACTGGGCGCGCGGGGCGAGCTCCACGCCGGGGCGGTCCAGCGCCGCGGAGGCCGCCTGGGCCGCACCCTCGGGGACGTCGGTCGAGTACCAGGGGCCGACGCAGACGTCGCAGCGGCCGCACGGCGCCGCCGTCGGGTCGTCGAGGGCCTCCTGGAGGAAGGCCATCCGGCACTGCGCCTCGTCGACCGGCCGGGCGTAGGCGATCATCGCCCGCTGCTCGGCCTCCCGGGTGCGGGTGACGCGGGCGTAGCGGTCGGCGTCGTAGACCCACGGCCGGCCGGTGGACCGCCAGCCGCCCTGCACCCGCTCCACCGCGCCGTCGACGGCGAGCACCTTGAGCAGCAGCTCCAGCCGGGACCGGCGGACGTCGGCCACCGTCTCCAGCCGGGCCACCGACCACGCCTTCCCGTCGGCCATCGCGGTGAGCACCGCGGCGGCGTGGTCCTCCCGCGGCATCGACGAGGTGGCGAACCACTGCCAGATGGCGAGGTCCTCGGGGCCGGGGAGCAGCAGGACGTCGGCGTGCTCGACGGCGCGGCCGGCGCGGCCCACCTGCTGGTAGTAGCTGACCGGCGAGGACGGCGCCCCGAGGTGGACGACGAAGCCGAGGTCGGGCTTGTCGAAGCCCATGCCGAGCGCGGAGGTGGCCACCAGCGCCTTGACCCGGTTCTCCCGCAGCGCCTCCTCGGCGTCCTTGCGGTCGGCGTCGTCGAGCCGGCCGGTGTAGGCGCGCACCTCGTGGCCGGCGTCCCGCAGCAGGGACGCGGTCTCCTCGGCCGCGGCGACCGTGAGCGTGTAGACGATCCCGCTGCCCGGCAGGTCGCCGAGGCGCGCGGCCAGCCAGGCCAGCCGGGCCCGGTCGGTGGCCAGCCGCAGCACGCCCAGGCGGAGCGAGTCACGGGCCAGCGGGCCGCGCACCGTCGTCACCGGGACACCACCGGCGCCCAGCTGCTCGGCGACGTCGGCGACCACGCGCTCGTTGGCCGTGGCGGTGGTGGCGAGCACCGGCGTCCCGGCCGGGAGCGTGCCCAGCAGGTCGCGGATGCGGCGGTAGTCGGGCCGGAAGTCGTGGCCCCAGTCGGAGACGCAGTGCGCCTCGTCGACGACGAGCAGGCCGCACCGGGCCACCAGCCCGGGCAGCTGCTCCTCGCGGAAGCGCGGGTTGGTCAGCCGCTCCGGGGAGACCAGCAGGACGTCGACCTCGTCGGCGGCGAGCGAGGCGGCGACGTCGTCCCACTCCGTGGCGTTGGCGCTGGAGATCTCGACGGCGCGGATGCCGGCGCGGGCAGCGGCGGCGACCTGGTCGCGCATCAGCGCGAGCAGCGGGGAGACCAGCAGGGTCGGCCCGGCGCCGCGGTGGCGCAGCAGCGCGGTGGAGACGAAGTAGACCGCCGACTTGCCCCACCCGGTGCGCTGCACGACCAGGGCCCGCTCGGAGCGCTCGACCAGCGCGGCGACGGCGGCGTCCTGACCCTCCCGGAACCCGGCGTCGGGGCGGCCGGTCAGCTCGCGGAGGACACCGAGGGCCTCGGTGGCGAGGTCGGCGGACGGCGCGGCGGTGGTCATGGGGTCCGACAGTAGGCAGCAGGAGCGACAGGACGCGTCGCCGCGCGGACCCCGGGGGGAGAGGAGGAGGATCCACAGGTGATGCGACCACCGGACAACCACGTGCACACCAGGTGGTCCTGGGACACCTCCGACTCCTCCACGATGGCGCGCGCGTGCGAGCGGGCGGTGGCCCGAGGCCTGCCCGCCATCGCCTTCACCGAGCACCTGGACTTCACGACCTGGACGCCGGAGGACCGCGCGACGGCCGAGGGGCTGGTCGACCGGCACGCCTCCCGGCACCTGCCCATCGACGTCGAGGGCTACTTCGCCGAGCTGGAGGAGTGCCGCGAGCGGTTCCCCGAGCTGCGGATCTGGTCGGGCGTGGAGACCGGTGAGCCGCACCTGTTCGCGGCCAGCGTCGGGGCGTACCTGCGCGACTCCCCGGTCGACCGGGTGCTCGGCTCGCTGCACTCGCTCAGCCACGACGGCCGGCTCTACGGCGTCGGCCGGCTGCTCTATCCCGACCCCGACACGACGATGCGCCGCTACCTGGCCGAGGTCGTCGACATGGTGGAGGGCAGCGACGTCTTCCAGGTGCTGGCGCACGTCGACTTCCCGCGCCGCTACTGGCCGGGCGGCAGCGACCGGTACGCGGAGAAGGACTACGAGGAGGAGTACCGGGCGGTGTTCCGCGCGCTCGCCGGCACCGGCCGGGCGCTCGAGGTGAACACGACCAGCCCGCTGGCCTCGGTCGACCAGGTGCGCTGGTTCCACGAGGAGGGCGGCGAGGCGGTCAGCTTCGGCAGCGACGCCCACCAGCCGGCCGTCGTCGGCCAGCACTTCGACCTCGCGGTGGACGTCGTCGAGGCCGCCGGCTTCCGTCCGGGGCGGGACGCCTTCGACTTCTGGCGCCGCTGAGGCCCCGTCAGCGGAACGGCGTCCCCTCCGGGTTCCCGGCCGAGGGCAGCGGTCCCGGCCGCCCCCACAGCCAGCCCTGCCCGTACCGGACGCCCCGGGCGGCCAGCAGGTCCCGCTCATCGGCCAGCTCCACGCCCTCGGCCACCACGGTGGCGCCGATGTCCGCCGCGAAGCGCACCAGCGCGGTGACCAGCGCCTGGCGGGCGGGGTCGGTGTGCACCCCGCTGACGATGGCCGCGTCGAGCTTGACGGTGTCCGGCCGCAGGCGGAGCACGTGCCGCAGCGACGCGTAACCGGCGCCCGCGTCGTCGATGCTCACGAGGCAGCCCCCCTCACGGAGGAGCTCCCGCACCCGGCGGAGCGCCGCGTAGTCCGTCACCGGACGGTGCTCGGTGATCTCGACACCCACCACACCGGGGCGCGTCTCCAGCAACAGGTCGACGACGTCCGGCTCGAGGAGCGCGTCCGGCGAGAGGTTGATCGTCACCGGCACGGCCGGGTGGTGCCGGTCGACCGCGGCCAGCGCCGTCTCCAGCGCCACCCGCTCGAGCGCCACGCCCTGGCCGCTGAGCGCCGCCTCGGCGAAGACCGTCGCGGTGTCCGCCCCCGCGAAGCGGGTCAGCGCCTCGTAGCCGACCACCCGCCCGCCGTCGACCTCGACGATCGGCTGGAAGACAGGGTGCAGGCCGCGTCCGGGCAGCTCGGCGATGAACCGCTCGCGCACCTGCGCTGCGTCGTCCAGGGAACCGAGCCGCTGGCTGATCAGGTCGGCGAGGAACTCGACGAAGCGCGCCGAGTCCGAGTCGAGTCCCACGCCGTCGCCGCGGCCCAGGCAGCACAGCATCCCCAGGGGGCGCCCGCCCGCTCCCCGGACGGGTGCCCCGACGTAGGACCCGATGCCCAGGTCCGCGGTCACCGGCAGGTCGCGGGTGCCCGACGTCCGGCTGGCCGCGGTCACCACCGGCGGCAGCAGCCCCGACAGGACCCGGACGCAGAAGGAGTCCCGCAGCGGCACGGACGTCCCGACGGCCACCGGGAGCGCCGCCACGTTCCCCGCCACGACCCGCACCTGCTGCGCTCCGTCGGCGAAGTCCGCGAGGTAGGCGACGTCGGTGCCGACCCGTTCGCGCGCCGTCTCCAACAGCCAGGTCACCCACGGGTCGTCGGCGATCCGGGCGAGGACGCCGGTAGCGCCCTGGTGCGCAGAGTGCGTCATGTCTCCCCATCGTCTCGGGGCAGCGGCCCGCGCGGGCCGTCCTCATCCGCAGTGTCCCGCGAGCCACGCCCAGTTTCCAGTGCGTCACTGTCCGCAGTCACAGCGCCGAGTACTTCACCACTAAGGCACTTCCGGCTAGGGTCGCCGGGTGACCCCCGGCCGCGTCGTCATCGCCCTCGGGGGCAACGCGATGACCGGCCCGGACGGCTCCGCCACCCCCGGCGCCCAGCGCGACGCGATCGCCGCCGCCTGCCCGCACGTCGCCGCAGTCGTGGCCACCGGCGTCCAGGTCGTGCTCACGCACGGCAACGGGCCGCAGGTGGGCAACCTGCTCGTCAAGAACGAGCTGGCCGCGCACGAGGTCCCGCCGGTGCCGCTGGACTGGTGCGTGGCCCAGACCCAGGCGACCATCGGCTTCACGCTGGCCGACGAGCTGGACGCCGCCCTCGCCGGCCGCGGGCTGCCGCAGCGCACCGCCGTCCTGGTCACCCGCACGGTCGTCGACGCCGACGACCCGCACTTCCGCGAGCCGTCCAAGCCGGTCGGCCGCTTCCTCCCCCGCGAGCAGGCCGAGCGCTCCATGGCGCACGGGCAGGTGTGGGAGGACCGCGGCGAGCGCGGCTGGCGGCGGGTGGTCGCCTCGCCCGACCCGAAGGGAGTGGTCGACGTGCCGGCGGTCGAGGCGCTGCTCACGGCCGGGTTCGTCGTCGTCTGCGCCGGCGGGGGCGGCGTCCCGGTGGTGGACGACGGCACCGGCGGGGCGCTGCGGGGCGTGGAGGCCGTCGTCGACAAGGACCTCACCGCCGCCCTGCTGGCCCGCGAGCTGGACGCCGCGACGCTGGTGATCGCGACCGACGTCCCGAACGTGCTCGTCGGGTACGGCACGCCCGCCGCCCGGCCGCTGGGCCGGGTCACCCCCGCCGAGCTGCGCGCGCACGCGGCGGCCGGCGAGTTCGCCCGCGGCTCGATGGGGCCCAAGGTCGAGGCGGCCCTCCGCTTCGTGGACGGGGGCGGCGCCCGTGCCGTCGTCACGTCCCTGCAGTTCATCGCCGACGCCGTGACCGGCGACGTCGGCACCGTCCTCACCGCCTCGTAGGAGGAGTTCCCGTGCCCGCACCGATCGAGGTCCGCAAGATCCCGCTGCACAACGTCAGCGACGCCTCCGAGCTCGCCAGGCTCATCGACGACGGCGTGATGGAGGCCGACCGGGTCGTGGCCGTCATCGGGAAGACCGAGGGCAACGGCGGGGTCAACGACTACACGCGGATCATCGCCGACCGGGCCTTCCGCGAGGTGCTGCTCGAGAGGGGCACGCGGTCCAAGGAGGAGGTCGGGGAGATCCCGATCGTGTGGTCGGGCGGCACGGACGGCGTCATCAGCCCGCACGCGACGGTCTTCGCCACGCTGCCGGAGGACGCCGTCGAGGAGACCGACGAGCCGCGGCTGACCGTCGGGTACGCGATGAGCGACGTCCTGCTGCCCGAGGACATCGGCCGCATCGCGATGGTGGAGAAGGTCGCCGAGGGCGTGCGCCGGGCGATGGCCGAGGCCGGGATCACCGACCCCGCCGACGTCCACTACGTGCAGACCAAGACGCCGCTGCTGACCATCGAGACCATCCGCGACGCCAAGGCCCGCGGCAAGGACACCTACTACGACGAGCCACACGGCTCGATGGACCTGTCCAACGGGACGACGGCGCTGGGGATCGCGGTGGCGCTGGGCGAGATCGGGATGCCGACGCAGGAGCAGGTCATGCGGGACCTGTCACTGTTCAGCGCGGTGGCCTCGTGCTCGTCGGGCGTGGAGCTGGACCGGGCGCAGATCGTCGTCGTCGGCAACGCGCGCGGGCACGGCGGGGCCTACCGGATCGGCCACTCGGTGATGCGCGACGCGCTGGACCAGGACGGCATCTGGAACGCCATCCGCGATGCCGGCCTCGAGCTGCCCGAGCGGCCGCACCCGAGCGACCTCGGCGACCGGCTGGTCAACGTCTTCCTCAAGTGCGAGGCCGACCCGACCGGCTACGTCCGCGGGCGGCGCAACGCGATGCTCGACGACTCCGACGTCTTCTGGCACCGGCAGATCAAGGCGACGGTCGGCGGCGTGGCCGCGTCGGTGACCGGCGACCCGGCGGTGTTCGTGTCGGTGGCCGCGGTGCACCAGGGCCCGTCGGGCGGCGGTCCGGTGGCGGCGATCATCCGGGCGTGAGCCGTGCCGCCCTCTCCGGCGCGCCTCATGCGGCGTGACGGACGGCGACCTACCGTGGTCACGCACCGGCGGACGGAGCCGAACCGGTACCGATCCGGTGCGCCGGACCCGTGCGTGGAGGAGTCGAGTGGTGCGCGTGTCGTCTGCTCAGCGGACCGTCCTGCCCGGCGCCGGCGCCGGGGCCGGGGCCGCGCCGCCCACCCGGCCGGCGGGCCGGGCGCGGCGGCGGCTGGAGCGCGAGGGCGGGGCGGAGGACGCCGCGCAGCGGACCGGGGTGCTCGCCCAGGCCAGCCGCGAGGTCTCCGACACCTCCCGGCAGGCCGCCGAGTCCCTGGCCGAGCTGCGCGGCGCGATCGGCGACATCGCGCAGTGCACGAACCACGCCTCGACGGTCACCGGTGAGGCGGTCCGCGACGCGCAGGCCGTCGACGAGCGGATCGCCGCGCTGCAGGGCGCCACGGACGCGATCACCGAGATCGTCCGGCTGCTGTCGACGATCAGCCAGCAGAGCCGGTTCCTGGCGCTGAACGCCTACGTCGAGGCCGCCCGGGCCGGCGAGGTGGGCCGCGGGTTCGCCGTCGTCGCCGACGAGGTCAAGCAGCTCGCCGAGCGCACCGCCCGGGCCGCCGGGGACATCGGCGCCCAGGTCGAGGCGGTGCACCGGGAGACGCGCGCGGCCGTCGACGTCGTCTCGCGGATCAGCACCACGCTGGGTTCCATCGCCGCGGCGCAGGACACCGTCGCCGCGGCCGTCGAGCAGCAGCGGGCCGCCACCGACCGGGTCGTCGACAGCGTCGAGCGGGCGGCCGGCGGGTCGGCCCGGATCACCGAGGCCGTCGCCGCGCTGGCCGCCGACCAGCGCGAGACCTACGTGCGCCGGGCGCTGGCGGTGGCCGAGGACCTGCTGGCCGAGGCCGGCGGCGTCGCCCTCGGCGAGCGCCGCACGCCGGTGACCGTGCGCGACCAGGTCACCGCCGCGGCGCGCGTGGCGCAGCTGCCCGACCTGCTGCTCGGCGACGTCCCGCTGACCCGGGACGACGACCCGCGCCGTCCGGCGCCGCTGGTCGACGACGTCGTCGCGCTGGTGGGCGGCAGCTGCACGCTGTTCCAGCGGCTGGACGACGACGGCGGCATGGTCCGCGCGGCCACGACCGTGCTCACCGCGGAGGGCCGGCGCAACGTGGGCACCTACATCCCGCGGCGCACCGCCGACGGGGGCGCCAACCCGGTGCTGGCCGCCGTCCTGGCCGGGCGGACCTACACCGGCGAGGCGACCGTCGCCGGCCGGCCGTACTTCACCGCCTACGAGGGCCTGCACTCCCCCGACGGCGCCCTCATCGGGATGCTCTACGTCGGGCTGCCGCTGGACGCGCTCCCCGGCTGAGACCGCTCGGACCCGGCGGGCGGCCGCTGCCGGCCGCTCAGGCCTCGAACTGGACCCGCACGATCTCCTCGCAGACCGGGTCGAACATCTCCCGCCGGATCCGGTTGTGCTCGGCCTCGGCGTCGTACACGCGGTAGGCCTCGGCGTCGGCGAAGTCGCTGGTGATGGCGAAGCTCCAGGCGCCGGGACGCAGGCCGGCATCCAGGCCGACCCGCACGTCGAGCAGACCGTCCACGGGCAGGGCGACGATGGCGTCGAGCGCCTGCTGGACGAGGGCGGGGTCGGTGCCCGGGCGCACCCGGCCGACGACGACGTTGCGGATCACCGGTCCAGTGTGACCCGGACCAGGGCGAACCCGCGGTCGACCAGGTCGAGGAAGGCCGCCGGGTCGTCGTCGGGCCGCCAGGTGGCGAACGCCGAGCCGAGGACGGCGGCGGCCGCCTGGGCGGTGAGCGCGGCGGCGAGCGGGTCGCCCGGCCACTGCCGGCGGACCCACCCGTCGAGGGCGACCGCGACGTGCCCGTAGGCGGTGCGGGCGTAGGCGGCGAGCTCGGGGTCCTCGGCCAGCCGGCGGCGGACGGCGAGGGTCGCGGTGTGCGGCACGAGGTACCGGCGGCACGCCGCGCCGAGCGCCGTCCAGGGGTCGGGTGCGCCGTCGGCCGCGGCGAGCAGCTCGGCCAGCCGGCCGGCGTCCTCCGGGTCGGGGTCGAACAGCGCGGCGGCCTTGGTGGGGAAGTGGTTGAAGAAGGTGCGGCGGGAGACGCCGGCGGCCGCGGCGACGTCGTCCACCGTGACCGCCGCGAAGCCCCGCTGCCGGACCAGCTCGGTCGCGGCCGCCTGCAGGGCACGCCGGCTCTCCCGCCGCTGCGCCTCCCGGGCCGACGGCTGCTCCACGCGGCGCACGGTAGCGGTGACGGTCACACCGAGCCCCTAGGGTCCGCTGCACCCAGTGCAACGAACCCCAGGAGGAGCCGCATGTCCGCACGACGTCTCAAGGGCAAGGTCGCCCTGATCACCGGTGCCGCGCGCGGGCAGGGCCGGGCGCACGCCGTCCGCCTGGCGAGCGAGGGGGCCGACGTCATCGCGCTGGACGTCAACGCCGGTGCGGCGACGACGGCCTACCCCGGGCCGACGGCCGACGACCTGGCCGAGACGGTCCGGCTGGTGGAGGCGCAGGACCGCCGGATCGTCGCGCGGGAGGCCGACGTGCGGGACTTCGCGGCGCTGTCCGCGGTCGTCACCGAGGGGGTGGCCGAGCTCGGCCGGCTGGACGTCGTGGTCGCCAACGCCGGGATCTGCTCGGCGAACCTGTCCTGGGAGATCCCGGTCGAGCAGTGGCAGGAGACGATCGACACCAACCTGACCGGCGTCTTCTTCACCGCCAAGGCGACGGTGCCGGTGCTGATCGAGCAGGGCACCGGCGGGTCGATCATCATCACCAGCTCGGTGGCGGGCCTGCGCGGACTGCCCTTCCTCGGCCACTACGTGGCGAGCAAGCACGGCGTCGTCGGCCTGGCGCGGACGATGGCCAACGAGCTGGGGCAGCACGCCATCCGGGTGAACACGCTGCACCCGCACGGGGTCGCGACCGGGATGACCGTGCCGGACATGCAGCCGCTGCTCGCGCAGTACGCGAGCACGCTGGGGCCGATCTTCATGCAGTCGCTGCCCGACCAGGTGTCCCAGCCCGAGGACATGGCCGCCGCCGTGGCGTGGCTGGCCTCCGACGAGGCGCGGCACGTCACCGGCATCCAGCTGCCGGTGGACCTGGGCACCCTCACCCGCTGAGCGCGTGGCCGGATGGTCAGCGGGAGTAGTGCTCGACGACGAGCTGCTCCTCGCAGACCACCGGGACCTCGTCGCGGTTCGGCGTCCGGTCGTAACGGACGACGAGGTCGGCCAGCCGCACCTCGAGGTAGGCCGGGGCGGTGGCGTGCGCGCCGGAGGCGGCGACGACGAAGGGCTCCTTGCTCTTGGACTTCTCGGCCACCTGCACGAAGTCGCCGGGCTGCAGCCGGTAGGAGGGGCGGTCGACGCGCCTGCCGTTGACCAGCACGTGCTGGTGGGTGACGAACTGGCGGGCCTGGTAGATGGTGCGGGCGAAGCCGGCCCGCAGCACCGTGGCGTCCAGCCGCGACTCGAGGTCCTGGATGAGCGCCTCGCCGGTCTTGCCGCCGGTGCGGCGGGCGCGGTCGAAGGCGGCGCGCATCTGCGTCTCGCTGATGTCGTACTGGGCCCGCAGCCGCTGCTTCTCGCGCAGCCGGGTCGAGTAGTCGCTCTCCTTGCGCCGCTTGCGGCCGTGCTCGCCGGGCGGGTACGGGCGGCGCTCGAAGTAGTCGACGGCCTTGGGCGTGAGCGGGATGCCGAGCGCCCGGCTGATCCGGACCTTGGGACGCGGGGTGTTCACGGGACCTCCTGGTTTGGTTAGGCTCACCTTACCCATGCACCGCAACCACCGAGGAGGGCCCGTGCCCGGTCGCCCGACACTCCCGTCCCTGCCGGCCGACCGCGTCGCGGACGCCGCCGAGCGCGCCCGCACCGCGGCCACCTCCCCCACCGCCTCGGTGCAGGCGCTGGGCCTGGGCAGCAGCCGGCTGCTGGCCGCGGCCACGCTGGACGACGGCCTGGTGCTGGTCGTCGTCCCCCGCAGCGGTGGACTGGCGGCGGCGGTCCGCGAGGCGCCGGAGGGCGACCTGGCCGCGAAGGTGACGGTGACCTCCCGCTCGGCGCAGCCGCTGCGCAACCCGCTGCGCGCCCGGCTGGAGCTGGCCGGGTGGCTGACGCCGGTCCCCGCCGGGGAGGAGACCGAGCTGGTCCTGGCCTTCGCCGCCGTCCGCCCGGACGACGTGCTGCTCGACGTCGGGCTCAGCGCGACGCTGCTGTGCCTCGACGTCGCCGAGGTGCTGCTGCACGAGGGCGGCGGGTGGACGTCGATCGAGCCCGAGGCGTACGCGGCCGCGCGGCCCGACCCGCTGGGCGCCGCCGAGGACGAGCTGATGAGCGAGCACGCCGGCCCGCTGGCCGAGCTGCGCGCCCGGGTGCAGGCGTGGGCCGGCGACGACCCGGTGCACCTGCTGGGGCTGGACCGCCACGGGGTGCTCTTCCGGGTCGAGCCCCGCACCGGCTGCTACGACCTGCGGACGCCGTTCCCCGCGCCGCTCACCTCGACCGGCGAGCTGCCCTCCGCCGTCCGCGCGCTGCTGGCCTGCACCTCCTGACCCTCAGCGACCGGCGAACCAGCTGTCGGCGGGGAGGTCCGGCGAGGGGAGAGCCTCCTCGTGGCCGTGGTCGCGCGGCGCCTCCCAGGGCCAGAGGACGACGACGTGCTGCGCCGCGCGCTGGATCTCGCTGCCGTCGAGCTCGACCACCGACTCGGCGAGGTCGAGGTCGGGACATCGGACGACGAGACGCAGCGGACCCTCGGGCGGGAGCGGGGACAACCACCACGACTGGTCGATCGACGTGTCGCCGCCTCCACCGCCACCCGAGTGGAAGACCACGTCGTCCGCCCGTCCGGGCCCCGGCAGGTTGCTCGCCCGCCGCCCGTCGGCGAACTCGACACCGAACAGGAACTGCTGGGCCGCTCCCGGACGGTGCTCCCAGAACAGCTCGTTGAGGCTGCGCCCCGCACCGAGGACCGCGCCGGCCCGCGCCCGGACGGCGAGGTCGAAGGAGACGCCGGTCGAGTAGACCTGCAGCCCCAGCAGGGCGACCGCGACGTCGTCCGTGCGGCCGAGCAGCAGGTTCTGCGGCAGGGCGACCGGCACCTCGTTGTCCGGCGGGCTCATCCGCCGGTGGAGCTCGTCGTCCGGCTCGATGTGCCCCCCGATGCTCCACATGGTCTGCAGCCTGGCGGGTCGCCGTCGGCCCCGGCAAGCGACATCGAGTCCTGCGAACTGGTGGTGATCGACGGTTGATGGCCACGAGTTCGCAGGTCTCGGCGCGATCAGGCCGTCCGGGCCTCCTGCGCCAGCGCGGCCAGCGCCTGCTCGAAGCACTCCCGCGGCGGCTGCACCAGCCCGGCGCCCACCTGACCGGTGCCGGCGACCCGCCCGGCCATGCCGGTGTTGATCTGCGGCAGCCAGCCGGTGCGCGCCACGGCGAGGACGTCGATGCCGGTCGGGGAGCCGCGGAAGCCGAGGATCGGCACCTGCATCGCCGGGTTCTCCGCGAGCGTGAGCTGGTACATCCGCTCGGTGGTGGCCAGCGCGTCGGGCACGGTGCCGCCGACGAACCGGACGATCGCGGGGGCTGCGGCCATGGTGAACCCGCCGACGCCGTAGGTCTCCATGATCGCGGAGTCGCCGATGTCGGGGTTGGCGTCGTCCGGGCCGTAGTCGCCGAGGAACAGGCCGACCGGGGTGTTGGCCGGGCCGGTGAACCAGCGGTCGCCGGTGCCGGCGGTCTGGATGCCGAACTCGGTCCCGTTGCGGGACATCACGGTGACCATCGTCGAGCCGGGAACGCCGCGGGCGGCGTCCATGGCGAGCTTCGCCGTCGGCATGCCGAGGTTGAGGAAGAAGTGCTCGTTGCCGCCGATGAAGCGCAAGACCGCGGCGATGTCGGACGACGGCGCGTCGACCTCCACGACCGCCGGGGACAGCTCGCGCAGGGTCATCAGCGAGCCGGCGCGGTTGCGGTTGTGCCCCTCGTCGCCCATCTGCAGCATCTGCGCGAGCACCGCCTTGACGTCCAGCGGCTCGGCCATCGAGCGCACCGCGGCCTGCAGCACCGGGCCGAGGACGTCGCGCATCCACCGCAGCCGGGTCAGCACCTCCTCGCTGTAGGCGCCCATCCGCAGCACCTTGCCCAGGCCCTCGTTGAGGTTGCAGAACGCCTGGCGGCCGGTGACCGGGTCCTGCAGGACCCACGTCCACATCGACGGCGAGGTCACACCGGCCATGGGGCCCACCGCCGAGTGGTGGTGGCACGGGTCGAGGGCGATCTCCCCGGCGGCGAGGACCCGCTCGGCCTCCGTGACGGTCGATGCCCAGCCCTCGAACAGGCAGGCGCCGATCAGCGCGCCGCGCAGCGGACCGGAGGCGTCGTCCCACCCGATCGGCGGGCCGGCGTGCAGCAGCGTGCGGTCGCGCAGGCCGAGCACGTCGCGCGCCGGGCGGACGTCGACCAGCCGCGACCCGGCGGCCATCACCCGCTCGACCGCGGTGCGGTTGGCCGCGGCCCTCCGCCGGTCGAGGGCCAGGGTGGCCAGGTCGGCGGGGTCGCCGAAGCCGGGCGGGCGCCAGTCGACGTCGTGGACGTCGGCACCCTGGTCGCGCAGCGCGGCGGAGAACACGTCGACGCCGGCCGCGACGACGGTCGGCGGCCCGGACAGCAGGCTCATCGCGCAGCTCCCAGCAGGTCGAGCGCGTGCCGGGTGGCCTGCGCGTTGGAGGCGAAGACGGCGGCACCGGCCGCGGCGAGGGCGTCGGCCTGGCGGGACCAGCCCTGCGGGTCGGCCTCGGTGCCGATGAGCGCGATCACGACCGGCAGGGTCCCGGCGCGCCGGGCCGCGGACAGCGTGGGCACCAGCGAGTGGGCCGGGTCCGGGTCCGCCCCGTAGCCGAGGACGACGTCCAGCAGCAGCACCGCGGGCTCCCGCCGGGCGGCGAGGTTGCTGATCGCCTCCAGCCGCAGCGTCGGGTCGATCATCGGGTGCGCGCGGCCCACGGTCAGCGCGTCGTCCCCGAAGTCGACCACCACGTGACCGGGGGCGGACAGGTCCGTCCCGAGGTCCAGCTCCGGCCGCAGCGGGGTGTTGGAGCGGACGTCGCCGAGCACGGGCGCGGCCAGCAGCATGGCCTCGTCGGCCAGCGTGCCGCCGGAGTAGAGCCCCTTGAGTGCCGCGCCCGGGACCGGGGTCTCGGCAGGTCCCGGGCGCGACGGCCAGACCGGCACGTCGCGCCCCATGCCGACCAGGAGCGCCTCGACGGCGGCGGTCAGGTCGGGCGCCTCGGGCGAGAGGGCGGCGGAGTGGACCGGCACCGAGAGTTCGGCTGCCGCGGCCCGGACGGATTGCGCGACGGCCGGCGCCGGCGGCTTGGACACCAGCAGCACCCGCTCGGTGACCGGGTCGGCGTCCAGCAGCGCGAGCGCGTCGAGGGTGGCCAGCCCGCCGACCGCCTCGGAGAGGTCGCGCCCGCCCACGCCGAGCACGTGCGAGACGCCGACACCGGCGACGTCGAGCAGGCAGGACACCTGCTGGGCACCGGTGCCGGAGGCCGCGACCAGCCCGACCGGGCCGCGGCGGACGGCGTTGGCGAAGCCGAGGGCCAGGCCGGAGACGATCGCCGTCCCGCAGTCGGGGCCCATGACCAGCACCCCGGCGTCGTGCGCGGCCTGCTTGAGCGCGACCTCGTGCTCGACCGGGACGCCGTCGGAGAAGACCAGCACGCTGCGGCCGGCGGCGATCGCGTCGGCGGCCTCCGCGACGGCGTACTGCCCGGGGACGCTCACGACCGCCAGCGCGGGGCCGTCGGTGGGCAGCGCGTCGAGGCCGGCGCCGATGGTGCGCAGCGGCACGGCCTGCGCGGGACCGGCGGCGCGCTCGCGGGCCGTCAGTGCGGCGTCGACGGCGGCGACCGCGGCGGCCAGCGCGTCGTCGTCCGCAGCCTCGATCGCGACCAGCAGCTGTTCGGGCGAGGCGCCGTCCCCGGGGGCCAGGCCCATGCCCGCGGCGAGCTCCAGGTTGAGCGGCGTGGCCATCGCGACGAGCACCGCGGTGACCCCCGCGCGGGCGCCGACATCCCGGCTGACCTGCATCAACCGGACCGAGTCGGCATAGACGCCGCTGCGCAGGGAGACGTGCCGGACGCCGGTAGCTGTCACCCCGCGCACCGTACCGGTCATTTACCTCAGCGATGAGACATCGACGCAACGACGATTTAGCGCTGAGGTACTTCCGCGCCGTCCCCGGTGCGTGTCACATTGGCGCCCGCTGGGAGCCGGGAACGTCCGTTCGGGGGAACCGGCCACGTCCCAGGTGCGGGTCGAGGAGGCGGTCATGGCGTTCGGCTGGAAGCTCTACGGGGACGGCAAGACCCCGCCGCTGGGCGAGGCGGTGGCACCCGACGAACGGCTCTCCTGGCCGCTCACCGTGGGCATCGGCGCGCAGCACGTCGTCGCCATGTTCGGGGCGACCTTCGTCTTCCCCCTGGTCATGGGCCTGGACGCGAACCTCGCGATCATGATGAGCGGCGTCGCGACGATCATCTTCCTGCTCATGGTGAGCGGGAAGGTGCCGAGCTACCTGGGCACCAGCGCGTCCTTCGTCGGGGGCGTGGTCGCCGTCCGCGCGGCCGGCGGTGACGACGGCGACGTCGTCGGCGCGATCCTGGTGTCCGGCGTCGTCCTGGCCCTGGTGGGTGTGCTCATCCACGTCGCCGGGGTCCGGTTCCTGCACACCATCCTGCCGCCCGCCGTCACCGGTGCCGTGGTGCTGCTGATCGGCTTCAACCTGGCTCCGGTCGTTGCCGGCATCTACTGGCCGCAGGACCAGTGGGTGGCGCTGGCCACGATGACCTTCGTCATCATCGCCTCCCTGCTGCTGCGCGGCTTCTGGGCCCGCATCTCCATCCTCCTGGGTCTGGTCTTCGGCTACCTGCTCTCCTGGCTGCTCGACGTCACCGCCGGTCCGATCACCTCGGTGCTCGGTGGCGCGACCGAGGCGACCGAGCACGACCGCCTGGTGAACATCGCTGCGGTGGGCGACGCGCCGTGGATCGGGTTGCCCGACTTCACCGCCCCGAGCTTCTCGCTGAACTTCTCGCTCCTGGTCCTGCCCGCCGTCATCGCGCTGGTCGCCGAGAACACCGGTCACGTGAAGGCCGTCGCCGCGATGACCAAGCGCGACCTCGACCCGGTCATGGGCCGGGCGATCGCCGCCGACGGTGTCGCCACCGTCGTGGCCACCTCGGTCGGTGGCTCGCCGACGACCACCTACGCCGAGAACATCGGCGTCATGGCCGCCACGCGCGTCTACTCGACCGCGGCGTACTACGTGGCCGCGGTCGTCGCGATCCTGCTGGGCCTCTGCCCGAAGTTCGGCGCGCTGATCAACGCCACCCCGGGTGGCGTGCTCGGCGGCATCACCGTCGTGCTCTACGGGATGATCGGCCTGCTCGGCGTCAAGATCTGGAAGGAGAACCGGGTCGACTTCGCCAACCCGATCAACCTGGTGCCCCTCTCCGCGGGCATCATCATCGCGATCGGGAACGTCACGATGGTGTTCTCCGACAACTTCTCCCTCGGCGGGATCGCGCTGGGCTCGATCGTCGCCGTCGTCGGCTGGCACATCGCCAAGGCGGTCGCCCCGGCCGAGATGAAGGAGGCGCTGGCCCGCGAGGGTGTCCACCCGGCGGCCGCGTCCACGTTCGGGCACGTGCACGGGGACGAGGTGACCCCCGACCCGTCGTCGGTCGACGAGGTCGGCCGCCCGGGTGTCACCGGCTCCGCGACGCCCGGGGAGACCCGCCACCGGTGAAGCCCGCCCCCTTCCGGTACGCCGACCCGCGCTCGGTGGGCGAGGTCCTCGAGGTCCTCGCCGCCGAGGAGGGCGCCAAGGTGCTCGCCGGCGGCCAGTCGCTGCTGCCGCTGCTGTCGATGCGGCTGGCGGCGCCGGCGGTGCTGGTGGACCTCAACCGGGTGCCCGGCCTCGACGCCGTCGAGGTGGACGGGGAGGGCGTGCGGGTGGGGGCGCTGGTCCGGCACGCGGGGCTGCTGGGGGACCACGACGCCGCGCGGGTGCAGCCGCTGCTGGCCCGGGCGACGGCGAACGTGGCGCACCCGGCGATCCGGAACCGGGGGACGACGGTCGGCTCGATCGCGCACGCCGACCCCGCCGGCGAGATGACCTCGGTGCTGGCGCTGACCGGCGGGTCGGTGACCGTGGCGTCGCCGTCCGGCGAGCGCGCCGTCGGCTGGCGGGACCTGTTCGTCGGTCCGCTGGAGACCTCGCTGCCCGGCGCGGCCGTCGTCACCTCGGCCTTCTTCCCGGCGCTGCCACCGCGCTCGGGCACCGCCTTCGCCGAGGTGGCCCGCCGCAAGGGCGACTACGCGGTGTGCGGCGCGGGCGTCGTCGTCACGCTGGACGAGGACCGCCGCGTCGCCGCCGTCCGCGCCTCGTACATGTCGGTAGGACTGGTCCCCGAGGTGCACGACCTGACCGAGTCCGTCGCCGGCTCGCCGGTGGAGAAGGCCGACTGGGCCGCCGCCGGGGCGCTGGCCCGCACGCTGGTCGAGCCGGACGGCGACCTGCACGCCAGCGCCGACTACCGCCGGCTGCTGGTGGGCGTGCTGACCGAGCGGACGCTGGCCGACGCAGCCGCCGAAGCCGCCGCGAAGGTGACGGGCGAGTGAGCATCGTAGGGAGCGCCAGCGACCGAGGAGCGGAGCGAGTCCGGAACCGAGCCATGAGCACCGAGAGGACGCCATGACCAGTGTCGACACCGAGCGGGCCCTCCGGCTGACCGTGAACGGTGTTCCACGTGAAGCCACCGTGCCGGTGCGGCGGCTGCTGTCCGACGCGCTGCGGCACGACCTCGGGCTGACCGGCACGCACGTCGGCTGCGAGCACGGGGTGTGCGGGGCCTGCACGGTGCTGGTGGACGGCGAGCCGGTGCGCTCGTGCCTGGTGCTGGCCGTGCAGGTGGACGGTGCGGCGGTGACCACGGTGGAGGGGCTGGTGCGCGACGACGGACGGGGCGGGCAGGTGCTGCACCCGGTGCAGGAGGCGTTCCGCGAGTGCCACGCGCTGCAGTGCGGGTTCTGCACCCCGGGGTTCCTGGTGACCATCGCCGCCGGGCTCGAGGGACGCGACGCGGCCGAGGAGATCACCGAGGAGGAGGTCGACGACCTGGTCGGCGGCAACCTCTGCCGGTGCACCGGCTACGCGAACATCAAGAAGGCCGTCCGGCACGCGGCCGCGACGATGCGGGACGCCCGGTGACCGCCTTTATCGCGATATTGGCTGCCGTGGAGGGCGCCCCGTGACCACCAAGCTGTTCGGCGAGCCGGTCCGCCGGCGCGAGGACGCCCGGCTGATCACCGGCCGCGGCCGCTACCTCGACGACATCGGTACGGGCGCCCTGGCCGCGGCCTTCGTGCGCAGCCCCCACGCGCACGCCCGCATCACCGACATCGACGTGGACGCCGCCCTGGACGTCGAGGGCCTGGTCGCCGTCTACACCTACGAGGACCTCACCGGCCCGCTCGCCGAGCCGCTGCCGGTGCTCATCCCGCACCCGCAGCTGCACGCGCCGCGCACCGGCTACCCGCTGGCCAACGGCGAGGTGAACCACGTCGGCGAGCCGGTCGTGATGGTGGTGGCGACCGACCGGTACGTCGCCGAGGACGCCGCCGAGCGGATCGTCGTCAGCTACGAGGAGCTGCCCGCCGTGGTGGGGGTGGACGCCGCCCGGGCCGCTGGCTCGTGCGTCCACGAGGAGATCCCGGACAACGTCGCCGCCCGGCACCACCAAGAGACCGGGGACGTCGAGCCGGCGCTCGCCGCGGCGCCGCACAGGCTGTCGTTCACGCAGTACGTCGAGCGCAGCGCGTGCATGCCGCTGGAGGGCAAGGGCGTGCACGCGCGGTGGGACGCCGACGACCACTCGCTGCGGGTGCACACCAGCACGCAGGCCTCGACGTCGGTGCGCGCGGCGATCGCGGCCAAGCTGCAGCTGTCACTCGATGAGGTCGAGGTGATCGCGCCGGACGTCGGCGGCGGCTTCGGCGTGAAGATCGTGCACCCGTGGCCGGAGGAGCTGCTGGTGCCGATGGCGGCGATCGCGCTGGGCCGCGAGGTGAAGTGGACCGAGGACCGCCGCGAGCACTTCATCTCCAGCGCCCACGAGCGGCAGCAGCGGCAGGAGATCGGCGTCGGGTTCGACGACGACGGCCGGATCACCGCGCTCGACGTGCACATCTGGCACGACAACGGCGCCTACACGCCCTATGGGATCATCGTGCCGATCGTGACCGCGACCCAGCTGGTCGGCCCGTACGTGATCCCCGTGTACCGGGTGGTCGTGGAGAGCGTCTACACGAACACCGTCATCGTGACGCCGTACCGCGGCGCCGGGCGGCCGCAGGGCTGCTTCGCGATGGAGCGGACGATGGACCGCATCGCCGACGTCCTCGGCCTGGACCGGGCCGTCGTCCGCGAGCGCAACCTCATCCAGCCCGCGCAGTTCCCGTACGACCACCACCTGACGTTCCAGGACGGCCGGCCGGTCATCTACGACTCCGGCGACTACCCGGGGCTGCTGGCGAAGCTGAAAGCGCTGGTCGGGTGGGACGGCGTCGACGCGCTGAGGGACGACGCCGAGGCGCGCGGCAAGCTGCTGGGCGTCGGGATGGCGATGTACGTGGAGGGCACCGGGCCCGGGCCGTACGAGGGCGGGCACGTGCAGGTGCTGGGCAGCGGCAAGGTGCTCGTGGCGACCGGGCTGACGACCCAGGGCCAGGGGCACGAGACGTCGTTCGCGCAGATCGTCGCCTCCGAGCTCGGGGTGCCGATCGAGGACGTCGAGGTGACCACCGGTGACACCCGCCGCTTCCCGTACGCCGTGGGCACATTCGCCTCGCGGGCGGCGGTGATGAGCGGCAACGCGATCGCGCTGGCCGCGCGCGGGGTGCGGGAGAAGGCGCTGCGGATCGCCGCCGACGTCCTGGAGGCCGACCCCGGGGACCTGGAGATCGACCACGGGGTCGTGCAGGTGCGAGGGACGCCGGGGGCCTCGATCCCGCTGCGGACGGTGGCGGTGCTGTCCAACCCGCTGCGGTACGCGTTCGACGAGGCGGCCAAGCAGGCGACGCAGTTCGCCGTCCAGGCCTCCAATGACAAGCCACCGGTGACGCCCGGGGACGCACCGGGGCTGGAGCACCGCGACTACTACTCGCCGATCCGCTCGACGTTCGCCTCGGGCGCGCACGCGGCGATCGTGGAGATCGACCCGGCGACGTGGGAGATCGACGTCGTCAACTACGCGGTGGTGCACGACTGCGGCAACGTGGTGAACCCGATGATCGTCGAAGGCCAGGTGCACGGCGGCGTCGCGCAGGGCGTGGGCGGGGCGCTGTACGAGCGGATGGCCTACGACGCCGACGGGCAGCTGCAGAACGCGTCCTTCATGGACTTCCTCATGCCGTACGCGTCCGAGGTGCCCGACATCGTGATCGACCACCAGCAGACGCCGTCGCCGCTGAACCCGCTGGGCATCAAGGGCGCCGGTGAGGCCGGCGTGATCCCAGGGTCGGCGGCGCTGGCGTCGGCGATCGAGGACGCGGTGGGACGGCGGATCACCTCGATGCCCATCTCGCCGACCGAGCTGTACGACCTGGTGCGGTCCCCCGACGCGGAGCGGACGGCGGCGTCCGCCCGCAGGACAGGAGTTCGTGCGTGAACCTCGACGGCTCGGCGGTGCTGCACGATTCGCCCGAGGCTGTGTGGGCCGCGCTGACCGATCCGGCGGTGCTGGCCCGGACGATCCCCGGGTGCCTGGCGCTGGAGCGGGTGGGCGAGGACTCCTACCGGATGAACGTCTCGGTGGGCGTCGGTGCGGTCAAGGGGACGTACGCCGGCGAGGTTCACCTGACGGATCAGAACCGGCCGAAGTCCTACGTGATGCATGCGTCGGGGGCGGGGGCGCCGGGTCAGGTGCGGGCGACGGTGACGATCGAGCTGGCACCCGACGGCGATGGCACCGTCTTGACCTACTCGGCGGACGCCGTGGTGGGCGGGCCAGTGGCCGGCGTGGGCCAGCGGATGATCACCGGGGTCGCGAAGCGGCTAGCTGCACAATTCTTCACGGCCATCGATGGCGAGCTGACCGGCACCGTCGTGCCCATCGAGGCCGCGCCGTCGGCTGCTGCGGTGAGCCGGACGGACGCCAAGGCGCCCGCCGCCCCCTCGCCGCAGGTCTTCGCCGGGCGTGCAGGCGTTCCCGCGGGAACGTCCGGCGACCTCCGCACGCTGGCCCTGGGCGCCGCCGGCGGCAGCGCGCTGACCCTCCTCGGCGTCGTTGTTGGCTACATGATGGGCAGAGGTCACTTCGGCGCATCTCCGCAGGGCAGCGAGTCGCGCCAAACCCCGCCGAGTCGAAGGGTTCAGGGCAAAGCTTCCAAGTAGCGATAGATGTCTAGGTAAGCAGCGACGTCCGCTTCACTCACGCCCGGCGACGGATCAAGCGCCGCACCTGCTGCTACGGGCAGCTGACGGTTTAGCCAGGACCGTTCGGGCAACGTCAAGAGGGGCACCTTGAGCCTCAGCGCATCACTTCCCGCCCGAACGAAGTCGAGATCAGAAAACCGACACTGGTCAATAAGGCGCTCAGTCGCAGGGTTGCTAACCACACCGGCAACTATTTGCATGCGAGCTGCATCTTGGTAGTGTATGTTCAGCACTTGGCGCCAGACAGCACTGTCTGCACGCTCGGATAGGGTTCTCCGCAGCTCGGCGTTGAGTATCTCCCATTGAACGTCGGCAAGGCCCCACTGCCCTAAGCGAGCCTCCGAGGCCTCCAGCGGCACCCGATCCGCGCCGACTGCCGACTCTAGCGCTGCAACCCGCTCCCCAAGCTTTTGAGGGTGGGCATTTAGCGTCACCGCTAGGACGCTTCCCGGCAACAGGCGACTAGCTACGGTATCGATGTCTGCAAGGACTTCCGCAGTTTGCGTGCTCGTGTAATCAAGCCACACAATGCTCAACTGCGACCAGTCCAGCGAGGGAAGAATAGTAGAGGCCCTACCCGCTAACACCTCAATGCCGCCATACGGGCGGTTCCAGATATACCGCTCAACATGAGCAGCATCTCCCTCAATGCTGGTCATCTTGGCGATACCGAGCTGCCGGTGAACCAATTCGAAGTCCGCGAACTCGAGTGCACCGAAGCCGACGTATTGGTAATCCGACGGCGCGGCCACGGCGGATAGACGCCGGAGAACATCAACGAACAGACGGCGAGTAACTGCCTTGGACGGCCTAAGCTCGTAAGACATACGGGCCACTAGTCTTCAACCTCGCGGTCGAAGAAGTAATCGAAGGTTCGACGGCCCACGTCCGCAGCGGTTCCCACATTGAGTACCTCTGCCGCCGCCTGAAACCTTTCGATCTCCACGTTGTACTGGATCTTCTGCGTGGTGGGCCGACTGCGCGGCCTGCGCGACGCCTGAGAGGGCTGCGGCGCGACCAGTGTGTCGCTTTGAGCAAGGTCATTCACAGGCACTGACGAGGAATGGCTAAGAGCCTTGAACACAGGCATGTCATCAACGTCATCGCCATACTGACGCTCTGACTTGAGCCTATTTATTACGCTTAACACCTCCGCGAGAGCTTTCTTCATCTCACCACGCACTACTCGCCACACGCGAGAGTCTTGATCGACGCTGGTCTTGGTCGTGTTCCATGGGAGGAGTGACGCATCCAACGAAGTTAGGTAGACATAACCCCGGAATCGCCTATATTGCGGGTGATATGCAGCGGTCCCGTCTCCCCATCCCGTGAGAAATGTTCGTTCCGCAATTAAAAGCAGCCGATCATTGCAGAAGACCCACCAGCCCGCCTGACCCGGATCCGTGAAGTCCTCAGCCTGACCCTCATCCTTTAGGTCGTCGTCGCCGGCTACTATGCCCGCGACGATTCTCGCATTCACGCCGTCGCTGCCGCTCGGCACAAATAGACTTCGATTGATCGGCTTGAAGTCCGGGCCTGTCAACAATTGGGGAGCGAACCCGCGGAGCCTCTGGCCGTTGAGCGTTATCGTCAACCCCTGCTGAAGCACCGACTGATGTCGCATCCTGATTTGCTCGCGCAGTTGCGCAAGGATCAACGGGTCACCGAAGTCTTCAGCCACACTTTCGTGCAGGCGGTCGACGGTGACAACCGTCCCTACCCCCGACCCAGACGCCGGTTCGTAATACTCGTCAATCTGGGACATCCGGAACTGCCAATCGGGGCTCGGATCATCGAGCCAAGCGTCGACATCAACAGGCAAGACGAAGCGACTGTCTCGAGATCGAGATTCGACCGTGAAGCGAGTGCCCAGCTTGAATAACGCCCGCTTCATCCCGATACCAAATTGGCCGACAGAGCCAGCGATGCCAGCATAGTCTTTGGGGCGTCCGAAGCGGAAGGCGTAGTGACGTGCAACATCTATCGGAATACCGCCACAGTCATCACTGATACTGAACTTGTCGACGCCCACGTTCAGGTCAATTTTATGCATTTCTGGAGCACCCGGGCTTGTCGCTCTGGCGCCATCCACGGAATTGTCGACTAGATCCATAACGGCTGGCAGCAGCTCGATGTCCTTTACGAGCATGGAGACAAAGAGCGCCTTGTCCGCGGTAGCTTCGACCTTGAGAGGATCTTGCTCGCCGTCCGGCTTGCCAGCCAGGTCTGTCATGTTCGCCACACCCCGCTCATGCACAGGATGGTGCCACGACCGCAGCGGCGAGACTGTCAGCCCTCGCTGCTAGGCCTGTCGCGTTGGCACTGGACCGCCAGTGTGCGATCGTCACAAGCGGCTGTGGACCGCGTGTTGAACGACCAAGGGAGGCGTTGCCTGGTGGCCGCGTTGGCATCGAGGCCCATTGCGGTAGACCTGTTCGCGGGCGCTGGGGGGCTAAGCCTTGGCCTCGAGCAGGCGGGCTTCGAGGTCGTGGCGGCCGTTGAGTACGACCCGACCCATGCCTTGGTCCACCAATTCAACTTCCCCGCGTGTCAGGTCGTCTGCCGAGATGTCAAGCAAATTGATGCGGCCGACGTGCTGACCGCTGCTCGGCTTGGAGCGGCTCGAATAGGACGACGCCTAGCCAATGGCGCCGACATAGACCTAGTGGCTGGCGGGCCGTCCTGCCAAGGATTTTCATCCGGCGGACAACGGGAGGAGGATGACGAACGCAACAACCTACTACTCGAGTTCGTCAGACTTGTCGTCGAAATCCGGCCACGTGCCTTTCTGCTAGAAAATGTGCCGGGACTGCTGGAGACGAGATTTGACCAGTTCCGCGAGCACGCGTTCAAGCTTTTGCGCAACGCTGGGTACGCCTTGTCGGGCACGAAGTCGTGGATCAACGCTAATGACTACGGCGTTCCACAAGTGCGCAAGCGGATCATTGTGACAGGCATCCTCGACGGTCCGCCTGCAGGCCGTCCCAACAGTCAGAATGTTGGGCTAACCGTGCGCCAAGCTCTTGCTGGGTTGCCGGAAGTTGAAGAGTATCCTGAGCTTTTACTGAGCGACCGTGCGACTCTGCGACCAGTCGACCTCGCGAGAAGAAATGGCACTGTCGGATACGCCAGGCAACTGACTGGCCTGTCGGAACACTCGGATTTTTCCCGGCCCCGCATATGGGATTCGACCGCTATCACAGGTTCGCGCCGAACGGTGCATACGCCGGCCACGAGCAAACGCTTCGAGGAAGTCCCACAAGGGGAAGTTGAGCCTATCAGCCGTCTGTTTCGGCTGGATTGGGATAAGCCTGCACGCACCCTGAGGGCAGGCACGGGGAGGGAAAGAGGGGCGCATACGTCGCCGCGACCCATTCACCCATCACTGCCCAGAGTGATCACCGTTCGGGAGGCCGCTCGTCTTCACGGCTACCCTGACTGGTTTCAATTTGGAGTCACCAACTGGCACGGTCATCGCCAGGTCGGAAATAGCGTGCCCCCACCCCTCGCCCGCGCGGTCGGTAGCATCCTAGTAAGCGCCCTGGGATTTCGTCCTGGTCGACTGAAAAGGGCCATCCCTTTGGGGGACGAGGCGTGGCTAGCAGCGCGCCCCTCGAGAGCGGCTGCACTGACGGGAGCTCTGAATGACGAACTGCCTTCGCAACGGCGCCGAAGCCTTTCCCAAAGCGAGCCCACTCAATAGCGCGGTTTTCGACGCGCCGTGACGATCGCTTGAACTCTTTTCGCCGCTAGAGCGGGATCCTCGTGCTCCCATACTCGGAGCGGCAGCCAATCGGCATCTCTCAATGCTGCGTCAGTATTGTTGTCTCGTAGGACGTTCGACTCGATCTTTTGGCTCCAGAATTGAGAGTTCGTTCTTGACTGGCTGCCATGAATAGGGCAACCGTGCCAAAAGCACCCGTCTACAAAGACGGCGACTCGCGAGGAGGTGAATACTAGGTCCGCCCGTCGGCGCGAGCCAGGTAGCGGTGAGAAGTCTACGCGGTAGCGGAGGCCAGCGGCGTGAAGAAGGCGGCGTATGGCCATTTCTGGCGCTGTATCTCTTGTTCGTTGCTTCTGCATTCTGCGGCGAGTTGAAGGCGTGCCCGCGTAAGACTTGCCGAGTGTGTCCCTGGGCGTCCGCGCGGGAGTCTTGGGCCGACCCACGCACTCAGATTACGTCCATTCTCCGCGATTCTCCACACCATGGTCCGTTGCCGGTTCGGCCTGCCGTGGGTGCCGGACGGATCAGGTTCCGTGTCGTTGGTGGGCAGAGACCCTCTACAGCGCCTTCCGTGCCATCGGCTTGATCTCAACCTTGACGTCCCGCTGCTACCTGGCGGTGGCGACTCGGCGCTCGTCGAGGCCGCGATCCTGGGGATGGAGGCGCCGAGCAACTTGAGGGTCAAGAGGCGGTCAAGTGCTGCCAAGAAGCTGCTTGCGCAAACAGGTATGCCCTCACCTTGAGCGACATCATTACTGCCCGCCGTTGCCATGCCCGGCGAGGTCGTCTACCGAACGAGAGACGCCATCACGGGCTGGTACCGGCGATGGCGACGTCCAGGGGGATGCCGGTCTCACGCTCGGAGACCTGCCACAGGACGTCGATCTGCTCCTGCAGGCCACGTCGGCGGAGGATCGGGCGCGGCACGGCCGGTCCGTGGGAGCCGTAGCGCGGCGCGTACAGCTCCCCGCCTCGAGCCCGCGGATCGGTCGCCGCCCGCAAGTGCGGGCGGACCCCCTCGAACGGCGACATCCCCGACCGCGCCGTCATCACCTCGAAGAACGCCCCCACCCAACCGGCGCCGCCTTCCCGCACCGCGCGAGCCTGCAGGTCGGTGTTCGTCAGCCCCGGGTGCGCCACCAACGAGGCAGCCCGGGTACCGGCAGCCGCGAACCGCTGCTGCAGCCCCAGCCCGAAGTGCAGGTTCGCCATCTTCGACCGCGCGTACGCGCTCCATGCGCCGTAGCCCCGCTCGAGGTGGACGTCCGCCGGGTCCAGCCGCCGGGCCCGGTGCCGCGCCGTGCTGGTCACCGTCACCACCCGCGCGGCCGGCGCCCGCAGCAGCGCCGGCAGCAAGTGCGCGGTCAGCGCCCAGTGCCCCAGGTGGTTGACGCCGAACTGCATCTCGAACCCGTCGGCCGTCGTCCGCTGCGGCATCGCCATCACCCCGGCGTTGTTCACCAGCAGGTCCACCCGCTCGTGCCGCGCCAGCACAGACCTCGCGGCAGCCGCCACCGACGACAGGTCACCCAGGTCCAGCGGCACCACCTCGACAGACGCCGACGGGTGGCTCGCCCGCAGCCGCACCTCCGCGGCCGCCGACTTCTCCGGGTCACGAGATGCCATCACCACGTGCGCCCCCGCACCGGCCAGCGCCAGCGCCGTCTGCAGGCCGAGACCGCCGTTCGCGCCGGTCACCACCGCCGTCCGCCCGGTCAGGTCGGGGATGTCGCGCTCGGTCCAGCTCACCCCTGGGGCGGTGGGTGCTCGGCGCGCCACTCGTCGAAGGCGCCGAGGAACGACTCCGCCATCTGCTTCTCCGTGAGCAGCTGCTCGCGGTCGCGCTCGTCGACCATCCGCTCGCTCAGCGCGCCGGTGTTGAACTTGATCGCGCGGAAGTACGGGATGAACGACGCCGGCTGGAAGGCCCGCTTCGACGGCCGTGGCCCGATGTCCGGCGGGTTCCACGCCGCGGGCGAAGGCACCGCGTCCAGCCCGAGCCCCTCGACCGCGGCCAGGATCGGCTCGTCGTCCGGACGGTCGGTGAAGTCCCGGGACAGCTCGCGGAACACCTCCGTGCCGTCCGGGGCCACCACCACGACGACGGGGCGGAAGATCGACGCGTCCTCGTCCCAGGCATCGAGCGGCTTGGCCAGCCGCGAGCCGTCGGGGTCGCTGACCCAGTGGTAGGGCAGGTGCCAGGTGCGGTTCATCGCCAGCTGCACCTCCGGCGGGTCGGTGGAGGCGAGCACCACCTCCGCGCCGGCGTCGGCGAGGCGGGACAGCGATCGGGCCAGGCGGACCGCCTGGGCGCAGCAGTACGGCTACCAGTCGCCGCGCAGACCGATCAGCACGAGGGCGGCGCGCTCGTCGGAGCGCAGGGCCAGCAGGTCGGCGGAGTCCATCCCGCGACCCTAGGAGCGCCCGGCCGGACCTGCCCGTTCAGCCGCGTGCCCGCGCCTCCGCCCGCAGGGCGACGGCGGTCAGCAGCTCCCACCGGATGGCCGAGCTGCCCGGCCGGACGGCGAGCCAGTAGAGCCCGAAGCGCCGCCGCGAGACGACATCGGTTGCGGCGATCCGCGTCTCGCAGCTCAGCCGGGTGCCCCCGAGGGTCGGCGTCAGCCGGAACTCCATGCCGACCTTCACCCAGCCGGGTTCCGACCAGTCCCGGACGCCGGCGGCGTCCAGCACGGGCGGCCGCTCACCACCGGCCAGCCGCCAGGGCTGCAGCGGACCGCCGAACAGCACGTGCGAGGGCGGGTCGGAGGCCAGCTCCGGGATCGGCACCACGTCGAGGACGGTCCGGTCGAGACCGCCGCGGCGGCGTCCCCTGCCCGACAGCAGCACCGGCAGCGCCCGCACGGCGCTGAGCAGCAGGGACACCGGCAGCGACGAGAGCTGCAGCCGGTGCAGCTCCTCCCACACCACGGACGGCGGTGCGTCGATCACCCGCGCCTGGCGGGTGACGTGGTCGGCCTCGGGCACCACGTCGTCGAGGTCCATGCCGCACCCCCTCGAACGCCTCAGCCGAGCGCCGCGTAGACCGCCCGCACGTAGGACTCGGCCCGGTCGGACCCGAGGACGCCGGGTGCCATCCGGTTCATCAGGTAGCCGATCGTCAGCCGGCGGTCGAGGTCCATGATGATCATGGACCCGCCCCAGCCGCCCCAGAAGAAGGTCCGCCCCGCGGGCACGTACGGGACGATCGGCGAGCCCAGGCAGAAGCCGATGCCGAACCGGAAGGGCTCCTCCAGGACCAGGTCCACGCCGTCGGACTGCTGGTCGAAGACCAGCTCGATCGTCCCGGGCGACAGCAGCCCCTCCCCGCCGAGCGACATCGTCCGCAGGACCCGCACGAGCCCGCGCGCGTTCGTGTGCCCGTTGAGCGCGCCCAGGTCCGCCCGCCGCCACTCCGGCGAGTTGGCAGCACGAGCCGAGGAGACCGGCCCGGTGAAGGTCCTGACCGCCACCGACTCCGGGTCCGGCTCCCGCGGGTCGTCCTCCGACCGCGGCGGCGGCACGACCGGCGCGATCCGGTCCCAGTCCGACTCGCGCGCACCGATCTGGAAGTCCGCGCCCAGCGGCCGGGCGATCTGGTCGGCGACGAACTGCCTGAAGGTGCGCCCGGTGATCCGCCGGACCACCTCACCGACCAGGTGTCCCTGGTTGTTCGCGTGGTAGCCCGACGCCGTGCCCGGCTCCCACCACGGCGCCTGCGCGGCCAGCCGCTCGGTCGAGGTCTGCCAGTCGTACATGTCCGGGATGGAGAACGGCGGGTCCCAGCCGGAGACGCCCGAGGTGTGCGACAGCAGGTGCCGCACCTCGACGTCCTTCTTGCCCCGGGCCGCGAACTCCGGCCAGTAGTCGGCGACCGGCGCGTAGAGGTCCAGCTCGCCGCGCTCCACCAGCAGCAGCGCGGCGAGGGCGAGCACGGTCTTCGTCGTCGACCAGCCGTTGACGATCGTGTCCTCGGTCCACGGGGTGGTCCGGTCGAGGTCGCGGTACCCGCCCCACAGGTCGACGACGGTCTCCCCGTCGAGGTCGACGGCGACCGACGCCCCCAGCTCGTCGGCGTCCAGGTTGCGGGCCAGCGCCTCCCGGACCCCGGAGAAGCGGTCGTCGCAGCTGCCGTACACCTCGGCCATGGAACCTCCCCCGTCCCGGCGCGGCCCCCGTGTCGCGCCGGGACGATGAGACCACGGCCACGCTCCGGATCAGGGAGCAGCGGCGCCGGCCGCGGCCACGAGCGCGATGGTCTGGTCGACGACGGCCCGGCGGTCGGCCTCGGACTCCGGGCTGGTGAGCACCGCGAGGTCCTCGGGTGGACGAGCGCCGAGATGTGCAGGTGGCCGCCGGGAACGTCCCACGCCTGCATGCCTCCGGCGAGTCGGCCTGCCAGGTGGCCGGCCACCCCCTGCGGGTGAGGAACGGGCGGTTTCGTCCGGAGCGGTACCGACTCCCGCCTATGGTGCCGATCACGAGGACACGGACGTCCGCTGGAGGTCGCATGGAACGGGAACGCTCGGAGGCCGAGGAGCAGGTCGCCCGGCTGCTGCGCACGGCGCGCCGCAAGCTCGACCTCAGCGTGGCCTTCCTCAGCCGCGTCGACGCGAACACCCGGACGATGCAGGTCGTCGACACCGACCTGCCCTCCCCCCGGGACGGCTACGCCGGCCCACGCGACAGCGGCTTCTGCCTCGCCGTCATCGAGGGCCGGCTCCCCCGGGTCATGCCCGACGCCCGCGACGTCCCCGAGGCCGTGGCCCTGCTCCCGGCCGACCTGCCGCAGATCCGCGGGCACGTCAGCGTCCCCGTCGTCCTCAGCGACGGCACCGTCTACGGCACGTTCTGCGCCTACGGCCTGGTCACCGACCCCGCCGTGTCACCGCGCGACCTGGCGCTGATGGAGGTGCTCGCCGACGCCGCGGCCCTGGTCATCGAGCCGCAGGTGCGGCTGGAGCAGCGCGACGCCGAGATCCGCGACCGCCTCGCACCGGTCGTGGCCGCCGGCGGGCCGGACGTCGTCCTGCAGCCCATCGTCAGCCTCTGCAGCGGCGCCCGGATCGGCGCGGAGGCGCTCAGCCGCTTCCCCGCGCAGTGGCAGCGCACGCCCGACGTCGTCTTCGACGAGGCCGACGGCATCGGCGAGGGGCACCGCCTGGAGCTGCTCGCCCTGGCCCGCGGCGCGGCACTGCTCGACCGCGTCGACGGCTATGTGTCGCTCAACGTCTCCCCGCAGACCCTGCTGACGCCGGAGTGCGGCGAGCTGCTGGCCGGCCTCCCGCTCGAGCGCGTCGTCCTGGAGCTCTCCGAGCACGACCAGGTGCACGACTACCCGGCCCTGGAGGCCGCGCTCGCCCCGCTGCGCCGGCTCGGCGTCCGGCTGGCCATCGACGACGTCGGCGCCGGCTTCTCCAGCCTGCGGCACATCGTCACGGCCAACCCGGACGTCATCAAGATGGACCGCAGCATCGTCAGCGGGATCGACGCCGACCCGATGCTCGCCAGGCTCGCGCAGTCGCTGGTCGGCTTCGCGCACAGCTTCGACGTCCGCGTCGTCGCCGAGGGCGTGGAGACGGCGGCCGAGCACGCGGTCCTGCAGTCCCTCGGGGTGGACGGCGGCCAGGGCTGGCTCTTCGGCCGGCCCGCGCCGGTCGACGTCCTGGCCGACGCCGGCACGGTCCTGGCCCCCGCCTGAACCTCCTCAGGCCTCCAGCCCCCAGGAGACGATCGACCGGGGGTGGATCCGGAGGAGCGCCTCCCCGGGGGCCGGTGCCTCGACGGTCTCCGCCACTCCCTGCACGGTGACGCAGCGGGGATGCCACGGTGGCAGGACGTCGTCCACCACGAAGGCCGCCCGCGGGTTGGCCCGCGCGTTGCGGTACTTGCGCGTCGCGGCGAACCGGCGCCCGCTGACGTCGATCGTCCCCAGCTCGGCGTTGTAGCTCCACCCCACCGGGACGACGTGCGGCTGCCCGGACGCGTCCGCGGTCGCGAGCCGACCGAGCCGCCGCTCCCCCAGCAGGTACGCCAGCTCCGCCTCGCTGAAGCGGGCGGTGGCCACCGGCGCGGTCACCGCCGCACCGCCCGCGGGAGCAGGGCGACCAGCACCGCGGCCACGACGGCGTGCAGGGCCAGCAGGACGACGACCGACGCCGTCCCCACCCCCATCGCGACCGGCCCGCCGAGCGACAGGAGCAGCACGACCACCGCGGCGGCGCGCCACACCGTCCCGGCCCGTGGGACCGACCGCACCAGGATCGCGAGCAGCGCCCACCCGAGCAGGCCGGCCACCGCGGCCGCCGCGACGACGGAGCCGATCCCGACCGTCCGGGGGGCGCCCTCCGTCCCGACCCGCAGGTCCACCCCGAGCAGCGGGACGGCGACGGCCCAGGCGAGGACCGCGGCGCCGGCCGCGGCCGCGACCGCCAGGGCTGCCGGGGGGACGACGACACGGCCGCGGGAACGCAGGGTGGGGACGGTCGCTGACCTGGTCATGGGACGCACCTGCTCCGGTAGATTCGTTAGCCGCCTAACGAGATGGTTCGGAAGGTTAGGCGCATAAGCATCTGGCCGGCAAGAGGGGAGCGGCATGGACTTCGCCCGGGCGAGACGGGTCAACGACGCCGTCCGTGCGCTCGCGATGCGTCACCGCGCCACCGCCGCACAGGTCCTGGCGCCGCTCGGACTGCACCCCGGGCAGGAGGTGCTGCTGCTCGAGCTGCACGCGCACGGCCCACGCACCCAGGTCCAGCTGGCGGGTGCCAGTGGCTGCGAGCCCCCGACGATCACCGGCAGCGTGCGCAAGCTGGAGAGCGCCGGCCTCGTCGTCCGCCGCCCGTCCGCCACCGACGGGCGGGTGACCATCGTGGAGCTGTCGGACCGGGGTCGGTCGCTCATGCCCGCCCTGGAGGCCGCCTGGTGCGAGCTGGCCGAGCGCACCGTCGCAGGGCTCTCCACCGACCCCGACCGGCTCACCACCGCGCTCCACGAGATGGCCACGGGTCTCGACCCGCGCGGCTGAGCCCGGCGGGACGAACACGCGCTGAGGGCCCTCTCGATCGGATCGAGAGGGCCCTCAGCGTGTCTGCGCCCGGGAGCGGACCGCCTCTCGCGCGCAAAAGGCACCTCGGGCCCGGCGGGTCAGCCGGCCTTGAGCGTCGGGTAGTCGGTGTAGCCCTCGGCGCCCGGCGCGTAGAACAGGTGCGCCTTGGGCTCGTTCTCCGGGTGCTCGCCGGCCCACCGCTCGACCAGGTCGGGGTTGGCGATGGCGGCCCGGCCCACGGCGACGGCGTCGGCGTGCGCGGCCTCGATCAGCCGCACCGCCTCGTCCCGCGTGGTGATCGAGCCGAAGCCGCTGTTGGCGACCAGGTGCCCGCCGAAGCGCTCGCGCAGCTCCTGCACCAGGTCGCCGGCCGGCTCGGCGTGCAGCACCGACAGGTAGGCCAGGCCCAGCGGGCGCAGCTGGTCGACCAGTGCGCCGTAGGTGGCGCGGACGTCGTCCCGGTCGGTCTCGTAGGCGTCCTGGATGTCGTGCTCCGGCGAGATCCGCAGGCCGACCTTGCCGGCGCCGACCGCCGCGGCCACCGCCCGCACGACCTGCACGACGAAGCGCGCCCGGTTCGCCGGGGTGCCGCCGTACTCGTCGGTCCGCTGGTTGGACGCCGGGGAGAGGAACTCGTGCAGCAGGTAGCCGTTGGCGCCGTGGATCTCCACGCCGTCCAGGCCGGCGTCGATGGCGCGCTTGGAAGCGGAGACGAAGTCCTGCAGAGTCTGGCGGGCCTCGTCGACGGTCAGCGCGTGCGGCACCGGGTAGGGCTGCTTGCCCTTCTCGGTGTGCCCCGCGCCGTCGATGGCGATCGCGCTCGGGGCGACGACGCGGCGGCCGCCGTTGACGTCGGGGTGGGTCACCCGGCCGCCGTGCATGACCTGCAGGACGATCTTGCCGCCGCGGGCGTGCACGGCGTCGGCCACGCGGCGCCAGCCCTCGACCTGCTCGTCGGTGACGATGCCCGGCTGGCCGACGAAGGCCTGGCCCTCGTGGTTCGGGTAGGTGCCCTCGGTGATGATCATGCCGAGGCCCGCACGCTGCCGGTAGTGCTCGACGACGAGGTCCCCGGGGACGCCGGAGGCGCCGGAGCGCATGCGGGTGAGCGGGGCCATGACGACGCGGTTGGCGAGCTCGATGTCGCCCAGGGTCACAGGAGAGAACAGGTCCACGGGGAGTGTGACGCCGGGACGGGGGTGCCCCATTCCGGTCCGCCACCGTCACGAGGCTCACAGTCACGCCGGAGCCGGCCGCCGCCCTCCCCGGAACACCGGCGACGGCACCGTCCTGCAGGCGACCGACCCCCACCGAACCCCAGGACCGACCACTCTCGCGCTGTTGCCCCCCCACCCGCGCCGTTGCAGCAGCGCGTGGGCGGAGGCAACAGCGCGAGGGTGCGGGGATCGCCGGGCTTGCTCGTGCCGCAGCACCAGGGACCCAGGAGGGGCACCGTGCCGCGGCGGCCCGGCGCGGGACCGGTACCACCAGGACCGGCACCGCACCGGCTCACGCCGCCGGCAGGCCCTCCCGGGTGACGAGGATGGCCAGCTCGGTCCGGGAGCGGACGTCGAGCCGCCGCATCGACGCGGTCAGGTGGCTCTTCACCGTCGCCAGGCTGAGGAACAGCCGGCGGGCGATCTCCTCGTTGCTCAGCCCCTGCGCCACCAGCTCGGCGACCTCGCGCTGCCGGTCGGTCAGCCGGTCGAGCGCACGCCGCACCGGCACCGGCCGCGACTGCGGCCCGGCCGTCAGGTGGCGCACCAGGTGGCCGGTGGCCACGGAGTCCAGCGCGGCCTCGTGCCGCGACAGCGCCCGGACGCCGTCGACCAGCCGCTGCGCCCCCGACCGCCGGGGCAGGTACCCCCGGACGCCGGCCCGCAGGATCTCCACGAGCTCCGGCTCGGACCCGGGCCCCGGCTCGGCGAGCACCAGCACCGCGGTGTTGCGCCGGCACAGGGCGCGCAGCAGCGGCAGCGCGTCCCCGGCGACCAGGCCCTGCCGGACGACGACGACCACGGTCCCCCCGTCGCCGGTCGCCTCCAGCGCCTCGGGCAGGTGGGAGGTCTCGGCGACGACCGCCATGTCCGGCTGGGCCTCGAGCACCACCCGGAGCCCGACGCGGAAGACCTCGCAGTCCTCGCACAACAGCACGCACACCAGCGTCGTCGGCGGCCGGACGGCGTGGGGCTCACCCGGACCCCCGCACCGTTGCGCGGGCACGGGCGCCACCGCGGCGGGGCCCGGCGGCTGCGCCGCGCACGACCTCGTGACGGACTCGTCCTGGTCCATGTGGTTCCCCCTGTGTCCGGCCCGTTCAGGCCGCCACCAGACAAGCCGGCAGTTGCGACACTAGCCCGTCTCCTCCGGGACTGTAGTGACTCTAACGTGACATGCGCAGGTCGCGTCCAGCTTCCTCCCAGGTTCCTCCGACACGCCGCAACGACGCGCTCACTCCCGGGACGGACCCGTCCCTCCGGGGTGCGGGTTCCGGTGCACGTGGATCGCCAACTGGGTCCGGTCCCGCAGCCCCAGCCGGCGCAGGGCCACCGTGACGTGGCCCTTGACGGTGGCGCGGCTGACCTGGAGCCGGTCGGCGATCTCGGCGTTGGTCAGGCCCTGCGCCACGAGCTCGGCCACCGTCTGCTGGCGGGCGGTCAGCGGACCACGCCGCCCGTCGTCGGCCGGATCCCCGGTGTCCTCCTCCAGCCGGTGCAGCAGCTCCCCGGTGACGCCCGCGTCGAGGACGGTCTCCCCGCGTGCCACCGCGCGCACGCAGTCGACCAGCCGCTGCGAGCTGACGGTGCTGTGCACGTAACCGCTGGCCCCCGCCCGCAGCACCTCGACCAGGTCGCTGCCGTCCCCGGCCTCGCCGAGCAGCAGCACCCGGATGCCGGTCCGGGTCAGCTCGCGCACCAGGTCCCGCAGGTCCGGCCCCTCGCCCTCGAGGCCGACCAGCACCACGTCCGGGTGGACGGCGGCGGCCAGCGACAGCACCTCCCCGCCGCAGCTCGCCTCGGCCACGACGACGACGCCGGGGATGCGGCGCAGGACCGCGCGCAGGCCGTGCCGGAGCACCTCGTGGTCGTCGCAGATCACCACCCGGACCGGCGGGTCGACACCGGAGGCCTCGGACACGAGGACGGCCTCGTCCAGTCCGGCCATGGCGTCAGCTCCGCTCCCGTCCGGCCCCCGTGGGGCGACACCCAGTCGATCCGGAAGCTAGGCCCCGGCCGTGCCGGTCGCCACACCCTTGCGCGGGCCAGACGCAGAACACCCGGCGAGTTCATACCCGGGTAGGGCGGCTCCCCCTCCAGGCTGGGGTGGCCTCCACCGGCAGGGGAGGGTTGCCGCGCCTCGGGGAGGAGGTGGCGACGGCGTCCCCGCTCCCCCGGTCGGGCAGCCGGCACACCCCCCGGGACGCGCCCGCGGCCCCTCCCTGCGGCCGATGCCGAATGGCCCGACGCCGACCTAGCGTCGTCGCATCCCGAGCCCCTCCCCCGGGCCGCAGCGACGCTGGGAGACCCCGTGCACCAGACGATGATCATCGCGAAGATGGCCCCGACCGACGCGGACGACGTGGCCGCCGTCTTCGGCAAGTACGACGCCACCTCGATGCCCCACGAGATCGGCGTGCGGGCCCGCTCGCTGTACCAGTTCCACGGCATCTACGTGCACCTCATCGACTTCGACCGGCCGGCGGCCGACGCGATGCGCGTCGCCCAGACCCTGCCGGCCTTCCGCGCCGTGAGCGAGGACCTGAGGCCCTACATCGAGGCCTACGACCCCGGCTGGCGGTCGCCGCAGGACGCGATGGCCCGGCGCTTCTACCACTGGACGTCGTCCCCCGAGTGAGACCGTCCCGAGCGACTGGGAGACCGGCATGACACGTTCCTCGCCGACCGCGGCACCCCCCGCCCCCGGCGCCCTCGAGCAGGCCGGCTGGGTCTGCTGCCCCGACTGCGGGTGGCTGCTCTACCGCAAGCGGCTGGACCGCAACCTGCACGTCTGCCCCGAGTGCGACCACCACCTGCGGCTCAGCGCCCGGGCCCGCATCGTCCTGCTGACCGACCCGGGCAGCTTCAGCGAGGTCGCGTTCCAGCCGGGCGCGCCGGACCCGCTGACCTTCACCGACCTGCGCGAGTACCCCGACCGGCTCGCCGACGCGGCACGCCGGTCCGGCGAGTCCGAGGCCGTCGTGGTCGGCATCGCCCGGATCGGCGGGGCCGAGACCGTCGTCGCGGTCATGGACTTCGCCTTCCTCGGCGGCAGCATGGGCGTCGAGGTCGGTCGCCGGGTGAGCGGGGCCGCGGAGCTGGCGCTCGATCGCGGCCTCCCCCTGGTCACCGTCTGCGCCAGCGGCGGGGCGCGCATGCAGGAGGGCGTCTTCTCGCTGTTCCAGATGGCCCGCGTCAGCGAGGCGTTCGGCCGGCTCCGCGAGGCCGGGCTGCTCAGCGTCGCCGTGCTGACCGACCCCACCTACGGGGGCGTCTCGGCCTCCTTCGCCACCCTCGCCTCGGTGCTGGTCGGCGAGCGCGGCGCGCACGTCGGCTTCGCCGGCCCGCGCGTGGTGCAGGAGACCATCCGGGCCGAGCTGCCCGCCGACTTCCAGACCGCCGAGTTCCTCCTCGCGCACGGCCTGGTCGACCGGGTGGAGACCCGGGCCGACCTGCGGCCGCTGCTGGTCCGCCTGCTGGCCCTGCACGGCGCCGGCGTCCGGGCCGACGAGCTGCCGGAGGACGACGGCGACGTCGAGCTGCCGGCGGTCGAGGAGGACGCCGACCCGTGGGACGTCGTCCAGCGGGCGCGGGTCGTGGACCGGCCGACGACCCTGGACTACCTGCGCACCGCGTTCGACGACTTCGTCGAGCTGCACGGCGACCGGGCCTTCGCCGACGACGCCGCCGTGGTGGGCGGGATCGCCTCGATCGGCGGGCGCACCGTCGTCGCCATCGGCCACGAGAAGGGCCACTCGGTCCGCGACCGGGTGGCCCGCAACTTCGGGATGCCGCACCCGGAGGGCTACCGCAAGGTGCTCCGGCTGCTCGACCACGCCGAGGCCTTCGGGTTCCCGGTGGTCACGCTGGTCGACACCCCCGGGGCGCATCCGGGACCGGAGGCCGAGGAGCGCGGCCAGTCGCACGCCATCGCCGAGACGATCATGCGCAGCAGCCGGCTGCGGGTCCCGGTGGTCGCCGTCGTCACCGGCGAGGGCGGCAGCGGCGGCGCGCTCGCGCTGTGCACCTCCGACCGGCTGCTGGTGCTGCAGAACGCCTACCTGTCGGTCATCAGCCCGGAGGGCTGCGCGGCCATCCTGTGGCGGACGGCGCTGGCCGCACCGACGGCCGCCCGCGCGATGCGGCTGGGCGCGGCCCACCTGCGGGCCTCGGGGATCGCCACCTCGGTGGTGCCCGAACCGCCGGGCGGCGCGCACACCGACCCCGCCGCGGCCGCCCGCCTGCTGCGCCAGGCGCTCGTCCGCGAGCTGGACGACGTCTGCCGCCTGGACGCCGCGACCCTGCTGGACACCCGCTCCCGGCGGCTCGATCGCATCGGCAGCGACGACGGCCGCCCGCTGCAGCCGGTGGAGGGGTGACCGTGTCCGCCAGCGAGCTGTCCCCGCGCATGAGCGCCACAGCACAGACCTCCGGGTCCGCGACGGAGCCGGACGAGGCCGCCCGGGACCTGCGGGCCGAGGTCGTCGCCCTGGCCCGCGACCTGCCCGGTGGGCTGCGCCGGATCACCGTGCGCAGCGGCGACCGCACCATCGAGGTGGAGTGGGCCGCCGACACCGCGGCACCCGGGTCCGCCGTGCCCCTGGCCCCGGTGCCGGGGACCGCCGAGGCGGCGGAGCCGGCGGGCGCCGTCCGGTCCCCCCTGGTCGGCACCTTCTACGCGGCGCCGTCCCCCGGTGCCGACCCGTTCGTGCACGTCGGCGACGAGGTCGAGCCGGGCCAGACCGTCGGGATCGTCGAGGCGATGAAGCTGATGAACCCGATCGTCGCCGACGAGGCGGGGGTGGTCGCCGAGCTCCTCGTCGCCGACGCCGAGTCGGTCGAGTACGACCAGGTGCTCATGCGGCTGCGGCCGACGGGGCGGGCCCGGTGATCGGCCGCATGCTCGTCGCCAACCGCGGCGAGATCGCCGTCCGGGTCGCCCGGGCCTGCCGCGAGCTGGGCATCGAGGTGGTCGCCGTCTACTCGACGTCCGACCGGAACTCCGCCGTCGTCGACCTGGCCGACGAGGCCGTGCACATCGGGCCCGCCGCGCCGCGGCGCAGCTACCTCAACGTGGCCGCGATCGTGGAGGCCGCCCTGCGCACCGGCGCCGACGCGGTCCACCCGGGCTACGGGTTCCTCTCCGAGGACCCCGACTTCGCCGAGATCTGCGCGGCGGAGGGGCTCACCTTCGTCGGCCCACCGCCGGCGGTCATGCAGCTGATGGGCAACAAGGCCACCGCGCGGCGGCTCATGGCCGACGCCGGGCTGCCGCTGCTGCCCGGCGTCGTCGAGCCGGTCGGCACCGCCGACGAGGCCCGCGAGGTCGCCGCGCGGATCGGCTACCCGCTGATCATCAAGGCGGCCGCCGGGGGCGGCGGGCGCGGGATGACCGTCGTCCGCGAGCCGGCGGACCTGGCCGAGGCCTTCACCAGCACCCGGGCCACCGCGCGGGCGGTGTTCCGGGACCCGGCCGTCTACCTGGAGCGCCACCTGCCGCGGGCGCGGCACGTGGAGGTGCAGGTCCTCTGCGACACCCACGGCAACGGCGTCTCCCTCGGCGAGCGGGACTGCTCGCTGCAGCGGCGGCACCAGAAGCTGCTCGAGGAGGGTCCGGCCGCGCACCTGTCCCCCGCGCAGCGCACCGAGCTCGGCCGGCTGGCGGTCCACGGCGCGCTGTCGGTCGGCTACACCGGCGCCGGGACGATGGAGTTCCTGGTCGACGGGTCCGGGTCGGCCTACTTCATGGAGATGAACGCCCGGATCCAGGTGGAACACCCCGTCACCGAGCTGCTCACCGGCGTGGACCTGGTCCGCGAGCAGATCCTCGTCGCGGCCGGCCGGCGGCTGCACCTGGAGCAGTCCGACGTCGTCCCCCGCGGTGCGGCCATCGAGTGCCGGATCAACGCCGAGGACCCCACCCGGGGCTTCGCCCCCGCACCCGGCCGGCTGGACGTGCTGCAGGCCCCCGACGGGCCGTGGACCCGGTTCGACACCGGCTACCGGCAGGGCGACACGGTGAGCCCGGACTACGACTCGCTGCTGGGCAAGCTGGTCGTCTGGGCCCCCGACCGGGAACAGGCGATCCGCCGGATGGACCGCGCCCTGGCCGAGCTGCGGGTCGAGGGCCCCGGCGTGCACACCACCGTCGCCCTGCACCGCGCCCTGCTCCGCGACCCCGACGTCACCGCCGACCGGCACGACGTGCAGTTCCTCGACCGGCAGCTGCCCGAGGTCCTCGCCCGCGCCCGGTCGCTGGCCGACAACCCGGCCCCCGGCCTCCCGGCGCCCGCCCGCGGGCCGCTCTCCCTCGTCCAGACCCCGGCCGCGGACCCGCGGCCGGACGTTCCACCCCTCCCGGAAGGACCGACACCGTGCCCGACACGACCTTCACTCTCAGCGACCTCATGACCCTGCTCTCCGAGAAGGCCGGCCTGCCGACGACGTCGCACACGACCGACCCGGAGGCGCGCTTCTGCGACATCGGCCTGGACTCGCTGGCCTTCCTGTCCATGCAGACCGAGCTGCAGGACCGCTTCGGCACCGAGATGCCCGACGACAGCCCCGACCGCTACACGCTCGGCGAGATCGTCGAGCAGGTCGACGCCCACCAGCGGTCCGCCGGGATGGCCTGAACGAGGACCCCGTCCTCCTCACGCCTCGTAAGAGGACCCCGTCCTCCTCACCGCTCGCAGGCTCGCGGCGAGCCTCGGGACGGGGCCGGACCGCGACACATCGCTTCGACATCACGAGGAGCTTTCCGATGAGCAGCACCCTCGGGCCCGGTACCCGCACCGCCGGGCACACCGACAACTCGATCCACATCGACGCCCCGATCGACCACGTCTGGGCGATGACCAACGACCTGCCGTCCTGGCCGGACCTGTTCACCGAGTACAGCGAGGTGGAGATCCTCGCCTCCACCGACACGTGGTTCCGGTTCCGGCTCAAGATGCACCCCGACGAGAGCGGCCGGGTGTGGAGCTGGGTCTCCGAGCGCGAGCTCGACGAGGCGGCCCGCGAGGTGCGCGCCCGCCGGGTGGAGCCCGGGCCCTTCGAGTTCATGGACATCCGGTGGAGCTACGCCCCCGAGGGGTCCGGCACCCGGATGCGGTGGGTGCAGGACTTCCGGATGCGCCCGGAGGCCCCGATCGACACCGAGGGCATGACCCGGCGGATCGATGACAACAGCAAGGTCCAGATGGCCATCATCAAGGACAAGGTGGAGGCCGCCGCGCCCCGCGGTGGGGAGCCGACGCCGTGACGACCATCCAGCACGCCCCGACGGCGGTGCGCTGCGGGCCCACCGTCCACCGGGCGGACACGCCCCCCAACCGCCGGCGCGGCGGGGACATCCGCGTCCTGCTCTCGCCGGCGAGCGTCGGCGCCACCGCCGGCTTCATGGGCACCCTCACCCTCGAGCCCGGCGAGGTCGTCACCGAGCACTGGCACCCGTACTCGGAGGAGTACCTCTACTGCCAGAGCGGCGACGTCCTGGTCACCCTGGACGGCGAGGAGCGCCGGCTGACCGCCGAGTCCGCCGTCCACATCCCGATCGGCGTCAGGCACCGCATCGTCAACGACTCCGAGACGACGGCGTTCTTCGTCTTCCTCTGCGGCCCGCTGGCCCCGCGGCCGGAGCTGGGCCACGTCGACACCGAGCCCGCGCCGGCCCAGCAGTGAGCGTGCAGGGGCGGCGGGTCGTCATCACCGGGATCGGCGTGGTCGCTCCCGGGTCGATGGGCCGCGAGGGGTTCTGGGACATGATCACGGCGGGCCGGACGGCGACCCGCCGGATCACCTTCTTCGATCCGAGCCGGTTCCGGTCGCAGGTGGCCGCCGAGGTGGACTTCGACGCCCGGCGGCTGGGGCTGACGGCCCAGGAGGTGCACCGCAACGACCGCTTCGTCCAGTTCGCGATGGTGGCGGCGGACGAGGCGGTGGCCGACAGCGGGCTGCGGCTCGGGGTCGGCGGCGCCCCGGACGCGCCGGAGCCCGAGCGGGTCGGGGTCACCATCGGCAGCGCCGTCGGGGCCACGACCCGGTTGGAGGACGAGTACGTCGACGTCAGCGACGCCGGGAAGCACTGGCTGGTCGACCCCCGCTACGCCTCGCGGTTCCTGCACCAGGCCCTGGTGCCCAGCTGCGCGGCGACCGAGGTGGCGGTGCGCTTCCGGGCGCAGGGCCCGGGGACGGTCGTGTCGACCGGCTGCACGTCGGGCATCGACGCGGTGGGGTACGGCAGCCAGCTGATCGAGGACGGCGACGCCGACGTCGTGATCGCCGGCGCCAGCGACGCGCCCATCTCGCCGATCTCGATGGCCTGCTTCGACACCATCCGGGCGACCACCGCGAACAACGCCGACCCCGAGCACGCGTCCAAGCCCTTCGACGCCCGCCGCGACGGCTTCGTCATGGGCGAGGGCTCCGCGGTGATGGTGCTGGAGGAGCTGGAGCACGCCCAGCGGCGGGGCGCGGAGATCTACTGCGAGGTCACCGGATACGCCAACCGCTGCAACGCCTTCCACATGACGGGCCTGCGCCCGGACGGCGTGGAGATGGCCGAGGCGCTGGACCAGGCGCTGGCGCAGGGGCGGATCGACGGCAGCGAGGTCGGCTACGTCAACGCCCACGGCTCGGGCACCAAGCAGAACGACCGCCACGAGACCGCCGCGGTCAAGCTGAGCCTCGGCGAGGCCGCCTATCGCGTGCCCATGAGCTCGCTCAAGTCGATGGTCGGGCACTCGCTGGGTGCCATCGGCTCCATCGAGATCGCCGCCACGGCGCTCGCCGTGCAGCGCCAGGTGGTCCCGCCGACGGCCAACTACGAGGTGCCCGACCCCGAGTGCGACCTGGACTACGTCCCCAAGACCGCCCGCGACCACAAGGTCGACGTCGCCGTCTCGGTGGGCAGTGGGTTCGGCGGTTTCCAGTCGGCCATCGTGCTGGCCAAGCCCGATCGGAGGCCGTCGTGACCGAGCTGGCGAGGTCGCGCAGCGACACGGTGACCGACACGACCGTCGTCAGCGAGGAGGGCGTGGTCACCGAGGTGGCCGGCCCCGTCCGGGAAACCGCCCCCATGGGCCGGGCCATCACCGCTCCCCCGCGGGGGACCACCCGGCTGCTGGTCACCGGCATCGGCGTCGTCGCCCCCAGCGGCATCGGCGTCGAGGAGCACTGGCGGTCCCTGCTGCGCGGAGAGCTGGCGGTGCGCCCCATCGAGGGCTTCGACGCCGCCCGGTACGGGGTCACCGTCGCCGGGCAGGTGCGCGGCTTCGACGCCGAGCAGTACATCGCCCCACAGCTCAAGGTGCAGACCGACCGGTGGTCGTGGATGTCGCTGGCCGCGGCGACGCTGGCCGCCGAGGACGCCGGTTACATCCCGACGGAGGAGGCCTACGCCACCTCGGTGTTCCTCGCCGCCGGCTCGGGCGGCAACGAGTTCAGCCAGCACGAGATCCAGCGGCTGTGGGCCAAGGGGCCCAAGTCGGTCGGCGCCTACCAGTCGATCGCCTGGTTCTACGCGGCCAGCACCGGCCAGGTCTCCATCCGCGACGGCTACAAGGGGCCCTCCGGCGTCGTCGTCAGCGAGGGCGCCGGCGGGCTGGACAGCATCGGGTGGGCCCGGCGGGTCGTGCGCCGCGGCACCCCGGCGGTCCTCGTCGGCGGCACCGAGGCCGGCGTGACCCCGTACGCGCTGCTGTGCCAGGTCACCAGCGGGCGGCTGTCCACCGCCGCCCGCCCGGAGGACGCCTACAAGCCCTTCGACCGGCGGGCCAACGGGCACGCCATCGGCGAGGGCGGCGCCATCCTGCTCGTCGAGGAGGCCGATGCCGCGCGGGCCCGCAGCGCCCGGCACGTGTGGGGCGAGGTCGTCGGCTACGGCGCCACGCACGACGCCCACCACCACGAGGACCCGGCCCCCGACGCCACGCAGTACGCGCGGGCCATCCGGATCTCGCTCGCCGACGCCGGGGTGACGCCGGACGAGGTGGACCTGGTCATCGCCGACGGCGCGGGCGTCCCCGAGCTCGACGCGCTGGAGGCGCAGGCCATCACCACGGTGTTCGGCGAGCGCGGCGTGCCGGTGACGGCGCCGTCGAGCTGGACCGGGCGGCTCATGGCCGGCGGGTCGGCGCTCAACGTGGCGACCGCCCTGCTCGCCATGCGTGACGGACTGGTCCCGGCCACCGGAAACGTCGACGAGCCGGTGGAGGAGTACGGGCTGGACCTCGTGCGGGAGACCCGGGAGCGCGACCTCGACGTCGTCGTCGTCCTCGCGCGGGGCTTCGGGGGCTTCAACAGCAGCCTCGTGCTGCGCCGGCACCGGGAGGAGACCCAGTGACGGCACCGACGGCCGGGGTGCGCACCGTCCTGCGGATGCGCACCCGTGAGGGCTGCGAAGCGGAGTTCGAGGCGGCCTGGCACCGGGCGGCCGCGGAGATCGCCCGCGTCCCGGGCAACCTGCGCCAGGAGCTGGTCCGCGACGTCGAGGACCCCCGCACCTTCCTCATCACCAGCGACTGGACCGACCGCGCCGCGGTGGACGGGTTCGGCCGCAGCAGCGCCCGCGAGACGCTCACCGAGGCGCTGCGCGACCTGCGCGAGGACGCCGCGCGCAACACCTACGAGGTGCTGGCCGTCGTCCCCGGCGCGGGGCGCCCGGTGGAGGTCCGCGCATGACGGCGGCGGCGGACGGCGGCAGGACGACGGTGCGGACCCTCCTGCGGATGCGCGCGCGGGAGGGCTGCGAAGCGGAGTTCGCGGCGGCCTGGCACCGGGCCGCCGCGGAGATCAGCCGGGTGCCGGGCAACCTGCGCCAGGAGCTGATGCGCGACGAGGGCGACCCGCGCTGGTTCGGCATCGTGAGCGACTGGACCGACCGGGAGTCGGTGGACGCGTTCGGGCGCAGTGCGGCCCGCGAGACGCTCACCGAGGCGCTGCGCGACCTGCGCGAGGACGCCACCCGCTCGACCTTCACCGTGCTGGCGACGGTGGAGGCCGAGCGGCCCCGGCCGGTGCGCATCGACTTCTCCACCAGCGTCAAGCCGGGCGAGCAGGTCGCCTTCGAGCGCGCGTACACGACGGTCACCCAGCGGATCGGGGACTCCCGCGGGTACGTGCGCGAGGAGCTGCTGCGCGACGAGGCCGGCCTGCGGTACCACATCTTCGCGGAGTGGGAGTCCGAGGACGACTTCGTGCAGTGGGTGGAGGACCCCTCCCACATGGACGCCGGCGCACCGCTGGCCCGGTGGCACTCGGTGGAGTTCCGGCGCGAGGTGCTGGAGATCCGCCAGCGGCCCGACGCGGACTCGGACTTCCCGCCGCTGGACCCGCCCGGCGGGGACGTCGAGGTGGACCGGGTGCGCGTCGACACCGCCGTCGCCGTCGAGCCCTGGGAGGCCGAGGCCTTCGAGCTCGCCTACCTCGCCGCCGCGCAGCTGGCCCGCAGCGCCCCCGGCCACGCCCGCGAGGAGCTGCTGCGCGAGCCCGACGGGCGGCGCTACCACGTCGTCGCCGAGTGGGACTCCGAGCGGCACTTCACCGACTGGACGGCGGAGCCGGCGAACTGGACCGCCGGCCCGCTGGGCCGGTGGCTGGCCAGGGGCGAGGACCGCCGGGTCTTCGCGCTGCGCGTGCGGCCCGTGCCGCCGTCGGTCGCCGCCGCGACGCCCGGACCCGCGCAGCAGCCGACCGCAGTGGACGTGCCCGTGGCGCCGGAGCCGGACCTGGAGCTGGTGGCCGGGCCGCCGGTGCAGGTGCCCGAGGTGCCTTCCGCGCCCGAAAGGCACCTGGACCGGGTTCAGCCGAGCACCGTGCCCAGCGCCAGCGTGCAGGAGTTCGTGGAGAAGCCGGACGACGGGCACCCGCTGGTGGCGGCCCCGACGGCGGTCGAGGTCACCCCGCGGCCCGGGCGGGCGGTCGAGGTGCTCGTCGTCGGCGCCGGGCCGGCCGGCCTGACCCACGCCATCGAGCTGGCCCGCCGCGGCGTCGCCGTCCGCGTCGTGGACAAGCGCCCCCAGGCGTCCACGCAGGCGGACAAGGCGATCGGCATCCACTGCCGGACGATGGAGATCTGGGAGGACCAGGGCATCGTCACCGAGGCGATGGACGCCGGGATCTGGCTGTACGGCCAGACGGTGTTCGTCAACGGCGTGCAGACCCACCAGGTCGACTGGGCCGGCCTCGACGAGCTGCCCTACGCCCACCTGGGCCTGCCGCAGTACGACACCGAGCGCATCCTCGGCGCCAAGCTGGCCTCCCTCGGCGTGGTCGTCGAGCGCGGCGTCGAGCTGATCGCCTTCAGCCAGGACGACGAGGGCGTCACCGCGCAGCTGCGGCCCGCCTCGGGCGAGCTCGAGACCACCCGGGCGCAGTACCTGGTCGGCTGCGACGGGGCGCACAGCGCCGTCCGCGCCGGGCTCGGGCTGACCTTCGAGGGCGGGCTGTCGATGTTCCCCCAGCTGTTCATGCTCGGGGACGTCGACGTCGACTGGGACCTGCCGGCCGGGCACCTGGTGCGCTTCGTGCGCATCGAGAACGAGGACGACTTCACCGGGATGCTCGTCTGCGTCCCGCTCAAGGGCCGCAACCGCTACCGGATCGCGACCCTGGCCCCCCAGCGGTGGCAGGACGCGGTGGGCACCGGCGTCGTCCCGCCCGGGTTCTGGCAGGAGTACGAGCCGCCGACGCTGGCGGACGTGCAGGCCGCGATCGACGACCTGGGCCCGCCCGGGACGACGGCGAGCAACCTGCGCTGGTCGTCGGTCTTCCGGATCAAGCACGGCATCGTCGACCGCTACCGGGAGGGGCGGGTCTTCGTGGCCGGCGACGCCGCGCACCTGCACCCGCCGGCCGGCGGGCAGGGGATGAACACCGGCATCCAGGACGCGTGGAACCTCGGCTGGAAGCTCGCCCTCGCCGTCCGCGGGCAAGCCGCGCCGGGACTGCTCGACAGCTACGAGGCCGAGCGCCGTCCCGCCGGGAAGATGATCGTCGACCGGGCCGTGGCCATCGCGTTCACCGACGAGATGGACATGGCCGACGAGAAGGCGCAGTTCCTGCTCGAGATGCAGATGACCATGAACTACGCCAGCAGCCCGCTGGTCGGCGAGACGGCCCCCCGCGGCTTCCCCGCCGGGCCCGAGCCCGGGCACCGCGCGCCGGACGTGCACGGGCTGCGGCGCTTCGGCGTCGCGCACCCCCTGCGGCTGTTCGACCTCACCCGCGGCACCCGCTCCACGCTGCTGCTGTCGGCCGACGCCACCGCGTCGGAGGAGCAGGTGTCGGACCTGGAGAAGCTGGCCGTCGCCGTGCGGCAGCAGACCCGCGGCGAGGTGGGGGCCTACCTCGTCGCCGCCCCCGACGCCCGGGTGCCGCTGCTGGTCGACCTGCCCGTGGTCCGCGACGCCGGGGGCAGCTTCGCCACCACCTACGGCACCGCGGGGGCGGGGACGGCCGCCTACCTGGTCCGCCCCGACGGCCACGTCGGCTTCCGCAGCCGCCCGCTGGACGAGGACGCCCTCCTCGACCACCTGGCCGGGGTCTTCGCGCAGTGACCGACACCCAGACCGCCACTCCCGAGGGAGACACCATGACCCAGACCGCACAGCCGGCACCGGCCGCACCGCCGGACGACGTCGTCCCCGGTCAGGAGATCTACACCCCGGAGTTCCGGGCCGACCCCTACCCGGTCTACGCCCGGCTGCGCGCCGAGCGCCCGGTCGTGAAGGTGCGGACGCCGCGGTTCGACTCCTTCCTGGTCACCCGCTACGACGACGCCCGCCAGGCGCTGTCGGACCCGCGGCTGTCCAAGGACCTGCACCGCGCCGGGGACACCTACCTCGCGGTGTTCGGCGAGAAGGCCCGGCAGATCAACACCAACATGCTCAACTCCGACCCGCCCGAGCACAGCCGGCTGCGGCGCCTGGTGACCCAGGCGTTCACGCCGCGGCGGATCGAGGCGATGCGCCCCCGGGTGGAAGAGATCGTCGAGGGCCTGCTGGACCGGATGGCGCCGCGCGGCCGCACCGACTTCGTCGACGACTTCGCCCTGCGGCTGCCGCTCGCGGTGATCGGTGACCTGCTCGGCATCCCGGCGGCCGACCACGAGGAGATCCTCGCCGGCACGCAGGTCATCCGGACCGTCGGCACCGGTGGGCGCAGCCCCCAGGAGGACCGGGCGGCCATCGGGCAGGCCCAGGAGCGGCTGCACGCCTACTTCACCGGCCTGGTCGCGACCAAGCGGGAGGACCCCGGCGAGGACCTGGTCAGCGCGCTCATCACCGCCCGGGACGGCGAGGGCCGGCTGTCGGAGGCCGAGCTGGTCTCCACCTGCTTCCTGCTGCTGTTCGCCGGCTACCAGACGACCTCGGACTTCCTCGGCAACGCCGTGGTGGCGCTGCTGACCCACCCCGAGGAGATGCAGCGGCTGCTCGACGACCCGGACGCGGTCCCCGACGCGGTCGAGGAGCTGCTCCGCTTCGACGGCTCGGTGCCGGTGTCGAGCTTCCGGTTCGCCACCGAGGACCTCGAGATCGGCGGCGTGCCCATCCCGCAGGGCTCGATCGTCACGGTCGTGCTCAGCGCCGCCGACCACGACCCGGCGCTCACCCCGGACCCCGACCGGCTCGACCTCTCCCGTGGCCCCACGCAGCACCTGGCCTTCGGCCACGGCGTGCACTACTGCCTGGGCACGGCCCTGGCGCGGCTGGAGGCGACCACCGCGCTGCGGCGGGTGCTCGTCCGCCTGCCCGACCTGCGCCTCGACGTCCCCGTCGAGGACCTGCAGTGGCTCCCGGCCGCCTCGGCCTTCCGCGGGCTGCTCGAGCTGCCGCTGCGCTTCACCCCCACTCCCACCCCAGGAGGCCCCCGATGACGCAGACGACACCCGCGGCCAACCCCCAGGCCACTGCCTCGGCCGACCCTGCCGCCGACGCCTCGACGACCCCCACGGAACAGCCCTGGGCCAACGACACCGTCGAGTTCGCGAACACCGCCTCGGCGCCCGCGACCTGGTACTCGGGCACCTGGCGCCCGTTCCGCAACGTCATCGTCTGCCGGATGGTCCCCGGCAGCGAGGACAAGGTCGGGCCGGTGTTCGCCTACTACGACCGGACCACCCGGCCGCAGGACCTCGGCGTCGTCGGCCGGGCCCTGCTCTCGTACGAGGGCCTGTACCTGCACGTCATCGAGCGCAAGGAGGACCCGGAGGTCTCCGGCCAGCGCCGGGGCCTGCCGGCGTTCCAGGCGATCGCCGAGGCCATCGCCCCCTACGTGACGCCCTACCCGAGCTACTGGCAGAACCCGTCGCACTCGGTGGCGAAGCACTTCTACACGTGGGTGCCCGAGGGCGAGGTCTCCCCCGACCGGGAGATGACCGTCATCGTCCAGCGGATGCGGCCGGGCAGCGAGGAGGACGTCGCCCGGGTGTTCGCCGAGTCCGACGCGGGTGGGCTGCCGACCGAGACCGGCGTCACCGGCCGGTGGCTGTACTCGATGGAGGACGTGTTCGTGCACCTCCTGGAGCAGGACCGGGTCAAGGCCGCGGCCGTGCGCGAGAACCACGAGTCGATGAGGCCGGCCTTCGCCAAGGTCATGGCGGACCTCGCCCCCTACGTCAGCCCATACCGCCCGGAGACGTGGCAGAGCCCGCGCGACTCGGTCGCCCGGGTGTTCCACCGCTGGACGGCTCCGGACTGGCAGCCCGAGGCCTGACGGCGATGACCCTGCGCGGGATCTCGACGCTGATCTTCCTGGTGGACGACGTGGCCGCGGCCACCGACTGGTACACCGAACTGCTGGGCGTGCCGCCGGTGTTCACCCGGCCCGGGCGCGGCGGGCGCGTCGGCTACGCGAAGTTCGCCGTCGGCGACTCCGGTGCCGAGCTCGCCATCGCCGACCGCGCCAAGGCCCCGCCCGGGACCACGTCCGGGCCGGGCGGCGCGCTCGTGCACTGGCGGGTGGACGACGTCGGCGCGACCCTCGCGCGGCTGACGTCGATGGGCGCCCGCGAGCACCAGCCGGTCACGCCGCACGGGCCGTTCGTCACCGCGGTGGTGGTGGACCCCTTCGACAACCTGCTCGGCCTGCAGGGGGTCGCGGCCGTCCCGCACTTCGCCGACGACCGCGACTGCGCCCCGGCGACCACGGCGACCTGACCGCGCGGGCGGTGGCCGGTCCGGGCGGGTCCCGGGCCGGCCGCCGTCCTGCCCGTCCCGCGACGACGGCCCGGCGGTGGCCGAGGCCCGCTGCCTGCCGCCGGCCCTCGTCCGGCTCCGACGGCCGGCCGTGGACGGGCGTCGGGTACGGGTCCGGACGGGTGGCGCCGGAGCAGCGCGCCACCCGTCGGCCGCGGTGGTCGCGCAGGGTGAGCCGACGAGCGCGTGTCCTGGCGTGTCGGCGGCCTGTCACCAGGTCGCCGGCACCAGGTCGGTCCCGGCGATTGTCACGGGATGGTCACGGCCCTACGTTTCCTGCGTCCGGCCGGTCGGCACCTCCCCGACCGGGGAACCCGCGCCGGATGCCGCCGAGTCGCGCTCCCCGCGTGGGCGCGAGCCGGGGACCCACCTGCACCACCGGGGTGAGTCCCGCTCCCGGACACCTCGGGAGCGGGTAGGGCCCTCCCAGCCCGAACCCGTCAGCTCACCCGGTAGGCGGCCAAGGGAGAACGGAGTTCCATCGCGCCCGGGGCCTCGGAGCCCCGCGGCCGCAGGTCCGGGACCGTCGCGTGCCCGCCTGCCTTCCTGCCAGGACCAGCCCCCGCACGGCGCCCGCAGCCGGACCGAGCCCGTCGTCCGGCCGGTGCCGCACGCCCGGCTGCCGACCCTGCACGTCCAGGCCTCGTGCCGCAGCTCGCCCAGTACGGCCCGCCACCGGCGCCGCCGCCATCGGCGCGCGCCCTCCGCAGCTCGCACCCCAGGAGGACTGCCCTCATGCACGCACGCACCCGCCGCACCCTGCACCTGCTGACCGCCACGGGCGCCATGGCGCTCACGCTCACCTTCGCCGGGCAGTCCCTCGCCCAGGCCGACGAGCCGGGACCGGACGGCGACCGCTCGTCGTCCTGGGACGGCCAGCGGTGGGACGGCGACCGCTCGCAGCGGGACGGGGCCGACGAGGCCGCGACGCCGGCACCCGCACCCGCACCCGCACCCGCTCCCGCGCCGGCGCCGGCGCCTGCGCCCGCACCCACCGGCACCGGGACGCAGGCCTACAAGGACTACGCGGCCGGCCAGGTCGGGAACGCCACCCAGTTCGGCTGCCTCGACCAGCTCTGGGAGGCCGAGAGCGACTGGACGCCGACCGCCCAGAACCCGACGAGCACCGCGTACGGCATCGCCCAGTTCCTGAACGCGACCTGGGCGAGCACCGGCATCGCCAAGACGTCGGACCCGTTCAGGCAGATCGACGCGGGCCTGGTCTACATCGAGGAGCGCTACGGCAGCCCCTGCGCCGCCTGGGACTTCCACCAGGCCAACAACTGGTACTGACCCTCAGGCACTGCGGGCGTTCCTCGTGCTCTGCGGCTGCAGCAACGCCAGCACAGCGCGAGGAACGCCCGCAACGGCGGCCCCCCTGCAGGGTCCCGCCGCGAGCTCGCGAGTGGCGGGGGGCAGGGGGGTCCTTCTTCAGGCGGCGACGGTCGCCATCGCCTCGGCGGTGAGCTCGACCGAGCGCAGCCGGCCCTCCACCCCGGGGAACTGGTGGGCCACGATCAGCTCGTCGGCGTCGGCCTCGCGCGCGAAGCCGGTCAGGTGCTCCCGCACCTCGGCCGGGGTGCCGACCGCGGTGTGGGTCAGCATCGTGTCGACGTGCACGCCGGCGCCACCGTCGAGCAGCAGCTGCGCCTCGTCGTCCGTCAGCGCCTTCCCGCGGCCGAACAGGCCGGCGGCCAGCCGCCGCCGGGCCGCGGCGAACGCCTCCTCGGCGGCCGCGCGGCTGTCGGCCGCGACCGCGTTGACCCCGGCGATCACGTACGGCCGGTCGAGCTGCGCCGACGGCTGGAACTCGCGGCGGTAGGCCTCGACCGCCGGCTGCAGCATCGACGGCGCGAAGTGCGAGGCGAAGGCGTACGGCAGGCCCAGCGCGGCGGCGAGCGTCGCGCCGAACATCGACGAGCCCAGCACGTACAGCGGCACGTCCGACCCCTTGCCGGGGATCGCGTCGACCCCCGGTACCTGGGACTCACCGGTCAGGTAGCCCTGCAGCTCGAGCACGTCCTGCGGGAAGCGGTCGGCCGAGCGCGGGTCGCGGCGCAGCGCGTACATGGTGTTCTGGTCCGAGCCCGGCGCGCGGCCCAGGCCCAGGTCGATCCGGCCCGGGTACATCGCGTCGAGGGTGCCGAACTGCTCGGCGATCGTCAGCGGCGAGTGGTTGGGCAGCATGACGCCGCCGGCGCCGAGCCGGATGGACGACGTGTGCGCGCCGACGTGCGCGATGAGCACGCTGGTCGCCGAGGAGGCGATGGTCGGCATGTTGTGGTGCTCGGCGTACCAGACCCGCCGGTAGCCGGACCGCTCCGCACGCTGGGCCAGCGCGACGCTCGCCGCGATGCTGTCGGCCGGCGTCTGACCCCTCGAGATCGGCGCCAGGTCGAGGACGGACAACGGGATGCTCATGTGCTCTCGGACCTCTCAGCTGGTGTTGCTCAGCGCAACCACCGACGTCCCGCCGTCCTTCCCTCCCCCCAACGGGTGAGGACGCTCCAGCTCACGCCGCGGTCGGTCGATGCCCGCTGTGGAGGAGAGGAGGCGTTCATGCGCAGGAAGCGTTCGGCCGCCGACCAGCAGATCGCCGACCTGCTGGTCACCGCGAAGAAGTCGCTGGACCTCAGCGTGGCGTTCCTGAGCCGCCTGGACGGCACGACCCAGCACCTGGAAGTCGTGGAGACCTCGGTGCCGGTGCTGGTCCAGGAGGGTGCGAAGGTCCGCCAGGACACCTCGTTCTGCCAGGCGATCCTCGACGGGAAGCTGCCCGCCGTCATCCCGGACGTGAAGCGGTACCCGGCCGCGATGGCGCTGCCGAGCGCGCGCATCCCGCGCATCCGCAGCTACGTCTCCACGCCGGTGGTCCTCAGCGACGGCAGCCTCTACGGCACGTTCTGCGCCTTTGGCTTCACCTCCGACAAGCAGCTCGGCAAGCGCGACGAGGCGCTGGTGAAGGTGCTCGCGGGCGCCGCCGCGGTGATCATCGAGCCCGAGGTCCGCGAGCAGCAGCGGCGCAGCGAGATCGAGGGCCGCCTCGACCCGGTCGTCGCCGAGGGCGGTCCGGTCGTCCTGCTGCAGCCCGTCGTCGACCTCGCCACCGGCACCCGCGTCGGTGCCGAGGCGCTGTCCCGCTTCCCGGCCGGCTGGGGGCGCACGCCCGACGTCGTCTTCGCCGAGGCGCACAGCGTCGGGATGGGCCACGCCCTGGAGCTGCAGGCCCTGGAGCGCGCCGCCGAGCACCTCGACCGCGTCGGCGGCTACGTCGCCATGAACGTCTCCCCCGCCACCCTGCTCACCCCGGCGTGCGGCGAGCTGCTGCGCCGGCTGCCGCTGCACCGAGTCGTGCTGGAGCTCACCGAGCACGACGCGGTCGAGGACTACGACCGCCTCTCCGCCGCCCTGGCCCCCGTCCGGGCCGCCGGGCTGCGGCTGGCCATCGACGACGTCGGCGCCGGCTTCTCCTCGCTGCGGCACATCGTGGTGACCGCCCCCGACGTCATCAAGCTCGACCGCAGCATCGTGACCGGCCTCGCCGCCGACCGGGTGCTGGCCACGCTGGTCGGCTCGCTGGTCTCCTTCGCCCACGGCTGCGGCGCCCACGTGGTCGCCGAGGGCGTGGAGACGGCGGAGGACGCGACGGCGCTGCGCGCGCTGGGCGTCGACCACGGCCAGGGCTGGTACTTCGGCCGGCCCGGGCCGCCCGAGGCGCTCGGCCTCCCGGCGCCCCGGACCCGGGCCGCCGTCCCCGGGGTGCTGCTCAACCGCTGACCCCGTCCGCGTACTCGGCGCCCATCGCGCCGGTCCGCACCTCGCCGGCCCGCCGGTAGGTGCACAGCAGCACGCCGGCCGGCGTCGTCGAGGACGCCGTCAGCCGCCACGACCCCGGCACCGCGCCGGCCCCGAACAGCCGCTTGCCCTCCCCCAGGACGACGGGGGCCACCACCAGGCGCAGCTCGTCGACCAGGTCGGCGCGCAGCAGCGTCTGCACCAGGCCGGGCGAGCCGTGCACCTGCAGCTCGCCACCGTCCTGCTCCCGCAGCTCCCGCACCGCCGCCACCACGTCGCCCTCGACCAGCCGCGCACCCGACCAGTCCAGCGAGGTCAGCGTGCGCGAGGCGACGTGCTTGGTGCGGGTGTTGAGCGCCTCGGCGACCGGATCGCCCTCGGTCGGCGTCTGCGGCCAGGCCGCGGCGAAGATCTCGTAGGTCCCGCGGCCGAGCAGGAAGTCCTCGACGCCGGCGAACCAGGCGTCCATCTGCGCGCCGAGGGTGTCCTCGAAGAACGGGACGAGCCAGCCGCCGTGGGCGAAGCCGCCGGTGGTGTCCTCGTCGGGGCCGCCGGGGGCCTGCACGACCCCGTCCAGCGTCGTGAACTCGGTGACGACGAGCGGTCGCACGGGGGTCCTCCTCGGGTCGGTGGGGTCTCCCGGGTAGGACGGCGGGCGGCCTGCGGGCTCATCGGTGCCGCTCGCGGGATCACGGAGAGTGACGACTCGGCGGCCGACCCCCCGTCCAGGAGTCACCCGGCCGGGCGCCAGGGGGTGTGTCGGCGCACCCGGCGGACCGGACGCTCCTGCTGCCCGACGGGGGACGGGCAGGCCGGCCCCCGCGTGCACGACCTCGGGGGGTCACCGTGAAGCGCATCACCGGTCTCGTCACCACAGGGGCACTCGCCCTCGGCACCAGCGCCCTGCTCGGCGCGGCCGCGCCCGGGGTCGCCTCGGCGTCCGGCTGCGGCGTCACCACGCTCGACACGGCCGGACTCGAGCGGTCCTTCAGCGGCCGGCTCACCGGGGTGGGCGACGGGGCCGTCGCGCAGATGCTCCCCGAGGGGCTGCGCCTGACCACGCCGTCGGCCGACGACGACCCGGACCTGGGGGCCTACGCCTCGTACTTCGTCAGCGGCCTGGAGATCCCGCTGGCCGACGCCACGTCCCAGTCGAACGCGGCGCTCGACGTCTCGCTGGCCGCGGGCCAGTCCCTCGACAACCACCCGACGTACGAGATGTACCTCGACCTCGACGCCACCGACGGCGTCCAGCTCGACGACGCCATCCTCGTGTACTGGGCGCCGGGGGCCGACGAGCCGACCGACGTCTGGGAGAGCGGACTGGGCGACCTGACGGAGCTCGACAGCGAGAGCCTCAGGGAGGCCACCCTCGCCGAGGTCAGCGCCGCCTACCCCCACGCCGTGATCACCGACATCGGCTTCCAGCTGCTCTACCAGCAGGGCGCGGACGTCACCGTCCACGGCATGACGTTCGGCTGCAACGAGTTCCGGTTCTCCTCCGGCCCGCAGACCCAGCCCGACGGCCAGGCACCGACCGCCGCCGTCACCGCCACCAACGACGGCGCGACCTACACCTTCTCCGCTGCGGGGTCGACCGACGCCGACGGCGAGATCACCGGCTACGCCTGGGACTTCGGTGACGGCTCCGAGCCGGCCGGCGGCGTCGAGGTGCAGCACGAGTTCACCGCCCCGGGCACCTACACGGTCAGGCTGACCGTCGTCGACGACAGCGGCACCGAGGCCACCGCGACGCACGAGGTCGTCGTCCTGGCGCCGCCGACCGTGTGGGGCACCGCGCTGCCGAACACCGGCGCCGACGTGCTGGGCCTCGCCGCCGCCGGCGGGCTGGTCCTGCTCGGTGGTGGCGCCGGCCTGGTCGCCACCCGTCGTCGTCGCCAGGTCTGAGGACAGCCGTCCCGCCCGCCGGGCGGCTGGCGGGACGGACGACCGATCGGGAGGGGGAGGCGTGGTGCGCAGACTGGTCCGCACGCTGTCGGCACTGGCCGTCGTGGCGGGAGCGCTGGTGCTGCTGGTCGTGGCCCACCAGGTGTGGGGCACCGACGTCGGTGCCGGCCGGGCGCAGGACCGGGTGGCCGACGAGCTCCGCGAGGAGTGGTCGGCCCCCGGGGCGCCCACCGAGCCCGACCCGGGCGGGGCGTTCGCGTTCCTGCACGTACCGCGGCTCGGCGCGGACTGGACCCGCGCGGTCGTCGAGGGCGTCGACCCCGGCCAGCTGGAGGCGGGGCCCGGCCACTACCCCGGGACGGCGGCCCCGGGCGCGCTGGGCAACTTCGCCGTCGCCGGCCACCGGGTCGGGCAGGGCAGCCCGTTCCTCGACCTGGACACGGTGCAGCGCGGGGACCCGGTGGTGGTCGAGACCGCCGACACCTGGCACGTCTACCGGGTGACGGCGACGCTCGTGGTCGCGCCGACCGACACCTGGGTGGTCGCCCCGACGCCCGGCGGACCGGCCGACGGCCCGGCCACCGGTGCCTTCCTCACCCTGACCACCTGCCACCCGGAGTTCTCCGACCGCGAGCGGCTCGTGGTGCACGGGGAGCTGGAGACGTCGCTGGCCAAGGCCGACGCCCCCGACGGCCCGGCCGCGCTGCGGAGCCCGTGACCGCACTACGGTGCGGGCATGGGAGCAGTCGGCGTCCAGGTGAGCCGTCCGCTGGCGCTGGCGTTGGCGCCGGTGCTGGTCCGCCAGGGCCGGCAGGTGCGGGAGCGGACGCCGGTCCTGCCCGAGGCCGCCGGGGACCGGAGCGGCGTCGAGCCGGCCGGCCCGGCGGGCCGGGACGTGCCACCCCTGGGTCTGGTGGTCGTGGGTGAGTCCACGGCCGCGGGAGTCGGCGTGTCCGACCAGCGCCAGGGGGTGGCGCGCCAGTTGGCCGCCGAGGTCGCTCGTCGCCGCGGTCTCCCCGTGGCGTGGACGGTCTGCGCGCGCACCGGCGCCACCGCCGGCCACACCGCCCGTGAGCTGGTCCCGAGCGCGCCGGTCGGTCAGGACCTCGCCGTCGTCGTCCTCGGGGTCAACGACGCCCTGCGCTTCCGCAGTCGCCGCGCCTGGCGCGGGCGGGTCGTCCGGGTCCTCGACGCGCTCGGGCCGCACCTGGCCCCGGGCGGGCGGGTCGTGCTGGCCGGCGTGCCGGACCTGGGGTCCTTCCCCGCACTGCCGCAGCCGCTGCGCGCCGTGCTGGGCTGGCACGCCCGGAGCCTGGACCGGCAGTTGCGGCGCCTGGCGGCACAGCGTCCCGGCGTGCTGCACGTCCCCGGGCCGCCGCTGACCGGTGAGGGTCTGTTCGCCGCGGACGGGTTCCACCCCAGCGCGTACACCTATGCCAGGTGGGCCGCTCACCTCGCCGACGCCGTGGCCTGAGGGCCCTCGAGTCGGCGACCGTGCCCAGCGTCGAGCAGCGGGTGCGCGTGGTGACCTGGAACCTGTGGTGGCGCTTCGGGGACTGGCGGGAGCGCCAGGAGGTGATCACGGCCCACCTCGTCACCGAACGGCCCGACGTCGTCGGCCTGCAGGAGGTGTGGACCGCTGCCGGCAGCAACCAGGCCCAGCTGCTCGCCGACCGGCTGGGCATGTACTGGGCGCTGGCACGGTCCCCGGCTCCCGGCCGGTGGCAGCAGCGCCTGGGGAGTCCCACCATCGGCATCGCCAACGCCGTCCTGAGCCGCTGGCCGATCACCGACCACGAGAGCGTGGCACTGCCGGCTCCTGCGGGACGCCCGCAGGAGCACACGCTCCTGCACGCCACGATCGACGCACCCGGCGGACCGATCCCCTTCTCCACCACCCAGCTGGAGTCCGCCCCGGCGGAGTCGGCCATCCGGTGCAGCCAGGTGGGCGCCGTCGTGCGTTCCGTGGCCGCCCGCGTCCCGCACGCCGCGCACGGCCATCCGCCCGTGGTCACCGGTGACCTCAACGCCGAGCCGGACTCCGACGAGGTCCGCCTGCTGTGCGGGCACGAGACCAGGCCGGTGGTGCCGGGCTCGGTCCTCGTCGACGCCTGGCGCTACACCGACCCGGCCGATCCCGGGTGGACCTTGGACGCGCGCAACCCCCACGTGGCCGCCAGCCACGAGCCCAGCGCCCGCATCGACTACGTCCTCGTCGGCCCACCCGGCCCTGCCGGCCGCGGGCACGTGCGCGACGCGCGCGTCATCGGCGACCAGCCGGTGGACGGCACCTGGCCCTCGGACCATGCCGGGGTCCTCGTCGACCTCGCACCGTGAGAGTCCCCGCCGGCCGCGGCTCCGGGCGGCCGGTCACAACTGGGCGGTGAGCTCCACCGCGATGCCGTCGGGGTCGAAGAGCGCGAGGAACGCCATGCCCATGGCCGGCACCTCCCGGATCGGGCCGTGCTCCACCCCGTGCCGGTCGAAGACGCCCACCGCGGTGTCGAGGTCCCGCCTGCTCCCGACGGAGAAGCTCACGTGGTCCAGGCCCACCCGGAAGGGGTCGAAGCGGTCGCCGGCGTGTGCCGCGTCCACCGGGCGCAGTCCCACCATCACTCCGGCGTTCACCAGCACCACGCCGCCCTGCAGGGTGTCGGCGACCAGCCCGCCCGGGTCGTCCGGGGGCGGACTGTCCAGCGCCACGTCGAAGCCCAGGACCCCGGTGTAGAAGGCGCGGGACCGCTCCACGTCGGTGACGGTGAGCCGGATGTGGTGCGGCGTGCCGATCGCGAAGGGGGCGCTCATGCGCGGACGCTAGCCCCGCCGAACTCCGCACACCATCCGACGACAGCGCTCCCGTACTCGGTCGTGGCCGCCCAGGGTGTGCCGCTGCACCGGGGGCCTGCCGTGCTCCCCGCTACGCCGCGAGCACGGGCTCGCGGTCGCCGCCGGCCGCGAGTGCGGCGTAGCGGCCGCCGCGGGCGACCAGCTCGTCGTGCGTGCCGCTCTCCACGACGCGTCCGGAGTCGAGGACGGCGATCCGGTCGGCGTGCCGCACGGTCGAGAGCCGGTGCGCGATGGTGATCGTCGTCCGCCCCCGGCTGGCCTCGTCGAGCGCGGCCTGCACCGCGCGCTCGGTGCCGGTGTCCAGCGCGCTGGTGGCCTCGTCGAGCACCAGCACCCGCGGGTCGCGCAGCAGCGTGCGGGCGATGGCCAGGCGCTGCTTCTCCCCGCCGGAGAACCGGTGACCGCGGGCGCCGACGACGGTGTCGTAGCCGTCGGGCAGGGCGGCGATCACGCCGTGGACCTGGGCGCGGCGAGCGGCGTCCTCGATCTCGGCGTCGGTGGCCTCGGGCCGGGCGTGCCGCAGGTTCTCCCGCACCGTCGTGTGCAGCAGGTAGGTCTCCTGCGCCACGACGCCGACCACCCGCGACAGGGTGGCCAGGGACAGGTCGCGCAGGTCGATCCCGTCGACGGTCACCCGGCCGGCGGTCGGGTCGGCCAGGCGGGCGACCAGCGAGGCCAGCGTGCTCTTGCCCGACCCGGTCTGCCCCACCAGCGCCAGTGTCGTCCCGGCGGGGACGGCGAGGTCGACGCCGTCCAGCGCCGGCCGGTGCCCGTCGGGGTAGGTGAAGGAGACACCCTCCAGCCGCACCTCGCCGCGGACGGCGGCCGGGTCCAGCGGCACCGGGTCGGCCGGGTCGTCGACCTCCACCGGCAGGTCGAGGTACTCGAACACCCGGCTGAACAGCGCCATCGAGGCGGTCACCTGCACACCGACGTCCAGCAGGCCCATGAGCGGGCGGAACAGCGCGCCCTGCAGCGTGGTGAAGGCGACCAGGGTGCCGATCGTCATGCCGCCGGCGGTCGCCGGCAGCCCCGCGGCCAGGTAGATCAGCGCCGGGATGCCGGCGAAGACGATGCTCATCGTGGCCATCCGCCACCGTCCGGCCAGCTGGGCGCGCACCTCGAGGCCGACCAGGTCCTCCGACGTCGCGGTGAAGCGGCGCGACTGCGCGGGCCCGGCACCGAGGGTCTTGCCGAGCAGCACGCCGCTGACCGACAGCCCCTCCTCGACCTGGGCGTGCAGGTCGGCCAGGTGCCGCTGGCGCTGCGCGGTGACCGTGCGGCGCATCCGGGCGACCTTGCGGGTCAGCGCGACGGCCGGCGGCAGGACGACCAGCGAGAGCAGGGACAGCCGCCAGGACAGCGCCACCATCGCGGCGATCGTGCCGATGACGGTGGTCGCGTTGGCCGCCAGCGACGTCGCCGTCGAGGTGACCACCGACTGCATGCCGGAGATGTCGTGGGTCAGCCGCGACTGCACCTCACCGCCCCGCGTGCGGGTGAAGAAGCCGAGCGACTGCCGCTGCAGGTGGCTGAACACCGCCGTCCGCAGGCGGTGCATGACCCGCTGGCCGACGGTCGTCGACAGCCAGGTCTGCACCACGCCGAGGACGGCGGTGGTCGCGGCGACGGCGAGCATGCCGAGGACCGCCCAGACCAGCAGCCGCACGTCCTGCCGCGGCAGCGCCTCGTCGATGACCAGCCGGACGAGGAACGGCGTCGCCAGCGCCACCACGGACGAGGCGACGATGAGCACCACGACCACGGCGACCTGCCAGCGGAAGGGTGCGAACAGCGCGGTCACCCGGCGCAGCGGCACCGGGTTGCGCTCGAGCTGGGCGCGGTCGGCCGGGTCGGCGGTGCGCCCGGAGCGCCCGCCGCCGCCTGGTCCCCTGGCGTCGTCGATGGCGACCACCTCCTGTTTGCTGAGGCTACCTCACCATGAGGCAACCGCACGCTCCTCGCTAGGATTCCCCGCATGCCGGACGACGACGCCGAGGCGCTGGGCGAGCTGCTCGTGCGGGCCGCCCGCGGGCAGCGCCGGCGGTGGCGGGACACGCTGGCGCCCTGGGAGCTCTCCCCGCACCACGCCCGCGCGCTCCGGGTGGTCACCGACCGTGCCGGCACCCGCCTCTCCGACCTCGCCGAGGCACTGCACATCGCCCCGCGCTCGGCCACCGAGGTCGCCGACGCGCTGCAGGCCCGCGGGCTGGTCGAGCGGACGCCGGACCCGACCGACCGGCGAGCCGTCGTCCTCACACCGACCGACGAGGGGCACCGGGTGCAGCGCGAGATCGCCGCCGCGCGGGCGGCCGACACGCGCGACCTGTTCTCCCGGCTCGACGCAGACGACCGCGCCGCCCTCGCCCGGATCCTGCGCGTCCTCGCCGCCGACTGAGCGGAAGGGCTCCCTCGGCGCGAGACCCCGACCCCGACCCCGACCCCGGCCTCGCGAGTTGATCATGGGCTTCCTGCCGGGCGTGGTGGCGTGTCCGCGCGTGTCGCGTGCACCCATCCCATGATCAACTGCGCGGGGGCGTCCTGACCCCGCTCCGGCGTCACCCGACCGCGCGTCGCACCTCCCACCGCGGACGGCCGGGCTGCCACGATCGGGACGTGATCGAGCCGGTGCACCCCGACGAGCTGCGCGTGTCGGACCCCGAGCGGGCCGCCGTCCAGGACCGGCTGCGCCGCGCCGTCGCCGCGGGGCAGCTGGACCTGTACGAGTTCGACACCCGGGTGCAGTCGGCCTGGGCGGCCCGCACGCGCGGCGAGCTGGCGCGGGTGACCCGCGACCTGCCCGAGCCACCGCCGGACCCACCGCCACCGCCACCGCTGGGCCGCCGGTTCTCCGACGACGACGCCGGCACCGCGATGCGGGTGCTGACGATCGTCTGGGCGAGCATCGCCGCGGTGAACCTCGTGGTGTGGGGGCTGGTCTCGGTCAGCAGCGACGGGGAGGTCTACCCGTGGTGGATCTGGCTGAGCGTCCCCGGGGCCGCGCTGCTGGTGCTGTACGTGGTCGGCGTCGGCCGGCCGAAGCGCTGACGTGCCGCCGACCCTGACCCGCCGGCAGGTGCTGGACCTGCGGGTGCACGCCCAGCAGATCGGCCGCGCGGAGGGCAGCCCCGCCGACACCGCCGTCCTCGACCTCGGCGTCCAGGACACCGGCCCGGACGGCGGCCGGTGGGCGCTCGCGCTGCGCGGCGTCGCCGCGGACGCCGGCGAGCTGTCGACCGTGTGGACGATCCGCGGCGCCCCGCACCTGTACCGGCGGGCCGACCTGCCCGGGGTCGCCGCGGCCACCGCGCCGTTCTCCGACGCAGACGCGGGCAAGCGCATCTTCGACGCGGCCAAGCCGCTGAAGGCCGCGGGGATCGCCAACCTCGAGGGCCTGGACGTCGTGGCCGCGGCCATGCGATCGGTGGTCACCGCCCCGATGGTCAAGGGCGAGATGTCCGGGCGGCTGACCGAGCTCCTGCCCGCGCCCTACCTGCGGTCCTGCCGCCCGTGCGACGCCACGCACGTCCACGAGATGCCGTTCCGGCTGGCCGCGCTGCGCGCCGGGCTGGAGCTGGAGCCCGGCACCTCCCCGCCCGTGCTGCGCCCGGTGCCGGGCCTGGTGCCCGCCGACACGGTGCCGCCGCACCTGGACGTCGTCCGCGGCTACCTGCGGCTGCTCGGCCCGGCGACGCCGAAGCTGGTCGCCGGCTACCTCGACGCGCCGGTCGCGGACGTGCAGGCCCGCTGGCCGGAGGACGCCGTCGAGGTGCCGGTGGACGGCGAGCGGCGCTGGCTGCTCGCCGAGGACGCCGCCCGGCTGGACGACGTCCCGCCCGCGACCGGTGTCTCCCTGCTCGGCCCGTTCGACCTCTTCCTGCAGGCACGCGACCGGTCGCTGCTGGTCGCCGACCCGGCCCGGGCCAAGGCGATGTGGCCGGTGCTCGGCCGGCCCGGCGCGGTGCTGGCCGACGGCGAGGTCGCCGGCACCTGGCGGCCGCGCAAGACCGGGTCCTCGCTCGCCGTGGCGGTCGAGCTCTGGTCCCCCGTCCCGCACGAGGCCCTCACCGCGGCCGCCGAGCGACTGGCCGCCTTCCGCGGGGTAGTGCTCAAGGACGTGCACATCGACTGAGGAGAGACCATGACCGGTCCCGACGACGCCTTCCTGGCGCCCGACGACGCGCTGCGGGGCTTCGACGACGACGACAGCGACATCGAGTCCGGCACGGGCGACGGTGACCGCCCCGGCGCGGACGACGTCGAACGCCCGAACCCCGCCGGGGCCGCGGTCGAGGACGCCGGCCGCTCGGCCGGCTCGCTGGACGACGGGACCGAGCCGGGGTAGGGCCCTCCGGGCTCAGCGGCCGGCGGCGTAGCCCTGCATGCCGCGCGGGTTGGCCGCGGCGCGCAGCACGCCGGTGTCCGGGTCCCGCGACACCGCCGACAGCCGGCCCAGCGACCAGGGGCCGGAGACGGTGACGTCGTGCCCGCGCCGGCGCAGCCCGGCGATCGCCCGGTCCCCGAGCCGGTCCTCCACGACGACCTCACCGGGGGTCGCCTGCCGCGGGTAGAACGACGACGGGAAGCTCGTGGTGTGCCACGCCGGCGCGTCGATGGCCGCCTGCAGGTCGAGCCCGCCCACGGTGTGGGCCAGCCAGAAGCACAGCTGCCACTGCTCCTGCTGGTCCCCGCCCGGGGTGCCGAAGGCCAGCGTGGGCACGCCACCGCGCAGGGCCAGCGACGGGGTGAGCGTGGTCCGCGGGCGCCGCCCCGGCACCAGGGAGTTGGGCAGGCCCGGCTCCAGCCAGAACATCTGGGCCCGCGTGCCCAGGGCGAAGCCCAGCGACGGGATCACCGGCGAGCTCTGCAGCCAGCCGCCCGACGGGGTGGCCGAGACCAGGTTGCCCCACCGGTCGACGACGTCGACGTGGCAGGTGTCGCCCCGGGTCGTCCCGCGGGTGTCGACGGTCGGCTCCCCCACCCCGGCCAGGGTCTCGGCCGACGGGTCCAGGCGTGCGGACGCCTCGGTGACGAAACCCGGCAGCAGCGGCGGGCGCCCGCCGGGCGAGCCCGGCCGCAGCTCCCGGCTCGCCCGCTCGCCGACCAGCGCGCGCCGCCCGTCGGCGTACCCCGCCGACAGCAGGTCCTCGACCGGCACGTCGGCCGCGTCGCCGTACCAGGCCTCGCGGTCGGCCATCGCCAGCTTCACCGCCTCGACGGCGGCGTGCACCAGGTCGGCGTCGGCGGCCCCGGAGGCGTAGGCGTCCGGGCCGGTGACCGGCAGCCCGTCCAGCACGGCCAGCGCCTGCAGCAGCGAGGGCCCCTGCGACCACGGCCCGGCCTTGGCCAGCGTCCACCCCCGCCAGTCCAGGGTCACCGGCGGCTCGTACGTCGGCGTCCAGCCGGCCAGGTCCTGCGCGGTCAGGAACCCGGCGTGCGCGCGACCGGAGTCGTCCACCACCGGCTGCCGGCAGAACCCGTCGACCGCCTCGGCGACGAAGCCCGAGTACCAGGCCACCAGGGCGGCGTCGACCTGCGCCTCCCGGGAGGGGCCGCGCGCGGCGTCGAGCAGCCGGCGGTAGGTCGCGGCGAGCACCGGGTTGCGGAACAGCTCACCGGCGCGCGGCACCGCGCCGTCGCCGGTGAGCCAGGTGGCGGCCGAGGTGGGCCAGTGGGCGCGGAAGTGGTCGGCGACCGAGGAGATGGTGGCCACCGCGCGGGGGACGAGCGGCTGGCCGGACTCGGCGTACCCGATCGCGAAGCGGAGGACGGCGTCCAGCGGGAGCGTGCCGTGGTCGCGCAGCAGCGTCAGCCAGCCGCCCACGGCGCCGGGGACGGTGGCGGCCAGCAGGCCGGTGCCGGGGACCAGGGACAGGCCGAGGTCGGCGAAGGCCGCGGTGCTCGCCGCGGCCGGAGCGACCCCCTGGGCGGAGAGGACGACCGGCCGGCCGGCGTCCCCACCCTGCCCGCCGCGGGCGAACAGGATCGGGACCTCGCCGCCCGGCCCGTTGAGGTGCGGCTCCACCACCTGCAGGGTGAACCCCGCCGCGACGGCCGCGTCGAACGCGTTCCCCCCGGCCTCGAGGATCGCCATGCCCGCCGCGCTGGCGAGCCAGTGCGTGGAGGCGACCATGCCGAAGGTGCCGGCCAGCTCCGGCCGTGTCGTGAACATCTCAGACCACCTGGGAGTCGAAGTCGGCGGGGGGACGGGGCACCGGCCTCATGCGGGCCGGTCGGGCAGGGGGGACAGCGGTGCACGGGCTCCGGGGACGTCGTGCGACGGGCTCGGCGCCGAGGCGTCGGGGAGGGCTGCCGCGGCGGCCGCGTCCACGTGCTCCGCCGCCGCCTGCTCGGCGGCCTCGGGGTCGCCGGACGCGATCGCCTCGACCAGCCGCACGTGCTCGGTCCACGAGTGCGGCGCGCGGTCCACGACGCCGAGCCGGAAGACCCACTCCACGTGCCGGTACAGCGACACCGACAGCGTGCCCAGCCACCGGTTGCCGCCGATGTCGATGATCCGGCGGTGCAGCGCGCTGTTCAGCTCCGCGACCAGGTCGAAGTCCTGCACCTCCGTGCCCCGGCGGGCACCGTCCAGCAGGTCCCGGAGCCCGACGATGTCGACCGGACCGGCCCGCTCGGCGGCCTGCCGGGCGGCGAGGGTCTCCAGCCGCCGGCGGACGGCGAACAGGTCGCGCATGCTCGTCGGATCCGGGCTGGCCACGATCACGCCGCGCCGGGGCAGCTCGAGGACGAAGCCCTCGGCCTGCACCACCCGCAGCGCCTCGCGCACGGGATTGCGGGAGACGCCGAAGTCCTCGGCCAGCCGCTCCTCGGTGAGCCGCTGGCCGGGCGCGTAGACCCCGTTGATGATCCGGGAACGGAGCGCGTCGAGCACCTGCTCGCGCAGCGGCGTGTGCCGCTCCCCGATCGTCGGCTCACCCGGGCGGGGCGCCGCCGCGTCGCTCACGGTCGCCCGGCGCCCGCCGGGGGGGCCGGGTGGGGCGGGCCCTCGGTCCCCAGCAGGCGCACGTCCGGTCCGGTCCCGTCATCGGCCACCAGGTGGCAGGCAACCCGCCGGCCGGCCACCAGGCGCAGCGCGGGTACCTCGCTGCGGCAACGCTCGACCGCCACGGGACAGCGGGTGTGGAAGCGGCAGCCGGCCGGCGGGTCGACGGGCGAGGGGATGTCGCCGGTCAGCAGGACCCGCCGGCGGCTGCGCTGCTCGCGCGGGTCGGCGAGCGGCGCCGCGGACAGCAGCGCCTGGGTGTACGGCATCCGGGGGGAGTCGAAGACCTGGGCCCGGGTGCCCTGCTCGACCAGCTGGCCCAGGTACATCACCGCCACGTCGTCGGCGAGGTACTCCACGGCCGAGAGGTCGTGGGTGATGAACAGGCACGCGAAGCCGAGGTCGCGCTGCAGGTCGGCCAGCAGGTTGAGCACCGAGGCCTGCACCGACACGTCCAGGGCGCTGGTGGGCTCGTCGGCGATGAGCAGCCGGGGGGAGGACACCAGGGCCCGGGCGATGCTCACCCGCTGGCGCTGCCCGCCGGACATCTCGTGCGGGTAGCGCTCGGCGACCTGGCGCCGCAGCCCCACCTGCTCCAGCACGTCGCCCACCCGCCGTGCCCGGGCCCCGCGGGACCGGTCGCCGCCGAGCAGCCGCAGCGGCTCACCGACGATGTCGCCGACGGTCAGCCGCGGGTCCAGCGAGCTGGCCGGGTCCTGGAAGACGATCGACACGTCCCGCCGGTGCGGGCGCAGCCGGCGACGGCTCAGCGAGGTGACGTCGGTGCCGGCCAGCCGCACGGTGCCCGAGGTCGGCTCCAGCAGCCGCACGATGCAGCGGCCGACCGTGGACTTGCCGGAGCCGCTCTCCCCCACCAAGGCCATGACCCGGCCACGGTCGATGCGCATGGAGATGCCGTCCACGGCCCGCACCGAGCCGAAGTGCATGACGAGGTCCTCGACCTCCAGGGCCGGGGGCTCCCCGGCGCCCGGGTCGACCGATGCCGTCCCCGTCCCGGGGGTCCCGGTGGCTGTGCTCACGGTCGCTCCTGGTGGTCGACAGGGGGCTCGGCAGCGAGATCGGCACGGTGTCCGGCGGGGTGCCAGCAGGCGAACCGGTGCACCGTCCGGTCGGTGGTCTCCGGCGCCAGCGGCGGCCGGGAGGCGCGACACCGGTCGCTCGCCGCGGGGCACCGGTCGGCGAAGGTGCAGGCGTCGGGCTGCTCGCTGAGCACCGGCACCAGCCCGGGGATCTCCTGCAGCCGGCCGTTCGACGCCCGCCGTCCGGCGGTGGGCACCGCGCCGAGGAGTCCGGTCGTGTAGTGGTGCCGGGGGGTGTCGAAGAGGTCCTCCGTCGGCGCGGTCTCCACCACCCGCCCGGCGTACATCACCACGACCCGGTCGGCGATGTCGGCCACCACCCCCAGGTCGTGGGTGATCAGCACGATCGCGGTGCCCAGCCGCCGGCCCAGGTCGCGCAGCAGGTCCAGGATGGCCGCCTGCACGGTGACGTCGAGCGCGGTGGTCGGCTCGTCGGCGACCAGGACCTTGGGGTCGCAGGCCAGGGCCATCGCGATCATCACCCGCTGCCGCATCCCGCCGGAGAGCTGGTGCGGGTACTCCCCCACCCGCCGCGCCGGCGAGGGGATCCCGACCAGCGTGAGCAGCTCCACCGCGCGGTCCGCCGCCTGCCTGCGGCTCATGCCCTGGTGCAGCCGCAGCACCTCGATGATCTGCCGTCCCACGGTGAACACCGGGTTCAGCGAGGTCATCGGCTCCTGGAAGATGTAGGCGATGTCGTCGCCCCGGATGCGGCGCAGCCGGCGGTCCCCGGCCCCCACGAGCTCGGTGCCCTCCAGCAGCACCGACCCGGTCACCCGGGCGGCCCGGGGCAGCAGTCCCGACAGGCTCATCGCCGTCACGCTCTTGCCGCAGCCGGACTCGCCGACGACCGCGAGCACCTCCCCCGGCCACACGTCGAAGGACACCGCGTCCACCGCGGAGACGGTGCCGTCCTCGGTGGTGAAGCCGACGGAGAGGTCCCGCACGGTGAGCACCGGCGTGCCCCGCCCCGGGCCGTCCACCCCGTCCGTCCCCGCGCCGGCGGCACCCAGCTGCGTGCCGGTCACCGCCGCGACGCCCGCGGGTCCAGGGCGTCGCGCAGGGCGTCGCCGAAGAGGTTGAAGGCCAGCGTGACCACGACGATCGCCAGTCCCGGGACGATGGCGGTCCACGGCGCCTGCGCCGCGTACTGCTGGGCCTCCGACAGCATGGTGCCCAGGCTCGGGGACGGCGGCTGGATCCCCAGACCCAGGAAGGACAGCACCGCCTCGCCCAGGATGGCCACCGGGATGGTGACGGTGGCCTGGACGATGATCGCCGACAGGGCGTTGGGCAGCACGTGCCGGCCCAGCACCCACAGGTCGCCGGCGCCGTCGACGATCGATGCGGCCACGAAGTCCAGCCCCTTGAGCCGCAGCGTCTCCGAGCGGACCACCCGGATCATCCCGGGGATCTGCGAGATGCCGATCGCCAGGGCGGCGTTGCCCAGGCTGGCGCCCCGGATGGCCGCCAGGCCGACGGCCAGGATGAGGAACGGGAAGGCCAGCATCAGGTCGGTGAAGCGGGAGATGACCGCGTCCAGCGCCCGGAAGTAGCCCGCGGCGAGCCCCAGGGGGACCCCGACCGCCAGCGCCACCAGGACGGCCAGCACGCCGACCTGCAAGGAGGCCCGCAGCCCGTAGAGGATGCGGGAGAGGATGTCGCGGCCCAGGTCGTCGGTGCCCAGCAGGTAGCCGACCGTCCCCGGCACCTGGAAGGGCGCGTCGAAGTCCACCCGCGCGGGCGGGTACGGCGCGAGCACCGGCGCCAGCACGGCGGCCACGACGGCCACCGCCAGGATGGTGAACCCGACCACGCCCAGCGGGTTGCGGCGCAGCCGGCGCAGCACCCGGCGGCGCCGCACCGGCGCGGCCGGCGGCGGCGGGTCGGCCGCCCCCAGCCCGGCCCGCGCCGGCACCACCGTGGGGGTCTGCGGCGGGGTGGTCTCCGAGGTCGTCACGTCGCGGCTCCTGCCACCCGGATCCGGGGGTCGATCAGCGAGTACGCCAGGTCGACGAGGAAGTTGACGATGATGTAGGCCGACGCCGTCACCAGGACGACGCCCTGGATCACCGGGTAGTCGCGCTGGAACACCGCGTCCAGCGTCATCTTGCCGAAGCCGGGCAGCCCGAAGATCCGCTCGGTGACGACCGCACCGGAGATCAGCCCGCCCAGCTGCAGGCCCACGATGGTGACGACCACGACCAGGCTGTTGCGCAGCGCGTGCCGGCCGATCAGCGCCCCCGGGCCCAGGCCCTTGGCCCGGGCGGTGCGGATGTAGTCCGCGCCCAGGGCCTCCAGCATCGAGGACCGCGTCTGGCGCATCACCACCGCCGCCAGGCCCGTGCCGAGCACCAGCGCCGGCAGCACCAGGTGGTGCAGGTTGGCCAGCGGGTCCTCGGTGAACGGCACGTAGCCCGAGGCCGGGAACAGGCCCGCCCCCACCGCCAGGTAGAGGATGAGGATCAGGCCGAGCCAGAAGTTCGGCACCGACAGGCCCAGCAGCGCCACCGCGTTGGCGGCCCACTCCGCCGGCCGGCCCTGCCGCACCGCCGCGAGCACCCCCGCGCCGACGCCGATCACGATCGCCACGGCCAGCGACAGCACCGCCAGCTCCAGGGTGACCGGGAGCGCCGCGGCGAGCATCTCGGTGACCGGGATGTCGGTGCGGGTCGACCGGCCGAGGTCGCCCTGCAGGCTGTTGGCCACGAAGGTCCCGTACTGGAGGAGCAGCGGGTCGTCGAAGCCGTACTGGGCGCGGATCGCGGCCAGCGACGCCGGGTCGCGCTCCTCCCCGGCGAAGGCCAGCGCGGGGTCCCCGGGGAGCGCGCGCACCCCGAGGAACACCACGATGGTGGCCAGGACCAGCGTCAGCGCCGACTGCCAGAGCCTGCGCAGCAGGTAGGCACGCACGCCGGGTCAGCCGGTGAGGCCGGCGAAGGCCACCCGCAGGACGCCGTCCGGGAACACCTGGACGCCCTGCACGTCGTCGGTGACGCCGCTGAGGTTGCGCTGCCGGTACAGGTAGACGATCGGGTCGTCGGCCTGGATCAGGCTGACCGCCTCCCCGTAGAGGGCGACCCGCTCCTGGGTGTCGGTGGACGTCCGGGCCTGCTCGAGCACGGTGTCCAGCTCGGGGTTGCTGTAGCCGGCGACGTTCTGCCCCCCGCCGGTGCCCAGGAAGTTGGTGATGTTCGCGTCGGGGTCGACGCGCCCGGACCAGCCCAGCTGGAGGGACTCGAAGTCGCCGCGGTCCTGCTGGTCGAGCAGCGAGGAGTACTCCACCGGTTCGATGGACAGCGCGAACCCGCCCTCCTCCAGGTTGGCCTGCAGGGCCTGCGCCAGGCGCAGGGTGTCGGGGTTGTTCGACACGATCATCGACAACGGGTACGGCTGCTGGACGCCGGCCTCCTCCAGCAGCTCCCGCGACCGGGCCGGGTCGAACTCGGTGCACGCCTGCGCCGCGTCGCTGCTGAACTCGCTGTCCGGGCTGATGGGCGAGCACGCCGGGCTGTACAGCCCGTTGAACACCGCCTGCACCAGGCCCTCGCGGTCCACCGACAGCTCGAACGCCTCGCGGACCCGTGGGTCGTTGGCCACCGGCGTCCCGACGTCACCCGGCGGCGTCCCGAGGCCGTCGACGTTGCCCACGTTGAACGTCACGCCCTGGTAGCCCAGCGAGTCGGTCTCCAGCACGGTGATGCCCTCGGTGTCGCGCAGACCGGGCACGTCCTGGGTGGACAACGTGTCGGCGACCTGGGCGTCGCCGGACTGCAGGTTGGCCGCGCGGATGCTGGCGTCGGTGATGATCCGGTAGGTGATCCGGTCGAGGAAGACCCGGTCGGCGTCGTAGTAGTTGGGGTCGCGCTCGACCTCGATGGAGTTCTGCGCGACGCGGTTGACGAACTTGAACGGGCCGACGCAGACCGGGGCGGTGGCGAAGTCCTCGCCCAGCGCGGTCAGCGCAGTGGGGCTGAGGATCATGCCGGCCCGGTCGGCCAGCGCGGCGGTCAGCGGGGCGAACGGCTCCGCGAGCGTGATGACGACCGTGGTGGGGTCCGGTGCCTCGACCGAGGTGATCGGCCCCAGCTCGCCGCGCCGCGCGGAGGTCTCCGCCGAGAGGCTGCGCTCCAGGGTCGTCTTGACCGCCGCGGCGTCGAACGGGGTGCCGTCGGCGAAGAGCGCGCCCTCGCGGACGGGGATCGTGACGGTCAGGCCGTCCTCGGAGACCTCGGGCAGGGCCGTCGCCAGTTGCGGCACGATCTCGGTGTCCTCGTCGAGGTCGTAGAGCTTCTCGCACATCGTGTGGAACACGTACCGGGAGTACAGCGACCGCGAGGTCACCGGGTCCAGCCGGTCGGGCTCGGCCGACAGCGCGACCACCAGCTCCCCGCCCTGCTCGACGGCGCCGGCGTCAGCCGGCTCCCCGACGCTCTGGCCGGTCGTCTCCTCCGCCGGCCCCTCTGCCGGCTGGACGGGCGCGCAGGCGGCGATCAGGCACGTGACGGCGAGGCCGGTGGCGGCCAGTGCCCGCCGTCCTGCACGACCTGCTGGGAGGGAGGGGGGTCGCGACATGAGGGCTCCTGGAGGCTCCGGGGCGGGACGCGAACGTATCCTGTATCCAAAGTCACAGTGAAGGTCCCCGGCCGAAAGATTTCGCCGACGCCACGAGTGGCGGGCACCGGGCCACCGACTTCCCCCGCAGGTATCTCAGCCCTAAGGTATCCGGCCATGGAGCCCCGCCGAGTCCGCATCGGCATCGACACCGGCGGGACGTTCACCGACGTGGTGGCCGTGGACGAGGCGACCGGCCGGACGACGACCACCAAGACGCCGTCCACCCCGGCCGACCCGGCGGAGGGCTTCCTCACCGGCGTCCGCAAGGTGCTCGGCCTGATGGGGCTCGACGGCACCGCCGTCACGGCCGTCAGCCACGGGACGACGGTCGCGACCAACCAGCTGCTCCAAGGAGAACTGGACCGGATCGGCTTCGTCACCACCGAGGGCTACGAGTCGGTGCTGGAGATCGCCCGCCAGTCGGTGCCCGACGGCTACGGCAACAGCTACTTCTGGGTCAAGCCGCCGCGGATCGTCCCGGCGGACCTGGTGCACACCGTCCGCGGCCGGCTCGACCACCGGGGCCAGGAGGTCCGCCCGCTCGACGAGGACGACGCCCGTGCCGCCGCCCGCTCGCTCCGCGCCGCCGGAGTCCGCACGATCGGCGTCTGCCTGCTGCACTCCTACGCCGACGACGCCCACGAGCGCCGGGTGCTCGAGATCCTGCGCGAGGAGCACCCGGACGCCGTGGTGAGCATCAGCTCCGAGGTGCTGCGGGAGTACCGCGAGTACGAGCGGTCGGTCACCACGCTGGTCGACGCCGCGGTGAAGCCGCGGGTGGGCGCGTACGTGACGGCGATCCGGGAGCGGCTCGACGGCATCGCGCCCGGCGTGCCGTTCTACGTGATGAAGAGCAACGGCGGGGTGCTCTCGGCCGAGGAGGTCGTGCACCAGCCGATCACCACGATGCTGTCCGGCCCGGCCGCCGGGGCCCTCGGGGCGGCCCTGGTCGCCGGCGCGGCGGGCTTCGACCGGGTGCTCACCTGCGACGGCGGCGGCACCTCCACCGACGTCACGGTCGTGGTGGACGGGGAGCCCGCGCTCACCACCGAGGGCTCGGTCGGGGACTACCCGTCGAAGATCCCGATGATCGACGTCGTCACCGTGGGCGCCGGCGGCGGCTCGATCGCCTGGCTGTCACCCGAGGGCACGCTCAAGGTGGGGCCGCGCTCGGCCGGCGCCGACCCGGGGCCGATCTGCTACCCGTCGGGCGGCTCGGAGCCGACCGTCACCGACGCGCACGTGGTGCTCGGCCGCATCCCGCCGCACCTGCTCGGCGGGGAGATCCCGCTGTCGGTCGCGGCCGCGCGGACCGGCCTGGAGAAGCTCGGTGAGGAGCTCGGGCTGGACCTCGAGCGCACCGCCACCGGCATCCTCGAGATCTCCGCGTGGAACCAGGCCAACGCGCTGCGCCAGGTGACCGTCGCCCGCGGCCTCGACGTCCGCGACTTCACGCTCACCACCTTCGGCGGCTCCGGGTCGCTGCTGGCCTGCCGGCTGATGGACGTCCTGGGCCTGCCCCGCACCCTCGTCCCCCCGGACCCGGGCAACCTCAGCGCGTTCGGCCTGCTCACCGTCGACGTCCGGAACGACCACGTCCAGACGGCGATCCAGCGGCACGCCGACCTCGACCTCGACCGGGTGCGCGCCGGCTACGCCGACCTGGAGGACCGGGCCCGCCGGTCGCTCGACGGCGAGGGCTTCCCCCGCGGCCGGCAGCGGGTGCAGCGCAGCGCCGACCTGCGCTACGTGGGCCAGGCGTTCGAGGTCCGGGTCCCGGTGGCCGACGGCGACCTGGACGCAGCAGCCGTCGATCGGGCCGGCCAGGACTTCCACGCCGCGCACCGGCAGCTGTACGGCTACGACTTCGCCGCGGACCCGCGGCAGGCCGTCGAGTGGGTCAACCTGCGCGTCAGCGGGATCGGGCCGATCCGCCGTCCCGACCTGGTGGACCTGGCGCCGGCGGACGGGGCCGTGACGGACCGGGCCGTCACGGGCTCCCGGCCGGTGTTCTTCGACGACTGGGTGGAGACGCCCACCTACGACCGGCCGCGGCTGGCCCCCGGCGACGTGGTGCCCGGCCCGGCGGTGGTCGAGGAGTTCGGCTCGACCGTCCCGGTGCACCCGGGCTTCCGCGCGACGGTCGACCGGTTCGGGAACCTGCTGATCGAGAGGGCGCCCCGGTGAGCCTTTATCGCGATAATGGCGGATCGGACGCCGACCCGGTGCTGGTGGAGATCGTCGCCGGCACGCTGGCCGCGATCGAGCGCGAGGTGGAGACCTCGATCGGCCGGACGTCGCGGTCGCCGATGATCCGCGACGCGCACGACTTCCGCGCCGGCATCCACGACCGGCAGCTGCGCAAGCTGACCGGTCGCTCGTACTCCGCGCTGGTGCACCCCGTGGTGCGCGACCACCCGATCGGGACGATGCACGTCGGCGACGTCTACTTCCACAACGACGTCTACCTGTCCGAGGGCGGGATCGGGCACCTGCCGGACCTGTGCGTCACCGTGCCGGTGTTCGCCGACGTCGAGGGGACGCCGACCGTCGTCGCCTTCGTCCAGGCGTTCGGCCACCACGACGACATCGGCGGCGCGGTGCCCGGCTCGATGCCCTCGGCCGCGACGAGCGTGTACGAGGAGGGCCTGATGGTCCCGCCGATCAAGCTGTGGGACCGCGGCGTCCGCAACGAGGCCGCGCTGGCCATCATGACCCGCAACTCGCGGATGCCCGACTCGCTGGCCGCCGACCTCGACGCGGAGTGCTCGGCCTGCCTGGCCGGCGCCCGGCGGCTCGGCGAGCTGTTCGACCGGTACGGGGTCGCGGCGGTCGAGGCCTGCTTCGACGCGATCCTGGCCAACTCCACGGAGGTCTACCGGCGGGAGGTCCTGAGCCAGATCCCCGACGGCACCTACGTGTGGGAGGACTACGCCGAGCACGACGGCGTCGAGCCGCCGACGCTGCACCGGCAGCGGATCACGCTCACCATGGACTCGGCCGCCGACGTCCCGCTGACCATCGACTTCACCGGTACCGGGCCGCAGGCGAAGGGGCCGATCAACCACTGCGGGGACTACGCCGACGGCAACTTCCTCAAGAAGTGGCTGGCCCCGGTCCTGCGCAACCTGGCCGAGACGCCCGAGCGGATGGCCGAGCTCGACGTCAACGAGGGCGTCGTCCCGTTGATCGAGATGCGGTTCCCGGAGAAGGGCACGCTGCTCACCCCGGTCTTCCCCGCGCCGACCAACGCCCGGACGTTCGTCATCCTGCGGCTGCTCGGCGTCCTGGCCGGGGTGCTGGCCAAGGCGACCGGCGGCCGGATGCCCGCCGACCAGGAGACGATCCGCTACACCGGCGTCTACGGCACCGATGCCGACGGCGAGCCCTACCTGATGCGCGAGGTGCTCGGCGGCGGCTCGGGCGGGCGGTACTACGCCGACGGCGAGGACACCATCCACGTCGTGCCGGACTCGCGGAACCTGCCCACCGAGTTCACCGAGAGCCGCTTCCCGCTGCGGGTCGAGCGGCTCGGCCTGGCGCTGGACTCCGGCGGGCCGGGCCGCCACCGGGGGGGCTGCGGCTACGAGAAGCACATCCGGGTGCTGCGCGACGCGCACTTCATGTCGATCGCCGACCGCTCGATCCTGTCCTGCTGGGGCGTCAACGGCGGCCGGGCCGGGCGGCCGTTCCAGGTCACCGTGGACCCGGGCGGCCCGGACGAGCACGACGTCGACGCGCTCGCCGACGCCGAGCCGCTGCGCGCCGGCACCGTCGTCCGGATCCGCACGACGGGCGGCGGCGGCTGGGGCGACCCGCTGGACCGGCCGGTCGCCGAGGTGCTCCGGGACGTCGCCTGGCGCAAGGTCTCGGTGGCCGGCGCGCGGGCGGACTACGGCGTGGTGGTGCGCGACGACGGCACGGCGGACGAGGGCGCGACGGGGGCGCTGCGGGACGCGGTGCGGGCGGCCCGGACCGGCGACGAGCCGTTCTTCGACCGCGGCCCGGGCTATGCGTTGCTGTCGGGCGGGGCGGCGTCCAACGAGTTCGACGTCCTCTGAAGAAGGACCCCCTGCCCCCCGAGAAGGACCCCCCTGCCCCCCACCGCTCGCAGGCTCGCGGCGGGACCCTGCAGGAGGGCCGATCGACGCTCGCCGCGGGACCCTGCAGGGGCCAGGGCAGGGCAGCGGGGTCCTTTCTCAGCCGGCCCGCAGCCAGGCCAGCGCCGCCAGCACCCGACGGTTGTCGTCCGGGGAGGGAGCCAGGCCCAGCTTCGCGAAGACCGCGGCGACGTGCGTCTCGACGGTCTTGGGGCTGAGGTGCAGCTCGCGGCCGATGCATGCGTTCGTCCGGCCCTCGGCGATGAGCCGCAGCACGTCCCGCTCCCGCGCGGTCAGCGGGTCGTCCTCCGCCGTCGCACGCCGGGGGGAGGGCAGCGGGACGGCCGGCGCGGCGCGACCCGGCCCGCGCCGCCCGCCGATGGTCGCCGGGGCGACGATCGGCGCGACCTGCAGCGCCGGCACCGCGACCGGGGCCCGGCGGGCCCGCTGCAGCGCGGCCCCGACGTGCGGTGACACGAGCCAGACGAGGTCCCGCTCCCAGTCGGTGAACGCCCGCCCGGAGCGGCCGACGCTGACCCCGGAGAACGAGGCCCCCGAGTCCGTGGCGCCGACGGCGATCTGGTCGTCCACGTCCAGCGCGCGGTACACGTCGCAGTAGACCGCGTTGGCCCGCCACTCCCGCCGGCTGACCAGGTCCGAGGTGCGCACCGGCTCACCCAGGGCGGGCAGGGCCATGGCGTAGCCGACGATGGGGTGCTGCGCCATGACCCCGGGGTAGCCGTCCAGGAGGTCCGCGCGGTAGGTCTCGGCCGGCCACCCGAGCGCCACCTCCCGGCCGGTCCGGCGGTCGAGCTCGTGGTAGACGGCCAGGTGGGAGCCGAGCAGGCCGGCCAGCCCCGGCAGCACGACGTCCCGGACACCGGCGAAGTCCTCGACCCCCTCGAGGCTCGCGACGAAGTCGCGGCAGCGGCGCAGGCGCAGCGCCGGAGGCTCATCGAGCAGGCGCTGCGGCATCGTCGTCCCCCCAGGACCAGGCCTCGTCACCCGGGGTGCGTCCCCGAGTGCGCCCTGCTGTCAGTGTGGGGACCGCGGCACCCCGCGACAAGGGGCGGGAGAACCCTGGGCGGGTCCAGGGCCGCCCCCGATCCGCCGGCGGTCCGGATCGGCCACGCTCGTCCCCGCCTGGCCGCACCGGCCAGGACGTCCTCCCCGAGACCGGAGCAGGTGATCCCGGATGCGTCGCACTGCCGTCACGCTGGCGTCGTCCCTCGCCGTCGTGCCCCTCCTCGCCCTCCCGGCGCAGGCCGGCGACCGGGTGCTCCCGTTCGTCTTCACCAGCGACCGCGACGGTGACAGCGAGATCTACCGGGTCCGGGCGGACGGCCGGGTCGTGCAGCTGACCTCCAACGACGTCCACGACGGCGACGCCGTCTGGTCGCCCGACGGACGCGAGCTGGCCTTCGTCAGCGACCGGGACGGCGACCTGGAGGTCTTCGTGATGGACGCCGACGGCTCCGACGTCCGCCAGCTGACGCACAACGAGGCGACCCCGGACGCCGCTGCCTGGGACCACTCGCCCGACTGGGCACCGGACGGCGACGCCCTCGTCTTCGTGTCGGACCGGGAGGACCCGGAGGGCGACATCTACCGAATGGCGGCCGACGGCTCGGAGCAGACCCGGCTGACCGAGACCCCCTTCGTCACCGACTACTCCCCCTCGTGGTCACCGAACGGGCGGCACATCGCGTTCGGGTCCACCCAGGCGGGCATCGACAACCCCGAGGTCTACCGCATCCGCACCGACGGCTCGGGCCTGCGCCGGCTGACCCGCACGGCCGACGGCATCTGGGACGACAACCCGGAGTACTCCCCCGACGGCCGGACGATCGTGTTCAGCAGCAACCGCGGCGGCGCGGACCGCGACCTCTACACGATGCGTGCCGACGGCGGGCGGGTGCGGGAGCTGACCGGGGAGGTCGGCGTCGACGAGTGGTTCCCGGCGTGGACGCCGGACGGCCGGCAGGTCGTGTACTGGAGCCTGACCCTGGACGGATCGGCCCGGGACACCGCCTGGACCGTCGACCGCGACGGGACCGACCCGCGCCCCCTGACGTCGGGGGAGTCGAACGACTCGTTCCCCGATGCCCGACCCCCAACGGGTCGGTGACACCGGTCCACCCCGCGGCGGCGCGGGGGGCCGCCGCGGGGGGGACCCTCAGGCGCCCGGGGTCTTCGCGGCCCCGTCCGCGCCGCCCTCCTGGTTGTCCTCGTAGACCTCGCGGGCGGTGCCGTGCAGGTCCTCGCCCTCGCCGCCGCCGGCCTTGCCGCTCGGGGTGGCGGTCACCTCGTCGGCGCCCGCTCCTCCGGCCCCGCTGCTCTCGGTCATGGGTCTCCCTCGCTGGTGTGACGCAGGCCACCACTGTGCTCCCGTGCCGGGCGACCCGCCCGCCGGATCGAGGCATCCCTGCTCCGAGGGCTGTCCCGTCGCCGGCGCTCAGCAGACGGGCTGGCGCTGCTGCCCCGGGGGTGCGAACTCCAGCCGCACGGCGTCGCTGCGGGGGACGAGGACCGCGGTGCCGGTCTGCCGGTTCCACCCGGCCGGTAGCAGCAGGTACTGGTCGCCGGACTGGAGGACGAGCTTGAAGCCGTCATAGCGGTACCGGTACGCCGCGTTCGGGTCCTGGCAGGGCACCTCTGTGACACCCACGACCGCCAGCCGCAGCGACTGCTGGCTGTACAGGACGGCGTCGGCCACCGCGGGGAGCTCGGCCACGAGTTGCTGCGCCCGGCCCGTACCGACCTCGACGGCGTAGTTGCCGGCCGCCCAGAACAGCCCGACGCTCACCAGGACGAAGGCGAACGCACCGTGCGCGAGAGCCGCCAGGTCGACCGTCCAGCGGCCGCTCGGACCGTCGGCGGCCGGACCGGGCCGGCCCAGGTGGATGCCGTACACGACCAGGACGACCCCCGCGGACAGCGCCAGCCCGCCGACCCAGGGGCGGCCCGTGGTTCCGGGCCCGCCTCCCAGCAGGTCGAGCAGCGCCAGACCGACGAGCACGACACCGAGGCTGGTGGCAGCCGGTGCGAGGGTGTGGAGCGCCCGGTCCCGTGCGCCGGGCGTGAGCCGGCCGAGCACCCGGTGCCCCCCGACCGCCAGGACGCCGACCACAGCCACCAGCGTGAGCGGGACGAAGAGCCCGTCGGCGCTGCGGACGAGGTGGTCGTACAACGTGAGGTCGAGTGCTGTGTGGTTGACCCGCAGGTACCGGAAGAAGCCGGTGATGTGCATCCGGCCGAAGTAGAAGAGCAACCCGGTGAGGACCGTCGTCGAGCCGAGCAGTGCCCCCGCGGCCGTGAGCACCGTCCGGACGGTGTCGGTCGCCGGCTCGGGCTGCGGCCGGGCGCCGACGGTCTGCTCGGCCGGATGAGCTCCCGCTGCGCTCCCGACCGACGCTGACGACGACGTGTCGGGGGGTGCGGCGACCCTCTGGTGCCGAAGTGCCTCCGCAGCCTCCGCGGCCGGGACGTCACGGAGCACCGACGAACCGTCGGCGCTCACCGCCGTCGCGGTCGGCTGCCCGCTGGTACGCGGCTCCGGCGGCACCATCCCGGTCAGTCCTGCTCCGCGTTGCTGCAGTCGGTCGTGACGTACACGTGCGTCCCGGGTTCCAGCCACCGCCTGCCCTCGGCGTCGGGAGCCGAGGGCCCGGGCTCGAATCGCAGCGTGGCGACCGTGCACAGCTCCCGCAGGTCCGGCTCGGTGACCAGGGGCTCCTCGTGCAGGACGAGGCAGCCGGAGTCGTCCTTCGCGCCTCCGCACCGGTCCTCGAAGACGGCGTCGAGCGCGGACAGCGGGCCTCCCTCGACCTCGAATGCCTCGATGCCGAGCGGAGCACCCGGCGCGGTCCCCCCAGGGTCGCCACCACCGGTGCCGGGGTCCGGAGCGGGAGCGGGCGCCGGCGGCGGCGGCGGGACCGGAGCAGGGGCCGGCGCGGGCGCGGGCGGCGCGGGCGCCGGCGCGGGCGGCGCCGGAGCGGGTGCCGGGGCAGGCGCGGGCGCGGGCGCGGGCGAGGCCGGAACGGGCGGCGCCGGGGCCGGTGCGGGCGCCGGGCGGGGCACCGGTGCCGGGGCCGGGGCCGGCGCCGGCGCCGGGTGTGGCGCGGGCGCCGGAGCAGGCCTGGGTGCCGGGGCCGGCAGCGGCGCGGGAGCCGGGTCGGGGAGGGGCGCGGTCCACGGGGCCGGCGCCGGTGCGGGAGCCGGCGCGGGCCCCGGTGGCGGGACGGGGACCGGCGCGGGCGCCGGACCCGACCAGCTCGGCGGGCTGCTCCCCTGGCTGGACGACGGCCCGGCCCGGCCCGATCCGTCGACCCGGGGAGCCTCCCCGCAGCCGGCCAGGACCACGGCCATCAGGACGCTCGCGAGGAACCGAGCGGAGGACGACCGGGACACCGTGACCTCCCGCGCCGAGGCGGAGACGGACGGCGACCACGGTGCTCGGACCGTGCCGGTGTCACCAGGGGCCTACTGCCCGCCCGGCCGGCCCGCCGTCCCCCGGCGGGCCGGCCGGGTCCGGACCCGGCGTCGCTCAGGTGCCGAGCTCGGTGCTCCCCGGCTCCGGCTTGACGTCCTCGCCCGTCTGGCCCTCGTCGCCGCCGTAGCTCGGCTCGTCGGTGCTGCGCGGGTCGTCGTCCCCCGCGTCCTCGACGTCCTCGGGGACCAGCGGGGTCTCGTGCAGCACGTTCTCGCGCGCCTCGTCGCGGTCGGTACCTGGCACCTCGGTCATGGGGACCTCCTCCTCGCAGAGCCATCCCCCTACCCGCGCCCGGACGGCCGATGCGGGTGTCCGCCGTCAGCGAACCCGGCGGTGCCACCAGCGCCGGCGGCGCGCCCCCTCCGGCGCCGCGACCGGCTCCACGGGCGCCGGCGGTGGGCGGGTGGCCTGCCAGAGCCGGACCAGCGCGTCCTCGTCGGCCAGCCCCGGGACGGCGTCCGGCCCGTCCTGCGGCCGGCGCCAGTGCGCCTCGACCCGGGCGTTGAAGTCCGTCACGATCGCCCGGACCGCGGCCTCGCTGGGCAGCTGCGGAACGCGCAGGGCCAGGTCCTCGCGCTCCCGGCGCAGCGCCATGCCCGGCGGCAGCAGGTCCTTGGGGTCGGCCTGCTGGCGGCGGGCCCACTCCAGCGCCCACTCGTAGCTGGTCTGCTCCTTCACCCGCTGCGGCAGCGGGCGGCCGGTGCCCTCGAGGCCGTCGAAGGCGCCGCGCTCCTGCGCCTGGGTGATCTGGTGGTCGATCCAGGTCTCGAAGGACATCCCCGGGGGCTTGCGCTCGGTCATCGCCCTCCATCGTGCGCCCGTCCGGCCGCTCCCGGCACCGGCGGCGGTTGACGGTGCCGCGCCCCGGGCAGGTCAGGAGGGCCCACCCCGACTCCCCCAGGACCGGTGCCCGTGCCGCCCCGCCCCGTGACCCGCCTCGACGGCCACCTGCCCATCGAGGACCACGGCCTCATCGGGGACGGCGCGACCTGTGCCCTCGTGGGCCGCGACGGGTCCATCCCCTGGCTGTGCCTCCCCGACTTCGACAGCCGGCCGTTCCTCGCCGGGCTGCTCGACGCCGAGCGCGGCGGCAGCCTCACCGTCGCCCCGGCCGAGCTGCGGGCATCGGCCCAGCACTACCTCGGCGACACCGGCGTCCTGGTCACCGAGCTGCACGGGCCGGACGGCGTCCTGGAGGTCACCGACTGCCTGACCCTGCGCACCGGCGCCGACCTCGGCGAGCTGGTGCCCCCCGGCCGGGGCGAGCTGCTCCGGCTGGCCCGGGTGGTGAGCGGCACGGTCGAGGTCGACGTCCGGCTCCGGCCGCTGGACCCGGTGCAGGTGACCCGGGAGGCCGGCGGCTGGCGGGTCCACTGGCCGGCCCGCGCCGACCTGCCCCTGGCCCTGTGGTGCTCGCACGGGCTCGAGGTCGCCCGGGACGGCTCGATCGGCGGCCGGGTGACCCTGTCGGCCGGTGAGCAGCTGACCGTGGCGCTGCACTGGTCGGGCAGCACGCGGATCCTGCACCGCACCGATCCCGCGCAGCTGGTCGACCGCACCGTGGACGCCTGGGAGCGGTGGGCCGGCCGGCTGGACTACCAGGGCCCGCAGCGCGACCTGGTGCGCCGCTCGGCGGTGACGCTCAAGCTGCTCGACCACGCCCCCACCGGCGCGATCATGGCCGCCGCGACGTCGTCCCTGCCCGAGGCGCTGGGCGGGGAGCGCAACTGGGACTACCGCTACACCTGGGTGCGCGACGCGGCCTTCTCCACCTACGCACTGCGCCGGATCGGGATGACCAGCGAGTCGGAGTCCTTCCTCGCCTGGACGCTGGCCAACGCCGAGCGCGAGGGCGGGGTCGGCATCATGTACGCCCTCGACGGCCGACCGCCGTCCACCGAGTGGCAGGACGTCAGCCTCGCCGGGTACCGCGGCTCCGGCCCGGTCCGCTGGGGCAACGGCGCGGCCGGCCAGCACCAGCACGACGTCTACGGCGAGCTCCTCGACGTGGCCTGGCAGTGGGTGGGCTCCGGCGGCCGGGTCGACGAGTACCTGTGGACGCTGCTCTGCCGGCTCACCGAGCAGGCCGTCGAGCGCTGGGAGACCCCCGACCACGGGATCTGGGAGATCCGCGACACCGGCCGGCCGTTCACCTACTCGGTCGCCCTGTGCTGCGTCGCGGTCGACCGGGCGCTGCGCATCGCCGAGCACCGCGGACTGCCGCACCCGCGGGAGCGCTGGCGCGCCGAGCTCGACCGGATGCGGGCCGCCCTGCTGGACCGCGCCTGGGACCCCGACCGGCAGACCTTCACCGAGCACCTCGCCGACGCGCAGGGGCGCGGACGCGGCGGCCTGGACGGGTCGCTGCTCGCGCTGCCGCTGCGCCGCGTGGTCGCCGCCGACGACCCGCGGATGGTCGCCACCACCGAGGCCGTCCGCCGCGAGCTCGACGCCGGCGACGGCCTGCTCTACCGCTACCTGCACACCGAGTCCCCCGACGGGCTGGAGGGCCAGGAGGGCGCGTTCCTGCTCTGCAGCTTCTGGCTGGTCGACAACCTCACCGGCCAGGGCCGGCTCGAGGAGGCGCACGACCTCTACGACCGGCTCTGCGCGCGGGCCAGCGAGACCGGGTTGCTCGCCGAGGAGGTCGACCCCACCACCGGCGCGTTCCTCGGCAACGTCCCGCAGGCCTTCAGCCACGTCGGGGTCATCTCCAGCGGCTGGGCGCTGGCCCGCGCCGGGGAGGGACGGCGGTGACGCGCTCGCTGCTGGTGCTCGGCGGCTCCGGCGACCTCACCGGCCGGTACCTGCTGCCCTCGCTGGCCTCCCTGGCGGCCACCGGGGCGCTGGGTGCGGACGTCGCGGTGCACGCCGTCAGCCGCGAGCCGTGGGACGACGAGGCCTACCGCGACTGGGCCCGAGAGCGGCTGGCGCAGTTCGCCCCCGGGGTGGACCAGGGCACCCGCGACCGGCTGGTCGGCCAGCTCGCGCACACCCGCGGCGACGTCACCGCAGCCGGGCAGCTGCGCGCGGCGCTGGACCGGGTGCCCGGCGTGCCGATCGTCTACCTGGCGCTGCCCAACACCGTCTTCCACCGCACCCTGGAGGCGCTGGTCGAGGTCGGGCTGCCCGAGGGCGCGCAGGTCGTCGTCGAGAAGCCGTTCGGCCGGGACGGCGCCGACGCCCGGGCGCTCAACGAGGTGCTGCACCGGCTGGTGCCCGAGAGGTCGGTCTTCCGCATCGACCACTTCCTCGCCATGCAGACCGCGCTCAACCTGCTCGGGCTGCGCTTCGCCAACCGCCTGTTCGAGCCGGTCTGGAACGCCGGCCACGTCGACCGGGTCGAGATCGTCTTCGACGAGACCCTCGGCCTGGAGGGGCGGGCCGGCTACTACGACACCGCGGGCGCGCTGCGCGACATGCTGCAGAACCACCTGCTGCAGCTGCTCGCCCTGGTCGCGATGGAGCCACCGCACGCCCTCGACGACACGACCCTGCCGGCGCGCAAGGCCGACGTCCTGCGTGCCGTCCGGCCGCCCGCCGACATGGCCCGCGACACCGTGCGGGCCCGGTACACGGCCGGCACCGTCGGCGGGCGGGCGCTGCCGGACTACACCGCCGAGGACGGCGTCGACCCCGCCCGCGGCACCGAGACCTACGCCGAGTTCACGGTGGGCGTGGACAACTGGCGCTGGGCCGGCGTGCCGTTCCGGCTGCGCACCGGCAAGGCGCTGGGCAGCGGACGGCGGGAGATCGCCGTCCACTTCAAGCCGGTGCCGCACCTGCCCTTCGGCGACACGCAGCCCGAGCCCGGCGTGCTGCGGATGCGCCTGGAGCCCGACGGCATCGCCCTGGAGCTCAACCTCAACGGCGCCGGCGACCCGTTCGACCTGGAGCGGCACGTGCTGGAGACCGACCTGCCCCGGCAGGCGCTGCCCGCCTACGGGATCCTCTTCCGCGAGCTGCTGGCCGGGGACACCACGCTGTCGATCAGCGACGTCGAGGCCGAGGAGAGCTGGCGGATCGTCGAGCCGGTGCTGGCCGCCTGGGCCGCCGGGGAGGTCCCGCTGCGGGAGTACCCGGCCGGGTCGGACGGTCCCGCGCGTCCCTGAGGGAGGACCGTCGAGGCTCGGGGCGGTGCCCTGGACGGGGCCGTCAGCGGCCGCCGGCCGGGGGCGCCAACCGGGCGACGAGCCAGCCCACCGCACGGTCGGCCACCTCGGCGGTCGCGAGGAAGCGGACCAGCAGCATCCCGTCCACGACCGCCAGGACGCCGGCCGCGGCACCCGCCCGCTCCCCGTCCGGCACGTCCAGCCGCGACCCGAGCCAGGCCAGCCAGCCCTCGGCGACCGCCGCCGCGACCGTCCGGTGCGGCTCGTGCCCGCGGGCGGCCAGGCCGCTGACCTCGACGTACAACCGGAGCGAGGACTCGGTCGCGGGGTCGTGCAGGGCCGAGGCCAGTCCCCGCAGCAGCTCGGCCGGGGGTACCCGGCCGGCGGGCAGGGCCGCGGCGAGCTGGTCCTGCAGCCGTTCGCCGACCGCGCCGAGGACGGCGGTCAGCAGCTGCTCGCGGGTGCCGAAGTAGTACAGCAGCATGCGGTCGCTGGTCCCCAGCGCCGCGGCCAGCGGGCGCAGGGACAGCGTGGCGACCCCGTGGTGCAGCACGTGCTCGACCGCCCCGCTCAGGAACGCCGCACGCTGCTCGGGCCGACCTCTTCCCTGTCCCATGTAGCAGACGCTACAGTCGCATTCGTGTAGCACTCGCTACAGAAAACGGGAGGCGATCATGACGACGACCATCGAGGTGCCGACCCGGGTGGGGCCCGTCCCGGTGCGCACGGCCGGCGACGGGCCGGCCGTGCTGGCCGTCCACGGAGCGCTCGTCGACGGACGGCTGTGGGACCGGACGGCACGGCTGCTGGCCCCCCATGCCCGGGTGCTGCTCCCCGACCTGCCCCTGGGCGCCCACCGCCGAGCGGTCCCGTCCCGGTCGCGACTGACGCCGGAGGAGGTCGCCGGCGCGCTGGTCGACGTCCTCGACGGGCTGGACCTCGACCGCGCCGTCCTGCTGGGCAACGACACCGGTGGGGCGCTGGCCCAGCTCATCGCGGCCGGCGCACCGGAGCGCACCGCCGGGCTGGTGCTGGCGGGCTGCGACGCGTTCGAGCACTTCCCGCCGCCGCTGCTGCGCCCGCTGCCGGCGCTCGCGGCGCTCCCCGGGACGACCGCCCTGCTGGTCCGCGCCCTCGCCGTCCCGGCCCTGTTCGCCGACCCCGGCCGGCTGAACGTCTTCACCAGCCGCGGCTTCGACCGGGCGCTGGTCCGCGACTGGCTGCACCCCGCGCGCACCGACCCCGCCGTCCGCGCGGACCTCACGGCGCTGGTCCGCGCCATGCGGCCGGAGCCGCTCGTGGCCGCCGCCGGACGGCTGCCGGTGCTGGCCGGCCGGGCGGCCGTGGTCTGGGGGCGCCGCGACCGGGTCTTCCCGCCCCGCGACGCCGAGCGGCTCGCCGCCCTGCTGGGCACGACGGTCACGTGGCTGGACGACGCGCTGACGTTCGTCCCCAACGACCGGCCCGACGCGGTGGCCGACGCCGTCCGGACCGTGCTGGCGGCCGCCGACCGCTGACCCCGTTGCCGGATCGTGCCTTGACCGCGGCCGCGGCTCGTGCGGCCCCCCGGGGTCCTCGCGGAGGGTGGCGACCGGCCACGAAGGGGTGAACCGGCAGCTCAGCCGCCTGCGCGGACGGCGAGGAGCCCCCACGCTGGCCGTCGTGCCGCTGTCCGTGCCCGGGTTGCCCGACGTGCCGCCCGAGCTGGCCGGGCCGGTCGCGGTGGCGCTGGCCCGGCCGGTGCGCGACCTGCCGCGGGCCGACGCGCTGCCCGGCGGCGTCCGCTACGAGCCCAAGTGGGACGGCTACCGCCTCGTCGTCGTCCGCACCGGCGGCACCACCCGCGCCTGGTCGCGGCAGGGCCGCGACCTCTCCGCCCGCTTCCCCGACGTCGTCGCCGCGGCCGTGGCCCAGGTCCCGCCCGGCACGGTGCTCGACGGCGAGGTCGTGGTCTGGAACGGGTCCCGGCTGGACTTCGGCCTGCTCCAGCAGCGGATGGTCGCCCCCGCGGGCCGCGTCGGCGCGCTGGCCGCCGCCGCGCCCGCCTCCTACGTCGCCTTCGACCTGCTGGCCCTCGGCGGCGCGGACCTGCGCGACCGCCGGCTGCGCGAGCGGCGAGCCGCACTCGAGGAGCTCGCCGCACGCTGGGCGCCGCCGATGCAGCTCTCCCCCGTCACCGCCGACCCCGACGAGGCCCGGCAGTGGTCGGCGGACTTCCGGCCCGCCGGCGTGGAGGGGCTGGTCGCCAAGGGCGCGGCCACCCGCTACGCCCCCGGCCGGCGGGAGTGGCTCAAGGTGAAGTCGTGGGAGACCACGGAGGTCGTGGCGGGCGGCGTCATCGGGCCGGTCGAGCGGCCGAGCCAGCTGGTCGCCGGCCGGTACCGGGACGGCGAGCTGGTGGTCGTCGGCCGGACCAGCCCGCTGTCGCCCGCGCAGTCGGCCGAGCTGGCCGCCGTCCTGACCCCCGCCGGGCCGGACCACCCGTGGCCCGAGCGGATCGGCACCGGCGCGTTCGGCGGCGGCCGGCTGTCGGTGCCGCTCACCCGCGTGCGCCCGGACGTCGTCGTGGAGGTCAGCGCCGACGCCGCGCTGCAGGCCGGCGTCTTCCGCCACCCGCTGCGCTACGTGCGCACCCGCCCCGACCTCGAACCGGCGGACGTGCCTGAGCAATGACATCGTCGACCTACCGGCCGACACCGCCGCCAGGAGCTGTGCCCGACCCGCGTTGAGCCCACCCGCCGCCTCCTCGCGGACCCCTCCGGGGCCCACTCGTCGACGGCAACCGTTCACTCGGGTGGCACGCGGCCCAGGGCGATCAGCAGGCGCCGGAGCAGGCCGGCCAGGGCCTGCTGGTCGTCGGCGTCGAGGCCGGCGAGCAGCCGTCGCTCGGTCTCCAGGTGGTCGGGCAGCGTGTCGTCCAGCGCGGCCCGTCCCGCCCCGGTCAGCGTGACGACGACGGCCCGCCCGTCGGCCTCGCTGCGCTCGCGGGTGATCAGCCCCTTCTCCTCCAGCCGGTCCAGCCGCTGGGTGATGGCGCCGGAGGTGACCAGAGCGGTGCGCATCAGCTCGGTCGGGGTCAGCTGGTAGGGCTCCCCGGCCCGGCGCAGCGCGGCCAGCACGTCGAAGGAGGGCACGTCGAGGCCGTGCCGGGCGAAGGTCGCGCGCTGGGCGAGGAAGACCTCGCGCTGCAGCTGGGAGATCCGGCCGACGACCCCCATCGGGCTGCAGTCCAGGTCCGGCCGCTCCCGCGCCCACTGGGCCAGGATCAGGTCGACGGCGTCCCCCACGCCGGTACTTCAGCAGTGAGGTATCGACGGCGTCAAGCCGGCTGGAGGCGGGCGGCGAGGCGGACGGTGAGCCCGCCGGGACCCAGGGACAGGTCGACGGAGTCCCACAGCTTGCGGGCCAGCCACAGCCCCATCCCGCCGCGGCCGAGGTCGGCGCCGTGGGCGGGACGGAAGCCGGCCATCGGGTCGGCGAAGGTGCGCCCGGAGTCCGTGATCGCGCAGACCAGCCGGTCCCCGTCGGCCCACATCCGCGCCGACACCGGGCGCTCGCCGTGCCGGAAGGCGTTGGCGGCGACCTCGGCGGCGGCCAGGTGCAGGTCCTCGCGCTGGTCGCGGTCGGGCACCCACGCGGCGAGGGCGAGGCCGAGCTCGTGGCGCAGCGCGACCAGGCCGGGCGCGTCATCGAGGACGAACACCGGCGCGGCGTCCTCCACCGGCTCGCGTGGCCAGGGCAGCCGCGGCAGGTACTCGGCCGGATGGCGGTAGGCCGAGCTGGGCGCCCAGGCGCCGTCGTGCACCAGGTAGGGGTGGGTCGCAGCGGCGGCCTCGACCACCGCCGGCGGCAGCCGACGCCGGTCGTACAGGCACAGGGAGTCGATCGGCGTGTCGGCCATGACGGAGTTGGCGGCCGACTCGAAGCGCAGCCCCTCGCGCCAGTCGGCGGGAGCGGGCCCGAAGTCGACCAGGCAGAGGATGCGCAGCTGCCGGCCGTCGGCCTCCTGCTCCGCCATCCGGCGGGCGTGCGCCAGCGCATCGGGCGCCCGGGCACCCAGCAGGCTCAGCCGGGGTTCGTCGCGGACGCGCCCGGCGCGCTCGCCGAGCTCCGCGCACAGCAGCGCGGTGACCTCCGGCGGGCAGGTCAGCGCGACGACGTCGCCGGCGCGCAGGCCGGCGTCGAGGAAGGTCAGGGCGACCGAGAGCAGCTCGCCGTCCCCCCGCACCACCGCGGCGGCGTGCCGGGACCGGGCGCGCGCGCCGGCCCGTGGCTGCGGTAGCCCGGCCGGCGCCCGCGACCTGCTCGGCGCTCGGTCCACCTGTGCCTGCCCTCTCCCGGGCCGGGGGGACCGGCCGACTGCTCGGTCATCCTCGTGCACGCGCACTCCCCACCATCCGGGGGGCACCGGGTGTGCGCACCGTCACGCCGACGGGACGGCCGGCGCGCCGGTCGCCGGTCCGTGGTCGGCCGCCCCGGCGACCGGGTCCGGCGCGACCCCTGCCAGAGCGAGTATCCGCCCCGGCGGGGTGCCCGGCTCGGTGCGCACCCGGAGTTCCACGCCGGCCTGCCGGGCACGGGCCACGGCCTCCAGGACCAGCCCGACCCCGGCGCTGGCCAGGTAGCCGGTGGAGGTGAGGTCCAGCGTCGCGACCGACCCGGCCGTGAGCCGATCGAGCCGGACGAGCAGCTGCGCGCGCACCTGGCCGGCGCTGGCCAGGTCGACCTCGCCGTGCACCTCCAGGCGCAGGCCCCCCGGCTCGTCGTGCACCGCCAGCGTCGCGCCGCCGTCCGCGGCGACGCCCGGGGTGCCGCGCTGCCTGCGGGTCTGCAGGCCCGGGACGGCGGGGGCCATCCGGAAGCAGACCGTGGTGCCGTCGCCGTCCGGGCCGCGACCGATCTCGACGTCGGTGGCCAGGGCGCTGATCAGCTCCAGCCCGCGGCCGCGGTAGCCGCGGTCGGCCGGCGGCGGGCGCCACACCCCGGTGTCGCGCACCTCGACCCGGACGCTGCCGTCGGGCTCGCGGGCGACCCGGTAGCTGCACCAGCCCTCCCCGGGTGCGGCCGCGTAGGCGTGCTCCACGGCGTTGGCCAGCGCCTCGCCGAGGGCCAGCTGCAGGTCCTCGGTGGTGTCCTCGGACAGTCCGGCCGCCGCCGTCCAGGCCGTGACGGCCCGCCGGACACCGGAGAGCCGTCGCGGGTCGGCCGGCAGCCGCGCGGCCAGCGGTCCGGGCAGCAGCCGCGCGGCGATCAGCGCGACGTCGTCGGGCTGGTCGGCGTCGGCGAGGACCTCGGCCAGCAGGCTCGCGGTCAGCCCGGCCGGGTCGGTCGCGGCGTGCCGGGCCGCGGCGGCGCACACCCGCGCCAGCCCGTCGTCGATGACCTCGCCGCGGCGCTCGACCAGGCCGTCGGTGTAGAGCAGCAGGGTGGCGCCCGGGGTGATCGCGGCCGTGCCCTCGGTGTACGGGCGACGGCCCGGGACGCCGAGCACGGTGCCGGAGCCCGCACCGTCGAGCAGTTCCGCGCCGTCCGGGGTGACCAGCACCGCCGGCGGGTGCCCGGCCCGGGCCCAGGTGACGGTGCCGGCCGTGCCGTCGAGGACGAGGCAGGCCGCGGTGGAGGCCAGCGCCCCCGGCAGCCGGCCGGCGAAGAGGTCCAGCAGCTCCAGGGCCTCGGCCGGGCCGCAGCCCTGCAGCAGGGCGGCCGACAGCGCGCTGCGCAGCTGGCCCATGACCGCGGCGGCCGCCGGCCCCTGGCCGACGACGTCCCCCACGGCGATCGCGACCCGGGAGCCGGCGAGCTCCACGACGTCGTACCAGTCGCCGCCGGCCTGGCTGCCCTCGGCGCCGGGCAGGTAGTGCGCGGCCAGCGCCAGCCGCTGCAGGGCCGGCAGCTGCGCGGGCAGCAGGCTCAGCTGCAGCGTCTCGGCGATGCCCCGTTCGGCGCGGTAGAGCCGGGCGCGGTCGAGGGCCGAGGCGGCCTGCTCGGCGACGGCGAGCAGCATCGCCCGGTCGGTGGCCGAGAACCGCTGCACCCGCGGCCAGGCGACCGACAGGACGCCGACGACCCGCCCGGCCGCGGTGAGCGGGAGGGCCGCCACCGCGGCCAGGCCGAAGTCCGCCGCCGACGCGGCCAGCTCGGGCGCGAGCTCGCGGTCGGCCGGGGGCTGGGTGCGGACGTCCTCCACCCACACGGGACGGCGCTCGGAGACCGCGGTGGTGGCCACCAGGGGCGCGGACATCGGCACCGTCCGCCACACGTCCAGGCCGGCCGGGCTGCCGCCGTCGATGGCCAGCGCGGTCAGCGCCCGGTGCGAGGGGTCCAGCTCGTAGACCGCGACCCGGCTGTCCGGGCCGGTCAGCGCCCGCACGTGCCCGCCGGTGACCTCGGCGACCTCCAGCGGGGTGGTCGCCGAGGACAGCTCGGCGGTGGCCCGCTGCAGCAGCGCCAGCCGCCGGGCCGCGCCGCGTTCCTCGGCGAGCAGCACCGCGTTGTCCACCGCCAGGGCGGCGCGCCCGGCCACCTCCTCGAGCAGCACCCGGTCGTCGTCGTCGTACGGCGGCGCCTCGCGGTGCCGGCCCAGCACCAGGACGGCCCGCAGCACCCCGCGGACGGCGAGCGGCACCGCGATCGCCGACAGCATGGCGAGCGGCCAGCCCGTCGCGTCCTCCTCCGACGGCGCCGGCCAGGACAGCCGCTCGCCGAGCACCGACTCCCCGGTCTCCAGGACCTGGAGACTCAGCCCGCTGTGCGGGTCGAGGGAGGCCATCGCGGCCTCCGCGGCGGCATCGAGGCCGGCGATCCCGGCGAAGCGGAGCCGGCCGTCGTCCCCCAGGAAGCGCACGCTGCACAGGTCGGCCAGCCGCCGCTCGACCAGCAGCCGCGCCAGCGCACCGAGCTGGCCGTCGACGGTGGTCTCCCGGTCCAGCGCGGTGCCCACCTCGGCCAGCAGCGTCTGCCGGGCGGTCTCGCGGGTGCGGGCGTTGATGTCGGTGCAGCTGCCGACGTAGCCGGCGGAGGTCTCGCCGGGACCGACGGGCCCCGTCCCGATCGGCACCGCCCGCTCGAGCAGCCAGTGGTACGTGCCGTCGGCGCGGCGCAGCCGGACGTCGACCTCCCAGCCCTCGCGCCGCGCGGTCGCCGCGGCGACCACCTCGGCGTAGCGGTCGCGGTCCTCCGGGTGCAGGCCCTGCTCCCAGCCGCGACCGACCTCCTCGCGGGCCGGGCGGCCGGTGAACTCCGTCCAGCCGCGGTTGACGAACACCCGCTGCCCGTCGGGGCCGGCCACCCAGATGAGCGCCGGCGCGAGGTCCGCCATGGCGGTGAACTGCTCCTCCGCGGCCCGCCGGGCCCGGCCGAGCTCCAGGTGCGCGCCCACGCGGGCCAGCAGCTCCTGCGCGGAGAACGGCTTGACCAGGTAGTCGTCGGCGCCGGCGGCCAGCCCCTCGACGGCGGCCTCCTCGCCGGCGCGGGCCGACAGCAGCACCACCGGGAGGCGGGCGGTGCGCGGGTCGGCCCGCAGCCTGGCCAGCAGCCCCATGCCGTCGAGCCCGGGCATCATCACGTCGCTGACGACCAGGTCGGGCGGGTCGGCCAGGACCGCGTCCAGCGCCTGCCGGCCGTCGGCGGCCGCCCGGACGTCGTAGTGCGGGGACAGCAGCCGCACCAGGTAGCCCCGCATGTCGGCGTTGTCGTCGGCCACCAGCACCCGGCCGGACGCCGCCGCGGGGCCGGGTGCGACCGCGCCGCCGGCCGCGGGTCGCCCGTCGGGCAGCCAGCGCAGCGCCTCGGTGACGAACGGGGCGGCGGCCGGGGACACCGCGGGCGCGTCCGCGGCCGGCTCGGCCAGCCGGTCGGCGGGCAGGTGCGCGGTGCCCAGCGGCAGGGTGACGGTGAACGCCGTCCCGGCGCCGAGGGTGCTCTCGGCGCCGACGGTGCCGCCGTGCAGGGCGACCAGCTCGCGGACCATGGCCAGCCCGATGCCGCTGCCCTCGCCGGAGCGGCCGCGGGCGTCGGCCACCCGGTGGAAGCGCTCGAACAGCCGCGGCAGCTCGTCGGCGGGGATGCCGGTGCCGGTGTCGCTGACCGTCAGCCGCACGACGTGGCCGTCCCGCCGCAGCCGGACGGCGATGCCGCCGTCGAAGGTGAACTTCAGCGCGTTGGAGAGCAGGTTCAGGACGACCTTCTCCCACATGTCCCGGTCGATGTGCACCGGTTCGTCCAGCGGCGGGCAGTCGACGGTGAAGTCCAGCCCGGCGCGGACGACGGCCGAGCGGAAGACGCTGGCCAGCTCCGCGGTGGTGGCGGCGAGGTCGACCGGCTCGAAGCGGGCGTCGATCCGGCCGGCCTGGATGCGGGAGAAGTCGAGCAGGGTGTTGACCAGGCGGGCCAGCCGCTGGGCGTTGCGCTCGACGACCTCGAGCTCCTCGGCCAGCCGGGGGTCGGACTGGGCGGCCGGGGAGGCGCGCAGCTCGGCGACCGGGCCGGCGATGAGCGTCAGCGGGGTGCGGAACTCGTGGCTGACGTTGCTGAAGAAGTCGGTCTTGGCCCGGTCCAGCTCGGCGAGCGCCTCGGCCCGCCGCCGCTCGGCCTCGTAGCTGCCGGCGTTGGCGAGGGCGGAGGAGACCTGGTTGGCCACCAGCCCGAGGAAGCCGCGGTAGGCGTCGTCGTACCGGCGGTGCGGGTTGAGCCCGACCACCAGGAAACCTGCGACCGGGTCGCGGTCCTGGGCCACGGAGGCGATCGGCAGCGCCACCGCCTGCTGCAGGGGCCGGTCCCAGGCGCCGGTCGGCAGGCCCGGGCGGCGGCGGTCGAGGTCGTCCACCAGGACGTCCTCGCCGGCCAGCAGCCGCTGCAGCAGGTCGCCGCCGGGTCCGTCCGGGGTCAGCACCGGCGGGAGCACCGTGACACCCGGCTCGAAACCCGCCGCGCAGCCCAGCCGCGTGGTCCCGTCGTCGTCGACCAGGTACACCGCGCTGAAGGGCAGGTCGGCGGGGTTGCGGGCGAGCTGCTCGCCGGTGGCGGCGAGCACGCCCGCCTCGGTGCGGGCGGCCCCCAGCGCCGCGGCGAGGTCGCGCAGCGTGCCCATCCGGCGCTCGCCGAGGACCTGCTGGGTGGTCTCGGTGACCACGCAGAACAGGCCGCCGGTGCCGCCGTCGTCGCCGGGCAGGGGGCTGTAGGAGAAGGTGTGGTAGGTCTCCTCGGGGTAGCCGCTGCGCTCCAGGAAGAGCAGCAGGTCCTCGTCCCAGGTGGCGAGGCCGCTGCCCAGCACCGCCTCCACGCGGGGAGCGATGGCCGACCAGATCTCGGCCCACACCTCGGACGCGGGCCGGCCCAGCGCCCAGGGGTGCTTGTCCTGCAGCGTGTCGTGGCGGTAGGCGTCGTTGTAGAAGAAGAAGAGGTCGGGGCCCCACCCGGCCCACATCGCGAACCGCGACGTGAGCATGACCCGGACGGTGTGCCGCAGCGCCGTGGGCCACCGCTCCGGCGGGCCGAGCGGGGTCCGCGCCCAGTCCACGGCTGCCATCGCGCGGCCGACCTCGCCGCCTCCGGCGAACAGCGACCGCCGGAGGTCGTCGTCGGTCACCGCACCATCACGAGGGGATGGTAGGTCGAGCGCCGCCACGGGCGGTTGCGGGCGGTCCGACCGGAGCAGTGCGTCCGGCGAGTCGCTCCAGGTCGGCCCGCTCGACACCGGCCGCCGTCCGGACCTCCGCGTCGTCGACCGCGCCGCAGTCCAGCCCGCGCAGCACGACCGTGGCCAGCGCCCGCGCGGTGGCCGGCTCGTCGAGGACGCCGCCCTCCACCCGGTCCAGGTAGGCGGCCAGCCGGGCCCCGGCCGCGGGCAGCGCGGCCCGGAAGAAGGCCTGGGTGGCGACGTGGCGGGTGACCAGCTGGGCCGGGTGCAGGTCCCAGCCCTGGTACAGCCCGCGCTCCAGCGCCCGGCGCACCAGCCGAGCGTGCAGCACCCAGGCGGCGTGCACCCGGTCGCGGTCGCCGACCGGCAGCACGTTGGTCGAGCCGTCGACCGCGACGGCCCCGGTGCCCGCGACGGCGACCTGCATCAGCTGCTTGGCCAGGTCCAGCGCCGGGTGGTCGGAGGACTGGTGCGCCGCGGCGATGCCCAGCGCCGCGCTGTAGTCGTAGGTGCCGTGGTGCAGGCCGGTCAGCCGCGGGCCGGCCGCGTGCACCAGCGCGGCGGTGGTCACGGTCCCGGCCGGGCCGACGACGGCCTGCGGCGTCTCGACCTGCAGCTCCAGGTCCAGCGCCACGCCGTGCGCCCGCTCCAGCGCGTCGAGCACCGGCAGGAAGGCGCGCACCTGCTCGACGTCGGTGACCTTGGGCAGGGTGACGACCGCCGTCGGCGCCCTTATCGCGATGTCTGCGGCCAGTCCGCCGAGGAACAGGTCCAGGGAGCGGACGCCGCGGCGCCGGGTGGGCCCCTCGAGGGACTTGGCGCGGACCCCGACCGACGGCGGCGCGGTCCCGGCGGCCAGGTCGGCGGCGACGGCGGCCGCGGCGCGCAGCACGTCGTCGTCCTCGGCCTCGGGTGGACCGCGGTAGCCGTCCTCGGCGTCCACCCGCAGGTCCTCGACCGGCTCGGCGGCCAGCTTGGCGCGCACCCGGGGCAGCACCTGCTCGACCAGCGCGGGGTCCAGGCCGAGGTCGGGCAGGCCGTGCTCGTCGAGGGCGGCGAGCGCGGCGTCCCCCCACGACCGGGCCAGCCCGGGGACGACGGCGTCGGCGGGCACGTAGCAGGTGTGCACCGGCTGGCGCACGGACCGCTCGCCGGGGAAGGCGGCGGCGCGGGCGGCGTCCACCGGCTCCAGGCGCCGGTCGAGCTCGGCGTAGACGTCGTCCCCCAGTGGCATCCGTCGACCCTGCCACGGCCGGGCTGCCATCCTCGACGCATGGCCTCCCTCGACGACTTCAACGCCGAGCCCGCCGACCGTGCCGTGCACGCGCTGCGGGCGTGCAACGCCGCACCGCGGTTCGCCGCCGGGGTGGTGGCCGGCCGCCCCTACCCGGACGTCGAGGCGCTGGTGGCCCGCGCCGAGGAGGTCGTCCGCGGGCTGCCGTGGGACGAGGTCGAGCTGGCGATCGCCGTCCACCCGCGGATCGGGGACCGGGCCGAGGGCTCGTCGGCGGAGGCCGAGGCGTCCCGCCGCGAGCAGGGCTCGGTGGGCGGGGCGGACGACGCGACGCGGGCCGCCCTGGCCGCGGGCAACCGGGAGTACGAGGAGCGCTTCGACCGGGTCTTCCTGGTCCGCGCCTCCGGCCGCTCACCGGAGGAGATGCTCGCCGAGCTGCGCCGCCGGCTGGGCAACGACGAGGAGACCGAGCGGGCCGAGGTGACCGGGCAGCTGGCGGAGATCACGGCGCTGCGGGTGCGGGGGCTGGTCTCCGCGACGGCGACGGGCGAGCGAGCACCGCAGCGAGATGCCTAGGAGCCGACAGGGAGTGGGCATCGCAGCGAGCGCCAGCGAGCGAGGAGCGGAACGACCGCGGAGGCGACCGATGACATGGTGCGAGGAGCGGAACGGGTCCGGAGCGGAGCCGGAGCAGTCATGAGCGTGTCGACGCACGTGCTCGACTCCGTGTCGGGCCGCCCGGCCGCGGGGGTCGCCGTCCGGCTGTTCGCCGGTGAGGAGCTGGCCGGCGAGGGGGTCACCGACGCCGACGGCCGCTGCCGGCCGGCCGAGGGGGTGACCGCGCCCGGCGCCCACCGGCTGGTCTTCGCCACCGGACCGTGGTTCGCCGGGCAGGGGCGGGACACCTTCTACCCGGAGGTCGTGCTCACCTTCGACGTCCGCGAGCCCACCGAGCACCACCACGTTCCGCTGCTGCTGGCCCCGTTCGCCTACTCGACCTACCGCGGCAGCTGAGAGAGGACCCCCTGCCCCCGCCATAGAAGGACCCCGTCCTCCTCACCCCTCGCAAGCTCAGGGCGAGCCTCGGGACGGGGCCAGCGACGGGACCCGGCAGGGGGTCCTTCTGCAACAGTGCGGCGCATGGCGATCCGGCTCGGGCCCAACCAGTACGGCAAGGCGGAGGTCCGCGTGGTGGCGGTGGACCGCAGCGCCCCGCGGCACACCCTGGTGGACCTCGACGTCAGCAGCAGCCTGCGCGGGGACTTCACCGCCGCGCACACCGCCGGCGACAACGGGCACGTCCTGGCGACCGACACGCAGAAGAACACCGTCTTCGCCTTCGCCCGGGACGGCGTCGGGTCGCCCGAGGCGTTCGGACTGCGGCTGGCCCGCCACTTCGCCGGCGCCCACGAGTGGATCAGCGGCGCCCGGGTCGCGGTCGACTCGTTCGGCTGGGACCGCATCGCCGTCGGCGGGCAGCCGCACGAGCACGCCTTCCGCCGCGACGGCGGCGAGGTCCGGACGGCGGTGGTCACGGTGGACGGCGGTGACGCGCACGTGCTCGCCGGGCTGCGCGACCTCGTCGTGCTCAAGACCACCGGCTCGGAGTTCTGGGGCTTCCCGCGCGACCGGTACACCACGCTGGCCGAGACCCGCGATCGGATCCTCGCCACCGCGGTGACCGCGCGCTGGCGCTACACGGGCACCGACCTCGACTGGGACGCCGCCTTCGACGTGGTCCGGACGACGCTGCTCGAGACCTTCGCCGCCACCCACTCCCTGGCCCTGCAGCAGACGCTGTACGCGATGGGCGAGGCGGTGCTCGAGCGCTGCCCCGACGTCGCCGAGGTGCGGCTGTCGATGCCGAACAGGCACCACTTCCTGCAGGACCTCTCGGCGTTCGGGCTGGACAACCCCGACGTCGTCTACCACGCCGACGACCGCCCCTACGGCCTCATCGAGGGCACCGTGCTGCGCGACGACGTGCCGCCCGCCGAGGTCGCCTGGCTGGGGACACCCGGCTTCTGCTGACCGTCAGCGGCCCCAGCTGTCGTCCTGCGGCGCGCCCTCGACGCCGATGCCGCCGAACAGCACGTCGGCGTGGATGCGCAGGTCGGCCCCGCGCTCGTCGTCGGTGCGGACCAGGCCGTCGCTCTCGGCGAAGCCGACGCCCCCGATGCCGCGACAGCTCCACCACACCCGCCACCCCGTCGGCACCTGCACGCCCAGGCCGCCCATGAGGGCGCGCACGGTGAGGTCCACGCCGCCGGGCACGTGCGGCACCCTGGTCAGGTCGAGCCGCCCGCCGGCCATCACCAGGTCCAGCCGCACCCGCGAGAGCTCGCGGTTCACCGGCCGCAGCTCCACCCCGCCGATCACGACGACCCGCCGGATGCCCGCCGTGCTCTCGTCACCCTCGTCCTTCTGCCGGGCGACCAGCCGGCCGATCACGGCCAGCCCGGCCTGGACGGCCCACCAGCGCAGCAGCCAGGGCAGCACCCGGCGGACGGCGGGCGGCAGGGTGCTCGGGGTCCTCATGCGACCAGCCTGCCCGTCGTCCCCGCTCCCTGCCCAGGTCCGGGCTGCCGGCACCGTCGCGGCGCGAGGGTGCCGGTGGTCGACGACACCGGCGAGACCCTGGCACCGGTGCGCGACCGCTGCGCCGCGGCGGTGGTCCACGAGGAACCGCGGTCGGTCGTGCGCGCCCCGTCCCCGATCCCTCGATCCGGTCGGCGTCCACCGGATCGCCCACGATCTTCCTTCCCGTTCGGTTACAGGTCCGGTCGGTCTCGGCCGAAACCCCTCCCGGGAGTCGTCGAGCAGCGGCGACGGTCGACCGGGGGATGGGTCATGGGCAGGTCCGCAGGAGCACACGTCGCCGGCTGCACCGCACCCCGGGCCCGGCGCCTCGGCGTGCTCGCCCTCGCGCTCGGCGGCACCACCCTCGTCGGCGCCGGCGCCCTCTCCAGCTGGGACGTCACCGCGGACGCCTCGTCCGGCGACCTGACCGCGGCCAACGCCGGGGTGACCCTGCTCGACGCCAACGGCGGCCGGTTCACCACCGGTGTCGCCGACCTGCTGCCCGGGGACTGGTTCGACCGGTACGTCGACGTGCGCAACGACGGGTCGGGCGCCGGCACGTTCACCGGTGCCGTCACGGCGACCGGCGACCTCGCCGGCCAGCTGTCGGTCGACGTGCGCACCTGCAGCGCGCCGTGGACGACGGTGCTCGGCGTCAGCACCTGCCTGGGGACCGAGACCCCGCTCGCGTCGGGCAGCCTGTCCGGGGCGCAGGTCGCCGTCGCCCACGGGGAGATCCGCACCGGCTCCACCGCGGCCCAGCACGTCCGGTACCGGTTCACCTTCTCCCCCTCGGCGCCTGCATCCGTGCAGGGCAAGGCCGGGTCGGTCGCGATCACGGTCAGCAACACGCTGGTCGGCAACCGCGACCGCACCGGCGGCTGAGGCGGCCCGAGGTGGGCCGGCTCTCCTGTGACTGCGGCGGCGGGAGTCCCGCGCCGTCCCGGGCCCGGCGGCGCGCCGGGGCCACCCTCGCCGCGCTCCTGGTCGGGGCCCTCGCGGCGCCGGCCCCCGCCGCCGCGCACTGGCAGCCGACCGCGACGGTGACCGCACCGCTGACCGCCGCGTCGCTCGGCGACGGCTTCGTCCTCGTCTCCGGCGGCGGGACGGTCAGCGCCGACCGGCTCGGCTACTCGATCGGGGGCCCGCTCACCGGCGCCACCGGCTACGTCGACCTGGTCAACACCTCCTCGGTGCCCGCGACGCTGTCGCTGACCGTCTCGATGGGCACGCTCGTGGGCGTGAGCCCGGCCGCCGTGTGCTCCGTGTCGTGGGTCCCCGCGACCGGCGCCTGTCCGGGGAGCAGCACGCTGATCGGGCTGACGCTCGTCCTCGGCGTCGCCTCGGGCACCTACACCACCCCCGCACCGGTCGCCCCCGGCGGGAGGGTGCACGTGAAGGTGGCCGTCGGCGCGGTCCTGGGCGGCGTGACGCTCACCGCGCACCCGCCCGTCGCCCGGCCCGCCGGCGAACGGACCCGGGGGTGAGGGCCGCCCGCACCCGGCTCGGCCGCGCCCTGGGCCCGGTCCTGCTGGCCGCCGCCGGGGTCGCCGTCGTCGGGGCCGGCATGTGCGGCGTCCGGTTCGTGCCGGTGCTGACCGGCTCGATGGCGCCGTCCGCGCCGGCCGGCTCGCTGGTGCTCACCGTGCCGGTGGCCGGGGAGGACGTCGTCGAGGGCGACGTGCTCGCCTTCCGCCCGCCGGCCCCGTACGAGGTCGTGGGCGACCGTCCGGTCCTGCACCGCGTGGTCGAGGTCGACGCGGGGGCCGGGCGGCCGTGGATGGCGACCCAGGGTGACGCCAACCCGCAGGCCGACCCGTGGCGGGTGTCGCTGCACGGTGCCGACCTCGGTCGCGCCGTCCTCGTGGTGCCGCACGCCGGCCGGCCGCTGGCCGGCGGACCGTGGAGCGCCGCGGCGTTCGTCTGCGGCGGTGCCGCACTGGCCGCCGGCGCCCGGGCCGCCCGCCGTCCGGGGTGCGGCTGCCCGCCGGGAGCGTGAGGTGCTGGGCTGCAGCGCAAGCGGACCGCGGAGCACCCTTTCCTCGTTCCGTGCCGTGACGTGGCTCACGCCTTGCCACGCAGCCGGTAGAAGCGGAAGAAGTCGTGCTCCACGGGCAGGACGTCGACCCCCGCGAACCCGGCCTCGCGTGCGTAGCCCTCGAGGGTGGCCGGCCGCATCACGGTGCCGGTGCCGGCCGACGGCCGGGTGGAGAGCCCGTCGGGCAGGCAGCAGGTGACGCTGTAGCCGTACATCAGCCGCTCGACGGTGTCCCCGGGCGCGGTGAACCGCTCGGCCACCTTCTCGTCGACGACGAGCACCGTGCCGCCCGGGCGCACCATCCGGCGCATCCCGGCGAGCACGTCCACCGGGTCGGCGAGGTCGTGCACGCACTCGAAGGCGGTCACCAGGTGGTAGCCCGCCTCCTCCCCCGCAGCCGCGGCGTCCACCGTGGTGAAGCGCACCCGGTCGGCGACCCCGGCGGCCTCGGCGTTGCGCCGCGCCTGCTCGACCGACGGCTCGTCGACGTCGAACCCGTCGACACGGGCCTGCGGGTACGCGCGGGCGATGCCGATGGCCGACCAGCCCATGCCGCAGCCGACGTCGGCGACCCGGCCGCCGGCCCGCAGCGCCTGGTCGATCCCCGGCACGGACGCGAGGTCCTGCGACGCCATCGGGCCGAGGAAGTAGGAGCGGTTGGCGGCGGCCTGCGCGTCGCGGGCGTCGCCCATCTCGGCCCAGCTCAACCCGCCGCCGGTGCGGTAGACCTCGAGCAGCCGGGGCACGTTGCGGGTGAACACCAGCGCGGCGTGGGCGAACGGGGGCATGAAGGCGAGGTCGTCCTGGTCGACCAGGACGGGGCGGTGCGCCTCGGGCAGGGCGTAGCGCCGCTCGTCGGGGCCGGCGGTGACGTCGTCCACCGTGAGGATGCCGGCCACCGCCTGCTGCTCCAGCCACTCGCGGGCGTAGCGCGGGGCGGTGCCGGTGCGCCCGGCCAGCTCCGGGGCGGTCGCCGGCGCCTCGGCCAGGGCGCGGTACCAGCCCAGCTCGCTGCCGAGGTGGACCGCGGCCAGCTCGAGGCTCGAGGTGACCGCCTCGAGGAGGCGCTCGGCCAGGGCGGTGGTGGCGTCGACGGGCGGGATCTCGGTCGTCGTCATGCCCCCCGACGGTGGCCCGGCCCCGCCCGCCCGGCCAGGGCCCTGGGGCCCCCTCGCCGGGCGGGCGGTGGTGTGCAGCAGCGGCGCATGCCGGCCCAGAGGGTGCGCCGTGACTGCACGCCATCCCCGCCGGGCACCGGGCCTCAGCGGCGGGTGGAGATGGTGACGGTGAAGCGCCGGCCGGACGCGGCGACCCGGGTGGGGCCGACCAGCCGGCGCAGCGCGGCCCGGTGCGGCAGCCGGTTGTTGTAGACGCACCACAGCTGCCCGCCCGGCCGGAGCACCCGCCCCGCCGCGGCGAACAGCCGGTCGGCCGCACCGGTCACCACGGCCGCGCCCAGGTGGAACGGCGGGTTGCAGACGACGAGGTCCACGCTCGCGTCCGCGACCGTGGACGCCGCGTCGTCCCGGGTCACCCGCACCCGGTCGCCGACCCCGTTGGCCGCCGCGGTCGCCTCCGCCGAGGCCACGGCGGCCGCGGACTGGTCGCCGGCCAGCACCGTCAGCCCCGGGCGGGCGAGGGCGAGGGCGGTGGCCAGCACGCCGGTGCCGCAGCCGAGGTCCAGCGCCGTCCGGGCGTCGGGCGCGCCCTCGGCCAGCGCGGCCAGCAGGGCGCGGGTGCCGGCGTCGACCCTGGTGCCGGCGAAGGCCGCGCCGTGCGCGCAGACCGTCAGCCCCAGGTCGGGGTGCTCCTGCCGGCGCGGGAAGGACGACGGGACCCCCGGCCGGGGACCGCGGGCGACCAGCACCCGCGACTTCTGCCGGGCCAGCGTCGCGTGCACGTCGGTGAAGCCACTGCCGAGGACGTCGTTCATCGCGTGGGTCATGTGCTTGACCCGCCCGCCGACCAGCAGCGTGACGTCCCGTGCGGCCGACGCGGCGACCACCTCGGTGAGCTCGCGCAGCGCGTCCAGGGACTTCGGCGCCTTGGCCAGCACGACGCGCGCGCCGTCCGCCAGCCGGGGGCCCAGCGGCAGCGAGCGGTACGTGCCGGTCAGCCCGGTGCGCCCGGCGTTGCGGGCCAGCGCCAGCTCGCCGACCAGCAGGTCCTGGTGCACCCGGACGTCACGCGCCCCGGCGGTGACCGCGCCCAGGGTCAGCGCGCCGTAGGAGTCGTCGACGACGACCACCGCACCGGGCCCGGCCGTGGTCAGCAGCCCGGCGGCCTCGTCGAGCAGCAGCCGGTCGGTGGCATCGACGGCGACCAGGTCGGGCGCCTCGACGTCCGGCTCCCGCCGCAGCTGGTCGAGGAGCCCGAGGTCGGCCACGGCCCTCCCCTCATCCGGCAAGATCGGCGATCTGGCACGCGTACGGCCCGGGAACCGTACGAGATCGGCGATCTCGCCGGAGTGGGGCGGGGGTCAGACGCCCGACAGACCCACCGGGCAGGAGACGCCGGTCGAGTGGATGGGGCAGTAGCCGTTCGGCACCTTGTACAGGTACTGCTGGTGGTAGTCCTCGGCGTAGTAGAAGTCGCCGAGCGGCGCGATCTCGGTGGTGATCTCGCCGTAGCCCGCCGCGGTCAGCCGCTGCTGGAACGCCTCGCGGCTGGCGCGGGCGGCCGCCTCCTGCTCCGGCGTCGCGTAGTAGATCGCCGAGCGGTACTGGGTGCCGACGTCGTTGCCCTGGCGCATGCCCTGCGTCGGGTCGTGGTCCTCCCAGAAGACCTTGAGCAGCTGCTCGTAGGAGGTGACGGCCGGGTCGAAGACGACCAGCACGACCTCGGTGTGGCCGGTCTGCGCCGAGCAGACCTCCTCGTAGGTCGGGTTCGGCGTGTAGCCGCCGGCGTAGCCGGCCGCGGTCGAGTAGACGCCCGGCTGCTCCCAGAAGACCTTCTCCACGCCCCAGAAGCAGCCGGCCCCGAAGACGGCGGTCTGCATGCCCTCCGGGAACGGCGGCTGGATGCGGTTGCCGTTGACCGCGTGCAGCTCCGGCACGTGCGGCAGCGCGTCCGGGCGGCCCGGCAGCGCGTCCTCGGCTGCCACCGGCTGGGTCTTGAACCGGGAGAAGAACATGCCCCGAGCGTAGGCCCGGCTCGCAACCCCGCGGGGCGCACGCGGGCGGCGGCACAGCGGCGCGACCTCGGCGGATGCAGGATCGGGGCATGGCAGCGACGACCCGCGAGTGGCACCTGGCGGCCCGGCCGCACGGCGAGCCGACCCCCGAGGACTTCCGCCTGGTCGAGGTGCCGGTGCCCGAGCCGGCCGACGGGCAGGTCGTCGTCCGCATGGTGGTCATGTCGGTGGACCCCTACATGCGTGGCCGGATGCGGTCCGGCCCGTCGTACGCGCCGCCGTGGGAGGTCGGCGAGGTGATGAGGGGCGGCGCGGTGGGCCGGGTCGTCGCGTCGCGGGCGCCGGAGCTGCCGGAGGGGTCGCTGGTCCTCACCGACGCGGCCTGGCGGGAGACCGCCGTCCTGGACGCCGCGGCGGCGACGCGGCTGCCCGCGGCGGACGACGTCTCGCCGTCCTGGTACCTCGGCGTGCTGGGGATGCCGGGGCTGACCGCGTACGCCGGGCTGTTCCGGGTCGGCGCCTTCCGCGAGGGGGACGACGTGCTCGTCTCCGGCGCGGGCGGTGCGGTGGGCAGCCTCGTGGGCCAGTTCGCGCGGCTGCGCGGCGCGGGCCGCGTGATCGGCAGCGCCGGGTCGCCGGAGAAGGTCGCCTGGCTGCGCGAACTCAGCTTCACAGCGGCGTTCAGCCACCGGGACGGGGTGGCGCGCGGGCTGGCCGAGGCCGCGCCCGACGGCATCGACCTGTTCTTCGACAACGTCGGCGGCGAGCACCTGGAGGCCGCGATCGGCGCGTTCCGGGTGCACGGGCGGGCCGCGCTGTGCGGGTCGATCTCGGCCTACAACGCCGTCGAGCCGCCGCCCGGCCCGCGCAACCTGGGCCTGGTGGTCGGCAAGCGGCTCACGCTGCGCGGCTTCCTCGTGAGTGACCACGCCGACCTGCGGCCGGAGTTCACCGAGGCGGTCACCGGCTGGCTGCGCTCGGGCGACCTCGTCGTCCGGGAGACCGTGCGGGAGGGGATCGAGCAGGCGGTGCCGGCCTTCCTGGACCTGCTGCGCGGTGGGAACACCGGGAAGATGGTGGTCCGCCTGGCGCCCGACCCCGACTGACGGACACCCGCGGCGCCAGGGAAGATGCCGACCATGTGGCTCTTCCTGACCCGCCGGCTCCGCACCTGGCTGATCCTCACCGTCGTCGTCCCCCTCGCCACCGGCCTGCTGCGCCGGGTCGGGCAGGTCATCGAGCGGCGCACCGGCTCCACACCGGTCACCCGCGCGCTCTACAAGGCCGGGGACCTCGGCGACCGCGCCCGCTCGACGCTCCGCGGCGGGCGACGGCGCCGGTGACCACCGGCGGCGGGCAGCCGGGCCTGGAACACCAGCCCGCCAGCGGGCCGACCCGGGCGCTCGCCGTCTTCTGCCACGGCGGCACCGTGGCCAGCGTCGAGCCGCCCAAGGAGCGGGCGCTGTCGCTGCTGCGGATGCGCGCCATCGAGCAGTTCGTGCGCGCCTCGGCCGCCGACCGGGGACTGGGCACCTACCTGCTGCGCTACCGGGTGGCCGGCTGGAACGGCGTGGCGGCCGACGCGCACGCCGACGTCCGCTGGGCCCTCGGCCAGCTGCGCGCACGGCACGGCGACGACGTCCCGGTGGTGCTGGTGGGCCACTCCATGGGCGGCCGGGCGGTGCTGCGCGCGGGCGACGACCCGTCGGTCAGCGCCGTCTGCGGACTGGCGCCGTGGACCCCGCCCGGCGAGCCCGTCGGGCACCTGCGGGGGCAGACGGTGGCCCTGCTGCACGGCCGGGGTGACCGCTGGGTGCCGGCCGCGCTGTCCGCGGACTTCGCCGCACGGGCGGAGCGGGCCGGGGCGCACATCGCGCGGTTCACCATCGCCGGCGGGCACAGCATGGTGCGCCGGGCGCCGGTCTGGCACGCCTACGTGCGGGACGTCGTCCTGGCCGGGACCGGGCTCGCGCCGTGGCGGGCCGACCTGCGCGCGGCCCTGGAACACCGGGAGCTCGCCGCGACCCTCTGAGCCCGCCAGACTCCGCGCGTGCCCGGGACGACGCGACGCGACCCCCACAGCGGCCCGGTGCCCGAGAGCGCGTGGGCGGCGGATGCCGAGGCCCGCGGCCGCGGCCGGGTCGAGGTCTTCAACACGACCCGGCCCGGGGGACTCGACGGCTGGACGATGGACGCCGCCCAGTACGAGCTGGTGCGGGCCCACGTCCTCGACACCGTCGACGACCTCGCCGGTCCGGACGGCAGCGTGCTGCTGCGGGACGTCGTCGCCACGGCCCAGGAGCGGTACGCGACGCACCCGCTGTTCCCGGGCGGCCGGCTGCGCAACCACTGCACGTACACGGAGGTCGACCTCGAGGCCCGCTGCGAGATCGAGCGGGTGCCCGGATCGAGCCCGCAGCGCATCCGGCGCTGGACGGGGGACGCGCCGCCCCGGGAGGCGGGCGGTCAGGCGGGGACGGAGACCCCCACGCCGCCGCGGGTGTCGGCGCCGTAGCGGGCGATCTCGCGGTCGAGGTCCAGCGGCGCGGTCATCGGCGCGCCCTCGGTGAGCTCGGGGGTGATGAGCGCGGCCGGCAGCAGCCAGGAGACCTCGAACTCCAGGCCGTCGGGGTCCTGCGCGTAGAGGGCCTTGGTGGTGACGTGGTCCGAGGCGCCGACCAGCGCACCGGCCCGCTGCAGCGCGTCGCGGACGCGGGCGAGCTCGGCGAGGGTGTCGACCTCCCAGGCGAGGTGGTAGAGCCCGACCGTGCGGCGGCCGGCCTCGGAGGGCCCGGCGCCGGCGCCGATCTGGAACAGCCCGAGGTCGTGGTCGTTGGTCGACCCCTCGGCCTGCAGGAACACCGCACGGCCGGGGATCTCGGTCTTCGCGCGGAAGCCCAGGACGTCGCGGTAGAAGGCGTGGCTGCGGGTCACGTCGCGGACGTAGAGGACGGCGTGGTTGAGGCGCTGGACGGGCATGGCGGGCTCCTGACGGTGAGGACGACGCCGTCCAGTGTGCGCCCCTTTGCTTGATTGTTCAAGTATCCGACAGCAGCGAGCGGGTACGGCCCCGACGTGGACGACGCACCCGTCACGGTCCGGGTCGCCCCCGAGCTGGTCTTCCTGCTGCGGCCGCGGGACCGGCCGGCCCGGGAGCGCCGGCTCGGGCACGACGCCGACGCGACGGTCGGCCACGTCGTCCAGGCGGCGGGGGTGCCGCTGACCGAGGCCGGGGGGCTGCGGCTGGACGGCGTCCCGACGGTGGTGGGCGCGCGGCCGGGCCCGGGTTCCGTGGTGGCGGTGGCCGCCGTCCCCCGGCCGCAGCCGGTGCCCCGCGGCGGGTTCCTGCTGGACGTCGGCCTCGGGACGCTGGCCCGCCGGCTGCGGCTGCTCGGCCTGGACGCGGCCTGGTCGAACGACGCGGACGACGCCGACCTCGCGGCCCGGGCCGCCGCGGAGGAGCGTGTCCTGCTCACCCAGGACCGCGGGCTGCTCATGCGGCGGGGCGTGGGCGGCGCCCTGGTGCGCGGCAGCCGGCCCGACGACCAGCTGGCCGACGTCCTCGACCGGTTCGCGCCGTCCCTCGCGCCGCTGACCCGGTGCACCGCCTGCGGCGGCCGCCTGGAGGCCGTTCCCACGGCGGAGGTCGCCGACCGGCTGCCGCCCGGGACGCGGCGGACCTTCGACGAGTTCTCCCGCTGCGTGGCGTGTGCCCACGTCTACTGGCACGGTGCGCACGCCCGCCGGATCGAGGCGCTGGTGGCGCGACACAGGTGAGGCTCACTTCGGCCCCCGGGGGCCACGGGCTGGCCCCGGTGTGACACCGGCGGCGGGCAGTCCAGGAGCGACCACCCTCCGCTCCACCGCTGCGAGGCCGCCGTGTACCTGTCGAAGACCGAGGCCGCCGTCCTGCCGACCACGCTGGTCGGCACCCCGAGACGGCCCCCGCAGCCCACCGGCCGGCGCCGCACCTGGCCGCTGCTGGGCCCGGCCTTCGTCGCCGCGGTCGCCTACGTGGACCCGGGCAACTTCGCCACCAACTTCTCCGGCGGCGCGGCCTTCGGCTACACGCTGCTGTGGGTGATCGTCGCGGCGAACCTCATGGCGATGCTCATCCAGTCGCTGACCGCGAAACTGGGCCTGGCCACCGGCCGCGACCTGGCGACCAACTGCCGCGAGCGGTTGCCCCGCCCGGTCACCTGGGGGCTGTGGCTGCAGGCCGAGGCGGTCGCCATCGCCACCGACCTGGCCGAGATCGTCGGCGGTGCGGTCGCGCTCAACCTGCTCTTCGGCGTCCCGCTGCCGATCGGCGGGCTGATCACCGCCGTCGTCGCCTTCCTGCTGCTGGCCGCGCAGTCCCGCGGGCACCGGCCCTTCGAGCGGGTCATCACCGGGTTGCTGCTGGTCATCGGCCTCGGGTTCGGCTACACGCTGGTCGGCTCGGGGGTGGACGTGGGTGGGCTGGCCGGCGGCCTGGTGCCCTCGTTCGCCGGCCCGGACAGCCTGGTGCTGGCCGCCGGCATCCTCGGCGCGACGGTGATGCCGCACGTCATCTACGTGCACTCCGCGCTGACGCCGGGCCGCTACGGCGACGTCGTCACCGCGGGGCGCACCCACGAGGGACGGCGCCGGCTGCTGCGGGCCCAGCGGCTCGACGTCCTGCTGGCCATGGGCCTGGCCGGGCTGGTCAACGCCTCGATGCTGATCATCGCCGCGCAACTGTTCACCGGTGGGGAGGACGCGAGCTCGCTGGAGGGCGTGCACGCGGGGCTCGGCGAGCAACTGGGCGCGGGGGCCGCGCTCGCCTTCGCCCTCGCCCTGCTCGCGTCGGGGTTCGCGTCGTCGTCGGTCGGCACGCACGCCGGCCAGGTGGTCATGGCCGGCTTCCTGCGCCGGCACATCCCGGTGCTGGCCCGACGGCTGATCACCCTGGCCCCGGCACTCCTCGTGCTCGGGCTCGGGGGTGACCCGACGACCGCGCTGGTCTGGTCGCAGGTGGTGCTCAGCTTCGGCATCCCGTTCGCCCTGGTGCCGCTGCTGTGGCTGACCAGCCGGCGCGACCTCATGGGCGGCTGGGTGAACCGGCGGGTCACCACGGTCGCCGGGGCGGTGGTGGCGACGCTGATCATCGGCCTGAACGGCCACCTGCTGCTGGGCTTCGTCCTCTGAGGCCCGGCACCGCGCATCCGGTGGTGCATAGCATCAGGTGCGTCCGCACCACGCTGAGCATCGACGACGACGTCCTCGTCGCCGTCCGCGAGCGGGCCCGCCGGGAACGGCGGACCGCGGGAGAGGTGCTCTCGGACCTCGCCCGCCAGGCCCTGACCGGCGGGCACCGCTCGGCCGAGCCCGCACCAGGGCGGCACGGCTTCTCTCCCCCGCCCCGCCGCGGCCCGGCCGTGTCGAACGCGCTGATCGACAGGCTGCGCGACGACGAGGGCGAGTGAGCCGAGCCCTCCTCGACGTGAACGTCCTGCTGGCTCTGCTGGACAGCGACCACGTCGACCACGAGCGCGCCGGCGAGTGGTTGGACGCCGAGCTGGACACCGGATGGGCGTCCTGCCCCATCACGGAGAACGGCTTCGTGCGGATCATCAGCCAGCCCCGGTACCCCAGCCCGGTGACCCCAGCGCAGGCGGTCGCGCTGCTCTCGGCGGCCCGGGAGACCCCGCACCACGCGATCTGGCCCTGCGACGTGAGCCTCCTCGACCCACAGGTCGTCGACCGCTCACGCCTGCACGGCTCCCGGCAGGTGGCCGACGCCTTCTCCTCGCCCTGGCGGTGGCGCACGACGGGCGGTTCGTGACCTTCGACCAGTCGCTGGCCCTGACGACGGTGCACGGTGCGACGGCGGAGCACCTCACCGTCCTGTGACCCGGCCGGCGGGGGCCGTCTCCGTCCCGGCGGCGTTCCCGCGGGGACGTCAGGCGGGTTCGGGCACCCCGCCCGGGTCACCGCCGGGGTCGTCGGGGGTGGGCTCGATCGGCGGCGGCGGCAGCGGCTCCGGCGCGTCGGGGAGCAGCTCACCCGGGTCGTCCGGCACCGGCTCGGTCGGATCGATGATCGGGTCCGGCTCGGGGATCGGGGCGACCATGGGGTGAGTCAACCAGCGCGGCGTCTCTCGTGCGGCGCGCTCCCCGGGCCCGGCCTCGGCGCCGACCGGGGCAGGGGGCGCTCCTCGGCCCGTCGAGACCTGCGAGCTCGTGGCCATCAGCCCACGATCACCACGAGTCCGCAGGTCTCGACGCGTCAGCCCGGGAAGGCCCGCCAAGCGGCGTCGAAGAAGCCGATCTCGAGCTGCATCGCCCGCCGGTACGCCGTCCGCACCACCGGTACGTCGGAAGCGTGCCGGTCGAGCAGCCGCTCCAGCGTGGCGGCCAGCTCCTCGAACCCCGGGTCGGCGTAGGTGGTGACCCACTCGGCGTAGTCCCCGGCGCGCCCGGCCGACAGCGACCGGCCCAGGTGCGCGTAGAGCCGCATGCACGGGGTCATCGCCGCGCAGGTCGCGCCCACCCCGCCCAGGGACGCCGTCGCCAGCAGGAAGTCGGTGTAGGCGGTGGTCGCCGGCAGCGGCTCGACGCCGGCCAGGTCGATGCCCCAGCGCTCGGCGTAGCCCGCGTGCAGCCGCAGCTCCTCGCGGACGCCGGCCAGCAGGTCGGCGAACGCGTCGAGGGTCGCCCGGTCGGGGCTGTGCGCGACCCCGAGCGCGTAGGCGCGAGCGAAGGACTCGAGGAAGAACGCGTCCTGGGCGATGTAGCCGGCGAAGGCCGCGCGGGGCAGCGTGCCGTCACCGATCCCCGCGACGAACGGCGAGGCCAGCGCCTCGGCGGCGAGGTCGGCGTTGGCCGCCCAGAGGTCGGCCGAGAGCGTCACGCCGCGGCCTCCATCGCCATGCCCCAGAAGGCCACCTCGGCCGCGACCACCTCGGTGAACACGGCGTCGGCGTCGGGCGCCGGGACGCCGTCCGCGGCCGTCTCCAGCCCCGCGACGTAGCCCGCGAACCCCGGCTGGGTCCAGTGCTCGATGAACCCGCGGTACTCCGGCGCCCCGGGCCGCGCGGCCGACCAGGCGTCGAGGTAGGTCCGCTCGATGGTCCACAGCGCGGTCAGCGCCGTCCCGACGTCGGCGGCGTCCAGCCGCTCCAGCAGGCCGGCGTACGCGGCGGTGGCCGGCAGCGCCGCCGCCCCGAGGTCCAGCCCGCGGACGGCGGCCTGCTCCTCGAACCAGGACAGCTCGTCGACCAGCGCGACCAGACCACCGGCGAGGACGGCCTGCGCCGGCCGGGGCGCGCGGGCCAGCAGCCGCGCCTGGAAGGCCAGCAGGTCGGACACGAAGCGGGCGTCCTGCACCAGCCAGGTGTCGAAGGCGGCGACCGGGACCGTCCCGTCGCGGACGGCGTCCAGGAACGGGTGGCGGGTCGCCGCCCGCCAGGCGTCGGGGTGGCGGGACAGCAGCTCGGCGACCGGCACGGCGGGGACCGTACGCGTCGGGTCTACTGTGGTCACAGCCATGTGCGGGAGCTCGGGCGAACCGGGCTGAGAGGGCGACTGGACGCGTCGCCGACCGCTGGAACCTGACCGGGTAATGCCGGCGTAGGGAGCAGCCATGAGCACCTCCGACGTCCGTACCGGCGCGCCTGCCGGGGACGCGCCCCTCACCCTCACCGAGGCCCCCGCCCCGGTCCTCGGCCTGCGCGACGCCTTCGGGCTGTGGGCCAACCTCGGCGTCAGCCTGCTGCTGCCGGTCGCCGCCGTCTTCGTCGTCCTCCCCGGGCAGCCGCTGTCGACGACGCTCGGCGCGATCGTCGTCGGCGCGGTCGTCGGGGCCACCCTGCTCGGGCTGGGCGCCGCGGCCGGCGCGCGCGAGCGGGTGCCCACGATGGTGCTGCTGCGCGGGCTGCTCGGCCGGCACGCCTCGGCCCTGCCCACCGTGATCAACCTCGTGCAGTGCATCGGCTGGGCGACCTTCGAGATCGTGGTCATCGCCGAGGCGGCGTCCCGGGTGCTCGGCGCGCCGCGCTGGCCGTTCGTGCTGGCCGCGGGCGTGCTGGCCACCGCGATGGCGCTGCGCCCGCTGGGCGTGGCCCGGGTGCTCGCGCGCTACGCGATCTGGGCGGCGCTGGCCGCGCTGGTCTACCTGTTCGTCAACGTGCTGGCCGAGCCGTTGCCGCCGCTCACCGAGGGCGCGGCGACGTCGTTCTGGACGGCGGCCGACATCGTCATCGCCCTGCCGGTCTCCTGGTTCCCGCTGGTCGCCGACTACACCCGGCACGTGCGCAGCGGCCGGGCGGCGTTCACCGGCGCGGCGGCCGGCTACGGCCTGGCGACCATCGTGATGTTCACGCTGGGCGTCGTCGCGCTGGCCGCCTACGGCAGCGCCGGGTTCGACGTCATCGACGCGCTGCTCGCCGTCCCGCTGGGCGCCCTGGCCGTGCTCGTGCTGGTCTCCGTCGAGCTGGACGAGGCCTTCGCCAACGTCTACTCGACCGCGGTGTCGGCGCAGAACATCGTCGCCCGGGCCGACCGCCGGGTGCTCGCCGTCGTCGTGGGCGCGGTCGCCACGCTGCTCGCGCTGACCTTCGACATCGCCGCCTACGAGCCGTTCCTGTTCCTCATCGGCGCGGTGTTCGTGCCGCTGGTCGGCGTCTTCGTCGTGGCCTACTACTCCACGCCCCGCGGCGCCTGGGACACCTCCGACACCGCCCCCGCCCGGCCGGTGTTCCTGCTGCCGTGGGTCGCGGGCTTCCTCGCCTACCAGCTGACGCTCCCGACCTTCTTCGCCGGACCCGGCGCCGGCTGGACGGCGTGGTGGACCGCCCGGCAGGCCGACCTGGGCATCGACCCGGCCAACGGCTGGTCGGCGTCCCTGGTCGGCCTGGCCGTCGCGGTGTCGATCACCGCGCTGATCTGCCTGCCCGGGAGGCTCCGCGCGCGGAGGGGGACGGCGGCATGACCGACGTCGCGGTCGCCGGCGGGGGGCTCATCGGGCTGGCGACGGCCTGGCGGGCGGCCCGGCGCGGCCTGTCGGTGACCGTGGTCGACGACTCCCCGGGCACCGGCGCGTCGGCGGCCGCCGCCGGGATGCTCGCCCCGGTCACCGAGGCCGGCTACCGCGAGGAGGCGCTGCTGCGGCTGGGCCTGGCTTCGGTGCAGCGCTGGCCGGCCTTCGCCGCGGACGTCGAGGCGGCGAGCGGGACGCCGATCGGCCTGCGCACCGCCGGCACCCTCGTGGTCGGCTTCGACGAGGACGACGTCCGCGAGCTGACCGCGCTGCACGCCTTCCAGACCGAGCTGGGCCTGGCCGCCGAGCGGCTGACCCCGCGCGAGTCGCGCCGCCGCGAGCCCTCGCTCACCCCGCGGGTGCGCGGCGGGCTGCTCGTGGCCGGCGACCACTCCGTCGACGGCCGGGCGCTGCACGCCGCGCTGCTCGTCGCCGCGCAGGCCGCCGGCGTGCGCCTGGTGCGCGACCGGGTCACCGAGCTGCGCGTCGTCGGTGGCCGGGCGGTGGGGCTGGAGACGGCGGACGGCGGTGCGCTGGCGGCCGGCACCGTCGTCCTGGCGCTCGGCGCGCACAGCGGGCGGCTGCCCGGGGTGCCACCGCTGCCGGTGCGCCCGGTCAAGGGCCAGATCCTGCGGCTGGCCGGGGCGAGCGACCTGCTGGAGGGCACGGTGCGCGCGCTGGTCCGCGGCCGGCAGGTCTACCTGGTGCCCTACGCGGGCGACCGGTTGATCGTCGGCGCGACGACGGAGGACCGCGGCTTCGACCCGACCGTCACCGCCGGTGGGGTGCACGACCTGCTGCACGACGCGATCGACGTCGTCCCCGGGATCAGCGAGCTGGAGCTGGTCGAGACGCTGGCCCGCTGGCGGCCGGGCACCCCCGACAACGCCCCGCTGCTCGGCCCCGGCCCGCTGCCCGGCCTGGTGCTGGCCACCGGGCACCACCGCAACGGCGTGCTGCTCACCCCGGTCACCGCCGAGGTGACCGCCGAGCTGCTGGCCACCGGCACGCTGCCCGAGCTGGCCGCCCCGTTCACCGCCGACCGATTCGGGAGGTAGCCCTCATGCAGGTCACCGTCAACGGCGCGGCCACCGAGCTGGCCGCGGACGCCACCGTGGCCGACCTGGTCGCCGCCCGCAGCGGCGGGCACGACCGGGTCGCGGTGGCGCTCAACGGGGACGTCGTCCCCCGCAGCAGCTGGCCGGGCACCCGGCTCTCCCCCGGCGACACCCTCGAGGTCCTCGCGCCCACCGCAGGAGGCTGACCCAATGACCACGTCCGCCCCCGCCCCCGCCCTCGCCCGCGAGGAGGCGGCCGACCCGTTCACCATCGCCGGCGAGACCTTCACCTCCCGGCTGCTGCTCGGCACCGGCGGCGTCCCCAGCCTGGAGACCCTCGAGGCGGCCGTGCGCGCCTCGGGCACCCAGCTGGTGACGGTGGCGCTGCGCCGGGTCGAGGCGTCCGCCAGCGCGTCGATGCTCGGGGTGCTCGACCGCTGCGGGGTGCGGCTGCTGCCCAACACCGCCGGCTGCCGGACCGCCCGCGAGGCGGTGCTCACCGCGCGGCTGGCCCGCGAGGCGTTCGGCACCCCCTGGGTCAAGCTCGAGGTGATCGGCGACGAGGTCACCCTGCTGCCCGACGCCGTCGAGCTGCTGGACGCCGCCGAGCAGCTGGTCGCCGACGGCTTCACGGTGCTCGCCTACACCACCGACGACCCGGTCCTCGGCCGCCGGCTGGCCGACGCCGGGTGCGCCGCGGTGATGCCGCTCGGCTCGCCGATCGGCAGCGGGCTGGGCATCCGGAACCCGCACAACATCGCGCTGCTCCGCGAGGGCGTCGACGTCCCGGTGGTCCTGGACGCCGGCATCGGCACCGCCTCGGACGCCGCCCTGGCGATGGAGCTGGGCTGCGACGCCGTCCTGCTGGCCTCGGCCGTGACCCGCGCCCGCGACCCCGAGCGGATGGCGCTGGCCATGCGGCAGGCCGTCGAGGGCGGGCGGCTGGCCAAGCTCGCCGGGCGCATCCCGCGGCGCTGGCACGCCGAGGCCTCGACGTCCTTCGAGGGCCTGCCGGAGCTGTGAACCGGCCGCGGCTGGTCGTCGTCACCGACCGGACGCAGGCCGCCGGCCCGCTGCCCGGCGTCGTGGCGGAGGCGGTCGCCGCCGGCGCCCGGGCCGTCCTCCTCCGCGACAGGGACCTCACGGGAGGCGAGCGCGCCGCCCTCGCCGTCGAGCTGCGGGCGGTGCTCGACCCGGTGGGCGGGCTGCTGGTCACCGCGGGCGGGGACGGCGGCGCTGCCGTCCACCTGGCGGCGGCCGAGCCGTTCCCCGAGCCGCGCCCGGCGCTGGTCGGCCGCTCCTGCCACTCCGCCGCCGAGCTGACCCGGGCGCGGGCCGAGGGCTGCGACTGGGCCTTCCTCTCCCCCGTCTTCCCGACCGCGTCCAAGCCCGGCTACGGCCCGGCCCTCGGCGTCGACGGGTTCGCCGCGCTGGCACCCCTCGGGCCCCCGGCGTACGCGCTGGGCGGGGTCGGCCCGGACGACGTCCCGGCGCTGCTCGCGGCCGGGGCGGCCGGGGTGGCGGTGATGGGCCCGGTCATGCGCGACCCCTCCGTCGTCCGCGCGTACCTGGCCGCGCTGGACGGCTGACCCCCGGGCGCCCCCGATCGGGTGTGACTCCGGTCTCATCACGTTTGGAACGGCTCCGGTGAACCCATACGCAGGTGTTCGGCTCGCCCGCGAGCCGTCGGTCGGTCACGCCCGCCGGGCGATGGACCCAGGTCCGCCTCCGGGCGGGACGAGCAGGTGAAGGGGACCAGGGGCGTGAGAGGCGAGACGGCCCGCGTGATCTGGCCGTCGGCACGTCCCCCGGCGGCGCCCGAGCGCTACGCCTGGGACCTCGGGACCGTGGCCGAGCTGCCCGACGTCCGCGCCGAGCTGCGCACCCAGCTCTGCGCTCCGCACCTCGCCGACCTGCGCGACCGGCTGGTCCTGGCGCTCGACGAGATGGCCTCGAACGCCCTGCGGCACGGCGGCGGCGCCGTCCGCGCCTCCGTGCGCCTGCTCGGCGACGCCTGGCTGATCGAGGTCCGCGACGGCGCGCCCGACACCCCGCCGTCCCCCGCGATCGACCGCGACCCGAGCGAGGGCGGTCTCGGGCTCTACCTGATCGCCGAGCTCGCCACCGACCACGGCTGGTACTGCACCGACGGCGCCAAGCACGTCTGGGCCCTCCTGCGATGACCTCGTCGGCCTACCGGCCGACACCGCGGTCACGTGGCGTTCCCCTGCCGCGCTGAGCGCCGCCGTCGCCCTGCGGGTGGAGGCGGATCGCGACCAGGGCGATGTCGTCCTGCAGGCGCTCCGGGCGCAGCCGCTCGATGACCGCGTCGCAGAGCTGCTCCAGCGGCTGGTCACCGAGGTCGGCCAGGGCGTCGCGCAGCCGGCCGATGCCCTCGTCCAACGGCAGGTCACGGCCCTCGACCAGCCCGTCGGTGTAGAGCAGCAGGGTCGCCCCGCGACGCACGGTCACCTCGTGCTCCCCCCGCGCCGCGGCCGGGTCGACGCCCAGCATGAGGTCGGGCCGCCCGGCCTCCAGCGCCTCCACCCGCCCGTCGGTGTGCAGCACCAGCGGCGGCGGGTGCCCGGCGTTCGACCAGCGCAGGGTGGTCAGCCCGGCGTCCCGCTGCTCGGGGGTCTGCTCGACCCGCGCGACCGCGGCGGTCGCCATCGTGCTCATGCCCAGCCCCCGCACCGCGGCGTCGAGGTCGCTGAGCACCTGCGCCGGACCGATCCCGTCGCGGTAGGCGATGCCCCGCAACAGCCCGCGCAGCTGCCCCATGGCCGCGGCGGCCTCGGTGTCGTGCCCGACGACGTCGCCGATCACCAGCACCGTCGCCCCGGAGGGCTGCACGAACGCGTCGTACCAGTCGCCGCCGACCTCGGCGACCTCCACCGCGGGCCGGTACCGGACGGCGATCTCCGCCGAGTCCGGCGCCGGCGGGGCGGTCAGCAGGCTGCGCTGCAGACCCTCGGCCAGCCGGCGCTGCTGCTCGTAGAGGCGGGCGTTGTCCAGCGCCAGGGCGACGCGGGCCGCGACCTCCTGGGCGGCGGCGACGTCGTCCTCGTCGGCGGCCAGGCGGCCCGCCGAGCGGTAGATGCTCAACGCCCCGAGCGTGCGTCCGCGGGCGGCCATCGGCAGCGTCACCGCCGTCCGCGGGTCCAGGGTCCAGAACACGTCGCTGACCTCGCCCGGCGGCAGGGTGCGGCCGACGGTCGCCCCGACGTCGGCGACGCCCAGCGTCCGGCCCGAGGCCAGCGCCCGCAGGATCGGCGCGTCCGGCGGCAGTGCGGCCAGCCGCAGCTGGGCGTAGCGCGCGACCGTCGCCCGCAGCGCCGGGTCGCGGTGCCAGCTGCCGACGTCGCGCATCCGGCCGTCGGGGCCGGCGAGGCTGACGATCACCCAGTCCCCCAGCACGGGGACGACGGACTCCGCGAGCCGCTGCAGCGCGGCGTCCTCCCCCGCCCCGGAGTCCAGCGTCCCGCCGGTCACCGCGCCGGCCTCCGCGACGAGGGCGAGCCGGGCAGCGGCGGCCCGGGCCCGCTCCTCGGCGGCGCGGCGCTCGGTGACGTCGAGGAAGTAGACCGACAACCCGTCGGGGCCCGGCCACGCGCGCACCTCGTACCACGCGTCCAGCGGCGGCGGGTAGTACGCCTCGAAGACCCGCTCCCGCCCGGTCGCGGCAGCGCCGCGGTAGTGCGCCTCGAAGTCGCTGCCCACGGCGGCGGGGAACAGCTCCCAGATGTCGCCGCCGAGCAGTTCCCCGCGCGGGCGTGCGAGCACCCGCTCGGCCTCGCCGTTGACGTAGCTGAACCGCCACTCGCGGTCCAGGGCGAAGAAGGCGGCGTTCATCGACTCCAGCACCCGGGCGACGCGGGCGTCGGTCTGCCGGTGCTCGGTGGTGTCGTAGCCCGCGCCCAGCAGCCGGACGGCGGTCCCCCGCTCGTCGGCGAGCGTCCGGCCGCGGCCCTGCACCCAGCGGGTCTCCCCGGTGGGCAGCACCACCCGGAACTCGGCGTCGTACTCCCCGCGGGTCTCGATCGCCTCCTGGAGCGCGCCGAGCGTGCGGGCGGCGTCGGCGGGGTGGATGCGGTCGGCGAAGGCGTCGATCGTGCCGGGCCAGGTGGACCGGTCGTAGCCGAAGACCTCCAGCATCCGGTCGTCCCAGTCCAGCCGGCCGGAGACCAGGTCCCAGTCGAAACCGCCGATCCCGGCGGCGTCGATGGCCAGGTCGAACCGCAGGCGGGTCGCCTCGGCGTCCCGGTCCGGGCCCCCGGCACCGGCCGGCGTCCGCTCCGGGCTCACGGTCGGCTCACTCGCATCCTCGGGAGGTGTCGGGCACGGCGGGACCGGGCCGTCGGCGCTGCCCGGCTCTCCGCACCGGCAGGCAACGTCCCTTTCTCTCATGCTCCGGCGCTCTCCGGCCACTCGGTGTGCCGAGCGCGACACGCCCGGTTGCGCGGGTCCCGCCCCCGGGGGCAGGGGAGGCGGGACCCGCGGACGCCGGCCGCGCCACCGGGTGGCGCGGGGCTCCATGGACGACAACGACGCGGTGCCGCTGCGGATACGGGACGTGGTGCAGGAGGGGCGGGAGGGACGTGCAGGACCGCCGACGGCGGGCGCTCCCCGGACCGGGGGGCGCCCGCCGTGGGCGGTGGGAGGGACGGCGGTGCCGTGCGGGGTGCCCGTCCTGCGGCGCACTGACCCGGAGCGTGCCCGGGCGGGTCTCCTGCGGTCGACTCCCGGACCGGTGGGCGGCTCCCGCAGCGCCGGCCAGGTCGGTGCCGGTCAGAGACCCGGGGGACGGGTACCGGCGCGGACCTGTCGTCCCCGGTGACGGGACCCGTCGCCGACACCCGTGCCGCGCTGCGGTCGCCGCCTCCCTGGAGGGTCCGCACGCTGCGTTCGAGGGACGCAGTCGGCGGGGGGTCGAGGCGGGGACCGGTGGAGCAGCGACGTCTGGGGCGGCGGGAGGACTCCCGTCGGAGGGACAGCCAGGGCGGTGCGGGGTCGGTCGGGAGGAGCGGGGACCTGCCGGGACTCGGTCGCGGTCCCCGTGGCGAGCGGGGAGCGGCGGCCGGGGCCGGAGGCGGTGCGGGGGACGGCGTCCGCAGCGGGTGCCGTGGGAGGACGGGGTCCTTTCTCAGCCGGGTGGCTGTCCCCGTGCCGGAGGGGGCCGCGGGTCGCCGCGCGACCGGGCCGGCGCGGACGCCCGGGCTGCTCCCGGCTGGCGGCTCCCCTGCGCGGTCCTCGGTGCGGGGGCAGGCCGCGGTGCCGGCAGCTGCCGGGCGAGCGGGGCGACCACCGGGACGCGGGGGGAGCCGGCCGGCCGGGGAGACCGGGCCGGACGGAGCGCCGCGGCGGGGGAAGGCGCCGCGGGCTGGATCGTGGGGGTGCTGGGCAGCTCGGTGAGCAGCACCGGGCCGTCGGGGCGCTGAGCCGGCGCCGCGGGAGCCGGGCGGCCCCACGCGAGGTGGGCGCCGTCGGGTCCGGCACCCCACATCGCCAGCCGGCGGACCAGGCGGCGCACCCGGGTCCGCAGGCCCGGACGGGGCGCGGGCGCCGGAGCGGGCGCGGTCCAGCCCGGGACCGCGGCCGGCGCCGGCACGGGGGTCACCGGACGGGGGCGCTGGGCCGGCACGGGGACCGGGCGGACGGCGGCGCGCGGGCGGGCCACGGCGGCGCGGTGCACGACCGCGCGGCGGGGACGGTGCCCGGCGCGGACCGGCAGCGGCTCGGCCCGGTCCAGCACGTCGAGCAGGCCGCTGAGGGTCAGGTCGTCCGTCGTGTGCGGCGGGCTCGGGAGCAGTGCCCGGTCGTTCGCCATGACGTCCTCCTGTCTGTCGTGCCGCGGTGCCGTGTGCTGCGGACAACGAGAAAGGTAGGGACGGCGGCCCTGCGCGACGGGCTCCTGCGACACCCGCTGGAGGGCGCGTGACCGAACCGTTGTGACGCTGCCCCGCGGGGTCCGGTGACCCTCCTCGGCGGGCGCCCCCTTGTCGACAAGCCGTGCCGTCCCGAGCGTGGAACGCCCAGATCAGGGGCCCGGTCACCCCGGGACGCGGCTCGGCGCGCCCGCGTGTCGGGCTCCTCACGCATGGTTTGCGGGCGCGCGGCGCGGAGCAGGACCCCCGGGTGAGCACCCCGACCGCGCCCGCCGCCGAGGAGCCCGACACCCGGCTGCGCCGGGCCGTCACCGGGAAGCTGCTCTTCCTGTTCATCCTGGGCGACGTCCTCGGCGCCGGCGTCTACGCGCTGGCCGGCTCGGTGGCCGCGGAGGTCGGCGGCGCGATCTGGGTGCCGCTGCTGCTCGCGCTCGTGCTGGCCCTGCTCACCGCAGCGTCCTACGCCGAGCTGGCCACCAAGTACCCGCGCGCCGGCGGATCGGCGGTCTACGCCGAGCGGGCGTTCCGGCAGCCGGTGGTCGCCTTCCTCGTGGGCTTCTGCATGCTCGCCGCCGGGGTGACCAGCGCGGCGGGGCTGGCGCTGGCCTTCTCGGGCGACTACCTGGGCGTCTTCCTCGACGTGCCCGCCGCGCCGGCCGCGCTGGTGTTCCTGCTGCTGGTCGGGCTGCTCAACGCCCGCGGCATCAAGGAGTCCCTGGGCGCCAACGTCGTGATGACGCTGGTCGAGGTGTCCGGGCTGGTGCTCGTCGTCGTCCTCGGCGCGCTGGTGCTGGGCCGTGGGGACGGCGACCTGGGCCGCACGGTGGAGTTCGCGCCCGGGGTCGCCCCGGCCTCGGCGGTGCTGGCCGGCGCGCTGCTCGCCTACTACTCCTTCGTCGGCTTCGAGACCTCGGCCAACCTGGTCGAGGAGGTGCGGGACGTGCGCCGGGTCTACCCGCGGGCGCTGTTCGGCTCGCTGCTGGCCGCCGGCGCGGTCTACGTGCTGGTCGGGCTGGCGGCGTCGGTGGTGCTGTCACCGGACGAGCTCGCCGCCTCCTCCGGCCCGCTGCTGGAGGTGGTGCGCGCCGCGGACGCCGGCGTCCCCGACCGGCTGTTCAGCGCCGTCGCGCTCGTCGCGGTGGCCAACGGCGCGCTGCTCACGATGATCATGGCCAGCCGGATGGCCTACGGGATGGCCGAGCAGCGGCTGCTGCCCGCCGTCCTGGGCCGGGTGCTGCCGCACCGGCGGACGCCGTGGGTGGCCATCGCCGTCACCACGGCGGTGGCGATGGCGCTCACGCTGGTCGGTGACCTCACCACCCTGGCCAACACGGTGGTACTGCTGCTGCTGTTCGTCTTCCTCAGCACGAACACCGCGGTGCTGGTGCTGCGCCGCGACCCCGTCGAGGCCGCCCACTACCGCGCCCCCACGGTGCTGCCGGTGCTCGGCATCGCCTCCTGCCTGCTGCTGCTCTGGCAGCAGGAGGCGCGGGTGTGGGGCATCGCCGGGCTGCTGCTGCTCGGCGGGGTGGTGCTGTACGCCGTCACCCGGCTGGTCGACCGGCGCCCGAGCGCCGCGGAGGGCGCCCGGCGCGGCTGACAGGATCGGGCCCGTGGCGACCCCCCTCGTGATCGACACCGACCCCGGAATCGACGACGCCCTGGCGATCCTGCTGGCGCTGGCCAGCCCGGAGGTCGACCTGCGCCTGGTCACCACGGTGCACGGCAACGTGGAGCTGGCGCAGACCACGCAGAACGCGCTGCGGGTGCTGCACCTGGCCGGGCGGTCCGACGTCCCGGTGGCCGCCGGTGCCCGCGAGTCGCTGGTCTACCGCCAGCCCGAGCGCGCCGGCCACGTGCACGGCGAGGCCGGCCTGGGCGGGGTGAAGCTCGAGCCCTCTCCGGCCGTCCCGGACGCGCGCCCGGCCGTGGTCGTGCTCGCCGAGCTGCTCATGGCCGCCGAGGAGCCGGTGACCGTGGCCGCGATCGGCCCCTGGACGAACATCGCGCTGCTGCTGGCCACCCATCCCGAGGCCGCCGAGCGGATCGGCCGGCTGGTGCTCATGGGCGGCTCGGCGGCGCGGGGCGGCAACGTGACCGCGGCCGCCGAGTTCAACGTGTGGGCCGACCCGGAGGCCGCGCAGCGCGTGCTGGGCTCCGCCGTCCCCACCGTGCTGGTCGGCCTGGACGTCACGCTGCCCACGGTCCTGGACGACGACGGCGTCGCCCGCTTCGCCGCCGCCGGGCCGGTCGGGGCGACCGCCGCGGCGGTGCTGCAGCAGTACCTCGACCACGCCCGGACCACCTACGGCACCACCGGCGTCGTGCTGCACGACGCGCTGGCGCTGACCGAGGCGATCGCGCCGGGCACGCTGGGCACCGTGCGGCGGGACGTCGTCGTCGACACCACCCTGGGCGCCGGCCGCGGGCAGACGCTGGTCGACCGGCGCGCCGTGTCGGGGTCCCCCACCGCGGTGGACGTGGCCGAGACCGTCGACAGCGCGGCCGCGGTGGAGTTCCTGGTGGCCCGGCTGGAGGCGCTGGCCCGCTCGCGGCTCTAGCGCTGGCCCGCGACGGACGCCACGACGCCGGCGGCGATGTCCCGCAGCTTGCGGTTGTAGCGCTGCGAGGCCTCGCGCAGGACCTCGAACGCCTGCTCCGGGCTCAGCTTCTGCTGGGCCATGAGCACGCCCTTGGCCTGCTCGATGACCGCGCGGGACTCCATCGCCAGCCGCAGGTTGCGGGCGTGCTCCACGACCCGGTCGTGCGCGTCGGCGTTCAGGACGGCGATCGCGACCGCCTCCGCCACGGCGGTCGCCACCTCCTCCGACTCCGCGGATGCGAACGCCGCCGGCCTGGTGGAGTAGACGTTGAGCGCACCGAGCGTGCTGCCCTGGTAGGGCAGGGGCACCGACAGCGAGCTGCGCACGCCGACCCCCTGCACCCGGGCGGTGTAGTCCGGCCAGCGCTCCTCGGTGCGCATGTCGTCGACCCGGAGGACCACGCCGGCCCGCCCGGCGTCCATGCAGGGCCCGTAGCCGCGCTCGTACTGCAACTCGTCGGCGGCCAGCGCCATCTCCCCCGTGTGCGCGGCCGTGAAGGCCCGGTCGCCGCGGACGAGGGTGATCGAGGTGGACTCCGCGCCGGGGATGCTGCGGGCCGCGATGTCGGTGACCTCGCCGAGGACGTCGTCGAGGCCCCGCTCGGCCAGCACCACCCGGCTCAGGTCACGCCACAGCTCCTGCACGCGGCCAGTGTGCCCGGTGACCACGAACTCCCGGCAGGTCGACGCCGTCCGGGGGCCGCCGCTGCGGGAAACGGCCCTTTCGGTCAGGATGGGGGCGGGCCGGCCGTGGATCCACGCCGGTCCCGACGCCCAGCGACGGCGGAGGAGGTTGCCTTGGGCCAGGAGCCGTGGCCGCACGTGCCCGTCCCCTCCATAGCCGGCGACGTGTGGCACTGGCAGCTCGAGGTCATGCACGTCGTCTCCCGGGTGCGGGCCGATCTCCGTGCCCGGATCGCGCACCCCTCGGTCTGCTCCACGTCGACCGACGACGCGCGCGACGGGCTGCTGCTGGTCTTCGAGGAACTGGCCTCCAACGCGCTGCGGCACGGCGGCGGCGCGGTGCGCGCGCTCGTCGTCGCGGGCACCGACGGCTGGCTGCTCGACCTCAGCGACGAGGCGCCCGACCGGCCCCCGGTGCCCGCCGTCGACCGCGACCCGGCCCTCGGCGGCATGGGGCTGCACCTGGTCGCCCAGCTGTCCGAGCGCTACGGCTGGGAGCAGCGTCCCGGCCGCAAGCACGTCTGGGCCCTGCTGCCCAACGGGCTCGCTCCCCTGGAGACGGGCCAGGTGCCGGAGCCGCGCGCCGGGGAGTGCCACCGGCACGACTGAGCGGTGACATCGCATCGGTGGTGAGCACTCTGGCGCTGTTGCGCCCTCTGTCGCGCCGCTGCACGAGCGCGAGGGCGCGGGGAACAGCGCGAGAGTGCTCGGCCGGTCTGCTGCGTCCCGGGGCCCACTCCTCGGCGGCAGAGCCCTACTTCCCCGCTCTGGTGACCGCGGCGCAGTAGCGGTCGTGGTCCTCGCGGACCTCGGCCATGGGACCGAGCACCTCCTCCTGGGCGACCACGTCCACCGCCGCGCGCAGCCGCTGCTCCGCCCGCCGCGCCCGCCGCCGGGCCCGCAGCCCGACCAGCGGCCGGGCCACCAGGGCGAGCAGCGCCCCGGCCAGCAACCCGCCGACCAGCAGCAGCGTGGGCAGCGGGATCCCCTCCACCCGGGGCAGCGGGACGACGTCGTCGAGCTGGACGAAACCGAGGACGACCAGCGCCAGCAGCCACAGCGCCCCGGCCAGCGCGACGAGGGTGAGCAGCCACTGCAACCCGCCCACCCCGCGCTGCCACAGCGGGGTGCGCTCGGTGCCGAGGTCGGTGCCGGCGACCGCCTGGTCGAGCCGGTCGGCCAGCCGCTCCTCCGAGACCTCCGCGGTGCGCCGCAGCTCGTCGCGCCAGGCCTGCGGCAGCCCGTCACCGGCGGCCTCGCGGGCCGAGCGCACCGCCCGGGTCACCCCGGCCCGCTGCACCGCCCCCGCCGACGGCAGCGACGTCCGCCCGCCCTCGTTCCCCAGGTGCAGCCGCTCCAGCGGGTCCGCGCGGAGCTTCCGCGTCCAGCGCACCACCGGCCAGCCGGTGGCCGCCGTCCCGCTGCGGCGCACCGACCGCTCGACGGCGGTGGTCACCGCGGGCACCCCGGCGGCGTCGGCCAGCGCCGCGGTCAGCTGCTCGCGCTCGGCACGGCCCACGCCGCCCCCACCGCCCGGGCTGCAGTGGGCGGCGAGCGCGGTGGCCGCACCCCGGACGTCGGCGGTCAGCCGGTCGGTCGCCGCGCGCCGCGCCGACACCCGCCGGGCCAGGTCGGCGCGGAGCTCGCCCAGGCCGTGCCCGGTGCGCGCCGAGACCGCCAGCAGCGGCGTGCCGGACAGCCCCTCCCGGTCCAGCAGGCCGCGCAGGTCGGCCAGGCAGGCGCGGACCGCCGCGGGGTCGAGCCGGTCGACCTGGTTGAGGACGACGAGCAGCACGCCCGCGTGCCCGGCCAGCGGCACCAGGTAGCGCTCGTGGACGGCGGCGTCGGCGTACTTCTCCGGGTCGAGCACCCACACCAGGACGTCGACCAGCTGCACCAGCCGGTCGACCTCCAGCCGGTGCTCGAGCCGGACGCTGTCGTGGTCGGGCAGGTCCAGCAGCACCAGCCCGTCCAGCGCCGGCTCGGGGGCGTGCCGGTGCCGGCGGGGCACCTGCAGCCAGTCGAGCAGCCGGTCGCTGGTCTCGTCGGCGCCCCACACGGTGGCGTGCGCGACGCCGGTCGTGGGCCGGCGGACGCCGGGACTGCTCACCTCGCTGCCCGACAGCGCGTTGAACAGCGTGGACTTGCCGCTTCCGGTGGCGCCGGCCAGGGCGACCACGGTCGCGTCGCCGAGCGCCTCGCGGGCACCGGCCTTGGCCAGCAGCGCCCGGGCCGTGCCCAGCTCGGGCAGCTCAAGGCGGCCGTCGGCGACCTCGACCGCCTCCCGGAGAGCCGCCAGCCGGTCGGCCAGCGGCGCGGTGCGTCCCCTCATGCCCGGGCCGCGGTCAGCCCGGCGGCGGCGGCCCGCAGCGCGGCGGCGTCCCCGGGGCCGGGCCCGGCCTCGTCGACGAGGTCGTCGAAGCGGCCCTGCTCGTACCGCAGCAGGGCGTCGGCCCGGGCCTGCAGGTCCTCCCGGGCGCGGGCGGCCAGCGAGCGGACGGCGGCGTCGCCGAACACCGCCTCCAGCAACCGCTGCCCCAGCGCCGTCGTCCCGCCGGCGACCGCCACCTCCCCGCCGGTGAGCCCGCCGGTGTGCGCGAAGACGGCGACCATCACGGCGGCGCCGGCACCGTTGACCCCCCAGGAGAGGACCCGGGCCTGGTTGCGCTTGCCCGCGCCCTCCTCCCGGACCAGGTCGAGCACGTACCCCTGCCAGTCCCGGACCTGCGCGGCGGCGGCCTCGGGGAAGTCGGGGGACACCCGGTCGAGGTCGGTGTCCGCCGCCGCCAGCAGCGGCTGCCCGCCCGGCAGCGCCCGCCAGGTGGTGACCGTCCGCTCGGCGGCACGGTCGGCCTCGGCCCGCAGCAGTGTCTCGACGCTGGTCTCCAGCGCGCCCTGCAGCTCGTCGGCGGGCGAGGTCCGGCCGGTGAGCGCGGCGGTGACCCGGTCGCGGACCCGGCCGATCGAGCTCTGCAGCGAGCGCATCCACTCGCCGGTGCCGACGAACTCCTGCCAACGGGCCAGCACCTCGCCGCGCAGCAGGCTGCCGCTGCGCACGCCCTCGTCGATGCCCTCGTAGGCGGCGGTGTAGGCCGCCGCGGCCGCCTGCCGCAGCGCGGTCGCGGCCTGCACCTGCTCCTCGACGGCGTCGGCGATGCCGGCCACCCGGTCGCCCAGGCTGGCCAGTGCGCCGGTGAGGGTCTGCCGGACGACGGCGGCGCGCTGCTCCTGGTCGGCGGCGAGCGCGTGCAGCCAGGCCCGCAGCGGGCCGACCTGGTCCTCGGGGAGGAACCCGTCGACCAGCGGCCGCTCCTCGACGACGAACAGCCGCACCCCCGACAGGCCGGCGCGCTCCAGCATCCCGGCCAGGTCGGGGGCGATCTCGGCGGCGGCCCCGGGCGGCACCCGGTCCAGGACGACGGCCAGCGCGGTGCCCCGTTCCTGCGCCGTCCGCAGCACGTCCCAGGGGACGGCGTCGGCGTAGCGGGCCGCGGTGGTGACGAAGACCCACAGGTCGGCGGCGGCCAGCAGCTGGGCGGCGAGCTCGCGGTTGGACTCGACGACCGAGTCGACGTCCGGCGCGTCGAGCAGCGCCAGGCCGGGCGGGACGTCGTCCCGCGGCACCAGCTGCAGCGTGCCGGGACCCCCGGCGCCGCCGGTGACCCGGGCCAGGCCGGGCAGCACGCGGTTCCCCTCGAAGGCGGCCACGTCGCTGCGGGCGCAGACCAGCACCGGCGCCCGGGTGGTCGGCCGGAGCACGCCGGCGGTGGTGACCGGTGCGCCGATCAGGCTGTTGACCAGCGTGGACTTGCCCGCGCCGGTCGAGCCGCCGACGACGGTGAGCAGTGGGGCGTCGAGGTCCCGCAGCCGGGGCAGCAGGTAGTCGTCGACCTGCTCGACCACTCCGCGGGCCGCGCGGCGGGCGGCCTCGCTGCCCGGGGTGGCCAGGCCCAGCGGGGCGGCGGCGACCGCGTCCCGGAGGGCGACCAGGGCCTCGGGCAGGGGAGCGGGCAGCGTCACCCCACGGGACTATCCCGCCGAGGACGTTCCTAGTCGGACCGCCCTACTCCGAGTGGCGGGCGCGCTCCTCGCGGATGGCCCGGAAGACCCGGCGCCGCAGCCGGTCCTGCTCCTTCTCGGGCAGGTCGGTGAAGCGCAGGGACAGCGCCCAGCGGGCGTCGACGGTCTGCTGGCGCACGACCTCGGCGGGGGCCGTGATCGGCCCCTCCTCGAGCTGCACGGTCAGCGACAGCGTGCTCCCCGCGATCGGGGTGACGCCGTAGGGCTCCACGACGGCGCGGACGCCGCCCTCGCTGATGTCGACGATGTCCCCCTCCAGGTCGATGCCGTTCACCACTGCGACCACCGGCAGGGCGACACGGGCGCGGACGGCCTGCCGGCGCTGGATGGCCTCGGCCGGGCCGACGACCTTCAGGTGCCAGCGGGGCACGGCCCCGCGCTCGACCGTCGCGACGTCGGCGGGGAGCGCCCGCGCGCCCTCGCTGCTGAGCCACAGCACGCTCACCCGCTCGCCGACGGCGACCACCGCCTCGTCGACGAAGCCGCTGACCCCCGGGCGCACGACCACGTCCGCGGGCCCGGCGTCCTCGACCCGGGCACTGACCGACAGGGTGCGACCCACCGGGGTGATCTCCACCTCGACGTCGATCTCCGGGCGCAGGTCGGCCACGCTCAGGTCGGCCACGCTCATGACCCTCCTCCGATCGCCGTCAGCCGTGGTTGGGTCCTCGAGTTCTCTTCGGCACCTGCGACGAGGACTTGAGCGGTACGGCTCCGGCAGCTACCCCGGTCGGGGCGGGACCCCGGTCCGAGCCGTCAGCGGCGGCTCAGGCGCGGCCGGAAGCTGCGCCGCACCCGCCGCCACCGGTTGGGCGTCCGCTCGGCGTCGAGCAGCTCGGTGTCGGCCAGCGTCTGCTCCACCGGCCCCAGGTCCGGCGGGGTGAAGGGCTCCAGCGAGCGCCCGACCGGCCGGCGCAGGGCCTCCACGGCCTGCAGCAGCGACCCGCCGGAGGCCTCGACCGCGTCGGCGACCGCGCCCGGCGGCACGCCGAGGTGCTCGCCCAGCAGCCGGTCGCGCAGCCCGGTCACGGTCGCGGCCAGCTCGTCGCGGCGTGGGTCGCCGGGGCGCACCTCGATGGAGACGTCGCACTCGGTGTCCAGCCCCATCGACCGGTTGTTGAGGTTCGACGAGCCGATCCGCAGCAGCCGGTCGTCCACCACCATGACCTTGGCGTGGACGTAGATCGGCCGCCGTCCCTCGGTGACCGGCACGTACAGCCGGAAGCGGCCGTGCACGTCGGCCTCCCCCAGGAGCGCCAGCAGCTTGGCCCGGGCGGTGCCCATCGCCTTCTCCTGCAGCCACCCCTCGGCGGTCTCGGGGTTGACGACGACGAACTCCGGGCCGTCGGGCTCCCGCAGCCGCTCGGCCATGGCCTCGGCGATCCGGCGGTTGGCGAAGTACTGGCTCTCGATGTAGACGGTGCGCCGGGCCCCGGCGATCGCGGCCAGCCAGAGCAGCTCGATCTCGTGCACCAGGCTGGTCCCGCCGTGCTCGGGGCGGGTCCGCGAGATCGCCACGTCCACGTCGGTGAGCAGCGGCTCGACGCCGTCGGGCCAGCAGGCCTCGACGTCGGCGACCGGCTCCAGGCGCCGTCCGGTGCCGCTCTCCCACCGTTCCCTCGCCAGGTCGCCGAGCGCCCGGGCGGCCGGCCCGGACACCAGGCTGGTGACGTCGTGCCAGGGGCCGGTGAGCCGGTGCGAGGAGGGCCGGCGGCGCAGCGGGTGCCGGTCGAGGTGCTCGGGGGTGTCCCAGCGGTCGGCGGTGACGTCGATGCCGCCGGCGAAGGCCAGGCAGTCGTCGATCACCACGATCTTCTGGTGGTGCGCGCCGCCGATCGGGTGGTGGGTGTCCACCGTCATCGTCAGCCGCTCCGGGGTGCGCCGGTCGAGCAGCACCACCGGCACCACGCCGCGGGCCAGGGCGCCGATGACGCCGTAGTCCCACACCAGGACGCCGATCTCCAGTTCCGGGTTGGTGCGGACCGCCTCCTCCAGCACCCGGCCCAGCTTGTCCGGCCGCCGTCGCCTGGTGCGGCGCCGGGTCCCGCGCGGGTCCATCCGGATCCGCGGGTCGAAGTCCCACCCGATGAACAGCACCCGGCGCTTCGCCTGCAGCACCGCCGTCCGCAGGGTGGCGAAGTAGTCGGCGGCGTCGACGAAGACGGCGTGCGCGTCCGCCCGCTCGATCCGCCAGCACGTCTCCCCCGGGACCAGCAGGTCCTCGGTGGCGACCGGCCCGGTTCCTCCGTCGGCCACCCCGGTCAGCCGTTGCGCCGGACGTAGGAGGCGACGAAGTCCCGCAGGCTGCGGGTGGGCCGCAGCCACGCGCCGTCCGGCGGCAGGGCGTCGAGGCGCACCCGGTCCAGCGGGACGGCGAAGGCGCCGGGCACGTCCTCGATGTCGATGAACTCCAGCAGGTCCGAGCTGATCGCGTAGCCGGCGACCTCGCTGAAGGCGACGACGGTGACCTGCGTGCCGGTGCGGGCCAGCTCCTCCAGCGGCTCGGCGAAGTTGCGGCCGTCGCCGGAGAAGACGACCAGGCGGCGCAGCCGGTGGCTGTGCTGGCGGACCTCGATGTGGTCGAGCATCGCCTGGTCGATGTCGTCGTCGGGCTGCTGCTTGGGCCGCGCGAAGACCGCGAAGCCGAAGCTGCGCAGCGCCTCCACCCAGCGCTGCAGGCTGCCGACCACCGGCGGGATGTTGGCGAAGACGCAGGCCTCGACCTCGGGGGCGTCCGGGGCGCCGGGGTCGCCCGCGCCCTGGACGAACCAGGAGGCGATCGCGTCGAACCGGGGTCGCGTCTCCGCGGTGGGGCGGGCGCCGATGACCGTCGACAGGGTCATGTCGATGTTGGGCGCGTCCCAGATCAGCAGGTCCAGGGCCGGGCGGCCCCGCCCGTCGAACGCGTCGGCGGGTGCCGTCTCGGCTGCGGCGTCCAGGTCGGTCACGGGGGCAGTCTGCCCCGCCGGTCGGTCGTCGGGGGACGGCGCACCGGCCGAGCGCGGCGGACCGGCGGGTGCCGTCGCGCGCCGCGGCGTCCGCCGGCGCAGCCCGGAGGCCCGCGCGAGACCGCTCAGCGGCCCTGCGCCTGCAGCGCCAGCGCGCACGAGTCACCACCGGCGTCCCGGATCCGGGTCGCCCACCGCAGGACGTCGGAGGCCGGCATCGGGCGGGCCAGCAGGTAGCCCTGGGCGAGGTCGCAGCCGGCCTCGCGGACCATCTGCAGGTGCTCGGCGGTCTCCACCCCCTCGGCGACCGAGCGGATGCCGAGGGTGCGGGCCAGCGAGACGATCGCGGCGAGGACCGGCCCGGTGCCGCCTGCGGCGAGCCGGGCGGCGGCGCTCAGCAGCGAGCGGTCGATCTTCAGCGTGCCGATGGGGAGGGCCAGCAGCTGCGCGAGGGAGGACCAGCCCGTGCCGAAGTCGTCGATGGCCACGATGACGCCGGAGTTCTGCAGGATCGCCAGCTGGTCCTCCGCGCGGGTGGGGTCCTCGGCGACGCTGGTCTCGGTCAGCTCCAGCACCAGGTTCTCCGGGGCCAGCCCGGAGTCGTGCAGCGCCACCCGCACGTCGCGGACCAGCGTCTCGGCGGAGAAGTGCCGGGCGCTGATGTTGACCGACATGCGCAGCGGCAGCCCCTGGTCGGCCCACTCGGCGGCCTGCCGGGTGGTCTCGCCCAGCAGCCAGCGGGTGATCGGGATGAGCTGGCCGGTCTCCTCGGCCACGGACAGGAAGGCGTCCGGCGTCAGCAGCCCGCGCTCGGGGTGCTGCCACCGCAGCAGCGCCTCCACGCCCTCGATCTCGCCGGTGTCGACGCGGACCAGGGGCTGGTAGTGGACGACGAACTCGTCGACGGCGCCGTCCCGCAGCCGGTTGGCCACCTCCAGCCGCCAGCGCGCGGCATCCCGCAGCCCCGGGGAGAAGACGTGCACCCGGTCGCGCCCGGCGCCCTTGGCGGCGAAGGCGGCGGCGTCGGCGTCGCTGAGCAGCTGGTGCGCGCGGTCGGCGCCGGGCCCGGCGGCCGCCACGCCGATGCTGGCCGAGAGCGGCACCGAGATGCCCTCGGCCAGGAACGGGCGGGAGAAGGAGTTCTGCAGCCGGAAGGCCAGGGCCGCGGCCTCGGCGGCCTCGCAGTCCCGGGCCAGGACGAGGAACTGGTCGGCGCCCAGCCGTCCGACGGCGTCCCCCGGGCGCACCTGCTCGGTGAGCCGGCCACCCACCTGCCGCAGCAGCTCGTCGCCGACCTCGTGACCGAGGGAGTCGTTGACCGTCTTGAAGCCGTCGATGTCGAGGAACAGCAGCGCCGCGCGGCCCCGGCTGCCCACCAGCGCCTCGCCGATGAGCTCCAGCATCCGGGCGCGGTTGGGCAGCCCGGTGAGGTCGTCGTGGCTGGCCTGCCAGGCCAGGGCCTGCTGGTCGCGCACCCGCTCGGTGATGTCGGTGTGCGTGACGATGATCCGGTCGGAGGCGTCCACCCGCGCCGCCTGCAGGCGGAACCAGGACTCGGTGGGGCCGATCTGCTGGGAGTAGTCGAGGCTGAACGTGGCGGCGGTCGTGACCTCGGCGCCGGCGAGCTCGCGCAGGCCCGCGGCGATGCACTCGTGGTGCTCGCGGTCGACGTACCGGGCCATCGCGTCCAGGTAGCGCTCCCCGGCACGGGCCGGCCGGTCGCCCTCACGTTGCAGCTCCTCGCCGTTGGCCGTCCAGGCCCGGTTGACCATCTCGATCCGGCCTGCGCCGTCCAGCACCACCGTGGCCGGCGGCAGCGCCTCCAGGACCGCGCCCAGCTGGGCCAGCGCCGCGGCGCGCTGCTGCGCGGTGTGGCGCTGGACGTCGACGTCGCGGAGGAAGGCGGTGAGGCCGCCGGGGTCGGCGAAGGCCCGGATCTCGTACCAGCGGCCCAGCGGCGCGTGGTAGTACTCGAAGTCGCGGGCCCGGCCGTCGCCGAGCACGGCCCGGTACTCGTCCTCGATGACCGTGCCGGCGATCTCCGGGAAGCAGGCGAAGGCCTCCTGGCCGACCAGGTCCTCGGCGCGGCGGTCCAGCAGGCGGGCCGCGGCGGCGTTCACGTAGGTGAAGCGCCAGCGGCGGTCGATGCGGTAGACGGCGTCGGCGACCGCGGAGAAGGGGTCGACGGAAGCGGCGCGCCCGCTCTGGTCTCGGTGCACCCTGCCCGCTCTCTCTCCCCCTGCGGCACACGTCGGTCCCGCCCTGCAGAGACCGCGCCACACCCGCCGTCCCCCACGGACTGCGCCGGGCGCGCAACGCAGCACCGAGGGTAACCACACGCGCGCAATTCGGGGAGCCGGAACCCGGGCCCGGTGCGCTCGCGAGCACCGGCGTGCCCAGGAGTGCGCGGCAGCGGGCGTTGCGCCGATCACACCCGGGCGGACTCCACCAGGTCGTCACCGGCGTGGGCGATGTGGCCGAGCTGCGACCAGATGAAGGCGAGGATGACCGCGGAGCCGACGAAGCCGAACCAGAACGGCCCGGACACACCCCACACGCGGGCGATGAGCCCGCCGATCAGCTGACCGAGCAGGATGCCGCCGAAGACGCCCATCGCGTAGAGGCTGCCGACGCGGCCCTGCAGGTCCATCGGGACCGCGCGCATCCGCACGGTGCGGGACGTCGTGCTCCAGACGAAGGCGTGCGCCCCGAACACCACCATGGTCACCATGGCCACCCACGCGGCGGTGGCGAGGGCGAACGCCAGGTGGGTGAGGGTCTCGATCACCAGGCCGACGCGCATGAGGTTGGCCAGGCTGGCGTGCCGTTCGAGCCAGTCGTACGACGCCGTCCCCGCGATGCCGCCCACGGCGACGGCCGAGGTGAGCAGCCCGAAGCCGACCGGGCCGAGGCCCAGCTGCTGGTCGGCGTAGAGCACCAGGACCGACCACGCCGCGCCGTAGGTGACGTTGAAGCTGACGATGGTGAGGGTCAGCGTGCGGACGGCGGCGTTGCCCCAGGTCCAGCGCAGCCCCTCGGCGATGTCGCGGCCGACGTGCGAGCGCTCCGCCGGCCGCTCGCGCACCGGGAGCCGCATCCGGGACACGAGCAGCGCGCCGAGCGCGAGCAGCACCGCCTGGGTGACGAAGGGCCAGGCGGTGCCGGCGGCGAAGAGGACGGCGCCGAGGGCAGGGCCGGCCAGCTCGTTCATGGTGAGCACGCCGGCCATCAGCCGGGCGTTGCCGACGCCCAGGTCGGCGCGGGGGACCACCATCGGCAGCAACGTGCCGTGGGCGGTGTCGGCGAACACCTCGGCGGCGCCGAGGACGAACAGCGCGGCCAGGACGACGACGATGCCGACGTCCCCGGCGAACAGCGCGGTGCCGAGGACGACGAGGACGCCGACCCGGGCGATGTCGACGGCGATGACCAGCCGGCGGCGGTCGACCCGGTCGGCGAGGACGCCGGCGTGCAGGCCGAACAGCAGCCACGGCAGCCGTTGCAGGAGGGCGCCGAGCGCGACGAGCAGCGGGTCCTGGGTCTGGCCGGCGACCAGGAGCGGGCCGGCCGCCAGCGCGATGCCGTCGCCGAGGTTGCTGACCCACGAGGAGCCGACCAGCCAGCGGAACGGCGTCCCCATCCGCGCGGGCAGCACCGCCTCGACCACCCGCTGCACGGCTGCCGACTGTAGGCACCGCCTCCGACGCCGTCCGCCGCATTTCGGAACGCACGCCTGCCGCGCGTTCCACGTGGAACGCGCGGCACGGGTGGGTCGTGCAGGTGAGCGTGCGGTCAGGCCGCGGCGGCGAGTGATGGGCCGGTGCGTCCTGGTCCGGTGCGGATCTGGGTGCCGTCGGGTCGCCAGGTGCGCCATCGGCCGTCGGGTTGCCGTTCCACCCGGAAGCCGTGGTGGACCTTGGTGTGGTGCCGCTCGCACAGCAGCGCGGAGTTCTCCAGCGACGTCTCGCCGCCGTTGACCCACTCGAGCAGGTGGTGCACGTCGCACCAGGAGGTCGGCGCCCCGCAGCCGCTGAACACGCACCCGCCGTCGCGGTGCTCGACCGCCTTGCGCAGGTGCGCGTTGACCACTCGGTGCTCCCGGCCCAGGTCCAGCGGGACGCCGTCGGGACCCAACACGATGCGGGTGATTCCGGCGTCGCAGGCGACCCAGCGGGCGCGCGCGGCGGAGATCGTCGCCCCGAACCCGAGGTCGGCGACACCTGGGCCGGCGTGCGGGTCGGCCAGGTCGTCGAGGTCGATGCGCAGCACCACGTGCGGCTTCACGGTGCGCAGGATCGGCAGCCGGCCGGCGGCCAGGGCGGTGTCGCACAGCTGCACCAGCGCATCGGCGAGCTGCTGGGACCGGGTCCGCTCATCCCCGGCGCCCCGGCCGGCCTGCACCACCGCCTCCAGCGCGGTCTGCAGCCGCTCCCCGCCCACGGCGTCCAGGTCGAACCGGCCGGTGATGCTGCCGTCGGCGTGCTTCACGATCACCAGCCGGCGGCCCTCGGTGGGGTCGGGCTCGAGGCCGTCGGCGTCCAGCCGGTCCAGGTAGTGCCGCACCGCCTTGGCCACATCGGCGCACGGCCGGGTCACCGCCACCTCGGTGAGCACCGCGTCCACCGCGGCCAGGTCCACGCCCTGCTCGGCGGCCAGCGCGAGGTGCTCGGGCTCGGCCACCCGGCCCAGCACCGCGGCCTGCTCGGCGGTGACCTGCCCGGCGGCGAACGCCTGCGCCATCGCAGGCAGGTGCGCCAGCGCCCGCCCGGCGCGCACCACCCGCGCGGCCTGGGCATCGGACAGGTGCCCGTGCCCGCGCAGCCAGGAGCCCATGGTCTTGAGCCCGTCGTGCTCGGCGGCGCCGGACACCTCGCACTCCCGCACCGTGCGCGCCACCTCCGCCGCGATCCGGTTCTGCGCCACCAGCAGCGGACCCAGCCGCTCCAGCAGCGCCGGGCCGAACAACGGCGCCAGGTCCTCGCCGGCGAGGGTGTCCAGCGCCGAGGTCAATGCCTCCACGCCCCCGACCTCATCGATCGAACACATGTACGAATAATAGCGGTCCAGAGCGCGCCATGCCACATGAATCCCCAGCTCAGCGCCATGTCCACAGATGAGCGCCCGGCCTTGACACGACGTCTGCCACGATCCCGGTCAGCGTGCCGCTCCGTGCACCTGGAGGCCGAGCACCTGCTCGTGCCACCGCCCTCGGCGGAGCCACTGCAGCGCTCATCGAGGTCTACGCCGACCCGAACGTGGCCCGGTACATCGGCAGGATCGCGCTCGACGCCGCGGGCACCGCCGTCCAGGTGGCGAGGTTCGAGACCGCCTGGCGGCAACAGCTACGGCCAGAGCGCGCTCGTCGACCGGGCGACCGGCGCCCTCCTCGGCCGGGCCGGGCTGCACTCGTGGCCGCCGTGGGGCGAGACCGAGCTGGGGCGGGAGATCACCGCGCGTGTCGGCTGCCGATCAGCTCAGCGGGCGGACCAGCCGGCCGATCGCGAGGTGCGCCAGCGGGGCGTAGCCGACCACCACCGGCGCCGGGCCGGTCACCCGCAGACCGGTGGTGCTGCCGCCGTCCGGCCCCTCGGCGACCCAGTGCACCAGGTGCAGCCGCACGGGCCCGGCCGACACCGTCCACGCCCACTGCCGCGCCGCCTCGTCGACCGCGTCGACGACGAAGGGCAGCGTCACCCCCAGCGGCCCGCGCACGCGCCCGCGCACCCCGGCGACCAGCCGGGCGACCGGCAGCTCGACGCCGGTGATCTGCGGCGCCCAGTCCGCCCAGCGCGCCGGGACGGCGTAGCGCTCCCAGGCCTCGTCCGGTCCGACCGGTCCGGTCGCGTGCAGCGTCAGGGTCGTCATGGCACCTCCACGTCGGACAGGGACCGGGCACGGCACTGCACCACGACGGCGGTCAGGCCCTCGTCGGTTTCGGACGCGTGGTCCTCCCCCGGCGCCCACGGCGCCGCCTCCCCGGCCCGCAGCGGGCGCCGGTCACCGGACGGGCCCGACACCCAGCTTCGGCCGGAGACGATAAGGAACGGCTGCCACGGCGGCGTCGGGTGCCGCCCGATCGACCCCCTCGCCGCCAGCCGGACGACGTCCACCGCGAAGCCGTCCTGCGGCTCCTGCACGAGCGCCGCCCGCAGCAGCTCCGCGCCCGAACTGCCGTACGCCGAGAGCTGCCGGGCGGAGGGCGTCAGCAGCTCCATCAGGCGGGCGGCCCGCCGACCAGCAGCTGGCGGAGCATGTGCATCGCCAGGGCCACCGACCGCTGCCGCACCGCCGAGCGCGAGCCGGGCAGCACGACCGAGCGCGGCAGCCCCTCGGAGGACGGCCCCACGGCGCACAGGTGCACGGTGCCGACCGGCTTGTCCGGCGTCCCGCCGCCGGGTCCGGCGATGCCGGTGATGCCCACGCCGACGTCCGCCCCGAACCGGGCGCGCGCCCCCTCGGCCAGCGCCGCGGCCACCTGCGTGCTCACGGCGCCGTACGAGGCCAGCACGTCCGGGGGGACGCCGACCAGCGCCTCCTTCGCCGAGTTCGCGTAGGACGCCACCCCGCCCAGCACCCACGCCGAGGACCCGGCCCGCTCGGTCAGCCGGGCCACCAGCAGCCCGCTCGTGCACGACTCCGCCGTCGCCACGGTCAGCCCGGAGGAGGAGAAGGCCGACGCCACGAGCTCGTCGAGGGTCGGGCCGGTGGAGAACAGCGTCCCGCCGTGCGCCGCCCGCACCGCCTCGACCAGCCGGTCGTACTCCGGCTGCGCGTCGGGCCCGTAGCGCGTGACGATCTCCAGCTCGCCCTCGCGCAGGCACGTGGTGATCTCCAGGCCCGCCCAGTCCGACTGCCGCAGCGTCGCCGCCAGCTGCGACTCGAGCGTGCCCCACAGCCGCAGGGTCTCCTGGCGCAGCTCGCTGCGGCCGGCCAGCGCCCGCCGCACCGGCTCGGCCGCCAGGGCGGCCGGCCACATGCCCTGCAGCTCCGACGGCGGCCCGGGCAGGACGACGACCACCGGCCCGGCCCGCCCGTCCGCCGGGGGGACGACGAGCCCCGGCGCCGTCCCGACCGGCGGCAGCACGGTCGCCCCCTCGGGCACCATCGCCTGCTTGCGGACGCCGGCCGCCGTCGCCTCCGGGTCCGCCCGCCACCCGCGGCCCTCCATCAGCCCCTCGACGATGCCGGCGATCTGCCGCTCCAGCGCCGGGTCGAGCGCCGGCGGCCGGCCCTGCACGCCGGCCACGATCTCGGCGGTCAGGTCGTCGGCGGTGGGCCCCAGGCCGCCGGTGGTGAGGACGACGTCCTCGCCGGCGAGGAAGCGCAGCGCGTCGCGCAGGTCCTCGGGCCGGTCGCCGACGACGACCACCGTGCCGACGTCCACGCCGAGCCGGCGCAGCTCCTCGGCCAGCCAGGGGCCGTTGCGGTCGCTCACGCGGCCGGTGAGGACCTCGGTCCCGGTGACGACGATCCCTGCGCGCACGGCCACCCGGCCGACCCTAACGAGCCGTCGGCACGCCCGCGTTTCGTGCCGGGTGGTGGGACTCCCCGGCGATAGCGTGCGCGGACGAACCGGTCCGGCGCGTGCAGGCGCGCGAGCGAGGAGGCACCGTGACGGAGCCGATCACCACCCCCGAGACGCCCGCGCCCCGGGACCCTGCCGGCCCCGGCACCCAGGAGATCGGGGTCGGCACCACGGCCACCGTCACCGGCACGCACCACCTCCCCCGCGTGGACGCCGAGCCGCCGGCCGGGGGCGTCCGGCCCACGGGTCCGATCGAGGGCGTCCAGCCGCCCGGCCAGACCGGGCACGTCCACCCCACCGGCCCCGTCGGACCGCCGCCCGGCCCACCCGGTGCCGCGACCCCGCCGCCCGCGGACACCTCCCGGCACCCTCTCGGCGCGCCGCACACCCCGGAGGCGGCTCGCCCGGCCCGCAGCGCCCGGACCCCGCGCCGGCCGAGGACCCCGCGCGCACCGCGCAGCCCGCGCCCGGCGGAGGAGCGGGCCGTCCGTGTGGGCACCGGCCTGACCGCGCTGTCCCTCCTGCTGCTGCAGGTCGGCCTGGCGGTCGGCTTCGGCGAGGTGTCCCTGTGGTCCGCGGTGACCCTGTGGTCGGTCTTCGCGACCCTGGCCGCCCTGCTCGGCGCGCTGCCCTACGCCGGCCGGTTCGTCCCGGCGGCCCGGCTGCGGCCCGACGCGGCGTGGAAGGTCGCCGCCGGCGGGCTGACCGGCGTGGCCGTGTTCTGGGTGCTCGTCGTGCTCCCCCGGGTCGACAGCGACCGCGGCTTCGTCCTCACCGCCGCGCTGGCCGCCCTGGGGGCAGCGCTGTGGGTCGCCCCCCGCCGCGGCCGGGACTGACCCGCACTCAGTCGTCGCGGTCGTTGCCCCGGCCGGACGAGTCCCTGTCCTTGCCCTTGGCCTTGCCCGGGCCGGACTCCTCGTCGTCCTCGTCCTGGTCGGGCGCGGGAGCCGGCTCCGGAGCCGGCGGGGCGACGGGCGCGGGCGCCGGCTCGACGACGACCACGGGCGCGGGGGCCGGGGCGGGATCGGGGGCCGGGGCGGGCGCGGGAGCCGGCGCGGGCGGCGGCGGAGGCGGGGACGCCGCGACGGTCAGCGTGACCAGGTCGCCGGGGGACAGCGCGCCGACCGGCCCCAGCTCCACGACCTGACCGGCCGGGACGTCGGAGCGCTCCACGGTCACCCGTCCCACCCGCAGGCCGAGCGCGGCGAGCGCCGCCTCGACCTCGTCGGCCGGGCGCCCGAGGTGGTCGGCCGCCGTGACCACCAGCGCCGCGACCGGCTCCACCTGCGCGGGGGACGGGGCCTCGGTGTCGGCCACGGCCACCGGCGTCCCGGGGTCCTCCCCACCGGCGACCTGCAGCGCGCCCACGCCGAGCGCCGCGCCGAGCAGCAGCGCGGCCGCCGGGACCAGCACCCGCGAGCGGCGGGGGCCCGCGGCCGGCAGCGGCGTGGTGGGGGGCGGCAGTGGCGCCAGCGCGCGGCCGGCGCGCACGGCGTCGACGGCTGCGCGGAAGGCGGCGCCGTCGGGGAAGCGCAGCGCCGGGTCCTTGACCAGGGCGCGGGCGACGAGCGTGCGCACCGGCGCGGGGACGTCGTCCGGCAGCGGCTCGGGTTCGTCGCGGATCTGCGCGAGCGCGATCTGCACCGGGCTCTCACCGTCGAAGGCCCGCCGTCCGGCGAGGCACTCGTAGGTGATCGCACCCAGTGCGTAGACGTCGCTGGCCGGGCCGGCCTTGCCGCCCTCGGCCTGCTCCGGGGAGAGGTAGTGCGCGGTGCCGACCACCTGGCCGGTGCCGGTCAGCGGCACGCTGGACGCCGACCAGGCGATGCCGAAGTCGGTGATCTTGACGACGCCGTCCCAGCCGACCAGCACGTTCCCGGGCTTGACGTCGCGGTGCACCACCCCGGCGGCGTGCGCGACGGCCAGTGCCGCGGCGGTCTGCCGGACGACGTCGAGGGTGCGCTGCGGGTCCAGCCGGCCGCGGCGCGCGAGCAGCGCGGACAGCGGCTCGCCCTCCACCAGCTCCATCACGAGGTAGGCGAGCGTCTCCCCGTGCGCCGTGACGACCTCGCCGTAGTCGTGCAGCGCGGCGATGTTGGGGTGCACCAGCCGCGCGGTGTGCTGGGCCTCGGCCCGGAACCGCGCGAGGAACGTCGGGTCGCCGGTGAACTCGCTGCGCAGGACCTTCACCGCGACCTGCCGGTCCAGCAGGGCGTCGTGACCCCGCCACACCTGGCCCATGCCGCCGGTGGCGAGCAGCGAGAGCAGTTCGTACCGGCCGTCGAGCGTGCGCACCCCCGGCTCGGCCACCCGTTCCTCCTGCCCGTCCCCCGGTCGCGGCGGTCCGCCGCGGCCCTCCAGGGTGCCACCTGGACCCCGCTGTGAAACCCCGGGCCGCCGGGCTCACCCGTCCGGGCGCCCTCAGCGCTCGGTGCGGCCCCGGTCCTCCGCGTCGCCGCCGGCCGGAGCCGGGTTCCCGGATGCCGGGCCGGACGGCCGGGCCGGGTCGCTCGGAGCCGGTGCCGTTGACGACGGCGCGGCGGTCGCCGGCGCCGAGGAGGACGACGTCGGCGGGGTGCCGGCCTCCCGCCCGTCCTGCACCGGCGCCGGCGGCGCGCTGCTCTCCGCCGGGTCGGGCGCGGCTTCCGGCTCCGGCTCGGGAGCGGGCTCAGGCTCCGGCTCGGGCTCCGGCTCCGCCGCCCGGACCGGCTCCTCCTCGTCGTCGTCCCACCGGTCGGACGCCCAGGTCTCCGGTGCGCGGTCGCGCTGCGGCCGCGGGGCGGGCTCCGGCGCGACGGCGAAGAGCACCCGCACGGTGTCGCCCGGGCGCAGCTGCGCGCCGGCCGGGTCGACGGCGGTGACCGCGCCGGGCTCGGCGGCGTCGGTCACCTCCTCCACGCGCTGCACGAGCAGCCCCAGCGCGGACAGCGCCAGCGCCGCCTCGTCGACCTGCCGGCCGACGTAGTCATCGGGGGCCAGCACGATCCGCGCGTCCTCGGTCTGCGCGGCGACCACCGTCGGGCCGGCGTCCCCCTCGTCGCTGGAGACGGCCACGAAGACACCGGCGGCGGCGCCGGCGCCCAGCAGCAGCGTCACCACGGGCACCAGGACGGCGGCCGCGCCGCGCCGGCGGGGCGACGGCGGGCGGACCGTCCGCGTGGCCGGGCCCTCCGCCGGGCCCGCGACCGGGGGCGGGCCGGGGTGCAGGGCGACGCTGCGGGTCGGCGCGGGCTCGGGCTGGGGACGGCCGGCGCGGACGTCCTCGACCGCGGCGAGGAAGGCGGCGGCGTCGGGGATCCGCGACGCCGGGTCCTTGGCCAGCGCGCGGCGGATCAGCGTGCGGACGCCGCCGGGCAGGTCGTCGGGCAGCGGCTCGGGGTCGTCGCGCACCTGCTTGAGCGCGATCGTCACCGCGTTGTCCCCGTCGAAGGCGGGGTGGCCGGTGAGGCACTCGTAGCCGACCAGGCCCAGGGCGTAGACGTCGCTGGCCGGCACGGCGTGCTGGCCCTCGGCGACCTCCGGCGCGAGGTACTGCGGGGTGCCGATCACCTGGCCGGTCCGGGTGAGCGGCACGCTCCCGGCCGACCAGGCGATGCCGAAGTCGGTGATCTTCACGCTGCCGTCGGCGCGGACCAGGATGTTGCCCGGCTTGACGTCGCGGTGCACCAGCCCGACCCGGTGGGCCTCGGCGAGCGCGGCGGCGGTCTGCTCCAGCAGCACCAGCGTGGCGGCCGGGGTCAGCCGGCCCTCGCGCTGCAGCAGCGCCGACAGCGGCTCACCCTCGACCAGCTCCATGACCAGGTAGGCCAGCGTCTCGCCGCTGCCGTCGGTCGCCTCGGTCTCGCCGTAGTCGAAGACGGCGGCGATGTGGGGGTGGCTCAGCCCGGCGGCGTGCTGGGCCTCGGCGCGGAAGCGCGCGCGGAAGGTCGGGTCGCCGGTGTACTCGCTGCGCAGCACCTTGACCGCGACCGGACGGCCCAGGAGGACGTCGGTGCCGCGCCAGACCTGCCCCATGCCGCCGGCGGCGATCAGCTCGGCGAGCTCGTACCGGCCACCCAGGTTGTGTCGACCCGGCTCCACCACGGTGGCTCACTCCTCGCCTGTGACCCCGGCTGTCCACTGCACCCCGGGGACGCCGGTGCCCCTGGCTGTGGATGTCCCGCAGCCCGCCCCGCTACACATGCCGTGCAGGAACGGCGCCGACTGCGAGGTGCCGCCGTCCCCGGAGGACGGCGCCGCCCGTCGTCCGCCGTCCATGCTGCCAGGCCCGGGGGCCTCCGGAGGGACCGTCCCGTCACGATCCGGCCACGGTCGGGGAGGCCGCTCGCGGGACGTTGCACGACGTTGCACGCCGCCCCGGAGCCCCGTGTCCCGCCTTGCCAGCCGCTCGACCGGACTGTGACGGTGGGCACCCCGGCGGCGGGCGCGCCGCGGACACGACTCGACGGAGAGGACGTCCCCCCATGACCAACACCGAGCAGCAGGCCCCGGCGGTCCCCGACATGACCGAGGTGCTCGCCGACGCACCCACCAACTGGGGCAAGTGGGGCCCGGAGGACGAGGTCGGCGCGCTCAACTACCTCACCGCCGAGGAGGTGCTGCGCGGCGTCCAGCACGTCCGGCAGGGGAAGGTGTTCACCCTGCAGCGGCTGATCGGCGACCCGAAGGGCGACCCGGTGTGGCCGGGCCGCAAGCCCGCCGAGCGCACCATGATCCTCGACGAGTCCACCTGGGACTCCCCCGACGCCCCGCAGTTCCCCGGCGGCCTGCACTACGCCGACGACAAGATCAACGCCTTCCTGCAGGGCTCCACGCAGTACGACGCCCTCGGCCACGTCTGGTACGACGGGCAGATCTGGAACGGCTACGACGCCCGGACGACGGTCGGCGGCATGGACCGCGCCAGCGTCGAGCCGATCGCCCGCAAGGGCGTCGTCGGCCGCGGCATCCTGCTCGACATGGCCCGCTTCCGCGGCAAGGAGAACCTCGACAAGGGCGAGACCTTCACCCACGAGGACCTGATGGCCTGCGCCGAGGCCCAGGGCACCCGGATCGAGCCGCGCGACGTCCTGCTCATCCGGACCAACTTCCTGAAGCTGTTCCACGAGCAGGGCGAGGCGTTCTACGAGGGCTTCAACGAGCCGGGCCTGGTCTACAGCCCCGAGCTGGTGCGCTGGTTCCAGGACATGGAGATCCCCAACCTGACCACCGACACCATCGCCAACGAGGTCACCTTCGACCCGAACAACGGCACCGCGCTGCCGCTGCACTGCGCGCTCATGCGCAACCTCGGGGTGACCCTGAGCGAGATCGCCGACCTCGAGGAGCTGGCCGCCGACTGCGCCGAGGACCGGCAGTACGCGTTCCTCTACGCCGCCGCGCCGCTGAAGATCCACCAGGCCACCGGCGCCCCGGTCAACCCGATCGCGATCAAGTAGCCGTGGGCGTCTACACCGACCGGCCGTGGCTGGCCCTCTACCCGGAGGACCGGCCGGCCGGCACCACGCCGGAGCACGAGACCGTGCTCGAGGTCTTCCAGGCCTCGCTGGCGGCGGCGCCGGACGCCGTCGCGATCCGCTACTTCGACGGCGTCCTCACCTTCGCCGACCTCGACGCCGCCTCCGACGCCCTGGCCGTGGGCCTGACCGGGGCCGGCTTCGCCCCCGGCGACCGGATGGGCCTCTACGTGCAGAACGACCCGGCGTTCGTCATCGGGCTGCTCGGCGTCTGGAAGGCCGGCGGAGCCGCGGTGGCGATCAACCCGATGAACAAGGCGCGCGAGCTCACGTACCTGCTCACCGACTCCGGCGCCACGGCTCTGCTGTGCCTGGAGGAGCTGTACACGTCGGTGGCCCGCGACGTCCTGCCGGAGACGCAGGTGCGCACCGTCGTCACCTGCTCGCCGCTGGACCGGCAGTCGCGCGACGACCCCCGCGTCCTCGGGGACGTGAAGCGGGACCGGCCCGACGGCACGCTCGACCTGGAGGAGCTGGTCGCCACCCACGCCGGCCGCGCGCCGGAACCGGCGTCCCTGTCCCGGGACGACGTGGCGGTGCTGACCTACACCTCGGGGACGACGGGCGTGCCCAAGGGGGCGATGAACACCCACGCCAACATGGTGTTCAACGCCGCCACCTACCGGGACTGGATGCGGCTGACGCCCGAGGACAGCGTGCTCGGGGTCGCACCGCTGTTCCACATCACCGGGCTGATCGGGCACATCGCCGTCGCGCTGCTGGTGCCGTGCCCGCTGGTGCTGGCCCACCGGTTCCACCCCGAGGTGGTGCTGGACGCGATCCGCGAGCACCGGCCGACGTTCACGGTGGGGTCGATCACCGTGTTCATCGCGCTGTCGGGGGTGCCCGGCGTCGGGCGGGAGGACTTCGCCTCGCTGCGCACCATCTACTCCGGCGGCGCGCCGATCGCCCCGGCGGTCACGGACGCGTTCGAGGAGAGGACCGGCCGGTACATCCACAACATCTACGGCCTCACCGAGACCAACTCGCCCTCGCACGCGGTGCCGCTGGGGCGGCGGGCGCCGGTGGACCCCCACTCCGGGGCGTTGTCGGTGGGGGTGCCGGTCTACGACACCGTCGTCCGGATCCTCGGGGAGGACGGTGCGGAGCTGCCGCCCGGCGAGGTCGGGGAGATCGTGACGTCCGGGCCGCAGGTGGTGCCGGGGTACTGGCGCAAGCCCGAGGCGACCGCGGAGTCCCTGCCCGGTGGTGAGCTGCGCACCGGGGACGTCGGGTTCATGGACGAGCAGGGCTGGTTCTACCTGGTCGACCGCAAGAAGGACATGATCAACGCGGCCGGGTACAAGGTCTGGCCGCGGGAGGTCGAGGACGTCCTCTACGGGCACCCGGCGGTCCGCGAGGCGGCGGTGGTCGGCGTCCCGGACGAGTACCGCGGGGAGTCGGTCAAGGCGTTCGTCTCGCTCAAGCCGGGGGCCACGGTGACGGCGGAGGAGGTCATCGCCTTCGCCAAGGAGCGGATGGCCGCCTACAAGTACCCGCGCACGGTGGAGATCGTCGACGAGCTGCCCAAGACGACGACCGGCAAGATCCTCCGCCGGGAGCTCCGCGACCGTGACGCCTGAGTGAGCATCGCAGGGAGCGCCAGCGACCGAGGAGCGGAGCGAGGGCGGAACGGTCGCCGTCAGCACCGCGACAACGCTCCGCGATGATCAGGTGAGCTGATCGTGCAGGGTCCTGGCTCACCGTCGACCGTGAGCCAGGACCCTGCAGCGTGAGCCGGGACGCTGCGACGTGCGCCAGGACGACGACGAAGGACGAGGTGGGGCGACGATGCCCGAGACCGTGACCCGCGAGGACGCCGGCGGCGTCGCCACGATCACCATGCTGCGCCCGGGGCTGACCCACCGGTCGCGGCGCGAGCTGCTCGACGTCGTCCGCGAGGTGGCCGCCGACGACTCGGTGCGGGCCGTGGTGCTCACCGGGTCGGGCCGGGCCTTCTGCGTCGGCCAGGACCTCGGCCAGCACGTCGAGGCCCTGCGGGGGGACGCCGCGACGTCGCTGTCGGTCGTCGAGGACGAGTACAACCCGCTGGTGCTGGCGCTGGCCGCGCTGCGGGTGCCCGTCGTCGTGGCGGTCAACGGTGCGGCCGCCGGCGCGGGGCTCGGCATCGCGCTCGCCGGCGACCTGCGGGTGGCCGCCGCGGGCGCCAAGTTCACCACCGCCTTCGCCGGCATCGGGCTGTCCAGTGACTCCGCGCTGGCCTCCCGGCTGGTGCACTGCGTCGGCGGCTCGCGGGCCACCGAGCTGCTGCTGCTGCCCGAGCCGTTCCTGGCCGAGACCGCCGCCCAGTGGGGCCTGGTGCACCGGGTCGTCGAGCCCGGGCGCGTGCTCGCCGAGGCGCAGGCGCTGGCCGCGCGGCTGGCCGCCGGCCCGACCGCCGCCTACCGCGCGATCAAGACCGTCCTGGCCACGGCCGCCACCGACTCCCTCGAGGACACCCTGGCGCTGGAGGCCCGGCTGCAGACCGGCCTGGGCCGCACCGACGACCACCGCGAGGCCGTCGAGGCCTTCCTGGAGAAGCGCGCCCCGCAGTTCACCGGTCACTGAGCGCGCACCCCGCGCTCCTCCCGGTACCGACACGAGCGGGTCCGGTCGGCCGGCCCCCCGGGCAGCCGACCGGCTGCCGATCCGGTGACAGGCTGCGGCGGTCCGGCGGCGTACGGGAGGGGCGGCACGTGACGGGGTCCACCAGGTCCGACGAGGTCCGGCAGCCGGCGGCGCACCACCCCCTGCCCCGGCGGGTCGTGCTCACCGGCAACGTCGCCCAGGAGCTGCCCCCGCCCCGACCGGCCCTGACCAGCGACCTCGCCCCGCCGGTCGCCCGCACCCCCACGCCCCGACCGGCGTCCGTGCGGCTGACCGCGGCGCTGTGGTGGGCCGGCTGCCTGGCCGCGGTCACCGGCCTCACCAGCGCGCTGCTGGACCTCGGTCCGCTGCGCGACCGGCTGGCCGCGCTCGCGACCGCCGAGGACCCCGCCGCCCCGGCCGACCTGGTCGCCGACGGCGTGGCGGCCACCGTCGCGCTGGTCCTCGGCGGGGTCGCCGCCCTGGTGGCGGTCTCCCTGGTGTGGACGGCGCTGGTGCTACGCGGGCGCGGCTGGGCGCGCTGGGCGCTGCTGCTCACCGCGGTGCCGGCCGTGCTCGCGCTCGACGTCGCCCAGACCGTCGTCGCCGGGGGCGCCGACCTCGACCGGTGGGCGTTCGTAGCCGCCGCCGGGCTGTTCGTGGTCGCCCCCGTCCCGCTGCTGAGCCGCTCGGCCCGGGCCTTCCGCGGCTGACCGGTCCAGCCCGGCGAGCAGGCGCTCGCAGGCCCGGACGACGACCTCCGCGGCGTCCGCCGTCGCCCGCCAGGCCAGCGGGTCGTCGGCGGCGTCGCGCCAGCGGGCCAGCGCGTCCAGGGCGGCCCGCCGCAGCTGCCCGTCCGGGGTGCCCTCCGGCAGGCCCAGCCGGGCGGCCGGGCCGGTGCCCGCGGCGCCGAGCAGGCCCTCCGCCTCGGCCCGCAGGTGCTCCGGCAGCGGGCCGGCCGCCGCGCGGGAGCGGGCCAGCAGGTCGAGCTCCGCCAGGTCGGGGGTGGCCAGGCGCAGCCGCTCCAGGTCCGCCCGCAGGTCGTCGTCCGCGGGGAGCGGGTGCTCGTCGAGGACGTCGGCCAGCAGCCGCAGCGCCGTCCCGGCCCGCAGCTGCGTGCCCCGCTCGGTGAACTGCACCCGCAGCAGCCGCTGCAGCTCGGCCAGCCCGCTGCGGGCCAGCAGCTCGTCGGCCAGCGCCGAGGCGTCGGGGACGCCGGTCCGCACCAGGGCGACCGACAGCCGGATGCCGAACAGGCCCAGCCGGTCCAGCAACGCGGCCCGCACCTCCACCGACAGCGGCACCGGCGCGTCGGCCCGGGTGAACCGGTCCGCGGTCAGCAGCATCCGGGACACCTGCTGCTGGTCGGCCGAGGCCAGCGTGCGCAGCGCGACGAAGTCGCCGTGCCGCAGGGTCCGGCCGGCCAGCGCCAGCAGCCCGGCCACCGGCAGCACCGCCGAGCTCACCGCGCGCACCTGCGGGTCGGCCGACATCCGCCGGGCCACCGACTCCGCGGCGGCCAGCGCGTCGAGCCGCCCGGCCCCGACCTCGTCGGCGCGGGAGAGCACGGTGATCGTCGTCGTCAGCGCGCCCGCTCCGCCGGTGCCGGCCTGGAAGGCGGCCAGGACGGCGACGTCCTCGGGCTGCGGCTGGCGGGTGAGGAAGACGACGGCGTCGGCGCCGGCCGGCCCCTGGTCGGTGCCGAGGAACTCGCGGGTGCGCGTGCTGGTGCCGGTCGACAGCGACGCGATCCCCGGGGTGTCGACGACGGTCGCCGGCCGCAGGTCGTCGGCCGGCCAGTCCACGACCAGCTGCGCGACCTCCTCCGGCGGGGTGCCGCCGAGCTCCAGCCGCAGGCCGCCGTCCGCGCGGCGCACCGGCAGGGTCCGCCGGCCGCCGTCGGTGCCGTGCAGCTCCACCCGCGGGGTGGCGCCGTGCCGGTAGTGGGTGACCACCCGGGTGCACTCGCCGGCGTCGGTGGGCGCCACCCGCGCGCCGACCAGGGCGTTGAGCAGCGTCGACTTGCCCGACTTCACCCGCCCGACCAGCGCCAGGCGCAGCGGCTCGTCCAGCCGCCGCCGCTGCGCCGCGAGCCGGTCGGCGACCGCGGGTACGTCCTGGTAGCGGGCCAGCGCCTCGTCGAGCAGCGCCCGGACGTCGTCCAGCTCGGTCACGTGGCCTCCTCGCCGGCGCTCGTCGTCCCCGTGCCCGGCGGTGCTGTACCCCTGCGTGACCTCGCGGGCTCGGTCACGTGCCCTCCTCGCCGGCGCTCGTCGTCCCCATGCCCGGCGGTGCTGTACCCCTGCGTGACCTCGCGGGCTCGGTCACGTGCCCTCCTCGCCGGCGCTCGTCGTCCCCATGCCCGGCGGTGCTGTACCCCTGCGTGACCTCGCGGGCTCGGTCACGTGCCCTCCTCGCCGGCGCTCGTCGTCCCCGTGCCCGGCGGTGCTGTACCCCTGCGTGACCTCGCGGGCTCGGTCACGTGGCGGGCACCGCCGCCCTGCCCAGCGCGCGGACGTCGGCGGCCAGCCGGTCGAGCTGCTCGCGCCGCTGCCGCAGGGCGCGGATGCGGGCGTCCCGCTCGGCGGTGGCCTCGCGGGTCGAACGCTGGGCGGCGGCCACGGCGTCGGCCAGCGACCGGGCCATCTCGTCGGCGGTGTCGCTGATCAGGTCGCGCAGCGTGCGGGAGACGGTGCGCAGCCGGTCCTTGAGGTGCTTGCCCACCTGGAACACCACCTCGTCCAGGTGCCGGCGCACCACGGCCTTCGCGTCCGACCGACGCCGCTGCAGGCGCTGCTGCTTGTCGTCGTTGTAGGCCTTACGCCCCAGCAGCACGCCGGCGGCGACCGAGACCGGGTTGATGATCGCCATCCCCGCCAGGCTGGTGACCAGTCCGGTCATCAGGACGCCGGTGTAGGAACCGCGCAGCCCGATGAGAGTCCGCTCGCGCAGCGTCATCGAGCCGTCGTCCAGCTCCGGCAGGTCCACCAGGCCCTCCAGCGCGTCGCCGGCCGCGCCGACCGACAGCGCGGGCACCGCACCGCCGCCGTCCTTGGCGAACTGCTCGATCACCCGCGCCGCCAGCCACTCGGAGCGCTGCTCGGCCCACACGTAGCTGTCGGCGACGGCCGCGGCGATCCGCCGGTCCAGCCACTCGGCGAGCTCGGGCCACATGGGGCCGGGGTCCTGGGCGTCGATGGCCTCCTCGGCCTCGCGGATCACCGTGCGCGAGCGGTCGCGCAGGTCGAAGTCGATGTCGGCCACCAGGTCGGCCACGCCGTCGGCGAGCACCTGCTGCCAGCGCGACGAGCGGCGGCGCAGGTCGTCCGCGGCGGCGCGGGCGTCCTCCAGACCGCGCAGCAGCTCGTCGCGGTGCGCCGGGTCCTCCAGGCCGGCCAGCTCCGAGCGCACCGCCAGGGACAGGTGGTCGGTGACCGCGGTGAGGTCGTGCACCAGCGCCCGGCGCGCCAGCACCTCGGCGCGGTCGGCCACCTCGCGGCGCAGGTGGGTGACCAGGGCGCCGATCCCCGACTCCTCGTGCAGCTCGCGGTCGCGGTGCTGCACGGCGAGCTGGGCCAGCGCGGAGGAGACCGCGAACACCGGCGCCTCGACCCCGCGGCCCGCCAGGTGGCCGCGGTCGAGCTCGGCCACCTCCCGCCAGTGCGGGCAGGCGTCGGTCTTGGTCAGCACGCAGACCACGGTCGGGCACAGCGCCGCGGCCTGTTCCAGGAAGGCCATCTCCGGGGCGGTGAACTCCTGGCTGGCGTCGGACACCAGCAGGACGGCGTCGGCGGTGGGCAGCAGGTCGACGGTGCGCAGCGCCCGGTGCGAGCCCACGCCGCCCACCCCGGCGGTGTCGACGATCTCCAGACCGTCGAGCAGCCGGCGGGGCAGCTCCACCTCGGCCTGCACCAGCCGCTCGGTCCCCTCGCCGGTCACCCGGGAGGCCACCTGGTCGATGGGCACCGGCACCCGCTCGGTGGGCCCGTCGTCGTCGGCCCGCGACCCCGTGGCGAGCACCAGGCTGGCCCGCGGGGCCTCGCCGGCCCGCACCACCGTGGGGACGACGGTGGCCACGTCGTCGGCCACCGGGCAGACCGGCGCGCCGACCAGGGCGTTGACCAGCGAGCTCTTGCCCTGCTTGGGCTCACCGACGACGAGCACCCGGACCCGCGGGTCCTCGCTGCGGGCGCGGGCCTGCAGCAGCCGCCGGTGCAGGTCTGGCCGCTCGCACGCCTCGGCCAGCGCCAGCGCGCGGTCGAGCACCTGGACCGTCGTGACCACGGACACCTCCTGGGCACCGGTTCCTACCACCGGCGGGCCGTCGGGGACAGAGCGCGGCCGGGTCCCGGTCGCTCCCCCGTGGAGCGACCGGGACCCGGCGTGCGCGGTGACGGTCAGTCGATCTCGGAGTCGACCACGGAGTCGTTCACCGAGTTGTCGTTGCCGCTGTCGTCGACGTCGATGTCCGTCGAGTTGTCCGACTCGTCGTCGAAGGAGTCGTTGATCGAGTTGTCGGAGTTGTCGGTCCGCTCGGAGTTGTCGTTGAACGAGTCCTCCACCTCGACCTCGACGTCGTCGTCCGACGAGTTGTCGACGTCGTCGTCCGACGAGTTGTCGTTGAACGAGTCCTGGACGTCGACGTCCGTGGAGTTGTCGTTGAACGAGTCCTGGTTGTCCGTGGAGTTGTCGTTGAACGAGTCCTCCACCTCGACCTCGACCGAGTTGTCGGACTCGTCGTTGAAGCTGTCGGTCACCGTGGTGGTGTTGCCGACGTTCTCCGAGTCGCTGACCACGGTGACGTCGTCCACCCGCACGGAGGTGTTGTCGCCGACCTGACCGCCGTCGTCGGCGGTCACGTCGTTGTCCTCGTTGCCGTTGAAGCTGTCCACGGCCTGCGAGCCACCGACGTTGATCGGGCTGTCCTCGATGTCGACCTCGACGTCGGTGTTGTAGGAGTCGCTCACCGAGTTGTCGCTGTTGTCGATCGAGACGTCCTCGACGTCGTCGCCGGCGACGATGCCGCCGTCGTTGTCGATCTTGGTGACGTCGCCCTCCACCTCGCCGAAGATCGCCTGCGCGTCGCCGCTCACCCAGATGCTGTGCGAGGCGTCGATCTCCACCGTGGTCTCGGTGTGCGCGTAGTGCACCTCCTGCAGGTGGGTGATGACCACCGTCTCGGTGCCGCCGACCGGCGCGGGGGAGTGACCGTGGCCGTGGTCGTGCTCGTCGTGGTCGGGCCGCCGGGCCGGCTCGACGTCGCCGTGGTGGTGGTCGTCGTCGTCGGCCGCGCTCGGGGACGAACCGCTCCGGTCGTCGGCGTCGCAGTCGCGGCCGCGGCCGCCCTCGTCGTCGTCGTCGTCCTGGCCGCGGCCGCCCGCGTCGTCGTAGCCGCCGTTCCAGCCGCCGTAGGTGGAGAAGTCCTGCACCATCGGCACGAGGTCGGCGACCTCCTCCGGCGTGGTACCCCCGAGGCCCGCGGCCTCCAGGGCGCCGTGCGGGTCCGCCTCGTAGGCGGCGGCCTTCTCCGGGTCGCGGAACAGGTCGAGGATGAAGTCGAGCAGCGTGCTCGCGATGGTGGACATGCGCACTCCTGGGTCCCGAGCCGTCCGCCGTCGGTCGGCTGCTGCGGCGCAGTCCACTCCCACCGGCCCCGCCCCGGCATCGGGGAGAGCGCCCCCGTCGTCCGGCGTCGTTGGGGGATGCCCGCTGACTGTGCGTTAGGGGCTGCGGGGTGTCGCCCCCTCCTCACGGTCCGCCGTCGGTCCGTCCCGTCGACAGGCGAGACAGGGCGGACGGGTGGGACCTACGTTGCGAGGGACCCGCCGGTCCGGACCTGGACCCGGGACAGCAGTCAGGCAGGGGGACCTGTGCGCAACGGCGAGTACGGGTTGGGGATCGACGTCGGGGACGGTGCCGTCTCCGCCGCGGTCTGCACGGTGGACGGGCAGGTGTGCGCGCTGCCCCTCGCGGAGGGGCGGGTCACCGCGGCGGTCGGGGACGACGGCGCGCTCGCCCTGGTCCCCGCCGACGGGACGGCGCGACTCCGGCCGCTGCTGGCGCGGGTCGGCGACGGGGTACCGGTGTACGCCGGCGGTCGGGCGGTCCCGGCCGCCGACCTGGTCGCCGCCGCCGTCGTGCGGGTCCGGGAGCTGGCCGCGGAGCAGGCGGGCCGCCCCGACGCGTGGACGGTGGTCACCGTGCCGCCGTCCTGGGCCGGGCACCGCTGCGCCGTCCTGGCCGCAGCGCTCGCCGAGGCCGGCGTCCCGCGGTTCTCCCTCGTGTCGAGCGCGGTGGCCGCGGTGGCCGCGCACGTGGCCGCCGGGGACCTGCCGGCCGAGCCGACGGTCGCCGTCTACGACCTGGGGGCCGGCGCGCTGGACACCGCCGTCGTCGGTCCCACGCCGGACCAGCCGCTGGCGCACCTCGCCGGCCCGCCCGCACCGCTGCCCTGGGGCGGCCGGGACGTCGACGACGCGGTCGTGGCGCACGTCGCCGGCTGCCTCGACACGCCGGCCGCGGACCCCGCGGGGCTGCGGGCGGCGTGCGTGGCGGCCAAGGAGGCGCTGTCGACCGCGACCGTCGTGCAGGTCCGCACGCCGGGCGGACCGGTGCGGCTCACCCGCGAGGAGCTCGACGAGGTGCTGGCGGAGCCCGCGCAGCGCTCCGCCGCGGTGCTGGCCGCCACGGTGGCGGCCGCCGGGCTGCGGGCGGCGGACCTCGACGCGGTGGTGCTGGCCGGTGGCGGGGTGCGCGTGCCACTGGTCGCCGAGGTGCTCTCCGGCGAGCTGGGGCGGCCGCTGGTCGTGGGCGCCGACCCCGCCCTGACCGCGGCCCTCGGGGCGGCCACGCTGGCCGCCGGAGCGCTGGCGGCCGAGGAGTCGGGCGTGCCGGAGCCGGCCGTCGTCGCACCCGCCGTGGCGGAGCCCGCCGGAGTGGTCCCGATCGCCGCCGTGCCGGTGGGTACGGACCCCGCCGCGGACGACGACCGCCCGGCACCCGCCCTCCCGCGCCCCCGCAGCGCCCGGGCGGGGCAGGACCGGACCCGGCCGGGATCACCGCCCCGGCCGGCGGGCCCGGCCGTGCGGCGCGGCGCCCGGCTGGGCCGCGGCGCGGTCGTGACCGGGCTGGCACTCGGGTTGCTGACCCTGGGACCCGCCGCGGCGGGTCTGTACGACGCCGTCCTCGCGCCGCCTCCCGCGGGACAGGAGGCGGCCGCCGCCGACGACGGCGACGTCGTGGCCCGGGGCTCGGCCGCCGTGGGCGACACCTCGTCCGCTCGGGCCGCGGGGGCTCCCGCAGCGGCCGCCGCCCCCGCCGCGGGGTCACCTGCGCGGACCAGCCTGGCCGCCGCCATCGCCACCGCCGCCCGCACCGGCGGAGCACCGGCTCCCGGTCGGGGCACGTCGTCGCCGAGGAGCACCGCCCCCGGGTCGTCGAGCGCGGCGGCCGGCCCGTCCCGCGCGGCCGGCACCCCGAGCGCCGTCACCCCGGGTGCCGGGACCTCGACCGCCACCGCCCCCGCACCGGCGACCGGTGGTCCGACCGCGCCGCAGACGTCGGCCGGACCGCCGCCCGTGGTGGCGGAGCCGTCCACCCCAGAGCAGCCGCCCACCACGCCCGGGACCAGCGAGCCGCCGGCCGGGGAGACCCCGGTCGAGCAGCCGGCGCCCCCGCCCGCGACACCCGAGACCGTGGAGCCCGCGCCCGTGGACCCCGTCCCTGCACCGCCCCCGGCCGAGGAGCCGCCCGCCGCGGAGCCGACGGCCGAGCCGGCTCCCGCGATAGCGGCCGACGCCGCTCCCGGCACGGCCGCGGCGACGACGGCGGGCACCCCGTGACCACCGCGACCGCATGGACCCCGGAGCTGGTCCGCGAGCTGACCGCCCCCGCGGGCCGGGCGCCGGCCGTGGTGACGGTGCAGGGGCCGGGGGGCACCGGGAAGTCGCTGCTGCTGGCCGAGCTGGCCACCGCGCACGAGCGCGCCGGGCTGGCGGTGCTCGACGCCGTCCCGGAGGACCCGGCCGCGCTGCCCGGCCCGGTCGCGGTCGTCGTCGACGACGCCCACCGGCTGACCGGGGACGACGTGGTCCGCCTGGGCGGCCTGCTGCGGTCGCCCGCCGCCCGCGTCGTGCTCGCCCTGCGCCCGTGGCCGCGCCCCGCGCCGCTGCACGCGCTGCTCGCCGAACTGGGCCCCGCCCGCCGCACCGTCGTCCTCGGGCACGCCGACCGGGGGCAGCTGCGCGGCTGGGCGCGCGAGCTGCTGGGCGAGGGGCTGGCCCCCGCGCTCGCCGACGCCGTCCTGGTCCAGAGCGGCGGCCTGCCCGCGTACGCGCTCCCGCTGCTGCGGGCGCTGGGCCGGCGCGACCGCAGCGGGGTGCCCGCGCAGCCGGGCCGCCTGGTGGTGCCCGACGAGGTCACCGACCGGGTCCGCGCGGACCTGGCCGGCGTGGACGAGCAGACCCGCGCGCTGCTGCACGCCCTCGCCGCGGGGGCGCCGCTGGACGAGGACGTGCTGGGTGAGGTCCTCGGCCTGCCGGCGGACCGGGCGGTCGACCTGCTCGAGGCGGGCCGGGCGACCGGCCTGCTGCTGGACGCCGGCGAGGTCGTGCCGCTCGCCGCCCGGGGACTGCTGGCGGCCACCCCGCCCGACGTCACCCGGCGGGTCCGCCGCCAGCTGCTGGCGCTGCTGGTCGAGCGCGGCGACGAGCCCCTGGAGCTGGCCCGGCGGCTGGCCGCGGAACGGGTCCGCGACCGGCACGCGGCGCTGCTGCTGGAGCGGCACGGCGAGGCCGCGCTGACCGACGACCCGGCGCTGGCCGCCCAGCTGCTCGGGGAGGCCGCGCGCAGCGGTGCGCCGGTGGCGTCGCTGGCTGGCCGGCGCGCGCAGGCCGCAGCCCTGGCCGGCGACCTGGACGGCGCGCTGCAGTGGGCCGACACCGCGCTGGCCGACGAGACCGCCCCCGACCGGGCCCGCGCGGCCGGGGTGGCCGCGGCCGTGCTGGCCCAGCGGGGGCTGCTGACCCGCGCCGCGGGCCTGTGCCGGCTGGCCGGCCCCGAACGCGCGGGCTCCGCGGCGCTGGCCCTCCTGGCGACCGGTGAGCCCGACGCGGCGACCGCCGCCCTGGAGGACGCGCGCACCGCGCCGGGGCTGCCCACGGTGCTGTCCGTCAGCGAGGAGCTCACCGCGCAGGGGGTGCTGCAGTCGCTGCGCACCGGGGACGACGCCGCCGCCGACATCGCCGCCGCGCTCTCCACGCTGACCCGCGCGGCCGCGCTGCTGGAGCCCGTGGGGCGCACCGCGCTCCTGGTGGACTCCCCCGCGGCCCTGGCCGCGCTGGTGGCACTGCACTGCGGGGAGCTGGGGGTGGCGGAGTCGGTGCTGCAGCGTGCGGTGGACGCCGACCTCGGCGGCCCACCCTGCCGGCGGCGGCACCGGCTGCTGCTCGCGTGGATCGCGATGCTGGCCGGCCGGGTGTCGCGGGCGCGCGAGCAGGTCGCGCAGGTGCAGGGGGACGGCGGGCCGCTCGAACCGCGCGACGACGTCGTCCTGCAGGCCCTCGAGGTGGGCCTGGCGCGGCGCAGCAGCGACCTGCCGGCCCTCGTGCAGGCGTGGGTGCGCGCGCGCGAGGCCGTGGTGCGGTACCCGGTGGACCTGGTCACCCTGCTGCCGCTCGGCGAGCTGGTGGTGGCCGGGGCGCGGCTGCGGGACGGCGAGCGGCTGCGCCCGCACCTGGCCGAGGCGCAGGCCCTGCTGGGGCGGCTGGGCGACCCGCCGCTGTGGGCCAGCCCGCTGCACTGGAGCGGCGCGCAGGCGGCGATCCTGGCCGACGACCCGGACGGGCTGCGGCCGCACGCGGCGGCCCTGGTGGCGGCCTCGCGGACCAGCCCCTACGCGGCCGTCCTGGCGAGGGCCGGGCGTACCTGGCTGCGCGTGCTGTCGGGGGACGTCGACACCGACGGCGTGGTGGCCGCGGCCGAGCAGCTGACCGCGGTGGGGCTGGGCTGGGACGGGTCGCGGCTGGCCGGGCAGGCGGCGGCACGGGCGACCGACCAGCGGTCCCGCTCGGTGCTGCTGGGCTGCGCGCGGTCACTGGCCGACAGCGCCGGCTGCGAGACCGCCGCGGCGGTGCCGGCGCCGCGGCCGGCCGGTGAGCCGACGCCGGCCGTGGGCACGGGCGCGCTCAGCGACCGGGAGCGGGAGGTGGCCCGGCTGGTGGTGGCCGGGCAGACCTACCGCGAGATCGGCGGGCGGCTCTACATCTCGGCGAAGACGGTGGAGCACCACGTGTCGCGGATGCGCCAGCGGCTGGGCGCGGGCACCCGCTCGGACCTGCTGGCGCGGCTGCGTGCCGAGCTCGCCGAGGAACCCGCCTGAGCGGCCCCCTCACGGGGCCGCGGCGGGACGTTGCAGGGGGGCCACCCCGTCAGCGGGTGAGGACGAGGCAGGAGGGGCAGACGTCGCGGGCCGGGGTCGGCCAGGCCTGCTCGACCTCGACGCGGGCCAGCGAGCCGCAGACGGTGAGCTCGCAGGCGCCGTCGACCTCGGCGGCCGGGCGGTGCAGCTCGACGGCGTGCCACAGGGCGGCGGTCGGGCCGTGCGCGCGGCTGCGGGCGGCGACGAGGACGGGGGCGGCGACCAGGGCGGGAGCGCTCATGCCCCCAGTGGTCGGCAGCACGGGCTCCGGTGGTGACGGCCGGACCGGGTGGTGTCACCCCTCCGGGTGAGGACGTCCACCCGGAGGCGGCACGGGCGGGTCCGCCGGGCCGGAGGCAGGATGCGGTCATGGAGCTGACCAAGCACGGCCATGCCTGCGTCGTCCTCGGCGAGGACGACCGGCGGCTCGTGATCGACCCCGGCGCCTTCACCGACCCGGCGGCGCTCGACGGCGCGAGCGCGGTCCTGGTGACCCACGAGCACGCCGACCACTTCGCGCCCGACGTGCTCCGCGCGGCGATGGCGGCCGACCCGGAGCTGCAGGTCTGGACCAACGGCTCGGTGGCCGCGCAGCTGGACGGCCCGGCCGGCCGCGTGCACGTGGTGGGGGACGGCGACGCGGTCGAGGTCGCCGGGTTCGACGTGACCGTGCACGGGGAGCTGCACGCGGTGATCCACCCGGAGGTGCCGCGCATCGGGAACGTCGGGTTCCTGGTCGGCGGCGTGGTCTTCCACCCCGGCGACGCGTTCACCGTGCCCGGGGAGCCGGTGGCCACGCTGCTGGTGCCGGTGCACGCCCCGTGGTCGAAGACCGCGGAGGTGATCGACTACGTGCGGGCCGTGGACGCCGACCAGGCGTACGCCATCCACGACGGGCTGCTCAACGAGACCGGGCTGGGCCTCGTCGGCGCCCTGCTGGGCGAGCGGGGCCCGGGGACGCCGACCCCGTTCAGCCGGCTGGCCCCGGGGGACTCCGTCGACCTCTGAGGTCGGGCCGGGAGCCGCTGGGGACCGGGATCAGCGGACGGCGCGGTCGCGGCCGCCGGCCACGCCCTCGGCGACGCCGATGAGCAGGAGGGCGGCGAGGACGGCGAAGACGAACCCCCAGACGTTCAGCTCGGTGATCGAGCCGACGTCCAGCCAGTCGGCGATGAGACCGCCGATGACGGCGCCGGCGACGCCGAGCAGCATGGTCGCGAGGATGCTCATCCGCTGCCTGCCCGGCTTGATCAGGCGGGCCAGCGCCCCGATGATCGAGCCGACCACGATGAGTCCGAGGATCTGGAGCACGTGCCCTCCTGGGGCCTGGGAGCGGGACGCCGGCCTGACTCGGCCGACCGGCGCGGGGACTCCGCCGAGTTGCGGAGCCCCCGGCACCGGGGTCAGCGGACGGCGCGGTTGCGGCCGCCCGAGGTACCCGCGTAGATGCCGACGAGGATCACCGCGGCGACGACCGCGAGGATGAACCCGAGGACGTTGAGCTCGAAGATGCCGCCCGTGCCGAGCAGACCGGCGATCAGCCCGCCGATCAGCGCGCCCGCGACGCCGAGCAGCATGGTCGCGAGGATGCTCATCGACTGCTTGCCCGGCTTCAACAGTCGGGCGAGCGCCCCGATGATCAGGCCGACGACGATGAGCCCGAGGATGTCCATCACCATGGCGTTCTCCTTGCAGCCGGGGGCGCGCCTGGAGGTGGCACGCCCGAACAGCGGGTTCCGTACCCCCAAGATCACCCCGGCACACGCGCCGCACCAGGGGCACAGGTCACGTCGCGGGCAGTTGCTCCACGTGCGCCGGCAGCCGGTCCAGCTCACCGGCCACCGTCCGCTGCACCATCTCCCGCACGCCGCCGCGCATCAGCCGCTGGGTCAGCCGCTGGGCGAGCCGGCCCGAGGAGTGCGGCTCGTGGCTGACGGTGATGGTCACCCGGGTGGCGCCGGGCCCGGCGTCGGCCAGCTCGATGGTCGTCGTCCAGGTCTCGGGGGTCAGCCGCAGCCGGGTGGTGACCCGCTCCTGCGGCACCCACTCGACGATCTCGCCCTGCGGGGCGCCGGGCGGGGGCTGCACGCCCTCGTCGAGGCGGCCCGGCACGCAGACGAAGCGCGTGCCACGGCCCGGGGCGCCTGCGCCGTCGACGACGTAGGAGACGTCGCAGACGGCGCAGTAGGGGGCGAGGACGGCGAGCGCCCCCCACACCCGGTGCCGCGCGTGGGGCACCTCTCGGGTGCCGCTGGCGGTGACCGGCTGGGGCATGGGACCTCCGGGACGACGAGGGCGGCCCGGCCGACGGTAGTCCGCGCCGGCCGCCCTCCAGGGGTCCGCGCGGGGTGTGGGGGGAACGGTGGGCCGCTGTCAGCGGCCGCTGACGGAGACCTCGAACTCCACCTGGCTCACGTCGGGCCGCAGCCGGGAGAAGCTGTGCACGAGGGGCTGGCCGCTGCTGTCGCGGACCGTCGTCCGCACCACCAGCAGCGGCGAGCCGGCGACCACCTGCAGCAGGTCGGCCTCCTCCGGCGCCGCGGTGCCGACGTCGACGACGATCCGCGCGGTGGCCAGGTCGGCCGAGTACTCCCGCCGCAGGAACTCGTACAGCGAGCCCTGGCTCAGGTCGGCCTCGGCCGCCCGCGGGTAGGTGGCCGCCGGCAGGAAGCTGTGCGCCACGTGGTTGGGGGCGCCGTCGACGCTGCGCAGCCGGACCAGCTCGACGACGTCGGTCGCCGGCTCCAGGCCCAGCTCGGTGGCGACCGGCGGCTGCACCGGGGTGACCCGCTGGGTGAGCACCGTGGTGCCGACCTGGGCGCCCTGCTCGGTCATCACCGAGCTCCAGCCGGCGATGCGGTGCACGAAGCTCTCGCGGTACTCGTGCCGGATGGCCGGGCGGGTCACGTAGGTGCCGCGGCCCTGCTCGCGCACCAGGTGGCCGTCGGCCACCAGACCGTCGACGGCGCGGCGCAGCGTGATCCGGCTGACCCCGTACTCCTCGCAGAGCACCGGCTCGGGCGGGAGCAGGGTGTGCTCGGGCAGTGCGGACACCCGCCGGCGCAGGTTCTCCCGCACCGAGAGGTACTTGGGTCCCGTCACGGCGCTGGTCACCCGACCAAAGGTACTGGGGGTGTAGACGTCTTGTCGTCTACAGACGTCTTCCTGCTCGCCCGTGTCACCTGGGGGGTGCGATCCCCCACGTGAGAGCGGCGTGCACGCGCAGCGCGCGCCACACATGATGTGGTGACATCTCGGCGTCCTCGCCCGGGCACTGGCAGAAGTGGCCGAGATCCGGGGATGGGAGAGGGGATCGACCGTGGCCCAGGACCACCGCGCCCGCCAGTACGCCGCCACGCACCGGCGGATCCACGACGCGGCGATGCGGCTGTTCGGCGAGCAGGGCTACGAGGAGGTGACGGTCGGGCAGATCGCCGCCGCGGCAGGGGTGTCGGTGCCGACCTTCTACGCCCACTTCACCGGCAAGGACGTGCTCATCATGGCGCTGCCGGCGCGCGAGGAGGTGGCCGCCCTGCTGGCCTCGGTGCCGGCCGACCTCCCGATCCGCCAGCGGATGGACGGCGTGGTGACCGGCTTCCTCCGGGGTCTGCAGGGGGATCGCCTCGCCGAGGCCCTGGTGCGCTGGAAGCTGATCGCCCGGACCCCGGGGCTGCGCTACCGGGCAGCGGAGTACGAGCGGGAGACGGCGCAGATGTTCCTCGACGCGCTGGGCGTGGCGGACACCGACGCCGACACCGTCGCCCGCGTCGTCGTCACCGCGCACATGTCCGCGTACACGCAGGCGGTGCTGCGGTGGGCGGAGGCCGACGGCTCGCGGCCGTTGGAGGAGTTCGTCGGGGAGGCCCTGGCGGCGCTGCGCGAGGTGTGAGGCTCAGGGGGCGCGCAGCTCGACGACGGCGACCTCCGGCCGGGCACCGATCCGCATCGGCGGCCCCCAGGAGCCCGCGCCGGTCGTGACGTAGAGCTGGGTGTCCCCCACCCGGGACAGTCCCTGGACGACCGGCTGGTCCAGCAGGACGGCGTAGTCGAAGGGCCACAGCTGGCCGCCGTGGGTGTGCCCGGACAGCTGCAGGCCCACCCCCGCGGCCGCCGCCTGCTCCACCTGCACCGGCTGGTGGGCCAGGAGCACCACGGGGACGGCGTCGTCGCGGCCGTCGAGCGCGGTGTCCAGGTCCGCGCCGTGGCCGGGGACCCCCGAGCCGATCGCCGTCCGGTCGTCGATGCCGGCCAGGTCGACGTACGCGCCGCCGCGCCGGATCGGCACCCGCTCGTTGCGCAGCACCTCGACGCCGAGGGTGGGCAGGTGGCGCAGCCAGGCGGTGGTGTCGACGAAGTACTCGTGGTTGCCGGTGACGAAGTAGACGCCCTGCCGGCTGACCAGGTCCGCCAGCGGGGCGACCTCCTCGCGCAGCTCGCTCAGCTCGCCGTCGACGAGGTCGCCGACGATCGCCACGACGTCGGGCTGCTGCTCGTTCACCAGCTCGACCAGCCGCTCGAAGCGCCGCGTGCTGGACATCGCCGAGAGGTGGCCGTCGGAGAAGGTGACGATCCGCAGCCCGTCCAGGGCCGGGGCCAACCCGGGGAGGGTGACCGGCACCCGGCGGACGACGGGGGCGCTGTTGGCGAACCAGGCGCCGGTGCCCGCGGTGCCCAGTGCGACGGCCCCGGCCGTGGCGGCCAGCCCCCGGGCGAGGAACAGCCGGCGGGAGGCATCGGGGACGGCGCCGTGCCCATCGCCGTCCTGTCGGACGGCACCGCGGCCAGGTGCCGTCGCGTCCGCCGTGGAGCCGCTGCCCGTGTCCCGGCCGGGGGCCGTCCCGCCGTCGCGTCGAGCCGCTGCGTCGTCCCCGCGCGGAGGTCTCCGGCCCCCACTGGGAACGACCTCCTCGACGCCGGTCTCCGTGGTCGGGCTCGCGGCACCGGGCAGCAGGCGACCCGCCACCCAGCGCACCGGCTCGAGCGCCAGCAGGGTCAGGAAGAGGTAGAAGACGACGCCCAGCCAGCTGAAGCCCACCCACTGCACCACCGTGCCGAGCGCGGAGTCCTGCCGGCGCAGCAGCACCGCGCCCACCGGCAGCAGCGCCAGCAGCACCAGGACCACGGTCAGCAGCCGCCGGGTGCGGCCCGGCCGGGTGGTGCTGCGGACCAGCCGCCACCACGCGTAGCCGTTGAGCAGGACCACGGCCAGCAGGACGACGGTGCCGAAACCGAGCACACCGATGATCGACAGCGGAATGACCTCCTCGCCCCCCACCATGGGAGGACCCCGTCCCACCCGTGGAGGACCCCCGTGCTCCCCGCCGCTGGCGTGCTCGCGGCGGGACCCTGCACAGGGGCCGTCAGGGCTCAGGGCGGTGCCCTGGACGGGACCGGCGGCGGGCCCGGCGGGAGTGGGGACCTCGCTCAGGCTAGCCGGACGACCGTCCTGATCGCGCGGCGCAGACCCGGCTCCAGTGTCCAGAACCCGTCCTCGGCCGCCGCCGCGCGGGCCTCCTCGAGGGCGTGCAGCCGCCCGTACGTCCAGGCGTTCTCCCCCGCGGCGTACGCGGCCCGGCCCAGCCGGACGGCGACGTCCCGGGTGACCACGGTGTCCTGCGCGGTGCCCAGCCGGTCCTGCACCTCCTTGGTGCAGGCGACCAGCGCCGCGGCCGGCTCCCCGAACCCGGTCGCCGCCACCTCGGCGGTGTAGCGCACCCGCTTGGTGGCCTTGCGCACCTCGTGCAACAGGTGGTGCCGCTCGGCGCCCTCGGCCTCGCGCGCGGCCTCGACGAGCCGGCGCAGCCGCTTCCCGCTGCGCCGGACGGCGTCGGCCAGCGGCGCGGACGCGGGCTCGGCGGCCAGCTCGGTGACCGGCGGCTGCGCCAGCAGCGCGTCCAGGGCGTCGAGCAGCTGCAGGTAGCGGCGGTCGGTGAGGGTGCGGGTGACCCGGCGGGCGCCGGCCTCGTGGTCCTTGATCTCGGTCTGCTGCAGCCGGGCGGCGACCGGGCCGAGCACGAGCTCCACCGGCTGGGCGGCGACCAGCTCCCGCAGGTGGGACAGCGCCACCTCGGTGTCCCGCGCGCCGGAGAGCTGCGCGCCGACCCACTGCAGCTCGGTGCGCAGCGGGTCGGTGTGCTCCCGGTCGAGCACCGGGCGGAACGCGGCGAGGATGCTGCGCAGCCGCCGGCAGGCCACCCGCAGGTCGTGCACGCCCTCGGGCTGCTCGGTGCGCACCGCGAGGTCGGCGTCCCGCAGCGCCTTCAGCTGGCCGGCGACCGCGCCGAGCACGACCTCCCCCGCCGTCCGGGCCGGGAGCCGCTCCCCCTTCGCCGCCTTCTTCCGCTTCTTGCCCTTCGTGCCCTTCGTGCCCTTCGTGCCGCTACCGCCGTCCTCCGCCGCCTCGGGCTCGGCGGCGGGGGGAGCCGGCACGGGCAGCCGGCCGTCCAGCACCCGGCCGAGCTTGGACGGCAGCGCGGAGGGGCGCGCGCCGGCCGCGACGAGCCGCTCGGCCACCGCCTCGAGCAGCGCCTCGTCGCCGTCCACCAGCTCGACCTCGAGCTCGCGCCAGCTGGTGACGGTGGCCGGCTCGCCGGGGTCGGTCGCCAGCGCCGTGCCGACGACGGAGTCGTCGGCGAGCTCGGCCAGCACCCGGCCCTGCTCGTCGAGCAGCCGGTGCACCACCCGGCGGGTGGCGATGGTGGCGACCGGCTCGGCCGCCGCGGTGCCCAGCAGCCCGAGGACCGGGCCGGTGACCGACCGCGGGGCGGTGCGGGCCGCGCGACCCGGCGGCTGGTGCAGCTCCCGCCGGGAGCCGTTCGCCCCGGGCAGCTTCACGTGCCACCCGGCGTCGGCACCGCCGGTGCGCCGCCGCAGCGTCACGCGGGAGCGCAGCAGCCGCAGGTCGGGGGTGTCGTAGTAGGTCGCCTCCAGCGCCTGCTCCTCCGGCCCGTCGACGGCGGCGACCGCACCCGTACCGGTGAGGTCGGGCAGGGCGAGGGACTCGTCGGCCTCGAACTTCCGCTCGACCTCGATGTGCTCGGTGGTCACGGTTGCCACGGTAGGCAGGTCTGCACAGGTGGGCACGCCGGCGGAGCGCGATGTTCGGGCGGAGTCCTGGGTGGGCACGGTCGACCTCGCGGGTCCGAGGGGACCCGGATGACGAGGGGAGCCGACCCGGTGTTGAGCGAACGAGAACTGTCGGCGGCGATCGGCAGCCCGGCCTACGGTCCCGACGGCGAGAAGATCGGCACGGTCGAGCACTTCTTCACCGACGACCGCACCGGCGCCCCCACCTGGGTGGCGGTGTCCACCGGGCTGTTCGGCACCCGGCACTCCGTCGTCCCGGCGGGGGAGGCGACCTTCGCCGAGGGCAGCGTGCGGCTGCCGGTCACGAAGGACGCCGTCCGCAGTGCGCCGTCGGTGTCCGACCAGCACCTGGCCCCCGAGGACGAGGCGCTGCTGCGGCAGCACTACGGCCTGGACGCCGGGGGCGTGCCCGCGGGCCCGGACGACGTCACGACCCACGACCTGTCGCACGTGCCGTCCGGGTCGGGGTCGGGCGGTCTGCGGCAGGACACGCTGTCGGTCTCGCGGGGTGCCTCCCACGGCGAGACGGTGCCGGTCGCCGCCGTCCCCCCGCCCCCGGCGGACGGCGCGATGACCCGCAGCGAGGAGCGGCTGCGGGTGTCCACCGAGCGCTATGCCGCCAAGCGCGTGCGCGTCGTCAAGTACGTGGTCACCGAGGAGGTGACCGTCACCGTCCCGGTGCGTCGCGAGGAGATCCGCATCGAGGAGGTGCCGCTGGACGCCGACGGCCCCGCGGTGGCGGCCGGCGCGGTCGCCGGGACGGGCCTGCCGGAGGTGATCGTGCTGCACGCCGAGCGACCGGTCGTCGGCACCGAGGTGGTGCCCGTCGAGCGGGTGCGGCTGCACACCGACGTCGTCACCGAGCACGTGCAGGTCCGCGACCAGGTGCGCCGCGAGCGGATCGACGTCGACGAGGACCGGGCGCGCTAGGCGCGGCGGTCGGCGAGGCTCTGCCGTCAGCGCCTGTCGGCGAGGAACTGGAGCCGCTCTCGGGTGGCCGTGACCTCGGCGGGGTCGACGTCGGCCACCAGGACCGTCTCCACGCCGGCGGCGGTCGCCAGCAGCTCGCCCATCGGGCTGACGATGCGGCTGTCGCCGGCGTGCCCGGTGCCGTCGCCGGCCGTGCCGACCCGGTTGCAGCCGACGACGTAGGCCTGGTTCTCGATCGCCCGGGCCTGCAGCAGCGTCTGCCAGTGCAGCCGCCGGGCCGCCGGCCAGTTCGCCGTCACCAGGTAGACGTCGGTGTCCAGGGCCGCGTGCCAGAAGACGTCGGCGAAGCGCAGGTCGTAGCAGACGAACGGGGTGACCCGCAGGCCGCCGACCTCCACCGTCACCGGCTTCTCCCCGGCCCGGAAGCGCTCGTGCTCGCCGCCGTGGGTGAACGGGTGCAGCTTGCGGTAGCGGTGCACCGTGCCGTCGGGGCCGGCCAGGACGAAGGAGTTGTAGGGCAGGTCCCCGCCGGGGGCCACCTCCGGGCAGCTGCCGGCCACCCAGACGCCGTGCGTCGCGGCCTGCTCGACCAGGAACTGCGCCGACGGGCCACCCTCGGGCTCCCCGATGCCCGGCGTCATCGAGAAGCCGGTGGAGAACGTCTCGCTGAGCAGCACGAACTCCGCCCCGGCGCCGGCCGCGCGGGCGACCAGCGGCGCCAGCCGGGCGAAGTTCGCCGCCCGGTCCTCCCAGACGATGTCGTGCTGGACCACTCCGAACCTCATCGCTGCATCCTCCCCAGTCGCTCGACGCCCTCGCCCAGCACCGCGTCGCTCTTGCAGAACGCGAAGCGCACCAGGTGCCGGCCCAGGTGGGCGTGCTGTGCCGAGTAGAAGACCACCGTCGGGACGGCGACCACCCCGGCGCGCGCGGGGAGCGACCGGCAGAACGCCAGGCCGTCCCCGTCGGGCTGCACCGGCCGGACGTCGACCGTGGCGAAGTACGTCGCCTCCGGGCACACCACCGGTAGCCCCGCGGCGGTCAGCCCCGCGACCAGCAGGTCGCGGCGGTACTCCAGGTCGCGCGCGATGCCCGCGAAGTAGTCGTCGGGCAGCCGCAGCCCGGCCGCGACCGCGGGCTGGAACGGCCCGCCGTTGACGTAGGTGAGGAACTGCTTGGCCGTGCGGACGGCGGACACCAGCGGTGCCGGCCCGCAGATCCAGCCGACCTTCCACCCGGTGACGTTGAAGGTCTTCCCGGCGCTGCCGACGACGAGGGTGCGTTCGCGCATGCCCGGCACGGTGGCCAGCGAGGTGTGCCCGGCGCCGCTGAAGACCAGGTGCTCGTAGACCTCGTCGGCGAGCACCAGCAGCTCGTGCTCCATGGCCAGCGCGGCGAGCACCCCGAGCTCGGCGCGGCTGAACACCTTGCCGGTGGGGTTGTGCGGCGTGTTGAGCAGCAGCAGCCGCGCCCGCGGGGTGACCGCGGCGCGCAGCTCGGCGGCGTCGAAGGTCCACGGCCCGCGACCGTCCTCGGGTGGGCTCAACGGCACCGGCCGGGCGACGCCGCCGGCCATCGCGATCCCCGCGGCGTAGCTGTCGTACATGGGCTCGAACAGCACGACCTCGTCGCCCGGCTCGAGCAGCGCCAGCAGCGCGGCGGTCAGCGCCTCGGTGGCGCCGGCGGTGACCAGGACCTCGGTGTCGGGGTCGTAGCCGTGGCCGCCGAAGCGGTGCACGTGCTCGGCGACCGCGGCGCGCAGCTCGGGGATCCCGGGCCCCGGCGGGTACTGGTCGTACGCGGTGCCGATCGCCGCGCGGGCGACGTCGAGCACCTCCGGCGGTCCGGGGTAGTCGGGGAAGCCCTGCCCGAGGTTGATCGACCCGGTGGCGACGGCGAGCGCGCTCATCTCGGCGAAGACCGTCGTCCCGAAGCCCTGCAGGCGGGCCGACAGGTACGGCGCACGCGTCATGGCCCCACCCTCGCAGTTCCACGTGGAACCCCGCTCACGAGACCCGCACGTCCTCCATGCCCGCCACGCTGACCACGTCACCCTTCCGCAGCTGGCGGCCGCGGCGCTCCTCGGGCTCGCCGTTGACCCGCACCGTGCCGGTGAGCAGCACGTCCTTGACCTGGGCGCCGGTCGGGACGGCGTCCACCAGCTTGAGCAGCTGCCCCAGCCGGATGGACTCCTCCCCCGGCCGCAGTGCCACGGTCCGCACGCGGCTCACGGTGCCAGCCCGTCGCCCACGGCCACGGGCCCCGGACGGGTCACCAGCGCGCCGACCGCCAGGCAGCCGTCCCGCTGCCGGTGGATCGTCTTGAGGACGCCGTTGTCGCGACCGATCCCGCCGGGCTGCGGGCGGGTCACCATGACGCAGCGGTCGACCTGCTTCACGACGTCCAGCTCGGCGCCGCCCAGCCGCACCCGCCGGCCCACCAGCGCGTCCTCGCCCTCCCCCGCCAGGACGACGTTCGCGCGGAACCGCCGCCGGTCCCAGGTGCCCAGCGTCGCGGTGGAGACGAGCGAGACACGGGTGCGGGAGCTGTCGTGGAAGGCGCCCTGGGCACCGGGGAAGGCGTCCCAGTCGTACTCGCCCGCCTCGCCCACTTCGTTGGGGTTCTCGTAGAACCGCTCACCGGGTGCCTCGGCCGCGGACCGCAGCGCCACCGGCCGGCCCAGCCACTCCGACAGGACGCCGTCGCCCGATGTGACGGAGCCGTCCGGCAGCACGACCTCGGCGGTGCCGTCGGCGCGCAGCCGGCCGGTCAGGAACAGCAGGTCGGGCACCCGCCGGGCGGTCAGCCCGAAGCCGGTCGCGGTGTCGAACAGCGCCCACTGCCGGTCGCCGGCCAGCCCGTCGGCCCCGACCTCGGCGCCGACCAGCCGCTCGCCCTGCAGCGACTTGACCGGGTAGCGCCACAGCTCCGCGACCTGCACGTCACACCTCCCAGCCGAGGGTCCAGGTGCCGGCCCAGTCCGCGCCCGGCTCGAGGACGACGAGGTCGACGGAGTCGGCGAGCGCGTTGGGCGGGCAGGTCATCGGCTCGACGGCCACGCTGCGCCGGCGCTGCCCCGGCTGGAGCGTGTCGCCGGTGAAGACCTGCAGCCACGGCCACGCCCGGTCGACGGCCAGCTCCAGGGTGCCGAGCGCTGCGCTGCGCAGCCGCACCCGGGCCCAGCCGTCGGCGTCGCGCTCGAGGTCGGTGACGGGGGTGTCGAGGGCGCGGTCGCCGATCCGGCCGACGGCGCCGTCGAAGGGGCGCCGCTCCCCCGTCGGCAGCCCGCCGTCGTCCACCACCAGCTCGGTGCGGGCGGGCAGGGCGAGCTCGGCGTCGGCGATGGCGTCGTCCTGCTCCGCGCCGACGGCCAGGTAGGGGTGGAAGCCGGCGCCGAAGGGCGCCGGCTCGGCGCCCTCGTTGCGGACACGCATGGTCACGGTGAGCCGGCCGGGCCCGAGGCCGTGGTCGACCGCCGCGGCGAGCCGGAACGGATAGCCGGAACGGGGCTCGACGACGGTGCCGACGGTGACGGCGTCGCCGGACTGCTCCAGGACCGTCCACGGCTGCCAGCCGACCAGCCCGTGCATGGCGACCGGCTTGCCCGGGCCGGTGAGCTCGAGCTGCAGGTCGCGGCCGTCCCAGCTCCACCGGCCGTCGCGGATGCGGTTGGGCCAGGGCAGCAGCACCCGGCCGCGGCTGCCGCCGGGCACCGTGCCCGCGGCGTACCCGTCGAGCAGCTCCCGGTCGCCGACGGTCAGCGCGCGCATCGCCCCACCGCGCAGGTCGACGACCAGCCGCGCGTCGCCACTGCTGATCTCGACCTCGGTGGGGTCGGTCGCGGGCCAGGCAGCACTCATGGGTCTCACCCCACCACACGACGATCGGGCCCAACGCGCATCCGGACCGCGGCGGCTCCGGTCAAGGCATGCGGCGGATCTGTGGACAGCGTTCTGAGCCGGGGATGGCGGCGGCGTTCGCCGCCGGTGCGGTGACCGGCGAGCAGGCCGCGGTGCTGGGCCGGGTGGTCGAGCCGGCGGCCCTGGCGCTGGCCGCCGAGCAGGGCGTGGACCTGGCCGCGGTGGACGCGGTGCTCACCGGGGTGGCGCAGAGCCGCCCGCACGCCGACACCGCGCGGGCGGTGCGGCACTACCTGGACCGGCTGGACGCCGACGGCCCCGAGCCCGACCCCACCGAGGGACGCCGGCTGGCCATCACCCGGCACGCCGACGGCAGCATCAGCGGGCGGTTCGACCTGGACGCGGTGGGCGGGGAGAAGCTGCAGACCGCGCTGGAGGCCGTGGTGCAGGCCGGCCGGGCCGCCGGGGACGAGCGCACCCGGTCCCAGCAGCTCGCCGATGCGCTGGTGCAGCTGTGCGACACCCAGCTAGCCGCCGGCCGGCTGCCGGTGCTGCGCGGGCACAAGCCGCAGGTCATCGTGAAGATCGACGCCGAGGACCTGTTCGGGCCCGGCACCCACCCCGGCGCAGGGGAGATGGGGTTCGGGGCGGCCATCTCCGCCGCCCGGGCCCGCTGGATCGCCTGCGACGGGGCCGTCACCCGGATCGTCATGGGGCCGGATGGGAGGCCGCTGGACTACGGCCGCAACCTGCGCCTGGTGCCCCCGCACGTGCGCCGGGCCGCCGAGGTGCGCGACGGCGGGTGCGTGTTCACCGGCTGCGGCGCCCCCACCTCCTGGTGCGACGTGCACCACCTGCTGGAGTGGATCAACGGCGGGGACACGTCGCTGGAGAACTCGGCGCTGCTGTGCGAGCGGCACCACACCAAGGTGCACCACGGGTTCCGGGTCGAGCGGCAACCCGACGGCCGATGGCGCACCTGGCGACCCGACGGCAGCGAGATCGGCATCGGACCCGGCCGCACCGGACCGGGGAGCACCGGCCCTCCACTCGTCGCCGCAGCCTGACCCGAGCCCCGAACACCCGCACACCGAGCCGCACGACCGCTGAGGTCGTGCGGCTCGGCGTGCCTGCGTACCGGCTCAGGGCGTGTAGGTCACCTGCTCGGCGATCTGCACCACCTGCTCCCTCGTGAGGTCGCCCGGCGCCTGCACGACGAAACCCGTCCCGTCGGGGAACCGCGCCTGCAGGTACCAGCCCTCCTGCCCGCCGCCGTGGTCGGTCCGCGCCACGTGGGCGGGCTGGCCCAGCACGGCCAGCTCCTCGACCGGCGCCGCGACCCCCTCCACCATGCCGGGCCACTGGTCGACGGGGACGACCTCGTCGGAGGACGGCACGTGCACGGTCAGGCCCACCTCGGGGTCGGTGTCGTCGGCCAGGCGGACGATCCGGCCGTTCTCCTTGAAGAAGTCCAGGCGCCAGCCCGCCGGTGCCAGCCGCAACTGCAGAGGCACGGTCTGCGGGCCGTCGACGAGGTCCTCGCCGAGGGCCGTCACGGTCTCGCGCTCGGCGAACCGGCCCCGGCCCATGACGGTGACCCACTGCCCGGGCACCCGCTCCCAGTCGAGGTAGGCGACCTCGGCCTCCGCCGACCCGCGGTTCATGACGGTCAGCCGGCCAGGCCGGCCGTCGACGGTCACGGCGTCCTGCACGACCTGACCGGGCGAGCCGTCCGACCCCAGGGGCGGGGCCTCCGTCCCCACGTGCACGGTGACGCCGTGGACCGGGTCCTCGGTACCGACGTAGGACATCGACGTCCCACCACCACCGTCGCCGCCGAAGACGGGGCCGTCCGTGCCCAGTGGCGCCGTGGGCAGGGACAGCGGGAACGCGGGCATCGCGAAGTCGACCAGCGTGACGCCACCCGGCGCACCGGCGGTGGGTGAGGCCCCGGGGCCCGTGACGACGACCGCGGCCGTCCAGGCGGCGGCGACCGCGACCACCGCCGCACCGAGGCGCAGGGGTAGCCGCCGGCTGGGCACGCGGCGCCGGCGGACCGCCGGCCGGCCCTCGATCCCGGCCAGCAGGGCGGCGCGGGCCGCCTGCCGGGTGGCGGTGGTCAGCTCCGGCCCCTCGGGGCCCGCATCGCGGAGCAGGGTGATCTCGTTCATCGGGGCTCCTCCAGCGGAGAGGCGGGGCCGAGCGCCGCGCGCGTCTGGCGGCGGGCCCGGTGGAGGCGGGAGCGGACGGTGCCGACGGGGACGTCCAGCGCGGCCGCGATCTCGTCGTAGCCGAGCTGTCCCCAGGCGAAGAGCAGCAGGACGTCGCGGTCGCGGACGTGCAGCGTGGCCAGGGCGGCGGCCAGCGGGCCCCGCAGCGCCTGGGCGGTCCACCGGTCGGCGGACGCGGCCGGGTCGTCGTCCCGAGTCGGCGGCTCCGCGGCCGCGCGGGCCAGGGCCTTGTACCGGCGTCGCTCGGTCCGCGCGTGCCCGTGCACGAGGTTCGTGGCGATGCCGATCAGCCACGGCCGCACGTCGAGGCGCTCGGGCCGGTAGTCCGCTCGCCGCCGGAAGGCGATCAGGAAGGTCTCGCTGAGCAGGTCGTCGGCCAGGTCCCCGACCCGGCGGCCCAGGTAGCGGTGCACCTCGCCGGCGTGCCGGTCGAAGAGCGCGGCGAAGAGCTCGGGCTCGTCGACCGACCGCGCGACGAGGTCGGCGTCCGGCGGCCGGGCCGACGGCAGGGCGCGCAGGGACGGCGGCTCCGGTGGGGGCCCGGCATCCGTCCACACCGGCGCAGAAGCCACGGACCGTGATGGTCCAGCAGCGAGGGGTGAAGTCGTCACACCCCTCCATGTCCGGAGCGGCGGATCGGGTTCACGGCCTGCGTCAGCCGGTCAGGCGGGCGGCAGCACCCGCTCGTGGAACAGCGGGTCGTCGGCGCCGTCCGCGTAGGCGCCGAAGGCCGGGATCGGCCGGTACGCGGTGCCCTCGCACAGCGCCACGGCCTCGGGCTGCCGAGGACCGGTCTCCAGCCGCAGCGTCGTCCAGCCGCGGTCCCGCGCGGCCGCCGCCAACCCGGCGAGCACGAGCGGCGACAGCCCCCGCCCGCGGGCCGCGGGGACGACGTACATGCGCTTCACCTCCGCGTACGGCGTCGAGCACCCGCCGACCGTACTGACGCGTTCCACGTGGAACGCGTGACGTCCGTCAGTACCGCGGCGACGTGCTCCCGCCCCAGACTGGAGCCCCCACCGAGGAGGAGCCCGAGATGCCCGAGCCGCACCTGCGCGCCGCCGACGCCGACCGCGCGGCCGTCGCCACCCGGCTCGGCGACCAGATGAGCGCCGGTCGGCTCACGGTCGCCGAGTACGACGAGCGGCTGGCCCGCGCCTACGCCGCCCGCACCTACGGGGAGCTCGAGGCGCTCACCGCCGACCTGCCGCAGCCGGCCCCGCAGCCGGTGGCGGTCCGGACCGCGCACGTGCCCGGTCAGGGCGCGTCCGCGTGCGGTTGGAGCGGCGGTCCGTCGCGCGAGGCGGCCTGGCGGAACTGGGCCGTCGTCGCGGTCGTCGTGCTCACCGTCTGGACCGCCACCGCCATCGGCTCCACCGACCTGCCCTACTTCTGGCCGATCTGGGTCATCGGCCCGTGGGGCGCGGTGCTGCTCGCCCAGACCCTGAGCCGTGGGCGCCGCGACGACGCGCGGCGCCGGCTGACCTGACGGTGCGGGTGAGGGTCCGTGGAGTGGGTACAGCGACGCGGACCGCCCACTCCGAGGACCGGGGGACCGATGCACACGATGGCCGAACGCTTCACCGATGCACTGCACCGGATCGACAGCGACCGCGACGTCCAGCCCATGCTGGACCTGACCGGTGACGACGCCGAGCTGGCCAAGCTGGACGAGCACCACCAGACCCGCGGCAAGGACGGCGCGAAGACGTTCTGGGAGGAGTACCGCAACGTCTTCGGCGACCTCGAGACCACCTTCACGCACAGCGTCGTCGGGGAGGACAGCGCCGCCCTGGAGTGGACCTCCACCGGGACGCTGCGCAGCGGCAAGCCCTTCCGGTACCGCGGCGTGACGGTGATCGAGGGCGACGAGGAACGGCTCACCGGCGTCCGCACCTACTACGACTCCGCGGCCTTCCTGCAGGAGCGGGCCGGCACGGCCTGAACGAGGGGCCCGGAACGGGGCCCGATGCGACGAGAGGGCCCCGGGGAGATCTCCCCGGGGCCCTCGTCGCACTGTGGGCAAGGGGGGAGTTGAACCCCCACGTCCTCTCGGACACACGGACCTGAACCGTGCGCGTCTGCCATTCCGCCACTTGCCCTGGCGAGGGAGAACCCTAGCAGGACCGCCCGTGGAACCCCGGCAGGGGGTCGGGCGTCGTCCCTGCAGGCCCGGGGCGCGCTCCCCGGGACGTGAGTCGGTCCCCGGCTGGTCGACCCGTGGACGGCTACGATCATCGATGGCAACCGGACGTACGCGCTAGCGCAAGGGAGCGACTGTGGGTGTGCTGCAGCGCTTCGAGCGGCGGCTGGAGGGCATGGTCGGCCTCGCCTTCGCCCGGATCTTCAAGGGCAAGGTGCACCCGGCCGAGATCGCCAAGGCCCTGACCCGCGAGGCCGACGAGCAGCGCGCCGTCATGGGCGAGGGCCGTGTCCTGGCGCCCAACGTCTACGACGTCCGGCTGGGCGCCACCGACTACGACCACCTCGCCGAGTGGTCCGAGCAGCTGGCCGCCCAGCTCGCCGACATGGTGACCGAGCACATCGAGGGCGAGGGCTACCAGGTCTTCGACGCCGTCCAGGTCCGCCTGGAGCGGGACGACGAGCTGCCCACCGGCGTCTTCGAGGTCAGCTCGCACGTCGCCGACCCGGCCCGACCCGGTGTCCCGCTCGACGGCCCGCGCAGCGGCGCGGTCCCACCGCTGCCCCCGATCCAGGGCCGGATGCCCACCGACACCGGCCGGCAGTCCCCCTCGACCGTCGTCGGCCGCGCCGGCAGCCGGCCCGGGGTCACCCACGTCCTGCTCGTCGACGGCCCGGGCACGCGGCACGAGCTGACCACCGGGCGCAACGTCATCGGCCGGGGCACCGACGCCGACATCCGGCTGCCCGACACCGGCGTGAGCCGCAAGCACGTCGACGTCGTCCTGGACAGCGGGACGGCGATCGCCGAGGACCTCGGCTCCACCAACGGCACCCTCGTCAACGGCCGGCGGATCACCCGCCAGCCGCTGGCCGACGGGGACGTCATCCGCATCGGCCACTCGGTGCTGGTCTACCGGCAGGACAGCGCGTGAGGCAGGTCGTGGTCCCGTGACGGCCGAGATCGTGCTGCAGATCTTCCGCTTCGGCTTCCTGCTGCTGCTGTGGCTGTTCATCTTCGCCGCGTTCCGCGTGGTGCGGGCCGACCTGTTCGGCGGCCGCGCCGGGCGGGTGGCCTCGGTGCCGCCGCGCGCCGCCGCCGCCAAGAAGACCCGCGGTGGCCCGAAGACCCTCGTCGTCACCGCCGGCCCGCTCACCGGCACCAAGATCACCCTGGGCGACCAGCCGATCCTCATCGGCCGCGCCGACGACTCCACCCTCGTGCTGACCGACGACTTCGCCAGCTCCCGGCACGCGCGGCTGACCAACCGCGGCGGCCAGTGGTACGTCGAGGACCTCGGCTCCACCAACGGGACCTACCTGGACCAGCAGCGCGTCCAGGGCCCGCTGCTCGTGGCGCCGGGGCAGCCGATCCGGATCGGTCAGACCGCCCTGGAGCTGCGCTCGTGACCGGCCGCACTCCGTGGAGCCCCGCCCGATGAGCCTCGCGCTGCGCTACGCGGCCCGGTCCGACCGCGGCCTGGTCCGCGGCAACAACCAGGACTCGGTGTACGCCGGCCCCCGGCTGCTCGCGGTCGCCGACGGCATGGGCGGGCACGCGGCCGGCGACGTCGCGAGCAAGGTCGTCATCGCCGCGCTGGAGCACCTGGACGACGACGCGCCCTCGGGCGACATGCTCCAGGCGCTGCGCGAGGCGGTCTTCGACGGCAGCGAGCACCTGCGCGAGGTGATCCGCGAGTCCCCGCAGCTCGAGGGCATGGGGACGACGCTCACCGCCGTCCTGTTCGCCGGCGGCCGGCTGGCGCTGTGCCACGTCGGCGACTCCCGCGCCTACCTGGTGCGCGACGGCGTCCTGCAGCAGATCACCCACGACGACACCTTCGTGCAGACGCTGATCGACGACGGGCGGATCACGCCCGAGGAGGCCAACCACCACCCGCAGCGCTCGCTGCTGCTGCGCGCCCTCAACGGGCAGGACGTCGACCCCGACCTGTCCATGCGCGAGGCCCGGGCCGGTGACCGCTACCTGCTCTGCTCCGACGGGCTGTCCGGCGTGGTGAGCGAGGAGACCCTCGCCGAGGCCCTGCAGGACCCCGACCCGCAGGCGACCGCCGACCGGCTCATCGAGCTGGCGCTGCGCAGCGGTGGGCCGGACAACATCACGGTGATCGTGGCCGACGTCGTCGAGGACGGCGGCGGGGGCACCTACCCGGTCGACCCGGTGGTCGACGGCGCCGCGGGCGACAACGTCGGGCAGCGCGCGGTCGACCCGCGCTCGGCCGCCGGGCGGGCCGCGCTGGCCGACCCGCGGCCGGCTCCCCCGGCCGCGACGGGATCGGGGGCCGTGGCCGCGGCGCCACCCCCGGGCCGCAGGCGCCGCCGCGTGCTGGGGGCGCTGGCCGCCGTCCTGCTGCTCGGTGCCGCCGCCGTGGGCGCCTACCTCTGGGTGCTGTCCAACTGGTTCGTGGGCGTGCAGGACACCGACGCCGGCGAGCGCGTGACCGTCTACCGCGGCCTGGACACCTCGCTGCTCGGCATGGACCTCAACCGGGTCGCCGACGTCACCGACCTCCCCGTCGCCGACCTCACCCCGGCCGGCGCCAGCAAGGTGCAGCGCGGCATCGAGGCCACCGACGCCGAGCACGCCGAGCGGATCGTCTCCATGCTCCGCGAGCAGCGGCTGCCGCTGTGCCCCGTCGAGGAGGACGTCGCGCCGTCCCCTGCCGTGCCGACCCCGGCGCCGCCCTCCCCCGCGCCGCTGCCCGACGCCGGTGCGGCCCCCACGTCCGCGGCGCCGTCCGCGGTCCCCACCCCCGCCGCCCCGACGACGGCCGAGCCGACGCCCACGCGCGCCACACCGACGCTCGAGCCGGGCGTGGACTGCCGGGAGGCCCGGTGACCAGCGGACCCGTGACCGATCCCCGCGCCGCGGCGCCGGGGACGCCGCCCCCGCCCAAGCGCCGCAACACCGAGCTGGCGCTGCTGGGCTTCGCCGTCCTCATCACGCTGGTCGCCCAGGCGATCGTCGACCTCACCGTCACCGGCTCGCTGACCACGGAGCTGGCCACCTTCGGCGTGTGGTTCACCGCGCTGTGGGCCGTCGCGCACCTCGTCGTCCGCCGGTGGGCGCCCTACGCCGACCCGCTGCTGCTGCCGGCCGTCGCGCTGCTCGTGGGCCTCGGGCTGTCGTTCATCCACCGGCTGGACCTCGCCGCCCAGCAGGCCGGCAGCACGGTCAGCCGCGAGGACGCCCCGGTCCAGCTGGTGTGGGCCACGCTGGGCCTGGTGCTGTTCATCGGCGTGCTCCTGGTGCTGCGCGACCACCGGCTGCTGGCCCGCTTCGCCTACACCCTGGCACTGATCGGGCTGGTGCTGCTGGCCATCCCCGCGGTGCTGCCGGCCTCGTTGTCGGAGGTCAACGGCGCCAAGATCTGGATCCGGGTGGCCGGCTTCAGCATCCAGCCCGGCGAGTTCGCCAAGATCTGCCTGACCGTCTTCTTCGCCGCCTACCTGGTCGACAAGCGCGACGTCCTGGCGCTGGCCAGCCGCCGCGTCATGGGTCTGGAGCTGCCGCGCGGCCGCGACCTCGGCCCGGTCCTGGTCGCCTGGATGCTGTCGATCCTCGTGCTGGTCTTCGAGCGCGACCTGGGCAGCTCGCTGCTGCTGTTCGGCATCTTCGTGGTGATGCTCTACGTGGCCACCGAGCGGGCCAGCTGGCTGGTCATCGGCCTGGGCCTGTTCGCCGGCGGTGCGCTCATCGCCTACCAGCTGTTCGGCCACGTGCAGCAGCGCGTGGACTCCTGGCTGGACCCGTTCGAGTACTACGACGGCTCGGGCTTCCAGGTCGCCCAGGCGCTGTTCGGGCTGGGCACCGGCGGGCTGTTCGGCGCCGGGCTCGGCGGTGGGCGCCCCGACCAGGTGCCGGTGGCCAAGAGCGACTTCATCGCCGCCGCGGTCGGCGAGGAGCTGGGCCTGTTCGGCCTGGTCGCGGTGATCATCGTCTACCTGGTGCTGGTGGAGCGCGGGCTGCGCACCTCGCTGATCTGCCGCGACGCGTTCGGCAAGCTGCTGGCCGCGGGTCTGTCCTTCGCGATCGCCTGGCAGGTGTTCGTCGTCCTCGGCGGCGTCACCGGGCTGCTGCCGCTGACCGGTCTGACCACGCCGTTCCTCGCCTACGGCGGCTCCTCGCTGGTGGCCAACTTCGTGCTGGTCGCCGTCCTGGTCCGGATCAGCGACGCCGCCCGCCGCCCGGCCGCCCCCGTCGGGCAGCCCAAGCCCGCCCTGGGTGACGCCCCGACCGAGGTGGTGCAGACGTGAACGCCCCGCTGCGCCGCGTGGCGATCAGCGTGCTCGTCCTGTTCACGCTGCTGATCGTCAACGTCAACGTCATCCAGGTGGTCCGCTCCGACGAGCTGCGCTCCGACGGCCGCAACACCCGCGTGCTGGCCGAGGAGTACGACCGCGAACGCGGCTCGATCGTCGTCAGCGGCACCGAGATCGCCACCTCGGTCGCGACCGAGGACCGGCTCACCTACCTGCGCCAGTACCCGCAGGGTCCGCTGTACGCCCCGGTGACCGGCTACTACTCGCTGGTCTACGGCAACGTGCAGATGGAGCGGGCCGCGAACGAGGTGCTCGCCGGCACCGACGACCGGCTGTTCGTCCGGCGCCTGGCCGACCTGTTCACCGGCCGGGACCCCTCCGGCGGGGACGTCGTCCTGACCATGGACCCCGCCGTCCAGGAGACCGCGATGGCCGGCCTGGAGGGCGTGACCGGGGCCGTCGTCGCCCTGGACCCCGCCACCGGCGCGGTGCTCGGCATGGCCAGCACGCCGACGTACGACCCGAACCTGCTGTCCAGCCACCAGCCCGCGGAGATCCGCGACTACGCCGCGCAGCTCGACGCCCTGGAGATCGACCCCCGGCTGAACCGGGCCATCGACGCCCGCTACTCGCCCGGCTCGATCTTCAAGGTCGTCGTCTCCGCGGCGGCCCTGGCCAGCGGCGAGTACACCCCCGACACCGTCGTCCCGGCGCCCGACGAGCTGACGCTGCCCCAGTCGACGTCCACCCTGGAGAACTTCGGCGGCTCGGCCTGCGACCCCAGCGGCCAGCAGAGCCTGATCGACGCGCTGACGATCTCCTGCAACACCGCGTTCGCCCAGCTCGGCATCGACCTCGGCGAGGAGCGGGTGCGGGAGATGGCCGAGGCGTTCGGCATCACCGGCGAGGGCTTCGACATCCCGCTCACCGTCGAGGGCAGCACGCTCGGCGAGATCGAGAACGACGCGCAGCTCGGGGTCAGCTCGATCGGGCAGCAGGACGTGCAGCTCACCCCGCTCCAGGCGGCGATGATCGCCTCGGCGGTGGCCAACGACGGCACGCTCATGAGCCCCTACCTCGTCGACCAGGTGCGGGCGCCGGACCTGTCGGTCATCGACCAGACCGACCCCGACGAGCTCAGCGAGCCGGTCTCCGCGGAGGTCGCCGACCAGCTGACCGACATGATGGTCGGCGTCGTCGAGGACGGCAGCGGCCGGCGCGCGCAGATCTCCGGTGTCCAGGTCGCGGGCAAGACGGGGACGGCGGAGAACGCCGGTCCCGACCACAACTGGTTCATCGGGTTCGCCCCGGCCGACGACCCGCAGATCGCCGTGGCGGTCTTCGTGGCCAACGGCGGGGGCACCGGCGGCGACGTCTCGGCGCCCATCGCCGGTGACGTCATGCAGGCGTACCTCGAGGGGCAGGGCGGCTGATGACACTGTCCACCGGCACGATGCTCGCCGGGCGGTACGAGATCACCGCACCGATCGCCACCGGCGGGATGGGCGAGGTCTGGCGCGCGCGGGACCGCGTCCTCGACCGCGAGGTCGCCGCGAAGGTGCTGCGCAGCGAGTTCACCGGCGACCCCAGCTTCGTGGCCCGCTTCCGCAACGAGGCGCGGCACACCGCGGCGCTGTCGCACCCCAACATCGCCTCGGTCTACGACTACGGCGAGACCGAGGACGAGCGCGGGTCCCAGCTGGCGTTCCTCGTCATGGAGCTGGTCGAGGGCAAGCCGCTGGTCACGATCCTGCACGAGGAGGGGACGCTCCCGGTCGACTGGACGCTGCACGTCCTGGGCCAGTCCGCCGACGGGCTCTCGGCGGCCCACCACGCCGGCGTCGTCCACCGCGACATCAAGCCCGGCAACCTCATCGTGCGCCCCGACGGCGTGGTCAAGCTGACCGACTTCGGCATCGCCCGGGCCCGCGACGCCACACCGCTGACCCGCACCGGCATGGTCGTCGGCACCGCCCAGTACCTCTCCCCCGAGCAGGCGCAGGGCTTCGAGGTCACCGCCGCCTCTGACGTGTACTCCCTCGGCGTCGTCGGCTACGAGTGCCTGACCGGCGGCCGGCCCTTCGACGGGACGTCCCAGGTCGCGGTCGCCCTGGCGCACATCAACCGCCCGCCCCCGCCGTTGCCGGCGAGCATCCCGCCAGCGGTGCGGCTGCTGATCGAGCGCGCCCTGGCCAAGGACCCGGCCGACCGCTTCCCCGACGGCGCCGCCTTCGCCGCCGCCATCCGCTCGGTGGCCTCCGGGCAGGGCCTCGCCCCGTCGTCCGTGCCCGGCCCGGGCACGTCACCGCCGGTCGGCCTCGGCGCTGCCGGCCTGGGTACCGCGCAGACCGAGGTCGTCGGCGACCTCGCCGACTCCCGCACCCAGGTGCTGGGCGCCGCGTCGACCGCCGGTCCTGCCACCGGAGCACGCACCTCGGTGGGCGCCCTGCCGCCGCTGCGCCGCACGGACGACGACGACGACCGCTACGCCGCCGCAGCCGCGACCGACGACGCCCCCCGGCGCAACCGCTGGGTCTGGCTGGTCGCCGGCCTGGTGCTGCTGACCCTGCTCGGCACCGGCCTGTGGTTCGCGTTCTCCGGCGACGGCGAGGACCCCGCCGGCACCGACGCCGACGCCGGCGCGACCACCTCGGCGGCACCCAGCGCGAGCGCCAGCGCCGCGGGCGTCCTGGTCGACACCAGCGCCTACGTCGGTCGCCCCGCCGACGAGGTGGAGGCCGAGCTGGAGGCCGCCGGGCTGGAGGTGGAGGTCGAGGACGCCGACGAGGCAGACGTCGCCGCGCTCGGCATCGAGCTCAGCGAGGACGACGTCGTCACCACCGACCCCAGCGAGGTCTCGGTCGCGCCGGGGACGACGGTGACCCTCTTCGTGGCCCCCGACGACTTCGTGCCCGACACCGGCGAGGAGGCCCCCGCCGAGGAGACGCAGGAGGCCCCGACCGCGCCGACCACGCAGGCCCCGGCGCCGCCCACCCCCTCCGCTCCCGCGCCGGGCGGCGGCGGCGGCGGTGGCGGCGGCGGCGGCACCGGAAACGAGGGGGACGGTGACACGGGCACCGGCCAGGACCCCGGGACAGACACGGGGCAGGACGCGGAACGCAGCCCCGGGCCGGATCCCGACCAGGCCCCCGACGAGCTCGAGGGCAGCACGGCGCCGTCGGCCTCGACCAGCCCCACGGCGACAGCGACGGCGACACCCAGCGCGGGAGCGGCGGGCCAGGCCCCGTGATCCCCGCTCCTCGCGCCGTCCCGATCCGGGGGGCCGTGGCGGTTAGGCTCCCCGGCGGCCCACCCGTCCGCTGCACTCCCGCGGGCTCCGCCCGGACGCAGGACCGCACCGCCCGAGAGGACCTCCGATGACCACGCCCTCCGTGCTCGGCGAGCGCTACGAGATCGGCGGGGTGCTCGGCCGTGGCGGCATGGCCGAGGTGCACCGTGGTCGCGACCTGCGCCTGGGCCGCGAGGTCGCCGTCAAGGTGCTGCGCAGCGACCTCGCCCGGGACCCCTCCTTCCAGGTCCGCTTCCGCCGTGAGGCGCAGGCCGCGGCCTCGCTCAACCACCCGGCGATCGTGGCGGTGTACGACACCGGCGAGGACCGCACGTCCAGCGGCGCCACCCCGTACATCGTCATGGAGTACGTGGAGGGCGAGACGCTGCGCGACGTGCTCCGCCGGGAGGGCGTGCTCCCCCCGGACCGGGCCATGACGCTGGCCGCCGACATCTGCGCCGCCCTGGACTTCAGCCACCGCAACGGCATCGTGCACCGCGACGTGAAGCCCGGGAACGTGATGATCACGCCCCAGGGCACCGTCAAGGTGATGGACTTCGGCATCGCCCGCGCGGTGTCCGACTCGGCCGCCACGATGACCTCCACGGCCGCGGTGATAGGGACCGCCCAGTACCTGTCCCCCGAGCAGGCCCGCGGCGAGAGCGTCGACGCCCGCTCGGACGTCTACTCCCTCGGCTGCCTGCTCTACGAGCTGGTCACCGGGGCGCCGCCGTTCACCGGTGACTCCCCCGTCTCGGTGGCCTACCAGCACGTGCGCGAGGACCCGAGGCTGCCGTCGTCGGTCAACCCGGCGATCCCGGCCGACCTCGACGCCATCGTGCTCAAGGCGCTGAGCAAGAACCCGGCCAACCGCTACCAGTCGGCCGCCGAGATGCGCAACGACCTGCTCCGGTCGCTGGCCGGGCAGCGGGTCGAGGCGACGCCGGTGATGGGCGACGCCGAGAAGACCGCGATCATCGGCGCGCCCCCCGGCGGGTACGGCGACGCCGACTGGGACGACGAGGAGGCCGACCGCAAGCGCCGGCGCAACCGCATCATCGCCGCGGTCGTCGCCGGGCTGCTGCTCATCGGCGCCGTCGTCGGGGTGGCCCTGCTGGTCAACTCCGGCGACGAGGCGCCGACCGAGCCGGCGGTCGCCCAGGTCACCGTGCCCGCGCTCACCGGTGAGCAGCAGGCGGCGGCCGAGGCGCTGATCACCGAGGCCGGCCTGGTGGTCGGCGAGGTGACCACCCAGGTCACGAACGACGAGACCCAGCAGGGCGCCGTCCTGGAGAGCACCCCGGCCAGCGGGGCCCAGGTGGACGAGGGCACGGCGGTCGACCTCGTCGTCGGCGTCGGTCCGGACACCATCGAGGTGCCGGCGGTCATCGGCCTGGACGCCGACCGCGCCGAGACGACGCTGGAGAACGCCGGCTTCACCGACGTGCGGACCGAGGAGGTCGACTCCCTGGCGCCCGAGAACCAGGTCACCGGCGTCGAGCCCGGCGAGGGCGAGTCCGCCGACCCGGCCGACACCATCACGCTGCAGGTCTCCAGCGGCAGCGCCGAGGTGCCCGACGTGGTCGGCGACGAGCAGTCCGCGGCCACCGCGACGCTGCGCGACGCGGGCTTCACCAACGTCGTCCCCGAGGAGGTCGAATCCGACCAGCCGGAGGGCACCGTCATCGCGACCGACCCCGCCGCCGGCCAGCTGGCCTCCGCCGACGACCCGGTCACCCTGCAGGTCTCCAGCGGACCGGCCGAGCCGGAGACCGTCGCCGTCCCCAGGGTCGCCGGTCAGTCCGCGAATGCCGCGCTGGACGCTCTCGAGGCCGCCGGCTTCGTCGACGTCCGGGTCGTGGACGCCACCACCGGAGCGGAGGTCGACCCGGCGCAGGCCACCGCCGTGAGCACCAACCCGCCGGCCGGGTCCCAGGTCACCCCGGACACCCGGGTGACGCTGGCGGTCCAGGGCCCCACGCCCACCGAGGAGACGACCGGCGAGTGAGCCGCTGAGGCAGGCGCAGGGCCCCTCCCCCACTCGGGGAGGGGCCCTGCGTCGTCCTGGGGGCCGCCGGGGCCCCGCGTCAAGCGGTCGTGGCGACCGTGGTGAGCCGGGACGCCGCCGCGCTGGCCGCCTCGAGGGCGGCCGGGTCGGGGGCGAGGCCGCACGCCTCCAGCCAGGTGGCGAGCATCCGGTGGCCGCCCTCGGTGAGCACCGACTCCGGGTGGAACTGCACGCCCTCGATCGGCAGCTCGCGGTGGCGCAGCGCCATGACGATGCCCGAGGGCGTGGTCCCGGTGATCTCCAGCTCGGCGGGGACGGTGTCCCGGTCCACGGCGAGCGAGTGGTACCGGGTGGCCGTGAACGGGGAGGGCAGCCCGGCCAGCACGCCGGCGCCCTCGTGCACCACCTGGCTGGTCTTGCCGTGCAGCAGCTCCGGGGCCCGCACCACCTCGGCCCCGAAGGCCTCCCCGATCGCCTGGTGGCCGAGGCACACGCCCAGCACCGGCGTGCCGGCCTCCGCGGCGGCCCGCACCATCGGCACGGTCACGCCGGCGTCCGCCGGCGTCCCCGGCCCGGGGGACAGCAGCACCCCGGCCACGTCGAGGTCGGGCAGCTCGTCCACGGCCACGGCGTCGTTGCGCCGGACGACGCACTCCACACCCAGCTGGCCCAGGTACTGGACCAGGTTGTAGACGAAGCTGTCGAAGTTGTCGACGACGAGGACGGGACGGCTCACGGTCCCTGTGTACCAGGAGGACCCCGTGCCCCCCACTGCTCGAAGGCTGGCCTCGCCCGGAGGCTCAGCCCGAGCGTGCGAGGGCTGAGAGGGGCGAGGTCCTTCTACTCCCCGGGGCCTCAGCTGTCAGCGGCCGTGGCGTACTCCATGGCCGGCTGACCGTCGTAGCCCGGCAGGGTGAGCTCCTCGCGCTCCCGGACGGCGAAGCCCAGACCGTAGTCCTCGACCGCCTGCCGGAAGACCTGCACCTGCGGCGAGGCGGCCAGCTGGGCACGGATCGCCTCGGCGTCGCCGACGGCGGTGACCACGAACGGCGGGGAGTAGGTGCGGCCCTGCAGGAGCAGCACGTTGCCCACGCAGCGGACGGCGCTGGTCGCGATCAGCCGCTGGTCCATGATGGCCACGGCGTCGGCACCGGCGGCCCACACGGCGTTGACGACGCCCTGCACGTCGGACTGGTGGATCACCAGGTCGTCGGGCCGCGCACCGATCGGCAGCGAGCCGTCCGCCCGCCGCGGGGCGTCGTCCAGGGTGATCTCCACCCCCGGACCGGTGAGGGCCACCAGCCCGGCCGAGAGCGCCCCCGTGTCGGCCGCGTCGCGCGCGGCCGCGACGTCACCGTTGCGGGACGCCGCATGGTCGGTCAGCGCCTGCACCTGGGCCTCCAGGGCCGCGAGCTGCTCCTCCTGCGCGGCGACGACGTCCTGCCGGGCGGGGATGAGCGCGGAGAGCTCGGTGGCCTCGCCGCCGCGCAGGTCGGTGCCCTGCGCGGTCTGGCTGGAGGTGGCGAACAGCAACCCCGCCGCCAGCGCGACCACCGGCACCAGCGCGGCCCACGCCATGCCCCCGTGGGGCACGCGCGAGCTCAGGGTGCGGACTGCGGCCACCGGCTCAGCTTAGGCTGGGGAACGGTCTCGGCCGGTCGCGACGGACCGGCCCCGGAGGGAGTCGCACGGTGCCCAAGTCCAAGGTGCGCAAGAAGTCGGTCTACACGCCGCCGCAGGGCACCCTGCAGTCCGGGACGGCGGGCGCCCGGATCGCCCCGCCCAGCCCGCGCTGGTACGCGCCGCTGATGGTCGCCCTCATGCTGCTGGGCCTGCTGTGGATCGTCGTGTTCTACGTGGCCGGCGAGCAGATCCCGTTCATGTCCTCGCTCAACGCGTGGAACTTCGCCATCGGCTTCGGCCTCATGGTGGCCGGCCTGGTCATGTCGATGCGCTGGCGCTGAGGGAGGACCACCCTCCTCCGTTCCAGTACGTCACCAGGCTCGCGGCGGCACCTGCAGGAGGGCTGCCGGCAGCCGCTGAGGCCCTCGTCCCCACCGGGGACGGGGGCCTTCCGTTTGTCACCGTCCGAGTACGCACAGTGTTGTCCACAGCCGCCGCTGTGCACAGCCGGATCGTGCTGTCCACAGCTCGACAAGGCGCTGAACCCCCAGGGTTGTCCACCACGTGTGGAGAACGCCTGTTCGACGGCGAGCCCCTGACCTGCGGTTCCATGACGGGTGGGGCAGGTGTGACGTGGAGGGCACCCGAGTAACTACACCCGTGGAAGTCCGTCCCCAGCTGTGCACACAGCTGTGGACGAGTCGACATGGCGTCAGCCTCCACAGGGAGGGCCGTTCGTCGTCCTACCCGCCCTGTGGTAGCGCGACACGCGTCCTGACCACGGCAGACGCCCGGCGTCCGCACCGCCGTCCCCGGGACGACGACGGCCCCCGGTCCACTGGGGACCGGGGGCCGTCGGGGCAGGGCTGTGGATCAGTCGGCGACGAGTTCGAGCACCGTCGCGTTCGCCGTCCCGCCGCCCTCGCACATCGTCTGCAGGCCGTAGCGCGTGCCGGTGGCGAGCATGGTGTGGACCAGCGTGGTCATGATGCGAGCGCCCGACCCGCCCAGCGGGTGGCCCAGCGCGATGGCGCCGCCGCGGGGGTTGAGCCGGCCGGCGTCGGCCCCGGTCTCCACCTGCCAGGCCAGCGGCACCGGCGCGAACGCCTCGTTGACCTCGAAGACGCCGATGTCGTCGACGGACAGCCCCGAGCGCTGCAGCACCTTGTGGGTGGCCGGGATGGGCGCGGTCAGCATGATGACCGGGTCGTCGCCGGCCATGACCGTGGTGTGGATGCGCACCAGCGGGCGCAGGCCGAGCTCGCGGGCCTTCTCCGAGGTGGTGACCAGCAGCGCGGCCGACCCGTCGGAGATCTGGCTGGCGTTGCCGGCGCTGATGACGCCGTCGGGCTTGAACGGGGTCTTCAGCGAGCCGAGCTTCTCCAGCGTCCCACCGGCGCGGATGCCCTCGTCGGCCCGCACGACGGTGCCGTCGGGGGTGGTCACCGGGGCGATCTCCTCCTCGAAGGCGCCGTCGGCCTGGGCCTTGGCCGCCTTCTCGTGGGAGGCGAGGGAGTACTCGTCGAGCTGGGTGCGGGAGAAGCCCCAGCGCTCGGCGATCATCTCCGCGCCCACGCCCTGGTTGGGGAAGACGCCGTCGTACCGCTCCAGGAACCGCGGACCCAGCGGGGCGCCGGCGCCGACCGCCTCGTTGTACGTGGACCCCATCGGCACCCGGCTCATGACCTCGACGCCGCCCGCGACGACGACGTCGGCCTGGCCGCTGAGCACCGTGGCCGCGGCGAAGGCCACCGCCTGCTGCGAGGAGCCGCACTGCCGGTCGATCGTCGTCCCCGGCACCGACTCCGGCCAGCCCGCCGCCAGGACGGCGTTGCGGCCGATGTTGAAGGTCTGCTCCCCGACCTGGCTCACGCAGCCCCAGAAGACGTCGTCGACCACGACCGGGTCGATGCCGGTCCGCTCCACCAGGGCGTCGAGCACGTGGGCGGAGAGGTCGACGGCGTGCACGCCGGACAGCCCTCCACCGCGCTTGCCCACCGGGGTGCGCACCGCGGCGCAGATGACGGCATCTCGCATGACCACTCCTCGTCGACGTGGGCCGCGGTCGGCCCGCCCCGCCCAGATGGTAGGACGTCCACACATCCGCCCCCGGCCCCGTCCAGGGCGCGAACGGCCCCCTTGCAGGGTCCCGCCACGAGCCTGCGAGTGGCGGGGGCGAGCGGGTCCTTCCACTGGGAGGCTGGCCGGGTGGAGTGGTCACCGCGCGGCGGGGGGACGGCGGCCCTGGCGGCGCTGGGCGTCGTCCTCGGCGGGGCGGCCGTGCTGCTGGACCCGCTGGGCCGGGTGTTGGTCGGTGCGGCCGCCGTCCTGCTGCTCGCCCTGGCCGCCCGGGACCGCCTGCTGCGCCCGCGGCTGGCGGCCGGCCCGGCGGGGGTCGCCGTCCGCCGGCTGACCGGCACCACCGAGCTGCCCTGGGCGCGGCTGCAGGTGCGGGTGCGCGACACCCGCCGCCTCGGTGTGCGGTCGCGGCTGCTGGAGCTGGACACCGCGGCCGGGACGGACGACGGCGGCCGGCCCCGTCCAGAGGCTCGCCGCGAGCCCCGGTGGCCCCGTCCAGAGGCTCGCCCCGAGCTTGCGAGGGGTGAGAGGGACGGGGTCCTTCCAGAGGAGGACGGGGTCCTCGTACTGCTCGGCCGCCGGGACCTGGGCGCCGACCCGGATGAGGTGGCCCGGGCGCTGCGCGCCCTGCGTCCCTGGTGACGGACTGGAACGGCCACCCTCCAGGGCCCCTCCGCCTGAGCCTGCGAGGCGTGGGGGGTGGTCCTTACCCGAGGACCACGAGCGTCGACACGGTGAGGGCGACGACCACGAGCGTGGCGGTCAGCAGCATCAGGCCCAGCACCTGCAGCTCGGTGCGCCGCCGGGCCAGCACGACCACGCCGGTGGCGACGAAGCCGGCCACCAGCCCGCCCAGGTGCCCGAGCAGCGAGACGCCGGGGAGGAAGCTGACGAACACGTTGATCGCCAGCAGGGTGAGCAGGCCGCGGAGGTCCTCGCGGCGGGAGAGCATGACGACGGCCAGACCGCCGAGCAGGCCGTAGATGGCCGCGCTCGCGCCGGCGACCGGCCGGCCGGGCTCGCCGAACAGCTGGATCGCGACCGCGCCGCCGAGCAGCGAGACCAGGTAGACGGCCAGGTAGCGCCACCGGCCCAGCTGGCGCTCCAGCTCCGAGCCGAAGACCAGCAGGGCGAGCATGTTGAGCACCAGGTGCAGCGGTCCGATGTGCAGGAACGCCGCGGTGACCAGCCGCCAGTCCTCCCCGAGCTGGACCAGCACGGGGATCTGCGCGAGCTGGGCGAACAGCGGCGAGAAGGTGTTGTCCAGGGGGTTCGCGCCGGCCAGGCCCGCGGAGACCGCGGTGGCCACGAACACGGCCACGTTGAGCACGATGAGGCCGACCGTCACCACGCCGTAGCGGCGGCCGGCCCGCTTCAGCAGCGGCGTCTGCCGGACCCGCCGCACGCTCGCGTTGCCCTCGCGGACGTCGTCGGGGCACTGGAAGCCCACCGAGGCGGGCGTCATGCACTCCGGGCAGATCGGCCGCCCGCACCGCGTGCAGGAGATGCGGGTGGGCCGGTCCGGGTGCCGGTAGCACGTCGTCGTCGGGGGCGCCGGCTGCGGCTGGCCGGGGCCGGCGCCCCCGTCGTCCGGGGTGGTGGTCAGCTGCGCTGCACCTCGACCGACTGCAGGACGACGTCCTCCACCGGGCGGTCGCCACGGCCGGTCCGCACCTTGCCGATCCGGTCGACGACGTCCCGGCTGGCCTGGTCGGCCACCTCGCCGAAGATCGTGTGCTTGCCGGTCAGCCAGGTGGTCGACGCGACGGTGATGAAGAACTGGGAGCCGTTGGTGCCGGGTCCGGCGTTGGCCATGGCCAGCAGGTAGGGCTTGGTGAAGGCCAGGTCGGGGTGGATCTCGTCGCCGAACTGGTAGCCCGGGCCGCCGATCCCCTGACCCAGCGGGTCACCGCCCTGGATCATGAACCCGTCGATGATCCGGTGGAAGACGGTGCCGTCGTAGAGGCGGTCGGTGGTCTTCGCGCGGGTCTGCGGGTGGGTCCACTCCCGGCGGCCCTCGGCGAGGTCGGCGAAGTTCGCGACCGTCTTGGGGGCGTGGTCGGGGAACAGGTCGACGGTGATGTCGCCGTGGTTGGTGTGCAGGACAGCGCGGCGCGCAGGAGTCGCTTCGGTCACGACGTCCACTCTCCCACTGGTCCGCCCCCCGCGAGCACGGGGAGCGGACCACGGCCCCCGTGCACGGTCCCGCCGCCGGCCCCGTCCGGGCAGGCCCCGTCCGGAGGCTCGCCGCCGGCCCTCCTGCAGGGCCCCGCCATGAGCCTGCGACTGGAGGGGAGCAGGAGGGCCCTTCTCCGGCAAGGGGGACGGGGCCTTCCCCGAGGGGGGGAGGACGGGGTCCTTCCACGGCGGGGGCGAGGGGTCCGTCTACATGCGCAGCACGCGGACGACGTCGAGGTTGCGGAAGGAGGCCTCCCCCTCGGTGACCTCCTGCATCTGCTTGGCGAAGTCGGTGGTCACCGGGTGGTCGGAATTGCGCATCGCCGAGTCGTGGTCGGGGAAGGCGACGATCTCCACGTAGGTGCCGGACCGGTCGCGGTCGGCGGCGACCACGCCCCAGCGGGCGGTCGCCTCGCGGCCCATCCGCTCGCGCCAGTCCTCCACGATGCGGCCGAACCCGTCGAGGTCGCGGGCGTGGAACTCGATCAGCTGGAGGAAGGACCCGGGCTCGGCCAGCAGGCCCTCCTCGTCCCGCAGGCCGGCGCGCAGCCCCTCGCGCAGTTCCCGGCTGTCGGTGTGCCCGTGGGCGGCGACGGCGTGGGCGACGGCGAGCTCGAGGACCTCGTCCTCCTCGCCGGCGATCTGGACGGTGCAGTTGCGCTCGCTGGGCATCGTCCGGCAGTCCAGGCTCTTGCGGGCCATGGCTCCTCCTCGGTCGGGAGGCCCCGGCCCACCCGGCCGGTGGGCCAGTGGTCGGGTGCGACCGTGGCGCGATCGGGGAAGCGACGTCCAGGGCCGGAGGTCCTGGACGGAGAGCAGGGACGAGGGGTCGCGTGCTGCGACTGCCTCAGCCCTCGGTGCAGGCGGCCGAGAGCTCCCCGTGGTGGGCCAGGACGAGCGGGGCGCCGCTGCACACGGTGCTGCGGCCGGGCTCGAGCGCCGACGCGCGGGTGCCGTCCACGGGCGAGTTCGCGGCGAGGAAGGACTCGAGGAAGCCGGGCCCGACGATGCGGTCGACGCGGGTGTCGTCGGGGTCGGCGCCGTTCATCTCCGCGGCGTACCGGTAGGCCTCCTCGCGGCCCAGGACCCGGTCGACGAGGCCGCGGTCGACGGCGGTGTAGCCGTCGAAGACGAAGGCCCCCAGCTCGTCGACGATCGTCTGCGCCGGGATGCCCCGCGCCTGGGACACCCACGAGACGAACTCCCCGTACTCCCGGTCCAGGCCGGCGCCGAGGACCGCCCGCTCCTCCTCGGTGATGTCGCGGTAGGGGTTGCCGAAGTCCTTGCCGCGGCCCCGGGTGAAGTACTCCTCGGTGATGCCGCCCTCGGTGGTCACGCCCGGCTCCAGCACCGAGCCCGGGATGCCGGTGACGTCACGGAAGCGCTGGAACGGACCCATGACCACCCCGATGCTGCCGACGAGGCTGCCGTGGTCGGCCACGATCTGGTCGGCACCGGCCATGGCGTACACCCCACCGGAGGCGGACATGCCCTGCACGTGGGCCATCACCTGGTTGCCGGTCCGCTTCTGGTAGCGCTCCACGGCGTCGGCGATGGCGCGCGAGCCGTAGATGGTGCCGCCCGGGGTGTTGAGTTCCAGCACCAGGCCGTCGGCGTCCTCGGTCGTCAGCGAGTCGATGGTGTCGGCGACGTCGTAGCCGTAGGTGGCGCCGCCGAAGGTGGCGCCGTCGCTCGCCCCGCCGAGGATGACGCCGGTGACCGGGACGGCGATCAGCCGCGCCCCTGCCGTCGGCTCCCCCCAGACGGTCTCCGTCACCGGCCCGCTGGTCTCGCTCTCGCCGCCGCCCGAGGCCAGCCCGACCAGGGCCAGCACCATCACCACGACCAGCCCCAGGCCGACCGCGCCCAGCGCCAGGCCGGCGCCCAGGCTCGCGCCCAGACCGAGGCCCAAGCCGCGCCGGAAGGGACTCTGCTCCCGCGGCAGCGGTGCCGGCAGCGGGCGCCAGGTGGGCGGCGGCGGCGCGTCGGGTGCCGGCTGCTGGGTGCTCACGTCGGGTCCTCCAGTGTCTCGGGACAGCGAGGCGCGACAGTACCCATACGCATCTGCGCGGAGCCGTCACCGCGCCGCGCCGTCCCGGCACCGTGACCGAGCTGCGCCCGGGGCACCGATGGCAGTGCGGTGCGGACCGGGTGTCGAGGAGTGGAGACGAGGGGAATCGAACCCCTAACCCCCGCCTTGCAAAGGCGGTGCTCTGCCAATTGAGCTACGTCCCCGGGGTGGGAGGCGGGCCTCCCGGCGGGTCAGCGGGTGGTGGGCCGGCTGACCGCCTGTGGACCGCGGGTGGCCTCGGCCCACAGGTCGGCCTCGGCCTTGCCGGTCGACCGCTTGCGGACGGCGGCGAGGGCGCCGGCGGCGGCTGCCGCGAAGACCAGCTTCCTGAGCACGCGGGGTTCCTCCTCGAGGGGAGTCCCCCTCCTCGGGAGGGGGCCGGGGCCAGCCCCCGGACGGGGTGGCCGGTGGCGCCGGGACACACGGGTGGGCCTGGGAGGACTTGAACCTCCGGCCTCATCCTTATCAGGGATGCGCTCTAACCGCCTGAGCTACAGGCCCGTGGACCTCGATCAGCGTACCTGGCCCGACCGACCCGCCCGCAGGGGGGTGGTGCGGGGTCGACCTCCGCGCGTGGGCAGCGCAGCCGGGGCCGGAGCCGGGCACACGCCGCCGGGTGCGGGGAGGGCGCCCGGCTGGTGTGGACCGGCCACGGCGCCGTCCCTGGTCCCAGCGCGAGCCTGGTGACGTACTGGAACGGCCACCCTTCAGGGGCCCTCCGCCTGCGCGTGCGAGGCATGGGGGGAAGGGTGGCCCGCCCTCAGTCCCGTTCGGAGAGGGTGACCTCGAGGCCCCCGACCAGGTCGGAGCACATGTTGTAGATGAACGCCGCCACGGTGCACAGCGCGGTCATCAGCACGATGTTGATGGCCCCGATGACCGCGGCGCCGCCGAAGACGATGCCGGGGGTGATGACCTCGCTGCCGCCGTCGGCACCCGAGGCGGTGCCGAGCTGGCCGAACAGGTCGTTGAGGGTGTCGAAGACGCCGAGGCCGGAGAGCGCGCCGTAGAGGATCCCGACGGCGACCATCCAGATGAAGAACATCGCGATGGACAGGACCAGCGAGATCTTCAGCGCGGAGAACGTGTCGATGTGCCGCAGCTGCAGCCGCGCACGGCGGGGGCCCCGGGCGGCCTTGCCCGAAGAGGCCTTCGCCGGGCCGGTGGCCGCAGCGCTGCCCGTCGCCGCCGCGGCCCCGGTCGCCGCCTGGGCACCGGTGGCCGGCGGGACGACGGCCTGGGTCCCGGAGGCGGGCATCCCCGGGACCGGGGCCGTGGCCTCGGCCGGGACCGCACCGTCGGCGGCGGCCTGGGTCCGTGCGGTGTGCGCGCCGGGGATGGACTGGGTGGACCCCACGGACGGGGTGCCGTCGGCCGCGGGCTGCTGGCCGGTCGCCGTCCCCTGTGCCGGGGCGGTCTCCCCGGCCCGGGACCCGGTGCGCACCGAACCCTGTGTCCGGTCGCTCATGCGAGTCTCCCGTTCCCCAGCGGCCCTCGCCGCTGCCTCGCACCCGGGGTCCCCGCCGTGCGGCCGGGGGCACCCGGGCGCCGGTCAGATCCCTGGTGGCTGGGACGGAGGAGGCGGGGCGCCGGCACCGGGGGTGTGGGCCACGCCTCCTCCGTCATCACCCACAGACTAGGCGGCGGGCTCGTCGTTGTCCGTCGTACGGGCGATCGCCACGATCGACACGTCTTCCGGCAAGTTCATGAGCTTGACACCCATGGTGGCGCGGTCCTTGTTGTGCCGGACGCCGTTGACCGGGGTCCGGATCACCCCGCCGCCGGAGGTGATCGCGTACAGCTCGTCACCGAGCCGCACCGCCAGCGCCCCGACCAGGTTGCCCTTGCGCGCCTTGGGGTCCGCGGTGAGCACGCCCTTGCCGCCGCGGCCCTGCGCCGGGTAGTTCTCGATCCCGGTCCGCTTGGCGAAGCCGCGCTCGGTGGCCACCAGGACGTCGACGCCCTCCTCGACCACCATCATCGACAGCAGCGAGTCGTCGTCGGACAGCGAGATGCCGCGGACGCCCTCGGTGGCCCGGCCCATCGGCCGCAGCGTGGCGTCGTCGGCCTTGAACCGGATCGACATCGCCTTGCGGGTGACCAGCAGCAGGTCCTGCTCCGGGTCGATGAGCGCGGCGCCGACCAGCTCGTCGCCGTCCCGCAGGTTGATGGCGATGACGCCGCCGCTGCGCGGGGAGTCGAAGTCGGTCAGCCGGGTCTTCTTCACCTGGCCGTTCGCGGTGGCCAGGACCAGGTACGGGGCGACCCCGTAGTCCTTGATCTGCATGACCTGGGCGATCTTCTCGTCCGGCTGGAAGGCCAGGATGTTGGCCACGTGCGCGCCGCGGGCGGTGCGGTTGGCCTCGGGCAGCTCGTAGGCCTTGGCCCGGTAGACCCGGCCCTTGTTGGTGAAGAAGAGGATCCAGTCGTGGGTGGAGCCCACGAAGAAGTGGTCGACGATGTCGTCCTGCTTCAGCGCCGCACCCATCACGCCCTTGCCGCCGCGGCGCTGCGACCGGTAGAGGTCGCTCTTGGTGCGCTTGGCGTACCCGGTGCGGGTGATGGTGACGACGACCTCCTCCTCGGCGATGAGGTCCTCCATGGAGACGTCGCCGTCGTTGGCCACGAACTTCGTGCGCCGGTCGTCGCCGTACTTCTCCACGATCTCGGCGAGCTCGTCGTGGATGATCTGCCGCTGCCGCTGCGGGGAGTCGAGGATCGCCTGCAGGTCGGCGATGCGGGCCTCCAGCTCGCCGAGCTCGTCGAGGATGCGCTGCCGCTCCAGGGCGGCCAGCCGGCGCAGCTGCATGTCCAGGATCGCGGTCGCCTGGATCTCGTCGATGTCCAGCAGCTCCATCAGGCCGCTGCGCGCCGCGTCGGCGGACTCGCTGGACCGGATGAGGGCGATGACCGCGTCGAGCTGGTCGAGCGCCTTGGCCAGACCGCGCAGGATGTGCGCGCGCTCCTCTGCCTTGCGCAGCCGGTAGCGGGTCCGCCGCTGGATGACCTCGATCTGGTGCAGGACGAAGTAGCGGATCAGCTCGTCGAGGCGCAGCGTCCGCGGGACGCCGTCGACGATCGAGAGCATGTTGCAGCCGAACGTCGTCTGCAGCTGGGTGTGCTTGTAGAGGTTGTTCAGCACGACCTTGGCCACGGCGTCGCGGCGCAGCGTGATGACCAGCCGGCGGCCGACCCGGTCGCTGGACTCGTCGGCGATCTCGCTGATGCCCTGCAGCCGGCCGTCCTTGACCCCCTCGGCGATCGCCTCGGCCAGGTTGTCCGGGTTGACCTGGTAGGGCAGCTCGGTGACGACCAGCTGCACCCGGCCCCGGGCGTCCTCCTCGACGGTGACGACCGCCCGCATGCGCACCGAGCCGCGGCCGGTGCGGTAGGCGTCCTCGATGCCCTCGCGGCCGACGATGAGGCCCGCGGTCGGGAAGTCGGGGCCCTTCACCCGCTCCATGCAGGCGGTCAGCGCCTCCTCGGGCTCGGCGTCGGGGTGCTCGAGCACCCAGAAGACGGCGGCCGAGACCTCGCGCAGGTTGTGCGGGGGCATGTTGGTGGCCATGCCGACGGCGATGCCGGCCGAGCCGTTGACCAGCAGGTTCGGGATCCGCCCGGGCAGGACCAGGGGCTCCTGGTTCTTGCCGTCGTAGTTGGGCTGGAAGTCGACGGTGTCCTCGTCGATGTTGGCCAGCATCTCCATGGCCAGCGGGGTCAGCCGGGCCTCGGTGTAGCGCATGGCCGCCGCCGGGTCGTTGCCCGGGGAGCCGAAGTTGCCCTGGCCGTCGATGAGGGGGTAGCGCATCGCCCACGGCTGGGCCAGCCGCACGAGGGCGTCGTAGATCGCCGAGTCGCCGTGCGGGTGGTAGTTGCCCATGACCTCGCCGACGACGCGGGCGCACTTGACGTAGCTCCGGTCGGGGCGGAAGCCCTGGTCGTACATCGCGTACAGCACGCGCCGGTGCACCGGCTTGAGGCCGTCGCGGACCTCGGGGAGTGCGCGGCCGACGATGACCGACATCGCGTAGTCGATGTAGCTGCGCTGCATCTCCTGCTGGAGGTCGACCGGCTCGATGCGGTCGCGGGCGGGTGTCTCGGTCACGGTTCAGGTCCTCAAGATCGGTTCACGGGTGCTGCTTCAGAGGCCGGCCCCATCCGGAGGCTCACCGCGAGCGGTGAGCGGGATGGGGTCCTCCTCCTGCGAGGGGTGGGGAGGACGGGGGTCCTCCGACTCACACGTCGAGGAAGCGGACGTCCTTGGCGTTGCGGGTGATGAAGCTGCGGCGGGCGTCGACGTCCTCGCCCATGAGCACGCTGAACAGCTCGTCGGCGGTCGCGGCGTCCTCGAGGGTGACCTGGAGGAGGATCCGCGTCTCCGGGTTCATCGTGGTCTCCCACAGCTCGGTCGCGTTCATCTCGCCGAGACCCTTGAAGCGCTGGATCGCGTCGTCCTTCGGCAGCTTGCGCCCGTCGGCGGCCGCGGCCTTGAGGACGGCCTCCTTCTCCCTGTCGGTGTACACGTACTCGTCACCGACCTTGCCGCCCCACTTGATCTTGTACAGCGGCGGCTGGGCCAGGTACACGTGCCCGGCCTCGACCAGCGGCCGCATGAACCGGAACAGCAGCGTCAGCAGCAGCGTGCGGATGTGCTGGCCGTCGACGTCGGCGTCGGCCATCAGCACGATCTTGTGGTAGCGGAGCTTCGACAGGTCGAACTCGTCGTGGATGCCGGTGCCGAAGGCCGTGATCATCGACTGGACCTCGGTGTTCTTCAGCACCCGGTCGATGCGCGCCTTCTCGACGTTGATGATCTTGCCGCGGATCGGCAGGATCGCCTGGAACATCGAGTCGCGGCCGGACTTGGCCGAGCCGCCGGCCGAGTCGCCCTCGACGATGTAGACCTCGGAGTTGCGCGGGTCGGTCGAGCGGCAGTCGGCCAGCTTGCCGGGCAGGCCGGTCGAGTTCAGCGGGTTCTTCCGGGCCAGCTGGCGGGCCTGCTGCGCGGCCCGGCGGGCGCGCGCCGCCGAGCTCGCCTTGGTGATGATCTGCTTGGCCTCGGCCGGGTTGGCCTCGAACCAGTGCCCGATCTGCTCGTTGCAGACGCGCTGCACGAAGCCCTTGACCTCGGTGTTGCCCAGCTTGGTCTTGGTCTGCCCCTCGAACTGCGGGTCGCCGAGCTTGACCGAGACGATCGCGGCCAGGCCCTCGCGGATGTCCTCGCCGGTGAGCTTCTCGTCCTTGCTCTTGAAGAGCTTCTTGTCCTCCGCGTAGCGGTTGACGATCGAGGTCAGCGCCGCGCGGAAGCCCTCCTCGTGGGTGCCGCCCTCGTGGGTGTTGATGGTGTTGGCGAAGGTGTGCACCGACTCGGAGTAGGCCTCCGACCACTGCATGGCGATGTCGACGGACATGGCCATGTCGTTCTTGCCGGTGCCCTCGGCCGAGAAGCCGACGACCGAGCGGTGGATGGCGGTCTTGGTCCGGTTGATGTGAGCGACGAAGTCCCGCAGGCCGTCCTCGTAGAGGTAGGTGATCTCGGTCGGCTCGAAGGCCGGCGCCTCGGCGGTCGGGGCCGGGGCCTCCTCCGCCAGCGAGATCTCCTCGGCCATGCCCGTCTCGGCCTTGCCCTGGCCGGGGCGCTCGTCGCGCAGGACGATCCGCAGGCCCTGGTTGAGGAAGGCCATCTCCTGCAGCCGGCGGCTGATCGTGTCGAACGAGTAGGTCGTCGTCTCGAAGATGTCCGGGTCGGCCCAGAAGGTGATCTGGGTGCCGCGCTTGGTCGTCGGGCCGATCTTCTCCAGCGGGCCGGGCTCGCTGGCGGTGTAGTGCTGGTGCCACTCGGTGCCGTCGCGCCAGATGCGGACGTCGAGCTGCGTGGACAGCGCGTTGACGACGGTGACGCCGACGCCGTGCAGGCCGCCGGAGACCGCGTAGCTCTTGCCGTCGAACTTGCCGCCCGCGTGCAGGATGGTCATGACGACCTCGACGGTCGGCCGCTTCTCCACCGGGTGCATGTCGACCGGGATGCCGCGGCCGTTGTCCTCCACCCGGACACCGCCGTCGGGGAGCAGGGTGACCCGGACGGTGTCGCAGTGCCCGGCGAGGGCCTCGTCGACGGAGTTGTCGACGACCTCCCACACCATGTGGTGCAGGCCCCGCTCACCGGTGGAGCCGATGTACATGCCGGGGCGCTTGCGGACGGCCTCGAGACCCTCGAGGACGGTGATGGAGCTGCCGGAGTAGGCGTCAGCCTGGGCGTCGGTCTTCGGTCGAGCGACCACGTGGGGCCCTTCTGTCGCGCACCCGGCGACGCGCGCCCCGGACACGGACAGGGGCGCAGAACGGCTCTCAGCCGGATGCTGGCGGTTTCTGCTCTCCACGATACCGGGTGGTACGACAGGAATGCCGTCGTCCCGGCCCTCACGTCGTGTCTGCGCCACTCGCAGCACGCCTGCCACCACCTGTGTTGCCCCCGGGGCCGACACGCCGTCCGCGGGGCGCCTGGCGTCCCGGCCCCCCGGCCCCCGGTGAGGTGCTGGAACAGCTGCCCTCCGGGGACCCGCCGCGAGTTCCGGCGGCCCCTTGCAGGGTCCCGCTGCGAGCCTGCGAGTGGCGGGGGGCAAGGGGGTCCTTCGAGGGGGGAAGGGTGGTCCTCGTTCAGTTGTGCGGCCCCGTCGGGCCCTCCCCGGTCAGGTGGGCCGGGTCGAAGCGGGGTGTGGCGGCGCCGGTGCGCCTGTTGACGAGGACCGTCACACCCCAGAGGACGACGCCGATCGCCAGGAGGACCCCGGCGATCCGGTACTGCTCCGCCGGCCGGCCCGCCCAGGGCGTGGCGAGGTACGCGCACGCCAGCGCCCCGACGACGGGGAGCACCGTCGGCGTGCGGAAGTGGTCGGCGTCGACCCGGTCGGGACGCAGCACGAGGACGGCGACGTTGACGACGGTGAACACCATGAGCAGCAGCAGTGCCGTGGTGCCGCCGAGGGCCGGCACCGCCCCGACGAAGGTGATGAGGCCGAAGGCCAGCGCGGTGGTGAACAGGATGGCCGTCGTCGGCGTCCGGCGGCGGGGGTGCACCCGGCCGAGCAGCGGCGGCAGCACCCGCTCGCGGCTCAGCCCGTAGACCAGCCGGCTGGCCATCAGCATGTTGATCAGCGCGGAGTTGGCGACGGCGAACATCGTGATGACGCCGAACAGGCCCAGCGGGAAGCCCGGGGCGCCCGCCTCGACCACCTGCAGCAGCGGGGTGTCCCCCTCGCTGAGCCGGTCGGCCGGCACCAGGGCGATCGCCGAGATCGACACCAGCACGTAGATCAGGCCGGTGAGGCACAGCCCGGCCAGCAGCACCTTCGGGAAGATGCGCCGCGGCTCCTTGCACTCCTCGGCCATGTTCACCGAGTCCTCGAAGCCGACCATGGCGAAGAACGCCAGGCCGGTCGCGGCGATGACGCCGCCGACCACCGAGCGCTCCCCGGTCTCGAACTCGACCACGCGGGAGAAGTCGCCCCCACCGCCGCCGAGGGCCCAGACGCCGACCCCGATGACGATGAGCAGGCCGGTCAGCTCCACGCAGGTGAGCACGACGTTGGCCTTGACGCTCTCGCCGACCCCGCGGAGGTTGACCAGCGCGACCAGCGTCATGAAGCCCAGCCCGATGAGCGTGATGCCGATGCCCTCGCCCAGGCTGAGGTCGAAGACGCTGGCGAAGTTGGCGCTGAACGCCCGGGCGGCGGTGGACGCCGAGGTGATGCCCGAGCTCATCACCGCGAAGGCGACCAGGAACGTGACGAAGTGGATGCCGAAGGCCTTGTGCGTGTACAGCGCGGCGCCGGCGGCCTGCGGGTACTTGGTGACCAGCTCCAGGTAGCTGAACGCGGTGACCAGGGCGACGAGGAAGGCGACCAGGAACGGCAGCCACACGACACCGCCCACCTGTGCCGCCACCTGGCCGGTCAGCGCGTAGATCCCCGTGCCCAGGACGTCGCCGACGATGAACAGCAGCAGCAGGCCCGGTCCCATCACCCGCTTCAGGGCCGGCTGGCCGTCGGACGTGCGGTCGGGTGCAGCGGTGGTGTCGGCCACGAGGGACCCCCTGCTCGACTGGTGCCGGTGGACGCGACCGCCGTTGGTCGAGGGACCCTCCCGATGGTGGCGGGTGGAGCGACTCCACGCGACCCGTGCGCGCGCGGCGACCACGCCGGACACTCGGGACATGGCCGAGACCCACGGCACCACCCCCGCCCCGTCCCCGCGGACCTGCCTCGTCACCGGGGCGACCGGCTACATCGGCGGGCGGCTCGTCCCCGAGCTCCTCGCCGCCGGGCACAGGGTGCGGGTCATGACCCGCACGCCCGAGCGGCTGCGGGACCACCCGTGGGCCGGAGAGGTCGAGATCGCCCGGGCCGACGCCGGCGACGCCGAGGCGGTCGCCGCCGCCTGCGAGGGCGTCGACGTCGTCTACTACCTGATCCACGCGCTGAGCACCGGCGAGGAGTTCGAGCAGACCGACCGGCGGACGGCGCGGGTGATGGCCCATGCCGCGCGGGAGGCCGGGGTCGGCCGGCTGGTCTACCTCGGCGGGCTCGAGCCCGACGGCGAGGAGCTGTCCCCGCACCTGCGCTCGCGGGCGGAGGTCGCCGAGATCCTGCTGCACTCCGGCGTCCCGACCGCCGTCCTGCGGGCCGCGGTGGTGCTGGGCTCGGGGTCGGCGTCCTTCGAGATGCTGCGCTACCTGACCGAGCGGCTGCCGGTGATGGTCACGCCGCGCTGGGTGCACAGCCGGATCCAGCCGATCGCCATCCGCGACGTGCTGCGCTACCTGGTCGGCTGCGCGACGCTGCCGCGCGAGGTGCACCGCTGCTTCGACATCGGCGGGCCGGACGTCATGACCTACCTGGAGATGATGCAGCGCTTCGCCGCGGTGGCCGGGCTGTCGAGGCGGCGGATCCTGCCGGTCCCGGTGCTCAGCCCCGGGCTCTCCAGCCACTGGGTCGGCGTGGTCACCCCGGTGCCGGCGTCCATCGCCCGCCCGCTGGTGGAGTCGCTGCGCAACACCGTCGTGTGCTCCGAGCACGACATCGCGCGGTACGTCCCGGACCCGCCGGAGGGACTGCTGCCCTTCGACGAGTCGGTGCGGCTGGCGATCCAGCGGGTCAAGGACGCGACCGTGGCCACCCGGTGGTCCTCGGCGTCGGTCCCCGGGGCGCCGTCCGACCCGCTGCCGACCGACCCGGACTGGGCCGGCGGCACGCTGCACCTCGACGAGCGCACGCGGGAGACCGACGCGACGCCCGAGCAGCTGTGGCGGGTGGTGGAGGGGATCGGCGGGGACACCGGCTGGTACTCCTTCCCGCTGGCCTGGGAGGTGCGCGGCTGGCTCGACCGTGCGGTCGGCGGGGTGGGCCTGCGGCGCGGACGGCGGTCACCGTCGGACCTCTACGTGGGCGAGGCCCTGGACTTCTGGCGGGTCGAGACGCTCGACGAGCGCCGGCTGCTTCGGCTGCGCGCCGAGATGCGGCTCCCGGGCCTCGCCTGGCTGGAGTTCCACGTGGAACAGGAGCACGGGCGCACCCGGCTGCGGCAGAAGGCGACGTTCAAGCCGACCGGGCTGTTCGGCAACCTCTACTGGTGGGTGCTGCAGCCCTTCCACGGCCCCATCTTCGGCGGCATGGTGCGCAACATCTGCCGCGCGGCCGAGCAGGGGACGGCGGCCGCGGTCGGGGAGCGACGCGCCCACGCGGCCTAGACGCCGTCCCCTCGGTGATCAGCTGAGCTCACCGTCCCCGGTCCTGGCTCACCACCGGTGGTGACCCAGGAGCCGGTGGGATCAGCTCAGCTGATCACCGGGCGTCACACCAGCAGCTGGGCGGCGGCCAGCTCGCGGTAGAGGGGGCTGGTCTCCACCAGCTCCTCGTGGGTGCCGGCGGCGACGACCCGGCCGCCGTCGAGCACCACGATCCGGTCGCTGTCCAGCACCGTGGACAGCCGGTGGGCCACCACCAGCAGCGCCCGGTGCGCGGCCGCGGCCGCCAGGGTGTCGCGCAGCAGCGCCTCGTTGCGGGCGTCCAGGCTGGCGGTGGGCTCGTCGAGCAGCAGCAGTGCCGGGCGCGCCAGCAGCGACCGGGCGATGGCCAGCCGCTGCCGCTCGCCGCCGGACAGCAGCACGCCGTCGTCCCCCACCGGGACGTCGAGGCCGCGGGGTGAGCGCTGCACGACGTCGGTCAGCCCGACGTCGGCCAGCACCGCCCACAGCTCGGGGTCGGTGGCGCGCGGCGCGGCCAGCAGCAGGTTGTCGCGCACGGAGCCCGCGAGCACCGGCGCCTCCTGCTCGACGTAGCCCAGCCGGGCGCGCAGCCCGGCCCGCGGCAGGTCGCGGACGTCGGTGCCGGCCCACCGCACCGCCCCGCCGGTCAGCGGGTAGAAGCCCTCGACCAGCGCCAGCACCGTCGACTTGCCCGCCCCCGACGGCCCGACCAGGGCCACCCGGTGGCCGGCCGGCACGGCGAGGGAGACCCCGCGCAGCACCTCGGTGCCGTCCGGGTAGGCGAACGAGACGTCGTCCAGCTCCAGCAGCGGCACCTCCCGGGACGGCGAGGACGCGGGGACGGCGACGACCGCCCCACCCCGCTCCGGGCGGGCGTCGTCCTCCGGCTCGAGCGCGAGCACCTCCTGCACCCGGGCCAGCGCGCCGAGCCCGCTCTGCAGCTGGGTCCACGCGCCGATCGCCTGACCCAGCGGCATGACCAGCAGGAACAGGTAGAGGATGAACGCGACCAGGTCGGCGACGGCGATCGAGCCGGTGGCCACCCGGTAGCCGCCCAGGCCCAGGACGGCGAGGAACGCGCCCTGCACGGCGATCGACCCCGCCGGGCTGACCAGCGCCTCCAGGCGCGCCACCCGCACCCCGGCCTCGTACGCCCTCCCGGCGCTGGCCGCGACGACGTCCACCTCGCGGGCGGTCGCACCGCTGGCCCGGATGGTGCGCACCGCCGACAGCGCCCGCTCCACCGCCGCGGTCATCGCGCCGACCTCCTCCTGGGCCTGCCGGGAGAGCCGCTGCACGCCGCGGGAGACCGAGACGACGACGGCGAGGCCCGCGGCGACCGCGCCGACGGTGACCAGCAGCAGCCACCCGTCGACCAGGGCCATCGCCACGAGCGCGCCCACGGCCACGACCGCCGAGCCCGCGACCTCGACGACCCCGGAGGTCACCGTCGCGCGCAGCAGCGTGGTGTCCGCGCCGACCCGCGACATCAGGTCACCGGTCCGCCGCCGGTCGTACTCGGCCACCGGCAGCCGCAGCAGCCGGTCGGCCAGCGTCCGCCGGGTGGAGAGCACCACGCCCTCGGCCGTGCGCTGCAGCAGGTACTCCTGCACCGCCCCCAGCGCGGACGACGCCACCAGGACGGCGACCAGCAGGCCGACGGCGGGCAGCAGCTCGCCGCCGGCACCGACGACCTCGATGACCCGGGCGACCAGGGCCGGCTGGGCCAGCGCGCCGGCCGCCGCGACCAGCGAGAGGACGGCGGCCGCGGCCAGCGGACGCCGGTGCGGCCGGACCAGGGGCAGCAGCTGCCGCAGGGTCGCGGGAGGCGCGGCCTCCGCGGGGGTGCTCACCTCGGTCCCGGTCGACGCCGGGCTCAGAGGGCGGGGGCGAGCGCGCTGACGATCGCGGTGAGCAGCCGGGCGTGGTGCTCGATCAGCTGCGGCCGGTGCCCGTCGGGACGGATGGCCGCCAGGTAGCCACCCGCCAACCCGCCCCCGTCGGCCCCCGCCGCCGTCCAGAACTCGTCGCCGTCGTCGGTGCCCAGCAGCAGCCCGCGCACCGCGGCGTCGCCGACCAGCGCCCGGGCGGCCGGACCGTCCTCGGCGGCGAGCAGCACCCAGCGGGCGTCGAAGGCCGGGTCGTCGCTGGGCACCTGCACCAGCCCGCCGGTGCGGTGCTTCCAGAAGCGGGCCGGCGACAGCCGCAGCGGCGGCAGGGCGCCCAGCACCGGGGCGGCGGTGACCGCGTACTCCGGCACCGCGTAGCGCCCGGAGGCGTAGAGGACGTCGAAGGCGACCAGGTCCAGCGTGCCGTAGCGGCCGCGCATCACCCCGGCCGGCCGGTGGTCCCTGGTCGCGCGGACCGGCGCGGTGCGCACGAGCTCGGCGAGGACGGCGTCCTCCGGGGCGGTGCCGTCGGAGATCGCCCAGCCCTGCTGGACCGCCCAGCCCTGCGCGCCGACGGGGTCGCCCTGGTAGGCGAACACCTGCTCGAAGTCGGTGGGCCTGCGGGGACGCCCGCCGCCGAAGAGGCCGCCGGGCGCGGGCTGCTCCGCCGCGGTCTGCGGCCCCGCGGCCGGCTGCTCGGCCGGGCGGTCGGGCGAGGCAGGCGGGAGGTCCCAGCCCGGCGGCTGCCAGGCACTGCTGCCACCGGCGCCGCCGGCGCTCTCGCCCGGGCGGTCGGCGGGCGGCTGCTCGGCGGGCGGCTGCTCGGCCGGTGGCTGCTCCGCGGGCGGCTGCGCCCCGCCGGACCGGTCGCCGTCACCGCCGAGGTGGCCGGGCTCGCGCCAGCCGCTGCCCTCGTCGGGCCGGTCGCCGAAGCCGTCTCGGTCGCGCGGGCTGCTCATGGCTGCATCGTCCTCCCGGAGCGCCCGCACCCGGCGGGCGCTCCTATCCGTACGTGTCCCGGGGTCCGCGGCCGCGGACCGAGCGGGGGCCCTTCTTCCAGCTCGGGGCCGTCGGTCCGACAACGCGCAGCCGGGTCACGACGTCCCCGCCGACCGAGGCGTGCAGCTTGGCGAGGATCGTCGGGGCCAGCAGCCGCAGCTGGGTGGCCCACGCGGTGGACTCCGCGACGACCAGCAGCTCGCCCTCCGTGAGGGTCTGCGGGGCGCAGTGCGCGGCGATCTCGGGTCCGACGAGCGCCGACCAGCGGCCGAAGACGGCGCCGACCTTGGTGTGCTCGGTCCAGTCCTGGGTCTTCACCAGGGAGTCGACCAGCCGGGCCAGTGGCTGCGGGTCGTCGTCCCCGGGGCGCGGCCCGCTCCACGTGCGCTTCGGGCCGGCGATCCGCCGCCGGGTGGGACGGGGCCGGGACGCCGAGGCCGCGCGGGCGGCCTCGAGTGCCGCGCGGGCGATGTCGCTCGGCCGCGCCGGTCTCTCCTCGGTCACGTCACCTCCTCGCGCACGGTCCCATCCTCGGCGGTCGCCGGGTCGAGCGGTACCGCCTGCCCGCCGGCGACCTGCACGACCGTGCCGCGCAGCTCGGCCGGCACGTCGTCGAGCACCGCGGCGGTCACCAGCGCCTGCTCGGCCGAGCGGGCCACGGCGGCCAGCGCCGCGCGGCGCTCGGCGTCCAGGGTGGCGAAGACGTCGTCGAGCACCAGGATCGGCTCGTCGCCGTCCGCCCGCAGCAGCGCGAAGCAACCGAGCTTCAGGGCCAGCGCCAGCGACCAGGACTCCCCGTGGCTGGCGAACCCCTTCGCCGGCATGGACCCCAGCGAGATCACCAGGTCGTCGCGGTGCGGGCCGACCAGCGTCATGCCCCGGTCGACCTCGTCGCCGCGGCGCTCGGCCACCCGCTCGCGCAGCGCCGCCGACAGCTCGCCGGCACCCGGCAGCGCCGTCCCCTCGCCGATCGGCGTGCCGTCCCCGGCCAGCGGCACGGTGCTGGCGTAGCCCAGCGCCGCGACGGCGGCGTCGCTGCCGGCGACCCCGGCGTAGGCACCGGCGACGTGCGGGGCGAGGTCGGCGACCAGCCGCAGCCGCGCGGCCAGCAGCTGCCCGCCGAGGTCGACCAGGTGGCCGTCCCAGACGTCGAGGGTGGCCAGCGCGTCGCCGCGGGCCATCCGGGCGGTCTTGAGCAGGGCGTTGCGCTGCTTGAGCACCCGGTCGTAGTCGCTGCGGACCCCGGCCAGCCGCGGCGTTCGGCTGACCAGCAGGTCGTCGAGGAAGCGCCGTCGCTCCCCGGGGTCGCCGCGGACCAGCACCAGGTCCTCGGGCGCGAACAGCACGGACTTCACCAGCCCGAGCAGCTCGCGGGGCCGCTGCAGCGGCGCCCGGTTCACCCGGACGCGGTTGGCCCGCCCCGGGTTGATCTCGACCTCGACCAGGAGCTCGCGGTCCTCACGGCGCAGCGCCGCGCGGACGACCGCCTGGGCCGCGCCCTGCCGGACCAGCGGGGCGTCGGCGGAGACGCGGTGGCTGCCCATCGTGGCCAGGTAGCCGACCGCCTCGACCAGGTTGGTCTTGCCCTCGCCGTTGCGGCCGACGAACACCGTCGGACCCGGGCCCAGAGCCAGGTCCACCCGGTCCCAGTTGCGGAAGGAGCCCAGCTGCAGGTGGCGCAGGTACACCTCAGCGTCCCCGCGGTGCGGTACCGGACCGGCCCCCCGGCGGTGAGGTGCTGGAACGGCCGCCCTTCAGGGTCCCGCCGCCAGCCTCGGTCGGCCTTCCTGCAGGGGCCCGCCGCGAGCCCGCGAGCGGTGGGGGGCAGGGAGGTCCTTCCCGGGGGGAAGGGTGGTCCTTCGTCATGCGGGGCGCTCGACCTCCTGCTCGCGGACGGCCTGCACCGCGTGCCCGCCGAACTGGTTGCGCAGCGCCGCGACCGCCTTCATCGTCGGCGAGTCCTCCTGGCGGGAGGAGAAGCGGGCGAACAGCGACGCGGCGATCGTCGGCATGGGGACGGCGTTCTCGATGGCCTGCTCGACGGTCCAGCGGCCCTCGCCGGAGTCCTCCGCGTACCCGCGGATGCGGTCGAGCTCCGGGTCCTCGTCCAGGGCGCGGACCAGCAGGTCCAGCAGCCAGGAGCGGATCACGGTGCCCTGCGTCCAGGACTTCACCACACCGGGGACGTCCTCGATCAGGTCGACGGCGGCCAGCAGCTCGTAGCCCTCGCCGTAGGCCTGCATCATCGCGTACTCGATGCCGTTGTGGACCATCTTGCTGAAGTGCCCGGCGCCCACCGGTCCCGCGTGCACGAAGCCCGCGCCCGGCAGCTCCTGACCCGACTCGTCCTTCGGCGACGGCGGCTTGAGCGCGTCGAACACCGGCTGCACCTTGGCGACGTCCTCCTTGGTGCCGCCGACCATCAGCGCGTAGCCGTTCTCCAGCCCCCACACGCCGCCCGAGACGCCGGCGTCGATGTAGCCGATGCCCTTCTCGCGGCACAGCACGTCGTGGATCTGGTCGTCGGTGTACTTGGAGTTGCCGCCCTCGACGATCACGTCACCGGCGCTGAGCAGCTCGGCGAGGTCCTCGACCGTGGCACGCGTCGGCTCACCCGCCGGCACCATCACCCACACGACCCGCGGTGCGCTCAGCGCGTCGACCAGCTCCTCGAGGCTCTCGACGTCCCGCTTCCCGGGGCTGTGGTCGTACCCGACGACCTCGTGGCCCGCGCGGCGCAGCCGCTCGGCCATGTTGCCGCCCATCTTGCCCAGCCCGATCAGCCCCAGCTGCACGACGCCGTCCTCTCCTCGCACGTGTCCGGCCGGACCCCGTCGGGGGCCGGCTCGTCTCCGCCGCCCATCGTGCTCGGTCCGGCCCGGCGCTGCCGCACGGGCCCGCGCGGCGAGCCTCTGCAACGGCCACCGTCCAGGGTCCCGCCGGCCCCGTCCCGATCGTGCGAGGGACGGGGCGATGTGGTCCTCCGATCAGCCCGGCAGTCGCACCGGCATGATCAGGTACCGGTAGCTGCCCGGGCGCTCGGCCGGGCGGGACGCCCCGTCGTCGTCGGCCGCCGGCTCCGGCACCCCGGAGAGGACGGCGGGCTTGAGCGGGCTGGTGAAGTCCATCCGGGCCCGCGGGGTGTGGACGGCGGCCAGCCCGTCCAGCAGGAACGTCGGGTTGAAGCCGATGGTGAGCGGATCGCCCTCGAACTCGACGTCGCAGCGCTCCTCGGCCTGGCCCTCGTCGTCGGTGCCACCGGCGCGCAGGGTGACCTGACCGGGGGTGAACTCGCAGCGCAGCGGCGTGCCCCGCTCGGCGACCAGGGCGACGCGCTTGGCCGCGTCGGTGAACAGCCCGACCGGGAGCGTGGCGTTGCCGGCCGACTCGGTGGGCATGATCGCGCGGTACTTGACGAACTCGGCGTCCAGCAGCCGGGTGGTGGTCTGCCGGTCCTTGCCGGACAGGCCCAGGATGCCCTCGCCGGAGCCGCCCGAGGACAGCGACAGGGTGATCTCCGGGCCGCTGGTCAGCGTCTTCGCGGCGTCGGCGAGCGTGCGGGCGGGCACCAGCACCGCCGCGGTCAGGCCCGGGGTGTCCGGGCGCCAGGCGAACTCGCGGACGGCGAGGCGGTAGCGGTCGGTCGCCGCCAGGGTGACCAGGTCGTCCTCGATCTCCAGCCGGACGCCGGTCAGCATCGGCAGGGTGTCGTCGCGCCCGGCGGCCACCGCCACCTGGCCGACGGCCTCGGCGAAGACGTCGCTGTCGACCACACCGGCCGAGGACGGCATGGCCGGCAGGGACGGGTAGTCCTCCACCGGCAGCGTCGGCAGGCTGAACCGCGCGTTGCCGCACGAGATGGCCAGGCGCGGGCCCTCGGCGGTGAGGTCCACCGGGTGCGGGGGCAGCGCGCGGGTGATCTCGGCGAGCAGCCGGCCGGGCACCAGGACGCGGCCGCTCTCGGTCGCCTGGACGTCGACCTCGGCGCGGGCGGAGACCTCGTAGTCGAAGCCGGACACCGACAGCTGGCTGCCGTCGACCTCGAGCAGGATCCCGGCCAGCACCGGCACCGACGGCCGGGGCGGCAGGCTGCGCGCCGTCCACGCGACGGCATCGGCGAGCACCTCACGTGCCACCCGGAACTTCATGACCTGATCCACCCCAGCTGTCGTCGGTGTCCCTCTGTTGCGGTGCTCATCGTGCCTCCTACCGGGGACATCGGGGTAACCGCTGTGCTCGATCGGCCCCACGCAGCGCAGCTTCCCCACCCTGAATGTGGTTCGAGAAATCCCGGTCTACATCCCTCATCCTCGTCATCACTGGTGTGGAAGCTGGGGATCGGGGCCGTTTGCGCAGCTCAGCGCAGGAGTCGACATGTTGGTCGACTGTGGGTGGACAGGGGCGCTCCTGTGTCGACACGTGGACAGATCGACGGTTACGCACACCGGCCGCCGTCCCTCCACCCCCTGTCCCCCGGTTCCCCCAGCGTCCGTCCCCAGTCCGTACCCAGGGTCGGGCCGGGTCGCTGCAGGTGGGCAGCGTGCGGCGGCGATGCCGCCGGGAAAAGCCCAGGTCAGGGCGGCGTCGCCGGCAATCCCCAGGGCTGTGCCCAGCTGTGGTCTCACCGGGCGCGCCATGACGGCGGGTGAGGGACCGGCGAGAGATCTCCCCAGCCTGTGCACATCACTGGGGACAACTCGTCCACGAGTCGACAGCGTTCACCGGTACGGGTGACCTGCACAGCGCGCCCGGAGCGGGGAGGACGCCCACACCCGGACCCACAGGGACTGTGGACAGGACGGCGCCCTGCTCCACGTGGAACACCGACGACACCGTCGTCCTCCCGACGACACCGCGGCCGGGTGCCGTCCTCCTGGGACGCGGAGCCGCTGCCCGTGTCCCGGTCGGGAGACCTCCGGCCCACGACCAGGCGACGCAGGCTCGTGTGCCGTTCCCTCGTCTGGATGGCCCCTCACCACATCGGGCGCAGACAGCAGCGTGCTGGGACGCACCGCGACCAGGGCAGCGGCGGGAAGCCCCTCGTCGCCGGTGGCTCGACGACGGTCGGGAACGGCACGTGGAGTCGGCGTCGTCCGGTGGGACGACAGAACTACTGCCGCGCGCGGCTCTTGATCCTCGCGGTGAGCTCGGTGACCTGGGTGTACGTGGCCCGCCGCTCGCTCATCAGGTTGGTGATCTTCTTGACGGCGTGCATGACCGTGGTGTGGTCCTTGCCGCCGAAGGAGGCCCCGATCCGCGGCAGGGACAGCTCGGTGAGCTCCCGGCACAGGTACATCGCGATCTGGCGGGCGTTGACCAGCGTGCGGCTGCGGTTGGCGCCCTGCAGCTCCTCCATCGTCACGGAGAAGTACTCGGCGGTGGCGGCCATGATGATCGCCGCGGTGATCTGCGGGCCCTGCTCGTCGCTGATCAGGTCCTTGAGCACCAGCTCGGCCAGCGGCAGGTCGACCTGCTGCTTGTTCAGCGACGCGAACGCGGTCACCCGGATGAGCGCGCCCTCCAGCTCGCGGATGTTGGTCTGGACCTTGCTGGCGATGAACTCCAGCACCGGGTCGGGCACCTGCAGCCGCTCCCCGTAGGCCTTCTTGCGCAGGATCGCGATGCGGGTCTCCAGGTCCGGCGCCTGGACGTCGGTGATGAGGCCCCACTCGAAGCGGGTGCGCAGCCGGTCCTCGAGCGTCGTGAGCTTCTTCGGCGCCCGGTCGGAGGTGATGACGATCTGCTTGCTGGCGTTGTGCAGCGTGTTGAAGGTGTGGAAGAACTCCTCCTGCGTCCGCTCGGCGCGCTCCAGGAACTGGATGTCGTCGATGAGCAGGAAGTCGATGTCGCGGTAGCGGCGGCGGAAGTCCTCGGCCCGGCCGGAGTGCACCAGGTTGATGAACTCGTTGGTGAACTCCTCGGTGCTCACGTAGCGCACCCGCACGTTGGGGAACATCCGCGCCGCGTAGTGCCCGATCGCGTGCAGCAGGTGGGTCTTCCCCAGCCCGGAGTCGCCGTAGATGAACAGCGGGTTGTACGCGCGGGCCGGCGCCTCGGCGACCGCGACCGCCGCGGCGTGGGCGAACCGGTTGCTGTTGCCGATGACGAAACTGTCGAAGACGTACTTGGGGTTCAGGCCCGGGTCCTGCGCTCCCGACGGCGCCCGCCGGTCGCCGCCGAACAGCGGGACGGCGTCCCCGCCGCGCGAGCCGCCCCGGCGACCGCGGGACGCCGGCGCGGGCCGTTCGGGGGCACCGTCGTCGTCGCCGGTGCCCAGGTCGAACGGGAGCACGGCGACGCCGTCCTCGTCGAGGTCGGTGCCGCCCCAGTCGCGCTCGGCGGCGCGGGTGCCGCGGCCGCTCCGCCGGGCCGGTGGGCTCCAGTCGGTCGGGGACCACTCCTCGGTGTCCCGCTCCGCCGGACGCGACTCGGGCGCGCCGGCGTCGGCGTCCTCCCAGGCCGGCCGGACGTCGGCGCGCACGCCGAACGCGCTGCGCCCGTCGTCGGCGCGGTCCCGGGTCTCGCGGTCCTCCTCGGCGCGCTGCGCCTCGACGGCCGACCACGGACGGCGGGTCGGTGCCGCGGGGGCGGGTGCGGCGGGCGGCGCGGCCGGGGTGTCCTCGACCTGGACGGCGACGCGGATGTCGCGGCCGAGGTGCTCGGACAGCGCCTCGGCCAGCACCCGGCGCATCCGGGACTCCAGCACGGTCTGGGTGAACTCGTTGGGGGCGGACAGCACCGCGGTGTCCTCGAACACCCCGACCGGGCGGGTGAGGTTGAGCATCGCGTTCTGCTGCGGGGACAGGCTCGTGGCCAGCCGCTCGCGGATCTGGTCCCAGACCGTCGCCAGGTCCACCGTGGCATCGGCCATGGCCCTCGTCCTCCCAGATCCCCGTGTGTGGTCGGCCCTCGCCGCGGCCGCTCGCCGCCGGGTCCGTCGTCCCCCGGCCGGTCCCTCGCTGTGGACATCCGGCCACACGGTGTCCACACCGGTGTCCACAGGCTGTGCACGGTCGGCGACAGGATCGCACCCGACCCGGACGTACGGGCCAGGCGGGAGCGTCGCCGCAGGTCAGAGGCGAGTCGTCGCGGTTCTCCGGGGGGCGTGGTGGTCGGTCGACACCAGCGGGGCGGCCCCGCGCCGGACGTCGGTGTCCGGAGTGGGGCGACGGCGACGCTAACAGCCCCGTCCACAGCCCGGCAACGAGACCGGGGACGTCGGACGGCGCGTCCCGCGGGCGTGTCGCCGGTCGGGGCCGGCGCGCCGGTCGCGGCCCCTCCCGCGGTCGCGGGACCATGGGCAGTCGGCGTCCAGCCGGGCACCCGGTCCCCGCGCTCCCTCGGCTATGCTGGGCGGAGTTCCTGCGGACGGGGAGCCGGCGCCCGCCGTGTACCCGTCCCTGTCGCGTGCGCCCGCTGGCCGGTGGGCGCGCCACCGTCGATGTCGTGTAGTGGGAGTACCTCGTGAGCAAGCGCACGTTCCAGCCGAACAACCGCCGCCGGTCCAAGACCCACGGCTTCCGGCTGCGGATGCGCACCCGCGCGGGTCGGGCGATCATCGCCGGCCGTCGGCGCAAGGGTCGCGAGAAGCTCTCCGCCTGAGGTGCTGCCCGCGCAGGCACGCCTGCGCCGGCGTCCGGAGTTCACCGCGGTCGTCCGGTCCGGCAGGCGTGCCGGACGGCCGACCATGGTGCTCCACTACCTCCCCGAACGGCCCGTGACCCCGACCCCCGGTGATCCCGGGACGGTGGGTGGTCCACGGGCCGGCTTCGTGGTGGGCAAGGCCGTGGGCAACTCCGTCGTCCGCCACCGCGTCACCCGACGGCTGCGGGCCGTGGTCCTCGACCAGCTGGACCGCCTCCCGGTGACCGCGGACCTGGTGGTCCGCGCCCGGCCGGAGGCGGGGACGGCGACCTCGGCCGACCTGCGGCGTGACCTCACCGCCGGGCTGGACCGCCTCCTGCGGGTGCGCACCCCGTGAGCGGCGACCCGGGCACCACCGAGCCGGCCGTCCCGTCGAGGGGTCGGCGTCCGGTGGCGCGTGCGCTGCTGGGCGCCGTCGGCTTCTACCAGCGGGCGGTCAGCCCGCTGTTCCCCCCGCGGTGCCGCTTCCAGCCCACCTGCAGCGCGTACGCCGCCGAGGCGATCGCCGTGCACGGGGCCGCCCGGGGCAGCGGGCTGGCGCTGTGGCGGCTGCTGAAGTGCGCCCCCTGGCACCCTGGGGGACTCGACCTGGTGCCACCGGCCCGCACGTCCTCGCCCGGAACCGACCGACCCGTCCCGTCGGCACCCCGCCGGGCCCCGCAGGAGGAGTCCTCCCTTGCTTGACTGGCTGTACACCGGCATCTCCCTGGTGCTCGGATGGTGGCACTCGGTGTGGGACCGGGTCTTCGACGACCCCGCCGCCGGCACCGGGCTGTCGGGGCTGGCCTGGGCGCTGTCGATCGTCTTCCTGGTGGTCACCGTCCGGATCATCCTGTTCCCGCTGTTCGTCAAGCAGGTCAAGTCGCAGCGGGCGATGCAGGAGCTGCAGCCGGAGCTCGCCAAGCTGCGCAAGCAGTACGGCAGCGACCGGCAGGGCCTCGCCCTGGCGATGCAGAAGCTGCAGAAGGAGCGCAACGTCAGCCCGCTCGCGGGCTGCCTGCCGATCCTCCCGCAGATCCCGATCTTCCTGTCGCTCTTCCACGTGCTGCGGCGGCTGGCGCCTGATGCCCAGGGCCTGTACAGCTGGGACGACGCGCTGACCGACGAGGCCGCGCGGGCGCCGTTCTTCGGCGCGCCGATCTCGTCGTCGTTCTTCATGAGCGGGCCCAAGGCCGTCGCGATCGAGGCGATCGCCAGCACCACCCAGATCCGGGTCGTCGCGTTCCTGCTCATCCTGATCATGAGCCTGACGACCTACTTCACGCAGAAGCAGATCATGCGGCGCTCCGGCCCGGTCGAGGGCCAGGCCGCGATGGTGCAGAAGATGCTGCTCTACGTGATGCCGATCGGCCTGTTCGTCTCCGGCTTCCTCTTCCCGATCGGCGTCCTCCTCTACTGGTTCACCAACAACCTGTGGACGCTCGGGCAGCAGTTCTTCATCCTGCGCAAGATGCCGCCGCCCGGCTCCCCCGCCGCGGTGGCCAGGGCATCGAAGGACGGGGCCGACGCCGACAAGCCGGCCGTGGACCCCAAGACGCTGGCCCCCCGCCCCGGCGCCAAGCCGGTCCGCCCGAAGAGCGGTCGCACCGTCGCCCCTTCGTCCACCGTCGACCCCGCCGACCCGACCGGCGACAGCACCGCCGAGGCGAGCACCGCCGGGACCAGCCCCACCGGGGCGACGGCGGCCGGCGGTCAGACGGCCGCGGCCCGCGCCGCGAACGGGCAGCCGCGCGGCGGCGCCGGGCGCGGCAGCCAGGGCCCGGCCAACCGCGGCAAGCGCAAGCGCCGCTGACCCGGCGCGCCGGCGTCCCCAGGACGCTCGCGCCGGACACCGACCACCGGGGGCGACCCCGGACGCCCGCACGACTGGGAGGACCCCATGAGCGCCCCGCAGCACCCCACCGAGCCGGCCGGCCCCACCAGTGAGGCCACCTCCGGCGCGGTCCTGAGCCCGGTCCCGGACGACGCCGGCGAGCCGGCCCAGCCGGACCTCCCCGACCCCGACGCCGACGGCGCGGTTGCCGCCCTGGAGCCGGCCGACGAGGACGGCGACGCGGGCACCGACGACCTGCTGGTCCGCGAGGGCGACGTCGCCGGCGACTACCTCGAGCGGCTGCTCGACATCCTCGACGTGGACGGCGACATCGACCTCGACGTCGAGGGTGACCGCGCCTCGGTGGCCATCGTCGGCGGTGACCTGTCCGACCTGGTGGGCCCCGACGGGGCGGTGCTGGAGGCGCTGCAGGAGCTCACCCGGCTCGCCGTCGCCCAGTCCACCGGCGTCCGCAGCCGGCTGATGCTCGACATCAGCGGGTTTCGCGCGCGGCGCCGGGCCGACCTCACCTCGCTCGCCGGCGAGGCCGCCCGCCGGGTGGCCGCGAGCCGGCAGCCCGAGCGGCTGACGGCCATGAACCCCTTCGAGCGCAAGGTCGTGCACGACGTCATCGCCGGGGTCGAGGGTGTGCGCAGCGAGTCCGAGGGCGAGGAGCCCAACCGCCGCGTCGTGGTGCTGCCGGAGAGGTGAGCGAGCTGGCGGGCTCACCCGAGGGCACAGCAGCGCCGCGGACCCGGACGACGGGCGCCGGCGAGGCACCCGGCGTGAGCGACGCGGTCACGCCCGACCCGGGCGCCCCATCCGTCCCACCCGCCCCGGAGGCGGCCCGGTCGGTGTTCGGGGCGGGCCTCGCCGACGCCGAGCGCTACGTCGCCCGGCTGGCCACCGACGGCGTCACCCGCGGGCTGATCGGCCCGCGGGAGGTCCCCCGGCTGTGGGAGCGGCACGTCCTCAACAGCGCGGCCGTCGCCGACGCCGTCCCCCGGGACGCCCGGGTGGTGGACGTCGGGAGCGGCGCGGGCCTGCCGGGCATCCCGCTGGCGCTGGCCCGCCCGGATCTCCGCCTCACCCTCGTCGAGCCGATGGCCCGCCGGGTGGAGTTCCTCGAGGAGGTCGTCGCCGAGCTGGGCGCGCCGTGGCGGGTGGTCCGCGGCCGCGCCGAGGAGCGCTCGGTGCAGTCGGCGGTCGGGCCGGTGGACGTCGTCACGGCGCGTGCCGTCGCGGCGCTCCCCCGGCTGGTGTCCTGGTGCCGCGGCCTGCTGCGCCCGGGAGCCCAGCTGGTGGCCCTCGTCGGCTCGCGCGCGGTCGCGGAGCTGCCGTCGCTGGTCCCCGAGCTCGAGGCGGCCGGGATGCGCGACGTGCACGCCCGGGCTGTCGGCGCGGAGCTGGGGGACGCTGCCACTACCGTTGTCGTCATGACGCGTGGACCGCGATGACGCGCGTTCCACGTGGAACGCGGCCGTGTTCCACGTGGAACGGGCCGCTAGGGAGGACCTGAGATGACCGACCCGGGCCAGCGGCTGCGCAGCAGCCTCGCGGCCGACCAGTCGGCCGGCACCGCCTCGGTCACCGGCATGGCCGAGTTCGACAGCCCCATCGCCATGGAGGCCCTGCGGGCCACCAAGGTGCTGCACGCGGCCGACCAGGAGCCGTTCCCGGCGCCGGGCCGGATCCGGGTCATCACGATCGCCAACCAGAAGGGCGGCGTCGGCAAGACCACCTCCTCGGTGAACCTGGGCGTCGCCCTGGCGCTGTACGGGTTGCGGACGCTGGTCATCGACCTCGATCCGCAGGGGAACACCAGCACCGCCCTCGGCGTGGAGCACACGGTGGGGACTCCGTCGGTCTACGACGCCCTCGTCGGCGACAGCTCGCTCGCCGACGTCGTCCACCCGACCACGGCCTCCCCGCTGCTGACCTGCGTGCCGGCGACGATCGACCTGGCCGGTGCGGAGATCGAACTCGTCTCCGTCGTGGCCCGCGAGTACCGGCTGCGCCGCGCGATCGAGACCCACCTGCAGTCGCTCCCGCCGGAGCAGCGCCCGCAGTACGTGCTCATCGACTGCCCGCCGTCCCTGGGCCTGCTCACGCTCAACGCCCTGGTGGCCGGGGACGAGGTGCTCATCCCCATCCAGTGCGAGTACTACGCGCTCGAGGGCCTGGGGCAGTTGCTCAACAACATCGACCTGGTCCGCCGGCACCTCAACCCGGGGATCGCCGTCCGGACCATCCTGCTGACGATGTACGACGGCCGGACCAAGCTGGCCGACCAGGTGGCCGACGAGGTGCGCAACCACTTCGGCAGCCTGGTGCTGGACGCGGTGATCCCACGGAACGTGCGAGTCTCGGAAGCCCCGGGCTACGGCCAGTCGGTGGTCACCTACGACCCGGGCTCCCGTGGCTCCACCAGCTACGTCGAGGCCGCCCGCGAGCTGGCCCACCGCGGCGCCGCCCTGCCGCCGCTGCCCGCGCGCCCCTCCCCCGGCGCGCCCGTCGCCGCCCCCGTGGGTGCGGCGTTCCCCGACACCGACGCGGCGACCGTCCCCGTCCCCCCGGCCTCCGAGGAGAACAAGGCATGAGCAAGCGTGGCGGTCTGGGCCGGGGCCTGGCGGCGCTGATCCCCACGAGCGCGCCGGTGGACGAGCAACCCGTCCAGCCCGACGTTGAGGGCGGACCCGCAGCCCAGGGCGTCGAAGCGGACGCCTCGCCGCCCGCTCCCCCGGTCCACCTGCTCCCACCGGCCGCCCAGGCCGCGGCGACGGTCGCCGCGCAGGCCGAGGCGGCCGTCGGCGTCCCCGGCGCGCAGCTGCGCGAGGTCGCGGTGGTCGACGTCGTGCCCAACCCCAGGCAGCCCCGCCAGGTCTTCGACGACGAGGCGCTGGAGGAGCTCACCCACTCGGTGCGCGAGTTCGGCCTGCTGCAGCCGATCGTCGTGCGCGAGCGCACGGAAGGCGGCTACGAGCTCATCATGGGCGAGCGCCGGCTGCGCGCCGCCCGCTCCGCCGACCTCAAGTACGTCCCGGCGATCATCCGGGACACCACGGACGACGCCCTGCTGCGTGACGCCCTGCTGGAGAACATCCACCGCGTCCAGCTCAACCCGCTGGAGGAGGCGGCGGCCTACCAGCAGCTGCTGGAGGAGTTCGGCGCCACCCACGAGGAGCTGGCGTTCCGGATCGGGCGCAGCCGCTCGCAGGTCACCAACACCATCCGGCTGCTCAAGCTGCCGGTGAAGGTGCAGACCCGCGTGGCCGCCGGGGTCATCTCCGCCGGTCACGCTCGGGCGTTGCTCGGCCTGCCCGACGCCGAGAAGCAGGAGGTCCTCGCCGCGCGCATCGTCGCCGAGGGCATGTCGGTGCGGGCCACCGAGGAGGCGGTCGCGCTCGCGGTGGCCGAGGAGCCGACGGCCAAGCGCCGGCCGCGGCGGTTCACCGCCCCGGGGGTCGAGGACCTCGCCGGCCGGCTGTCGGACGCCTTCGAGACCAAGGTGAAGATCCAGATCGGCCGGGCGAAGGGCCGCATCGTCGTCGAGTTCGGCTCGGTCGACGACCTGCAGCGCATCATCGGCCAGATGGCCCCGGACGTCACCGGACGCCGTCCCGAGGAGTGATCAGACACCGGGGCCGGTTCCGTCACAGGACGAAACCGGCCCCGGTGTCTCCGTCATCGGTCGGCGGAGGCCCGCCGGGTCAGCAGCCGGGCGAGGACGTCGCCCAGCGAGGAGCCGGCCGCCTCGACCGCCATGGGGAACATCGACGTCTGGGTCAGCCCCGGCGAGACGTTCACCTCGAGGAAGTGCACCTCGCCGTCCGGGGTGACGATCGCGTCGGTGCGGGACAGGTCGGCCAGGCCGAGCGCGCGGTGCACGAGGACCGCCAGCTCCGCCGCGCGTGCCGCCACCTCGCCCGACACCCGGGCCGGGACGTGGTACTCGGTCAGTCCGGGGGTGTAGCGGGCGGTGTAGTCGAAGACGCCGGACTCGGGGGCGATCTCGACCGCGGGCAGCGCCTCGGGCCCGTCCCCGAGGTCGACCACCGAGAGCGCCAGCTCCACGCCGTCTACGTAGCGCTCCACCATCACCGTGTCGCCGTAGGCGAAGCAGCTGACCATCGCGGCGGGCAGGTCCTCCACCCGGCTGACCTTCTGCACGCCCAGCGCGGAGCCGCCCGAGGCCGGCTTGACCATGAGCGGCAGCCCGAGCCGGGCGACGATGAGGTCGAGCACCGCACCGGCGCCCAGCTCGCGGAAGGTGCTGTGCGGCAGCGCCACCCAGTCCGGCGTGGTCGCCCCGGCCGAGCGGACGACGGACTTCGCGGCCGGCTTGTCCCAGGCCAGCCGGCAGGCCGCGGCCGGGGAGCCGACGTAGGGGACGCCGGCCAGGTCCAGCACCGCCCGCAGCGCGCCGTCCTCACCGGTGGCGCCGTGCAGGGCGATGAACACCGCGTCGGCGGGAGCGGCCGCGAGGCCCGGCAGCAGCTCGGCGTCGGCGTCCCGCAGCTCGGCCTCCACGCCGGCGCGGGCCAGCTCCTCGGCCACCTGGGTGCCGGAGGAGAGGCTGACCTCCCGCTCGACGTTCAGCCCGCCGGCGAGGACGACGGTGCGCAGGTGGGCCGGTGCCCCGGCCTCGGCGGCGGCTGCGGGGGCGGGGTCGCTCATGCCCGGTCCTCGTATCGGTCGCTGTTGGCCGGGCCGACGATGCCCGGCTGGGTGCCGGACACGGCGCGGAAGGTGCCGGTGTCCACGCCGTCGAAGGTGGAGTGCAGGTCCAGCTCGGCCTCGATGACGCGGGCCAGCCGGCGCACCCCCTCGCGGATCTGGTCCGGTTCCGGGTAGCAGTAGGACAGCCGCATGAACTCCCGGCCCGACCCGTCGGCGTAGAAGCCGATGCCCGGCACGTAGGCCACGTGCGCGTTGACCGCGCGGGGCTGCATGAGCTTGGCGTCCAGGCCGTGCGGCAGCTTCAGCCACACGTAGAAGCCGCCGTCCGGCCGGGTCCAGGTGGTGCCCGGGGGCATGAGGGCCTCGAGCGACTCCAGGGTGGCGTCGCGCCGCTCGCGGTACAGCTCGACGAAGTGCTTGACCTGCTCGCGCCAGGGCTGGGTGTCCAGGTACCGGGCGACGGCGTACTGGGTCAGCGACGGCGGGCAGAGCACCTGCGCCTCGGTGGCCAGCACCAGCTTCTCCCGGACGGCGAGCGGCGCGAGCACCCAGCCCACCCGCAGGCCGGGCGAGAACGTCTTGGAGAACGAGCCCAGGTAGATGACCCGGCGGTCGTCGCGGGCACGCAGCGCGCGCATCGGCTCGCGGTCGAAGCCGAGCAGGCCGTAGGGGTTGTCCTCGATGACCAGCAGGTCGTAGCGCTCGGCGATCTCCACGACCGCCTGGCGCCGCGGCTCGGACAGCGTCACGCCGGCCGGGTTGTGGTAGTTCGGCACGGTGTAGAGGAACTTCACCCGGTCGCCGGCGGCCCGGCACTCGATGAGGGCCTGCTCCAGCGCCTCCGGGATCAGCCCGTCGTCGTCCATCGGGACGTGCTTCACGCGCGCCTCGGCGGCCTGGAAGACCCCGAGCGCGCCGACGTAGGAGGGGCCCTCGGCGAGGACGACGTCCCCCGGGTCGACGAAGACCCGGGTGACCAGGTCCAGGCCCTGCTGGGAGCCGACGGTGACGACGACCTCGCTGGGCGAGGCGTCGGTGATGCCCTCCAGCGCCATGACGTCGCAGATGCGCTCGCGCAGCCGGGGGTCACCCTGGCCGGAGCCGTACTGCAGCGTCTGGGCGCCCATCCCGGACACCAGCTCGCCGATCATCGAGCCGACCGCGTCCAGCGGCAGCGCCGTGACCGCCGGCATGCCGCCGGCCAGCGAGACGACCTCGGGCCGGCTGACGACGGAGAACAGCGCGCGGATCTCCGAGGTCTTCATCCCGTGCGTGCGTGCTGCGTACCGGTCCGCCAGCGGGTCCAGCCGCGGGTGGCGCGGCGCAGGGTGGTGCACACCGGGTCCCGGGGGCGTCCCGGGCGGGAGATCGGCCACGTCACGAGTGTAGGTACCGGCCGTCACCGGCCTGTCGCGGACACGGCCACTGTGACGGAAGGGTCCGGCGGGGACACGAGGCACGCCGATCGGCGTCGGTGCAGGGGCCCTCCGCCTGAGCGTGCGAGGCGTGGGGGGCACCGAGGTCCTTCCGGGCACCTGGCCGCGGTGTCGGCCGGTAGGCCGACGGTGTCACCGCTTCGCGGGCAGCACGAAGGTGCCGGTGGGCGGGTCGGCCTCGGCCGGGAGGAACAGCCGCTGGACGGCGGCCAGGACGGCGCTGGCGACGGTGCTGCGCAGCCGGGCGTCGAGCAGCAGCAGCCGGTCCACCGGGTGGGACAGGTAGCCGACGTCCATGCGGACGGCGGGCATCCGGGACATCCGCAGCAGGTCCCAGGTCTTCGGGTGCGAGCCCAGGTCGAGCAGGCCGGTGCGGACGACGACCTCGCGGCGGACCAGGTTCGCGAACTGCTCGCCGACGGTGGAGGAGGCGCCCGAGCCGGTGCCGTAGTAGTAGCTGGCCACCCCGCGGGCGTGCTCGGAGCTGTGCGCGTCGGTGTGCAGGGAGAGGAAGAGGTCGGCCCGGGCGTCGTTGGCGAACGCCGTCCGCTCCGCCGGGGTGGGGTCCTGGTCGCGGCCGCGGGTGAGGTAGACGGTGGCGCCGGCGGCGGCCAGCCGGCCCTCGATGCGCGAGGCGAGGTCGAGCACCAGGTCGGCCTCGGTGGTCTCGCCGGCGGCGAAGCCGGTGTCGGGGCCGCCGTGGCCGGGGTCGACGACGATCCGCCGGCCGATCAGGTGCGGGCCGCTCTCCACGAAGCTGGCGCTCTGCCGCAGCAGCTGCGGCCGCCCGCCGGTGACCTTGCGGCCCAGCTGGCGCAGCGCCCGCAGGGTGGCCGGCCCGCAGGTGCCGTCGGAGGTCAGGCCGTAGTCGCGCTGGAACGCCCGCAGGCCGCTCTCGGTCTCGGGACCGAAGACGCCGTCGACCGGGCCGGCGTCGTAGCCGAGCTCGTGCAGCCGGTCCTGCAGGTTGGTGACGTCGTCCCCGCGCATGGGGCGGACCGGGTCGTGGTGCAGCAGCCGGTCCCCCAACGACCAGCGGGCCTCCGACAGCGCGCGGTAGGTCTCCTCACCGACGCGGCCGTCGACGGTCAGCCCGCGCACCTGCTGGAAGTGGCGGACGGCGAGCTCGGTGGCCGGGTCGTACACCGCCTGGTCCAGCGACGCCTCCTCGGCGGCGCCCGCTGACGGCAGCAGCGTGAGGGCGCGCAGGGCGGCGTGCACGTCGGCCACGGCGGGGCCACGGTCCCCCCGGCCCAGGGGCTGCATGTGGCTGTCGGTTCCCATCGGCACCGATTGTGGTCCCCGGGCGCCGTCCCGGCCCGGCGAGGGGCCGCAGACGCGCGAGGGCCTCCCCCGCAGTGGCGGGGGAGGCCCCGGGCGACGTGCTGGAACGGCCACCCTCCAGGGGCCCGCGCCGAGCCTGCGAGGCGTGGGGAGGAGGGTGGTCCTTCTCCTTAGAGGTAGTCGGCGAGGTCCGAGAGGATCGCGCCCTTCGGCTTGGCGCCGATGATGCTCTTCACCGGCTTGCCGCCCTGGAACACCGTCATGGTCGGGATCGACATGACCTGGTAGTCGCGGGCGATCTGCGGGTTCTCGTCGATGTTGAGCTTGGCGATCGTCAGCTTGTCGGCGTGCTCGGAGGCGATCTCCTCGAGGACCGGGGCGACCATCTTGCACGGTCCGCACCACTCGGCCCAGAAGTCGACGAGCACGGGCTTGTCGCTGCCCAGCACGTCGTCGGCGAAGGTCGCGTCGGTGACCGTCACGGTGTTGCCTGCCATGGTCGTTCTCCTCGTGGTCCGTGGACGGTCGGAGCGCAGCGGCTCCGGCCGGGTGGGTCTGTCAGGGGACAACCCGCCGGGTGGGCGGTGTATGCCCGTCGGGGGCGGGATGCCCGCCCCGGGCCGCCGGCGAACGCCGGCTCAGCGCTCGCCGAAGGCCTCGGCCAGCCAGCGCTCGGCGTCGATGGCCGCCGCGGCGCCGGTGCCGGCCGAGGTGATGGCCTGGCGGTAGATGTGGTCGACGACGTCGCCGCAGGCGAACACGCCGTCGATGTTGGTCCGGGTGGTCGGGTGCTCCACCTGGACGTAGCCCTCGTCGTCGAGCTTGAGCTGCCCGGCGAAGAGCTCGCTGCGGGGGTCGTGGCCGATGGCCACGAACACGCCGCTCACCGGGAGCTCCTCGGTGGCGCCGGTGCCGACGTCGGTCAGCTGGACGCCGGAGACCGTGCTGTCGCCGAGGACGTCGGTGACCTGCTTGCCGAGGGCCCAGCGGATCTTCTCGTTGTCCTGCGCGCGCTTCTGCATGATCTTCGACGCGCGCAGCTCCTCCCGCCGGTGGACCACGGTCACCGTCTTGGCGAACCGGGTGAGGAAGGTGGCCTCCTCCATCGCGGAGTCGCCACCGCCGACGACCACGATGTCCTGGTCGCGGAAGAAGAAGCCGTCGCAGGTGGCGCAGGCCGAGACGCCGCGGCCGAGCAGCCGGGCCTCGTTGTCCAGGCCGAGGTACCGGTACTTCGAGCCGGTGGCGACGATGACGGCGTGCGCGCGGTGCACCTCGTCGCCGACCTTGACGGTCTTCGGCTCGGCGGTCAGGTCGACCTCGGTGACGTCGCGGGCGACCAGCTCGGCGCCGAAGCGCTCGGCCTGGGTGCGCATGTCGTCCATCAGCTGCGGGCCCTGGACGCCCTCGGGGAAGCCGGGGAAGTTCTCGACCTCGGTGGTCGTCATCAGCGCGCCGCCGAACTGCGAGCCCTCGAACACCAGTGGGTGGAGGTTCGCGCGGGCGGCGTAGACGGCCGCGGTGTACCCGGCCGGTCCGGACCCGATGATGATCAGGTCACGGACGCCGTCGTGCTCGGCGGGCGGGATCGCGGGCTCCGCGTGCTCCGCCGTCACCGCGGGGCCGGGGGTCGGGTGGTCTGTCGTCACAGGCGGCACAACGAGGATCGTAGGTCCTGGATTCCCCCGCGCTAGCCCGCCGGAGTGAGGCTGACCTCGGTGATCTCGGCGGAGAACCCGCCGTCGGAGGGCACCAGCCCGGTGACCCACAGCAGCACGTACCGCGTGGTCACCGGCTCGTCGAAGGTCAGCTCTCCCGATCCCACCGCGCCGCTCGCCACGACGGCATAGGACTCGAGGTCGCCGTCGGGCTGGTCGCCGGCGCGCACCTCGACGGTCGCCCCCGCGGAGCCGGTGACGCCGAGCCCGGCCAGGGCCTGCTCCGAGCCGAGGTCGTACAGGACGCCGACGCCGTCCTTGAGGTTCCCGAACGCCGGGGACCCGCGGTAGGTCACCGTGGACCAGCCGGTGGCCGGGTCGCCGTCGAAGGACAGCGGCACGTCGTCGGGGTTCTCCGGCTCGCCGTCGCCCTGGGGGTTGTAGACCGACGCGCCGGCGATCGCGAGCGCGGCGCTCTCGTCGGGTGGGGCGTCCTCCGCGGCCGGTGCGCTGCTCGACGGCGCGGTCGGTGCGGGGGCCTGGTCTCCGGCGACGTCGTCGGGGGAGATCACGTTGCCGAGCCAGACGGCCAGCGCGATCACCACCGCCAGCGCGAGCAGCGGTAGGCCGACGACGACCAGCCGGCGCCGGCGGGCGTGCGCCGCGTCGTCGTCCGGCCCGCGGTCCTCGTCCCGCCCACCGATGCCGGCCGACATCGGGAGCAGGTCGTCGTCCTCGTCGTCGTCGTACCGGCGGCCGGGCACCGGGGGCAGGCCGCGCGCGTCCAGCGGCGGGTGGGGGGTCGACGACGCGTCGCGGGTCGGCGCCGGGTCGACCGCGACGTCCGGGGCGCCGGCGCGGTCCTCCTCCCGGCGCTCGCGCAGCCGGCGCAGCCACCCGCTGTCGGACTCGTCGGGGGCGCGCAGCGGCTCGGAGGTGTGCCCGGTGCGCGGGCGCTCGGCGAGCAGGGCGGCCATGGCGGCGACGCTGGAGAGCCCGGCGCCGGGCTGGGTGGAGCGGGCGCGGCGGACCAGCGCGGCCAGGTCCGGCGGCATCCCGGCCGTCGCCCCGCCGGCCGTCCCGTCCGGCCGGCGGCCGGTGAGGCAGAACTCGAGCAGCCCGCCGAGCGCGGCGACGTCCCCCTGCACGGTGCCGCTGGCGGCGGGCACCGAGCGCAGCCCGACCAGGCCGTTGGGCCGCAGGACGACGGTCTCCGGGGTGAGGCCGCCGACGGCCAGGCCGACCCGGTGGGCCGCGGCGACGCCCTCGGCGAGCCGGCGCAGCACGGTGCGCGCCTCCCGCTCGGGCATCGGGCCCTCGGCCAGCCGCTCGGCGAGGGTGCGGCCCTCGATCCACTCGTTGACGACGTAGGCGGCACCGCCGGGGGTCTGCGGATCGCCGCTGCCCTCGGCGGCGTCGTAGACCATCGCCAGCGCGGGCGTGGCCAGCCCGCCGGCGGTGAGCGCCCGGGTGATCCACTCGCGGGCGGCCGGCCCGCCGGGGGTGTGCACGCGGATGGCGACGTCGCGGTTGAGGATCCGGTCCTTGGCTCGCCAGCAGTGGATGACCCCGGTCGCGGTGGTCTCGGTCGGGCCGACCTCGTCCAGCGGGCGGTAGCGGTCGGGGAGACCGGTGGTCGTGGACGTCATCGGTGCGCCCGGCCCCCTGTCCCGTCCGTGCCGGCGGCTCGGTCGCCCCGGCGGCGGCGCCGCGCTGCTCACCCGCGCCCCAGCCTGGTCCGCACGGCCGCGAGGGGCCCCTGCAGCTCGGGGACGCGGGCGAACACGAGCCCTCCGAGGGTCGCGACGCCGATGACCACGGTACCGAGCAGCACGGTGCCGAGCGACCCTGCCACCGACGGCCCCAGGGCGTCGTCGGCCAGGGACACCGCCAGCCGGCCCAGCAGCCCGGCGGCCACCGCGACGACGGCCACGCGGAGCACCGGGAGCAGCGTGGTCCGGCCCTCCAGCGACCCGAGACGGCGGCGCAGCAGGACGTTGCCGAGGGCCCAGCCGGCCAGGTAGGTGAGGCTGGTGGCCAGCATCAGGCCGGCCACCACCCACCGCGGTTCCACGACCACCGGCACGAGCAGCAGCAGCGGCACCCGCACGCCGACCATGCCGAGCTGCAGCAGCGTCGGGGTGCGGGCGTCCTTCATCGCGTAGAACACCCGCAGCTGCAGCAGGGTGACCGCCATCGGCAGCAGCCCGAAGGCGCCCACGGCCAGCGCGACCCCGATCGTGCGGGCCTCCTCGACGCCGGTGTTCCCGCGGGCGAAGGCCAGCACCGCGATCGCCGGGCCGAGCACGGTCAGCGCCGCGCTGACCGGCAGCAGGCCGAGGGCCGACAGCCGGGTGCCCAGGGAGAGGTCGCGCACCACACCGGGGACGTCGGAGCGCGCCGCGGCGCGGCTCATCCGCGGCACCAGCGCCGTCAGCAGGGCGACGCCGATGATCCCGTAGGGCATCTGGAACAGCAGGCTGGCGTTGGCGAAGCCGAGCGACCCGAGCCCGCCGTCCCGCCCGGCGTCGTTGGCGATCCGGGTGGCCACCACGACGCCCACCTGGCTGATCGCCACGTAGCCGATCACCCACAGCCCCAGCCCGCCCGCCTCGCGCAGCCCGGTGTCCCGCAGCCCCCAGCGGGGCCGCAGCGGGACGCCCGCGCGGCGCAGCAGCGGCAGCAGCACCAGCGCCTGGACGGCGATGCCCAGCGTGGTGCCGCCGCCGAGCAGCCACACCTGCCCCGGGGTGATCGTGGCCGGCGCCAGGTCGCCGGGGCCGCTCGCCGCGACGAAGAGCAGCCCCGTGGCGATCACGACCACGTTGTTGAGCACCGGCGCCCAGGCCGGCGGGCCGAACACCCCGCGGGAGTTGAGGATCGCCTGCGCCAGCGCCCCGATCCCGTAGAAGACGATCTCCAGCAGCAGGATCCGCGCCAGCCAGGTGGCCAGCCGGTACTGCTCGGGGTCCTCGCCCAGGCCGTAGAGCCGGGTGAGCGCCGGCGCGGCCAGCACCGCCAGGGCGGTGACGACGACCAGCCCGGCGCTGGCCACGGTGGCCAGCCGCTGCGCGTAGGAGGCACCGCCGTCGTCGTCCCGCTCCTGCGCGCGCACCAGCAGCGGCACCACCACCGAGGTCAGCACCCCGCCGAGCAGCAGCTCGTAGACGATGTTGGGCAGCGTGTTCGAGGTGTTGTAGGCGTCACCGACCAGGCCCACGCCCAGCGCCGCGGTGAGCACCATCGTGCGCAGCAGCCCGGTGATGCGGGAGACCAGCGTGGCCACCGCCATCGTGCCGGCGGCGCGCAGGATGCCGCGGCTGGCGCCGGGGCGGCCCTCGCGGGCCTCGGCGTCCTCCTCGGTCTCGTCGACCGGGCGCGGCACCGCGGGCAGCACCGGGATGAGCTGGGTGTCGTCGGGCCCGGGGACCCAGCGCGAGGCCCGCCGCGGCGGCGGCACCGGCGGCAGGTCCCGGACCCGCGGCGCCGGTGGCGGGACCGGTGGCAGCGGCCGGCCGCCGGGCGGGGCCTGCGGATAGGGGGGCGGCGGCAGGGGTGGCGGGGTCGCCGGCCCGGCGACCGGTGGCGGACCGTCCACCGGCGGCGCGGCCTCCCGCCGCGCGCGCTCGGCCGGCGGGGGACCACCGGCGGCCCGGCGGACCGCGGCGGACGACGGAGGCACCGGGGGCAGGGGACGGCGCTGCTCCTCCCCCACCGGGCGCTCCTCCACCGGGCGTTCGCTCATGCGGCGTCCCGGCTCACACCGGGCTCCGCGTCGGCGGCAGCGGGACCGCCGCACCGTCGGGCGCGGGGCCTCCCGGGAGGTCGCCGTCCCCGTCGGCACCGCCGCGGCGACGGCGCAGCACGAACCGCACCAGGCGGCGGAGGAAGAGCAGCGCCAGCAACCCGGCCGCGCAGAGGGTGATGACCACCGAGATCGTGCCGTAGGCGGTGCTCTGCACCTGCAGCTGCACCGGGTCGCCCAGCGGGGCGCCGTCCGGGGTGGTGAGCGTGGCGACGACGCCGAAGCGGCCGGGCTGGCGCACCTCGGTCGGGACCTGCAGCGTCGTCCGCTGTTCCGGCTCGAGCACCTGGTCGCCGAGGTCGCCCACCACCAGCGCGTTGCCGCGGGTCTCCAGCCGCAGCTGCACCCGCAGGGCGAAGGGGAGGTCGTTGCGGACGGTCAGCACGAGCGGAGCGTCGCTGGAGGCCAGGCTGTAGGTGCCGTCGGCCGGCGAGAGCAGGGTGACCCGCTCCAGCAGCCGGCCCATCGCCGCCCGCAGGTCGCCCGCGGCCTCGACGAACGCGGTCGGCTCGTCGCGCCAGGCCGACGACGTGGTGCGGGCGATCGCCGCGTCCCACGGGGCCAGGGCCGACGCGGCATCGCCGACCACGGCACCGGCCAGCTGGTCGCGGACCGCGACCGCGGCGGCGACGTCGGCCAGCCCGGCGGGCGCCAGGCCGCCCGGCCCGGGCGGGGGGACCAGCTCGCCGGTGACCGCGACCGGGCCGTCGCCGAGCTCGGCCACGGTGGCCGGCCGGAGCCCGGGCAGCTGGGCGGACAGCGCCATCGCCGCGGTGACCGCGGCGGGGTCGGGGTCGACCTCCCGCGGCGGGGCCACCAGCACGCTCTGGCCCGCCGCGGCGCCGCCCGGCTGGAGGGCGAGCAGCGCCAGCTCCGCGAGGTGCCGCTGCTCGACGGCCCGGGGGCCGCCGGGCACCCCCGTGACGTCGCTGAGCACGGGGTCGGCGACCAGGGCCTCGACCGCGCCGTCCGCGGTGGGCACCGTCGTCCGGGCCGCGGCCGGGCCGCTCAGGCCCAGGCCCGCCGACCCGTCGGTGAGGCCGGCGGGGGACAGCACGACCTCCTCGACGCCGCCGTCGGCCAGCACGCCGAGGGTCTCCGCGCGCAACGAGCCGCCGACCGCCCAGGCCAGGTCGGTGCGCGGCTCGACGCCGAGGACCTCGCGGAGCACGGCCACGCCGGCCAGGCCGGTCGCGGGGCCGGTGGGTGCGCCGGCGCCGTCCTGCGTCGTCCCCCCGGGGGTGCCGGGCAGGCTGCGGGCGAGGACCTCCGGCAAGCCGGTCGCGGTGAGCGCGTCGGCGTCGACGTCGCCGTAGGGCAGCGCGACGACGGGGTGGAGGGCGGCGACGGCGCGCAGCCGGTCCAGGAAGGCGGCGGCCTCCTCGGTGCCCGACCCGGCCTCGCCCGCGACGGCGTAGGGGCCGTCGGCCATGACCGCGAGCCCCTCGACCAGCGCGGGGTCGACGGCCAGGGTCACCGGGACGACGGGCACCGGCTCGCCGCCTCCCGCGGGAGCGGTCCGGGGCAGCTGCTCGAGGCTGGCCAGGACCCGGTCCAGCCGGCCGCCGGCCGCGACCTCCCGCGCCAGCCCGTCGTCGAGGAACGCGCCGGAGGGATCGCGGTGGGTGCGCTCGACCAGCGGCCACAGCCAGGCGACGCCGGTCGGCACGGCGGGCAGCAGGGGCGGCTGGACCAGCTGGGTGGCCAGCTCGCCGACCCGGCGGCGCTCCCCGTCCGGCCCGACGCCGTTGAGGTTGAGCAGCACCGGGTAGACGCCGTCCCCGGTGACGGCCAGCGCGTCGGTGGTCGTGGTCAGCGTGAAGGGCGCCGAGTCGCCCGGTCGCAGCTCGGCGGCGGCGTCCTGGAACGGGGTGGCCGCGGCGGTCATCGGATCGGGGTCGCCGTCCCCCGCCTGCAGCTCGCCGCGGGTGGTGACCGGCGCGCCGCGCTGCAGCCGCAGGTCCAGGTCGGTCAGCGTCTCGGTGCCGGTGTTGGTCAGCGTGCCGGCCACGGTGACGGTGGCCCCGGGGGAGAGCGTGCGGGGGTCCAGCCGGGTCAGCTCGACGTCCACGGGCTGCTCGTCGGCGGCCGGCGCCGGCTCCTCGGTCGCGGCGGCCGCCGGCGGCGCCAGGGCCACGGTGGGGACGACGAGCAGCCCGGCCAGGGTGGCGGCGGCCGCCGTCCGCCGGGGAGGACGGCCGGATCCCGGCACCGCGGGCCGGCCGCCGGCGCCCCCGGCAGCCGACCGGCGCCTCACGCGCTGTCGGCGAGGAGCGCGGGTGCCCGCTCGACCAGCGCCCGCTCGTCGGCGTAGGCGAGCCGCGCGCCGAGCTCGTCGAGGGGCACCCAGGCGACCTCGGTCACCTCGATGTCGGCGTCGGACAGGGCTCCTCCGATGGCGCGCAGCAGGAAGTGGTGCACCGTCTTGTGCACGCGCCGGCCGTCGGCGACGAACCAGAAGTCGATGATGCCCAGCGGGGCGACGACCTCGCCGATGATGCCGGTCTCCTCGGCGACCTCCCGGACGGCGGTGTCCTCCGGGGTCTCGCCCTCCTCGATGTGGCCCTTGGGCAGCGACCAGAGCAACCGGCCGCGGCGGTCGGTGCGGCCGATGAGGGCGGCACGCGGCCCCGTGATGGGGTCGTCGGCCACCACCAGGCCCCCGGCGGAGGTCTCGTCGACCCGGCGCAGCCGGCGGCCGGGGCGCCCTCGTCCGCCCGTCCCAGCCATGCGAGGAGGGTAGCGCGCGTCGGGCGACAGCTCCGGGAACGTCGCAGCGACCGAGCAGCGATGGTGGCCGCGCTGCAGGGGTCCCGCCGCGAGCGTGCGGGTGGTGGGGCCAGCGGGGTCCTCCGACGGGGCGCGGAGCCGGACCGGGGTCGATCCGCCACGCCACTACCCTCGACCGTCGTGTCCGGTCAGCCCTCGAGTCCTGGTGACGATGCCGTTCCCCCCGCCGTCCAGGAGACGGTGCGCGCGCTCGTCGACGTCTCCCCCGTCCTGACCCGGCTGGGCAGGCGGTTCACCGACGCCGGGTTCGAGGTCCACCTGGTGGGCGGGTCGGTCCGCGACGCGCTGCTGGCCGCGGGGTCCGGGGAGCCGCGCGTGGCCGGCGACCTGGACCTCACCACCGACGCCCGGCCCGACGACGTGCTGCGGCTCCTCCGCGGCGTCGCCAGTTCCACGTGGAACACCGGCATCGCCTTCGGCACGGTCGGCGCCGAGGTCGACGGCGTCCGGCTGGAGATCACCACCTTCCGCGCCGACCGCTACGACCGGGAGTCGCGCAACCCCGAGGTGGCCTGGGGCGACTCGCTCGTCGACGACCTGGCCCGCCGCGACTTCACCGTCAACGCGATGGCCGTCTCGCTCGGTCCGGACCGCACCGTCACCGACCCCTACGGCGGGCTGGGCGACCTGCTGGCCCGGCGGCTGCGGACGCCGGGGACCGCGGTGGACTCCTTCGCCGACGACCCGCTGCGGATGCTGCGCGCGGTCCGGTTCGTCGCCCAGCTCGGCCTGACCCCGGTCGAGGAGGTGGTCGAGGCGATGACCTCGCTCGCCGCCGCGCTGGGCCGGATCACCCCCGAGCGGGTGCAGCTGGAGCTGTCGAAGACGCTCCTGCAGGACTCCCCGCGGGCGGCGCTGGAGCTGTTCGTGGACACCGGGCTGGCCGACGTCGTCCTGCCCGAGCTCTCCGCGCTGCGGATGGAGATCGACGAGCACCACCAGCACAAGGACGTCTACAGCCACTCGCTGACCGTGCTCGACCAGGCGATCGCGCTCGAGGAGGCCGATCCGGACGCGGAGTCGCCGGACCTGGTGCTGCGGCTGGCCGCGCTGCTGCACGACGTCGGCAAGCCGGCCACCCGTCGGCACGAGCCGCGCGGCCGGGTGTCCTTCCACCACCACGAGGTGGTCGGGGCGAAGCTGGTGCGCAGGCGGCTGCAGGCGCTGCGCTACCCCAAGGACGTCACCGAGGCGGTGGCCCGGCTGACCTTCCTGCACCTGCGCTTCCACGGCTACGGCCGCGGCGAGTGGACCGACTCGGCGGTGCGCCGCTACGTCACCGACGCCGGCGACCTGCTGCCGCGGCTGCACAAGCTGGTGCGGTCGGACTGCACGACGCGCAACAAGCGGCGGGCCGCCGCGCTGTCGGCGACCTACGACTCGCTGGAGCAGCGGATCGCCGAGCTGTCGGCCGCCGAGGACCTCGCGCGGGTGCGGCCCGACCTCGACGGCAACGCGATCATGGCGATCCTCGGCATCCAGCCCGGCCGGGAGGTCGGCGAGGCCTGGAAGCACCTCAAGGACCTGCGGCTCGAGCGCGGCCCCCTGGACCCCGACGAGGCCGAGGCCGAGCTGCGCGCGTGGTGGGCCGCCCGGAACGAGACCTGACCCGACTCGACCCGGAGCACCCGGCTGCCGACAGGAGAGACGTGCACGGACACGGACCCGGCGATCCGGACCCGCGCCTGCCCACGTCCCCGAGCGGGCGCACGCCCCGGTGGGTGCTCGACGAGGCGGCCGGGCTGCCGGTGGCGGCCGACCCGTGGCGCGCCCCCGGACCGCCGCCCCGCCGGCGCCGCGGCGCGGGCCTGCGCGGGCTGCTCGCCGTGGTCCTGGTCGTGGCCGGTTCGCTCGGCGCCGCGTTCCTGACCGGGGCGGTGCCGTGGCCGTGGGACCGCCCGGTGGTCGTCGAGCCGCCGTCCGCGCTCGCCCCCGACCGCAGCGCGACCACCCCCGCGGCCGCGCCGACCGACCGCCCGACGCCCGGGGCCGGCGCGAGCGCGTTCCCCCGCGGGTCGGTCCCGGCGGCGCCCGCCGGCGGCGGTGCGCACGCGTTCTCGCTGTTCCAGGCCGACGGGGTCACGCCGGTGGCCTACGACCCGTGCCGCGTCGTCCACTACGCCGTCCGGCCCGACGGGGCACCCGAGGGCGGGGAGGAGCTGGTGCACGCGGCCTTCGCCCGCATCGCCGAGGTGACTGGCCTGGTCGTGGTGCACGACGGCCCGACGGACGAGGTGCCGGCCACCGACCGGGAGGCCTTCCAGCCCGAGCGCTACGGGGACCGCTGGGCCCCGGTGCTGGTCGCCTGGCAGACCGAGGCCGATGAGCCCGATCTGGCCGGCGACATCGTGGGCCGGGGCGGCAGCGTGGCGGTGTCCCTGGGCGAGGGGCCGCGGGTCTACGTCACCGGCACGGTGTCCCTGGACGCCGAGCAGTTCCCCGGGATCCTGGACTCGCGGGACGGGGAGGCCACGGCCGCGGGCATCGTGCTGCACGAGGTCGCCCACCTGGTGGGCCTGGACCACGTCGACGACGAGTCGCAGCTGCTCTACCCCGAGACCGTGCCGGGCGTCACCGACTTCGCCGCCGGCGACCTCACCGGCCTGGCGCGGCTGGGTCAGGGGCCCTGCGTCCCCGAGCTGTGACCCGCGCCCTCAGCGGGGCAGCGCGGACCGGGCGGCGTACACGGCCGCGAGCGCGTAGGCGGCGCCGACCGCCACCACGGCGGGCGGCGAGACGCCGTCCGCGGGGAGCAGGTGCGCCGCCGCCAGCAGGGCTGCGACGTAGCTGACGTTGACCAGCATGTCGTAGACGGAGAACACCCGGCCGCGGACGTCGTCGTCGACCACCTGCTGCAGGGTCGCGTCCACGCAGATCTTCACGCCCTGCCCGAGGAACCCGACCACCAGTCCGGCCAGCGCGATCGTCCCGGGCCGGAAGGGCAGGCCCAGGGCCACCACCAGCGGGCCGCCGGCGGCCAGCAGCAGGGCCACCCAGCGCGCGGTGCCCAGGCGGCGCACCGCGGCCGGCGTGGCCGCCGCCGCGAGCAGCGTGCCGACGGCTCCCGCGGCGACCGTGGCCCCGACCCCCGCCAGGCCCGCTCCTGCCGGGGCGGCTCGGGAGAACAGCAGCGTCAGCAGCGTCAGCAGGCCGAAGCAGAGCCGGTGCACCGTGGTGACGGCCAGCGCGGCCACCGCCGGGGGGCGGGCCCGCAGGTGCCGGACGCCGGCCAGCATCCCCGCCACCACGGCGCGTGCGGACGGCCGCGCGGCGCCCTCGTCCGGCCCGAGCCCGTACCGCGGGAACCCGGCGGCCAGCGCCGCGGCCAGCAGGTACGGCCCGGCGGCGCCGAGGGTCACCAGCGCGTAGCCGGCGTCCCCCGCGATCCCGGCGGCCTGCTGCACCGCGACCGCGGCCGCCCCGCCGGCCACGGTCGCCACCGCGCCGGCCGTCGTCGACAGGGCGTTGGCCGGCACCAGGTCCGCGGTCGTGTGCGGCAGGGACGCCGACAGCGCCGACAGCACGAACCGGGCCACGGAGAACAGCACCAGCCCGGCGAGCAGGAACGGCAGCCCCGCCGAGCCGCCGGCCACGAGCAGGGCCAGGACGGCGACCAGCCCGGCGCGCAGCAGGTCGGCGTGCACGAGCACCCGGCGGCGGCTCCAGCGGTCCAGCCAGACACCGGCGAACGGGCCGACGAGGGAGTACGGCAGCAGCAGGACGGCGAACCCCGCGGCGACGGCGACCGGGTCGGCCGAGCGCTGCGGGTTGAACAGCACCGTGCCGGCGAGGGCGGCCTGCAGCACGCCGTCCCCGAACTGGGCCGACAGTCGGGTCGCGAGCAGCCGGCGGAAGCCGGGGCGGGCCAGCAGGGAGCGCACGGTGGTCCCTGCCTGCGGCACCCGGTCACCCTATGGTGGCCACCCCTCGGCACAGGGTCGACGACGGGCCGCACGGCTCCCCGGTGCGCGCGTCACCTGCACCGCCGGGTCGCCCGGAGGTGGGGCACACTGGGAGCGATGACTCCCCCGTCCTCGCCCGATCCCGAGTCGGGGCCGCCGGCCCGGCCCGCGACGGGCCGCCGTCGTCCGGACGCGGTCCCCGGGCTCTCGACGGGCGGCCTGGACGACGTCCGCCCGGGGTCCCTGCTCGTGGCGATGCCGAGTCTCACCGACCCGACGTTCGCCGGCACCGTCGTCTTCGTGCTGGACCACAACGACAGCGGCACGCTGGGCGTGGTGCTGGGCCGGCCGAGCCAGGTGGAGATCCGCGACGTGCTGCCCGGCTGGTGCGACCTCGCCGTCGACCCCGGGGTGTTCCACGTGGGCGGCCCGTGCGAGACCGACACCGCGCTGTGCCTCGCCGTCTGCGATGCAGCCGGCCGCGGCACGCCGGCGGGCGACTGCGGGCTGCGGCCGGTCGCCGGCGACGTCCACCTGGTCGACCTCGACGCCGACCCCGACGAGCTGGCCGCCCGGGTCCGGGGGCTGCGGGTGTTCGCCGGCTACGCGGGCTGGTCGCCGGGCCAGCTGGCCGTCGAGGTCGCCGAGGGCGCGTGGGCGTGCGTGGCCGGCGGCCCGGAGGACGTGCTGAGCGAGCTGGCCGGCCCCGAGCTGTGGCGGCGGGTGATGGGCCGCCAGACCGGGCGCCTGGCCGTGCTGTCGACGGCGCCGGCCGACCCGTCGGCCAACTGACCGCGCGTCGGCAGGTGCGCGCGGGCGCCCCGTCTGGTAGGAACAGCGTGGGAGGGGGCGGTCTGGGGAAGAGGCCGCCCCCTCCCGCATGTCCCGGCCCGGGTGAGGTGCTGGAACGGCCGCCCTCCAGGGGCTCTCCCCCTGAGCGTGGGGGGAAGGGTGGTCCTTCCCCCCTACAGCCCGACGGTCGCCGCCACCTGCGGGTGCGCCGCCCCGTCCACGGACTCCCCGTCCGCCGGCACGGTGATCGTGCGCGGGCCGTGGTCCGACAGCGTCACGGTGACCTCGAACCCCTGGCCCGGCAGCGGCGTGCGGTACTGCACCAGCCGGTCGGTGGAGCGGTCGACCGCGACCGACCAGCCGGCCGTCGAGGCGTAGCGCGCGGCCAGCTCGCCGTTGATCGAGCCGTCGCCCTCCCACGTGTAGCCCGCACCCTGGAAGGCGCCGGCGGCGTCCGCCTCCTCGGCGGCCAGGTTGAGCACCACCTGCGTGAGGACGTCGACCAGCGGGGCCTGCTCCCCCAGCGCCACGGGGCGGCGCACGTAGGCGGCCTCGGGCAGCCCCGCGGCGCCGAGCGCGGCCGGCAGGCCGGGGACCTCGCCGAACCACAGCTGGTCGGCGGTGAAGAACAGCGTGCGGGTGTCGTCGGGCCGGCCGTCGCCGTACGAGGTGACCGCCTGGGCGCGGCCGACGCCGTCGGCCAGGTCGACCTCGCCGGTCAGGGTGAGCACGGTGTCCGGGCCGTAGGGGGCGGTGACCACGACGTCGGCGCCGCCCCGCTCGTGGTTGTCGGCCAGCAGCTGGGCCAGCAGCCGCGCCTCCTCCTCGGTGACCGGCGCGCCCTCCGCCCGCTCCTCCCCGCCGCCGCACCCGGCCAGCAGGGCCACCGTCAGCCCCAGGACGGGCAGCAGCGGACGTCGGCGGGCGGGCACGCGGCCAGCGTAGAGAAGGGGCCACCCGGCACGACGCCACTCGCACGCTCGCGGCGGGTCCCTGCAGGGCGGCCGCTCGGGGTCACCCGGCACGACGCGGCAGGGCCCGCCTCCGGGGAGGAGCGGGCCCTGCCGTCGTCCTGGCTCAGCGCTCGACGTCGCCCCGGATGAACGCCTCCACGGCGTCGCGGGCCTCGCTGTCGCTGTACTGCACCGGCGGGCTCTTCATGAAGTAGGAGGACGCCGACAGGATCGGGCCGCCGATGCCGCGGTCCTTGGCGATCTTCGCGGCACGGACGGCGTCGATGATGATGCCGGCGGAGTTCGGGGAGTCCCAGACCTCGAGCTTGTACTCCAGGTTCAGCGGGACGTCACCGAACGCGCGGCCCTCCAGGCGCACGTAGGCCCACTTGCGGTCCGACAGCCACGGCACGTGGTCCGACGGGCCGATGTGCACGTTGTCCTTGCCCATGTCCCGGTCGACCTGGCTGGTGACCGCCTGGGTCTTGGAGATCTTCTTGGACTCCAGGCGCTCGCGCTCGAGCATGTTCTTGAAGTCCATGTTGCCGCCGACGTTGAGCTGCATGGTGCGGTCGAGCTGGACGCCGCGGTCCTCGAACAGCTTGGCCAGCACCCGGTGGGTGATGGTCGCGCCGACCTGCGACTTGATGTCGTCGCCGACGATCGGCACACCGGCGGCGGTGAACTTCTCGGCCCACTCCGGCGTGCCGGCGATGAAGACCGGCAGCGCGTTGACGAAGGCGACCCCGGCGTCCAGGGCGCACTGGGCGTAGAACTCGGCGGCCTGCTGCGAGCCGACCGGGAGGTAGCAGACCAGGACGTCGGCCTGCGCCTCGCGGAGTGCCGCGACGACGTCCACCGGCTCCTCGTCGGACTCCTCGATCGTCTCGCGGTAGTACTTCCCGAGCCCGTCGAGGGTGGTGCCCCGCTGCACGGTGACGCCCAGCGGCGGGACGTCGCAGATCGTGATGGTGTTGTTCTCGCTGGCGACGATGGCCTCGGAGAGGTCCCGGCCGACCTTCTTGGCGTCCACGTCGAACGCGGCGACGAACTGCACGTCACCGACGTGGTACTCGCCGAAGCGGACGTGCATCAGGCCCGGCACCGACGCGGTCTCGTCCGCCTCGCGGTAGTAGTGGACACCCTGCACCAGCGAGGCGGCGCAGTTGCCGACGCCGACGATGGCGACCTTGACGGATCCCATGGAGCTCTCCTTCTTCGCAGACCGCGTGCGGTCGGTGGGCGCGGACCGCGGACGGTCTCGCTCGGGGGTGACCGGCGCGGAGCTGTGCCGCCCGGTCGTCGGTGGGGAACTGGTCAGGGCCGCGGGGACGTCTCCGGCGGATCCCCGGGCTCGGCGCCGTCGGCTCGACGCTGGTGGCTGTCGGTCAGCTCGCGGTCGATGAGCTCGGCCAGCCAGCGGACCTCGCGGTCGACCGACTCCAGGCCGTGCCGCTGCAGCTCGAGGGTGTAGCGGTCCAGCCGCTCGCGGGTGCGGGAGAGGGAGGCCCGCAGGCCCTCGCGCTGCAGTTCGACGGTGCGCCGCCGGCCCTCGAGGACGCGCAGCCGGACGTCGGCCGCGGTGTGCCGGAAGAAGGCCAGGCGGACGCCGAACAGGCCGCCGTCGTCGTAGGCCTCCGGGCCGGACTGGCCGACCAGCTCGTGGAAGCGCTCCTTGCCCTCGGCGGTGATCGTGTAGACCACCTTCCCCCGCCGGCCGGTCAGCGGTGGTGCGTCCGCCGGCAGCGGTGCGCGCGGGTCCGGCTCGTCGGTGGTGACGTACCCAGCGGCGTGCAGCCGCTTGAGCGCGGGGTACAGCGAGCCGTAGGAGATGCTGCGCAGCCCGCCGAGCACCTGGGCGAGCTGCTTGCGCAGCTCGTAGCCGTGCATCGGCGACTGGTGCAGCAGGCCGAGGATGGCGAACTCGAGCACGTCCACGCTCCTCGTCGTCGTACGCTCCGATGTATCGGGACGATACATCGACGGCAGCGTCCGCGACCACGCAGAGGGGTCCGGGACGGCGTCCGGACGTCGCCGGACGCCTTCCGCTGTCCGCCGCGTTGCGTACATTGGCGCCGTGCCCGGACGTCGATCCGTCGTGGACTACTCGCTGCAGCGGCGAGCCGTCCTCGCCGACGTGTACGCCGGCCGCACGGGGGTCTTCGAGGTCTGCGACGCCAGTCCGTACCTCACCCGGGCGGCCAGGTACCACGGCGAGGCGACCGACGTCGCCTGTCCGGTGTGCCGCAAGGAGCGGCTCACGCTGGTGAGCTACGTGTACGGGGAGAACCTGGGCCCCACGGCCGGCCAGGCGAAGACGCCGGCCGAGCTCGCCCGGATGGACGGGATGCAGGAGGAGTTCTCCGTGTACACCGTCCAGGTGTGCCGCGGGTGCGGCTGGAACCACCTGGACTGCTCGTACGTCCTGGGGGCCGACCCGGACCCGGGCCGTCAGCCGCGGCGCACGCGGCGGCGGGCGGCCACGGAGTAGGACGCGTCACACGCGGAACACCAGGTACCCCGCGTGGTCGTTGGGACACCTGGGCGCTGCTGCGCCGCGGGTCCTCCCCGCCCGCACAGCTGAACACGCCACCCTGGGTGCCGGACGAGTCCGTCCAGTGTGCCCGCCCGAGACAGCCGAACCAGAGAGGGGCCCTGCGTGCCTCCCCACGACGAGACCTCACCGGTCGGGCCGCGCAGCGGCTCGGTCCGCCGTCCGCCGTCCGGCCGCACCGCCGCCGGGGGCGGCGGAGGTGGCCGTCCCCCGGCAGGCAGGGGCCGGCCGCCGGCGGGCCGCGGGGGACGGACGACGGCCTCGCGCAGCGGGGGCGCGCCCGGGACGTCGCGCACCGGGCCCGCCCGGGGCACCCGCCCCGCGGGCAAGGCCGTGCGGACGAAGAAGCAGCGCCGCCGTCGCCGGCTCAAGGCGCTCCTCGGCCTGGTCGCCGGGATGTTCGTGCTGCTCGGCGTCTTCGTGGGCGTCGTCTACGCGACCACCGAGGTGCCCGACCCGAGCTCGGTGCAGAACGCGCAGACGACCGTCGTCTACTACGCCGACGGCACCACCGAGATGGCCCGGCTGGGCGCGGAGAACCGCACCAACGTCCCGCTCGCCGAGGTCTCCGAGCCCGCGCGCGAGGCGATCCTGGCCGCGGAGAACCGGAACTTCTACACCGACCCCGGCATCTCGGCCACGGGCATCGTCCGCGCCGCCTGGAACAACCTGACCGGCGGCTCGACGCAGGGTGGCTCGACGATCACCCAGCAGTACGTGAAGAACGCGTTCCTGACGTCGGACCAGACGTTCAGCCGCAAGTTCCAGGAGCTCTTCCTCGCCGTCAAGCTGGACAACCAGTACGAGAAGGACGAGATCCTCGAGAACTACCTGAACACCATCTACTTCGGCCGCGGCGCCTACGGCATCGAGGCGGCGGCCAACACCTACTTCGGTGTGCCGGCCAGCCAGCTGACCGCCCAGCAGGGCGCGGTGCTCGCCGTCCTGGTGCGCAGCCCGTCGAACTACGACCCGGAGTCCAACCCGGAGGGCTCGCAGGACCGCTGGGCCCTGGTGCTCGACGCGATGGTCGAGGAGGGCTGGCTGACCCAGGAGGAGCGGGACGCCTCGACCTTCCCGCCCGTGCAGCCGCGGATGGACTCCACTCTCGGCATCCCCAGCGGGCCGGAGGGCTTGGTCGTCCAGCGCGCCATCGCGGAGCTCGAGGCCAAGGGCTACGACGAGCAGCAGATCCGGGCCGGCGGCCTGCGGATCACCACCACCGTGGACAAGCGGTACCACGACGCCGCCATCGCCTCCGTCGCCGAGGTGATGGACGGCCAGCCGGAGAACCTGCGCGAGGCGCTCGTGGCCATCGACCCGCGGACCGGTGCCGTGCGCGCCTACTACGGCGGGCCGATCGGCGCCGGTGACGGCGCCGTCGACTACGCCCAGGCGCGCCGCCAGCCGGGCTCGTCGGTCAAGCCGTACGTGCTGGCCACCGCGCTGGAGGACGGCATCGGCGTCAACGCCCGGCGGGACGGCTCCTCGCCGCAGGAGTTCCCCGACCGCCCGGGCCTGCCGGTCAGCAACTCCGGCGGCGCCTCGTGCGGCGCCTGCACGCTGCGGGAGGCGATGACCCGCTCGCTGAACACCACCTACTACGGGCTGGCCTACGAGGTCGGCGCCGAGCGGGTGCGGCAGAACATCCTCGAGGCCACCGGCCTGCCGGAGGTCTGGCCGGAGACCGGCAGCATGCTCGACGGCGAGACCACGCTGGCCGACCCGGAGACCGGGGCCGCCGGCGCCTCGATCGGCATCGGCCAGTACGAGATGCGCCCGATCGACCAGGCGCACGGCTTCGCCACCCTGGCCAACGGCGGCGTCGAGCACGAGCCGTTCTTCGTGTCGCGGGTGACCGACAGCCAGGGCGCGGTGCTGCTGGAGTACAACGGCGACGCCGGCGACCAGGTCCTCGAGGCCGACGTCGTCAACGACACCACCTACGGGATGACCGACGTCGCGGACTACTCGCGGCGCTCGCTCGACGGCGGCCGCGAGGTGGCCAGCAAGACCGGTACGCAGGGTCAGGGCGAGGACAACTCCGACGCGTGGATGGTCGGGTTCACCCCGTCGATCTCGACGGCGGTGTGGATGGGCACCGACCGCCTCGACCCGCTCGAGGACGTCAACGGCCGGATCATCTACGGCTCGGGTCTGCCCGGCGCCATCTGGCAGGAGTTCATGGACACCGTGCTGGAGGGGACGCCGGAGGAGGACCTGCCCGACCGCGCGGTCATCCGCGGCGACACCGGTGTGGGCGTGCCCGAGCCGGAGCCCGAGCCCGCCCCCGAGCCGGAGCCGGCCCCGGTGGTCACCCAGCCGACCCCGCAGGCGGAGGAGCCGGTCGTCGAGCAGCCGCCGGTCGTCGAGCAGCCCCCGGTCGTCGACCAGCCGGAGACCCCGGACACGGGAACCGACACGACCACCACGGACCCGACCGACGAGGAGACCGACACCGACGTGTCCAACGGCCGGCCGGCCGAGGGGCAGGACGGACAGGACCAGGCGCAGGACCAGGAGGAGCAGCCGACCGGCTGAGCCCCGGCGGGCAGACTGACCGCATGAGCACGATCCCGACCGGCCCGTCCGCAGCAGCGGACGGGCCGGCGGCGTCTCCCGGGGCGGACCGCCGCCGGCCCGACCGCGTCGTCCCCTCGTGGAGCGACCCGGTGGTGGCGCAGGCCAGCGAGGCCGTGGGCGGCCCGTGGGGCCGGCACGCCGTCGTCGGGCGCGCGGCGTTCTGGACCCCGCTGCGGGTCTGCCTGCTGTTCACCACCACCGTGCTGGCGCTGGCCTGGCTCAAGCAGGCCCCGTGCTCCGACGGCGACTGGACCGGCTCGCTGCAGTACACGCACCTCTGCTACTCCGACCCGGTCCCGCTGTTCGGCGTCTACGGGCAGGGAGACGGCGCGCTGCCCTACCTCGACGCCCGGGTGGAGTACCCGGTGCTGACCGGGGCCGCGATGGCGCTCGCCGCGCTGCTCTCCGGCTGGTACGACGGGCTGGCGGCCGCGGTGGGCGTGCTGCCCGCCGTCCCGCCGGTGCAGAGCTACACGATCGTGACGGCGCTGCTGATGGCGGTGTGCGCGCTGGTCGTCACCCGCGCCGTCCTGCCGCTGACCGGCCGGCGGCCGTGGGACACCGCGATGGTCGCGCTCTCCCCCGTCCTGCTCGTCTACGCGTTCAACAACTGGGACCTGCTGGCCGTCGCGCTGACCACCCTCGGGATGTGGGCGTGGGCCCGGGAGCGGCCGGTGCTCGCCGGCGCGCTGCTCGGGCTGGGCGTGGCCGCCAAGCTCTACCCGGTGCTCGTGCTGGGCGCGCTGTTCCTGCTGTGCCTGCGGGCCGGGGCGCTCGGGACCTGGCTGCGGGCGGCGGTCGCCGCGGTCGGGGCGTGGCTGGTGGTCAACGTGCCGGTCGCGCTGGTGGCGCCGGAGAACTGGGGCTGGTTCTTCGCCTTCAGCCGCCAGCGGGCGGCCAACCCGGAGTCGATCTGGAACGTCCTGCTGACCGCCACGGAGAACCGGGTCCTCGACGGGCCGCTCGCCGAGGGCGAGACGCCGTCGGTGCTCAACGCGGTCGTCGCCGTGCTGCTGCTCGCGCTGGCCGCCGGGGTCGCGTGGCTGGTGCTCACCGCCCCCGTGCGGCCGCGGGTGGCGCAGGTGGCCTTCCTGCTGGTGGCCGGCTTCCTGCTGCTCAACAAGGTCTACAGCCCGCAGTACGCCCTGTGGCTGCTCCCGCTGGCGGTGCTGGCCCGGCCGCGGTGGCGCTCGCTGCTGGTCTGGCAGGCCAGCGAGGCGCTGGTGTGGGTCATGACGATGCTCTACTACCTCGGCACGGAGAACCGCGGCGTCGAGGTCGAGTGGTTCTTCCTCGCCGTCCTCCTGCGGGACGCCGTCCTGGTGGCGCTGATGGTGCTCGTCGTCCGGGAGGTCCGGCGGCCCGACGACGACGTCGTCCGCACCAGCTGGCCGGGGGTGGACGACCCCGCCGGCGGGCCGCTCGACGGGGCGCGTGACGTGCTGACGCTGGGGCGCGGACGTCCGCGCGTTCCCGACGAGACGACTGCGGGGAAGTCGGCGCTCTGAGCGCCTTCGAGGGCCCCGACTCCCCCGCACCAGGCATTACCGGCAGCCATCCCGTTCCACGTGGAACGGGCCGCGAGGTCAGGCCAGGGCTGACCGCAGCAGGGTGATCTCCTCGGCGTGGCTCGCGGCGTCCCCGGGGGTCTCCAGGACGACGGGGCAGTCGGCGGCCCGGGCGACCTCGACCAGCAGCTCGGTGGGGATCTCGCCGTCGGCCAGCGGCGCGTGCCGGTCGCGGCTGGAGCCCTGCGGGTCGCGGCTGTTGTTCAGGTGCACCAGGTCGACGCGGCCGGTGATCGCCCGGACGTCGTCCACCGCCGTCGCGAGGTCCCAGCCGGCGGCCCAGGCGTGGCAGGTGTCGAGCACGAACCCGGCGCCGAACCCGCCGACGGCCTCCCACAGCCGCGCGATCGCGTCCAGGTCGCGGGCCATCGCGTTGCCGCCGCCGGCGGTGTTCTCGATCAGCAGGGGGACCGGGAAACCGCCGTCGTCGGCCTGCCGGGAGAAGGTCTTGCGCCAGTTGTCGGCGCCGGCGGCCGGGTCGTCAGTGCCCAGGACGTGACCGCCGTGCACCACCATGCCGCGGGCTCCGATGGCCGCGGAGAGCTGGGCGTGCTGGCCGAGCATCTTGCGGCTGGGGATGCGGATGCGGTTGTTCGTCGAGGCCACGTTGAGGACGTAGGGCGCGTGCACGAAGAGGGTCACGTCACCGACGAGGTCCGCCTGCTGGTCGGCGGACAGCCGCGGCGTCTTCCAACCCTGCGGGTCGCTGAGGAAGAACTGCACGCCGTCGGCGTCCATCTCCGCGGCACGGGCCAGCGGGCCGCCGTCGTCCATCCCGCCGTCCTGGGTCAGGCCTGGGCCGACGTGTACGCCGATCGGGTGAACTGGCACGCCGGCGAGCCTACGGTCGGGGTCCGACGGATGCGGCGCCCCGCGTCCCGTTGGCCGGTGCCCGTGGACGGCGGCGGAGCGGCTCGTCGGCGCTGGTAGCATGACCGACGCGCGTTCCACCGGTGGCTGTCACCGGCGGGGCGCGCGACGCGTGTACGACCCTCCTGCTGCAGACCTGCTGCAGCCGCTCAGACCAGAGGAGGTGGGGTTCTCCGTGCGTCACTACGAACTGATGGTCATCCTCGACCCCGACCTGGAGGAGCGCACGATCGCTCCCTCCCTCGACCGGTTCCTCACCGTCGTCACCAACTCCGGTGGCACCGTGAAGACCGAGATCTGGGGCCGCCGCCGGCTGGCCTACGAGATCAAGAAGCAGGTCGAGGGCATCTACGCCATCGTCGACATCCAGGCCACGCCCGCCGCGGTGGCCGAGCTCGACCGGCAGCTGAACCTCAACGAGTCGGTGCTCCGCACGAAGCTGATGCGGCCCGAGGTCCACTGACCATGGCCGGCGAGACCGTCATCACCGTCATCGGCAACCTGACGTCGGACCCGGAGCTGCGTTTCACGCCCTCCGGTGCCGCGGTCGCCAACTTCACCGTGGCCTCCACGCCGCGGACCTTCGACCGCCAGTCGCAGGAGTGGAAGGACGGCGAGGCGCTCTTCCTGCGCTGCAACGTGTGGCGGCAGGCGGCGGAGAACGTCGCCGAGTCGCTGACCCGCGGGTCGCGGGTGATCGTCTCCGGCCGGCTCAAGCAGCGGTCGTTCGAGACCAAGGAAGGCGAGAAGCGCACCGTCGTCGAGCTCGAGGTCGACGAGATCGGCCCGTCGCTCCGCTACGCCACCGCGAAGGTCACCAAGGCCTCGCGCGGTGAGGGCGGCGGTGGCGGCTTCGGCGGCGGTGGCGGTGGCGGCTTCGGTGGTGGCGGCGGGTCCAGCGACCCGTGGTCGACCCCGGCCCCGCCGTCCGACGAGCCGCCCTTCTAAGAGGACCCTCCTGCCCCCCACCGCTCGCAGGCTCGCGGCGGGACCCGGCAGGAGGGCCACACCTTCGTACTGAACTCTGGAGAATCCGGTGGCCAAGCCCCCCGTCCGCAAGCCCAAGAAGAAGGTCTGCCAGTTCTGCAAGGACAAGGCGACCTACATCGACTACAAGGACACGACCCTGCTGCGGAAGTTCATCTCCGACCGCGGCAAGATCCGTGCCCGCCGCGTCAGCGGCAACTGCAGCCAGCACCAGCGGGACGTCGCCGTGGCCGTGAAGAACAGCCGCGAGATGGCCCTGCTGCCCTACACCTCGACGGCGCGCTGACGATGAGCACCCAGAAGCTGATCCTGACGCAGGAGGTCACCGGTCTCGGGTCCTCCGGTGACACCGTGGAGGTCAAGGGTGGGTACGCCCGCAACTACCTCCTGCCCCGCGGCCTGGCCATCAAGGCCACCCGCGGTGCCGAGAAGCAGGTCGAGTCGCTGCGCCGGGCGCGTGCCACCCGCGAGGTGCGTTCGCTCGAGGAGGCTCAGACCGTGGCCGGCCGGCTGTCGGGTCTGACCGTGCAGGTGCCGGCGCGCGCCGGTGACGGTGGCCGGCTGTTCGGCCGCATCACCACCGCCGACGTCGTCAACGCGGTCACCGCTGCCGGTGGCCCCGAGCTCGACCGGCGCCGGGTCGAGCTGCCCAGCAGCATCAAGACCACCGGCCAGCACACCGTGACCGTGCGGGTGCACCCCGAGGTCACCGCGCAGCTGACCATCGAGGTCGTCCCCGGCTGAAGGAGGACCCCGCCCTCCACGGGCTGAGGGTGGGCCTCTGGACGGGGCCGCTCGGTGCTGTGCAGCGCCCGTGAGGGGCGTCGGACTCCGGTCCGGCGCCCCTCACGGCGTCCCGCGGGCCGTCGGGGGCAGCGCGGGCCCGGTGGCCCGGGTGTGTGCGCGACCTGTGGACGTGTGACCGCTGGGACGCCTGCGCCGGCTCCCCCGACACGCCGGGCGCCGACACCCGGATTTCTCCGGACTTTCTCCCGTCCACACCCGGTGGGTCGTCTTCGCGCAGGTCAACTGCGGGATACGGGGGACGGCGCCACGGCGTCCCCCGCTGTCTCCACATGTCGACACGTCTGTGTCCACCGACTTGTCCACAAGTTGTGCAGAAGCGCACCCACACCGGTGTTGGACTGGTCCGTCCGCACTTCCTAACGTCCTCTCCACACCCCGCGCCCGCCCGAACTGTCGGTGCCCCGGGGTAGGAACGTCTCGAACACACGTTCGAGACAGGTGTGCAGCGTACTGGTGCTCCCCCACCAGGCCCCGGCGATCACGCCGGGGCCTGTGCGCGGGTGCGCCGTGAGTGGATGGAGGACCTCCCGTGGCGGTGGCCGACGACTTCAGCCGACCGACCCCGACGGCGCCTGCCTACGACCGGCAGCCGCCGCAGGACGTCGCGGCGGAGCAGTCGGTGCTGGGCGGGATGCTGCTGAGCAAGGACGCGATCGCCGACGTCGTCGAGGTGCTGGCGGGGCCGGACTTCTACCGCCCGGCGCACCAGGTGATCTTCGACTGCGTGCTCGACCTCTACGGGCGGGGTGAGCCGGCCGACGCGATCACCGTCGCCGCCGAGCTGAACCGCACCGACCAGCTGTCGAAGATGGGCGGTGCGGTCTACCTGCACACCCTCATCCAGTCGACGCCGACGGCGGCCAACGCCGGCTACTACGCGGCGATCGTGGCCGAGCAGGCGGTGCTGCGCAGGCTGGTCGAGGCCGGCACCCGCGTGGTCCAGCTGGGGTACGGCGCGGCCGGCGGCAAGGGCGACGTCGACGACATCGTCGACCGTGCGCAGCAGGAGATCTACGACGTCACCGAGAAGCGCATGAGCGAGGACTACTCGCGCCTCGAGGACGTCCTGCAGCCGACGATGGACGAGCTGGACGCCATCGCCTCCCGGGGCGGCACCGCCCGCGGCGTCCCCACCGGCATCCGCGACCTCGACGAGCTGACCAACGGTCTGCAGGCCGGCCAGATGGTCGTCATCGCCGCTCGTCCTGGCGTGGGCAAGGCTCTCGTCCTCGACACCCCGATCGCGACGCCGACCGGCTGGACGACGATGGGTGAGGTCGCGGTCGGCGACCAGGTGATGGGTTCGGACGGGCGGCCGACGACGGTCGTCGCCGCGACCGAGGTCATGACCGGGCGCCCGTGCTACGAGGTGCACTTCTCCGACGGCTCGGTGATCGTGGCCGATGCCCAGCACCAGTGGTTGACCGACACCCGCGCCAGCCGCAGGTCCGCCCGGGCTGCCGCCGCCGGTGACGACGGCTGCCGCACCCAGCGCACGTCCGCCGAGGTGCGGACGACGGAGGAGATCGCCCGCACCGTCCGCTGCGCCACTCAGGACGCCCGCCTCAACCACTCGGTGACCAACGCTGCGGCCCTGGAGCTGCCGCAGGCCGACCTCCCGCTGCCGCCGTACGCGCTGGGCGTGTGGCTGGGTGACGGAACCTCCCGCGCCGCGCACTTCACCAGCAACGACCCGGAGATCGCCGTCTACATCGAGGCCGACGGCCTGGTGGTCGAGCCGACGGGTGTCGACAGGCGGTACGCGCTGCGGCTCCCGGCGCGGCCGGCCGTCGCTGCCCGGCCGTGCCCCATGTGCGGTGAGCCGTTCGTGCCGAAGACGTCGCAGGTGCAGACCTGTGGCAAGACGTGCGGCGGCCGGCTGCGGGCCAGCGGTGGCGTCGGCCGTCAGGCGGTCTGCCCCGACTGCGGCGGCCCCTCGTCGGGCTCTGCGCAGTGCCAGGCCTGCCGCGACGACCACGGCACCGTGCAGGGCCTGCTGCGCACCCTGGGCGTCTTCGGGGACAAGCACATCCCGATGGCCTACCTACGGGGCTCCGTGGCTCAGCGCCGCGCTCTGCTGGCCGGACTGCTGGACACCGACGGCACGGTGGCGCCGAGCGGCGTCGTGCAGTTCGCGGTGACCAATCGACGGCTGGCGGAGGATGCCCGCGAGCTCATCGCCGGCCTCGGCCACCGGGTGCGGGTGACGCGCAAGCGTGTCGGGGGCCGCAGCGAGGCGTCGTCCACCTGTTTCACGCTCACCTTCAGCACCGATGACGAGGTGTTCCGGCTGGAGCGGAAGAAGCTCGCTCACAAGGAACGCGGTGCCCGCGCGTCCACGGCCCGCGGCGTCCGGTTCATCACTGACGTCAAGGCCGTCGCGAGTGTGCCGGTGCGGTGCATCGAGGTCGACGCCGAGGACCACCTGTTCCTGGCCGGCCGCAGCTTCATCCCCACCCACAACTCGACGCTGGGTCTGGACATCGCGCGGTCGGCGACGGTGCGGCACAACCTGCCGGCGGCCATCTTCTCGCTCGAGATGAGCAAGCACGAGATCACCATGCGTCTGCTGTCGGCCGAGGCGAAGGTGCCGCTGCACCACATGCGCGCCGGCACGCTCTCCGACGAGGACTGGTCGAAGCTGGCCCGCCGGATGGGCGAGATCGCCGATGCGCCGCTCTACATCGACGACTCCCCGAACATGACCATGATGGAGATCCGGGCGAAGGCTCGGCGGCTCAAGCAGCGCAACGACCTCAAGCTCGTGGTCATCGACTACCTGCAGCTCATGACGTCGGGCAAGCGGGTCGAGAGCCGTCAGCAGGAGGTCTCGGAGTTCTCCCGTGCCCTGAAGCTGCTCGCCAAGGAATTGGAAGTGCCTGTCATCGCGATGAGTCAGCTGAATCGTGGTTCAGAACAACGGCAGGACAAAAAGCCAATGCTCTCCGACCTTCGCGAATCGGGCTCGATCGAACAAGATGCGGATATGGTCATGATGATCCACCGAGAAGACATGTATGAAAAGGAATCACCGCGCGCCGGCGAGGCCGACATCATGCTGGTGAAGCACCGCAACGGGCCCACGGCCAACGTCACCGTGGCCTTCCAGGGCCACTACAGCCGCTTCGTGGACATGGCCAACTGACCCAGGAGTGAACGCAGAGGGCCCGGAGCGACCACCGCTCCGGTCCCTGCGCGTCCACCGGTCGAGCGGGCCCGCAGGCCGAGCCGCACCTGTGCCAGCAGTCGGCCGACCACGTGCCGGCGAGCGTCCTGCTCGCCCGCTGACCTGCTCCCGTGACCCAACTTGTGGCCCCGGTCACGTTCGGTTAGACACGCAGGGGTCCCCCAGAGCTTGGAGAACCCGTGCAGCAACGACGCTGGCCCCGGGCGACCTCGACGGTCCTCGGTGTACTGGCCACGACGGCCGCCCTCACGGTCACCGCGACCCCCGCGGCGGCCGGCCCACCGGACGAGGCGGCACCCGTCTCGGTCTTCCCCTCCGACACCCTCACGGTCCGCGACCCCGCACAGCTGACCGGACGCCGGATCGCCTTGCCCACCCAGGACTGCGGACAGCCGGTGCTCTGCGGCCTGGTCAGCGAGCTCAACGAGCTCGACGGGTTCGATCTCGACCCGCGGATCGCGGTGCGCTTCGGCGGGCCGGTCGACCCGGCGGAGGCCGCCGCGCGGATCACGGTGCAGGAGGCCCGCGGCGACTGGCGCACCGGGGTCGACCGGGTGGTCCACGACCCGGCGACGAACACCGTCTACGCCCACCCCGCCGAGCAGCTGGCGCCCGGCACGACCTACCGCATCCGCGTCCAGGGCGGCCGGGACCACCGGGCCACGCACGAGACCTTCACGACGATGAGCGCCACCGACGGCCTGCTCGACCTGCGCCGCCAGATCGACAGCGGTGAGGCGTTCTCCGTCGCCGGCATCGAGGAGCGCGGTCTGCAGGTGGACGGCGTCTTCCCCGTCGCCGGCACGACCCTGCGCTGGGCCCGGGACAACGGCACGACCGACCCGCAGCCCGAGCCGCAGCCGCTCGCCCTGCTGCCGCCCACGAGCACCCTCGCGTTCGGCTCGTTCCTGGCGCCGACCTGGCTGGGCGAGGACGTCACCATCGAGCAGACGCCGACCCGGGACGACGGCCCCAAGCCGGTCGGCGACGAGCGGCTGCCGTTCCTCGCCGTCCTGCCCCAGGGGACGCCGCCGCCCGGCGGGTGGCCGGTGGCCGTCTACGGGCACGGCTTCACCCGGTCGACCGCAGACGTCCTGCTGGCGGCGTCCGCCAACGCGCGCAGCGGCATCGCGACCATCGCGACCAACGTGGTCGGGCACGGCTCGGGTCCGGAGAGCGCGTGGCTGGTCGACACCGTCACCGGGCAGACGCGGCTGCCGACCTACGGTCGCGGCGTCGACCAGGACGGTGACGGCGACATCGAGAGCACCGAGGGGTCCTCGGCGACCGGCGACGCCGCACCGGCCTCGTCCCGTGACGCGCTCCGGCAGACCGCCGCGGACGTCATGACGCTGGCGCGTGCGGTGGGCGGCACGGACCTCGACGGCAACGGGACGCCGGAGCTCTCCGGGGAGGACGTCACCTACTTCGGGCAGAGCTTCGGCGGCATCTACGGGACCATGCTCACCGGTGTCGACCCGACGATCGCCCGTTCGGTGCTCAACGTGCCCGGCGGCCCGATCACCGAGATCGCCCGGCTGTCACCGGCCTTCCGCCCGCTCACCACGGCGGCGCTCCGGGCAGCCGGGCTGCTCAACAGCGAGGACCCGAGCCGCCACTTCTTCCAGGAGCAGATGCCGCTGCGCGGTGAGGACCCGGTGAGCCTGACCGTCGAGGGGGCTGCGGAGATCCAGGAGTACCTGGCGCGGGCGACGTGGCTGTCCCGCTCGGGCAGCCCGGAGACCTTCGCGCCGCTCATCGAGCCGGAGCGGGTGGTCTTCCAGGTCGCCTTCGGGGACCAGACGGTGCCCAATCCGACGTCCTACACGACCATCGACGCCGGGGACCTGTGGTCGCGCACCAGCCTGTACCGCAACGACCGCGCGCCGCAGGCGGCGTCCAACCCGCACGGCTTCCTGCTCGACCCGCGGTTCGTGCCGGCGATGCAGCAGGGCCAGTCGCAGGTGGCCGCGTTCCTCGGTCGCGGCCAGGTGATCGACCCGGACGGTCCAGGGCTGTTGTGGGAGGTGCCGATCAGGGATCCGGCGCTGCTGCTCCCGCTGAACTACCCCTCGCCCGCGACGCGGCCCTGACCGACCGCTGACCGACGCGGAGGCCCGGGACGGACGACCGTCCCGGGCCTCCGTCGCGCGTGCCGCCCTTGTTCCACGTGGAGCACGCCTGGAATCGGCACGTCGACCCGGCCGATCCGGTGACCGGACTTCCTGGTCCGGACGCCGGACGGGATGCGGTGTGTCGCGCCGGGAGGCATGCCGGTGGTCCCTACCTTCCTGCCTGCTCGCACCGGGCGGGCAGCAGGGGACGGGGAGTCGATGTCGGGTCGTGCGCGCAGGCGCTGGCTGCGTGGTGGCCTGGTGGCCGCCGTCCTCGTCGGGGCGCTGACGGTGCCCGGACAGGCCGGCGCCGAGACCGCGCCGGCCGCCGCGGCCACGGCGGAGGCCACCCCGCCGTCCTCACTGCCGGACCCGGCGTCCCCGAACAGAGGGCCTCGGCCGGGAGCGGCCGCGGCGACGAGCACGCCGCTCACCGCGGAGGAGGCGGCGACCAGGGGGTCGAGCGAGCCGGCACCGAGGCCCGAGGGACGGACGGCGGAGGCGTCGGCCGCCATCGAGCCGGTGACCGGCGCAGCATCGAGTCCGATCACCGACAAGCACGCGGCCCTGGGCGGGGACGCCGGTGTGCTCGGTCCTGCCATCGACGTCGAGTACTGCGGTCTGCGCGACGGTGGCTGCCACCAGGACTTCACAGCCGGCCAGATCGTCTGGTCGCCGTCCACCGGCGCCCGAGCGCTGACCGACCCGGATGTCTACCGTGAGTGGGAGGCGTGGGGCCTCGAGGACGGCCCGCTCGGGTACCCGACCTCGGACACCTTCTGCGGACTGGTGAACGGCGGCTGCGGTCAGCACTTCGAGGGTGGGTCGGTCTACACCTCTCCTGCAACAGGTGCGTGGGCCGTCGACGCGGCCACGCTCCCGGCCTGGGCGGCGGCGTCGTGGGAGCGGGGGCTGGGCTACCCCACCGCCGACCTCGACTGCACCTTGCAGGACGGCAACTGCCTGCAGCGGTTCGAGCGCGGGATCATCTACTGGAGCCCGACGGGCGCCTTCGCCGTCCCGCGTGGTCCCGTCGAGGCCCGCTGGGCAGCGGGGGCGTGGGAGCGCGGCTGGCTCGGCTTCCCGACGTCCGGGCAGTTCTGCGGCCTTCGAGGCGGTGGCTGCGGCCAGCACTTCGAGGGCGGGTCGATCTACTGGTCGCCGGCGACCGGCGCCCGCGCGGTCGCGGCCGACGGCTACGGACGCTGGGCGGCACAGGGATGGGAGCAAGGCGGCCTCGGCTACCCGACGTCCGAACCGTTCCTCCAGGTCGACGGCTCCTACGGCCAGCACTTCCAGGGCGGATCCCTGTACGAGAAGTGGGGCGACGTGCGTGTCCTGCCCGCGGCGATCCGGACCAGCTACCAGCGCCACCACTGGGAACGCGGACCGCTCGGCGGGCCGACCTCCGAGGCGTTCTGCGGGCTGCGGAACGGCGGCTGCGGTCAGCACTTCGTGGGAGGCACCATCTACTGGTCACCGGCGACCGGCGCTGCCGCCGTCCGCGGCCTGGTGCTGCAGGGATACGAGTTCGAACGCTGGGAGCAGGGTGCGCTCGGCTACCCCACCACCGAGGTGTTCTGCGGTCTCCGCGGCGGCGGCTGCGGTCAGCACTTCCAGGGCGGATCGCTGTACACGCGCAGCCACGTCGCCGACATGGCGAACGGATGGGTGGCCGTCCCCGTCCTCGAACCGTTCCTGTCGGCCTGGGCGGCCCAGGGCTGGGAGCGGGGCGCCTGGGGCTACCCCCTGTCGGGCCCGCGGTACGCCGACGGGCGCACGCCATACCCGATGCAGGTGTTCGAGGGGGGCAACAAGCGATTGGTCGACGGGCGCTTCATCTGATCGGCGATCGAGCCCGGGTCGACGTGGTCGAGCCGGGTCGGACCCGTCCCGACGGTCACGGCGGCCGGGAGCCGGGGATGACGCCGTCCCGGCGACGACGGGTCCGGTGAACGCGAGAGGCCCAGGACGGCGAGCGTCCTGGGCCTCTCAAGTGCAGTGCTGTGGGTCAGGCGGCGGCGGCCGCCCGGGAGAGGCGGACACCGGCGGTCAGCTTCCGCTGGAGCGTGCGGCGGACCTTGGGGCTGCCCGTGGTCATCTTGTAGAGCACCGCGAGCTGCGGGAGCAGGTTGCGGCGGTTGGTCAGCTCCAGCCAGCCGTTCGGCAGCGACAGCCGGATGATCTTGTGCCAGGCCGAGCCGACCTGCTGCGGCAGCGGCGCGGTGTGGTAGTTCAGGCCGTAGCGGTCGAACAGGTCGCGGATCCTCGGGGCGATCTCGGCGTACCGGTTGCTCGGCAGGTCCGGGAACAGGTGGTGCTCGATCTGGTGGGACAGGTTCCCGGTCAGGATGTGCATGGCCTTGGAGCCGGAGATGTTGGCCGAGCCGAGCATCTGGCGCAGGTACCACTCACCGCGGGTCTCGCCCTCGATCGACTTCTTCTCGAAGGTCTCGACGCCCTCGGGGAAGTGCCCGCAGAGGATCACCGAGTTCGACCACAGGTTGCGCACCAGGTTCGCCGTGAAGTTGGCCGCGAGCGTGGGCAGGAAGTTCGGCCCCGACAGCAGCGGGTGGATGACGTAGTCCTTGCGCACCTGCTTGCCGATCTTGCGCAGCACGGCCTTGGCGCGCGCCCGGAACTCGGGGTCCCCGGTCCGCTTCTTGGCGATGGTCCCGGCCAGCTCCAGGTCGTAGGCCGCGATCCCGTACTCGAAGAAGCAGGCGTTGATGAAGCTCCACAGCGGCTGGCCCAGGTGGAACGGCTGCCACGGCTGGTCCTCGTCCACGCGCATGATGCCGTAGCCGAGGTCGTTGTCCTTGCCGACGACGTTCGTGTACGTGTGGTGCAGCTCGTTGTGCGAGTGCTTCCACTGGTCGGCCGGGCTGGCCATGTCCCACTCCCACGTCGTGGAGTGGATCTTCGGGTCCCGCATCCAGTCCCACTGGCCGTGCAGGATGTTGTGCCCGATCTCCATGTTCTCGAGGATCTTGGCGACCGACAGGCCGATCGTCCCGACCACGAAGGCGGGAGCGAAGCCCGAGGCCAGCAGCACGGCACGGCTGCCCAGCTCGATCTTGCGGTGGACGTCGATGACCTTGCGGATGTAGCGCGCGTCGTCCTCGCCGCGGGTGTCGATGACACTCTGGCGGATGTCGTCGAGCTCCTTGCCGATGAGCTCGATGTCCTCGGGGGTGAGGTGCTCGATCGGGTTGTCGGTCTTCTTCTGCAGCACGGTCATACGGGGCTCCCAGCGGGTCTCGGGGATCAGTGGTCGATGTCGCAGGCGCCGGCGGCGGCGCTGATGCAGGTCTGGACGAGGACGCCGTCGCCCGGCGCGGCCGTGGTGACCTCGCCGTTGCGCAGGTCCCGGACGGCGCCCTCGCGCAGCGGGAGCACGCAGCCGAAGCAGATGCCCATCCGGCAGCCGCTCGGCATGAGGACGCCGGCCTCCTCGGCGGCGTCGAGGATCGGGGTGGCCCCGTCGGCCTCGAGCGACGTCCCGGTCCTGGTGAAGGTCACGGTGCCGCCCTCGCCGGCGACGAGGACGGTGGGCCGGAAGCGCTCGGTGAACAGCCGGTCGGCGATGCCGGCGGCGTCCCAGTGCTCCTCCAGGGCCTCGAGCATGCCGACCGGGCCGCAGGCCCAGGTGGCGCGCTCGGCCAGGTCGGGGACCAGGTCGGCGATCGCGGCCGCGTCGAGCATCCCGGCGGTGTCGGTGTGCTGCTCGACCAGCCGGATCCGGCCGGCCGCGGCCAGCTCGCGCAGCTCCGCGCCGAAGACGACGTCGTCCGCCGTCGGGGCCGAGTGGACGACGACGACGTCGGTCAGCCCGGTGTGGTTGCGCAGGATGCCCATCACCGGGGTGATGCCGGAGCCGGCGGTGACGAACAGCGCCTTGCCCGGCACCGGCGAGGGCAGCACGAACTCGCCGGTGGCCTGGTCGAGGTGGACCAGGGTGCCGGGCCGGGTGCGGTGCACCAGGTGGTTGCTGACCTTGCCGTCGGGGATCGCCTTGACGGTGACGGCGATGCAGCCGTCGGGCCGGTCCAGGTGCGAGGTCAGCGAGTAGGCGCGCCACATGCGGACGCCATCGACGTCGACGCCGATGCGCACCCACTGGCCGGGCACGTGCGGCTGCCAGTCGGCGCCGGGGCGGATGACCAGCGTGGCGGCGTCCCGGGTCTCGGGGTGGACGGCGACGATGCGACCGCGCAGGTCCGCACCCGCGCGCAGCGGGTTGACCATGTCCAGGTAGTCGGCGGGCAGCAGCGGCGTCGTGGCGAGCTCGGCGAAGCGCATCACCCGGTCACGCAGCGCGCGCCGGGCCGACGAAGGGCGCGGAACGGTTGCGGTCATGACCTGATGGTTCCCGCTCTGGCGGGTGATCACTTGCGCTCTGGACGTGAACCTGGGGCGGCATACTGTCCCCTGCGAACAAACCACGCGGAGAGGCGGCGGACCGGTGGCACCGGAGCAGGACACCTTCCCCCCCGAGGTCGCCACCGCGATGCTCGCCGAGCTGCCGGCCGTGGCCGGGCAGACCGTCGCGGCGATCGTCGTCGAGGTGCCCAGCTACGCCGAGGCGTTCACCGGGCCCATGGGCCGCAAGATCGAGAACGCCGTCCAGCTGGCCCTGGGCGGGTTCCTGGAGCTCGCCACCTCGGCGGGGGGCGCGGACCCCAGCCGGCCCATCGGCCCGGCCCTGGAGGGCGCCTACCTGCTCGGTCGCGGCGAGGCGCGCACCGGCCGCACCATGGACGCGCTGCTGGCCGCCTACCGGGTGGGCGCCCGGGTGGCCTGGCGGCACATGAGCGAGACGGCGGTGGCGGCCGGCATGCCCGCCGGGTCGCTGGCCCGTTTCGCCGAGCTGGTGTTCGCCTACATCGACCAGCTGTCGGCCGCCAGCGCCTCCGGGCACGCCGACCACCTCGACAGCAGCGGGCGGCTGCGCCGGCGGCACCTGGAGCGGCTGGCCGAGCTGCTGCTCACCGGCGCGCCCCCGTACGACCTCACCACCGCCGCGGAGCGCGCGGACTGGACGCCGCCCCGCACGCTGACCGCCGTCCTGCTGCCGGAGGACCGCGCCCGCGGGGCGCTCGGGGTGCTCGACGTCCGCACCCTGCAGGCCGGCGAGGAGCTGCCCGGCCCGGAGTCCGGGACCGAGCGGGCGGTGCTGCTGGTGCCGGACGCCGACGGCTACGCCCGCACCCAGCTGCTCCGGGCGCTGACCGGGCGGCAGGCCGTCGTCGGCCCGCCCCGGCCCTGGCAGCAGGCCCGGTCCTCCTACTCGCGGGCCCTGCGGGCGCTGCAGCTGGACCTGCACCCCGACGGCGAGCTGCCGGTGGACACCGAGCTGCGGCTGGCCGAGCTGGTGCTGCGTGCCGACGGCGAGGCGCTGGCCGACCTGCGCGCACAGGTGCTCGCCCCGCTCGACGGGCTGGGCCCCGGTCCGCGGGAGAAGCTGGTGGAGACGCTGCGCTCGTGGCTGCTGCACCACGGCCGGCGGGAGAAGGTCGCCGCCGAGCTGTTCGTGCACCCGCAGACCGTCCGCTACCGCATGGGCCAGCTGCGCGACCTCTACGGCGACCGCCTGGAGGACCCGCAGGCGGTGCTGGAGCTGACCCTCGCACTCGGCGCGGGCGACCGCTGACCGCCGACCCCTCCCTGAGTTGATCATGGCGGTGTCGCACGTGACACGCGGCGACTCGTTGCGGTAGGCGGCAAGACCCCCATGATCACGGCGGGTCAGCGCGGCGGAGCGGGGCGGGGCGGTCCTCGGTCAGGCGGGGCGCAGGACGGCGACCAGGAAGTCGGACTTCGGCGTGAACGGGCGCAGGTCCCAGGTCGACAGCAGCAGGTCCTCGGCCCAGCCGGCCGCGCGGGCGTCGTCCCGGAACTCGTCGAAGGCGTAGCCGCGGCCGGCGCCGAAGCCGACCACCGCCCGCCCGTCGGGCGCGACGTGGGCGCGCAGCCGCCGCAGGACGGCGACCCGCGTGCCCGGCGCCAGGAAGGCCATCACGTTCCCGGCGGAGACCACGACGTCGAAGGGCTCGGTGATGCCCAGCGCGGGCAGGTCCAGCTCGGCGAGGTCCCCGACGAGCCACCGCGGCCCGGGGTGGTCCTCCTCCGCGGCAGCGATCAGCACGGGGTCGACGTCCACCCCGACGACGGAGTGCCCGGCGCGGGCCAGCCAGCCGCCGGTCCGGCCCGGGCCGCAGCCGGCGTCCAGCACCCGGGAGCCGCGCGGCAGCATCGCGTCGACCAGCCGCGCCTCGCCGGCGAGGTCGAAGCCCTGCGCCGCGAGGTCCCGGAACCGCTGGACGTAGGCGGCCGAGTGGCCGGGGTCCTGCTGGGTCATCCGCACCCACGCGCTCTGCTCGACCATGGCCCCATCCTCGCCGACCCGTGCGGATCCCGAGGGAACCGGCACCTGGCACCCAGCATCTCCACAGGTGCGCACCCCAGGGTCGGCATCCGAGCGGCCCAGCGGGGACCGCCGGACGACAGGAGGCCGCCATGGCTGCCAGCACGACCGAGTGCAGGATCCTCTGGCTGCGGACGCGACCTCTGGTGCGCCTCGAGCCCGACCTGTCCGTGGACGTCGCCGTCCAGGTGGCCACCGTGGCCCTGGTCGACCACCCGGATGCCGTCGTCGACCGGGTCGAGGTCGACCCCACCGGCTGGTACTCGGCCCACCTGGTCACCCGCGCAGGCGTGCGGGTCGTCGTCCGGGTGGACCAGGACCTCACGGTCACGGGGTGGATCGCGCTGGCGCGCTGACCCGCCGGCCCGGCCGGGTGTGCGGCCGGGCTCCGGCGTGCCCGGGTGGCGGTCAGGTCCGGGTGCGGTCCTCGAGGCCGCGGCCGGGGTGCCAGGAGAGGATCCGCAGCGCCGACCGGTCGTCGGTCAGCCCCGTCCACACCACCTCGACGAGGTCGAGCCGGAACACGGACGCGCCGTCGTCCTGCCGGCGCGTCTCCACCGCCCGGCCGGCGACCTTGGCCTCCCCCGGCCAGTTCGCACCGTCCTCCCCCGGGTCGGCGGTCGGGCCGTGCAGCGCGAAGCGGGGGTCGCGGCGCAGGTCGTCGACCTTGCGGGCGCCGGCCATGGAGCCGATCCGCAGCTCGCCGTCGTCGCCGAACTCGACCTCGATGCCGCTGATCCGCGGCGACCCGTCGGCCCGCAGCGTCGCCACGGTCGCGTGCCGGCCCGCCGCGAACGCCGACCGCACCCGCGCCGCCAGGTCGGGGACCTCCGCGGCGACCTCTGCCCAGCTCGCCATGGCCCCAGTGTGGCGCGGCCCGCTGACGGGTCAGCCCGCGTCGGCGCGCCATTCCGGTGGCTCCGCGGGGTGCAGCGCGGGGTCGCCGGCGGCCAGCGTGCGCACCGGGCCGGGCGGGGTGCGCGGGCCCTCGAAGCGCACCGTGACCCGGCCCAGCCCCCGGCCCCACACCCACCCGGCGCCGAGCTCGTCGTGCCGCACGTCCTGGCCCGGCCACCACCGCGACTCGGCGGTCACCGGCTCCGGCACCTCCTCGGCCGGCTCGTCCTCGACCGCCTCGTCCGGCTGCGGGTCGTCGTCCACCGCGAACAGGTCGCCCTGGGCGTACAGCGACAGCCCCGAGACGCCGACCCCCAGCAGCCGCAGCCCGCCCTGCGTGCCGGCCTCGGCGAGCAGCCGGTGCGCGATCGAGGCGATCACCCGCGGGTCGTCGGTCGGCTGGGGCAGCGTCTGCGAGCGGGTGAGCGTGGTGAAGTCGTAGCGGCGCAGCTTGAGGGTCACGGTGCGCCCCGACAGGGCGGCGGCGCGCAGCCGGGCGCCGACCCGCGCGGCCATGCTCTCGACGTACCGGCCGAGCACCGCCAGGTCGGTGAGGTCCCGGGCGAAGGTCTCCTCCTGCGAGATCGACTTGGCCTCCCGCTCGGCGACCACCGGCCGGTCGTCCTCGGCCCGGGCCAGCGCGTACAGCCCCGTGCCGTGCGCCCGGCCGGCCAGCGCCACGAGGTCGGGCAGCGACTTGGCGGCGAGGTCCCCGACGGTCTTCACGCCCACCTGGTGCAGCCGCTCGGCGGTCGCCGGCCCCACCCCGCCCAGCCGGGTCACCGGCAGGGGGTGCAGCACCTCGAGCTCGCGCCCCGGGGGGACGACGACCAGCCCGTCAGGCTTGTCGAGGTCCGAGCCGATCTTGGCCATGAGCTTGGAGCTGCCGATGCCGATCGACCCGGTCACCCCGCCGGTGGCCGCGGCGATCCGCTCCTTGAGGTCCCGGGCCAGTGCGGTGACGCCGTCCACCGACAGGTCGTGCGCCGGGCCGGCCGCGAGGTCCACGTAGGCCTCGTCGATCGACACCGGCTCGACCAGCGGGGACACCTCGCGCAGCAGCGCCATCACCACGTCGGAGGTACGGCGGTAGGCGGCGAACCGGCCGCCGAGGAACGCCGTCCCCGACGGGCAGCGCCGCCGCGCCTCGGCGGTCGACATCGCCGAGCGGGCCCCGTAGGCGCGGGCCTCGTAGGACGCCGTCGCCACCACCCCGCGGCCGCCCGTGCCGCCGACGACCACCGGCCGCCCGCGCAGCGAGGGCTTGTCGCGCTGCTCGACCGCGGCGAAGAAGGCGTCGAGGTCCAGGTGCAGGATGCTCGCCTCCCGCTGCACGCCCCACCTCCTCGTCGTCCTCGCCGGCTCCCCCATGGTCGCCCGTCCTCCTCAGGGGTGAGGTGCGGACGCCCCGGTACAGGAAGTCGTTGATCATCCCGGGCAGGAGCTGGGAGTCTGCGTCGCAGGACACCGACGGGGAGGGACAGCGTGGAGGCGGTCTTCCTCGTCGTGGGTGCGCTCGGCCTGGGCGTCCTCGTGCTCTCCCTGGTCGTCGGGGAGATCGGCGACCTCGGCGACCTCGGCGACGCCGACGGCCCGTTCTCCGTCCCGGCGGTCGCCGCGATCCTCGGTGGTGTCGGCTTCGGCGGCGCCGCGGCCGCGTCGGTCCTGCCCGAGGGGATGGCGGACGGCGGCCGGGCCGGGCTGGCGGTGGTCGCCGGGCTGGTCCTCGCCGTCCCGCTGGCCTGGGCCGCGGTGCGGCTGTCCCGCGGGCTGCGCGACATGCCCACCGCCGAGACCCTCACCCGCCACCACCTGGCCGGCACCCAGGGCGTCGTCGTCTCCGCCGTGCCCCACCCGGGCTACGGCGAGGTCCGCCTGGTCCTCGCCGGCCAGCAGATCAAGTTCGCGGCGCGCAGCGACACCCCGCTGCCCGCCGGCACACCCGTGTACGTCGTCGAGGCGCTCAGCGAGACCGCCGTCCACGTCGTCTCGACCGCGCCCCACCCCCTGCCCGAGACCGGAGGCACCTGACCGTGGACCCGACCCTGCTCATCGCCCTCGGCGGCATCGCCGCCCTGGTGCTCCTGCTCGTGCTGTTCGTGCTGTCCCGGATCAAGGTCGCCGGGCCGAACCAGGCCTTCATCGTCACCGGCCGGCAGGGCCGCGAGGTGACCAGCGCGTCGGGGATCACGTCGCGGGACGCCTCCGGGCAGAAGGTCGTCATGGGCGCGAGCGTCTTCGTGCTCCCGGTCGTGCAGAAGCTGCACACCCTGGACCTGTCGAGCCGGCGCATCCCGGTGGGCATCCGCGGCGCGGTGTCCAAGCAGGGCGTCAAGTGCGACCTGGAGGGTGTGGCCATCGTCAAGGTCGGCGGCAGCGAGGACTCCGTCCGTGCCGCCGCGCAGCGCTTCCTCAACCAGCAGGAGGGCATCGACACCTTCACCTCGGAGGTGCTCGCCGGTGCCCTGCGGTCGATCGTGGGCCGGCTGACGATCGAGGAGATCATCCGCGACCGGGCCGCCTTCGCCTCCGCCGTCGCCGAGGAGGCCGAGTCCTCGCTCACCGGTCAGGGCCTGGTGCTCGACACCTTCCAGCTGCAGGACATCCAGGCCGAGGGCAGCTACCTGGCCGACCTGGGCCGCCCCGAGGCCGCCCGGGTGCTCAAGGAGGCGTCGATCGCCGAGGCCCGCGCGCGGCAGGCCGCCCAGCAGGAGCAGCTGCTCGCCGACGAGGCGATCGCGGTCGCCCAGCGCCAGCTCGCGCTCCGGCAGGCCGAGATCACCGCCGAGACCGACGCCGCCACCGCCCGTGCGGCCGCGGCCGGACCGCTGGCCCAGGCCGCGCAGGACCAGGCGATCCTCACCGAGCAGGAAAAGGTCGCCGTCCGGACCGCGGCGCTGACCGAGCGGCAGCTGGACACGCAGGTGCGCCGTCCCGCCGACGCGCAGCGGTACAAGGTCGAGCAGGAGGCCGAGGCGCGCAAGAACGCCGCCATCCTCGACGCCGAGGCCCAGCGGCAGGCGACGATCGCCGCCGCGCAGGCCTCCGCGGAGCAGGCCCGGCTCTCCGGCGAGGGCGAGCGGGCGCGGCGGTCGGCGCTGGCCGAGGCCGAGGCGGTGGAGGGCGCCAAGCGCGGTGAGGCCGAGAAGCTGCGCCGGCAGGCGATCGCCGACGCCGTCGAGCGCGAGGGCTCGGCCGAGGCGGCCGCGATCCTGGCCCGCGGTCAGGCCGAGGCGGAGGCGCTGGACGCCCGCTCGGAGGCATTCGCCAAGTACGGCGAGGCGGCGGTCCTGGAGATGCTGGTCAAGGTGCTGCCCGAGGTCGTGCAGGCCGCCGCGGCCCCGCTGGCCGGCGTGGACAAGATGACCGTCATCTCCGCCGACGGCGCGGGCTCGCTGGGCCGCTCGGTCGCGGCCAACGTGGCGCAGGGACTGCAGCTGTCCGGCGACCTGACCGGCGTCGACATCGCCGCGCTGCTGCGCCGCTTCGCCGGCGCGACCCCGAACGGGGACGGCGCCACCCGCGTCCCGATCACGACGGCCGACGGGGAGGAGCCCGCCCCCTGACCCCGACTCCCCCGTGATCATCGGCGGGTGGCTGGCCGCCTCGGCGTGTCAGGTGACCACCTGCCGACGATCACGGCAGGTCACACCCTCCAGATGCCGGCGAAGTGGTGCACGGGGCCGTGGCCGGACCCGACGCCCAGGCTGCTCCCGGCGGCCAGCGCACGCTGCAGGTAGTCCCGGGCGGGGTCGACCAGCTGCGTCCAGTCGTCGGTGCGGCGCCGGGCGGCCAGCGCGGCGAGCGCGGAGGACAGCGTGCAGCCGGTGCCGTGCGTCGAGGTGGTGTCCACCCGCGGGCGCCGGGTGACCGTCACGCCGTCCGCGGTGGCCAGCACGTCGACGCTCTCCTCGCCGCCCAGGTGGCCGCCCTTGAGCAGCACCGCACGGGGGCCGAGCGCCAGGAGCGCGGTGGCCTGCCCGGACAGCTGGCCGACGTCGGTGGCCGGCGGCGCGTCGAGCAGGACGGCGGCCTCGGGGACGTTCGGCGTCACCAGGTCGGCCAGTGGCAGCAGGTCGGTGCGGACGGCGTCGACCGCGGCGTCGTCGATGAGCCGGTCCCCGCTGGTCGCCACCATCACCGGGTCGCACACGACCGGGCCGGCCGGGCGGTCGGCGAGCGCGGCGGCGACGGCGCGCACCACGTCTGCGGTACCCAGCATGCCGAGCTTGGTGGCGTGCACCTCGACGTCGGCGAACAGCGTCGCCAGCTGCTCGGCGACGAACCCCGGCGGGACGCCGTGGACCCCGGTGACCCCGCGGGTGTTCTGCGCGGTCAGCGCGGTGAGCACCGCCGTCCCGTAGACGCCGAGCGCGCTGAAGGTCTTGAGGTCGGCCTGGATGCCGGCCCCGCCGCTCGGGTCGCTGCCGGCGACGGTCAGGGCTGTCGGCACCCCGCTCACACCCGCACCCCCTCGATCGCCGCGCGCAGCCGGCGGGCCGCGGCGGCCGGGTCATCGGCGGTGCACAGCGCCGAGACGACGCAGACGCCGTCCACCCCGGTCGCCGCCACCTCGCCGGCCCGGCCCGCGTCGATCCCGCCGATCGCGACGGTGGTGAAGCCGGCGGCACGCGCCTCGGCGGCCAGCGCGCGGACGCCCTCCGGGCCCAGCGCCCTCCCGGCGTCCGGCTTCGTCGGCGTGGTCCACACCGGGCCGATGCCCACCACGTCGACGGTGCCGGCCGGCAGGGCCCGGGCGACGTCCAGCTCGGCAACGGAGGAGACGCTGAACCCGAGCAGCCGGTCGGCCCCCAGCAGGGCGCGCACCTCGGCCGGGGGCAGGTCGTCCTGGCCGAGGTGGACGCCGTCCGCGCCGGCCAGCAGGGCGACGTCGACGGCGTCGTTGACCCACAGGACGACGTCCGGACGGTCGGCGAGCGCCGCCTGCACCGCGCGGGTGAGCTCGAGCAGCTCGCGGCGGGAGGCGGTCTTGTCCCGCACCTGCACGGTGGTGACGCCGCCGGCCACCGCGGCGCGGACGACGTCGGCGACCGGCCGCGGGCGGGACAGCGCGGTGTCGGTGACCAGGTAGAGGGTCGGGTCGAACGCGCGACTCATCGGAGGTCCGCCGCGGCCAGGGCCTCGGCGTCGACGGCGTCCAGCGCGTCGAGCCAGGCGGGCGCGAAGGTGCCCGGGCCGGAGGCCACCCGTGCGGCCCGCTCGGCGGCGACGGCGACGTGCGCGTGTGCGGCCACGGTGCCGGTCAGCGCGTCCCCGGTGGCCGCGACGTAGGCGGCGACGAGGGCGCCGAGCGCGCACCCTGCACCGGTGGTGCGCGTCAGCAGCGCCGATCCCCCGCCGACGCGGACGGTCCGCCGCCCGTCGGTGACCAGGTCGACCTCGCCGCTGACCGCCACGACACCGCCGGTGCGCGCCGCGAGCTCGGCAGCGGCCTTGGCGGCGTCGTCGGCACTGTCGGTGCTGTCCACGCCCCGGCCGCCGGCGCCCGCGCCGGTCAGCGCCATCACCTCCGAGGCGTTGCCGCGGACGACGGTCGGCCGCAGCCCGACCAGCTCGGTGGCCAGCTCGGTGCGGTAGACCAGGCCGCCGACGGCGACGGGGTCCAGGACCCACGGCGTCCCGGCCGCGCCCGCCGAGCGGGCGGCCAGCCGCATCGCCTCGGCGGTGCGGGCGTGCACGGTGCCCACGTTGACCAGCACCGCGGAGGCGACGGCGGCGAAGTCGCCGGCCTCCTCCGGGGCGTCGACCATCGCCGGGGCGGCACCGGCCGCGAGCAGGGCGTTGGCGGTGATCGTCTGCACCACCGTGTTGGTCAGGCAGTGCACCAGGGGGGTGCGTGCGCGCAGCGCCGCGCGGGCGGCGCGCAGGTCGACGGCCGGCATGCCGGTGACATCCCTTCGCCAGTACGAACTGGAGCAGGTTCGACGGGTGTGCTCTCAGTCCCCGAGGGGGACACCCCGTGCCACGTGCTCCCCGAACGTAACACCGCCCGGGCGGGTAGCGTCCGGGCCGCTGATCACGGGAGCCCGCACCCAGCGGGCTGAGAGGGCGGCTGGGGCCGCCGACCGTTCGAACCTGTCCGGGTCATGCCGGCGTAGGGAGGCCGTCCCGTGCGTGCTGTCCGTTTCTCCGGGGCCGGGGAGCCCCTCGTGGTCGAGGACGTCGACCGCCCGCGGCCGGGCCCGGGCGAGGTGCTGCTGGACGTCGCCGCGGCGGGGGTCTGCGGCACCGAGCTGCACTTCCTCGACGGGCTGCTCACGCCGGCCCGGACGCCGATCACCCTCGGCCACGAGGTCGCCGGGGTGGTGGCCGAGCTCGGCGAGGGGGTCGGCGGCGTGGCGGTGGGCGACCGGGTCGCCGTCCACTACCTGCACGCCTGCCACCGGTGCCGCTGGTGCACGGCCGGGGACGACCACCTCTGCGACGCGCCGCTGGGCTTCCTGGCCTTCGCCAGCGACGGCGGGTTCGCCGAGCAGCTCGCCGTCCCGGCCTCGTCGGTCGTGCCCGTCCCCGACGGGGTGGACCTGCCGACCGCGGCGACGCTCTGCTGCAGCGGGACGACGGCGCTGCACGCCGTCGAGGTCGCCGGCGTCACGGCCGGCACGGAGGCGGTGGTCTACGGCGTCGGCGGGGTCGGGCTGGCCCTCGTGCAGGTGCTGCGGGAGGCCGGGGCCCGGGTGACCGCGGTGGCCCGCAGCGCGCAGCGGCTGGCGCTGGCCCGCTCGCTCGGTGCCGCGGTCACGGTGGACGCATCGGAGCAGGACGTCGCCGCCGCCGTCCGGCACGCCACCGGCGACCGCGGGGCCGACGTGGTGTTCGAGCTCGTCGGCACGAAGGAGACCAGCGCCGCCGCGCTCGCCGCCCTCGGCAAGCGGGGCACGCTGGTCTACGTCGGGTACTCCTCCGACCGGGTCGAGATCCACCCGCTGGCGATGGTCGTGCCCGAGCAGCGGATCGTCACCTCGGTCGGCAACCGGCGCGCGGAACTGGTCGCCGCTCTCGACCTGGCCGCCCGCGGGCGGCTGGTCACCACGGTCACCGAGCACCCGCTGGCCGACGCCGCGCGGGTGCTCGACGACCTGCGCGCCGGCCGCGTCGTGGGCCGCGCGGTGCTCGTCCCCTGACCGGCGCCGCCCGTAGGGTCCGCGCCGTGGACCACCACCTCGCCCAGGTCAACGTCTCCCGGCTGCTCGCCCCGCTGGACAGCCCGCTGCTGGCCGACTTCATGGCCGCGCTGGACGAGGTCAACGCCGAGGCCGACCGCGCCCCCGGCTTCGTCTGGCGGCTGCAGACCGAGGACGGCAACGCCACCGCCGTCCGCGCCTTCGGGTGGGACGCCGGCGGCAGCCACGGCGTCATCGTCAACCTGACCGTCTGGCGGGACGTCGAGGCGCTCGCCGGCTACGTGTTCGGCGGCCGGCACCTCGAGGTCATGCGGCGGCGCCGCACGTGGTTCGAGCGGGCGGCCGAGGCGACGACCGCGCTGTGGTGGGTGCCCGCCGGTTCGCTCCCGACGACGGAGGACGCCGAGGAGCGGGTGCGGCTGCTGCGGGCCCACGGCCCGACGCCGGCGGCCTTTACCTTCCGGCAGCCGTTCCCGTCGCCGGGGTCCGCGGGCGACCTGCGCGCGGAGACCTCCGACGACTGGCTCTGCCCCGCCTGAGCGCGCCGTCCGGCTGCTCCAGGTGCACCCGGGCCGTGCGACAGGATGGCCGGTGTGCTGCTCGCGTCCCTCGCCGTCCTGGTGGGCGCGACCGTGCAGGCCGCCGCCGGGTTCGGGCTGGCGCTCATCGCCGGGCCCGCTCTCGTGGCCGTGCTCGCCCCCACCGAGGCGGTGACCACGCTGATGGTGCTCGCCACGACCACGACCCTGCTCCTGCTGCTCGTGCGCCGCGGCTCGAGGCCGGCCGTCCGGTGGACCGACGTCCGCGTGGTGACCCTCGCCGCCGTGCCCGGGATCGTGGCCGGTGTGCTGGTGCTCGCCGTCGTCAGCAAGACGGCGTTGCAGCTCGCGGTGGGTGTCGGCGTGCTCGCCGCCGTGGCGCTGCAGGTCCTGCGGCGCCCGGTCCCCGGCCGGACGGGGCCGTCCCGGTGGGCCACGCTGGTCGTGGGGCTGGTCGCCGGCCTGCTCACCACCACGACCAGCACCAACGGGCCGCCGCTGGTGCTCTGGCTCGAGCGGCGGCAGGTGGCCCCGGCGGAGATGCGCGACACCCTCGCGGCGCTGTTCCTCGCCCTCAACCTGATCGGCGCCGCGGTGCTCACGGCCTCGGGGCGGGCCGGACAGGCCCTCCGGCCCGAGGTGGTGCTGGTGCTGCTGGTGGCGGCGGTCGTCGGCCACGTGGCGGGCCGCCGGCTGTTCCACCTGCTCGACGTCCGCCTGTTCCGGGCGGCCGGGCTGACGCTGTCGGCCCTGGCCGGGACGGCCAGCATCGCCGCGGCGCTCGGCTGAGCTCTCCGGGCGCCCCTCGGAGCGAGCGCCCCCACTGGAGTCGATCATGGGGTTGTCGCCGTCGGGCGCGCGGTCGACGGCGCGCGGTCGAGCAACAACCCCATGATCAACTCGGGAGGAGGAGGGGGATCACGGAGTACGGCGCGGGGTGCGACTCAGTCGGTGAGGGCGACCGGAGGCAGCCAGTCGGCGTCGAGCAGCTCGGCGATCTCCTGCAGGGCCGAGGTGTCCGCACCGGCGGCGGAGCCGCTGACCGCCAGCCGCTCGACCATCACCCGCGCCACGTGCTCCTCCACGGTGTCCGCGGCGAACGCGACCCGCCACGGCGAGACCTGGCCGTCGCGGTGCGTGCGGCCGGTCACCTGGCGGGCCTGGATGCCGGAGAAGCGCGGCTGGTGGAACAGCCCGACCCGCGGCGCCGTCGAGGCGGTCCCGCCACCGGGCAGCAGCTCCCCCGCGTGCAGGCTGATCGAGGCGGTCACGGTGAACACGCACACCGGTGCCTCCCCGGACTGGAAGCGCAGCCGCTCGGCCTCGACGTCGAACCGGTCGCGGCCGTAGATGCCCGCCACCGCGATCCCGGAGTCCAGCAGCGCCTCGCGGATCGGGTCGGCCGCCGTCTCCACGAACTCCACCGACACCGCGACCTGCCGCTCGGCCTCCACCTGCGCCTTCACCCAGTCGACGGTGGCCTGGGCGCGGATCAGGCCTGCCTTCTGCCGGAACCGCAGCAGCGCGGCCCGGCCGCGCGCGGTCTGCCGGGCCCTGCGGGCCAGCTGCATCTCGGCGCGGAACTCCTGCCACCCGGACTCGTAGGCGGCCTGCTCGGCCGGGGTCAGGGCGACCGGCGTCCCGGTGACCGACACCGCGCCCCACGGGGCAGGGCGGTGCAGCGTCGCGGGCGGGTCGCCGGCGGCCAGCCAGCCCTGCAGCCGGGCGAGGTCGGCACGGCGGGCGTCGGCGTCCTCGGTCCACGCCCACCCGTAGCGGCCTCGTTCCACGTGGAACCCGTGCTCGGCGAGCTTCGCCGGGAGGTCCGCCCAGGCGCGCAGCGGCTCCCCGTGCCGCTGCGCCAACTGCGGCGCGAGGTAGGGCAGCTCCAGGGGCGTGTGTGCCGGGGTGGCGGTGGCGGCGACGACGAACGGCACGTCCTTGCTCCGGCCGCCGCCGGAGACGGCCTTCCAGTGCTTCCACCGCTGCGTGGTCGTGTGCCGGACCATGTGCGCCTCGTCGGCGATGACGACGTCGAACCGCAGCTCCGCCACCTTCGCCAGCCGGTCCCAGGTGGTGACGCACCAGCGCAGCCCGCCGTCGCCGAAGCCGGCGATCGAGCGGGTCCAGTGCGGGATGGTGATGGCCGCCGGGCGGTCGGCGACGACCAGTACCCGCGTCCCGCCGCGCATCTCGCACACCTCCCGCGCGGCCAGGACGGCGGTCCCCGTCTTGCCCACGCCCGGGTCGTCGCCCAGCAGGAAGACGCGGTGGCCCGCGGCAGCCGAGGCGACCACCGCCTCCGCGCCGGTCGCCTGCTCCTCGCGCGGCACCAGCGGCCGGCCCGGCGGCACCGGCCGCGGGGTGTCGTTGAGCTCGTCCTCGAGGAACCGCTCGAGGGTGTACGGCGGCGGGTCGTAGGCGGCCAGCTCCGGCGGCAGCTCGCGGCCGACCCACACGTGGGCCTGCAGGTCCGCCCGCCACTGGGCGCCCGGCGCCGGCGCCCGGAAGGGGACGGCGAGCACCCACACCCGCTCCCCCGGCCCGGCGACCGGCCGCTCGGGCGTCGGCGTCGCAGTGCGGCGGGCCGGCGCCTTCCGGCGGGTCGTCGTCGCGGTGCGGGTGGTGCTGGTCGAGCGGCTCGTCGTCCGCCGACGCCGTCCGGGCATGTGCGAGGTGCTCCTCTCCTCGGGCGGCGGCTCCGTTCGGGCCGTGCCACCCCGGGATCGTGCGTCGGCCCCGGCCGGATCGCGTGGTGCCCCGCCGGGCGCCGGACCTGCGGACCGAGGGCCCTTCCCCGCCCTGCTGGTGAGCACGGCTGCAGACCGGCGCTCCTGCAGCGGTGAGCTGCTGCCTCCCGGCCCCGCCGACCGATGCCGCGGAGGTCCTCCGGAACGGCTGGGACGGCACGCGTCCGGTCCGCCTCGACGGCACGCCCCTGCCCCACCCGCCGTGGCCGGACCTCGCCGAGGGGCTGCAGACCCCGAGGACCTGGCGCTCCCGGTGGGACTGGCACGGTCCTGAGCCACGGGAGTGACGCCTGTCGGACGGCCCGGAGCACATGCGCACCACATGTGGTCACATGTGCGGCACATGTAGAGTGGCATCGTGCCGAAGATGTTGCAGGTCCGCCACGTCCCGGACGAGTTGCACGCCGTGCTGCGTGAACGGGCGGCGGAGAGCGGACTGAGCCTCTCGGAGTACGTGCTGCGCGAGCTGCAGGCGGTCGCTGCCCGGCCGAGCAAGGCCCAGGTGCTGGCCCGGGCCGCTCGCCGTGGCGGACGGCTCTCCTTCGACGAGGCGGTCGCCGCCGTGGCCGCCGGACGCGAGGACAGCACGTGATCGTCGCCGACGCGTCGGTGCTCGTGCCGGCCCTGGTGGACGACGGCTCGGCCGGTGCCCTGGCGCGCGAGCGGCTCCTGGGCTCCGACGTCCACGCGCCCGAGCTCGCGGACGTGGAGGTGCTCTCCGTCGTCCGGCGCGAGGTGCTGGGTGGCCGGCTCACCCGCGAGCGGGGCACTGCGGCGCTGGAGGACTACGCCGAGCTGGCCCTGGAACGCCATCCCCACCTTCTGCTGCTGGCGCGGGCGTGGGAGCTCCGGAACTCGATCAGCGCCTACGACGCGCAGTACGTGGCACTCGCCGAGCTGCTCGACGTCCCGCTGGTGACGGGCGACGGGCGGCTCTCCAGAGCGCCCGGCCTGCGGTGCACTGTCGACCTGCTGCGCTGACCACCGCAGGGCGGCAGCCGGGACGCCGCCGGCGGGTGCTTCCCGGCTGCCCGCGACCCGGCGGGCGCCCCCGGCTCCTGGCACCCACCCACCCGTCGCCGCCGGTGCCCCCGAGCGTCCCCTGCGGACTCTGGTGCAATGACCGGGTGACCGACGAGGAGGAGCGGCTGCACGCCCGGACGCTGGGCTCGGCCGGGCCGCGCGTGGTGTTCGTGCACGGGTTGTTCGGCCAGGGCAGGAACTGGACGACGATCGCCAAGGGGCTCGCCACCGACCACCGGGTGACCCTGCTCGACCTGCCCAACCACGGGCACTCGCCGTGGACCGACCGGGTCGACTACGTCGACATGGCCGAGCTGGTCGCCGCCGAGCTCGCCTCCTCCGGCGGGCCGGTGACCCTCGTCGGCCACTCGATGGGCGGCAAGGTGGCGATGCAGCTGGCGCTGCGCCACCCGGAGCTGCTGCGCGCGCTGGTCGTCGTCGACATCGCCCCGGTCGAGTACCCGGTCTCCGGCGGCCGCACCGACGACCCCGACGAGGAGGCATCCCCGTTCGCCGCGTACATCGCCGCGATGCGCGCGCTGGACCTCGACGCGGTGGACACCCGTGAGGACGCCGACGCCGCCCTGCGCACCGCCGTCCCCAGCACGATGGTCCGCTCGTTCCTCATGCAGAGCCTCGTCCGTGAGGGGATCGGGGCCGGCGGCGGCTGGCGCTGGCGGCTGAACCTGGAGCTGCTCGAGCGCGACCTCGGCGAGCTGCGCGGCTTCCCCGACCCGCCGCCGGGCGCCCGCTTCGGCGGTCCGGTGCTGTGGATCGCGGGCGCGAACTCGCACTACGTGCTGCCGGAGGACCGCGCCCGGATGGACGAGCTGTTCCCCGAGACGCGGCTGGTGACGGTGAAGAAGGCCGGGCACTGGGTGCACTCGGAGCAGCCCGAGGTGTTCCTGGAGACGATCCGGCGGTTCCTCGAGCGCGTGGAGGGCTGAGGATCCGATCCAGGATCTCGACTGGAGATCGGACGGAATCGGTCGAAACCCCGGGTTGCCCCATCCGATCGGCTCCCGAGGTATTCCGTGCGACTCTCCGTCCCCTCCCGTCTGCTCTCGCTCCCGTTGCGGGTGAAGGTGCTCACCGCGGTCGCGGTGGCCTGCGTCGTCGCCCTGACCGTCGGTCTCCTCGCCCTCCGCCAGGTGGCCGACGTGGCCGAGCGCGCGGAGGAGGTGCACACCGAGGCGCTGGACCCGTCGATGCAGCTGGCCGAGATCCGGCGCGCCTACCTGCAGACCCGCGTCGACGCGCTCGCCGACGAGCTGTTGCCCAAGGGTCCCGAGGACGTCGAGCACCAGGCCTACCTGGCCGACCTCGAGGCCATGGACGCCGCCATCGCGGCCTACGCCGAGGGCAGTGCGCTGACCACCGAGCAGCAGGCGGACGTCGACGCCCTGACCGACTCCTGGCGCGCGTACGAGGAGATCGTGAGCGGTGAGCTGCTGGCGCTCGCCCACTCCGGCCAGATGGACGCCTACCTGGCCCTGCGCACCACCGAGGTCAAGCCCATCGCGGTGGCCCTCAACGAGGCCCTCACCCGGCTCGAGGAGTCCGAGGCCGCCGGTGCGGAGGTCGCCGTGCAGGCGGCCGAGGACACCGCGGCGTCCTCCCGCACCCTGATCCTCGCCGTCCTCGGCCTCGGCCTCACCCTGGCCGTCGCGCTCGGCTGGCTCGTCGCCCAGCTGGTGATCCGCCCGGTGACCGCCGTCCGGGACGGCCTGGTCGCCATGGCCGCCGGGGACCTGACCGCGCGGGTCGAGGTCTCCTCCCGCGACGAGGTCGGCCAGATGGCCGGCGCCCTCAACCAGGCGGCCGAGAGCCTGCGCAGCACCGTGGCCTCGACCGCCGGGTCCGCCGCCGCCCTCGCCGCCGCCGCCGAGCAGCTCAGCGGCTCGTCCGAGGCGATCGCCGGCAGCGCCGAGCAGACCGCGGACCAGGCCGGCGCGGTGGCCGCCGCCGCGGAGCAGATCTCCCGCAACGTGCAGACCGTGGCCTCCGGCTCCGAGGAGATGGGCGCCTCGATCCACGAGATCGCGCAGAACGCCTCCGAGGCCGCCCGGGTCGCCGGCACCGCCGTCCGGGCGGCGCAGGAGACGACGGACACCGTGACCCGGCTGGGGTCCTCCTCCCAGGAGATCGGCGACGTGGTCAAGACCATCACGAGCATCGCGGAGCAGACCAACCTGCTGGCGCTGAACGCCACCATCGAGGCCGCGCGTGCCGGTGAGGCGGGCAAGGGGTTCGCGGTGGTGGCCAACGAGGTCAAGGAGCTGGCCCAGGAGACCGCGAAGGCCACGGAGGACATCGCCCGGCGGGTGCAGGCGATCCAGGGCGACACCTCGGGCGCCGTGGACGCCATCGGCCGGATCAGCACGATCATCGGCCAGATCAACGACTACCAGACGACCATCGCGTCGGCGGTGGAGGAACAGGGCGCCACGACCGCGGAGATGAACCGCAGCGTGGCCGAGGCGGCGACGGGCAGCGGGGAGATCGCCGGGACCATCAGCGGTGTCGCCCACGCCGCGTCGGCCACCACGGCCGGGGTCGCGCAGACCCGGCAGGCGGCCGAGGAGCTGGCCCGCATGTCCGGGGGCCTGCAGGAGCTGGTGCAGCGCTTCCGCTACTGACCGTGGCAGCCTCCGACGGGCGCCGTGGACCCCGGGTCCGCGGCGCCCGTCGTCGTCCCGGGCCGGTGGGGGTGCGGCCGTCGCGGCCGGGCGGGAACTACAGTCGGCCGCCCGGGGAGGCCGGGCACGGCGGCGTGGGGGGACAGCCTGTGGCGGAGACGTGGCCACGGCCGGTGCCGCTGATCGGCGACCGGACCTCGGCGTCGCAGCGGGCTGCCGACCCCGCCGGCTGGGCGATGGGCGAGGAGGTCCGCGACGCGCTGCACCGGGTGGTCGCCGGCCGCCGCGACGTTCGCCGGTTCCGGCCCGATCCCGTCCTCGGCGACGTCCTGGAGCGCGTCCTGACCGCCGCCCATGCCGCCCCGTCGGTCGGGCACAGCCAGCCGTGGCGCTTCCTCGTCGTGCAGGACCCGGCGACCCGGGACCGGGCCGCGGTGCTCACCGACCGGGAACGGCTGCGCCAGGCCGCGCAGCTGGAGCCGGACGCCGCCCGCCGGCTGCTCGACCTGCAGCTGGAGGGGGTGCGTGAGGCGCCCCTCGGCGTGGTCGTCTGCTGCGACCGGCGGACCCCGCCGGCCGGGGTGCTGGGCCGGGCCACCTTCCCCGACGCGGACCTGTGGAGCTGCGCGGCGGCCATCCAGAACCTGTGGCTGGCGGCGCGGGCCGAGGGGCTGGGCCTGGGCTGGGTGACCCTGTTCCGGCCCGAGGAGCTCGCCGGCCTGCTCGGCCTGCCCGACGGCGTCGTGACCCTGGGCTGGCTCTGCCTCGGCTGGCCCGACGAACGGCCGCCCGCCCCGGGCCTGGAGCGGGCCGGGTGGTCCCGGCGGCTGCCGCTCTCCGGCGTCGTCCTGCACGACCGGTGGCCGGATGAGTCCGCAGCGCCGGCCGCGCCGCCGTCCCACCTGCGCGCGCCGGGCCAGCAGGCGGTCGTCGCCACCCGGGACCACGCCGACCGGCTGCTCACCCCACCGGGCTCGCTCGGCGTCCTCGACCGGGCCGTGGACGGCGTCGTGGCGGCCGGCGGCGGCGCGACCTCCGGCGGCACCCTGGTGCTGGCCGCCGCCGACCACCCGGTCGCCGCCCTCGGGGTCTCGGCCTACTCCCCGGCCGTGACCCGGGACGTGGTCAGCGCATCCGTCGCCGGCACCTCGCTGGGAGCCACCGCCGCCCGGACCGCCGGCCTGGGGGTGTGCGTCGTGGACGCTGGGGTCTCCGGCGACCCCGTCCCGGGCGCGACGGTGCTCCGCCCCGCCGGTCCGCGCGGGGACCTCGTCGACCGGCCGGCCATGACGCCGGACGACGCGTGGCGGTTGCTGGACGCCGGCCGCGACCTGGGCCGCCAGGTGGCGGCCGCGGGACTGGTCGCCCTGGGCGAGGTCGGGGTCGGCAACACCACCGTGGCGGCGGCCCTCGCCTGCGGCCTCCTCGGCGCCGACCCGGAGGACGCCGTCGGGCTGGGGGCAGGCGCCGACGCCGCCGTCCTCGCGCGCAAGCGGCAGGTGGTGGCCGAGGCCGTGGCCCGGGCCCGGCGCGGCTCTCCGGCACTGACGCGGGACCCGCTCGTCGCACTGACCGAGCTGGGTGGCCCCGAGCTGGCCGTCCTGGCGGGCGTCGTGCTGGGCGCGGCCGCGGCCGGGTCCGCCGTGGTGCTCGACGGCTACGCCACCTCGGTCGCCGCCCTCGTGGCCGTGCGGCTGGAGCCCGGCGTGCAGCCCGCCCTGGTCGCCGGGCAGCGCAGCCGTGAACGCGGGCACGACCTGGTCCTGCAGGACCTGGGCCGTGAGCCGCTGCTGGACCTGCGGATGCGCGCCGGAGAGGGCGTGGGTGCGGCTCTGGCGAGCGGCCTGCTCCTCGCGGGGCTGGCGCTGCGCCGGGACACCGCCCGCGTCGACTCGTGATCCCGCGGATCCCGATGACCGGACGGGGGCGGCGCGGCAGCCGTGGGAGCAGCGACGCACCGCCCGGCTGGCGGCCATGGACCTGCTCGTGCCGAGTTCGAGGCCGTGGCCGCCGCTCCGGGAGGAACCGGCGCGGCGGACCCGCTGCAGGCCCCTCGCGGTCTCCCCAGTCGGAGTGGCCGGGCCGCGCGTCCTGCCCCCGGTCGCCTCGGCCGGCGTCACGATGGAGGCGAACGCCGGTCCACCGATCCCCGGCGGCCGCGCAGTGGACCCAGGAGCGAACCGATGGCACACGAAGGGCCGCACCAGCAGGGTGCCGGCGACCCGTACGGCAGCCAGAACGCCGGGTGGGGCCAGCAGCCGCAGCAGCCGTACGGCGGCTACCAGGCCCCGCCGCCGGCGTACCAGCCGCCCGGGGCGGGCTATCCGCCGCCCGGGGCCGGCTACCCGCCGCCCTACGGCTACCCGTACGCGCCGCCGCAGCGCACCAACGGGATGGCCATCGCCTCGATGGTGCTGGGCATCCTCTGGCTCTACTGGATCGGCAGCATCCTGGCGCTGGTCTTCGGCTACGTCGCGAAGAAGCAGATCCGGGAGCGCGGCGAGGCCGGGGGCGGCATGGCCACGGCCGGCATCGTGCTCGGCTGGGTCGGCGTGGGGTTCCTGGCCCTCGGGCTGGTCGCCGGGATTGCCTCTTCCGGCTTCTGAGCCGCACGCCGGCCGGGGTCGCGGGGACGACGGGTGCCGGGCCAGGATCGGCGCATGACCGACCCCCGTGCCGGGCAGCCGGCAGACCCCGGCGACCTGATCGACGTCGCCTCGCTGGTCACCGCGTACTACACCCTCGACCCGGACCCCGCCGATCCCGCCCAGCAGGTCTCCTTCGGGACGTCGGGTCACCGCGGGTCGGCGTTCGACCGGGCCTTCAACGAGCCGCACATCCTGGCCACCACCCAGGCCATCTGCGAGTACCGCGCGGCCCAGGGGTACGACGGGCCGCTGTTCGTCGGCCGCGACACCCACGCGCTCTCCGAGCCGGCCTGGGCGTCGGCGCTGGAGGTGCTGGCCGCCAACGACGTGACCGTGCTGGTCGACGCCGCCGACCGCTACACGCCCACCCCGGCGGTCAGCCACGCCATCCTGCGGGCCAACCAGGGCCGATCGACCGGTCTCGCCGACGGCATCGTCGTCACCCCGTCGCACAACCCGCCCCGCGACGGCGGCTTCAAGTACAACCCCCCGAACGGCGGCCCGGCCGACACCGACGCCACGAAGGTGATCGCCGCCCGCGCCAACGAGCTGCTGCGCGAGGACCTGAAGGGCGTCCGGCGGGTCCCGTTCGCCCGCGCCCGGGCGGCGGCGCGGCCGCACGACTTCCTCGGCGACTACGTCGACGACCTGCCCTCGGTGCTCGACATCGACGCGGTCCGGGACGCCGGCGTGCGCATCGGCGCCGACCCGCTCGGCGGCGCCAGCGTCGACTACTGGGCGGCGATCGCCGAGCGGCACCGCCTGGACCTGACCGTGGTGAACCCGCTGGTCGACCCCACCTGGCGGTTCATGACGCTGGACTGGGACGGCAAGATCCGGATGGACTGCTCGTCGCCGTCGGCCATGGCCTCGCTCATCGGCAAGCGCGAGCAGTTCCAGATCGCCACGGGCAACGACGCCGACGCCGACCGGCACGGCATCGTCACCCCCGACGGCGGGCTGATGAACCCCAACCACTTCCTCGCCGTCGCGATCTCCTACCTGTTCTCGCACCGGCCCGAGTGGGGTCAGGACACCGCCGTCGGCAAGACGCTCGTGTCGTCGTCCCTCATCGACCGGGTGGTCGCCGGTCTCGGCCGGCGGCTGGTGGAGGTGCCGGTCGGGTTCAAGTGGTTCGTGCCCGGCCTGCTCGACGGGTCGGTCGGCTTCGGCGGGGAGGAGTCCGCCGGCGCCTCGTTCCTGCGCCGCGACGGCAGCGTGTGGACGACGGACAAGGACGGCATCCTGCTGGCCCTGCTGGCCAGCGAGATCCAGGCCGTGACGGGGCGGTCCCCCTCGCAGCTGCACGCCGAGCTCACCGCCCGGTACGGCGAGTCGGCCTACGCCCGCGTCGACGCGCCGGCCAGCCGCGAGCAGAAGGCGGCGCTCGGGAAGCTCTCCCCCGAGGACGTGACGGCGACCGAGCTGGCCGGCGAGCCGATCACCGCCAAGCTCACCCGCGCGCCGGGCAACGACGCGGCCCTCGGCGGGCTGAAGGTGACCACGGAGGACGCCTGGTTCGCCGCCCGCCCCTCGGGCACCGAGGACGTCTACAAGGTCTACGCGGAGTCGTTCCGCGGCCCCGACCACCTGGCGCAGGTGCAGGAGGAGGCCAAGGCGGTCGTCACCGCTGCTCTCGGGGGGTGACCGGTGGACGCCGAGGGCCCGTTCTCCTCACGAGAACGGGCCCTCGGCGTTCACTGCTGCGCTGTCACTTCACGTCCTCGTCGACCCAGTCCAGGCTCTTGGTGACCGCCTTCTGCCAGTTGCGGTAGTTGCGCTCGCGCTCCTCGGCCGGCATCTGCGGCTCCCAGCGCTTGTCCTCGGCCCACTTGGCGGTGAGCTCGTCGAGGTCGGACCAGAAGCCGACGGCGAGGCCGGCCGCGTAGGCCGCGCCCAGGGCGGTGGTCTCGGCGATCTTGGGCCGGATGACCGGGACGTCGAGGATGTCGGCCTGGAACTGCATGAGCAGCTCGTTGCCGACCATCCCGCCGTCCACCCGCAGCTCGGTCAGGTCGACGCCGGAGTCGGCGTTCATCGCGTCGAGCACCTCGCGGGTCTGGTACGCCGTCGCCTCGAGCACCGCCCGGGCCAGGTGGCCCTTGTTGACGTAGCGGGTGAGCCCGACGATCGCGCCGCGGGCGTCGGAGCGCCAGTGCGGGGCGAACAGCCCGGAGAACGCGGGCACGAAGTAGGCGCCGCCGTTGTCCTCGACCGAGCGCGCCTGGTCCTCGATCTCCGGCGCGCTGGAGATCATCCCGAGGTTGTCCCGGACCCACTGCACCAGCGACCCGGTGACCGCGATCGAGCCCTCCAGCGCGTACACCGGCTTGCCGTCGCCGAGCTGGTAGCACAGCGTCGTGAGCAGGCCGTTCTGCGAGGGGACGGCCTCCTCGCCGGTGTTGAGCAGCATGAAGTTGCCGGTGCCGTAGGTGTTCTTGGCCATCCCCTTGGTGAAGCAGACCTGGCCGAAGGTGGCCGCCTGCTGGTCGCCCAGGGAGCCGGCGATCGGCACCCCGGCGAGGAAGCCGGCCTTGCGGCCGCGGCCGTACTCCTCGGAGTTGGACCGGATCTCCGGGAGCATCGACATCGGGATGCCCATCTCCCCGGCGATGTCGGCGTCCCAGGCCAGCGTCCGGTAGTCCATGAGCATCGTGCGGGAGGCGTTGGACACGTCGGTGAGGTGCAGCCCGCCGTCGGCCCCGCCGGTCATGTTCCAGATCAGCCAGGAGTCGATGGTGCCCATGAGCAGCTCACCGCGCTCGGCCCGCTCGCGGGCGCCGTCGACGTTGTCGAGGATCCAGCGCACCTTGGGTCCGGAGAAGTAGGTGGCCAGCGGCAGGCCGACCTTGTCCTTGTACCGGTCCGCGCCGCCGCCGAGGGCGCCGAGCTGCTCGACGATCCCCGCGGTGCGGGTGTCCTGCCAGACGATCGCGTTGTAGACCGGCTGACCGGTGCTCCGGTCCCAGACGACGGCGGTCTCGCGCTGGTTGGTGATGCCGACGGCGACCACGTCGGAGGTGCCGACGTTGCCCCGGGCGAGCGCCTGGCCCACCACCTCGCGGGTGTTGGCCCAGATCTCGTTGGCGTCGTGCTCGACCCACCCGGCGCGCGGGAAGATCTGCTGGTGCTCCTTCTGCCCGACCGAGACGACGGCGCCCTCGTGGTCGAAGATCATGCAGCGGGTGCTCGTCGTGCCCTGGTCGATGGCGGCCACGTACTGGCTCACGGTGGTTCCTCTCGCTTCGTCGCGGTGGGGTTCGGGAGAGCTGCGGTCAGATGGGGACGCGCGAGAGCAGGCCGCCCAGGACGGCGCCGATCAGCGGCCCGACGATCGGCACCCAGGCGTAGCCCCAGTTGCTGTCCCCCTTGCCGCGGATCGGCAGCACGGCGTGCGCGATGCGCGGGCCGAGGTCGCGGGCGGGGTTGATGGCGTAGCCGGTCGGCCCGCCGAGGGAGGCGCCGATGCCGACGACGAGCAGCGCCACGGCCAGCGGGCCGAGCTCGCCGGGCGTGTCGCCGAATCGCAGGATGATGTAGACGAGGACGAACGTTCCGATGGCCTCGGTCACCACATTCCACACGGGGCTCGCGATCGCCGGGCCGGTGGAGAAGGTGCCCAGCACCGGCTCGGTCGCCTCGTCGTAGTGCCGCCGGTAGGCCACCCACGCGATGACGGCGCCGAGGAAGGCGCCGACGAGCTGGCCGATCACGTAGACCAGTGACGACGCGAGGGTGATCGGCACGCCGGGCGCGTACTCGTCGGCGCCGCTCACCGCCAGGCCGAGGGTCACCGCCGGGTTGATGTGCGCTCCGGAGCTGGCGCCGGCGAACACGCCGGCGAAGACGGCGATGCCCCAGCCGAAGTTGATGAGCAGCCAGCCTCCGCCGTTGCCCAGGGTCTTGGGCAGGACGACGTTGGCCACCACCCCGATGCCGAGGAGCAGCAGGATGCCGGTCCCGACGACCTCGCTGCCGAAGACTGTCCACAGACTCATGCGGTGCTCCTCATCGCCGGTGATGCGGGTGCTCCGGATCGCGACCGCGCCGCGGGTGCGGGCGGACGACGACCGGGCCGGTGACGCTATTCACACCGGTGGAGAGCGGACAACGGCTGCTGTACGACGATGTCGGACAGTGCCGCCGGCCGTCAGGGCCGTTCGCCCCAGGCGATGCTCAGCCGCACCGCGTGCTCCCAGTCCGGGTAGGCGGCGTCCAGCGCGGTGACCCGCGCCGGGTCGGGCACCCACTGCGCCGAGCGGTGCCAGTTGCGCCGCAGCGCCCCGGTGTCGGACCACACGCCGACGGCGAGCCCGGCCGCGTAGGCCGCGCCGAGGGACACCGTCTCCCCCACCATCGGGCGCACCACCGAGCAGTCGATCGCGTCGGCGACGAACTGCATGAGCAGGTTGTTGGTCGTCATCCCGCCGTCCACCCGCAGCGCGGTGCGCGGCAGCCCCGAGTCGGCGTCCATGGCCCGGACGACGTCGCGGGTCTGCCACCCGGTCGCCTCCAGCACCGCCCGCGCCAGGTGCCCCTTGGTCACGTAGGAGGTCAGGCCGGCGACCAGTCCGCGGGCCCGGCCCTCCCAGTGCGGGGCGAGCAGCCCAGAGAAGGCCGGGACGACGTAGCAGCCGCCGTTGTCGGAGACGGTGCGGGCGAGGGTCTCCACCTCGGGCGCCGAGCCGATCAGCCCCAGGCTGTCGCGCAGCCACTGCACCAGCGCCCCGGTGACGGCGATCGAGCCCTCCAGCGCGTAGTGCACCGGCTCCCCGGCCAGCTGGTAGGCCACCGTGCTGATCAGCCCGTGCCGCGAGCGGACCAGCTCGGTGCCGGTGTTCTGCAGCAGGAAGCTGCCGGTGCCGTAGGTGCACTTGGCCTCGCCGGGGGCGAAGCAGGTCTGCCCGAACAGCGCCGCCTGCTGGTCCCCCAGCGCCCCGCCGATGGGCAGCGGCACCGGCAGGGCGGAGGCCGTGCCGAGCACGCCGACCGACGGGCGGATCTCGGGCAGCATCGCCGCCGGGACGCCGAAGAAGTCCAGCAGGTCCGCGTCCCACTCGCAGGTGCGCACGTCCATCAGCAGGGTGCGGCTGGCGTTGGTCACGTCGGTGACGTGCACGCCGCCGTCCGCCCCGCCGGTGAGGTTCCAGACCAGCCAGCTCTCCATCGTCCCGGCGAGCAGCTCGCCGCGCTCGGCCCGCTCGCGGGCCCGGGGGACGGCGTCGAGCACCCAGCGCAGCCGCGGCCCGGCGAAGTAGCCGGCCAGCTCCAGCCCGGTGCGCTCGCGCACCAGGGCGGCGTCGGGCCGCGCGGCCAGCCGTTCCACCAGCGGACCGGTGCGGGTGTCCTGCCAGACCAGCGCGTTGACCACCGGCCGGCCCGTGGCGCGCTCCCACACCACCGTCGTCTCGCGCTGGTTGGCGATGCCCAGCGCCACCACCTGCCCCGGCCCGGCGGCCACGTCGCGCAGCGCCTGCGCGGCGGTGAGCTGGGTGTTCGCCCAGATCTCCTCCGGGTCGTGCTCCACCCAGCCCGGCCGCGGGAAGTGCTGGCGGTGCTCGCGCTGGCGGACGGCGACCAGCCGGCCGCCGCGGTCGAAGACGATCGACCGGGTGGAGGTGGTCCCCTGGTCCACCGCCAGCACGTAGCGCTCCCTCACGTGAGGAGCTCCCGCGTGACGGACGCCGCCGCCGCGACCACCATCGCCCGCAGCTCCCCCCGCGCCCCCGGCGCGTCGAGCTCCTCGACCGGGCCGCTGATGCCCAGCGCCCCGACCACCAGCCCGCCCGGCCCGTGCACCGGCGCGGCGATCCCGGCCACGCCCAGCCGGTACTCCCCCCGCTGCTCGGCCCAGCCGCGGGCGCGGGTGGCCTGCAGCTCGGCCAGCAGCGCCGCCGGGTCGACGACGGTGCGCGGCGTCAGGGCGTCCAGCGGGACGTCGGTCAGCGACCGGGCCACCGCGGGCCGGGAGGCCAGCAGCACCTTGCCCACCGCCGTGGCGTGCGCGGGCAGCAACGCGCCGACCTCCATCTCCTGCGGCGAGTCGTCGGGCCGGAAGACGTGGTGGACGACGACGACCTGCAGGCCCGCCGGCGTCCCGAGCCGGACGGCGAAGCCGCTGCGGGCGGCCAGCGAGTCCGCCCAGTTCGACGCCCGGGACCGCAGCTCGTTGGCGTCCAGGTAGTGCGTGCCCAGGCCGAGCAGCCCGGCGCCGAGGGAGTACCGGCCGGTGCGCGGGTCCTGCTCGACGAAACCCACCGACAGCAGGGTGCGCAGCAGCCCGTGCGTCGTCGTCTTGGGCAGGTCGACCGCGCCGGCCAGCTCGGTGACGCCCATCTGGCCGCCTGACTGGGCGATGGCGTGCAGCAGGGTGGCGGCTCGCTCGATCGATTGCACGGTGCCCGGCACGGCGCGTCACCCTAGGCCCTCGGTGTACGACGATGTCGAACGCGCGACGTCGACCCGCGTCGGCGGGCGCGCCTACCGTTGACGGCGAGCAGTCCCCGCCAGAGGAGTCGGCATGCCCGTAGTCCCCGCACTCGGCCCCGATCAGCGTGCCCGGGCCTGGGCCGAACTGGCCGAGCAGCCCTTCGAGGTCCTCGTCGTCGGAGGCGGGGTGACCGGCGCCGGCGTCGCCCTGGACGCGGCGACCCGCGGCCTGCGGACGGCGCTGGTCGAGGCCCGCGACTTCGCCAGCGGCACGTCGTCCCGCTCGTCCAAGCTGTTCCACGGCGGGCTGCGCTACCTGGAGCAGTTCGACTTCACCCTGGTCCGCGAGGCGCTGCACGAGCGCGACCTCAGCGTCACCCGGATCGCGCCGCACCTGGTGAAGCCGGTGCCCTTCCTCTACCCGCTGGAGCACAGGGTGTGGGAGCGGCCCTACGTCACCGCCGGGCTGGTCCTCTACGACCAGCTGGCCCGCCTCGGCGCGCTGTCCACGCCCATGCCCCGGCACAGGCACCTCAGTCGCCGCGGCGCCCGGCAGCTGTTCCCCGCGCTCAAGCCCGACGCGCTCGTCGGCGCCGTCCGCTACTACGACGCGCAGGCCGACGACGCCCGGCACACCCTCGGCGTCGCCCGCACCGCCGCCGCCTACGGGGCGACCGTGCTGAACTCGGCCGAGGTCATCTCCTTCCACCACGCCGGCGGCCGGGTCACCGGGGTGCGGGTGCGCGACGTGGAGACCGGTGCCGAGGTCGACGTGCAGGCCGAGGTCGTCGTCAACGCCACGGGCGTGTGGACCGACGACATCCAGACCCTGGTCGGCGGGCGCGGGCGGTTCCACGTGCGGGCCAGCAAGGGCGTGCACATCGTCGTTCCCCGCGACCGGATCAACGGCGAGAGCGGGCTGATCCTGCGCACCGAGAAGTCGGTGCTGTTCGTCATCCCGTGGGGCAGCCACTGGATCGTCGGGACGACCGACACCGACTGGGACCTGGACAAGGCCCATCCGGCGGCGTCCCGGGCCGACATCGACTACATCCTCGAGCACGTCAACCAGGTGCTCGCCGTCCCGATCACCCACGACGACATCACCGGCGTCTACGCCGGGCTTCGGCCGCTGCTGGCCGGGGAGTCGGAGGTGACCAGCCAGCTCTCCCGCGAGCACGCGGTCGCGCGGCCGATGCCCGGTGTGGTGGCGGTGGCCGGCGGCAAGTACACGACCTACCGGCCGATGGCCGCCGACGCGGTGGACGCCGTCGCCGACGACGTCACCCGGTCGGTGCCGCCGAGCGTGACCGAGAACATCCCGCTGGTCGGCGCCGAGGGCTACCACGCGATGGTCAACCAGCTGCACGGGCTGAGCGAGCGCTGGGGCATCCCGCACTTCCGCGCCGAGCACCTGCTCAACCGCTACGGCTCGGAGACCCCCGAGGTGCTCGGGCTCGCCGCAGACGACCGCTCGCTGCTGGAGCCGGTCCCGGGCGCCGAGGGGTACCTCATGGTCGAGATGGTGTGGGGGGCCTCGCACGAGGGGGCGCTGCACCTGGACGACCTGCTCGCCCGGCGCACCCGCATCTCGATCGAGACGTCGCACCGCGGTGTGGTCAGCGCCGAGCCCGTCGCCCGGGCCGTGGCCGGCGTCCTCGGCTGGGACGAGGTGCGGATCGGCAACGAGGTCGACAGCTACCGGGCCCGCGTCGAGGCCGAGCGCCGCTCGCAGGAGGCCGCCGACGACCAGGCCGCCGACGCGGTGCGGATCGCCGCCCCGGACACCCGCGCCGTCGCGGTGGGCCGCGCGCTCGTGTGATCTGCGGTCCTACCGGACCGCACCGCGGCCAACGGCCGTCCCCGACGGCCGTTGAGCCGCTGCCCGTGTCCCGGTCGGGAGGCCCTCCGGGCCCCCGCGACCGGTCCACCGCGGCTGGCTGTCGTCCCCGGCCGTCGCTGAGCCGGTGAGGTGCGCCCCGGGGTGGCTGGGGAGCAGGATCGGCGCATGACGGCGACCGGTCCTGCCCTCGACCTCGTCGCGCTGGTGCGCGAGCTGACCGGCCGGCGGACGGTGTCCGGCGACGCGGTCGCCCAGCGCGACCTGCTCGGCGCGCTCACCGACGTGCTGCGCGAGCGGGCTCCGCACCTGGAGGTGACGCAGGGCGGCGACCGCGACCAGCCGTGGACCCTGCTGCGCACCCCGGTCGACCCGGACCGCCGGCAGCTGCTGTTCGCCTGCCACGTCGACACCGTCCCGGTGCCCGACCCCGGCGCCTGGGCGCGCGACCCCTTCGGCGCCGACGTCGAGGAGGGGCGGGTGTGGGGCCGCGGGACGAGCGACATGAAGGCCGGGGTGGTCGCCGCCGCGGCTGCGCTCGCCGCCGCCGACCCGGAGACGCCGGTGGCGCTGCTGCTGACCAGCGACGAGGAGACCGGCTCGCAGGGCGCCGCCGCAGCGGCGTCGGCGGTGGCCGACCAGCGGATCGGCGCGGTCGTCGTCCCCGAGGCGACCGGCAACCAGGTCGTCCTCGGCCACAAGGGCGCGCTGTGGCTCGCGGTGCGGACGGCGGGCCGGGCGGCCCACGGCAGCACGCCCGAGCGCGGGCACAACGCCGTCCTGGACCTGGTGGCCGTCCTGGGCCGGGCCGCCGGCGCGCTGCCGCTGCGCACCGACCCGTTCCTCGGCACCGAGACGTGGAACCCCGGCGTCGTGGCCGGAGGCACCGTGCCCAACGTCGTCCCCGACCGGGCCGAGGCGGTGGTGGACATGCGCACCGTCGGGGACGCCGGCGACCTGCTGCGCTGGTGGCGCGACCAGCCCGAGGTCGCCGACGTCGAGGTGCGGGTCGACCTGCCGCCGGTCGGAACCCCCGCCGACGACCCGTGGGTCGCCTCCCTCCCCGCGGCCGTCCGCCCCACGCCGGCGACCTACTTCACCGACGCGTCGGTGCTGGTCCGGGTGGTCGGCGGTGCACCCGTCGTGGTCTGGGGTCCGGGCACCCCCGCGGTGATGCACGCCGTCGACGAGTACGTGGAGGTCACCGAGGTCGAGCAGGCGGCGGCCGCCTTCTCCGCCGTCGTCGCCCGCTGGGGCGGCCCTCCTGCAGGGTCCCGCCGCGAGCCTGCGGGTGGCGAGGGGTAGGAGGGTCCTCCTTCAGCCCCGGCGGGCGCCCTTGTCGGCGTACATCGCGGCGTCGGCGGCGCGGACGAGCCCCCCGAACGCCTGCTCCGGGTCCGCGCCGCCCTCCACCGTGGCGATCCCGATGCTCATCGAGAGCGGGAGCACCAGCCCACCGGCCAGCCGCAGCGGCTCGGCGGCCGCGCGCCGCAGCCGGGCGGCGAGCGCCTCGGCGTCGACCCGCCCGCTGTTCTCGCACACGACGCTGAACTCGTCGCCGCCGACGCGGGCCGCGGTGTCGCTCGCGCGCAGCACCGAGGTCAGCCGCCCGGCGAAGGCGACCAGCACCTCGTCGCCGACCGGGTGCCCGTGCACGTCGTTGATGCGCTTGAAGCCGTCGAGGTCGATGCCCAGCAGGCTCGTCGGCGTCCCCTCGCGGCGGCCGCGTTCGAGGGCGTGCCGCAGCCGGTCGGTGAACAGCGCCCGGTTCGGCAGCCCGGTGAGCGGGTCGTGCAGCGACCGGTGCACGAGCGCGGTCTCCAGGCCCTTGCGCTCGGTGATGTCCTCGACGATCACCACCAGGTGGGCGGCGTCCCCGGTGGGTGTCTCGTCCACCCAGGCCGAGGTGATCTGCGTGGGGACGACGCTGCCGTCCCGCCGGACCAGCCGGGTCTCGTGCCGCATCACCCGGTGCCGCTCGACGACGTCGGTGTAGGCCTCCGCCGTCGCGGGTCGCTCGTCGGGGTGCACCCAGTCGAGCACCTGGCTGCCGACCAGCTCCTCGGCGCCGCTACCCAGCATCCCGGCCAGCGCCGGGTTCGCCGCGGTCACCGTCCCCGCGGGCGTGGCGATGAGGATGCCCATGGGGGCGTGGGTGAACACGGTGCGCTGGTCAGCGGGTGGCAGCACGCCCGAAGCGTCCACCACACCTCCTTCCACCGGGGGTCTGCGTTCCACGTGGAACGCCGCGCCGGGGCAGGATGGCACGCAACCGGACGAGGAGGGCCCGTGAACGAGTTCGACCTGGTGCTGCCCGCGACCGTGGACGTCCGCGAGGTCGGCATGCGCGACGGCCTGCAGCTGGAGGCGGCGGTGCCCCTGGAGGGCAAGCTGGCGATGCTGGAGGCGCTGGTGGCCACCGGCGTCCGCTGGATCGAGGTCACCTCGTTCGTCTCACCCAAGGCCGTCCCCGCGCTGGCCGACGCCGACCAGGTGGCCGCCGAGCTGCACCGCTTCGACGGCGTCGCCTTCTCCGCGCTCGTCGCCAACGCCCGCGGCGCGGTCCGGGCCGTGGACGCCGGCATCGCCGACCTGGAGTACGTCGTCTCGGCCGCCGACGGGCACAGCCGGGCCAACGCCGGCCGCAGCACGGCCGAGGCGGTGGCCGCGGTGGGTGAGGTGGCCGGCCTGGCGCACGGCGCCGGCGGCTCGCTGGAGGTCATCATCGCGACGGCGTGGGACTGCCCCTTCGACGGCCGCACGCCCATCCCCCGCACCGTGGACGTCGCCCGTGCCGCGGTCACCGCCGGCGCCGACCGGCTCTGCCTGGGCGACACCATCGGCACGACCACCCCGCTGCGGGTGGTGCAGCTGCTCGACGCCGTCCGCCGGGCCTGTCCCGGGATCGAGGTGGGCGTGCACTTCCACGACACCCGGGGCACCGGTCAGGCCAACGCGCTGGCCGCGGTCCAGGCGGGGGCCACCCAGCTGGACGCGTCGGTGGGCGGGCTGGGTGGCTGCCCGTTCGCGCCGGGCGCCAGCGGCAACATCGCCACCGAGGAGCTGGTCTACATGCTCGAGGAGTCCGGCGTGCGCACCGGGCTGGACCTCGACGCCGTGCTGGCCGCCGCCCGGGTCACCGAGGACGCCGTGGGCCACGAGCTGCCCAGCTCGCTGTACCGGGCGGGTGGCCGGTCGGTGCCGCGGCCACTGCCCGTCGTCGGGTGACGCCGGCGGGAGCACCGCAGCGAGCGCCAGCGAGCGAGGGGCGGACCCCGACCGGTGGGCACCGGGTGACCTGCCGCACCGTGGTTGGCTGGAGGCCATGAGCCAGCCACCGTCCGGGGACGGGGTGGTCGACCCCCGCACCATGCGCGACGTCCTCGGTCACTTCGCCTCCGGGGTCACGGTCGTGACCGCGCAGGGCGAGGAGGGGCCCATCGGGTTCACCTGCCAGTCGTTCAGCTCGCTGTCGCTGGACCCGCCCTTGGTCGTCATCGCACCGGCCCGCACGTCGCGCACCTGGCCGCGGCTGCGCGAGCTGGGCCGCTTCTGCGTCAACGTGCTCGCCGAGGACCAGACCGAACTCTCCGTCGCCTTCGCCCGCTCCGGCGCCGACAAGTTCGCCGGCGTGCCGTGGCGGTCCAGCCGCACCGGCCAGCCGGTGCTCGAGGGGGTCGTCGCCTGGATCGACTGCGAGCTGTGGGCGGAGTACGACGGCGGCGACCACACCCTGGTCGCCGCCCGGGTGCTGGACCTCGGCGCCGACCCGGGGCGGCGGCCGCTGCTGTTCCACCGGGGCGCCTACGGCCTGCTGGAGGCCTTCCCGAACTGAGGTCTCAGCAGAACCGGACGGCGATCAGCGCGACGTCGTCCCGGCCGTCCAGGGAGCCGGCGACCGCGGCGTCGCAGAGCTCCCGGGGGCCGGCCCCGGCCCGGGCGCCGGCCAGCCGGCCGACCAGCTCGCCGATGCCGTCGTCGAGGTCGGCACCGGGCCGCTCGATGAGCCCGTCGGTGTAGGCCACCAGCGTGGTGCCGGGCGGCAGGTCGATCGACGTCGAGGTACGGGGCAGGCTGTCGTCGACGCCGATGAGCAGGCCGGTCACGCCGTCGAGCAGCTGCACCGCGCCGTCGGGCGTGCGCAGCAGGGGCGGCGGGTGGCCGGCGCTCGCGAGGTGCAGCCGCCACGGTGCGCCGTCCTGCTCCGGGCGTTCGGCCCGGACGTAGACCATCGTCGCCATCGAGGCGACACCCAGGCCCTGCACGAGCCGGTCGACCCGGGCCAGCACGGCCGCCGGGTCGGGGTCGGGCGCCTCCCACACCGAGGCCCGGAGGAGCCCCCGTAGGTGCCCCATCGCCGCCGCGGCCGCGATGTCGTGGCCGACGACGTCGCCGACGACCACCCCGATCGACCCGTCGGGCAGCTCGAGCAGGTCGTAGAAGTCGCCTCCCACGTCGGCGGCGGTCGAGGCGCTGACGTAGTGGGCGGCCGACTCGACCCTGCCGATCGAGGGCAGGTCGGGCAGCAGCGACCGCTGCAGCGTGTCGGCGACGGCGTGCTCCTGTTGGTACAGCCGCACGTTGTCCATCGCGAGCGCGGCCCGGCGCGCGAGGTCCTCGGCGAGGTCGACGTCCTCCTGGGTGAAGGGGCGCTCGGCGTCGCTGCGGGCGAGCAGGATGGCGCCGCGGGTCCGCCGCCGGGCCACCATGGGGACGGCGAGCAGCGAGGCCGCACCGAGGCGCGCCGCGGCCTCGCGGGTCCCCGCGCTGGCGAACAGCGCGTCGAGGTCGAGGTCGGCGTGCTGCACCAGCACCGGCCGCGCGGTCGCGATGCTGCGGCGGGTGGGGGAGGTCTCCGGCAGCTGCCCGGCGTGCTGGGCGGCCAGCAGCGCCAGCTCGTCGGCGAACCCGTCGCGGTGACGGGAGGCGGTCTCCCGGACGGTCCCGGCGTCGTCGACCATGGAGATGAACACCCAGTCGGCGAGCAGCGGCACGCACAGCCGGGCCAGCCGGTCGAGGACGTCGGTGAGGTCGAGCGTGGCGATCAGCGTGCTCGTCGCCTCGGCCATCAGCGCCAGCCGGCCCTGCATGCGCTCGGCGTCGGCCCGGGCCCGCTCGGCGTCGGCCCGGGCCTGCTCGGCCTCCTGACGGGCAGCCCGCTCGGCGGCGAAGGCGGCCTCCCGCTCGCGCTCGACGCGCACCCGCTCGGTGACGTCGGTCTGCACGCCGACGAAGCTGACGAGCTCGCCCGCGCCGTCGAACACCGGGGTGATCGACAGCTGGTTCCAGAAGGCGGTGCCGTCCTTGCGGTGGTTGAGCAGCGTGGTGGTGACCGGCTGCCGGGCCTCGAGCGCGGTGCGGATCTCGACGACCGCCGCGGGGTCGGTGGCCGGGCCCTGCAGGAAGCGGCAGTTGCGCCCGACGGCCTCGCCGTACTCGTAGCCGGTGATGCGGGTGAAGGAGGGGTTCACCCAGATCAGCGGGTCGTCCGGCTGGCGGGGGTCGGTGATGGTGAAGGCGATGTCAGTGGCGACGACGGCCCGCTCCCGCAGCGCCTGCAGGTGGTCCTCGGCCGGGCCGTCGCCCTCGACCTCGAGGAAGACCACCAGGGACAACTGCTCCTCGCCGTCGGGCCCGGACAGCGGGAAGCCGGTGACCCACAGCAGCTGGTCGCTCCCGGTGCCGTCCTGGTCGCTGCCTCCGCCCGGCGCGATCCGCACCGCCTCGCCGGTGACCGGCAGGCCCTGCGCGACCAGCGACAGCGGGCCCGACGTGCTGGCCAGCGGCTGGCCGCCCAGGTCGGTGAGGCCCACCGAGGAGCCCCAGCGGTCGACGTCGACGGGGAGGCGCACGTTGCCGGCCAGCTCCACCGCCGCGCTGTTGGCGTAGGTGACCGAGCCGGCGCCGCGGTCGATGAGCAGCACCGCCACCGGGACGTCGGCCAGCACGCCGGGCAGGGCAGCCGATGCGGTGCCCTCCCGCTCGGAGACCAGGGTGGCGGCCGCGGTGAGGATCCCGGCCTCCTCGCGGCCCATGCCGCCGTCGGGGCGCTGGACGGGGGACGAGTCCCGCGGACGGTCCCGCTCGGCCGGCACGGGAACGACAGTAGTGCGGCTCCCGCCCTGCCAGCCACCACGGGGGTGAGCCGTCTGACCAGCGGTTGCGCCTGCGGAGGTGTGGCCGGCGGCTCGGCGGGAACCCCTCCGGCGGGGTGCGCCGGCGCCCCACCGGAGGGAGACGATCGACATGGGACTGCTCGACCGGCTGTTCGGCCGCCGCCGTTCCGGCTCCGACCAGGCATACGACGGGTACCAGCACGTCTCGCCGCAGTACGGCGGCTACCAGGGAGGTGGCCACCAGCCACCGCCCCCGCCGCAGGGCGGGACGTCGACCGACCAGCAGGCCGTCGAGCGCTACCGCTACCTGCTGCGCACGGCGCCGCCGGACCAGATCGAGGAGGCGCACGCCGAGGCGTTCGCCCAGCTCACCCCGCAGCAGCGGCAGGAGGTGCTGGTGCAGCTCGCCGCTGCGGTGCCCTCGTCGGAGCGGCCGCGCTCGGACGACCCCCGCACCCTCGCCCGCGCGGCCACCCGCGCCGAGGTGCGCCAGCCCGGGACGCTGGAGCGGGCCTTCGGACCGGGCCCCGGCGGGTACGGGGGCGGGTACGGCGGCGGGTACGGCCGGGGTGGACCCGGCTTCGGGAGCATGGTGGGCGCCAGCCTGCTCGGCACGGTCGGTGGCCTGGTGGTTGGGACGGCGGTCGCCGACGCGCTGTTCGACACCGGGCTCGGGGACGGCGGCCTGTTCGGCGGCGGTGACGAGGAGGCCTACGCCCAGGGCCACGAGGACGCCGGGGGCGACTACGGCGGCGACCCGGGCGGGGACCTCGCCGGCGGCGCCGACCCGGGTGGGGACTTCGGGGGCGACTTCGGCGGCGGCGAGTTCTAGGTGGACCGCGCGTCCCCCCATCCCTCGTAGGAGGACCCCCTCCTCCCCACCCTTCGCAGGCTCGGAGCGGGACCCGGGACGGGGCCGACGGGATCCGGCAAGAGCCGCCGTCCTCGATCAGCGGGACGGCGTCCGGGCGGTGCGGCGCAGCCACAGCAGGCCGGCGACCGGCAGCACCAGCGGGATGAAGAGGTAGCCGCGGCCGTACGCCGACCACACCGTCTCGTCGGGGAACGCGGCCGGCTCCAGCAGCGACAGCGTGCCGACGACCAGGACGCCGACCAGCTCGACGGTGATCGCGACCAGCGCGGTCCGCCGTCCGCCCCGGGCCAAGGCCACCGTCGCGACGACGTAGACGGCGGCGGCCAGGGCGGACAGCAGGTAGGCGACCGGCGCCTCGGCGTAGCGGGTCGCCAGCTGGACGACGGCCCGCGCGCCGGTGGCCAGCGCGAAGACGCCGTAGACCGCGACGAGCAGCCGGCCCGGTCCACCGGCGGCCGGCGGCGGCTCCCCCGCCGGCCGCTCCCCCGACGGCTCAGCCACCCGTTGCCTCCCACAGCTGCTGGAGCCGCCACACCATCACGCCCACCGCGGCGGCCGCCACGGCCAGGACGCTGCCCGCCCAGCGGGTCGGCTCGCTGCGCGCCCACAGCGCCCCGGCCACCGGGAGCAGCACGATGCCCGCCAGGTAGCCGAGGAAGGTCGGGGTGTCGGCCGGGCGCTCGCCCTGCACCAGCCGGACGACGGCGAGCACCGCCTGCACCAGCAGCAGCGCCTCCAGCACCGCCGTGCCCGCCAGGTGCAGCAGGCCGATCCGCCGCCGGGCGAGGGTCGAAGCGATCCCGGCCAGCGTGAGCAAGGCGGCGGCCACGGTGACCGCGACGACGAGCACGGGGGTCACCGGGAGGCCCCTGTCACGGCGGTGTCGGGCACGGGGCCATCCTCCCGCGTGCCGGGAACGTGCCGGTCACCGCCCGGTGAGGTCCTGGAACGGCCCCCCTGCAGGGGCCCGCCGCCGGCCCCGTCCCGGGTCCCGCTGGCTCCCTGCAGGGTCCCGCCGCGAGCTCGCGAGTGGGCGGGGGGCAGGGAGGCCCTCTTCCTTCAGCGGTGGATGCCGGACATGTCGGGGTAGCGGTCGCCCGAGGCGGCCCCGACGGGGGCGGCCTCGTCGAGCCGGCGCAGTTCCTCGTCGGTCAGCCGGACGTCGGCGGCCGCGGCGTTCTCCTCCAGGTAGGCCACCCGCTTGGTCCCCGGGATCGGCACGACGGCCGGGTTGCTCCCGCGCCCGCCCTGCGCCATCACCCAGGCCAGTGCCAGCTGGGTGGCGGTCACGCCCTTCTCGTCGGCGATCTCCCGCACCCGGTCGACCAGCGCGAGGTTCTGCTGGAAGGCCTCGCCCTGGAACCGCGGGTTGGACCGCCGGAAGTCGTCGGGCGCGAGGTCCTCGACGCTGCGGATCTGCCCGGAGAGGAAGCCGCGGCCGATGGGTGAGTAGGCGACGAAGCCGATGCCGAGCTCGGCGCAGGTGGCCAGCACGCCGTCGTCCTCGGGATCGCGGGTCCACAGCGAGTACTCGGTCTGCACGGCGGTCACCGGCTGCACGGCGTGCGCCCGCCGGATGGTCTCCGGCGCGGCCTCGGAGATGCCGGCGTGCCGGATCTTGCCGGCCGCCACCAGCTCGCCCAGCGCGCCCCAGGTGTCCTCCACGGGCACGGTGGTGTCCACCCGGTGCTGGTAGTAGAGGTCGATGACGTCCACGCCGAGGCGTTGCAGGGAGGCGTCGCAGGCGTGGCGGACGTAGTCGGGCCGGCCGTCGACGGCGCGGCCGCCGTCACGGCGGTCCACCCCGAACTTGGTCGCCAGCACCACCTCGTCCCGCCGGCCCGCGATGGCCCGGCCGACCAGCTGCTCGTTGGTGAAGGGGCCGTACATGTCGGCGGTGTCGAGGAAGGTCACGCCGAGGTCCAGCGCCCGCCGGATCGTGCGCTCGGCCTCGGCCTGGTCGCCGGTCCCGTAGAACTCGCTCATCCCCATGCAGCCCAGCCCCTGGGCCGAGACGGTCAGCTGTCCCAGTGTGCGTGTCTCCATGGCCACACCTCTGCCCGCTCGCTCCTGGTTGACACGTGCAACGGGTCGTGTGGCAGGTCAGTCAGGCCTCACTTGGCCGAGCCGCACCCCAGTAGGAGAGTCCTCGTCGTCCACGACGTCGAGGTGGCCTCCCGCTGCTCCGACCGGATCGCGGCCATGCGCGGGGGGCAGCTGGTCGCCGAGGGGCCGACCGCCGACCTGATGACGCCGGAGCTGCTGCGCACGGTGTTCGACGTGGAGGTCGAGGTGCACGAGCTGGCCGGACGCCGGATCGGCGTCCTCTGGTCGTGACCGGTCCGGCGCGGAGAGGCCCTCGACTCCAGCGGCGCGGTGGTGGTCACGGTGCCACCGGAGGAGCATCGCGGTGTGGAACTCGGCGTCAGCCTGTCGGAGGCCGACCTGGCCGCTCTCGACGAGCACGTGCGGACCGCCGGTCTGCCCTCCAGGTCGGCTGCGGTGCAGTGCGCCATCCGCCTGCTGACGCGCCAGCAGCTCGAGCAGGACTACGCGGCGGCCTGGCAGGAGTGGGACGACTCCGGTGACCACGAGGTCTGGGAGGGCGTCACCGCCGATGGGCTCCGCTGATGCGCCGTGGCGAGGTCCGGCTGGTCGACCTCGACCCCGTGCGTGGCAGTGAGGCGGGCAGCCGCCGCCCGACGGTCGTGGTGAGCAACGACCAGGCCGACGCGGTCGCCGGAAGGCTGGGCCGGGGCGTGGTCACGGTGGTCCCCGTGACGAGCGACACCACCCGTGTCTTCCCGTTCCAGGTGCTGCTGACCGCGGACGAGACCGGGCTGGACGTGGACTCCAAGGCCCAGGCCGAGCAGGTCCGGGCCGTGTCGGTCGATCGGCTCGGACCCGCCTTGGGCAGCGTGTCGCTCGCAGCGACGGCCGCCCTGGACGACGCCCTGCGGCTGCACCTGTCGCTGTGAGGTGAGGTCCTGGAACGGCCCCCTGCCCCCGCCGCGAGCCTGCGCGTGGCGGGGGCAGGGGCCGTCCTCAGGACGCCTGCGGCTGCAGCAGGATCTTGCCGGTGGTGCGCCGGCCCTCGAGGTCCTCGTGGGCGCGGCGGGCCCCGGCGAGCGGGTGGTGGTCGCCGATGCGGACGTCGAGCCGGCCGGCGGCCACCAGGTCCAGCACCGCGCCGGCCCGTTCCCGCAGCATCTCCGGCGTCCGCGTGTAGGTCGCCAGCGTCGGCCGCTGGACGTACAGCGAGCCGTGGGTGGCCAGGGAGTGCACCTCCAGCGGCTCGGGCTGCCCGCTGGCGGCGCCGTACACGATCATCCGGCCGGTGGGCCGCAGCGCGGTCAGCCCGGCGGCGAACGTCGTCCGGCCGACCCCGTCGTAGACCACCGCGGCGCCCTCGCCGCCGGACAGCTCGCGGACCCGCTCGGCGAAGCCGTCGTAGCCGACGACGACGTCGTCGGCGCCGGCCGCCCGCGCCAGCTCGGCCTTCTCCTCGGTGGAGGTGGTGGCCAGCACGTGCCCGCCGCGGTCGCGCACCAGCTGGGTGAGCAGCAGCCCCACTCCCCCGGCCGCGCTGTGCACGACCGCCCAGTCGCCCTCGGCCACCGGGTACGAGTCGGCGACCAGGTACCGGGCGGTGCAGCCCTGCAGCATGGCGGCGGCGGCCACGTCGAGGGGCACGCCGTCGGGCACCGGGACCAGCTTGTCCCGCGGTGCGGCCACCCGGGCGGCGTAGCTGCCCCGGACGTCGAGCCAGGCGACCCGCTCCCCCGTGCCGGCGACGGTGCCCGCCCCCTCCACGCCGATCACGGCGGACGGGCCGGCGGCGTAGGGCGGGCGGCCCTCGCGTTCGTAGACGTCGCGGAAGTTGACGCCCACGGCCTCGACGTCGACGAGCACCTCGCCGTCGCCGGGCTCGGGGTCGGGTACCTCGCGGACCGTCAGCACCTCGGGGCCACCCGGCCGCTCGTAGAACACCGCCTGCACGTCGTCTCCCGTCCTCGACCAGCTCGCGCGCCGGGCCACAGCCTGTCACCGGCGGTCGCGAGCCGCCCGCTGCACCCGGGCGGCGGGACGGTTCCCGCACGGGGACGCCCCGCCGTTCCACGTGGAACAGGGCCGTGTTGCTTCCGTGTGACGTGGGCCCGGGGCGGTCGCGCGGGCCCGGCGGGTGGGGTTGGATCGATGCCATGTGCGGCCTCTCCGGCGAGATCCGGTTCGACGGCTCCCTGGCCGACACCACCGCCGTGGCGCGGATGGTCGAGTGCCTGGTCCCCCGCGGGCCGGACGGTCAAGGGGCCTGGAGCAACGGGCGGGTGGCCTTCGGGCACCGTCGGCTGTCGGTCATCGACCTGTCCCCGGCGGGCAGCCAGCCGATGGTCGACAACGAGCTCGGCCTGACGGCGGTCTTCAACGGCTGCATCTACGACTACAAGGAGCTGCGCGCCGAGCTCGAGGGCCACGGCTACCGCTTCTTCTCCACCTCCGACACCGAGGTGATCCTCAAGGGCTACCACCACTGGGGCGCCGCCGTGGTGGAGCACCTGCACGGCATGTTCGCCTTCGTCGTCACCGAGCGCGACACCGGCCGCGTGGTGCTGGCCCGCGACCGGCTGGGCATCAAGCCGCTCTACCTCGCCGAGACCCCGGGGCGGCTGCGGTTCGCCTCCTCGCTGCCCGCCCTGGTCCAGGCCGGGGACGTCGACACCTCCATCGACCCGGTCGCGCTGCACCACTACCTCACCTGGCACGCCGTCGTCCCGGCGCCGCGGACGATCCTGAACGGCGTCCGCAAGCTGCCCCCGGCCACCGTGCGGGTGGTCGAGGCCGACGGCACCTCGCGCGAGCACCGCTACTGGGAGGCCCGCTACGAGCGCCGTCCCGAGCACGCCTCCTGGTCGGCCCGCGACTGGGAGGACGCGATCGAGGAGGCGCTGCGGGTCGCCGTCCGCCGGCGGCTGGTCGCCGACATCCCGGTCGGCGTGCTGCTGTCCGGCGGCCTGGACTCCAGCCTCATCGTCGGCCTGCTCGCGCAGGAGGGGCAGACCGGGCTGGCCACCTACTCGATCGGCTTCGAGGCCGTCGGCGGCCGCGAGGGCGACGAGTTCGTCTACTCCGACGTCATCGCCGAGCGCTTCGGCACCGACCACCACCGCATCCGGGTGGCCTCCGACGAGCTCGCCGCGGCCCTGGGCCACGCCATCGGGGCGATGGCCGAGCCGATGGTCAGCCACGACGTCGTCGCCTTCGACCTGCTGTCTGAGCGGGTCAGCCAGTCGATCCGGGTGGTGCAGTCCGGGCAGGGCGCCGACGAGGTGTTCGCCGGCTACCACTGGTACCCGCCGCTGGCCGGGGTCGGCCGCGAGCAGGCGGTCGAGCGGTACGCCCGGGCGTTCTTCGACCGCGACGCCGCGGACACGGCCCGGCTGGTCGCCGACCGGTACGCGGTGGACGGCGACCCGAGCCTGGAGTTCGTCCGCCGGCACATGTCCGCGCCGCACGCCGAGACCGCCGTCGACGCCGCGCTGCGCCTGGACAGCGAGGTCATGCTGGTCGACGACCCGGTCAAGCGGGTGGACAACATGTCCATGGCCTGGGGCCTGGAGGCCCGGGTCCCCTTCCTCGACCACGACCTGGTGGAGCTCGCGGCGGCCTGCCCGCCGGAGCTGAAGCTGGCCGACGGCGGCAAGGGCGTGCTCAAGGCGATCGGCCGGCGGATCATCCCGCCGGAGGTGATCGACCGGCCCAAGGGCTACTTCCCGGTCCCGGCGATCACCCACCTCGAGGGCAAGGTGCTCGACCTGGTGCGCGACGCGCTGTCCGACGACGCCGCCCGCGAGCGCGGGCTGTTCCGCCCCGAGTACGTCGACGCGCTGCTGGCCGACCCGAACGGTGAGCTCACCCCCCTGCGCGGCAACAAGCTGTGGCAGCTGGGCCTGCTCGAGCTCTGGCTGCAGACCCACGGGGTGTGACCGTGCCCCGGATCGCCGGGCACCGCCGCCGCGCGGCCGTCACCGAGCCCCCGTCGTTCACCAGCCGGTCGTGGCAGGAACCCTCGGAGCACCAGCGGCAGGGGATGGAGTACGACGTCGTCCTGGACCTCGCCTGGGGCCGGCTGGTGTTCGGGCAGACCTTCTCCGACCTCCGCGGGATCGTCGACGCGCTGCGCGCCGAGGAGAGCGACCGCCGCGACATCTGCATCTACCCGCGCGACCCGCACGTGCTGGTGGGGCTGGCGCCCGACGAGCTGTTCATCGACCCCAGCTACACCTACCGGCTCGACCTCCACCGGTACCGGCCGCGGCACGAGCTGATCCGCGGCGTCTTCGTGCGCACGGTGACCTCGCTGGCCGAGATGGAGCAGATCAACGGGATCTACGCCCGCAACGGCATGGTCACCGGCGACCCGGCCACGATGTGGACCAACCACCGCACCCGCACGTTCACCTACCTGGTCGCCGAGGACCGGCGCACCGGGCGGATCGTCGGCACGGTGACCGGGGTCGACCACGTGCTCGCCTTCGACGACCCCGAGAACGGGTCCAGCCTGTGGTGCCTGGCCGTGCACGCCCAGGACGCCCCGCCCGGGACCGGGGAGGCGCTGGTCCGGGTGCTGGCCGAGCGCTACGTGGGGCGGGGACGGGCCTACCTGGACCTCTCGGTCATGCACGACAACAGCGGCGCGATCGCGCTGTACCGCAAGCTCGGCTTCCAGCGGACGCCCGCCGTCTGCGTCAAGCGGAAGAACCCGATCAACAGCCCGCTGTTCGCCTCCCGCCCGGAGGGGCTGGAGGACCTGAACCCCTACGCGCGGATCATCGCCGAGGAGGCCCTCAAGCGGGGCGTGCGCGTCGAGGTGACCGACGCCGGGTGGGGCGAGATGCGGCTGTCGCTGGGTGGCCGCAGAGTGCTCACCCGCGAGTCGCTGTCGGAGTACACCAGCGCGGTCGCGATGAGCCGCTGCGACGACAAGCGGGTCACCCGGCGGATCGTGGAGCGGGCCGGCGTCCGCGTCCCCCGGGGCGCCACGGCCACCGACGGCGACCTCGCGGCCGCCCGCGCGCTGCTGGCCGGGTGCGGTGAGGTGGTCGTCAAGCCCGCGCGCGGCGAGCAGGGCAGGGGCATCACCGTCGGCGTGACCTCGCCCGAGGCGCTGGAGCGGGCGGTCGATGCCGCCCTGCACTTCTGCCCCGACGTGCTCGTCGAGGAGCTGGTCGCCGGCGACGACCTCCGGGTGGTGGTGATCGACCACGAGGTGGTGGCCGCCGCGGTGCGCCGTCCCGCCGAGGTCCTCGGCGACGGCCGCAACCAGGTCACCGAGCTGGTCCGCTCGACCAGCCGGCGGCGCGAGCGGGCCACCGGCGGGGAGTCGCGGATCCAGCTGGACGACGCCACCGCCGAGGTGGTCGCGGAGTCCGGCTACGCGATGGACGACGTCCCGCCCGCCGGCGAGCGCATCCGGGTGCGGCGGACGGCGAACCTGCACACCGGCGGCACCATCGAGGACGTCACCGCGCAGCTGCACCCGCAGATCGCGCAGGCCGCCGTCCGCGCCAGCCGGGCCATCGGTATCCCGGTCACCGGGCTGGACTTCCTGGTGCCCGACGTCGCCGGCCCCGACCACGTGTTCATCGAGGCCAACGAGCGGCCGGGGCTGGCCAACCACGAGCCGCAGCCGACCGTGCAGCGTTTCGTGGACCTGCTCTTCCCCGAGACCCGCCGGCGCTGAGGGAGGACCACCCTGCCCCCCCGCCCGCGCGTTCGGCGCGGGCCCCTGGAGGGTGGCCGTTCCGGGACGTCACCGGGCCCCGCGACGGGTCCTGCAGGGAGGCGGTCCGAGTACGAGGCCGGCACCGATCCGCAGCGGCGCGACCACCATGGGCCGGGGGTGGGGACGCGCCGGCTTCGCGCGGCGTGTCGCCACGGGGACGTCATGATCGTCGGTGACGGAGGGAGGGGTCGGGTGGCGTACCTGCTCGCGGCGCTGGGCGGCGCCCTCGGGGCGCTGGCCCGCTGGGGCGTGGCGACGGCGCTGCCGCACTCCCCCGGTGCCTGGCCCTGGGCGACCCTGCTGGTGAACCTCACCGGCTGCCTGCTGCTGGGCGCGCTGACCGCCGCCCTGGCCGCGCGCGTCCCGGAGCCGGGGTGGGTGCGCCCGCTCCTGGCCGTCGGCGTGCTGGGCGGCTACACGACGTACTCGGCGTTCGCCGTGGAGACTGTCGGGATGGTGGAGGCCGGTGCCCCGCTGCTGGCCCTCGCGTACGTGCTCGGTTCGGTCCTCGGCGGGGTGCTCGCCGTGGCCGCCGGCGCCCTGGCGGTCCGGAGCCGCACCCCGTGACGCCGCTGCTGGTGGTGGCCGGCGCGATGGTCGGCGCCCCGGTGCGGCTGCTGGTCATCCGGCTGGCCTCCCGCGGCGGCGGGGACCCGGCGCGGGGCACGCTGGCCGTCAACGTCGCCGGCAGCGCCCTGCTCGGCCTGCTGCTCGGGGCGGCCGCCGCTCCCCCGGCGGTCGTCGCCCTGGTGGGCACCGGCTTCTGCGGCACGCTGACCACCTTCTCGACCTTCGGGGCCGACGTCGTGCGGATGGTCGAGCAGCGGCAGCTCGCCCGTGGGCTGGCCCACCTCGCCGCCACCGTCGTCCTGGGGGTGGGGGCGGCCGCACTGGGGTACCTGCTGGCCACCGGATGAGCCTGGCGCTGCCGGCTGTGGCGGCACTCACTAGGGTCGGGAGCGGTATGGCTGGGACAACGGCAGGACAGGACCAGGACCGGGCGGACAGCCCCGTCGTCGTGGTGGCCAACCGGCTGCCGGTCGACCAGGTCACCGAGCCCGACGGCAGCACCCGCTGGCAGCGCAGCCCGGGCGGCCTGGTGACCGCGCTGGAGCCGTTCGTGGCCGGGCGGGGCGGCGCGTGGGTGGGCTGGTCGGGCTCGGCCGGCGAGGCCCCGGAGCCCTTCGAGTCCGGCGGGATGTCGCTGATCCCGGTGCCGCTCTCCGAGGAGGAGGTCGACCGCTACTACGAGGGCATGTCGAACGCCTCGCTGTGGCCCCTGTACCACGACGTGGTCGAGAAGCCCGAGTACCACCGCACCTGGTGGGACGCCTACGTGCAGGTCAACAAGCGGTTCGCCGACCGCGCCGCGGAGGTGGCCGCCGAGGGCGCGATCGTGTGGGTGCACGACTACCAGTTGCAGCTGGTGCCGGCGTTGCTGCGCCAGCAGCGTCCCGACCTGACCATCGGGTTCTTCCTGCACATCCCGTTCCCGCCCTACGAGCTGTTCACCCAGCTGCCGTGGCGGTCCGCGATCGTCGAGGGCCTGCTCGGGGCGGACCTCGTCGGGTTCCAGCGACCGAGCGCGGCGGTCAACTTCGTCCAGCTCGCCCGGCGGCTGCACGACCTGCCGACCCGCTCCTCGACGATCGAGTACGACGGCCGGACGGTCACCGCCCGTGCCTTCCCGATCTCGATCGACGTCAAGGCGTTCGAGGAGCTGGCCGGCTCGCCGGAGGTGGTCCAGCGGGCGAAGGAGATCCGCGCCGAGCTGGGCAACCCGGAGAAGCTGATCCTCGGCGTGGACCGGCTGGACTACACCAAGGGCATCACCGTCCGGCTCGACGCCTTCCAGGAGCTGCTGGAGGACGGCGTCGTCGAGGCCCCCGACACGGTGATGGTGCAGGTCGCCACGCCCAGCCGGGAACGGGTCGAGCACTACGTGCACATGCGGGAGACGATCGAGCAGCAGGTCGGCCACATCAACGGCGTCCACGGCACCCTCGGCGGCCCTGCGGTGCACTACATCAACCAGTCGGTGCCACGCGAGGAGCTGGCCGCCCTCTACCGTGCCGCCGACGTCATGCTCGTGACGCCCTACCGCGACGGCATGAACCTGGTCGCCAAGGAGTACGTCGCCGCCCGCAGCGACCTCGGCGGCGCCCTGGTGCTGTCGGAGTTCGCCGGTGCCGCCGCCGAGCTCAAGCAGGCCTTCCTGGTCAACCCGCACGACATCGCCGGGGTGAAGAACCAGCTGGTGCGGGCCCTGCGGCTGGAGCCGGCCGAGGGCGCCAAGCGGATGCGCGCGATGCGCCGCCACCTGGCGAAGAACGACCTCGAGCACTGGGCGAGCTCGTTCTTCGAGGCGCTGCAGGCGCAGGCGTGACCGGGCCGGCCGCCCCGCTCCCCTCCCCCGTCCGGCTGCCGGCGGAGCTGACCGCGGCGCTGACCGAGCTGGCACGGCAGCGGCCGCTGCTGGTGGCCAGTGACTACGACGGCGTCCTCGCCCCCCTGGTGGGCGACCCCTCGGCCGCCGTCCCCCAGAGCGGGGTGGCGGAGGCACTGGGACGGCTGGCCGCGCACGAGGACGTCGTCGTAGCCCTCGTCAGCGGCCGCGGCGTGGCCGACCTGCAGGCCGTCAGCGGCTTCGCCGGCCCCTACCGCTGGATCGGCAGCCACGGGGCGGAGTACGGGGGTCCGCTCAGCGGGGAGCTGGCGTCGCGGCGCGACGCGCTCGCCGAGCGGCTGGCCCCACTGGTCGCGGCGGTTCCCGGCGCGCGGCTGGAGGTCAAGCCGGCCAGCGTGGCCGTGCACGTGCGGCAGGTGACCGACCGCGCTGCGGCCGCCGCGTTGATCGAGCAGGCAGATGCTGCGGCCGATCCGTCACTGACGAAGAAGCCGGGCAAGGAGGTGCTCGAGCTCGCCGTCACCGACGCCGACAAGGGCAGCGCGCTGCTCCGCCTCCGCGACGACCTCGGTGCCGCGGCGACGCTCTACCTGGGCGACGACCGCACCGACGAGGACGCCTTCCGCGCCCTGTCCCCCGGCGACCTCACGGTCAAGGTCGGGGAGGGCGAGACGGTGGCCGGCCACCGCGTCGCGGACCCCGCCGCCGTCGTCGTCCTGCTCGACACGCTCGCCGACGCGCTGGACTGAGCGACCGCCGCTCCGGGGCGTGTCCCGGGGGGTGGCGGGATGACCGTCCCCCTCCCTGCCGGTCACCGACCGCTGCGGTGTCGACACGGGTCCACCGGGGGCACCGGCGGGGCGGGACGACGCGGGCCCGCCGCTGGCCGGTCGGACGGACGCCGGTCCGCGTGTGTCGACCTGTGCCCCACGGAGAGACGGTGACCCGGTGGTCGGAGAACGATCCGGATACCTGGGGCGCAGTTGTGCGGTACGCAATCGAGAGGCGTCCCATCATTCCTCCGGGGCGAGAACGCCTCCACTGCATACCGGGTCGCTCGCCCGCCGTCCCTCCTGGAGGAACCCCGTGCCCACCACCGCCCCTCCCCCCGCGGCCCGCCGTCGCGGCGGCTGGTTCGCCGACCGGCGGGTCAACACCAAGCTGCTCGTGCTGCTCGGCGTCCTCCTGGCCGTCGCCGGCGCGGTCGGGGGGGCGGCGGTCGTCCAGCTGAACGCCGTCGCGGCGGCAGCAGAGAGCAGCTACGCGGAGGGCGCCGTCCCGCTCAAGGACCTGTCCGAGGCCCGGGTCGCGAACGGCGGCATGCGCCAGCGGGTGCTGCTGCACCTGGCCGGGCCGGTGGCGGACAAGCCGGCTCGCGAGCAGCAGATCGCCGAGCTCGACGACAAGTTCGACGCCGAGATCGCCTCTCTGAGCACGACCTTCCCCGACCAGGCCCTCCTCGACGAGTACCTCGCCGCGGTCGAGGACTACCGGACCTTCCGGGACACCGTCATCCTGCCGGCCAGCCGCGCCCTGGACCCGAACGTCGCCCCGGTGCTGGCCGAGTGCGACCGCCTGTTCGCCGTCGTCGTCGAGCTGGGCGACCGGCTGGGTGACGCGCAGGTCGCGGCCGTCGAGGTGACGCACGACGAGGCGGCCGCGGCCCACCGCGCCGGCGTGGTGCAGGTCGGGGTGATCCTGCTGGTCGGCGCCCTGGTCGGCACCGCGCTGGCCCTGGTCATCGGCCGGCTGATCGTGCGCCCGCTGCACCGCGTCAAGGACACGCTGGACGCCATGGCGGCCGGCGACCTCACCCGGGACGCCGATGTGTCCTCGGCCGACGAGGTCGGCCAGATGGCTGCAGCCCTGGGGACGGCGCAGGAGAGCCTGCGCGTCGTGATGGCGTCCGTGGTGGCGTCGGCGGATGCGGTGGCGGCCAGCTCGGAGGAGCTGTCGGCGTCCTCGGCGCAGATCTCGGCCTCGGCGGAGGAGACCTCGGCGCAGTCCGGTGTGGTGGCGTCGGCCGCGGAGGAGGTCAGCCGGAACGTGCAGACCGTGGCCGCCGGTGCCGAGCAGATGGGGGCCAGCATCCGGGAGATCGCCAGCAACGCGGCGGAGGCCAGCGACGTGGCGTACCGGGCGGTCAGTGCCGCCGAGACGACCACGGCGACGGTGACCAAGCTGGGGGAGTCCTCTGCGGAGATCGGCAACGTGGTGAAGGTGATCACCTCGATCGCGGAGCAGACCAACCTGCTGGCGCTGAACGCCACCATCGAGGCCGCGCGCGCCGGTGAGGCGGGCAAGGGGTTCGCGGTGGTCGCCAACGAGGTCAAGGAGCTGGCCCAGGAGACCGCGAAGGCGACCGAGGACATCGCCCGGCGGGTGCAGGCGATCCAGGGCGACACGACCGCGGCGGTGGCCGCGATCGGGGAGATCTCCTCGATCGTGGCGCAGATCTCCGACCGGCAGACCACCATCGCCTCGGCGGTGGAGGAGCAGACCGCGACGACCAACGAGATGTCCCGGTCGGTGACCGAGGCGGCCAGCGGGTCGGGCCAGATCGCGGACAACATCACCGGGGTCTCGGCCGCGGCGGACTCCACCACCCAGGCGCTGACCCAGACCCGGGTCGCGATCGACGAGCTGTCCCGGATGGCCGCCGAGCTGCGGACCGGCGTCTCCCGCTTCACCTACTGAGCACGCCGTTCGCCGGCCCGGGTGGCGGTCGTCCTCGCGACCGCCACCCGGGCCGGTGGTGACGTCCCGCCCGGTGGTGTAGTCCGGTCCGGCCCGCGGGGTCTCCTGCAGGTTGGACCATGACGCCATCAGGGCTGGCTGTGCCACCTCCTCAGCGGATCGCTGGAGCAGGGCCATGGAGGCCTCGGAGTGGGAGCGGCGGTCGGAGACCTGCCACTCGTCGTGGGCCTCGACCAGGACCGCGCCGGCCAGGCGGAGCAGGGCGGCGGGGTTGGGGAAGACGCCGACGACGTCGGCGCGCCGCTCGACCTCCTCGTTCAGCCGCTCCAGCGGGTGGTCGACCAGATCTTCTTCCAGTGGCTCACCGGGAAGCCGGTGGAGGCCAGCAGCTCGTCGCGAGCACCGCGCAGCATCGTCTCCACCTGCGGAGATCGGCGGCCGAGCATGCCGGCGATGACGTCGAGCTGGCGTGCACGTGCTCGGCGTCGGGCTGGGCCAGGACCGTGCGGATCGCCGCGGCGACCATCTCGGCGTTGCCCTTGGGCGCCCGGGCCAGCACGTTGCGCATGACGTGCACCCGGCAGCGCTGCCAGGCCGCCCCCAGCAGCACCGCCTCGATCGCGGGCCTCCAGGCCGGTGTGGGCATCAGAGATGACCAGCTGGGTGCCGGCGAGGCCGCGGCCCTCGAGCGAGCGCAGGAACGCCGTCCAGAAGGCGCCGTCCTCGCTGTCGCCGACCGCGCAGCCGAGCACCTCGCGGTGCCCGTCGGCGGCCACCCCGGTGGCGATCACCACGGCCTGGGAGATGACCCGGCGGTTGACCCGGGCCTTGCAGCAGGTCGCGTCCGGGAAGACGTGGGGACAGGCCGTCCCGGTCAGCGAGCGGTCCCGGAAGGCAGCCACCTCCTCGTCCAGGTCGGCGCAGATCCGGCTCACCTCGGACTCGGAGATGCCGGTGTCGGCGCCGAGAGCGCGGACCAGGTCGTCGACCTTCCGCGTCGAGACGCCGTGCAGGGAGGCCTCCATGACCACGGTGACCAGCGCCTGGCCGATCCGCCGGCGGCGTTCCAGCGGCGAGGGGAAGAACGACCCGGCGCGCAGCTTGGGGATCCTCAGCTCCAGATCCCCGGCGGTGGTGGTCAGCGTGCGGGGCCGGGAGCCGGTGCGCTGCGCGGTGCGGCTCTCGGTGCGTTCGTGCGGGCCGGCGCCGATCACCGCGGTCAACTCCGCCTCGATCAGCGCTTGGTGGAGCGTCTCGGTGGCGGTGCGGATGCGGTCGTCGACGTCGGAGAGCTCGAGTGCCTCGAGCAGCTCGAGCAGGGCAGACTGGTCCAGGGCCATCGCGTGGATCTTCTGAGTGAACCTTGGCGGGTCCACGCAGAAGATCCACGCGGTGGCCCCTCGCACGCCAGCACCTCGCCGACGAGCTCACGACCTCCGACCAGCTACACCACGTCCAGGGACGTCACCGGGCCGGTTCGCGCCGATTGCGGAGGCACCCGGCATGGCGGCTCGCCGACGCGCTGGACTGACGCCGGAGGGCGCAACTCGGTTGCGGACGACCGTGTCCGGAACTCACCGGCCGGGCGCCCGGCGGTCACCGTCCCTGCGGTGTCGACCTGTGCACCCTCCAGCGAAGGCCCGGGGCGCTCCCGCCGTGAGGCGCTCGGCCGGCGACCTGCGCACTCCTGCCCGACCGCGCATCGGCCGGACCCCGGAACGCCATTCCACACCGGACGACGACTTCTCACCGGAAGTCGACACATCGCCGCGCGGGAATGGCTGACCCGCCTGGTCGGTGACGATTTCGTCGCTTGAGACCCTCAAGCGTGGGCTGGGGGCGTCGCTGTCCCCACACTTCTCTCGGCGCCATTCCGGACGCCGCCCCCGCCCCCCGAGAGAGACCTCCCATGCCTGTCCCCGCTTCCCGCTCCGTGCTCGCCCGGGCACGCGACCTCCCCGTCCTCGTCAAGATCCTCAGTGCGGTCCTCGTGACGCTCGTCGTCGCCGTCGGTGTCGGGCTGCTCGGCCTGGTCAACCTCGGGAAGACCGCGGACGAGACCCAGGCCATGTACGAGCAGAACGTCCAGCCGATGACCGTGCTGGCCCAGGCACAGCGCACGGCGATGCAGCTGCGGCTGGACACGCTCAACCACGCGACCAGCCTGGACGCCGCGTCCATGGACCGCATCGAGATCGCGATCGAGGACCACGAGGCCGAGCTGGCCGAGCTGCTCTCCTCCTACCGGCCGAGCGCCGCCGACCCGGCGGCGGTGGAGGCGTTCACCGAGCACTGGGAGGAGGTCGGACGCATCCGCGACGGGGTCGTCATCCCGCTGTCCCGAGTCAACGACCTGGCTGCGTACCAGCAGGCGCGGGACACGCAGCTCATCCCGGCGATCCAGGTCGCCGAGACCGACCTGGCCGCCGCCTTCGCCGCCGAGGAGGCGCAGGCCGCTGAGCGGGCGTCCGGGGCGCAGGCCGCCTACGCCGACTCGCGCACCACGATCATCATCGCGCTCCTCGTGGGGAGCCTGGTCGCCCTCGGGCTCGGTGTCGTCGTGGCCCGCCAGATCGTCGCCGCCGTCCGCTCGGTCGGCGGTGTCGCCGCCGCGCTGGCCGCAGGCGACCTCACCGTCCGGGCCGACCTGGCGTCGCGGGACGAGCTGGGCCGGATGGGCGACTCGCTGGACTCCGCAGTGGACGGTCTGCGCGAGCTGATGGCGTCGGTGGTGGCGTCGGCGGACGCGGTGGCGGCGTCGTCGGAGGAGCTGTCGGCGTCCTCGGCGCAGATCTCGGCGTCGGCGGAGGAGACGAGCGCGCAGTCCGGTGTGGTGTCCGGTGCGGCCGAGGAGGTCTCCCGGAACGTGCAGACGGTGTCGGCCGGCGCGGAGCAGATGGGTGCCTCGATCCGGGAGATCAGCCAGAACGCCGCGGAGGCGGCGCGGGTGGCCGCGCAGGCGGTCACCGAGGCGGAGACGACGACGGTCACGGTCACCAAGCTGGGTGACTCCTCCAAGGAGATCGGTGACGTGGTCAAGGTGATCACCTCGATCGCGGAGCAGACCAACCTGCTGGCGCTGAACGCCACCATCGAGGCCGCGCGTGCCGGTGAGGCGGGCAAGGGGTTCGCGGTGGTCGCCAACGAGGTCAAGGAGCTGGCCCAGGAGACCGCGAAGGCCACGGAGGACATCGCCCGGCGGGTGCAGGCGATCCAGGGCGACACCACCGGTGCGGTGGCCGCGATCGGGCGGATCAGCGAGGTGATCGGCAAGATCAACGACTACCAGACCACCATCGCCAGTGCGGTGGAGGAGCAGACCGCGACGACCAGCGAGATGTCCCGGTCGGTCAGCGAGGCCGCCGCCGGGTCGGGTCAGATCGCGGAGAACATCGGCGGCGTCTCGACGGCCGCGGAATCGACCACGCAGGCGCTGACCCAGACCCGCACCGCGGTCGACGAGCTGTCCCGCATGGCCGCCGAGCTGCGCACCTCGGTGAGCCGCTTCAGCTACTGAGGGACCCGGGCGCGGTCGGACGGGGCCGACCGCGCCCGGCGCTCGGGAATGGCTGCCCGTGTCGACAAGAGGACGGGCGGAGAACGGTCGCCGACAATTCTCGCAACCCCCGGTGCGACACGCACCTCGACGGAGCCGCCCGCCTCGCGGAATGGCACACCATTGCGCCGCGAGCCAGCACCGCAATTCCTCGCGACATCCCCTGCACCTCCCTTCCCCAGGAGCAGCACCATGCCCGATCGCACTCCCCCGACCGCAGGACGCTCCGGCTGGTTCGCCGACCGGCCGCTGTCGGTCAAGTTCGGCGCCCTCGCCGGCGTCAGCGTCCTGGCCTTCGGCGGCCTCGTCGGCTCGGTCCTCGTCGGCAACAGCGCCGCCCGAGAGGCCGACCAGGACATGACGGCGCTGGTCCACGCACAGGGCCTCGTCCTCCAGCTCGACACCCGGGCCAGCGAGCTCAAGGTCGACGCGTTCCGCGCGCTGGTCCGCGAGGTCCCGGCCGAGGCACGCACCGAGGTCGCCGAGGACACCGCCACCGCCGACGAGTTGCTGACCGAGCTCTCGGAGATCGAGCTCACCGGCGAGAGCGCCACGGCCGTGGCCGAGCTGCGCGCGAGCTTCGACGACTACACCGCCGCGGTCGGCGCGTTCGTCGACACCGCCGTCGCCGACCAGGCCGCCGCGCGGGCCGGCTACGAGCAGATCCAGGTCGCCAACGACCTCACCGACGGGACCGTCGGCGCGGCCAAGGACGCGCTCGAGGCGGCGACCGAGGACGCGGAGGGGGCCCTGGTCGACAGCATCGACCGCACCGGGACGATCACCCAGGTCGTGGCGGGGATCGGCGTCGCGCTCATCCTGGCGATCAGCTGGCTGATCATGCGGTCGATCACCCGGCCGCTGCAGCGGGTCAAGGCCGCGCTCGAGGCGCTGGCTGCCGGTGACCTGACCGCGTCCTCCGGCGTCACCTCGCGTGACGAGCTCGGCCAGATGGGCGCCTCCCTGGACGAGGCCGTGGCCGGCTTCCGCGCGGTGATGTCGTCGGTCGTGGCGTCGGCGGATGCGGTAGCGGCCAGCTCGGAGGAGCTGTCGGCGTCCTCGGCCCAGATCGCCGCGTCGGCGGAGGAGACCTCGGCGCAGTCCGGGGTGGTGGCCGGTGCGGCCGAGGAGGTCAGCCGCAACGTGCAGACCGTGGCCGCCGGTGCCGAGCAGATGGGCGCGAGCATCCGGGAGATCGCCAGCAACGCGGCCGAGGCCTCCGACGTGGCGCACCGGGCGGTCAGTGCCGCCGAGACGACCACGGCGACGGTGAGCAAGCTCGGGGAGTCGTCCAAGGAGATCGGCGACGTGGTGAAGGTGATCACCAGCATCGCGGAGCAGACGAATCTGCTGGCGCTGAACGCCACCATCGAGGCCGCCCGCGCCGGGGAGGCCGGCAAGGGCTTCGCGGTGGTGGCCAACGAGGTCAAGGAGCTGGCCCAGGAGACCGCGAAGGCGACCGAGGACATCGCCCGCCGGGTGCAGGCGATCCAGGGCGACACCACCGCGGCGGTGACCGCGATCGGGGAGATCTCCTCGATCGTGGCGCAGATCTCCGACCGGCAGACCACCATCGCCTCGGCGGTGGAGGAGCAGACCGCGACGACCAACGAGATGTCCCGGTCGGTGACCGAGGCGGCCAGCGGGTCGGGCCAGATCGCGGACAACATCACCGGGGTCTCGGCCGCGGCGGACTCCACCACCCAGGCGCTGACCCAGACCCGCACCGCCGTGGACGAGCTCTCCCGGATGGCCGCCGACCTGCGCACCACGGTGGGGCGTTTCACCTACTGACGCGCGCGTTCGCCACCGTTCCCGACGGGGCGGCAGCCGGGGTCCCGGCTGTCGCCCCGTCGCCATTCCCGGTCGAGGCCCACAATGGCGTGGAGCACCTGTGTCGACATGGGGACCGCCATTGTCCGGTCACCCGCACAATCGGTAACGATTGGTCCGACGGGGCGTGTTCGGGTGCACAAAACGGCGGGTGTGCCGTCACATTCATTGCGCACGGCCGAATGCCCCTCGGGGAGATGGCGGCCGACCCAGCACCCCCCATCTCTTCCCAGGAGAACGCCATGAGCACCACGTCCCTGCCCGCCGCCGGCCGGCGGCGCGCCCACTGGTTCGCCGACCGGGGGGTGAAGACGAAGGTGCTCCTCGCGGTGGGGGTCGCCTCGCTCGTCGCCGCCGTCGTCGGCCTCCTCGGCCTGCAGGCTCTCAACGCGTCCGCCCACCGGACCCAGGAGATGCTCGACGACAACGTCCACGGCATCACGAACGTGGCGGCCATGCGCGGCGCGGTCAAGGACACCCGGGTGGCCACCCGCGACGCCGTGCTCACCACCGACCCGGTCGAGGCGCAGCAGGCGCTCGATGCCATCGACGAGGTCGGGGCCCGCTTCCAGACGGCTCTCGACACCTACCTCGCCGACACCTCGGCGCCGGAGAAGCGGGAGCTGGCGACCGAGCTGGCCGAGCACTACGAGGAGTACCGGAGCCAGGCCGACACGGTCCTCGCCCCGCTCGCCCTCACGCACCAGGTCGACGCCTGGGTCGCGGCGAACGACACCACGGTGGGGCCGTTGGCCGGCGAGGTCGAGACCGACCTCAACGAGCTGCTGGAGATCGAGAAGGCGGAGGCCGAGGACGCCGCCGTCGCCGCCGCGGACGCCGCCGCCACCCAGCGGACCACCTCGCTGGTCATCCTGGTCGCCGGCATCGGGCTCGCCGTGGGCGTCGGCCTGTGGGTCGCGACCGGCATCGCGCGGGGTCTGCGCCGGGTGCAGGACGTGACCGAGGGGCTGGCTGCCGGTGACCTGACCCGGACCGCCGGGCTGGAGAGCAACGACGAGCTGGGTCGGATGGGCGCTTCCCTGGACGAGGCCGTGGCCAACCTGCGTCAGGTGATGGCCTCGGTCGTGGCCTCGGCGGACGCCGTCGCCGCGTCGTCGGAGGAGCTGTCGGCGTCCTCGGCGCAGATCTCGGCCTCGGCGGAGGAGACCTCGGCCCAGTCCGGTGTGGTGTCCTCGGCGGCCGAGGAGGTCAGCCGGAACGTGCAGACCGTGGCCGCCGGTGCCGAGCAGATGGGCGCGAGCATCCGGGAGATCGCCACGAACGCGGCCGAGGCCAGCGATGTCGCCGCGCGTGCGGTGACCGCTGCGGAGACCACGACGGCCACCGTCGCGAAGCTGGGGGAGTCCTCGGCGGAGATCGGCAACGTGGTCAAGGTGATCACCTCGATCGCGGAGCAGACCAACCTGCTGGCGCTGAACGCCACCATCGAGGCCGCGCGCGCCGGGGAGGCGGGCAAGGGCTTCGCGGTGGTGGCCAACGAGGTCAAGGAGCTGGCCCAGGAGACCGCGAAGGCGACCGAGGACATCGCCCGCCGGGTGCAGGCGATCCAGGGCGACACCACCGCGGCGGTGGCCGCGATCGGGGAGATCTCCTCGATCGTGGCGCAGATCTCCGACCGGCAGACCACCATCGCCTCGGCGGTGGAGGAGCAGACCGCGACGACCAACGAGATGTCCCGGTCGGTGACCGAGGCGGCCAGCGGGTCGGGCCAGATCGCGGACAACATCACCGGGGTCTCGGCCGCGGCGGACTCCACCACCCAGGCGCTGACCCAGACCCGGGTCGCGATCGACGAGCTGTCCCGGATGGCCGCCGAGCTGCGGACCGGCGTCTCCCGCTTCAGCTACTGAGCACCGCCCGCCGGCCGGGGTCTCCCGGCCGGCGGGCCCACGTCGGCCGTTGGGCTTGACCTGAGCACCACTCCCGCCGAACACCCACCAGAGCGCATCCCCCGCTTCCGGTACGAAGAGAGAAGAGCAACGTGGACGGTCTGGACGACATCGTCGAGGAGTTCCTGGTCGAGAGCCACGAGAACCTCGACCAGCTGGACGCCGACCTGGTCGCTCTCGAGCAGGAGCCCGACTCCCGCGAGCGGCTCTCGAGCATCTTCCGCACGATCCACACCATCAAGGGGACCAGCGGCTTCCTGGCGTTCCACCGCCTGGAGGAGGTCACCCACGTCGGCGAGAACATGCTCTCCCGGCTGCGGGACGGCGCGCTGGAGCTGACCCCGCAGCGGACCAGCGTGCTGCTGCAGATGGTGGACACCGTCCGCTCCCTGCTCGCCTCCATCGAGGCCAACGGCGGCGAGGGGTCGGTCGACGTCTCCGCCGTCGTCGCGGGCATCAGCGCCGCGATGGAGGACGCCCCGGCCGAGCCGGCGCCCGCGCCGGTCCCCGCCGAGCCGGTTGCCGCAGCCAAGGCGCCCGCGCGCAAGCGCGCCCCCAAGAAGGCGGCCGCCACGAAGGCCGCGGAGGCCACCGCGGACACCGCGCCCGCCGCCGAGGTGCCGGCCCCCGCGGCCGAGGTCCCGGCGCCGCGGCCGGCGCCGGTCGCCGAGTCCGCCCCCGAGCCCGAGGCCGCCGCGCCCGACGGCGACGCCGTCCCCGCCGCGCCCGACGGCGACGCCGTCCCCGCCGCCGAGAGCGGCACCGGCCAGACCCGCCGGGCGGTCGCCGACAGCACCATCCGGGTGGACGTCGACCTGCTCGACGAGCTCATGCTGCTGGTCGGGGAGCTGGTGCTCACCCGCAACCAGATCGTCCAGTACGTCGGGCGCTCCACCGACACCGACCTGGTGCGCGCCTCGCAGCGGCTCAACCTCATCGCCAGCGAGCTGCAGGAGGGCGTCATGAAGACGCGCATGCAGCCGATCGACCACATCTGGTCCAAGCTGCCGCGCGTCGTCCGCGACCTGGGCCTGCAGCTGGAGAAGTCCATCCGGCTGGAGATGGAGGGCCGCGACACCGAGCTGGACAAGACCCTGCTCGAGGCGGTCAAGGACCCGCTGACCCACCTGGTCCGCAACTCCGTCGACCACGGCATCGAGGACGCCGACGCGCGCGTGCGGGCCGGCAAGCCGGCCGAGGGCGTGCTGACCCTGCGCGCCCGGCACGAGAGCGGCCAGGTCGTCGTCGAGGTCGCCGACGACGGCGCCGGCATCGACCCGGCCCGGATCGGCGCCAAGGCGGTCGAGCGCGGGCTGGTCACCGCCGAGGCGCTGGCCCGGATGAGCCCGCAGGACATCCTGCAGATGGTCTTCCTGCCCGGGTTCTCGACCGCCGCGAAGGTCACCAACGTCTCCGGCCGCGGCGTCGGCATGGACGTCGTCAAGACCAACATCGAGTCCATCGGCGGCACCATCGAGGTCGAGTCGGTCCCCGGCCGGGGCACCTGCACCCGGCTGCGCATCCCGCTGACCCTGGCCATCGTCCCGGCGCTGACCGTGGAGTGCGCCGGTGACCGCTACGCCATCCCGCAGATCAGCCTGCAGGAGCTGGTCTCCCTCGACGCCGAGAAGGCGGCCAACGCCGTCGAGGAGGTCGGCGGCGCGCCGGTCTACCGGCTGCGCGGCGAGCTGCTGCCGCTCGTCCGGCTCACCGACGTCCTGGGGCTGACCTCCGACCGGCACGACGGGCACGTGGTCATCGCCGTCCTGCGCTCGGAGGGCCGGCGCTTCGGCCTCGTCGTCGACCGGGTGATCAACACCGAGGAGATCGTCGTCAAGGCCGTCGGCGGCCAGCTCAAGGCGATCGGCCTCTACTCCGGCGCGACCGTGCTCGGCGACGGCACCGTGGCGCTCATCCTCGACGTGCAGGCACTGGCCCGCCGGGCACTGCGCACCGAGACCAGCGAGCGACAGGAGTCCCGCACGGCGGCGCTGCAGGCCGCGGCCACCGACGCCGAGCGCCAGCGGATGCTGCTGGCCGCCATCGGCGGCGGCCGCCGGGTCGCCATCCCGCTGGACACGGTCACCCGGCTGGAGCAGGTGCGCACCGAGTCGGTCGAGCGCGTCGGCAACCGCGAGGTCGTGCAGTACCGCGGCGCGATCCTGCCGATCGTCCGGCTCGACCGGCACCTGGGCGCCTTCGGCGACAGCGAGCGCGAGGTCCTCGAGGTGATCGTCTACACCGACCACGGGCGCAGCGTGGCCATCGTGGTCGAGGAGATCCTCGACATCGTCGACGGCGAGGCGGCAGTGCGCAGCGACATCGACGACATGGGCCTGCTGGGCTCGGCCGTCCTCGGCGACAAGGTCACCGAGCTGCTCGACGTGCGCGCGGCGATCCTCGCCGCCGACCCCGCCTTCTACTCCGCCCCCGTCCCCGGGACGCCGGACGGCGTCCCCGCGTCCCTCCTGGAGGTCTCCCTGTGACCACTGCCCAGGCCGCTCGCCCGGCAGCAGCCATCGGCGGCCAGCTGGCCACCTTCTGGCTCGACGGCGACCTCTACGGCGTCGAGGTGGCGCACGTGCAGGAGGTGCTCAAGAGCCAGGGCCTGACCCGCGTGCCGCTGGCGCCGGCCGCCGTCGCCGGCCTGATCAACCTGCGCGGGCAGGTGGTGACCGCGATCGAGCTGCGCGAGCGGCTGGGCCGGCCCAGCCGCCCCGAGGGCACCGACGCCGTCGTCATCGTCGTCCGGCTGCACGGGGAGGCGGTGAGCCTGCTGGTCGACGCCATCGCCGACGTCGTCGACGTCGACCCGGCCGACTTCGAGGCCCCGCCGGACACCCTCGCCGGGCAGGCGCGCGACCTGATCCGCGGCGCGTTCAAGCTCGACGGTCAGCTGCTGCTGGCCCTCGACGTGCACAAGGCCGTCAGCCCCTGAAGGACCACCCTTCCCCCCACGCCTCGCCCGCTCGGCGCGGGTCCCTGAAGGGTGGCCGTTCCAGCACCTCACCACTCGGGCGCGGCCGGACCTTCCCCGGCGGCCTGCGCTCCTCCCCCGACCCCCGGTCGGCGGCCCCTCTCTCCGGAGGGTCGTCCGGCCGGGGGTCGGCGCACGTCCGGCTACGGAGTGTGATCGCGTGGGGACGGTCCAGTGCGGCGCGCGACGGCTCACCCCTGGGGGGTCCGGCCACCGGGTGACGCTCACGTGGCGCTGCGCGCCGGTCACGGTCAGTCTGGAGCGACCTCACCTCGGGGGACGTCGTCTGGGAGGCCTGCCGTGCCCTATTCGCTGGTCAGTGCCGCCACGCTCGGCTTCGACCTGGTCCGCCTGCCGGCCGGCCGCGCCGTCGCCGACACCCTCCTCGCCGGGCTCGCCGCCGACGCCCCCGCGCTCGAGCGGCTGGCCGCGGTGCACCCCGCCGCCGGCCGGGACCGCGAGCAGCGCGCGGTCGTCGCCGTCCGCGCGCGGAAGGCACGCGAGCTGGCCGCCGCCGTCCCGCACCTGCGCACCGCCGCCGACCCGCTGCCCGGCAGCGACCGGGCCGCCGTGCTCGTCGCCCAGCTCGAGCGCAGCACGATCGGGGACGCCGCCGCCCTCGAGCGGGTGCTCCGCGAGGACGTCCTCGGCCCCGAGCACCCGGCTGCCGCCCTGGTGGACCCGGACGTGCGGGACGCCGCGGCCGACGTGCTCGCCGACGCCGCCGTGGGCTCCTGGGCCGCCGCGGTGCTGCCGCCGCTGGTGCACCGCCAGCTGACCGGCCCGTTCGGCGTCGCCGTCGCCACCGGGGTCGCCACCACGCCGGAGCTCGACCTGGGCCCGGCCACCGGCGAGCTGTCCGGGCTGCTGACCGGCCTGCGCGCCCTGGACGCCGCCGGGCGGGCCCGCTGGATGACCGCCGTCGACGCCTCCCGCGCCGAGCGCCGTCCGTGGGCGGCCGCGATGCACGAGGCGTCCTGGGCCGCGCACGTCACCGGCCGCACCCGGACGCTGGCCACCGCCCAGCTGCTCGCCGTCCGGGCGTTCCTCGACGGCGGCTTCGACCCCTCCTCCGCCGCCGCGGGGGCCTGGAACGCCGTCGCCGGCTGCGTGCAGGGCATCGTCATGGCCGACCTGCTCGACGCGACCTCGGCGGCCGTGCTGGCCGTCCGCCTCCCGTAGGACGCCCCGGGAGCGCGTCCCGGGCGAGGAGCGGCGGATTCCTCACCCCTAGCGGGGAGCCGGAACGGAACTGGACTCAAGGCCAGGGCGGCCAGGGCCGAAGGTCCCGGCGTCCCGGTCACAGAGGTCCGGGCGCACACGTCCCGGAAGGCGCTCACCCATGGCCTCGGCTGCCGACAAGACCCCTGTCACCCAGACGCTGCACGAGTTCCAGAGCGTCATCGACGCGATCCACCGCTCGCAGGCGGTCATCGAGTTCGCCGTCGACGGCACGATCATCACCGCGAACCGCAACTTCCTCGACGCCGTGGGCTGGTCGCTGGAGGAGGTCCGCGGCCAGCACCACCGCATCTTCTGCGACCCCGCCCACGCCGAGAGCCAGGAGTACGCCGACTTCTGGGTCCAGCTGGCCGGCGGCGCCCACGTGTCCGGCGAGTTCCGCCGGCTGCGCAAGGACGGCACCGAGATCTGGCTGCAGGCCAGCTACAACCCGGTCCTGGACGGCGACGGCGTGCCGGTCAAGGTGATCAAGTTCGCCAGCGACGTGACCGCCGCCAAGCTCGCCACGATCGACCACCTCGGCAAGGTGACGGCGATCGACCGCGCGCAGGCCGTCATCGAGTTCGACCTGTCCGGCCGGGTGCTCACCGCCAACGCCAACTTCCTCGAGACGATGGGCTACACGCTCGCCGAGGTCCAGGGCAAGCACCACCGGGTGTTCTGCGAGCCGGAACTGGCCGCCAGCCCCGAGTACGCCGACTTCTGGCACGACCTCGCGCGCGGCCAGTTCACGAGCGGCCAGTACAAGCGGCTCGCCAAGGGCGGCCGGGAGGTGTGGCTGCAGGCGACCTACAACCCGATCCTCGACCCGACCGGTCGGCCGGTCAAGATCGTCAAGTTCGCCAGCGACATCAGCGCGGACCAGCTGCGCACCGCCGAGTACCTCGGCAAGGTCGCTGCCCTGGACCGGGCTCAGGCGGTCATCGAGTTCGCGCTCGACGGCACGATCATCACGGCCAACCAGAACTTCTGCGACGCCATGGGGTACCGGCTCGCCGAGATCGAGGGCAAGCACCACCGGGTCTTCTGCGAGCCGCAGCTGGCGCAGAGCCAGGAGTACGCCGACTTCTGGGAGCGGCTGGGCGCCGGCCACTTCGAGGGCGGGGAGTACAAGCGGCTGAGGAAGAACGGGCAGGAGATCTGGCTGCAGGCCACCTACAACCCGATCTTCGACGCCGAGGGCCGGCCCTTCAAGGTGGTCAAGTTCGCCAGCGACGTCTCCGAGGCCAAGCTGCGCAACGCCGAGATCGAGGCGCGCATCAACGCCGTCGACGCCTCCCAGGCGGTCATCGAGTTCGACCTCGAGGGCACCGTGCTGGCCGCCAACGAGAACTTCCTGCGCACGATGGGCTACTCGCTGCGCCAGATCACCGGCCAGCACCACAGCATGTTCTGCTCCGACGACTACAAGCAGTCGCAGGAGTACCGCGACTTCTGGCTGCGCCTGGGCCGGGGGGAGAGCGTCGCCGGGCGGTTCCACCGCAAGGGCAACTACGGCCGCGACGTCTACATCCAGGCGACGTACACGCCGGTCCTCGACCTGTCGGGCACGCCGTTCAAGGTGGTCAAGTACGCCTTCGACATCACCGAGCAGGTGGAGAAGGAGAAGAAGGTCGCCCAGGGCGCCCGGGACATGACCGCCACGGTGCGCAACCTCGCGACGTCCATCGACGAGATCTCCCGCAGCTCGCGGACGGCCACCGACCTGGCGCAGGAGACGTCGGGCAACGCCGAGCAGGGCGTGGAGGCGCTGCGGGCGTCGCTGGAGGCGATCGGCCTGATCCAGAAGTCCTCGACGTCGATCGGCGAGATCGTGCGGGTGATGGGCGAGATCGCCAACCAGACCAACCTGCTGGCGTTCAACGCCTCCATCGAGGCCGCGCGGGCCGGCGAGCACGGCGTCGGGTTCTCCATCGTCGCCGGTGAGGTGCGCAAGCTCGCCGAGCGGTCGTCGGAGGCCGCCCAGCAGATCGGCAAGCTGATCGAGGAGTCCGCCGAGCGGGTGGACCAGGGCTCGGAGGTCTCCAAGCGGGCCGAGGGCGCGTTCGAGCGGATCGCCAGCAGCGTGGCCCGCACGAACGAGGCGATCAGGACGATCTCGGAGTCCACGCGGGTCCAGCAGGCGGCCTCGCAGGAGGTGGACAAGCTCATCAACGAGCTGGCCACCGTCGACACCGGTTCCTGACCGTGGTGTCCCCCGCGACCTCCCCCGCCCCGGCCACCGGCACGCCGGCGGCGCCCACGGGAGCCGACGCCGTCTTCGGCCTGCTCCGGCTGGCCGACATGGACGTCGCCGTCCCGCTGGCCTCGCTGCGCGAGGTGGTGCCGTGCCCGGCGCGGCTGGCCGGCCTGCCGGCGGCCGCCGACGGCCTGCTCGGGGCGATGCCGCTGCGGACGCTGGTGCTCCCGGTGCTCGACCTGCGGCCGCTCATCGGCCGGCCGGCGGACCGGGGCCCGGACCAGGTCACCGTCGTGGTGGCGCACGGCGGCTCGGCGCTGGGCCTGCTCGTCGACGAGGTGCGGGGCATGGTGCGGGTGCGGGAGGCGGCGCTGGTCCCGGTCACCGCCACCGCGGGTGAGCTGCTGTTCGCCTCCGCGTTCCTCCACCCGGAGACCGGCTGCCCGGTCAGCGTGCTCGACGCGGCGGCGGTCCTCGGCCGGCCGGGGGTCCCCGTCGTCCGCGACCTGACGCGGGCCGCGGCTCCGCTCGACGAGCCGGGCGACGGCACCGGCGCGCCCGTGCGGCGCCTGGTCACCGTCCGCTGCGGCGAGTCGGTCCTCGCTCTCGACGTGGCCGCCGTGCACACCACGCTGCCCGGTCTCACGCCGCGCCCGTCGGTGCTGACCGGGCCGCTGTGCCGCGGCGTCGTCGACTTCGCCGGTTCCGAGGTGCCCGTCGTCGACCCGCTCGCCCTGCTGGGCCTGGGCCGGATGCCCGACGGCGACGCGGGGGCCGGTCTCGTGCTCGACCTGGGGCACGGGTACGTCGTGCTCGCCCTCGACGAGCTGCTGGACCTGCTGGAGGTCCCCGCCGCCGGTGTGCTGCCCTTCCCACCGGCGGCGACCCGCCGGCCGGACCTGCTGACCGGGACGGTGCAGCCCGGCGGGGCGGCGGCCTGCCTGGTCCTCGACGGGACGGCGCTGATGGCCGAGCCCGACCTGGTCAGCCTCGCCACGGTCAACACGCGGAGCGACGCGGCCGACCCGGCGGTGCCCACGCCGCGTTCCGGCACCGAGGACGCGGTCGACGGCGCCGGCCGTCCCTACCTGCTGCACTCGGCCGGCGTGGACGTCGCCACGCCGCTGGACCAGGTCGGCGAGATCCTGCCGTTCCCCTCCGACCTGCTCCCGGCCGACGTCGGGGGTGCCGTCCTGGGCGTGGCCTTGCACCGGGACGCCGCGGTGCCGGTGGTCGACCTGGCCACCGTGCTGGGGCGGTCCCCGGCCGGCGGGTCGGTGACCTCCTGCCTGCTGCTCGTCGAGGTCGACGGTGCCCGGGTCGCCTTCGCGATCGGTGCGCTGCGCGGCATCGAGCCGCTCACCTGGCGCGACCCGGAGCAGGCGCGCCGGGGCCCGGCCGGTGCCGGGCCGCGGGTGCTCCAGAGGGCACCGCTCGTGCAGCTGGGGTCCGAGGCCCGGCTGCTGCCCGACATCGACCTGCGGGCCCTGGCCCGCGAGTTCTCCGGGACGGGTGAGCCACGGCTGGAGGAACTGCGCGAGGTCGTCCTCACCGGCTGCTGACCCGCTGGCGGCGGTTCCCGCGCAACTGCGGTGTAGTCGGGGCCAGGGCGCTGGAGGAGAGCCCGACTTCCCGGCAGTCGGCGCTGCCGGCCGTCGGGCTCCTTCAGTCCTCGGGGTCGGGGAAGCGGGCGCCGGCGGGGAGCTCGCTGCCGGCCGGCACCTCCGCACGGCGGCCGACCAGGCTGACTCCCTCGTCCCCACCCACCGTGGCCCGCTCGCCGACCACCACGCCGTCGTCGAGCACCGCGCGGGTCACCGTGGCCCCGGTCCGGACGCGGGCGCCGGGCAGCAGCACCGAGTCGACGACGGTCGCCCCGGCCTCCACGACGACGCCGGGGGAGAGCACCGAGCCGATCACCCGGCCGCCCACGCGGGTGCCGCCGGACACCAGGCTGTCCTCCACCTCCGCGCCGCGCAGGATCCGGGCGGCGCTGCGCCGCCCGCCGCGGGTGTGCACGGCCCAGTCCGGGTCGTCGAGGTCCAGCGGCGGCTGGGGGGAGCGGAACTCGTGGTGGGCCTGCCAGTAGGACTCCACGGTGCCCACGTCGCGCCAGTAGCCGTCGAACCGGTACGCGCGGGCCGCGCCGTCGCGGGTCTGCGCCGGGAGCAGGTGGGTGCCGAGGTCCTCCAGGCCCTCCTCGCCGTGTTCGTCCTGCAGTGCCTCCAGCCGGTCCAGCGTCGGGCCGGGGGAGAAGACGAACACCTCGTTGGTCGCGGTGGTGCTGCGCGGCTCGTCGGGCTTGTAGGCGTAGTCGGTGATCCGGCCGTCCTCCCCGACCTCGACGATGCCGTAGCGCGAGGCGTCGTCCGCGGCGACCTCGGTGGTGACCATCGTGACCTCCGCGCCCGAGCCCAGGTGCGCGTCGACGACCTCGCGGTAGTCCAGCTTGTAGACGGCGTCGGCGCTCACCACCACCACCGCGTCGGCGGCGAAGTCGCGGACCAGCGGCGCGTACCGCCACAGCGAGTTCGCCGTGCCGGTGTTCCAGCCAGCCCGGTCGGTGCCCTGGTAGGGCGGCAGCACCATCAGCCCGCCGTCGGTGCGGTCGAGGTCCCACGGCCGGCCGTTGGCCAGGTGCTGGGACAGCGACGCCGGGTGGAACTGCACCGACACCCAGACGTCGGGCAGTTGCGAGTGCTCGCAGTTGCTCAGCGGGAAGTCGATCAGCCGGTACACCCCGGCGAAGGGGACGGCGGGCTTCGCGCGCTGCTCGGTCAGCAGCTGCAGGCGTCCACCGGCGCCGCCGGCCAGGACGAGGACGAGGACGCGGGGGAGGGCCATGACCTCGACCTACCCGGGCCGGCGCCCTTCACCCCCGGCGCTGGAGCACGTGTCCCGCCACGGTCACCCGCCGTTGCCCTGGAACGTGTCGACAAAGGGCGCGGAATGGTCGGTGACCGCATTCATGATCACCGGAGAAATGTCGCGCACGATGTTCCCGATCGGCTCAAGGAGAACGGGGGAGCGGCCGACAACACCCGTGACAGGCACCGACAGCAAGCGGACGCCGCAACCCGGCGGACCGCCGGCTGCGCCCCGCTCCCGGCCCCCCGGGCGGCTGCCGACGCACAGCGCCAGCTCGCACCTGGCCGGCACCCCGCACGGGGAGACGGAGGACGCATGGACCCGATCCGGGTGTTGGTCGTCGACGACTCGGTGGTCGTCCGCAAGATCGTGACCGACGTCCTCTCCGAGGACCCGGCCATCGAGGTGGTCGGTACCGCGGTGAACGGCCGCATCGCCGTCGGGAAGCTCGAGGCGCTGAAGCCCGACCTGATCACGATGGACATCGAGATGCCGGAGATGAACGGCATCGAGGCGGTCCGCGCCATCCGCGCCGGCACCGGCGGCCGGATGCGCAGCCGCGTGCCGATCATCATGTTCAGCACGCTGACCGAGCGGGGCGCGTCGGCCACCCTCGACGCGCTGTCCGCCGGCGCCAACGACTACGTCACCAAGCCGGCCAACGTCGGCAGCGTCGCGCAGTCGATGGAGAGCGTGCGCCAGCAGCTCATCCCCAAGATCAAGGCCCTCACCGGGCGCCCGCTGACCGCCGGCCCGGTCGCCGCCGCGCCCGCGCCCGTGGCCGCCGCGGTCCGCCCGCCCGCGCCCCGCACCGGTCCGGTCAAGCAGCCCGCCGTCCTGGTGATCGGCTCCTCCACCGGCGGCCCGGAGGCGCTGGCCAAGGTGCTGCCGGTGCTGCCGGCGTCCCTGCCGGTCCCGGTGCTGATCGTGCAGCACATGCCGCCGGTGTTCACCCGCCAGTTCGCCCAGCGGCTGGACCGGCTGTGCGCCCTGCGGGTCGTCGAGGCCGTCGACGGCACCCCGCTGGCGCCCGGCACGGTGCACCTCGCCCCCGGCGACCACCACCTGACCATCCGCAAGACCGGGCGCGGCCTGCAGACCGCGCTCGACCAGGCCCCGCCGGAGAACTTCTGCCGTCCCGCCGTCGACCCGCTGTTCCGCTCCGCGGTCGCGGCCTTCGACGGCGCCGTCCTGGGCCTCGTGCTGACCGGCATGGGCTCCGACGGCCGCATCGGCGCCGGGCGCATCCGCGAGACCGGGGGCGCCGTCGTCGTGCAGGACCAGGCGACCTCCGTCGTCTGGGGCATGCCCGGCGCCGTCGCCTCCGCCGGCTTCGCCGACGAGGTGCTGCCCCTCGACCGGGTCGCCGAGACCGTCCTGCGACGGCTCACCGGCCCCCGCACCCCCGCCCCCGTCCCTGCCAGCGCCGGAGGACGGCGATGACCCTCACCACCACCAGCTTCGACTGGGTCCGCCAACTGGTGCACCGGGAGAGCGCGATCGTGCTCGCCCCCGGCAAGGAGTACCTGGTGGAGGCCCGGCTGCTGCCCATCGCCCGCTCCATGGGCCTGCCCGACGTCGGCCAGCTCGTCGACTCGGTGCGCAGCCGGCCCAGCCCGGAGAACACCCGGAAGATCGTCGAGGCGCTCACCACGAACGAGACCTCGTGGTTCCGGGACGGCGACCCGTTCACCGCCCTGACCTCGACGGTGCTGCCCTCGCTGCTGGGTGCCCGCGGCCCCGTCGACCGGCTGCAGATCTGGTCGGCGGCCTGCTCCAGCGGGCAGGAGCCGTACACGATCGCGATGCTGCTCGAGGACGCGATGCCCAATGCCGCGACCCGGGTGTCCATCACCGCGACCGACCTCTCCCGCGAGATGGTCGAGCGCACCCGGGCCGGGAAGTTCAGCCAGCTCGAGGTCAACCGCGGGCTCCCCGCGCCGATGCTGGTGCGGCACTTCACCCGGGCGGGCAACGAGTGGCAGGTCTCCCCGGGGCTGCGCCGGATGGTGACCGCCAGCGAGTGCAACCTCGCCGCCCCGCTGCCGCGGATGGGCCCGTTCGACGTGGTCTACCTGCGCAACGTCCTCATCTACTTCGACCTGCCGACCAAGCAGGCGATCCTCCGCCGGGTGCGCACGCTGATGCGGCCCGACGGGTGGCTCTTCCTCGGCGCCGCGGAGACGACCCTCGGCGTCGACGACTCCTGGGAGCGGGTCGTCATCGGCCGCAGCTCCGCCTACCGCCCGCTGAAGGGGGCCTGACGTGCGTGCCTTGGTGATCGACGACTCACGCGCCATGCGGCGCATCGTGAGCGCAGCCCTGGAGGGGTTCGGCTACGAGACCCGCCAGGCCGCCCACGGCCAGGAGGCGCTCGACGTGCTCCACGAGGGCTACCTGCCGGACCTGTGCACCATCGACTGGAACATGCCGGTCATGGACGGGCTGCAGTTCGTCGCCGCCGTCCGGTCCAACCCGGCCTGGCGGGCCCTCACGCTGATGATGGTGACCTCGGAGAGCGAGCAGAGCCAGATCGTCCGCGCGCTGGCCGCGGGGGCGCACGAGTACGTCATCAAGCCGTTCACCGCCGACGCGCTGCGCGACAAGCTGGCGCTGCTCGGCCTGCTCCCCGAGGAGGTCGTCCTGTGACGACGCTGGACACCGGTGAGCGTCGGCGCAGCGCCGACGCCCGCCCGTTGATCACCGCGCTGATCGACGCGGCCACGGTCGAGGCGATCGCCGGCGAGGCGTGGATCGCCCTGGTGGGCGAGGACGAGGTGCTCGTCCCGGTCCCCGCCGAGCTGCCCGCCGACACCCTGTCCGCCTGGGTCGACGTCGTCGGCCCCTGGACCGGCACCGTCGTCCTGACCACCGGCCGGCAGACCGCCGCCGACCTGACCCGGGCCCTGCTCGGCGACGCCGCTCCCGAGATGCTCGACCACGAGGACGTCGCCGACGCCTTCGGTGAGATCGCCAACGTCGTGGGCGGCAACGTCAAGGCCGCCCTGCGCGGCTCCTCGGCACTGAGCCTGCCGGGCGTCGGCGAGGCCCCCGCCGTCCGCAACCCGGACGACGTGTGCCGCCTCGAGGTCCTGTGGCGCGGCCAGCCGCTGGTCGTGTCGGTGCAGGGTGCCCTCCCGGCCCTGCCCGTCCCCCACCCCCCGCACGAGAACCCGCACCCGAACGGAGCGTCCCTGTGAAGATCCTCGTCGCCGACGACAGCCGCGTCATGCGGCAGATCGTCATCCGCACCCTGCGCCAGGCCGGCTACGACGACCACGACATCGTCGAGGCCGAGGACGGCCGCGACGCCTACGACAAGGTCCAGGCGGAGAAGCCGGACCTGGTCCTGTCCGACTGGAACATGCCGAACATGACCGGGCTGGAGTGCCTGCAGGCGCTGCGCTCGGCGGGGTCGGCCGTGCCGTTCGGCTTCGTCACCTCGGAGGGGTCGGCGGACATGCGGGAGAAGGCCGCCGACGCCGGCGCGCTGTTCCTCATCGCCAAGCCGTTCACCGAGGAGACCTTCCGCGAGAACCTGGACGGGGTGATCGCATGAGCGCGCCGCTGACGGTGGTCCTGCCGGACGCCAAGGCCGTCAAGGACATGCTCACCGGCCTGGTGGGCAAGCCGGTCGGCGTGACGCCGGGTGCCCCGGTCACCCCGACGCCGAAGTCGCCGGTGTCGGTGGCCGTGTACGTGGACCCGTCGATGAGCGTCAACGCGCTGTGCGTCATGGACCTCGGCGCGTCGGCCTACACCGGCGCCGCCCTCGCGCTGCTGCCCCCCGGCGGCGCGCAGGACGCCGTCGAGGAGGACGGCGAGCTGACCTCGATGCTCACCGAGGCGCTGCACGAGGTCGTGAACGTGCTCTCGGCGCTGTTCAACGTCCCGGGTGCCCCGCACTCCAAGCTCTACAAGCTCTACGCCCCGGGGGACGACCTGCCCGGCGACATCGCCGGCTCGCTGGCGGACTTCAACCGCCTCGACCTGGCGATCGACGTCCCCGGCTACGGCAAGGGCGCCCTCTCGCTGGTCATCCCCTCGATGGCCTGACCCGATCGCCTTTCGCGCGCGAGAGGCACCGGACGCCCCGGGACGGCGCGGGAATCCACACCCCGCCGTCCCGGGCGCACGACCACGACGGCCCCGGGGCTCTCCGCCCCGGGGCCGTCGTCGTGCCCGGCCCCCTGCAGGGAGGAGGACCCCGTCCTCCTCACCGCTCGCACGCTCGCGGCGAGCCTCGGGACGGGGCCGGCGAGTGGCGGGGGGCAGGGGGTCTCTCTCAGCAGACCGCGGTCACGGGCTCCTCGGTGCTCGTGGGCAGGCAGGCCCAGACGTGCTTGCAGCCGTCGTCGACGTACCAGCCGTGGGCCACCGCCAGCCGGGCGACCAGGTACAGCCCCATCCCGCCCTGGGACGGGTCGCGGTCCACCGCGGGGTTCGGCATGGTGTCCGGGTCGTGGTCGCTGACGTCGAGCAGCCAGCCGCCGCTGCCGGCGATCACGGTGGCGACGACGGGGGACAGCCCGTGCCGCAACGCGTTGGAGGCGAGCTCGTCGAAGGCGAGGATCAGCCGCTCGGCCGCGGTGTCGTCGTCGTCCCGGGGGAAGCCGACCCCGTCGAGCCGGGCCCGCAGCACCGACCGTGCCGCGGGCAGCTCAGCGACGGCCTGGAGGTCCCAGCGCCACACCTCGCCCCGACCGTCGGGCAGCGGGCGAAGCGGCCACGCGAGTCGACCCACAGCCCTCTCCCCGTCCGTCGCGGTCTCGGATGTGTACGGGGGTTCCCCGGCGGCCGTGCGCTCAACCGCGCACTGGCGGTTTCCGACCCCAGGGAGTGACGCGTCTCTCGTCGCCGCTGGTCAGCTCCGCGCGTGCACGGAGATGGCGACCAGGGCCACGTCGTCCCCCGGCGTGGCGGGGAGCATCCGGGCGAGCAGCTCGTCGGCCATCTCCTCCAGCGGGCGGTCCGCCAGCGCGGCCAGGTGCCGCCGCAACCGGGCCACGCCGGTGTCGACGTCGCAGCCCCGCCGCTCCACCAGCCCGTCGGTGTAGAGCAGCACGACCGCGCCGGGCGGCAGCGGCACGGTGGCCTCCCGCCGCACCGCGGCCGGGTCGACGCCCAGCAGCAGGTCGCCCAGCCCGTCGGCCAGCACGGCCACCGTGCCGTCGGGGTGGGCGACCAGGGGCGGGGGGTGCCCGGCGCTGGCCCAGCGCAGCAGCCGCCCGCCGTCCTCGAGCCGCGCGATCGCCGCGGTGGCCAGCGTGCCCGTGTGCATCGCGGCCATCGCGGCGTCCAGGCCGCGCAGCACCTCGGCCGGCCCCGCGCCGCTGTAGTGGGCGATGCCCCGCAGCAGGCCGCGCAGCTGCCCCATCTCCGCGGCCGCGGCGGTGTCGTGGCCGGCGACGTCGCCGATGACCACGACCGGGTCGCCGCCGGGGTGCAGGAAGGCGTCGTACCAGTCGCCGCCGACGCGGGCGGCCTCTGCCGCGGGCACGTACCGGACCACCACCTGGGCGCCGGCGATGGTGGGCGGGTCGGTGAGCAGGCTGCGCTGCAGACCCTCTGCGAGCTTGGCCTGCTGGCTCTGCCGGTGCACCCGGTCGACCGCGCGCCCGGCCTGCGCGGCGACCTCCCGGGCGGCGGCCAGGTCGTCGTCGTCCAGGGTGCGGCCGGGGTCGAGGTACAGGGTGAGGACGCCGACGGTGCGGCCGTCGGCGGCCAGCGGCAGGACGACGGCGGTCGCCGGGCCCAGGGTCGCCAGCAGGTCGCGGGCCGGCCCCTCGGGCATGAGCGCGAGGACGGCGTCCACCGCCTCCCGCGCCTCGCTGCCGGCGCGCAGCGCCCGGGCGACCGGCGAGGCCGCGGGCAGCGTGTCCAGCCGCACCTGGGCGTAGCGGTCCAGCAGCGGGCGGCGGGTGGGGTCGGCGTGCCAGGAGCCCACGTCGCGGGCGCGGCCCTCGCGGTCGACGACGGTGACCACGCAGCCGTCGGTGAGCGCCGGGACGACCAGGCGCGCCAGGCTGCCCAGCGCCGACTCGCTGTCCAGGGCCCCGGAGAGCTCGCCGGTGACCGCGGCCAGCAGCGCCGTGCGGGTGCCGGCCCGCTCGGCCGCGTGCCGGGCGGCCTCGGCCTCCTCCTGGGCCCGCCGGCGGGCGGTCACGTCGATGAAGGCGAACGCGGCGCCGTCGTCCACCGGCCAGGCGTGCAGCGCCGCCCAGCCCGGACCCCCGCCGGGCTCGGGCACCTCCACCGAGACCGGCGCCCCGGAGGCACGCGCCTCGGAGCAGGCCCGGGTGACGGCGTCGGCGGTGCCGCCGAGCACCTCGGTCACCGGCCGGCCGAGCGCGCCGGCGGCCGCGCGCCCGATCAGCCGCTCGGCCTCGGCGTTGACCAGGACCACCCGCCCGGCCCGGTCCAGGCAGCCCAGCACGGCCGGCATCCGGGCGACCAGCTCGTCGGCGAGGCCGGTGTCCCGGTGCGGCCGACGCGAGCCGTGTGCTGGGATCACGACGGAAGCCACCCCTCTCGGCGGGCTGCCCCCGGCCCCTCTGTCAGAGCGCACCTCCCCGCCGCCCCGCGGGCGGGAGGGTGCCCGGATGGTGGCAGCGCGCAGGCGGCCTGCCAAGGCGCACCGGCGTGGCGTGGACACCGCGGCCGCGCCGGCCGCCTCAGCCGCGCGCGGCGGCCTCGCGGACGGCGGCGGCGACCGCCTCGACCCCCTGGGAGGCCCACAGGACCGAGTAGTGGTTGGTGTCGGGCACCTCGCGGGCGGTGATCCCGCTCGGCTCCAGGCCCAGCTGCGCCAGCCGCACCTCGTCGTAGAGGCCCGGCGTCTGGTCGAGCAGCCCGCGGGTGGCCCACAGCAGGGTGGCCGGCACCGGCAGGTCGGTGGTCGCCTCGAGGACCCGCTCGTTGAGCAGGACGTCACCGCCGTCGACCCGGACCGCCTCGGGGACGCACGCGCTGCGCAGCGCCGGCGGCTCACCCACCATGTCGCGGGCCAGGTAGGCCGCCACGGAGGGGACGTCGACCCACGGCCCCACCGCGGGGTGCCCGGCCCAGAACGCCCGCACCGCGGCGAGGTCGGGGAAGGTCATGGACAGCCGGTCCAGCGACGGCCCGAGGACGGCGGACAGCATCGCGTCCACGTCGGCGCCCGGCGGCTGCGGGAAGGCCAGGCCGCCGTCGACCAGCACCAGGCCGTGCACCCGGTCGCGCGCGGTGCCCGCGGCGGCCAGCGCGGCGACGAAGGCGCCCATCGAGTGCCCGACCAGCACCGCGGCGTCGGCCCCGGCGTCGCCGTCGGCCCCGAGGTGGCCGAGCAGGGCGGCGACGTCGGCCGCGTGCCGCTCGATGCCGTAGGGCCCGGGGAGGCCGGCCGAGGCGCCCCGGCCGCGCAGGTCGGGGGCGACCACCTCGAACTCGCCGGCCAGCGCGCCGGCCACCCGCGCCCACGCCATGGCGTTCGCGGTGATGCCGTGCAGCAGGACGGCGATGGGTGCGCCGGGGGCGTCGGCCGGCCAGTGCAGCGCGGCGAGGTCGCCGCCCTCCACCGGGACGCTGATCAGCTCGGGGTCACGGGCGGGGTCGGTCACGGTGGTCAGCCTGCCTGGAGGGCGCCGCGGTCGCAGCCCGTGCGACGCGCACCACCGGCCTGGCCGCTGCGCGGACCGGTTCCGACGCGGGGTGCGCCGTCCTACCGTGGGGGTGCACGGGGGCCGGCCCTCGGAGGACCCCGTGCCCCGGACGACGCCGACGCTCCGCCACGACACCGTCACCCTCCCCGGGGGGCTGCGGTTGGACACCGTCGGGCAGGGCGACCCGGCGGGGACGCCGGTCGTCCTCGTCCACGGTTGGCCGGACTCGTGGTTCTCCTGGAGCCGCGTCCTCGCGCACCTGGACCCGCGGCTGCGCGCCGTCGCCTACAGCCAGCGCGGGTTCGGCGACTCCGACCACCCGCCGGCCGGCTACGGCCTCGACCGGTTCGCCGACGACCTCCTCTACCTCTGCGACGCCCTCGACCTGGAGCGGGCGCACCTGGTCGGCCACTCCTTCGGCAGCTTCGTCGTCCGCCGGGTGGCCGAGCAGCACCCGGACCGGGTCGACCGGTTGGTGCTCATCGGCTCGGCCGACCGGATGGGGGAGGAACTGGTCCAGGAGGTGCGGGCCGCGATCGCCGACCTGCCCGACGAGGTCCCCGACGACTTCGCCCGGGAGTTCGCCGCCGGCACGGTGCACCGGCCGGTGGCACCGGACTTCTTCGACGCGCTGGTCGCCGAGAGCCGCAAGGCGCCGGGGCGGGTCTACCGGGACTCCTGGGAGGGGCTGGTCCGCGTCGACGACCGCGACCGGCTGGGCGACGTCGCCGCACCCACGCTGCTGCTGTGGGGAGACCACGACGCCCTGTTCGACCGCGGCCAGCAGGACCGGCTGCTGGCCGCACTGCCGGACGCCGAGCTGCGGGTGTACGCCGGCACCGGCCACTGCCCGAACTGGGAGCGCCCGGACGACGTCGCGGCGGACGTGGACGCCTTCCTCCTGCCCCGCGGCTGACCCCGGCGAGATCACGCGATCTCGCCGGAAGGGCTAGTCGGGGTGGCTGAGCAGGTAGCGGCCGAAGTGCGGCACGGTGAAGGCGATCTGGCCGCGCTCGGCCGAGTACACGAGCCCCTTCTTGATCAGCGAGTCGCGCGCGGGGGACAGCGACGCCGGCTTGCGGCCCAGCGACACCGCGACCTCCGACGTCGCCACCGCGCTGCCGTTCGGCCCGCCCAGCTCGGCCATCGCGTGCATGTACTCCCGCTCGGCGGGCGTGGCCCGGTCGTAGCGCGAGCCGAAGAAGCCGACCGCGAGCTCGGCCTCGGCCACCGGCGCGGCCACGGCGACGTCCGCGGCGGTGATGGGGGAGGCGGCGGCGACGTCCCAGGTGACCTTGCCGTAGGCCTGCACGAAGTACGGGTAGCCGTCCGCGGCCGCGTACAGGGCGTCCAGGGCCGCGGGCTCGAAGGTGACCTCCTCCCGCTCGGCCGGCGCGAGCAGCGCCCGGTCGGCGGCCGGCCGGTCCAGCCGGTCGATGCGCAGGTAGCGGAACAGCCGCTCGGAGTAGCTCTTGGACGCCGACAGCACCGCCGGCAGGTGCGGCAGCCCGGCGCCGACGACGATCAGCGGCGCGCCCTGCTGCGACAGCTCGTGGCAGGCCGCGCAGATCGCCGAGACGTCGTCGGCCTGCACGTCCTGCATCTCGTCGATGAACAGCGCCACGCCCCTCCCGACGTCGGCGGCCAGCCCCGCGGCGTCGCTGAGCAGCTCGACCAGGTCGATCTCCATGTCACCGGAGTCCGCGCGCCCGCTGGACGCCGGGACGTCGATGCCCGGCTGCCAGCGGTCGCGCACCTTGCCGTCTGCCGTCTGCCGCAGCGCGAACGCCTTGAGCACCCCCAGGACGGCCTCCATCGACTCCTGGTCGGGGTGCCGCAGCTCGCGCAGCGCCATGTGCAGCGCGGAGGAGACCGGCCGGCGCAGCGACTGGTCCGGCCGCGCCTCGATCTTGCCGGTGCCCCAGCCACGGCCGATCGCCGCCGAGCGCAGCTGGTTGAGCAGCACCGTCTTGCCGACCCCGCGCAGCCCGGTGAGCACCAGCGAGCGCTCGGGGCGGCCGTGCGCGATGCGCTCCAGGACGACGTCGAACGCCGACAGCTCGTCGTCCCGGCCGGCCAGCTCGGGCGGGCGCTGGCCGGCGCCGGGCGCGTAGGGGTTCCGCACGGGGTCCACGTCGACCACCGTATGGGGTCGTCTAGCCCGAGCGGTAGACGTGGGTAGACCGACCTAGCGCGTGGCGCCCAGCGCGGCGAGGTGGGTGGCCAGCACCTCCCGCACGCGGTCGGGGGGCAGGACCGACGGTCGGGTCACCGCGTGCACCGCCAGCCCGTCGAGGACGGCGTACAGCCGCTCGCCCTCCAGGTCGACGTCCAGGTCGGGCCGGGCGGCGCCCTCGGCGACCAGCACCCGCACCACGTCGACGCAGAACGCGTGCAGCTCGGCGGAGGACCGGTCGCGCAGCCCGGCCAGCTGCGGGTCCACCAGGGCCCGGGCGGTGAGCGCCAGCCACACCTCGGTCTCGGCCCGCCGCTCCTCGTCCAGGGGGAGCGTCTCCTCCAGCACCCGCAGCAGCCGGGGGACGAGCGGCCCGCCGGCCGCGGCGGCCGCCTCGGCGCGGGTCCGCGCGCGCTCCATCACGAGGGTCATCGCGAAGTGCAGCAGCTCGTCCTGCGTGCCGAACCAGTGCCGGAGCGCGCCCATCGACGTGCCGGCCTCCCGGGCGACGGCCCGTACGGAGGCGGCCGCGACGCCGTCCCGGCGGATCACCCGCCAGACGGCCTCGGTCAGCTCCCTGCGCCGCTGGTCGGCGTCCACGATCCGGGGCACGGCCTTTTCTAGCACGACTGTGCTACCTTGCCGTTGGCAGCACAGTCGTGCTGGAAAAGGAGGTCGGGTGGACGTCGGGGTGTTCCTGCCGCTGGTCGCGCTGGCCCTGGTCGACAGCACGAGCGTCGGCACGCTGGTCCTGCCGCTGTGGCTGATGCTGGCGCCCGGCCGGGTCCGGGTCGGTCGCATCCTGACGTTCCTCGGTGCGGTGGCCGGGTGCTACCTGCTGATCGGCGTCCTGCTGCTCCTCGGCGTGGCCGAGCTCGCCGGCCCGGTCGGCGCGGCCCTGGACAGCACTGGGGGACGGGTCCTGCAGCTGGTCGTCGGCGCGGTGCTCGTCGTCCTCGGGCTGACCGTCGAGCCGTGGACGAAGGCCGGCAAGGAGCGCCGCCGGGCGGCCCGCGCGGCGAGGGGACCGGGCCGGCTGGCCCGCTGGCGCGACCGGGCGCGCGGTGACGGACCGGCCGGCGCGGTGGTCACCCTGGCCGTCGTGGCCGTCGGGATCGAGTCCGTGTCGATGGTCCCGTACCTCGCCGCGATCGCCCTGCTGGCGACGTCCGGCCTGGGCACCGTGCCCGCCGCCGGCGTCCTGGCCGGCTACTGCCTGCTGATGGTCCTGCCCGCGCTGGTCCTGCTCGCCCTGCGCGTGACGCTGCACGAGCGGCTCACCCCGGTGCTCACCCGGGTCGAGGGCTGGCTGTCCCGGGCCTCGGGCGAGACGGTCGCCTGGGTGCTGTTCCTGCTGGGGCTCTACCTGGTGGCCGACGCCTTCCCGATCGGCTGATCCCCGGTCAGGGAGCCCGGTCCTCCGCGCGCGGGGGGAGGGCGCAGGCCGCCGTCCCGCCGGGCAGCCGCATGCGGTTGGCGGCGACCACCCGGTAGACGGCGCCGGCCAGCCGGTCGACGGGCGGCAGCTGCAGCAGCCGGCCGAGCAGCGCCCACCCGGAGCCGGCGGCGCGCAGGGCGGCGGCGACCGCGCGGGCCCCGCCGACGACCTCGCCGGCGCGCGGCACCCAGAGCACCTCCTGCCGGGCACGCGCGGCGGTGGTGCCGACGGCGGCGAGGTCCACCTCCTGCCAGGGGACGACGGCGCAGCCGGCGGGCAGCACCCGCCGGGCGACGTCGGCCGAGCGCGTGCAGAAGCCGCAGTCGCCGTCGAACACCAGGGCCGGTCGCTGCACGGGCGCGGTCATGCGGCCATCCTCCCGCTGTCCCCGAGTTGATCACGGAGTTGTGGCAGGCGACACGCGACGGCGCGCCGGCACGGGCGGCGCCAACCCCATGATCACGGCGGAGGGGGGTGGGTCTCGAGGGGGATCTCGCGGCGTCTACCCGGGGCGCTAGACGGTCGTAGAACCTCCGATGCACAGGGCGCTCCCAGGCGGCGCCGCTAGCGTGGGCGCCGTGCTGCGGTTCCTGGTGAAGGTCGTCCTCATGGCCGCCGTCTTCTACGGCGTCGCCTACCTGCTGAACGGCATCGAGGTGGTCCCGAACCCGGACGGGCCGCTCGGCGAGCCCGGCACGTACCTGTGGGTCGCCCTGCTCTTCGCCCTGGTCAACGCGATCGTCGGCCCGGTCCTCCGGCTGCTGTCGCTGCCGTTCGTGCTGGTCACGCTGGGCCTGTTCCTGCTGGTGGTGAACGCCGCCCTGCTCGGCATCACCGCCGCGATCAGCGACCGGCTGCAGGTCGACGGCGTGGGCACCGCGATCGCCGGCGGGCTGCTGCTGGCCATCGGCGGCTGGGTGGCCGACCAGCTCACCGAGCGCCGCTGAGGGGACGCCGCGTCGCTGTGACGGCAGGCAGGCCCCCTGCAGGGTCCCGCCACGAGCTCGCGAGTGGTGGGGGGCGGGGGGTCCTTGCTCTAGCGTCGCCGTCATGGCCCGCACCACCGGCACGGTCCCGGCGATCCCGGTACCGGCCCCCGCGGACGACGGCACCCCCGCCGCCGCGACCGAGCTCGCCGCCCTCGAGGCGGAACGCGACGAGAAGCGCCGCCTGCTGGAGCGCGCCGCCCGGGAGGTGCTGGACCGCGGCCCCGGGTTGCCCGCCGGCTGCGGCGCCGACGACGTCCCGGCCCTGCTGCGCCGCTACTACTGGAGCGAGCCGGCCGCGGAGGTCCTCGACCAGGACCCGGCCGACCTCGCCGCCCTGGCGCTGCGCCACCTGCGGCTGGCCGAGGTGCGCCCCGAGGGGTCGGCGACCGTCGACGTCCAGGAGCTGCCGGCCGGCGACGGCGCCGCGTCCCGCACGCTCGTCCTGGTCGTCACCGACGACATGCCCTTCCTCGTCGACTCGGTCACCGCCGAGGTGGTGCGGCAGGGCTTCGGCCTGGAGCACGTCGTCCACCCGGTGCTGGTCGTCCGCCGCGACGTGGCCGGCCGGATCCGCGCGTTCTGCGACAGCGCCGAGCCCGGGGCGTGCGGCGCCGACGCGCTCGCGGAGTCCTGGATGGCCGTCGTCCTCGACGGGCCGCTGGACGAGGAGGCGACCGGCGACCTCGTCGGCGGGCTGCGCACCGTGCTGGCCGACGTCCGCGCCGTCGACGAGGACGCCTCGAGGATGCGCGCCCGCGCCCTGGAGCTGGCCGACCGGCTGGCGGGCATGCCGGTGGCCGGGGACTCCGGGCCGGCCGACCCGCCCACCGCCCCCGCCGACCCGGCCGACGACCCCGCCGAGGCCGCCGCGCTGCTGCGCTGGCTGACCGACGGCAACTTCGTCTGGCTCGGCGCCCGAGACGTCGACCTGGTCCGCTCCCGGGGCCGGACGACGGCCCGCCCGGTGGCCGGCAGCGGGCTCGGGGTGCTCCGCTCCGACACCGGCACCGCCATCGAGGGCCCCCCGGGCACCACGCTGATCGCGGTGACCAAGGCCGACGCCCGCTCGACGGTGCACCGGCGCACCTGGCTGGACCTGGTCACGGTCACCCTGCCCGGCGCGGACGGCGGGCCGCCCCGCCAGCACCGCCTGGTCGGGCTGTTCCCGTCCGCCGCCGCCGCGCACACCGTCCGCGAGGTGCCGCTGGTGCGCCGCCGGGTGGCCGAGGTGGTCGAGCGCTCCGGCGTCCCGGCCGACAGCCACACCGGCAAGGAACTGCTCGACGTCCTGGAGACCTACCCCCGCGAGGAGCTGTTCCAGGTCGGCACCGACGAGCTGCTGCCCGTCGCGCTCGCCGTGCTGCACCTGCAGGAGCGCCGGCAGACCCGGCTGTTCCTGCGCCGCGACCCCGGCGACCGGTTCTGGTCGGCGATCGTGTTCCTGCCCCGCGACCGGTACACCACCGAGGTGCGGCTGGCGGTGCAGCAGCTGCTGCTCGAGCGGCTGGGCGGCACGAGCATCGAGTACACCGCACGGGTCACCGAGTCGGTGCTGGCCCGGCTGCACTTCGTGGTCCGCCCGCCGGTGGCCCGCGGCGGGCGCCCCTCGCTGCCCGAGGTCGACGTCCCGGCCCTGCAGGACGCGCTGACCGCCGTCGTCCGCAGCTGGACCGACGAGCTCGCCGACGCCCTCAAGGCGCGCTACGGCGCGGACGCCGAGACCCGCTTCGCCCGGGTCGCCGACGCCTTCCCGGCCGTCTACCAGGAGGACTTCCCCGCCACGGCCGCCGTCGAGGACCTGGAGCGGCTCGACGGGCTGGCCGAGGGCGAGCTCGGCCTGGTGCTGCGCCGCCCGGCCGGGGCGTCGTCGTCCGAGCCGCGGCTGGCCGTGTACCGGGTGGGGCAGCGGCTGCTGCTGTCCGACGTCCTGCCGGTGCTGCAGCACCTCGGGGTCGACGTCGTCGACGAACGGCCCTACGAGATCGACCGGATCGGCGCCCCGCTGGCCTGGATCTACGACTTCGGGCTGACCGCGCCGGTCGGCGAGCTGCCGTTCGCCGGCTCGCTGCCCGAGCGGTTCACCGAGGCGCTGTCGGCGGTGTGGCGCGGCGACGCCGAGGACGACGGCCTGGGCGCGCTCGTGCTGCTGGCGGGGCTCAACTGGCGGCAGGTCACCGTCGTCCGCGCCTACGTGCAGTGGCTGCGCCAGGCCGGGCTGCCCTTCGGCCAGCGGTACGTGGAGACGACGCTGGGCGCCCACCCCGACGTCGTCGCCCGGCTGGTCGCGCTGTTCGAGACCCGGTTCCACCCCAGCCGGGACCGCGGGCGGGCGGCCCGCGCCGAGGAGCTGGTGACCTCGCTGCGGCAGGCGATCGGCGAGGTGGAGTCGCTGGACGCCGACCGGGTGCTCACCGCGATGCTCGCCGCCGTCCTCGCCACCCAGCGGACCACGTACTACGCCATGTCGCCGACCCAGCCCGCCCCGCTGGCGCTCAAGCTCCACCCGGCGCAGGTGCCCGACGTCCCCGAGCCGCGCCCGGCCCGCGAGGTGTGGGTCAGCTCGCCGCGGGTGATGGGCGTGCACCTGCGCTTCGGCGCGGTCGCCCGCGGCGGGCTGCGCTGGTCCGACCGGCACGAGGACCTGCGCACCGAGGTGCTCGGCCTGGTCAAGGCGCAGATGGTGAAGAACACCGTCATCGTGCCGACCGGCGCCAAGGGCGGGTTCGTCGTCCGCAGGCCGCCGCCGGAGAGCGCCGGCCGGGACGCGTGGACCGCCGAGGGGCAGGCCTGCTACCGGCTGTTCATCGGCGCGCTGCTGTCGCTGACCGACGACCTGGTGGACGGGAAGGTGGTCCCGCCCGAGCGGGTGGTCCGGCACGACGGCGACGACACCTACCTCGTCGTCGCCGCCGACAAGGGGACGGCGACCTTCTCCGACCTGGCCAACGCGGTCGCGCTCGAGCGCGGCTTCTGGCTCGGCGACGCCTTCGCCTCCGGCGGCTCGGTCGGCTACGACCACAAGGCCATGGGCATCACCGCCCGCGGCGCGTGGGAGTCGGTGACCCGGCACTTCCGCGAGCTCGACCTGGACGTCCAGTCGCAGGACTTCACCGTCGTCGGCGTCGGCGACATGTCCGGCGACGTGTTCGGCAACGGGATGCTGCTGTCCGAGCACATCCGGCTGGTCGCCGCCTTCGACCACCGGCACGTGTTCGTCGACCCCACGCCCGACGCCGCGACCTCCTTCGCCGAGCGGCGGCGGCTGTTCGAGCTGCCGCGCTCCTCCTGGGCCGACTACGACCCCGCGCTGGTCAGCCCCGGCGGCGGCGTGTGGCCGCGGACGGCGAAGGCCATCCCGGTCAGCGAGCCGGTGCGGGCGGCGCTGGGCCTGGCCGGCGACGTCGACACCCTCTCCCCGGTCGAGCTGATCCGCGCGGTCCTGCTCGCCCCGGTGGACCTGCTGTTCAACGGCGGCATCGGCACCTACGTCAAGGCCGCCGCCGAGAGCGCGCTCGACGTGGGCGACAAGGCCAACGACGCCGTCCGGGTCGACGGCCGCGACCTGCGGGTGCGTGTGGTGGGGGAGGGCGGCAACCTCGGCCTCACCCAGCGCGGGCGGGTCGAGTACGCGCTGAACGGCGGGCGGGTGAACACCGACGCCATCGACAACTCCGCCGGCGTCGACACCTCCGACCACGAGGTCAACATCAAGATCGCGCTGGACCGGGTGGTCGAGGCGGGCGAGCTGGACGCGGCGGGCCGCGCGGCGCTGCTGGGGGAGATGACCGAGGAGGTCGCCGCCGCCGTCCTCACCGACAACCACGCCCAGAACGCGACGCTGGCCGTCGAGACGACGTCCGCGCGCAGCCTGCTCGACGCGCACCAGCGGCTCCTGCGCGCCCTGGAGCGCTCCGGGCGGCTGACCCGCAGCGTGGAGTTCCTGCCCGACGACCGGCAGCTCATCGAGCGCCGGCGGGACGGCCAGGCGCTCACCGGCCCGGAGCTGTCGGTGCTGCTGGCCTACGCCAAGCTCGTGACGGGGGACGCCGTGCTGGCCTCCGACCTGCCCGACGACGCGGCGCTCGAGGAGCTGCTCGTCGGCTACTTCCCGGCCGAGCTGCGCCGCCGCTTCCCCGCCGCGGTCACCGGGCACCCGCTGCGCCGGGAGATCGTCGCCACCGCGCTGACCAACCGGGCGGTCAACGTCGCCGGCGTGACCGGGCTGTTCCGGCTGGCCGAGGAGACCGGGGTGCCGCTGACCGGGGTCGTGCGGGCGCACGCGGTGGCCCGGGCGGTGTTCGAGGTGGACCGCCTCTGGGACGCCGTCCGCCCGCTGGACAACCGGGTGCCGGCGACCACCCAGGTGGAGCTGCGCACCGAGGCCACCCGGCTGGCCGAGCGGGCGGCCCGCTGGCTGCTGCGGCTGCCCGAGCTGGCCGCGGAGGAGGCGGCCCCGCTCGGGGCCGTGACGGACCGGTTCGCCGCGCCGGTGGCCGCGGTGCGCGCCGGGCTGCCGTCGTGGCTGCTGGGTGCCGAGGCCGAGGCGCACGCCGAGCGGACCGCGCGGCTGCAGCGGTCCGGCGTGCCCGCGGCGCTGGCCGCCGAGGTGGCCGCGGCGCCGCTGCTGCCGGCCGCGCTGGACCTGGCCGTCGTCGCCGAGCGCACCGGCGCCCCGATCGAGCTGGCCGGGCAGGTGCACCAGGCGGTGGCCGAGCGGCTGGCGCTGGTGCCGCTGCGCGAGCTGGTCGTCGCGCTGCCCCGCGACCGCCGCTGGCCGGCGATGGCCCGCGCCTCGCTCCGCGACGACCTGACCGGCGAGCAGGCCGCGCTCACCGCCGAGGTGCTCGCCGCCCGTGCGGGGGACGACGGGGACGCCGCGGGGCTGGTGGAGCGCTGGGTGTCCGGCTGGGACGGCACGCAGCAGCGGGCGGCCGCACAGCTGGTCGACATCGCGTCCGGGGACCGCCAGGAGCTGGCCGAGCTGCTGGTCGCCGTCCGCACCCTGCGCGGCCTGCGCCGCCGCCGGTGAAGGACCCCCCTGCCCCCCACCGCTCGCGAGCTCGCGGTGGGCCCCTGCAGGGGGGCCACCTCCGTCGCACTCGCCACGTCCGGCGATGACTTCGGGGGCCGACGGCGGTCTGCACGGCGTGACGGACACGTGGCAGTTGGTGGCGGCGGAGCGGGCCGCGCTGGTGGCGGACCTGGAGCAGCTGGACGCGGACGGCTGGCGGACACCGTCGCTGTGCGCGGGGCTGAGCGTCGAGGAGGTCGTCGCCCACCTCACCGCGGGGGCGAGCTCGGGCCCGGTCCGCTGGCTGGCCGGCCTCGCCCGGTGCCGCTTCGACGTCGACCGGATGGTCGACATGCGGCTGCGCGAGCAGCTCGGCGGGACCCCGGAGGAGACGCTCCGGCTGTTCCGCGGGGTCGTGGGCAGCAGGACGGCGCCGAGCGGCCACGTCGACGGGTGGCTGGGGGAGGCGGTCGTGCACGGTGACGACGTCCGCCGTCCGCTCGGCATCTCCCACCCGTACGCGCCCGCGGCACTGGAGCGGGTGGCGCGGTTCTACGCCGGGCGCAACTTCACGGTGCCGTCGAAGCGCCGGGCGGCGGGGCTGCGACTCCAGGCCACCGACGGCCCCTTCGGGGTGGGGGAGGGGCCGCTCGTGCGGGGTCGCACCGTCGACCTGGTGCTCGCCATGGCCGGCCGGGCCGTCGCACTCGACCACCTCGACGGTCCTGGTCTGCCGCTGTTCACGGCCCGGGTGCTGACACCGTCCGGTCGAGCACCGTCTCCAGCCGTCCAGCGCCCGTGGTGAAGACGCGCAGACGCCGGTCGAGGGTCGTCTGCGGCTGTCTAGCGTGTCGGCTAGAGAGCGCCAGACGGCGTCAGAGGAGCGGCCGGCGCTCGCCGAAGCGGGTCGCCTGCTCGAACGCGTGGCCGACCTCGAGCACCCGCCGGTCGGCCCGCGGCGGGGCGATGACCTGCAGGCCCACCGGCAGCCCATCGGGCGTGAAGCCCCCGGGCACGGACAGCGCCGGGCAGCCGGTCGGGGTGATGAGCGTGCAGGAGCGCATCCAGGACAGGTAGTCCTCCAGCGGCTCGCCGGCCACCTCGGTGGGGTACTCCTGCTCCACCGGGAAGGGCAGCACCTGCGTCGTCGGCGCCAGCAGGACGTCGTAGCGGTCGAAGAACTCCACCACCCGCTGGTACAGGGCCGTGTGGGCGATCTCGGCGCGGGCCACGTCGGCGCCGCTGAGCCGCGCACCCAGGGCGGCGTTCCAGCGGATCGACTCCTTGAGCCGGTCGGGGTGCCGCTGCGCCAGCTCGCTGAAGGTCGCGTCGAACACCCAGGCCCGCAGCGTGCCGAAGACGTCGTCGGCTCCCGACAGGTCCGGGCAGTCGGCCTCCACGGTGGCGCCCAGGTCCTCGAACACCCGCACGCCGTCGGTGAGCACCGCCGTGACCGCCGGGTCGACCCGCACCCGCCCGCCCAGGTCGGGCGCCCAGGCCACCCGCAGCCCGTCGAGCCGCTCCGGCAGGGGCTCGGCGAACGGGGCGGCGGGGTCGTCGAGGGAGATCGGCACCCGCCGGTCCGGCCCGGCGATCGCCGACAGCGCCAGCGCGACGTCGGCCACGGTGCGGCCCATCGGCCCCTGCACCGACAGCGGCGACCAGCCCATCGCCGCCGGCCAGGTCGGCACCCGGCCCGGCGTGGGCCGCAGCCCGACGACGTTGCAGAACGCCGCCGGGTTGCGCAGCGAGCCGCCGAAGTCGCTGCCCTCGGCGACCGGCGCGAACCCGGCCGCCAGCGCCGCGGCCGCGCCGCCGCTCGACCCGCCGGCCGACAGGCCGTGCCGGTACGGGTTGTGGGTGACGCCGAAGAGTGGGTTGAACGTGTGCGACCCGGCCGCGAACTCCGGGACGTTGGTCTTGCCGAGCCGCACCGTGCCGGCGGCGCGCAACCGGGCGACCACCAGCTCGTCGTCCGCCGGCACGGTGTCGGCGAGCGGCGAGCCCCAGGTGGTGCGCATGCCGCCGGTGGCGTGGGTGTCCTTGTGCACCACCGGCAGCCCGTGCAGGGGGCCGACCTCCTCGCCGGCCGCCAGCGCGGCGTCCGCGGCGTCGGCTGCCGCCCGCGCGCCCTCGGCGTCCAGCGTGACGACGGCGTTGACCTGCGGGTCGAGCCGCTCGATCCGCTCCAGGCAGGCGTCGGTCAGCTCGCGCGCCGACAGCTGCCGGGTGCGGATGAGCGCGGCCAGCTCGGTCGCGGGCCGGAGGCAGAGCTCCTCGGTGACGGTCATCCGGTGACTCTGGCACGGACCGCGGGTGTTCCCCATGCCATACCGGTCCTGCAGCACGCGCTGGGCGACCGGTGTCACCGGCCTGCTGCGCCCCGCGCACTCCCGCGCTGTTCCTGTCACCTGCGCGCGCCTGTACCAGCGCCGAGGCGGCAGGAACAGCGCGAGAGTGCGTCAGCCGACGGGGCTGATCAGGGCCGACCAGGGACGTCGGCACCGGACCGCGCGGTGACTCAGCCGGCAGGTTCGGGCGGGACGACGTCCGGCACGTCCTGCGGGCCGGCCTCCGGCGGACGGGGCCGGTCCTGGCGGTGCAGCCGGACGGCGACCAGCGCGACGTCGTCCTCGGGTCGGCCGTCCACCAGCCGCTCGAGCACCTCGTCGAGCAACCGCTGCAGGGGCAGGTGGGCCACCTCGACCAGTGCCTCGCGCAGCCGCACCATCCCCGCGTCCAGGTCGGCGTCGCGCCGCTCGATCAGGCCGTCGGTGAACAGCAGCACCGTGGAACCGCGGTCGAGGGTCACCACCGACTCCTGCCGCTCGGCCTCGTGGTCGACGCCCAGCAGCAGGTCGCCCTTCCAGGCGGCCAGCTCGGCGACGCTGCCGTCGGGGTTGATGACCAGCGGCGGCAGGTGCCCGGCGTTGGCCCAGCGCATCCGGGTGATGCTGCGCCGGCGCTCGTCGTCGGTCTGCTCGAAGCGGGCGACGGCGGCGGTCGCCAGCACGCGGGTCTGCAGCACCGCCATGGAGGCGTCCAGACCCCGCAGCACCTCCACCGGCGGGGCGTCGCTGTAGGTCGCGATGCCCCGGAGCAGCCCGCGCAGCTGGCCCATCGCCGCGGCCGCCTCGGTGTCGTGGCCGACGACGTCGCCGATGACCAGCATCGTGGCCCCGCCGGGCTGCAGGAACGCGTCGTACCAGTCGCCCCCGACCCGGGCTGCCTCGACCGCGGGCAGGTAGCGGACGGCGATCTCGGCGTGGTCGGGCTCCGGCGGCTCGGTGAGCAGGCTGCGCTGCAGGCCCTCGGCCAGCTGCTGCTGCTGGGCGTAGAGCCGGGTGTTGTCCAGGGCCAGCCCGGCGCGGTCGGCGACGTCCTGCGCGGTGGCGACGTCCTCCCGCGAGAGCGCCTCGCCGGGGCCGGCGTAGAGGGTCAGCACGCCCAGCGTGCGCCCCCGGCCGCGCAGCGGGAGGCAGACCGCCGAGGCCGGCGCCAGTGCGGTCAGCAGGTCCCGCGCCTCGCCGTCGGGCAGCAGGTCGGTCACCTCGCCGACGGTCGCCCGCACCGAATCCCCGGCCAGCAGGGCCCGGGCCACCGGCGAGGTGGCCGGCATGGAGTCCAGCCGGACGGCGGCGTAGCGCTCGACCAGCGTGCGGGAGGAGGGCTCGGCGTGCCACCAGCCGACGTCGCGGGGGCGCCCCTCGGCGTCGACCACGGTGACGATGCACCACTCGCCCAGCGTCGGGACGACCAGCCGGGGCAGGCGGCCCGTGGCGGTCTGGGCGTCCAGGGTCCCGGCCAGCTCGGCGCTCACCCGCGCCAGCAGCGCGAGCCGCTGCGCCGAGCGCTCGGCGCGCTCGCGTGCCATCTTCCGCTCGGTGACCTCGATGAAGTAGACCGACAGGCCCTCGGGGGTCGGCCAGGCGCGGATCTCGTACCAGCCGTCCAGCGGGGCGGGGTAGTGCGCGTCGAAGTTGACCGGTTGCGCGGTGCGGACGGCGTTGCGGTAGTTCTCCTCGAAGTCGCTGTTCACCGTCCCCGGGAACGCCGTCCAGATGACCTGGCCGAGCAGCTCCTCGCGGCTGCGGCCCAGCAGCCGCTCGGCCTCGGCGTTGACGTGCGTGAAGCGCCACTCGTGGTCCAGCGAGTAGAAGCCGGCCGGCATGGCCTCGAGCACGCGGGTGACGCGGAGCTCGCCGGTGCGGTCCTCGGTGGTGTCGTAGGCGGAGCCGAGCACCCGGACGGTGATCCCGCTCGGGCCGCCCAGCGCGCGACCGCGGGCCTGCACCCACCGGGTCTCGCCGTCGGGGTGGACGACGCGGTACTCGGCCTCGAAGTCGCCGCACGTCTCGATGCACACCCGCAGCGCCTCGCCGACCCGCGGCAGGTCGTCGGGGTGCAGCCGCCGGTTGAACGCGGTGATCGTGCCGTCGAAGTCCTCGGCGGTGTAGCCGAACATCGACATCAGCGGCTCGTCCCACACCAGCTCGCCGGTGCGCAGGTCCCAGTCGAACGTGCCCACGCCGCCGGCGTCCATCGCCAGCCGCCAGCGCAGGTGCTGCCGCTCGTACTCGCCGGTCAGCGCGGCGTACTCCAGCTCGGTCACCACCGAGGCGGCCAGCTGGCGCAGCGTGGCGGCGTCGGTCTCGGACCACTCCCGCGGCAGCGGGTCGAAGACGCACAGCGTGCCGACGACGTGCCCCTGGCTGTCGCTCAGCGGGGCGCCGAGGTAGGCGACGACCATCCCGCCGGTGACGGTGGGCAGGTGGCCGACCCGCTCGTCGGCGCGCGCGTCGGGGATGGCGAGGACCTCGCCGCCGACCGCGGCGAGCGTGCAGGGGGACTCGGCCAGCGGGGTCTCCCGCAGGGCGCTGCCCGGGGGCAGCCCGGCGACGCCGGCGACGGACTGGACCTCGTCCAGCAGCGAGATCTGTCCCGACTGCGCCCCCAGCAGCCGGGCCGCCAGCTCGACGAGGCGGTCGACGGCGGGCGAGCCGGCCTGCGAGAGCCGGAGCCGGCGTGCGGCGCGCAGGCGAGCGGGATCGCCGCTCAGTGCTTCCGCCGCCCACTCGACGTCGGGTGCGGGCGCGACGCCACGCTGACGCGGGGATCCCTCCACCGACACCTCTCCGTTGTCGACGCCCGGCCGGGTCGCCCCGAGGCCGTCGGCAGCCACGCTGTTCGGGCCTCCGCGTCCCCGACGTTATGCCACGTCCCCTCCGTTGGGCGCAACGATCCTGACGCAGATCACCTCACCGGCAACGCAGCGTGGCGCGCTCAGCGGGCCGCCTGCGCGCCGGGGACGACGAGGGTCAGCGCCGTCCCGCCGGGGTGTTCCACGTGGAACCCGGCGCGCCGCAGCAGCGCGCGCAGCCGGACGACGTCCCTCGGCTCGCCGGTCGTCGTGGCCAGCAGCCGGGCGACGCGGCCCTTGTGCGCCTTGTTGGCGTGGCTGACCACCGCACGGGTGCCGTCCGGACGCTCGCTGAGCACCTCGAGGGTCACCGCGCCGGGCACCGGCGCGAGCGCGGCGTAGGCGGTGCTGCGCAGGTCCACCACCAGCTCGTCCACCTCCGCGAGGACCGGGCCCAGCGCCGGCCGCCACAGCGCACGCAGCGCCGGCAGCCCGGGCAGCACGGAGCCGGCCGACAGCCGGTAGGCCGGGATCGCGTCGGTCCCGCGGACCGCGCCGAACAGCGCCGACCCCACCGCCAGTCGCCGGTCGGCCCGGGCCCGCTGGGCGCGGGTCAGCGAGCGCACGTCCAGCGCGTCGTACAGGACGCCGGTGTAGCGCTCCAGGGCCGGCGCCGTCGGGGCGCCCGGCAGCGCGGCGTTGCGGGCGACCTCGCCGTCCTGGCCCGTCGAGAGGCCCAGCGCCGCCCGCGCCGCCGGGAGGTCACCGGAGAGCTCCACCAGCGCCTTGACCAGCTGCGCCCGGACGTCGGTCAGCTCGGGCCAGGACAGCGTGGCGAGGTCGAGCGGGGCGCCGTCCCCACCGGGGGCCTTGGTCTCCGACGGTGGCAGCAGTACGAGCACGGCAGGCCACGCTACGTGTGTACAGGCCGCGTGTCGGATCCTGGGGCCGCGTCCCGGAGGGCCGCACCGGGGGTGGCGCGGACCACACTCTGGACCTGCCGTCTCCGAGCCCCCGGAGGACCGTCACGGACAGCGAGGGACCGGCCGCCGGGGGGCCTGGGCGGTGGGCACTGCGGCCGGCACAGAGGCGTGCCGGCGCTGAGGAGGAGGATCGTCCGTGGCAGGCAACAAGGCAGTCATGTACATGGGGCCGGGCAAGGTCGAGGTCGCCGACCTGGACTACCCCGGGCTGGAACTCAAGGAGGGGCCGGGGGTCAACCCGGCCAACGTCGGTCGCAAGACCCCGCACGGGGTCATCCTCAAGACGGTCAGCACCAACATCTGCGGCAGCGACCAGCACATGGTCCGCGGCCGGACGACGGCGCCGGAGCGACTGGTCCTGGGGCACGAGATCACCGGGGAGATCATCGAGAAGGGCTCGGACGTCGAGTTCCTCCAGGTCGGCGACATCGTCAGCGTGCCGTTCAACATCGCGTGCGGTCGCTGTCGCAACTGCAAGGAGGGCAAGACTGGCATCTGCCTGAACGTCAACCCCGACCGTCCCGGCTCGGCCTACGGCTACGTCGACATGGGCGGCTGGACCGGCGGGCAGGCCGAGTACGTGATGGTCCCGTACGCGGACTGGAACTGCCTGAAGTTCCCCGACCGGGACCAGGCCCTGGCCAAGATCCGGGACCTGACGATGCTGTCGGACATCTTCCCGACCGGCTACCACGGCTGCGTCACCGCCGGGGTGGGCACCGGGTCGACCGTCTACATCGCCGGGGCCGGCCCGGTCGGGCTGGCCGCGGCCGCCTCCGCGCAGCTGCTCGGTGCCGCGGTCGTCATCGTCGGCGACCTCAACGCGGAGCGGCTGGCCCAGGCCAGGAGCTTCGGCTGCGAGACCGTCGACGTCTCCCAGGGCGACCCCAAGGACCAGATCGCGCAGATCCTGGGTGAGCCCGAGGTGGACTGCGGCGTCGACGCGGTCGGCTTCGAGGCCCGTGGCCACGGCAAGGACGCCGAGCGGGAGGCGCCGGCCACGGTGCTGAACTCGCTCATGGACATCACGCGGGCCGGCGGTGCGCTCGGCATCCCGGGCCTCTACGTGACCGGTGACCCGGGGGCGGCCGACGAGGCGGCCAAGTCCGGGTCGCTGTCCATCCGACTGGGCCTGGGCTGGGCGAAGTCGCACGCCTTCACCACCGGCCAGTGCCCGGTCATGCGCTACAACCGCCAGCTGATGATGGCGATCCTGCACGACCGGGTGCAGATCGCGAAGGCGGTCAACGCCGAGGTGATCCCGCTGGAGGACGCGCCGCGGGGCTACGCCGAGTTCGACCAGGGCGCGGCGAAGAAGTACGTCCTCGACCCGAACGGGATGATCCCGGCCTGAGAAAGGACCCTCCTGCCCCCCGCCACTCGCAGGCTCGCGGCGGGCCCCTGCAGGAGGGCCACCCGCGCCGAGCGGCTGCCCTAGGTCCAGTAGAGGAGGCGGGCCTGGGGCAGTCGCTCGGGCAGCGCGGCCTCGAACCAGCCGCGCAGCCCGGCCATCGTCTCTTTCGGGTACACGTGCTTGACCGACCCGAACTTCCCGCGCTTGGTGGTGCGGCGGGCCTCGTCCATCTCCAGCCTCGTCCGCGGGTACCAGTCCAACAGCGTCTCCTTGCTGCCGGGTGTGAACCGGTGGGTGATGCACTCGACGGTGAGGTCCGCGCCGGCCGGGAGCGCGGCGGCCACCGCGTCGAGCAGGTCGCCGTACTCCTCCCGCCAGCCCTCGAGCGGCATGATCGGCGCGATCGTGAGCCCGACCGGGTAGCCGGCCGCGGCGACGGCGGCCAGCGCCGCGACCCGGCCGGCCACCGGGGACGTCGCGCCCTCGAAGCGCCGCGCCACCGACGCGGCGTTGACCGAGAAGCGCAGCCGGGTGCGCCCGCCGTGGGGCAGGTCGAGCAGGCCCGCGACGTCGTCGAACTTGGTGGTGGCCCGCAGCTGCACCGGCCCGGGCCAGTCGTGGGTGCCGAAGTGGGTGACCGCCGCGGCCAGGCCGCCGGTGAGGTGCTCGATCGCCAGCGGGTCGGTGTAGCAGGAGGCCTCGAACGTCGTCCCCTCGCCGCCGCGCTCGACGGTGCCGGAGGTGACGCTCCCGCGGCCGACGTACCCGTCGAGGTCGCCGAGCACCTCGTCCAGGTCGGCGAACACGCGCGTGACCGGCGGGCCGGACAGCGAGCCGGCGAGGTAGCAGTACTGGCAGTGCGCGGGGCAGCCCTCGGCCAGGTCGAACCGCCAGTCGGCGGACGGTGCGATCGGCTGCAGCGTGCGCTTGGACCGCGGCGGGACGACGACGGCGAGGGTGTCCTTGGCCCGCATGAACGCCGCGCGGTCGCCGTCCCCGCGCAGGTTGGGCAGCCGGTCGCCGGCCAGCAGCTCGACGTCGGACACCCCGGCGGCCTCGAGCCGGGCGAGGACGCGCTGCCCGTGCGGCCGCTCGGCGGCCGAGCGGGTGACCAGGACGCGGGACGGCGTCCAGAGGCGGGTGGGCGAGGGAGCGCTGAGCCGGGTGGGCGGGGGAGCGGTGGCGGTCATCGCCCCGTACAACACCGCGCCGGGCCGGCCTCGTCCCGGGTCCCGGCCTGAGCTCGCACAGGCTGGGGAGGACGAGGTCCTCTCCGGGTTCGGCCAGCCGCTCAGCTTCCCGGGGCGCCCGGGCGGAAGGCGTGGACCGCGGCCAGCCGCAGCTCGGTGACCGCCTCGTGCACCGGCACGCGGGCGGCGACCGCCGGGGTGGGGTCGTACCCGTCGAGCACCTCGGGCGGCACCGCGACGTCGGCCGCACCCCACGCCGCGGCGAGACCCCTCCAGCGGCGCAGCCCTCCGGCCTCGTCGTCCGCGGGGTCGGTGAGAGGTCCCTCGTGGACGCTCAGCCGGTCAGGTCCACCACCACCGGCGCGTGGTCGCTCGCGCCCTTGCCCTTGCGCTCCTCCCGGTCGATGCGCGCGCCGGACACCCGAGCGGCCAGCGCGGGGGAGCCGAGCACGAAGTCGATCCGCATGCCCTCGCGGCGGGGGAAGCGCAGCTGCGTGTAGTCCCAGAACACCTGACCGGGGTCAGCCGACCAGCAGACTTCCTGTCGATTCGGCCTCTGACCTGCAACAACAAGGTTCGGCCAACTTCACTCGTCTACGACCAATCCAGCGGTCCTGTGCCCCAGATGTGCCCCTGGTGTGCCCTGAGCGTCGGTTCAGCAGCTCTTGGGGACGCGCCGGGAGCGGGTTTGGCCCGGTGGCGAGACTTCGGGACCCGGGGGTTGCGACGTCCCGGCCGTCGGCGGCCGTGCGGTCGTCGCTGCCCGCGACCTGTCCCTGCGCCGCGGCACGGCAACCTTCGACCTCAGGCCTGCTCGGTGGGCATGATCCACAGCTCGCCTATGGCGGCGTGCCGCGGTCGGGTGACCATGTACGTGACGCCGTCGGCGACGTCATCGGGAGTCAGGACCTCGACGCCGGTGAAGAACGGGCTGATCATCTCGGACTGGACCTGCTCGCTGTTGTGCGAGCCGAGTTCGGTGGTCACAGCGCCGGGTTCAAGGACGCTGACACGGACGTGGCGCTTGGTGATCTCCTGGCGGAGCGCCTCGGTGAACCCGCTCACCCCGAACTTCGTCAGGTTGTAGACGCCGTAACCGCTCCCGGCGGTCCGGCCGGCGACCGAGCTGATGTTGACGATGTCGGCGACCCGGCGGGGGCCGCCCTGCGCTGCCTGCAGCAGGTGCGGCAGGGCGGCGTGGGTGGTGTAGAGCAGGCCCTGGTTGTTGACGGCGATCATCCGGTCCCACTCGTCGGGGTCCGTGCCGACGACCGGGCCGAGCAGCATGAGGCCGGCGTTGTTCACCAGGATGTCCAGCCGGCCGAGATGGGCGACCGTCTGTGCGACGGCGGCCTCGGCTTCGGTGCGGTCGGTGATGTCGGCGACCACCACCAGCGCGGTGCCGCCGGTCTTGTGGATGTCGGCGGCGAGGTCCTCGAGGCGGTCCTCGCGGCGGGCCACGAGCGCGACGGCGGCGCCGTGCTCGGCCAGCTGTCGAGCGGTAGCGGCGCCGATGCCGCTGCTCGCGCCGGTGACGAGGGCGACGGTGCCGGTCAGTGTCGAGGTCATGGTGCGCGTGTCTCCTTGAGCGTCGGGCGCGGGGGCCTTGCGACCCGGGTGCGTTCGCCCGTCGGGCGAACGCACCCGTGAGTCGTTCTGCGCGAGGTCAGGCGTCGGTGCTGGCGTCGTCGTGGGCCAGCGAGCTGGACAGGTCGCGGTGGGCATCGGCTTGGGCGAGCAGCTGCTGGGCCTTCGCCTCGAAGGCGGCGACGGCGTCGGCGCCGGCGGCCCAGCGCAGTGGCGGGGTGTCGGAGTCGGTGAGCTGGATCAGGGCGCGGGCGAGCTTGACGGGGTCGCCGCCCTGCTGGCCGTTCATGCCCTTCCAACCGGTGACGGTCTGCCGGGTGCGCTCGGCGTAGTCGTCGATGGTGGGCTCGGGGTAGCGGGTGGAGTCCTCGGTGAGCAGCTCGGTGCGGAAGAAGCCGGGGTTGACGAGCATCGTGCGGATGCCGAAGGGCGCGATCTCCGGCGTGAGCGACTCGTTCCAGCCCTCGAGGGCGAACTTGGATGCGGCGTAGGCGGAGGTGAACTCGCCGCCGGTGATGCCGGCGGTGGAGCTGAAGGTCACCACCAGGCCGGAGCGCTGGGCGCGCATGGCCGGCAGCACGGCGCGGGTGACGTTCAGCGGGCCGAACAGGTTGGTCTCGATCTGGGCGCGGAAGTCCTCGGGGCTGAGCTCCTCGAAGAAGCCGGCGTAGAAGTTGCCGGCGTTGTTGACCAGCACGTCGATGCGGCCGAACCGCTGCACGGCGGCGTCGATGGCGGCTTGAACGCTGGCGGGGTCGGTGACGTCCAGGGCGACGGCCAGCAGGTTCTCGTGCGCGCCGAGGGCGGCGGTGATCCGGTCGGGGTTGCGGCCGGTGGCCACGACCGCGTGGCCGGCGTCCAGGGCCGCGCGGGCGATGTCGGTGCCCATGCCGCGGCCGGCGCCGGTGACGAGCCAAATCCTCTTGTCGGTCATCTGAGTGCAGTCCTTCGGGTCTCGGGGGGGTGGGCGAGGTGGCGACCGCGGTGCGGGCGGCTGTTCGAACTCGCTGAACCGAGCAAACGCCGGTCGGCGGCGGCGTGGCAGAGCCTGCTGAGAGGGGGTACTGGCAGGGACCCCCACACCGGTTCCGGCAGACCTACCGTGGTCGCCGTGGACACCCGCAAGGACCTGCGCGAGTTCCTGGCCACCCGCCGCGCCCGGATCACTCCGCAGCAGGCCGGCCTGCCGACCTACGGCGGGCACCGGCGAGTACCCGGGCTGCGCCGCGAGGAGGTGGCACTGCTCGCCGGCGTGAGCGTCGAGTACTACACCCGGCTCGAGCGCGGCAACGCCAATGGAGTCTCCGACAGCGTCCTGGAGGCACTCGTCCGTGTCCTGCAGCTCGACGACGCCGAGCGCGCGCACCTCTACGACCTCACCCGCGGGGCGACGACGGCGGCCCGCGGCCGACGCCGTCCGGCCCGGTCCGCCGTCCGCCCGGGTGTGCAGCAGTTGCTCGACGCGATGACCGACGTCCCGGCGTTCGTACAGAACGGCCGACTCGACGTGCCGGCCGCCAACCCGCTCGCCCGCGCCCTGTACGCCGATCTGTTCGACGGCGCCGGACCCAGCGCCGCCGGCCGCCCGCCGAACCTCGCCCGCTACATCTTCCTGGACCCGCGGGCCGTCGATTTCTTCCCCGACTGGAACAAGGCCGCCTCCGACGCGGTGACCCAGCTCCGTGCCGAGGTTGGCCGCAGCCCCGACGACCGGGAGCTACGGGAACTCATCGGGGAGATCACCACCCGCAGTCAGCACTTCAGCACCCTGTGGGCCACCCACGACGTGCGCTGGCACACCACCGGCACCAAGCGCTACCACCATCCGGTCGTCGGGGACCTCACGCTGGCCTACGAGGCCATGACCCTGGCCGCCGACCCGGGCCAGACGCTGATCACCTTCACCGCTGAGCCCAACTCACCCTCGCAACAGGCACTGGCGCTTCTCGGGAGCTGGGCCGCCTCATCCACCGCGCAAGCCACCGCGCACGATCGGACGAACGAGCACCACCTGGCCTGACCAGACCTCGACCCGCGACGAGGCGACTCAATCAGAGACCCGTGCTCTTCCCGGGCATGAGGCGCTGGAGAGCCTCGACAGCTGCGTGCGAAGTCGGGGTACGGCCATGCCCGACTGCTCACCAGAGCCATCGCTGCCCTTGAGGGCTCGGCGCTGTCCCGTCGGCCGCCTCTAGAGACACCCACCGCCGAAGGCAGAGGTCGGGCGACCACTTGCCATTGAGAGCTCAACGCCTGGCGATCTGACACAGGAGAAGGCCAAGATCAAGAGGGCTACACCTCTTGCACCTGCGGTGACCTGCGGGTTTGCGCTCGGGACGCGGGCGCCTGGGACGCCTGTCGCAGACGCGACGCTGAACTCGTTGTGACGAGCAGCCGGCGGCTCGTCAGAACTCTCGACTGCCGGCACGGCGCACCGGAGCAGACGCGCGCGACGACATCCGTCGCTCCGCCGCCCAGGTCGTCAAGCGACGCGTCGTGGCGGCGCCCCTTGCCCCTACGCGCCGCCGCAGGCCGCATCTGCTGCAAGAGCCCGCCCACCAGCTCGACGACGGCCGCAAGTGCGGCCGCGCCCCTCGTCCCGCTCGCCGCGGCGCTGACTGCAATCTCCGACGCCTACCGCCGTGGGTCCAACGTCCTGGCCGAACCCACAGTCCGCGCCGACGGCGGGCCTCGGACGTCCGCTGCATAGGCGGCGCACAGCATTGCCGGACCTCAGTCAGGACCACCGGCCTTCCCGGCCCTGTCACGTCGCCACTGGAGAAGCCGGACTGGAGGAAGACCGGAGCATTCGGTAGGTCTTGACGACCGTTGACTCCCCTGTGCTGGCGAGGGGCTCACGGTACGACGGCCAGTGCATGTCGAGTGTCTGCGGAGTTGTCCACAGGGCGAGCGTCATCCCCAGATTCCGCTAAGCCGGTCGTCTCGAGGGTTCTCTACCGCAATCTAGGGGGTCCGGGCGGGGCCCTGTGGTGCCGCTGATCGTGCTGATCGGCCTGGCGTTCGGAGGGACGCGCAGCCGTGACGGACCAGCGGAGGAGTCATGGCCAGCGTCGAGAAGCGTGTCACCGACGGCCGCACGACCTACCAAGCCCGCTGGCGGGACGAGCGAGGCCGGCAGCGCAAGAAGTCGTTCGCGAAGAAGGCAGACGCCGACCGGCACGCGGCCACGGTCGAAGCAGATAAGGCGCGCGGTACGTACATCGAGCCCTCGAAGGTCACCGTGGCCGAGTACGCCCGGGAGTGGGCGGCTGCCCGCCCGCACCGTCCGACCACCGCGCGGCGGACCGAGATGATGATCCGGCTGCACATCGAGGGCACCCGGCTCGGTCGCCGGCGGCTCGCCGACGTGCGTTCGTCGGAGGTGCAGGCCTGGGCGACTGACCGCTCGACCGTGCTGGCTCCGACCACCGTGCGGCAGGCTCTCGGGCTGCTGCGGAGCGTGTACGCCGCAGCCGTCCTGGACAGGCTCGTCGCGTCGTCCCCGGTGGTCCGCATCCGTCTGCCCCGGTACGAACGGCCGCGCGTCGTGCCGCTCACGGTCGACCAGGTCGCGGCGCTCGCCGAGGCGATGCCGGCGCGGTATCGCGCCATGGTCCTCGCCCAGGCCGGGCTCGGGCTCCGCATCGGGGAGCTCCTGGCCCTGCGGGTGCAGGACATCGACTTCCTGCGCCGCACCGTGCGCGTCGAGTGGCAGTTCACCCAGGCGTCGAACGGGCAGCGCACCGAGCCGAAGACTCCCCGCTCACGACGGTCCGTCCCGCTGCCCGGAGTGGTCGCCGACGCGCTGGCGGCGCACCTGGCCGCGTACGAGCCGGCGGCGGACGGCACGGTGTTCACCACCGGGGCCGGCACGCCGCCGGGGCACGTCTACTACGGGCACAACCTCATCCGCCGGGCCGTCACCCGCGCCGGGCTGCCGCCCGGAACAACTAGCCACGACCTGAGGCACCACTACGCCAGCGTCCTGCTGGCGGGCGGCGAGTCTGTTGTGGCCGTGGCCGAGCGGCTGGGGCACGAGGACGCGTCCCTCGTCCTGAGCACCTACGGGCACCTGATGCCGGACTCCGACGACCGGACACGGACGGCGGTGGACACGGCGTGGAACCGAGCCGAATCCTGTGCCCCGGATGTGCCCCGACCCGGGGACCGGCCCGCTAGTCGGCCAGCTCGACGATGACCGGCGCGTGGTCGCTGGCGCCCTTGCCCTTCCGTTCTTGCCGATCTATCAGGGCGTTTGTCACCCGCCGCTCGAACGCCGGCGAGCCGAGCACGAAGTCGATCCGCATGCCCTCGCGACGCGGGAAGCGCAGCTGCGTGTAGTCCCAGTAGGTGTAGACGCCCGGGCCCGGGGTGTGCGGCCGGACGACGTCGGCGTACCCGGTGTCGACGATGGCGCGGAACGCGGCGCGCTCGGGTTCGGAGACGTGCGTGGAGTGCGCGAAGACCCGGACGTCCCACACGTCGTCGTCCTGCGGGGCGATGTTCCAGTCGCCGACCAGGGCGACCTGCGCGCCGGCGTCCTGCGCCAGCCAGCCGCTCGCCGCCGTGCGCAGCGCCTCGAGCCAGTGCAGCTTGTAGTCGTAGTGCGGGTCGGTCAGCGTGCGGCCGTTGGGCACGTAGAGGCTCCACACCCGGACCCCGCCGCAGGTGGCGCCCAGGGCGCGCGCCTCGACGGCCGGCTGGGGGGTGCCGAAGGCGGGCTGACCGGGGAAGCCGACCTCGACGTCCGCCAGGCCGACGCGGGACAGCAGCGCCACCCCGTTCCACTGCGAGTGGCCGACGTGGGCGACCTGGTAGCCCAGGTCGGTGAAGCGGGACCCGGGGAACTGGTCGTCACGGCACTTCGTCTCCTGCAGGGCCAGGACGTCGACGTCGGAGCGCTGCAGCCAGGCGGCCACCCGGTCGGCTCGGGTGCGGATCGAGTTGACGTTCCAGGTGGCGAGACGCACGGACACCGACCTTACGGAGTGCGTCCGGGCACGGCGTGCTGCTCCCAGGCCCTGCGGAGCGTGAGCCCGCCGACCCTCCGCGTACACGGACGGGTGTCGGCGCAGGTCGGGCCGGCCGGAACGGCGGCCCACCCGCCCAGCGGGTGGGAGCATGGCGGGAGACGGGGGCGCCGGGTCCCGGTCGTCGAGGGACCACGGGGAGGGTACGTGACCGAGCGCGACTGGGACGCGACGCGCCGCATCGGCTCGTCGCGGCCGCTGCCGCCGCCCCCGGGCGCACCCCCGCCTCCGGGAGCCCCTCCGCCCACGGGCGTGCCGCCGTCCCGGTCGGGCGCGCGCGGCCGGTCGTTCCCCGCAGCGCTCGGGCTGACCGTGCTCAACGCCGTCCTCCCGGGGACGGCGTTCCTCGCGGCCGGCCGGCGGACGCTCGGTGTGCTGACCCTCGGCGCGGTCCTGCTCCTCGTCGGGGGCGCGGCCTGGCTGGCCACCGCGGGGCAGCGCACCGCGGCGCAGCTCCTGGTCGACCCGACCGCGCTGATGTGGGTCTTCGGCGGGATCGTCGTCCTGGGCCTGCTGTGGGTGGCCGTGGTCGTGGTCGGCTACCGCCTGCTGCTGCCACCGCGCACCCCGCGCGGGCGCACGCTGCTCGGCGCGGTCGTCGTCGCCGCGCTGGTCCTCGGCATCGCCTACCCGGTGGTGATGGCCGGCCAGGTCGCGCTCGCCCAGCGCGGGCTCCTCGACGGCCTGTTCGCCGACGGTGACTCGGCGACGGTCGACGACGGCGTGGACCCCTTCGGCGACCAGGAGCGGGTCAACGTGCTCCTGCTCGGCGGGGACGGCGGCGAGGGCCGCGAGGGCGTCCGCACCGACACCGTCATCGTGGCCAGCATCGACACCGACACCGGCGACACCGTGCTGTTCAGCCTGCCGCGCAACCTGCAGGACCTGCCCTTCCCGGCCGGCAGCCCGCTGGCCGAGGTCTACCCCGACGGCTTCGAGGGCGCCAACGAGTCCGACAGCCTGCTCAACGCCGTCTACCGCACCGGGCCGGCCTGGTACCCCGACATCCTCGGCCCGACCGACGACCCGGGGGCGGACTTCCTCAAGCTGGGCGTCGGCGAGGCGCTCGGCCTGGACATCCACTACTTCGTGCTGGTCAACCTCGACGGGTTCAGCCGGCTGGTCGACGCCCTCGGCGGCATCACCGTCAACGTCAACTACTGGGTGCCGATCAACGGCATCGTCGGGGAGGAGCTGCCCGACGACTACATCGCTCCCGGGCCGGACCAGCGCATGGACGGTGTGCGGGCACTGGACTTCGCCCGCGGCCGGTACGGCCTGAGCGACTACCAGCGGATGGACCGGCAGCGGTGCGTGATCGACGCGATCGTGGATGCCGCCGACCCGGTGACCCTGCTGCAGCGCTACCAGGAGCTGGTGGCCACCACGCAGGACATCGTCAGCACCGACATCCCCCGGTCGGCCCTCGACGACTTCGTCGACCTGGCCTTCCTGGTCAAGGACGCCGAGGTCCGCAGCGTCGTGTTCGACGACACCGTCATCGACCCGGCCTACCCCGACTACGACCGCATCCGCGCCATCGTCGACGAGGCGATCAGCGCGGCGCCGACCGAGGGCACGCCGGGGACGACGGCGGACGCCCCGGCGGCGGACGACGCGCCCGCCGACGACGCGCCCGCCGCGCCCGCGCCCTCGACGCCCGCCCCGCCCGCGGAGGACGGTCAGGCGCCCCCGGCGGCGGACGTGACCGACGCCTGCGCCTACGACCCCGTCGCGGCGGAAGAGGCGCGGGCCGCCGGGGAGCCGCCGAGCAAGGCCGGCTGAGAGGCGTTCCCCGACCGCCGCTCCTGCGGCTCGTCGAGGACGGTGGCCGCGACGGGTCCGCGAGGGCTCCGGACGCGTCGCCCACGGCGGTACGACAGGCAAGCGACCGCTTGCCGATCCACAGCCTAGGGTCGTCGGCGTGACCTCACCCCGGGACGGCCGCGAGCGTCTCCTCGCCATCCTCGTGGCCGGCGTGGCCGTCGTCCTGCTGGTGTCCTCGGTGACCTGGTTCGCCAGCGACCGGGCCGTCGTGGGGGTCGCCCAGCTGTTCCTCGCCGTGGTCCTCGCGGGCGTGGCGGCGTCCCTGTACCGGCGCGCGCAGCGCCGCTGACCGCCGGACCCGCGGCGCATTCCGGCGCCACCGGGCCTCCGCGGCGAGCTGGCGCATCGCGACCACCGACGCCGGCTCCGGACTCATCCGTCCACCGACGTGACCGGCGCCTCGCCGACCAGGGCCCCGGCGGCGTCGAGGACGCGGATGCGCTCGGGGGCCGGCGGCGGCAGCGCCCCGCTGCCCGCGCCGTCGACCAGCGGGACCGTGGTGAGCAGGGTGCCGTCGGCCAGGTACACCTCGGCGACCGCGCCGGCCGCGGGCGCGCTGACCGTGAGCGTCCGGTCGCCCGCGACGGCCACGATGCGTTCCAGCAGGGCCGTCCCGGCGGGTGCGGCCTGCCCGACCGACAGCATCGTGCTGGTCGCGTCCTCCGCGGGCCCGGCGGTGCTCAGGGTGGTCAGCAGGGCCGTGATCGTGGCCCCCGAGGGCAGGGTCGCCCCGACGAGCACCGTCGTCGTGCCCTCGACGGACCCGGCGGCCAGTAGCGTCGGCGTGGCTCCGGCGGCGCCGGTCCCGTAGTGGCCGAGCATGGTCGTCGCGGCCATCTGCACCAGGTCCGCGGGGACGGCGTCCCGCAGGCCGCGGGGGTCGGCCACGGCGACCTCCGGCGGCGACGACGGCACCGGGTCGGCGTACCACGCCATGGCGGGGTTGCCGGTCCGTCCGCCCCACGTGTACTCGAGCACCACCGGACCGGGGAACCCCGCACCGGTCCCCCGGGCCACGTCGACCGCACCGGCGCCGTCCACCAGCGGGACGGGCTCCCACAGCTCGCGCTCCTCGCCGGCGGCCGACACCTCCCGGCCGGCCAGGTAGCGGGCCTCGGTGCCGGGCAGGCCGACGAGCAGCAGCACCACCCGCTCGCCCGACGTGGCGTCCCACAGCACGGCCGGCTCGCTCCTCGGGAAGCGGGACGGCGCGGTGGCCAGGGTCATCTCGGCCGGCCGGGCCTCCTCGGGCCCCGTGTACCAGGCGCCCACCACCCCGGTGTCCCCCTCGGGGGCGACGACGAGGGCTGCCCGGCCGCCGGGGACGTCGCCGGCGAAGGCCACGCGGCGGTCCTCGACCGCGGGGTCGGGCAGCCCGAGCCCGGCCGGCCGCTCCACGACGTCGGCCGGGACCCAGCTCAGGGCCCGGACGCCGGTCAGCCACTCCCCGTCGGCCGCGAGCGAGCCACGGGTCGGGGCGTCGAGCAGTGTCGGCAGCGGGTCCAGCCGGGGCCGCTCCGCCGGGGTCGCCGTCCGGCCGCCGCCGTCGGCCACGAGCGTCGAGGCGACCACCGGGACGCCGACGAGCACCAGGGCGGCGACGAGGCCGGCGGCTGCGACGGCGGCCCGGGTGCGCCGCTGGCGGCGCGCCCGGTGCCGCACCACGTCGGCCAGGTCGTGCGGCGCGGGCGCCACGTCGTCCGCGGTGGCCTGCAGCCCCCGGCGGAGGCGGTCCTCGAGGTCGGTGGACACGTCAGCACTCCTCGATCAGCGTGGCGGGGGCGGCATCCCCGAGCAGGGGGCGCAGGCGGGCGAGGCCGCGGACGGTCTGGCTCCTCACGGTGTGCACCGAGCAGCCGAGGGCCGCGGCGGTGTCGGCCTCGCTGAGGTCCTCGGCGTAACGCAGCACCAGGACGGCGCGCATCCGCGGCGGGAGGGTGGCCAGCGCGTCGGCGACCCGCTCGCGCTCGGCGACGTCGTCCGTGGCGTCCGGGCCCGCGGCGTCGAGGAGCGGCAGGGCGACGATCTCCTGCGAGCTGCGCAGCCGGCGCCAGCTGGCCGCGCTGGTGACCAGGATCCGGCGCACGTAGGGGTAGGGGTCCGCGCCGTCGATGCGCGACCAGCGCCGGTAGGCCTTCACCAGCGCCGTCTGCAGCAGGTCCTCGGCGTGGCCGCGGTCGCGGGTGAGCAGCACCGCGGTGCGCAGCAGCTCGTCGGACCGTGCGGCGACGAACGCCTCGAACGTCGTCTCGTCTCGCGTCCCCACCCGCCACCCCCTGCGTCGTCACCCCTATGACGCCAGGGGACCGCGGGCACCAACGCCGTCGTGACCGGATCGTGATCGACGGAGACCACGTTGCGAACCGACGTGACCCGCATCACGCTGGGGCGGATCTGTCGACGGACCGAGCGGAGGCCGGGCGTGAAGCTGGACAAGCAGGAGCTGCTGCGGATGCTGCACACGGAGGGCGACAACGACACGGCCGACAAGGTGGCCGCTCAGCTGCCCGACGAGATCGACACCGACCGGGACGGCGACACGCTCGACGCGATCGGGCTGGACCGCACCCAGCTCATGGCCAAGCTCGCCGCCGGCGGGTTCGGCGGCACGCTCGCCCCCTGACGCCGTCCCGGCGGCTCGGCGGCTCGGCGCAGGCCGCTCAGCGGGCGCGCAGTGCGGTCCCCAGTTCGACGGCGTGGTCGAGGAACGTGCCCACGACCTCGTCGTCGACCTGCTCCGGGGCCGTGAGCTCGAGCGCGCGGACCTGCCGCCCGGTGCCCGACAGCCGCCGCTCCGGGTCGGGCAGCCGGGCACCGTGCTCGAACACCAGCTGCACGCGGTCCGCGGTCGGGAAGAGCGCGCAGACGAAGCCGGCCACCGGGTCGCGGTAGTTGATCGAGTGCCAGCCGCGGCGCACCCGCTCCTCGAGCTGCGGGTGGGCGTCGAGCAGCACCTCGCGCAGCCGCTGGGCGGTGGCGGTGACCGTCTCCGGGTGCTCGCTCAGCAGGTCCTCGGCGTCGTCGTCCCTGGGCACGCGGGCAGCGTGGCACCGGGCACCGACACCCCGGGACGGGTGCCGGTGCCCTGGACGGGTCCGCGCGTCAGCCCGTGTAGGGGCGCTCCCGGGACAGCTCCTCCTTGGCCACCCCGCGGATGTGCACCGCGTCGGGGCCGTCGACGATGCGCAGCGTCCGGGCGTGCGCGTAGAAGCCGGCCAGCGGGGTGTCGTCGCTGACGCCGGCGCCGCCGTGCAGCTGGATCGCCCGGTCGATGACGTCGAGCGCCACCCGCGGGGCGGCGACCTTGATCGCGGAGATCTCGGTCCGCGCGCCCTTGGCGCCGTACTTGTCGATGAGGTCGGCCGTCTTGAGCACGTACAGCCGCACCTGGTCGATCTCGATGCGCGACAGGGCGATGTCCTCCCGGACGGTGCCCTGGTCGGCCAGCGGCCGGCCGAAGGCGACCCGCGCCTTGGACCGCTCGACCATGAGGGCCAGCGCCCGCTCGGCCATGCCGATGGCCCGCATGCAGTGGTGGATGCGGCCGGGACCGAGCCGGGCCTGGGCGATCATGAACCCGTCGCCCTCGGCGGCCAGGAGGTTCGAGACCGGCACCCGGACGTCGGTGAACCGCAGCTCCGAGTGGCCGTGCTGGTCCTGGTACCCGAAGACCGGCAGGTGCCGGACGATCTCGAAGCCGGGGGTGTTGCGGGGGACCAGCACCATCGACTGCTGCCGGTGCGGCGGCCCGTCGGGGTCGGTCTTGCCCATGACGATGAAGACCTGGCACCGCTCGTCGGCGGTGCCGGTGATCCACCACTTCCGGCCGTTGACGACGTACTCGTCGCCGTCGCGGACGATCGAGGTCTGGATGTTGCGGGCGTCGGACGAGGCGACGTCCGGCTCGGTCATCGCGAACCCGGACCGGATCTCCCCCTCGAGCAGCGGGTCCAGCCAGCGCTGCTTCTGCTCGGGCGTGCCGAACAGCATGAGCGTCTCCATGTTGCCGGTGTCCGGCGCCCCGCAGTTGGTGACCTCGGGGGCGATCACCGGCGACCAGCCCATGATCTCGGCGACGGAGGCGTACTCCAGGTTGGTCATCCCGCCGAGCTCGTGGTGGAACAGGTTCCACAGGCCGCGCTTGCGGGCCTCGACCTTCAGCTCCTCCAGGACCGGCGGGTGCCCGTGGTCGTCGTGGCCGCGTTCGGCGCGCCACGCGTCGTAGACCGGCTCGGCGGGGAAGACCTGCTCACGCATGAAGTCCCACATCCGGCCGCAGACGTCCTCGGCTCGGGCGGAGAGGGCGAAGTCCATGAGCGCAAGGTAGAGGGCGACGTGACCGGCGTCTCGCCGGGGTCGGCCCGCGCCGGGGCGTCAGGACGGCGGGTCGTCTTCCCGCGGGTCCTCGGTCGGTATCAGCCAGCGGCTCATCGCGATCGGGCACCCGACGAGCACCAGGACCGCCATGAGGCCGAAGGCGGCCGGCCCGACCAGCAGGGGTGCGGCGACGGCGGCCGTCGCACCGAGGACCACCAGCCAGAGGGCGCCGCGGCCGGGGTGGCCCGGGCACGGGCCGGTGGTGAGCAGGGCGGCCAGGTCGGGGTCGTCGCGGGCGAGGTCCTCGCCCAGGGCGCGCAGCACGGGGTCGTCGTCCACGGCACGGGCCTCCGTCGCGGCACGTGCGGCGCCTCGGTCTCGGGCGGCGGGGGCGCGGTCGGTGGCGTCCCCCGGTCACGCCCCACGAGAAGCGTCCGCCGCCGACGGCCGTGCCGCCAGCCCCCCGTGCGCGCCGTCCACCCGGACGCGCCGGAGGCCGGGCCCGTACGGGATCCGGCCTCCGGTGAGGTGCTGGAACGGCCCCCTCGTAGGGGCCCGCCGCGAGCGTGCGAGCGGTGGGGAGCGAGGGGGTCCTTGTTCAGACGCGCGAGCCGCGGTGGCCGACGGCGCTGCGCACCGGGCCCAGCGCGATGACCAGACCCACGATCGCGGTGAGGACGTGCAGGACGTTGTCAGCGGCGTTGATGCTGAGGAAGTCCCACGTCTCACCGATCGCGATCAGCCCGTAGACGAACGCGGCACCGTAGCCGACGGCCAGCAGCCAGCCGTAGGTGCGCGCGCCGGCCAGGGTCCGGCCCAGCAGCAGGCCGGCCACACCGATGACGATGTGGACGACGTTGTGCATGCCGTTGATCTCGAAGCCCACCAGGGTCTCGTTGGTGTCGTGGGCGAAGAAGTCGTCGAAGCCGGTCACGAAGAAGCCGACGACGCCGACCAGGAGGTAGATCGCACCGAAGGCGAGCGCCAGCATCTGGGGCCAGGTCATGGCGCCGCGGCCGGTGCCGGTGTTGCCGGATGTTGCGGACATGGGGGTCCTCCCGATGTGCCTTGCGTGGTCCGCCCTGTCTTGGACGGTCCGGGTCCGGATTACCCCTGGGGGCCGGCCGGTAACGGTCGTCCCCTGATCGGGGGACGACCGTTGCCCGACCGTTACCTGCGGGGCCCGGGCCCGTCACCAGGGAGTTCGCCGGGACGCCACCGCGCGGTTCACCCCCGCCGGGTCGCTCCCCCGGGAGGGTGAGGGAGGCCCGTCGGGGCCGGCATCAGCGCGGCGTGGACCGCGGCCTGCGGACGACGAACGGGCCGATGGCGAGCAGGTCGACCGGCGCGGAGCCGAAGCACTCCAGGGCGTCGCGCGGGTCGTCGACCATCGGGCGGCCGGCGGTGTTCAAGCTGGTGTTGACCACGACGGGGATGCCCGTGCGCCGCTCGAACGCGGAGATCATGCGGTGCACCAGCGGCTCGGTCTCGCGGTCGATGGTCTGGATGCGCGCCGTCCCGTCGACGTGGGTGACCGTCGGGATGCGGTCCTTCCACTCCGGGGCGACGTCGTGCACGAAGAGCATGTACGGCGAGGGGATCGGACCCCGGCTGAAGATCTCCGGAGCCCTCTCCAGCAGCACCATCGGCGCCACCGGGCGGAACTGCTCGCGGCCCTTGACGTCGTTCATCCGCTCCAGGTTGGCCTCGAAGCCGGGGTGCGCCAGCAGGGAGCGGTGGCCCAGCGCCCGCGGGCCGAACTCGCTGCGGCCCTGGAACCAGGCGACGATGCCGTTGTCGGCCAGCACCTCGGCCACGGCCTCGGCGACGTCGTCCGGTCGCTCGTAGTCGATCGCCGCCGTCTCCAGCCACTGCTGGATCTCCTCGTCGCTCCAGCCGCGGCCGAGCGCCGCACCGGGCATCGGCTCGGTGCGCTCGCCGAGCTCGGCGGCCACGTGCAGTGCCGCGCCCAGCGCCGTCCCGGCGTCGCCGGCGGCCGGCTGCACCCAGACCTCCTCGAACGGGCTCTCGGCGAGGATGCGGGTGTTGGCCACGCAGTTCAGCGCGGTGCCGCCGGCCAGGGTGAGGGTCCTCTCGCCGGTCTGCTCGTGCACCCAGCGGGCGAGGTCGACCAGCACCTCCTCCAGCCGCTGCTGGAGGCTGGCGGCGAGGTCGGCGTGGTCCTCGGTCCAGTCCTCGCCCTTGCCGAGACGCGGGGCGAACTCGGTGAAGTCGATCTTCTCGGTGCGGAAGCCGCCGTCGCCGGTGGCCCGGATGAGCTCGGACAGCTCGCCGAGGAAGCGCGGCTTGCCGTAGGAGGCCATCGCCATGACCTTGAACTCGTCGGAGCTGCGCAGGAAGCCCAGGTGGTCGGTGAGCTCCTCGTACACCAGGCCCAGCGAGTGGGGGAGGGCCTGCCCGGCCAGGACCTCCAGGGAGCCGTCGACGTAGCGGCCCGCGAGGTGGCTGTGCGCCTCGCCGCGGCCGTCGAGCACCAGGACGGCGTTGTCCCGCTGTGGCGCGGCCAGGCCGGCGGAGGCGGCGTGGGCCACGTGGTGCTTGACGAAGCGGACCTTCGCCGGGTCCAGCCCCGGCAGCGCGTGGGCCAGGAAGCCCGGGGCCATCTCGGCGTACTGCTTGCGCATCACGTCGCCGTCGTCGAACAGCCCGGAGTCCTCCGGCGTCCCCATCAGGGCGGGGTCGAAGGAGTAGGCGACGGCGTCGAGCTCCTCGGGGCGGATGCCGGCCTCGGCCAGGCACCAGGCCGCGGACAGCTCGGGCAGCTCCCAGGCGCTCCACGGCAGGGGGCGCTTGCCGTGCTTGCGCCGGCTGAAGCGCTCCTCCTCCGCCGCGGCCACGACCCGGCCGTCGACGACCAGGGCCGCCGAGGGGTCGTGGTAGATGGCGTTGATGCCGAGGACCTTCACGCGTGCACTCCTCCCGCCGGGCACGTCGGACGCCCGGCTCCTCTGGTGATCATCGAGCCGGCGCGCGCACTTCGCAGGACGAACCCGTCCTCCTTCAGGCGCGGCGTCCGAGCAGGTCGTGCTCCAGGACGGCGGCCAGCGCGAGGGTCTTGTAGCCGACCTCGTCGAAGAGGACGACGAGCCGGTCGTCCTCGACCCGCATGACGATCCCGGGGCCCCACTCGGCGTGCTGCACCGCCGTCGTCGGCGGGAAGGGCACGTGGTCCTCCTCGGGCTGCCGCTGGGCCAGCCCGGCGTCGCAGTTGTCGCAGTTGCCGCACGGCTGTGCCAACTGCTCGCCGAAGTAGCCGAGCAGGAACTGCCGCCGGCACTCGGTGGTCTCGGCGTAGCCGCGCATCATCTCGACGCGGCTCTGGTCGACCCGCTCGCGGTGCTCGGCGAGCGCCCGGGCGGCGGCCGCGGCGTCGCCGGGCGAGGGGGCGTCCTCGGCCGGGTGGGCGGCGCCCTCCTCGTCGAGGACGACGGCCGACACCTGCTCGAGCAGGTTGAGGTCGCGGGACAGGGGAGTGGCGGCGCGGCCGGTCTCCTCGCGCAGCTGCCGGACGTCCACGCCCTCGTCGATGCCGGCGGCCTCGGCGGCGCCGACCAGGCCGGCGACCTGCTGGAGCTCCTCCTCGGCAGGGACGCCCGCGGCGAAGAAGCGGCGCAGGCCGAGGTCCTCCTGGCGGTAGACCAGCACGGCGAGCGCGGGTCGCCCGTCGCGGCCGGCCCGGCCGATCTCCTGGTAGTAGCTGTCGACGGAGTCGGCCGGCTCGGCGTGGACGACGAAGCGGGTGTCGGGCTTGTCGATGCCCATGCCGAAGGCGGTGGTGGCGACCACGACGTCCAGCTCGTCGTCCATGAACGCGCGCTGGGTGTCCTCGCGCTCGGACCTCTTCAGGCCGGCGTGGTACGGCCGGACCCGCAGCCCGCGGTCGGTCAGCTCGGCGGCGATCTGCTCGGTGCCCCTGCGGGTGGCGCTGTAGACGATCCCCGGCACCTGCCCGTCGCCGACCAGCGCGGTGACCCGCTCGTGGACCGCCTTCTCCTTGGCGTGGGCGTCGGCGTGCTGCTCGACCTCCAGCCGGATCTCGGGTCGGTCGAAGCCGGCGACGACGACGCGGGGGTCGCGCATGCCGAGGCGTTCGACGATCTCGGCGCGCACCGGGGGCGCGGCGGTCGCGGTGAGGGCGAGGACGGTCGGGTGGCCGAGCTGCTCGATGACCCCGCCCAGACGCAGGTAGTCGGGGCGGAAGTCGTGGCCCCACGCGGAGACGCAGTGTGCCTCGTCGACGACGAACAGCGCGGGGTGCGTCGCGGCGATGGCCTCGACGACCTCGGGCTTGGTGAGCTGCTCGGGGGCGAGGAAGAGGTAGCGGACCGTTCCGTCCGCGAGCCCGTCGAGCGCGGCGCGCTGGTCACCGGCGGACTGCGCGGAGTTCAGCTGGGCGGCGCCGCCCTGCAGCCCGTCGAGCTCGTCGAGCCGGCCGACCTGGTCGCGCTGCAGGGCGATGAGGGGCGAGACGACCAGGACCGGACCGGCGCACAGCTGCCCGGCGACCTGGTAGACGGCGGACTTCCCGGCGCCCGACGGCAGCACCGCGAGGGTGTCGCGCCCGGAGACGACGGACGTCATCGCCTCCTCCTGGCCCGGCCGGAACTCCTCGAAGCCGAGCAGCTCGCGGGCGGCCTCGCGCATGCGGCGGGTGCGGACGGAGGGCGACGCCCCGGCGGGGTCGGCGTGTCTCTTGCGGGGCACCGGCATCCGCTGCCCGGCGGAGCAGATCGGCAAACGACGTGCTGGTGTCACTACAGCGACCCCGCGCGGCGCCGCTCCACCGCCCCTGGCCGAACGGGATGAGGACCCCACGTCTCCGCGGGGACGTGCGCCGCTCCACCGTGAGCGGCCGGCAGCCCGCTGGGGCGCTCCGCGGGAACGTCTCCGCGGAGCCGCGCTCAGCGCAGGGGCGAGCGCCGGGACCCGACGTCGGCGGAGTCGGCGGCGGCGCGGCCGGCCCACCAGCCCCCGGCGTCCGTGGACGCGCGGCTGCGGGTGCTGCGCACGCGCGGGAACAGCTCGGTGAACGCGTGGTCGACCGCCACCTGCCGCGAGCGGAGGACCGGCAGCAGGTCCCCGCCCTGCTCCGCGGCCGCGGCGGCGGTGGCCCGCTCCCGCGCGGTGGTCAGCCGCTCGCCGACGCGGACCGCGTAGCCCAGCAGGAACGCCCTGCGGAACGAGCGGGACGCCGACCGTCGTCCGGCCGCCCGCTCGGCCACCGCCAGCGCCTGGCCGACCTGTAGCAGCAGGGAGGTGAACAGCAGCTCCACCGCGTCGAGGTCCGCGGCGACGCCGACCAGGTTCGCGATGCCCAGACCCTGGTACCAGACCAGCCGGACGCCGTTGGCGTCGGCGACCGCCCCCAGCAGCTGCACCTTGGCCCGCACGTAGGGCTCGTCGACGTGCACCCGGCGGGCGTCCACGGCCGTGCGCCCCGGAGCCGTCCCGCCGGCCTCGAGGAGCGCGGCGTCGACGGCGTGGCGGGTCATCAGCTCCTGCGCCTTGGCCGTCAGCGACTCGGCCTCCCCGGGGAACTCCGTCGACTCCGCCTTGGCCAGCAGCGCCCGGATGCGGCGGAGTGCCCGCGCGTCGTCGGGCGCGGACGCGGGCGCCGCGCGCCGCGCACCGGCGCCCCACCGGGACGGCGGCGGCACCAGCTGGTCGATGCGCGCCGCCGTGCGCAGCGTCGAGGCCAGGACGAGCACCTCGCGCCACGCCTCGCCCGGCGGCCGCCCCTCCGCCCGGTACCAGGCCGCGACGACCCCGGGCGCACCGGCGGTGAGCGCACCCAGCTCGCGCAGCTGCCCGACCCACACCTCGGGCGCGCGGGTCGCCGCGTCGGTCAGCCGCGCGTCCTCGGCGATCAGCGCGACCACCAGCCGGACCGCGCGGGTGGTCGCCCGGAGGCGGACCGCGTGGGCGACGTCGGCCGGCTGCCAGCCGCGCTCCCACGTGCCGGCGAGGGCCGACAGCAGCACGCGCGTGGCCCCGCCGTCGCCGTCCACCAGCGGGTCGCGGTCGGCCAGCAGGGTCGCCATCCGGTCGGCGTCCTCCGCCTCGGACAGCCAGTCGCCGTGCAGCAGCAGCTCGCGGAGCCAGGGGTCGTCCGCGGTCGTGGTCGCCATGCCCGGGATGCTGCCCCGGTGGTCGGACGGCGCCGGGCAGTGGCTGTGGACGGCGGGTCGCCGTCCACAGGCCGGTGCACCCGGCGGGCTAGCGTCGCCCCGTGAGCACGTCCTACCGGATCGCCGAGGCCGCGGGCCTGCTCGGCGTCAGCGACGACACGGTGCGCCGCTGGATCGACAGCGGCCGGCTGCCGGCCTCGCGGGACGGCGGGGGTCCCACGCACGTCGACGGCGCCGACCTGGCCCGTCTGGCCGCGCAGCTGCACGAGGCCCCCGAGCCCGGCGCCACCCGCGGCTCCTCGGCCCGCAACCGGCTGACCGGCATCGTTACCCGCGTCGTCCGCGACACCGTGATGGCCCAGGTGGAGATCCAGGCGGGGCCCTTCCGGCTGGTCTCGCTCATGTCCCGGGAGGCGGCCGACGAGCTCGGCCTGGACGTCGGCGTGCGCGCCGTCGCCACGGTCAAGGCCACCCAGGTCAGCGTCGACGTGCCCTGACCTCTCCGCATCCGCGGTGCCACTGCCCGATCGGGTAGTCGCACCTGCGCCCGTCGAGCGGTTACCGTCGCCGCAGGCGCGGGTCGTGGGGCCCGCTGGAGCGGAGGTCCGATGTCCACGCGCGCCGTCCCCCTGGTGCTGCCGCTCGCCACGGCGCTCGTGCTCACCGGCTGCGGCGGGTCCGCGGACGACGCGACTGCGGCCCCGGCCACCACGGACGCCGAGGGCCCCACCGGCACGCTCACCGTCTTCGCCGCGGCCTCGCTGACCGACGTCTTCACCGACCTGGGCGAGCAGCTCGAGGCGGACGCCCCCGGCCTGGACGTGCAGTTCAACTTCGCCGGCAGCTCCGCGCTGGCCACCCAGGTCACCCAGGGTGCGCCGGCCGACGTCTTCGCCAGCGCCAACCAGCCGCAGATGGACGTCGTCACCGACGCCGGGCTGGCCGACGGCGAGCCGCAGGTCTTCGCCGCCAACGTGCTGCAGATCGCCGTCCCGGCGGGCAACCCGGCCGGGGTCACCGGGCTGGCCGACCTCGCCCGCGAGGAGCTGACCATCGCGGTCTGCGCGCCGCAGGTGCCGTGCGGGGCCGCCGCGGAGGACGTCTTCGCCGCCGCGGGCGTCCCCCCGGCGCCGGACACGCTCGAGGAGGACGTCCGGGCCGCGCTCACCAAGGTCGAGCTCGGCGAGGTGGACGCGGCGCTGGTCTACACGACCGACGTCACCTCGGCCGGCGACGCCGTCGAGGGGATCGACGTGCCCGAGGCCGAGGAGGCGGTCAACGACTACCCGATCGCACCGCTGGCCGAGGCTCCCAACCCCGAGGCGGCGGCCGCGTTCGTCGAGCTGGTGCTCTCGGAGGAGGGGCAGCAGGCGCTCGCGGACGCCGGCTTCCGCACCCCGTGAGACGGCGCCGCAGGGAGCCCGGCGTCCCCGTCCCGCTGCTGGTCCCCGCGGTCCTCGCCGTCGCCTTCCTGCTGCTGCCGCTGGCCGGCCTGGTGGTCCGCGCACCCTGGGGCGAGCTCGGGCCGCAGCTCACCAGCCCCGCCGTCGGCCAGGCGCTGCGCCTCAGCCTGGTCTCGGCGACGGCGGCCACCGGGCTGTCCCTCGTGCTCGGCGTCCCGCTGGCCTGGGTGCTGGCCCGCTCCACCGCGCGCGGCCGGTCGGTGCTGCGCGCCCTGGTCACCGTGCCGCTCGTGCTGCCCCCGGTCGTCGGCGGTGTCGCGCTGTTCCTCGTGCTCGGGCGGCAGGGCATCCTCGGCAGCTGGCTGGACGGCACGTTCGGCGTCACGATCCCGTTCACCACGACCGCCGTGGTCATCGCCGAGACGTTCGTCGCCATGCCGTTCCTGGTCATCAGCGTCGAGGGCGCGCTGCGCGCAGCCGACGCCCGCTTCGAGGACGCCGCCGCCACCCTGGGCGCCGACCGGTGGACGACGTTCCGCCGCGTCACTCTCCCGCTCGTCGCCCCCGGCATCGCCGCCGGCGCGGTGCTCTGCTGGGCCCGGGCGCTCGGCGAGTTCGGCGCCACCATCACCTTCGCCGGCAACTTCCCCGGGACGACGCAGACCATGCCGCTCGCGGTCTACCTGGCGCTGCAGCAGGACCCGGAGGCGGCGATCGTGCTCTCCCTCGTGCTGCTCGTCGTCTCCGTCGCCACGCTGCTCCTGCTGCGCGACCGCTGGCTGAGTCGGGCCGTGCGGTGAGCCTCGCCGCCGACGTGCGGGTCGGCCGTGGGCCGCTGACCGTCGAGCTCGGGATCGAGGTGGCCGACGGCGAGGTGCTCGCCGTCCTCGGGCCGAACGGCGCCGGCAAGTCCACGCTGCTGCGCGTGCTCGCGGGCCTGCTGCCGCCCGACGACGGCCGCGTGACCGTCGGGCAGGAGACGTGGGACGACGTCGACGCCGGCGTGCACGTACCCGCCCACGGGCGCCGCCTCGGCATGGTCTTCCAGGACCACCTGCTCTTCCCGCACCTCTCCGTCACCGACAACGTGGCCTTCGGCCTGCGCACCCGCGGTGTGCGGAAGCCCGCGGCGCGCCGGGCCGCCCGCGACTGGCTGGCCCGCGTCGGCATCGCCGAACTCGCTGACCGGCGGCCCGGCCGGCTCTCCGGCGGCCAGGCGCAGCGGGCGGCGCTGGCCCGCGCGCTCGTCGGCGACCCGGCGCTGCTGCTGCTCGACGAGCCGCTGTCGGCGCTGGACGCCCGCACCCGGCTCACCGTCCGCGCCGAGCTGCGCCGGCACCTGGCCGAGTACGCGGGCAGCACCGTGCTGGTCACCCACGACCCGGTCGACGCGATGGCGCTGGCCGACCGCGTGGTCGTCGTCGAGGAGGGCCGGGTCGTGCAGGCCGGGACGCCGGCCGACGTCAGCCGGCACCCGCGCACCGACTACGTCGCGCGGCTGGTCGGCCTGGCGCTCCTGCCCGGCACCGGCGAGGGGACGACGGTGCGGCTGGACGGCGGGGGCCGCGTGGCGGTGGCCGAGGAGAGCGCGGGGGAGGTGTTCGTCGCCGTCCGCCCGGAGTCGGTGGCCCTGTACCCGGCACGCCCCGAGGGCAGCCCGCGCAACGTGTGGTCGCTCCGGCTGGTCTCGGCCACGCCGCACGGGTCGACGGTGCGCTGCGAGCTGGACGGCGAGGTGCCGCTGCTGGCCGACGTCACGGGAGCCGCCTATGCCGAGCTGGGCCTGGCCCCCGGCACGCCGGTGTGGGCCTCGGTCAAGGCCTCCGAGATCGCCGTCTACGCGCGCTGAGGGTCGGGCGGCGATGATCAGCTCAGCTCACCGTTGCCGGTCCGAGCTCACCACCGGTCGTGAGCCAGGACCCGGAACGACCAGCTCAGCTGATCGTCCGGGGACGCTGAGAGGCTGGGGGGATGAGCACGGTCGCGGGACTGGTCCTCGCCGCGGGCGGCGGCCGCCGCTACGGCATGCCGAAGGCGCTGGTCGAGTACGAGGGAAGCCTGCTGGTCGAGCGCGCGGTGCGGACGGCGCAGGCGGTGTGCGACCCGGTGCTCGTCGTCCTCGGTGCGCGGGCGGTCGACGTGTGGCGCGATGCCCGGCTCGACGGCGCGCTGGTCGTGGCCAACCGCGACTGGGAGACCGGGATGGCCTCGAGCCTGCGCACCGGGCTCGACGGCCTCCGCGGGCTGCCCGGGCGGGTCGACGCGGCGCTGGTCACGCTCGTCGACATGCCGGGGATGACGCCGGAGGCCCTCCGTGCGGTCGCCGCGCACGCCGCCCCGGACGCGCTGGCGATCGCCACCTACGACGGCGTCCGCGGGCACCCGGTGCTGCTCGGCCGCGACCACTGGGCCGGTGTCGCCGCGACGGCGACCGGCGACGAGGGGGCCCGCCGCTACCTCGCCGCGCACGACGTCACCGAGGTCGACTGCACCGGGCTGGCCGATCCGACCGACCTGGACGTGCCACCCGGCGGGGTAGCGTCGGAACCGTGATCGCCCGGGTCGTGGACGCCCCCCTCTCCGTCGCCGAGCACGAGGACGCCGTCGCCGACAAGGCGGCCGGCGCGGTCGTCTCCTTCGCCGGCGTGGTCCGCGACCACGACGGCGGCCGGTCGGTCACGGAGCTGGAGTACGTCGGCCACCCGAGCGCCGAGCAGGTCATCCGCGAGCTGGCCGAGGAGTTCGCCGCCCGCCCCGACGTGCACGCCGTCGCCGTCTCCCACCGCGTCGGGATGCTGGGGATCGGCGACGTCGCACTGGCCTGCGCGGTCAGCTCCGCGCACCGCGGCCAGGCCTTCGCCGCCTGCGCCGAGCTCGTCGACCTGGTGAAGGAGCGGCTGCCGATCTGGAAGCGGCAGGTCTTCACCGACGGTGACGAGGAGTGGGTCGCCTGCCCGTGAGGCGCCGGTCGCGTCACCGGTCGACCAGCACCACCTCGAAGCGGTCCGCCGTCGGCGGGATGCCGGTGTCGAACTTGGCGTTCACCACCGCCAGGTCGCCGTCCGCCACGATCAGCGTCGTCGGGACCTGGAAGTCCTCGTCCCGGATCGTCTCCTCGACGGCCCCCGAGGTGAGGTCCGCGCTGAGCCGGGCCCGGACCACCTGGTCCAGCTCGTTCTGCACCGCCCAGAGATCGTCCCCCTCGAGCTGGATGCCGTCCACGCTCGGCACGTCGACCCCGGCGATCCGGGTGCTGGACCCGCTCTCCGGGTCCACGGTGTAGACGGCGCCGTTGGCCGAGTGCGCGACGACGAGCGTCCCGCCGTCGGGAGTGGCGGCGATCCCGTTGAGGTTGAAGTCCGCGGGCCGCTCGGCCGCCCCGCCCGTCAGCTCCAGGGTCCGTGCCGCTCCGGGCTCGCCGTCCCGGACGGGGACGAAGTACAGCCGGGGCTGCCGGCTGTCGGTGAACCAGGCGCCGTCCGGGGTGACGGTGACGTCGTTGACGAACGACCCGCCCGGGTCGCCGAGCTCGTAGGTGGCCACCGTGGCGCCCGTGCACAGGTCGTACACGTACGCCAGGCCCGGGGGGTTGCCCGGAGCGCCGGGGAAGGCGCCGCCGCCCGCCACGAAGAGGAGCTCGTGCTCGAGGTCGGCGAACATGCCGATGGCCATCCGGCCCTCGGGGGCGTCGATGAACAGCTCCGCCGTCCTGCGCCCGAGGTCTCCCCGGAAGACGTCGCCGCGGAACAGGTCCCCGGCGTAGAAGGTGTCCCCGCGGCCGGCGGCGATGCCCTCCGCCGAGCTCGCGCCGGGCAGGACGATGACGTCGTCGCCCTCCGGCTGTGCCGCGGCCGGGGCGGCGGTGACGGCCAGCACCCCCACCACCGGAGCGAGGAGCAGCGCCACCCTGCGGGTCCGGTTCGCGGGCGTGCACCGGGCAGACCTGGCCATCGACGGCCTCCTGGTCGGGCCGCGTCGAGCCCGCGCGCGGCAGGGCTCGGACGCATCAGGACGGGCGTGGGCTCACCGACGGCGCCCACTGTGGACCCGGGCGCGCCCCACGAGAAGGGTCCTCAGACCGCCGAGTCGTCCGGGTCCCCGGCCCGTAGCCGCATGCTCTCCTCGACCGGGTCCGGCGGCGTCATGCCGGCGGAGATCAACGTGCTGAGCAGGCGCGCCACCGTCTCCACCAGTGGCAGGTCACGCGCGGCGCTGCGAGGCCGGGCGCGGAACCCCCAGGCGCACAGCGTGCCGAAGAGCTCCCCCTGCGGGTCGACGAGCGGGACGCCGATGTAGGCCGCGATCCGCGAGACCGGCCCGGTCATGCGCTTGGCGAAGGCCGGGACGGCAGCGGTGACCGTGGCCGCCCGCGGCGCCTCCCCGGCGACCATGGCGCGGCAGAAGGTGTCCGCCCACGGCAGCCAGGTCCCCGGTCGGATCACGTCGGGCGGATGCGCGTGGAGGACGACCTGCCGGTCGTCCACCACGCGGGTCACCACCCACACGTCCCAACCCAGGCGCTCGTGCAGCGCGCACAGCACCCCGCAGGCCGCGGCGGGGAAGTCGCGCCACGGGGCGACGTCCGGGACGGCGGGTGCGGCCATGCCCCCATCGTCCTCTCTCCGTGACGACTCCGGTACGGAAGCGTGCGCAGATCAGCGGACGGGGGCTGCTCCGTCGTCCGGATCGTGCCCGACGGCCTCGTCACGCAGCGCGGCCTCCTCCTCGGCCTCGCCCTCCAGCCGGTGGGCCTCGCCGTGCACCTTCGCGGCGGCGTCGCCGTGCGACTCGCCGTACACCTCCTCGGCGCGGCCGACCATCTCCTCGACCTTGGCCTTGGCCCTGTCCCAGATGCTCATGTCCCCATCCTCTGGCCTCGTCTCCGCCGGGGCCGCCCCGGGTCCGCCGTCAGCCCCCGGCGAAGGGCGGCAGCACGTCGACCACCGCACCCGGCGGCAGCGCCAGCGACCGGTCCCGCGTCTGCGTGCCGTCGACGAGGAACGAGCACGCGGTGAGCACCTTCTCCAGGCGCTCGCCGTGGCTGTCCACGATCTGGCCCACGAGCTCCTGCAGCGTCCCGGCCTCGCGGGTCTCGGCGTCCACGCCGGCGGCCGCGCGGGCCCCGGCGAAGTACCGCACGGTCACGGGCACGGTGCCTCCTGGTCCGCCTCCGCCCGGCGGAGCCGGCCGGTCGGCAGAGTGCTCACGGCTCCACCTGTCCGCTCACGGGTCCGCCTGTTCGCTCACGGTCCTGTCCGCTCACGGGATCAGCCGCCGATGGCCGACATCGGCCGCGCCGGCTGCAGGAAGCTCGGATCGTCGATGCCGTGCCCGGGCAGCTTGCCGAGGGTGGCGATCCGCCAGCGGTCGGCCAGCTCGGCGTCGGTGGCGCCCTCGCGCATCGGCGTCCGCAGGTCGGACTCCTCCCGGGCGAACAGGCAGTTGCGCACCTGCCCATCGGCCGTGAGCCGGGTGCGGTCGCAGCTGCCGCAGAACGAGCGGGTCACCGAGGCGATCACGCCGACGGTCGCCGGGCCGCCGTCCACCAGCCAGCGCTCGGCGGGGGCCGAGCCGCGCTCCTCGGTGTCCGGGGTGAGCGTGTGCGCGGCCGACAGCCGCTCGAGGATGTCCTCGGCGGTGACCATCTCGCCGCGGGTCCAGGCGTGGTGGGCGTCCAGCGGCATCTGCTCGATGAAGCGCAGCTGGTAGCCGTGCTCCAGGCAGAAGTCCAGCAGCGGGACGGCGTCCGCCTCGTTCATCCCGCGCAGCAGGACGGCGTTGACCTTGACCGGCGTCAGCCCGGCGGACTGCGCGGCGGCCAGCCCGGCGAGGACGTCGTCCAGCCGGTCGCGGTGGGTGAGCTGCTTGAACCGGTCGCGGTCGACGGTGTCGAGGCTGCAGTTGATCCGGTCGAGGCCGGCGGCGGCCAGCGCGGGGGCGACCCGGGCCAGGCCGATCGCGTTCGTGGTCAGGCTGACCTCGGGACGCGGTTCCAGCGCGGTCGCGGCGGCCACGATGCCGACCAGGCCGGGGCGCAGCAGCGGCTCGCCGCCGGTGAAGCGGACCTCGCGGATGCCCAGCTGCTCGACGCCGATGCGGACCAGCCGGGCGATCTCCTCGTCGGTGAGCACCTCGACCTTGGGCAGCCAGTCCAGGCCCTCCGGCGGCATGCAGTAGGTGCAGCGCAGGTTGCACCGGTCGGTCAGCGACACGCGCAGGTCGGTCGCGACCCGGCCGTGCCGGTCCACCAGCCCGCCGGTGCCGGGGGCTGGGTCCGGACGGCGGACCACCGGGTCCGGGAGCGGGCTGGTCGAGGTCACGCCCCGAATGTAGTGCGGGGGAGGGACGGTGTGCCCCTCCCCGAACGGGCGGTCCGGTACCGGACGGGCCGGATCGCGCGGGCGCCGCGGCCGCTGTCGTTGCTACCGTCGCGGGGCCACCCGAGAGACCGGCGGGCAGCCCCGCACTCGCCTGTGGCCAGGAAGCGCGAGTCGTCCCGTGTCACCCCGCACCGTCTTCAGCCCCTACGCCCGACTGTTCGCCGTCCCCGGCTCGGTGGCGTTCTCCTTCGCCGGGTGGGTCGCCCGGCTGCCCATCCCGATGCTCGGCCTGGGCGCGGTCCTGCTCGTCGCCGGCGAGACCGGCAGCTACGGCCTGGCGGGCGCGGTCTCGGGCACGCTCGCGCTCAGCTTCTCGGTCGCCAGCCCCCAGTGGGCCCGCGCCATGGACCGCCGCGGGCAGGGCGCCGTCCTGCGCGTGGCCATGACCGGGTACCTGCTCTCCGGCGTCGCCTTCGTCGCCGCGGTCACCACCGGGGCGCCGCTGTGGACCTGGTTCGCCCTGGCCGCGCTGTGCGGTGCGAGCGGGCCCAACATCGGCTCGCTGGTGCGCGCCCGGTGGGCCGAGGCGCTGGCCGAGCCGGACCGCCGGCAGACCGCCTTCGCCCTCGAGGCCGTCGTCGACGAGGTGGTGTTCGTCGTCGGCCCGCCGCTGGTCACGCTGCTGGCCACGCTCGTCGCCCCGCCCGTCGGCTTCCTCACCGGGATCGCGCTCGGCGCGGTCGGCGGCTTCTGGCTCGCCCGCCAGCGGGCCACCGAGCCCGCCGTCCAGCCGGTGGACCCCGGCGCGCCGTCGCGGCGCTGGGCCGCTCTCAACGCGACGGTGCTGGTCGTCGCGGTCACCTACGCCGCCGTCGGCACGGTCTTCGGCGCGATGGACGTCGTCGTGGTGGGGTTCGCCGACGAGGAGGATGCCCCCGCCCTCGCCGGGCTCGCGCTCGCCGTCTACGCGTTCGGCAGCCTGGTGGCCGGCCTGCTCTACGGCGTCGCCCGGCTGCGCGGGTCGCTGGCCGCCCGCTTCGTCGTCACCGCCGTCGCCTTCGGCCTGGCCGCGCAGCTGCTGTGGGGCGTGGGTTCGCTGGTGGTGCTGGTGGCGGCGGGCTTCCTCGCCGGCACCGCGATCGCGCCGGTCCTGGTCTCGGGGACGTCGCTGGTCGAGTCGCGGGTGCCCCGGACCGCGCTCACCGAGGCGCTGTCGTGGACCACCACCGGGCTCACCCTCGGTGTCACCGCCGGTTCCGCGCTGGCCGGGGCCGCCGTCGACGCCTGGGGCGCGGAGTCCGCGTTCGCCGTCCCGGCGGGAGCCGCGGCGGTGGCGGCGCTCGTGGCGCTGGCCGGCGCACCGCTGCTGCGCAGCCGCCCGGTGGTGGTGCCGGCGGCATGAGCGTCACCGTGCGGCCGCTGGCCGACGACGACCTGCCCGCCGCCTGGTCGGCCAGGCCGACGACACCGGCCACGAGCAGTGGTGGGGTGGCCGGACGGTGGTGACGGCGGACGTCGGCGGGGTCGCCGTCCTGCCGGGGTACCGCGGTGCCCGGCTGGGGTGGGAGGTCGTCGGCACGCTGCAGCGGGCCGACCTCGGCACCGCCTCGCTGCCGTCGGCCCCGGTCCCGGGCGTCACGACCTCCGGCCCGCCCGCGCAGTTGCACGACTACTCCTGACGACGGGTTGAGCGCCCGGCTCCCGGGTAGGCGGTGGACCGGCAGGCCGCGCCCACGCGAGCGCGCGGCGCCCCCATCCGTCAGCGAGAGGAGCACCTGTGGCCAGCGTGCCCACGATCCGGCTCAACAACGGCGTCGAGATCCCCCAGCTGGGGTTCGGCGTCTACCAGGTCCCGCCGGAGGACACCGCCGACGCCGTCTCCACCGCCCTGGAGATCGGCTACCGGCACATCGACACCGCGGAGATGTACGGCAACGAGAAGGGCGTCGGGGAGGCCGTCGCGCGCTCGGGCCTCGACCGCGGCGAAGTCTTCGTGACCAGCAAGCTGAACAACGGCTTCCACCGCCGGGACGACGCGCTGCGCGCCTTCGACCAGTCCCTGGGCGACCTCGGCTTCGACCACCTCGACCTGTTCCTGGTCCACTGGCCGCTGCCGGGGATCGACGTGGACTACATCGAGACCTGGAAGGCCATGGAGGAGATCTACGCCAGCGGCCGGGCCCGGGCGATCGGCGTCTCCAACTTCCAGGCCCACCACCTGCGCCGGCTGTTCTCCGAGACCGAGGTGCGCCCGGCGGTCAACCAGATCGAGGTGCACCCCTACCTCGCGCAGGAGGAGCTGCGGGCCTTCGACGCCGACCACGAGATCGTCACCGAGGCCTGGTCGCCGATCGCGCAGGGCAAGGTGCTCGACGACCCGGTGGTGCTGCGGGTGGCCGAGCGCTACTCGCGCACACCGGCGCAGGTCGTGCTGCGGTGGCACGTCCAGCGCGGCGACGTCGTCTTCCCGAAGTCGGTGAACCGCGAGCGCATGCAGCAGAACTTCGAGCTGTTCGACTTCGACCTCGACGGTGACGCGATGGGCGACCTGTCCGCGCTGGACCGCGGCGAGCGCACCGGCCCCGACCCGGACACGTTCAACTACATCCCCGGCTGAGAGAGGGCTCAGCGCGCGCGGGCCAGGGCCGCGCGCACGATCGCCAGCACGACCTCGCCGTCCACGCCCGATGCCCGGGCCTGGGCGGCGAGGTCGTCGGCCGTCCGCTGCAGCCGTTCCTCGGCCGGGACGGCCGGGCGGCCGCCGGTGACCACCGTCCCGGTGCGCCGCCGGCTGGCCACGAGCCCCGCGGCCTCCAGCTCGGCGTAGGCCCGCGCCACGGTGCCGGTGGCGACGCCGAGGTCCGCGGCGAGTGCGCGCATGGTGGGCAGCCGGGTGCCCTCGGCCAGCAGCCCGGCGTCGACGTACGCCGCGATCTGGCTGCGGATCTGCTCGTACGGCGGCGTCGCGGCCCGGACGTCGACGGTGATGTCGAGCGCCGTCCCGCTCATGCCGGGACGACGGGCTCGCCGGCCGGCACCCGCGGTGCCCGGGTGCAGAGCACCACCGCCGCCACCAGGACGGCGAGTGCTCCGGCCAGGCCCAGTGCGCCACCCACCCACGGCAGGGCCGCGGCGGCTGCGCCCGCAGGCAGGCCGTTCCCGACAGCGTTGGCCGCGGCGCCCATCGCAGCCGAGCGGAGGGCCAGCCCGCTGACCGCGAGCAGGCCACCGCTCACCACCAGAGCCGCGGCAACCGCACCGCGCAGGACCCGGTGCGCCGACGCACGGCGCAGCGCGGCCTCGACCCGGTCGTCCGCCGTGACGACCGCGGGCCGGTTCGCGACCACCCACAGGGCCCCGACCGTGAGTGCCGCGAGCGCGAGCAACCCGACCGCGGCAGGCGCGCCGTACACCGGGCCGGCGAAGGGTGAGTGGGTGGCGAGCACCCTGCCTTCGCCTGCGGACACCGCGACCGAACGCCCGTCCGGGCCGGCGAGCGCCGCACCGGCGACGAGCGTGAGGACGGCGGCCGCGGCGGCCACCCCCGCCGTCCGGACCAGCCAGCGGGGCGCGGCGTCCAGCGACCCCCGCCGCGCCAGCCGGGCCCGGCGCACCGCGCCCTCGGGGCGCGGCCAGGTGAGCTCGGTGACGGCCAGGACCGCGGTGTGCACGACGCCGAAGGCGATCGGCACCAGCAGGGCGGTGACCCCGAGGCCGCCCGGGCCGACCGCGTCCTCCAGGCGGGCGGTGCCGGTCCACAGGGCGGCGGCGCCGCCGAGCACGACGGCGGCGAGCGAACCGAGGCGGGCGTGCGCCCGCGCGGCGGCCACGGCGCTCTCCCGGCTGGGCGGCGAGCGCCGAACGAGGCCGGTGACGACGAGGGCCACCGTGCCGGCGAGGACCGGCAGCAGCAGGAGCAGGCTCACGGCGGCGTTCCCCTCTGACCCATTGACTCAACGAATTGAGACAATGGCACCCGGGCGGTCGCCGCACAAGCAGTGGACCGTGGAGACCCGTTCCGGGGTCCGGAACGGGCCACCACCGTTCATCACTCCGTCGTGACGAAGTCGATGAGCTCCTCGACCCGGCCGATGAGCGCGGGCTCCAGGTCGGTCCAGGTGCGCACCCGGGCGAGGACGCGCTGCGCCCACACGTAGCCGGTGTCGTCCTCCCAGCCCAGCCGGCGGCACACGCCGTCCTTCCACGACTCGCCCTTGGGCACGGTCGGCCAGGCGCGGATCCCGACGACCGACGGCTTGACCGCCTGCCAGATGTCGATGAACGGGTGGCCGACGACGAGGGCGTGGTCGCCGGTGACCTGCCCGGCGATGCGGGACTCCTTGGAGCCGGTCACCAGGTGGTCGACCAGCACGCCCAGCCGCCGGCCGGACGACGGCCGGAAGTCGCGCACGATGCCGGGCAGGTCGTCGACGCCGTGCAGCGGCTCGACCACGACGCCCTCGATGCGCAGGTCGTGGCCCCAGACCTTCTCGACCAGCTCGGCGTCGTGCTTGCCCTCGACGTAGATCCGGCCCTCGCGGGCGACCCGGGCGCGGGCGCCGGCGACGTAGGTCGAGCCGGAGGCGCTGCGGGTGGGCGCCGCCGGTGCCTGCGGCCTCGGGCGGACCAGCACGACGGGCCGGCCGTCGACCCAGAAGCCGGGCCCGAGCGGGTAGGCGCGCACGCGACCGTTGCGGTCCTCGAGGTGGACGACGTCCTTCTCGCAGCGCACCACCGCGCCGACGAAACCCGAGCTGGGGTCCTCGACGACCAGGTCGCGCTCGGCCTCGACCTGCGGGCTGGGCTTCTTCACGGTGCGGGGGTGCACCAGGTCGTCGTACGGCGAGCGGGGAGGCACGTCCTCCAGGATGGCCAGCGACCGCCCCGACGACGGGGGCGACGCGCCGGTGCCCGACCCCGGCCGACACGCCCGAGGTGCTGTTGATCACGTTGGGTCACGGCGCGTCACGGTGGCCTGGCGCCCCGCGGCGCCACCCCCACGGCCCGCTGACCAGGGACGACGTGGTGCGCGACCGTCTCGCGCGCCCCTGGGTGGACCGCCAGTCGGTCGTGCCGGGTGGGTTCGTCCCGGCGTGTCCGTTTCGTGATCGACAGGGCGGACACCCATCGATCCGACAGGAACACACCCAGCTCAGATGGGAGCGACAGCCACGATGATCGGCACCGAAGCCATCAGCCGCGTGATCGGCAAGGACGTCTACGACCAGAGCGGCGACAAGATCGGTTCCGCGTCGGAGGTCTACCTCGACGACGAGAGCGGTCAGCCGGAGTGGGTGACCGTCAAGACCGGCCTGTTCGGCACCAAGGAGTCCTTCGTCCCGCTCCAGGGCGCCGACCTCACCGACGACGGTGTCCGGGTACCGGTGAGCAAGGCCCAGGTCAAGGACGCGCCTAAGGTCGACACCGACGGGCACCTGTCACCGCAGGAGGAGCAGGAGCTCTACCAGTACTACGGCCTCGGGTTCGGCCAGGGGACGACGACCGACACCACCGTGGGCCGGGTCGACACCGACACCACCACGGGCAACATCGGCACCGCGGGCATGGCCGGCACCGGCCACAACGACCGCGACACGACGTCCGCGGACATGGCCGGCACCGCCGGGCGCACCGACCGCGACGGTGACGGCGTCTACGACGACGTCCAGGGCCGCGCCGTGGGCCGCGACACCTCCGGCCCCACCACCGACGAGGCCATGACCCGCTCGGAGGAGCGCCTCAACGTGGGCACCCGCACCGAGGAGACCGGCCGCGCCCGGCTGCGCAAGTACGTGGTCACCGAGAACGTGACCGAGACCGTGCCGGTCTCCCGCGAGGAGGTCCGGGTCGAGCGCGAGCCGATCACCGACGCGAACATCGGCAACGCGATGGACGGGCCGGCCATCTCCGAGGAGGAGCACGAGGTGACCCTCCGCGCCGAGCGTCCGGTCGTGGAGAAGGAGGCCGTTCCGGTCGAGCGGGTCCGCCTGGACAAGGAGACCGTCACCGACCAGGAGCGGGTGTCGGCGGACGTGCGCAAGGAGGAGATCGAGGTCGACGGGCCGGGTACCACCGACCGTCGCGTCTGAGAAAGGGCCCTGCTGCCCCCCACGCCTCGCTCCGCTCGGCGCGGGACCCTGCAGCAGGGCCGCCCTGACGGCGGTGGCCGGCCGGAGACAGCTCCCGGCCGGCCATCTGCCGTCCGGCCCCGGGAGGTCCACCCGACCGGGCAGGCCCGCGCCGGCGCGCCGGGTGGGATGCTCGGGGCGTGAGCGAGACCACGGTGCGGCCGGTGACCGGGGCGGACGGCGGCGTCGGCGGGCCCGACGAGCTGGCCGCGGCCCTCGAGGCCACCGGCTACCTGCCCGACGAGGGGCTGGCCACGGCCGCCTACCTGGCGCTGGCCATGCACCGCCCGCTGTTCCTCGAGGGGGAGGCAGGCGTCGGCAAGACCGCGCTGGCCCAGGCGCTGGCCCGGGTCACAGGCCGGCCGCTCTACCGGCTGCAGTGCTACGAGGGCCTCGAGGCCAGCCAGGCGCTCTACGACTGGGACTTCGGCCGGCAGCTGCTGCACCTGCGCGCCGCCGAGGCCGCCCACGCCACCGGGGACACCGAGACCCTCGAGGCCTCGCTCTACGACCGCCGCTTCCTGCTGGCCCGCCCGCTGCTGCAGGCCCTGGAGGACTCCCCGAGCGTGCTGCTGGTCGACGAGGTCGACCGCGCCGACGACGAGTTCGAGGCCTTCCTGCTCGAGGTGCTGTCGGACTTCACCATCTCGATCCCCGAGCTGGGGACCATCCGCGCCGTCACCCCGCCGCTCGTCGTCCTCACCTCCAACCGCACCCGCGAGGTGCACGACGCGCTCAAGCGGCGCTGCCTCTACCACTGGCTGCAGCACCCGGACTTCGACCGCGAGGTGGCGATCCTGCGCCGCCGGCTGCCCGACGTGACCGAGCAGCTGGCCCGCGAGGTCGCCCGCGCGACGGCGAAGCTGCGCACCCTGGACCTGCTCAAGCCGCCGGGCGTCGCCGAGGCGATGGACTGGGCGACGGCGCTGCACACCCTGGGGGCCCGGGAGCTGGACCCCGACGTCGCCGCACGCACGCTGGGCGCGGTGCTGAAGTACCGCGAGGACACCGACCGCGTGCACGCCATGGCCCGGGGGGCGCTCTTCGGTGGCGGCTGAAGGAGGACCCCGTCCCTCCCACCCTCCGCAGGCTCAGGGCGCGCCTCCGGACGGGGCCGTTCCAGCACGTCGCGACGTCGTCGACACGGTGCTGGGCTTCGCGCGCACGCTCCGCGTCGCCGGCGTGGCCGCCTCCCCGGACCGGGTCGAGGCGATGCTGGCCGCCGTCGCCGCCCTCGACGTCCTCGACGCCACCGACGTGTACTGGGCCGGCCGGCTGACCCTGTGCGCCGGGCCCGACGACCTGGAGCGCTACGACGCCGCCTACGCGGCGTACTTCGGCGGTGAGTCGCCGCGGCCGGTGCCGCCCGCGGCCCACGAGAAGCAGCGCACGGTCACCACGGCCCCGCTCGAGCCGGGCGCCGGGGAGGACGACGGCGGTCCGCCGCCGGAGCTCGCCGGGCAGGCCAGCACCGACGAGGTGCTGCGCCACCGCGACGTCGCCGAGCTCACCGGTGCCGAGCGCGAGCAGCTGCGCAGGCTGTTCGCCCTGCTGGTCCCGGCCACGCCGATGCGGGCCTCCCGCCGCCGCCGGCCCGGCCCGCACGGCGCCGTGCACGCCTCCCGCACGGTGCGCCGGGCGCTGCGCGACGGCGGCGAGGTCACCCGGCTGCTGCACCGGCGCGCCCGCCCCCGCCCGCGCCGCGTCGTCCTGCTCGTCGACGTGTCGGGCTCGATGAGCCCCTACGCCGACGCGCTGCTGCGTTTCGCGCACGCCGCCGTCCGGGCGCGCCCGGCCGCGACCGAGGTCTTCACGGTGGGCACCCGGCTGACCCGGGTGACCCGGGAGCTGCGGTTGCGCGACCCGGACAAGGCGCTGGCCGCCAGCGGCTCGGCGATCCCCGACTGGTCCGGCGGCACCCGGCTCGGCGAGGTGCTCAAGGCGTTCCTCGACCGGTGGGGCCAGCGCGGCACCGCCCGGGGGGCGGTGGTGGTGGTCTGCAGCGACGGCTGGGAGCGCGGCGGCACCGACGTCCTCGCCGAGCAGATGGCCCGGCTGCAACGGCTGGCGCACGCGGTCGTGTGGGTCAACCCGCACAAGGGCCGGGAGGGCTACGAGCCGCTCACCGCGGGGATGCAGGCGGCGCTGCCGTCGGTCGACCACTTCGTGGCCGGGCACAGCCTGGCCGCGTTCCACGAACTGTCGGGAGTGATCCAGCATGCGTGAAGGACCCCCCTGCCCCCCACCGCTCGTACAAGGACCCTCTCCCCGAGCCCTTCGCACGCTCAGGGCGCGCCAGGAGAGGGCCGGGGGCCCTGCAGGGGGGCCGCCGTCCTGCCGACGAAAGGAGCCCTTCTGTGCGTGACGTACTGGACGATCTCGTCGGCTGGTGGCAGGCGGGGGAGACCGTCGGGATGGGCACGGTCGTGGCCACCTGGCGGTCGGCCCCGCGCCCGGCCGGCGCGTCGATGCTGGTCGGGCCGGACGGCACCGCGGTCGGCAGCGTGTCCGGCGGCTGCGTCGAGGGCGCGGTGTACGAGGAGGCCCGGGACGTCGTCGAGAGCGGCGTCCCCACCCTCGAGCGCTACGGCGTCAGCGACGACGACGCCTTCGCCGTCGGGCTGACCTGCGGCGGGATCCTCGACGTGTTCGTCGAGTCGGTGTCGCGCGAGTCCTTCCCCGAGCTGGGCGAGGTCGCCGGGTCGGTGGCCGCGCACGAGCCGGTCGCCGTCGTCACCTGCGTCGCCGGCCCGGAGGACCGGGTAGGACGGCGGCTGGTCGTGTGGCCCGACCGCAGCTCGGGCACCCTGGGCCTGCAGCGGCTGGACGACGCCGTGGCCGACGACGCCCGCGGCATGCTGGCCGCCGGCCGCACCGGGATGATGCACGTCGGGCACGACGGCGAGCGGCGCGGCGACGATCTGTCGCTGTTCGTCAACGCCTTCGCCCCGGCCGCTCGGATGGTCGTCTTCGGCGCCATCGACTTCGCCGCCGCCGTCGCCCGGGTCGGCGCCTTCCTCGGCTACCGGGTGACCGTCTGCGACGCCCGCCCGGTCTTCGCCACGCCCAAGCGCTTCCCCGACGCGCACGAGGTCGTCGTCGAGTGGCCGCACCGCTACCTGCAGGGCGAGGTCGACGCCGGGCGCATCGACGAGCGGACCGTGCTGTGCGTGCTCACCCACGACCCCAAGTTCGACGTCCCGCTGCTGGAGGTCGCGCTGCGGCTGCCGGTCGCCTACGTCGGCGCGATGGGCTCGCGACGCACGCACGAGGAGCGGCTGGTGCGGCTGGAGGAGGCCGGGCTGTCCAAGGAGGAGCTGGCCCGGCTGTCCTCACCGATCGGGCTGGACCTGGGCGCCCGCACGCCCGAGGAGACGGCGATCTCGATCGCCGCCGAGGTCATCGCCGGGCGGTGGGGCGGCTCGGGGGAGCGGCTGACCGGCACGGAGGGACCCATCCACCGGACGGCGGACCGCTGAGCTCCTCGACCCGCCATTGTCGCGATATTGGCGGTGCCGGGCTGCCGTCCGTGTACGACGTCGGGGTCGTGGCGCTACTGGCCTCGGCGGTGCACCGCTGCGACGGCCGGCCCGGCGGCCCGGCGGCCCGGTCCCGGCCCAGGACGGCGACCGGCGCGAGGTGATCGAGGTGCGGGCCGGGTACGGCGCGGTGGGGGACCGCTACGCCGGCCGCCCGGCGCACCGCGACGCGCAGCTGACCGTGCTCGCGGTCGAGGCGCTGGAGGCCGCGGCCGCCGCGACCGGCTCGACGCCGTTCGACCCGCTGCCCGCCCGGCGCACCGTCGTCCTGCGGGGTGCGGAGGTGGAGGCGCTGCGTGGTGGAAGGACCCCTCTGCTCCCCACCGCTCGCGCTCGCGGCGGGACCCTGCAGAGGGGCCGACCCGTGCGCGTGGCCGGCGCCGTCCCGCTGGACCCGGCCCGCGCGGGGGACGCCGTCCGCCGGCCGCACCCCCGACACGCGGCACCCGATGGGCCCGGGGGTCGTGCCGGTACCGGATGATCGCCCGGCCGGACCGCCGGGTCCGGGGACGAGGGGGAGACCCGTGCGCAACCGGACCCTGGCCCTGCTGGGCACCACCGCCCTGCTGCTGACCGCGTGCGGCTCGGACGGCAACGGCATGGCCGAGCTCAGCGGTCCCGAGGTGGCCGACCGTGCGGCGACCGCGCTGGAGGAGGCCGGCTCGGCCGCGGTCGGCGGCGAGTACGCGATGGACGGCGAGAGCGGCGAGGTCGACCTGCAGGTGCAGGGCGACGACCTCACCGGCACGCTGTCGCTCGGCGGCCTGGACGTGCAGCTGACCGCGGTCGACGGGCAGGTCTACATGCAGGCGCCGGCGGAGTTCTGGGGCGGGTCCGGTGTGCCGCAGGAGTTCGCCGCCGAGCTCGACGGCCGCTGGGTGCTCGTCCCCGGCGAGGCCGCCGCGGGCTTCCAGGAGCTGACGCTGCAGGGCCTGGCCGACGAGCTGCGCTCGCCCGGCGAGGGCGGGTACCGGGAGGAGGTCGCCACCGAGGAGCGCGACGGCGAGCCGGTCGTCGTCGTCTCCGAGGACAGCGGCGGCTCGCTGGTCGTTGCGGGCGAGGGGGAGCCGTACCCGCTGGAGGTCGTCGGCACGGAGGACGAGGGCACGCTGAGGCTCAGCGAGTTCGGCGAGGAGCAGGACATCACCGCGCCGGAGGACGCGCTGGACCTCGCCGACATCGGCGGCTGAGCCGGTCGCCGCCCGCTCAGCCGAGGACCGCGCGGACGGCGGCCGGTGCGTCCGTCGGCCGCCGCAGCGGCGCCACCCGGCCGCCCCCGGCCGCGGCCAGGGCGGCGCAGCCGGCCTCCGAGTCCGGCTCGGCCGACAGCGACAGCACGTGCAGGCGGGCGCCGGCGCGGGCCAGGGCGGCCGCCGCGGGCAGCGGGTCGGGGCTCTCGGTGGCCAGCCCGTCGGAGAGCAGCACGACGTCGCGGGCCGCCGCGCGCGAGCGGGTCAGCTGCGCGGCGGCGGTCCGCAGCCCCAGGTCGAGGTCGGTGGTCCCGCCGCCGCGCAGGTCGAACAGCCGGTCGACGACGACGTCGCTGCGCGGGTCGGCCGACAGCGGCCGCAGCACCACCGCCTGAGACCAGAACGCGACGACGGCCAGCTCGTCGCCCGGCCGCATCCGCTGGGCCAGCGCCGAGGCGGTCAGGACGGCGACCGCGAGCTCGTCCCCGGCCACCGACCCCGACGCGTCGACCAGCAGCACGCAGGCCCGCCCGGTGGACCGCCAGCCGCGGGTGTGCAGGTGGTCGACCCGCCAGTGCGGCTCGGCGCCGCGGGCGGCCAGGGTGGCGTCCAGGTCGACGTCGCTGCCGGTGTCGTCCCGCCGGGTCACCACCCGCCGGGTGCCCGGCCGGTCGGGGACGCCGGTGCGCGGGGTGCCCACCGGGAGCCGGGAGGCCAGCGACCGGGCGGCGGCGCGTAGCCCGGGGTCGAAGGCCCGGCCCATCGCGGTGAGCAGCCGGGAGGCCGCCTCGGGGTCCCGGGCGGCGAGGTCGCTGAGCGCCTGCTCGTCGAGCTGCCCGGCCTGCGGGGAGACCTGCTGGAAGTCCGGGTGCGCCCGGCTCAGCTCGTCGCGGCCGGCCCGGCGGGCGGCCTGGGCGCGGAGGAGCTGCTCGACGTCGGCGGGGTCCTCGACCGCGGCCGGCTGCGGCGGGCGGCCACCCGGCGGGGGCGCCGGTGCGCCGGAGGGGGCCTGCTCCGCCTCGTCGGCGGTCAGGCTTTTCCCAGCTCCTCACCCGCCCGGCGCCAGATGTCGGCGACGACGTCCTCCACCGGCCGCGTCGCGCCGTCGGCCAGGGTGACCTTGCCGGTCAGGGCGGCGAGCGCGGCGTCCAGGCCGGTGCTGTCCTCGTCGGCGCCGTGCCCGCGGACGGTGGCCAGCTCCACCGCGATCAGCACGGTGTCGATCGCCCCGCGCACCGAGGAGCCGATCCGCAGCTCGGGGTGGTCGCGGGTGATCCGCACCGAGCGCACCGCCCGCGCCACCAGGGGCTCTGGGCCACCGGTCGCGGCGGCGACGACGGCGAGCTCGGCGTCCTCGTCCTGGTAGCCCATCGCGACGCGGCAGGACCGGTCGTAGAGCGCGGGGGTGACCCGGGCGGTGCCGACGGCGTCGAACGGGTTCATCGCCGCCACCAGCCGGAACGTGGGCCGGGCGGTCACCCGGCCGAAGCGGGGCACGTGCATCTCCCGCTCGGACAGCACGCCGAGCAGGACGTTCATCGTCTCCTCGGGCACCCGGTTGAACTCCTCGACGTAGAGGACGGCGCCGTCGGTCATCGCCCGGGTCAGCGGGCCGGGCACGAAGTTCTCCGGGCGGTAGTCCTCGCTGAGCACCCGCGAGGCGTCGTGGTGCCCGACCAGCCGGGTGGGGGTCAGCTCGGCGTTGCCCTCGACCAGCACGAGTGGCACCCCCGCGCCGTCGGCCAGCGCCCGCAGCAGCGTCGTCTTCCCGGTGCCGGGTGGGCCCTCGAGCAGCACGTTGCGGCCGGCCGACAAGGCGGCGGCGACGACCTCGGCCTCCCGGATGCGGGCGACGACCCGCTCGCAGGCGACCCGGACCATGCCGGTGACGTCCAGGCGCCGCGCCTGGGTGGGTGTGCTCACGGTGCTCCTCGCTGGACACGCGACCGGGGCGCCCCTCGTTGAGGGACGCCCCGGTCCCGGTGACGTGCTGGAACGGCCCCCTGCAGGGCCCCGCCGGCCCCGTCCCGGGTCCCGCCGTGAGCCTGCGAACGGTGGGGAGGACGGGGTCCTCCAACGAGCGGTGGGGGGCAGGGGGGTCCTTCCTCAGTCGTAGACGATGACGCCGCGGATGTTCTTGCCGGCGTGCATGTCCTCGTAGCCCTGCTGGATGTCGTCGAGCTTGTACCGCTTGGTGATCAGCTCGTCGAGCTTGATCTTGCCCTCCTGGTAGAGCCGCAGCATCTTCAGCATGTCGGCGCTGGGGTTCTGGTCGCCGAACAGGGCGCCGCGGATCTCCTTGGTGAACAGCGCCATCATGCTGGGGTTGATCGGGATGCCCACGTCGGTGAGGTCGCCGAGGCCGGTGATGACGACACGACCTCCCTTGCCGATCGCCTCGAACGCCTGGGCGACGTGCTCGCCCTTCAGCACGCCGACGGTGACCAGTGCCTTGTCCGCCCCCTGGCCGTTGGTGACGCTGCGGCCGAACTCGGCGGCCTCCTCGATGCTGCCGAAGGCCTGCGTCGCGCCCAGCTCCATGGCCTTCTCGCGCTTGAACGCGACCGGGTCGACGGCGATCACGTGGCTCGCCCCGGCGTGCGCGGCACCCTGGACCGCGTTGATGCCGATGCCGCCGATGCCCATGACGATCACCGTGTCGCCGGCCTTGACCTCCCCGGCCTGGACCGCGGTCCCCCAGCCGGTGCCGACGCCGCAGCCGACGAGGCAGGCCACGTCCAGCGGGATGTCGTCGGGGATTTTCACCGTCGACCGGACGTCGACCGTGGTCACTTCTGCGAAGGTGCCCAGGCCGCACATCTGGCCGACCGGCGTGCCGTCCGTGGTGGTGAAGCGGAAGCTCTCCGCGTCGTCCCAGCGTGAGCCGATCAGCAGGTTGGCGCCCGAGTCGCAGATGTACTGCTGACCGTTGGCGCAGTAGCGGCACCGGCCGCACCCGGGGAGGAACGAGAAGACGACGTGGTCGCCCTCCTTGAACCCGGGGGTGCCAGGACCGACCGCCGTCACGACGCCGGCGCCCTCGTGGCCGCCCAGGAACGGGTAGTGGCCCACCCGCATGTCGCCGGTGGCGATGTGGTCGTCCGAGTGGCACATGCCGGACGCCGCCAGCTTGACCTGGAGTTCGCCCTGGCGCGGGTCGTCGGCGACCAGGTCCACGACCTCGTACTTGCCGGGGGCGGAGCGCAGGATCGCGCCGCGGGTGTTGACGGGCACGGAGACCTCCTCGTCTGTGGCATGCAGAGTGCATGACCGTGCCGGGCACGCTATGTCCCACGTCACACCAGGGGAAGCCCGGTGCAACGTCCGCGCTACCCCCCGGTGCGCCGGGTGGCAGGGTGGGGCCGTGACGCGGCGCCCGGTGGTCGTCGTCGGCGCCGGGCCGGTGGGGCTCACCGCGGCACTGCTGCTCGCCCGCCGCGGGCTCGCGGTCGTCGTCCTCGAGCGGCAGCCGGCGCCCTACGGCCTGCCGCGTGCGGTGCACCTGGACGACGAGGCGCTGCGGGCCCTGGCCGACGCCGGCGTCGCCGAGGACTTCCTGCGCATCAGCCGTCAGATGCGCGGGCTGCGGCTGCTCGACGGGGGCGGCCGCGTGCTCGCCGAGTTCACCCGCTCGTCGTCGTCGGGACCGCACGGCTGGCCGCAGGCGTCGATGTTCTCCCAGCCCGACCTGGAGGAGCTGCTGCTGGCCGCCGTCCGCCGCTCGCCGTCCGTGGACCTGCTGACCGGCTGCGAGGTCGTGGACCTGGCCTCGGACGGCGGGGTGACGCTGACCGTGCGCGACCGCTCGTCGGGCGCGGAGTCGCGACTGCGGGCGGCGGCGGTGCTCGGCTGCGACGGCGCGAACTCGGCGGTGCGGGGGCTGATCGGGGCGCGCATGCGCGACCTCGGCCGGCCCGACCGCTGGCTGGTGGCCGACCTGCGCTCGGCCGCGCCGCTGCCGCTGTGGCCCGGGGTGCACCAGGTGTGCGACCCGCGCCGGGCCGCGACCGCGATGCCGGTGGCCGGCGACCGCTACCGCTTCGAGTTCCGCCTGCTGCCCGGCGAGACCCGCGACGACCTGGCCGCCCGGCTGCCCGGGCTGCTGGCGCCGTACGGGGCGGCGGACGCCGAGGTGGTGCGGGTCGCCGAGTACGTCTACCGCGCGCAGGTGGCCGACCGCTGGCGCGCCGGCCGCGTGCTCCTCGCCGGGGACGCCGCCCACCTCACCCCGCCGTTCATCGGCCAGGGCCTGGGGCTGGGCCTGCGCGACGTGCACCAGCTGGTGTGGAAGCTGGCCGCCGTCCTGGCAGGGAGCGCGCCGGAGCGGCTGCTGGACACCCACCGCGCCGAGCGGGAGCCGCACGCCCGGGCGCTGGTGCGCCTCGCCCTGCTGCTCGGCCGGCTGATGACCGGCGGCGGGCGGGCCGCGGCGGTGCTGCGCCGGGTGGTGCTGGCCGGGGCGGCCCGGGTGCCCGCCGTCGCGCGGTTCGCCACCGGCAGCCACACCCCGCCGCTGCGCCGCGGCCCGCTGGTGGTGCGCCGCGGCCGGGCCGGCCGCCGGCTCGCGGGCACGCTGCTGCCCCGCGCCCGGGTGCTGCTCGGCGGGCGGGCGGTGCCGGTGGACGACGTCCTGGGCCCGGGGACGGCGCGGGTGCGGCTGCTCGCGCCCGGGCGGCTGGCGGTGCGGCCGGAGGGCTCGGGCGAGGTCGTGGTGGCCGACGCCGACGGGGTGCTCACCGCGTGGCTGCGCCGCGGCCGGGCGGTCGCGGTGGTGGTCCGGCCCGACCGGATCGTGCTCTCGGTGTCCTGAGCCGCGTGGACGCGCGGGATGCGGGTAGGGCCGGTGCATGCAGATCGACAAGAACCAGATCCTCGAGCTCCTCCGTTCCCAGGGCGACGACGCCAAGGCGCAGCAGGCCGACCAGGAGCTGCCGGGCACCGTCGACACCGACCAGCACGCCGGGATCCTCGAGAAGCTGGGCCTCTCGCCCATGGACCTGATCAGCAAGCTGGGTGGCGGCGGTGGCGGCGGCCTGGGCGGTCTCCTCGGCCGCTGACCCACCCCGCCGCACGTGCGCACAGCGCGGTCCCGCTCGCTCGGGGACCGCGCTGTGTGCACTCGTCGCGGGTCGCTCGCGTTCCCGCGGGAACGCGGTCGAGGCTGCACGCTCGAAGACGTTCCCGCGGGAACGTGCTCGCCACGCGACCTACGCAGTTCCGGTCACCCGACCGGGTGACCGGATGGCCGCCACCTGAGGGCCCACCGACCATGGCCGGGTGCGCGACCGCCTGCTGAACGCCCCGACGTGGGTCCAGTCGCTTCTCGGCGGTGGGCTGTTCGGCCTGCTCAACACCGTGACGGGGCGTCTCATCGGTGGGGAGAACTGGACCGAGGCCGCGGTGGGCGGCGCCATCGGAGGGGTGGTCTTCGGCGCAGTGATGGGGCCGGTCCTGACCCGGCAGCAGCGGCGAGCGAGGGACGCCGTCGGGACCCGCTCAGCCGCCGAGCTCCGCCGGGCAGCGCGCGTGGCCAACCGCGGGCCGGTACCGGATGACCGGGAGCTGCGCGAGGCCGCCCGGCGGTACGCGCTCCACCAGCGGGGTGAGGTCCTCCGGCAGCGCCGGTGGGGGATCCCCTTCTTCGTCGTGGTGGTCGCCCTCGTGGTCTGGCTCGCCCTGCGCGCCGATGCCGTGTTCTGGTGGTTAGCGGTGGGGCTCTCGCTGTTCGCGTCCGGCGCCTACGGTGTGCTGCCGCGCCGCCTCGCCCGCCGCGCGGAGCTGCTCGCCGACCCGCGGCAGCCGCGGTGAACGCCTGGCTGCTGCGCGCCCGGTGGTGGGTGGTGGGCCTGACCTACGGGATCCCCGCCGGGATCGCACTGGTCCTCGTCGAGCGGTTCGCCCAGGACGAGAGCTGGAGCGCTGCCATCACCTTCGGCGGAGTCCTCGGCCTGCTCTGCGGCGGTGCCGTGAGTGCCCTCACGACCGTGCGGCTCAGGGAGGACGCCGGTGGGATGCCGCCCGAGACGTACGCCCGGGTCGACCGGGCGACACGGCGCGGCCCCGTCCCCGCAGATCCGCAGGAGCGAGCCGCCGCGTACGACCTGGTGCTCGCCCGCTCGACCGTCGTGCGGGCGAGCCGGACGCCGAGCGCGGTCTTGATGTCCGGTCTCGCCCTCCTCGCGGCCGTCGGGGGTGTCACCCGGTCGCCGTGGTGGTGGGCGGCCGCGGGGGTGTGCGTCGCGGTGCTCGTGTTCGCCGTCCTCGTCGTCCCGCGCCGGCTGGAGCGGCGGGCGGAGCTGCTCGCCGAGCCGCCGTCCTGACTCGTTGGGCATGCTGACGCGGTGAGCTACGACGTTGCCGCCGTCCGTGCCTGCTTCCCTGCGCTGCGCGCCGGGGCCGCCCACTTCGACGGCCCGGGCGGGTCGCAGGTCCCCGAGTCGGTGGCCGCCGCCGTCGCCGCGACGATGACCGCCCCGATGGCCAACCGCGGGCGGACCACGGAGGCCGAGCGCAACGCCGACGACGTCGTCCTGGCCGCCCGGCAGGCGGTCGCCGACCTGGTCGCCGGCGATCCCGGCGGGGTGGTCTTCGGGCGCAGCATGACCCAGCTGACCTACGACCTCTCCCGGGTGCTGGCTGCCGGCTGGGGTCCCGGCGACGAGGTCGTCGTGACCCGGCTGGACCACGACGCCAACGTCCGCCCGTGGGTGCAGGCCGCGCAGGCCCGCGGTGCCACCGTGCGCTGGGCGGGGTTCGACCCGGCCACCGGCGAGCTGGCGCCCGAGGCGGTGGGCGAGCTGCTGTCCGACCGCACCCGGCTGGTCGCCGTCACCGGCGCCTCGAACCTCATCGGCACCCGCCCGGACGTCGCCGCGATCAGCGACCTGGCCCACGACGCCGGCGCCCTCACCTACGTCGACGGGGTCCACCTCACCGCGCACGCCGCGGTCGACGTCGCCACGCTCGGCGCCGACCTCTACGCCTGCTCGCCGTACAAGTTCCTCGGCCCGCACCTGGGCTGCGTCGTCGCGAGCCCCGGCCTGCTGGAGACGCTGCGCCCGGACAAGCTGCTGCCCTCGACCGACGCCGTCCCCGAGCGGTTCGAGCTGGGCACGCTGTCCTACGAGCTGCTGGCCGGCACCACCGCCGCGGTCGACTTCCTCGCCGGTCTGGGTGGCCCCGAGGGCGCCCGTCGCCCGAGGCTGGAGGCCGGCATGGCAGCCCTGGAGGAGCACGAGGACCGGCTGCGGGAGCGCATCGAGGTCGGCGTCCGCGCGCTGCCCGGCGTCACCGTGCGGTCCCGCGCCCGCACGCGGACGCCGACCCTGCTGCTCACCTTCGAGGGGCGGGACGCCGCCGACGCGTACCGCTTCCTCGCTGCGCGCGGGGTCAACGCCCCGGCCGGGTCGTTCTACGCGATCGAGGCCTCCCGCCACCTCGGCCTGGGCGACACCGGCGGCCTGCGGGTCGGGCTGGCGCCGTACAGCGACGACACCGACGTCGACCGGCTGCTGGCCGGGCTGGGGGAGTGGCTCGACACCTGACCGGTGCAGCCCGAGGTGCCTTTAGCGCGATAAAGGCAGTTCGGTCGTGCGCGACCGAACCGTGTGACAGCGGTCACGGGGAGGTTAGTCTGGGCGGCACCGCCGAACCCCCGGGAGGCCCTCGTGTCCGCTGCCGCGTGCGCTCCCCGACCGGAGCGACGGTGACCGCCGCCGCCCCGGTCCGCCTCCCGCTCCCGGCCGGCCTGCGGGTCCGGCCGGCGGAACCGCGCCCGGCCCCGACCGTCGCGGCGTTCAGCAAGTACCTGGTGCCCGAGGTCGTGTTCGGCTGGGGGGCGCTGTCGGAGGCCGGGTGGGCGGCGCGGCGGCTGGGCGCGCAGCGGCCGTTCGTCGTCACCGACGCCGGGCTGGTGCAGGCCGGCTGGTGGGCCGAGCTCGCCGGTCACCTCGCCGAGGCGGGGCTGCGGGCGACGGTGTGGCAGGAGCTGACGCCCAACCCCAAGGACCACGAGGTCGCCGCGGGCGCCGAGCGCTACCTGGAGAGCGGCTGCGACGTCATCGTCGGCCTCGGTGGCGGCTCGGTGATCGACGCGGCCAAGGCGATCGCGGTGGTCGCGAGCAACGGCGGGCAGATCCTCGACTACGAGGGCGTGGACAAGGTCACCGCCGCGATCCCGCCGACCGTGATGTGTCCCAGCACCGCCGGCACCGGCGCCGACGTCTCGCAGTTCGCCGTCATCACCGACACCACCCGCCGGCTCAAGGCCACCCTCATCGGCCGCGCTCTCGTGCCGGACATCTCGATCACCGACCCGCGGCTGCTGACGACGATGCCCGACGACCTGGCCGCCGCGACCGGCCTGGACGCGCTGACCCACGGCATCGAGGCGTTCGTCTCCCGGGCGTCCGGCCCGCTCACCGACGTCCACGCGCTGCACGCCATCGAGCTGATCTGCGGCTCGCTGCGCGGCACGATCGCCCGTCCCGAGGACCCGGCCGCGCACACCGCGATGGCCCAGGCCAGCCTCGAGGCCGGGCTGGCCTTCACCAACGCGATCCTCGGCGCCACGCACGCGATGAGCCACCAGGTCGGTGGGCTGCTCGACCTGCCGCACGGCGTCGTCAACGGCGTCCTGCTGCCGCACGTCATCCGGTTCAACGCCCGCAGCGGGCCGGACCGGTTCGTCCCGATCGCGCGGGCCATGGGCATCGACGTCACCGGGCTGCCCGCCGACGTCGCCGCCGACGCCGCCGCGGAGGAGGTGGGCCGGCTGGCCGCGGACCTGGGCTGCCCGCGCGGCCTGGCACAGCTCGGCGTGCGGGAGGCCGACGTCGAGACGCTGGCCGCGACCACGCTCGGCGACGCGTGCCTGTCGACCAACCCGCGCGACGCCGACCACGCCCAGATCGCGGCGCTCTTCCGCAGCGCCCTCTGATGCGCGCGCCGGGCATCAGCGAGCTCACCGGGCTGCGTTCCTCCAAGCCGAGCTGGTACGCCGAGTACCGGCAGACCGTCGACGACCTCGACCGCGCGCTGGGCTCCCTCGAGCACATCGCCCGCGTGCTCTCGGCCACCGGGCAGGGCGCCGACGCGCTGTGCCGGGCGGTCGTCGACGCCACCGCGGAACACCTCGGGGAGCCCTGGGCGGTGCTCGCGCTGTCCGGGACGGCGCTGCCGCTGGCCCGTCCGCGGATGCTCGGCCGCGGCCCGTCCGGGGTCGGGGTGGGGCAGATGGCGCTGCTGCCCGAGGTGGTCCGCCGTCCGGTCACCGAGGCGCTGGCCGCCGACGCCGTCGACCCGTGGCAGACGGCGGACGGCGCGGTCGTCGTCCCCCTGGTGGTCGACGGCGAGCCGGTCGGCGCGCTGGTCGCCTGCGGCGGGCCCCGGCGGACGGCGACCCCCGCGGACCTGGCCATCCTGCGGATCGTGGCCAACCAGTCGGCGGTGGCGCTGCTGTCCGAGCACCTGCTGGCGCGGTCGGAGGCGCTGCGCCGGCAGACCGAGCGGCTCTACGCCGAGGCCGAGGAGCGCGCCCGCGACCTCGCCGACCGGCACTCCCGGCTGGCCGAGGCCGAACGGCGGCTCGACGTCGCCGCGCAGCGCGAGGCGGTGGACGCCGAGCGGCACCGGATCGCCCGCGAGCTGCACGACAGCGTGGCCCAGCACGTGCTCTCGGCTGGCATGACCATCGAGTGGTGCCGGCCGGAGGTGGCCCACCACGGCGAGGTCTACGAACGGCTCGGGCACGCCAAGGCGCTCACCCGGGAGGCGGTGGAGCGGCTGCGCGGCGCCATCCACGCGCTCTCCACCCACGAGCACGGGGACGGCGACGGGCTGCCGGCCATGCTGGCCCGGCTCTCCGACGTCGCGCCGGTGCCCGGCCTCGCGGTCGCCGTCCGGGTGGAGGGCCGCCCCCGGCAGCTGCCGGCCGAGGTCGAGCACTCGCTGTTCCGGATCGCCTCGGAGTGCCTGTTCAACACCGCCCGCCACGCGAACGCCACCCGGAGCACCGTGCGGCTGGCCTACCGGCCCGACGAGCTGCGGCTCTCGGTCGCCGACGACGGCGACGGCGACCCCGACGTGCTGCGGCGGGCGCTGCGGGCGTCCGGGCGCCGGGACGACGGGTACCACCGCGGGCTGGGCAACATCGCCTCCCGCTGCACGGAGATGGGGGGGACGGTGCGGTTCACGCGGGCCCGGATGGGCGGCGTGCGGGTGGAGGTCCGGATGCCGTGGGAGGCCGTCGATGGGTGAGTCGATCCGGCTGGTCATCGTCGACGACCACGCGATCGTCCGGCAGGGCCTGCGCTCGATCCTGGAGCGCGAGCCGGACATCGAGGTGGTCGGCGAGGCGGCGTCCGCGGGCGAGGCGCTGGACCTGGTGGCCGCCAGCCGCCCGCACATCGTGCTGCTCGACCTCAAGCTGTCGGCCGGGTCCGACGTCGCCGGCCTGACCCTGTGCGGCCAGCTCACCGCGGCCACCCCGGCGCCCGGCGTGCTCGTGGTGACGACCTTCCTCGACCAGCAGCTGGTGCTGGAGGCGATCCAGCGCGGCGCCCGCGGCTACGTGCTCAAGGACGTTGATGCCGTCGCGCTGGTGGCCGCGATCCGGGCGGTGCGCCGCGGGGAGAGCGCCTTCGACAGCCACAGCGCGACGATGGTGGTGCGGTCGCTGGCCGCCCCGCCGTCCCCCGCCGCGAGCGGGCCGGACCTCACCGCGCGCGAGCGCGAGGTGCTCACCCTGCTGGCGCGCGGGCTGTCCAACGAGGCGATCGGCCGGGAGCTGTTCATCTCGGCCACGACGGCCAAATTCCACGTCGGCAACGTGATGCGCAAGCTGTCGGTCACCCGCCGCGCGGAGGCCGTCTACGCCGGCAGCAAGCTCGGGCTGATCTGAGCGGCCGAGCCGACACGCCGGAGCGGCTCCACGGTCCGTGACCGGCGCGCCGGTGCCGCGGCGCGACCCGGCCGCCCGGGGTCCGCGCGGCCCTAGGTTCCCGTCGCATGACGAGCACCGTGGCGGCGTCCGGACAGGTCCTGCTCGGCGACCGGGCCGTGCACCGGGTCGGGTTCGGCGGCATGAAGCTCACCGGACCCCGGGTCACCGGGCCACCGGCCGACCGGGACGCGGCGCTCGCCGTCCTCCGCCGGGCCGTGGAGCTCGGGGTCGACCACCTGGACACCAGCGGCCTCTACGGCCCGCACGTGGTGAACGACCTGATCCGCGAGGCGCTGCACCCCTATCCCGAGGACCTGGTCGTCGTCACCCGGGTGGGCGCCCGGAGGACGCCTGAGGGCGGCTGGGAGGAGGCCCTGACGGCGGACGAGCTGCGCCGGTCGGTCGAGGAGGACCTCGCGCACCTCGGGCTGGACGCGCTGCACGTGGCCAACCTGCGGATGCCGGGGCTGGGCGAGCCGGCGGAGCGCTCCCTGGCCGAGCCCCTCGAGGCGCTGGCGCGGCTGCAGCAGGAGGGGATCGTGCGGCAGCTCGGGGTCAGCCACATCACCAGCCGGCAGGTCGCCGAGGCACGGAGCATCGCCCCGCTGGCCTGCGTGCAGAACCACTACAACCTGATCCACCGCACCGACGACCGCCTCGTCGAGGAGCTGGCCCGGGACGGCATCGCCTACGTGGCGCTGGAGGGCGTCTCCTACACGTCCTTCTTCCCCATGGGCGAGATGTCGCCGCCGCAGTCGGCGGTCCTGGAGGCCGTCGCGCAGCGGGTGGGGGCGAGCCCGGTGCAGGTGGCCATCGCGTGGCTGCTGGCGCGCTCACCCAACGTGCTGGTCATCCCGAGTGCGACCTCGGTGGCCGAGCTGGAGCAGCTGCTCGCGGCGGGCGGGGTGACGCTCGGTCCTGCCGACACCGAGGAGCTGGACCGCATCGTGACCATGGGTGGCCCGCCCTCCGGCGGTGTCCCGGCGTGGGGCGGAGGCGGTTCCGGGGGCCGGCCCCCGTGGGTCGGCGGCGACCCGGGCGGCCGTCCTCCGGGGTGAGGACGCCGACCGTGCGGGACAGGTGAGCCAGAGAGGAACGGAGGAACGGCCGGTGATCTGCGGAGACGTGCGCCATGGCAGGCAGCGCCGGGTGCCGGCGCGTGCGGCCCTCGGCGCGGCCGCCGTCGCCGGCGTCCTCGTGCTGAGCGGCGGGGTCGGGATGGCGGGAGCGCAGGCCGCGCCTCCGGCGCCGGGCTACCCCGGCGCCGCTGCGACCTGGGCACCGGGGGACAAGGACGGCTTCGGGACGGCGATCGGCGCTCTCGACAGCACGGTCTGGTACACGCTCGAGGACGGGACCCTCAGCGAGGTCTTCGCCCCGCGGATCGACACGCAGAGCTCGCGGGACACGCAGTTCGTCGTCACCGACGGCACCACGTTCGCCGACCGGGAGGACGAGGACACCGACTCCGTCGTCGAGCTGGTCGATCCCCGCGCCCTGGTCTACCGGCAGGTCAACACCGCGACCAGCGGCCGGTACCGGATCACCAAGACCTACACCACCGACCCCGACCGGGCCGCGGTGCTCGTCGACGTCCGCTTCGAGTCCCTCGACGGGCAGCCGTACCAGGTGTACGTGCTGCACGACGTCGGTCTGGGCCTCAACGCCAACGACGACACCGGCCGCTCCGCTGATGGGCGGCTGCTGGCCACCGACGGTGCGCTGAGCAGTGCCGTCACCGCCTCGGGCGGCCTCACCGGGACGTCCAGCGGCTACCTCGAGCGCAGCGACGGCTGGTCCGACCTGCGCGCGGACTTCGTCCTCGACGACGCCTGGGACGCGCCGACCCCCGGCAACGTCGTCCAGATCGGGCGGACCGGCCTGACCGGGCTGGACGGCGGGCAGGGGCTCACCCTGTCGCTCGGCTTCGGGACGACGGAGGACGACGCCGTGCAGGCCGCCGACCAGGCCCTGGGCCGCGGCTTCGACTCGGCGCTTGCCGCCTACTCCGCGGGCTGGCACGACTACCTCGACGCCCTCGCCCCCGCCCCGGCCAGCGTCGCCCAGTGGCGCACGGAGTACGACGTCTCGGCGATGGTGATCGCGGCGTCGGAGGACAAGACCGTGCGCGGGGGCTTCGTCGCCTCCCCGGGCCGGCCGTGGGCGTGGGCGAACGAGCTGCAGCACCTCCCCGTCTACCACGCGGTCTGGTCGCGCGACCTGTACCAGCACGCGACCGCCCTGATCGCGATGGGTGACGTCGCGGCCGCCGAGCGGGCCCTGGACCACCTGTGGACGGTGCAGCAGCGCCCCGACGGGTCGTTCCCGCAGAACGCGCGGCTCGACGGTGAGCCGGTGTTCGGCGGGTTGCAGATGGACGAGGTCGCCCTGCCGATCGTGCTCGCCTGGCAGCTCGGCCGCACCGGGCCCGAGGACTGGGAGCGGGTGCGGCTGTCGGCCGACTTCCTGGTGGCCGAGGGGCCGGCCACCGAGCAGGAGCGGTGGGAGAACCTGGGCGGGTGGTCGCCGAACACCATCGCCGCGGAGATCGCCGGCCTGGTCACCGCGGCCGACATCGCGCGGGCCAACGGCGACGGCGCCCGGGCCGACACCTACCTCGCCACGGCCGACGAGTGGCGCGCCGGCCTGGCGGAGTGGACGGTGACCACCACCGGCCCGCTGTCGGCCGAGCCGTACCACCTGCGGATCACCGCCGACGGCGACGCCGATGCCGGCACGCAGATCCAGATCGCCGACGGCGGCCCGCTGGTCGACCAGCGGGAGGTGCTCGACCCCAGCTTCCTGGACCTGGTCCGGCTCGGCATCGTGCCGGCCGACGACCCGGTCGTGCAGAACACGCTGCGGCTGATCGACGAGCGGCTGGGCTACGACACCGCCAACGGCCGGTTCTGGCACCGGTCGAGCTTCGACGGCTACGGGGAGAAGGCCGACGGCACCCAGTGGGAGCCGGTCGACCCGGGCTCGCGGGAGACGATCGGCCGCGGCTGGCCGCTGCTGACCGGGGAGCGCGGCGAGTACGAGCTGGTGCCCGGTGCCGCCGTCGCTGCCCCGCCCCAGGAGCGGCTGGACGCGATGGCCCGCTCGGCCGACGACGAGTCGCTGTTCATGGCCGAGCAGGTGTGGGACGACCAGCCGCCGTCGGCCGAGGGGCCGGAGTTCGAGCCGGGGGAGCCGACGTTCTCCGCGACGCCGCTGTCCTGGTCCCACGCCGGCTTCGTCCGGCTGGCCCACGCCATCGACGCCGGCCGTCCCGTGGACACGCCGGCCGTCGTGGCCTGCCACTTCGGGACGTCGCTCTGCGAGGACTGATGGATCAGCGCGAGGCGGCGCGGGTGACGACGTCGGTCGCCCAGGTCTCCAGCCCCGAGTGGTCGCGGATGACCTCCACCCGGTCGCAGCTCTCCGCGTAGGCGGGCAGGTCGCAGCCGCCGAGCGCCCACGAGTACTTCGGCTCGGGGGTCAGCCAGATCGTCTCGCGCACCCGCCGGGAGAGGTCGGCGAAGACGTCCAGGCGCGGGGCGTTGCCGTTGCCGCGGCCGTCGCCGAGCACCAGCAGGGTCGAGCGCCGGGTGAAGGCCCCCGAGTGGTCGGCGGCGAGCGTGGCGAACACCGAGCCGTAGTCGCTGGAGGCGTCGACGTCGATCACGTCGCCGCCGAACACCAGGCCCAGCGCGTGCTCCAGCGGGTGCTCGTCGAACAGGTCGGTGATCTCGACGACGTCGTCCACGAACGCGAAGGTGCGCACCTGCGCGAACAGGTCCTGCAGCGCGTGGACGACGTGCAGCGTGAAACGGGCCGTCGTCCGCACCGAGAGGCTCACGTCGGCGACCACGACCAGCCGGGGCTTGTCCTCGGCCAGCCGGGTGGTGACCGGCCGGAACGGGACGCCGTCGTACTTGAGGTTGCGCCGCATCGTGCGGGCCACGTCGACCCGGCCGCGCGGGGACTGCCGCTTCTTGTGGGTCAGCCCGCCGTGCAGCGAGGTGGCCAGCCGGCGCAGCGACTCCTCGATCCGCGCCCGCTCGGCCTCGGTCACCTTCTCCACGGGCGCCCGCGCGAGCTCCCGCTCCTCGATCGCCATGCCGGTCATCTCGGCGAGCTTCTGCAGGTGCGCGGCGAGCAGCTCGGGCAGGTCCTCGATCACGCCGGCGAGCTGGCGGCGCAGCGCCTCGGCCACCTCGGGGTCCAGGTCGCCGACCGGGTCGGCCAGCCAGTCGCGCAGCGCCTGCTGCTGGGCCACCGACAGCTCCAGGTCCAGCTGGGTGCCCCCGCCGCGCACCAGCTCGCCGGGCAGCCCCGGGTCGTGCAGCCGGGTGACCTCCAGCTGCACCTTCTGCGCGTCGTCCATCGGCCCGCCGCTGCTCTCCGACGACAGCACGATCTGCTGGGTCAGCGAGGCCAGGTCGACCTTGTTGGCCTCCTGGTGCAGGTTGTACTGGGTGGCCAGGTCCTCGGCCTTGAAGAACTCCTTGATGTCGACCGGCTTGCCGTGGCTGTGCCCCTCCTGCACCTCCGCGTCCGGATCCGGCGACCAGGTCATCCTCGTCAGCGCGCCGGTGTCGGCCAGGTCGTCGTGCGCGTGCCCGTGGCCCTCGTCGGTCTCGACGACCGCGCGCAGGGCGAAGAAGCGGGCGAAGGTGTCGGCGAAGACCTCGGCGTCCCGGCGGTCCTTGAGCAGTGCCGCGCCGAGCGCCGCCTCCAGCGCCGCCCGGTCGCTGACGCCGACGGCGGTCGCCGCGGCGTAGGCGTCGATCGCCTCCGCCGTCGAGATCCGCATCCCGCGCAGTCGCAGCAGCCGGATGAACCGGTGCAGGGCGCCCTCCACGTCAGACCGGCCGCCGCCGCGCGCCGCCGCGGTTGGCGGCGAAGGACCGGGCGCCCTGCCCGCTGCGGACCTCCCGCGGAGCGGCCGGCGCGTCCGCGGGGCCGCCGCGGGCGCCGAAGGAGTCGTCGTGCCGGCCGGGGGTGTCCTTCGCCGCCCGCACCCGGGGGCCGTCGTCCTCGTGGTCGTGGTCGTGGGTGTGCCCGCCGTGGGTGTGCGACCCGTGCGCGTGAGTGTGGCCGGGCCCGTGCGGGTGGCCGTGGTCCAGGGACGCCGGCACCGTCGCGTTCGGGTCGACCAGCCGGGGCAGCGCCTCGCGTGAGCGCTGCACGTCGCGCTCGTACTTGGCGACGACGGAGACGGTGTCCCCGAGCACCTGGGCGTCCAGCTCGCTCACGCCCAGGACGGCCAGGGTGCGCGCCCAGTCGATGGTCTCGGAGATGCTGGGGGCCTTGCGCAGGTCCAGGCCGCGCAGCCCGCGCACGATCTGCACCAGCCGCTGGGCCGCGGCGTCGTCCAGGCCGGTGTCCTTGGACCGCAGGATCTCCAGTTCACGGTCGGCGTCGGGGTACTCGAGGAACAGGTGCAGGCAGCGCCGCTTGAGCGCCGCGGACAGGTCGCGGGTGTTGTTCGAGGTCAGGACGACGTAGGGCGCGTACTTCGCGACGAACGTGCCGATCTCGGGCACCGACACCTGGTACTCGGCGAGCATCTCCAGCAGCACCGCCTCCAGGGCCTCGTCCGCACGGTCGACCTCGTCGACCAGCAGCACGACCGGCTCCTCGGAGCGCACCGCCTCCAGCAGGGGCCGGGGGGCGAGGAAGCGCTCGTTGAAGAACGCGCTGTCGGCGCCGGCTATCTTGTCGACGGCGTCGGCCAGCGAGTCGGTGTCCTGCAGCAGCTCGGCGGCCTTGTCCCGCAGGATCTGGGTGTAGAGCAGCTGCTTGCCGTAGTCCCACTCGTAGAGGGCCTTGGTCTCGTCCTGGCCCTCGTAGCACTGCAGGCGCAGCAGCCGGCGCCCCGTGGCCGCGGCCAGCGTCTTGGCCAGCTCGGTCTTGCCGACGCCGGCCGGCCCCTCGAGCAGCAGCGGCTTGGCCAGGCGGGACATCACGAAGGTCGTCGTCGCCAGCCGGCGGTCGGCGATGTAGCCGTGCTCGGCGAAGGCGCGGGCGACGTCGTCGGGGGACTCGAAGTCGGGGGAGGGGGCGGCGGCGGAGGGCACGGGCTGGACGGTCACGCAGGACTCCTGGGCGTAGAGGACAGGGGCGGGGCGGCAGGGGGACCGCCCCGCCCCTGGGTCGGTGACGGCTCAGCTGAGGAGGTCGTCCAGGTCGCCGGTCATGCAGTGCTCGACCACCGGGCGGACGGTCTCGAACGTGCACTCCTTGGCGTTGCCCGGGGTGCAGGCGTCGCCGAGGACGTGGTTGGTGATCCGGTCGACGTCCTTGTCGTCGCCGGCGATGACCGGGGCGTTCTCGTAGAACCTGGTCGGGCCCTGGCCCAGCCGGTTCTTCGAGTAGCTGTCCTGGGTGACGTCGGTGAACTTCTCCGGGATGCCGACGTCGCGCAGCAGCCGGATGGCTGCGGCGAGTGCGGCGTCGGCGGCCTGGGGGGCGGTCATGCCGTGCGTGTCGACGCCCATGGCCTCGGCGATGTCGGCGAACCGCTGGTACTGCGTCGGCATGTTGAACGCCCACACGCGGGGCAGCGCGACGGCGTTGTTCAGCCCGTGGTGGGTGTCGTAGAAGGCGCTCACCGCGTGGCTGATCGAGTGGATGATGCCGAGGCCCCCGGAGTTGAACGCCTGGGCGGCGATGTACTGGGCGTACATCATCCCCTCGCGGCCGCCGAGGTCCTGGCCGTTCCACACCGCCTGGCGCAGGTGCTGGGAGGTCAGCTTGATGGCGTACAGCGCGTTGCCCAGCGAGGGTGCGAAGTTCAGCCGCGACACGTAGGGCTCGCTGGCGTGGGCGAGGACGTCGAAGCCGCACTGGGCGGTGTAGTCGACCGGGCAGTCGTAGTAGAGGACCGGGTCGTCGATCGCCAGCGTCGTCACCGAGGTGTCGTCGAACGCGACGTACTTGTGCGGGTTGTCCGGGTCGGTCGTGGTGTCGGTGATGACGTAGGCCCAGCTGGTCTCCGAGCCGGTGCCGGCCGTGGTGGAGACGGCGATGTGCGGCGGGTTCTTCGGGTTCTCGCTCTGGTTGAAGCCCTCGAACTCGTTGACGCTGCGGCCGTCGTGGGCCACCGAGATGCGCGCGCCCTTGCAGGCGTCGTGGCTGGACCCGCCGCCGATCGAGACGAAGCTGTCGCACTCGTTCTCCTGGTACATCGCCACGGCGTCCATGACGTTGTAGTCCTTGGGGTTCGACTCGACCTTGTCGTACACGACGACCTCGAGGCCGTGGTAGCGCATGGACTCGGCGATCTTGTCCACGATGTCGGTGCCGCGCAGGCCCGACGTCATGATCAGCGTGCGCTTGAAGCCCAGCTTGAGCGCCTCGGGGCCGATGATCTCGTGCGCGCCGGGGCCCATCAGGGCCCGGGGGAACGGGTGGAACTCCTTGATGGGGAAGGGCTTGAGGAGTTCTTCGACCTTCATGGCGGGGGGTCCTTCCTGCTGCCGGCGGGGGAGTCGTCGGCGCGGACGGTATGAGCGGGGTCACACGTCACGGCAGGGGTGGCGGGGAGGAACCGGCCGTCCGGAAGAGCAGGTCGGCCCGCCCGGGGAGGTGCTCCTGCCCGACCGGAGAGGGTGCTGCGTCGCCTTGGTCCCGACGCATCCGGGCTCACCGTCCGGGCTCCTGGCGCACGACCGGTGGTGAGCCAGGAGCCCCGGTGATCAGCTCACCTGATCACCGGGACGGCGCTACGCGGACGGCGGGCGGAGGTCGGGGAAGCCGAGCGCGAGCTGGTCGAAGGCCGCGTGCAGGGCCGCGGCGAGCGTCGTCGTCCCGTCGGCCAGCCAGACCTCGAAGGCAGTGGTCGCCGCCGCCCGGGTGCTCGTCGCGACCAGCCGGGGGAGCAGGGCGTCCGGCGTCTGGCCGAGGCGGCGGGCGACGTGCTCGGCGACCACCCGGTCGACGTCGGCGTAGCGCACCTGCGCGTGCGCCTGCAACGCCGGCTCGCCCAGGATCAGCGCCATCCGCTGCCGCAGGATCGGCAGGTCGCCGTCGGCGTAGTCGTTGACCTCGACGTAGGCCGCGCAGATCGAGGCCAGCACCGGCTGGTCCTCCCGCGTGGCCGCCAGCAGCCGCTCGAGCCGGGCGACGTGCGCGCCGAACTCGCCCCACACCGCGTCGGCCTTGGTCGCGAAGCAGCGGAAGAAGGTGCGCCGGCTGGTGCCCGCGGCGTCGGCGATCTCGTCGGCCGTGACCTGCTCGAAGCCGGTGCGCGTGAACAGCTCCAGGGCCGCCTGCTGGAGGCGGGCGCGGGTGTCCGCACGCACGTCCACGGGCGCCTCGGTCACCGCCCCATCTTGCGCCACGGGCGACCGGGGGACGGCGCGCTGCGGCGCAGGGACGCTGTTGCCCGGTGGCACTGGGTGTCACTAACCTCCCCCGCACCGCGTAACCCAGATCACAGGAGGCGCCATGCCCGAGAGCGACGACACCCAGGCCGGAGAGACCCCCGCGGTCGAGGAGACCCTGGTCGAGGAGTCCCTCGTCGAGGAGGTCTCCATCGACGGCATGTGCGGGGTGTACTGATCGACGCCCCCGCCGCGGCGCCGGCCGAGCTCTCCAGCGGAGCCGGCGCCGCACCACTGCCGGGCTCCGGCGCGCCCGCGCCCGCCCCGACCGCTGACTTCGACCCGTCGCTGCCCTGGCGGCGGGCCCGTTCCGTGGCGCTGCGCCCGGAGCCCTTCGGCGCGCTGGTCTACCACTTCGGCAACCGGAAGCTGTCCTTCCTGAAGTCCAAGCCGCTGGTCGCCGTCGTCGAGTCGCTGGGCGAGCACCCCAGCGCCGACGCCACCCTCGTCGCGTGCGGGGTCCCCGCCGCCCAGCACCCCGCCTACCGCAGGGCGCTGGCCGACCTCGCCCGTTCCCAGATGATCGAGCTCCGGGAGCCGCCCGCATGACCGCCGTCCTGCCGTCCCGACCCGCCGCCCCTCCCCGCCCCACCGGGGGGCGGCTGATCGACCAGTTCGAGTACGGGCTGGACGCGCCGATCTGCCTCACCTGGGAGCTCACCTACGCCTGCAACCTGGCGTGCGCGCACTGCCTGTCCAGCTCGGGACGGCGGGACCCGCGCGAGCTGTCCACCGCCGAGGCCGAGGCGGTCATCGACGAGCTGCAGCGGATGCAGGTCTTCTACGTCAACGTCGGCGGCGGCGAGCCCACCGTCCGCCCGGACTTCTGGCACCTGCTCGACTACGCCATCGGCCACGACGTGGGTGTCAAGTTCTCCACCAACGGCGTCAAGCTGGACCGGGCGCGCGCCGAGCAGCTCGCCCGCACCGACTACGTCGACGTGCAGATCTCCCTCGACGGCGCGACCGCGGAGGTCAACGACCGGGTCCGCGGCACCGGCTCGTACGCCACCGCGATCCGGGCGCTGGAGAACCTGGCCGAGGCCGGGATGCGCGACTTCAAGGTCTCCGTCGTCGTCACCCGGGAGAACGCCGGTCAGCTCGACGAGTTCAGGGAGCTCACCGACCGCTACGGCGCCCAGCTGCGGATCACCCGGCTGCGCCCGTCCGGCCGCGGCGCCGACGTGTGGGACCAGCTGCACCCGACCCAGGCCCAGCAGCGCGAGCTGTACTCGTGGCTGCTCGCCAACGGTGAGAAGGTGCTGACCGGCGACTCGTTCTTCCACCTGTCGGCGTTCGGCGAGGCCCTGCCCGGGCTCAACCTCTGCGGCGCCGGCCGGGTGGTGTGCCTCATCGACCCGGTGGGCGACGTCTACGCCTGCCCGTTCGCCATCCACGAGGACTTCCTCGCGGGCAACGTCCGGGACGAGGGCGGCTTCCAGCGGGTGTGGCAGCAGTCGGAGCTCTTCGCCGACCTGCGCAGCCCGCAGACCGGCGGCGCGTGCACCAAGTGCGCGCACTTCGACGCCTGCCGGGGCGGCTGCATGGCGGCGAAGTTCTTCACCGGCCTGCCGCTCGACGGGCCCGACCCCGAGTGCGTGCAGGGCTACGGCGAGAGCGCGCTGGCCGCCCGTGACCTGGAGCTGCTCACCCCGCGCAGTTCCGTGGACCACTCGCACACCGGGCCGGTGCGCGGCCAGCCGACGCTGCTCGGCATGCCGTCGATCCCGAAGGCCCCGGCGAAGCTCTGCGACGAGTCGCCGCTGGCCGGGCTCGACCTGCGCTGAACTCGCTGCTCGGCCCGCTGGTCCTGGCGGGCCGGACGGCGCCCTCCCGGGTGCTGTTCGGCCCGCACGAGACCAACCTGGGCCGCGGTCGGGCGCTCTCGGAGCGGCACGTCGCGTACTACGCGCGCCGGGCCGCGGGCGGCTGCGGGATCGTCGTCCCCGAGACCGCGTCGGTGCACCCTTCCGACCACCCCTACGAGCGGGCGCCGCTCGCCGCAGAGTGCGGTCCGGGCTGGGCGGACGTCGTCGCCGCCTGCCGCCCGCACGGCGCGCTGGTGCTGGCCTCGCTCGGGCACACCGGCGCGCAGGGCAGCTCCGGTTACGCGCAGACCGCGCTGTGGGCGCCGTCCGCCGTGCCCGACGTCGTCACCCGCGAGGTGCCGGTTCAGATGGAGCAGGCGGACGTCGACGCGCTGGTCACCGGCTTCGCGGCGTCCGCCCGGGTCGCGGTGGACGCGGGCGTCGACGGGGTGGAGGTCGACGCGGGCGCCCGCTCGCTGCTGCGCCAGTTCCTCTCCGGCCTGACCAACCTGCGCACCGACGCGTACGGCGTCGACCGGACGCGGCTGCTGCGCGAGGTGCTGGCCGCGGTCCGCACCGAGCTCGGGCCCGGCCGGGTGCTCGCCCTGCGGCTGTCCTGCGACGAGGAGGCGCCGTGGGCGGGGATCACGCCGTCCCTCGCCGTGCAGCACGTCCGTGGGCTGGCTCCGCTGGCCGACCTGCTGGTCGTCGTCCGGGGGAGTGGCCTGGCCGCGTCGTCGTACCGGCCCGACGGCCACACGCCGCCCGGCTTCAACGCCGACCTGACCCGCGCGGTGCGGGCGGCCGCGGGCGGGACGCCGGTCGTGCTGCAGGGCTCGGTGGTCGACGTCGGTGCCGCGCAGCGGGCGCTGGACGACGGGGCGGCCGACGCGGTGGAGATGACCCGCGCGCAGATCGCCGACGCCGACCTGGTGGCCAGGGCGCGGGCCGGCGTCCCGGTGCGGCCGTGCACGCTGTGCAACCAGGCCTGCCAGGTGCGCGACGTCCGCAACCCGCTGGTCAGCTGCGTCGCCGACCCGTCCGGGGGAGAGGCCCTGCCGGACGGTGCGGGGCGGCGGGTGACCGTCGTCGGCGGCGGGCCGGCGGGGCTCGAGGCGGCGCGGGTGCTGGCGGCCGCCGGCGCCGACGTCCGGCTGGTGGAGCGTGCGGACCGGCTCGGCGGTGCGCTGTGGTCGGTCGCGGCGCTGCCGGGGCGGGCGCGGTTCGCCGACCTCGCGGTGTGGCTGGCCGGGGAGGTGGTGCGGTCGGGGGTGCGGGTGGAGCTCGGGACCGGAGCCCGGTCCGGTGACGTGGTGGCGACCGGCGCCCGGCCGCGCGACGGGGTGACCGCCGCCGACGTGCTGGCGGGCGCGGCGCTGCCGCCCGGCCCGGTCGTCGTGGACGACCCCGTCGGGGGGCCGGTCGGGGTCGGGGTGGCCGAGCTGCTCGCCGCGGCCGGCCGGGAGGTCGCGCTGGTGACGCCGGACGAGGTCGCCGGCGTCCGGCTGGGCGGCGACCTGGGCCCGGCCAACGCGCGGCTGGCGCGGGCCGGGGTGCGGCGGGAGACGTCGTCGGTGCTGCGTGCGGTGGCCGACGGGGTGGCGGTGCTGGCCGACCGCTGGACCGGTACGGAGCGCCGCGTGGCGTGCGCCGTTCTGGTGGACGCCGGCCCGCCGCTGCCCGGGGACGTCCCGGCCGGGGCGCTGGCGGCCGGGGACGCCGTCGCGCCGCGCACCGTGCTCGAGGCGGTGCTGGAGGGCCGGCGCGCGGCTCAGACGCTGCTGGCGGACCCGTAGCGGGCGGGTGCGGCGGCCGCCGGGCCGCCGCACCCGCGGTCGCTCAGAGGTCGACCTTGGCGTGCTCGCCGGTGTCGGGCTTGTCGCCGGTGGCCTTGGCCTTCACGAAGCTGAACGCGGTGGCCAGCCGGTTGCCGGGGCTGTCCCAGTACTCCGCCGAGTCGCCGTCGACCTTGACCAGCACGACCGACGGGTCCTCCGGGCCCTGCGGCAGCCAGGCCTCGACGCCGCTGTTCCACAGCTCCTTCTTCTTGGCCACGTCGGAGACCACCGCAGCGTGACCGGTGAGGGAGATCCAGTTGCCGCCGGAGCCCGCGCCGACGTTGACCTGCGGCGAGGCGGCGATGTGGGCCAGCCAGGGGGCGCTGCGCTCGGCGAACAACCACAGGTCGCCGTCGAACTCGACCTCCTGCAGCGTCATCGGGCGACTGGTCAGCTTGCCTTCGGGAGTGGTCGTCGTGAGGAAGCCGAACCTCTCGCCCTTCAGCAGCTCGGCGACCTTGCGGGTGTCCTCGGCGCTCATCTCGTCCTCTCGTCGTGCGCGATCCGGTGTCGCCCACCTCCTGCCCAGGACGCCGTGGCCCGACACACGCGCGGGAGCGATGACGGACCGTCCCCACCGCTCCCCCACGGCGGAACCCGCCGACCCTCGCGCGGTTCACCCCGCTCTCGCGCCGTTGCACCAGCGCGACAGCGGGGACAACGGCGCGAGAGTCGGGGCGTGCGCGGACGCCGTCGCCCCGCGCTCACACTGCGTCGAGGTACCGCCAGGCGCCGTCGACACGTGCGAAGCGGCTGACCTCGTGCTGGCTGCCGGTCCGGCCCTCGTGCCGGTACGAGGCCCGGAACTCGACCGTGCCCTCCGCGGCGAGCAGCCCGCCGTCCGCCACGGCCAGCACGTCCAGGCCGGTCCACCGCACCGTCGGGTCGAGCTCCAGCGATGGCGGTCGCGTCGCCGGGTGCCAGGTGTCGAGGAGGTAGCCGGCGTCCCCGAGAGCGAAGGCGCTGTACCGCGAGCGCATCAGCTGCTCGGCGGTCGCCGCCGTCGCGGTGCCGTCGTGCAGCCGGCCGCAGCACTCCGCGTAGGCCAGGCCGGTCCCGCAGGGGCAGCGTCGAGGGGCCATGCCCGCGAGTCTCTCCCGACGGCGGTCAGCACTCGACGCCGTCCTCGGTGGTCCCCACGTGCATGCAGTCCAAGCCGATGGCGAACTCGCTGCGCTCCGCCGCGGTCAGCCGGCCCGGTTCGAACCGGACGACGATCCACCCGGACAGGTAGGACTCCCCGGCGAAGCGGCGGGCCGCTGCCACGGCGTGGTCCCGGTCGAGGAACCGGTACATCGTCAGCGTGTCCGACTGCACGGCCTGGGTGCACGGCAGGTCGGCGTCGCACAGCTCGTCGGTGGCCCAGCGGGCGTTCGGCACCATCGACTGCCGCCACGGGTCCTCCGCCCCGACCCAGGCGCCGAGGTCGATGAGCCTGCGGCCGTCGAAGGTCGCGAGGAACAGGATGACCGCCACCAGCGCCACCCCGACGACCGCGCCGGCTGCCACCGCGACCTGGCCCGCTGCTGTCCGCACACGGGGATGATCACCCAGCAGAGCCGTGTCCGGGCACCGTCGTGGGAGTTCCTACCGTCCTGGGGGGGAGCCGGTCCGGCAGGAGGAGGGATGCATGCGACACCTCACGGCGCCGTTCCGGGTCGGGCCGGTGACGCTGCCCAACCGGATCGTCTTCCCGGCCCACCTGACGAACTACGCCGTCGACGGCCGCTCCACCGACCGGCACGCCGCCTACTACGCGGCCCGCGCGGCCGGCGGCGCCGGGCTGGTGATCACGGAAGAACTGGCCACCGACCCCGCCGACCGGCCCTACGAGAAGCTGGTCCACGGCTACGACCCCGCTGTCCTGCCCGGGCTGCGACGGGTCGCCGACGCCGTCCACGCGCACGGCGTGCCGGTGTTCGCCCAGGTCAACCACAACGGCGGCCAGTCCGACTCGCTGCACACCCGGACCCCGGTCACCGCGCCCTCCCCGGTGCCCGACCCGCTGTTCCGCGAGGTGCCGCGCGAGGCCACCACCGCCGACATCGCCCGGCTGGTCGCCGGCTACGCCGACGTCGCCGCCCGGTGCGCCGCGGCCGGGTTCGACGGCGTGGAGGTGCAGGGCTCGCAGTCCGCGCTGGCGCGCCAGTTCCTCTCCCGCGCCACCAACCGGCGCACCGACCGCTACGGCGGCCCGCTCGAGCACCGCGTCCGCTTCCTCGTCGAGGTGCTCACCGCCGTCCGCGAGGCGCTCGGGCCCGGCCGCGCCCTCGGTGTCCGGCTCGCCGACGAGGAGGGCCTGGACGGCGGGACGACGCTGGAGGAGGCGGTGGCCACCGCGCGGCTGCTCACCGACCGCGGCCTGGTGGACTACGTCAGCACCACGGTCGGCGTGGCGACGGCGACCCTCGACCGCGTCGTCCCCCCGATGACCACCCCACCCGGGTACGCCCGGTACCTGTCCGCGGCCGTCCGCGCCGCCGTCGGCGTCCCGGTGATCGGCGTCGGCCGCTTCCTCACGCCGGCGCAGGCGGAGCAGGCGCTGGCTGCCGGCGACTGCGACCTGGTCGGTGCCGTCCGCGCCCAGATCGCCGACCCCCGGTTCGCCGCCAAGGCGGTCGGCGGGCGGGACGGCGAGATCCGCCGCTGCCTCGGCTGCAACTCCGACTGCGTCGGCCGGGTGGGCCTGAACCGGCCGCTGGGCTGCGTCGTCAACCCGCGGGCCGGCCGCGAGGCGCCGCTGCCGCTCCCGCGGCGCCGCCGCCGGGTGCTCGTCATCGGCGGCGGCCCGGCCGGGTTGCGCGCCGCCGCGACCGCCGCCGCCCGCGGGCACGCGGTCACCCTGTGGGAGCAGGCCGACCGCACCGGCGGTGCGATCCGGGTCGCGGCGTCCGCCCCCGGACGGGACGGGCTGCGCCCGCTGGTCGACGACCTCGCCGCCGAGTGCGCCCGCTCGGGGGTGGCGGTCCGCACCGGCGTGCGAGCGACCGCGGAAGCCGTGCTCGCCGACGCGCCGGACGTCGTCGTCCTCGCCACCGGCGCCCGTCCCGTGCGGCCGGAGTGGGCCGGCACGAGCGCCCGGGTGGTCGACGTCCGCGACGTGCTCACCGGCGCCGCGCAGCCGACCGGTGCCGTCCTCGTCGTCGACGACCTCGGCGCCGCCGCGGCGACCTCGGTCGCCGAGCTGCTCGCCGGCCGCGGCTGCACCGTCGAGGTGGTCACCGCGGCGATGGTCGTCGGCCAGGACCTCGGGCTCACCCTCGACCGGCCCGGCTGGGAGCGGCGGGCAGCCGCGCTGGACATCCGGCGGACGACGGAGCGGCTGGTCACCGCGGTCGACGGCCGCACCGTGCGGCTGCTGCACCACCCCACCGGCGCGGTCGAGGAGCGCACCGTCGACCGGATCGTGGTCGCGGCACCCGCCCGGGCCGACGACGAGCTGTGGACGGCGCTGCGCGACAGCGGCCTGGAGGTGCACCGGGTCGGCGACTGCCTCGCCCCGCGACGGGCGGGAGCGGCCACCCTGGACGGCGACCGGGTCGGCCGGGCGGTCTGACTAGCCTCGACCGGGTGACCTCGCTCGCCGGCGCCACCTGGCCCGACCTGCCCGAGCGCCCGCTGCTGCTGGTGCCGCTCGGCGCCGTCGAGCAGCACGGCCACCACCTGCCGCTGGCCACCGACACCACCGTCGCCTGCGCGGTCGCCGAGGCCGCCGCCGGCGACCTGGACGGCGCCCTGCTCGCCCCGGCCCTCGCCTACGGCGCCAGCGGCGAGCACGAGGACTTCCCCGGCACGGTCTCCATCGGCACCGAGGCGCTCACCGGGCTGCTCGTGGAGTACGGCCGCTCGGCCTGCCGCTGGGCCGGCCGGCTCGTCCTGGTCAACGGCCACGGCGGCAACCTGGACGCCCTCCGGACGGCCGGCTCGCAGCTGCGCACCGAGGGGCGGGACGTCGCCTGGTTCCCCTGCGGCGTGGCCGGCGCCGACGCGCACGCCGGGCGCACCGAGACGTCCGTGATGTTGCACGTGGAACCGGGTGCCGTCCGGGAGGACCGCGCGGTCGCCGGCGACACCACGCCGGTCGCCGAGCTGCTGCCCCGGCTGCGCGCCGGCGGCGTGCGCGCCGTCAGCCCCACCGGGGTGCTCGGGGACCCGGCCGGCGCGTCGGCGGAGGAGGGCGCCCGGCTGCTGGCCGGCATGGCCGGGCGGCTGGCCGCCGCCGTGCGGGGGTGGGACGTCGACCCCGCCGGGCGGCTCCGCGGCTGACGGAACCCGTCCGGCCACGCGGGGTTATGGTCCGGGCATGGGGAGCCCGTCCGGCTGGCTGGTCGTCGTCGACTACCAGGAGGTGTTCCGCGACCCGGGCTCACCGTGGACGACGCCCCGGTTCGACGAGATCCGCCCGCGCATCCGCACCCTGGTCGAGGCCTTCGGCGACCGCGTCGTCTTCACCCGGTTCGTCGTCCCCGACCGGCCGACCGGAGCGTGGGCCGACTACTACGCCAAGTACGACTACTTCACCCAGGCGCACGCCATCCCGCTGTTCCAGCTCGCCGAGGACCCGGGCGGCCTCCCCGTCGTCGACGCCCCGACCTTCGGCAAGTGGGTGCCCGCGGTCGCCGAGCTGGTCGGCGACGGCCCGGTCACCGTCGCCGGGGTGGCCACCGACTGCTGCGTGCTCTCGACCGTGCTGCCCGCCGCGGACGCCGGGCTGCTGGTGCGGGTGGTCTCCGACGCCTGCGCCGGCGCGACCGACGAGGCCCACGACGACACGATGCGGATCCTCGCCTGCTACGCGCCGCTGGTCGAGGTCACCACGACCGCCGAGGTGCTGGCCGAGGGATGAGCGGGCGACCCGGGCCGACGGTCGCCATCCCCCCGCCCGACCGGCTCCCCGACGGCACCGACGTCCGCCTGGACCCCCGCACCCGCCGCCTCGACGACGGCGCGACGCTGCTCGGCGGGTCGCCGCTGCGGCTGGTCCGCCTCGCGCCCCGCGCCGTCGACCTGCTGCGCGACGACCGGCTCCTGGTCCGCGACAGCACCACGGCCGCGCTCGCCGCCCGGCTGCTCGACGCCGGCCTGGGTCACCCGCAGCACGAGGGCCGCCCGGAGCACGACGGCGGCCCGGCGGGGGAGCTCACCGTCGTCGTCCCGGTCAGGGACCGCCCGGCCGAGCTCGCCCGGCTGCTGGCCGCGCTGCGGGCCGACCCGGACACCGCGGACGTCCCGGTGCTCGTGGTGGACGACGGGTCGGCCGACCCGGCCGCCGTCTCCGCCTGCGCGACGGCGCACGGCGCCTGCGTGCTGCGGCACGGGACCGCCCGCGGGCCCGCCGCCGCCCGCAACGCCGGCCTGCGCGCGGCCACCACCGACCTGGTCGCGTTCCTCGACTCCGACTGCGTCCCGCTGCCCGGCTGGTCCGGGCCGCTGGTCCGGCACACCGCCGACCCCCGGCTGGCGGTCGTCGCGCCGCGGATCACCGCGCTGCCGGCCGAGGGCACCGGCTGGGTGGAGCCGTACGAGGCCGCGGTCAGCGCGCTCGACATGGGGCCGCACCCCGCGCCGGTGGCCCCGGGGACCGCGGTGTCCTACCTGCCCAGCGCGGCGCTGGTGGCCCGCCGCGAGGCGCTCGGCGACGGCTTCGACGAGGCCATGCGGGTCGCCGAGGACGTCGACCTGGTGTGGCGGCTGGTCGCCGCCGGGTGGCGGGTGCGCTACGAGCCGGCGGCCGAGGTCGCCCACGAGCACCGGTCGTCCACCGGCGAGTGGCTGCGCCGCCGCGCCTTCTACGGCACCGGCGCCGCGCTGCTGGCCGCCCGGCACGGCGGTGTGGTCGCCCCCGTGGTGGTCTCGCCGTGGTCGGCCGCCGCGTGGGCGCTCGCGCTGACCGGCCGCCGCTCCGGCGCGCTCGCCGCCGCCGCGGTGCTCGCCGTCGCGACCGGCCGGCTGGCCCCCCGGCTCGCCCGCCCCGGCCGGCGCGCTCCCCTCGGGCTGGCCGCGGCCCTGGTGCTGCGCGGCAGCGCCGCCGCGGGGAAGACCCTGGCCCGCAGCGTCACCCGCCACCACTGGCCGCTGGCCCTGGGCGCCGCCGCGGTCTCCCGCCGTGCCCGGCGCGGGGTCGCCGCGGTCGCCGCCGCCGACGCCGTCCTGGCCTGGTGGCCGCACCGGCAGCAGGTGGGGCCGCTGCGCTTCGCCGCCGGACGCCGGCTCGAGGACCTCGCCTACGGCGCCGGGCTGTGGGCCGGCGCGCTGCGGGCGCGCGACCCGCGGGCGCTGCTGCCCGCCCGGCCTGCGCCGACGGCGGCTCCCCCGGAACGGTTGCGCACGACCGGCTCCCTGGTGGAAACGCGTGCGAGCGGTCACGATGGGCGGACGATGGACCCGAGCCCGCGGACCGTGACATGACGGCAGAGCCGTGACGACGCTGAACCCGTGGGTCGCGCTGCCCGACGGCCTGCCCGACCCGGCCCTCACCGGGCGGTTGCGCGCTGCCCACGAAGCCCTCGTCACCCGCTCCGACCGCCCCGCGGCGCCGGGCTCCGTGCGCGCCGTCGTCTGGGACTCCTGGCGGCGCAGCCTCGGCAGCGGCGTCGACCCCGACGGCGTCGCACCGCCGGTCGACCTGCTGGACGACGAGCTTCTGGCCTACCGCGCCGCGCACCCGCTCGCGCCGGTGCTGCCGGTGATCCGCCGGCTGCTGGTGGAGGACGCCGAGGCCGACCGGATGATCGTCGCGGTCAGCGACGCCGACGGCCGGATGCTGTGGGTCGAGGGCGACCGGCAGCTGCGTGCCCGGGCCGAGGTCATGCACTTCGTCGAGGGTGCGTGCTGGTCCGAGGATGTCGCCGGCACCAACGCCCCGGGTACCGCGCTGGCCCTCGACCACGCCGTCCAGATCTACGGCAGCGAGCACTACCGGCGCCCGGTGCAGCCCTGGAGCTGCTCGGCCGCGCCGGTGCACCACCCGGTCACCGGCGTGCTGCTCGGTGCCATCGACGTGACCGGCGGCGACCACGTGGCCAGCCCGCAGGTGCTCACCCTGGTCCGCGCCACCGTGGCCGCGGTGGAGTCCGAGCTGCGCTGGCTGCACCGCGAGGAGGCCGCCCGCCCGGTCCGTCCGGCTCCGCGCCCGGCGGCCCGGCCGGCGCCGCAGCTGGAGGTCCTCGGCCGCGAGCGCGCCCGGCTGGTGCTCCCGTCGGGCCCCGCGGAGCTCTCGCTGCGCCACTCCGAGCTGCTGCTGCTGCTCGCCGAGGCGGCGGCCGGCGGGGGCGGGCGCACGGCCGAGCAGCTGGCCGCCGAGTGCCACGCCGGCGACGCGGCCGCGGTCACCGTGCGCGCCGAGCTGTCCCGGCTGCGCCGGCTGGTCGGCGCGCAGCTGCTGGGCTCCCGGCCCTACCGGCTCACCGGCCCGCTGGAGACCGACCTGGACCAGGTGCGCCGGCTGCTCGCCCGCGGCGCCGTCGGCCCGGCGCTGGAGCGCTACCCCGGGGCCGTGCTGCCCCGCTCGTCGGCACCGGGGGTCGTCGCCGCCCGCGACCGCCTCGGCGCCGCCCTGCGGCAGGCGGTGCTGGCCGGCCGCCGACCGGAGCTGCTGCTGCGCTACACGCGGCTGCCCGAGGCCCAGGACGACGCCGTGGTGTGGCAGGCCTGCTTGGAGACCCTGCCGCCCGGCGCCCCGAGCCGGCCGGCCGTCGCCGCGCACCTGCACCGCCTGCGCCGCACCCCCCGCGGGCCGCTCCAGTAAGGACCCGCCTGCCCCCCACCCCTCGCTGTCGCTCGGGGCGGGCCCCTGCAGGAGGGCCATTCCAGCACGTCACCGGGCCGGGAATGCGGCTGAGGGCAGAGGCCTTGCCGCTGTTCCGTGACCTCCGCACCGTCCGGCGTCCCCCTGCTCAGCGCCCGGCGGGTCGTCGCCGCGATCGTCGCCCTCGCCCTGGGCGGCTTCGCCCTCGGGACGACGGAGTTCGTGACGATCGGCCTGCTGCCCGAGATCGCCGAGGGCGTGGGCGTCGACATCCCCACCGCCGGCCACGTCATCTCCGCCTACGCGCTGGGCGTGGTGATGGGTGCGCCGGTCATCGCCGCGCTGGGCGCCCGATTGCCGCGGCGCGGGCTGCTCGTCGCCCTCATGGCCGCGTTCCTGGTCGGCAACCTGGCCAGCGCGCTGGCCGCCGGCCACCCCTCGCTGCTCGTCGCCCGCTTCGTCAGCGGCCTCCCGCACGGCGCCTACTTCGGGGTGGCCTCGCTGGTCGCCGCCTCGCTGGTGCGGCCCGAGCTGCGGGGCAGGGCGGTCAGCTCGGTGATGCTGGGACTCGCCGTGGCCAACCTGGCGGGCGTGCCGGCGGCGACCTGGCTGGGCCAGGAGCTGGGCTGGCGGGCGGCGTACTGGGCGGTCGTCGTGCTCGCCGCGGCCACGGTGCTCGCGGTGCTGGCGTTCGTGCCGTCCACGCCGGGGCGGGATGACGTCACCGTCGCGACCGAGCTCACCGCGCTGCGCCGTCCCCAGGTGCTGCTGACCCTGCTGGTCGCCACCGTGGGTTTCGGCGGCATGTTCGCCGTCTACAGCTACGTCTCGCCGCTGTCCACCGAGGTGGCGGGGCTGGCGCGCGGCGCGGTGCCGTGGGTGCTGCTGGTCTACGGCGTGGGCGGCGTCCTGGGGACGGCGGTCGGCGGCCGGCTCGCCGACCGGGCGCTGTTCCGCTCCCTGGTCGGGGCCATGCTCGCCACGGGGGTGCTGCTGGGGCTGATCGCGGTCGTCGCCGGCTGGGCGCCCGGGCTGCTGGCCACCCTGTTCCTGCTGTCGGGGGCCGCCTCGGTGCTGGTCGTGACGCTGCAGCTGCGGCTGATGGAGGTCGCCGGCGAGGCGCAGATGCTCGGTGCGGCGCTGAACCACTCGGCGCTCAACGCGGCCAACGCGCTGGGCGCCTGGCTCGGCGGGCTGGTCATCGCCGCGGGCCTGGGCTGGACCGCGCCGGCCGTCGTCGGCGCCGGGCTGGCCGCGGTCGGGCTGGGGGCGCTCACCGCCTCGGCGGTGCTGCGCCGCAGGGAGGAGCGGACCGGGCCGGTGCGGACGGCGCCCGCACCGGCCCGAGGAAGGACCTCCCTGCCCCCCACCACTCGCGAGCTCGCGGCGGGACCCTGCAGGGAGGCCTAACCGAGGGTTTCCGCGAACAGCGGGACGGCGTTCTCCAGGGCGTACTGCGTGCCCAGGGCCGAGCCGCTGGAGAAGGCGTTGGACAGCGTCGGGTCCTCCAGCACCAGGGCGTTGCCCTGCTGCACCGAGGGCAGCGACTGCCACAGCGGGTTGCCGGTGATCTGCGCGGCGTCGACGAAGATCGGGAAGACGACGGTCAGCGGCGCGTCGAGCAGCGGCACCTGCTCCTCGCTGATCGAGACGAAGAAGCTCTCCCCGGCGAGGTCCTGGATCGCGGGCTTGTTGGTGAAGCCCAGCGCCTCCATGAAGTCGACGCGGGTGTCACCGCGGACGTAGGCGCCGAAGCCCTCCGACGTGTAGGCGCCGACGGCGACCTCGGTGCCCTCGAACTCCGGGTGGGCCGCGGCGGCCTCGGCGAACTGCTGCTCCACCTCGGCCTGCAGCTCGTCGGCCTGCTCCTCCCGGCCCAGCGCCTGGCCGACCAGGTCCAGCTGCTGCTGCCAGGTGGTCAGGTACGCGCCGACGCCCTCCGGCTGACCGATGGTCGGGGCGATCTGGCTGAGCGCGTCGTACCGCTCCTGGGTGGCCGGGGAGCGGGTGTCGAGGATGAGGTCGGGGTCCAGCGCGGCGACCGCCTCCAGGCTGGGCTCGAGCGTCTCGATGATCTCCGGCGCCTCGTCGTAGAGCCCCTCGGCCCACGGGCCGACGCCCTCGCCGCCGAAGGCCAGCCAGTCGCTGGCGCCCACCGGCTGCACGCCCAGCGCCAGCGCCGTCTCGGCGTCCGACCAGCCGAGCGCGACCACCCGCTGGGGCTCCTGGGGGACCTCCACCGGACCGAAGGCGGTCTCGACGGTCACCGGGAAGGCACCGGACGCCGAGCCGCTGCCCGACGCGGCGGCGTCCTCGGGGGTCTCGGTGTCACCGGAGCCGCAGCTGGTGACCAGGACGGTGGCGGCGAGCAGGGCGGCGCCGCGCAGGAACGGGCGGACAGACATGTGGATCCTTCCGAATAGGTGAGGCTCACCTAAGCCGACGTTCCTGGAGCGGTTCCACCCGGGTGTCCCGGCCCATCGGGCCGGCTGCCGTGCAACCCGCCTGCAACGTTGCCCTCCTGCCGCACCTGCGGGGTCGAAACGCATTGATCGCTCCTTCCTGCGGAGGTAGGACCGCTGATTCTTCCGCTGCTGCGACTCGCAGAGACGACGTGGTCCGGAGGTTAGCGTGGCCTAAGTCACGTGGTGCTCGACACACTCGCGGCAAGCGGAGCTGTGTGTCCGCAGCCACACGACCCCTGCAGAGGAGCGGAGGACCCGTGACCCAGATCAACGTGCGCGTGGACGGGGTGACGTACACCGACGACGTCGAGCCCCGGACGCTGCTGGTGCACTACCTGAGGGAACAGCTCGGGAAGGTCGGCACCGTCGTCGGGTGCGACACCAGCAACTGCGGCGCCTGCACCGTCCACCTGGACGGCGCGGCCGTGAAGTCCTGCACCGTGCTGGCCGTCCAGGCCGACGGTGGCGAGGTGACCACCATCGAGGGGCTGGCACCCGAGGGCGGCGGCCTGCACCCGATGCAGAAGGCGTTCCACGAGATGCACGGCCTGCAGTGCGGGTTCTGCACGCCAGGGATGATCATGGCCTCGGTCGACCTGCTCAAGGAGAACCCCGACCCCAGCGAGACCGAGGTCCGCGAGGGCATCGAGGGCAACCTCTGCCGCTGCACCGGCTACCAGAACATCGTCCGAGCGGTGCAGCAGGCCGCCGGCGAGATGCGCGGCAGCGGCAACGGGCACGCCTCCCCGGCCGAGGTCGACACCGCCGCCGCTCCGCACGTCGCGGGAGCCCAGCAGTGACCGCGGTCGAGGACCGGCCCGGAACGGACGCGCCGGAGCGCGAGGTCGGCAAGGCCCGCCGCCGCAAGGAGGACGCCCGGCTGATCACCGGCCGGACGACGTGGACCGACAACATGGTCCTTCCCGGCATGCTGCACCTGGCCGTCGTCCGCAGCCCCGTGTCCCACGCCAAGATCACCGCGATCGACGTGAGCGCCGCCCAGCAGGCCCCCGGGGTCGTCGCCGTCTACACCGGGCGGGACCTCGCCGACGAGCAGGGCTCCATCCCCTGCGCCTGGCCGGTCACCCCCGACATGGTCAACCCGGGCCACCCGTCGATCGCCGTGGACGAGGTCAACCACGTCGGCGAGGCGGTCGCGGTGATCGTCGCGCGGAGCAAGGCCGCCGCGGCCGACGCCATCGAGTTGGTGGACGTCGACTACGACGTGCTGCCGCCCGTCCTCGACATGGAGGAGGCGGTGGCCGAGGGCGCGCAGCTCACCCACGACCACCTCGAGTCCAACACCAGCTACCACTTCGTCTTCGACGCCGGGGAGGCCGGCACGGGGACCGACACCGAGCAGGCGTTCGCCGACGCCGAGGTGGTCGTCAGCCGCCGGTTCGTCAACCAGCGGCTGATCCCGGCGTTCATGGAGCCCCGCTCGGTCGTCGTCCAGCCCCAGGGCGACAACTACACGATGTGGTCGGCGACCCAGGTGCCGCACATCCTCCGGGTCATGCTCGCCTCGGTCACCGGGGTGCCGGAGCACAAGCTGCGGATCATCGCCCCCGACGTCGGCGGCGGCTTCGGCGGGAAGCTGCAGGTCAACCCGGAGGAGGTCATCGCCCTCCTGCTGGCCCGCCGGCTCGGCAAGCCGGTCAAGTGGACCGAGACCCGCAGCGAGTCGCTGATGACCGCCCACCACGGGCGCGACCAGATCCAGTACATCGACGTCGCGGCCGACCGCGAGGGCCACGTCAAGGGTCTGCGCGTTCGGCTGCTCGCCGACATGGGCGCCTACCTGCGGCTGATCACGCCCGGCGTGCCGGCGCTCGGTGCCTTCATGTTCCCGGCCATCTACAAGTTCCCCGCCTACCGGTTCGAGTGCGACGGCGTCTTCACCAACAAGGTGCCCACCGACGCCTACCGCGGGGCCGGGCGGCCGGAGGCGACCTTCGCCATCGAGCGGATCATGGACGAGCTCGCCGTCGAGCTGGGCATGGACCCCCTCGAGCTGCGCCGGAAGAACTGGATCAACGCCGCGGAGTTCCCCTTCACCACGGTGGCCGGGCTGGAGTACGACAGCGGCGACTACGAGACCGCCACCCAGCAGGCCCTGGAGCTCATCGGCTACGACGAGCTGCGCGCCGAGCAGCAGCGGCGCCGGGAGTCGAACGACCCGGTGCAGCTGGGCATCGGCTTCTCCACGTTCACCGAGATGTGCGGCCTGGCGCCGTCCCGGGTGCTGGGCTCGCTGTCCTTCGGCGCCGGCGGCTGGGAGCACGCCTCCATCCGGATGCTGCCCACCGGCAAGGTCGAGGTCGTCACCGGGTCCACGCCCCACGGGCAGGGCCACGAGACGGCGTGGAGCCAGCTGGTGGCCGACGAGCTCGGCGTCCCCTTCGAGGACGTCGAGGTGCTGCACGGCGACACCGCCATCTCCACCCGCGGCCTGGACACCTACGGCTCGCGGTCCCTGGTGGTCGGCGGCACCGCGGTGGTCAAGGCGGCCGAGAAGGTCGTCGCCAAGGCCCGGAAGATCGCCGCGCACCTGCTGGAGGCCAGCGAGGACGACCTGGAGTTCAGCGGCGGGAAGTTCTCCGTCCGCGGGACGCCGGGGGCCGAGCTCGGCATCCAGGAGATCGCCCTGGCGGTCTTCGCCGCGCACAACTACCCCGAGGACGTCGAGCCCTCGATCGACGCGGACGCCACGTTCGACCCGGTGAACTTCTCGTTCCCGCACGGCACGCACATCTGCGCCATGGAGGTCGACACCGAGACCGGCATGGTGAAGATCCGCAAGTACGCCTGCGTGGACGACATCGGGACGATCGTCAACCCGCTGATCGTCGAAGGGCAGGTCCACGGCGGGCTGGCCCAGGGCATCGCCCAGGCGCTGTTCGAGGAGGCCGTGTACGACGCCGACGGCAACCTGACCACGGGCAGCTTCGTCGACTACCTGGTGCCCTCGGCGGCGGACCTGCCGCACTTCGACACCGGCAACACGGTGCACGCGGCGCCGGGCAACCCGATCGGCGCGAAGGGCGTCGGGGAGGCCGGCTGCATCGCCAGCACCCCGGCGGTCGTCAACGCCGCGCTGGACGCCGTCCGGCACCTCGGGGTCAGCGACATCCGGATGCCGCTGACCCCCGAACGGGTCTGGCGGGCACTGCACCAGGGCGGGGACGGCGGCGACCGCGCCACCGCCGGCACCAACGCCTACGGCGGGGCCCAGACCGAGAGCACCGCCGGCGTCTCCACCCCTGCGTCCTCCCTCGGAGGTGACCGGTGATTCCCGCTGCGTTCGCGTACGCCCGTCCCAGCACCGTCGACGAGGCCCTGCAGGCCATCGCCGAGGGCGGGGACGACGTCAAGATCATGGCCGGGGGCCAGTCGCTGATCCCCGTCATGCGGCTGCGGCTGGCCGCGCCGGAGACGGTGGTCGACCTGACCCGGGTCGCCGAGCTGCGCGGCGTCCGGGACGACGGCGACGCCATCGTCATCGGGGCCATGACGACCCACCACGACGTCATGACCGACCCGCTGGTGCTGCAGCACGCACCCCTCATCGCCGAGGCGACCGAGACGGTGGCCGACCGGCAGGTGCGGGCGCGGGGCACCTTCGGCGGGGCCCTGGCCCACGCCGACCCGGCCGGCGACCTGCCGGCGGTGGCCCTCGCCCTGGACGCCGACTTCGTGATCGCCGGCCTCGGGGGGCGCCGGACGGTGCCGGCGTCGGAGTTCTTCGTCGACTACCTGACCACCGCGCTGGAGGAGGGGGAGCTGCTCGTCGAGATCCGCGTCCCCAAGCTGGCCGGTGAGTGGGGCATGCGCTACGAGAAGTTCAACCGCGTGGCGCAGGCGTGGTCGATCGTGGCGGTGGCCGCGGTCGTCCGCCGGGAGGACGGGCACATCGCCGAGGCGCGGATCGGGCTGACCAACATGGGCGCGACGCCGCTGCGGGCCAGTGCCGTCGAGGCCGCGCTGGCCGGGGCCCAGGCCAGCCCGGAGACGATCGCCGAGGCGGCGCGGTCGGCCGCCGAGGGGACCGCCCCGAGCAGCGACCTCAACGCCCAGGCCGACTACCGCGAGCACCTGGTGCAGGTGCTGACTCGCCGGGCGGTGACCGCCGCCGCCGGGCTGTAGCTTGAAGGACCCCGTCCTCCCCACCCCTCGCAGGCTCGGGGCGGTGCCCTGGACGGGGCCGCGCCCGACTCGGCCGGCCCGCTCCCGCGCGGGAGCGGGCCGGCCGCGTTCCGCACCCTCGGAGGTAGCACCGTGCAGTTGGAGAACTCGTTCACCGTCCCCGTGCCGATCGACGAAGCCTGGCGAGTGCTGCTGGACATCGAGCGGATCGCACCCTGCATGCCCGGTGCCGCCCTGGACTCGGTCACCGGCGACGACTTCACCGGCCGGGTGAAGGTCAAGCTCGGCCCGATCAACCTGACCTACCAGGGCAAGGCGTCGTTCGTCGAGAAGGACGAGTCGGCCTACAAGGCGGTCATCGACGGCCGGGGCAAGGACCAGCGCGGCAACGGCACCGCCAACGCGCTCATCACTGCCCAGCTGAAGGCCCAGGGCGACAGCACGCGGGTCGACGTCCTGACCGACCTGAACATCACCGGCCGGCCGGCCCAGTTCGGCCGCGGCGTGATGACCGACGTGGGCAACAAGCTGCTCGGCCAGTTCGCCGACAAGCTGGCCGCCCAGCTCGGTGCCGGGGACGCGGGACTCGCCGAGGCGCCCGCGCCGGCGAAGAAGGCCCCGGCGAAGAAGGTCGCCGCCGCGGCGGCCGGTGCCGCCGAGGAGGTCGCCGCCTCCGTCGAGCAGGTGCCCGGTGACAACGCGGTGGCCGAGAAGGCCCGCAAGACCGCGGCCGCGGCGAAGAAGACCGCCGCGGCGACCACCGACGCCGCGGTGGCCCCGGGGGCGACGGACACGGCTCCCATCGCCGCCAGCGCCGCCCCGGCCGCGCCCGCCACGGTCCCCGCTGCCCCCGCCGCTCGGCCGACGGGTCCCACGCAGGCCGAGCCCGAGCCGATCGACCTGCTCGAGGTCGCCGGCGGGGCCGCGCTGACCCGCTACGCCGGCCCGCTGGCCGGTGCCGCGGTGCTGGTGCTGGTGGTCACCCTCGTGCTGCGGCGCCGGCGCCGCTGACGCGCGCGGGGTCGCCGGGCACCGTCCCGGCGACCCCGCCCAGCCAGTCCACGGCGGCCAGGGCGGCGACGTCGGGGGCGCGGGTCAGCCCGTGGTCGCCGGGGACGGCGTAGAGCGAGGCGCCCGGCCGTCCGGTCAGCACCGCCGCGAGCTCCTCGGGGCGGCCGAACGCGTCGGTCTCGCCCTGCACCACGCCCAGCGGCAGCTCCACGGCGGTCAGCTCGCCGGCGCGGCTGCGCTCGGGGCGGCCCGGCGGGTGCAGCGGGAACGCCAGGCACAGCACGCCGTCCGCACGGTGCTCGGCCGCCGTCCGGCACGCCACCCGCGCCCCGGCGCTGCGCCCGCCGAGCACCAGCGGGCCGGTCAGCCGGCCGCCGTCCCGGAGCGCGGTGAGCACCGCGCGCCAGCCCTCGTCCAGCCGCGGCGGCGCGGGGGCGATCCGCCGGCCGGCGACCCGCCACGGCTGCTCGACGCCCAGCACCCGCCAGCCGGCCGCGGCCGCGTCGGCGGTGACGGCCGCCAGGTCGGCCGACCCGAGGCCGCCGCCGGCCCCGTGCCCGAGCACCAGCGTGCCGACGACGGCGCCGTCCGGCTCGGTGGCGGTGACCTGGGCCGGGCCGAGCGGGGTGTCGACCTGCCGGCTCACCGCGCGGGCAGGGCCAGCAGCGCGTCGACCGCGCCGGCCAGGTCGCCGGCGACGATCGCGGGGGGGTCGTACACGGCCGGGTAGACGCGCTCGGCGCGGGGGAACCAGGCGGCGGTCAGGCCGGCCCGCAGGGCGCCGTGGACGTCCCAGCCGTGCGCGGCGACCAGGGCCAGGCGGGCCGGCTCGACGTCGCAGACGCCGGCGGCCCACAGGTAGACCTCGCGGGCCGGCTTCCAGGCCCGGATCACCTCGCTGGACAGCGACCGCTCCACCAGCGGCCCCACGCCACCGCGCTCCAGCCCCGCCTCGGCGACGCCGGGGGAGCCGTGGGTCAGCGTCACCACCCGGATGCCGCCCTCCACCAGCCGGCGCAGCGCGGGCTCGACGTCGGGGTGCGGGGCGAGCTGGAAGAAGGCGCCGGCGACCTGCGCCCGGTCGTCGTCCCCCAGCTCGGTGGTCTGGGCCAGGGCCGCGTCGAACGCGTCCCGGAAGCGGCACCAGGTGCCCGCCGTGGCGGCGGCGAACCCGGTGAGCAGGGTCCGGGAGAAGACCGCCGTCAGCAGGTCGGCGGGCTGCCCGAGCTCGACCAGCGCGGCCCGCACGGGGGCGAGGTCGAGCAGTGTCTCGTTGACGTCGAAGGCGACGACCTCGGGCCGGACGGCGCTCACCGGCGGTCCGCGTCGTCGGCGTCGTACGTCGCAGCCGCGGTCCGGCGGGCCCGCCGGTGCCGGCGGACGTCGTGCCAGCGCTTGTAGACCAGGTACCCGATGCCGAGCGCGACGGCGGCGACGATCAGGTAGTCGAAGTACTGCAGGTACTCGTGGACGACGTCACCCAGGGCCACCCCGAGGCCGACCAGCAGGCTGTTCCAGATCAGGCTGCCGGCCGTGGAGTAGAGGACGAACTGGCCGAAGGGCATCCGCACGACCCCGGCGGGCACCGAGATGAAGCTCCGCACGATCGGCACCATGCGGCCGAAGAACACCGCCGAGCGCCCGTGCCGCTCGAACCAGGCGAAGGTCTTGTCCACGTCCGCGGTCTCCACCAGCGGCAGCCGGTCGAGGAAGGCGTGCGAGCGGCGCGGGCCCAGTGCGCGGCCGACGTAGTAGAAGAAGACCGCGCCGAGGATCGACCCGAGGGTGGCGAAGAGGACGACCGGCACGATGGACAGCCGGCCGTCGTTGATCAGCACCCCGGCCAGGCCGAGCACCGCCTCGCTGGGGATGGGCGGGATGACCGTCTCCAGCAGGATGGCGAAGCCGACGCCCACGGCGCCGAGCCGCTCCACCAGGTCGAGCAGGAAGCCGGTGATGCCGCCGGAGTCGGAGGCCGCGGCGGCGAGGATCGACATGCACCCCACGGTAACGGCGCGCTCGCACCGGGACCCGAAGGCGCCGGGGGTAGGTTCGCCACCCATGCGCCAGCGCTTCACCGCCCGGGCCGTCGTCGTCGGGGACCGGGTCGGCACCGTCGTGCCCGACGCGGTGGTCGACGTCGACGACGGCACGATCTCCTGGGTCGGCCCGGCCGCCGACGCGCCGGACGCCGGGGACGCGGAGCCGGTCGCCGTCCCGGGGGTGCTGCTGCCGGGGCTGGTCAACACCCACTCGCACGCGCCGATGGTGCTGTTCCGCGGGCAGGCCGAGGGGCTGCCGCTGGCCCGCTGGCTGCGCGAGGTCATCTGGCCGCGGGAGGCCCGGCTGACGCCGGAGGACGTCGAGGTCGCGATGACCGCGGCGTCGGCGGAGATGCTGCGCGGCGGGGTCACCACCAGCGTCGAGATGTACTTCTCCCCGGCGCGGATCGCCGCCGCCGTCGGCCGCACCGGCGCCCGCGCCGTCGTCGCGACCCCGCTGCTGCCGCTGCCGGGGATGCCGCCGCTGGCCGAGCAGCTGCGCGACGCCGTCACGTTGGCGGGCTCCTCGCCCGGGGACGGCACCGTCGAGTACGGCATCGGCCCGCACGCCGCCTACACGCTGCCCCTGCCGGTGCTCCGCGACGCCGCGGCCGCCGCCCGGGAGCACGGCCTGCTGCTGCACCTGCACGTCGCCGAGACCGCCGCGGAGGGCGCGGACCTGCTGGCCACCCACGGGCTGTCGGTGCCGGCGCTGCTGGCCGCGCACGACGTCCTGGGCGGCCGGGTGCTGGCCGCGCACTCGGTGCACGTGGACGACGGCGACCTGGAGCTGTGGCGGGAGTACGACGTCGCGGTGGCGCACTGCCCGGCGAGCAACGCCAAGCTGGCCAGCGGGATCGCGCCGGTGCGGGCGATGCTCGACCGCGGGATCCGGGTGGGGCTGGGTACCGACGGTCCGGCGTCCAACGACGGGCTGGACCTGCTCGCCGACGTCCGGCTGGCCGCGGGGCTGGCCCGGCTCCGGGAGGGCTCGGCCACCGCGCTGACCGCCGCCGAGGCGTTCTGGCTGGCCACCGGCGCGGCGGCCGACGCGATCGGCCGGCCGGACCTCGGTCAGCTCGCCGTCGGGCGCCGGGCGGACCTGGTCCACGTCGACACCGGCGACCTGCTGTTCGAGCCGGTCCTCAGCCCGCCGGACGTGCTCACCCACCTGGTCTGGTCGGGCGCCTCGCGGCTGGTCCGCGACACCTGGGTCGGCGGGCGGCAGGTGGTGCGCGACGGCGTCTGCACGACGGTGGACGCCGACGCCCTGCGCGCCGACGTCGGCAAGCGGGCGGCCCGCCTGGCCGGCGCCTGACGCGTCCCTCGCCGCCTTTGTCGCGATATCGGCAGGAGGATCACGCGCGCAGGCTGATCGTCTCGCCGCGGGTCACGGGGCGGATCTCCCCGGGCGCGCGGCGGGCGGCCACCTCGCGGACGAAGTCGCCCAGCGGCGAGGCGAACCGGTCGTAGTCGTCGTAGTGCACCGGCACGGTGACCGGTGGCTTCAGCAGCTCGACCAGGTCCGCGCCCTGCCGGCCGTCCATGGTCACGGTGAACCCGAGCGCCTTGGTGCCGCCGAGGTGCGGGATGACGACGTCCAGCGGCCCGCAGCGCTGCAGCACCTCGCCGAGCCACGGCTTGAAGACGGTGTCGCCGCTGATGTAGCCGCGCCAGGAGACCTCGCCGTCCCGCACGAACTCGAGCACGCTGCCCATCACCGGCGGCAGCAGCCGGGCGATCGGCTCGGGGCCGTGCACGCCGGGGACCGAGGTGACTCGGAGCGTGGCGCCGTCCCGGGTGAGCTCGTGCCGCTGCCAGGGGGTGAGGTCGACGGTGTCCCGGAACCCCCGCCGCTCCAGCGCCCTGGCCGCGGCCTGCGTCGTGAGCACAGGGGTGTCGCGGTCGAGGGTGCGGGTGGCGATGCGGTCCCAGTGGTCGGCGTGCAGGTGCGACAGCAGGATGGAGTCCAGCGCCGGCAGCTGGGTCGGCTGCAGCGCGGGGTCGGTCAGCCGCTTGGCCCACAGCCCCTTGCCGAGGTAGGCGCGCTGGCCCCGGCGCAGGAAGTTCGGGTCGGTCAGCAGGGTGAACGGGCCGAGCCGCAGCAGCATGGTGGCGTTCCCGCCGAAGGTCAGCGTGACGTCGTCGGCGGCGGACGACGGGGACCCGGACGAGGACGGCGCAGACATGCCCGACCGACTACCCCGGCCGCCGTCCGGCCACGCCGCGCCGGTGAACCGCCCGGAGCTGCCGTGTCGAACACCAGCGGTGAGGATGCCTGTCATGACGGACGGACCGGTCGGGCGCCTGGCGGCGGCGTGGCGGCGGCTGGCGGAGCGGACCCGGCCGGTGCACCCGGAGACGGAGAGGGCGCTGGCCGAGCGGTGGGCCGTGCTGCCGGAGCACGTGCGCACCCCGGCGCAGAGCCTGGGCCGGCACGCGGTCGGCTGCGAGGGCACGCACGGCGTCTTCCCGAAGTGCAACCTGACCTGCACGCCCTGCTACCACTCGGCCGACGCCAACAAGGTCCGCGTCGACGGCGCGCACACGGTCCGCGAGGTCGGCGCGCAGATGGCCTACGCCCGCGAGCGCCGCGGCCCCTACGCGCACGCCCAGCTGATCGGCGGCGAGGTCAGCCTGCTGGCCCCCGACGACCACGCCGAGGCGCTGCTGACGATGCGCCGGCACGGCCGCTCGCCGATGTCGATGACCCACGGCGACTTCGACCCGGAGTACCTGCGCGCCCTGGTCACGGGGGACGACGGCCGGCTGCGGCTGGACCGGGTGAGCTTCGCCGCGCACTTCGACTCGCTGATGCGCGGACGCCGCGGCGCGGTCCGCCCGCGGAGCGAGGCCGAGCTGCACCCGTTCCGGCAGCGCTTCGTGCAGATGTTCCGCGACCTGCGGGCCGAGACCGGGCTGCGCTCCTACCTGGCCCACAACATGACCGTCACGCCGGCCAACCTCGACCAGGTGGCCGAGACGGTGCGCGCCGTCCTGCCCATGGGCTACTCGATGATGAGCTTCCAGCCGGCCGCGCACGTCGGCGACGACCGCCGCTGGAAGGAGTCCTACACCGCGGTGGACGTCGACGCGGTGTGGGCGCAGCTGGAGGCTGGTCTGGGCCGCACGGTGCCGTACCAGGCGGTCGAGTTCGGCGACCCGAGATGCAACCGGCTGGGCTTCGGCTTCCTCGCCCACGGCGCCTGGCACCCCTTCGTCGACCCGGGCTCCGAGGCCGAGCTCCGCGCCCGCGACGCCTTCTTCGCCCACTTCGGCGGCATCGCCTTCAGCAACACCCCGCCGGTGCTGCTGGCGGTCAAGGTGCTGCGCGTGCTGCGCTCCCACCCGGGCGACGTCGGTGTGGCGCTGGGCTGGGCGCGGAGCCTGCTGCGCCGGGTGGGCGGGCTGCGGGCGCTGGCCGGGGCCGCCCGGGGGAAGCAGCTCGGGCTGATGACCTTCGAGGTGCACAGCTTCATGGACGCCGAGCACGTGGGCCCGGCCTGGGACATGATGCGCCGCGGCGTCGTCGCCGAGGACCCGCAGCTGCGGGCCACCCAGGAGCGGCTGGCGGCCTGCACCTACTCGATGGCGCACCCGGAGACCGGCGAGCTGGTGCCCGCCTGCGCCCAGCACTCGGTGCTCGACATCGGCGAGAACGCCGAGCTGCGCAAGCTCCTGCCACTCACCGTGGTCTGATCGCACCTCTCCGGCGAGATCGGCCATCTCGCACGCTGGGGGCCGCTCAGCCGTGCGAGATCGGCGATCTCGCCGCGTCGGACGGCGTGCCGTCCACGGGCGGCACCACCGCGCGGTCGGCCACCGGCAGCACCAGGCCGACCGTGCGCCCGGCCGGCAGCTCCTCCCCGGTCGCGAGCTCGGCCTCGACCGACGCCCCGCCGGGCCCGGGCACCTCCACCGCGACCAGCGCGCGCAGCCCGCGCCGCCGCACCCGGACGACGGTGCCGGTGGCGTCGGCGGCCGGGTCCGCGGGCGAGGTCACCCGCACCGCCTCGGGGCGGACGACGAGCACTCCCGGCCCGTCGGGCACCGGGCGGGGGACAGCGAGGGCCCCCAGCACCGAGGAGTGGACGCCGTCCCGCACCGTGCCAGGCACCTCGGTGCGCCCGCCCAGCAGCCGGCTCACCGCCAGCGACGCCGGCGCCGCGTAGAGCTCGCGCATCGGCCCGGCCTGCTGCAGCCGGCCGCCGTCGAGGACCGCGACCGTGTCGGCCAGCGCATCGGCCTCGGCGGGGTCGTGGGTGACCAGCAGGACCGTCGGGTCCAGCCGCACCCGCAGGTCGGCCAGCAGGTCGTGCATCTCCTCGCGCAGCGTGGTGTCCAGCGCGCTGAACGGCTCGTCGAGCAGCAGCACCCGCGGCTCGGCGGCCAGCGCGCGGGCCAGGGCGACCCGCTGCTCCTGCCCGCCGGACAGCGCCCGGGCCGGCCGGTCGCCGTAGCCGCGCAGGGCGACCAGCTCCAGGTGGTGCTCGGCCCGCTCCCGGGCCTGCCGCCGCGGCACGCCGCGCACCCGGTCGGCGAAGGCGACGTTGTCGCGGACCGACAGGTGGGGGAACAGCAGCGGCCGCTGGAACACCATCGCCATGCCGCGCCGCTCGGGTGGGACGCCGGCCAGGTCGCGGCCGTCCAGGAGCACGCTGCCGCCGTCCGGGGAGTCGAGGCCCGCGGTCAGCCGCAGCACGGTGCTCTTGCCCGAGCCCGACGGCCCGAGCACCGCGACGCAGGAGCCGGCGGGGACGTCGAGGGTGAAGCCGGCGAGCGCGGGTGGCTGGCCGGCCGCGTGCACCCGGGTCAGCCCGCGCAGCTCGAGGGTGCCGCTCATGCCCGTGCCCTCCGCCCGACCAGGCCGACCGCCACCAGCAGCACCAGCGGCGGCAGCACCGACGACAGCGACAGCACGGCCACCTGCGCCTCGTTGCCCGTCGCCGCGGCCGCCGACGCCACCAGCAGCGGCAGCGTCACCAGCTGCCCGCCGCCGACGAGCAGGGTGACGACGTAGTCGCTCCAGCCCACCAGGAAGGCCAGGAACGCCGCACCGGCCAGCGCGGGGGCCAGCAGCGGCAGTTGCACGTGGAACACCGTCTGCCGCGCCGTCGCGCCGAGGGTGCGCGCCTCGTCCTCGAACCCGCGGTCGTGGGCGGCGTAGGCCGCGCGCATCAGCACGGTCGTGTACGGCAGCGCCGCCACGGTGAGCAGCAGGACGACGCCGACCGGCGAGGGCACCCCCAGCCGCAGCAGCAGCACGTCGAGACCCAGGGCGACGGCGAACGGCGGCAGCACCAGCGGGGACAGCAGCACGGCGAGCACCGCACCGCCCAGCGGCACGCGGTGGGTGGCCAGCGCCCGCCCGGCCATCGCGCCCAGCGGGGTGGCCAGTGCCGCGACGACCAGGCCCAGCACCGTCGAGCGCAGGAAGCCGGTCCCGGCACCCGCGTCGACGGCGTCCCGCAGCCCCGCCGTCCCCCAGGCCTGGGGCAGCACCGCGGGGGCGGTCCACCGGTCGGCCGCCGCCCACAGCACCAGCGGGACGAGGGGGAGCACCAGCCAGGCGGCCAGCGCCGCATGGCCCGCGTGCAGGGCCCCGCCGCGAGCGTGCGAGTGGTGGGGGGCACGCGGGTCCTTTCTCAGTCCCACGCCGACAGCCTCCGCAGCGCGCGCAGGGCGAGCAGGACGGCGGCCAGCGCGAGCACCGCGGTGGTCACCGCGACCGCGGCGGCCTGCGGGCGGACGGCGAGGTCGATGGACCCGGCCAGCCGCACGGCCATCACCGGCAGCGGCTCGGGGTAGGGCCGGCCGAGCAGCGCGGCGACCTCGTAGGACCCCAGCGTGTAGACGAAGGTGACCGCCGAGGCCACGCCGAGCGCCGGGGCGGCCAGCGGCAGCGTCACGTACCGGAACCGCGCCCAGCGGCCGGCGCCGAGCAGCGCGGCGGTCTCGTCGTAGGAACGCGCCCGCGAGGCCAGCACGCTCCCCACCACGAGCGCGACGAACGCCGACTCCTTCCAGGCGTACTCGGCGACCACCGCCACCCACCACTGCCCACCCACCAGCGAGGGCCAGTCGCCGGGGGCCACGCCCAGCAGCCGCGGCAGGAAGCCGCTGTCGGCCAGCAGCAGCCCGATGGCGGCGGCACCGACCAGGTGGGGGACCGGGATGGTGAGCGCGGCCAGCGCGCCGAGCAGCCGGCTGCGGCGGACGACGGCGGTCGCCGCCAGCGCCAGGCACAGCCCGACCCCGGCGGCGAGCACGGTGGCGGCCGCGGCGATGCCCAGCGACAGCCGCGTCGCCGTCCCCAGGTCGCCGGCGGCCGCCCGCCAGGCGTCCAGCGACAGCTCCGGCTGCCCGACCAGCGGGGTCAGGCCCAGGCTGAGCAGGACGGCGGAGACCAGCGCGGCGCCGACGACGGCCGCGACCGGTACCAGGGCGGGGAGGACCAGCAGGACCGCCCGCTGCCGGGTGCTCACGGCGCGAGGACGGAGCGGCGCCACCCCTCGTCCAGCGGTCCGACCCAGTCGGCGGACAGCTCGGCCTGGGCGTTCTGCGACAGCTCCTCGTACGGCGGCACGACCGGCGAGGCCGGCAGCTGCTCGAAGGCAGCGCGGTCGGCCTCGTCGAGCCGCTCGAGGTCGAGGACGGTGAACTGCCCCCAGGTGCCCGGGTCGGCCTTGGCCACCTGCTGCTCCGGGCTCAGCGCGAGGTCGGCGACGACCTGCGCGCCGGCCGCGTCGCCCGAGGTCGAGGGGATCGCCAGGAAGCTGGCGTTGCCGAAGGTGCCCTCCTCCAGCGTCAGCACCCGGGTGGTCGGGGGGACGGTGCCGTCGGCGACCAGGTCGGTGAGCGTGGCCGGCCCGTAGGTCATGGTCATGTCGACCTCGCCGTCGGCGAACAGCCGGTCGAGCTCCTGCTGCGACTGCGGGTAGGTCTCCCCGCCCCGCCACAGCGCCGGGTCGAGCTCGGCCAGCCGGTCGAACAGCGCCGGTGCGTACTCGTCGTAGGCCTCCTGCGAGTACTCCAGCGGCACCTCGCCGGGGCCGGCGGCGACGCTGCTGAGCACCTGCCGGACGAACACCGAGCCGGTGAAGTCCGGCGGGGCGGGGTAGGTGAAACGACCGGGGTTGGCCTGCGCCCAGTCGAGCACGCCCGCCAGCGTCGTCGGCGGCTCGGGCACCCGCGCCGAGTCGTAGACGAGGGTGAACTGGGCCTTGTGCCAGGGCGACTCGCAGCCCTCCACCGGGACGCCGAAGTCGTTCTCCAGCAGCGGGTCGTCGGGGTCGGTGTGCTCCCGGTTCGGCAGGTCCAGCGCCCAGTCGCACAGCCAGGCGCCGGCCTGCCGGCCGGTGGCGTAGTTCTCCCCGTTGACCCAGACCAGGTCGACCTCGCCGTCGGTCACCCCGGCCTGCCGCTCGGAGAGCACGCGGTCCAGCGCGTCGCCGGTGTCGGCGACCGGCACGCGGCGGACGGTCACCCCGAGCCCGGCGGCGGCGGGGGCCAGGACGTCGTCGACGTAGGCGTTGCCGGCCTCGTCGCCGCCGTACATCCACAGGTCGACGGTCTGCCCGTCGGCCTCGGCGAGCACGTCGTCCCACGGCCGGTCGGCGGCCTCGGGCGCCTCGCTGCTGGGCGCGGCGCAGCCGGCGAGCGCGAGCAGTGCGGCCCCCGCGGTGATCGAACGACGTCGTCCTGCGGCCACCGGGCCCGCCTTCCTGTCGGGACGGCGGACGCCGGACGGGCCGCCTCATGGGACCTTCGATCCGGGCGGGTCGAACGGATGCCCCGGTGCGGCCCCGCTGGATCGTGCACCATCGGTCCGGAGCTCGCGCGGCGGAGACCCGCCGTGACCGTCCGTGCCGGGAGGTGCCGTGCTCGACTCGACCGCCCGGGCCCTGCTCGACGCGCCGCTGGCCCGCGCCGCGGCGCTGCTCGACCGGCCCGCGATCACCCCCGACCGGCTGACCGGGGCCAACCTGGTGCTCGGCCTGGCCAGCGCCGGCGCGGCCGCGGCGCAGCTGTGGGTGCCCGCGCTGGTGCTCTGGCTGGCCTGCCGGCTGGCCGACGGCCTGGACGGCCCGCTGGCCCGCCGCCGCCGGGCGGCCGGGCACCCGGCGGACGCGGGCGCCGGCGGCTTCTTCGACATCACGGCCGACTTCGTCGTCTACGGCGCGGGCGTCGTCGGGGTGGCGATCGGGGCGACGGCCGGCTTCGGCGCCTCGTGGCTGCCGTTCCTCGCCGTCCTGCTGGCGTACTACGTCAACGGCGCGGCGTTCCTGGCCTTCTCCTCGATCGCGGAGAAGGCCGGGCGGCAGCTGGACGACGGCCGATCGCTGTCCTTCCTCGGCGGGCTGGCCGAGGGCACCGAGACCGTCGTCGCGCACGGCCTGTGGCTGCTGCTGCCGGTCTACGCCGAGCACGTGGCGTGGGCATGGGCGGCGCTGGTCGGGGTCAGCGCCGCGCACCGGATCCGGGCGGGCTACCGCGCGCTGCGCTGAGCCCGCAGCCGGACGACGGCCCGGAGCACCCGGCGCAGCACCGGCCCGGCCAGCCGCGCGCGGACGTCGGCCACCGCGGCGTCCCACGCTCCGCCGCTGTAGGTCGGGTAGGCGTGCGTCGTGCCGGCCAGGTCGCTGGTCGTCATCCGCTTCCGGACGGCGAGGGTGAGCTCGCCGAGCACCTCCCCGGCGCGGGGGCCGACCACGGTGGCGCCCACGATGCGGCGGCGCCGGTCCAGCACCAGCGTGGTGGACCCCTCCGTCTCACCCTCCGCGACCGCCCGGTCGACGTACCCGTGGCCGACCCGCTGCACGCCGTGCCCCTCGCCGGGGGCGAGGCCGACCGAGGCCACCTCGGGGGAGGTGTAGGTGACCCGCGGGACGACGGGGTCGACCTGCCGGGTGAGGCCGAGCACCGCGTTGCCCGCGGCGAGGCTGCCGTGCACGCCGGCGGTGTGGGTGAACTGCGGGTGCCCGGTGAGGTCGCCGGCTGCCCAGATCCGCGGGTTCGTCGTCCGCAGGGCGCCGTCCACCACGACCGTGCCGTCCTCCCGCAGCCCGACCCCGGCCGTCTCGCAGCCCAAGCCGTCGGTGCGGGCCTTCCGGCCCACGGCGACCAGCAGCCGGTCGAAGGGGACAGCGGACCCGTCGGCCAGCCGCAGTGCCCCCTCGCGGACCGCGGTGACGCCGGCGCCGGTCCGCACGGTGACGCCGTCGCGCCGCAGCGCGGCGGTGACCAGCGCGGAGGCCTCCTCGGTCTCGCCGGACAGCAGCCGGTCGGCGGCGTCGACCACGGTGACCGCCGAGCCCAGCCGGGCGAACGCCTGGCCGAGCTCGCAGCCGATCGGGCCGCCGCCGAGGACGGCGAGGCGCCCGGGCAGCTCGGTCAGGTCCCAGACGGTCTCGCTGGTGAGCGGGTCGGCGTCGGCCAGCCCGTCGATCGGCGGCAGCAGCGGGGCGGCGCCGGTGGCCAGCAGGGCGTACCGGAAGCGGACCGTCCGGCCACCGACCTCGGCGGTGTCCGGGCCGGTGAGCACGGCGTCGGCGGTGGCGACGGCGACACCGGCGGCCTCGAGCGCCTCGACCGAGTCGACCGGCCGGATGTGCTCGATGGCGGCCTGCAGGTGCTTGCGCACCCGCCCGAAGTCGACGCGCACCTCGCCGACGTCCACGCCGAACCGGCCGGCCGCGCGGGCGCTCGCCGCGGCGTCGGCGGCGGCGAGCAGCGCCTTGGAGGGGACGCAGCCGGTCCACAGGCAGTCCCCGCCGGTGCGGTCGCGCTCGACGAGGAGCACTCGCGCGCCGAGGCTCGCGGCGGTCTTCGCGCCGACCATCCCCGCCGTCCCGCCGCCGATGACCAGCAGGTCCCACACGTCGTCGTCCCGTCGCCCGCGCATGTCGCGACGGTAGGCGCAGCGGGCCACCCCGGCGCCGCGCCGGCGGGCAGGGGAGGATCGCCGGGTGCCGGAGACCGTCGACGTCCTCGTGGTCGGGGCTGGGCAGGCGGGGCTCGGGACGGCGTACCGGCTGCAGCGACTCGGCGTCCGGGACCTGCTCATGGTGGACGCCGGCGAGGTCGGCCAGAGCTGGCTCGACCGCTGGGACTCCCTGCAGCTGTTCACCCCGCGCCGGTTCTCCCAGCTGCCCGGACTGCGCTTCCCGTCCGGCCCGACGCCCACGCCGTCGCGGGAGGAGATCGCCGGCTACCTGCGCGACTACGCCCGCCGCTGGGGCCTGCCGGTGCGCGAGCAGACCCCGGTGCGGCGGCTGACCCGCGACGGCGACGGCTTCTGCGCCGAGACGCCCGGCGGGGAGGTCCGCGCCCGGCAGGTGGTCGTCGCCTCGGGAGCGTTCCGCCACCCGTACGTGCCCGCGGCCGCCCGCGACCTCGCCGTCCCCCAGCTGCACTCGGCCGACTACCGCAGCCCGGACGACGTCCCGCCCGGACGCGTGCTGGTCGTCGGCGGCGGCAACTCCGCCGCGCAGCTCGCCGTCGAGCTGTCCGCGAGCCACGACGTCACCGTCGCCAGCGCGCGGGAGCCGCGGTACCTGCCCGAGCGGGCGCTCGGGGTGAGCCTCTTCGACTGGCTGCTGGTCAGCGGCGTGCTCAACGCCGACCGGGACCGGCCGCTGGCCCGGCGCATCCGGGCCCGCGGCGACGCCGTCGTCGGGCGGGATCTGGACCGGCTGCGCCGTCAGGGCGCCGTCCGGGTGCTGCCGCAGCGGGTCGTCTCGGCGGCCGGCGACCGGGTGGGCCTGTCCGACGGCAGCACCGAGCTGGTCGCGAGCGTGCTCTGGTGCACCGGCTTCGCGCCCGACACCGGCTGGGTCGACGTCCCCGGCGCCCTGGACGACGACGGCGCGCCCCGCCACCACCGCGGCGCCTCCCCGGTGCCCGGGCTGCACTGGATGGGGCTGCCCTGGCAGACCCGCGTCAACTCCGGCCTGGTCGACGGCGTGGACCGCGACGCCCGCCGGACGGCCGCCCGGGTGCACCGGGCGCTGTCGGCGGTCCCTGGTAGACAGGGGCGGTGGCTGCCTCCCGTGACGTGGACGCGTCCTTCCTCGCCCTCCCGCTCTCCGCGCTGACCGACGCCGCGCTCACCCGGGCGATCGACCTGGGCTGCGAGCACGCCGACATCCGGGTGGAGCGGATCCGCACCCAGTCGATCAACCTGCGCGACGCGCGGCTGGAGTCCCTCGCCGACGGCGAGGACCTCGGGTTGGCCGTCCGGGTCGTCCACGAGGGCACCTGGGGCTTCGCCGCCGGCGTCGTCCTCACCGCCGCCGAGGCCGTCCGGCTGGCCGAGGAGGCGGTCGCGGTCGCGCAGGTGTCCGCGGCGGTCAACACCGACCGCGTCGAGCTCGCCCCGGAGCCGGTGTACCCCGACGCGGTGTGGGTGTCCGAGTACGACGTCGACCCGTTCGAGGTGCCCGACACCGAGAAGACCGCCCTGCTCACCGAGCTGTCCGAGCAGCTGCTGGCCGCCGACGGCGTGGAGCACGTGCAGACCGGCTGCCAGGCGGTCAAGGAGCAGAAGTACTACGCCGACACCGCCGGCACCCGCACCCGCCAGCAGCGGGTGCGCATCCAGGCGGACCTCACCGCGCTCACCGTCGACCGCACCACCGGCGCGTTCGAGAGCATGCGCACCATCGCCCCGCCGGTCGGCCGCGGCTGGGAGTACCTGACCGGCACCGGCTGGGACTGGCGGGCGGAGATCGCCGAGATCCCGTCGCTGCTCACGGAGAAGACCAAGGCGCCCTCGGTCGAGGCCGGCCGCTACGACCTCGTCGTCGACCCGTCCAACCTGTGGCTGACCATCCACGAGTCGATCGGCCACGCCACCGAGCTGGACCGGGCGCTGGGCTACGAGGCCGCCTACGCGGGTACCTCGTTCGCCACCGTCGACAAGCTCGGGACCCTGCAGTACGGCTCGCCGGTCATGAACGTCACCGGCGACCGCACCGCGCCGCACGGGCTGTCGACCGTCGGGTGGGACGACGAGGGCGTCGAGGGACAGCGGTGGGACATCGTGCGCGACGGCGTGCTGGTCGGCTACCAGGTCGACCGCAACACCGCGCGGATGGGCGGAATGGCGCGGTCCAACGGCTGCTCGTTCGCCGACTCGCCGCAGCACGTGCCCGTGCAGCGGATGGCCAACGTGTCGCTGCAGCCCGCCGAGAACGGCCCCTCCACCGAGGAGGTCATCGCGGGCGTCGAGCGCGGCATCTACGTCGTGGGCGACAAGAGCTGGTCGATCGACATGCAGCGCTACAACTTCCAGTTCACCGGCCAGCGGTTCTACCGGATCGAGGGCGGTCGGCTCGCCGGGCAGCTGCGCGACGTGGCCTACCAGGCGACGACGACGGACTTCTGGGGCTCCATGCGCGTCGTCGGCGGCCCGCAGACCCACGTCCTCGGTGGGGCGTTCAACTGCGGCAAGGCCCAGCCCGGGCAGGTCGCCCCGGTGAGCCACGGCTGCCCGGTGGCGCTGTTCGAGGGCATCAACATCCTGAACACGGTGCAGGAGGCGGGACGATGAGCTGGTCGCGTCCGCAGGACGTCGTCGAGAAGGCGCTGGCCGCCTCCACCGCCGACGGGCAGGTCGCCTTCGTCGTGGAGAGCTCGGAGGCCAACCTCCGGTGGGCGAACAACAGCCTGACCACGAACGGCTCGATGCGCTCCCGGCGGGTGGTCGTCGTCTCCTTCGTCGACGGCGGCGCCGGGATGGCCACCGGCACGGTGGCGCGCACCGGCAACCCGGACGTCGAGGAGCTGGTGGCCGCCAGCGAGCAGGCCGCCCGCGACGCCGGCCCCGCCGAGGACGCCGTCCCGCTGGTGGGCGAGACCCCGCCGGGTGCGGGGGACTGGGACGCCGAACCCGCGGAGACCTCCATCGGCGTCTTCCGCGACGTCGCGCCCGCGCTCGGTGAGGCCTTCGGCGGCGCCCGCGACCGCGACGAGCTGCTCTTCGGCTACGCCGAGCACGGCATGGCCACCACCTACCTGGGGACCTCGACCGGGCTGCGGCTGCGCCACGACCAGCCCAGCGGCCGGGTGGAGCTCAACGGCAAGAGCGCCGACATGAGCCGGTCGGTGTGGTCCGGCGTCGGCACCCGCGACTTCCTCGACGTCTCGGTGGCCGACCTGGTCGCCGACGTCCAGCGCAAGCTCGCCTGGTCGCAGCGCCGCCTGGAGCTGCCCGCCGGGCGCTACGAGACGCTGCTGCCGCCGTCAGCGGTCAGCGACCTGATGATCTACGCCTACTGGACGATGGAGGCCCGCGACGCCGACGAGGGCCGCAACGTCTACGCGAAGGCGGGCGGGGGCAACCGGATCGGCGATCGGCTGGCCGCACTGCCGCTGACCCTGCGCAGCGACCCGTTCGAGCCGGGGCTGGAGGCCTGCCCCTTCCAGGTGGTCAGCGGCTCGTCGGGCTCGGCGTCGGTGTTCGACAACGGGATGGCGACGCCGGCGGTCGACTGGATCTCCGGCGGGGTGCTGACCAACCTGATCCGGCCGCGCGCCTGGGCGCTGAAGACGACGGCACCGGCCACGGCCGCCGTCGACAACCTCGTGCTCGAGCAGCCGGGCGCGACGGCGTCGCTGGACGAGATGGTCGCCGCCACCGACCGCGGCCTGCTGCTGACCACGCTCTGGTACATCCGCGAGGTCGACCCGCAGACGCTGCTGCTCACCGGCCTGACCCGGGACGGCGTCTTCCTCGTCGAGGGCGGCGAGGTGACCGGCGCGGTGAACAACTTCCGGTTCAACGAGTCGCCGGTCGACCTGCTCGGCCGGATCACCGAGGTCGGCCGCACCGAGCGCACGCTGCCGCGGGAGTGGAGCGACTGGTTCACCCGCGCCGCGATGCCCGCCGTCCGGGTGCCGGACTACAACATGAGCTCGGTGTCCCCCGCCAGCTGACAGGAGACCCGCTGCCGGCGTCCTCCCCGGCCCGGGCCGGGGTGATGTGCGGCTGTGGCACGTCTTCCAGGCGGACGTGCGCCATGCCCGCACATCGCCCACCGTGCGGTCGGTCGGCCACCCCGGGGTCGCGTGTGCACGGGTGGGACCCGTGGGACCGGCGGTGCGCCAGAACCGATCCGTCACACACCCGGGCGTGGCGATCGTGACGTTCCGCGTATGCGCCCCTACCGTCGGTTCTGCAAGGTGGACATCGGAACGAGGACCTCTCGACGTCACCACCTCGCTCGCACGCCGAGACGTGCACCGGGTGGATCCACCTCCACTCGACTCCAGACGAGCACCGGCGCGATGCCGGTTGGGTGAGGGGAGGACTCCCGTGACGAGGAGCCAGAAGCCGTCGGTGTTCCAGATCGGCAGGGTCTGGGACGACGGGACCGCGGTCGTCGTGTCCGGCTGGGGCCTCGGCCTCTGCCTCGCGGCGTGCGCCTGCCACCGGCATCCCGCAGCCGGGACGCTCGCCATCGCCGAGGACCAGGCCGCGGGCCTGCTCGGCCTGGTGAGCCACCGGGAGGGCTGCGACTGCTGCGAGCCGTGGACCGCCGACGAGCTCACCGCCATCGTCCGCGACCTGGAGCTCGTCGCCGGCCTCGACGCCTCCGAGCCGCTCGCCGGCTGAACCCGGCCGCACCTGATCTCCCGGCCCGGTCCCGTACACGCGGGACCGGGCCGGTGTCGTCCCCGGCGGTTGTGTCATGCGGTGCTCCGGGTAGGGCGGTCCCCATGCTGGGACGAGCCGCTCTCCGCGGCGCACTCGCGGGCCTGGCCGGCACCGCCGCCATGACCCTCGCCGAGAAGGCCGAGCAGTCGGTCACGCACCGGCCGGACTCCTACGTGCCCGCACGCACCCTCACGGCACTGACCACGCGCCGGCGGCTGCCGGGGTCCGCGCGCCCGCTGGTCCGCAACCACCTCATGCACTGGGGTACCGGTGCGCTCGTCGGTGCCCTGCGCGGCGTCTGGTCGGCCAGCGGTCTGCGCGGCTGGCGGGCCTCCGCCTGGCACACCTCGGTCCGGCTGGCCACCGACCAGACCCTGGAGAACGCCACGGGCGTCGGCGCGCCGCCGTGGACCTGGTCGCGCCGCGACCAGGTCGTCGACCTCGCGGGCAAGGCCGTCTACTCCTTCGTCACCGGCGCCGTGGCCGACCGGCTCGTGCCGCTCGCGCCCGACCGCACCCCCTCGGGCTCCGCGCCGCCGCGTCGCCGCTAGCGCCCACCTCCGACAGTCCGGCGCTCCTGCTGCGGTCCCCGGGATCGCTGGGACCGGTGGGACGGATGAGTCGTCCGCGCTGCTGCCTGGCCCGCGCGCCGCCCCCTACCCCTTGACGTTGCCTCCTTACCGTGCGTGCACACGCGCTCGGAACACCGCCCACTTCCCAGGGCGGGGCGCGCGAGAGGGGGCCGGTCATGAGCCGCAACCGGACGACGAGCCGACGCTGGTCGAGCGCCACGCTGGCCGGGGCCCCCATCTCCCTGGCTGTAGCGGTCGCCGTGCTGCTGGCCCCGGCCACCGCGGGCGCCACCCCGACGACCGCCGACGAGGCGGCCGGGCTGGTCGCCGAGACCGGCCGCCAGCTCTCGGTGCTCGACGAGCAGATCCACGAGGGCCAGGTGACCGTCACGGCGAAGCAGCAGGAGGCCGCCGACGCCGCCGCAGCCGCCACCAGCGCCGAGGCCGCCCTCGCCGGCTACGAGCCGCAGCTGGCCGCCCTCGCGCAGACCGCCGGCACCTCCCAGTCGCGCATGGCCGCCTTCCTCACCTCCGACTCCGCGGCCGACGTCGTCCAGCAGATGACCACCCTCGACCTCATCGCCGCCCACACCGAGGGCCTGCTCGCCGAGGTCTCCATCGCCCAGCGTGCGGCCGAGCAGGCCCGGGCCGACGCCGACGCCGCAGCCCAGGAGGCCACCGCGGCCCTGGCCGAGCTGGAGCGCCAGCGCGCAGAGGTGCAGTCGCGCATCGACGCCTACGAGGCCGACTTCGAACGCCTCTCCGCCGCCGAGCAGGCCGCCGTCACCGCCTCCATCGCCGGGCCGACGCTGTCGGTGCCGGACACCGACGCGGTCGTGGCCGCGGCACCCAGCGGGGACGTCGGCGGGGTCCTCGAGGCCGCGCTCGCGCAGATCGGCACCCCCTACGTCTGGGGCGGCTCCACCCCCAGCGGTTTCGACTGCTCCGGGCTGACCAGCTTCGCCTACGCGGCCGTCGGGGTCTCCCTGCCGCACTCCAGCCGGGCCCAGTCGCGGATGGGCACCGCGGTCTCGCGCAGCGAGCTGCAGCCCGGTGACCTGGTCTTCTTCGGCTCGCCGGTCTACCACGTGGGCATCTACGTGGGGAACGGCAAGATGGTGCACGCCCGCACCTTCGGCCAGCCGGTCGCCGTGACCAGCGTGGACATGGGCGACTACGCCGGAGCCCGCCGGATCCTCTAGGGACCGGCGGCTCCCGCCCGCCGCGCCCACCGCGGGCGGGAGCCGTAGCGTCGCGCACCGTGACCCGGGCTGCGGAGTCCCCGCCCACCACCCTGCGCCCCGACGCGATCGGCTTCGGCGACGCCCTCGTCGTCGGCCTGGCTGCGACGTCACCGGCCTACTCGCTGGCCGCGGTGATCGGGCCGATCGTGGCGCTGGTCGGCGTGCACGCGCCGGGCGTGCTGCTCGCCTCCTTCGTGCCGATGCTGCTCATCGCGGCCGCGTTCGCCGCGCTCAACCGGGCCGACCCCGACTGCGGGACGACGTTCTCCTGGGTCACCCGGGCGATGGGCCCGTGGGCCGGGTGGATCGGCGGCTGGGCGATCGCGATGACCGGCGTCCTGGTGGTGGGCTCGCTGGCCGAGGTCGGCGTCCGGTTCACCCTGCTGGCCGCCGGGCTGGACGGCTGGGAGTCCTCGACGCCGGTCGTCCTCGGGCTGACCGTGGCGCTCGTCCTGGTCATGGCGACGCTGTGCGTGCTGGGCACCGAGCTGTCCGCGCGGGTGCAGAACGGGCTGATCGTCGCGCAGACCGCCGCGCTCGCCGCCTTCGCCGTCGTCGCGCTGGTGCGCGGGGTCCGCGGGGACAGCCCCTTCGGCGCGCTGGACCCCGCGTGGTCGTGGCTGGACCCGTTCGGCTCGGGCGGCGCGGCACTCACCGGCGGGCTGCTGCTCGGCGTCTTCGCGTACTGGGGCTGGGAGTCGGCGGTCAACCTGACCGAGGAGACCCGGGACAGCCGCAGTGCCCCGGGGCGGGCCGGCGTGCTCTCGACCGTCGTCCTGCTGCTCACCTACCTCGGTGTCGCGGTCGCGGTCGTCTCCTTCGCCGGCACGGAGTACCTCGCCGAGAACGCCGGCGAGGAGGAGGCGGTGTTCGCGCTGCTGTCCGAGCAGGTCCTCGGCGGCTGGGACTGGGTGGTGCTGCTCGCCGTCGCCACCTCGGCGATCGCCTCCACCCAGACGACGATCATCCCGGCGTCCCGGACCGGGCTGTCGATGGCCCGGCGGTCGGCGCTGCCGGCCCGGTTCGGCTCGATCTCGCCCCGCCACCGGACGCCGGACGTCTCCACCTGGTGGGTCGCCGGCGTGGCGGTGGTCTGGTACCTCGGCGTGAGCGCGGTGTCGGAGAACGCGCTGTTCGACTCGATCACCGCGCTGTCGCTGCTCATCGCGCTCTACTACGCGATGACCGGCGTCGCCTGCGCCGTGTACTTCCGCCGCCGGCTGACCCGCAGCGTGCGGGACCTGCTGCTGCTCGGCGTCGGGCCGCTGGTGGGCGCCGGGATGCTCGTCTGGCTGCTGGTCCTCTCGGTGCGGGACCTCGCCGACCCGGCCAACAGCTACACCGGACAGGCCTGGCTCGGTCTCGGGCCGCCGCTGGTGATCGGCGTGGGCATCATGGCCGCCGGTGTCGTCCTCATGCTGCTGTGGCGGCGGCGCGACGCGCGGTTCTGGGCGGAGCGGCCGGCCGTCGCCGACTGATCAGTGCGGACGGCGGCCCTCGGCGAGCACCTGCACCGCGGCGGCGATGCGCCTGGCCCGGGTCTGCGGGCTCGCCGCGGTCTGCACCCGGAAGAGGACCGCGAAGCGGTCCTGCCCGGTCAGCGCGTCGAAGGCCCGCTGCGCGGCGGGCTCGGCCGCGAGTGCGGCGGCGAGGTCGTCGGGGACGGTCGCGGTGGCCGACCCGGCGTAGGCCCGCTCCCAGCGGCCGTCGGCCCGGGCCGCCTCGACCGCGGCCAGCCCGGCCGGCCGCATCCGCCCGGCGGCGGTGAGCGCCTCGACGGCCGCCACGTTCTTCTGCGACCAGACGCTGCGCGGCCGCCGCGGGGTGATCCGCTGCAGGTAGGAGCGGTCGTCGGAGCGCAGCGACTTCCCGTCGATCCAGCCGAAGCAGAGCACCGACTCGACCAGCTCGGCGTAGGTCACCGAGGGGACGCCGGAGCCCTTCTTGGCCAGCCGGACGTACAGACCGGGCGCGGTCGCGTGCTCGGCCTCCAGCCACTCCTCGAGGGCGGCCTGGTCGGGGAAGGCCAGCACCGGGAGGTCGGACGGCGTCGTCACGGCGGCCATGCTGGCGGCGTCCGGGTGCCGTCGTCCAGCGCAACGCGGTCGGGTGGACGCCGGTCATGGGGCGCTGGCCCGTCCCGACCGCCCCCTGCGTCCCTGGTCCGATCACCTGACCTGCACTTTCGGCTTGTGACCGTCGCCTCTGGGCACTAGAATCGAACACGTGTACGAAGCGACTCCAGCCAGCGCGGCGGCTGTTGACGCGCCCACGGTGGGGTGGGCGTCCGGGCCGCTGGGTGCGGTGCAGGCCGCTGCCCGGGAGATCTCGCGGTTGACGGCGGTGCAGGCGCGGGCGGTGGCGGCGTTCGCCGCCTCGCGGCCGGCGTCGGTGGACCGTCAACAGGGTGAGCGGGGTGCGATGTCGGCGGAGCGGTGGGCGGCCCGGGCGGCGGTGCTGCGGGCGGTCAGTGAGTGGGCGACGGCGGAGCTGGCGTTCGCGGTGAACCTGACCCAGCCGGCCGCCGAGGCGCTGCTGGTCGAGTCGCTGACCCTGGTGCACCGGCTGCCCGGCACCCTCGATGCCCTCGAGCGCGGGGTGGTGCACCGCGGGCACCTGTGGCACCTGATCGACAAGGTCGCCCCGGTGGCTGATGACACCCTGCGGGCGGAGATCGAGGCCGACCTGCTCGCCTGGCTGGCCCGGCGGAACCGGGTGACCTCCCCGGCGCAGCTGGGCGACCGGGCGCGGCGGGTGGTGGCCCGGCGGGACGCCGCGGCCGCGGCGCGGCGGCTGGCCCGGGCGCTGACCGAGCGCGGGGTGTACCTGCGGCCCGACCGCGCGGAGGGGATGGCCGCGCTGACGGTGGTGTGCATGATGCCGGAGGCGCGGGCGCTGCAGGCGGCGCTGGCCGGCTACGCCGACGCGCTGGCCGACGAGGACGGCGGTGCCGACGGCGCCGGGGGCGGCGCGCGGCGGACGCGCGGGCAGCGGATGGTCGACGCGCTGCTGGACCTGGTGCTGCGCCCGGGGGAGACCGACCTGCCGCCGGTGCGGGTGCTGCTCTCGGTGGTGGCGTCGATGGGCACCCTGCTGGGTGGGGACGCCCCCGGTGAGGTGGACGGGCAGCTGATCCCCGCGGAGATGGTCCGCCGGCTGGTGCAGGGCCTGGCCGGCCGCGGCGTGGTGCTGCCCGATGACGACGCGCAGGTGCTGGCCATGGCCGACGCGGCCGACCCGGCCGATCCGGCCGAGGCCGGCCAGCCCGCCGGGGTGGCCTGGCAGGAGGCCGAGCAGGCCGAGCTGGGCGCCTGGTGGGACCAGGTGGAGGCCCGGCTGCTGGCCGGCGGGCTGGAGGAGCCCGACTGGCCACCGGATGACCTGTCCGGGCAGCGCTGGGCGGACACCGCAGGCGCTCTCGACCCCGACCCCCTCGACCCCGACGGCCTCGACCCCGACGCCCTCGATCCCGACGGCCTCGACCCCGACGGCCGGGAGCGGCGGGGTGGTCCCGGCGGAGCGCCGGACACCCAGCCGCCGGCACCGGGCGCTGCACCACCGACCGACTCGGCATCCAGCGATGCGCCCGCCGGGTCGGGCTGGTGGGCGGCCGCGGACCGGGCGGTCGAGGGCGCCGGCGCGGCGGTGCACGCCGCCGGGCTGGCCCTCGGGCACGCCCGGCGCAGCGTGCGCACCGCCCGGGCCGCGGCGGCCGCGCAGGAGGCCGGCTGGCGGGCCGGCCCCGGCGGGCGGGTGGACGCCGCCCCCGACGCGCTCACCGCGCTGGCCGCGGCCGCCGAGGACCAGCGCCAGGCGCTGGCCGAGCTGCTGGCCGCCACCGCCGGGGGTGGGCTGGCCGACCGGCCGCGGATCGTGCTCACCGACGCGGTCACCGGCGCCTTCCGCACCCTGACCGACCTGCCCGCGCTGCGCCGCGCCGGGCACTGCGGCGCCCGCGCCTGCCGGCGCACCCCCGAGGCCTGCGGGCACGACCTGACCGGGCGTCCCGGGCTGCGCGGCGCCGGCCCCACCGGCGCCTACCGGCCGTCCGCGGCGCTGGACCGCCACGTGCGGGCGCGGGACCGGCGCTGCCGGTTCCCCGGCTGCCGCCGCCCGGTTCCCCGCGCCGGGGAGCTGGACCACGCCCGCCCGCACGCCGCCGGCGGGCCGACCAGTGCGGCGAACCTGGCCGGCTACTGCACCGGGGACCACCGCGGCAAACACCAGGCCCCCGGCTGGACCCACACCCTGGGCCCCGACGGCACGCTGACCGTCACCACCCCCACCGGCCTCACCGCCGTCACCGAACCCCCGCCCTACTGACCAGGCAGGCGACCGATCTCGACGACCGCCCTCCGGCGGTGCAGCCGCACCGGGCCTGTGCTGTGCTGACCCCGTGACCGAGAACTTCATCGCCGAGTTGCCGTTCGGGTCCCCGCAGATCGACGACGAGGCGTTCGTGGCGCCGACGGCCGTCGTGGTCGGGGCCGTGACGATGGGCCCCCGGTCCAGCATCTGGTACGGCGCGGTCGCCCGCGCCGACGCCGAGGTCATCGAGATCGGCGCCGACTCCAACATCCAGGACGGCTGCACCCTGCACTCCGACCCCGGCTTCCCGCTGGTCGTGGGCCGCGGCGTGACGGTCGGGCACCGGGTGGTCCTGCACGGCGCTCGCATCGACGACGACGTGCTGGTCGGCATGGGCAGCGTGGTGATGAACGGCGCGCACATCGGCTCCGGGTCCATCGTGGCCGCCGGTGCCGTCGTCACCCAGGGCACCCAGGTGCCGCCGGGCTCGCTCGTCGCGGGCGTGCCGGCCAAGGTCATCCGGCCGGCCAACGAGAACGACGGGCTGCACATCCGCGGCAACGCGGCCAGCTACACCGATCGGCTCGAGAGCGCCCGCCAGGTGCGTCCCGTCGCCCGCGGCCCGCGCCTCCCGGCCGCGCAGGACCCGGGTGGGGCCACCGGCTGACCGGTCAGCTGCCGGGCGCGCCCGTGGCCGTCGGTGCCGCGGTCGTCGGCGCCGCCGGCGCGGGGGTCTCCTCGGCCGGAGCAGTCGGCTCGGCGGTACCCGACGGCGTCTCCTCGGCCGGCACGTCCTCGGGCGTGGTCTCCGGCGCCGTCGTCGGGGCCGCGGACTCCTCCTCGGGCGTCGTCGGCTCCTCCGTCGTCGGCTCGGGGGTCTCGGTCGGGACGAGCGGGACGTCCGAGGGCGCGGGCGTCTCGACCGTGGTGCCGGTGGCCGGGACCACGGTGGTCGTGTCAGGCGGCCGGACGTAGAGGTAGAGCGTGTAGAGCCCCACGAACAGCAGCGCCAGGACGACGGTCGAGGTGCGGGCGCGGCCGAGGTGGTGCGGCACTGCCGACCACCAGCGGCGCGGCGCCGACGCCGGTGCGGTGCTGACCGAGGGCTGGGCGGGCAACTGCCGGGTCGGCTCGCCGGGCCCGTCGGTCTCGGGCGTGGTCACCGGGCGCCGTCCGCCGACGTCGGGGACAGCTCCCCGGGCGCGGGCGCGGCCGGCACGTTCAGCCCCTCCCGGCGGAACGCCTGGACGACGCGGGCGCGCAGGTCGCGGCCGACCTCGAACTGCTTGCCGGGCAGCGTGCGCGCCACCATGCGGACGTTGACCTGCTCGAGGTCGATCGTCTCCACCCCCATCACGCTGGGCGGGTCGAGCAGCAGCGGGCGCAGCCGCGCGTCGCGGAACGCCTCGGCGCCCACCTGCTTGAGGATCTCGTTGACCCGGCTGACGTCCATCGACGTCGGCACCGGGACGTCGACGACGGCGCGGGCCCAGTCGCGGGACAGGTTGGTGACCTTCACGATCTGCCCGTTCGGCAGCGTGATGACCTCGCCGTTGGCCGACCGCAGTCGGGTGACGCGCAGCGTGACGTCCTCGATGGTGCCCTCGGCGGGCTCCACCCCGCCGACGACCTGGATGGAGACGACGTCGCCGAAGCCGTACTGCCGCTCGGTGATGATGAAGAACCCGGCCAGCACGTCACCGACGATGCGCTGGGCGCCGAAGCCCAGGCCGACGCCGAGCACCGTGGCCGGCGCGACCAGCCCGCTGATCGGGATGCCCGCCCGGTCGAGGGCGGCGAAGACGGCGATGGCGTAGACCATCACGACCAGCGTCCAGGTGATCACCTGGGTCAGCGAGTGCCGGTGCTTGGCCGCCTCCGAGCGCACGAGGGCGTCGCCGTCGGTGGACCGGGCGTCGATCCGGTCGGTGATCTTCTCACCGACCCAGGCGATGAACCGCGCCAGCACCACCGCTCCCAGGACGAGCAGGACGATCTCCAGCCCGGCGCCGCGGAGCCAGGTGAGCAGTGTCTCGAGGGGCGCCTTCCAGTCCATCGCGTCCCAGTCTCCCAGACGCCTCGGCGGACGACGGCAGCGCCGAGCGCGCCGGCCCGCTCAGCGCGTCTCGACGAACAGCGCCTGCGCGGAGCGGCCGATCCGGCCGGTGGCGTCGTACAGCTCGGCGAAGCACTGACCGGCGCCGGACGGCCCCACGGTGGTCGCGGCGTCCACGCCCAGCCACTCCCCGGCCGGCGGCCGCACCAGCGCGACGGTGAGGTCGACGTTGGCGAACGTGGCCCGCCGCCAGTCCAGGACGGCGGAGATGCCGCTGGCCGCGTCGGTCATCACCAGCAGGTGCTGCAGCGGGCTCATCGGCTCGCCCTCGACCAGCGTGCACAGCGGCCGGGTCCAGGCGGCGGCCGGGCCGGGCGCGTTGAAGGAGCCGTGCGCGAAGCGCCAGTCCAGCGCCCGGTGGTAGGCGACGTCGGTGGTGAAGAACGCCGCGGTCTCCGGGCGGCTCTGCTCGGGCCCGGGCAGCGGCAGGCCGGCCTCCGGCGTCCCCTCGACCGGGGAGGTCCGCATCCGCCAGGCGGTCAGCCGCACCAGCGGCCGCGCGGAGGCGTCCGCGGTGAGCACCGCCTCGACCAGCTCGATCCGCCGTCCGGGCCGCAGCAACCGGGCGGTCACCTGCACCGGGCTCACCGGCACCGGCGCGAGGATGTCGAAGGCCAGCCGCACCGTCTGCCCGTCCGGGACCTCGGTGACCCGCTCGGCCTCCCGGGCGAGCAGCGCCGCGACCGGCCCGGCGTGCTGCAGTCCCGGGTCCCACGGCCCGATGGTCAGGTCGGTGGCGACGAACCCGTCGCCGTCCGGCAGGTACAGGGCGGTGGGCAGGCCGGCGGTCACGTCGAGGGAGTCTGCCGCCGCGGTCAGCCGCCGGTGCGGCGGGTGTCCCAGACGGCGAACGCCGTCCACGCCGCGGCGGCGAGCGCCGCGACCACCCACAGCCAGCGCAGCGACCCCGCCGGGTTGGCCAGCACCAGCAGGACGGCGACCACGAGCACCGCGCCGGCCAGCGGCGAGGTGCGCAGCAGCGTGCCGAGGGTGTCCGGTCCGGGGACGGTGATGAACACCACCAGGGCGACGACGAACAGGAAGGCGCACAGCGCGGCCAGGAAGGCCGCCGTCACACCGAGCTCACCGGGCAGGCCGACGGCGCCCAGACCCGCGAGGACGGCGCCGGCCGCCAGCCACAGCAGGAGCCTCCGTCGCCGCGCTGACCAGGGCGGACGTGGCTCGCTCACGGTCTGGTGCCTCCCCGTCGTGGTGCCTCGGTCCGGCCGGGCCGGACGCCTCGTCCCGGGGTGTGTGCCCGGTCGCCGGGGCGGGCACACAGCACCCTCCCGCTCCCCCGGGCCGGTCTCGCCCCGGTCACGGCGGTCCGCACCCGTCCGGTGACCTCCCTACCGTGGACGGGTTGCCCCGGCGCCCCACCGCGCCGGCGGCGTCCGTTCGTCAACCGAGAGAGGGAGGCGCGCCGCCACCGGCGCCACTGTCGTGACCACAACACCTGCACCCCCCAGCCCCTCCGGGGCTCCCGAGGCCCACCCCGCCGTCGCGGAACCACCACCGTCGCCCGCCGACCGCGGCGGGGCGCTGGACCGGGTCGTCTTCGGCGTCGCCGCGGTCGTGGCCCTGGCCTTCGTGGCCTGGGGCTTCGCCAGCCCGCAGGGGCTGGGGTCGGCCAGCGGCACCGCCCTGGAGTGGGTGGAGACCAACCTGGGCTGGCTGTTCGTCCTGCTCGCCTCGGCCTTCGTCGTCTTCGTGATCTGGCTGGCGGCCGGCAGGTACGGGCGGATCCCGCTGGGCCGCGACGACGAGGCGCCGGAGTTCCGGACGGTGTCCTGGGTGGCGATGATGTTCAGCGCCGGCATGGGCATCGGGCTGATGTTCTTCGGGGTCAGCGAGCCGCTGTCCCACTACGTCTCCCCGCCGCCGGGCACCGTCGCGGCCGAGACGCCGGAGGCGCTGGAGACGGCGATGGCGACCACGCTGTTCCACTGGTCGCTGCACCCGTGGGCCATCTACGCCGTCGTCGGCCTGGCCATCGCCTACGGCACCTTCCGCCGCGGCCGGCGGCAGCTGATCAGCGCCGCGTTCGCCCCCCTGTTCGGCCGGCGCCGCACCGAGGGCCTGGCCGGCAGGCTCATCGACGTCCTGGCCATCTTCGCCACGCTGTTCGGCTCGGCGGCCTCGCTGGGGCTGGGCGCGCTGCAGATCGGCAGCGGGTTGGAGATCCTCGGCTGGGCCGGGGACGCCGGCAACGGCCTGCTGGTCGTCGTCATCGCGGTGCTGACGGCGGCCTTCGTCGCCTCCGCCGTCTCCGGGGTCGCCCGGGGCATCCAGTGGCTGGCCACCACGAACATGGTGCTGGCCCTCGTGCTGGCGGTGTTCGTGTTCGTCGTCGGCCCGACGGTGCTCATCCTCAACCTGCTGCCCACCACGATCGGCACCTACTTCGCCGACCTGGGCGAGATGGCCGCGCGCACCGAGGCCAGCGGCGGCGACGCCACGGCCGAGTGGCTGCGCGGCTGGACGGTCTTCTACTGGGCCTGGTGGATCAGCTGGACGCCGTTCGTCGGCCTGTTCATCGCCCGGATCAGCCGCGGCCGCACGATCCGGCAGTTCGTCACCGGCGTCCTGCTGGTGCCCAGCGTGGTCAGCCTGGTCTGGTTCGCCGTCTTCGGCGGCGCCGGGATCGCCGCCCAGCGCGGCGGCGCCGACGTCGCCGGGCAGGCCACCGCCGAGGGGCAGCTGTTCGGCGTCCTGGACACCTACCCGCTGGCCACGCTGATGACCGTGCTGGTCATGGTGCTGGTGGCCATCTTCTTCGTCTCCGGCGCCGACGCGGCCTCGATCGTCCTCGGCTCGCTGTCCGAGCGCGGCACGCTGACCCCGAGCCGGACGACGGTGGTCTTCTGGGGCGTCGTCATGGGGGCCGTGGCGGCGATCATGCTGCTCGTCGGCGGCGACGCGGCGCTCACCGGCCTGCAGAACCTGACGATCATCGCGGCGCTGCCGTTCGCGCTGGTGATGGTCGGCATGGCGGTGGCGCTGGCCAAGGACGTGCGCTCGGACCCCGTCGTGCTGCGCCGCACGGTCGCGGCCGAGGCGGTCGAGCAGGCCGTCGTCGAGGGGATCACCCGGCACGGCGAGGACTTCGTGCTGGTCGTCGAGTCCGCGCCGGACGCCGACGGCGACGGGGTCCCGGACACGGCCACCGGCACCACCCCGCTGCCGGCCGCAGTCCACCGCGCGTCCGACGGCGGGGGGACCGTCCGCGACGTCGGCTCGCCGGTCCCCGGCCGATGAGTCCGGCCGGCCGGCCCCGTCCTACCTGGCGACGGGGCCGACCGGGCCCCCGCGACGAGCGGAGCTCACCGTGCGCTGGATCTTCGTCAACCTGCCCGTGACCGACCTGGCCGCCGCCAAGGCGTTCTACGGCGGCCTCGGCTTCGGCTTCAACGAGCAGTTCTCCGACGAGCGGACGGCGTCGGTCGTCGTCGCCGACAACATCGTGGTGATGCTGCTGACCCGCGACCGGTTCGCCGACTTCGTCCCGGACGCCGACCGGATCGGCGACCCGGCGCGGTCCACCACGGTGCTCAACGCGCTGTCGGCGGGCAGCCGGGAGGAGGCCGACGACCTGCTGGCGCGGGCGCTGGCCTCCGGCGGGAAGCCGTGGATGCCGGCCCAGGACCACGGCTTCATGTACGGGGTCAGCTTCACCGACCCCGACGGCCACGTCTGGGAGGTCGTCTGGATGGACCCGGCCGCCGTCCAGTGACCCCCCGGTAGGGGGCTCGGGGCACCACGGTCGCTACCGTCGGCCGCGTGCCCCGGCTCGGCTACACCCTGACCATCACGGCCGCGGGCCTGTTCGCCGTCAACGGCACGGTCTCCACCCTGGCCCTGCAGGCCGGCGTGCCGGCGCCGTGGCTGACCGCGCTGCGCTGCGGCGGGGCCGCGGTGGTGATGCTCGCCGTCCTGGCCGTCGTCGCGCCGGCGCGGCTGCGGGTGTCCTGGCGGGAGGTGCCGTTCCTCGCCGCGTTCGGCGCCGTCGGCATCGCGCTCACCCAGTACCTCTACTACGTCGCGATCGGCCGGCTGCCGGTCGGCATCGCGCTGGTGTTCGAGATGACCGCGCCGGTGCTCATCGCGCTGTGGGTGTGGCTGGTGCGCGGCGAGCGGGTCCGGCGGCGGCTGTGGGCGGCGCTGGGCCTGTCGCTGTCCGGGCTGGTGCTGGTCGCCGAGGTCTGGCGGGGCGGCGGCTCGCTCGACGCGGGCGGGGTCGCCGCGGCGCTGGGCGCGGCGCTGTGCCTGGCGACGTACTACCTGATGGGGGAGCGCGGCACGACCACCCGCGACCCGGTCGCGCTCACCTGCTGGAGCTTCGTCGCGGCGGCGCTGTTCTGGGCGGTCGCCGCGCCGTTCTGGCCGTTCGACCCCGCGGTGCTCGGCACGGCGGTCCCGGTGTCGCTGGGCTCGCTGGAGCTGCCGCTGTGGGTGCTGGTCGGCTGGATCGTCGTCCTCGGGGCGGCGTTGCCGTTCTGGCTCTCGCTGGCCGCGCTGCGCCACCTGCCGCCGACGACGGCCGGGCTGGTCGCCACGGTCGAGCCGGTCCTCGCCGCAGGTGTCGCCTGGCTGTGGGTGGAGCAGGTGCTGTCCGGCTGGCAGGTCCTCGGCGGCGTCGTCGTCCTCACCGGGATCGGCCTGGCCCAGACCGCCCGGACGGCGCGGCGGCCGGCTCCCGTGCCGGAGCCGGCCCCCGCGCCCGCCTGAACCGCGGCCTCAGGTCACCTTCCGGGCCTCGGTCAGCCAGCCGGCCAGCTCGGACATGTAGGCCGCCTGGGCGACGTGGTCCATGCCGATGTACTTCCAGGGGTGCTCCTGCCCGGCCTGCACCGCGGGGAGCAGCGGGTAGGTCGGCTGGGCCCGCATCTGCTCGGGCGTCTCCCCGCCGCGCAGCGAGTACAGGATCACGTCGCTCGGGTACTGCGGGACCTGCTCCCAGCTGACGGTCTCCCAGAAGTAGGTGTCGCCGCCCGGGTCGACGAAGTCCACGCCGAGGTCGGAGTAGAGCCGCAGCGACGGGTCGTCGGCGGCCTTGCCCATCCACCAGCCGTCCGAGGCGGTGGCGTAGACCGGCAGCACGGTGATGCCGCGCTCGCCCGCGGCGGTGAGCTCGGCCGAGGCTGCCTCGAAGTCCTCGCGGGCGGCGTCCACGGTGCCGGCGTCGGCACCGAGGGAGCCGGCCAGCTCGACGGTCCGCTCGATGACGTCGGCGGCCGACCCGCGGTAGGCGATCGCCACGATCGGCGCGATCTCGGCGACCTGCTCCTGCTGCTGGATCGACTCGAAGCCGTACAGCGGCTGGGCCGGGTCCAGCGTGCCCGAGGAGTCGGTCGGGTACACCGCGGTGACGATGACGTCGGGGTCGGCCGCGGCCAGCCGCTCGAGGTCGATCTGGCCGTAGCTCTCGCCGACGATCTCCAGGTCGGCCAGGTCGCGGCCCTCGAAGGCGACGTCGTCGGCCGCGGAGGTCTGCCCGAAGCTGGCGACCGGCTCCACGCCGTAGTTCCACAGCGAGGCCACCACGTCGTTGAGGCCGGCGACCCGTTCGGGGACGGCGTCGAGCTCGACGGTGGTCCCGAGGTCGTCGGTGAACGTCCAGCCGCCCCCCTCGGCCGCCGCGGCCGGCTCCGCGGTGTCGCCGGAGCAGCCGGCGGCCGCGAGCGCCGCGGCGAGGGCGAGGGTGGCGCCGACCAGGCGGCGTGGACTGCGGGGCAAGGGTCCTCCTGGGGTTCGGGACAGGTGTTCCCCTGGCGGGGCAGCCCAGGTTAGCCTCGCCTAAGTAGGTCGCCGCAAGGGTGACCCGGGACGGGGGACGACGCATGACGCTCGCCGCGCAGCCGGAGGTCGTGGCAGCTCCCGCCTGGCAGTTCTTCGACGCCACGGTGGCCGCGGTCCGCCGGCTGGGCCCCAGCTTCGTGCGGCTCACCCTCACCGGCCCGGAGCTCGCGGGCTTCGGCGCCGCGGGCGGCGACCAGCGGTTCAAGCTGGTGCTCCCCCGTGACGACGCCGGGCTGGACCGGCTCCGCGACCGCGGCCAGGACTGGTACCGGGAGTTCTGCGCGATGCCCGAGGAGCAGCGCCCGGTCATCCGCACCTACACGGTCCGCGCCGTCCGACCGGAGCGCGCCGAGCTCGACGTCGACGTCGTCCTGCACGGCATCGCCGACGGGCACGCCGGCCCGGCCGCGAGCTGGGCGGCCGCGGCGGTGCCCGGCGACCGGATCGTGCTGCTCGGCCCCGACCGCCCCGGCTCCGGCCGGCCGTGGGGCGTGGAGTGGGCGCCGCCACCCGGTGCGCGCTCGCTGCTGCTGGCCGGCGACGAGACCGCGGTCCCCGCGGTCTGCGCGATCCTGGAGTCCCTCGGCGGACCACCGCGCTCGGTGACCGCCCTGCTGGAGGTGCCCGAGGCCGGCGACGCGATGAACGTCGCGCTGCCGGCCGGGGCGACGCTGCGCTGGCTGGCGAGGGACGGGGCCCCGCGCGGGTCGCGGCTGGTGCCGGCCGTGCACGCCGCGCTGTGCGAGCTGGGCATCGCCTCGACGCCGGCCGCGCCGCCGGAGGAGGTCGGCGACGAGCTGCTGTGGGAGGTGCCCGAGGGTGGGTCGGGGGACGACGGAGCCGCCTCGGGCTGCTACGCCTGGCTGGCCGGCGAGGCGGGCGTGGTGAAGACGCTGCGCCGCCGGCTGGTCGGCGACCTCGGCGTCCCCCGCGGAGCCGTCGCGTTCATGGGCTACTGGAAGCTGGGCGCCGCCGGCTGACCGGCCCCGTCCAGAGGCTCGCCGCGAGCCTGCGAGCGGTGAGGAGGACGGGGTCCTCTTTCAGCGCAGGCGGCGGACCGGCACCACCATCGGGGTCCCGGCCACCGGGTCGGGCACGACCCGCGCCTCCAGGTCGAAGACGTCGGCCAGCAGCTGCTCGGTGAGCACCTCCTCCGGCGCGCCCGAGGCGACCAGCCGGCCGTCGTCCATCGCGACCAGCCGCTGCGCGTACCGCGCGGCCAGGTTCAGGTCGTGCAGCACGACGACGACGGTGCGGCCGCGTTCGGCGTGCAGCCGGGCCACCAGCTCCAGCACGTCGATCTGGTGCGACAGGTCCAGGTAGGTCGTCGGCTCGTCGAGCAGCAGCAGGTCGGTGCCCTGCGCGAGCGCCATCGAGATCCAGGCGCGCTGGCGCTGCCCGCCGGAGAGCTCGTCGACCGGGCGGTCGGCGAGGTCGGCCATGTCGGTCCAGGTCAGGGCCTCGGCGACGGCCGCCTCGTCGTCGCGCGACCACTGCCGCAGCCACGACTGGTGCGGGTGCCGGCCGCGGGCCACGAGGTCGCCGACGGTCAGGCCCTCCGGGGCGACCGGGGTCTGCGGCAGCAGGCCGAGCACCCGGGCCACGTCGCGGGTCGGCGTCCGCTGGATGGCGTGCCCGTCGAGGAGCACCTGGCCCCCGACCGGGCGCAGCAGGCGACCCAGCGCCCGCAGCAGGGTGGACTTGCCGCAACCGTTGGGGCCGACGATCGCGGTGAACGAGCCGTCGGTGAGCTGCAGGTCCAGGTCGCGGACGACGACCCGGTCGTCGTAGGCGAGGCTGACCGACTCGGCGGCGAGACGGACCGTTCCGGCGCGGGGCAGGGTGGTGGTCGCTGTGTTGACGGTCATAGCGTCGATCGCCGCCTTCCGCGGACGAGGAGCCAGAGCAGGTAGGGCGCCCCGACGGCGGCGGTGAGCACACCGACCGGCAGCGCCTGGGGGAGCACGGTGCGGGTGAGCAGGTCGGCGCCGACGACGAGGGCGGCACCGACCAGGCCCGAGGCCAGCAGCGGGGGCCGCGCTCCGCCGGTGAGCCGGATCGCGACCTGCGGCACGACCAGCGCGACGTAGGCGATCGGCCCGGCGGCGGCCACCGCGGCGGCGGTGAGCGCGACGGCCACGAGCACGACCACCGCCTGGGTGGGCACCAGCCGCACGCCCAGGCCCCGGGCGGTGTCGTCGCCGAACTGGACGACGCCCAGCGCCCGGCTGGTGGCCAGCGCGGCGGGCAGCAGGACGGCGAGGGCGACCAGCAGCGGTACCGCCTCGCCCCAGGTGCGGGCGTTGAGCGAGCCGGTGATCCAGACGTAGGCGGTGGCGGCGTCGTAGATCTCGGCGCGGGTGAGCAGCCAGTCGGTGACGGCCGCGGCCACCGCCCACAGCGCGATGCCGACCAGCACCATGCGGTACCCGTCGATGCCGCTGCGCCAGGCCAGCACCAGCAGCAGCAGGCCGGTGACGAGCGCGCCGAGCAGCGCCGCCAGGGGGACGCCGAGGCCGCCGAGCAGCCCGGAGCCGCCCGCCGTCCCGCCCAGCACGATGGCCGCGACCGCGCCGGCCGAGGCGCCCTGGGTGATGCCGAGGACGTCGGGGGAGGCCAGCGGGTTGCGCGCGAAGGTCTGGAACAGCGCGCCGGCCACGCCGAGGGCCAGCCCGACGAGGGCGCCCACGACGATCCGCGGAGCCCGCAGCTCCAGCACGATGAACTCCTGGGTGTCCTCGCCGAGCCCCACCAGGGTGCGCAGCACGTCGGTCAGCCCGATCGGGAAGTCACCGCGCCCGAGGCTGGCCGCGCCGAGCAGGACGACGGCGACGGCGGCCCCCACCACCACCGTCACCTGGCGCCAGCGGACCCGGCCGGACACCGGGCCGACGCGGACGGTGGTCTCCCCGGGCTGGTGGACCCGGGTCTCGGCGGCAGTCCGTTGCTCGAGCTGCGTCACGTGCTCGCCAGCCGGCGGCGGCGGATCAGCGCGATGAAGAAGGGCGCCCCGATGAGCGCGAGCACGATGCCGACCTGCAGCTCGCCCGGGCGGACGACGACCCGGCCGACCACGTCGGCGAGCAGCAGCAGGACGGCCCCGAGCAGGCCGGAGCAGGGGACCAGCCAGCGGTGCGACGGGCCGGTGAACGCCCGGACGACGTGCGGCACGACCAGCCCGACGAAGGCGATCGGCCCGCAGGCCGCCGTCGCCGCGCCGCAGAGCAGGGTCACGGCCGCGAGGCCGACCGCCCGGGCGAGCCACACCCGCTGGCCCAGGCCGCGGGCGACGTCCTCGCCGAGCCCGAGCAGGTCCAGCGCCGGGGCGTTGACCAGGGCGAGCAGCAGGCCGGCGACGATGAAGGGCGCCACCTGCCAGGCGACGTCGGCGCCGCGGCCGGCCAGCGCGCCGACCACCCAGAAGCGGAAGGCGTCGAGGCTGTCGGTGTCGCTGACCAGGATCGCCCGGACCAGGGCGTAGAACAGCGCCGACAGCGCGGCCCCGGCCAGCGCCAGGGTGACCGGGGAGGCACCGCCGCGGCCGGCCGAGCCGAGCGCGAAGACCAGCACGGTGCCCAGCAGCGCGCCGGCGAAGGCGAACCAGACGTAGCCGGCGGGCGTGCCGACGCCGAGCAGGTAGATGGCCAGGACGACGCCGAGCGAGGCGCCGGACGTGATGCCGAGCAGGCCGGGGTCGCCCAGCGGGTTGCGGGTGTGGCCCTGGGCCAGCGCGCCGGCGAGGCCGAGGGCCATGCCGACCATGAGGCCGAGGGCGGTGCGCGGGACCCGCAGCTCCCGGACGATCACCGTCTCCTCGGTCGGCACGCCGGGGTCGGTCAGTGCCTGCCACACCGAGCCGAGACCGATGCTGCGGGAGCCGACGGCGATGCTGAGCGTCGCGGCGACCCCCACGAGCACGAGCAGCAGGAGCAGGCCGAGCAGCCGGGTGCGGCGCTGCGCGGTCAGGCCGCCCCGGCCGGCCGACCGGTCCCCGCCGGGGTTCCCGAGGCCGCCCGGACGCTGCCGCGGGGCGGCGTCGGTCGACGAGGACACGAGCGGCTCCCGGGGCAGACAGCGAGGTAGGCCAGCCTCACCTTAGTCGCCCTCGCCGACGGGGGCCGCCGGCGGTCGCTCAGCGGTGCTGGCGGCGGCTGCCCCCGTGCCAGTCCTCCTGCAGGCCGGCCTCGCCCGGGCGGACGCCGAACGCCGGCAGCTGGGGCCGCTCGCGCAGGCTCCGCTTGAGCTCGGCGAACCCCGGGAAGCCGGCCAGGGCGACGACGTGGTCCCACAGCGCGACGGCGTCCTCGGGGCTGGGCAGCCGGCTGATCACCGGGCCGAAGAAGGCCGCTCCGCCGGGCGGGCGGAACTGCAGGATCGGCGTCCCGACGTCCTTGCCGGTGAGCGCCAGGGCGGCGTCGGTCTCCTCCTGGATCACGGCGTCCCACGACGGGTCCTCGACGGCGGCGCCGAGGTCGGCCGGCAGGCCGGCCTCGGCGAGGACCTGCTCGAGGAACGCGCGGCTGGTGGCCCGCTCCGGCGGCGGCTGGCCGGCCGGGTCCTCGAAGACGTGCCGACCGAGCGTGGCGTAGAGCGGGTCGAGCGCCTGGGGGCCGTGCTCGGCGCGGGCGCGGGCGGCGACCCGGAGCAGGTGCAGCCCGGCGGTGTGGCCGGCCTCGTACTCGGGCGGGAACTGCGCGTCGTAGTCGACGTGCCGGTTGAGCAGGCGGAGCGAGATGAGCCGCCACTCCACGCGGTACTCGCGCTGCTCGGCGACCATGCGCACCCACTTGCTGGTCATCCAGGCGAACGGGCAGACCGGGTCGAACCAGAAGTGCAGGTCGGCGTCGCTCACCGGGCCAGGACCTCCTCGGTCGCGCGCCGGATCTGAAGCGGGCGGAGTCGCCTGACGGAGTGCGCCGATGCGCGGTCTGGCCCGGCGGAACTGCGCATCCGCGCACACCGTCGTCGGCGGGCGTCGCCGGCCGGCCGCCTGAGCGGGGTGTCCAGCAGGTCGCTCACGGAGGGGGCCTCCTCAATCCAGGCTGCTCAGGTCGTCGGGGACGTCGACCGCGTGCTGGCGCAGGGCCTCCAGCGGGACGACCTCCAGCGCGCGGGCGTTGGTGGCCGCCAGGACGACGCCGGCCGCCGCGCCCGCCTGGTAGGCCTGCAGCCACCGCGCGGCCACCACGCACCAGCGGTCGCCGGGCTTCAGGCCGGGGAAGCCGTACTCCGGCCGCGGGGTGGACAGGTCGTTGCCCAGCTCGCGCTGCAGGGCCAGGAACTCCGCCGAGACGACGGCGCACACGGTGTGGCTGCCCAGGTCCTCGGGCCCGCTGGTGCAGGACCCGGTGCGGTAGAAGCCGGTCATCGGGTCCGTGCCGCACGGCTGCAGCGGGCCGCCCAGCACGTTCCGCTCGGCACCGCCCTCGTCGCTCATGGGACCCCATCATGTCGCCGGACGCCGGCACGCGCCCCTCGGCCGACCCGTGCCCGGCCTCGGCGCGGGGTGTGCCCACATCGTGGTCCCGCCGGCCTCCTGGGCGCGACGCGGGCACACCCGGTGGCCGCCGGAGGGCGAGCACGAGTGGCAAGGTGCTGTCGTGAGCGACGACACGTCTGCGGAGCCGGAGGTCCTCTGGCGGCCCACGCCCGAGTCCATCCGGGCCACCCGCCTCGCCCAGTTCGCCGACCGGGTCTCCAGCCGTCGGGGCCTCGACTTCGGCGACCCGGCGGACTACGACGCGATCTGGCGCTGGTCGGTCGAGCACCTCGACCAGTTCTGGGCCGAGGTGGCCGACTGGTCCGGCGTGCTGCCCGGCGTCCCGGACGACCGGGTGCTCACCCGCCGCGAGATGCCCGGCGCCGAGTGGTTCCCCGGGACGACGGTCAACTTCGCCGAGCAGGCGCTGCGGCACGCCGCCGACGGCACGGTCGACCCGGACGGTCCCGCGCTGATCGCCGTCGCCGAGGACGCCGAGCCGGTCGAGACCAGCTGGGCGCAGCTGCGCGAGCAGGTCGGGGCCTTCGCCGCCACGCTGCGCCGGCTCGGCGTCCAGCGCGGCGACCGGGTGGCCGGCTACCTGCCGAACGTCCCTGAGGCGGTCGTCGCCTTCCTCGGCGCGGCGGCGGTCGGCGCGGTCTGGTCCTCCTGCGCGCCGGACTTCGGCACCCGCAGCGTGCTGGACCGGTTCGCGCAGATCGAGCCCACCGTGCTCGTCGCCGTCGACGGCTACCGGTTCAACGGCAGGGAGTACGACCGGCGCGACGTGGTGGCCGAGCTGCGGGAGGCCCTGCCGAGCGTGCGGACGACGATCGCCGTCCCCCGGCTCCACCCGGACGAGGTCCCGGACGGCGCGCTGAGCTGGGCCGACGCGGTGGCCGACGGGCAGGAGCCGGTCGTCGAGGCGCTGCCCTTCGACGCCCCGCTGTGGATCGTCTACTCGTCGGGCACCACCGGGCTGCCCAAGGGGATCGTGCACGGGCACGGTGGCGTCGTCCTCGAGCAGCGCAAGCAGGCCGGGCTGCACATGGACATCGGCCCCGGCGACCGCTTCTCCTGGTACGCCTCCACCGCCTGGATCATGTGGAACATCTCCGCGTCGGCGCTGCTGTCCGGCGCCACGGTGGTCGTGTACGACGGCGCGCCCGCGTACCCGTCGGTCGACGCGCAGTTCGCCCTCGCGGCGCGGACCGGCATCACCTACCTGGGCACCAGCGCCGGCTACCTCACGGCCTGCGAGAAGGCCGGCGTCCGGCCGGGGGAGACCCACGACCTGGCGGCGCTGCGGTCGATCGGGTCGACCGGCTCCCCGCTGCCGGCCTCGGCGTACACCTGGGTCTACGACGCGGTGAAGCCCGACGTCTTCCTCGGCTCGCTGTCCGGCGGCACCGACGTCGCCACGGGCTTCATCGGCAGCTCGCTGCTGCTGCCGGTCACCGCCGGTGAGCTGCAGCGCCCGATGCTCGGCGTCGCCGCGGCCGCCTGGGACGAGGAGGGCCGCCCGGTGGTCGGCGAGCTGGGCGAGCTGGTCATCACCGAGCCGATGCCGACGATGCCGCTGTACTTCTGGAACGACCCCGACGGGTCCCGCTACCGCGAGGCGTACTTCGAGCCCTGGCCCGGCGTCTGGCGGCACGGCGACTGGATGGAGGTCACCGGGCGCGGCACCTGCGTCATCACCGGCCGCTCGGACTCCACGCTCAACCGGGGCGGCGTCCGGATGGGGACGGCGGACATCTACGCCGCCGTCGAGTCGGTCCCGGAGGTCGTCGACTGCGTCGTCCTGGGAGTCGAGCAGCGCGACGGCGGCTACTGGATGCCGCTGTTCGTCGAGCTGGCGGACGGCGAGGAGCTGAGCGAGGACCTGGTCGCCCGGATCAAGGCGGCCATCCGGTCCCAGGCCAGCCCGCGCCACGTGCCGGACGAGGTGCTCGTCGTCCCCGCCGTGCCGCACACCCGCACCGGCAAGCGGCTGGAGGTCCCGCTCAAGCGGCTCTTCCAGGGCGTCGACCCGGCGAAGGCGCTCAACGTCGGTGCGGTCGACGACCCGGCCGCGGTCGAGCACTACGTCCGGCTGGCCCGGCAGAGGGGGACGAGGTGACGAGCGGAGACGGCGTCCGCACGGTCGGGCACGGGGAGCACCGGGTCCTCGCGCTGCACGGCTGGTTCGGCTCGGCTGAGGGGTGGGGTCAGCTGCCCGACCTGGTGGACCCGGAGGTGTACACGTGGGCCTTCCCCGACCTGCGCGGCTACGGCGCCCGGAGGGACGAGCCCGGCGAGCACACCGTCGCCGAGGTGGCCGCCGACGCCCTGGAGCTCGCTGACCGCCTGGGCTGGGACCGGTTCTCCGTCGTCGGGCACTCGATGGGTGGGAAGTTCGCCCAGCAGGTGCTGGCCGATGCCCCCGACCGGGTCCGTCGGCTGGTGGCCGTCAGCGGCGTGCCCGCCGGGCCGACGCCGTTCGACCAGGAGGCCCGCGGCCTCTTCGGCGGCGCAGCACGGGACCGGGGCAGCAGGTACGCGATCATCGACCTCACCACCGGCAACCGGCTGCCCCGCCGGTTCGTCGACGGGCTGGTCCAGCACTCGCTCGACGCCTGCGATCCCGCGGCGTTCGCCGACTACCTCACCGCCTGGGCGGACGAGGACGTCTCGTCCGCGGTCGGGGCCGTGGCCGGGCGGGTGCCGGTGCTCTGCGTCGTCGGCCGGCACGACCCGGCGCTGGGGGAGGACGCGATGCGGGCCACCTGGCTGGAGACCCACCCGGGTGCCGAGCTCGTCGTCCTCGCCGATGCGGGTCACTACGCGATGTACGAGACCCCGCCCGCGCTCGTCGCCGTCATCGAGGAGTTCCTCGGCCGGGAGTGAGAGCTCCCCGGGTTGGACGTCGGGCCGCGAGGCGTTCCCGCGGGAACGCCCCGCGAGGCTCATCGAGGACTCGGACCGTTCGGGCTGATGAGGCTACGCACAGCACCAACGCTTCAAGGGACGAGTGGCCGTGAGCCGCGTTCGTCGCCTGAGGGGGTGAACGGACGTGAGCACACGAAGCCAGGCCGCTTTCGGCCCGCTGGGTTCGCCTGACGTGGACCAGCGTGACGAGCCGCCCTCTCGAAGCGGTCGCACGCCACCGGGGCTGCCCTGGCGCGGGATCGTCGGCGCGGGGCTTCTGCAGATCGCTTGCCTCGCCGGGCTGAGCTACCTGGCCTTCGACGACGCAGTGACGGGCGCGGCTGTCGGCATCGGCGGCCTACTCGGCTTGCTGCTGGTGAACTCACCCCTGTTCCGCCGGTGGCTTGCCCGGCTGTGTGGAACCAGTCGTTGGGGTGGCGGGCGGAGGGGCGAACGCTGGCGATAGTTGGTGGCGATCGTCCCCGAAGTCGCTCTGAGCGGCCCACCCAGGGACAGTCCGACGTCATGGTTACCGCCCATACTCGCCGCGTGGACGAGGCGGACGCTCGACGGCGCATCGAGTTGCTCGAGGAGTCGTTAGCCGAACTCCTGCAGTGGATCAGAGAGCAGGACGTCTACGACGATCAGTTCGACGAAGAGACCTCTTGGCTACCACGCCTGGAGCCGTTGGTGCGCCCGGACGGCCTCGCCCCGCTGGCACCCCTGTACGAGGACCACTTCGTCCGGCTGGCCGATCTGCCAAGCGAGTTGGAGAAGGTCTCGCGGATGGTCAAGCGAGCGGAGGGCTTGCTTGCAGGAGGCAGGTTCGAGGCCACCTTCGGACGTGCGCGATCGCGTCAGCGCCTCGCCGAGCGGCGTTCGGCACAGTCCTCAGACGGCTGAGCTCGGCTGTCCCATAGGCAGCCTTCAGGACACGGCGCCGGCTCACCGAGCAGCTGAGCGGTCGCCGTCTCGCCCCGCAGCCGGGAGTGGACGGGGTTCTGCAGGCGCGGGCGGGGAACCGGGGAGGTGACCGACCGCCCGAGGAGAGGGACCGCTGACGATGACGCCCGAGTTCGTGCCGCCCCAGCCGCCCGCGCTGCTGCCACCGTGGCACACGCCCGAGCGCGAGGCGCTGCAGCTGCAGGCCCGCCGGTTCGCCATGGACGAGGTGCTGCCGGTCGCCGACGAGCTCGACCCGCAGAAGGGCCTCATCCCGGCGTCCCTGCTGTCCCGGCTGGCCGAGCTCGGGTACTTCGGCATCACCGTCCCGGCCGAGCACGGCGGCCTGGGCCTCGGCGTCTTCGAGTACTGCATGGTCAGCGAGGAGCTGGCCCGCGCCTGGATGAGCACCGCCAGCATCCTCGCCCGCGCGCAGGGCCTGGGGACGGCGCTGGCCGACGCCGGCCCCCGTCGTGAGCTGCTGGCCCGCAGCGCCCGCGGGGAGTGGATCGGCGCCATCGCCCTGTCCGAGCCCGACGCCGGCTCCGACCTCGCCGGGGTGTCCACCCGCGCGGTGCCCGACGGCGACGAGTGGGTGGTCACCGGCCGCAAGCGCTGGTGCGGCAACGCCGAGGCCGCCGACTTCATCCAGGTGCTGGTCCGCGAGCGCGACCCCGGGCCGGGCGAACGCCGCTCGGCCGGGCTGGTCAACCTGCTGCTGGAGAAGGAGCGCGGCTCGTTCCCCGCCGGCCTGACCGGCTCGCCGATCGACAAGATCGGCTACCACGGCTTCCTCACCTGGGACCTCACCTTCGACGGCGTCCGCATCCCGCGGGGGAACGTGATCGACGAGGCGGCCGCGAGCGACGAGCAGGGCGCGGACGCCACGCGGGCCGGGTTCGCCCAGGCGCAGCTGTTCCTCAACACCGCCCGGGTGCACACCGCTGCCCGCGCCGTCGGGCTCGCCCGGGCCGCGCTGGAGGACTCGGTGCTCTACCTGCAGGAGCGCGAGCAGTTCGGCCACCCGATCGGCGACTTCCAGGCACTGCGCTTCGCCGTCGCCGAGATGGCCGCGCAGGTCGAGCAGGCCCGCGCCTTCTACCGGCAGGTCGCCCACCTGCTCGACGTCGGCGTCCCCTGCGAGCGGGAGGCGGCGATGGTGAAGCTGGAGGCCACCGAGATGTCGGTGCGGGTCACCAACCAGGCCATGCAGCTGCACGGCGGCAACGGCTACACCACCGAGCGCCAGGTCGAGCGGCACTGGCGCGACGCCCGGCTCACCACGATCTTCGAGGGCACCAGCGAGATCCAGAAGCGCATCGTCAGCGACCGGATCCTGCCGAGGTCGCCGTTGAGCTGAGCCCTGGGAGAAACCGCGCGCGCCCGCCGGATCCCGCCCGGCACCATGGTCTGTGCCGACCACGAGGCGGCACGGACGACGCGGGGGAGCACGATGGCCGGCCTGCCCAGGGCGCTGCGACCGCTGCGGCACCCCGCCTACCGGCTGCTCGCGGTCTCGCTCGGCCTGTCGCTGCTGGCCAACGGCTCCTGGGCGATCGCGGTCGTCTGGCAGGTCGTCGCGCTCGGCGGCGGCCCGGCCGAGGTGTCGCTGGTCAGCGGGCTGACCGCCGGCGGCACGCTCGCGGTCGCGCTGCTCGGGGGGGTGCTCGCCGACCGGGTGCCGCAGCGGCACATCCTGCTGGTGGTGGCGCTGCTGCAGGCCGTCCCGGTGGCCGGGGTCGCCGTCCTGTCGCTGTCCGACGGGCTGCCGCTGTCGGTGCTCGCGGGCGTGGGACTGCTCGGCGGCGTCGGGATGGGGCTGTACTACCCGGCCTACTCCGCCCTGGTCCCCGCCCTGCTGCCCGAGGACGAGCTGCTCGCCGCCAACGGCCTCGAGGGCATGATGCGGCCGTTGCTGCACCAGGTCGCCGGTCCGGTGGCCGCCGGCCTGCTGGTCGAGGCGGCGTCCCCGGGTGTCGCGCTGCTGGTCACCGCCGCGGCCGCCGCCGGCGCGGCGCTGTGCGTGGCGGCGGTCCCGGTGACCCGGGTCCGTCGCGAGCCGGCCGCCGTCCCCACGCACCCGCTGCGCGCGATGGCCGCCGACCTGCGCGAGGGCTTCGCGTACATGGTCCGCACGCCCTGGCTGCTGGCCACGCTGCTGTTCGCCTCGCTGATGCTGCTGGTCATGCTCGGCCCCTTCGAGGTGCTGGCCCCCTTCGCCATCCGCGACCGGGCCGGCGGCGGGCCGGCGGACCACGCGCTGGTGCTCACCGCGTTCGGCGTCGGCGGCGCGCTCGGCTCGCTGCTGATCTCCTCGCGCCCGCTGCCGCGCCGCTACCTCACGGTGATGAACCTGCTCTGGGGCCTGGGTTGCCTGCCGCTGGCCGTGTTCGGGCTGACCTCGCAGCTGTGGGTGATGGTCGCCGCGTGCCTGCTCACCGGCGCCACGTTCCAGGCCGGCATGGTCATCTGGGGCACGCTGCTGCAGCGGCGGGTGCCGCCGGCGCTGCTCGGCCGGGTCTCCAGCCTCGACTTCCTGGTCTCCGGCGCCTTCCTGCCGCTGTCGGTGGCGCTGGCTGGGCCGGTGAGCGAGTGGATCGGCCTCACCGCGACCTTCCTGGTCGCCGGTCTGGTGCCCGTGGTGCTCGCGGTCGTCACCATCGTGGCCGCGCGGATGCCGGCCGACGAGGTCGCCCACCCGCTGGACCGCGGTCCGGACGCCGAACGGGTCGGCAGCCCCGCCTAGACGGCGTACGGTGTACGGAGATCGCTCCGCCACCAGGAGGTCCCGTGCGCGTCACCGCCACCGCCGTGTCCCTGAACGTCGACGACGTCCCCGCCAGCAGCGCCTTCCTCACCCGCCACTTCGGGTTCCGGGAGGAGATGTCCGCCGACGGCTTCGCCTCGCTGACCCGCGACGACGTCGGCATGAACGTGGCCCTCCTCCGCCGCGGCCTGCCCACGCTGCCGGCCGACCAGCGCGACGTGCACGCGGCCGGGCTGATCCTGGCCTTCGTCGTCGACGACCTGGAGGGCGAGCTCGCCCGGCTGCAGGACGAGGGCGTGGCGATCACCATGCCGCTCACCGTGGAGGAGTGGGGCGAGCGGGCCTTCCAGGTGCGCGACCCCAACGGCGTGATCGTCCAGCTCGTCGACTGGGGAAGGACCCCCTTGACCCCCGCCACTCGCTAGCTCGCGGCGGGCCCCTGCAAGGGGGCCGGACGGGCCTTAGGGCACCGGCTGGCGGCGGCCGGCGAGCGCCCGGTCGACCGCCTCGGCGGACAGGACCTCCTCGAGCGCCAGGCGGGCCGCGCCGACCACGCCGGCCCGGTCGCCCAGGCTGCTGGCCACCACGCGCAGACCGCGCGCGGCGTGCGGCTGGGTGCGCTGGTACAGCCGCTCGCGCACGGCGCCGACGAAGTGGTCCTGGACCAGCACCAGGTCCCCGCCCAGTGCCAGGACGCGCGGGTTGAGCAGGCTCACCGCGGTCGCCAGGACGTCTCCGATCACCAGCCCTGCCTCGCGCACCAGTCGGGTGGCCTCGGCGTGGCCGGTCAGCGCCAGCTCGACGACCGACCGGCTGTCCGGGACGTCCTCGCCCTGCTCGCGCAAGGCCCGGGCCAGCGCCCGCCCGCTCGCCGACGCGGCCAGGCAGCCGCGCGCCCCGCAGACGCACAGCGGGCCGTCCTCGGGGCTGGCGATCCGCACGTGCCCCAGGTCGCCCTCGGCGCCGTCCGCGCCGCGCAGCACGTGACCGTCGACCACCATGCCGGCACCGATGCCGGTCGCGACCTTCACGAAGAGCAGTGGCGAGGAGCCCGGCTGCTCCGCGTGGTACTCGCCGAGGGCCATCGCGTTGGCGTCGTTGTCGACCACGCAGACCACGCCGAAGCGCCGCTCGAGGTGGTCGCGCAGCGGGTGGTCCCGCCAGCCCGGCAGCGCCGGCGTGTGGTGCACGACCCGTCCGGTGGCGACGTCCACCGGGCCCGGCACGCCGACCCCGAGACCGAGGACCCGGCCGGTCTCGACGCCGGCGGCGTGCAGCAGGTGGCGCCAGCGCTGCTCCACCCAGGCCAGGACCGGCTCGGGGCCGTCGGTCAGCCGCAGCTCGTGCACCGCCTCGGCAAGCGGCCGCCCGGCCAGGTCGCACAGCGCGACCGTCGCGTGCGTGACGTTCAGGTCGGCGGCCAGCACCACCCCGTGGGAGCCGTCGAGGCCGAGCACGTGCGAGGGGCGCCCGCGGGCGGAGGCCTCCTTGCCCGACTCGCGCAGGTACCCGGCGTCGACCAGGTCGTCGACGCGGGCGGCGACGGTGGAGCGGGACAGCCCGGTGAGCTCGATCAGGTCGCCGCGCGTGCGGGCCCGGCCCCGCCTGATCAGCTCGAGCAGTTGCCCGGCGCGCTCCCCCAGGTCCTCACCCCTTCTCCGCGCCGGCGGTCAGGCCGCCGGTGAGAAGCCGTTCGGTGGCGAAGAAGAGTATGACGATCGGCAGCGTCAGGATCACCGATCCGGCCATCAGCACGGTCGTCGGGATCTCGATGCTGCCGGCGAGCTGGGACAGCCCCAGCGAGACCGTCCACCGCGACCGGTCCTCGACCAGGAACAGCAGCGCGAAGAGGAACTCGTTCCACGCGATCATGAAGACGAACAGCCCGTTGGACAGGATGGCCGGCATCGCCAGCGGCAGGGTCACCTTCCGCAGCACGGTGAACCGCGTGGCGCCGTCCACGGCGGCGGCCTCCTCGATGCTGGCCGGCACGGTCTGGAAGTAGTTGCGGAGCGTGTAGATGGCGACCGCGATCGTCTGCGACACGTACACCAGCACGAGCGGGCCCAGACTGCCCCGCAGCCCGACGGCGGTGAAGAGCACGAACAGCGGGACGGCGAGCAGGATGCTCGGGAACAGGTAGACGGCGAGGAACAGCACGCTCACCTTGCGCCGCCCGGGGAAGCGCAGCCGGGCGATGGCGTACGCGCCCAGGACGGCGAAGAGCAGCGTCACCGCGACCGTGCCCAGCGCGATCAGACCGCTGTTGGCCATGAAGCGCAGGAAGCCCTGCCCGCCGGACCCGGTCGGGGTCAGCACGTCGCGGTAGGTGCCAACGGTGAGCTCGGAGAGCACCGGCCACAGCCGCGCCGGCGCGTCGAGCAGCGAGCTCAGGTCCCGGACCGAGAGCAGCACCATGTAGTAGAAGGGGAAGAGCGTGAACAGCGCCAGGCCGGCGATCACGATCCACCGCAGGACGCCGAGCACCCGCGTCTCGACGGTGTTCCGCGACCAGCGCCGCCCGGTGGGGGCCCGGGACGGACGGGTGTCGGGCGCGGCCGGCGACTCCGCCGGCGCCGTCACCATGCGGGTCATCAGGCCACCTCGTCCTTCGCCGCGGACCGGAAGTACACGGCGACCAGGACCGTCAGCACCGTGGCGAGGACCAGCGCCTGCGCCGACGCCGCGCCGATGTCCCCGCGGCTTACCAGGTAGTCGAAGACCCGCACGCTGATCACCTCGGTGCCGGCCCCGCCGCCGGTCAGCAGGTAGATGTCGTCGAAGTTGTTGAACGTCCAGATGAAGCGCAGCAGCGCCAGCACCGCGATGGTCGGCAGCAGCTGCGGCCAGACGATGTGGCGGAACACCTGCGTCGGGGTGGCGCCGTCGACCCGGGCGGCCTCCTCCAGCGTGGCCGGCGCGGCCTGCAGCCGCGCGGTGAGGAAGAGGAAGGCGAACGGGAAGGACCGCCACATCTCGAAGACGATGACCGTGACCAGCGCGGCCGGGCGCTCGGACAGGAAGGCGATCGGCTCGTCCCAGCCGAGCACTCTCGTGCCGATCTCGTTCACGATGCCGAACTGCGGGTTGAGCATGACGCCCCACACGAAGGTGGCGGCCACGACGGGCGCCACGTACGGCAGCAGCATCGACGCCCGGACGAACCCCCGCCCCCGGAAGGGGCGGCGCAGCGCGAGGGCCGCGACCAGCCCCAGCCCCACGGCCGACGCCGTCCCGCACCCGGCGTAAACCAGCGTGGTGACCAGGGCCTCCCAGAACCCCGGCGAGCTGAAGACGTCCACGAAGTTGTCGACGGTGTAGTCCCCGAACACGCCGGCGGTGCGCAGCCGGATCAACCGCAGGTCCTGGAAGGCCAGCACCACCGTCCAGAGGATCGGCAGCACCACGAGCACCAGGACGAGGACGACGGTCGGGGAGATCAGCGCCAGCCCCGTCCGGGCCTCGCGCGCCGCGAGGGTCCCGCGGCCGGAGGCGCCCGGCTCCCGGCCGCGGAACCGCTGACGTGTGGACACCGAGACCCCCGGTCAGTCCAGGGACGCGGCGATCTCGCGGAGCGCCTCGGCCGCCTGCTGGGCTGCTCCGCTCGGGTCGACCTCGCCCCCCGTCATCGCGGCGATGGCCTGCGGCACCGGCAGCTCACCGAGGGCGGCTCCGACCAGCGCGCCCTGTCCCTGGGGGATGCCCCACGAGGAGATGCTCTCCGTGCTGGTGCGCAGCGCCTCGAGGACCTCGGCCGAGTAGAAGTCCGACAGCGGGGCCCGGGTGTCCACGCCCGCCGGCATGGTGGCCCAGGCGTCGACGAACCGCGTCGGCTCGTCGGCGGTGCCCTGCCGCGCCGGGACCTTGCCCTCCGGCGCGAAGGCGATCCACTGCTCGTACCCGTCCTCCATCATGTACGTGACGAACTGGGTCGCCGCGTCGGTCTGGGCGTCGGCGGTCACGGCCCAGGAGACCACCTCGCCGAACTGCGCCGGCTCGTCGCCGTCCGGGCCGGCGATGGCGGTCACCACCCCGCTGTTGCGGGCGAGGTAGGCCGGGTCGGCGGCGCACTCGGGGCAGGTCGGCAGGGCGTCGGCGCGGAGCCCGGCCATCTCGTCGAGGATGAACGACGACCACACGACCATCGCCGACTGCCCGGCGAAGTAGGCGGCGCGGGTGGTGTCGACGTCCTGGGTGCCGGGGACCGAGTAGTCGCTGATCAGCGTGTCGTAGAACCCGAACGAGGCGACGCACGCGTCGCTGTCGAGGGTCACCTCGCCCTGGTCGTCCACCATCTCGCAGCCGTTGCCCAGCGCCAGGTGCTCGAAGGTCTGCTGGGTGAAGGCGTCGTTGGGGACCGTGGCCCCGGTGAAGCCGGCGAGCTCGGGGCTGTCCAGCGCCTGCGCCGCGGCCAGGATGTCCTCGTAGGTCTCGGGTGCCGGCAGGCCCGCGGCGTCGAAGAGGTCCTGGCGGTACACGAGCAGCTGCGCCCACCCGTCACTGGGGACGGCGAGCTGCGTCCCACCGTCGCTGGTCAGCTCCAGGGCACGCTCGGAGAACGTGTCGGCGCCCAGTTCCTCCACGACCGCGGTGGCCGCGTCGGGGTCGATCAGCTCGTTGGTCGACAGCGCGTACACGCCGGCCGGGGGCAGCGCGCCGACGACGTCGGGCAGCTCCCCGGCGGCTGCCGAGGAGGTGAGCAGCTGGTTGAACTGGTTCGGGTCGATGGGCACGAGCTCGACCTCGACCCCGCTGCTCTCGGTGAAGGCCGCCGCGATCTCCTCCTGGGCGGCGACCCGGTCGGGGAGGTTCTCCAGGGTCCACACGGTCAGCGGGCCGGCCTCGCCACCGCCGTCGCCACCGCCGTCGCCCGAGCCGCACGCGGCGACCAGGACCACGGCCCCGACCGCTGCCACCGACACCCTGACCCGTCGCTTCGTCGCGCTCATCGGCCCTCCCCGGAGTCGCCGGCGCCGCTGCCGGAGTCCGGACAGTAGCTGCTCGATCGGTGACGTGGGTCACGACGCCGTTATGCGCACGCAGCACGCATTAACCGCCGGGGATCAGCGATAAAGTGTCCGGTGCACGCACCGACTCGACGTCGACGTGGCGGGGGTGCCGGGTGAGACTCGCCGTCCAGGAGCAGCTGCTCCCCGGGGGCACGCTGCAGTCCAGGTGGGAGACCGCGCTCGCCTGGGGCTTCGACGGCATCGAGCTGCGGGGCGCGGGCGGGCACGCCCTGCGGGAGCGGCTGCCGGAGCTGCGGGCCGCCCGGCGCGACGGTGTGCAGCTGCCCACGGTCTGCGTGGACATGGACCACTTCATCGGCGACTTCGACCCCGGACGCCGGGCCGACGCGCTGGCCAACATGGCCACCCAGCTGGCCGTCGTCGGGGACCTCGGCGGGGTGGGCGCGATGACCCCGGCGGCCTGGGGGATGTTCTCCCGGCGACTGCCCCCGTTCACCCCGCCCCGCCCGCCCGAGCGCGACCGCGAGGTGCTGCTCGACGCGCTGGGCCGGCTGGGCGAGGTCGCGGCCCGGGAAGGCGTCCTCCTGCTGCTCGAGCCGCTCAACCGCTACGAGGACCACATGGTCAACACCGTGGCCCAGGCGGCGGAGCTGGCGGAGGCCACCGGGCTGGCCAGCGTGGCCGTGGGCGCGGACACCTACCACATGAACATCGAGGAGGCCGACCCGCTGGCGGCGCTCCGGGCGCACGCCGACCGCGTCGGCCACGTGCAGCTCTCCGACAGCAACCGCCTCGAACCCGGCGCGGGCCACCTGGACTGGGCGGCGCTGCTGGGGTGCCTGGAGGACATCGGCTACGACGGCTGGCTCGCCTTCGAGTGCCGGCTGTCCGGCGACCCCGCACGGGTGCTGCCCCGCGCCACGGCGATGCTGCGGTCGGCCCTGCGGATCGCGGCGTGAGCGCCGTCAGCGACCTCCCGGTCCAGCGCGGCGCCGGGCTCGCGACCCGCGCCGCCGCCGTCCTGCGGGCCAACGGCGTCGGGTCGATGACCCGGGCGGCCCCGGCCCTCTACCCGCACCAGTGGAGCTGGGACGCCGCCTTCGTCTCGGTCGGCCTCGCCCACCTCGACCCGGTGCGCGCGTGCGCCGAGCTGGACTCGCTGTTCCGCGGCCAGTGGCGCACCGGCATGCTGCCGCACGTCGTCTTCGACCCCGACGAGCACGACTACTTCCCGGGGCCGGAACGCTGGGGCTGCACCGAGGTCACCGACGACGCGCCCCGCGCCCCCCGCACCAGCGGCATCTGCCAGCCGGCCGTGCACGCCCTGGCCGTCGAGCGCATCGTGGCGATCGCCGGGCGCCAGGGACCGGCCGCGGCGCACGTGCGGGCCTGGCTCCCCGGGGCCTACCGCAGGCTGCTGGCCTGGCACCGCTACCTCGTGCGCGCCCGCGACCCGGGGTGCACCGGGCTGCTGTCCATCCACCACGGCTGGGAGAGCGGGATGGACAACTCCCCGCGGTGGGACGGCCCCCACTCCCGCGTCGCCGTCGCGCCCGGTCTCCCCCCGTACCGGCGGCGGGACACCCGGGTCGTCCGTGACGTCACCCAGCGCCCGACCCGGCTGGAGTACGACCGGTTCCTGACCGGCGTGGAGGAGCTGCGGCGGGCCGGTTACGACGACGCCCGCATCCGCGCGACGGGCAGCTTCCTCGTCACCGACGTCTTCGCCTCCGCCGTCCTCGCCGCCGCGAGCGACGCGCTGGCCGGGATCGCCCGCTCCCTGGGGGCCGGGGAGGTCGCCGAGCTCGAGGAGCACGCCGAGCGCTTCCGCGCCGGTGTCGCCGGCAGCGTCGACGCCGGGCTGGGGCTGGCGCTGGACACCGACCTGCGGACCGGAGAGCCGCTGCGCGCGGAGACGGTGGCCGGCTTCGCGCCCCTGCTCTGCGGCGGCCTGGACGCCGCGGCCGAGCGGGACATGGTGGCGCTGCTCCGGTCCGAGCGCTGGACCGGGCACCCCGGCCTGCGGCACGCCGTCCTGCCGAGCACCGGCCCCGCGTCGCCGGACTTCCGGCCCCGCGCCTACTGGCGCGGCCCCAGCTGGCCGGTGGTCGACTGGTTCGTCGTCTGGATGCTGGAGCGGCGCGGCCGGGCCGACGTCGCCGGTCCGCTGCGCCGGGCAGCGCTGGACCAGCTGGCCGAGGGCTCGTTCGCCGAGTACTACGAGCCGTTCACCGGGGAGCCGCTCGGCAGCGCGCACCAGTCCTGGACGGCGGCCGCGGCGCTGGACCTGCTGCTCCGCTGACCAGCGCTCACGGCAGGCGCAGCACCCGCGCCTCCCACGGCCGCAGGAGGGCGGGGTCGCCGTCGCCCGGCAGGTTGCCCAGCACCAGCTCGGCGCCCACCGCCTGCGGCAGCAGCTCGCCGATCGGCTGGGCCGCGCCGCCGACGTTGCAGACGACCAGCAGCGTCGCGCCGTCCAGCGACCGGGTGAAGGCGTACAGCTCGTCGTGCTCGGGCAGCAGCATCGAGAAGTCGCCCAGTGCCACCACCGGGTCGTCGTGCCGGAGCGCGATCAGCCGGCGGTGGTGGGCGAGGACCGAGGCCGGGTCGCCGCGCTGCGCCTCGGCGTTCCACTCCGCGTGGTCGGGGTTGACCGCGATCCACGGCGTCCCGGTGGTGAAGCCGGCGCTCGGGGAGGCGTCCCACTGCACCGGCGTCCGCGCGTTGTCCCGGCTCATCCGGCGCATCGCCGCCAGGACGTCGTCCGGGTCCTCGCCGTGCGCCACGGCCTGGGCGAAGTGGCCCCGCGACTCGACGTCCCGGAAGTCGTCGATGCCGGTGAACGGGGCGTTGGCCATGCCCAGCTCCTCGCCCTGGTAGACGTAGGGCGTCCCGCGGTGCAGGTGCAGCAGGGTGGCCAGGCAGGTCGCGGAGTCCCGCCGGAACCGCGGCGAGTCGTCGCCGAAGCGGGAGACCGCCCGCGGCTGGTCGTGGTTGTCCCAGTAGAGGGAGTTCCAGCCGACGTCGGCGAGCCCCGCCTGCCAGCGGCCGAACGAGGCCTTCAGGTCGCGCATCCGCAGCGGCCGCGGCCGCCACTTGGAGCCGTCGAAGTCCAGCCCGACGTGCTCGAACTGGAACACCATGTCCACCTCGGCCCGCGCCGGGTCGGTGAACAACCGCGCCTGCTCCACCGTCACCCCGGGCATCTCCCCGACGAGCAGCAGCGACTCCCGGCGGCCGTCGAACACCTCGTGGTGCATCTCCTGCAGGAACTCGTGGATCCGCGGCCCGCACAGGAAGGACGGCGTCCCGTCGCCGTAGGGCAGCCCCGGCAGCGGCGGCCCGTCGGGCAGCGAGCCGTCCGCGCCGACGTCCTTGCTGATCATGTTGATGACGTCCATGCGGAAGCCGTCGACGCCGCGGTCGAGCCAGCGGCGCATCATGGCGTACACCGCCCGTCGGACCTCGGGGTTCTCCCAGTTCAGGTCCGGCTGCTCGCGGGCGAACAGGTGCAGGTAGTACTCGCCGCTGGCCTCGTCGAGCTCCCAGGTGGGCCCGGAGAAGAACGAGTGCCAGTTGGTCGGCTCGGCGCCCGGCCGGCCGGGCTCCAGGCCGGGACGCGGCGGCCGCCACCAGTACCAGTCCCGCTTGGGTGAGTCGGGCGAGGACCGCGACTCCAGGAACCAGGGGTGCCGGTCGCTGGTGTGGTTGACCACCAGGTCCATCACCAGTTTCACGCCGCGCTCGTGCAGGGCGGCGATCAGCTCGTCGAGCTGCGCCAGCGAGCCGAACAGCGGGTCGATGTCCTCGTAGTCGCTGATGTCGTAGCCGTTGTCGGCCTGCGGCGAGGGGTAGACCGGCGAGAGCCAGACGACGTCGACGCCGAGGTCGACCAGGTGGTCGAGCCGCCGCAGGATCCCGCCGAGGTCGCCGATCCCGTCGCCGTCGGAGTCCTGGAAGGAGCGCGGGTAGACCTGGTAGACGACGGCACGGGTCCACCAGGCGGCCTGCTCGGGGGGCATGCGCCCAGCCCAGCACGGCGCGGTGCCGCCCGCACCCGGTCGCGCCAGCGTCCCGGGTACCGCCCCGAGCTCGCGAGGGGTGGGGACGGCGGGGGCCCTTCCGCTACCGGGACGACGAGGCCGCGGGCGCTGACCGGGCGGGGTCAGGCCCCGGGCATCGTGTGGTGCACCGCCTCCACGTTGTTGCCGTCGGGGTCGCGGAAGAACGCGCCGTAGTAGCCGGGGTGGTACTCCGGCCACACCCGCGGCTCGTGCAGCACCTCGGCGCCGTGGGCGCGGGCGAGGGCGAACACCTCCTCGACCGCCTCGCGGGACGGCGCCCGCAGCGCCAGGTGCACCGGCCGGTCGCCGCCCTCGGTCAGCGGGCCGAGCCACAGCTGCGGATGGCCGTCGGGGCCGGCCATCCCGACGACCGGTCCGCCGGGGGTGTCGATCCGCATCGCCTCGCACAGCCCGACCGGGGCGAACACGGTCGCGTAGAACGCCGCGGCGGCCGGGACGTCGCTGACCTGCAGCGCCAGGTGGTCGATCACGCCGTCGGACCGTAGCCCGCCCGGCGACCCCGCGGAACCGCTGTTTGGATGGGGGAGCCCGTCGGGACCCACCCGGCACGGACCCGCAGGAGCACCGATGGCCGAACCGACCCGCCCCGACGTCGAGCCGCCGACCGGCCCCGCCCCCGACGACCTGGTCATCGAGGACATCACCGTCGGCGACGGCCCCGAGGCCAAGGCCGGCGACCTGGTGAGCGCCCACTACGTCGGCGTCACGCACGACGGTGGGGAGCAGTTCGACGCCTCCTGGGACCGCGGCGACCCGCTGGAGTTCCGGCTCGGCGTGGGCATGGTCATCCAGGGCTGGGACGAGGGCATCGCCGGCATGCGCGTCGGCGGACGCCGCCGGCTGACCATCCCGCCGCACAAGGCCTACGGCGACCGCGGTGCGGGCGGGGTCATCAAGCCCGGCGCGACGCTCGTGTTCGTGGTCGACCTCGTCGGCGTGCGCTGAGGGGAAGCACGAGCTGACCAGCGGCGTTGGGCCGGGCATGCGCGTGGAGGTCTGGTCCGACGTCGTCTGTCCGTGGTGCTACATCGGCAAGCGCCGGTTGGAGGCCGCGCTCGAGCGGTTCCCGCACCGCGACGAGGTGGAGGTCGTCTGGCGGTCCTTCCAGCTCGACCCGTCGATCCCCGAGGGCGAGACCCACGAGACGCTCCCGGCGCTGGCCGCCGAGTACGGCCGCCCGGTCGAGGACATGCGGACGGTGATGCGCCACGTCGAGGAGACCGCCGCCGGCGAGGGCCTGCACTACGACCTGGCCGCCGGCGTCAGCGGCAACACGCTGCAGGCCCACGAGCTGGTCCACCTCGCCGCCGAGCGCGGGCTGCAGGGTGAGCTCGAGGAGCGGCTGCTGCACGCCCACTTCGAGGAGGGGCGCTCGGTCTTCGACGTCGACTCCCTCGCGGCGCTGGCCGTCGAGGTCGGGCTGGACGAGGCCGAGGCGCGCGCCGCCCTGGCCGACCACCGGTACCGCCCGGCCGTCCTCGACGACGCCCGGACCGCGCAGGCGCTCGGGGCGACCGGCGTCCCGTTCTTCGTCGTCGACCGGAAGTACGGCGCCGCCGGCGCCCAGCCCGCCGACCTGCTGCTGCAGGTGCTGGAGCGGGCCTGGGCCGACGCCCACCCGATCGCCGTCTAGGCCAGGAGGTCGGCGGCGGCGCGGAGCGCGCGCTCGGCCCCGGCGGCGAGCTCCCGGACGACGTCCGCCGCGGGGCGCTCCCCGGTGACCAGCCCGACCGACTCCCCGGCGTAGAGCGGAGCGGCCGACAGGTCGCCGGTCCGGCGCGCCTCGACGACGCGGCGGGCGGCGTCGGGCTCGGCGGTGAGCTCGTCCTCGCGGCCGTGCCACTCGCGGCTGAAGTCGTTGGCCAGCGCTCGTCCCGGCCAGCGCTCGGGCCAGGCCAGCCCCTGCGCCACGTCGAAGGCGCGGGTCAGCACGGTGTCCTCGCCGGTCGCCGCGCACACCCGGGCGCGGGCGGCGGGGGAGTTGAGCGCCTCGGGGCAGGCCAGCAGCGGCGTGCCGATCCACACCCCGGCCGCGCCGGCGACGAGCGCGGCGGCCACCCCCGCCCCGGTCGCGATCCCCCCGGCGGCCAGCACCGGGCGGTCGGCCAGGACCAGCACCTCCTGCAGCAGCGGCAGCATGGCGCGGTGCCCGGTGTGCCCGCCGGCCTCGGTGCCCTGGACGACCAGCAGGTCGACGCCGGCGGCCTGCGCGCGCCGGGCGTCGTCGGCGGTGTTCACCTGGGAGGCGACGGCGATGCCGGCCTCGTGCAGCCGTGCGACGGCGGGGGCCGGGTCGCCGAAGGAGACGCCCACCAGGGTGGGCCGCGCGGCGATCGCCGCGTCGAGCAGCTCCGGGCGCTCCTCGAGCGCCCAGGCCATGAGGCCGATGCCGAAGGGCAGGCCGTCGGCGGCCGGGACGGCGGCCTCCTCGGCGACGAACCCCGGTGTCGCGGCGTTCCCGACGCCGATCATCCCGAGGCCGCCGCCGAGGGACACCGCGCGTGCGAGCGCTCCGCCGGCCACACCGGCCATCGGGGCTCCGACGACCGGTGCGGCCAGGCCGAACGTGCGGGTCAGCGCTGTGCGGATCACCCCGCCATGGTGCCGGGTCCGCTCACTGCGTGGCGGGGCCGCCCTGCTCGGTCCCGGACAGCTGCCGCAGGAACTCGTGGCAGCGCCTCGCCCGTGCGCTGTCCTGCTCCATGACCTCGCGGAAGAAGCCGGCGATGTCCTGCAGCCCGGCGTTCTCCGCGTCGCGGACGTACTGGCCGTAGTCGTGCCCGGCCTTGAGCGAGTGGTACTGCACCGAGATCAGGTCGTAGGTGACGTCCTCGAAGCCGGTCTCACCGGTGGCCATGCCGTCCTCCTCGCTGGGGAACTCTGGGGGCACCGGAGTTCCCCGCCGGAGAGGCGTGAAACGGACCGCTCCGTACCGGTCTCAGGTGTTCGGCGTCTCCGACCAGGCCCCGCCGACCACGGGCGGCCCGAAGGCCTCGTCCTCGGCCAGGGCGGTGCCGGTCACGTCGCCGCCACCGGCGTCGTCGGCGGCATCGCGGCCGGCCGCCAGCTCGTCCTCGCCGGTGACCGCGGGGTCGTCCTCGGTGGAGGCGAGGTCCTCGCCCTGCCCGTAGGCGCCGGGGTCGGCCTGCAGCGTGCGGGGGTCGTTGAGGGGGTCCGGGACGTCGGGATCGGTGACGCTCATGCCCCTCTCGTGCCCGGCGGGTCCGCGAGCCAACCCCGGGGCGCCGCCGCCTGCCACGCTGGCCCCGACGAGAGGGGACCCATGACCGAGCAGAGCGCGACGGCCCGGTGTGCCGTCGTCAGCACCGAGGACGACGGCCGGCTGCGGCTGGAGTTCACCCGCTCCTGGCCCGACCCGATCGAGGACGTGTGGTCCGCGCTCACCGAGCCCGACCGGCTCGCCCGCTGGATCGGCACCTACGACGGCGAGCGCGCCCCCGGTGGCACCGGCACCTTCACGATGACGCACGAGGAGGGTGGGGCGGCGGGCGAGCCCATGGCGGTCGTCGAGTGCGGGCCACCCCGGCGGCTGGCGGTCGAGTGGGTGCAGCAGGACACCGACGCCTGGCGGGTCGACGTCGACCTGGAGTCCGACAGCGGCGGGACCGTCCTGCGCTTCGTCCAGCGCTTCCCCGCCGGCACCGACGTCACCGACTTCGCGCTGGGCTGGCACTGGTACCTCGACAAGCTCGACGCCGAGGTGGGCCGGCGGCCGGCCCCCGCGGACTGGGCGGACTTCCTCGCCGAGGTGGGGCCGGCCTACGGTCGCTGAGGCTGCACCAGGGTCGTCCGTCCCCGGGTAGACGTCCTATACGTAACATCTCTCACGGTTACAGTGGAGTTCTCCGCTTGTACGCTTTCCGGACCCCGGCACCGCGGCGGGCGCCCCGGGCGTCAGGCGGTCCGGACGACCACTGAGCAGGACGAGCACCAGCGCCGGCGGCTCCCCGCCCGGCGTACCCAGAGGATGGAGACGCCGTGACTTCTGTGGCCACCCCCGGTCTCGACAACGCCCCGACCACCCACGCCCGGCTGCTGGCCTGGGTGCGCGAGATGGCCGAGCTGACCACCCCGGACCGGGTCGTGTGGGTCGACGGCAGCGACGAGGAGTGGGAGCGGCTCACCCAGCAGCTGGTCGACGCCGGCACCTTCACCCGCCTGGACAAGAAGCCCAACTCGTTCTGGTGCGCCTCGGACCCCAGTGACGTCGCCCGGGTCGAGGACCGCACGTTCATCTGCTCGGTCGACGAGGCCGACGCCGGTCCCACCAACAACTGGATGGACCCCGGCGAGATGAAGTCGGTCATGACCGAGCTGTACCGCGGGTGCATGCGCGGCCGGACGATGTACGTCATCCCGTTCTGCATGGGCCCGGTCGAGGCCGAGAACCCGATGTTCGGCGTCGAGCTGACCGACTCGGAGTACGTCGTCGTCTCGATGCGGGTCATGGCCCGCATCGGCCAGTACGTCCTCGACGCCATGGGCCAGGACCGGCCGTTCGTGCCGGCCATGCACTCCCTCGGCGCCCCGCTCGACGAGGGCCAGCAGGACGTGCCGTGGCCCTGCAGCGACACCAAGTACATCGTGCACTTCCCCGAGGAGCGGGCCATCTGGTCCTACGGCTCGGGCTACGGCGGCAACGCCCTGCTCGGCAAGAAGTGCTACTCGCTGCGCATCGCCTCGGTGATGGCCCGCGACGAGGGCTGGCTCGCCGAGCACATGCTGATCCTCAAGCTGACCAGCCCGCAGCAGAAGACCTACTACGTGGCCGCCGCCTTCCCGAGCGCCTGCGGCAAGACCAACCTGGCGATGCTCGAGCCCACCATCCCGGGCTGGAAGGTCGAGACCCTGGGCGACGACATCGCCTGGATGCGCTTCGGCGAGGACGGCCGGCTCTACGCCCTCAACCCCGAGTACGGCCTGTTCGGCGTCGCCCCGGGCACCGGCTGGGACACCAACCCCAACGCGATGCGCACCATCGACAAGGGCAACTCGGTCTTCACCAACGTCGCCCTCACCGACGACGGCGACATCTGGTGGGAGGGCATGACCGACGAGCCGCCGGCCCACCTCACCGACTGGAAGGGCCGCGACTGGACGCCGGAGAGCGACGAGCCCTCCAGCCACCCGAACAGCCGGTTCTGCACCCCGATCACCCAGTGCCCGATCCTGGCCCCGGAGTACGAGGACCCCCAGGGCGTGCCGATCTCGGCGATCCTCTTCGGCGGCCGCCGCAAGACCACCATCCCGCTGGTCACCGAGGCGCGGGACTGGAACCACGGCGTGTTCATGGGCGCCACGCTGTCGTCGGAGACGACCGCCGCGGCCACCGGCGCCGTCGGCGTCGTCCGCCGCGACCCGTTCGCGATGCTGCCGTTCATCGGCTACCACGCCGCTGACTACGTCGGCCACTGGGTCGAGACCGGCAAGCAGCACGACGCGGCGAAGCTGCCGCGGATCTTCTACGTGAACTGGTTCCGCCGCGACGAGGACGGCGGCTTCCTGTGGCCGGGCTTCGGGGAGAACAGCCGGGTCCTCAAGTGGGTCGTCGAGCGCCTCGAGGGCACCGCGGCCGCCGGGGAGACCGCGGTCGGCCACGTCCCGACGCCGGACTCGCTCGACGTCTCCGGCCTGGACATGACCCGCGAGCAGGTGGAGAAGGCCCTCGCCGTCGACAAGGACGAGTGGCGCGCCGAGATCCCGCAGATCCACGAGTGGTTCGAGAAGTTCGGCGACAAGCTCCCCAGCACCATGTGGGACGAGCTCGCCATCCTGGAGCACCGGCTCGCCTGAGCCGGCTGCGCCGGCACCCGAGCCGGCGCCGACAGGGCCCCGCACCGGTCAACGGCGACCGGCGCGGGGCCCTGTGCCGTCTGCAGGTGACGGTCCCGGGACGGGTCCGCCCGTCACCGGGCCCCGGCCGCGACCGTCGGTTAGCGTGGGTCGTCGTACCGGAGTCAGCCCTCACCTGAGACGACAGGTCCCCTCCCCGTGCTCAATCCGTATCTGCACGTGCTCCGTACGCCGCACGCGCTGCCGATGGTGCTGGCCGCGTTCGTCGGCCGGTTGCCGCTGTCGATGGTCGGTCTCGGCTCGGTCCTGCTGATCGCGTCCGAGACCGGCAGCTACGGGCTGGGCGGGGCGGTCGCCGCGACCGGGGCCGTGACGACGGCGATCTCCGGGCCGCTGCTCGGGCGCTGGGCGGACACCCACGGCCAGCGCCGCACGCTGCTGCCGGTGCTGGTCGTCTTCGTCGCCGCGGGCTGCGTCTTCCTGCCCGCGGTGAAGGAGGACTGGCCGCGCTGGATCCTCTTCGCCTCGGCCGGGCTGGCCGGGGCCTGCATCCCCCCGGTCGCCTCGATGATCCGGGTGCGCTGGACGCACCTGCTGCGCGGCACGCACCGGCTGCCGACGGCGCTGGCGATGGAGTCGGTGGTCGACGAGTTCGTCTTCATCGTCGGCCCGGTGCTGGTCACCTTCCTCTCCACGACCGGGCACGCCACCTCCGGCGTCGTCACCGCGTTCGTGTTCGCCGTCGTCGGCAGCCTGCTGTTCGCCGCCCAGACCCGCACCGAGCCGCCACCCCACGGGCACGCCGCCCGCTCGGGCCCCTCGGCGATCCGCACCCCCGGCATCCGGGTGCTGTTCGTCGTGGGCGCCGCCATCGGCACCGTCCTCGGCACCCTGGAGATCGCGCTCGTCGCCTTCGCCGACGAGCGGGATGCGATGGCGCTGTCCGGCGTCCTCATCGCCGCGCTCGCCCTCGGGTCGATGGCCAGCGGCATCGGCTGGGGCAGCGTGCACTGGCGCCACCCGCTGCGGCACCGGCTGACCGTCGCCCTCGCGGTGCTCACCGTGCTGAGCCTGCCGCTGACCCTGGTGCAGGGCGTCTGGCTGATGGTCCCGTTCGTCGTGGTGGCGGGGCTGGCCGTCTCGCCGTCCCTCATCAGCTCCTTCACGCTGGCCGAGGTGCTGGTGCCGCGGTCGGCGACCACCGAGGCGTTCACCTGGATCGGCACCTCGCTGGGCCTGGGGGTGGCGCTGGGCTCCTCGGCCGCGGGCAAGCTGGTCGACACCAGCGGGGCCAGCAGCGCCTTCCTGGTGGCCACCGTCGCCGCCGCGGTGGCCGCCGTCGTCGTCGCCACCAACCAGCGGCTGCTGCACGTGCCCGCCGAGCACGCCGCCGAGCCGGCCATGGCCCGGTGACCGGGCCCGTGGACACCCCAGCCACCCCGCGGTCCATCGACGCGGTGCTCGCCGACGCGCGCGGCCGGATCGACCGCCTGGAGCCGGCCGAGGCCGCGGCGCGGATGGCGGCCGGCGCCCTGCTCGTCGACACCCGCCCGGTCGCCCAGCGCGAGGCCGACGGCGAGGTGCCCGGCGCCCTGCTCGTGGAGCGCAACGTCCTCGAGTGGCGGCTGGACCCGGCCAGCGACGCCCGGTTGCCCCAGGCCACCGACCACGACGTCGAGGTGATCGTGCTCTGCAACGAGGGCTACGCCTCCAGCCTGGCCGCCGACTCGCTGCGCGGGCTGGGCCTGCACCGCGCCACCGACGTCGTCGGCGGCTACCGGGCCTGGGCAGCGGCCGGGCTGCCCACCACCCGGGACAGCGCCTGACCCGTCCCCGGCCCGCCGCCGGCGGCGGCCGGCAGCTGCGCGTCCCGCCCGAGCGCCTGGGCCGCTGGCTGGACGGCGTCGCCGCACGGCACGGCACCTTCGACACCGTCGAGCCGGTGGACGGGGCCGTCCGGGTGGTCTGCGCGGACACCACCGAGGTCCTCCTGCGGGCGCCGTTCGACTGGCGGCCGGGGCCGGCTGCACAGTCCCCACCCACCCCGCCGGTGCTGTCCTCGTTCAGCGCGGCGGTCCGGGTGCCGCACCGGGCGGCGGTCCTGCTGGTGCGCCGCGGACGGTGGGCGGTCGGCGTCTTCGACGGCGCCGAGCTGGTGGTCTCCAAGGTCGACGCGCGCCAGGTCCAGGGTCGGACCGCGGCCGGCGGCTGGTCGCAGCAGCGTTTCGCCCGGCGCCGCGCCAACCAGACCGACGCGGTGGTGGGCGCCGCCGTCGAGACCGCCGTCCGGGTGCTGCTGCCGCACGCCGGTGAGGTGGAGGCGCTGTTCACCGGCGGGGACCGCGGCCTGGTGGACGACGTCCTGGCCGACCCGCGGCTGCGTGCGCTGGCCGCGCTGCGCCGCGGGCCGGCGCTGGAGGTCGGGGACCCCACGAAGGCGGTGCTGCTGGAGACCCCGTCGCAGTTCCGCGCGGTCGACGTGCACATCGTCGAACCGGGGGACCGGGCCACCCCGTCCCCGCGATCATGACGTCGCGGTGGCGACGCGCCGGCGTCCACCCGCGGGCCGTTCCCGCAACTCCGTGATCGCCGGGGCGGCCCGCCGGAAGCCGGTCGACGGAGCGCGCCCTGCCGCGTAACGTCCTCCGACCGTGTCCTCCGCATCGAGCGAGACGACCACCGCCCCCGATCCCGTCCTCACCGCCGAGCGCGCCCACCTGGCGCGCGCGGCCGACTGCCTGACCGCCATGCGCGCGGCCACCTCCGCCGTGGCCGACGCCGGTGTCGACGCCTGGGCCTCCGAGCGCCTGGGCGCCGCGCGCGCCGAGCGGCTGCGGGCCCTGGCCGCCGACCCCGGCGTGCCGCCCTTCTTCGGGCGCACCGACACCGGCACCGAGACCTTCCACATCGGCCGCCGGCACGTGCGCGACGCCGACGGCACCCCGGTCGTCATCGACTGGCGGGCGCCGATGAGCCGGCCGTTCTACCGGGCCAGCGCCGCCGACCCGCAGGGTCTGGTGCGCCGTCGCCGCTTCGGCTTCGCCGGCGGCGAGCTCACCGGCTACGAGGACGAGCTGCTGGGGGAGGGGGAGGTCGGCGACGGCCGGCTGCTGCGGGAGGAGATCGAGCGGCCGCGCAGCGGCCCCATGCGCGACATCGTGGCCACCATCCAGCCCGAGCAGGACGCGATCGTGCGGGCGCCGCTGGCCGAGTCGATCTGCGTGCAGGGCGCCCCGGGCACCGGCAAGACCGCCGTCGGCCTGCACCGGGCGGCCTACCTGCTCTACACGCACGGCGGGCAGCTGGCGCGCACCGGCGTCCTCGTCGTCGGGCCCAACCGCGCGTTCCTGCGCTACATCGAGCAGGTGCTGCCCACCCTGGGTGAGGTCGACGTCGGCCAGACCACGGTCGCCGAGCTGACCGCGCGGGTGCCGGTCCGCGGCAGCGACCCCGCGGCGGTCGCCGTCCTCAAGGGCGACGCCCGCATGGCCGAGGTGCTGCACCGCGCGCTGTGGGGCTCGATCGCCAAGCCGGCCGAGGACGTGCAGGTGCCGCTGAGCGGGCGCCGCCGCCGGGTGCCGGTCGAGCGGCTCAAGCGGTACGTCGACGACCTGCGCCGCCGCGGGCGCAGCGGTGAGGACCAGCAGGTGCTGCACCACGCCGCCGGTCGCGAGCGGCTGGCGATGCTGCTGGCCGAGGACGCGCGCCGGCAGGCCGAGGAGGCCGGCGGCAGCCCGACGGACGCCGAGACGCGGCGGGCCGCCCGCAGCGCCGAGGTCCGCGCGTTCTGCGACGCGGTCTGGCCCGCCCGGGACGCCGCGGAGCTGGTGCACGCCGTGCTGACCGACCCCGCCGTCCTGGCGCGGGCGGCCCGCGGCGTGCTGGACGACGGCGAGCAGGCGCTGCTGCTGCGCCCGGCCGGCCCGCTCCGCCGCGCGCCGTGGACCGAGGCCGACGCGGTGCTCGTCGACGAGGTCGCCGGGCTGGTGGAGCGCACCCCCGGCCACGGGCACGTGGTCGTCGACGAGGCGCAGGACCTCTCGCCCATGCAGTGCCGCGCGGTGGCCCGCCGGCTGGCCGCCGGGTCGCTCACCGTGCTCGGCGACCTGGCCCAGGCCACCAGCCCGTGGTCGGCGGCCGACTGGAGCCGGACGCTGGCGGGCCTGGGCCGGCCGGACACCGCCGTCCGCCCGCTGACCCGCGGCTACCGCGTGCCCGGCGAGGTGCTCGAGTACGCCAACCGGCTGCTGCCGGCCATCGCCCCCGGGCTGCCGGCCGCCACGGCGGTGCGCCGCGGCGCCGGCTCGCTGCGCATCCGGTCCGACGGGCCGCTGCCCGAGGTGGTGCGCGAGCTCGCCGGCGCGCCCGGCTCGATCGGGGTGGTGTGCGCCGACGCGGCCGTCGAGGAGGTCGCCGGGGCGCTGGTCGCCGCCGGGCTGCCGGCGGCCGTGCTCGACGAGGACGGCGACGCGGGCCGGCTGGCCGTCGTCCCGGCGTCACTGGCCAAGGGGCTGGAGTTCGACGCGGTCGTCGTCGTGGACCCCGCGGCGATCGTCGCCGCCGAGCCGCGCGGCCTGCACCGGCTGTACGTCGTCCTCACCCGGGCGGTCAGCACCCTGGTCGTGCTGCACGCCGGCGACCTGCCGGAGCTGCTCGCTGCGTGACAGGTGTGTCGTGCGGGGGCCAGGATGGCCGGCGGCACGGCGCGCATCGTTGTGGACGACGCCGATTCCTGTTCGAGTGGCACTCCACGGAAGGGGGCCCATGGACCTGCGCACGGACGCACGGGCCAGGACGCTGCTCAAGCTCGCCGCCACGGTCGTCGTGGCCGGAGCCCTCGTCGCGGGGCTCCTGCTCCCGTGGGTCGGCGGCCCCGCGGTGGCCGCGCAGCAGTCGACCGGCCTCCTGGGCGACCTCCCCACCGAGTTCACCGTCGACACCCCGCCCGGGAACACCGTGCTGCTCGCGGCCAACGGTGAGGTCATCACCTCCTTCTACGAGGAGAACCGCGCGCCGGTGACCGGCGACCGCATCGCCGAGGTCATGAAGCAGGCGATGGTCGCCATCGAGGACTCCCGCTTCTACGCCCACCACGGCCTCGACGTGGAGGGGACGACGCGGGCGCTGGTGCGCAACATCGCCGCCGGCGAGGTGGCCGAGGGCGGGTCGACGCTCACCCAGCAGCTGGTCAAGCAGACGCTGCTGCAGACCGCCGACACCCCCGAGGAGCGCAGCGCGGCCACCGAGCAGACCCTGGGCCGCAAGGTGCGCGAGGCCCGGCTGGCGCTGGCCCTGGAGGACACCTACTCCAAGGACGAGCTGCTCACCCGCTACCTCAACGTCGTCTACTTCGGGCAGAACGCCTACGGCGTGCAGCCGGCCGCGCAGGCCTTCTTCGGCGTCGACGCCGCCGACCTCACCCTCCCGCAGGCCGCCCTGCTGGCCGGCCTCGCGCAGAGCCCGACCGACGACGACCCGTTCACCAACCCCGAGGCGGCCACCCAGCGGCGCAACGAGGTCCTCTCCCGGATGGCCGAGCAGGAGCTGGTCGACCCGGCCGAGGCCACCGCGGCCCAGGCCACCCCGCTGGGCCTCGCGCCCGCCCCCGCTCCGCGCCGCGGCTGCGCCGAGGCCAGCGTCGGCCCGTTCGTCTGCGACTTCGTGCAGCGCCACCTCATCCAGGAGCTCGGGCTCACCCAGGAGCAGCTGGACAACGACGGTCTCATCGTCCAGACCACCCTGGACGCCGACCTGCAGCGGGCCGGGGACGCCGCGGTGCTCGAGACGCTGGCCGTGGACGACTCGCTGGCCGGCATGTTCACCGCCGTCGAGCCGGGCACCGGCCACCTGCTGGCGATGAGCGTCAACCGGGTCTTCGGCTACGACCAGGACGACCCGACCCAAGAGTCGTTCAACCTCAACCTCGCCGCCAGCAAGGGCTCGGGCTCGACCTACAAGGTCTTCACGGCCGCGGCCGCGCTGGCGAAGGGCTACTCCAGCTCCTACACGCTGACGACCTCCGACCCCTACGTGTCGCGCGTCTACCGGGACGGCGCCGGGCGCTACGACGTGGAGAACGCCGGTAGCTACCGCTCGACGCTGGACCTCACCACCGCGCTCTACCAGTCCTCCAACACCTACTTCCTCGCCCTCGAGGACGCCCTCGGCAGCGTCGAGGAGCCGGTGCGGATGGCCGAGCGGATGGGGTTGTTCCAGTTCAGCGACCCCGCCCTGCCGCAGCAGATCATCGACGAGAACCGCGGGTCGTTCACCTTCGGCGCCGAGGCCACCAGCCCGCTCGCCCTGGCCAGCGCCTACTCGACGCTGGCGGCCAGCGGCACCCAGTGCGACGTCGTCCCGGTGACCGCGGTGCTCGACCGGCACGGCGAGCCGGCGGTCGACGCGGACGGCGAGCCGCTGGCCGTCGGCGACCGCTGCACCGCCGAGGCCGTCGCCCCAGGGGTGGCCAACACGCTCAACCAGATGCTGCGCAAGGACGTCGAGCCCGGTTTCTCCGGCGCCACCGGCACCCGGGCGTACGTGCCGGGCCACCAGATCGCCGGCAAGACCGGGACGGCGCAGGACAACGACTCGATCGCCTTCGTGGGGTACACCCGGGAGATCGCGGCGAGCGTCATGGTGCTCAACCCCAAGCGCAAGGAGAACGTCGGCGGCTTCGGTGGCGGCAAGGCCGCGACCGTGTGGCACGACGCGATGGCGCCGGTCCTGGAGGCCCGGGGCAGCGGTGAGTTCCCGCCGGCCGACGAGACCGTGGAGGTGGGCAACACCCGCCCGGTCCCGGGCTGCACGTCGGTGCGGGCCTGCGCGGACGCGCTGGCCGAGGCCGGCTTCACCTCGCAGACCGTGCGGGTGGACAGCGCCCGGCGCGAGGGCGCGCTGCTGGGCACCAGCCCGCCGCGCGGCGGCCGCGCCGTGCCGGGCCAGATGATCTCGATCCTGGTCAGCAACGGCGAGGACTACGTCGCGCCGCAGCCCGAGCGGGAGCGGCCGCGGGCGCCGGAACCGGAGCCCCGGTCCGAGCCGGAGACCCGGCCCGAGCCGGAGACCCCGGAGCCGCCTGCCGAGGCCCCGGCGCCTGATCCGGAGCCCGTCCCCGAGGAGCAGGGACCACCCCAGCCGGAGGAGGTTCAGGAAGGTCGGGCCCCGGACGGGTGGGGCCCGGACGGGCGGACCGAGGACTGAGCGCCCTGCCGGAGCCGGTCGTCCAGTGACTGGGTCAGCAGCCAGCCCCCGATCACGACCAGGTGCAGCAGGAACAGCCAGAGGCTGATCGCCACGACCGCACCGACCACCGTCAGCCCGCCGAACGGCGCGCCCAGGGCCAGCGGCAGGGCCAGGAAGATCACGAAGCCCTGCAGGAAGCCCGACAGGCAGGCGGCGGTGAACAGCACGCCGGAGACCAGGGCGGGCCAGCGCAGGTGCCCGGCCGCGACCACGCCGAAGCCCCAGAGCAGCGGCACGGTGAGCGCGAACAGCACCGAGTAGTAGCCGACGGCGAGCGAGCCGAGCCGGCTGCCCTGCTCGGTGAGCTCCACCATCGCCGAGGCCGCCAGCAGCAGCGGGTACACCAGCAGCGGCGTGGCCAGCACCAGCGGCAGCGCCAGCAGCCGGCCGCGCCAGCCGGTCAGCCGGTCCTGCCGGGGGGTGAACCGCAGCAGCGCCCGGCGCAGCCCCTCGCCGTAGAACGACATCGGGATCAGCGCCAGCAGGAGGCCGAGCAGGTCGAGCCCGGTCCCCGCCTCGGCCAGCGTCCGCAGCGCCCCCGGGGCGCCCAGCTCCGGCGGCAGCAGCTGGGCCAGCCGGTCGCTGAGCCCGCGCACCCGCTCGGCCGAGGTGAGCAGCGCGGTCAGCGAGAAGGCGACGAGCAGCAGCGGCACCACCGCGATGCCGGCGTAGAAGGTCAGCCCGGCGGCGATCAGCGCGACGTCCCGCCCGTGCAGCCGCTCGGCCGCCCCGCGCAGCAGCGTCCGCGTCTCGGCGCGCAGCCGGCGCGCCGTCCAGGCCCGTCTCAGCACGGGTCCAGCAGCGCACGGGCCGCGGCGTGGCCGCCCAGCCCGCTGACCGCCCCGCCGCGCACCGTGCCGCCCGAGGAGGCGGCGACCACCCGCGGGTGCGCCGTCGCGACGCCCCAGGTGCCGGCCTGCTCCGGGGTCGCGGCGACCGGCCAGGACAGGTCGCCGTGGAAGATGTGGCCGCCGGGCATGGCCAGCGACGCCTCGACGTCCAGCGGCGAGGCCGCCTGCAGGCACGGACGGCCGTCGGCGTCGCGGGCCAGGCAGTCCAGCAGCGGCTCCGCGAGGTGCGCGTCGAGCTGGGCGACCACCCGGCGCACCGCCTCCTCGCGCGTGCCCTCGGGGTCGTCGCGGAACAGCGCGGCCGGCGTGTGCAGGCCGAAGAGGGTCAGCGTGTGCCAGCCCGCGGCGCGCTCGGCCGCCCCGAGCACCGACGGGTCGGCCAGCGAGTGGCAGTAGACCTCGAACGGGACGACGTCGGGCAGCCGCCCGGCCGCGGCCTGGGCGTACGCGGCGTCGACCTGGGAGGCGGCCTCGTCGACGTGGCAGGTGCCGGCGAAGGCCACCGCCGGGTCCACGCCGGAGCGCAGCCGGGGGAGCCGCGCCAGCACCATGTTGACCTTGAGCTGTGCGCCGTCCGCGCCGGGCTCCGGTGCCGCACCGAGGAGCCGGTCGAGCACCGCGGGCGCGGCACCGCCGACCACCCAGCCGGCGTCCACCGCCCGCTCGGTGCCGTCGTCGTCGGTCCAGTGCACGGTGACCCCGTCGTCCCGGGGCTCGAGCGCGGTCACCTCGGCCCGGGTGACCAGCTCGGCGCCCGCGCCGCGCGCCGCGGCGGCCATCGCGCCGGTCACCGCCCCCATCCCGCCCACCGGGACCCGCCAGCGCCCGGTCCCGTTGCCGACCACGTGGTACAGGAAGCAGCGGCCGGCCAGCCCGTCGTCGGCGTGCACGTCGGCGAACGTGCCGATCAGCCCGTCGGTGAGGGCGACCCCGCGGACGACGTCGTGCGACAGCTCGGCGGCGACCACGTCGGCCAGCGGCCGCTCGCGCAGGTCGTGCCACAGCTGCGGGTCGCGCAGCCGCCCGGCCAGCTCGCCGGGGCTCAGCAGCGGCTCGGTGAGGGTGGGCGCGAGGTCCTCGGCCAGGCCGGCGACGCGGCCGTAGAAGCGCTGCCAGGCGGCGAACTCGGCGTCGGAGCCGGTGAGCGCCTGGAAGGAGTGGGCGGTGGCCGCGCCCTCGTCGCGCTCGACGAGCAGGCCCGGGCCGCCGGGGACGGCGGTGTACGAGGCGACCGCGCGATCGGCGAGGGTCACCTGCAGGCCGAGGTCGGCGACGATCCGGTCGGGCAGCAGGCTGACCAGGTAGGAGTAGGCCGAGAGCCGGACGTCGACGCCGGGGAACACCTGCCGGCTCACCGCGGCGCCGCCGACCTCCGGCAGCCGCTCGAGGACCAGCACCGACCACCCGGCGCGGGCGAGGTACGCCGCGGCCACCAGACCGTTGTGCCCGGCTCCCACCACCACGGCGTCGTACCTGCGCGCACCCACCGGCGGACCGTAACCGGTGCGCCGCCGCACCGTGCCCCCGTCAGCTCACGCCGTCGTCCTCCTCGTCGGTCTGCTGCTCGTTGTCCGTCTCGGCGTCCTCGCACAGCTGCTGCTCGCTCCCGCCGACCTCGGCGGCGTTGCACTCGCCCTCGCCCCGCTCCAGGTCGGTGTTGGCGCCGCAGGCGGTGAGGGCACCGATCGCAGCCAGCACGACGAGGGGTCGCTTCAGATCCATGACCGCTGCGTGCCCCGGAGCCGTACCCGTGAACCCCGCCCGCCACAGCCGCACCACCCGTCGCGACGGACCGGCCATGTCGAGGCGAACACCGACCAGATCACACGCGGGTGATTGTCACGGCCGGGTCACGCCCCTTACCGTCAGTACATCCGTCGGGGCGTTCCGTCACCAGCCTGGGTGACACCCCACGCGGTCGCCGCCGAGCCGGCGCTCTCCTCCCCGGGAGCGCGGGGCCGGGGACCCACCGCACCTGTCCTGCCGTGATCATCGGCGGGTGGTGGCCGCCGTCGGCGTGTCGGGCAGCCACTCGCCGATGATCACGGCGCGTCGACCGCCTGGAGCAGGCCCCACACGAAGCGGGCGCGGACGTCGCCGGGCAGGTGCACCTCCCACCGGGTGACCACGCCGGGGTTGACGCCGCGCGCCCCGGGCAGCCCGACGACGTCCTCCAGGGTGTGCTCCCACACCAGCAGCCGGGCGGGGGTCGCCTGCGGCACTGGCGAGCCCGGCGCGCGGACCAGGTGCTCCTGCAGCACGCCGCCGCCCGGGCCGGTGAGCACCTCCCACCACAGGTGCGGCCACAGCGGCAGCGGCCAGCGGCGCACCTCGAGGTCCAGGTCGCCGAACCGGCGGTCCTCGGTCTCCTCCGGCGGGCCGAGCACCGCCGACCGCAGCGCCAGCCCCCGCGGCGCCCGCGGCGAGTGCTGCAGCGCCTGCCAGCGGGTGTGTGCGGCGTGCGCCTCGGCGCGGGTGGCGCCCAGCCGGGGCAGCGCCTCGGCCACCAGGTCGGGACGGACGTCGGCCATCCGGCGCAGCAGCACCAGGCAGAACTCCCGCCGCGCCAGACTCCGCACGGGCCCCGACCCTGCCACGTCGCAGGGGTGCCTTCCGCGCGCGAGGCACCCCCAGGCTGGGACGCCGGGTGGCGCGGGTCACCGCGACCGGCGCGACCGGGGTGCCGCGGCGTCGGGGACCATGGGGGCCGTGAGTCCCCGCGCCGTCGCCCTCGCCTTCCGTGCCGTCGCCCTCGCCGAGGCGTGCTCCTGGGTGGGGCTGCTGTTCGGGATGTTCGTGAAGTACGTGCTGGCGACCTCCGAGCGCGGGGTGCAGATCTTCGGCCCGATCCACGGTGGGATCTTCGTCGCCTACGTGCTGGTCGCCCTGGTGGCCGCCCGGGTGCTGCGCTGGAACGCCTGGACGACGCTGCTGGCCCTCGCCGCGTCGGTCCCGCCGCTGGCCACCCTCTGGTTCGACCGCTGGGCCACCCGCACCGGCCGGCTGCCGGTGCCCGAGGCGGCGCCCACCTCCTGAGCCGCGGCTCGCTAGCGTCTGGCCGTGCCCGACGTCGTCCTGCCGTCCACCGCCCGCCTGCTGCTCGCCCGCACCGCCCGGGTGCAGCGCGAGGGCCGGGCACCGAGCCTGGTCGCCGGGGTCGTCCGGGACGGCGGGCTGGCCTGGTCGGCCGGTCGCGGCGACGTGCCCGAGCCGCACACCGACGTCCAGTACCGGCTGGGCTCGATCAGCAAGACGGTCACCGCGGTCGCCGTGATGCGGCTGCGCGACGAGGGCCGGGTGCACCTCGACGACCCGCTCGACCGGCACGTGCCCGGCACCCCGCTGGGCGACCGCACCGTCGGCCAGCTGCTCGCCCACGTCGCCGGCGCCGCCGCGGAGAGCCCCGGCAGCTGGTGGGAGCGGGCGCCGGGCGGGACCCTCGGGGACCTGCGGCTCGGCGCGGAGCACGTCGTCCTCGGCGCGGCCCGCCGCTTCCACTACTCCAACCTCGGCTTCGGCCTGCTCGGGGAGCTGGTGGCACGGCTGCGCGGCCGGTCCTGGGAGGACGTCGTCCGCACCGAGGTGCTCGAGCCGCTCGGCATGCCCCGGACCACCCCCCGGCCGGTGGCCCCGGCCGCCGAGGGGCGCGCGGTGCACCCGTGGGCCGACGTCGTCCTGCCCGAGCCCGAGCACGACGCCGGCGTGATGGCCGCCGCCGGGCAGCTGTGGGCGACGCTGGCCGACCTCGGCCGCTTCGCCGCCTTCCTGCTCGGCGACACCGGTGACGTGCTCGCCCCCGCGACGCTGGAGGAGATGACGGTGCCCGCCGGCGTGGACTCCTCGGCGCCGGGCTGGGCGGCGTACGGCCTGGGCCTGCAGGTGCTGCGGGTCGACGGGCGCACGCTGGTCGGCCACGGCGGGTCGATGCCCGGCTTCCTCGCCGGGGTCTTCGTCGACCGGGAGGAGCGGACCGGCGCGGTCTCGCTGGCCAACACCACCGCCGGGCTCGACCCGCTGGTCCCCGGCCTGCTGGCCGACCTGCGCGCGGCCGAGCCGCGGGTCGTCGAGCCGTGGACGCCGTCCGCCCCGCCGGTGCCGTTGGAGGCGCTGGGCATCTGGTTCTGGGGCCCCGGTCCGCACGCGCTCCGGGCCCTGCCCGGTGGGCTGCTGCACCTGGGCCCGCTGCCGGGCCGCGCCGGGCGGGCCAGCCGGTTCGCCCCAGGGGACGACGGCACGTGGGTGGGCCTGGACGGCTACTACGCCGGCGAGCCGCTGCGCATCGCCGAGGACCACCTGGACGTGGGCACCTTCGTCTTCACCCGCACGCCCTACGACCCCGACGCCCCGGTGCCCGGCGGCGTCGACGAGGCCGGCTGGCGCGCCTGACGCGGGCGTCCGCTGACGGCCACGAGACCTGCGAACTCGTGGCCATCAGACGTCGATCACCACGAGTTCGTCGCACTCGGTGCGCTCAGAGGCGGTCGAAGGCGTCCATCGTCGTCTTCACCACCGCGGCGTAGGCCAGGTGCGGGACGACGTCGCTGGCCCAGTCGGTCGCCGACCAGGTGCGCGGGTCGGTGATGCCGAGGACGGTCATCGGCCCGTTGGCCGCGACCAGCACCCCCAGCGTCGTCAGGAGCGTGCCGACCAGCGGCTGCGACCGGTAGCCGGCGGCCCGCACCAGCCCGACCACGACTCCGACGCCCACGCCGGCGACCAGCCCGGTGATCGGGCCCAGGCCCTGCACCCGGTTCCACCGCGTCTCGTCGTCCCCCGGGATCTGAACGTGCGCCAGATCCGCGAGCTTCTCCACCGTCTGCTCGGGGGTGGAGCTGGTGCCGCGGCCGCGCACGACCATGTCGAGGTAGGTGACGGCGTTGAGCGCGGTGCTGCCCGCGGCACCGGCGGCAGCCCCGCGCAGCGCCCAGCCCGCCACGCTGATGCCGCGTCGTCCCTTGCCGATGGTCCCCAGCGGGGTGCGCTTCACCATGGGCCCGGGTCTACCCCCGCCGTGCGGCGCCGTACACCCAGCTCAGCGCGGCACCGGACGGCAGGGGAACTCGGCGACCAGCCGAGCGGTTCCCCGGTCTACCCGGCGGCCCGTCGCCGCAGCGCCAGCCCGCCCACCACGGCCACCGCGATGAGGACGGCGGCGCCGGCCTCCAGGACCGCGGGCGACGGCCCGCCCGGCAGCTCGGTGCCGGCCGACCCGGGCGCGGGCGTGGTGGCCCCGGTCAGCACCTGCACCTCTGCCGCGGCCTCGGCGGTCCACGGCGCGGTGCCGCCGCACAGCCCGGCGGCGAGCCGGCCGTCCTCGCGGGTGGCGAAGACGAGGAACGGTCCCTCGCCGGTGAGCTCGAGGCCGCACGAGGCGCCGGAGGCGGGGGAGACCACGCCCTGCCGGGCGGCGACCTCGCCGGCGTGGACGGTGCCGACGCGGAAGACGTGCAGGGCCGTGTCCCCGACGACCTCCCGCGACTCCAGCCGGCCGGAGAACACCGCGTCGGCGCGGAGGGCCAGCTCGGTCGGCGTCCCCCCGGTGCAGCTGCACGCCGAGGCGGGCGGGGCCAGCACCCAGCCCGCGAGCACGAGCAGCAGGGTGGCGAGCAGTGCGGGTGTCCAGCGGCGCACGGCTCCAGCATCCCCCGGCCGGTGGCGGCGCGGCGGGCAGCCGCCGACACCGCGACGCGAGTGCCGCCGGCGCGCTGGCAGGGGCCGGGTGGTGCGGCGGTCCGCGGGACCGCACGCTGGGCGGCGTGGAGGACGTCGGCGTGCGGCTGGAGCGGGCGATCGACGCGCTGCTCGACGACCGGCGGGCCGGCGCGACGATCTGCCCGTCGGAGGCCGCCCGCGCCGTCGACCCCGAGGGTTGGCGGGAGCTGATGCCCGCGGCGCGGGAGGCGGCCGGCCGGCTGGCCGCGGCCGGTCAGGTGGAGGTCACCCAGCGCGGCGAGGTGGTCGACGTCGCCACGGCGCGCGGCCCGGTGCGGGTGCGCCGCGTCGCCGGCTAGGCCTGGTCGGTCCCGGCCGCCCGGTCCAGCAGCGGCCCCATCCGGTGGTCGACCAGCCGGCGCAGCGCCAGCGCGGTGTCGGTGCGCTGCACCCCCGGGATGGCCAGCACCCGCTCGGTGATCCGCCACAGGTCGTCGGCGTCGACCGCGACCACCCGGACCAGCAGGTCGGCGACGCCCGACAGCGCGGTCACCTCCAGCACCTCGGGGATGTCCGCCAGCGCCTCGCCGACGTCGGCCAGGCCGCGCTGCACCACCTGCACGGTGACGTAGGCGCCGAGCCGGTAGCCGAGGGCCTCGGGCCGGACGCGGTGGTCGAAGGGCGCCAGCGCGCCGCTGGACTCCAGCCGCGCCAGCCGCGCCTGCACGGTGTTGCGGGCCAGCCCCAGCCGCTGCGACAGCGCCATCACCGTCGCCCGCGGGTCCTCGCCCAGGGCCCGCAGCAGGCGGGCGTCGGTGGCGTCGAGAGGGGGCACGTCGCCCAGTCTGACAGGCGCTGAGGGGCGCCGACCGGTCATCGTGCGCAGTCCGTCGTCGGGATCTTGCGCAGATCGGTGGGTGAGGTGTCTCGTCAGGGACGCCCGGGTCGTGTCACGATGGATGTGAGTGGTGCCACACCCGGGTGCCACGGGACGTCCATCCCGCCCGCGCCGCCGGTGACCCCGGCTGCGGGCGGACGACGGCGAGGAGGAGCACGTGAGCCTGTCGAGTGCGACCGAGGTGGTCGACCCGGTACCGGGGGCGGGGGCGCCGCACCTGCCTCGGCAGCCCGACCTGGTGCAGCTGCTGACGCCGGAGGGCGAGCGGGTCGAGCACCCGCAGTACGCCGTCGACCTGGACGACGCACAGCTGCGCGACCTCTACCGCGACCTGGTGCTGGTCCGCCGGTGGGACGTCGAGGCCACCGCCCTGCAGCGCCAGGGCGAGCTGGGCATCTGGGCGTCGCTGCTGGGCCAGGAGGCCGCCCAGATCGGCGCGGGCCGCGCGATGCAGCCCGACGACATGGCCTTCCCCACCTACCGCGAGCACGGCGTGGCGTGGACCCGCGGGGTGGACCCGCTGCACGTCATCAGCCTCTTCCGCGGCGTCGACAACGGCGGCTGGGACCCGGTCGCCACCGGCTTCAACCTCTACACCGTCGTCATCGGCGCCCAGTGCCTGCACGGCACCGGCTACGCCATGGGCCTGCAGCGCGACGGGGCCGAGCAGGCCGTGCTGGCCTTCCTCGGCGACGGCGCGACCAGCCAGGGCGAGGTCAACGAGGCGATGATCTGGGCGGCCAGCTTCTCCGCGCCGGTCGTCTTCTTCTGCCAGAACAACCAGTACGCGATCAGCGTGCCGCTGGAGCGGCAGTCCCGGGTGCCGCTGTACCAGCGCGCGGCCGGCTTCGGCTTCCCCGGCGTCCGGGTCGACGGCAACGACGTCCTCGCCGTCCTGGCGGTCACGCGGGCGGCCCTCGCCGCCGCCCGCGAGGGCCAGGGCCCCACCTTCATCGAGGCGTTCACCTACCGGATGGGCGCGCACACCACCTCCGACGACCCCACCCGCTACCGCCTGGCCAGCGAGCTGGAGGAGTGGAAGCTGCGCGACCCGATCGCCCGGGTCAAGGCGTACCTGTCGCGCTCCGGCGCCGCCGACGCCGACTTCTTCGCCGCCGTCGAGGCCGAGGCCGACGAGCTGGCCGGGCGGATCCGCCGGGGGACGACGGAGATGCCCGACCCGCCGGGGACGGCGATGTTCGACCGGGTCTACGCCGAGCAGACGCCGCCCCTGGCCGCGCAGCAGGCGGAGTTCGAGGCCTACCAGGCGAGCTTCGAGGGAGGCCACGAGTGAGCACCCAGACCCTCACCATCGGCAAGGCGCTCAACCTCGGCCTGCGCAGGGCGATGGAGGACGACGCCAAGGTCGTGCTCATGGGGGAGGACATCGGCCGCCTCGGCGGGGTCTTCCGGATCACCGACGGTCTGCAGAAGGACTTCGGCGAGGACCGCGTCGTCGACACCCCGCTGGCCGAGGCCGGCATCCTCGGCACCGCCGTCGGGCTGGCCATGCGCGGGTACCGGCCGGTCTGCGAGATCCAGTTCGACGGGTTCGTCTTCCCCGCCTACAACCAGATCGTCACCCAGGTGGCGAAGATCCACGCCCGCTCGCGGGGGCGGCTGCCGATGCCGATCGTCATCCGCATCCCCTTCGGCGGCGGCATCGGCGCGGTCGAGCACCACAGCGAGAGCCCCGAGGCCTACTTCGCGCACACGCCGGGCCTGAAGGTGGTGGCGGTCAGCAACCCGGTCGACGCCTACTGGGGCATCCAGCAGGCCATCGCGCACCCGGACCCGATCGTCTTCCTCGAGCCCAAGCGCCGGTACTGGGACAAGGCCGAGCTCGACCCCGACGGCACCCCCGACCCGCTGTTCGCCTCGCGGGTGGTCCGCGGCGGGGACGACGTCACCGTGCTCGCCTACGGCCCGATGGTGAAGACGGCGCTGCAGGCGGCCGAGGCCGTGGCGGAGGAGGGCCGCTCCCTCGAGGTGGTCGACCTGCGCACCCTGAGCCCGCTGGACCTGGACCCGGTGGTCGAGTCGGTGCGGCGCACCGGGCGCTGCGTCGTCGTCCACGAGGCACCGGTGACCCTGGGCCTGGGCGCGGAGATCGCCGCCCGGGTCACCGAGCAGTGCTTCCACTCCCTGGAGGCGCCGGTGCTGCGGGTGGGCGGCTACGACACGCCCTACCCGCCGTCGAAGCTCGAGGAGGAGTACCTCCCCGACCTCGACCGGGTGCTCGATGCCGTCGACCGCGCGATGGAGTTCTGACCGATGCTGCGCCAGTTCAAGCTGCCCGACGTCGGCGAGGGCCTCACCGAGGGCGAGATCCTGCAGTGGCTGGTCGCCGTCGGCGACACGGTCACGGTCAACCAGCCGCTCTGCGAGGTGGAGACGGCGAAGGCCGCCGTCGAGCTGCCCTCGCCGTACGCCGGCACGGTCACCGCGCTGCTGCACGAGGCGGGGGACACCGTCGACGTGGGCGCGCCGATCATCACCATCGACACCGGCGGGGAGGGTGCGCCCGGGCCTGCGGGGAGCGCCGCCGGCGACGGCGAGGAGGTCGCCGCCGGGCTGATCGGCGGGGCGGCTCCCGGCGGGCGGACGGCGGTGCTCGTCGGCTACGGCCCGCGGAACACCGAGGCCCGCCGCCGCCCGCGCCGCGCCGTCGCCACGGCCCCCGCGCCGCTCCCGGGCGCCGACCACTCCCGGGCGGCCGACGTCCCCGATCACCCGCCGCTGCTGGCCACCGCCCCGGACATGACCGCCAAGCCGGTCCGGCACGGCGGCCTGGAGGTGGGCCGGCAGGCCGAGGCGCACGCGGCGTCCGCCGACGCCGCGCCGTCCCGCGCGGCCGAGGTGGGACGCCGGCGGCCCCGGCCGCTGGCCAAGCCCCCGGTGCGCAAGCTGGCCAAGGACCTCGGCGTCGACCTGGCCGGGCTGACCGGCAGCGGGGACGGCGGGGTGATCACCCGGGCCGACGTGCAGCAGGCGGCCGCGGGCCCGGCGTCCGCGCCTCCTGGAGCGACCAATGTCGCGATAATGGCGGGGGAGCAGCGGATCCCGGTCAAGGGGGTGCGCAAGCACACCGCCGCGGCGATGGTGGCCAGCGCGTTCACCGCGCCGCACGTCACCGAGTTCCTCACCGTCGACGTCACCCGGATGGTGAAGCTGCGCGGCCGGCTGGCCGCGCGGCCGGAGTTCGCCGGGGTCAAGGTCAGCCCGCTGCTGTTCGTCGCCAAGGCGCTGCTGCTCGCGGCCGGCCGGCACCCGATGGTCAACAGCTCCTGGGACGAGGCGGCGCAGGAGATCGTCGTCCACGGGCAGGTCAACCTCGGCATCGCGGCGGCGACCCCCCGCGGGCTCGTCGTCCCCAACGTCAAGGACGCCGGCCGGCTGTCGCTGGCCGAGCTGGCCGGCGCGCTGACGCAGCTGACCGAGACCGCGCGGGCCGGGCGGACCGCACCCGAGGACATGATCGGCGGCACGATCACGATCACCAACGTCGGGGTGTTCGGCGTCGACACCGGGACGCCGATCCTCAACCCCGGCGAGTCGGCGATCCTGGCCTTCGGCGCGATCCGCGCGATGCCGTGGGTGCACAAGGGGAGGGTCCGGCCGCGGCAGGTGACCCAGCTGGCGCTGTCGTTCGACCACCGGGTCATCGACGGGGAGCTGGGCAGCCGATTCCTCGCCGACGTCGGCGCGCTGCTGTCCGACCCCGGGACGGCGCTGGCCTTCTGAGCCCACCGCGGAGCCGGCCGGTCGCCTGGACGGCCGGCCCCGCAACGGAGGTGTCCTGCGCGCGGACGTCGGGTAGAGCGGCTACACCCGACGAACCCGAGCAGAGGAGCCAATCGTGGCCAGCGTGCAGGAAGCCATCGACGTCGACGTCCCGATCCGGGTCGCCTACGACCAGTGGACGCAGTTCGAGTCCTTCCCGCAGTTCATGGGCGGGGTCGAGCGGATCACCCAGCTCGACGACACGCACACCCACTGGATCACCAACATCGACGGGGTCAAGCGGGAGTTCGACGCGGAGATCACCGAGCAGCACCCCGAGGAGCGGGTGGCCTGGACCAGCACCGGTGGCGACGCCAAGCACGCCGGGGTGGTCACCTTCCACCGCCTCGACGACAGCAAGACCCGCGTGATGATCCAGATCGACTGGGAGCCGCACGGCATCGTCGAGAAGGCCGGCGCGGCGCTCGGCTTCGACGACCGGCAGGTCAAGGCCGACGCCAAGCGGTTCAAGGAGTTCATCGAGGCCCGCGGCACCGAGACCGGCGCCTGGCGCGGCGACGTCCCGCGCCCCGACCAGCACTGACCTCACGCCGGCGCCCACAGCGACCCGGACACAGGACGGCGCCCGCCCCCTTCTGCAGGGGACGGGCGCCGTCGTCCGTGGGGCCCCGCTGGACGGGGCCTCCCGCTACTCGGCGTCGAGGTCCTGGGCGACCAGGCCCGCGATCTGGTCGAGGACCGCGGGGTCGTCGCTGCTCACGACGACCTCCGTCCCCTGCTTCGCGCCGAGCGTCATGATCATCAGCGGCGACCCGGCGTCCACCGGGTTGCCCCCGGCCGTGGCCAGCGTGACCGGTACCCCGGCCTTGCCGACGGCCTCGGCGATGAGGGCCGCCGGTCGGGCGTGCAGCCCGACCCGGGAACCGACGGTCACGGTCTGACTGGGCATGTGCGTTCTCCCTCGCTTCGGGGACGGGCGGTCGGCTACAGCCTGGCGGGTCAGGCGCGAGCCGGCTGGGTGACCGGGGCGGCGTTGTGGGCGTGGGCCATGTCGACGGCGTCCTCCGGGACGGCCTCGGCCTTCGGCCGGCCGATGCTCTTGGCGATGGTGACCGCGATCGCGCCGACCACCATGCCGATGGCGATCGCGAGCACGAACAGCAGGAAGTTGCTGATCGCGAAGAACACGAAGAAGCCGCCGTGCGGGGCCCGCAGCTCGATGCCGGAGGCCGCGACGATCGCGCCGGTGGTCGCGCCGCCGAGCATCATCGAGGGGATGACCCGCAGCGGGTCGGCCGCGGCGAACGGGATCGCCCCCTCGGAGATGAACGAGGCCCCCAGCAGCCAGGCCGCCTTGCCGTTGTCCCGCTCGGCCGGGGTGTAGAGCTTGGGCCGGATCGCGGTGCTCAGCGCCATCGCCAGCGGCGGCACCATGCCGGCGGCCATGACCGTGGCCATGATGACCAGCGGAGCGCCGGCGCCGGCGGCCAGGCCGGTGGTGGCGAAGACGTAGGCCGCCTTGTTCACCGGGCCGCCCAGGTCGAAGCACATCATCAGGCCGAGGATGATCCCGAGCAGGATCGCCGAGGTGCCGGTCAGGCCGTTGAGCCAGTTGCCCAGCCCGGTGAGCAGGGCGGCGAGCGGGCGGCCGAGGACGACGACCATGAGTCCGCTGGAGATGAGCGTGGCCAGCAGCGGGATGATCACGACCGGCTGCAGGCCGCGGACGCCGACCGGCAGCTTCCAGCGGCTGATCCACAGTGCGGCGAACCCGGCGATGATGCCGCCGATCAGACCACCGATGAAGCCGGCGCCCACGGTGACGGACACGGCACCGACGACGAAGCCGGGGACGATGCCGGGGCGGTCGGCGATCGCGTAGGCGATGTAGCCGGCCAGTGCCGGGACGAGGAACCCGAAGGCCGCCTGGCCCAGCACGGTGCAGACCGCGCCGAGGTAGCCCAGGAACCCGTCGTTCAGCCCCTCGGTGGGCGGGGCGGTGGGCAGGTTGAAGAAGGTGTTGTTCAGCGCCCAGTTCAGCGCGTAGCTGTTGCCATCGGCCGACGTCGGGTCGGGGTTGACGATCTGGTAGCCGCCGAACAGGAAGCCCAGGGCGATGAGCAGACCGCCCGCGGCGACGAACGGGATCATGTAGCTGACGCCGGTGAGCAGCCAGCGGCGGATCTCGGTGCCGATCCCCGGCGAGCCGGCCGCGGCCGCGGCCGGCTCGGTCGCGCCACCGGCGCCACCCGGCACCCGGCGGGCGTTCGGGTCGTCCGCGGCGGCCAGGGCCTCGCGGACCATGACGTCCGGCTCGTTGATCGCCCGCTTCGTGCCCGACTGGACCAGCGGCTTGCCGGCGAACCGGTCGCGGTCCCGGACGCCGACGTCCACGGCGAAGATGACCGCGTCGGCGTTCCGGATGACGGCCGGGTCCAGCGGGGTCGAGCCCGAGGAGCCCTGGGTCTCCACGTGCACGTCGACCCCGGCCGCCTGCCCGGCGGCGGTGAGCTTGTCCGCGGCCATGTAGGTGTGCGCGATGCCGGTCGGGCAGGCGCTGACCACGACCAGGCTGCGGCGCGCGCCGCCCGACGGGGTGCCGGCCGGCGTGGTGGACGGCGGGGTGGCACCGGCGGAGGTGGCCGTCGCCCCGGTGGTGGCGGACGCCGCGGCGGGGGCGGCGGCCGGCTCGGGGGCGACGACCTCCTGCACCAGCCGGACGACCTCGGCCTCGGAGCCGGCGGCGCGCAGCGAGGTCACGAACTCCGGCCGCACCAGCGCGCGGGCCAGCGCGGTGAGCAGGGTGAGGTGGTCGGCGTCCCCGTGGGCCGGCGCGGCGATGAGGAAGGCCAGGTCGGCCGGGCCGTCGGGGGCACCGAAGTCGACCCGGGGGCTGAGCCGGGCGAAGGCCAGCGAGGCCTCGGTCACCGCGGCCGAGCGGCAGTGCGGGATCGCGATGCCGCCGGGCAGACCGGTGGCGGCCTGCGCCTCGCGGGCGAGGGCGTCCTCGGCGAGCGCGTCGGCACTGGTGGCGCGACCGTCGCCGGCGACGAGCCCGGCGAGCCGGCGGACGACCGTGCTCTTGTCGGAACCCAGGTCGGCGTCGAGCGCCACCAGGTCAGGGGTGATGAGGTCGGGCATGGCTCACCTACTCGTGATGCGTCAGACGTCGCGGCCGGCGGCCGGGACGGTGGTGCGCGGTACAGGGGGCGGTGCGGTGGCGGTGCTGGGCAGGCCCTCGGTCCGGACGGTGGCGACCTCGACGTCGAGGGCGGCCACCTGCCCGGGCGTGGGGACGGCGGAACCCGGCAGGGAGGCGCTGGCCGCGCCGTAGGCGACCGCGCTGCGCAGCCGCTCGGCCGGCCCGCCCCCGGCGAGGTCGGCGAGCAGGTGCCCGGCCAGGCTGCAGTCGCCGGCGCCGACGGTGCTGCGGACGGCGATCCGCGGCGGGGTCGCGGCCCACACGCCCTCGCCGCAGGACAGCAGCGCGCCGTCCCCGCCGAGGGTCAGCAGCACCTCGGCCACGCCGCGCGCGTGCAGCGTGTCGACGGCGGCCAGCGCGGTGGCGCGGTTGGCGGTCAGGTGGGCCTCGGGCACGCCGGAGAGCTGGGCGAGCTCCTCGGAGTTGGGCTTCAGCAGGTCGGGCGCGGCGTCGGGGCCGGCGGCCAGCAGGGCCAGCAGGGGCGCCTCGGAGGTGTCGACGGCGACCTTCGCGCCGGTGTCGCGCAGCGCGCGCACCAGCTCGGCGTACCAGTCGACCGGGGTGCCCGGCGGCAGCGAACCCGACAGCACCACCCAGCGGGCGCCGTCGGCGTGCTCGTGCAGGGCGGCACGCAGGGCGCCGCGTGCGGCGGCGTCCAGCGGGGCGCCGGGCTCGTTGAGCTTGGTCGTGGTGCCGTCGGGCTCGGCCAGCGTGTAGTTGGTGCGCACCGGCGCGGCGACCGGCACGGTGGTCATCGGCAGGGCCAGCTCGCGCAGGGCCCGCACGATCGGGTCGTCGTCGTCCGCCGGCAGCACGGTGACGACGTCCCCGCCGGCCGCGGCGACCGCCCGGGCGACGTTGACGCCCTTGCCGCCGGGCTCGGTGGAGCTCGGCGCCAGGCGGGCGACGCCGCCGCGGGTCAGCGGGCCGGGCAGGGACAGCGTCCGGTCCAGGCTGGGGTTGGCGGTGAGGGTGACGACGCTCGTCATGCGACCACGACCTCGATCCCGGCGTCCTCGAGACGGGCGAGGTCGGCCGGCGCGGCCTCGGCGTCGGTGACCACGACGTCGACGTCGGCCGGCGTCGCGAAGCGGACCAGGTGCTCGCGGCCGAACTTGCTGCTGTCGGCGAGCACGACCACCTTCTGCCCGGCACGGATCATCGCCCGCTTCACCGAGGCCTCCGCCTCGTCGGGCGTGGTGAACCCGTGGTCGGGGGTCAGGCCGTTGGTGCCGAGGAAGGCGACGTCGGCCCGCAGGTCGGCCAGCGTGGCCACGGTCCGCTCACCGACCGCGCACTGGGTGATCCCGCGGACCCGCCCGCCCAGGACGTGCAGGTCGACGCCGGGGGCGGCGGCCAGCCGGGCCGCGAGGGGCACCGAGTGGGTGGCGACCAGCAGCCGGCGGTCACCGGGCAGCGCGTCGGCGAGGGCGGCGGTGGAGCTGCCGCCGTCGAGCAGCAGGCTGCCGTCGTTGCCGGGCAGCAGGTCGAGCGCAGCGGCGGCGATCTTGCGCTTCTGCTCGCTGCGGGTGCCGTGCCGTTCGGCGAGGGCCGTCTCGACGTAGGCGAGCGCGCCGGCGGGGACCGCGCCGCCGTGCACGCGGCGCAGCATCCCGGCGCGCTCCAGGAGGGCCAGGTCGCGGCGGACGGTCTCGGTGGTGACCCCGAACTCCTCGGCGAGAGCGGTCACCGAGACCCGGCCGCGGTCGGCGACCAGCCCGGCGATCGTCTGCTGACGCTCTTCGGCGTACACCGCACCACCTCCTCCCTGCATGCCCGGATGTGTGGGCTTTGGGTTGTGATGCTGTGGTTCTACTTCCGATGCGTTGACAAGTCAACACCTTTTCGTGACTCTGGTCATAGCCCCATGCCAGCGTCCCACCGGCCCGGACCACCCACACCGTGCGAGGTAGCCATGACCACCCACGCTCCCGGAACCGCCGACCTGCCGACCGCGGGAGGCCCGGTGGTGCTGCCCGGGACGCCCGTCGTCCCCGGGGTGGCGTGGGGTCCGGTCGTCCGCCCCTCGGGCGCGGTGGCACTGCCCACCGACGACGGCGCGGTCGTCGCCGAGGAGCAGCGCGCGGGGGAGAAGGAGCGGTTCGTCGCGGCGGCCGGCGTGGTCGCCGACCGGCTGACCGAGCGGGCCGGCGCGGCGACCGGGGTGAGCGCGGAGGTGCTCGCCACCACCGCGGGCCTGGCCCGCGACCGCGGCCTGCTCTCGGCGGTCGAGCAGCGGATCGACGGCGGCACGCCGGCCGCCGTCGCCACCGTGCAGGCGGCCCAGCAGTTCGTCGACCTGTTCACCAGCCTGGGCGGGCTCATGGCCGAGCGGGTGACCGACGTCCGCGACGTGCGCGACCGGATCGTCGCCCAGCTCACCGGGCAGGGGGAGCCCGGCGTGCCCAGCCCGCAGGAGCCCTCGGTCCTGCTGGCCGACGACCTCGCGCCGGCCGACACCGCCGGCCTGGACCCGAGGCGGATCACCGGCCTGGCCACCCGGCTGGGCGGCACCACCAGCCACACCGCGATCATCGCCCGCCAGCTCGGCCTGCCCTGCGTGGTGGCCGTCGGCGGTCTGGACGACGTCCCGGAGGGCGCGACCGTGCTGCTCGACGGCGAGCTCGGCACGGTGACCGTCGACCCGGACCCCGGGGAGGCGCGGGCCCGGGTCGAGGCCTCGCTGGCCGCCGCCGCGGCGCTGGCCGGCTACCGCGGCCCGGGCCGCACCCGCGACGGGCTCGAGGTGAAGGTGCTGGCCAACGTGCAGGACGGCGCCGGGGCCCGGGCCGCGGCCGCCGCGCACGCCGAGGGGGTCGGGCTGCTGCGCACGGAGCTGTCGTTCCTCAGCCGGGCCGAGGAGCCGTCGGTGGAGGAGCAGGCGGCGGGCTACGCCGCGGTGTTCGAGGCGTTCCCCGGCCAGCGGGTCGTCGTCCGCACGCTGGACGCCGGGTCGGACAAGCCGCTGGCCTTCGCCACCATGCCCGACGAGGAGAACCCGGCACTGGGCGTCCGCGGCCTCCGGGTCGCCCGGCGCGACCCCGGCCTGCTGGAGCGCCAGCTGGACGCGATCGCCGAGGGCGCCCGGCGGGCCGGCGCCGAGCCCTGGGTGATGGCGCCGATGGTCGCCACCGTGGCCGAGGCGGCGGACTTCGCCGCGCGCGTGCGTGCCCGCGGTCTCACCCCCGGCGTGATGATCGAGGTGCCCTCGGCGGCGCTGATGGCCGACCGGCTGCTGCGGCACGTCGACTTCCTGTCGATCGGCACCAACGACCTCTCGCAGTACACGCTGGCCGCCGACCGGCTGTCGGCCGAGCTCGCCGACCTCACCGACCCGTGGCAGCCGGCCCTGCTGGCGCTGGTGCAGGTCACCGCCGAGGCCGGTCGCCGCGCCGGCAGGTCGGTCGGCGTGTGCGGGGAGGCCGCCGCCGACCCGCTGCTGGCCTGCGTCCTGGTCGGCCTCGGGGTCACGTCGCTGTCCTGCGCCGCGTCCTCGATCGCCGGGGTCGGCGCGCGGCTGGCCGTCGTCGACACCGACGCCTGCCGGCGGGCCGCCGAGGCGGCGCTGGCGACCGACGACCCGCAGGCCGCCCGGGCCGCGGCCCGCCGGGAGCTCGGCATGGAGTGAGTGCGGCCTCACCCTCGCGGGTGAGGGATCGTCGCCGTGTCCTGAAGCTCGCCTGGCTTTCTTCGGAATATCTTTGGTAGCACCTGCATTGCTCTGGGTGCAGGCCCCCCACGTGACCGGAAGAAGGCGACACAGATGAGCAGCGTGACCTCCAGCTGGCGGCAGCGTCGGCAGGCGGCGCGGACGCGACGGGCGCTCGACCGCGCCCTCGCGCGCACCAGCAGCCCGGCGATGCGCGACGAGCTGCTGACGATGGCGAACGGCCGCTAGAGCCGTCCGCGGACGACGCACGACCCCGGCCTCCTCGGCAGGAGACCGGGGTCGTCTGCTGTCCGGCCCCGGCGACGCACGGGAACGGCCACCTCTCACAGCGGTTCTCTCGTTCGTCGAGCCGACCCCGGTGTCGGCGCTGACGGTGCTCTGCGGTCCTCGGTCGAGCCGGCACCGGGCGCGAACAGCCGGCGGACCGCCCTGAGGTCCCCCGGGACGCTCGTGCTCTGCCCACCAGGGTGGGCAGAGCACGAGCGGGCCGGACCGCACGGTGAGCGCGGGCGAGGGCGACTCGTGACGCCAGGGCCCGGGATGGGCGGCGCGGACGGCGGTCGGTGGGTGGCAGCGGCCGGACGTGGGAGGTCGGTCATCTCACCGCCGCGAGGGCACGAACCGTCGACCGATCAGCACGCCGCTGTCAGGGGCCCAGGCCGAGCCTGGTGACGTACTGGAGCGGCCCCGTCCCGGGCCCCGTCCTGAGCCTGCGAAGAGTGGGGAGGACGGGGTCCTTCCTCAGTGCAGGCCGTGGACGACGGCGTGGCCGCGACCGCGGCTGATCATCCAGCGGTTGACCGGCAGCGTCACCACGAACGCGACCGCGAGCGCCCCGGCGAGCGCGAGCCAGAACACGGCGCCGGAGATGCCGGCCTCCATGGCGCCCGGGACCGAGAGCATCACCGCGTTGTCGACGACCTCCATGACGGCGATGGAGATGGTGTCGGCCGCCAGGGCCACCCGCAGGGCGCGCCGGAAGGGCAGGCCGGCGCGCAGCACGCCCCGCATCGTCAGTGCGTAGCCGAAGACGAAGGCCAGGGCGACCGCGAGCGCGACCGTGGCCCATTCGGACAGGCCGACGGACGTGCCGATGACCATGCCGAGCACCTCGCCGATGGCGCAGCCGGTGAGGCAGTGCAGTGTCGCGCTCGCCGCCACGCCCCAGGAGGCCGGCCCGGGGCCGTGGGTCGCGCCGTGGTCCTGGTGCGGTCCCGGCGCGGGACGGTGGTCGTGCGTCGTCATGGCAGTCGCCTCCTCGCGTCGTCCGCCGGGTGGCTCTCCCGGCGGACGACACCATACCCCCCCCGGGTATTTGTGTCACTTCCGTGCTGGCGTCCCTCCATGGGGTGGCAGGGCTCAAGGCCCGTACCCGCGCTGCCGATGGAGCGGGCGTGAGCGACACGGGTGGCCGGCGGTGAGCGGTCCCGCGGCGACCGAGGCCCGCGAGACGTCCGGCGCCACCACCGGCCTGCTGCTGAACCACGTGCGCCGGCAGGGTGGGGACGACGCGGTCGCCGAGGTGCTGCGTCGCGCCGGCGTCCCGTTCACCGCCGGGGAGCTCGAGCTGCCGTCCCGCTGGACCAGCTACGACACCCGGATCCGGCTGTTCACCGCCGCGACCGAGGTGCTCGGTGACTCGCGGACCATGTTCCGGGTCGGCAGCGAGGCCCTGGGGCTGGGGCTCACGCCCGCGCTGGTGCTGCTCGTCCGCGCGATGGGCTCACCGCGCCAGGTCTACCGCCAGCTCCCGCGGGCGGTCGCCAAGTTCTCGACCACCTCGACGATGCGCGTCCTGCAGGCCGGCGCCACCCACGCCACGCTCAGCTACCGGCTGCGCGAGGGCTACCGGCACTCCCGGCTGGACTGCGAGTACGCGCAGGGCCTGATCGGGATGGTGCCGACGATCTTCGGCCTGCCGCCCGCCGAGCTCCTGCACACCGAGTGCGAGTCCGACGGCCACCCGGTCTGCATCTACCACCTGACGTGGGAGCGCCGCCGCCGGCTGGGCGGCCGCCGCCGGGACGACGACGCCCCCGAGCTGCTGGCCCTGCGCGAGCAGCTGCGCATCCTGCAGTCGGCCGCCGCCGACCTGGTCGCCAGCGAGGACGTCGACACCGTCCTGCAGCGGATCGTGGAGAAGGCAGCGGAGGCCGTGCTCGCCCCGGGCTGGGTGCTCGCGGTCGACGACCCCGCGGGCGGGCCGGCGCTGGTGCACAGCGCCGGGCTGCCGCAGCAGCAGGTCCGCGCGCTGGCCGCCGACCTCCTGGCCGGCGCGCAGACCGGCCCGAACGTCGTCTCGGTCGACGTCGCCTCGGCCCGGCGGGTGCACGGCCGGCTGGCCGCGGTCTACCGCCCCGGGGACGGCGGCCTCGGTCACGAGCGCGGGATGCTCGGCGCCTACGCCGGGTACGCCGCGGCCGCGCTGGACCTGCTCATGGCGCTGGAGACCTCCCGGCAGGAGGCCCACCGCGCCGGGGCGTTGCTCACCCTCGCCCACGAGCTGGCCGGCGCCACCGACGCCGACGACGTGTGCGCGGTGGTCGCCGAGGCGCTGCCCCGGGTGGTGGGCTGCGACAGCGCCGCGGTGCTGCTGTGGGACCCGGCCGAGGGCGCCCTGCGCACCGCGGCCTCGGTCGACCCGACCGAGGACAACCGCCGGATCATGCACGCGACGTCGATGCGCGCCGAGGAGATCCCGGAGCTGGTCGGCATGCTGACCGACCGGGAGCCGCGCTTCCTGCGGCCGGAGTCCAGCAGCCCGCTGCTGAGCCAGCTGCTGGAGGCGCTGCAGCTCACCGACGTCGTCGCCGTCCCCGTCCTGGCCGGGCGCACCTTCCTCGGCGTGGCGACGGCGAGCTGGCCGGCCGGTCGCGCCCCCGCCGTCCTGGCCGGTGACGTGCTGCACCGCCTGCGCGGCATCGGCGACCAGGCGGCGACGGCGCTGCAGCGGGCCCGCCTGCTGGAGACCGTCCGGCACCAGGCGACCCACGACGCGCTCACCGGGCTGCCCAACCGGGTGCTCTTCCTCGACCGGCTCGGCGAGGTGCTGGCCGGCACCGCCCCCGAGCAGCACGTCGGCGTCCTCTTCTGCGACCTGGACCGGTTCAAGGCGGTCAACGACTCGCTCGGCCACGCGGCCGGCGACGAGCTGCTGCGCCAGGTCGCCGCCCGGCTGCGGGCCGCGATCCGCCCCGGCGACCTGGTGGGCCGGCTCAGCGGCGACGAGTTCGCCGTCCTGCTGCCCGCGCTGGCCCGGCCCGAGGACGCCGGCCGCGTCGTCGACCGGGTGCTGGGGTGCTTCCACCAGCCCTTCCGGCTGGAGGGCAACAGCATCGCCGTGGGGAACAGCGTGGGCGCCGCCGTCCACAGCGGGCCGGGCGGCAGCGCCGACGCCCTGCTCCGCGCCGCCGACGCGGAGATGTACCGGCACAAGAAGAGGACCCCCTTCCCCCCACGGCTCGCGAGCTCGCCGCGGGACCCTGAAGGGGGCCACGAGTCGTAGCCGCGGGTGCTAGTCCCGGAGTCTCGCGCGGAGGGCGGCCTGCTCCTCGGGGCCGAAGCCGTGCGTGGTGAGCCAGCCGGCGGGCCCGCCGTGCCGCTCGGCGAGCAGCTCCAGCAGCCGGCGCATGGTCTCCGCCCGCGGCGTGTGGCTGGCGACGTCGCGGCGGACCATGTCCTCGGCGTACGTCGGCGACGAGCGCAGCTTGGCGACCAGGTCGTCGATCACCTCGGCGGTCAGCGCGTAGTCGGCGACGACCTCCTCGTCCGGCACGCCGGCCACGGTGAGCGCGAAGGCCACCACCACGCCGGTGCGGTCCTTGCCCGCGGCGCAGTGCACGACCGTCGCGCCGTCGTCTCCGGCGGCCAGGGTGCGCAGTGCGGCGACGACGTTCTCCGGACGGTGCGCCAGGTAGCCCAGGTAGGAGCGCACCGCCGGCGGCTCCTCCTGGTCGCCCTCGTCGACCTGCCGCGGCAGGATCGACTCGGCCCAGTCGGCCGGCAGCTCGGGGAGGTCGGCCTCCTCGACGGCGAACACGTCGGTGTGGTGCCCGCGCTCGGGGAGCAGGGTGAAGTGCCGGTGGGTCACCTCGGGGACGTCCCGCAGCGGGCCGCGGCCCTCCAGCAGCACCTCGGCGGTGGTGCGCAGGTCGACGACCTCGCGCAGCCCGACGTCGTCCACCAGCCGGCGGACGTCGGACTCGCTCAGGGTCTGCAGGTTGTCGCTGCGCAGGACCCGGCCGGGGACCGTCGTGCCGCCGTCGACGGTGGGCAGCCCGCCGAGGTCGCGGGTGTTCGTCGTCCCGTCCAGGCGCAGCCAGCGGTCGGTGCGCAGGCGGTCGGAGGCGCTGGGGGTCACACGGACGACGGTACGACCCGCCGGTCCGCCGGCTCCGGGCGTGGGCCCGGCCGCCACACCTGGGGGCGCGACTGTGGAGGTCCCCCACGTGGGGAGCCCCTCCGTCCCGGTCCTACGGTGTGACCTGCCTCACCCGGTGCCCACGGTGGGCGATGGGGTCCACCGGCCGTGCACTCCACCGCCGCGCCCTCACCCGGCCGCCACGGTCGAACGACAGGAGTCCCATGCACCTGACCAGAGCCAGGGCGATCGCGACGGGGGTGGCCCTCGCCGTCGTCGCCTCCCTCGGGTGGACGACGCCGGCGGGCGCCACGGACGCCGCCGCCCGTTGCGCGGCGCTCGTGGGGGTCGAGGTCCCCGCTCGTGTCATCGGCCTGCCGACGACCGGCGGGGAGGTGACCGACGCCTCCCTCGTGGCTCCGTCCGGGAGCGGCACCGCCGCGATCGGGGAGCACTGCAGGGTCAGCGCCGCGCTGCACCCCGTGGACCCCGCCGCCCCGGACATCCGCATGCAGGTGGCGCTGCCCACCACGTGGAACCAGAAGGCGCTCATGTTCGGCGGGGGTGGGTACGACGGGACCATCCCGGCGCTCGACGGGAACGTCCCCTTCGGTCCCGACGACGCCCCCCGGCCGCTCGGCCGCGGTTACGCGACCTTCGCCAGCGACTCCGGGCACCAGACGCCCCCCGGGTTCCTGCCGACCGCCTCGCTCTACGGGGAGTTCCTCGCCAACGACGAGGCGCTGCGCAACTTCGCCGGCGACGCCCTGAAGAAGACCCGGGACGCCGCGGTGTTCCTCATCGGCCGGTACTACGACCGGAACACGCCGAAGCAGACCTACTTCGCGGGCGGCTCCACCGGCGGCCGGGAGGCGCTCGCCGTCGCGCAGCGCTGGGAGCGCGACTTCGACGGGGTGATCAGCGTGTACCCGGCGTTCAACGCCGCCACCCTGGACCTGTACTTCGGCCACATGACCCGTCAGCTCGCCGCGCCGGGCGCGTTCCCCCGGCCCGGCCAGCAGGTGCTGCTCTACAACGCCGTCATCGAGGCCTGCGACGACCTCGACGGGCTGCGTGACGGCGTCATCGGCGACGAGTCGGCCTGCGACTTCGACCCCGTCGTCCTCCGCTGCCCGGAGGGCCGGGACCTCGGCGACGGCTGCCTGTCCGACCCGCAGATCACCGCGATCCGGGCCGTCTCCAGCGCGATCACGTTCGACTACCCGCTGGCCAGCGGGGAGACCGGCTACCCGGGCTTCCCGTACCTGTCCGGCGCGGACATGTCGACGCCGCTGCTCGGCCTGGGGACGACCGCGCCGGCCACCCCCATGCCGAAGACCGCCGGCTACGGCATGCAGTTCTGGGACGCCTGGGTCAAGTACGCGGTGACCCGGGACGCCGGCTACGACTCGCTGTCCCTGGACCCGCTGGCACCGGGCGTCTGGCAGGACCGCATCTCCGAGCTCACCGCGCTGCAGGACGTGAACGACACCGACCTGCGGCCCTTCGCGAGGAGGGGCGGGAAGCTCCTGCTGCTGCACGGGACGGCGGACGAGCTGGTCAGCCACCGGGCCACGGTGGAGTACTACGAGCGCCTGGTGGACACCATGGGGCAGCGCGAGGTCGACGCGTTCGCCCGCTTCTACCTGGTCCCCGGGGCCAACCACGCCAATCTCGCCACGCCGTTCGCCGCCGGCTGGGACTCCCTGACCGCCCTGGACCACTGGGTGACGACCGGCGCGGCGCCGGCCGACCCCGTCGTCCAGGACACCAACCCCGGCGCCACCCGCACGCGGCCGCTGTGCGAGTACCCGACCCACCCGCGGTACAGCGGCACGGGGAGCCCCGACGAGGCGAGCAGCTTCGACTGCGTGAAGGGATAGCCGAGGTCGGGCGCCGCCGGTGCCCACGTGGTCGACGCACCAGGTGGGCACCGGTGGCGCCCGGTCAGTCCTCCCCGAGGGCGGCGCACACGGCGAGCAGGCGGGACCGCAGCTCAGCGCCCCGGCGGGCGGACTCCCGCTGGGCGGCGACGTACTGCGCTCTGCCCTCCGGGGTCTCGATGCGCACCGGCTCGTACCCGGCGTCGCGGAGGTCGTAGGGCGAGGCGCGCATGTCCAGCTCGCGGACGTCGGCCGCCAGCACGAAGCAGTCCAGCAGCAGGTCGCCGGGGACGGCGGGGCCGAGCTTGTAGGCCCACTTGTAGAGGTCCATGGTGGCGTGCAGGCAGCCCGGCTGCTCCATCTGCACCTGGGTCGCGCGGGTGGGCTGCAGCCGGTTGCGGCCGACGGCGGCGGGCGTGAAGAACCGGAACGCGTCGAAGTGCGAGCAGCGGATCGGGTGGGCCTCCACGACCGCGTCGGTGCCGGCCTGGCCGAGCCGCAACGGCAGCGGGTGCCGGTGCTCGTCGTCCCGGTAGACCATCGCCCACTCGTGCAGGCCGAAGCAGCCGGTGTGCGCGGGCCGGGACGCGGTCGCCGCGAGCAGCCGGGCGACGAAGGCCACGGTGTCGCCGCGGTCGGCCAGGTAGGCGTCGCGGTCCAGCGCCACCGCGCCGTCGTCGCCGGTGGCGTACCAGCGCCAGGCAGCGTGCGGCGCCGGACCGTCCGGGCCGGCCTGGAGCGCCACCCCGGCGCCCGGGTGCCAGCGGCGCAGCTGCGCCGGGCGGGCGCTGTAGTACTCGTGGAGGAAGTCCTCGACCGGGTGCCGGGCGCCGGTGGCCCGCCGGGCGCGGTGCCCCGCGGTCAGCGCGTCGGCCCGCTGCGCGTGCGCCTGCGCCAGCGCCGTCCACCCGGCCGCCGGCAGGAGGACGGGGACGGCGTGCACCCGGCCAGGGTAGGCGGCAGGGACCTCCGGCCGTGTCGTGCGGGCGAACTGCCGCCGAGCATCGCCGCATGGCCGGCAAGCCCCTCCCGTGCCGCCTCGGGGTCCACTCCTACGTGCGGCAGCACCCCGCCGACGAACGGTCGCACGGCCCGGACCTGAAGGTCTGTCGCCGGTGCGGCAAGCAGATGGGGGATCTCGGCGGGCTCCCACCGGGCGCGGTGACCGGTCCGGGCTAGGAAGCGGGGACGTCGGCCCGCTCAGCCCGCAGCCGGGCCGGTGAGCCGGTGCAGCCGCAGCGCCAGGTGCACCTCGAGGGCGCGCTCGGGTGCCGACCACCCGCGGCCGAGCAGCCGGCCGACCCGGTCCAGGCGCTGGGTGACGGTGTTGACGTGCACCTTCAGCGCCTCGGCCGCCCGCGCCGGGGAGCCGCCGGCGTCGAACCAGGCGCGCAGCGTCCCGACCAGGTCGGTGCCGCGCCGCTCGTCGTAGTCCAGCACCGGGCCGAGCGTGGCGGTGACGAAGCCGTGGACGTCGCGGCCCTCGCCGACGAGCAGCCCGACGAAGCCGAGCTCCCCGGCGCTGGCCGCCTCCCCGGCCCGGCCGAGCGCGACCAGCGTGGAGGCGCACCGCTGCGCCTCGACGTGCGCGGGGGCGACGGCCGCCGGCCCCTGCGCCGGGCCGGCGCCGCCCACGGTCACCGGCCGGCCCACCGCCGCGGTCAGCTCGCGGCACACCTGGGCCGCGGCGGCGCCGGGCTCCTGACCGGGCAGGCAGAGCACCACCCGCCCGTCGTGCAGCCCGGCCAGCCCGCCGCGGACGGCGGCCAGGTGGGTGGCCTGCGCCAGTGCGCGGCCCCGGGAGCGCTCCTCGACCAGGGCGACGACGACGGCGTGCGGCCGGTCGAGGTCGGCCCCCAGCCGGCGGGCGCGCTCCCGCAACCCATCCGGGTCGCGCAGCGCCGGGCCGAGCAGCTCCTCCAGCAGCTCGCCGCGCACCCGGCCCTCGGCCTCGCTGGCGGTGCGCCGGATGAGCAGCAGCAGGGCGGTGACCAGGGCGGCGCGCTCGAGGATGCGCTGGTCGGCGTCGGACAGCTCGTCGTCCCGGTGCAGCACCAGGCCGCCGAGCAGCTCCGCGCCGGCGGTCACCGCGGCGGTCCACCAGCTGCCGTGGCGCACGGTGCGGCCGGTGGAGCGGGCCAGGGCCAGCGCGGCGGCCGGGTCCTCGGGCAGGTCGTCGTCCGCCGCGGGGGACGGCGTGCCGCGGCCGTGCTCGTCGAGGATGGTGATCCGCCCGCCGAGCGCCTCGGTGACCGCGGCCGCGACGTCCTCCACCCCGCCGCCGCGCAGCACGATGTCGATGAACCGGTCGTGGGCGCCGGCGGCCCGCTCCACCGACGTCGAGTGGGCGCGCAGCTCGCGGGTGGCCGCCGACAGCTCCTCCAGCGCCGCCCGGGTCTCCTCCAGCAGCCGGGCGTTGTCCAGCGCGATGGCGGCGTGCGCGGCCAGCGAGCCCAGCAGCGACACCTCGGAGCGGTCGAAGAGCCGCTCGCTGCGGTCGGCGGCGAAGAGTACGCCGATCACCCGCGAGCCCCGGACCAGCGGCACCCCGAGGATGGCGACCAGCCCCTCCTCGGCCACGCCGCCGTTGATTTCGTCGGTGTGCTGGAAGCGTGGGTCGGCGAAGTAGCGGGCCGTGGCGTAGGGGGCGGCGGTCTGCGCGACGAGCCCGCCGAGGCCGGCGCCCATCGGCAGCCGCAGCGCCTGGAAGCGGGCCGAGACGGAGCCGTCCGTCACCCGCATGTAGGTGTCGCCCCGGGCGTCGTCGTGCAGCGTCAGGTAGGAGACGTCGGTGCCCAGCAGCTGCCGGGCCCGGCGCACGATCGCGGTCAGGACGTCGTCGACGCTGCGCAGCGCGGCCAGGTCGCCGGCGGTGTCGAACAGCGCGGCGAGCTCGGACTCCCGGCGGCGGCGCGCGGCGAACGCGTCGCGCACCTGCAGGGCCAGCAGCTTCACCCGCTCCAGCCCGGCGACGGTGGCGCTGTCGGCACCGGCGGCCCGGGCGCGGACGACCGGCCCCTCGAACTCGATCGCCGCGGCCTCCCCCAGCAGCAGCGCGAAGTACTCGTCAGCGCCGTCGAGCTGCCCGGACCCCGGTGCCGGCCCCCTGCAGGGCCCCGCCGCGAGCTGGCGAGTGGTGGGGGGCAGGGGGTCCTTCATTAGTGGGCGCTCCACCCGCCGTCCATCACCAGGGAGCTGCCGGTGATCGAGGTCGCCGCCGGCGAGCACAGGTAGGCCACCGCCTCGGCGACCTCCTCGGGCTCGATGAGCCGCTTGATCGCGGCCGGGGCCAGCATCACCTGCCCGACCACCTCGTCCTCGGACAGCCCGTGCGCCCGCGCCTGGTCGGCGATCTGGTTCTCCACCAGCGGGGTGCGCACGTAGGCGGGGTTGACGCAGTTGGAGGTGACCCCGTGCGGGGCGCCCTCCAGCGCGATCACCTTCGACAACCCCTCGAGGCCGTGCTTGGCGGTGACGTAGGCGCTCTTGTACGCCGAGGCGCGCAGTCCGTGGACCGAGCTGATGTTGACCACCCGCCCCCAGCCGCGCTCGTACATGTGCGGCAGCGCGCCGCGGACCAGCCGGAACGGCGTCTCCAGCATCAGCCGCAGGATGAGCGAGAAGCGGTCCACCGGGAACTCGTGCAGCGGCGCCACGTGCTGCAGGCCGGCGTTGTTCACCAGGACGTCGACGTCGAGGTCCAGGGCGCCGACCGCGTCGAGGTCGGAGAGGTCGGCCGTCACCGCCGTCCCGCCGACCGCCGCCGCCACCTCCTGCGCCGCCTCGGCGTCGCGGTCGACGACGACCACGTCCGCACCGGCCTGCGCCAGCCGCACCGCGCACGCCCGGCCGATGCCCGACGCGCCGCCGGTGACCAGCGCCCGCCGCCCGCCGAGGGTCCCTGAGTCCGCCATGCCGCGGAACGCTAGGGCGTCGCGCCGTCCGCACACACGGCGGGTGCGCACACACCTCGGCGAGTCGAGGTGGGGAGGGCCCACACGGACCGGCAGCCTCCCGGTACCGGACAGGCCCACATCGGTCCCCCTCGGGACGACCGTCGGCTGGCAGACGGCCACGTGAGTGCGGTCACACGAGGGATCGGGTGGGCACATCGGCAGCCCCGTCCGAGCCCGCCGCCCACGGGTTCCCCATGACACCGGTCACGGGGAACCCGTGGCGCCCGCGCCGCAGGTCGTGAGGGACGGCACCTGTGCCGGCGCGGGGACGGCGGCAGCGTGGGGGTGCGCCCGGAGGAGCGGCCGGAACCCGGCCCGCGGGCGCACCGAGGAGGTCGCCGTGCACCCGTCCGTCGCGCCCGCCCTGCCGTCCCCGGCCGGGTCCCCCACACCCACCCCGCCGGTGCCCGTCCCGCCCGCGGTCGAGGTGGTCGACCTGCACCGCCGGTACGGCGACTTCGCCGCCGTCCGCGGCATCTCCTTCGAGGTCCGGCCCGGGGAGGTCCTCGCGCTGCTCGGCGTCAACGGCGCCGGCAAGACCTCCGCGCTGGAGGTGCTCGAGGGCCTGGCCCCGGCGTCGGGCGGGTCGGTGCGCGTGCTCGGCCACGACCCCCGGCGCGAGCGGGCCGCCGTCCGCCGGCACCTCGGGGTGCTGCTGCAGTCCAGCGGGCTGCCCGGTGACCTCACCGTCACCGAGACCCTGCAGGCCTGGGCCGGCACCCTCAGCGCACCGCGCCCGGTCGCCGAGGCGCTGGACCAGGTGCAGCTCACCGGCCGGGCCGGCGTCCGGGTGCGCAGCCTCTCCGGTGGCGAGCGCCGCCGCCTCGACCTGGCGCTGGCCCTGCTCGGCCGGCCGCGCGTGCTCGTCCTCGACGAGCCGACCACCGGGCTGGACCCGGAGAGCCGGCGCACCGTGTGGCGGCTGGTCCGCGACCTGGTGGACGACGGCGCCGCGGTCGTGCTCACCACGCACCACCTGGAGGAGGCCGAGGAGCTGGCCGACCGGATCGCGGTCATGCGCGCCGGGCAGGTCGTGCTGGCCGGAACCCGCGAGGAGATCGCCGAGACCCAGCCGGCCACCATCCGCTTCACCCTCGACGCGGGCGCCCCGCAGCCGCCGGTCCCGGCCGCCGTCGAGGTGGTGACCCCTGGCCCGCGGGTCGAGTGGCACACCCGCGCGCTGCAGCCGGTGCTCGCCGAGCTGCTCGCCTGGGCCGCCGCGAACGGCGTGGTGCTGCGCGGCCTGCAGGCCCGCGCCGCCTCGCTGGAGCAGGCCTTCCTGGCCGTCGCCAACGCCGCCTGTTGAAGGACCCTGCTGCCCCCCACCACTCGTACGAGGACCCCGTCCTGCCCACCCCTCGCAAGCTCGGGGCGGTGCCCCGGACGGGGCCGGGCCCCTGCAGCAGGGCCATCCGAACCCAGAGGAGACCGTCATGACCGCGCTTGCCACCCCCGCCGCCCCCTCGACGCCGCGCCGCGTCGGCTCGCTCGCCGCCGCGGAGGCGCGCCTGCTGCTGCGCAACCGCACCGCCGTCGTCAACTCGATCCTGCTGCCGCTGCTGCTGGTGGCCGCCATCCCGATGATGGGTCTGGACACCGACGCGCTCGGGATCGACCTGCTGGTCACCGCGGCCGGCGTTCCCCTGGTCTTCCTGACCTACTACAACCTGGTCACCACCTACGTCGCCCGCCGCGAGGACCTCGTGCTGCAGCGGATGCGCACCGGTGAGCTCACCGACGGGCAGGTGCTCGCCGCCACCGCGGTCCCGACGCTGCTGGTCACCGCCGGCCAGATCACCCTGGTCGCCATCGGCGTGGCCGTGCTGGGCCTGTTCCCCGCCCCCGTGGACGTCGTCCTGCCGCTGCTGGCCGTCGCGCTCGGTGCCGTCCTCATGGTCGTGCTGGCCGCCGCGAGCAGCGTGTTCACCCGCACGCCGGAGTCCGCGCAGATCACCACGCTGCCCGTCGTCGTCGGCGCCACGGCGCTGTCGGGCCTGTTCTTCCCGGTCAGTGCGCTGCCGGAGGCGCTCGCCACGGTCGCCCGGCTGCTGCCGCTCACCCCGGTGGTCGAGCTGGTGCAGCTGGGCCTGTCCGGCCGGACGTCGGAGGGGGAGCTCGTCGGCGGCGCCGACCTGTGGTGGGCGGCGCTGGGCCCGCTGGGCACCCTGCTGGCCTGGATCGCGATCGCCGGCTTCGCGACCGCACGGTGGTTCCGCTGGGCCCCGCGGCGCTGACCCGCCCGGCGCGCGACGGGCGGTACGGCAGCATGAGGGCCGTGCCGACCGTCGCGCGCTGGTGGAGCAGCCGCACCGACCCGCAGCGCATCGACCTCTACACCCGCTCGTCGTACTACTCGACGCTGGTGTTCGTCCCGGTCCTGCTGTTCTTCTCGGTGGCGCCGGACTGGGTGACCGCCTCCGCGTGGCAGCCGCTGGTGCTGCTCGGTTCCTCGGTGGTGACGACGGCGGCCTGCCTCGTGCTCACCCGGCGTGGCTTCCGCGACCGCGCCGCCGGCCCCGACCGGCAGGCGCTGCTGGTCGCCCTCGTCTCCGGCCTGGTCACCGTCGGAGCGGCGCTGGCCGTCACGGGAGAGGCGCCGTCGCCCGCCGGCCCGTGGGTGGCCGGCGTGCTGGGCGCCGCGGTGCTGCTGGCGCTGTCGGTCACGGTCCCCACCCGGCCGCTGATCGCCGGCGCCGCGGTCGCCGGTGTGCTGGCCGGCGGTGTGGCGCTGGTCGACGGGAACCCGCCGTTCGCCGCGGTCGTCATCGCCACCTCGATCGGCGTGGCGGTGGGGTTCTTCGTCTCGGCCTTCCGGTTCAGCGTCTGGATCCTCGACGTCGTCCTGGAGATGGAGCGGACCCGCGGGGTGCAGGCGCAGCTCGCCGTCGCCGAGGAGCGGCTGCGCTTCGCCCGCGACCTGCACGACGTCATGGGCCGCAACCTCTCGGCGATCGCGGTCAAGAGCCAGCTGGCCGCCGAGCTGGTGCGGCGGGGGAGGGACGGCGCGGCCGACGAGCTGGCCGACATCAGCCGGGTCGCCGAGGAGTCGCTGCGCGAGGTCCGCGACGTCGTCCGCGGCTACCGCCGCACCGACCTGCCCGGCGAGCTCGCCGGAGCGCGGTCGGTGCTGCGGGCGGCCGGGGTGGCCGTCACGGTGACCGGCGAGGAGCAGGCGGTGGCGCTGCCCGAGCCGGTGCAGACCGCGCTGGGCTGGGTGGTGCGGGAGGCGGTGACCAACGTGCTGCGGCACAGCCGGGCGAGCTGGTGCAGCGTCGAGCTGCTCAGCGTCGGAGGGGAGGCGGAGCTGCAGGTCGCCAACGACGGCGCCGGGGGGACGGCGGGCTCCTGGGGCAACGGGCTGACCGGCCTGGCCGAGCGGCTGGCGGCCACCGGCGGCCGGCTGTCGGCGGGCCCGGACGGCGACCGGTTCGTGCTGGCCGCGACCGTCCCCGTGGGGGTGCCCGCGTGATCCGGGTGCTGCTGGCCGACGACGAGAACCTCATCCGCTCGGCGCTCGCGGCGCTGCTCGCGCTGGAGGAGGACCTCGAGGTCGTGGCCCAGGCCGCCTCCGGGGCCGAGGCGCTGGCGATGGCGCGGGCGCACCGCCCCGACGTCGCCGTCCTGGACCTGCAGATGCCCGACCGGGACGGCATCTCCGTCGCCGCGGAGCTGGCCACGGTGCTGCCCGGCTGCGCGATCGTGATCGTCACCGGGCACGGCCGGGCCGGGCACCTCAAGCGGGCCCTGGAGGCCGGCGTGCGCGGGTTCCTGCCCAAGACGGTGAGCGCGCCGGTGCTCACCGACGTCGTCCGCACGGTGCGCCGGGGCGGGCGCTACGTCGACCCGGAGCTGGCCGCCGAGGCGATCAGCGCCGGCGACAGCCCGCTGACGCCGCGGGAGGCCGACGTCCTGGAGCTGGCGGCCGGAGGTGCCCCGGTCGAGGAGATCGCCGCGCGCGCCCACCTGTCACCGGGGACGGTGCGCAACCACCTGTCGGCCGCGGCGACCAAGCTGGGTGCGCCGAACCGGCACGCCGCGGTGGAGGCAGCGCGCCGGCACGGCTGGATCTGAAGGACCACCCTTCCCCCCACGCCTCGCATGCCGGCCTCGCCCGGAGGCTCAGCCCGAGCTCGCGAGGGTTGGGAGGGGCGAGGCCCTGCTACCTGCGGCGGGGCCGGTCAGGAGTTGCCGGGCTGGACCGGGGCGTCGTCCTGCTGGGCGTCGTCGTCGGTCGTGAGGGTGACCTCGTCGCGCTCACCACCGTCGGACCGGTCCTGGCCGGTCACACCGTCGACCAGGTTGTCCTCCGACGGGCCGGTCCCGCCACCGGCCGGCTGCGGCTCGCTCATGTCGCTCTCCTCGTGTCGTGGTGGGTCCGCCGTCGCATCAGACGCTGCCGCCGGCCCCGCCGCGCTCGGCGCGGGCCACGTCGCTGTCCGCCTTCGCCGGCAGGTCGTCGGGCTGGGCGGCGTCGCGCTCGACGGCCTCCTCACGGGTGAGGGGCACGTCGTCGAAGCCGGTGCCGGTGCTGCTGTCGTCACCACTGCCCGACGCGGTGGGGACGTCCTGCTGGATCCGGTCGCTGCCCTGGGGGTCGCTCACGGGAGCCTCCTGTCCGACGGCGGTGTCCCCCGGGCCATGCCCGCCGTCGCCCCCCTGAAACGACCAGCGGCCGTGCCCGGGGGTGGAGACGGCCGCACCGCCGCGGGACCGAGACCCCAGGGAGCCCCGTGCCCCCTCGGGAGGGTGAGCCCGACGCTCAACTGCCGTTCCGCATTTGCCGATGCAGGGCCCATGACCCGACCCGCCACCGCCCTCGCCGCCGCCGCGCTCACCACCCTGCTGGCCGCCTGCGGGACCGCGACCGCCGACACCCAGCAGCCGGCGGCCGACGCCTCCGCTCCGGCGGAGCCCGAGGGCACCACCCTCGTCATCGGTTCGGTCAGCGACGACCCGGAGGAGGAGGCGGAGGTCTTCCAGCCCTTCATCGACCACGTCGCCGATCGGCTCGGGGACGCGGGCGTGAGCGGCGGGGACGTGGTCGTGGCCGAGTCGGTCGAGGAGATGGCCGAGCTGCTGCGCACCGGTGCCGTCGACATCTACGTGGACAACATGAACGGCGTCACGCAGGTCGTCCAGGACGGCGCCGCCACCCCGCTGCTGCGCCGCTGGAAGGACGGCGCGCCGACCTACCACAGCGTCGTCGTGGCCCGGCGGGACAGCGGGATCACCACGCCGGAGCAGCTGGTCGGCCGCACGGTCGCCTTCGAGGAGGAGACCTCGACCGACGGCTACTTCCTGCCGGTCAGCACGCTGCGGCAGCTCGGCCTGACCGTCTCCCAGGTCGCCGAGCCCACCACGGCACCGGCTGCCGACGAGATCGGTTTCGTCTTCTCCGGCGACGACGAGAACACCGTCTTCCTGGTGCTGGACGGCCGGGTCGACGCCGGCGCGCTCAGCGAGGAGGACCTCGCCGAGAACGCCGGGAGCCGCGCCGACGAGCTGGTCACCGTGGCCCGCAGCATCGACGTCCCCCGGCACGGTGTCGTGGCCCGGGCCGACCTGGACCCCGCGCTGGCACGGGCGGTGACCACGCTGTTCACCGGTCTGCACGAGACCGCCGAGGGCCGCGAGGTGCTCGAGGAGTTCGACGACACCGCCCGCTTCGACGCCCTCACCGCGGCAGACCTCGCCCCCGTGCTGGACCTGCGCCGGTTCCTGGGCGATGGCACGCCCTGAGCCGCACCGGCGGCGGCCGCGGTGGTCGCCCGCCTCGCGACTGGGCCTGCCGGCCCGCTTCGCCCTGACCCTCGTCGTCGTCGGGCTGCCCATCGGGGTCGGCGGCACGCAGGTGGTCGTCGACCGGCAGGTCGCGGCGCTCGAGGCCACGGCCGAGGACAGCGTCCGTGGCGTCCTGCAGCTGCTGGAGTCCTCGGTCACCAACCTCGTGGTGACCGGGGACATCTCCGGTCTGCACGACGAGCTGGGCGACGTCCGCCGGCACGAGGGCGTCACCGACACCTTCGTCGTCGACGAGGACGGCGTCCTGCTCGCCGACGGGACCGACGACGAGGACCGCCGGTTCACCCGTCCCGAGCTGCACGCCGAGGTGCTGGCCGCCATCGCGTCCTCCCCGGGCGAGCCGTTCCTCTTCGAGCACGACCAGCACCTGGACACGGCCCTGCCGCTGATGCTCGGCGACGAGCGCATCGGCGTCGTCGTGGTCGAGTACTCGCTCGCCGAGGTGCGCGCCGAGGCGGTCCGCTCCCAGCGCACCGGCGTGGCGCTCGGGCTCGCCTTCACCGGCCTGGCCGGGCTCGCCGTCGCCCTGCTCGCGGTCCGGCTCACCCGTGCCCTGGTGCGGCTGACCGACTTCGCCCGCGTGGCGGCGGAGGACCACCTGCCCCGCGTCCTCGCGGCCGTCCGCGAGGGCCGGCCGGTCGAGGCGCACCTGCTGGCCGCGCCGGCCGAGGTGGGCAACGGCCGCGAGGCGCGCCGGCTGGCCGACGCCCTGGGCACCTACGGGTCCGTGGTGACCGGGATGGCCGGCGACCTGGCCCGGCTGCTGCGGGAGACCGACGCCCGGTTCGCCAGCGCCTTCGACGGCTCCGCGGTCGGCATGGCGATCCTCGACCCCGAGGACGGCCGGCCGGTGGCCGTCAACGACGCGCTGTGCCGGCTGCTGGGCCGGTCCCGGGCGGACCTGCTGGACGCCTCCCTGCCGGCACTCGTGCACGCCGCGGACCGCCCCGTCTACGACGCCCGGCTGACCGCGCTCCTCGAGGGCAACGCCCCCGGTGCGCCGGTGGAGGTCCGCTACGTGCGCGGGGACGGCGAGGTGGTCTGGACGATGGCCAGCGCCGCGGTCCACCGCGACGAGGACGGCGCCCTGCGCGCCGTGTTCCTGCAGCTCATCGACGCCTCCGCGCGCAAGCGGGCCGAGGGCGACCTGATCCGGCTGGCCTACCACGACGTCCTCACCGAGCTGCCCAACCGGGCCTACCTCCTCGAGACGCTCGAGCGGGCGCTGACCCGGGCCCGCCGGACGGCCGCGCCGCTGGCGGTGCTGCTGCTGGACGTCGACCACTTCAAGGTGGTCAACGACAGCCTGGGCCACGACGCGGGTGACGTGCTGCTGCGCGAGGTCGCCGCCCGGCTGCGCGCGGTCGTCCGGGACGGCGACACCGTCGCCCGCTTCGGCGGTGACGAGTTCGTCGTCGTCGCCGAGGCCCCCTGCGACGAGCCGAGCGCCACCGCGCTCGCGGAGCGCATCGGGGCGGCCCTCCGCGCGCCCGTGGTCGTCAACGGCCGCCCGGTCCACGTGACGGCCAGCATCGGCGTCTCCGTCTCCAAGGGCGGCCGCGACGCCCGGGGCCTGATCCGGGACGCCGACACCGCGGCGTACTGGGCGAAGTCCCGCGGCCGCGCCCGCCACGAGCTGTTCGACGAGGAGCTGCGCCGCCGGGCCGACGCCCGCCTGGAGACCGAGCAGGAGCTGCGGCTGGCGCTCGAGCGCGACGAGCTGGTCCCGTACTACCAGCCGGTGGTCTGCACGACGACCGGCGAGGTGCTGGGGCTGGAGGCACTGGTGCGCTGGGAGCACCCGATGCGCGGCGTCCTCGCCCCCGGCGCCTTCATCGAGGTGGCGCACGAGACGGGGCTGGTCGTGCCCCTCGGCCGGCGGGTGCTCGAGCAGGCCTGCCGGGACCTCGCGACGTGGGACGCCCTCGGGCCGGCCCGGCCCTGGGTCTCGGTCAACATCGACGCCCAGCAGCTGCACCTGGACGGCTTCGCCGACGAGGTGGCCCACGTGCTCCGCGAGACCGGCACGGACCCCGGGCGGCTCAAGCTGGAGCTCACCGAGAACGCCTTCCTCGACCAGGCCTCGGTCGAGGCGGCCCGCAGGCTCCGGGCGCTGGGCGTGCCGCTGGCCGTCGACGACTTCGGCACCGGGTACTCGTCGCTGCACTACCTGCGGCGGCTCCCCGTCGACGTGCTCAAGGTCGACCGGTCCTTCCTGGAGGACCTGTCGGTCGACCCGCAGGCCGACGCCGTCGTCCGCGCCATCGTCGAGCTCTCGCACACGATGGGCCTGACGGTGGTCGCCGAGGGCGTGGAGACCCCCGAGCAGCTGGCGACGCTCGCCGCCATCGGGTGCGATGCCTCGCAGGGCTACCTCATCGCCCGGCCGATGCCGGCCGGCTCGGTGCCCGGCCACCTCGCGGGCGAGGCGGCCCCTCCGGCGGTGCCGGTCCTCAGCGGCGCCGTCGGCACGTCCTAGGAGCGGCGGCGCCGGGCGCGCAGCACGAGGGAGGCCAGGCCGACCAGCAGGCCACCCAGGGCGGCGGCGATGACCAGGGCGAGCACCAGGGGTGCCTGCACGTCGGTGAACACCAGGCTGATCTCGACGGTCTGGGTGTTGAAGACGACGAAGAGCACCAGCAGCACGGTGACGAACAGCAGCAACGCCAGGGCCAGGGTGCGCCCGATGGTGCGGCCGGCGTGGCGCTCGGTCGTCGTACCGCCGGTGGGCGCCGGGCCCGTCGTCCCGGGGCCCGTGGTCGGACCGGTGGCGCCCGGTCGCGGGCGCGTGGGATCGGTACCGGGTGAGGTCACGGGTCGAGTCTCGCGCCGACCGCGGTCCCGCGCACGGTCAGCGGTGCGCGTCGGGCTCGGTCCCGGCCGGTGGCCAGCTCGGCCCGGCCACGCCGTCGGCGGGGCCGGGGGTGCCGCCCTGGGACTCCGGGTCGCCGGGCGGAGCGGCCTCGCCGCCGAGGGGCTGGACGTCGCGCGGCTCGTCGGGCTCGGGCATGGTCATGGCCCGAGTGTGCGTCGGCGCCGTCCGCAGGGCGACCGCACCGCCGTGCCTGCCCTGGTGCGGGGAAGTCGGGCTCTGCGCGGTGCACCAGAGCCCGACTTCCCCGCAGCCGGGCTCCGACTACTCCTCCCGGAGGACCGGGCCGGCCTCGTGGTTCGGGTGGCCCTTCGTCCGCTCGCGCTGCTTCATCCGGGCCTCGAACACGTGCCGGTCGCCGCCCGACAGCTCGGCGCGGGCGCGCTCGTCGAAGGCGCGGAAGACCGACCAGTAGTTGGCGTCGTAGTCCTCGACGATCTGGAAGGTCCAGCGGTCGGCGACGACGTTGCGGCCGACGAGGTCGCGGTCGAGGTCGTCGGCGAGCTCGGTGTGGCCGGCCTTCCGGAGCAGCTCGACGGCGTCCTGCAGCAGCAGGTCGGCCTTGCCGGAGTGCTGGTGGAAGCCGTACAGCTGCCCCCGCGCCTGCTCGATGGTCTCGAGGGCCTCGGAGAGCTTGCCCAGGCCCTCCACGGTGGTGTCGTCGAGGTCGGGCCGGCTGCGGTCGGTGCTCACCGGCCCATCCTGCTGTCCCAGGTGGCTCCCCGCCGGGCGACCGCGGAGGAGCGGGGCCCGGAGGGTTCCCGACGAGTGGTCGGGGGGTGGGGCTCAGCGCAGCCGGGGGACGGCACCTGGCCGCGGTGTCGGCCGGGAGGAGCGGGGCCCGGAGGGTTCCCGACGAGTGGTCGGGGGGTGGGGCTCAGCGCAGCCGGGGGGCGGCCCCTGGCCGCGGGGTCGGCCGGGAGGAGCGGGACCCGGAGGGTTCCCGACGAGTGGTCGGGGGGTGGGGCTCAGCGCAGCCGGGGGACGGCCCCTGGCCGCGGTGCGGTCCGGAGGACCGCAGTGGGATCAGCGGGCGACGGCGATGTCGATCAGCTGCTCGGCCAGCGCGCGACCGTGGGAGGCCGGGCCGTCGGGGCCGAGGAGCCCGCCGGAGAGGTACATCCCGTCGATGATCAGGTGCACCTGCGCGGCGAGGTCCTCGCCGGCACCGGGCGCCACCTGCTCGGCGAGCCGCTCCAGGCGGGCGTGCAGCTCGAACTTGTAGTCGGCCGCGGCGCTGCGCGCGGGGTGCTCCGGGTCGTCGTACTCGCTGCTGACGTTGGTGAACGGGCAACCGCGGAAGCCGGCCCGGGTGACGTCGGACTCGACGGTGTCGACGACGGACAGCAGGGCCGCCCGGGGGTCGTCCTCCAGGCGCGCGAGGTCGGCGTCGATCCGGGCCAGCACGGTGGCCGCCTTGCGTGCGAGGTAGGCCCCGACCAGGTCGTCCTTGCTCTTGAACAGCCGGTAGACCGTCATCTTGCCCAGGCCCGTCTCGCGGACCAGCTCGTCCATCCCGACGCTGCGCGAGCTGCGGGTCGCGAACAGCCGCTCAGCGGTGTCCAGGACGATGGCCTGCCGCTCGGCCCGGCTCCGGCGGACGGGGGCGGAGTCGTCGGCGACGAGGGGGATGGCGGCTGCGGTCACGTGCGGGATGCTGCCCCAGGGCGTGACGGAGCAGTTCGCGGCACGCCGGGAACGCCGGACAGGTGGTTGCGGTGAGTGACGAGGTACGCCCGGGCCGACCGGGACCCCGGGGATCGGTGGGACGCGTGTGACGGTTCCCGCCGCCGCGGCCGACCGATCCCCGCGGGGTTCAGCCCCGGCGGATCCTGCGCGGGTTGGCCAGCATGCGGACCAGCGGCGGGGTCGCGTCCTGGCGCGCCTGCGACTCGTCCGCCGGGCGCTCCTCGGGGGCCTCGGTGCCTACACGGGGCTGGTGCTGGGTGTCCTCCATGGGACCAGGGTCCCCCGCACGGTGGGTGACGAAACAGCCCCGACCCGGTGAACGGGGGTGGCGGCCGGGAGAGATGCGTCACGGCCCGGTCCCCTCGGCCACCGGGCCGGGACCGCGGTCAGGGGGTGTCCGCGCCGCCCCCGGACACGTCGCCGCCCTCGGCGGGCTCCTCGGCCCGCGGGGTGCGGCCGGCGTCCTCCTGGCCGGGCGGGTCGCCGCCCTCGGCGGGCTCGGGCGTGCGGGGCGGGCGCTCCGGTTCGCTCATCGGGGTCCTCCTCGGTCGTCGGCTGAGTCAGGCTGTGCCCGGTCGGCTGCCGGGTCAACCGCCTCGCCGAGCGGGACGGCGGGCGGCAGCCCGGGCCGCGCCGCGGCGACCGCGGCCGCGTCGGGGAGCGCTCCCCGGGCGCCCGGTCCGGAGGTCGACAGCGCCGCGGCGGTGGCCGCGGTCGCGACCGCGTCGGCCGGCGCGGTCCCCGCCGCCAGCGCCACGGCCAGCGCCCCGCAGAACGCGTCCCCGGCGCCGGTGGTGTCCACCGGTCGCACCGGGAGCGGTGGCTGCAGCACGGCCGGGCCGCCGGCGGGCACCAGCAGCGCGCCGCGCGCGCCGAGGGTGACGACCACCGTGCCGGCCGTCAGGGTGCGGGCCAGCGCCGCCAGCTCGCCGGGCGTCCGCTCGCCGGCGGGTGCCCCGGCCAGCTGCACCAGCTCGTGCTCGTTCGGCACCAGGACGTCGACCCGGGCGAGCAGCTCCGCCGGCAGCGGCTGCGGCGGTGCCGGGGTGAGGACGACGGTGCCGCGTGCCACCGCGGCCGCCGCCTCGACCGTCGCCAGCGGCACCTCCAGCTGGAGCAGCACCACCCGCGCGTCGCGCACCGCCGCGGTGTCGACGTCCGCGGGTGCCAGCTCGGCGTTGGCTCCCGGGACGACGACGATCAGGTTCTCCCCGCTGTCGTCCTCGACCGGGATGGTGGCGGTGCCGGTGGGGGCCCCGGGCGTCCGGTGCACCGCGGTGACGTCGACCCCCGCTTGGGCCAGCGCGGCCAGCTGCCGGTCCGCGGCGGGGTCGTCGCCGACCCGGCCGACCATGGCCACGCCGTCGCCGAGTCGCCCGGCGGCCGCGGCCTGGTTGGCCCCCTTGCCGCCCGGCGCCAGCACGGTCCCCCGGCCGACCACGGTCTCGCCGCGCCCGGGGAGCCGGGCGACCCGGACCAGCACGTCCTCGTTGAGGCTGCCGACGACGGTGACGCTCACCCGCGCAGCATGCCCCGGGGCGGGTCAGCCGTCGGCGCGGCGGCGCTGGCGCAGCGGCAGCACGTACCAGGCCACGACGCCCAGCACGACGACGAACCCGCAGGCCACGAGGGCCGGTCGGCGGCCGAGGACGACGTCGAGCACCAGCAGGACCGCAGCCGCGATGCCGAGCAGCAGCAGGGCGAGCCCGACCAGGAGCGCGCCGTCGGCGAAGGCGACCAGCTGCTCCTTGCGCCGCTGCCGGAACAGGGTGCGGTGGAAGGACACCGGCGCGATGAGCACCAGCGTCGCGGACGCCGTGCTGAGCAGCGTCACCGCGTAGACCGTCGTCCCGAAGGTGCCGAGCTCGTCGAAGCGGGCGCTGAACGGCAGCGTGAGCAGGAACGCGAACAGGATCTGCACGCCGGTGATGGCCACCCGCATCTCCTGCAGCAGCTCGGCGAGGTTGCGGTCGAGCACCTCCTCCGGCGTCTGGCCGCGGGCGACCGCCGCCCCGGCCAGGTCGCTCCGTTTCCGCGCCACCCACCTGCGGTACCGCGGTGCCCGGGGCGCGACACGCGCCAGACCGCATGCGGAGGCAGCCATGGCGCACGACGAGGACCCGGACACCGTCCGTCGCGAGTTCGGCGAGGCGGTCAACATGAGCCCCTCGGAGCTCGAGGAGTGGCTGGCGACCGACGAGTCGCAGTCGGTCGGCCAGAAGAAGGACGGCGCGGGCGAGTCCACCGGCCACGCCGAGGGACGCCGGATCGTCGAGCTGCTGCGGAAGAAGAAGGGCGACCTCGACGACGACGACCTCGCCCACATGCGCAAGGTGCACGGCTACGTCGCCCGCCACCTGGCCCAGCAGCCGGCCAAGGAGGACGTCGAGCACTCGAGGTGGCGGTACTCGCTGATGAACTGGGGGCACGACCCCCTGAAGGGCTGACGGCGACACATGACCCAGCTCCGCCCGAACGACCCCGCCCAGTACGACGACCTCGCCGACCAGTGGTGGGACGCCTCCGGCGGGTTCGCCGCGCTGCACTGGCTGGCCACCTCGCGGGCCGAGCACATCCCGCCCGCGCGGGATCCGGGCGCGGTGCTGGTCGACCTGGCTTGCGGCGGGGGGCTGATGGGACCGCACGTCGCCCGTCTCGGCTTCCGGCACGTCGGCGTCGACCTCGGCCTGCAGGGCCTGCGGGTGGCGCGCGAGCACGGCGTCCTGCCGGTGCGCGGGTCGGTGCTCGCCGTCCCGCTGGCCGACGGGTGCGCCGACGTCGTCGTGGCCGGCGAGATCCTCGAGCACGTCGAGGACGACGTCGGGGTGCTCGCCGAGTGCGCCCGGGTGCTGCGTCCCGGCGGCACGCTGGTCCTCGACAGCCTGGCCGCCACCCGGATCGGGCGCTTCCTCACCACCACCGTGGCCGAGCGGCTGCCCGGCGGACCGCCCCCCGGCATCCACGACCCCGCGCTCTACGTCGACCGTGCCCGCCTGCTCGCCGCCGCCGACGACCTCGGCCTGGAGCTGCGGCTGGTCGGCCTGCGCCCCTCGTTCCGCGACGCGGTGGCCTGGCGGCTGGGCCGGCGGCAGTCCGTGCGGATGAAGCCGGTGCGGTCCACGGCGGTCGTCTTCGCCGGCTACGGGCGGCGCCGGTGAGGCGGCCGACGGAGCGGCGGAGCGGACCGGTCGCCCGTAACGTCGGTGGCATGACCGCCCCTGAGCTGCGCCGATGAGCGCCGTCCTGACCGGCGCCGGTCGGGCGTTGCCGACGACGATCGAGCAGGACGCGGCCTGGGACGGCTTCTTCGCCGAGCACTACGCCGGCATCCGCGCCGCCAAGCGGGTCTTCGCCGGCTCCGGGGTCCGCCGCCGGCACGCCGTCGCCAACCCGATCGACGAGGACATCAGCGGCTGGAGCACCGGGGCGCGGATGCAGCGCTACGTCGAGGAGGCGCTGCCGCTGGGCAAGCAGGCCGTCGCTGCGGCCCTGGACGACGCCGGCCTCGCACCCGGCGATGTCGGCCTGTTCGCCGTCGCCACCTGCACCGGGTACGCCACCCCGGGCCTGGACATCCGGCTGGCCAGCGACCTGGGCATGCCCCCGGGCCTGCAGCGGCTGCTGGTCGGGCACATGGGCTGCTACGCCGCCATCCCGGGTCTCGCGGCGGTGGGCGACTACGTGACCGCGCGGTCCCGGCCGGCCGTGCTGCTGTGCTGCGAGCTGACCAGCCTGCACGTGCAGCCGGCGGTGCGGGAACTGGACCAGGTGGTGGCGCACGCGTTGTTCTCCGACGCCGCGGCCGCCGTGGTGCTGGAGCCCGGTGCTCGCGGCCGCCGGCTGGCCGGCGTGGTGGCCCGCACCGACGCCTCCACCGCCGACCACATGACCTGGGACGTCACCGACCTGGGCTTCCGGATGGGCCTGTCACCGCGGGTGCCCGACGTGCTGTCCCGGCACGTCGGCGACGTCGTCGACGAGCTGCTGACCGGGGCCGGGCTGCGGCTCGAGGACGTCGCCGGCTGGGCCGTCCACCCCGGCGGCCCGCGGATCCTCGACGTCGTCCGCGACCAGCTCGGGCTGGCCGAGGAGCAGCTGGCCGCCTCGCGGCACGTGCTGGCCGAGCACGGGAACTGCTCGTCGGCCACGGTGCTGCTGGTGCTGGAGGAGCTCGCCGGCGTCGACGGCCCGGTCGTGGCGATGGCCTTCGGCCCGGGCCTCACCCTCTACGCGGCCCTGTTCCTGCCCGCGTGAGTCCGTGAGGCTGGTGCCCGAACCCGCCGATCACTACGGTGTGTGAGGTGGATCACTCTGCGGAGGGGGGCGCGGCAGTGGAGTCCACCGACGCCCCCGTGCGTGTCTTCCTGGTCGACGACCACGAGGTGGTCCGGCGCGGGGTGGCCGAGGTCCTCGAGGAGGACCCGGTGATCACCGTGGTCGGCGAGGCCGGGTCGGTCGCGGAGGCGCTGGCGCGCGTCCCCGCGGTGCGGCCGGACGTCACCGTCGTCGACATGCGGCTCCCCGACGGGGACGGCGCGGAGGTGTGCCGCCGGCTCCGCGAGCGGGTGCCGGGGCTGCGCTGCCTGGTGCTGACCAGCTTCCCCGACGAGGACGCCGTGGCCGCCGCGGTCGCCGCCGGTGCCTCGGGCTACCTGCTCAAGCAGGTCCGCGGCTCGGCGCTGGTCTCCGCCGTCCGGACGGTCGCGGGGGGCGGCACGCTGTTCGAGCGGGACGCGGGGGCCTCGGTCACCGCGCGCCGCCGCCCGGCCGAGCGGGACCGCCGGCTCGCGGTGCTCACCGAGCAGGAGCGGACCGTGCTGCGGCTCATCGGCGAGGGGCTGACCAACCGCCAGATCGGCACCCGCATGGGGCTGGCGGAGAAGACGGTGAAGAACTACACCAGCCACCTGCTGGCCAAGCTGGGCCTCGAGCGGCGCACCCAGGCGGCCATCCTCGCCACCGAGCTGCGCGACCGCCCCGAGTGAGAGGACCCCCCTGCCCCCCGCCGCTCGCAGGCTCGCGACGGGTCCCGGCAGGGGGGCCGGTTCCAGCACGTCACCCGGGGCGCACTAGTCGCCGCGCGGCATCGGCACGTTCCAGCGGATCTGCGTGCCCTTCGGACCGGTGGAGGTGGTCAGCCGGCCGCCGTGCCGCTCCGCGCGGTCGGCCAGGTTGGTCAGCCCGCTGCGCACCGCGACCGCCGGCAGCCCCACGCCGTTGTCGGTGACGACCACGCGCACCTCGGCGTCGACGGTCACGGTGACCGTGACCCGGGTCGCCTGCGCGTGCCGCACCACGTTGGTGACCAGTTCGCGGACGACGGCGATGACGTCGGGCAGGAGCGCGGGCGGCAGGTCGTCCTCCCCGCGCAGCCGGACGTCGGGGCGCAGGCCCTGCCCGCCGGTGATGGACCGGACGACGTCGACGATGCGGGTGCGGACGGCGTCGGGCGAGGCGTCGTCGGCCTCGTGCAGCTCGAAGATGGCCGAGCGGATGCGGGCGATGGTGCCGTCGAGCTCGTCGACGCGCTCGGCCAGCGCGGCCGCCGTCTCGGGCCGCTCCTCCTCCAGCGACCGGCTCACGCGGTCCAGCGCCAGGCCGGTGGCGAAGATCCGCTGCACGACGTGGTCGTGCAGGTCGCGGGCGATCCGGTCGCGGTCGGACTGCACCTGCAGCCGCCGCTCGCGCTGCTGGCTGCGGGCCAGCTCCAGCGCGACCGAGGCCTGCGCGGCGAAGACGCCGGCCAGCTCCAGGGTGTCCGGGGGGAAGGGCTCGCGCCCGCGGAGCCGCATGGCCACCACCGTGCCCAGTGCCGGCCGCCCGCCGAGCGGGATCATCAGGGTGGGCCCGTAGCGGTGGGTCAGCTCCCCGACCGCCGGGTCGCGCTGGCCCCCGAGCGCCGCGGCGCGGACGTCGGGGATGAGCACCGGGACGCCGGTCCGGTGTGCCGTCCCCAATTGGCTGTCGGCCAGGCGCAGGCGCACGCCCTCGGCGTCCTCGTTGTCCAGGCCGACGGTGACCACGACGGTGAGGACGTCCTCGTCGTCGTCCGGCCCGGGCGCCAGCACGCCGGCGGCGTCGGCCGAGGCGAGGCCGGCGACCTGCTCGCCGATGGAGCGGAGCACGGTGCCCGGGTCGGCCCCGGACAGCAGCGCGGTGGCGATGTCGGTGCCGGCCTGCGCCCACGCGCGGCGGTGCTCGGCCCGTTCCACCAGCTCGGCGTTGCCGATGGCCAGGCCCGCGGTGGCGGCCAGCGCCACGGCCGCGGCCTCGTCGGCCTCGGTGAACGGCCCGCCGCCCCGCTTGACGGTGAGGTAGAGGTGCCCGAAGACCGCGCCACGCACCCGGACCGGGAGTCCGAGGAAGGAGTGCATCGGCGGGTGGCCGGGCGGGAAGCCCACCGCCTCCGGGTGCGCGGTCAGGTCGGTCAGCCGCAGCGGCGCGGGCCGCTCCAGCAGCAGGCCGAGGACGCCGTCGCCGACGGGCAACCGGCCGATCCGCGCCCGCGTCTCGGCGTCCATGCCGACCACCACGAAGCGCTCGAAGCCGGCGCCGGTGTCGTCGAGCACGCCGAGGGCGCCGTAGGTGGCACCGGTCGTCTCGACGGCGGCCTGGACGATCTCGTGCAGGGTCACGTCGACCTGCTCACTGTGGGCGGTGGTGCGGCCACCGGAGACCGGCACCTCTGCTGTGGGCAGGCATGGTGTGCCGGCGCCGGGCGGGGGCAGGGCCCGGGCGTCGGGGTCTTCCGGCGGGAGCGGCGGGGGTGGGGTGGTGCGGGTGTCGGTCACGCGCCCCGGGCCAGGCGGCGGGCCGGGTGCCGGGGGACGGCGGGACGCAGCAGGGTCTTGCCGGAGCCGGTGACCACCACGAGGTCGGCGCCCCGGGCGGCGCTGCTGAGCGCCTCGAACACCGTTCGCTCCAGGACGGAGGTGCGGACCCGGCCGGTGACGCCGGTCTCGGCGATGGCCCGCAGCACCTGGGCGTCCAGCCGCTCCAGCGCGGCCGCGATCCCGCGGCGTCCCGGGCGACCGAGGCCGGCGAGGCCCTCCTCGCCCTCGTCGTCGAGCACGCAGACGGCGACCACGGTGGCCTCCCGCCGGGCCGCCTCGCGCAGCGCCCACACCAGGGCGCCGGCGGTGGCCGGTGAGCCGTCGACCTCGACCAGCAGCCACGGGTTCTGCCGCCGCGGCAGCAGCGGGGTCAGCCGCATCGGCTCCACCCGGCGCCCCCCGCGCGCGTCGTCCCCCGTGGGATCGCCGGCCCCGGTCACCTCGGGTCGGTCCTCCTCCGGCTCGTCCCTGAGCCGCCGTGCGTCGTCCATGCGGCGATCGTGTACTGCGCCCGATCGGGGCGGCAGGGACCAAGGACCCGCGTCCGTGCTGGCCATCACGTAACTGATCCGTCCCGAATCGTGACCGCGTGTGTCACAGCACAGCGTGACGACTCCGACACCGGAGTCCGCGGGGAGGTGCCGACGACGACCGTGGCGTCCCGCTCGTCGTCCCGGACGACGGTGGCGCGCAGCCCGCCGGCCTCGACGGCGGTGGCGGTGAGCGGTGCCTGCCGTGCGCTGGTCTCCACGAGCAGCGTCCCGCCCGGCGCCAGCCAGGACCGAGCCCCGGCGGCGACCCGCCGCTGCAGGTCGGTGCCGTCCGGGCCGCCGTCCAGGGCCGCGCGGGGCTCGTGGTCGCGGGCCTCCGGCGGCAGGAGCGCCACCGCCGCGCTCGGCACGTAGGGCGCGTTGGCCACCAGCAGGTCGACCCGGCCGCGCACCGCGGCCGGCAGCGCCGCGTAGAGGTCGCCCCGGTGCACGGAGCCGCCGACCCGGGCGAGGTTGCGGCGGGCGCAGCGCACGGCCACCGCGTCGACGTCGGCGGCGTGCAGCTCCACCGGTCCGAGGGCGTCGGCCACCGCGAGCCCCACCGCGCCGGAGCCGCAGCACAGGTCCACGACCACCGGTGTCCGGCCGGAGCCCCGCAGCAGCGCGACCGCCCGCTCGACCAGCAGCGTGCTCCGCTGGCGGGGCACGAAGACGCCGGGCTCGACCACGACGCGCAGGCCGCAGAACCCCGCCCAGCCCAGGACCTGCTCCAGCGGCTCGCCGCGTACCCGCCGGTCGACCAGGGCGGCCAGGGAGCCGGGTCCGGTCGCGGCGGCCAGCAGCGCGGCGGCCTCGTCCTCGGCGAAGACGCACCCGGCCGCGCGCAGCCGTGCCACGACGGGCGCCGGGTCCTGGGGGTGCACGGGCGGCTCGACCTCCTCGGGCTCCGGCTGCCCGGGAGGGTACGGGCCGGCGGGGACGTGCACGACCACCGCTCCGGCGGGCCGGTCAGCCGCCGGCGGCGGGACGGGGCAGCTCGTCCGGGCGGCCCGAGCGCGGGGCCGGGGCCACGCGCAGCGCCGCGCCTGCGGAGGCCGGCCGGCGCCGGTCCACCGGACGGCCGGTCGCCGTCGGGGCGGGCCGGCCCAGGTGGTAGCCCTGCCCGTACTGCACACCGAGGAGCTCGAGGGCGGCCAGCTCGTCGCCGGACTCGATGCCCTCGGCCACCAGGTCCAGGTCGAGGGTGCGGCCCAGCTGGACGATGGCGCCGACCACGGCGCGGTCCTCGGTGCTGCTGGCGACACCGTCCACGAAGGACTTGTCGATCTTCAGCACGTCGATCGGGAAGCGGCGCAGGTAGCTCAGCGACGAGTAGCCGGTGCCGAAGTCGTCGAGGGCCAGCCGGACGCCGAGGTCCTTGATCGCCTGCAGCTTCACCGTCGTCCCGACGGTGTCGCGGACCAGCAGCGACTCGGTGATCTCCAGGGTCAGCCGGGCGGGGGACAGCCCGGAGGAGCGCAGCGCGTCGGCGACGTCGGCGACCAGGCCCGCGTGCTGGAACTGGCGCACCGACACGTTGACGCTGACCCGCGGGCCGCCGCCGTCGGCGCCCTGCCACACCCCGGCCTGGCGGGCGGCCTCGTGCAGCACCCAGCGGCCGATCGGCACGATCAGGCCGCTCTCCTCGGCCAGGGCGATGAACTGCGCCGGCGGGATGAGCCCGCGGTCGGGGTGCTCCCAGCGCAGCAGCGCCTCGTAGCCGCGCACGTCCCCCGAGGCCAGGTCGACGATCGGCTGGTAGTACAGCACCAGCTCCTGCCGGTCGAGGGCGTGGTACAGGTCGGCCTGCAGCCGCTCGCGGTCGAGCTGGGCGGCGTGGTGGCTGGGCGCGAAGACCTCGCAGCGCCCCTTGCCGCTGGTCTTGGCCACGTACATGGCGATGTCGGCCGCGCGCAGCAACCCGATGCCGCTGGCCGCGGCGGTGTCGGAGGTGGCGATGCCGAGGCTCACGCTGGTGCGGACGGCGCGGTCGACGACGACCACCGGCTCCTCGAGGACGGACAGCACCCGCTCGGCCACCCGCGGTGCCTGGGTGACGCCGGACTCCCCGACCAGCAGGACGGCGAACTCGTCGCCGGCCAGCCGGGCGAGGGTGTCCCCGGGGCGCAGCACGCCGCCGATCCGGCGGGCCACCACCTGCAGCAGGGCGTCCCCGGCGTCGTGCCCGATGTCGTCGTTGGTGGTCTTGAGGTTGTCCAGGTCCAGGAAGAGGACAGCGGCGGGGACGCCGTCGCGCTCCCCGGCCTCGGCCGCGCGCAGCCGCTCCATGAACAGCGCCCGGTTGGGCAGGCCGGTGAGCGGGTCGTGGAAGGCCTGCGCCCGCAGCTGCTCCTCGAGCTCCCGCCGGTCGCCGACGTCCCGGGTGGTCAGCACCAGGCCGTTGACGGCGGGGTCGGTGAGCAGGTTGGCGACGACGGTCTCCGTCCAGCGCCAGGTGCCGTTGCGGTGCCGCATCCGCGCGCCCGGGCAGGCGGTGTGCTCGCTGCCGGCGGCGACCTCGGCCAGCCGGGCCCGGAACCCGGGCAGGTCCTCGGGGTGCAGCAGGTCGTGGACGGCGGTGCCGATCAGCGCACCCGGCGGGTGGCCGAGCACCCAGCCGACCGACGGCGTCTGGTAGGTGATCACCCCGGCCCGGTCGACGACGGTGATGACGTCGGAGGCGTTGCGGACGAGCGCGCGGAAGTGCTCGCCGTCCTCCAGGGAGTCCAGCAGGCTGTTGAAGGCCCGGGCGGTCTGCCCCAGCGGGTCGTCGGAGTCGACGTCGATGCGCTGCGAGGTCGACTGCGACCAGTCGCCGGTCCGGCTGGCCTGGGTGATGCCGTCGGCGACCGTGCGCAGCCGGGCGCTGAGCAGGCTCAGCCGGCCGCCGACGACCACGCGGCAGACGGCGTAGCTGAGCCCGCCGACGAGGACGCCCGCGACGAGGCAGGCCGTGACGAACAGCGGCCGGCCGGCGGTCTGCGCCGGCACACCGAGCCAGACGGCGAACGGCGGGAAGACGACGCCGACGACCACACCCAGCCCGACCATGTACACCGCGAGGTCCCAGAAGACCCGCTGCGTGAGCCGCACGCCGCGTCGGCGGCGCTCGGTCGGTCCGTCCGTTCCGGTCCTGCCCATGGGGAGACAGTCGACCGCTGGTGCGGGTCCTTGACCCAACTCACCCCAAAGGGCTTGAGAATCGCGACGCACGGCCGATGCATCTCCCATGGCGAACGCGCAGGTCGTCCCGGAGAGCCCGCTCGTCGGTGCGGACGTCGTCGTCCCCGTGCTGGGCGGCGGGCAGCGCCGCTACGTCGACCTGGACACCGCGGCCACGAGCTCGGCCTCGGCCCGGGTCGTCCTGGCCGTGCAGGAGTTCCTGCCCTGGTACTCCAGCGTGCACCGGGGCGCGGGCGCCAAGTCGCAGTACGCCAGCGCCCGCTACGAGGAGGCACGGGCGAGCCTGCTCGCCTTCGTCGGCGCCGACCCCGCCACCCACGTCGTCCTCTTCCCGCGCAACACCACCGAGGCGCTGAACACGCTGGCGTTCCGGCTGGACCTGCGTCCCGACGACGTCGTCGTCACCACCGCCGTGGAGCACCACGCCAACCTGCTGCCGTGGCGCCGGCACGCCCGGCTGCGGGTCGTGGACGTCGACGCCCGGGGGACCTTCACCGTGGACGACGTGGTCGCCGCGCTGGACCAGCGGCCGGCGCCGCGGGTGCTGGCGGTCACCGGCGCCTCGAACGTGACCGGCTGGGTGCCCGACCTGGCCGCGATCGCCGCCGCCGCGCGGGCGCGCGGGGTGTTCGTGGTCGTCGACGCCGCGCAGCTGGCGCCGCACCGGCCGATCGACGTGACCGCGCTCGGCGTGGACGCGATCGCGCTCTCGGGGCACAAGGTCCACTCGCCGTTCGGCGCCGGGGCGCTGGTCGCCCCGCGGCGGCTGTTCGACCGCGGCGAGCCGATGCTGGTCGGCGGCGGCGCGGTGAAGGCCGTCTCCTTCGACGACGTCGTCTGGGCCGACGCACCCGACCGCGACGAGGCCGGGTCGCCCAACGTGCTCGGCGCCGTCGCCCTCGCCGCGGCCGCCGACGAGCTGCGGGCCGCTGGCTGGACCCGGCTGCTCGCCCACGAGCGGGCGCTGGTCGCCGCGCTCGACGCGGAGCTGGCGTCGGTCCCCGGCCTGCACCGGTACGGCCCGGTCGCCGGTGACCGGCTGCCGGTCGCCTGCTTCGGCCTCGACGGCGTGCCGCACGCCCTGCTCGCCGCCCGGCTGTCCGCGGAGTTCGCGATCGGCGTGCGCAACGGCTGCTTCTGCGCGCACCCCTACATGGCCCGGCTGCTGGCGCTCACCGACGAGCAGGTCGCCCAGTTCCACCGCGACGCGGCAGGCGCCGAGCGCCACCTGCTGCCGGGCGCGGTGCGGGCCAGCGCCAACCGGGCCACGACGCTCGCCGACGTCGCCGCGCTGGGGTCGGCGCTGCGCGTGATCGCCGCGACGCCGGAGCTCGCCGCCCGCTACGCCGTGGACGGGCACGGCTCGTACGCGCCGAGCGACGGCTCCCTGGTGCCGGGCGCGCCCAGCTGCTGAGAGCGCGCTGCCGGGCCGGTCCCGGTGTCCGGTCCGGCCCGGCAGCCGCCCGGCTCAGCGCGCCGCCGGCGAGACCCGCTCCGCGAGGTGGGCGAGCACGTCGGCGTTGTAGGTGTCGGTGGACTGCACGTAGGCCCAGCGCCTCTCGGGCACGGCACCGAAGCGCGACTTCTGCAGACCGGCGCTCATGCCGTAGAGGACCCGGCGCGCGCCCCGGCCCTGGGCGACCCGCAGCGCCTGCAGGAGCAGCTGCTGGTAGCTGTGGTGGGAGGCGACGTACTCGTCGTCCAGACCGAGGAAGACCGTGGCGACGGAATCGCCGGTGACCACCAGGGTGCCGAACGCCACCGGCCCGCCGGGCTCCTCCGGCAGGTGGAGCAGCACGGTCTCCCAGCCCGGCGAGTCCAGGACGGCGTCGACGATCCGCCGGGGCAGCGGGAAGACGCTCAACTCCAGGGCGCGGGCGTGCACGGCCCGGTACATCGCGTAGAGCCGGTCCCGCTGCGCGGGGGAGAGGCGGGCCGCGGCCGGGCTGCCGCCCGCCACCACCTCGACGCGGTACCGGGGCTCCCAGGGCAGGACGTGGCGGCGCTGGTGCTGGCGTCGCTTGCGGTCCAGCTGGGCGAGGAACGCCTCGTCGTCGGCGAAGTCGACGTGCCGCACCCAGGTGTCCCACAGGGGCACCCGCGCGAAGCCCTCGCCGAGGAGGAACTCGTGCAGCTCCGCGTCACCGTCGGGCAGGTCGCGCAGCACCAGCCCCGTGGCGCCGATCGCGTCCTCCTCGGCGCGGGCGCGCTGCAGCACCAGCCGCAGCGCGCCGCGCCAGTCCGCCGACCGGTCCAGCCACAGGTGGTCGCCCTGGGTGAGCAGGGCGCCCATGCCCAGGACCGGCGAGGTCAGGAAGTGCGGGTCGGCCTTCTCCCCCCGCAGGCGGGCGACCTCCGCCGAGACGTGCGCCGGGGACAGCATGTCGTCCTTCCACAGCGCCGTGGTGAAGAACGTCGCCGCCACCGGCCGGCCGGATCGGTCCCGGACGACCCAGTAGTGGAAGTCCCACGCGTCCTCGGTCTGCCCGGCCGCGCCCGTCCCGCCGGTGTCGAACACGGCCTCGTACGAGCGCAGCGCCGCGGCGGAGGAGAAGCCCTCGCCGCCGAGCAGCCGGTCCCACTCGGCGGGGTCGAGGGCGGCGATGGTCCGGTGGTGCTCCAGGCGCAGGGCCGGGATCGCCTCGGGCGCGGGCCGCGGTGCCGGGATGCGGGGCCGGCCGCGCAGCTGCCGGGCGAAGGCGCGCTGGAGGTCCTCCTCGGTGGCGCCCTCGTCGGCGATCGCCCGGGGCAGGTTCTCGGCGAGCGCGGCCACGAGGCCGGCGACGTCGTCCTCGGTGTGGTGGGCGGTGAGGGTGAGCCGGGCACCGCTGCGCTTGGCCGGGACGGCGGGGAACGAGGCGGTGTTGACGTGGTACCCGGCGGTGCGCAGCAGCTCGGTCAGCCGGTACGCGACCGACGTGACGCCCGCGCCGACGCAGCGGATGGGTGCCTCGGACGTCGAGACGACGGGCAGGCCCGCCTCGGCGGCCAGCCGGTTGAACAGCCGGATCCGTGACCGCAGCAGGGCCTGCCGCGCGGCCACCTCGGGCGTCAGGTGCAGCCGGGCGGAGGCCACGACCGCGCCGAGCATCGGCGGCTGGACCGGGCCGGAGAAGATGAGCGGGCCGCCGACGTGCCGCACCCGGCGCTCGGACCGCGCGTCGGGGAACGTGATGGCGCCACCGGCCGCGGCGAAGGACTTGTTCAGCGACGCGGCGACCACGGTGCGCCCGAGCGTGGCCGGAGCCAGGTGCTCGAGGGCGTGCCCGCGGCCGTGGCGGCCGGTCCAGGAGACGGAGTGGGCGTCGTCGACGTACAGCCAGAGGTGGTCGTGCGCGGCGGCCAGCTCGTCGAGCTCCGCCGTCGGCAGGAAGTCGGCGTACATGGAGTACAGGCCGTCGGCGGCGTACCAGACCCGCCGGTGGGTGCGGCGGTACTGCGCCAGCCGGCGGTCGAGGGTGCGCAGGTCGCCGTGCGGCACCAGCTCGACGCGCGTGCCGCCGGCCTGGACCAGCCGGGCGGCGGTCTGCACCGAGTTGTGCACCTGGTGGTCGAGCAGCAGGACGTCGCGCTCGCCCATGAGGGCGGGCATCGCGGCCAGGTGGCCCATGGTGGTCGAGGGCGTGACGATCGTCGGCCGCCCGAACAGCCCGGACAGCACCTCCTCGGCCTCGCGGTACAGCGGCGCCGAGGCGTAGACCCGCGAGGAGGAGAACTGGGTGCCGAAGCGGTCCACGGCGTCGCGGACGGCGGCCTTCATGTCCGGGTGGGTCTCCAGCCCCAGGTAGGAGCAGGACCCGAAGTTGACCAGCCGGCGCCCGTCGATGGTCACGTGCCGGCCGTCGAGCGCGGCGTCCTCCACGTGGTTGTGCAGCATGCCGCGGCGCACGCCGTCGGTCACCACCTCGTCGACGGCGTCGAGCAGGTCCTCGGTTGCGGCCACGTGTCTCCTCCGGTCCGGGCATCGGCGCCGGTCGGCACCCGTGCGGACCGTATGTCGCCGGATGCGATGGGACGCTGACGCGGGGTCATGCCACCCTGCGTGGTGACTCAGCTGTCGCTGCAATCAAGTTGCGCCCCACCCATGCCGATGCTCGGGACATGAGGACCCTGCTCTCGTCGAGCAACCGCTCCCTGGTCCGGCAGCTGCTGTCGCGCTCCTTCGGTTCCGCGGACGAGGCCGCCGTCGAGATCTGCCGGCTGGTGCGCATCGCACTCGAGGTCGACCTGGTGTTCGTGTCCGCCGTGGACGGCGAGCAGGTCGAGATGCTCGCCGTCGACGACGGGCTGGGGTCCGGGCTGGTCGCGGGCGCCCGCCTGGACCTGGGGCAGACCTTCTGCGAGCGGGCGCTCAACGGCACCGCCCCGCAGACCAGCGCCGACCTGGCCGACGGCCCGTACGCCGACCTGCCGTGGCCCGGCCGGCTCGGCGTCCGCAGCTACGCCATGAGCCCGCTGTGGGACAGCTCGGGGCAGACCACGGGCACGCTGTCGGTGCTGGACCGCCGCTCGCGGGCGTTCGACCAGGAGGAGCTCGGCCTGCTGGAGCTGCTCGGCGGCCTCCTCTCGCGCGAGCGTGAACTGGACCGGGTGCGGGCCCGGGAGGCCGCCCGCGCCGCCCAGGTGGAGGCCTCGGAGCGCCGCTACCGCTCGCTGGTCGACGACCTCGGCGACCTGGTCGTGGAGGCCGACGCGACCGGCGGCTTCACCTACGTCAACCGCGCGTTCACCGAGCTCACCGGCGTCTCCCTGGACGACATGTCCGAGTGGGGTCTGATGGACCGCGTCCACCCCGACGACCACGCCGTCGCCCAGCAGCAGGTGGCCGCCGCGCTGAGCGGTGTGGACACCACGGGTCAGGACTGGGCGCGGGAGATCCGGTTCCTCGTGCCCGACGGCAGCGTGCGGTGGATGTCGGTGCGGGGACGTCCGGTCTTCGCCGACGGCGGCGCCCTCGCCGGGTTCCGCGGCATCCTGCACGACGTCACCGTCCGGGTGGAGGCAGAGCAGCAGGTCCGGGCCGCGCTGGCCGACGCGGAGGCCGCCCGGGACGAGGCGGTCCGGTTGTCGCGGGCCAAGTCGGAGTTCCTCTCCCGGATGTCCCACGAGCTGCGCACCCCGCTCAACGCGATCCTGGGCTTCGGCCAGCTGCTCGAGCTGGGCGAGCTGGTGGGCGAGGACGCCGAGAACGTCGAGCAGATCCTGCGCGCGGGCCGGCACCTGCTCGACCTGATCAACGAGGTCCTCGACGTCGTCCGCATCGAGTCCGGCGCGCTGGGCCTGTCCCTGGAGCCGGTCGAGGTGGGTGACGTCGTCGCCGAGAGCCTGGACCTGGTGCGCACCGCCGCGGTCGCCCGCGGCATCACCGTCCGCACGCCCGACCGCTTCAACGGCGCCGCGGTCGTCGCCGACCGACAGCGGTTCAAGCAGGTCCTGGTGAACCTGCTGTCCAACGCCGTGAAGTACAACCGGGACGGCGGGTCGATCGAGGTGCGCTGGGCGCTGCCCGCGACCGGCGGCACCGACGGTCCCGCGCCGCGGCTGCGGCTGACCGTGACCGACACCGGGCACGGCATCCCCGCCGACCGGCTGGACGACGTGTTCACCCCGTTCGACCGCCTCGGCGCCGAGGGCACCGACATCGAGGGCACCGGCGTGGGGCTCTCGCTGACCCGGACGCTCGTCGAGGCCCAGGACGGCACCATCGGCGTCCTCAGCGAGGTCGGCACGGGCAGCACCTTCTGGGTCGAGCTGCCCGCCGGGGAGCCGGTGCGCGCAGCCGGGTCGGCCCAGGAGGACGAGCCGGAGGCGCAGCTGGTGCGCACCGTGCTCTACGTCGAGGACAACCCCTCCAACATCACGCTGGTCCGCCGCGTGCTCGCCCGCCGGCCGCACGTGCGGCTGGTCGTCGTCCAGGACGGCGCGGAGGCCGTGGAGGCCGCCGCCGACCTGCTGCCCGACCTGGTGCTGCTCGACCTGCACCTGCCGGGCCTCCCCGGGTCCGGGGTGCTCACCGCGCTGCGGGGGTCGGACGACGCGCGGCTGAGCAAGGTCCCGGTCGTCATCGTGACCGCCGACCTGACCTCGGGCACCGAGCGGCGGATGCTCGAGGCCGGCGCGACCCTCTTCCTGCCCAAGCCGATCGACGTCAGGCAGCTGCTGGCCGTCGTCGACGACCACCTCCCGCCGGCGTGACCCCGCCCGGCACGTCCGCCGGCCGGTCGCTGGAGCGGGCGCTGAGCCAGGCGGTCCGGACGCCGCTGCACTCGCTGCTCGGCTTCCTCGAGCTGCTGACCATGGGCGACCTCGACGCCGACCAGCGCCGGCTGGGTGACCAGCTGATGGGCAGCGCCGAGGACCTGCTCGCCGGCAGCGACCGGGTGCTCTGGCTGCTGCGGCTGCTCGGCGGCCACTACGCGCCGCGCCCGGCCCGGGTGTACCTGGCGGCCTTCGCCGCCGAGGTCGCCGCGGAGAGCGGCGGCACGGTCTCCGACGTCGTGGCTCCCGACACGCCGGCGTTCGTGGACGCCGACCTCGCCGCGCTGCACCAGCTGGTCACCGAGCTCATCGGGAACGCCGTGGCGCACGGCCGGGCCCCGGTCGTGCTCGCGGTGACCCCCGACGGGCCGCGGCGGGACGCGGTCCGGATCACCGTCAGCGACGGCGGCCCGGGACTGCCTCCGGCGGCCCGGGAGGCCCTGACCGGCCCCGAGTCCGACGACGGGCTGGGTCTGCTGCTGGTCCGTCGGCTGGCCGGGCTGCTGGGCGGCACGGTCCAGGTGCTGCCGGCGGCCGCGGGAGCGCAGGTCGCGCTGGTGCTGCCGGTCGCCGCGCCCGGCGACCGGCCGGTGGCCACGCCGACCCCGGCCGCGGGGCCCGGCGGCGCCGCGCCACCGCTGCGGGTGCTGCTCGTGGAGGACAACGCCACGAACCGGCTGCTGACCCAGCGCCAGCTGGCGCGGCTCGGGCACTCCCTGGTCGCCGTCGCGACCGGTGAGGCGGGGGTCGAGGCCGCGCTCGCCGAGGACGGCGACGGGCCGGTCGACGTCGTGCTGATGGACCGGCACCTGCCCGACATCGACGGGTGCGAGGCGACCCGGCGGATCCGGGCGGCGCTACCGGCGCACCGGGGGCACCTGCCGGTCATCGCGGTCACCGCCGACGTGACCGCCGACGCCCGGGACGCGTGCGCCGCCGCAGGCATGGACGAGGTGCTCACCAAGCCGGTGGACCTGCGCCGGCTGTCGGCCGCCCTGGAGCGCGCCGCGGCGGTCGTCGACCGGTTCCCGGACGGACGGGTCGCGGAGCCCACCGCGGGCGACCGCGGCTACGTCCCCGCGGCGCTGCACGCGGTGCTCGCCCGGGTCGACGGGGACGCCGAGGCCGCGGCGGAGCTGGTCGCGACCTACCTCGGGGAGCTGCCGGGCCGCCGGCTGCGCATCCAGGCCTCGCTGCGGCGCGACGAGCCGCGCGGGGTGTTCGCCGCGGCCGAGTCGCTGCGGACCTCCAGCGACTCGCTCGGGGTGTCCGCGGTGGCCGGCGCCTGCGCCGCGCTGGCCGCGGCGGCCGAGGCCGGCGACCTCGCCGCCGCCCGGGCGTTCCTGCCCCGCCTGGTGCGGCAGTGCCAGGAGGCGACCGCCGACCTCACCGGGTATGCGGAGCCGGCCCGGATCGCCGAGGTGCTCGGGTCCCCGGCCGGCTGACCGGCCGAGGTGGCGCCCGGCCGCCGACACGCGGGAGCCCCGGTGGCCCGTCCGGGGGACGGTCCGCCGGGGCTCCGGTGCGTCTGTGCGCTCAGGCGTCGAAGCCCGCGCGGTCGATCTTGCGGTGGTAGCGCTCGCCGAGCTTGCCGCCGAGGACCGCGCCGAGCAGCGTCGCGAGCAGGGCGGCGATCCCGGAGACGATGCCGGCGGTGGTGAGCGTGTCGCCGCTGACCGGGATGCTCGGCAGGTTCAGCTGGGACAGCACGTTGTACTGGGCGCCCAGCACGGCCCCGAGGACGGCCAGGGCGAGGATCACCAGCAGGCCGATGACCCACACGGCGATGCCCTGCCGGAGGCCGTCGAAGCGGGCCATCCGGCCGGCCACGTAGCCGCCGGCCAGGTAGGCCAGGAACAGCACGACGAGCAGGGCGATGCCGCCGGTGATCCCGATGGTGTCGGCCTGGGCGGTGGCCTGCTGGGCGGCCTGGTCGGCGGTGGAGACCTGGCTCAGGCCGAAGGCGACGCCCGCGGCGGACAGGATCGCCAGCAGGATCACCGCCAGGCCGTTGGCCGACAGCCAGCCGAAGAAGGCCGCGCCCCACTTGATGCCGCCGAAGCGGTCGTGCTGGGCGTCGACGGCGTCCCGGGCGGCGCCGCGGGTGGCGTGCGCGCCGTCGGCGGTCGTCGAGGCGCCGGGGGTCGAACGGGTGCGGTCGTGCTCGGTCAAGTCGTCTCCAGGTGGTCTGTGACCGGGTGCGGCGGCCGCGGATGGCGGGCGCCTGCGCGGACCGGTTGCGCACGCCACTGCTGGCGTCGTCGCGGTCCCTGCCGGCGGCGACCGGGTTCGCGTCGCCATGACGTCCGGTGCCCGGGGGCTCCCGCAGCAAACGAGACGCGGCCGGATCGTCTGCGATCCGTCACACAGTCAGCCGGTCGCGCGGCACCGGTCAGCCGGCGAGACCCGCGCGGTCGATCTTGCGGTGGTACCGGGTACCGAGCTTCCCGCCGAGCAGCGCCCCCAGCAGCGTGACCAGCAGGGCGCCGCTGCCGGCGACGACGCCGGCGGTGGTGGCGGTGCTCCCGCTGACCGGGGTGCTCGGCACGTCCAGCTGGGCGAGCAGGTCGAGCTGCGCGCCGAGCACCACACCGAGGACGGCGAGCAGGACGACGACGACCAGCCCGATCAGCCAGACGGCGAGGCCCTGCCGCGCGCCGTCGAAGCGGGCCATCCGGCCGGCCACGTAGCCGCCGGCGAGGTAGGCCAGGAACAGCACCACGAGCAGGGCGATGCCGCCGGTCAGGCCGATGGTCGCCGCCTGCTGGGCCGCCTCGTCGGCCGTGTCGACCCGGGCCAGGCCGAACGCGACACCGGCGGCGGAGAGGACGGTCAGCAGCAGCACGGCCAGGCCGTTGGCCGACAGCCAGCCGAAGAACGCCGCACCCCACTTGATCCCGCCGTAGCGGGCGTGCTGGGCCGCCACGGCGTCCAGCGCGGCACCGCTGGTGGCGTGCGCGCCGTCGCGGGCGGTCGGGGCGTCGAGGTCGCTGCGGGTGGGCTGGGGCTCGGTCATCACGTCTCCCGGGTCGACGGGCGGGAGGACGACGGTGCCCGCGCGGCCGTGCGGCAAACCGGGGTGCCCGGATCGGGTGACACCCTGCCGGGGAGGGAACGCGCTGGTCAGGCGGTGGGAGCGGGTGACGAGAATCGAACTCGCACTGTCAGCTTGGGAAGCTGATGTTCTACCATTGAACTACACCCGCAGAGTGCTCCGAGAGCTTACCGGAGCCCGTCGCCCGAGGGCAGCGGGGGTCCGGAACGGATGACCACAGTCGTCCCGGCCGGGCTGGGCGTGGCGGTGATCTCCCCGACGGCGCTCATCAGCATCGAGCCGCGCCCCCGGTCCATGCTCGGCACCCGCTCGCGCCACCGGCCGTAGTCGCGGACGGCGACCTCCACCCGGCCGTCGCGGACCTCGGCGCCCACGTCGATGACCGGCTCGGCCGGCTCCTGCGCGTGCTCGATCGCGTTCGTCGCCGCCTCGCAGGCCGCCAGCAGCAGGTCGTAGGCGCGGTCCTCGTCGAGGCCGGCCTCGGCGAACAGCATGCGCAGCCGGCGGCGCAGCGCAGGGATCGACGACGTCGTGGCCGGGAAGCGCCAGTGCCGGCGGACGGCGACCTGCGCGGGTGCCACCGGCCCGGCCGGCGCCGCGGACGGAGGCGGGCCGACCGGCGGGCGCGGACGCGGGGTCACCGTCGCCGCGCCGTCCGCGCCGGTGGGAGCGGGCGCGACGAGGGGAGCGGTCGCGACCCTGCGCCCGGCGGCGCGCTCGAGGACCGCACGCAGCCGGCCGAGCAGCTCGGCGGACTCGAAGGGCTTGGCCAGGTAGTCGTCGACCCCGGCGTCGAAGCCCTCGACCGCGGCCTCCTGCCCGGCGCGTGCGGTGAGCATGACGACCGGGACGTCGCGGAGCGCAGGGTCGGCCCGCAGCGCGCGGAGCAGCTCGAACCCGTCGAGGCCCGGCATCATCACGTCGGTCAGGACGACGTCGGGCCGGTGGGCGGCGGCGCACTCCAGGGCCTCCTGGCCGTTGCCGGCCGTCCGCACCGTCCACACCGGGGACAGCAGCCGGGTCAGGTAGGCCCGCATGTCGGCGTTGTCGTCGACCAGCAGGACGCTGGTGCCGGGCGTGCCTGCCGCCGCGGCGGTGCCGGCGCTCCCGGAGACGTCGTCCCAGGGGGTCACCACGCCGCCGCGCGCGGCCGCCGACGGCACGGCGGGCGCCCCGGCCACGGCGTCGGGCGCACCGAACGGCACCCGCACGGTGAACGTGCTGCCGGCGCCGGGCTCGCTCGTCGCGGTGATCCCGCCGCCGTGCAGCGTGGCCAGCTCGCGCGCGAGGGCCAGGCCCAGCCCGCTGCCCTCCCGGCTGCGGGCGGCGGTGCCGCGGCCGCGGTGGAACCGCTCGAACAGGTGCGGCAGCTCGGCCTCGGGGATGCCCACCCCGGTGTCGGCGACGGTGAGCACCAGGTCGTCGCCGTCGGGGCGCAGCCGGACGTCGATGCCCCCGACGAAGGTGTACTTCACCGCGTTGGAGACCAGGTTGAGGACGATCTTCTCCCACATCCGCGGGTCGACGTGGGCCGGCCGGGGCAGTGGCGGGCAGTCGACTGTCAGCCGCAGGCCCGCGCGCTCCGCCGCCGCGCGCAGCACCCCGGCCAGCTCCGCGGTGAAGGCGGCGACGTCGGTCTCCACCCGCACCGCCGACGCCCGGCCGGCCTCGATGCTGACGAACTCCAGCAGGTCGTCGACCAGGCGCTTGAGGCGCGTGCCGTTGCGCAGGGCCAGCGTCAGCGACTCGCGGACGTCCGCGGGCAGCGTCGCCCCGGTCTCGGCGAGGGTGTCGGCGATCGGGCCCAGCAGCAGGGTCAGCGGGGTCCGCAGCTCGTGGCTGACGTCGGCGAAGAACGCCGTCTTGGACTGGTCCAGCTCCGCGAGCGCCTCGGCCCGGGCGCGCTCCTCGGCGTAGGCCCGGGCGTTGCGCACCGCGGCGGCGAACTGGCCGGCCAGCAGCTCGTGGAAGGAGCGGTACTCCCCGTCGAGCGCGCGGTTGGGGTTGACCCCGACCACCAGGGCGCCGGCGCCGGCGCCGTCCGCACCGCCGAGGGGGAGCACGACGGCCTCGGTGACCGGGTCGCCGAACGGCCCGCCGGTGACCCCGAGGGCGGCGACCGCCGGCGGCAGCAGCTCAGCCGGTGTGGTGGCCAGCTCGGGCAGCTCCTCCGGGCGGCAGCCGACGGCGGCGGCGCGGCGCAGGTCACCGGCACCGGCCAGGTAGACCGCGGCGAACGGGACGTCGAGCGGCTCGCTGCCGAGTGCGGCGGTCATCGCCGTCACCGTCGCCGTCTCGTCGGCGAGCTCGGCGGTGGCCGAGGCGACGTCGTGCAGCAGCCGCTGGCGCCGCTCGGCCAGCACCTGGCGGGTCACCTCGGTGCACACCGCGTGCATGCCCGCGACCCGGCCGTCGTCGCCGTAGGCGGGGGCGTGCGAGACGGTGAAGTAGGTCTCCTCGCGGTAGCCGGCCCGCTCGAGGAGCAGCAGCAGCTGCGGGATCCACGACGCCTCGCGGGCGGCCATGGCGTGCTCCACGGGCTCCTGCAGCGCCGTCCAGCCCTCGGCGAGGGTCACCCGGAGGTCGTCCCCGATGGCGCCCGGGTGCTTGGTGCCGATCAGCTCCGCGTAGGCGTCGTTGTAGAACTGGGTGTAGCCCGGCCCCCAGGCCAGGATCATCGGGAACCGCGAGACCAGCACGGTGCGGACGGCGTGCCGCAGGCTGGCCGGCCACCCCTCGACCGGCCCCACCGGTGTGGTCGACCAGTCGAAGGCGGCCATCAGCCGGCCGTTCTCGCCGCCGTCGCGGAAGAGCTCGTCGTCGGCGGGGGAGGGGAGGGGGCGCGTGCTCACGTGCCGGCGCACCTCCTCGTGCTGGTCGTCTGCCCCTCCCGACGTGGCCCGTGCACGCCGATCCCGGCGCCCGGCCGCAGCCGGGCGCCGGGACCGAACGGTACCCGGGTGGTCAGCGGGGCACCCCGTCGAGTGAGCCGGTCGCCTCCGCCCGCAGCCGCGCGGCCGGACGGGGTCCGGCCGGTGGCCCGGCGGAGGAGCCGTGCGGTCAGACGCGGACGCCGCGGCAGGACGACGAGCAGTCCGTCGACCAGACCGTCCGCAGCCCGGCGAAGACCGCGCTGCGGACCAGCCGCAGCCCGTTCGGCCCCGTGCGCACGTCGGCGGAGCCGCTCCCGGCGTCCGGCGGGCCGCCGGGGCCGGCGTCGCCGCCCGGAGCGGTGCCGCCGGAGCCGCCCGGGGTCGGGCCACCGGGGGCGGTGCCGCCCGGCCCGCCCGGCGAGGTGCCGGCCGGGGCGTCGCCGTAGGTCAGCGCCGCCGTGAGGACCGAGGACCGGCCGTCCGGGGCGAAGACGTGCACGTCGTACACGCCCGCGGCCCGGGCGGGGACCCGCACGACGAGCTGGGTCGTCGACGAGCGGACGACGGTCGCGGCCGCGGCGTCGCCGATGCGGACCCGCGGACCCGCCGGCAGCGCGGTGCCGGTGATGGTCACCAGCGTGCCGCCGGCCGTGCCGACCCGGGCCGGGCTCAGCGAGGTGATGCCGAACGGACCCACGCGCGGGTAGACGTTCTCGCCACCGCCGGGAGCCGGCGTGCCGGACCCGCCCGACCCGCTGGGGGCGTCGGGGGTGGTCGGCGTGCGGGTGCCCGAGGGCACGTCCGGGACGGTCGGCGTGGTGCGGCCCGACGGGACGTCGGGGGAGCTGCCGGACCCGCCGCCGCCGGAGCCGCTCGCGCCGTCGGCGCCGTCCGCACGCGGGCCGGCCGAGCCGGCGCCGCTGTCCCCGCCCGGATCCGGGCTGCCGCCCGAGCCGGACCCACCCGGGCCCGAGCCGCCGGAGCCGGAGCCACCCGGGCCGGTACCGGTGCCCGCGCCACCCGGGGTGGACCGGTCCGTCCCGCCGCCGGAGTCACCGGACCCGGGGCTGCCCGGGCCGTCGGACCCGCCGGAGCCGTCGGACCCCCCCGGGCCGGAGCCGCCCGGGCCCGAGCCGCCCGAGGGAGGGGTGCCGGGGGTGCTGCCGCCGCCGGGCGCCGGGGACACCGCCGTCCCGACGACCAGGGGTGCGGCGTAGGTGCGGCCCAGGGCCGCCCCGTCGCGGTCCAGCTGGACGGTCAGCACGTAGCGGCCGTCGCCGAGCTCCACCGAGGGGGAGAGGGCGAGGGCGGCCGGACCGGCGGCCCGGCCGAGCGGGAAGCGCGCCGTCCCGGTGTCGTCGGTCGCGAGCGTGGTGCCGCCGACGGTGAGCTCGGCGCCGGACACGGCCCAGACCTCGCCCTCGTACTCCATGCCCAGGCCGAGCGTGACGCCGTAGTCCCCGGCGACCGGCGTGCCGGCCGCGGCGACGCCCGGGGAGACGACGCCGGCGGGGGCCGACAGCGAGGTGAAGGTGTAGGAGACGGTGTCCGCCGCGCGGGCCGGGAGGCGGGTCAGCGACAACCGGCCACCGGTGGCCGACCGCCCGGCGAACGCCGCCACCGGGTCGACGTCCTCGAGCAGCGCGCGGCGCAGCTGCTGCGGGGTCGCCGTCGGCATGGCCTGCCGGTAGAGCGCCACGGCACCGGCGACCTGGGGCGAGGCGATCGACGTCCCGCTGATCAGCCGGTAGCCGCCGTCGTTCCAGGTGGTGAAGACCAGCGTGCCGGGGGCGAACAGGTCGACCGAGCCCGCACCCCAGGCGGAGAAGTCGCTGCGGGTGTCCGCGGCCGTGGAGGAGCCGACGGTGACGACGTTGTCCTCGGTCAGGCTGGCGGGGTACACCGGCGCGGCGTCCCGGTCGCGGGCGTCGTTGCCGGCCGCGACGACGACGACCACGCCCTTGCTCGCGGCGTAGGCGACCGCCGAGCGCAGGTTGTCCAGGGCCCAGCCGCCGGCCGGACCGCCCCACGAGGCGTTGACGACGTCGGCGCCGTGGTCGGCCGCGTAGCGGATCGCCTCCGCGCCCAGGACCATGTCCACGCCGCTGCCGCTGCCGATGACCAGCGGCATGATCGTCACGCCCGGGGCCACGCCCGCGGTGCCCCGGCCGTTGCCGGCCCGGGCGCCGACCGCTCCGGCGACGCTGGCGCCGTGGGTGCCGTTGGCCCCGTTGTCGACGTCGGCGCTGTTGGTCGTGAAGTTCCAGCCGTGGCAGTCACCGGCCTTGCCGTTGCCGTCCCGGTCGGCGTTGCCGCACGCCTCGGCCGGGTTGGTCCACAGCGCGCCGGCGAGGTCCGGGTGGTCGGAGTCGTAGCCGGTGTCGACGACCGCGACGACGACGTCCTCCCCCGCGGCGGCCTCCCAGCCGGCGGTGACGTCGGCGTCGGCGTCGGCCCGGGCCGCCTGGTTGTAGGCGTTGGTCCCGGTGTTCTCCAGGTTCCAGCCGTACTGCGGCCAGAACGGGTCGGCGACCGTCCCGGCGGCGACGGGCACGGCCGGCGAGTACTCGGCGTCGGCCACCCCGGGCAGGGCCTCCAGGTGGTGCGGGGCGAGGCCCGCGGTGGCGACCAGCACGCGGTCGCCGCCCACCGGTTGGGCGTTGACGACGCCGTCGGCGCTGCCGAGCGCCGCGACCAGCTCGGCCGGCGGGACGCCCTGGTCGGCGGTGAGCACGTAGCGGGACAACCCGTCGCCGGGGCCGAAGTCGGTGGCCTCCTGCACCGCGGGGAGGGCGAGCGCGCTCACCGCCGCGGCACCGGCGTAGCCGGCGACCGACGCGGTGACGAGCACGACCGTCAGGGCACCGCGACGCAGCGACGCTCCTCGGGAACCGGACACGGACCCTCCACTCCACCGGGGGCGGTGCCCCGGACCAGCGCCGGCCCCGGAACGGGTCGGCGGGACGGCATCGGCGGTACCGGAGGCGGCATTGAGGGCCGGCCGGCCGGATTCGCCCGGAGTGGTGAGCCGGCGCGGACCCTGGACTCCGCCGCTGGCCGCCAGGCCGGGGGGAGGTCCCTACACTCCGCCGCATGCTGCTGTCCGACCGCGACATCACGGCTGCCATCGCCGAGGGCCGTCTGGGCATCGAGCCCTATGACAAGGCGCTGGTGCAGCCCTCGAGCATCGACGTCCGGCTGGACCGGTTCTTCCGGGTGTTCAACAACGCGCGGTACACCCACATCGACCCCGCGCAGCAGCAGGACGACCTGACCACGCTGGTCGAGCCGGACGGCGACGAGCCCTTCGTGCTGCACCCCGGCGAGTTCGTGCTCGGCTCGACGCTCGAGGTCGTGAGTCTCCCGGACGACCTCGCGGCGCGACTGGAGGGCAAGGCGTTGGCCCTGGAGACCCAGGTGCCGACCCCCACCGGCTGGAAGACGATGGGCGATCTCAGCGTCGGCGACGAGGTCTTCGACGAGAACGGCAGCCGGTGCCGCGTCCTGGCTGCCACGGAGGTGATGGTCGGTCGGCCGTGTCGTGAGGTCGAGCTCAGCGACGGTTCCCTGTTCATCGCCGACGCCGCTCACCTGTGGGTGACGACCAGCAAGCAGGAGCGCCGCACCGGTCGGCCCCGGACATCGTCGCCGAAGACCACGGACGAGATCGCTGCCACCCTGCGCTACGGGCAGGAGCTCAGCCACCACATCGCACTGGCCGGGGCCGCGCAGTACCCGACGGCAGACCTGCCCATCGACCCCTACGTCCTCGGGTACTGGCTCGGCGACGGCACGAGCGCCACGGGGGAGATCACCGTCGGCCGCGGCGACGAGGAGGTCCTCGCCTCCTTCGAGGCCGCGGGATACCGCGTGTGGCCGGCGACCGCCCCGGCGGCGTACCGGCTCGGCGGCGCCGTCCGGGGCGACCACCACGCGCACCGGCGCGGTGAGGGTGGGCGCTCCGCCGGCAACGACTCGTTGAGCAGCCACCTCCGCGTTCTCGGCCTGCTCGGGGACAAGCGGGTGCCCGCCGCCTACCTGACCGCCGACGTCCCGCAGCGGCTGGCGCTCCTGCAGGGGCTGATGGACTCCGACGGGTACGTCGACGAGCAGGGCCGCTGCGAGTTCGTCAACACGCGCGAGGACCTGTCCTGGGCGGTGCACGAACTCGCGGCGAGCCTCGGCCTGCGGCCGACCCGCCGGAAGAAGCGCGCGATGCTGAACGGCATCGACTGCGGCCCGGCCTTCCAGGTGGAGTTCACGCCGCGTCTGCCGGTGTTCCGGCTGGCCCGCAAGCTGGCCCGGCTCAAGACCGACGGCCGGGGCCACGAGCACCGCAGCGTGCGCGCCGTCCGGGAGGTGCCGACCGTGCCGGTGCGGTGCATCCAGGTGTCGGCTCCGAGTGGCATGTTCCTGATCGGGGACAGCTACGTCCCCACCCACAACTCCTCGCTGGGCCGTCTCGGACTGCTCACCCATTCCACGGCCGGCTTCGTCGACCCGGGCTTCTCCGGGCACATCACCCTCGAGCTGTCCAACGTGGCCAACCTGCCGATCACGCTGTGGCCGGGCATGAAGATCGGCCAGCTCTGCATGTTCCGGCTGACCAGCCCGGCCGAGCACCCGTACGGCTCGGCGGTCTACGGCTCCCGCTACCAGGACCAGCGCGGCCCCACGCCCTCGCGCTCGTTCCGCAACTTCACCCGCGCGGAGACGCGGCGTCCGGCTCCCTGACCGCCGGCACCCGGGCGGCGACCTCGTCGTCCACGAACCGCTCCCGGGTGGCCAGCCAGCCGGTGGCCAGCAGCGCCGCGACGCCGGCGAGGGCGACGGCGAACATGCCGGCGTAGCTCCCGGTCGCCCCCAGCAGGACCCCGGCCAGCAGCGGTCCGGCGCCGGCGAGCACGTACCCCCACCCCTGGACGACGGTGGACAGGGCCGCGGTGGTCTCCGGCGTCCGGGCCCGCAGGCCGATGAGCGCGAGCACCATCGCGAAGGTGCTCATCCCGAGGGCGAGCAGGGTCATCCACAGCCAGGGCACGGTCCGCGGGGCGGCCATCAGGCCCACGTAGCCGGCGACGTAGCAGGCGACGAAGACCAGCAACAGCGGCCGCTGCAGCCGCGGGCGCACGGCGAGCGGCGGGACGACGGCGTTGAGCGGGACGACGACCACCGTGTTGACGCCGAGCAGCAGCCCGGCCGTCGCGGCGTCCAACCCGGAGTCCCGCAGGTACTGCGCCGTCCAGCCGATGATGATGTAGGCCTGCATCGCCTGGAAGCCGAAGAAGGCCGCCAGCGCCACGGCCGTGGGGCTGCGCGCCAGCGAGCGCAGCGGCACCGCGGTGTGCGCCGTCCGGGAGGCACCGGGCCGCCGCGGCACCGCGAGCCACGGCAGCGCGGCGAGCAGCGCGGGCACCGCCCACACCGCGAGCGCCCAGCGCCAGCCGGCGTCCCCGGCGGCCCGCGCGATGGGCGCGGCGGACACCGAGGCGACCGCCCCGCCGGCGGCCATGGCCGTGCCGTAGGCGCCGACGAGCAGGCCGGTGCGCGTCGGGAACCACCGCTTCACCAGGCTCGGCAGCAGCACGTTGCCCAGGGCGCCGCCGACCATGGCCAGCACGGTGCCGGCGACGAAGAGCCAGAACGCCCCGGCCGCCGCCCGCAGCACCAGGCCGGCGGCCATCGCCAGCAGTGCGCCGGCCAGCACGTGCCCGTCGCGGAAGCGGGCGGCCAGCGGCGGCCCGGCGAACCCGATGACGGCGAAGCAGATGACCGGCAGGCTCGTGACCAGCCCGGTCAGGCCGCTGGAGATCCCCAGCCCGTGCTCGAGTTCCTGCAGCACCGGGCCGACGCTGTTGACCGCCGTCCGCAGGTTCAGGCCGGTGAGGACGATCGCCGTCCCGACGAGCACCAGACCCCGCCGGTCGCCGGCGGAGGCGGAGGGGCGGGACACGCCCCGATGGTCCCGCGCCGGTGCGGGCTATCGGGGGGCGGGTCCGTCCGGGGCCGGAGCGGCCGCCGTCATCCGCGGGAGGACGTGCGGGACGCGGCGCCACACCGCCCGCTGCAGGGCCAGGGTGGCCAGCGCCGCGGCGAGGATCCCGGCCACGTTGACGGCCAGCTGGGTGGCTGCGCGGCCGAACTCGGTCCCGCCACCCAGCGCCAGGGCGACCGCCATGTCCGCGGCGGCAGGGACGGTGGTCACCGAGATGAAGACGCCGACGAGGGCGCCGCTCTTGGCCGAGGTGAGCGACAGGACGCCGGCCACCCCCGCGAGCACGGCCACGACGACCGACCAGCGGTCCGGGGCGGTGATGAAGCCGGTCTCCGCGCGCTCGGCCGTGAGCACCTCGGTGCCGAACCAGCCCAGCGCCCGACCGGCCAGCGCGGCCAGCGTGGTCAGCGCGATCGCGAGCCCGAAGCCGACGGCCAGCGAGGTGCCCGCCTGCCGCGCGAGGGACGGCCGGCGGTGCACCACCGCCAGGGCCAGGCCGGCCAGCGGGGCGAACTCCGGCCCCAGCACCATCGCGCCGATCAGCAGGACGGCCGAGTCGTTGACGATCGCGACGGCGCAGAGCAGCGTCGCGATGGTCAGGAAGGCCAGGTAGGAGGCCGACAGCGCGGAGTCGGCGTCCGTCGTCCGAACCACCTGCTCCCAGACGACGGCGTCGGCGCCGTCCCCCGGGGCGCGCTCCTCGGCGCGCTCGGCGGCCGTGGACACCGCCGCGTCGACGGCCTCCATGGTGATGCCGCCGTCGCGTGCGACACCGAGCCGGCGCAGCTCGTCGACCAGCGCGTCGGCGGACTCCCGGGCGACGTCGGCCATGACCAGGTCGCCGGGTGGCGCGACCGAGGCCCCGGGCAGGACGGCGAGGTGCGCGGTGCCGGGGGAGCGGCCGAGCAGCTCGACCACGTCGTCGGTCCGGTCCGGTGGCACGGTGACCCGCAGGTGGAGCAGCACCGGCACGTTCTACCCGCACGGGCACGACGGCGCGCGCCCCGGGCGGGGGACACGCGCCGTCGTCGCCGGTGCCGGGGTCCTCTCTCAGTGCGGCGAGCCGTGCTCCGTGGCCGGCGAGCCGGTGCCGGCCACGTCGTCGGCCTGGGTGCCGACGTCCGCGCCGTGCTCGGTGCCCGGCGTGCCGACCGGGGCCATCGAGCGGAGCAGGATCTGGCTGACGTCGAGCACCTCGACGTGCTCGGCCGCCTCACCGTTCTGCTTCTTCGTCGTCAGCGCGTCGCTGAGCATGGTGATGCAGAACGGGCACGCGGTGGAGATGACGTCGGGCTCCAGGCCCAGCGCCTCCTCGGTGCGCTCCACGTTGATCCGCTTGCCGATCTTCTCCTCCATCCACATGCGCGCACCGCCGGCGCCGCAGCAGAAGCCGCGGTCCTTGCAGCGGTGCATCTCCTGGGTGGAGAGGCCCTGCACGGAGTCGAGGATCTCCCGCGGCGGCGTGTAGACCTTGTTGTGCCGGCCGAGGAAGCACGGGTCGTGGTAGGTCACCTTGCGGTCGACCGGGGTGACCGGGGTGAGCCGGCCGTCGGCCACCAACTGGCCCAGCAGCTGGGTGTGGTGCACGACCTCGTAGTGGCCGCCGACCTGCGGGTACTCCTTGCCCAGCGAGTTGAAGCAGTGCGGGCAGGTGGTGACGATCTTGCGCATCCCCGGTACCCGGCCCTCGAAGACGCCGTCCAGCGTGGCGACGTTCTCCTGCGCCAGCATCTGGAAGACGAACTCGTTGCCCATGCGGCGGGCCGGGTCGCCCGAGCAGGTCTCGCCCGAGCCGAGGACGGCGAACTCCACGCCGGCGGTGTGCAGCAGCTCGGCAACGGCCTTGGTGACCTTCTTGGCGCGGTCGTCGATGGCGCCGGCGCAGCCGACCCAGAACAGGTACTCGACGTCGTAGGGCAGCGGGCCGTCGGCCTGCCGGACCTCGAAGTCGACCTCCTTCACCCAGTCCTCGCGGGTGCTGGCCTGGACGCCCCACGGGTTGCCCCGGTTCTCCAGGTTGCGCAGCATCACGCCGGCCTCGGACGGGAAGCTGGACTCGATGAGCACCTGGTAGCGGCGCATGTCCTCGATGTGGTCGACGTGCTCGATGTCGACCGGGCACTGCTCGACGCAGGCACCGCAGTTGGTGCAGCTCCACAGCACGTCGGGGTCGATGACCCCGCCCTCCTCCAGGGTGCCGACCAGCGGGCGGTGGGCCTGGGCGTCGTTGGTCCCCTCGATGCGCGCGTAGCCCGACGCCCAGACCTGCTCGTCGCTGGGCTGCAGGACGTCGTAGTCCGGTGCGGTCTCCGACGCGGTCTTCTCACCGAGCAGGTACGGGGCCTTGGCGTACAGGTGGTCCCGCAGGTCCATGATCACCATCTTGGGGCTGAGCGGCTTGCCCGTGTTCCACGCCGGGCACTGGCTCTGGCACCGCCCGCACTCGGTGCAGGTGGTGAAGTCGAGCATCCCCTTCCAGGTGAAGTCCTCGATCTTGCCGCGGCCGAAGACCGCGTCCTCGTCGGGGTCCTCGAAGTCGATCGGCTCGCCGCCGGAGGTCATCGGCTGCAGCGGGCCCAGCGCCGGGGCGCCGTCCGCCTCGCGCTTGAAGTAGATGTTCGGGAAGGCGCTGAACCGGTGCCAGGCCACGCCCATGTTGAGGACCCGGCTGATCACGACCAGCCAGGTCAGCGAGACGACGATCTTGACGAACGCGACGACGCTCAGCAGGTCCGGGCTGTCCGGGAGCACGGTGGCCAGCAGGCCCGAGATCGGGTGCGACCAGGCCGGGGCGTCGGTCAGGTCGCTCGAGACCTTGAGCCCGCGGATCAGCAGGATGCAGACGCCGACGGTCAGGACGACGGCCTCGACGAAGTAGCCGCGGCCCTCGTTGGAGCCGGCGAAGCGGCTGGTGCGGCCCTGCCGGCGCGGGTGGTCCTTCTGGCGCCGGTAGACCAGGTAGAGGATCCCGAGGACCGTGCCGGTGCCGATGACGTCGGCGAAGAGGTTCCACACGCCCAGCTCACCGACGAGCGGCAGGTGGAAGGCCGGGTCCCAGACCTCGCCGAAGGCCTCGACCAGGGTGAGGAACAGGCCGTAGAAGCCCAGGAACACGAACCAGTGGGCGACGCCGATCGAGGACCACTTGAGCATCCGGGTGTGCCCGAGCGACTCCACGGCCAGCGTCTTCAGGCGCGGACCCAGCGGGCCGTTGCGGGTGCTGTCCGGCTGCCCGGTCCTGATGATCCGCACCATGGCCCGCACCGCGCGGTAGGCGAGCACCACCGACACGGCGAGGAAGACGAGGCTGATCGTCCCCAGGACGACCTGCAAGGGGCCCATCGAACATCCCTCCCGGACGCCTGCGCGGCGTCGGTTGATCCCCCGCCCGCCACGACGGCGGGTGGACTCGCCGCCGTCGAGGGCCGTGCGCGGGCACCGGTGCCCGCACGCGTCGGACGATAGCTGTCGGCCGCACAGGCTACTCGCCGGTAACCACCCGCCGACGAGCCCGATCCACCCGATGGTCGCCGTCGTGGTCCGATGATTAGGTGAGCTGATCGCCAAGGGTCCTGCCTCACGTCCAGTGGTGATCCAGGACGCGCGTCACCGAGCTCGGACGGCGCTGTCCACAGATGTGGGTCGACCGCCCTGCTGCAGCGGCGACCGATCGAGAGTCGGTCCGTGCACCCCGCCCTCCGCGCCGTGGCCGACCGCCAGTTCGGCGCCTTCGCCTCCAAGGACGCCATTCGGGTCGGTTACACCTACGAGGAGGTGCAGGCGCAGGTCGGCCGAGGTCGTTGGATCCGATTGCGGCGCGGCGTGTACGCCGAGAGGCCCGTGCTCGAGGCCGCGTACGGCGACCCGGTGGCCCGGCACCGGCTGGAGTGCGCGGCGGTGCTCGTCCGGCTGGGCGGGCGCGCCGTGGTCAGCCATGCGTCGGCCGCTCGCCTGGGCGGCATCGTCGTCCCCCCGTCGCGAACGGAGGTCGTCCGTCTCACCGACGACGTCCAGTGGCGACGCGGGAGGGGGTACGAAGTCGCCCGCGCCACACTGCCGTCGGCCGACGTCCGGGCGATGGGCGCGTTCCGCATCACCGCTCCCGCGCGGACACTCGTCGACTGCGCGCGGGAGTGGGCTCTCGAGGACGCCGTCGTGGCCATGGACGCAGCTCTGCATGCCGCGCTCCTGTCGCAACCGGAGCTGACGGCCGCGGTGCTGGCCGAGACCCACTGGGTGGGCGTCGGCGACGCGGCGCGGGCCGCAGGCCTGGCGGACGGGCGCGCGGAGTCCCCGCTCGAGACGCTCGGGCGGTTGCGCATCGTGGGGAGCGGGTTGCCTGCGCCGGAGCTGCAGGTGGAGATCCGCGACGCCCGCGGCCTGGTCGGTCGCGTGGACGGCTGGTACGAGGAGGCGGCCGTCGCGGTGGAGTTCGACGGGCTGGTCAAGTACGAGGACCCGCGAGACGGCCGCTCGCCGGCCCGGGTGCTCTGGGAGGAGAAGCGCCGTGAGGACCGTCTGCGGGACCTGGACATCCGGGTGGTGCGAGTCGCCCGGGCCGATCTCGGACCGGGGTGGGAGCGGGTCGGCGCCCGACTCGCCGCGCTGCTGGCGACACCGCTGACCGGGCCGCGGCGCTTCACCGTCGTCCACCGGTCGGTCCTCTCGTCACGGTCCGCCTGACGTCCTGTGCCGCGTCCAGGCTCAACGCTGCAGGTCCTGGCTCAGCACTGGTCGTGAGCCCGGAGACGGAACGATCAGCTCAGCTGATCATCGGGTGGACCGGGGGCAGGACGCGGCCGCACCCCGGGAACACTCCCACGCGGACTGCCGTTAGGGTGGGCAGGAAAGTTGAGTGGACCCCGCGCAAGGCGGACACCCGACTCCCCACACGGACCAGCACCACCCCAGCACACGGAAGAGAGGCCAGCTCCATGGCTCGAGCGGTCGGTATCGACCTCGGCACCACCAACTCCGTCGTCACCGTCCTGGAGGGCGGCGAGCCGACGGTGATCGCCAACTCCGAGGGCTCGCGCACCACCCCGTCGGTCGTCGCGTTCGCCAAGAACGGCGAGGTCCTCGTCGGCCAGTCGGCCAAGAACCAGGCCGTCACCAACGTCGACCGCACCATCCGCAGCGTCAAGCGCGAGATGGGCACGGACTGGAAGTCGTCGGAGATCGACGGCAAGCGCTACACGCCGCAGGAGATCAGCGCCCGCGTCCTGCAGAAGCTCAAGCGGGACGCCGAGACCTACCTGGGCGAGCCGGTGACCGACGCGGTCATCACCGTCCCGGCCTACTTCGAGGACGCGCAGCGCCAGGCCACCAAGGAGGCCGGTGAGATCGCGGGCCTCAACGTGCTGCGGATCGTCAACGAGCCCACCGCGGCGGCGCTCGCCTACGGCCTGGACAAGGGCGAGACCGAGCAGACGATCCTCGTGTTCGACCTCGGCGGCGGCACCTTCGACGTCTCCCTGCTGGAGATCGGCGAGGGCGTCATCGAGGTGAAGGCCACCGCCGGTGACAACCACCTCGGCGGCGACGACTGGGACCAGAAGATCGTCGACCACCTGGTCCGGACCTTCAACGCGTCCAACGGCATCGACCTGTCCAAGGACAAGCTGGCCATGCAGCGGCTCCGTGAGGCCGCCGAGAAGGCCAAGATCGAGCTGTCCGGCGCGCAGTCGACCAACCTCAACCTGCCCTACATCACCGCCGGTGCCGAGGGCCCGCTGCACCTCGACGTCACGATCACCCGCGCCGAGTTCCAGCGGATGACGCAGGACCTCCTGGAGCGCACCCGCGCGCCGTTCAACCAGGTGGTCCGCGACGCCGGCATCTCGGTCGGCCAGATCGACCACGTCGTCCTCGTGGGTGGCTCGACCCGCATGCCGGCCGTGTCCGACCTGGTGCGCGAGCTGACCGGCGGCAAGGAGCCCAACAAGGGCGTCAACCCCGACGAGGTCGTCGCCATCGGTGCGGCGCTGCAGGCCGGCGTCCTCCGCGGCGAGGTCAAGGACGTCCTGCTGCTCGACGTCACCCCGCTGTCCCTGGGCATCGAGACCAAGGGCGGGATCATGACCAAGCTCATCGAGCGCAACACCACGATCCCGACCAAGCGCTCGGAGATCTTCACGACGGCCGACGACAACCAGCCGTCCGTGCAGATCCAGGTCTTCCAGGGCGAGCGCGAGATGGCCGCCTACAACAAGAAGCTCGGCATGTTCGAGCTGACCGGTCTGCCCCCGGCGCCCCGTGGCGTCCCGCAGATCGAGGTGGCCTTCGACATCGACGCCAACGGCATCGTGCACGTGACCGCCAAGGACCTGGGCACGGGCAAGGAGCAGTCGATGACCATCACCGGTGGCTCGGCCCTCCCGAAGGACGACATCGAGCGGATGATGAAGGACGCCGAGGCGCACGCCGAGGAGGACAAGCGCCGCCGCGAGGAGGCCGAGACCCGCAACCTCGCCGAGTCGCTGCAGTACCAGACCGAGAAGTTCCTGGCCGAGAACGGTGACAAGATCCCGGCCGACAAGAAGGAGGAGCTCGGCGAGGCCCTCACCGAGCTGCGCTCGGCGCTCGGCGGCTCGGACATCGCGGCGATCAAGGCGGCCCAGGAGAAGGTCGCCCGGGTCTCCCAGGAGGTCGGCGGGGCGCTCTACGCCCAGCAGGCCGAGACGGGGGCCGCGGGCGCCGGTGCCGCCGGCGACGCCGGCACGCCCGGTGGGGCCACCGGGGCCACCGGGGCCACGGCGTCCGACGACGACGTGGTGGACGCCGAGATCATCGACGAGGACGACGACCGCCGATGAGCGAGCGGGAAGAGGAGCCGCGGGTCGTCATCCGCGACAAGCGGCGCATCGACCCGACCAGCGGCACCGTGCGGGTGCCGGCCGGTGAGCAGCCGGCCGGCGCCCGCCCGGGCGCGGATCCAGCAGGGGAGCAGATGAGCGAGTACGAGGCCGGCGACGGCGCGCAGCCGACGGTGGTGGACGACGACGGTGCAGGTGGTGACCTGGCCCGCCAGCTGGTGGAACGGACCGAGGACCTCCAGCGGGTCACCGCCGAGTACGCGAACTACCGCCGGCGGGTCGACCGGGACCGCCAGCTCGTGGTGGACCAGGCCGCCGAGCGGTTCGCCACCCAGCTGTTCCCGATCGTCGACGACATCGAGCGGGCCAGGGACCACGGCGACCTGAACGGCGCGTTCAAGGTGGTGGCCGACCGCGTCCTGGGGCTGCTCGACGGCCTGGGCGTGGAGGCGTTCGGCGTGGCCGGCGACCCGTTCGACCCGGCGCTGCACGAGGCGGTCATCCACGACACCTCGGCCGACGTCGACGTCCCGACCGCCACGACGGTCCTGCGGCAGGGTTTCCGCCGCGGCGACCGGGTGCTGCGGACGGCGATGGTCGCGGTCACCGACCCGGAGACGGTCCTGGCCGCACCCGCCGAGGACGCCGCCCCCGCGCAGCCGGGCGAGGGCCCGGCGGCCGACTGAGGCGGAGAGGGGGCGCCCGATGAGCACCCGGGACTTCATCGAGAAGGACTACTACGCCGCTCTGGGCGTCGCCCAGGACGCCGACGCGGCGGCCGTCAAGAAGGCCTACCGCCAGCTGGCCCGCGACCTGCACCCGGACAAGAACCCGGGCAACACCGAGGCCGAGGCCCGGTTCAAGGAGGTCTCCGAGGCCTACGACGTCCTCTCCGACCCCAAGCGGCGGGCCGAGTACGACGAGGCGCGTCGCCTCTTCGGGGCCGGCGGCGCGGGCGCGCGGGCCGGCTTCCCCGGCGGCTTCCCGAGCGGGGCCGGCGGCGGTCAGCCGTTCGACCTCGGTGACATCTTCGGCGCGGCCGGCGGCGGGCGCACCGGTGCCGGCGGCCTCGGCGACCTGTTCGGCGGGCTCTTCGGCGGCGGTGCCGGGCCCGGGGCCGGGGCCGGCTCGGCCCGGGCGCGCAGCCAGGCGGCGTCCGGCCCGGCCCGTGGCCAGGACGTCGAGACGGAGGCGACGCTCTCCTTCGACGAGGCCGTCCTCGGCGTGACGGTGCCGCTGCGCATGCAGAGCCCGGGCACCTGTCCGACCTGCGCCGGCAGCGGCGCGAAGCCCGGCACCAGCCCGCACACCTGCCCGGTGTGCCAGGGCGCCGGGGTGACCAGCCGCAGCCAGGGGGCGTTCGCCTTCTCCGAGCCCTGCCGCAACTGCCGCGGCACCGGCCAGGTGGTCGACGACCCCTGCCCGACCTGTGCGGGCAACGGCGTCACCAACCAGACCCGCACGATCACCGTCCGGATCCCGGCCGGCGTCAAGGACGGCCAGCGCATCCGGCTGGCCGGCAAGGGCGCCCCGGGACGGCGCGGCGGGCCGGCGGGTGACCTGTTCGTCGTCGTCCACGTGTCCGGCCACGAGCTGTTCGGCCGCACCGGCAACGACCTGACGCTGACCGTGCCGATCACCTTCGCCGAGGCCACCCTCGGTGCCACGCTGACCGTGCCCACGCTCGACGGCAACGTCACGCTCAAGGTCCCTGCCGGGACGGCGAGCGGCCAGACGCTGCGGGTCCGCGGCCGCGGCGTGCCCGGCAAGGGCCGCAACGGCGACCTCCTGGTCACCGTGGAGGTGGCGGTGCCCAAGCGGCTCACACCCGCCGCGGAGGAGGCCGTCAAGGTGCTCGAGGCCGAGCTCGGCGACCCGCGGCCGCGGATCACCGCCGCGGTGCAGCAGCAGGGAGGTGCCGCGCGGTGACCCTGCCGACCGACGGGCGCGAGCCGGCCGACGCCGGCCGCGCCGTGGCCGAGGACGCCCCGGTCTTCGTCATCTCGGTGGCCGCGGAACTGGCCGGCATGCACGCCCAGACGCTGCGGCAGTACGACCGCCTCGGCCTGGTCAGCCCCGGCCGCACCCGGGGCGGCGGCCGGCGGTACAGCCCGCGGGACGTCGCCCTGCTGCGCGAGGTCCAGCGGCTGTCCCAGGAGGACGGCGTCAACCTGGCGGGGATCAAGCGGATCATCGACCTGGAGTCGCAGGTGGAGGCGCTGCAGCAACGGGTGCAGGAGCTGATCACCGAGGTCGAGCTCGCCGAGCACCGGGCGATCGCGGCCGAGTCCGCCGTCCGGGCCGGGTTCGGGCGCGACGGCTACTCCGGTGCCGGCTACTCCGGTGCCATCGTCCCGCTGCGGCCCGCCACCTCGGCGCTGGTGGTCTGGCGGCCCCGGGAGGAGCGGTGACGAGCGTGCACGAGCACGGCACCCGGGGACACGGTGGCGACGAGCGCCGGCGAGGAGGTGTCGTGACCCAGGTCGACACCCACGAGTCGTTCGTCCGGGTGGAGCGGGAGATCGGCCTGCTGCTGCGCCGCTCCCGGGCCATCTCCGCCCGGCTGTCCCGGGAGCTGCACCCGGACCTGGACGGCGCCGCCTACGGTCTGCTGGCGCTGCTGCAGGACGCCGGCCCGCTGCGCGCCAGCGACCTGGTGGCCCGGCTCGGGCTGGACAAGAGCACGGTGAGCCGCCAGGTGTCCTCGCTGGTCGCGCTGGGCCTGGTCAGCCGCGAGGCCGACCCCGCCGACGGCCGCGCCCAGGTGCTCAGCACCTCCGCCGAGGGCGCGGCCCGGCTGTCCCGCATCCGGGACGCCCGCCGGGCCCGCTGGGAGGCCGACCTCGCCGGCTGGCCGGCCGAGGACGTCGCCACGCTCGGCGAGCTGCTGGCGCGGCTGAACCGCCTCGGTGAGGCCCGCGAGGCCGAGACAGGCGAGTAGCCGGGCCCACGCACGACGGCGCCCCCGTACCCGGCCGGGTACGGGGGCGCCGTCGTCAGCGGGTCACCCGCTCACTGGATCGGGGACCATCCAGCCGAGCACCGGTGTGGCCTGCAGGACCACGATCAGGCACATCAGCAGCAACAGCAGCATGCTCCAGCCGAACACCTTCCGGAACAGCTCCCCCTCCCGGCCGGCCATGCCGACCGCGGCGGCGGCGATGGCCAGGTTCTGCGGGCTGACCATCTTGCCCATGACGCCGCCGGAGGAGTTGGCCGCGGCGAGCAGCACCGGGTCGAGGCCGGCGTTGGTCGCCGCCTGGACCTGCAAGGCGCCGAACAGCGCGTTGGCCGAGGTGTCCGACCCGGTCACCGCGACGCCGATCCAGCCCAGGATGGGGGACAGGAAGGCGAAGAAGCCGCCGGTCTCGGCCAGCAGCCGGCCGAGGTGGCTGGTCATGCCGGACTGGTTCAGCACGTAGGCCAGCGCGAGCACCGCCATCACGGTGACGATGGCCCACTTGAGCTCGCGGTAGGTGTCGACGTAGGCCTTGAACGCCCGCCCGGGGGAGATCCGCAGGACGAGCATGGTGATCAGGCCGGCGATGATCATCAGCGTGCCGGCGGCGGGCAGCCAGTTGAAGTTGTACGTCGTCGAGGACAGCTCGGTGTCCGAGCCGGCAGCGAAGACGTTCAGCCCCGGCCACGCGAAGGACGTCGTCCACGGGGCCTGGGCCAGCGCGGCCTTCACCGGGCCGAGGCTGGCCAGCGAGAAGATGACGATGATGATCAGGTACGGGGCGTAGGCCTTGATGACCTCGTTGCGGCTGTCCTCGACGGCCGGCCGGTCGGCGCTGCCGACGGCGGGGGCGTGCGGGTCGCGCGGGGCCTGGTCGCCCGGTGCGTCCCCGAGCTGTTCGCCGGCGGTCGCGCCGACCCCGCCGGCGCCACGGGTGCCGCCGGACCCGGCGGCCACGGTGCCGGCACCGCCACCGGCCAGGGTGGCCGCGGTGACCGGCTCGTAGGCGGCCTTGCGCATCCGGACGACGGCGACGACGGCGGCCGCGGCCACGAGCGCGGCGATGATGTCGGTCAGCGGCACCGAGATGTAGTTCGAGGCGATGAACTGGGCGACGCCGAACGCGACACCGCCGACCAGCGCCTCCCGCCAGGTGTCGCGCAACCCGCGCTTGCCGTCGACGACGAAGACCAGCACCAGGGGCACGAACGCGGCCAGGATCGGCGTCTGCCGGCCGGCCATGGCACCCAGGGTGTCGACGGTCAGCCGGGCGTCGTCGCTCACGCCGGAGGTCACCGTGGCAAGCGTGATGATCGGCGTCGCCAGGGCGCCGAAGGCGACCGGGGCGGTGTTGGCGATGAGCGCCACCGCGGCGGCCTTCATCGGCTGGAAGCCCAGCGCCATGAGCATGACGACGCTGATGGCGACCGGCGTCCCGAAGCCGGCCAGCGCCTCGAGCAGCGCGCCGAAGCAGAAGGCGATGATGATCGCCTGGATCCGCTGGTCGGGGCTGACCTTCTCGAACGAGCGCCGCAGGACGTCGAAGTGACCGGTGGCGACCGTGAGGTTGTAGACCCAGATCGCGTTGATGACGATCCACAGGATCGGGAAGAAACCGAAGGCCGCGCCCTCGGACGCCGACAGCACGGCCTGCCCGACCGGCATCCGGAACGCCAGGATGGCCAGGACGATCGCGACGGCCAGCGAGATGAGCCCCGCCAACCACGCCTTGACCTTCAGGGCACCGAGGAGCACGAAGAGGGTGAGCAGCGGTATGGCTGCCACCAGGGCGCTCAGCGCCAGTGACCCACCTACGGGGTCGACGACCTGCTCGAACAACGGGGCTCCTTCCCTCGGCGGTGAGGGGACGAGGCTGGCAGGGGGACGGGTGGTGCGGGTGGTGTGGTGGCGCGGTCGTGCGGGTGGTGCCTACCAGGCGGCCGGGTTCACCGCTGCGCCGGGGTCGGGCGGGTCAGGGCGGTACCGGGCCCGTTGAGGGCCCGGTCGAGCAGCTGCTCGACCGGCACCCCGCGGATCGAGGCGTCGAGCACCTGGACCGTGTGGGCGACCGGCATCCGCTCGCCCATGCGGGCCAGCGTCGTCGCCACCTGCATCCAGCAGCCGGGGTTGGCCGTGACCATGAGGTCCGCCCCGGTCGCGAGGACGGCGGCCGCCTTGCGCTCGCCCAGCTCCCGCGCCGGCTCCGGCTGCAGCATGTTGTAGGTGCCGGCGCTGCCGCAGCAGAGCTCGGCCTCGACGAGCGGCTTGAGCTCGATGCCGGGGATCCCGCGCAGCAGCTTCCGCGGCTCCTCGCGGATGCCCTGCGCGTGGGCCAGGTGGCAGGCGTCCTGGTAGGCCACGGTCATCGGCAGCGGGTGCCGCTCGGCGACCGGGCCGATCTCGACGATGAACTCGCTGATGTCCCGGGACCTGCGGGCCAGCGCCTCGGCGCGCTCCGCCCACTCCGGCTCGTCGCGCAGCTGGTGCCCGTACTCCTTGATGTTCGAGCCGCAGCCCGCCGCGTTCACCACGACGTAGTCGACCCCGGCCCGCTCGAAGGTCTCGATCGTCCGCTTGGCGAAGTCGAGGGCCTGCTCCTCCCGGCCGCCGTGGCCGGGCAGGGCGCCGCAGCAACCCTGCCGCCGCGGCGCGATGACGTCGCAGCCCTCGGCGGCGAGCACCCGGACGGTCGCGGCGTTCACGTCGGGGAAGAAGGTGCCCTGCACGCACCCGGCCAGCAGCCCGACGACGGCCCGCCGCTGTCCCACGGCCGGGGTCCGCTCGGGGACGGACTCCACCGGGCCGAGCTTGGGCGCCAGCGACTCCATCGCCTGCAGGGGAGCCGGCAACCGGCGGATCAGGCCCGAGCGGGTCAGCAGGCTGCCGAGGCGGCTGGCCTGGTACGCCCGCAGCGGCCCGCGCAGGGCGCGCAGCCGCCGCGGGTAGGGGAACAGGTTGTAGATGAGGTCGCGGTAGAGCTTCTCGGCCCGGGAGCGCTCGTACCGCCGCTCGATCTGCGGCCGGGTGGCCTCGATGAGCTTGTCGTACTGCACGCCGGACGGGCAGGCCGTCACGCAGGCCATGCACCCCAGGCACTGGTCGAAGTGGCGCACCATCGAGTCGTCGAGCGGCTCGCCCTCCAGCGCCTCCTTCATGAGGTAGATGCGCCCGCGCGGGCTGTCCATCTCCTCGCCCCACAGCACGTACGTGGGACAGGTCGGCAGGCAGAAGCCGCAGTGCACGCAGTCGCCGATGAGCGCCGGGTCCGGCGGGTGGTGCTCGTCGAACGCCGGCTGCACGGCCTGCCGGGTGCCAGGCAGGCCCAGCAGGGTCGGCGTGCCGACGGTGGCCGCTCCGGTGCCGGCCGGCAGGTCGATGTCCTGGCCGATGTCGAGCGGCCGGCGCGCTCCCACGACCGCGGCCGGCGCCTCGTCCGCGGCCCGCTGGGCACCCGTGGGGGCACCGGACGGCAGGTCGGCGACCGAGTCGCGCACCGGGCCCACGTTCGGGGAGGCGCCCGGGGACCCGGGCGGCGGTGCGTCGCCCTGACCGTGGCTGCCCGGGGTGATCTCGGTCATCTACAACCCTCCGACGAACCGGCCCGGCGACATCCGCCGCTCGGGGTCGAACCTCTCCTTGACCCGCCGCATCAGCTCCAGCGAGTCGCCGACCGGGCCCCAGTGGTCCAGGGCGTCCCGGACGGCGTCGGGTGCCCGCAGGACCACCGCGGTCCCGTCGTGCTCGGCGATCGCGGCGCGCAGGCGGGGCAGCGCGCCGGCCGCCTCGGCGGCGGGGACGGCCGCGTAGGCCACTCCTGTGGCGGCGTGCGCGGACACGGGGGTGCCGGCGGGCAGCGCGGCCAGCACCGCGGCGAGGGCCGCCGGCGCGTGGGCGAGCCGGAGCAGCACGTCGTCCGCACCGCCGGGCCGCCGGCCGAAGTCCTCGGGCAGGTCGTCGGACTCCTCGCCGCCACCCAGCAGGGCGACGGCCGAACGCGCCTGGTCGGTCACCGACTCGGCGATCGACTCGAACAGCACGACGAGCCGCCCCGGGCCGCCGGCCGTGCCGCTCAGCTCCACCGCCGAGGGGGTGAGCGTCGAGCGGGCCAGCGCGATCGACAGCGGCCCCGCGGCCGCGACGTCCGGCAGGTCCAGGGTGACCACCCGGCGCGCGGGCGGCACCGGGTGCAGCCGCCAGGTGGTGGAGACGACGACGCCGAGCGTGCCGTGGGCCCCGGTGTAGAGCTTGCCCAGGTCGTAGCCGGCGACGTTCTTGACGACCTTGCCGCCGGCGCGGGCGAGCGTGCCGTCGGCGAGGACGACGGTGATCCCGATGAGCAGGTCGCGCGTGGTGCCGTAGCGCAGCCGTCGCGGCCCGGAGGCGTTCGCGCTCACCAGGCCGCCCAGCGTGGCGCCGTCCTCGGGCGGGTCCAGGCCGAGCAGCTGGCCCGCCTCGCCGAGCTGCGCCTGCAGGTCGCCCAGCCGGACCCCGGCCTCGGCCACGACGGTGAGGTCTCCGGCGACGTGCTCGACGATGCGGTCGAGGCCGGTGACGTCGAGGAGCAGGTCGCAGGACTCCGGCGGCGCCGCCCAGGTCAGCTTGCTGCGCCCGCCGACCGGGACGACGGTGCGGCCGTCGGCGGCCGCGGCCCGCAGGACGTCGGCGACCTCCTCGACCGTCCCGGGCCGGACGACCTCCCGCGGCACCACCCCGCCGACGGCGTCGTCGGTGCCGCCGGGCCGGCGGGTGACGGCCGGGGCCGACATCAGAAGACCTCGCCGAGACCGGCCGCCTGCACCGGGTGCTCGCCCTTGCGGACGCCGGGCCGCTCCCCGCACAGCCGTGGGGTGGGGAAGACCTTGCCCGGGTTGGCGATGCCGTCGGGGTCGAAGGCGCACCGGACCAGCTGCATCGTGTCGAGGTCGGCAGGCGTGAACTGCTTGGCCATCTTCATGCGCTTCTCGCTGCCCACCCCGTGCTCGCCGGTGATCGAGCCGCCGGAGGTGACGCAGAGCTCGAGGATGTCGCCGGCCAGCTCCTCGGCCTCGTGCGCCTGGCCCTCGACCGCGTCGTCGAAGAGCACGAGCGGGTGCAGGTTGCCGTCCCCGGCGTGGAAGACGTTGGCGACGCGGAGCCCCTTCTCGTCGGCCATGCGCTTCATCTCGGCCAGCACCTCGGGCAGCTTGGTGCGCGGGATGACGCCGTCCTGGACGAAGTAGGACGGGCTGATCCGGCCGACCGCCGCGAACGCCGACTTGCGCCCCTTCCACATCAGCCCCCGCTCGGCGTCGTCGGCCGCGATGCGGGTCTCGAAGGCGTTGCGCCGCCGGGCGATCTCCTCCACCTGCCGGAACTGGGCCTCGACCTCGACCTGCGGGCCGTCGAGCTCGATGACCAGCACCGCCACCGCGCCCTCGGGGTAGCCGCAGCTCACCGCGGCCTCGGCGGCCTCGATGGCCAGCGCGTCCATCATCTCGACCGCGGCCGGCAGGATCCCGGCCGCGATGATGTCGCTGACCGTGCCGGCGGCGTCCTCGACCGAGTGGTAGCCCACCAGCATGGTCTGCACGGCCTCGGGCACGCGGATCAGCCGCAGGGTCAGCTCGGTCGCGACACCCAGGGTGCCCTCGCTGCCGATGAACGCGCCCAGCAGGTCGTAGCCGGGGTGCTCGGGAGCCCGCCCGCCCAGGTGCACGACCTCGCCGTCGGGCAGCACCACCTCGGCGCCGAGGACGTGGTTGACCGTGAAGCCGTACTTCAGGCAGTGCGCGCCCCCGGCGTTCTCGGCCACGTTGCCGCCGATCGAGCAGACCAGCTGGGACGACGGGTCGGGCGCGTACGCCAGGTCGAACGGCGCCGCGTCCCGGGTCACCCACAGGTTGATCACCCCCGGCTCGACGGTGACCTGCCGGTTGTCCGCGTCGACCGGGCCCAGGGAGCGCAGCCGGGACATCACCAGCAGGACGCCGTCCGCACTGGGCAGCGCGCCACCGGACAGGCCGGTCCCGGAGCCGCGCGCCACGAACGGCACGCCGGCCTCGGAGCAGAGCCGGACCGTGTCGACGACGTGCTGCCGGCTCTCGGCCAGCACGACGATCGCCGGGGTGACCTTGAAGTTGGCCAGCCCGTCGCACTCGTAGGTGCGCACCTGGGTGCGGTCGGTCAGCACCCGCTCGGTACCGATCGCGGTCCGCAGCGCTTCGGCGAGGGCAGCGGTCCGGTCGGAGACGGCCGGTTCGGCGACGGCGGTCATGGCGTCACGGCATCCGTTCGTAGGCGGGCAGGGCGGGGAGGTCCTGGTACTCGTCGGCGACCGCGGTCTCCGGGAACAGCGAGCGGGCGTCGTCCCAGCGACCGGAGGCGAGGGCGTCACCGCGGGACTGCTCGATGGCCTGCACCTCCTCGTCGGTGAGGCGCTCGACCAGCTCCCGGGTGACCGTCTCGCCGTTCGACAGCTTGACGCCGTTGTCCAGCGACTGCCACACCTGGCTGCGGCTGATCCCCGCGGTGGCGGCGTCCCGCATCAGGCCGTTGGTGCCGGCCGCGCCCTGGCCACGGAGCCAGGACCGGGTGATCGCGTGACCCTCCACGCCGGCAGTGGCGCTCACTGGCTCTCCCTGAGGTCGCGGGCTGGACACCGGCCGGTTCCGCGAAGCGGCTGATGAGGGTAGTGTTCTTCCGCATCGTGGAAGAGGATGTCTGTTAACTGGAAAAGTAGTGCTGCCGCTCACCGGTGGTCAACCCGGGGCCGGGGGTGCGGCCGGCGCGGGGAGAGGCAGCGATGACGGCTGGTGGGTCGGCGGAGGGCGTGCAGTCGCTGGACCGCGCCTTCCTGCTGCTCGAGCTCATGGCCGACGCCGGCGGCGAGGTCGCCATCAGCCGGCTGGCGGCCGACAGCGGGCTCGCCGTGTCCACGATCCACCGCCTGGTGCGCACCCTCGTGGCGCGGGGCTACGTGCGCCAGCTGCCCTCGCGCCGCTACGTGCTCGGGCCGCGGCTGATCCACCTCGGGGAGCGCTCCTCGCGCGTGCTCGCCACCTGGGCCGAGCCGCACCTGTACCGGCTGGTCGACACCATCGGCGAGACCGCCAACATGGCGATGCTCGACGGCGACCGGGTCGTCTACGCCGCCCAGGTGCCCTCCCGGCACTCCATGCGGATGTTCACCGAGGTGGGCCGGCGGGTGCACCTGCACTGCACCGGCGTGGGCAAGGTGCTGCTGGCCCAGATGCCGCCCGAGACCGCCCGCCGGCTGGTCGTCCAGGCGGGCATGCCGGCCCGCACCGACCGCACGGTGACCGACCCCGACGAGCTGATCGCCCAGCTGCCCGCGATCGCCGAGCAGGGCTACGCGCTGGACGACGGGGAGCAGGAGGCCGGCGTCCGCTGCGTCGCCGTCCCCGTGCCCGGCGGAGTGGCGGCCGGGGCGATCTCGGTGTCCGGCCCGGCGGGCCGGCTCGGCCTGGACGCCGTCCCCCGCGTGGTGCCCGTGCTGCAGGCGGCGGCGGCCGCGCTGGCCAGCGAGCTGCGGGAGGACGGCGCCCCGCCGCTCAGCGTCCCGTCCAGCTGACCCGCTCGCGGGCCACGAACCCGGCGACCCCGGCGCGGAAGTCCGCGCTGCCGTAGACGGTGCGCAGCACGTCCTCGTCGCCGGGCAGGCCGGCCCGGCGCAGCCGCAGCACCGCCTGCTTGGCCGCCCACATGCTCAGCGGCGCGTGGCCGAGCAGCGTCGTGGTCAGCTCGGTCAGGACGGCGTCGAGCTCGCCGTCGGCGCACAGCTGCCCCACGAAGCCGGCCGCGGCCGCCTCCTCCGCCGACAGCAGCCGGGCCCGCAGCAGCAGGTCCAGCGTCCGGGCGGGGCCGAGGTGGTGCACCAGCAGCGAGACGCTGTTGACCGACAGGCAGTTGCCGAGGGTCCGGGCAACGGGCACGCCGAACCGGGACGACGTGGTGGCCACCCGCAGGTCGCAGGCGGCCGCCAGCGCCAGGCCACCGCCGACGCAGGCGCCCTCGACGGCGGCGACGGTGGGCACCGTGACGTCCTCGAGCCGGGTCACCACGCGCTCGATCGACTGCTCGTAGGCGATGCCGTCGTCCCCGCCGGAGAAGTCGAGGAACTGGGCGATGTCGGTGCCGGCGACGAACGCCCGGCCGCCGGCGCCCCTCAGCACGAGCACCCGGACGGAGTCGTCCGCGTCCGCCCGCTCGCAGGCCTCGTGCAGGCCCTCGTACATCGCGAAGGTCATGGCGTTGCGCTGCTCGGGCCGGTCGAAGGTGACGGTCAGGACGGCGCCGTCCTGGCCGACCGTCAGGTCGCCGCTCACGCGCCCTCCCCCGGGGCCACGGGAGCGGGCTGCGGGTGCGCCACCGGGCCGGCCACGGCGTCGACGACGTCGGCCGGCACGCCGGCGCGGGTCAGCACCGCCCGGGTGTCGGCGCCGAGCGGCGGCCCGGCGTGGCCGCGCACCGCGGGGCTGGCCGACAGCCGCATGGGCGAGCCGATCTGCCGCTGCGGCGGCAGCGTCGGGTGCGGCGCGTCCCAGAAGAAGTCCCGGGCGCGCAGGTGCTCGTCGGTGAAGACCTGGCCGTAGTCGGAGATCGGCGCGCACGGCACCCCGGCGGCGTCGAGGGCGGTGACCAGGTCGGCCGTCGTCCGGGTGGTGGTCCGTAGCTCGATGGTCCGGGCCAGCTCCTCGCGGAGGGCGTGCCGCCGGGTGGCGTCGGCGTAGCGCTCGTCGGCCAGCTCGGCGTCCATCCCGAGCGTCCGGCACAGCCCCGCCCAGGTGTTGGGGGTGTTCGCGCCGATCGTCACCCAGCCGTCGGCGGTGCGGAACGCCTGGTACGGCGCCTGGCTCTGGTGCGCCGACCCCAGGGGGCCGCCGACCTCGCCGGTGGCGAAGTACCGGCCGGCCTCCCACACGGCCAGGCTCGTGCCGGCCTCGAACAGCGAGACGTCGACCGACTGGCCGACCCCGGTGCGGTCCCGCTCGCGCAGCGCCGCGGTCACGGCCAGCGCGAGGTAGAGGCCGCAGACCAGGTCGCACACCGGGACGCCGACCTTGACCGGCTCGCCGCCCGGGGTGCCGGTGGTGCTCATCAGCCCGCTGCGCGCCTGGGCCATGATGTCCAGCCCGGGCAGCGGGGCCAGCGGGCCGTCCTGCCCCCAGCCCGAGCCCGACGCGTAGACCACCCGCGGGTTGACCGCCCAGATGCCGGCCGCGTCCAGCCCCAGCCGGGCCATGGCGCCGGGGCGCAGGTTCTCGATGACCACGTCGGCGGTCTCGACCAGGGCCAGGAAAGCCCGCCGGCCGGCGTCGGACTTCAGGTCCAGCGCGACCGACTCCTTGTTCCGGTTGAGCCGCAGGTAGGGCGAGCTCTCCCCGTCGACGAAGGGCCCGCTGGCGCGGACCGGGTCGCCGGACCGGGGGTCCTCCACCTTGACGACCCGGGCGCCGAGGTCGGCCAGCTGCATGGCGGCGAACGGGGCGGCCATGAAGACGCCGACCTCCAGCACGGTGATCCCGGTGAGCGGTGGCCGGGCGGTGGGCGGGTCGGTCGGTGCGGTCGCGGTCACGTCTGCTGCCTCCGCGTCGTGGGTGGTCGGGGAACGGGACGGTGGTCAGGGGACATCGTGGCCTGCGCACGGCAGCGCCCCGGCGGCGGGAGCCGTCCGGGGCGCTGTCGTGTCGGGCGTGGTCGGCCCCCTCCGGAGGCTCTGGCCCCTTCCCGGGTACCGCCGCGAGCTTGCGAGCGGTGGGGAGGAAGGGGTCCTTTCCCGAGCGGTGGGAGGGAGGGGGTCGTCCTACAGCCAGCCGGGCACCACCAGGATCAGCCAGGTGACCGGCGGGATGGCCGCGACCATCGAGAAGCCCCAGACCATCAGGTTGCGGAAGGTCCGGTCCCGCTCGGCCTCGGTGGCGTTCGCGACCACCAGGGCGCCGCTCGTGGAGAAGGGGCTGGAGTCGACGATGGACGACGACAGCGCCAGCGCGGTGATCAGGCCGATCGCGCCGACCGCCTCCGGACCCTGCAGGAACGGCACGGCGAGCGGGATGAGCGCGCCGAGGATGCCGGTGGTCGAGGCGAACGCGGAGACGACACCGCCGATGTAGCAGATCAGCAGCGCGGCGATGAGCGGCAGACCCAGCGCCGCCACGTTCCCGCCCAGCCACTCGGGGACCTGCTGGTCCTGCATCAGCCCGACGTACGTGACGATGCCGCAGATCAGCAGCACGGTCGGCCAGGCGATCTGACCCACGGCGCCCTTCGCGCCGCGCGGGGCGACCAGCGACAGGATGACGCCGACGGTGATCGCCATGAGGCCGATGTCGAGGTCGAAGACGAGCGCGCCGACGACCAGCAGGACCAGGCCGGCGAGGGTCAGCGAGCGGTCGCGGTCCAGCGTGGTGACCGGCTCCTCGTGGTGCTCCTCGGCCACCGCCACGGTCTGCACGGACTTGGTCTCGGCGCGGTCGTCGTCCTCGTCGTGCGGGTGCTGGTGACCCGGCTCGCCGTGCTGCGGGCTGCCCGCCGCACGGCCGGTCCGTCCGGTGACGGCAGCCCCACCGGTGCCCGTGCTGCCCACCGCGGTGCGCCGGGCCGGTCCGCCGGGGATGTCCGCGCCGGTGTCCTCGGTCGCGTCGCCGGCCACGGTCGCCGCGACGAAGTCGTCGTCCCGGGTGTCGGTCGTGTCGACCCGGCCGCCGCCGAGCAGCTTGCGGCCGCCGAAGAGGAAGAAGACCAGGATCGACAGCAGGATGTTGATGACGATCGAGGCGCCCCAGAGGAACAGCGGGCTGCCGGGCAGGTCGTTCTCCTCGACCACCGTGTTGGTGATGACGCCGAAGACCGACAGCGGGGAGAACCCGCCGGCCGTCGCGCCGTTGATGATGAACAGGCCCATCAGGACCGGGTTGATGCCGTACCGGCGGGCGAAGGACATGCCGACCGGGGCGATGATGGCGACCACCGCCGGCACGACGCCGCCGATCGCGGTGAGCGCGCCGGTGACGGCGAACATCGCCCACGGGATCGCGACCAAACGGCCGCCGGAGGCCTTCACCGCGGCGTGCACGAGCCAGTCCACCGTGCCGTTGTTCTTCGCGATGGCGAAGAGGTACGTCACGCCGACGAGGACGACGAACAGCGACCCGGGGAAGAAACCGAAGATCGCGTCGTCGTACGGCAGCTCCTCGTCGAGGCCGTAGATGAAGTAGCCGGCGATGAAGGCCGCCACCAGGGCGAGGGCGCCCATGTGGACCGGCAGCACGGTGGCGATCAGGAAGACCACCAACAAGATCAGGATCAGGACTAGCTGTACGGACACCGTTGGCCCCTGGTCGTCGGGGCGGAGCGCACCGGCGCCGCCCAAGTTCCGCTATGTGGAAAGCGTCTTTCGCTCATCGGACATCCAAGGCACGGGGAACGCCTGTGTCAAGGCTCACAGCCCGTTCGAGGCTCCTCGACACGGCTCCACCATGTGGGAGTAGCGTCCCGCATCGTGGAGTCCGGGCGCGTCGCCCGGACCGTCCTGGCGAGAGGCGATGCGATGCCGACCACGGCGACGGGCACCGGTGGCCGTCACTTCCTGCAGATCCCCGGGCCGACCAACGTGCCCGACCGCGTGCTCCGCGCGATGGCCGCACCGACGATCGACCACCGCGGCCCGGAGTTCGCCGCGCTGGGCCTGGAGGTCCTCGAGGCGGTCAAGCCGGTCTTCGGGACGACCCAGCCGGTCGTCTTCTACCCGGCCTCGGGCACCGGCGCCTGGGAGGCGGCGCTGACCAACACGCTGTCCCCGGGCGACCGGGTGCTGGCCTTCGAGACCGGCCACTTCGCCACGCTCTGGCAGGACATGGCGCACCGGCTCGGCCTGCAGGTCGAGTTCGTCCCCGGCGACTGGCGGCACGGCGCCGACCCGGACGCCGCGCGCGAGCGGCTGGCCGCCGACACCGGCCACGAGATCAAGGCCGTCATGGTGGTCCACAACGAGACCTCCACCGGGGTCACCAGCCGGGTACCGGAGATCCGGGCCGCGCTGGACGCCGCCGACCACCCGGCGCTGCTGCTGGTCGACACCATCTCCTCGCTGGGCAGCATCGAGTACGAGCACGACGGCTGGGGCGTCGACGTCACCGTCGCGGGCTCCCAGAAGGGGCTCATGCTCCCGCCCGGGCTGAGCTTCAACGCCGTCAGCGAGAAGGCCCTCCAGGCGAGCAAGACCGCCGGCCTGCCCCGCTCCTTCTTCGACTGGGCGCCCATCATCGCCGCCAACGAGCGCGGCTTCTGGCCCTACACGCCGGCCACCAACCTGCTCTACGGGCTGCGCGAGGCCCTGCTCATGATGGCCGAGGAGGGCCTGGCGCAGGTCTACGCCCGGCACACCCGGCACGCCGAGGCCACCCGTGCCGCGGTGCGCGGCTGGGGGCTGGAGGTGCTGGCGCTCGACGAGCGGGAGTACTCCGGGTCGCTGACCGCCATCTGGATGCCCGACGGTGGGGCGGACGCGGTGCGGGACCTGATCCTGCGCGAGTACGACATGTCGCTGGGGGCGGGCCTGGGCAAGCTGGCCGACAAGGTGTTCCGGATCGGGCACCTCGGCCACTTCAACGACCTCACGCTCGCCGGCACCCTCGCGGGCGTGCAGATGGGCCTGGTCCGCAGCGGCGTCGCGATCGACCCCACCGGCCTCCAGGCCGCCCTCGACCGCCTGCAGCGGCCGTGACCACCGCGCCGGAGCGCACCGCGACCGGTGCGGACGAGCTGGAGCGGGAGCTGACCCGCGCGCTGGACGGCGAGGTCGCCTTCGACGACTACACGCGGCACCTGTTCAGCCAGGACGCCTCGATGTACGCGATGACGCCGCTGGGCGTGGCCTACCCGCGGCACACCGCCGACGTCGCCGCCGCCGTCCGGCTGGCGGGGGAGGCCGGCGTCCCGGTCCTCGCCCGCGGCGCGGGCACCAGCCTGGCCGGCCAGACGGTCGGCCCGGGGCTGGTGCTCGACCTGTCCCGGCACATGCACCGGATCACCGAGCTGGACCCCGAGGGCCGCACCGCCCGGGTCGAGCCGGGCGTGGTGCAGGACGACCTGAACCGCGCCGCGGCCCGGCACGGGCTGATGTTCGGGCCGGACACCTCGACGTCCAACCGGGCGACGATCGGCGGGATGATCGGCAACAACTCCGCCGGCAGCGGGTCGGTGCGCTTCGGCATGACCATCGACCACGTCCAGGAGGTCGACGTCGTCCTCGCCGACGGGTCGACGGCGACCTTCGGGGTCGTCGACGAGGCCGAGCGGGCCCGCCGCGCGCAGGGCGACACCCTCGAGGCGCAGGTCTACCGCCGGCTGCCCGAGCTGGTCACCGAGCACGCCGCGGCGATCCAGACCGGCTTCCCGCAGTTCTGGCGGCGGGCCGGGGGCTACCGGCTCGACCGGCTGGCCGACGGGGCTCCGTTCGACCTGGCCAAGTTCATCGTCGGGTCCGAGGGCACGCTGGCCATCGTCACCTCGGCGAGGGTCGGGCTGGTGCCCAAGCCGTCGCGGACGGTCTTCGCGGTCGGCCACTTCGAGACCGTCCAGGGCGCCATCAACGCCACCGAGGACGCGCTGACCTGCGACCCGGCCCAGGTCGAGCTGCTGGACCGGACGATCCTCGACCTCTCCCGGCAGAAGATCGAGTACGCCGGGCTGGGCAGGATCCTGGTCGGCGACCCCGACGCGCTGCTGTTCGTCTCCTTCACCGGGGACGACGAGGCCGGGCTGGTCGCCCAGATGGACGAGCTGACCGCCCTGTGGGAGCGCAACGGGCACGGCTACCACACGCTGCGCGCGGTGACCCCCGCCCAGCAGGCCGCGCTGCTCAAGGTGCGCAAGTCCGCTCTGGGCCTGCTCATGGCCAACTCCGTCGGCGCCCGCCGGCCGCTGGCCTTCGTCGAGGACACCGCCGTCGACCCCAAGCACCTGGCGGAGTACACCGCCCGGTTCAAGGACGTGCTGGACCGGCACGGCCTGGAGGCCGGCTTCTACGGGCACTGCTCGGTCGGTTGCCTGCACATCCGGCCCTTCGTCGACCTCACCCAGCCTGGCCAGGTGGAGGTCATGCGCTCGGTCGCGGTGGAGGTCAAGGACCTCGTCCGCGAGTACGGCGGGGTCAACTCCAGCGAGCACGGCGACGGCCTGGCCCGCAGTGAGTTCAACCGCGAGCTGTTCGGCGACGAGCTGTACGAGGCCTTCCGGCAGGTCAAGGCGGTGTTCGACCCCGAGGGCCGGCTGAACCCCGGCAAGATCGTCGACTCGCCGTCGATGACCGACCACCTGCGTGACGCCAGCCGGCCGGAGCCCGGCCCGCTGCGCACCCGGCTGCAGTTCGACGTCGTCGGCGGGATGTTCGGCGCGGCCGACCGGTGCATGAACATCGGGCTGTGCCGGAAGTCGACCTCCGGCGCGATGTGCCCCTCCTACATCGCGACGCGGATGGAGGAGCACTCCACCCGCGGCCGGGCCAACGCGATCGTCAAGGCGCTCAGCGACCCCGACCCGCACACCGCGCTGGCCGACGAGCGGCTGCACGAGGCGCTGGACCTGTGCCTGATGTGCAAGGCGTGCAAGAGCGAGTGCCCGCTGGGCGTGGACGTGAGCGCGCTGAAGGCCGAGGCGCTGGCGGCCAAGCACGACGTCCACGGCACCCCGCTGCGCTCGCGGGCCTTCGGCGCCATCCGCACGCTCAACAAGCTCGGCTCGGCGACCGCGCCGCTGTCCAACCTGCCGGGCCGGATCACGCCGCTGCGGGCGCTGATGGACTCCCGGCTCGGCATCGCCCGGCAGCGGGACCTGCCGGTCTTCCACCGGCAGACGCTGGCGCGCTGGTTCCGCAAGCACCGGGCGCCGGCCACCCCCACCGCGGGGCCGGTCACGCTGCTCGCGGACTCGTTCACCAGCTACACCGAGCCGGGCATCGGGCAGGCCGTCGTCCGGCTGCTGGAGGCCGCCGGCCACTCGGTGCGGCTGGAGAGCCAGGGCTGCTGCGGCCGCCCGAGCATCTCCAAGGGGCTGCTGGACGACGCCCGCGGCAAGGCCGCGAAGCTCGCGGCCAACCTGTGCGCGGGGTCCGAGCCCGGATCGCCGATCGTCGGGTGCGAGCCCTCCTGCATCCTCACGCTGCGGTCCGAGCACGTCGAGCTGCTCCCCGACGACCCGAACGTCCGGGACGTGGCGGGCCGCGTGCGGCTGCCCGAGGAGCTGCTGGTCGAGGCGATCGACGCGGGCCGGCTCCGGCTGCGGGAGGACAACCCGCTGTCCGGGCGGACGATCGTCTTCCACGGCCACTGCCACCAGAAGGCCGAGGCCGGGACGGCGGCGACCGTCGCACTGCTCCAGCGGATCCCCGGCGTCACGGTGCAGGAGCTCGACGCCGGCTGCTGCGGCATGGCGGGGTCGTTCGGCTTCGAGTCCGAGCACTACGACGTGTCCATGCAGGTGGGGGAGGACCGGCTGTTCCCCGCGGTCCGCGCCGCCGACGCCGACGCGGTGATCGCCGCGACCGGCGTCTCCTGCCGGCAGCAGATCCACCACGGCACGCAGCGCACCGCGCAGCACCCGATGGAGCTGGTGCTGCAGGCCCTCGCGTGAGGCCCTCGTGAGCCGGGGGCGCTCCCCGGACGTGGCCGGACACCGCTGAACGCCGATGGCCCAGGACCGCCGCGGTCCTGGGCCATCGGCGTTCGACCTCGGCGGACCGAGGGCAGCACGGCGCGTCCCGGCCCGAGCGGCGCGGAGGCCGTCACTCCCGAGGGAGTCCGGGGCGGTTCGGGCCCGGGTGATCACCTCCTCGGCTACGGTGCGCCGGTGAGCGACGGGTCCCGGCTGCTGGTGGTGGTCAACCGGTCCGCCGGCACGGCCGGGGACGGCGCCGTCGAGGCCGCGGTCGCGACGCTGCGCACCGGCGCGGACGTCGAGGTGGCCGCCACCGGGTCGCGGGCCGAGCTGGACGAGGCGCTCGCGGCCCGCGACGGACGGCGGGTCGTCGTGCTCGGCGGGGACGGTTCGGTGCACGCCGTGGCGCGGGCCCTGGACCGCGCGGGCGGGCTCGACCCGGCCGAGCCGGTGGGCATCCTCGCGCGCGGCACCGGCAACGACCTGGCGCGGACCCTCGGCCTGCCGCTGGACGCGGTGGAGGGCGCCGCCGCCGTCCTCGCCGGCCGGGCCCGGCCGCTGGACCTGCTGGTCGACGACGCCGGTGGGCTGGTGGTCAACGCGGTGCACGCCGGCGTCGGTGCGCGGGCCGGAGCGCAGGCCCACCGGCTCAAGGAGCGCCTCGGGGTGGCCGCCTACCCGGTCGGCGCGGCCTTGGCCGGGGTGACGAGCGCCGGGTGGCCGCTCCGGGTGGAGGTCGACGGCCGGGTCGCCGCGCACCCGGCGGAGGGCTGGGCGGCCGACGGCACCTGCGACGTGCTCATGCTCGGCGTCTGCACCGGCCGCTCGATCGGCGGCGGGACGCCGCTGGCCCCGCACGCCGCACCGGACGACGGGCTGGCCGACGTGGTGGTGTCGGTCGCCACCGGACCGGTGGCCCGCGCCGCCTTCGCGGCGGCACTCGCGACCGGGGAGCACGTCGACCGGCCCGACGTCCTGGTGCTGCGGGGCGCCCGGGTGACGGTCACCGGGGGCCCGATCGACCTCGACGCGGACGGCGAGGTCGAGGAGGGCGTCGCGGCGCGGACCTGGCGGGTCCGGCGGCACGGCTGGTCGGTGCTCGTGCCGCCGCCCCGGTGACCGACTGGAACGGCCCTCCTGCAGGGGCCCGACGCGAGCCTGCGAGTGGCGGGGGGCAGGAGGGTCCTTCTCCTACTCGAGCGTGGCGTCCAGGCTGATCTCGTCGACGCCGGCCAGCGCCTTGCTCACCGGGCAGCCGGCCTTGGCGGCCTGGGCGGCCTGCTCGAAGCCGGCGGCGTCGAGGCCCTCGACCTCACCGCGGACGGTGATCGCGATCTTCGTGATGTGCGGGCCGCCGTCCTTCTGGCCCAGGGTGACGTCCGCTGCGACCTCGAGCGACTGCGGGGTGCCGCCGGCCTTGGCGATCTCGTTCGACAGGGCCATCGCGAAGCACGACGAGTGCGCGGCCGCGATGAGCTCCTCGGGGCTCGTCGTGCCGTCGGCGTCCTCGGCGGCGCGCTTGGGGAACGAGACGTGGTAGGTGCCGACCTTGGAGCTGGAGAGCTCGACCTCGCCGGAGCCCTCCTGCAGGGTGCCGTTCCAGGCCGTGCGCGCGGTACGAGTGGGCATGGGTCCTCCTCGGGACGGGTGTGTCGCGAGTGCGCTACCCCGGTCCGTGGTGGACAACCCAACGGCCGTCAGTTGGTGGTGACCCGCTCGGTGACCAGGGCGAGCTTGGCCTTGAGGTCCGCGAACTCGTCGCGGTCCATGCCGAGCGCGCAGATGATCTCCTCGGAGATCGCGGTCGCCTTGTCCTTCAGCGCGCGGCCGTCGTCGGTCAGCACGATGGCCACCGAGCGCTCGTCCTCCACCCGGCGGTGGCGGGTGACCAGGCCGGCGCTGGTGAGCCGCTTGAGCAACGGGGACAGCGTGCCGCTGTCGAGTGAGAGGCGGGCACCCAGTTGACCGACGGTCTGGTTGTCCTCCTCCCACAGCAGCATCATCACGAGGTACTGCGGATAGGTGAGGTTGATGGCGTCGAGCAGCGGGCGGTAGCGCGCGGTCATCGCCCGGGAGGCGGCGTAGAGCGCGAAGCACAACTGGTCCTCGAGGACCGCGCTCGGAGCCGGGAGACGCGTCATCCTTCAGATTCTAGGGGTCAATCCACTGGGGTACCGGGGGTTGCCCCCCGCGTCGTGACCCTGAGAGGGGAACGCGCTGGTCGGGGAGGAGGAGATCGGTGGAGTTGAGTGGAACAGACTCAACCCTTCGGTCGTTGGACAGCTCGACAGCACCCGGGCCGGACGTCCGGCCCCTCCCGAGAGGACCGCCCCCACACGCCATGCAGAGCAAGCTCACCACCCGTTCGCAAGAGGCGATCACGGCCGCCCAGCGGCTGGCGGTCGACCGTGGCCAGGCCGCGCTGGAGCCCCTGCACCTGCTCGCCGCGCTGCTCGAGCAGACCGACGGCATCGCCGGCCCGCTGCTCCAGGCCGTGGGCGCCGACGTCCACGACGTCCGGGCCAAGACCGATGCCGCGCTGCGCCGGATGCCGAGCGTCAGCGGCGCGACCGTGCCCGCGCCGTCCCCCTCGCGCGAGCTGCTCCGTGTCCTGAACGCCGCCGGGGAGCAGGCCGGCGCGCTGGGCGACGAGTTCGTCTCCACCGAGCACCTGCTGGTGGGCCTCGCCGGGGCCGGGGGTGAGGCCGGCGCGGTGCTGACCAGCGCCGGCGCCACCCGCGACGCGCTGCTGGCCGCCTTCCGCACCGTGCGCGGCACCCGGAAGGTGACCACGCCCGACCCGGAGAGCACCTTCCAGGCGCTGGAGAAGTACGCCGTCGACCTCACCGAGCGCGCCCGCGAGGGGAAGATCGACCCGGTCGTCGGCCGGGACACCGAGATCCGCCGCGTCGTGCAGGTGCTGTCCCGGCGCACCAAGAACAACCCGGTCCTGATCGGCGAGCCCGGCGTCGGCAAGACGGCGATCGTCGAGGGCCTCGCCCAGCGGATCGTGGCCGGCGACGTCCCCGAGAGCCTCAAGGGCAAGCGGCTGATGGCGCTGGACCTGGCCTCGATGGTGGCCGGTGCCAAGTACCGCGGTGAGTTCGAGGAGCGGCTCAAGGCCGTCCTGCACGAGATCGCCGAGTCCGAGGGTGAGGTCGTCACCTTCATCGACGAGCTGCACACCATCGTCGGTGCCGGGGCCACCGGCGACTCCGCCATGGACGCCGGGAACATGATCAAGCCGATGCTCGCCCGCGGCGAGCTGCGGATGGTCGGCGCCACCACGCTCGACGAGTACCGCGAGCACATCGAGAAGGACCCGGCCCTGGAGCGCCGCTTCCAGCAGGTCTTCGTCGGCGAGCCCTCGGTCGAGGACACGATCGGCATCCTGCGCGGCCTCAAGGAGCGCTACGAGGTGCACCACGGCGTCCGGATCACCGACGCCGCGATCGTCGCCGCCGCGACGCTGTCGGACCGCTACGTGACCGCCCGGTTCCTGCCGGACAAGGCGATCGACCTGGTGGACGAGGCTGCGAGCCGGCTGCGCATGGAGATCGACAGCCGGCCGGTCGAGGTCGACGAGGTCGAGCGCGCCGTCCGCCGGCTGGAGATCGAGGAGATGGCGCTGGCCAAGGAGGACGACCCCTCCTCGGTCGAGCGGCTCTCCGCGCTGCGCGCGGACCTCGCCGACAAGCGCCAGCAGCTCGACGAGCTGACCGCCCGCTGGCAGCAGGACAAGAGCGCGATCGTCCGCATCCAGCAGATCAAGGAGGAGCTGGAGCGGGCGCGGCTGGAGGCCGAGCGGGCCGAGCGGGACGGCGAGCTGGCCCGGGTCGCCGAGCTGCGCTACGGCCGGCTCCCGCAGCTGGAGAAGGCGCTGGCCGATGCCGAGGACTCGGTCGCCGGCACCGACTCGATGCTCAAGGAGGAGGTCGGCCCCGACGACATCGCCGAGGTCGTCCAGGCCTGGACCGGCATCCCCGCCGGGCGGCTGCTCGAGGGCGAGACCCAGAAGCTGCTGCGGATGGAGGACGAGCTCGGCCGGCGCGTCGTCGGCCAGCCCGACGCCGTCCGTGCGGTCTCCGACGCGGTCCGCCGGGCGCGCTCCGGCGTGGCCGACCCCGACCGGCCGACCGGGTCCTTCCTGTTCCTCGGCCCGACCGGCGTCGGCAAGACCGAGCTGGCCAAGGCGCTGGCGGAGTTCCTATTCGACGACGAGCGGGCGATGGTCCGCATCGACATGAGCGAGTACTCCGAGAAGCACTCGGTGGCCCGGCTGGTCGGCGCCCCGCCCGGCTACGTGGGCTACGAGGCCGGCGGACAGCTCACCGAGGCGGTGCGGAGGCGGCCCTACACGGTGGTGCTGCTCGACGAGGTCGAGAAGGCACACCCCGACGTGTTCGACGTCCTGCTGCAGGTGCTCGACGACGGCCGGCTCACCGACGGCCAGGGCCGGACGGTGGACTTCCGGAACACCATCCTGATCCTGACCTCGAACCTCGGCTCGCACCTCATCGCCGACCAGTCGGTCGAGGAGAGCCGGCGCCGCGAGGCGGTCCTGGAGGTGGTCCGGCAGCACTTCAAGCCGGAGTTCCTCAACCGGCTGGACGACGTCGTGGTCTTCCGCGCACTGGGCAGCGAGGAGCTGGCCGGCATCGTCGACATCCAGGTCGGGGTGCTCGCCCGCCGGCTGGCCGCCCGCCGGCTCACGCTGACGGTCACCGACGCCGCGCGCGAGTGGCTGGCGATCAACGGGTTCGACCCGGTCTACGGCGCCCGGCCGCTGCGCCGGCTGGTGCAGTCCGCGATCGGCGACCAGCTGGCCAGGGCGCTGCTGTCCGGCGAGATCCGGGACGGCGACGAGGTCGTCGTGGACGCCCCGGACGACCTCGCCGAGCAGGGCCTCACCGTCCGCCGCCGCAGCTGAGGAACGGCCCTCCTGCCCCCACCCCTCGCAGTCGCTCGGGGCGGGCTCCTGCAGCAGGGCCTTTCCAGCACGTCACCGGGCCCGCTGCCCGTCCACCGGCCGCGATCCACTCCGATCGGGTCTCGATCGACGCGTGACCCTGGCCCGGGGTCGCGGGGTGGGTGATCATCGCGGGCGGGATCCGACGAGTGAACAGGGAGTGCACGATGACGTCAGGGCAGGGCGGCCAGGACCCGCACCAGGGGTGGCAGCCGCCGCAGGAACAGCCGGGATGGCAGGCGCCGCCCGGGCAGAACTGGCAGCCGCCCCCGCCGCCCCAGGGCTGGCAGGACCCCCAGCAGGGCTGGCAGAACCCACCCCAGCAGGGGTGGCAGGCCCCGCCGCCGTACGGGTACGCGAACGCCCCGGCGCCCGGCCACGGCTTCCCGCAGGAGGCGCCGGAGCGGCCCACGACGGTGCGGGTGGGCGTCGGGGCCTTCATGGCCACGCTGATCCTCGGGCTCATCGGCTCGCTGCTGCAGTTCACCGACCTCGACGGCCTGGTCGCCGAGACGGTGGCCACGGCGAACGACCCGCTGGTCACCGAGGACGTCGTCCGGGCCAGCCTGCTGATCGGTGCGGTGCTCGGGCTGCTGCTCGTCGCACTCCAGGCGCTGTTCATCTGGTTCGCCTGGAAGGGGCGCAACTGGGCGCGCATCGTGCTCTTCGTGCTGGGCGGGCTCAGCGTGCTGGCCGGCCTGGCCGGCCTGGGCGCCGCCGGGGCGAGCACCGGGTTCCTCGACGCGCTGTCGGTGATCTCGCTGCTGCTGACGGTCGTCGGCATCGTCGCGCTCGCGCTGCGGCCGTCGTCGGAGTGGTACCGGGCGATGACCGCCCGCCGGCAGGCCGGACTGCGCTGACCTACTGTTACTGAACCGTTACCGCGGAGGTGAACCCGTAGGACGGCTGGACGCGAAGACCAGTCGTGACCACCACCGAGCAGGCCCCGGCCGCGGCGACCGGGCCGGACGGCGCGAGCGGGCGGCGGCAGGGCCGCCGCCCGCTCGCCGCCCTGGCCGGGCTGCTGGCCGCCGGCGTCGCGCTGGGCGTCGGTGAGCTGGTCGCCGGGCTGATCGGCCCGCAGTCCTCGCCGGTCGTCGCGGTGGGGGACACGGTCATCACCCTGGTCCCGGAGCCGGTCAAGGCGTTCGCGATCGCGACCTTCGGCGAGGACGACAAGATCGCCCTGGTCGTCGGCACGCTGCTGGTCATCGCCCTGTACGCGGCGGTCCTCGGCACCGTGGCGCTCCGTCGCCGGGCGGTCGGGGTGGCCGGCATCGCGCTCTTCGGCGTGGTCGGTGCGGCCGCGGCGGTGACCGGCCCGGCCGGCAGCCCGATCGACGCGCTGCCCTCCCTGGCGGGCGCCCTGGCCGGGATCGTCGCGCTGCTGGCGCTCCTGGCCCCGCTCACCGTCCCGGCGGCGGCCACCGCGACCGGTCGTCCCGACGAGGCGCCGCTCGAGCGGCTGCGCAGCGCCCTCGGCGCCGGTGACCGCAAGGGCGCGGGGCTCGACCGCCGCCGTTTCTTCCTCACCAGCGGCGCCGCCGTGGGGGCCGCCGTCGTCACCGGCGGCGCGGGCCGGGTGCTGCTGAACCGCTTCGACGTCCGCAGCGCCCGAGCCGAGATCGCCCTCCCGGCTCCGGCCTCCCCGGCCGCGCCGCTGCCGGCCGGTGCCGACCTGGCCGAGACCGTCGACGGTCTGACCCCGCTGTTCACGCCCAACGGTGACTTCTACCGGGTCGACACCGCGATCACCGTGCCGCAGATCCGCCCGTCGGACTACCGGCTGACGCTGACCGGCATGTTCGACTCCCCGCGCAGCCACACCCTCGACGAGCTGCTCGGCCGCGCCGACCTCATCGAGCGCGACATCACCCTCACCTGCGTCTCCAACGAGGTCGGGGGCACGCTGGCCGGCACCGCCCGCTGGCTCGGCGTCCCGCTGGGGGCCTTCCTGCGCGAGAACGGCATCCAGGCCGGCTCCGACCAGCTGGTCTGCCGCTCGTCGGACGGCATGACGATCGGCGCCCCCACCCGCTCGGCGCTCGACGTGGAGGACGCGATGATCGCCGTCGGGATGAACGGCGAGCCGCTCCCGGTCGAGCACGGCTTCCCGGCGCGGATGCTGATCCCCGGCCTCTACGGCTACGTGTCGGCCTGCAAGTGGATGGTCGGCATCGAGGCCTCCACCTACGACGCCTACGACGCCTACTGGACCGAGCGCGACTGGGCCCCCGTGGCGCCGATCAAGGTCGCCTCCCGCATCGACACCCCCGCTCCGCTGCGCCGGTTCGCCGCCGGCCGGCGTCCCATCGCCGGCGTCGCCTGGGCGCAGACGCGCGGCGTGGCCGCCGTCGAGGTCCGGGTGGACGACGGCGAGTGGCTGCCCGCGGAGCTCTCCCCGCAGGTGGACGCCGACCTGTGGCGGCAGTGGGTGCTCCCCTACGACTTCGCCCCCGGCGCCTACCAGCTGACCGTCCGGGCCACCACCGCCGACGGCGAGGTCCAGACCGAGGAGCGGGCCGCGCCCTTCCCGAACGGGTCGAGCGGACTGCACTCCATCCGGGTCATCGCGACCTGACCCACCCCCGAACTCGTCTCGGCCGCCGGCCGCAGGCGCGGCCCCGCCCCTCCCCGGGCGCGGGCCACCGACCCCCGCACGACGACCAAGGAGATCCCCCGTGAAGCGCATCCTCACCCGCACCGTCATGCTGGCCGCCGCCTCGAGCATGGCCGTCACGCTCAGCGCCTGTGGCTCCGAGGACACCGCCTCGGACAGCGCCGCGACCGACACCGGCGCCAGCGAGTCGTCGTCGGCCGCGCCGGAGACCAGCTCGGAGAGCGGCACCGACATGGCCGCCGCCGAGCCGTTCGGCGAGGGCTGCACCGCCGTCCCGGCCGACGGCGAGGGCAGCTTCACCGGCATGACCGACGACCCGGTCGCCACCGCGGCCAGCAACAACCCGGTGCTGTCCACGCTGGTGCAGGCCGTCACCGCCGCCAACCTGGGGGACACGCTGAACAGCGCCCAGGACATCACCGTGATCGCCCCGGCCAACCCGGCGTTCGAGGCCATCCCGCCCGCCGATCTGCAGGCCGTGCTGGCCGACAACGCCCAGCTGACCGCGATCCTGCAGCACCACGTCATCGACGGCCGCCTGGCGCCCGACGAGCTGGCCGGCACCCACACCACCCTCAACGGCGACGAGGTCACCATCGAGGGCAGCGGCGAGGACTTCACCGTCGCCCAGACTGTGACCGGCACCCCGGCCTCGGTGATCTGCGGCAACGTCCAGACGGCGAACGCCACCGTCTACATCGTCGACCAGGTGCTCGCCCCGGCCCAGGCCTGACGAAGGACCCCGTCCTCCTCACCGCTCGCAGGCTCGCGGCGAGCCTCTGGACGGGGCCTGCCCGGCACCGCTGACCTCGCGGGCCGTCGTCCGACTCCGGTCGGACGGCGGCCCGCGTCGTCGTCAGTAGGGTCGGACGGATGACACAGGACCCCCTCCCTCCGCACCCCTCGTCCCGCGGGGCGGGACCCGGGGACGGGGCCGCGCACCCCGACCGCGACCGGCTGCTCGAGCTCGTCGTCGACCTCGCCGTCGTCCACGGGCGGGTGACGCTGTCGTCGGGGCAGGAGGCCGACTGGTACATCGACATGCGCCGGCTGACGCTCCACCACGAGGGCGCCCCGCTGGTGGGCCGGGTGATGCGCCAGCTGACCGGCGACCTGCGCTACGACGTCGTCGGCGGGCTCACCCTGGGCGCGGACCCGGTGGCGACGGCGATGCTGCACGCGGCAGCTGCCGGCGAGGGCTTCCTCGACGCCTGCGTCGTCCGCAAGGCCGGCAAGGCGCACGGCCTGCAGCGGCGGATCGAGGGCCCGGACGTCGCCGGGCGCGCCGTCCTGGTGGTCGAGGACGTCTCCACCACCGGCTCCAGCCCGCTGACCGCCGTCGAGGCGCTGCGCGAGGCCGGCGCCGAGCCGGTCGCCGTGGCCGTCGTCGTGGACCGCGGCGGGCGGGCCGCGGTCGAGGAGGCGGGCCTGGAGTACCGGGCCGCGTTCACCCTGGCCGACCTCGGCCTGCAGTGAGGTAGCCCGGCCGGTCGCGGCGCGGCGGGCTCGTACGGTGTGGCAGTGACCACGGTGACGACGGCCTGGCTGGCCGAGCTGCAGGACCTCCTCGGCGCCGACGGCGTCCTGACCGACCCCGACGTCACGGCGTCCTACGCGCGCGACCAGGCGATGCTCGCGGAGTCCGGGACGCCGGCCGCCGTCGTCTTCCCGCGCAGCACCGCCGAGGTGGTCGCGGTGATGCAGACCGCCTCCCGGCACGGCGTCCCCGTCGTCCCGCGGGGTGCCGGCTCCGGCCTCGTGGGGGCGAGCAACGCGGTCGACGGCGGCATCACCCTCGTGACGACCCGCATGGACGCCGTCCTCGAGGTCTCCCCGGCCGACCGCCTGGCCGTCGTCCAGCCCGGGGTCGTCAACAAGCAGCTGAGGGACGCCGTGGCCGGTGCGGGGCTGTTCTACCCGCCGGACCCCGCCAGCTACGACTGGTGCACGATCGGCGGCAACCTGGCCATGAACTCCGGCGGCCTGTGCTGCGTGAAGTACGGCGTCACCACCGACTACGTGCTCGGCCTGGAGGTCGTGCTCGCCGACGGCCGGGTGCTGCGGACCGGCCGGCGCACGGTCAAGGGCGTCGCCGGCTACGACCTCGCCCGGCTGTTCGTGGGCTCCGAGGGGACCCTCGGGGTGATCACCGAGGCCACCCTCGCGCTGCGCCCGGCCCCGCAGGCCTCCCCGGTCACCCTCGTCGCGAGCTTCCCCACCAGCGCGCAGACCGGCCAGGTGGTCGAGTCGGTGGTCACCAGCGGGCTGGTGCCCAGCATGCTCGAGGTGATGGACCGGACCTGCATCCGCGCCGTCGACGACCTGATCCGGGCCGACCTCGACCGGGACGCGCAGGCGCTGCTGCTCGCCCGGTCCGACGCCGGCGGGGAGGCCGCCCGCCGGGAGATCGAGACGCTGACCCGGCTGTGCGAGGAGGCCGGGGCGGACTTCGTCCACTCCACCGACGACCCGGCCGAGGGCGACCTGCTGCTCACCGCCCGCCGGATGGCCCTGCCCGCGCTGGAGCGGCTCGGCAGCGTGCTGCTCGACGACGTCGCCGTGCCCCGGTCCCGGGTGGCCACCTTCATCGACGGCTGCGACGCGATCGCGGCCCGCTCCGGGCTGGTGATCGGGGTGGTCGGGCACGCCGGCGACGGCAACATGCACCCCACCGTCGTCTTCGACGCCACCGACACCGACCAGCGCGCCCGCGCCTTCGAGGCGTTCGACGCCATCCTGGAGCTCGGGCTGTCGCTCGGCGGGACGATCACCGGGGAGCACGGCGTCGGCACGCTCAAGGCCGACTGGCTCGAGCGCGAGATCGGCCCGGTGTCCATGGAGGTGCACCGCTCGATCAAGCACGCGCTCGACCCGGACGGCCTGCTCAACCCGGGCAAGGTGTTCCGGCAGGTGACACCCTGACCGCATGAGCGCAGAGCGGCTGCTGGTCGTCGGCGGGGACGCCGCCGGCATGTCCGCGGCCACCGCGGCCCGGCGGGCACGTCCGGCCGACGACCTCGCCGTCACCGTCCTCGAGCAGGGCCCGGAGGTCTCCTTCTCGGCCTGCGGCATCCCGTACTGGGTCGGCGACGTGGTGGCCGACCGCGACGCGCTCATCGCCCGCACACCGCGCGAGTTCGCCGCCCGCGACATCGACGTCCGCACCGGCACCCGCGCCGACGAGCTCGACCTCGACGCCGGCACCGTGCGCACGAGCGGCGGCGAGACGCTGGGCTTCGACCGGCTGGTGGTCGCCACCGGCGGCCGGCCGATGCGCCCGGACGTCCCCGGCCTGGACGCGCCGGGCGTCCACGGCGTGCACCGGCTGGCCGACGGCGCCGACATCCGCGCCGCGGTCGCGGCGGGCGCCCGCCGGGCCGTGGTGCTCGGCGGCGGCTACATCGGCCTGGAGATGGCCGAGGTGCTGCGGGCCCGCGGTCTCGAGGTGACGATCGTGCTCGCCGACGCGCTGCCGATGACCCTGCTCGACCCGGACATGGGGGAGCGGATCTGCAAGGGCATCGGCGACCTGGGCATCGACGTCCAGCCCGACCAGCCGGTCCGGGCCGTCGAGACGGGGGCGGACGGCGTCGCGCGGGCGGTCACCACCGACGCCGGCAGCTACCCCTGCGACCTCGTCGTCCTCGGCCTGGGCATGGGCCCGGAGGTGGCGCTGGCCCGCGCCGCCGGGCTGCGGATCGGCGAGACCGGCGCCGTCGAGGTCGACCGCACCCAGCGCAGCCGCTCCCACGAGCACGTCTTCGCCGCCGGCGACTGCAGCCAGACCTTCCACCGGCTGACCGGCGAGGCGGTGCACGTCGCGCTGGGCACGCACGCCAACAAGCAGGGCCGGGTCGCGGGCTCGGTCATCGGCGGGCGGGCGGCGCGCTTCGCCGGCGTCCTGGGGACGGCGCTGACCAAGGTGGGCGACCTGGAGATCGGGCGCACCGGGCTGTGCAGCGGGCAGGCCGCGGCGGCCGGCCACGACTTCCGCACCGAGACGATCGAGGGGACGACGAAGGCCGGGTACTACCCGGGCGCCGCGCCGATCGCGGTCAAGCTGGTCACCGACGCGGGGTCCGGGCAGCTGCTGGGCGGCCAGGTCGTCGGCGGGCCGGGCTCGGGGAAGCGGATCGACGTGCTGGCCACCGCGATCTGGGCCGGGCTGACCGCCGAGGAGCTCGCCGGATCGGACCTCTCCTACGCCCCGCCGTTCTCGCCCGTCTACGACCCCGTGGTGGTCGCCGCGCGGGTGGCGAGCCGGGTGGACCAGGGGTGAGTGGAGCCGAGGTCCGGGACGAGGACCGGTACGGCGACGACCTCTCCGGCCAGGAGCACACCGGGGTCACCTTCAGCCGGGTGGACCTGTCGGAGACCACGGACGACGGCGCGGTCTTCACCGACTGCGTCTTCCGGGACTGCCGGTTCACCCTCTCCCGGCACACCGACGCCGCGTTCCTCACCTGCACCTTCACCGGCTGCTCGTTCGCCCAGGCGGTCTTCACCGGCTGCAAGCTGGTGGGCAGCACCTTCGACCGCTGCACCTTCGACCTGGCGGTCGTCGAGGGCGGCGACTGGTCGTTCGTCGCCCTGCGGCGCGCGGACCTGTCCCGCGCGACGTTCACCGGCGCGCGGATGCGCGAGGCGGACCTCACCGGGGTGCGGGCGGTCGGGGCCACGCTGCAGGGTCTGGACCTGTCCGGCGCGCAGCTGTCCGGGGCCGACCTCTCCGGCGCCGATCTGCGCGGCAGCGACCTCACCGCACTGGACCCGCGCGAGGTCGGGCTGGCCGGCGCACAGGTCGACGGCGGGCAGGCCGTGGTGCTGGTGACCGCCCTCGGCCTGCGGGTCGGGCCGGAGCTCGAGCCCTAGCGGGGTGTCGCGGGCTGCGAGGCCGGCGGGATACTGACCCGCGAACGAGCGCCGTCCCCGACGCAAGGAGTGCTCCGCATGCCCATCGCGACCCCCGAGGTCTACGCCGACATGATCAACCGGGCCAAGGAGGGCGGCTTCGCCTACCCGGCGATCAACTGCACCTCGTCGGAGACGGTCAACGCCGCGTTGCGCGGCTTCGCCGACGCCGGCAGCGACGGCATCATCCAGTTCTCCACCGGCGGTGCGGAGTTCGGCTCGGGCACCCGGGTCAAGGACATGGTCACCGGCGCGGTGGCGCTGGCGGAGTTCGCCCACGTCGTCGCCGAGAAGTACCCGGTCAACGTCGCGCTGCACACCGACCACTGCCCCAAGGACAAGCTGGACGCCTACGTGCGCCCGCTGATCGCCCTGTCGAAGGACCGGGTGGACGCCGGCCAGGCGCCGCTGTTCCAGTCGCACATGTGGGACGGCTCGGCGATCGAGCTCACCGAGAACCTCGACATCGCCGAGGAGCTCATGGAGAAGTGTGCCGCGGCCAAGATCGTGCTGGAGCTCGAGATCGGCGTCGTCGGCGGCGAGGAGGACGGCGTCGTCGCCGAGATCAACGAGAAGCTCTACACCGCCGACGGCGACTTCCTGCGCACCGCGCAGCAGCTGGGGCTCGGCGAGCGCGGGGTGTACCTGCTCGCCGCGACCTTCGGCAACGTGCACGGGGTCTACAAGCCCGGCAACGTCAAGCTGCGCCCGGACGTGCTCGAGCGCGGCCAGGCCACGGTGGCCAAGGAGTTCGGCCTCGGGGACGGCGCCAAGCCGTTCAACCTGGTCTTCCACGGCGGCTCGGGCTCGGCGCAGGAGGAGATCCGCGAGGCGCTGTCCTACGGCGTCGTGAAGATGAACGTCGACACCGACACCCAGTACGCCTTCACCCGGCCGATCGTCGGGCACATGTTCACCAACTACGACGGCGTGCTGAAGGTCGACGGCGAGGTCGGCAACAAGAAGACCTACGACCCGCGCACGTACATGAAGCTCGCCGAGACCGGCATGGCCGCGCGCGTCGTCGAGGCGTGCGAGGACCTGCTGTCGGCCGGCCAGTCCCCGAGCGCCTGATGGGGCACCCGCACGCCAACCTGCTGGGCGAGCCGCCGGCGACGCTGCTGCCGGCCAACCCGGAGGCCGACGCGGAGCTCGCGGCCGGCGACCCCCCGGCCGAGGTCGCCGCGCACCACCCGACGGTGAGCGCGGCGTGGGCGGCGCTGGCCGAGGAGGCGATCGACCGTCCCGAGCGGGGGCTTACCGACACGATCGAGGCCTACGCCTACGCCCGGACCGGCTACCACCGCGGGCTGGACGCGCTGCGCCGCAACGGCTGGAAGGGCTACGGCCCGGTGCCCTGGTCGCACGAGCCGAACCGCGGCTTCCTGCGCTGCGTCACGGTGCTGGCCCGCGCGGCCGAGGCGATCGGCGAGACCGACGAGCAGGAGCGCTGCACCCAGCTGCTGCGCGACTGCGACCCGTCGCTGGCGCCGTAGGCGACCCACTGCGGGCGTTCCTCGTGCTCTGCCGGCGCTGCAGCACCGGCAACCCGCGAGGAACGCCCGCACTGCGGGATCCGTCGGCCCCGACCGGCACACTCGGGGCCGTGGACCACTCGCCCGGTGCCGTCACCCGCCGTCTGCGGCCCCTGCTGCTCGCCGTCCACGAGGCCCTGTCCGCCGGTGTGCGGGTCAGCGCGGCGGTCCACGACCGGCACGGCTGGAACCCGACCGCCGACCGGCACCTGGACCACCAGCTGGTCCGCCGCGAGGCGATGGAGCGGCTGCGGCCCTGGGGCGCCGGCCCCGACGAGCTCACCGACCCGCTGCAGGCCCGCCAGCTGGACCTCGACACGAGCACCGACAACCTGGGCCTGCCGATGAGCGGGCTGATCCTGCGCACGCCCACCGACGTGCTGCGGGTCTGGCGGTCCGACGACGGCGAGCTGCCCGCCGCGGCCACCGACGGGCTGCGCGCCTTCTACCGGCAGGACCCCAGCCGCCAGCTCCAGCTCGCCGTCGGGCCCCAGCCCCCGCGGGCGGCGCCGGGCCACCTGGCGCTGCTGTGGGCCGACGCCGGCGCCGTCCTCACGCGGTTCGACCTGGTCCGGCCGTGCGGGCACGTCGGCCGGCGGGTGCAGGTCGACTGGCACGTCGACCTCCGCGAGCGGCTGGGGCGCCCGCCGCCTGACATCACCCTCCGTGAGGCGAGGACGGAGAACGCGCCGTCCGTCCCCGAGATCGGTTACTCTCCGTCCCCGGCGTCCGGTGCGGACGCCCTTTCCCGGAGGTGCCGCATGGCCACCCTTCTCTGGATCCTCGCCGTCGTCCTCGTGGTCGCCGGCATCGTCGCCATCGTCCGCAAGCAGCTGCTGTGGGGGATCGTGCTCATCGTCGTCGGCCTGCTCGTGGGCCCGGGTGGGGTCAGCGTCTTCACGTGATCCGGACGGCGGATCAGGGGCGCAGCCGCCAGCGCACCCGGTCGTCGGCGTACCACGTCCACCGGGTGACCGGCCGGGCGTAGGGAACGCCGTCGCGGACGACCCTGGCCGGGTCGCAGGCGATCTGCACCGCCCGTCCGCTGGTGCGCCGGCCGGGGCGCAGCGGCAGCGTCATGACCGTCACGTCGAGGGTGTCCATCGCCCGCCAGTCGGGCCGGACGTCGAAGCGGGTGACCTGCCCGTCGGCGACCTTGACCGCGTCGTGGTGCGCCTGGGCGCCCAGCCGGCGCGCCAGCGGGCGGCGGCGCTCGTCCCCGGCGGCCTCCAGGCGGCCGTGGTGCAGCAGCACGCCGCCGTGGTCGTCGCGCACCAGCCCGAGTTCCCGCTCGCCGCCGGTGCCGATGCCGAGCGCACGGGCCAGCGCGGTGGAGTCGCCGTCGCCGGCCGGCTCCCAGGAGACCGGCGCCGCCGCGGTCCGCCCGGCCTTCCACAGGGCCGTGAGCACCCCGGCGAGCGCCGGCACCGGGCCCCTGACCAGCAGGGCGTCGGCCTCCGCGGCCGGCGCGACCGCCTCGCGCCCCGGGGCCTGACCCGGCGCGAGCCCGCGCAGGTCGAACTCGACGAGGGGCATGCCGATACCCTGCCACCTGCCAGCCGGTCGATCGCCGGTGACCGAGTCGAGGGGAACGACAGCGAGATGCCGGCAGTCGTGCTGATCGGTGCCCAGTGGGGCGACGAGGGCAAGGGCAAGGCCACCGACCTGCTCGGTGGGCGCGTCCCGTACGTCGTGCGCTACCAGGGCGGCAACAACGCCGGGCACACGGTGATCACACCGGACGGCGAGCGGTACGCGCTGCACCTGATCCCGTCGGGGATCCTGACGCCGGGCTGCACGCCGGTCATCGGCAACGGTGTGGTCATCGACCCCGAGGTGCTCATCGGCGAGCTCGCCGGCCTCGAGGAGCGCGGCGTGGACACCTCGCGGCTGGTCATCTCGGCCGACGCGCACCTGATCATGCCGCACCACCGGGCCCTCGACCGGGTCACCGAGCGGTTCCTCGGCAAGCGCCGCATCGGCACCACCGGGCGCGGCATCGGCCCGGCCTACGGCGACAAGGTGGCCCGCACCGGCATCCGCGTGCAGGACCTGCTGGACCTGTCGATCCTGCGCCAGAAGCTCGAGGGCACGCTGGAGGAGAAGAACCAGGTCCTGGTCAAGGTCTACAACCGCAAGGCCATCGACGTCGACGAGGTCGTCGAGGAGTACGCCGGCTACGCCGAGGTCCTCAAGCACCGGATCGCCGACACCCGGCTGCTGCTGGCCGACGCGCTCGACGCGGGCGAGTGGGTGCTGCTGGAGGGCTCGCAGGGCACGCTGCTCGACGTCGACCACGGCACGTACCCGTTCGTCACGTCGTCCAGCCCAACCGCCGGCGGCGCCGCGGCGGGCTCCGGCATCGGCCCCACCCGCATCGACCGGGTGGTCGGCATCCTCAAGGCCTACACGACCCGTGTCGGCTCCGGCCCGTTCCCCACCGAGTTGCACGACCAGTGGGGCGAGTACCTGCGCACGCAGGGCGGCGAGGTCGGCGTGACCACCGGTCGCGACCGCCGCTGCGGCTGGTTCGACGCCGTCGTCGCCCGCTACGCCAGCCGGGTCAACGGCATCACCGACTACTTCCTCACCAAGCTCGACGTCCTCTCCGGGCTGGAGACGGTGCCGATCTGCGTCGCGTACGACGTGGACGGCGTGCGGCACGACGAGATGCCGATGACGCAGACCGACTTCCACCACGCCACGCCGGTGTACGAGGAGATGCCCGGCTGGTCCGAGGACATCCGGCACTGCCGCACCTTCGACGAACTGCCGGCCGACGCGCAGGCCTACGTCCGCCGGATCGAGGAGCTCTCGGGCGCGCGGATCAGCGTCATCGGCGTCGGCCCCGGCCGCGACGAGAACGTCGTCCTGCACGACCTCATCGGCTGAGCTCGACGATCAGCTGACCTGGTCCAACCGGGTCCTGGCTCACCACCGGTGCTGAGCCAGGACCCCGGACGATCAGGTCACCTGATCATCCGCGGAACGCGCTACGCGGCGGCGGCGACCTGGAGTTCCTGCCGGGCGGCCACGGCGATCTCGGGCGCGTCGGTGATCAGACCGTCGACGCCGAGGGCCAGCAGCAGGCGGGCCTCGGTCTGCATGTCGCCGGTGCCGCTCGGGGCGGCACCGCGGCGCAGGTGCCGGGGGAGGAAGGCGTTCTCCGGGCGCAGCGTCCAGGGGACGACGAGCAGCCCGGCGCGGTGGGCCTGCGCGATGAGGTCGGAGACGCCGGTCATCGCCTGGTCCCCGTCGCGCAGCAGGATCCGGTGCCGGCTGGGCGCGATGCCCTGCGCGTAGGTGCTCACCTCGCGCAGGCCCGCCGGGGTGACCAGGTGGTCGTCCGTGCCGGCGTCGTCCACCAGCTGCAGCATCGTCGGCCCGCGGTGGCCGAGGTCGGCCCGCAGCTGGCGGAGCGCGGCGGCGTCGAAGCACTGGACGACGACGGTCCCGTCCGGCGCGGTCGCGCCCAGCCGCCGCAGCTCGGCGGCGACGAGCTCGGTCATCGGCACGCCGGCCTCGTGGTCGAACCAGCTGGGCTTCTTCAGCTCCGCGAGGACCCGGATCTCCCGGTCGGCGGTGGAGCGGCGGCGGGCGATCGCCACGACCTCGGCGAGGGTGAGGATCCCCTCCTGGCCGTCGTAGGTGGTGTTCAGCGGGCGCAGGCCCGGCTTGCGCTCGACGGCGCGCAGCGTGCGCAGCTCGGCGAGGGTGAAGTCCTCGGTGAACCAGCCGGTGCGCTCGCGGCCGCCGACGACACGGGTGGTGCGCCGGTCGGCGAACTCGGGCCGGCCGGCGACGTCGGTGGAGTGCGAGAGCTCGTTCTCGTGCCGGACGACGAGCGCGCCGTCGCGGCTGACCACGACGTCGGGCTCGATGAGGTCGGCACCGAGGTCGACGGCCAGCTCGAAGCTGGACGCGGTGTGCTCGGGGCGGTAGGCCGTGGCGCCTCGGTGGCCCACGACGACGGGACGGGCAGGGCGGGTCGCCGGAACCGTTGCCGGCGACGCGATCGCGCGCATGCCCCCTACAACACCCGACGAAGGTGTCAGGACGCTGAACGCGCGCCGACCGGCCGCACACAATTCGGAGGACACCGCCGTGACCTGCGCGGGACCATCGGCGGCGTGACCGATCTCTCACTCCTCGGCTGGACTGCCGACCGGGAGGCCGGGTTGCCCGCGGGGTGCGTGCCCGGTCGTGTGGCCCGGGTCGACCGCGGCCGGCTGACCGTGCTCACCGCCGGGGGCGAGCTGCGGGCGCACCCGGCAGGGGCGCTGCTCGGCGGGCCCGGCCCGGCGGTGGGCGACTGGGTGGCCCTGCGCGGGGAGCTCGCCGTCGCGGTGCTGCCCCGCCGGACCGCGTTCACCCGCGTCGTCGCCGGCCGGACGTCGGCCGAGCAGGTGGTCGCGGCCAACCTCGACGTCGTCCTCGTCGTCGACGCGCTCACCACGGCGCCGCGACTGCGCCGGGTCGAGCGCTACCTGGCCGTCGCCTGGGGCAGCGGCGCGACGCCGGTCGTCGTCCTCACCAAGGCCGACCTGTGCGACGACGTCCCGGCGGCGCTGCAGGCCGTGGCCGAGGACGCCGTGGGCGTCGACGTGCTGCCGGTCAGCTCGGTGACGGGGGAGGGGCTCGACGCCGTCCGGGCGCTGCTGGGCCCCGGGCGGACGGCGGCGGTGGTCGGGCCGTCGGGCGTCGGCAAGTCCAGCCTGGCCAACGCGCTGGCCGGGACGACGGTGGCGGCCACCCGCGGGATCCGGGAGGCCGACGGCCGCGGCCGGCACACCACGACCGCGCGCGAGCTGCACGCGCTGCCCGGCGGCGGCCTGCTCGTCGACACCCCCGGGATGCGCGAGCTCGGACTGGTCGACGACGCGGGCATCGACACCGCCTACGGAGACGTCACCGAGCTGGCCGCGCAGTGCCGGTTCCGCGACTGCGCGCACCGAACCGAACCCGGCTGCGCGGTGGCCGCGGCGATCGAGGAGGGCCGGCTGGACCCCGCCCGCTACACCGCCTGGCGGAAGCTGCAGGCCGAGGCGCACCGCCAGGCGCTGCGCTCGGACGCCCGCGCGCGGGCCGCCGAGCACGCCCGGGTCCGCGCCCTGCACCGCTCCTACCGGTCGCAGCCGAACCGTGGGAGGACCGCCCTTCCCCCCACGCCTCGCGGGCTCGGCGCGGGACCCTGACGGGCGGCCGTTCCAGCGAGTCGCGCGCTCGGTAGCGTCGCGGTCCGTGCGCGTGCTCGTGATCGGCTCCGGTGCCCGGGAGCACGCCCTGTGCGTCGCTCTGTCGTCCGACCCGGCGGTGACCGCGCTGGCCTGCGCGCCGGGGAACGCCGGCACCCGCGGGATCGCCGAACCGGCCGGGGTCGACGCAGCCGACCCGGCCGCCGTCGCCGCGCTGGCCACGTCCTGGCGGGCCGACCTGGTCGTCGTCGGCCCGGAGGTGCCGCTGGTCGCCGGGGCCGCCGACGCCGTCCGCGACGCCGGCATCGCCTGCTTCGGCCCGTCGGAGCAGGCCGCGCAGATCGAGGGCAGCAAGTCCTTCGCCAAGCACGTGATGGCCGCGGCCGGGGTGCCGACCGCGCGGTCTTGGCCGGTCGGCGGCGCGGCCGAGCTGGAGACCGCGCTCGACGAGGCCGGCGCCCCGTACGTGGTGAAGGACGACGGGCTGGCGGCCGGCAAGGGCGTCGTCGTCACCGACGACCGGGACGCCGCCGTCGCGCACGGGCACCGCGTGCTGGACGCCGGCGGCGCCGTGCTGGTCGAGGAGTACCTCGACGGTCCCGAGGTGTCGCTGTTCGCCGTCACCGACGGGACGACGGTGCTGCCGCTGCTGCCCGCGCAGGACGCCAAGCGCCGCGACGACGGCGACGCCGGGCCCAACACCGGCGGGATGGGGGCCTACGCGCCGCTGCCGTGGGCGCCGCCGGGCCTGGTCGACGAGGTGCTGGCCACCGTGCTGCAGCCGACCGTCGACGAGATGCGCCGCCGCGGTGAGCCGTTCGCCGGGCTGCTCTACGCCGGCCTGGCGCTGACCGCGCGCGGGATCCGGGTGGTGGAGTTCAACGCCCGCTTCGGCGACCCGGAGACCCAGGTGGTGCTGCCCCTGCTGGAGACGCCGCTGGCCGGCCTGCTGCACGCCGCGGCCACCGGCACGCTGGCCGACCACCCGCCGCTGCGCTGGCGGGACGGGGCCGCCGTCACCGTCGTCGTCGCGGCTCCCGGCTACCCCGAGCGACCGCGCACCGGCGACCCGGTCACCGGCGCCGACGCCGAGGGGGTGCTGCACGCCGGCACCACCGTGGACGCCGAGGGCACGGTGCGCTCGGCGGGCGGGCGGGTGCTGGCGGTGACCGCCGTCGGCGAGGACCTCGCCGCGGCCCGGCAGCGGGCCTACGAGCGGGTGGCCGGCGTCCGGCTGGCCGACGCGCACTGGCGGACCGACATCGCGCTGGCCGCGGTCGAGGGGCGGATCACCCCTGGCTGACGCCGACGAGGTGTGGAACCGCGCCTGCGACCCGTTCGCACCGTTCACCCACCCGGGGGACGCAGCCCTCGCCGCGCTGCTGCTCTGCCACGGGATGGCGATGAACGGCGGCCTGCTCCACGCGGTCGAGGGGCTCGAGATCGAGCAGCGGGAGCGCGCGGTGGCCGGGTACCGCCTGCTCGGGCTCGACGCGGCCGCCGACGCGGTCGAGGACGTCGCGCGGCAGGCCGCCGCGCTGGACGAGGACGACCTCGCGGCCGCCGAGCGGCTGGAGGAGGAGGCGAACCGGCGCTACGACGCCGCGCTGCCCGAGTGGGACGAGACGATCGACCGGGCCTTCCGGGAGCACCTGCGCCGGCACCCGGAGCAGTACGCGCCGCTGGGGGACTGAGCCCCGTCGTCGGCCGCGGCGGCGCTGCGGGAGACTGGGCCCGTGGTGCGAGGAGGCGGCGAGCTGTGATCGAGCGGTACACCCTGCCCGAGATGGGGCGGGTCTGGAGCGACCAGCACAAGTACGAGCTGTGGTGCCGGGTGGAGACCCTCGTCCTCGAGGCGCACGCCGCGGCCGGCCGGGTGCCCGCAGACGTGGTGCAGCCCGTGCGCGACGCGGCGCCGCCCACGCCTGCGCGGGTCGCCGAGATCGAGGAGACCACGCAGCACGACGTCATCGCCTTCCTCACCGCGTGGGCCGACAACACCGAGCCCCGGTCGGCCGCCGCCTACGTGCACCACGGCATGACGTCCTCGGACCTGCTCGACACCGCGCTCGCCGTCCAGCTGACCGAGGCCACCGACCTCCTGCTGGCCCGGCTCGACCGGCTGGTCGCCGTCCTCCGCGACCACGCGCTGGCCCACCGCGACACCATCAAGGTCGGCCGCACCCACGGCGTGCACGCCGAGCCCGACGTGTGGGGTCACCGGGTCGCCGACATCGCCTTCGCCGCCGCCCGCTCGCGGGACCGGCTGCGGGCCGCCCGCGAGCGGGTCGGTGTCGTCGCGATCTCCGGTGCGGTGGGCACGTACTCGCTGATCGACCCGTCGGTGGAGGTCGCCGTCGCCGACGCGCTGGACCTGCGGCCCGCCGACGCCTCCACCCAGGTCGTCATGCGCGACTCGGTCAGCGAGTGGGTCGCGTGCCTGGCGATCGTCGCGACCGTCTGCGAGACGGTGGCCCTCGAGGTGCGGCACGGCCAGCGCACCGAGGTGCGCGAGCTGTCCGAGGCGTTCGGCTCGGGCCAGAAGGGCTCCAGCGCCATGCCGCACAAGAAGAACCCGATCCGCTCCGAGCGCATCGCCGGCCTGGCCCGCGTGGTGCGCGCCGCCGTCGTCCCGGTGATGGAGGGCATCCCCCTCTGGCACGAGCGCGACATCTCGCACTCCTCGACCGAGCGGGTGTTCCTGCCCGACGCCGCGATCACCACCGACTACCTGCTGCACCTGACCACCGGTCTCGTGGCGGACCTGGTGGTCGACGCCGACCGGATGCGGGCCAACCTCGAGTCGACCGGCGGGCTGATCTACACCTCGTCGGTGCTGCTGGAGCTGGTCGAGGGCGGGGCCTCGCGGGAGGACGCGTACGCGCTGGTGCAGTCCGCGGCGATGGAGACCTGGAACAGCGGGACGCCGTTCCGCGAGACGCTGCGGAAGCGGGCCGCCGACTCCGGCGTCGCGCTGGACGAGGCACGGCTGGACGAGATCTGCCGGCCGGAGCGGTACGTGGCGAACCTGGGGCCGCTGTTCGACCGGCTGGCCGCGCTGTCGTGACGACGCTGGAGCTGCCGCTCGTCGCCCGGGGCAAGGTGCGCGAGGTCTACGACGCCGGTGCCGACCGGCTGCTGCTCGTCGCCTCCGACCGGATCTCCGCCTACGACCACGTGCTGCCCACCCCGATCCCCGACAAGGGGCGGGTGCTCACCCAGCTGTCGGTGTGGTGGTTCGAGCAGCTCGCGCCGGTGCTGTCGTCGTTCGGGGCGACCCACCACCTGCTGTCGGCATCGGACGTCCCGCCGGAGGTCGCCGGGCGGGCGATGCTCGTCCGCCGGCTGGAGATGCTGCCGGTCGAGTGCGTCGCCCGCGGCTACCTCTCCGGGTCCGGCACGGTCGAGTACCAGCGCACCGGGTCCATCCGCGACGTCCCGCTGCCCGCCGGGCTGGTCGAGGGGTCGCGGCTGCCCGAGCCGGTGTTCACGCCGTCCACCAAGGCCGAGCAGGGCCAGCACGACGAGGCGATCGACTTCGCCGCCGTCGTGGCCGCCGTCGGGCAGGCCCGGGCGGAGGAGCTGCGCGAGCTGACGCTGGCGCTGTACCGCCGCGGCGCGGAGATCGCCCTGGACGCCGGCATCGTGCTGGCCGACACGAAGGTCGAGTTCGGCGTCTCCCCGGACGGCGGCCTGGTGCTCGGCGACGAGGTGCTCACCCCGGACTCCTCGCGCTTCTGGCCGGCCACGCTGTGGTCGCCCGGCGACGTGCAGCCCTCGTTCGACAAGCAGTACGTCCGCGACTGGCTGACGTCGTCCGGCTGGGACCGCGTCTCCCCGCCGCCGGAGCTGCCCGCCGACGTGGTCGAGGCGACCCGCGAGCGCTACGTGACCGCCTACGAGCGGCTCACGGGCACGACCTTCCGCTGACGTGTCGGGCATCGCCCACCGCTCCGGCGGGTCCGGGGACCACCTGCTCCTGCTGCTGCACGGCCTGGGCGCGACGGGGGCGGTGTGGGACCGGCTGCTGCCGCTGGTCGAGCGCTCCTGGCCGGGATCCTGGGCGGTCCCGGACCTGCGCGGGCACGGCCGGTCGTCCGCCGAGCCGCCCTACGGCTACGCGGTGCACGCCGCCGACGTGGCGTCCCTGGCGGCGGGGGCCGGCGCTGCCCGGGTGAGCGTGCTGGGGCACTCCTTCGGCGGTGTGGTCGGCGCGGTGCTGGCGGGCGGCTGGTACGGCGTGGAGGTGGACCAGGTCGTCGCCGTCGGCGTGAAGATCGACTGGACCGACGACGAGGTGGCCCGGGCGCGGTCGATGGCCACCCGGCCGCCGCAGGTGTTCGCCACCGCCGCTGAGGCGGCCGAGCGCCACCTGCGGCTCGCCGGGCTGACCGGGCTCGTGGACCCGTCCTCCGAGGTGGCCGCCGCGGGCGTCCGCGAGGTGGACGGCGGGTTCTCGCCCGCGCTCGACCCGCGGGCGTTCGGCGCCGTCGGCCCGTCGGTCGAGGAGGTGCTGTCCCGGGCGGTCGCGCCGCTGCGGCTGGCGGCCGGCTCGGGAGACCCGATGGTGGGCCTCGACGCGATGCGTCGGGTCGACCCCGGTGCGGTGCTCCTGGAGGGCGCCGGCCACAACGCGCACTGGGAGGCCCCGGACGCGGTCTGGTCCCTGCTCGCCGGCTGACCCTGCGGCCGGCCGGCCGCTCGCCCCCGCGCGGGGACAGGGGGCCAACCGGACGGCGCAGAGTGGGCCGGGCCACCCCGGTACCCTCGACCGCGTGCCTCGGGTGGTCGTCGACGTCGTGCTGAAGCCAGAGATTTCCGACCCCCAGGGGCAGGCGGTGCTGGGAGCGCTCGGCCGGCTCGGGCACGACAGCGTCACGAGCGTCCGCCAGGGCAAGCACTTCGTGCTCGAGGTCGACGGGACGCCGGACGAGGCCGAACTCCGGCAGATCGCCGAGACGCTGCTGGCCAACCCGGTCATCGAGGACGTCGAGCTCCACATCCCCAAGGACTGATCGTGCGCATCGGTGTCATCACCTTCCCGGGCTCCCTGGACGACGTCGACGCCGCGCGCGCGGTGCGGCTGGCCGGCGCCGAGCCCGTCGCGCTCTGGCACGCCGAGCACGACCTCAAGGACGTCGAGGCCGTCGTCCTCCCCGGTGGCTTCTCCTACGGCGACTACCTGCGGGCCGGCGCCATCGCCGCGCGGGCGCCGATGATGCGCGACGTCGTCGACCGCGCCCGCCAGGGCATGCCGGTGCTCGGCATCTGCAACGGCTTCCAGGTGCTCTGCGAGGCCGGCCTGCTGCCCGGCGCGCTGACCCGCAACGGCCACCTGCACTTCCGCAACCGCGACCAGGCGCTGCGCATCGAGCGCGCCGACACCGCGTGGACGTCGGACTACGAGGCCGGCCAGCAGATCGTCGTCCCGGTGAAGAACGGTGAAGGCCGGTACGTGGCCGCCGACGCCGACCTCGACCGGATCGAGGGCGAGGGCCGGGTCGTCGTCCGCTACGTGGAGGGCAACCCCAACGGCTCGATGCGCGACATCGCCGGGGTGACCAGCGCCGACGGCCGCGTGGTCGGCCTCATGCCGCACCCCGAGCACGCGGTCGAGGACCTCACCGGCCCGGGCACCGACGGCCTCGGCTTCTTCACCTCCGTGCTGAAGGCGGTCGTGGCAGCGTGACCCAGGACAGCGCGACGCAGGGACTGTCCGACCTCGACACCGGGCCCGGCCCGCTGCAGCACCGGCTCGACACCGTCGAGCTCGCCGCGCGGACGCCGGACGTCGAGCAGCCCTACGGCGAGCTCGGCCTGGAGTCCGACGAGTACGCCCGCATCACCGCCATCCTCGGCCGCCGGCCCACCACCGCCGAGCTGGCCATGTACTCGGTCATGTGGAGCGAGCACTGCTCGTACAAGTCGTCGAAGGTGCACCTGCGCCGGTTCGGCGACCTGCCGCGCAGCGAGGCGCTGCTGGTCGGCATCGGCGAGAACGCCGGCGTGGTCGACGTCGGCGACGGCTACGCGGTCACCTTCAAGGTCGAGTCGCACAACCACCCGAGCTACGTGGAGCCCTACCAGGGCGCGGCCACCGGCGTCGGCGGCATCGTCCGCGACATCCTGACGATGGGCGCCCGGCCGATCGCGGTGATGGATTCCCTCCGGTTCGGCCGCGCCGACGCCCCCGACACCGCGCGCGTGCTGCCCGGCGTCGTCGCCGGGGTTGGCGGCTACGGCAACTGCCTGGGTCTGCCCAACATCGGCGGCGAGCTGCTCTTCGACGACTGCTACGCCGGGAACCCGCTGGTCAACGCGCTGTGCGTCGGCGTGATGAAGCACGAGGACGTCCGGTTGGCCAAGGCCGAGGGCGCCGGCAACAAGGTGGTCCTGTTCGGCGCGCGCACCGGCGGCGACGGCATCGGCGGCGTCAGCGTCCTGGCGTCGGAGACCTTCGACGCCGAGGGCCCGGCCAAGCGCCCGAGCGTCCAGGTCGGCGACCCGTTCACCGAGAAGCTGCTCATCGAGGCCTGCCTGGAGATCTTCCGCGAGGACCTGGTCACCGGCATCCAGGACCTCGGCGGGGCCGGCCTGTCCTGCGCGACGTCCGAGCTGGCCAGCGCCGGCACCGGCGGCATGCACGTCGACCTCGACGCCGTCCCGCTGCGCGACTCCACGCTCACGCCGGCCGAGATCCTGATGAGCGAGTCGCAGGAGCGCATGTGCGCGATCGTCGAGCCGGGCAAGGTCGAGCAGTTCCTCGCCGTCTGCCGGAAGTGGGACGTGCTGGCGACCGTCATCGGTGAGGTCACCGAGGGCGACCGGCTGACCGTCGACTGGCACGGCGAGCGCATCGTCGACGTCCCGCCGCGCACGGTCGCCCACGAGGGCCCGGTCTACGACCGGCCGATGCAGCGGCCGGCCGACCTCGACGACCTGCAGGCCGACGACCCGGCCGCGCTGGCCCGGCCCACGACGCCGGAGGAGCTGGCCGCCCACTGGCTGGCCGTCGTCGCCAGCCCCGACGGTGCGGACAAGACCTGGGTCACCGAGCAGTACGACCGCTACGTCCGCGGCAACACCGTGCTCGCCCAGCCGGACGACGCCGGCGTGGTCCGCATCGACGAGGAGACCTCCCGCGGCATCGCGCTGGCCCTCGACGGCAACGGCCGCTACGCCCGCCTGGACCCCTACGCGGGCACGCAGCTCAACCTCGCCGAGGCCTACCGCAACGTGGCGGTGAGCGGCGCCCGCCCGCTGGCCGTCACCAACTGCCTGAACTTCGGGTCGCCGGAGGAGCCGGAGGTCATGTGGCAGTTCGCCGAGGCCGTCCGCGGTCTGGCCGACGCCTGCCGCGAGCTGGGCCTGCCGGTCACCGGCGGCAACGTGAGCCTCTACAACCAGACCGGCGACGTCCCGATCAACCCGACGCCGGTGATCGGCGTCCTGGGCGTCCACGAGGACGTCCGCACCCGCGTGCCCACCGGCTGGCGGACGGCGGGGGAGACCGTGCTGCTGCTGGGCGAGACCCGGCCCGAGTTCGGCGGCTCCGCGTGGGCGTCGGTCGTGCACGGCCACCTCGGCGGCCGGCCGCCCGCCGTCGACCTGGGCGCCGAGCGGGCCCTGGGCGAGCTGCTGGCGGCGCTGGGCCGCGAGGGCCTGGTCAGCTCCGCGCACGACCTCGCCGACGGCGGCCTGGCGCAGACGCTGGCCGAGTCCGCGCTGCGGTACGGCACCGGCGCACGGCTGACGCTCGACGGGGACCCCTTCACCGCGCTGTTCAGCGAGTCGGCCGCGCGCGTCGTGGTCACCACGACCGACCCGGAGGCGGTGCGCGCCACCGCCGAGTGGACCGGCGTCCCGGTCACCGCGCTGGGGACGACGGGCGGCGACGTGCTCGCGGTCGAAGGCGTGGCGGAGCTGCCGCTGGCCGAGCTGCGGGCCGCCTGGAGCGCCACGCTGCCGGCGCTGTTCGGCACCCCGGAGGCGACCGTGGGCAGCGTCCCGGCGGGGACCGTCCCGACCAGCTGATGCCAGCAGCAGCTCCCATCCCCGCCGAGGAGCTGCGGGCCGCGGTCGCCCCCGTGCGGGCCTGGCTGGCGGGGGACGCCGAGCAGCCCCCGCGGGCGGTGCTCGGCGCCGCGGTGAAGACCACGGCCCGCTGGCTGGCCCAGCAGGTGCCCGGGCGGTCGGTCGAGCTGCGGGTGCCGCCGCACGTCGCCGTCCAGCTGGTGCCCGGTCCCCGGCACACCCGCGGGACGCCGCCGAACGTCGTCGAGACCGATGCCGCCACGTGGCTGCGGCTGGCGACCGGCGAGCTGCCCTGGGACGACGCGGTCGCGCAGGGACGGGTCAGCGCCAGCGGCAACCGCGCCGACCTGTCGGCCCACCTTCCCTTGGTCCCCTTGCTCAGGTGAGCCGCTCCGCGAGACGTGTCGACGAGTGGGGCCCGGAGGGCTCCACGAGGAGGGACGGGGTGGGCTCAACGCAGCAGGGGGACGGCACCTGGAGGCGGGGTCGTCCGGTAGGACGACGGTGAGACAGCACAGCGCCCCCGCCCGGAGTCCGGACGGGGGCGCTGCGTGTGCTGGTGCGGGGCTCAGCCGCCGAAGAGGGCGGTCGCGGCCTTGGCCGTGTTGTAGAGCCCGTAGGCGAGCGGGACGCCCACCAGGGTCCAGGCGAAGGCGATCAGCCCCACCGGGGTGTGCATGGGCTTCCGGTCGTCGGTGGTGGGGTGGCTCATCGGGCGGCGCTCCGTTCCGGGTTGGCGCGGGCGGTGGCGGGGCTGGTGGCCTGGGGCTCGAACCACTTGGCGGCGACCGGCCTGATCAGCAGGTTGGCGACGAAGCCGACCGCCAGCAGGCCCACCATGATGAACAGCGCCGGCCGGTAGTTCGCCGCGACCAGCTGACCGGGGGTGCCCTGGGTGTCCAGGACCCCGTTGACGATCAGCGGCCCGGCCACACCGGCGGCCGCCCAGGCGGTCAGCAGCCGGCCGTGGATGGCGCCCACCTGGTAGGTGCCGAAGAGGTCCCGCAGGTAGGCCGGGACCGTGGCGAACCCACCGCCGTAGAAGCTGATGATGATGGCGGCGGTCAGCACGAAGATCCAGGTCGCCGTGCTGCCCAGGGTGGCGAGGATGACGTACAGGACCATGCCGACGCCCAGGTAGACCATGTAGATCGGCTTGCGGCCGATGAAGTCCGACGTCGAGGACCACACGAACCGGCCGGCCATGTTGAACAGCGAGAGCAGCCCGACGAAGCCGGCGGCCGTGGCGGCGGCGACCGTGGAGGTCTCCCCGTTGCGGAAGAAGTCCTGGATCATCGGCGCGGCCTGCTCGAGGATGCCGATGCCCGCGGTCACGTTGCAGAACAGGACCGTCCACAGCAGCCAGAACTGCGGCGTCTTGATCGCGTTGTTGGCCGAGACGTTCTCCGTGGTGACCAGCGCCTTCTTCTTCACCGACGACGGGTCGAAGCCGTCGGGCCGCCAGTCGTTCGCCGGCACCCGCACGATGAAGGCGCCGAACATCATGAAGACCAGGTAGACCGCGGCCAGGGTGAAGAACAGCGCCGCGACGGCCTCGCCGTTGGGCACGGTGCCGGCGGTGCCGTCGTAGGTGGGGTCGTAGTAGTTCATCAGCTGGCGCGACAGCGGCGAGGCGATCAGCGCGCCGCCACCGAAGCCCATGATCGCCATGCCGGTGGCCAGACCGGGCCGGTCGGGGAACCACTTGATCAGCGTGGAGACCGGCGAGATGTAGCCGATGCCCAGGCCGATGCCGCCCAGGACGCCGTAGCCGAAGTACAGCAGCCACAGCTGGCCGGTCTCGATGCCCAGGCCGCCGACCAGGAAGCCGGAGACCCAGAAGACGGCCGAGGTGAACATCGCGGCACGGGGGCCGTTGCGGTCGACCCAGGTGCCGAAGAGGGCGGCGGAGACGCCCAGCATGACGATCGCGATCGAGAAGATGATCCCGATCGCGGTCAGGCTGGCGTCGAAGTGCTCGACGAGCGCGCTCTTGTAGACGCTCGTCGCGTACGCCTGGCCGATGCACAGGTGGACGGCGAGCGCGGCCGGCGGGATCAACCAGCGGTTGAAGCCGGGACGGGCCACGATGCGTTCTCGGGCCAGGAAGCTCGGTACTGCCACGGACGGACCTCCGGAGGTCGACAGCGGGGGATCCCCCCGTCTGAAAGGTCGTGCCACACGTCACGGACCGGCGGGAACGCTACGTCCCCGTACCACGTTCTGCGAAACCCGCTGGGGGCACGAGCTCAGGTCGAGACCGGATTGTTGCGGAGCGGGCGGCCGGATGGTGTCCAACTCATGACCGGCCGGAGTCGCCGGTCAGGCACAGGCGGGTCGCCGGTCGGGCATAGGCTCCGCCCATGGCCTACGAGGTGAGGGGCGTCGTCGCCCGCAGCAAGGGAGCGCCGGTCAGCGTGGAGACGGTGGTCGTGCCGGACCCGGGGCCGGGTGAGGCGGTGGTCGACATCGCCGCGTGCGGGGTCTGCCACACCGACCTGCACTACCGGGAGGGCGGCATCAACGACGAGTTCCCGTTCCTGCTCGGCCACGAGGCCGCCGGCACGGTGGCCGCGGTCGGCGCGGGCGTCACCAACGTGGCCGTCGGGGACTACGTGGTGCTGAACTGGCGGGCGGTGTGCGGCCAGTGCCGCGCCTGCCTGAAGGGCGAGCTGCAGTACTGCTTCGACACGCACAACGCCGCGCAGAAGATGACCCTCGCCGACGGCACCGAGTTGTCCCCGGCGCTGGGCATCGGCGCGTTCGTGGAGAAGACGCTGGTGCACTCCGGGCAGTGCACCAAGGTCGACCCCACCGCCCCGGCCACCGCCGCCGGGTTGCTGGGCTGCGGGGTGATGGCCGGGGTCGGTGCGGCGATCAACACCGGCGCGGTGCGCCGCGGGGAGAGCGTGGCGGTGTTCGGCTGCGGCGGGGTGGGGGACGCCGCGATCGCCGGCGCCAAGCTCGCCGGGGCGACCACGATCGTCGCGGTCGACATCGACGACCGGAAACTCGAGTGGGCCAGGCAGTTCGGCGCCACCCACACCGTCAACTCCAAGCAGACCGACGCGGTGGAGGCGGTCAAGGCCGCCACCGGCGGGTTCGGCGTGGACGTCGCCATCGACGCCGTCGGCCACCCGGCGGTGTTCGAGCAGGCCTTCTCCGCCCGCGACCTGGCCGGCCGGGTGGTGCTGGTCGGCGTCCCGACCCCGGACATGCAGATCACCCTGCCGCTGATCGAGGTCTTCGGCCGCGGCGGGGCGATCAAGTCCTCCTGGTACGGCGACTGCCTGCCCTCCCGGGACTTCCCGATGCTGATCGACCTGTACCGGCAGGGCCGCTTCCCGCTGGAGGACTTCGTGTCCGAGACGATCGGCATCGACGACGTCGAGTCGGCCTTCGACAAGATGCACCGGGGCGAGGTGCTGCGCAGCGTGGTGGTCTTCTGATGGCCGCACGCATCGACAAGACCGTCGTCCCCGGCGTCTTCTCCCTGGACGGGCAGGACTTCGACGTCGACAACAACGTCTGGCTGGTCGGCGACGACGACGAGGTCCTGGTCATCGACGCCCCGCACCGCGCCGCCCCGATCCTGGAGGCGGTCGGCGGGCGGACGGTGACGGCGATCGTGCTGACCCACGGGCACAACGACCACATCACCGCCGCCGTGGCGCTGCGCGAGGCCACCGGCGCGCCGATCTGGTTCCACCCCGCCGACCGGATGCTGTGGGACGTCGTCCACCCCGACGCCGCCCCCGACCGCGACCTGGCCGAGGGCACCCGGTTCACCGTGGCCGGCACCACGCTGACCGCGCTGCACACCCCCGGCCACTCCCCGGGCAGCACCTGCCTGCACGCCCCTGACCTGGCCACCGTGTTCACCGGCGACACGCTGTTCTGCGGCGGCCCCGGCGCGACCGGGCGGTCGTTCAGCGACCACCCGACGATCCTGGACTCGATCCGGTCACGGCTGCTCACCCTGCACGGTGACACCGTCGTGCGGACCGGGCACGGCGACGACACCACCATCGCCGACGAGATGCGGAACGTGCGTTGAGCAGGTGACCAGCAGCGTCGGGCGGGCGGGGTGGTGCGGACCACCCCGCCCGCCCGGTCGCACCCGTCCCGCGCCGGTACCCTCGACGAGTGCCTCGCGGTGATGGACGGCTGACGCACGACCTCGATCCCCAGTCCCCCGGACCCCAGGACGCCTGTGGCGTCTTCGGTGTGTGGGCGCCGGGGGAGGAGGTCGCGAAGCTGACCTACTTCGGTATCTACGCCCTCCAGCACCGCGGCCAGGAGGCGGCGGGCATCGCCGTCTCCGACGGCTCGTCGGTGGTGGTCTACAAGGACCTCGGGCTGGTCAGCCAGGTCTTCGACGAGGCGACCCTGGGCAGCCTGCGCGGCCACCTCGCCGTCGGGCACACCCGGTACTCCACGACCGGCGCCTCCACGTGGGAGAACGCCCAGCCGACGTTCCGCACGACCGTGGCCGGGACCGGCCTGGCGCTGTGTCACAACGGGAACCTCGTGAACACCGCGGAGCTGGCCTCCCGGGCCGCGGACGCCGGCGTCCCGGGCGCGTTCGTCGCCACCAACGACTCGGACCTGGTCACCGCGCTGATCGCCGCGCACCCCGACCTCTCGCTCGAGGCCGCCGCGATGGAGGTGCTGCCGCAGCTGCGCGGTGCCTTCAGCTTCACCTTCATGGACGAGAGCACCCTCTACGCCGCCCGTGACCCGCAGGGCGTGCGTCCCCTGGTGCTGGGCCGGCTGGAGCGCGGCTGGGTGGTCGCCAGCGAGACCGCGGCCCTGGACATCGTGGGCGCCTCCGTCGTCCGCGAGGTGGAGCCCGGCGAGCTGATCGCCATCGACGAGAACGGGTTGCGCAGCCAGCACTTCGCCCCGGCCGAGCCCAAGGGCTGCGTCTTCGAGTACGTCTACCTCGCCCGCCCCGACACCACGATCAGCGGCCGCGGCGTGCACGCCGCCCGGGTCGAGATCGGCCGGCGGCTGGCGAAGGAGCACCCCACCGAGGCCGACCTGGTCATCCCGGTCCCCGAGTCCGGCACGCCGGCCGCGGTGGGCTACGCGGAGGCCTCCGGGATCCCCTACGGGCTGGGCCTGGTCAAGAACTCCTACGTCGGGCGCACCTTCATCCAGCCGAGCCAGACCATCCGCCAGCTCGGCATCCGGCTCAAGCTGAACCCGCTGCGCGACGTCATCCGCGGGAAGCGGCTGGTCGTCGTCGACGACTCGATCGTCCGCGGCAACACCCAGCGGGCGCTGATCCGGATGCTGCGCGAGGCCGGCGCGGTCGAGGTGCACGTGCGCATCGCCTCTCCGCCGGTGAAGTGGCCGTGCTTCTACGGCATCGACTTCGCCAGCCGCGCCGAGCTGATCGCCAACGGCCTGGACGTCGACGGCGTGCGGGCCTCGATCAACGCCGACTCGCTCGGCTACGTCTCCGAGCAGGGCCTGATCGCGGCGACCGAGCAGCCGGTCAACCGGTTGTGCACCGCCTGCTTCACCGGCGAGTACCCGATCCCGCTGGAGGAGAGCGAGCTGCTGGGCAAGCACCTGCTCGAGGGCATCGGCCGCCGGGCGGTCAGCGGGTGGACCGGCCAGCAGGCCGGCAGCGCCACCGTGCCGGGCGGCGCGGACGACGCCCTGACCCGCCCGTGAGCTCCTCGAGGACCGCGCCGTGAGCCAGGAGTTCACCTACGCCGCTGCCGGCGTCGACATCGACGCCGGTGAGCGGGCCGTCGCCCTCATGCGGACGGCGGTGGAGCAGACCAACCGCCCGGAGGTCGTCGGTGGTCTGGGCGGGTTCGCCGGGCTGTTCGCGCTGGACACGGCGCGGTACCGCCGGCCGCTGCTGGCCTCCTCCACCGACGGCGTCGGCACCAAGATCGCCCTCGCCCGCCAGCTGGACCGGCACGACACGGTCGGCATCGACCTGGTCGCCATGGTCGTCGACGACCTGGTCGCCTGCGGCGCCGAGCCGCTGTTCCTGCAGGACTACGTCGCCTGCGGCCAGGTCGTCCCCGAGCGGATCGCGGCGATCGTCACCGGCATCGCGACCGGCTGCCGGCTGGCCGGTGCCGCGCTGGTCGGCGGGGAGACCGCCGAGCACGGCGACCTCATGGCCCCCGACGACTACGACCTCGCGGCCACCGCGGTGGGTGTCGTGGAGGCCGACGCGGTGCTGGGGCCCGAGCGGGTCCGCGACGGCGACGTCGTCGTGGCCATGGCGTCGTCGGGCTTCCACTCCAACGGCTACTCGCTGGTGCGCCGCGTGGTCTCCGCCGCCGGCCTGGACCTCACCGCCACGCCCGCCGGGCTGGACCGGCCGCTGGGTGAGGTGCTGCTCGAGCCGACCCGCATCTACGCGCTGGACTGCCTCGCCCTGGTCGACCGGTTCGGTGTCGAGGGCGTGCACGCCTACGCGCACATCACCGGCGGGGGCCTCGCGGGCAACACCGCGCGGGTCGTCCCCGACGGGCTCGAGGCGGTGCTCGACCGGAGCACCTGGGCGCTGCCGGCCGCGGTCTCGCTGCTCGAGGAGCACGGGGTGCCGCGCGCGGAGTCCGAGCGCGCGTTCAACTGCGGCGTCGGCATGGTCGCCGCGGTTGCCCCCGGCGTCGCCGACGGCGTCCTGGCCGCCCTCGCCGAGCGCGGCGTGCCGGCCTGGATCGCCGGCACCGTGGGCACCCGGACGGGCGCCGACGCCGCACGCCTGGTCGGCGAGTACCGCTGAGAGAGGACCCCGTCCTCCTCGCCACCCGCAGGCTCGCGGCGAGCCCCTGGACGGGGCCTGCGCGGCACTGGGCCGGAGCCTCTGGACGGGGCCGACCGCAACTCCCGGGCGTACGACGACACCGCAGTCCCCGCGGGGACTGCGGTGTCGTCGGTTCAACCCGTACCGGTCAGGCGGAGATCAACGACTGGCCGCCCAGTCGTCGTCCGTGTCGTCGTCCGCCCAGCGGTCGGTGTACTCGCCGTCGTCATCGTCGTCGTCCGTGCTCGCCCGGGAGGGCGTGGCGTACGACGACGGTGAACCGGCCAGCTCGCGCTGCAAGGCGGAGAGGTCGGTGTTCGGTGAGCTGTACTTGAGCTCACGGGCCACGCGTGTCTGCTTGGCCTTCGCTCGGCCGCGCCCCATCGGCTCGACCCCCTCGTTACGGAGTACGGGAGCCCAGCTCCGGGCTGGACGGCCCGCGTGGCGACCCCGACTGAGTGTCTTTGTCTCGACCGAGCTTACGACACGGATCGGCGACCGGCACGGGTCTCCCCCCGCTGTCGCCCGACCGGGGTCGCCGCACTGGTCGCCACGCCGCACCGCACGACTCCGGGCGTCAGGAGACCGGGGTCTGCGTTGGCTGGTCCGTACCGGTCCGAGGGGCGGGGACGGTGGACGTGCCGGACTCCACCAGGCCGAGCTGGGACGCGAAGTCCAGCCGGTCGTAGTAGAAGCGGTGGGAGACGGCCCTGCCGCCCCGGACCGTGATGACGTCGCACTCGCGCAGTCGGAGTCGCCGGCCGGTGGGCGGTAGGTCGCCCTCGGGGGAGCTGAGCGTCCCGCTGTTGGTACCCACGAGCCAGCCCTCGTCCAGCGCGTCGTCGCCGTCGAGCCGGTCGGGCTCGGGTGCCTCGCCGACGGCATCGTCCGCGTACTGCTGCCGGAGGACGCCGCGGCCTCAGCTCGGCAGCCGGATGGTCGCCAGCCGCCCGACCGAGGCGATCCGCTCCTCGGCCAGCCGGTCGGCGGCCACGGCGGGGGAGACCCCGGCCTCGTCCGCGGCCCGGAAGACCCGCAGCGCGACGTCGAAGATGCCGTTCGCGCGGGCCTCGGCGCGCTCGAAGGAGAACCCGTGGCGCTCGTCCTCGACCTGGATCACCCCGCCGGCGTTGACCAGGTAGTCCGGCGCGTAGAGGACACCGCGACGCAGCAGCTCGTCGGCGATGCCCGCGTGCGCCAGCTGGTTGTTCGCCCCGCCGCACACGATCTCGGCCTCCAGCACCGCAACGGTCTCGTCGTCCAGTGCGCCGCCCAGCGCGCAGGGGGCGTACACGTCGGTGGGCGTGCGGACCAGCGCCGCGGTGTCGGCGACGGAGTCCACCGCGGGGTGGCGGGCCAGCACCCGCTCGACCGCGCCCGCGTCGACGTCGGTCACCACCACGTCGGCGCCGTCCTCCACCAGCCGGTCGACCAGCCAGCTGCCCACCTTGCCCACCCCGGCGACGCCGACGGTGCGCCCGGCCAGCGAGGGCTTGCCCCACCGGTGCTGGGCGGCGGCGCGCATGCCCTGGAAGACGCCGTGGGCGGTGAGCACCGAGGAGTCCCCGCAGCCGCCGTACGCCAGGGACCGGCCGTGCGCGAAGCGGGTCTCCCGGGCGACGACGTCGAGGTCGGCGTTGTACGTGCCGACGTCGCAGGCGGTGAGGTAGCGCCCGCCCAGGGACTCCACGAACCGGCCGTAGGCGCGCAGGAGCGCCTCGGTCTTGTCGGTGTGCGGGTCGCCGATGACGACGGCCTTGCCGCCGCCCAGGTCCAGGCCGGCCAGGCTGTTCTTGTACGACATGGCCCGCGACAGGGCGAGGGCGTCGGCGACCGCGGCGTCCTCGCTCGGGTAGGGGTAGAACCGGGTCCCGCCGAGCGCCGGCCCCAGCGCGGTCGAGTGGATCGCGATGACCGCCCGCAGCCCGGAGCCGGGGTCGGAGCAGAAGACGACCTGTTCGTGACCGGAGCCGAGTACGTCCACGAGGCGAGCGTAGATCGCCGACGTGCGGACACTCACAGCGTCGTGCCGAATTCCCGGGGCGGCGGCGCGCTTGTATGAGGTGCACACACCTTGTCAGCATGTCCGGAGAAATGCCATGTCCCGCTCGCCCCGTTCCCTCCGCCCCTCCCTCCCGCGCGCCCGGCGCCGGACCCGCCTCACCCTCGAGCGTGAGCTGGCCGGCTACTCCTCGGCCGCCGAGCTCAACGACCTGGAGTTGATCGTCGAGGCCGGCCAGGCCGCCGACGGCGGCGAGGTCGCCACCCTGCTCCGCCAGCAGGCGCACCGACGGCTGTTCCGCACCCGCTGACCCCGGTCAGGCGAAGGGGTTCTGCCCGGCCTCGATCTGCTCCGCGAACTCGGTGAGCGCATCGAGGTCGGGGGTCCCCCCGGCCGAGCGCACGACGTCCTCGAGAGCGACGCGTACCTCCGCGGCCGGCCGGCCGGCCGGCACGGTCGTGCGCCACCTCGGCCAGCCGGGGACGCACCCGTTCGCTCAGCTGAGCGGCCAGTCGCGGCGACGGAGGGCGCAGCAGGTCGAGCAGTCCCTCCTGCAACCCCGGACGGAACAGCGACCTGCGGACCATCTCGTCCTCCCGACCTGAGCCGGGTCGCCACGATGCGTCGTTCGAGGTGACCGGTGTGGTCCCACTATCGTCGGGCCACATGACTCGTGGTGTCCGTTCCATCGGCGTGGCGGTGGTGGGCTTCGGCTGGATGGGCCGCGCCCACGCCCAGGCCTACGCGCGCGTCCGGCACCACTTCCCCGAACTGCCGGTCCCTGACCTCGTGGTCGTCGCCGACGAGGTCCCGGGCCGGGCGGAGGGTGCGGCGGAGCAGTTCGGGTTCGACTCGCCGGTCCAGGACTGGCGCGCGGTGCTCGGCGATCCCCGCGTCGCGGCGGTCAGCATCACGGCGCCCAACTTCGTCCACCGCGAGATCGGCGTCGAGATGGCGCGGGCCGGCAAGCACGTCTGGATCGAGAAGCCGGTCGGGCTGACCGCGGACGACGCCCGTGCGGTCGCCGCGGCCGTCCGGGAATCCGGTGTGCAGAGCGCGGTCGGCTTCAACTACCGGCACGCCCCGGCTGTCGCCGCCGCCCGGCAGATGATCGCGGACGGGGAGATCGGGGCGGTGACGCACGCCCGGGTCCGCTTCTTCAGCGACTACGCCGCGCATCCCGACGGGGCGCTCACCTGGCGGTTCGAGACAGCCCGGGGAGGCAGCGGCGTCCTGGGTGACCTGGCGTCGCACGCCGTGGACATGGTCCGCCACCTGCTGGGTGACATCGCCTCGGTGGCCGCGGACACCGCCGTGTTCATCGGCCAGCGGGCCCGGCCCTCCGGAGCCACGTCCGGGCACGCCCGTGCCGTGGGCGGTGAGCCGGGCCCCGTGGAGAACGACGACTACGTCTCCGCCCTGCTGCGCACGACGTCCGGTGCGCGCGTCGTCCTGGAGGCCAGCCGCGTCGCCGTCGGCGAGCAGAACAGCTACGGCTTCGAGGTGCACGGCACCGCCGGCGCGCTGTTCTGGGACTTCCGCCGGATGGGCGAGCTCGGGGTCGGCCGAGGGGTCGCCTACCAGGACCAGCCCGTGAGCACCGTGCACGTCGGCCCCGGCGCCGGCGCGTACGCCGCGTTCCAGCCCGGCTCGGGCATCGCCATGGGGTACGACGACCTCAAGGTCGTCGAGTGCGCCGACTTCCTGCGCTCCATCGCCGACGGCCGTCCGCACGGGACCCGGATCGACGACGCCGTCCACGCCGCTGTCGCGCTGGAGGCGATGGCCGAGTCCGCGGCCGTCCGCGGCTGGGTCGACGTCCCGACCCCCCGGGACGAGGTCACCGGCGGGTAGCCGCCGGGGGTTCTGCCGCACCCGCCGCCCCGGCCCGTCGCCGCCGGGAGTCCTGCCGCCCCATGGCGCCTCGGCCCGTCCCGCTCGGCCGTCGGAGCGGTGCCGGGGCGATGCCCCTGTCGGGCCGGGGCCTCGACGGGGAGGCTATTGACGGCCCATGTTAGTCGTGTCACATTCCTCATGTCAGTTTGTCCGAACATAGCGTCTCAGGGGCACCCTCCCTGGTGGATCGCGCGAGAGGAACGCACCGATGAGAACTGTCGGAAAGCCGCTGAAGACGCTGGCCGCCGTGAGCGTCCTGGGCCTGGTGGTGGCCGGGTGCAGCAGCGAGGGCGGTGCGCAGGACGAGGGCGGGGCCGCCGCCGGCGAGGAGTACACCATCGCGATGGTCACCCACGAGGCCCCCGGTGACACGTTCTGGGACAAGATCCGCAACGGGGCCGAGGCCGCGGCCGCCAACCACAACATCACGCTGAACTACTCCGCGGACCCCGACGCCGGCCGGCAGGCCACGCTCGTGCAGAACGCCATCGACAGCGGCGTCGACGGCGTGGCGGTCACCCTGCCCACGCCCGACGCCATCGGGCCGGCCGCACAGGACGCGGTCGACGCCGGCATCCCGGTCGTGGCGTTCAACGCCGGCGGGGACCAGTACCGGGACCACGGCGTCTCCATGTACTTCGGCTCGAACGAGGACCTCGCCGGGCAGGCCGTCGGCACCCAGCTCGCCGAGACCGGGTCCACCGGGAAGACCGTCTGCGTCATCCAGGAGCAGGGCCAGGTGCAGCTGGAGACCCGCTGCGCCGGCGTCGCCAAGACCTACCCCAACACCGAGATCCTCTACGTCAACGGGCGTGACCTCCCGTCGGTCCAGCAGACGATCGGGGCCAAGCTGCAGCAGGACCCGTCGGTCACCGCCATCGTCGCGCTGGGTGCGGACATCGCGCTGGCAGCACAGCAGTCCAAGGACGACGCGGGCAGCCAGGCCGCCATCGCCACCTTCGACCTGAACCAGGACGTCGCCCAGCAGATCCAGAGCGGCGGCATCGCGTTCTCGGTCGACCAGCAGCCCTTCGTGCAGGGCTACATGGCCGTGACCTCGCTGTGGCTCAACATCACCAACGGGAACGACATCGGCGGTGGTGGTCCGGTCCTGACCGGCCCGTCGATCGTCGACTCGAGCAACATCGACGCGATCCTGCCCTACACGGAGAACAACACCCGCTAGTCCGTCCGGGGGGAGCCGGGCGCCCTGCCCGGCTCCCCCCGCCCACACCCACACCCCCTGGGAGCCAGGCCATGAGCTCGTCCGTGGCGACACAGCCCTCATCCCAACCACCCCCGCCCGCCGCCGGTGCGCCCGCCGCGCCGCCCCGCCAGCAGCGGTCGCTGGTGTCCCGGGTGCTCGCCCGCCCGGAGGTCGGCGCCCTCGCGGCCGCCATCGCGGTCTTCCTCTTCTTCTACGCGGCCGCCCCGACCTTCCGGTCCCTCCCCGCGGCGTCGACCTACCTGTACGCCAGCGCGACGATCGGCATCGTGGCCGTCGGGGTGGCACTGCTCATGATCGGCGGCGAGTTCGACCTGTCCGCCGGTGTCGCGGTGACCACGGCGGCGCTGACCGCGGCGATGCTGTGCTACCAGCTGAGCCTCAACGTGTGGGTCGGCGTCGTGGTCAGCCTGGTCGTCGCCCTGGCCATCGGCTTCCTCAACGGCTGGCTGGTGGTGCGCACCGGCATCCCGAGCTTCCTGGTGACGCTCTCCACGTTCTTCGTGCTGCAGGGGTTGAACCTCGGCGTCACGAGGCTGATCACCGGTGCCGTCGCGACGCCCAACATCAACCAGCTGGACGGCTTCGACTCCGCACGGGCCGTGTTCGCCTCCGACGTCGACCTGGGTCTCATCACCCTGAACATCACCATCCTGTGGTGGGCGCTGTTCGTGGCCGTCGGCACGTGGGTCCTGCTGCGCACCCGGGTCGGCAACTGGATCTTCGCCTCCGGTGGCAACGAGGCCAGCGCCCGCGCGGTCGGTGTTCCCGTCCGCAAGGTCAAGATCGGCCTGTTCATGGCCGTCGGCTTCCTCGCCTGGTTCCTCGGCATGCACCTGCTGATGAACTTCAGCACCGTGCAGGCCGGGATCGGCGTGGGCAACGAGTTCGTCTACATCATCGCCGCGGTCGTCGGCGGAGCGCTGCTCACCGGCGGCTACGGCTCGGCGGTCGGGTCGGCGCTGGGTGCCCTCATCTTCGGCATGACCACGCAGGGCATCGTCTTCGCCGGCTGGGACCCGAACTGGTTCCGCACCTTCCTCGGCGTGATGCTGCTGCTCGCCGTCATGGTCAACCTGTACGTCAAGAACTACGCCGCTCGGAGGAAGTGACCATGACCGACACCATCGCCGAGCACGCCGCGCCAGACCTGAACAGGGGTGAACCCCTGGTCGAGATGCAGGGGGTCGGCAAGGCATACGGCGCCATCCGGGCGCTGGAGGACGTCAATCTCACCGTCAACGCCGGCGAGGTGACCTGCGTCCTCGGGGACAACGGCGCCGGCAAGTCCACCCTGATCAAGATCATCTCAGGCCTCCACCCGCACTCCGAGGGGACGCTCCGCGTCGATGGGAAGGAGCGGCACTTCTCCTCACCGCGCGAGAGCCTCGACACGGGGATCGCCACCGTCTACCAGGACCTCGCCGTCGTGGGCCTGATGGAGGTCTGGCGCAACTTCTTCCTCGGCTCGGAGATCCGCAAGGGCAACTACCCCCTCGCACCGCTGGACATCAAGGCCATGCGGGAGATCGCCGACGCCGAGCTGCAGAAGATGGGGATCCACGTCAAGGACATCAACCAGCCGATCGGCACGCTCTCCGGCGGTCAGCGGCAGTGCGTCGCGATCGCCCGGGCGGTCTACTTCGGTGCGCGGGTGCTGATCCTGGACGAGCCCACCGCGGCACTGGGTGTCAAGCAGTCGGGCGTGGTGCTCAAGTACACCGCCGCTGCCCGCGACGCCGGCCTCGGGGTCGTCTTCATCACGCACAACCCGCACCACGCCTACATGGTGGGCGACCACTTCGTCATCCTGAAGCTCGGTCGCCGGGTGCTGGACAAGAAGCGCTCGGAGGTCACGCTCGAGGAGCTGACCGCCGAGATGGCGGGAGGCCAGGAGCTCGCCGAGCTCTCCCACGAGCTCAAGCGCTAGTGGAAGGACCACCCTCCCCCCCACGCCTCGGAGAAGGACCCCGTCCTCCTCACCGCTCGCAAGCTCGCGGCGAGCCTCTGGACGGGGCCGGCGGGACCCGGGAGGGTGGCCGCGGCGCCCGCCGTCCCGGACCTTGCGGTTCGGGGCGGCGGGCGCCGTCGTGTGCGGTCAGGTCAGGGGACGCCGACCCGCAGGAGGTCGTCATCGAGGTGTGCGGTGTCGTTGAACCGGCGGACGGTCCAGCGCTCCCCGGCGAGGGCCAGCTGGGACAGCGAGGAGTTGCGGCTGCTCAGGAAGGCGAAGGGCGGCGCCTCCGTGGCCAGGGCGAGGGCCTGGGCGATGACCCCGCCGTGCGTGAAGACGGCGACCCGCCCGCCGGGGTGCGCCGCCGCGATCCGCTGCAGCGCGGCGCGGACCCGGACAGCGAGGGCCGCGGCCGGCTCCGCACCGGGGATGAGGTCCCACCGCTGCTCGGCCACGACCCGGGCGGCGACCGGGTCGCCCTGGGCCAGGCGCTGGAGGACCAGGCCGTCCTCCCACTCGCCGAGGTGCAGCTCGCGCAGGTCGGGCTCGACCCTCGGCCGGATGCCGGTGACGTCGATCAGGGGCTGCGCGGTCTCGAGCGTGCGGCGCAGCGTCGTCACGTAGACGGCGTCGAGCCCGGCGGCGCGGAGGCGTCGTCCCACCGCCTCGGCCTGCGCGCGTCCGAGCGCCGACAGCGGCGGGTCGCCCTGTCCGTCCTCGAGCAGGGGGTGGGGGTGCTCGGGGTCCGCGTGCACGACCTCCCCGTGCCGGACGAGGAGCACGTCGGTGTCGCGGTGCTCGGAGGGCACCGGGTCATCCTGCCCGGATCGCGCGACCGGCGCCCCCGGATTCCCCCGACACCGAACGGCCGCCCCTCAGGAACCCACCCCTGGCCTGCGAGGCGTGGGGGGAGGGGTGGTCCCTTCTCACGGGGCGCTGGAGCGTCGTTCGGCCTGGGCGGTCAGCTCGGCGAACAGCGCCTCGGGTGACCAGCCCGCCTGGAGGGCGCGCCACACCAGCTCGGCCTGGGTCTCCGGCGCCAGGCCGCCGATCGGCTGGTCGCGGTCGAGATCGGTCGGGAAGGCGTAGCCCTCGGCCGAGGCGGCGACGACGTTGCGCAGCGTGCGCTCGTCGGCGCCGGCGGCCCGCTGTGCGAGCAGGACCGGGTGGAGCGCCCGGCACATCGCCGTCCGGTCCACCGTCTCCATCGCCCGGCCGAACGCCGAGGAGACCTGCAGCAGGTTCGCCATGCGGCGGACGTCGGCCGAGCGGTTGGTGCCGGCACCGTGGAACAGGGCGGGGTTGAAGAACACCGCGTCGCCCTTCCGGAGCGGCAGCTGGACGAAGTGCTCGTCGAAGTAGGCGGTGAACTCCGGCCGGTGGAAGGCGACGTAGCCGGGGGCGTACTTCTGCGAGTGCGGCAGGTACATGGTGGGGCCGGTCACGACGGGCATGTCGCAGTGCGCGACCGCCCCCTGCAGGGTCATCACCGGGGACAGCCGGTGCACGTGCGCCGGGTAGGCCAGCGCCTGCTCCTCGGACATGAAGCCCAGGTGGTAGTCGCGGTGGGCGACCTGGGCCTGCCCTCCGGGGTTCACCACGTTGACCTGGCTGGTGAGCTGGTAGCCGCGGCCGAGCCACGCCTCGGAGACCAGCGCGATGACGTCGCTGCCGTAGTAGGCGGCGAAGGCCTCCGGGTCCCGGACGGCGAACTTGTCCAGCGCGCCCCAGATGCGGTCGTTGGCGCCCGGCTTGGCGAAGTGGTCGCCGCCGACGACACCGGCCGCCTTCTGCTCGTCGATCATCGCCCGGAACACCGCCGTCGCCCGGTCGACCACCGCCGTGTCGGGGAAGGCGCCGGCGAAGACGACGATCCCCGGGCCGTCGGCCAGGGCACGGGCCAGCTCGGCCTGCACCTCCCGGCGGCCTTCGGGGGTGGCGACGGAGTCGCGCAGCCGCGGGCCGTAGACGAGGACGTTCTCCCGGACCTCGTCGGCGTGGGGGTACTCGGCCAGGTCGGTGGTCGTCTCGACGAGCGCGCGGAAGTCCTCCAGGCGGCAGTCGTCCGCGGTGAACCAGCCGGGGGAGGTCCGGGCGGTGACGGGTGCGGTCATGGCGTCGTCCTTCCTGAGCGGGGTGGGCGCTCCCGAGCCTGGCGACCGGAGTGCGGCGTCCACAAGGCCGCCGATCCCTCAAGAACCCGTCATCGAGTGGTGCTCAGAACTCCTCCCAGACCTCCGGGTGCTGGCCGTTGACGCGGGTGCCGTCGGCGAGCGTGGCGATGCCGGCCATGTCCTCGTCGTCGAGCTGGAAGCCGAAGACGTCGAGGTTCTCGACCAGCCGGCCGCGGGACGACGCCTTGGGGAAGGTGACCAGGTCCTGCTGCACGTGCCAGCGCAGCACCACCTGCGCCGGCGTCCGGCCGTGGCGTGCGCCGATCTCGGTGAGCACCGGCTGCCGCAGCAGCTCCCCGCCGTTGGCCAGCGGCGACCAGGACTCCGTGACGATGCCCCGCCGGGCGTTGTCGGCGCGCTGCTCGAGCTGCGGGTCCCGGGGGTGGCACTCGATCTGGTTGACCGCTGGCACCGTCGAGCTCGCCGCCGCGAGCCGGTCGAGGTGCTCGGGCAGGAAGTTCGAGACGCCGATGGCGCGGGTGAGCCCCTCGGCGCGGAGCTCCTCCATCGCCCGCCACGACTCGACGTAGCGGTCCAGCCGGGGGAGCGGCCAGTGGATCAGGTAGAGGTCCACGTACTCCGTGCCGAGCCGGTCCAGGCTGGCCCGCAGTGCAGCCTTGGCCGTCCCGTACCCCTGGTCGCGGCCGCGCAGTTTGGTGGAGACGAAGACCTCCTCGCGCGGCAGTCCGGAGTCGGCGATGCCCTGGCCGACGCCGCGCTCGTTCTCGTAGCTGGCCGCGGTGTCGACGAACCGGTAGCCGATCTCGAGCGCCTCGCGGACGATCCGCCGGGTCTCCTCGTCGGGGAGCCGGGCGGTGCCCAACCCGAGCTGGGGGATCGCGACGCCGTCGTCCAGGGAGACGGAGGGGACCGTGGTCACCCCGCCAGCCTGGTGAGCCCGCGGGCACGCGGTCAACCCTCAGGGACCCCTCAGACTGGTGCGGTGCCACACCCCTACCCCATCCGCGAGATCGCCCGCCAGGCCGGCCTGTCCGAGGCGACCGTCGACCGCGTCCTCAACGCCCGGGGCGGGGTCCGCGCGAGCACGGTGCAGGAGGTCCACCGCGCCATCGCCGACCTGGACCGGCAGCGTTCGCAGGTGCGGCTGACCGGGCGGACGTTCCTCCTCGACCTGGTCGTCGACGCGCCGGCCCGGTTCTCCTCCGCGGTGCGGGCGGCCCTGGAGTCCCAGCTGCCGCTGGTCCGCCCGGCGACGTTCCGGGCGCGGTTCCACCTCGCCGAGGCCCCACCGGTGACCGGGCTGGCGGCCACGCTCGACGGGATCGCCCGGCGCGGGTCGCAGGGCGTCGTCCTCAAGGCCCCCGACCACCCGCTGGTCGTCGCCGCTGTCGAGCGGCTGGCCGAGGCCGGGATCCCGGTCGTCACGCTGGTGACGGACCTGCCGACCAGCCGCCGGGTCGCCTACGTCGGCCTGGACAACCGGGCGGCGGGGGCGACCGCCGCCTACCTGCTCGACCAGTGGCTGCCCGACGACGCCGCCGTCCTCGTCACCCGGGGCACCGGGTCCTTCCGGGGCGAGGACGACCGGGAGATGGGCTTCCGGGCCACCGCCCGCGCGCTGCGTCCGGGTGGGCGGCAGGTCGACCTGGTGGACGTCACCGGGGACGACGACGTGCTGCGCGGGCTCGTGCGCGACGCGCTCGCCGCCGACCCGGGCATCGCCGCCGTGTACTCGATGTACGCCGCCGGCGGCAACGCCGCGACCGTCGCAGCCTTCGCCGACGCCGGGCGCGGCTGCCGCGCGTTCGTCGCCCACGACCTGGACGCCGAGAACCTCGCCCTGCTGCGGGAGGGCCGGCTGTCCGCGGTGCTGCACCACGACCTCGCACTCGACCTGCGCCGCGCCTGCCACGTCGTGATGCAGGCGCACGGCGCGCTGCCCGGCACCCCGCGGTCCTGGCACTCCGGCGTCCAGGTCGTCACGCCGCACAACATCCCGGCGGAGCTGCTGTCGGCGAGGTGACCCGTTGAGGGGTTCTTGAGGGACCAGTGCCGTTGACCTGGGTGTGGTCCGGCGCACAGCCTCGACACGGCCCTGCGCTGCGCCGGGCCGGACGGGACCGAGGAGGGGTCGTGGCGCTGGACGTCGGGGTCATCGGGGTCGGCATGATCGGGCAGGAGCACATCCGCCGGCTGGACGGCGGGCCGGGCGGCAGCCGGGTGGTCGCGGTGGCCGACGCGGACGCCGGGCGCGCCGCGGCCGTGGCCGGGCAGCTCCCCGCCGCGAAGGCGCTGCCCAGCGGCGAGGACGTCATCGCGTCGGACGCGGTCGACGCCGTCGTCGTCACCTCGTGGGGGCCGACGCACGAGCCCTACGTGCTGGCGTGCATCGCCGTCGGCAAGCCGGTGTTCTGCGAGAAGCCGCTGGCCACGACGCAGGAGGCCTGCCGGCGGATCGTCGACGCCGAGGTCGCTGCCGGCCGGCGGCTGGTGCAGGTCGGCTTCAACCGGCGCTTCGACCCCGCGCACCGGGCCCTCAAGCAGGCGTTGGACGACGGGACCATCGGCGCCCCGCTGCTCGTGCACTGCGCGCACCGCAACGCCTCGGTGCCGCCGCACTACACCCGCGACATGTCCATCGCCGACACCGCGATCCACGAGATCGACCAGCTGCGCTGGATGTTCGGCCAGGAGATCACCGCCGCCCAGGTGTTCACGCCCCGCCGGAGCAGCCGCGGCGGCGAGCTGCAGGACCCGCTGCTGGTGCTCTTCGAGATGGCCGACGGCGTCCTCGTCGACGTCGAGGTGTCGGTCAACGTCCACTACGGCTACGAGATCCGCTGCGAGGTGTCCGGGGAGAGCGGCACCGTCGAGCTGGCCGAACCGGCCCCGGTACGGGTCCGCCGCGAGGGCACCGTCGCCGGTCTCGTCCCGGCCGACTGGCGGGAGCGGTTCACGCTGTCCTACGACGTCGAGCTGCGCGAGTGGGTCGACACGGTCCTCGCCGCGCGGCCGCCCGAGGGGCCCGGTGCCTGGGACGGCTTCGCCGCGCAGGTCGTCTCGGACGCCGCGCTGCAGTCCTTGCACGCCGGGGGCCGGGTGGCGGTGGAGCTCCCCGCGCAGCCCGAGCTCTACCGGTGACGACGGACGGGGCCGGACCTCTCCGTATCGGGGTCCTGGGGGCCGCGCGCATCGCCGAGCGGGCCATCGCCGTCCCCGCGCGGGACACCGGCAGCCGGCTGGTGGCGATCGCCGCCCGGGACCCGGCGCGGGCCGAGGCGTTCGCCCGGGCGCACGGCGTCGAGCGCGTGCTGGCCTCCTACGCCGACGTCCTCGCCGACCCGGACGTCGAGGTCGTCTACAACCCGCTGCCGAACGCGCTGCACGGTCCGTGGAACCTGGCCGCGGTCGCGGCCGGCAAGCACGTGCTGTCGGAGAAGCCGTTCGCCTCGAACGCCGAGGAGGCTGCCGAGGTCAGGGACGCCGCGCGGGCTGCGGGCGTGACGGTCGTGGAGGACTTCCACCACGTCTACCACCCGGTGGTGCGGCGGCTCCTCGACCTGGTGGACGACGGCGAGCTGGGCGACGTCGTCCACGTCGACGCCACCATCGCCATGCTGCCGCCGGCCGACGGAGACCCCCGCTGGTCGTTCGAGCTGGCCGGCGGGGCGCTCATGGACCTGGGCTGCTACGGGCTGCACGCGCTGCGAAGCCTGGCGCCGTGGACCGGCGGCGAGCCGGAGCCGGAGGCCGCCCGCGCCGGGCAGCGCGCGGGCGCCCCGGGCGTCGACGAGTGGCTCGACGCCGACCTGCGCTTCCCGTCCGGCGCCACCGCCACGGTGCGCTGCAGCATGGTGCACCCGGACCGGGACTTCTCGCTGCGCGTCGTCGGGACCCGTGGGGAGGCGAGCGCGCCGGCGTTCGTCGAGCCGAACCGGGACGACCGCGTGCTCGTGCGCACCGCGGCCGGCGAGCGAACCGAGCACCTGGGCACCCGGTCGTCCTACACGTACCAGCTCGAGGCGTTCGCCGCGGCGGTCAGGGGCGGCCCGCCGGTCCCCACGGGCCCGGACGACGCGGTCGCGACCATGACACTGGTCGACCGGTGCTACCTCCTCGCCGGCCTGCCGCCCCGGCCGCGGGCGGTGCTCGAGCCGCCCGCGGCCGGGGCCTGACCCGGCGCTACAGCTTCGCGGCCGCGGCGCGGAGGTTCTCGGCGGCGAGAGCGAGGCCTTCGAGGCGGTCGTAGGCGGCGTCCTCGTGCTCGATGTTGACCGCCATGTCCGGGTCGACCTCGGCCAGCGCCCGCAGGAACTCGGTCCACCAGTCGACGTCGTGGCCGACGCCCACCGCCACGAAGCGCCAGCCCGGGTTCTCCGGCCACGCGTTGCACCAGTAGCCGTAGCCGGTGGGCACCTTGTCCGGGGCGTCGGCCCGTACCCGGGTGAACGAGGTGTCCAGCACCCCGCGGATGTCCACCCCGGGCGTGATCATTGCGTCCTTGGCCGCGGCGTGGAACACCAGCGGGCCGAGGTCGCGGATGCAGGCCACGACGTCCATGCCCTGCCACATCAGGTGCGAGGGGTCCATCTCGGCCCCGATGTTGGTGGCGCCGACGGTGTCGACCAGCCGGCGCAGCGTCACCGGGGAGAACACCAGGTTGTGCGGGTGCATCTCGATGGCCACCCGGACGTCGTTGGCGCGGGCGAGGGCGTCGATCTCCGTCCAGAACTCTGCGGCCACGCCCCACTGGTAGTCGAGGACGTCCAGGTAGACGCCGTCCCACGGGTTGACCACCCAGGACGGGTACCTCGCGTCCGGGTCCGATCCCGGCGTGCCCGACATGGTCACGACGTTCTTCACGCCCAGGAGCCCGGCCAGCTCGATGGTGCGCCGCAGGTCGTCGGCGTGCTTGGGGCCGACGCCGGGCAGTGGGTTGAGCGGGTTGCCGTTGCAGTTGAGCCCGGTCAGCTCCATCCCGCGGGAGGTGAACGTCTCCAGGTAGTCGCGCCGGGCCTGCTCGGAGGCGAGCAGCAGGTCGACGTGGCAGTGCGGGGAGGGGATGAAGCCGCCGGTGTTGACCTCGACGGAGGTCAGGCCGTCGGCCTGCAGGACGTCGAGGGCCTGCTCCAGCGGTCGGTCGTGCAGGCAGGCGGTGTAGGCGCCGAGCTTGAGAGCCATGGGAGCAGCCTTTCGGTGGAGTCGGTCGCCACGGGGGGCGTCAGGCGGGGGGAGCGGGAACGGCCGGGGCCGCGGTCTCGACCGGCGCGGCAGAGGGCACGGGGGCGACTTCGACAGGCGCGACTTCGACAGGGGCGCCGTCGGACTGCGCGGACTCGACGACGGCCTGGACGATCTGCATGGTGTGCAGGGCGTCGGCGAAGGTGGCGTTGCGCGGCAGCGGGTCGGGGGTGCCGACGATCTGGTCCAGGAAGGCGCGGCACTGGTAGACGAACATCTCGGCGTTGCCGCCGCCCACGCCCGGCGCCTCCATGGGGTAGCCGCCGGCGACGTAGGGCATCTGCGGGCCGACGATGACCTGCCGGACGCCGCGGGTGCGGGCCTCGGGCTGACGGTCGTCGACGAGGTACTCCGAGGGCCGGTGCCAGTCGAACGAGGCGCGTCCGTCCAGCCCGTACACGTCGAAGGCCAGCCCGTTGGGCATGCCGAAGGCGGTGCGTGACACCGAGAACGACGCGGACAGGCCCGACTCGAACCGGGCCGTGAACACGGCGGTGTCCTCGTTCTCGACCTCGCCCGTCTCCTCGCTCACCGGGGCGGCGTGGTGGCCGACCACGGCGCCGAGCGGCAGCGGCCGCTCGGCGATCTGGGTGGACAGCACCGCTCCGGACACCGACACGACCGGCCCGCACAGGAACTGGCCGACGTCGATGACGTGGGCCCCGATGTCGCCGAGGGCACCACTGCCGGGTCCGCCCCTGTACCGCCAGGTCAGCGGGCCGCGCGGGTCGCAGGCGTAGTCGCACCAGTAGCGGCCGTCGAACAGGGTCAGCTCACCCAGCTCGCGGTCGTGCACGTGGTCGCGGATGGCGGCGATCGCCGGGGACCGGCGGTAGGTGTAGCCGACGGCGGTCACCACGTCCGCGGACTGCTCGGCGGCGACCATCGCCTGCGCGTCCTCCATCGAGCCGGCCAGCGGCTTCTCGCAGAGCACGTGCTTGCCGGCGGCGATGGCCGCCTCGGCGATCGGCCGGTGCAGGGAGTTGCCGACGACGATGCTGATCGCGTCGATGGAGGGGTCCTCGACGACCTCCTCCCAGCTGGGCACCGCCCGCTCGAACCCGTAGCGGCGGGCCGCGTCCCGGGCGAGCTGCTCGTTGGCGTCGGCGATCGCGGCCAGCCGGACGGGCGGCAGACCCTCGCCGAAGACGGTGTTCACCTGGCGGTAGCCGGCGGCGTGGCTGCGACCGGCCATCCCGGCCCCGACCACCGCCACGGACAGTGGCTGGAGTGACATGGCTGTTCCCCTTCGGCGGTGCGGCGGGCGCGATCCCGCCGACGTGGCACGCTGCGCGCTGGCGAGTCGCCCGGACGTTCTTAAAGCGCTTTAATGATGGCGCCGATCACAGCAGGGTGTGACGGTCGTGTCAAGGGAGGAGGGCGGTCGTCCTGAGTGCAGAGGAGTCGGCGCGTCGTCCCCGGCTGCAGGACGTCGCGGCCGAGGCGGGGGTGTCCCCGGCGACGGTGTCGCTGGTGCTGCGTGGTGCCCCGGGGCCCAGCGGTGCCACCCGCGAGCGCGTGCTGGACGCGGCGGGCCGGCTGGGATACCGGCCCGACCGCGCGGCCAGCCTGCTGGCCCGCCGGCGCAGTGGGCTCATCGGCGTCCTGATGGACGTGCGCAGCACCTTCCACGCCCAGCTCGTGGAGGACGTCCACGAGGCGGCCGAGGAGCACGGGTACGACCTGGTGCTGAGCACCGTGACCCGGAGCCGGGACGAGGCGCGGGCGGTCGAGACGCTGCTCGACTCGCGCTGCGAGGCCCTCGTGCTGCTCGGCCCGGAGGCCCCGGCCTCGCGGCTGAGCGCGCTGGACCGGCAGCTCCCGGTGGTGGCCGTCGGCCGCCCGGTGCCCTCGGCCGGTGTCGACGTCGTCCGGGTCGCCGACGAGGAGGGCGTCGCGCAGGCCGTCGACCACCTCGTCGGCCTCGGGCACCGCCGCATCGCCCACGTCGACGGGGGGCCCGGGGTCATCGCGGCCGGCCGGCGGCGCGGCTACCAGCGGGCCATGCGCGGGCACCGGCTCGGGCGGCAGGTGCGGGTCGTGGAGGGGGACTCCGGCGAGGCGTCCGGCGCGCGGGCGGCGCGGACGCTGTTCGGGTCGGACGCGCCCCCGACCGCGGTCGTGACCTACAACGACGCCTCCGCCGTGGGCCTGCTCGACGCGCTGCTGCGCAGCGGGGTGGACGTCCCGGGCCGGGTCTCGGTGGTGGGCTACGACGACAGCCCCCTCTCGCGGCTGGCGCACGTCGACCTGACCACGGTCAGCCAGGAGTCCCGGCAGCTGATGCGGCACGCGGTCGCCGCGGTGGTCGAGCGGCTGGACGGCGGTCGCACCGAGCACCGCGAGGTCGTCGTCCCCCCGCGGCTGGTCGTACGGGGGACGACCGGTCCGCCGCCGGGAGGGGACTGAACCCCGCATCGGCGAGCTCGTGCGGGATGCCGCCAGGCCGTGCCAGGCCGGGGTTTGTCCTGACAACGAGTTGACAGTGGCGTCGGTCACCCGTAAGTCTTGAAGCGCTTCAAACCGAGCCGCTCCCGACCGCGGAGACCCACATGGCCGAGACCGCCACCGCCCCGCTCACCCCCGCGCTGGACTACGACCCGTTCCGGCCGGACTTCTACACGTCCGACCCGTTCGGGACCTACCGCCGGATGCGCGACGAGGCACCCGTGTACCGCAGCGAGCGGTGGGGATGGTGGGTCCTGACCCGCTTCGAGGACGTCCGGGCGGCCATCCTCGACGCGGACACGTTCCGCAGCTTCGAGGGCATGGACATCGACGACAGCCGCCTGGAGCAGGTCCCCCCGGGGTCGATCGGGAGCATGGACAACCCCCGGCACGACCAGGTGCGCTCGGTGGTGCAGCCGTACTTCCTGCCCCGCCGGATCGCCGGCCTCGAGGACGGCGTCCGCGCCGTGGTGCGCGAGCTGGTCGCCTCCTGGCGGGACCGCGGCGCGGGGGGTCGTGCAACGGTGGACATCGCCCAGGAGCTGGCCTGGCCCATGCCCTTCGACGTGTTCTTCCACCTCATGGGCCTGCCGAGCCGGCACGCCGAGGACCCCGTGGAGCGGGCGCGGCGGGACCAGCTGGAGCGCTGGACCCACGAGCTCAAGGACCGGGTGCCCGGCACGCCGCACCTCACCCCGGTGGCGAAGGCGGCCACTGCCGGGGTGCAGCAGTTCTTCATCGACCTGCTGGAGGAGCGCCGCCGCAACGGGCGCGACGACCTGCTCACGGAGTTCGTGCACGCCGACGTAGACGGGGTGCCGTTCGTGGACGCGCAGGTCACGCCGAACTCCGAGGTCAGCGGCCTGATGATGATCCTCTTCCTCGGCGGGGTGGAGTCGACCGCCGGGCTGGCCGGCACGCTGTTCACGCTGCTCGCGGAGAACCCCGACCAGCGGGCGCTGCTGCAGGCCGACCCGTCGCTCATCCCGGCCGCGGTCGAGGAGGCCATGCGCCTCATCACGCCGCTGCAGCTCACCGCCCGGACGACGTCGCGCGAGGTCACCCTGCACGGGGTCACCATCCCGGCCGGGGGGCGGGTCGTGCTGGTCCCCGGGGCCGCCAACCGCGACGAGCGCCAGTTCCCCCACCCGGACACCTTCGACATCACCAGGCCACGGGGCCGGCACCTCGGCTTCGGGGAGGGCGTGCACGGGTGCCTGGGCGCGCCGCTGGCCCGCCTGGAGGCGCGGATCGCGCTGGAGGAGGCGCTGCCCGTCCTGGGCGACTACCAGCCGGCCGGCCCGCCGACGTTCTACCCCAGCTCGCCCAACATGTACGTCTGGGAGAACCTGCCGATCACCTTCGGCCGGGACGGACGCCGTCCGCACGTGGAGGCCGTCTCCCACCGGACGACGACCGTCACCCTCGCCACCTCGGAGTTCGAGGCCGAGGCGCTGGTGGCCGCCAAGCGGGAGGAGGCCGACGGGGTCGTCTCCCTGGACCTGCGTGAGACCGGTGACCGCCCGCTGCCGGCCTGGGAACCGGGGGCGCACGTCGACCTGGTCCTCGACGGGGCACCCACCCGGCAGTACTCGCTGTGTGGCGACCCCGCCGACCACCACGGGTACCGGCTCGGCGTCCTGCGCGACCCGGACGGCCGCGGCAGCTCGCGGTTCGTGCACGACCGGCTGTCCGTCGGCGACCGGGTGCGGGTGCGCGGGCCGCGCAACAACTTCCCGTTGGTGTCCTCGCCCCGGTACCTGTTCATCGCCGGCGGCATCGGCATCACGCCGGTCCTGCCGATGATCCGGGCCGCGGAGGCGGCGGGCGCCGACTGGGAGCTCGTCTACGGCGGCCGGCGCCGGGCGTCCATGGCCTTCCTCGACGAGCTCGCGCGGTACGGCGACCGGGTGTCGGTGCGCCCCCAGGACGAGACCGGGCTGCTGGACCTCGACGGGCTGCTCGGCACCCCCCGGCCGGACACGCTCGTCTACTGCTGCGGCCCCGAGCCGCTGCTGGCGGCGGTCGAGCGGCGCTGCGCCGGCTGGCCCCGCGGTGCGCTGCACGTGGAGCGGTTCGCGCCCCGGCCGCAGGCCGAGCCGGCGCGGGCCGAGGCGTTCGAGGTCGTGCTGGAGCGCAGCGAGCGCACCCTGACCGTGCCGCCGGACCGGTCGATCCTGTCGGTCGTCGAGGAGGCGGGGGTCGGCGTCCTCTCCTCGTGCGCCGAGGGCACCTGCGGCACCTGCGAGACCGGCGTCCTCGAGGGCGTGCCCGACCACCGGGACTCGGTCCTCACCGACGAGGAGAGGGAGGCGAACGACTGCATGATGATCTGCGTCTCGCGTGCCCGCACGGACCGGCTGGTGCTGGACCTCTGAAGAAGGACCCTCCTGCCCCCACCGTTCGCGAGCTCACGGCGGGACCCTGCAGGAGGGCCGTTCCACGACGTCACGGGGACGGGGTGGGGCGGTGGTGCTCCGGACGACGAGGCGGGGCGGGACGACCAGCTCGCGCCGCTCGACGGGGACGCCGTCGAGCCGGTCGAGGGCGCGCCCGACGGCGAGCGCGGCCAGCCGGTCGACGTCCTGGGCCACCGAGGTGAGGTCGACCGAGGTGAGCCTGGCGATGCGGCTGTCGTCGTAGCCGACCACGCTGACCTCCTCCGGGACGGCGCGGCCCGCGCGCCGCAGCACGTCGAGCACCCCGAGGGCGCAGCGGTCGTTGAACACGGTGACGGCCGTCGGCAGCGACCCGGCCAGGAGGTCCCGTGCGGCGGCGGCCCCGTCGTCCTCGCCCAGCCCGCCCGGCACGACCCGCGGGGTCAGGCGGGCGGCGCCCAGCGCCTCGCGGTACCCGCGGCGTCGCTCGGCCGCGCCGGGCGCCCGCCCGCCGTCGACGTGCACCACGTCGTGGTGGCCCAGGGCGATCAGGTGCTCGACGGCCAGGCGCATGCCCTCGTCGTCGGCGGTGCGGACGACGTCGACCGCGGCGGACCGGACCGAACGGGCGACGACGACCACCGGCAGGTGGGCCGCGAGGTCGGCGAGCGCTGCCGTGGGTGACGAGGGGCCGAGCAGCACCAGGGCCTCGCAGCGGTCCTGCAGCAGGCCGGCGACGGCGCGCCTCTCGTCCCGCCCGGGGGTGACGGCGCTCAACGCCAGCTCGTACCCGGCCCGCTCGGCCGCGGCGTACAGCCCGCTCACCAGGTCACCGTGGAAGGGGTGCTGGACGCCGAACACCACACCGAGCAGTCGGCTGCGGGAACTGCGCAGCAGCCGGGCGCGGCTGTCCGGCCGGTAGCCGATCTCCTCGGCTGCGCGTCGCACCCGGTCCCTGGTCGCGGTGCTGGCCCCCGGGGCGTCGCGCATGACGATCGAGACCAGGGCGGTGGAGACCCCGGCCCGGGCGGCGACGTCCGCCAGGGTCGGTCTCCTGTCCGGGGCCCTCGGTGGCACCCGCCGACTCTATCCCGGGAAACTAGAACGTTATAGCCATATCCCCTTGACGAGGGGAGTGGTCCCCGCCACCCTCTTCACTAGAACGTTCCAGAGACGAGGGAGGCGGCATGGATACCGTGGGTGTGGCCCTGATCGGGTCGGGGCGGATGGGGGCCTTCCACGCCGAGACGCTCGCCCGGCGCCTGCCGCACGCGCGGCTGGCGGCCGTGGTCGACCCCGCGCCGGATGCTGCCGAGCGGCTGGCCGGTGCGCTGGGTGCGGACCGGGCGTACACCGACGTGGCCCAGGCCTGGGACGATCCCGCCGTCCAGGCGGTGGTGATCGCGGCGCCGGCCCGGTCGCACGCCGACCTGGTCGTCGCCGCCGCGGGTGCGGGCCGGCACGTGTTCTGCGAGAAGCCGATGGCGGTCACGCTCCCGGAGGCCGGCCGGGCCATCGACGCCGCCCGTTCCGCGGGCGTCGTCCTGCAGGTGGGGTTCAACCGCCGGTTCGCCGCGGACTGGGGGGCCGCTCGGGCGCTGCTGGACGACGGCACGCTGGGCACCCCGCGGCTGCTGCGCTCGCTGACCCGTGACCCCGGCGGCTTCGACCCGTCCCGCGTGCTGCCGGACACGATCTTCCTCGAGACGCTGATCCACGACTTCGACACGCTGCGCTTCCTCAACCCCGGCGCCGAGGCCGTCGAGGTCTCCGCCGTCGGCGACGCGCTGGTGGAGCCGGGGTGGCGGGACCGCGGCCTGCTGGACACCGCGGTGGTCACGGTGCGGTTCGACAACGGCGCGATGGCGGTGGCCGAGGCCTGCTTCGAGGCCGCCTACGGCTACGACGTCCGTGGCGAGGTGCTCGGCTCCGGCGGCATGGCCACCATGGGCGACGGCCGGCGCAGCGGGATGGCCTTCTCCGGGCCGGCCGGGCGGCTCGTCGAGACCGTCCGCGGGGACCAGGAGCTGTTCCCCGAGGCCTACACGGCCGAGCTGGCCGCCTTCGTCGAGGCGGTCCGGCAGGGGCGCCCGGCCCCGGTGACCGGCGAGGACGCGCGCGCGGCGCTGGCCATCGCGCTGGCCGCGGCCGAGTCGGTGCGCACCGGCGGCCCGGTGCGGGTCGAGAAGTGAGCGGCTACCGCCTGGCCGCCTCGGCCGAGATGCTCTTCCTCGACCTGCCGTTCGCCGAGCGGGTGCGGCGCATCGCCGACCTGGGGTTCGAGGTGGAGATCTGGGACTGGACGGCCAAGGACGTCGACGAGCTCGTCGCGACCGGCGCCACGTTCTCCTCGATGACCGGGTACGTCACCGGCACGCTCGCGGACCCCGACGGTGCGGAGGAGCTGCTGCGCACGGCCGAGCAGTCCCTGGCCGTCGCCGAGCGGCTGGACTGCCCGCGGCTCAACGTGCACGGGACCGGGCTGGACGGCCGCGGGCTGCCGGTGGTGCCGACCGAGGTCGTCACCCCGGCGATGTGGCTGACCGCGGCCCGCACGCTCGAGCGGCTGGCGGCGCTGGGTGAGCGGGCCGGTCGGGTCTTCACGCTGGAGAACCTCAACACCGCCGTCGACCACCCCGGCACGCCGTTCGCCCGTGCCGCGGACACCATCGCGCTGGTCGAGGCCGTGGACAGCCCGCACCTGCGGCTCAACCTGGACCTCTACCACGCGCAGATCGGCGAGGGGAACCTCGTCCAGCTGGTGGAGCGGGCGCTGCCGCTGGTGGGCGAGATCCAGGTGGCCGACGTCCCCGGCCGGTGCGAGCCCGGCACGGGGGAGATCCACCACCCGGCGATCGCCGCCGCCCTCGACCGGCTCGGCTACACCGGCGTCGTCGCGCTGGAGGGCTGGGCCGCCGGAGACCCGGCCGTGGCCCTCGACCGGTTCCGCACCGCCTTCACCCTCTGACGACCCGGCAGGTCCTCCCGACGATCATGGACCTGGGGACGCGACGCGCCCCCGTCCGCCGGCGTGTCGTCACCGCAGCTCCATGATCGTCGCGGGGTTCGACCGGTCGGAGCAGCGTCCGAGCGGTCGCGTGCAGGGCCGGCGCCGGCGGAGACAGGTCTCGCCGACGCCGGCCGGTCCCGTGGCCCCGGACGACCGGCGCCGGCGGAGGCGGGTCTCGCCGGCGCCGGCCAGTCGGTGGTGCCTTCAGGCGTTCTGCGGGAAGCCCAGGTTCAGGCCGCCGTGGCTGGGGTCCAGCCAGCGGCTGGTGATGACCTTGCCACGGGTGAAGAAGTGCACGCCCTCGGCGCCGTGGGCGTGGGAGTCGCCGAACAGGCTGTTCTTCCACCCGCCGAAGGAGTAGTAGGCCATCGGCACCGGGATGGGCACGTTGATGCCGATCATGCCGACCTGCACCTCGTGCTGGAACCGGCGGGCGGCCCCGCCGTCGTTGGTGAAGATGGCGGTGCCGTTGCCGTACTCGTTGCGGTTGATCAGCTCGACGGCGTGCTCGTAGGTGTCCACCCGCAGCACCGACAGCACCGGTCCGAAGATCTCGTCGGTGTACACGCTCATCGGCGGCTCGACGTGGTCGACCAGGGTCGGGCCGAGCCAGAAGCCGTCCTCGCCGCCGTCGGGGGTCACCTGGCGGCCGTCCACGACCAGCTTGGCGCCCTGCTGCTCGCCGGCCTCGACGTAGGAGGCCACCCGGTCGCGGTGCCGCTTGCTGATCAGCGGGCCCATGTCGCTGCCCTTGCGGCCGTCGCCGGTGCGCAGCGTGTGGGTGCGCTCGGCGATCCGGGCGACCAGGTCGTCGCCGATCCCGCCGACGGCGAGCACCGCGCTGATCGCCATGCACCGCTCCCCGGCCGAGCCGAACCCGGAGTTGACCGCCGCGTCGGCGGCCAGGTCCAGGTCGGCGTCGGGCAGCACGACCATGTGGTTCTTCGCCCCGCCCAGGGCCTGCACCCGCTTGCCGTTGCGGGTGCCGGTCTCGTAGACGTAGCGGGCGATCGCGGTGGACCCGACGAAGGACACCGACCGGATGTCGGGGTGCTCGAGCAGCCGGTCGACGGCCACCTTGTCACCCTGGGCGACGTTGAACACGCCGTCGGGCAGCCCGGCCTCCTTCCACAGCTCGGCCATCCAGATCGCCGCTGAGGGGTCCTGCTCGCTGGGCTTGAGGACGACGGTGTTGCCGGTGGCGATCGCGATGGGGAAGAACCACATCGGGACCATCGCCGGGAAGTTGAACGGGCTGATGATCGCGACCGGGCCGAGCGGCTGGCGGATGGAGTACACGTCGACGTTGGTCGAGGCGTTCTCGGTGAATCCGCCGCGGACCAGCGAGGGCACGCCGCAGGCGTACTCCACGACCTCCTGGCCGCGGGAGACCTCGCCCAGAGCGTCGTCGAGGACCTTGCCGTGCTCGGCGGTGATGATCGCGGCCAGCTCGGGCTTGCGGGCGTTGAGCAGCTCGCGGAAGCGGAACAGCACCGCGGTGCGCTTGGCCAGCGAGGTGTCCCGCCAGGCGGGGAAGGCGGCGGTGGCGGCGGCGACGGCCGCGTCGACCTCCTCGGTGGACGCGAGCGCGACCTCGCCGGTGACCTCGCCGGTCGCCGAGTCGGTCACCTCGCCGGTGCGGCCGCTGGCGCCCTCGCGTCGGGCGCCGTCGATCCAGTGCGGGATGTGCGTGGGCATGGCTACCTCTCAGGGAGCGGTGTCGTCGGACAGCGGGGTCTGCGGGAAGTTCGGCCGGGACGTGCCGGCCGCGGGCCCCGAGGAGCCGTCGTCGGGGCCGGCGCCGGCGAGCGTCCCGGCGGGGAAGTGCTTGTCGACCAGCTGGCGGATCGCGTCGAGCATCCGGGTCCCGGACTCGCGGGCCTGGTCGTCCCAGCCGAAGACGCAGGTGGTCAGCACCCCGTCGAAGCCGATCCCGGCCAGCGCGGCGAAGGCCGCGTCGAAGTCGACGTCCCCGCGGCCGATCTCCGCGTGCTGGTGCACGCGGGTGGTGTTGCCGGGCGGGTTGGTGATGTACCGCAGCCCGTCGGAGGCGGTGTGGTCCATCGAGTCGGCGACGTGCACGTGGGTGAGCAGGTCTCCGGCGTGCGCGATGATCCCCGGCGCGTCGTCGCCCTGGTGGAACGTGTGCGGCAGGCAGTACAGGAAGGACACGCACGGGCTGTCGATGCCGCGCACCATGTCGACCGCCGGGTGCCCGAGCTCGATGAAGTCGTCCGGGTGCGGCTCCAGCGCCAGCTTGACGCCCTCGCGCTCGAAGAGCGGCAGCAGCTCCTCCATCGACCGCCAGAACATCGCCTCGGCGAGCTCCGGGGCCTCCGGGCGGCCGTTGAACTCGGAGTTCATGGTGTCCACGCCGAGCTCGACGCAGATCTCGACGGCCCGCTTCCAGTACCGCACCGCGGCCTGCCGCTCCACCTCCCCCGGCCCCGACCAGCGCATCACCGGCAGCAGCGAGGTCACCCCCACGCCGGCGTCGGCCAGCTTCGACCGGAAGGCGCGCACGGTGGCGGTGTCCACCCGGGGGTGCTTGAAGAACGGGACGAAGTCCTCCCGGGGCGAGAGCTCGATCCACTCGTAGCCCATGCCGGCCACCACGTCGGGCAGCTCCAGCAGCGGCGTGGTCCGAAGCATCTGCGGGTCCAGGGCGATCCTCATCGCGCCTCCAACCGGACCTCGGTGCGCCGGCCGGAGCGCAGCGCCTCCACACCGGCGGCGCACACCGCCTGGGCGGCGTACCCGTCCCACGCCCCGGGGCCGTCGACCTCGCCCCGGCGGGCGGCGTCCACCCAGCGCTGCAGCTCGATGTCGTAGGCCCGGCCGAACCGCTGCCGGAAGTCCGGGGCGATGCCGCCCGAGCGCAGCGCCCCCGCCGGTCCGCCCGTGGCGCGGACCAGGCCCTGGTCCAGGCCGATCATCGCGCTGCCGTCCTCGCCGATCACCTCGGTGCGGACCTCGTAGCCGACGCCGGTGTTCACAAAGCACTCGACGTCGACCATCCGGCCGCCGGTGGTCTCGAAGAGCACGAGCAGCGGGTCGGACTGGCCGGCGATGGCGTGCCGGGTCGCCCGCGGCCGCAGCACGGTGACCGCGGCGATCTCCTCGTCGAGGAGGAACCGGGTCACGTCGACCTCGTGCACCACCGAGTCGTTGACCATCATCTCGCTGGTGAAGTGCGGCGGGACGGCAGCGTTGCGGTGCGCGCAGTGCACGACCAGCGGCTCGCCCAGCCCGCCGGCGTCGATCAGGGCCTTGAGCTCGGCGTACTCGGGGTCGAAGCGGCGCATGAACCCCACGGTGACCAGCCGGCGGCCGGTGCGGGCGGTGTACGCCTCCTCGGTCCGCACGATCCCCAGGGAGCTGGCGGCGTCCATGGTCAGCGGCTTCTCGCACAGCACCGGCTTGCCCCGCTCGATGCAGGCGAGCACCTGCTCCTCGTGGAACCGGCCGGGCGTGGCGATCAGCACGGCGTCCACGTCGTCGTCACCGATCGCGGCCAGCGGGTCGCCGATCACCCGGCAGCCGGGCACCGCGGCCGCCACCTGCTCGGCCTTCTCGGCGAAGGCGTCGCTGACCGCGACGACCGAGGCTCCGGAGATGCGGCTGTGGAGGCGGGCGACGTGGTCGGCGCCCATCATCCCGACGCCCAGGACGGCGACCCGCAGGTCGCGCGCGGGGACGTCGGCGAGGTCCGGGAGGGCCCCGGCGCGGGTCTCTGCGGTGGTCACGCCCGGTCCTCCTCGGCGGTCGTGGTCCTCGGGGCGCCGATCTGCAGCGACGGGAAACCGCAGCTGCCGATGTAGCGGTGGGTGCGCTGCGCGATGGGGAACGGCTGGTCCGGCGGGCACGGGTACATGTCGTGCTCGACGATCGCGAACACGTCGAGGCCGTGCTCCTCGATCGCCTCGAACAGCGGCGGGTAGGCGGGCACGCCGTTCGGCGGCTCGACCATGGCACCCATCCGCACCGCCTCGGGCCAGACGACGTCCTTCTCCAGCACCTCGTCGATGACCGCCGGGTCGACCTGCTTGAGGTGCAGGTAGCCGATCCGCTCCGGGTAGGTGCGGATCAGGTGCAGGTTGTCGCCCCGGTAGTAGCTGACGTGCCCGGTGTCCAGGCACAGCGGCACGAACGCCGGGTCGGTGTCGGCGAGGAAGCGCTCGATGTCCTCCTGGTACCCGACGTGGCTCTCCGCGTGCGGGTGGTAGGCGATGGACAGGCCGTACTCCTCCTGCACCGCGCGGCCCAGCCGCTCGACGCCCGTGGTCTTGGCCTGCCAGGCCTCGGGGGTCAGCCGCCGGGGCTCGATGTCGGCCCCGGTCTTCTCGTCGCGGAACATCCCGGGGATGACGACGACGTGGGTGCCGCCCATCGCCGCGGTCAGCGCGGCGACGTCCTTCACCTGGTTCCACACCGCGTCCCAGGAGTCCGGCCGGTGCAGGTGCTCGAACACCGTGCCGGCGGACACCTGCAGGCCCCGCGCGGCGAGCTCGTCGGACAGCCGGCCCGCGTCGGTGGGCAGGTAGCCGTAGGGGCCCAGCTCGATCCACTCGTAGCCGCATGCGCTGACCTCGTCGAGGAAGCGCTGCCACGGCACCTGGGCCGGGTCGTCGGGGAACCAGACGCCCCACGAGTCGGGTGCCGACCCCACCCGGATCCGGCTGCGGCCCGGCTCGGGAGCGGCCTGGGCGGGCGCCGCGGGGTGCTGCGCGGTCATCTGTTGTCTCCTCCGTGGGCGAGCGGGCGGGTCAGGACTGGGGGACATCGCGCTCGGACGGCGCGAGGTAGGCGGGGCGCTGCACGGTCTTCCACCGGTCGTAGACCGCGCGCGCCTCCTGGGTGCTCTGCAGGGTGGACACCTCGCTGACCGGGACGTCCCACCAGGACCCGCTCGACGGCGCGTCGATCAGCGGGTCGGTCTCCACGTGCACGACCGTCGTCCGGTCGCCGGCCTTGGCCTTGCGCAGCGCGGCCTCGAAGCTGGGGCCGTCCTGGGCGACCAGGACGTCGACGCCCAGGCTGGCGGCGTTGGCGGCGAGGTCGACCGGCAGCACGTCGCCGTCGAGCCGGCCGGAGTCCGACCGGTAGCGGTAGCGGGTGCCGAACCGCTGGGAACCCAGCTGCTCGGACAGCGCGCCGATCGAGGCGAAGCCGTGGTTCTGCACCAGGACGACGACGATCTTGACGCCCTCCTGGACGGCGGTGACCAGCTCGGTCGGCATCATCAGGTAGGACCCGTCGCCGATCATGACGAACACGTCGCGGTCCGGGTCGGCCATCCGGATGCCGATGCCGCCGGGGATCTCGTAGCCCATGGTCGAGTAGCCGTACTCGACGTGGTAGCCCTTGCGGTCGCGGACCCGCCACATCTTGTGCAGGTCGCCGGGCATCGAGCCCGCGGCGCAGACCACGACGTCCCGCGGGGCGGAGACCTCGTTGACGATGCCGATGACCTCGTTCTGCGTCAGCCGGCCGCCCTCGCCCGCGCTCGGGGTCTCCGGGTGGTAGGCGGCCTGGACGGTGGCCTCCCACGCGGCGGCCAGCTCCGCGGTGCGGGCCCGGTAGCCGTCGTCGACCGACCACCCGGCCAGCGCGTCGGTGAGCGCGGTCAGCGTCTCGCGGGCGTCGGCCTGCACGCTGACCCCGGCGTGCTTGACGGCGTCCATCGAAGCGACGTTGACGTTGACGAACCGCACGCCGGGGTCGTTGAAGGCGGTGTGCGAGGCGGTGGTGAAGTCCTGGTAGCGCGTGCCGATCCCGATGACGACGTCGGCCTCGCGGGCCAGGGCGTTGGCCGCCGTCGTCCCGGTGGAGCCGATCGCACCCACCGACTGCGGGTGGTCGAAGGGCAGCGCGCCCTTGCCGGCCTGGGTCTGCCCGACCGGGATGCCGGTGGCCGAGACGAACGCGTCCAGCACGTCGGTGGCCCCGGAGTAGATGACCCCACCGCCGGCGACGACCAGCGGCCGCCGCGCCGAGCGGATGACCTCGACCGCGCGGGCCAGGGCGGCGGGCTCGGGCAGCGGCCGGCCCACGTGCCAGGTGCGCTCGGCGAACAGCTCCACCGGCCAGTCGAACGCCTCGGCCTGCACGTCCTGCGGGAAGCACAGGGTGACCGCGCCGGTCTCGGCCGGGTCGGTCAGCACCCGCATCGCGCCGAGCAGCGCTCCGGGCAGCTGCTCGGGCCGCCAGATCCGGTCGAAGTACCGCGACACCGGCCGGAAGGCGTCGTTGACGGTGACGTCACCGCTGTGCGGCTGCTCCAGCTCCTGCAGCAGCGGGCCGGCCGAGCGGGTGGCGAAGGTGTCGGCCGGCAGCAGCAGCACCGGCAGCCGGTTGATCGTCGCCAGCGCCGCGCCGGTGAGGGTGTTGGTCGAACCGGGGCCCACGCTGGTGGACACCGCCCAGGTCTGCAGCCGGTCCTTCGCCCGGGCGTAGGCCACGGCGGTGTGCACCACGGCCTGCTCGTTGCGGCCGAGCACGTAGGGCAGCGCGCCGGGGGTGTCGATCTCGGCCTGCAGCAGCGCCTGGCCGAGCCCGGCCACGTTGCCGTGACCGAAGATGCCGAAGCAGCCGGCGAACAGCCGCTGCCGCTGCCCGTCGCGCTCGGTGTGCTGCTGGGCCAGGAAGCGTACGACGGCCTGGGCGACGGTCAGCCGCACGGTCTCGGTCCGTGCCGGGGGTGGGTACTCGCTCACGGTCGGGAGGCTCCGTTCTGGTCGGTGCCGGCGGGGGAGTGGAGGGGCAGCCGGGGGTCGACGGGCTCGGCGGCCCAGGTGCCGCGGACCCACGCGTGGTCGGGGTCGTCGACGATCCGCCAGGCGCGCTCGGTCCCGGGCCCGGCCATGACGTTGAGGTAGTAGAGGTCGTGCCCGGGCGCGGCGATCGACGGGCCGTGCCAGCCGTGGGGGACCAGGACGACGTCGCGGTCGCGGACCTCGGCGAGCACGTCGATCGGCCGCTCGGGTGTGCCGTAGACCCGGTGGTAGGCCAGGCCGGGCTGGCCCTGCGGTCCGGGGGCGACCTCGAAGTAGTAGATCTCCTCGAGCTCGGACTCCACCTCGGAGGTCTCGTCGTGCTTGTGCGGCGGGTAGCTCGACCAGTTGCCCCCGGGGGTGATCACCTCGCAGGCGATGACCGCGTCGGCCTCGAAGACGCCGGCCGTGGCGAAGTTGTTCACCTGCCGGCTGCACCGGCCGGCGCCGCGCAGCTCGACGGGGACGTCGGCGGCCGGGCCGTAGCGCACCGGGAGACGGCGCCGGGCGCGGGCGCCGCAGAGGGCGAAGCGCCCGCCGCCCCGGCTGGTCAGCGTGGCCGTGACCCCGAGCGGGAGGTAGGCGAAGTCGGTGGGGCCGGCGAAGACGCCGCTGCGCCCGGCGAGGGTCAGCACCTCCCCGTCGCACTCGACGGTCAGCCCGCCCTCCAGCGGGACGACGACGACCTCGTCGGGACCGGTGTCGAGGGTGTGGCTGCCGCCGGCCGGCAGGTCGAGCGCCCGCAGGCTGGTGTGTCCCCAGCCGGCGGACTCGGGCGTCACCTCGAGGGCGTAGGGCCCGGCGGCCGCGGCCCCGGCGGGCAGGTGCAGCGACGTCGTGGCGCCGGTGGGGGTCAACGGTCCTCCAGAGGGGGCGGCCCCCTTGCAGGGTCCCGCCGCGAGCCTGCGAGCGGTGGGGGGCAAGGGGGTCCTCAGTGGACGAGGGAGACGGCGGTGTCCACGGCGGCCTCGACGTCGTCGTCCGGCGGGTAGAGCAGGGTGCGGCCGACGACCAGGCCGTGCACCGACGGCAGCGCCAGGGCGTCGCGCCAGGCGGCGTAGGTCTCGTCGGGCCGGCGGGAGGGGTCCCCGCCGAGCAGCAGCGTCGGCAGGGTGGTGGCGTCCATGACCCGTGCCATCTCGGCGACCACCGGCAGCTTCATCCAGGTGTAGGCGGAGGTCGCCCCGAGGCCCTGGGCGATGTGCACCGACTTGATGACGGCGTCGGGGCTGAGGTCGTTGCTGACCCGGCCGTCGACCCGCCGCGACAGGAACGGCTCCAGCATCGCCACGACGCCGGCGCGGGCCAGCTCGGTGACCGCCCGGCCGGAGGCCTCCAGCATCCGCACCGTGCCGGGGTCGTCGAGGTCGATCCGGTTGAGCATCTTGGCCGCGTCGAAGCGGGCCTCCACCACGCCGGCGACGTCGTACCCGGTCATCCGGTCGTCGAGCTCGAAGCTGGCCCCGGCCAGGCCGCCGCGGTTCATCGACGCGACGACGACCTTGTCCTCCAGCGCACCGAGCAGCAGCAGGTCCTCGGCGACGTCGGCGGTGGCCAGCAGGCCGTCCACACCTGGGCGGGCCAGCGCGGTGCGCAGCCGGTCGAGCATGTCGGTGCGGCTGTTCATCGCCGTCGGCCGGCCCTGGGCCGCCAGCGCGCCCCGGGCGGGGTGGTCGGCGGCGACGAGCATCAGCCGCCCGTCCTCGGGGAGGAACCCGGGCCGGCGGCGACGCGCGGCCAGTGCCCGTCCGATGGCCTGCGGGTCCCGGCTGCGCACCTCGGTGACTTCGGCGTACGTGGCGCAGACCGGCCGGGCGGTGCGGGTGTCGGGGGACAGGACGGTGTCAGACACGGGAGCCCTCCAGGGACGCGGCGACGTGCTGGTCGATCTCGGCGGCGGTCGGCATGGCCGTGGAGCACTCGAGTCGCGAGGCGACGATCGCTCCTGCGGCGTTGGCGTTGCGGAGCAGCTGCGCGAGGGGGAGCCCGGTGAGCAGGCCGTGGGCGAGCGAGCCGCCGAACGCGTCGCCCGCGCCGAGGCCGTTGACCACCTCGACCGGCGTGGGCGGGACGACGACCCGTTCGGTCCGCGTCTTGCCGAGCACCCCGCGTGGGCCCTGCTTGACGACGGCGAGCTCGATCCCGGCGTCCAGCAGCGCGTCCGCGGCGCGGTCGGGGTCGGTCTCGCCCACCGCCACCTCGCACTCCTCGCGGTTGCCCACGGCGACGGTCACGTGGGGGAGGGCAGCCTGCACCTGGGCGGTCGCCTCCTCGCGGGAGGACCAGAACACCGGCCGGTAGTCCAGGTCGAGCACGGTGTGCCGCCGGCGCCCCCGGGCCTCCCACGCGGCGTGGTGGGCCGACCTGCTGGGCTCCTCGGACAGCCCGGTCACCGTCGCCCAGAACAGCCCGGCGTCCCGGATGGCCGAGGTGTCGAGGTCCTCGGGGCGGATCTGCAGGTCCGGGGCGGCGGGCCGGCGGTAGAAGTACAGCGGGAAGTCGTCCGGCGGGAAGATCTCGCAGAAGGTGACCGGCGTGGGATGGACCGGGTCGACCACCACGAGACCGTCGTCGACGCCGAGGTCGCGCAGCGCGCGCCGGACGAACCGGCCGAACGGGTCGTCCCCGACGCCGGTGACCAGTGCGGTCGAGTGGCCGAGGCGCGCGGCGGCGACCGCCACGTTCGCCGCGCTGCCGCCGAGGAACTTGCCGAACGTCTCGACGTCCTCCAGCCCGACGCCGACCTGCAGGGGGTAGACGTCCACCCCGCTGCGTCCCATCACCAGCACGTCGAGGGCGTGTGCCACGGCTCTCCCGTCCCCCTGCGTCGTCGTTCCAGGCTCGCGACGACTGTGCTCCGGGACACACTGCCGTGTCAACACTTTGTAAAGACATAAATGCATACGAACGTCGTGATGTCGGGCTGCCCCGATCAGGTGAGGGCAGAACGACACGCGGAGGTGCGACCATGGCCGGGACGCTGTCTGGGCCCCGCGCGGCGCCCGCTCTCCCAGGAGGCACCCGTGCTCACCTTCGACATCGACCGGTCCAGCCCGACCCCGCTGTACTTCCAGCTCGCCCAGGCGATCGAGGGCGCCATCGCGGGGGGTGCGCTGCCGTCGGGCTCCAAGCTCGAGAACGAGGTGCTGCTCGCCCAGCGCTACGGCCTGTCCCGGCCGACCGTCCGGCGGGCGGTGCAGGAGCTGGTCGACAAGGGGCTGCTGGTCCGGAAGCGCGGCGTGGGCACCCAGGTGATCCAGCCGCACGTGCGTCGCTCGGTCGAGCTCACCAGCCTCTACGACGACCTCGCCCGGGCCGGCGAGGCGCCGACCACCGAGGTCCTCTCGCTGGAACGGGTGCCGGCACCCGCGGACGTGGCCGAGGAGCTCGACCTGCCCCCGGGCGACGAGATCGTCGTCGTCCGCCGGCTGCGGCGTTCGCACGGCGAGCCGCTGGCGCTCATGACCAACCACCTCCCGGGCCGGTTCCACCCGACCGTGGAGGAGCTCTCCGAGCGGGGTCTGTACCAGTACCTGCGAACCCAGGGTGTGCACCTGCGTGTCGCCCACCAGCGCATCGGCGCGCGGCTGGCCCGGGCCGAGGAGTCCCGGCTGCTCGACGAGCCCCCGCGCTCGGCGCTGCTCACGATGCAGCGCACCGCCTTCGACGACCAGGGCCTGGCCGTCGAGTACGGGCACCACCTCTACCGGGCGTCGCGGTACGACTTCGAGACGACGCTCGTCGGCCGCTGAGGCCGTCCCGTCCGGCGCGCGGCCCTCGGGCTGGCGACGCCCGTGGGCGGTGCCACCAGAAAAGGTCGCGGCCAGCCCTCAAGGTCACCCGGAAGGGTGACGAGAACACAAGGGACAGGAGTGGGCCGAGTGCCCCGTGTGCCCGGTGTGACAGCCGTGCCGCGTGGCGACTTCCGAGACCGGTGTGACCTCGTCACGCTGGGGTGGCCCCCACGCACCCCTCTTCCCCAGGGAGCGACATGCTGCACAGCCGTCCGCGCCGGCGCACGCCCGGCACCGCCGGGGTGGTGCGCAGCCTGCTGGCCGGCATCGTGGCCGGGACCGTGGTGCTCACCGGCGCCGCGCCCGCGGCCGCCGCCCCGGAACCGGTCAACCCCAGCGACGAGGAGATCGGCCAGGCGCAGTCGGCGCAGGACGCCGCCGCCGCCGAGGTGGGCCGGATCGCCGCGCTGGTCGCCCAGGCCGAGTCGCAGCTCGAGGGCTACGCCGTCCAGGCCGAGGCCGCCGGTGCGGCCTACCTGGCGGCCGAGGAGGCCCTCGCCCAGGCGCAGGCCGAGGCCGAGCGGACGGCGCTGGAGCTGGAGACCGCCGCCGCGGCCGTCGACGCGGCCGTCGCGCGCATCGCCGGCTTCTCGCGGGACAGCTACATGAGCGGCAACACGCTCTCCACCGCCGCCGCGCTGCTGGACGCCGACGGCCCGGCCGAGCTGATCCAGACCGCCGCGATGCTCGAGTACGTCTCGGCCAACCAACTCGACGTCCTCGGCCAGCTGGAGGTCGCCAAGGTCAAGCAGGCCAACGCCGACTCCGCGGCCCGCGCCGCCCGGGACAAGACCGCCGCGGCCGAGGCCGCCGCGGCCGCCGCCAAGGCCACCGCCGACCAGCAGCTGGCCGCCCAGCGTGCCGCCTACGACCAGGTCGCCGCGCAGAAGGCCCAGTACGACCAGCAGCTGCAGGCCGCCGAGATCGAGCTGCTGCGGCTGCAGGGCGCCCGCGACGCCCACGAGGCGTGGCAGCAGCAGAAGGCCGCCGAGGAGGCCGCCGCCGCCGCGGCCGCCCGCAAGGCCGAGGAGGAGGCCGCCGCCGCGGCCGCCGAGGCCCGCGCCAGCGCCCGCAGCCAGAGCTCCGGATCGAGCAGCAGCAGCGCCTCCACCAGCGCGGGCAGCTCCGGCGGCTCGGGCCCCTACGTGAAGCCCACCTCCGGCCGCACCTCCAGCTGCTACGGCTTCCGCTGGGGCGCGCTGCACGGCGGCGTGGACATCGCGGCCCCCATCGGGACCCCGATCTACGCGGCCCACTCCGGCACCGTCGCCCGGGCCGGCACGGCCACCGGCTTCGGGTACGCCGTCTACATCCGCGGGAACGACGGCGCGGTCACCGTCTACGGCCACGTCAACGAGTACTACGTCGAGGCCGGCGAGCGGGTCGACGCCGGCGAGCTGATCGCCACGGTCGGCAACCGCGGCCAGTCCACCGGCCCGCACCTGCACTTCGAGGTGCACCCCGGCGGCGCCATGTACGGCGGCCAGGTCGACCCGGTGCCGTGGATGCGCGCCCGCGGGGTGTCGATCAGCGGCTGCTGATCCGGCCTCCCTGCAGCGGCCCGCTGCGAGCCTGCGAGCAGTGGGGGGCAGGGAGGTCCTTCCTCAGCTGGGAGGCGCGGTGGACGTCAGGCCGCAGTTGGCGACGACGTAGTCGGTGAGCCCGGTCTGCGCCTCGCCCAGCTCCGCGCCGACCTGGGCCTCGGCGTCGGCGAAGGCCTGCTGTCCCTCAGGGGTGGCGAGGTCCAGGCCGCCCGCGGTGTCGGCGAGCCGGCGCAGGCCGTCGAGCAGCGCGTTCCAGTCGCCGGCGACGTCGGCCGGGGCCTCGACCTGCTCCAGCCGGGTGACGACCTGCGGCAGCTGCCCGGCCACCGCCTCGGGGGTGCCCGCGCCGAGCGTGCCCTGCAGCTCGGTGAAGGCGGTGGTGATCTGGCCGCAGAACTCCTGCGCGGCGGGGTCGGGGGCGGCCGTCCCGCTCGACGGGGCGGACGACGAGGGCGCCGGCGCCGGCGTGCTGGACGCGGCGGCCGGCTCGTCGTCGCCGGAGCCACCACAGGCGGTGAGCAGGACGACGGCGGCGGCACCGGCGAGGGCCGAGCGGAGCAGCGGGGCGGGGGAGCGCATGCGCCCGACGGTATCCGCCGCCCGCGCCGCGGCGCCGGGCCGCGGCTAGCGTGCCGGGCGTGAGGACCCCCGTCGACCCCCGCACCACCTGGGAGCTCCCGGCCCCCGGAGCGATGCCCCGGACGGCGGACCTCGAGCCGCTGGTCACCCGCGTGCTGGCGCCCAACCCCTCGCCGATGACGCTCGACGGCACCAACAGCTACCTGGTGGGCGCCCCGGGCAGCGGGCAGGCGGTGCTGGTCGACCCCGGCCCCGACGACCCGGCGCACCTGGCCGCGGTGGAGGCCGCGCTGGCCGCGCGCGACGCCCGCTGCGTCGCTGTCCTGGTCACCCACCACCACGGCGACCACGCCGAGGCAGCGCTGCCCTGGGGTGAGCGGTTCGGCGCGCAGGTCGCGGCGGCCGACGCCGGGGTCGCCGGTCCGGCCGGGCGGGTGCTGGAGCCCGGGGAGCGGCTGGCGCTGGCCGGGACGGTGCTGGACGTCGTCCCCACGCCCGGGCACACCGCCGACCACCAGGCCTTCCGGCTGGAGTCCGGCGCGGTGCTGGTCGGCGACCACGTGCTGGGGCGCGGGACGTCGGTGGTGACCCACCCGGAGGGGGACGTGCTGGCCTACCTGGAGTCGCTGCGCCGGGTGCACGACCTCGGCCCGAGCGCGCTGTACTGCGGGCACGGGCCGGAGCTGACCGAGGACCCGGGCGCGGTGCTCGACTTCTACCTGGCCCACCGGGTGTTCCGGGAGGGGCAGCTGCTGGCGGCGGTGGTGCGCGGCGCCCGGACGGTGGACGAGGTCGTGGCCGACGTCTACGCCGACGTACCGCGCGGGCTGTGGCCGGCGGCCGCGCAGTCGACCCGGGCGACGCTGGCCAAGCTCGCCGCCGAGGGGCACGCGGTGGTGGACGGGGACCGGGTGTCGCTGCCGTGAGCGTCGCCGTCGTCCGGGCGGGGGACAGCGAGCGCGACCAGCGGCGCGCCGCGGCGGCGCTGCGGGCGGCGGGGCTCGGCCCGGGCGACCGGCTGCTGGTCTCGGCCACGGCCTCCCCGGCCCTGCTGGCCGTCGTGCTGGGTGCGCTGCGCACCGGCGTCGTCCCGGTGGTGCTCGACCCCGCGCTGCCCGCGGCCGAGCGCGCCGCGCTCGCCGAGGACGCCGACCCGGGGCTGGACGCCGGCGACGACCCCGCCCGGCTGCTCACCGCGGACGGCGAGGTGGAGCTGGCCGACGTCCCGCTGGCCCGGCCGATGCACTACACCTCCGGCACGACCGGCCGCCGCAAGGGTGTGTGGTCCGGGGTGCTGGCCGGGGACGACGCCCGGGCGCTGGCCGCGGAGGAGATCGGGCTGTGGGGCTTCGGCCCGGACGACCGGCACCTGGTGCTCTCCCCGCTGCACCACTCCGCGCCGCTGCGGTTCGCCGTCCACACGCTGCTGGCCGGCGGCGAGGTGCTGCTGCCGGGACCCTTCGACGTCGCCCGCGCCGCGGAGGCGATCGGCACGCTGCGCCCGACGACCACCTTCTGCGTGCCCACCCACCTGCAGCGTCTCCTGGCCCACGGCAGCACCGACTGGTCGTCGTTCCGCCGGCTGGTGCACGCCGGCGCGCCCTGCCCGGAGCCGCTCAAGCGGGCGGTGCTGGCCGCGGCGCCCGGGGGCAGCGTGTGGGAGTTCTACGGCTCCACCGAGGCGCAGTTCACCGTGTGCTCGCCGGAGGACTGGCTGGCGCACCCCGGCAGCGTGGGCCGCGCCCGGCCGGGACGGCGGCTGGAGACCGACGAGCGCGGCCAGCTGTGGTGCGCGGTGCCGCGGTGGGCGCGCTTCGCGTACTGGCGGGCGCCGGAGAAGACCGCGGCGGCCTGGCGCGGGGACCGGGTGACGGTCGGCGACCTGGGCCGGGTGGACGACGACGGCACCGTCTGGCTCGACGGCCGCCGCGAGGACCTGGTCATCTCCGGCGGGGTGAACGTCTACCCGGCCGAGGTCGAGGCGGTGCTCGACGCCCACCCCGGCGTCGTGGAGAGCGCGGTCGTCGGCGTGCCCGACGAGCAGTGGGGACAGCGGGTGGTCGCCGCGTACGTGGGGGACGCCGACCCGGCCGACCTCGCCGGCTGGGCCCGCGAGCGGCTGGCCCCGGCCAAGCGGCCCAAGAGCCTGCACCCGGTCGGCGAGCTGCCGCGGACCTCGACCGGCAAGGTGCGCCGGCTGGACCTGCCGGGGGTCCTCGGGCTGTGAGCACGCCCGACGACAGCCGAGGGAGCATCGCAGCGAGATGCCCGGAGCCGACAGCGAGTGAGCATCGCAGCGAGCGCCAGCGAGCGAGGAGCGGAGCGAGCGCGGAGGCGACTGGGGGTGTCGAGCGAGGAGTGGATCGAGGCGTGGAGTCGGGCCGAAGGGCAGCCGAGTGGGACGTCGTCGTGGTGGGGGCCGGCACGTCCGGTGCCCCGCTGGCCGCGCGGCTGGCCGACGCCGGACGGCGGGTGCTGGTGCTGGAGGCCGGCGCGGACCACGCGGAGTTCCCCGCCGACCTGCGCGACGCCGCGCGGATGGCCGCCGCTGTCCCCGGGCACCCGGCGAACTGGGACCTCACCGGCGAGCTCACCGACGAGGTGACCTTCCCGGTCCCGCGCGGGCGGGTGGCCGGCGGCTCCAGCGCGCTCAACGGCGGCTACTTCGTCCGCGGCACCCGCGCCGACCTCGACGGCTGGGCGGCGCTCGGCAACGACCTGTGGTCGGCCGACGCGCTGCTGCCCTCGTTCGTCCGGCTGGAGGCCGACCGCGAGTACGGGGACCGGCCCGGCCACGGGGCGTCGGGCCCGGTGCCGGTGCGGCGGCCGGACGGCGACCACCCGCTGGCCGAGGCGCTCGGCGCGGCCGCCGCGGAGCTGGGCGCCCCCGCCGAGCCGGACAAGAACGCCGACGGCCCGCCCGGCTGGGGGCCGGTGCCGCTCAACGTCGCCGACGGCGTGCGGGTCAACACCGCGATGGCCTACCTCGCGCCGCGCCGCGGGCACCCCGGGCTGACCGTGCGCGGGGGCGTGCACGTGCGCCGGGTGGTGGTCGAGGGCGGCCGGGCGGTGGGCGTGGAGACGGCGGACGGCGTGGTGCGGGCCGCCGAGGTGGTGCTCGCCGCGGGGGCGGTGGGCTCGCCGCAGCTGCTGCTGCTCTCGGGCATCGGCCCGGCCGACGACCTGCGCGCCCTGGGCGTCGACGTGGTGGCCGACGTCCCCGGGGTGGGCGCGGACTGCACCGACCACCCCGACGTCTACGTCACCTGGCGCCCGGCCCGCCGGCTGCCGATGCCGCGCGACCTGCACCCGCTGTCCGGGGTCCTCAACACCCCCGACGACCTCGAGGTGCTGCCCTGGCTCAAGCCGTTCAGCCGGGTGGTGGTGCCCCGGACGTCGGTGGGCGTCGCGCGGGTGCTGCGCCGGCCGGCTGCCACGCTGCGGGCGTTGCGCGGCGCCTCGCTGCACCGGCTGCTCGACACCGCGCGGCGCCGCGACGACCTGTTCCTCGGCGTCGGGCTGCAGCGGGAGGACAGCCGCGGGCGGCTGACCCTGACCAGCACCGACCCGCTGGTGCAGCCGCGGCTGGAGTACCGCTACCTGTCCACCGACTCCGACCGGCGGCGCATGCGGCAGGGCGTGCGGCTGGCGGCCGAGCTGCTGCGGACGGCGGCCCTGGCCCCGCTGGTCGCCGGGCGCACCGGCCTGCCCGACGACGTCCTGGCGTCGGACCGGGAGCTGGACCGCTGGGTCCGCCAGCACCTGGCCACCGCCGTCCACCTGGCCGGGACGGCGCGGATGGGCCCGGCCTCCGACCCCGGCGCGGTGGTCGACCAGCACCTGCGGGTCCGCGGGGTGGAGGGGCTGCGCGTCGTCGACACCTCGGTGATGCCCACGGTGACCTCGCGCGGGCCGGCGGCGACCGCGGTGGCGATCGGCGAGCGCGCCGCGGAGCTCATGACCGGCGGCTGACCCTCACCCGCCGGGCAGCGGCGGGAGCGGGATGCCCGGTGGCGGGAAGAACACCGGTGCCTCGGCCGACAGCACCGGCAGGAAGGCGTCGTGCCAGATCTGGCCGCCGCGGCTGCCGCCGAACCCGCCGACGTCCACGTTGGCCGTGGGGTTGAACAGCATGACGCTGGCGGTGTATCGCGGGGTCGACCCGACGAAGGACACCGACGCGCGGTCCTGCGCGGTGCCGGTCTTGGTGGCGATCTGGTGGCCGGGGATCGCGGCCCGCCGGCCCGTGCCGTACGGCAGCGACGAGCCGCCGACCATCATCTGGTTGACCGTCGTGGCGATCTGCGGCGACACGACCTCCGGCGTGCAGGAGGCGCCGGTGCCCAGCGGGCTGCCGTCCTCGCGGGTCAGCGGCCGCCCGTCGCGGCCGAGGACCTCCACGACCGGGATCGGCGTGCACCGGGTGCCGTTGGCGGCGAGCGTGGAGTAGGCACTGGCCAGGGCGAGCGGGCTCGTCGCCTCCGGACCGAGGGTGAAGGAGCCGCGGTTCTGGGCGATCACCTGGTCGGCCACCGGGTCGAGCGAGGTCAGGCCCAGCCGCTGCGCCACCCGCACCGGCCCCTCCACGCTGCCCAGGTCGTCCTCCAGGGCCACGAAGTAGGTGTTCGAGGACCGGACCAGCGCCTCGTGCATGCTCAGCGTCGGCGGGAACCCGCCGTCCCCGACGTTGCTGACCGTGTAGGGGTCGAGGCCGTTGCGGTACACGCGCGAGGTGTAGGGGTCGCTCGTGGTGATCGTGTGCGTGGGCGGGAAGCCCTGCTCCAGGGCCGCGGTGGCGACGAAGACCTTGTACGTGGAGCCGGAGCCCTTGCTGGCGACCACGTTGAGGTTGACCGACGACTGCGCCGGGTCGCCGGCGTCGAAGCCGAACACCCGGTTGGCGCTCATCGCCAGCACGTCCCCGGTACCCGGCTCGACCGCGGTGAACATCGCCGCGACCGGGTCGCCCATCGGCTGGGTGGCCACCACCGCGGCGTCCGCGGAGCGCTGCAGGTCCGCGCGCATCGTCGTCCGGATGGTCAGGCCGCCGTCCTCGAGCTGCTCCTGCGTCATCCCGAGCGCACCGGTGAGGTGCTGCTGCAGGAAGTCGCAGAAGAAGCCGCCGAGCGCCGCGCCGACGCAGCCGTTGGGCGGGGCCGGCGCCGGGGCGACCTCGACCGGCCCTGCTGCGACCTCGGCCAGCTCCGCGTCGCTGACGTGCCCCTGGGCGTGCATCCGCTCGAGCACCACGTTGCGCCGTTCCCGTGCCCGCTCGGGGTCGGCCAGCGGGCTGTCGGAGGTCGGTGTCTGCACCAGGCCGGCCAGCATCGCCGCCTGCGGGAGGGTGAGGTCGGCGGCGTCGACGCCGAAGTAGGCCTGCGCCGCGGCCTGGACGCCGTAGGCGCCCTCGCCGAAGTACACGGTGTTCAGGTACCGGGTGAGGATCTCCTCCTTGGGATAGGTCTCCTCCAGCGCCAGGGCCAGCCGGGCCTCGCGGAGCTTTCGCCCGACGGTCTGCTCGGTGGCGGCCTGCCGCTCCTCGGGGGTGACCGCCGTCTGCAGCAGGGTCTGCTTCACCAGCTGCTGGGTGATCGTCGAGCCGCCCTCCTCGACGCCACCGGAGGTGACGTTGCGGACCAGCGCCCGCAGCGTGCCCTGCACGTCGATCCCGTTGTGCTCGTGGAAGCGCTCGTCCTCGATGTCGACCAGCGCCTGCTCCATGACGTCGGCGATCCGGTCCGCGCCCACGGGCGTGCGGTTGTTCCGGTAGAAGTAGGTGATCACCGACCCGTCCGAGGCCAGGACGACGGTGTTGCCCGGCGGTGTGGCGTCGGTCAGCTCGACCGGCAACGGGGCGAGCAGCGAGGCCGTGGAGCTGGCGGCCAGTCCCGGCCCGACCACCCAGGGGACCAGCAGCGCGGCGAGCAGCGCGCCGGTGAGCGGGAGGACCAGCACCAGGCGGCCCAGCGCGCGCAGCCGGGGGGAGGGGAGACCTGACCTCTGCGACCGCGCCATGCCGTCCTCGCCGCGCTCGAGCCCACGGCGTGCGGGGGAGCACTACGCCGTGCAGCGAGGATCGCGCACGACGGCGGTTGCCGACACCCGGACCGGCGCGGTCGACGGCGCGTCGCGGCGGCGCGCCGTGCGCAGCCGCCGGGACGGCGGCTCAGGGGGCTCAGCGGGCGGTCGGCAGCTCCGTGGTCGACGGGTTCACCGGCGCGGCCCAGGCGTCGGGGTGACGGCGGCCGGTGTCGGCGACCCACGCGTTGTGCGGCCGGGTGGCCGGGCGGGCGCTGAGGGCGACGATCAGCGCGAGCAGACCCACGAGCCCGACGAGGACACCGGCGATCACCATCAACGTCGCGAGCATGTACCGACGGTAGGCAGAGGGCCGCTCCGTGTCACCTGGCGGAAGTGCACCGAGGATCCGCCCTCGGTTGACCAGGTTCTGCTGATCTGGACACAGGCGTCCCTCCCGTCACGGGCGGATCACCACAGCTGGACGCGGACCGCTCGTGCGGGGTATGGGGCCGGCACCCGTCGACAGGAGGACACCGTGCCCGACCCGTTCCGGACGGCCGGACGTGCCGTCGCCGCCCCGCTCGGGGCGCTGGCCCGGTGGCGCCACGGCAAGCCGATGCACCCCCGGGGCGTGGTCCTCGACGCGGTGCTCGAGCGCACCGGCGGCCCGGCCGGGGTGGACGTGCCGTGGCCGGCGGGTCCCGGCGAGCAGCCGGCGACCGTGCGGCTCTCCCGGGGGGCCGGGCTGCCCGCGCCCCTCCCGGACGTGCTGGGCCTCGCCGTCCGCGTGCCCGGGCCGGACGGGCCGGTGGACCTGCTGCTCTCGACCGCGGGCCTGGGCCGGCTGACCCGCCGGGTGCCGGTGCCGCGGCGGGACGCGACCGGCCCCTACTCCTCGATCATGGGTTACCGCTCGGCGGCGGGACCGGTGCTCCTGGCGGCGACGGCCGGGCCCGGCGCGCGGCCGGTGGTCGCCGAGCCCGGGCCGGTGGCCGACGCCGCCCGGGCCGGCCGGCTCGGCTTCACCCTCGCCGCGGCGCCGGGGGCAGGGGAGTGGCGCCCGTTCGCCCGGCTCCGGCTGCTCGGCCCGCTGCCCGACGGTGACCCCGACCTGCACTTCGACGCCGTCCGGCACCCACCACCCGGCCTGGTGCCCGACGGGCCGATGGCGCGGTTCCGGGCGCCGGCCTACGCGGCTGCGCAGGAGGCGCGCGGCCGCGGCTGAGTTGCGCGGCGGGTCACTCCGAGGGTGGACTCGCGCACGAACGGTCACCGTGGCGGATTGGACGGGGAGCCGTCGGGTAACACCACCGGCACGAGTCAGTTCCGATCGGAGATCCGCCCTGCCCGTCGCAGCGCGCGGCCGCAGGAGGAGTAGTCGCACGTGGACCCTGCCGACCCTCCCGCAACCCCCGGGATCCGGGTGGTGACGGTGCCGTACGCCGATCCCTACGTCGACGCCGTGCTGCCCGAGGACGTGGTGGCCGTCGGCCCGGGGACCGGACCCAGCCCCTGGCTCGACCCCGGTTACCTGGCCGCGCACGCCGGCGGGGTGGACGTCGTCCACCTGCACGACGGCTACGGGCACCTGCCCGAGGACGAGGTGGTCAGCTGGACGGAGACGCTGCGGCGGACCGGCGTCCCCCTGGTCCTGACGGTGCACCAGCTGCGCGACCCGCGGCAGTCCACCCGGCGCCGGCACGACGCGCACCTGGAGGCGCTGCTGGCGACCGCCGAGGTGGTGCTCACGCTGACCCCGGGGGCGGCCGACGAGATCGCCGCGCGGTTCGGGCGGACGGCGATCGTCGTCGCGCACCCCTCGATCGCCGAGCCGGTGCCCGGGCTCGGGGCCGAGCGCGGCCTGGTCGGCCTCCCGCTTCGCGCGCCGTGCGCCGCGTTGCCCGACCCGGCGATGCTGGTCCGGGCGGCGCTGTCCGGTGCGGTCAACGGCGGAGGCCGGCTGCGGGTCTTCCTGGACGACGGGGTGGAGGCGCCCCCGGTCTTCGCCGCCGGGGACAGCCTCGAGTACCGGCCGCGCAAGGCGGACTCGTGGACGGCGCAGCTGCAGGAGCTGCACGCCGTCGTCCTGCCCGAGTGCAACGGCACCCACTCGGCGGAGCTGGAGGTCTGCCGCGACGTCGGCACCCGGGTGGTCGCGCCCAGCTGCGGTTGGTTCGCCCACCAGTGGTCCGACGTCGTCACCTACGACAACGACGAAGAGCGCGGGCTGGACCCGGTCTCCCTCGATGCCGCGGTCGCCGCGGCGCTCACCCGGCCGGCTCCCCGGCCCGCCGACCGGGCCTGGCGCACCGAGCAGCGCGCCGCCGTCCGGGCCGTGCACGCGCAGGTCTACGCCCAGGTGGTCGCCGACCGGACGCGGTGACTCACAGCTGGTGCTTGAAGCCGACGTGCGAGGCGGTGAACCCCAGCCGCTCGTAGAAGCGGTGGGCCCCGGGGCGGCGGCTGTCGGTGGTTAGCTGCACGAGACCGCAGCCGCGCCGGCGGGCCTCGTCGACGGCCCAGCCGAGGAGGGCCGCACCGATGCCGCCGCCGCGCAGGTCCGCCCGCACCCGGACCGCCTCGACCTGCAGCCGCGTCGTCCCCCCGCGGGACAGGCCCGGGATCTCGGTGAGCTGGGCGGTGCCGACGACGTCCGGGCCGTCGGTGACGGCGAGCAGCAGCTGGGCGGGGTCGGCGTCGACCGCGGCGAAGGCCCGCTCGTAAGGCGCCAGGTCGGGGGTCTCGCGGTCGCGGCCGAGCGGGTCGTCGGTGAGCAGGGCGACCAGCGCGGGGACGTCGTCGGCGGTCGCGCGGCGCAGGCCGACGGTCGCGCGGCCGGTGTGCAGCGTGGCGGGCAGCGAGGTCACCGCGGCAGTGTGCCCGGCCGGTGTGGCGGGGCCTGCGGAGGATGGTGTGGGCAGGGGCGGGGTCGAACCGCCGACCTCTCGCTTTTCAGGCGAGCGCTCGTACCGACTGAGCTACCTGCCCCTCCCGGTGTCTCCACCGGAGAGCGACCCTGACGGGACTCGAACCCGCGACCTCCGCCGTGACAGGGCGGCGCGCTAACCAACTGCGCTACAGGGCCTTGCTGTGGTGCCGTGCCCCCAACGGGGTTCGAACCCGTGCTACCGCCTTGAAAGGGCGGCGTCCTGGACCGCTAGACGATGGGGGCTCGTGTTCGCCGGGGGCAGCGAGAACTCTACATGGCCTCGCGGTGCGCTCCGACGCGGGGGTCCGTGTCCCCTGCCACGACCGGCCGCCGGGGAGCGCGACACGTGGCCCGGGGTCGCTCACGGAAGGGTCGGGGACTGTCACGCTCAGCAGGTGATCCGCCGTGCCACCGCCTGCCCGCCGCTCCTGCTCGCCGCCGTGCTGCTCGCCGGCTGCGGGACCGCGGACCCCGCCACCGCGCCGTCCGCGAGCGCCGGGGAGACGTCCGCGGCGGCGGCGGAGTCGACCGGTGCCGAGTCCGCCGTGACCAGCCCCGACGGCGAGGAGGCCGGCCCGGACGGCGAGGAGGGGGGCTCCGGTGTCCCGGCGTTCGACGGCGACACCCGGCCGGACACGCAGGAGGCCTCCGCCGACGCGCTGGTCACCGTGACCGAGGTGCGCACCGGCCGGCAGGACGGCTACGACCGCGTCGTGTTCGAGGTCGGCGGCACCGGCACCCCCGGCTGGGACGTCCAGTACGTCGACCAGGCGTACTCCCAGGGCTCGGGCGACCCGGTCGAGGTCGCGGGGGACGCCGTCCTGCAGGTGACGCTCACCGGCGCCGGCTACCCGTACGCGACCGGCGTGGAGGAGTGGGCCGGGCCCGACCCGCTGCCCGGGAACGGCACGCAGAGCGTCACCGAGGTCGCCTGGGACGCCACCTACGAGGGCACCTCGGTGGCCTTCGTCGGGACGAGGGGCGAGGCGCCGTTCCGCGTGTACTCCCTCGAGGGCCCGGCCCGGGTCGTCGTCGAGGTCGGCGACCTCGGCTGATCAAGGACCCTCCTGCCCCCCACCCGCTCGTAGGCTCGCGACGGGCCCCTGCAGGAGGGCCGTTCCAGTACGTCACCAGGCTCGCGGCCGGCCCCTGCAGGAGGGCGGTTCCAGTACGTCACCGGGGTGGCTAGCCCAGCGAGGCGGTGAGCTCCACGGAGTCGGCCTCGACCGTGGTGCAGGTCAGCGTCAGCGACGCGGCGCTCACGGTCTCCCCCTCTGCGCAGGAGATGCTGGCGTTGCCCACGCTGAGGCTCGCCCGGCCGTCCTGGACGCCGCCGAAGGCCAGCGACGTCCCGAGGATCTCGACCTGGGCGTCGCTGCCGGTCAGCGTCACCGAGCACTCGCTGCCGCTGCAGGAGAAGTTCTGCCCGCCGAACGAGCAGGCGGTCAGCGGCAGCAGCGTGAGGCCACCGGCGAGGACCCCGGCAGCGAGGCGGGCGGGGCGCGACGTCGTCGTGGTCATGGACCGAGGGTAGGGCGGCCGGGTCACCCCGTCGGGGAGGCAGGGGCCGGCGACGGGGTGGGGCCGGGCGCCTCGCCGGTCTCCAGCGGACCGACGACCTCCCGCTCGATGGTCACCTCGGTCTGGCCCAGCCCGCCGAGGGTGATCTGGTCGTAGGCGGTGAGCGCGCCGGTCTGCGGGTCCAGGTAGAGCACCGTGCAGGTGAGCGGCTCGGGGAACTCGCCCTGCAGGGCGCGCAGCCCGGCGCCGCCGGTGGAGCCCTGCACCATGAGCAGCGTGCCCTGGTCGAGCCGGGTCACCGCCCGCTCGTGCGTGTGCCCGGCCAGCACGAGGGGGACGACGCCGTCCAGCGGCGGGGCCTGCTCGGGGTCGTGCACCATGGCGATCGCCGGCTGCTCGGGCAGGGTCCCGACGAACTCGGCGAGGCCCTCGCCGCTCTCCTCCAGGGTCTCCGCGCCGTCGTCGGCGTCCGGGTCCGGCGTGAACCGGGTGTCCGGCGTGCCGACGACCTGGAGGCCGCCCACGGTGACGGCCGAGTCGTCGAGCACGGTCGCGTTCGGCTGGGCGGCGACCAGCTCGACGGTGACCGTGGAGTCGTGGTTGCCGCGGGTGAACACGTAGGGGACGCCGAGGGTGCCGACCCGGCTGACCAGCGTGTTCTCGGGCACGCTGCCCCAGTCGGTGAGGTCCCCGGTGTCGAGGACGCCGTCCACGTCGAACTGGGTGACCACCTGGGCCACCAGGTCGAGCCCGGCGGGGTTGAGGTGGATGTCGGAGACGTGCAGCAGTGCCACGTCGTCGTCGGCGCCGCCGGGCGGGGGCAGCGTGGACAGCGTCGAGTACAGGCTGCTGACGTTGGAGACCAGGTCCTCGAGGGAGGAGCGGTAGGCGTCGAACCGGGCCATGAGGTCCTCGGCGCTGCCGATGAGGCTGTTGGCGTTGACCAGCAGCCCGGTGTACGTCGGCTGGGACAGCGCCTCGGGGCGCCAGGTCGCCGCGGTGACGCCACCGGTCACCGCGACCAGCGCGGTGGACAGCCCCAGGGCGATCAGCGGTTCGCGGCGGCGGCGCAGCACCAGCAGGGACGCCGCGGTCGCCCCGCCGACGGCGGACAGCGCGGTCAGCCAGGCCACCCGCCGGACGGCGTCCTGCAGGTCGGCGCTCACCTGGTCGACGATGCCGTCCAGCCGCGCCGGGTCGGTCGCCAGCTGGGTGGCCCGGATCTCGTCGACCCGGCTCAGCTGGATCTCCAGCCGCAACGGCCCGTCGTAGGCGTCGACCTCGAGGGCACCGAGCGGCGGGATGTCCAGCGCGGCGCCGCCGCCGAGGGGGCGCAGCGCGACCGTCGCGTCGAACGGCCCGATCGCGGCCGGGACGCGGCCGAGCAGCAGGATCCCGATCCACGCCCCGGCCAGGACGACGGCCAGTCGAGCGGCCCAGCGGCCCACCCCTCGGGCGACCGTGCGAGCAGTGGCGGAGCGGCGCGCGGACGCGGCGGGGCTCGGCTGGCTCACTCGCGCCAACCTAGCGCCGGCCGGCCGCGGCGCTGCCCGGGCGCCCGGCCGGGAGCGCGACCGTCACGCGACCGTCACGCCGCGGGACGTCGGACGGTCAGGCGGGGGAGGCAGCCCTCGGGCGGAACAGCCAGCGCAGGGCGACGAAGCGCAGCAGGCCGACCAGGCCGGTGACCGTGACGACCAGCGTGACCTGCGTGACCACGCTCGCGTCGGGCACGAGGGAGTTCAGCACGCCGAGGGCGGCGCTGGTGAGCAGCAGCCCGATGACCGTGACCCCGCTGGCCTCGGCCTGTGCGGTGAGCCAGTGCACCCGCTCACCGGCGTGGAACGTCAGCCGGCGGTGCATCTCGTTGGCCAGCACCGTCGACACCGCGGTCCCCGCCACGTGCGCGGGCAGGTAGCCCAGCCACTCGAGGGCGGCGAAGAGGGCCGCGTAGACCAGCGTGGTCGAGCCGCCGACGAGGACGAAGCGCGCGAACTGGGCGAGCGTGTCCTCGCCGCGGAACCGGGTGACGAGGCTGCCGACGGCATCGCCGACCACCGGACGGCGGGTCAGCAACGACGGGCAGGTCACGAGCGCTCCTCTGTCGGCCACGGGTTCTTCCTGCAGGTTCCACCTGGGGATCGGCTGGACACCAGCGGTTATTCCCCTGAGTACCGACGGAAACGCCGTGCGGTCGGTCACGACGCCCAGCGCGTCCGGCGTGGCCGTCACCCTCGGGTGGGTCCCCACTACGGCGCGGCCGAGACGGCATCGCCGCCGGTCATCGGGGGTAGGACGCCGCCCATGAGCCTCATGGGGATCCTCGACCGCGTCGCAGACTCGGCGACCTTCGACAAGACCATCGAGCCGGCCCGGCGCGCGGTGCAGGCCGTCCTCAGACCGCAGGCCTTCAAGGACCTGCTGCACGGCACGTGGCTGGGCCACCCGGTGCACCCGGTGCTGGTGCAGGTCCCCGTGGGCAGCTGGACCTCGGCCGGCCTGCTCGACGCCATCCCGCCGCTGCGGCCGGCCGCCACCGTGCTCATCGGCACCGGCGTGGCCGCCTCGATCCCGGCCGCGCTGTCCGGCGCGGCCGACTGGTCCGAGCAGGGGATCGGCGTCCAGCGGCTGGGCGCGCTGCACGCCGTGGGCAACACCCTCGCGCTCGGGCTCTACGTCGGCTCGCTGGTCGCCCGGGCCCGGGGCCGCGGCGGCCTGGGCCGGGTGCTGTCGTACGCGGGGCTGGGGGTGGCGACGGGCTCGGCGGCGGTCGGCGGGCACATGTCCTACGCGCAGTCCTCGGGCGCCTCGCACTCGGCGACGGCGGCCCGCGCGATGAGCTCGGACTGGATCGACCTCGGCCCCCTCGACGACCTGCCCGAGGGGCGGCCGGCGCTGCGGACCGGCAGCGGCGGGAGCGTCGACGTCCCGCTGGCCGTCGTCCGCCGGGGAGCGCGGGTGGACGCTTTCATCGGGGCCTGCTCGCACCTGTCCGGACCGCTGCACGAGGGGGCCGTGGAGCAGGTGCGCGGCACCGACTGCCTGGTCTGCCCGTGGCACGGCTCGGCGTTCGACCTCGAGGACGGCCAGCCGCGGCGCGGTCCGGCGGCCAACCCGCAGGACAAGCTGGAGATCCGCATGCAGGCCGGCCGGGTCATGGCCCGGCTGCCCGGGCGCGACCGGTAGGGGCCCGGGGCGCCGCCGCCGTCCCTACCCTCGGGACGTGCGGCGGACTCCGGTGCTGGTCCTGGCGCTGCTGTGCGCCGGCTGCTCCGGGACGACCGGCGCGGGCAGCCCCGCGCCGGCGCCTCCGCCCCCCGCCGTGCCCCCCGTGCCGGGGATCGAGGCCGAGGTGGTGCGCATGCGCACCGACGTGACCGTCGACGGGCAGGTGCACGTCCGCGTGACCGACACCGGCGACGAGCCGTTCACGGTGACCGGGGTGGCGCTGGACTCGCCGGGCTTCGCGCCACTGCCGGCGACCGCGCTGACCGCCGAGTTCGAGCCGGGCCGGACGATCGCGCTGCGCACCTCCTACGGCGAGCCGGACTGCGCGGCGCAGGTGGCTCCGCTGGCGGCGCGGCTCACCGTGGTGCGGCCCGACGGCGCGGTCCAGGAGCTGCGCGTGCCGCTGGCGGGGGACGACCTGGACGTCGTCCACCGCGAGGAGTGCGCGGTGGCCGGGGTGCTCGCCGTCGCGGGCGTGGAACTCACCGGGCTGGCTGCCCGGGAGGAGGCGGTGACCGGCAGCCTCGTCCTGACCCGGTCCGGGGACGACGACCGCGCGGTCACGGTGGTCGACGCCCGGCGCAGCGTGGTGCTGGACGTCGCCGTCGACGGGCTGCCGCTGGGATTGGGCCCGGGGGAGCGGCGGGTCGAGGCCGGTGTGGAGTTCACCCCGGCGTCCTGCGAGCCGCACGTGCTGGCCGAGACCAAGCAGCCGTTCGTCTTCCCGCTGTCCGTGGTCGTGGGGGACGGCGAGCCGGTGGCCGTGCCGCTGCCGGTGGACCAGGCGCAGCAGGCGCTGCTCTGGGACCTGCTGGAGCGGGTCTGCTGAGCCCGGGATGGAGTCCGGCCCGACCGCCACGGGGGGAACGAGGCGGCCGGGCCGGAGCCTGGAGCCCGGGGACGGTCACCGGGCTGGAGTGACGGTAGGTGACTTGACGGTCTCAAGCGATCACCCGACCGGGTGAGCGGTCGTGGCGAAGAACACGCAGCGTGGGCAGGGGTTCGCTGCCGAGCCGCCTGGGCAACCCGCCGCCCGTGTTCTTCCTCTTCTCCAGCCGGCTCGGCTGCCTCGGCTCCCTCGCCGTCTCCGCGCTGCTGACCGTCCTGCTCCTGCTGCTCTTCGACGTCATCTGACCGGCCGGCCGCGCAGGTAGCCTCGCCGCTGACGCCGGGCCTCTAGCTCAACTGGCAGAGCAGCGGACTTTTAATCCGCGGGTTGTGGGTTCGATCCCCACGGGGCCCACTCGACACGGCCTCTGACCAGCGGATCCGCTGATCGGGGGTCGCTCTGCTGTGGGCGTCCTGGGCCTGACCCCTCGAGCACCCAGCACTCTGCCTCGCCGCGAGTCCGGAGCAGAGGGCCGCCCTCTTCGTCATCGCACCCCTACCGTGTGCCGGTGCAGACGTCCGAGCCCGCGCCAGCGGCGCCCGGTGCCCGTCGACGTGCACGACGGTCGACGTCAGTCGCCTTCGCCGTGGGCGCTGCGGTCGGTCTGCTCGGTGGTCTCATCGGGCTCGGTGGGGCCGAGTTCCGGCTGCCACTCCTCATCGGACTCTTCGGCTTCGCTGCGCTGCAGGCCGTCATCCTCAACAAGGCCATGAGCCTCGTCGTGGTCCTCACGGCACTGCCCGCCCGCCTGTTCGGTGTGCCGCTCACGGACCTGGCCGCGCACTGGTCCGTGATCGCCAACCTGCTGGCGGGCAGTCTGGTCGGCGCATGGGCAGGGGCGACCTGGGCGACCCGGATGCGGTCCACGACCCTCTACCGGGTCCTCGCCGGTCTCCTCGTCCTCATCGCCGTTGCCCTCGTGGCGAGCCATGTCGGCACGTTGGGCAGGCTTCCGCTGTCCCCGGTCGTCCAGGCCGTCGCCGGTGTTCTCGCGGGCGTCCTGATCGGCATCGTCGCCGCGATCATGGGTGTCGCAGGAGGAGAGCTGCTGATCCCGACGATCGTGTTGCTCTACGGCGCCGACATCAAGCTCGCGGGGAGCCTGTCCCTGGCAGTTTCCCTGCCCACGATGTTGGTGGCCTTCGCCCGCTACAGCAGGGACGACGGCTTCGCCGTCCTCCGAGGCAACCTGCGGTTCGCCGGGATCATGGCCATGGGCTCTGTCGTCGGGACGCTCTGCGGCGGACTCCTCCTGGGAGTCGTGCCGAACGCCGTCCTGCTCCCTGCGCTCGCAGGTCTCCTGTTCCTCTCGGCCGTGAAGGTCTGGCAGCACAGCTAGCCAACGCCTCGACGCCGCAGATGTCCCACACCGTCAGGCCGCCGACCCGGCGGAGCGAGTGACGAGGCGCAGCACCTCCGACCATTCCGGCCGGCTCGCTCCCTCGTGGTGGGAATCGGCGCGGAATGGCTGGAGCCGCTGTCAGCCGGAGCCGAACAGCACGAGACCGCCGATGAACAACGGCAACGACACGAACAGGAAGACGCCGAGTGCGGTCAGCGCCGAACCGCTGCCGGGCTCCTCGCGGTCGGGACCCCAGCCCAGGAACGCCCGGGTGTCGTTGTCCGCAGCCCGCGTGAACGTGGTCCCACCGGTCAGGCTGATGAGGGCGGCGACGACGATCAGCGAGAGCGCGACTTTCGTCCGGAACTCCCCGCCCTGCACCGCGAGCCAGATGCCTGCCGCGGCCAGCGCCACGGCGGCCGCGACGGCCAGGAGCACGAGCGCCGTCCAGAGACCCCGCGCGACGTCGTCCACCCGGCCACCGTAGGACCGGGAGCAGCCGCAGGGAGTGCATCCCGCGACGCGCCGTCCGGAATCGGTGACCGAGCACCCGGAGAGGCCATTCACGCTCGGAATGGGGCGCCAAGTCGACAAGACGGTGCGCGCAGAGGCGGGTCGTGGAGCCTCGCACGAGGCCCGCACAACGATCCGGTGACGGGACCATTTCCGGTGTGTCCGCCCGGCCATTCCCGAAGCGCGGGAGACCTACCTTTCCGGTTGTCAGCGGCACTTCCCCAGCCGCGACGGGACATGCCTGAGGAGAACTCTCGTGAGCGCGCTTTCCGTATCCCTCCCCCGCGCACCGATCGCGACGGACGAGGGGCTGACGCTGCTGCACGACCTGTTCACCGTCGAGCACCCGTCGACACGAGAACCGCGCCCGGCCGGCTGGTACCGGGCCGCGCTCAGGGGACGGGCGCAGCAGTGGCTGCGCAGGGCGGCCCTCTGGGGCGCCGGCCCGGACGGAGCCTGGCGTGCCTGGTGAGGACGCCGGGTCGATGACCACCTCGCCCGCCGCTCGTCCGGCGGCCGGACAACAGAGCAGGGGAGTGGAGTCGTGGTGCTGGAGCCGATCGTGACCGTGCTGGCCTTCCTCGCGTCGCTCGGGCTGGTCGTCGCGCTGGGCAGGAGCTCGACCGCCCGCTACGAGGCCGAGCGCGCCCGTGCGCAGCGGGTCCGCGAGGAAGCCGACGTCGCCGGCGCGGCGGACCACCCCGCCGGCGAGCGCGCTCCCGGGCGCGAGGGCTGGTGGCTCGTGGATGAGTCCGGGGAGCAGCCGGGCCTGCTGGCGGGTCCCTTCGCGGAGCGGATCGACGCGGACTGGGCGGCGCTGTCGGCCCGGCTGCCGGAGACGGCGCGGCCCGCCTACGGCGTCCGGCTGGTCGACGGCTCGCTGGGACGGCGGCAGTCCCCGCAGGAGCGGGCCTGGCTGGTCGAGCTCGGCCGCCAGCTGGACCGGCTGTCCGCGGACTGGGACGACCTGCTGACCGACACCGATGAGCTGACCACGCTGCTGGTCGAGGTGAGCGCGGCGCTCGTCGAGGCCGGCCTGGGTCTGTACGACTGCGCGGAGGGCAGCACCGCCGGCGGGGTGTGCCTGATCCCCGAGCCGGGCGGTCGCGGCATCCTCGTCACCTGGCGCCAGCACGACCGGATGAGCGTCGACCGGGTCCACGGCGCGCCGCTGGAGTCGGCGGTGCAGCGGACCATGAACGCCGCGATCGCCGACGTGCTGACCCAGATGGGCTTCCCGGTCATGCCCGTCGGGACGACGGGGTGCCACCTGGTCGTGGCCACGCAGGAGTCCGCGCCGGCGTCCTGACCCGCTGCCGTCCAGGAAATGGCACGCGGCCGGCGCCGTCCACCGGGTACCGTCCCGCTCGCCCGTGACCAGCAGCCGGGCGGCATCGCCGCCGCGGGTCCTGCGTGTCGGTCGCGGGCGTGCCAGGTGGTCACGTGTCTGTCCAACACGCGGGTTCGACTCCCGGGGCCGTCCGGCGCGCGGTCACCCCGGTCCCGGCGGTCTGCGGCGCCCCGTGCGCTCCCCGCCGGGGCCCGACCGCGCGCCGGGCGGTCGCGACGTACGCGGCCGGGACGACGAGAGGAGGGCGGTGCGGTGCGGATCGTGGTGCAGGAGTGGGAGCGCGTGCTGCTCCACCGGGACGGCCGGTTCGCCGAGGTGCTCGGGCCCGGGCGGCACCGGCGGCCGCGGTGGCGGCGCACGCGCGTGCGGGTCGTCGTCCGGCCGCGGCTGCTCGTCGTCCCCGGGCAGGAGGTGCTGACCGCCGACGGGCTCTCGGTCAAGGTCAGCCTCACCGTCGCCTGCCGCACGGCCGACGCGCGGCGCTGGCACGAGGCCGTGGAGGACGCGGACGCGTTCGTCTACGCGGCGCTGCAGGTGGCGCTGCGCGAGGCGGTCGCCGTCCGCACCCTCGACGAGCTGCTGACCGCCCGCGACACCGTGCCGGACGACGTCCGGACGCGGGTCGAGGCGGCTGCCGAGGCGGTCGGCGTCGTCGTGGAGAGCCTCGCGCTGCGCGACGTGATGGTCCCCGCCGAGCTGCGCCGGGCGGCCGCGGAGGTCGCGACCGCCCGCGCCCAGGGGCAGGCGGCGCTGGAGCGGGCACGGGGCGAGGTCGCGGCGACCCGGGCGCTCGCCAACGCCGCCCGGATGGTGGCCGACCAGCCGGCGCTGCTGCAGCTGCGCACGCTGCAGGCGATCGAGGCCGGCGGGGCGACGGTCCACCTGTCGGTCGGACCGGACACCCGGTCCGCAGGCTGAAGCTCAGCCCGGGCCGGGTGCCACGTCCCGCTCGGCGAGCAGCCGGTCCAGCTCGTCCTCCAGGCGGCGCAGCCGGGCGGCGAGGTCCTCGGCCTCGGCCTCGGTGGTGGCCTGCCCCTGCGCGATGAACCAGCTGGCCACCGTCGCCGTCACCAGCCCGACCAGCGACACCCCGACCACCATCAGCGAGACCGCGACCAGCCGGCCGAGCGTGGTCACGGGGTAGAGGTCGCCGTAGCCCACGGTGGTCACCGTGGTGACCGCCCACCACAGCGCGTTCCCGAACGAGGTGATCGAGGCCTCGGGAGCGCCGCGCTCGGCGTCCAGCGCGGCCAGGCCGCCGATGAACACCAGCAACCCCGCGGCGACGACCACCGCCTGACCCGAGCGCGCCAGCCCCGCGCCGCGGCGGAACAGCACCTGGCCGGCGGTGAAGACCCGCAGCACGCGCAGCGGCCGCAGCATCGGCAGCACCACGCTGAGCACGTCGATCGGGTGGCTGAGCAGGTAGCGGAGGCGCCGCTCGGCCAGTGCCACGCGGACGACGAGGTCGACGGCGAACGCGGCCAGGATGCCGGGCGGGGCGGTCAGCAGGCGGACGACGGCAGCGCGCCGTCGGCGGTGCCCGCGGTAGTGAGAACCCCGGCCAGCGCGTCCAGCGCCCCGGGGACCAGCGCGTAGTACGCCCACACCCCGCGCTTGTCCCGGGAGAGCAGCCCGGCGTCCACCAGGACCTTGAGGTGGTGCGACACCGTCGGCTGGGACAGCCCCAGCGGCTCGGTGAGGTCGCAGACGCAGGCCTCGCCACCGGCGTGCGCGGCCACGAGGGAGAGGAGCCGCAGCCGCGCGGGGTCGGCGATCGCCTTGAGCACCCGCGAGAGGTCGGTCGCCTCCCCGGCGGTGAGCGGGCGGCCGACCAGCGGGGCGCAGCAGGCCGCGGCCAGCGGGAAGGGGGCGTCGACGCTCACCCGACCAGTATGCCAACGAGATTGACGGACGTCGATGCGCCGGGCACAGTGTGGCATCGACGCGGGTCGATGCCCGCCCGATCCGGGAGGGCTCCACCACCGCATGAGCGACACCGTCGCCGAGACCGCACGCCCGGGCACTGGCCCCGGGGCCCCGGTGCTCGCGCGCCTGTCCACCCTCGACCGCTTCCTGCCGGTCTGGATCGTCGCCGCCATGGCGCTCGGCCTCGCGCTGGGCCGCTGGGTGCCGGGCCTGGACGAGGCGCTGTCCGCCGTCGAGGTCGGCAACGTCAGCCTGCCGATCGCCGTCGGTCTGGTCCTGATGATGTACCCGGTGCTGGCCAAGGTCCGGTACACCGAGCTGGACCGGGTGACCGGCGACCGGAGGCTGCTGGCCGCCAGCCTGGTGCTCAACTGGGTCGTCGGCCCGGCGCTGATGTTCGCGCTGGCCTGGCTGCTGCTGCCCGACCTGCCCGAGTACCGCACCGGCCTGGTGATCGTCGGCCTGGCCCGCTGCATCGCCATGGTGCTGATCTGGAACGACCTGTCCTGCGGCGACCGCGAGGCCGCCGCCGTCCTGGTCGCGGTCAACTCGGTCTTCCAGATCGCTGCCTTCGCGGCGCTGGGCTGGTTCTACCTCCAGGTGCTGCCCGGCTGGCTCGGCCTGCCGACGACGTCGGCGGAGTTCAGCGTCGGCGCCATCGTGCTGAGCGTCCTGGTCTTCCTCGGCATCCCGCTGCTGGCCGGCTTCCTCACCCGCGTGGTGGGAGAGCGCGCCCGGGGCCGCGACTGGTACGAGTCCCGCTTCCTGCCGCGCATCGGGCCGGTCGCCCTCTACGGCCTGCTGTTCACGATCGTGCTGCTCTTCGCGCTGCAGGGCGAGGCCGTCACCTCCCGGCCGGGGGACGTCGCCCGCATCGCGCTGCCGCTGCTGGCCTACTTCGCGCTGATGTTCGGCGGGTCCTTCCTGCTGGGCATGCGGCTGCGGCTGGGCTACGCGAAGACCTCGACGCTGGCCTTCACCGCTGCCGGCAACAACTTCGAGCTCGCCATCGCGGTGGCGATCGGCACCTTCGGCGTCACCAGCGGCCAGGCGCTCGCCGGCGTCGTCGGCCCGCTGATCGAGGTGCCCGTCCTCGTCGCGCTCGTCTACGTGGCCCTGTGGGCCGCCCGCCGGTTCTTCCCCGGCGACCCGACCGTCCCCGACCTGTCCAGGAGCGCCCGATGACCGCCGCGAAGCCCAGCGTCCTGTTCGTCTGCGTGCACAACGCCGGCCGCTCCCAGATGGCCGCCGGCTGGCTGCGGCACCTCGCCGGCGAGGCGGTCGAGGTCCGCTCGGCCGGCTCGCTGCCCGCCGACCAGGTCAACCCGGCGGCGGTCGAGGCGATGGCCGAGGTCGGCGTCGACATCGCCGCCCAGCAGCCCAAGGTGCTGACCACCGAGGCGGTCGAGGCCTCCGACGTGGTCATCACCATGGGTTGCGGCGACGCCTGCCCGGTCTTCCCGGGCAAGCGCTACCTGGACTGGGCCCTGGAGGACCCGGCCGGCAAGGGCGTGGAGTCCGTCCGGCCGATCCGCGACGAGATCGAGTCGCGCATCCGCGGCCTGCTCGCCGAGCTGCAGGTCTCTCCCGCGACCGGCCGCTGAGCCGACGCCTGCCGACCGCCCGGGTCAGCGGGCGTGCCTGCTCAGCGCCACGGCCCCGGCGGTGAGCGCGACCAGCCCGGCCAGGACGCCGAACGCGACCGGGTGGCTGCCCGTCGCCGCGGCCAGCGCGGTGCCGCCCCACGGGGCCAGGGCCGCGGCGGCGGTGACGGGCGCGGAGAACCAGCCCGACAGCGTGGCGTACCGCGCGACGCCCCAGCGGTCGGCCACGACGGTGGCCTGCAGCAGCGTGCCGGCACCTCGCGCGGCACCGGCGAGGACCGCGGCGGCGATCAGCACCGCGGGCGGGCCCGGGACGACGGCCAGCGCACCGATCGTCACCGCCGACGCCACGATGATCGCCACGGTCCGCCCGGCCGGTGTGGTTCGGGTGCTCAGCGGCGCGTACCCGATGCGGCCGAGCAGCTGCCCGGCGCCCAGCAGGCCCAGCGTGGTGGCGGCCAGCGAGGCGCTGAAGCCGCGTCCGGTGAGCAGCGGGATGAGCGCGAGGCTGGCCGCGTACAGGCCGAACGCGGTCACCGTGAGAGCCGCGGACAGCAGCAGGAAACCCGGCGTCCGGACCTCCGCCGGCACCCGGCGGGGCGTCCCGCCGGGTGCCGGCGAGGGGTGCGCGGCCGGTGGCCACGGCGGGGTGAGCGCCAGGGCGTGCAGCGGCACGGTGACCACCGCCAGCACCGCGGCGAGCACCAGGTAGGTCGCCCGCCAGTCCAACACGGTCAGCAACGCGCTGGTCAGCGGCGCGAACACCGTGCTCGACAGGCCGGCCACCAGGGTGAGCGTCGTCAGCGCCCGCACCCGCCGGGGGCCGTACCAGCGGGTCAGTGCGGCGAAGGCGGCCTGGTAGAAGACCGCCGCCATCGCGATCCCGGCGACCAGCCAGGCGGCCACGAACCAGGCGAAGGTGGGCGCCAGGGCGATGCCGACGGTGGCGGGCACGGCGAGCACCGAGCCGGCGGTCATCACCCGGCGGGGACCGTGGGAGTCGAGCAGCCGGCCGACGGGGATGCCGGCCAGCGCGGAGACGACCAGGCCGGCGGAGAAGGCGGCGGTGGCAGCGGTCGCCGACCAGCCGGTGCCGGCCGTGATGTCGGCCAGCGCGACCGGGAAGGCGTAGTAGAGGACGCCCCAGCTGGTGACCTCGGTGACGGACAGGGCCAGCAGCACGCGGCGGGGCGGACGCCGGGCGGGCTGGACGTCGGCCGCCGCGGTGCTGGTCCGGGTCACCGCCGCCGCCCGCTCAGCCGCAGCAGCTTCCTGCGACGGGCTCGGCGGACCGGCCGTGTGCCGAGCCGGTGGCGAACCCGACCCCGTCGGTCGGGCGGCCGGTGCCCGCTGCGACCTCGGCGGCCTCGCGGTCGCCGAGGTCGGTCGAGCAGACGCCGGTGGACGGCAGGTGCAGTTCCACCCGCTGCGCGGCCGCGGTGTCGCCGGCCAGCGCCGCGGCGATGGAGCGGACCTGCTCGTACCCGGTGGCCAGCAGGAACGTCGGTGCCCGGCCGTAGGACTTCGTGCCGACGACGTAGCAGCCCTCGTCCGGGTGGGCCAGCAGCGCCTCCCCGTGCGGGGGCACGGTGCCGCACGAGTGCAGGTTCGGGTCGATCAGCGGCGCGAGCCGCGCCGGGGCCTCCACCGCCGGGTCGAGCTCGAGGCGCACCTCGCGCAGCAGGTCCAGGTCGGGGCGGAACCCGGTGGCGGCGGCGACGGCGTCGACCGCCAGGTCCACCGGCGCTCCGTCCCGACCGGTGCCGGTGACCGTCAGCGGACCGCTGCCGTCGGCCGGGGGCGTGAGCGCGGTGACGGTGACCTCGCGGAGCAGGGTGACCGCGCCGGCGGCGACCGCCTCCTTCAGCGTCGAGCCGAGGAGGCCGCGGGCGGGCAGGCCGTCGGCGTCGCCGCCGCCGTAGAGGCGGGCCGGCGAGCGGCCGCGGATCGCCCAGGTGATCGCGGTGCCCGGTTCCTCGTCGCGCAGCCGGACGAGGGCCAGCAGGGTGGTGGCCGCCGAGTGGCCCATGCCCACCACCAGGGTGTGCCGGCCGGCGAAGCGTTTCCGGTCGGCACCCAGCACGTCGGGCAGCGGCCCGGCCAGCCACGGGCCGGCCCGGTCCTCACCGATCGCCGGCAGCCCGGCCGCGCCGAGGGGGTTGGGCCGGCCCCAGGTGCCGGAGGCGTCGACCACGGCGTGGGCGCGCAGGTCGACGACCCGCCCGTCACGCACGGTGCGGACCAGGTACGGGCGTCCCTCGCGGCCGACGGTGCGGGTCTTGTCCACGCCGTCCCGGCTGACCGCCAGCACGCGGGTGCCCGTCCGGATGCGCGGCGCCAGCTGCGGCGTGGCCGCCAGGGGGGCGAGGTAGGACCCGACCAGCTCCGCGCCGGTCGGCAGCGCGTCGCGGTCGGGGGCCTCCCAGCCGGTCCGCTCGAGCAGCCGGGCCGCGGCGGCGTCGACGTCGTACTCCCACGGGGAGAAGAGCCGCACGTGCCCCCACTCCCGGACGGCGGCACCGACCTCGTCGCCGGCCTCGAGCACCAGCGGCTCCAGACCGCGCTCCACCAGGTGCGCCGCCGCCGCGAGCCCCACCGGCCCGGCCCCGATCACCACGACGGGGAGGTGTGCGGTTCCGGTGGCCATCCTGATCAGCTCCTCGGGGCATCGGCCGTCGTCGATGCCGATCAACGTATCAGCGACGACTGTTGACAACAACGTCTGCGTGTCATCATGGGGCCATGGGCAGGGACCTGGGCGTGCGGCTGCTCGACACCGCCGGCCCCACCTCCGCGGCTGAGCAGGCGCGCCTGCTGGCGCCCCAGCTCAAGGCGCTGGCCGATCCCAACCGGTTGCTCCTGCTGCTGCTCCTCGCCGAGGGCCCGCACACCGTCCGCGAGCTCACCGACGCGTCCGGCCTGAGCCAGACCCTGGTGAGCCACCACCTCGGGGCCCTGCGGGAGCAGGAACTGGTCACCCTCACGCCGAGGGGCCGCAGCAACGTCTACGCGCTGTGCTGCGAGGCGCTGGCCGGCCCGGTCCGGCTGCTGGCCACCCTGGCCGCGACCACCCCCGAGGGCGCCGAGGCCTGCTGCGCGCCCTGACCTCGCGGGGACTTGACCCTGGACCCGGCTCCAAGGCCTAGCGTCCGCGCCATGACGACGACAGCCGTGCGGGGACTGCGGGTCGCGGAGCTGGCCGCGGCGGTCGGCGTGCGGCCCGACACGGTCCGCTACTACGAGCGGGCCGGGCTCCTGCCTCCTCCGCACCGCACCGCCGCCGGCTACCGCCAGTACGCCGAGGCCGCGGTCGACCGGCTCAGGTTCATCCGTGGCGCCCAGCGTCTGGGGCTCCGGCTGGCCGACATCCGCACGCTGCTCACCGTCCGGGACACGGGCACCTGCCCGTGCGAACCGGCCGAGGAGCTCCTGCGCCGGCGGCTGGCGGAGGTCGACGCGCAGATCGCCGCACTGACCGAGCTGCGCTCGCAGATGGCCGCGATGGCCGACGCCCTGCCCGCGGCGGACTGCCCCCCGCCCAGCCCCGGCACCTGGTGCCCACCCGTGGAGGGAGGTGACCCCCGATGCTCGAGCTGACCTGCGACTGCGATCCCGACTGCTGCGACGAGACGTGCGACTGCACGTGCTGACGGCCGGCTGACGGGCGTCTGCCGGGCCCGGGACCGGCGGACGCACGGGTGTGACGCCGGCCGCGCGCGGTCGTGACCGCCGGGCTGGACGGGACGGCTGGGGCGGTGCTGTGGCCACCTGCACACCCCAGAGGACGGCGGACGGCGCCGGGAGCTGCGACCGTGGACACGGGTGCCCGAGGTCGTGTGCTCTCCCCGCCCCTCGAGCGGCCACCCCCTGCGGTGGCCCGTCCCCCTCTGCGAGGTCCCCCGTGCCCACCGCTCCCGTGCTGCCCCGTGCCCGGAACCCGGTCCTGGCGGCGCCGGCACCGCCGCCGCTGCCCCGCCTGCAGGCCGCCGTCGCCGCCGTCTTCGCACTCGACGGCGCCGTCTTCGGCAGCTGGGCCGCGCGCGTCCCCGACGTCGCGGCCGCGGTCGGCGTCGGGCACAGCGGGCTCGGCGTCGCGCTGCTCTGCCTGTCCGTCGGCGCGCTGGCCGCGATGCAGGTCACCGGCGCGCTGTGCGCCCGGCTCGGCGCGGGGGTGGTGACCACCGTGGCCGCGCTGCTGCTGTGCGTGTCCCTGGTGCTGCCCGGCCTCGCCACCTCGATGCCCGGACTGTGCGCCGCCCTGCTGGTCTTCGGTGGCGCGACCGGCATGGTCAACGTGGCGGCCAACGCCGTCGGCGTCACCGTCGAGCGACGGAGGGGGCGGCCGCTGCTGTCCGGGCTGCACGCCGGCTTCAGCCTCGGCGGCCTGGCCGGCGCGCTGATCGGCGGACTGCTGGCCACCGTCGCCGGCGTGGCCGCCCACCTGGTGCTCGTCGGCGGCGCCGGCCTGCTGGTTACCGCCTGGGCGGCCCGCGCCCTGGTCGGCGCCGACGGTCCCCGCTCCGCGGCGCCCGACCCCGCCGACGCCGGGCGCGACGCGGCGCGGCCCACCGCGGTGCTCGTCGTCCTCGGTGCCGTGGCCGGCTGCACGGCCTTCGGCGAGGGCGCGCTCTCGGACTGGGGCGCGCTGCACCTGCACGAGGAACTCGGGGCGACGACGGCGCTGGCCGCGGCCGGGTACGCCGGGTTCTCCCTCGCCATGGCCTGCGGCCGCCTCGCCGGGGGCCGGCTGGTGGCGGCCCTGGGGGAGCGGCGGCTGCTCGCGGGCGGCACCGTGCTCGCCGCGGCGGGGGGCGTGGCCGCGGTGACGGCGACGACGGTGCCCACGGCGCTGGCCGGGTTCGTGGTCGTCGGGCTGGGGCTGGCCAACGTGTTCCCGCTGGCCATCTCGCGGGCCGGCGTCCTCGGTGGTGCGCGCGGCATCGCGCTGGCCACCACCGTCGGCTACACCGGCCTGCTCGGCGGCCCGCCGCTGATCGGCCTGGTGGCCGAGCACGCCGGGCTGCCCGCGGCGCTGGCCACGGTGCCGCTGCTCGCCCTGGTGGCCACGCTGCTCGTGCTGTCGGTCTCCGGCGACGCGCTGCGGGTGCCGGTGACCCCGCGCGGCCTGGTCGCCGCGGTCGCCCCCCGCGTGCAGCCGCTGGTGTCCGGCTTCGGCCACGGCACCGCCGTCTACGTCCGGGACCTGCGCGCACTGAGCCCCACGGCCTGACGGGTCCCGGTCGCCGAACGGCAGGCGGTCAGGCCCCGGCGGGCAGGACGGCGTCGCCGCTGGTCAGGGAGTCGATGGCGGCCACCCGCGCCAGCACCCCCTCGGCCGGACCCGGCCGGCCCAGCCAGAAGCCCTGGGCCTCGTCGCAGCCCAGCGCGACCAGCCGCTCCCAGGTGGCCCGGGTCTCCACGCCCTCGGCGACCACCCGCAGCCCCAGGGCGTGCGCCAGCTCGATGGTGCTGCGCACGATGACCTGGTCGGTGCCGTCCAGCTCCATCGTCGAGACGAACGAGCGGTCGATCTTCAGCGTGCTCACCGGCAGGCGGCTGAGGTAGGACAGCGAGGCGTGCCCGGTGCCGTAGTCGTCGACGGAGAGGGTGACGCCGAGTCCGCGCAGCCGCTGCAGGACGTCGAGGGCCTGGCCCGGGTCCTGCATCGCCGCGCTCTCGGTGACCTCCAGCTCCAGGCAGTCCGCCGGGAGGCCGGCGTCGGCCAGTCGTGCGGCGATGCGGTCGGGCAGGCCCGTGTCGAGGAGGACGCGGGCGGAGAGGTTCACCGCGACGGTGAGCGCCACGCCCTCGGCCCGCCAGCGGCGGCAGTCCTCCAGGGCCTGGGTGAGGACGACGTCGGTGAGGGTGCGGATGAGCCCGGTGGCCTCGGCCAGACCGATGAACTCCGACGGGGGGAGCAGGCCCCGCTGCGGGTGCTCCCAGCGGACCAGGGCCTCCACGCCCCGCACCCGCCCGTCGGCCAGCGCGGCCTTGGGCTGGTAGTGCACGCGCAGCTCGCCGTCGCGGATGCCCCGCCGCAGGTCGCCGAACAGGCTCAGCTGCGCCGGGTCGTGCCGGTCGAGCCCGGCTGAGTGGACGACGACGCCGCTCCGGTCGGCCTTGGCCGCGTACATGGCCACGTCCGCGGCGCGCAGCAGCTCGGCCGGGTCGGTGCCGGCGGTGGCCACGCCCAGGCTGCCGTCGACCTCGAGCACGATGCCGTCGACGTCGAAGGGGAGCCGCAGCGCGGCCAGCAGCCGGTCGGTCGTGCGCCGGACGGCGTCGGGGTCGGCGTCCCGGAGCAGCACGACGAACTCGTCGCCCCCCAGCCGCGCGAGCACGTCGCCGCGGCGCAGCTCCGCGGTCAGCCGCTCGGCGACGGCGCGCAGCAGGGTGTCCCCGACGGCGTGTCCGAGCGTGTCGTTGACCTCCTTGAAGCGGTCGAGGTCGAGCATCACCACGGCCAGCGGCGGGCCGCCGGCGGCCGCGTCGTCGACCGCCGCGCGCAGCTCCTCGGCCAGCCCGGCCCGGTTGAGCAGGCCGGTCAGCGGGTCCGTGCGGGCGCGCTCGCGCAGCTCCTGCTCGGCCTGCGCGCGGCGGGCGTGCTGGGCCTTGAGGTCCCGGGCGCGGCGCGACCCGAAGACCATCATGAACAGGTGCGAGGCGGCGAGCAGCAGGACGGCGTCGTCCAGCGGGCCGACCGCCGACCGCGACCAGTCCGCGATCCGGCCCGGCAGGTCGGCCAGCACGCTCGCGATCGCGACCAGGACCGTCAGCAGCACCACCACGGCCGCCTCGCGGGCCACGGTGGACCGCAGCTCGGCGGGTGTCCCCGGGCCCGGCACGTCCACGGCATCCTCCTGATCGCCGTCCGCCCCTGCTGACGTCCCGATCCCAACGGCACGGGCGCCGGTGACCTTGAGCGGCGGCGACCGCGCTCACCCCGGCGGGGCAGTCGCCGGGCGAGGCCCGGGGTGCTTCGGCTTGATCCCGGCTGCCGGGTGCCGATGAGCTGAACGGCGGAGTCCGCGCTCCGCCGCAGGTCGGAGGCGGGGGAGGTGAGGCCGTGGTCCGCGGACCGACCCCGCTCGCCCCGGCCGCCGCCGACCCGCACGCCAGCCGGCCCGAGGGCCGGCCACTGGTGTTGCTGGCGTACGTCTGCGGCTTCGCCATGGTGGCGCTCTTCTACGGCCTGGACGAGACGCTCGGCGTGATCGGCGGTGCGCTCAACGTCGTCTTCGGCATCTACTTCTGCCGGCACCTCGGGTTCGCCGTCGCCGCCGCCCGCTGGGCCGAGGCGGACATGCTCGCCGCCGACGTCGGGCTGGACACCTACACGCCGTCGGTGGCGGTCTTCGTCGGCTGCAAGAACGAGGAGCTCGTCGTCGACGGGATGGTGACGGCGCTGCTCGCGCTGGACTACCCGGCCGACCGGCTCGCCCTCGTCGTCGTCGACGACGGCTCGGACGACACCACCGGCGCCCGCCTCGACGCCTGGGCCGCCCGTGAGCCGCGGCTGCGCGTGCTGCACCGCCCGCCGGGCTCCGGCGGCGGCAAGTCCGGCGCGCTCAACGACGCCCTGCACCTGGTCGACGCCGAGATCGCCGTCGTCTTCGACGCCGACCACGAGCCGGAGGCGACGGCGCTGCGCCGGCTGGTCCGGCACTTCCGCGACCCGGTCGTCGGCGCGGTCATGGGCCGCTGCGTCATCCGCAACGGCCGCGACTCGCAGATGGCCTCGACGGTCTTCGTCGACTTCCTGTCGGGCTACCTGGTCAACGAGTACGGCCGGCAGGCGCTGTTCGAGCTGCCCGCGTACGGCGGGGCCAACTGCGCGGTGCGGATGTCCACGCTGCGCGGCCTCGGCGGCTGGAACCCGCACACCGTCACCGAGGACACCGACCTCACGCTGCGCGTCCTGATCGCCGGCCAGCGGGTCCGCTACGACCTCTCCGCCGTCGACTTCGAGGAGGCGGTGGTCAGCGCCCAGCGCTTCTGGAAGCAGCGGTACCGGTGGGCGCGGGGTCACCAGAAGTGCTTCCGCGACTACTGGCGCCCGCTCATGCGCTCGCCGCACCTGAGCCTCGTCGAGAAGGTCGAGACGGCGCTGTTCCTGCTCGTCTACCACGTGCCGCTGCTCAGCGGGATCGGCCTGCTGCTCACCGTGCTGCGGGCGTTCGGCATCGGCGACCTGCCGATCGTGGCGCTGCTGCCGCTGTCGATGCTGCTGTTCGTCGGCCCGCTGGCCGAGCTCTCCGTCGGCCTGCTCGTCGGCCGGGTGGAGCGGCGGGCCGCCTGGCGGCTGCTGGGCTTCCTGCCGGCCTTCGCGCTGTCGATCTGGATCACCAGCCGCGCCTACGTCGACGGCATGCTCGGCCATCCCTACACCTGGGTGAAGACCTCGCGGTCGGGGGCGACGTCCACGGTCCGGGTCGACCCGCCCGCGGTCGCGCCGGCCGGGACGGCGTCCTGATGGCGACGGCGGTGGCCGTCGTCCCGCTTGAGCGGGGCCGGCACCGGTACCGGCGTCCCCGGCGCCCCCGGCGCAGCGGTCGCCGGCTCGTGCCGGTGCTGCTGGACCTGGCGCTCGCGGTGGTCATCTGCGCCGTCGGCTTCGAGTACGGCGCCGGGTTCCTGCAGGTCCACGAGGCGCGCTGGGTCGCCGACGTGCTCACCCTCGCCGGGGTGGAGTCGGTGTCGGACTCCCTAGAACGGCACATCCTGGTGTTCCGGGCGGACGGCGAGATCATCCTGGCCGAGGTCACCGAGTCCTGCTCCTCGATCCTGTCGGTGCTGGGCCTCACGGCGCTGACCGCCGTCGTCCTGCGCGGCCGGCGCCAGCACGCGGTGGCCGGACTGGTCGTCGCGGTCGCCGCGCTGCTGGTGCTCAACCACCTGCGGCTGGCCGGCTCGACCCTGGCCGGCCTGGTCTGGGGCACCCCGGCACTGGTGCTCTTCCACGACTGGGTCGGCACGGTGTGGAACCTCGCGGCCACCCTCGGCGGGTTCCTGCTGATGGTCTGCATCACGCTGCCCACGGCGGAGCGCGCCGAGCAGGACGTCGCCGGGCGGCACACGGCCCGCCGTCCGGGCAGCTGGGCGCGGCCCGGCCTCGGCTACCGGCTGGCCGACGAGCAGGTGCCCAGCAGTTCACGGCGGCTCAACCTGACCGGGCTGATGTACCGCTACGTGCTGCCGACGCGGGTCGCCCGGTGGATGGGCGCACGCCGCGAGGCCGGGCGCATCGACTACCGCATCGGCCACCTGCCCTCGGCCGAGCGCGCCGCGCGGGTGCGCGCGCTGGCCGGCGACGGGCTGGGGGCGCACGCCGCGTCCCTGGTCGCGGTGGCGACCTACGACGACGACCCGGCCGTGCTCGACGTGCTGGCCGAGTCGATCGCCGCCCGGCAGTGGGAGCCGGTGACCAACCACCGGATCGCCGCCCTGCGGCTGTGGGCGCGCGGCTGGCTGCTGCGGCACCCCGACCGGGACGCCGCCCCGGAGTCCGCCCCCGTGCCCGAGCCCGCCGCCGTCCCCGACGACGGGGAGGCCCCCACTGCGCGGCTGCCGCGCGCCGCCGCCCGACCGTCCGTCCCCCCGGCGCCGCGCCCGCGCGCCGCCGCCCTCCTGCCCGCTCCGACGACCCAGGACGCCCGATGACCCCCTCGCTGCCCCAGCCCCGGCCGCCCGCGGCCACCCCGCCGTCCGACGGCGCCGCCGTCCTCGTCACCGGGTCCGGCGGCCCGGCCGGGGTGGCCGTCGTCCGCCGGCTGGTCGCCCTCGGCCACCGGGTCGTCGCCGGCGACGCCGACAGCGCCGCCGCCGGGGGCGCCCTCGCGGACGTGGCGGTCACGCTGCCCCGCGGCGACCACCCGCGGTTCGTCGAGGCGCTCGTCGGCGTCTGCACCGCGTACGGCGTCGACGCGCTGGTCGGCACGGTCGCCGAGGAGCTCCCGCACCTGGCCGCCGGCGCCGGGCTGCTGGCCGCGGCCGGGGTCGCCACCTGGCTGCCCGACGCCGCCGCGGTGGACGTCTGCTGCGGCAAGGCCGCCTTCGCCCGGGCCATGGCCGCCGCGGGGGTGCCGCACCCGGCCACCGCCGCGACCGCGGGCGAGGTGGCCGGCGTCCCCGGCCCGTGGGTGGTCAAGCCGCTGGCCGGCCGCGGCAGCCGCGGCGTCCGGCTGCTCGACGAGCCCGGTGCCGTGGTCGGGGCGCTCAGCGAGGACGGCGGCCTGATCGCGCAGACCCGGCTGACCGGGCGGGAGTTCACCGCCGACGCGCTGGTCGACCGGGACGGCGCCGTGCGGGTCGTCGTGCCGCGCTGGCGCGAGGAGACCAAGGCCGGGATCTCGGTGAAGGGCCGCACCTTCGCCTCCGACGCGGTGACCCGGGTCGTGACCGGTGCGCTGGCCGCGGTGGCGCTGACCGGGCCGGCCAACGTGCAGGGCTTCGTCGCCGACGACGGCACCGCGACCGTCGTGGAGATCAACCCCCGCTTCTCCGGCGGCCTGCCGCTGACCCTCGCCGCGGGTGCCGACGTCGTCGCCGCCTACCTGGCCGGCGTCCGGGGCGCCCCGCTGCCGGACCTGTCGTTCCGGCCCGGTGTGGCGATGAGCCGCTACTTCGCCGAGACCTACAGCAGCGACGACGGCAGCCCCGTCGTCGACCCCTGCGCCCCGGTGGCGGTGACGGCATGAGTCGTGAGCGGCACGTGCTGGTGCCGTTCGGCACCCGGCCCGAGGTGGTCAAGCTGGCCCCGGTCGTCACCGCGCTGACCGACGCCGGCCACCGGGTGAGCGTGGTCGACACCGGCCAGCACACCGACCCGCGGATGGGCGCCCAGCTGCAGGCGGCGCTCGGGCTGACCCCCGGGCACCGCTTCGCGCTGCCCACCGACCCCGCCGAGCGCACCGGCGCGCTGCACGCCGACGCGTTCCGGGCGCTGCGGCTGTCCGGCCCCGACCTGGTGCTCGCGCTCGGCGACACCAACACGGTGCCGGCCTACGCGCTCGCCGCCCGGGCCGCGGGGGTGCCGTTCGCGCACCTGGAGGCCGGGCTGCGCAGCCTCAACCCGCGCAGCGTCGAGGAGGTCAACCGGCGGGTCGCCGCGGCGGTCGCCCAGCTGCACTTCGCGCCCACCAAGCGCGCCGCGGCGTTCCTCTCCGACGAGGGCGTCCCCGCCGAGCGGGTGTTCGTCGTCGGCAACCCCGTGATCGACACCCTCGTCGCCCGCGGCGTGCAGCGGGTGCCGGTGGGGGAGCGGTCCGGCGTCCTGGTCACCGCGCACCGGCCGACCAACGTCGACGACCCGGTCCGCCTGGCCCGCCTCGTCGGCGTGGTGCGGGCGCTGGCCGAGCAGGTCGGGCCGGTCACCTTCCCGGTGCACCCGCGCACCGCCGCCCGGCTGGCGGCCACCGGCCTCGGGCACCGGCTGGAGCACCCGTCGATCACGCTGACCGGGCCGGTCGAGTACGACGTCCTGCTGGCCGCGCTGGCCTCGGCCCGCCTGGCGGTCACCGACTCCGGCGGCATCCAGGAGGAGGCCGCGTACCTCGGCGTCCCGGTCGTCGTGCTGCGCGGCTCGACGCCGCGCTGGGAGGGCGTCGAGGCCGGGACGACGACCCTCGCCGGGCTCACCGACGACCGCGCGGCGGCGGCCGTGCTGTCCGCCGCCGCCGGGCACACCAGCCGCGAGGGGCAGGAGCGCGCCGGGACGGCGCCCTGCCCGTACGGCGACGGGACGACGGGACCGCAGGTGGCCGCCGTCCTCGCCGACGAGCGCACCGACGCCCTGCTCGCCCTCGACGAACCCGACTTCACCGACGGGCGGTTGCCGTGGTGACGGAATGGGCCGGGCCCCCGCCGCTGGGCGTCGTCGTCGACCTGGACGACACCCTCTACCCGCAGGCCGACTACCTGGCCTCGGCCGCCGCCGCGGTCGGGGTCGCGGCCGGGCAGGCCGGGCTCGACGGCGACGCGGTGCACGCGGCGCTGCGTGCGGAGCTGGCCGCCGGGTCCGACGCCGGCGGGACGATCGACCGGGCGCTGCTGGCGGTCGGCGTGCCGGCGACGTCGCTGGCCGAGCTCGTGCCGCCGCTCGTGGCGGCCTTCACGCAGCACGCACCGCCCCGGCTCGCGCCCTACCCCGGGGCCGCCGACGCACTGCGGGCGCTGGCCGCGGCCGCGCCGCTGGCCTGCCTGACCGACGGCAACCCGGCCATCCAGGCAGCGAAGGTGGCCGCCACCGGGCTCGGTCGGCTGCTGCCGGTCGTCGTCGTCACCGACACCCTGGGCGGCCGCGCCGTCCGCAAGCCCCACCCGGCCGGCCTGGTCGCGGTCGCCGCGGAGCTGGGGCTGCCGCCCGAGCGGCTGCTGGTGATCGGCGACCGGCCCGGCAAGGACGTCGCCGTGGCGGCGGCCGTGGGGGCCCGGGCGATCCGGGTCCGGCAGGGGGAGTACGCCGCCGCCCCCGACGAGCCGCGCGCGTGGGCGGTCACCGACACCTTCCCCGCGGCGGCGTCGCTGGCGCTGGAGCTGCTGGGCTCACCCGTTCGGGCGGAACTGCTCCCGCACGCTGTGGTCCCGCGCTGAACCTGCCGATGCGTCCCCCGACGGGCGGGCCGGCCGCCCGGGGGACGGGGGCGCATCGGATGGACGACGGGAACAGGTCTTCGACGGCACGGCGGCTGCGCGCGGGCGCGGCCCGTGCCGCGCTGGCCGCGGTCATCGCCCTGGTGGGACTGCTCGTCCTGCCGGGTACGGCATCGGCCGCCTGGAAGGTGGAGCCGCTGCTGGACTGCCACGTGGCGAACGCCGACGGCTCGAGGACGCTCGTCGTGGGCTACACGAGCCACACGTGGGGCGTGTGGCGGGTCCCGCACGGCAAGAAGAACGACCTGTACCCGTCGCGGCTCCAGGGGGTCCAGCCGACCGCGTTCGAGTCCGGCACCACGCACGGCGCCTTCACGGTCCGGGTCACCGCGGCCGAGCTGCGCTCGGGCGCGCGGTGGGAGCTGGAGGGGTACGTCCTCGACTTCGCCGCCGCGGTCGGCTCCACCTCGCCGTGCCCGCCGTCGTCGGAGCTGCCGGAGGAGGGCAACGGGACCGGCCCGGCGATCGCGCTGGCCGCGGCGGGCGTCGTCGGCGGCGTCATGGTCCACCGGGCGAGCCGGCGCGCCCGGGCGCTGCAGTGACGCGCCGACGTCGTCTCCCCCTGTCGGGGGAGATCGGGCGCACGGGGCTACAGGGACGGCCGCAGCGCGCCGATGCGACCCCGTCGGGCGGGTCGGCCGCCCCGGACACGAGGACTGACGTCATGGACGGCCTCTCGAGGTCTTCGACGGCACGACGCGTACGCGCGCGTGCCACCCGTGCCGCCTTGGTGGCGGTCATCGCTGCGATCGGGCTGCTCGCCTCCCCCGGGACGGCGCTGGCCGTCGGGGAGGTCACGCCGGTCCTGGACTGCGTGCGCAAGAACACCGACGGCACGTACACCGCGGTGCTCGGCTACACCAACAGGGCCACCGTCCCCATCACGCTGCCCGTGGGCTCGCGGAACCGGGTGGCGCCGTCGTCGCAGGACGGCCGGCAGCCGACCACCTTCCAGCCCGGGACGCAGCGCGGGGCCTTCACCATCACGCTCACCTCGACCGAGTACACGCGGTCGGGCAACTACTGGACCATCGACGGGAAGCTGGCGTACATCGGTCAGGTCCTGGCGCCGAACGCGGCGACCTGCCCGGCGTCCACGGAGCTGCCCGAGGAGGGCAACGGGACCGGTCCGGCCATCGGCCTCGCGGCCGCGGGCGTCGTCGGCGCCGTCCTGGTCCAGCGTGCCAACCGGCGCGCCCGCGCGGCCGCCGAGAGCCGCGGCGATGCGTAGGGTCCTCGCGGTCGGGGCGCACCCCGACGACATCGAGCTGGGCTGCGGCGCCACGCTGCTGGCGCACTCGGCGGCCGGTGACGCCGTCACCATGCTGGTCATGACCGGCGGGGAGAACGGCCCCGGGGACGACGAGGCCATCACCGGCCGGCGGCTCGAGCAGGAGCAGGCCGCCCGCACCCTCGGCGCCGCGCTGCTGTGGGGCGGGCGGCGGGACTGCACCGTCACCCCCGACGCCGCCACCGTCGCCGTCGTCGAGCGGGCGATCAAGGAGGTCGACGCCGACGTCGTCTACGTGCACGCCCCCGACGACAGCCACCAGGACCACCGCGCCGTCGCCGCTGCGACGCTCTCGGCGGCCCGCCGGCTCTCCCGGGTCCTGCACTACCAGAGCCCCTCCACGCTGACGTTCGCCCCGACCACGTTCGTCGACGTGACGGCCTACCTGTCGGGCAAGCTCGCCGCGCTCGGCGCGCACGCCTCGCAGGTGGAGATGTCGGCCATGGTCGAGCCCGACGCCGTCGTGGCCTCCGCCCGGCACTGGGGCGCCCAGGCCCGGATCGGCTACGCGGAGGCCTTCGCGCCGACCCGCATGGTCATCGACCTGATGCCCACGCCCCGGCGCGCGGCCGCGGAGGTCCCCGAGGCCTACCGGCTCACCCTGTCGGCCTCGCTGGCGGCCACCACCCGCTGACGAGGTCCTGCACGAGCCCGGTGGTCCGGGCCGGTCCCTGCCGGCCCGGCCCACCGGGCTCGTCGCTGTCTGCGCCCCGATCCTCCGGCCGGTCTCGTCGCCTCCTCGTCTCGCTGCCCGCTGCCCGCCGCCGCCTGCCCTCTGCCCTCTGCCCTGGTCGTCCCTCGTGGCCGCTGACCTGCCTGCGGTTCCCGCACGCCGCTGAGCTGCAGGTTCGTCTTGTTCTGGTCGCTGATCGAACGTATGATCGAACACATGGACGGCGGGACGCAGACCAGCGCGGCGGCCGTCGTGGCGCCGACGGTGGGGTGGGCGTCCGGGCCGTTGGGTGAGGTGCAGGCCGCGTCGCGGGAGATCTCCCGGCAGACGGCGGTGCGGGCGCGGGCGTTGGCGGCGTTCGCCGAGACGCGCCCTGCGTCGACCGACCGCCAGCAGGGTGAGCGTGGGGCGATGTCGGCCGAGCGGTGGGCGGCACGGGCGGAGGTGTTGCGGCCGGTGAGCGAGTGGGCCGCGCAGGAGCTGTCCATCGCGCTGGGCATCACCACGCAGACGGCCGAGCGGGAGCTGGAGCTGTCGCGGACGCTGGTGACCCGGCTGCCGCGGGTGCTCGACGCGCTGGAGTCCGGGCTGCTGCACCCGCAGCACCTGTGGTGCCTCGTCGAGCACGTCGCCCCCATCGCCGACGACGGGCTGCGGGCCCGGGTCGAGGGCGAACTGCTGGCCTGGATGGCCGCCCGCACCCGTGTGACCACCCCGGCGGCGCTGGGGGACCGGGTGCGCCGGGTGGTTGCCAGGCACAACGCCCGCGACGCCGCCCGCGATCTGGCCCGGGCACTCAGACAGCGGGGGATCTCGCTCCGCCCGGAGCGCACGACGGGCATGTCCGCGGTGACCATCGTGTGCACCACCCCGGAGGCACAGGCCCTCTACCGGGCACTGTCCGCGTACGTCGACGCCCTGGATGCCGATCCGTCCGACACCCGCTCCCGGGGGCAGAAGCTGGTCGACTGCCTGATGGACCTCGTGCTTCGACCGGGGGAGAGCGACCTGGCGCCGGTGCAGGCACTGCTGACCCTGGTCGCTCCGTTGCAGACCGCCCTCGGTGGGGACGCGATCGGTGAGGTGGACGGCAAGCCGGTGACTGCGGGGATGGCCCGCCGACTGGTCCGCGCCTTCGCCGGCCTGGACCCCGTGGCCACCGGCACGCCTGACGCAGGCACTGCTGCCGCACCCGATGGAGCCGTCACCAGCACTGCCCCGACGGCTGACGGCCCGACTCCGCCGGCCACCGCCGCGCATGCTCGCTGCACCGACGGCGAGCCGGTCGACACCGAGGGCGGCCTGATCGAACGAGCGATCGCGCGACTGCACGGCGCGGAGTTCGACCGCTGGCTCGACGACCTGGTGCGCGAGGCCTTCGGCGAGGGTCCCGCACCCGGCGACGCCGGCTGGTCGCCCGGAGCCCCGCCCGACCCGCCCGACCCCCCGAGCGGGGCACCGGACCGCGGCCCCACACCGCAGACCTCGACGACACGGGCGGCCCGGCCGACCTCGACGCCATGCCTCCCCTGCGTGGCGGCTGGTGGGCCGCGGCCGACCGGGCGGTGGACGAGGCCGGGGACGCGGTGCACACCGCTCGTCTGGCCCTGGGGGCCGCTGAGCGGATGCTGCGCACCGCGCAGCGCGCCGACGCCGCCGACGAGGCCGCCTGGCGGGGCGATGCGGCCGGGCGGGTCGACGCCGCCACCGACGCCCTCACCGCGCTCGCCGCGGCCGCGGACAGCCAGCGCGAGGAGCTGGCCGCGCTGCTCATGGCGACCGGGGGTGGCGGGCTGGCCGACCGGCCGCGCATCGCGCTCACCGACGCGGTCAGCGGCGCACTGCTGGCGCTGACCGACCTGCCCGAACTGCGCCGGACCGGTACCTGCGGCCGCCTCGCGTGCCGTCGCGACCCCCAGGCCTGCGATCACGACCTCACCGGCCGCCCCGGCCTGGGTGCTCCCGGCCCCAGCGACGGTCACCGGCCCGGCGATCCGCTCGACCGGTTCGTGCGGGCCCGGGACCGGCGGTGCCGCTTCCCTGGCTGCCGCCGCCGTGTGCCCAGGGGCGGCGAACTGGACCACGTGCGCCGCTACCCGGACGGACCGACGGCGGCAGGCAACCTGGCCGGCTTCTGCAGCACCAACCACCGCGGCAAGCACCAGGCACCGGGATGGGCCTACGCCATGCAGGCCGACGGCACGCTCACCGTCACCACGCCCACCGGCCTCACCGCCGTCACCGAACCCCCGCCCTACTGAGCCATCCCACGCCGCTCAGCGAGGCAGGGGCGGGAGCTGCCCACGTGCATCGAGGCCCCGACCCGGCGATCCGGGTCGGGGCCTCGCACGCGGTCAGGGTTCAGGCGGTCCGGATGGCGGCGCGGACCTGGTCGACCAGGCTCGAGGGGATGTCGGTGAGACCGTGGTCGTCGCGGGCGTGACCCGCGACCGCGGCGAGGATCTCGTCGTCGGTCGGCGCGGTGAACGTCCGGCCGCACGAGGGGACGACGTCGCCACACGCGAACTGCTTCATGGACTTACCTCCTGGGGTGGGGGAGAGACCGTCGTCCGGCGGACGGCGGGGGTCGGTCAGCCGGCGCGCGCCGCGGCCAGCTGCAGCAGCAGCCGTTCCACGCGGACGATGCCGAGGGCGGCGCCGTGCGCGTCGACGCACACGACCGGGTCGAACCGGGTCTCCTCGGGCCGCGCGGCCACCCGGTGGGCGACCTCGCTGAGGCCCGCAGACGCGGGGACCCGCAGGCTCACCGGCGCACGGCGGTGGCCGGGCGGGTCGTCCCCGCGGCGGTGCGGCACGAGCAGCCAACGCGGGTGGCCGAACTCGTCGACCTCCACACCCAGGGCGCCGGGCGGTGTCTCGCCGTCCCGGACGACCAGCACCGGCTCGGCCAGGCCGGCCACGTGGTCGGTCAGCAGGGCCTGTGCGGCCTGGTGCCGCAGCCGGTCGCGGACGGCGGGGTCCAGCTGCGCCCACGGCGGACCGGGCCGTCCCAGCAGCCAGCCCTGTCCGAGCGGGACCCGGAGCCGCTGGAAGGCCTGCAGCTCGCCCCACGTCTCGATGCCCTCGGCCAGCAGCCACGCGTCGATCCGGCCGCCGAACTCCCCGAGCATCTCGACCAGGGCCAGCTTGACCTCGTCCCCGTCGACGCCGCAGACCAGCGCCCGGTCGAGCTTGATCAGCTGCGGCCGGAACTGGGTGATCTGCTGCAGTCCGGAGTACCCCGAGCCGGCGTCGTCCAGGGCCAGCAGGGCCCCTCGGGCGCGCAGCCGATCGCGCAGGTCCACCAGCGGGCGCAGGTCGCCGACGGCCTGGTGCTCGGTCAGCTCCAGGACCAGCGGCGCCAGGTCGTCGACGGCCAGCAGCGGCTCGGACAGCTCCGGCTGGGTGAGCAGGTGCGGGCTGACGTTGACGGTGAGGAAGCAGTCGGGCGGCAGCGTGGGCAGGACGGCGAGGGCCTCCCGGACGACGACCGCCTCGAGCTCCGCCCCGCGGCCGACGGCGTCCGCGGCGGCGAACCACAGGTCCGGCGGGTGCTCGCTCCGCCGTCCGTCCGGGGTGGAGAAGCGGGCCAGCGTCTCGTAGCCCGCGATCGCGCCGCGCTGCAGGTCGACGATGGGCTGGAACACCAGCCGCAGCAGCGACGGGTCGGCGAAGACGGCGGCGAGCCGGTCGTCCCAGTCGCTCGCCGTGACGTCGCCGCGCGCGGGCAGGGACACGGACACCCCATCCCATCGGCACGTGTCCGCGCTGGACCCACTCCAGCGACGTCCGGGACGCGCACTTTCCCCCCAACAGGGGAGGGCGGCTGCCCCCTGCGGGGAAGAGCGGCGCACGAGAGGGCTCTCAGACGGCTCTCACCGCCGGTTGGGGCGGGACGAGCACGGTGCAGGTGTGCGATCCCGACTGCGCCGGCACGCGGCCCTCGTCCTGCGCGCCGCGGTGGCCGCCGTCGCGGTCGTCGGCATCGCGGCCTGGACAACGCTGCGCCCGGCGTCCACCGAGGGCGAGCCGCTACCCTGGCCCATCCAGGTCGCGACGGTCCCCGGCCCGTCGATCGAGACGCGGCCGAGCCCGGCACCGGCGCCGGACGTCCAGCCACCCCCGGAACCCGCTCCCGCACCGCCCGTTGCCCCTTCCACCAGCCAGTACGCGCCGGTCGAGGCGGGGGCCTCGACCTGGGCGGTCTGGGGCGGTGCTGCCTGCAGATCGCGCTCGCCGCCGGGTGTGCCGCCGTCCCCACCTGGTGGGCGGCCCGGGCCGTCCACGGGCTGCTCGCCGTGCCGGTGGCCGTCCTGGCCTGCCAGATCGTGTACCTGCGGCTGCCGCGGCTGCTGCGGTCCGCGGAGCTGGTCGGGCTCGGCGCGGTGCTACGCGGGCTGCTGCCCGGACGGTGAGCGTCGCACCAGCACGACCGGGGTGCCCGACGTCCCCTGGCCCATCGGGTTGTCGCCCAGCGCGGTGAGCAGCTCCTCGGCCGGCAGCGCCGCCGAGGACACCGCCCGCACCGACCCACCGCGGTCGTTGACGTCGACGACCGCCACTCCGCAGCCCAGCCGCTCCTGCCAGGCCTGCGCCAGGCGGCGGGCGACCCGTGGCTCCAGCGGCGGCAGCGGCAGGTCCGGGTACGGCGGGCGCAGCCCGTCCAGGTCCCGGGCGAAGGTGCCGGCCAGCCGGTAGAAGGCACCTCGGTGCTCGAGCGGGCGCAGCAGCCCGGCCGAGAGCGCGGCGGCGAAGACCCGCACGCGGCCCTGCCGCTCCACCACCAGCTGCATCTTCTCGGGGGTCGACAGCCCGCGGCTGTCGCCGACGAGCTGCACGTGGCGGGCCAGGAACCGCGCCCGGCGGCCGGCCGCGACGGTCGAGCGCCGCACCGCGCGGTGGGTAAGCAGGACGGCGACCTTCTCGCTCACCGCGACCGTGTCGGTGCCGCGCTGCAGCTCCACCGTGCAGGCGTCGAGCACCGCGACGAGGTCGTCCCCGGGCTGCAGCCACCGGGTCCGGACCGGGTGCCGGCGCCACGTGCCGGTGCGGTCCCACACCGTGGACCAGGCCCCTCGTCGGCCATGCGCCGCTGCCTCCCCGCCGTCGTGTGCACGACAGCGAGGGTGGGGCGCCGACCGGCGGGACCGGATATGACGTGGATGAGAGAACTGCCATGCGGACACGCCGGTCACCGGGGGTGCCTGCCGCCGCGAGGGGTAGGGGCCCGGTGAGCGGTCGCGCAGTCCCGCGTGACCCCGACGGAGGGAGATGCCGTGCCCGAGGTACCGCAGCCGGTCACCGACAACAGCGTCAAGGTCCGCCAACTCAGCCACTACCAGTTCAGCTGGGTGGCCGGGGAACCCGGTAAGCCGGGTACCTACACCCTGCAGCTGGTCCTGGACCAGGGGGCGTGGGAGGAGGTCCTCACGCTGGACCCCGACGACGCGGACAACCTGCAGGACCTGCTGGCCAACACCGGCACGGTGCACTACGACATCGAGCGCCGGGTCCTGATGTTCGGCGTCACCCCCGCCGGGAGCTGACCCGGAGGACTCCGGGCCGGCAGACGGTCAGGCGTCGGGGGGCGGGGCGAGCCCTGTGGTGGCCCCGCCCCCTCGCCATGGCCCCGCCCGTAGGCGTGGAACCGGTCAGGTCACCACCTGGCGCCCTGCCCGGCGGACTGGGCCTGCAGCAGGGCGATCACCCGCGGGTCGGCCAGCGCGGTCCCCAACTGCTGGATCAGTGCGGCCTCCTGCGTCACCGGCGGGCCGGCGGAGAACGGCAGCAGGGTGCCCAGTGCGCTGCCCAGCTGCTGCCCGAGGCCGGCCTGGCCGAGCAGCCCGCCACCGAGGCCGCCGAGTGCACCGCCGAGCTGCTGGCCGATGACACCCTGTGGGGCCATCTGGGGCCCGGTCCCCTGGGGTGCCACGGCTCCCGTGCCGCCTCCGACGGGAGCCCGCGGCGACGGCGGCACGAACGCCGCGGCGCCTCCCTGGGCGGCCGCTGCGGCTCCGCCCGGGACGAGGGTGTCCTCGAACCCGGCCAGGGTCGGCAGTCCCGCACCGGTGCGGTCGGCGCCGAAGGGCAGCTGCTGGCACATCGACCGCAGGATGCTGAAGAGTCCGGCGACCCGCGCCTGGTTGCGCTCGCGGAGTTGGCTCCGGAAGACGGGGTGGTGTGCCAGCAGGAGCGCTGCCAGACCGGTCACGTGCGGTGCCGCCATCGACGTACCGGACTGGCTCTCGAACGCCCCACCGGGAACCGTCGAGATGATCCCCACTCCCGGAGCGCAGACGGTGATCTCCGGGCCGTGACAGGTGAACGTGGGGGAGAACACCCCGTCGGCCGCCAGGTACTGCGCCCGGAAGGTGGAGCTGTCCCACGTGTTGGGCCGGACCTCCTGCAGATCGCCCACCGCCGCGACAGCGATGGCGTTGGGCGAGCGTGCGGGGAACTTGACCTCGTCCCCGGAGTTGCCGGCCGCCACGATGCAGACGATGCCGTTGAGCGCGGCGGCCGCCAGCGTGTCCTCGACGGCCGGGTTGTTCTCGTCGCCGCCGAGGCTCATGTTCACGACGTCGATCTGGTGGTCGATGCAGTAGTCCAGGGCGTCGATGAGGCCGTCGTACCGCCCGCCCGGGAACACCTTGAGGACGTGGACCTCGGCCTCCGGGGCGAACCCGCGCAGCTGGCCCTCGGTCGAGCGCGCAGCGATCACACCCGCACAGTGCGAGCCGTGCCCCACCAGGTCGTTCGTCCAGCCGTTCGGGGGGTTCCCCTCGCCCAGGTCGCGACCCAGCCGGATGTGACCGAGGAGGGGGTGGGTGTTGTCGGCGCCCGAGTCGACGATCGCGATCTTCACGCCCTCCCCGTTGATCCCGGCAGGGAGGCGGTCCAGGCCCATCAGCCGCTGACCCCAACCGAACTGCATGGAGGTGGGGAAGCCCTCCACCGTCTCCCCGAAGGACTGGAGCCGGATCACGTTCGTGCTGCCGTCCGACAGCGTCGGTTCGGTGAGGTAGAGGTCCCAGTACCCACCGCCGGGCTTGACGACGAAGAGCGAACGCGCGGGCCGGTCGCCGAGCGTGTGCAGGGGCAGGGTGAGCTCCCCCTTCTGGTCGGTCAGCCCCTGCTGGGGGACGGTGTCCCCGCCGAGGGTCACCGTCGCGCCGGCCAGGGGTCGGTCGGCCTCGCCGAGGACCCGGAACCGGATCTGCTTGGGTCGGACCGCCCCCAGGGCGAGCAGGGCGCTGATGGGCGCCGAGTCGCCGACGGCGCTGACCAGCGCGCCGTACTGGAGGCGGGCGTTCTCACCGATCGTGAGGTTGGGCGCGGTGGCCGCGATCAGCTGGGCCCGCTCCGGCTCCATGTTCGTCACGAGGATGTCGGTCGCCTCGCCCGAGGAGGCCCCGAAGGTCGCCAGGGTGCGGCGGGGGCGCTTGATCCGCTTGACCACGTCGAGGCCCATCGAGTCCACCGTGGCGTTCAGCAGCCCCGCGGCCATCGGGCGGACGCCCGCGGCATGGGCGGTCAGCCCCGGCCGCGGTGCCATCAGGTACTGGCGGATGGGCGGGCCGACCCGTACCTCGCCGCCGTCCGCCGCCGGCGCCGGCGCGCCGCCGCCGTTCGCCGGGGGTCGACTGCCACGGCCTTCCGACTGGGGCATGGGGGATCCTCCTCCACAAAGGGCCGCGACTCCTACGTCGTGCCGTATGGGTTGGGTTCAGCCGTACAGGTTGAGTTCACTGTTCGGAGTGATCTGGTACTCGGTCCCCACTTGCTGTGCCAATGTCTCGGCAACGGCCGGGGGCGCCTCGAAGACGACGTAGCGCGAGTGGACCTTCTTGATGGTCACGCCGGCCATGTGCTCGGCCGCCGCCAGGAATCCACCGAATCCCTCGTCGCCGGCCCCATCTCGTCTGTCGGTCACGATGTACTGCTGGGGGTCCACGAGATCCTTCTCCTCACGATGGCGGAACGGACGTCCGAGCTTGGCCGGGGATGCGGTGCGACCGGTAGAGCGACGTGCCGCACCGCATCCCGTGCGCTCCCGTCACGGGAGCTCTGCCTGGAGCGGGTCCCCATGGGGGTGATCCGCCGATCCGTCCCATCCGCCGCCGTGCCGCTGCCGTCGCTCACCGAGCCATCTGCAGCCCCGCGGAGAACGGCAGCAGGCTGCCCAGGGTGCTGCCGAGCTGCTGACCGATGCCGGACTGGCCGAACAGGCCACCGCCCAGACCGCCCAGTGCGCCGCCGAGCTGCTGACCGAAGGCACCCTGCGGGGCCATCTGCTGCTGCGGGCCGGCGCCGAAGGGCAGGATGCTCGTGGTGGGGCTCCCGATGCCTCCGGAACCGAGGGGCTGCTGGCTCAGGTGCTGGATCAGATCACTGAGCGGAGTGGACTGGCCACTGAAGATCCCCTGCGGGGCCATCTGCTGCTGCGGGCCGCCGGAGAAGGGCAGCAGGCCGCCGGCGATGCCGCCGATGGTGCTGCCGAGACCGCTGTCCCCGAACGCGCCGCCGAGCGCTCCGCCCAGGGCGCTGCCCAGCGCGCCGCCAAAGATGCCCTGCGGGGCCATCTGCTGCTGGGGGCCGGCGGCGAAGGGCAGCAGGTTGCCGAGCACGCTGCCCAGCTGCTGGCCGAGGCCGGCCTGGCCGAGCAGGCCGCCGCCGAGGCCGCCGAGGGTGCCGCCGAGCTGCTGGCCGATGGCGCCCTGGGGGGCCATCTGCTGCTGGGGGCCGGCGGCGAAGGGCACCAGGCTGCCCAGCAGCTGACCGATCGCCCCTTGGGGGGCCATCTGCTGTTGGGGGCCGGCGGCGAAGGGCAGCAGGTTGCCGAGCACGCTGCCCAGCTGCTGGCCGAGGCCGGCCTGCCCGAGCAGGCCGCCGCCGAGGCCGCCGAGGGTGCCGCCGAGCTGCTGGCCGAGCGCCCCCTGGGGGGCCATCTGCTGCTGTTGCGGGCCGGCGTAGAAGGGCAGCAGGTCGCCGAGCACGCTGCCCAGCTGCTGGCCGAGGCCGGCCTGCCCGAGCAGGCCGCCGCCCAGGCCGCCGAGCGCCCCGCCGAGCTGCTGGCCGATGGCGCCCTGGGGGGCCATCTGCTGTTGGGGGCCGGCGGCGAAGGGCACCAGGCTGCCCAGCAGCTGGCCGATGGCGCCTTGGGGGGCCATCTGCTGTTGGGGGCCGGCGGCGAAGGGCAGCAGGTTGCCGAGCACGCTGCCCAGCTGCTGGCCGAGGCCGGCCTGGCCGAGCAGGCCGCCGCCGAGGCCGCCGAGGGTGCCGCCGAGCTGCTGGCCGATGGCGCCCTGGGGGGCCATCTGCTGCTGCTGGGGGCCGGCGGCGAAGGGCACCAGGCTGCCCAGCAGCTGGCCGATGGCGCCCTGGGGGGCCATCTGCTGCTGCTGGGGGCCGGCGGCGAAGGGCACCAGGCTGCCCAGCAGCTGACCGATCGCGCCCTGGGGGGCCATCTGCTGTTGGGGGCCGCCGGAGAACGGCAGCAGGCTGCCGAGCAGCTGACCGATGGCGCCCTGCGGGTCCATCTGCTGCTGCTGCTGCTGCTGCGGGCCGGCGCCGAAGGGCAGCAGGCTGCCGAGGGCGCCGCCGAACTGCTGGCCGAGCCCGGACTGGCCGAGCAGGCCGCCGCCGAGGCCGCCGAGGGTGCCGCCGAGCTGCTGACCCAGCGCGCCTTGGGGCGCCAACTGAGGTGCGGTCATCTCATTCCTCCTGGAGTCCGACCCCGTGATTTACCGGATGGGGCCTCTGCGTCGGTTGTTGCGGTGCGGCCGTGCCGTGTGCTCCCGCCCTGGGGATCTCGCCAGGACTGGCGACCGGTCCTGTGGTCTCGCTCTGGTGCTGCTCCGGTCGGGTCCCGCGCCGGCTGAGGCGGATGGGTCCGCCGGCGCTGGAGCCGGTGGCGGTGCAGTTCCGCGGGGACGAGGCGAAGAGTCCCCCAGGCGGCGCTTCGGCGGCGTCGCGTCCTCGTCTCGTGGGCGTCGCGAGGGCGTCTCAGGACCGTCTCGACCGACGACCGTCCGAGCGCTGGTGAGAGGAGAGGACGTCCACGTGACGGGCTGTCCCGTCCGCGTCAACGTGCCCGTGCAGATCCGGCCTGCAGCTGGTGTCCTGGCACGACGAACCGGACAGCCTCACCGAGGGCCAGTGACAGCTGGCGATCCGGAGCGACACGGAGCTCCCGCCACAGCAGGCTCTCGAACCGCCGGTACAGGCGGAGCGCCTCGGCGGTGTTCCCCTCCCTGACGTGGATCTCGATCAGCAGGCGCGTGGCGCTCTCGCGCAGCGGGTCGAGAGCGATCGCGGCCATCACCCGCTCGGTCGCCTCGACGAGCCGTCCTCGGGCCAGGAGGCACTCGGCCTGCTTCTGGAGGGCGTTGAGCTGGACCAGCCGGAGCTCCTCCCGCACACCGACGAGCCACGGGTCCCCCCAGCCGGGGAGCAGCTCCTGGTTCACACCCGCCGGGCTGTCGTCGAGGGGCTGGTCAGCGGCCAGGGACGCGCGGCACCACGCCCGCACGTCGTCGAGGTCGACGTGGACGTCCTCGGCCAGGTGCAGCATCTCGCCCCTCCGGACCAGCAGCCCCGGCACATCACGATGCAGCCGCCACAGGACCGTGCGGAGGTCGGCGAGGGCGCGAGCCCTGGTGAGGTCCGTCCAGAGCCGCCCCGCCGCTTCCTCTCGCGCGAGGGGACCCTGGACCGCGACAAGGGCGACCAGGCGCCGCGCGGAAGGGCAGACCTGCACGGGCTGTCTCCCCCGGCGCACCAGGAAGTGGCCCATCAGGGACAGGTGTGACCGGGCTGTCGCGTGGTGTCCCAACTGGCTCTCCCCCCGCGGTGGGCCGGAGCCGGCGCCGGCCGGCCCGCCGCAGTGACCCGGGTTCCGTGGTGGAGCCGCCCGTGCCGGCAAGCGGTGCCAGGAGCGCGGGCACGGCGACGACCCACTGCTTGTCGGACCGGAGTCTCGGCGGCGCCCGTCACGAGATCGTCACCTCCGGACGACCCGTGAGGCGGGGGCTGGTGCACGGAGACCGCACCGACCCCGGCGAGACGGGCGGTGGATCACCGTGCCGTGGACAGCCGTGCCCACGCAGAGGTGAGCGGCTCGTCGGTGGCCGGAGGAGCGGGCCGCACCGGGCTGCACCTCGTCCGGGACCGGCGGTTCACAGGCCCAACGCCCTCCAGGTGTCCGAGCCGACCACGCCGTCGACGGCGAGGTCCTCCCGGCGCTGGAACTCCCGCACGACCTCGTCCGTGGCCGGGCCGAAGTCCGCGTCGACGGTCAGCGTGGAGTACTCCGGGTGCTGGAGGTTGAGCGTGCGCTGCAGCAGCTCGACCGCCTCCCCCTTGCTGCCCATGCGCAGGGTCGGGCGGCCGGTGACCACCGGGGCGGGCGCGGGCGCGGTCCCCCCGGCGATCTCGGCCCAGACCCGGTCGACCGTCCCTTGATCACGGTTGATCTCGAAGTGCATGGGGTCGGTGCGCCCCGAGTAGTTCTCGCCCCAGCGGATGCAGCCCTCGTAGAGCTGCAACTGCGTCTGCACTGCGGCGACCTGGGCGGCCGACAGGTTGATGCTGGCCCGGCTGCCCAGCGGCCACCTGGTGGCGTTGAGATCGACCGCAGTGCCCGACGCGTGGTTGCTCACGTCGGAGGAGTCGCGCACATTGCGTTCCGCGTAGCCCCAGTCGTCCAACCGGCCGGCGTCGATGTCCTGGACTTCGGCGTCGAACCAGTTGGCGAAGTGTTGGAGCATCGCCCCGGTGGAGCCCTTGCGCAGGGTGACCCTGGTCCTGCCCGACGAGCCGATCGCGTAGGACTGGACGATCGTCCGGTCGTTGGCCGAATAGCCGTTCTGTGAGGCGACCATCGATGACTCCTCGTCCAGTCACGGATGTCCTCGGGCCGAGCGGGCCGCTCGTGGGGGCGCGATCACCGGGTGTCCGTTCCCGTTGTGCTGGGGATCCGCTCCGCCCGTGGAGACGCGGCACAACGTAGGGGGACGGGCGTCACGAGCCCGTCATCGCTGCATCACCACCCCGCGCCACCGGCGCCAGGTGGTCGCCGGCGGCGCCACGGCCGCCCCGTCGCCCTCGGGCCGAGCGGTCACCGCCGCCGCGAGCGGAACCAGCCGGGCACGCGACGAGGCCCCGTCGACGCGCTGGCGTCGACGGGGCCTCGTCGTGGTGTGCTGGGGATCAGACGCGGCGGTCGGTGTCCCGGACGCCGTCGACCTCGATCTCCTCCTTGCGGAGGTCCGCCGAGACCGTCTCCTGGTCGGTGACGGTCTCCTTGTCCAGGCGGATGCGCTCGACCGGCACGGCCTCCTTGGCCACCACCGGGCGCTCGGCGTGGAGGGTGACCTCGTGCTCCTCCTCGGAGATGGCCGGCCCGTCCATGGCGTTGCCCATGTTGGCGTCGGTGATCGGCTCGCGGGAGACCCGGACCTCCTCGTGCGAGACCGGCACGGTCTCGGTCACGTTCTCGGTCACGACGTACTTGCGCAGCCGGGCGCGGCCGGCCTCCTCGGTGCGGGTGCCCACACTCAGGCGCTCCTCCGAGCGGGTCATCGCGTTGTCCGTGGTGGGGCCGGAGGTGTCGCGACCGACGACGCCGGGCTCACCCACGTGGTCGGTCCGCCCACCGGTGCCGGCCAGGCCCGCGGTCCCGGCGGTCGTCGTGGTGTCCGTGACGGTGGTGTCCGTGCCCGAGCCGAGGCCGTAGTAGCGGTAGAGCTCCTGCTCCTCCTGCGGCGACAGGTGCCCGTCGGCGTCGACCTTCGGGGCGTCCTTGATCTTGGACTTGTCGTAGGGGAAGCGCAGCTGGCTGCCCGAGAGGTCGGCCTGGGCGAGCGGCACGAAGGTCTCCTTGGTGCCGAACAGGCCGGTCTGCACCGTCGCCCACTCGGGGCGGCCGGTCTCGTCGTCGAGGTAGACCTCGCCGACCTTGCCGAGCTTGTCGCCGTCCGCGTCGACCGCGGTGGTGCCGATGACCTGCTGGATCTGCTGCTCGCTGATCATGCTGCTCCTGTCGAGTGTCGGGGAGGGCTGCGGGTCCGCAGCCGCGTCCAGGCGCTCCGTCGTGCGGTGCGCTCGGGGATCTGGTGCCCAGGATGCTTACGTCGTAAACACGCTCGTGCGGGGTAGTGCGGGGATCCGGGACTGCTCAGTCGGCGCGGGCCGGCGTACAACAGGTGCCGGGGCGGCGCGACGGCGGGAGGCACGAGGTGGTCGACGAGGCCGGGCTGCCTGCTCGGGTACCCGTGGAGAAGCGGTCGCACACCGACGCGGTGAGATCGGGGACGATCCGTACCCCGCTCGACCGGCGGCGGGTGCTCACCGCGGCCATCGAGTTCATCGACCAGCACGGTCTCGAGGCGCTCACGATGCGCCGGATGGGTGCCCACCTCGGCGTCGAGGGGATGGCGCTGTACCGGCACGTCACCGGCCGCGACGACCTGCTCGACGGCGTGGTGGAGCTGGTCATCGACGAGCTCTACGGCGACCCGGACGTCTACCTGGCGCCCAAGCACGGCTGGCAGGACTACCTGCAACGGCTCGCGCACGGCGTCCGGCGGATGGCCATCGCGCACCCGGCGGTCTTCCCGCTCATCGCCACCCGGCCACCGGCCGCCCCGTGGGTGCGCCCACCGCTGCGCAGCCTGCGCTGGCTGGAGTCCTTCCTCGACGCGCTCACCGGTCACGGCTTCAGCGACGAGGCGGCGGTCGCCGCCTACCGGGCCTACACGAGCTTCCTGCTGGGGCACCTGCTGCTCGAGGTCTCCCAGCGCGGCGTGCCGATCAGCCCGCTGGACGACCCCGACGCCTCACCCACCCCCGAGGACCACTCGCTGGTCCAGTACCCGCACGTGCGCCGGCTGGCCCCGCTGCTGGCGGAGGACGAGTCGACCGCAGAGTTCGAGGAGTCGCTGGAGAACCTGCTCGAGCGCCTGCAGCGGTTGCTCCGGGAGTCACTCCGTCCGGGCCCTGCGACCTGAGCTCCGGCCGCTCAGCCCGCGACGACGTCGAACAGCTCGACCATCCCGGTCAGGCGGAGCACCTGCAGCACCGCCCGCGAGGGGCTGCGCAGCTCCGGCCGCCCACCGGCGGCGCGGTGCGCCTCGGTCTCGCGCAGGAGCATGGCCACCCCGGAGGAGCTGAGGAAGGTCGCGGCGGAGGCGTCCACGGCCACGACGGCGTCCTGCGGCCCGGCCGCCCCGCGGTCGCGGTCCCAGGAGGCGACGGTCCCGGCATCGACCTCGCCCAGCAGGTGCAGGACCAGGCCGCCGTCCGCGGGCTCCAGCCGGACGGCGCCCGGCGGGTGGGGCGGCACGGCGCTGGGGGTCACTGGTCCTCCGGGGTGAGACGTCGGGTGCGGCTGTTTACAGAGTAAGCCGCGAACGGGCGGGGCGGATCCCGGGCGTCGTGTGACCTCCGGCCGGTCGGTTGCGCGCGACAGAGTTGGACGCCGATACTCCAGGCCGCCCGTCGAGGGCCCCGGACGTGGTGGCCGGGCCGCCGGGCGCGAGAGGGCAGTGTGGACAGACCGCTGGAACCGATGCTCCTGGACCAGGCCGAGGCCGACCGGCTGCGGGGCGAGCTGGCCATCGAGGCGGCCGGCATCGGGACGTTCGACTGGGACCTGGTCACCGGCGAGCTGTCCTGGGACGAGCGCCTGCTCGAGGTCTTCGGCTACGCGGACGGGGGTTTCGACCGGACCATCGAGGCCTTCCTCGCCCGGATCCACCCCGAGGACCTGACCGCCGTGTCGGCGGCGGTGCGGACGGCTGTCGACGAGTGCGGCGACTTCGCCACGGTGTACCGCGTGCGGCTCCCGGACGGGACGACCCGGTGGGTCTCGGCGCGCGGGCGGGTGCTGTGCGACACCGACGGCCGCGCCGCGCGGGTGCTGGGCGCCGCGCACGACGTCTCCGGGCACCCCGCCGCGGGCGGCGGGGTCGCGGCCGTGCTCGAGGCGATGCCGGCCGCCTTCTACTCCCTGGACGGCGACTGGCGCTTCACCCATCTCAACGCCGAGGCCGAGCGCCTGCTGGGCCGGCCTCGCGACCAGTTGCTGGGCGAGTGCCTGTGGGACGCGTTCCCCGCCGCGGTCAACTCCGTCTTCGAGGCGAGCTACCGCAGGGCGGTGGAGACCGGGCGGCCGGTCACCTTCACCGCCCACTACCCCGAGCCGCTGCACGGCTGGTACGAGCTGCGTGCCTGGCCGACCGCCGAGGGGCTGTCGGTCTACTTCCTCGACGTCACCGAGCGGCACCGCGCGCAGGAGGAGGTCCGCCGGGCGGCCGAGCGGCTCGCCGTCGTCGCGCAGGTCGGTCGCGAGCTCGCCGGGACGTCGGTCGCCCAGGTGCTCACCGGGCGGCTGCCGGGGCTGGTCGTCCCGCGGTTGGCCGACGGCTGCATCGTCAGCGTCCTCGACGACCACGGCTCGCCGGCGGCCGTCGGGTCCGCCGCCGCCGATCCCGGGCGGGGGCAGCTGCTGGCGGACTACGCGCGGGCCCGGCTGGCGGCGCTGCAGTCGATCGCCCCGGTCGCCGACGCGCTCCGCACCGGCGAGGCCGTCGTCCTCTCCGGCGCCGAGGCGGTCGACCTGGCCCCCGCCGGCCCGGCCCGGGCCCTGCTGGCCCGGGTGGCGCCGAGGTGGATGGCCTGGCTGCCGCTGCGCGGCCGCGGTCAGAGCCTGGGGCTGATGACCCTGCTGTTCGACTCGCCCGCGCCACCGTCCGGCGCGGACGTCGCCGCGGCCCGGGAGGTCGCCGACCGCGCGGGCCTGGCGCTGGCCACCGCACGGTCCCACCTCCGCACGCGCGAGCTGGCCGAGCAGCTGCAGCGCAGCCTGCTCACCGCGCCGCCCCAGCCCGACCACTGCGAGATCGCCGTCCGCTACCTGCCGGCGACCCGGGCTGCCGCCGTGGGCGGCGACTGGTACGACGCCTTCCTCCAGCGGGACGGCGCGACCACCCTGGTGATCGGGGACGTGGTCGGCCACGACAGCGTGGCGGCCGCGGCCATGGGTCAGCTGCGCGGGCTGCTCCGCGGCATCGCCACCAGCACCGACGCCGGGCCGGCCGGGGTGCTCTCCCGGCTGGACGACTCGATGGCGCTGCTGGCCGTGGACACGCTGGCCACCGCGGTCGTCGCCCGGCTCGAGCAGTCGCCCGGCGAGCTCGCGCGGGAGGTGACCCGGCTGCGGTGGTCGAACGCCGGGCACCCGCCGCCGGTCGTGGTCCGTGCCGACGGCCGGGTCGAGGTCCTCGCGGCCCTGCGGGCGGACCTGCTGCTGGGCGTCGGCACCGGCGGCCCCAGGCAGGAGTCGGTGATCCCGCTGGCGGCCGGTGACACGGTGCTGCTGCACACCGACGGGCTCGTCGAGCGGCGCGGTGACGACCTCGACCGCGGACTGGACCGGCTTCGGGTGGCCCTGGCCGAGCTGGCGGGCCTGCCGCTGACCGAGATGTGCGACGCGCTGCTCGACCGGCTGGTCGGCCGTGTGCAGACCGACGACGTCGCCGTCCTCGCGGTCCGGCTGCACCCGCACGACGGGCCGCGCCCCCCGGAGGCCGGGCCCGGCTCCGTACCCGCCCGGTCCTGAACGCGCCGACGGGCCGGCCCCCACGGGGAGCCGGCCCGTCGTGGTGCGGCGGCGTCGGCCTCGGTCGGGACGGCGGGCGTCACCGGACCCGCGCAGGCTCCTGCTGCTGGCCGTCGTCGTCGGACGGCAGGTGGACGTCGTCGACGGCGGTGTCGACCTCGGTGACCTGCAGCCCGGTCACGCCCTCGACGCGTTGACCACGATGCGATGGAGGCCGGGAGCGCTCGCCGACCCGGGGTCCGGGCGGTCAGGCGGCGGCGCGGTCAGGGCGGGCGGGGAGCGTGTCGTCGAGACCCTCCCGCAGCTCGTCGCCGTGCGCGTCCTCGACCTGCCGGCCGGCCACCTGGGCCGCCCGCGAGCTGCCTCTCCCGGCGCCGGGGGCATGCCGCGGGTCCCCGGCGGGCACCACACGGGCTCCAGCCGCACCCGGAGGTACCTGCCGTGAGCCGTTCCATCGCCGACCAGTCCGACGCCGAGCTCGGGGGGCCGGGCAGCGTCCTGGTCCGCCAGCGCGAGGACCACGTCCGCCTCGACCGGCTGCTGCAGGAGCTGGCGGGCACGACCGGACGCGCCCAGGAGGAGGTGCTCACCCGCATCGACCGGCTGGTGTTCAGCCACGCCTTCGCCGAGGAGAGCGTGCTGTGGCCCGTGGTGCGCAGGGTGCTCCCCGACGGCGAGGAGCTGACCCTGCGCATCGAGCAGGAACACCAGGAGGTCAACGAGCTGGTCAGCGAGCTCGAGACGCTCGGCCACGACGACCCGCGGCGGGCGCAACGGCTGTCCAGGCTCGTGGAGGTCCTGGACGAGGACGTCCGCGACGAGGAGGACGTGCTCCTCCCCCGGCTGCAGGAGCGGCTCGACCCGCACGAGCTGCGGGCGCTGGGTCGCCGCTGGGACCTGGTCCGCCGCATCTCGCCGACCCGGCCGCACCCGACGGTGTCCCGCCGTCCGCCGGGCCACGCCCTCTCGGCGCTGCCGCTGACGGTGATCGACCGCAGCCGGGACGTCGTCGATGCCGCTGTCCGCCGTGCCCCCGCCGGGCTGGCTCCCGTCGGCCGGGCGGTCAGCCAGGGGCTGGCCGGGCTGGCCGGCCTGGTGGAGCGGGCACCGCTGGCCCGCCGGGGGGACCGCCCGCCGACGTCCCGCTGAGCCGACACGACAGCGGCCCCCTCCCGGATCGGGTAGGGGGCCGCTGTCGTGAGCGGGGAGTGTGGCCCCCTGCAGGGTCCCGCCACGAGCGTGCGAGTGGTGGGGGGCAGGGGGTCCTTCTAGTGGGTGTTGCGCTCCTTGGGCTCGGCGCGGGCGTCCAGCTGGATCTCCTTCTCCGCCAGCGGCACGCCCTCCTTGAGCTCCTTGGTGCGCTCGATCTCGGCGTCGAGCTCGATGCCGAACAGCAGGGCGAGGTTGGTGATCCAGAACCACACCAGGAAGACGATCACGCCGGCCAGGGCGCCGTACGTGGCGTTGTAGTTGCTGAAGTTGGCCACGTAGAAGGCGAACAGCGCCGAGGCGACGGCCCACACCAGCAGCGCGACGGCGGCACCGGGGCTGGTGAAGCGGAATCCGCGCAGCTTGACATTGGGGGTCGAGTAGTAGAGGACCGCGATCATCAGCGCGACGATCAGGACGACGACCGGCCACTTGGCCCAGCTCCAGATCGTCAGCACGGCGGAGGGCAGGCGGAGGGCCTGGCCGATGGCGTCGACGACCGGGCCGCTGAGCACGAGCATGGCCACGACCAGCGCGGCGAACAGCACGCCGATCAGGGTGATCAGCAGCTGCAGCGGCTTGAGCTTCCAGACCTTGCGGCCCTCGGGGGTCTCGTACACCACGTTGGCGGCGCGGGTGAAGGCCCCGACGTAGCCCGAGGCCGACCAGATGGCGGCGGCCAGACCGACGATCAGCCCGATGCCCACCGGTGCGGTGTTGCCGGCCAGCTGCTCGATCACCGGGTTGAGCGTCTCCGCCGCCTGGGCCGGCACCACCGCGGTGAGGGCGTCGGTGAGCTCCTGCGGGTTCGTCAGCAGCCCGACGATGGACAGCAGCGCGATCAGCGCCGGGAACAGCGCCAGCGTGCCGTAGTAGGTGAGCGCGGCCGCCCAGTCGGTGAGGTTGTCCTCGCTGAACTCCGTGAACGTCCGCTTCAGCGTGCCGCCGGTCGTCGCCGTGCGGTCGGTGCCCTGCGGGGCGTTGTCGAGCCGGGTGTCGTTGACCTTGGGGTCGTCAGGCGCTGGATCCCCAGCGCGGTTGCCGGCGAACCGGGTGTCCTTGGCCGCGGTTTCGCTGCCGCGCGAGCCGGTGGAGCGGGCCATCGTCAGTCCTCCGGTGGGATGGGAGTGATCCAGGCAGTCGTTCCCCGGATGATCGTCGTCCATGCCCGACGCCGGTGTGTCGCAACCGGTCCGTGATCTCGTCGATCAGCCCGCGTCGGCCGCCGGCACCCGCGCGGGGCCGCGCCGGCCGGTCAGCGTCACCAGGGCGACGGCGGCCGCGCTGCCCGCCCCGACCAGCGCGACGGCGGTGAACGCGCCGGCGGTGGGGAACCCGGTGGCGGCCGCCGTCCCGGCGGCCAGGACCGCGACGGTGACCGTGCTGCCCACGGCCTGACCCACCGACCGCGCGATGGAGTTCACCGCGTTGGCCACGCCGGTCTCCGCGGGCCGGACGGCGGCGACGACGAGCGCGGGCAGCGCCGCGTAGGCCACGGTGACCCACACCTGGGTGAGCAGCCCGGCCGCGACCACCTGGGCAGGCGTGTCGCGGAGCACCGCGAACAGCAGGAACCCCGCGACCCCGCAGACCGCACCGGCCCGCAGCGTGGTCCGCGCGCCGAGGCGGGCGACGACCCGGCCGGCCACCGGCCCGAGCAGGACCCCGGCCACCCCGCCGGGCAGCAGGTAGACCACCGCGGCCTCCAGCACGGTGGCGCCGAAGCCGTACCCGGCGGCGGCCGGCGTCTGCACGAACTGCAGGACGACGAGGAACGATGCGAACAGCCCCACGCCGGTGAGCAGCCCGGCGACGTTGGGGACGACGACGCGCGGGTCGGCCAGCAGCCCCGGGCGCACCAGCGGCTGCGCGGTGCGCCGCTGCAGCAGCACCCAGCCGGGCAGGACCAGCGCGGCCCCGGCCAGGCAGACCAGCGTCGCCGGAGACGTCCAGCCCCAGGTGTTGCCCTGCGAGACCGGCAGCAGCAGGAGCACCAGGCCCGCGGCGAGCACCGCGGCGCCGGCCCAGTCGACCCGGCCCGACCCCGCGGCCGGCCGGCGCGGCAGCACCACCGCCGTCAGCACCAGCGTGACCAGGCAGACGCCCAGGCCGATCCAGAAGGGCCGCCGGTAGTCCGCGCCGTCCTGGGTGAGCACCCCGGCGGCGACCAGGCCGACGACGCCGCCGACCGCGAGCGTGCTGCTGACGACCGACATCGCCACGTCGAGCCGCGCGGCGGGCAGCTCGCGGCGGAGCACGCTGATCGCCAGCGGGAACAGCCCGTAGGAGGCGCCCTGCAGCACGCGCGCCACCAGCAGCAGCGGCAGCGAGGCGGTGACCAGGGACAGCAGCGTCCCCACCGACATGGCCACGAGGACGCCGAGCGCCACCGGGCGCTCACCCCAGGTGTCCCCGAGGCGGCCGAGCACGGGCGTCGCGACCGCGGCGGCCAGCAGGTTGGCGGTCAGCACCCAGCCGGCGGCGTTCGCCGAGACCCCCAGCTGCTCGCCGATCGCCGGCAGCAGCGGGACGACGAGGCTCTGCATGAGCGACAGCGCCGTCGTGCCGAGCGCGAGGACCGCGACCAGCAGGACCGGGCGCGGGTGGCGCTGCTCGCCGTCGGCGCCGCGGGACACCCGGCGATCAGACCACGGGCCGACGCGCCGGGCGCGCCTGCCCGGGGGAGTGGAGTCGGTCACACACCATCGGGTACGGCGGCGAACGGACGGTTGGGACGGCGGCCGGGCGGGGTAGACCCGGCTCCGACGACACGCGCCGCCGGGCTGGACCCGACGGTGACTTCCTGCACGAAGGGGTTTGACTGATGGTGCTGTGGCCGGCCGTGACCCTCATCGGGTTCGTGGTCCTGACCGCACTGGTGATCGCGATGGGCACCTCCTCGACGGCGCGGTACGAGCGCGAGAAGCGCGCCGCGACTGCCGTGCCCGGGGGCTCGGTGACCCGGACCGCGACCGCCGAACCGGTGGGGGTCCGCGCCGCCTGATCGGGGACCTCCCTGCCCCCACGCCTCGTTGGAGGACCCCGTCCGCCCCACCCCTCGCAGGGCTCAGCACGGGACCCGGGACGGGGCCGGTGGGCCGCTGAAGGGTGGCCGTCCCCACACGTCACCAGCGCCCCGCAGCTCCTGTCCGGAGTCGCGGGGCGCTCGTCTGCCCGGCCCGGCGGCCACCGGCCGAGTGGGCAGTTGCGGTAGCCGACACGCACGGACGCCCCGGTGGCGCCCTCCAGGGGGCACCGCCCCGAGCATGCGGGGGGTGGGGAGGAGGGGGTCCTCCTCCTACAGCCAGGCCGCGTCGGTGTCGAGGACCGTGCGGTCCAGCGACTCCAGCAGGTCGAACTGGGCGCCGGTGCGCGGCAGCTCCCAGCGCCAGAAGTACCGGGCGGCCGCGCGCTTGCCCTCGTGGAAGGCCGAGGACGCGCCCTCGCAGGCCAGCGCCTGCTCCAGCCACAGCCACGCGACGACGACGTGTCCCGCGGCCTCCAGGTAGACGCTGGCGTTGGCCAGCGCGAGCTCGGGGTCGCCGGAGCCCCACAACGTCGCGGTCACCGAGCCCATCCGCGCCACCGCGGCGTCCAGGTCGGCGGCGAAGCCGGCCCACTGCGTGCCCGCGGCGCGCGTGGTCGTCGCCCCGATCGTCTCGCCGAGCAGCGCCAGCCCGGCGCCGCCCTGTGCGACGACCTTCCGGCCGAGCAGGTCCAGGGCCTGGATGCCGTTGGTGCCCTCGTGGATCGGGTTGAGCCGGTTGTCCCGGTAGAACTGCTCGACCGGGTAGTCGCGGGTGTAGCCGTAGCCGCCGTGCACCTGGATCGCGAGGTCGTCGGCGACCGGGCCCCACTGCGAGGGCCATGCCTTGGCGATCGGGGTGAGGGTGTCGAGCAGCAGGTGCGCGCGGGCCCGGTCGGCCTCGGTCTCGCCCGTCTGCTCCTCGTCGACCAGCCGGGCGCAGTACAGGCCCAGGGCCATCCCGCCCTCGGCGTAGGACTTCGCGGCCAGCAGCATCCGGCGCACGTCGGGGTGCTGGACGATCGGGACGGCGGGGGAGGAGGGGTCCTTCGCCGCCGCCGCCGCCGGCCGGCCCTGCCTGCGGGTGCGGGCGTACTCGACGGCGTGCAGGTAGCCGGTGTAGCCGAGCACGGTCGCGCCCATGCCGACGCCGATCCGTGCCTCGTTCATCATGTGGAACATGTAGGACAGGCCGCGGTGCGGCTCGCCGACGAGGTGCCCGACGGCGCCGGGCTGCCCGCCGGGGCGGTGCACGCCCTCGCCGAAGTTCAGCAGCGTGTTCGTCGTCCCCCGGTAGCCCATCTTGTGGTTGAGGCCGGCCAGGACGACGTCGTTGCGCTCGCCCAGCGAGCCGTCCGCGTCCACCAGGAACTTCGGGACGATGAACAGCGAGATGCCCTTCACCCCGGGCGGTCCGCCGGGGATCTTGGCCAGCACCAGGTGGACGATGTTCTCCGTCAGCTCGTGGTCGCCGCCGGAGATCCACATCTTGTTGCCGAAGAGCCGGTGGGTGCCGTCCTCCTGCGGCACCGCCTTCGTGGTGATGTCGGCGAGCGAGGAGCCCGCCTGCGGCTCGGACAGCGCCATGGTGCCGAACCAGCGGCCCTCGAGCTCCGGTCGGACGTAGGTCTCGATCTGCTCCCGGGTGCCGTGCGCCAGCAGCAGCCTCGCGTTGCCCATCGTCAGGAACGGGTAGGCCGACGTCGCGACGTTGGCCGCCTTGAACCAGGCGAACACCGCCTGGCCGACCACGTGCGGCAGCTGCATGCCGCCGTACTCCTCGTCGAAGCTGCCGGCCATCAACCCGGCCGCGGTGAACACGTCGAGGGCGGCCTTGACCTCGGGGATGAGGACGGCCTTCCCGTCGACCATGTGCGGCTCGTTCTCGTCGGCCTTGCGGTTGTGCGGCGCGAAGTGCTCGGTCGCGATCTGCTCGGCGAGGTCGAGCACCGCGTCGAAGGTCTCCCGCGAGTGCTCGGCGTAGCGAGGCCGCTTTCCCAGACCCTCGACTTCGAGCCACTCGTGCAGCAGGAAGTCCAGGTCGCGGCGGGACAGGATCAACGACGGGCGCACGACGCCTCCGCAGCGGTTCGGCTGGATCCGGGCACCTGCGGCCCCGGTCCCGCCACAGTAGGACGTCTCCGCACGGCGGGCCGCAGCCCCGCGGCCGGACGCCTACCATCCGGGTCCACCGTCCGACGATCCGAGCCGCGTGATCCCCCGGACGGCGATCGGAGGTCGAGTGTCCTCAGGGGGTGCCCTCCCGCTGCCGCCGTGGCGGACCCGTGTCACCGAGGCGCTGTCGGCCATCAGCGACGCGGTCTGGGTCCTCGACCACGACGACCGCTTCACCTGGGTGAACCCCGCCGCCGCACGGCTGCTGGCCCGGCCGGCCGCGGACCTGGTCGGCCACCGGGTGTGGGACGTCCTCCCCGACCTGGCCGGCAGCGAGCTGGTCACCGCCCACCGCCACGCCCGCGACACCCGGCGGCCGCAGGACGTGGAGGTCTTCGCCTCCTCGCTCGACCGGTGGCTCGGCGGGCGGGTGCACGGTGCGCCCGGTGGGGAGCTGGTCGTCGTGGTCCGCGACGTGCACGCGCGACGCACCCTCGACGACGAGCGGGCGGCGGAGTCCTCGCTCACCCGGGCGGTGCTCGACGCGCTGCCGGCCCGGACGGCGGTCCTCGACGCCGACGGCACGATCCTGACCACCAACCGCGCCTGGGACGACGCCGCGGGTCGGGCCGGGCAGCCGTTCCTCGGCCGGGTGGGGGAGGACTACCTCGCCCTGTGCCGGGCCGCGGCCGCGGCCGGCGACCGGGATGCGCGGTCGGCGGTCGATGGGCTGGAGGCGGTGTTCGCCCGGCGGGCGCCGTCCTTCGCGCTGGACTACGCCCGGGCGGTCCCGGGACGGCGCCCCGCGGAGCCGACCTGGTGGTACGTGCAGGCCTTCCCCGTGGACGACCGGCCGCGGGTCGTCGTCACGCACACCGACGTCACCGACCGCGTCACCGCCGAGCAGCAGGCGGCCTGGCAGGCCCGCCACGACCACCTCACCTCGCTGCCCAACCGGGCCGCGCTGCACGAGGCCATCACCGACGCGCTGGCCGAGGACGAGGGCGGCCGGGTCACCGTCCTGTTCATGGACGTCGACGGCTTCAAGCAGGTGAACGACTCGCTGGGCCACGCCGCGGGCGACCTGCTGCTGCGCGAGCTGGCCTCACGCCTGGCGCACCGCACCCGCCCGACCGACGTCGTCGGCCGGCTCGGCGGGGACGAGTTCGTGGTGGTCGCCCGCGACTGCGACGCCGAGGGCGGCGTGGCGCTGGCCCGCCGGTTCCACGGCGTCTTCGACGAGCCCTTCGAGTTGGCCGGGGTGCGGCTGCCGCTGACCGTCAGCATCGGCATCGCGACCTCCGACTCCGCGCACGCCGGCCCCGACGACCTGCTGCGGGACGCCGACGCCGCGATGTACGCGGCGAAGGCCGAGGGCCGCAACCGCGACCTGGTGTTCACCCCCGCACTGCGCGGCGAGCTCGAGGACCGCCGGCAGATCGCCGGCCGGCTGCGCGACGCGGCCTCGGGGGGCGAGTTCAGCGTGCACTGGCAGCCGGTGCTGCACCTGGGCACCGGCGAGGTGGCCGGGTGCGAGGCGCTGCTGCGCTGGGACCACCCCCAGCGCGGCCCGGTCCTGCCGGCGGCGTTCGTGCCGGTGGCCGAGGAGCACGGGCTGATCGTGCCCATCACCCGGTGGATGCTGCGGGTGGCGCTGGCGCAGGGCCGGGCGTGGGCGGACGACGGCCTGCGGCTCACGATCGGTGTCAACGTCAGCGCCGTCCACCTCACCTCGGGCTCCCTCGTGGACGACGTCCTGGAGGCGCTGGAGGAGAGCGGCCTGCGGGCGCAGGACCTGCTCGTCGAGCTGACCGAGGCCGGCGTGGCCCGCGATCCCCGGCAGGCGGCCGAGCAACTGGCGGCGCTGCGGGCGCACGGCGTCCGTGTCGCGATCGACGACTTCGGCACCGGCCGCAGCTCGCTGGCGGTGGTGGCCTCGCTCCCGGTCGACCTGCTCAAGGTCGACCGGGCCCTGATCGCCGGGCCCCTGCCGGACCGGGCCGCCCCGGAGGCGGTCCTCGGCGCGGTGGTCGCGCTCGGCACCACGCTGGGCATGCGGGTGCTGGCCGAGGGGGTCGAGACCGCCGAGCAGGTCGAGCTCGCCCGGCGGGTCGGCTGCACCTACGCCCAGGGCCACCGGGTGTCCGCGCCGCTGGACGCCGCGGTGCTGGGCGCGCTACTGGTCCAGGGCCGGCGGCTGACCGGCCGGCAGGTGCTGCCGCCCTGACACGGTCGGCCTACCGGCCGACACCGCGGCCAGTTGCCGTCCCCCACCTGCGCTGAACCCCACCGTCGGCGCTCCTCGGGGACCCTCCGGGCCCCGCTCGTCGGCCGACACCGCGGCCACTTGCCGTCCCCCACCTGCGCTGAACCCCGCCGTCGGCGCTCCTCGGGGACCCTCCGGGCCCCGCTCGTCGGCCGACACCGCGGCCACTTGCCGTCCCCCACCTGCGCTGAACCCCGCCGTCGGCGCTCCTCGGGGACCCTCCGGGCCCCGCTCGTCGGCCGACACCGCGGCCAGCGGCCGTCCCCCCGGCCGCGCCGAGCCCCGCCGTCGGCCGGTCATGCTGCGGACGAACCGATCCGTCACGGTTGGCGCCGGCGAGGCCCTGGGTAGGCCGCGACCGTCACCCACCCAGCCCAGGAGGACGCGTCATGGCCGTGCCCAGGATCCTCGACTCCCTGCGGAGGGCCGCCACGGAGGCCGGGGGCGCCCTGCTCGGGCGCCTCCAGCACGTGCGGCTCCCCGGTGTGGGGCAGTCGTCGTCCGCCGACGACCCGGAGACCGCCGCCCGGCGGTGGCGGGCGGTGACCGTGCTGCGCTCGCCGGAGCAGATCGGCACCGGAGCCGACCTCCCGGCGCCACTGGCCGCCCTCGGCGACCGGGTCGAGGTGCGGGTCACCCCCGCGCCCGGGGACCGGGGCGCCGAGCTGGCCGCGCGCTACCGCGACCTGCCGTCGGACGACGACCTGCGCGCACTGCGGTCGGCCCTGCGGGAGGCCAAGCAGCTCATCGAGGTGGGCGAGGTGCTCCGGGTGGACCCCGCGCCGCACGGAACGCGCAAGGCCACGCCGCAGGGCGCGGTCCTGGAGGGCGCGACGGCTCGCGCCGGGGGAGAGGGCGTGCTGTGAGGGCGGCGACGTGGACCGGGGTCAACGAGGTCTCGGTGGAGACGGTCCCGGACCCGACGATCCTCAACGACCACGACGTGATCCTGAAGGTGTCGCGCACGACCACCTGCGGGTCGGACCTGCACCTGCTGGGTGGCTACATCCCGTTCATGCGGGCCGGTGACGTGCTCGGCCACGAGTTCATGGGCGAGGTCGTCGAGGTCGGCCGCGGCGTGCGCGACCGGCGGATCGGCGACCGCGTCGTCGTCAACTCGTTCATCGCCTGCGGCAAGTGCTGGTACTGCACGCAAGAGCTGTACAGCCTCTGCGACAACGGCAACCCCAACCCCGGCATCACCGAGGCGCTGTGGGGGCAGAGCCCGGGCGGCTGCTTCGGCTACTCGCACGCGATGGGTGGCTGGGCCGGCAGCCACGCGGAGTACATCCGGGTGCCCTACGCCGACGTCGGGGCCTTCGTCGTCCCCGAGGGGGTCAGCGACGAGCGGGCGCTGTTCGCCTCCGACGCGGTCTCCACCGGCTGGATGGGCGCCGACCTCGCCGGCACCAAGCCGGGGGACGTGGTCGCGGTGTGGGGTGCCGGCGGGGTCGGCCAGATGGCCGCCCGCGCCGCGATGCTGCTGGGCGCGGAGCGGGTGTACGTCATCGACCGGCTGCCCGAGCGGCTGGCGCAGGTGCGCGAGCACGTCGGTGCCGAGGCGATCGACTACTCGCGGACCGACGTCCTGGCCGAGCTGCGCGAGGTCACCGGCGGCCGCGGGCCGGACGTCTGCATCGAGGCGGTCGGCATGGAGGCGCACAGCCTCGGCGTCCAGGGGGCCTATGACCAGGTCAAGCAGCAGCTGCGGCTGCAGACCGACCGGCCCTCCGCCGTCCGCGAGGCGATCCTGGCGTGCCGGAAGGGCGGCAGCGTCTTCGTGCTCGGCGTCTACGCGCAGATGGTGGACAAGTTCCCGCTGGGTGCGCTGATGAACAAGGGCCTGACCGTGCGCGGCGCCCAGGTGCACGGCCAGCGCTACATGCCGCGCATCCTCGACCACATGGCCCGCGGGGAGCTCACCACCGAGCACCTGGCCACCCACGTGATGCCGCTGGAGGACGCGGCGCGGGGGTACCGGGTCTTCAAGGACAAGGCCGACGGCTGCGTGCGTTCGGTGTTCCTGCCCAACGGCTGAGCCGGCGCTCGACGCCGAGTGGGCAGTTGCGGTCGCCGACACGCGTCGACGCGCCGGCACGACCGACCACGACTGCCCACTCGGCGTGCGTCAGCCCCGGGGCTCGGCGTCGCCGGGGCGGCCCGCGGGGGGAGCGGCGGACGTCGGGGCCGCGGCGCCGACCGCCTGGGTGACCTGCTCGCCCGCGTCGTCGGCGGTCGGGGCGCCGGCGGTCTGCCGTGCGGCCGCCGCCTCCCGGGCGGCCTGGATGCCGGACTTGTCCGACAGTGCCAGCTGCGGCAGGAACAGGAAGACGACGAACCCGACCGCCACCGCACCCGCGGCGATGAGGAACACCAGGTCGATGGAGTCGGAGAAGCCGGTCTTGAAGGGCAGTGCCAGGTAGTCGGGCAGCTCCTGGATGAACGAGGTGTCCGACAGGTCCGTGCCGGCCGGCAGCTGACCGCTCTGCACCGCCTGCGCCACGCGCGGGTCGCCGGCCGCCGCCTCGGCGACCGACTGCTCGATCTGCCCGGGCAGCCGGCTGAACAGCAGGGAGAGGAAGGCGGCGGTGCCGATCGTGCCGCCCATCTGCCGGAAGAAGGTCACCGAGGAGGTGGCCACACCCATCTCCCCGGGGGAGACGGCGTTCTGCACGGCGAGCACCGCCGGCTGGAAGTTGAAGCCCAGGCCCACGCCGAGCATGACCATGAACGGCACCAGCGCCCAGATCGAGGTCTCGGCGCCGACGACGAAGGACATCGACACCAGGGCCACGGTCATCAGCACGGTGCCGGCCAGCGGGAACACCTTGTACTTGCCGGTCTTCGAGATCGTGATGCCCGAGCTCATCGCGCCGGCCATGATCCCGGCGACCAGCGGGATCATCTGCAGGCCGGCGACGGTCGCGCTCGAGCCGTGCACGATCTGCAGGTACTGCGGGAGCAGCAGCAGGCCGCCGAACATGCCGGCGCCCACCACCACGCTGCCCACGCTGGCGACGGTGAAGCTGCGGTTGCGGAACAGCTGCAGCGGCAGGAGTGCCTCGTCGCGGTAGGCCCGCTCGGCCAGGACGAACACGACGAAGCCGACCGCACCGATGGCGTAGCAGGCCAGCGCACGGCCCGACGTCCAGCCCCACACCCGGCCCTGCTCGGCGATGACCAGCAGCGGCACGACGAAGGTGACCAGCGCCAGCGCCCCGGGCCAGTCGATGCGGTGCTCGCGGCGCAGGTGCGGCAGGTGCAGCACCTTGAACACGGCGGCGAAGGCGAGCGCGCCCAGCGGCACGTTGACCAGGAAGATCCACCGCCAGCCGTCGACGCCCAGCAGCGACCCCTGGCCGGCGAAGAAGCCGCCGATGACCGGGCCCAGCACGCTGGAGGTGCCGAAGACGGCCATGAAGTAGCCCTGGTACCGGGAGCGCTCCCGCGGCGGCACGATGTCACCGATGATCGCCAGCGCCAGCGACATCAGCCCGCCGGCGCCGATGCCCTGCACCGCCCGGTAGGCGGCCAGCTGGTACATCGAGTCGGCCATGCCGCAGAGCACCGAGCCGACGACGAACACGGCGATCGCGAACAGGTAGAACGGCCGCCGTCCGTAGATGTCGGAGAGCTTCCCGTACAGCGGCGTGGAGATCGTCGAGGTGATCAGGAAGGCCGTGGTGGCCCACGCCTGCAGGTCGTAGCCCTGCAGGTCGTCGGCGATGGTGCGGATCGCGGTGGACACGACCGTCTGGTCGAGGGCGGCGAGGAACATCGCGACCATCAGCCCGGCGACGATCGTGAGGATCTGCCGGTGGGTGAAGGTGCCGTCCTCGCCGGGTGCGGCGGCCGCCTCGCGGGCGTCCCTCCGCTCGGCCGCGCTGGCGCGGGTGCTCTGGCTCATGGGTTCTCTCTGCTGGGTGCGACCGGCACGACGCTGGGCTCGATCGGGAGGGATGCGGCGAGGTCGTCGAGGAGACGACCGAACAGGTGGGTGAGGGCGGTGAGGTCCGCGGCCGGCCAGTCGGCGGTCACACGGGCCAGGTGGGCCTCGCGCTCCGCGCGGACCTGGGCGAGCGCCGCCCGGCCGGCGTCGGTGACCACCAACCGGCTGGCCCGTCCGTCGGTCTCGTCGGCGACGCGGTGGACCAGGCCCTGCTCGATCAGCGCGGCCACGTGCCGGCTGACGGTGGAGGGGTCGGCGTGCACGAGCTCGGCCAGGGCACCCTGGCGCAGCGGCCCCAGCCGGTCGAGCGGGAACAGCAGGACCAGTGCCGCCCGGCCCTCGGCGGCCTGACCCGCCTTGAGGGCGTGCACCAGCCGCATGAACCGCGGCAGCTGCTCGCCCAAGGTGCGCAGGTCGGCGAGCCGGTCGTCGCCGGGCGCGGCAGGGCCGGGCACGGCGGGGGACGACGGCACAGGGCACTCCGGGGGACGGCGGACGGAACACGTGCACGCTACAACCGGTTGTGCGGCTCAAGCAACAAGTTGCACGACGCACGCAAGTGAGGCGGGCCACCCCCGCGGGCCGCGACTCGGTGCGATCCTGGAACCCGCGCCCGCCGCCGTCCGCCCGCGGCCGTGCACCCCCACCCCGATCGAGGAGATCCGCGTGACCACCCCGCCCGATGACCTGCGTGCGCGGCTGGCCGGGCTCACGATCGAGGACGCGCACCGGCTGGGCCGCCGGCTCGACGGCACGCGCAGGACCCGGGACGCCGAGGCGCGTGCCCGGCAGCGGGCGCGGATCGCCGCGGACGTCACCGCCGCCGAGGAGCGCATCACCCGCCGCCGCGCCGCCGTCCCGGTCGTGCGCTACCCGGCCGAGCTGCCGGTCAGCGCCCGCCGCGACGACATCGCCGCCGCGCTGCGGGACTCCCAGGTGGTCGTCGTCGCCGGCGAGACCGGGTCGGGCAAGACCACCCAGCTGCCGAAGATCGCCCTGGAGACCGGCCGCGGGGTGCTGGGCCGGATCGGGCACACCCAGCCGCGGCGGATCGCCGCGCGGACCGTCGCCGAGCGGATCGCCGAGGAGCTGGAGACCCCGCTGGGCGAGGTCGTCGGCTGGAAGGTCCGCTTCACCGACCAGGTCGGCGACACCACGCTGGTCAAGGTCATGACCGACGGCGTGCTGCTCAACGAGATCGGCCGCGACCGGCTGCTGCGCCAGTACGACACGCTCATCATCGACGAGGCGCACGAGCGCAGCCTCAACATCGACTTCCTGCTGGGCTACCTGGCCCGGCTGCTGCCCCGCCGTCCCGACCTCAAGCTGGTCATCACCTCGGCGACCATCGACGTCGACCGGATCGCCAAGCACTTCGGTGCCGACGGCGCCGAGGTGCCGGTCGTGGAGGTCAGCGGGCGCACCTATCCGGTCGAGGTCCGCTACCGCCCGGTGGTCGACCCGGATGCGGCCGAGGACGACCCCGCGTCGGACCCGGACCGGGACCAGGTCACCGCGATCGCCGACGCCGTCGACGAGCTGGTCGCCGAGGGCCCGGGCGACGTCCTGGTGTTCCTCGCCGGCGAGCGGGAGATCCGCGACACCGCCGACGTGCTGGCCGAGCGCTTCCCCGCCGTCGAGGTGCTGCCGCTCTACTCCCGCCTCTCGGCCGCCGACCAGCACCGCGTCTTCGCCCCGCACACCGGGCGGCGGGTCGTGCTGGCCACCAACGTGGCCGAGACCTCGCTGACCGTGCCGGGCATCCGCTACGTCGTCGACCCGGGCACCGCGCGGATCTCCCGCTACAGCTCACGGCTGAAGGTGCAGCGGCTGCCGATCGAGCCGATCAGCCAGGCCTCGGCCCGGCAGCGCTCCGGCCGCTGCGGGCGCACCTCCGACGGCATCGCGATCCGGCTCTACACGCAGCAGGACTTCGACGGCCGTCCCGAGTACACCGACCCGGAGATCCTGCGCACCAGCCTGGCCTCGGTGCTGCTGCAGATGGCCGCCCTCGAGCTGGGGGACGTCGCCGACTTCCCCTTCATCGACCCGCCGGACCGCCGGGCGGTGGCCGACGGCGTGGCCCTGCTCGAGGAGCTCGGTGCCCTCGACGACGCCGGCGCGCTCACCCCCACCGGCCGCGCCCTGGCCGCCCTGCCCCTGGACCCGCGGATGGCCCGGATGGTCGTCGAGGCCGACCGGCGCGGCGTGCTGGAGGAGGTGCTCGTCATCGCCGCGGGGCTGACCATCCAGGACCCCCGCGAGCGACCGACCGAGCACCAGCAGGCCGCCGACCAGGTGCACGCCCGGTTCGCCGACGAGAACTCCGACTTCCTCGCCCTGCTCAACCTGTGGCGCCACCTGGGCGAGCAGCAGGACGCCCTCTCCGGCAGCCAGTTCCGCCGCGCCCTCAAACGCGAGTTCCTGCACTACCTGCGCATCCGCGAGTGGCAGGACCTCTACGGCCAGCTGCGCAGCACCGCCCGCCGGCTGGGCATGACCGTCGGCGAGCTCGCCGACGAGCCGGACGAGCGGGGCATCCACACGGCCCTGCTGGCCGGGTTGCTGTCCCACGTCGGCCTGCAGGTCGAGGACGGCAGGGGTCGCGACGGCGACCGGCGGCGCGGCGGCCGGGAGTACCTCGGCGCCCGCAACGCCCGCTTCGTCCTCGCCCCCGGCACCCCGCTGGCCAGGAAGCCGCCGCGCTGGGTGGTCGCCGCCGAGCTCGTGGAGACCAGCCGGCTGTTCGCCCGCACCGTGGCCCGGATCGACCCGGAGGTCGTCGAGCGGCTGGCCGGTCACCTGGTGAAACGGCAGTACTCCGAGCCGCGCTGGGACGCCCAGCGGGGCTCGGTCGTCGCCACCGAGCGGGTCACCCTCTACGGCATCCCGCTGGTCGTCGGCCGCCGCGTGCAGTACGGCTCCATCGACCCGGTCGTCTCCCGCGAGCTGTTCGTCCGGCACGCCCTGGTGCAGGGCGAGTGGACGACGCACCACCGCTTCTGGCACGACAACCAGAAGGCGATGCAGCGCGTCGCCGAGCTGGAGGAGCGGGCCCGCCGCCGCGACATCCGGGTGGACGACGAGACCCTGCTCGAGCTCTACGACGCGCGGGTCCCGGCCGACGTCGTCTCCACCCGGCACTTCGACAGGTGGTGGAAGGCCGCCCGGCGGCAGACCCCCGACCTGCTGACGTTCACCCCGGAGATGCTCACCAACGCCGCGGCGGCCGGGCAGGTGCGGGTCGAGGACTTCCCGGACGAGGTGCCGCTGAGCCAGGGGCTCACCCTGCCGCTGTCCTACGCCTTCGCGCCGGGCACCCCGACCGACGGCGTCACCGTCGACGTCCCGCTGGCCGTGCTCGACACCGTCGCGGAGCGGACGTCGGGGGAGTCGCTCGCGTTCACCGTCCCGGGGCTGCGCGAGGAGCTGGTCACCGCGCTGCTGCGCACGCTGCCCAAGCAGCTGCGCCGGGCGCTGGTGCCGATCCCCGACCGGGTGCGCGAGGTGCTGCCGCGCATCTCGCCGACCGAGCCGCTGCTGCCGGCGCTGGAGCGCGAGCTGCGGCGGGCCGCGGGGGTCGTCGTCCCGCCGGACGCCTGGGCGCCGGACCAGGTCCCCGACCACCTGCGGGCGACGTTCCGGGTCGTCGACGACCGGCACCGGCCGCTGGCCACCGGCAAGGACCTGCTGGCGCTGCGGCGACAGGTGGCGCCGCAGAGCCGGGCGAGCCTGGCAGCCGCTGCCTCCGAGGTCGAGCGCACCGGGCAGACCGCCTGGACGTTCGGCACGCTGCCGCGCACCGTCGAGGTCGCCCGCGGCGGGCACGTGGTCACCGCCCACCCGGCGCTGGTCGACGAGGGGACGACGGTCGGCGTCCGGGTGGTCGCCACCGAGGTCGAGGCGACCCGGCTGACCTGGCGCGGGGCACGGCGGCTGCTCGTGCTCGTCGCCGGCTCACCGACCCGGCAGGTGGTCAAGACGCTGTCGCCGTCAACGCGGCTGGCCCTGCAGTTCAACCCGGACGGCGAGATCCCCGCGCTGGTCGACGACTGCGTGCACGCCGCCGCCGACGAGCTGATCGCGGCCGCCGGCGGGCCGCCGCGCGACGAGGCCGCCTTCGCCGCGCTGGTGCAGACCGCCAGGGCCCAGCTGCTGCCGCTGACCACCGACACGGTGCGGCGGGTCGATGCGGTGCTCACCCAGGCCCGCGAGGTCGCCGTCGCGATCGGCGCGGCACCCGGGCGGCGGGTGCCCGAGGCGGCGGTCGCCGACCTGCGCCGGCAGATGGGCGGGCTGCTGCACCGCGGCTTCGTCGCCGCGGCCGGGCGGCGCCGGCTGCCCGACCTGGTCCGCTACCTCAAGGGGATGGCGCACCGGCTGGAGAAGCTCCCGGCCAACGCCGTGCGCGACGAGCTCTGGACGCAGCAGGTCGCCGCGGTCACCGCCGAGTACGAGCAGCTGCGCGCACGCGTGCCGGCGACCGGAGCGCCCGACGACCCGGTCGCCCGGGTCCGATGGATGGTCGAGGAGCTGCGGGTGAGCCTGTTCGCGCAGGTCGTCGGGACGCCGCGGCCGGTGTCCGAGCAGCGCGTCTACAAGGCGATCGACGCGCTCTAGAAGGGCCCCTGCCCCCCACCCGGCCTCGTCCGGGGCACCGCCCCGAGCTGGCGAGGGGTGGGGAGGACGGGGTCCTTCCACCTGCAGGGGGCCGGGAGGATCAGCCGGCGGCGGCGCGGGCCCGCTCGCGCAGCAGCGCGGAGATCCGCTGCCGGGTCACGCCGAACATCGCGGCGATGCGGTTGATGCTCACCTGCTCGGCGGCCAGCGCGTGCGCCTGCTCGCGCCGCCAGGCACCACCGGCGCTGGCGAGCGCCGCCATCACCGAGCTGATCTGCTCGACGACCAGCGGCCGGGACTCCGCCGTCACGATGTCGAGCCAGGCGCGGCCGGTCTCGCGCTCGCTCAGCAGCTTCTCCGCACGCGCCCGCGCACCGCTGAGCTCGGTCATGCAGGTGTCGAGCACGGTCAAGAGCTCGCTCAACGCCCGGACGGCCGGGTCCGGCTGGGGGCTGTCGGTCGCCACGGGGGGCCTCCGCGTCAGAGAGATCGAGATGTAGGCAATCCGGTTGCCCACTATCCATACTCCCGGGGCGGGACGCAAGGCCCGTGACACGCAACAGCGGTCCCAGGGCAATGGTCGTTGCGCACAACCGGCGGCACCGCTTACGTTGTGCACGACGGGGTGGCGTGGCATGGAGTGCGCGTCGGAGCGGCCGCGAGGTCGGGGACCCCCACACAGAGGGGGCCCGATGTCCACGCTCACCGCCATGGTCGACCTGAGGCCGGTGCCGGCCAGCGTCCCGGTCGCCCGGCACCTCCTGCTGGACCTGCTGGCCGCGTGGGGTGCGCCGCACGACGCCGGCGACGCCGCTCTGCTGGTCACCGAGCTCGTCGCCAACGTCGTCGACCACGTGGCGGGCGAGGCGTCCTTCACCCTGGAGGTCAGCCTGGCCGAGCGCTGGTTGCGCATCTCGGTCGCCGACGGCTCGGCCCTGCGCCCCGTCGTCCGGGAGTTCTCCACCGACGCCGAACGCGGCCGGGGCATGCGGCTGGTCACCGGCATCGCCGACCGCTGGGGCGTCGAGGACCACCGGGACGGCAAGCGCGTGTGGTTCGAGCTCGCGCCGCACGCCCCGGGTTTGGGCGCACCGGACGCCGGGGACGGGCGGGGAGGACGACCGACCGAGGAGGAGACGGCATGAGCGAGCCGAACGGCGAGACCTACAGCGCGGGCGAGGGGCTCTCCGACGAGGAGATGGTCCGCACCGTCGCCGAGCAGACCGACAGCATCTCCGAGCACGCCGACGAGGCGGGCAAGGACTGGAACGGCGACGCGAGCAGGGCGCCCGACCCCACCGTCGACCCCACCGGCTGACCCCACCCGCCGAGCGGCGCCGGGCGGGACCGACAGGTCGCGCCCGGCGCCGTCGTCGTCGGCGGGCCCGCCGTTCGCCGTGGTCCGGTGGCTGGCGGTGCGGTGCTTCGTGCGAGAAGGTGACCAGGGTCTCCCCGCCTGACGGAAGGTGAGCGCATGAGCATCCTGGGTACACGCGTGGTCCGCACGGAGGACCCGCTGTTCCTCACACGTGGTGCGACCTACACCGACGACCTGACCGACGACCGGCTCGCCGGGGCGCTGCACGCCACCTTCGTGCGGTCCACGGTCGCCCACGGGCAGCTGCTGTCGGTCGACGCGTCCGCGGCGCTGGAGGCACCGGGCGTGGTGGCGGCCGTGACAGCGCAGGACATCGGCGACCTGGTGCCCATCCCGCCGCCCTTCCCCTTCGTCAACTCCGGGATGACCCGCCCCTGGCTGGCCTCGGACCGGGTCCGGTTCGTCGGTGACCCGATCGCCGTCGTGCTCACCGAGGAGCGGTACCAGGGCGAGGACGCCGCGGAGCTGGTCGTCGTCGACATCGACCCGCTGCCCGCGGTCGTCGGTACCGCCGCGGCGGCCTCCGACGAGGTGCTGCTGTTCCCCGAGGCGGGGACCAACGTCATGGCCTCGTTCGGCAAGCCCGCGCCGGCGGACTTCTTCGACGGCTGCGAGGTCGTCGTCACCCAGCCGATGGTCAACCAGCGGGTGGCGCCCGTGCCGCTGGAGACCCGGGCCGCCGCCGCGGCCTGGGACGACGGCGGCCGGGTGACCGTCTGGTGCACCAACCAGGGGGCCCAGCAGGCCCGGGGTCAGTTCGGGGACTGGCTGGAGATGGACCCCGACCTGATCCACCTGATCACCCCCGACGTCGGCGGCGGCTTCGGGGCCAAGATCGGCGCCGACCCGGAGTACGCCTTCGTCGCCTGGCTGGCCCGGCACGTCGGCCGGCCGGTGCGCTGGGCGGAGAGCCGGTCGGAGAACCTGATCGGCATGCTGCACGGCCGGGCCCAGGACCAGGTCGTCACCATCGGTGGGCGCCGGGACGGCACGATCGAGGCCTACAGCATCGTGGTGGACCAGGACTGCGGGTCCTATCCCCGGATCGGGACGGTGCTGCCCACCCTCACCATGCTCATGGCCCCCGGGGTCTACGGCTTCCCGAAGGTGCACGCCCAGGCCCGCGCCCTCGCCACCACGACGACGTCCATCGGGGCCTACCGGGGTGCCGGCCGGCCGGAGGCGACGGCGGCGCTCGAGCGGGCGGTCGACCTGTTCGCCGCCGAGATCGGCATGGACCCCGCCGACGTGCGCCGGGAGAACCTGCTGCCGGCGTTCAGCGAACCGCACACCACGCCGACGGGCGCCACCTACGACAACGGCGACTACACCGCGGCGCTGGACGCGGCCCTCGAGGCCGCGGGCTACGCCGAGCTGCGGGCCGAGCAGGCCCGGCGGCGGGAGCGCGGCGACGTGCGGCAGCTGGGCATCGGGATGTCGGTGTACGTCGAGATCACCGGGGCCGACAACGGCGCCGGCACGGGGGAGGGCGCCTCGCTCGAGGTCCACCCGGACGGCACGGCGACGGTGCTCACCGGCACCTCGCCGCACGGTCAGGGGCACGCCACCGCCTGGGCGATGATCGCCAGCGACCAGCTCGGCATCCCGGTGGAGAGGATCACCGTGGTGCACGGCGACACCGACCGGGTGCCGCAGGGCGGCGGCACGATGGGGTCGCGCAGCCTGCAGCAGGGCGGGGCGGCGGTGCACCAGGCGGCCGGCGAGCTCGTCGAGCTGGCCAGGAGACGGGCCGCGGAGAAGCTGGAGGTCGACCCCGAGGACCTCGTCGTCGACCTGGGTCTCGCCGGCCTCGCCGTCCGCGGTACGCCGGGGACGGGGGTCAGCTTCGCCGAGCTGGCCGCCGACGAGCAGCTGCTGGTGCAGACCCGGTTCGAGGCCGCCGCGCCGACGTTCCCCTTCGGCGCCCACGTGGTGGTCGTGGAGGTGGACGTCGAGTCCGGCAAGGCCGAGGTCGCGCGGCTGATCGCGGTCGACGACGCGGGCACGATCCTCAACCCGCTGCTCGCCGAGGGGCAGCGGCACGGCGGCTACGCGCAGGGTGTGGCCCAGGCGCTGCTGGAGGAGGTCCTCTACGACGAGGACGGCAACCCGACGACCTCGACGCTGGCCGACTACCCGTTCGTCTCCGCCACCGAGCTGCCCAGCTTCGAACTGGTCGAGATGGCCACGCCCACCCCGATGAACCCGCTCGGCGCGAAGGGCATCGGCGAGGCCGGGACGATCGGCTCCACGCCGGCGGTGCAGAACGCCGTCATCGACGCGGTCGCCCACCTCGGCGTCCGGCACATCGACATGCCCACCACCCCGATGCGGGTGTTCCGGGCCATCCAGCGGGCCCAGGGAGGCAACTGATGCAGGTCTCGATGACCGTCAACGGACGGCAGCGCACCGACGACGTGGAACCCCGGCTGCTGCTGGCGCACCACCTCCGGGACGTCTGCGGGCTCAAGGCGACGAACATCGGTTGCGACTCCACGTCCTGCGGGGCGTGCACTGTCGTCGTCGACGGTCTCACCGTCAAGTCCTGCACGGTGCTGGCGGTCCAGGCCGACGGCGCGCAGGTCACCACGCTGGAGGGGCTCACCGGTCCGGACGGTGAGATGCACCCCGTGCAGCGGGCCTTCCGCGAGGAGCACGGGCTGCAGTGCGGGTTCTGCACCCCCGGCATGGTCATGGCCGCCATCGGCGTGCTGGCCGACAACCCCGACCCGAGTGACCGGGAGGTCCGCGAGGGCCTCGAGGGCAACCTGTGCCGCTGCACCGGCTACCACAACATCGTCCGGGCGGTGCAGGCCGCCGCGAAGTCCGGGCCGGCCGCCGGCCAGGTGCCCCAGGCGCAGGAGGTCGAGGCATGACCGAGCTCGCGAGGTCATCCAGGTACGCAGCATCCCGGGTCACGGGCCCGACGAGAGCCAGCGAGGAGGGCCGGTGATCCCGAGCCGGTTCGACTACGTGCGGGTCGCTTCGGTGGACGAGGCGGTGGCCGCGCTCACCGAGCACGGCGAGGACGCCAAACTGCTCGCCGGTGGGCACTCGCTGCTGCCGGTGATGAAGCTGCGGTTGGCCGTGCCGTCCGTGCTGATCGACATCAGCGGGATCAGCGACCTGTCCTACGTGCGGGCCGAGGGTGACGAGGTCGCCATCGGCGCAGGGACCCGGCACCACGAGCTGGAGCGGTCCGAGGTCGCCCGGGCCGAGGTGCCGCTGCTGTCGCACACGGCCGGCCGGGTGGGCGACCCCCAGGTGCGGCACCGCGGCACGCTGGGCGGCACCGTGGCGCACAGCGACCCGGCGTCGGACCTGCCGACCGCGCTGCTGGCCCTCGGCGGGACCGTCGTCGTCCAGGGGCCCGGTGGGCGGCGGGAGGTACCGGTCACCGGGTTCTGGACCGGCTTCTTCGAGACGGCGCTGTCGCCCGACGAGATGGTCGTCGAGGTTCGGGTGCCCCGCACGGGCAACGCCGGCTGGGGCTACGAGAAGTTCACCCGCCGGGAGAACGACTGGCCGATCGTCGCGGCCGCGGCGGTGCAGGGGCGGGTCGCGCTGGCCAACATGGGCGGCTCGGTGGTGCGGGCGACGGCGACCGAGGAGGCGCTGGCCGGGGGGGCGTCCATCGCCGAGGCCGCGGCGCTGGCCGACCAGGGCACCTCGCCGACGTCGGACATGCACGCCGACCAGGAGTACCGCCGTCACCTCGCCCGGCTGCTCACCCGCCGGGCGCTGGAGAAGGCGGCCGCCGCCGCTCACTGAAGGACAGGCTGGTCACGTCAGCCTGCCGGCCCCCTGCAGGGGCCCACCGCGAGCCTGCGAGCGGTGGGGGGCAGGGGGGTCCTTTCTCAGCCGGCGGGGGTGAGCATCCCCGCGCCGACGGTGGCGTTGGTGGCCTCGTCGACGAGGATGAACCGCCCGGTGACCCGGTTGCGGGTGTAGTCGTCGACGAACAGCGGCTGGGTGGCGCGCAGCCGCACCCGGCCGATGTCGTTGAGGCCGAGCTCGGTGGCCTCCCTGTCCCGGTGCAGCGTGTTGACGTCGAGCCGGTAGGCCAGCTCCTTGACCACTGCACGCACCGTGCGGGTGGTGTGCTTGACCGCGATCCGCTGGCGGGGCCGCAGCGGCTCCTCGGCCATCCAGCAGACGAGCGCGTCGAGGTCCTGGGTGGCCGTCGGCGCGTTCTCCGGCTTGCACACCAGGTCGCCGCGGGAGACGTCGAGGTCGTCGGCCAGCCGCAGCGTCACCGCCATGGGCGGGAAGGCCTCCTCGACCGGGCCGCGGGGGCCGTCGATGCCGGTGATCGTGGTGCTCAGCCCGCTGGGCAGCACCTGCACCTCGTCGCCGGGCCGGAAGGCGCCGCTGGCCACGGTGCCCGCGTAGCCGCGGTAGTCGTGGTGCTCCTCGGTCTGCGGCCGGACGACGTACTGCACCGGGAACCGGGCGTCGGTGAGGTTGCGGTCGCTGGCCACGTGCACGTGCTCGAGGTGGTGCAGCAGCGTCGGCCCCTCGTACCAGGGCGACTCCTGCGAGTGGGTGACGACGTTGTCCCCGTGCAGCGCCGAGATCGGGACGACGGTCAGGTCCGGGACGCTGAGCTTGGCCGCGAAGGCGCTGAACTCGTCGGCGATCCGGTCGAAGACCTCCTGCGACCAGCCGACGAGGTCCATCTTGTTGACCGCGACGACCAGGTGCGGCACCCGCAGCAGCGAGGCGAGGAAGGCGTGCCGGCGGCTCTGCTCGACCATGCCGTTGCGGGCGTCGACCAGGACGATCGCGAGGTCGGCGGTCGAGGCGCCGGTGACCATGTTGCGCGTGTACTGCACGTGGCCGGGTGTGTCGGCCAGGATGAACGTGCGCCGCGGGGTGGAGAAGTACCGGTAGGCGACGTCGATGGTGATGCCCTGCTCGCGCTCGGCACGCAAGCCGTCGGTGAGCAGCGCGAGGTCGACGTGGTCGCCCTTGCTGGCGCGGGCCACCGCCTCGTACTGGTCCTCGAAGATCGCCTTGCTGTCGTAGAGCAGCCGGCCGATCAGCGTGCTCTTGCCGTCGTCCACCGAGCCGGCGGTGGCGATGCGCACGATGTCCTTGCGCGCGGTGGCGAGCTCGACGGCGTGCTCGGCGACGGGGGAGTGGACGTCGACCGGCTGGTCGTCGGCGTCGGTGACGGTGGGGTACGTCTCGGGGGCGGCCGTGGGGAGGGTCGGGTCGGGTGTCATCAGAAATAGCCCTCCTTCTTCCGGTCCTCCATGGCGGCGTCGCTGACCTTGTCGTCGCCGCGGGTCGCGCCCCGCTCGGTCATCCGGGTCACCGCGATCTCGGCGATGACCTCCTCGACCGTGGTGGCCTCCGAGCGGACGGCGGCGGTCAGGTTGGCGTCGCCGACGGTGCGGTAGCGGACGGTCGCGCGGAACGGCTGCTCGCCGTCCCTGGGCCGGATGAACTCGTTGACGGCGTAGAGCATCCCCTGCCGTTCCACGACCTCCCGCTCCTGGGCGAGGTACAGCGGCGGGATGGCGATCTGCTCGCGCAGGACGTACTGCCAGATGTCCAGCTCGGTCCAGTTCGACAGCGGGAAGACCCGGATCGACTCGCCGAGGTGGATCCGGCCGTTGTACAGGTCCCACAGCTCGGGCCGCTGGTTCTTCGGGTCCCACTGGCCGAACTCGTCGCGGAAGGAGAACACCCGCTCCTTGGCGCGGGCCTTGTCCTCGTCGCGGCGGGCGCCGCCGAACAGCGCGGTGAAGCCGTGCTCCTCGACCGCGTCGAGCAGCACCGGGGTCTGGATGCGGTTGCGGGAGCCGTTGGGCTCCTCCTTCACCAGCCCCTGGGCCATGGCGTCGGGCACCGAGGCGACGATCAGCTGCACGCCCAGCTCGGCGACCCGCTTGTCGCGGAACTCCAGCACGTCGGGGAAGTTCAGCCCGGTGTCGACGTGCATGACCGGGAACGGGATGCGGGCCGGCGCGAACGCCTTGCGGGCCAGCTCGAGCATCACGATGGAGTCCTTGCCGCCGGAGAACAGCAGCACCGGGCGCTCGAGCTCGGCGGCCACCTCGCGGATGACGTGGATGGACTCGGCCTCCAGCGTCTCCAGCTGGCTGAGCCGGTAGTCAGGGGTGCTCACGCGCAGGAACTCCGGGGATCGGCGGCAGGGGTCGAACCGGCACCAACCGCACCGGCCCGGGGGGCATTCCCGTCCCCCAGTGTCCGCCATGGCCGGGAGCGCTCCGCTACGACCCCGTCCGGACCGCCGCCAGCAGCGGCTCGGCCAGCTCGGGGCGGCACACCAGCAGGTCCGGCAGCCAGGCCTCCGGGACGTTGTAGACCAGCGGCGAGCCGTCCAGCCTGACGGCGGTGAGGCCCGCGGCCCGGGCGACGGCGACCGGCGCGGCCGAGTCCCACTGGTACATGCCGCCGGCGTGCACGTAGGCGTCGGCCTCGCCGCGGACGACGGCGGTGACCTTCCACCCCGCCGAGCCCATCGGCACCAGCTCGGCGTCGAGGGCGGCCGCGGCGGTCGCGGCCACCTCGGGTGGGCGGGTGCGGCTGACCGCGATCCTCGGCCGTCCGGCCTCGGGCGCGGGCACGACGGGTGCGGGGTCGGTGCGGAGCACCACGCCGAGCGCGGGCAGCGCGACCGCTGCCGCCGTCAGCTCGCCGGCCGACCAGAGCGCCACGTGCACCGCCCAGTCCGGGCGGCCGGCCTCGCCGTACTCCCGGGTGCCGTCGAGGGGGTCGACGATCCACACGCGGTCGGCGTCCAGCCGGCGCCGGTCGTCGACCGCCTCCTCGCTGAACACCACGTCCGCCGGACGGCGCTCGGCCAGCACCTGCGCGATGGCGGCCTGCGCGGCGGCGTCCCCGGCGTCCCCCAGCTCGCGGCCGGACAGCCGGCCCTCCTCGCGCAGCCCGGTGAGGACGGCGGCGGCGGCGCGCGCGGCGGTCGCGGCGACCTCGACGTCGCTCACGGGCGCTCGGTCGTCGCGGTGGCGTCGGTGGGGCGCCGGGGCGGGGCCGGCCGGCCCGAGGCGTCGGTGATGGCACCGAAGTAGTCGGCGCGGACCTCCTCCCGCGGCATGACGAAGACGCCGCGGGCCTCGACCAGCGTGCGCTCGGGGTCCTCGGCCGGCGCGATCGTGCCGGTGACCACGCACTTGCGCCCGGCGGCCTCGGTGACCCGCGCCTGCAGGGTCAGGGGCGTCGACAGCGGCACCGGGCCGCGGTAGTCCAGCTCCAGGCGGACGGTCATGCCCCACAGCCCGGCGGCGATGGCGGTGGAGCCGAGCAGCTGGTCCATCAGCAGGCTGCTCACCCCGCCGTGCACGTACCCGGGCGGGCCCTCGTAGGCCGCCCCGAGGGTCGCCTCGGCGACGACGCCGCCCTCGGCGCGGCGGATCACCAGAGGGGGGGCCAGGGCGCTGCCGACCCCGCTCACCGGGCTGTAGACGCGGCGGAAGACCAGCGGGTCGTCGAGCACCGGCAGCCGGGTCGGCGGCCGCCGGGCCGCGGCCAGCCGCTCGGTCACCGCCCGCGTCCCGGCGGCCGCCGCGCGCAGCTCGTCGGCCGGGACGGTGGTCAGCACGGACGCGTCCACCAGCCCCCGCAGGGCGGCGCCGAGCTCGGTCACCGCGGCCATGAGGTCGGCGTCGTAGGGCTGCCCGCCCGCGTCGGAGGTCACCCGCGGACGGTAGCCGGACCGCCCGCGGGCTCAGGCCGCCGGTGCGTCCGGCGCCGGCGGGGCCTCGCTTCGACCCGCCCCGCCCCGACCCGCCCCGCCCGGGCCCGAGCGGGGCAGCCGGACGGTGAACGCCGCGCCGCGGCCCGGGGCGGTGTCCAGGTGCACCGTCCCCCCGTGCGCGGCCACCAGCGCGCTGACGATGGCCAGGCCCAGCCCGGTCCCGCCGGCCGTGCGGGCCCGTGACCTGTCGGCGCGGTAGAAGCGCTCGAACACGCGGGCGGCGTCCTCGGGGGCCATGCCCGGGCCCCCGTCGGCCACCCGCAGCACGACCACGCCGCCGTCGTCGCCGTCCGCCGTCCCGTCCCCGGCCGCCGGCTCGTCGGAGACCGTGACCGTGACCGGGGCGGTCTGCGGGGTGTGCACCAGGGCGTTGGTGACCAGGTTGCCGACGACCTGGCGCAGCCGGGCCTCGTCGCCGAGCACCACCGGCAGCTCGCTGAGCGAGGGGTCGAGCTGGAGGCTGATGGGACGGTCGGGCTGGACGGCCCGTGCGTCGTGGACGGCGTCGCCGGCGACCTCGGCCAGGTCGACCGGGGTGATGGTGAGCGGGCGCTGCTGGTCCAGCCGGGCGAGCTGCAGCAGGTCCTCGACCAGCACGCCCATCCGCGCGCCCTCGGACTCGATCCGCTGCATCAGCCGCGCGGTCTCCTCGGGGCTGCCGACGGCGCCCTGCCGGTACAGCTCGGCGAAGCCGCGGATCGAGGTCAGCGGCGTGCGCAGCTCGTGGCTGGCGTCGGCGACGAACCGGCGCATCCGGGTCTCCGAGGCGCGGGCCTGCTCCTCGGACTCCTGCTGGGCGCGGAAGGACCACTCGATCCGGGCGAGCATCCCGTTGAGCGCCAGCGACAGCCGGCCGACCTCGGTCCGCTCGTCGCCGGTGGGCACCCGCTGGGACAGGTCACCGGCGGCGATCGCCCGCGCCGTGCGCTCCACCTCGGTGAGCGGCCGCAGGCTGTTGCGGACCAGCAGGTAGGCGGCGGCTCCGAGCACCGTCAGGACGATGAGGCCGACCACGACCTGGGTGGCGACGAGCTGGCGGATGGCCCGCTGGTCGCGGCCCAGGTCACCGCCGATCACCAGCGCGTAGCCGCCGTCGAGCTCGACGGTCAGCAGCTGCCAGTCGCCGTCCCGTGACCAGTCGCGGAACGGCGGCCCGTCGGCCTCGCCCGTCTGCTCGTCGACGTCGGGCAGCTCGTCGGCCTTCGGCGGGGGGACGTAGACGACGGTGAGGTCGTCGCTGCCCGCTGCCTTGCAGGCGACCAGGTAGGGGCCGGGCAGGACGAGGTCCACGCCGGTGCGGCAGGCCTCGATCACCGTCGGGTCGCGCCCGTAGTCGTCGAGCACCTCACGGAGCTCGTCCTCCTGCTGGCCGGCGAGGTAGCCCTGCAGCACGTGGGTCGCGACGATCCCCGTGGCGGTCAGCGCGAGGCCGACCAGCGCCACGATGAGCACGACCAGGGTGATGCGCAGGGGCAGGCGGGTGCCGCGGGGCCCCGGGCGGACGGGGGTCCCCGTCACCTGGTCACCGGTCCGCCCCCGCCCGGCGCCGGCCGGACGGCAGAGCCGCTCACGTCCCGCGGGGCAGCCGCAGCGTGTAGCCCACGCCGCGGATGGTGTGCAGCAGGCGCGGCTCGGTGGTGTCGACCTTGCGGCGCAGGTAGGAGATGTAGGACTCGACGACGTTCGCGTCGCCGTTGAAGTCGTAGTTCCACACGTGGTCGAGGATCTGGGCCTTCGACAGCACCCGCCCCGCGTTGGCCATCAGGTACCGCAGCAGCTTGAACTCGGTCGGCGAGAGCGGGACCACCTCGCCGGCCTTGATGACCTCGTGCGTCTCCTCGTCGAGCTCGATGTCGGCGAAGGACAGCCGCGGGGACTCCGCCGGGCGCTGCGGGCCGGTGCTGCGGCGCAGCACGGCCCGGATCCGGGCGAGCACCTCGTCCAGGCTGAACGGCTTGGTCACGTAGTCGTCGCCGCCCAGGGTCAGCCCGGACACCTTGTCCTCCGCAGCGTCCCGAGCGGTCAGGAAGAGCACGGGGGTGTGCCGCCCGCTCTCGCGCAGCCGGCGGACGACGCCGAAGCCGTCCAGACCCGGCATCATCACGTCGAGGACCAGCAGGTCCGGGCGGAAGGAGGCCGCCATCGCCAGCGCCTGCTGCCCGTCCGCGGCCGTGGCCACCTCGAACCCGGCGTAGCGCAGGCTCGCCGACAGCAGCTCACGGATGTTGGGCTCGTCGTCCACCACGAGGAGGCGCGCCTCCGGTGCGGAGCCCTTGCCGGTGCTGGTCACAGCACCTCCCGTCGAACGCGCAGCCGTGGTCATGCCCTGAGGGTGGCGCCCCGGCCTGGAGCGGCCCTGGGCATTCCCTGTGAGGAGTCTGGACACCGGGTCACCCCGCGGGTGACATGGCCCGGCCGCGCCGCCAGTAGCCGATCGCGTGGTGCTGCGCCCGGCCCAGCCCCCAGCGGCCGCGCAGGTCGGCCCGCACCGCGCGGACGGCGGCGGACTCCGCGGCCACCCACGCGAACAGGTCCTCGCCGTCCGGCCGGTCGAGTGCGGCGACCGCGTCGGCCAGCAGCGTCTCCTCGCCGGGCGGGCTGCCGTCGCGGTGCAGCCAGCGGACCGCCACGCCGTCCGGGGCCGGCAACGGCTGCTCCTCCGCGGCGTCGGCGACCTCGACCAGCGCGACACCGCGGGTGGACGGCGCCGCCTCGGCCAGGATGCGGCTGATGGCGGGCAGCGCGGTCTCGTCGCCGGCCAGCAGCAGCCAGCCGGCGGGCCGCTCGCCCAGCGGCCCGCCGCCGGCCACGGCCACCGCCGCCCCCGGGGCCGCGGCCCCGGCCCACGCCGCCGCGGGGCCGTCCCCGTGCAGCACGAAGTCGATCTCCACCTCGCCGCGGCCGGGGTCCTGCCGGCGGGCGGTGTAGCTGCGCAGGCTCACCCCGTGCGACCCCTGCGGCCAGACGATCCGCCCGTCCCGCTGCACCGTGGGCCAGCGCGGGGCCGGGTCGCCGACGCGGGGTACCAGCAGCGAGATCGTCGGGCCGGCGGCCGCGACCGCCTCCGGGGTGCCGGACAGCACGATGCGGCGCACCGAGGGGGTGACCTCGGTGGTCGTGGCGACGGTCAGCACGTCGACCGGCCGGGTGGGTGGAGGGGCTGTCACGAGCCCCGAGGGTAGATGCGGGCCGACCCGGCCGACCCCGGGGGAATGGAGTCGACCGGGCCGGCGATCGAGGACGAGGCCGTCACGGTGTGTCATCACGTCACCCGCTTCGAGCAGCGGTAACGGCGTGGCGCTCCCCGTCGACCGGAACGCTACGTGACGGATCGTCCGGAGTCAGTGCCCGCACGGGTGATCGGGCCTCCCGGACGGGTGATGTGTGCCCGGGTGCGTGCGCGGGCAGGGGCAGGGCACCACGCCGAGCACCCTGGGAGGGTCCCGTGTCCGACGACATCAGCAAGGGCGACCACGTCACCTGGAAGAGCCACGGCCAGGAGGTCGAGGGCACCGTCAAGCGGGAGATCACGTCGGAGACGGAAGCGGGCGGCCGGAAGGTCAAGGCCAGCAAGGACGAGCCGCAGTACGAGGTCGAGAGCGACAAGACCGGGAAGACCGCGGTGCACAAGCCCGGGGCCCTGCACGAGAAGTGACGGCGCAGCACAGATGACGGCACCAGGGAGGACGATCGTGAGCGAGACCGGAGACCAGTTCGCCGGGACGGCATCCCGCAGCACCAAGCACAGCCCACGGGTGGACGAAGAGCTCGAGCACGAGATCCAGGGCATGCTCAAGGGGGAGCGGGCCACGCGTGCCGAGGAATGGCGCGAGGTCGAGCCCCAGGCGGAGGGGGACCCGGACATCGACAGCAGCCCCGACGGCACCCTCGTCGGGGGCGTTCCCGTGGGCATGACCGAGGACGCCGTCGTCGCCCGGGCCGAGCTGGCCCGCTGGCTGGACCGCGCCGACTTCCCCAGCGACGGGCCGGCCCTGGTCGAGGCCGCCCTGGACCACCGGGCGCCCGACGCCGTCGTGGACGAGCTGCGCCGGCTGCCCGAGGGGCAGACCTACGACCGGATCGGCGACGTCGTCCGAGCGCTGGGCTACCCCACCGAGACCTGAGCCGTGGCGGTCGGGAGCCGCGCAGCCGGCTCCCGACCGCGACCAGGCCCCCGGACTAGGCCTCCGCGGCCTCGCGCTCCTCGTCCTCCGCGATCTCCTCGGCGCCGCGCCGGCGGAACAGCCGGGAGCCGGGGAAGCCCTTCACCACGTGCCGCAGGTCCTGCATGGTGTCGAGCAGGTCGTGCACGTCGGCGCCGACGTTGCCGAGCGAGGACAGCACCGGGAGCACGTCCTCGTCGAGGTGGGTCATCAACTGTGGGAGCCGGTCGATGAAGGCGACCACTGCCTCCACCTCGGTCGGGTCGATGCTCGCCGCCAGGCGGCGCACCGCCGGGGCCAGCGCCAGCAGCGGCTCGTGGAAGACGTCGACCAGCGGGTCGACCCGCCCCAGCAGCCCCTCGGCCCGGGTGACCGCGCCGCCCGCGCCCGAGATCGTGGCGCCGATGGCGGTGACGGCCTCGTCGGAACGGGTGATGGTGTTGCCGATGGCGGTGACGGCGTCGTCGGAGCGGTTGATGGTGTTGCCGATGGCGGTGACGGCGTCGTCGGAGCGGTTGATGGTGTTGCCGATGGCGGTGACGGCGTCGTCGGAGCGGTTGATGGTGTTGCCGATGGCGGTGACGGCGTCGTCGGAGCGGGTGATGGTGGCGCCGATGGCAGTGACCGCGTCGTCGGAGCGGGTGATGGTGGCGCCGATGGCAGTGACCGCGTCGTCGGAGCGGGTGATGGTGGCGCCGATCGCGGTGACCGCGTCGTCGGAGCGGGCGATGGTGGCGCCGATCGCGGTGACCGCGTCGTCGGAGCGGGCGATGGTGTTGCCGATGGCGGTGACCGCGTCGTCGGAGCGGGTGATGGTGGCGCCGATGGCGGTGACGGCGTCGTCGGAGCGGGCGATGGTGGCGCCGATGGCGGTGATCGCCACGTCTGCCTTCTCCCGTGTGGCGCCGACGCCCGCGATGGCCTCGTCGGCCCGCTGCCGCGTGCGGCCGACCGCGGCGATCGCCTCGTCGGCCCGCCGCCGGGTGTCCTCGACGGCGGCGATCTCGGTGTCCACCCGGTCGACGATGACCTCGACCTTCTCGACGACCGTGGTGAGCCGGTCGAGCAGACCCTCGACCCGTCCGACGACGGTGACCAGCCGGGGGACCAGGGCCAGGGCCTCGGTCACGCCGTCGCGGACGCCCTCGACGGCGGAGACCACGTCGGAGGGACCGGGCACGAACGGCAGCTTCACCCCGGCGACGCTACGGCCGGCGGTGCCGTCCTGCCCGCCGATCTCCGCGCGTCCCACCCCGGGAAGGGCCCCAGCGCCCGTATCGTGGGTGACTGCCCGACTGCGCAGCGATACGACCGCGTGCAGGACGGGGACGACGGAGCCCGCCAGGGCGGCAGTTCGACGATGCGGAGTCGGCACGGGTGGGTGACAAACGCACGCGCGACGACGCGGGGGACGCCCGCGGGGCCGGGCGTCTCCGCGGCCGGCGCCACCCGGCCCCGCAGTCGCCCGTCACCGGCGGCGACGTCCCGGCCCGCGAGCCGATCACCGTCGAGCAGCTGATCGCCCGTCAGGGTGGCGAGGTGGGTCGCCGTCGGGCCGCGCGCACCGGTGAGATCCCACTGCCCCTGGCGATCGGCGAGAAGGCCCCCGCGCACCGGCGCGGCCGGCCGCCGGTGCCCGCGGAGGACGTCCCGGCTGCCGACCGGCCCCAGGCGCGCGCCCCGTTCGGACGGCGCACCGCCGACGGGCCGTCCGCGGTCGACGCGACCCCCGCTCCGCAGCGCGGACTGCCCCCCGTCCCCGGAGGGTCGGCGGCCGCGCGCCCGCCCGCCCCGGCCCCGCAGCCGGCGCCCGGCGCCGTCCCACCGCTCCCGCCGCTGCCCGCCCTCCCGGGCCGGCCGGCCACACCGGAGCCGCAGCGCAGCGGTCTCCCGCCGGTGCCGCCGTCGGTCCGCCCCTCCGTGCCGCTCTTCCCGCCGCTGGTCGAGCAGGACGGCTCCCGCCCGTCCCGGCCGATCGCCCCGCTTCCTCCGATCCCGGGCCGCGACGCCCCGCTGTCCGGCGCGACCCGGCTGGCGCCGCCCTCGCCGCGCGAGCGGCGGGCCGCTCGCCGTGCCGCCCGCAGCCCGGGCCGGCGGCGGCTGGTCCGCGCCGCGACCGTCCTGGCGGTCCTCGTCGGCGTGGTCCTGGCCTACCACCTCGGCCTGTACTTCTACGTCGACCAGCGCATCCAGCGGGTCGACGCGCTGACCCCCGACGGGGCGGAGGTGCTCGCCCCCGCCCTGCAGGAGGGGGCCGCCACCTACCTCGTCGTGGGCACCGGCCTGCCCGGTGAGGAGGGCGCGGCCTCGGTGGCCACGCTGCTGGCGCACGTCAGCGCGGACGAGGACCGCGCGGTCCTCGTGAGCATCCCGCCGACCGCCCTGGTGGACACCCCCGCGTGCATCCGTGCCGACGGGCAGGTGCGCGAGGCGGTGACCGAGTCCTTCGCCGACTCGCTCCTCGACGGCGGGCCGTCCTGCACGGTGCGCGCGGTGCAGCAGCTCTCCGGCCTGGGCATCGACCACTACCTGGGCGTGGACCTCGCCGGGCTGCCCGCCATGGTCGACGCGCTCGACGGCGTCGACGTCTGCGTGCCCGTGGCGACGCCGGCGGTCGCCGCGGCCTCGCAGCCCCTCCCGACCGGACCGAGCCGGTTGTCCGGCGAGCTCGCCACCGGCTACCTCACCCCCGGCGCGGTCGGCGCCGACGTCACCGGCGAGGCGACCGCCGAGCGGACCCAGCTGGTGCTCACCTCCACCCTGCGGACGGCGCTGAGGCCGTCGACCCTGGGCAACCCGGTCACCCTGACCCGGTTCCTCACCCGCGCCTCCGACGCCCTCACCCTCGACGAGGCGACCACCCTGGGCGACCTGCGCACCCTCGCCAGCACGCTCGGCGACCTCGGTGGCGGCGCGGTGCAACGGACCGGCCTGCCGGTCGCCCAGGTCGGCTACGTGCCGACCGGGCGCGAGCAGGCGCACGTCGTGCTCGACGCCGCCGCCACCCGCTCGCTGTTCGACCGGGTGATCGAGGAGGGCCGGCTGCCCGAGGAGCTGGTCGCCCCGGAGACCGCCGACCCGGCGACTGTGGCCGCGGCCCCGGCGGCCGCCGAGCAGCCGGTGACCCCGCCCGCGGAGCAGCCGCTCACCGCCGCCCCGGCCGGTATCACCATCGACGTGCTGAACGGGACCGCGACCAGCGGGCTGGCCGCCACCGTGGGCGACCAGCTGCGCGCCCAGGGCTTCGGCATCGGCGAGGTCGGCAACGAGCTCGGCGTGGTCAACGAGACGCTCGTCCGCTATGCCCCGGGCGCTGAGGAGCAGGCCCGCACGGTCGCCGCCGCCGTCCCCGGCGCGGTGCTGCAGGCCAGCGACGCGACCGGCGGGGCCGTCCAGTTGGTGATCGGGCCGGGCTTCTCCAGCGTCGTCCCGGTGGTGGTGGAGCCCGCCCCGGCACCGGAGCCCGTCGTCGAGACGCCCGCGGCCGAGCCGGTCGCGGCCGCACCGGCCCCCGTCTCCTGCTGAGCCGGCGGCACGGCCCGGGCCGTGGGTCCTCTCTCAGCCGAAGCGGCCGGAGATGTAGTCCTCGGTCGCCTTCTGGTCCGGGTTGCTGAAGATCTTCTCGGTCGGGTTGAACTCGATCAGCCGGCCCGGCTGACCCACCCCGTTGAGGTTGAAGAAGCCGGTCTGCTCGCTCACCCGCGCGGCCTGCTGCATGTTGTGGGTGACGATGACGATGGTGAAGCGCTCCTTGAGGTCGGCCATCAGGTCCTCGATCGCCAGCGTGGAGATCGGGTCCAGCGCGGAGGCCGGCTCGTCCATCAGCAGCACGTCGGGCTCCACGGCGATCGCGCGGGCGATGCACAGCCGCTGCTGCTGACCGCCCGAGAGGCCGGCGCCCGGGCGGTCCAGCCGGTCCTTGACCTCGTTCCAGAGGTTGGCGCCCCGCAGCGAGCGCTCCACCAGGTCGTCGAGGTCGGACTTCTTCATCTTCTTGCTGTTCAGCCGGATCCCCGCGGCGACGTTCTCGTAGATCGACATCGTCGGGAACGGGTTGGGCCGCTGGAAGACCATGCCGATCTGCCGGCGGACGTCGACCGGGTCGACGTCGGAGGCGTACAGGTCCTGCCCGTCCATGACGATCTTCCCCTCGACGCGTCCGCCGGGGATGACCTCGTGCATCCGGTTGATGGAGCGCAGGAAGGTCGACTTGCCGCAGCCCGACGGCCCGATGAGGGCCGTGATGCTGCGCGGCTCGATGGAGACGTTGACGCCTTCGACGGCGAGGAAGTCGCCGTAGTAGATGTTCAGGTCCGAGACGTCGATGCGCTTGGCCACTGCAGGTCCTCCAGGGTTGCCGGTCAGCGACCGGACTTGGGAGCGAAGAAGCGACTGATGAGCCGGGCGACGACGTTGAGACCCATCACCAGGATGATCAGGACGAGGGCCGCCGTCCAGGCCCGGTCGGTGGCGAACTCCGGCGGGACCCCGGGCTGGGTCAGCTGGTAGTACGCGTAGACCGGCAGCGTCGCCATGCGGCCGTCGAACGGGTCGAGGTTGGTCGCGTTGGTGATGCCGAGGGTGATCAGCAGCGGGGCGGTCTCGCCGACCACGCGGGCGATCGCGAGGGTGACGCCGGTGCCCAGGCCCGCGATGGCGGTCGGGACGACGACCTTCACGATGGTGCGCCACTTGGGCACGCCGAGCGCGTAGGAGGCCTCGCGCAGCTCGTTCGGCACGAGCTTGAGCACCTCCTCCGCCGAGCGGACGACGACCGGGATCATGAGCACCGAGAGCGCGATCGCGCCCATGATGCCGAGCCGGACGCCGGGGCCGAGGAAGATCGCGAAGAGCGCGTAGGCGAACAGGCCGGCCACGATCGACGGGATGCCGGTCATCACGTCGACGAGGAAGGTGATGGCCCGCTTCAGCCGGCCCTGGGCGTACTCGACCAGGTAGATCGCCGTCATCAGGCCGATCGGCACCGAGATCAGCGTGGTCAGCGCGGTGATGACCAGCGTGCCCATGATCGCGTGGTACGCGCCGCCGCCCTCGCCGACGATGCCGACCAGCGAGGAGTTGAAGAACTCGCCGTCCAGCCGACCGATGCCGCGGCTGACGACCTCCCAGACCAGCGAGACCAGCGGCACCATCGCCAGCCCGAAGGCGCTCACCACCAGGCAGGTCACCAGCCGGTCGGTGGCCCGGCGGCGGCCCTCCACCGACCGGGCGAGCAGGTAGACCGCCAGCGTCCCGAGGACGACGGTGTAGAGGACGGCCAGCGCGATGTTCAGGTCGAACACCGGCCAGAGCACCGCGACCAGGACGGCGGCACCGAGGAAGCACGCGAGGGGCGCCCACCGGGGGAGCCGGCCGGCGCGCTCGCCGCGCCGCGGCCCCGGTGCGCTGCTGCCCGTGGGGACCGGCGCCGTGGAGGTCTGGCTCATCAGTTCGCTCCGGAGAAGTCGGCGCGGCGGTTGACGATCGCGCGGGCCAGCATGTTGACCGCGAAGGTGATCACGAACAGGGCCAGACCGCTGGCGATCAGCGTGTTGATGTCGATGCCCGAGGACTCGGGGAACTCCAGCGCGATGTTCGCCGCGATGGTCGACGGGTTGCCGCTGCTGATCAGGTTGAACGTGATGCCGCCGGAGACCGACAGCACGATGGCGACGGCCATCGTCTCGCCCAGCGCGCGGCCCAGGCCCAGCATGGCGCCGCCGACCACGGCGGAGCGGCCGTAGGGGAGGACAGCCATCCGGATCATCTCCCAGCGGGTGGCACCCAGCGCCAGCGCGGCCTCGCGGTGCAGGCTCGGCACCTGCAGGAACGCCTCGCGGGAGATCGCGCTGACGATCGGCAGGATCATCACCGCGAGGACGAGGCCGGCGGTCAGCATGGTGCGCCCGGTGGTCGAGGCGGGGCCGGCGAACAGCGGGATGAAGCCCAGGTCCTCCTCGAGCCACACGTAGAAGGGCACCAGCTTGGGCGCCAGCCAGAAGATGCCCCAGAAGCCGTAGACGATGCTGGGGATGGCGGCGAGCAGGTCGACCACGTACCCGAGACCCTGGGCCAGCCGCCGCGGGGCGTAGTAGCCGATGAACAGCGCGATGGCCACCGCCAGCGGCGTGGCCACCAGCAGCGCGATCACCGCGGCCAGCAGGGTCCCGAAGACCAGCGGGACGACGTAGGAGGCCAGGCCCTCACCGCCCGGGATCTCCTCGGCCGGCGCGGTCAGCGCGGGCAGCGACTCGACGACGAGGAACGCCGCGACCCCGGCGAGGATGGCGAGGATGAGGATGCCGGCGCCCTTGGCGGTGCCGGCGAAGACACGGTCACCGGGACGGCGGATCGACCGTCCGGTCCCGGGCGGGGACGGGGGTGTCGTCCTGGTGCTGCTCACCGCTGCTCCGTGGGGTGTTGGCCGGTGCTGGGGGGCCCGGCGGGGGTGGTGCGGGCGCCCGGCCGGAGCCGGGCCCGCCAACGGCCCGGGGCGCCGTCGGGCACCCCGGGCCGTTGCCGGTCATTGTGGGCTCAGCCGGCGGTGATCGCGTCCACGGCCGTCTGCGCCTGCTCGCGCAGCGCCTCGGAGATCGGCGCCGAACCCGCGGCCTCGGCCGCGGCCTGCTGGCCCTCCTCGCTGATCACGTAACCCATGAAGTCGGCCACCAGGCCGGCCTTCTCCGGGTCGTCGTAGGTGATGCAGCCGATGTGGTAGCTGACCAGCACGATCGGGTAGTTGCCGGACTCGGCGGTGTCGCGGGCGACCTCGATGGCGAAGTCGTACTGGCCGCGGCCCTCGAGCCGCTCGGAGTTCTCGACCACCGCGGCCGCGGCCTCGGGGGTCGGCGTCACGAACTCCCCGCCGACGCCGATGTTGGCCACGCCCAGGTCGCCGGCCTGCGAGAGGTCGGCGTAGCCGATGGTCCCGTTGCCGCCGCTCACGGCGCTGACCACGCCCGAGGTGCCCTGGGCGGCCTCGCCGCCCTCGACCGGCCAGTTGCCGTCGGGCTCGTAGGTCCAGGCCTCCGGCGCCGCGGCGGCCAGGTACTCGGTGAAGTTCTCGGTGGTGCCCGACTCGTCCGAGCGGTTCACCGGGGTGATCGGCAGGTCGGGCAGCGTTCCGCCCGGGTTGTCCGCGGCGATCGCCGGGTCGTTCCAGTTGGTGATCTGCTGGTTGAAGATGCCGGCCAGCACCGCGGGGGAGAGGTTCAGCTCCTCGACGCCCTCGACGTTGTGGACCACCGCGATCGGCGAGATGTAGTTCGGCAGCTCGAAGACCTCGCCACCGGCGCAGCGCTCCTGCGCGGCGGCCAGCTCCTCCTCGTCGAGCGCGGCGTCCGAGCCCGCGAAGTCGGTGCCGCCGGCGATGAACTGCTCGCGGCCGCCGCCGGAGCCCACCGGGTCGTAGTTGACGGTCACGCCCGGCTGCACGCCGGAGTAGCCGGCAGTCCAGCCCTGCATGGCCGCCTGCTGGCTGCTGGCCCCTGCGCCGACGAGCGTGCCGCTCAGCTCCGTGGAGCTGCCCGTGCTGGCGCTGCCACCACCGCCACCCGCGGTCTCCTCGTTGGCGGCGCCGCACGCGGAGAGCGCGAGCGAGCCGGCCAGCGCCGTCGAGAGGACGACGGCGCGCGACCTGGTGCTGAGCTTCAAGACAGTTGCCCTTCGACGTGTGCCCGGGCTTCTGCCGGGCAGCGCGGAACCAACGACCAGGGACGGTAGGGAGCGCAGGTGGACGCCTCCCGCTGGCTCGATGAACGAGAGGTGAACGGCGGCGGAGGCTTGGGTCACGCCGTGTGGACCAGCTCACGGCCATCGGGTGAACGCGGGCGCGCCGAGTGGAGAAGGGCCCTCGCGCCCCCACCGGGGAAGGACCCCGTCCTCCCCACCCTTCGCGAGCTCAGGGCGGTGCCCTGAACGGGGCCTGCGGCGGGCCCCTGCACGAGGGCCGGGACTCCCTACCTCAGGGGGCGCGGCACGTCAGGGGGCGCGGCGCCAGGAGACGTCGACGGCGTGCCGGGTGAACCCGCTGCGCTCGTAGAGCCGCACCGCCGCGGTGTTGTCCTCCTCGACGTAGAGCAGCACCTGGCGCAGCCCCAGCCCGCGCAGGTGGGCCAGCCCCACGTCGGTGAGCGCGCGTCCCAGGCCCAGCCCCTGCGCGTCCGGGTCGATGCCCAGCACGTAGACCTCGCCGACCGCCTCCGGTCCCTCGTCCCCCGGCGGGTGCACCTTCGTCCAGTGGCTGCCCAGGAGCCGGTCGTCGTCCCAGGCGAGGAAGAAGCCGGCCGGGTCGAACCACGGCTCGGCCTCGCGCAGCTGCAGGTCCGCGGGGGTCCAGCTGCCCTGCTCGGGGTGGTGCGCGAACGCCCGGGCGTTGACCCGCAGCCAGGCCTCCTCGTCGCGGCCGGGGCGGAAGGTGCGCAGCAGCACGCCCCCGGGCAGCCGCGGCCGCGGCTCGGGGTCGACCCCCGCCAGGTCGCGGCGCATCTGCAGCAGCACCCGGGCGCGGGTGTAGCCGCGGGACCGCGCCAGGTGCGCGGACCCGGGCAGGTCGCCGTGGGCCCACACGCGCAGCGGGCGGTCCCCGGCCAGCTCCTCCAGCCGGGTCAGCAGTGCCCGGCCGACCCCGCGCCGCCGGCAGTCGGGGGAGACCACGAGCTCGGCCTCGGCGTCCCCGGTGCCGTCCCCGCCCTCGAACCGCGCGTAACCGGCCGGCGCGCCGTCCGCGGTGGTGGCCAGGACGTCGCGGCCGCCGGCCGGGCCGCCGTGCTGCAGCCGCAGCTCGGCCTCCTCCGACAGCGGACGGACGCCGTCGGCCGCGGTCGCCGCGCGCAGCAGCGCGAGGACCGCCTCGACGTCGGCCGGCTCGAGCCGGCCGACGTCCCGGACGTGGGGAGCAGTGGACAGGGCGGGCCTCAGACCAGCTCGGTGTCGGCCTGCGCCGTGTCGTCGGAGGTGAGGGCCTCGGCGCGCGCGGCGGCCGCGGTGGCGTCGGCGACCTGCTGGTCGAGCTTGTAGCCGACGTTGCGCACGGTGCCGATCAGCGCCTCGTGCTCGGTGCCGAGCTTGGCCCGCAGCCGGCGCACGTGGACGTCGACCGTCCGGGTGCCGCCGAAGTAGTCGTAGCCCCAGATCTCCTGGAGCAGCTGGGCGCGGGAGAAGACCCGGCCCGGGTGCTGCGCCAGGTACTTCAGCAGCTCGAACTCCTTGTAGGTGAGGTCGAGCGGGCGGCCGCGCAGCCTCGCGGAGTAGCTGTGCTCGTCGATCACCAGCTCACCGGCCTGGGTGACCCCGCTGTCGCCGTCGACCGGCGCGCTGGCGGCCATGCGGCGGGCGGTGGCCCACTTGAGCCGGGCGTCGACCTCGGCCGGGCCGGCGGTGTCGAGCAGGACGTCGTCGACGCCCCAGTCGGCCGACAGCGCGACCAGGCCGCCCTCGGAGAGGACCGCGACGAGCGCCGAGGCGACGCCGGTCGAGGAGAGCAGCCCGCACAGCGTGCGGGCCTGGACCAGGTCGTGCCGGGCGTCGACGAGGACGACGTCCCCGGAGTCGCCGTCGAGCAGGCTGGAGAGCTCGGGTGGCACCACGCGCACCTGGTGGCCCAGCAGGCCGAGGGCGGGCAGCACCTCGGTCGTCGCCTGGCGGGCGGCGGTCATGAGCACGAGTCGCATGGCGTCTCCTCAGGGGAGCCGGGGACGACCGACGTCGTCCAGGGGCCCACGACGGCGCTGTCGGTGAGGCAGCAGGATAACCGACGTGTCACCCCGTCCCCCGGCCGTGACCGGATCGCGATCCGTGACCGCCGACACGCCGGACGGCGTGCGGCTGGCCGGCCTCCTCGTCCCCGCACGGCCCGTCGCCGGGCCCCGGCCGCCGACCTTCGTCGTCGTGCACGGCTTCACCGGCTCGGTCGCCCGGCCCTCGTTCCGCCGGCTGGCCGGCTGGCTGAGCGCCTTCGGCGAGGTCCGCGGGTTCGACGCGCGCGGCCACGGCCGCTCGGGTGGGCGCTCTGCGGTGGGCGGGGACCCCGAGGTGCGCGACGTCGACGCCGCGGTGGCCGCCGCCCGGGCCGACGGGGCGCGTGCCGTGGTCACCGTCGGGATGTCGCTGGGCGGGGGGGGGGTCGTGCTGCGCCACGCGGCGCTGGGTCGGGCCCGCCCGGACGCCGTCGTCGCGGTCAGCGCGGTCAGCCGCTGGTACATCCGCGACACGCCGCCGATGCGGCGGGTGCACTGGCTGCTGGAGGCCCCGCTGGGACGGCGGGTCGTGGCCCCGGCGTTCCGGCTGCGGCTCGACGACCCCTGGCTGGTCCCGCCGGAGTCGCCGCTGGCGGTGGCCGGCCGGATCGCGCCCACCCCGCTGCTGCTGGTGCACGGTGACCGCGACGGCTACGTCCCGCTGGAGCACCTGCGCGCGCTGGTGCGGGCGGCGGGCCCGACAGCGACGGCGTGGGTGGTCCCCGGGTTCGGACACGCCGAGAGCGGTGCCAGCGCCCCGCTCGTCGAGCGGATCGGGCGCTGGGTGTCTGCGACGATCGGTCCGTGACGGTGACCGAGGCGGGAGCCGGGCCGTCGGCCCGGGCGTGGCACCTGCCCACGGCCGCCGCGGTCGCGGGCGCAACGGTGCTGCTGGTGCTGCTCCCCGTGGCCGCCGGTGACGCGGGCCGGCTGGGAGCGGTCGCCGTCGTGCAGCTGGCGCTGGTCGCGGCCTGGGTGCCGGCGACCGGCATCCCCGCCCGGGTCGGCGCCCCGGCGCTCGGGCTCGCCGCCGCGGCCGGCGCGGACCTGCTGCTCGTGCTCTCCGACCGGCCGGAGATCGGCGCGCTGCTCGCCGTGCCGGGGCTGGGCCTGCTGGCCGCGGTGCTGCACCAGATGCTGCGCCCGGCACCGCGGCACGACGTCGTCGGCTCGCTGGCCGGCGTCCTGCTGCTCGTGTGCGCGGTGACCGCGCTGGCCGTCCTGCTGCTGCCCACCGGGGACCACGCCGCGGCCGCGACCACGGCGCTGCTCGTGGTCGGCGCGACCCTGGTCGTGGGCTCGCTGGTCGACCGGGTGCTGCCCCGCCCGCCGGTCGCCGCGGGCGTGCCGCGCGGGGTCCCCGCCCTCGTGCTCGCGGTGCTGGCCGGCGCCGCGGTCGCGGTGGTCGGTGCCGGCACGGGCGGGCCCGCGGGGGTCCTCGGCGCGCTCCTCGCCGGGCTGGCGCTGGGCGCGGTCGCCGCGCTGGTCGGCCTGGCCGCCGGCTACGTCGTGGCCGCCGGCCCCGCCCGCGCCTGGGCCGGGACGCTGCTGCAGGCCCTGCTGCCGTTCGCCGCCGCCGCGCCGGTGGCGTTCTCCCTCGTCCTGCAGAACACCCTCTGAGCGGCCGGCCCGTGCGCGCACTGATCGTCGTCCTGTTGCTCCTGGCCGGCCTGGCGCTGGCCGCCGACCGGGTCGGCGAGGCCGTCGCCGAGGACCGCGTAGCCCAGCTGGTCGCCGAGCGCGGCGGGCTGTCCGGCGAGCCGGCGGTCGAGATCGGCGGGTTCCCGTTCCTCACCCAGGCGCTCGGCGGCCGGTACGAGGACGTGCGCATCTCGCTGGCCGGTGCCGACCTCGGGCAGCCCGAGGGCACCAGCGCCGACGTCTCGCTGCAGGGCGTACAGGTGGCGCTGTCCGACGTCCTGGCCGGCTCGGTGCAGCAGGTGCCGGTCGAGCGGGTCGACGGGACGGCGACGCTGTCCTACGCCCTGCTGGCCGAGCAGCTGGGCACCGGCACGACCCTGAGCCGGGACGGCGACGGGCTGCAGGTGGACACCACCGTGGAGGTCGCGGGGCAGACCGTGCCCCTCACCGCGACCGGCACGGTGCGGCTGGACGGCGACACCCTGGTGGTCGACGTCGACGACGCCGTCGGCGCGGGTGTGGACGCGCCCGACGCCTTCGTCGACGAGCTCAGCGACGCCCTCGACCTGCGCTACCAGCTCCCGGAGCTGCCCTTCGGCCTGCAGGTCACCGGCGTCGCCCCGGGGGACGACGGCGTGCGGGTCCGGGTCGAGGCCACCGACACGGTGCTCGACTCCTGACGCCCGGAATCCCCGGGCGCCGGTGCGGGTTGTCGCCCACCGTGGAGCCGGACGGCGCGGTGCTCGCGGGCCTGGGTGTGGACCCGGGCCGCGCGGACCTGACCGTCGTCCAGTTCTCCACGGCGTTCTGCGGACCCTGCCGGGCCACCCGCGCGCGGTTGCGGCAGCTGCAGGCCACCCGGCCGGGGCTGGTGCTCGTCGAGGTCGACGCGGAGAGCCACCTGGACGCCGTTCGCGCGCTCGGCGTCGACCGCACGCCGACGCTGCTCTACCTGGACCGTTCGGGTCGGCTCGTCGGCCGCAGCAGCGGCGCGCCGCGTCCGGCCGAGCTCGCCGCCGTCGTCGATGCGCACGTGCCGGCTCCCGCCTCGCGCGTGGAGCGGGGCGCGTGATCGGCTACCCTCGCGCACGTGGGCTTCCTGCTGACCTCGCGCCGCACAGTGGACCTGTGCCGCGTCGGCAGCTGCCTGTGTCCGGCCGTCTGACGACGAGCCCGCTCGTCCCGACGCGCCCCGACCGCCGTCCCGGAGCCCTCGCAGCCGTGCGGCTGTCCGCCGCACCGCCGTCGTGCGCCGCGTCCCGGGGCCCCGGACCCCGATCCGCCTGATCCGCACGCGCACCACCGACCGCACCGACCGACCACAGGGAGGAAGACCCCCCATGAGCCGCAACGACGTGCTCGTCACCGTTGACTGGGCCCAGGAGCACCTCGGCCAGCCCGGCATCGTCTTCGTCGAGGTCGACGAGGACACCAGCGCCTACGACGGCGGCCACCTCGAGGGCGCCGTGAAGCTGGACTGGAAGCAGGACCTCCAGGACCCGCTGCGCCGCGACTTCGTCGACAAGTCCGCATTCGAGGCGCTGCTGTCCTCGCGCGGCATCGGCAACGAGGACACCGTCGTCCTCTACGGCGGCAACAACAACTGGTTCGCCGCCTACGCCTACTGGTACTTCAAGCTCTACGGCCACCGCGACGTCAAGCTCATGGACGGCGGCCGCAAGAAGTGGGAGCTCGACGGCCGCCCGCTGTCCAAGGACGCCGTGGAGCGCCCGGCCACGCAGTACACGGCCCAGGACCCGGACCTGTCGATCCGCGCCTTCCGCGACGAGGTCGTGGCCTCGATCGGCTCGAAGAACCTGATCGACGTCCGCTCGCCCGACGAGTTCTCCGGCAAGATCCTCGCCCCGGCGCACCTGCCGCAGGAGATGGCGCAGAAGGGCGGGCACGTCCCGACCGCGAAGAACATCCCGTGGAGCAAGGCGGCCAACGAGGACGGCACCTTCAAGTCCGACGAGGAGCTGGCCAAGCTCTACGACGAGCAGGGCTACGACGACGGCAGGGCGACCATCGCCTACTGCCGGATCGGCGAGCGGTCGAGCCACACCTGGTTCGTGCTGCACGAGCTGCTCGGCAAGCCCGACGTCAAGAACTACGACGGCAGCTGGGTCGAGTACGGCTCGCTGGTCGGCGTCCCGATCGAGAAGTGAGCTGACATGTGCGGAGCCCCGAAGCAGGGCAACGGCCTGGCCGGCATCGACCTGAGCGTCCAGACCGTCATCCAGGGCCAGGTCTGGCACGACGGCGCCCCGGTCGCGGGGGCCTACGTGCGGCTGCTCGGCACCGACGACGAGTTCACCGCCGAGGTGGTGACCAGCCCGGAGGGCGAGTTCCGCTTCTTCGCCGCCCCGGGTGAGTGGAAGGTGCGCTCGCTGGCGCCGGTCGGCAAGGGCGAGCGCGTCATCTCCGCCGAGGTCGGCCTCAACGAGACCACCGTCGCGATCGGCTGAGCGACACGGCGCAGCGCCCCTCCCGGCTCCGGCCGGGAGGGGCGCTGCGTCGTGCCGGGCGGCCCGTGCAGGGGGCCTCGTCAGTCGAGCCGGCTGACCACCTCGCGGACGAGCGGCCAGACCTTCGCCACGGACCTGTGGTTCACCGTCTCCTTGGGCGAGTGCAGGTCGTGCAGCTCCGTGCCGATGGAGATGGTGTCCAGGCCGGGGATCTTCTGGCTGAACATGCCGAGCTCGAGGCTGCACTGGGAGACGTGCACGTCCGGGTCTCCGCCGATGACGTCCCGGTAGGCCTTCGCGGCGATCTCCAGCAGCCGCGACTCGGGCTGGTAGGGGAACTCCGGGGCGTCCAGCCCGTACTGTTCGACGACCACGCCGCCCCCGGCCAGGGCCGCCAGGGCGCGGATGCGGTCGAAGACCTCGTGCTTGCGCGACGTCACCGCGGCGGTGATGGTCGACATCAGCCGGGCCCCGTCGTCGGTCGTCCGGACCGTGCCGAGGTTGTTGGAGCTCTCCACGATCCCGGGGACCACCAGGCTCCAGCTGAGGACGCCGTTGGGGATCAGCGAGGTCAGCCGCGAGAAGCGCGCGGTCGCCTCGGCCGAGAACACCCGCTCCGGCGCGTCGGCCGGCTCCACCTCGAGCCTGATCCCCGGGTCCGCCGTCCGGTACTCCGACCGCAGGGCCGCCCCGAGCTCGGCCACGATCGCCTCGACGCCCGCCACGTCCTCGGGCCGGAGGGCGAGGACGACCTGGGCGTCCATCGGGATCGCGTTGTTCTGGGCCCCGCCGTGCGGATCGCTGATGCGGACGTCGTGCCGGGCCAGCACCGCGTTCAGCACCCGGGCCAGCACGAGGACCGCGTTGGCCCGCTCCAGGTGGATGTCGAACTCGCAGTGGCCGCCGACCAGGCCGCGCACCTTGAGCAGGCGCGACTCCGGGTGCGTGGCGGGCACGTCCTCCCACTCGGCCGGGACGTCGATGGTGAGTGTGACGTCACCGCTGCAGCCGGCCAGGATCTCCTTGTCGGTGATCCAGTTGAAGTCGATCATCCGCTTGCCGGAGAGCTGCGAGGTGTCGAACTGGGCGGCTCCGACCTTGCCCTTCTCCTCCATCGCGGTGAGGACCGCCTCCAGCGGCGGGTGCGGGATGTCCGTGGAGTCGAGCAGCGCGAGGATGTAGGAGACCCCGATGCCGTTGTCCGCGCCCAGCGACGTGCCGGCCGCGGTGATGTAGTCGCCGTCGACGACCAGCCGGATGGGCTCGGTGAGGAAGTCGATGTCGACCCCCTCGTCCTTCTCGCACACCATGTCGAGGTGGCCGTGCAGGATCAGCGGTGGGGCGTTCTCCAGGCCCCGCTGCCCCGGCTTCCTGACCAGCACGCAGTGCAGGTCGTCCTGGATCGCCTCCAGGCCCCGCTCGCGGGCGAACTGGACGACCCAGTCCGCGACCTGCTCCTCGTTGCCCGACCCGTGCGGGATGTCCGACATGGTCTCGAAGAAGCCGAGCACCTCGCGGGGCTCGAGCGATGACAGAACAGGCATTCTCTCCTCTTCCTCCCTGGGGTCGGCGCGAGCACCGCGCCGCCTGCGACTTGCGCGTCCGAGGGACCGACCACCCACGGGACGCCCGGGCTGTGGTTACTTGACGACCCCGCGGTTCCGCCGGGTCATGGTGAGCGCGACCGCGACCATGATCGCGGCCCCGTAGACGAGGCTCTGCGCCTGCGGCGTGACGCCGACCGCCGCGGCCGCGATCGGGATGAGGGCGACGGTCAGGGCGCCGAAGACCACGCCGATCGGGTTGGTGACGCCGCCCGTGATCGCCGTCCCCCCCACGATCGCGGCCGCGATGCCCGGGAGCAGCAGGTCGCTGCCGAGGCCGAAGGACGACGCCGCGCCGGCCTGGGCGATGATCATCACGCCGGCGACACCTGCGAGGAAGCCCGAGAGCGCGAAGGCGAGGACCTTCAGCCTCCGGGTGCGCAGGCCCGAGAACAGCGCGCCGGTCTCGTTGAGCCCCACGGCGGTCAGGGCCTGACCCAACCGGGTGGAGCGGAGCAGCACCCAGAGGAGCACGGCCAGGACCACGGCCACCCAGAACCCCGCCGGGAGACCCACCATGGCCGTCCCGAACAGCGGCGCGAGGACCTCCCGGTTGGCGGTGACGTACACCGTCGTGGCGTCGCTGACCACCAGCGCGGCGGCCTGCAGGATGCCCAGGGTGCCCAGGGTCAGGGCGAACGAGGGGACCTGCGCGTACGCGACCAGCGCTCCGTTGACCGCGCCGACCGCGGTCATCAGCGCGATGCAGACCAGCGGAGCGGCGGCGGCCAGCGGGCCCAGCGTCATCGCGAGCACGATGGCCGACAGGATCGCCATCGCGGCGTTGGACAGGTCGATGGACCCGACGTGCAGGACCATGGCCTGGCCCAGCGCCACGAGGAGGATCGTGGTCGCCTGCAGCGCGAGGATGCGCAGGCCCCCGCCGAGGAAGGCCGGGTTGAGCGCGGACACCAGGGCGAAGAGGGCCACGAAGACGGCCAGGGGTCCGACCGTCTGCCAGACGGCGGCCGGGCCGAGGCGACGGCGTGACGGCCCCGCGGCCGCTGTCGCCGGCGCCGTCGTGCGCTGCTCGAGCGTCGTGTCCTCCGGCGTGCGCGTCACACCATCCTCCCCAGCAGGTCGAGTGACGTCGGTGAGTCGACCGACAGGTCGTACCGGGCCGTGACCTCGCCGTCGCGCATCACGAGGATGTCGTCGCCCATGGCGAGCGCCTCCTCGATCGTGTCGGCGATGAGCACCACCGCGGCACCGGCCTGGGCGGCGGCCCGGATCTGCGCGTTGACCGTCTCGGCGGCGCCGGGGTCGAGGCCGCGCAGCGGGTGGTCGAGGATGAGCACCCGCAGGTCCTCGGCCATCAGCCACTTGGCCATGACGACCTTCTGCTGGTTGCCCCCGGAGAAGCGGTCGAGGTGCAGCATGGGGTCGTTCGGCCGGACGTCGAGACGCTCGAACCACTCGGCGGCCAGCCTGGCCCGCGAGCGGCGGTTCACGAACGGCCCTCGCCGGGCGTGGCGGGGGGTGTGCGCCAGCGTCATGTTCTCCGCCGCGGTCAGGCCACCGACCATGCCCTCGACCTTGCGCTCCGACGGCACGTAGGCCACGCCCTTGCGGACCGCCGCCGCGACCGACCACGACCGGACCGGCTCGCCGTCGATCGTGACGGTGCCCCGATCGAAGGGCTCGGCGCCGTAGACCGCCCGGACCAGCTCCTCCCGCCCCGACCCCAGGGTCCCGACGATGGCGAGGCAGTGGCCGGGCGGCAGGGCGAACGACACGTCGGTGAAGTGGCCGGCGCGCCCCAGGCCCTCGACCTCGAGCACCGGCTGGGCCGCCTCGGCTCGCCCGGTCGCCGGTCGGCCGGCCGCGCGGGACTCCTTCCCGATCATGAGCCGGAAGAGCTCCTCCTCGGTCACCGAGTCGGTGCGCCGGTCCGCGACGAGCCTGCCGTGCCGCATGACCACGATCCGGTCGCAGATCCGCAGGACCTCGTCGAGGCGGTGGCTGACGAAGATGACCGAACCCAGCTTCTTCAGCGACCGGATCTCGCGCTCGAGGACGTCGGTCTCGTCCCGCTCCAGGACGCTGGTGGGCTCGTCGAGGATGACCAGCGGCGCGACGTGGACGATCTCGTCCACCCGCAGCGCCCGGGCGATCTCGACCATCTGCCGGTCCACGAAGGACAGGTCACCGACCTTGGTCCGCGGGTCGATGTCCGCCCCGACCCGGCCGAGGACCTCGGCCGCCTCGCGGTTGAGCTGCCGCCACCGGTAGAAGCCGAACCGGGTCGCCTGGTCCTTCGAGGCGACGGCGCTCATCGCGATGTTCTCGGCGACCGACAGGTTGGGCAGCAGGGACTGCTCCTGGTGCACCACACCGATGCCGGCCGCGACGGCGTCCTGCGGCCGCCGGAACCGGACGGCGGTGCCGTGGGCCTCGATCACGCCGGAGTCCGGCTGGTGCAGACCGGTGAGGATCTTCAGCAGCGTCGACTTTCCGGCGCCGTTCTCGCCGACGAGCCCGACCACCTCGTGACGGGGGATCTCCAGCGAGACGCCGTCGACCGCCCTGGTGGCGCCGAAGGACTTGGAGACGTTGCTGAGCCGGAGGGTCGGCGGGTCCAGGGTCGCCGTCGGCGCCCGGTTCGTCGTGGACGGGTTCACTTCACGATCCTCAGTCTGCTGCGGTGCGGCCAGGCGGCCGCCACGATGGCCAGGATCAGGACGGCTCCGGAGACGCCGGACTGGATGTTCGGGCTGACCCCGCTCAGGATCAGGCCGTTGTTGAGGACGGTCAGCAGCAGCACACCCAGCGCGGTGCGCAGGATGCCGCCCTTGCCCCCGCCGAGCGAGGTGCCACCGATCACGACAGCGGCGATGGTGAGGAACAGCGTGCCGATCCCGACCGTGGCCGAACCGGCGCCCAGCTGCAGGCTCGCCAGCACGCCGGCCAGCGCGCTGCAGCCGCCGGCGACCAGGAACACCAGGAGCTTGTACCGATCGACCCGGACGCCGTTGTCCCGCGCGATCTCCTCGTCGTCGCCGATGGCGTACGCGTGGCGGCCCAGCCGGGTGAACCGGCCCACGGCGACGCCCAGCAGGACGACGACGGCGGCCAGGACGAAGGAGTTGGGCAGCCCGAGCGTGCGCCCGCTCGGCCAGGACTGGAGGCTGCCCTCGGCCAGGAACGGGATCGCGGCCTCGCCGAAGAGGACCGTGGCGGTGCCGAGACCCACGAACCACACGCCGAGCGTGGCGATGAACGAGGGCACCTTCAGCCGGGTGTGGACCAGGCCGCTCAGCAGGCCGAGCGCCACCCCCACGGCGAGGGCGACCGGGATCGCCCAGAGCCCGAGGTCGACCGTGTCGCGGCTGTTGGCGGACAGCAGCACGAAGGTCATCCCGGCCGCACCCATCACGCCTTCCACGGACAGGTCGATCGAGCCCATCAGGATGACGAGCGTCGCTCCCACCCCGACGATGAGCGGTATCGCGGCCTGGTCGAGGATCGTCTGCAGGTTCACCGCGGTCGCGAACGACCCGGGGTTCAGCGCCGTGAACACCGCCACGAGCACGACGAGGGCGGCCAGCTCCCCGAGGCTCTTGAGCTCCAGGCGGCGGTAGGTGGCTCCCTCGCCCGGGCGCCCGGCGGGGCGGGTCGCCGTGGCCTGCGGGTGCACGGGGTTCTCCGTCTCGGTCATCGCTCTCCCAGCCCTTCTCCTCTGCCGCTCGCCGTCCGGCCGCGGGTACCGCACCACGGCCGGACGGCGCTGCGCGGGCTCTCGCTTACGGCAGCTGCTCCGGGCCCGCGCCGATCAGCGGCACCGGCTGGGTGTCCCACGGGCCGTTCTCGATCAGGGTGTCGATCCAGCCGGGGATGTCCTCGTCGTACTTGGTGAACTCCTCGAGGTTCTCGGGCGTGACGCAGCTGAGCTGGAAGAGGCTGTGGCGCTGCTCCGCGGGCAGTTCGGCGGGGTCGATCTCACCGGTGGCGGCGAGGTAGGCCGTGTAGAGCCCGATCGAGGCCGCCATGTAGCCCCGGTGGAAGGTCTCGCCGACGACGGCCGTCTCGGGCTCGCGCATCATCTCGATGACCGGCGGGTAGAGGCCGTCGGAGGCGAGCTTGACGTCGGCGAAGCGGCCGTCGGCCTCCAGGGCCTCGCTGGCCCCGATGATCATCGCGTCGTCGGCAGCCCAGACCCCGTCGATCTGGTCGCCGTACTTGGCGATGAGGCTCTGGGTCTCGCGGAAGGCCACCTGCGGGTCCCAGTTGGCCGGCCGGACCTCGAGGAGGTTCACGCCGGGGAACTCGGTCTCCAGCACCTGCTCCAGGCCGGCGACCCGCGTCTGGCTGGTCGTGCTGTCGAGCACGCCGGCCAGGGCCACGATGTTGCCCTGCCCGCCGATGCCCTCGGCGAGCTCCCGGCCGGTGCACTCGCCGCTGTCCACGCCGGGGTGCTTCTGGAAGGCGACGAAGTTGGGGCCGACCTCGGAGGGCTCGTAGTCGTCGGGCTTGTTCCACCAGATGGTGACGTAGCCGCCGGCGGCCGTCACGGCGTCCACGATGGGCTGCGCGTCCGAGCTGGCCACGGTGTTGACCATGAGCGCGACCTTCTTGCCCTCGGCGAGGATGGCCTGGATCCGCGAGATCTGGGTCTGCGAGCTGCCCTGCGAGTCCACGATCTCGAGCGGGACGTCGAGCTCCTCCGACAGCGCCCTGGCCCCCTCGATCATGGACGCCATGTACGGGTTGGTGGTGTTGATCACGGAGGCGACGAGGACGAGGTCCTCCTTGGCGATCGGCTGCTGCGCGCCACCCCCTCCGGTCGTGCTCGAGCAGGCGGAGGTCAGGCCGACGACGGCGGCCGCGACCGCCAGGCGCTGCCCGAAGGTCTTGTTGCGGAACATCGAGGTCTCCTCGTCTGAGAGCTGATGAATATTGATTCGACTAGCGCATCGACATCACGAGGAGTGTGAGGTCGGCCCGCAACTGTGTCAAGGGTCACGCTGGTGCATTCGAGGCCTGAATAGCTGCCCGCTCACGGGTCGGTGCGCACCGCCCGGGCGGGCCGATGTCGGGAGGCGGTCCACCTCGGCTCGGGCCCGTCCCGGGGGTCCGCGCGGAGCTGGAGGACGACGGTGGCGACGATCAGGATGGCCCGGCTCCGGGCGCTGCCGAGAGCGCCCGGGTCCGACGCGAGCCACCTCCACGGGGTCCGCGGGTGACGGCGGCTGCGGGCGGTCCCCGGCCTGTCCGGCGGCGAGCCGGATGGGCCTTCGGCAGCCCGTGGCCGTCGGCGGCCAGGTGCAGCTCGGAGGCCGGCCCGCAGCGGGAGCGCCCGAGGGCCTCGCCGTCGACGGGCGAGCTGGTCGGCCCGGCGGGCGCGGCACCCTCCTCCTCCCGGGCTCCCGAGGCGTGCCGGTCGGCTCGGACGGAGCCGGCGTTGATGCCGAGGGCCCGCTCCACCGCGCGGACAGCGTCGTCCTCGACGATCACCTCGGTCGGACTCCGGGCCCCGGTGCCCTCGGCAGTCCCTCCGCGCAGCCGCTCGTGCGCGGTCGTCCGCGGTCGGCAGCGCTCGCGCAGGACCCGCGCACCACCGCCCGCCCGGCTCCCCGTTGCTGGCAGCGAGGACACGCCTGACCCGACTCGCGCCGGGACGCGAGCCGGCGCGACGGGGGAGTCGGGACGCGGCCGCACGGGCGACCAGGGGGTCGGTCGCGACCTCACCTGATGTTGTAGAGCGCCCTCGCCTCGGCGTGCGTCGCGATGGGCCTGCCGACCTCGCGGGCGATCTCCTGGCACTGCTGGAGGAGCTCGAGGTTGGTGGGGTTGCGATCGGGGTCGTAGAAGAGCTCCAGCCCGGTCTTGACGTGCCCTCCGAGCTCGATGGCGCGGCGGAGGATGCCGGTGTCGTCGAGCGCCCCCTGCCCCCAGATGGAGATGTACCAGGGGTGCTGGACCGCGGCGGACTCGATCATGGTCAGGTAGTAGTAGAGGCTCTCGAGACTCGGCTTCATGCCGTTGGTGCCGATGGGTTCCATGGCGGTGAGGCCGTAGTCGCCGATCAGGTAGAAGTCCCACATGGAGCCGGGTGTGGAGAGGCCGTTGTTCACGTAGTGCAGGGCGTGGCGGAGGTGCCCTGGCTCGTAGACGCCGAAGACCATGGCCAGCTCGCGTTCCCGGAACATGCGCACCTGGCTGGCGACACGTCGGTAGTTGAAGCCGAACTCCGGACCCGAGAGGTAGCCCTCCTCGTCGACCTCCGTGGCGAACAGGGTCAGGCCCGTGTCGACGCAACCGATCCGCACGTTCGCGTCGTCGTACAGCAGGGGTACGTGCTCGAGCCCGTTCTCGTCCGGGAGCAGCCGGAGGTTGTTGCAGGTGGTGGGGTACCACGTGATGTCGGGGTGCTTCTCCAGCACCTTGCCCCAGGTGCGCATGTAGTCCTTGTGCGCGTTCGCGCCGAGCAGGTCGAAACTGGTGTTGTGGGCGTGGATGGCCCCGGCACCGGCTTCCCAGCAGCGGATGGCGTCATCGGCGATCTCGTCGTAGGAGATCGGCGTGTTCGGGTTCATCTCCTTGGTCCGGATGCCGTTGATGTGCGACTCGATGACGACCGGGTGGTCCCAGGTCGGCTTCATGTCGGCGTACTTGTCCAGCGCAGTGGCCACGGTGTTCTCCCTCTGGTCGGTGGTGCCTCGGCGACGAGGCGGTGGCAGGGGTCGAGGGCAGGGACCTGCCCGGACGCAGGTGGGGTCCGGGCAGGTCCCGTTCCAGCGACGCGCGGGTCAGCGGAACCGGCGGAAGAAGGTCGCCACGTCGTCGACGTAGGTGTCGGGGACCTCCAGCGGCGCGAAGTGCCCTCCGTCGTCGTGGACCCGGTACTGCTGGAGGTTGAAGTACTTCTCGGTCCACGCCCGCGGGGGCTTGTAGATCTCGCCCGGGTAGATGCTGACGGCCGTGGGGGCTCCGACCACCGGGAAGTTGGCGTGCGAGGGCTTCCACGGGTTGCCGCGGCACTCCCAGTAGTACCGGGAGGAGGTGCCACCGGTCTCGGTCAGGAAGTAGACGGCGGCCGTCGTGACCAGGTCCTCCTTCGGCCACACCCGCTCGAAGGGCTCGGTGCCGACGCCGCGCTCCTCGAGGCCCCAGAAGTAGCGCTTCTCGGTGATCCACGCCAGCTGACCGGCCGGGGAGTCGGTCACCAGGGCCGCGAGCGTCTGCGGCTTGGTCAGCTGGATCTCCCCGTAGCCGCTCTCCTGCTGCACGAACAGCTTCCCGCGCTCGAACCAGCCCTCCTCGTCGGCGCCGTACTCGCCGGCGTCCGGGAGCCCGAGGACCGGGTCGTACGCGATCCCGGGCGGCGCGTCGGGGTGGTCGGCCAGGTAGTGGCTCATCTGCGCCGGGAAGTGGGTGTAGACGCCGTAGACGTCCTGCTCGTACTTGTGGCCGTGCTGCTGGGCCACCAGGGCGCCCCAGTCGCCACCGGCCGTCGCGTACTTCTCGTAGCCGAGCACGTCCTTCATCAGGGCGTTCTCGAGGTCCGCGGTGCGCCACCAGTTCCACCCGGGCTCCGTCAGGGGGGACGAGAAGCCGTAGCCGGGGAGGGAGATGAGGACGACGTCGAAGGGGTCGGCCGGATCGCCGCCGTACCGCGCCGGGTCGGTGAGCGGCCCGATCACCTTCCGCACGTCCCAGAACGTCCAGGGCCAGCCGTGGTGCAGCAGCAGCGGCATGGGGTTGGGCCCCTTGCCCCTGACGTGGATGAAGTGGAGGGGCACGCCCATGAGCGTCGTCTTGAAGTGGGGCAGCTCGTTCATCCGCCGCTCGACGTCGCGCCAGTCGTACTCCTCGATCCAGTACTCGACCAGCTGGCGGTGGTAGTCACCGTTGTAGCCGTAGCGCCAGTCGTCGTTCGCGAAGTCCTGGGGGAACCGGGTGCGGCGCAGCCGCTCGTACATGTCGTCGAGCTTCTCCTGCTCGACGGCGATGGTGAACTCCTCCACCTGGTGGTCGCCGGTCGCCGTCACGTGAGCCTCCTCGCCGGTCCGCTCCGCCGCCGGAGCGTGCGCTCGCCGGCTCGTCGCGGACGCTGTGGGTGAATATTCAGACTGTGGTGATTCTCCCGCAGCCTGTCGTGACGCACCTCACGTGTCAACCCCGCCGCCGTGTCGGGACGGCGCCAGGGGGTCCCGGCACCCCTCCGCCGGGGGGGCAGCTCTCAGCGAGCGATCAGGTGCTCGGCCGTCGACAGGTCGGTGACCAGGGTGTTGACCCACCCGCCGAGCAGTGCGGCCCGGATCGCGAGGTACTTGCTGGGCCCGCCGGCGACGGCGAGCACCCGGTCGGCGCGGCGGAGCTGTTCGAGGGTGACGCCGACCACCAGCTCGTCCAGCTCGGACTCGATCGGGGACCCGTCCTCGGCGATGAAGCGCAGGTTGACCTGCCCGACGGCACCCAGCTCGACGGCCCGCTGGAACTGCTCGTCCGTGAAGAAGTTCTCGCCCGCCACCAGGGGCGGGACGATCTCGCACGTCCCGATCCCGACCAGCGCCATGTCCAGCCGGTCCAGCAGCTCCAGGGCCCGCCGCGCGTCCGGGTCGTAGGTCAGCAGGGTGTCGCGCACCTGCACGTTGGGGACCACGCCGGGGATGCGCAGGAACAGCGGCTCGGCTCCCGTCAGCTGTGCCAGCTGGCGGGTCGCGTCGGCGGCCTCGTGCTGCAGCGTCACCGGCCCGACGTCGCCCAGCATCTCGACGACGCAGCCGACCGACCCCTGGATCCGGTGCAGGCCCGCGACCGTGGCGCGCAGCGACCGGCTCCACGAGGTCAACCCGATGACCTCGGCCTCGAGCGGGTGCGCCTGGAGGCGGCTGGCCACCAGCTGGCCCAGGGAGCCGATCAGGTGGCCCTCGTCGTCACCCGGCCCCACCGCCACGTCGAAGACGTGCGCCTCCCGCAGTCCGTAGCGCTGCTCCAGCTCCTCCTCGACCTCCGCGTGCAGGCCGGGCGGTGCGACGACGGTCGTCTGGACGATCCCGGTCGAGACGGCGAGGTCCAGCAGGCGGGACACCCGGGACTGCGAGATGCCGAGGCGCTCGGCGATGTCCCGCTGGCGCAGGTGCCGGTTGTGGTACAGCCACGCGACCTTGGTCGTGAGCCGCTGCTGATCAAGGTCGCCGCGACCGGCCATCCTCGCCGTCCCCCTCGGTGCGATCGGTAGAAGCGTGACACGACCCATTGACAGTGGTCCACGCCACTCCTAACGTGAATGCAGCTGCAAGCCTAGCATAAACATGCATCGCCCAGCGAAGGGCGGAGGGGACGGCACACCGTGAGGCGCTCTACTCGGATCACCCGCGCGGCGGTCACGACCGCGGTCGTCGCGACCCTGGCCACCGCCTGTGGCGGCGGCGACTCCGGCGGCGGAGGCGGCGGTGGAGACGGCGGCGGCGAGCCGCTCCGCATCGGGGTCTCGATCGCCGACCAGAAGTCGCTCTTCTACATCGCCGAGGCCGACGGCATCGAGGCCGCCGCCGCGGAGGAGGGCGTCGAGATCATCCTGCTCTCCGCGGACAACAACTCGACGCAGCAGGTGAACCAGGTCAACAACCTGATCACCCAGGGCGTGGACGCGCTGATCTTCACGGCGCAGGACGCCACCGCGGCCGCGGCCGGGGTCCGGGCCGCGAACCAGGCGGACATCCCGGTCATCGCCGTCGACCAGAAGCCGGAGGGCGACGAGGGCGAGCTGGCCACCTACATCGCCACGGACAGCGTCAAGGCGGCCGAGGACCTGTGCACCTGGATGTTCGAGCAGATGGGTGGCACGGGGCAGATCGGCATCCTGCGGGGCGTCCTCGGCTCCACGGCCGAGCTGCAGCGCAGCGAGGGCTGCCAGAACGCGATCGACGCCAACCCGGGCATCGAGGTCGTCGCCGAGCAGGCGGCCAACTGGGACGAGACCGAGGGCTACAACGCGGCCCAGAACATGCTCCAGGCCAACCCCCAGATGAGCGCCATCTTCGGGGAGAGCGACGCGATGGCCCTGGGCGCCGCCAAGGCCGCCCAGGACGCCGGCCGCGACATCTTCTCCGTGGGCATCGACGGGTTCCCGACCATGGTCCAGGCCATCGAGGACGGGCTGACCGACGCGACGCAGGCCCAGGTGCCCTACGTCATGGGCCAGCTGGCCGTCCGTGACGCGATCGCGGCCGCCAACGGCGAGGAGCTCCCCGAGCTGCAGTACCAGGACACGGTGCTGGTGACCCAGGAGAACGTCAGCGAGGTCGACCCGGTCCAGTTCTACGGGCCGAACGTCTAGCAGCCGCCCCGGACGATCGAGCACCAGCGGAGGAGAGACATGGCAGTCGACGACCCGGCCCCGGTCTCGTCGCGGAGCGACAGCAGGGCCCTCGCCTGTACCGATCTCGTGAAGTCCTACGCCGGGGTGACGGTCCTGAAGTCCGTCAGCCTCAGCGTGGCGGCCGGCGAGGTCCTCGGCCTCATCGGCGAGAACGGGGCCGGGAAGTCGACGCTCTCCTCGATCCTCGCGGGCATCGTCATCCCGGACTCCGGCTCGATGACGCTGGACGGTGAGGCGTACCGGCCCCACTCGCCGCACGACGCCCTGGAGCGCGGCGTGGCGCTCATCCACCAGGAGATCCGGATGGTCCCGGCCCTCTCGGTGGCGGAGAACATCTTCCTGGGACGGCTGCCGACCAGCGGCGGCCGGGTGGACACCGCGCGGATGAACCGCGAGGCGGCGGCCGCCCTGGAGGTCCTCGGCATCGACCTGGACCCGCGGCGACCGGTCCGGGGGCTGTCGATGGCGACCCAGCAGGGCATCGAGATCGCCAAGGCGATCTCCCGGAAGCCCCGCTACGTCATCTTCGACGAGCCCTCCGCCTCCCTCACCGCACACGAGACCGACAAGGTGCTCGGCAGGATCGAGGTCCTGCGCAGCCAGGGCGTGGGCGTCGTCTACATCTCCCACCGCCTCGAGGAGGTCCGCGAGGTCGCCCAGCAGATCGTCTGCCTGCGCGACGGCCGGCTCGTCCAGGCGTGGCAGTCCGGCCGGGTGCCGCAGGACGACCTGGTCAGGGCGATGGTCGGCCGGGACTTCACGTTCGAGCACCACGCGCCCGAGCCGGCCCGCGACCGGGTGGTCCTGGAGGTCCGCGGGCTGGCCCGCGCCGACGCCTTCGAGGGCGTCTCCTTCAGCGTGGGCGAGGGCGAGATCCTGGGGATCGCCGGACTGGTCGGAGCCGGCCGCACCGAGGTGGTCCGCGCGATCGCCGGGGTGGACAGGTTCGACCGGGGCGAGGTCCTCGTCGACGGCGAGGTGGTGTCGCTCAAGCGGCCCACCGACGCGATCGCCGCCGGCATCGTGATGGTCCCCGAGGACCGCAAGGGGCAGGGCCTGCTGCTCGGCCGCAGCAGCGCCGAGAACATCTGCACGCCCTGGGAGAAGTCGCTCGGGCGGCGCGGCCTGGTCACCCGCTCGAAGATCGCGCGGATCGCAGCGAAGAGCCGTACGGAGTTCGACATCCGGGGCTCGCTCGACATCCCCTCGGTCGGCCTCTCCGGCGGCAACCAGCAGAAGGTGCTGCTGGCGAAGTGGCTGGTCAGGACACCGAAGGTGCTGATCCTCGACGAGCCCACCCGGGGCGTGGACGTCGGCGCCAAGATGGCGATCTACGAGATCGTCCGGCGCCTGGCCGCCTCCGGCGTGGCGGTGGTCGTCGTCTCCTCGGAGCTCGAGGAGGTGCTCGGGCTCTCCCACCGGGTCCTGGTGATGTCCGGGGGCAGGCAGCGCGACGTCCTCGACCGCGCGCAGGCCGACTCCGAGACCGTCATGCAGCTCGCCGTCCCGCAGGCGTCGTCGTGAGCCGGTTCCACGTCGTCCCCCGGCACGACACCTCCAACGACACCCGGCCACCCCGGGGAGGGAGCCCCACCATGAGCAGCACCCACCAGGACCCGGCGACGGCGCCCCCCGACACCGAGTCCCGCGGCTCCTCCGGCTCCGGACTGCGCCAGCTGGCCGGCGTGGCCCGGACCCGGCTCCAGAGCATCGGCGGGCCCCTCGGCGGGCTGGTGGTGATGGTGATCGCCATGTCGTTCCTGTCGGAGTTCTTCTTCACCCAGCGGAACCTCACCAACCTGATCAGCCAGATCTCCGACTACGGCATCCTGGCTGCCGGCGCGGCCCTGGTGATCCTCATCGGCGGCATCGACCTCTCGGTGGCCGCGAACATGGCGCTCACCATGATGTTCACGGCCTGGCTGTACCGGGTGCACGAGATCCCCTTCGGCCTGGCCCTCGTGGCCGGCCTGCTGCTGGGGGCCTTCGTCGGGCTGGTCAACGGGCTGCTGGCCACCTACGGCCGGGTGCAGCCCTTCGTCGCCACGCTGGCGACGATGTCGGCGTGCACCGGCCTGGCGCTGTACATCACCCAGGGCAGCACGATCAACAACTTCCCGAGCTGGTTCGGGAACCTGACCTCCGCCGACGTCCTGGGCATCCCGCTGCAGGGACTGCTGCTGGTGGCGATCTTCCTCGTCCTCGGCTTCTGGCTGCGCTATCGACCGGGTGGGCGGGCGCTGTACGCGATCGGCGGCAACGAGGAGGTCGCGCGGCTGTCCGGCCTCCCGGTGCGCCAGGCCAAGACCATGGTCTACGTCATCGCCGGGGCGCTGGCGGCGGTCGCCGGGTGGATCAACATCAGCCGGCTCGACTCCGCCCAGCCGACGGCCGGGGCCAACTACCTGCTCATCGTCATCGCCGTGGTCGTCATCGGTGGCGCGAGCCTGGCCGGCGGCGTCGGCTCCATGGGCGGGGCCTTCGTCGGCCTGCTGATCATCGGGGTGCTCAACAACGGGCTGGCCCTGCTCGGCATCAACCCGAACCTGCAGGCCGTCGTCATCGGCGTCGTCATCCTCGCCGCCGTCCTCACCGACCGGGCCGGCATCAAGAAACGAGCCTGACCTCCTCCCCGTCCACGACCCACGTCCGCACCGGACCTGGGATCCCGTCCTGCCCGTTCGACCCCCTGGAGACAGCCGGAATGAGCAACCCCCCTGAGGACGCGACGCTGCTGGAGATGCAGCGCAGGATGCTCCGCATCCGCCGTTTCGACGAGCGCGCGTCGAAGATGGTCAAGCGCGGCCAGATCCCCGGGACGGTGCACACGAGCATCGGCCAGGAGGCCCAGGTCGTCGGCTCCTGCATGGCGCTGGACGTCCACGACTACATGACCGGGAACCACCGCAGCCACGGCCACCCGATCGGCAAGGGGGCCCCGCTCGGTCCCCTGATGGCCGAACTCGTGGGCAAGGCCACCGGCGTCTGCAAGGGCAAGGGCGGCTCGCTGCACCTGGCCGACTTCGCCGTCGGCAGCCTCGGCGAGTCCGGCATCGTCGGCTCGTCGATCCCCATCGCCACGGGGGCGGCCCTGTCGGCGAAGGTCCTCGGCAACGGGCGGGTCGCCCTGGCCTTCTTCGGCGACGGGGCGGCCAACCAGGGCTGCCTCTACGAGGCGATGAACATGGCCGGGATCTGGGGGCTGCCGGTCGTCTTCCTCTGCGAGAACAACCAGTACGCCCTCTCGACCCCGGCGCACACGGTCACCTCGGGGGTGATCGCCGACCGGGCAGCCGGGTTCGGCATCGCCGGTGTCCGGGTGGAGAACGGCCAGGACGTCCTCGCCGTCCACGACGCCGTGTCCACGGCGGTCGGGCGCGCGCGGCGCGGAGAGGGACCCACGCTGGTCGAGGTCGTCACCTACCGCTTCAACGAGCACTCCGAGGGACTACGGCTCGGCGTGGACTACCGCGACGCTGAGGAGAAGAAGCGGTGGCTGGAGCTCGATCCGATCGTGCTGTTCCGCGCGGAGCTGAGCCGGCGCGGCGTGGCCACGGACGACGAGCTCGACGCGCTGGAGCAGGAGGTCCTCGCGGAGGTCGACGAGGCCGTCCGGTTCACCGACGAGAGCCCGTTCCCCGACCCGTCCGTCGCCTTCGAGGACCTCTACACCGACACCCTGGCAGGAGCGCAGCGATGACCGTCATGAGCTACCTCGGCGCGATCGGCGCCGCCCAGCGCGAGGCGATGGACGCCGACGAGCGGGTGGTCATCATCGGCGAGGACGTCGAGGCCAACGTCTACGGGACGACGGGCGGGTCCGGGAAGTCGCGCGCCGCCGAGGGCGACTTCCTGCAGCGCTACGGCCGCAACCGCATCCGCAACACCCCCATCTCCGAGGAGGTCATCGTGGGGGCGGCCGCCGGCGCGGCGATGACCGGGCTGCGCCCGATCGTGGACCTGTCGTACTCGAGCTTCCTCTACATGGCCATGGACCAGTTCGTGAACCAGGTCGCCAAGAACCGGTACATGTTCGGTGGCCAGGCCTCGATGCCGGTGGTGTTCCGGTCGGCGATGTTCTACGGGCTGAACACCGGCGCGCACCACTCCGACCGGCCCTACCCGATGTTCATGAACGTCCCCGGCCTGAAGGTCGCCGTCCCGGCCAGCCCGGCCGACGCCAAGGGCCTGCTGCGCACCGCGGTCGACTCCGACGACCCCGTGCTGACCTTCGAGGCCTGCCTGCTGTGGGGCATGAAGGAGGAGGTCCCCGAGGAGGAGTACCGGATCCCCTTCGGTGTCGGGCGCACGGTGCGGGAGGGCGACGACGTCACGGTCGTCGCCATCTCCAACGCGGTCGTCGAGGCGGCCGCAGCTGCCGACAAGCTCCAGGCGGAGGGGATCTCGGTCGAGGTCTTCGACCCCCGCACCCTGGTGCCCCTGGACGTCGAGGGCATCTTCGCCTCGGTCCGCCGCACCGGGCGGCTGGTCATCGCCGACCCGGCGCACCGGACCTGCGGTGCCGCGAGCGAGATCGCCGCGATCGTGGCCGAGCACGCCTTCGACTCGCTCACCCGGCCGATCGTGCGGGTGACCACCCCCGACATGCAGATCCCGTTCAGCCCGGCGCTCGAGAAGCAGATGTACCCCAACCGTTCCAGCATCGAGGCCGCCGTCCGCCGGGTCCTCGACCTGCCGGAGCCCGACCTCGCCGACTCCATGGCCCGCACGGAGTCCGCCCGGCTCGCCCCGCGCTGAGACCTCCGCACCGAGCTCCACGGTCCCCGTGCCCCCAGCGCCGGCCGGACCGACATCCGCACGACCGACCGAGAAGAGGAAGTCATGGCACGCGTCGAGGTTCTCCTGCCGCAGTGGGGCATGGGCATGAGCGAGGGGACGATCACCGCCTGGCTCAAGTCCATCGGTGACAGCGTCGCCGAGGACGAGGCACTCGCCGACATCGAGGCCGAGAAGGTCACCGAGACGCTCGAGGCCCCGGCCGCCGGGACGCTGGTCGAGATCCTGGTGCCGGAGGGCGACACCGTCGAGGTGCGCACGCCGGTGGCCGTCATCGACACCGCGGAGTAGTCCGGTGTCGCGCGCGGGTTCCACGGGTGGGGTCAGGTCTCGGGACGACGGCTCCTACGACCTCGTCGTCGTGGGAGCGGGCATCAACGGGGTCGGCATCGCCCAGGACGCCGCCCTGCGCGGGCTGCGGGTCGTGCTGCTGGAGCAGGAGGACGTCTGCAGCGGCGTGTCCGCCTGGTCGGGGCGGCTGGTGCACGGCGGTCTCCGCTACCTGGAGCAGTACGACGTCCGGCTGGTGCGGGAGTCCCTCCGCGAGCGGGAACGGCTGTTCCGGCTCGCCCCGCACCTGGTGCGGCCGGTGCCGCTGATGATGCCGTTCTACCGGCGCAACACCCGTCCGCGCTGGCTGGTCCGCCTCGGGATGATCACCTACGACGTCCTGTCGTGGGACAAGTCGCCGCCGCGGCACCGCATCCTCTCGGCGCAGGAGGCCCGCGAGCGCTTCACGGGGATGGCGACCGAGGGGATGACGGGGGCGGCCCTGTTCTACGACGGGCAGGTCGAGCTGGCCGAACGCCTCTGCGTCGAGCTCGCCGTGGACGCCCGCGACAACGGGGCCGAGATCCGCACGCACACGCGCGTGGACGCACCCCTCGTCGAGGACGGGCGGGTCGTCGGCGTCCGCTGCACCGACGTGCTGAGCGGCGCCGCGCACGAGGTCCGCGGGTCGGTGGTCTACAACGTCGCCGGCCCCTGGATCGACCGCGTGCTGTCCGGCACCGACCGGGGGCAACCCCGGCTCAACGGGGGCACCAAGGGCAGCCACCTCGTCGTCGACCCGTTCCCCGGAGCCCCGGAGGACGTCGTCTACTACGAGTCGCAGCGCGACGGCCGCCTGGTCCTGGTCATCCCCTGGCTCGGGCGGTACCTCATCGGGACCACGGACATCCGGTTCGAGCAGGACCCGTCCGAGGCCCGGTGCGACATCGGTGAGGAGGAGTACCTCCTCGAGGAGGTCAACGCGCTGGTCCCCGGCGCCGCCCTCACCCCCGACCACGTCCTCTACACCTACAGCGGCGTCCGGCCGCTCCCGTACGTGCCGGACAAGGCCGAGTCCTCGGTCACCCGGTCGCACGTGCTCCACGACCACGCCGACACCGGGCTGCCCGGCCTGGTGACCGTCGTGGGCGGCAAGCTCACGACCTACCGCCAGCTGGCCCAGGACGCGGTCGACGACGTGTTCCGCCGGCTCGGGCGCACGGCGCCTCCGTGTCCCACGAAGTCCCGGCCGCTGCCCGGGGCCCGGCAGGCCGGTGGGGCGGAGACGCAGGTCCCGCTGCCGGAGGCCACCGTGCAGCGGCTGGCCCGCTTCTACGGCAGCCGGGCCGGCCGGGTGCAGGAGCTGGCCGCGCGGAACCCCGCGTGGGCCGCGGTGGTGCACGAGCCGAGCGGCCTGCTGGCGGCCGAGCTGGTCCTGGCCGTGGAGGAGGACCTCGCGGTCACGCTGACCGACGTGCTCGCGCGGCGGGTGCTGCTGGCCTTCGAGCCGGGCCACGGTCTCGAGGTCGTGGAGGAGGCCGCCGGGGTGCTCGGCGACCACCTGGGCTGGGACGACGACCGCCGCGCGGCCGAGATCGCCGGGTACCGCACCTGGCTGGAGCGGCTCGCCGTTCCCGACGAGTCCGGTCCCCGCTCGGCCACCTTCGGCGCCGGCGCGCCGGCGAAGGAGCGGTGAGCCATGCCGGGTCCGTACGTGCTCGCGCTCGACGAGGGCTCGAGCAGTGCCCGGTCGGTCCTGGTCGACGGCTCCGGCGCGGTGGTGCAGGAGGCCCGCGCGCCGGTGCCGTGGATCCGCCCCCGGCCCGGCTGGGTGGAGCTCGACCCCGTGGACCTGTGGCGGAGGCAGCTGGAGACGGTGCAGCGGGCCGTGCACTCGGCCGGAGCCGGGCCGCGGGACGTGGTCGCGTGCGCGGTCACCAGCCACCGGGAGACCGTGCTGATCTGGGACCGCCGGACCGGCGAACCGGTGCACAACGCGATCGTGTGGATCTCGGCGCAGACCGACGACATCGTCGCGCGCTGGCAGGCCGAGGGGTACGACGAGCTGTTCCGCCGGCGGACCGGCCTGCGCAACGACTCCTTCTTCTCGGCCGCGAAGATCGCCTGGCTCCTGGACGAGGTGCCCGGGGCCCGTGCGCGGGCCGAGGCCGGCGAGCTGGTGTGCGGGACGATCGACTGCTGGCTGGTGTGGAACCTCACCGGGGGCCGCTCCCACCTGACCGACCACTCGTGCGCGTCCCGGACGGCGCTGTTCAACCTCGACGCCCTCGCCTGGGACGAGGAGCTGTGCCGGCTGCTCGACATCCCGCTGGAGCTGTTCCCCGACGCGGTCGCGTCGGACGCCGGGTTCGGCGTCCTCTCCGACGACGTGCTGCCCGGGGGGATCCCGATCCGGGCGGTCCTCGCCGACCAGCAGGCCGGCATGTTCGGTCAGGCCTGCTTCGGCGAGGGCGAGGCCAAGAACACGTTCGGCACGGCCGGCGTGCTGACCGTCAACTCCGGACCGAAGCCGGTGCTCGTCGACGGTCTCACGAGCAGCGTGGGGTGGACGGTGCAGGGCGGCACCGACTACGAGCTGGAGGGCGTCGTCTTCCACAGCGGTCAGACGCTGCAGTGGCTGCGCGAGAACGTGCAGCTGCTCGGGCCCGAGGAGGACGTGGAGGCGGTGGCCGCCACGGTCCCCGACACCGGCGGCGTCTACTTCGTGCCGGGCTTCGGCGGCCTCTGCGCCCCCCACTGGGACCGGCGGGCCCGCGCGTCCGTCGTCGGCATGACCCTGGAGACCACCAGGCCGCACCTGGTCCGCGCGGCGCTCGAGTCGTTGGTGTACCAGACGGTCGACAACGTGCACGCGCTCGCGCGCGGCGGGATGCCGGTCACCGACCTGAAGGTCGACGGGGGCGCTGCCCGCAACGACCTGCTGTGCCAGTTCCTGGCCGACCTCACCGGCCTGCAGATCCGGCGGCCACGCGAGCTGGAGCGCACCGCGCTCGGCGCGGCCTTCGTGGCCGGCATCGCCGCCGGTCTGTGGAGCGGGCCGTCGGACGTCTCCACCGGCTGGGTGCTCGACCGCGCCTTCGACCCCGGTCCCGGTGCCGAACGGCGCACGGAGCTCTACGCCGGCTGGCAGGACGCCGTCCGCCGGACCCTGACCGACCCCGATCGCAGCTCCCCCCTGCCCGATCCCGCCCCACCGAGAGGACCCGCATCGTGAGCACCGCCGACCCCCGCCAACTCGTGGAGGACGCCCGTCGGGGCGGCTACGCCGTCGGGGCCTTCAACATGCACAACGACGAGACGACCCAGGCACTGCTCCAGGCCGCGGAACGGGCGCAGGCGCCGGTGTTCCTGCAGGTCGGCCGGGCGATCATCCCGCACATGGGCCTGCGCAAGGCGCTGGAGATGACCCGGCGCAACGCCGAGGAGTCCTCGGCCCGCTACGTCATCCACCTCGACCACGGCTCCTACGCCGAGGTGATCGAGGCGATCCGGCTGGGGTTCGACTCGGTGATGTACGACGGGGCGCACCTGCCCTTCGAGGAGAACATCCGCACCACGCGCCGCATCGTCGAGATCGCCCACGAGTTCGGGCTGCCGGTGGAGGCCGAGCTCGGCCGCATCCCGGACGCCGACGAACCGGTCGACTGGGCCGCCTACTACACCGACGTCGCCGAGGCCGAACGCTTCGTGGCCGAGACCGGTGTGGACACCCTGGCGATCTCCGTCGGCGTGGTGCACGGCGTGCCGCTGGCCGAACCCGCGCCGCTCGCCGTCGAGCGCATCAGGGAGATCCGCGCCGTCGTGCCCGTCCCCCTCGTGCTGCACGGCGCCTCCGGCGTCCCCGACGACGACGTCCGCACCGCGGTGGCCAACGGCGTGCACAAGCTCAACGCCGACACCGATCTCCGCAAGGCGTTCCGCCAGGGCATCGAGTCCACCTGGGCCCAGGGCGACCGCCAGCTCGAGGAGGCGATGCAACGCGGCCGGGAGCTCATGACCGAGGCGACGATCGCCAAGATGCGGCTCTACGGCTGCGCAGGAGCTGCGGATCCCTCCGCCGTCGAGGCGCCGCACGAGCTGGCAGCGGCGACCCGGTGACCGGGACCGAGGAGGTCCTCGCCGCCGGGGTCAGGACCGTGCCGCTGAAGGGCATCCGCCGCGTCGCCGCGCGCCGCATGGTCGAGGCCTGGGCCGCGCCGGTCTTCCACCTGACGGTGGCGGTCGACATGGCGACCGCCCTGACCGTCGGCCGGCGGGTCCCCGGGGCGACGGTCACCGACGCACTGCTGCTGGGCACCGCCCGGGCGCTGCAGGCCTCGCCCGGCCTCAACGCCCACTTCGCCGACGAGACCGTCACGCTGCACGACGCGGTCAACCTGGGGCTGGCGGTGGCCACCGACGCGGGCCTGACCGTGCCGGTCGTCCACGGCGTGGAGTCCCTCTCGCTGGCCGAGGTCGGCGAGCGCCGCAAGGACGTCGTGACGCGGGCGCGGGCCGGCCGGCTGTCCATGGCCGACATCCAGGGCGGCACGTTCACCGTGTCCAACCTCGGGATGCTGGGCATCGACCGGTTCGACGCGATCCTCAACCCGCCCCAGGTGGGCATCCTGGCCGTGGGCTCCACCATCGAGCGCCCGGTCGTCCGCGACGGGCAGGTGACGGTGCGGCCCGTCGCCGAGCTGACGCTCACCTGCGACCACCGGGCGGTCGACGGCGCCACGGGCGCCGGCATGCTCGCGCGGCTGCGCCAGGAGCTCGAGACCGCCGGGACGCAGGACTGAGCGCGGTGGCACCGACGAGCCGCGTGGGCGACCCCGGCGACCGGCGCGCAGCCGCGAGCACGCTGGCGCCCTCGACCGGCGGGGTACGCGTGCTCACCGGTCCGGACGGTGCCCCTCCCGCGGTGGACGTGGGCATCGGTCCGGCCCTGCTCCGGCAGGTCGCCGCGCAGGGCACCGGCGGGTGGCTGCGGCTCTACCGGCCGGCGCCCGCCACGGCCTTCAGCCGGCGCGACACGCTGAGCCCCGGCTTCGGCGCGGCCACCGAGGTCAGCGCCGCGCACGGGTTCGCCCCGGTGGTGCGTGCACCCGGCGGCCGCGCCGCGGTCTACCACGAGGGCGCCCTGTGCCTGGACCTGGTGGTGGCCGAGGACGAACCCCGGGGTGGCGTCACCCGACGGTTCGTGGAGCTCGCCGAGGTCCTCGTCGAGGCCCTGGCCACCGTGGGGGTCGCGGCAGCGGTCGGACCGGTGGCCGACGAGTACTGCCCCGGCCGGTTCAGCGTCAACGCCGGGGGCCGGGTCAAGCTGGCCGGGACCGCCCAGCGGGTGGTCCGCGGTGGGTGGTTCCTCGGTGCGGTGCTGCTGGTGACCGACGCCGAGCCGGTCCGCCGGGTGGTCGAGGCGACCTACCGGGCACTCGGCCTGACCGTCGACGCGCGCACCGCCGGAGCGGTCACCGACGTCGCGCCCGGCGTGCGCGTCGAGGAGGTGCGCTCCGCCGTCCTCGCGGCACTGGGCCGCCGGCTGGACCTGCACCCCGCTGCCGTCCCCGGCGACCTGCTCGACCGGGCCCGCGAGGCCGCGCCCGACCTCCCCCGACCGGCCGTCCGCACCGGAGCGGCCCTGCCCGTGCAGCAAGGAGTGTCATGACGACAGCTGTGTTCCCGCTCGGGGACCTCGGCGCGGTCCAGGACCACCTGGCAGCCGCCGATCCCGACCGCACCCTGGTGCCCTGCGGCATTTCCGCCGTGCTGCTCGGCCGCGACCGGATCGGCCGGGTCGCCGACGCCGTCGCCGGCCTGCTCGACGACCGGCCGGCGACCGACGGCCGCCGACCCACCGTGCTGCTGCTGGTGGACGCCACCCCGATCCAGCGCCTCGGCGACGACCTCAAGACCGCCGTCCGCACGTCCCTGGAGCAGCGCTTCGACGTGCGCACGGAGGTGCTCACCGACGAGCACCCGGTCCTGCACGCCGACGAGGCGGCCCTCGACACGGCGTCCCGCGCGGCGCAGGGGGTCGATGCGATCGTCTCCGTCGGGGGAGGGACCGTCACCGACATCGGCAAGGTGGCCTCCGTCAACGCCGGCGGGGTCCCCCACGCCGCGGTCCAGACCGCCGCCTCCGTCGACGGCTTCACCGACGACGTGTCGGTGGTGCTCCGGGCGGGGGTCAAGCGCACGATCGCCTCCCGCTGGCCCGACGTGGTCATCGCGGACGTCGAGACGATCAGCGAGGCGCCGGCCCGCATGAACCGGGCGGGCTTCGGTGAGATCACCTCGATGTTCACGGCGCCGGCCGACTGGCGCCTGGGCGCGCTGCTGCAGGTGGACCCGACCTTCCACCCCGCCCCCACCCAGCTGCTGGACGCCGTCGGCGCCGACATCGACGAGTGGGCGCCGGGGGTGGCGGTCGCCGACCCGGCGGCCGTCGAGCGGTTGACCTGGGCACTCGCCGTCCGCGGCATCGCCACCGGCGTCTCGGGCACCACCGCCGTCCTGTCCGGCGTCGAGCACCTGGTCAGCCACATGCTCGACCTGCACCACGGCGAGCACGGTCTGCCGATGGGCCTGCACGGGGCGCAGGTGGGCGCCGCCGCCGTCATCGCGGCCGCGGCGTGGGAGCTGCTCTTCGACCGGATGGCCCAGGGAGCGCCGGCCGTGCGCATCCCCGATTCCGACGTGGCCCGCGCACGGGTGGAGTCGGCGTTCGGGCACCTGGGCAGCCAGGTGACGGCGGAGTGCTGGAGCGACTACTCCCGCAAGCTCGCCACCTGGGCGGCGCACCGGCCGGCCGTCGAGGCCGCCGTCGCGGACTGGGGCCGGGTCGAGCCCGAGCTGCGCCGCCTGCTGCGCCCCAGCGCGGACATCGCCGCACAGCTGCGGGCCGCCGGTGCGGCCGCGCTCCTCGCGGATCTCGATCCGTCCGTCGACCCGGCGCTGGCGCACTGGGCCGTCGCCAACTGCGCGCTGATGCGCAACCGCTCGACGGTCGTGGACCTGCTCGTCGCGCTGGGGTGGTGGGGCGCGGACGACGCGGCGGAGGTGCTGGTCCGGGCCGACCGGGCCGCCACCGGCGCGAGGCCGGGCGTCCGATGACCCGCGACTACGTGATCGGGGTGGACTGCTCCACCACCGCGGCCAAGGCCGTGGTGTGGGACGCCGGAGGCCTGGCCGTCGCCCAGGCGAGGGCCGACTTCGAGCTGGTGCAGCAGCGGCCGGGCTGGGGCGAGCAGAACGCCGAGGACTGGTGGGCGGCCACCTCCGCGGCGGTCCGCCGGGTGGTCCAGACCGTCGACGGGTCCCGCATCGCCGCGCTCTGCGTGACCCACCAGCGGGAGACCTTCGCCTGCCTCGACCGGCTCGGCAAGCCGCTCCGGCCGGCGATGCTCTGGATGGACGGCCGGGCCGTCGAGGAGGTCGAGAGCCGCGGCACCCCCGAGGTGCACCGCATCACGGGCAAGCCGCCGAACCCCACGCCGGCCTGGTACAAGCTGCTCTGGCTGGCCCGTCACGAGCCCGAGACCCTGCAGCGCACCGGCAAGGTCGTCGACGTCCAGGCGTTCCTGGTCCACCGGCTCACCGGGACGTGGGCCACGTCGTGGGCCAGCGCCGACCCCCTCGGCCTCGTCGACATGACGACGTTCGACTACGACGACGGGCTGCTCGCCGAGGTCGGCCTCGACCGGTCACAGCTGTGCGCACTGCACCCTCCCGGTGCGGTCCTCGGCAGCGTCACCGACGACGTGGCGCAGCGACTCGGCCTGCCGCCCGCGCTGCCCGTCGTCGCCGGTGTCGGCGACGGCCAGTCCGCCCAGCTCGGCGCCGGCATCACCGAGCCCGGGCGGGCCTACCTCAACCTGGGCACGGGGGTCGTGTCCGGGACGTACAGCGAGACCTACTCCTACGGGCGGGAGTACCGGACGCTGGCGGCCGCGGTGCCGGGCGCCTACACGCTGGAGACCTTCATCGGGGGCGGGACGCACAACCTCAAGTGGTTCGTGGAGAAGTTCTCCGGGGTCGACACCCGGGCGCTGGGGCTCGAGCTCTCCCCGGAGCAGGTCCTCGAGACCGCGGCGGCACAGCTCCCGCCCGGAGCCGAGGGGTTGCTGGTCCTCCCGTACTGGACCGGCGCCCTGACCCCCTACTGGGACCACCACGCCCGCGGGGTACTGCTCGGGCTCACCGGCGCCCACGGGAAGTCGCACGTCTACCGGGCGCTCCTGGAGAGCATCGCCTACGAGCAGCGGCTGCTCACCTCCGGAGCCGAGCAGGTGCTCGAGAAGCCGATCGAGGAGGTGCTGGCGTTGGGCGGCGGCTCACGCAGCGCGGTCTGGTGCCAGATCCTCGCCGACGTCATGCGTCGCGACGTCGTCGTCGTCCGGGAGCCGGAGAGCACGTGCCTGGGAGCCGGCATGCTCGCCGCCGCCGCGACGGGGCTGTACCCGTCGATCCCCGACGCGGCCACCGCGATGAGCGGCACCGCGCGCCGCTTCACCCCCGATCCCCGGGTCACCGAGGAGTACGACCGCCTCTACGAGGTGTACCGCGATCTCTACCCGGCGCTGCGCGAGCTGTTCCCGCGGCTGGCCGGTGCGGTGCGACCGTGAGCAGCGGCCCGGCCGCGGTGGCGCCGTCGGACGCGCCGACGCGGGTCTACGAGGGCTACCTGTTCGACCTCGACGGCACGATCTACCTGGGTGACGAACTCCTGCCCGGGGCGTCCGAGCTGGTCACCCGGCTGCGCGAGCTCGGGCGGCAGACCCTCTTCCTGTCCAACAACCCCACCCGGGACCCGGAGATGTACGCCGCGAAGCTCGAGCGGCTCGGCCTCCCGACACCGGTCTCGCACATCGTGAACACGGTGGTCACGATGACCGCCTGGCTGGTGGGCAACGCCCCCGGTGCCGGCATCTTCGTCATCGGCGAGGAACCGCTGCGACGGTCGCTGGAACGGGCGGGCCTGCGTCTCACCGAGGAGCCCGACGAGATCGACGTCGTGGTGGCCAGCTACGACCGCACGTTCGACTACCGCAAGCTGCAGATCGCCTTCGACGCGCTGTGGCCCCACGGCCGCGCCCGGCTGGTCACCACGAACCCGGACGCGTACTGCCCCACCGGCGTCGGGCGGGGGGAGCCGGACGCGGCCGCCATCACCGCCGCCATCGAGGCGAGCACCGGGGTGCGGTGCGAGGTCAACGTCGGCAAGCCGGACCGCCTCATGCTCGAGACCGCGCTCGACGCCCTGGGACTGGCCGCGCCGGACTGCATCATGGTCGGCGACCGGCTGCACACCGACATCGCGATGGCCCTCGATGCCGGGGTCGACTCCGCCCTGGTGCTCACGGGGGAGAGCACGCGCGAGGCCGTGGCGGCGGCCCCGCCCGACCGCCGGCCCACCTTCGTCCTGGAGCGCGTCGACCAGCTGCTACCGCCGGGCGGGTGGGGACGGTGACCGCACCACCCACCGGATCGGCGCGGGGCGCCCTCTCCCCGGCGGCGCGGGACGCGGCGCTCGCGGGCCTGGCGGACAGCGAGCTCGACGTGCTGGTGATCGGCGGGGGAGTGGTCGGCTGCGGCGCGGCCCTCGACGCGGTGACCCGCGGGTTGCGGACCGGCCTGGTCGAAGGCCGCGACTGGGCCAGCGGCACCAGCAGCCGCAGCAGCAAGCTCGTCCACGGCGGCCTGCGCTACCTGGAGATGCTGGACTTCGGCCTGGTCGCCGAGGCGCTCGCGGAGCGCTCGCTGCTGCTGCGCCGCCTGGCCCCCCACCTCGTGCGCCCGGTGCCCTTCCTCTACCCGCTGCAGCACCGGGTGTGGGAGCGCGGCTACGTGGGCGCCGGGGTGACCCTCTACGACACGATGTCGCTGCTCTCCGGCGCCGCCCGCGGGCTCCCGCGGCACCGTCACCTCTCCCGGCGAGCGGCCCTGCGCGAGGCGCCCGCGCTGCGGCCCGACGCGCTCGTCGGCGCGGTGCAGTACTGGGACGCGCAGGTCGACGACGCCCGTCACACCATGGCCATCGCCCGCACGGCCGCCGCTCACGGTGCCCTCTGCGCCAACCGGGCACGCGTCGTCGAGCTGCTGCGCCAGGGCGAGCGCGTGACCGGGGCCGTGGTCCGCGACCTGGAGACCGGTCGCGACGTCCGGGTCCGGGCACGGCAGGTGGTCAACGCCACCGGGGTGTGGACCGACGACACCCAGGCGTTGGCCGCCACCCGCGGCCAGTTCCAGGTGCGGGCCTCGAAGGGGGTGCACCTGGTCATCCCCCGCGACCGGATCCACAGCTCGACGGGGCTGATCCTGCGTACGGCGACCAGCGTCCTGTTCGTCATCCCGTGGGGGCGGCACTGGATCATCGGCACCACCGACACCGACTGGCACCTCGACAAGAGCCATCCAGCGGTCTCGGCCCGCGACGTCGGCTACCTGCTCGAGCAGGCCAACCGGGTGCTGTCCCAGCCGCTGCGCCCCGAGGACGTGGAGGGCGTCTACGCCGGGCTGCGGCCGTTGCTGTCCGGTGAGAGCGACGTGACGAGCAAGCTGTCGCGGGAACACACGGTCGCCCACCCGGTGCCCGGGCTCGTGGTGGTCGCCGGCGGCAAGTACACGACCTACCGGGTCATGGCGCGCGACGCCGTGGACGAGGCGGTGCGGGCGCTCGACGAGAAGGTGCCGGCGTCGGTGACCGAGGACGTCCCGCTGGTGGGCGCGGAGGGTTTCGCGGCGCTGTGGAACCAGCGCCGGCTGCTGGCCGAGCGCAGCGGTCTGCACGCGGCGCGGATCGAGCACCTGCTCCGCCGCCACGGCACCCTGGTCCACGAGGTCCTGGCCCTGCTCGACGCCGACCCCTCGCTGGCCCAGCCGCTGCCCGGCGCCGACGACTACCTGCAGGTCGAGGCGGTCTACGCGGTGACCCACGAGGGCGCCCGCCACCTGGACGACGTCCTCACCCGCCGCACCCGCGCCTCGATCGAGACCTGGGACCGCGGGGTGGCTGCGGCCCCCGTCGTCGCCCGGCTCATGGCACCGCTCCTCGGGTGGAGCAGCGATCACGAGGAGTCGGAGGTGCGGCACTACCGCGCCCGCGTCGCCGCCGAGGTCGAGGCGCAGCAGCAGCCTGACGACGAGACGGCGGACGCGGCTCGTCTGGGCGCCCCCGACGTCGTGCCGGTGCGGTAGCCGGGGCGGTCCCCCTCAGCCGGTCGATCCCGGGAGCCGCACGCGCCGGGTCCCGGTCCGGCCTGTGGGCACGGGTGCGATACTCGCGTTCTCTTGGGTGAATGGGCTACTGATGAATATCGATGCACCACTCGGTCGTGCCGTGTCCGCGAGCCGGCTGTCGACCGTGGCGGAGGCGGTGACCGCCTTGCGCGCAGGGCGCCCCGTCCTCGTGGTCGACGACGAGGGACGGGAGAACGAGGGCGACGTGGTCCTCGCCGCCGCGCTCGCGAGTCCGGAGTGGGTCGCCTGGACGGTCCGGCACACGTCGGGCTACCTGTGCGTCCCCCTCACCGGTGAGCTCGCCGACCGCCTGCGGCTGCCCCTCATGGTCGAGACCAACGAGGACGCCCTGGGGACCGCCTACACCGTCTCCGTCGACGCCCGCGAGGGCGTGGGCACCGGGATCAGTGCGGCCGACCGGGCTCGTACGGCTCGCGTACTGGCCGATCCGGCGAGCGGACCGGCCGACCTCGTGCGCCCGGGGCACGTGCTCCCGCTGCGCGCCCGGCCCGGTGGTGTCGCCGAGCGGCCCGGACACACCGAGGCCGCGGTGGAGCTGTGCACTCGGGCGGGACTGCCGCCGGTGGCCGTCATCGGCGAGCTGGTGCAGGACGGCGGGGACCTCATGCGCTTCGACGAGATCTGTGCGCTCGCCGAGCGACACGCCCTGCCCGTGCTGGCGATCGCGCAGTTGCTCGGGCCGACCGACCGGGCTCCGGGCTCCACGGCCGGCGGCACCGTGCCCGCAGCCGGACCGGGCCGCGGATGACCGCGTGACCGTCGGGACCGCCGCAGCACCCGTCCCCGCTCCCGCCGGGACGGGCGTCGTGCCGTCCGGGTTCAGTCGACGCCGGGTGGCAGCCGGTTGGGGCCGGCCTCGGGCGGTCGCGGGCGGTCCTCGGGATGGGCGCGGACGGCGACGATCGCGACGTCGTCCGCCCCGTCCACCGGCAGCATCCGGGTCAGCAGGGTGTCGCAGAGCTCCTCGAGCGGCGTCTCGCCGAGGTCGCGCAGCGCCTCCCGCATCGCGTCCAGGCCCGCGTCCAGGTCGGAGTCCCGGCGCTCGACCAGCCCGTCGGTGACCAGCAGCAGGGTCGAGCCGTCGGCGAGCTCGGTGGTGTGGTCGGCGCGCGGCGCGTCGGGGTCGACGCCGAGCATCAGGTCAGGGCGGGTCTCCAGCAGCGTCGTGGTGCCGTCCGCGGCCAGCACCACCGGCGGCAGGTGGCCGGCGTTGCTCCACCGCAGCACGCGGGTGCCGGTGACGGGCACGTCCGGGTGGCGCTCGATGCGGGCCAGCACCACGGTCGCCAGCGTGCTGACCGCCAGTCCGCGGGCGGCGTGCTCGGCGCGGGTCAGCGTCGCCGCCGGGGGCTCGTCGTTGTCGTAGGCCAGCGCCCGCAGCAGGCCGCGCAGCTGGCCCATGGCCGCCGCGGCGTCGCTGTCGTGGCCCACGACGTCGCCGATGACGAGCATCGTCGCGCCGTCGGGCTGCAGGAACGCGTCGTACCAGTCACCGCCGACCCACGCCTCGTGGGCGGCCGGGCGGTACCGGACGGCGACCTGCAGGTGGTCCGGCTCCGGCGGCGGGGTCAGCAGCGCCCGCTGCAGCCGGTCCGACAGCGCCCGCTGCGCCGCGGCCCGCTCGGTCAGCCGGCGCAGTTCGGCGGCCTGGCGCCGGGCGGCCAGCCGGTCGGTCAGGTCGCGGAAGGAGACCACCACACCGGTCACCGCGCCGTCCTCGACCGTCGGGACGGCGATCAGCTCGACCGGCACCGGGCTGCCGTCGCGGCGCCAGAAGACCTCGGAGTCGGCGGCGACCGTCCGGCCGGTCTGCAGGGCGTGCCAGACCGGGCACTCCTCCTTCGGGTACGGCGACCCGTCGGGCCGGCGACCGTGGATCACCGCATGCTGGTCGTGCCCGAGCTGCCCCTCCGCCGGGTGGCCGGTGATGCGCTCCGCGGCCGGGTTGACGAACTCCACGCGCCCGGACGCGTCGAGGCCGTAGATGCCGTCGGCGACGTTGGCCAGCACGCGCTCGTAGCGGGCCAGCGTGCGGGAGAGCAGCGTCTCCACGTCGGAGCGCACCGCGCCCTCCTCGCCGTCGTCCACGGACTGCCGCCTCCCCTCCGCCTGGCACCGTTCCGGTCCGCCAGACTGCCCCATCGGGGGTGCGACTCGACCGTCACGTCGCCCATCGGCACCGGCCGGCCGCCGATCGCGGCGGGCGCGGTCGGCCAGGGCCAGGACGACGGCGGCCGCCAGCACCACGCCGCCGCCGCGGAACGCCGCTGCCACGGCGGCCGAGCGCAGGTCCGGCGCCCCTCCGACCGCGCTCAGCCCGCCGACGAGCCCGGCGGCGACGAGCCCCGCCCACGGCAGCCACCAGCGCGGCCGGGCCGGCGCGGGGACGGCGCGGGTGCGCCGCCACCAGAGGGCCAGCCAGGCCAGCAGCACCGCTCCGCCGAGGACGGTGCCGGCGTAGTCCAGCCAGCGGACGGCGGGCAGCGGCCCCCAGTCCCCGGCCAGGACGGCGAGGTTCTCGGCGCCCCAGCGGCCGCGGTGGGTGAACTCGTCGATGAGCACGTGGACCGCCGCGCCGACGACCAGGGCGGCCGTGATCAGGACCCCGGCGCGGACCGACCGCAACCGGCGGCGCAGCCCCAGCGGGACTCCCGCCAGCCGGCCGCGGACCCCGGCCGGTGCCGCGGACACCGCCGCGGGCGCCAGCAGGGCGTGCCACAGCGCCCAGGTCAGCGCGGCGACCAGCAGGTCGACCGTGACGACCGCCAGGGCCGTGTGCGTCCCCCACGGCAGCTCGAACGGCAGGTAGTAGGGCACGTCGGGCGCGATGCTGCCGGCGACCAGCGCCGAGGTGGGCAGCGGTGTGCGCAGCAGGGGGAGGACCGCGGCCGGGTGGCTGCCGGTGAAGGGCACGTCAGAGACCGACCAGCCCGACGAGCTCGCCCATCGCGACCTCGAACCAGCGGTCGGTGTCCGCGACCGACCCGACGAGGTGGCCGAAGAGCTCGAAGCTGATCGTCCCGTACAGCGCGCTCCAGGCCAGCAGCGCCCGCAGTCGCACGGCGTCGTCCAGGGCGGGGTGCTCCCCGCCGAGGACGGCGGCCGTCTCGTCGCTCACCAGCTCGGGGTCGCGGTGGTCGCCGGCCGTGGCCGGCAGCGTGCCGGAGCGGGCCGCGTCACCGAGGACCCGGCCCAGGACCACGCCGACGCGCGCCGCGGCCGGGACGGTGTCGCGCGGCGCCGCGTAGCCGGGCACGGGGGAGCCGTAGAGGAGCGCGTACTCGTGCGGGTGCGCCCGCGCCCACGACCGGACCGCGCGGCACACTGCCAGCCAGCGCTCCCGCGGGGGCGCGGCCGGGTCGTCGGCGTCCTCCGCGGCCGCCCCGAGGGCGTCGTAGCCGTCGGTGATCAGGCGGGTGAGCAGGGAGTCGCGGCTGGGGAAGTAGCGGTAGACCGCCGAGGAGGCCATGCCCAGCTCCCGCGCGACGGCCCGCAGCGAGAGACCGGCCGCGCCCACCTCGGCCAGCTGCCGGCGGGCAGCGGCGGTGATCTCGGCGGTCAGCTCGGCGCGGACGCGCTCGCGTACGGAGGTCGGCACGTCCCGATGGTGCCCACGGTGAGCGGTGTACGCAACCGAGAGCACTGCTCTTGACGGTGCTCGTCATCCGTGCGAGCGTCGTCCGCATCCGAGAGCGGTGCTCTCGAAATACTCCAGGAGGAGCCATGGCACTGCACGTGATCGTGGGCAAGGGCCCCGTCGGGACGACCACCGCCGGCCTGCTCGCCGGCCGGGGACACCGGGTGCGGGTGCTCTCGCGCAGCGGCGGGGTGTCGACCGACGCGGTCGAGCACCGGCGGGTGGACGCCGCCGACGCCGGTGCCCTCGCCGCCGCGGCGCAGGGGGCCGACGCGCTGTACAACGCCGTCAACCCCGCCTACCACCGCTGGGCGACCGACTGGCCGCCGGTGGCCGCCGCGCTGCTCACCGCGGCCGAGCGGACCGGCGCGGTGCTGGTCACCATGGGCAACCTCTACGTCTACGGGAGCCCGACCGGCCCCATGTCACCGGACACCCCGCTGGCCGCGACGGACCTCAAGGGGCGGATCCGGATCGGGATGTGGGCCGACGCGCTGGCCGCGCACGAGGCCGGCCGGGTGCGGGTGACCGAGGCGCGCGCCGCGGACTTCGTGGGCCCGCAGGTCCCGGCCGCGCACTCGCACCTGGTCCGGCAGCTGCCGACCCTGCGCCGGGGGCGGACCGCGTGGGTGGTCGGCGACCCCGACGTCCCGCGCAGCTGGGCGTACCTGCCGGACGTCGCCTCGACGCTGGCCGCCCTGGCGACCGACGAGCGGGCCTGGGGCAGGGCCTGGCACGTGCCCAGCGCACCTCCCCGCTCGCAGCGGCGGGCGCTGACCGACCTGGCCGCCGCGGTCGGGGGGCCGCCGGCCCGGGTGCGCGGTGTCCCGTGGCCGGTGCTGCGTGCCGTCGGCCTGGTCTCGCCGATGGTGCGCGAGGTCGTCGACGTCCGGCACCAGTTCGACCGGCCCTACGTCACCGACGCGTCGGCCACGACCGCCGCGTTCGGGCTCACCCCCACGCCCTGGGACGAGGTGGTCGCGGCCACCGCCGGTGCGGTGCCGGCGACCGCCTGAGGGAGGACCCCGTCCTCCCCGTCCTCCGCACGCTCAGGAGGGGGCCCTGGACGGGGCCGTTCCGGCACGTCACCAGCCGGCCCTACGGTGGAGCGCATGGTCTCTGCCTGGGTCCTCGTCGCCCTGACGTCGCTCGCGGCGCTCGGTTGCGGGTACGGCGCCGCCCGGCTCGCCCGTCGTCCCGGGGGGGCGCGCCGATGACCGAGTCCGCGAGCGGCGGTACCGTGCTGCCGGTCCCCGACACCGTCGACGTCCGCTCCGGCCCGGACGTGTCCGAGGAGCTGCTGGCCGTCCTGCCGCTGCTGGGCGAGTGGCACGGCGAGGGGCAGGCCGCCGGGCCTGCGGGGGACCACCGGTTCGGCCAGTGGGTCCGGTTCAGCCACGACGGCCGCGGCTTCCTCGCCTACGACTCGCGCACCTGGCGGCTCACCGACGACGGGCAGGTCGTCGGGCCCGCCGTGCGGGAGTCCGGGTTCTGGCGGCCGCGCGGCGGGGACGACGTCGAGCTGCTGGTCACCAGCCCCGACGGGCTGGTCGAGCTCTACGTCGGCACGGCCCGGACGACGACCAGCTGGGAGCTGACCAGCGACGTCCTGGCCCGGACGCCGGATGCCCCGGAGGTGTCCCGCGCCGTCCGGTTGTACGGCATCGTCGAGGGCGCGCTCATGTACGCGATCGACCGTGCGGGCGCCGACGGGCCGCTGCGTCCCACGATGTCCGCCCGCCTGGAGCGGCTGCGGTGAGCAGCACGCCCCGGCAGGTGGCCGACGCGTACGTCGACGCGGTCTGCGACCTCGACCCGATCGTCGCCACCTCACTGGGCACCCGCCCCGGCGACGACCGGCTGCCCGACGTCAGCCCGGCCGGGCTCGAGGCCGAGGCGCAGCTGGCCCGCGACACCCTCGCCGGGCTCGACCGGGTGCTGGCGGCCGACCCGTCGCTGGACGACGACCCGGTCGAGCGCCGCTGCGCCCGGCTGCTGCGCGAGCGGCTGGGCGCGGAGCTGGCCGCGCACGAGGCCGGCGAGGGCCTGCGGGCGCTGTCCAACCTCTCCAGCCCGGTGCACTCGATCCGCCAGGTGTTCCTGCTCATGCCGACGGCGTCGGAGGAGGACTGGGCCGTCGTCGCCCGGCGGATGGCCCGGGTGCCGGAGGCGCACCGCGGCTTCCGCGCGTCGCTCGAGGAGGGCGCCCGCCGGGGCCTGCTGGTCGCGCCGCGCCAGGTGTCGACCGTGGTGGAGCAGCTCGGCGAGTGGCTGGCCGGGCCGTTCTACGGCTCGTTCGCCGCCCGCGGCCCGGAGGCGCTGCGCGGCGAGCTGGACGACGCCGCGCGCGCCGCCGACGCGGCGGTGGCCGAGGTCCGGGACTTCCTCCGCGACGGCTACCTGCCGCAGGCGGAGGGGACGCCGGACGCCGTGGGCCGCGACCGGTACGCGCTGGCCGCCCGGCGGTGGACCGGCTCGGACCTCGGTGCCGGCGACGGCCTGGAGGAGGCCTACGGCTGGGGCTGGGCCGAGCACCGGCGGATCCTCGCCGAGCAGCGGGCCGAGGCCGAGCGGGTGCTGGCCGGTGCGACGCCGATGGAGGCGATGCGCTGGCTGGACGTGCACGGTCCCGCGGTCGAGGGCGAGGAGGCGATCCGCGCGCGGCTGCAGTCGATGATGGACGAGGCGATCACCGCGCTCGACGGCGTGCACTTCGACCTCGCCGAGCCGGTGCGCCGGGTCGAGGCGATGATCGCGCCGCCCGGGAGCGCCGCCGCGCCGTACTACACCCGCCCCTCGCAGGACCTCTCCCGCCCGGGCCGGACCTGGCTGCCCACGCTGGGCCGAGAGCGCTTCCCGCTCTGGGACCTGACCTCGATCTGGTACCACGAGGGCGTCCCGGGCCACCACCTGCAGCTGGCCCAGTGGGCCTACGTCTCCGGGCAGCTGTCGACCTACCAGACGTCGCTGGGCTCGGTCGGCGCCAACGTCGAGGGCTGGGCGCTGTACGCCGAGCGGCTGATGGACGAGCTGGGCCACTTCGCCGACCCGGGCACGCGGCTGGGCTACCTGGACGCGCAGCAACTGCGGGCGGTGCGGGTGGTCATCGACATCGGCATGCACCTGGGGCTGCCCGTCCCGGACGACGCCGAGGGCGCGCTGGCCGGCTCCCGCGGCCGGCCGTGGACGCCGGAGCTCGGGCGGGCCTTCCTCGGCGAGCACAGCGGCGCGACCCCGGCGTTCCTCGACAGCGAGCTGGTCCGCTACCTGGGGCTGCCGGGCCAGGCGATCAGCTACAAGCTCGGGGAGCGCGCCTGGCGCGAGGGCCGGGCGGCCGCCGAGCGGGCCCGGGGTGCGGCGTTCGACCGCCGGGCCTGGCACATGGCGGCTCTCTCCCAGGGCTCGCTGGGCCTCGACGACCTCGCCGCGGAGCTCGCCGTCCTCTGAGAGAGGACCCGTGGCGTACCGGGGCGGCCCCTCTGCAGGGACCCGCGCCGAGCTCGCGAGGCGTGGGGGGCAGAGGGGTCCTCTTTCAGAAGCGCGACGGCGCGGGGTTGACCCGGTCGGCGTCGAAGCCCACGGGGTCGCCGGGGGACGCCGGGTGGACCTCGAGCAGGGAGGCCAGCAGCGCGTCCACCGCACCGGCCGGCCCGCCGACGTAGGTGCTCATCAGCGTGGGGCCGGTGGCGACGAGCCAGGCGCGGTCGGCCGGCCACCACACCGCCGCGCTCTGCTCCTGCGGCTCGGGGGCGAAGTTGGCCGAGGCCAGCTCGACCGGCCCGGAGCGCAGCAGGACGTCGCACCTGGGCAGTGACAGGTGCGGGCGGTCGGGGGAGCCGTCGTCGCACCAGCCGAACCAGCACTCCTGCGGCGTCGCCGTCCACCCGGCGAGCAGCCCGGCCAGCGTGCGGGCGACGTGCGCGGGGAGGTGACCCTCGGCGGGGTGGTCGTTCCAGACGCCGGGCTGGTCCTCCTCGCCGACGTGCTCCCACGAGCCGGTGAGGGCCGGCCACTGCATCAGCCGATGGGCGGTGGTCCCGTTGTGGGCCGCGACCTCGTCCCAGCGGACGTCGACGTCGTCGTCCCCGGCGTAGCGCACGGCGGGGTGCAGGACCCGGGCGTAGGCGGCGAAGACCGGGGGGACGAGGGAGGCGACGGAGCGGTCGCGGCGCAGCGCGGCGGCGACCCAGGCGCCGGGGGAGGGGTCGGTCTCGACCGAGTGGCCGGCGGGCACCGTGGACCTCCCCGGAGAACGGACAACCCCCGGGCTGCTCCACGGCGACCTGCCTGGCGGGGCCAGGGGCTGCACGTGGGCCGACTGGACAAATGTCGGCGGCCCGGGGGTCGGGTGACTGTCCGGTTCTCGCTCGCCGCCGTACGACGGACGGGCGATCGTGCCACCGTTCGGATTCCACTCCGAACGGGCGGCCCATCTGGACGGCGGCTAGCGGACAGCCACCTCACGAGTCCGATAAGAATTCAATTGTTCGGACCACCTCCTCTCTCGCGTACGTCGACGGTACGTCGCGTCCGGGGACTCGGCAACGCAGTAGTTCAGCCGTCGGCGGAACCGCCGGGGGGGCGTGTGCCGTCCCGGTCCAGCCGGTGGTCGGCGCGGTCGTCGACGGTCTCGCGCTGGTAGACGTCCGGGACGCCGTCCTGGTCGAAGTCGGCCCGCTCCTCCTCGTAGATCCGCCGGTAGCGGCGGTTGCGCAGCCGCAGCACGACGGTGGCCACCAGCGCGGCCAGCAGGGTGCCGGTGAGGATGCCGACCTTGGCGTGGTCGTAGGTCTCGGTGCCCATGCCGAAGGCCAGCTCGGTGATCAGCAGCGAGACGGTGAACCCGATGCCCCCGAGCAGGGCGAGCCCGAGGACGTCGGGCCAGCCGAGGCTCTCGTCGAGCTCCGCGCGGGTGAAGCGGGACACCAGCCAGGTGGCCCCGGTGATGCCGATCGCCTTGCCGAGCACCAGCCCGACGGTGATGCCGACGGCGACGCTGTCGGTGACCGACTCGGTGAGCCCGGAGAGCCCGCCGACCGCGACGCCGGCGGAGAAGAACGCGAACACCGGCACCGCGATGCCGGCCGAGATCGGCCGGATGCGGTGCTCGAAGTGCTCGGCCAGGCCCGGGCCGGCGTCCGGGCCGCCCGCGGCCTCGCTGCGCACCACCGGGACGGTGAACGCCAGCAGCACGCCGGCGACGGTGGCGTGCACCCCGGACTCGTGCATGAGCACCCAGGTGACCGCCGCGAGCGGCAGCAGCAGCCACCAGGACCGGATCCGCCTCTGCACGAGCAACCCGAACACCGCCAGCGGCAGGAAGGACAGCAGCAGGGCGGTCAGCGAGAAGTCGTCGGTGTAGAAGACCGCGATCACCACGATCGCCAGCAGGTCGTCGACCACGGCGAGGGTGAGCAGGAAGGTGCGCAGCGCCGCCGGTAGGTGCGTGCTGATGACCGCCAGGACGGCGAGGGCGAAGGCGATGTCGGTCGCCGACGGGATCGCCCACCCGCGCAGCGCGCCGTCGTCCCGGCCGAGGTTCACCAGCACGAAGAACAGGGCCGGCACGGCCATGCCGCCCACCGCCGCGGCGATCGGCAGCGCCGCGCGGCGCGGGTCGCGCAGGTCGCCGGCGACGAACTCGCGCTTGAGCTCCAGCCCGGCGACGAAGAAGAAGACAGCCAGCAGGCCGTCGGCCGCCCAGGTACCCAGCGACAGGTCGAGGTGGAGCGCCGCCGGGCCGACCTCGGTGTCGCGCAGGGTCTCGTACGCGCCACCCCAGGGGGAGTTGGCCCACACCAGCGCGATGGCCGCCGCCACCAGGAGGAGCGCCCCGCCGACGGTCTCCTTGCGGAGGATGTCGGCGATCCGGCTGGTCTCCGACCAGGAGCCCCGGCCGAGGAGGGGGGTGCGGGTGGAGGGGCTCACGGGGCGGCTCCGGGGTGAGGGGACGGCAGAGACGTTGCCGACCAGACTTCCCGGCGCACCTGTCCCAGGACCCTACCGGCGACCGGCCGCGCACGCCGTCCGGTGGGCCCGCCCTCCGTACAGTGGACGCCGTGACCGCCCGCCCTGCACCGCCGTCCGGGGGCGGCCGGTGAGGCTCGCCGAGATGGCCGGGCGCCGGGTCGGCGTCTGGGGGTACGGCCGCGAGGGGCGCGCCGCCGTCCGGGCCGCGCTGGCCGCCGGCGCGGCCGGGGTCGAGGTCGTGGACGCCGTCCCGCCGGCAGACCTCCCCGACGGCGTGCCGGCCGGCACGGACGTCGCCGCGCTGGCCGGCTGCGACCTGGTGTTCCGCTCGCCGGGCATCAGCCCCTACCGCGAGGACGCCCGCGCGCTCGCGGCCCGGACCACGCTGACCTCCGGCACCGGCGTGGCGCTGGCCGAGTTCGCCGCCCGCGACGTGCCCACGCTCTGCGTCACCGGGACCAAGGGGAAGAGCACGACCAGCGCGCTGGCCGCCGCGGTGCTCGAGGCCGCCGGCCGCCCGGCCGTGCACGCCGGCAACATCGGCACCCCGCTGCTCGACGTCCTGCTCGACGACGCCGTCGGAGACGGGACCTCGCTGGTCATCGAGGTCTCCAGCTACCAGGCGGCCGCGGTCGAGGGCTGGTCCGGCTGGGGCGCGGTCACCTCGCTGGCGCCCGAGCACCTGGACTGGCACGGCGACGTCGACACCTACTACCGCGACAAGCTGCACGTGTTCGCCGCGTGCGGCCCGGGCACCGTCGTCGTCGGCCCGCAGGCCCGGTCGATCGTCGAGCGGCACCTGGACCCGGAGGTGCTGGTCGACCCGGCCGACGTCGTCCCCGAGGCGCGGCTGGCCGGCTTCCGCCCGGAGCGGCTGGCCGGCGTGCACAACGTCGCCAACGTGCACGTCGCGCTGGCCGCGTGCGTCCGGATGGGCGTGGACCTCGACCGGTCCGCCGAGGCCGTCCGGGCCGCGGTCGCGGACTTCCGGGCGCTGCCGCACCGGCTCTACCCGGTGGCCACGCGGGACGGCGTCACGTTCGTCGACGACACGCTGAGCACCACCCCGGTCTCGGTGCGGGCGGCCATCGACGCCTTCGCCGGGCAGCAGGTCACGCTGATCGCCGGGGGGCAGGACCGCGGCCTGGACTACACCGACCTGGCCGCCGCCGTCGTCGCCCGGGGCGGGTCGGTGCAGGTGCTGACCGTCCCGGACACCGGCGCCCGGCTCGCCGCCGACCTGCGCGCCGCCGCGGCCGCCGCCGGCGTCGAGGCACCGGTCACCGAGACCGGCTCGCTCGCCGACGCCGTGGCCGAGGCGCTGCGCACCGCCCGCCCGGGCGGGCTGGTCCTGCTCTCGCCCGGCGCGCCGAGCTACAACCGCTTCCGCAACTACGAGGAGTTGGCACGGACCTATGAGCAGATCCTCCTCGACGCCGGAGCCCAGCGTGTCTGAGCAGGACGCCTTCGTCGTCGCCGGCCGCTCGCTCGACCCGACCACCGGCGAGGCCGCCTTCACCTACCGGCTGGCCGGCGACGAGTTCACCGAGCGGCTCACCCTCGACACGGAGCTGCTCGCCGGCGCGGACCCGGCGCGGGTCGACGCGGCGCTGGACCTGGTGCACCTGGTCATGGGCACCAGCTACTACAAGCTGCGGGCGCCGGGCCGCGTCGTCGTGCAGCGGCCGGTCACCAAGGCCCAGGCCGCCGTCGCCGAGGCCGCCTACACGCACGGGCTGGGCGAGTTCGCCGCGGTCAACCGGCTGCCGGTGCCGCACGAGGTCGCCTTCGACGCCACGATCGAGGACAGGGAGCTCACCGACGACCTCCCCGCGCCGGTGGACGGCGGCGGACGCGAGGCGCTGCTCCCGGTCGGCGGCGGCAAGGACTCCGCGCTGGCGCTGGTCGTCGTCACCCCGGCCACCGCGCTGGCGGTCAACCCGACCGACGCCCAGCGCGACGTCGCCCGCGCCGCGGGGGTCTCGCTGATCGGCGTCCGGCGCCGGCTGGACCCGCTGCTCGCGGAGCGCACGCGGGCCGGGGGCCTGAACGGGCACGTGCCGGTCACCGCGATCAACTCGGCGATCTCGACGCTGGTCGCCGTCCTCGGCGGGTTCGACCCGGTGGTGTTCGCCAACGAGCGCTCCGCCGACGAGGAGACGCTGACGGTCAACGGCGCCCGGGTGAACCACCAGTACTCGAAGTCCTACGAGTTCGAGCGGCTGTTCGCCGCCGCGGCCGCCGAGGTGGGCGTCGGCTACTTCAGCCTGACCCGGCAGCTCTCGGAGCTGGCGACGGTGGCCGCGGTGGCGGACCTGCCGGAGCTGCGCGGGGAGATCCTCAGCTGCAACCGCTCGTACACGCAGGCCCACATGGGCGGCGAGGCCACCCAGCGCTGGTGCCTGCACTGCGACAAGTGCCTGTTCACCTTCCTGTGCTTCGCGGTCTTCCTGACCCCGGCCGAGGCGCTGGGGATGTTCGGCGGCGACCCGCTGACCGACCTCTCCCTCGCCGACGGCTTCCGGAAGCTGTGGGCGACCGAGAAGCCGTTCGACTGCGTGGGGGAGCGGGCCGAGAGCGCCGCGGCGATGGCGCACCTCGCCAGCAGCGCGGCCTGGGGCGACCACGCCGTCGTGCGGGCGCTGGGGCAGGAGGCGGCGTCCTTCGCCGCCGTCACCGGCGCCACCGTCGAGGGCTTCCTGCCGCCGCGCGGGCAGCACTCGGTGCCCGACCGGTACCTCGCCTCGCTGCAGCGGGTGCTCGCGGAGGCCCGCCCGCCCGTCCGGTGACTGCGGCGCTCGCCGCGGTCGAACGCGCTTTGCTGCGTCCCGGCGCCCGCGAGGTCACCGGGCTGGCTGCCGCCGTCCCGGGGCAGTTCGCCCGCCTGGCCGGGGAGCTGGCCGCCGCCGGGCGGGCCGGGAGCCGGGTCGGCCTGGTGACCGGTGTGCACATCGCCTGGGCCCCCGACCCGGCGGCCGAGACCGACGGCCCGGTCGGCGTCGCCGTCCTGGCCGCCGCGCTGGCCGCGGTCGGTGCCCAGCCGGTGGTGCTCACCGACGAGCCGTGCGCGGAGGTGACCGCCGCGTGCCTGGCGGTGCTCGGCGCCGGCCGGCTCGAGGTGCTGCCGGTCGCGGCGGACGCCGGGCAGGTGCGGGACCGCGTGGCGGCGCTGGGGCTGTCGCACCTGGTCGCGGTCGAGCGGCTCGGCCCGGCCGCCGACGGCCGGGTGCTGACCATGCGCGGTGTCGACGTCACCGGCTCCACCGCGCCGCTGCACGCGGCGTTCGCGCTGCCCGGCCTCGTGACCGGGGCGGTCGGCGACGGCGGCAACGAGATCGGCATGGGCAACGTGCCGGCCGACGTCGTGGCCGCCTGCATCGCCCACGGGGACCGGATCGCCTGCCGGGTGCCGGTGGACGCCCTCGTCGTCGCCGGGACGTCGAACTGGGGCTGCGCCGGGCTGGTCGCCGGCCTGGCCCTGCTGACCCCCGCGCACGCCGACCGGCTCGCCGCGTTGCTGGACCCGCAGGTCGACGCCCGGGTGCTCGACGCGGCCACCGCGGCCGGCGCGGTCGACGGCGTCACCGGCCGCCCGGGTGCCACGGTGGACGGCGTCCCGGTGGCCGGGTACGCCGACCTGCTCGGTGATCTCCGCGCCCTCGCCCGGGCCTAGGCTCGACGGCGTGCCCCACCCGCACCCGCCCGAGGACACCGCACCGCTCGCCGAGCGGCTGCGCTCCCGCGGGCTGCGGCTGACCACCCAGCGCCAGCGGGTGCTGGGCGCGGTCGCCGCGCTCGAGCACGCCACCCCGGAGGCGATCGCCACCCGGCTGCGGGAGGAGGCCGGGCCCGACGGCGCGGCACCGGACACCTCGACGGTCTACCGCAACCTGGAGCTGCTGGAGCGGCTCGGGCTGGTGTGGCACACCCACCTCGGCAAGGGCGCGCCGGTCTACCACGCCGCCGAGCACCCGCACCTGCACGTGGTCTGCGCCAGCTGCGGCGAGATCTCCTCGGCCGACCCCGCACTCCTCGACGGCGCCGCGGAACGTCTGGCGGCCGACCTCGGTTTCCAGCTGGACGTGGGGCACGTCGCGCTGTCGGGGACGTGCCGCGCGTGCCGCGAACGAGCCGGATCGGAGTCCTGATGTCCCACCCCAGCCCCCTGCTGTCGCACCCGGGTGCCGTCGCCGTGGAGGACGGGTCCGTCCCCGCCCACTTCGGCAGCCCCCTGCGCGAGCAGCGCGACCTCGCCGAGGGCGCCGGCCTGGTCGACCGCAGCGACCGCGACGTGCTCGTCGTCCCCGGTGCGGACCGGCTGACCTGGCTGCACAGCCTGCTGACCCAGCACCTCGAGCAGCTCGGCGACGGCGCGGGCGCCGAGGCGCTCGAGCTGTCGCCGAACGGGCACGTCGAGCACCACCTCGTGCTCGCCGAGCTGGCCGGCACCACCTGGGTCGACGTCGAGCCGGGCACCGGCGCGGCCCTGCAGACGTACCTGGAGCGGATGCGCTTCATGCTCCGCGTCGAGCCCGCGCTGGTCACCGACGCGTGGGCGCTGCTGTCGCTCGTCGGCCCGCGCGCCGACGCCGTGCTCACCGCCGCCGGCCTGCCGGTGCCCGCCGCGCCGTACGCGGTGCTCGCCCTGGACGGCGGCGGGTGGGTGCGCCGGATGCCCCCGATCGGGGACGGCGCCCCCGTCGTCGACCTGCTGGTGCCGCGCGCGGAGCTCGCCGCCCGCGCCGAGGCGCTGCTGGGCGCGGGGGCGACCCCCGCCGGCGTCGACGCGTACGAGGCGCTGCGGGTCGAGGCCCGCCGTCCACGCCTGGGCGTCGACACCGACCACCGCACCATCCCCAACGAGACCGGCTGGCTGACCAGCGCCGTGCACCTCGCCAAGGGCTGCTACCGCGGCCAGGAGACCGTCGCGCGGGTGCACAACCTCGGCCGCCCGCCGCGGCGACTCGTGCTGCTGCACCTCGACGGGTCGACCGAGCAGCTCCCCGGGGCGGGGGCCCCGGTGCTCGCCGGTGCCCGCGAGGTCGGCCGGGTCGGCTCGGTCGTCCGCCACCACGAGCTCGGCGTCGTCGCCCTGGCGCTGGTCAAGCAGTCGGTGGCGATGGACGCCGAGCTGACCGTGGCCGGCGGCCGCGCCGCGATCGACCCCGACGACGCGCCGGCCGCGCTCGACGACACGGTCGCTGCGGCGCGGGAACGGGTCCAGGCCGTGCGGTCTGGGACCATCCCCCGGTGACCGCACGACCCCAGGTGGAGGCCCGCTCGTGACCCCGGAACCGACCCGCGCCGGCGGCGCCGCCGTCGACGCCCTGCTCGACCCCGGCTTCCTCGACGCCGCGGTGCAGCGCTCGATGGCCGAGGTCCGCACGCTGCGCCGCCGGGCCGAGCAGGAGGAGGTCAACCTCTCCTACACGCGGCGGCTGCTGCAGGGCCGGCTGGACATCGTGCGCCGCGAACTGCAGCGCCGCGCCGAGCACGACGGCCGGTCGCTGGTCGACCTGCTCCCGGAGATCCTCGCCGAGAAGGGCCGCGGTCCCGCGCACGGCCTCGGCCGGCACCAGACCGTGCAGCCGGCCGCGCCCGAGGAGTACGAGAGCTGGGTCAACTCGCTGACCCGCGGGGTGGACCTCTCCGACGTGCCCGAGCTGTCCGACGCCGACCTGGAGCAGGCCGCGCGCTCGCTGGCCGCCGCCGAGGTGTCGCTGTCCGAGCGCCGCCGCGGCGTGCAGCAGGTGATGGACGGGCTGGCCGCCGAGCTCGGCCGCCGGTACCGCAACGGCGAGGCCGACGTCGCCGCCCTGCTCGCCGACGAGGGTAGGCACTGAACGAGGACAGTGCGTCACCGTGGCCGGACAACCCGGTGCTGGTCGAGGTGTGGCGCTCGGGCTTCCTGGAGTCGGTGCACCGCGGGTCGCTGGTCGTCGTCGGCCCCGACGGCGCCGTGCTGCACGCGGTGGGGGACGTCGACCGGCCGGTGCTGCCGCGGTCGGCGAACAAGCCGGTGCAGGCCACCGCGCTGCTGGCCGCCGGCTGGACGCCGCGCTCCGACGACGAGCTGGCCATCGGCGCCGGCTCGCACTCCGGCGAGGACGGCCACCGCGAGCTGGTCGCCGGCATGCTCGCCGCCGCGGACCTGACGCCCGGCGACCTCGGCTGCCCGCCCGCGTTGCCCTCGCACGAGGCGACCCGCGCGGCCTGGCTGGCCGCCGGACGGGCCCCGGAGCGGCTGGCGATGAACTGCTCGGGCAAGCACGCCGCGATGCTGTCGGCCTGCGTCGCCGCCGGCTGGCCGACCGGGGGCTACCTCGACCGGGCGCACCCGCTGCAGCAGGCGGTCGAGGCCCGGCTCGGCGAGGCCGCGGGCGCGCCGGTGTCCGCCGTGGTCGTCGACGGCTGCGGCGCCCCGCAGCACGCGCTCCCGCTCGCCGGCCTGGCCCGCGGCGTGGCCTCGCTCGTCGAGGCCGCGCCCGGCACGCGCGACCGGTTGGTGGCCGACGCGATGCGGGCGCACCCCTGGTCCGTGGCCGGCACCGGCCGCGAGGACACCGATCTCATGCGTGCCGTCCCGGGCCTGCTGGTCAAGGGCGGGGCGGACGGCGTGCACGTCGCCGCCGTCCCCGGCCGCGGCGCGGTGGCGCTGAAGCTGGACGACGGCGGCGACCGCGGTCGCACGCCCGCGCTGTGCGCCGGGCTGCTGCGCCTCGGGGTGCCCGCTGGGCAGCTGGCGCCCTGGGCGCAGACCCCGGTCCCGGGCGGGGACGGCGTGGTCGGCGAGGTCCGCCCGGCGGCCGCGCTGACGGGTTGAGCCGAACGGTCCGGGTGTGAGAGGCCTCACGCCCGGGCGCCAGCTCCTCCGCTTGCAGGAGCTAGCACCCGGGCCTAGCGTGAGGACGTGCAGAACCCCGGCGACTTCGTCCGCGAGCAGGTGACCACCGTCCGCGAGGCGGTCGACCACCTCGCCGGCAGTGTCGTGGACACGGTGGCCGCCGAGCGCTCCAAGGTCGCGGCGACCGGGTCGCAGGTGGGCGAGTTCATCCGCGACCAGCGCAACGCCGCCCGGGTGTCCCTCCGGGAGCTCGCCCGCACGGCCGGGGTGAGCAACCCGTACCTCTCCCAGGTCGAGCGAGGGCTGCGCAAGCCGTCGGCGGAGATCCTGGCCGCGATCGCCAAGGGCCTGAAGATCTCGGCCGAGACGCTCTACGAGCAGGCCGGCATCCTCGACCGCCGCTCGGGCAACCCCGACACCGTCGCGGCCATCCGCGCCGACGCGTCGCTGTCCGAGCGGCACAAGGCGGTGCTGCTCGAGCTGTACGAGACCTACGTCCGGGAGCACGCCGTGCACACCCCCGCACCGGCCGCCCCGTCCGACCCCGCCCCGTCCCGCCCCACGAAGGAATCGGCATGAAGAACACGCTGAAGGAGTACGGCGAGACCGTCGCCCTCCAGAACAAGCAGGTCCTGCTGGCCGCCGTCGGCGCCGGTGACCTGGCCGTCGAGCGCGCCCGCGCCGTCGTCGGCACGCTCCGCTCGCGCGCCGAGGCGCTGCCCGGCGAGGCCCAGGTGCAGGTCGACCTGGCCACCAAGGAAGCCCGCACCCGCGCCGAGGAGGCCGTGCGCGCGGCCCGTGCGCAGGCCCAGCACGTCGCCTCCGCCGTCCACCCCGAGGCGGTCGCCGGCACCGTGGCCGGCCTGGTGAGCACCGCCCGCACCCAGACGGTCGCCACCATCGAGACCCTCGCCGTCCGCGGCGCCGAGGTCGTCGAGGAGCTGCGCCGCCAGCCCGTCGTCCGCAAGGTCGTCGGCCGCGCCGAGCGCGCGGTGGACGCCGTCGAGGACGCCCTCGAGGAGGTGCTCGAGGACAGCGCCGAGGCCGTCGCCGAGGCGTCCAACGAGGTCACCTCGATCGCGCAGAAGACCGCGGCGAAGGCCGAGAAGGCCATCGACCGGGCCGAGGAGGCCACGCACGAGGCCGCGGACCAGGCCAAGGCCACGCTGGAGGCGGGCGAGGAGCCGGCGCCGGCTCCGGCGAAGAAGCGTCCGGCCGCCAAGAAGACCACCGCGGCCCGGACGTCGGCCAGGGCCGGCACCTCGGCGCGGGTCTCCCGCGCCACCAAGCGCGACGACTGAGAAGGACACCCCTGCCCCCCGCGGCTCGCGAGCCCGCGGCGGGACCCCGCAGGGAGGCCACCTGGTCCCAGGGCCCCGGAGCTGCGTGCAGCGCTCCGGGGCCCTGCCGTGTCCGGACCCCCTCAGAAGGGTTCGGCGAGCATGGTCGGGAGGCCCCCGACGAGTACCCTGCGGGGCATGTGGACCTTCCAGGCCGCCGTGTACGCCGTGCTGTTCTGGGCGGCCCTGGCGCTCACCCTGTGGGCGTTCGTCGACGCGCTGGTCCGGCCCGCCGCCGGCTACGTCGCCGCCGGCAAGCTGACCAAGCCGGGCTGGGCGGCCATCCTCGGCCTCGCCGTGCTCGTCATCTTCCTGACCCGGACGCCGCTGAGCTTCCTGGGCCTGCCGGCCGTCATCGCCGCGATCGTCTACCTGGTCGACGTCCGGCCCGCCGTCCGCGGGCTGAGCCGGGGCGGCAACAGCTGGTGACCGGCCGGGGCGGTCACCAGCCCCGGGTGTCCTTCGGGATGACGATCCACAGCACGATGTAGGCGATGAACTGCGGGCCTGGCAGGATGCAGGAGAGCACGAAGGCCAGGCGCAGGCCGTTCCGCGAGATGCCGAAGCGCCGGGCCAGCCCCGCGCAGACGCCGGCGACCACCTTGTGACGCGTGTCGCGGCGGAGGGGCATGCGCGCAGGTGGGGTCATGCCCCGACCCTACGGTCGGCGGCGGGCCGGTGCCCGGGCTCAGCGCGCGAAGACGCCCTCCGGCGGCTCGGGCGAGGCGACCGCGTCCGCGTCGTGCACCGGCTGCGCCCTGCCGGCGAACCGGTCGAGGTCGTCGCCCTCGACCACCCGGCTGGGCATCGGGTCGGCGGCACAGCGGCGCACCAGCGCGGCGATCGGCAGCTCGGCGTCCGAGGCGACCGCGACCAGGTTGCCGAACCGGCGGCCGCGCAGCGTGCCCGGCTCGGCCAGCAGGCACACCTGCCGGAAGACGGCGCGCAGCGTGGCGACCTGGGTGCGGGCGAAGCGCAGCGGCGGGCCGTCGGCGACGTTCACCACGAACGCACCGCCGGGCCGCAGCACCCGGTGCGCCTCCTGGGCGTACTCGGCGCTGGTCAGGTGCGCGGGGGTGCGGGCCCCGGCGAAGACGTCACTGACGACCGCGTCGGCGCTGCCCGGCGGCAGGGCCGCGAGTCCGGCACGGGCGTCGGCGGCGCGCACCCGGACCCGGGCGTCGCGCGGCAGCGGCAGGTGGGCGCGGACCAGCTCGGTCAGCGGCCCGTCGAGCTCGACGACCCGCTGCCGCGAGCCGGGGCGCGTGGCAGCGACGTAGCGGGGCAGGGTCAGCGCGCCGCCGCCGAGGTGCACGACGTCGATCGGCCGGCCCTCCTCGGCGGCGAGGTCGAGCACGTGGCCCATCCGGCGCACGTACTCGAACTCCAGGTGGGTGGGGTCCTCGAGGTCGACGTGCGACTGCGGCGTCCCGTCGACCACGAGCACCCAGGAGCCGTCGCGGTCGGCGTCCCCCAGCAGCTCGGCGGTGCCGCCGGCGACGGGCGTGGGACCGGGCGGGACCACCTGCCCGGCCTGCCTGCGGCGGCTCATCGGGTCATCGGGGCGGGGCGCACAGCGGCCATCCTCCCCGACCGGCGAGCCGTTCCCCCGGGGACGCCTCAGACCGGGGCGACGGCGGACCAGCGCACCGTGACCTCGCCGTGCCGCCACCGGCGGCTGGAGCCGACGAACGGCCAGCCCTGCTCGGCCAGCGCCTCGACCGCGGCGGTCCAGCGCTGGCGCGGGCCGAAGGTCGACAGCCCCGCCGCGGAGGCCCACGCCGTGTCGAGCGCCTGCAGGAACCCGTGCACCGGCTGGCCGGGGACGTTCTGGTGGATCAGCGCCTTGGGCAGCCGTTCGGCCAGGTCCGAGGGCCGGTCGAGGTCGGCCACCCGGGCGGACAGCGTCAGCGTGAGCGGCCCGTCGGCGTCCAGCGCCACCCAGGCCGAGCGCCGTCCCCACTCGTCGCAGGTGCCCTCGACCACCAGCCCACCGGGCCCGAGCGCGGCGCACATCGTCTGCCAGGCCCGGGCGGCGGACTCCTCGTCGTACTGGCGCAGCACGTTGAACGCGCGCACCAGCACCGGGCGCAGGCCGGCCAGCTCGAAGCCGCCCACGCGGAAGTCGACGCGCGGCGGGTCGCGGTCGGCGGCGACGGCGGTCACCCGCTCGGGGTCGATCTCCAGGCCGACCACCTCGAGGCCGTGCACCTCCGGGCCCAGCCGGTCGGCCAGCTCCAGCGTGGTGACCGCCGACGAGCCGTAGCCCAGGTCGACGACGAGCGGGCGGGCGGCGTCGCGCAGCCGGGGCAGCTGCGTGGCCATCAGCCAGCGGTCGACCCGGCGCAGCCGGTTGGCGTTGGTGGTACCGCGGGTCGGCAGTCCCAGGGCGCGGGCCCGGCCGGCGGCCAGGCGGGGGTTGGCCTTCTTCGGGAGGCTGGCCCGGCGCTTGTGGTCCTCGCCTCTCCCGGGTCGGCCTCCTGCCTCGCTCACCGGTCCAGAGCGTAGTCGCGGTTAGCGTGGTGCCGTGCAGGTCCGACGGAACGCCCGCCTCGCGGAGCTGACGACCCTCGGCGTGGGCGGTCCGATCGACCGGCTGGTCGAGGTCTCCGACGCCGCGGAACTGGTCTCCGCCGTCCGCGAGGCCGACGCCGCGGGGCGCCCGCTGCTGGTCCTCGGCGGCGGCTCCAACCTGATCGCCCCGGACGACGGCTGGCCCGGGGACGTGGTCGTCGTCCGCAGCCGGGGTGTCGAGCGGGACGGCGGCCGGCTGGTCGTGCAGGCCGGCGAGCCCTGGGACGACCTGGTCGCGCACACCGTCGAGCAGCGGCTGGCCGGCATGGAGGCGATGTCCGGCATCCCGGGCTCGACCGGGGCGACGCCGGTGCAGAACGTCGGCGCCTACGGCCAGGAGGTCGGCCAGGTCATCGCCGCGGTGCGCGTGTGGGACCGGGTGGAGTCGGCCGAGCAGGTGCTCACCCCGGAGGACTGCGGGTTCGCCTACCGGGACAGCCGACTCAAGCGCGAGGCCGGCCGGTTCGTCGTCCTGACCGTCTCGTTCGACCTCGAGCCGGGTGACCTGTCCCGGCCCGTGGGCTACGCCGAGCTGGCGCGCACCCTCGGCGTCGAGCTGGGGGAGCGGGCCCCGCTGGCCGACGTGCGCGCTGCGGTGCTGGAACTCCGCCGCGGCAAGGGCATGGTCTGGGACCTCGCCGATCCCACCAGCCGCAGCGCGGGCTCGTTCTTCACCAACCCGGTCGTCCCGGCGCAGCGGGCGGTCGAGGGCTGCCCGAGCTGGCCCGCCGGCGACGGCACGGTCAAGCTCAGCGCCGCCTGGCTGGTGCAGCACGCCGGCTTCGGCCGCGGCACGCGTGACGGCCGGGTGGGGACGTCGCCCCGCCACAGCCTCGCGCTGACCACCGAGCCCGGCGCGACCGCCGAGGAGCTGCTCGCCTTCTCCGAGAAGATCATCGCTGCGGTGCAGGAGCGTTTCGGTGTGACCCTGGAGCGCGAGCCCACCGCGATCCGTCCCTGACGGCCGGTGAGATCCAGCCAGTCCGGCCGGTGGTCCTGGTGGACGACGGCGTCGCCGGGGGACGGCGAGGAGCTCGGCGCCCTGCACCGTGAGGCGGCCGGCCTGGCAGAGGACGTGCTGGCACGGCACGTGGCGCGATTGCCCGGTCAGGACGTCGCCGTCTCGATGGGGATGGACGACACCGGTGTGCGGATCCAGGGTGTGCACGCCCTCGACTGGGACGGCCGTTGCGCCCGCGAGCACTGGGAGCTGCTGGCCTACCGCCGTCCTGGGGAGCGCCGGTTGACACTCGTCCGGGACACGGTCACCGCGGTCGCCGCCACGGAGGAGGCGTCCGGTCGTGGCCGGACCGTCGTCGAGGGGTGGTGGCGCGGCCGCACCGCCGGCGTTCCTCGTCCGTTGCTGGTCCTGCAGCGCTGGCAACCCGCGAGAACCACCGGCACCGGGTGGTCAGGTGAGGTCGCGGAACACCACGTGCAGGCCGACGAAGCCGTGCTCGGGGTGGTCGAACGCACCGGGCACCGTGCCGATGACGACGAACCCGAGTGACCGCCACAGGGAGACAGCCGGGGTGTCGGTCTCCACGACGGCGGTGAACCGGATGCCGCGGTAGCCGGCGCTGCGGGCCCAGCCGACGACGTGCTCGCCCAGCGCCCGGCCCACGCCGCGCCCCTGCGCGGCCGGGTCGACCAGGAAGCTCGCGGTCGCGACGTGCGGGCCGCGACCGGGCCGGTTCGGGCACATCCCCGCGCTGCCGAGCACCGTCCCGCCGTCCACCGCGACGACCGTCCGTCCCGGCGGCCGCTCCGTCCAGAGCGGCCGCGCGTCCTCCGGGGAGAGGCCCTCCGGGTGGGCGTACGTGCGGCCTGCGCCCACCACCGCCCCGACCGGCCCCCTCCCGGGCTCGCGGGGGGTGGGGAGGAAGGGGTCCTCCTACTCGCGGTGCACCTTGTGCTGGGCGGCCTGCGCCCGCGGGCGGACGACCATCAGGTCGATGTTGACGTGGTGCGGGCGGGTGAGCGTCCAGGCGATGCAGTCGGCGATGTCCTCGGCGACCAGCGGCTCGCGCACCCCGCGGTAGACCGCCTCCGCCCGCTCCCGGTCCTGGACCCGCTTGAGGGTGAACTCCTCGGTCTTCACCATCCCGGGCGCGATCTCGATGACCCGCACCGGCTGGTCGAACAGCTCCAGCCGCAGCGTCTCGGCCAGCGTGTGCACGCCGTGCTTGGCCGCGGTGTAGGAAGCGCCGCCCTCGTAGCTGATCAACCCCGCGGTCGACCCGACGAACAGCAGGTCACCGGCGCCCGACGCGATCAACCTGGGCAGCAGCGCCTTGGTCAGCCGGACGGTGCCCAGCACGTTGACCTCGTAGGTGCGCGCCCAGGAGTCCAGGTCCGCCTCGGCCACGGGGCTCGCGTCGAAGGCCCCGCCCGCGTTGTTGACCAGCACGTCGACCCGGTCCAGGGCGCCGGCGAACGCCGCCACCGAGTCGGCGTCGGTGATGTCCAGCGGCAGCGCGCGGGCGCCGATGGTGGCGGCCAGCTCGGTCAGCCGGTCCATCCGCCGGGCACCGAGGACGACGTCGAAGCCATCGGCGGCCAGGCGGGTCGCGGTCGCCGCACCGATGCCGCTGGAGGCGCCGGTGACCACCGCGACCCGCCCCGCACCGGGCGCACCTGCGGGAACGGGGAGAGACTGGGACGAGGGACCGGGCATGAGACCCATCCTGGCGTTGTTGCAGACTGCGAAGTCGAGCGGGTGCCTCCCGGCGCCCTGGAGCGAGGCGGGAGGTCGCGGGTGGCCGCTCGCCGTCGTCCCCGCTCGGCCGTGCCCCGGCGGGTCGCCACCCTCTCCGTGCACACCAGCCCGCTCGACCAGCCCGGCGCCGGTGACGCCGGCGGCCTGAACGTCTACGTCGTCGAGGTGTCCCGGCGGCTGGCCGACCGCGGCATCGCCGTGGACGTGTTCACCCGCGCCACCTCCAGCGACCTGCCGCCCGTGGTCGAGATGGTCCCCGGGGTCACCGTGCGGCACGTCAGCGCCGGGCCGTTCGAGGGCCTGGGCAAGGAGGAGCTGCCGGCCCAGCTGTGCGCCTTCACCGCCGCCGTCCTGCGCGAGGAGGCGCAGCACGAGCCGGGCCACTACGACGTCGTCCACTCGCACTACTGGCTGTCCGGCCAGGTCGGGTGGCTCGCCCGCGACCGGTGGAGCGTGCCGCTGATCCACACCGCGCACACCCTCGCCAAGGTGAAGAACGCCGCCCTGGCCGCGGGCGACCGGCCCGAGCCGCGCGCCCGGGTGATCGGCGAGGAGCAGGTCGTGGCCGAGGCCGACCGGCTGGTGGCCAACACCGACGACGAGGCCCGCCAGCTGGTCGACCACTACGGCGCCGACCCGCGGCGCACCCTCGTCGTCCCGCCCGGCGTGGACCTCGACCGCTTCACCCCCGGCGACCGGACGGCGGCCCGCCGCCGGCTGGGGGTGCCCGAGGACGCCGTCGTGCTGCTCTTCGTCGGCCGCATCCAGCCGCTCAAGGCCCCCGACCTGCTGCTCGAGGCCGCCGCGCGGATGCTCGCCGACGACCCGGCGCTGCGCGCGCGGCTGCAGGTGCACGTCGTCGGCGCCCCGAGCGGCACCGGCCTGGAGGCGCCCCGCCAGCTGGAGCAGCTGGCCGCGGAGCTGGGCATCGCCGACCTGGTCCGCTTCCTGCCGCCGGTGCACGCCGACCTGCTCGCCGAGCACTACCGCGCCGCCGACGTCGCCGTCGTCCCCAGCCACAACGAGTCCTTCGGCCTGGTCGCCCTGGAGGCACAGGCCTGCGGGGCGCCGGTCGTCGCGGCCGCCGTCGGGGGCCTGCGCACCGCCGTCCGGGACGGCGTCTCGGGCGTGCTGGTCGAGGGCCGCGACCCCGCCGGCTACGCCGCCGCCTTCCGCGCGGTGCTGGCCCGTCGCGAACTGCTCTCGGCCGGGGCGCGGCGGCACGCCGGGGCCTTCTCCTGGGAGCGCACCGTCGACAGCCTGGTCGCGGCCTACGCCGCCGCCGCGGAGGAGATGGCCGCCGGTGTCGCGGGCACGCTGCTCCGCCCGGCGTGGGCGACGGGTGCGGCGCGGGCGCTGGGCGCCCAGGTCGCCCGGTGAGCGGCTCGGTCGTCGTGCCTGCTCCGCCGGGCGGGAGCGAACGGGGAACAGGGTGAGCGGACGGCGGGGCGTCGAGGAGCTCGACGCGGTCATCGAGCAGACGCTGCGCGACAGCGAGCTGGTGCACGAGCACCCCGCCCCCGGCCGCTGGCTGGTCGACCTGCCCGGCACCCAGAAGCTCAAGACCGTGTGCGGGCTGATCGTCGGGGAGCACGCGCTGCGGGTGGAGGCCTTCGTCTGCCGCCAGCCCGACGAGAACCGCGAGCAGCTCTGGACGTACCTGCTGCAGCACAACGCCCGGATGTACGGCGTCGCGTACTCGATCGACAGCGTCGGTGACGTCTACCTGACCGGCCGGCTGCCGCACGCCGCGGTCACCCCCGAGGAGCTCGACCGCATCCTCGGCGCGGTGCTCAGCTACGCCGACGACCACTTCAACACGATGCTGGAGATCGGCTTCGGCACCTCGATCCGGCGCGAGTGGGAGTGGCGGGTCAAGCGCGGGGAGTCGCTGCGCAACCTGGAGGCGTTCGCCGACTTCGTCGACCCGGCCCGGAGGTCCCGCGCCACCGGCGCCCCGGACGGCGGGGCGTGACGGCGACCGACCGGTCGCTCCCCGAGGCCGCCGAGGAGCGGCCCGGCCACGCCCGCCGCTGGTGGGTGCTGGCCACCATGACGGTCTGCCTGCTCGTGGTGATCATGGGCAACACGACCCTCAACGTCGCCATCCCCACGCTGCAGCGCGACCTGGGCGCCAGCCAGAGCGAGCTGCAGTGGGCGATCGACGCCTACATCCTCGTCTTCGCCGGCCTGCTGTTCTCCTGGGGCGTCATCGGTGACCGCATCGGCCGCCGCAGGGTCCTGCTCATCGGGCTGACGGTCTACACGGCCGGCTCGCTGCTCGGCGCGTTCAGCAGCAGCCCCGGCGAGCTGATCGCCTGGCGGGCGGTCATGGGCATCGGCGGGGCCGCCGTCCAGCCGACGACCCTCGCCGTCATCACCAACGTCTTCCCGCCGGGCGAGCGCGGCCGGGCGATCGGCGTGTGGGCCGGCACCGCGGGCATCGCCGTCGCCGGCGGGCCGCTGGCCAGCGGGGCGGTGCTCGAGCACTTCTGGTGGGGCGCGATCTTCCTCATCGCGGTGCCGGTCGCGGTCCTCGGCATCGTCGCGACGCTGCTCGTCGTCCCCGAGTCGCGCGACCCCTCGCCCGGGCGGCTCGACGTCCCCGGGGTCCTGCTGTCCATCGTGGCGCTGGCCGGGCTGGTCTACGGGATCATCCACGGCGGCTCGGGCGCCGGCTGGACGTCGCCCGGCGTCCTCGTGCCGCTGCTCGGCGGCTTGGCGCTGCTGGTGCTCTTCGTCTGGCTGCAGCGCCGCTCGGCCCACCCGGCGCTCGACGTGACGCTGTTCGGCAACCCGGCCTTCTCCGCTGCCGCGGCCGCCCTGGGCCTGAACTTCTTCGCGCTGATGGGCGCGACGTTCTACCTCGTCTACTACCTGCAGGGCGTGCTCGGGTACGGGCCGCTGGCCAGTGGCGCGGCGCTGGTCCCGATGGCCGTGGGCATGGCGGTGATGGCGCCGGGCAGCTCGCGGCTGGCCGAGCGGTTCGGCCCCAAGGCCGTCGTCGGCACCGGGTTCGGGCTGCTCACGGCGGCGGTCTGCGGCTTCCAGCTGCTGGACACGACGTCGTCGCCGTGGCTGCTGCTGGCGATCCTGTCGGTGCAGGGCCTGGGCATGGGCGCGGTCATGGCCCCGACGACCGAGTCGATCATGTCGGTGGTGCCGCGCCACAAGGCCGGCGCGGGCGCGGCGGTGAACAACTCGGTGCGGCAGGTCGGCGGCGCCCTCGGGGTGGCGATCCTCGGCTCGCTGCTGGCCAACGCCTACGCCGCGCAGCTGGGGGACGCCGTCGACGCGCTGCCGGCCGGTGCCCGCGAGGAGGCCAGCACCTCCATCGTCGCCACCCTCGCCGCGGTGCAGCAGGCCGGTGACCCGGCGGCGGCCGGCCTGGTCGCCCGGGCCGAGGAGGCGTTCGTGGCGGCGATGCACCTCACCGCCCTGGGGACGGCGCTGGCGACCGCGCTGGCCGCCGTCGTGGTCCTGGTGTGGCTGCCGGGGCGCAGGACCACGGCCGGGCGCTGAGGACGGGCCCGCGGTCGCGGGGGCGGTTAGCGTGGCGGCGGTGCAGGAGGAGCCCGGGCAGCAGCAGCGTCAGGTCCGGGCGCTCGTCGGCCTGGTCGGCGCGACCGCGCTGGTGTACCCGCTGCTGCTGTGCGCGGTGCGGCTGACCTTCGCCCAGCTCCTCGTCGTCGACGTGGCCGGCACGCTGCTCTGGCTGACCGCCGGCATCGGCTGCAGCGTGGCGGCGGTCGCCGCGCTGCGCTGGGGCGTCGACCGCCCCGTCCGCAGCCCGTGGCTGCTCGCCGGCCTGCTCCCACCGGCGGCCTTCGAGGCCTGGCTGCTGTGGCCGCTGCTCGCCGGGTGACCGACCTCCCGACCTGCACCGCTCGCCGGCTCGCGCAGGGACTCTGCAGGGAGGCCGTTCCCTCACCGCACCGGTCGGGCAGGATGGCGGTGTGACGACGTCCTCGCCCCAGACCCGCCCCGGCACGCTCGTGCTGCTCCGCCACGGCGAGAGCGAGTGGAACAAGGCCAACCTGTTCACCGGCTGGGTGGACGTGCCGCTGTCGGAGAAGGGCCGCGGCGAGGCCGCCCGCGGTGGTGAGCTCCTCGCCGAGCACGGTCTGCTGCCGCACGTCGTGCACACCTCGGTGCTCAAGCGGGCGATCAGCACCGCCGAGCTGGCGCTGGCGGCCGCGGACCGGCAGTGGATCCCGGTCAAGCGGTCGTGGCGGCTCAACGAGCGGCACTACGGCGCGCTGCAGGGCAAGGACAAGGCCGCCACGCTCGCCGAGTACGGCGAGGAGCAGTTCACCACCTGGCGGCGCTCCTACAGCACCCCGCCGCCGCCCATCGAGGCCGGCAGCGAGTACTCCCAGGACGGCGACGCCCGCTACGCGGTGCTGCCGCCGGAGGTGCGCCCGCAGACCGAGTGCCTGGCCGACGTCGTCGTCCGGATGCTGCCGTACTGGTACGACGAGATCGTGCCGGACCTGCGCGCCGGCCTGACCGTGCTCGTCGCCGCCCACGGCAACAGCCTGCGGGCCCTGGTGAAGCACCTGGACGGCATGGGGGAGGACGAGGTCGTCGGGCTCAACATCCCGACCGGCGTCCCGCTGCGCTACGACCTGGACGACGACCTGCGCCCGACCAAGCCCGGCGGCGAGTACCTCGACCCCGAGGCCGCGGCCGCGGCCATCGAGGCCGTCAAGAACCAGGGGAAGAAGTAGTCGAAGGACCCCGTCCCCCTCACCCCTCGCACGCTCGGGGCGAGCCTCCGGACGGGGCCGTTCAACGGGTCAGTTGGCCGTGGCGTGCATCTCGCGCTCGCCGGTGACCAGGTAGACGACCCGGCGGGCGACGCTGACCGCGTGGTCGGCGAAGCGCTCGTAGTAGCGGCCGAGCAGGGTGATGTCGATGGCCGCCTCCATGCCGTGCGGCCAGTCCTTGCTGAGCAGCTCGCTGAACAGCTGCCGGTGCAGCTGGTCCATCAGGTCGTCCTCGGCCTCCAGTGCCGCGGCGGCCTCGACGTCGAGCTTGGCGATGACCGTGGCCGTCTGGCTGACCAGGCTCTCGGCGACGTGGCCGGCCTCGAGGAAGATCGGCCGCAGCTCCTGCGGGACGGCGTGCTCCGGGAAGCGCATCCGGGCCAGCTTGGCCACGTGGACGGCGAGATCGCCCATCCGCTCGAGGTCGCTGATGATCCGCATGGCCGCGGTGATGGTGCGCAGGTCCGTGGCGACCGGCGCCTGCCGGGCCAGCATGTTGAAGCAGCGCTGCTCGATGCTCTCCCGCGTGGCGTCGATGCGGTCGTCGCCCTCGATGACCAGGTTGGCGAGCTCGATGTCGGCGTCCAGCAGCGCGGTCGTCGCCTTGCTCATGGCCGACCCGACCGAGTTCGCCATCTCGACCAGGCAGGTGTTGATGTCGTCGAGTTCCTCGTGGTAGTGCTGGCGCACCGTCGTCCTCCTCGTCGGCCGGGCCGTCCCTGGCTCGACACTCCGGGTACCCGCGTCTCGAGGACCCAACGTTCTCAGGACCACGAGGGTAGGTGCGTCCGTCGACCCTTCCCGTGCCAGGCGGTGAACGGGCGGGCACGGGAACGTGAACAGTGCCCGTTCGGCGTGCCGCGGTCACCCACACGGGGGATCCGGCCCGATGGGAGCGGCCTAGCATCGCCCCCGTGAGCCCGTCGGTAGCCCTGCTGGCCGGCTTCGTCGTCGGCGTGGTCGGCGGCGTGCTGATCGCGGCCCTGCTCCGGCGGCGACCGCGGCCGGTCGTCGACCAGGCGGTGCCGGCCGACGGCTCGGCCCCCGAGGCGGTCCTGTCCCGCCGGCTGCTCGACCTCATCGACCCCGCCGTCGTCCTGCTCGACCCCGACGACGTGGTGCTGCTGGCCAACCCGGCCGCGCGCGGCCTGGGCATCGTCCGCGACACCCGGCTGCTGGTCCCCGAGCTGCTGGAGCTCGCCCGCACGGCGCGGGACGGCGGACGGCGGCGTGCCGAGGTGTCGCTCCCCGCGTCGGTCGTGGGGGGCGGCCCGCGGCAGGTGGGTGTGCTCGGCGTCCGGCTGGAGGGCGGGCCGGGCCCGGGGACCGCCCCGGTGGCGCTGGTGCTGCAGGACCTGACCGAGGCCCGCCGGGTCGAGGCGGTCCGGCGCGACTTCGTCGCCAACGTCGGCCACGAGCTGAAGACGCCCGTCGGAGCGCTGTCGCTGCTCGCCGAGGCCGTCGAGGACGCCGCCGACGACCCCGAGACGGTGCGCCGTTTCGCCAGCCGGATGACCCACGAGGCCGACCGGCTGTCCCGCCTGGTCCGCGAGCTCATCGACCTGTCCCGGCTGCAGGGCGGCGAACCGCTGCCCGAGCTGGTGCCGGTGGAGGTCGACACGGTCATCGCCGAGGCGGTGGACCGCACCAAGCTCGCCGCGAGCGCCAAGCAGGTCACCATCGTCGCCGGCGGAGAGCGCGGTCTGGTCGTCCGCGGTGTGGAGTCCCAGCTGGCCACCGCGGTGACCAACCTGCTGGCCAACGCCGTGACCTACAGCCCGGACCAGACCCGGATCGCGGTCGGCGCCCGCGCCCGCGCCGGCTTCGCGGAGATCACGGTGACCGACAGCGGCATCGGCATCCCGCGCGAGGACCGCTCGCGGGTCTTCGAGCGCTTCTACCGCGTCGACCAGTCACGGGCCAGCCGCACCGGCGGCACCGGCCTGGGGCTGGCCATCGTCAAGCACGTGGCCACCAACCACGGCGGCTCGGTCAGCGTCTGGAGCGAGGAGGGCCTCGGGTCCACCTTCACGCTGCGCATCCCGCTGGCCGCCGCCGACCGCGCGGCCACCGACACCGGATCCGCCGGCGACGAGCCGGCCGATCACGACCTCGCAGGCGGCCCGCCCGCCGCTGACGCCCCGAAGGGACGGTCATGACCCGAGTGCTGGTCGTGGAGGACGAGGAGTCCTTCTCCGACGCGCTGTCCTACATGCTGCGGAAGGAGGGGTTCGACGCGGTCGTGGCCACCACCGGTCCCGAGGCGCTGGCCGAGTTCGACCGCGGCGGTGCCGACGTCGTGCTCCTCGACCTCATGCTGCCCGGGCTGCCCGGCACCGAGGTCTGCCGGGCGCTGCGCTCCCGCAGCGGCGTCCCGATCATCATGCTGACCGCCAAGGACGCCGAGGTGGACAAGGTCGTCGGCCTGGAACTGGGCGCGGACGACTACGTGACCAAGCCCTACTCGGCGCGCGAGCTGGTGGCCCGGATCCGCGCGGTGCTGCGCCGCCGCGGCGACGTCGAGGCACCGGCCGAGTCCACGCTGGAGGCCGGACCGGTGCGCATGGACGTCGAGCGGCACGTCGTCTCGGTGGACGGCGAGCCGATCGCCCTGCCGCTCAAGGAGTTCGACCTGCTGGAGTTGCTGCTGCGCAACGCCGGGCGGGTGCTCACCCGGGTCCAGCTCATCGACCGGGTGTGGGGGTCGGACTACGTCGGCGACACCAAGACCCTCGACGTCCACGTCAAGCGACTGCGGGCCAAGATCGAGCCCGACCCGGCCAACCCCAAGTACCTCGTCACCGTCCGCGGCCTGGGCTACAAGCTCGAGGCCTGAAGGACCCCGTCCTCCCCACCCTTCGCCGGCTCAGGGCGGGGCCCGGGACGGGGCCACACGGTCGGCTGATCGGCCTCCACCGCCGCCAGGTGCCGTCCCCGGCCGGCGCTGAGCCCCTCCTGCCCCTCCTCGCGGCGGCCTCCGGCCCCTCCTCGTCGAGGCACCTCGCAGGGCGGCTCGCGCCGGCAGCTGCGGCCGGTCACCGCGGCCAGGTGCGGCCGGGGCTACTGGCCCCGGCCGGTCTCGTCCTGCAGCTCGTCGATCTTGCGCGAGGCGTCGGCCTTGGTGATGTCGTCGGGCACCTCCTCGCCGGCCTCGCGGGCCAGCGTGTGCAGGTAGCTCTTCTGCGCACCGGTGGCCGGCTCGTCCCCGGTCACCCAGTCCGACGGGTCCTTCTCGGCGCTGCGGTCGTCGTTGGCAGTCGGTTCGCTCATGTGTTCGAGTCTATGCGGGTGTGAGCTCCGGCGCAGGTCGAGCGGCGGCGGCCGGCCGGCGGGCGGCCCAGCGGCGTCCGGTGCGGTAGACGTGCACGCTGCCGCACGGGCACTCCACGTGCAGCGCGATGTGCGTCGGGTGGTTGACCACCGAGCGGATGCGCCGGTCGGCGACCAGCTCGTCGGTCCTCGTCACGGGGCAGGTGATCAGCAACATGTGGTGAGCCTGCTCCCGGCCGGCCGGGTCGACGAGTGGCAGGAGTGACCCACGTCGCAACTTTCCTGCCATACTCCGGCCATGGCAGGAACCGGTCGCCCGCTGACCGTCAGCGTCGTCGTCGCCGACGGTCTGGTCGGCAGCTTCGGGCTCGGGGTGTGTGCCGAGGTCTTCGGCTACGACCGCCGCGCCATGGGGCTGCCCCGCTTCGACTTCGCGCTGGTCAGCGAGGCGCCCGGGGTGCTGCGCACCGACACCGGCATCCCGATCACGGTGGAGCACGGCCTCGAGCGGCTGGCCGACTCCGACATCGTCTCGATCACGGCGTGGGAGCTGTTCGACCGCGTGCCCTCGCCGGCGTTGCTCGACGCCCTGCGCGCGGCCCACGCGCGAGGCGCCACGATCATCAGCCAGTGCACGGGCGCCTTCGTGCTCGCCGAGGCCGGGCTGCTCGACGGCAGGCGCGTCACCACGCACTGGAAGTACGCCGGGGAGCTGGCCGCCCGCTTCCCCGCCGTCCAGGTCGACCCCTCGGTGCTCTACGTCGACAACGGCCGGATCATCACCGGCGCCGGGACGGCGGCCGGCGTGGACACCCTGCTGTACCTGGTGCGCCGCGAGTGGGGCGCGGCCGCGGCGAACGCGCTGGCCCGGGAGATGGTGGTGCCGCCGCACCGCGACGGCGGTCAGGCGCAGTTCATCGACACCCCCGTCGCCGAGTGCGAGGACGACCTGCTCGGCGCCGTCCTGGAGTGGGCCCAGCACCACCTCGCCGACGACATCCGCGTCGACGTCCTGGCCCGCCGCGCTCTCATGAGCCCGCGCACCTTCGCGCGGCGGTTCAAGGCCACCACCGGGACGACGCCGCACGCCTGGCTGCTCGCCCAGCGGCTGGCCGCCGCCGAGGCGCTGCTGGAGGACAGTGACGCGCCGGTCGAGGAGATCGCCCGGCTGGTCGGTTTCGGCACCGCGGCCGGCTTCCGGGAGCAGTTCACCCGCCGTCGCGGGGTGTCGCCACGGGCCTACCGGCAGACGTTCCGCCGCGCGGTGCAGGCGGCGGAGGGCGACCGGGCGGCGTGACGGCCGGATCCTCGGTGGGGGAGCGGCCGCGGGCCTCGGTCCGACGCAGCGCCCAGGTGTCGATCCCGCAGCCCCGGTGGGTCGCGGTGCCCTGACCTGCCGAGCGGACGCGCGTCCGGACGGCCGGGGCGCGCCCACGTGGACGTGCAACTCCGGAGTTGCGGCTCAGTGAAGTATGTGCAACTCTCTGGTTGCACGGGGCGACGGAGAGGGAGACCATCGATGAGCGAAGACCGGATCGAACGAGAGACCCTGATCGCCGCACCACTGGAGCGTGTCTGGTCGCTGGTGACCCGGCCCGGGTTCTGGGTGGCCGAGGAGGCCGACCTGGCCGGCACCGAGGCGAGGGAGGGGGAGTCGATGGTCGCGACGAACGCGCAGTACGGCGACTTCCCGGTGCGCGTGGAGAAGGTGGAACCGCCGACGTACGTGGCGTACCGCTGGGCGAGCGCGTTCCCCGGACAGGAGCTCCGGGCGGACAACAGCACGCTCGTCGAGTTCACGTTGACCCCGGAGGGCGACAAGACGCGGCTCCGGGTCGTCGAGAGCGGGTTCGCTGCGCTGGCCGCGTCCGAGGAGCTCCGCCGCCGAGCGCTCGAGGACAACGCCGGCGGCTGGCCCCAGGTGCTCGACGCGCTCAGGGCGCGCGCCGAGTAGTCATCGCATGACCGGCGAACGGCGCGACGCCGGCACGGCCGTCGACGGCGTCATCGCCGCGCTCGCCGACCCGACGCGACGAGAGCTGCTGGACCTGCTCGCCGCGCGCGGCGAGGCCACCGCCACCACGCTGGCCGAACGACTCCCGGTCTCCCGGCAGGCCGTGGTCAAGCACCTCGCCGTCCTGGACGCCGCCGGGCTCGTGTCCGGCAGCCGGGTCGGACGCGAGGTGCGGTACTCCGTCCGGCCGGCGGCGCTGGACGCGACGGCGCGCTGGATGGCCGCGCTCGCCGGCGACTGGGACCGCCGACTGGCGACCGTCAAGCGCGCCGCCGAGGCGCCGGAACGGGATCCGGGCTGAGGGTCCGTCGGCCGCGACCGGACCACCGGATCGGCGCTGTGGCACGACCTGACCCCATCGACGGAACACGACCGAGCGGACGTACGCCATGGACACGACAGGACTGCGCAGCGCCTACGACCGACTGCTCGACGCAGCCGCCCACCCCGACCTCGGCGACGCCGACGACGGAGGGTGGGACGCCGACCAGGTCCTGGCGCACGTCCTCAGCGTCGATGCGGGCATCGCGGCGGTCGCACTGGGAGTCGCCTCCGGCTCGCGGCCGACCTTCGACAACCGGATGTCCCTCGACCCGTGGAACCTCCGCCGGATCATCGGCGAGCACCGGGGCAGGCCGGACCTGATCCGGCACGTCCGGGACCAGGGGGCCGTCCTGTGCGACGTCGCCGACCAGCTGAGCGATGAGGCGACCTCGGTGCTCGTGCCGTCGCTGCTGCTCTCGAACGGCGCGGTGCTGGTCGACCAGCCGGTGCCGCTGGCCGGCCTCGTCGACGGCCTCGCCGGGGACCACCTGCCCAGGCACACGCAGCAGCTCCTCGACCTCCGCGTCGCCGTGCCGGGCCGACCGGCCGGATGACACGCAGGAGAGGCCGCGGTCGGGCCGGACGACCTGTTCCGAGGCGGCTCGCGCCTCGAGGGGGCGTCCCCGCGGGAACGCCGCCGGCCCGCATCCCCCCGGGAACGGGTCGGCTAGCTGTTCGGGATGGGGCGGGCGACGCCGACCAGTGAGTCCAGCCGCCCGGCGTTGGCCGGCGCCAGCGGGCTGCGCACCACCCGGGTGAGCGCCAGCCCGGCGCGGGCCAGCAGCAGCGCGTGGGTGCGCGGGGTGAAGTGCCAGATGTGCTCGGTCGGCTTGAGCGTCCACCAGCGGGTGCCGAGCAGCCGCGCGGGCAGCGAGGAGACGTAGGGCGTCGAGAACAGCACGACGCCGTCGTCGGCGACCAGCGAGCGCACCGACCGCCAGAACGACAGCGGGTCGGGCACGTGCTCGACGGTGTCCCAGGCGCAGACGACGTCGAAGCCGGCCTCCAGCGGCGCATCCTCGAGCTGACCGCAGAAGACGTCCAGGCCCAGGGTGTCCTGCGCGTGCTTCGCGCCGGTGCGGGAGAGCTCGACGCCCGACGTCGTCCAGCCGGCGGACCGCGCCGCGGCGAGGAACAGGCCGTAGCCGGCGCCGACCTCGAGCAGCCGCCCGCCCGCCGGGGCGCCGCGCTCGCGGTCGACGAGCGCGAGCCGGCCCGCGGTCCAGGTGCGCTGCAGCAGCATCGCGGGGGACAGCCGCCCCTCGGCGGACGGGGCGCCGCCGCCGTCGTCGGAGTCGGCGGCCCTGCGGGACACGGCGGTGCCGTAGACCCCGCCCTCGAAGTAGCCCGCGTCGTCGTAGAGCCGCTGCAGGGCCTCGGGGCGCAGCCGCGGGCTGACGAACACCAGCTCGCACTGCGGGCAGCGGACCACCCCGAAGGGGGCGAGGTCGTGCACCAGCGTGCCGGGCACCCGGCACAGGCAGCAGACGACGTCCTCGGTGTCCCCGGCCGTCCAGCGCGCGAGCTCTGTCACCGGGTCAGCCTACGGAGCGGCCCGCCCGTTCCGCGGCGGCGGTGGACCCCGCGCCCGGCGTCGCGGGCCCGGCCGGAGCCTCGGCGCTCCCGGCGCCCGGGTACCGGGTGGCCACCAGGGTGGCCAGCCGCCGGCGGACGACGGGGGAGACCAGCCCGCCACCCGTGGCGGGGTCCAGCAACTCGCCGGGGACGACGACGTAGCGGTCCGGGGCGGCCTCGGCCAGGCCGAGGAACGCGCGGCGCACCGCCTCCGGGTCCGCTCCGGAGGGTGCGGCGGTGACCGGTGAGTCGACGACGACGGTGAGGTCGGGGAGCAGCCCGCGGGTGGCCCAGAGCGACGTCCGGAAGATGCGGTCGCCGTCGAGGCCCTGCCCGGCGCCGTGGAAGGCGATCGAGGTGTCGACGTAGTGGGTGTTGACCACCACCCGCCGGTCCTCGAGGGCCGGGCGGATCACGGTGGCGACGTGCTGGGCGCGGTCGGCGGCGGCCAGCAGCGCGGCGGTGTGCGCGCCGATCGGGCTGCCGCTGTCGTCGACCGGCCCCGGCCGGGTGCTGCCCGGGTCCGGTGGGGACGGGAACAGCAGGCCGCGGACCTGCCGGCCCAGCTGGGTGTCGCTCGGCTCGGAGGTCACCTCGACCGGGCGGCCGCTCTCCTCCCGCAGGACCCGGGCGAGGTCGGCGGCGTAGCGCTGGGTGAGCTCGCGGTCGGCCCCCTCGACCACGACGAACAGCCCGACCCCGCTGGAGGCCGCCGAGAACAGGTCGGAGCGGCCCCACAGCAGCTTCAGCACGTCGCGCACGCGGGTGCGGGACCGGGCCGGCACCACCTGCCGGGTGGCGTAGGCGCTGACCAGCAGGGCGATGACGCCGCCGACCAGCAGGGTCAGGCCCGGGCCGGTGAGGGTGAGCACCAGGTCGCCCAGGCGGACGTCGTGGGTGCCCAGCAGCCCGGCCAGCCCCGGGCCGACCGCCACCGCGAGCAGCAGGACGACGCGCACCGAGGAGATGACGAAGGCGAAGACGCGGCCGCGCAGCCGGTCCTCCACCTCGTAGCCGATCAGCGTGTAGCCGATGATCCAGCTGACGCCGGCGAACAGGCCCACGCAGAACGCCGCGGCGGTGGCCAGCACGAAGTCGCGCAGCACCGACATCACCAGCAGCGCGATCCCGGCCAGGCCGATGGCGTGGGTGAAGACGCTGCGCCGCGGCACCGTGGGCAGGATCCGCGGGCCGGCCAGCATGCCGATGGCCAGGCCGGTGAAGACCACGCCGAACACCACCGAGTACCCGGCGGCACCGGCGCGCAGCGTGGCCACGTAGAGCTGGGCGACGCCGACGGTCAGCCCGCCCGCGCCGAACGCGCCGATGACGCCGACGTAGAGCGCCCGCATGAACGGCTGGCCGCGCAGGAAGGACACGCCCTCCACGACCAGCGAGAACACGTTGCGCTGCCCGCCGTCCCGGTCGACCGGGGTGCCCGGGATGAGCCGCCGGGAGAACAGCACGGTCACGGCGCTGACCCCGAAGCTGCCGGCGTTGAACACCAGCGCCACGACGATCGCCGTCTGCGCCTCGTTGCCGTCGCCCTCGCCGACCAGCCGGCTGGCCGTCGACAGCAGCGCGAACACCAGGGCGGCGACCGGGACGGCGCCGTAGACGGAGAACAGCGACACCTGGTTGGCCACGGCCAGCCGCTCGCGGGGCACGATCGACACCCACATCGCCTGCTTGGCGGGGTTGGTGAACAACCCGACCGCCTCGACGAGGAACTGGGCGACGTAGAGCCAGGTCAGCTCGTAGGTGACCGCGATGGAGAGGTAGAGCGCCAGCGCCAGCAGCTCGCCGACGACGACCGTCGTCCGCCGGTCCAGCTTGTCGGCCAGCGCCCCGGCCAGCGGGCCCAGCAGCAGGTCGGGGAGCAGCCGGGTGAGGATGACGCCGGAGATGGCGGCGCCCTGCACCGCGAGGGACTCGTCGCGGGTGAGCTGCTGGGCCATCGCCGTGGTGGCGAGCAGACCCAGCCAGTCACCGAGGCTGGAGACGGTGATCGCGGCCCACAGCCGGCGGAACACCGGGATGCGGACCAGGGCGAGGAAGGCGTTGTCGGGCCGCGCGGCTCCGTCCGCGGTCCGTCCCCCGGCCGGGGGACCGCCCGCCGTCGCGCGCTCCTCGGTCACAGTCCCCGCCGTCCGCTCGTCGTCCCGTCCGGGGAAGGGTAGTGGCGCGCGGTGACCGCCCGGTGCTCCTGCACCCCCGGACGGGTGTCCGATCAGGGACGACGGCGGTGCAGCGTCACCGGCACGGGTGGCGGGCTGGCCGGGTGCGGGGCGACCAGGCCACGGTCGAGCCGCTCCTCGGTCAGCCGGCGCAGCTCCGTGTAGGCCGCCGTCCCCAGGAGGGCGGTGAGCTCCCCGGCGTAGGTGACCACCAGCGGCTCGGCGGAGACGTGCGCGGCCGGGGAGCCGGTGCACCACCAGTGCAGGTCGTGCCCGCCCGGGCCCCACCCGCGGCGGTCGAACTCGCCGATGCTCGACACCAGGACCTTCGTGCCGTCGGGGCGCTCGACCTGCTCCTGCTCCCGCCGCACCGGCAGCTGCCAGCACACGTCGGGCTTGGTGAGCAGCGGGTGCAGGTCCTCCCGCAGCGCCATCCGGTGCAGCGCGCAGCCGGTGCCGCCGGCGAAACCGGGCCGGTTGAGGAAGACGCAGGCACCGTCGACCAGCCGGGTGCGCAGCGAGCGGACGCCGCCGTCCTCGTCGCTGTCGTCCTCCTCGGTCCAGGCGCCGCGGCCGACGGGGGCGAGCTGCCAGTCCTCGTCGGTGAGGTCGCCGACCGCGGCGGTGACGCGGGCGAGGTCGTCCTCGTCGGCGAAGAAGGCGCCGTGGGAGCAGCAGCCGTCGTCCGGGCGGCCCTCGACGACGCCGGCGCAGCCCCGCCCGAAGACGCAGGTCCAGGCCGACGCGAGCCAGGTCAGGTCGGCCCGGACGACGTGCCCGGCATCGGCCGGGTCGGGGAACTCGACCCACTCCCGGGCGAAGTCCAGCGGCACCTCGGGCGGGACGTCGTGCACCGCCCCAGCCTAGGTGGCCCCGGGCCGCCCACCGGATCAACCTGCGCGGACGCCGACCGGCAGACTGACCGCATGAGGCTCGGGGTGCTGGACGTCGGCTCGAACACCGTGCACCTGCTCGTGGTCGACGCCCACCGCGGTGCCCATCCCACGCCGCAGCACGACGACCGGTGGCTGCTGCGGCTGGCCGAGCACGTCGGCGACGACGACCTGCTGTCCAAGGACGGCGAGAAGGCGCTGCTCAAGGCGGTGCGCAAGGCGTGCGAGCAGGCCGAGAAGCAGGGCTGCGACGAGGTGCTGGCCCTGGTCACCTCCGCCATCCGCGAGGCCCGCAACGGCCTGGAGGTGCTGGAGCGGGTCCGGGAGCGGACCGGCGTGCAGCTGCACGTGACCAGCGGCGAGGAGGAGGCGCGGCTGACCTTCCTCGCCGTCCGCCGGTGGTTCGGGTGGAGCGCCGGGCGGCTGCTCGTGCTCGACATCGGCGGCGGGTCGCTGGAGCTGGCCAGCGGGCTCGACGAGGACCCCGACGTCGCCCTGTCGCTCCCGCTCGGGGCCGGCCGGATGACCAGGCGCTTCCTGCCCGCGGCGCGCACCGGCGGGCGCCCGGACCTGGAGGCCCTCGCCGAGCTGGACGAGCACGCCGCGGACCTGCTGAAGCCGGCGGCGAAGAAGCTGCTCGGCGGCGGGCCGCCGGACCTCGTGGCCGCCACCTCCAAGACCTTCCGGACCCTGGCCCGGCTCACCGGCGCCGCGCCGTACTCGGCGGGGCTGCGGGCGCCCCGGCAGCTGACCCTCGACGGGCTCGGGCAGCTGCTGGGCTTCGTCGCCCGCATCGAGTCCTCGGCGCTGGCCGAGCTGCAGGGCGTGTCGCCCGACCGCGCGCACCAGATCCCCGGGGGCGCCGTCGTGGCGCGGGCCGCGATGCGGGCGCTGGACGTACCGTCCGTCCGGATCTGCCCGTGGGCGCTGCGGGAGGGCGTCATCCTCCGGCGACTGGACTCGTTGGAGGACGAGAGATGAGCACTCCGCCCGGCAGCCGCGGCGAGGGGCGCCGCGACCCGGAGACCGGCGGCCGGCCGCTGGCCGACATCCTGCGCGAGGCGGGGGTCGAGTCGCCGACCCGCGGCCGGCGCCGCCGGGGCGACGAGCTGGAGGACACCGGCGTCCGGCAGCGCGGCACGGGCGACACCGGCCGCGTGGCCGATCGGCCGGAGTTCGGACGGCGGGCCAGCGACCGCGCCGGGGACACCGGCCCGCACACCCCGGTCCCCGACCGCCGGGCCCGCCGGGCGCCCGAGCCCTCGACCGCGGCGATCCCCGGCCTGCGCCCCTCCCGCAAGCCCGGAGTCCCCGGTGCGGCCGCCGCGTCCGGTGACGCCCCGCCGGAGCGCCGGTCCCGGGAGGGGACGGCGCGCGAGCGGGCGCCCCGGGAGCGGGCACCCCGCGCCGATGCGGCGTCGACCGACGCCGGGCCCCGGACCGGCCCGATCCCCGTCGTCCGCACCGACGACCCGCCGTTGCTCGGGGACGAGGGCCTGGCACCTCGCGAGGGCGCCCTCGCCTGGCTGCGCTTCGGCGGCGAGCTGGTCCTCGCGCTGGCCGCCGGCGTCGGCATCTACTTCCTGTTCACCGTGCTGTGGCAGCAGCTGCCCTACCTGGCGGTGCTGCTGGCCCCGCTCGCCGTCGCCGGGCTGGTCGGTGGCGTGTCGGCGTGGCGGCAGCGCCAGGACCGGGAGCCGGCCGGCGTGCGCCTGGTGACGGTCCTCGTCTTCGCCGGGACGCTGCTCACCATCGCGCCCGCCGCCGGCCTGCTCTCCACGGGCTGAGACAGGACCCCTCTGCCCCCGTCACTCGCAGGCTCGCGGTGGGGCCCTGCAGAGGGGCCACCCGCGTCAGTTCTCCTCGTCCTCCGCTGTGTCCGCCGCGGCGAACTGCTCGACGATCGCGGCGCCGAACGCGTCGAGGTCGTCGGGCTTGCGGCTGGTGACCAGGTTGCCGTCGACGACGACCTCCTCGTCGACCCACGTCGCGCCGGCGTTGCGCAGGTCGGTCTGCAGCGACGGCCAGGAGGTCATCCGGCGCCCGCGGACGACGTCGGCCTCGGCCAGCACCCAGGGGGCGTGGCAGATCGCGGCCACCGGCTTGCCCGCCTCGAAGAACGCCTTGACGAAGGCCACCGCGTCGGCGTCGGCGCGCACGAAGTCGCCGTTGATGACGCCGCCGGGGAGCACCAGCGCGCCGTAGTCGTCGGGGTCGGCCGAGCCGACCACCGCGTCGACCTTCCTGCTGCCGCCCTTGTCGATGTGGTCGTAGGCGGTGATCTCCCCGGCCTCGAGCGACACGAGCTCCGGCAGCGCGCCGGCCTCCTCGAGCGCCTGCCACGGCCGGTCGAGCTCGACCTGCTCGACGCCGTCGGTCGCGAGGACCGCCACCCTCATCCCGTCCAGTTCTCCTGCCATGTGGCGGCGGCTACCCCGCCCCGGCGAGGACACACCCGCCGAGCACTAGGTTCGGGCCGTGCGCGCGCAGATCACACCCCCGTGCGCCGCCTGCTCGGCGCCGCGGCGACCGGGGTGGCCCGCAGGGCGGCCGGCGCCGGGCTGGGGGTGGCGCTCGAGGGCACCCCTGCCGCGGTGGACGACCTGGCCGCGGCCGTCGGCACCACCGACCCGCGGCTGGTCGCCATCGCGGGCGAGCGTGCCGCCTGGAGCGACCGGGACCCCGACAGCTGGGAGTACGTCATGCCGTGGCAGGTCCGCAGGGAGCAGCAGCGCCGGCTGGTGGCCGGCGGGTACCGGGTGCGGGTCGTCCTGCGCTCGGGAGGCAGGTCGTGAGCGCCGGCGGCCGGTCCGGGCTGGCCATCGTCGGCGGCGGGAAGATCGGCGAGGCGCTGCTCTCAGGGCTCGTCCGCCGCAGCGGGCCGGAGGGGATCGTGGTCTGCGAGCGCCACCCCGAGCGGGCGGCCGAGCTGGCCTCGCGGTACGGCGTCCCGGTGGTGGGCCTGGCCGAGGCCGCCGCGCGGGCGCGGGTGCTGCTGCTCGCGGTCAAGCCGCAGGACATCGGCACGCTGCTCGGGCTGCTGGCGGGTTCGGTGGACGCCGGACACATGGTCGTGTCGGTGGCGGCCGGGGTCCCCACCTCGACGATCGAGGCGGCGCTGCCCGACGGGGTCCCCGTCGTCCGGGTCATGCCGAACACCCCGGCGCTGGTCGACGAGGGGATGAGCGTGCTGTCGGCCGGGGCGCACGCCGACGAAGGGCACCTCGACGAGGCGGAGGCGCTGCTGGCCGCCGTGGGTCGGGTGCGGCGGGTGCCGGAGGCCCAGCAGGACGCCGTCACGGCGCTGTCGGGCAGCGGGCCGGCCTACTTCTTCTACCTGGTGGAGGCGATGGTCGACGCCGGGATCCTGCTGGGCCTGCCGCGGGACCTGGCCGCCGACCTGATCGTGCAGACCGCGCTGGGCTCGGCGGTCATGCTGCGGGACTCCGGCGAGCACCCGGTCCAGCTGCGCGAGGCGGTCACCAGCCCCGGCGGGACGACGATCGCGGCCATCCGGGAGCTGGAGCGGCACAGCGTCCGGGCGGCGCTCATCGCGGCGATCGAGGCGGCGCACGCTCGCTCGGTGGAACTGGGGCGGGCCGCGCAGGACCGGTGACGGTATCGCGACGGAGCGTCGACGTATCGACTTTCCGTGACCGATTCGGGACGTGTCGTCCACGACGCGCCCGACGACATGTCGACGAGGGCCTTTAGGTACAGATCTGCCCAGGACGGACCGTTCCCCCTGTTCGTTTCTTCCATCGCTTCTGTCACGCAGGTCCCCCTACTCTCTGTATCAGCACGTGCGTGCCCCGTAGTCGGTGGGGAAGCCGACGCCCGACGCGTGCTAGGTCCGGAGATGAAGAGATGACCATGCAGCAGCGCACGATCCCCGCCGCCGCCTACGCCCGCCCGGGCGTCCCCGGCCCGCGCCCCGTCGGCCGGCCGATCCAGGCCGCCACGATGGCCCGCCCGGTCCCGCCGCAGCACCCGGCCGCCATGCCCGTCGGCCGCCCGCCGGTCCCCGCCCCCCGCGCCGCCGTCACCTTCCTGACGGTCGCCGAGGTCGCCAGCATGATGCGCGTCTCGAAGATGA
>NZ_FNIQ01000001.1 GCF_900104025.1 Geodermatophilus sp. DSM 45219 | reverse complement strand
ACCCATTCCGAACCCGGAAGCTAAGCCTCTCAGCGCCGATGGTACTGCCCCGGAGACGGGGTGGGAGAGTAGGACGCCGCCGGACAACCATTCCATGAAGGGCCCTCACCACCCGGTGAGGGCCCTTCATGCATTCATGGGTCGGCCGACTGCGGAGACTGGGCGCCCGTACGTCGGGTGGGGGCGAGGCGGGGCCGATGCGGTCCGCCGGTGCCCCGTCACGTGGCGCACGGTCCCTCGGTGGTGCCGTCCCACCGACTGGGACCTCGCGTACGACGCGACAGCATCGACACACGGCCTCGCCAGCGTCCGGGCTCCGCCCACGTCCGGAGGTCCCCGCGTGCACCTGTCGCCCCACGAGCGGGAACGGCTGCTGCTCTCCTACGCGGCCGAGCCGCCCCGCCGCCGGCAGGGCGGGGGCTCGTGCTCGACCTCCCCGAGGCGACGGCGATCGTCACCGACCACGTCCTCGAGGGCGCACGGGACGGTGTGCTGGTCGCCGAGCTGGTGCAGTCCGGCCGCACGGTCCTCACCCGGGACGACCTCATGGACGGCGTCCCCGAGCTGCTGGAGGAGGTGCAGGTGGAGGCGACCTTCCCTGACGGGCCGGTCGGCTCGGGCAGGACCGCCCTGGCCGCGGCGCTGTACCGCACGCTGGGCGGCGAGTACGACCTCGTCGTCGTCACCAACGACGTCTACACGACCGAGGACGCCGACTTCCTGCGCCCGGACACGGTTCACCTGGTCGCCACGACCCTCGGCCCGCTGGGCGGGGACGACGTCACCGTCCGGCTGGTGGTCGCGGCGGGCGCGCGGCTGGGGGTCCGCGCGGTGGCCGCGGCTGTGGCGCTGCCCCCCCGCGCCGCCGGAGCCCCGTCGGTGCAGCGCGTGCGCGCCACCGTGGCCGGTCAGCTGGACCTGGCGCCGGAGCCGACCGTCGTCGCGTCGGGGGCGCACCACGTCGCCGAGCTGGCGGCCGGGCTCGTTACGGACGGCGTCCTGACGGCGGCCGAGGGTGCTGCTCGACGTGGCGGCGAGGAGCCGGGCCGTCGAATCGGCACCCCGCGCGTGGCCAGCGAGGACCGGCCGCTGGTGCACACCACGGTCGACCTGGGGCCGGGGGCGCCGGCCGGGTTGCCGCCGGTGGCGCGCCGGGCGTATGCCTCCACCGTGCACGTGGGCAGCCAGGAGCAGCCGGTCGCGACCGGCGAGGACGCCGTCCGGCTGCCGCTGCCCGGCGGGTGGACGGCGACAGCGCGGGGCACCGAGCTGCACCGGGTGACCGGCGCGCTGGCCGCCCTGACCGCGTGCCAGGGGATCCCCGCGTGAGCCTCGCGGTCCGTGCGCGCCGGGTGCTGCTCCCCGACGGCGAGCGCGCCGCGACCGTGCACACCGCCGAGGGCCGGATCACGGCCGTCACCGCCTTCGACGACGCACCGTCCGGCGTGGTCACGCTCGCGGGCGACGAGGTGCTGCTGCCGGGCCTGGTCGACAGCCACGTGCACGTCAACGAGCCCGGGCGCACCGAGTGGGAGGGCTTCGCCAGCGCCACGCGGGCGGCGGCGGCCGGGGGCGTCACCACCGTCGTCGACATGCCGCTCAACTCGATCCCGCCGACGACGACCGTCGAGGCGCTGCGGGTGAAACGGGCGGCCGCCGAGGGGCAGGTCGCGGTCGACGTCGCCTTCTGGGGTGGGGCCGTCCCCGGCGACCTGGACCAGCTGCGGCCGCTGCACGAGGCCGGCGTCGTCGGGTTCAAGTGCTTCCTGCTCGACTCCGGCGTCCCGGAGTTCCCGCCGCTGGACGACGCCGGCCTGCGCGCGGCGCTGACCGAGCTCGCCGGCCTCGACGCGCTGCTCATCGCGCACGCCGAGGACCCGGACGTCATCGCCGGCGCGCCGCCCCCCGCCGGTGCCAGCTACCCCGCGTTCCTGGCCTCCCGCCCGCCGGTGGCCGAGGAGACCGCGATCGGCGGACTGCTCGCCGCGGCGCGCGACACGGGGGCGCGGGTGCACGTCGTCCACCTCGCCGACGCCGACGCGCTGCCGCTGCTCCGCCGGGCCCGCGCGGAGGGGGTGCGGGTGACCGTCGAGACCTGCCCGCACTACCTGACCTTCGCCGCGGAGGAGGTGCCCGACGGGGCGACGTCGTTCAAGTGCTGCCCGCCGATCCGGGAGTCCTGGCACCGGGAGGCGCTGTGGGCGGCGCTGGCGGACGGGGACGTCGATCTGGTGGTCAGCGACCACTCGCCCTGCACCCCCGAGCTGAAGCGGCTCGACGTCGGCGACTTCGGGCTGGCCTGGGGCGGGATCGCCTCGCTGCAGGTGGCGCTGCCGGCGGTGTGGACCGGGGCGCGGGCGCGCGGGCTGGAGCTGGCACAGGTGGTGCCGTGGATGTCCGCGGCGCCGGCGCGGCTGGCCGGGCTGCCGGGGAAGGGCGCGATCGCGGTCGGGAAGGACGCCGACCTGGTGGCGTTCGCGCCGGAGGAGCCGTGGCGGGTGGCGGAGCTGCTGCACCGCAACCCGGTCACGCCGTACGCGGGACGGGAGCTGACCGGCGTCGTCCGCCGGACGTGGCTGCGGGGCGAGCAGACCGGCGGTGCCCCCCGCGGCCGGCTGCTCAGCCGGGGCGGGTCGGGCCCGACCCGCCCCGTGCCAGAGTGAGCCCCACCCCCGACCGAGGAGCCCGATGAGCGACCCCACCCGCCTGCCCGACCTGGCCAGCCGCTCGCTGGGCGGGGCGGTCGTCGCGGCCAACGACGAGTCCTTCGCGGCCAAGGAGAACCTGGTGCTGCCGCACCCGGCTCGGGCGCTGCCCGGGTTCGGCCACCGCGGCAAGGAGTACGACGGCTGGGAGACCCGCCGCCGCCGCTCGCCGGGGTCGGACTGGGCGGTCGTCCGGCTCGGCGTGCCCGGCGTCGTGAGCGCCGTCGTCGTCGACACCGCGCACTTCACCGGCAACCACCCGCCGCAGGCGTCCGTGGAGGCCGCCGCCGTCGAGGGGCACCCGGCCCCCGCCGAGCTGGAGCGCGCCGACTGGCAGCCGCTGCTGCCGCTGTCGGACCTCGCCGGGGACACCGCGAACACCTTCCCGGTGGAGTCCGGCCGCCGGGTCACCCACGTGCGGCTGACCATCTGCCCGGACGGCGGGGTGGCGCGGCTGCGGGTGCACGGCACCGCCGTCCCGGACCCGCGGCTGGTGGACGCCGGCCCGGTCGACCTGGCCGCGCTGGAGAACGGCGCCCTGGTGACCGGGGTGAGCGACGAGTTCTACGGCCGCCCGGTCCAGCTGGTGTCGCCGGGGCTCGCCCGGTCGATGGGGGAGGGCTGGGAGACCCGGCGGCGGCGCGGCGTGGGCAACGACTGGGTCGAGCTGTCGCTGGCCTGCGAGGGCGTGGTCGGCCTCGCGGAGCTGGACACCTCGTACTTCCTGGGCAACGCGCCCGGGTCGGCGTCGCTGACCGGCTGGGGTCCGGACGGCGAGGTCGTCGTCCTGCCGCGGACGCGGCTGCAACCGGACACCCGGCACCGCTTCGTCCTCGAGGGCGGGCCCGCGGTGGACCGGGTGCGGCTGGACGTCTTCCCCGACGGCGGCATGGCCCGGCTGCGGCTGTGGGGCCGGCCCACGGCCACCGGCCGCGAGGCGCTCGGACGCCGGTGGTTCGACGCGCTGCCCGACGTCCAGGCGCTGGAGGTCCTGCAGTCGGCGGGGACGGCACCGGCCGAGGCGGGCCGGCTGGTCGGCGCCCGGCCCCTGGCCGACCGGCTGCCGGCGGCGGCCGCCCGGCTCGTCCTCGGGCGGTGAGCGCAGCGGTCCGCCGCATCCCCCGGCGCCACTAGGGTCGCCGTCGTGCCGCGCCCCCGCCTGCTCGCCGTCGGCCCCGCCCTCGTGCTGGGCCTGGCCGCCTGCAGCTCGTCGATCGCGCAGAGCGAGCTCGAGGCCCAGGTGGCGGGCACGCTGGAGTCGCAGTTCGGCGTCGCGGCCGACGTCTCGTGCCCCGGCGACCTCGAGGCCGAGGTCGACGCGACCACCGAGTGCACCGCCGTGGACCCCGAGACCGGCGAGGAGATCGCGCTGCGGATCGTCGTCACGTCGGTCGAGGGCGACACCGCCGAGTTCGACATCGAGCGCGTCGGCTGAGCCGGCGTCACACCGCCGTCACCTGCAGTGGGCAGGATGCGCTCGTGGAGCACACCGTTGACCTGCTGGTGCACGACGCCGAGCTGCTGGCCACCGTCGACGACGCCCGCCGCGAGATCGCCGGCGGCTGGGTGGCGGTCACCGGCGGGGTGGTCACCGGCGTCGGAGGGCCGGGCGACCCGGTGCCCGATGCCCGGCGGCGGGTCGACGCCCGCGGCTGCCTGGTCACCCCGGGGCTGGTCAACACCCACCACCACCTGTACCAGAACCTCACCCGCGCCTACGCCCCCGCGCTGACCGGCGGCCTGTTCGAGTGGCTGGTCACCCTCTACCCGCTCTGGGCGCGGCTGGACGAGGAGGCCGCGTACGTCAGCGCCTACGTCGGCCTCACCGAGCTGGCGCTGTCGGGCTGCACCACCTCCACCGACCACCTCTACGTGCACCCGCGCGGGGGCGGCGACCTGATCACGGCCGAGGTCGCGGCCGCCCGCGACCTCGGCGTGCGGTTCTCCCCGACGCGCGGCTCGATGTCGCTGTCGGTCGCGGACGGCGGCCTGCCCCCGGTCTCCGTCGTCCAGGACGACGACGAGATCCTCGCCGACTCCGAGCGCCTGGTCGACGCCCACCACGACCCCTCGCCGCACGCGATGACCCGGATCGCGCTGGCGCCGTGCTCGCCGTTCAGCGTCTCGCCGTCCCTCATGCGCCGCACCGCCGAGCTCGCCGAGGGCCTCGACGTCCGGCTGCACACCCACCTGTGCGAGACGCAGGACGAGGACGCGTTCTGCCTGGCCACCTTCGGCCGGCGCCCGGTCGACCACCTGGCCGACGTCGGCTGGCTGTCCGACCGGGTGTGGCTGGCGCACGTGGTGTGGCCGGACGCCGGCGAGGTCGCGCGGCTGGGCGCGGCGCGGGTCGGGGCGGCGCACTGCCCGTCGTCCAACATGGTGCTCGGCAGCGGACTGGCGCCGGTCGCGGAGCTGCGGGCCGCCGGGGTGCCGGTCGGGCTGGGCGTGGACGGGTCGTCGTCGGCGGACGCCGCGTCGCTGTGGCTGGAGGCCCGGACGGCGATGCTGCAGGGCAAGCTCCGGCACGGCGCGGGCGCGATGTCGGCCCGGGACGCGCTGGAGCTGGCCACCCGCGGTGGCGCGACCTGCCTGGGGCGCACCGGGGAGGTCGGCGAGCTGTCGGTCGGCGCGTGCGGGGACCTCGCCGTCTGGTCGCTGGAGGGCCCGGCGTTCGCCGGTGCGCTGTCCGACCCGGTGGAGGCGTGGCTGCGCTGCGGTCCGGTGGCCGCGCGGCACACCGTCGTCGCGGGGCGGTTCGTGGTCGAGGACGGCGTCCCGGTGCACCCGGCGCTCGACGAGCAGCTCGCCGTCCACCGCCGGGTGTCGGCGGCGATGCAGGCGGCCGTGTGAACCGCCGATATCGCGATAAAGGCAGTCAGAGGGCGGAGGCGAGGGCCTCCAGGTCGTCGAGGGTGGCGTCCAGGTGCGGGGAGACGCGCAGCACCGGCCCGGTCATCTCCCCCGGCGCGCGCTGCGGTGAGATCGCGGTGGTGACGATGCCGTGCTCGGTCAGCAGCCGGGCCCGCGTGGTGACGACGTCGACGCCGTCCGGCGGGCGCAGCGTGGTGGTGGCGGTCGGCTCGTCGAGCGGCTCGACCACCCGCCAGCCGGCGGTGCCCTCCAGCACCTCGCGGGCGCCCCGGCCGAGCTCGGCCAGCCGCGCCCGCACCCGTTCCGGCCCGGCGGCCAGGTGCTCCCCGACGGCCAGGACCAGCCCGGCCCGGCCGGCCACGTGCGCCTCACCGGACTCCAGGGCACGCAGCGGCGGGAGGTCGCCCGGCGCGGGCAGCACCGGCGTCAGCTCGGCCGCGACCGCGGGCCGCACGCACAGCAGGCCCACCCCGCGCGGCCCGGCCAGCCACTTGCGCGAGGTGGCGTAGACGACGTCGGCACCCAGGTCGGTGTCGACGTGGCCGAGTGACTGCGCGGCGTCGATGACCAACGGCACCCCGGCCGCCCGGCACAGCGCGGCGACCTCCGCGGCAGGCTGGAGGACGCCGCGGTGGCTGGGGACGTGGGTGAGGTGGACCAGGTGCGGCGGGCCGGTGGCCAGCAGCCGGGCCACGCCGTCGAGATCGGCCCGGCCGAGGTCGTCGACCGGCAGCTGCTCCACCGTCAGCCCCGCGGCGCGCAGCTGGGCGGCGTTGGGCGCGTACTCCCCGGGCAGGCAGGCCACCCGGGTCCCGGCCGGGAGCCGCCATGCGGCGAGGAGGGCGAGCAGCGCGGCCTGCGCGGACTCGACGAAGACCACGTCGGCGGCGGCCATGCCGACCAGGCCGCCGATCACCGAGCGGCCCTGCTGGAGCAGGTCCTCGGCGGTGGCCTCGGCCACGTACCCGCCCAGCTCGGCCTCGTGCCGGGCGTGGTGGGCGACGGCCTCGAGCACGCGGTGGCTCTGCCGGCTGCAGGCGGCGCTGTCCAGGTGCCGGCCCGCCGGGCGGGGCCGGGCCGTGCGCCAGGCGGCGCCGAGGTCCTCGTGGACGAGAGCGGGTCCGGGCGTGGGCACGTCCCCACGCTAGGTGAGACGCCCGACCGTCCCCCCTCCATGGGGTGACGGCACTCAGGTCGTACGCCCGAGACCTCGATGGAGAGGGTGCGAGGTCCGCGTCCGGTGGGCCCGGAGGAGGACCCGTGTTCCGCATCGTGACGTCCTGGCGCGCGCTGGTGGCGGTGCTGGTCGTCGCCGTGGCGGGACTGACCTCGCTGGCGCAGAACCTCGAGCGCCAGCAGGAGGAGCGCGCCCTGCACCAGGCGGTGGTGGACGCCGAGCTCGTCAACCAGCTGCTGGTCGCCGTGGAGCTCCCGGAGGAGGGCGTCGAGGTCGACGAGCTCAGTCCGGAGACGATCGGTCGCATCGACCACGGGGTGGCGCACCTGGTGTCCCAGGGCACCCTCGTGGGGCTGCAGCTGTGGACACCGGACGGCCGGCTCCTCTACTCCGACGTCGCCGACGCCGACCCGTTGACCGACGAGGAGCTCGCCCACCTCGGGGAGGTGCTCGACGGCCGCCCGCAGGTTGAGTTCGAGATCGACGACGGGCGCGCCGTCCCCACCGCGACGGTCCTCACCGAGCCGACGACACGGGACCGCGGGTCCAGCGGGCTGGTCACCGAGGTGCTGCTGCCCGAGGACGGTGTGACCGCCGAGGTGCAGGCCGCGTCACACCGGCTCTACGCCGGCTCCGCGGCGCTGCTCGTGCTGATGGCCGTGCTCGCCGTCACCGCCCGCAGGCGGATCCTGCGTCGCGAGCACGACGCGCTGCACGACCCGCTCACCGGGCTCGGCAACCGGGCGATGCTGGCGCAGGAGGCCCGGACGCTGGAGACGGCACGCCGTGCCCGGTCGACCCCGGGGGATCCCGTCACCGCGCTGCTGCTCATCGACCTCGACGGCTTCAAGGACGTCAACGACACCCTCGGCCACGCGGTCGGTGACCAGCTGCTCGTCCAGGTGGCGGGCGCCCTGCGCGGTGCGGTCCGGTCGGCCGACGTCGTCACCCGGCTGGGCGGCGACGAGTTCGCCCTCCTCCTGCGGGACCTGCCGTCGGTGACCGCAGCAGTGCAGGTGGCCGGCTCCGTCGCGGCGGCGCTCACCCGCCCGTTCGCCGTCGACCGGGTCACCCTCGAGGTGGGCGGCAGCATCGGCGTCGCCGTCGCCCCCGACCACGGCACCGACCTCGCCGCCCTGCTGCGCCGCGCCGACGTCGCGATGTACCAGGCCAAGCGGGACGGCGGCGGCGTCCGGCTCTACGACCCCGCGGACGACCCGCACGACGAGGGCCAGCTGGACCTGCTCTCCCAGCTCCGCACCGCCATCGACACCGGTCAGCTGCGGCTGCACTTCCAGCCCAAGGTGGCGCTGCGGGCCGGGCGCACGGTCGGTTTCGAGGCGCTGGTGCGGTGGGCGCACCCGGAGCGCGGGCTGCTGGCCCCCGCCGCCTTCCTCCCGCTCGCGGCGCGCACCGCCCTGATGCGCCCGCTGACCGACTGGGTGCTGCGGGAGGCCATCGGCCAGTGCGCCGTCTGGCGGGCGCAGGGCTGGGAGGTCGACGTGGCGGTGAACGTCGCCCCGGCCACCCTGCTGGAGGCCGACCTGGCCTCCCGGGTCACCACCATGCTCGCCGAAGGCGGGCTCCCCGGGCACGCGCTGGAGCTGGAGATCACCGAGACCGCGGTGATGGTCGACCCGGAGCGGGCCGCGGAGACGCTCCGCCGGCTGCAGGCGATCGGGATCGGTGTCTCGATCGACGACTTCGGTGCCGGCTACACCTCGCTGTCCTACCTCAGGTCCCTGCCGGTGCGGAGCCTCAAGATCGACCGCGGCTTCGTCACCCACCTGCTGGACGACGAGCGGGACCAGGCGGTCACCCGCTCGGTGGTCCAGCTGGGGCACGACCTCGGGCTCACCGTCGTGGCCGAGGGCGTGGAGACCGCCGGGGTGCGGCAGCGGCTGCTCGAACTCGGCTGCGACGAGGCCCAGGGATACCTGGTGGCCCGACCCATGGAGGCCGCGGCGGTGCTGGACTGGCTGGCGACCTCGGCCGCCGAACGCGGGGCTCAGCTCTCCAGCGTGCCGCGGGCGACCGACACCCCGGAGTGCCCGGGGTCGCCGTCCAGCGGCTCGACGGAGACGTCGACGACCGGGTACTCGCCGAGGTCCAGCCCGTCGGGCAGCGTCAGCGCGACCTCGCCCCCGCCCCGCACGACACCGAGGGACACGAGGCTCTCGACCTCCTCGTCGAGCAGCCAGACCTCGTAGAAGCCGGACCCGGGGTCGGCGGCGCTGAGGTCCACCTCCAGCACGAGGCTGCCGTCGCCCCGCTCCAGGACGCGGGCCTCCCCGGTGGCGCCGCTGCCGGCGAGCGGGTCCAGCGCGGCCGCGGCCACCGCCAGGCCCCCGTCGTCGTCCCCGGTGCCCAGGGCGACCGCGCCGGCGCCGATGCCCACGCCCACGACCAGGGACGCCGCGGCGGCGAGCAGCAGCCGCGAGCGGCGGGTGCGCAGCGGCACGACGGGCGCCGGTGCGGCAGCCGGTGATGGCGGCGGCGGCGCGGCGGCCGGCGGTGGGGAGCCGGCGGCGGGAGCGGCCGAGGCGGCGACCACCTCGGGCCGCGGCGCGGTGGTGACCCCGGTGGCGGCCGCGATCGCCGCCCAGACCTGCGGCGGCGGCGGGACGGCGGCCCGCGGCGCGGCCAGCTCGGGGACGGCGAGCGCGTCGACCCCGCGGCGCAGCCCGGCCAGCTCCTCGCGGCACTCCGGGCAGGCGTCGAGGTGCGCGGAGTCGGACGCGGGCAGCGGCTCGTGCAGCGCCGCCAGCGCCAGCTGCTCAGGCGTGCAGTGCCGCACCGTCCACCTCCAAGCGTGTCCTCAGGCGTTCGAGCGTCCGCCGGATGTGGGATTTCACCGTGCCGAGCGGCAGCCCGGTCCGGTCGGCGATCTGGGTGTGCGTCAGGTCCTCGAAGAAGGCCAGCTCGATGATCCCCCGTTGCGGCTGGCCGAGCTGCTCCAGCTCGCCGAGCAGCAGCACGCGGTCGGCGACCGCGCTGTCGACCTGCGGGCCGGTGGACGCCGGCGCCGAGCGGGCCTCGGTGATCGCGGCCTCGGCGGCCCGGCGCTGGCGGTCCCGGCGGGCCCAGGTGTCGGCGATCTTGTGCCGGCAGACGCCGACCAGCCAGGCCGGCAGCGGCCCCTGCTCGGGGCGGTACCCGGCCCGGCCGGTCCAGGCGGAGACGAAGACCTGCTGGGTGACGTCCTCGGCGTCGGGCCCGGGCCCGAAGGCGCGCACCGCCATGCCGTGGACCTGCCCGGCGTAGCGCTCGTAGGCCCAGGCCAGCGCCTGCTCGTCACCGGCGGCGAACCGGCGGCCGACCTCGGCGTCGTCCGGCTCGGGATCGGTGTCCCGCAGCGGTACGACGTCGGAGCTCACGGAGCCGACCCTAACCCGGTCACCACGGCGTCGGCCTCGGTGCAGGGCCCCGCCGTGAGCCTCGATCGGCCCTCCTGCCGGGCCCCGCCGCGAGCTTGCGAGTGGTGGGGGGCAGGGGGGTCCTTCAAGGGGTGCAGCGAGGTCCTTGATCACGGCAGTGGCTCGGCGACGACGACGACGTTGGACTCGTAGCCGCCGTACTCGGGGAGGAACTCCCCGCCGCAGGTGACCAGCACCAGGCGGGGCGGCCCCTCGCGGGCGAAGAGCCGGTCCAGTGGCAGGGCCTGCTTGTCGATCTGCTCGCGGGACACCACGCGCCAGCGGGTCGCGGTGCCTGCGGCGTCCGTGACCACGACCTCCGCGCCCGCCTCGGCGGCGCGCAGCGGCGCGAGCTCGCCCAGGCCCTGGTCGCGGTCGTCGACGTGGCCGGCGAGCACCGCGGAGCCGTCGTCCCCCGGTACCGGCCCGAACCGGTACCAGCCGACCCGGTCGACGTCGTCCGGGATGGCCATCTGACCGTCGTCCCGCACGCCGACGGGCTCGACGGGCGCCTCGACGCCCAGCGCGGGCACGGCCAGCCGCACCGGCTCCGGCCGCCGGGGGACGACGGTGGGCGCGGCGTCCCGGGTCGTGACCGTGGGTGCGGCGGCGGGCGGGGGCGACGGGGCGGGCTCGGCGAGCACCTGCCCGAGCGGCGCGCCCGCCGCCGCCGGCTCCCGGGTCAGCTGCCAGCCGGCCGGCACGCCGACCGCGACAGCCACACCCAGGACCGCGACGGCGACGGCGGGACGCACGCTCAGGCCCTGGTGCCGGCGAGCCGACGGGCGGCGAGACCCGCGGCGACCAGACCGGCCACCGACAGGGCAGCCACCGGCAGCGGCAGGCCGCCGTCGTCCACGAGGCCGGCCGAGCCGCCGGGGACGCCGGACGGCGTGGAGTGCGACCCGGAGATCGCCTGGACGGCGAGCTCGTAGCCGGCGGCCTCCGACCCCCACGCGTAGACGACGGTCGTCGTCCCCTCGGCCAGGGTCAGGTCGGCCGGGCCGATCGCGACGGTGTCGGTGCCGGCCAGCACGACGTCGGCGCTCACGGTGCCGGCGGGCACGGTGAGCGACTCCTCGTTGGGGTTGGTCAGGCCCGGCACGACCACCTGCCCGCCGGCGCGGACGTCGACGGCCGGTGCGGCGGCGGTGTGCCGGACGGTCACCCGGGCCTGGCCGGCGGGGACGGCGGAGGTGTCGTTGACGAACGGCGTGAGCGCCGGCTCGCCCGCCTCGGTGAGGTGTGCGACGACCGTGGCGTTGGCCCCCGCGGGCACGTCCACGCCGTCGGCGGACAGCAGCGGGGTGCCCGAGCCGTCGGCGGCGTCGGCCGGGAAGACGGCCAGGTCGTAGCTGCCACCTGGCAGCTCCAGCGGGTCGGTGAGGGTGCCCGGCTGGAAGTCGTCGATCAGCCGCTCACCGTTGGCGTACACGTCGACCGGGGTGTCCGGGACGGCGTGCAGCACCGAGACGGTCGCGGTGTGGCCGTCCGCCAGCGCCGGGGAGGCGCTGAGGACGACGAGGGTGCCGGTGGCGCCGGCGGCGAGGGCGAAGGCGGTGCGGGAGCGGGTCATCGGGGCGGGCCTTCCGTCGTTGGTGAGGTGCCTGAACACCCCTCCTTCCGCGGACCCCGCCGTCCCGGATGCAGCGCCTCGCGCCGGACCAGCGGTCCTCCCCCTCCAGCGCTCGTGCTCTGCCCACGGTGGTGGGCAGAGCACGAGCGTCCGCAGGGGTGACCGGGCCCGCGGGGCTCCTAGGCCGGGACCGAGAGCGAGACGCCGAAGTCGCCGTCGGGGTCGGTCCACCAGCAGGTCGTCCGCAGGCCCGCGGCGGCCAGCTCGGCCTCGACCCGCTCGCGGCGGAACTTGGCCGACACCTCGGTCCGCATCTCCTCGCCGGCGGCGAACCGGACGTCGAGGTCGAGGGCGGGCACCCGCACCACCTGGTCGGCCGTGGAGCGCAGCCGCATCTCGATCCACTCCCGCTCGGCGTCCCAGACCGCGACGTGCTCGAACGCGTCGGGGTCGAAGTCCGCGCCGAGCTCCCGGTCGAGCACCCGCAGCACGTTGCGGTTGAACTCCGCGGTCACCCCGGCGGCGTCGTCGTAGGCGCGCACCAGCCGGGCCGGGTCCTTGACCAGGTCGGTGCCCAGCAGGAAGGAGTCGCCGGGCCGCAGGGTGGCGGCCAGCTCGCGCAGGAACGCCGCCCGGTCGTCGGGCTCCAGGTTGCCGATCGTCGAGCCGAGGAAGACCACCAGCCGCCGTCCGGACCGGGGGAGCTCGCCCAGGTGCCGGGTGAAGTCGCCGACGACGGCGTCCACCGCCACGCCCGGGTACTCGGCGGTGATCGCCGCCCCGGCCGCCTGCAGCACGGTCGGGTCGACGTCGCAGGGCACGAACCGGCGCAGCGTGCCGGCGTCGCGCAGCGCGTCCAGCAGCAGGCGGGTCTTCTCCGACGTCCCGCTGCCCAGCTCGACCAGGACGTCGGCACCCGAGGCGGCGGCGACGTCACCGGCGTGGGCGGCCAGCACGGCCCGCTCGGCGCGGGTCGGGTAGTACTCGGGCAGCCGGGTGATCTCGTCGAACAGCTCGCTGCCCCGCTCGTCGTAGAACCACCGCGGCGGCAGCGTCTTCGGCGTCGCGGTCAGGCCGGCGCGGGCGTCGTCGCGCAGCGCGTCCGCGGCGTCCTCGGGGGCGAGGTGGTTGGTGAGCGAGATCGACACGGGGCTCCAGAGTCGTCAGAGGTGGGATCAGGACAGGGAGGTGGTGGTCAGGCCGTCGGGGGTGACCTCGACCAGGGACCGGTCGGGGACGTCGGTCCAGCGCGGGTCGTCGTCCCACGGCTCGCTGGCCAGGGCGGTGCCCTCGGCGGTGACCAGGGCGGACAGCGTGTCGCCCCAGGTGGTGGCCAGCACCCGGGTGCCGTCGGCGGCCAGCAGGTTGAGCCGCGCGCCGGGGTCCGCGGCGGCCACCTCGCGCACCGTCGTCCCCAGGGCGTCGAGGCCGCGGTCGAACACCAGCGCGGCCAGCAGCGCGCTGTCGACGGTGGACTCCGCGTTCCGCGCGGGCGGCAGCGCCGCGCGGTCCACCCGGCCGTTGTGCGACAGCAGCCACCGGCCGTCGGTGAACGGCGCGGCGGCGCTCTCCTCCAGCGGCATGCCGACGGTGGCCGAGCGGACGGCGGCCACCACGCAGCCCGACGACAGCACGGGCGCCACCGAGGCGAACGACGGGTCGCCCCACAGCGGCCGGGCCGACCGCCAGCGGGCCGGCTGCGCCCGGCCGGGCGGGAAGAAACCGACCCCCCAGCCGTCGGCGTTGACCGTGCCGTACCGCTGGCGGCGCGGCGCGTAGGACTGCACCAGCAGCGAGGACGGCAGGTCGAGGACCAGCTCGGCCAGCGTCCGCGGCCGGCCCAGCCAGGCGAGGTGGCGGCACATCAGGCGTCCCAGGCCAGCCGGAAGCCGCTGAAGACCTGCCGGCGGATCGGGTGGTCCCAGTTGCGGAAGCCCGGCCGCAGGATCGACGCGCCGACCGCCCACGAGCCGCCGCGCAGCACCTTGTAGTCGCCGCCGAAGAACGGTGCGGAGTAGTCCGCGTAGAGCATCGGCCGGAAGCCGGGCCACGGGGTGAAGTCGGACGAGGTCCACTCCCACACGTCGCCCATCAGCTGCTCGACGCCGTAGGCCGAGGCCCCCGCCGGGTAGGCGCCCACCGGGGCGGGGCGCAGCGCGTCGCCGCCTAGGTTGGCCAGCGCGGACGTCGGCTCGGCCGGGCCCCACGGGAAGCGGCGGCGCCGGCGCAGGGCCGGGTCCCAGACCGCGGCCTTCTCCCACTCGACCTCGGTGGGCAGCCGCGCGCCGGCCGCCACGGTCCCCGTGCCGCCGGCCCACGCCGCGTACGCCTCGGCCTCGAAGTACGTGACGTGCTGGACCGGCTCGTCGGCCGGGAGCGTCTCCACGACGCCGAACCGGGTGCGGGTGCCGTCGGTGCCCCAGAACTGCGGCCGCGAGAGCCCCGCCTCGACCCGGTGCGCCCAGCCCCGCCCGGACCACCAGCGCCGGTCGTCGTACCCGCCGTCGGCGACGAACGCGGCGTACTCGGCGTTGGTCACCGGCACCCGCCCGATCCGGAAGGTCGGGACGTCGACGGCGTGCGCGGGCCGCTCGTTGTCCAGCGAGAACGGCTCGTCGGCGGCGTCCACGCCCAGGACGAACTCCCCGCCCGGCACGAGCACCGACGTGCCGGCCACCCCGGGTCGCCCGGGCGGCAGCGGCGTCCCGGCGCCGAGCAGCGGCGGGCCGGTGCGCAGGTTGAGCGCCTGCAGCATCGTCTCGTCGTGCTGCTGCTCGTGGCTGACGACCATCGCGAAGTCGAACGGGTCGCCGTCGTCGTCCCGGCCCAGGCGCGCCAGCCGGTCGAGCACCCGGCCGCGCACCTCGCCGCAGAAGCCGCGCGCCTCCACCGGGGGCAGCAGCGGCAGCCGGGCGCGCACCGCGCGCGGCTGGGTGAACGCGTCGTAGAGCGCCTCGACCTCGGCCGGCAGCAGCCCTTCGCGGCGGGCGTCGCCGCGGCGCAGCAGCCACAGGTCCTCCTGCTGGCCGATGTGCGCGAGGTCCCACACCAGCGGGCTGAGCAGGGGGGTGTGCTGGCGCAGCAGCTCGGGCTCGTCGTGGTCGGTCAGCAGCAGCGTGCGCTGGCGGGCGCCCGCCAGGTCGCGGGCGAGCTGTTCGGTCAGGTCGGTCATCGCAGGTCTCCCGTGGCTGAGAGGAGGGCGGTGGTGGCGCCGGCGGTACGGGCGGTGTCGAGCAGGTCGTCGCCCGGGCAGCGGCCCCGGTCGACGAGGTCGGCGAGCGCCTCCACCTCCGCCCGCAGGGCCGGGGGGACGGCGGGGACGGCGGCGGCGAGGCAGGCGCGGGCGGCGGCGTGCAGCGCGGGGTCGGCCAGGCCGTGCCGGGCGGCGCGGTCCCAGGCGCCGGCGACCGGCTCGGTGGCCGCGGCGGCGGAGCCGGCGGCGACCGGGTCGTCGAGCAGCGTGGCGGTCACCGCGGCCAGCGCCGGCCACCACGGCTCGGGTGCGGCGTCGAGGTAGCGGATCTCCAGGTAGCCGCGCGGGCGCACCGGCGGGAACAGCGTGGTCAGGTGGTAGTCCAGGTCGGCGGTCGTGGGGCGCCGGCCGCCGAGCGGGGCGTCACCGGTGACCCAGTCGGCGAACCGGACCCGCTCGCGCACCGGCACCGCACCGCCGCCGTCGCCGTCACGCACCAGCATCACCGGCGCGGTCAGCGCGTACCCGGCCCACTCGCCGGCCGGGTCGGCGCCGCCCAGCAGCGGCCCGCAGCGGGCCTGGTCGAGGTCGCCCCACACCCGCTGCCGCTGCGAGACCCAGCCGGTCGGCCGGCCGCCGGCGAGCGGTGAGCAGGCCGCGACGGCGACCAGCGTCGGCCCGAGCCGGTGGGCCAGTGACACCCGCTCGCTCCAGCGACCGCGCGGCCCGGCGTCCAGGTTGACCTGCAGCGCCGCGGTGCCGGTCATCATCGCCGTCCCGGCCTCGGCGCAGCCGACGGCGGCGAAGTGCTGCTCCATCGCGGCGTAGCGGGGGGCCGGGCAGACCCGGCGCGGGGCGCGCAGCGGGTCGGCGCCCACCGGCGCCACGGCCAGCCGGTCGGCGGCCAGCGCCGCGGCGAGCACGTCGCGGTCGGCCCGCAGCGCCGCCACCGCGGCGGCGGCGTCCGGGCACGGCGGGGCCGACAGCTCCACCTGGCCACCGGGCTCGAGGGTGACGCGGCTGCCGCCGGGCATCACGGGCAGCCCGTCGACCACGGCGGTGACGCGCGCCCAGGGGACCCGGTGCGCCGGCGCGTCCAGGTCGACCAGGTGCGCCTCGAGCTCCAGGCCGACCGCGCCCACCGGGCCGTCACGCAGCGCCGCGCCGGCGACGTGCGCCACGGCGGCATCCAGGTCGAGGACGGCCGTGCGCTCCTCGGTCACCGGGGCCACGAGCCCCACCCCCCTCCAGGTCCGGACCGGTCGACGTCGACCGCGGGTCGGTGCGGGGGCGGCCCGTCGTGCGGCCGTCCTCGGGCCCCATCCTGCACGTGACCACCGACAGACGCACAACCCGGCGGCGTCCCACCGGTGTTCGGGCCAGGATCGGTCCGTGGATGCCGACCGGGACCGGGACACCGAGGGGCGGGCGCGCAACGCCCGCCCGCGCGACGCGCTGGGCCGGCCGCTGCCGCGCGGGGCCGTGGGGGAGGAGCGCGCCCCCGAGGGCCTGGTCCGGGCGCCGGAGACGGCGCTGGCCGAGGCCCAGCGGCTGCTGGACGCCGGCCGTCCCTTCCACGCCCACGAGGTGCTCGAGGACGCGTGGAAGTCCGCGCCGGGGGCCGAGCGGCAGCTGTGGCGGGGGCTGGCGCAGCTCGCCGTCGGGCTGACCCACGTCGCGCGCGGCAACGACCGGGGCGCGGCGAGCCTGCTGGAGCGCGGCGCGGCCAACGTCGGGCCGTACGCCGGCGCCCCGCCGCACGGCGTCGACGTCGCCGGGCTGGTCGCCTGGGCGCGCGGCCTGGCCGCGGCACCGCCCGGGGACCGCGACGCCGCGGCCCTCGTGCCGCGCTTGACCCTCGACCCGGTCGAGGGCCCACGATCGGCGCCGTGACGGGGGACCTGCGGATCGGCGAGCTGGCCCGCGTGAGCGGCCCGGCGGTGAGCGCGCTGCGCTTCTACGACACCGCCGGCCGGCGGGGCGCTCGCCGACCCGGCCGGGCCCTGGCGGGTGCTGGTCGCCGGCGAGGCGGCGGTGCTGGCCGTCGTCCTCGTGCTGGCGACCGTGACGGACCGGTCCGGTCCGACGCCGGCCGTGCTGGTCACGGCGGCGCAGCTGGCCCGCGCCCTGTCGACCCAGCAGCTCGCCACCCGGTCACGGACCCTCCGCGGAGCTCGCCCGGCACCTTCCCGGCCGGGGTGAGCCGGAGCACACTGCCGTCGTGGGTGCTGCGCCGGAGGCGACGGCTCGACCAGCGGCGGCAGCCCGGGCATCGTGTACCCGACACCGACCTGCAGACGACGGCCGTGCGGGCCGGGTGAGGAGGAGCTCGTGAGGAGCTTCGAGGCGGCGGCGCGGATCGACGCGGGCCCGGCGCAGGTGTGGGAGCTGCTGGTCGACGTCGGCAGCTGGCGGGACTGGGACTCCGGCGTCGACCGGGTGGAGGGCCGGGTCGCGCTGGGGGAGCAGCTGACGCTCTACGCCACGATGATCCGCACCCGCCCCTTCCGGGTGACGGTCACCGAGATCCGGCCGCGCGAGGTCATGCGCTGGCGGGGCGGGCTGCCGTTCGGGCTGGCGGTCATCGAGCGCACCTACTCCCTGGACGCCCAGGAGGACGGCGGCACGATGCTCACCGTGCGCGAGGACCACACCGGCCCGCTGGCCGGGCTGCTCGGCCGCTCGACGCCGGACCTCAACCCCTCGTTCCGGCACTTCGTCGAGGGGCTCAAGGCCCGCGCCGAGGGGCGCACCTCCCGCCCCGTCCGCTGAGCGGCCGCTGCTCGGCACACCGCCACCGGGCGGCGGACGGGCGACCACTGTGACCGGAACTACTGCCCCGGGCGCGGCGGTGCGACCATGGGCGGTGCCATGAGCACCGACACCGCACCCATGCCCAGCCGCGACGACACGTCCCTCGGCGAGCCGGCCCCGCCGGTCCGCGGGCCGGTCACCTCGGCGTCGTACTCGATCACCGTCCGGCTCACCGCCGACGGCGACCCGGCCTCCATCGGCCGGATCGCCACCGCGGTCGGCTCGGCCGGTGGAGCGGTGACCGCGATCGACGTCGTCGACTCGCGGTCCGACGGGCTGACCGTCGACGTCACCTGCTCGGCCGCGGACGCTGCGCACTCCGAGGAGATGGTCGACGCGCTGCGCGCCGTCCCCGGGGTGAAGGTGCGCAAGGTCAGCGACCGCACCTTCCTGCTGCACCTGGGCGGCAAGCTCGAGGTCGCCTCCCGGGTCCCGCTGAAGACCCGCGACGACCTGTCGATGGCCTACACCCCCGGTGTCGCGCGGGTCTGCCTGGCGCTGGCCGACAACCCCGACGACGTCCGCCGGCTCACCATCAAGGGCAACACCGTCGCCGTCGTCACCGACGGCTCGGCCGTCCTGGGGCTGGGCGACATCGGCCCGGGCGCCTCGATGCCGGTCATGGAGGGCAAGGCCGTCCTGTTCAAGCGGTTCGCCGACATCGACGCCTGGCCGATCGCCCTCGACACCCAGGACGTCGACGAGATCGTGCGCACCGTCGAGCTGATCGCCCCCGGCTTCGGCGGCATCAACCTCGAGGACATCGCCGCGCCCCGCTGCTTCGAGATCGAGGCCCGGTTGCGGGAGAAGCTCGACATCCCGGTGTTCCACGACGACCAGCACGGGACGGCGATCTGCGTGCTGGCCGCGCTGCGCAACGCGCTGCGCGTGGTGGAGAAGCAGCTCGAGGAGGTGCGCATCGTCGTCGCCGGCGGCGGCGCGGCCGGCACCGCGATCGTGTCGCTGCTGCTGGAGGCAGGGGCCACCGAGGTGCTCGTCTGGGACCGGGAGGGCATCCTCTCGCCCGACGACGAGCGGCTGTCCCCGGCCAAGCTCGACCTGGCCCGGCGCACCAACCCCGGCTGCCGCCGCGGCGACCTGCCCGACGCGCTGGTCGGCGCGGACGTGTTCATCGGCGTGAGCGCGGCCAACGTGCTGCCGGTCGAGGCGCTGGCCGCGATGAACGAGCGGGCGGTGGTCTTCCCGATGGCCAACCCCACCCCGGACGTCGACCCGGTGCGGGCGCGCCAGTACGCCGCCGTCGTCGCCTCGGGCCGCTCGGACCTGCCCAACCAGATCAACAACGTGCTGGCGTTCCCCGGCGTCTTCCGCGGGCTGCTCGACGCGCGCGCCAAGGAGATCCGCCCGGGCATGCTGCTGGCCGCGGCCGAGGCCCTCGCCGCCGTCGTCACCGACGACCAGCTCAACGCCAACTACATCGTCCCGAGCGTCTTCGACCCGGCCGTCACGCCGGCCGTCGCGGCGGCCGTGGCCGAGGAGGCGCGGCAGGAGCCCGGCGCGACCGTCCCGGTCGCCGAGGACGGCGACCTCACCGGCTGAGGCCCGGCTGTCACTCGCCGGCGGGGTCGGACTCCTCGGGTTCGAAGGTGTCGGCCGCATCCAGCCCCATGCCGACCCCGGTGTCGGTCGGCACCGACGGGCCGCCGTCGGTGTCCGGCTCCGGCGCCGACGGCCGGGTCTCGTCCACCGGCTCCCGGCCCTGCGTGCTCTCGGTCATGTCCGATCCTCCCCACGCACCACGCGGAGGCCTCCGGCCCCTGCACGTCGGTACCCAGGCTCGTCGGTACCACTTGATCGGGGACGGCGGGAGCCGTTCGGGCGCGGGACACTGACCGGGTGCCCGAGTTGCCCGAGGTGGAGGCGCTGACCGCCTTCCTGCGCGAGAACGCCGTCGGCCACGTGGTGACCCGCGTCGACCTGGCCGCGGTCCAGGCGATCAAGACGTTCGAGCCGCCGCTGTCGGCGCTGGGCGGACTGGAGCTCACCGGAGTCGCCCGGCACGGCAAGTTCCTCGACCTCGACGTCTCCGGCCTGCACCTGGTCGTCCACCTGGCGCGGGCCGGCTGGCTGCACTGGCGCACCGGGCTGCCGCCCGCCCCGCCGAAACCGGGCAAGGGTCCGCTGGCGCTGCGTGTGCACCTCGATGACGGCCATGGCTCTCGACCCGCCTCCGGCGGGGTGGGCTTCGACCTCACCGAGCAGGGGACCCGCAAGGGCCTGGCCGTGTACGTCGTCCGCTCCCCGGCCGAGGTGCCGGGCATCGGACGGCTCGGCCCCGACGCGATGCAGGTCGACCGGGAGACGTTCGTGGCCCTGCTGGCCGGGCGCAGCGGGCAGCTCAAGGGCGCGCTGACCGACCAGACCCTGCTCGCCGGCATCGGCAACGCCTACTCCGACGAGATCCTGCACGCCGCGCGGCTCTCGCCGTTCAAGATGGCCGACAAGCTCACCGACGACGAGGCGCTGCGCCTGTACGACGCGGTGCGGGTGACCCTCGGCGAGGCGCTGGCGCGCCAGCTCGGGCAGCAGGCGGCGACGATGAAGGGCGAGAAGCGGTCCGGGCTGCAGGTCCACGCCCGCACCGGCCTGCCGTGCCCGGTCTGCGGTGACACCGTGCGCGAGGTGAGCTTCGCCGACACCTCGCTGCAGTACTGCCCGACCTGCCAGACCGGCGGCAAGCCGCTCGCCGACCGGCGGATGTCCAAGTTGCTGCGTTGACCAGACTGGTCCCGTGCTCGTCACCGTCGACCTGTTCAGCGCCCTCATCGATTCCTGGACCGGTGGATCGGCCGCCCTGGCCCGCATCACCGGCGGCCCCGGGGAGCGCCTCTACGACGTCTGGGACGCGGCCAACAAGGCCTCGCAGCGCGACCTGACGACGTGGGTGCCCTTCGCCGAGCACTCCCGCCGGGCGCTGGCCGCCGCCTATGCCGAGCTCGGGGTGGCCCGCGACCCGGACGCGGACGTCGTCGAGCTGCTCGACTCGGTCGGCGACTGGCCGCTGTGGCCCGACGTCGCCGAGGGGCTGCCGGCGCTCGCGGCCCGCGCCCGGGTGGGCGTCCTGTCCAACGTGGACGACGCGGTCTTCGCCCGCACTCGGGTGGCCCCGCTGGTGGACGACGCCGGCCTCCTCAGCTCCGAGCGGCTGCGTGCCTACAAGCCCGCACCGGAGATCTACCTGCGGGCCCGCGAGCGCGCCGGCGGCCGGCTGGTGCACGTGCCCACCTCGGCGCGCGACGTCCGGGGCGCCCTGGCCGCCGGCATCGAGGTGGTGCGGCTGCGCCGTCCCGGCCACCGGCTGGACCCCGCGGGCGGGACCCCGCAGGTCGAGGCCGCGGACCTGTTCGAGGTCGCCCGGCTGCTGGCCTGAGCCGGTCCGGGACACCACCCCGGGAAGGTCGTGCTCTGCCCACCGTGGTGGGCAGAGCACGACCTCCCCGATGGGGGAGTGCCCGCCCTCACAGCGGTGCGCTGATCGGTTGACGGTTCGTGCCCTCGTGACAGCGAGATCGGCGATCTAGCCAGCTGACCGCCCCCCGCCGACCGACTCGTGAACCGCTGTCAGTCGAGGAGGCGGCGGGCGGTCAGCCAGGAGGCGGCCCGGGCGGCCACGGAGCTGCCCGCGCCGCCGTCCCCGCCCTCGGCCGGCGCGCCGGCCGCGGAGCCGACCGCCGACCACCAGTCGGTCAGCGGCGGCGGGGCCAGGGCGTCGACCCGCTCGCCCGGCCGCGGCACCGCCACTGGGACCTCCGAGCGCTCCGCCGCGGCGCACAGCCGCTGGATCGGCTCGGCCCAGCGGTGGAAGGCCAGGTTGAACGTCGCCCAGTGCACCGGCACCATCAGCCCGCCGCCGAGGTCGCCGTGCGCCCGGACGGCCTCCTCCGGCGTCATGTGGATCGCGGCCCACGCGTCGTTGTAGGCGCCGACCGGCAGCAGCGTGAGGTCGAAGGGCCCCAGCAGCGCGCCGATCTGCGCGAACGCCGGGGTGTAGCCGGTGTCGCCGCCGAAGAAGACCCGGTGGCGCGGCCCGGCCACCACCCAGGAGGCCCACAGCGTCGTGTCGCGGGTGAGGAACCGGCCGGAGAAGTGCCGCGCCTCGGTGCAGGTCAGCGTCAGGCCGGCGACGTCCACCGCGCCGTCCCAGTCCAGCTCGACGACCCGCTCCTCCGGCACGCCCCAGCCGCGCAGGTGCGCGCCCAGCCCGAGCGGGACGACGAACGGCGCCGTCTGCGTGCGGACCAGCGCCCGCACCGTGGGCAGGTCGAGGTGGTCGTAGTGGTCGTGCGACACCAGGACGGCGTCGACGTGGGGCAGGTCGGCCAGCGGCAGCGGGACCGGGTGCAGGCGGGTCGGCCCGATCAGCGGGGACGGCGACACCCGTTCGCCCCACACCGGGTCGACCAGCACCCGGCGGCCGTCGACCTCGAGCAGCGCGCTGGAGTGGCCGAACCAGGTGACCGCCAGCTCGGCCGCCTCCGCGGGCAGCTCCGGGCGGTGCAGCGGCACCGGGCGCGCCGGCAGGCCGATGTGGCGCTCCTCGTGCACCTGCCGGAGCAGTCCGCGCTGGGCGCTGGCCGGGGGGCGCGCCGGCGTGCGGACCCGGTTGTGGAAGCGGCCCTCGGAGAAGTGCGGCGAGCCGGCGGCGTACGCCTGGACCTCCCGCTGGCTCGCACCCAGCGCCGTCGGCAGTCCCCAGGCGGCGCGGGCCAGCCAGACGGCGGGTCCGGCGAGGGTGGCGGCGAGGGCGAGCGCGGTGCGGCGGGCGGTGGAGGACGGCACGACCGCCAGCATCCCAGCCGTTCCTGGAGAGCCGCCGTCCCGCGGTGGTTGCCGGGCACCGGGCCGGCGCCGACCATGGCCTCCGTGACCGACGACGTGCGCGAGGACGACGGCGGCGACCCGGCCTGCTGGCTGCGGCGGGTGTGCCCGGCCTGCGGGCGGCTGGCGGACGTCGACCCGCCGGTGCGCTGCGCCGCCTGCGGAGAGCTGCTCCCGGCGGATTGAAGGCGGCCTCCCGGCCGGGGCAGGGGTCCGTCGTCAGGCGGCGGCGCGGGCCCCGCGCGCGGTCCCGGTGAAGTCGCACAGCGCCCGGCGCAGCGCCACGCCCAGGCGGTCGGCGCGCAGGTGCAGCTCGTCCCGGCCGGCCGGCGGCAGCCCCTGCCCGGCCAGGTGCGCGGTCAGCGCGAGGTCCTCGTCGAGCACCCGCTGCGCGAGGGCCACCTCGCGGCCGACGTCGCGGGGCGCGGGCAGCGGGCGCCCGGGCCCGGCGGAGAGCAGCAGCCGCGTGTAGACGCGGGTGGAGTCCGCGTCCTCCGGCTGCAGCAGGAAGTGGACGGTCGTGACCGCGCCGGAGTCCAGGTGCTCCCGGCGCAGCAGCAGCTGGAACGGCGCCCGGTGGACCGCGGTCACCCGCCGGCGCAGCCGCACCGGGCGCTCCCCGGTGGCCACGCCGGGGTCGGTGGGCGCGTCCGAGCCGCTCGCGGACGCCGTACGCCGGCGGGTCGACCTCGAGGCGGTCGGTGCGGCGCAGCGTCCAGGTGCGCCCGAGCAGCCGGACCTGCAGCCAGCCACCGGGCCGCAGCTCGCCGGACAGCGCCACCGGGTGCCACGCCGTCTCCAGGGCGGGTGCAGGTTGCCGAGCACCGGGCCGGCGGGTTGCGGTGGGGCGGGCACCGGTTCGGCAACGGTGGCGTCCCCCGGCCGCGGCGGCGTGGGGACGGCGGTGCGCTCGGGGGCCAGCCAGACCCAGCCGTGCCGCTCCTCGACCGCCCACGGCACGGTCAGGTCCGCCCGCGGGGGCGGCGTCCCGTCCGGGCCCAGGGCCGGGATGGTGACGCACCGACCCTCGCCGTCGTACTGCCAGCCGTGGTACGGGCAGGTCAGCCGCCCGTCGACGACCGTGCCGGCGCTCAGTGGCACCAGCCGGTGCGGGCAGGTGGCCGGGAAGGCGCTGACCTCACCATCGGGGCGCAACCGGACCAGCACGTAGGCGCGCCCACCGGCGCCCACCGGCAGCGGCCTCGACCCCACCTCGGCGGCGCGTGCCACCGGGAACCAGCCCGTCGACGTCCCCACGCACGTGGTCATGACCCATGGCAGCGCCGCCGCGTTCCCGCCCGGTCACGGCCGCCGTACGTTCGGGCGACGCCGCTCCGTCCGGCGGGTGCGACGTCGGTCGTACACAACGAATTCGCATCCTGCGGCACACGATCGGTCGCCTTGTCTCTAGAGTGACCGCGATCACCCAGTCCCAGGTGACGAGCACGACAGGGAGAACGCAACTGTGACACCACCTGAAGAACGCAGGCTCCTGACGCCGGAGGAGTACACCCAGGCGCAGGCCTCACCGGAGTTCGTCGAGTTGAAGCGGCGCTTCCGTCGCTTCGCGTTCCCCATGACCGTGGCCTTCCTGGCCTGGTACCTGCTCTACGTCCTGCTCTCGACGTACGCGCCGGACTTCATGGCCACGCCGGTCTTCGGCAACGTCAACCTCGGCATCCTGCTCGGCCTGGGACAGTTCGTGTCCACGTTCGTCATCACGCACGTCTACGTGGCGCACGCCGACAAGCGCACCGACCCGATCTCCGACGAGATGCGCGAGCGGCTCGAGCACCACGAGTACGCCACCGGCACCCGCGGCGACGGCGGCTCGGTGACCGGGGGTGCCTCGCGTGCTTGACGTGCATGCCGCCGAGAGCGCGACCATCGGCAGCCCGGCGATCAACATCTCGATCTTCGGCATCTTCGTCCTGATCACGCTGGTCATCACCTTCCGGGCCAGCCGCAACAACACCAGCGCCGCGGACTACTACGCCGCCGGCCGCAACATCAGCGGTACCCAGAACGGTCTGGCCATCGCCGGTGACTACCTGTCGGCGGCGTCCTTCCTGGGCATCGCCGGCGCGATCGCCGTCTACGGCTACGACGGGTTCCTCTACTCGATCGGCTTCCTCGTCGCCTGGCTGGTGGCGCTGCTGCTGGTCGCCGAGCTCATGCGCAACACCGCCCGGTTCACGATGGCCGACGTGCTGGCCTTCCGGATGCGGCAGGGCCCGGTGCGCACGGCGGCGGCGATCTCGACCCTGGCGGTCTCGCTGTTCTACCTGCTGGCCCAGATGGCCGGCGCCGGCGGCCTGGTGACCCTGCTGCTCGGCGTCACCGGTGAGGCCGCCCAGGCGCTGGTCGTCGTCCTGGTCGGCGCGCTGATGATCGTCTACGTGCTGGTCGGCGGCATGCGCGGCACCACGTACGTGCAGATCATCAAGGCCACGCTGCTCATCGCCGGCGCGCTGGTGATGACGCTCTGGGTGCTCGCGCTGTACGGCTTCAACCTCTCGGCGCTGTTCGGCGACTCGGTGGCCAACGCCGTGGAGGGCCGCGACGTCCTGGCGCCGGGGGCGCAGTACGGGGCGACCAACATCTCCCAGCTCGACTTCATCTCGCTGGCCCTGGCCCTGGTCCTCGGGACGGCGGGCCTGCCGCACGTGCTGATGCGCTTCTACACCGTGCCGACGGCGAAGGACGCCCGCCGCTCGGTGGTCTGGGCGATCTGGTTGATCGGCATCTTCTACCTGTTCAGCCTGGTGATCGGCTACGGCGCCGGCGCGCTGGTGGGGCCGGAGACCATCCTCGCCGCGCCCGGTGCGGTCAACGCCGCGGCGCCGCTGCTGGCTTTCGAGCTGGGCGGCACGGTGCTGCTGGGCATCATCGCCGGTGTCGCGTTCGCGACGATCCTCGCCGTGGTCGCCGGCCTGACGATCACCGCCTCGGCGTCCTTCGCGCACGACGTGTACGCGTCGGTGATCAAGAAGGGTCAGGTGTCGCCGAACGGGGAGGTGAAGGTCGCCCGCATCACCGCGATCGTCATCGGTGCCATCTCGATCGGGCTGGGCATCCTGGCGCTGCAGGCCGGGCTGAACATCGCCTTCCTGGTGGCGCTGGCGTTCGCGGTGGCCGCCTCGGCGAACCTGCCGACCATCCTCTACACCCTGTTCTGGAGCCGGTTCACCACCCGGGGCGCGCTGTGGTCGATGTACGGCGGTCTGATCGCGTGCATCACGCTGATCATCTTCTCGCCGGTGGTGTCCGGTGCGCCGGTCAACCCGGTCACCGGCGTCAGCCCGTCGCTGATCCAGGACGTCGACTTCTCCTGGTTCCCGTTGAACAACCCCGGCCTGGTGTCGATCCCGCTGTCGTTCTTCCTCGGCTGGCTGGGCACCGTGCTCTCCAAGGAGAAGCCGGACGAGCCCAAGTGGGCCGAGCTGGAGGTCCGGGCGCTCACCGGGATCGGGGCGGAGAAGGCCGTCCAGCACTGAAGAAGGACCCGACTCCTCCCCACCACTCGCTCCGCTCGTGGCGGGTCCCGGGAGCCGGGCCGTTCCAGTCGGTTGCGTTGGCGCGCGTCCCTATGTGGGGGCGCGCGCCTCGCGCGTTCCGGGAGCGTCCCTCGACGATCAGCTGGGCTGGTCGGACCACGTCCTGGCTCAGGGTCGACGGTGAGCCAGGACGCCCGACGGTGAGCTGGGCTGATCGTCGGGGACGGGGAGCCGGGTCAGGCGGCGGCCCGGGCGGGATCGGGTGCGAGGACGGCGTCGGCGGTCGCCACGGCGGCCGGGACGGCGTGGGTGCGGCGGTGGCGGACGGCCCAGCGGGTGACCAGACCAGTGAGGACGACGAGGCCGGCGACCAGGTGATGGCCGGGCGCGGCGACCGCGACGGCGAGGGCCGCGGCGTAGACCACCGTCAGCAGGACGGCGGGGACGGACAGGTGCACGGTGCTCTCCTCCGGCAGGGGCGGCCCGCCGGCCGGTGGCCGGGTCCAGGAGACCCGGCCACCGGCACAGCGACGGCGCAGGACGGGACGGATCAGCGCGTCACTTGAGCAGGTCCTTGGCCTTCTGCAGCAGGCCACCCACCTCGGTCTGCGGGGTCCCGTACAGCCGCGGGTCGCCCGGCGGCAGGATCGGCGCGTCGGCGGTCGCCTCGATCGGGCGGGCGCGGAACTCACCGCGGCCGTCCGGTGCCGGACCCGAGGCCCACCGGCCGGCTGAGGCCTCGGGGCCGTCGGAGGCGTCGATGAAGGTGTAGCCGAGGTCACCGACCTCCTCCTCCAGCGGGAACGCCTCGGGCACCGGGATGCCCTCGAGCCCGTCCTCCTTGAGCTGCTCGATCGCGGCCAGCCACTGCATCTGGTGCATGTGGTCGCGGGTGATGAGGAACCGCAGCATGTCCTTGACCCCGGGGTCGTCGGTCATGTTGTAGAGCCGGGCCACCTGCAGCCGGCCCTGCATCTCGGCGGTCGCGTTGTAGTGGAAGTCGGCCATGAGGTTGCCGCTGGCGGTGACGTACGCGCCGCTCCACGGCACGCCCATGCTGTCCTTGTAGTACGCGCCCCCGCCGTTGACGATCGCGTGCTGCGGGTTGGTCTGCCCGTAGCCGGCGGCGGCCTCGTTGGTGCGGTCGGCGGCGTCGGGCTTGAGCGGCTGGTGGTCGAGCAGCCGGTCGATCATCGTCACGATCATCTCGACGTGGGCCAGCTCCTCGGTGCCGATGGCCAGGAGCATGTCCTTGTACTTGCCGGGCAGCCGGCAGTTCCAGCCCTGCAGCAGGTACTGCGTGGCGACCGTCATCTCGCCCCACTGGCCGCCGAGGATCTCCTGCATCCGCCGGGCGAACGTGGCGTCGGGGCCGTCGGGCTTGGCCTCGTACTGCAGGGCGTGGGTGTGCGTGAACATGCGTGTCTCCCTGGCGTCGTCGCGACCACCGCCGATGCGGTGACACCAGGGATCTGCCCGCGCCGGGTGGCCCGCCCGTGCCGAGCGGTGGCCCCCCGGTGCCAATGTGATCGGTCGGCCCACCGGCCGACACCGCGGCCACTACGGCCGCACCGCCGGTGATCATGGGCTTGTTGCCGGCGACACGCGGCGGCCCGCGGGAGCGGGCGGCGACAACCCCATGATCACGGCGGATGGAGCCCGAGGAGGTCCTCCCTCAGCGGTCGGGGAGCTGCACGGTCAGCGTCAGGGCCACACCGTCCTCGGTCCACACGATCCGCCCGCCCAGCTCGCCGGTCTGCCGTCTCACCGACCACAGGCCGAGCCCCGTGAGGTCCTGCGGCGGGGAGTCGGTGCGCAGGTGCCCGAGCAACCGCTCCGGGCGGACGACGGCCTGGGTCAACGACAGGTCCACCCAGCCCGGCCGACACCGCACCGACAGCAGCACCGCCGCGCCGTCCCCGTGCCGGTGGGCGTTCTCCAGCAGGTTGGTCAGGATCCGCTGCACGCGGGCGTCGGCCACGGCGACGTCCTCGGCGTGCGGGCAGAAGCGCACGGTCAGCTGCGCGGCGGGCAGCCCCGAGGCGGCCACCGACGCCCGGACGACGTCGCCCAGCCGGCGGGTGCCGCGGCCCAGCGGCGCGGCCCCGCCGGTGGCGGCCGCCGTCCGGAGCATGGAGGCCAGGTGCGCGGTCTGCGCGCGGGCCAGCTCCAGCACCTCCCCGGGATCGGCGGCCGGCCCGGCGGGCCGGTCCAGCGCCCCCAGGAGGGCCTCCAGCGAGGCCAGCGGCGAGCGCATGTCGTGGCACAGCGCCCGCACCAGCGCCTCGCTGGGCGGCGGGGCCTGCTCCGGGACGGCGGACGGCGGTTGCCTGCGGCGCCGCAGCAGGCGGCGCAGGACGGCCGGCACCCGGCCCGACTCGACGGACGTCGGGTGGTTGGGAGCGAGGGTCATGGGCACCTCCGAGTTGCGTGCGGTCAACAGCGCCGGCGCAGCGGACCGCCTGGGGAGAGATGGAGTTGACCGACGCCGGAGCTGGGCGCCGTCCTGAGGTCGACGTGGTGCTCGTCGACGACCACCCGCTGTTCAGCCGGGGTCTGGCCCTGCTGCTGCCGGGGGTGAGCGAGGGGCGGGTCCGCGTCGTGGCCACGACCGACGACGCCTCGGCGGCCGCGGCGATGGTGCGCCGGCACCACGCCGACGTCGCCGTCGTGGACCTGCACATGCCGCCGCCGGGCGGCACGCGGGCGATCGCGGCGATCCGCCGGGCCGACCCGACGGTGCGGGTGGTGGCGCTCTCCGGTCAGGCCGAGGAGGACGCCGTCCTGGAGGCGCTGCGCGCGGGGGCCGCCGGCTTCCTGCCCAAGACCGCCGACCCCGAGGCGCTGGTGCGCCCCCTGATGGCGGTGCTCGACGGCTGGTCGGTGATCCCCGAGGCCCTGCTGCGCCGGCTGCTCGAGGAGTCCGCGCCCTCCGGTGGGCAGGGCCTGGCCGAGCGGCTGACCGCCGACGAGCGCCGGCTGTGGCGGCTGGTGGCCGACGGCACGAGCACCGTGGAGATCGCCACCACCCTGCACGTGTCCGAACGGACGGCGAAGCGGTTGGTGGCGGCGCTGCTGCGGAGCCTCGGCGTGGCCACCCGCGTCGAGGCGGCGGCGCTGGCCGGGCGGGTGCACCTGGGTGGCGGCCACGGCAGGCAGGGATGAGTTCCGCACCCGGGCAGGTCCGCATCCCATCACCGCCCTGCTACCCGCGGGGGTGATCGACAGTCGCGGGCCGGGGACCGTCAGCCAGGGGTCAGCGTCCCCGCCCACGTCCCCGACGACGCCGCCGTCGTGAAGCCGGGGACGTCGGCGGCGGCCATGTCCACCGCGGCGTAGCCCCCGCTGCCGGCGCCCACGCAGGCGACGACGGTCGCCAGTCCCGCCCGCCGTTGCAGCACGCTCTGCCGCACCTCCCACCCGACGACGGCACGCCGCTGCAGCACCACCTGCTCGCGCACCACCCAGCCGCTGCGCACGCTGAACGACCGCGGGCCCGCCCCGTGCCCGAGCGCCCGGTACCGGCCGATGCCCATGGGCACGCCCAGCACGGTGAGGACGACCCCGGCGGCCGGCACCCACCACCAGCCGAGGGTCGCCGCCGCCCACACCCCGCCCGCGGTGACCGCCAGCCCCGCGGCCAGCGCCCGGAACAGCCGGCGGCGCAGCGCGGCCGGCGGGTGGCCGGTGAGCGGGCCGGGGTCCTCGACCAGCCGGCCCAGCAGCCGCAGCGCCTCGGTCCGCGGGCCGAGCGGGAGCAGCTGGCCGCGCCGGTTGGCCTGCCCCAGCCCGGTGACCAGGGCGTTGACCCGCGCGGCGCGCACCCAGCGCATGCCCAGGCCCTCGCTCAGCGTGCCGCCCCGGACGCGGTCGACCTCCAGCTCGGTGTGCCGGCGGGTGAGCAGCCCGCGGACGGCGACCAGCGACCCGCCCCGCCGCACCAGCCGGTAGCGCCAGTTCACGACGGCCGCCCCGACCACCGCGGCCAGCGCCAGCAGCGGTACCGCGGCGACCAGCGTGAGGACCAGCAGCCGGGCCGACGGCTCGGGGCCGGCCAGGTCCGGGACGACGGCGTCGGGCAGCTCCTGCACCAGCCGGACGAGCGTGCCGACGGCGGCCACCGGGACGACCAGGTAGCTGCCGACCAGCGGCGCGTAGAGCAGCCAGCGGGGGTCGAACCGGGCGATCTCCTCCTCGGCCGGCTCGGGCTCCGGCCGGCCGTCGTCCCCCGGAGCCGGCGGGCCCGCGGGACGGCGGGCCAGCAGCCGCGCCCGCAGCCGGTCGCCCTCGGCGCGCGGGACGCCGTCGACGACCAGCTCCTCCGCGTCGGTGGCCACCGCGCCGGCGGCGGCGTCGATGCGCACCCGCACCAGCCCGAGCAGCCGGTGCAGCGGTGGGGCCTCGACCTCCACGCCGCGGATCCGGTCGTTCGGCACGGTGCGCACCGATCGCGCCAGCAGCCCCCGGGTCACCACCACCGCGGTCGCCCGGTCGGCGTAACCGAACCGCCACCAGCTCAGCGAGGCCGCGGCCGCCGACAGCACCGTGATGACGACCGCCATCACGACGATCGTGAGCAGACCGTCGTCCAGGCCGACCACGGCGGCGACCGGGATGAGGACCGGCACCAGCTGGCGGGCCTGCCGGAAGGTGGCGGTGTGCACCAGCACCACGCGGGGCGACGTCCGGCGCGGCCGCTCGCCCGGTACGAGCGCGTCGTCCACGCCCACGTCGCCCGCCGGTCCGCTCCGGTGGGGCGCTGCGTGTTCCTCGCTGGGGTGCGCACCCCCCTCTCCGCTCACGTGGCCTCGTCGCGGATCAGCTCGGCCCGCCGCGCCAGGTCGTCGGCCACCCGCTGCGCCACGTCGGCCTCCAGGTGCAGGACCCGGACGGTCCCCTGCGAGGAGGCCGTCAGCACCGCGACCGTCGCCAGGCCGAACAGCTGCTGGAGCACCCCGCGGGTGACGTCGACGGTCTGGATGCGCGAGATGGGGACCAGCGTCCAGGTGCGGGTCAGCCAGCCGGTCAGGGTGTAGACCGCCTCCCCGGTGACCTCCCAGCGGTGCACCCGGTAGCGCACCCACGGCCGGATGCCGATCGCCACGACGGCGTAGAGCAGCGTCACTACCGGCGCCGCCCAGCGCAGCACCGGGACGGGACCCCCGGCGTCGTCCGGCACGAGGAAGACGGCCAGGGTGCCGAGGGCGAACCAGAGCGTGCCGAGCACGCCCTGCGTGGTCCACAGCCCGATCGCCGAGCGGGACAGCGACCAGGCCGGGTCCCGGACCGGTGCGGCGGCGTCGGCGCTCATCGCCTCCATCCTGTCAGCCCGGCGGGCCGCAGCCGCCGTGTCACGATGGATGCGTGATGCCGCAGCAGGTCCCGACCGTGCCCGCCAGCGAGGTGCCCGAGGATGCCGTCGTCCTCGACGTCCGTGAGGACGACGAGTGGGTGGCCGGCCACATCGACGGAGCCACCCACATCCCGATGGGCGAGGTCCCGGCCCGGCTGGACGACCTGCCCGAGGGTGACCCGCTCTACGTCACCTGCCGCGGCGGCGGCCGTTCGGCCCGGGTGGCGGCCTGGCTCAACGCCAACGGCTACGACGCGGTCAACGTGGGAGGCGGCATGGGGGAGTGGCAGGCCGCGGGCCGTCCGATGGTGAGCGAGACCGGTCAGCAGCCCTTCGTGCGCTGACAGCCGGGGGAGCATCGCGAGGAGCGGACCCCGGCGCGGGAGCGCACCGGTGTGGTCGTGCGCTGACAGCCGGGGGAGGATCGCGGCGTCGGGAGTCGTCGCAGACGTCCTCCCGAGGTGAGTGGGCCCCGCCACCATCGCAACAGGGCCTTGCGGCCCTGTTCGGACCGATGTGGCGCAGATCACACAGCTGTTTCCCAGGTTGATCGGGGTCGATGCGCCGAACCCGGCGCTGAGCAGGGCAGATGCCCCTGGCCGTGCCGTGGTGCGTGACCGTCATGACAGAGCCGGCCGTCCTCGCTGTGATGGGCGCCATCGCATCGCGCGCGATTTGTTGACGCGTGGTAGTGGGCCGGTGTCCAGTCGTGATCATGGCGGTCCCGAGGCCGGGGAGCCCCGGTGGAGCGCAGGTAGCTTCGGAATCCGGTACCGCGGGGGGTGTCGAGCAAGGACGTGCTCCCGAGATGTCCGACCCGCCGGTCGGTTGAGGGAGAAGTCCGAATGCTGCGAGCGCTCTGCCGCGCCCAGACCATCCGTTTCGCGGTGGTGGGCCTGGCCATCACCGCGCTGCACCTGCTGGTCTTCCGGCTGGTGCTGCCCTGGACGGCGCCCGAGGCGGCCAACGTCGTCGCCTTCCTGACCGCCACCCAGGTCAACTTCGTCCTCAGCTACTTCTGGACCTGGTCCGCCCGCCGCCCGGTCGGCCGGGAGACCGTCGGCTCGGTGCTGCGCCGCGCGGTCCTGTTCAACGGCTCGGCGACCCTCGGCTTCGGCGTCAACGCCGTCGTGTTCTCGACCGCCCTGCGCCTCGTCGGGCTGGACCCGCTGACGAGTGCGGCCGTGGCCACCGTGGCCAGCGCGGCGACGAGCTTCCTGCTGAGCTCGCGCGTCGTCTTCGCCCGCCGGCCGGTCCTCGACGCCCTCGAGGTGGACGCCGTCGAGGTGCTGGAGGCCCGCCTGGTGACCGCGGCCCCCGCCCCCCGGGTCGCCGCCGAGTGACCGCCCGCCCGAGCCCTGATCCGGAGCACCCCCTGACCAACGTCCCCGCGGAAGGTGGCAACGCCGTGCACGACCGGCAGCCCGACCTCGACATCGTCGTCCCTGCCTACAACGAGGAGGCCCGGCTCGGCCCGACGCTGCGCGCCCTCGCCGCCCACACCGCCACCCTCCCGCTGCGCGTGCAGATCACCGTCGTCGACAACGGGTCGGTCGACCGCTCGGCCGAGGTCGTCGACGAGGTCGCGCAGCAGCGCCCCGGCAACACCGAGCTGCGGCTCATCGGGTGCGCGCGCCAGGGCAAGGGGGCCGCGGTGCGCCGTGGCCTGCTGGCGAGCACGGCGCGCTACCGCGGCTTCTGCGACGCCGACCTGTCCACGCCGCCGCAGGTGCTCACCGACGTCCTCGGGCACCTCGAGCGGGGCGCGCCCGTCGTGATCGGCTCCCGGCGTGCGCCCGGCGCCAGCTACGCCGTGGCCCAGCCGCTGGTCCGCCGGCTGGGCTCCTCCACCTTCCGGATGCTCACCCGGCCGATGGTCGGCGAGGTCGCCGACACCCAGTGCGGGTTCAAGTTCTTCTCCGGGGACGCGGCGCAGCAGATCTTCAGCCGGGTCACCGCGCGCGGCTTCGCCTTCGACGTCGAGGTGCTGGCGGTGGCCAACCGGCTGGGCATGCCGGTCGTCGAGGTGCCGGTCCGGTGGACCGACCAGGCCGGCTCGTCGTTCCACGTGTGGAGCCACGGCAGGCGCGTCGTCTCCGAGGTCGTCGCGGTCCGCGCGGCGCTGGCGAGGATGTCGTGAGCCGGTCGGTGCAGGGCCCCTCCGTCGTCGTCCTCAACTGGCGTGACCGCCGGCACCGCTCGGCGGGCGGCGCCGAGCTGTACTGCCAGCGCGTGGCCCGCGAGCTGGCCGACCGTGGGCGCTCGGTCGTCCTGGTCACCAGCCGTCCGGACGGCACCCCGGCGCGGGAGACCGTCGACGGGTACGCCGTCCGCCGGCTCGGCAGCTGGTGGAGCGTCTACCCCCTCGCCCTGCTGTGGCTGCTGCGGCACCGGTCGTCGGTCGACGCGGTGGTCGACTCGCAGAACGGCATCCCGTTCTTCAGCCCGCTGGTCACCGGCCGGCGCATCCCGGTGGTGCTCCTGGTCCACCACGTGCACCAGGACCTCTTCGCCCGTGCCCTGCGGCCGGCCGCCGCACGGCTCGCGCGCTGGCTCGAGGGGCCGGTGAGCCGCCGGGTCTACCGGCGCCGGACCGTGGTGGTCCTCTCCCCGTCGGCCCGCACCCAGGTGCGCCGCCGGCTGCGCTTCGACGGACCCGTCCACGTGGTGCCCACCGGCGCCGACACCCTCGGCCTGCGCGGCGAGCGCGCCGCCACCCCACGCGTCGTCGTGGTGGGCCGGCTCACGCACCACAAGCGGCTGGACTCGCTCGTCGACGCCATGACCGACGTGCAGGTGCGGGTGCCTGACGCCGAGCTGCACCTCGTCGGCGACGGGCCCGCCCGCCGCGAGCTGGTGGAGCGCGCGCGCACGGCCGGATCGCGGGTCGTGTTCCACGGCCGGCTCCCGGACGCCGAGCGGGACGCGCTGCTCGGCACCGCCTGGCTGACCGTCAGCGCCTCCGACGGCGGGGACTGGGCCGTGTCGCTGGTCGAGGCCAACGCCGCCGGCGTCCCCGCGCTCGCCCGGCGGGTCAGCGGCGTGCGCGACACCGTCCGCCACGGCGTGACCGGCTGGCTGGTCGACGGCGAGCCCGACGGGCTGGCCGACGCGATCGTCCGGGCCCTGCTGACCCTCGACGACCCGGCGGTCGCCGGGACGATCGCCGAGCGGGCGCGGGCCTGGGCCGCACGCTTCACCTGGGCGCGCACGGCGGACGGCGTGCTCCAGGCGATCGACGCCGAGGGCGCGCGCCTGGAGCGGCAGCTTGACGGCCAGCGCGAGCGGCGCACCGGCAACGACCTGGTGGTCGTGCTCAGCGTCCCGCAGGCCGCGCTCCCCGAGGGCTGGGAGTCCTCGCGACGGACCGGGGACGTCTGGGTCTCCGACGGCGAGACCGTCCGGGCGCTGCTGACCGGCGCGGACGAGGGCGACGTCGAGGGCATCCTCGCCCGCCTGGGGATCCGCCGGGACGACCCCTCGATCAGCGTGCTCGTGGCCCGGCACGCGGACCTCCTGGGCGACCGCCACCCGCTCGGCGAGCCGGTGGTGGACCTGGTGGAGGTCGTCGAGCGCGCCGCCGGCGCGCTCGGGGGCCGGCGACCGGACGAGCGCGGAGGACGACGTGCAGCCTGATCACCGGGTCGAGCCGGGCGGGGTCCCCGCCGGTTCCCCTCCCACCGCCACCAGGCGTCGGCGTCGCCGGCGCGGGACCGCCGTCGCCGTCGTCCTCGCCGTGGGCGCCGCCGTCGCGGGCGGGGTCCACCTCTCCGACGACGTCCAGCGGGCCGCGGCGGTCGTGGCCGCCGACGAGCCGATGATCGCGTCGGAGAAGACGGTCCTGGCCGACCTGTGGCAGGTCTACAAGGACACCTACGTCGAGCCGGGCACGAACCGGACGATGGACCTGCAGAACGGGTCGATCACCACGTCCGAGGGCCAGAGCTACACGATGCTCCGGGCCGTCTGGATGGACGACCAGCAGACCTTCGCCGACAGCTGGCAGTGGACCAAGGACAACCTGCAGCGGGACGACTCGCTGCTGGCGTGGCGCTTCGGACAGCGCCCCGACGGCTCCTGGGGGATCCAGGACGAGCTCGGCGGCAGCAACTCCGCCAGCGACGCCGACGTCGACGTCGCGTTCGCGCTGCTGATGGCCTACTCGAGGTGGAAGCAGGACGACTACCTCTACGACGCGCTGCCGCTGATCGACGCGGTGTGGGAGGAGTCGGTCGTCGAGGTCGACGGCGCACCCCTGCTGGTGGCCAACGACCTCGAGCAGCGCAACCGCACCCAGGTGCTGGTCAACCCCTCCTACCTCGCGCCCTACGCCTACCGCGTGTTCGCACGGGTGGACCCCGACCCCGAGCACGACTGGGCCGGCCTGGTGGACAGCTCCTACGCCCTGCTGCAGGAGCTCAACCGGCAGCCGCTGGACGCCGACCGCTCCTCCGGGCTCCCGGCCGACTGGGTGCTGGTCGACCGTCGCACCGGTGAGTTCAGCGCGCCGAGCGGCGACCTGACCACACGGTTCAGCTACGACGCCCTGCGCCTGCCGTGGCGGCTGGCGCTGGACCACGCCTGGTACGGCGAGGAGCGCGCCCGCCAGCTCCTGGAGCGCCAGGTGCCCCTGGCCCAGGCGTACACGGAGCAGGACCGGCTGGTGGCCGCCTACCACCGCGACGGCACGCCCGCCGTGGACTACGAGGCCCCGGCGATGTACGGCGGCGCGATGGGCTACTTCGACACCGTCCGGCCCGACCTGGCCGAGCAGGTCTACACCGACGAGCTGCTGCGGTTCTACGACCCCGACTCGAAGGACCTGACCGAGGAACTCGGCTACTACGACTCCAACTGGGTGTGGTTCGGGATGGCCCTCCACCTCGACGAGCTGCCCAACCTGAACGTCACCGAGGAGCAGGCGCCGTGACTCTCGCCCCGGGTCGCGGTGCGACCTCCCGCCCGGACACGCACGGGTTCCTGCAGTACGAGCCCAACCGCGCGTTCCTGGTGACCAACGTCGTGCTGGCCGTCGTCTACACGCTGGTCATCAGCGTCGCGTTCGAGCACGGCAACTGGTTCCTGTTCGGTGCCCTGCTGGCGACCGAGCTGTTCCACCTGGTCCAGATCGTCGGCTACTGCTGGACGGTCTGGTCCCGGGACACCGCGCGGCCGTTCGACCCCTCCTACGCCCCGCCCGTCGACGTCTTCATCACCGTCTGCGGCGAGCCGGTGGACATCGTGCGGGAGACGACGAAGGCGGCCCTGGCGATGTCCTACCCGGTGCCCTTCACCGTGTACCTGCTCAACGACGGCCTGGTCGCCGGCAAGGACGACTGGCGCGACATCGAGGAGCTCGCCGACGAGCTCGGCGCCCGGTGCCTGACGCGGGTGACCCCGGGTGGGGCCAAGGCGGGCAACATCAACCACGCGCTGTCGCGGACCTCGAGCCCGTTCTTCGTCGTCTTCGACGCCGACCACGTCCCGCACCACGACTTCCTCACCGAGGTCATGGGGTACTTCGTGGACGAGCGGATGGGTTTCGTCCAGACGCCGCAGTTCTACGCCAACCAGGACCAGAACCGGGTCACCCGCGTGGCCTGGGACCAGCAGACGCTGTTCTTCGGGCCGATCATGTCCGGCAAGAGCCGGCTGGATTCCGCGTTCATGTGCGGCACCAACATGGCCGTGCGGCGCAGCGCCATCGCCGAGGCCGGCGGCATGTGCGAGTTCAACATCGCCGAGGACTTCCTCACCTCGCTGTTCATGCACGAGCGCGGCTGGAAGAGCGTCTACGTGCCCACGGTCCTCGCCGAGGGGCTCGCGCCCGACGACTTCCTCAACTACTACAAGCAGCAGTTCCGCTGGACCCGCGGCAGCCTCGAGGTGATCTTCAAGTACAACCCCCTGCTGCGGCGCGGGCTCACCACGGCGCAGAAGCTGCAGTACCTGCTCTCGGCCAGCTACTACCTGTCGGGCTCGGTCATCCTGCTCGACGCGCTGCTGCCGATCGTCTTCCTGCTCACCGGGGAGACCCCGATCGTGACATCGACGATGACGCTGGCGCTGGTCTTCGTGCCCTACATGTGGATCAACCTGTACGTCCTGCAGCGCACGTCCAACTTCACCTACAGCTACCAGGCCATCGCGTTCTCGCTGAGCGCCTGGTGGCTGCAGATCACCGCGATGGCGGCGGTGCTGGCCAACCGGAAGACGTCGTTCGCCGTGACCAGCAAGGCCACCCACGACGGTGCCCGGCCGAACTTCCTGCGGCTGGTCGTGCCGCAGCTGGTCTACGCGGCCGTCGCCGCGGTCGCCCTGGCGGTCGGTGCGGCCCGCGAGGGCGCCAGTGCCTCGCTGATGGCCAACGTCGCCTGGCTGGCCGTCCACCTGGCCATCGCCGTGCCCTTCGTCATCGCGGCCTCGCCGTCCCGCGCGCCCCGGAGTGCCCCGCTGCTCCCCGCGCCGTCCCCCGCACCCCTGTCGCCGATCCGCCGCGACCGGACCACCGCGGAGCCCACCCCCTCGGTCGAGCCGGCGCTGCAGCCGGTCCGCGACTGAGCCGCCGCGAGGAGCGACGTGTCCACCGACCTGCTGTCCCCTGCGCCGCCGGCACCGGCTGAGGGCCCCCGCCACCGCACCCGCCGGGAGCCGCGCCGCGTCGTCCCCCGGAGGAGCGGTGACCCCCTGCTGGTCGCCGCTGTCCACCTGCTGTGCCTGGGCCTGGTCCTGGTGGGTGCCCGGGTGGAGTGGCTGCGCAACTCGATCCGCCTGGACGAGGCGCAGAGCCTGTGGCAGACCAACCACAGCTACGGTGACCTGCTGCGGATCATCGCCGAGGACGTGCACGTCCCGCTCTACCACGTGCTGCTGCGCACCTGGCGGCTCGTGCTCGGCCCGGACATCGGGACGGCGCGGACGCTGTCCCTGCTGTTCCTGCTCGCCGCCGTCCCGGTGTTCTACCTCGTCGCCCGCAAGGTCCTCAGCAGGCCGTGGGCGCTGTTCGCCCTGGTCGTCTTCAGCTGCTCGCCGTTCCTGCAGTGGTACGGCAGCGAGGCCCGCATGTACTCGATGCTGGTCCTGGTCACCCTGGTGAGCCAGTACTTCTTCCTGACGCTGATCACGACCGGCCGGACCGCCGCCTGGACCGGTTACGCCACGACCGCCGTGGTGGGCGTCTACACGCACTACTTCTTCGCGTTCGTGCTGCTGACCCAGGGCCTCTACGTCCTGCTGACGTGGCGCCGGCTGCCCCGTGCGGCCGTCGTCCGGATGGTCGGGGTCGCGGCCGTGGTCGGCGCCGCCTACCTGCCGTGGTTCCTGTGGTTCCGGGCCAACGGGTCGGCCTCGCAGACCCGGCCCAACCTGCCCGAGCCGTCGTCGGTGGACTACTCGAACGTCTACTCGCAGTTCGTCTTCGGCTTCCAGAGCGACACGATCAACACGGTGCTGGTGTCGGCGTGGCCGTTGCTGGTGCTCGCGGCGCTGGCCAGCGTGCGGGCCGGCGTCCGCCTCGGCCGGCAGACGGCCTACCTCGTGGCGGCCGCCTTCGTGCCGGTGCTGCTGGCCTTCGTCGTCAGCCACCTGGTGACGCCGTTCTTCCTGAGCCGGTACATGATCGCCGCCCTCCCGGCGGTGCTGGTCCTGCTGGTGGTCTTCATCAGCGGCCTGAGCAGGCCGGTGGCCCGGGGGCTGGCCGGTGCCCTGCTCGCCGTCACGGTGCTCGGCACGGTCGTGCAGGCCACCAACCCCGACACCCCGGTTACCGAGGACTACCGGACGGCGGCGGAACTGGTCGAGGAGGGTGCCCGCCCGCAGGACGTGGTGGTGCTGAGCTCGCCGTTCACCGTGTACCCCTTCGAGTACTACTACGACGGCGCCGCCCGGATCACGACCCTGCCGGTGTGGGACCGGCAGGGGCCGGCGCCCGCGTACGACCCCGCCCGGCTGCCCGAGGAGGTCGCGTCGATCGCCGAGGGGCACCAGTACGTGTACCTGCTGCTGAGCTACGACCAGGGCTACGAGGACGAGGTCCTCCAGTACTTCGAGCGCAACTTCGAGCAGACGGCCGAGCACTCGCCGTCGCCGGACATGCGGCTGCTCGTGTACCGGGTGGGCTACAGCGAGGCGCTGCCGGCGGGCGAGCTGGAGCCCGCCGCCGGGTGACCGTCAGGCGGCGGCGCGCACCAGCCCGATCGCGTACGCCGGCCAGAAGGCGCCGGCCGCCGGACCGCCGTTGCACGCGCCGTCGGACTCGCCGGGCCGCTTGACGTACAGGAAGGCGTCCACCCGGCTCTGGCCGGTCCGCGCCGTCGGGCGCTCGCCCAGGGCGCGGCCCGACGGGTTGCACCAGTCGCTGCCAGGGCCGTTGCCGTTGCGGCTGGTGTCCACGACGAAGTGCGCGCCGCCGAGCAGCGCGGAGACCCGCTGGCCGTAGGCCACGTTGTCCGCGGTGGTGACGAAGTTGGAGACGTTCAGCGCGAAGCCGTCGGCCTCCGCGGCGCCCACGGCACGCAGCCGGTCGGCCGCCGTGGCCGGGTCCAGCCAGTGCGGGTGCCCGGCGTCCACGTAGGTGTGCGTGCCCGGGTTCTGCTCCAGCGTGGTGACGGCGGACCGCAGCAGCGCCAGCCGCTCGGCAGGGTCGCCGCACAGGTGGGCGAGCGCGTCGGGCTCCAGGACGACGACCGCCGTCCCGCTGCCGATGCCGGCCGCCACCCCCTGGACCCACTGCCGGTAGGCCGCCGAGGAGTCCGCGCCGCCGGCGGAGTGCCCGCCGCAGTCGCGGCCGGGGATGTTGTAGACGACGAGGACGGCCACGGCGCCGGCCGCGTCGGCGTCGGCGACCGCCCGGCGTGCCGCCGCGGTGACGTCGCCGCTCCACCCGCCCAGCCAGGTCGCCGTCGGCGCATTCGCCAGCTCCGCGAGCGCGGCGGTGTCCTCGGCGCTGCGGCCGCCCTGCGCCGCGGCCTGGATCGCGCCGGTGTTCAGGCCGTGGAAGGTCATGCCGGCCAGCGGGTTGTCGCCCGTCGCGACGGGCGCGGCGGGGGTCGAGCTGGGCGCCGTGGTGGTGGGGGTGCCCGCTGCGGCGGTGGTGGAGCCGGTCGCCGGAGCGGTGCCCGCGGGGGTCGGGGCGGAGGCCGTGGTGCTGCTCGCCGGAGGGGCGGCCGTCGTGGGTGCGGGCGGCGCCGGAGTCGACGACGTCGCCGGCGCCTGCCGGACCTTGCGGGCCTGCTCGATGGCCGGGTGCGCGACCGACGACGACGCCTCGGGGGCGATGAGGGACGGGGTGAGCAGTCCGGCGCCGACCAGCGCCGCGACCAGGCCGGACGTCCACAGCAGGCGCCGGCCCCGTCCTGCGCGGTGCCTGCCCCGGATGCCGGGCGACGGGGCGGCCGTCGAGCGGTTCGTGGTTCTGGCCGGAGCAGAAGGCATGTGCACAACGTAGTCGGACGATTCCTTCACGTCACGACTTGGGTGCACTCAGCGTGCTCGTGTCCTTCCTGCGAGTCACGTCATGAGGGTGGGTCCGCCCACGGCTGCGGACGGACCCACCCGGGGCGCTCAGCCCTTCGCGGGGAACTCGGCGAAGCGGGCGCGCAGGTCCTTCTTGGAGAACTTGCCGACGCTGGTCTTGGGCACCTCGTCGATGAACTCCACCGCGTCGGGCAGCCACCACTTGGCCACCTGCGGCTTGAGGTGGTCGAGGATCTCCTCCTCGGTGGCCGTCTCGCCGTCCCTGAGGACGACGCAGGCCAGCGGACGCTCGTCCCACTTGGGGTGCGGGATGCCGACGACGGCGGCCTCCTTGACCTTCGGGTGGCTCATGATCGCGTTCTCGAGGTCGACGGAGCTGATCCACTCGCCCCCGGACTTGATGAGGTCCTTGGTGCGGTCGGCGATCCGGATCGAACCGAAGGCGTCCATGGCCGCGACGTCGCCGGTCCGCATCCAGCCGTCCGGTGTCGTGAGCACCACCCCGGCGTCGGGGTTGTAGTAGTCCTGCGCGCACCACGGGCCGCGGACCTGCAGCTCGCCGGTGGCGGTGTCGTCCCACGGCTGCGGCTCGAGGGTCTCGGCGTCGACGATCCGCGCCTCCACGCCGAGGAACGGGATGCCGGCGCGGGCGCGCTGTGCCGCCTTGCCCTGGTCGTCCAGGTCGTCGAAGCGGGGCGGCAGGATGCCGGAGGAGGCGACCGGGTGGGTCTCGGTCATGCCCCAGGCCTGCAGGATCGGCAGGCCCACCTGCTCGCGGTAGGCCTCGCTCAGCGCCCTGGGCACCGCCGAGCCGCCGCAGCCGATGTCGCGCAGCTTGTGCGGGCGCCCGGCGAGGTGGGGGAGCACGCCCTGCCAGATGGTCGGGACGCCGGCGGTGAAGGTGACCCCCTCGTCGACGATCAGGTTCGCGAGCGCCTCGGGCTGCATCATCGGGCCGGGCATGACCAGCGAGGCGCCGGCGGCCGGCGCGGCCTGCGCGATGCCCCAGGCGTTGGCGTGGAACATCGGCACGACCGGCATCGCGACGTCGCGGATGCCGAGGCCGAAGGCGTTGGGCGCCATCACGCCCATGGTGTGCAGCCACGTCGACCGGTGCGAGTAGACGACGCCCTTGGGGTTGCCCGTCGTCCCGCTCGTGTAGCACATGTAGGCAGCCGAGTTCTCGTCCGTGACGGAGAAGTCGACGGGGGAGGCCTCGGACAGGAGGGCCTCGTAGTCGAGCACCCGCGGGTCGTCGGGGATCTCGGTGTCGCCCCCGTCGTCCATGACCACGACGTGCCGGACGGTCTTCATGGTGTCGACCAGCGGCCACAGCAGCGGCAGCACCGAGCGGTCGACGAAGACGACCTCGTCCTCGGCGTGGTTGGCGATGTAGGTCAGCTGCTCGGGGAACAGCCGGACGTTCAACGTGTGCAGCACCCGGCCGGACGACGGCGCGGCGAAGTACAGCTCCAGGTGCCGCTGGCTGTTCCAGCCGAAGGTGCCGACCCGGCCGTCCGCGCTGATGCCCAGGGCGTCGAGCACCCCGCCCAGCCGGCGGGTGCGCTCGGCCCACTCCGCGTAGGTCACCCGGGTGACCCCGCCGGGCCCCGCTGTGGCGATGGTCCCGTCGCCGTAGTGGTGCTCGACGTGCCGGAAGATCGCGTCGATGGTCAGGGGGTAGTCCTGCATGAGGCCGCGCATGGGCCGAATGGTGCCAGTGACCTGGCACACGTTCCACAGGTGTCCCGCGCTCCGGTCACCCCGGCCGACCTCGTCGTCCGGGCGCAGTCCGCACGCTGCAGCACGAGGACGGCGGTCACGCGGTCAGGCCGGCGGGGAAGGTGCACAGCTCCCTCCCGAGGGTCTGGTCGACGCCTGATCCCCACCGGAGGGATGCGGGTCGCCGGTGGAGGCGGGCGACGCTCGCCTACCAGCGACCGTTGAGCAGACGTCCACAGGTCTCCACCACGAACCGGTCCGCCATGACGATCGCGGCCGCCGTCCCCACCCACTGGTTGTCGAGATCCAGGTTCGCCCGTCCACTGGGGTAGCGCGGGCGGCTCGGGATCTGCAGTGCATGGGTGTCCTCGTTCCCGTACTCGCCCCAGTAGACGTTCCGCGCCACGAGTCCGGCGTGGACCATGCCATTGAACATGCGCGTGGTCAGAACGGCCGGATCCCGAGGCTCACGTCGATCGGAGAACGGCGGGGGTCCGACCAGGTTCGCCTTCTCGAGCAGTTCGGCGAGCTCTCGATGATCGATGCTGGACTGCGGGCTCCGCAACGCCTCCAGCACAAAGGTCCGGCTCCGACTCCCGCAGGGCCGTGGAAAGCCCCACGACGTGTTCCAGGAGAAATCGAGCCTGCGCGGCGGCAGCAGCGCACCTTCCCAGATTGACATTGCGCAGTGCGGCGCGTTGCAGTTCGGCGACAACGAGTAGTCGGGCAGCGATCAGAGCATGAGCTGCCTTCGCCGCCGGAGACGTGTTGCGGACCGCTCCCTCCTGCATCCTGCCGGGACCGAAGTAATCCACGAGGACGTGAGGTGCCATCATCGGGCGATGATCCCCGTTGAGGGGGCTGTCCCACAGAAGTGCGTCCAATCCCCCGATCAACTGGTCTTCGATGTTCACCGTCGGATGAGCCTCGGTGATGTCCACGACCCTGCTTCTCACGAGCGTGTAGGCCGGAGGTCCGCTGTCCGTCGCACGTGCGCGCAGACGCGGCACGACCCGAGCCAGCAGGTCCCAGGCGCGATGCATCGCAGTCACGACGACGGCCACGCCGGTCAACACGTCGTCTGCAGCCTTCGCGGCCTCCCGGTCCTTCGGAGACGTCGCGATGGCCGGAGCCGGGAGGTTGGAGGGCCGGGCGTACATCCGCCAGGACTCCGCTCGCGGGTGGGCGCGGGCGCACAGGTGGTCGTACACCCCCTCGAGTCCGGCGTGCAGGTGTGTCGGAAAGCTCGCGTTCTGGCGGGTCTCGTCCATGAGGCGTTGGACGCGGGTGGTCACGCTCGCTGGACCTGCATGCGGGCGACCTTCCTCGACCGACATCCAGCGGACGACCCGGTCAGTGTGCCGGTCGTCTACCGACTCGGACAGTTGCCGGGCACCGTGCAGGGCGCGTGCCGCCATCTCCAGAGCAGTTCGCGCCGTCGCGGCGGCAGCTGTGAACTGCGATCGCTCGACCTCTTCCAGGGCGACCGCGATCAGTTCGGCGGTGTGCTGGACGTGTGCGAACCAGGACCCCGCGATGAGATCGGCAGTTGCGCCCGGCCATTCGGGACTCCCGGCGGGAGGATGCACCGGAAATCCATGATCTCCTCGTCGGGTGCCGGCCAGGATCAGGTCCACCGTTCGTCGTCCTGGGGCCGTCGACGCGGCCGGTGATCCCATGCGCACGTCCACGAACTGGCTCTCAGCGGTCAGGAGAGATCGGAACGCAACCAGCATCCGGGAGAGGTGCGCGTGCGTCGGAGAGGGGCGGGTCCACATCGGGACGCGTAGTTCCGGGAAGGGGAGCTCGGGGAGTCCGACCCGTTCGCACGCCCTCTCCTCGCAATACGAGTCCGCGAGGTCGGTCCAATCAAGAGGTCGGATCGTCGCCACGATCGAGATGTAGCAGTTCTGCGGGAGGGTGGACGCGGGCCACGCCGGTCGGGTGTCAGCCCGCGAGCACGACCGGCAGCTCGGCCAGGCCGCGGATGACGAACTCCGGACGGCGCCGCGCCGGCGCCCCGAGCTCCAGCCGCGACGTCCGCTCCAGCAGCGCGCCGAAGGTCGCCTGCAGCTCGACCCGCGCGAGCGGCGCCCCGATGCAGAAGTGCACGCCGGCGCCGAAGGCGGTGTGCGGGTTGTCGGTGCGGCCGACGTCCAGGGTGTCGGGTGCGTCGAACGCGGCCGGGTCGCGGTTGGCCGCACCGAGCAGCGCCGCGATCTTCTGCCCCTCCCGCACGGTCACCCCGCCGACCTCCACGTCCGCGGTCGCCGTCCGCTCGAACAGCTGCAGCGGCGAGTCGAAGCGCATGAGCTCCTCGACCGCCGTCGGCAGCAGGCCGGGGTCGGTGCGCAGCCGGCCCAGCTGGTCGGGGTGCTCCAGCAGCGCCAGCAGGCCGTTGCCGCTGACGTTGACCGTCGCCTCGTGGCCGGCGTCGAGCAGCAGGATGCAGGTGGTGACCAGCTCGTCCTCGGTGAGGCGGTCGCCCTCGGCGTCGCGCACCGAGACCAGGTGGGAGAGGAGGTCCTCGCCGGGTGCGCGGCGGCGCTCTGCGGCCAGTCCGCGCAGGTACGTGACGAACTGGTCCGCCGCACGCTCGGCGGCGTCCTCGATCGCCGCCGTCCGGCCGTACTCGTACATCTTCACGATCGCGTTGGACCACGGCCGCAGCAGCGGCCGGTCGGGTGCCGGGACGCCGAGCAGCTCGGCGATGACGGCGACCGGCAGCTCCTCGGCCATCCCGGAGAGGACGGCGACGGGCTCGGTGCCGCCCGAGCGCTCGACCAGGCCGTCGACCAGCTCGCCGGCCAGCTGCCGCACCCACGGCCGCAGCCGCTCCACGTGACCGCGCGCGAAGGCCGCGCTGACCAGCCGGCGCAGCCGGGTGTGGTCCGGCGGCTCCATCTCCAGGAGCGCGTTGCGGTGGATCAGGTTGAAGCTGCCGAACCGCTCCGCGGGCTCCCGGTCCCGCCAGATCCGGCCGAGCCGCCGGTCGCGCAGCACGGCGTTGCTCTCGGCGTGGGTGAACGCCAGCCACAGCCCCATGCCCTCGTGCCACTGCACCGGCGCCTGCGCCCGGGCCCGCGCGAAGGCCGGGTAGGGGTCGGCGACGACGGCGGGGTCGGCGAGGTCCAGCGGCACCGGCGTCACGCCGGGTGAGCGTAGAGAAGGGACCTCCCTGCCCCCCACGGCTCGCAGGCTCGCCGCGGGACCCTGCGAGGGGGCCACTTACGCTCGTGCCCATGGCCCGCTCCGCGACCCGCAAGCGTCCCGCCGCCCCCGCCGCAGACGCCGGCGTCAACCCCAAGGCGCCGTGCCCGTGCGGCTCGGGGCGCCGGTACAAGCACTGCCACGGCTCGGGCTACGCCCCACCGGTGACCCGGCCCTTCGAGGGGCTGCCCGGCGAGGCGCACTGGGTGGCGCTGCGCGAGCTGGTCCCGGCAGCGACCGCGCCCCTGCGGACGACGGACGGCCGCGGCGTCACCCTGGCCAGCGTGCTCCCCGGCGGCGCCCCGGCCCTGGTCCGCGCCAACGGCGAGATCCTGCTCGGCGTCCAGCTGCAGGCCTCTTCCGACGACGTCAGCCGTGACCTGGGGACGGCGCTGGCCGCGGCGCTCGAGGCCCCGGCCGGCGCGCCGGTCGACCCGGGCCCGGTCGGGGGCGCCGGCTCGGCGGGGCCGCGGCTGCAGGACCTGGTCGACCTCCAGGCGCCGCTCGAGGTGACCGTGCACGAGGACTTCGGCTTCTGGCTGGAGGGCGTCGACGCCGGCGCCGCGGCGCGGGCCGGGCTGGAGCAGGCCAACCAGGCGATCCTGCCCACCGAACTGCTCCCCGGCCTCGGCGCGGCCTACTGGGTGCGGCCCAGCGGCGAGCGCGCGCACCTGCGCTGGGTGCGCCCCGAGCCGGAGGAGCGGCTGCTCGACGCACTGGCCCGGCTGCGCGCCTCGGGCGAGATCCTGCTCGGCGAGGGCACCCGCTACGCCGGCGCCTTCCGCGCGCACGGGCTCCTCGTGCCGGTGTGGGACCTCCCCGCCGACGCCCCGGCCGCCGACTGGACCGGCGCCGCCGCGGAGTTCCAGGGCCGGCTGGAGCGGACGCTGGAGGTGACCGACCCGCTGACTCCCGACGAGCGCCGCGCGCGGGCCGGGCTGCTCTCCCGCCAGATCACCCTGCGCTGAGAGAGCCCCGTCCTCCCCACCCCTCGGAGAGGGACCTCGGGCGGGCCGCGGTGAGCTCCTGGACGGGGTCGGCGGAGCCCGCGTCGGCGACGCACCGTCACTGCCTGCTCACCTCCGGCTGAGGCGACCACCCGATGCGGCGCACTCCCAGGTGCTCGTTACGAGACCGTGACGCCGAGGTGGCGAACAGGGGTTGACGGCAATGGGTTGTTAGCGCTCACACTCTTCCTGCTCGCCACGGGCGGGCCTGCGCCGGGTCGAGCGCGCAGCAGTCACGAGGAGGAGATCACGTGAGCAAGAGGCTCGGCTTCGCCGCCCTCAGCGCCGGCATGGCGCTGACCCTGGCGGCCTGCGGCGGCGAGGGCGCCGGTGGCAGTGGTGGTGCGGGTGGCGGAGGCGCCGAGGCGGAGGACCTGACCATCGGCGTCTCGATGCCGACCCAGACCTCCGAGCGGTGGATCGCCGACGGGAACAACGTGCAGGAGCAGCTGGAGGCCGAGGGCTACACGGTCGACCTGCAGTACGCGAACGACGACATCCCCACCCAGTCGCAGCAGATCGACCAGATGATCACCGAGGGTGCCGACATCCTCGTCGTCGCGGCGATCGACGGCACCGCCCTCTCCGGTCAGCTGGAGAACGCGGCGGCCAACAACATCCCGGTCGTCGCCTACGACCGCCTCATCCGCGACAGCGAGAACGTCGACTTCTACGTCACGTTCGACAACTTCCAGGTCGGCGTCGCGCAGGGCAACGCCCTGCTGCAGGGCCTGGGCCTGCAGAACGAGGACGGCTCCCCGGGCACCGCGACGGGTCCGTTCAACGTCGAGCTGTTCGCCGGTTCGCTGGACGACAACAACGCCTTCTTCTTCTGGGACGGCGCGATGTCGGTGCTGCAGCCCCTGATCGACGACGGCACGCTGGTCGTCAAGTCCGGCCAGACCAGCATCGAGCAGGCCGCGATCCTGCGCTGGCAGCAGGAGACCGCCCAGCGGCGGATGGAGGACCTGCTGACCTCCGCCTACAACGACGGCTCGCGGGTCGACGGCGTCCTCTCGCCCTACGACGGCATCTCGCGCGGCATCATCACCGCCCTGCAGAACGCCGGCTACGGCCCGACGCTGGACGCCCAGCCGCAGCCGATGTCGGTCGTCACCGGTCAGGACGCCGAGATCGCCTCGGTCAAGCTGATCCAGGACGGGGTCCAGAGCTCCACGATCTTCAAGGACACCCGTCTGCTGGCCGAGCAGGCCGTCGCCGCGGCGTCGGCGTTCGCCGAGGGCAACGAGCCGGAGGCCAACGACACCGAGACGTACGACAACGGCGTCAAGGTCGTCCCGTCCTACCTGCTCCCGGTCGAGACGGTCTTCGCGGACGACATCCAGTCCGTGCTGATCGACTCCGGCTACTGGACGGCCGAAGAGGTCGCCGCCGGCCAGTCCGACTGACCGGCACCCCCTGACCCGGCCGGGCCCGGCAGCACCGCTGTCGGGCCCGGCCGGTACCACCCGGGACCTCCCCGTTCCGGGCACCTGGCCGACCCGACCGGGTGAGCGCACACTCTCTCCACCATCCGCGGCGCCCTGCGAGCAGTGACAGGGCCCCGACGACAGGACGACGAGGTCCCATGGACGACCACATCCTGGAGATGCGCGGCATCACCAAGACCTTCCCCGGCGTCAAGGCCCTGGAGGACGTCAACCTCGCGGTCGGCCGTGGCGAGATCCACGCGATCTGCGGCGAGAACGGCGCCGGGAAGTCGACGCTGATGAAGGTCCTCTCCGGCGTCTACCCGACCGGGACCTACGAGGGCGAGATCGTCTTCGACGGCCAGCCGGTCCGCTTCCACGGCATCCGCGACAGCGAGCACGTGGGCATCGTGATCATCCACCAGGAGCTCGCGCTGGTCCCGTACCTGTCGATCGCGGAGAACATCTTCCTCGGCAGCGAGCGGCGCGGGCGCTTCGGGTTGATCGACTGGAACAAGGCCAACGCCGAGGCCGGGGAGCTGCTGCGCTCGGTCGGGCTCGACGAGAACCCGGTCACCCCGGTGGGTCAGCTGGGCGTCGGCAAGCAGCAGCTCGTCGAGATCGCCAAGGCGCTGTCGAAGGACGTGCGGCTGCTCATCCTCGACGAGCCGACCGCGGCGCTCAACGACACCGACTCGGCGCACCTGCTCGACCTGCTCCGCCGGCTCCGCGACCGCGGGATCACCTGCATCATGATCTCGCACAAGCTCAACGAGATCACCGCGGTCTCGGACAACGTCACGGTCATCCGGGACGGCAAGACCGTCGAGACGCTGAGCCTGCACGCCGGCGAGGTCACCCAGGAGCGGATCATCCGCGGGATGGTCGGCCGCGACCTGGAGAGCTACTACCCCGAGCGCGAGTCGCACCCCGGCGAGGAGGTGCTGCGCGTCGAGGACTGGACCGTCTGGCACCCCACCCAGGACCGCAAGGTCGTCGAGGGCGCGAGCTTCCACGTGCGCGCCGGCGAGGTCGTCGGGATCGCCGGCCTCATGGGCGCCGGGCGCACGGAGCTCGCGATGAGCATCTTCGGGCGCGCCTACGGCCGGAACATCACCGGCCGGGTCTTCGTGCACGGCAAGGAGGTCCGTCCCCGCAACGTCGCCGAGGCGATCGACGCGGGGATCGCCTACGCCACCGAGGACCGCAAGCACTACGGCCTCAACCTCATCGAGGACATCCGGCGCAACGTCTCCGCCGCCGCGCTGAACAAGCTCGCCAGCAAGGGCTTCGTCAACGGCAACGAGGAGATCAAGGTGGCCGAGGGCTACCGGAAGAGCATGAACGTCAAGGCCCCGAGCGTCGCCTCGGTCGTCGGCAAGCTCTCCGGCGGCAACCAGCAGAAGGTCGTGCTGTCCAAGTGGCTGTACACCGACCCCGAGGTGCTCATCCTCGACGAGCCCACCCGCGGCATCGACGTGGGTGCGAAGTACGAGATCTACACGATCATCAACCGGCTGGTCGCGGCCGGTAAGGCGGTGCTGGTCATCTCCTCCGAGCTGCCCGAGCTGCTCGGCATCTGCGACCGCATCTACACCCTGTCCGCGGGCCGGATCACCGGAGAGCTGCCCGTCGGCAAGGCGACCCAGGAGAACCTCATGGAGCTGATGACCAAGGAGAAGGAGCTCGTGGCATGACCAGGACCGTGCCCCCCTCGTCGGAGCCGGAGGCCCAGACCTCCACGGCGCCCAAGGACGTCGCCCCCGCCGTCGCCCTGCACACCGGGACCAGCGACGTCCGCGCGCTGCTGACCAGCAACCTGCGCCAGAGCGGCATCTACATCGCCTTCGTGGCGATCATCGCGCTGTTCACCGTGCTCACCGACGGGACGCTGCTCTCCCCGGGCAACGTCACCAACATCGTCCTGCAGTACAGCTACATCCTGATCCTGGCCATCGGCATGGTCATCGTGATCATCGCCGGGCACATCGACCTCTCCGTCGGGTCGGTGGTGGCGCTCACCGGCGCGGTCTCCGCGGTGCTGGTCATCCGGCAGGGCATGCCGTGGTGGGTCGGCGTGCTCGCGGCCCTGGCGACGGGGCTCGCGATCGGCGCTTGGCAGGGCTTCTGGGTCGCCTACGTCGGCATCCCGGCGTTCATCGTGACCCTCGCCGGCATGCTGCTGTTCCGCGGGCTGACGCTGCAGGTGCTGGACAACATCTCGCTCTCGCCGTTCCCGCCGGGGTACGGCCGGATCGCCAGCGGCTTCCTCAACGGGCTGATCGGCGGCAACGGCTACGACGCGTTCACCCTGCTCATCGGGGGCATCGCGGTGGCCGGGTACGCGGTCAGCCAGTACCGCAGCCGGATCGCCCGCATCAAGTACGAGCAGCCGGTCGAGTCCTTCCCGCTGTTCGTCGCCAAGATCGTGCTCGTCGGCGCCGTCGTCATGTACTTCGCGTGGCAGCTGGCGCACGCCCGCGGCCTGCCGATCGTGCTGATCGTCCTGGCCGTGCTGATCATCGCCTACAGCGTCATCACCACCCGGACCGTCTTCGGGCGCCAGGTGTACGCGATCGGCGGCAACCTGGCGGCGGCCACGCTGTCGGGTGTCAAGGTCCGGGCGGTCAACTTCTGGATCTTCGTCAACATGGGCTTCCTGGCCGCGATCGCCGGCGTCGTCTTCTCGTCGCGGTCCAACGGCGCCCAGCCCAGCGCGGGCAACATGTTCGAGCTCGACGCGATCGCCGCGGCGTTCATCGGCGGCGCGGCCGTGACCGGCGGCGTCGGCACGGTGGTCGGCGCCATGGTCGGTGGCCTGATCATGGCCGTCATGAGCAACGGCATGCAGCTCATGGGCGTCGACCAGTCCATCCAGTCGGTGGTCAAGGGCCTGGTGCTGCTGCTGGCCGTGGCCTTCGACGTCTACAACAAGCGGCGCGCAGGCGCGTCCCGCTGACGCCCGGGGCGGCCCCGCGGCGCACCCGCGGGGCCGCCCGGCAGGGCACCACCGACCGAGACGGCCGCAGGCCGGCTCCTCGACGGGGAGGGGTGACGGTGCAGCCCGAGGGGGCGAGCCGAGCGCTGGTCATGTCGGACGTCGCGGCTCGCGCCGGCGTCTCGCACCAGACGGTGTCCCGGGTGGTCAACGGACACCCGAACGTCGCACCGCACACGCGTGAGCGGGTGGAGCGGGCGATCCGCGAGCTGGGCTACCGGCCCAACACCGCGGCGCGGGCCCTGGTCACCGGCTCGACCCGGACCATCGGGTTCGTCGCCGTGAACATCAACCAGTACGGCCCCGCGCAGACGCTCGTCGGCCTGGAGCGGGCGGCACGGGCGGCGGGGTACTCGCTCAGCGTCACCGTGCTCGACGAGGCGACCGCGGATGCGATGCACGACGCGGTCGACCGGTTCCTCGCCCAGTCGGTGGACGCCGTCCTGGCGCTGGCCACCTACGACGACGCGGCCGAGGCGCTGCACCTGGTGCACACCCCGCTGCCCCTGGTCACCGTGCAGAGCGGCGGCGCGGTCGAGGAGCCGGCAGTCGGCGTCGACCAGGTCGCCGGCGCCCGCCTGGCGACCCGTCACCTGCTCGACCTCGGCCACCGCACCGTCCACCACGTCACCGGCCCGGCCGACTCCCAGGAGGCGCGCGACCGCATCACGGGCTGGCGGGCCGAGCTCGCCGCGGCCGGCGCCGACGTCCCGGTGACCGTCTACGGCGACTGGACGCCGTCCTCGGGGTACGAGGCCGGCCGGCTCCTGGCCGCGCGGCGGCGGGCCGGCGAGGACGTCACCGCGGTCTTCCTCGCCAACGACCAGATGGCCCTCGGCCTGCTCGCGGCGCTGCACGAGGAGGGCCTGGAGGTCCCGCGGGACGTCAGCGTGGTCGGCTTCGACGACCTGCCCGAGGCGCCGTACCTGACCCCGCCGCTGACCACGGTCCGCCAGGACTTCGCCGAGCTGGGGCACCGGGCCGTCGAGCTCGTGCTCGCCCGGCTCGCCGGGCGCGAGCTGCACCTGGAGCCGGTCCCCCCCACACTGCTGGTCCGGGCGAGCACCGGCCCGGCTCCGGTCCTGGCAGCGCCCGCCGGGGTGTGACGACTGTCCCTGTTAGCGCTAACATCCCCGCGGCGACGTGGCCGTCCGGCCGTCGACGCAGCCACCGGGCGCAGGAGGAACCGATGACGGACACCGCAGGAACGGGCGACACCCCCGTCGTCGAGGTGCACTCCGGGACGCTGCCGGGCCGGGCCGACGCCGTCCGCGACGGGCGAGGTGCGGGGACCGGCGGTGCCGCGCTCGCCGGGACCCCGTGCAGGCCCACCGCTGCGTGGCGGGAGGGTCGCCAGCGATGACGACGGACGCCGGCGAGGCGATCACCGCAGGTCGCACGGCCCTGGGGATCGAGCTGGGATCGACCCGGATCAAGGCAGTGCTCGTCGGCCCGGACCACGCCCCGCTCGCGGTCGGCAGCTACGACTGGGAGAACCAGTTCGTCGACCGGCGCTGGACGTACTCGCTGGAGGCCGTCTGGGCAGGGGTGCAGCAGAGCGTCGCGGCCCTGGCGGAGGACGTCCGGCGACGCCACGGGGTCGAGCTGGCAGGAGTCGGTGCGCTCGGCGTGTCGGCGATGATGCACGGCTACCTGGCGTTCGACGGCGACGGTGAGCTGCTCACGCCGTTCCGCACCTGGCGCAACACGAACACGGGCCGATCGGCGGAACGGCTCAGCGCGGAGTTCGGCGTCAACATCCCGCACCGGTGGAGCGTCGCGCACCTCTACCAGGCGATCCTGGACCGCGAGGACCACGTCGGTCGGCTCGACCACCTGACGACCCTGGCCGGCTACGTGCACTGGCAGCTCACCGGCGAGAAGGTCCTCGGCATCGGCGACGCCAGCGGCATGTTCCCGATCGACACCTCCACCGACGACAGAGCCACCGCCGGTTGGTCCGCTCCGATGCTGGCCCGGTTCGACCAGCTCGCGGCCGAGGCGGGGGCCGAACTGACCCTCGCCGACCTGCTGCCCGGGATCGCCTCCGCCGGCCAGCCGGCCGGCGAGCTCACCGAGGCGGGCGCGAAGCTGCTCGACCCGACCGGGCGGCTGCGTCCCGGCATCCCGCTCTGCCCACCCGAGGGTGACGCGGGCACGGGGATGGTCGCCACCAACTCGGTCGCCCCGCGCACCGGCAACGTCTCCGCCGGGACGAGCATCTTCGCCATGGTCGTGCTCGAGCACGACCTCGCCGGGGTGCACCGTGAACTGGACCTGGTCACCACGCCGGCCGGCGACCCGGTGGCCATGGTGCACTGCAACAACGGGGCCAGTGAGCTGGACGCCTGGGCCGGGCTGTTCACCGAGTTCGCCCGGGCGCTGGGTTCGGAGGCGGACCCGTCGGCGGTCTTCGAGGTCCTGTTCTCCGCCGCGCTCGACGGCGCCAGTGACGGCGGCGGGATGGTGGCCTACAACTACCTCTCCGGGGAGCCGATCACCGACTTCGAGGAGGGGCGGCCGTTGTTCGTGCGGTCCCCCGACAGCAGGTTCGACCTCGGCACCTTCATGCGGGCGCACCTGTTCTCGTCCCTGGCCACGCTGCGGATCGGCATGGACGTCCTGCAGAGGACCGAGGGCGTGCGGCTCGACCGGATGTTCGCGCACGGCGGCCTGTTCCGGACCAAGGGCGTGGCGCAACGCTTCCTGGCCGCCGCGATCGACACCCCGGTGTCCGTCGGGGACGTCGCTGCCGAGGGTGGCGCCTGGGGGATCGCCGTCCTGGCTGCGTTCGCCACCCGGCGCTCGCCGGGACAGGGCCTGGCCGACTACCTGGACACGGCGGTCTTCACCGGCGCCACCCTGCAGACCGCTCAGCCCGAGCCGGCCGACGTCGCCGGCTTCGACGCGTTCATGCAGCGGTACGTCGCCGGGCTCCCCGTCGAGCGGGCCGCCGTGGACCACGTGGGGATCGGCCACCGGCGGGCCGAGCCGCAGACCGCCGGGACCGAGACGACCTCCGCCGCACCGACCGAGGAGCAGCCGGCATGACCGCCACCGAACCCCGCACCGAGCGGGGCACCCACCGGGCGCAGCGCGAGCACGTCGCCGCGCTGCACGCCGAACTGACCCGCAACGGGCTGGTCACCTGGACCTCCGGCAACGTGTCGGAGCGGGTGCCCGGCGAGGACCTGTTCGTCATCAAGGGCAGCGGCGTCCTCTACGACGAGCTGACCTGGGAGGGCATCACCGTCTGCGACCTCGACGGGAACGCCGTCGACGGGGTGAAGCGGCCCTCCAGCGACACCGACGCGCACGCCTACGTCTACCGGCACATGCCCGCGGTCGACGGCCAGGTGCACACGCACAGCCCCTACGCCACCGCCTGGGCCGCCCGCGCGGAGCCGATCCCGTGCGTGCTCACCGCCATGGCCGACGAGTTCGGCGGCCCGATCCCCATCGGCCCGTTCGCCCTCATCGGCGACGACTCGATCGGCCGGGGCATCGTGGCCACGCTGCGGGACTCGCGCTCGCCGGCGGTGCTCATGCAGAACCACGGCGTCTTCACCATCGGCCCGTCGGCGAAGGCGGCGGTCAAGGCCGCGGTCATGACCGAGGACGTCGCTCGCACGGTGCACCTGTCCCGCCAGCTCGGCGAGCCCCTGCCCATCGCGCAGTCGGACGTCGACTCGCTCTACGCCCGCTACCAGAACGTCTACGGACAGTGAGGAGAGGTCCCGCCGTGGTCGCTGACCCGTTCGACGGGCACGAGGTCTGGTTCCTGACCGGCAGCCAGGGGCTCTACGGCGAGGAGACGCTCCAGCAGGTCGCGTCGCAGTCGCAGCAGGTCGCGGCCGCCCTGGACGACTCCGCCGAGGTCCCGGTGCGGGTGGTGTGGAAGCCGGTGCTCACCGACGCCGCCGCCATCCGGCGGGCCATGGGCGAGGCCAACGAGGACCCGGCCTGCGTCGGCGTCGTCACCTGGATGCACACCTTCTCGCCCGCCAAGATGTGGATCTCCGGGCTCGACGCGCTGCGCAAGCCGCTGCTGCACCTGCACACCCAGGCCGACGCCGCCCTGCCGTGGGCGACGATCGACATGGACTTCATGAACCTCAACCAGGCCGCGCACGGCGACCGGGAGTACGGGTTCGTCCTCACCCGGCTGCGCATGCCGCGGACGACGGTGGCCGGTCACGTGTCCAACCCGCGGGTGCGCTCGCGGGTCGGCTCGTGGGCGCGCGCGGCGGTCGCGGTCGATGCGGCCCGGTCGCTGCGGCTCGCCCGCTTCGGCGACAACATGCGCAACGTCGCGGTGACCGAGGGCGACAAGGTCGAGGCCGAGATCCGCTTCGGCATGTCGGTGAACACCTGGGGCGTCAACGACCTGGTCGCCGTGGTGGACGCCGTGGAGGACAAGGCCGTCGACGCCCTCGTCGAGGAGTACGGCGACCTCTACGACTGGGCCGACGACTGCCGGCCGGGCGGGGAGCGGCACGAGGCGGTGCGCTACCAGGCCCGCGTCGAGGCGGCGCTGCGCAGCTTCCTGGAGGACGGCGGGTTCACCGCGTTCACCACGAACTTCGAGGACCTCGGCGGGCTGCGCCAGCTGCCGGGTCTCGCCGTCCAGCGGCTGATGGCCGACGGCTACGGCTTCGGCGGCGAGGGGGACTGGAAGACCGCCGCGCTGCTGCGCACCCTCAAGGTCGCCGCGGCCGGCCTGCCCGGCGGCACCTCCTTCATGGAGGACTACACCTACGACCTCACCGGGACGCCGAGGATCCTCGGGGCGCACATGCTCGAGGTCTGCCCGACCATCGCGGGCGACCGGCCGCGCGTCGAGGTGCACCCGCTGTCGATCGGCGGCCGCGAGGACCCGGCGCGGCTGGTGTTCACCGCGGCCCCGGGCGAGGGCGTCGTCGTCGGCTGGTGCGACCTGGGCGACCGGTTCCGCTGGGTGGCCGACGAGGTGGACGTCGTGGAGCCCGACGAGCCGCTGCCGAACCTGCCGGTGGCCCGCGCGGTGTGGCGGCCCCGGCCGGACTTCGAGACGGCGACCGAGGGCTGGCTGTCCGCCGGCGGGCCGCACCACACGGTGCTGTCCACGGCGATCGGTGCCGACGAGCTGACCGACCTGGCCGAGGTCTTCGCGACCGAGCTGGTGCTCATCGACGCCGACACGACCCGCCGGTCGCTGGCCAAGGAGCTGCGCTGGGGCGCGGCCTACCACCGCCTGGCCCAGGGCCTCTAGCCGCCTTTGTCGCGATATTGGCAGGTTCACCGCCAATATCGCGACAAAGGCGGTCAGAGGGGGTCGCGGCGGACGGGGCAGGACATGCACCTCGGCCCGCCGCGGCCGCTGCCGAGCTCCGAGCCCGCGATCCGGACCACCTCGATGCCGGCGGCCTCCAGCGCGGCGTTGGTGACGGTGTTGCGCTCGTAGGCCACCGCCAGCCGCGGGGCCAGCGCGAGGGTGTTGTTGCCGTCGTCCCACTGCTCGCGCTCGGCGGTGACCGGGTCCAGGCCGGTGTCGATCACCCGCAGTCGGTCGATGCCCATCGCGGCGGCCGCGGCCTCGACGAACGGCGCGGGGCCGCGGACGACCAGGTCGGTGGTGTCGTCGGCCATCCCCCCGGCCCCACCCACCCCGGCGGTCACCGTCCAGGCCACCAGCGTGTCCGCGACCGCGGGGTACATCACCATCGCGTCGACGTCGACCATCGTGGCGACGGTGTCCAGGTGCATGGTCGCCCGCCGCTGGGCGATGGGGACGACGAGCACCGTGTGCGCCAGCCCGCGGGCGAACACCCGCCGGGCCAGTCGCTCCGCCCCGCCGGGCGTCGTCCGCTCGCCGACGCCGACCGCCACCACCCCGGGCCCGAGCAGCAGCACGTCGCCGCCCTCCAGGTGCTCCAGCGAGGCGTCGTAGAGCTGCTCGCCCCCGGCGAAGCGCGGGTGGTGGGCGTAGACCGCCGCGGTGATGGTGCTCTCCCGGTGCCGCGCGGGCATCGCCAGCGACGTGACCGCCACCTGGTCGCCCACCCACACCGACGAGTCGCGGGTGAACAGCAGGTTCGGCAGCGGGGGGACGACGAAGTCGCCGCGGCCCATCAGCTCGTAGGACAGGCCGCGGGCGCCGGGCAGCTCGTCGTGCGCCACCCCGGCGATCAGGGCGCGGGCGAGGTCCTCGGGGGAGAGGCCGGCCAGGTGGGCCGCGGCGGTGCGCGTGAGCGTGGCGCCCAGCCGGGGGTCCTCGACGGCGGCGGCCACCAGCTCGTCGCGGGCCGCGGGGACGGCGAGGACCTCGGCCAGCAGCCGGTCCAGGTACAGCACCTCCACGCCGCGGGCGGTCAGCTCGGCGGCGAACGCGTCGTGCTCCTCCTGCGCGCGCCGGACCCACGGCACGCCGTCGAAGAGCAGCTGGTCGTTGTTGCGCGGGGTCAGCCGGCGCAGCTCGGCGCCCGGCCGGTGCAGCAGCACCGTCCGCAGCGGCCCGACCTCGCTGGTGGCCCCGGCGGCGGTGGACCCGGCGGCAGGTGCGGTCATCCTGCGAGGCTGGCACAGCAGGCGTCCCGGGCGCCGTACGGGCGCTGGGTAGGGTGCCCCGGCCGGGGGACGACGGCGTCCCCGCCACCCCTGTGGAGGACCCGCCCGTGGACCTGTTCGACCTGACCGGGAAGGTCGCCGTGGTCACCGGCGGCACCCGCGGCATCGGCCTGATGATGGCCCGCGGGCTGCTGCAGGCCGGGGCGTCGGTCTACGTCAGCTCCCGCAAGCCCGAGGCCGGCGAGGCCGCCGTCGCCGAGCTGTCGCCGTTCGGGCGGGTGGCGTCGATCCCCGCCGACGTCTCCACCGAGGCCGGGTGCGTGCGCCTGGCCGCGGAGGTCGGCCGCCGCGAGCAGCGGCTGCACGTGCTGGTCAACAACGCCGGCGCGACCTGGGGCGAGCCGTTCCCGACCTTCCCCGCGTCGGCGTGGGACAAGGTGCTCGACCTCAACCTCAAGGCGCCGTTCTTCCTCACCCGCGCCTTCCTGCCGCTGCTGGAGGCCGCGGGCACCGACGACGACCCGGCCCGCGTGGTCAACGTCGGCAGCATCGACGGGCTGCACGCGCCGTCCCTGCCGACCTACTCCTACTCGGCGAGCAAGGCCGGCGTGCACCACCTCACCCGGGTGCTGGCCAAGGAGCTCGGGCCGAAGCGGATCACCGTCAACGCCGTCGCCCCGGGGCCCTTCGAGTCGAAGATGATGGCCGCCACGCTCGCCGCCCACGGCGACGAGATCGCCGCGTCGTCCCCGCTGGGCCGCATCGGCCGTCCCGACGACATGGCCGGCGTCGCCGTGTACCTGGCCGGCCGCGCGGGCGCCTACGTCACCGGCGCGGTCATCCCGGTGGACGGCGGCCGCGCGACCACGCTGTGACGCGGCTGCGCTTCGACGGCTGGATCCTCGGGGTCGGCACCGCCTCGGGCACCCGCGCCGTCGTCGGGCACTGGCCGCGCTCGCCGCTCGGCCCGCTGTCCGACGTCATGGTGCAGCGGCCCGACGGGCACCGGGTGCTGCTGGCGCCCACCCGGGAGGCGGCCGACTTCATCGCGGCGACCTACGCGTTCGACGAGGTCCGGCTGGTGCCGGTGACGGTGCGCCGGCCGGATCCCGCGACGTGGGAGGTGGACGCCGGCCCGCTGCGGCTGCGCGCGCGGACCGGCCGGCGGTCGCGGCTGGGGTGGCTGCTGCGCGGCGTCCCCCCGCCGCTGGCCCGCGCGCCCGCGTGGGTGGGCCTGCTCGACCGGCCGGCGCGGCTGCTGACCGGCCTGCGCACCACCGGGTCGGCGGGCAACGGGCGCACCGAGTGGTACGGCGTGCAGGACCTGCACGCGGTGACGGCGGTCGACGCGACGTGGGACGGCGGCCCGCTGGGCGCGCTGGCCGACGTGCGCCCGCCGGTGACCTTCGGGTTCGGGTCGGTGCCGCCGCGGCCGCGGCTGGCCCGGGTCACGACGACGGTGCAGGTGCCCTGAGCTCCGTCCGCGGCGCCGGGACGGCGATCCGGGCCAGGTGCGACTCGGCCAGGGCCACCTGGTGCGGGGAGCCGACCTCCGCGCCCTCCCGCGCGGCGGCGCGCCACCAGCGGGCCGCGCCGGCCAGGTCGCCGCTGCGCTCGGCGAGCCGGCCGAGCAGCTCGTCGTAGGCGCCGAGGGTGAGCGACGGCGTCCCGAGCACCGCCTGCCGGCCGGCGTAGGGGAGCAGCGACTCGACGGCGGCCGCCCGGGCCGGCTCGTCTCCCAGCCACAGCGAGGACTCCGCCTGCAGGTAGAGCGCGACGTCGCTGGCCCAGTCGCGCACCTGGGTGCGCCCCCAGCGCGCCCGCAGCCGGCGCGCCTCGGCCAGGTCGCCGGACTCCGCGGCCGCGAGCACCGCCATCTCCTGCAGCAGCGGGGCGCCCTCGTCGCCGGTCTCGACCAGCAGGGGCAGCGCGTCGCCCTCGCGGTGGTCGGCGCGCCGCAGGGTGAACTGGTGCGCCGCGTAGGCGTGCCGCGCGTGCGGGGAGACCCGCCGGAACCGCTCGTAGGCCTCGGTGGTCAGCTCCTCGGCGCGGGCGGCGTCGCCGCGCAGCCAGGCCAGCCCGCCGGCCTGCCACAGCACGTGGGGGCGCACCTCCGGCCCGCTCAGCGACACGGCCAGCCGCCGGGCCTGGGCGTGGTCGGCCTCGAACCCGGCCAGGTCGCCCAGGTGCAGCCGGATCGCCGCCCGGTGCAGGTGGGCGACGAACTCGGTGCGCCGGGGGAGCCCGCGCCCCGCGAGCTCCAGCGTCTCGTCGGCCGCCGCCAGCCGCACCTCCGCCGCACCCGGCCGACCCCACACCGCCAGGCTGAGGTTGTTCAGCGTGCGGCCGAGCAGTTCCGGGTCCCCGGTCCGCCGGGCCAGCTCGACCGCCCGCCGGGCCGCGCGCACGCCGCGGTCGTCCGGCCCGAAGGCGAGCTCCACCCCGAGGGTGCCCAGCAGCCGGGCGGTCGTCGCGACGTCGTCGTCCGGACGGCGCGCGACGAGGTCCTCCAGCAGCGCCACCATGTCGTCGTCCACCACGCCGTGCGGCCGCCAGTTCCACAGCGTGACGCTGCCCCACACGGCCGCCGCCTCGGCCAGGCACTCGCGGTCGTCGAGCTGCCGCGCGACGGTGATCGCCTCGGCGACCACCGTGCGGGCCTCCATCAGCTGCCCGCTGCGCAGCAGGTCGCTGCCCAGGGCGGTGAGCAGGTCGTGCCGGGTGCGGGCGGCGTCCGGCCCGGTGCGGTCCACCAGGTCCAGCGCCCGGCGGGTGTGCGCCGCGGCCTCGCCGTGCGCCAGGCGCGCGCGGGCGGCCCGGGCGGCGGCCGTCGAGTACAGCCGCGCCGGGCCGGGCCCGGTGACCGGCAGCGCCGCGACGAAGTGGTGGGCCAGCCGCTCGACCAGCTCGTCGTCGGTGGTGCCGGGCAGCCGGCGCTCCAGCGCCTCGCCCAGCCGGGCGTGCAGCCGGGCCCGCTGCAGCGCGGACAGGTCGCCGGCCAGCACCTCCTGCACCAGCGCGTGGGCGAACCGCCAGTGCCACGGCGTCCCGCCCTCGACGACCAGCCCGGCGGCGACGGCGGCGTCCAGGGCGGCCAGCGCCTCCTCGGCCGGGGTGCCGGCGGTCTCCAGCAGGTCCAGCGACACCTCCCGGCCGGCGACGGCGGCCAGCTCCAGCACCGCCCGGTTGCCCGCGGGCAGCCGGCCCAGCCGGGTGCGCAGCACCTCGCCGATCGACGGCGGCACCGGCTCGCGGTCCAGGTGCCGGTCGTGCGCGACGACCATCCAGCGGGCCAGCTCGACGACGAAGAAGGGGTTGCCGGCCGTGCGGTCGTGCACCACCGCGGCCAGCGACCGGTCGCCCAGCGGGCCGAGCTGGCCGGCCATGAGCGCGGCGACGTCGTCGGGTCCCAGGCCTTCCAGCCGCAGCCGGCTGGCGGCCGGCTCGCGGTTGAGCCGGGCCAGGCAGTCGACGACGGCCTCGGGCAGCTGCTCGCCCACCGTGCGCACGGTGAGGACGACGAGCAGCGGCACCCGCGGCAGGTGCCGGGCCAGCAGGGCCAGCAGCTGCACCGAGGTGGTGTCGGCGCCCTGCAGGTCGTCGAGGACCACGAGCACCGGGCGGGCCGCGGTGGCGGCCGCGGCCAGCCGGGCGCGCAGGTCCTGGAACAGCCGGAAGCGCGCGGCGTCGGCGTCCCCCGTGGCCTCCTCGGCCGGCAGCACGAGCTGCTGCTGGCCCAGCTGCTCGAGCACCTGCGCCCACGGCCACAGGGCCGGTGCGCCGGCGTCGTCGGCGCACCGGCTCCAGGCCACCGACCAGCCGGCCGCCCGGGCGGCCTCGGCGGCGGCCTCGGCCAGCCGGGTCTTGCCGATCCCGGCCTCCCCGCCGAGCACGAGGACCCCCGGGCGGCCCGCGGCCGCCTGCTCGGCGACCGCCCGCACGTGGGCGAGCTCGGCCTGCCGGCCGACCAGGGTCTCCGCGCCGGGCGCAGCGGACGGCAGCACGACCGGCGTCGGGACGACGGACAGCACCGGGCGCGGCACGCGGTCGGTGAGCCGGGGGTCGTGCCGGAGCACCGCCCGCTCCAGGTCGCGCAGCTCCGGGCCGGGGTCGATGCCGAGCTCCTCGCGCAGCAGCTCGGTGCAGCGGCGCAGCGCGTCGAGGGCGTCGGCCTGCCGGTCGGCGGCGTACAGGGCGGTGACCAGCCGGGCCCACAGCCGCTCGCGCAGCGGGTGCTCGGCGACCAGGTGCTGCAGGTCGGCGGCGGCGGCGTCGGCGCGGCCGGCGGCCAGCAGGGCGTCGCAGCGGCGCTCGCGGGCGCGCACGTGCAGCTCGCTCAGCCGCAGCCGGTCGGTGGCCGCACTCGGCAGGTCGCCGAGCTCGGCCAGCGGCTCGCCGCGCCAGAGCCCCAGCGCCCGGTCGAGCAGGGCCACGCCACGCGCCGGGTCGCCGGCGGCCACCGCCCGGTCACCCTCCTCGGCCAGCTGCGCGAAGCGCAGGCTGTCCAGCTCCTCCGGGCCGGCCTGCAGCAGGTAGCCCGGCGGCCGGGTGAGCAGCACGGCCGGGGCCGCGCGCGGGCCGCGGCCGGGCTCCAGCACCCGCCGCAGGTGCGAGACGTGCGCCTGCAGCGTGCCGGTGACCGACGGCGGGGGCTCCTCGCCCCACAGGGCCGAGACGATCCGGTCGACGGCGACCACCCGACCGGGCTGGGCCAGCAGCAGCGTCAGCAGCGCCCGCGGCTTCGCGCCACCGACGTCCACGGGGCGGCCGTCGTCCCCCTCGACCTCGAGCGGTCCGAGGACCCGGAAGCGCACGGCTCCGGATCCTGGCAGCCCCGGGTCCGCCGCGGGGGGTCCTTGGTCCCGGCAGCCGGCAAGTCGGGCCCCGAGCCGGCCGCAAGTGCGCCGCAAGTGGCGGCCGACAGGGTCGGCGTCGTCCCGGTCCCGCCCCTCCGTCCCTGCGAGGAACCCCCCGCCATGAGCCCCACCGAGCTCGCCACCGGCACCGTCGTCCCCACCCCGCGCACCCCTGCCGACACGGCCGTCGCGATCGTGCCCGCCGCCGACGTCGACGACCTGCGCGGCCGCGTGCACGGCCCCGTCTACGCCGCCGGCGACGAGGGGCTGGCCGCCGAGGTCGCCACCTTCAACCTCGCCGTGCGGCACACCCCCGCCGTCGCGGTCGGCGCGACCTGCGCCGCGGACGTCGCCGCCGCCGTCACCTGGGCGGTCGCCCACGGCCTGCCGGTCGCCGTCCAGGCCACCGGGCACGGTCCGGTCCGGAACGCGGCCGGGTCGGTGCTGGTCTCCACCCGCCGCATGCAGGGCGTCACCGTCGACCCGGTCCGCCGCACCGCCCGCGTCGAGGCCGGCGTCAGGTGGGACAAGGTGCTGGCCGCGGCCGCGGAGCACGGGCTGACCGGCCTGTGCGGGTCGTCGTCCGGCGTCGGGGTGGTCGGCTACACCCTCGGCGGCGGGATGGGGTCGCTCGGCCGGAGGTACGGCTTCGCGGCCGACTCCGTCGTCTCCGTCGACATCGTCACCGCGGACGGCGCACTGCGGACCGTCTGCGCCGACAGCGAGCCCGAGCTGTTCTGGGGCGTGCGCGGCGGCAAGGGCAACTTCGGCATCGTCACCTCGCTGGAGATCGGGTTGTTCCCGGTCCGCTCGGTGGTCGGGGGCGGCGTCTTCTTCGCCGCCGAGGACGCCGCCGCCGTCCTGCACGCCTTCCGGGAGTGGGCGCCCACCATGCCGGAGGAGGTCGGGACGTCGATCGCCGTCCTGCGGCTGCCGCCGATGGAGGAGCTGCCCGAGCCGCTGCGCGGGCAGACCGTCGTCCACCTGCGCTACGTGTACTCCGGCGGCGACCCGGCCGAGGGGGAGCGGCTGGTCGCGCCGATGGAGGCGGCCGGGCGGATCGTGCTCGGCTCCATCGGGCCGCTGCTGCCCACCGAGATGGACGCCGTGCACATGGACCCGCACGACCCGATGCCCGTGTGGGAGAAGGGCATGCTGCTGGCGGAGCTGACCGAGGAGACCGTCGAGGCGTTCCTCGCCGCGGCCGGCCCGCAGGTGCACGTGCCGCTGGTCATGGCCGAGATCCGGATGCTCGGCGGCGCGCTGGCCCGCGAGCCGCGCGTGCCCAACGCGGTGGCCGGCCGGGGAGCCGCGTGGTCGGTGTTCGTCCTCGGGGCGATGGTGCCCGAGCTCGCCGAGGTGCTGCCGGTGGTCGGCCGCGGGGTGCTGGCGGCGCTGCAGCCGTGGGCCGCGCCCGGGGGCCTGGTCAACTTCCTCGGCGACGTCGCCGGGCCGGACGAGGTGGCCGCGGCCTACCCGCCCGCGGTGCGCGAGCGGCTGCTGGCGCTCAAGGCCGCCGTCGACCCCGCCGGCGTCTTCTCCTCCGGCCACGCCCTGACCCCGCGTAGCTGAGGGCCCGGGTCGCCCCGGGCCGCGAGATCGGCGGTCCCGTGGCCATCGGCCCTCGATGGCCGCGAGACCGCCGATCTCGTCGGAGGTGGTGGTGGGGGGTGAGGGCGCCGCCCGGAGGGGCAGCGCGTGGCGTCCGTCACTAGGCTCCCCGCTGCGGCCGAGCGCGGGGCCCACCCGCCCGCCGCGAGGGGGTGCGACGTGGCACTGGAGCCCGGGGTGCTGGCCGAGCTGGAGTCGATCGTCGGGCGGGAGCACGTCCGGCACCGCGAGGGGGAGGTCGCCCCGTACGCCCGGGACGCGACGCCGTTGTTCTCCTCCCCGCCGGACGCGGTGGTCTTCCCGGCGCGCACGGAGGAGGTCGCCGCCGTCCTGCGGTTGGCCACCGCCCACCGCGTCCCGGTCGTCCCTCGCGGCGCGGGCTCGAACCTGTGCGCGGCGACCGTGCCGCTGCAGGGCGGGATCCTGCTGGTGCTCACCCGCATGGACCGCGTGCTCGAGATCAGCACCGAGGAGTTGCTGGTCCGCGCCGAGCCCGGCGCCACCACGGCCACCGTCGCCGATGCCGCCGCCGCCGCGGGGTTGCTGTTCGCGCCCGACCCGGGCAGCCGCACCGTCTCGACCGTGGGGGGCAACGTCGCCACCTGCGCCGGCGGACTGCGCGGCCTCAAGTACGGGGTCACCCGCAACTACGTGCTCGGTCTCGAGGTGGTGCTACCCACCGGCGAGGTCATCCGCACCGGCGGCCGGCTGTGGAAGGACGTCGCCGGCTACGACCTGACCCGCCTGCTCACCGGCTCGGAGGGCACCCTCGGCGTCATCACCGAGGTGACCCTGGCGCTGCTGCCGATGCCGGCCACGGCCAGCACCGGGGTGGCCTACTTCTCCTCCCTGGCCGACGCCGGCCGCGCGGTGACGCAGGTCCTCGGCCACGGCGTGGTGCCGGCGACGCTGGAGTTCCTCGACCGCACCTGCATCGGCGCGGTCGAGGACTACGCCCGCCTGGGGCTGCGCACCGACGCCGGGGCACTGCTGCTCTTCGGGGACGACGGGGAGCCCGACGTCGTCGAGCGCAACCTGACCCGCATGGGCGAGTTGTGCGCCGACGAGGGCGCGCTCGAGGTCACCGTGGCCAAGGAGATCGCCCAGTCCGAGGCGCTGCTGGCCGCCCGCCGCTGCGCGCTGCCGGCACTGTCCCGGCTGGACACGCTGACCGTGCTGGAGGACGTCACCGTCCCCCGCCCGCGGCTGGCCGAGATGGTCGACCGGATCGAGGCCGTCGCCGCCCGGCACGACCTGCTGATCGGCACCTTCGGCCACGCCGGCGACGGCAACCTGCACCCCACGGCCGTGGTCGACGTCCGTGACCCGGCGGCCGCCGACCGCACCCACGCCGCCTTCGCCGAGGTCTTCGCCGCCGCCCTGGAGCTCGACGGCACCATCACCGGGGAGCACGGCGTGGGTGCCGCCAAGCTGCCCTACCTGCGCGACCGACTGGGAGACGACCAGATGGCCCTGCTCCGGCGGATCAAGACCGCCTTCGACCCGGCCGGCATCCTCAACCCCGGGAAGACGGGCTCGTGAGCTCGGAGGTGTCGGGCGCCACCGACGCCCCGGGGGCCGCCGGGGCGGCAGCTCGCGGGATCTTCCCGCCGGAGCTGCTCGACCGCTGCATCTCCTGCGGGTTCTGCCTGCCGGCCTGCCCGACCTACGCGTTGAGCAAGGACGAGAAGTCCTCGCCGCGCGGCCGGATCACCCTGATGCGCGCGCTGGAGACCGGCGTCCTGGACGACGACGACCCGACCCTCCAGGAGGAGTCGTCGTTCTGCCTCGGGTGCCGGGCGTGCGAGCCGGTCTGCCCGGCCGGGGTGCAGTACGGCGAGCTGCTCGAGCACTGGCGGTCCCACCAGTGGCAGGGACGGCGCCGGCCGCCGCTGGCGCGGGTGCTCACCACTGTCGTCGTTCGCAACTGGCTGGTACGCCGGCTCGGCACCTTCAGCCGTCACGCGCGCACGGCGACCGCGGCACCGCAGGGCCCGCACCTGATGCTGGGCTGCTTCGAGCGCGCGCTCTTCCCCGGGGTGAGCCGGGCCGCACGGCGGCTGCGCCCGGAGTTGGACGCGCCGGGTGACCAGGGCTGCTGCGGTGCCCTGCACGCGCACAACGGCGACCTGGAGCTGGGCCGCACGATGGCCCGGCGGCTCGGCGGGCAGCTGCCCGGCACGATCGTCACCACCGCGGGCGGCTGCGCGGCGCACCTGGCCGGCATGCTGGGCCGGGACCGGGTCAAGGAGTTCTCCGAGTACCTCGCCGGTGACACTGGGACGGCCCTCGGCGAGCTGCGCGTCGACGGACGGCGGGCGCGGGTCGCGCTGCAGGACTCCTGCCACCTGCGCAACGGGATGGACGTCTGGCGGGAGCCGCGGGAACTGATCGCGGCCGTCGCCGACTACGTCGAGCTGCCCGGCGCGGCCCAGTGCTGCGGCTCGGCCGGGACGTACTCGCTGCTCCGGCCGCGGGACAGCCGCCGCGTGCTGGCCCCGAAGCTCGACCAGATCGAGGCGGCCGGCGTCGACTACGTCGTCGCGGTGAACCCCGGCTGCCAGCGGCAGCTGGTCACCGGTCTGCGGCGCCGCCGCTCCCGGGTGCGTGTGCTCCACCTGACCGAGCTGCTGGCCGCTGCGCAGGACGGCGGGCTGCCCCGCCGCCGGCTGCGGCTCGGAGCGCGGCCGGGCCGCCGCGCCGAGGTCCCCGCCGACGAGCCCGCCGGGCCGGCCGCCCACCTCAACGACCGGCCCATGCCCGACGACCCGGGTGCGGCCGGTGCCGGCCGCCCCGACGCGCTGGACGGGTCTGCCGGCCCCGACGAGGTGCACCGCGGCTGACCCCGCCGGCCGGTCAGGCGGGCAGTGGCTGCCTCCGGTGCGCGCCGAGGGCGGCGAGCCCCCGGCGCACGCCGACCGCGACCGCGCCCAGGGCCAGGAAGCCGTCCTCGTCGGCCGGCCGGGCGGTGCGCAGCAGCCCGACGAGCCGCTCCAGCGCCGCCTCCGCGGCGGCGATCCGCTCGTCGCGGCGGTCCGGCGTCGTCCCGTCGGTGCTGTGGTGCGGCGTGCGGACGACGCCGGCCAGCCCGCTCAGCGCGTCGGCGAGCACCCAGCCGGTGCCGGGCTCGACCCGGTCGACACCGCGCCGGTGGGGCTGGAACTCGACGACCAGCGAGGTGAGGTCGTCGACGAGGACGGCGACGCGGTCGAGTGCCCGGGACTCCGCCCGGATGCCGCGGGCCCGGCCCTGCCAGCGCCGGGCCCGCGGGTTGGCCCGGCGGGCCCGCTCGACGGCGGCCTCGGCGGCGCGCATCCGGTCCAGCGCCCGGTCCAGCCCGCGGGAGCGGCCGGCCCATTCCGCGGGTTCGGGCACCCGGCCCTCGCGCAGGGTCCCGGCGATCTCGTCGAGGTGCGTGGCGAGCAGCGAGCGGGCGGCGGCGATCTGCTCGACGGCGCGGGTGAGCTGCATCGGCGGGAACAGCACCGTGGTGACCAGCACGCCGATCGCGGCCCCGAGCAGGGTCAGCCCCGCGTAGCGCAGCACGTAGGTCTCGGGGTCGTCGAGGCCGACGGTGATCATGAGGACGGCGGCGAAGCTGACCCAGCTGGCCTGCTCGCGCCACAGCCGCCACTGCTCGACGGCGATCGCCACGGCGACGATCAGCGCGATGGTGAGGGCGTTCGGCACCGCCCGGGTGAGCTCGTAGAGGGCCACGGCGAGCGCGAAGCCGGTGAGGATGGCGAGCACGCTGCGCCAGGCGGCGCTGGCCGAGTCGGCGATCGTCGGGTGCACCGCGATGACCGCTCCCAGCGGGGCGTAGTACGCGTAGTCGCTCAGCAGCGGCGGCAGCAGGAGGGCCACCTGCCAGGCCAGCCCGGCCGCCACCGCCGCCCGCACGCCGCGCTGCACGGCCGGACGGTGCAGCCGCACCCACAGGGCTCCCACGCCGGCCAGGATGACCGGTGCTGCAGCCTCCCGTTGCGCCGGGTTCCGACGCCGCTGCGTTCCGTGAGTGGCGAGCCCTCGTGCCGTGGGGTGGGGTCGCTCCGGACGTGCCGCATGTCCAGTGAGTGAGATACGTGTTCCACTCTGTGGACACCGAGGTGGAGGGTGGGCAGGTGGACACCTACACGCACGGGCACGCCGACCCCGTCCTGCAGTCCCACCGCTGGCGCACCGCGGAGAACTCCGCGGCGTACCTGCTGCCGTCGCTCCGACCCGGCCTCGACGTGCTCGACGTCGGTTGCGGCCCCGGCACCATCACCGTCGACCTGGCCGAGCGCGTCAGCCCTGGCCTGGTCGTGGCGGTCGACGTCTCGCCGGACCCCCTCGACGAGGCGCGGGACCTGGCCGAGCGGCGGGGTGTGCCGGTGGAGTTCGCGGTCGGCGACGTCTACGCGCTCGATGCGGTCGACGAGTCGTTCGACGTCGTCCACGCCCACCAGGTCCTGCAGCACCTCACCGATCCGGTCGCCGCACTGCGTGAGATGGCCCGGGTGTGCCGGCCGGGCGGGGTGGTGGCCGTCCGTGACGTCGACTACGCGACGTTCACCTGGTTCCCCGCCGACGCGGGCCTCGACCGTTGGCTGGACCTGTACCACCGGGTCGCGCAGCACAACGGCGCCGAGCCCGACGCCGGGCGCCGGCTGCTGGCGTGGGCCCACGCCGCCGGCCTGCACGACGTCACCGCGACGACCGGCTCCTGGTGCTACGCCGCACCGGCCGAGCGGGAGTGGTGGGGGAACTCGTGGGCCGGCCGCGCGACGGCGTCGTCCTTCGCCGAGCAGGCGCGGTCGTACGGGCTGGCCACGCCGGCCGAGCTGGAGGAGGTCGCCGCCGCCTGGCGCCGCTGGGCGGCCTCGGACGACGGCTGGCTCGGCATGCTGCACGGGGAACTGCTCATCCGGGTGTGAAGGGCTCAACGGTGTGCGCGGATGCGCAGCTCAGGCGAGCCGAACTGCGCATCCGCGCACACTGATGGCGGGTGGGCCGCGACCGGTCAGCCGTCCTGGCGGGCGGCGTTGGCCTGGACGGCGCTGCTCACGTACCGCGCGAGGCCGGGCGCGACCCGCTCGTAGTGCGCGGTGAACCGCTCGTCCTCCACGTACATCCGGCCGAGCGCCGCGTGCATCTCAGGTGGGCAGTCGTAGTAGTTCCGGCTGATCTGCTGCCGGTGCTCCTCCGCGAGGTCCATCGCCCGCTCCGAGTCGGCCGGGACGCCGTCCCGCAGCGCCTCGGCGAAGCGCCGCTCGACGTCCTCGCCCTCGGCCTTGACCCGCAGCCAGTCCTCCTTCGTGTAGCCGCGGGTCCGCCGCTGTGACTCCTGCCAGGCCTCGGTGTCGCCCCAGCGCTCCTCGGCCTCCGCCTCGTACTGCGCCGGGTCGTGCTCGCCGAAGACCTCGAACCGCTCCTCGGGGGTCAGCGAGATCCCCATGTCCATCGCCTCCATCTCCTTCTCGACGGCCGCGACCATCGCCCGCGTCCGCTCCACCCGGTCGAGCAGCAGCCGGTGTTGCCGGCGCAGGTGCTCCGCCGGGTCGGCGGCGGGGTCGTCGAGCAGGGTCGCGACCTCCTCGAGGGGGAAGCCGAGCTCGCGGTAGACCAGCACGCGGTGCAGCCGGTCCAGGTCCGCCGGCGCGTACTGCCGGTACCCGGCCGAGGTGCGGCCGGACGGCGACAGCAGCCCGATCCGGTCGTAGTGGTGCAGCGTCCGCACGGTCACACCCGCCAGCGCCGCGACCTCACCCACGTTCATCGGCGTCCTCCTCCTGACACCGGCCAGTGCACGGCCTGACGTCGCGTCAGGGTCAAGCCGACGGGTGGCTGCGGTCACCCGATGGCGTTGCCCGGCGCGCCGGCCCGAGGCGGCACGTCACAGCATCGCAATGCGGCTCGGGTCGCCACCGGCCCGGGCCTGTGGCAGCGTCGTCCGACGGCGGAGACGACACCGTGCCGCAACCCGGGGCGGGACGCCTCCCCGCGCCGCGGGGGATGCGGGCGCAGCGCCGGGTTGCAGGGAGCGCACCGCCCTCCGGGAACGGGCCCGGGCAACGGACGACGAGACCCCGCCGCGCGGTGGGGCACGAGGAGGTGCTGCCGCATGTGGGACTACGTGATCGAGCGCCGCGGGCTGATCGCCTTCCAGGCCTTCCAGCACGTGAGCCTGGTGGTCCAGTGCGTGCTGCTCGGGTCGGTGATCGCCGTCGCCCTGGCCGTGCTGGTCTACCGCAGCCCGGCCGCCACGGCGCTGGCCAACGGCGTCTCGGCGGTGGGCCTGACCATCCCGGCGTTCGCGCTGCTGGGGATCCTGCTCGCCCCGTTCGGCTTCGGGATCACCCCGGCGGTCATCGCGGTCACCTTCTACGCGGCGCTGCCGGTGCTGCGCAACGCCGTCGTCGGGCTGGCCGGGGTCGACCGCTCCCTGGTCGAGTCCGCCCGCGGCATCGGCATGAGCCGGCCGGCGGTCCTGCTGCGCGTGGAGCTGCCGCTGGCCTGGCCCGTGGTCCTCGCCGGCATCCGCGTCTCCACGCAGATGGTCATGGGGATCGCGGCCATCGCCGCCTACGTGCTCGGGCCGGGGCTCGGCGGCCTGATCTTCTCCGGTCTCTCCCGGCTGGGTGGCGCCAACGCCCTGAACTCCACGCTGGTGGGGACGATCACGATCGTCCTGCTGGCCCTCGTCCTCGACCTGCTGCTCGTGCTGGCCGGTCGCCTCACCACCCCCAGGGGGATCCGTGTCTGACACCACGCTCGAGCCGACCGCCGCGGCGTCCGCCGGCCGACGCGTCAGCGGGGTGCCGATCCGCCTGGCCGGGGTCACCAAGCGCTACCCCGGCCAGGACCGCCCGGCCGTGGACGACGTCGACCTGGAGATCCCGGCCGGCGAGACGGTCATGTTCGTCGGGCCGTCGGGCTGCGGGAAGACCACGCTGCTGAAGATGATCAACCGGCTGATCGAGCCCACCGGCGGGCGGATCCACCTGGGCGACGAGGACGTCACCGACCAGGACCCCGACCGGCTGCGCCGCCGGATCGGCTACGTCATCCAGGCCGGCGGGCTGTTCCCGCACATGACCGTCGGGACCAACATCGGGCTGGTCCCGCGGATGCTCGGCTGGGACAAGCAGCGCACCGCCACCCGCACGGAGGAGCTGCTCGACCTGGTCGGCCTGGACCCGGCCGTCTACCGCGACCGCTACCCGCGCGAGCTCTCCGGCGGCCAGCAGCAGCGCGTGGGCGTGGCCCGCGCCCTGGCCGCCGACCCGCCGGTGCTCCTCATGGACGAGCCCTTCGGCGCCGTCGACCCGGTCACCCGCCAACGCCTGCAGGACGAGCTGCTGCGCATCCAGGAGGAGCTGGGCAAGACCATCGTGTTCGTCACCCACGACTTCGACGAGGCGGTGAAGCTCGGCGACCGGATCGTCGTCTTCGACGTGGGGGCACGCGTGGTCCAGTACGACACCCCCGAGGCGATCCTCGCCAGCCCGGCCGAGGAGTACGTCGCGGACTTCGTCGGCGCCGGCGCCACGCTCAAGCAGCTCACGCTGACCCGGGTGGCCGACGTGGAGCTGCAGCAGGTGACGACGGCGACCGTCGGCGGCGACGCCGGCCAGGCCGTGGCCGCGGCGCGCGCCGCGGGGCACGACTTCGTCGTCGTCCTCGACGAGCGCGGCCGGCCGGTCAGCTGGCCGACGCTGGCCGAGCTCAGCCGGCGGACGACCGTGCCCGCCACCGTGGACGAGCGGCTCCCGGTGGTCGGGCTGCGCTCCACGCTCAACGACGCGCTGGACACCATGCTCGCCGCCAGCCAGGGCGGGGTGGTCGTGACCGGCCGGCGGGACGCCCTGGCCGGGGTGCTGAAGGTGGAGAGCGTGATGGCGGCGATCCAGCGCTCCCGGGCGGAGGCGGCCGGGTGACCGCCGCTACCGAGACCTCGCCGCTGGACGCCCCGGAGTCGGCGACCCGGCGGGCTGACGAGGCGACCGCCGGTTCCGGGCGCGGCGCCTGGCGCGCCCTCGCCGTCCAGCCGCTGCTGGTCGCCGCCGGCGTGCTGGCCTTCGTGCTGTGGCGGCTCAACGCCTCGCTGAACGAGACCGAGGCCCGTCAGCTGGGCTGGACGGCGCTGTGGCGGAGCATCCGTGAGCACCTCCTGCTGACGGTCACCGCCGCGGCGATCGTGCTGCTGATCGCGGTGCCCCTGGGGATCGCCCTCACGCGCCGGCCGCTGCGCCGGTTCAGCCCGCTGATCACCGGGGTCGCCAACACCGGCCAGGCGGCGCCGGCGATCGGCCTGTTCGTCCTGCTGGCCACCTGGCTGGGGTTCGGCTTCGGGACGACGGTGGTCGCGCTGGTCGTCTACGCGGCGCTGCCCGTGCTGCGCAACACGATCGTCGGGATCCGGGGCGTCGACGACCGGCTGGTCGAGGCCGGCCGGGGGATGGGCATGAGCGCGGGCGCCGTCCTGTTCCGGGTGGAGCTGCCGCTCGCCGTGCCCGTGATGCTGGCCGGGGTGCGCACCGCGCTGGTGCTGCTCGTCGGCACCGCGACGCTGGCCACCTTCATCGACGGCGGTGGCCTGGGCGTCCTGATCAACACCGGCATCACGCTGTCACTGGACTCGCTGCTGGTCAGCGGAGCGGTGCTCGTGGCGCTGCTGGCACTGGCCGTCGACTGGCTGGGCCGCGTCGTCGAGCACGTCGCCCGGCCGAAGGGACTCTGAATGCGCACCCGCCGTCCGGCCGCCGCCGCGCTGCTCGCGGTCACCACCCTGCTCACCGGCTGCGGCCTGGAGAGCGCCAACACCTTCACGCCGCAGGCCCAGCCGGCGCAGATCGAGCCGATCCCCGGCGCGGACGGCGCCGAGGTCGTGGTGGGCACCAAGAACTTCACCGAGGCGCTGATCCTGGGCAAGATCGCGGTGATCGCCCTGCAGGCCGCCGGGTTCGACGTCACCGACCGCAGCGGCATCCCGGGCGCGGCCCCGGCGCGGGCGGCGATGCTCGACGGCGAGGTCGAGGTCCAGTGGGAGTACACCGGGACCGGGTGGCTGAACTACCTGGGGATGCCCACGGGGATCCCCGACCGGCAGGAGCAGTACGAGGCGGTGCGGGACGCCGACCTGGCCAACGGCCTGACCTGGCTGCCGCCCGCGCCGGCGAACAACACCTACGCCTTCGCCGTCCGCAGCGAGGCGGTGCCGGAGCTGGGCGGCATCGACTCGCTCTCCGACATCGCCGCGCTGCCGGTGGAGGAGCGCACCTTCTGCGTCGAGTCGGAGTTCGCCACCCGCAGCGACGGGTTCGAGCCGATGCTCGAGGCGTACGGCATCCCGCTCGGCGACCCGCAGGGCGTGCCGCGCGACAACGTCAACATCCTCGACACCGGCGCGGTCTACACCGCCACCGACAACGGGCTGTGCAACTTCGGCGAGGTCTTCACCACCGACGGCCGCATCCCGGCGCTGGACCTCACCGTGCTCGAGGACGACCGGGCCTTCTTCCCGGCCTACAACGTCGCCCCGGTCGTGCTGACCGAGACCCTCGAGCAGCAGCCGGGGATCGCCGAGGTGTTCGCGCAGATCACCCCGCTGCTCACCGACGACGTGCTGCAGCAGCTCAACGCCCGGGTCGACGTCGACGGCGAGGACCCCGCCGACGTGGCCCTGGACTGGCTGGTGTCCGAGGGGCTGGTCGCCCGCGCCTGATCCCGGCCCGCATGCAGGGGCCCGCGCCGAGCTGGCGAGGCGTGGGGGGCAGGCAGGTCCTCCTGCTGCCCAAGCGCAGCGCCGCGCAGTGGGCGGCCCTCCGCGAGCGCATCGAGGCCGCCGCGCGGCGGGCGGCCGGGCCCGCCACCCCGAGCGGTGCCGCACCCGGGGATGGGTGAGGATCGCAGGCATGGCCGCTGACGTCTCGCCCGACGACCCGTTCCCCCGCCAGCGCGTCCGGGTCGACCGCCGGGCCGACGGCAACCTGCAGATGGCCTACGTCGAGGCCGGGGAGGGGGACCCGATCGTCTTCCTGCACGGCAACCCCACGTCGTCCTACCTGTGGCGCAACGTCATCCCGCACGTGCAGCACCTCGGCCGCTGCCTGGCGCCGGACCTGATGGGCATGGGGGAGTCGGACAAGCTGCCCGACGCCGGCCGCGGCAGCTACTCGTTCGCCGCCCACGCGGGCTTCCTCGAGCGGTTCCTCCAAGAGGTCGGCGCCACCGAGCGGGTCACCTTCGTGCTGCACGACTGGGGCTCGGCGCTGGGCTTCGACTGGGCGCACCGGCACCCCGGCGCGGTCCGCGGCATCGCCTTCACCGAGGCGCTGGTCGTCCCGCTGACCTGGGCCGACTGGCCGGCCGACGCGCGGCGGATCTTCCGCACGATGCGCGGTCCGGACGGCGAGGCCGCGGTGCTGCAGAAGAACGTCTTCGTCGAGCGCATCCTGCCGGCGTCGGTGGCCCGCGGCCTGAGCCCGGAGGCGCACGACCGCTACCGCGAGCCCTTCGCCGACCCGGCGCACCGCTGGCCCACGCTGGAGTGGCCGCGGCAGCTGCCGATCGAGAACGTGCCGCCGAAGGTCCGCGACGTCGTCGCGCGGTACGGCCAGTGGCTGCGCACCAGCGACGTCCCCAAGCTGTTCATCGACGCCGACCCGGGCTCGATCCTCGTCGGCCGGCCGCGGGCGTTCGTGCGCAAGTGGACGGCGCTGACGGAGGTGACCGTGCCCGGTGGCCACTTCGTGCCGGAGGACTCCCCGCACGAGATCGGCCGGGCGCTGGCCGACTGGATCCCGACGCTGCGCTGACGCGGGCGGCTGCGCACCGCCGGTCCTCTCGGTGCTCTGCGGGTCCTGTCGCGCCCGCAGACCACGAGAACACCCGGCAGTGCGGTCCTCAGCGGGTCTTGCGGCCGGCCTTCAGCGCGGCGGCGGTCTTCTCGATCCGCGCGGCCCGCGTCTCGGGCTTCTTGGCCTCCTCGACCCAGCGCACCCACTCCTTGCGGTGCGACGGCGCGAGGCCCGCGAAGAAGGCCGTGGCGCCGTCGTCGAGGGCGGCAGCGAGGTCGTCGGGCAGCGGGGTCTCGCGCGGCGCGGTGTCCAGCTCCACCCGGACGTCGACCTGCTGGCCGGCCTGCACGCCGGCGGCCTCGCGGTGCTCGGCGGCCAGCGGGATCCAGGACGCCCCGCCCATCGGCGCCACCGTCGTCCGGTAGGTGTGCGCACCGACGGTCACGGTCACCGGCGGCCGCTTCCCCCCGCCCAGGGCGTCGACGACCTCGTCGGGCACCTGCAGCCCGGTGGCCGTCTTGCCGCCCAGCTCCACCGTCGTCCGGAATTCCACGGGCCGGAGGTTACGGCTAGTCCAGCGCGCGACGGCGGAAGCCGACCAGGCTGGTCACGCCGAAGACGGCGAGGAAGCCGGCCAGCGCCACCGCGCACAGCCACAGCGGCAGGTGTGGCACGCCCGGTGCCATCTCCGCCCGCAGCGCCTCGCTGACGTAGGTGAGCGGGTTGAGCGCGCAGACGACCTGGAACCAGCGCAGCGTGTCCAGCGACTGCCACGGGAACTGCGTCGAGCCGGTGAACAGCAGCGGCGTGAGGACGACGGCGAACACGACGTTGATCCGGTTGGGCTTCACGAACGTGCCCAGCGTCATGCCCATCACCGCGCCGACCAGGGAGCCGAGCACCAGGAAGGCGGTGAGCACCGGCAGGTCGCCCCACTCCACCGGCAGCGCGCCGAGCACCCACCAGCTGATCGGGAACATCACCGCCGCGGCGACCAGCGCCCGCAGCACCGAGAACACCACCTTCTCGACGGCGACCAGGGCGGTGGGCAGCGGCGCGAGCAGCCGGTCCTCGATCTCCTTGGTGAAGGAGAAGTCGATGACCAGCGGGAAGGCGGTGTTCTGCAGCGCGGTGAGGAACGCGGTCAGCGCGATGACGCCGGGGAGCAGCACGTCGGAGTACTCGTCGGTGGCGAAGCCCAGCTCCACGAGCACCTTGCCGAAGACGAACAGCAGGAACACCGGCTGCAGCACGACCTGCAGCAGGAAGGGCACCAGCTCCCGGCCGGTGACGAAGACGTCGCGCCACAGCAGCGCGCGGAACGCCCGGCCCACGTCCGGCCGGCCCGGCGTGGGGACGGCGGCAGGCACCCTCAGGCCGGGCCCGGCGGTCTCCGTGCTCATCGCAGCTCCCGTCCGGTCAGGCCGAGGAAGACGTCCTCGAGGCTGGGCTCGCCGATGCGCACCCCGGTCAGCCGCGCCCGCCGCGCGCCGAGGGCCTCCGACACCGGGCCGACCGAGGCCGCGGCGTCCCCGGACAGGTACAGCCGGGCGCGCAGCCCGGCGCCGTCGGCGACCTGCTCGACCCGTTCGGCCAGGGCTTCCAGGGCAGCCAGCACCGCTTCGTCGGTGTCGTCGGGGGCGCGCGCCACGTCGACGTCCAGCGTGGCGCTGCCCGGCAGGGCGCGGGTGAGCGCGGCAGGGGTGTCCAGGGCCAGCAGCCGGCCGTGGTCCATGATCCCGACCCGGTCGCTGAGCGCCGCGGCCTCGTCCATGTCGTGCGTGGTGAGCACGACGGTCACCCCGCCGTCGCGCAGCTCCCGCACGCGGTCCCACACGAACAGCCGGGCCTGCGGGTCCAGCCCGGTGCTCGGCTCGTCGAGGAAGACCACCTGCGGGGCGTGCATGAGCGCGCGGGCGATGAGCAGCCGCTGGGCCATGCCGCCGGAGTAGTCGTCGACCTTGTCCCCGCCGCGCCCGGCCAGCCCCAGCTGCTCGAGCAGGGCGTCGGCCCGCCGGTTGCGCTCGGCCCGCCCGATCCCGTGGTAGGCGGCGTGGAAGACCAGGTTCTGCCGGGCCGTCAGCGCCCGGTCCAGGTTGGATCGCTGCGGCACCACCGAGAGCCGGCTGCGGGCGGTGACCGGGTCGGCGGCGACGTCCACGCCGGCCACGCTCGCCGTGCCCGAGGTGGGCAGCACCCGCGTGGTGAGGACGCCGATCGTCGTCGTCTTGCCCGCGCCGTTGGGGCCGAGCAGGCCGAAGACCTCCCCACGGTGCACCGTGAAGCTGATCCCGTCGACGGCGTTCACCGGCCGGCCGGGGTAGCGCTTGACGAGGTCGGCCACCTGCACGGCGACGTCCGCCGGTCGCTCCGCTCCGCCCGTGTCCATCAGCGACCATGCTGCCACCACGGCCGGCGGAGGCGGCGCGACCGGGCCGGTCACGCGGACAGGGCAGCGGCCGTCTGCACCGTGGGGACGACGCCGGGGGTGCCGGGGTGGGACCGGTTGCTGAACTCCCGCATCTCCGATCGCCAGCGCCGCATCGCCGCGCGGTGCGGGTCGGTGCGGACGAACGCGTGCACGGCGGCGTCGTCGTCCCACCACGACACGGTGGTGAAGTGGCGGGCCAGGGGCTGGGCCCGCAGGTACAGGGAGCGGGCGCCCGGGGCGCCCATCGCCTGCGCGCGGATGGCCAGCGAGTCGCGGAAGAACGCCGGGACGTCGCGGAACCGGCGCAGGTGCAGGTGGGTGACGACGACGACGCCCGGACCGTCGGCGACGGGGGCGGCGGTCCACGGCAGGTCGGGGATGACGGGCACGGCGGCCTCCTCAGCTCCCCGTGTGGAGCGAGGTTGGGCCTCCTCGCCACGGCCGGGAAGTGCCGTTGTGCCCCTTGGCCCCCTGCAGGGGCCCGCCGTGAGCTTGCGAGCGGTGGGGGGCAGGGGGTCCTCTTTCAGCCGGTCAGCGTGCGCACCGTCTCGACCGCGGCCACCACGGCGAAGACCAGGAAGAGCGCCGCGGCCACCCGGCGGATGAGCGCCACCGGCAGCCGGTCGGCGAGCCTGCGACCGAGGAACACGGCCAGCGCCGAGACGGTGAGCAGCGCGGCCCACGCGCCGGCGAAGACCGAGACCGGGTCGTCCAGGCGCGCGGCCAGCCCGGCGGTGGCCAGCTGGGACAGGTCACCCCACTCGGCGGCGAACAGCACGCCGAAGGAGATGGCGGCGACGCGGAGGAAGGACCGGCCCTCCTTGCCCTCGGCGACGTCGTCGGCGTCCTCCGGCCCCTCCGTCGCGCTGCGCCACAGCAGCACGGCGCCGACCAGGAACAGGACGGCGACCACGCCGCTGACCAGCGCCTCCGGGAGCAGCGAGAGCAGGCTGCCGGCGGTCACCGCGATGGCGACCTGCAGGCCGAAGGCCGCCCCGACGCCGACGAACACCGGCAGCGGCGGGAACCGGGTGGCGAGCACGAGACTGGCGAACAGCGTCTTGTCCGGCAGCTCCACCGGCAGGACGAGCACGAAGGCGGTCGCCACGACGGTCAGGGACAGCACTGGTGGTTCTCTCTTCCGCTCGACCGCCGGGCAGGGGAACCGGTCCCCACCCCGGCCGGGGAGCCTAATCGAGGGCCCCGGGAATCCCGGTGCGGGCGGGGACGCACCGCGCTACGGTCCGCGCCATGCCGTTCCGTTGACGCCCGGCCGTGGCACCCCCGCCGCCCGCCGCCCGGTCGCTCGCCCGCCTGGCGGTGGGCTGGACCGCGCTGTCCGAGCTGGTGCCGCTGTACCCGCTCTACGCGCTGCTGTTCCTCGACACCGGCCTGTCCGCCGCCGACGTCTCGCTGCTGTTCGCGTCCTGGTCGGTCGCCGCGCTGCTGACCGAGGTCCCGGCCGGCGCGCTTGCCGACCGGTGGTCCCGCCGGGGTGCGCTCGTCCTGGGCGGCGTCCTCCAGGCGGCCGCCTTCGTGGTGTGGACGGTCGCGCCGCAGTTCTGGGGCTTCCTGGCCGGGTTCGTGGTCTGGGGGGTGGCCGGCGCGCTGGTCTCCGGCACCGTCGAGGCGCTGGTCTACGACGGGCTGGCCGATGTCGGCGCCGAGGACTCCTTCGCCCGGGTCAACGGCGCGATGACCTCGGCCGAGCTGCTCGTGCAGGTCCCGACGGCGGCCGCGGCCAGCGCGCTGTACGCCCTCGGCGGCTACCCGCTGGTGGGCTGGGCCAGTGCCGCGGTCTGCCTCGCGTGGGCGGCGCTGGCGCTGCGGTTCCCGGAGCCGGCGCGCGAGCCGGACGGCGGGTCGCTGCTGGCCACGCTGCGCGCCGGGGTGGGCGAGGCCGTCCGCGTGCCCGTCGTCCGGCTCACCGTGCTGGCGGTCGCGCTGGTCGGCGGGCTGGACGCGGTGGAGGAGTACTTCCCCGTGCTCGCCGGCGACCGCGGGGTGCCGACGGTCGCCGTCCCGGCCGCGGTGCTGGGCATCGTGCTGGCCGGGGCGCTCGGCGCGGCGCTCGGCGGCCGGGTCGAGCGGCTGCCCGACCGGGCGCTGCCCGCCCTGCTGCTCCTCGCCGGCGTCCTGCTGGCCGTGGTCGCCGTGCTGCCCGGGCCCGCGGCGCTGGCCGTGGTCGCCGTCTCCTACGGGCTGTACCTCGCGGTGCTCGTGGTGGCCGAGGCGCGGCTGCAGGAGCGGATCGACAGCACCCGCCGGGCGACGGTCACCTCCGTCGCCGGCCTCGGCATCGAGGTGGGCGGCCTGCTGGTCTTCGCGGCGTGGGCGGTCGGCGGCGTGCTCGCGGTGGCGGTGCTCGTGCTGGCCGTCGTCCCGGTGGTGGCGGCTGGGCTGCGCCGGCCGGTCAGCTGACCGGCGCGGGCAGCTGCACCGACAGCCGGGGGAGCAGCGCGTGCACCAGCGGCCCGATCGACAGCGCGTACAGCACGGTGGCGACGCCGAGGGTGCCGCCGAGCAGCCAGCCCAGGGCCACGACGGCGACCTCGATGGACGTGCGGACCAGCCGGACCGAGCGCCCGGTGCGGCGCACCAGCCCGGTCATCAGCCCGTCGCGCGGCCCCGGGCCCAGGTGCACCCCGATGTAGGCGGCGGTCGCGACTGCGTTGAGCAGGATGCCGGCGGGGACGAGGGCGACGCGGACGGCGAGGGACGACGGCTCGGGCAGCACGGCGAGGACGGCGTCCAGCACCAGGCCGATGACGACGACGTTGCTGACGGTGCCGAGCCCCGGCCGCTCGCGCAGCGGAGCCCAGGCCAGCAGCACCAGCGCGCCGACGGCGATGGTCACCACCCCGAGGGACCAGCCGAGCTGGCGGGCCAGGCCCTGGTGCAGCACGTCCCACGGCATGACCCCGAGGCCCGAGCGGACGAGCAGGGCCATCGACAGCCCGTAGAGCGCCAGGCCCGCGTAGAGCTGGACGAGGCGGCGGGGGAGTCGGCGGTGGTGCACGGGCTCCAGTCTGCGGCAGGATCGGCCTGGGATCCGCAGGCCAATCCGCAGGAGGTGGCATGGAGTCGACGTCGGCCCGGGCGCTGGCCGCGCTCGTCGGGGACCTCGGCACCGACCGGCCGCCGCGCTACGCGGCGCTGGCCGGGCGGATCCGCCGCCTGGTCGCCGACGGCCGGGTGCCGCTGGGCACGCGGCTGCCCGCGGAACGCGAGCTGGCGACCGCGCTGGCGCTCAGCCGGGCCACGGTCACCGCCGCCTACACGCGGCTGCGCGAGGACGGCTGGGCCACCGCGCGGCAGGGGGCGGGCACGTTCGCGGCCCTGCCCGCCGGCCCGCACCGGGGGGCGTGGGTGCCCGGGCCGGCGGACGACGGCGCGATCGACCTGGCCCACGCCGCGCCGGCCGCGCCCGCCACGGTGCCGGCCGCCCTGGCCTCGGCGCTGGAGGAGCTGCCCCGCCACCTGGCCTCGCACGGCTACCACCCCGCCGGCCTGCCCGACCTGCGCGCCCGCGTGGCCGAGCGCTACACCGCCCGGGGCCTGCCGACGACGCCCGAGCAGGTGCTGGTCACCAACGGCGCGCTGCACGGCGTGTCGATCGCCTTCGCCGGCCTGCTGGGTCGCGGCCGGCGGGTGCTGGTGGAGCAGCCGAGCTACCCCAACGCCCTGCAGGCGGCCCGGGCCCTGGGCGCCCGCGTCGTCCCGACCGCGCTCGACCCGGAGCGGCCCGGCGCCTGGCTGGACGCCGCCGAGCAGACCCTCGACGCCGTCCGGCCCGCGGCGGCGTACCTGATGCCGGACTTCCAGAACCCGACCGGCGTCCTCCTCGACGCGGCCGGGCGCGAGCGGCTGGCCCGGGCCCTGCGGCGCAGCGGCGTCCCGGCCGTGGTGGACGAGACGTTCGCCGAGCTGGGGCTGGACGCGACGGCGCCGCCCCCGCTGGCCGCGTACGGCGCCGGGCACCTCTCGGTCGGCACGCTGAGCAAGGTGGCGTGGGGCGGCCTGCGGGTGGGGTGGGTGCGGGCCGAGGCCGACGTCGTCCGCCGGCTGACCGCGGTCGCCGTCCGGACGTCGATGTCCGGTCCGGTCGTCGAGCAGCTGGCCGCCTGTGCGCTGCTCGACGGGCTGGACGCCGCGCTGCCGGCCCTGCGGGAGCAGTTGCGCGGGCGGCGCGCCGTCCTGGCCGCGGAGCTGCGCACCCGGCTGCCGTCCTGGCGGGTGCCGGAGCCGGCCGGCGGGCTGGTGCTGTGGTGCGGGCTGCCCTCGCCGCGCTCGCGCGCGGTCGTGGCCGCGGCCGAGCGGCTGGGTCTCCGGCTGGCGGCCGGGCCGCTGTTCGGCACCGGGCACGCCCTCGACGACCGGCTCCGGTTGCCCTACACCCAGCCACCGGACGTGCTGCGCCGCGCGGTGGCCCTGCTCGCCCGCGCCGATGCCGAGGCCACCGGCGCCCGGCCGCCCGTCGGCGAGTCGCGCGAGGTGGCGGTGGTCTGACCTCGGGGCTCTCGCGCTGCAGTCCCCGCTTCGGCGCCGGTGCAACGGCGGAACAGCAGGAGGAACAGCGCAAGAGTCGCCGGATGGGGGCGCCTACCTGCGCGTCCTCCGGGCGATGCGGGCGGCGAAGACGCCGGCGGCGTGGCCGTTGTCGATGTTGCTCACCACGACGCCGGGCGCGGCCGAGTTCAGCATCGCCAGCAGCGCACCGAACCCGCCGAACGCGCCGGTCTGCCCGGTGGAGGTGGGGACGGCGACGATCGGTACGTCGGTGAGCGCGCCCAGCAGGCCGGCCAGCGAGGCGTCCAACCCGGCGACGACGACCAGGCAGTCGACGTCCTCGGGCAGCACCCCGGCGGGCAGCCCCGCGCGGAAGCGGCGGCCGCCGACGTCGTCCACCCGCACCACCGCGGTGCCGGTGACCCGCGCGGCGAAGGCGGCCTCGGCGGCCACCGAGAGGTCGCCGCCGACCCCGCAGAGGACGGCGACCCGGCCGGCGGGCTCGGGCAGCGGGCCGACCGCCGCCGACATCGCCGCGGCGTCGACCGTCGTGTACGCGTCGTGCTCGCTCGCCAGCGCGACCAGCGTCTCGGCGGGGGCCCGGACGACGACCGCGGGCCGGTCCGGGAACTCCTGGCGGGCCGCGCGGACCAGGGCCAGCACCTGCTCGGTGCTGCGGCCGGTGCCCCAGATGGCGTCGGGCTCGGCCGGTGCCGGGTGCGCCGGCGGGACGGGTGGGCCCTCGGGCAGGGCGGTGGCCGGCGCCAGCGACGGCTCGGCGGTGCTGCCCAGGCCCAGCGGCGGGTCGGCGGGCTCGACGAGGAGGGGGGCGAAACCGCCGGTCGGGCCGGCCGCGTCGTCCAGCGGGGAAGGCTGCACGGCGGGCACGCTAGAGGCCACCGCCACCTCGCCGGGGGAGCCGGCGGGTGTCGTGTCGTCCCGGGGGGACCCGTCCGTCACACCCGCCCCAGGCTGCTCCGGCGGCGCCCCGAGCAGCGCGTCGACGGGGCTCTCGGCGGCGCGCGTCTGGGTCACCGCGGACAGCCGGACGACGCGGTCGCGGCCGCTGCGCTTGGCGTCGTACAGCACGCCGTCGGCGGCGGCGAAGAGCGTGCGCCGGTCGTCCCCGCGGGTGGCCGAGGCGATGCCGACGCTCAGCGTCACCGGGGTGGACAGGCCGAGCGCCGTCCAGTCGGTCGCGGCCATCGCGCTCCGGCAGCGCTCCAGCGCCCGTTCCGCCTGCTCGGCGGTGGTGTCGGGCAGCAGGACGACGAACTCGTCCCCGGCCCACCGGCACACCTCGTCGGTGTCGCGGCAGCCGGCCACCAGGATCTCGGCGACCCGGCGCAGCACGTCGTCGCCGCCCGCGTGGCCGATCGCGTCGTTGACCTCCTTGAACCGGTCGACGTCGACGACCGCCAGGGCCGGTGCTGCTCCGCTGCCCAGCAGCCCGTCGAGGGTCGCCTCGGCGTAGCGGCGGTTGGGCAGGTGGGTGAGCGGGTCCTCGTAGGCCTGCCGGCGCAGCTGCCCGGCGGCCCGCTCGGTCTCCAGCAGGCTCTTGCGGCGGCCGAACAGCTCCACCCAGCGGGTGCGCCGCTCGTCGACCCGGTCCAGCTCGTCGGCGAGGTAGGCCTGCAGGTAGGGCAGCGCCCGGCCGGCGTCGTCCAGCTCGGCGTGCAGCGTGCACAGCTCGCGCAGCGCGGCCCGGCGCAGCCGCGGCAGGCCGTGCTCGGTCGCCGTCGCCAGGGCCTGGGCCAGCTGCTCGTCGGCGCCCCCGCCGTCGCCCTGCCGGCGCAGCGCGCGGCCCAGCGCGAGCAGCGCCGCGGCCTGCAGCGCCTCGTCGCCGCCGGTGGTGGCCCGGACGGCGGCCCGCAGCGGCCCGATGGCGGCCGCGTGCTCGCCGAGGCCGACCAGCGCCCAGCCGTGCACGACCTGCGCGGCCACGACCGCGGCGTCCGACTCCGGCGGCAGCAGGGTCAGCGCCTGCTCGGCCAGGGCGCGGGCCTCGGCGAAGTGCGCCGCGGCCGCGTCCGGGACGCCGTCGTCGAGCAGCGCCTCCCCGAGCTCGGCGCACAGCTCGCCCAGGCAGGTCGCCGCGCGGGCGACCAGCACGTCGGGGTCGCCGTCCTCCGGGCGCAGTGCCCCGGGGGTGGCGGCCGCGGCCACCGCGGTCTCGTGCGCGCGGCGCTGGTAGTCCAGGGCCAGCGGCATCAGCTCGAGGTCGGCGAGCACCCCGGCGAGGGTGCTCAGCGTCCCGGCCAGGAGCGCCGAGGGCAGCAGCGCCGGGTCCAGCAGGCTGGCCGCCTCGACCGCCTCGTCCATGGCCGCGTCGATGCGGCGGGCGAGCAGCTCGATGCGGGCGTGCCGGGCGAGGCCGGCGGCGCGCTGCAGCTCGTCGTCGGTCGCGTCGAAGGCGGCCTTGGCCGAGCGCACCAGCGCGATGGCCAGCGCGGCGTGGGACGCCGACTCGGCGCGGGGGTCGCCGTCCGCGGCGGGCGGGCCGTCGATCAGCTCCGCGACGCCGGCGTGCAGGTCCAGCGCCGGGGCCGTGCCCGGCCCGGTCGCGGACTCCACGGGGTCGCCGACCAGGGTGAAGCCGGCCTGGCGCAGCCGGCGCACCAGCAGCTCGGCGCGCAGCGTGTCGGCCCAGGCCCGGCCGAGGTCGGCGGGCCGGTCGGCGGCGCCGTCGCGCGCGGCGGGGGCGGCGTAGGGCGAGTCGGTGCCGGCGACGGCCAGCAGCTCCTCGGCGTCGTCCAGCCGGCCGGTGGACAGCGCGGCGGTCACCCGCTGGTGCAGGGCTCCCGGAGGCACGAGCGCACTGTGCCCGCCGCTGTCAACGGAGTCGAGCACCGGGAGCGGGGCACGCCGGGTGCCGGCGGCACTCCCGTCCGTCCCGTCCCAGCCGCCCCACCGGGGCTGTGCCGTCACGGCGTGTCCTCGCCGACGCTCCGGGAGCCGTGGGCGCGGACCCGGTTGCGCCCGCCGCGCTTGGCCGAGAACAGGTGCAGGTCGGCGGTGTCGAACAGCGAGCGCCAGCCCAGCGGCTCGTCGGTCGACGCCGGCGCCGTCGCCACACCGATGCTGACCGTCACGGGCTCGGGCATCTGCAGGTCGCCCCAGTCGGCGTCGGCCACGGCGGCGCGCAGCCGGTCGACGGCGGCCAGCGCCTGGCTCGCGGTCGCCGTCGGGAGCACGACGAGGAACTCGTCGCCGGCCCACCGGTAGACCTCGTCGTCGGTGCGGCTGTGCTCGCGGAGCAGGTCGGCGACCCGGCGCAGCACCTCGTCGCCGTGCGAGTGCGAGGTGTCGTCGTTGACCGACTTGAACCGGTCGATGTCGACGACGGCCAGCGACACCGGCTCCACGCCCACCCGCATGCCGCCCAGCCGCCGCTCGGCGCTGCGCCGGTTGCCCAGGCCGGTCAGCGGGTCCTCGAGCGCCACCCGGCGGAAGTGCGCGGTCTGCCGCTGGGCCTCGCGCAGCCGGCTGCGCTGCACGAACATCTCCGCCCACAGCTCGCGGCCGCGGGCGTGCGCCTGGCCGGTCTCGGCGCGGTAGGCCTCCAGCCAGTGCAGCGCCTCGGCCGGGCGGCCCATCGCGGCGGTGCCCTGGCCCAGCTCCAGCAGGCACTGGCGGTAGCGCCGGCGGTCACCGGCGGCCGCGAAGGCCCCGGCGGCGTCGACCAGCAGGTCGGTGGCCTCGGCGTCGTGGCCGCCGCCGGACTGCGTGCGGGCCAGCCGGGTGAGCAGCCGGGCCAGCACCAGGTCGGCGTACCCGCGCAGCCACGTCCCGCCGTCCCGGTGCACACGCCGGTGCGCGCGGCGCATCGGGCCGAGGGCGTCCTCGACCCCGTCGCGGTCGGCCGTCGCCCACGCCTGGACGACGTCGAGCAGGTCCTGCTCGGCGTCGCGGGCCTCCCAGTCCAGTCCGCGGGCGGCCTCGGCGCAGTCGACGGCGGTGCCCGCCAGCTCGCGGGCCCGCTCTCCACGGCCGCGCCGGTGCATCGTCTGGGCCAGTTCCGCGTGCTGCTGCGCGCACAACTGCAGCAGCCGCCACCGGTCGGCGGCGCCGGGCAGCTCCTCGGCGACCCGGCGGCCCTGCAGCGCCTGGGCGACGGCGAGCTCCTCCAGGTCCAGGGCGGACAGGGCGAGGGACAGCCACAGGTGGGCCTGGTGCAGCGGGCGGGCCGGCCCGTCCGCGGCCGCGCTCTCGGCCAGCAGGCTGGCGTCGATGGCCAGCACCATCGCCGCGTCGACGCGGTCGGCGGCCACCTCGACCGCGGCCAGGTAGGCCAGGGTGAGCGCGGTCTGCGCGCAGGGCAGGCAGCGGCCCAGCGCGTCGCGGGCCGCGGCGCCGGCCGCCGCCACGGCCTCGCGGTCGCCGTCGACCAGCGCCCGGCGGGCAGCCAGGGCGTGCCGCCAGGCGACCCAGCGCGGGTCGGTGGCGGCGTCCAGCGCCGCGGCGGCGCGGTCGTGCTCGGCGGCGAAGGCCGCGGGGTCACCGCGGTCGCTCGCGGACAGCAGACGCCAGAGCGCGTCGTCGAGGTCACCCTCGGTGAGGCGCTCGGGGCCGGGGCTCACGCATCCCCCCATCGACGGTGTCCGGCCGCTGCACGGCCGCGGGACCTGGGACCGGCGGAGCAGCCCCCCGGGTGCGGCACCCGCCGGCCCCCGACCGCTCTACCCTCGCCGGGTGACTGGGACGCCTCCGACGCGGTACGCCTATCTGGGACCCGAGGGTACCTTCGCCGAAGCGGCCCTGATCAGCGCCGTCGGCCCGGGCGAGGGTTCCCGCCACCCCGCCGCGGGGGTGCCGGCCGCGCTGGCCGCCGTCCGCTCCGGTGACGCCGATGCCGCCCTCGTCCCGCTGGAGAACTCCGTCGAGGGCTCGGTCCCGGCCACCATGGACGGCCTGGCCGACGGCGCTCCGCTGCTGGTCACCCGCGAGGTGTTCCTGACGGTCTCCTTCGTGCTCGCCGGCCGCCCGGGGACGACGCTGTCCGGCGTCCGCTCGGTGGCCAGCCACCCGCACGCCCTGGCGCAGACCGCCGCGACGCTCGCCGAGCTGCTGCCCGGGATCGTCCCGCTGCCGGCCACGTCCACCGCCGAGGCCGCGCGGCAGGTGGCGGCCGGCGAGCACGACGCCGCCGTCTGCGCGCCGATCGCCGCCGAGCGGTACGGGCTGACCGCGCTCGCCGAGGACGTCGCCGACCGCCCCGGCGCGGTGACCCGCTTCGTGCTGGTCACCGCGCCCGGCCCGCTGCCCGCGCGCACCGGCAACGACAAGACCTCGCTGGTCGCCGTCGTCGGGGACCGCACCGGCGCCCTGCTCGACCTGCTCCGCGAGTTCGCCGTCCGGGAGATCAGCCTGACCCGCATCGAGTCGCGGCCGACCCGCGAGCGGCTGGGCGTCTACTCGTTCTCCCTCGACTGCGAGGGGCACGTCGCCGACGCCCGGGTGGGGGAGGCGCTCGCCGCGCTGCACCGGGTCTGCGACGAGCTGCGCTTCCTCGGCTCCTACCCGCGCGCCGACGGCCGGGAGAACACGCCGGTGACCCCGGTGTCGACCGACGCGGCGTTCGGCGAGGCGGCCGGCTGGCTGGAGCGGGTGCGCGCCGGCGCGGTGTGAGCGCGGACGCTCCGGCCGACTGAGCAGTCGGTGTCGCCCGACCCGGCGCGTCCCGTCGTGTCGTCGACCGCAACTGCTCACTCGGCCGGGGACCCCGGGGTCGGCTACACCGGTTCCAGCTCGCGCTCCGGCTCCGGGTCGGCGGGCCGGCGGGCGAGCCGGCCGGGCCACCAGGTGCGGTCGCCCAGCAGCGCCACCGCCGAGGGCACCACCAGCGAGCGGACGACGAAGGTGTCGAGCAGGACGCCGAAGCCGACCAGGAACGCCAGCTGGACCAGGAACAGCAGCGGCAGCACCGACAGGGCGCCGAACGTCGCGGCGAGGACGAGCCCGGCGCTCGTGATCACCCCGCCGGTGACGGCCAGCGCCCGCAGCACGCCGTCCCGCGTGCCGTGCCGCGCCGACTCCTCGCGGGCCCGGGTCATGAGGAAGATGTTGTAGTCGATCCCCAGCGCGACGAGGAACACGAAGGCGATCAGCAGGATGGTCGGGTCGCTGCCGGGGAAGCCGAAGACGCCGTCGAAGAGCAGCGCGGCCACCCCGACCGTCGCCGCGACGCTGAGCACGACGGTGGCCATGAGCAGCAGCGGCGCGACCAGCGCGCGCAGCAGCAGCGCCAGGACGACGGTGATGACCGCCAGCACCGTCGGCACGATCACCCGCAGGTCGCGGGCCGCGGTCTCCTGGGCGTCCAGGTTGCTGGCGGTGTCGCCGCCGACCAGCGCGGCGGGGTCGGCGGCGTCCAGCTCGGCGCGCAGCCCCTGCACGACCTCGATCGCCTCGGTGCTGTCGGCCGGGACGTCGAGCACCACGTCGAGCCGCACCAGCCCGTCGACGACGACCGGCTGCCCACCGGGGGGCCCGCCGGTGAAGGGCGCGACGGTCGCCACGCCGTCGGACCCCGCGGCCGCGTCGGCCACCGCCGGCCAGGTCTCCGCGGGTGTGACGACGACGGTGGGGCTGCCCGTGCCGGCGTCGAAGTGCCGGGCCAGCGCCTCCTGCCCCGCGACGCCGTCGGACTCGCCCTGGATGGCGTCGGAGAAGGTGATCCCCGAGGCGTCGTAGCTGGGCGCGAAGACCGCGGCGGCGACCAGCGCGAGCGTGCTCAGCGCGAGCACCCGACGGGGCCGTCGTCCCACGGCGCCGGCGACCCGCTGCCAGCCGCGGCCCGCCGGCGGCTCGACACCATAGCGCGGGCGGAACGGCCAGAAGGCGGCGCGGCCGAGCAGCACCAGGGCGGCCGGCAGGAAGGTCAGCGCGGCGACGACCGAGAGCGTGACGCTGACCGCCGAGATCGGCCCGAGGCCGCGGTTGGAGGCCAGGTCGGAGAGCAGCAGGCACAGCACGCCGAGGACGACGGTGGCGCCGGAGGCCACGATCGGCTCCCACGACCGGCGCAGCGCGGTGGCCATCGCGGCGTACTTCGACTGCTCGCGGCGCAGCTCCTCGCGGAAGCGGGCCACCAGCAGCAGGCCGTAGTCGGTGGCCGCGCCGACGACCAGGATCGAGGCGATGCCCTGGCTCTGGCCGTTGACGGTGATCACCCCGTTGTCGGCCAGCAGGTAGGCGACCGCGTTGCCGGCGGTGAGCGCCAGCCCGGCGGTGCCGATCACCAGGAAGGGCAGGATCGGGCTGCGGTAGACGACCAGCAGGATCAGCAGGACGACGCCGAAGGCGGCGAGCAGCAGCAGCCCGTCGATGCCGGCGAAGCCGTTGGCGAAGTCGGCGAAGATCCCGCCGGGGCCGGTGACGAAGGACTCCGTGCCCGTCACGGCGATGGCCTCGCGCAGGTCGCCCACCACCGTGACGATCTCGTCGCCGAGCTCCGGGTCCAGCGGCAGGACGACCTGCACCGCCTCGCCGTCCTGCGACGGGATCGGCGGCGAGGGCGGTGCGGCGAGCGCGCCGGCGTCCTCGGCGACCCGCGCGGCCTCCGCGGCGCGCTCGGCGATCGCGGCGGTGGCCTGCGCGTCGAGGGGCCCGTCGCCCTCCCACAGCAGGACGGCGGGGATCGCCTGCACCGGCGAGAACTGCGCGGACAGCTCGGCCACGCGGGTGGACTCGGCGCTGTCGGGGAGGAAGGCGGCGGTGTCGTTCTCCTGCAGCCCGGTCAGCTGCCCGCCGAGGGCAGACAGGGGGCCTGAGCTCCCGAGCCAGACGAGCAGGACGAGGCCGGGGAGGAGCCAGCGCCAGCGTGCCATGATGACATCCCTCGACAATCGGGAATCTCGACGTTCGAGAGACTATGGTGACACGTCGCCCACGGCAACAAGGAGGTGCAGGTGGACGCCGACGAGCGCCAAGAGCTCCTGCTGCTGCTGCGCCGGCTGACCGTGGAGCTCGACGCGGTCGGCCAGCGGTTCGCCGGGCTGCACGGGCTCGGGCGCACCGACGTCCGGGCGATGGTGGCGATCATGGACGCCGCCCGGCGCGGCGACGCCGTCACCGCCGGGGCGCTCGGCCGGGCGGTCGACCTCAGCTCGGCCTCGGTGACCGCGCTGGTCGACCGGCTGGAGCGGGCCGGCCACGTGCGCCGGGTGCGCGACGCCGACGACCGGCGGCGGGTCGCGCTGGAGATGTCGGAGAGCGCGATGGCCGCCGGCGCGGAGTTCTTCGGGGGGCTCAACCGCGACCTGCTGGCCGCGACGGCGGGCTACTCCGACGAGGAGCTGGCCGTCGTCCGCCGGTTCCTCACGGACATGACCGACGTGATCGTCCGCCACGCCCGCGCCGGGGATCCGGCTCAGAGGTAGAGGCCGGTGGACTCCTCGATCCGCTCGGCGGCGACGGCGTGCACGTCGCGCTCGCGCAGGATGACCAGCTCCTCGCCGTGCACCTCGACCTCGTGCTGGTCCTCGGGGGAGAAGAGCACCTGGTCGCCGACCTTCACCTGCCGGACGCTCGAGCCCACGCCGCGGGCCTCGCCCCACACCAGCCGCTTGGCCACCTGGGCGGTGGCCGGGATCAGGATGCCGCCGGTGGACCGCCGCTCGCCGTCCTCCCGGCGCAGCGCCACCAGGATGCGGTCGTGCAGCATCTTGATCGGCAGCCCGCTGCCCTTGCCCTCAGCCACGCTCGAGCACGGTACGCGGCGGTGGGGAGCGGGTCCTCCCTCATCCCCAGCCGAGCTCGTGCAGCCGCTCCTCGCCGATGCCGAAGTGGTGCGCGATCTCGTGGACGACGGTGATGGTGACCTCCTCGACGACCTCCTCGGCGGTCGAGCAGATGTCGCAGATCGCCTCGCGGTAGACCATGATCCGGTCGGGCAGCGCGCCGCCGTACTCCCAGCCCCGCTCGGTCAGCGCGTACCCCTCGTAGAGCCCGAGCAGGTCCGGCTCGTCCTCGTTGCGGTCGGCCACCAGGACGACGACGTTGTCGACCAGCGCCATCAGCTCCGCCGGGACCTGGTCGAGGGCGTCGGCGACCAGGCCCTCGAAGACGGGGAGGGGGAGCGGTCTCACCAGGACGTCGGCAGCGGACGGCCCTCCTCGTAGCCGGCCGCGCTCTGCACCCCCAGCACCGCGCGCTCGTGCAGCTCGTCGACGGTGCGCGCGCCGGCGTAGGTGCACGACGAGCGGACGCCGGCGACGATCTGGTCGACCAGGTCCTCGACGCCGGGACGTGCGGGGTCCAGGTACATCCGCGAGGAGGAGATGCCCTCCTCGAACAGCCCGGCGCGGGCCCGGTCGAAGCCGCTCTGGGTCGACGTCCGGGCCTTGACCGCCCGGGCCGAGGCCATGCCGAAGGACTCCTTGTACAGCCGGCCCGAGCCGTCGTCGTGGATGTCCCCGGCGCTCTCGTAGGTGCCGGCGAACCAGGAGCCGACCATCACGCTGGCCGCGCCGGCGGCCAGCGCCAGGGCGATGTCGCGCGGGTGGCGGACGCCGCCGTCGGCCCAGACGTGCTTGCCGAGCGAGCGAGCCGCCGCGGCGCACTCCTCGACCGCGGAGAACTGCGGCCGGCCGACGCCGGTCATCATCCGCGTGGTGCACATGGCGCCGGGGCCCACGCCGACCTTGACGACGTCCGCCCCGGCCTCGACCAGGTCGCGGGTGCCCTGGGCGGTGACCACGTTGCCGGCCACGACCGGCACCGTCCCGGCGACGGAGCGGGCCGCGCGCACCGCCTCGACCGCCTTCTCCTGGTGCCCGTGCGCGGTGTCCACGACGAGCACGTCGACGCCCGCGGCCAGCAGGGCACCGGCCTTGCCCGCGACGTCGCCGTTGATCCCGACGGCCGCGGAGGTCAGCAGGAGGCCGTTCGCGTCCACCGCGGGCTGGTAGAGCGCCGAGCGCAGCGCGCCCTTGCGGGTGATGACGCCGACCAGCCGGTCGCCCTCGACCACCGGCGCCGCGCTGACCCGCTCCCCGGAGAGCACGTCGAAGATCTTCGGCAGGTCGGTGCCGGCCGGGACGGTGAGCGGGTCCTCGGTCATGACCTGGGAGAGCTGGGTGAACCGGTCCACGCCCTGGCACTGGCCGTCGGTGACCACACCCACCGGGACGCCGTCCTCGACGACGACCACGATGCCGTGCGCGCGCTTGGTCAGCAGCGACAGCGCGTCGGCGACGGTCGAGGTGGGGGAGAGGGTGATCGGGGTGTCGTACACCGGGTGCCGGGCCTTGACCCAGGACACCACCTCGGAGACGACGTCGACCGGGATGTCCTGCGGGAGCACCGCCAGCCCGCCGCGGCGGGCCACGGTCTCGGCCATCCGCCGTCCGGAGATCGCCGTCATGTTGGCCACGACGATCGGGATGGTCGTGCCCACCCGGTCCGGCGTGGTCAGGTCGACCTCGAGCCGGGAGCCCACCGTGGAGTGGTTGGGCACCATGAAGACGTCGGCGTAGGTCAGGTCGGTCGCCGGCCGGGTGTCACCCAGGAAACGCATGACGACCATTGTCCCGCATGCGGCGACCGGCGAGATCGGCGATCTCGCCGGGTCAGCGGACGGCGACGGGCGGCACCGCGACCGGCTCGGCCTCGGTGAAGCCGGTGCGGGGCATCGCCGTCCAGACCGGCTTCCGGCGCAGGAGGGCGGCGACCAGCCCGCGCAGCCGGAACCAGGCGTGCAGCTGGCGGTAGCCCACGTTCTCCAGCAGCCCGGCCAGCAGCAGGACGCCGACCTCCCGCCCGCGCGCGTAGCGGTGGTAGGAGAACTCCTCGACCGCGATCGCGGCGGTCGACAGCAGCGTGCCCAGGCCGAGGGCCAGCCCGAACATGACCAGCGCGGTCGAGGCGTCCAGCACCCCGAGGAACGCGGCGAGCACGACGGAGACCAGGCCCACGACCTCCACGACCGGCCCGAGCAGCTCGAAGAGCAGGAAGAACGGCAGCGCCAGGACGCCGACGGGGCCGAAGCGCGGGTTGCCGATCATCCGGCGGTGCTTCCACAGCAGCTGGGCCAGGCCGTGCGACCAGCGGCGGCGCTGCCGGCCGAGGACGGTCAGCGTCTCGGGCACCTCGGTCCAGCAGACCGGCTCGGGCACGAACACCACGCGGTGCGGACGGCCGTGTCGCCGCAGGTGCTCCTGGAGGGTCACCACGAGCTCGGCGTCCTCGGCCAGCGAGAGCGCGTCCAGGCCACCGACCTCGACCACCAGGTCGCGCCGGAACAGCCCGAACGCCCCGGAGATGATCAGCAGTGCGTTGGCGTCGGCCCAGCCGGTGCGGCCGAGCAGGAACGAGCGCAGGTACTCCACGACCTGGAAGCGGACCACCCAGCGGGGCGACAGCCGCGGCTCCAGGACGCTGCCGCGGGCCACGCGGGCGCCGTTGGCCGCCCGGATGACGCCGCCGCTGGCGACCACGTTCCCGGGGTCCTCGACGAACGGGCGGGCCACCTGGACCAGGGCCTCGGGCTCCAGCAGCGAGTCGGCGTCGACCATGCAGACCAGCGGGTGCCGGGCGATGTTGAGGCCCGCGTTCAGCGCGTCGGAGCGGCGCCCGACGCTGGTCTTGCGGACGACGGTCAGCGGGTCGCCGTTGCCGGCGCGGTGCACCGACAGGACCTCGCCGTCCACCGGCAACGCGGCGGTCGGCCGCGGGGTCACCCGGACCAGCCCGAAGCGCTCGGCGACCTTGTCGAACGTGCGGTCGGTCGACCCGTCGTCCACCAGCACCACCTCGAACACCGGGTAGCGCTGGGCCAGCACGGCGGCGAGCGTGTCGAGGATGCCCGCCTCCTCGTCGTGCGCCGGGATGAGCACCGAGACGCCCGGCGTGAGCGGGCTGGCGAAGATCTCCTCGTGGCCCTCCGAGCCGTCCCACCGGCGGCTGGCCGAGACGCGGCGGGCACCGGCCAGCACCAGGGCGAGCATGACCAGGTCGAGCAGCAGCGTGTAGCCGAGCACGACCCAGCTCATGGTGAGCAGCAGGTCCAGGGCCAGCTCGCGCATCAGACGCCGACCAGCCGGCCGGGCTGCGGCACGGCCTCGAGGGTGAGCGCGGCGGCGGCGCCCAGCGGGCCGCCCCGTGCGGCGGCGTCGGTGAGGACCGCGGTGCCCTCCGCGCCCAGCTCGCCCAGGGCGTCGCCGCAGGCCGCGGCCACCTCGCGGGCGGGGCAGGTGAGGCCGGCGAGCAGCACCGGCGCGGCGGCCGGGTCGCCGATGCGCCCGAGTGCCTCCGCGGCGGCCCGCCGCAGCCCGGACAGCGCGGCGTCGACCAGCACCTCGGTGAGCGGGCCGGTGGCGGCGGGGTCGCCGATCCGGCCCAGCGCGGTGGCCGCGGCGCGGCGGACGTCCTCGGGCTGGCGGGGGTCGGTGAGCAGCTCGGCGAGCGCGGCGGTGGCGGCGACGTCGCCGTGCAGGCCGACGACGTCGGCCGACAGGGCGCGCGCGGCCGGCGACCCGGTGACGAGCGTGGCGCGCAGCGCCGGCAGGACGGCGGTGCCCAGGTCCAGCACGGCCATGCCGACGACGCCGGCGGGCAGCGGGCGCGCGGTGGTGAGGGAGGCCAGCAGGCCGTGGACGGCGGCGGGGTCGCCGACCCGGCCGAGGGCGCGGGCCGCGGCGCAGCGCACCTCGCGCGAGCGGTCGGACAGCAGCGCGGTCAGCCGGGCCAGGTGGTCGCGGCCGGCGGTGCTGCCGAGCAGCGTGGCCGCCCGCCCGCGCCGCCAGGCGGCGCGGGCGTCGAGGTCGGCGACCGCGCGGGCGACGACGCCGCGGCGGGTGAGCGCGGTCTGGATCGCCTCGCGGTCGGCGCCGCGCAGCTGGGGGAGCAGGTGCAGCAGGACCTCGTCGAGGTCGGCGGGGGCGGCCACGACCGCGTCGCCGTCGCCGTCGTCGAGCAGGTCGTGGACGAGGGCCATGAGGTCGGCCCGGCGCTCCTCGGCGTCGGACAGCCGGCGGGCCCGGAGGGTGTGCACCGCCGCGACCGCGACCAGCAGCACCACCACGAGGGTGCCGAGCACGGCCGTCGCGGCCGCCGCCGGCGCGGCGAGGGAGTTCACGCCGGGACGGCGGGGAGGGCCGCGGTGACCCGGCTGACCAGCTCGCGCGTGCTGAAGGGCTTGGTGACGAAGTCGGTGGCCCCGGCGGCGAACCCGCGCTCGAGGTCGGGCTCCTGGGACTTGGCGGTGAGCATCAGCACCGGCGTCCGGGCGAGGGCCGGGTCGGCGTCGGCGCGCAGCGCCCGGCAGACCTCCAGCCCGTCCATGCGCGGCATCAGCCAGTCGAGCACGACGAGGTCCGGGCGCAGCCGGTGGACGGCGGCCAGCCCGGTCTCGCCGTCGGTCTCGACGGTGACCTCCAGGCCCATCCGCCGCAGGCGGAAGGCGACGAGGTCGGCGACGACGGGGTCGTCGTCGACCACGAGGACGTGCGGCATGGTGCTTCTCCCATCCGATGGGTGGACAGGACCGCTATCGGCAGGGTGCCGGTGTGACTGAAGTGGTACGAGTGGCCGGTCGTCCGTCACCCGATCGGGCTCAAGGTGTCGGCCGGGGCGGCCGACACCCGGTGTGTGCTAGCCCGTCGCGCCCGTCGCGCCCGCCGTCCCGCCGCCGAGCCGCGCCCCCTCCGGGTGCTGCTGCGGCGCCCCCTGCTCGTGGCGCTGTCCGGGCTGACCGTCGTCGCGATGACCATGCTGGGTCTCGCGGTGCTCGTCGTGCCCGTGCTGGGCAACCGGCTCGAGACCTACGACGGGATGCTGCGCTCCCTGCAGGACGGTCACATCGCGATGCTCAACCAGTCGACCGGGCTGCGCGGGTACCTCATCACCCGCGAGGAGCGGTTCCTGCAGCCCTACGAGGCCGGCGTCGCCGACCAACGGGCCGTCGACGCCGAGATCGCCCGCTGGACCGACGTCGACGCCGAGCTCGCCGGCCGGTTGACCGACCTGCAGACGGCGCAGCGGCGCTGGACCCAGGAGTGGGTGCGGCCCATGCTCGCCGAGCAGCCGGAGGTCGGGGACACCACCGCGCTGGCCGAGCTGCTGCGCGAGGACAAGGCGCTGTTCGACCCGTACCGCGTGATGGAGGCCCAGGCGCGTGCCGTGGTCGAGGACCGGCGCGCCGAGGCGACGGCGCAGCAGCAGCGGGCCCTCTACAGCGGTGCGCTGGTCGGCGTGGCCACGGCCGTGGGCGTCGGCCTGGTCCTCCGGCGGGCCTACCGCCGGCTCGACGAGCAGGTCGTGCCGCCCACCCAGGAGGTGCGCGACGCCCTCGCCGCGCTGGCCGCCGGGGACCTGACCCGCCGCGCCGGGGAGTCCGGCTCGGCCGAGCTGCGCCGGATCGCCGCGGACGTCAACGCCCTCGGCGACGCGCTGCAGGACCGCGACGAGCTGGTCGCCGCCCGCGAGCGGGACCTGGTGGCGGCCCGGGACCAGGCCGAGCGCGCCGGGCAGGCCAAGACCGCGTTCCTCGCGACGATGAGCCACGAGATCCGGACGCCGCTCAACGCCGTCCTCGGGCTGACCGACCTGCTGCTCACCACACAGCTGACCGAGGAGCAGCGGGCCCACCTGGAGACCGTCTCCGGCAGCGGCGACAGCCTGCTGTCCCTCATCAACGACGTCCTCGACTTCTCCAAGATCGAGGCCGGCGAGCTGGACCTGGAGGCCGCGCCCCTCGACCTGGTGGGCGTCGTCTACGACGTGGCCCAGATGCTGGCCCCGCAGGCCGCCCGCACCGGGCTGGACCTGCTGGTCGACGTCGTCGGCGACGGACCGTGGCAGGTCCTCGGCGACGGCAGCCGGTTCCGCCAGGTGGTGACCAACCTCGTCGGCAACGCCGTCAAGTTCACCCGCGAGGGCCACGTGGTGCTCCGCCTGACCGGGACGGTCGCCGACGGGCGGCTGCGCTGCCGGCTGTCGGTGGCCGACACCGGCATCGGCATCGACCCGGACGACCACCACCGGCTCTTCCGCTCCTTCAGCCAGGTCGACGCCTCGGTCACCCGCTCCTACGGCGGCACGGGACTGGGCCTGGCGATCAGCCAGCGGATCGTGCGGGCCATGGGCGGGGACATCGAGGTGGAGAGCCAGCCCGGGGTGGGGTCGACCTTCACCGTGGCCGTCGACCTGCCCCTGGCCCCGGCGTCCTCGACCGGCCCGACCGCCGACGGCCTGGCCGGCCTGCGGGTGCTGGTGGTCGACGACAACCCGACCAACCTGCGGATCCTCGAGCACCAGCTGTCCCGCCACGGCGCGGAGTGCGTCCTCGCCGGCAGCGGCACGGCCGCCCTGCAGGTGCTCGGCGCGGGGACCCACCTGGACGTCGCCGTCCTCGACCTCAACATGCCCGGCATGGACGGCGACGTCCTCGCCGCCGCGCTGCGGGCGCGCCCGGCCACGGCGGACCTGCCCCTGGTCCTGCTCAGCAGCTCCACCACGCTGCCCCCGGAGCGCTACGCCGACTTCGACGCCCGCCTGAACAAGCCGGTCCGGCCCGAGCGGCTGGCGCGCACGGTGCGCTCGGTGGTCCCCACCGGGAGCGCGGCCGACGCCACCGGGCCGGCGACCCCGGCGCAGCCGGCTCCGGACGGCCGGCCGCTGCGGGTGCTCGTCGCCGAGGACAACGCGGTGAACGCGCAGCTCATGGCGCTCTACCTGCGCCGGCTGGGACACGAGTGCACCCACGTCGGGGACGGCGATCAGGCGGTGGCCGCCGTCCTGCACGGGACCTACGACGTCGTGCTGATGGACGCGCAGATGCCGGTGCTCGGCGGGATCGACGCGACCGCCGCCATCCGGCTGCTCCCCCTGGCGCGGCAGCCGCGCGTCTACGCGGTGACGGCGAGCGTGCTGGCCGCGGACCGCACCGCCTTCCTGGAGGCCGGGGCCGACGGGTTCCTCACCAAGCCGATCCGGATGGGCACGCTGCGGGACGCCCTCGACGAGGTGGCCCCGGCCCCGGCGGGTGCGGCCGCGGCCGGACCCGAGCCGGCGGCCGTCCTCGACCCGGACACGGTCGAGGACCTCCGGGACCTCGGCGACGAGGCCTTCGCGCACCTCTACACCCGCTACCTCGCCACCCTCGACGACGCGGTCGCGGCCATCGTCGCCGCCGCCGACCTGCCCTCCTGGTCGGTGGACGACGAGGGGTCGGTGCCCCGGCTCGCGCACGGCCTCAAGGGCAGCAGCGCGGCGCTCGGTGCCACCGGGCTCGCCGAGGTCTGCCACAGCCTGGAGACCGTGGACCCGGCCGGTCTAGTCCTCGCCGACACGCTGGCCGTGCTGGAGCGGGAGCGCGCCCGCGTGCGGGCCGCCGTCACGACCCTGCTCGCCGCCGGTGGGCCGGGGGACCGGGACGGCGCCGGCGAGCCACCTACGATCGAGCCGTGATCGACCTGCGCCTGGTGCGCGAGCACCCCGACGTCGTCAAGGCCAGCCAGCGAGCCCGGGGGGCCGACGAGTCCCGGGTCGACGAGCTGCTCGCCGCCGACGCCGCCCGCCGCGAGGCGGTCAAGCGCGCCGACGACCTGCGCGCCGAGCAGAAGGCGGCCTCTCAGGCGGTCAAGAAGGCCACCCCCGAGGAGCGGCCCGCCGTCCTCGAGCGGGCCCGGACGCTCGCTGCCGAGGTCAAGGAGGCCCAGGAGGCGCAGCGGGCGGCCGACGCGGCGCTGCGCGAGGCCCACCTGCGCATCCCGAACGTGGTGCACGACGGCGTCCCGCCCGGCGGTGAGGACGACGCGGTGACGCTGCGCACCGTCGGCGAGGTGCCCACCCTCGACTTCCCGGTGCGCGACCACCTGGAGATCGGCGAGGCCCTCGGCGCCATCGACATGGAGCGCGGGGCCAAGGTCTCCGGCGCCCGCTTCTACTTCCTCACCGGCCCGGGCGCGCTGCTGGAGTTCGCGCTGGTCCAGCTGGCGGTCGGCCAGGCGGTCGCCGCCGGCTTCACCCCCGTCGTGGCCCCCGCGCTGGTCAAGCCCGCCGCCATGGAGGGCACCGGCTTCCTCGGCGAGCACGACGAGGAGGTGTACCGCATCGAGCGCGACGACCTCTACCTGGTCGGCACCTCCGAGGTCGCGCTGGCCGGGATGCGCAGCGACGAGGTCCTCGACCTGTCGGACGGGCCGCTGCGCTACGCGGGCTGGTCCTCCTGCTTCCGCCGCGAGGCCGGCTCCTACGGCAAGGACACCCGCGGCATCATCCGCGTGCACTGGTTCGACAAGGTCGAGATGTTCACCTTCTGCCGGCCCGAGGACGCCGCCGGGGAGCACCTGCGGCTGCTGGCCTGGGAGGAGCAGTTCCTGCAGGCCCTCGAGCTGCCCTACCGGGTGGTCGACATCGCCGCCGGCGACCTGGGCACCAGCGCCGCCCGCAAGTACGACATCGAGGCCTGGTTCCCCTCGCAGGGCACCTACCGGGAGCTGACGTCGACGTCGGACTGCACCACCTTCCAGGCGCGCCGGCTCAACACCCGCTACCGCGACGCGGACGGGCGGAACCAGACGGCGGCCACGCTCAACGGCACGCTCTGCGCCGTCGCCCGCACCATCGCCTGCCTGCTGGAGGTGCACCAGCGCGCCGACGGCTCGGTGTACGTGCCCGAGGCGCTGCGCCCCTGGCTGGGCGGGGTCGAGGCACTCACCCCCGGCATGACGCTCGCGGCGCCGGTACCGGTCGCATGAGCGACCTCGCACCCCGCGCCGTGCTCTCCGGGCACGTGCCCTCCCCGGACGCCGACCGGGTCGTGGAGCTCGGCGACCTGGACGACTGGCGCCCCAAGCTGGTCGCCAGCGACCTCGACGGCACGCTGCTCACCTCCGACGGGGAGGTCAGTCCGCGCACCCGGGCGGCGCTGACCGCCTGCTGGGACGCCGGCATCCCGGTCGTCGGCGTCACCGGCCGCGGCCCGCGCCTGCTCGACAGCGTGCGCACCGCCATGGACGGCCGCGGCATCGCCGTCCTCGCGCAGGGCGGCTTCGTCGTCGACCTGGAGCGCGACGAGGTGCTGCGCACCGTCGGCCTGCCGCGCGCGCAGGCGACCGCGGTGATCGAGCGGATCGAGGAGGTCGCCGGCGAGCTCATCGTGGCAGTGGAGGACGCCGCGGAGCAGGGTGAGGTGCACTCGCCGCTGCGGGTGCAGCACGGCTTCGACTGGCCCTACCCCGAGCCCGCGCACCTGCTGCCGCGCCACCAGGTGCTGCCCACGGGGGCGGTGCTGAAGGTCTTCCTGCGCTCGTCGACCGTCGGGCAGGACGAGCTGCTCGCCCGCGCCCTCCGGGTGACCGACCCGGCCGACGCCGAGGTCACCCACGCGGGGCTCGGCTTCATCGAGGTGCTGCCCCCGGGCATCACCAAGGCCACCGGCCTCGCGATCGCCCTGGAGCGCTACGGCGTCGGCTTCGGCGACGTGCTGGTCTTCGGCGACATGCCCAACGACCTGCCGATGATCGAGGCGGTGCGGGACGCCGGCGGCCGGGCGGTCGCGGTGGCCAACGCGCACCCCGCCGTCCGCTCGGCCGCACCCCTGGTCACCAGCGGGCACGACGCCGACGGCGTCGCGCGCTACCTGGAGGCCCTGCTCGACGGGAGGCGGCCGGTGTCCGAGGTGCAGGGTGTCTGACTGGCGACCGCGGCTCATCGCCAGCGACATGGACGGCACGCTGCTGCGCGGCGACGACACCGTCAGCGACGCGACGGTGGCCGAGCTGGAGCGCTGGCGCGCCGACGGCGTCCCGGTCGTGCTGGCGACCGGCCGGCCGCCGCGCTGGATGGTCCGGATCCGCGAGGTGCTGCGGTACGGGACGGCGGTCTGCTGCAACGGCGCGGTCCTGCTGGACCTGGCCGGCTTCGAGGTCCTCGACGAGGACGCGCTGGAGCCCGACGTGCTGCAGCAGGTCACCGCCGAGCTGCGCCGGCACCAGCCCGACACCTGGTTCGCCGTCGAGTACGGCCTGGAGTTCCGCCACGAGCCGGTGTACCAGCCGCGGTGGGACGTCGACGCGCCCGGCGTGGCGGTGGCGACGCTGGAGGAGATGGTGGCCGCGCCGGTCGCCAAGCTGCTGGCCCGCCACGAGGACCTCGGGCGCGACGAGTTCGTCGCGCTGGTGGAGCGGGTCGTCGACGGCCGCGCGACGGTCACCAACTCCTCGACCGACGCGCTGGCCGAGATCTCCGCGCTCGGCGTCACCAAGGCCTCGGGGCTGGCCAAGGTCGCCGCGCAGCACGGCGTGGGCCCGGAGGACGTCGTCGTCTTCGGCGACATGCCCAACGACATCGCCGCCTTCGACTGGGTGCGCGAGGCCGGTGGCCGGGCGGTGGCCATGGCCCACGCCCACCCCGACCTGCTGGCCGCGGCCACCGACGTCACCGGCACCAACGAGGACGACGGCGTCGCGGCGTTCCTGTCCGCGCTCTGACTCCCCCGTGATCAGGTGAGCTGGTCGTTCCGGGTCCTGGCTCACCACTGGTCGTGAGTCAGGACCTGCAACCGTCATCTCAGCTGATCACCGGCGGGGGAGGGCACGGCAGCGGCGGCCGATCCGGACCGCGACGACTCCGTCACTCCGCCCGGAGCCTCTCCGCGCGCAGGGCCACCCCGGCCGCCCGCGGGTCGCCCGCCGGCAGGAGGGCGAGGAGGCGGTCGTGGGCATCGAGGTCGTCCTCGCCCAGGGGGTGCGCCACGAAGGCGTGCAGCAGCTCGACGTCGCGGGCGCCCAGCACCGCCGAACGCAGTCCGGCGGCCAGCTCCTCACGCAGCTGCCGGATCTCGGTCGCGTCCGAGCGCGGCAGCAGCGGGCCGGCGCACGCCCGCAGGGCGGCGGCCACCTGTCCGGCCCGCAGCGCCCGGCGCGCCCACCCGAAGTCGCTGTCCACCGCGCCCACCAGCCGGTAGGGCCGGGTCCGCAGGACGTCGGGGCCGACGAGGGCGCGCAGCCGGCGGACCTGCACGCGCACGGTCGTCTGGTTGCCGTCGTCCCCGTACAGCAGGTAGGCCAGCTGCTCCGCGGTGAGCCCCTCGGGGTGCAGGACGAGCGCGGTGAGGATCTCCGCCGCCCGCAGCGGCAGGGGCACGAGGCGCCCGTCGACCACCGCGCTCGGTGCGCCGTTGCCGGTGGACCGGAGCGAGACGGCCGCGCTGCGCGACGGGCCCGCGGTCCGGGACGTGTGCCGGGGCGTCCGCAGGAGGTAGCCCTCGGCGAGGGGCTCGACCAGCACCTCCCGGCCGTCCGGCAGCCGGACCTGCTCGGCCGCGCCGTCCAGGTCGACCCGGTCGGGCCACCCGGGCTCGGCGGTGAGCACCCGGCCGGTCGGGGTGACGAGCGCACCGGAGGCCGTCCCCAGGCGGCTGAGGTGCGGGGTGTTCCGCAGCAGGAACCGCTGGTCGGCCACGGCCATCCGGGCCCGCAGCTCGGCCTCGGCCAGGTGGGCGGTGGTGGTGACCAGTTGCGCCAGGAACGGGTGCATCGTCCGCAGCGGGCCGCTCACGTCGACCGCGCCGAGGACCGCTCCGGTGTCCGGGTCGCGCACCGGGGCGGCCACGCAGGTCCACGTGTGGTACGTCCGCACCAGGTGCTCGGCGGAGTGGATCTGCACCGGCGCGCCGACCGCGAGCGCGGTGCCCATCGCGTTGGTCCCGATGGCGGCCTCGCTCCAGTCCGTGCCCGGGAACAGGCCGACCCGGTCGGCCGGACCGAGCAGCTCCACGGCCCCCTCGCGCCAGAGGACGTGGCCCGACGCGTCGGTGACGAGCACGAGGTGCACCGCCCCCTCGACGATGCCCGCCAGGCTGCTCCGCAGCAGGGGCATGACCGCGCTCAGCGGGTGGGCGGACCGCACGTCGCGCAGCTCGTCGGGTGCGTGCACCACCGGCGGCGTCCGGCGTTCGGGGTCGACGTGGGCCGCGAGGCTGCGTTGCCAGGACGCGGAGACGACCGGCCGGGGCGCCCGGCGGGTCGGGCTCGCGCCGAGCACGGCGTCGAAGGTCTCGGCGAGCTGCCTGGCGTGGGCCGCGGCGTCGCTGCCGGCGACGTGGGGGCCGGCGCAGGGACGCCGGTCCCCGGCAGGACGGGACATGTGACCCCCGAGCAGCGTCGCTGGGCAGGCGGGAAGGCGCGCCGGGGATCATCACCCATGCCGGTCGGACCAGCAAGCGTGCCCAGAGGCCGCGGGACGGCGCCCGTCGGCGGGGGCGGCGGGCCCCTCAGCCCTCCAGCGCGGCGGCGGCAGCCGTGGCGACGGTGACGTCCTGCTCCACGGACCCCGCGCTGACCCCGACGGCCCCCACGAGGTCGCCGTCCCGGAACAGCGGCACCCCACCGCCGAAGGCGACCATGCCCCCCGCGGTCTGCTCGAGCCCGTAGAGCTCGGCCCCGGGCTGCACGAGCGGGGTGAGGTCGGCGGTGGGCAGGGCCATGAGGACGGACGTGACCGCCTTGCGGGTGGAGATGTCGATGCTGGCCTTGATGGCGCCGTCCATCCGCCCGAAGGCCACCAGGTGCCCGCCGTCGTCGACGACGGCGATGTTCATCGGCTGGCCGATCTGCTCGGCGGAGGCGATCCCGGCGTCCAGGATCCGGCGGGCCTGGTCGTGCGTCAGCGAGGCACTCATGGGGGGAGCCAACCGCAACGGCCCGAGACCGGGCACCTCCCCGGTCGGGCAGGTGTCGCCCCTACGACCGGAGAGGGTGCGGCGGGAGCCGGTCCGAGGCAACGTCGGTGCAACGTGGCGCGTGCCACAGTGGCGCGTCGATGCGATGTCCCGATCCGCTGACCGACCGAGGAGCGAGCCCGCGATGAGCGCTTCCCCGCCTCCCGAGCTGACCACTGCCGACTACCCCCTGTCGATCAACCGGCCGGAGCTGCTGCACACGCCCAGCGGCAAGCCGATCACCGCCCTGACCATGGACGCCGTGGTCTCCGGCGAGCTGTCGGCCGAGGACCTGCGGATCGCCCCCGAGACCCTGCAGCTGCAGGCACAGCTCGCCGACGCGAGCAACCGGCCGCAGCTGGCCGCCAACTTCCGCCGGGCCGCCGAGATGACCGCCATCCCCGACGACGAGGTCCTCGCCATGTACAACGCGCTGCGCCCCCGCGCGTCGACCGCGGCGCAGCTCGCCGAGCTGGCCGCCCGGCTGGAGGGGACGTACGGGGCGCCGGTCTGCGCGGCGCTCGTCCGGGAGGCCGCCGAGGTCTACGCGCGCCGCGACCTGCTCGCCCGTCCCGTCGCCGACTCCGACCAGTGAGAGAGGGCTCCCGCACATGACCACTGCGCCCCGGCCGACCACTGCCGCCCCCAGGCAGTCGCTGCGGACCGAGATCCTCGAGGCCCGCCCGGTCAACCTCGACGGGTTCGTCGAGGAGTGGCCCGAGAAGGGCCTCGTCGCCATGGAGAGCGAGTTCGACCCGGCGCCCAGCGTGCGGGTCGAGGGTGGCCAGATCGTGGAACTCGACGGCAGGTCACGCGACGACTTCGACTTCATGGACACCTTCATCGCCAACCACGCGATCGACGTCGAGTCGGCCGAGCGCTGCACGGCGATGCCCTCCGCGCAGATCGCGCGGATGCTCATCGACCCCGGCGTCTCGCGCGACGAGGTGCTCGCCGTGAGCCGGGGGCTGACCCCCGCCAAGGTCCTCGACGTCGTCAAGCTGATGAACGTCGTGGAGATCATGCAGGGGATGCAGAAGATGCGGGCCCGGCGGACCCCCGCGAACCAGGGGCACTCCACCAGTGCCCGGGACAACCCCATCCAGGTCGCCGCCGACGCCGCCGAGGGAGCCCTGCGGGGGTTCGCCGAGCTGGAGACGACGCTGGGGGTCCTGCGGTACGCCCCGATGGTCGCCATCGCGTTGCAGGTGGGCGCCCAGGTCGGTCGGGGCGGCGTGCTCACCCAGTGCGCGCTGGAGGAGGCCACCGAGCTCGAGCTCGGGATGCGCGGTATCACCGCCTACGCGGAGACCATCTCGATCTACGGCACCGAGTCGGTGTTCATCGACGGGGACGACACGCCGTGGTCCAAGTCGTTCCTGGCCGCGGCCTACGCCTCGCGCGGGATCAAGATGCGCTTCACCTCGGGCACCGGGTCGGAGGTGCAGATGGGCAATGCCGAGGGCAAGTCGATGCTGTACCTGGAGATCCGTTGCATCCTGATGGCCAAGGGGGCCGGGGTGCAGGGGCTGCAGAACGGCTCGATCAGCTGCATCGGCGTGCCCGGGGCGGTGCCCGGCGGCCTGCGGGCGGTGGCCGCGGAGAACCTGGTGGCCAGCATGGTCGACCTGGAGTGCGCGTCGGGGAACGACCAGTCCTTCTCGCACTCGGCGATGCGCCGCACGGCGCGGGCGATGCCGCAGATGCTCCCGGGCACCGACTTCGTGTGCTCGGGGTACTCGTCGGTCCCGAACGCCGACAACATGTTCGCCGGGTCGAACTTCGACACCGAGGACTTCGACGACTGGAACACCATCCAGCGGGACTTCCAGGTCGACGGGGGGCTGCGGCACGTCCGCGAGGACGAGATCCTGGCCGCCCGCAACAAGGCGGCCCGCGCGCTGCAGGCGGTCTTCGCCCACCTCGAGCTCCCGCCGATCACCGAGGACGAGATCGAGGCGGCCACCTACGCCAACTCCTCGAACGACTACCCGCTCCGGGACGTGCTCGCCGACCTCAAGGGCGCGCAGTCCGTGATGGACCGGGGGATCACCGGCCTGGACCTGGTCAAGGGCCTGGAGTCGGCCGGCTTCCACGACGTCGCGGAGAACCTGCTCACCGTCCTGCGCCAGCGGGTGTCGGGGGACCTGCTGCAGACCTCCGCCGTCCTGACCGGGGACTTCACCCCGCTGTCGGCGATCAACGACCCCAACGACTACGCCGGCCCGGGCACCGGGTACCGGCTCCAGGGCGAGCGCTGGGAGCAGCTCAAGAAGCTCCGCCACGTCACGTCGTCGACCAACCCCGAGACCGAGGTGGGCTGAACGATGACCACTCCGACGGCGACCGCGCCGGACCGCACGGTCAGCCTCCGGGAGGTGGGTCCCGCGCGGCGCGGCACCCGCCCCGACGAGGTCGTCATCGCGCTGTCGCCCGCCTTCGCCGGGCACTTCAGCAAGACGATCGTCGACGTCCCGCACGCCGAGGTGCTGCGCCAGCTGCTGGCCGGCATCGAGGAGCAGGGCGTGACGGCCCGGCTGGTGCGGGTGATCGACACCGCGGACCTGGCGGCCATCTCGCACACCGCGGCGAGGCTGTCCGGGTCGGGGATCTCGGTGGGCGTGCTCTCCCGCGGCACGACGATGATCCACCAGAAGGACCTGCCGCGGCTGAGCAACCTGGAGCTCTTCCCGCAGTCCCCCCTGCTCGACGCCCCGGTGTTCCGGATGATCGGCTCGAACGCCGCGCAGTACGCCAAGGGGGAGCACCCCCAACCGGTGCCGACCCGCAACGACCAGATGGCCCGCCCCCGCTGGCAGGCGAAGGCGGCGCTGCTGCACCTCAAGGAGTTCGACTGCATCGAGGCGGGCCGCGATCCGGTGGAGGTCGAGGCCGTCTTCAGCCGGGGCACCACCGGCTGAGGTGGGCGCACGCGAGGGTGGCCCGCTCGGGGAGCGGCTGGTCGTCGGCGTCGACATCGGCAACTCGACGACCGAGGCGTGCCTGGCCGTCGTCGCACCCGACGGCTCGATCACCTACCTGGGCACCGACCTGACCCGGACGACCGGTGTGAAGGGCACCCCGGACAACACCGAGGGCGCCCTGAAGGCGATCCGCGGTACCCTGACCCGGGCCGGCCGGAGCGCCGGCGAGGTCGGCACCGTGCTGCTGAACGAGGCGACGCCGGTGATCAGCGGCCTGGCGATGGAGACGATCACCGAGACGATCATCACCGAGTCGACGATGATCGGGCACAACCCCACCACCCCGGGTGGGGAGGGTCTCGGCGTCGGCACCACGCGGTCGATCGCCGAGCTGGGCGAACGGCAGCCCGGCGAGCCGGTGGTGTGCGTCGTGCCGCACGGGTGGGACTTCGACGACGTCGCGGCGACGCTGAACGCCGCCGTCGCCGCTGGGGTGGACGTCGTCGCGGCGATCCTGGCCGGGGACGACGCCGTCCTGGTCACCAACCGGCTCACCCGGCCGATCCCGGTGGTGGACGAGGTCTCCGCCGTGGAGAAGGTCCCGCTGGGCATGCTGGCCGCCGTCGAGGTGGCCCCACCGGGACGGACCATCCGGACGCTGTCCAACTCCTACGGCCTGGCCACCGTCTTCGGCCTGGACCCCGCCCAGACCCGGCAGGTGTCCCCGGTGGCCCGGGCGCTGACCGGCAACCGCTCGGCGGTGGTCGTGCGCACGCCGACGGGGGACGTCACCGACCGGCGCATCCCGGTCGGCGAGCTGGTGCTGCACGGCGCGGGCAAGACCCTGCGGGTGGACGTCGACGCCGGCGCGGAGGCGATCATGGAGGTCGTCGGCCGGGCGCAACCCCTCGACGACGCGCGCGGGGAGCCCGGGACCCACGTCGGCGGCATGCTCGCCCAGGTCCGCGACACGATGGCCGACGTCATGGACATCGCCGGCCAGCCGGACGTGCCGGTGTCCGAGATCGCCATCCGTGACGTGCTCGCGGTCGACACGTTCGTCCCGGCCGAGGTGCGCGGCGGGCTGGCCGGGGAGGTGGCCCTGGAGAACGCCGTCGCGCTCGCGGCGATGGTGCGGACCAGCCGCAGCCGGATGCAGCTGGTCGCCGACCTGGTGTCCGAGGGGCTGGGCACCGCGGCGGAGATCGGCGGGGTCGAGGGCGAGATGGCGGTGGGCGGTGCGCTCACGACGCCCGGCGTCGACCGGCCGGTCGCCGTCCTCGACCTGGGCGGCGGCTCGACCGACGCCGCCCTGCTCACCCGGGAGGGCGAGTGCACGGCCGTGCACGTCGCCGGGGCCGGTGAGCTGGTCACCAAGCTCATCGACTCCGAGCTGGCGCTGGGCGACCGGGACGTGGCCGAGGGCGTCAAGTGGTTCCCGCTGGGCAAGGTGGAGAGCTTCTTCCACCTGCGTCACGAGGACGGCACGGTGGAGTTCGTCGACCAGCCGCTGCCGCCGCACGTCTTCGCCCGGGTGGTGGTGCTGACCGCGGACGGTCCCGCTCCGGTCCCCACCCGGCACGGCCTGGACCACGTCCGGCGGGTGCGCCGTGAGGCCAAACGGCGGGTCTTCGTGGTCAACGCACTGCGGGCACTGCGCCAGGTGGCGCCGGGGGGCAACCTGCGGGCGCTGGAGTTCGTCGTCCTGCTCGGCGGCTCGGCGCTGGACTTCGAGATCCCGGACATGATCGCCGACGCCCTCGCCCCGTACGGGATCGTCTGCGGCACGGGCAACGTGCTCGGCACCGAGGGGCCTCGCAACGCGGTCGCCTCGGGTCTGGTCCGCGCCCACACCGCCCGGCTGGCGGAGGAGGCCCGGTGCCCGACCGGGTGACCGAACCGGGCCCGCGGCCCGCCGTGCTGGTGTACCGGCACCCCGGGGCCCCGACGCCGGTGCTGCGTCAGGTCTGCGCCGGCGTCGAGGAGGAGGGCGTGCCCACCGACGTCGTGGACGTCCCCGGCCCGGACGACGCCCCGCCCCCGAGTGCTGTGGCCCTGGCCCACGCGGCCGCCGGGGAGTCCCGGCTGGGTGTGGGCATCGGGCTGGACTCCTCCGGAGCCGCCGCCGTCCACCACGGCACGCTGCCCGAGGGGACGCCGGTGGACACGACGCCGGCCCGGGCGTTCCCCTCGGACTGGCGACGGGTGGGCCGGACAGCGGCCCGGGTCGTCAAGCACCTGCCGCTCGGCTGACCCGCCGGTGCCGTGATCATCGGCGGGTGGCTGCCCGACACGCCGTCGGCAGCAGCCCCTCGCCGATGATCACCGGGAGATCTACAGGTACTGGCCGCCGCCGGGGTGCGGGTGCGGGCCCGGCGCCGGCTGCGAGCCGCCCGGCAGCGCGCGGCGGCGCATCTCCTCGAGCTGGGCCCGGGCGGCCATCTGCTGGGCGAACAGCGCGGTCTGGATGCCGTGGAAGACCCCCTCCAGCCAGCCGACCAGCTGAGCCTGGGCGATGCGCAGCTCGGCGTCCGACGGGGTCTCGCCCTCGGTGAAGGGCAGCGTGATCCGCTCGAGCTCCTCGCGCAGCTCGGGGGCCAGGCCCTGCTCGAGCTCGCGGATGGAGGCGGCGTGCACGTCGCGCAGCCGGTTGCGGCTGGCCTCGTCGAGAGGCGCGGCCCGGACCTCCTCGAGCAGCTGCTTGATCATCGTGCCGATCCGCATGACCTTCGCCGGCTGCTCGACCATGTCGCCGATCGCGCCGCCGCCGTCGCCGTCCACCGTCGTCACGGCACCCTCGGGCACCGGCATCGTGCCGACGGGCCGGCCGTCGGGGCCGACGACGACGACCTGCTGAGGACGTCCACTGCCGTTGTCAGGTGCGGTCATGCCCCCATCCTCCCCGCCGCGGCGACGGCGTGCCGGGGTGGTACCGGGCCGGCCGGGACCGCGCGTCGCGACGGCTAGTGTCGAGGCCCATGGGACCGGGCGAGGGGCGGCTGGACGTCGCCCGCGTCCGGGGCCTGTTCCCGGGTCTCTCCGACGGTCTGGTGCACGCCGACGGGCAGACCGGCGCGCTGCTGCCGGAGACCGTGGTGCTGGCCGTGGCGCAGGCGATGCGGGTGCCGGTGGCCGAGCGCGGCGGGGTCTTCCCGGCGTCCGCGCGTGCCGAGGGGCTGGTCGCCAGCGCCCGCACCGCGGTCGCCGACCTGGTGGGCGGGGTCTCCACCGGCGTCGTCCTCGGGCCGGACCCCTCCCGGCTGACCTGGACGCTGGCCCGGTCGATCGCCCGCACCTGGCGCCCGGGTGACGAGGTGGTGGTCAGCCGGCTCGACCACGACGCCAACGTCCGGCCGTGGGTGCAGCTGGCCGACCGCGCCGGCGCGGTCGTGCGCTGGGCCGAGGTGGACATCGAGACCGGCGAGCTGCCCGACTGGCAGTACGACGAGCTGCTCGGCCCGCGCACCCGGCTGGTCGCGGTCACGGCGGCCAGCTCGGCGATCGGCACCCGCCCGGACGTGGCGGCGATCGCCCGGCGCGCGCACGCCACCGGCGCGCTGGTCTTCGTCGACGGCACGCACGCCGCCGCCCACGACCTGCTCGACCTGCAGGCGCTGGGGGCGGACTTCCTCGCGGTCGCCGCCGACATGTGGTGCGGTCCGCACGTGGGCGCCGTGGTGGCCGACCCGGCGCTGCTGGGGGAGCTGGAGCCGGAGAAGCTCGCGCCGGTGCCCGACCGGGTGCCCGACCGGTTCGAGAGCGGCGGGCACGCCTTCGAGCTGCTGGCCGGGGTCGCCGCGGCCGTGGAGCACCTGGCCTCGCTGGACGACGTCGCGCCCGGCACCCGGCGGGACCGGCTGCGCACCTCGATGGCGGCGGTCCGGGCATACGAGCGCGGGCTGTTCGACTGGCTGGACCAGGCGCTCCGCGCGATGCGCCACGTGCAGGTCATCGGCTCGGCGGCGCACACCACGCCCACGCTCTCCTTCACCGTCGCCGGCATGCGCCCGCGGCAGGTGGCCCACGAGCTGTCCCGGCGCGGCATCTGCGCCTGGGACGGCGACCTGTACGCCCGCGAGCTGTTCGACGCGCTCGGGGTCAACGACGAGGGCGGCGCCGTGCAGCTGGGGCTGATGCACTACAACACGGCCGAGGAGGTCGGCTACGTGATCGACGCGGTGGCGGCCCTCCGTCCCCGCTGAACAGCCCGCGCCGACCGCCTCACGGCTCGTTGACGAGCAGCACCTTCCCGACGTGCTCGCTGGCGTCGACCACCCGGTGCGCCTCGGCGACCCGCGACATCGGCAGCCGCCGGTCGACGATCGGCCGGACGACGCCGCGCTCGACGTCGGGCCACACGTCGTGCCGCACCGCCGCGACGATCTCGGCCTTGCCGCCGGGCCCGGTCGCCGGCCGGGCGCGCAGCGTCGTGGCGTGCACCGAGGCACGCTTGCGCATCAGCTTCCCGAGGTCCAGCTCCGCCTTGGTGCCGCCCTGCATCCCGATGCACACCAGCCGCCCGCCGGTGGCGAGCACGTCGACGTTGCGGGCCAGGTACTTCGCGCCCATGTTGTCCAGGACGACGTCCACGCCGGCGCCGTCGGTCTCCGCCCGCACCCGCTCGACGAAGTCCTCGTCGCGGTAGTTGATGCCGACCTCGGCGCCGAGCTCCCGGCAGACGTCCAGCTTCGCCCGGGTGCCCGCCGTGGTGAGCACCCGCGCGCCGGCCCGGGCGGCCAGCTGGATGGCCATCGTGCCGATCCCGCTGGACCCGCCGTGCACGAGGAACGTGTCGCCCCGCCGCAGCCCGGCGAGCATGAACACGTTCGACCAGACGGTGCAGACGACCTCCGGCAGCGCCGCCGCCGTGGCCAGCTCCACGCCCGCCGGGCGGGGGAGGAGCTGGCCGGCCGGGACGGCGACCCGCTCGGCGTACCCGCCGCCGGACAGCAGCGCGCACACCTCGTCGCCGACCGACCAGCCGGTGACCCCCTCGCCGACCTCGCTGACCACCCCGCTGCACTCCAGGCCGAGGACCTCGCTGGCGCCGGGCGGCGGCGGGTAGTTGCCGGCCCGCTGCAGCAGGTCGGCCCGGTTGACCGCGGTGGCGACGACGTCGACGAGCACCTCGCCGGGCCGCAGGACCGGGTCGGGCACCTCGCCCCAGCCGAGCACCTCGGGGCCACCGGGTCCGCTCGTCGTCACCGCACGCATGCCCCGACCTTAGGAGGACCCCGCCTGCCCCGGTGAGGCCGTCCTCGAGGGCCCCTGTCGCGCGTCCGGAGCGAGGCCGCGCCGCGTCCCGGACACCGCGAGGCTGCGCTGGTGGTCGCCTCGGTCCTCGACGAGGTCGGCCAGCACGGCGGCCACGGCCCGCCGGGAGACCCGCATGCCGGCAGCGTCCCCGGTGGCCGACACGACGGCCTCCCCGGTCCCGTCGGTCAGGGTCACCGGCTGCACCAGCGACCAGTCCAGCCCGCTGGCGCGGACGGCGTCCTCCTGCCGCTCGTGGTCGTCGATCTGCGGGCGCAGCAGCAGGGCGAACACCACACGACTGGACAGCGGCAGCCTGTCCCGCGTCGCCCCGACGCCGTAGGACGACTGCACGACCAGCCGCCGCACCCCGTGCTCCCGCATGGCCGCGACGACCGCGGCCGTACCCCGGGAGCGCACGTCCAGCGGGGTACCGGCGCTGCCGAGCAGCCGCACCCGCAGCGGGTGCTCGCTGATGCCCAGCGCGACCACGACGGCGTCCTGCCCGCGGACGGCGCGGTCGACGTCCTCCCGCACGGTGGCGTCGCCGTCCACCGCCCGCACCCCGCTCCGGCCCCCGAACACCGCGCCCGCCCGGCGGGCGAAGGCGGTGACCTCGTGCCCACGGCCGGCCAGCGTCTCCACCACCGCCCGGCCCGATCCCCCGGTTGCCCCCACGACCAGCACCTTCACGTCCCTGCTCCTCTGCTGACTGCCGACCCCGGTGGCCGGCACCTCCGATGCTGGTCAGCGGGGGGCGTCCGGCCCATGACCGCGCGTCCGCCGTCCGTGCCCGTTCGTCCGCCGGGCCTGGACGCCCGGTGCCCGTGTGGACAGGGTGGGTGCGTGACCAGGAACGCGGGACCCGACCGGCCGTGGACGCCGGTGGACCCGATCGGCGGGGTGCTCGCCGACCTGCGGATCCGGGGCACCTTCTACTGCCGCGCGGATCTCGCCGCCCCGTGGGGGCTGGAGATGCCCGCCCTCGACGGCTGCATGAGCTTCCACGTCGTCACCGAGGGCAGCTGCCTGCTGGAGGTGGACGGCGCGCGCTGCGTGCTCGGCCCCGGTGACCTGGCGCTCGTGCCGCACGGTCGCGGGCACCTGTTGCGCAGCGACCCGGACGCCCGGATCGCCGGCCGGGCCGACCGGCTGCCCCAGCAGTACCTCGGGGAGCACTACTCGGTGCTGCGGATCGACGGCGGAGGGCCGCGTGCGGGGCTGGTCTGCGGCGTCGTCCAGCCCGGCCGGCCCGGGGCGGCGCACCTGCTGGAGCTGCTGCCCCCGGTCCTGCGCGTGGCCGGGCGGGACGGCGTCCACGGCGGCTGGCTGCCCGTGCTGCTCGGGGTGATCGCCGACGAGGCGCGGCACGACCGGCCGGGCTCGGAGGCGGTGGTCACCCGGCTCGCCGACGTCGTCGTCATCCAGGCCGTGCGGTCGTGGCTGGACACGGCGGCCACCGGGCCGGGCTGGCTGCGTGCGCTGCGGGACCCGCAGGTCGGGCGTGCGGTGGCGCGCGTGCACCGGGAGCCGGGGACGGCGTGGACGCTGGAGCGGCTGGCGAGGGAGGCACGGATGTCCCGCTCGTCGTTCGCGGCCCGGTTCACCGAGCTCGCCGGCGAGCCGGCCATGCACTACGTGGCGCGCTGGCGGATGCACCTGGCCACGGTGGCGCTCGGGGACGGCGCGCGGGTCGGCGAGCTGGCCCGACACCTCGGCTACGAGTCCGAGGCCGCCTTCTCCCGGGCGTACAAGCGGGTGGTCGGCGTCCCGCCGGTCACGGCGACTCGCGGGGACCCCGACCGCACGCAGGCGCCGACCGCAGCGGGTGCGGCCGGCGCCTGGTGAGGTGCTGGAACGGCCACCCTTCAGGGTCCCGCGCCGAGCTGGCGAGGCGTGGGGGGAAGGGTGGTCCTTTCTCAGCCCGCCGCGCGCAGGTCCTTGCGCAGGATCTTGCCGGCCGCGGACTTCGGCACCGCCTCGATGAACGCGACGAAGCGGATCTTCTTGTGCGGGGCCACCTTGCCGGCCATGTACTCCATGACGGCGTCCGCGGTGAGCGTCGAACCGGGGGTCCGGACGACGAAGGCCTTCGGCAGCTCCTCACCGCTCTCCTCGTCCCGGACGCCGATGACCGCGGCGTCGGCGATCTCCGGGTGGCCGATCAGCACGGCCTCGAGCTCGGCCGGGGCCACCTGGTAGCCCTTGTACTTGATCAGCTCCTTGACGCGGTCGACGACGGTGTAGCAGCCCTCGTCGTCGACGACCGCGACGTCGCCGGTGTGCAGCCAGCCGTCGGCGTCCAGCGTCTCGGCGGTCGCCTGCGGGTTGTTCAGGTAGCCCTTCATCACGTTCGGCCCGCGGACCCACAGCTCACCGCGCTGGCCGGGCACCGCGTCCTCGCCGGTGGCGGGGTCGACCAGCCGGCACTCGGAGTTCGGGACGGCGAAGCCGACCGAGCCCTTGGGCACCTCGCCGGTGAAGCCCGGCGGCTCGGCGCCGGCGTCCGGGGTGGTGTGCGAGACCGGGGACAGCTCGGTCATGCCGTAGCCCTGGGCCACCGAGACGCCGGTGTCGGCGCCCTTGCGCAGTCGCGTCTGGACCGCCTGGGCCAGCTGCTCGTCGAGCGGCGCGGCGCCGGAGAGGATCGAGGTCAGCGAGGACAGGTCGTACTGGTCGACCAGCGGGTGCTTGGCCAGCGCCAGCAGGATGGGCGGCGCCACGAAGGCCCGGGTGATCTTGTGGTCCTGGATGGTGCGCACGAAGTCCTCGAGGTCGAAGCGCGGCAGCGTCACGACGGCGCCGCCCCAGGCCAGGCCCTGGTTCATCAGCACGGTCAGGCCGTAGATGTGGAAGAACGGCAGGACGGCGATGATCCGCTCGTCCTCGCCCAGCCGGATCAGCGGGCGGCACTGCGCGACGTTGGCCACCAGGTTGCGGTGGGTCAGCATGACGCCCTTGGGCAGCCCGGTGGTGCCGCTGGAGTAGGGCAGGGTGACCAGGTCCTCGGCCGGGTCGAAGGTGACCTGGGCCGACGGCGCGTCGGTGCTCAGCAGGTCCACCAGGGAGGCGTGGCCCTCGGCGCCGTCCATGACGACGACCTCGTCGACCGGGGACTGCGCCACCGCGGCCATCGCCCGGTCGAGGAACGGCGAGACGGTGATCAGCACCTTCGCGCCGGAGTCGCGCAGCTGGAAGGCGATCTCGTCGGGCGTGTAGAGCGAGTTGATCGGCGACATCACGCAGCCGGCGGCGGCGATGCCGTGGAAGACCACCGGGTACCAGGGCGTGTTCGGGCAGAACATCGCGACGACGTCGCCCTTGCGCAGGCCGCGGGCGTGCAGCGCGGCCGCCACCCGGTCGACGTAGGCGGCCAGCTGGCCGTGGGTGATGACGTCGCCCTTGAGACCGTCGACGAGCGCGGGGGCGTCCGGCCGCTCACGTCCGGCGGCGAGGACGAACTCGGGGACGGAGACGTCGGGGACCTCGACGTCGGGGAAGCGGCTGGCCAGGGCCACGGGGAGAGCTCCTTCGCACATCGGTGTGGCGCCAGTCTCACATCCCCGGTGGCCCCGACCACAGTCGGTCCTTCCTCAGCGCGGCCAGAGCACCGACTGCGTGCAGCGGAACAGCGCCAGCGTCTTGCCCGAGCCCGCGGCCGTGACGACGGCGTCCCACACCTGCGTCGTCCGGCCGGCGTGCGCGTTGGTGGCCACGGTGGTGATGCGTCCCTCGCGGACGGTGCCCAGGTGGTTGCTCTTCAGCTCGATGGTGGTGAAGCCCGACGAGCCCTCGGGGAGCAACGCCCGGGTGGCGAACCCGCAGGCGGTGTCGGCCAGCCCCACCACGGTCGCGGCGTGCAGGTAGCCGTTGGGCGCCAGCAGCTCGGGGCGGACGTCGAGCGCGGCCTCCAGCCGGCCGGGCTCGTGCGCCGTGACGGTCAGCCCCAGCAGGCCGGGGAGGGTGCCCGGGAGCAGGGCGTTGAGCTCGTCGGCGGTGTGGAACCCGGTGGCGGCCATGCCGGGCAACCTAGCCCGGCCCCGTCCGGAGGCTCGCCGCGAGCGTGCGAGCGGTGAGAGGGACGGGGTCCTCTTTCAGGCCAGGCCGCGGGTGGTGCGCGCCGGCGGTCGGTCGCCGCGGATCGAGGCCACCATGTCCAGCGTCTGCCGGGTCGCGGCGACGTCGTGGGCACGGAAGACCGTCGCCCCCAGCCAGGCGCTCACCGCGGTCGCCGCCAGGGTGCCGGTCAGCCGCTGCTCCAGGGGGACGTCGAGGGTCTCGCCGACGAAGTCCTTGTTCGACAGCGCCACCAGCACCGGCCAGCCGCTGGCGACCAGCTCGTCGAGCCGCCGGGTCGCTTCCAGCGAGTGCCGGGTGTTCTTCCCGAAGTCGTGCCCCGGGTCGACGAGCACCCGCTCGCGGTCCACGCCCGCCGCCACCGCGGCCTCCGCGAGCCCCGTCGTCCGGGCCACCACGTCGGCCACGACGTCGTCGTAGGCCACCCGGTGCGGGCGGGTGCGCGGCGGCAGGCCACCGGCGTGCGTGCACACGATCCCGGCGCCGGCCTCGGCGGCGACCTCCGCGAGCGCCGGCTCGACCCCGCCCCACGCGTCGTTGACGACGTCGGCGCCGGCGGCCAGCGCCTCGCGCGCGACCTCGGCCCGCCAGGTGTCGATCGAGATCGGCAGCGTCGGGTGGGCCGCGCGGATGGCGGCGACCAGGTCGACGGTGCGGTGGACCTCCTCGGCGGGCGAAACCTCCTCACCCGGGGCGGCCTTCACCCCGCCGACGTCCACCATGTCCGCGCCCTCGGCCACGACCCGGTCCACCCGCTCGACGGCGGCGGTGAGCTCGAAGGTCGCGCCGCGGTCGTAGAAGGAGTCCGGCGTGCGGTTGACGATCGCCATGACCACCAGCCGGCCGGGCGGCACGTCCAGGGACCCCAGTCGCAGCACGCCGCCCTCTCCCGTCCGACCTCCGTGTGGTGGAGTCAGCCAACCAGACCGCAGCACGGAAGGAGAGGCTCATGGCGCAGACCACGGTGGAGGGCATCGAAGGCGTGCTGGCCAAGGTCGGCCAGCACCTGGGGCACAGCGACTGGCTGGAGATCACCCAGGAGCAGGTGGACCAGTTCGCCGAGGCCACTCACGACCACCAGTGGATCCACGTCGACCCCGAGCGCGCGAAGACGGAGAGCCCCTTCGGCGGCCCGATCGCGCACGGCTACCTGACGCTGTCGCTGGTCTCGGCGCTGTCCGCGCAGATCATCGAGGCCAAGGGCTTCCGGATGGGCGTCAACTACGGCGCCGACAAGATCCGCTTCATGTCGCCGGTACCGGTCGGCGCCCGCATCCGCGCGTCGGCGACCCTCGACGACGCCAAGCAGTTCGAGGGCGGCGTCCAGATGAACCTGGGCATCACGATGGAGATCGAGGACCAGCCGAAGCCGGCGATGGTCGCCTCCATCCTCTTCCGCCGCTACGTCTGAGGACGCCGTCCCCCGCGACGATCAGCTGACCTGATCACCGCCGGTCCTGGCTCACCACCGGTGGTGAGCCAGGACCAGGAACCGTGATCTCAGCTGATCACCGGGTGCCCCGTCCCGGGTCCCGCCGCGAGCCTGCGAGGTGGGGGCGAGGGGGTCCTCCCTCAGTCGACCAGGGCCTGGTTGACCAGCGCGCGGAGGTGGTTGCGGATCGGCAGCGTGCTCGAGGGCAGCAGCTGCGTGTAGAAGCCGACGGTCACGTCCTCGACGGGGTCGACGTAGAACGCCGTGGACGCCGCCCCGCCCCAGCTGTAGTCGCCGGCGTTGGACAGCACGCCGTAGCGCACCGGGTCGATGACCATCGAGAACCCGAGCCCGAAGCCCACCCCGCGCAGCGGCGTCTCGGCGAACAGCGGCCGGCCGAAGGTCTCCAGGTCCTGGTTGCCCGGCAGGTGGTTGCGCGTCATCAGCGCGATCGTGCGCGGGCCGAGCAGCCGGCCGCCGTCATAGGAGCCGCCGCGGCGCAGCAGCTCGACGAAGCGCAGGTAGTCCGCGGCGGTGGAGACCAGCCCGCCGCCGCCGGAGAGGAACGCCGGCGTGCGGAGTGCCGTGCCGCCCAACCCGTCCAGCGGCGCAAAGCCGGTCGCCGCGCCACCGGGCTTCCCCGGGACGGCGCCGTAGAGCCGGGCCAGCGACTCGGGGTCGTCGCCGTCCCGCAGCCCGAACGACGTGTCGGTCATGCCCAGCGGCGCGAAGACGCGCTGCTCGAAGAACTCGTCGAGCGGCTGGCCGGAGACCACCTCGACCAGCCGGCCGAGGACGTCGGTGGACACGCCGTAGTTCCACTCCGAGCCGGGCTGGAACACCAGCGGGATCGCGGCCCACTGCCGGCAGACCTCGGCGGAGTCCGCGCCGGCGGGGGTGGCCCACTCGTGACCGGCGGCCCGGTACATCGCGTCGACCGGGTGGGCGTGGTGGAAGCCGTAGGTCAGCCCGGAGGTGTGGGTGAGCAGGTGCCGCACCCGGATGGGCTCGACCTGGGGCTGGGTGACCGGCTTCTGCGCGGATCCGGCCACGTAGACGCGGGTCTCGGTGAACTCCGGCAGCCACTTCGCGATCGGGTCGGAGAGCTCGAAGGCGCCCTCCTCGTACAGCATCATCGCCGCCACCGAGGTGATCGGCTTGGTCATCGAGTAGATGCGCCAGCGGGTGTCCCGCTCGACGGGCCGGCCCGCCTCGACGTCGCGGTACCCGGCCGAGCCCACGTGCACCAGGCGTCCGTGCCGGGCGACGGTCACCAGGAACCCGGGCAACTGGCCGTCGTCCACCCATCGGGCCAGCCGCCGGTCCAGCCGGGCCAGCCGGCCGGCGTCGAAGCCGACCTCGGCCGGGTCGGTGTCCACCTCGAGTACCCGCACGCGTCCTCCGTCCCTCGCACCGCCCACCGACGGACGGCGACTGCCCGGGCATCCTCACCCACGCGGTCGTGGGCCAGGTCACAAGGGCAGTCGCCGTCCCGGCGCCGGACGCCGATCAGACGGGGACGTCGCCTGGACGCTCCCGATCAGACCGGGACGTTGCTCGCGGCCTTCTTCAGGTTCGAGCCCGCGGTGACCTTCACCGTGTTGGCGGCGGGGATGTCGATCGACTCGCCGGTCTGCGGGTTGCGGCCGGTGCGCGCGGACCGCTGGGTGCGCTCGACGGTCAGCAGGCCGGAGACGGCGACCTTCTCGCCGCGGGTGATGGCGTCGACGAGCTCGTCCTGGAGCCCGGCGAGCACCGAGTCCACGGTCGAGGCGGGCACGTCGGCCCGCTTGGCGATGGCGGAGACGAGTTCGGCCTTGTTCACGGGGGTCCTTCCGTGTCGGTGACAGAGCGTGTCGGACCCCGCCGGGTGGCGAGGTCGGACCGGGGGCACGGTGCCATGCCGCCCTGACAACCCGCCACCGCGGGGGTCGAACTGCTCCCTCACGTCCCACCGGTCCCGCGGGGGCGACTCGCTCCCGCGCCGCGCCGCCGGCCCTCCTGCGCGATCCCGTCGCGGCCCCGCCGGCCTCCCTGCAGGGTCCCGCAGGCCCCGTCCGGAGGCTCGTCCCGAGCCTGCCAGGGGTGAGGGGGATGGGGTCCTCCGACGAGCGGCAGGGGGCGGCAGGGTGCCCCGTCTAGCGTGGGGGGATGCCTGCCATCCCCGGGACCGACCTCACCGTCAGCGACCTCTGCCTGGGCGGCAACGTGTTCGGCTGGACCGCCGACGAGCCGACGTCCTTCGCGTTGCTGGACCGGTTCACCGACGCGACGGTCAGCACGCAGTCGCCGTTCGTCGACACCGCGGAGTCCTACGGCCGGGGTGCCTCGGAGGAGATCCTCGGCAACTGGATGGCCGAGCGCGGGCAGCGCGACCGCATGGTGGTGGCGACCAAGGCCTCGCGGCTGGACAAGGAGCACCCGCTGTCGGCGGCGGAGATCCGGACGGCGGTCGAGGGCTCGCTGCGCCGGTTGCAGACCGACCGGATCGACCTCTACTACGCCCACTACGACGACGGGTCGACGCCGCTGGAGGAGACGCTGCGCGCCTTCGACGAGCTCGTGCAGGCGGGCAAGGTCCGCCACGTCGCGGCGTCGAACTACTCCCCGGAGCGGCTGACCGAGGCGCTGGCGACGTCCGAGCGGCTCGGGCTGGCCCGCTACGTGGCCCTGCAGCCCCACTACAACCTCATGGAGCGGCCCGCCTACGAGGACGGGTTGCGCGGCGTCGCAGCCACGCACGACCTGGGTGTGCTGCCCTACTTCGCGCTGGCCAAGGGCTTCCTCACCGGCAAGTACCGGCCCGGGGAGCAGGTCGACTCGCCGCGGGCCGAGGGCGCCTCGGCGTACGTGGGCGAGCGCGGGGACCGGGTGCTGACCGCGCTCCGGCGGGTCGCCGACGCCCACGGCGTGACGGTCGCCGCGGTGGCGCTGCGCTGGCTGGCCGACCGGCCGACCGTCGTCTCGCCCATCGCCAGCGGTCGCTCGGTGGAGCAGCTGGCCGACCTGCTGCCGATGCAGGACCTCGTGCTCACCGACGAGCAGACCCAGGCACTGGACGCCGCCTCCTCCTGAGCCGCGCCTCGACGTCGTGCCGTGCCCGGGACGACGGTCGAGGGCCGACGGGAACGCCGGCCTGCGCCGCGGAGACGCTCGACCGACTGCTCGGCGCCGACGACCGGTGGACCGACCCCGCCGCGATGACGGACCCGTCCCGGTCCATCGGGCAGACGCCCGAGGCTCGGGAGCTGCGGCTGCTCGCCGACGACCTGGTGGCGCTGCCCGACGCGCAGACGCCACAGCTGGTCGCGGCGTCCTCACCGGACGACTGGGACCGGGCGCTCCTGTACGCGCGCACCGCCACCGGCCTGCTGCGCTACCACTCCTGGATGGCCGACACGTCACCGAGCCGCACGGCGCGGCTGCTCGGTGTGCGGGATTCCATGATGGCCGCCGACCTGCTCGCCACGGCGGAGCGCGGCCCGGCGCTGGTGCACGCCCACAACGCGCGCCTGCAGCGGGCCGAGAGCTCGATGCGGACGGGCGACCTGCCCGTGGAGTGGTGGAGCGCCGGTGCGATCGTCAGCGCCGAGCTGGGGGAGGGGTACGCCTTCCTGGCCACGGCCCTCGGCGCGATCCGCCACCGGGGGGTGCACACCCCGCCTCCGGACACCATAGAGGGACTGCTGTACGCGCTCCCGGAGGACCGGTACGTCGTCGACGTCCGCCGGCTGGCCAGTGCCCTCGCCGACGTGACGCCCGCTGCCCGGGTGTCCCCCTGGTTCGGTCACGCCCCGCTCGATCCGGCCCACGTGGCCAGCACCGACGGGATCGTGTTCGTCAGGGACGTCGGGCGGAGCCGGGTCCCCCCGGCGCCCAGCAGCGGCTGACCGGGCGCCACCCACGTCGAGACACGGCCCGGCGGCCGCGTCCTCCCTCACACGTCGTGGATGTGCGGGCGGACCCGCGGGTCGGAGTCCGTACCGGGCTCGGCCGCGCCGTGCGCCTCGACGGCGTGCCGGCGGGTCTGCACCAGGATGCCGTCGTCGTCCGCGGCGCCGAACGTGGCGCCGCAGCCGGGGATGATGTCGCCGCAGGCGAAGCTCTTCACGGTGGTCTCCAGGGATCGGGGTGGTCAGCCGGCGGGCTGTCGCCGGGGCACGGGTCAGCGGCCGGCGGCCGCGTTGGCGAGGTCCTCGACCCGCAGCAGGCCGACGACGGCCCCGGTCGGGTCGGTGCACACCACCGGGTCGAACCGGTGCGCCGGGGAACGGAGGAGTGCCCGCTGCAGCACGTCGGTGACGTCGTCGGTGGCCTGCACGCGCAGCGAGACCGGCGCGGTGTAGGGCTCCGCCGTCCGCGGGCAGGACAGCCACAGGCCGACCGGCTCACCCTGGTCGGCCACCAGCACCGCCGGCGGGACGCCGGGCAGCGGCTCGCCGAAGTCGCTCTGGCGCACCGGACGCACCAGGGCGGCGACCGTCCCGGTCAGCTCCGCCCGGGCGACGTGCGTGCGGACCAGGGCGGTGACCTCCGGCGTCAGGGCCGCGAAGCCGGGCGCCGGCCGGCCGAGCAGCCAGCCCTGCGCCAGCGGCACCCCCAGCCGGGTCAGCGCGGCCAGCTCCGCGGCGGTCTCGACGCCCTCGGCCAGCAGCCAGGCGTCGATCCGCCCGGCGAACTCGCCCACCATCTCGGTCAGCGCGGCGCGGACCGGGTCGCTGTCGACGTCGGTCACCAGGGCCCGGTCGAGCTTGACGACCTGCGGGCGGACGACGGCCATCTGCTGCAGGCCCGAGTAGCCCGAGCCGGCGTCGTCGAGCGCGACCAGGGCGCCGCGGGCGCGCAGCGCGTCGGTCTGCCGGCGCAGCGTGTCGAGGTCGTCGACCGGCGCGTGCTCGGTGAGCTCGACGGCGACGCGGTGCAGGTCGGGGCGGGTGGCGAGGGCGTCCTGCAGCGGGGCGCTGCCCAGCAGGTGCGGGCTGACGTTGACCGCGAGGAACGTGTCGTCGGGCAGCAGCGGGACGGCGGCCAGCGCCTTGGTGACCGCCAGCGCCTCGAGCTCGGCGGCCAGCCCGCAGTCGGCGGCCGCGGCGAACCAGACGTCGGGGCCGGCCGTCCCCGGGAAGCGGGACAGCGCCTCGTAGCCGACGATCCGGGCCGCCGCGAGGTCGACGATCGGCTGGAAGACCAGCGTCAGGTCGTCGGGGTCGGCGAGCAGCGGACGGCAGTCGGGGAGGCTGCGCGCCCGGGTCGCCGACATGGACTGCTCATCGGCCCGGGAGCGGCCGGGCTGGAGCGGATCCGGTTCCGGCTCCCCCCAAGGGGTCAGCAGCAGGGGTGACACGAGCGAGGGACGATCCCGTTCCGGGGCGGGGCGGCGTGTCAGGATGAGCAGTCGACGCGGCTGGCGCATCCGCCGCCCACGGTGGACGAGGGAGTGCGGGCATGGTGTCGGCACCCCCGTCCCCGCAGCCCGGCGTGCTGACCGACCCGGGGCGCGTCGCCGCTGCCCGGCGGCTGCTCGCCGAGGCGTCCCCGGGCGTGCACGACCGGCTCGCCCGGCTCGCCGCGCGGCTGACCTCGGCCTCCGTGGCGCTGGTGTGCCTCGTCACCGACGTCGAGGTGCCCGTCGGGTCCTGTGGTCTGCCGGCGACGCTGGTCAGCGGCCCGCTGCCCCTGGACGGCTCCCCGTGCGCGGTGACCGTCGAGCTCGGTGTTCCCGTCGCCGTGGGGGACGCGGCGCGCGACGAGCGGCTGGCCGCCCTGCCCGCGGCCGTCGACGGGTCCCTCGCCGCCTACCTCGGCGTCCCCCTGCGCGCACGGTCCGGCCAGGTGGTCGGGGTGCTCGCGGTGTTCGACGGCCCCCGGCCCGGCTGGTCGGCCGACCAGGTCGCCTCGCTGGAGCAACTGGCCGCATCGGTCGTCGCCGAGCTCGAGCTGTCCGCGGCCCGGTCGGCCGCGGACGCCTCGCTGATGCGCCTGGAGCTGGCGCTGGAGGCCAGTGCCGTGGGGACCTGGGAGGTCGACCTGCGGCGGGACACCATCGACTGGGACGAGCGCTGCGCGGCGATCTTCGGGTACGACTCCACCGTCCGGATGGGCCTGGACCGGTTGTTCGGCGGGCACGTGCACCCGGAGGACCGGGCGCGGGCACAGCAGGAGATGCAGGCCGCCGTCGACGCCCTGGCCCGGTACACCATCGAGCTGCGGGTCCTCCGCACCGACGGCGCGGTGCGCTGGACGGTCAGCCGCGGCCGGGTGCTGGCCGGCCCGGACGGCCGGCCCGAGCGGATCGTGGGCACGGTCGTGGACGTCACCGAGGCCCACGAGCAGGCCGACCGCGAGCTGGATGCCGTCCGACGCGCCGCCGCCATCGCCGAGGTGGCCGCCGAGCTGGCCGGCGCCACGCGGATCACCCAGCTGGCCGAGATCGCGCTGCGCGCCGCCGCCGTGCTGGGCGCGGAGTCGATCGGGCTGGCGGTGTTCGACCCGCGCGACGACCAGCTGTACCTGCACCTGACCCGCCGCATCGTCGACACCGTGGCGAGCGCCGCCGACGTCCAGCTGCCGGCCGGCGGTGTCGAGACGCCGCTGGACGACGAGCTGCCCACCCAGTGGGTCGCCCGGCACGGGGAACCGCTGCTGTTCGCCGATGCGGCCGAGGCCGAGGCCCGCTTCCCGCGGATGACCGAGGTCAACGCCGTGCTCGGCACGAGGGCGCTCGCCGTGCTGCCGCTGCGCGTGGAGGGCCGGCTGCTCGGCGCCTTCGTCGTCGTGTGGACGACCGAGCACGCTTTCACCGGCCCCGACGTCGAGCTGCTCGAGGGGCTCACCGCGCAGATCGCGCTCACCGCCTCGCGGCTGCGTGCCGACGTCGTGCGGGCCGACGCGGTGGCCGCGATGACCGAGGCGACCGCCCGGCTGCAGCTGCTCGCCGACGCCGGCCGGGTGCTGTCCGGCAGCCTGGAGGTCACCCGGCAGGTCGAGCAGCTCGTCGACCTCGTCGTCCCCACGCTGGCCGACTGGTGCTGGCTGGTCGTCACCGACGAGCAGGGCCGGCTGCACGACCTCGCCTCCGCGCACCGCGACCCCGCGCTGCGCGCCCAGCTGGAGCTGTACGTGCACTCGATGGTCACGGTGATGACCGACGAGGCCGCCGCGCCGGTCGTGACGCGCACCGGCCGGCCGCTGGTGCTGCCCCGGATCGACACCGCGCGCATCGAGCGCGCCATCCCGGAGCCGGCGACCCGCGAGCTGCTGGGCCGCCTGGGGCTGGACTCCGGGGTGGTCGTCCCGCTGACCGCCCGTGGGCAGTCCCTCGGCGCGCTCGGCCTGTTCAACGGCGCCGACCGCGGGCCGCACACCCCCGCCGAGGTCGAGACCGCGGTCGAGGTGGGCCGCCGCGCCGGCCTCGCCCTGCACCACGCCCGGCTCTACGGCCAGCAGCGGGCGCTGGCCGACGCGCTGCAGCACAGCATGCTCACCGACCCGCCGGAGCCCGAGGACTGCCAGATCGTCGTCCGCTACGTCCCCGCCGCGGCCGGCGCGGAGATCGGCGGCGACTGGTACGACGCGTTCCTCGAGCCCGGCGGCGCGACCGTGCTCGCCATCGGCGACGTCGTCGGCCACGACACCACGGCCGCCGCGGCGATGGGCCAGCTGCGCGGCCTGCTGCGCGGGATCAGCTTCTCCGGCGGCGCGCCGCCCGCCCAGGTGCTTAGCCAGCTCGACCTCGCCGTCCGCGGGCTGGGGCTGGACACCATGGCCACCGCGCTGGTCGCCCGGCTCGAGCGGGAGGACGACGGCCGGACGCTGCTGCGCTGGTCGAGTGCGGGGCACCCCGCGCCGGTGCTGCTGCGGCCCGACGGGCAGGTGCAGGTGCTCGACGGCGACCTGCCCGACCTGCTGCTCGGGGTCGACCCGACGGTGAGCCGGAGCGACCGGGTCGCCGTCCTGCCGGCCGGCAGCACGGTCCTGCTGTACACCGACGGGCTGGTCGAGCGGCGCGACCGCGACCTGGACGCCGGCACCGCGGCGCTGGTCGCGGTGCTCGCCGAGTCCGTCGCGCTGCCGCTGGCCGACCTGTGCGACCGGGTCCTCGAGCGGCTGTTCCTGCCCGACGCGGAGGACGACGTCGCGCTGCTGGCCGTGCGGCTGCGCGGCTGAGGCCGCCGAGGTCCGGTCGCGGCGGGGCATCGTCCTCGCGTCGTCCGCCGTCCGTGATCGGCAGGGAGGCGGTCCGAGTCGGTGACAGGACGGCCGTGAGGTTGTTGGCTGGCCTTCCCAGCCCGCCGTCCCCCGGAGGTCCCCGTGCCCGTACGCCCGCCCGACGAGAACGAGGTGGCCACGCTGGCGGCCGGCTACGGCATGAAGCCGACCGCGGACGAGGTGGCCGCCTACACGCCGATCGTCGCGGCCTTCCTCAGCTCCTACGACGCGGTCGAGGAGCTCTACGCCGGGCTCGCCCCGCAGGCGCCGGCGGACCGGCCGAGCAGCCGCCCGGCCGAGGCCGACAACCCGCTCGGCGCCTGGTACGTCACCACGGACATCCGCGGTGCCGCGGACGGGCCGCTGGCCGGGCGGACCGTGGCGGTCAAGGACAACGTCGCGGTGGCCGGCGTCCCGATGATGAACGGCTCGCACACCCTCGAGGGCTTCGTGCCGCGGGAGGACGCCACCGTCGTCACCCGGCTGCTCGAGGCCGGCGCGACGATCACCGGCAAGGCCGTCTGCGAGGACCTCTGCTTCTCCGGTGGCAGCCACACCTCGGTCACCGGCCCGGTCCGCAACCCCTGGGACCCGACCCGGACGACGGGCGGCAGCTCCAGCGGCAGCGCCGCCCTGGTCGCGGCCGGGGAGGTCGACCTCGCGCTCGGCGGGGACCAGGGCGGCTCGGTCCGCATGCCCGCGGCGTTCTCCGGCATCGTCGGGCACAAGCCGACGCACGGCCTGGTGCCCTACACCGGCGCGTTCCCCATCGAGCTGACCCTCGACCACCTGGGCCCGATGACCCGCACGGTCGCCGACGCGGCAGCGCTGCTCGACGTCCTCGCCGGCCGGGACGGCGGTGACCCGCGCCAGCCCGCCGACCTGGTGCCCGAGCAGTACGCCGCCGCGCTCGGCGGGGACGTGTCCGGCCTTCGGGTCGGCGTCGTCGTGGAGGGCTTCGGGTGGGCGGAGCTCTCCGAGCCCGGCGTCGACGACACGGTGCGGGCCGCGGCCGGCCGGCTGCGCGAGCTGGGCATCGAGGTCGTGGACGTCGACCTGCCCTGGCACCGGCACGCCCTGCACGTCTGGAACGTCATCGCCACCGACGGCGCGACGGTGCAGATGATCGAGGGCAACGGCTACGGCTGGAACTACGAGGGCCGCTACGACCCGGACCTGATCGCCCACTACGGCCGTCAGCGGCGCGAGGTGGTGGACCGGTGGTCGCCGACGGTGACGGCGGTCGCGCTGGCCGGCCGCTGGTCGTACGAGCGGGAGCAGACGCGGCACTACGCGATCTGGCGACCGAGGTGCGCCGGCAGTACGACGCCGCGCTGGCCGACGTCGACCTGCTGGTGATGCCGACCGTGCCGATGGTGGCCAAGGAGATCCCGGCGCCGGACGACCCGATCGAGACCCGGGTGGCCCGCGCGCTGGAGATGATCGTGAACTGCGCGTTGTTCGACGTCAGCGGGCACCCGGCCACCAGCGTCCCCGCCGGGCTCTCCGACGGGCTGCCGGTCGGGATGATGCTGGTCGGCCGCCGGTTCGAGGACACCACCCCGCTGAAGGTCGCGCACGCCTTCGAGCAGCTGGTCGGCGGCTTCCCGAGCCCCCCGGCCCGCTGACGCGGCGACCCGAGCTCACCCCCCTCTCCTCGTCGATCATGGGGTTGTTGCTCGCCCCAGCGGCGTGTCCGGCCGTGTCGGCGGCAACGACCCCATGATCAACGCAGGGAGAGGCGGAAGGGAGCAGGCAGAGACGGGCCTGCTACTGGCCGGGCGGGACCTCCAGCGAGGTCGCCGTCCCGCGGCGCAGCCGGGCGTCGGTGCCGGCCATCGCCTCCTGGCGGTCGGCCTCCTCGCGGAGGATCGCCGCGCCCTTCCAGTCCTCCGGGATGGCGAAGGCGTCGACCAGCGTGACCATGTGCGGGCGCAGGTCCTTGAGCAGGGCGTTCACCGCGGCGGTGAGCGCCTTGGACCGGGCCGCGGTGAGCCGGCCGTGCTCCAGGAACCAGGCGCGGTCGGCCTCGATGGTGGTGAGCGCGTACAGGTCGCAGACCCGCTCGAGCAGGGCGCGGACGTCAGGGTCGGACGCCCGCTCGATGCCGGCGACGAAGGCCTCCAGGACGACGCGGTCGATGTGCACCTGCGCGGTCTTCAGCACGTGGTCCTGGACGTCGTTGACGACGTCGAACGGCTGGGTGCCGGGGGTCTCCGTGCCGCGCCGCAGCCGCCGGATCGCACCCTCGAGCACGTGCTTCTCGCGGTCCTCGAGCATCCTCAGCTGCCAGCCGCGGTCGAGCAGCGGCACGTCGTCGTCCCGGCGGGGGACGGCGTCGACGAGGCGGGCGATCAGACCGCGGGCCGCCGTCCGCTCCAGCACGGTCTCGCGGACCATGTCGGCGATGAACCCGACCTTGCCCCAGCCGTCGAGCGAGCCGAAGGCGTCGCGGTAGCCGGTGAGCAGGCCCCTGGCGACCAGCTGCAGCAGGACGGTGTTGTCGCCCTCGAACGTGGTGAACACGTCGGTGTCGGCCTTGAGGTGCGGCAGCCGGTTCTCCTGCAGGTAGCCCGCGCCGCCGCAGGCCTCGCGGCACATCTGGATCGTCCGTGTGGCGTGCCAGGTCTGGGCGGCCTTGAGCCCGGCGGCGCGGGACTCGAGCTCCCGCTGCGCGGCCTCGTCGAGGTCTCCGTCCTGCGCCTCGCCCGCCCCCGCCTGGACGTCGTGCATCGTCCCGACCAGCTCCTCCTGCGCGAAGGAGTACGCGTAGGTGGTGGCCAGCGCCGGCAGCAGCTTGCGCTGGTGCACGAGGTAGTCGTTGAGCAGGATCTCGCGGTCCGCGCCCGGCGCGGTGAACTGCCGGCGGGTCTCGCCGTAGCGGACGGCGATGTCCAGGGCCAGCCTGGTCGCCGCGGACGCCGAGCCGCCGACGCTCACCCGGCCGCGCACCAGCGTGCCCAGCATGGTGAAGAAGCGGCGGGTCTCGTTCTCGATCGAGCTGGTGTAGGTGCCGTCCTCGGCGACCTGGCCGTACCGGTCGAGCAGCATGTCGCGCGGCACGGTCACGTGGTCGAAGGTCAGCCGGCCGTTGTCGACGCCGAGCAGGCCGGCCTTGGGGCCGTCGTCGCCGATGGTGACGCCGGGCATCGGCGCACCCTGGTCGTCGCGGATCGGCACCAGCCAGGCGTGCACCCCGTGCCGCTCGCCCCTGGTCACCAGCTGGGCGAAGACGACCGCCATCCGGCCGTCCTGCGCGGCGTTGCCGATGTAGTCCTTGCGCGCGGCCTCGTGCGGGTTGTGCAGGTCGAAGGTCTGCGTCTCGGGGTCGTAGGTGCACGTCGTCCGCAGCTGCTGGACGTCGGAGCCGTGCCCGGTCTCGGTCATGGCGAAGCAGCCGGGCAGCTCGAAGGACATGATCGCGGGCAGGTACGCCTCGTGGTGCCGCTCGGTTCCCAGCGCCTGGACGGCGCCGCCGAACAGGCCCCACTGGACGCCGGCCTTGACCATCAGCGACAGGTCGGTGGAGGCGAGCATCTCGATCGCGGTGACCGAGCCGCCGGCGTCCTCCTCGCCGCCGTACTCCTTCGGGAAGCCGAGGGTGACGCGGCCGGACCCGGCGAGCTTCCGCACCATCCGGGTGACCCGCGCGCGGGCCTCCCGCACGTCCTCGCCGTAGACCGGCAGCAGGTCCGGGTCGTGCAGGTGCTCGCGCGCGTCGCGGCGCACGTGGCCCCACCGGCCGTCGAGCACCTCGGTCAGCCCCTTCGGGTCCACCGCGTGCGGCAGGCTCATCGTCACTCGTCCTCCTCGCTGGCGCTCGTCGACCGAGCGCCGACAGTCGTGCTGTGTCGTCTGCGTGCCCTCGCGGGCTCGGTCACGTGTCCTCCTCGCTGGCGCTCGTCGCCCGAGCACCGACAGTCGTGCTGTTCCCCCTGCGTGACCTCGCGGGCTCGGTCGCGGAGTCCTCCTCGCCCCGGGTCACCACGCCGGACAGCCCGGCCCAGGCGAGGTCGGTCAGGTGTGCGGCGAGCTCCGCGCGGGGCATCGGCCGGTCGGCCTGCAGCCACCAGTCGCCGGCCGAGCGGACCAGGCCGACCAGGCCGTGGCCCCACGGCGGGGCGGCCGACGGGTCGCGGCCGGCCTCCTGCAGGGCCACCGCGACGATGGCCGCCGCCTCGTCGCCGACCAGGTGGGACAGGTTGGCGATCGGATCGGCGGCCCCTGGGCGGTCAGCGGGGGACTGCTGGACGACGAACCGGTAGAGCTCGGGGTCGGCCTCCAGGAAGGCCAGGTAGGTCTCGACGGCGATGGCGAGCATCTGCCGCGGGCCCGACGTGCTGGTCATCGCCGCGCGCAGCCGGGACGTCAGGTGGCCGGCCACCCGCGCGCAGACGGCGACGTGCAGCTCGGTGCGGTCGGCGAAGTGCCGGTAGACGACGGTCTTGCTCGTGCCGGCCGCCGCGGCGATCTCGTCCATGCCGACGCCCGCCCCGTGCGCCCCGACGGCGGCGATGGTGGCGTCGACCAGCTGCTCGCGGCGGGTGCGGCGGTGCTCGTCCCACCGGGAGTCGCGGCGGTCCCGCCTCGACGTCTCCGACTTCACGGCACCAACGGTACCTGATACCGTGGGTGTCGCACACGCGTTCGGACGGTCCCGCGCCGTCGTCCACCCCCATCCAGTGATCCGGGAGGTCCTGATGGCCCCGCAGACCCGGAAGGCCGCGATCGTCGGCGGCAACCGCATCCCCTTCGCCCGCTCCAACTCCGCGTACGCGCAGGCGTCCAACCAGGACATGCTCACCGCGACGCTGGACGGGCTGGTCGCCCGGTTCGGGCTGCAGGGGGAGCGGGTCGGCGAGGTCGTCGCCGGCGCCGTCCTCAAGCACGCCCGCGACTTCAACCTGACCCGCGAGGCGGTGCTCGGCTCGCGCCTGTCGGCCGCCACCCCCGCGTACGACGTGCAGCAGGCCTGCGGCACCGGCCTGGAGGCCGCCATCCTGGTCGCCAACAAGATCGCCCTCGGGCAGGTCGAGTCCGGCATCGCCGGCGGCGTCGACACCACCTCCGACGCCCCGCTGGCCATCCACGACGAGATGCGTCGCGTCCTGATCGCGCTCAACGGCGCCAGGACGCTCCAGGACCGGCTCAAGGTCCTGGCGCGGATCCGCCCGGGCATGGTCGTCCCGGAGGCGCCGCGCAACGCCGAGCCGCGCACGGGCCTCTCGATGGGCGAGCACCAGGCGATCACCGCCAGGGAGTGGCAGGTCGGCCGCGAGGCGCAGGACGAGCTGACCGTCCGCTCGCACCGGAACCTCGCCGCCGCCTACGACCGCGGCTTCTTCGACGACCTGGTCACGCCGTTCCTCGGTCTCACCCGCGACGAGAACCTGCGGCCGGACACCTCGGTGGAGAAGCTCGCGCGGCTCGCGCCCGTGTTCGGCACGGGTGAGGGCGCCACCATGACCGCGGGCAACTCCACGCCGCTGTCCGACGGCGCCTCCGCCGTCCTGCTGGCCTCCGATGAGTGGGCCGCGGCGAAGGGCCTGCCGGTGCTGGCCCACCTCGTCGACGCGCAGACCGCCGCCGTGGACTACGTGCACGGCGGTGAGGGGTTGCTGATGGCCCCGGCGTACGCGGTGCCCGTGCTCCTGGCCCGCAACGGCCTCACGCTGCAGGACTTCGACTTCTACGAGGTCCACGAGGCGTTCGCCTCGACCGTGCTCGCGACGCTGAAGGCCTGGGAGGACCCGGGGTTCTGCAAGGAGCGGCTGGGCCTGGACGCCCCGCTGGGCGCCATCGACCGGGCCCGGCTCAACGTCAACGGCTCGTCGCTGGCGGCCGGGCACCCGTTCGCCGCGACCGGCGGCCGGATCGTCGCCTCGCTGGCCAAGCAGCTGCACGAGGCGGGCCCGGGCAAGCGCGGCCTCATCTCCATCTGCGCGGCCGGCGGCCAGGGCGTCGTCGCGATCCTCGAGTCCTGACCCCGACAGCCTTTATCGCGATAAAGGCACCCCTCGAACAGGAGTGCTCCCGTGAGTGACTGGTACCGCGACCTCGCCAACTCCGGCGTGGGCGCCACCCTCGTCCGGCAGCTCGGACTGCCCCGCCCGGCCGTGCTGCGCCGGTACGAGCCCGGCGCGCCGCTGCTGACCGGCCCGGCCGTCGTCGGCACCGCCGGCGAGGGCCGGCTGCAGAAGACCCTGACCCGCGTGCTCGAGGACGCCGGCGTCGCCGTGCTCCCGGCGGTCGACGCCGACGGCGAGCGCCTCGGCGCCGTGCTGCTCGACGCCACCGGCGTGACCGGTCCGGCCGACCTCGCCGCGGCGCGCGACCTGCTCGCGCCGGCGATCGGTCGGCTCGGCCCTTCCGGCCGGGTGCTGGTGCTGGCCGATCCGCCGGCCGACGCGGACTCCCCGGCGCAGGCCGCCGCCCGGCAGGCGCTGGAGGGGCTGGTCCGCTCGATCGCCAAGGAGCTGCGCGACGGCGGGACGGCGAACCTGCTCCTCGTACCCGGGGGTGCGGACGCCTCCGTCCCCGGCCCGGTGCGCTTCTTCCTCTCCGGGCGCTCGGCCTACGTCGACGGCCAGGTCGTCACGCTGACCGCCGCCGACGTGCCGGAGGATCAGGACGAGCTGCGCCCGCTGGCAGGGAAGGTCGCCGTCGTCACCGGTGCCGCGCGCGGCATCGGCGCGGCGATCGCGCGGGTGATGGCCCGCGACGGCGCGCACGTGGTCGCCGTCGACGTCCCGCCCGCCGGGCAGTCGCTGGCCGAGGTGGCCAACGAGGTCGGCGGGACGGCGTTCCAGCTCGACGTCACCGCGCCGGACGCCGCGGAGCGGCTGACCGCCCACCTGCGGGAGCGGCACGGTGGGGCCGACGTCGTCGTGCACAACGCCGGGATCACCCGCGACAAGCTGCTGGTCAACATGGACGCCGCCCGCTGGAACCCGGTGCTGGCGGTGAACCTGCAGGCGCAGCTCGACACCACCCAGGCACTGCTGGACAGCGACGTCCTCGGGTCCGGGGCCCGTGTCGTCTGCGTCAGCTCGCAGTCGGGCATCGCCGGCAACCGCGGGCAGACGAACTACGCGGCGTCCAAGGCGGGCGTGATCGGCATGGTCCGCGCGTGGGCGCCGGCGTTCGCCGAGCGCGGGGCGACGATCAACGCGGTGGCGCCGGGCTTCATCGTCACCGAGATGACTGCGAAGATGCCCTTCGGCACCCGCGAGATCGGCTCCCGGATCAACTCGCTCCAGCAGGGCGGCCTGCCGGTCGACGTCGCCGAGACGATCGCCTGGCTGTCGCAGCCCACCGCCGCCGGCGTGAACGGCCAGGTCGTGCGGGTGTGCGGCCAGTCGTTCCTGGGGGCGTGATGACCCGGGTGGAGCTGACGGAGACACCGTCGATGCGGGCACTGTTCGCCCGGGCCGCGGTCACCGCGCGCGGCCGGGGTGGCGACCTGCCGGACACGCGGCTGACCCGGACCGGCGTGCCGGTGGACCCGGCGCAGCTGGCCGCCTACGACCGGGTCTGCAGCTTCCCGCTCGCCGACACGCTGCCGCCGACGTACCCGCACGTCCTCGCGTTCCCGCTGCAGCTGGCCCTGATGAGCGACCGCTCCTTCCCGCTGGCGCTGCCCGGGCTGGTGCACGTGCGCAACCGCGTCGACGTGCTGCGCGCCGTCCGCGCCGACGAGGCCCTGGACCTGGAGGTGTGGGCCGAGCGGTTCGCCCGGCACCCACGCGGGGCGACGGTCGACCTGTGCGCGTCGGTGTCGGCCGGTGGCGCCGAGGTGTGGCGGTCGCGGTCGACGTACCTGGCGCGCGGGGCGACCGCGCCCGAGGGCGCGCCGGGGTCCGACCTCTCGGTGTCCGTCGGGGAGCTGGCCCGCCCGGTCGCCACCTGGCGGGTCCCGGACGACGCCGGACGCCGCTACGCGAGGGTCTCCGGCGACGTCAACCCGATCCACCTCTCCGGGCTGACCGCCAAGGCGTTCGGCTTCAAGCGGGCGATCGCGCACGGCATGTGGGTGAAGGCCCGGGCGCTCGCGGCGCTGACGGGCCGGCTGCCCGACGCGATGGTCGTGGACGTGGTGTTCAGGAAGCCGCTGTTCCTGCCCTCGACGGTCACCCTGTCCACGGCCCCGGCGGACGGCGGCTGGGACCTCGCCGTCCGCAACGCCACCACCGGCGCGGACCACCTGCTGGGGACGGTCCGCCCGCTGTAGCCGGGTGCTCGTCGGCGGGTGGCTGCCCGACACGCCGTCCGGGGCAGCCACCCGCCGACGTTCGACTGGAGGTCCGGCCCCGCTGTCCGGTGAGGTGGGTCCGTGGAGCACACGGACCCGACCGAGCACCCGCGGCCGCTGCTGCGCCGTCCCTGGACCTCGCTCGACGGCGAGTGGGAGTTCGCCGCCGACCCCGACCTCGCCGGCACCGTCGGCGGCATCGCGTTCGACCGCACCATCCGGGTGCCCTACGCCCCGGAGACCCCGGCCAGCGGCGTGCACTGGACCGGCCCGCTGAACCGCGCCTGGTACCGCCGCCGGCTGCCCGGCCGCGCCGGCGACCGTCGCACGGTCCTGCACCTCGGCGCCGTCGACCGGGTCTGCGACGTCTGGGTCGGCGGCGCGCACGTCGCCTCCCACGAGGGCGGCTACACCCCGTTCGGCATCGACGTCACCGACCACCTCGCCGACGACGGAGCGGACCTCGTGGTGCGGGCGGACGACGACCCGCTGGACCTCGAGGCGCCGCGCGGCAAGCAGGACTGGCGCGACGAGCCGCACGAGATCTGGTACCCGCGCACCACCGGCATCTGGCGCACGGCGTGGCTGGAGCAGGTGGCCGCACGGCACATCGCCGACGTCCAGTGGCGCGGGGACCCGCGCACGCTGCGGGTCGACGTCCGCGTGGAGCTCGCCGTCCCGGTGTCCGGCGCGCGGCTGCACCTGCGGCTGCGCACCGGCGAGCGGCTGCTGGCCGACGACGTGGTGCGCGTGGACGGCGCCGTGGTCGAGCGGACCCTGCAGGTGGGGGACGGCGGGTTCGACGACCGCCACCGCCTGCTCTGGCGGCCCGGCCCCGACCCGGCGCTGCTGGACGCCGAGCTGGCCCTGGTCGCCGAGGACGGCGAGGTGCTCGACGAGGTCGAGAGCTACACCGCACTGCGCTCGGTGGAGGTCGGCGACGGGCGGCTGCTGGTCGACGGCCGACCGGTGCCGCTGCGGCTGGTGCTCGACCAGGGCTACTGGCCCGGCACCGGCGCCACCCCGCCCGACGTGGCGGCGCTGCGCCGGGACCTCGAGCTCACCCGTGCGCTGGGCTTCACCGGCGCCCGCAAGCACCAGAAGACCGAGGACCCGCGCTACCTAGCGCTCGCCGACCGGATGGGGCTCGTCGTGTGGGCGGAGATGCCCTCGGCGTACCGGCCCGGGCCGACCGCGTCCGCGCGCCTGCTGCGGGAGTGGCCCGAGGTCGTCGCCGCCCACCGGGGTCACCCCAGCGTGGTCGCGTGGGTGCCGCTCAACGAGTCGTGGGGTGTCCAGGAGGCCGAGGTCGACCACCGGCAGCGCGGGTTGATCCGGGCCCTCGCGGCGGCGGCCGATGCGCTCGACGGCACCCGCCCGGTCTCGGCCAACGACGGCTGGGAGACCCTCGGCGGCGGCGTGCTGGGCATCCACGACTACGAGCAGGACCCCGCGGTGCTCGGCGAGCGCTACGCCACGGCCGCGGACCTCGAGCGGGTGGCCACGGGACGGCGTCCCGACGGGTACCTGGCCGACCTCGACCGCGCCGGCGTCGCAGGCCGGGCCGTCGTCCTGTCCGAGTTCGGCGGCGTGGCGCTGCGTGACCCGGCCGACGAGGGGTGGGGGTACGCCGACGCGACCTCACCGGAGGACCTGCTGGCGCGGTACCGCGAGCAGTGGGCCGCGGTGCACGGCAGCAGCGCGCTCGCCGGCGCCTGCTGGACGCAGCTGACCGACACGTACCAGGAGGTCAACGGGCTGCTCACCATGGGCCGCGTACCCAAGGCCGACCTCGAGGAGCTCCGCCGCGCCACCCTCGGCGAGGCCTGAGCACGAGGAGCCGATCTCGTCCCCGCCCTGGTCACGGCTGGGCAACGATCACCGTCCCGAACTGCGAGCCGGGACGGTCCGGGCCAGGGTCGGGGACGGACGCAGCCGCCCAGCACCGGAGGTCCCCGTGCGCAGCACCCGTTCCCTGCCCGTCGTCGTCGCCGGTGTCCTGCTGGTGAGTGCCTGTGGCGGAGGCGGGGAGAGCGTCGACACCGGAGCCGGCGGAGGCGGTGGCGGGGGTGGTGGCGACACGCTCGTCGCGGCGGTGTCCGCCCAGCCCGACCAGTTCGACCCGCACGTGACGACGGCCTACCCGAGCTTCCAGGTGCTGGAGAACGTCTACGACACCCTCGTCGTCCCGAACGCCGAGGACCTCACGATGGAGCCGAGCCTCGCCGAGAGCTGGGAGACCAGCGGGGACGGGCTGACCTGGACGTTCACGCTGCGCGACGGCGTCACCTTCCACGACGGCAGCGAGTTCGACGCAGCCGACGTCGTCTACTCCTACAACCGGATCATCGACGAGGAGCTGAGCAACTCGTTCCGGTTCCAGAACGTGGCCGACGTCACCGCACCCGACCCGCGGACCGTCGTCATCACGCTCTCCCAGCCGACGCCGAACCTGCTGGAGCGGATCGGTTCCTTCAAGGGGATGGCGATCCTGCCGGAGAACGCGGCCGACGAGCTCGACCTCACCACCGAGGCCAACGGCACCGGCCCCTTCCGGCTCGAGAGCTCCGACGCCAGCAGGACCGTGCTGACCGCCTACGAGGACCACTGGGGCGGGGCGGCCGGCGTCGGCGGGGTCGAGTTCCGCTACATCACCGAGCCGGCGGCGGCGCTGACCGCGCTGCAGAGCGGCGAGGTGCAGTGGACCGACAACGTGCCGCCGCAGCAGATCGAGTCGCTGACCGGCGACGACACCGTCGAGCTGCAGACGACGCCCAGCGTCGACTACTGGTACCTGTCCATGAACTACGCGCGGCCGCCCTTCGACGACCGCGACGTGCGGCGCGCGATCTCCTTCGCCATCGACCGCGAGGCGGTGGCCGAGGCCGCGTGGTTCGGGGCGGCCCAGCCGAACCAGACGGCGATCCCCGAGGACAGCTTCTTCCACACCGACTACGCGCCGTTCCAGCCCGACCCCGACCAGGCCCGTCAGCTGCTCGAACAGGCCGGCGTCCAGACGCCGCTGACGATGGGCCTGATGGTCACCGACGAGTTCCCGGAGACGGTGACCGCCGCACAGGTGATCGCCAGCCAGCTCGAGCCGATCGGGATCAACGTCGAGATCGAGACGCTGGACTTCGCCACCTGGCTGGACCGGCAGGGGCAGGGTGACTTCGACGCCTTCTACCTGGGCTGGCTGGGCAACCTCGACCCGGCGGCCTACTACCAGGAGCAGCACCAGACCGACGGCCCGAACAACTACCAGGGCTACAGCAACCCGCAGGTCGACCAGCTGCTCCAGCAGGGGGCCACGGAGACCGACGAGACCGCCCGCAAGCAGGTCTACGACCAGGCGGCCCAGCTCATCGTCGACGACGTCTCCTACCTGTACCTCTACAACCCCGACGTGGTGCAGGCGTGGGCGCCCGGGCTGTCCGGCTACCAGATCCGGGCGGACAAGGCGATCAACTTCGAGACCGTGGAGCTGCCCTGACCGGCTACCTCCTCCGCCGGGTCGGCCAGTCGCTCGTCGTCCTGGCGGGGGTGAGCGTCATCGTCTTCGGCCTGGTCCAGCTGGTGCCGGGCGACCCGATCCGGCTGGCCCTCGGCACGCGCTTCGACCAGGAGACCTACGACGCGCTCCTCGCGCGGTCCGGCCTGGGCCAGCCGCTGGTCACGCAGTACTTCGGCTGGGCGGGCCGGGCGCTCACCGGGGACCTCGGGGTCAGCTTCCGCAGTGGGGAGACGGTCACCTCGCTGATCGCCGAGCGGCTCCCCGCGACGCTCACCCTGGCGTTCGCCTCGATCCTGGTGGCGCTGCTCATCGCCGTCCCGCTGGGCACCCTGTCGGCGCTGCGGCCCCGATCGGTCGTCGACCGGGTCGCCACGGTGCTCAGCCAGATCGGCATCTCCGTGCCGGAGTTCTGGATGGCGATCGTGCTCATCCTGGTCTTCGCCGGGACGCTGGGTTGGCTGCCCTCGGGCGGCTACGTCCCGCTCACCGAGGACCCGGGCGGCTGGGCGCAGCGGCTCCTGCTGCCGGCGGTGGTCACCGGCGTGGTGTCCGGCTCGGTCATCACCCGGTTCGTGCGGTCCAGCGTGCTGGAGGCCCTCGGCGCCGACCACGTCCGGACGGCGCAGGCCAAGGGGCTGCCCACGCGGCAGATCTTCGCCTGGCACGTGCTGCGCAACGCGCTGCTGCCCCTGGTCACCGTCACCGGCGTGCAGCTGGCCTACCTGCTGTCCGGGGTGGTGGTGGTGGAGATCGTCTTCGCCTGGCCGGGGCTCGGCCAGCTCGCCCTGCAAGCGGTCCAGTCACGGGACTACCCGGTCCTCCAGGGGGCGATCCTGCTGTTCGCCGTGGTCTTCCTGCTGATCAACCTGGTGGTGGACCTGCTCTACACCGCCATCGACCCCCGGATCCGCCGGTGACACACAGCCGAGGCCTGCTGCGATGACCGGCGCACCGCTGCCCGAGCCGGCCGTCTCCCCGACGGCGACCGAGGCAGGCGTCCCCTCGACGGCGCGGACGTCACGGCCGCGGTGGCGGGAGACCCTCGTCCTGCTCGCCCGCAACCCGACCGCGGCGGTCGCGGCGACGGTCCTGCTGCTCATCGCCCTCATGGCCGTCTTCGACGAGACCCTGGCTCCCAGCGGCCCGAACGAGATCGCGGTCGAGGACCGGCTGCAGCCGCCGAGCCTCGAACACCCGTTCGGTACCGACGACCTGGGCCGGGACATCCTCAGCCGGGTCGTGCTGGGGGCGGCCGTCTCGCTGCGGGTGGGTTTCCTGGCGGTCGCCTTCGCGCTGGTCGTCGGCGCCCTCATCGGCCTGCTGGCCGGCTTCTACGGCTGCTGGGTGGACGACGTCCTGATGCGGTTCATGGACATCCTCTTCGCCTTCCCGGCGGTGCTGCTCGCGATCGCGGTGCTCGCCGTCCGCGGTCCCGGGTCGGGGAACACCGCCCTGGCGATCGGGATCGTCTACGTCCCCGTCTTCGCCCGGGTCACCCGCGCCAGCGTGCTCGGCGTCCGGGAGGAGGTGTACGTCCGCGCCTCGCGGTCGGTCGGCGCCTCGGACTGGCGGCTGCTCACGCGGCACGTGCTGCCCAACGCCGCGCCGCCGATCATCGTGCAGACCTCGGTCAGCCTGGCCTTCGCCGTCCTGGCCGAGGCGGCGCTGTCCTTCCTGGGGCTGGGCACCCAGCCGCCGAACCCGTCGTGGGGGCTGATGCTCGCCGAGGGCCGCGGCTTCATCGACCTGGCCTGGTGGCTGGCCTTCTTCCCGGGGATGGCGATCTTCCTGACCGTGCTGTGCTTCAACCTCCTCGGCGACGGGCTGCGCGACGTCCTCGACCCGCGGCAGCGGACCCTCATGGCCGGGAGCGGGCGGTGAGCGCTCCCCTGCTGGAGGTCGAGGACCTGCGGGTACGGCTGCGCACGCCGCGCGGGACGGCGCACGTGGTCAACGGGCTCGGCTACACCGTCGGGCGCGGTGAGACGGTCGCGGTCGTCGGGGAGTCCGGCAGCGGCAAGAGCGTCTCGGTCCTGGCCCTGCTCGGGCTGCTCCCCGCCCGGGTGGCGACGGTGACCGGAGCCGCGCGGCTGGACGGCGAGGACCTGCTCACCATGTCGCCCGAGCGGCTGCGCGAGGTGCGCGGCCCCGGCGTCGGGATGGTGTTCCAGGACCCGATGACCTCGCTGAACCCGGTCCTGACGATCGGCCGGCAACTGGTCGAGGGGATCCGCGCGCACGGCGAGGTGTCCAAGGCCGAGGCGCGGGAACGGGCGGCCGGGCTGCTGGCCGAGGTGGGCCTGCCCGACCCGCAGCGCGCGCTGGACCGCTACCCGCACGAGCTCTCCGGCGGCATGCGCCAGCGGGTGGTCATCGCGATCGCGCTGAGCAACAACCCCTCGCTGCTCATCGCCGACGAGGCCACCACGGCCCTCGACGTCACCGTGCAGGCGCAGATCCTCGACCTGGTCGCGGAGCTGCAGGCCGAGCACGGCACCGGCGTCATCTGGATCACCCACGACCTCGGCGTCGTCGCCGGCATCGCCGACCGGGTGCTGGTCATGTACGGCGGCCGCTGCGTGGAGGACGGCACGGTGGACGACGTCCTGGAGCGGCCGGCGCACCCCTACACCCGCGGTCTGCTCGGCGCGCTCCCCGATCTCGCCACCTCGGACGACGGCGACCTCGCCACGGTGCCCGGGGTGCCGCCGGCGCCGACCGACCTGCCTCCGGGCTGCGTGTTCTGGCCGCGCTGCCCGGTGCGCTCGGACCCGCGGTGCGCGACCGAGCAGCCGCCGCTCGCCATCGTCCCGACCAGCCATCGCGATATTGGCGGTGGTGGGCTGGTGCACCGGGCGGCGACGTGGTGCGAGGAGGGGTCTCGTGGCTGACGACGACGTGCTGGTCTCCGCGCGCGGGCTGGAGGTGCACTTCCCGATCCGCTCGGGCGGGATGCTGCGGCGGACGACCGGTGCGGTCCGCGCGGTCGACGGCGTGGACCTCGACATCCGCCGCGGGGAGACCCTCGGGCTGGTCGGGGAGTCCGGCTGCGGCAAGTCGACGCTGGGCAACGCGCTGCTGCGGCTGGTTGTGCCGACCGGCGGCTCGGTCACCTTCGACGGCACCGACGTCACCGGGCTGGACCGCCGTGCCCTGCGGGCGCTGCGCCGGCGGGCCGGGATGGTGTTCCAGGACCCGTTCGCCTCGCTGGACCCGCGCCGGACCGTGCGGCAGACGGTGTCCGAGCCGCTGGAGGTGCACGGCCTGCGGTCGGGACGACGGGAGCGCGGCGAGCGGATCGCCGAGCTGCTGGAGCTGGTCGGGCTCGACCCGGCGGTGGCCGACCGCTACCCGCACGAGTTCTCCGGCGGGCAGCGGCAGCGGGTCGGGATCGCCCGGGCGCTGGCCGGCGAGCCGGACTTCCTGGTCTGCGACGAGGCGATCGCCTCGCTCGACGTCAGCGTGCAGGCGCAGGTGCTCAACCTGCTGCGCCGCCTGCAGCGCCGGCTCGGCCTCACGCTGCTGTTCATCTCCCACGACCTGTCCGCCGTCCGGCACGTCTCGGACCGGATCGCGGTGATGTACCTCGGGCGGGTCGTCGAGGTGGGCCCGGCCGCCGCGGTCGGCGCGGACCCGCAGATGCCCTACACGCAGGCGCTGCTGTCGGCGGTGCCCGTGCCGCACCCGTCGCTGGAGCGGACGCGGCAGCGGATCGTGCTGCGTGGCGACGTCCCCTCGCCGGCCGCCGTCCCCAGCGGCTGCCGGTTCCGGACCCGGTGCCCGTACGCGTTCGAGCCCTGCCCGGACGTCGACCCCGCGCTGCAGCCGGTCGGCGCGCCGGGGCAGCTCGCCGCCTGCCACCTGCACGGCGTCGTCGGCCGCCCCGTGCGGCGGGCCGAGGAGGCCGTGCCCGCCGCCGAGTGAGCAGTCGTCGCCGGCCGCACCGGCGTGTCCGCGCGTGTCGGCGACCGCAACTGCACTGTCGCGCTTCCTCGACGGCCGCCGTCCCTGGTAGGACTGCCGGGTGCAGACGGCCGAACTGCGCAGGCGCTTCGCCTCCAGCGCAGTCGCCCGTCTGGCGACCGTCCGGCCGGACGGCGCGCCGCACCTGGTCCCCGTGGTCTTCGCGCTCGCCGAGAGCACCGTCTACTCGGCGGTCGACGCCAAGCCCAAGCGCTCGACGCGCCTGCAGCGGCTGACGAACGTCCGGGCCGAACCCCGCTGCGCGCTGCTCGTCGACCACTACGAGGACGACTGGTCGCGCCTGTGGTGGGTGCGGGCGGACGGCACGGCCGCAGTGGTCGACGAGCCCCCGGCCACGCACCCGGGCCTGGCCGCGCTCGCGCAGCGGTACCCCCGGTACCGGGAGGAGCCCCCGACCGGGCCGCTGCTCGTCGTCACGGTCCGGCAGTGGAGTGGTTGGTCGAGCACGTCCTAGGAGGAGACCGGCATGGAGATCGGCATCGGCGTCCCGAACAGCGTCCGCGGCACCACGGGTGCCCAGCTGCTGGAGTGGGCGAGACGAGCGGACGCGGCGGGCTTCTCCAGCCTGGCCTCGATCGGCGCGGTCTCCTACCCGGCCTACGAGGAGCTGACCGTCTTCGCCGCCGCCGGAGCGGTGACCGAGCGCATCAGGTTCCTGCCCAACGTGCTGATCGCGCCCGCGCGCAGCACCGCCGAGCTGGCCAAGCAGGCGGCCACCGTGCAGGAGCTGACCGGCGGGCGGCTGACGCTCGGTCTGGGTGTCGGCTGGCGGGAGGCCGATTACACGCTGACCGGCCGCGACTTCGCCGGCCGCGGCGAGGCGTTCGACCGGCAGCTCGCCGACCTGCGACGGGCCTGGGCGGGCGAGGCCCTCGCCGACGGCACCCGGCCGGTGGCGCCGGAGACCGGCCACCCCGGGGTGCCGATCCTCGTGGGCGGCAACACCGAGGCGGCCGTCCGCCGGACGGTCGAGCACGGCATCGGCTGGACGGCGGGGGGCCTCCCGCCGGAGATGGTCGCGCCCTTCCTCGAGCGGGTCCGCGCCGCGTGGGCGGCGGCCGGGCGGGAGGGCTCGCCCCGGTTCGTCGCGCTCAACTACTTCTCCCTCGGGGACACCGAGGAGCAGTCCCGCGCCTACCTGCTCGACTACTACGCACCCATGGGGCGGGAGACCGCCGAGATGATCGCCGGCAGTGCGCACCGGTCGCCGGAAGCCGTGCGGGACGCCGCGGCGGCGTTCGCCGAGATCGGCGTCGACGAGCTCGTCCTCGACCCGACCGTCCCCGACCCCGGCCAGGTCGACCTGCTGGCCGAGGCCGTCCTCCCGGCTCCGTCCTGAGGTGCTGACCTGCGGGACGACGGGCGGGGTGTGCCAGGCTGGCCCGATGGCGGAGGTCGAGCAGAAGAGTGGCCGGCGGACGGCGGCGCACGGGTTCTACGAGGGGCACAGCGTGCACGCCGCACCGGGCGTGCACGAGTACGCCGTCGAGCTGGTGCGCGCGGCGCTGCCCGGCGGCGGCCGGGTGCTCGAGGTCGGTGCCGGCTGCGGCGCGCTGGCCCTGCGGCTGCGGCACGCCGGCTTCGACGTCGTCCCCACCGACCTGGACCCGCCGCACGACTGGATCCACCGGCTCGACCTGGACGACCCGGAGTGGACCGACGAGACCCGCGGGCCGTTCGACATGGTGGTGTGCGTCGAGACGCTGGAGCACGTGGAGAACCCACGGCAGGTGCTGCGCTCGATCCGCTCGCTGCTGCGCCCCGGGGACAAGCTGCTGGTCAGCACGCCGAACGTGACCCACCCGCACTCGCGGCTGAAGATGTTCCTCCGCGGCGCGCCGTTCATCTTCGGCCCCCGGCACTACCACGAGCCCGGGCACATCACGATCCTCCCGGACTGGATGCTCACCGAGCACGTGCGGCTGGCCGGCTTCGACCGCATCGAGGTCACCCGCGGCGGGGACACCTTCTACACCGGCGCGACCCGGCTGGCCTACCGGGTGGAGATGGCGCTGCTCGGGCTCATCGGCCTGCGGAAGCGGGCGCAGCACGGCGAGGGGATCTGCACGTTCGTCACCGCCGTCGCGGTCTGACACGCCGGCCGCGCGGCGTGTCCATCGGGGGTGACCGGCCGGTCCGCGGGCGCGTCCACGCTCGGGACGGTCGACATGTGGCCGCTCGCCGGGGCGGGTCACCGTGGCCGTTGGGACGGTTGGCAACGATTCGGCGTCGCGGGTGCAAGGGCCCGTCGCGCGCCCCCCGGCGCAGCGACGTCCGGCACCTATCGTTCTCGTACCGCCGCCGGTCCTCCGGCGGTGCACGGGAACCGTCGCCCTTCCCCGGTGGCGGCCCGTTGTCGGGGGAGGTAGGTGACCGGTGAGCATCGTGGGCACCCGGTTCAGCGAGGTGGTCCTGGGCGGTGTCGTCCGCCAGGGCTGGTGGCTGGTCGTCGAGGAGGACGACGGGCCCGGGCTGGTGCTGGCCGGTCCCTTCGGTGACCGGGACGAGGCCGTGTGGGCCGCCGAGGACCTCGAGGACGGTCCGGCCGGCGTCCACCCGGTGTACGGCGTCCGCCGTGCCGACGGCGCGCTGCGCCGCCGCTCGTCGCCGCAGGAGCGCTCCTGGTGGTCCTTCCTCGGCGAGCAGGTCGACCGGCTGCCCGAGGGCTGGGACGCCGACATGGACGACGAGCACCCGCTGCCCGGCCTGGTGATCGAGGTCGTCGGGGTGCTGGCCGAGGCCGGGCTGTTCCTCTACGACCCCACCGGCGCGGACGGGGAGCTCGGCGGGGTCTGCCTGACCCCCGAGGTGGCGCTGGACGGCGTCGTCGTGAGCTGGCGGCAGCACGACCGGATGAGCCTGGACCAGCTGCACGGGGCCGCCGCAGACGCGCTGGTGCAGCAGGTGATGAACCGGGCCCTGGCCGAGGTGCTGGCCGCGCGCGGCTTCACGGTCGACCCGCTGGGCGGCGCCTGCGTCGTCCGCGAGGGGGAGCCGGCCGAGCAGGCCTGACCCTGGTGCCGGTGGACGAGTCCCGGGCCTCCTGACCAGCTGCCGATCATGGGGTTCTCACCCGCAGACGCGCGGCGACCTGGCGTGGGCGCGCACCGGCCCCATGATCAACACGGCGGGCGTGGCGCCCCGGACGCCGGGGAGTCGCGCCGCAGCGGGCTAGCGTGGTGCCGTGGCCGCCACCCCGTTCCGTCCGCCGTGGTTCGGCAACCGAGGGGTCCAGGTGCTCGCCGGTGGCGCCCTCGTCTACAGCCTCGTGCAGCTGGTGGCGCAGCTCGCCGGCGCCGACTGGGGTGCGGCCTTCCTCAGCTTCGCCTGGAGCGTGCTGTTCGGCTACGTGCTGGTCGAGTCGCTGCGCTTCCGACGGGAGCAGGAGGCCGAGCGCGACGAGCCGGCGGAGCCCGGCGACTGAGCCGTCACGCTCCTGCGCTGCGGGATAGCCTCGACCCGCCAGGAGGGCTCGCCTAGTGGCCGATGGCGGCGGTCTTGAAAACCGCTATGGGGTCAAACCCATCGTGGGTTCGAATCCCACGCCCTCCGCTCTGAGCAGGGGTTCTGCGCTACCCGAGCAGCTCTGGCGAGGGGTGTCCGGCGCTGCAGGTCGCTCGCGTGCCCGCGGCGAGGCGTCCCAGGCGGGCCGCGACCTCGGCGTCGCGCCGCTCGGCCGCGTGCTGGTGGGTCATCGCCGCGCGGGACGACGAGTGGCCGGCACGTCGCACGACCTCGGCCAGGTCCGCCCCGCTCTGGGATCCCCACCCTCGAGAGCTCGCACCCTCTTCGGCGATCCCGGCCATGACCAGCAGCGATGCCCAGCAGGCCACCGGAGCCGGTGAGAGCACCTCATCAGGTCCTCAGCTCGCCGAGGAGCTTCGTGCGGACGCGAGTCGGTGGCGCTGAGTGGTGGGCGGTGCACCATCGAGGGGCGTCTGCCCCGGCCGTCAGGCCGCGGGGGACATGTTCCGAGCCAGGTCCCGGTGGTGGGCGTACCAGTCGCTGTGGAACAGCTCACCCGGGTCGTATCGACGCTTGAGCGCGAGGAACTGCGGGAACTGCGGGTAGCAGGCCAGCAACTGTTCGCGTCCTGCCCACCGGTGGTACGTCAGGTAGTAGCTGCCGTCGCGTTCGACGGCGAGGTCGATCAGACGCCGGAACGCCGTTGCCGAACGCTCGATGCCCGCGGGTGTGTGCGGTGTGTGCAGGTTGAACACCACGCAGGCGTACGCCTGCCGCGCCCAGGGCAGGTAGGTGTCCGGGTCTGCCTCGGTGAAGCGCACGGTGCCGTAGACGAGGTCTGCGTCGACCTGCCGGAGCTCCTCCGCGGCAGCCCCCATGAAATCCGCCAGCCGGTGCCGGGGTACGTACACCTCGGTGATCATCTCCGTGCCGGGTCGGACCGCGCCCAGTCGGCGGTCCAGCGCCTGGTGGTAGTCGTCCAGGTACACCGCGAGTTGGTGGGTGTCCGACCAGTAGAGCTGACCCGACGTGGCGAGGTAGTGCCGCGCGTAGCGGTCGAATGCGCGGCTCTTGTCCTCGTGGGCCAGCACCAGCAGGTCCTGCCAGTCGTCCGGACGGAGCGCCAGCTGCCCTTCCGGGATCGGCCGGTCGGCCTCGACCGGGCGATGGCAGGAGAACACCCCCCGGCGGAGGAAGTCCGGCGAGTCCGGGTCGATGGCGAACTGGAAGTCGCCGTAGCGGAACCCGGCCCTCACCCGCCCGTGGACGGCATCGACCAGGTCGTCCACGGTGGTGATCTCGACGATCCGTTGCAGCACCTGCCTGCGTGCCAGCCGGAGCGTGACCGAGTAGACCGCGCCGAAGAGCCCGTAGCCGCCGACCACGAGGGAGAACAACTCGCGGTTGCACGTCCGGCTGCAGGTGAGGACCGAGCCGTCCACCGTCACGACGCGCAGCTCCTCCACGTCGGACGCGATCGGGCCCATCGTCAGTCCGCGCCCGTGACAGTTGGCCGACACCGACCCGCCGACCGTGAACCGGTTGGCCCCGGTCTGCTTCTGCGCGATGGTCCACTGCCCGCTTCCACCCGCCTGCTGCGCGGTCTGGAGCTGGTCGACGAGCTCGGGCCACTGGATCCCCGCCTCCACCTCCACCAGGCCACGTTGCCGGTCCACGTGCAGCACCCGGGACATGCCACGGGTGTCCACCACGGTGCCGCCGGTCGCGAACTGCTGGCCGCCCATCGCGTGCCGCCCGCCGGCCACGCTGATCCGCCCGCCGCGCGCCCCGGACACCGCGGCGCGCAGGGCGTGCAGCGAACCCACCGGGAGCAGCGCCGCAGGGCGGGTGGGGTTGAGCCGGGAGTGGACGTCGTTGATGATCACTGCTGCTGTCCCCCGGACAGCTCCGCCGCGGCGGGAGAGGGGTTCGGAGCGATGCGCTGGTCGGTCATGCGCACGAACCTGGCGGACGGCGCAGCTCGTTCCATCCGTGTGGCGACCCGATTCGACCCAGGTACGACTACTCGGTCGCGTGCGTCGGGGTGCGGAGATGACGGTCGCGCGAGCGCGTCTCCCCGGCCCGAGGACACCGGCATCCTGTGGCCGGCCCTGGGTGTGGCCCGGTCGGTGCTGCTCGGCTACGCGGTGGTCGTCAACGCGCTGCACGTGCAGGACTACCGGCATCCCCTCGCGGCGGGGGCGGTGCTGGGGGTCCTCGCGACGTGGACACTGGTCGCGCCCCGGCTGTACCGGGTTGCCGCCCGCCGCCCCAGGCTGGTCGTGACGGAGCTGGCGCTCGCTGTCGCTGCGCTGCTGCTGACACCGTGGGTGCAGGGCGCCACGGCCGCCGATCCCGACGCCCCGACGCTGGCCAGCTTCTGGATCGCGGCCCCGGTGCTGGCCTGTGCGGTGCAGTGGGCGTGGCGGGGCGGCCTCGCCTCGGCCCTGGTCGTGGGTGGGGTCGATCTCTCCGTCCACGCGGTGCCCAGCGGATCCGGCACCGGGTACGTGTTCCTCCTGGTGCTCACCGGGCTGGTCGCGGGCTACGCCGCCGCCCTGGTGCGTGCCGGTACCCGCGAGCGGACCGAGGCTGCCGCCGTGCAGGCCGCTGCTGCCGAGCGGGAACGGCTCGCCCGTGCCGTCCACGACGGCGTGCTGCAGTCCCTGGCCTACGTGCAGCGGCGGGGAGCAGAGATCGGCGGCCCGGCCGCTGAGCTCGCCGAGCTGGCCCGCGACCAGGAAGAGGCGCTGCGCGGGCTCGTGCAGGACCACGTCGACGGCTCCGTCTCCCGGGCCGCACCGGGAGCACCGCCGACGGCCGGCACCCGCGACGTCGCGGCCATGCTGCACCGCCACACCGGTCGCGCGGTGTCGGTGGCCACCCCGGCGAGCCCGGTGCCGCTGCCGGGTGCGGACGCGGAGGAGTTGGTCGCTGCCGTGGCCGCCGCGTTGGACAACACCGCCCGGCACGCCGGCGGCGCGTCCGCGTACGTCCTGCTGGAGGACACCGGTGACGGCGTCGTGGTCAGCGTCGGCGACGACGGGCCGGGTATCCCGGCCGGTCGGCTGGACGAGGCGGCCGCCGCCGGCCGGATGGGCGTCACCGGCTCCATCGTGGGCAGGCTGGCCGCGCTCGGTGGCACGGCGGAGCTGACCACCTCCACGAGCACGGGGACGGAATGGGAGCTGCGGGTGCCGCGCCGCACGGTCGCCGGTCGCGGGCGCGCGCCATGACCCGGGTGATGGTGGTCGACGACCATCCCATGTGGCGCGACGCAGTCGCCCGGGACCTCGCAGAGGCGGGTCTCGACGTGGTCGCCACCGCGAGCACCGGGGAGGAGGCGCTGCGTCGAGCTGCGGCGACCCGTCCCGACGTGGCGGTGGTGGACCTGCGCCTGCCGACCATGACGGGCGTCGAGGTGACCCGGGAACTGGTCCGCGCCGACCCGTCGGTGCGGGTCCTGGTGCTCTCCGCCAGCGGGGAGCGCGACGACGTGCTCGCCGCGGTGAAGGCCGGGGCCACCGGCTACCTCGTCAAGTCCGCCTCACGGGGGGAGTTCCTGGCCGCGGTCCTGTCGGTGTCCGGTGGCGACGCCGTGTTCACCCCCGGCCTGGCCGGCCTCGTGCTCGGTGAGTTCCGCCGCCTGGCCGAGCATCCCGTGGGTGAGGTCGACACCGACGTGCCGCACCTGACGCCACGGGAGCACGAGATCCTCCGCATGGTCGCCAAGTGCCGCAGTTACCGGCAGATCGCCGAGGAGCTGACCCTGTCCCACCGCACCGTGCAGAACCACGTGCAGAACACCCTGCGCAAGTTGCAGCTGCACAATCGCGTCGAGCTGGTCCGGTATGCCATCGAGCAGGGACTCGACGAGGGGTGATCGCTGATGGCCGTACCCCACGGCCCTCCGCTCAGCCGGCCAGGCCGGCCAGCTCGTCGATGCACAGGACGAGGAACAGCACCGCCGCGCCGGCCAGCAGCGTGTTCGACAGCCAGCCGTTGCGCCACTCCCGCGGCGTCCGGCTGCCGTTGAGCAGCCACAGCAGGGTGCCGGCCAGGAACGGCATGAAGAACGCCCCGAGCGCGCCGTAGGCGATGACCAGCGCGAACGGCCGGTCGAGGAAGAGCAGGGCCATCGGCGGGAAGGTCAGCCACAGCAGGTAGCCGCGGTAGGGCCAGCTGCGCTCGGCGGCGCCCTCGGCCAGCTGCCCGCCCCGCGCCCGCGCCGTCCGCACGAAGTCGGTGAACAGCAGGCTGACGCCCTGCCACACGCCGATCAGCGAGGAGAACGAGGTGGCGAAGAAGCCGACGAGGAACAGCGTGCCGACGACGTCGCCGTACCGGTCGCGCAGGATCTCGTCGAGGTCGAGCAGGCCCCGGTCGCCTTCGGTCAGCGAGACGCCGGTGGCGTACAGCAGCTCGGCGCCGACGATGAGCATCGCGACGACGAAGACGCCGGTGGTGGTGTAGGCGACCCGGTTGTCCAGGCGCATCACCTTCATCCACGAGGCGTCGCGCCAGCCCTTGGCGTTGATCCAGTAGCCGTACGCGGCCATCGTGATGGTGCCGCCGACGCCGCCGACCAGGCCCAGCGTGTACACCGCCGAGCCCTCCGGCAGCCGGGGGAGCAGGCCGCCGACGGTCGCGCCGACGTCCGGGACGACGAGGATCGCCAGCCCGACGACCACGACGAACATGACCCCGATGAGCACGGTCATGGCCTTCTCGAGCAGCCGGTAGTTGCCGAACCACACGAAGGCCAGCCCGACGAGGCCGCAGATGATGCCCCAGGCCGGGATGGACAGCGCAGGGAACAGCGCGGCCAGCGGCAGGGCCGACGACGTCATCGCGGTCGCGCCGTAGACGAAGCCCCAGATGACGACGTAGACGGCGAAGTAGACCGACGTCCACGCGCCCAGGGACCGCCAGCCGGTGAAGATCGTCGACCCGGTCGCCAGGTGCCAGCGCCCGGTCGCCTCCGCCAGACCGATCTTGACGACGACGCCGAGGACGACGGCCCACATCAGCGCGTAGCCGAACCGCGAGCCGGCGATCAGCGTCGCCACCAGGTCACCGGCGCCGACCGCGGTGGCGGCGGCCACGATGCCGGGCCCGACGAGGCTCCACCGGCGGGTCTGCGCGGGTGCGGCGTCCGCGGGGACGCTGTCGGTCAGGCGGTCGTTGTCGGGCACTGTCGCCTCCTGCGGTCCGGACGGCCGTCCCTCAGTGCAGCCGAGCCGGCCCGCACCGGCAAACCGAGACCGGCCCGGTCAGCCTCGGACCAGCAGCTCCCCGCCGTCCACCCGGAAGTCGCGGTGCAGCTGGCGGAGGGCGGCCAGGGCGTCGTCGTCGGCGGTGCGCAGGCCGCGGAGGTCGACCACCACGCGGGAGTGGCCGTTCCCCCGGAGCTGGTCGGCGGCGCCGCGCAGCAGGTCGGCCCCCTGGGAGGTGAGGTCACCGCTGGCGGTGATGTGACCGCCGGGACGGACGACCACCTCCGTCCGCCTCACGTGCGGGGCTGGCGTCCGGAGTGCATCGCCAGGCCGAGCGCGCCCGTCGTCAGGGTCAGGGCGAGGCCGACGAGCGTCAGCCAGAACCAGCCGGTCACGACGGCGCCGACCACGGCGACCACCAGCCACGCGACGAGCAGCACCAGGATCGGTCCGGGCACCGTGCACCTCCAGGGGGGAGCGGGGACGGTTCACGCCACGGCCCGCGCGGGCTCGAGGACCATGACCCGCCACAGGCCGGTGCGGTGCAGCAGGTCCTCGGTGCGGCGGTTGGCGCCGCGCAGCACGACCGCACCGCCGCGGGCCCGGCAGGTGCGGTGCGCGGACAGGAAGCTGGCGACGGCCGAGCTGGACAGGTGCTGCACACCGGAGAGGTCGACGACCAGCTGCCGCGCACCGGCCAGCAGGGCGTCGTGCAGCAGCCAGCGCACGTCGGCCAGCCCGTCGGCGAGCACGGCGTCGTCCAGGTGGATCGTCACCACGTCCGTGCGGCTGGGTGCGGGTGCGCTCGTCATCGCCGTCCTCCTCGGTCAGTGGTCGCGATCCTGCTGCCTGCTCCTGACAGGTTCGTCGGCGTTGATTGAGATCCGGCCGGGAGCCGGTTTGCGATCGTGTGACGGCAGGCGGACCGCCGGGTGACCGGTGGCAGCATGGCGGGAGTGGCTCCGCGTCTGCTGGTCGTCGAGGACGACGACCCGATCCGCACCGCCCTGCGCTGGGCGCTGGAGGACGAGGGCTACGACGTCGCCGAGGCGGTGAGCGGCGAGGAGGCCGTGGCCGCGGTCGCGGCGGCGACCCCCGACGTGATGGTCGTCGACCTGATGCTCGGCTCGATGGACGGGTTCGCCGTCATCCGCGAGGTCCGCCGCGACCACGACCTGCCGATCATCGTGGTCAGCGCCCGCGCCGACACCCACGACATCGTCGCGGCGCTGGAGGCCGGGGCCGACGACTACGTGACCAAGCCGTTCGAGGTCAAGGAGATCACCGCCCGGCTGCGCGCCCTGCGGCGGCGGGCCGGCGCGGGCGCCCCGGCCGCCGGGCCCGAGCAGGTCGTGCTGGACCGCGCGCCGGCCGCGCCGCTGGTGCTGCGCGAGGCGGCCGGCACGGTGCACCGCGGCGAGGAGCAGCTGCCGCTGACGCTGACGGAGTTCCGGCTGCTGTGCGAGCTGGCCGCAGCACCCGGCCGGGTGCTCAGCCGCCAGGCGCTGCTCGAGCGGGTGTGGGAGCACGGCTTCTTCGGCGACGAGCGGATCGTCGACGTCCACATCCGGCGGCTGCGCACCAAGGTCGAGCAGGACCCGGCCGCCCCGCGGATCGTCGTCACCGTCCGCGGCCTGGGCTACCGGCTGGACCTGCAGTGAGGCGGGCCCTCGCGCCGCGGGGGCTGCGGGCGCGGATCGTGCTGGGCTTCGCCGCCGGCGCGCTGCTGGTGTCGGTCGTCCTGGTGAGCACCACCTGGTTCCTGGCCCGCGGCTACCTGCTCGACCAGCGGGAGGACCTGCTCACCCGGCAGGCGTTCGCCGACGCCAACGTGCTGGCCGGCCGGCTGTCGACCGCCGGCACCGACGTCGGCGAGGTCGTCGCCGAGCTGGTGCCCTCCGGCGGTGCGGACGTGGTCGTGCGCAGCGGCGGCTCCTGGTACTCCTCGAGCCTGGACGCCGGCGCCCGGGACGTCCCCGCGGAGCTGCGCGACGTCGTCGCCGGGGGCGCGGCCGGCACGCTGCGCGTCGACACCCCCGACGGCCCGGCGCTGCTGGTCGGCGTCCCGGTGGACAGCGCGGACGCGGAGTTCTACGAGCTCGCCCCGCTCACCGAGCTCCGGCAGGTGCTGCGCACGCTGGCCGCCGTCCTCACCGCCGGCGCGCTGGCCGCCACCGCCGCCGGCGCCGCGTTCGGGGTGTGGGCCAGCCGGCGGTCGGTGCAGCCGCTGGAGCAGGTCGCCGCCGCGGCCACCCGGATCGCCGGCGGCGAGCTGACCACCCGGCTCCCGGCCACCGAGGACCCCGACCTGCTGGCCATCGTGGCCGGGTTCAACAGCATGGTCGACGCGCTGGCCGCCCGGATCGACCGCGACGCCCGCTTCGTCGGTGACGTCAGCCACGAGCTGCGCAGCCCGCTGACCGGGGTGGTGACCAGCGTCGAGGTGCTCGCCGCCCGCCGCGCCGAGCTCTCCCCGCGGGCCGACCAGGCGCTGACCCTCGTGCAGGGCGAGCTGCGCCGGTTCCGGCAGATGCTCGACGACCTGCTGGAGCTGGCCCGCATCGACGGCGCGCCGCGGGGCGCGGCGGTGCCCGTGCCGGTGGCCGCCCTGGTGCGCGAGGTGCTCGCCGCCTCCGGCCGCGACCCCGGGCTGCTGGTGGCCGACCCCGACGAGGAGACGACGGTGCCGGGCGACAAGCGGGGCCTGGAGCGCGCGGTGCGCAACCTGCTGGACAACGCCGACCGGCACGCGGGCGGGGCCTCGGCCGTGCACGTGCAGCGGCGGGACGGGACGGTGGTGGTCAGCGTGGACGACGACGGCCCGGGGGTGCCGATCGCGGACCGGGAGCGGGTCTTCGAGCGGTTCGCCCGGGGTCCGCACGCGGCCCGCCGGTCGCTGCCCGGGGCGGGGCTCGGGCTGGCGATCGTGGCCGAGACCGCCGGGCAGCACGGCGGGGCGGCCTGGGTCGGCGAGGTGCCCGGCGGGGGCGCCCGGTTCAGCCTCTCGCTGCCCGCGGGGGACCGGTGAGCCGCGCGCGGTGGGCGGCCGCGGGCCTGCTGACCCTGGTCGCCGGGTGCGGGGTGCCGACCGGCGGCGCCGCGGAGACGATCCCGGCCTCCGACGTCCCCTACGGGCTGGCCTCCCCGGCGCCGACCTCGCCGGCCCCGGCCGACCCCGACCCGGTCGTCGAGCCCGGCCGCGTCTACCTGGTGGACGCCGCCGACCTCCTCGTGCCCCGGCCGCGCGAGGTCGAGGGCGCCACGCCCGAGGAGCGGCTCGGCGCGCTGCTGGACGCCCTGGCGGCCGGGCCGACGGCGGAGGAGCGGGACCGGCAGCTGTCGACGGCGCTGCCGCCCGAGGTGCGGCTGTCGGTCGTCGAGCTCGCCGGTGGGACGGCGACCGTCGACATCACCGGCGCGCCCGAGGCACCCGCCGGCCAGGCGAGCCGGCGCGCGGTGGCCCAGGTCGTGCTCTCGGCGACCAGCGTCCCGGGGATCGAGGCCGTCGTCCTCACCTGGGACGGCGAGCGGGTGGAGGCGCCGCTGCCCTCCGGCGAGCTGACCGCCGAGCCGCTCACCCGCGCGGACTACGCGGGGGAGGGACGGCCCGCCCCGCCGTCCTGACCACCCGGTGAGGTGCCTCTCGCGCGCGGAAGGCACCTCACCGGCGGTCGAGCAGGGCCTGCAGCCGCTGCTGGGCGTCCTCCGTGCCGAGGCAGAGGGCCTGGGCCGCGGCGTCGACGAGGCGGTGCCGGTCCCCGTCCACCCGCATCGCCTCCTTGGCCAGCCGCTGGGCCAGGGGCGCCGCGGCGGTCAGGTCGGCGAGGAGGGAGTCGAGCGCGGCGTCCAGGCCGTCGGGGGCCGCGACGCGCGAGGCCAGCCCCAGTGCGGCCGCCTCGCGGCCGCGGACCCGCCGGCCGGTGAGCACCAGGTCGGTCGCCGTCCCGGTGCCGACGAGCGCGGCCAGCCGGGTCAGCGCGCCGGCGCTGGGGATGATGCCGAGGCGGACCTCCGGCAGCCCCCACAGCGCGTCCCCGGTCGTGATGCGGAAGTCGCAGGCCAGCGCCAGCTCGCAGCCACCGCCCAGCGCCGCGCCGTCCACCACCGCGACGGTGGGCCACGGGTGGTCGTACAGCCGTTGGAACAGCGAGCTGTTGATCCGGCCGAGGCTGTCCTCGAGGGTGCGGGCGCGGAGCGAGGCCACGTCGGTGCCGGCCACGAACATCCCGGGGACGGCGCTGCGCAGCACCAGGGGCCGCGGCGTGCCCGCGTGCTCGTCGAGCACCGCGCCGAGCGCCCGGCTCATCCCCACGTCGAGCGCGTTGCGCCGCTCGGGCCGGTCGAACAGCACGGTGACCGAGCGCTCGTCCTGCGCCACGCGCACCGGTGCGGACCCGTCCTCCGCAGGAGTCGCCCCAGCCATTGCCACACTGTATAGGATGTTGACTGCGCCGCCGCGCTCCCGAGCTCGAAGGAGAACCGACGTGCCCCTCGCCGCTCTGCCGCCCGCCGAGGTCGCCGCTCTCCTGAGCGGCGCCGGCGTGCCACTGACCCGCAGCGCCTCGGTCGAGGACGTGTCGGAGGTGGCGGCGGCGTTCACCGGGCTGGGCGTCACCCCCGTCGTCCTCAAGGCCGGGGGGCTGCTGCACAAGACCGATGCCGGCGGTGTCGTGCTGGGGCTGCGCTCGGTGACGGCGGCCGTGGAGACGGCGGAGGACATGGTCGGCCGGCTCGGTCCCGACGCCTACCCCCTGGTGCTGCAGCAGCAGGTGCGCGGGCTGGAGATCCTCGTCGGCGCCCGGCGGGACCCGCAGCTGGGCGCGGCGGTCGTCGTGGGTCTCGGCGGGGTCGCCACCGAGGTGCACGACGACGTGGTGACGACGATGGCCCCGCTGGACCGCGACCAGGCCCGCGCCGCCCTGCGCCAGCTGCGCGCCTGGCCGCTGCTCGACGGGTTCCGCGGCGAGCCGGGGCGGGACGTCGAGGCCCTGGTGGACACCGTGGTGGCGGTCTCCCGGCTGGTCGAGCAGGACGACGGCATCGTCGAGCTGGACCTCAACCCGGTGATGGTCGGCCACGACGGCGAGGGCGTCGCCGTGGTGGACGCCCGGGTCATCCGCACCGACGACCCGCCGCTGGTCGAGCGGGCGCGGCACGACCTGGACCGCATGCTGCGCCCGCGGCACGTCGTGGTCGTCGGCGTCTCCGACGACCCGCACAAGGTGGGCGCCCGGCTGTTCCGGTATCTCGACGAGCACGGCTTCCCGGGCCGCCTCGACGCCGTCCACCCCTCGGGCGGGGAGGTCGACGGACGGCGGCGCTACACCTCGCTGGCCGAGGTCGAGGGCTCGCCGGACCTGGTCTGCGTCACCGTGCCGGGCCGGTTCGTGCTGGACGTCGCCCGGCAGGCGGTGGAGAAGAAGGCCGGCGGCGTGATCGTGCACAGCTCCGACTTCGCCGAGGTCGGCGAGGAGGGGCGGGCCGCGCAGGAGGAGCTGGCCCGGGTGCTGCGGGAGGGCGGGGTGCCGCTCGCCGGGCCCAACGACATGGGCGTGGTGGCGCCGTTCCGCAAGCTGACCGCCTCGATCTCCGGGGGCCTGGAGGAGGGGCTGGTCGAGGGCGGGGTCGCGCTGCTCAGCAGCTCCGGCGCGCTCGGCAGCTGCCTGGGCACCCGGCTCATGGGCGAGCGGGTCGGCCTGTCCTACTGGATCCACGCGGGCAACGAGGCCGACCTCGTCATCGCCGACTACCTCGAGTGGCTGGCCGGCGACGAGGACACCCGGTCGGTCGCGCTGCTGCTGGAGGACGTGAAGGACGGGCCGCGCTTCATCGCCGCCGGCCGGCGGATGGCCGAGGCCGGCAAGCCGATGTTCGCCTACAACATGGTGCGCTCGGACCGCGGCCGCGCCGCGGCGCTCAGCCACACCGGCGCGATGGTGGGCTCCTTCGCCGTCCGCGAGGCGGTGGTGCGCGCGGCCGGCATGGTGAGCGTGCCCTCGCTGCGGGTCCTCGAGGACGCCGTGGCCCTGGCCGCGCTGGAGCCGCTGCCGGCCGGTGACCGGCTGGTGGCGGTGACCTTCTCGGGTGGCGCGTGCTCGATCATCGCCGACGAGGGCGAGGTCGCCGGGATCGAGCTGCCCGACCTCTCGGAGGCCACCTGCGAGGCGGTCCGCCCGCACGTGCCCTCGTACGCCGCGGTGCGCAACCCGCTGGACTGCAGCTACCAGATGATCACCCAGCCCGACGCCTTCGAGAAGCTGATCACCGCGCTCACCGAGCGCGGCGAGTACGACGCGCTGCTGCTGCAGTTCACCACCAACGCCGACCCCTACGCGGAGAAGATCGCGGAGAAGGTGGTGGCCATGCGGGACCGGCTCGACATCCCGCTCTACGTCTCCCGCTACGGCGGCGCGCAGCTGGCCCCGAAGGCGCTCGAGGTCTACCGGCGCAACTCCGTGCACGTCCTCGACGCGCCCGACCGCGCGACCCTCGCCGTCGCGGCGGTCATGGCCGGTGCCCGGGCGCTGCGCGCCCACGGCGCGGGCGGCGCCCGGTGACCGCGCCGCACCCCGCCGTACCGGCGGCCGGCGGGCGCCCGGCGCTCACCGCGCAGCTGGTCGACTGGGCGGCCGGACTGCGCCCCGCCGACCTGCCCGACCCCGTCGTCCACCAGGCCAAGCGGGTGCTGCTGGACTACGTGGCGGCCACCCTGGTCGGCTCCACCTCCGGGCCGGCCCGGATCCTGCAGCGCTGGGTGAGCGAGACCGAGGGCCCGGGGCCCGCCACGGTGGTGGGCACCCCGCTGCGCGCGACGGCGGCGAGCGCCGCCCTGGTCAACGGGACGGCGACGCACGGGCTGGAGGTCGACGACGGCTACACCCCGGGCAGCACCCATCCGGGCGGGCCGATCGGCTCGGCGGTGCTGGCGCTCGCGGAGGCCCGGGACGCCGGACCCGAGGAGCTCCTGCTGGCCATGGCGGTCGGGCTGGAGGTGCACTGCCGCATCGGCGGCGCCGGGCACCCGGCCACGTGGCGCCGGGGCTTCCACAACACCGCGGTCAACGGGGTCTTCGGTGCCGCGGCCGCGGCCGGCCGGCTGCTCGGCGCCGACCGGGACGTGCTCGGCGACGCGTTCGGCATCGCCGGCTCGCACGCCGGCGGCCTGTTCGAGTTCCTGCACGGGGGCGGCGAGGTCAAGCGGCTGCACCCGGGGAAGGCGGCGCGCGACGGCATCGTCAGCGCCGAGCTGGCCGTTCGCGGGCTCACCGGCCCGGCGACCGTGCTCGAGGGTCCCAACGGCTACCTGCACGCGTTCGCCGACGACGACTACGACGCCGACCACCTCGTCGGGGGCCTGGGCGCGCAGTGGCGGATGCTCGGGATGTACGTCAAGCCCTATCCCTGCTGCCGGCACCTGCACGGCCCGATCGACGCGATCCTGGCCATGGCCGCCGAGGAGCCGCTGGACGTCGACGCCGTGGAGTCGGTGCGGGTGGAGACCTTCCCCGCGGCCGCCCGGCACGGCGGGAAGCGGATCGACGACTTCATCGCCGCGCAGATGAGCATCCCGTACGCGGTCGCGGTGACGATGCTGCACGGCGTCCCGGCGCTCGAGCACTTCGACACCGAGGTCCGCCGCGACCCGCGGATCGCCCGCGTCGTCGACCTGGTCGAGGTCGAGGAGGCCGAGGACTGCGTCCGGGACTACCCCGCCATGCGCCCGGCGCGGGTCACCGTGCGGGCCGGCGGCCGGGAGCGGGTGCTGCGTATCGACCAGCCGTACGGCGAGCCGGGCAACCCGATGAGCGACGACGACCTGGAGCGCAAGCTGCACCGGCTGGCGGGCCCGGTCGTGGGGGAGCGGCGCTGCGCGGACATCGCCGCGGCGGTCTGGGCCCTCGACGACCCCGCGCGGCTGTTCGCCCTCCTCGGCGCGCCGGACGGCACCCGGTGAGCGAGGGGCCGCACGTCCTCTTCTGGGGACCGGAGGGGCCGGTCAGCGGCCTGTACCGCGAGCGGCTGCCCGACGGCTGGCGGCTGAGCACGCTGCGCGACCGGGACGACGAGGAGGGCAAGCTGCGGCTGCTCCCCGACGTCGACGTCGTCGTCCACACCGACAACACCCCGCTCACGCGGGCGCACCTCGACGCCGCGCGGCGGCTGCGGCTGGTGCACCGCCAGGGCGTCGGGCTCGACGCGGTCGACCAGGACGAGCTCCGCGCGCGCGGCGTGGCGCTGGCCGTGTGCACCGCCGGCACCGCCGAGTCGGTCGCCGAGCACACCGTGCTGCTCGCCCTGGCGGCCGGGCGGCACCTGGTCCGGTTGCACGACGACGTCGCCCGGCAGGGCCGCTGGCCGAAGTGGGACTACCGCAGCACCTCGGTCGGGCTGGCCGGCTCCACCGTCGGGCTGGTCGGCTTCGGCCGGATCGGCCAGGCCGTCGCCCGCGCCGTCCTGGCCCTGGGCAGCGACGTGCTGGTGCACCGGCGGCGCGGGGGGCCGCTCGGCGCGGAGTGGGCGGGCCGGCCGGTCCGCGCCGCCGCGAGCCTGGACGAGCTGTTCGCCGCCGCCGACGTGGTCAGCCTGCACTGCCCGCTGCTGCCGGAGAACCGGGGGATGGTCGACGCCCGCCGGCTCGGGCTCATGCGGGAGCACGCGGTGTTCGTCAACACCGCCCGGGGCGGGCTGGTGGTCCAGGACGACCTGGTCGCCGCGCTGCGGGCCGGCCGGCCCGCCGCCGCGGGGCTGGACGTGTTCGCGCAGGAGCCCGTGGCGGCGGACGACCCGCTGCTCTGTCTGCCCAACGTCGTGGTGACGCCGCACTGCGCGGCCGGCACGCGCACCACGTCGGTGCAGAAGGCCCAGGCCGTGCTCGACAACATCGGGCGGTTCTGGGCCGGGGAGCCGGTCGAGGACCGGGTCGTCTGATGCGCCACCCGAGGAGAGGACGCCGATGAACCGGAGGCTGCCGACCGGGCTCGTGGACACCCACGTGCACACGGCGCCCGACGTGATCCCGCGGTTGATGACCGACTCGCAGCTGGCCGCCGCGGTCGACGCGGCCGGCTACCGCGCGGTGGTGCTCAAGAGCCACCACACGGTCACCGCGGCGCGGGCCACGATGGCCCAGGAGCACGCCGTGGACGCGCAGATCCTCGGCGGGGCGGTGCTCAACGTGCAGGCCACCGGCGGCATCAACCCGCACGCGGTGGACACCGCGCTCCGGCTCGGCGGCCGGGTCATCTGGATGCCGACGATCACCGCGGCCAACCAGGTCCGGCACGCGGCGGAGAAGGGCATCACCAGCGGCAACCTGCAGCGGCTGGGCAGGATCGAGGGGCCGGGCCTGAGCGTGCTCGACGACGAGGGGCGCCCCACCGCCGACGTCTGCCGCGTGCTCGACCTCGTCGCCGCGGCCGGCGCCACGCTGGCGACCGGGCACATCGGGCCGGCCGAGATCATGCAGGTGGTGCCCGAGGCCCGCCGGCGCGGCGTGCCGAACGTGCTGGTCACCCACCCGGAGCACTCCTGCGTCGGCCTGGGCCTCGACGACCAGCTGGAGCTGGCCGGGCTCGGGGGCGTCTGGTTCGAGCGGGTCTTCGCGGTCACCCTGCCCACCAGCGACGAGGTGCCGCTGCAGAGCATCGCCGAGGCGATCCGCACGGTCGGCGTCGACAGCACCGTCATGGCCACCGACTTCGGCCAGGCGCACAACGTCTCGCCGGTGGTCGGCCTGCAGCAGTACGTCGACGCGATGCGGGACCGCGGGTTCAGCCAGGCCGACATCGAGGCGATGACCGTCCACAACCCCAGCGAGGCCCTGGCCCTGGACGCGCCGGCCCGGGCGGCGGAGGCGGGCACGTGACCGAGGGGCTGCGGGTCGAGGTCCGCGACCGCGTGGGCTACGTGACGATCGACCGGCCGGAGCGGCGCAACGCGCTCGGCGCGGAGGTCATGGCCGGCCTGGTCGAGACCTTCGTCCGGTTCGACGCCGACGACGACGTGTGGGCGGTGCTGGTCACCGGCGCCGGCGACCAGGCCTTCTCCGCCGGGCGGGACCTCAAGGAGCTGGCCGGCCGCGACGCCGCCGGCGCGGCTCCGCCGTCCCCCATGCGGCAGCTGCAGCGCAACCCGTTCGAGGTCGTCCACGAGTGCCGCAAGCCCACCGTCGCCGCGCTCAACGGCTGGGCCATGGGGGGCGGGCTGGAGCTGGCGATGGCCTGCGACGTCCGGCTGGCCGCCGAGCACGCACAGCTGGCCCTCCCCGAGGCGCTGCGCGGGATGGGCGCGAACTTCGGCTCGGTCATGCTGCCGCGGCTGGTCCCGCTGGGGATCGCCTACGACATGCTCTACAGCGGCCGCACGGTCTCCGCCCACGAGGCCGAACGGTGGGGCCTGGTCAACCGGGTGGTGCCCGCAGCCGAGCTCGCGGCCACCGCCGAGGAGTACGTGCGCATGCTCCTGGCCAACGCCCCGTTGACCATCCGCCGGTACAAGGCGGTCATCCAGGCGGGCCTGCACCAGGCACCGGCCGCCGCCCTCCGGCTCGACGTCCGGCCCGACCCGTACTCCAGCGAGGACCGGGTCGAGGGCGTGCGGGCCTTCGCCGAGAAGCGGGCGCCGCAGTGGCGGGCCCGGTGAGCGCCCCGGGAGCGGGCACCGGCTCGCCACGGCGCTCCCGCATGGCGGTCCTCTCCGGGATCCTCGTGGCGCTGCTGCTGATCAGCGGTGTCCTGCTCGTCGCCGGGCAGGCCGTCCACGGGCTGCTCGTCCTGGGCATCGCCACGCTCCTCAACGCCCGGCTGCTCGCCGTCCGCCGCCGGCTCGACCGCCGGGCGGCCGAGCCGGACCGCTGACCCCCCGCCCGCCCGCCGGCGCCTGAGCCGGCCGGTGGGTCCCCTCGTCCACCCGGCCCGCGCCGGGCCGCCTCACCAGGAGCCGCAGATGACCGAGCCAGCGTCCACCCCGCCCGGAACCACCGGTCCCGTCGTGGTGGGCTTCGTGCCCACCGCGCAGGGCCGCGCGGCCCTCGAGCACGCCGTCGCCGAGGCGCGCCTGCGCGGCACCCGGCTGGTGGTGGTGAACTCGGCCGGCTCCGACGGGTTCGCCGACCCCAAGCGGGCCGGCGAGGAGGACGTCGAGGCGCTGCGGGAGGTCGCGGCGGCCGGGGGCGTCGAGTACGAGCTGCGGCAGCTCGGGTCCCAGCGCAGCCCCAGCGAGCACCTGGTGACGGTGGCGGAGGAGGTCGCCGCCTCCGTGCTGGTCATCGGCATCCGGCAGCGCAGCGCCGTCGGCAAGCTGATCATGGGCAGCAACGCGCAGCGGGTGCTGCTCGACGCCACGGTCCCCGTGCTGGCGGTCAAGGCGCGCTGAACGGCGGGGTGCCCGGCCGCCCGGCCGGACCACCCCGGACCGACGTCCGACCGGTGTCCACGGGTCGGGGAACCGGCCGTGCCCGCGCCATGCCGCAGGCCACGGCCACCAACGTGCGAGGAGGATCGATGGCAGACACCAGCAGGCCGCTCGAGGGCCGGACGGCGCTGATCACCGGAGCCGGGCGCAACATCGGCCGGGCCATGGCCCGGCAGCTCGCCACCGCGGGGGCGGACGTGATCGTCAACGTGCGGCAGAACCTGGCCGAGGGCGAGGAGACCGCCGACGAGGTGCGGGCGCTCGGCGCCAAGGCGACGGTCGTGGCCGGGGACGTCTCGCAGGTCGAGGACGTCCGGCGCGTCTTCGAGCAGGGCACCGCCGAGCTCGGCCCGGTGCAGATCCTGGTCAACAACGCCGCGGTCCGGCCGCACCAGCCCTTCCTGGAGATCACGCCGGAGGACTGGAACTGGGTGCTCGGCATCGGCCTCACCGGCGCGTTCCACTGCGCGCAGGCGGCCATCCCCGGCATGGTCGAGGCCGGCTGGGGCCGGATCATCAACATCTCCGGCCGCGACGGCTTCTCCGGCATCCTCAACCGGGCCCACGGGGTGACCGTCAAGGCCGGCATCCACGGCTTCACCAAGGCCCTCGCGCTGGAGTTCGGGCCCTCCGGGATCACCGTGAACACCGTCGTCCCGGGCCTGATCCACACCACCCGGCCCAAGGAGTGGTACCCGACGCTCTCCTACGAGGAGCGCGCCAAGGGCATCCCCGTCCGCCACGCGGGCTCGGTGGAGGACATCGCCACGACCGTCCGCTTCCTGGTCGCCGAGGGCGAGTACATCACCGGCCAGGCCGTGCACGTGAACGGCGGCGAGTTCCTCGTCACCTGACGCCGCTCCCGGACCGGTACGCGGGCAGGGCAGCGGAGGAGGCGACGCGGTGGGAACCCGGCAGTGGCGACCGGGGACGGGCAGGTGAGCCGGAGCCGCTTCCCGCGCTGGCTGCCACCCCTGCTGGTGGTCACCGTGCTCGCCCAGACCGCCCTGAACCTGAGCCGGCCGCTGGTCACCTACCGGGTCATCGGGCTCGGCGGCGACGCGCTCGCCGTCGGCCTGGTGACGGCCGGCTTCGCCGTGCTGCCGCTCGTGGTGGCCCTGCCGCTGGGCCGGCTCACCGACCGGTTGCGCGGCCTGGCCACCCTGCTCGGCCTCGGGCTGCTGCTCTCCTCCGGCGGCGTGCTGCTGATGTCCACCACCGGGAGCCTGGTCGCGCTGGCGGCGAGCAGCGCGGTGCTCGGCCTCGGCCAGCTGGTCTTCATGTTCTCGGGCCAGGGGATCGTCGCGCGCTGGTCGGGCGACGAGCGGCTGGACCGCTTCTTCGGCCTGTTCACCGCCGCCGTGGCGGTCGGGCAGCTGGTCGGGCCGCTGCTGGTCGGGGCGCTGCTCGGCGACGCCAGCGGCGCCGAGCTGATCGCGGCGAGCCGCAGCGCCTTCTGGGTGGCCGCGGCCATCGGGCTGCTCCCGCTCCTCCTCGTCGTCCTGATCGGGCTGCGCACCCCCCGCGCACCGCGCCGCGCAGCGGGGGAGGAGCGGGAGCCGACCGAGACGACCGCGCAGCTGCTGCGGCACCGCGGGGTCGGCGCGGGCATGTACGCCAGCCTGGCGCTGCTGTCGACGGTCGACGTCCTCACCGCCTACCTGCCGCTGATCGGCGAGCGGCGGGGGATCTCGCCGGCCCTCGTCGGCCTGCTGCTGGCGTTGCGCTCGGCGGCCACCATCTCCTCGCGGCTGCTGCTGGGCGTCATGCTGCGGTGGCGCTCGCGGGAGCAGCTCATCGTGCTCAGCGCCGCCGGGTCGGCCGTGGCGCTCGCCGTCGTGCCGATCGGCGGCATCGGGGTGGGGGGCATGGCCGCGGCGCTGGCCGTCGGCGGCTTCCTGCTGGGCGTGGGCCAGCCGCTGACCATGAGCGTGCTGGCGCTCGCCGTCCCGGACAACGCGCGCAGCAGCGTGCTGGCCCTGCGGATGGTGGCCAACCGGATCGGTCAGGTGGCCGTGCCCGGCCTCGCCGGGGTGATCGCGGCGTCCGCGGGCGCGGCCGGCGCGTGGTGGCTGTCGTGCGCGGTGCTCGGCACGGCGGCGCTGGTGTCCCGGCGGGCAGCGCCGCCGTCGCCGGGCTGAGCCCGCGGGCGGTCAGGCGTGCGCGGCGGGGCGGAGCACCGACATCGAGGCGACCGGCACCCCGCGCCGCTGGAGCGCGTCGGTCGCGATCGAGACCAGCGTGGGGTCGGGCACCAGGCAGTCGGCGCACGCGCTCTCGTCCATCGCCAGCCGCAGCTCGTACACGCCCGCGTCGACGTCGACCAGCTGCGCGGTCACGCCCTCGTCGAGCATGGCGTTCAGTTCCTGCTCGGCCTCGGCCTGAGCCGACATGTGCTCCTCCTGGGTGGGGTCGGGTGGTGCGGTCACAGGTGCTCGCGCAGGTCGGCGGCGTGCAGCACGTGGTCACGCGCGCGGTTCTGCGCCAGCTTCGCGTCGCGGGCGCGCAGCGCCTCGATGATCCCGTCGTGGTCGGCCGCCAGGGCCGCCGCGGCGTCCGGCACGGCCCAGATGGTGACCCGGGGCGGGAACAGCGACCACAGGCTGGACGCGTGCGAGGCGATCAGCTCGGACCCGGCGTGGTAGATCGTGAAGTGCAGCCGGCGGTTCAGGACGGCGAGCTCCTCGCCGTCCCCTCCGCGGTGCGCACGGATCTCCTCGTGGACCGCCTCGATCCTGGCGAACTGCTCGTCGGTCATCCGCTCGCAGGCCACCGCGGTGGCCAGGCCCTCGATCTCGGCGCGCAGCAGGTAGACGTCGCGCACCCGCTCCGGCGACAGCTCGCGGACCGTGGCCCCCCGGTGCGGGGCATAGCTGATGCTCCCGCCGGCCTCGAGCAGGCGCAGCGCCTCGCGGACGGGGGTGGCGCTGACGCCGTACCGGGCGGCGATCTCGCTCTGGCGCAGTGACGTCCCGGGCACGACCACGCCGCTGGCGATGTCCTCGCGCAGCCGCTGGAGCACGTACTCGGTCTTGCTGAGCGGGGGGCCGGTGAGCCCCTGCGCCGCCCCGCCCTGGGAGCTCTGGGCCTCGGTCATGCCGGCACCGTCCTCGTCGTCGTGCGAGTTGCCACGCGGTCGCCCCCCGACGGACTCCGCAGGGACGGCGCCGCGGCCGGCGACCCGCCCGTCCTGGACCGACGTCCAGAGCAGGCGTCGGCACCGTATAGACGATACGGGCCGGACTGCCCGACCCGGGGTCCGAACCGGTGCCGGAGGGGACGACGCACCGCCACCGCGGAGCCGGCCGGGGGCCGAACGCCCAGGCCGCACGCGTGCTGAGCCGTGCAGACGTCCCTCGGCACCGCCGACCTCCCTGCCGCTCGTCCCTCCCGGACCGGTGCCGGGAGAGCGCAGATCACGACTTCGTGACGCGTGTTGTCCGCATCACATACATTATATAGTGTCCACGCCGCGCTGCCAGAGGCATGCGAGCGAGGCCGCTCCCCGGCCCGCCCGTCGACCGTCGAGCGGAGGACCCACCAGGCATGGACGTCCGGATCACCGACCCGTCGGGGACCGAGCCCCCGACCCAGCGGCTCACCACGTCGCCGCGGGTGTCCTCGCTGGCCGGGGCGCGGATCGCCGTCCTCGACAACGGCAAGCCCAACGCGGCGCACGTCGTCGGGCAGCTCGGCCGCCACCTGGCCGACCGGTTCGGCGCGCAGCCGCCGGTGGCGGCGGAGAAGCCCAACTCCTCGCGTCCGTTCGAGGCCGAGGTCCTCGACCGGTTCCGCAACTTCGACGCCGCGATCGTGGGCGTCGGTGACTAGGGCTCCTGCACGTCGTGGAGTGTCCACGACTCCGCTGAGCTGGAACGGCGAGGGATCCCGACGGTCATGATCGCCACCGACTCGTTCCTGCCCCTCGCGCGCGCCGTCGCGCGCCAGGAGGGGCTGGAGTCGCTCGCGGTGGCGACCATCCCGCACCCGATCGGCGGGGTGGAGCCCGGGCAGCTCGACGACGCCCTGGCCGCGGCGGTGGACCGGGTGGCCGAGGCGCTGCTGTCCACCCCCGCGGAGGTGACGACCGCGCCGACCGCGACGGTGCACGACGCCCCGTGCGACGTGCTGGGGTTCCTCGCCTTCGCCGAGGGACGGCGCTGGAGCGACGGGCTGCCGCTGGTGCCGCCGACCGAGGAGCTGGTGGCCCGTGCGGTCGCCGCCACCGGTCGCGACGCCGGCGAGGTGCTCGGCCTGGTGCCGCCGTCCGACCGCGGCGCGACGGTCGCCGCGGTGGCGGCGAACGCCGTCATGGCCGGGTGCCCGCCCGAGCTCCTGCCGGTCGTCGTCGCCGCGGTGCAGGCGGTGCTGGAACCCCGGTTCAACCTGCAGGCGCTCACCACGACCACGCACCCGGTGACCCCGCTGGTCGTCGTGCACGGACCGGTGGCCGCCGAGCTCGGCTTCAACGGGGGCCCCAACGTGTTCGGGCAGGGCAACCGGGCCAACGCCGGGGTCGGCCGCGCCCTGCGGCTGGTCCTGCAGAACGTCGGCGAGGCCCGGCCCGGGGAGACCGACCGCGCCACCCACGGCACGCCGGGCAAGTACGCCTACTGCATCGCGGAGAACGCCGCCGCGTCCCCCTTCGAGACCTTCCACCAGGCGCGCGGCGGCGGGCCGGCGGGCGCGGTGACCGTCCTGGGCGGCGAGGGGCCGCACAACGTCAACGACCACGGCAGCACCGACGCCGCCGGGATCCTCACCACCATCGCCGGCACCGTGGCCAGCCTCGGCAGCAACAACCTGTACCTGCGCGGGCAGGTGCTGCTGGTGCTCGGCCCGGAGCACGCCGAGGTGCTGGCCCGCGAGGGCTACGACCGGCGGCGGATCCAGGAGGCGGTGCACGCCCACCCGCAGGCGCAGGTGAGCCTCGCGGGGGTCTCGGAGGGCAACCTCGACCGCTACCGGCGCACCGCGCCGCACGTCTTCGCGGACGTCCCGGGCGACGGCGTCGTCCCGATGCTCGACGGCCCGGAGAACCTGCTGGTCGTGGTGGCCGGCGGGCCCGGCAAGCACTCGGTGCTCGTGCCGACCTTCGGCACCACCGAGGCCGTCACGGTCGACGTCCGCCCGCCGGCCCGCGGGGCCCCCGGTGGCTGACCCTCCCGGCCGAGCCGGCCGTCCCGGACCCCCCAGCACACCGTTCCACTCGACGACGAGGAGATCGATGATGAACAAGCACCACCTGCACGGCGCCTTCGCGGTTGCCAGTGCCCTGGCCCTGGTCGCCTGCGGGAGCGACGGTGGCAGCGGCGGGACGGACGCCGCCGCGGGCGAGGCCGGGGCCTGGCAGCCGAACCGGCCGATCACCTACATCATCCCCTACGGCACCGGTGGCTCGACCGACCCGATCGGTCGGCAGTTCGCCTCGCAGCTGTCGGAGGAGCTCGGCGTCGACGTGGTCGTGGAGAACCGCGAGGGTGGTGCCGCGACGATCGGCACGACCGGCATCGTCACCGCGCAGCCGGACTGCTACACGCTCGGGCTGTCCAACCACACCGCGCTGGCCAACCAGCCGGCGCTCAACCCGGACCTGCCCTTCCAGACCACCGACGACTACACGCCGCTGGTCAAGCTCGGGGACATCCCGGTCGTGCTGGCGGTCAACGCCGACACCCCGTGGCAGACGCTGGAGGAGTTCCTCGCCGCGGCGGAGGCCGACCCGAACGGGATCGGCTACGCCACCTCCGGTGCCGGGGGGACGCCGGACACCGCCGCCAAGCTGCTGGAGATCCGGTCGGGCATCGAGCTCAACCGTGTGCCGTTCAGCGGCGGCGGCGGCGAGGCGCTGACGGCCGCGGTCTCCGGGGAGATCGAGTCGATCGGCACCTTCTACCCGTCGATGCAGGGCTTCGTGGAGTCCGGCGACCTGCGGCCGCTCGGCATCTTCTACGACCAGGAGTACCCGCTGCTGCCCGACCTGCCGCTGATCGGCGAGCAGTTCGAGGGCGCCTCCATGCCCGCCGCGTACTACACGATCGCGCCGGCGAACCTCGACGAGGAGTGCCGCGACACCCTCGTCGAGGTCTCCCAGCAGATCGTGGAGTCCGAGGAGTTCCAGCAGTTCGCGGAGGAGAACGGCTACGTCACCGACCCGATCCAGCTCGACGAGCTGGCCGCGGAGATCGACGACTACCGGCCGGTCTTCGAGGAGATCGAGGGCTCCGACGCCTGATCCGGCGCACCGTCCGGTCGCGGTCCCCCCGCCGGGGACCGCGACCGGGCCCCGGCCCACCAGAGGAAGGGACACATGACCCGGCAGAGCTCGGCCGACAGCGAGCGGGACGCGCGGTCGGTCCTGGACGGCAAGCGCCGAGGACGGATCGTCGCCGGGGGCCTCGGTCTGCTGCTCGGCCTCTGGTTCAGCTGGTACACGTGGTCCACCGTGCCCTTCGGCACCCAGGACCGGCCGGGCGCCGGCGTCTTCCCGCTGGTCGTCGGCATCGGCATGGTGGTCGTGTCCGTGATGACCATCGTCGAGGCGCTGCGGACCGACCAGGTGAGCGGGGAGATCCGCTTCCCGACCGGAGAGAAGCGGCGCACGGTGCTGCTCATGGCGGTGGCGATGGTCGCGTTCGTCGCTCTCTACCAGTTCCTCGGCCAGTACATCGCCTCGTCGCTGTTCATGATCACGGCGCTCGCCGCGCTCGGCACGCGCTCGTGGGTGCGCAACGTCGTCTACGGGACCGCCATCGGTGTGGCGATCTCGGCCTTCTTCATGGAGCTGCTCGGGGTCCGGCTGCCCGAGGGGCTGCTCGGCCCGACCGGTGTCATCGGGGGGCTGTTCCTGTGAACCCGATCGAGGGGCTGCTGTACGGGCTCGAGCTGGTCTTCACCCCCGAGCTCCTGCTCGCCGCGTTCGTCGGCGCGGCCGCCGGGACGGCGATCGGCGTGCTGCCCGGCCTGGGCCCGGTGGCCGGCGCCGCGCTGATCCTGCCGCTGACCTTCACGCTGCCCCCCGCTGCCGGGCTCATCATGATCGCCGGTGTCTACGCCGGGTCGATGTACGGCGGGTCGACGACGTCGGTGCTGATGAACATGCCCGGCGAGTCGGCGTCCGTGGTGACGGCGATCGACGGGTACGAGATGACCCGCCGGGGGCGCGCGGGACCGGCGCTGTCGATCATGGCCGTGGGCTCGTTCATCGCGGGCACCGTCGCGATCGTCCTGGTGACGCTCATGTCGCCGCTGGTGGCCAACATCGCGCTGCTGTTCGGGCCCGCGGAGTACCTGGCGCTGACCGGGGGCGGCCTGCTGGTGCTCGCCCGGGTCGCGGGGGGCAGCCCGGCCAGCGGCTACTTCCCGATGGTGCTGGGCATCATGCTCGGCACCGTCGGGGTGGAGCAGGTGACCGGGATCTTCCGCTACACCTTCGGCCTGCAGGACCTGGCGCTCGGCTTCTCGCTGGTGCCCGTGGCGGTCGGGCTCTACGGCCTGGCGGAGATCTTCCTGCTCATCGAGGACCCCGACCGGGCGGCGAAGGTCCGCAGCGTCAAGCTCCGCGAGCTGCTGCCCAGCCGCGAGGAGTGGCGGCGGGCCTGGGCGCCGTGGGGACGCGGTTCGGCGCTCGGCTTCTTCTTCGGGCTGCTCCCGGGGCCGTCGGCGACGCTGTCCAGCTTCGCCTCCTACCGGCTGGAGAAGTCGGTCTCCAAGCACCGCGACGAGCTCGGGAAGGGTGCCGTCGAGGGGGTCGCGGGCCCGGAGGCGGCGAACAACGGGGCGGCCGTGGGCAGCCTCGTCCCGCTGCTGTCGCTGGGCCTGCCGTTCTCGGCCACGTTCGCGCTCATGCTGGCCGCGATGGTGGTCCAGGGCATCCAGCCCGGCCCGCTGCTCATCGAGCAGCGCCCGGACATCTTCTGGAGCCTCATCGCCTCGATGTACGTGGCGAACGTGATGCTGCTGGTCCTCAACCTGCCGCTGGTCGGGGTCTGGGTCAGCCTGCTGCGCGTCCCGAAGAGCATGCTGATGCCCGGGATCCTGGTGATCGCCGTGCTGGGCGCGTTCAGCACCCGCAACAGCATGCTCGACGTCTGGGTGCTGCTGGCCATGGGCGTGGTCGGCTACGCGCTGCGCAAACTTGACTTCGCGATGGCGTCGCTCATCGTCGGCCTGGTCCTCGGGCCGTTCATCGAGAAGCACTTCCGCGAGGGCATGTTCCTCAGTCGCGGGGACCTCTCCTACTTCCTGGACAGCCCGATCGCGATCGGGATCTGGGTCGTCGCGCTCGTCGTGATGTTCGGCGGCGGGCTCTGGCGGCTGCTCCGCCGGCGGCTCATCGGGGCCGAGGGGGAGAAGGTCAAGCTCGAGGTCGAGGACTGACCTGACGGCCCGGTCGCGCGCCGCGCCCGCCCCCGTTTCCCACACGATGTCTGATCTCCCAGAGAGGACGAGCATGGACTTCCGGCTCGATGAGGACCAGCGGGCGTTCGCCGCCGCGGTCCGGGACTTCGCCCGGTCGGAGCTGAAGGGCTCGGCCGTGGAGCTGGCCCACCAACCCGGCTACCCGTGGGACGTCGCCCGGCTGCTCGGCAAGAACCACCTGCTGGGTCTCACGCTCACGGAGGAGGACGGCGGGCAGGGCGCCTCGCTCATGGACGCCGTCATCGCGATCCAGGAGGTGGCCTACGCCTCGCCGAAGGCCGCCGACATCGTGCAGGCCGGCAGTTTCGGCGCCATCCGCACGCTCGCCGAGTACGCCACCCCGGAGCAGAAGGAACGGTTCCTGCCCGGCCTGCTGTCCGGCGAGAAGCTCATCTCGCTCGGCATGTCGGAGTCGGAGGCCGGCTCGGCGGTGACCGAGCTGCGCACCACCGCCGTCCGGGACGGCGACGAGTACGTCGTCAACGGCACGAAGATCTACGGCACGCACAGTCCCGAGGCGACGCTCTACCTGGTCTACGTCCGGTTCGGCCCCGGGACGTCGAACATCGGCTCGGTGCTCGTGGAACGGGGCACGCCGGGGTTCACCGTGGGCGCCGAGCACGAGTACATGAGCGGCGAGCGGTGGTCCGAGCTGGTCTTCGAGGACTGCCGCATCCCGGCCGAGAACGTGCTGCTGGGCCCCGGCGGCTTCAAGAAGCAGATCTCCGGCTTCAACGTCGAGCGGATCGGCAACTCCGCGCGCGCCCTCGCCCTGGGGCGGTATGCCTACGAGGAGGCCCGGGCCCACGCGCTGGTGCGCGAGCAGTTCGGCAAGCCGCTGTGCGAGTTCCAGGGCCTGCAGTGGAAGTTCGCCGACATGGCGGTGAAGCTCGACGCCGCACAGCTGCTGCTGTACCGCGCCGCGACCGACGCCGACGACGGCCTGCCCTCGGCCTACGACACCTCGGTGGCCAAGCTGGCCTGCAACACCGCGGGCTTCGAGTGCGCCAACGAGGCGCTGCAGGTGATGGGCGGGCTCGGCTACAGCACCGACTCGCTGGTCGAGTACTGCCTGCGCCGCACGCGGGGCTGGATGATCGCCGGCGGATCGCTGGAGATGCTGCGCAACCGGATCGCCGAGTCGGTCTTCGACCGGCGGTTCGACCAGCGCAGGTAGGGCGCGCGGAGCGGTCCCGGCCACGTCCCGGGGGTCCCCGTTCCGGCCCCCTCGAGGTGCGCGTCCCCGTCGTCCAGGGGTCCATCGACCGAAGGAGCGGACCATGCCAGGGCACGTCATCGACTCCGAGATGTTCGGCAACAGCTACTCCACCCCCCGGATGCGTGAGGTGTTCGCGTCGCGCAGCGTCGTGCAGTCGTGGATCGACGCCGAGAGCGCGCTCGCGCGCGCCCAGGCGGACGTCGGGCTGGTGCCGCGCGAGGCCGCCGAGGAGATCTCCAGGCGCGGTCTCGTCGACGACTTCGACCTGGTGGCGCTCGGGGAGGGGATCGCGGCGACCTCCCACACGCTGATGCCGTTCCTGCGGCGCTACCAGGAACTCTGCTCCGAGGAGCACCGCGGCTACCTGCACTGGGGCGCGACCACCCAGGACATCGTCGACACCGGCACGGCGCTGCGGATGAGGCGCGCGCTCGACATCATCGCCGAGGACCTCGCCGCCGTGCGCGAGCGGCTGCGACAGCTCGCCGAGGAGCACGCCGAGACCGTCATGCCCGGGCGCACGCACGGCCAGCAGGCGCTCCCGATCACCTTCGGCTACAAGGTCGCCACCTGGCTCGCCGAGGTCGACCGCCACCACCAGCGGCTCGCCCAGCTGCGGCCACGGGTCCTCGTGGGCAACCTCAACGGCGCCGTCGGGACGATGGCGTTCGTGGGCGAGGTGGGTCTGGAGGTCCAGGCGAGGGCGCTCGGTGACCTCGGGCTGGGGGTGCCCGAGATCTGCTGGCACTCCTCCCGGGACCGGGTGGCCGAGATGGCCGGCTGGCTCGCGATGGCCGGCACCACGCTGGGCCGCATCGGCCGGGAGGTCTACCAGCTCCAGAAGACCGAGTTCGGCGAGCTGGAGGAGGCGTTCCCCGAGGGCAGGGTCGGCTCCAGCACCATGCCCCAGAAGCGCAACCCCGCGACCAGCGAGTCGATCGTCGCCAAGGCGGTGATCCTCAAGGCGCAGGCGCAGCTCGGGTACGACGCGATGATGCAGGAGCACGAGCGCGACAAGGCCCTGTGGCAGACCGAGTGGGAGTTCCTGCCGGAGATGTTCATGCTCATGGGGGGCATCACCGCCGACTCGCGGAAGGTGCTGGACCAGCTCGTCGTCGACGGCGACCGGATGCGCCGGAACACCGGGCTCACCGGAGGGCTGATCATGGCCGAGTCGATCATGCTCAAGCTGGCCGAGGTGGTCGGGCGCCACGAGGCCCACGACCTCGTCTACGACATCTCGATGCGCTGCGCGGAGACGGGGACCCCGTTCGCCGACGCGCTCAAGGCCGACGTCACCGTCCGCTCCGTCCTCGGCGAGGACGCGATCGACCGGCACCTGGACCCGCTGCGGTACACCGGACTGGCGGCGCGGATGGCGCGGGCCGCCGCCGCGCCGCCCGGCTGAGCGGCTGCCGCACCGGCCGGTCAGTGCTCGTCGCCGCCCACCTCGAGGGCGACGAGGAAGCGGGAGACCATGTTGTACGCGCCGATCGTCGCGGTCAGCTCCACCGTCGCCCGGTCGCCGAGCAGTGCCCGGACGTCCCCGAACAGGGCCTCGGGCACGCGGACGGCGCGGGTCATCGCGTCGGTGTACGCGACCACGCAGCGGTGGGTCGCGGAGAGGACGGTGAGGTCGCCGTCGTCGCGCAGGGCGTCGAGCTGTTCCTCGGGGAAGCCGGCGCGCACGAGCAGCGGGGCGTGCGCCCGCCACTCGTAGTCCGCGTCGTTGAGGACCGCGACGCGGCAGATGGCGAGCTCGCGCAGGTCCGCGGCGAGCTCGAAGCGCGACCGCACGGCGCCGAGCAGGGTGTTCCAGCCGTCGGCGAGCGGCTCGCTGTGCAGCAGCATCCGGTCCAGCGGGGTGAGGGTGCCCCCGCGACGCGCCCGCACCCGGTCGACGACCTCTCCGGTGGGTTCGGCGTCGGGCAGGCGGGCCATGGGGTCTCCTCGAGTCGGGCGGTCGTTTCCTACAGGATGTGGACTATGGTACGGATCACGACCAGGACGACGAAGGGAGCACCGTGCCGGCGCTGGACGGGTACCGCGTCCTGGACATGACCCAGGTGCTCGCCGGGCCGTACTGCACGATGTCGCTCGCGGACATGGGCGCCGACGTCATCAAGGTCGAGGGGCCGGACCGCACGTCGCGCAGGTTCGGGTTCGCGATGACCGGCGAGGACGGGGCCGCGTTCCTCGCGCTGAACCGCAACAAGCGCAGCTTCACCGTCGACCTCAAGGACGCCGACGGCCGCCGGGCGCTGCTGGCCCTGGTGGCCACTGCCGACGTCTTCGTGGAGAACTACCGCCCTGGCGTGATGACCCGGCTGGGCATCGACTTCGCGGCGTTGCGCGCGGTGAACCCGCGGTTGGTGTACGCCAGCATCTCCGGCTTCGGGCAGACCGGGCCGTACGCGGAGCGCCCCGGCTACGACATCATCGCGCAGGGGATGTCGGGGATCATGAGCGTCACCGGCGCCCCCGGCGGACCGCCGATGAAGGCCGGGCTGCCGGTCGCCGACCTGGCCGCCGGACTGATCGGCGCGAACGCGATCCTGAGCGCGCTGCTCGCCCGCGCGCGCACCGGCGAGGGCCAGTACATCGACACCTCGCTGTTCGACGCGGCGATGTCGATGTCGGTGTGGGAGAGCGCGCAGGTGTGGGCCACCGGCGAGGTGCCCGGCCCGCTGGGGTCGGCGCACCGCGGGTCGGCGCCCTACCAGGCGCTGCGCGCCGCCGACGGCCACCTGGTCGTCGCCGCGAACAAGCCGCACTTCTGGCGGAACCTGTGCGCGGTGCTCGGCCACCCGGAGCTGGAGCACGACCCCCGGTTCGCGACCAACGCCGACCGGCTGCGCAACCTGGACCAGCTGGTGCCCGAGCTGGAGGCCGGGCTGGCCGGTCGCACGGTGGCCGACTGGGTCGACACGCTGCTCGAGGCGAACGTGCCCGCCGGCCCGATCCTCGACTACGGGCAGTCGCTGTGCGACCCGCACACCGTGGCCCGCGGGATGGTGCAGGAGCTCGAGCACCCGGTGGAGGGCCGGATCCGCACGCTCGGCATCCCGGCCAAGCTCGGCGGGACGCCGGGCAGCCTGCGCCGGCCCGCGCCGCTCCAGGGCGAGCACACGGTGGAAGTCCTCCGCGAGCTCGGCTACGACCAGGACCGCATCGACCGGCTGCTCGCGCAGGGCAGCGTCCTGTCCTGCCCCGATCCCGTGGCCCCGGAGCTGCCGTGAGCGACCGCCCCCTGGTCCGGATCGACACCCCCGCGCCCGGCGTCGCCGTGCTCACCGTCGACAGCCCGCCGCGCAACGCCTTCGGGCCGGCGCAGGGGGCGCAGTTCCTCGCCGCCTTCGACCGGCTCGACGCCGACACCGGCGTGCGCTGCGTCGTCGTCACCGGCACCGGGACGGCGTTCCTCGCCGGCGGTGACCTGCGGGTGCAGCAGACCCTGGCGACCCGTGAGGACCGCGAGGCCTACGCCGACCACCCGCACGGGTTGAGCGCGGCGATGCGCCGCGTGGAGGAGGCCCGGGTCCCGGTGGTCGCCGCGATCAACGGGGACGTCGCCGGCGGAGGGCTGGAGTTCGCGCTGTGCTGCGACGTCCGGCTGGCCGCCCGCACGGCCCGGTTCGTGGCGGCCGGGGTGAACGTCGGGCTGATCCTCAGCTGGTACCGGCTGCCCCGCACCATCGGGCTGGGCCGGGCCAAGGAGATGCTGCTGACGGGTGCCGCCTACGACGCGGGGACCGCCGAGCGCTGGGGGCTGGTCACCGCCGTCCACGAGCCGGATGCGCTGCTGCCGGCGGCGCTCGAGCTCGCCGAGCGGATCGCCTCCCGGGCCCCGCTGTCGGTCGAGGCGACCAAGGCCTGCGCCAATCACGCCTTCGACCTGACGGCGGAGGTGGCCGGCCGGCTGCAGCGCGAGCGGTTCCTCGAGATGCTGGCGACCCGCGACCACGACGAGGCGCTCACCGCGTTCTTCGCCCGCCGTCCCCCCGTGTTCGAGCGGCGCTGACGGCCGTGGACCTGGGACTGGACGGGCGGCGCGTGCTGGTCACCGGCGCCAGCGGCGGGCTCGGCGCCGCCATCGCGGCGGCCTTCGTCGCCGAGGGCGCGCGCGTGCTCGCCGCCGGCCGCGACCCGGGCCACCCGGTGCCCGACGGGGTGGCGGCGCAGGTACGGCTCGACCTGACGGCGCCGGACGCCGCGCGGACCCTCGTCGACACCGCCGTCCGGGAGCTCGGTGGCCTGGACACCGTGGTGGCCGCGGCCGGCGGGGCCGTCCGGGGCCGGTTCGACGACCTGGACGACGGCGTCTGGGACGCCGGCCTGGAGCTCAACCTGCGCAGCACCGTGCGCCTGATGCGGGCCGCCCTGCCGCTGCTGCGGGGGAGCACGGCCGGCCGGGTGGTGCTGCTCAGCGCGCTCTCGGCGTCCGAGCCGCGGGCCGGGCACGTGGTCTCCAACGTCGGCAAGGCAGGCGTCACCGCGCTGGCCAAGACGCTCAGCCGGGAGTGGGCGCCCGACGGGATCCTGGTCAACGCGGTCGCGCCCGGGCGGGTGCGCAGCCGCCAGCTCGACCGCGCCTTCCCCGACGACGAGGCCCGTGCGGCCTTCGCGTCGCAGCACATCCCGCTCGGCCGTTTCGGCGCCGCCGAGGAGGTCGCCCCGATCGCCCTGCTGCTCGGGTCGCCGCGCAACACCTACGTCACCGGTCAGACCGTCGGCGTGGACGGCGGCATGGCCGCGTCCGTCTGACCCGCCACCGACCCGCACCCACCGGAGGAGTCCGCATGCAGTTCGGCGTCAACCTGCTGGGCCTGGCCCAGCAGCCCCGGGACCAGGACATGCAGGAGCGGTTCGCCGAGCTGCTCGAGTGGGTGCACGCCGTGCGCGACGCGGGCTACGACCACCTGACCATGGGGCAGCACTACCTCACCGCGCCGTTCCAGCAGTTCCAGCCGGTGCCGCTGCTGGCCCGGCTGATCCCCGAGACCGGGTCGATGCGGATGTACAGCACGATCGTCGCGCCGCTGCAGAACCCGGTGGAGCTGGCCGAGACCTGGGCCGGCCTCGACGTGCTCTCCGGCGGCCGGGTGGGCATCTGCCTGGCGCTGGGCTACCGCGACGAGGAGTACGCCGCGTTCGGCGTCGACCCGAAGACCCGCGTGCGGCGGCAGCGCGACATCGTGGAGACCCTGCGCCGGCTGTGGACGGAGGACGACGTCACCGCGGAGGGACTGGACTTCCGCCTGGACGCGCAGACGGTGACCCTGCGGCCGGTGCAGCGGCCGCACCCGCCGATCTGGATCGCGGCCAACGCCGACGCCGCCGTGGTCCGGGCGGCGCAGTGGGGGCTGCCCTGGAACATCAACCCGCACGCCACCCACGAGACGGTGGCCCGCCAGGTCGGCCTGTACGTGGACGCCTGGCGTGAGGCGGGGCACGTGGGCGAGCCGACCTTCCCGATCAGCCGCGAGGTGTTCTGCGCCGAGACGCGGGAGGACGCCGTCCGCCTCGCGTTCCCCTACCTCGGCCAGAAGTACGCCGCGTACGGCAGCTGGGGCCAGGACAAGGCGCTGCCGGGGGACGAGAGCTTCGCGATCCCGCTCGAGGAGCTGGCCGGTGACCGGTTCGTCATCGGTGACCCCGACGACTGCGCCCGGGAGATCGCTCGCTACGCCGAGCTGGGCGTCGACAAGGTGCACCTGCGCACCAACTGGCCGGGCATGCCGCTGGAGACCGCCCTCACCGGCATGCGGCTGTTCGCCCATGAGGTCGCGCCGCGGTTCCGGGACGGCCGGTGACCGAGGGCACCGTCGTGGACCGGCCGGCCGGGCAGGCTGCGCGACACCGGGCGCTGGAGTCGGTGGCGCGCACCCGGGCCGTGGGGCCGCACTTCTTCGGCAACTTCGTCGGCATCTCGGGCCGGGGCGCGGTCGGCGGCCGCGCGTCGCTGTCGCTCGACGTCGAGCCCGGTGACCGGCCGGGCGGGCGGATCTCGGCGACCGCGCTGGCGACGGTGGCCGACCTGACGATGAGCGCGGCGATCCGCAACCGGCTGGGCCCGCAGAACCGGCTGGGCACCATCACCCTCGCCGTCCACCACCTGGAGCCCGACGTGCGCGGCCCGCTGTGCACCGACGCCGTCGCGCAGCGCGTCGAGCTCGACGAGGAACGCGGCTTCGCCCGCTGCGACGTGCGCGACCCGGCGGGCACGCTGGTCGCGGCCGTGGAGGGCTGGTTCACCGCCATGCCGCTGCCGTCCGGTCAGCGGCTCGGCCCGGTCCCGTGGGAGCTGCCCGAGGACACCCCCGTCCCGCCCGTCGACGAGGCCGGCCTGGAGCCGGCCGAGCGAGCCGCCGTCGAGGCGTGCACGGCGGCGGGGGAGCGCGCCGCCGCGGCCGGCACGTCCGTCGTCGACGAGCTCCTGGCCGCGACCTGGTCCTCGCCGGCGGACGGCGTGGTGCGCGGCGTCCTCGGCGTCGGCGGCGAGCACGCGAACCGCGGCGGGCACGTGCAGGGCGGCGTTCTCTACGGGTTCGCGGCGCTGGCCGCCGGTCGGCTGGTCGGCGCCGGCATGCACCTGGCCGAGGGGCACCTGCAGTTCCTGCGGCCGGCCGCGGGCACCGCCGTGGTGGGCGAGGCCCGGCTGCTCCGCCAGGGGCGGCGGACGGCGTTCGCCGAGGTCCGGCTGCTGGACGGCGACGAGCTGGTGGTCACCGGCAGCTTCACGTTCCAGCGCGTGCCGGGCCGGGGGTGAGGTCGGTGCCGCTGCTGGACGGCGTGCGCGTCCTCGATCTCACCAACGTGCTGGCCGGTCCGTTCGCCGGCTACCAGCTGGCCCTCATGGGCGCCGACGTGGTGAAGGTCGAGGTGCCCGGCACCGGTGACCTGGCGCGGCACCTGGGCGCCGACCCCGAGCTGTCCGCCCGCGGGCTGGGCGTGTCGTTCCTGGCGCAGAACGCGGCCAAGCGCTCGGTGACGGTGGACCTGAAGCACCCGCGGGGGCGGGAGGTGTTCGGCCGGCTGGTGGCCTCGGCCGACGTCCTGCTGGAGAACTTCCGGCCGGGCGTGCTGGCGCGCCTCGGTTTCGGCTGGGAGGAGCTGCGGGCGATCCGCCCGGGGCTGGTCTACTGCGCCGTCTCCGGGTTCGGCCAGACCGGGCCCATGCGGGACCTGCCTGCCTACGACCAGATCGTCCAGGGACTGTCCGGCGTGATGAGCACGACGGGCACGCCGGAGACCGCCCCCCTGCGCACCGGCTTCCCGGTCTGCGACACCCTCGGGGGCTTCGCGGCCGCCTTCGCCGTCGCGGCGGCGCTGGTCCGGCGCGAGCGGACCGGCGAGGGCGCGTACCTGGACGTCTCCATGCTGGAGTCGGCGCTGGTCGCGATGGGCTGGGTGGTGTCGGACTACGCGATCGCCGGGCAGGCCCCGGTGCCCATGGGCAACGAGAACCGCACCGCCGCGCCGTCGGGCACGTTCCGCACCGCGGACGGTCTGCTCAACATCGCGGCCAACAAGCAGGAGCAGTTCGAGGCGCTGGCCCGCGGGATGGACCGTGCGGACCTGCTGACCGATCCGCGCTTCGCGTCGCGCGAGGACCGCAAGCGCCACCGCGACGCCCTGAGGGTCGAGCTGGAACGGACACTGGCCGCCCGCAGTGCCGATGCCTGGGTGGCGCAGCTGTCCGGTAGCGGCGTCCCGGTCGCTGCCGTGCTCACCGTGCCCGAGGCCCTGGACCTCGAGCAGGTCCACCAGCGCGGGTTGCTGCACGCCGTGGCCGTGCCCGGGGTGGACGACGAGGTGCGGGTGCTCGGCAGCGCCGTCCACGTCGACGGCGCCGCGGTCGGCCCGGCCGCCGCGCCCCCGCTGCTCGGCGAGCACACCCGCGACGAGCTGCGCCGGCTGGGCTACGCCGACGCCGAGATCGACGAGCTGTACGCGGAGGGGGCACTGTGAGCGGACAGGGGCGTGAGCATCGCAGCGAGGCGACCGCCGACAGGGAGGGAGCATCGCAGCGAGGAACGAGCGACGAGCGGACCGACCGCGGAGGCGGCCTGGGCATGGGAGCGAGGAGCGGAGCGCCCCGCGGGAGCGGACCGACCGGCCCTGCGACCGGGACAGCCGAGGAGGCCGCGGGCTGGTGGCGGACGGCGGTCTCGGAGACCGCTCCCGACGTCATCCGGTTCCGTGGCTACCCGGTCGAGCAGCTGATCGGCCGGGTCTCGTTCGTCGAGACCGCGTGGCTGCTGCTGCGCGGCGAGTTCCCGACCGGCGCGCAGGCGCGGTTGCTGGAAGCCGCCCTGGTGGCCTCGGTGGACCACGGGCCCCAGGCGCCGTCCATCGCCGCCGCCCGGATGGCGGCGACCTGCGGGGTCGGGCTGAACTCGTCGGTGGCCACCGGCGTGGGGTTGCTCGGCGACGTGCACGGTGGAGCCGGCCAGCAGTGCATGCAGCTGCTGGTGCGGGTGCGCGCGGCAGCCGGCGACGGCGCCGGGCTGGCCGACGTCGTCGCCGGGGAGCTGGCGGGTCTCCGGGAGCGGCGTGCCCACGTCCCGGGCTTCGGGCACCGCTTCCACGCCCGCGACCCCCGCCGCGACCCCCTGGTCGGGCTGCTGCGGGCGGCGGTCGAGGACGGGGTGGTGCCGGGTCACCACCTCGCCGTCCTGCTGGAGGTGGAGCGGCAGCTCGGTGGACGGCGCGGCACGGCGGTGCCGGTGAACGTCGACGGCGTCACCGCGGCGCTGTACTGCGAGCTGGGCTTCGCCCCCGAGCTGGCCCGCGGGCTGTTCGTGCTCGCCCGCTCCGTCGGCGTCCTGGCCCACGCGTGGGAGGAGACGCAGGCCGGGACCCGCATCAAGGGGCCGCTGCCGCCGTCGTTCACCGCGCCCTACGACGGCCCGCCGCTGCGCGACCTGCCCGACCTCGGGGGAGATCGATGACCCGCACGTACCGGCTGGGCTGCCTGCTCGGTGACGGGATCGGACCGGAGATCGTGCCCGCCGCGCGGCGGGTGACCGACGCCGCGCTCGCCGCGGCCGGAGCGCTGCCGGTCGAGTGGGTGGACCTGCCGATGGGGGCGGCGGCCCTGGCCGAGCACGGGGCGGCCGTGCCCGCGTCCACCAAGGCCGCGCTGGAGGAGTGCGACGGCTGGCTGGCCGGGCCGCACGACAACGAGTCCTACCCGCCCTCCTGGCGGGCGTCGGGCGAGCGGGCGCCGGGCGGCGAGCTGCGGCACGTCTTCGACCTCTACGCCAACCTGCGCCCGAGCCGCACCCGCCGGGGCGTCGCCGGCCGGGTGCCGCAGATGGACCTGCTGATCGTGCGGGAGAACACCGAGGGCTTCTACGCCGACCGCAACATGGCCGTCGGCAGCGGCGAGTTCATGCCGACGCCCGACCTGGCGCTGGTGGTGGGCGTGTTCAGCCGCCAGGCGGTGCGGCGGGTGGTGCGGCGGGCGTTCGCGCTGGCCGGAGAGCGGCGCGGGCACGTGACCCTGGTGCACAAGGCCAACGTGCTGCACCTGGCGTTCGGCATCTGGTTGGCCGAGTGCGAGGCCGCGGTCCGCGAGCACCCCGGCGTCCGGCTGGACACCGTGCTGTTCGACGCGATGGCCGCTCGACTGGTGCGCTCTCCCGGGTCCTTCGACGTGGTCGTCACCGAGAACCTGTTCGGTGACACCCTGTCCGACCTCGCGGGTGAGCTGGCCGGGGCGCTGGGCACGTCGGGCAGCCTGAACGCCGGCGACCGGTACGCGATGGCGCAGGCGGCGCACGGCTCGGCGCCCGACATCGCCGGTCGGGGGGTGGCCAACCCGGTCGGCATGATGGTCTCGTCGGCGATGCTGCTGGCCTGGCTGGGCGAGCGGCACGACGGCGCGGCCGCCGGCCGCGCCGCGACCGCGATCGAGCGGGCGATCGACTCCGTGCTCGCCTCCGGCGTGGCCACCGGCGATCTCGGCGGCTCGGCGGGGACGGAGGGGTTCACCGACGCGGTCGTCCGCGAGCTGGGTTCCCCGAGGTGACCCCCGACCCGCCGGCCGGGCCGCTCGCCGGTCTGCGCGTGCTGGACGTCTCGACGATCCTCGCCGGACCGCTGGCCTGCCAGATCCTGGGGGACTTCGGGGCCGACGTGATCAAGGTCGAGCACCCGGGCCTCGGCGACGCCCTGCGCACCCACGGCCTGGCCAAGGACGGCGTGCCGCTGTGGTGGAAGGTGCTGTCCCGCAACAAGCGCACGGTGGGGTGCTACCTGGGGGACCCCGACGGCGCCGAGGTCTTCCTGCGCCTCGTCGAGACGGCCGACGTCGTGGTCGAGAACTTCCGCCCGGGGAAGCTGGAGTCCTGGGGACTCGGCTACGACGTGCTCAGCGGGCGCAGTCCGGGCCTGGTCCTCGCCCGGGTCACCGGCTTCGGCCAGACCGGGCCCTACCGGAACCGCCCGGGCTTCGGCACGCTGGCCGAGGCGATGAGCGGCTTCGCCGAGATCACCGGGTTGCCCGGGGGCCCGCCGACGCTGCCGCCCTTCGGCCTGGCCGACGGGATCGCGGGCATGGCCCTCGCGTCGGCGATCACGATGGCGCTGTACCACCGGGACGCGGGGGGTGGCCGGGGACAGGTCATCGACCAGAACATCCTCGAGCCCATCGTCACGGCGCTCGGGCCGCAGCCCACCTGGTACGACCAGCTCGGCCACGTCCAGCGGCGCACGGGCAACCGGTCGGGGAACAACGCCCCCCGGAACACCTACCGCACCGGGGACGGCCGCTGGGTCGCCGTCTCGACCAGCGCGACCGTCGTCGCCGAGCGGGTGCTCCGGCTGGTCGGCCACCCGGAGGTCGTCGGCGAGCCCTGGTTCGCCAGCGGTCGCGAGCGCGCGCTCCGGGCCGACCTGCTCGACGAGTACGTGGGCGGGTGGATCGCGGCCCGCACGCGCGACGAGGTGCTCGCGGCGTTCGAGGAGGCGCAGGCCGCGGTCGCCCCCGTGTACGACGTGGCCGAGCTGATGGCCGATCCCCACGTGCAGGCGACCGACATGATCACCGAGGTCCCCGACGAGGACCTCGGTCCGGTCCGGATGCAGAACGTGGTCTCCCGGCTGTCCGAGACCCCGGGCTCGATCCGGTGGACCGGCCGGCGCCTGGGCGCCGACACCGACGCCGTCCTCGGGGACGAGCTCGGCATCCCCGCCGAACGCCTGGCCGAGCTGAGGGGCCGGGGGGTGATCGCCTGACCGCGTCGGCCGGGCCTCAGCGGTTCCGCAGCAGGCGCGCCAGGGGTGGTCCGGCCAGCAGCATGACCAGCATGCGGAGCACCTGCACCGCGAGCACGACGGTGCCGTCGGCCCCCGACCCGGTCGCCACGGCGAGGACGACGAAGATCCCGCCGGGCGTGGTCGCGAGGTAGCCGTCGAGCGGGCTCAGGCCGGTCAGCTCGCTGAGCAGCACGCCCAGCCCGCCGCTTCCCACGATCAGCCCGACGATCAGGGCCAGGCCGGCCGGGAGGACCCGGCGCAGGGTCCGGAGGGTGCCGGGCGTGAACCGCAGCCCCACCTGGGCGCCGACCACGGCGAACGCCGCCGCGGTGATCGGCCCGGGCACGCCCTCGAGCAGGGGGACGTCGAAGGCGGCCAGCACGGCGGTGACGACCAGTGGGCCCAGCAGGCTCGGTGCCGGCAGGTGGGCCAGCCGCCCGAGCAGCGCGCCGACCGCGGCGACCGCGACCACGACGAGGGTCGCCAGCGGCCACGGCGCCGAGCCGCCCGCGGCCAGCGTCCCCTGCTCGCCGCTGCCGTCGAAGAGCACGACCACCGCCAGGGGCATCAGGACCACGATCAGCAGCACGCGGAGGTACTGCAGCACGGCCACCAGTCGCCCGTCGGCGCCCAGCTCGTCGCTCACGGCGACGATGCCGGCGGCCCCGCCGGCGATCATGCCGAAGGTCGCGGTGGTCCGGTCGACCGGCGCGAACCGGGCGAGCAGCAGCCCGGCCAGCACGGTGAGCAGCAGGGTGGCGAGGGTGATCAGCGTGATCGGCAGCCAGTAGCCGGCCAGGGTCGCGAGGGTGTCCGGTTGCACGAGGACGCCCATGACGACGCCGATGACCGCCTGTGCCGCCGTGCCCAGCCACGCGGGCGTGCGGAGCTCGTCCCTGGCGAGGAGGGCGTGGGCCAGCCCGACGAGGAGCCCGGCGAACAGGTGCGGCGAGGGGAGCCCGGCCCGCTCCAGTGCCACCGCCACCCCGGCGACGACCCCGGCGAGGAGGACCAGTCGAAGCGCCCGGCGACCGGCATGGGGTGCGCACATCCGGTCGGTCCTCTCGACGAGGCATTTCCTACAGGATGTTGAGTATGGTCTTGCTCATGGACGGTGGAGCGCGCGGGTCGGGACGACTGGCCGGCAAGGTGGCGATCGTGACCGGCGCGGGCAGCGTCGGACCCGGGTGGGGCAACGGCCGCGCCGCCGCGGTGCGCTTCGCCGAGGAGGGCGCCCGGGTCTTCGCGGTCAACCGCGACGAGGCCTCGCTGGCGGAGACGCTGGACGAGGTGGCGCAGCGGGGCGGGACGGCGGTCCCGCACATCTGCGACGTGACCGATGCCGAGGCGGTCGCGGCCATGGTGCGGGCCTGCACCGAGGAGCTCGGCACCCCGGACGTGCTGCTCAACAACGTCGGCGGCTCGCGGGCCGGCGGGGCGGTGGAGATGACCGAGCAGCTGTGGCACGAGCAGCTGGACGTCAACCTGACCAGCACGTTCCTCACCTGCAAGGCGGTCCTGCCGTTCATGGTGCAGGCCGGCCGCGGCGCGATCGTCAACACGTCGTCGACGTCGGGCATCCGGTGGACCGGTGCCGCGCAGGTGGCCTACTCGGCGTCCAAGGCGGGGGTCATCGCCTTCACCCGCGCGGTCGCGGTGCACCACGCCCCCGACGGCATCCGGGCGAACACCGTCGTCCCGGGCCAGCTGCACACGCCGATGGTCGAGGCCCGGCTGGCCGGTCAGCGCGCGGGCGGGGACGTCGAGGCGCTGCTGGCCCAGCGGCAGGCCCGCATCCCGCTCGGCTTCATGGGCGACGGCCGGGACACCGCCGCGGCGGCGCTGTTCCTCGCCTCCGACGAGGCCCGCTTCGTCACCGGCACCGAGCTGGTGGTGGACGGCGGCATGTCGGCCCGCTGCGACTGAGCTACCGGGGCCGCTCCGGCGCGGCGAGCACCCGCACCGGCGCACCGGTGAGGAACCCGGCGACGTCCTCGACCGCCTGGCCGTAGAAGACGTCGTAGGTCGAGTCGGTGACGTAGCCGAGGTGCGGGGTCAGGACGGTGTTGGGCGCCGAGAGGATCGCCGCCCCGGGCCGCACCGGCTCGTCGTCGTAGACGTCCAGTCCCGCGCCGGCGATGGTGCCGTCGTGGAGCGCGCGGACGAGCGCCGCCTCGTCCACGAGCGGGCCGCGGCTGGTGTTGACCAGCACCGCGGTGGGCTTCATCGCAGCCAGCTCGGCCGCGCCGACGATCCCGCGCGAGCGGTCGCTGAGCCGCAGGTGCAGCGAGACGACGTCGGACTCGGCGAGCAGCCGTTCCTTGCTCACCGCCTCCGCGCCCACCTCCGCCGCCCGCTCGGGGGTCAGGTTCTGGCTCCACGCCAGCACCCGCATGCCGAAGGCGACCCCCACCTGCCCGACCAGCCCGCCGATCCGGCCCAGGCCGACCAGGCCCAGGGTGCGGCCGCGCAGCCCGGTGCCGACCGTCTGCTGCCAGCGGCCCGCGCGCGTCGCGGCGTCCTCGGGGACGACGTGCCGGGCCAGCGCGAGGACCAGCCCCCAGGTGAGCTCGGCCGGCCCCGACGAGTCGCTCTGCGTGCCGCAGACGGTGATGCCGAGCCCGGCGGCCGCGGCCATGTCGATCGACGCGTTCTGCATGCCGGTGGTCACCAGCAGCCGCAGCTCGGGCAGCTGCTCGAGGACCGCGCGCGGGAGCGGGGTGCGCTCGCGCATCGCGACGACGACCTGGTGGCCGCGGAGCAGCTCCACCAGCCGCCCGGGGTCGGGGACGTGCTCGCGCAGCGGTGTGACCTCGGTGTCCCCGGGCAGGTCCGCCCAGCGGCCGTGGCGCAGCGCCACGCCCTGGTAGTCGTCGAGCACGGCGATGCGGACGGTCATCCGGGGTCTCCTCGCAGCCGGGTCGGGAGCCACCGTAGCGAGGTGTCCGCAGGTCAGCCCGCCGTCCCCGGGGTTGCCTTCCGCGCGCGAGAGCACCCTGAGGGACGGCGGGCGCCTCAGCGCGCGGCGGCCAGCCGGCGGGCCGCCGCGGCCAGGGTGCGCCCGGTGAGCCGGCCCTCGGCCAGCCCGAGCGCCACGACCTCGTCGAAGACCCGCTGGTCGGCCGCCGCGGCGCGGACGGTGGCGTCCATCAGCCGGGGCCAGCGGGAGAGCTCGGAGGCCGCGCGGGTGCCCCGCAGGTGCGCGCCCAGCCGCTGCCGCAGCGCGTCGCGGTACCCGGCGCCCGCTCCGGCGCCGGCGGACCACGCCCCGCCGGCCAGCGCGCCGGAGAGGACGGCGTAGAAGATGCCCTCGCCGGTCAGCGGGTTGACCAGCGACGCGGCGTCCCCCGCGAGCAGCACCCGGCCGTCGGGCAGCCGCGGGCGGCCGGTCGACAGCGGCAGCCGGTGCGCGCGCAGCTCCTCCGGTGCCACCCCGGGCAGCAGCCGCTGCAGCCCCTCGACCAGCGCGGCGCGGGTCGCCCCGCCCGAGACCAGCTCGCCGTAACCGACGTTGGCCCGCCCGTCGCCCAGCGGGAAGGACCACGCGTAGGCCGGCCAGCGCTGCTCGGTGGTCACCAGCACCTGGGTGGCGCCCTGCCCGGGCAGCGCGGGCGCGTAGCCGCGGATGGCCACCGCCAGTCGGTCCGGGCGGTTGGACCCGAGCCCCAGGGCCCGGCGGACGACGGACTCCGCGCCGTCCGCACCGACCAGCACGCCCGCCCGCAGCTCCCCGTCGACGGTCACGCCGTCGTCGTCGGCGACCACGGTGCGCACGGTCCGCCGGCGCAGCTCGGCCCCCTGCGCGCGTGCCGCGGCCAGCAGCCGGGCGTCGAAGACCGCCCGGGGGACGACGGACGACGGCCGGTGCGTGTCGCGCTCCACGACCGCCCCACCCGGGGACCGCAGCGACAGCCGGGGGACCGGCGGGTAGCCGGCGACCAGCGCGTCCGGGTCGACCCCGAGGCCGGCCAGCACGTCGAGGGCCTCCGGGGCGATGCCGTCGCCGCAGACCTTGTCGCGGGGGAAGTCCGCGCGGTCGAGCACCAGCACGCGCGCGCCGCCGCGCCCCGCGGCCAGCGCGGCGGCGGATCCGGCCGGGCCGCCCCCGACGACGACGACGTCCCAGCGCTCCACCCGCCCGACGCTACGGCCCCCTGCAGGGTCCCGCCGCCTGCCCGTCGCTGCCTTTGTCGCGACATTGGCGGTTCAGGGCGGGGTGGGCGCCCACTTGCGGGCCGGGTGCTCGTAGCGCTCGACGAAGGCGACCAGCTCGTCGGCGTCGGTCACCACGCCCAGCGCGTCCAGCCGGCGGCCGTCGAGGTAGCCGTCGTCCACCATGCGGCGCAGCTGGTCCAGCAGCGGCTGCCAGAACCCGTCGACGTCGGCCAGCACGACCGGCTTGGCGTGCAGGCCGAGCATCCCCCAGGTCCATGCCTCGAACAGTTCCTCGAGGGTGCCGGCGGCCCCCGGCAGGGCGACGAAGGCGTCGGCGAGCTCGGCCATCCGCGCCTTGCGCTCGTGCATCGACTGGACCACCTCGAGCTGCGGCAGCCCGGTGTGCGCCAGCTCGTCGTCCACCAGGTGCTGCGGGATGACGCCGACGACGGAACCGCCGGCGGCCAGGGCGGCGTCGGCGACCACGCCCATCATCCCGGCGCGCCCGCCGCCGTAGACGATGCCCACCCCGGCACGGGCGAGCCCGGCGGCGAGCCGGATGGCAGCGGTCCGGTGGGACGGCGGTCCGCTCTGGGACCCGGTGAAGACGGCGACGCGCACGACACCGAGCCTGGCACGGCGGCGCCGGCACCCCGGACGGGGTTCACTGGAGCGCGTGCTCTCTCCGACCGACGGCTGGGTGACCTGCGCGCTCGGCCACCGGCACTGGGGACGGGTCGGCGCGGCCGGGCTGCTCGTGCACCGCGCCGGCCTAGACGGCCCGGAGCTGCTGCTGCAGCAGCGGGCGACCTGGTCGCACCACGGCGGCACCTGGGGGACGCCGGGTGGCGCCCTGCACGCGGGGGAGAGTCCCGAGCACGGTGCGCTGCGCGAGGTGCAGGAGGAGCTGGGGCTGTTGCCGCGGGACCTCGAGCTCGGCGCGACCTCCGTCGACGACCACGGCGGCTGGTCGTACACCACGGTGCTGGCCCGCCCGCTGCGCGGCATCGAGCCCGGGGACCTGCGGCTGGACGGCGAGAGCGAGGGCGTGGCCTGGGTGGCGCTCGACGACCTCGTGTCGCTGCCGCTGCACCCGGGCTTCGAGGCGTCGCTGTACCGCCTGTCCGACCTGCTCTCCGCCTGACCTACGCCGGGGTCACCGTCACGGTGAGCGCCCGGTGGTCACCGACCGGGAGCACGGTGGCCGCCGCGTCGCGCCCGCGCAGCCCGTCGCCGACCGCCAGTAGGTGGTCCAGCTGCACCCGCGGGCCGGACGCCGGGAAGCTCGGCTCGCGCACCAGCGGGGTCGCCCCCAGCAGCCGGGCGGGTACGCCGCCGGGCAGGTTCAGGTCGCCGGCCAGCAGGACCGGCCCGGCCATCCCGGCGATCCACCGGCGCAGCCGCAGCAGCTGGCGGACGGCGGTGTGCGGGGCGAACGACAGGTGGGTGGCGACGACGGTCAGCGGCCCCAGCCGGGCGGCGACGGCGGCCCGCGGCTCGTCGGGGAACCACCACCAGCGCAGCCGGCCGGTGCGCGGGTCGGGGCCCTGGACCGGCAGCCTCGCCCGGCCGGTGCCCAGGTCGAGCACCGACCACTCCAGCACCGGCAGCCGGCTGAGCAGCGCGATCCCGTAGAGCGGGCCGTCGCCCGGGGTCCGGGGGCCGCGCAGCAGCGGCCCGGCCGGCGACCAGTTGCGGAACGGGTCGGGCGTGCCGGCGACGGTCGCGGCGCCGCGCCAGTCGACGGCGCCGAGCCCCGCGGCCAGGACGGCGGCCTGGTCGGTCCCGTGCGAGCGCGGCTGCCCGGCGTCGACCTCCTGGACGGCGAGCACGTCGACGTCCAGGCCGGCCACGGCCTCCGCCAGCCCCGCGGCGCCGAGGACGGGCCCTGCCGCGCTGCGGCCCGAGGCGACGTTCACGGTGCCGACTCGCACGGCGGGCGCCCCGGACACCCCGGCGACGGTACCCGGGCGGCCGGGACGGCGTCCGGCGCTCGACGTGCCGCAGCGTGCGGGGACGCCTACCTTGTGTACCGCCCCGTTCCCACCGCTCGAGGAGTCGGCCCTGTCCGCCCGCCCCCGCCACCTCGCCGCCGGCCCCGACTCCCCGCGGCGGACCCGGGCCACTGTGCTCCCGGAGGCGCTGCGCGCCCGGGCGCCCCTGGCACTGTTCCTCCTGGCGGGCCTCCTCGGCGCCGCGGCGCTGCTGATGATCGCCGTCGCGCCCGCTCCCACCGGCAGCGGCGCGCGCGTCCCGGACGCGGCCACGGACATCCCCGCCGACACCGGCGACGAGGGCATCGGCCCGGCCGCCCGGCAGCCGCCGCAGGTCCCCGCGGCCGCCGCGACGCAGACCCGGGTCGGGGTGCCGGCCGGCGGACCCGGTGGCGCGCCGGCGGTCCCGGGCACCCCGGTCACCGGCGACCCGGCGGCCCCGGGCGCCGGTGTGGTCCCCGCGGGCGACCAGCCGGCCGCCGTCGCGCCGGGCGGCTCCGCGGGTGCCGGCCCCGGCGGCGGGGGCGGCACCACCTCCGGGGGCGGCGCGGCACCGGCCGGGCAGGGGAGTGGCGGCACCGCGGCCGGCCGGCCGGCGGGCGGCCAGGGTGCCGCGACCGGCGGCTCGACGAGCGGTACCGGCGGCTCGACGACGGGCGGTACCGGCGGCTCGCCGGGGGGCGGCGGCTCGACCGGCGGGGGCGGCAGCGCCCCGGCCCCCGGCGGCAGTGCTCCCGCGCCGGGCGGCGGTGGCGCCCCTGCGCCGGGCGGCGGTGCCGGCAGCCCTCCCGCGCCGGACGGCGGCGGTGCCCCGGCACCCGAGGACGACTGTGCGTGCGAACCGGTCGGCGAGGTCACCGACGGTGTCGAGGACGTCGTCGGCGGCGTCGGCGGGGTGGTCGGCGGCCTCCTGCCGTGACCGGCGGGGAGCGGCGCTAGGTTCGGTCCATGACCGCCCGCGACGACGTCTCCGAGATCTTCGACAGCGCGGCGTGGCAGCCGGTCGAGGGCTTCGACTTCGCCGACATCACCTACCACCGTGCCGTCGACGCCGGGATCGTCCGCATCGCGTTCGACCGGCCCGAGGTCCGCAACGCCTTCCGGCCGCAGACCGTCGACGAGCTGATCACCGCCCTGGAGCACGCGCGGCTCTCGACCGACGTCGGGTGCGTCCTCCTCACGGGCAACGGCCCCAGCCCGAAGGACGGCGGCTGGGCCTTCTGCTCCGGCGGCGACCAGCGGGTGCGGGGGAGGTACGGCTACGAGCACGACCAGGGGCGCAGCAGCGGCCGGCTGCACGTGCTGGAGGCGCAGCGGCTCATCCGCTTCATGCCCAAGGTCGTCGTCTGCGTCGTCCCCGGGTGGGCCGCCGGCGGCGGGCACAGCCTGCACGTCGTCGCCGACCTCACGCTGGCCTCCGCGGAGCACGCGCGCTTCAAGCAGACCGACGCGGACGTCGGCAGCTTCGACGGTGGCTTCGGGTCGGCCTACCTCGCCCGCCAGGTGGGCCAGAAGCACGCCCGGGAGATCTTCTTCCTCGGGGACGAGTACTCCGCCGAGGACGCCCACCGCATGGGCATGGTCAACCGGGTGGTGCCGCACGCCGAGCTGGAGCGCACGGCCCTGGACTGGGGACGGCGGATCGTGGCCAAGAGCCCGACCGCCCAGCGGATGCTCAAGTACTCGTTCAACCTGATCGACGACGGGCTGGTCGGCCAGCAGCTCTTCGCCGGGGAGACGACCCGGCTGGCGTACATGGCCGAGGAGGCCGTCGAGGGCCGGGACGCGTTCCTGGAGAAGCGCGACCCGGACTTCTCGCGTTTTCCCTGGCACGTGTGACGCCGCGGTGGGCACCGCAGTGGGCGAGGAGCAGGGCCGGGGCGCAAGACGTGTGTGGGCACGGCACGTCTGAGGTACCGCAGGTCCGGCGACGCGGCCCCCTCCAGGGCCGGCCCCGTCCAAAGGCTCGCCACGAGCCGGCGAGCGGTGAGGAGGACGGGGTCCTCCTACGGGTGTTGGGGAGAAGGAGGTCCTCCTGGTGATCGTCGAGGTGGTGGGTGGCGCCGACGAGGTGCCCGAGGTGCGGGTGGTCGACGTCGACGACCTGACCCGGCTGCACCTGGCACTGGGGGCGGTGACCGACGAGGAGGCCGACGAGGCGCTGCGGGAGGCGGGCCTGGGCCGGCTGGAGGACGACCAGACCGGTGTCCTGGACGTGGCCGCGCTCCGGGCGGCGGCCGAGCCGCAGGCCGGGACCGGCGACTGGGCGCAGCGCTGGGACAGCGTGGTCGCCGAGGCGGCGGGTGCGGGGCGGCTGGTCGACGACGGCGCCGGCCTCCAGGTGCAGGTGGAGAGCGCGGCCGGGGCCTGACCCGGGAGCCGGCGGCCGCGCGGACCAGCTTGTTTCCGGAACATCACATCGCTGAAAATCGCGAGACGTTCCGGTGTCATCGTTGTGGTGGTTCCAGTTGCGCGTCACCATGTGCACCGTGACCCACATTCCACAGGTCCCGGCGTGAGCGGCACGCCGGGGCGCCCGCTGAGCGCCGAACTGTCCGAGCAGCTCCTCTCCGTCGCCGTCGACATCCTCGCCGACGAGGGCTGGGGCAAGCTCAACAGCGACCGCGTCGCCGCCCGCGCCCGGGCCGGCAAGGCCGGCATCTACCGTCGCTGGCCCACGATGGCGGCGATGGCCCGCTCGGCCGTGGGCGGCTTCACGCTCGTCCGCGTCCCGCCGGACCAGGGCTCGCTGCGCGACGACCTCGCCGCGCTCCTGGACCGGTGGCGCCGGCCCCTGGACCGCGAGGAACGCGCCGCCGCCAGCCTGGTCGGCGCCGCGCGGCACGACGAGGACCTCCGCGCCGGGCTGGACGCCGCCCTCGTCCGTCCCCTCGCCGAGGCCATCGCGACGATCGGCGCCCGGGCGGCCGACCGGGGCCAGGAGGTCCCGGCGGTGCGGCTGGCGCTGCTCGGCTCGGTCATCGAGGCCTTCTGGTGGCAGCGCTACACATCCGACCGGGGCGCCATGTCCCGCGAGGAGGTGGTGCGGGTGCTCGACGAGGTGCTGCTCCCGCTCGTCGCGCCGGACCAGGAGAACGCCTCGGTCTGACCGTCAGCCGGTGGGGCGCAACCCGCCGGGCGTCGACGACGTCAGTGCCGAGCCGAGGCCGGTGAACACCTGGTCGGCCACCGAGCAGGCCAGGGCGACGCCTTCCTCGGTGTCGGCCGGCAGGCCGGTCGACCCGCTCAGGACGCCCCGGTGCTGGACGATCAGCGTCCGGACGGCGGCCAGCCAGATCGCGGCGGTGACCGACGCGGCGGTGTGCGGGTCGGCCGGGACGGTCGGCGCGCCGCCCCCACCGGTCCAGGCCTCCATGAGCGCGTCGGCCAGCCGGGTCACGGCCTGGTGGTGCAACTCCCGCTCGCGTGCGCGCAGGGCGGGCGAGGCCTCCAGCGTCGCGGCGAAGGCCCGGCCCTCCGGCGTCGACAGCTGCCGGACGTGCGCGGCGACCCGCTCGACGAGATAGGCGTGCAGGGCCTCGAGCGGAGGCGTCCCCGGGGCGCGGGTGCGCACCGCGTCCGCGGGGGCCTCGACCCACGGGGTGTGCCCGTCGAAGAAGAGGTCCTCCTTCGTCGGGAAGTGGTTGAAGACCGTCTGGACGGCGACGTCCGCGGCCGCCGCGATGTCGGCGATGGTGACCGCCTCGAACCCGCGCTCGGCGAACAGGGCCTGCGCGGTCTCCCGGATGAGTGTCCGGGTCTGCGCCTTCTTCCGGGCGCGCCGGTCGATTACCTCACTCACGGTGTTAGGCTAACTCCGCTCCGTACGCAGGGTCGGGATGCCCCGCGTCACCGGCCCATTGTGCGCCCGTGTCGGTCGTCCAGCACGGCGCGTCCCCACGTCTCGACGGGAACGGGCAGGTCGGTGACGTCGAGGTGGGACACCGCGGGCCGCCGGCGCGCCGGCGTGGCGCCGTCCGGCCGCACCGCCGGCGCGGACGCTGCGGGAGGGGTTCCTGCGGCCGCCCCTGCTCCCACCTGCGGTTGCGCCGTCGGCGGGCGGGGCAGGACGTCCGCATGGGTGAACCCGGCAGCACCGCTCCCCGTGTCCGCGTCGGCCTCGTCGGCGCGGGCGGCGTCGGGGCCCGGCACGCCCGGACGCTGGCCGGTTTCCCCGACGTGGAGCTCGCCGGGGTCGCCGACGTCGTCCCCGGCGCGGCCGACGCGCTCGCCGCGGAGCTGGGGGTGCCCGCCCTCGACGACGTCGACCGGCTGCTCGCCCAGCGGCTGGACGCCGTGTGGCTGTGCGTCCCGCCCTTCGCCCACGGCGAGCTGGAGCTGGCCGCCGTCCGGGCCGGTCTGCCGTTCTTCGTGGAGAAGCCGCTGGCCAACGGGGTGGAGGTGGCCGAGGAGGTGTCGCGCGCCGTCGCGGCGGCCGGGCTGCCCACGGCGACCGGGTACCACTGGCGGCACCTGGACACCGTGGCCGCCGCCCGGGAGGTCGTCGCCGCGCACCGGCCCCGGCTGGTCGGCGCCACCTGGCTGGACAAGGTCCCGCCGCCGGCCTGGTGGTCGCGCCGGGAGCGGTCGGGCGGGCAGGTCGTCGAGCAGCTCACCCACGTCCTGGACCTGGCGCGGCTGCTGGCCGGCGAGGTCGTCGAGGTGCGCGCGACCGCCGCACCGTCCACCGCCGAGGGGCGCGACGTCGACGACGCGACCGCCGCGCTGCTCACCTTCGACTCCGGTGCGGTCGGCACGGTGAGCGCCGCGTGCTCGCTGCCCGGCAAGCTGCGGGCCGGTCTGGACGTGGTGTGCGACGGGGCGGCGGTCGAGCTCACCGAGACCTGGCTGACCGTCACGACCGCGGCCGGCGCCGACCGCCGCGAGCCGCAGGTCGACGCGCGCACCGCGGTCGACCGCGCGTTCGTCGACCTGCTCGCCGGTGGCGCGCCCGCCGAGGGGCTGGTCGACCACGCCGAGGCGCTGCGCACCCACCGGGTGGCGGTGGCGATCGCCGAGTCGGCCCGGACGGGCGCGGCCGTGCGGCCCTGAGGTCCGGTCAGCGCAGCGCGCGCTGGCCGCGGGGGAACGGCAGCCGTCCGCGCGTGCGGGCGCGGTCCAGCGTCGTGGCGTAGAGCCGTTCGTAGCCGTCGGCCATCACCGCGGGGGCGAACCGGCGGCGGGCCTCGGCGGCGCAGTCCTCCGGGTCGATCTCGCCGATCCGGCCCAGCGCCGCGGTGAACCCCTCCTCGTCGGTGGCCAGCAGGCCGGTCCGGCCGTCGTCCACCAGGGAGGGCAGGCAGCCGCGGGCCATGGCGACCACCGGCGTCCCGGCGGCCAGGGCCTCGCACACCGCCGTGCCGCCCGGCTCCTCCCAGCGGATGGGGAACAGGACGGCGCGGGAGGTGCGCAGCAGCTCCTCCTTCGCCGCGCCGCCGACGCTGCCGATCCAGCGCGCGTGCACGCCGTCGAGGTGCGGGTCGACGTGTTCCAGGAACCAGGAGACGTCGGGGTGCGACCGGGCGGGGTGGCCGGGGGTGCCGAGCGCCTGCTCCAGCGACTCCCGGTCGGGCAGGCCGCCGACCGGCCCGGCGAGCACCAGCGGCACCCCCGCGGCGCGGCAGGCGCGCAGCGCGGTGTCGATGCCCTTGGGCTCGCACAGCCGGGCCAGGACCAGCACCGAGCCGGACCGGTCCGTCCGCGGCACCGGCGGCGGGCCGTCGACCGGGACCGACAGCGGGACGACGCCGGCCACCTGCTCGCGCAGTCGCGGCGGCGCCTGCGCCACCTGGGTGTCGGAGACGCCGGCGAACCAGACCCGGCCCCGGCCGTCGAAGGAGGACCAGAAGTCGGCGTTGCGGCCGGTGTCCCAGTGCAGCGTGGCCAGGGTCGGCGGCGCCGCGTCCCCCAGGCCGGCGAGCAGTGCCGGGCCGACCACCTCGACGTGGCTGTGCACGAGGTCGAAGGGCTCGCCGGCCAGGGCGTGCTCGGCGAGGGTCGACAACACGACCTGCTCGTGGGCGTGCGCGGTGCCGACCACCTGCGGGTAGGGCCCGCCGAGCTGCTCGAACCGGCCGCTGGGGAAGGCGCTGACCAGGCCGTCGACCGGCAGCGTCGAGTCGCCGACGGAGGCCAGGACGACGGCGTGCCCGCGGGCGCGCAGCTCGGCGGTCAGCGTCGCCACGACGTTCTCCAGGCCGCCGTAGCCCGGCGGGGGGACCGGCAGCCACGGCCCGGCGTCCATCAGGATCTTCACGACCGGATCCCCCGGCGGCGCCCGGCGGCCCGGACCGTCCGCATCGGCGGGCGTTCCACCACCCCGACGTCCCAGCTGACCCCCTCGAGGCCGTCGGCGGTGCGCAGGAACTGCAGCAGCTCGCTGTCCGGCTTCGCCCCGCCGGGCCGGCGGGCCAGCGCCGTCTGCAGGATCTGCCCGGCCATGCGGCCCAGCGCGGCGTCGGCCTGGTGGGTGTGCTGCCGGGTGCCGAGGTCGACCTGGGCCAGCGCGTCCAGGCCGGCCAGGGCCACGAGGTCGACCAGCAGGCCCAGCTCCACGCCGTAGCCGGAGACGAACGGCACCTGCTCGAGCAGCTCGCGGCGGCCGGCGTACTCGCCGGACAGCGGCTGGACGAAGCCGGCCAGTTCGGGCCAGAAGGCGTTGAGCAGCGGGCGGGCGAGCAGCTCGGTGACCCGGCCGCCGCCCGAAGGCACGATGCCGTCGGTGGTGGTCAGCGGCCGGTCGTAGAGGGCCTTGACGTAGCCGACGGTGGGGTCGGTGAGCAGCGGTCCGAGCAGGCCGACGACGAACTGCGGGTCGAAGCCGATGAGGTCGGAGTCGACGAACACCAGCAGGTCGCCGCTGGTGGCGTGCAGTGACTTCCACAGCGCCTCGCCCTTGCCCGGCCGGCTGCCGTGGCGGGGGAGCACCGCGTCGGCGGAGACCACCCGGGCGCCGGCGGCGGCCGCGACCTCCGCGGTCCGGTCGCCGGAGCCGCTGTCGACGACGACGACCTCGTCGACCAGCGGGCAGCCCTCGACCAGGGCCTCGCGGATCGTGGCGACGATCGTGCCGACGGTGCGCTCCTCGTCGAGTGCCGGGAGCACCACGCTGACGGTGGAGCCATGGGTGTGTTTGACGCTGGCCAGGTCGGGTGCCGCCCACGTCTCGGCGGTGAAGGTGCGGTGCTGGAGCCAGCGTCGGACGTCAGGGCGCACGTGTCTCCCACAGGTCGGGTGCCGACCGCGATGCCGGCACGTGGTCCCCGTCGGGCGTCAGGATGCACGACAACGGGGGGTTTCGGCTCCCCTGCGTTTCTCAGCGTCCGCGACCCGTGACCGCCCGCAACCGAGGGCGCACGTGCGCGAACTCGCTGCGATGCTCCCGGCGGCGTCACCCGACGATGTCCCCGGGCCGGGTTCCGCCCCCGGTCCGCTCCTCGCTCGCTGCGATGCTCACTCGCTGTCGGCTCGGTCGCTCGCTGCGATGCTCCCGGCGGCGTCACCCGACGACGGCGTCCCCCAGCCGGGCGCGGTACTCCGGCACCGTCGCCATCGGCGGCCGCTCGTCGACCGCCACCGCGGTGCTGTGCGGGACGAAGCCGGCGCCGTCGTGGCGGAACTGGGTGAGCAGACCGCCGGCCTGGCCGCGGCCCGCGCGGGCCAGCACCGTGGAGACCACCTGCCCCGCCATCCGGCCCAGCGCCTCCTGGTCCTGGGAGGTGTGCCGGCGGACGCCGAGGTCCACCTGGGCCAGCCCGGCCAGGCCCGAGTGCTCCAGCAGGTCGACCAGCAGCCCGACCTCCACGCCGTAGCCGGAGACGAACGGCACCCGCTCCAGCGCCGACCGCCGCCCCGCGTACTCCCCGCCCAGCGGCTGCACGAACCCGGCGAGCTCCGGCCACAGGGCGTTGAGCAGCGGCCGCGCGGTCAGCTCGGTGACCCGCCCGCCGCCCGCCGGGACGGCCCCGCCCGCGTACTCGAGCGGGCGGGTGTAGCAGCCCTTGACGTAGTCGACCTGGGGATCGGCGAGCAGCGGGGCGAGCAGGCCGGGCACGAAGTGCGTGACGTCCCCGAGCAGGTCGGCGTCGAGGAAGACGACGAGGTCGCCGGTGGTCGCGGCCAGCGACTTCCAGAGCGCCTCGCCCTTGCCGGGGCGGCTGCCGTGGCAGGGGAGCACGTCGGCAGCGGCGACGACGTCGGCCCCCGCGGCGCGGGCCACCGCGGCCGTCGCGTCGGTGGAGTCGGAGTCGACCACCAGCAGCTCGTCGACCAGCGGGGTCCGCCGCACCCAGCGCTCGTGCAGCTCGCCGACGAGCCGGCCGACCGTCGCCTCCTCGTCGCGGGCGGGCAGGACGACGCTGACCCGGTGCTGCCCGCGGAGCTTGGCGCGCAGCAGCGCATCGAGGTCCAGCGCGTCGAGCGAGGGAGCCGAGGTGGTGCGGTGCTCGAACCAGGCGCGCGCGTCGGGTCGCATCCGCCCACTGTCGGGGAGGTGATCACCGGCGCGCCACGGCGCGCGACTCAGTTCACTCGGTCGTCATCCGCCGTGCTGCCCCTGGTCACGCCGGGACGTCGGAGCGGCGTCGTGCTGTCACGCTGAGTGCACCCACGGTCGCGTCGTCCGCCGCCGGCTCGGGGTGACCGAGATCGGTCAGCCACCCGCGCAGGACCCGGTGCAGGTGCTCGGCACCCACGATCTCGCCCGGCGGCCGGAACGAGCGCGGGTGCAGCAGGAAGGCGTGCTGCTGCGGCCCACCCAGGCCGCCGTGCGAGCCGACGTGCGGCTCGAACGCCGAGGCCTCGTCGGTGACCGGGTCGTAGCGGCTGTTGACGACGACGTCCGCGCAGTGCGGGAACGTCGAACCCCGGGCCACCAGGCCGGCGGCGTGCGGGCCGTAGGGGAGCAGCGGGTCCTCGCCGATCACCGCGCCCGACGCCAGGCGGTGCAGCCCGTCGCGACCGAGCGCCACCGGACCGTGCTCCTCGGAGTGCACGAGCAGGAAGCCGACGCCGTCGTGGTCGACCAGCCCGGGCAGCAGGGCCGGCCAGTGCCGCTCGATCTCCTCCAGCGACACCCGGCCGGGGAGGTCGGCGAAGGAGACCATCGCGGTGTGGCCGGAGACGGCGACCACCACGCCGGGGGCCACCCGCGGCACCCGGCCCTCCCGGTCGGTGGGCAGCTCGTGCGCGTGCGGCACCCCCTCGGCGCGTTCCCCCCGCTCCCGCAGCCGGCGGGCGATCGGCCCGCCGCCCTCGGCCAGCGCCGCCCCGACCTGCCAGCCCTCGGTGAGCCGCCGGCTGTCCCTGGGGCCGGTCAGGTGCCGCTCCGGCAGCTCGCCCGTCGCACCGCACAACCGGCCGACGAGCTGCTCGACGGTCTCCCCGAAGCGGGTGGCGAACGACTCGCCCTGGGTCTGCCCGTGGTCGGAGAGGCAGACCAGGTGGTACTCGCGCGGCGCCAGCTGGGCGGCGCGGTGCAGCCGGCCGATCTGCTGGTCGATGCTGTGCAGCACGGCGAGGCTGTCGGCCCGCTCCAGCCCGCCGTGGTGGGCGGCCTCGTCGTAGCCGAGGAAGTCCGCGTAGGCCACCGGCCGGCCGGCCAGCATGTCCTCGAGCAGCGCGAAGACGACGACGTCGCGGGAGATCACCGTCGTCCCCGGACGGGCCAGCGGGTAGATGCCGCCGCGTGACACCCGCGGCCGGACGTCGTCGCGGCGCTCCCGGGCCGCCGCGACCAGCTCGCGCTGGACGTCGACGAGGGAGACCGCGATGGTGCGCAGCGCGTTCACCGGGTTGGCGAAGTAGGCGTAGTAGCCGGCGCCGGCCCGGTCCCGGCGCTGCCGGGCCCGGCGGCTGGCGGCCGGGACGACGTGTGCCAGCGAGCTCATCGTGAGGCTGACGTGCGTCGCGTCGCCGGTGAACAGGTTGCCGCGGCTGGCCCCGCCGCCGGACAGCAGCCCGCGGCCGTCGGAGTGCGCCCGCTCGATCCCGGCGGCGTCGGTGGGCGAGGAGACCCGGACGATCCGGTCGCGCTCCTTGTCGTACCAGCGGAAACCGGGGATGTCGGCGTTGGACCCGTGCAGGATGCCGCAGACCGAGGCGCCGGTCTGCGAGCTCCAGTCGGTGTGCCAGGAGGTCAGCACGTGGCTGCCCGAGCGCAGCCAGGCGGCGAGGTTGGGCATCGACCCGTCGCGGACGGCGCGCCGCGCGGTGTCGTGGGAGAGCGCGTCGATCTGCAGGAACAGCACGCCGGGCGGGCGCGGCTCGCCGTCCGCCGTCCCCCGGGCCCGCCGGCGGACGCGGCGGAAGAACAGCTCGTCCTCGTCGAGGGCCAGCACGCTGCTGACCAGCCCGGAGACGCCGGCCATGGTGACCCCGACGACGACGGCGGTGCGCAGGTCGGCGATGACGACGCCGGGGACGAGGAAGGACAGGCCGAGCACCGCCGCGCCCAGCAGCAGGAAGCTGCCCAGGCCCAGGGTGAAGAAGGCCAGCGGCAGCGCGACCCGCATGACCAGCGGCCACACCACCCCGGTGAGCAGGCCGAGCAGCAGCGCGATGAGCGGTGGCTGCCACCACGAGGGCATCGCGAAGGCGCCGAGCCAGCGGTCGAGGACGACGAGCGCCGCGGTGCTGGCCGCCCAGGTGAGCAGGACGCGCGCCGGCGTCCGGCCCCGCTGGAGCACCCGCCCGGGAGGAGCGGTCATGCCGGGCCGCAGGCCGAGGCGTCGCGCTCGGGCTCCGGGTCAGGGGTGCGCCGGCGGTGCGCGCCGACCAGGTTCAGCACCGCGCCCACGAGCAGCACCAGCACGGTCGCCAGCAGGACGGCGACCAGCGGGGAGTCGAAGATGCCGCCGCTGAGCACGCCCAACGCGGCGTAGGCGACCGCCCAGAGGAACGCGGCGAGCAGGGACGCCGGCAGCAGCCGCCGCCAGGGGTAGGCCAGCGCGCCGGCGGCCAGCAGCACCGGGATGCGGCCGGCGGGCAGCAACCGGCCGACGACGACGATCTGCCAGCCGTGCCGGTGGAACTGGTCGCGGACCTCCTCGATCCGGTCGGCGTGCTGACCGCGGGCGACCCAGCGGACCGCCGAGGGCCCGCCGAACCGGCAGATCGCGAAGGTGACCAGGTCGCCGAGCCAGGCGCCGAGGGTGGCCACCGCGATGACCAGCGCGAGGTCGAGCTCGTGGGCGGTGACGGCGAACGCCGCACCGGCGCCCACGACGGCGCCGGTCGGGACGACGGGCACGACCGAGCCGAGCAGCACGCCGCCGAACAGCACCGGGTAGCCGATCGACGAGCCGTCGGTCCACCCGGCCGCGAGCGCGCCGGCGCTCACGACGTCGTCCCCACGTCGGCGGGGAGCATGACCGGCTGCCCGGGCTCGGCGACCGGCACCGCCGTGGGCAGGCCGCGGCCGGCGACCGCGGCCGCGAACTCGTGGGGTGGCTCGGTGAGCAGCCGGCGCATCAGCGGGCGCCTCGCGACACCCGGCAGCGCGAGCGTGCCCCAGTGCACCGGGACGGCGACCCGCGCCCGCAGCCGCGCCGCCGCCTCGGCCGCGCCCGCCGGGTCGAGGTGGCCGGGGCCGAGCGTGAGCCCCCAGCCCCACACCGGCAGCAGCGCGACGTCGACCCCGCGCCCGCCGAGCAGGGACATGGCGTCGGTCAGTCCGGTGTCGCCGGCGGCGTACACGGTGCACCCGCCGCCCTGGACCAGGTGACCGACGGCAGGGGTGTCCGGGCCGTGCGTCAGGCGCGGACCCCAGCGGTGCCCGGAGTGCGCGGCCGGGACGGCGGTGACCCGCAGCGCGCCGTGGGTCACCGCCTCCCCGGGCAGCACCTCGGTCACGTTGCCGAACCCGCGCGAGCGCAGCCACGCCCCGGCCCCGCGGGGGACGACGACGCGCGTGCCGGGACGGAGCAGCCGCAGCGAGGGCAGGTGCAGGTGGTCTCCGTGCAGGTGGCTGATCAGCACGAGGTCGACGCCGGCGTACGCCTCGGACGCGGGGACGGGGACCACGCGCTGCAGCGGCCCGACGCGGGGGGTGAGCACCGGGTCGGTCAGCACCGTGTGCCCGGCCAGCTCGACGCGCACCGTCGAGTGGCCGAGGAACTCCAGGTGCGGTCCGCCCACCCGGCCAGTATCGACCGAGGGTCCGACCATCCGGCACCGGTTTGACCCCTACGGGCACCCCCGGAGGTGGGTGCCACCCCGCCGATCCGCCGCCCGGCGCCGTCCCCCACCCCTCCCGACCTTCCCCTCCCTCTCGGCCGTGATCATGGGGTTGTTGCACGAGACACGCGACGACACGCCGTCCGGGTGGGCACGAACCCCATGATCACGGCGGAGGGGGTGGCGTCCACAGCGGTGCGGCCCGTCCACACGTCCCTGCCGCCGGCGCCACCGCGGCCGACCGACCCCGACGGTGTCGGTGTGACGGACATCGAGCTGGGCACCGCCTACACCTGGACCGGGGCGCGCGATCTCGGCGCGACCCGCCGGCAGATCGCTCAGGACGGCGTCCGCATGGGGCGCGGCCTGTACCTCTCCTCCGCCGTCGAGCCCGAGCTGACCACCCGCTGCCGCGCCTGGCGGCTGGTCCTCCCCGGTGACGTCGCCTTCGGGCTGGGGACGGCGGCGCGGCTGTACGGCGCGCCGATCGACGAGCCGCCGACCGTCCACGTCGTCGTCCCCTCCCGGCGGCAGCTGCCCCGGCGGGCCGGGGTCACTGTCCACGAGCGGCTGTTGGCGGAAGAGGACGTCGTGGTGACCGGCGGGCTGCCGCTGACGTCCGGCCCTCAGACGTTCCTCGACCTCGCCGCCCGGCTGCCGCCCGCGGAACTCGTCGCGGTCGGCGACGCACTGCTGCGCGCGGGGGAGATGGACGCCGGATCACTCGCCCGGCGGCTGGAGCGCGCCGACCGTGTGCGGGGCGTCGTCCGGGCCCGTGAGTGCGCCCCGCGGCTCGACGGGCGGGCGGCCTCCCGGCCGGAGAGCCTCGTCCGCCACTGGCTGGTGACCAGCGACCTGCCCGACCCGCAGGTGCAGGTGCCGGTGTGCGACCGGTGGGGGCGCGCGGTCGTGCACGCCGACCTCGGCTACCCGGAGTGGGAGGTGGCGCTGGAGTACGACGGGCGCCAGCACGCAGGCCCCGGCCAGTTCGGCCGCGACGTCGACCGCTACTCGCTGATGGCCGCCGACGGGTGGCTGGTCCTCCGCTTCGCCGCGCGGCACCTGGGCGGCCCGGTCGTCGTGGTCGAGCGCACGAGGCGGGCGCTGATCAGCCGCGGCTGGCGTCCCTGACGCGTCGCCGGCGACCCCGCGACCACCCGCCCGCCCGCGACTCCGAGGTGATCATGGGCTCGTTGCGGGCGACACGGGACGACGCGCCGGGAACGCCGGCAACGAGCCCGTGATCACGGCGCGACGACGGCCGTCAGGTCACGGAACGGAAACGGGAACGGCCGGTTGCCCCTGGTTGCGGCGGGTCCCACGGAGCCGGAGCGGCAGGAGAGTGGCAGAGTTGCCGGTGTGAAGACCTGGCTCGACGCGTGGCCGGTGTTCCGGCAGCTGACCGGCCCCGACCCCCTCGGACGCGGCGCGGCCGCGCGCAGCAAGGCGACGGAGAACGTGGTGAGCCGCACGGCCACCGCCGACCGCGTCGTGCAGAGCGTGTGCCCGTACTGCGCGGTGGGGTGTGGGCAGCGGATCTACGTCAAGGACGAGCAGATCGTCCAGATCGAGGGCGACCCGGACTCGCCGATCAGCCGCGGCCGGCTGTGCCCCAAGGGCAGCGCCAGCAAGCAGCTGGTCACCAGCCCCACCCGGGTGACGACGGTGAAGTACCGCCGCCCCTTCGGGACCGAGTGGGAGGACCTCGAGCTGGACACGGCGATGGAGATGATCGCCGACCGCGTGCTCGAGGCCCGCCGCAAGGGCTGGCAGGACGAGAACGACGGCAAGCGCGTCAACCGCACCATGGGGATTGCGAGCCTCGGAGGGGCGACCCTCGACAACGAGGAGAACTACCTCATGAAGAAGCTCTACAGCGCCCTGGGCGCGATCCAGATCGAGAACCAGGCCCGCATATAGCACTCCGCCACGGTGCCCGGTCTGGGTGCCTCGTTCGGTCGTGGCGGCGCCACGAACTTCCAGGAAGACCTCGCGAACTCCGACTGCATCGTCATCGAGGGTTCGAACATGGCCGAGTGCCACCCGGTGGGTTTCCAGTGGGTGAGTGAGGCCAAGGCGCGCGGCGCCAAGGTGATCCACATCGACCCGCGGTTCACCCGCACCAGCGCGATCGCCGACCTGCACGTCCCGCTGCGGATCGGCACGGACATCGCCTTCCTCGGCGGCCTCATCCGGTACGTGCTCGACAACGACCTGTACTTCAAGGAGTACGTCGTCGCCTACACCAACGCCGCGGCGCTGGTGAGCGAGCAGTTCGTCGACTCCGAGGACCTCGACGGCCTGTTCTCCGGCTTCGACCCGGAGAGCAACACCTACGACGAGGCCAGCTGGCAGTACGAGCCCGAGGAGCCGCCGCACTCGGGCTCCGACGACCCGGCCGGGGCCGCGGAGCAGGACCGCAAGGAGCAGGACCCGGAGATCAAGAAGACCGACAAGGCCCAGGCGGCCGGCAGCGGCGGCCCGCCGATCGCGGCCAAGCCGAAGCGCGACGAGACGCTGCAGCACCCGCGGTCGGTGTTCCAGGTCCTCAAGCGGCACTTCGACCGCTACACCCCGGAGATGGTGGCCGAGGTCTGCGGCATCGAGCCGGAGGTGTTCCTGCAGGTCGCCCGCTGGGTGACCGAGAACAGCGGCCGCGAGCGGACGACGGCGTGGGTGTACTCGGTGGGCTGGACGCAGCACAGCGTCGGTGCGCAGTACATCCGCACCTGCTCGATCCTGCAGACGCTGCTGGGCAACATCGGCCGTCCCGGCGGCGGGATCCTCGCGCTGCGCGGGCACGCGAGCATCCAGGGCTCGACCGACGTCCCGACGCTGTACAACCTGCTGCCGGGCTACCTGCCCATGCCGCACGCGCTGCAGCACGGGTCGCTGGACGAGTACTGCGCCGACGCGGCCGGCAAGGGCGGCTTCTGGGGCAACAAGCGCGCCTACATGACCAGCCTGCTCAAGGCCTGGTGGGGGGACGCCGCGACGCCGGAGAACGACTTCGCGTTCGACTACCTCCCGAAGATCGACGGCGACCACAGCTCGTACCGCACGATCGCCGACATGATCAAGGGCAAGGTCTCCGGCTACTTCCTGGTCGGTGAGAACCCGACGGTCGGCCACCCCAACGGGCGGATGAACCGGTTCGGGCTGGCCAACCTGGACTGGCTGGTCGTCCGCGACCTGCAGATGATCGAGTCGGCGACCTTCTGGAAGGAGTCCCCGGAGATCGAGACCGGGGAGCTGGCGCCCGAGACGATCGGCACCGAGGTCTTCTTCGTGCCGGCGGCCTCGCACGCGGAGAAGGAGGGGACCTTCACCCAGACGCAGCGGCTGCTGCAGTGGCGGCACAAGGCGGTCGAGCCGCCGGGTGACGCCACGAGCGACCTGTGGTTCTACTTCCACCTCGGTCGCATCCTGCGCGAGCGGCTGGCCGGCTCCACCGACCCGCGGGACCGCCCGCTGCTCGACCTGACCTGGGACTACCCGACCCACGGGCCCGACCAGGAGCCGAGCGCGGACGCGATCCTGCGGGAGATCAACGGCACCGGCCCGGACGGGCGCGCGGTGTCCGGCTACCTGGAGCTGAAGGACAACGGCTCGACGTCGTGCGGCTGCTGGATCTACTCCGGCGTCTACGCCGACGAGGTGAACCAGGCCGCCCGGCGCAAGCCCGGCCGCGAGCAGGGCCCGGTGGCCGCCGAGTGGGGATGGGCCTGGCCGTACAACCGGCGCATCCTCTACAACCGCGCCTCGGCCGACCCGGACGGCAAGCCGTGGAGCGAGCGCAAGAAGTACGTCTGGTGGGACGAGGAGGCCGGTCGCTGGACCGGCCTGGACAACCCCGACTTCGAGGCGACCAAGCGTCCTGACTACGTGCCGCCGGAGGGCGCCCGGGCGCAGGACGCGATCGGAGGCGCGGACCCGTTCGTCATGCAGGGCGACGGCAAGGCGTGGCTGTTCGCGCCCGCCGGGGTGGTCGACGGCCCGCTGCCGACGCACTACGAGCCGGCGGAGTCCGTCGTCGAGAACGCGCTGTACAAGCAGCAGGCGAACCCGACGCTCGAGCGCATCGAGGGCCCGTGGAACCGGGAGAACCCGCCGATGTCCGACGTCTTCCCGTTCCAGGTGACCACCTACCGGCTCACCGAGCACCACACGGCCGGCGGGATGAGCCGCACGCTGCCCTACCTGTCCGAGCTCCAGCCGGAGTTCTTCGTCGAGGTCAGCCCGGAGCTCGCCGAGCTGCGCGGCCTGACCAACGGTGAGTACGCCACGCTGGTCAGCTCGCGGACGGCGATCGAGGCGAAGGTGCTCGTCACCGAGCGGATCCGGCCGATCAGGCTGCGCGACGGCCAGGTCGTGCACCAGATCGGGATGCCCTACCACTGGTCCTACAGCGGTCTCTCGACCGGTGACGGGGCCAACGACCTGCTCGGGATCGTGCTCGACCCGAACACCCACATCCAGGAGGACAAGGTCAGCACCGCCGACATCCGGCCGGGACGGCGCCCGCGCGGCCCCGAGCTCATCGACTTCGTGGAGGCCTACCGGCAGCGCGCCGGTGTGCCCTCGGGGCGGGTCGGGGTGAACGGCCGCGACCCGGTCGCCGCCGACGCCGGCGAGGGATCGACCCTGTGACCGGATCGGACGAGAGGAGGCCGGCGTGACCTCGATCAGCTCGGCGAGCCCGGCCTTCACCGGGCGGGACCCCGACAACCGGTTGTTCGGGCCGCTGCCCGACGTGCAGGGGGAGGCCGGCTACGAGGAGGACCACCCGGCGCGGGTGGGCTTCTTCACCGACACCTCGGTGTGCATCGGCTGCAAGGCCTGCGAGGTGGCGTGCAAGGAGTGGAACACCCTGCCGATGGACGACGCGCACGGCGTGCGCGACGCCATGGGGCTGTCCGGGATGTCCTACGACAACACCGGCCAGCTGGGGGCCAACTCCTGGCGGCACGTGGCGTTCATCGAGCAGACCCGCACCGTCGACCTGCCGATGCCGACGTTCGGCCGGCCCGGTGACGACCGCCAGGACAGCGGCCGCTCGGTCACCGACGGTCCGAACGACGACAGCCTGGCGACGGCGCAGCAGTCCAGCGTGCTCAACGCCGAAGCGCTGAGCGAGTTCGACCCGCAGACCGGGCAGTCGGGGTCGGACAAGCAGATCCGCTGGCTGATGAGCTCCGACGTGTGCAAGCACTGCACGCACGCCGGCTGCCTCGACGTCTGCCCGACCGGCGCGCTGTTCCGCACCGAGTTCGGCACGGTCGTCGTCCAGGGCGACATCTGCAACGGCTGCGGCTACTGCGTGCCGGCCTGCCCGTACGGCGTCATCGAGCAGCGCAAGGACGACGGCCGGGTCTTCAAGTGCACGATGTGCTACGACCGGCTGACCGACGGTCTGCAGCCGGCGTGCGCGACCGCCTGCCCGACGCAGTCGATCCAGTTCGGCAACCTCGACGAGCTGCAGGCCCGCGCCGACGCGCGGCTGGCCACGCTGAAGGCGCAGGGCGTGGAGACCGCCCGGCTCTACGGGCGGGACGAGGACGACGGCGTCGGCGGCGCCGGGGCGTTCTTCCTGCTGCTCGACGAGCCGGAGGTCTACGGCCTGCCGCCGGACCCGGTCGTCACCACCCGCGACCTGCCCGCGATGTGGAAGTCCGCCGGTGCGGCCGCGGTGATGATCCTCGGGGTCGCGCTGTCGGCCGTCCTCGGGTCGAGGAGGCCTCGGTGACGGAGGGCATCACCACGCCGGGCGCGGGGTGGCGGCGGGCGGACGGGCCGCCGGCGCAGAAGCGCGAGAAGCGGCGTCGTCGCCGGGGCGGCGGGGGCCGTCGCGGCGAGGTGCTGATGGTCGAGGAGGCCGAGTTCACCTCGTACTACGGCCGGCCGATCATCAAGCCGCCGGTGTGGAAGACGCCGGACGTGCCGCTGTACCTGTTCCTCGGCGGCGCGGCGGGCTCGTCGTCGATCATGGCGGCGCTGGCCGACCTCACCGACCGGCCGGCGCTCACCCGCAACTCGCGGTACGTCTCCGGTGGCGCGGCCATCGCCTCGGTCGTGTTCCTCATCCACGACCTCGGCCGGCCGCAGCGCTTCCTGCACATGCTGCGGGTGTTCAAGCCGACGTCCCCGCTGTCGATCGGCTCGTACATCCTGGCGCCGTTCAGCGCGGCGGCCGGGGCGACGGCGGCGGTGGAGCTGCTCGGCTGGTTCCCCCGGCTCAAGCGCTTCGGCGGGGTGGTCGCCGCGCTGTTCGGCGCTCCGCTGGCGACCTACACCGGGGTGCTGTTCTCCAACACCGCCGTCCCGTCGTGGCACGCCGCCCACAAGGAGCTGCCCTTCGTCTTCGGCGCCTCGGGGATGGCCGCCGGCGGGGGGATCACGATGGCGATCAGCCCGATCGAGGAGGCCGGGCCCTCGCGGAAGATGGCCGTGACCGGCGCGGTGGTCGAGCTGGCCGCCATGCACCGGGTCGAGACCGAGTTCGGCATCGTCAGCGAGCCGTACCACGAGGGCAAGGCCGGGACGCTGCTGCGCGCGGCGAAGTCCTGCACCGCGGCCGGCGCGGCGCTCACCGTCGTCGCCGGACGGCGGCGCGCGGGGGCGGTCCTCGCCGGTGCGCTGCTCGCGGCCGGGTCGCTGCTCACCCGCTTCGGCGTCTACGAGGCGGGCATGGCCAGCGCACGGGACCCGAAGTACACCGTCATCCCGCAGCGCGAGCGGCTGGCCGCGCGGGAGGCCGGGCAGGCGGCCGCGCAGAACGGGCACGCACCCTCCGTCACCCGCTGAGTGCCCGGTCGCGTCCGGGAGGGGCGCCGGCGACGAAGGAGGACACGTGGGGGTCCTCGTCCTCGCCGTGCCGGTGCTGCTGGTCGTCGTCCTCGGGTACGCGATCGGCTACACGGCGTGGGAGGCCACCGGCCTCGGTGGCGATCCGGAGCTGGTCGGCTGGCTGACCGGGCTCGCGCTGCTGGCGATCGTGACGTGGCTGCTGCTCCGGACCTGGCGACGCCGGAGGAGGAGACGGGGCTGAGCCGACGGTCGTCCGCCGTGGTGCGGACGACCGTCGGCTCAGCGGGTGCCGCGGTAGCGGATGACCTCGCCCGCGCCGCGCGAGCGCGCGGTCTGCAGGCACAGGACGGCGCGCCGCATCGTCTCGGCGGCGGTGGCGCCCGGCTCGAGCGCGGCGACACCGGCGCAGGCCGCGAGCCCGGAGATCCCCAGGCCGGTGATGGTGGCGGCCACCCGAGTGGCGGCGACCTCGGCGTCCTCGGCGCTGCCGCTCAGCAGCACGGCGAACTCGTGGGGGCCGGAGCGGCCCAGCCAGTCGTCGCCGCGCAGCGAGCGGGCCACCACCGAGGTGGCGGCGGCCAGCGTGCTGACCGCGATCGGCCAGGTGTCGTCGCGCCGGAGCAGGCCCACGACCATGAGAGCCGCGGGGACGGCCTCCACGGCGGCCAGGCGCTCGGCGAGATGGGCCGAGACCGAGTTGGGCCCGGGCAGCAGGCTGGTGACGTCGTCCTCCGGCGGCAACAGCAGCGAGACCGGCAGTGACACGGAGAGCGGGTTGTGCGCGATGGGCATGCGCACCCCATCGGCGCCCACGCCGTTCCGCTGGAGGGGTGCGCGCGCCGGCGCCACCCGGACGGGTGGCTGCGACACGCCGGGGCGCGGGACGGGCACGGGCGGTCAGCGCACGCGGGTCGACCCTCGCGGATGCGGACCGGACCGTTCCGTCGCAGCCCCCGCCGCCCTAACGTCCCGCAGCCACGGGCGTGCGCCGGGCGCGCCGTGGGAGGTGGCAGGTGCGGGGACCCGACCCGGACGGCGCACGGCTGCGCGGCATGCCGGTGCTGGTGACCGGCGGCACCGGCTTCCTCGGCGCCGCCCTGGTGCCCCGGCTGCTGACCGCCGGCTGCCGCGTCACCGTGGTCGGCCCGGACCCGGGGTGGCGCGAGCCGCTGCGGCGGGCGATCCGCGAGGGCGTCGTCGAGCTGGTCCAGGAGCCGGAGTGGTGGCGCCCGGAGGCGGCCCGCCGGGTGGCGCGCCGGGCCGCGGGGACCGAGCAGCTCGTGCACCTGGCGTCGGCGCCCGATGGGCCGGGGGAGCCCACCGCGACCGGTACCGCGCGGGACGCCGTCGCCGTCGACGTGGCCGGGGCGCTGGAACTGCTGGCCGCGCTCGGCGACGGGCTGGGCCACGTGGTCCTCGGCAGCTCGGTGGCCGTGTACGGGCGGGCCGCTGCCACGCCGGTGGACGAGTCGGTGCGGCCGACCCCCGACGACCCCGCGGCGGCGGCCCGGCTGGCGCTGGAGGACCAGCTCCGGATCGCCGCCGCGGCCGGTGGCCCGGAGGCCACGGTGCTCCGGTTCACCACCCTCTACGGGCCGGGGGAGACCGCGCCGTGGGCGGTGCCGACGTTCATCCGGGCCGGCCTGGCCGGGATCCCGGCGACGATCGCCGGCGACGGCACCGAGCTGCGCGACTACCTGCACGTGGAGGACGCGGCGCGGCTGGTGCTGCGTGCCGTGGCGAGCCCGCCCGCGGTCTCGCCGGCGGGGGAGCGGTTCCGGCTGCTCAACGCCGGCAGCGGGACGGCGGAGCGCACGGTGGCGCTGGCCGACCGGGTGCGGCGGGCCGTGGCCGCGCAGCGGGGGGTGCTGCCCCCGCCGCCGCGGCACCTCCCGGGGAGACGGGCCGGCGACGTGCTCTGCCGGGTCGAGCGGGTGCGCGTGGAGCTCGGCTTCCGGCCCACCGTCGACCTGGACCGGGGGCTGGCCGAGGAGGTCGCGTGGTTCGCCCGGCTGGCGGAGGCGTGGCCGGACCCGGGCGCGCAGGCCTGACCGGGCTCAGCCGTCGCCGTGCCGCCCGGCCGCCAGCAGCCGGGCCACGGCCAGCAGGGCCAGCGCCCACCCGGTGAGGACGAAGACGTCGCCGAGGTGGACGCCACGGTCCTCGCCCAGGGCCAGCAGCACCGGGCCGTCGCTGGCGTACTCGCCGGTCAACAGCAGCACGGCGAACCCAGAGACGACCACGGCGACGACGAGCGCGGACAACCTGCGGGGCACCACCCGACGGTAGTGGTGGAAGGGGAGGGGTGACGGCCTCGTTCGGGGGAATTCCCCCCTCCCGGCCGGGTCCGGACACGGCGCGACCGGACCGTCGGAGGTGCGTGTCCTGCCGGTGTGTCGCCGACCTCCTAAGCTCGCCCCACCTGCCTTCCCCGCGGGTCGTCCTGTCGTCGATGCGTGTTGTGGAGTGTGGATGCCGCAGGTCGAGCTGACGTGGGGTGCGGCGACGGCGGTCGGCCAGCGGGAGGACAACCAGGACAGGTTCCTGGCCGGCCCGCCGGTGTTCGCCGTCGCCGACGGCATGGGGGGTCACGTCGGGGGCGCGGCCGCCGCGGAGGCGGTCGTCGAGGCGCTGCGCTCGCTGACGGGCGGGAGCGCGACGACCGTGCAGGGGATCCGGCTGGCGCTGCAGCGGGCGGACGGTGAGATCCGCGCCTTCCGCGGCGCGGACAAGGCCGGCGCGGGGACGACGGTCGCCGGCGTGGCGCTGGTGGACGAGGGCGAGGGGCCGCAGTGGGCGGTGTTCCACGTCGGTGACTCCCGCGTCTACCGCTGGACCGGGGACCGCCTGGAGCAGTGCACGAGGGACCACTCGGTCGTCCAGGAGCTGATCGACGCCGGCTACCTCACCGACGAGGGCGCGGCCACGCACCCGCAGCGGCACATCATCACCCGGGCCCTCGGGGTCGGCCCCCGTCCCGAGGCCGACGTCGTCCTGCTGCCGGTGGTGCCCGGTGACCGCTTCCTGGCCTGCTCCGACGGCCTCACCGGGGAACTGGGCGACGACCGGCTCGCCGAGCTCCTCGGCGGCGGCCGGCCGGTGGAGGAGACCGCCACGACGCTCACCGCCGCGGCCGAGAGCGTGGGGGCGCGCGACAACGTGACCGTGGTCGTCGTCGAGGGCCGGCCCGCCGCCGCGGACGTCTCGGGGTGAACCGCCCGGTCCGCTGGCTGCTCATGGCGGGGCACGTCCCGCCGGAGGGCCGCGGGGGCGGGATCGTCCGCTACACCGTCGAGCTCGCCCGGGCCCTGCACCGCCGGGACGACGTCGAGCTGCACCTGGTGACCTCCCCGCAGGCCGCCGGGCCGCTGGGGGAGCTGACCGGGGCCGGGGACCGCGTCGTGGCGGTCCCGGCGGTGCCCGACCCCCTGCTGCCCCTGTACGAGCGGTACCTGCTGGGCCGGACCCTCGGCCGGCGCTACGACGTCGTCCACGGGGTCAAGCACCTGCTGCCCCGCGGGGTCGCGGCGCGGACCGCGCTGACCGTCCACGACATGCTGCTCTACGACCGGCCGGCGGACTTCCCGCCGGCCAAGCGGCACCTGCTGCGCCGGCCCTACGCGGCATCCATCCGGCAGGCCGACGCGCTGGTCTGCGTGAGCGCAGCGACCCTGGCCCGGCTGGCCCACCGGGAGCCCGGCAGCGCGGCCCGCGGCACCGTCGTCCCCCTGGCGACCGGCACCCGGCTGCTGGAGGCGGCGCCGGTGTCGGTCGAGGCCGTGGCCGGCCGGCCCTTCGCGCTGGTCGTGGGCGACCCCTCGCCGCGCAAGAACCTGGGCGTCGTGGTGTCGGCGTGGGAGCGGGTCGTCCGGCAGCGCCCCGACGCCGTCCTCGTGCTGGTCGGCCCGCCCGCGTGGGGGGCCACCTCGTACGGCCCGCACTTCCCGGCGCTGGTGGCCGCCGGCAGCGTCGTCCCGCTGGTCGGGGTGGACGACGGGACCCTGCGGTGGTGCTACGAGCACGCCGCCGTGGTGCTCGCGCCGAGCCTCGCCGAGGGGTTCGGGCTGCCGGCGGTGGAGGCCCTCGACCTCGGCGCCCCGCTGGTGACGTCCCTGGACCCGGCGCTGGTGGAGGTCAGCGGCGACGCGGCACGGCACCTCCCGGCCGGCGACGTGGCGGCCTGGGCGGAGGCGGCGGTCACGCACCTGGACGACCGCGGCGCCCACCCGTCGTCCCGGCGGGCGCCGCGCACCTGGGACGACGTGGCGGCCGAGACCGTCGCGGCGGTCACCGGAGGCGTCAGCCGGCGCTGAGCGTCTTCGCCACGACGTCGGCCATCGCGCTGCGGAAGCGCGCGCGGGAGAACGACTCCGCGTGGGTCCGGGTGCGGCGGGCGTCGTAGGCGGCGTCGTCGAAGGACCCCAGCGCCCGCGCCCAGGCCGCCACCTCCTCGTCCGGGCCGACCGCCGGGACCAGCTCGCCGGTCACGCCGGGGAGCACCGAGTCGCGCGCACCGCCGGCGTCGACCGCGACCACCGGCGCGCCGCAGGCCTGCGCCTCGACCGGCACGATGCCGAAGTCCTCCACCCCGGGCATGAGCAGCGCGCGGCAGCGCCGGAACAGGTCGCGCAGCCCCGCGTCGTCGACCCGGCCGACGAAGCGGGTGCCCGGACCGGCCAGCTGCGCGACCTCGGCCCGCGAGCGACCCTCCCCGGCGACGACCAGCGGGACGCCGGCCCGCTCGGCCGCGCGGACGGCGAGGTCGGGCCGCTTGTAGGGGACCAGCCGGCCGGCGAGCAGGAAGAAGTCCTCGCGCTCCACCGTGTCGTCCGGCGTGTAGAAGCCGGTGTCCACCGGCGGGTGCACGACGACCGCCTCGCGGTCCCACCAGTCGGCGATGCGCCCCGCGACGGCGTGGGAGTTCGCGACCAGGGTGCGCACCCGGGCGGCGGCGCGGCGGTCGAGTGGCCGGTAGCCGGTCGAGAACGCGGCCAGCGCCGTCTCCCCGAGGCGCCCGCCCACCTCGCCGGCGCGCATGGCGGGGTCCCACACCCAGCGCGCAGGGGAGTGCACGTAGGCCACGACCGGCGCGGACGTGGCGTGCACGACCTGTGTCGCGAACGCGTGGTGCGAGGCGATGACGACGTCGGACGGCGGGACCGGCAGCCGGCGCATCGCCACCGGCAGGGCGGGGAGCAGGTGGGCGTAGGTGGAGCCCCGCAGCAGCCGGCTCAGCGCGGTGGTGCGCAGCCGTCCCTCCAGCGCGGGCGGCAGCACGCCCGGCAGCCCGATCGGCGCCAGGATCGGTGCCTGCGGCCACTCGAGCGCCAGCTGCTCGACCACCGCCTCCGAACCCGCGAACTCGGTGAAGCGCTCGTGGACGAGGGTCACTCGGACGCCGTCGGCGCTGGTCGGGTTCGGCACGCCGACATGATGCCCGGCCGACCTGGGACCGGCCGGCGAACGCTCGGCCGTCGCCCCTGCCCGGGCACGGCACAATGCCCCGGGACGCCCCCGCCCGGAGAGGAGAGGCCCGGTGTCAGCTGCCAGCCGCCGCGTCGTCGTCCTGCTGGCCTCGGCCGGACGCCCCCAGCTCCTCGGCGAGGTCGTCGCCGACCTCGCCCGTCAGACCCGGCAGGACTTCACCCTGGTGGTCTCGGTCCCCGACGCGGCGAGCCTGCCGGCCACCCCGCTGCCGGAGAGGGCCGTCGTCGTCCACGACCGGGGGCTGGCCGCGCAGCGCAACGCCGGGCTGGACGCCGTCCCCGACGCCACGCACGTCTTCTGCTTCGACGACGACGCCGTCGTCCGCGAGGACTACCTCGAGCAGGGCCTGGCCTTCCTCGACGGCCACCCGGGTGTCGTCGCGCTCACCGGTCGCGTGCTCGTGGACGGCGCCACCGGAGACGCCGTCCCCCGGGACGCGGCCGACGCCGCGCTCGCCGCCTCCTGGGCCCAGCCGGCGAGCGGCCGGTGGACGACGAGTCGGGAGCTGTACGGGTGCAACTTCGCCTTCCGGGCCGACGCGCTCGCGGGGCAGCGGTTCGACGCCCGCCTGCCGCTGTACTCGTGGCTGGAGGACCACGACTTCGCGCGGCGGGCCATGCGCCACGGCGTCCTGGCACGGGTGGAGGACTGCGTGGTCGTCCACCGCGGGGTGAAGTCCGGGGGCCGGGTGGCGCACGAGCGGCTGGGCTACTCGCAGGTGATGAACCCGGCGTACCTGCACCACGTCGGCAGCTTCCCGCTGTGGCTGACGGTGCACGAGACGGTGTTCCGGGTGGCCAAGAACGCCGTCCGCTCGGTGCGGGGGCCCGAGGCCGCCTGGCGGCGCGAGCGGCTCCGCGGCAACCTCCGCGCCGCCGGTGACGTCGCCCGCCGGCGCTTCACCCCCGAGCGGGTCCTCGACATCCCGGTCCCCGCGGCCGACCCGGCCGGCTGACCGCCGGCACCGGGCTCAGCCCCGCCGGCCGTAGCGCAGGGCGACGAGCCGGCGGGCCACCGCGCGGGGGGTCAGCAGGGTGGCCAGGCACCAGGCGGTGACCGCCAGGCGGGTGCCCGGGCCCTCGGGCCCGGTGTGCAGGGGAGCGCGCAGGGCGTCCCAGAGGAGCCGGGCGAAGCCGTCGCCGGGGAGGGGTCGCGCCGCGGGGGCCATCCGGCGGGCGGCCACCCGCAGTTGCAGGAGCTCGCGGCTGCGGAACAGCGGCCGGTCGTCGACCTCGCCGCCGCTTACTCGTTGCGCGAAGTGCCACCGCTGCCGGGCCCGCACCACCTCCCGCGGGAAGCGCTCGGCGTCGCGCAGCAGGTCGCTGTCGTTCGCCCCGTGCTGCCGGTAGCCGACGACCACCTCCGGCACCGTCACGACGTCGCCGAGGAAGGGGGCCGCGGCGAGGAAGGCCGAGTCCGCGGCGCGGCCCAGCTCCGGTCCCACGGGGAGGACGCGGTCGAGGAACCACCGCGCGTAGGCGTTCCCCGACCCGGGCGGGGTGGGGTAGGCGGTGGTCGCCCCGGCCCACGAGCGGATCTGCTCCGGTGTGGGCACGCGGCGGTAGGCCGGGAAGGGCGTCCCCACCGGAGCACCGTCGGCGGTCGTCCGCTGCATGCGGAACTGCGCCTTGCTCACCGTCGGGCCCCAGACCTGGGCCAGCCGGACGGCGAGGTCCGGGGGGAGCACGTCGTCGGAGTCCAGGAAGACGACGACGTCCCCGGTGGTCCGCGTGTAGCCGCGGTGGACGGCGACCCGCTGGCCGGCGTTCTCGGTCTCCAGGACCTGGACCCGGTCGGCGTAGCGCCGGATGACCTCCACCGAGCCGTCGGTCGAGCCGTCGTCGACGACCACCACCTCGACGTCGTCCCACTCGACGGCCAACGCGCTCTCGATGGCCGCACCGACGTAGCGCTCGTAGTCGTGGTTGGCGATCACCACGCTGAGGCGCCGGAACGCGCGCGTGGCCGGCGGCGCGGTCACCGCTGCTCCTGGCGGCCGGGAGGCGCTGCCACCACCCCGGCGCGTCGCCGGCCGGGGCGCAGTCGGCGGACCAGCCGGGCGCCCTCCGCCACTGCCAGCCGCGCATCCGCGACCCGCGGGACGAGGAAGTCGGTGGCCCGGACACCCAGTACGCGGGAGGCCGCGGTGACCATGAACCCGGTCAGGACGACGTTGGTGGCGATGCTGGACCAGCAGGCGCCGTACACGCCGAGGACCGGCACCAGCAGCAGGAACGTCGAGGCGCTCGCGACGAGCGCGACCGCCAGACCGGCGCTCCGCAGTCCCGGCCGCCCCCAGGCCGCGACGCCGGCGGCCGCCATCAGGCCTGGGATGCAGATGAGCGCGGATCCCAGCAGCATGATCGTCGGCACGGTCGCAGCGGTGAACTCCTCGCCGAACAGCGGACCGATCCACAGCGGCAGCGTGGCGCCCAGCACGACGCACCCCAGGAGCCCCACCAGCAGCGTGACGCGGCTCGTCGCGGTCAGCCGGCCGGCGTCCCGGGACCTGCTGTCGACGCCGTAGAGGGTGCCCTGGATGGCGAGCGCGACCACCAGCGGGAGGTCGGAGACCGTCGAGGCGACCGTGTAGAGACCCAGGTCCTCGACGCTGGACAACGGCGCCATGAAGAGGAAGCCGAACCTGGCCAGCAGCATGCTCGCCACCGACCCGAGCCACACCCGACCGCCGAAGGACAGCAGCGTCCGCGCCGTCCGGCGTCCTGAGGGCGGCGCGGGGTCCTCCGTCGGCGGGCGGGTGAGCAGCCGCCAGTACGACAGACCGGCGACGACGGGTGTCAGCGTGCTCACCAGCACGGCGACGAACACGGTCAGTTCCCCGGCCAGCCACAGCCCCCCGAGGAGCACCACCCGCAGCGAGGAGTTGACCAACCGCTCCACGGCCACGGCGCCCCACATCTGCCGCCCCGTCGCGGCTCCGCGGAACACCCCCACCACGAGCGCCGGGAGCGTGAGCACCGTGGCGAGCAGGATCAGCTCACCCAGACGGGGGTCCCCGGCGGAGAGGAACGGCAGCGCTGCCCACACGCTGAGCGTGCAGAGCATGCCGAGCACGCCGGTCGCCAGACCGGCCCACAGCACGGCCGGCCGCGCGATCCCGGGGTGCTTGGCGACGTGGTAGGTCAACGCGTCGGGCAGGCCCAGGGTGGCGACGGCCAGCATCAGGGTGGCGGGGGCGAGGGCCGCGGAGAGCTCACCCCGCCCGGCCACGTCCAGCGCTCGGGCCAGGACCGGCGCCGTGACGACCCCGGCGGCCGGCACCAGGAAGCTCGTGGCGGTCATCAGGACGACCGCCCGCCGGAACGACGGCGCGGGCTCGGTCTCGGTCGACATACCCCGCCCTCACCCCCGTCGCCCGATCGAGATGCCCGTGGCACCTCCACCGGTGGTGCCGCGTCCGGTCACTGCGCGCACCGCAGCACCCCTACCGACGCTGGTGTGGTGGTCCGACGGTACCGGCGCCGCTGCGGTGGGCGGACCATCGCGGTCGATCGGGGCACCGGGCGTCGACCCGCCGCGAGAGGACGACCTGGGCCGGCTCTCGATCAGCCGACAGACGTTAGCATCGGATCAGCGCAGGTCACCCGCTCGGCTGCGGTCGCCGACCGCCCGCGCGATCGCTGAGGGGGCGGCATGACGGCGCAGGCCACGCCCGGCCCCGACTCCGGAGGGGACGGCGGCACGCGGTTCGACGCGATCGTGCTCGGGGCCGGGATCAGCGGACTGGTCTGCGCGTCGGTCCTGCTCGACCAGGGCAGCAGGAGAGTCCTCGTCGTCGACGAGTACCCCCGTGTCGGTGGCAACCACCTGGACTTCCACCTCGGGGACTACACCTTCGACGTGGGCAGCCTCGTCTTCCAGGACGATTCGCCCCTGCTCCGCCACTTCCCCGAGATCACCGACCGGTACCTGCCCATCGACCCGACCTGGGGTCGACTGAACCCGCAGGGCGTGGTGACCGAGTACCCGTTCTCGGTCCGGGACGACTTCCTGGCCGCCGGTCCTCGTGAGTGCGCCCTGCTGCTGCTGTCCGCCGCGGCTGCGCGGGTGCGCCACCGGCGACCGCGCAACGCGCAGGAGTTCGCCCGCCGCTGGATCGGGCCCCGGCTGCTGGACCGCTCGGGTCTGGGCACCTACATGGCGCGTTTCTGCGGGGTCGCGCCGGAACACGTCGAACTGGAGTTCGCCGAGCAGCGGATGATGTGGATCGCCGAGCACGCGTCGGTCGGCAACCTCTCGCGACGGGTCCTGCGGGCCCTGCGGGACCGCCGGCCCGGGCGGCGGCCGGCACCCGCGCAACCCGTCGTGCAGACCAACCGGCAGCTGGTCCGGCCCCGCGAGGGCTTCACGCACCTCTACGCCCCGGCGAGGGACCGTCTGGAGTCACGGGGGACCACGTTCCAGCTCGGGATGCGGGCCGACCGGCTCCACAGGGAGGACGGCGCCTTCCGCCTCGACGTGGCGGGGCAGACCTTCGTGGCTCCCCGCGTCATCTCGACCATCCCGGTCGACCAGGCGCTGGACCTCATCGGTGCGCCCGGCGACCAGCCGTTGCCCTCGGTGACCCTCGTCACCCTCTTCCTCAGCTTCGCGGGACGCCGGGGCTTCGACGACCCGATCCTCTACAACTTCTCGCACGACGGGGCCTGGAAGCGGCTGACGGTGCACTCGGACTTCTACGGACCGGTCGGGGGCCGCGAGTACCTCGCCGTCGAGGTGCTGGGGGACATGGTCGGCGCATCCGTGGACCGGGCGGCCGCGGACTTCCGCGCGCACACGGCCGCCAACGGTCTCTTCACCGGGGACCTGCGCCTGGAGGGCGGGCACGTCCTCGAGCACGCCTATCCGATCTACACGGCCGGGTCCGGCGCCCGGTCACGTCGCTTGATCGCCACGCTGCGTGACTTCGGCCTGGAGTCCTTCGGCCGGCAGGGCGGCTTCCAGTACCAGCCGACGGCTCGGGTCTCTACGGTCGAGGCGGAGCGGACGCTGGGCGTGTCCTCGTAACCGGGGGCCCGTCTGTCCCTGCCCGGACCGGGCGGCACCTCGCCGGGGGACGGGCGTCGCCGTACACGTGCGGAGGGAGTCGCTGTGACACCGTTGCCTGCCGACGCTCCCCGTCTGGGGCGGATCAGCGTGGTCATCGCCAACCACGACTACGGGCGCTACGTCGGGCAGGCCATCGAGAGCGCCCTGGCCCTGGACTGGGACGACGTGGAGGTCGTCGTCGTCGACGACGGGTCGACCGACGACTCGCGGGAGGTCATCGACCGGTACGCCGACCGGGTCAGGGCGCTCTACCAGGAGAACGCCACGCAGCGGGTCGCGCGCAATCGGGGCTTCGAGCTGACCACCGGTGACGTCGTGATCCACCTGGACTCCGACGACGTCCTCTTCCCGTCCCTGGGGCGGGAGGTGGCGAAGGTCTGGCGCCCGGGCATCAGCAAGGTCCAGGTCCAGATGCTCCGCATCGACGCGGACGGGCATTCGCTCGGCACCGTCTTCCCGGAGTACCCGTTCGAGCCCACCCCCGAGCAGGTCCGCCGGTGGGCGGCCCGCACGAGCGCCTACCCGACGCCGCCCGGGTCGGGCAACGTCTACGCCCGTTGGTTCCTCGAGCGGATCTTCCCGCTCGACGACAGTTGCGGTCCGGCGACCGACTCGGCCTGTCTCGCTGTGGCACCGTTCCTCGGTGACGTCGTCACCATCGTCGAGCCACTGGTCGGCTACCGCGTCCACGAGGCGAACGTGAGTGACCTGGTGACCGACGACGCCCGCTTCCCTCGGACCGTCGAGCGGGCCCGCCAGCGGCTGCTCTACACCCACCGCGTCCTCGGGACCCCGGCCGACGAGCGAACCCTGTCCCGCAGCCGACCCCTCCTCCAGTTGCGGGTGGCCTCCCAGCGATTGGTCCCCGGGGTCCCCGCCCTCCCTGGCGAGTCCCGCGCCCGCCTGCTCCGCGACACCGTGCTGTCCCCGGTGCACCCGGGCCCAGAGCCCGCAGGGACGCGGCTGGCGATCCTCGTCTGGTGCCTCGGGGTGCTGACCGCACCGCGACGTCTCGCGCGCCGGCTGGTGCGGGCCAGGTATCGAAGAGACCGGCCTCCGACGGTCGTGGCCCTGGCCACGCGCTCGCTCCGCGGAGTGCTGCAGCACCGCTGAGCGCCGGGTCCGTGTGCCAGGATCTGGCCGACGGTCGCCGGCGAGCCCAGGGGGAGTGCATGTCCCTCGCTGCGCTCTCGGTGCTGATCGCCTCGGCGCCCGGGACCGTGATCTCGACCGACCTGTTCAACACGGTGCTGCTGCGTGACCACACGACCGAGACCCGGCGGCTGGCCGCTGCCGGACGGCGGGCCGCACGGCGACTCGGCCTGGACCCGGCCGTCGTGGTCGAGCTGCGCTGGACCTGCCACGACAGCGCCTATCGCGCCGTCGGGATCGAGCGCCCGCACGGCGACGCCAGCCTCCGGGGCATCTGCTCGACCATGGCGACAGCGCTCGGCCTCGACGGGGCCGCCGCCGGGGTGCTCGCCGATGCCGAGGTCGAGGTCGACGTCGAACACCTCCGCCCCAACCGCCGCCTCGTCGACCTGCTGGACGGGGCGCGGGCCAGGGGAGTGCGGGTGATCGCGGTGTCGGACACCTACTACTCGACCGACGACCTCACCCGGATCCTCGACGCGGTCGTCGGCCACCTGCCCGTGGACGCGGTCTACTCCAGCGCCGACCTCGGGTCCACCAAGCACGCCGGTGGGATCTTCGACCTGGTCGCTGCTGCCGAGGGCGTCGACCCGTCGGCGATCGTGCACATCGGGGACGACCTGCTCGCCGACGTCACGCGGGCGCGTGCCGCCTTGTGGACACCGACCCACCTCCCGCGTGGCACGGCGTACCGGGCGACAGCTCTGGTCGGCCGGCTGGTGTCGGTGCCCGCACGCCTGCGGAGGGACCGGTGAGACGGGCCCCGGAGGAGACCCCCGAGGGGTTCGGGCGCGAGGTGCTCGGTCCGATCGTCGCCGAGTTCTGCCTCCGGCTGTGGGCCCTGACGTCCCTGCTGGAGCGACCCGACGACGCAGCGCTGCTCTTCTGCGCCCGGGGCGGCCTGCGCATGCAGCTGGCGTACGAGCGGTTCCTGGCCGCCACCGGCCTGCCGTCCAGCGTCCACCTGACCCCGCTCATGGTCTCCCGGGTCGCGGCGATCCGTCCGGCGATCCAGCGCGGCCTCGACGACGGTCTGGACACGCTCGTCCCCGCCGCCGCCTCGGCGCTGTCGTACGAGTTCGGTCAGGCCTCGGTGGCCGACGTCTTCGCGGCCGTGACCGGCGTCCGGCCGGTGTCCCCGGACCCCCGGTGGCAGCGCCGCTTCACACCGGAGGAGCTGACCGCGCTGCTCCGCCACCCGGACGAGGTCACCGGCGCGGCCACCCTCGCCGGCCAGGCGCGGCTGTTCACCCGCCACCTGCACGAGGTGCTCGGTGCGCGCCGCACCGCGGTGCTGGTCGACACCGGGCTGTTCGGCACGACGCAGGACCTCCTCGCCGCCGCCCTGCCCGAGCTCGACGTCGGCTCCGTGCTGATCGCCCGCTCGTTCCGCCCGGGGGGAACCGCCCCGCAGGCGCGCACCGTCGGGTTGTCCGTCGAGGCCGTCGACTACTCGCCACTGCGCCCCCGCACGGCGCTCCTCCGGTACTGGCACTACGTCGAGTGGCTCTTCGAGCCCGACCTGCCGAGCGTCCGCACCTTCACCCTCGACGGTGGCCGGGTGCGCTCGGACCTCGAGGTGGACGGGTGGGCCGACCGGGTACCGCCCACGCCGGGGACCGTCTTCGCCGGTGTCGTCGACCACCTCGACGCCCTGCCCCGCGGCCCGGCCGAGCGCATCGTCACCGAAGCCGCCCAGGCCTGGCGGCGGTACCACCGGGCCGTCGTGTGGCCGCGCCGGGAGGACGCCGAGGTGCTGAGCGTCGGCACGCGGTCGCACGACTTCGGCCGCGACGTGACCTGGGAGCAGCCTGCCGGGACCTCGGTGGTGGCGGCGCTGAACGGCGACCCGATGTGGCGCGAGGGCCAGCTCGCGCGCACCGGGTCGCCGCTGCGCCTGCCCCTGCTCGCCGCGCTGCAGGGCGCCTACAGCGCCCGGCACGTCACGCGGGGCCTGGCGCGACGGCGGCGCCGGGGGGCGTGAACGTCCTGCGCGGACGGGCACCGAGCGCTCCGCGGGACGCCGAGGGCGGGCCGATCCGTGGCAGGATGCCCCGGGTCGCGCCCTCCGGGCCGACGTGCTGGACGGCGGGGAGACCGAGGGCGGGTCCGTGGAGATCATGCACGTGCTCAAGCACGGGGTCCGGGGCAACGGCCACGTGCACGTCGCGGTAGACCTGGCCTGCGCCCAGGCGGACGCCGGGCACGGCGTGGTCTTCGCCAGCTCGGGCGGGTCCTACGACGAGCTGCTGGCCCGGCACGGGGTCGAGGTCGTCACCCTGCCACCAGCCGAGGGGGTGCGGGGTGCGGCCCGGACCGGGCTGGGGCTGCTGGCCGCGGCCCGGCGCACCCGCCCCGACGTCATCCACGCGCACATGATGAGCTCGGCGGTCCTCGGCTACGGCGTCGCCAAGCTGCTGCGGGTCCCCCTGGTGACGACGGTGCACAACTCCTTCGACCGGCACTCCGACCTGATGCGCCTGGGCACGGTGGTCATCGCGGTCAGCGAGGCCGAGCGCCGGCTGCTGCTGTCCCGCGGGTACCCCGCGGCCAAGGTCGTCACCGTGCTCAACGGCGCCGACGGCTCCCCGCGGGAGGAGGTCGAGGCCGACCCCCTCCCCCCGCCGGCCCGCCCCTGCGTGATGACGCTGTCCGGGCTGCACCCGCGCAAGGCCGTCGGCGACGTGATCGCCGCCTTCGCCGAGCTGGCGCCGGAGTTCCCCGAGTGGCACCTCAACGTGGTCGGCTGGGGTCCCGAGCGCGAGCGGCTCGAGTCGGTCGTGGCCGACCTCGGCCTGGAGCGGTCGGTGCACTTCCTGGGGTCCACGCCACGTCCCCGCCCGCTCCTGGAGCGGGCCGACGTGTTCGCGACCGCGTCCCTGGCCGACCCGTGCCCGCTCACGGTCGCCGAGGCCCGCGCCGCCGGCTGCGCGGTCGTCGGGACGTCGGTGGGCGGGATCCCCGAGCTGCTCGAGCACGGCCGGGCCGGCCAGCTGGTGCCGTCCGCCGACCCACCGGCGATGGCCGCCGCGCTCCGTGGGCTCATGGCCGACCCCGACGAGCTGGCGACCTGGCGGGCACGGGCGCGGGAGGGTGTCGAGCACTTCCGGGTCGAGCGCATGGCCGCCGACCACGAGCGCGTGTACGCCTCGGTGCTGCCGAAGCGGACGGGCACCCCGCGGTGAGCCGCGGTGCCGGGGACGCCGGCACGCGGCGGGTCCGCGTCGCCTACTTCGTGTCCCCGTCGGCGCACTTCGCCGGCATCGAGCGGGTGGTGCACGAGATCGCCACCGGCCTGGCCGAGGCGCACGGCGACGTGCTGGACGTCCACGTCCTGTACTCCACGCGGTACGACGAGCCGCTGCTCGCCGACACCCGGTACACCCGCCACGTCCTCGGGGTCGACCGGCTGCGTCGCCTCGCCGCGACCCTGCGCCGGTGCGTCGCGGCGCTCGACGTCGACGTCCTGGTCGTGCCGCAGGTCGAGGCCTCGGTCGTCGCGTGGCTGGCAACCCGCGGGCTGGGTCTCCCCGTCCTCGTCTCGCACCTGCACGGCAACCCGCGGATCGAGGAGGCCGACGGCACCCGTCGCACCCGGCTGGCGTTCGCGCTCTTCCGGCACGTGGTCTCCCGCGACGTCGCCGGGGTCCTGGCCGTCTCCCCGTCCCTGCGCGACCACGCCGCGCGCACGGTGGCCCGCCGGGCCCCGGTCCTGTTCGTGCGCAACCCGGTACGGGACCTGCCCGAGACGGTCGAGCGGGATGAGCCGGGGGAGGTGTTCCGCTTCCTCACCGTGGGTCGCCTCTCGCGGCAGAAGGGTCAGGACCTCCTGCTGCGCGCACTCGCGGAGGCCAGGGCGGAGCTCCCGCCCGTCCGGCTCACCCTGGTCGGCTCGGGTCCGGACGAGGCCGACCTGCGCCGGCTGGCCGGCGAGTTGGGCGTGGCGGACCAGGTGGAGTTCGCCGGCTACGCCACCGACCCCTCGGTCCACTTCCGCGCGGCCGACTGCTTCGTGCTGCCCTCACGGTGGGAGGGCTTCGGTGTCGTGCTCGTCGAGGCGCTGGCCTTCGGGCTGCCCCTGCTGGCCGCCGACTGCGAGTTCGGTCCGGCCGACGTGGTCACCGACCCACGGATCGGCGATCTGGTCCGCGCCGACGACGTCGGGGCGCTGGCCGAGGGGTTGCGCCGGGCCGCGCGTCGTCCCCGGGACCCGGCTGACGAGGCGCACCGCCGCCGGGTCGCACAGGCGTACACCCGCGCAGCGGCGACCGAGGAGCACTTCGCCGCCCTCCGCACGGTCGCCGCGCGCCGCCCCGGGGACGGCCGGCTGGCGGGGCTGACGGCGGCCGGAGGACCCGCCGGATGACCTCCCTCACCCTGATCACCGTCGCGGTCGTCGTCTTCGGCGTGGTGAACCCCCGGGGGTACGGCCGAGCCCTCGCCCTGGGCGGGGCCACCCCGGTCGGTGCCGCCGTCGTCGTCGGCGGCATCGCCGTCCCCACCTTCTACGCGGTCGCGATCGGTGCGGCGGTGGGCCTCGTCGTCCGGCTGCTGCTGCGCACCCGCAGTCAGGAGCGGCTGCCGGACCCGCCGGCCCCGGGCGTGCGGCTGCTCGTCGCCTTCGCCGCCTGGGCCGTGCTGGTCACCCTCCTGGCGCCCTACCTGTTCCCCGGTCTGGAGGGGCTGACCCCGAACGGGGGGCGACGCCTCGACCCCGGCCTGCTGTCGCAGTCGAACATCGCCCAGTCGGTGTACCTGGTGCTCGGCGTCTGCGTCGTCGTGTTCCTGTCGCGGTCGCGCTGGGCGGGGCCGGAGGTCATCGGCACGGCTGTCGGGGTGCCGGTCGTCCTGTCGCTGTGGGCCTACCTCGGGACCTTCGGCGTCCCGTTCCCCGCCGGGTTCTTCGACAACTCGCCGAACTTCGCCTTCATCCAGACCGCGCCGGGAGGGGTGGAGCGGTTCCGGGGCATCCTGTCCGAGCCCTCCGGCCTGGGCGGCACGTGCCTGGTCGCCATCGCGTACATGTCCGCCCGGGCCCGGCAGGTCCAGGGAGCCCGGCGGGTCGGTGTCCTCGCGGTCGTCGCGGTGGCGGCCTACCTCGGGTTCATCTCCACGTCGGCCACGTTCGTCGTCGCCGGCGTCGTGCTCGTCGTGATCGCGGGCCTGGTGTCGGTGGCCCGGCTCGTGCTGCGACGGGGCCCGCTCAGCCTCGCCTCCTTCTCGCTGGCCTGGGTCGCGGCCATCGCCGCGCTGTGGTTCCTGCCCCTCCTGGTCAACCTGTTCGAGCAGGTCGTCGACGACAAGGTCGCCTCCGACTCCTACACGCAGCGGTCGGGTGCCGACAGCTACTCCTTCGGGCTCGTCTGGGACACCTTCGGGCTGGGGATGGGACTGGGCAGCAACCGGCCGTCGTCCTTCGTGGCCACCCTGCTCAGCACCGTGGGCGTGGTCGGCGCGGCGCTGTTCGTCGCGGTCGTCTGGGTCCTCCTGCGCGAGGGCTACGCCCTCGGCCGCGCCCGTCCCGTCGTCTGGGCACTGGTGGGGGTGCTCATCACGAAGGTCATCGCCGGGCCCGACCTCAACGACACGAACGGGCTGACCTGGATGTCCCTCGGCGTGCTGGCGCACGCGGCGCTGTCCGCCCGCAGGGCCCGGGCGTCGACATCAGGAGCAACCGCCGTTCGGCCGGTGAGCACCAGGGCGCGGGCCGGTGTCCGCGGGTGACGGACCGGGACCGACCGCCGGGCACCGTGTCGGTGGTCATGGCGACCTACAACGGTGCTCGCTGGCTCCCCGAGCAGCTGCTCAGCCTCGCGGCGCAGACGGTGCTGCCCGCGGAGCTGATCGTCTCCGACGACGGGTCGGACGACGGGACGCCGGACGTGGTGGCACGGTTCGCCCGGGACGCCCCCTTCCCGGTCGTCGTCCGGCGCAACGACCGGCCACGGGGGTACGGCGACAACTTCCTCGGCGCCCTGGAGCTGGCCACGGGGGAGTTCGTCGCGTTCTGCGACCAGGACGACGTGTGGCACCCGACCAAGCTGGAGGCGGCGCTCGAGACGCTCACCCGCACCGGTGCCTGCCTCTACGTCCACCAGGCGGTCGTCATCGACGGCGAGGGCCGCCGGGTCGGCCGCTTCCGGCAGCGGATCCGGCGCCGCGGCGTCCATCCGCCGCTGCACCTGCCTCCATGGGGGGTCTACTACGGCTTCTCGATGGTGTTCCCCCGCGCCCTCGTGCACGTCGTGGACGCCACCGAGCGGGGCAGGCACGTCTTCGAGCACCACGGGCAGCTCTCCCACGACCTGTGGGTCTACTTCCTCGCCACGAGCCTCGGCCGCACCGCGGTCGACGACCGGCCGCTGGTCGCCTACCGGCGGCACGGAGCGAACGTGACCCCGTCGGGCCTCTCGGGCCTCCGGTCGTGGATCCGCACCATCGGTCCCGCGGCCCACCCCGCGCTGCGGCGCGACGAGATCGCCGCGCACCGGGCGCGGCTCCTGGACCGGCTCAGCGCCCGCGCGGAGGACGACGTGCTGTGCCGGGCGGCCGGCCGGGCAGCGCGCCACTGGGACCGCATCGCCGCCTGCGAGCGGGCCCGGCTCGCGCTGTACGCGGAGCGGGGCCGCGGTGCGGCCGCCCTGTGCTGGGCCGGACTGGTCGCCCGCGGCGGGTACCGCTCGTACCGGCATGCCGGGTTGGGCTCCGCCCTCGCGGGCAAGGACCTGCTGCTCGGTGTCATCGGCCTCCGGGGCAGGCCGGGCGGGGACGGCGACGGGCGGGCGTCCGCGCGTCAGGTGTAGACCCGCACCCAGTCGACGTAGAGGTCGGAGATGCCCCCGGTGGCGGACAGGTCCACCGGCCACCCGCTGCCCAGCGCCAGGTTGACGAGGAAGAAGAACGGCTGCTCGGTGTGGGTCAGTCCCACCTCGGTCGCCACCTCCACGCCGTCGATGGAGAAGACGGCTCCCCCCGGGACGACCCGTACGCCGTAGGTGTGCCAGGTCATCGTCCAGTCGCTGAAGCCGTTGACCTTCTCGCAGTCGGTGAGGTCGTCCCCCCCGGCGTCCGCGACGCCCCAGCTGTGCACCCGGTGGCAGCTGCCGTGCGGATTGTGGCCGTACAGCTCGACGGCGTCGACCTCGGCGGCCGTTCCCGTGTCCCGGGCGGCGGCCTCGGTGTTGAGCATCCAGAAGGCCGGCCAGGTCCCCGGTCCGGGAGCGCCGGTCATCCGGATCTCGAAGTAGCCGTACTGTGCGGCGAAGCCGGAGGCACCCACGCGCAGCGAGGACAACAGGCCCGACAGGTGCTGCTGGCCCCAGGGGGCGTTGACTGCCCGGTCACCGATCGGCTCCGCACGGATGCGGAGGTAGTCGCCACCCACGGTGGTCAGGGTGCCGGCGCCGTCGGCCGGGTCGGCGAAGACGGCGTCGCCGAACAACGAGGCGCCACCGGGCTCGGGCTTCACGGCGGCGTAGCGCGCCCCGGCCCCGTCGACGCTCACCGACAGCGGGTCGGTGAACTCGTCGGACCACTGCAGGGTCATCCCGGGGGGTGCGTGGCCTGGAGACTCCAGTCGCGTCCCGCCCAGGTGGAACAGCTGTACCGAAACGGGAGCCGTGCTGTCGCGCGCCGAGCCGAGCGCCCCCACCTCGACGGTCACCGGCCCATGGGGCAGCACGCTCACGTCGAGGTCCAACACGCCGCGACCCGTGGCGTCGGCGGTGGCGAGGGCGAGGGGGGCGAGGACCAGTCCCGACCCTGGCCCCTGCGTGCGCCACGCCCGTGCCTGCAGGTCCGCGCCGGCCGGTGCTGCGACGACGACGCGGGCCCGTCCCTCGACCGCTCCACCGGGCCGCGGGCACACCAGGGACAGCCGGCCCTCGCCGGGGGTGCCGACGGGAGGCGTGGCTGTGTCGCACCCGGTGGCTGGGGTCAGGGGGGTCGCATAGCGTTGCCCGCCGACGTCCGGGCCGGCCCATGCGGGTGGCGTGGTCCCCGCGGCGTGGGCCGTGATCTCCCGGAGCGCCGGCGACGTGCCGGGTGTGGCGGCCTGCAGTTCCAGCCGGACCCAGCTGGCCATCCGTGGCGCGAACGCGACCGTGGACGGTCCGACGTCCCCGCCGGCCACCCCGGAGACGACCACGCTGCTCCCGTCGGAGAACCGCAGGGTGCCGTGCAGCGGTGCGGTCCCCGGGTCCTCCTGCGGCGCCGAGGGGCCGACGACCTGGACGCTGGCCAGCTCCCGCGGGGCGGGCCAGGTCAGCTGGACCCAGGGGTCGGCGTCGTCCGCGGCGGCACGCCACTCACGACCGGTCGACGCCACCGCGAGGTCCCCGTCCACGAGGGAGGAGGGCGGCGTCTGCTGCGTGCTGGACGCGGTGGGCGCCGGCGCATCGAGGGGCGCCCCCCGCCCGTGCGGGCTGGTGCCCGACTCCTCCACGGTCAGCGCGGCGAGCGCCACTGCGTCGGACTGCCCGCCCGCCTCGGCCACGGTGAGGCGGGCCCAGGAGACCGAGCGCGGCGGGAAGGAGACGACGGCGTCTCCCTCGGGGTCGGGGGTCAGCAGCAGCGCGCTGCCGTCGTCGAAGGTCAGCACGGCGGAGGTGGGACGCCACTCCGCCTCGGCGACGCCGCCGAGGCGGACGCGGTCGACGGTGCGCGACTCCGCCCAGGTCAGCTGCACCCATGCGCCGACCGTCTCCCCATCGCTGCGCCAGGTCGCCGTGCCGTCCGCGAGCGCCGCCCCACGCGTGCGGTCGCCGTCCCCGGCGGCGACGAGGGCTGTCGCGTCAGACCCGGCGGCGGTGGAGGACGCGGTCACCCGCACCGGGGTCGACCCGTCGCGGTGGAGCACCACGGCCACGCATCCCAACGCCACGACCAGCACGCCGGCGAGCAGTGCCCCCAGCGCGGCCGGACTCAGCCTCAGTCGCATCCGATCCCCCCGATCGGTGTCGGGACCCGGCGGTGGTCCCCGCTCAGGCGGAGGCCGCGGCGTCGCCCGGCGGCGTGCTCCGCCCCCCCAGGTCGGCGACGTGCACCCCGTCGATCGCCACGCTCACCGAGGTCACCCGGACACCCTCCAGTCGCTCCAGCGCGTGGAGGAACTCGCTGCGTCTCGTCTTCCCCGCTTCGACGACCACGAGAGTGCTGTCCGCCAGAGCCGCCACGACCGCCGACTCCGAGCGTTCCACCACTGGGGGGCTGAGCACCAACACGAGGTCGAACCGGGATGTCAGGTCGGCCAGGAACTGCGTCATGGCCGGGGTGCCGAGCAGTTGGGCGGAGGACGGCCTCGTGGTCCCCGCCGGGACCTCCCACAGCTCCGGTGGCCCGCCCTCCACCGGACGGAGGACGGCATCGAGCGAACCTGCGCCGTCCAGCACGTCGGCCACGCCCGGTGCGGCCGGTGTCTCGGCTGTCCGTGCCTGGCCGCTGCGCTGACCGGGCTGCCGGAAGTCGACGTGTACCAGGACGATCCGTGAGCCGATCTCCGCGAACACCACGCCGAGCTCGTGGGCCACCGTCGACACGTCGGACGTCGCGCTGACCGGGGCCAGCGCGAGCGTGCCGTGGGTCTGCCCGCCGAACTGCAGGTTGGCTCGCAGGTTGCGGAAGGACTCCAGCCTCTGGTCCGACCGCGGGCCGCGGCGGAAGCGCTGGAGGGCGCCGGGGATGGAGGTCACCGTGGCGACGGCCGGGGACCGGGGCAGGTCGCGGGCACTGCGGACCCGGGTGTTGAGTGCGTCGGCCACGACCAGGATGCCGACGCCCGCGAGCAGCCCCACGAGGGTCCCGACCAGGACGTTGTTCCCCGGACGCGGGGTGAGCGCGTTCTCCGGGACCTCTGCCGGCTGGACGACCGTGAGCTGCACGGGCGACGCGCTGCCCGGCGCGTCGAGGAGCGGGGCCTCGGCGGCGAGGGCGGTCGCCACCGCATTCGCCTGCTCGGCGAGGAGGACGGGATCGCTGCCGGTCGCCGTGATGTCGATGAGCGCGGTCTGGTCGCGCGCCGCGGCGCTGATGGTGGCGCGCAGGTCCTCCACCTCGGTCCCGTCCCCCAGCGAGGCCGCCGCTCGGCTGAGCACGGTCTGCGTGGTGGCCAGCCCGGCGTAGGTGGTGACCCGCTGGGTGGTGAAAGCATTGCCCTGCTGGAGGTCGCCGGGCGACACGCTGCCCCCGATGGCGGCGTAGACGGTGGCCTGGGTGTAGTAGGTGGGAGTGGCAGTGAGGGTCAGCGCGACGGCGCTGCCGGCTCCCAGGAACACGCACCCGGCGACGACCCACCAGCGGTGCAGGAGCAGCCGCACGTAGTCGTGCAGGATCACCGGCGGCTTCCTCCAGACGGGGAGAGGGATGCGGACGCCCACTCAGGCGCACGTCGGCGCCGCCACCGTAGCAACACGCTCGCGTCCTCCTGGGCGTCCTCGGACCTCCCCGAGGGTCTCGACAGCAACCGGCCAGTCGTGAGTTGCGTCACGGATGCATCACGGTGTGCCGCCGGCGTGCGGCCCGACACGAGGACGGTTGCACGGAGTGAGAGGAGTCACACGGCAAGTGAGCGACTCCATCATGCCGGCGAGGAGGGACCTGCCGAGGGGTTCCGCGCCCGGTCGGGCCACACTATGGTCGCCCTGCCGATTGAACGTTTGAGTTCCCGGCAGACCCGAGTTTCACCCGATCGTGGGAGTCCTCCGGTCTCGGTCACAGCTCTCACGGGGGTCAGAGCTCGGTGTCGTCCAGCGTGCGCGAGGATTCCGCGGGCCGTGTCCAGGCGATGGGCCGCCGGTGGTCCTGGGCGGCACCCTGGCTGCGGGGTGAGGGGACGCAGGCGCGGCGGGCCTGGCGGCACTCCTACGTCCGCCGTCTCGTCCTGCTCGACGCGGTGGTCGCCGCACTGAGCGCGCTCACGGCCCACCTGTCCCGGTTCGGCGCCGAGGTCGCGGGCACGGCCGTCCCGGTGAGCGCCACGACGCTCTCGCTGCTGTTCCCGCTGGTGTGGGTCGGCGCGATGCTCGTCTCGCGCACCTACGAGGAGCGCTTCCTGTGGACCGGGGTCGAGGAGTTCCGCCGGGTCTCCGCGGCGGCGGTGCTGCTGCTCGCGGCGGTCGGCACCGTCTCGTGGGCCTTCAAGCTCGAGGTCGCCCGCGGTCTGGTGATCACCGCCCTGCCCCTGGTCGCCGTCCTCACCGTGGGCCACCGGCTCCTGCTGCGGTACCGGCTGCACCACCAGCGCGCGCAGGGCCGCTTCCAGCAGACCGCCGTGCTGGTCGGGCACCAGTCCGGCGTCACCGCGCTGAGCGAACAGCTGGAGCGCGCGCGGTTCCACGGCTACCGGGTCATCGGCTGCTGCCTGCCCGCCGGCTCGACCGCGGGGCGGGACACCTTCGACGGGCTGCCGGTGCTGGGCACCCTGACCGAGGTCGCCGACGTCGTGCGGCGCTACGAGGTCGACACCGTGGCCGTCCTGCCCTCACCCGAACTGGACGGAGCCGCCCTGCGCCGGTTGGGCTGGGACCTCGAGACCACCCAGGCCGAGCTGCTCCTCGCCCCCGCGGTCACCGAGGTCGCCGGTCCGCGGGTCAACATCCGGCCGATCGCCGGGCTGCCGCTCGTGCACGTCGAGCGCCCCGAGTTCACCGGCGTCCGCCGGGTCGCCAAGGAGGTCTTCGACCGCGGCGCGGCGGCCCTCGGCGTCCTGGTGCTGCTGCCGGTGCTGCTCGGGCTCGCCCTGGCCGTGAAGTGCACCAGTCGCGGGCCGGTGTTCTTCCGGCACGAGCGCATCGGCCGCGATGGCCGGCCGTTCCACATGCTGAAGTTCCGCAGCATGGTCCTCGACGCCGACAAGGTCGAGACGACGCTGTTCGACCACAACGAGGGCAACGCCGTCCAGTTCAAGATGCGGCGCGACCCGCGCGTGACCCGGGTCGGCGCGGTCATGCGGCGCTACTCGATCGACGAGCTGCCCCAGCTGTTCAACGTGCTCAGCGGCAGCATGTCGCTGGTCGGCCCGCGTCCCCACGTGACCCGCGAGGTGGAGCAGTACGGGTTCGACATGCGACGGCGGCTGCTGGTGAAGCCGGGGCTGACCGGGCTGTGGCAGGTCAGCGGCCGCTCGGACCTGTCCTGGGACGACTCGGTGCGCATCGACGTGCGCTACGTCGAGAACTGGACGCTGAGCTTCGACCTGATGATCCTGTGGAAGACGGTCGGCGCGGTGCTGCGGGGCTCGGGGGCCTACTGACGCCCCGGGTCAGCGGGGGACGTCGGGCAGCGCCTGGGCGGCGAACTGCTCGGCGTTCTGCGACAGCGAGTCGCTGCGCAGCAGGGCCCACATCCGCTCGCCGGCCACGTCGTCGAGGTACACGACGCTCGCGGTGCCCTCGGTGCCCGTGCCCAGCGTGGGCGCGGTGAAGGAGTCGACGTCCTCCGGCCTCAGGCCGCGCAGCGAGTACGCCAGCGACAGCATCGCGGCCTGGTCCAGCTGCTCGTCGACCGCGACGGCGCTGGTGACGGCCAGCAGCGCGGCGTCCAGCCGGGCGGGGTCGGTGAAGGTGTCGGAGCTGAACAGCGTGCCGAACAGGGCCTGCAGGTACTGCTGCTGGCGGCGGACCCGGTCGAAGTCGCCGCCGGGCAGGTCGTAGCGCTGCCCCAGGTACCAGCGGGCCCGGTCGCCGTCGAGGTGGTTGACCCCGGCCCGGAACGTGTACGGGCCCCACGACGTGGTCTCGGCCACGACCACGTCCACGCCGCCCAGGTCGTCGGTGACCTGGATGATGCCGTCGAAGTCGATCGCCACGTAGTGGTCGATGCGGACGTCGGTCAGCTGCTCGACGGTCCGGACGAGCAGCGCCGGCCCGCCGTAGGCGTAGGCCGCGTTCACCTTGTCCATGCCGTGCCCGGGGACCTGGACCCAGGAGTCCCGGGGGATGGAGATGAGCTGGGCGTGCTCCCGGTCGGCGGAGAAGCGGGCGATCATGATCGCGTCGGACCGGCCGCCGCCGGCCACGCCCTCGGCGGCCACCGCGCGGGTGTCCGAGCCGACCAGCAGGAAGGTCACCGGCTGCGAGGCGGACTCCGGTGCCGGGGTCGCCGGCGCCGGCCGGGCCTCGGCGTCCAGTTCGGTGAAGACACCGGGGACACGGTCGACGTTGCCGCCGTATCGGTCGGCGAGGAACCACACGCCGCCTGCGGCGAGCAGGGCGAGGACCGCGCCGAGAGCCGCGAGGGCGACCAGCGCGCGCCGCAGCGCTCGCCGGCGCGGCGGCTCCGGCCCGTCGATCGTGCTGGTCATGCGGCCCCCGTCCACCCGGTCGGGTCCCGACGGTAGGAACGGCGACGGCCGGGGTCACCCGGTCCTCACCCGTACGGGTGAGCTCCTCAGGCGGTGCCGGCGTCGTCCCGCGGGCTCGGGACGTCGACCGGCGCGGCGGCTCGGTCGACATCCCGGTCGGCTCGGTCGGCCAGCCGGATCGAGCGGCCGATCACGACGGCCACCGGGACCCCCACGAGCCAGACCGCCAGGAGGGCCCAGACCCAGGTCACCGACGCCTCCTCCGGTCCCGGCGCACCCCCCGTCCGCTCCGGTGCGGACGTCACGCCTCCCGAGCCCAGTCCAGGCGAACCGGCGGTCCGACGCCATCCCCAGATCCGGGGTCCACCGTCCGGTGTCGTCCGTCGTGCCATGAGGGACGGCGCTGGCGCGACGGGTGTCGGACCAGGCAGACTCCGCGGCGTGGTACCGCCGGACGACCGTCCCGGGACGAGCGGTCCACGTCCGGTCCGCCGCTGGTGGCACCGGCACTGCTTCCGGTACGCCGGTGACGACGCGTTCAGTGGCGCCAGCCACTACGCCTGCCGTTGTGGAGTGGTCCGCCTCTCCCTCTGAGCGACGGTGGTGACGTCGGAGCGCACTCATCCGGTGTCGATGCCCGTCCCGTGGTGGACTCCGACCCTGGGGGACCGCGGCACACACAGTGGGAGGGCAGCAGGTCATGCGCATCTCGGTCGTCGGCTGTGGCTATCTGGGCGCGGTGCACGCCGCATCGATGGCGGAACTCGGTCACGAGGTCGTCGGCGTCGACGTCGACGAGCGCAAGGTCGCTGCGCTCGGCGAAGCGCGGGCGCCGTTCTACGAGCCGGGGTTCGAGGACCTGCTGGCCCGCACGCTGGCCACCGGACGCCTGCGCTTCAGCACGGAGATCGCGGCCGCTGCAGGCTCGCAGGTGCACTTCGTGTGCGTGGGGACGCCGCAGAAGCGGGGGGAGTACGCCGCCGACCTGCGGTACGTCGAGGCAGCGGCCGAATCGCTGCTCGGGGTCATCGAGTCCGGTGAGCTGGTGGTCGGCAAGTCCACCGTGCCGGTGGGTACCGCGGCCCGGCTCGCCGACCTGGTGGGGGAGAAGGTCCCCGGGGCGATGCTGGTCTGGAACCCGGAGTTCCTGAGGGAGGGGTTCGCCGTCCAGGACACCCTGCACCCCGACCGGCTGGTCTACGGACTGCCGGACGGTCCGGACCGGGCGACGGCCGAACGGGTGCTGGACGAGGTGTATGCGCCGATCGTCGCGCGGCAGACGCCCAAGGTCGTGACCGACTACGCGACCGCGGAGATGGTGAAGACCGCGGCCAACAGCTTCCTGGCCACGAAGATCAGCTTCATCAACGCCATGGCGGAGCTGTGCGAGGCCACCGGCGCCGACGTCAAGCAGCTCGCCGACGCGATCGGCTACGACGACCGGATCGGGCGCAAGTTCCTCAACGCCGGCCTGGGCTTCGGCGGCGGCTGCCTGCCCAAGGACATCCGGGCCTTCATGGCCCGGGCCGGGGAGCTGGGGGCAGACCAGGCGCTCACCTTCCTGCGCGAGGTGGACAACATCAACATGCGCCGGCGGATCCGGATGGTGGAGCTGGCCCGCGAGGTGTGCGACGGGTCGCTGCTCGGCAAGCACATCGCCGTGCTGGGGGCCGCGTTCAAGCCCGACAGCGACGACATCCGCGACAGCCCGGCGCTGAACGTCGCCGCCCAGCTGCAGCTGCAGGGCGCGGTCGTGACCGTGACCGACCCCGCCGCGATCGAGAACTCCCGCCGGCTCTGGCCCCAGCTGGACTACGCCACCACCCCGGAGGAGGCGGCCGAGCGGGCCGATGCCGTGCTGGTGCTCACCGAGTGGCGGCAGTACCGCGAGCTGGACCCGGTCGCCTTCGGCGAGGTCGTCGCGAGCAAGCGGGTGCTCGACGGGCGCAACGCCCTGGACCGCGAGGCCTGGACGGCCGCCGGCTGGACCTACCGGGCCCTCGGCCGTCGCGCCGGCTGAGGAGCCCCTTCTCGTCCCCACGGGTCCGACGTGTCCTCAGTGTTGCCGCCCGGGTACTGACGTGTGACCTCGTGGCCAGCAGCCCGGCCGCCGCGTGAGTACTGCACCGCGCTGTGTAGCAACCGCGCCGTGTCGCCAGAGGGGCGTTGCCTTGCACGGGGTGCCGTGCCACGTTGGCGCGGTCGTGCAGAGCAGTTTTCGATACCGCATCTCCCGGAACGGCTGCCTGTTGCGCTCCTCATCGTCGAGGACGTCCTCGGCGAGTGGGGTGCAAGCCGGTCTCGACCAGCGGGGGTTTCCAGCATGAGCGTCATCAACCGGGTGACCGCTGCGTCCGGACCGGCGCGGGGGCGGTCGGACGCCGTCCTCCGGTCCGTGCCCCGGCCCCGCGGGGCGAGCGGCGCGTCGGTCCGTCCGCTGCCGCCGCCGGCGCTCACCTCTCCGCACCGCGCCGTGGCGCGCGTCCGGGCGTGGATGCTCGTCCCGCCCGTCGACGCCGTGCTGCTGCTCAGCCCCCTGCTCTGGGGCGAGCAGCACAAGGCGGTGCTGGTCATGACCGCCCTGTCGGTGCTGATGCTCTCCGGCTTCGGCCGGTACCGCGCCCGGCTGCACCTGAGCGTGCTCGACGAGCTGCCCACCCTGCTCAGCCGGTTGCTCACCGCGGCCGCCGCGGTCGCCGTGGTGATCGCGCTGCGCCACGAGCAGGACTCCGTGGTGACGTTCCTGCAGAACACCGCGGTCTCCATCGGCCTGGTCGTCGCCGGGCGGGTGCTGGTCACCCAGCTGATCATCGCCAGCCGGCGGCACCGGCTGACGGTGCACCGCACCGTGCTCATCGGGGGCGGCCCGCTCGCGGCCGAACTGGCGCAGATCCTGCAGCGGCACCCCCGGTACGGGTTGGCCGTCGTGGGGTTCGTGGACGACGGTGGCAGCCGCGAGGCCGAGTCGGTGGTGCCGCGGGTCGGCGGGCTCGCCGACCTCGACGTCGCGGTGCGGGAGACGGGCGCCGACGTCCTGCTCGTCACCGACGGCGACTTCTCCGAGCGGGAACTGCTCGACGTCGTCCGGACGCCGACCTGTGCGCCGTGCGACCTGCTCGTCGTCCCGCGGCTGCACTACTTCCACACCCAGACCGGGCAGGCCGACCACATCGGCTCCATCCCGGTCATGCGCATCCGCACGCCCAACCTGGCCGGCCCGGCCTGGGCCATCAAGCGGTCCTTCGACGCCCTCGGCGCCACCGCGTTGCTGGTGCTGCTCGCGCCTGTCATCGCCGTGTGCGCGCTCGCCTCGCGCATCGAGGGCGGCCCGGGGGTGATCTTCCGGCAGCCGCGGGTCGGCCGGAACGGGCAGCTGTTCGACTGCCTCAAGCTGCGCTCCATGCGCCCGGTCGACGAGCGGGAGTCGGCCACCACCTGGTCGATCGCCCAGGACGACCGGGTGGGCCGGGTGGGTCGGTTCCTCCGCCGGACGTCCCTGGACGAGCTGCCGCAGCTGTGGAACATCGTCCGGGGTGAGATGACGCTGGTCGGGCCACGACCCGAGCGGCCGCACTTCGTCGAGGAGTTCTCGGCCACCTACGACCGCTACGCCCACCGGCACCGGGTGCAGGCCGGGCTCACCGGGTTCGCCCAGGTGAGCGGCCTGCGCGGGGACACCCCGATCGGCGACCGCGCGCGGCACGACAACTACTACATCGAGAACTGGTCGCTCTGGCTCGACGTCAAGATCCTCCTCCGGACCTTCGCCGAGCCTTTCCTCGCCCGCGGTCGCTGAGGCAGGGTGCCGCGGGGGAGCCCGGCGGTCCGATCGGCACTACACTGAGTGTGCACCGGAGCTCTCAGCGTGGTGGGCACCGGCCTCCAACCGGACGACATCGCGACTCCGGCCGTGGAGCCGGTCGCCGTGTCGCCGTCCGCCGGGCCGGCGCCGCGGACCCTGGCCGGCACGGGTCGCGGGAAGGCCCACTGTGCAGCCCACCTCGACGACCCCCGACGGCCCCGTCCCCGACGTCTGCGTCGTGGGCGCCGGGCCGGTCGGGTTGTCGCTGGCCCTGGAGGCGGCCCGCGGGGGACTCCGGGTCCTGCTCCTCGAGGCCGGTCACGGTGCGCGCCGAGCCTCTGGCACCCCGCTGGACGCCTCGGCCGCCACGGTGGTCGACCCGGCCGTGCACGCGCCGTTCAGCGTCACGACCCGGCTCGGCCTGGGCGGGACGTCGTGGGTGTGGGGTGGCCGCTGCGTGCCGTTCGAGGCGACCGGCCTGGCCCGCCGTGACCACGTCCCGTTCTCGGGGTGGCCGCTCACCCGCGCGGACGTCGCCCCGTTCGAGCAGCGTGCGGCCGACCACCTGGACTGTGGGTCGGCCGAGTTCCACACCGATCCGGTCGACGGGTGGGACGAGAGCCTCGTCCACACGACCCAGCGGGAACGCTGGTCGCGGCGTCCGGCCGTGGCGCGACGGCTGGGCGCCCGGGTCCGTGCGCACCCGGGTGTCTCCGTGCTCCCGGACGCCACGGTCACCGACGTGGTCCTCGACCCCCACGGTGCCGCCGTGCGGCACGTCCGGGTGCGGCGGGACGGCGGGGAGACCACCGTGGCCGCCCGCGCCTACGTCCTCGCGTGCGGCGGCGTGGCCACCACCCGGCTGCTGCTCAACGCCCGGCGGACCTGCCCGGCGGCGTTCGGCGAGCCCGCCGGCGCGCTCGGCCGCTTCTACATGGGCCACCTGACCGGGAGCATCGCCGACATCGTCCTCGACCGCCCGGAGGACTTCGCCGACTGGGGCCTGGTCCGTGCCGAGGACGGCGTCGCGGTCCGGCGGCGGTTCACGCTCTCCGAGCGGGCCCAGCGCGACCACCGCCTGCTGGACACCGCCTTCTACCTGGCCAACCTCCCGTTCTCCGACGCCCGCCACGGCAACGGCGCCCTCTCGCTGTTCTCCCTCGTGCTGGCTGCCCCGGGCGGTCTCTGGCGGCTCGTGGCGAGGGCGGAGACCCGGCGCCGCAACGCGCGCTGGCAGGCCCTCGACTGGCGGGCCCACCGGCGCAACCTGACCCGGCGGCCGCACCGGGTCGTCCGGGACGTCGGCGCGGTGGTGCGGCTGCGGCTGCGGGACCCGCGACGCCGCGAGCAGTTCGTCCTGCGCACCGACACGGGCACGTACGCGCTGCGCTACCACGCCGAGCAGGTGCCCGACCCGGACAGCCGGATCACCCTCAACCACCGCACCGGGAGCGACGGGCGGCCCGGCATCGACGTCGACCTGCGGTACTCCTCCCAGGACGTCGACTCGGTGCTGCGGGCCCACGCCCTCCTCGACGGGCAGCTGCGGGCCAACGGGCTGGGTCGTCTCGTCTACCGGCACCCGGCCGGCGAGCTCGCGGCGGCGGTGCGCGACCAGACCATGGACGGGTACCACCAGCTCGGCACGACCCGGATGAGCAGCGACCCGCGGGACGGCGTGGTGGACGCCGACTGCCGGGTGCACGGGGTGGCCGACCTCTACGTCGCGTCCACCAGCGTCTTCCCGGCCGGCGGCGAGGCCAACCCGACGTTCATGGCCGTCACCCTGGCGGTCCGGCTGGCCCACCACCTCGCCGGGCGTCTGGCGGGTCCCGAGTCGCGCCCGGTACCGGCCGACCGGGTGGCACCGTCCCCGGGCGACCTCCCGGGGACTGCGGCGGGCCATCAGGACGAGGATCGACAGCCGTGACACACGACGCGCGAGGAGCCTGGCCGGTGCCCGTGGACGGCGTCTCCGTCGTCCTGTGCACGTACGACGGGGCCCGGTTCGTGCGGGAGCAGCTGGAGACCGTCCTGGGGCAGACCCACCCGCCGCTGGAGGTCGTGGTGAGCGACGACGGGTCGACCGACGACACCCTCGACGTGGTGCGGTCCGTCGCGGCCGGGACGGCGACGCCCGTCCACGTCTCCCGCAACCGGACCACGCTCGGGTTCGCGGACAACTTCCTGCAGGCGAGCACGCGGGCGCGCGGCCGGTGGATCGCCTTCAGCGACCAGGACGACCGCTGGGCGCCGGAGAAGCTCGAGCGGTCCCTCGACGCCCTCGGCACCCACGGCGCCGTGCTGGCCACTCACCCCGTGCGACTGGTCGACGAGCAGGGGGCGCCGCTGCCGGCCGGGCGCCGGCGTCGACCCCGCGGGACCCGCGTCGTCCCCCCGGGCCACGCCGACCCGTGGGGCAACCACTTCGGCTTCACCATGCTGCTGGAGCGCTCGCTGCTCGAGCGGATCCCCAGCAGCGAGCGGGGGCTCGACGACTTCACCCCCGGCGCTCCGCTGGCCCACGACCGGTGGGTGCACTTCCTGGCCTCCACGTTCGGTCGCACGGTGCTGCTGGCCGAGCCGCTCGCCGACTACCGGCAGCACCGCTCCCAGGCCTACGGTCGCCTGCCGCACAGGGGGATCCGGGCCCGCATCCGCACGAAGGTCGAGGCCGGCCGCGACCAGGCGCTGTACCTGGCCGGTGTCGCGGCGCACCGTGCTGCGCTCCTCGAGGACTGGGCGCCGGCCGGGGACGACGGCGCCTGGCGGGCCGGCGCGCGACGGTGGCGGGCCATCGAGTCCCACTGCCGCCGGCGGGCCGAGCTGCAGGGCGCCGGACCGGTCGCGCGGCGGGCGGGGTTGCTCGCCGGCAACGTGTGGCACGGGGTCTACCGCTCGACGGGCCGCGGTGGTCTCGGCGCCGAACGCCTCGTCGAGGACGTCGTGGTCTCCGTCCTCCGCGGCCGGGCCACCCGGGAGGGCTACTTCGCCAGCACGAGCAGCGAGTAGCCGCCGAGGACCCGCACCGTCAGGTCCGGGTCCCACCGGAAGGCCGCCCGCCGGAGCGGAGCGACCACCCGGCTGCTGCGCGCCTGGTCGGGCAGCTCCAGGCGGCTCGCGGTGTAGCGCCAGTCCAGGACGTGGTACCCGCAGTCCTGCAGGAGGGCCAGCGCGGTGTCCTTGGTGAAGTAGTGGATGTGGCCGACGCCCTCGCGCAGCCCCATGATCGGCCGCATCCGGGCCACCGACTGGACCGAGAGGTCGAGCGGGATGTGGAAGACCTTGAGCGCGCCGAGGTCCCGGACCCCACGGGTGAAACCGACGTAGTCCTCGACGTGCTCGATGACGTCGGCGACGAGGACCAGGTCGAAGGGGCCCTCGGGCTCGGTCAGGACGTCCTTCGCGTGGAAGCTGACCCGCGGGCGCTGCCGGCGCCGGGCCAGCTCCAGGGCCTGGGGGGAGATGTCGTACCCGGTGAAGGTGGCCCGGGGGAACGCCTCGGAGAGCTGGACCAGGATCTCCCCGGTGCCGCAGCCGACCTCGCAGACGGTTTCGAAGGACACGTCGTTGTCCTCGAGGATCGAGCGGATCTGCCTGGCCTTCCACGGCGCGTCCGCCTCGTGCCAGGACGGGTTCGCCGCCGCGTACCCGCCGTCCCGGTAGAAGTCCTCCACGGCTGCTCCATCCCACGGGGTCGGTGAGGAGCGCGAACCTACCGGGACCACACCGTCCCGGCGTCCCCTCGGCGCACGCCGACACGCACGGACGCAGTGGGCTGCGACACGGCGTGTCGCTGCGGGCCGGGCCCGCGGGCCGCCTGCACGGCCGGGAGGTGTCGTAGTCTCCGCGCGACCCGGCAGGGTACGGCACGGGCAGCGACAGCACCCGTCCCGGCCGCCCGCCGAGGGGACGTCCGGACACCGCAGAGCCGTACGCCGCAGGAGGCCACAGCGTGGACGCTCGCGCCCTGTTCCACCGCACCTCGGTGGCGACCCTGAACCGGCTGGCGGCCACCCCGCGGCTGGCCTACGCGGTCTTCGCCATGATCGGTCTCCACGACCACTGGCGGGACCACGCCTCGGAGGAACTGCGCTTCCTCGCGTTCTGCGGCAGCCTGCGCCACCTGTCCCACGCGCAGATCCTGCAGGACCTGTGGGTCCTCTACGAGCTCGACCTGAGGACCGGCGGCTACTTCGTCGAGTTCGGCGCCTACGACGGCACCGTGCACAGCAACACCCGGGCGCTGGAGGAGCGCTTCGGCTGGCGGGGGCTGCTCGCCGAGCCGAACCCGGCCATGGCCGAGGTGCTCCGGGCAGGACGCACCGCCACGGTCGACCAGCGGTGCGTCTGGGACACCACCGGCGAGGAGGTCGAGCTGGTCGTCACCGGTGACGCCGAGCTCTCCACCGTGGCCGAGCACGCCGCCCACGACCTGCACACCAGCGCGCGGATCGCGACCACCGTGGAACGCGTCGCCGTCCCGACGGTCTCCCTCGACGACCTGCTCGCCGAGCACGACGTCCCGGCCGGCTTCGATTTCCTGAGCGTCGACACCGAGGGCACCGAGCTGCGGATCCTGCGCGCGTTCGACGTCGAGCGGTGGCGGCCACGGCTCATCGCCGTGGAGCACAACGGCCGGCGCGACCAGGAGGCCGAGCTGGACACCCTGCTCGGCGCACACGGCTACGAGCGCCGGTTCCGCCAGCTGTCGGACTGGGACGCCTGGTACCGGCTGCGTACCTGAGCGGCCGGTGCGGACGACCGGGGTCCCGTGTTTGCGCAGGGGTCGTGCTGGGCATCCAGCCTGCCGATGTCTGACGCATGGAGGCGTGGATGATCGGCGTACTGGTCCTGTGGGTCATCGTGGGCCTGGGCGTCGCGCTCGTCCTGGGCCGGGGCATCCGCCTCGCCGACGCCCCCGGCGGCGCGGAGCCGCCGTTCAGCACGGCGGACCTGCCGGCCGGCTTCCGCAGCTCGCACTCCTGACCACCCGATCGGGTGACCGGGGCGCACTGAGTTCAGGAGTCCCGCGCGCGTGCCGATGACGGCTACGTGTGGACATGGGTCGCCGGGGGACTCCTGCTGTGGGTGCTGCTCGCCTTCACCGTGGCCGTCGTCGTCGGCCGCGGCATCCGGATCGCCGACGTCCGCTCCGCCGACCTGCACGCCCCCGCTGAGCCGCTGAGCGAGGTGCGGCTGCGCACCGCCCGCCGTCGCGTCCCCCTGCCGCCCGTCGGCGTCGCCCTGGCCGCCACCGCGGTGCTGCTCGAGACCACCGGCTACGTCAGCCGATTGGCCGGCGCCACCGGCCCGGTCGCCCGCGCCCTCTCCATGGACGCCCCGTACTCCGTGCCCCGTGCCTTCGTCGCGGCCCTGTTCGCCGCGGCGGCCGTCACCGCCGTCGTGGGCGCCGTCCGCGTGCCGGGGCGCCGCGCCTGGTGGCTGGCCGTCGGTCTCGTCAGCGCGGGCATCGCCGTGGTCAAGGTCGGCGGCACCGTCCACGTCGACGCGGTCGCCGCCCTGTCCGCCGCCGTCGGCGAGGCCGGTGCGGTCCTCGTGAGCACCGCCCTGGTCGCATCCGTGCTCGGCGTGCTCGGCTTCGTCAGCCGCAGCGAGCGCCGTGACCGCCGCCGGGTGCTCGGCACGCTCGCCGCCTACGGTGCGGCCTCGGTCGGCCTCTCCGGCCTCTCCGCCCTCGCCGTGGGGCAGTGGGCGGTCACCGCCATCTACCTGGAGGAGTCCGGCGAGGCGCTGGCAGGTGTGGCGGTCCTGGTCGCCGTCCTGGTCGGCGTCGCGCCGCGCCTCGTGCTGCCGGCGTCGTGGGTGCTCCGCCGTGAGGACGACGCCGCACCGATGCCGCTCGCCGAACGGCTGCCCGGCGCCCTCCGCGGCTGACCTGGAAGACTGGGCCGCCGCCGGGCACACAGGGTCCTCGGACCCTGGTGGAGGCGGCTCCACTCCTGATCGGAACGCGCGTGTTCCGGTGCGTAGCCGTACCCCCTCGTGACGGTGCGTCAGATCCATGCGCGCGTTGGGGTGAGATCCGCCCATCTGGTTGACGTACGCCTCGCCGCGTCGAAGAGTCGCTGCAGAGTGACGGGGCGAAAGAGGCCCCGGTCACACGCCACATCGCCACCCGCGTGGATGTGGCTCGGGGGCTGATACGTGCTGGTGGACGCCGGGATCGGCGGGGGAGTGCGCGGCCGTGCCGCGTCACCCTCCGTCGTCGTCCTCCCGTCGCCCGGGCTGCTGGCCGGCTGGGCCGGCCGGCTGTTCCTGGTCGCCGTGTTCGTCCTCGGTGCCTGGCTCCTGGCTGTCGCCGCGGCCGGTCCCGCCGCCGCAGCACCGACTGCGCCCCCGCCGTCGGACACGGGAAGCCGGGCGACCGCCGTCCCCGAGGTCGACGCGGAGACGCCGGCCCCGACCGGCGACGCGCCGGTGCCGGTCACCCACCCCGCCCGCGTGGCGGACCTCCCCGCCGACGACACGGACGGCGAGCCCCGCACGGCGGACGACGTCGAGCCGCCACCCGCCGGGGACGACGACCGTGAACCGCCGCGCGACAGCAGCGACGGACCGGCGCGCCACGACACCGACGGTGGACCGCCGCGCGACGACGACCGGGACGAGGACGCCCCGGCGCCGACCCGGCCCGGCGGGCAGGACGCTCCCGGTTCCTCGACGGATCCCGACCCGGCTCCCGCGCCCCCGGCCGACCCCACGACGACCCCGCCGGCCGACCCCGCGACGACCCCGCCGGCCGACCCCGCGACGACCCCGCCGGCCGACCCCGCGACGTCCGCGGGGTCCGACCCGGTGACGGCTCCCGACACCCCGGTCGCGGCGGACCCGGGTGCGACGCCGGCGACCGACCCCGCGGCTGCGCCGCAGGTCCCCGCCGCCACGCCCGGCCAACAGCTGCCGCAGCGGGCCCCACCCGCCGAGGCGGCCGGGGCCGGGGCCGACTCCCCGGCACAGGAGCGGCCCGCCGCCGCTCCGGCCGCTGCGGACGACCGTCCCGCACCCGCGCGCGAGGCCCCACCGGCCGCCGGGCACACGATCGACGCCGGCACGACCGAGGTCCCGGCTGCGCCGGCGCCGCACGCACCGGTGTCCACCCCGGCACCTCCGCCGGCTCCCGCCGGTCCGGCCGGCCCGTCCGGCGGCGGGCACGCGCCCTCGGCCGGATCCGGCGCCGGCGCCGACGTCGGCCCCGCCGCGGCGCACCTGGCGGCGGTCACCGCGACGCTGCCCACCGGGACGGCGGTCCTGCTCGCCCCCGGCAGTGCCGGGGTGGTCGTCGGCGACGCCGGCGAGCCCGTCGCACGACCCGACTGACCCCCGCGGCGCCGGCCGTCCCGCCGCGCTCTCCGGAGCGTCCCGCGGCGCGTCCGCGCGCCCTCCAGCCGTCAGCCGCAGCGTCGTCCTGCGGCACGCCCGCACGAGACCCACCCGAGGACCAGACACCCCATGAGGCGATCGCAGCGCCCCGGCCGTCCCACCGCCCGCACCGTGCCCGTCTTCGCCAACCCCTCCGGCCGTCGCTGGAGGTGGCTGCGCGCCGTCCTGCTGACCCTGCTCGTCGTGGCCGCGGCCTCGGCGGTGGTCGCCGTCCCGCGCGTGCTGGCCCCGCCGACGCTGGCCGGCGCGGCCGCCCCCGACGGACCGACGCCGGAGGAGGTGGGCGACGACGCCCCGGTGGTCGGTGCCGGCCCGCTCGTGCGCGTCGTCCGCCTGCTCCAGGAGGGCGGCGCCACCTACGCGCAGGAGCCGTTCACCGGACAGGTCGTGTCGCAGCTGACCGAGGACGACGCCGCCACCGCCGGCGACGCCCCCTACGCCCTGGAGCGCTACGGCTACGGCCCCGGCGTCGACCGGACGATCTCGCTGACCTTCGACGACGGCCCCGACCCGGTGTGGACGCCGCGGCTGCTGGACCTGCTCAGCGAGTACGGCGTCCCGGCGACCTTCTTCGTGACCGGCACCCAGACCGCCCGGTACCCGGAGATCATGCAGCGCATCGTGCGGGAGGGTCACGCGCTCGGGAACCACTCGCTGACCCACATCGACGTCAGCGAGACCACGCCCTTCCGCCAGCGGCTGGAGATGTCGCTGGCCGACCGCATCACGCGGGCGCAGACCGGGCAGAGCGCGGCGTTCTTCCGGCTGCCCTACGAGGGCGCCGACGAGGAGACCACCCGCGAGGACACCACCGGCATCCTGCGCGCCCAGCAGATGGGCTACGTGGTGGCCTCGCACGACTTCGACACCCTGGACTGGGCGCACGGGTCGGGCCTGCGCGAGGGCGGCATCCCCATGCCGCCGCTCGGCGACCAGGAGAACCTCACCATGCTGCTGCACGACGCCGGCGGGGACCGGTCGCAGACGCTGGCCTACGTCGAGGAGCTGGTCCGCGAGGCCCGTGACCAGGGCTACACCTTCACCACGATGCCGCAGTCGCAGCCGGAGATCGCCGGCGCGACCGGCACCGTGCAGCCGGCCCTGTGGGACCACGTCGCGCTGTGGACGGCGCAGGCGCTGTTCGTGCTGCCGCCGGACCTGCTGTACGTGCTCTTCGTGCTCGCCCTGGTGACCATGCTGGGCTTCGGGCTGTTCAACGCGGTGCTGGCCGTCGCCCGCTCCCGCCGGCGCACCCGGCCGGTCGGCACCTCACGGGACCCGGTCACCGTGCTGATCGCCGCCTACAACGAGGAAGCGGTCATCGCCCGGACGCTGGAGTACCTGCTGCGCTCGGAGCACCCGGTCGGCGAGATCGTCGTGGTGGACGACGGCAGCACCGACCACACCGCCGCCGCGGTGCGCTCGGTGGCCGACCGCGACCCGCGGATCCGCCTGCTCCGGCAGGCCAACACCGGCAAGTGGGCGGCGCTCAACCGGGGATTCGCCGCGGCGCAGCACGAGATCGTGGTGACCCTCGACGCCGACACCCTGTTCACGCCGCAGACGGTCGGCAAGCTCGTGGAGCAGTTCTCCTCGCCGCGGGTCGGCGCGGTCGCCGGTGTCATCAAGGTCGGCAACTGGTCGACCAACGTCATCACCCGCTGGCAGGCCCTGGAGTACGTCACCCAGATCGGCCTGGAGCGGTCGGCGGCCGCGCTGCTCGACGCGGTCATGGTCGTGCCCGGCGCGTGCGCCGCCTGGCGCCGGGACGCCGTCCTGCAGGCCGGTGGCTACACCGACGCCACCATGGCCGAGGACTGCGAGCTCACCCTCGCCCTGCACCGCCACGGCTGGCGGGTCGAGCAGGCCGACGAGGCGGTCGCCTGGACCGAGGCGCCGGAGACCGTCGACGCCCTGCTCCGGCAGCGGGTCCGCTGGATGTACGGCACCATCCAGGCCGTCTGGCGGCACCGCGACATGCTGCTGCGCCCGCGCTACGGCTGGCTCGGCATGCTGATCATGCCGATGACGGTGGTCACCATCACCGTGCCGCTGCTGTTCACCCCGCTCATCGTCCTGGGCGTCGTGCAGACGCTGTCGTCGCAGGGGCCGCTGGCGCTGGCGGCCTACTTCGCCGCCTTCGCCCTCGTCTACGGCGTCCTGGCGGCGATCGCCGTCCGGCTGCTGAAAGAGCGGGCCGAGCACCTGCTGATGGTCCCGGTGTACCGGCTGATCTACGAGCCGCTGCGGGTCTACCTGCTCTACGCCTCCCTGGGGACGGCGCTGCGCGGCGTGCGGCTGGGCTGGAACAAGCTGACCCGCACCGCGAACATGGACGACGTCGCCACCGGGACGGCGCCGTCGGCCGCGGTCCGCCCCGTGGTGGTGGGCCCGTGAGGCGGCACCGTCGCGATCCGCTGCTGTGGGCCGGGGTCGCCGTCGCCGTCGTCCTGCTCGTCGTCGGCGCCGTCGTCCTCCGGCCCCGGCTGTTCCCGCCGGCCCAGCCGCTGGTGGCCGCCGCCTGGCTGCCGGTGTGGGACGAGCGCGCCGCCGCGTCCCTCGGGACCGCCCTCGCCGACGGCGGGGTCACCGAGGTGAGCCCCACGTGGGCGACCGTGGCCCTCGACGGCTCGCTGGTCACCACGCCCCCGCCGCCGGAGGTGCTCGACCAGGTCACCGACGGCGTGCGGCTGCTGCCGACCGTGCAGAACTTCGCCGAGGGGGAGTGGCAGGGCCGGCTGGTCGCCGACCTGCTCGCCGACCCGGCCCGCGCCGACGCGCACCGTGCCGCCCTCGTCGACCGCGCCCTGGCGGAGGGCTGGGACGGCATCGACATCGACTACGAGGCGCTGCCGCCGACGGCCGGGCCGCAGTTCACCGCGTTCCTCACGGCGCTGCGCGACGACCTGCACGCCGAGGGCCTCGAGCTCACCGTCGCCGTTCCCGCCCGGGAGAGCGACGAGGACCCCGGCACCCTGGCGTACAGCTACCAGGTGATCGGACAGGTCGCCGACCAGGTGCGGGTCATGGCCTACGACCACTCCTGGAGCACCAGCGAGGCCGGACCGGTGGCGCCGGCCGGCTGGGTGCGGGACGTCGTCGACTACGCGGTCGAGCGGGTGCCCCCGGAGAAGCTGATGCTGGGCCTCCCCACCTACGGCTACGACTGGGTGGGTGCGCGAGGGGTGAACGTGTCGGCCACCGAGGCCGTATCCCTCGCCGACGAGGTCGGCGCCGAGCCGCGGTGGGACGACGGTGCCGCGGCCTGGACCTTCCGGTACCAGCGGGACGGCGAGGAGCACACGGTCTGGTACGAGGACGCCCGCTCGCTGGAGCGCAAGCAGCAGATCGCCGTCGAGGAGGGCCTGCGCGGCATCGCGATCTGGAGCCTCGGTGGCGAGGACCCGCAGACCTGGACGTCCGTGGCGGCCGCCACGAGCACGGGGGTGGAGTGAGATGGCACGGCAGCGCGACCGCTACATCGACGTCCTGCGGGCCGTCGCCCTCATCCGGGTCACGACCTACCACGTGCTGGGCTGGGCCTGGCTGCCGCTGGTCTTCCCGTCGATGGGCATCATGTTCGCCCTGGCCGGCGGGCTGGTCGCCGCCTCGCTGGACCGGGCGGACTCCGTCCGCGCCTTCTGGTGCAAGCGCGCCAAGCGGCTGCTCATCCCGTTCTGGGTCTTCGCCGCCGTCGTCCTGACGGGCATGTGGGCCCTGGGCTGGTCGGTGACCGAGGAGGCGGGCCAGCCGCTCAGCTGGGGCAACGCCTGGACGTGGGTGCTGCCGCTGTCCACCCCGCCGTCGTCGGCCGAGGCCGTCAACTGGGTCTCCCCGCTCTGGTACGTCCAGACCTACCTGTGGCTGGTGCTGCTCAGCCCGGTGCTGCTGTGGCTGTTCCGCCGGTGGCCGGCGCGGCTGATGGCGCTGCCGCCGGTCGTGCTGGTCGTCGTGACGCTGGGCCTGGTCACGCTGGACGGGCGCATCTACGACACCGTCGTGTTCCTGGCGACCTACGCCTGCTGCTGGCTGCTCGGCTTCGCCCACCACGACCGCACGCTGCGCCGGCTGCCGCTGGGGCGGACCCTGCTGGCCGGCGTCGCACTGCTGGGGGCCGGTCTCTGGTACGCGCTGTCCCAGCGGGAGGCGCTCGGCACCTACGACATCGACGACATCCCGCTGGCCAACATGCTGTACTGCCTCGGCGCGGTGCTGATCCTGCTGCGGCTCTACCCACGGCCGGGCCGGCTGGACCGGCTGGGCCGGGTACCGGGCCTGGACGCCGCCGTCTCGGTCTTCAGCAACCGGGCGATGACGATCTACCTGTGGGGCAACCTGGCCATCTGGCTGGTGCCCCCGGTGCTCGCGGCCACGCCGCTGGCGCAGTACCACACCGACGACGCGTCGGGGACGGCGCTGGGTTACGCGGCCGCCTGGACGCTGCTCTGGGCGGTCGTGCTGCTGGTCGGCTGGGTCGAGGACGTCGCCGCCGGGAGGCGGCCGCGGCTGCTGCCCTGGAGCCGGACGACGCCGGTCGCGGTGCCCGCGCCGCAGCCGGTGCGCCAGGTGTCCTTCGCGGACAACGTCGCCGCCGAGGCGCCGTCCCGGGAGGAGGCGTCCGCGCCCGTGCCCCACCCGGCGCGGCCGGACGGCAGAGCGGAGGCGGTGCCGCGGTCCGGGGCCGGCCGGTAGCCGACGGTGGTGCCCGTGTGCACTGCCGTGTCGCTACCCTCCGCCGGTGACGTGGCTGGTGACGGGTGGAGCCGGCTACATCGGTGCGCACGTGGTGACCGCCATGTGCGGGGCCGGTGAGTCGGTGGTGGTGCTCGACGACCTCTCGTCCGGCGACCCGGCGCGCATCCCCGGCGTCCCGCTCGTCGTCGGCAGCGTCCTCGACGGCGACCTCGTGGGCCGCACGCTGCGGGACCACGACGTCACCGGCGTCGTGCACGTCGCGGCGGAGAAGCGGGTCGAGGAGTCGGTGCGTCACCCGCTGCGCTACTACCGCACGAACGTCGAGGGCCTGCGCGTCCTCCTCGAGCAGGCGGTCGGCGTGGGCGTCGGCGCGCTCGTCTTCTCGTCGAGCGCGGCGGTCTACGGCATGCCGGACGTCGACGTCGTCCGCGAGGACACCGAGTGCCGGCCGGTCAACCCGTACGGGACCACGAAGCTGGTCGGGGAGCGGATGATCGAGGAGGTCGCGGCCGCGACGGGCCTGCGGTACGCCAACCTGCGCTACTTCAACGTGGCCGGCGCGGCGGCTCCGGAGCTCACCGACCGCGGCGTCTGGAACCTCGTCCCGATGGTCTTCCAGCGCCTCGAGCAGGGGCTGCCGCCCGTGGTCTTCGGGGGCGGGCACCCGACACCCGACGGCACGTGCATCCGGGACTTCGTCCACGTCGCCGACGTCGCCTCGGCCCACGTCGCGGCCTCCCGGGCGCTCGTCGACGGTCGCGTGACGGCGTTGACCGCCAACATCGGCCGGGGGGAGGGCGTCTCCGTCCGGGAGGTGCTCGACGTCATCCGGGAGGTCACCGGGACCGCGGGGGAGGCGTGGGCAGAGCCCGTCCTCGCACCGCCGCGTCCCGGTGACCCGCCTCGGGTCGTCGCCAGCGCCGACACCATCCGGGCCGTCCTCGGCTGGACGGCGGAGCACGACGTGCACGACATGGTCGCCTCCGCATGGGCCGGGTGGAGGGCGGGCCCGCTCGCCGCCCGGTGACCCCGCCCCCGGGGCTCACCTGGTGCGCGCGGAGCGGCGCCGCCGCTGGCCCGGCAGCCGGGCGGCGGCCCGGTCGAGGACCAGCCGTGCCCGGCGGGCCGCCGGCCACCACACCGGCGGCGGGGCGTGCAGGCACCGGTCGGGCAGTCCGTGCCGTCGCAGCTCCTCCCGGCTCGCCGCGACGTCGAAGTCCACCCGGAGGAACTCCACCGTCCCCGCCACGTCGTCGATGACCGCGCAACGGGCCCGGGGACGGCGCTCGCGTTGCCGGGACTGCCCCACGCTGCCCGGGTTGAGCAACCACGGTGCGGTCGGCGTCGGCACCGTGCTCCGCACCCGGACCGTGCCGGTCCCGGCGCCCACCAGCCACGGCTGGTGCGTGTGACCCAGCACGAGGGTGTCCGCGCCGGGGGCCTCCCGGGGCAGCCGGGCGAGCAGCTCGAGGGCTCGGGGCTCGCGCGTCACGTACTCCTCCGGGCTGTCGAGCGACCCGTGGGCCATGAGCACCCGGCCGGTGCGCAGCACCGTGGGCAGCGACTCCAGGTGGCTCCGCGTGCCGGCGGAGAGCAGCGAGCGGTGCAGCTTGGCGGCCATCCGGGCGACGGCAGGGAACCGGGTGGGTGGCAGGCGGTCGAGGACGAGCAGGTCGTGGTTGCCGAGCACGCAGTGCGCGCCTGCCTCGGCCAGCGTCGCCACGCACTCGTCGGGCTGCCCGCCGTAACCGATGAGGTCCCCGGCGACCAGGAGCTGGTCGACGCCACGGCGCGCCAGCACGCCGAGCACCGCCTGGAGCGCGGGGAGGTTGGCGTGGACGTCGGAGAGGACCCCGGTGCGCATCAGCGGCGGCGGTCGGCCGGGGCGCTCCTGCGGAGCCTGCGGTAGGCCGGTGCCAGCGCACCGGCGAGCGCGGGGAGCGGGTCGGTGAGGTCGAGCGGCGGCGTGGTCCCGGCCGCGGCCACCCAGCGGAGCCAGGTCACCGGGTGCATCCCCTCCTCGCGTGCGGCGAGGTAGTCCCGGTCCACCCGGCACCACGCCACCTCGGGACGGGCCGTGGACCTGGGCGGCCGGGGGAGCCCGAGGAGATCGGCCCGGACCACCGCCGGGATGTTGACGCCGGCTGCCGCACCGACGTGGTGCCACAGGCTGAAGCGCGGGTTGACCTCCAGCAGCCAGAGCCGACCGTCGGCGTCCCGCTTGAAGTCCAGCTTCGCCACTCCGCGCAGGTCCAGCGCCGCGACGATCTCCCGGCCCAGCCGCGCCACGTCGGGTGCATCGGAGGTGACGACGGCGGTGGAGTGGCCCATGGCCATGGGATGGGTGCGGACCTTCCGCCCGGTGAACTCGGCGGCCACCTGACCGGACGAGTCGACGTACACGTGGTGGCTCTCCATCCGGGTCTCCGGGCCCGGCACCGGCTGCTGGAGGATCAGCTGCGCGTGGTGGGCGGCCAGCTCGTCGACCAGCGCGTCGAGCTCCCCGCGGTCGCCGACGACGGCCGCCTTGGCCGCGGTGCGGACGTCCCAGCACGGCTCGCGACGGAGCGGCTTGACCACCAACGGGAAGGTCAGGCGGTCGTCGAGCACCGGCCGGGCGAGGTCCAGGACCTGGCCCCGCGGCACGGGCAGCCCGGCCTGCTCGGCCAGCTCCTGGAAGGCCGCCTTGTCGACCAGCTTCTCCACCAGGTCGGCGTCGGGGACGACGAACCGCAGGGCGGGGGAGAGCTCGTCGCGGTGGCGCGAGACGAACAGCAGGTCGTCGTCGGACTGGTAGAACAGCGTCGTCGGCTCCTGGCGGCCGCCGGCGTGGGCCACCAGCGCGGTGACCAGCGTGTCCTCGTCGGGGCGGGGGTCGTCCAGCCACCGGGAGACGTACCGGGAGAACCGGTCGGCCCGGGTGGGCCGGCCGACCATCGTGACCGAGGCGCCGACCGCGTGCAGCGGGACGGCGAGGTCCAGGTCGCCCAGCACGAGCGCCTCCGCGCCGGCGGGCACCGTCCGGCCCGCCCGTGCCCACGGCCGGGGAGACCGGGCTGCGACCGGCCGGTGGGGAGCAGGTACCGGCGTCCCTCCCTCGTGCCCGGGCGCCGTGAAGTAGGTCTCCGGGACGGCGGGGACCACCCCGTCCGGGAACAGCGCCGCCACCTGCGTGCGGTAGCCCTTGATGAGCACCTGCTTCGCGTCGAGGTCCCGGTCCCACGTGACGGCCGTCAGCCGGCCCACCCCCAGGTCGGTGACGTCGGCAGCGCCCCTCCAGTCGTAGGGGAAGTCGGAGTACAGCACCGTGGGCAGTGGCTGCCGCTCGGCCAGGGTGCGGGTGAGCAGGTGGTCGACGTGCCGGCCGACGCCGACCGGGCCCAGGACCACCGCCGCGTCGATGCGCCCGGCCAGTGCGCGCAGCTGCGCGCCGAGCCGGTCGACCAGCGCCCGGTCCCCCCGGGAGACGCGTCCCCGAGCGATGTCGAACCGGAACGTGGGGTAGCGGTGCGCCACCTCGGGGACCGCACGGCCGAGCCGGGCGACCGGCGGCGGGACCTCCCGCCGCCGGAAGAGGGCGTCGGGGGCCCCGAGGTGGACGTGCTCGACACCGAGCCCGGCCAGCACCTCGACGTCCTCCTGCTGCCGGGCCGCGTACAGCTCCGCAGCGTCGCCGATCGTGCACTGCCCCAGGAAGGCGCGGGCGGCCCGGGTGTGCGGCGGCGGCCCGGCCTCCGAGAACACGGTGGCCACCGTGACCGGGGTCCGCCGGGCCAGCGTGCTCAGCAGTGCACCGCACGAGAGGACGGCGTCGTCGAGGTGGGCGGACAGGACGAGGACCGGCCGGCCGTCGGCCATCGCCTCCTCCAGGGGCCCGGGCAGCAGGTCGGTCATCGGATCTCCAGTTCGTCGGCCGGGTCGTCGTCGGTCCGGCGAAGCAGCCGGAGCACCACGACGCCCAGGATCAGGACGGCTCCCACCCACACGGCGGGCACGGGGCGGACGGCGACGAGGAGGGCCACCAGCGCGGCGGTGGCGAGGAGGGCCCGCACCCCACGACGCAGCGTCTCCCGGGGCAGCAGCGGCGCGGCGGTGAGCCACAGCGCACCCGTCGACAGCAGCGCCGCCAGCGCCACCCCGAGGGCCAGGCCCGGGACGCCGTCGATCCGCCAGCCCAGCAGCAGGCCCGCGGGCATGAGCACGACGGCGGCGAGCAGCCCCACCTGGCACCGCCGGTAGGCGCGCATCCCGAGGAGCACGGAGGTGAACAGGGTGAGCGCGGCGTACCCGACCCCCGCCGCGGCGAGCACCGGCAACAGCGCCAGGGAGCCGGCGTACCGCTCGGGGAAGACGAGCAGCATCAGCTCCCGGGGCACGGTGGCCACCACGGCTGCGGAGGCCAGCGCGAGGACGGTGAACGAGTGCATCGTCGTGGACAGGATGTGCTCGGTCCGCGCCTGGCGGCTGCGCAGGAGCGGGAAGGCGACGGCGACCGCGCCGGCCGCCACGTAGACCGGCGCCTTCGCCAGCGTGGACAGCGCCTGGTAGCCCGCGCTCTCCGTGTCGTGGGCCGCGAGCACCGCGACCAGCACGACGTCGGCCCCGACCAGCGTGTAGACGACCAGCTGGGTGATCGCGATGTCCCCCGTCTCGGCCCACCGCGCGCGTTCCCGCAGGACGCCCGGGCGCCACGCCAGGTCGCGGCGCAGGGCCCGGGGCACGGTGAGCAGCACGAGCGCCGACCCGGCGACGAACCCCAGCAGCGCGCCGTCGGCCCCCCATCCGAGGACGACGACGCCGACGCTGACGAGGATCCGGACGCCGACCTCGGCGAGGATCACCACCGCGTCGCGGACGAACAGCAGCTCGCCGTGCAGCCAGCCCCACACCGGGCTGCACACGAACAGCACCAGTGCCGACACGGCGACCACCATCGCCACGCGCGGTGGCGCGAAGGCCGCCGTCACCAGGCCGGTCGCCAGGGCGGCGAGCAGTCCCCCGGCGATCGACAGCCACCCGGCGAAGGCCATCCCGCGGCGCCGCTCCTCCGACCGCCGCGGGTGGCTGCGGATGACGTGGGTGAGCGGCATCGGGATGAGTGCCGCGGCGAACACCCCCACGGTGCCGAGCAGCGTCGCGGCCGCGGCGTAGACGCTGTAGGCCGGCGGGTCGAGCAGGTGGGCCAGCACCAGGGCACCGCTGTAGCTGATGACGGCGACCAGGGCCATGGCCACCGACACCAGGGGGCCGCGCGAGGTGACCAGGCTGCCGTCCACCTCCGCCGGGACGCCGTCGGGCACCACCGTGCCGGCGGGCGGGACGGCGTTCACCGCTCCACCGTCCCGCCGGCCGGCCGGCCGGCCGTGACGTGGCCGACGACCGCCCGCAGCCGGTCGGTGGCGGTGGTCAGCGGGAGCCGCTCGAAGCGGAGCGTGTCATAGCTGGTCGGCGTGGCCCCGAAGCCGGCCTTGAAGCGCGCCACCCCGGATCCGGGATCGGACTCGCCCAGCTGGAACCACCGGGCACCCGCCCGGCAGGCGGCCTCGATCGCCAGGGACTGCAGCAGTGCACCGGCGTTCGTCCGCCCCGCCAGCCCCTGGTCCATCGCCGACATCCAGAACCACGCCTGTTCGCGGTGCTGCACGGCCACGTACGCCGCGACCGCCTCCCCTTCCAGGTGCGCCGTCCAGCCGGTCACGGCCGAGCCCAGGGCCGCCAGTGCGGACGCCAGCTGACCGACGCGGTCCCGCCGTCGTTCCACCAGGTGCGCGAGCCAGAGGGGTTGGTGCCGCTGCTGGGCCCAGCGGTCCACGCACCGGCGGTTCAGTTCGGCGAAGGTGTCGACCAGGGAGCTGTCGCGGACCTGGTGGACCTCGAGCGACTGCTTCTCGGCCCGGCGCACCTTCCGCCGCGCGTCCTGGCGGTACCTCTTCGACCACACGTGGTCGAAGCCGCCCTCGAGGTCGAGGACGTGGCACAGGGAGGGCACGCGCAGAGCACCGCCCGGCGCGGCCGCGCTCCAGGTGCCGGCGACCAGCGGGTTGGGGACCAGCCCGGCCCGCAGCACGGGCCGTCGCGCCAGGTCGGCCAGCACCGCCCGGGCCTCCGCGAGGGTGACCCGGCCGCCGGCGACCAGTGGCCCGCCGTAGCCGAAGCCGTAGGGCATCGACTCCTCGGTCACCGTCACGCCTGCCGCCGTCCGGGCCAGCAGGGGCAGCAGCAGCCGGCGGCCGTCCGGGAACTCGTACAGCCGGCTGGCATCGGAGAACCCGCGGGTCCGGCGCAGCCAGTCGGTCCACTCGGGGGTCTGGCTGGGCACGGCGTGCGGATCGTCGTGGGCCACGGCCACCCAGATGTCCCGCGGTGCCGGGCTGACCACCCGGACGCACCGCAGCAGGTCGTCCCCGCGTCCCGGGAGGAGCCGGCGGGCGGCCTGCCCGGGCCGCCGCTGCTCTCGCGGTGCCCCGGGGACGACGGAGCCGGCGGACGGCGGGACGACGCTCACCGCTCGCCCCCGTCCATCCGGGCGGGCACGGTGGCGGCGACCCGGTTGGCGAGCGTCCGGAGCCGCCGGCCGGCAGCCGTCACGGGGAGCCGCTCGAGGTGCACGGCCGACCAGGGGACGGGGACCCCACCGAAGCGTTCCTTGAACGCGGCCACTCCGGAGCCGGGATCGGACTCGCCCAGCTGGAACCACCTGGCACCGGCCCCGCAGGAGTCCTCGATGGCCAGCGACAGCAGCAGCGCGCCGGCCTGGGTGCGCTGTGCCATCTGCTTGTCCATGACGGACAGCCAGCCGTAGGCCTGGTTGCCGAAGCGCAGCACCACGTTCACCGCCACGGGCTCGCCGTCCAGCCACGCCGTCCAGGGGCGCACCATCGGTCCGAGGTCGGCGATCGCGGAGGCCAGCCGTCCGACCCGGTCGCGCCGCTGCTCCACCCGGCGGACCAGCCACAGCGGCTGGCGCCGTTGGCGCGCCCAGCGCTCCACCGAGCGGCGGCTCAACTCGGCATACGCCTCGAGGACCCCGCTGTCGGATCCCGTCCGGACGTCCAGCCCCTGCTTCTCCGCCTTGCGGACGTCCCGGCGGATGCGGGGGCGGAACCGGTCCGCCCAGACGGAGTCCCATCCGCCCTCGAGGTCGAGGACGTGCGCGAGATAGGGGACGGCGACCGCCCCCGGCGGCGCGGCCCGGGTCCAGGTGGCGGCCGACAGGGGAGCGGGCGCGAGGGAGGCGCGGACGACGGGACGCCGTCCGAGGTCGTCCAGGATCGCCCGCGCCTCCTCCGGCGTGGGCCGACCGCCCGCCACGAGAGGGCCCCCGTAGCCGGCGCCGTGCGGCATGGACTCCTCGCTCAACGCCCCTGCGGTCCCCCGGGCCAGCAGCGGCAGGAGGAGTCGGCGACCACCGGAGAACTCGTAGAGCCGGCTGGCGTCGCGGTACCCGCGCGTGCGGCAGAGCCAGTCGGTCCACTGGGGGGTCTGGCTCGGCAGTGCGGTGGGGTCGGCGTGCAGCACCTCCCGCCAGGCAGCACGCGGGGCGGGGGAGACGACGCGGACGCCGGCCTGGGGATCCTGCGACGAGGCCGTCGACCACCGGGCGACCGGGGTCACGCCTGCACCTCCCGGGTGGGGCCGGGCTCCCGGCGGAACGGGTGCCGGGGTGCTGAGACGACCCGGTCGAGGACTGACCGGAGACCGCGCTCGGCGGCGGTCATCGGGAGTCGCTCGAACCGCAGCCCGGCGAAGGGCACGGCCTCGGCTCCGAAACGCTCCTTGAAGACCGCGACGCCCGAGCCGGCGGCCGCTTCCCCCATCAGGAACTGCCGGGCCCCCGTGGCGCAGGCGTCCTCGATGGCCAGGGACTGCAGCAGGGCGCCGGCGTCCGTCCGTCGCGCGAGTGTCGTGTCCATCGCCGACATCCAGGCGTACGCCCGTTCACCCGAGCGCAGCAGCACGTAGGCGGCCACGGGCTCACCGTGCAGGTGCGCCGTCCACGAGGTCAGCATCGAGCCCAGCGCAGGGATCGCGGAGGAGAGCTGCTCGACCCGGTCCCGCCGGCGCTCGACCAGGTGGGCCAGCCACAGCGGCTGGCCCCTGTCATGAGCCCAGCGGTCCACGGAGCGCCGGTTGAGCTCGGCGAAGGTGTCGACGACGTCGCCGTCCCTGGACTCGCCGATCTCGAGCGGCTGACGGCTCGCGCGGCGGATGTTCTTGCGGATGTCACTGCGGAACCGGTCCCGCCAGACCCGGTCGAAGCCGCCGTCGAGGTCGAGGACGTGGGCCAGGTAGGGCACCCGCACCGTGCCCGGCGGCGCAGCCGCCTCGAGGATCCCCGCGGTGAGCGGGTCGGGCACCAGCCCGGCCCGCAGCACGGGCCGTCGCGCCAGGTCGGCCAGCACCGCCCGGGCCTCCGCGAGGGTGACCCGGCCGCCGGCGACCAGTGGCCCGCCGTAGCCGAAGCCGTAGGGCATCGACTCCTCGGTCACCGTCACGCCTGCCGCCGTCCGGGCCAGCAGGGGCAGCAGCAGCCGGCGGCCGTCCGGGAACTCGTACAGCCGGCTGGCATCGGAGAACCCGCGGGTCCGGCTCAGCCAGTCGGTCCACTCGGGGGTCTGGGTCGGCAGGGCGCCGGGGTCGGTGGACGACAGGTCGCGCCACACGTCCCGAGGCGCCGGGGAGACGACGCGGGGGCCCCGGTGTCCGTGCTGCGCCGGCTGCCCGGGGGTACGGGCGGTCACGGTCACGGGCGTGCCCTCTCAATCAGGTCGCGCCGCCGTCGCGGCGGGTGGTCCGACCGTGGCGACGCCACGGTGGAGCGGTAGACGTCGGCCTGCCGGCGGGCGAGGACGTCCCAGTCGTGACCGCCCGCGAACGCGCGGCCGGCGACGCCCATGGCCACGAGCAGGTCCTCGTCGGCGTACAGGTCGAGCAGTGCGGCCGCGAGTGCCGGGACGTCGAACGGCGGGACGAGCCTCCCGCAGTCGGGCGGGACGACCTCGCGCAGGCAGGGGATGTCGAAGGCCAGGACCGGCGTCGCGGCGGCCAGTGCCTCGACCGCCACGATGCCGAAGGTCTCGGCGCGCGACGGCACCACCACGACGCGGCTGGCGTTGAGCAGCCGGGCCTTGTCCGCGCCACCGACCCAGCCGGGGAAGCGCACGCGGTCGGCGATGCCCAGCCGTGCGGCGAGCTGCCGGACACGGACCTCGTCCGGGCCGGTCCCGGCGACCACGAGGTCGCCGTCGACCTGCCGGTGCACCTGTGCCCACGCCGCGAGGAGCAGGTCCAGGCCCTTCCCGCCCAGTTCGAGGCGGCCGATGCAGAGCACGTCGCGGCCCAGCTGTGCCGGTTCGTCGAACAGGCCGGGGTCGACACCGTTGCTGACCACGTCGACCGAGGCACGCGGGTTCATCGCCGTCAGCCGCTCGGCGACGCCGTCCGACACCGCGATGAGCCGGCGGTGGGTGCGCACGGCTGCCCGCTCGACCAGGTGGAAGGGCAGCTTGTACTGGCGCGCCTTCTCGCGGGCGTGCAGCCACTGGACCATCCCGACGACCGGCCGCCGGGTCCACAGCGGGACGGCCATGCTCGAGAACGGCGGCAGGAAGTCCTCCACGACGAGGTCGGCGTCGCGGTGCCTCCGGACGGCGAACGGCAGCGCGACCACGTAGCCGAGCAGCCGGGTCAGGCGGTTGCGGCCGCGCCCGACACCGACGTGCTCGTAGCGCACGCCCTCGTGGTCGCCGTCCGCGCAGCCCGGGTACCGGGTGGTGAGCACGGTGATCGCCATGCCGTCCGCGGCCAGCCGCCGGTCGATCTCGTGCGTACGCAGCGATCCGCCTCCGGAACCGGGCATCAGCGGGTCCTCGAAGCCCAGGTGCAGCACCCGCAGGGGCGCCGGCCGGTCGCCGGGGAGCTCCGTGGGGGCCGGGGCGACGGCCGTGCCGGTCACCGTCCCCCCTCCCTGCGTGTGCTCCGGCGCCGGGGCTGCCGTCCCCCGGTGCCGATCGCGCGGATCTGCTGGGCGTAGTCGGCCACACCGGCCCCGGGACGTCCGCCGAACAGGTCGTCCTCGAACGCCCACATGAACAGCGACATCCCGCACTCCCGGGCGTACTGCGGCGCACGCACCATCTGCTCCGCCGAGCTGTCGGTCAGCTCGTTCCCGCCGGTCCGCGGGGTGTCCGGCGAGCCCGGGTTCTCGCCCATCACGCCCAGCCCGGCCCTGCGGGCGTTGGCGACCGTCCAGCGGACCGAGGACCACCGCTCCACCCCGGGTTCGGTGAGCAGGTCCCGGTCGGCGTCCCCGGGGCGGCAGCTGTCCTGGGGCGGGTCCAGTTCCCGGGCGGTCACCGCCGTCGCGTCGTCCACGCTGCTCGAGTCGGCGATCAGCTCCCCCCACCCGTCGCGTTCGGTGCGCGCCAGGCTCTCGGCGACGTAGGGCAGCTGCTCCGGGTAGAACAGGCCCCCCTCGAGGCTGCCGTCACGATCGGCGGTGCCGTCCAGGCGCGCGGCCAGGGCCTCCTCCAGGTCGCCGGGCAGCGCCCCCCGGCCGGCCAGCGGGAAGTGGACGTCCCCCGCGTAGCCCCGCTCGCGCAGCGCCCGCACCACCCACACGACGGCGTCGGCGACCGACCGGGAGTACCACCGGAACCACTCCTGCACCTGCTCGGTACCGACGTCGGCGCCGTCCCACGTGGCCGAGCCCGGCACCCATCCCGGCATCGGGGTGACCGTCGCCCCCTCGGCCAGGCCCTCGCCCGACTGGGCGGCCGCGTCGAACGCCCAGAAGGGGTTGCTGCCGGAGGACTCGGTGCCCGGGTAGCCGAGCTCGCCGTTGACGCCGGTGCCCACGCGGATCGCCGCGGCACGGCCGAGGCCCACGGCCCGGTCCAGCTCGGTGAGGTAGTCGGCGACCGCGTCCCGGACCGCCGCGCTGAACACCAGGTTGGGCACCTCCTGGGGCCCGGTGTCGCCGTGCTGGCTGACGTAGGAGCCGCCGGGCAGCTCGGCCACCCAGCCGGGGGCCGAGTGCAGCCCCAGGGTGAAGACCACCCCGATGCCGGCCCGGTCGCACAGGTCGAGGTGCTCGCGCAGGAAGGCCGCGTAGCCCTCGTCGAACTCCCCCGGGACCGGCTCGAACGCCTCCCAGCTGAGGCCCACCTCGGCGTAGCGCACGCCGGCCTCGCTGAGGGCGGTCACCCGGTCGGCCTCGCACCGGGAGCCCAGGACCCCGAACGCCAGGCCGGCGCCGTCCTCCGCCGTCACGTCGTCCCCCGTCCCGTCGTCCACCGTCTGGCGCGACACGAGCAGTGCCCCTCCGACGGCGACGACGACGAGGGCGAGGACCACCAGCAGGGCGAGGCCCCGTCGGTGACGTCGGTCGGCCCGCGATCGGCCCGTGGCGTCATGGAGTCCCACCGTCACCTCCCTCGGGGACCGGCTCACCCGCGGTCCCGGCGTCCAGGGGTGGCGGCGGAGGGCCACCGACCCCGCGGTCGGCCGCGCTGGTCAGGTCGTCCTGGTCCACGGACCACAGCACCGTCTCCCCGTTGGTCGGTCCCACGTCCCGGAACAGCGGGGTCCCGTTGTCCTCCAGCCACTCCAGCAGGTCCGGCCGGGCCCGGGCGTACCCCTGCTCCGTGGGCAGGCTCACGGTGAGCACGTACCGGGCACCGTTCTCCTCCAGCTGCTCGGCGGTGGACCACGGGCCGAAGCGGTCGTCGTCGCGGAACGCCCGAACGGAGGTGTCGTTGGTGACGCCCACCCGTGCGTCGGCCGGGAGCTCGGTGGCCGCCCACGCACGGAAGCGGAGGAAGCCGTCGTCGTCGCCCGTCGCCAGTGACAGGCCCAGGGAGGCCACGGCGGCCAGCAGGACCGACGACACGACGGCGGCCGCCTTCCGCAGCGACGGCCGGCGGTCGACCACCTCGGCACCGGCGACGGCCAGAGCGGTCGCGCCGGCCACCACGACCGGGTAGCCGAAGTGCTCCTCGAGGGTGCCGAACAGCGCGAGGAAGGCGCCGAGCGAGCCCATGACCACGGCGGTCAGACCGACGAGGCGGCGGCCGGGCCGGCTGCTGGCCGCGGCGACCAGCCCGGCCAGCGGGCACAGCAGCAGCAACAGGTAGCTGGTGCCGTAGGCCTGCGCCTGGTCGAGGAGCCGCTCGACCAGGCTCGGCGCACCGGGGGCGTTGAAGCCGGTCGTCTGCTCGGCCCCGACCAGCCGCAGGAAGCCGCCGACCTTGGCCGTGGTCCACAGCCCGAGGTAGCCGGTGCCCCAGAGCAGGGCCAGGTAGGCCGTGTACGGGACCACCACGCCCAGCAGGACGGTCGTGGCGTCCCGGAACGGGATGGTCCGCCTCCAGACGACGGCCAGCAGCACGGGGGCCACGGCGTAGAACGCGAACACGTCCTTGGTCAGGACGGCCAGACCGAGCAGCAGCCCGGCGAGGAACAGGCGGAGCCGCGGACGCCCCTGGTCCCGGTCCCCGAGGTGGCGCGCGAGGAGGAGCAGCCCGGCGAGGACGGCGACGGTGGCCGGCGTCTCCAGGAAGACCCGGCTGTTGTTCCGGAGCACGAACGGCTCGAACACCAGCACCGCCGCGGCCCACACCGCCGGCCAGGTCCCCGCGACCCGCCGGACGAGCAGGAAGGCCAGCCCCACGGCGAGCGCACCCAGGGCCGCGGTCAGCCACCGCAGGTCGTAGACGAGGTCCATGCTGTCGGCGGTCTGCAGGTCGAGGAGCCGGATCACGGCCCCCTCGAGCAGGAAGAAGCCCGGCGGGTGGAGGAAGAAGGGCCCGTCGGCGAGCGCCGGCATCTCCCCGCGGCTGATCGAGGCGCCCAGATCGGCGTAGTGCATCTCGTCGATCCACAGCTCGAAGCCCCGCGTCAGCCCGACCGAGCGCACGGCGAACGCCAGTGCGGCCAGGGTGGCCGCGACGAGCAGGGGCATCGAGGTGACGCGCCGCCAGGCGCCGGCCCGTCCGGGCCTCGATCCGGACGCCGCCTCCACGGGGGCGTGCGGCTGGTCGACGAGCGTCATGCGCTCCTCCCCATGTCGAGGTGACCGGCGCCCCAGTCGGGCGCCGGCGGTGCAGCGGGACCGGCCAGCAGGAGCCGGCGGTCCACGAGCTGGAGGTGGCTCTCGCGCACGCCCATGCGGGCGAGCACTCCGGCGGCGTCGAACTCGTCGCAGCCGCTGAGCACGACCGCCGTGCGGTCGCCGCGGCGGACGACCTCGTCGGTCGAGCGCAGTCCACCGCGCACGTCGACCTCCGGGGTGGGGAAGCCGGCCAGCACGGCCATGTCCGACCGGGCCGACCGTCGCTCGAACGCCTGGCCCTCCTCGATCGCCGCCATGTGCCGCATCTCCTCGAGGACGACCCCGGCGAGCAGGTCGGCGCTGCGGTCCCAGGAGAAGCACCCGGCCCAGTCGCGGCAGGCGGCCGCCATCTTGTCCGCACGCTTGCGGTCGCGGAGGTACTCGAGCGCACTGACGAGGGCCGCGCCCAGCTTCTGCGGCTCCTCGATCAGCCAGCCGGTCTCGCCGTCCAGGACCGAGTCCCGGATGCCGGGCGCCTGCAGCGCCAGGCACGGGACCCCCCATGCGGCGGCCTCGATCACCGAGCAGCCCCACCCCTCGGCAGCCGAGGTGGACGTGGTGAGCCAGGCCTGGGCGAGCAGGTCGTCGCGGACCTCGTCGGACACCCGCCCGTGGAGACGGACGGTCGACTGCAGACCCAGGTCGGAGACCAGCCCCTGGAGCCGGGGGCGCTCGGGACCGTCACCGGCGATGTCCACCCGCAGTCCGGGGACATCCCCGGTGATGGTCGCCAGGTGACCCAGGAGCAGGTCGATCCGCTTGTGCGGCACCAGCCGGCTGACCACGGCGATGGTCGGCTCGGCGGCCCGCTGGCCCCTGGGCTGCCGCACCGGGGTGGTCCCGTTGGGGACGACGAAGATCGGGCCCCGGAAGCCCAGCCGCCGCCGCATCTCGTTGCGCGTCGACGTCGAGACGGCCGCGATCGCCCGGTCCCCGTAGACGCGGCGGGCCACCGGTCCCTCCAGCCAGCGGCCGACGGCGGCAGCCGGGGCGGGGAACCGTGTCGCGAACTGGTCCTGGTGCACGTGGTGGACCACCTGCACCACCGGCGTCGTCCCCCCCGCGAACAGCGGCGCGAAGAACGGGATCCCGTTCTGGCAGTCGACCACGGCGTCGAAGTGCCCGTGGGCCCGCACCAGGCGGGCCGCCGTCCGGGGGTACACCGACAGCGAGCCGCCGGCACGCAGCACGTGCATGCCGTCGATGCGGTCCCGGGCCGCCTGGCCCGGCCCCCGCGCGGTCAGCCACGTCACGTGGGCGCCCGCCTCCACCCAGCGGGCGCCGATCTCGTGCATGTACTGCTCCGCCCCGCCTGCGTGCGGGTGCCGGATGTCGCGCCAGTTCAGCACCAGGATGCGCGAGCCCCGCAGGCCGGCGGCCGTGCCGGTCACGACGCCCTCCCGGTGGCGGAGCGCTGCATCCGCAGGACGGCGCCGAAGCTGGCGAGCCCGTCCCGCAACGGTGAGAACGACGACTCGTCGGCATGGCTCCACGCCACGGGGACCTCCACGATGTCCAGGCCGGCCCGCTGCAGCTGGCGCAGGAGCTCGACGTCGAATGCGAAGCCGGTGGTCCGGCAGGTGACGAGGGCCTGCGTGACCGCGTGCCGCTCGAAGAACTTGAACCCGCACTGGGTGTCGTGCACGCCTCTGACCAGGCTGCGCGCCATCAGGCGGAAGGCCGCACCGCCCAGCCGTCGTCCCGCGGGTTGCGCCTGCACGAACCGGGCGCCGGGGGCGTGCCGCGATCCGATGACCGCAGCGGCGCCTGCCTCCAGGTGCCGCATCGCGGTGGCCAGGGTCTCCACCGGGGTGGCGAGGTCGGCGTCGAAGAAGCCCACGAACCGTGACCGGCTGCTCAGCAGGGCCCGCCGGACGGCCGCACCCTTGCCGGGCCGTGCGCAGCCCACGAGGTCGACGGGGACGTGGTCGTCGGACGCGCGGGCGTGGGCCCGGACGACCTCGGCGGTCCCGTCCGAGCTCCCGTTGTCCACGACGACGACCCGCGAGCGCCAGGGCTGTTCGCGCAGGTACTCGACCGTGTGCCGCAGCGTGAGCGGGAGGCGGGCTGCCTCGTTGTACGCGGGGATCGCGATCTCGAGGTCCGCGGCGGGCCGTGCCACGGGGGTCGCGGAAGCACGGGGGAGAGGCGCGCGGACCACCCGGGCACCCGGTGAGTGGACGAGGACGGGGCGGTCCGGAGCGGTCCGGACGGGGGGTGCGACGGAGGCTGGTGTCAGGGGGTGACTCATGAGCAGCGTCCTTCTCACGCGTGCCTGCGGCCAGGCGGGCACGACGGGGATCAGGGGATGGGACACGGGTCCAGGGAGGGCAGCCGGCCGGAGCCGTGCCCGCGTCACGCGGAGGGGTGCGGCGGCCGTGCAGCACGCCGCAGGCGCGGATCCCGGGTCAGTCGGGTCGGGCGCTGGAGTCGTCGGCCGCGTCGACGACGGCCCCGCTCCGGCCGGAGGCGGCGAGGACCGCGGCCATGGCCTGCGTGGCGGCGCGGCCCGCGCCGAGGACGGCCGACGGGCCGTCGGTGTCGTGACCGTGCCCGGGACCCGATGCCGACGCGCCGGACGACGACCCGGCGCAGGGTGCGGCCGGGGCCGGCGGTGGCGGCAGCGGTGGGCTGATCGGCTGCTGCAACGGCGCCGAGGGACTCACGGGCGCCGAGGTGCTGGTGACCGCCGCCGGCGCCGGGTGCGACGGTGGTGTGGAGGTCGTGGACCCGACCCGGGACGCGGCGGCGCGCCCCGTCCCGGCGCTGCCCTCGGCAGCCGAGGCCGCCGCGGCGAGGCACGGGGACGCCGCGGTGGGCAACGGGGCGGCCCGGTCTCGCTCGGGGGAGTCCGTGGCGGGTGCGGTGCCCGGTGGCGCGGTGCTCTCGGGAGAGGGATCCACGACCGCGGACGTGGTGACCGCCGTCGTGGTCGCGGGGCGGGGGAGGGACGCCGTCGGTGTGGCGGCCTGGACAGTCGCGGCCGCGCTGCCGGTGGTGGCCGTGCCGGTGGTGGCCGTCCCCGGTGCCGCGCACGAGGGACCGGGCGTCGGCGTGGTGCCCGTCGTCGGGCTGTGCGCGCGTGTGGCGTCAGTGGCCGTGGTGCCGGCGGCCGTGGCGTCAGTGGCCGTGGTGGCGGCGGACGCGGTGCCGACCGCGGCAGAGCAGATGGAGGTGGCCGGGAGCGGGGTGCCGCTGGGTGCAGCAGCGGGCGACTGCCCCGTGGCGTGACCGCCACCCGGCGGGCCCTGTGGGCGGGGCTCGGGCTCCTCGCGGTCCGCGGGTGTGGAACCGCCCGCCGGCGCGTGGCCGTCCGTCGGCGCCTGGCTCCCCGGGGGCGTCTCCTGGTCCGTGGGCGCGTCCTGGTCCGTGGTCGCGTCACCGTCCGTCGACCCGTCGCGGTCGTGCGTGGGGCCGTTCGGGCCGGGATCGACCGGCGGGGCGTCCCCTCCGGGCGGCCCGTCGGCGTCCCGCGGGGCATCCGCAGGAGTGCCCTGCCCGGGTGGCGCTGCGAGAGGCCGGGTGATGCCCTCCATGGCCTGCGGGACCGAGGCCGGTGGTGCGAGGGCCGGCCGGGGCGATCCCGACGGAGACGGCGGGAGGCTCTGCGGGGCCGGGGCGCCGACCTCGGCGGGGACCACGACGGTCTGCGGGCTGACCGGTGCCGCCTCCGCGGCCACGGAGACGCCCACCGATCCGGAGGCGGCCTCGTTCGCGGAGGCCGGGGCTCCCCCGGCGGTGAGCGCCGCCCACCCGCCCGCGGTCAGCACCGCGGACAGCAGGAGGCGGCGTCCCCACGGCCGGCGTCCCGAGGTCGCCCCGGAGGAGGACGACTGCACCGTGGCGCCCGGCTCGACGGGTGCAGTGGGCTGCCGAGGCATGCGTTGCGCGCACGCCGCACCGGCCGCCAGCGACACCGTGTCCCCGTTCTCCTCGATTCGGGAGGCCGCCGATGTGCTGCACCTGGACGCCTCCGGGTCGTCGGGGGAGGACGCTCTCCCGGACGGCCACGCCGGTCAAGACCATTCGGCGCCCAGCGAGACGATGGAGGCTCAGCGTCGCTCAGCGTGACGAACTGGTGTGATCCAGCGCATACGACCACGTGAGACCGTCACGCACAGCGATCGTCGTGACACGTGCCGACGGGGACCGGTTGCCCGCCCGTCACGGGCCGGGGAAGGCGCCGGACACGTGTCGGCCGTCCAGCGGTCGTACTGCCGAGGTCGCCGCCCGCGGGACGCGGTGCGGCCAGCGGGCCGGTGACGACCGGCCGGGCTGCCGGCATCCGGCGTCCCGCCCAGCAGGGCGACGACGGGTCGCGGCCGGGCAGGACGGCGATGACCGCGCCGCCCCCTCGGGCGGTGGCGGGGCCGGGAGCCGCCGACCGCCGGTGGAGTCAGCCGCCCGCCGTGTGCGTCCTCACCGCAGGCTCCAGGCCAGCAGGTCCTCGGCGGAGCGCGTGTTGACCACCCGGTCGGCCGGGACGCCGCACTCCACGGCGCGCTCGCAGCCGTTGCCCTGCCAGTCCAGCTGACCGGGGGCGTGCGCGTCGGTGTCGATGGCGAACTCGCAGCCCAGGTCGACGGCCAGGGTCAGCAGCCGCAGCGGCGGGTCCAGCCGCTCCGGCCGCGAGTTGATCTCCACCGCCGTCCCGTGCTCGACGCAGGCGGAGAACACCGCCTCGGCGTCGAAGGTGCTCTCCGGGCGGGGCCGCTGGCGGCGTCCCTCCCGCTGCTCGCGGGGGATCAGCAGCCGGCCGGTGCAGTGCCCGAGGACGTCGGTGTGCGGGTCGGCCACCGCGGCGAGCATCCGCTCGGTCATCGCCGCCGAGTCCGCGCGCAGGTCGGAGTGCACGCTCGCGACGACGACGTCCAGCCGGCCGAGCAGCTCGTCGGTCTGGTCGAGGCTGCCGTCGACGTTGATGTCGCACTCGATGCCGGTGAGGATGCGGAAGGGGCTGAGCTCCTCGTTGAGCTCGGCGACGACGTCCAGCTGCCGCTCCAGCCGCTCGGGGGACAGGCCGTTGGCGACGGTCAGCCGGGGGGAGTGGTCGGTCAGCGCCAGGTACTCGTGGCCCAGCCCGATGGCGGCCTCGGCCATCTCGCGGATCGGGCTGCCGCCGTCGGACCAGTCCGAGTGCGCGTGCAGGTCCCCGCGCAGCAGGGCGCGGAGCGCGGCGGCGTCCTCGGCCAGCGGCAGCAGGTCGCCGTGGGTCTCCTCGAGGCGCGCCAGGTACTCCGGGACCTCGCCGGCGTGCGCCTGCACGATGGCCGCGCCGGTCTTGGGGCCGATGCCGCGCAGGTCGGTGAGGGTGCGCGTGCGGATCCGCCGGTCGAGCTCGTCGGGGCCCAGGGTGTCGACGACGGCCGCGGCCGTGCGGAACGCCGAGACGCGGTGCGAGGGCTCGCGGGCGCGCTCCAGGAGGAAGGCGATCCTCCGGAGCGCGGCCGCGGGCGGGAGGGGCTCGCTCAGCGCGAGGCCTTCCGGTACTTCTTCTCGGACTTCCGCTGCGCCTTGGCGGCCCGCTTCTGCGCCCTCTCCAGGCTCTTCTCCGTGCTGTCGGCGGCCCTGGTCGCGGCACGGCGGGCGCGGTAGCCGACCGAGGGCCGGCCCTCGGTGTCGACGGCGGCGATCAGCAGTCCGCCGAGCATGCTCAGGTTCTTGGCGAAGTGGGCGGTCTGGCCGAAGCGCTCCTTCGGGTCCTCGTGCTCCCAGAAGCGGTGCCCGGCGAGGGTCGTCGGCACGAGGCTCGCCGAGAGGACCAGCGCCGACAGCCGAGGGAGCCGACCGAGGGCCAGCAGGGAGCCGGCCGCGACCTGCGCGCCGGCGTTGACGCGCACCCACTGCTCGACGTCCCGCGGCACCTGGACCGGCAGCTGCTGGTCGGCGGTCTTGGCGATCTGCTCGACGACGGGCTTCGCGCCCGGCACCCGGCTCTGCGGGTTGCGCAGCGTGTCGATGCCGCCGTAGACGAACGACGACGCCAGCAGCGGCCGGGCGATCCGGCGGACCAACATGGGGGACCTCTCTCCGTTGGGGACTCTGGTCGGCTCAGTGCCCCGGTCGGCGCCGGGACACCCGTGATCGGACCGTAGTGAGATCGCCGCCACTCCGCTGGCTCAACGCCCTCGTCACCGGGGTCGCCGGCCGCACCGGCCACCAGTACCGGCCGCTCGCGGCCACGGCCGCACCGACGGCCAGGCCGGCGACGACGTCCCCCGGGTAGTGCACGCCCACGTGCACCCGCGAGTAGCCGACGGCCAGCGCCAGCGGCGCGAGCGCCGCCCCGGCCGGCGGGCACTCCAGCGCGAGGCCGGTGACGAAGGCCCCGGCCGAGGAGGAGTGCCCGCTGGGGAAGGAGTGCGTGGTCACCGGGTGGTGCAGCAGCCGGTGCACCGGGTGGGCGGCGAGGTCGGGACGCCGGCGGCCCACCACCGGCTTGATCGCGGCGTTGACCAGGCCGCTGGACACCGCCATGGCGGTGAGCCCGCGGATCGCTCCCCGGCGCGGCGTGCCGCGGCGCAGGGCGAGCAGTGCGCCGACGGCCATCCACACCCGGCCGTGGTCGGCGGCCGTGGTGAGCCGCCGCAGCCAGCGGTCGGCCGGGGTGTCGGGCAGCCCGCCGACGACGCGGTGCAGGCGCGCGTCCCAATGCCGGACACCCACCACGCGTCGACGCTAGCGGGGAGCGCTACGTCCTGCGGCGGGCCCGGTAGGCGGCCACCGTCGAGCGGCTGGCGCAGGTGTTGGAGCAGTAGCGGCGGCTGGCGTTGCGCGAGGTGTCGACGTAGACGTCGTCGCAGCCCTCGGCGGAGCAGACGCCGATCCGCTGCCAGCCGTGCTGGACCACGACCTGCGACAGGCCCATCGCGACCGTCGTCGTCAGCTGCTCGAGCAGCGGCGCGTCGGGACGCGCGTAGTGCAGGTGCAGCTCTCCGTCGTGGTCGGTGGCGTACGGCTGCGGGTGGGCCAGCGCCAGCAGCGCGTTCAGCCGCTCCATCACCTCGGCCTCGGACTGCGCGACGGCCACGGCCCGCACCCGGTCGGCCGTCGCCCCTGCCTGCCCGACCTCGTCGGGGGAGAGGTCGAGGTCGGTGCCCGGTTCGAACCACTCGTCGTGGGCGCGCAGGAACGCCGATGCCCACTCCGGACCGGCGTCCCGGTCGGCGTTGGCCAGGTCGATGGCCAGCTCGACCGCGCTGGACCCGTAGGTGTCGTAGTCCATGGAATCCCCTACCGCAGGTGTGCCGTCGACACGCCGTAGGCGTCATAGCTCACTTGACCACCTACGCTCTCATCCGTAGCGTGTAGGGAGTCAACGGTGGTTGACCCCCTACTTCTTCCCGTTCCGCGTGCTACCCGAAGTGTGAGTCCGTCGTGCGTGCCTATCTGTCCGTCTGGCGGCTGCCGTCCGCCCCGGTGCTGCTCGTCGCCGGCTTCGCCGGCCGCCTGCCCTCCGCCATGGTCCCGCTCGCGCTGCTGCTCATGGTGCAGCAGCAGACCGGTTCCTACGCCGTCGCCGGGCTCGCGGCCGCCACCTACGGCCTCGCGATGGCCGGCATGGCCCCGGTGCTCGGCCGGCTGGCCGACCGCCGCACCCCGCGCCCGGTGCTGCTGGCGCAGGCCGGCGCGTACCCGCTGCTGCTGACCCTGCTCGTGGTGGTCGTGCTCGGCGGTGCCCCGACGGGGGCCGTCATCGCCGCCTCTGCCGCCGCCGGCGCCGGGACGCCGCTGGTGTCCGGCGCGGTGCGGGCGCTGTGGTCCCGGGTCGACCGGTCGGTGCGCGGCACCGCCTTCGCCCTCGACGCCACGGCCACCGAGCTGGTCTTCGTGGCCGGCCCCACGCTGGTCGCCGCCCTCGCGGTGCTGGCGTCCCCGGCCTGGGCCGTCGCCGTCGCCGGCGCGCTCGCCGTCGCCGGCGCCCTCGGCGTCGCGCTCTCCGCGGCGATGCGCGGCTGGGCGCCCGTGCCGGCCGCGCAGCGCACCAGCCCGTTCGCCACGGTGCTCAGGCCGGGCATGCCGCGGGTGCTGCTCAGCGGGTCGGCGCTGATGCTCGGCTTCGGCGCGCTCGAGGTCGCCGTCCCGGCGTTCGCCGAGGCCGCCGGGTCGCCCGGGCTGTCCGGCGTCCTGCTGGCGGTGTGGTCACTGGGCTCGGTGGCCGGCGGGCTGTGGTTCGGTGCCCGGGTGGTCAGCGCCTCGCTGCCGCGGCAGTACCGCTGGCTGCTGCTGGGCGTGACGATCGGCCTGGCCCCGCTCGCCGCGGCCTCGAACCCGTGGGTGCTCGGTGCGCTGCTGTTCCTCGGTGGGACGGCGATCGCGCCGACGCTCACCGTGCAGAACTCGCTGGTCGGCGCCATCGCCCCGGCGCACGCCACCACCGAGGCGTTCACCTGGCTGTCCACGATGGCCACCGGTGCCTCCGCCATCGGGGCAGCGCTCGGCGGTGCGCTGATCGAGGGTCCGGCCGGGGTCAGCGGCAGCCTGCTGCTGGCGGTCGCCGGGGCTGCGCTGGCGGTGCTGGTGACCCTGGTGCCGGGCCGCCGTCCGGCCGCGGAGCGGGTGCCCGAGCCCCTCGCCGCGTGAAGCGGTGAGCCCCCCGGCGGATGGCCTCCCGGGGCGCTGGTAGTCTCTCTCCTCGGTGGTTCCGAGTGGACTCGGACCCCGGGAGGCTTCGCCTAGTCCGGTCTATGGCGCCGCACTGCTAATGCGGTTTGGGTTAATCCCCATCCCGGGTTCAAATCCCGGAGCCTCCGCGCACGACAACTGAACAGCCCGCACCCGTAGCTCAACGGATAGAGCATCTGACTACGGATCAGAAGGTTAGGGGTTCGAATCCCTTCGGGTGCACGTCTGGTTGAGACAGCACAGCGGCTCCGTCCTCCGGGACGGGGCCGCTGTTCTCTTCCCCCTCCTCTGGCGGCTGCGGCGCGAGCGGTTCCGGAGCCGACCGGTACGTCCGTGCCCGCGGCGTCGCCGGGACCCACCTCGCCTCCAGCGGCCTGGCTCCCGACCGGGCACTCCTCCGGAAGGTCGTGCTCTGCCCACCACGGTGGGCAGAGCACGAGCTGCGAGGGAGAGAGGTCGTGCGGGGAGTCGAGGGGCGGGGGGCCGGTCCTGGCGGTCTGGCCGCGTTGGTCGGTCCTCCCAGCAGTGGGAGGCCATTCGTTACCGGCTGCCCCCGCCCGCCCTACTGTGACCCACGTCACTTGACGGGGTCAAGTCCGGTCCGGCGTGTCGTCGGGGGCGGGGTGGGATCGAGCAGAGCCGCGCGGGACGACGACCACCGGCACCGGCGAGGCCCGCACGATCTTCGTCGCGGTCGAGCCCAGGAACACCCGGGCCAGCGGGCCGTGCCGGGACGAGCCGACGACCAGCAGGTCCCCGGGCAGCCAGTCCCCGGCGGCCAGCGCCCCGGCCCAGCCCGACCCCGCGGCCACGTGTGTCCCCGGCAGGGGCCCCGGCCCCCGCCACCCGGCGGCCACCTCGTCCAGCTGCGCCCGCGCCTGCTCGGCCCACTGCGCGGACACCAGCGCCTCGGTCCGCAGCCCCGTCTCCGATGGCAGCATCGGCGGGCGCTCCGGGGCGAAGGTGACCAGCCGCAGCGGGACGTCCCAGGCGCGCGCCGTCCGGGTGGCCCAGGCCAGTGCCTCGCGGGACCGGCCGGTGCCCGCGTACGCGCAGGTCAGCCGCTCGACCCGCGGTGCGGTCGGCCAGGGACGCGGGGCGAGGGCCAGCGGGACCGGCGAGGAGTGCAGCAGGTGTCCGGCGACGCTGCCGGTCGAGAACCGGCCCGCGGGCGACCCGTGCGCCGCGCCGAGCACCAGCAGCGACCCCTCGACCCGGGTCACGGCGGAGACCAGCCCGGCGGGCACCGACGGCGCCTCCAGCGCGACGGCGCGCACCGGCGGGACGCCGTCCCCGGCCAGGTCCTGCACCGCCTCCTGCTGGGCCTCCCGGACCATCGCGACGAGGAACCGCCGGTACTCCCGGTCGGTGCGCGGGTCGTCGAACCCGCGCGGGACCACGGTCGCCAGGACGACGTCCTCCCCGCCGGTGGGCGCCAGGGCGGCGGCCAGCCGCAGCGGGGCCGCCTCGACCGGGTCGACGGCGTACCCGACGACGAGGGTCACCGCGGCGTCCGCAGCCGGGAGTGGCTGCGGGCGTAGCCGACGTAGACGACCGCGGCGATGGCGAGCCAGCCCGCGAACAGCGCGTACGTGACGCCGGGCAGCCCGGAGACGAGGTAGAGGCAGAACGCGATCGACAGCAGCGGGACGACGGGGTAGCCGGGCACCCGGAAGCCGCGGGGCAGGTCCGGCTGGGTGCGGCGGAGCACCATGACGCCGATCGACACGACGGTGAAGGCCACCAGGGTGCCCATGCTGGTCAGGTCGACGAGGAAGTCCAGCGGCACGAGGCCGGCGAGCACCCCGACGAACAGCGCCGTGGCCACGGTGCCGCGGACCGGGGTGAGCGTGCGCCGGCCGACCCGGCTGAACAGCGACGGGATCAGCCCGTCGCGGCTCATCGCGAACAGGATCCGCGTCTGGCCGTACAGCACCACCAGTGTCACCGAGAAGATCGAGACCACCGCACCGGCCGCCAGGACGATCGCCGGCCAGCGCGACCCGGTCACCTGCTCGAGGATCGCGGCCAGCCCCGCGTCCTGGCCCTCGAACCGCGCGGGCGGCTGGGCCCCCACGGCCGCGACCGCGACCAGCAGGTAGACCGTCGTCACCACGACGAGCGACCCGATGATCGCCAGTGGCAGGGTGCGGCGCGGGTCGCGGACCTCCTCGCCGGCCGTGGACACCGCGTCCAGGCCGATGAAGGAGAAGAAGATCGAGGCGGCCGCGATGCCGATGCCGCCCACGCCGGTCGGGGCGAAGGGCGTGTAGTTGTCCGCGTCGAAGGCGCTGGACGCGATCGCGGCGAAGAACAGCAGCACCAGGACCTTCAGCCCGACCATGACCGCGTTGGCGCGGGCCGACTCGCTCGCCCCGCGCACCAGCAACGACGCGCACAGGACGACCAGCACGATCGCCGGCAGGTTCACGACGCCGCCCGCGCCCGGGGCCGCCGACAGCGCGTCGGGGATGCGCAGGCCGACCGTGTCGTCGAGCAGCGCGTCGAGGTACTCGCTCCAGCCGACCGAGACCGCGGCCGCGCTGACCGCGTACTCCAGCACCAGGCACCAGCCCACGACGTAGGCCACGACCTCGCCGAGCGTCGCGTAGGCGTAGGAGTACGAGGAGCCGGCCACCGGGATGGTCGACGCGAGCTCCGCGTAGCAGAGCGCGGTGGAGCCCGCGGTCACCGCCGCCAGGACGAACGAGACGACGACGGCGGGGCCGGCCTCGGGCACGGCCGTGCCGAGCACGAAGAAGATCCCGGTGCCGATGGTGGCGCCGATGCCCAGGCCCATCAGCTGGACCGGGCCGATCCGGCGGGCGAGGGCGCCGCCGTCGGTCTGCGCGCCGGTCTCCTCGACCATGGCGGAGACCGGCTTGCGCCGCAGCAGCTGGGCGCGCAGGGACGGAGAGCTCACGCGGACCTCCTGGACGAGCGTCGCGGTCTGTCAGCCCACCCGGCGCAGGGCGTCCGGGGAGAGCTGGTCGACCGCCGTGTGACCGCTGAGCCCCAGCGTCAGGTCGAACTCGCCCAGCACGTCGGAGACCACCTGGCGCACGCCCTCCTCACCGGCCAGGGCCAGGCCCCAGGCGAACGGCCGGCCGAGCAGCACCGCCCGGGCGCCGAGCGCGACCGCGGTCAGGACGTCCGCACCGCTGCGCACCCCGCTGTCGAACAGCACCGGGGCGCGGCCGTCCACCGCAGCGACCACGTCGGGCAGCGCGTCGAGCGCGGCGATGGAGCGGTCCACCTGCCGGCCGCCGTGCGTGCTGACCACCACGCCGTCCACGCCCGCGTCGAGCGCCCGCCGGGCGTCGTCGGGGTGCAGCACCCCCTTGAGCACGATCGGCAGCCGGGTGCGCGCCCGCAGCCAGGCGAGGTCGTCCCAGGTGGTCGAGGGCCGGGAGTAGATGCCGAGGAACGTCTCGACCGCCGCCCGGGGCAGCGGCGAGCGCAGGTTGGGAAGCCACGGCCCGGGCCAGGCACGGGCCATGCCGACCAGCGCGCGCACCGCCGCCACGGTGGGCCTCGGCTGGCGGTCCCGGCCGGCCGAGGCGCCCGGCTCGGCCGGTGCGGGGGTCGCGGACGCCGCCGCCCGCTCCTCGGCGAGCCGGCGGAACACCGGGTCGGAGGTGTACTGCGCGATCCCCTTGCCCAGCGCGAACGGCAGGTGGCCGAGGTCCAGGTCGCGGGGGCGCCAGCCCAGCATGGTGGTGTCGAGGGTGACCACCAGGGCGTCGCAGCCGCTGGCCTCCGCCCGCCCGACCAGGCTCCCCACGAGCTCGTCGGACGTCGACCAGTACAGCTGGAACCAGCGCGGCGCCGTCCCCATCACCGCGGCGCACTCCTCCATCGGTACCGAGGCCTGGTTGGAGAAGACCATCGGCACGCCGAGGGACGCCGCCGCGCGGGCCACCGCGAGGTCCGCCGCCGGGTGCACCAGCTCCAGTGCGCCGACCGGGCCGAGCAGCAGCGGTGCGGGCAGCCGCCGCCCGAACAGCTCGACGGAGGTGTCGCGGACGCTGACGTCCCGCAGCACCCGGGGGACGACGGCCCACCGGTCGAACGCCGCGCGGTTGGCGCGCTGGGTGGCCTCGTCCCCGGCCCCACCCGCGACGTACGAGTAGGCGCGGGCGCCCAGTCGCTCCCTCGCGCGGCGTTGCAGGGCCCGGGCGGCGGTGGGCACCCGCGGCCGGCGGCCGTACACCCCCGCGCGGTAGACCTCGTCCTGCCGGCGGCGTCCGGTCCCCGCTGCTGAGTCCACGCCGGTCACCGTAGTGAGCCGTGGGTCACAGGCCGCGGACGGTCCCGGACCGGTTTTCTGCCGACACGCCGCAACGACACGCGCGACCCACCGGTGACGCACGGTCCGCCGGGCTGCCCGGGCGGCATCATGGGCGCACCGGCGCACCGTGGGTGCCCCGGCGCGGGAACCAGGGGGAACGTGCACGTGCAGGTGGCCACTCGGCCGGTGTCGATCGTGGGCGGCGGCGTGCTCGCCCTGGTCGTCGCCGGTGTCGCCCTCGCCGGGCCGGCGGCCGCCGTCGACCACGCGGCCCGCCCCGACGTCCGCGTCACGCACGGCCCCAGCTGCCGTCCCGGGGGCGTCGTCGTCGAGGTCGCCGGCGGGACCGTCGGCCACGCGGTCACGCTGGCCACCACGCGCGCGCCCGGCGGGGAGGACACCGCCGAGGTCGCACCGGGCGCCGTCGTGGTGCTGGCCACCGGCGAGGTCGACTGGGGCGAGACCATCGACCCGTTCCTGGAGATCCGCGCGCTCGACGGGTCCGGCGCCGCCTGGGTGGACGAGCTCCCCGGCTACAGCTTCACCCGGCCCGCCGAGGAGGACTGCGCCGCGATCGCCCCGCCGACCGGCGCCGCGGCCGTCCCGCCGATGGGCGAGGTCGTGCCGGGGCTGCCCGGGCCCGACGGCTCGGTCCCGGCCGGCACCACGCCCGGCTCGCCCCCGGTGGACGTCTCCACCCGGGTGGTGGCCGCGGTCGACGACGCGGGCCCCGGCTGGCCGCTGCTGGCCGGCGGCGGCGCGCTGGTCGCCACCGGCGCGGGCCTCGCCGTCGTGGCCGGCGCCCGGCGGGCGGGATCCCGTCCGCGGGGATCGAGCTCTCCCGGGAGCGCCTGAGCGCTCCGTCGGCGACGATGGACCGGTGGCCCGCCCCGAGGACGCCCTGGCTCCGGACGTCCCTGCCGAGCACGTGCCGGAGGACGTGGCCGAGGTCCCCGGCGCGGTCCCCGGCCCCGCCGAGACGTGGCTGCGCATCGTCCAGGTCCACGACCGCATCACCCGCCGCGTCGACTCCGCGTTGCACCGGCGGCACGACCTCTCGCTCACCGGCTACGAGGCGCTGCGCCGGATCGCCGAGGCACCGGGTGAGCGGGCCACGATGGGCGAGCTCGCCGAGGCACTCGGCATCTCCCGCGCCGGGGTGACCAGCACCGTCAGCCGCCTGGTGACCGAGGGGCTCGTCGTCCGCGAGCGGTCGGCCGGCGACCGGAGGCTGCTGCACGCCCGGCTCACGCCGGCCGGGCAGGCCAAGGTCGAGCAGGCCCGGCCCACCCACGACGGGCTGGTGGCCCACCTGCTCACCCTCCTGGGTGACGACGCCGCCGTCGTCACCGACGCCCTGGCCCGGGTCTCCGCGGCCGCCCGCACCCGCCGCTGAAGAAGGGAGGAGGACCCCGTCCTCCTCACCGCTCGCAGGCTCGCGGCGAGCCTCCGGACGGGGCCGAGGTCGCTGCAGGGGGTCGGGCGCGACTCCTCCAGGGGACACTTCAAGCCCGTAGTGTTTCCACTCCACCCAGCGCGGGCAGGACTCGATCATGCAGGTGGGGATCGAGCACTGCTCCGTGGTCGTGCCGACCGTCGGCCGGCCGTCCCTCGACGTGCTGCTCGACGCCCTCGCCCAGGCCCCCGGGCCGCGTCCGGCCGAGCTGGTCCTGGTCGACGACCGCCCCACCGGGGACCCGCTGCGTCCCGCCCGGCCCGGCCTGCCACCCGTGCGCGTGCTGCGCACCGGCGGCGGTGGCCCGGCCCGCGCCCGCAACCTCGGCTGGCGCAGCGTGCGCACCGAGTGGGTGGCCTTCCTCGACGACGACGTCGTGCCCGACCCCGACTGGTACCAGTGCCTGGCCGAGGACCTCTCCGGGCTGCCCGCGGACGTCGCCGGCAGCCAGGGCCGCGTGCGGGTGCCGCTGCCGGAGGACCGCCGGCCCACCGACTGGGAGCGCGGCACCGCGGGCCTGGCCACCAGCTCCTGGATCACCGCCGACCTGGCCTACCGGCGCGGCGCGCTCGCCGCGGTGGGCGGCTTCGACGAGCGCTTCCCCCGCGCCTTCCGCGAGGACTCCGACCTGGCCCTGCGGGTGATGGGCACCGGCGCCCGGCTGGTCCGCGGGCAGCGCCGGATCACCCACCCGGTGCGCCCGGTCGACCGCTGGGTCAGCCTCCGGGTGCAGGCCGGCAACGCCGACGACGTCCTCATGAGACGGCTGCACGGCGCGGACTGGCGGGAGCGCGCCGACGCCCCGCTGGGCCGTCGTCCGCAGCACCTGGCCGTGACCGCGGCCGGGCTGGCCGCCGTCGGTCTCGCCGCCGCCCGGCGGCCCGGCGCCGCGCTCGCCGCCGCGCTCGTCTGGGCCGCCGGCACCGGTGAGTTCGCCTGGGCCCGCATCGCCCCCGGCCCGCGGGACCGCGCCGAGGTCGGCACCATGCTCGCCACCAGCGCGCTGATCCCGCCGCTGGCCACCTGGCACTTCCTGCGCGGCGCCGTCCGGCACCGGCGGGTGCGGCGCTGGCGCGGGCTGCCCGACCTGGTCCTCTTCGACCGCGACGGCACCCTCGTCCGCGACCACCCCTACAACGGCGACCCGGCCCTGGTGAAGCCGGTGCCCGGCGCCCGCGGAGCCGTCGACGCGCTGCGCGCCCGAGGTGTCCGGGTCGGCGTGGTGAGCAACCAGTCCGGCGTGGCCCGCGGGCTGGTCACCCGCGAGCAGGTCGACGCCTGCATGGCCCGGCTCGAGGAGCTGCTGGGCCCGTTCGAGACGGTCCAGGTCTGCCCGCACGGGCCGGACGACGGCTGCAGCTGCCGGAAGCCCGCGCCGGGGATGGTCGAGGCCGCCTGCGCCGAGCTCGACGTCGACCCGGCCCGCTGCGTGGTCATCGGCGACATCGGTGCCGACGTCGAGGCCGCGGCCGCCGCCGGTGCCTCGGGCATCCTCGTGCCGACACCGGTGACGCGGCGGGCCGAGGTCGAGGCGGCGTCCCGCCGCGCGGCCACGATCACCGAGGCGGTCGAGCAGGTGCTGGCGGGGACGTGGTGAGCCGCACCGTCCTCGTGGCCCGGCTGGACTCCGTCGGCGACGTCCTCGTCCAGGGGCCGCTGGTCCGCGCCGTGGCCGCCGGCGCGGACCGCGTCGTCTTCCTCGCCGGGCCGGCGGGCGCCGGTGCCGCCCGGCTGCTGCCCGGCGTCGACGAGGTCTGGACCTGGGCCTGCCCCTGGATCCTCGGGGACCCCCCGCCGGTCGACGCGGACGACCTCACCGTGCTCACCGACCGCGTCCGCGCCCTCGCCCCCGACGAGGCCGTGGTCTCCACGTCCTTCCACCAGTCACCCCTGCCCCTGGCGCTGCTGCTGCGCACCGCCGGCGTGCCCCGCATCTCGGCGATCAGCGTCGACTACCCCGGGTCGCTGCTCGACGTCCGCCACCGGGTGGACGACGACCTGCCCGAGCCCGAGCGCGCCCTCTCCCTCGCCCGCGCCGCGGGCTTCGACCTGCCGGCCGGCGACGACGGCCGGCTCGCCGTGCGCCGGCCCCTGCCCCCGGTCGCGCACGGACCCAGCGGCCCTGACCTGTCGCCCGGGTACATCGTCGTGCACCCCGGCGCCAGCGTCCCCGCGCGCGCGTGGCCGGCGCACCGCTGCGCCGAGGCGGTCGAGGCCCTCGCCGACGCCGGCCACCGGGTGCTGGTCACCGGCGGGCCGGGGGAGCGCGCGCTCACCGCGGCCGTCGCCGGCACCCGCGGTGTCGACCTCGGCGGCGCGCTGGGCCTGGCCGAGCTGGCCGCCGTGTTGGACAGCGCCGCCGCGGTGGTCGTCGGCAACACCGGCCCGGCGCACCTGGCCGCCGCGGTCGGGACGCCGGTCGTCTCGCTGTTCTCCCCGGTCGTGCCCGCCGCGCGCTGGGCACCCTACGGCGTCCCGACGGTGCTGCTCGGCGACCAGGACGCCCCCTGCCGGTCGACCCGGGCCCGCGAGTGCCCGGTGCCCGGCCACCCCTGCCTCTCGTCGGTGACCGCAGCCGACGTCGTCGCCGCCGTCGAGAAGTTGGTGAGTGCGTGAAGGTCCTGCTCTGGCACGTGCACGGCTCGTGGACGACGGCGTTCGTCCAGGGCCGGCACGAGTACCTGCTGCCGGTGGTGGTGGGCCCCGGCGGGAGTCGGGGCCCCGACGGGCTGGGCCGCGCGCGCACCTGGGACTGGCCGGCGTCGGCCCGCGAGGTGACCCCGGAGCAGCTGCGCGACGAGGACGTCGACGTCGTCGTCCTGCAGCGGACCCGCGACCTGGAGCTGGTGCGCGAGTGGCTGGGCCGCGAACCCGGCCGCGACCTGCCCGCGGTGTTCCTGGAGCACAACGCGCCGGGGCTGGAGCCCGGGGACGGGCCGGTCCCGCACACCCGCCACCCGCTGGCCGACCGCGCGGACATCCCGATCGCCCACGTCACCCCCTTCAACGAGCTGTTCTACGACAACGGCCGGGCGCCGACGACGGTGATCGAGCACGGCATCGTCGACCCCGGTGAGCGCTACACCGGCGAGCTGGCGCGGGCCGCGGTCGTGACCAACGAGCCGGTCCGCCGGGGCCGCACGGTCGGTGCGGACCTGCTGCCCGGGCTGGCCGCGGTCGCGCCGGTCGACGTGTTCGGCATGGGGCTGGCCGGGCTGCACGAGCGCTACGGCCTCGACGCCGGCCGCGTCGCGCTGCACGACGACCCGCCGCAGGCCGCGATGCACGCCGAGCTGGCCCGCCGCCGGGTCTACGTGCACCCGGTGCGGTGGACCTCCCTCGGGTTGTCCCTGCTGGAGGCGATGCACCTGGGGATGCCGGTGGTCGCCCTGGCCACCACCGAGGTGGTCGAGGCGGTGCCGGCCGACGCCGGCGTCGTCTCCACCCGGCCCGGCGTCCTGTGGGACGCCGTCCGCACCTACCTGCACGACGAGGACGCCGCCCGGCTGGCCGGCAAGGCGGCACGTGCCGCCGCGCTGGAGCGGTACGGGCTCCCTCGCTTCCTCAGTGATTGGGACGTCCTTCTCGGAGAGGTGACGCGATGATCATCGACCTGGTCAGCGAGCACGCCAGCCCGCTCGCCGCCATCGGCGGGGTGGACGCCGGCGGGCAGAACGTGCACGTCGCGGCCCTCGCCGCGGGCCTGGCCCGCCGCGGGCACACGGTGACCGTGCACACGCGCCGGGAGGACCCCGACCAGCCCGACCGGGTGGCCACCGTCGACGGCTACGACGTCGCGCACGTGGCTGCGGGGCCGCCCCGGGTGCTGCCCAAGGACGACCTGCTCCGCCACATGCCCGGGTTCGCCGCGGTGCTGCGCCGGGAGTGGGCGCTGCGGCCCCCGGACCTGGTGCACGCGCACTTCTGGATGAGCGGGCTGGCCGCGGTCGCCGCCGCCGGGCCGATCCCGGTCCTGCAGACCTTCCACGCGCTCGGCTCGGTCAAGCGCCGCCACCAGGGCGCCGCCGACACCTCGCCGCCGCAGCGGGTCGAGCTGGAGCGCTCGCTGTGCCGCACGGTCAGCCACGTCGTGGCCACCTGCTCCGACGAGGTCTTCGAGCTGCGCCGGCTGGGCCTGGACAGCGACCGGGTGTCGGTCGTGCCCTGCGGCGTGGACACCGGCGTCTTCACCCCGCGCGGCCCGGTGGCGCCCCGCGGTGGACGGCAGCGGCTGCTGGTCCTGGGCCGGCTGGTCGAGCGGAAGGGCCAGGAGGACGCCGTCCGCGCGCTGGCCGCCGTCCCGGACGCCGAGCTGGTCGTCGTCGGCGGGCCGCCGACCGCGGAACTGGACGGCGACCCCGAGGTGCGCCGGCTGCGGGAGGTGGCCGGCTCCCTCGGCGTCGCCGACCGGGTGGTGTTCACCGGCGCCGTGGCGCGGGCCGACGTCCCGGCCTGGATCCGCTCGGCCGACGTCGTGCTCGCCGTGCCCTGGTACGAGCCCTTCGGCATCACCCCGCTGGAGGCCATGGCCTGCGGCCGGCCCGTGGTCGCCACCGCCGTCGGGGGCCTGCAGGACTCCGTCGCCGACGGCGTCACCGGCGACCTGGTCCCGCCGCGGGACCCCGCCCGGCTCGGCGAGGTGCTCGCCGCGCTGCTGGCCGACGACGCCCGCCGCGCCGCCTACGGCGCCGCTGGCGTCCAGCGCGCCCGCAACCGCTACCGGTGGGCCCGCGTGGTCGCCGACACCGACACCGTCTACCGGCAGGTCCTGGCCAGCCGCCGTCTCGTGGAGGTCGCCCGATGAACCCGCTGTCCGAGGCTCCGCACTCCGCCGGCGAGGTCGTCTCGCCCGACACCTGCACCCACCTCACCGGCGCCGACCACGTCGCGTCGCTGACTGCCGCGCTCGGGTCGCTGGACGGCCAGCTCGACGTGCTCGACCGCTGGGGCCGGCTGGTCGCCGACGTGCTGTGCGGCGAGTCGCGCGGCCGGTTGCTGGCCGCGGGCAACGGCGGCAGCGCCGCCCAGGCCCAGCACCTCACCGCCGAGCTGGTGGGCCGCTACCGGGCCGACCGGCCGCCGTTCTCCGCGATCTGCCTGACCGCCGAGACCTCGTCGCTGACCGCGATCGCCAACGACTACCCGGCCGACGAGCTGTTCGCCCGCCAGGTCGAGGCGCACGGGCGGGCGGGCGACGTGCTGGTGCTGCTGTCGACGTCGGGCCGCAGCCCCAACGCCGTCGCCGCCGCCCGCCGGGCCCGGGAGTGCGGCCTCACCGTGCTGGCGATGACCGGCCCGGCGCCCAACCCGCTGGCCGCGGCGGCCGATGACGCGGTCTGCATCGACTCGCCGTGGACGGCGACCGTGCAGGAGTGCCACCTGGTCGCGCTGCACCTGGTGTGCGCGGCCTTCGACGCGGCGGTGCTCGCCGAGCCGGCCCGGGTGCCGGAGACCCGGCTCGGGGTGGCCCGGTGAGGCCGCTGGTCGTCGTCGGCGACGCGCTGCTCGACGTCGACCTGGTCGGGACGGCGTCCCGGCTCACCCCCGACGCACCCGTGCCGGTCGTCGAGCACGTCGAGACCCGCGAGCGCCCCGGCGGCGCGGCCCTGGCGGCGGTGGTCGCCGCACGGGCCACCCGCCGGCAGGTCGTGCTGGTCACCCCGATGGCCGACGACGAGGACGCCGACCGGCTGCGCGCGCTGCTCGCCGGCCGGGTGCGGCTGGTCGAGATCCCGGCGACCGGTGGGACGGCCGTCAAGCGCCGCGTCCGGGTGGGCGACCACTCGGTGGCGCGCATCGACAGCGGCGCGCCGGTGGTCTCGCTGGGCGCGCTGCCCGCGGAGGCCGCCGCGGTGATCCGGGACGCGGCCTCGGTGCTCGTGGCCGACTACGGCCGGGGGACGACGGCGGATGCCGCCGTCCGCGCCCTGCTGGGCGAGGCCGGCGGCCCGGTGGTCTGGGACCCGCACCCGCGGGGCGCCGACCCGGTGCCCAGCGCCCGGCTGGTCACGCCCAACGGCGCCGAGGCCGCCCGCGTCGCCGCCGACGCCGGGGTGGCCGCGGCGGGGGACGGCCTGGCCGCGGTGGGTGCGCGGGCCGAGGCGCTGATCCGGCACTGGGGGGTCGGCGCGGTGGCGGTGACGCTCGGTGCCCGGGGCGCGCTGCTGTCCTACGGCGAGGGCGCGCCCATGGTCGTGCCGGCGACGCCGGTGACCGGCGGGGACCCGTGCGGAGCCGGTGACTCGTTCGCCGCCGCGGCCGCGCTCGCGCTGGCCGACGGCGCGGTGACCGGCGAGGCGGTGGCGGCCGCGGTCGCCTCCGCCGGGTCCTTCGTGGCCCGCGGTGGGGCGTCGGCCTGGGACGCCGCGGACGTCGTCGAACCGGACGTCGTCACCGAGCCGGGGGTGGACGGCGTGATCGCCCGGGTCCGGGCGTCGGGCGGGACGGTCGTCGCCACCGGCGGCTGCTTCGACCTGCTGCACCCCGGCCACGTCGCGACGCTGCGGGCCGCCCGCGGGCTGGGGGACTGCCTGGTGGTCTGCATCAACTCCGACGACTCGGTGCGCCGGCTGAAGGGGCCGTCCCGCCCGCTGGTGACAGCGGCCGACCGGGCCCGCGTGCTGGAGGCGCTGGAGTTCGTCGACGCCGTCGTCGTCTTCGACGAGGACACCCCGGCCGAGGTGATCGGGCGGCTCCGGCCGGACGTGTGGGCCAAGGGCGGGGACTACGCCGGCGCCGACCTGCCCGAGGCCGCGGTGCTGCGGCGCTGGGGCGGCCAGGCGGTCGTGCTGCCCTACCTCGACGGGCACTCCACGACGGCCCTGGTCGAGCGCTCCCGCGTGTGAACGACGCCCCCGTTCGCCTTTATCGCGATATTGGCGGTGACGACGGGCCGCCGGTGGCGGTGGTCCTCCGGCCGCTGGGTCTCGGCGACCTGCTCACCGGTGTCCCGGCCATCCGCGCCGTGCGCGCCGCGGTACCCGGCCACCGGCTGGTGCTGGCCACGACCCGGGCGCTCGAGCCGCTGGCCTCGCTGATCGACGCGGTCGACGAGGTGCTGCCCGCCGGCGAGCTCGAGCCGCTGGACTGGTCCGGCCCGCCGCCGGAGCTCGCCGTCGACCTGCACGGGAAGGGCCCGGCCTCGCACGTCGTGGTCGCCGACCTGCACCCCGACCGGCTGCTGACCTTCGCCAGCCCCGGCTACCCGGGACCGACCTGGTACCCCGACGAGCACGAGGTGCGCCGCTGGTGCCGGCTGGTCGTCGAGGGGCTGGGCGTGGCCGCCGACCCCGACGCGCTCGACCTCGCCGTCCCGCCCGTGCCCGCGCCGGCGCCGGCCGGGGTCGCGCTGGTGCACCCGGGGGCGGCGTTCCCCGGGCGGCGCTGGCCGCCCGACCGGTTCGCCGCGGTCGCCCGGCACCTGGCCGACCGGGGCCTGGACGTGCGCGTCACCGGCGGCCCGGCCGAGGTGCCGCTCGCGCAGGCGGTGGCCTCGGGCGCCGGGCTGGGGGAGGAGGCGGTGCTGGCCGGGCGGACGACGACGCTCGAGCTGGCCGCGGTGGTCGCCGGCGCGCGGGTGGTCGTCAGCGGGGACACCGGCACGGCGCACCTGGCGACCGCCTACCGCCGTCCCTCGGTGGTGCTGTTCGGGCCGGTCTCGCCGGCGCTGTGGGGTCCGCCGGCGCGGGGTGGGCGGGGAGGGCCGTTGCACGTCGTCCTCTGGCACGGCGACGGCACCGGCGACCCCTGGGGCACCGAGCTCGACCCCGCCCTCGCGGAGGTGACGGTCGACGAGGTCACCGCGGCGCTCGACGCACTGCTGACCCGCACCTGAGGGAGGGCCCCCTCCTCCCCACACCTCGCAGGCTCGGTGCGGGGGCCGGGAGGGGGCCGCGGGAGTGGGTCAGCGGCGGTCGGGGAGGAGGTGCGGTCCGGGAGGACCGCGACCTCACCGCTGCCGCAGGGCGTCGAACAGGACGGTCTGCAGGTCGGTCGGGTCGACCGCGGAGTACGCCGCGCCGCCGGTGGCCTCGGCGATCTGCTCGAGGGCGGCCAGGTCGGCGTCCGGGCCGAGGGCGACGCCGATGACCTTGACCGGCCGGTCGGGGTCGGCCTCGCTGCGCAGCGTGTCCAGCAGCTCGTCGAGCTCGACGCCCTGGGAGTCCTCGTTCGTCCCGTCGGTGACCACCAGGACGCTGTTGACCGCAGCCGGGTCGAAGTCCGAGCGTGCCGCCTGCACCGCCGCCAGCGTCGTGTCGTAGAGGCCGGTCCCGCCGGGGCTCAGCCGGTCGGGGATGGTGTCGAGCTGCTCGGCGAGCACCTCGCGCTGCACGGTGCCGTCGACCTCCGTCCCGAGCGCCCGCGTGGGCACCACCTCGGTCCAGTCCCGGTCCCCCTCCAGCTCTGCGGCGAAGAACCACAGCCCGAGGGCGAAGTCGCCCGGCACCAGCGTGAGCGTGCTCTGGGCGGCGTCGCGGGCCAGCGTGGCCCGCGTGCCGTCGCCGGCCGGGGCCTCCATGGAGGTCGAGATGTCGAAGACGGTGAGGATCCGCGACGGCGCGGCCAGCTCCGACAGCTGCGCGACCAGCGCCTGCACCTCGGCGGGGTCGAGCTGGAGGGCCGGCGGGGCGGTCTCCTGGAGCCCGGCTGCCTCGGCGTCGGGCGGCGCGGTGCCCTCGGCGTCCCGGAAGCCCGCCTCGAGGACGGCGGCCGACGCGGCGTCGGAGGTGAGCGCGCGCACCGCCGCGTCGACGGCCGCGGCGTCGGTGGCAGACGCGGTGCCGACCCGCAGCAGGGGGTGGTCCAGCGTCGGCGAGCCCTCGGCCGGGTAGACGGCGACCAGCTGCGGGTCCTCGGCGTCGGCGTTGGCCGCCCACACCTCCTGCTCGCTGACCGGCACCAGCGGCGCGTCGGCCGCGCCCTCGCTGCCGGCGGCCAGCGCGTCCGCAGGGGAGACCGACGGGCCGCGCTCGGCGGCGAGCACGGTCTGCACCACGGCGTTGTCGGCCTGCTCGCCGCCGCCCAGCGAGGTCCGCACGGCGCTGAGCGCGGCGAGGGCCTCGGCGCTGGTGGCCAGGTCGGGGACGGCGATCCCCTGCCGGCTGGCCAGCGCCTCGCCCCAGCCCGGCGCCGCGTCGGCCCAGCCCAGCGCGTCGACCGCGGCGCGGCTGGTCGCCAGCACCACGGGGGAGGAGGCGACCGACCCGACCGGCTCCAGGGCGGCGTCCCCGGCGCGCGCCGCCCACAGCGAGGAGTCGGGCACCCACAGGTGCGGCAGGTCAGCGGGGTCCAGCGCCCCGAGGTCGCCCACCGTCTGCACCGGCTGCTGGGCGGCCACCTCGGCGACCGCGCAGTCCTCGGCGCGCAGGCCCTCGGCGTCGGCGAGCACCCGCTCGGCGACGGGGACGAGCTCGGGGGCGACCGTGACCCGCACGACCGCCGGGTCCTCGCAGTCGCCGTCCCCGGCGCCCGCCCACCAGAAGATCCCGCCGGCGAGCAGCACGACCGCGGCCACCGCGAGGGCGATGAGCACCTGGGGGGCCAGCTGCGGCGACTGGCCGGCAGCAGAGCGGGCGGCGTGGCGGCCCATCGAGCAGCTCCCCCGTCGAAGTCGTCAGCGTCCCCGGCGACCTCGCGACCGCCGACTACACAGTAGATGCGTTCGCTGACCCCGCGTGGATCACCCGGCCCTGGTGCTCGCCGCCTCCAGCTGCTCGGCGAACCAGGCCACCGTCCGTCGCAGGCCCTCCTCCGAGGGCACCGTCGGCCGCCAGCCGAGCAGCTGCTCGGCGCGGGTGGTGTCGGGACGACGCACCTTCGGGTCGTCGACCGGCAGGTCGATGAAGGAGATCGGCGACCGCGAGCCGGTCAGCTCGACGATCCACTCGGCCAGCCGCAGCATCGACAGCTCGTCGGGGTTGCCGATGTTGACCGGCCCGGCCTCGCCGGAGGAGGCCATCGCGAGGATGCCGCGCACGGTGTCGTCGACGTAGCAGATCGACCGGGTCTGCGAGCCGTCGCCGGCCACGGTCAGCGGGCGGCCGGACAGCGCCTGCCCGACGAAGGCCGGGATGGCGCGGCCGTCGTCCGGGCGCATCCGCGGGCCGTAGGTGTTGAAGATCCGCACGATCCCGGTGTCGGTGCCCTTCGACGTCCGGTAGGCCGTGGTCATCGCCTCGCTGAACCGCTTGGCCTCGTCGTAGACGCCGCGCGGGCCGACCGGGTTGACGTTGCCCCAGTACTCCTCGTGCTGCGGGTGCACCAGCGGGTCGCCGTAGACCTCCGAGGTCGAGGCCAGCACGTAGCGGGCGCCCTTCTCGTGGGCGAGCCCGAGCGTGTGCAGCGTGCCCAGGCTGCCGACCTTCAGCGTCTCGATCGGCATCTTCAGGTAGTCCAGCGGGCTGGCCGGCGAGGCGAAGTGCAGCACCAGGTCGACCTCGCCGGGCACGTGCACGAAGTCGGTGACGTCGCACCGGACCAGCCGGAAGCCGGGGTGCTCCATCAGGTGGACGACGTTCTGCGGGGAGCCGGTGAGGAAGTTGTCGAGGCACACCACCTCGACGCCGCGCCCCAGCAGGTGCTCGCAGAGGTGCGAGCCGAGGAACCCGGCCCCTCCGGTCACCACCGCCCGCCGGATCGTCCGTGCCTCGCGCACCATGCCTGCTCCCTCCGCACCGGACGCGCGGCCGTGCGCGCCGGAGCGGCTCCTACCCGACGATCACCACCGCACACACTTCAACGGCTAAGTGTCCGGCGGCAGCGGCTGCGGTCGGCGGCTACTGCAGGTAGTTCTCGACCTGCTCCTCGGGACGCGGCTGCGCCTCGTCGGGGTCCTCGCCGTACTGGCGCTTGGCGTCCCGCTGGCGGATGAGGTCCCAGAGCTGGTCGCGGTCCTCCTCGATCTGCCGGAGCCGGGCGCGCTGCTCGTCGGTGTGCTCGCCGCTCTCGCGCAGTCGGCGCTCCTCCTCGACGAGCGCCTCGATGCGGCTGCGGATCTCGCTGTCGTCCATGCCCGCTCCCTGCCCGCCGCGTCGCGGGCGAAACCGGTCGGCCGGCGTCACCCGACGTCCGGCACGTACCCCTCGACGAAGGCCGCGAGCCGCCGGGTGACCGCTCCGCCGGCCCGGCCCAGCGACAGCAGCGCGGCCCGCTCCAGCGGCACCCGCACCGGACGCCGTCCGGCCGGCGCGGCCGCGCGCACCGCGTGCCCGGCGGCGACCAGCTCGGGCCAGGGGCGGGACAGCTGGTCCAGCACCCGGGCCAGCGCGGCCGCCGTCGGGCCGGCGTTGCCCTGCACCATCGCGGTGACGAGGCCCGGGTCGCTGCCGATGACCCGGGTGCCGTCGCGGAAGCTGCCGGCGGCCAGCGCGAGGGCGAGCGGCCCGGCCTCGCCGGCGGCGGCGGCCAGCGCCGCGGCCAGCAGGTGCGGCACGTGGCTGACCGCCGCGACCGCGTCGTCGTGCTCCGCGGCGGTGGTCGGCACCACCTCGGCGCCGGCGGACAGCGCGACCTCGGCCACCCGCAGCCAGCGCGGCAGCTCGGTGCCCGGTTCCAGGCACAGCGCCCAGCGGGCGCCGGCGAACAGGCCGGGGTCGGTCGCCTCGTGCCCCGACCGCTCGGTGCCGCACATCGGGTGCCCGCCGACGTAGCGGTGTCCCACCGCGGTCCCGACGTCGGCGAGCACCGGCGTCTTGACCGAGCCCAGGTCGGTGACGGTGGCGTCCGGGGCGACGTCCAGCCCCTCCAGCGCCCGGGCCATGGCCGGCAGCGGGACGGCGAGGACGACGACGCCGTCCATCTGCCCGGTGACCCGCACCCCGCGCGCGGCGGCGGCCTCCCGGGCAGCGGGGTCGACGTCCCAGCCGGACACCTCACGACCGGCGGCGACCAGGGCCGCGGCCAGCGACCCGCCCAGCTGGCCGAGCCCGACGACGCCGACCGGGGGAGCGGGCATCGTCGGCACGGGGAAGGCGGTCACGCCGGGGCCTCCCAGGCGCTGTCCGTGCGGAAGACCCTGGCCAGCGCGGTCGCCACCAGCCGGCCGTCCTGCGCGCGGGCCTCGATGCGGTAGACCGCGGTGCGCCGGCTGCGGTGGACCTCGGTGCCCTCGGCGACCAGCCGGTCCCCCGGGCGTCCGGGGGCGAGGAACTCGGTGTGCACGTCCTGGGCCACCGCGACCGTGCCGTGGCTGTTGCTCACCGCCGCGTGGACGACGTCGAGCAGGGCCATCGTCGCCCCGCCGTGCGCCATGCCGGCGGCGTTGAGCAGCCGCGGGCCCACCGTCATCGCCGCGCGGGCGTACCCGGGCCGGACCTGCTCCAGCACGATCCCCAGCAGGTCCGCCAGCGGGTCGGCGGCCAGCTGGGCGAACAGGGCGGGAGCGACGTCGGCACCGTCGTCCGGAGGAGGATCGGCCATGATCGGAGGCTATGTCCCCCGCGCTCCCCCGTCCCTCCGTGCCATGACACCGCGCTCGTTCCTGCTCACCCCGGAACTCGGCGACTACGTCCGGGCGAGCTCCGAGCCGCCGGACGACGTCGTCACCGACCTGCTCGCCGAGACCGCCGCCCTGGCCGACCGCGGCGAGGCGTCGCCGACGTACCAGATCGCCCCCGAGCAAGGCACCTTCATGCAGCTGCTCACCCGTGTCCTCGGGGCCCGCCGGGCGATCGAGATCGGCACCTTCACCGGCTACTCGGCGCTGTGCGTGGCCCGCGGGCTGCCCGCGGACGGCTCGCTGCTGTGCCTGGACACCAGCGAGGAGTGGACGGCGGTGGCCCGGCGGTACTGGGCCCGCGCCGGGCTGGCCGACCGCATCGAGCTGCGGCTCGGCGACGCGCACGAGTCGCTGCGGGCGCTGCCGGCCGAGCCGACCTTCGACCTGGCGTTCGTCGACGCCGACAAGACCGGCTACGCCGACTACGTCGACCAGCTGCACCCGCGGATGACCGGTGACGGCGTCGTGCTGCTGGACAACACCCTGCGCGGCGGCCGGGTCCTGGACCCGCAGACGGACGACGACCGGGCGCTCGCCGAGCTGAACGCCGCGCTGGCCGCCGACCCGCGCTGGGAGACGGTGCTGCTGCCGCTGTCCGACGGCCTGACCGTGCTGCGCAAGCGATGAGCGGACCGGACTCGCCGGGCAGCTGGGCGGTGCGGGTCAGCCGCCCCGACGGCCGCTGGCGGGTGGAGCTGCTGGCCGCGGACGCCGGTGACGAGCTGCCCGCGCTGGAGCGGGCGCTGGGCGACCCGGGTGCCGGGCACTGGCCCGCGCCGTTCGTCGTCGTCGTCGACTCGCGGCTGTACTTCGTCGTCCTGCGGCACGGGCCCGGCGGGCTGGTGCGGGCGCTGATCTCCGACGCGACCATGCAGGAGTGGCTGCTCGCCGCCGAGGTGGTGGAGCGCTACGGCATCGCGGTGGACGCCGAGGGTGCCTTCGACGACGACGAGACCGGCTGGCCCGGCGGCGACCTGGACGTCTTCGCCGACGACGGCCTGCCCGCCGCCGAGCTGCGGCCGATCGTGACCGCCGACGACCTGTGGGCCGACGAGATGGTCGCCGCGATCGCCGCGCGGTTGGGCTTCGCGGACGAGCTGGCCACGGCGGTGGCGAACCAGGTGACGCCGTGAGCGGGGTGGCGACCGCCGTCGTGTTCGACCTCGGCGGGGTGATCACCGAGAGCCCGATGACCGCGTTCACCGCCTACGAGGCCGAGGCCGGGCTGCCGGAGGGGCTCATCGTGCGGCTCAACAGCACCGACCCGGACACCAACGCCTGGGCGCGGTTCGAGCGCAACGAGCTGGACGCCGCCGGGTTCACCGACGCCTTCGAGGCCGAGGCGCTGGCCGCGGGGCACCGCCTGGACGCCGGGCGGGTGCTGGCCGCGCTGGCCGGCGAGGTGCGCCCGGCGATGGTGGCGGCAGTGCGGCGGCTGCGGACCGCGGGGCTGCCGCTGGCGCTGCTGTCGAACAACGTGGCGCCGATGGAGCGCAGCGGCCGGCTGGGGGAGCTGCTGGAGCTCTTCGACGCGGTGGTCGAGTCCTCGGTGGAGGGCGTGCGCAAGCCCGAGCCGGAGATCTACCGCCGCGCGCTGACCCGGCTGTCCGAGGCCGTCGGCCGGGAGGTCCGGGCGTCGGACTGCGCCTACCTCGACGACCTCGGCATCAACCTCAAGCCCGCCCGGGCGATGGGCATGCACACGGTCAAGGTCGTCGACCCCACCGCCGCGCTGGCCGAGCTGTCGGCGCTGGTGGGCATCGACCTGCTGGACGAAGTGGCGTCGTGACCCCACACCCGGCACGGCTGTCCCCGCGACAGCTCGTGCTCTGCCCACCCTGGTGGGCAGAGCACGAGCTGTCGGGGACCACGACTGCCGCCCGCCCGTCGTGCTCTGCCCACGGTGGTGGGCAGAGCACGACCGTGCCGGGGGAGACCCGGTGACCCCGGACGTCGACGCCGCGATGGGCCGCGCGCTCGAGCTGGCCGCGGCCGCCGTCGAATGGGGGGACACGCCGATCGGCGCCGTGGTCCTCGGGCCGGACGGCGCGGTGCTCGCCGAGGCGGCCAACGAGCGGGAGAGGCAGGGCGACCCGACCGCGCACGCCGAGGTGCTGGCCCTGCGCGCCGCCGCGCGGGTGCACGGTGACGGCTGGCGGCTGACCGGGACGACGCTCGTCGTCACCCTCGAGCCCTGCACCATGTGCGCCGGGGCGAGCGTGCTGGCCCGCGTGGACCGGGTCGTCTACGGCGCCGACGACCCCAAGGCCGGCGCCGCCGGGTCGCTGTGGGACGTCGTCCGCGACCGCCGGCTCAACCACCGCCCGCAGGTCACCGGCGGGGTCCGGGCCGAGGAGAGCGCCGCCCTGCTGCGCGCGTTCTTCCGCGGTCAGCGGGGCCGGTGAGCGCCCGCGTCACGGCGGGTCGGCGGTGACGCGCGCGTCGGTCCGCCGCGGTGCGGGACCCGGGAGCGCGCCCTGTAGTCTGTTCGGCGGTGGCGTGTCCGAGCGGCCGAAGGAGCACGCCTCGAAAGCGTGTGAGGTGCAAGCCTCCGTGGGTTCAAATCCCACCGCCACCGCCAGCAGGACAGACGCGGCGGCGTCCGCACGGGGTCTCGAGCCCAGCGGGCGCCGCCGTCGTCGTCCCGGGCCCGCTCAGACGACCAGGTCCAGGTCGACCAGCCACTCACCGTCCTGCTGCACGAGGCGCACCTGGTGGGTCTCGACCAGCTCGCCGCCGTCGTCGCCGGTGAACGCGACCTCGGTCGTGGCGGTGATGACGCCGTCCTCGGGCTGCTCCACCGCGCGCACGTCCTGCAGCCGGACGTCGGCCCACGGCGCCCAGAAGTCGCGGTAGTAGCCGGGGCCGGCCTGCGAGCGCAGGTAGGGCCCGGTCAGGGCGTAGGCGGCGGTGGGGTCGTCGGGGAGCAGCCCGTAGTACTGGTCCAGGGTCTGCTCGAGGACGACGGCCGGGTCGCCGGACGCCGGCTCGCTCGCCGGTGCGCTGGTGCTCGGGGTCGGCACGGTCTCCGAGGTCTCCTGGGACTCCGACGGTTCGGCAGGCTCCGGCGTCGGCGTCCCCGGCTCGGGTGCGGTGGTCGCCGCGGCCGCGGTGGAGGGTGCGGCGGGGGCGTCGGCACTGGTCCCGGCGTCCCCGCGGGTGGTCAGCCAGACGAGGCCGCCCACCAGCAGCGCGGCGAGCAGCAGCACCGCGGCGACCAGCGGCCCGCGCCGGCGACGCCGGGCGGCCGGCGCGGCCGGCTGGGTCGGCGGCGGGCCTGCGGGCGCGGGCGTCGTCGGCGGGGTGGGCGGTCCGGCCGGCACGTCCTGGACGGCAGTGCCGGAGTCGTGGACGGCGCCCGCGGCGGCGGCGCCGGCCCCCGCCGCGGGCAGCACCCCGGTGCGCAGCTCCTCCGTCCGCTCCCGGTTGGTCGAGGACCGCAGCGAGGTCCGCGCCAGCAGCACCGTGGTCGGGTCGCCGTCCCGGCCGGCCGCGAGCCGGGCCAGCTCATCCCGGACCTGCGCCGTCGTCGGCCGGTCCGCGGGGGCGTCGGCCAGCATCCGCATGAGCGGAGCGGTCATCGAGCCGGCCCGGCGCGGCGGGTCCGGCTCACCGCCGGCGACCCGGTGCAGCAGCCGCAGCGCGTTGTCGTCCATGCCGAACGGCGGCCGGCCCTCCAGGCAGGTGTAGAGCGTCGCGCCGAGGGCGAAGACGTCGCTCTCCGGCGTCACCTCGCCGCCGCGCGCCACCTCGGGGGCCAGGAAGGCCGGCGTCCCGGTGATCTGGCCGGTCTGGGTGAGCGTGACGTCGTCGCTGGCGTGCGAGATGCCGAAGTCGGTGATCTTCACCAGGCCCTCGACCCGCGGACCGCGCCCGATGAGGATGTTCGCGGGCTTGACGTCGCGGTGCACGATGCCCGCGGCGTGGGTGGCGGCCAGCGCGTCGGCGACCTGGGCGCCGACCTGGGCGACCTGGTCGACCGGCAGGACGCCGTCCTCGTGCAGCACCTCGGCCAGGCTGCGCGAGGGCAGGTACTCCATGACCAGCCACGGCGCGCCGTCCTCCAGGGCGACGTCGTAGACGGAGATGGCGTGCGGGTGCGACAGCCGGGCGGCGATCCGGCCCTCGCGCAGCGCCCGCTGGCGCTGCTGGGCGATGACGACGGGGTCGGCGGCCGGCGGCGGCAGCACCTGCTTGACGGCGACGTTGCGTCCGAGCAGCTCGTCGCGGGCCAGCCAGACCGCGCCCATGCCGCCGCCGCCGACGCGCTCCAGCAGGCGGTAGCGCCCTGCGACGACGTGGCCGGGCCCGTTCACGATCCGCCTCCCCTGCCCGTCGCCGAGGTGTCGATCAGACGCCCGTCGGCACGCCGTACCGGCGGGCGTACTCCTCCTGGGCACCCGCGGGCAGGACGTCGTACAGCTCGCCGAGCTCGGTCACCACGTCGGAGTCCAGGTCGTCGAACAGGCGCCGCCAGGTCGGCGGCTCGTCGTAGCTGCGGGTCAGCAGCAGCTCCCAGGCCCGCGTCTGGCGGTCCCGCTTGCTGCGCTCGGCGACGAACTCCGACAGGTAGCGGTCCTTGGCGGCGTCCTTCTCCTCCTTGGTCGCCGTGGCCGGCAGCTCGGCGGGGTCGGCGCCCTTGAGCACCGCGACGATGGCCTCGACGACGTCGGGCCGGAGCCGGTTCTCGCTCATGGGGCTGCTCTCCTGTCGTGGGCGTGCGCCGCCGGTTTCGACGCAGTGAGGGGCAGCGTGCCCCACCCGGCACGGGAGTAACCACCCCGGGACCGGCTCCCGGGTGCCGCGGCCGACCCGCGGCACGCCGCCCGGTATCGTGGCGGGTGCACGTGGAGGATTCGCCTAGTGGCCTATGGCGCTCGCTTGGAAAGCGGGTTGGGGGCAACCCCTCGGGAGTTCGAATCTCCCATCCTCCGCCGGTGAGGCCGGGTCCCACGGGGTCCGGCCTCCGTCGTCCTGGGTCTCAGCCGCGCAGCTCGGTCACGGCCGGCGCCGGGCGCCGCAGGTACAGCCCGGCCACGGCGGCGAGCACGAGCAGCCCGCCGGCCAGCGCCCCGAGCGGCAGCCGCTCGCCGAGGAAGGCCGTCGCGAGCGCCGTCGCCGCCACCGGCTCGAGCAGCGTGACGATCCCGGCCACCGCGCCGGGCACCGTCTGCAGGCCGCGGAAGAACAGCGCGTAGGCCGCGGCGCTGGGCACGACGCCCAGGTAGAGCAGCGTCGCCAGCGCCACCGGCTCGGTGGTGAGCCGCAGCCCGGCGACCAGTGCGACCGGCGTCAGCAGCAGCGCGCCGCCCGCGAACCCGACCAGCGTCACCGGGATGCCGACGGGGACGTCGCCACCGGCCACCGTCACGACCGCGTAGCCGAGGGCCGAGCCTGTGGCGACCAGCGCGCCCAGCAGCACCGCAGTCCCGGCCGAGGCGCCGGCGGTGAGCCCGACCAGCAGGGTCAGGCCGACGAGCGCGACGGCCAGGGCGGTGAGCGTGGCGCGGTCGGGACGGCCGTGGCCGAGGGCCGTCGTCCCGAGGGCGATGAGCAGCGGCGCCAGCCCGAGTGCCACGAGGGTCGAGATGCTGACGCCGGCCAGGGCGACCGCGGCGAAGAAGGCCAGCTGGTACGCGGCCAGCCCGGCGGCCACCAGGGCCAGCCGGACGGCGAGCGGCCGGGTCAGCGGGACCGGCGCCGTCGTGGAGCGGTGTCGGGTGAGCAGGTGCGCGGTGAGCAGCGCGACGGCGCCGATCGCCATGCGGTGCCAGGCGATGTCGAGCGGGCCGAGGTCGGTGCGGGCGGCGACGACCTGGCCGCTGACCCCGGCGGTGCCCCAGCAGAGGGCGGCGAGGACGACGAGCGGGAAGCCGCGCGCGGCGACGGCGGTGGTCGAGGGGGTGGGCATGACACTCCTGGGCGGTCCGGGGGACGGTCGGTCCGGAGCACGGCGCAGATCCCGGGCGGCTCGCGCCGGGAGGAGGTCAGCCCGCGGTGCTCCGGGTCAGGAGCGGGGCGGGGGCGGTCGGAGGACCCCGTCGTCCGCACCCCTCACCGGCTCGGGGCGAGCCTCCGGACGGGGCCTCGGCGTCATGGCACGGAGGGTAGCGAGGGGGGCACCCTGCCCTCGCGGGGTTTCCTCTACAGTGGTGTCCGACCCCTCGTGTGGCGTCATCTCGTGAACCTCCCCAGGGCCGGAAGGCAGCAAGGATAAGCGGGCTCTGGCGGGTGCGCGGGGGGTCCCTTGCTTTCGTGCTGGGCGGGGTGCGGCGGAGGCCGCCGATACCGTCCTCCCGTCCACGTAACCTGCTGCCGTGGCTCTGGCGCTCTACCGGAAGTACCGCCCGGCGACCTTTGCCGAGGTGGTCGGGCAGGAGCACGTCACCACCCCGCTGGTCAACGCCGTCGACGGCGGGCGGATCAACCACGCGTACCTGTTCAGCGGGCCGCGCGGCTGCGGCAAGACCTCCTCGGCGCGCATCCTGGCCCGGTCGCTGAACTGCGAGCAGGGGCCGACGTCGACGCCGTGCGGCGTCTGCGCGTCGTGCGTGGCGCTGGCGCCCGACGGGCCCGGCTCGCTCGACGTCATCGAGATCGACGCCGCGAGCCACGGCGGTGTCGACGACGCCCGCGACCTGCGCGAGCGAGCCTTCTTCGCCCCGGTGAGCAGCCGCTACAAGGTCTACATCGTCGACGAGGCGCACATGGTGACCACGCAGGGCTTCAACGCCCTGCTCAAGCTGGTCGAGGAGCCGCCGGAGTTCCTCGTCTTCGTCTTCGCGACCACCGAGCCGGAGAAGGTGCTCTCCACGATCCGCTCGCGGACGCACCACTACCCGTTCCGGCTGGTGCCGCCGACCACGCTGCGCGGCCTGCTGGAGAAGACCTGCCAGGCCGAGGGCGTGCGGGTCGAGCAGACCGTCTTCCCGCTGGTGGTGCGCGCCGGCGGCGGGTCGGTCCGCGACTCGCTGTCGATCCTCGACCAGCTGCTGGCCGGCGCCGGCGAGGAGGGCGTCACCTACGCCACCGCTGTCGGGTTGCTCGGCGTCACCGACGACGCGCTGCTCGACGAGACGATCGACGCCCTCGCCGCGCACGACGCACCGGCCGTCTTCCGCGCCGTCGACCGCGTGGTGGAGGCCGGGCACGACCCGCGCCGCTTCGCCACCGACCTGCTCGACCGGCTGCGCGACCTCATCGTCCTCGACGCCGTCCCGGACGCCGGGGGCAACGGGCTGCTCGACTGCCCGCCCGACCGGCTGGACCTGATGAGCTCGCAGGCCCAGGCGCTGGGGTCGGCCACGCTGTCGCGGATGGCCGACACGGTGCACGCCGGCCTGACCGAGATGCGGGGGACGACGGCGCCGCGGCTGCTGCTGGAGCTGGTGTGCGCCCGGATGCTGCTGCCCGCGACCGACGGCTCGACGGCGGCCGTGCTGCAGCGGCTGGAGCGCCTCGAGCGGCGCATGTCGATCGCCGGCGAGCACGCGGGGCGGCCGGCCGCCGAGCCCGCGGACGGGTACGCGGCTCCCCGTGAGGCCCCGGTGCGCGAGGCCCGGCCGGAGCCCGCCGCCGCCCCGGCGCCGGCAGCCGAACAGCAGCCCGGCCGGACGGTGCGCGAGTTCGTGCGGAAGTCCCAGGCCCCCGCGCCGGCGCAGCGGCCCGCGCCGGGGCCGGCCCGCAGCGAGCCGGCGGAGGCCGAGCCGGCGCGGTCGCAGCCGGCCCGTCCGGAGCCCGCGCCACCCGAGCCCGAGCGCGCCCGCCCGGAGCCGGTCGCGGCCCGTCCGCCGGCCGACGACGGCTGGCCGGAGACCACCCCGCCGGGGTCGGGGGCACCGTCCTTCCCGGCCGCACCGGCGGCTGCCGCTGCGGCGGCCCCGCCGGCCGCCACGGCCGAGGAGCCGCGGCGGTCCCGCGTCGCCCCGGGCGAGCCGGACATCCCGCTGCCCCCCGAGCCCACCGACGACGAGGACTGGCCGCACCCGGCCCAGCCCGCGGCGGCCGCCGCCGCGGCCGGGCGCGTCGAGCAGCCCCGCCCGGCGGCCACGTCGGCGCCCCGGGCCGCGGCCGAGTCCTCGCCGGCGCCGCGCGGTGCCGAGCCGACGCCGCTGGTGACGGCGAACCCGCCCGACCAGGCCGCCGACGGGGACCTCAGCACCACCGACGTCCGCCGGGTGTGGCCCGAGCTGCTGAAGGTCGCGCGCGGCCACAAGCGCACGACCGAGGCGCTGCTGCGCAGCGCCCAGGTCCACGACCTCGCCAACGGGGTGCTGACCCTGACGGCCACCTCGCCGGCCCTGGCCAAGATGCTCGGCGACGACCTCAACCGAGACGTCGTCCGGCAGTCGCTGCAGGAGCTGCTCGGCGTGCGCTGGAAGGTGCAGGTCGTGGTGGAGGGCGCGGCCGCCCGCGGCGCCGCCCCGGTGGCACCCGAGGCGGCCCGGGAGGCCGCGCGGGCCGCGGAGGCCGCGGAGGCCCGGGAGCTCATGGCCGAGCGCGCGGCCGAGGGGTCCGGGGGTGACGGGGAGCCGGAGCCCGCGGTCGACCCCGAGCAGGCGGCGCTGTCCCTGCTGCGCACCCACCTCGGCGCCCGCCCGATCGACTGAACGGCCCCCCGCCCCCGCCGCTCGTACCTCGCGGCGGGACCCTGCAGGGGGCCGTTCAGCAGGTCACGAGCGGGCGAGGACCTCGTCGAGGCGCTCGTAGCCCTCGCGGACGCCGACCTCCATGCCACTGGCCACGAAGGCGTCCCGGCCGGCGAAGGAGTCGACCAGCGAGGTCGACGTGAGCCGGGTGCGGCCGTCGCCGAGGTCCTCGAGCACCAGCCGCTCCAGCGCGACGCCGTCCGGCTCGCCCTCGTAGGTGAAGGTCTGCACGATCAGCTCGTCGGGCCGCACCTCGTGGAAGCAGCCGTGGAAGCCGTACTCCTCGTCCCCCTGGCGGTGCAGGTAGCGGTAGGAGCCGCCGGTGCGGCAGTCGTAGTGGTCGATCGCCATCTCCAGGCCACGGGGGCCGAGCCACTGGACGACCAGCTCGGGGTCGGTGTGCGCGCGGAACACCTTCGCGGGCGGTGCGTCGAACTCGCGGGTGATCCGGACCAGCGGGACCTCGGGGTCGACGTCGATGCGGGTCTCGTGCGTGGTGGTGGTCATGACGGGTTCCCTCTCTCGGTGGTCGGTCCGGTGGTGCTGTCGCTGTCGTCCGGCATGGACGCCAGGACGTCGTCGAGCCGGCGGTACCGCTCCTCGGCCTGCCGCCGGTAGCGCTCGATCCACGCCGTCATGAGGTCCAGCACCTCGGCCTCCAGGTGCACCGGACGCCGCTGGGCGTCGCGGCTGCGGCTGACCAGGCCGGCGTCCTCGAGCACCCGCAGGTGCTTGGAGACGGCCTGGACGCTGACGTCGTAGGGCTCGGCGAGATCCCCGACGGTGGCGTCGGCGACCGCCAGCCGGGCGACCAGGTCGCGCCGGGTCGGGTCGGCCAGGGCCGCGAAGACCCGGGAGAGCGGATCGGCGGCCATCGCGGTGTCCTCCCTTCCTCAACCGATTGGTTGAGGAAGAGCGTGGACCGGCTGCCGACCTTTGTCAACCACTTGGTTGAGGAGGCGGCGTCCCCGCACGTGTCGGTCCCCCGGCATACGCTCGGGTCATGTTCCCCGGAGGCCAGCCCGACATGTCGGAGTTGCTGAAGCAGGCGCAGCAGATGCAGCAGCAGCTGGCTGCCGCGCAGGAACAGCTCGCGCAGGAGGAGGTCACCGGCACGGCGGGCGGGGACCTGGTCAGCGTGACCATGACCGGGCAGGGCGAGGTCACCGCGGTGACGATCGCCCCCGCGGCCGTCGACCCCGACGACCTCGAGACCCTCCAGGACCTCATCGTCGCCGCCTTCCGCGACGCCTCCCGCGCCGTCAACGACCTCACCGCCAGTCGCATGGGGCCGCTCGCCGGCGGCCTCGGCGGCGGCCTGGGGCTGCCCGGCCTGTAAGGGTCGCGGCGGAACCCCCTGAGGAGAGGGACACCGTGTACGAGGGGGCCGTCCAGGACCTCATCGACGAGCTCGGCCGGCTGCCCGGCGTCGGGCCGAAGAGCGCCCAGCGCATCGCCTTCCACCTGCTGGCCGCGGAGTCCGCGGACGTCGGCCGGCTGGTCGCCGCGCTGCAGCGCGTGCAGGCAGAGGTGCGGTTCTGCAGCACCTGCTACAACGTCGCCGAGGGTGAGCAGTGCCGCATCTGCCGCGATCCGCGGCGCGCCGACGACGTGATCTGCGTCGTCGAGGAGCCCAAGGACGTCGTCGCGATCGAGCGCACCCGCGAGTTCCGCGGCCGCTACCACGTGCTGGGCGGCGCGATCAGTCCCATCGAGGGCGTCGGCCCCGACGACCTGCGGGTCAAGGAGCTGATGACCCGGCTGATGAGCGGCGCGGTCACCGAGCTGATCATCGCCACCGACCCCAACCTCGAGGGCGAGGCGACCGCCGCCTACCTGGCGCGGCTCGTCGGCCCGCTCGGGCTCGCGGTCAGCCGGCTGGCCAGCGGCCTGCCCGTGGGTGGCGACCTGGAGTATGCCGACGAGGTCACGCTGGGCCGCGCCTTCGAGGGCCGCCGCCGCATCGACGCCTGAGACCTCGTCCTCCCCGCCCCCGCACACTCCGGAGCCCTGGACGGGGCCGTGGCGGGTCGGCCGGCGTGGTGGCGCCTGACCTGGCCCGATCCCAGGTCACAGGATGGTGTCGATGGGGATCCCGTGCTCACCGTCGCGTCGACGTCCCGCCTAGGGTCCGACCCACGTCCGTGAGGGATTGCACCCTGCGGCCGTGAAGTCGGGAACTCATCCGGTCCACAGGGGCCGAGAAGGCAGGTCTTCCGCGATGCAGCGTCGTCCCTCACGCGTGCTCGCCGCTTCGGCGGCCACGCTCACCGCAGTCACCCTGGCTGCCTGTGCCTCCAGCGACCGGGACTCCGGCGGCGGCGGGGAGGGCGGTGAGGCAGCACAGTCCGGCGGCACGATGGTGTTCGGCGCCGCCGGCGACCCCGCCATGCTCGACCCGGCGTTCGGCAGCGATGGGGAGACCTTCCGCGTCTCCCGGCAGATCTTCGAGGGGCTGCTCGGCAACGAGATTGGCGGCACTGACCCGGTGCCCGAGCTGGCCGAGGACTGGGAGGTCAGCGAGGACGGGCTGGAGTACACCTTCAACCTGCGCCAGGGCGTCCAGTTCCACGACGGCACCGAGTTCGACGCCGAGGCCGTCTGCTTCAACTTCGACCGCTGGTACAACTTCGAGGGCCTGGCCACCAGCCCGAGCGCCTCGTACTACTACCAGGCGGTCTTCGGCGGCTTCGCGAGCACGCCGGACGCCCCGAGCATCTACCAGAGCTGCGAGGCGACCGACGAGAGCACCGCGGTCATCCGGCTCAGCCAGGTCACCTCGAAGTTCCCGGCGGCGCTGGCGCTGCCGGCGTTCTCCATCCAGAGCCCCACGGCCCTGCAGGAGTACGACGCCGACAACCTGTCCGGCGACGCCGACGCGCTGACCTACCCCGAGTACGCCCTCGAGCACCCGACCGGCACCGGGCCCTTCCGGTTCGACAGCTGGGACCGCGGCAACGGCCAGGTCACCCTGGTCCGCAACGAGGACTACTGGGGTGACCCGGCGCTGCTCGACGAGCTGATCTTCCGCACCATCTCCGACCAGAACACCCGCCGGCAGGAGCTGCAGGCGGGGTCGATCGACGGCTACGACTTCGTGGCCCCGGCGGACTACCAGTCGCTGGAGGACGAGGGCTTCCAGGTCCTGGTCCGCGACCCGTTCAACATCCTCTACCTGGGCTTCAACGGCGGGAACGTCCCCGGCACCACCGCCAACCCGGCGCTGCAGAACCCGCAGGTCCGGCAGGCCATCGCGCACGCGATCGACCGCGAGACGATCGTCAACTCGCTGCTGCCCGAGGGCGCCCAGCCGGCCATCGAGTTCATGCCGCCGACCGTCGACGGCTACGCCGAGGACGTCACCACCTACGAGTACGACCCCGACCGCGCCCGGCAGCTGCTGCAGCAGGCCGGCGTCGAGGGGACGACGCTGCGGTTCTACTACCCGACCGAGGTCAGCCGGCCCTACCTGCCGGACCCCGCGGCGATGTTCCAGGTGATCAGCCAGAACCTGACCGACGCCGGCTTCACCATCGAGCCGGTCGCCCTGCCGTGGAACCCGGACTACCTGAACGCGGTCCAGGCCGGCCAGGCCGACATCCACCTGCTCGGGTGGACCGGTGACTACAACGACGCCTACAACTTCATCGGCACCTTCTTCGCCGAGGCGTCGAACAACCAGGCGTCGGCGGAGTTCGGGGCCTTCAGCGCGCCGGAGATCTTCCAGGCTCTCGACCGGGCCGACCAGGAGCCGGACCCGGCCGCTCGCACCGAGCTCTACCAGGAGGCGAACCGGCTGATCATGGACTACCTGCCGGGTGTCCCGATCTCCCACTCCCCGCCGGCGCTGGTCGTCGCGGAGAACGTCTCGGGCCTGGAGCCCAGCCCGCTGACCGCCGAGGTCTTCGCCCCGGTGTCCATCAGCGAGTGACCTGCACGCCCGTCCCCGTCGGGCAGCCGCCTGCTGCCGACGGGGACGGTGCGGTGACCGACGCCGGACCGAGGGAAGGCTGACCAGCACGCCGTGCTCCGCTTCGTCGTCCGACGGCTCCTGCAGCTCGTCCCGATCCTGCTGGGCCTGTCGGTCCTGCTCTTCGCCTGGCTGCGCGCCCTGCCCGGCGGCCCCGCCCAGGCCGCCCTCGGCGAGCGCGCGACGCCCGAGGCCATCGCCCGCTACAACGAGCTCTTCGGCCTGGACCAGCCGATCTGGGTGCAGTACCTGCGCTTCCTCGGTCGCGCCGTCCAGCTCGACTTCGGCTCGTCGGCCCGCACCGGCCGCCCGGTGACCACCGAGTTCCTCGAGCGGATGCCCGGCACCGTCGAGCTGACGCTGTTCGCCATGGTCTTCGCCATCGGCGTCGGCATCCCGCTGGGCTACCTCGCCGCCCGCAGGCACGGCAGCTGGCTGGACTCCAGCGCCGTCATCGGCTCGCTCCTCGGCGTGGCCATCCCGGTGTTCTTCCTCGCCTACCTGCTCCGGCTGCTGTTCGCCGTGGAGCTGGGCTGGCTGCCGGGGTCCGGCCGCCAGGAGGTGCGCATCGACGCCACCCACATCACGAACTTCTACGTCCTCGACGGCCTGCTGACCCGCGAGTGGGACGCCGCCTGGGACGCCTTCCTGCACCTGGTCCTGCCGGGCATCGCGCTGGGCACCATCCCGCTGGCGATCATCGTGCGGATCACCCGCGCCGCGGTGCTCGACGTCGTCAACGAGGACTACGTCCGGACGGCGAACGCCAAGGGCCTGTCCGCCGACACCGTCCGCCGCCGCCACGTCATCCGCAACGCCCTGCTGCCGGTGTCCACGACGATCGGCCTGCAGACCGGCCTGCTGCTGTCCGGCGCGGTGCTGACCGAGACGGTCTTCGCCTTCGGCGGCGTCGGGTCGGCCATCTACGACGCGATCTTCGCCCGCGACTTCGCCGTCCTGCAGGGCTTCGTCCTCATGCTGGCGGTCGTCTACGTGCTGGTGAACCTGCTGGTCGACATCTCGTACGGCCTCCTCGACCCGAGGGTGCGCGTCCGATGACGCCTGCGGAATCGGACCAGTGGGCAGAGCCGATGAGCTCGCGAGTCGGACCCATGGGAGGAGCCCGATGACGGCCATGGGCGACGTGCGGCGGCAGCGGATCGACGAGCTCGCCGCCCGCGCCGGGCAGGTGCCCGAGGGCGAGGGTGGCGTCTCCCTGGTGAAGAGCGCGTTCCGCCGGCTCCGGCGCAACCCGGTGGCGATCCTGGGCGCGGTCATCGTGCTGGTGTTCCTGTTCGTCGCCGCGTTCGCGCCGTGGCTGGCCCCGCGCGACCCGCTGGCGCAGACGCTGCTGGGCGAGGTCCGCCCCGGGTCCATCCCCGGTCCGCAGGAGGGCTTCCCGCTCGGCGTCGACCAGCTCGGCCGCGACCTGCTCTCCCGGCTCGTCTACGGCTCGCGGCAGTCCCTGCTCATCGGCGTGGTCTCCACGGTGCTCGGCGCGGTGGTCGGGATGGCGCTGGGCGTGCTGGCCGGGGCCTTCGGCGGCCGGGTGGACACGGTGGTGATGCGGTTCGTCGACATCATCCTGTCCATCCCCAGCCTGCTCATGGCGATCAGCATCTCGGTGCTGCTGGGCCAGAACCAGTACGCGCTGATGATCGCCATCGCCGTCACCCAGGTGCCGGTGTTCGCCCGGCTGCTGCGGGGGTCGATGCTGGCCCAGCGGGAGAGCGACTACGTGCTCGCGGCCCGCGCGCTGGGCGTCAAGCGGGGCCGGATCGTCTTCGGCCACGTGCTGCCCAACTCGCTGTCGCCGGTGATCGTGCAGGGCACGCTGTCCCTGGCGACGGCGATCATCGAGGCCGCCGCGCTGTCCTTCCTGGGCCTGGGCGATCCGGACATCGCGCGTCCGGAGTGGGGCGCGATGCTGTCCACCGCGCAGGACTTCCTGTCGATCCGACCGGGCCTCGCGGTGTGGCCGGCGGTGTGCATCATCGTGGTCGCGCTGGGCTTCACCCTGCTCGGGGAGTCGCTGCGAGAAGCCCTCGACCCGAAGTTCCGGAGGTGAGCCGCGATGACGACGGGCGAGCGAGCATCGCAGGGAGCGCCAGCGACCGAGGAGCGGAACGAGCCCGGAGTCGAGCAGTGAGGGAGCCGGTGTCGATCGAGGCGATGCCGCCCGAGGGTGCCCTGCGCAGCGACGTCCCCGTGCTCGAGGTCGAGGACCTGTCGGTGACCTTCACCCGGCGCGGCGAGCAGCCGACGCGCGCCGTCGACGGGGTCAGCTTCTCGGTGTCCGCCGGGGAGACGATCGGCCTGGTGGGGGAGTCCGGCTGCGGGAAGTCGGTGACCTCGCTGGCGGTCATGGGCCTGCTGCCGAAGCGCGGGGTGCAGGTCGGCGGCTCGGTGCGGCTGGCTGGCACCGAGCTGCTCGGGGCGTCGGACCGGACGCTGCGCCGGCTGCGCGGGTCGGAGATGGCGATGGTCTTCCAGGACCCGCTGTCCTCGCTCAACCCGACCGTGCCGATCGGCACGCAGGTCACCGAGGTGCTCGTCGAGCACCGCGAGATGGGGAAGAGGGAGGCGGCCACCGAGGCCACCGACCTGCTGGACCGGGTCGGCATCCCCGACCCCGCCCGCCGGCTCAAGGAGTACCCGCACCAGCTGTCCGGCGGCATGCGGCAGCGGGCGCTCATCGCGATGGCGCTGGCTTGTTCCCCCCGGCTGCTCATCGCCGACGAGCCGACGACGGCCCTCGACGTGACCATCCAGGCGCAGATCCTCGAGCTGCTGCGCGAGCTCGTCGTCGACTCCGGTACGGCGCTGGTGATGATCACCCACGACCTCGGTGTCGTCGCCGGGCTCTGCGACCGCGTGCACGTCATGTACGCGGGCAAGGTCATCGAGACCGCCGACCGGTACGAGCTGTTCGCCCGGCCCCGCCAGCCCTACACCGGCGGGCTGCTCGCCTCGGTGCCGCGTCTGGACGCCGGGCGGGGGGTCCCGCTGACGCCCATCCGCGGGTCGGCCCGCGACGCCATCCCGTGGGCCGAGGGCTGCGCCTTCGCCCCGCGGTGCGACAACGCCCAGGACGACTGCCTCACCGAGGTCGCAGGGAGCACCGTGCCGCTGGAGTACGACGGGCCCGGCCGCGAGCTGCGCTGCCGCCACCCGCTCAGCTACCCGCAGCAGACCCCGGCCGGGGCCACCGCGTCCGGAGCCGGGCGGTGACCGCCGCGAGCGAGCCGCTGCTGCGGGTCGAGGGCCTGCAGGTGCACTTCCCGATCAGGCGCGGGCTGTTCTTCGACCGCACGGTCGGCCACGTCCGCGCCGTCGACGGCGTCGACCTGGCCATCGACCGTGGCACCACCTACGGGCTGGTGGGGGAGTCCGGCTGCGGCAAGTCGACCCTGGGCCGCGCCGTCCTCCGGCTGGTCGAGCCCACCGCCGGGCGGGTGGTGTTCGACGGCACCGACGTCGCCTCGCTGGGCGGTGAGCCGCTCCGGCACATGCGCCGGCGGATGCAGATGGTCTTCCAGGACCCGCTGGGCAGCCTGGACCCGCGGCAGGACGTCGAGTCGCTGCTGTCCGAGCCGCTGCAGGCGCACGGCCTGGGTGGCGGGAAGGCCGGCATCGCGACGCGGGTGCGGGAGCTGCTGGACGCCGTCGGGCTGCCGGCCGCGGCGATGCGCCGGTACCCGCACGAGTTCTCCGGCGGGCAGCGGCAGCGCATCGGCATCGCCCGGGCCATCTCGCTGGAGCCGGACCTGCTGATCGCCGACGAGCCGGTCTCCGCGCTGGACGTCAGCGTGCAGGCGCAGGTGGTCAACCTGCTCGAGGAGCTGCAGGAGCGTCTGGGCCTCACCTACCTGGTCATCGCCCACGACCTGGCGGTGGTGCGGCACATCAGCGACGTCGTCGGCGTCATGTACCTCGGGTCGCTGGTCGAGCAGGCACCGGCCGACGCGCTCTACGACGAGCCGCTGCACCCCTACACGCGGGCGCTGATGAGCGCCGTCCCGGTGCCGGACCCGGTGGTCGAGGAACGCCGCGCGCGGATCCTGCTCGCCGGCGACCTGCCCTCACCGGCGAACCCGCCCAGCGGCTGCCGGTTCCACACCCGCTGCCCGTGGCGGCAGGAGACCCGCTGCGACGACGAGGCCCCGGTGCTGCGCGAGCTGGCGCCCGGCCACCTGGTGAGCTGCCACTGGGCCGAGGAGATCCGGGACGGCGTCCTGCGGCCCAAGTCGGCCGAGGAGGTCGCCGCCACCCAGGGCGTGTCGGTGCGGGCCACCGGCGCGGACGGCGGCTTCGAGCCCGACGCGCTGCTGCAGGGCGTCGACGAGCCGATCGAGCGGCGCTGAGGCGATGACACCGTCGTCCTACCGGTAGCGGCCCCCTGCAGGGTCCCGCCGCGAGCCTGCGAGCGGTGGGGGGCAGGGGGTCCTGCCACCACTCGGCGCGACAGGATGGCGCGGCCGCCGACCGGTCGCTCCCACTCACTCCAGGACGACGTCGTCCCCGCGGCGCAGCGCCCGGCGGACCCGCAGTCGCAGCACGCGGGCGTAGGCGCGGACGAACTGCGTGTAGCCCGGCGTGGGCCCGTGGTAGCCGAGGAACCCCCGGGGGCCCTCGGTCATCTCGCCGGTCCGCACGTCGTAGCGCGCCTGGTGCCACGGGCAGACCAGGCAGCCGTCGGCGTCCACCGTGCCCTCCGACAGGTCGGCCAGCTGGTGGCGGCAGCGCCGGGAGACGGCGAAGTACCGGCCGTCGTGGTTGCCGACGGCCCAGTCCCCGACCCGGCGGACCGCCCCCGGCGGCAGGTCGGCGGCGGGGATCCGGTCGGGCTGGTCCATGGGTCCTCCAGGTCTCGGGGTCCGGCACCTACCCGCGCAGGCCACGGGTCAGACCAGCCGGCGCGGGTAGGGTCGCCGCACCCGATCTGCGGAGGTCCCCCCGTGCGCCGGCTGCCCGCCGTCCTCGTCCCGCTGGCCGCTCTCGTCCTCTTCGGCGGGGGTCCCGCGCTCGCGGAACCGCCGTTCGACGTGCCCGAGCAGGTCACCGACCGTGCCGGCGTGCTGGTCGGCGACGAGTCCGACGTCGAGGCCGCGGTCGCCGAACTGCAGGCCGAAGAGCAGGTGCAGCTCTTCGTCGTCTACGTCGACTCCTTCGACGGCCTCGATCCGCGCACGTGGGCGGACCGGACCGCCGAGCTGTCCGGGTTCGGTGGCAACGACGTCCTGTTCGCGGTCGCCGTCGAGGACCGGCGCTACGCGTACAACCCGCCGGCGGACCTCGCGCTCTCCGAGCAGGAGATCGAGGAGCTGATCGTCTCCGACGTCGAGCCGGAGCTCACCGCCGGTGACTTCGACGGGGCGGCCGTCGCGTTCGCCGAGGGCCTGGCCCGCGGTGGCGGGGGCGGCGGCTCGGGCAGCGGGCTGGGCACGATCGCCGTCGTGGGAGGCATCGCGGCGGTCGCGGGCGGCGCCTACCTCATCACCCGGTCGCGCCGCCGCCGGCAGGGCCCGCCGCCCACCCAGCGGCTGGAGCGGCCCGACCCGCACGCCGGCGTCCCGACCGAGCAGCTCGAGGCGCAGGCCAGCACGGCACTGCTGGAGCTGGACGAGGCGGTCAAGACCTCCCGGCTGGACCTGGACTACGCACGGCTGCAGTACGGCGCCGACGCGGTCGCCGGGTTCACCGAGGCGCTCGCCGCCTCGGAGCAGGACCTCTCCCGGGCGTTCACGCTGCGGCAGCAGCTGGACGACGAGCACCCGGAGGACGAGCCGACCAAGCGGCGGATGCTCACCGAGATGCTGCAGGCCACGGCCGCGGCCGACGCGCGGCTCGACGAGCAGGCCGAGGGCTTCGACCGGCTGCGCGACCTGGAACGCACCGCCCCGCAGGCGCTCGACGCGCTCGCCTCCCGCGCCACCGCGCTGCGCGGCCGGCTCCCGGCCGACGAGGAGCGCCTCGCCGCGCTGCAGCGCCGGTACGCCCCGGCCGCGCTCGCGCCGGTCGCCGACAACCCGGCCCAGGCCCGGGCGCGGCTGGACGCGGCCGAGCAGGCGATCAGCGAAGCGCGTGCCGACCTCGCGGCCGGCCGCACGGGCGGGGCCGTCGGCGACATCCGGGTCGCCGAGGACGCGCTCGCCCAGACCGGCACGCTGCTCGACGCCGTCACCCGGCTGGGCGAGGACCTGCAGGCCGCCGAGGCCCGGGTGGCGCAGGTGCGGGCCGAGACCGAGGAGGACCTGGCCGAGGCCCGGGCGCTGATCGCCGGCGGCACCGGTGCGGGGTTGCGGTCCCAGGTCGCCCGCGCCGAGGCGGCGCTGACCGCGGCCGACGCCGCCGTGCGCCCGGGGGACGGCGGCCTGCCCGACCCGCTGGCCGCGCTCCGCCAGCTGGAGGAGGCCGACATCGCGCTGGAACAGGCCCTCGGCGTGGCCCGGGACGCCGAGCAGCGCGCCCGGCGTGCGGCGGCGTCGCTGGACCAGGCGCTGCTCACCGCCCGGTCGGGCATCGCGGCCGCCGGCGACTTCATCAGCACCCGCCGCGGCGCCGTCGGCCCCGAGGCGCGCACCCGGCTGGCCGAGGCGCAGCGGCACTTCGACGTCGCCGTCGCGCAGGGCCGCACCGACCCGGTCGGGGCGCTGCGCGAGGCCCAGCTGGCCGACGCCCTGGCCCAGCAGGCGCTGCAGCGGGCGCAGTCCGACGTCGCCGGCTGGGGCAGTGGGTACGGCGGTGGCGGCTCCGGCGGGTACGGCGGCGGGTACGGCCCCGGTGGGTTCGGTGGCGGCCACGGCGGGGGGCGGGGCGGCGTGGACCTGGGCAGTCTCGTGCTCGGCGGCATCCTCTTCGGCGGCGGCGGTGCCGGGGGCTACGGCAGTGGTGGCGGCTTCGGCGGGGGCGGTGGATCGCGCGGCGGTGGCCGACGTCCGGGTAGCTTCGGCGGGTCGCGGAGCCGGGGGCGCTCCGGCGGGGGTCGTTTCTGATCTCGTCGCCGCACCCCTGGGAACTGTCGGTCCCCGGTGCCACGGTGGCCCTCCCCACCCGACGAGGAGGAGCGATGCCCACTCGGAACACCCCGTGGCCGGCCGGCACCCCGTGCTGGATCGACTACGGTGCCTCGGAGATCGACGCCGCCAAGGAGTTCTACGGCCGCCTGTTCGGCTGGGAGTTCACCGGCGGTGAGCCGGAGTACGGCGGGTACCTCAACGCCACGCGCAACGGCGAGCAGGCCGCGGGCCTCGGCCCGCTGACGAACCCGGGCGACTCCCCGGGCTGGACGACGTACTTCGCCACCGACGACGCCGCGGCCACCTGTGACCGCATCCGCGGCGCCGGCGGCACCGTGGTCGTGGAGCCGATGGAGGTCGGGCCGATGGGCACGATGGTCATCGCCGCCGACCCGCAGGGCAACGCCTTCGGCCTGTGGCAGTCCGGGGAGCACACCGGCTACCGGGTCTTCAACGAGCACGGGTCGCTGGTGTGGAGCGAGGCCGCCGTCGACGACCCCGCGGCCGCCCGCGAGTTCTACACCGCGGTCTTCGGCTTCAGCTGGGCCGAGGTCCCCGGCGCGGAGGGCTACACGACGTTCGCCACGGGCGACCGGATGCTCGGCGGCCTCGGTGGCCACCAGCCCGGCTCGCCCAAGGGGTGGACGGCGTGCTTCGCGGTGGACTCGACCGACGACTCGGTGGCCACGGTGGAGTCCGGCGGCGGCAAGGTGACCATGGCCCCGATGGACACCGAGTACGGCCGCTTCGCCGTGGTCGAGGACCCGTGGGGTGCTCCGTTCTCGGTCATGCAGGTGCCCTCGGGCAGCTGAGGGAGGACTCCCGCCGGGATCCCGTCGCAGGCCCGGGATGCCGAGGAGGGGCCGGGCCGGTGCGGCGGGGGCGCGCCGGCCCCGGCCCGGTCGCCGTCCCGGCCGTGAGACGCCGGTACGGGCCCAAGGGCTCCTGCGCCTCCGCCGGTGGGAGCCCACCCTGGTCCCCACCACGCGGGGCCGAGGAGGGACAGCCATGACCGCGAGCACCGGACGCGCCCGCACGAGGACCGGCAACGCCGCCACCGTCACCGAGCTGTACGACGCGTTCGGCCGGGGCGACGTCCCTGCCGTCCTGGCGAGGCTGGCCGACGACGTCGCCTGGGAGGACTGGCGGGACAACTGGGCCCAGCGCGCGGGCATCCCCACCATGGCCCGGCGCACCGGCCCGGCCGAGGTGGCGGACTTCTTCGCCGTCATCGGCAGCTGGACGCTGCACGAGTTCACCGTGCTCGACGTCATCGGGGACGGGCGCCAGGTCGTCGCCGAGGTGCGGGCGGAGTTCACCCTGCCGAACGGCGGGCGCTGGGCGGACGAGGAACTCCACCTGTGGACCTTCGACGGGTCCGGTCGCGTCGTCCGTCTCCGGCACTACCTCGACACGGCCAAGCACATCGCGGCCGGCCGCGGCGAGGACACCACGGCGCGCTGATCGAGCGGGCTCAGCCGCGCACCTGGCCGTAGGCGTGCTCGGGCCGCAGGCGGACGACCAGCCGGCGGTCGGCGACCATGGCCGCGCGGTAGGCGTCCCAGTCCTCGTGCTCGCCGCTGAGCGCGCGGTAGTAGCCGACCAGCTCCTCGACGGTGGCGTCGTGCGGGTCGGCGGCGACCGGGGTCAGCTCGGCGGTGCCCTCCACGGCGACCCAGGTCCAGAAGTCCGGCGACGTCACGTGCAGCGTCGCCCGGGGGTCGGCCTGCAGGTTGCGGGTCTTGGCCCGGTCGGCGGTCACCGAGATGCGGGCCAGCTGCTGCTCGTCGTCCCAGGCGTAGAAGAGGTTGGACAACTGCGGCCGGCCGTCGCGCTTCACGGTGGCGAGCACGCCCCGGTGGTTCCCGGCGACGAAGCCGAGCAGGCGGGGGTCGACGTCCATCAGCGCACCCTGCCACGGGCCTTGAGCGGCACCGGGGGCAGCGGCGGGGCGGCCAGCCGGTCGCCGTCGTAGCCGACGACGGTGCCGAAGCGCTGGTCCTCGGCGGTCCACTGCTCGGCGTACCCGGTGATCTCCTCGCCCGTCCGGCCGACGAAGTTCCACCACATGACGATCCGCTCCTCGAAGGGCTCGCCGCCGAGCAGCAGCAGCCGGCTGGCCTCGGCGGCGCGCACCCGCACCCTGCGCCGTCCGGTGCCGAGGTACAGCATCGCGCCGATCTCCAGCGGCACGTCCTCGACCTCGGCGGAGCCGGAGGAGGTCAGCAGCGCGTACTCGAAGCCCGGCTCCAGGGGCAGCTCGACGTCCGCGCCGGCGGCCAGGTCGAGGTCCACGCCCACCAGCGGGGTGTGCGCGGTGCCCGGCGAGGTGGCCCCGCCGAGCGAGCCCATCAGCACGGTCGCGGTGAGCCCGTCGGAGGTGAAGCCGGCCAGGCCGGTGTGGTGGGCGAAGGCCGGGGCGGTGTCGCGCGCGGCCTCGGGCAGCGCCACCCACAGCTGCGCGCCGTGCAGGAACCGCGGGTGCACGGCCGGGGACTGCTCGGAGTGCGCGATGCCGTGCCCGGCCGTCATCAGCGCCAGCTCGCCGGGGTGGATGCGGGTGTCGCTGCCGAGCGAGTCGCGGTGGTGCACCTCGCCCTCGAGCAGCCAGGACACCGTCTGCAGGCCGGTGTGCGGGTGCGGCGGCACCTGCATGCCCGGGGAGGAGGCGATGTCGTCGGGGCCGTAGTGGTCGACGAACGCCCACGCGCCGACCAGCCGCCGGCCCAGGGTGGGCAGCAGCCGGCGCACGCGGGTGCTCTCGCCGAGCAGCACCTCCTTGCCCGGCAGCAGGTCGAGCACGGGACCGGCGGCGGTGCCCTCCAGCCCGCCCAGTTCGCGGGCCGGTGGGCGGCGGTCCAGGTTGCTCATGGTCGGGTCCTCCGAGCGGTCGTCACCGGTACTCCGGGGCGGTCGGGCAGCGCAGGGCGTCGAGGTCCCAGCCGGCGCGGCGGGCACCGGCCAGGTAGGCGCTGTCCAGGAAGTCCAGGACGACGGCCCGCGGGTCCGCGGCGGTGCGCACGTCGGCGTAGGGCAGCAGCGCGAGGTGGGCGCCGCGGCTCTCGATCCACCGCGCCGTCGCCGGCCGCAGCGGCTCACCGGCCAGCCCCGCCGGCTCGGGAGCGGTGTAGGAGTAGAACGCGGGCTCGGGGACCTGGGCGTCGCCGAACCAGAAGCCGGAGCTGATGACCTCGTGGGAGTAGGCCTCCCGGGTCACCGGGTCCGCGTGCTCGGGCTGGTCCACCCGCCGGTCGGAGAAGCGGGTGACCGCGATGTCGAAGGTGTGCCAGAAGTGGTGCACCGGGCTGGTCTTGGCGTAGCTGCGGCCGGCGAACTCCTCGAGCACCTGCGCGACCTGCCCCAGCACCACCCAGTAGCGGGTCGCCATCTGCCGGTCGTAGGCCGCGTGGTGCTCGTCCTCGGCGAACGGGGTGCCGTCGGCCAGGTCGAACGGGACGGGCCGCTCCACGGTGGCCGGCAGGCCGAGCCCGGCGAGGGTGCCGAGCAGCTGCCGGTAGAAGGCGGCCACGCTCAGCCCCGGCAGCGGGAACGACGCCCGCCGTCCGTCGGCCACGGAGACCTCCAGCCGGTGGTCGACCAGATCGAGGTCCACGGCGAAGACGGGGTCGAACCCCATCGGGCGGGTGGTGAGCCCCCGGCCGGTCAGGTGGAACGGGATGTGCCACCAGTGGTTGCGCCGCGGGGCGTTGGCCAGCCGCAGCTTGCCGACGATCTGCAGGAACCGGTGCAGGGTCTCCTTGGTGTCGGCCCAGTCGGCCAGCGGGATCGGCGGGAAGACGGACACGGGCGGCTCCTTCCTCGGGTACCGGGGCCAGCATGCCGACCCCGGCGGCGGCGCGGTAGCCGCCGCCGGGGACGCCGTCACCGAACGGACTCGCCGCGGACGGCGGCGTGCGGGACGGCGGCGTGCGGCACGCGCTGGGCGGGGACTGCGCCGAGCCGGCCGGCCCGGAAGTCGTCGAACGCCTGGACGACCTCCTGCCGGGTGTTCATGACGAACGGCCCGTACATCGCGATCGGCTCGCGGATCGGCCGGCCGCCGAGGACGACGACGTCCAGCGCGGGCGTCCGCGACTCCTGGTGCACCGCGCCGCTGACCGTAACGGTGTCGCCGGGCCCGAGGACGGCGAGCTGCCCGGTGCGGATCGGCGCCCGGTCGATGCCCACCGAGCCCGTGCCCGACAGCACGTAGACCAGCGCGTTGAAGTCCGGCTGCCACGGCAGGTCGAGGGTGGCGCCGGGCGAGACGGTCGCGTGCACCATCGCCATCGGGGTGTAGGTCGAGCCCGGTCCGCGCTGCCCGGCGACGTCCCCGGCGATGACCCGCACCAGGGCGCCGGCGTCCGGGCTGGCGAGCAGCACCGACTCCCGGGCCCGCAGGTCCTGGTAGCGCGGCTGCACCCACTTCTGCGCCCGCGGCAGGTTGACCCACAGCTGCAGGCCGTGGAACAGCCCGCCGCTGACGACCAGGTGCTCCGGCGGCCGCTCGATGTGCAGCACGCCGCCACCCGCGGTCATCCACTGGGTGTCGCCGTTGCTGATCGTCCCCCCGCCGCCGTGGGAGTCGGCGTGCTCGAAGGTGCCGTCGATGATGTAGGTGACGGTCTCGAAGCCGCGGTGCGGGTGCCAGGAGGTGCCCCGCGGCTCGCCCGGCGCGTACTCGACCTCGCCCATCTGGTCCATGTGGACGAACGGGTCCAGGTCGCGCAGGTCGACGCCGGCGAACGCGCGCCGCACGGGGAAACCCTCGCCCTCGAAGCCGGACGGGGCGGTCGTCACCGAGCGGGTGCGCCGGCGGACGGTGCGCGGGGCGGGCAGCGGGACGCGGGGCAGGGCGGTGGTGTCCTCGACGGTCACGGCAGGCATGCCGGCCTCCTCGGTTGAGGGCTCAACTAGTGGCACTGTAACCCCGGCCACCTCGCGCGTCTTCCCTCGCGGCACGGCGGCACGGCGGCACGGGATCGGCGGTCTCGTGGCGATCACGCACCGATGGCCACGAGACCGCCGATCTCGCCGGTTTGGCGACGAGCCGCACGGGTCACGCTCCCCCGGGTGGACGACGTCCGCGGCCGCCCGGGCTGCCCCAAGCGGATGGTCTTCGGGCCCTGCGGCGGGGTCCGGGTCGACGAGCGCTGCGAGGTGGCCGAGCACCGCTGCGTCTTCGTCGACGAGCCCGCTCCGGCGTGGCAAGGGCCTCCCTCGCCGCCGGTCCCGCCCCGGCCGGACAGCCTGCTCGCCGCCGCCGCCGCCGCCCGCGCCCGGCCGGTCGTCCTCACCGACCTCACCGTCCCGCCCTTCGACCGAGCCGGGCTGCGCCGGGTGGTCGAGGTGCTCGCGCCGGTCTCCGACGGGCTGCTGGCCGGCGAGCACGCGAACCGGCCCGATCTCCCGCCCACGGTGGTCGCCGCCGAAGTCCTGGACGCCGGGGGCCGGCCGTGGACGACGCTGGCCTGCCGCGACCGCAACCGCGTGGTCCTGGAGCAGGAGCTGGCCGGGCTGGCCGCGGTCGGGGTCGACGGCGTGCTCTGCGTGACCGGCGACGCCCGCGGCCCGGGCGTCCGGCCCGGCGTGACCCAGGTGTTCGACCTCGACGGCCCCCGGCTGGCGGCGCTCGCCGCGGCGGCCGGGCTGCCGGTCGCCGTCCCGGAGTCGCCGGTGGCGCCGCCGGTGTCCCTGCGCCCGGCGCGGGTGGCGGACAAGCAGCGGGCGGGGGCGCAGCTGTGCGTGCTCAACCACGTGCGCACGCCGGCGCAGGTGGCGGCGTTCGTCGCCGCCGCGCGGGACGCCGGCGCGACGCTGCCGTTCGTCGCCGCGGTCGCCGTCTACACCGACGAGCGCTCGGCCCGCGTGCTGCAACGCTTCCCCGGCCTGCAGATGGACGACGCGACGGTCGAGCGGGTGCTCGCCGCGCCGGACCCGCGGTCGGCCGGGATCGCGGCGGCCGTGGCCGAGGCCCGGGCGCTGCTCGCCGTCCCCGGTGTGGTGGGCGTCAACCTCTCGGGTCTGGCCTCCGACGGCGGCGAGCTGGCCGGCGCTCGGGTGAAGGCCGAGGTCGCCGCGGGGATCGGGAGGACGGCGTGAGGGAGCTGGAGAGCGAGGCGATGGAGGCCGAGTTCGGCACCGTCGCCGGCTGGACCGAGGAGGCGGTGCGGGCCCTGGGTCCCGGCTCCGCCGTCCCGGCCGGGTGCCGCGGCAGCGGCAGCGAGGGCGCGCTGCGCTGGCTGGCCGACCGGCTCGAGCTGGGTGCCGGCAGCCGGGTGCTCGACGACGGCGCCGGCGTCGGCGGGCCGGCCGGGTGGCTGGCCGCCGAGCGCGGCGTGCGCCCGGTCTGCGCCGAGCCGATGCACGCGGCGGCGCGCGCCGCGCACCGGCTGTTCGGGCTGCCGTCGGTGGCAGCGGTGGCGCAGGCGCTGCCGTTCGCCGACCGCTCCTTCGACGCCGCCTGGTGCCTCGGCGTCCTCTGCACGACGTCGGACAAGGCCGCTGTGCTGACCGAGCTGCGGCGGGTGCTCCGGGACGGCGGCCGGCTCGGGCTGCTGGTGTTCGTCGCCGACCGCCCGCTGCCACCGCCGCTGCCCGAGGGCAACGACTTCCCGGGCGAGGACGAGGTGCGGGAGCTGCTGACCGCGGCGGGCCTCGGGCTGCTGGAGACCTCGGTCGCCGACCTCGGGGACAGCCCGCCGGAGTGGTCTGCGCGCGCCGACGCGGTCGACGCCGAGGTCGAGCGCCGGCACGGGGACGACCCGCGCTGGGCGGAGGCGCAGGAGCAGTCCCGCCGGGTGGGCCGGCTGCTGGCCGATGGCGCGCTGCGGCCCTGGCTCGGCGTCGCGGTCGCCGGCTGACGGCTGCGGGAGCGCGGAGGCCGGCCAGTGCCGTCGCCGGCTGACGGGCGGGCGCGCCGGTCAGGAGGCGCGTTCGCGCAGGTCCGCGGCGGGGGAGGCGGCCGCGAGCGCGGCGGCGGCGACCTCGGCGTCGTCGAGGTGGACGGCGTCGCGCGGGTCGGTGGTGTCCAGCAGCCGCGTCTCGTGGCCGCGGCCCACGACGAGGACCACGTCGGCCGGCCCGGCGGCCCGCACCGCGGCCGTGATCGCCTCCCGGCGGTCGGGCACGGTGCGCACCCCGGCCTCGGACCCGAGCAACCCGATGCGCAGCTCGGCCCGGATCGCGGCCGGGTCCTCGCCGTGGCTGCCCTCGTTGGTCAGCCACACGCAGTCGGCGGTGCGGGCGGCCTCGCCCAGCCCCTGCCGCTTGTACCGGTCGCGCCGGCCGCGGGCGCCGAGCACCAGGTGGACCCGTCCGCCGGTGCCGGTGAGCTCGCGGGCGGTCGTGATCGCGGCGGCCAACGCCCGGGGGGTGTGCGCGTAGTCCACGACGACGACCGGCCGGCCCGATCCGCCGAGCACGGTGTTGCGCCCCCGCGGTGGCGCCACCGCGGCCAGCCCAGCGGCGATCCGGTCCGGCGCGACGCCCAGCACCCGGCCGGTGGCCCACGCCGCGGCCAGGTTGGTCACGTGCACCCGGCCGACCAGCGGGCTGTGCACCCGGTGCCCGCCGGTGTCGTCGGCGAGCAGCACCTCGGTGCCGCCGGCCCCGGTCCGCCAGCCGAGCACCCGCACGTCGGCGTCCTCCCCGGAGCCGACCCGGGTCACCGGCACGCGCGCCTGGTCGGCGAGCCGCCGTCCCCACGGCTCGTCGGTGACGACCACCCCGGCGGCGCTGCGGCCGGGCTCGAACAGCCGGGCCTTGCTGGCCCAGTACTGCTCGAGGGTGCCGTGGTGGTCGAGGTGGTCCTCCTCGAAGCCGGTGAACACCGCGACCTCGAAGGCCAGGGCGTCCATGCGGCCCATGTCCAGCGCGATGGAGGAGGCCTCCACGACCGCCCGGCGCGCCCCGGCGTCGAGCATCCAGCGCAGCAGTTCCTGCAGCTCGGGCGCCTCCGGCGTGGTCAGCGCCGTCCCCCGGGCGCGGTCGCCGACCTCCGCGCCCAGGGTGCCGACGACGCCGGTGCGGTCCCCGGCCGCCTCGAGCACGCCGCGCACCAGCGTGCTGGTCGTCGTCTTGCCGTTGCTGCCGGTCACCCCCACCAGCTGCAGTGCGCGTGCCGGGTCCCCGGCGAGCAGCGCGCCGAGCGGGCCCAGCTGGGCGCGCACCGACGGCACGCAGAGCTGGGGCAGGTCGCTGTCCACCGGCCGGTCGACGAGCAGGGCGGCGGCCCCGCGGGCCGCGGCGGCGGGGGCGTGCCGGTGGCCGTCGCTGGTCGCGCCGCGGACGCAGGCGAACAGCGAGCCGGGGGTGACCAGCCGCGAGTCGGTGACCAGGCTCCGCACGGTCAGGTCGTCGGCACCGCCGGCGCGCGTGACGGGACCCCCGGGAACCGTGCGGGCGCGGCGCTCGACCTCCGGCCAGGCGACGAGAGGGAGACGCACCGCCACGACGGTAGAGGCACTCCAGCGAGCACGCCGGTCGAGACCGGGTGCCGGCCGCCGGGCGGCGCGCCGCTGACACGCCGAGACCGCGCGGGACACGCACCGGAACCAGGTCCGCCGCCATTCGTGGGGGCGGTGGTCGGCGCACCGGCCTGGACCGGCCGCGCGGATACTGGAGTGCGATGAGCGCACCCCTGAACCTGGTGAACCTCGAACGGGTGCACAAGGCGCACGGCACCACAGTCATCCTCGACGACGTCTCCCTCGGCGTCGCCGCAGGCGAGCGGATCGGTGTCGTCGGCCGCAACGGTGGCGGGAAGAGCACCCTGCTGTCGCTGATGACCGGCGCCGACGAGCCCGACTCCGGCCGCGTCACCCGCCGCGGCGACCTCGCCCTGGGCGTGCTGGACCAGTCCGGCACGCTCCCGCCCGGGACGACGGTGCGCGACGTCGTCCTGCCGCCGTCTGCGTTCGCCGCCGAGCACGAGTGGGCCGGCGACCCCGCGGTGCGCAGCGTCCTCACCGGCCTGGAGCTGGACCGGCTCGGCCTCGACGCCCCGGTCGCGCCGATGTCCGGCGGCGAGCGGCGGCGGGTCGCGCTGGCCGCCCAGTTGATCCGGCCACTGGACCTGCTGCTCCTGGACGAGCCGACCAACCACTTGGACGTCGAGGGCGTCGCCTGGCTCGCGGAGTACGTGAAGGCCCGCGCCGGCGGCCTCGTCGTCGTCACCCACGACCGGTGGTTCCTCGACGAGGTCTCCACCACCACGTGGGAGGTCGCTGACGGCAAGGTGCACGCCTACGAGGGCGGGTACTCGGCGTACACGCTGGCGCGGGCGGAGCGGGCGCGGATCGCAGCGGTCACCGAGGAACGCCGGCTCAACCTGGTGCGCAAGGAGCTGGCCTGGCTGCGCCGCGGCCCGCCGGCCCGCACCAGCAAGCCGAAGTTCCGGATCGAGGCCGCCCAGGCGCTGATCGCCGACGAGCCACCCGCGCGGGACTCGATGGCGCTGAAGGGGTTCGCCGCCCGGCGCCTCGGCAAGACCGTCTACGACGTCGAGGACGTGGACTACGCCGTGCGGACCGAGGACGGGCCGCGCACGTTGTTCGAGGACCTGACCTGGAACGTCGGCCCGGGCGACCGGATCGGGATCGTCGGCGTCAACGGGGCGGGCAAGACCTCGCTGCTGAAGCTGCTGGTCGGCGAGACCGAGCCCGACTCGGGAACGGTGACCGTGGGTCAGACGGTGGCGCCGGCCTACCTGTCCCAGCACGTCACCGAGCTGCCACCGAAGGCGCGGGTGCTGGAGGCGGTGCAGGACGTCGCCCGCATCGCGCGGATCGGCAACCAGGAGATCTCCGCGTCGTCCCTCGCCGAGCGGTTCGGGTTCGCGGCCAACCGGCAGTGGACACCGGTCGGTGACCTCTCCGGCGGTGAGCGGCGCCGGCTCCAGCTGCTGCGGCTGCTGATGGCCGAGCCGAACGTGCTGCTGCTCGACGAGCCCACGAACGACCTCGACATCGACACTCTCACCGCGCTGGAGGACCTGCTCGACGGCTTCCCGGGGACGGTGCTGGTGGTCAGCCACGACCGGTACTTCGTCGACCGGGTGTGCGACAAGGTGGTGGCTCTCCTCGGCGACGGCACGCTCGCGGAGCTGCCCGGTGGAGTCGACGAGTACCTGCAGCGGCGCGCGGCCGGTGGTGCGCCGCTGACCGCGACCGCCGGTACCGGTGCCGGGGCTCCCACCGCATCCCGTCCGGCCGTCTCCGCCGCCGACTCCCGCGCGGCCAGGAAGGAGGCGAGCCGGCTGGAGCGTCGGATGCTCAAGCTGGACGCCGACGAGAAGCAGCTGCATGAGCGACTGGCCGCCGCGGCGACCGACTACGCGAAGGCCGCCGAGCTGGATGCGCAACTGAGGGCGGTACGGGCGGAGAAGGACCAGGTCGAGGAGGAGTGGCTGGTGGCAGCCGAGGTCGCCGAGGGCTGAGCCCGGATCGTCGTCCCCCGGTGGCATGGTCCTCGTGCCGCCGGGCGGCGGCGCGGGGGAGTCGACGGAGCGAGGCAGCATGCAGGACGTGGAGGTGCGCCGGCACGTGGCGGCACCGGTCGAGCGGGTGTGGGCGCTGGCCACCGACCTGGAGGGCTCGCCACGGGTCGTCCGCGGGATCGAGGCGGTCGAGGTGCTCACCCCCGGGCCCTTCGGCGTCGGGACGCGCTGGCGTGAGACGCGGAGGATGTTCGGCCGGTCGGCGACCGAGGAGATGACCGTGACCGCGGTCGAGCCGCAGCGGTGCTACGCGACCGAGGCGTCGGGCCCCGGGGTCACGTACGTGTCCACGTTGGCGTTCACCCCGGCTCCCGACGGCGGCACGGACGTGACCGCGACCTTCGGCGGCCGGCCGACCACCACGGTGGGGCGGGTCCTCGCGGCGCTCACCGGGGCCGTCGGCCGGCGCGCGATCGGCCGGGCGCTGGCGCAGGACCTCGAGGACATCGCAACGGCGGCCGAGCAGGGCTGACGCCACGCGACGCCCGTGTCCTGCCCGCCGGAGCGGGCAGGACACGAGCGTCGCAGGGCAGACCGTCGCCGGGGGTCAGGCGACGGCGGCCTCGGCCCGGTGGCGGCGGATCAGCAGCCGCCCCACCACGACGGCCGGGACGGCGCCGAGCAGGGCGAAGGCGGCGTGGGTCAGCGGCGCGAAGGGCAGCGCCATCGACGCCAGGAGCGGGACCACGGGCGCGGCGAGCAGCCACCAGTTCACGACCCCGGCCCGGGCCAGCTCCGCGTAGCCTGCGGGACCGGGTCCAGGCGGTCGCCTTCGCCTACGAGTCCGGGCTGGTCCGGCCGGGCGGGTAGCGGAAGGACCCCGCTGCCCCGTCCCTCGCTCCGCTCGCAACGGGTCCCTGCAGCGGGGCCGGACCGAGATTCCCCACCGGGTAGTCTGGGTGTCACCGCCGGCCGTCGTCGACCGACGTCCCTGGTGTCCCCGAGCCGCCCATCGACTCCCGGAGACACGTGCTCGCTCTGCTGCTCCTCCACCTGATCGCCGGTGTGCTGGCGCCCGTTCTCGTGCGGTGGTGGGGGCGGCAGGCCTTCCTGGCCCTCGCGCTGGTGCCCGCCGCCGGCTTCGCCTGGGTGCTGTCGCGCCTCGGTGCCGTCGTCGCCGGTGCGGAGCCGCGCGAGACGCTGCAGTGGGTCCCGGTGCTCCAGCTCGACGTGGCGCTGCGGCTCGACGCCCTGGCCCTGACCTTCGCCGCGCTGGTCACCGGCGTCGGGGCACTGGTGCTGGTCTACTGCGCCCGCTACTTCACCCCGGACGACGAGGGCACCGGCCGCTTCGCCGGCTGCCTCACCGCGTTCGCGGGCTCCATGCTCGGCCTCGTCCTCGCCGACGACATGCTGCTCCTCTACGTCTTCTGGGAGCTCACCACCGTCTTCTCCTTCCTGCTGATCGGCGGGTCGGGACGGCGGCTGGCCGCGCGGCGGGCGGCGTCCCAGGCGCTGATCCTCACCACCGCCGGCGGGCTGGCCATGCTGGTCGGGCTGATCCTCATCGGCCAGGCCAGCGGCTCGTTCCTGCTGTCGGAGGTCGTCGCGGACCCCGGGAGCGGCGCCGCCATGGTCTGGGGCGCGGTCCTGGTGCTGGCCGGGGCGGTCACCAAGTCGGCGCTGGTGCCCTTCCACTTCTGGCTGCCGGCGGCCATGGAGGCGCCGACGCCGGTCAGCGCCTACCTGCACGCCGCGGCGATGGTGAAGGCCGGTGTCTACCTGGTCGCCCGGCTGGCCCCCGCGCTGGCCGACGTCCCCGGCTGGCGGCCGCTCGTGCTGGGCCTCGGCGTGAGCACCATGCTCGTCGGCGGGTACCGCGCGCTGCGCCAGAAGGACCTCAAGCTGCTGCTGGCCTTCGGCACCGTCAGCCAGCTGGGCTTCCTCGTCACCCTGGTGGGAGCGGGCAGCCACGAGCTGGCCGCCGCGGGGCTGGTCATGACGATCGCGCACGCGCTGTTCAAGTCCACGCTCTTCCTCACCGTCGGCGTCATCGACCACGCCACCGGCACCCGCGACCTGCGCCGGCTCTCGGGCCTGGGCCGGCGGCTGCCGCTGCTGGCCGTGGTCGGCACCGCCGCCGCGGCGTCCATGGCCGGGCTGCCCCCGCTGCTGGGCTTCGTCGGCAAGGAAGCGGCGTTCACCGCCCTGCTGGACGGTGGGCTGCCCGACCGCACCGCCGCGGTCGCCGTCCTCGTCGGGCTGGTGGCGGGCTCGGTGCTCACCGCCGCCTACACCGCCCGCTTCGTGTGGGGCGCCTTCGCCCGCAAGACCGGCTGCGCGGAGACCGAGGTCGGGCACGCCCCCGAGCCGCTGTTCCTGGCCGCCCCCGTCGTGCTGGCGCTGGCCGGGCTGGTCCTCGGCCCGGCCAGCCCGCTGCTCGACGGGCTGGTCGCCCGCTACGCCGGGACGCTGCCGCTGCTGGCCCCCGAGGTCGAGCACCTGGCGCTGTGGCACGGCTGGCAGCCGGCGCTGGCGCTCTCGGCGCTCACCGTCGCCGGCGGTGCGGCGCTGTTCGCCGGCCGCCGGCGGGTGCAGACCCTCCAGCGGCGGATGGCCGTGGGCGCCTCGGCCGACGAGGGCTACTGGAACGTGCTGCAGGGCGTCGACCGGCTCTCGGTGCTGGTCACCGGCACCACGCAGCGCGGATCGCTGCCGGCCTACCTCGGCACGATCCTGGTCACGGTGCTGGCGCTGCCCGGGGTGCTGCTGCTGACCCGCGCCCCCTGGCCGGGGGAGTGGCGGGCCTGGGACACCCCGGTGCAGGCCGTCGTCGGCGTGGTCGTGGTCACCGCCGCGGCGCTCGCCCTGCGCATCCGCCAGCGGCTCTCGGCGGTGCTGGTCGTCGGCGTCACCGGCTACGGCCTCGCCGTCGTCTTCGCGCTGCAGGGCGCCCCCGACCTGGCGCTGACCCAGTTCCTCGTCGAGACGCTCACCCTCGTCGTCTTCGTGCTGGTGCTGCGCAAGCTGCCCAAGGACATCAGCGAGCGGCACCGCCCCCGCGAGCGCGCCGTCCGCGGGGTGATCGCCGTGGCCGTCGGGGCGTTCATGGCCGCCGTCGGGGCCGTCGCCCTGTCCTCCCGGACCGCCACGCCGGTGTCGGAGGCCTGGCCCGGGCCGGCGTACGACTTCGGCGGCGGGAAGAACATCGTCAACGTGACCCTGGTCGACATCCGCGCCTGGGACACCCTGGGCGAGGTCTCGCTGCTCGTCGTCGCCGCCACCGGCGTGGCCAGCCTGGTCTTCCTGCGCCGGCGCACCGGCGGCGTGGACCGCGCGCCCCGCACCGAGCTCGCGCAGCGGCGCGAGCGGGCCCGCCGGGCACCGCGGGACCGCTGGCTGGCCGCCACCGCGACGCTCGACCCGGCCCGCCGCTCGGTCGTGCTCGAGGTGGTCACCCGGCTGCTGTTCCACACGATCATGGTGTTCTCGCTGTACCTGCTGTTCTCCGGGCACAACGAGCCCGGCGGCGGCTTCGCCGGCGGCCTGGTCGCGGGTCTCGCGCTGGTGCTGCGCTACCTGGCCGGCGGGCGCTACGAGCTCGGCGAGGCCGCACCGGTGGCCCCCGGCCTGCTGCTGGGCAGCGGGCTGCTGTTCGCCGGCGGCACCGGCGTCGTCGGTCTGGCGCTGGGTGGCGGGGTGCTGCAGACGGCGATCCTGGAGACCACGCTGCCGGTCCTCGGCGACGTCAAGCTGGTGACCTCGCTGTTCTTCGACATCGGCGTCTACCTCATCGTCGTCGGGCTGGTGCTGGACGTGCTGCGCAGCCTGGGCGCGGAGCTCGACCGCCAGGAGGACCAGGAGGACCCCGTCGAGCTCGCCCCCGGGGAGATGGTGCTGCGATGACCCCGACGATCGTGCTGCCGCTGATGGTCGGCGGGCTCTACGCGGCGGGGGTGTACCTGCTGCTCGACCGGAGCCTCACCCGCGTGCTGCTGGGCTTCGTGCTGCTCGGCAACGCGACCAACCTGCTGGTGCTGTCCAGCGGCGGCCCGGCGGGGCTGGCGCCGATCCTCGGCTACTCCGACCCCGAGCAGATCAACGACCCCCTGCCGCAGGCGCTGATCCTCACCGCGATCGTCATCACCTTCGGCGTCTCGGCGTTCCTGCTGGCGATCATCCACCGCTCCTGGCGCCTGGTGCGCGAGGAGGTCGTGGGCACCGACGAGGAGGACCGTCGCGTCGCCGCCCGGCGCACCCTGGACGCCGACGAGCTCGACCCGGACGAGCTGGCCCCCGACGACCGCATCGCCGGGCACGCCGACAGCCTGGCCGGGGACGCCGAGGAGCTGGCCGACGACGTCGACCTGCCCGCGGGGAGCGGACGCCGGTGACCGAGGTCCTCGCTCCGCTGCCGGTGCTGATCCCGCTGCTGGGGGCCGCCGGCGCGCTGCTCGTCAGCGGGCACCCGGTGTTCCAGCGGGCGCTCAGCGTGGCGGTGCTGACCGCGGTGCTCGGCGTCTCCGTGGCCCTGCTGTTCGTCGCCGACGCCGAGAGCGCGAGCTCGGTCTCCGTCGGCGGCTGGCCGGTGCCGCTGGGCATCGTGCTCGTCGTGGACCGCCTCTCGGCGCTGATGCTGGTGGTCGCCTCCACCGTGGCGCTCGGCGTCCTGGTCTTCGCCGTGGGCCAGGGCGCGGCCGACGGGCAGGAGGAGACGCCGCTGTCGATCTTCCACCCGACGTTCCTGGTGCTGGTCGCGGGCGTGAGCAACGCCTTCCTCGCCGGTGACCTGTTCAACCTCTACGTCGGCTTCGAGATCCTGCTGATGGCCTCCTACGTGCTGCTCACCCTCGGCGGCACCGCGGCGCGCATCCGCGGCGGGATCACCTACATCATCGTCAGCCTGACCAGCTCGCTGGTGTTCCTCGCCGCGATCGGCCTGGTGTACGCCGCGACCGGCACGGTGAACATGGCCCAGCTCGCCGTCCGGCTGGGCGAGCTGCCCGAGGGCACCCAGGTGCTGCTGCAGTCGATGCTGCTCATCGCCTTCGGGATCAAAGCCGCGGTCTTCCCGCTCTCGGCGTGGCTGCCGGACAGCTACCCGACCGCACCGGCCCCGGTCACCGCCGTGTTCGCCGGCCTGCTCACCAAAGTGGGCGTCTACGCGATCATCCGCACCCAGACCCTGCTGTTCCCCGGCGGCGCCCTCGACGACCTGCTGATGTGGGCCGCGCTGGCCACCATGCTGATCGGCATCCTCGGCGCGGTCGCGCAGAGCGACCTGCGCCGGATGCTGTCGTTCACGCTGGTCAGCCACATCGGCTACATGGTGTTCGGCATCGCCCTGGGGACGGCGGCCGGCCTGGCCGGTGCGGTCTTCTACGTCGCCCACCACATCGCCATCCAGACCACGCTGTTCCTGGTCGCGGGGCTGGTCGAGCGCCAGGGCGGGACGACGTCGGTCGACCGGCTCGGCGGCCTCGCCCGGCGCTCCCCGCTGCTGGCGGTGCTCTTCTTCGTGCCGGCGGTGAACCTGGCCGGCATCCCCCCGCTGTCGGGCTTCATCGGCAAGCTCGGCCTGCTGCAGGCCGGGGTCGCCGAGGGCAGCGCGCTGGCGTTCACGCTCGTGGCCGGCGGGGTGGTGACCAGCCTGCTGACGCTGCTCGCGGTCGCCCGCATCTGGACCCGTGCCTTCTGGCGGTCCCCCAGCCAGCCGCCTGCGGAGGAGTCCGCCGCGGCCGCGGCCGCCGACGCCACCTCGCGACGCCGGCCGGACGGGGTGCCGGTCGAGGACGGTGCGGCGTCCGCCGACGGCCGGCCGCGAACCGCGCTGCAGGACGCGTGGCGACGGCACACGGCGGTGGCGACGGCGACCGAGCCCGACGTCGCGCCGGCGGCCGGCGCGGTGCGGGCGCTGCGCCCGCTGCCCCGGACCATGGTGGGTGCCACGGCCGGGCTGGTCGCGCTCACCGTGTCCCTCACCGGGCTGGCCGGGCCGCTCTACGGCCTGGCCGACCGGGCCGCGGGCGACCTGCTGGACCGCACGCCCTACGTCACCTCGGTGTTCGGGACGGAGGAGGTGCCGTGAGCGTCGAGCCCGCGGCGACGCGGCTGCGGTACCAGGGCCCGCTGATCGCCTGGCTGGTGCTGGTGTGGGTGCTGCTCTGGGGCACCTTCTCCTGGGCCAACCTGCTCTCCGGCCTGGTGGTCGCCCTGGTCCTGCTCGCCCTGCTCCCGCTGCCGCACGTGGTCGGCGGCGCCCGGGTGCGGCCGCTGCCACTGCTGGTCTTCCTCGGCCACTTCCTCTCCGACCTGGTCGTCTCCGGTGCCGAGGTCGCCTGGCAGACCCTGCGCCCCGGCGGCGTGCGGAGCACGGCGATCGTGCAGGTGCAGCTGCGCGTCGACTCCGACCTGCTGCTGACGATGGTCGCGGAGGCGACCTCGCTCGTCCCCGGTTCCCTGGTGCTCGACCTCGACCGGGAGCAGCGGGTGATCACCCTGCACCTGCTGCCCGCGCGCGACCTCGCGGACGTGGAGCGCAAGAAGGCCCACGTCCTGGTCGTGGAGGGCCGGCTGGCGCGGGCGTTCGGCTCGGCCGACGACATCGCGGCCGTCGAGCGCGACGAGCAGGTGCGGGCGCCGTGACGGTCCTGGGCATCGCGCTGTACGCGCTGATCGGCGGAGGGGCGCTGCTGGCGCTGGCCCGGCTGGCCCGGGGCCCCTCGCTGCTGGACCGGGTGGTCGCCACCGACACGCTGCTGGTCATCATCTCGGCCGGCCTCGCGGTCCACGCCGCGCTGGTGCGGGACCCGACGCTGGTCCCGGTGCTGGTCGTCGTCTCGCTGCTGGCCTTCGTCGGCTCGGTGTCGGTCGCCCGCTACATCGGCGGGATGCTGCTGCGCTCGCGCACCGGCGACGGCCGGGACGTCGGCCTGCCGGTCGCGGCCGAGGAGAGGGTAAACGGGTCGTGAGCGCGCTCGCCGACGTCATCGCCGCCGCCTGCCTGCTGGCCGGTGCGGCCCTGTGCCTCACCGCCGGACTGGGCCTGGTGCGGTTCCCCGACGTGCTGTCCCGGATGCACGCCGGCACCAAGCCGCAGGTGCTCGGCGTCCTGCTGGTCATGGTGGGCGCCGCCATCCGGCTCGACGGCTGGGCCAACGCCTGGATGCTGCTGCTCGTGGCCGCCTTCCAGCTGCTGACCGCGCCGGTGAGCGCCCACCTGATCAGCCGGGTGGCCTACCGCCGCCGGCACGTCCGCCGCGACCTGCTGCTGGTCGACGAGTTCGGCGGCGCCGGCCACCAGGACCTCCGGCACCGCGGCGACGAGCCCGGCGACGCCCCGCCCGGGTCACCGCGGCCGTCGGCCGGTCAGTCCAGCTGAGCCAGCCGGAACGGCAGCCCCTGGTCGTCGCGGCACTCCACCGTCCGCCCGGAGGGGCCGGAGGTGACCTCGCCGGCCTGCCCGCCCGCCGTCCGGACCGCCGCGACGGCGACCTCGATGTCGTCGACGGCGTACACCGGCACGCTGCCCGGCTCGTCCGACCCGCCGGTGATGCCGACCGCCGGCACCGCGCCGTCGACCCGCCAGCCGTCGGCTCCCCCGCCCGGGGTCGCCGACCAGTCGAGCACCGACTCGTAGAAGTCGCGGGCCCGGGCGCCGTCGGGCACCTGCAGGGTCAGGGAGAGCGCGTCACCCGGACGCACCGGCGGCCGGGGTGCCGCGGCCGCGGACGACGGGGTCTGCAGCATCCAGCGGTGCCTGAACGGGTCGAGGACGACGCCGGTGCGCCCACCCGGGCCGTCGGACGGCGGCCGCTCCACGGTCGCTCCGGCCGCCGCGGCCCGGTCGACGGCGGCGTCGACGTCGGGGACCGGGAGGACCAGCGAGACGCTGACCCGCCCGTCGTCGGGACCGGCCAGGCCCAGCTCGGGGTACTCGTCGGCGAGGTACAGCGTCGCCCCGCCGAGGGCGAGCTCCGCGTGGCCGATGCGGTCGTCGTCCATGACGTACGGCTCGCCGACCAGGTGCGCCCCGAGGGCGTCGGCGTACCAGGACACCGCCGCGCGGGCGTCGCGCACGGTCAGGTAGGGGGTCAGCAGGGCCATGGCGCGGGACCTCCGGCGGGGTCCTGCTGCTACCGCTGGGCCCGGTTCACCGCCGACACGACCGCGCGCAGCGACGCGGTGACGATGTTCGGGTCGATGCCCACGCCCCAGAGCACGCGGTCGCCGACGGCGCACTCGACGTAGGCCGCGGCGCGGGCGTCGCCGCCGGCGGACATGGCGTGCTCGGCGTAGTCCAGCACGCGCACGTCGACGTCCACCGACCGCAGGGCGTCGACGAACGCCGCGATCGGGCCGTTGCCGCGGCCCTCGATGGTCAGCGGGACCCCGTCGTCGACGAGCTCGACCACCATCTCGTCGAGCTGCTCGCCGTGGGCCTGGTGGCGGTGGCCGGACAGGGAGAAGCGGCCCCACGGGGCATCGGCGTCGGGCAGGTACTCGCTGGTGAAGGCCGCCCACATCTGCTGGGCGGTCACCTCGCCGCCCTCGTCGTCGGTGTGCCGCTGGACGACGGCGCTGAACTCGATCTGCAGCCGGCGCGGCAGGTCGAGCTGGTTCTCGGTCTTCATGATGTAGGCGACGCCGCCCTTGCCGGACTGGCTGTTCACCCGGATCACGGCCTCGTAGGTCCGGCCGACGTCCTTGGGGTCGATCGGCAGGTACGGCACCGCCCACGGCTGCTGCTCGACCGGGACACCGGCGGCCGCCGCGTCGGCCTCCAGCGCCTTGAGACCCTTGTTGATCGCGTCCTGGTGCGAGCCGGAGAAGGCGGTGTAGACCAGGTCGCCGCCGTAGGGGTGCCGCTCGTGCACGCCCAGCTGGTTGCAGTACTCGACGGTGCGGCGGATCTCGTCGATGTCGGAGAAGTCGACCTGCGGGTCGATGCCCTGGCTGAACAGGTTCAGCCCGAGGGTGACCAGGTCGACGTTGCCGGTCCGCTCGCCGTTGCCGAACAGGCAGCCCTCGATGCGGTCGGCACCGGCGCGGTAGCCCAGCTCGGCGGCGGCGACGGCGGTGCCGCGGTCGTTGTGCGGGTGCAGGGACAGGACGACGGCGTCGCGCCGGCCCAGGTTGCGGTGCATCCACTCGATCTGGTCGGCATAGACCGTGGGCTCGGCCATCTCGACCGTCGCCGGCAGGTTGATGATCGTCGGCCGGTCGGGGGTGGGCTCCCAGACGTCGGTCACGGCGTTGCAGACCTCGACGGCGAAGTCGAGCTCGGTGCCGGTGAACGACTCGGGGGAGTACTCGAAGAAGACCTCGGTGTCGCCCATCTGCTCGGCCAGCTTGCGCACCACCTGCGCGCCGTGGACGGCGATGTCGACGATGCCGGCGCGGTCGGAGCCGAACACGACCCGCCGCTGCAGCGTGGACGTGGAGTTGTAGAGGTGGACGATCGCCTGCTTCGCGCCGCGCAGGGACTCGAAGGTGCGCTCGATCAGCTCGTCGCGGGCCTGGGTGAGCACCTGGACGGTGACGTCGTCGGGTACCAGGTCGTCCTCGATGAGCTGGCGGACGAAGTCGAAGTCGGTCTGGCTCGCCGCCGGGAACCCGACCTCGATCTCCTTGTAGCCCATGCGCACCAGCAGCTCGAACATCCGCCGCTTGCGGTCGGGCGTCATCGGGTCGATCAGCGCCTGGTTGCCGTCGCGCAGGTCGACGGCGCACCAGCGCGGGGCCACGGTGGTGACCTTCTCCGGCCACGTGCGGTCGGGCAGGGTGACCGGGGTGAAGGGGGCGTAGCGGGAGATCGGCATCCGCGACGGCTGCTGGGGGTGCCGGACGTGCGGGTGGTTCTCGCTCAGGTTCCTGCTCACGGTTCTCGCTCCTCTGGGCGCGGGCTGGACTCAGCTCCGGTGGGGGCGGTCAGCAGCGGCGCCGGGGACGCACTCGGTCACGGCAGGTCACCGCGGCGAGGGGGGCCGACCTAGGAGAGGGCCTCGCCGCGGCGGGTAAGCAGGAGGCTGCCGCGCACGGGCCAACGGTAGCAGCGGCTCAGCCGAGGTCGCAGCGGCACGCGCAATCGGCGGCGTGCCTCGCCGGGCCGCTGCCGTCGTCGATCTCGTCGCATTCCGGTGGGCAGGTGCAGGTCAGACCCGGGTCGACGTCGGCGAACTCGCCGGCCAGGAAGCGCCGCTGTCGCTCCTCCGCGACGGCGCGCCAGTGCGCGTCCCGGCGCGCCTCGGCCCGTTGCCTCGGGGAGTCGCCGGGTCGCGGCACCTGGTGGTCCTCGGGCACGCCATCGCGCGCCCGGACCCGGTCCCGCAGCCAGCGGGTGCGGTCGAACGTGTACCAGGGCTGCTCGCGGTCGTGACCGTGGTGCTGGTGGGAGTACCACCACTCCTCGTCGCCGTAGCGGGTGTCGAGGTGGGCCGGGAACAGCCGGCCACCCCGGTCGCGGACGGCGTCGGGACCCATGCCGACGACCTCCCGCCCCTCGGCATCGACCAGCACCAGCCGCAACCCCGCCAGCTCGGCAGCCCGCGCCAGCGCCCGGACGTCCAGCCCCGCTCGCCCGCTCTCCGCGGCGGCGACCGCTGACTTGGAGACCCCGATCCTCGCGGCGAGTTCCCGCTGAGACAGGTCGGCGGCTCGACGGATGCGCCGGAGCATGCCGCTGTGGGCGGGGTCGGTCACGAACGCAGGGTCGGTCCTCGGACGCCGGGCCGGGGTCAGGTGTGTCCCCCTGGGGAAGGTCGTGCTCTGCCCACAGTCCTGGGCAGAGCACGACTGTCCGCGAAGGAACACTGCTCGGTCCTCTTCGTGCTCTGCCCACCGGTGTGGGCAGAGCACGACTGTCCGGGACACAGCTGGTGCGAGACCTCCTCCGGGACGGAGGAGTGCGACCATGCGGCCATGTCCGCGCCCACCCCGGGGGACGGCGACTCCCGTCACGGCCTCGCCCGGTTCCTCGATGACCTGCGACGGACGGGCACGGTGGTCACGGGTCCCGTACCGGGTGAACCGGAGGACCCGTGGGTCGACGAACGGCCGGTCGAGTGGCTGGTCGAGGTCCATCGAGGGGAGCGGGTCGACCCCCCGTACCGGCTGCGCCTCGACGAGCAGCAGTTCGCGGACGCGATCGAACAGGGCACCTCGGTGGTCGACGAGTGGTGGCCCGGGGGGAACCCGCGGTCGCGCGCCTACGAGGCCCTGCTCCTGAGCTTCGACGCCGCACTGGTGGGGATCGACCGCACCCCGCACGGTTTCGTCCTCGAGGGGGAGGACCGCCTGCACCTCACGACCCACCACCCCTGCCCGGACCCGATGCCCCACCTGGTGGCCGAGGGCGTCGTCGGGATGTGGTCGGCGTACGAGCCGGGGACCCCCGAGTTCGAGGAGCAGCAGGCACAGCTGGCGCGGCGGTCGCCGCACCGCCGGCACAGCTACCTCGTCCTGGGCTGGCTGGAGGTGGAAGCGGCCTACGAGAACGGCGAGCGCATGGACGCCGCCATGGGACACCTCCAGGATGCGCTGGCAGAAGCCTTCGGCCACGAGGTCGTCCAGCGGTTCTCGGCCTACCTGGAGCAGCACGGCTCACCGACGACGGTCGAGCTGTCCCGGGTCATGCACGCGGAGGACGAGCGCTTCGACGCCTTCCTCGACGCGCTGGCCGGGAGGCCGCGCGACGCCTGACCGGGCTCAGAACGCCTTGCGCAGCCGCATGGCCAGCGGGCGGCCGTCGGGGTCGTCGACCAGGCGGTAGAACGGCGTCGCCCACAGCCGGGTGGGCAGCGAGAGCCGCGGCGGGTTGTGCCCGCGCAGCCGGCCCCGCGGGCGCGGGCCGCGGCGGCCGCCGGCGTACCAGGCGTCGAGCGCCTCCGCCGAGGCATCGAGGGCCTCGACGAACGCGTCCGGGTCCAGCAGGTCGCCGTCCTCGCTGCCGTCGGCCGCGCGGTCCAGGTGCTCGCGGGCGAGCTCCAGGCGCAGGTCCCGGGCGAAGGTGCGGGCGCCGTCCCCGGTGCCGGCCGGGTCGCGCGGCTCGCGGGGGTCACGGGTGGTGTCCAGCACCGCCGAGGAGAGCTCGCTGTCGTGGGTCCAGGAGCGCCGGTTGAAGTTGTCGCTGCCGACGCTGGCCCAGACGTCGTCCACCACGCAGACCTTGGCGTGCACGTAGACCGGCGTCCCCTCGTGGTTCTCGACGTCGAACACGTGCACGCGGCCGCGGCCGGCCCGTCGGCACATCTCCAGCGCCTGCCACCGGCCCACGTACTGCGCCCGCTCCGTGAGCGCGCCGTCCTCGTCCGGCACCCGCGGCACCACGACCACCAGGTGCAGCGTGGGGTTCTCGGCCAGCGCGTCGGCGAACAGCCGGGCGACGTCGGCCGACCACATGTACTGGTCCTCCAGGTACACCAGCCGACGGGCCTGCTCGATCGCCTTGGAGTACCCGCGGGCCACCGACCGCTCGCCGCGCGGCGCGAAGTCGTAGGGCGGCCGGATCGCCGGGTAGGTGCGCAGGTTCTGCACCACGTGCGGACCGCACGGCGGCGGGGGCGGCAGCTGCGGCGGCAGCGGGGTGGGCTCCAGCCGGGCGCCGCGCAGCCGGTCGAGGACCCACGCGATCGGGTTGCCGGAGTCGGCGTTGGTCGGGTCGTCCCAGCGCTCGCGGAACACGGTGTCCAGCACGCCGACCGTCGGCCCGCGCAGCATCAGCTGCACGTCGTGCCAGGGCGGCGTCTCCCCGTAGGCCGCCGACATGGCCACCGACTGCGGGTCGCCGGCGTGGTCGGCGTCGTCCCGGCGGCTGTGGCACAGGTCGATCCCGCCGACGAACGCGACGTCGCGGGTGGCGTCCTGGTCGTGCCGCAGGACGACGAGCTTCTGGTGGTGGCTGCCCCCGCGGCGCACCCGCTGGTCGAGGATCACCTCGCCGCCGCCGTGCTCGACCTCGTCGTCCAGGGCCCGGTTCTCGTCCGCGCTGAACGACATCCAGTCCACGTGCGAGCGCCAGACCAGCCCGCGCACGCAGACCCCGCGGCGCACCGCGTCGGTGAACAGCTGCGCGACGGTGGGGCCGCCCGGGCGCAGCTCCTCGTCGGGGTCGCCGCGCCAGTCGGTGAAGAAGAGGTGGTCACCGGCGTCCAGCGCCTCGACCCGCTCGACCAGCCGGTCGAAGTACGCGGCACCGTGCACGAGCGCCTCGACGAGGTTCCCCTCGGTGTAGGCGGGCAGGGAGGACGCCGGGTTGTCACGCTCCTCGGCCGTCAGCAGCCAGCGCTCCACGTCGTCCACCGGGTGATCACAACGCCCCGCCTGCGGGGACGCAACCACGGCCGTCACGGGGACGTCGGTAGCCTGTGGACCCGTGGCCCTCGTCGTCCAGAAGTACGGCGGCTCGTCCGTCGCCTCCGCTGCGCACATCAAGCGCGTCGCCGAGCGGATCGTGGCGGCCAAGGAGGCCGGCGACGACGTCGTCGTCGTCGTCTCCGCGATGGGCGACACGACCGACGAGCTGCTCGACCAGGCCGCGCAGATCACCGACGACCCGGCCGGCCGCGAGCTGGACATGCTGCTCACCGCGGGTGAGCGCATCTCCATGGCCCTGCTGGCGATCGCGATCAACACCCACGGCTACGAGGCCCGGTCGTTCACCGGCTCGCAGGCCGGCGTGATCACCACCTCCAGCCACGGCAGGGCGCGGATCATCGACGTCACGCCCGGCCGGCTGCGCGACGCCCTCGACGAGGGCTCGATCGTCATCGTCGCCGGCTTCCAGGGCGTCAGCCAGGACACCAAGGACGTCACCACGCTCGGCCGCGGCGGCTCGGACACCACCGCCGTCGCCGTGGCCGCAGCGCTGCGGGCCGACGTCTGCGAGATCTACACCGACGTCGACGGCGTCTTCACCGCCGACCCGCGGATCGTGCCCAACGCCCGGCGGCTGGACACGGTGACGTACGAGGAGATGCTCGAGCTCGCCGCCTCCGGGGCGAAGGTGCTCATGCTCCGCTGCGTCGAGTACGCCCGCCGCTACGGCATCCCGGTGCACGTCCGCAGCTCCTACTCCCAGCTCCCCGGCACCACGGTGACCGGCTCGATGGAGGACCTCACGGTGGAACAGGCCATCATCACCGGCGTCGCGCACGACCGCTCCGAGGGCAAGATCACCGTCTTCGGCGTGCCGGACCGGCCGGGCGAGGCCGCCCAGCTGTTCCGGGTGCTCGCCGAGGCGGAGATCAACATCGACATGATCGTGCAGAACGTGTCGACGTCGGCCAGCAAGACCGCCGACATCTCCTTCACGCTGCCCAAGAGCGACGGGCCGACGGCGATCGCCGCGCTGGAGAAGGTCCAGCACACCGTCGGCTACACCGACGTCACCTTCGACCAGCACATCGGCAAGGTGTCGCTGGTCGGGGCGGGCATGCGCTCGCACCCCGGTGTGTCCGCGCGCTTCTTCGGCGCGCTGGCCGACGCCGGTGTCAACCTGGAGCTGATCAGCACCTCGGAGATCCGCATCTCCGTGGTGTGCCGGGACACCGACGTGGACCTCGCCGTCCGCGCGGTGCACGACGCCTTCGACCTCGGCACCGACGAGGAGCAGGCGGTCGTCTACGGAGGGACGGGACGATGAGCTCCTCGAACGACGGGCTGCGGGTCGGGATCGTCGGCGCCACCGGCCAGGTCGGTGCCGTGGTGCGCGAGATCCTCGCCGAGCGGCGCTTCCCGATCGGCGAGCTGCGCTTCTTCGCCTCGGCGCGCTCCGCCGGCAGCACGCTGCCGTGGGGGGACGGCGAGATCACCGTCGAGGACGCCGCCACCGCCGACCCCACCGGGCTGGACATCGCGATCTTCTCCGCCGGCGCCTCGACCTCCCGGGTGCAGGCGCCGCGGTTCGCCGAGGCCGGCGTGACCGTCATCGACAACAGCTCGGCCTGGCGCCGTGACCCCGACGTCCCGCTGGTCGTCGCCGAGGTCAACCCGCACGCCCTGGGCGAGGTCCGCACGGGGATCATCGCCAACCCGAACTGCACCACGATGGCCGCGATGCCGGTGCTCAAGCCGCTGCACGACGAGGCCGGGCTGGTGCGGGTCGTCGCCAGCACCTACCAGGCGGTGTCCGGCAGCGGCCTGGCCGGGGTGGAGGAGCTCGACACCCAGGTCAAGGCGGTCGTCGACAAGGCGGCGGAGCTGACCCACGACGGCTCGGCGGTCACCTTCCCGGAGCCGGTGAAGTACGTGCGGCCGATCGCGTTCAACGTGCTGCCGATGGCCGGCTCGCTCGTCGACGACGGGTCGTCCGAGACCGACGAGGAGCAGAAGCTCCGCAACGAGAGCCGCAAGATCCTCGGCATCCCCGACCTGCGGGTGTCGGGCACCTGCGTCCGGGTGCCGGTCTTCACCGGGCACTCGCTGTCGCTCAACGTCGAGTTCGCCCGGCCGCTGACGGCCGAGCGGGCCACCGAGCTGTTGGCGGCCGCGCCGGGCGTGGAGCTCACCGCCGTCCCCACGCCGCTGCAGGCGGCCGGCCGCGACCCGAGCTACGTCGGCCGCATCCGGCAGGACCCCGGTGTCGACGGCGACCGCGGCCTGGCCCTGTTCGTCAGCAACGACAACCTGCGCAAGGGCGCGGCGCTCAACACCGTTCAGATCGCCGAGCTGATCCTGCGCAACCAGAAGGCCTGAGAGCCGAGCACCCAGGGGTACGGACCGGCGTAGCCGGGTCTGACCGAGCGGGGGCCCGGAGGGTCCCCCGAGGGTGGACGGCTGTCGGCTCAGTTCAGCTGGGGGACGGCACCTGGCCGCGGTGCCGGCCGGTAGGCCGGCAGTGTCACGGCTCCACGTGGCGCAGCGCGAAGTCCAGGGCGACCTCGACCTGGCGGATGGTCTCCTCGATGACGAGCGAGCCGTGGCCGGCGTCGAAGCGGTACACCTCGTGCGGCGTGCCGAGCTCGGTCAGCCGCGCCAGGTAGTTGTCGATCTGCCGGATCGGGCAGCGCGGGTCGTTGGCACCGGCGACGACGAGCACCGGCGCGCTCACGGCCTCGGCGTAGGTGATCGGGGAGGACCGCAGGTAGACCTCGCGCACCTCCTCGGGTGAGCCCCCGAACAGCGCCCGGTCGTAGGCCCGCAGGCCCTCCATCTCGTCCTCGTAGGCGGCCAGGTAGTCGGCCACCGGCACCTCGGCGATCCCGGCGGCCCAGCGCTCCGGCTGGGTGCCGAGACCGAGCAGGGTGAGGAAACCACCCCACGACCCGCCGGAGATCAGCGCCCGCGTCGGGTCGAGGAAGCCCTCCTGCACCAGCGCGTCGTACACCGCGGCGACGTCCTCGAGCTCGGTGAGCCCCGGCCGGCCGGTGAGCGCGTCCCGCCAGGCGCTGCCGTAGCCGGTCGACCCGCGGTAGTTCACGTGCACGACCGCATACCCCGCGTCGACGTAGGCCGCCCGGCGGGCACGGTAGGAGTCGTCGTCGGCCGCCTCCGGTCCGCCGTGCACCAGGAACGCCGTCGCGTACGGTGCCGGGCCGGCCGGGCGCACCACCAGCGCGTGCACGTCACCGCCGGGTCCGGGCACCCAGCGGTCCTCGACCGGGTACGCCGCCGGCGGCTCCTCACCGGGCGCGGCGAGCACCACCGGGCCGTCGGCCCGCCGGATCACCGGCGGCAGCTCGGAGTTCGACCAGGCCAGCTCGACGGCACCGTCGGGGCGGGCGGTGGCGCCGCGGACGACGCCGCGCGGGGTGTCCAACCGCTCCAGCGCGCCGGTGCCCAGGTCGTAGCGGTACAGCTCGCTGCGGGCGGCGTGGTCGTGCCCGACCAGCAGCGCCGACCCGTCGGGGTACCAGCCGGCGGTCACGTCGCCGGGCAGGTCCAGCACGACCTCGCTCTCGGTGTCGGTGGCGACGTCCCAGACCAGCAGCTCCTCGCGGCCGCGGCGCTCGTGGCCGACGAGCAGCCGGCGGTCGCCGGGCAGCGGGGCGAACTCCAGCGCGTGCAGCCCGCGGCCCTCGCCGTCCCACTTCTCGGCGACGACGGCGGGCGCGTCCTCGGTGGCCGCGTCGGTCCGCAGCACCCGCAGCGCCGGGTAGCGCGGGTCGCCGTGCTCGGAGTGCGAGATGACCAGCAGGTCCCCGTCGTGGGTGAGCGAGTCGACCGAGGCCGGGTCCGCGTGCCGGTAGACCACCCGCGGGGTGCCGCCGGCCGGGGCCAGCCACAGCTCGGAGCCGTCGTCGGTGGAGCGGCCGATGGCGACCACGGACGTGCCGACCTCCAGCCCGGCCGGGTAGGCCGGGCCGACCTCGGGGACGGCGACGCGGTCCTCCCCGCCGGCGAAGGGCTGGGTCATCCAGACGCCGAACTCGTCGCCGTCGGTGTCGGCGAACCACCAGATCGTCTCGCCGTCCGGGCTCAGCGTGCCGATCAGCGTGCCGTTGGCCCGGTCGGTCGCCTGCCGGTGGGCGTCGGTGGTGCGGTCCCACGCGTACTGCTCGACGACGCCGCTGACGTCGGAGGCGTACAGGTTGCGGTGCGGTGCCTCCAGCGCCCAGTCCGGGAGGCTCACCCGGGGGGCCCGGAAGCGGGCCCGCCAGCGGGCGGTGACCTCGGCGGAGAGGGCGGGGGACGTCGGCTCGGCACTCACCGCCTCATCTTCCCCCGGCGCCCGCACCGGCTCCGGCGCCGCCCCGGACCGGGTCCGCCAGCCGGCGGTGCGTCTCGGCGGCCGCGTCGCGGATGTCGCCGACGAGCCGCTCCAGCACGTCCTCGAGGGCGACCAGGCCCACGGTGCGCTCGCCGTCGGTCACCCGGCCCAGGTGCGCCCCGGCGTCCCGCATCGCGGCGAGCACGTCGGGCAGCTCCGCACCCGGTTCCAGCGGGGGGAAGGGGATGACGTGCTCGTCGGCGATCGGCAGGTCGCGCGCCCCGCCGTCCACCCCGAGGACGTCCTTGACGTGCACGTACCCGACCAGCGCGCCGTCCTCCGCGCGGACGGGGTAGCGGCTGAAGCCGTGCTCGGCGACGACCGCCTCCAGCCGGCGGGGCGTCGTCGAGCGCGGCACCGTGACCAGCCGGTCCAGCGGGAGGAGCACCGAGTCCAGGTCGTCCCGGTCGAAGGTGAGCGCGCCGGCGGCCAGCTCGCCCACCTCGCTGCCGAGCCGCCCCTCGCGGCGCGACTGGCCGATCATCGAGCGGATCTCGGACTCGTCGAAGCTGGCCGCGACCTCGTCGGTGGGCTGGACGCCGACCGCGCGCACCATGGCGTTGGCGATCGCGTTGAACAGCCGGATCACCGGCCCGAGCAGCCGGACGAAGGCCGCCAGCGGGGGGCCGAGCACCAGCGCGGCACGGTCCGGCCCGGCGATCGTGATGTTCTTGGGCACCATCTCGCCGAGCACCATGTGCAGCACGGTCACGAGCGACAGCGCGATGACCAGCGCGATCGGGTGCAGCAGCCCCTCGGGCACCCCGAGCGCGGCCATCGGCGCCTCGATCAGGTGGGCCACCGCGGGCTCGCCGACGGCGCCGAGACCCAGCGAGCACAGCGTGATGCCGAGCTGCGCGCCGGCCATCATCTGGGAGACGTTGCGCATCGCCCGGATGGTCTTCCGGGCCCGCGCCGAGCCGGCCGCCGCGCGCGGTTCCAGCTGGTCGGGGCGGGCGGTGACCAGCGCGAACTCCGCCGCCACGAAGAAGGCGTTGCCCAGCAGCAGGGCCACCAGCACCAGCAGGCCGATGACGTCGCTCACGCGACGGGCTCCTCGACGAGCCGGACGGCGGTGGCACCCGACGAGTAGCCCTCCCGCATCAGCGCACGCACCCGCGCCACCCGCCGTCCCTCGATCGTCTCCACGGTCAGCCGGCCGCCCTCGACGGGCACGGTGTCCCCGACGGCGGGCAGGCGCTGCAGCTGCTCGGCGAGGTAGCCGCCGAGGGTCTCGTAGCGGCCCTCGGGCACCGGGACGCCGGTGCGCTCGCGCACCTCGTCGGGGCGCAGCAGCCCGGAGAGCAGCCAGGTCCGGTCGTCCAGCCGGCGCAGCGTGCGCAGCGGCCGGTCGGTCTCGTCGGCGATCTCGCCGACCAGCTCCTCCACGATGTCCTCCAGCGTCACCACGCCCTGCGTGGCGCCCCACTCGTCGACCACGAGGGCCATCTGCAGACCCTCCTCCCGCAGCAGGTCGAGCAGCCGCTCCAGCCTCAGCAGCGACGGGACGGCGAGGATCGGCACGGCGAGCTCCTCGGCCGGGACGGCGGACCGCCGCTCCTCCGGGACCGCGACCGCGTGCTTGACGTGCACCAGCCCGGTGACCTCGTCGATGCCGCCGCCGTAGAGCGGGAAGCGAGAACTGCCCGAGGCGACCGCCGCGGCGATCACGTCGGCGGCGGTGGCGGCCGCGTCCAGCGCCCACATCCGCGTGCGCGGCGTCATGACGTCGGCCGCGACCTTGTCCCGCAGCGCGAGCGAGCGCTCCAGCAGCCGGGCCGCCCGGGGGGAGAGGTCGCCCTCCTCGGCCGACCGGCGGGCGACGGAGGCCAGCTCGTCGGCCCCGCGCGCGGACTCCAGCTCCTCGCGCGGCTCGAAGCCCAGCCGCCGGACGATCGCGTTGGCCAGCCCCTGCAGCGCGTGGACGACGACGCCGGTGACCCGGGTGAACGCGCGCATCCCGGGAGCGACGGCGGCGGCGACCGGCAGCGGGCGGGCGATCGCCAGGTTCTTCGGACCGAGCTCGCCCAGCAGCATCTGCAGCGTGGTGGCCAGGGCCAGCGCCAGGCCGTAGGAGACGCCGGTGACCCAGCCGCCGGGCAGGCCGGCCGCCTCCAGCGGGCTGCGCAGCAGCTGGCCCAGCGCCGGTTCGGCCAGGTAGCCCACGACCAGCGTGGTGACCGTGATGCCGAGCTGGGCGGCGGAGAGCTGGGTGGACAGCGTGCGCAGCGCCGCGACGACGCCACCGGCCCCGCGGTCGCCGGCGGCCGCGGCCTGCTCCGCCCGCCCCCGGTCGACCGTCGTCAGGGAGAACTCGGCGGCCACGAAGAAGCCGGTCATCACCGTGAGCACCACGGCGGCGAGGAGGAGCAACCACTCGGTCATCGGGGGCCCGGTGCCCGATCGGGAGCCGGGCCAACCGGGACGTGGGCGGGCCGACACCCGTCCCGGGCCGGGGGACGACTCAGGGACCGCCTCGCGGCTCCTGAGCAGCGTCGAGCCCGTGGCACGGTGTTCGACGTCTCGGCAACGGGCCTGGACGAGTCCGCCGCGCGGCCGCCTGCACCCAGCGGTCCCGGCGGGGATCGGAATCAGTCAACCAGTGCGACCCCCGGTCCCGGGACGGCTGAACGAGTCCGGACTGCGGGCGATCGTGGCTCCCGGAGCCGTCGTCCTGACGTTCCCTGCTCGACCACGAGGGTTCTGCTCACTCGTGACGGGCTCGCTCGTCGCTGCCGTCTCGTGGTTTCCGTCGACCGGCCTCCAGCGCCGGCCGGTCTTCTCGTGGATCACAGAGCGAGCCATCACGGCTCGTCTCCAGTCGGACGGTCTGCTGCCTGAACAGCCTGCGGCAAGGCGGCCGCTGCACCACGGTGGCCGTCGAGGTGCGGGCATGGATCTCCGTCGATCGGGAGACGTCTGCCGGCAGGCGGGACGGCGACCGCAGGACGGCTACCCGGAGCGGGACCGCAACCCTGCCAGCACCGTGGTGCTCAGCCGGCCCAGCACTGCCAGGTCCTCAGGCGACACCACGTCGATGAAGGCAGCCCTCACGGCCGCGACGTGCGTCGGCGCAGCAGCCACGATGGCATCGAGACCTCGTGCGGTCAGGACGACGTCATTCCCCCGCCCATCGGGGCACTCGACACGGCTCACGAGTCCACGGCGCTGCATCCGGTCGAGGTGGTGCGAGAGCCGGGATGGGGACCACAGCAGGTGGTTGCCGAGATCCTTGAGACAGAGACGTCGCTCCGGCGGGTCGGTCAAGGCCGACAGGACGTCATAGTCCTGCATCGACAAGCCACTGTCACCGGAGAGCCTGCGAGCCAGGTGCGCCTCCAGCTGACGGGTCATGTGCCGATAGGCCAGCCAGGCGTGCTGCTCTTCGTCGTCGAGCCAGCGCGGCACTGTCCCATCGGGCACCTCATCGGCCACTGGACGAGCGTCTCGGACCGGGCTTGACATGTCAACTGCGCTACACCATCGTTCCGATTGACACGTCAACCCGTCACGGAGGGTGACTGGCCGAGGATGCCGCGCCTGCAGGTGCGGCGCTGACCAGGCAGCCCGATCGACCCGCCAGCGCTCGACCGACTGCACACACGTCGCCCATCAGCCGCTACTCGCCGTACAAATTCGACTACGCATTGCCACATGGACCTCATCGAGTGTCCGCCACTGTTCGGTTGCAGTACGGAAGGAACCGCCCGTGCCCAACCAGGCCACCACCCAGTACCTGGCCGCGTGCCAGCAGCCGGGGTCGCAGCTGGCGACCGCGGCCCGGCAACTTCGCCTGCCGGAGACCTACGCCGGCTCCTACGGCGAGCTCCTGCTCGACCGCCCCGTGCTGGCCCCTCACGAGGAGCTGGAAGGGTTCGCGGCGGATCTGTCAGCGGTCTTCGACCTGCTGGTGTCGTTGCCGCATCGTCTCTTCGGCGGCGACCTCGGTGCCTATTGCGCCGCTGTCCGGCTCGACCCCCGGCTCACCGCCCTGGCCCTCCACGGCGCAACGGGTGAGCCTCCGCTGCACGGCCGCGTGGACGCCTATCACGATGGCACCGCGTTCCGGTTGCTCGAGTTCAATCTCGGGAGCGAGCTCGGCGGTACCGACGCGGCACAGTTGAACCGGTCCTACCTCGAAGTCGCGTCGGTGCAGCGCTTCAGCGACCGCATGGGCCTGGGCTTCATCGACACCGCGTCCCGGGTCGCCACGGCCTTGCGCGAGGCGGCCCGCTCTGCGGGCCTGGCGGACGAGCCCACCGTCGCGCTGATCGAGAGCCGTGGAGGCCTGGCGGGTCACCGCCACGTCTTCAGCGCCCTCCAGGAGGCGATGCGCCTCCACGGCGTGGACCTGTTGCTCGGCGAGATCCACGAGCTCGGTGAGCGCAACGGCAAATTGCTACTCCACGGCCGACCGCTCGACGTGGTCCTGCGGTACTTCGTGGCGGGGGAGTTGGCTGACGACCCGAGCGGGTCAGAGCTGCTGGACGCCGTGGTGCGCGCCCACGAGTCGGGACGAACCAGGCTCTTCACGCCACTAGAGGCGGGGCTGTACGCCAGCAAGGCGGCCTTGGCGCTGCTGCACGACCCGCAGACCCGTGCCACCTACACGAACGACGAGCGGCTGCTGGTCGACCGGATCGTGCCCTGGACGCGGTTGCTCGTCACTGCTGCAGACCACGAGGAAGTCGTCGAACGCTGCCGCGCGGACCAGTCGTCTCTGCTGATCAAGCCGGGGGTCGGTTACGGCGGAACCGGTACGGTCCCCGGCTGGGCGGTCGATGAGCGCACCTGGCAGTCCGCGCTCCACAGCGCCGCGCCGGACACGGTCGTCCAACAGCGCATCAACCCCGTGCCGGAGCCGGTCTTCGATCCCGAGGACGGCACCGTCCGCGATTGGGTCGCCAACTGGGGCGTCTTCGTCGACCAGCAGGGATATGCCGGGGCCTTTGTCCGCGCCTTGCGTCCGGAGGACGGCGCGGTCGTGTCCTATTCGAATCCGGGAACCCGCGGCACCTGTGTCTTCACCTACTCCATGGCGCGGGAGAGCCCAGATGGCGATGCCGCCCGTATCTGACCGTCGATCACGGTCATCCGCGGACCGGCTGACCGGAAGCCAGCACACGGACCAAGGGGGAGAGGGCTGATGATCACGGCGCAGGAACTGACCGAACCGTCGCACATCGTCGTGATGAACCGGTGGCGCGAGCGCTACGCCGACTATGCCGCCTACCTGGACCACCGGTGGCACCGTGTCACCTACGTGACGACGGATGTCGGTCAGGGGTCGGTGCCCGATCAAGCCGCGGACATCGCCCTCGTCGCCGCAACCGACGACCTGGCCCAGGTCACGGGCGCCCTGGAGCAGCTGGAACACCGCCACGGGCCCGTTGGTGGCCTGATCGCGCTCAAAGAGGACGACTTGCTCGTGGCGGCGGAGCTGCGTCATGCCCGCCACCTGGCTGGTCAGCACCCCTGCGATCTGCTGCGGTTCCGCGACAAGCTCCTGATGGTCGAGGCGGTGGCCGCGGCTGGCTTGCCGACCCCTCGGACGTCGGGTGCCGCCTCCCGGGGCGAGGTGCTGCGCTTCGCCCGGGCCACCGGTTGGCCGGTGGTGCTCAAGCCTCGAATGGGAAGTTCGAGCGAGGGCGTCGTCGTACTGGATTCCGAGCGCGACCTCGACGAGCTGGTCTGGCCGGACAGACCCATGATGGTCCAGGACTTCGATCCCCGGCCGATCTTCCACGTCGACGGGATCTTCGCCGGCGACCGCCTGCTCGTCTGGCGGGCTTCTCGATACATCAACAGCTGCCTGGATTTCCGCGGCGGCGCGGCCCTCGGATCGGTGGAGGAAGACGACCCGATCGTCCTGTCAGCCATCCAGGAGGCCACCACCGACTACCTGCGGGCGCTGACCCGCGACCCAACGGCCTTCCACCTGGAGATGTTCGTTGACCGCCATGCCCCCGCCGTTTCCTGTTCCTTCCTCGAGGTCGGTGCCCGTGTAGGCGGTGCTGAGATCCCCTTCATCTGGCGAGAACTCCACGGCTACGACCTGATGGCGAGCGCGCTACGCATCCAGCTCGGGCTGCCGCCGGCTCCTCCACCCCAGCGAACGGTCCCGAACGAGGTCGGTGGCTGGTTGCTCGCACCGGCGCCGGCCGCGCGCCCGTGTGTGATCACCGAGGCGACCTCGATGCTCGGGAGTTCGCCTGGGCCGTACGCCGAATCACTGTTGGCCCCGGGCGAGATCCTGCCTGCTGCAGACGCCTACTACGAGCACGTCGGCGGGCGGTTCCGCTTCCGTGGTTCCAATAGTGCCGCCGTTGAGAGAGCAATAGTCGCCACCGCTTCGAGCTTTCGGGTCAGCGGCTCGGCTCTGCCCGCAACCGACCGTGAGGCCACGTCCGTCCCCACCGCCGGGGGCCCGGCGCCGGTGCCCGCCTGAGACTCCAAGGACCCATGTTGCCCAAGGACTACAAGACCCAGGTGCTCTCGGGTGAGGGTGCCAATGACTACGCGCGCTACATGCGCACGGACAGCCTGCTCGCCCTGCAGCGGTCGCCGGACGAGGTCGTCCACCGTGACGAGCTGCTCTTCCAGGTCGTGCACCAGTCGACCGAGTTGTGGCTGAAACTCGCCTGCGCCGAAGTCGAGACGGCCACCGCCGCGATCAGGGAGGGGCACCTCGAGCAAGCCACCAGCCTCCTGAGGCGGGCCGCGCTGTCCGTCCAGCTGGTGACCGAGCAGCTGGAGATGCTGCGCCATCTGTCCCCCTGGGATTTCCAGACCATCCGTACCGTCCTGGGACACGGCTCCGGTGCGGACTCTCCCGGGTGGCGAGCCGTACAGCGGCACAGCCGCGCTCTCGGTCAGGCTTTCGGCGCCCTTCTGCAGGAGCGCGAGCTGAACCTGACCCAGATGTACCAGGACGGCGGGCACAATCCCGTCGTCACTTTGGCCGAGGCGTTGATCGAGTGGGACGAACGGGTCTCGATCTGGCGAGTCCGCCACTACAAGGTGATAACGCTCATCATCGGCCATGACGTGGTGGGGACGCAGGGGACCCCGGTACAGGAGGTGCTGACCAGACTCATTGCTCACCGCTTCTTCCCCGAGCTGTGGCAGGTGCGAGCCGACCTGACGCGCCGCGGCCCCCTGGGAGCGGACCAGGCAGCGGCCGACGCATGAGGGCATCGCTCGTCGGCACGCGGCCGGCGTCGGCCGTGGACGCTGCTGCTTTCCGCGCCCGCTTCCCTGCCCTTGCGCAGACCGCACACCTCGCCTCGTGCAGCCTGGGCGCCCGATCCGTCGACCTGGACGCGGCGATGGAAGCAATGCTCGCGGACATGGCGTCCGAGGGGGCGCCATGGGGACGGTTCGAGGACCAGGTCACCGAGGCGCGCGGTCGTTTCGCCAGTCTCATCGGCGCCAGGCCGCAACAGGTGGCTGTAGTCCCGAACGCTTCGGTGGGCGCCTATCAGATCGCCTCAACGATCGACTGGTCGCGCCGACCTCGGCTGGTCACGAGTCGGGTCGAGTTCCCGTCCCTGGGGCACGTCTGGCTCGCGCAGCAGCACAACGGCGCCGACATCACGTTCACGGCCTCACCTGACGAGCAGGCCCAGCACCTCGATGAGCGCACCGCACTCGTATCGGTGCCGCTCGTCGACTACCGCGATGCCCGTCGCTGGCCGGTCCGCCATATCGCTGACCGCGCACACGCACTCGGGGCACGGGTCATCGTCGACGCCTATCAGGCAGTCGGGGTGCAGCCAGTGGACGTGACTGAACTGGGCTGTGACTTCCTCGTCGCCGGGTCCATGAAGTACCTACTCGGGTTGCCGGGCGTGGCCTTCCTCTACGTCAAGTCGCCGGAGTTGGTCGACCGCACACCGGTCCTGACGGGCTGGTTCGGTCGGGTGAACCCCTTCTCGTTCACTCCGGACCAGCTCGACTTCCCGCCGGAAGCCCGAAAGTTCGAAACGGGCACCCCAGCGGTGCCCGCCTGCTACGCGGCCGCCGCCGGCCTCCGGCTCATCAGCAGCCTGGACCTGGTGAACGTCCGGGATCACGTGCTCGGTCTGAGCATGCTGGCGACGGATCAGCTGACCGCGGCCGGGGAACGAGTCCAGGCAGCTCCCCCTGGTCAGCGCGGTGCACACATCGCCATCAAGGATCGCGATCCCGTGCGCCTGGCCGCCTTCCTCGCCAGACGGCGGGTCATCGCCAGCCCACGCGGCGACCTGCTCCGCCTGTCCTTTCACTTCTACAACGACACCGCGGATGTGGAGGCCGCCTGCGCTGCCATTGCTGCCTACCGCGCTCAGCGGCCTGAATCCAACATCCACCCGACCCCCCGGTGAGGCTATGTCTACAGCAGAAGTGATGTCCTGGCTGCGACGGAGAGACGCCCGGACGTTTCCCTATGACGCCGTCGTCCGCGAGTACCACGCCGTGGGTAAGCACTTCGTGTCCGACGAGATCCTCCGTCTCCTGGCCCGCGTCCGTGCAGAGCTGCCGGAGATCCAGAGCCCCTGGCCGGCGCTGCACAGGCTCGCAACCTTCCTCGACGTGGCCCTCGACAAGCCCGACGGCCGCTATGACTACCGCAGCTATCTGGCCCTGCCGCTGCTGGAGCTGCCGGCCGCGGACGACCCGATCGAGCAGGTGCCGTTCGCCCGCTCCCGCTGCGACCGGCTCTCAGCCCATCTGATGGCGGACGTGCTGGCCTTCGAGTTGGCGGCAGCAGACGGCCAGACGACCCGGCTGCCCCACATGCGTCCGAGTTCGGCAGGTACGGCCAAGCGGCTGCGCCTCGGCGTACGCGCGATCCGGCCGACGCTCGAGCGACTCACGCTGGTCGGCGGGCTGACTGAATCCGACCCCGTGGACCTTGCTCGGCAGGTCTGCACCGTCGTCGACGCCGACATGTCAGTACTGGAGCGACGCCTGATGGGTCTGACCGTGCTGCCCGTCTACACGGCGCACGATGAGTACCTCTTCCTGCGAGTTCTGCAATTGTTCGAGACCACCTTTGCTTTGCTGAGTGCCCAGTTGCGAGGAGCGGTCAACGCCCTCGCGCGCCGGGACACGCATCGGGCAGTGCACTACCTGCGCGTGGCCGCAACCGCGATGCGCCAGGCCGCGCCGCTCTTCTCGATGCTCGCCACGATGCAGGTCGAGGCGTTTCGGACCTTCCGCACCTACACCGACGGTGCAAGCGCGATCCAGTCGCGCAACTACAAGATCTTCGAGGCCCTCTGCCGCCAGCCTGACGACGCCCGGGTCGACTCCGAGGCCTTCTACTCCGTGCCTGAGGTTCGCGCGCGCGTGCTCGCCGGGCAGGCCACACTGGACGACGCCTACCGCGAGGCCATCGCCGTCGGCGAGTTGAGCGACCAACAAGTCGACGCTCTGCGCACGGCGATGGCCGACTTCGCCTCTGTCTGGCTGCGGTGGCGCCAGACGCACTACCGGCTCGCCGCGCGGATGCTCGCCGACCTGCGAGGGACGGGCAGCACCGACGGCACCGCCTACCTGGCGTCGGTGCGGACCATCCCGGTCTTCCACACCGTCGATGCCGAGTCCGCCGACAGCGCGGCGGACGAGACGGTGGCCCGATCATGAGCCGGACGGACGAGCCTCTGGTCGTGGTGGGCGCCGGACCGGTGGGGCTGGTGACGGCGCTGCGGTTGGCAGACCACGGGGTGCGCAGCATCGTGCTGGACGCCAAGCCGGCACTGCAGAAGCAGGGCTCCAAGGCCTGCCTCATCCAAGGGGACGTCCTCGAGGTGCTCGACAAGTTCGGGTGCGCCGCTCCCATCGCTGCCGAAGGCGTCACCTGGACGGTGGCCCGCACTTACGTCCGCGACCGTGAGATCCGCAGCGCTCACTACGCACCCGGCCCCGGTTTCGGTCCCTTCGTCAACATCTCGCAGCACCGCATCGAGCAGGTGCTGCTGGCCGCCGCCGAGCGCCACCCCTTGGTCGAGGTCCGCTGGGGCCACGAGGTGGTGGGGCTCGAGCAGGATCGCGAGGCGGTCACCCTCCGGCTCACCGGACCTGAAGGCCCCGATCGCCTGACTGCCGCGTACGTCGTTGCCTGCGACGGGGTACGGAGCCGCCTGCGGGAACTCACAGGCGTCCGATGGACCGGCTACACGCACCGTGATCGCTTCTTGATCACCGACATCCGGGCCCGTCTCGACCTGCCCAAGGAACGACACTTCCACTACGACCCGGCCTGCAATCCGGGCCGGCAATTGGTCATGCACCCACAGCCTGACGAGACCTGGCGGATCGACTGGCAATTGCCACCCGACGCCGACATCGAGGCCGAGCAGGTCAACGGTGAGTTCGACCGACGCGTTCGGGCCGTGATCGGTGACGTTCCCTATGAGGTCGACTGGGTCAGCACCTACCGCTTCCACCAGCGCGTCGTCGAGCACATGCGCGTCGGACGGGTCTTCTTCGCCGGGGATGCTGCTCATGCCCTACCGCCCTACGGGTCGCGGGGCATGAACAGCGGCATCCAAGACGCGGACAACATCGCCTGGAAGCTGGCCCTCGTGTACCAGGGCCAGGCTGAGGCTGATCTCCTCGAGAGCTACCACGTGGAGCGGCACGCTGCCGCCCGCGAGAACCTGGCAGTCACCGAGGCGACGATCCGCTTCATGATCCCGCCAACACGGTGGCGGCGGTGGACCCGGGCGGTCTTGCTCGGTCTGAGCGGCGCTCTGCCGGCGGCGCGGGATCGGGTCAACAGCGGACGAATGGCAGAGCCGTTCGTCTACCGCGAGTCGCCGATCGTCCGAGGTGACGATCCGCAGCAGCCGCTGGTGGGCTCCTTCGCACCCGACGCGCGGGTCGCCGCGGCTCACAGCGGCACACGCCTGCGACGGTTCTTCGGTGCCGGCTTCGTCGGTCTCGTCACCGCTCCGGACGACTCAGCGGCAGCCGCTGCTGTCACCGCGATGCGGGCACAAGCCTGGTCGCAGCCAGCCAGCCTGGTCGTCGTCCTGCCAGCCTCCGGTGCGGCAACGCAGCTCTCCGAGCTGGCTGACGTCGTCGTACTGCGCGACGTCGAGTCGCAGGTCCGAGCCGGTTACGGCGGGGGTGGGACAACGTGCTGGTTGGTCCGTCCCGACGGCCACATCGCCGCCGCCAGCACGGACCCGGAGAGCTTTGCCTCTCTTCTGCAGGCCTGCTCGCGTGGGCCAGCAGGACCCGCAGTCAAGGCGTCCACCTCCACGAAGGGAGCAGCATGACCGACGGTATTCCGGCGTATGCCTGGCAGAACGGCCGGCTCGTGCCTTGGGACCAGTGCCAGGTTCACGCTCGCAGCCAGGGCGCGTTCTGGGGGGCCAACGTGTTCGAAGGACTGCGCGCCTATTGGGACCCTCAGGACGAGCAATTCCGCCTCTTTCGCTTGGGCGATCACCTTGCCCGCCTGGGACGGTCGATGAAGAGCCTGCGCATGGAGATATCCTTCACGGCCGAAGAACTGGAAGCCGCCTGCATCGAGCTGCTGCGGGCCAACGACCACCGCCAGGACGCCCACCTCGTGGTGGTGGCCTACTTCGACATGGCTCCCGACCTGGACCCGCTGTGCCACACGACGCACACCGGAGTCCACATCACCTCAACGGCACTCCGTCGTCCACCGGCCTACGACCACGGGTTGGCAGCGACGATCTCCACTTGGCGACGCATCAGCGACGACGCCATGCCACCCCGCATCAAGACGGGGGCCAACTACCACAACAGTCGGCTGGCCCAGCACGAGGCGACGCGCAACGGCTACGACACGACCTTGCTGCTCAACCAGCGGGGCAATGTGTCGGAGGCGCCGGGGTCCTGCGTTGTGATGGTGCGTGACGGAGAGCTGTCGACGCCGCCGGGCACCAGTGGTGTGTTGGAGGGGATCACCGTCGCCACCACAGCGGAGCTGGCCGTCGAGCACCTCGCCCTTGCGCTCCGCTGGCGGGAGATCGACCGCACAGAGCTGTACGTCGCAGACGAGGTGTTCCTCTGCGGAACCAAGTCCGAGTTGCTGCCGGTCACCTCGGTCGACCGGATCCTCGTCGGAGACGGCAGACCCGGTCCGGTGACCCGCCGGCTGCAGTCCCTCTACGACGACGTCGTCCGGGGCCGCGGAGGGCACGAGGACTGGGTGACGCCGGTGCAGGTCCTGGCTCGACCGGTGGGTGCGGCATGACGGCCATGTCGCAGCAGCAGGCGTCGACCAGCGCGATCGAGCTCCTGACGGTGGCGCTGGAGAGTGGCGCGGTCGAGGTGATCGACCTGACCGCGCCGCTGTCCGAGGACACGCCCGTCATCCCGCTGCCGCCGGAACGGGGCCAGCCCTGGAGCTTCAGGCGTCAGGTGATCAGCCGCTACGACGCGCTCGGGCCTCAGGTCTACTGGAACAACATCGCGCTGTCCGAACACACCGGCACGCACTTCGACGCGCCCGTGCACTGGGCCTCGGGCCGGCACCTTCACGACGTCCAGCAGGTGCCCACCAGCCATCTGGTCGCACCAGCGGTGGTCCTCGACGCCTCGGCCGAGGTCGCTGCAGATCCCGACTTCCTGCTCGGACGTCGGCATGTCGAGGACTGGACGGACCGGCACGGTCCCCTACCCGCGGGCGGATGGCTGCTGTACCGCACCGGCTGGGGCAGCAGATCGACCGACAACGTGGACTTCATCAACGACGGGCACACGCCGGGGATCGCCCCGGACTGTGCGCGGTGGCTCGCACACGAGACGGACATCGTCGGGATCGGCGTCGAGACCGTCGGCACCGACGCCGGCCAGGCGGGGACGTTCGTCGACCAGCCGTACCCCTGTCACTGGCACATGCACGCCGCTGGCAAATACGGCCTGACGCAACTCCGCGGGTTGGAGCAGCTGCCGGTGCGCGGCGCTGTCCTCATCGCCAGCCCACTGCCCATCGTCGGGGGCTCCGGCAGTCCCTGTCGTGTGCTCGCCCTGGTGAGTCGGGACCGCCGATGACGTCTCCGACAGTGCCCAGGAGGCCAGTCTGATGGACCAGGTCGCTCTCAATCGGGGATGGCGGCTGTACAACCGTCACGTCTCCGACGATTCCCGGCCCACCGAGTTCCACCTGTGCGGCCGGACATGGGACCTCCGCCCCGGCGTCTTCTCTCCCACCTACTCGCCCGTCACCGAGTTGTTCACCTCTTGGATCCCGTACCCGACAGCCGGTTCGTTCCTCGAGATCGGCTCGGGAGCCGGAGTCACCGCGGTGACTGCGGCGCTGCTCGGCTGCCGGTCGGTGACTGCTGTGGACATCAGCCCGGCCGCCGTCGAGAACACCCGGCGTAACGCGGCTCGACACGGCGTCGAGGAGGCGGTCGACGTCCTGCAGAGCGATCTGTTCGACGCACTGCCCCCCGGGCGACGTTACGACCGGATCTACTGGAACTCCGGTTTCGTCGAGCTGCCCAGCCAGTACGTCTGCAGCACGGATCTGCACCGAGCCTTCTTCGACCCCGGATACGAAGGGCACCGGCGCTTCATCCGCCAAGGACGGGAGCTGCTCGCTGATGGCGGCAGCATGCTGCTCGGCTTCAGCAGCATCGGCAGCTGGCCACTGCTACGTGAGATCTGCGGCGAATGCGCCACCGACGTCCGCGTGCTGCAGTCTGCCCGGCGTCGTCCCGACGGCGTCGACGTGGACTTCCAGCTCCTCGAGCTACGGCCGCTCTAGGCGTGGCTGCAGGGGCCATCCGTCGACACCACCCGTAACGACAGGCAGGGAATGTCATGGCTACCACCGAAAACGCACTGCTCGGACTGCTCCGCCCCACGGGGCGCGGCGTGCTGGCAACCATCAAGGCCGACGGCAGGCCGCAGCTATCGACCGTCGACTACACCTATGAGGAGCGGGCGGGCGTCCTGCGCTTTTCCACTACCCAGAGCCGCGCCAAGGTCGCCAATCTGCGCCGCGATCCCCGGGCGAGCTTCTACGTCGCCACGCCCGACGGTGGCTCGTACTCCGTCCTGGAGTGCAAGACGGAGCTGACCGATCCTGCCGAACAGCCGCACGACGCCGTCGCCGACGAGCTGGTCGATGTCTACCGAGCCGTCCAAGGCGAGCACCCGGACTGGGATGAATACCGGGCTGTCATGGTGGCCGACCGGCGGCTGGTGGTCCGGCTGCACATCGAGCGTTCCTACGGCTGGATCCGGGGGTGACGACGATGACTGCGCTCTCCGACCGCGAGGACTTCCTGCACCGGCCGCGCCTGCACGTCCTGGTCGCCAGCACGCGGCCCGGTCGAGCCGGGCCACCCATCGCCGAGTGGGTCGCCGAGCACGCCCGGACCTTCGGGCATTTCGAGGTCGACGTCATCGACCTGCTCGAGGTGGGACTGCCCTTCCTGGACGAGCCGGAGCACCCCTCTGAGAGGCGCTACACCCAGCCTCACACGAAGGAGTGGAGTGCCACGGTCGACGCAGCTGATGCCTTCGTGTTCGTCACTCCCGAGTACAACTTCGGCATCAACGCGGCACTGAAGAACGCCCTCGACTACCTCTATCACGAGTGGCAGTACAAGCCCGTCGGGTTCGTGAGCTACGGCAACTCCTCAGCCGGGCTCCGCGCCGTCCAGATGACCAAACAGGTCGTCACCACGCTGAAGATGGTCCCCGTCACCGAAGGGGTCCCGATCCACCATGTCGGTGAGCTCGTCGTCGACGGACGTTTCACCGGCAGCGAGGCTCTGGCTGGGGCCGCCGGGCGCATGTTCTCCGAGCTGCTTCGAGTCGCCAACGCTCTCGAGCCGCTCCGCGTCGAGGCCCGGGCCCAGTGATGCAGGAAGTTGCTGCGGCGCCACTGCCGGAGCCAGACCACCGGGCGCGGCGCTCCATCGTGCTCGTGGGAACCGGGGCCCAGCCCTACCGGGAGTACGCGCTGGCAAGCCTTGCCGAGCGCTATGAGCTGTGCGCCGTCCTGGCCAGTCCACCGACCTGGCAGCGGCCGTACCTCACGCAGTGGCGCGTCGCCGACGTAGCAGATCCTGCGGCGGTGGCCCGGGCCGTCGCCGCCATGACCGCCGCAGGGCCGGAGTTCGGCGTGCTCACCTGGGACGAGACCGTCCTGGAGGTCACTGCCCAGGCGGCCGAGATCCTGGACCGCCCGCACATGAGCGCCCAGGCGGCCGCCAACTGCCGCGACAAGTACCGCACGCGGTCACTGCTCGACGCCGCGGGACTGCCTGCCGTCCGTCACCTGCTCACCTCGGAGGCAACCGCGGCAGAGCAGGCGGCGGCGTGCCTGGGATATCCGGTCGTGCTCAAGCCACGCGCGCTGGCCGGCAGCATGGGCGTGACCCTGGCTCGTGATGTGCAGGGCGTCCGGCGGGCCTTTGCCCTCGCCGTGGGTGCGGCGTACGCGACGCTTCCTTCCGGCCACGGAGTACTGGTCGAGGAGTACCTCGACGGCCCCGAGGTCAGCGTGGACAGCGCGGTCACCCCCGAGGGGGTGACATGCGTGCACGTCGCCCGCAAACGGCTCGGCTTCGCTCCGCACTTCGAAGAGGTCGGGCACCTCGTGGACCCGACCGCAGAGCTGCCGGAAGCGGCTGCTCTGGAACAGCTCGTGCAGCAAGCCCACGCAGTCTTGGGCGTGCAGTGGGGCGTGACCCACGCCGAACTCCGCTACACGCGGGGCGGCTGGCGGCTGATCGAGCTGAACGGTCGGCTCGGTGGCGATCTGATTCCCCTGGTCGGTCAGCTGGCCACCGGCATCGACCTGGTGGTCGCCGCAGCTGAGCTGTCCCTGGGCCGCACGCCGGACCTCACACCCCGCCAGCGGCGCGCCGCGGAAGTTCGGTTCGCCTACCTTCCGGAAGATGGCGTGGTCCAGCACATCGACCTGAGCGCAGCAGCCGCTGTGCCGCACGTCCAGCGGACCCTGGTCCTCGCGCCGGTCGGCAGCGTGCTCCACCTACCTCCCCACGACGCCATTCCGCGCACGGCGGCCGTAGTGGTGGCGGCTCCGGATGCTGCCCGGTGTGCCACGGCGCTCGATCAGGCCGAAGGCGCGCTCGACATCAGGCACGAGCCCCTGCGCGCGAACGCTGTGGAAGGCTTCCATGCCGCTGTCTGACGTGCGCCAGAAACGTGCGCGACGACTCGGCCCCGCGAACTCGATCATCGTGACCCATGGCCTGTCGTCCTTCTGCCTGGGCCTCGTCTTTCCGTACACGTCTCTGTACCTGGCCGACAAGCCGGCGGTGGGCACGGGCGGCGTGGCCCTCTTCTACGGCGTCACCGGCGCCGCCAACCTGGCCGTGGCGGTCCTGCTCGGCACGGGGCGGGTGCGCGTACCGCGCGTGCCCCTGTGCGTCACCGGCAACCTGAGCTGGTTCGTCGGCTACGTGCTGTTGTTCGCCGCTGACTCCCGCCTCGAGGTGTGCCTCGCTGCCGCGGCGATCGGCGCGGGTCAAGGCTGCTTCCTGGCCGCCATCATCCCGATTCTCAACTCACTGGTCTCAGCCGAGGAGCGGCGCTCCCTGTTCGCCCGGCGCTTCGCCGTCCTGAACGCGACGCTGGCGGCCGGCTCCCTCGTCGCGGGAACCTTGACCGTCCTCCTGCGCCCGGAGGTCATCCCGTACTTCTTTCTCGTCAACGCCGCCGGGATGCTCCCTGTCGCCATCGTCGTACTGGTGACCCGCCAGTCGGCCAGGCCGGAGATGAGTCAGCCGCAGAACGCTCCTGCCGCGAGTGGGCGGTCAGCGCAGATGCCGACCCGGACCCTGTTGCTCGTCGCCGCACCAGCCGCGGGATTCCAGTTGGCTGCTTACCTGTTCGGCTTCAGCCAGTTCGAGGCCACCGCACCGCTGGTGACGGTGGACTTGATGAGCATGCCGCTCTACACGGTCTCCCTGATGCTCGCCCTGAACGTCCTCGTCATCGTGATCGCCCAGCGGCCGGTCACGCGACTCCTGGAGCCACGGTCCGAACTGACCGGTCTCTGCGTGACCGGTGCGCTCTGGGGCATCGGCTACCTGGCCGTCGGCGTCCTCGCCTGGGGGCCGCCCGGCATGCGCCTGGGCGGCCTCCTGGCGTTCGCTGTGCTCTTCGCTCTCGGCGAATGCGCTTACTCCTGCTCGTTCCACCCGTGGCTGATATCCCTGGTGCCCGACGAAGAGCTGACCCGCGCCAATGCACTGGCCAACTCGATGATGGGCATCGGCCAGTTCGCCGGTCCCGCGGTCGGTGTGGCCCTGGCGGTCACCGGCGATGCGCCAACCGTCTGGCTGACGTTGGCGCTGTCGTGCACGCTCCTCACCGCCTTGCTCGCGCTGTTCGGATCCCTTCGTAGCAGTGGGCTGACGGCGGGTGCCGCTGCCCGGCCCCAGGAGTCGGTGATGGGAGCCTGAGCAGGGACTGCAGAGTCGGACGCGATGCTGACCCGGGTGACCGTCCGACCACCAGGGCACCCGGTCGTGGCTCTACCGTGCGCGTCATCGGATGGCTGACAGGCTCGGCGGAGCTCAGGCGCTGCTGTCCCGGTGGCGCGATCCGAACCTCGTGCCCAAGCCCAGGTGACGCCGCTGTGGATCGGGCAGCCGTCGTGTGCTGGTTGGGTCACCCGAGCCGCGCGGACAAGCGAGCCACGATCTCCTCGGCAGCGTCATCTGTCGACGCCCGCGAGGCAGCTGCGGAGACGCCCTCACCGGGCGTCACACGGACGTCTTGACCGTGCATCCGCATGGATGCGGTGCTGCGGCGGCCGACGACGCTGCTGCCGACCGTCAGCACCACTGGCTCGCGCAGCGCGGTCAGGATGCGGTCAGCAACCCGCAGGGCCTGGTCACTGCCTGGGCGCCGGCCAGCAGGACAGCGAACTCGTCCCCGTCCAGGCGGGCGACGGTGTCCGCCGGTCGCAGGCAGCCGCCGATCCGCCCGGCGACGACTCGCAGCACGGCGTGGCCGCCCTCGTGGCCGAGGTCGTCGTCGACCGTCGTGGTGGCCGGGCCCCTACGACGGACGAGGCCCCCAGCTGCGCTGGGGGCCTCGTGCCTGCATCCAGGACCGTCTCACCCGATCGGGCCGAGGTCCTCTCGGCCGGTCCTTCGAGCAAGACCGTCTTGGTCGGGGTGACAGGATTTGAACCTGCGACCTCGTCGTCCCGAACGACGCGCGCTACCAAGCTGCGCCACACCCCGAGGTACGAAGTCAGTCTAGCCGACGCTCCGGTCAGCCCCGACGGGCGGTCAGGGTGAGCAGCGTCGCCTCGGGCGGGCAGGCGAACCGGTACGGCGCGTAGGGGCTGGTGCCCAGCCCGGCGGAGACGTGCAGCCAGGTGCCGCGCGGGGTCGTCGCCGACGGCTCGGCCCAGCGGTGCAGCCAGCGGACCCGGGCGCGGTCGATGCCGCAGTTGGTCACCAGCGCCCCGTAGAACGGGACCCGCAGCTGGCCGCCGTGCGTGTGCCCGCACAGCAGCAGGTCGTACCCGTCGGCGGCGAACCGGTCGAGCACCCGCGGCTCGGGGGAGTGCGCCAGCCCGATGCGCAGGTCCGCGTCCGGGTCCGCCGGACCGGCGACGTCGTCGTAGCGGTCCCGGCCCAGGTGCGAGTCGTCGACGCCGGCGAAGGCGATCCGCCGTCCGCCGACGACGAGCTCGCCGCGGGCGTTGGTCAGGTCGACCCAGCCGCGGGCCGCCATGGCGTCGCGCAGGTCCCGCCAGGGCAGCTCGTCGCCGTGCACCCGCACATGGTCCCGCTTGAAGTACTTGAGCGGGTTCTTCGGCCGGGGCGCGTAGTAGTCGTTGCTGGCCAGCACGAACGCGCCCGGCAGGTCGAGCAGCGGCTCCAGCGCCCGCAGCGTCCCGGGGACGGCGTCCATCCCGGCCAGGTTGTCGCCGGTGTCGACGACCAGGTCGGGTTCGAGTGCGGCGAGGGAGGCCACCCACTCCTGCTTGGACCGCTGCCTCGCGGTCATGTGCAGGTCGGACAGGTGCAGCACCCGCAGCGGCGCGGAGCCGGGGGCGAGCACCGGGACGTCGAGGCGGCGCAGCGTCCAGCGGTTGCGCTCGTAGAGGGAGGCGTAGGCGATCCCCGCGGTCGCAGACCCGAGGACGGCGGCCGGGAGGGCTGTGGTCGCGCGCACGGCAGCCGAGATTACGGGCGCGGTGCCGGGAGGCGCCGTGCGAGGCTGATCCACGTGTCCGACCTGAAGGAAACCCTGCGCGCCGACCTGACCACCGCGATGAAGTCCCGCGACGAGCTGCGCACCGCCACGCTGCGGATGGTGCTCGCCGCGGTCAGCGCCGAGGAGGTGGCGGGCAAGGAGGCCCGCGAGCTCGGCGACGACGAGGTGCAGGCGGTGCTGCGGCGGGAGGCCAAGAAGCGCCGCGAGGCCGCCGAGGCCTTCGCCGCCGCCGGGCGCACCGAGCAGGCCGACCGGGAGCGGGCGGAGGGCGACGTGGTCGCCGCCTACCTGCCCGCGCAGCTCGAGGACGCCGACCTGGCCGCGCTCGTCGCCGACGTCGTCACCCGCACCGGCGCGAGCGGCATGCGGGACATGGGCCGCGTCATGGGTGCGGTGCAGGGCGAGGTCGCCGGCCGGGCCGAGGGCGGCCGGGTGGCCGCCGAGGTCCGCCGCCAGCTGGGCTGAGCAGGGCCCGCCCCCGTCCCGGAACGGGGTCCTTCGTCAGCCCGCCGGCTGGGCGGCGACGGGGGCCTCGGCCGGCACCGGGGCGGGGGTCTCCACCGGAGCTCCGGCCGGCTGCTCCACCGCGGGCACGGGCTGGACCTCGACCGGCCCGGTGCCCGCCGGTGCCGCCTCGGGTGCCGGGGCCGGGGCCGGGGCCGGGGGAGCGGGCGGTGCGGGGAAGGGCACCGGCTGCTGCGCGCTCAGGATCGGCCGCATCGCGTCACCCCAGATGCCGGCGCCCAGCGCACCGCCGAAGCCGCCGACGTCCTGGTTCTGCAGCGGGCTGAACACCATGACGCTCGCCGCGTACTGCGGGGTGTAGCCGACGAAGGCGACCGAGTCGCGGTTCTGGTTGGTGCCGGTCTTGCCGGCGATCTGGTGCCCCGGCACGTACGCCCGGGTACCGGTGGCGCCGGAGAAGCCGGGCTCGACGTCCTTGCGCAGCATCGACGTCATCGTCGCGGCGACCCTCGCCGGGACGGCCTCCGGCGTGCACGCGTCGCCGGGGACCACCGGCTGGCCGTCCTCGCCGGTGAGCGGCTGGCCGGTGCGGTCGAGGACGGCGGTGACCGGCGTCGGCTCGCACCGGGTGCCGTTGGCCGCGAGGGTGGCCACGGAGTTGGCCAGGTCCAGCGGGCTGGTCGCGTCGGTGCCGAACGTGAACGACCCGCGGTTCTCCTCGATGATCGTGTCCGCGGGGTACTGGTTGGCGGCGTCGAAGTGCATGCCCATCCGCTGCGCCATCCGCACCGGGCCCTCGACCGAGCCGAGCTGGTCCTCCAGCGCCAGGAAGTAGGTGTTGGAGGACATGTACAGCGCCCGCTCCATGTCCAGGGTGTTGGGGTAGCTGCTGCCCACGTTGACCACGTCGTAGGGGCCGCTGCCGTCGCGGTAGACCCGCGAGACGTAGGGCTCGCTCGTGGTGATCACGTGGTTGGGGCCGAAGCCCCGCTCGACCGCGGCGGCCGCGGTGAACACCTTGAACACCGAGCCGGCGCCCTTGCTGGGGACGACGTTGAAGTTGACCGACTCGCACTCCGGGCCCTCGCAGCCGAAGCGGCGGTTGTTGGACATGGCCAGCACGTGTCCGGTGCCCGGCTCGACGGCCGTGTAGGCCCCCACCAGCGGGTCGCCCAGCGCCACGGTGTCGAGCACCGCCTGGTCGCCCGCCGCCTGCACGTCCGGGCGCAGCGTCGTCTGGATCGTGAGCCCGCCGTTCTCCAGCAGCGCCTGCGAGATCCCCAGCTCCTGGGTGAGGTACTGCTCCACGAAGGAGCAGAAGAAGCCGCCGATCGACGCGTCGACGCAGCCGTTGGCCGGGCTGGCGCCCTGCACCACCTGGACCGGCTGCGCGGAGATCTCGGCGACCTCGGCCTCGGTGACCATGCCCTGGCCGAGCATCGACCGGAGCACCACGTTGCGCCGCTCGCGCGCGTTCTCCGGGTTGGTGATCGGGTCGTCGATCGACGGGCTCTGCACCAGCCCGGCGAGCATGGCCGCCTGCGGGAGGGTGAGGGCGGCGGCGTCGACGCTGAAGTAGCGCTGCGCCGCGGCCTGGACGCCGTAGGCGCCCTCCCCGAAGTACACGAGGTTGAGGTAGCGGGTGAGGATCTCGTCCTTGGAGTACTCCTCCTCCAGGGCGAGGGCCATCCGCGCCTCGCGCAGCTTGCGGCCCACGCTCTCCTCGGTGGCGGCCAGCCGCTCCTCGGGGGTGTCGGCGGTCTGCACGAGGGTCTGCTTGACCAGCTGCTGGGTGAGCGTCGAGCCGCCCTCCTGCACCGACCCCGCCGCGACGTTCGTCGCCAGCGCCCGCAGGGTGCCCTGCACGTCGAGGCCGTTGTGCTCCTCGAACCGGGCGTCCTCGATGGCGACCAGCGCCTGCTTCATGACCGGTGCGATCTGGTCGGAGGCCACCGGCGTCCGGTTGTTCCGGTAGAACATCGTGATCAGCGAGCCGTCGGCCGCGAGCACCCGGGTGTTGCCCGCCGGCGTCTCGTCGGTGAGCGCGTCGGGCAGCGCGTCGAGCAGCGAGGCCGAGTTGCGGGCCGCCATGCCGGTGCCCCCCACGAAGGGCAGCAGCATGCCGGCGACCAGGGCTCCGGCGAGGACGATCGTCGCGGCGAGCTTCGCGAGGACCCGGGCGCGTGCGGGGGCGTCGGGAGACATCGCGAGCCAATGTACGTGGCGCTGCGCCCCCGACGTCGCCCTCAGCGACGGCGCGCGGGGAGGATGCGCCGCCGCGGCACACCCGTCGGCGTGTCGCCGTCCGGGCCGGTCAGCGCGTCGGCCATGCCGCGCAGCCCGTCGAGGTCGTGCACGTCGCCGGCCGCGGCCGGGACGGTGCGGACGGCGACCTCCGGGTGGGCGCTGGTGAACCGGTCGGCCAGGTGCTGCTCGCGGGTGGCCAGCGCCATCCGCTCGGCGTGCACCCGCAGCGCGCCGGCCGCCAGCTCCGCGCCCTCGCCGCCGGCCTCCAGCACCTCCTCGGCCGCGCCGTCGGCCCGGGTGGCCGACAGCGCCGTCGTCGTCGGCGGGTGGGTGCGGTTGAGCACCAGCCCGGCCAGCGGCATCTGCTCGGTGGAGAGCCGGTCGACGAAGTAGGAGGCCTCCCGCAGCGCGTCCGGCTCCGGCGTCGCGACGACGACGAACCAGGTGCCCGGCCGGCGCAGCAGCTCGTAGGTCGCGGTCGCCCGCTCGCGGAACCCGCCGAACATGGTGTCCAGGGCGGCCACGAACGCGGAGATGTCCCGCAGCAGCTGCCCGCCCAGGATCTTGGAGATGATCCGGCTGAAGAACACGAACCCGGCGCTGGCGATCCGGAAACCGGTCCGGCTCGGCGCGGTGAGCAGCCGGATCATCGTGCCGTCGAGGAAGCGGCTCATCCGGTTGGGGGCGTCGAGGAAGTCCAGCGCCGACCGCGACGGCGGGGTGTCGACGACGATGAGGTCCCACCGGTCGCCGGCGCGCAGCTGGCCCAGCTTCTCCATCGCCATGTACTCCTGCGTCCCGGCGAAGGACGACGACAGGGTCTGGTAGAAGGGGTTCTCGAAGATCTGCTCGGCCCGCTCGGGGGTGGAGTGCGCCACGACGATGTCGTCGAACGTGCGCTTCATGTCCAGCATCATCGCGTGCAGCTCGCCTCGTGCCCCCGTGCTGTCGGGGAGATCGACCCGCCGCGGCTCGTTGTCCAGCTCCACCAGACCGAGGGACTGCGCCAGCCGGCGCGCCGGGTCGATGGTGAGGACGACGACGGTGCGGCCGGCCTCCGCCGCGGCCATGGCCAGGGCCGCCGAGGTCGTCGTCTTGCCCACGCCGCCGGCGCCGCAGCACACCACGATCCGGGTGTCCGGGTCGGTGACCAGCTCGGCCAGCTCCAGCGGCAGCGCCTCCGGGGCGGGCGGTCCGGCCGGCCGCGGGTGCCGGCGGGCGCGCTCGGTCGTCGTCGCGTCTGCCGCCTGGCTCACGCGGCCACCTCGGTCCGCAGGTGCTGCTCCAGCCGCCCGGCGAGCTCGAACAGCGCGCCCAGGTCGATGGGGCCGGGCAGCAGCGGCAGCTCGACCGTCGGCCGGCCGAGCGCCTCGACCTCATCGCGCAGCTCGTCCTGGGCGGCCCAGCGGCGGGCGTGCTCGCTGGCCTCGGCGGCGAGCGCGTCGGCCAGGCCCGGGACGTCCTGCAGCCCCGCCGCGGCCAGCGCGGGCGCGAGGTCCGCGCCGGTGAGCCCGCCCTCGGCGGCGCGGACCAGGGCGGGCTCGGGCAGCGCCGGCTCGGCGGCCATGTTCACCACGACCGAGCCGACGGGCAGGCCGACGCCCTGCAGCTCGGCGATCGCGTCGGCGGTCTCCTGCACCGGCATGTCCTCCAGCAGCGTGACCAGGTGGACCGCCGTCTGCGGTGACTTGAGCACGGCCATGACGCCGTCGCTCTGGGTCTTGATCGGCCCGGACCGGGTCAGCCCGGCCATCTCCCCGGTCACGTTGAGGAAACGGGTGATCCGGCCGGTGGGCGGGGCGTCGACGACGACGGCGTCGTAGACCGGGCGGCCGTCGTGGCGGCGGGTGACCGCCTCCTTGACCTTGCCGGTGAGCAGCACGTCGCGCAGCCCCGGGGCGATGGTGGTGGCGAAGTCCACCGCACCCACCCGGCGCAGCGCCCGGCCGGCCCGCTTGAGGTTGTAGAACATCTCCAGGTACTCGAGGAGGGCTTCCTCGACGTCGATGGCCAGCGCCTTGACCACGCCGCCCCCACGGGCGACGGCGACCCGGCGCTCCTCGTAGGGCAGCGGCGGGGTGTCGAGGAGCTGCGCGATGCCCTGGCGGCCCTCGGTCTCGACCAGCAGCACCTGCCCCCCGTCGGCGGCGAGGGCCAGGGCGAGCGCCGCCGCGACCGTCGTCTTGCCGGTCCCGCCCTTCCCGGTGACGACGTGGCAGCGCACGGGGGAGGGAACGGGGCTCACGGACACGAGCCTAGAAGGACCCCGTCCTCCCCACCCCTCGCAGGCTCGGGGCGGGGCCCGGGACGGGGCCGAGGCGCTGCGCTAGCGTCGCGGCCATGAGCGAATCCGCCCGCGTCAAGTGGGAGTACGCCACCATCCCGCTGCTGATCCACAACACCAAGGCGATCCTGGACTCCTGGGGTGTCGACGGGTGGGAGCTGGTCACCGTGCTGCCCGGCCCGGGCGGGGCCGACCAGCCCGTGGCCTACCTCAAGCGCCCCGTCGGCTGACCGGGTCATGACCAGCCCGCAGACCCCCAGCTGGCACGCCCGGCTGGCCGAGCTCGGCATCCGGCTGCCCCCGGTCGCCGCACCGGTCGCCGCCTACGTCCCGGCGGTGCGCAGCGGCCAGCTGGTCTTCACCTCCGGTCAGCTGCCCTTCGTCGACGGTGGACTGCGCCGCACCGGCAAGGTCGGCGGCTCGGTCGACGCCGAGGACGCCGCGCACGACGCCAAGCTGTGCGCGCTCAACGCGCTGGCCGCCATCGACGAGCTGGTCGGCCTGGACTCGGTGGCCCGCGTCGTCCGCGTGGTCGGCTACGTGGCCAGCGCGGAGGGCTTCACCGGCCAGCCGCGGGTGGTGAACGGCGCCAGCGAGCTGCTGGGCCGCGTGTTCGGCGAGGCCGGCCGGCACGCCCGCAGCGCGGTCGGTGTCGCGGAGCTGCCCCTGGGCGCCCCCGTCGAGGTCGAGCTCACCGTCGAGCTGCGATGACACTGCCGTCCTCCGGACGGCACCGCGGCCGAGCCCCGGTGCCGGCTGCGCTGAGCGTGCCCCCGTGTCCCGGTCGGGGAGCCTCCGGCCCCCGCGACCGGTCCACCGCGAACGCGGCTCACCTCCGATGACGCGCCCCAGCACCCCTCGCCAGGCCGCGACGGTGCTGCTGCTGCGCGACGGCGTCCCCGGCCTGGAGGTCTACCTGCTGCGGCGCACCCGGGGCATGCCGTTCGCCGGCGGGATGACCGCCTACCCGGGCGGCGGGGTCGACCCGCGGGACGGCGACGTCGAGACGGCCTGGGCCGGCCCGCCGCCGGTGGAGTGGGCGCACGCCTTCGGCTGCGACGAGCGGACCGCCCGCGAGCTGGTGTGCGCCGCGGTCCGGGAGACGTTCGAGGAGGCCGGCGTCCTGCTCGCGGGGGCGCCCGACGGCGGCGACGTCGTCCCGGACGTCTCCGGAGAGGACTGGGAGGCCCAGCGCCAGGCCCTGCTGGCCCGCGAGCTGTCGCTGGCCGAGCTGCTCGCCGACCGCGGGCTGGCGCTGCGGTCGGACCTGCTGCGGCCCTTCGCGCACTGGATCACCCCGCCGGCCGAGCCGCGGCGCTACGACACCAAGTTCTTCGCCGCAGCTCTGCCCGTCGGCCAGGAGGCCCGGCACGTCACCGGCGAGGCCGACGAGGTGAGCTGGCTGACGCCGTCGGCCGCGCTGGCCGAGCTGGCCGCGGGCACCCGCCCGATGCTGCCGCCGACGAGCCACACGCTGGGCCAGCTCGAGTCCTTCGCCGACGTGGCCGCGGCCCTGGCCGGGTCGCCGCCGGAGCCGCTGCACCCGATCTGCCCGTCGTTCGCCGACGAGCCCGACGGCCGCTGGGCCGTGCTGCCCGACGGCACCCGCATCCGCCTGGTCGTGCCGCTCCCTTCGTGACCCTCCGGGTCACACCGCGGCCAACGGCCGTCCCCGACCGCCGTTGAGCCCTGCCTCGCCACGCCTCGGGGAGCCTCCGGCCCCACTCGGCGTGCCGATCTCGCGGAGCGGCTCACCTCGCGGGTGTCACTGAACGCGAGAAGCCCAGGACCGTGACGGTCCTGGGCCTCCGGCGTTCAGTGCAGCGTCACCGCGCGCGGCGGCGCAGACGCTCCTCGTCGAGGACGACGACCGACTTGCCCTGCAGCTGGATCCAGCCGCGGTGCACGAAGTCGGCCAGCGCCTTGTTCACCGTCTCGCGGGAGGCGCCGACCAGCTGGGCCAGCTCCTCCTGCGTCAGGTCGTGCTTGACGCGCAGGCCCTCGCCCTCGCGGCTGCCGAACCGGTCGGCCATCTGCAGCAGCGCCTTGGCGACCCGGCCGGGGACGTCGGTGAAGATGAGGTCCGCGACCGAGTCGTTCGTGCGGCGCAGCCGGCGGGCCAGCACGTGCAGCAGCCGCTCGCCGACCTCGGGGTGGGCCTCGATCCACGGGCGCAGCACCGACTGCGGCATCCGGGCCAGCCTGACGTCGGTGACGGCGGTGGCCGTCGCCGTCCGCGGGCCGGGGTCGAACACCGACAGCTCACCGAACTGGTCGGACGGCCCCATCACGGCGAGCACGTTCTCGCGCCCGTCCGGCGACCGGCGGGACAGCTTGATCTTCCCGGAGAGCACGATGTAGAGGCTGTCGCCCGGCTCGCCCTCGTTGAAGACCACGCGGCCGCGGGGGAGGGTCACGGTCTCCAGGCGGCTCGCGACCGGGTCCACCGCCTCCACGGGCAGCCCCTGGAAGAGCCCGGACTGGGCCAGCACCTCGTCCACTACGCGTCGTCCTCTCGCACACACACCTCGGAGGGCCGGCGCGCGGCCGGGCCCGGTCGGCAGCCGCTCGCTCGCGGCGCCGCCGGAGTGAGTCTAGGGGCCTGTGCGGATCATCACCCGACCAGTGGCCCGTGCGGGCACCCCGAGGGGTGATCCCGGCCCCGTCCCGGGCCGTCCCTCAGACGACGGGCGGCTCGGCCCCGCGGCGCACCCGGGATGCCCGACGGCGCCGCCAGCGCGCCATGGCGCGGCGGATGCCGGAGTTGGCGAGCGTGTCGACCTCACCGGGGCTCGCGGTGGAGAGGAACTCCGCCACCTCTCGGGGGCCGGCCGGGCGGCGCAGCGGCTCCTCGACGCGTTCCATCACCAGCAGGAAGGCGATGACCAGGGGCGGGAACAGGATGACGACGAGGGCGACCACCGGCTCCTCCTCTCTCCTCGCCGGGGACGCGGACCGGCCGGACCGCGCGTGCACTCCTGTGTACCCCGGGACGCCGCGGGGGAAGCCCGGCGACGGCGGTCGCGATGATGGCACGGACCCGGGACGGTCAGCCGGTCGGCCTACCCTCGACCGCGTGTCCTCGCCCGCCTACGCCCGGCCGGTCCCGCCGCGCGCCCGTCGCGCCGCCGCCCGGGGCGGTTCCCCGTTCGACCCGCAGGAGACCCCGCTGGCGCGCACCCGGCGGGCGCGGCGGATGGCCCGCGAGCTGGCGCTGATCTACCCCGACGCGCACTGCGAGCTCGACTTCACCAACGCCTTCGAGCTGCTGGTCGCCACCGTGCTGTCGGCTCAGACCACCGACAGGACGGTCAACCGGGTCACCCCGGTGCTGTTCAGCAAGTACCCCGACGCGCAGGCGCTGGCCGGTGCCGACCGCGCCGACCTGGAGGAGGTCCTCAAGCCCACCGGCTTCTTCCGCGCGAAGGCCACCTCGGTGCTGGGCCTGGCGCAGGCGCTGCTCGAGCGGTTCGACGGCGAGGTGCCCGGCCGGATGGCCGACCTGGTCACCCTCCCCGGCGTCGGCCGCAAGACCGCGAACGTCGTCCTGGGCAACGCCTTCGACGTCCCCGGCCTCACCGTCGACACCCACTTCGGCCGGCTGGTGCGGCGGTTCGGCTGGACGGCGGAGGAGGACCCGGTCAAGGTCGAGGCCGAGGTCGCCGAGCTGCTGCCCAAGCGCGAGTGGACGATGTTCAGCCACCGCGTGATCTTCCACGGCCGGCGGGTCTGCCACGCCAAGAAGGCCGCCTGCGGCGCCTGCGGCCTCGCGCAGTGGTGTCCGTCGTACGGCATCGGCCCGACCGACCCGGAGGCCGCCACGAAGCTGGTGAAGACCCCGGTCGCCTCCGACACCGAATGAGCGCCCGCAGCAGGACGGCGGCCGGCGCGCTGGCGCTCGGGCTCGCGCTGGCCGGGTGCAGCTCGGGCAGCGGGGCACCGGACGCCGCGCCGTCCGCACCCGCCGTGGCGAACCCGACCGCGCCCTGTCCGGACCAGCCCGCCCAGGCGGCCACCGGCGGCGAGGTGCTCGCCGACGTGAGCGTGGACTGCCTCGGTGGGGGGCAGTTGCACCTCGGCCAGGCCCAGGGCGTGCCGACGGTGGTGAACCTCTGGGCCACCTGGTGCGGGCCGTGCCGGGAGGAGCTGCCGCTGGTGCAGCAGCTGGCCGACCGGGCCGGTGACCGGCTGAAGGTCGTGGGCCTGGTCACCAAGGACACCGCCGACAACGGCGTCGCCTTCGCCGCCGACGCCGGGGTCACGATGCCCACCGGCATCGACGCCGAGGGTCGGCTGGCCGATGCGGAGCGGCTGCCCGCCCTGCCGTACACCTACCTGCTGCGCGCCGACGGCACCGTCGCCCACCTGCAGATGCGGCCGGTCACCTCGGTCGAGGAGCTGGAGGGCCTGGTCGCCGAGCACCTGGGGGTGACCCTGTGACCGACACCGCGGCTCCCGACGCCGCCCTCCCGGCGTACCTGCGCCGGCTGGTCGAGGCCGGCGACGACCTGCCGCTGCGGCACCGGATGCCCCGGCCGACGGCGACCGCCCGCCGGTCGGCGGTGCTGATCCTCTTCGGTGAGGGCCCGCGCGGGGCCGACGTCCTGCTGATCGAGAAGTCCGCGCACCTGCGCACCCACGCCGGTCAGCCGGCCTTCCCCGGCGGTGGCGCCGACCCCGGCGACGACTACCCGGTGGGCACCGCGCTGCGGGAGGCCGAGGAGGAGGCCGGCATCGACCCGGACGGCGTCCGGGTGGTGGCCACGCTGCCGGAGCTGTTCCTCGGCCCGTCGGACAACCTGGTCGTGCCGGTCGTGGCCTGGTGGGACGACCCGCGCGAGGTCACCGTCGGCGACCCGCGCGAGGTGGCGCGGGTGGCGCGGGTGCCCCTCGCGGACCTCGTCGACCCGGCCAACCGCTTCCGCATCCGCCACCCGTCGGGCTACGTCGGCCCGGCGTTCGGGGTCGCCGGGATGGTCGTGTGGGGCTTCACCGGCGGCCTGCTCGACGCGATCCTGGAGGCCGCCGGGCTGGCCCGGCCCTGGGACGACGCCGACGTGCGGCCGCTGCCGGCGCTCGGCGCCCGCCGCCCGCAGCTCCCCGGCACGCTGGACCCGGCCGAGGAGGAGGACGCCGCCGCGCCGACGGTCGCCGATCCCGCCCCCGACGGCCCCACGGCACGTACCGTTCCCCCGCGATGAGGGGGCAGGAGAGGGCGCGACGCGGCCGGGCGCTGCTCGCCGGGGGAGTGCTGGTGGCCACGGTGCTGACCGGCTGCGGGAGCGGTGACGGCCGGTCCGCGCCGCAGGCCGCACCGTCGTCCGGCCCCGCCCTCGGCACGGTGACCACGGCACCCGACGGCGTCCAGGAGGTCACGCTGCAGACGCAGGACGACTACGTCTTCAGCCCGGCCACCTTCACCGTCGCCCCGGGGCCGGTCCGGCTGACCGTGGTGAACGTCGCCGAGCAGATGACGCACAACTTCCGCTTCACCCCGGACGCCGGCCCCGCGCCGATCGACCCGGAGATCCCGCTGCTGACGCCGGGGGAGAGCCGCACCATCGAGTTCACCGTGTCCACCCCGGGTGAGTACGGCTTCGAGTGCAGCTTCCACACCCAGCTGGACCAGTACGGCGTCATGACGGTGAGCGGCTGAGCGCGAGCATGTCGATCGTCGACCTCGTCCTGATCGGACTGGCACTGGCCTTCGCCTTCTCCGGCTTCCGGCAGGGCGTCATCGTCTCGGCCACCTCCGTCCTCGGCTTCTTCGGCGGCGCGGTCCTCGGCGCGCAGCTGTCCGGCCCGGTGGCCGAGCGGCTCGACGGGGCGGCGACCACCCGGGTGTTCGTCGCGCTGGTCGTCGTCCTCGCGGCGGCGCTGCTGGGCCAGGTGCTGGCCGGGGCGATCGGCCGGGCGGTGCGCCGGCGCGTGACGTGGCAGCCGGCGGAGGTCGTCGACTCGGTGGCCGGCGCGGTGCTGTCCGCGGTCGCGGTGTTGCTGGTCGCCTGGATGGTCGCGACCCCGCTGGCCACCGCGCCGTTCCCCGGGGTCTCCGGTCAGGTGAAGCAGTCGGCGCTGGTGCAGGCGGTCGACCGGACTGTGCCGGACGGCGTCCGGGCGGTCTACGACTCGCTGCGGGAGGCGATCGACCAGAACGGGTTGCCCGACGTCCTCGACCCGCTGACCCCCACGCAGGTCCCCGACGTCCCGGTGCCCGACCAGGCGCTGCTCGCCAGCCCCGTCGTCGACTCGGTCGAGGGCTCGGTGGTGCGGATCAGCGGCGTGGCGGCGTCCTGCTCGCGGCAGATCGACGGCTCCGGCTTCGTGTACGCCGAGGAGCGGGTGATGACCAACGCGCACGTGCTCGCCGGCGTCACCGACCCGGTCGTGAGCGCGGAGGGTGAGGAGTACGACGCCGTCCCGGTCTACGTGGACGAGGAGACCGACGTCGCGGTGCTCGCCGTCCCCGGGCTGCCCCAGGTGCCGCTGACCTTCGCCGCGCAGCCCGCGGAGTCGGGGGACGACGCGATCATCATGGGCTACCCCGGTGGTGGGGACCTGTTCGTCGGGCCCGCCCGGGTGCGCCAGCGCACCGACATCAGCGGCCCGGACTTCCGCAACGAGCAGACCGTGGTCCGCGACGTCTACGCGCTCTACGGCGAGGTGCGCGCCGGCAACTCCGGCGGCCCGCTGTTCGACCCGGAGGGCCAGGTGCTCGGCGTCGTCTTCGCCTCGGCCATCGACGACCCGCTCACCGGCTACGCGCTCACCTTCGAGGAGGTCGAGGACGCCGCGGTGACCGGTGCCGCCTCGACCTCCGCGGTCGCCACCGGTAGTTGCGAGTAGCTCATCCAGCCCAGGCGACCAGCGCGGCGTTCACCTCGTCGGGCACCTCCTCGTGCGGGAAGTGCCCGACGCCGGCCAGCTCGCGCCACTCGTAGGCGCCTGCGACGTACCGGCCCGACCCCCGGGCGGACGACGGCAGCACGCAGCCGTCCAGGTCGCCGTGCAGCTGCAGCGTCGGTGCGGTGACCGGGGCGGCCATCCGGCGGGCGTAGCGCAGCCCGTCGGGGCGCAGCTGCGAGCGGCCGGCCCAGCGGAAGTACTCCATCGACCCGTAGGCGGCCTGCGGGATGCGGGCGGCCGAGCGGTACCGGGTGACCGCCTCGGCGAAGTCCGCGGTGGAGGTCCACCCGGGCCCGGCCCAGCGGCGCACCAGCTCGGCCACCGGGTCGTCGTCGGCGCGGGTGAGCCGCCGCTCCGGCAGCCGGGGGAGCTGGAAGCCCAGGATGTGCCGCAGCGCCTTCCGCTGGGCCCGGTCGGTCAGGGACGCGCGCAGCAGCCGGGGGTGGGCCATCGACAGCACCGCGAGCCGGCGGACGCTGCGCGGGTGCAGGGCGGCCATCGTCCAGGCCACCAGCCCGCCCCAGTCGTGCCCGACGACGACGGCGTCCTGCTCGCCCAGCGCCCGCACCAGCGCGGCGACGTCCGAGGCCGCCGTGGGCAGGTCGTAGCCGCGCGGGGGCTTGTCGCTGCCGCCGTAGCCGCGCAGGTCGGGGGCGACGGCACGGAAGCCGGCGGCGGCCAGCGCCGGGAGCTGCGCCCGCCAAGCCCACCAGAACTCGGGGAACCCGTGCAGCAGCAGCACCAGCGGGCCCTCACCGGCCTCGGCGACGTGCAGCCGGACGCCGTTGGCCGACAGGTCGCGGTGGGTCCAGGGGCCGGGCAGCAGGACGCTGGTGGCGTCCGGCCGCGGCTCGGCTGTGCTCACCGCGCGGGGGGCGCCCGCTCAGACGGTGTAGTCCTCGCGTCCCGACAGCTGGACCCGGCCGTTGCTGACGGTGGGGACCTCGCGGCGGCGCTGGCCGGGGGCCTCGCGGTGCATGACCTCGGGCAGGTCGCGCAGCGTCTCCAGGGTGCGCTCGGGCTTCTCGATCTTCTTGATCGAGCTGCGACCCACCAGCGCGGCGATGCCGGCCAGCACGACCAGCAGCAGCCACACGAGCAGGTAGGAGATCCAGCGGATCAGCCCGAGCCAGGTGAGGAACTCGGCGATCGTGACGAACAGGAAGATCCCGGAGAAGAAGAGCAGGGCGGCCGCGGCACCGAAGGCCCCGGCACCGACGCCGGCCTTCTTCGCCGACTTCCCGACCTCGGCCTTGGCCAGCTCTATCTCGCTGCGGATCAGCGTCGAGACGTCGGCCATGGCGCTCTGCACGAGGGAGCCGACGGAGGGCTCCTCCACGCGGGTGGTGGTGCTGCGTGCCCCGGTCGGGCTCGACGGTGCGCTGTGGGCCACGAGGGCACCTCCTGGGGACGACGAACGGCTGTCGGGCCGCCCGGACGAGCGGACCCACCTCGAGGAATCGTGCCTCATGATCACCGAGCGCGCGCCCCGGCCTCCCGCAGTCGTGCGCGGGAGGCCGGGTGACGTCCTGGAACGGCCCCGTCCCGGGACCCGCCCTGAGCCCGGTGACGTCCTGGAACGGCCCCGTCCCGGGACCCGCCCTGAGCCTGCGAAGGGTGGGCAGGACGGGGTCCTTCTCCTAGTCCTCGGACGAGCTGGCCGGGAGCTTGTCCTTGATCAGGTTCATCACCGACGAGTCGGTGAGCGTGGTGACGTCGCCCAGGTCGCGGTTCTCCGCGACGTCCCGCAGCAGCCGTCGCATGATCTTGCCCGAGCGGGTCTTGGGCAGCTCCTGCACGACCATGATCTGGCGCGGCTTGGCGATCGGGCCGATGTCCTTGGCCACGTGGTTGCGCAGCGTCTGGACCAGCTCGTCGCCGGAGTCCTCGGCGTTCCCGCGGAGGATGACGAAGGCGACGATGCCCTGTCCGGTGGTCGGGTCGCTGGCGCCGACGACCGCCGCCTCGGCCACCGTGGGGTGCGCCACCAGCGAGGACTCGACCTCGGTGGTGGAGATGCGGTGCCCGGACACGTTCATGACGTCGTCCACCCGGCCGAGCAGCCAGATGTTGCCGTCGGCGTCCTTCTTGGCGCCGTCCCCGGCGAAGTAGACCTCCTTGCCGAAGCGCGACCAGTAGGTGTCGACGTAGCGGTCGTCGTCGCCCCAGATGGTGCGCAGCATCGACGGCCACGGCTCGGTGAGCACCAGCAGGCCGGTGGAGTCGTCACCGAGCTCGTTGCCCTCGTCGTCGACGACCTTCGCCGAGATGCCGGGGAACGGGTGCTGGGCCGAGCCCGGCACCAGGCTGGTCACGCCCGGCAGCGGGGTGATCATGTGCGCGCCGGTCTCGGTCTGCCACCAGGTGTCCATGATCGGGCAGCGGCCGCCGCCGATGTTCTCGTGGTACCAGAGCCAGGCCTCGGGGTTGATCGGCTCACCGACCGAGCCGAGCAGCCGGAGCGAGGACAGGTCGAACTTGGCCGGGATGTCCTCGCCCCACTTCATGAAGGTCCGGATCACCGTGGGTGCGGTGTAGAGGATCGTCACCTTGTACTTCTCGATGAGCTCGAACCAGCGGCCGCGGTGGGGGGTCTCCGGCGTCCCCTCGTACATGATCGAGGTGGCCCGGTTGGCCAGCGGCCCGTAGACGATGTAGCTGTGGCCGGTGACCCAGCCGATGTCGGCCGAGGTCCAGAAGACGTCGGTGTCCGGCTTGAGGTCGAAGGTCGCCCAGTGCGTGTAGGCGACCTGGGCGAGGTAGCCGCCGGAGGTGTGCAGGATGCCCTTCGGGGAGGCCGTCGTCCCCGAGGTGTACATGATGTAGAGCGGGTGCTCGGCGTCGAAGGCCTCGGGCGTGTGCTCGGTCGACTGCCGGTCCACGACGTCGTGCCACCACAGGTCGCGGCCCTCGGTCCACTCGACGTCCTGCTCGGTCCGCCGGACGACGAGCACGTTGCGGACGCCGTCGGTGCGCGCGACCGCGTCGTCCACCGCGGGCTTGAGCGCGCTGGGCGCCCCCCGGCGGTAGCCGCCGTCGGAGGTGATCACCAGCACGGCGGCGGAGTCGGTGATCCGGCTGGCCAGCGCGTCGGCGGAGAAGCCGCCGAAGACGACCATGTGGACGGCGCCGATGCGGGCGCAGGCCAGCATCGCGACGACGGCCTCGGGGATCATCGGCATGTAGATGGCCACCCGGTCGCCGGCCTGGACGCCGAGCTCGAGCAGCGCGTTGGCGGCCTTGCTCACCTCGTCCTTGAGCTGGGCGTAGGTGATCGTGCGGGTGTCGCCGGGCTCGCCCTCCCAGTGGTAGGCGACCTGCTCGCCGTGCCCGGCCTCCACGTGCCGGTCGACGCAGTTGTAGGCGACGTTCAGCTTGCCGCCGACGAACCACTTCGCGAACGGCGGGTTGCTCCAGTCCAGGACCTCGTCCCACTTCTGCGCCCAGGTCAGCCGGTCGGCCTGCTCGGCCCAGAAGCCCAGCCGGTCCTGCCCCGCCCGCTCGTACACGTCCGGGCCCACGTTGGCCTGCGCGGCCAGCTGCTCCGGCGCCGGGAACCGGCGGCCCTCCAGCTCGGTCGACTCGCTCATGCGACTCCTCCTGCTCTCGCGGCGTCGCCGTCGACGCCTGCCGTCCGGTGGTCGCGGCCGGCGGCCGGTGTCCGGACCCCGGCGCGACGCAGCGTGCTCCCTGCCACACCGTATGACCCCACGGGCTCCGCGTCTGCCCGGTGCAACGTCTGGGCAGCGAGCGGCCAGACTGGACCGGTGCGGACAGGGGATCAGGCGGCGGTGGCCGCGCGGGTGCCGGGCGCCGCGGCGCTCGGGCTGCTCGCGCCCCCCGGGGCGGCCGCGGTACCGGCCACGCTGTTCGCCGACGCCGGCTGGACCGCCCGCCGGCTGGCCGTGCTGGGGGAGCGGTACGCCTCCGGCGACCGCCGCGTGCTGGCCACCGTCTGGTGGTACTCGGCGTCCTCCGTGCTGCTCACCCCGGCGCTGGCCGGGCTGGTCACCGGCCTGCCGCTGTCGGCGCGGCTGGCCGACACGACGGTGTCGCTGCTGGGCGGTGGGACGCCGGTCGCCGCGACGTCGTCCGCCCCCGGCGCGGACACCGCCGGCGAGCTGCGGGAGACCCTCGCCGCGGTGGTCGACGCCGTCGCCACGGCCGGGGAGATGCGGCCGCGGCCGCTGTGGGCGATCGCCGCCGACTCGCTGGCCAACCGGCTGCTGGCGCTGGGCCGGGCGCTGGGGGAGGAGCACCGGGTCACCGGGCTGGCCGCGCCGCTGGCCGCCGCGGTGGGGGCGCCGCTGCCGGGACCGCGGTACGTCGACGTGGCCGGGGTCCGGTTCACCCGCCGGGTGTCGTGCTGCCTGCTCTACCGGCTGCCGCCCGAGCCGCTGTGCACGTCCTGCCCGCGCCGGCCGGCCGCCGAGCGCGAGGTCCTGCTGGAGGACACCGCCGCGCGGATGCGCTGACGCGCCGGCTCAGTACAGGGGCGGGGCGACGTCCGGCCCGCTCCGCCGCTCCACGGTGGCCACCCGCGCGCTCGGCGTGGGCTCCTGCCGGTGCAGCCGGGTCCACCACGACGGGTCGGGCCGGTCCGCGAACACCAGCCGGGTCAGCGCGACGGGGTCGTACCCGGACCGGCGCAGCACCTCCCGGCCCGCCTCGTCGGAGGCGGCCTGGGCGCGGCGGGCGAGGACGGCGGTCCCGATCGGGACCAGCAGGCCGACCGCGGCGTTGACGGCGACCGTCGCGGCCCCGGGCAGCTCCACGGCGCCGTCCAGCTCGGCGAGCCCGTAGCCGGCCCAGAGCGTCACCAGCAGGCCGGTGGCGACCCAGCCCTCCCGCCTTCGCCGCCGGGGGACGGGGGAGGCCCAGTGGCCCAGCGCCGACGCCAGGTACCAGACCTGCTCGGCCGGGCTCGCGCGCAGCAGGGACGACGAGACGGCGACGTGGTCATCCCCGTCGCTCCCGCCCCGGACGGTCGCGGGCACCAGCCGCCCCTTGGCGTCGTCGATGACCTTCAGCGCCGGCAGGGGCAGGCCGGACCGCTCGGCGAGGACACGCAGCCGTGAGCGCAGCAGGCGCTCCTCGTCCTGCGGGTCCCCGGCCATCGCGGGGAGTGTGGTGCAGCCGGGCTCCACCGGCCGGGTCGACGGGAGGTCCTCACTCGATCGGGTGACCGGGTGCGGCGACCCTGTGCCGGTCCAGCCGGGCGCTACGGCAGGAAGAGCATCGTGTCGCCGAACTCGTGCCACAGGTAGCCGCCGGCGGCGGCGCGGGCGTAGGCCCGGTCCACCAGCCCGCGCCCCGCCACCGCCTCGAGCAGCAGCAGGTGGCTGGCGTCCGGGGCGTGCAGCCCGGTGAGCAGGCCGGTGACGGCGCGGGCCGGGCGGTCGGGGCCGAGCACCAGGTCGGTCCAGCCGGCGGCGGAGCGGGTGACGCCGTCCTCGCCGGTCGCGGTCTCCAGCGCGCGGGTCACCGTCGTGCCCACGGCGACCACCCGGCGGCCGGCCTCCCGCGTGGCGGTGACCAGCCGGGCGGTGACCTCCGGCACCCGGTAGCGCTCCGGCATCGGCGGCTCGTGCAGCTCCGGGCTGGAGACGCCGGCGTGCAGCACCACCGGGACGACGGGGATCCCGCGGGCCATCAGCCGCACCAGCACCCGGTCGGTGAACGGCCGGCCGGCGCTGGCGCTCTCCGCGCTGCCCGGCTCGGTGGCGTAGACGTTCTGCACGTCGGCCAGCGGGACGGCGGCGTCGAGGTGGCCGTAGCGGATCGGCGTGCCGTGCCGGGCCAGGTGCTCGGCGGCGGGGACGTCCCGGTCCGGCCGGGCCCGCCACAGCCGCGACGCCCGCGCCGGGGTCGGGTACCCCTCCAGCAGCCGCAACCAGACCCCGCCGGGGAGGTCGAGCACCGTCCCGGGCTCGACGCCGCGGTCCGGGCCGTCGTTGCCCGGCCGGCGCAGCTCGACCACCCAGTCGCCGTCGTCGAGCGTGGTCGAGACGTGCAGCGGGGCGGGGACGCCGTCGGCCCGCCGGACGTCGAGGCGGGCGGGCAGCGTCGCCGAGGTGTTGACGACGACGAGGTCACCGGGCTCGAGCAGCTCGGGCAGGGAGCGGAAGGTCGTCTCGGTGATAGCGCCGGGCCGGACCGCCATCAGCCGGACGCCGTCGCGGGCCAGGCCGCGGTGCTCCGGCGGTGCGCCGGCCTCGCCTCCCATGGCGACGGCGGTCATCGGACGGCCTCGGCAGCCAGGTCGGCGGCCCGGTAACGACCTCCGGGAAGATCCTCGTCCACCAGCCGGAGCAGCGCGGGGACGACGTCCGCCGGGTCGCGCAGCCCGGTCGCGTCGGGATCGGCCGCGCGGTGCATGTCGGTGGCCATGTCGCCGGGGTCGACGGCGTACACCCGCAGCGCCGGGTGCTCGACGGCGAGGACCGCGGTCAGCCGGTCGAGCGCGGCCTTGCTCGCGCCGTAGCCGCCCCAGCCCTCGTACGCCTCGACCGCGGCGTCGCTGCTGACGTCGAGCACCACCCCGCGGGCGCGCTCCAGCGCGGGGAGCACCGCCTGGACGAGCGCGAGCGGCGCGACGGTGTTGACGGCGAGCACCCGTTCGAGCGCCTCGGCCGGCAGGTCGGCCAGCCGGGGCAGCGGGGTGGGCCCGAGCTCGCTGGCGTTGTTCACCAGCAGGTCGAGCCGGTCGGGGACGGCGGAGGCGAGCGCGGCGCGGTGCGCGGGGTCGGCGACGTCCCCGGGCAGGGCGGTGACGAGGTCGGGCCGGGGCAGCGCGGCGACGGTGGCGGCCAGCCGGGCGGGGTCGCGGCCGTCGACGACGAGCCGCCAGCCGCGGCGGGCCAGGGCCTCGGCGAGCGCGGCGCCGAGCCCGCGCGAGGCGCCGGTGACGAGTGCGGTGGGAGGTGTCATGGCGCTACCGTCGGAGCTCAAGTGCACTTGAGGTCAAGGGGGTGGCGCCGTGGAGGGACTGCTGACCATCGGTCAGGTGGCCGAGCGGTCTGGGATCGCCGTCTCCGCGCTGCGCTTCTACGAGGCGCAGGGCCTGGTGGCGGCGTTCCGGACGGCCGGCGGAGCCCGCCGCTTCCCGCGCAGCGTGCTGCGCCGGCTGGCGTTCGTCCGCGCCGCGCAGAACGTCGGGCTGACGCTGCCGGAGATCCGCGAGGCGCTGGCCACGCTGCCCGACGGGCGGACGCCGTCGGCGCGCGACTGGGCCCGGCTCTCGGAGTCCTGGCGCGACCGGCTCGACGAGCGGATCGCGGCGCTGGTGCAGCTGCGGGACGGGCTGTCGTCCTGCATCGGCTGCGGCTGCCTGTCGCTGACCCGGTGTGCCCTCTACAACCCGGGGGACGTCGCGGCGGGGGAGGGGCCGGGGGCGCGCCGGCTCTCCCCGGCGCTGCGCCGGGTGCCGCCCGGTTCGCGCGCCAGGTGATCGTCCCGGTGTCGCCTGCCGCGCGGGTGGGGGTCATGATCGTGACGTGACGGTGGTGCCGGCTGCGTTCCTCGGCCACGGGAACCCGATGAACGCGCTCGAGGACAACCGCTACACCCGGGCCTGGCGCGCGTTCGGGCGGGCGGTGCCGCGGCCGCGGGCCGTGCTGGTCGTCTCCGCGCACTGGTACGTGCACGCGACCGCGGTGACGGCGATGCCGCGGCCGCGCACCATCCACGACTTCTTCGGGTTCCCGCGCGAGCTGTACGACGTCCGCTACGACGCGCCGGGGATTCCCGAGCTGTACGAGCAGGTCGCCGACGTCGTCCACCCCACATGGGTCGGCGCGGACCTCGACAGCTGGGGGATCGACCACGGCGCCTGGACGGTGCTGCGGCACGTCTTCCCCGACGCCGACGTCCCGGTCGTGCAGCTGTCGGTCAACGCGCTCGAGCCACCGGAGCAGCACCTGGCGCTGGGCGCCGCGCTCGCGCCGCTGCGGGAGGACGGCGTGCTGGTGATCGGGAGCGGCAACGTCGTCCACAACCTGGCCGCGGTGAGCCGTGCGATGCCCGACGCCGGCTTCGACTGGGCGCGGCGCTTCGACGACCGGGTCCGCGAGCTGGTGCTCGACCGGCCGGCCGAGCTGCTCACCCTCGACGCGCACCCCGACCACTCCCTCGCCGTCCCCACGCCCGACCACCTGCTGCCGCTGCTGTACGTCGCCGGCATCGCCGAGGCCGCCGGTGCGCGGGTCGAGCCCCTGGTCGACGGGTTCACGCACGGCTCGCTGTCGATGGCCGCCTACACCGTCGGGATGCCGCCGGTCGAGGACGGTGCCGTCGTCTCCGCGGGTGCCGGCTGACCGGCCGCGGAGGGTGGCTCGGACGTGCCAGCGTCGCTGATCCGCGGGAACGGCTTCGTGGAGAAGACCACCTCGACCGGGAGGCCGAAGAACTCGGCGATGCGCAGCGCCAGGTGCAGGCTGGGGTTGTACTCCCCGCGCTCCAGGTAGCCGACCGTCTGGTAGTGGACGCCGAGCGCGTCGGCCAGCTCCCGGCGGGTGACGCCCTGCTCGGCGCGCAGCAGCGCGATGCGGTTGTAGACGGCGTCCCCGCCGGCCTTGTCGCCGCTCACGTGATCCACTGGCCGGCCGTGTCGCGGGCGGCGGCGACCTGCGAGCCGGACTGGCGGCGGGTCGTCCGCCGCAGCACGACCGGAGCCGCGAGCAGGCCGGCGACCGCCCAGGCGACCAGCACGAGGACCGTCGTCCCGGTCCGCCAGGAGCCGCCGAGCTCGACCGCGGCCGCGGCGTCGGGCAGGAACGCCGAGCGCATGCCCAGCCCGACCCAGTAGACCGGGAAGGCCTGGGCCACCGCCTGGACCCAGCCCCACAGCGCCTGGACCGGGAAGAAGATCCCCGAGATGGCCGTGACGAGGAGGGCCGGCACCATGCCCCAGGTGCTGAGCTTCTGGACGCTCGGCAGCACCGCGCCGAGCATCATGCCCAGTGGCATCGTCGCGGCCATGCCCAGGACGAGCACCCACGCCGCGGTCAGCCACCCGGCCGCGCCGCCGGGCACCACGCCCTCGAACAGCAGGGCGCTGGGCACCAGGATGACCACCAGCGTCGGGAGCAGGCCCAGCGAGTGGTAGAGGACCTGTCCGGTGACGTACCCCTCCATGCCGTGCGGCAGTGCCCTGTGGCGGAGCAGCGTGCCGTCCTCGCGCTCCATCACCAGTGCGGATGCCGGGCCCATCACGACGTTGAAGGCGACCAGCGCGGCGAGGATGCCCGGCAGGGCCACGGTCGGGTAGAGCAGCGACGTCCCCTCCACCTCGTCCGCGCGGTTGAACCAGAGGTACGCGAGCGTGGCCACGCCCGTGAACAGGTAGAAGGCCTGGTCCTGCGGGCTGCGCAGGCTCTGGGTGAACTCGGTCCAGCCGCGGCGCAGTCCCAGCCGGACGGCGTACGTCGTGCCGCCGCTCACCGGGCCACCTCCACCGGCTGTGGCCGGGCGCCGGACTCGTGCCGGGCCACCATGGCGAGGTAGGTGTCCTCCAGGCTGGCCCGGCGGACCTCCAGGTCGGCCACCTCGTCGCCGTACTGCTCGAACAGCCGGCGCACGAAGGGGGTGGGCTGGTCGGTGGCGTGCACGAAGCGCTCGCCGTGCCGGGTCCAGCGCACCTCGCTGTTCGCTGCCACCTGCCGGTTCAGGGCGTCCGCGCTGCCGTCGGCGACGATCCGGCCGCCGGCGAGGACGAGGATCCGGTCGGCCAGCCGCTCGGCCTCGCCGAGGTCGTGCGTGGTGAGCAGGACGCTGGTCCCCTCCAGGTCCGACAGCCGGTGCACCAGGTCGTGGAAGTCCCGGCGGGCCTCGGGGTCGAAGCCGGCGGTCGGCTCGTCGAGGAAGAGCAGCTCGGGTCGGCCGACGATCCCCACCGCGACGTCGAGCCGCCTGCGCCGGCCGCCCGACAGCGTGGCGATCTTCCGGTCGGCGTCGTCGGTCAGCCCGACGGTGTGCAGCAGCCGGTCGACGTCGTCGGGTCGCGGCCGCTCGGGCGTCGAGTACGGCCGGTAGAAGCCGCCGAGGTGGGTGAGCAGGCGGCGCGGCGTCCAGCGGGGGTGGTCGCGCCACGACTGCAGGACGACGCCCACCCGGGCTCGCCATGCGTCGTCGGCCCGCGAGGGGTCGACACCGAGCACGCTCACCTCCCCGGCCGACGGCAGGCGGAAGCCCTCCAGCACCTCGATGGTCGTCGACTTGCCGGCGCCGTTGGGCCCGAGCAGGCAGACGACCTCGCCGGGGTGGACGTCGAGGTCGACGCCGGTGAGGACCTCGTGCGTGCCGTAGCTCATCCGCAGGCCGCGCACCCGGACGACCGGTTGCTCCGACACGTCCCCGGTCATCGCGCCACCTCCACGGCTTGCTGGTGCGCAGATAGTAGGTGTACTACATCAGCAGTACAACTACTCATGAGGTGGCGGTCGGGATGGGCGTGCGGACGGAGTTCCTGTCGACAGCCCGCTGGCTGGCCGTGGTCATCCCGCTGGTCGACCTCGCGCTGGTCCTCACCGGGCTGCTCTCGCCGCGGACCGGGATCGTGGTGGCGCTGGTCCTGGAGGCGCTGCTCGCCGCCGTCCTGCTCGTCGAGGCGGCCGCCTTCCGCGGGGCGTACCGCGCCGTGCGACGGGACGGCGGCGGACGCCGCGCGGCTCTGCTGGCGGGGGTGGAGGCCGTCTGGCCGCCGGTGGTCCTCCGGATGGTGCGTGCCGAGGCCGGCGTCCTGCGGGCGCTGTGGTGGGCGGTGCGGCGGCGTCCGGCCGTGGGGCCGGGCGACGTGCCGTTGCCCTATGCCGGCCGCTTCCGCCTGGTCCTCGGCGCGCTGACCGTCCTCGGTGCGCTGGAGACCGTCGTCGTCCACGTGTTGCTGCCGTGGCAGACCGCGCGGTGGGTGCTGCTCGCGGTGTCGCTCTACGCGCTGGTCTGGGTGCTCGGCTCCGGGCTGTCCCTGTTCCAGCACCCGCACCTGCTGCGCGACGACGAGCTGGTGCTGCGGTTCGGCCACCTGCGCACGGTCGTCGTGCCGCTGGCCGGCCTGGTCGGGGTCCGGCGCAGCGTGGAGGCGGAGCACGGCAAGGTGCTGCTCCGCGACGGGGACCGGCTGGTGTCGTCGGTCATGGGCGACACGGACGTCGAGCTGCGCTTCGACCCGCCGGTGCGCGTGGCGGAGCAGGAGGAGCCGGTCGCCCGCGTCGCGTTCTGGGTCGACGACCCGCAGGCCGTCGTCCGGCTGCTCCGCGACCGCGCCGTCCCCGCCGGCCGGTGACGTTCCCGCGGGAACGTCAGCGGCCCGGCGAGCCGCGTCTCCCCGGCCACGCTGTCCGCTCCGGCGCTGCCGGGCGCCGGGCCGTGCACTCGACGCCGTGCTCGCGCTCGCCCGGGTCGCGCCGTCCCACCGCTCGGGTCACCGCGCGGACGTTCCCGCAGGACCGTCGCTGACCTGCGGTTCTGTCGTACTGCGGCCCTAGCCTCCGTACAGGTGTTCGAGGAGGAGGACTTCGTGTCGGAGGCAGGGGAGAGCGGCGAGCTGTCACTGGAGGAGCTGGCGCGGCGGATCACCAGTGGAGCGGTGCGGCTGGCCGCGGCCACCGCGGCGTGGCTGGCGCTGGTGGCCGAGTTCGACCGCCGGGAGGGCTGGGGCGGGGTGGGTGTGCGCTCGTGCGCGCACTGGCTGGCCTGGCAGTGCGGGCTCTCACCCGGTGCGGCCCGGGAGCACGTGCGGGTCGCCCGTGCCCTGGCCGTCCTGCCGGCGACGTCGGCGGCCTTCGCCGCGGGCCGGCTGTCCTACGCCAAGGTCCGGGCGCTGACCCGGGTGGCCGAGCCGGCCGGTGAGCCGGCGCTGCTGGAGCTGGCGCACGAGCTGACCGCCGCCCAGCTGGAGCGCGTGGTCCGGGAGTGGCGCCGGTCCGACGCCGTGGACGACGCGGCCGTGACCGCCAAGCGGCGGTTCGACTCCTGGTGGGACGAGGACGGGATGCTGCACGTGCGGATGTGCCTGGACCCCGAGGAGGGCGCGGAGTTCCTCGCCGGGGTGGACTCGCTGGCCGAACGCACCGCCCGCCGGGAACGAGCCGCGGCCAAGCGGGCGGCGGCTGCGGGCTCAGCTCCCTCCACCGGTGTCGGCCACGACGAGGACGAGGACGACGAGGTCGCCGCGGCGCGCGACCGCAGCACGGCGCGGCGGTGCGCGGCGGTCGCCCGGCTGGCCGCCGCGGCGGCCGACGCCGACCGGCGGGCCGGGGATCCGCCGCGCCGGGAGGTGGTGGTGCACGCCGACGCCGCGGTGCTCGCCGCCGACGCCGCCGCCGGCCGGGCGTACCTGCAGGGCGGCCCGGCGCTGCACCCGGCCCAGGTCCGCCGGATGCTGTGCGAGGCCACCGTCGTCACCATGCTCGAGCGCGGCCGGGAGCCGCTGGCCGTGGGCCGCACCCGGCGCTTCGCGACCCGGGCGCAACGCCGGGCGCTGCACCGCCGCGACGGCGGCTGCGCCCGCCCGGGCTGCGCGGAGACCCGGATCGAGCGGCTGCACGCCCACCACCTGCGGTCCTGGCTGCACGGCGGGCCGACCGACGTGGCCAACATGGTGCTGCTGTGCGACGTCGACCACGGCCAGGCCCACGACCTGGACCTGGTGATGGCCCGCCGCGAGGGCCGGCTGGTGGCCACCACCCCGGACGGCCGCCGGGTGTGGGGCGCGGCCGACGCCGCCTTCCGCGACGGGCTGGCCGGGCTCAGCGGCGGGGTGGACGACGGGCGCGTCGCCGGCGTCCAGCCGTTCGACACCGCCGTCGGACGCCGCCCGGCCACGGCGGTGCCACCCGGGGGAGCCCCGGCACGGGACCGGTCGGCGCCGACCGCGTCGATCACCCGGCTGCTCTTCCCCGACCGGAGCCCGGACCTGCCCGACGCGATGCACGTCAACGGCGAACCGATGGACCTGGCCTACGTGGTCGGCGTGCTGCTGGGCAACCGCGACCTCGAGCGCCGTCTCGCCGCGGAGAACGCCGGGCACGCCGGGCACGCCGGGCACGCCGGGAGGCTGACCGCCGTGGCCTGAGACGACAGCGCGTTCCCGCGGGAACGCCGGGAGCGCGTCACGCGAGGACCCCGGCCGCGGTGCCACCGCTGTGTTCCGGGGGTGGCGGAGGAGCAGTCCTCACCTGGGTGAGGTGCTCAGGTGGTCGGGATCTCGCTGCCGTTCGCGGGCCGGTGGCTGGCCCGGAACAGCCCGGCGCGGCGCGTCCCGAGCCACGGGGTCGACCTGTTCGGTGAGCGCTACGCCATCGACTTCGTCGGCGTGGACGACCGCCACCGGAGCGCGGGCACCCGCGACTGGCGGACCCTCCTCGCCACCGAGCCGCCGGAGCGCTTCGTCGGCTTCGGCCGGCCCGTGCTGGCCCCGGACGACGGCACCGTCGTCCACGTGCACGACGCCGAGCCCGACCACGAGGCGAGGCGTTCGCAGCTGGCCCTGGTCCCGTACGCGCTGGGTCAGGCCGGCCGGCTCCGCCGGGGTGCGGGTGCGGTCGCCGGGAACCACGTGGTCGTCCACCTGCCCGTGAGCGGCACCTTCCTACTCCTGGCGCACCTGCAGCAGAGCTCGGTGCGCGTCGTGCCCGGCCAGGAAGTGGTGGCCGGTCAGGAGGTCGCCCGGTGGGGCAACTCCGGCAACTCGACCCAGCCGCACGTGCACCTGCAGGTCATGGACCGCGCGGACCCGTTCGTCACCCGCGGCGTGCCCATGTCGTTCCGGCACTTCCGCGAGTGGCCGCCTCGCACGCGGCAGTCGCAGGTCCGGGAACGGGGGATGCCGGGCGAGGGCGCGGTGGTGGAACCTCTGCCGGCCACCGGCCCCTGACGAGCACGCGCGCGCCCGGCCGACGCGACGTTCCCGCGGGAACGCCCGGCGGCACCTGGCGACGGCGGCTCAGCGGCGCTGGCCGGCCTCCGCGGTCAGCCGCACGACCTCGCCGACCACCCACACGGCCGGCGGGCGGATGCCCTCGTCGGCCAGGGCCTTCGCCAGGCCGGCCAGCGTGGTGCGCACCGTGCGCTGCGTCGGCGTGGACCCGTCGGCGACGACGGCCACCGGTGTCTCGGGCGCCCGGCCGTGCTCGACCAGGGCCGCGGCGATCGCCGGGGCGGTGTCCACGCCCATGAGGACGACGATCGTCCCGCGCAGCCGGCCGAGCGCAGCCCAGTCGACCAGCGACTGCGGGTGACCCGGTGGGACGTGGCCGGAGACGACGACGAACTCGTGGGTCAGCCCGCGGTGGGTGACCGGGATGCCGGCCAGTCCCGGCACGCCGATCGCGCTGGTCACGCCGGGCACCACCTCCACCGGGACGCCGGCGGCCACGCAGGCCTCGAGCTCCTCCATGCCCCGGCCGAAGACGAACGGGTCACCGCCCTTGAGCCGCACCACCCGTTTCCCCGCCCGGGCGTGCTCGACCAGCAGCGCGTTGATTTGCTCCTGGGCCATGTACCGGCCGCGGGGGAGCTTGGAGGCGTCGATGACCTCGACCTCCGCGGGCAGCGAGGCCAGCAGCGACTGCGGCGCGAGGTGGTCGGCGAGGACGACGTCGGCCTGGGACACCGCCTGCTGCCCGCGCACGGTGATCAACCCCGGATCGCCCGGGCCGCCGCCGACCAGCACCACCGAGCCGGTCCGACCGCCGGGCACCTCCCGGCCGGCGTGGTCGCGGATGCTGCCGTCGGTCAACCCGGCGACCACGGCGTCCCGGACGCCGACCGCGCGCTGCGGGTCGCCCCCGCCGTGCACGCCGACGACCAGGTCGCCCTGGCGTCCGACGGCCGGTGTCCACACGCTGGACGCCGCCCGGTCGTCGGCCCGGGCGCAGAACACCCGCAGCCCCTCGGCCTCGTCGGCCACCGCCGCGTTGACCGCCGGGTCGTCGGTGGCGGCCACCGCGTACCAGGCGCCGTCCAGGTCCCCCGGCTCGTAGGGACGGCGCACCCAGGCGACCGCGCCGGGACCGACGAGGGCTTCCAGCGCCGGGGTCACCTCGGGGCTGACCACGGTGACCCGGGCGCGGGCCTCCAGCAGGCCGGCCACGCGGCGGTGGGCCACCTGACCGCCGCCCACGACGACGACCCGCCGGTCGAGCAGCCGCAGGCCGACGGGGTAGACGACGCCGCTCGCCGGATCGACGGGGGTCGGTCGCATCACGCCTTCTCGGTCACGCCGGCGGAGTCGAACGTCGCCACCTCGCGCAGCGCCCGCGCCGCGCTGGCGACCAGCGGCAGCGCCAGCAGCGCGCCGGTGCCCTCGCCGAGGCGCAGGTCCAGTCCCAGCAGCGGGCGCAGGCCGAGCGCCCGCAGCGCGATGGCGTGCCCCGGCTCGGCGGAGGTGTGGCCGGCCAGCGCGTGCTCCAGCGCCGGCGGGCACAGCGCCGCCGCGACCAGCGCCGCCGAGCCCGCGATCACGCCGTCCAGCAGCACCGGCACCCGCGCCGCCGCGGCACCCAGCACGAAGCCGGCCAGCGCGGCGTGCTCCAGGCCGCCGACCTCGGCCAGCGCTGCCAGCGCCGCCTCGGGGGTGGCGGGCCGATCCGGCAGGCGGGCGGCCGCGCGACCGACGACGTCGACCTTGCGGGCCAGCGTCGGGTCGTCGACCCCGGTGCCGCGGCCGGTCGCCTCGGCCGGGCTCGCGCCGGTGAACGCGCAGACCAGCGCCGCCGACGCGGTCGTGTTGGTGATCCCCATGTCGCCGGTGACCAGGCAGCCGTGCTCGCGGGCCAGCTCGGTGGCCACCCCGATGCCGACCTCCACCGCGCGCCGGGCCTCGTCGAGGGTCATCGCCGGGCCGACGGCGAGGTCGGCGGTGCCCGGCCGCACCTTGCGCGACAGCAGCGCGGGGCTGGGCTCGACGGCGTACGGCGTGGCGACGCCGACGTCCACCACGACGACGTCCGCGCCGAGCTGGGCGGCGAAGGCGTTCACCACCGCACCGCCGCGGGCGAAGTTGGCCACCATCTGCGCGGTGACCTCCTGCGGCCAGGGCGTGACGCCCTGGGCGTGGACGCCGTGGTCGCCGGCGAAGACCGCGACCGCGGCCGGCGTGGGCAGCGGCGGCGGGCACGTGCCGGCGGTGCCGGCCAGCTGCGCGGCGACGTCCTCGAGCACGCCGAGCGAGCCCGGCGGCTTGGTCATCCGGTCCAGCCGCTCGCGGGCGGCGCGCTCGGCTGCGGCGTCGCGCGGTGCGACCGCGGCGATCGTCTCGCCCAGCAGGGTGCCGGCGAAGGGCGCGGCGGGGGGCGCCGGGGTGGCGTCGGGTGGGGTCATGGGGCGGCTCAGCGGATCTCCTCGGGGATGCGGGGCAGGTCCCGTGACGCCGGTGTCGTGGGGAGCGCGCGGTCCAGGATGGCAGCGAGGTCGGCGGCGAAGGCCACCGAGGTGGCCGGATCGCGGACGGCGACCCGCAGGTGGTCGGGGGACAGGCCCGGGAAGGTGTCGCCGCGGCGCACGGCCCAGCCCCGCTCGCGCAGCCCCGCCCGCACCCGCGCGCCGTCGGGCACCCGCAGCAGGACGAACGACGACCGCGGCGTCCCGACCACCTCGGCCCTCGCCGGCAGCGCGGCCAGCAGCGCGGTCCGGTTCGCCCCCAGCTCCCGCGCCGCCGCCTCGGCCTCGGCCCGGGCGGCCGGCGTGGTGCAGGCGGCCAGCGCGGCCAGCGCGGGGGTCGACACCGGCCAGTGCGGCTGCTGCGCCGCCAGCGCCGCCAGGAGGTCCGGCGGTCCGAGCGCGTAGCCGACCCGCAGCCCGGCCAGCCCCCAGGTCTTGGTCAGGCTGCGCACCACGAGCAGGCCGGGGAGGTCGCGGCGCCCGGCCAGCGACTCCGGCTCGCCGGGCACGGTGTCGGCGAACGCCTCGTCGACCAGCAGCACCCGGCCGGGGCGGGCCAGCGCGGCCACGGCGGCGTGCGGGTGCAGCACCGACGTCGGGTTGGTCGGGTTGCCGAGCACCACCAGGTCGGCGTCTTCCGGCACCTCCCGCAGCCGGTACCCGGGCGGCTCCAGCAGCAGCCGCTCGACCGGCTGCCCGGCGGCACGCAGGGCGGCCTCCGGCTCGGTGAACGACGGGTGGACGACGACCGCCCGGCGGGGCGTGAGCGCCCGCGCGACCAGGGTGAACGCCTCCGCGGCGCCCGCGGTGAGCAGCACCTCCTCGACGGGACGGCCGTGCGCGGCGGCGACCGCGGCGCGGGCGGGGCCGGCGTCCGGGTAGGCGGCGGCGTCGTCCAGGGCCCGGTGCAGGACGGCGCGCAGCCACGGCGGCGGTGTCCCGGCGCGGACGTTGACCGCGAGGTCGACCAGGCCGGGGGCGAGGTCGGCGTCCCCGTGGTGGTCCAGGTCGTGGTCGAGGGTCACGAGGCGACTGCCACGGTCACCCGGCCGACGACGGTGCGGCCCACCAGCAGCGTCCCGCCGTCCAGCAGCGCCGCGGCCTCGGCGACCGACGGCGTCCCGACGGCGGCGGCCACCCGTGCGGACGGCGACGGCACCGGGACGGCGGCCAGCGCGGCCGCGGGGTGCCCGGTCAGCGGCCAGCCCCGGGCGGCGGCGGCGGCCACCAGGCCGGGCTCGGCGGCCCGGGCGTCGAGGGTGGCCAGCCGCACGCCCTCGGCGCCGGCGGGCAGGACGACGTCCACCGCGACCAGCACCTCGGCGGCGCTCACCCCCGGCCGCGCGCCCACGCCGACGATCACGGGGCCACCCCCTCGGGCAGCGCGGCCAGCAGCGAGCCGGCGTCGCGGGGCAGCGCGCCGTCGGGGAGCAGGCCGAGCGCGCGCAGCCGGGCACCGACGGTCAGCGCCCACGGGCGGTCCAGGCGGGCGCGGACGAGCAGCGCGTCGTCGGCCAGCACCTCGGCGGGCGCGCCCTGCACCACCGCGCGGTCGACCACGACGGCGACGTCGTCGGCCCAGCGCAGCGCGAGGTCGACGTCGTGGGTGCTCATGACGACCGTCGAACCCGACGCCCGGAGCCGCTCCAGCGCGGTCAGCGCCTCGGTCACCGCCGACGGGTCGAGGCCGGCGGTCGGCTCGTCGAGCAGCAGCACGCAGGGCCGCATCGCGACCGCGCCGGCGATCGCGACCCGCTTGCGCTCGCCGTAGGACAGCTGGTGGGTGGGCCGGCCGGCCAGGTGCCCGACGCCGAGCAGGTCCAGTGCCTCGGCCACGCGCTCCCGCACGGCGTCCTCGGGCAGGCCCAGGTTGAGCGGGCCGAAGGAGACGTCCTGGGCGACCGAGGCGCTGAACAGCTGGTCGTCGGGGTCCTGCAGCACCAGCTGGACCTCCTGCCGGTGGGCCCGCAGGCCGCCGCGGGTGTGCCGCAGCCGCTCGCCGTCCACCGCGACCGTGCCGGCGACCGGCTCCAGCGCCCCGGACAGGCAGCGCAGCAGGGTGGTCTTGCCCGAGCCGTTGGCGCCCAGCAGCGCGAGCCGGCGCCCGGCCGGGACGGTGAGCGAGGCGCCGTCGAGCACGCGGCGACCGCGCTCGTAGCCGGCGACCAGCCCGTCGGCGGTCAGCGTGCGGTGGCTCATGCGGCGGCGCCCGCGACGACGAGGCTCAGCGAGACCAGCGCCGCCAGCCCGGTGACGGTGGCGGCCCGGAACCCCGGGGACGACGGCAGCACCTCGGGCAGCACCCGCAGCCCGGTCTCCATGCCGCGGCCGGCGAGCCCCTCCTGCATGCGGCGGGCGCGGTCCCAGGAGCGGGTGAGCACCGCGGCGGCCAGCGCGCCCGACGAGCGCCAGCCGCGGCCGGCGGTCGAGTAGCCCATCCGCGCGGTCTGCGCCTCGCGGACGGTGCGCAGGCTGTCCAGCAGCACGAACAGCAGCCGGTAGGTCACGGACGCGACCTCGACGACGGCGGCCGGGACCCGCAGGCGGCGCAGGGCCGGCAGCAGGTCCGACATCGGGGTGGTGGTGGCCAGCAGCAGGACGGCGGCGCTCCCGGCGAGCGCGGAGCCGACCAGCGAGCCGGCGCGGGCGGTGGCGTCCGGCGCCCAGCCGAGACCGCCGGTGCCGACGGTGACGACCGAGGTCAGCGCGCCGACGGCGATGAACGCCAGCGGCCAGCGCACCGCCCGGCCGAAGGTGCGGGCCGGCACCCGCGCCGGGCCGAGGGCGAGGACGACCGCGGTGAGCCCGACCAGCACGCTGCCGGGCCAGGCGGGCAGGACCAGGGCGCACACCACGAGCCCGCCACTGAGCAGCAGCTTGTCGGCAGGGGAACGGTGGCGCCAGGCGCTGGCCCAGGCCGCGTCGTCGACGGCGAGACCGCTCACGGGCTCTCCTCGCCGGCGCTCGTCGGGCCCGTGGCGGCCGCCGCTGCCGTGTCCGTGCGTGACCTCGCGAGCTCGCTCACGTCCCGCCGTCCTCCCGTGCCCGCTCGGCCAGTCGGCGGCCGCGCAGCCGGCCGAGCACATAGCCGAGCACGCCGCCGCCGAGCGCGGCCTGCAGCGCGAACAGCCCCGACTCCACCTCGGCCGACGACGGGGAGAACACCGACTCGAACCACGGCTGCGCGCCCTGCGCCTCGGCCAGCTCGGCCGCCGCGGCGTCGGTGCCGGCGAACTCCGACGTCCCGCCGTCGAGCACCAGCGGGAGCGCGACCAGCGCGACCACGCCGAGGACCAGCAGCGCGGTGACCAGCCTCGATCCGGTCACCTGGCCGGCTCCGGCGCGGGTGCCAGCAGGCCGAGGCGCTCCAGCTCGGGGCGGGCGTTGGCGGTGAGCGCCCGGAACAGCAGCACGCCCAGCAGCCCCTCGCCGAGGGCCAGCGGCACCTGGGTGAGCGCGAAGACCGCGAGGAACTTGACCAGCGCGCCGGCGACCCCGGTCTCCGCGTCGGGCAGGGCGAGGGCCAGCTGGGTCGCCGTCGTGACGTAGGTGGCGAGGTCGGCGAGGACCATCGCGGCGAACACGCCGGCCAGCAGCCCGCCGCCCAGGCGGCGGGTGAACCGGTAGGCCCCGTAGCCGGCCCACGGCCCGACCACGGCGAAGGCGAACGCGTTGGCGCCCAGCGTGGTCAGCCCGCCGTGGGCCAGCAGCAGCGCCTGGAACAGCAGCACGACCGTGCCCAGCAGCGCCATCACCGGCGGCCGGAACAGCACGGCGCCGGCACCGGTGCCGGTCGGGTGGCTGGAGCTGCCGGTGAACGAGGGCAGCTTGACCGCGCTGAGCACGAAGGTGAACGCCCCGGCCGCGCCGAGCAGCAGCGTGCTCTCCGGCCGCTCGCGCACCTCGACGACGACCCGCCGGGCGCCGTGGACGACGAAGGGTGCGGCGGCCAGCGTCCAGCCGACCGCGTGCGTCACCGGCAGGAACCCCTCAGCGATGTGCATGCCGCGCCCCCTCCCGGACGGTCGCCGCGCAGGCGGCCACGAACCGCTCGGCGATGGCCGGGGACCCGGCCCAGTTCAGGTGCAGGTAGGACGCGTGCACGCCGCCCGAGACGAACCCCTCCGGCCCGCCACCGGGCCACCGCCAGGCCGGTGCGGGCCCGGCGGCGGGGGTGGCGACCGTGCGGTGGAACTCGTGGCCGCGCACCCGGGTGCCGGCCGGGGCGAGCACCGAGTCGCTGAGCGCGACGGCCTCCCGGTAGCCCAGGGTCAGCCGGTCGGACATCACCGCGTCGGTGTCCAGGACCCCGCACATCGGGACGCCGTCCAGGCTGCGGGCCAGGTAGAGCAGGCCGGCGCACTCGGCGGCGACCGGCCCGCCGTGGGCGGCGAGCGCGGCGATGTCGGCGCGCAGCGTCCCGTTGGCCGAGAGGTCCGCGGCGTGCACCTCGGGGAACCCGCCGCCGACCACCAGGCCCGCGGTGCCCTCGGGCAGGGCCTCGTCGCGCAGCGGGTCGACGGTCACCACCTCGGCGCCGGCGGCCTCGAGCAGCTCGGTGTTCTCCGCGTAGCCGAAGGTGAAGGCCGCGCCGCCGGCGACGGCGATCCGCGGCCGGCTCTCCACCCGGGAGACCTCGGCGGCGGGGTCCCACGGGACGGCGTCCAGGACGGGCGCCGTGCGGGCCAGCCGCAGGACGGCGTCCAGGTCGACCGCGCCGGCCACCACCTCGCCGAGCCGGCCGACGGTGGCCAGCGCCTCGGCCGACCGCTCGGCGGCGGGCACCAGCCCGAGGTGCCGGGACGGCGTCCCGAGCTCGGTGAGCCGGCGGACCGCGCCGAGCACCGGGACCCCGGACCCGCCCAGCGCGTCGCGGAGGATCTCCTCGTGCCGGTCGCTGCCGACCCGGTTGAGCACCACCCCGCCGAGGCGCACCGTCGGGTCGAACGTGGCGAAGCCGTGCACCAGCGCCGCGACGCTCTGCGCCTGGGCCGACGCGTCGACGACCAGCACCACCGGCGCCCGCAGCAGCCGGGCGACGTGCGCGGTGGAGGCGAAGCCCGGCTCCAGGCCCGGCCGCGTCGCGCCGTCGAACAGGCCCATGACGCCCTCGACGACGGCGACGTCCGCGTCGCGCGCGCCGTGCAGGAACAGCGGCACGACGCGCTCCTCGCCGACCAGCACCGGGTCGAGGTTGCGCCCGGGCCGCCCGGCGGCCAGGCCGGTGTAGCCGGGGTCGATGTAGTCCGGGCCGACCTTGTGCGGGGAGACGGCCAGCCCGCGGGCGGTCAGCGCGGCGACCAGCCCGGTGGCGACCGACGTCTTCCCCGCGTTGCTCGACGGCGCGGCGACCACCACGCGCGGGACCTCGCTGGGTGCCTTCCGCGCGCGGAAGGCGCCTCCGGGGCTCACCACTCGATCCCCCGCTGGCCCTTCTGGCCGGCGTCCATCGGGTGCTTGACCTTGGTCATCTCCACGACCAGGTCCGCGGCCTCGACCAGCGCCGGCGGGGCGTCGCGGCCGGTGACGACGACGTGCTGGCTGCCCGGCCGGTTCGTCAGGGTCTCCACCACCTCGGCGACGTCCACCCAGCCCCACTTCAGCGGGTAGGTGAACTCGTCGAGCACGTAGAAGCGGTGTGCCTCGGCGGCCAGGTCGCGCTTGATCTGCGCCCAGCCCTCGGCGGCGTCCCCGGCGTGGTCGATCTCGGTGCCCTGGCGGCGCGACCAGCTCCAGCCCGACCCCATCTTGTGCCAGACCACCGGCCCGCCCTCGCCGGTCTCGGCGTGCAGCCGGCCCAGCGCGGTCAGCGCGTTCTCCTCGCCGACCTTCCACTTGGCGCTCTTGACGAACTGGTAGACCGCGATCGACCAGCCCTGGTTCCACGCCCGCATCGCCATGCCGAACGCCGCGGTGGACTTCCCCTTCATCTCACCGGTGTGCACGGCGAGCAGCGGCCGGTTGCGCCGCTGCCGCGTGGTGAGGCCGTCCTGCGGGGTGACCGCGACCTGTCCCTGGGGCACGGGTCAGGCCGCCTCTCGCACGCTGCGGACGGTCGCGGCGAGCGACTCGGCGGCCAGCTCCTCCAGCCGCAGCGTCTGCGCGCCGAGCGCCGTCCCCAGGGCACCGGCCAGGCCGAGCCGGACGGGGCCGGACTCGCAGTCGACCACCACGCTGGTGACGTCGCCCGCGGCGAGCAGGCCGGCCGCCCGCCGGGCCTCGCCCAGGTGGTCACCGCCGCGAGCGCCGGTGGCCCGGCCGTCGGTGACGACGACGAGCAGCGGACGGCGCTGCGGATCGCGGACCCGCTCCACCCGCAGCGTGTCGTGCGCCCGCAGCAGCCCGGCGGCCAGCGGGGTGCGCCCGCCGGTGGGGAGCTCGGTGAGCCGGGCCGCGGCGGCCTCGACCGACCAGGTGGGCGGCAGTGCGAGCTCGGCGGCGGTGCCGCGGAAGGTGACCAGCCCGACCTTGTCCCGCCGCTGGTAGGCGTCCAGCAGCAGCGACAGGACGGCGCCCTTCACCGCGGCCATCCGCGCCCGGGAGCCCATCGAACCGCTGGCGTCGACGACGAAGAGCACGAGGTTGCCCTCGCGGCCCTCCAAGGTGGCCTGGCGCAGGTCCTCGCGGGCGATCCGCAGGCCGGGGCCGGTGCGCCCGCGGGCGACCTGGTGCGGTGCGGCGGCGAGCACGGTGCCGGTCAGGTGCAGCCGGGTGACCGCGCCGGTGGGCCGGGTCGCGCCGACCACGCGGCCCCGGTCGCCGCGGGCCCGGGAGCGCCGGCCGGCGACGCCCGCGCCGATGCCGGGCACCTCGAGACGGCGGGCGCGGAACGGGTCGGCGGGTGCGACCGCGGCCCGCTCGGGCGCCTGACCTGTCTCGGCCTCCCGGCTGCCATTATCGCGATATTGGCCGTCCTCGGGCGCGGGGCCGTCGCCTTCCGCGCGCGAATGGTCGTCCGGGCCGCCGCCGTCCGACGGGGGAGGGGGAGTGCCGCCCCCGCCGCCGTCGTCGTCCGGGTCGCCCTCGTCCGGGTCGCCCTCGTCCGGGTCGCCGTCGTCCTCGGGGCGGGCGTCCTGCAGCGCCTGCTCGAGGGTGTCGTCGTCCAGGCCGGGCGCGTCGAAGGGGTTGCGGCGCCGGCGGTGCGGCAGGGCGAGCCGGGCGGCGACCCGGACGTCGTCCTCGGTGACCTCGTCGCGGCCGCACCAGGCGGCGTGCGCGATCGCGGCGCGGGCGGTGACCAGGTCGGCGCGCAGCCCGTCGACGTCGAACGCGGCGCACACCGCGGTCACCTGGCGCAGCGCGCCGTCGGAGAGGACGACGTGCGGCAGCCGGGCGCGGGCCTCGGCGATCCGGCGGGCCAGCCCCGCCTCCTCGGCGGCCCACGTCGCGGCGAACCCGGCCGGGTCGGCGTCGTACGCGAACCGGCGGCGCACCACCTCGGCCCGCTCGGCCGGGTCCCGCGGCGCGGCGACCTCGACGGTCAGCCCGAACCGGTCCAGCAGCTGCGGGCGCAGCTCGCCCTCCTCGGGGTTCATCGTCCCGACCAGCAGGAAGCGCGCCGCGTGCCGCACCGAGACGCCCTCGCGCTCGACGTAGGCGGTGCCCAGCGCCGCGGCGTCGAGCAGCAGGTCGACCAGGTGGTCGTGCAGCAGGTTGACCTCGTCGACGTACAGCACCCCGCGGTGCGCGGCGGCCAGCAGCCCGGGCTCGAAGGCCTTCACGCCCTCGGTGAGCGCCCGCTCCAGGTCCAGCGAGCCCACGACGCGGTCCTCGGAGGCGCCCACCGGCAGCTCGACCAGCCGGGCGGGGCGGGTGTGCCCGGGCGCGCCGGGATCGTGGGGGCCGTCGGGGCAGGCGGGGTCCGGGGCGGCGGGGTCGCAGGCGAAGCGGCAGCCGAGGACGACGTCCACCGGCGGCAGGACGGCGGCCAGCGCGCGCACCGTCGTCGACTTCGCCGTCCCCTTCTCGCCGCGCACCAGCACGCCGCCGACGGCGGGGGAGACGGCGTTGAGCAGCAGGGCGAGCCGCATGTCGTCCATGCCGACGACGGCGCCGAAGGGATAGCTCACGTGTGGCACGTGTCCTCTCCCCGGGTGTCCACGCCCGGAGGTGGCAGGAGGCGACGGCGGGAGTTCCTGGCTCACCGGCGGGTGCCGGCTCACAGTGGCGGGACCGCGCCGGAGTCGCACCGGGCTTCCTCCACTGCCGTCGCTGTGGCGGCGCCATCAGACCACGGCGGCCCCTCCGGGTGACACCCCGCCTCGTCTCTTGACGGATCGGAAAGTCGCGGTGCACTCTTTCCGTCATGGAAAGCAATGAGCTCGACGACCGCGCCGCCGCGGAGGCGGAGTTGTCCTCCCTGCGGGCCGACCGCACCGCGCTGGCCGAGCGCGTCCTCGTGCCGTGGTGGTACGACGCGCTGCTCAGCCTGCTGGTCTTCGGCCTGCTCAGCTCCTACTCGGCGCGCAGCAACTGGGTGACCCTGCCCGCGGTCGCCGTGTTCCTCCTCGGCCTCGGCGGCATGAAGGTGCTCTACCAGCGCCTCACCGGGGTGTGGGTCAACGGCTTCCGCAAGGGGGCGACCCGGCGGGCGATCCACGTCTGGCTGGCGGCCTACGCGGTCCTGCTCTGCGCCGCTGCGGTCGCCGAGTACCTGCTCGACCTGCGCGGGGCCATGGTGGTGGGCGGCGCGGTGATCGCCGTCGTCCTGTACGCCGTGAACCGGTGGTGGACGCGCATCTACGTCGCCGAGCTGCGCGAGGGGCTGTGACCGCGGTCGCGCCGCGCTTCGACGCGGTCATCCACCCGCCACCCCGGCTGCAGGTCTGCGGGCTGCTGGCCGCGGTCGACACGATGGACTTCGCCGCCGTCCGCGACACCGTCGGTGTCAGCGACTCGGTGCTGTCCAAGCACGTCAAGCAGCTCGAGGAGGCCGGTTACGTGCGGGTCCGCAAGGCCACCCGCGCCTCCCGGCTGCGCACCAGCCTCGCGCTCACCGAGCAGGGCCGGGCCGCGTTCGCCGCGCACGTCGCCGAGCTGCGCCGCATCACCGGCGGCTGAAAGAGGACCCCGCTGCCCCCCACCACTCGCAGGCTCGCGGCGGGACCCTGCAGCGGGGCCGGGCAGAGTGGGGGCGTGGCAGGACGGGCGGCTCGGGTCGCGGACGCGGCGCTCGTCGTGGCCGGCGCGCTCGCCGCCACCCTCGCCTTCGACGTCCTCGACCTGCCCTCGCCGTCGCTGTTCGGCGGGCTGCTCGCCGGGCTGGTGCGCGGGCTGGCCGGCCGCCGCCGGCTCGTCGTCCCGAAGCCGGCGACGACGGCGGCCCAGGGGCTGATCGGCGTCTCCATCGGCGCCCTGGTCGACCTGGAGACCCTCGAGGCGATCGGCCGCGACTGGCTGCCGGTCCTGCTGGTCACGGTCGGCACCCTCGTGCTGAGCGTGCTGGCCGGGCTGCTCATGCGCCTGCAGCCCGGCGTCAGCCCGGTCACCGGCGCGTTCGCGATGGTCGCCGGCGGCGCCTCGGGCATCACCGCGATGTCCCGGGAGCTGGGCGCCGACGACCGGATGGTCGCGGTCCTGCAGTACCTGCGGGTGCTGCTGATCGTCGTCCTCATGCCCGTCACCGCGACGGCCGTCTTCGGGGCCGACCCCGGCGCCGGCGGGACGACGGTGGACGACGCCGGGCCCGGGTGGCCGGCGGGGCTGCTGTTCGCCGCGGTCTGCCTGCTGACCGGTGCCCCGCTGGCCCGCCTGCTGCGGATACCCGTGCCGGCGCTGCTCGGGCCGATGCTCGTGGCGGCCGGCCTCGACCTCGGCGGGCTCTCGGGCGGGGCGTCGGTGCCCGCCCCGCTGGCGGTCGGGGCCTTCCTGGTCATCGGGCTCATGGTCGGGCTGGCCTTCGACCGCGACAGCTTGCGCACCATCGGCCGCGCGCTGCCGCTGGCGCTGGTCGCCATCCTCGGCCTGGTCGCCGCCTGCGCCGGGCTGGGTGCGGTGCTGGTCGCCACCACCGGGGCCGGCGCGCTGGACGCCTACCTCGCCACCACGCCCGGCGGGCTCTACGCGGTGCTCGCCACCGCGCAGGACAGCGGCGCCGACGCCACCTTCGTGCTCGCCGTGCAGGTGCTGCGGCTGTTCGTGATGCTGCTGTCCGCGCCGCTGCTGGCGCGCTGGCTGCGCCGTACCGGGGCCGATTGATCCCCGCGCACCGCGCCGCGGCCGCCGGTCGCGCCTACCCTCGACCGGGTGCCCAGGGAGGTGAGGGAGCTGTCCGAGGACACGACCGGCACGGACGCCGGCGCGCAGGACGCGGTGCTGCTGTACGTCGGTGGCCCGCTCGACGGGCGGGTGGAGATCCGCGAGGCGCGGCACGGCGAGCCCCTGCCGACCGTCACCCACGTGCACCTGCACGGCGGCCCCAAGGTCGTGCACCGCTACGACCTGACCCCGCTGGGCCCGCAGGCAGGGGTCTACACGCTGCGGCCGCGGCAGCCGGCGCGGGACCAGTCCGTCGCCGAGTGAGCCCGGCACCTCCTGGCGTCCGTCACCCCCGAGGCCTGACGGACGGCACTGGCGCGGGGGATGCCCCGGCGGCCACGGTCGGGGGGTGACCGAGGACGACGTCCGTGCGTGACCCCGTGCTGTGGCTGCACGTCGCGGCCGGCGTGGCCGGTCTGCTCAGCGGGCCGCTCTGGCTCGCCGTCCGGCTGCGGGGACGCCGGGGCGACGGCCTGGCGCGGGCCTACCTGCTGGCGGTGGCGGCGGTCGCCGGGAGCGGCGCGGTCCTGGCCGTCACGGCGCCGGGACTGGCCTGGCTGCTGCCCGTGGCCGTGCTGACCGGGGGACTGGCGGGAGCCGGCGCGCTGGCCGGGGTGCGCGACTGGCCGCACTGGCGGAGCCTGCAGCCGCACCTGCTGGGCGGCTCGTACATCGCCCTGGTCACGGGCGCTCTCGTCGTCTCCACCGGTGATCCGGTGTGGTGGGTGCTGCCTGCCCTCGTCGGCCAGCTGCCCATCGCCGTCGCCAAGCGACGGCTGCACCGGGAGACCGGGGTGGCCGCGGTCGCTCACCGCCGGCGCAGCACCAGCGCCAGGTAGCCGAACTCGTCGCGGTGCGCCCGCCGGACCTCGACCTCGCGGCGCACCTCGGCCAGGACCGCCGCCGTCGCGGCGTCCGGGTCCGGCCAGGCGTCGACCGCGGCGGCGAGCGGGCCGTGGTACTCGTCGGTCCAGTCCCCGTCGGGCAGCAGGTGCGTGGCCAGGACGTCGTACCCGGCCGCCCGGGCCGCCGTGACCAGCGCCGCCTCGTCGCGCATCCCCGGGTACGCCGCCCAGAACCCGCGGGCCTCCTCGGAGGGGCCGGCCGTCGTCCAGACCGCGTCGGTGAGCACCAGCACCCCGTCCGGTCGCAGCAGCCGCCGCCACTCCCGCAGCGCGCGGTCCACGCCCATCAGGTAGGCCGCGCCCTCGCACCACAGCAGGTCGAACGCCCCGTCGGGGTGGGGGAGCGCGGTCATCGACGCCCGCACGACGGCGACCGGGAGCCCCGCGGCCGACGCCGCGGCGCGGGTGCGGCGCAGGAAGGGCTCGTGCAGGTCGACGGCGGTCACCCGGGCCCCGGCGCCGGCCAGCACCAGCGACGCCCGCCCGGGGCCGCAGCCCACGTCGAGGGCGCGGGGGGACGGCGGCAGCGGTGCGGCCAGGCCGAGCAGGGTCCGGGTGGTCGCATCCGAGCCGACGCCCTCGCGGGGCAGGTCGCCGTGCAGGGCCCAGAAGACCTCAGCGGCGTCCACCCGGCGCAGCCTGCTCCCCGGGAGCCGTGCGGTCGACCGGTGTGCCGAGGGTCAGCCCCGGTGCAGCGCCCGCACCGCGGCGACCACGTCGTCGAAGACCGCGCGGTCCAGCGCCGCGCCCTCACGGCGGGCCGTGCCGGGCGGCAGGAGGAGCAGGCGGTCCAGCCGCGCCTCGCTGGGCCGTCCGCGCGGGTCCCAGCCGCCGCGGCCGACGTCCATCCAGCGGCGGCCGTGCCGGGCCTCGTCGGCGGCGTCCCGGTCGTGGTCCTGGCTGGACAGCAGCAGGCCGACCAGGTCGGCGCCGCGGCGGCCCACGACGAGCACCGGGCGGTCCTTGCCGCGGCCGTCGCCCTCGTCGTAGGGCACCCACGCCCACACGACCTCGCCCGGGTCCGGGTCGCCGTCGTCCTCGGGGCGGTGGACGAGGTCGACGCCGGCGAGGCCGCCGGCGAGGTCGCGGACGCCGCGCGCCGGCGTGCCGCGGTCGGCGGCGACGGGCGGGGAGTCGGCCGGCGGGGGGTCGGCCGGCCCCATGGCCGTCCGCACCAGCGACCTGAGCACCCGGGACAGGGAGAGGCGGGCCATCCCCGCACGCTACGGGCCACGCCGGGGGGTGTCGCGGACCTCGTGTGTCCCACGTGACACACAGGCACCAATTCGTCACGCCGGCGGTTCGACCGGCCGAGAACAGGGCACCATGTCCACACGGGGGCGGGGCGCAGCCATCCCCGGGAGAGGGGGGTCGTCATGACCTCGGCTGAGCCGCTTCCCCCTGCTTCGCCGCGGGGGCGCGAGGTGAAGGCGAGCGTGCTCGCCGCCTTCCAGCTCGTGGAGGACGCACGCTATCTGGGCGCCGGCCGCCGCAGCCGGTCCCGCCGCCGGGCCCTGGCCGAACGCACGGTCGCCTACCGGAGGCTCGCCCGCGACCTGCGCGCCGGGTAGCCCCCGCAGGGCGGGCCCTCTGCAGGCAGCGGGACCCCGTCCGCCTCACCGTGGGAGGACCCCGTCCTCCCCACCCCTCGCTCCGCTCGGGGCGGTGCCCCGGACGGGGCCGGCGACGAGCTCTGGACGGGGCCTGGTGCGAGCCTGCTAGCGGCGGGGCACAGGGGGTCGTCTGTCAGGCGACGCAGAACTCGTTGCCCTCGGGGTCGGCGAGCGTGGCCCACTCGTACGGCCCCTGCGCGCCCCGGTGCAGCTCGGTCGCGCCGAGCCGCACCAGCCGGGCGACCTCGTCCTCGCGCCGTCCCGGGCCCACGTGCAGGTCGAGGTGCACGCGGTTCTTGACCGTCTTGGCCTCGGGCACCCGCTGGAACAGCACGCGGGGGCGGCCGGGATCGGGGGAGTTCAGCGCCGCGCCCGACCGCCACACCAGCGCACCGCGGTAGGTGGTGGTGTCGGCCTCGGTCGCCGCGCCCGTCTCCACCATGCGGCGGATGAACGCCTCGTCCTGCTGCTCGACCTGCCAGCCGAGGGCCTCGGCCCACCAGTCGGCCAGCCCGTGCGGGTCGGCGGAGTCGACTACGACCTGGACATCGGTGGCCATGCGCGGACGGTAGGGCACACCGCTGACGGGTTCCGACCTCCCTGCCCGGACCCGTCGTGAGCCGGCGAACGGTGGGGGGCAGGGAGGTCCTCCGTCAGAGCTCCGTCGCCAGCTCGGCGCGCATCTCCGCCTGTCCGGGCAGGGGCGTGTCCAGCCCGCAGTGGTCGCGCAGCACCTCGCCCAGCGACGGGAAGGCCGAGCGCTCCACCTGACGGTCGGCGTCCCACAGCCCCGAGCGCATGACCGCCTTGCCGCACTGGAAGTACGCCCGCTCGACGGTCAGCACCAGCACCGACCGCGGCGGGCGGCCGAACTCGGTCAGGTCCACGCCGAGGTCGTCCGGTCCGACGAGGGTCGCCGTCCCGAAGACCTTGAGGGTCTCCTCGACACCGGGCACGAAGAACAGCAGGGCGGCGCGCGGGTTGCCCACGGCGTTGCGGAGACCGTCCACCCGGTTGTTGCCCTGCCGGTCCGGGAGGGCCAGCGTCCGCTCGCCGAGCACCCTCGCGAACCCCGGGTCACCACCCCGCGGGGAGACGTCCGGCCAGCCGTCGGGAGCAGCCGTGGCCAGCGTGGCGAACGGCGACAGCGCGATGAAGGCCCGGCAGTGCCGGTCCAGGTGGTCGATCACCTTGTCCTGCACCAGCTGGGAAGGCGGTCGGTAGCCGGCCAGGACGTCGGCAGCGGTCTCCACGGGTGCACCGTAGCCCGGCTAGCGTGGCCCTCCGTGCCCGCGCAGTGGAGCTCCCCGGTCCGGTACGTCGAGTGCGACCAGCAGGGCGTGGTCTTCAACGCCCACTACCTGACCTGGGCCGACGAGGCCTCCAACCTCTGGTGGGCGTCGCGCGGCCTGCCCTGGGACGAGCTGGTGGCCCGCGGGGTGGAGCCCGTGGTGAAGGCCAGCTCCCTGGAGTGGTCGTCGTCGGCCCGGTGGGGCGACACCGTCGCCGTGGACGCCGAGACGGAGGAGGTGGGCCGCACCAGCGTGGCCGTGCGGTTCACCGTGCGCGTCGGCGAGCGGGTCTGCTGCGTCGTCCGGAACACCTACGTGGGCATCGCCGACGGGCGCTCCACTCCCTGGCCGGACGACGTCCGGGCGGCACTCACCGAGGGCTGAGCGCGTCCCCGGGCGGGAGCAGCGGCAGGCCGGCCGGGACGCCCTCCTCGACCAGCCGCCACAGCGCGTCGGTGTCGGCGTGCTCGGCCACCAGGTCGCCGAGGGCGTCCAGCCGCCGCTCCCGGACGGCGGCGAAGTCGGTGTCCGGCGCCGGCCGGAAGCGGCGCCCGGCCACGCGGGCGACCTCGGTGAGGAACGCCCGGCGGAAGCCGTCGTCCTCCAGCGCGCCGTGCCACGTCGTGCCGAAGACCGAGCCGGCGCGGGCGCCGTCGAGGAACGGCTCGGCGGGAGGGTGGTCGCAGGCCCAGTCCACGGTGACGACGCCGTGGTGGATCTCGTAGCCGCGCACCTGCTGCCCGAGCGCCGTGCCCACCGGGCGGCCGAGGGTCTTGTCCGGCGCGAAGCGGACGTCGGCGGGCAGCAGGCCGAGCCCGGGCACGGTGCCGGCCCGTGACTCGACGTCGTCGGTGATCGTGCGGGCCAGCATCTGGTGGCCGCCGCAGATGCCCAGCACCGGCCGGCCCGCGGCGGCGTGCCGGGCGACCGCGTCGGCCAGGCCGGTGCGGCGCAGCCAGCCGAGGTCGGCCACCGTGGCGCGGGTGCCGGGCAGCACGACGAGGTCGGCGTCGGCGAGCTCCTCCGGCCGCGTGGCGTAGCGGACGAGCACGCCCGGCTCGGCGGCCAGCGCGTCGAGGTCGGTGGAGTTGGACAGCCGCGGCAGCCGGGCGGCGACGACCCGCAGCGCGTCCTCGCCGTGCGGCGGGCCGGCCGAGGAGACGCCGGTGGGGATGCCGAGGGAGTCCTCGACGTCCAGCGCGGCACCGGGCAGCCACGGCAGCACGCCGAGGGTCGGGCGGCCGGTGAGCGCGGTGAGCCGGTCGACGCCGGGCCGCAGCAGCCGGACGTCGCCGCGGAACTTGTTGACCAGGAAGCCGGCGACCAGGCGCTGGTCGGCCGGCGGCATGAGCGCGACGGTGCCGTAGAGGGCGGCGAAGACCCCGCCGCGGTCGATGTCGCCGACGACGACCACCGGCAGCCCGGCGGCGGTGGCCAGGCCCATGTTGGCGATGTCGTCGGCGCGCAGGTTGATCTCGGTGGGGGAGCCGGCGCCCTCGCAGACCACCACGTCGAACCGGGAGCGCAGGTCGGCGAGGCTGGCGAGCACCTGCTCCAGCAGCGCGGCCTTCATCGGCCGGTAGGACAGCGCGGTCACGTCCGCGACCGCCCGGCCCAGGACGACGACCTGGCTGGAGTCCTCGCCGCCGGGCTTGAGCAGCACCGGGTTCATCGCCGCCTCGGGTGCGACGCGGGCGGCCGCGGCCTGCATCACCTGCGCCCGGCCGATCTCCGCGCCGTCCGGGGTGACCACCGAGTTGTTGCTCATGTTCTGCGCCTTGAACGGGGCCACCGAGACCCCTTGGCGCACCAGCCAGCGGCAGATGCCGGCGGTCACGACCGACTTGCCGGCGTCCGACGTCGTCCCGGCGACGAGCAGGGCGCCGCCGGAGGCCGGGCGCCGCGGAATGGCCCCGCTCATGCCGCCGGCTGCCCCCAGCCGGCCTTCTCCTGGCCCGACAGCTCGGCGATCGCCTCCATGATCCGGTCGGTCACCACCCGGCGGGCCCGGCCGTTGCGGGCCATCCCGCGCTGCTCGGGGAAGGTCAGCGGTTCGCCGAAGGTGACCGACACCTTGTGCGGACGCGGCCACCGGGAGTCCACCGGCTGCACCCTGTCCGTGCCGTGCACGGCCACCGGGACGACGGGGCAGTCGGCGGTGAGCGCCAGCCAGGCGACCCCGGTCTTCCCGCGGGCCAGCCGGCCGTCGCGCGAGCGGGTGCCCTCCGGGTAGATGCCGAAGCCCTCGCCGCGGCGCAGCACGGCCAGCGCGGTGTCCAGCGCCTCCTGCGCGGCCCGGGAGGTCTGCCGCTGCACCGGCATCGCACCGAGCGCGGTGAACAGCGTCCGGGTGAGCCAGCCGCCGACGCCGCGGCCGGTGAAGTACTCCGCCTTGGCCAGGTAGTGCACGCGGCGCGGTGCCGACAGCGGGATCACCATGCTGTCGATGAACGACAGGTGGTTGCTCGCCAGGATCACCGGGCCGGTGAGCGGCACGTTCTCCCGCCCCGTGACGCGCATCCGGAAGGCGATGCGGAACAACGGGCGCAGCAGGAACCGGACGACCAGGTAGAGCACGCCGCGTTCCCCTCTCGGGTCGGGGACCGCCGGCGGCCACCGGCGACAGCGGCATCATCCCGTGCGCCCCGGGAGCGGTCCGCTCCCGGGGCGCACGGCGCGCCTGGCGTGTCCTAGTGGTGCGGCCGGGGTGGGCAGACGTCGCGGACGAGCGCCTGGATGTCCTCGGGCAGCCCGGCGTGCCCGGCCGCCGACTCGACGATGGCCACGGCGACGTCGCGCACCTTGCGGTGGGAGTTGCTCGAGATGTGCGCCAGCAGGTCGAAGGCCACCTGCTCACCGCAGCTGGTGATCAGCATGAGGATGCCCTTGGCCTGCTCGATGGCGGCCCGGCTGCTCATCGCGGTGCGCAGCTGGCTCACCTCGGTCTCCAGGGCGGTGACCCGGTCCGCCCCGGCGTCGGCGGAACCCGCGGGGGACGCCGGCGGGCGCGGCTCCGGGGGTACCTCGACCAGCACGCCCTCGAGGGCGTCGACCGCCCCGGCCGCGTCCAGGACGGGCTCGCCGACGAGGACGGCGGGACGCTCCCCGCCGCCGCGGCTGCCCAGCCGCACCCGCAGGGCGAAGGGCGCGCCGGTGGCGCAGGCGCCGGCGATCGCGTCCAGGGCGCGCGGCCGGTCGCCCTGGTGCAGGGACCGGACCAGCAGCTCGGTGCACGGGTGGGCGCCGTTGGGGGCGAGGTTGAGCAGCACGGACATCTCCGGGGACCAGGTCCACGTGTCGGCCCCCCGGTCGTACCGGTAGCGGCCGGCCAGCCGCCGGGCGGACGGTGCGGGGCGTGCCGGCTGCGGTGCCGGACGGGCGCTGGAGGCCGTGCTGCGGGGGAGCGTCGGGTACGGGGTCGTGGTCATGTCGACTCCACGGGGTTGCTGCCGGGCCGAACCTGGCCGGGGCGCCGCGTGCCGTGTGTTCGACCACCGCGGTTCACTGGTGACCCGCAGGTCACCGGCCACTCCGTTCCCAGGACCGTACGACGTTCCGCCGCGACACGCACGCCCGTCGGCGCCGCCTCCGCGTGTCCCGGTGCGCCGCTCCCAGACCGTTACGGAACGGGTCCGGGCAGCAACGGGGAGTCAGCAGCGGGGCAGCGCCCGGGCGGTCGCGGCCAGTGCGGCGGCCGCCGTCCACACCGTGCGGGAGAGCCGCACGGCCCGGGGGACGTCGCCGGCCGTGGGGGAGCGGCCGCTGCCGAGCGCCGGGCGGTCCTCCACCCGGGTGCCGTAGACGTTGCGGCCGCCCAGCCGCAGGTCCAGTGCGCCGGCCAGCGCCGCCTCGCAGCGGCCGGCGTTGGGCGACGGGTGCGCCGCGCCGTCCCGGAGCCAGGTCCGCCAGGCGCCGCGCGCCGATCCCCCGGCCACCGGGGCGGTGGCCACGGTGAGCGCCGCGGTGAGCCGGGCGGGCAGCCAGTTGGCGACGTCGTCGGTGCGGGCGGCCGCCCAGCCGAAGCGGGCGTACCGCGGCGACCGGTGGCCCACCATGGCGTCGAGGGTGTTGACCGCCCGGTACCCCAGCAGCCCGGGAAGCCCGGCGAGCGCGCCCCAGACCAGCGGCGCCACGGCGGCGTCGGAGGTGTTCTCCGCGACCGACTCGACGGTGGCCCGGGCCAGCTCGTCCCCGCCCAGCCCGGAGGGGTCGCGGCCGGCCAGGGTGGGCAGCAGCGCGCGGGCGGCGGGCAGGTCCCCGTCGTCCAGCGTCCGTGCCATCGCCGTCCCGGCGCGGCCCAGTGAGGTGCCGCCGAGCACGGCCCAGGTGGCGACGGCGGTGACCAGCGTCCGGGGGACCGGGCGGCCGCGGGTGACCCGGTCGAGGACGGCGCCCAACCCGGTCGCCGCGCCGGTCAGCAGCCCGGCGTGCACGGCGCCGGCAGCGCGCGAGTCGCGCCAGAGCCGGCGCTCCAGGGCGGCGGCCCCCTGCCCGAAACCGGCCACCGGGTGCCACCGCCGGGGATCGGCCAGCAGCAGGTCGGCGGCGGCGCCGAGGGCGAGCCCCGCGGCGGTCGGCAGGTCGCGCGGGAGCAGCACGGCGGACATCGTGCCAACCGGCTGCCGGGGCGCCGTCCCTAGGATCGGTGGTCATGCGCCTGCCCGGCCGTTACAGCGGCGTCGCCCGGCCGATCGTCACCTACGGCAGCAACCCGGTGCTGCACCGGTCGTGCGCGCCGGTGACCGAGTTCGGCCGGGACCTCCGCCGCCTGGTCCTCGACATGTTCGCCAGCATGGAGGCCGCCGACGGGGTGGGCCTGGCCGCCAACCAGATCGGCGTCGACGCGCGGGTCTTCGTCATCGACTGCCCGGACGCCGACGGCGAGGACGTCGTCGGCTACGTGGTGAACCCCGGGCTCACCGTGCTCGGGCCGCGCGAGGGCGAGCCGGCCGAGGAGGTCACCGACGAGGGCTGCCTGTCGGTGCCCGGCCCGTACGCCGAGCTGCCGCGGGCCTTCCGCGCGCGGGTGGACGGCGTCGACGTGGCGGGTGCGCCGGTGTCGATCGAGGCGACCGGGATGGCCGCCCGCTGCCTGCAGCACGAGGTCGACCACCTCGACGGGACCGTCTACGTCGACCGGCTGCCCGGGGAGCTGCGGGAGCGCCTGCTCGCCGAGGCCGCCGGACCGGCGGGGGAGCTGCCGGCGTGACGACGGCCGCGGGAGCATCGCAGCGAGCGCCAGCGAGCGAGGAGCGGACGGCGGCGCGGAGTCGCGCCCGTGGACTCGGCGTGAGCACGCCGATCGTGGTCGTCGGCATCGGGGCGGACGGCTGGGACGGCCTCTCGCCCCGTGCGCGCCGGGCCGTCGAGGACGCCGACGTGCTGCGCGGCAGTGCCCGCCAGCTGGCCCTCGTGCCGGACGGCGTCCCCGCGGAGCGGGTGCCCTGGCCCTCGCCGATGGCGCCCGCGCTGGCCTCGCTGACGACCGACCACCCGGGCCGCCGGGTGGTCGTGCTGGCCAGCGGGGACCCGATGCTGTCCGGCGTCGGCACCTCGCTCGTCCGGCTGCACGGGGCGGGTGCGGTCGAGGTGGTGCCGCACCCGTCGTCGGTGACGCTGGCCTGTGCCCGGCTGGGCTGGGCGGTGGAGGACACGCAGGTGGTGTCGGTGGTCGGCCGGCCGGTGGAGCTGGTCGTGCCGCACGCCACCCCCGGACGCCGGCTGCTGGTGCTCGGCTCGGACGGCACCACCCCCGCAGCGGTGGCGCGGCTGCTCACCGAGCGGGGTCTCGGCGCCAGCCGGCTGACCGCGCTCGCGCAGCTGGGCGGGCCCGCCGAGCGGGCGGTGGCCGGCACCGCCGCGGCCTGGCCGCACGCCGACCCCGACCCGCTCGTGGTCACCGCCGTCGAGGTGGCCGCCGACCCCGGCACCGTGCCGCTGCCGACCGTGCCCGGCCTGCCGGACGACGCCTACGCCCACGACGGCCAGCTCACCAAGCGCGACGTCCGCGCGGTCACCCTGGCCCGGCTCGCGCCGCTGCCCGGCCAGCTGCTGTGGGACGTCGGCGCCGGCGCGGGCTCGATCGGCGTCGAGTGGATGCGGGTGCACCCCTCCTGCCGGGCGGTGGCGGTGGAGAGCTCGGCGGAGCGCGCCGCGCGCATCGCGCAGAACGCCGTGCGGCTCGGCGTCCCCGGGCTGCAGGTGGTCGAGGGCCGGGCGCCGGCCGCGCTGGCCGGGCTGCCCACGCCGGACGCGGTGTTCGTCGGCGGCGGGCTCACCGGCGAGGGGCTGCTGGACACCTGCTGGGCCGCGCTGCGCCCGGGCGGCCGGCTGGTGGCCAACGCGGTGACCGTCGAGGGCGAGGCGGTGCTGGCGGAGTGGCGCGCCCGGGCCGGCGGCGAGCTGACCCGGCTGTCGGTGGCACGTGCGACGCCCGTCGGCGGCTACACCGGCTGGAGGCCCGCGATGCCGGTGACCATCTGGAGCGTGACCCGGTGAGGGGCCCGCACGGTGCCTCCTGCGCGCGGAAGGCAGTGCCGTGACCGTGTTCTTCATCGGGGCGGGGCCGGGTGCGGCGGACCTGGTCACGCTGCGGGCGGCGCGCGTCATCGCGGCCGCCCCGGTGTGCCTGTACGCCGGTGCGCTGGTGCCCCGCGAACTGCTGGACACCGCGCCCGCCGGTGCCCGGCTGGTCGACACCGCCGACCTGGACCTCGACCGGATCACCGCCGAGCTGGTCGCCGCGCACGAGGCGGGCCTCGACGTGGCCCGGCTGCACTCCGGGGACCCGTCGATCTGGAGCGCCATGGCCGAGCAGATGCGCCGGCTGGACGCGGCCGGGGTGCCCTACGAGGTCGTGCCCGGGGTGCCGGCGTTCGCGGCCGCCGCCGCGGCGCTCAAGCGGGAGCTGACCGTACCCGGGGTCGGGCAGACCGTCGTCCTCACCCGGACCAGCGCCCGGTCCACCCCCATGCCGCCGGGTGAGCAGCTCGCCGCCTACGCCGCGACCGGCGCGACGCTGGTGCTGCACCTCGCCGTCCAGCGGATCGCCGAGCTCGCGCCAGAGCTGGCCGAGCACTACGGCGACGACGGCCCGGTCGCCGTGGTGGCCCGCGCCAGCCGGGACGACGAGCTGGTGCTGCGCGGCACGCTCGCCGACATCGCCGGCCAGGTGGAGGCGGCCGGGGTCAGGCGGACGGCGGTCGTCGTCGTCGGCCCGGTGCTCGCGGCGGCGGAGTTCCCCGACAGCCACCTCTACTCGACGACCCGATGCCGAGGTCAGGCGTGACCCACCACGGTGCCGGCGCGGTCGATGACCACGACGTCCACCTCGACCGGCGCCCCGCGGAGCACGCCGAGCGCCGTCTCCCGGGCGCCGGCGGCCACCAGGTCGCCCAGCGGCAGCCCGGCCGCCTGGCACTGCTGCAGCGCGTGGAGCGCGGTGTTCGCCCCGCGCACCCCCTCGACCAGCTCCGCCGACCCGCCGGCGTCGCGCACCATCGCGGCCAGCGACGCAGGGGACACCTGCGAGCGGCCGGAGTGCAGGTCGAGGTGGCCGTCGGCGAGCTTGGCCAGCTTCCCGATGCCGCCGGCGACGGTCAGCCGGGGCACCGGGTGGCGGCGCAGGTACTTGAGCACCGCGCCGGCGAAGTCGCCCATGTCGAGCAGCGCGTCCTCGGGCAGCCCGTACAGCTCGGTGACCACCCGCTCGCTGGTCGAGCCGGTGCACCCGGCCACGTGCTCCCGCCCGGCCGCGCGGGCGACGTCGATGCCGCGGCGGATCGAGTCGATCCACGACGAGCACGAGTAGGGGACGACGACGCCCGTCGTCCCCAGGATCGACAGCCCGCCGAGGATGCCCAGCCGCGGGTTCCACGTCTTGCGGGCCAGCTCCGCGCCGTTCTCCACCGACACCTCGACCACGACGTCCCCGGTGCCGCCGTGCCGCGCCGCGACCGCGGCGACGTGCCCGCGGACGAACTGCCGGGGCATCGGGTTGATGGCCGGCTCGCCGACCGGCAGCGGCAGTCCGGGCTTGGTCACCGTGCCGACGCCCTCGCCGGCGCGGAAGACGACGCCGGACCCGGGCTCGCCCCGGGTGACCCGGGCCGAGACCAGGGCACCGTGGGTGACGTCGGGGTCGTCGCCGGCGTCCTTGACGATCCCGGCGCCCGCCTCGCCGTCCCCGAGCCACTCCCGCGCCAGCGCGAACGCCGGGTGCTTGTCGTGCGGCAGGTCGATGGTGACGGGGTCGGGGAACTCGCCGGTGAGCAGCGCGGTGTACGCGGCGGTCGTGGCGGCGGTGGCGCAGGCGCCGGTCGTCCAGCCGTGGCGCAGCCCCGTGCCGCCCTCGCGCCCCGCCCCGCTCACCTGGTCAGCATGCACGGGCCGGGCCGGTGACCGAGCCCGGGAGGTCGCGCGGCGAGCTCGGCACCGGCCGGGTGCTGGTCCTCGGCGGGACGGCGGAGGCGCGGCGGCTCGCCGCGCGGTTGGTCGCCGAGGGCGTCGACGTGCTCAGCTCGCTGGCCGGCCGGGTCGCCGACCCCGTGCTCCCGGCCGGGGAGGTGCGCATCGGCGGCTTCGGCGGCGCCGCGGGCCTCGCGGCCGCGCTGGACGGGGTCGCCGCGCTGGTGGACGCCACCCACCCCTTCGCCGCCACCATGACCGCGCACGCGGCGGAGGCGGCCGCGGCCACCGGCACCCCGGTGCTGCGGCTGCAGCGCCCCGGCTGGACCGCGCGCCCCGGCGACGACTGGCGGTGGGTGGACACCCTCGAGCAGGCCGCGGCGGCGGTCGCCGGCTGCCGCTCGGTGTTCCTGACCACGGGCCGGCAGGGGCTGGCGGCCTTCGCCGGGCTCACCGCCCACTGCGTCGTCCGCTCGGTCGACCCGCCCGGGCCGCCGCTGCCGGCGCAGGCCACGGTGGTCCTCGCCCGCGGGCCGTTCACCGTGGAGGACGAGCGGGCGCTGATGACCGCGCACGGCGTCGACGTCCTCGTCACCAAGGACAGCGGCGGGCCGATGACCGCGGCCAAGCTGACCGCGGCCCGGCAGCTCGGCGTCCCGGTGGTGCTGGTCCGCCGCCCCCCGCTGCCCGCCGGCGTGCCGGTGGTCGCGACCGTCGAGGAGGCCGCGGCCTGGCTCAGGGGGCGGTTGGGCGGAACGACCATGCCGCCAGCCACGCCGTGCCCACGGTGAGCACCAGGGCCAGCGGGACGTGCGTCGTGATCGAACCCGAGCTGCCCAGCGCGGCCTGCACGAAGGTGAGCACGAAGACCGCCCCGGCCAGCGCGGCCGGCCACCAGACCCGCGTGCGCCGTCCGTGCAGCACGGTGGCGAGCAGGAGCAGGCCGGTGGTGGCGTGCAGGGCGATCGCCCCGGCGCCGTGGCCGCCGGTCGCGTCCTCGCCGACCATGATCCGGCCGGCGGAGACGAACTGCCAGAGCAGCACGAGCAGGGCCAGCGCGGCGGTGGCCTGCACCGCCCGGAGGGTCGAGGGGGCGGTCGCGGCGGTGTCGCGGGTCCGGGTCATACGGGTCCTCCGGGGCGGACGACGGCAGGGAGAGGTGCTTGAAGAGCGAAGCAGCTGACCGCGCTGCGCACCAGGGGCTGGCCGGTCGTCTCATCCTGTTCGACCTCGACGGCACCCTGGTGGACTCCACGCCGGGCATCTGGGCCTCGGTGCGCGTCGCGGCCGCCGAGCTGGGCCGGCCCGAGCCCACCCCCGAGCAGCTGCGCGGCATGGTCGGCCCACCGCTGGAGGACGGCTTCGCCCTGGTGCTCGGCGTCCCGGTGGACGACGTCCCGCGGGCGGTGGCCGCCTATCGCGCGCACCACTCCGCCGGCGCGCTGCTCCGGGCGACCGTGTACCCCGGCGTCCCCGCGCTGCTGGCCGCGCTGACCCGGGCCGGCGCCACGCTCGCCGTCGCGACCAGCAAGCCCGAGCCCTTCGCCGTCCGGCTGCTGGCACACGGCGGGCTCGACGGCTTCTTCGCCTCGGTGCACGGCGCCACCTTCGACGGCACCGTCCGGCACAAGGACCAGGTGGTCGCCGCCGCGCTGGCGGCGCACCCGGACGGCGAGCGGCCGGTGCTGGTCGGCGACCGGGCGCACGACGTGCTCGGCGCGGCGGCGCACGGGCTGCCCTGCATCGGTGCCGGCTGGGGCCCCGCGCCGCCCGGCGAGCTCGCGGAGGCCGGGGCCGCCGCGGTCGCCGCCACCCCCGCGGAGGTGCTGACCGTGCTGAGGAGCGGCTGAGCAGCGGGTGCCGGGCTTCCTGGACGCCGTGCTGCGCTGACCGGCCCGGCCGGATGACGGGTGGATGACACGGGTGTGCCGGACCACCGGGTCGGGCACGGGCGAGGTCATGACCGAGACCGTGTCCCTCCGTGCCCTCGCCCTCGTGTGCAGCCTCAAGCCCTCGCCCGCGCCCTCCAGCAGCGAGAAGATGGCCCGGGAGGTGCTGGACGCCCTGGGGGACGGCGTGACCGGTGAGGTCGTCCGCGTGGTCGACCACGACGTGAAGCCCGGCGTCGAGGTCGACATGGGCGAGGGCGACGAGTGGCCGGCCATCCGGGAGAAGCTGCTGGCCGCCGACATCCTGGTCGTCGCCACCCCGACGTGGGTCGGTCACATGAGCAGCGTCGCCCAGCGGGTGCTCGAGCGGCTGGACGGCGAGCTGTCCGAGACCGACGACTCCGGCCGCCCGCTGATCGCCGGCACGGTGGCCGTGACCGCCGTCGTCGGCAACGAGGACGGCGCGCACAAGATCACCGCCGACCTGATGCAGGGGCTCAACGACATCGGCTTCACCATCCCGTCCCAGGGCGGCACGTACTGGAACGACGAGGCGATGGGCGGCCGCGACTACCTGGACCTGGACGAGACGCCGGAGGCGGTCGCCTCGACGACGTCCACGCTGGGGGCCAACGCCGCCCACCTGGCCCGCTTGCTCAAGGCCGACCCCTACAGCTGAGCCCGGCCCCCTTGCAGGGGCCCGCCGCGAGGTCGTTACATGGCGACCGGCTGGGGACGCCGTTCCGTGGCGCGGCGTCGCACGCGCAGCAACCCGACCGCGGCCGCGACGGCGAGGACGGCGACGGCGGCGCCGTACACCTGGCCGGTGGGCCGCAACCCCACCTGGCTCGCCGCCAGCCCGGCGGCCATGGCGGGGATGCTGAAGGCGAGGTAGCCGACGACGAAGACGCTGGAGAGGAGCCCCCCGCGCTCCCCCGCCGCCACCCCGCGGGTCACCGTGGCGATCGCCCCGACGAAGGCGGCGCCGAAGCCGAAGCCGGAGACGGCCGCCGCGGTGAAGAACAGGGCGGTGTTGCCGGTGGTCAGCGAGACGACGGTGCCGCCGACCCCGGTGGCGAAGACCAGGCAGCCGAGGAGCATCGCGGTGCTCGGCTCGGTCCGCCAGAGCGCCACCGAGGCGATCGCGCCGGTGCCGTTGACCGCCACCAGCAGCAGGCTGCCCACCAGGTGGTCCTCGATGCCGAAGACGCCGGCCGCCAGTGACGGGCCCAGCGAGAGGTACAGCCCGCCCAGCGCCCACAGCGCCACGAGGCACGGTGTCGCGACGACGAAGGCGGCGCGCTGGGCGGCGGGTACGTGCACGCGCGGGCGCAGCGACGCCAGCGCGCCGGGCACCCGCGGCGAGGTCTCGGGCAGGAGCGGGACGACGACCAGCACGGCGAGCGAGAAGAGCACCGCCAGCACGCCGAACACCCAGGCGGTGGGGGCGCCCAGCCCCTCGATGGCCAGCCCGGCCGCGACCGCACCGAGCGCCAGGCCGACGCCTGGCGACGCACTGTTGAGCAGCGCGGCCCTCGGCCGGTCGCTGCGCTGGGAGTCCAGGAGGATGGCCCCCAGCGTCCCGGTGAGCGCCCCGACCGACAGGCCCTGCACCACGCGCGCGGTCAGCAGCCAGCCCACCCCGTCGGCGGAGAGGAACAGCAGGCTGGCGGCCACCTGCAGCAGCAGCCCGGCGACCAGCACGGGCCGTCGTCCCACGTGGTCGGACAGCCGGCCGACGACGAGCAGTGCGCCCAGCAGGGCGAAGGCGTAGATGCCGAAGACGGCCGTCAGCACGCCGGAGGAGAAGCCGAAGCGCTCCTGGTAGACCCGGTACAGCGGTGAGGGGGCGGCCGAGGCAGCCAGCACCAGGACCAGCAGCGCGGCGGCGGTCCAGAACGTCGCGGCCCGGGACGAGCGGAGGGCGGGCACGCCACTGCGCAAGCCCGCCCGCCCCGACCGCATTCCCGCCGCCCGGCGGGTCGGGCGGCTCAGCTGCGGGTGAAGCCCGGCGGCAGGACGACGTCCTCCCGGGTGAGGTCGTGCACCGACGCCTTGCCCAGCCCGAGCAGCGCCTCGTCGATGCCCTGCCGGAGGATCGCCAGCACGTTCTGCACGCCGCGCTCGCCGTTCGCGGCCATGCCCCACAGGTACGCGCGGCCGATCATGACGGCCTTGGCGCCCAAGGCCATCGCCTTGACGACGTCGCCGCCGCGGCGCACGCCGCCGTCCATGAGCACCTCGACCTGGTCGCCGACCGCGTCGACCACGCCGGGCAGCGAGCGGATCGCCCCGGGCGTCCCGTCGAGGTTGTTGCCGCCGTGGGTGGAGACCGAGATGGCGCTGACGCCGGCGTCGACGGCGCGGCGGGCGTCGTCGGGCCGGGTGATCCCCTTGAGCATGAAGGGCCCGCCCCACTGCTCGCGCAGCCAGGCGACGTCCGCCCAGGTGGGCAGCGGGGTGCCCATCCACTGGCCGTAGGCGCCGAAGAAGTTGGGCGGGTCCTCGCCGCCGAGCGCCAGGTTGGGCACGCTGAGCTCGGGGATGCCGCCCGAGCGCAGGTAGGTGGCCAGCCAGCGCGGCTTGCGCACCACCTCGGGGGCGAACTTGATCGCGTTCCTGAGGTCGATCTTCTCGGGGATCGGCGGGCTGCCCCAGTCCCGCCGCGAGGCGAACGACCAGTCCAGCGTCATGATCAGGCCCGTGGCGCCCGCGGCGCGGGCCCGCTCGGCGCGGGCGAGGATCGTCTCCCGCGAGCCGACCCAGTACATCTGGAAGAACAGCTTGGAGTGCGCCGCGCCGACCTCCTCCACCGGCTTGCTGGCGAAGGAGGACAGGCCCATCGCGACGTCCGCGGCGGCGGCCGCGCGGGCGACCGCCACCTCGCCGTCCGGGTGCACCGCCTGCACGCCGGTGGGGGAGACCAGCACCGGCATGGACACCTCCTGGCCCATCACCGTGGTGGCCAGCTCCCGCTTGCCGTGCAGGTCGGCCACGTGCGGGCGCCAGGCGATCTCGTCGAAGGCCGCGACGTTGTCGGTGGCCGTCAGCCCCTTCTCGCTGCCGGCGACCAGCGCCAGGTACACCGATCGCGGCAGCCGCTTCTTCGCGCGGTGCTGGGCCTCCTCGACGGTCTCGAACCAGTCCCTGGTGCTCGCCATGGAAGCCCTCCCGCGGTCGCCCGGCCGTCGGCACCGTCCCGTCTCAGGGTGACGCGCGCCACTGGCAGGTCATCGTGCCAGCGGTGGCACTGAGTGTCACGCGGCCCCCAGAAGGACCCCGTCCTCCTCACCCCTCGCAAGCTCGGGGCGAGCCTCTGGACGGGGCCTCGCCGGGGATCCTCCTTCAGGAGGCGTCGGAGTGGGTCCGTGGGCTGTAGACGGCGCCGCCGCGGCTGACCCGGGTCTGCGAGGAGCCGACGATCACGCAGCAGCGCATGTCGACGGTCTCCGGGTCGAACTCGCCGAGCGTGGTGACGGTGACGCTCTCCTCCGGGCCACCGACGTCCCGGCCGACGACGACCACCGTGTCGGGCTTGCGGCCCTCGAGCAGCACCGCCTGCGCCTCGGCCAGCTGGTGCGGGCGGGCCTTGGACCGCGGGTTGTAGAGCGCCAGCACCAGGTCGGCGGCCGAGGCGTGGCGCAGCCGCTCCACGACGACGTCCCACGGCTTGCGGACGTCGGACAGGCTGACCACCGCGAAGTCGTGCCCCAGCGGCGCGCCGACCCGGGCGGCGACGGCCTGCGCGGCGGTCAGGCCGGGCAGCACCCGCACCGGGACGCCGGCGTACTCCGGTCGCTCGGCGACCTCGAGCACCGCGGCGGCCATCGCGAAGACGCCGGGGTCGCCGCTGGAGACGACCGCGACCCGCCGTCCGGACCGGGCCAGCTCCAGGGCGTGGGCGGCCCGCTCGGCCTCCACCCGGTTGTCGCTCGGGTACCGGGTCTGCCGCGGGTTGGCCGGTACCCGGTCCAGGTAGGGGCCGTAGCCGACCAGGTCGTCGGCGGCGGCCAGCGCCTCGGCGGCTTCCGGCGTCGTCCAGGACCGGCGGCCGGGGCCCAGGCCCACGACGACGACCTCGCCGGTGCGGGGTGCCGCCTCGTCGTGCTGCTCCGAGCCGGGGGTCGGGCCGGTCAGCGGGCTGGGCAGCAGGGCGAGGGAGAAGTAGGGGACCGTCACCGGGTCGACGTCGGCCAGCGGCATCGTGCGCTGGCGGCTGGTGCTGGCCCGCTCGACGTAGAGGGCGCGGTCGAGCACCCCGGCGGCGTCGAACGCCTCCCGCACGTTGCCGAACGTGCGGCCCAGCTTCATCACGGCGGCGGCGTCCGTGGTCGCCAGCCACTCCGCGAGCTCCTCGGCCGGCAGCGTGCCCGGCAGCACGGTGAGCACCTCGTCCCGCTCGACCAGCGGCCGGCCGACCGCCGCGGCGGCCCCGCTGACGCTGGTCACGCCCGGCACCACCTCGGTCGGGTACCGGTGCGCCAGTCGCTTGTGCATGTGCATGTAGGAGCCGTAGAAGAACGGGTCCCCCTCAGCGAGGACGACGACGTCGCGGCCGGCGTCCAGGTGCGCGGCCAGCCGGGCCGCCGCCGCCTCGTAGAACTCGTCGATCGCGCCCTGGTAGCCCCCGGGGTGGTCGGTGGTCTCGGTGGTCACCGGGTAGACCAGCAGCTCCTCGACCTGGCCCGCGCGCAGGTAGGGCGCGGCCACCGACCGGGCGACCGAGCGGCCGTGCTGCGCGGCGTGGAAGGCCACGACGTCGGCTGCGGCGATCAGCCGGGCGGCCTTGACGGTCACCAGCTCGGGATCGCCGGGGCCCAGCCCGACGCCGTACAGCCGACCGGTGCGGGGTCCGCTCACTCGACGTCGCTCGCGATCGCGTTGACCGCCGCCGCGGTGATGGCGCTGCCGCCGCGCCGGCCGCGCACCACCAGGTGGTCCAGGTCGGAGGCGGCCAGCGCGTCCTTGGACTCCACCGCGCCGATGAAGCCGACCGGGATGCCGATCACCGCGGCCGGGCGGGGTGCCCCGGCCGCGACCAGCTCCAGCAGGTGGAACAGCGCGGTCGGTGCGTTGCCGATGGCGACCACCGCGCCGTCCAGCCGGTCGCGCCACAGCTCGAGCGCCGCGGCGGTGCGGGTGGTGCCGAGGTCGGCGGCCAGGGCCGGCGTGCGCGGGTCGTTGAGCGTGCAGACGACGTCGTTGTCCTCGGGCAGCCGCCGGCGGGTGATCCCCGAGGCCACCATCTCCGCGTCGCACAGCACCGGGGCGCCGGCGTCCAGCGCCTCGCGGGCCCGCGCCACGACGTCGGGTGAGTACGCGAGGTCCTCGACCAGGTCGACCTGGCCGCAGGCGTGCACCATCCGCACGGCTACGCGGGCCACGTCCCCGGGCAGGCCGGTCAGGTCGGTCTCCGCGCGGATGGTGGCGAACGAGCGCCGGTAGATCTCCGCGCCGTCCTTCTCGTACTCGTACATCAGCTCTTCCCGACTCGGTATCCGGTCCCGGTCGCCACGACGTCGACGACCTCGCCCCGCGGCCGGCCGCAGCGCCGCTCGCACCCGGCCCAGTGCTGGCGGGTGCCATCGGCCGGCAGGGTGCCGGTCGCGACGGCCCGGGCGGCATCGGCCCGGACGTCGGCCAGCGACTTCGCGCACCCCGGCCGCCCGGCGCAGGCGGTGACCCGGGTCCAGGGGCTGGCCTCGTCGAACACCATCCCGGTCCGGTGCAGGGCGACCGCGACGTCGTCGACGGCGTCCTCGGTGAGGTCGGGGACGACGACGCTGCGCCACGGCGTCAGCTGCACCTCGCCGGTGACCCGGGCCAGCAGGTCGGCCTGAGCGGCGTCGAGGCGCCCCAGCGGCACGACGGCGATCAGCGCCACCCGCCCGTCCCGCTGCACCACGGATCCGACCGAGGGCGTGGTGCCAATATCGCGATAAAGGCGGTGGGGGGCGGCGGGGAGGGTGGCACCCAGGCGGGCGGCGACGCGGGCCGGCCCGTCCTCGAGCTCGGCCAGGCGCCATGCGCTCGAGGCCTGGGCGGCGCGCTCGGCGAGGAAGCCGCGGGTGGCGGCCAGCGCCAGGGGGACGGCGTCGTCGGGGTGCACGCGCAGGCCGGCGTCGGCGCCCCCGAGGGTCAGCGCGACCTCGTCGGGGGACAGCGCCTGCAGGCCGACGTCCCCACCGAGGCCGGCCACGTCACCGCGGCCGTCGTCCAGCGTGGCCAGGTACCGGCCGGGCAGCCCGGCCAGCGCGGGGTCGGCGCACAGGCCGGCGTCCAGGGCCCGCACCCACGGCCGGACGTCGACGTGCCCGCCGGCGCGGCCGGTGAGCGCGCTGGCCAGCAGGTTGCGCACCCGCTCGTGGGTGGGGCTGGGCAGCAGGCCGGCGGCGGCCAGCCGGTCGCCCAGCTCCGGCTCCGTGCCCGCGGCCAGCCCGCGCAGCTGCACGTTGCCCCGGCTGGTCAGCTCCAGCGCCCCGTCGCCGAGGTCGCGCGCCACGGCCGCCAGCGCCCGCAGCTGGCCGCCGCTGAGCAGCCCGCCGGGCACCCGTACCCGGGCCAGCGCGCCGTCGGCGGCGGCGTGGGTCTGCAGTGCACCCGGGCAGGCGTCGGCGCCCACGCGGACGGCTGCGGGAGGAGCGGTCATGGCGCTGGCGAGGGTACGGCCCGCGGTCCCGTCCCGTCCGGTGACCGGCGGCCGGTCCCCTCAGCGCAGCTCGCGCCCGGCCCCGTCGAAGGACATCCACACCCGGCGCCGGTCGCCCCGGCTGTGCACGCGTGCCATCGCCGCCACTCGCCGGCGCTGGTCGTTCGTGGCGACGTGCTGGACGACGGCGACCTCGGCCTCGCGCATCGCCTGCTCCGCGGCGATCTCGGCCGGGGTGGCCGGGAGGTCGCTGGTCAGGTCGATCTCCTCGTCGTCGCCCGGCCGCGCGTGGGCGTACGGGCTGTCCCCCGGCAGGTGGCCGCCGATCCGGCCGTACGCGCCGAGCGTCAGCAGGAGCAGGCCGACCACGACGGAGAAGACGACGTTCTCGAACTCGAAGGCCAGGATGTTGAACGACGTCCGCAGGACCGCGAGGTTCACCAGGGCGGAGAGCAGGAACAGCGTGCCGACGACGATCATCACGGTCGAGGCCACGCGCGGGCTGCGGGCGGCAGCGACGAGCAGCACGAGGGCCACGACCACCGAGATCGTCGACAGCAGACCGTTGGAGGACAGACCCAGGATCTGCCTGCCCTCGGTCGAGAAGTAGTCCAGGCCGCCGGCGAAGCCGAGGACGCCGAAGACGAGGAGGAACGCCGCCACCAGGACGGCGCCCGCCCGCTGGACGGCGAACACGCGTGCGCCCAGGTGTGGATCGCCGGCCGGCGCAGGGGACCGCGTCGTGCGGTGCGGGAGGTGCAGTCGCGGTGCCATGGCGGACTCCCCGATGGGTGGGCTTCCGACCATCCTCCGCCTCCGCGGCCGGTCCGTACACCACCGCGGCGCCGTGGGTGCCGGCGCGGCTCAGCGGAGCTCGCGGCCGGCCTCGTCGAAGGACATCCACACCCGGCGCCGGTCGCCCCGGCTGTGCACGTGCGCCATCGCCGCCACCCGCCGACGCTGCTCGTTGGTGGCGACGTGCTGGACGACGGCGACCTCGGCCTCGCGCATCGCCCGCTCCGCGGCGACCTCGGCCGGGGTGGCCGGGAGGTCGCTGGTCAGGTCGATCTCCTCGTCGTCCGTGCCGGCCCGGGCGTAGGGGCTGTCCGGCGGCAGGTTGCCGCTGACCCGGCCGTAGGTCCCGAGGACGAGCAGCACCAGCCCCGCCACCACGGAGAAGACGACGTTCGGGAACTCGAACGCCAGGATGTTGAAGCTGGTGCGCAGCACGGCCAGGTTGACCAGCGCGGAGACCAGGAACAGCACGCCGACGACGATCATCACCGTCGAGGCGATCCGCGGCCCGCGTGCCGCGGCGACGAAGAGCACCACGGCCGTGACGATCGAGATGGTCGAGAGCAGGCCGTTGGAGGACAGGCCCAGCACCCGCTCGCCCTCGGTGGAGAAGAACGCCAGCTGGTTGGCGAAGCCGAGCAGGCCGAAGACCAGGATGACCTGGCCGACGACGATCGCTCCGATCCGCTGGACGACCAGCACGCGCTCGCCGCCGGCCGCGGGCCGGTCCGCTGTCTGCTGCCGGGCCTGGGGACGCAGTCTCATGGGGGCTCCCTGGAGGGGTGTGGGGGACAGCCGTTCTTCGCCGGGGCGGCGCTCAGTGGATTCACTACAGCCATGGTGCGACCCGGGGCGCGGGAAGGCGCGGCGAGACCACGGTGTTCCCCCCGCATGACCCAGCGCGACCTGCACTCGGAGTTCCTCCGCGCGGACCTCTTCCTCGCGATGGGCCAGCCGATCGAGGCGGCCCGCCTGCTGGAGCCCCTGGTCCGGGCCGAGCCGACCAACGAGGCCGCCCTCGAGCTGCTGGCCCGGTCCTACTTCGGCTCCGCCCAGCTGGCGCGGGCGGAGGAGGCGCTCACCCGCCTGGTCGCGATGGCCCCGGCCAACGGCTGGGCGCGGCGGGCGCTGGCCCGCACGCTGGAGCGGCAGAGCCGGGCCGGCGAGGCGGTGGCCCACCACCGGGTCGCCGACGCCCTGGGCGCCGCCTGATCCCCACCGGTCGAGCAGCTCCCCGATCCAGCGGACCGACACGTCGGGGTCCAGCGCCATATCGATGAGCAGCTCGAACGCCCGGCCGTAGCGGTGCACCTCGGCCTCGCCGTCGACGAAGGGGATCCGCGTCTCGTCCTCCAGGTAGACGACGTCCGGCGTCCCGGTGGCGCGTGACTCGAGGACGGAGAACGAGCCGGCGGTCACCGGCGGCAGCCCGGCGTCGAGCGGCAGCACCTGTGCGGTGACGTGGGGGCGCGCGGCGACCTCGACCGACCACGCCAGCTGCCCGCGCAGCACCGCCGCGCCCTCGGGCGACCCGGGGGCGCGTGCGGTGCGGCGGAGCACGGACTCGTCGAGGACCGCCCACAGCCGCAGTCCCCACCGGGCAGGGGCGGGAGCACGGCTCTGGCGGTGGCGCGGACGCCGGCGCAGGTGGCTGGGGTGGCGGCTTCGGCGACTGCGGCGGCGGAGGCGGTGGCGGAGGGGACGGGGGCTGCTGACCGGTTCAGCCGGCCGTCCCGGCGGCCGCCGCCATCGCCTCCTGCGCGATGGGCGGCGGCGCGAACAGGTCCCAGGCGCGGAGGAGCACCGCGTGCGGCACCCCCATCGCCCGCCCCTGCAGCGCCGTGATCCCGGTGATCATCGGCCGCGGGGGCGGGTGGCCGGGGATGCCGGCCAGGTACTGCCCGTGCGCCTCCAGCGAGGCGATGCCCCGTTCCAGCGCCTCGCCGGTCACGTCGACCCCGTGGGTCGGCCGGGGGTCACCGCTGCTCAGCAGCCAGCGCACCGCCCAGGGCTCGAGCCCCTCGTCGAGCAGTTCGGGGAACACCCAGCGGTTGCCGGCGTCGCGCAGCGCGTCCAGCCCGGCGAGCCCCGCGACGCGGTGGTCGGCCTGGTTGAGCCCGGCGGCGAACTCGATCTCCCACGTGCCGACCAGCAGGGCGTCGGGGCGGTGCTCGCGGATGACCCGGGCGATGTCGCGGCGCAGTGCCGGACCGTGCTCCAGGACGCCGTCCGGGTGGTCGAGGAACCGGACCTCGGTGACGCCGACCGCCTCGGCGGCGGCCAGCTGCTCCGCCGTCCGCAGCCGGGCGGTCTCCTCGGGCCGGAGGGCGTCCATGCCGGCCTCGCCGCGGGTGAGCAGCAGGTAGGCCACGTCGATGCCCCGGGCGGTCCAGGCGGCGACGGCCGAGGAGGTGCCGTACTCGACGTCGTCGGGGTGGGCGACGACGCACAGCACGCGGCCGAACGCGTCGTCGGGGAGCGGCGGCACGGGAGGCATGCGCGGACGCTAGGGCCGCGGTGTCGCCCGTTCCGGCCGGTCGTGCGTGCGGACCCGGGCGTCCGGGGCGTCGCCACCGGCCGGTCCCGGTAGCGTGCCGTCGGTGTTCACGCTGCTGTCGACCAGCGACACCGACCTCCTCTCCGCCCGCGCCAGTGGCGCCCACTGGCGGCTGGGCAACCCCTCCCGGCTGGACGACGCGGGCATGGCGTCCCTCGCCGAGGGGGCGGAGCTCGTCGTCGTCCGCATCCTGGGCGTGCGGCGGCAGTACGAGGAGCGGCTGGCGCCGCTGCTGGCCGGGCCTGCGCCGGTCGTCGTCCTCGGCGGGGAGGCGCTGCCCGACGCCGAGTTGATGGAGTTGTCCACCGTCCCGATGGGCGTGGCGACCGAGGCGCACGGCTACCTCGCGCAGGGCGGGCCGGACAACCTGGTCCAGCTGCACCGGTTCCTGTCCGACACCGTGCTGCTGACCGGCGAGGGCTTCGAGCCGCCGGTGGTCGCGCCGGACTGGGGCCTGCTGGAGCGGACCCCGCGGGACGACGGCGGGCCGACCGTCGCCGTCCTCTACTACCGGGCGCACCACCTGGCCGGGAACACCGCCTTCGTCGAGTCGCTGTGCGGGGCGATCGAGGACGCCGGCGGCCGCGCGCTGCCGGTCTTCACCTCCTCGCTGCGCAGCGTGTCCGACGAGCTGCTGGACGTCCTGCGCACGGCCGACGCGCTGGTCGTCACCGTGCTGGCGGCCGGCGGCTCGCGGCCGGCCACCGCCCAGGCCGGCGGGGACGACGGCGCGTGGGACGTCGGCCAGCTCGCCTCGCTCGACGTGCCGGTGGTCCAGGGGCTGTGCCTGACCCGGTCGCGGGCGGAGTGGTTGGCCGACGACGACGGACTGTCCCCGCTCGACGTCGGCAACCAGGTCGCCATCCCGGAGTTCGACGGCCGGCTGATCAGCGTGCCGTTCTCCTTCAAGGAGACCGACGACGACGGCCTGACCAGGTACGTCGCCGATCCCGAGCGGGCCGCCCGCGTGGCCGGCACCGCCGTCGCGCACGCCCGGCTGCGGCACACCCCGCCCGCCGAGCGCCGCATCGTCGTGATGCTGAGCGCCTACCCGACCAAGCACGCCCGCATCGGCAACGCCGTCGGCCTGGACACCCCGGCGTCCGTCGTCCGGCTGCTGGCCGCGATGTCCGGCGCCGGGTACGACGTCGGCCCGTTCGACGGGCCCGACGCGCTGCCCGGCGTGGCCGAGCTGGACGGCGACGCGCTGGTGCACGCGCTGATCGCCGCCGGCGGGCAGGACGCCGACTGGCTCACGTCGGAGCAGCTGTCCGGGAACCCCGTCCGGATCCCGGCCGCCGAGTACCGCGCGTTCTTCGACACGCTGCCCGAGGACCTCCGCGGGGCGATGGTGCAGCACTGGGGTGAGCCGCCGGGCACGCTGTTCGTGGACGGGGACGACATCGTCTTCGCCGCGCTGCGGGCCGGGAACGTCGTGGTGATGGTCCAGCCGCCGCGCGGCTTCGGGGAGAACCCGATCGCGATCTACCACGACCCGGACCTGCCGCCGTCCCACCACTACCTGGCCGCCTACTGGTGGCTGCGGTCGGTGTTCGGCGCGCACGCACTCGTGCACGCCGGCAAGCACGGCAACCTGGAGTGGCTGCCCGGCAAGACCGTGGGCCTGTCCGCGTCGTGCGCGCCGGACGCCGCACTCGGCGACCTGCCGCTGGTCTACCCGTTTCTGGTCAACGACCCCGGCGAGGGCTCGCAGGCCAAGCGGCGCGCGCACGCCACCCTGGTCGACCACATGGTGCCGCCGATGGCCCGCGCCGACTCCTACGGCGACATCGCCCGGCTGGAGCAGCTGCTCGACGAGCACGCCAACATCGCGGCGATGGACCCGGCCAAGCTGCCCGCCGTCCGGGCGCAGATCTGGACGCTTCTGCAGGCCGCGAAGATGGACTCCGACCTGGGGCTCACGGAGCGGCCCGAGGACGACCGGTTCGACGAGATGATCCTGCACGTCGACGGCTGGCTCTGCGAGATCAAGGACTCGCAGATCCGCGACGGCCTGCACGTGCTCGGCACCCCGCCGTCCGGGCGGGGCCGGGTCGACCTGGTGCTGGCGATGCTGCGCGCCCGGCAGATCTGGGGCGGTCAGGTGGCCCTCCCGGGGCTGCGCGAGGCGCTCGGGCTGGCGGAGGGGGCCGACCGCGTCACCACCGACGCGGTCGAGGCCCGGGCCGAGGCGCTGGTCGCCGGCATGGAGGCGGCCGGCTGGGCGGCGTCCGCGGTGCCGCCGGTCGTCTCGGACGTGCTGGGGCGCCCGGACGACCGCGTCGAGGCGGTGCTGCGGTTCGCCGTCGACGAGGTGGTGCCCCGGCTGGAGCGCACCACCGACGAGCTGGACGCGACCCTGCACGCCCTGGAGGGCGGCTACGTGCCGGCCGGGCCGTCGGGCTCGCCGCTGCGCGGGCTGGTCAACGTGCTGCCGACCGGGCGCAACTTCTACTCCGTCGACCCACGGGCGATCCCCTCCCGGCTGGCCTGGGAGACCGGCCAGGCGATGGCCGACTCCCTGGTCGAGCGCTACCTCGCCGACACCGGCACCTACCCGCCGTCCGTGGGGCTGTCGGTCTGGGGGACCTCGGCGATGCGCACCTCGGGGGACGACGTCGGCGAGGTCCTCGCGTTGCTCGGCGTCCGCCCGGTGTGGGACGACGCCTCGCGGCGGGTGACCGGCCTGGAGCCCGTGCCGCTCGAGGAGCTCGGCCGGCCGCGGATCGACGTCACCGTGCGGATCTCCGGCTTCTTCCGGGACGCCTTCCCGCACGTGGTGACCATGCTCGACGACGCGGTGACGCTGGTGGCCGCGCTCGACGAGCCCGCGGACCGGAACTTCGTGCGCGCCCACGTGGACGCCGACGTCGCCGGGCACGGCGACCGCCGGCGGGCCACGACCCGCGTGTTCGGCTCCAAGCCCGGCGCCTACGGGGCCGGGCTGCTGCCGCTCATCGACTCCCGCGACTGGCGCGGGGACGCCGACCTCGCCGAGGTCTACGCGGTGTGGGGCGGCTACGCCTACGGCCGCGACCTGGACGGCGTGCAGGCCCGCCCGGACATGGAGGCGGCCTACCGGCGGATCGCGGTGGCGGCCAAGAACGTCGACACCCGCGAGCACGACATCGCCGACTCCGACGACTACTTCCAGTACCACGGCGGGATGGTGGCGACGGTCCGCGCGCTGACCGGCTCCTCGCCGCGGGCCTACATCGGCGACTCCACCCGGCCGGAGTCGGTGCGCACCCGGTCGCTGACCGAGGAGACCGCCCGGGTGTTCCGCGCCCGCGTGGTCAACCCGAAGTGGCTGCAGGCGATGCGCCGGCACGGCTACAAGGGCGCCTTCGAGCTGGCCGCCACCGTCGACTACCTCTTCGGCTACGACGCCACGACCGGCGTGGTCGCCGACTGGATGTACGAGAAGCTCGCCCAGACCTACGTGCTGGACCCGGAGAACCGCGCGTTCATGGATCGGGCCAACCCGTGGGCGCTGCACGGCATCGCCGAGCGGCTGCTGGAGGCGGTCGACCGGCAGATGTGGGCCGAGCCCGACCCGGCGCTGCTGGCCGAGCTGCAGCAGGCGTACCTCGACACGGAGGGTGACCTGGAGGGTGGCGAGACGCCGGCGTCGAGCCGTTCCTGATCTCCGGTGCATCGACCGGTCCGGTGCGGGGTAGGCCACCGCCATGAGCATCCTCGGACGACTGATGGGCACGGCAGAGAACACTGCGCGCAGCGCGGCCCGCGGCGGGCGGACCGGGCGGGGCATGCCCCGCTCCACCGGACGGATGTCGACCGGGCGCGGCTACGGCCGGGCCACCACGGGTCGCGTGGGCCGGGGGCGGCCCGCCACCCCCGCGGCCTCCGGGCTCGCCGGGCTCGTCGGCGGGCTGCTGCGCCGCCGCTGAAGAAGGACCCTCTCGCCCCCCACGCCTCGTAGGAGGACCCCGTCCCTCTCCCCCCTCGCAAGCTCGGGGTGGGCCTCCGGACGGGGCCGGCGGGGCCCTGCGAGGGGGCCGTTCCAGCACGTCACGGGAGGGCGGCCGCGGCCACCAGCAGGGTGGCCGCGGCCGCCGTCTCGCCCATCGCACCCATCACGTCGCCGGTGACGCCGCCCAACCGGGTGCGCGCCCGGCGCAGGAGGAGCTCGGCCGCGAGCAGGCCGGCCACGGCGCTCGGCACCAGGGCCGGGTCGACGACGGTCAGCAGCGCCGCGCTCGCGAACACCCACCCGGCCAGCCAGCGCGCCGAGACCGTGCCGGCGACCGACCGCCCGAGTGCTGAGCCCGCGGCCATCGGGACGCCGGGCAGGCCGGTCCGCGCCATGGCCAGCCGGGCGACCAGGGGCGCCGCCCACAGCGCCGTCCAGCCGCCGTCCGCCGCGAGCAGCGTGGCCGCGCAGGCGACCTGCAGCAGGACGGTCAGCAGCAGCGTCACCACGCCGAACGGGCCGACGTCGCCCTGCCGCATGACCTGCAGCGCCCGCTCCCGGCCGCGCAGCGGGCCCAGCCCGTCGGCGGTGTCGGCGAGGCCGTCCAGGTGCAGGCCGCGGGTCAGCGCCGCGAGCACCGCGACGAACAGCACCGCGCCGGCCAGCGGTGAGACGAGCTGCGTGCCGGCCACGGCGACCCCGGCCGCCGGCCCGCCCAGCACCAGCCCGACCAGCGGCGCCCACGGCAGCACGCCGCGGGTGGACGCCGCCGCGCCCGCCGGCACGCGCAGGACGGTGAGCAGCGCGGCGGACTCCAGCGGCCCGGTCCACCTCATCGCAGCCGCTGCGGCAGCCCCGCCACCACGAACCACACCTCGTCGGCGGTGCCGGCCAGCCGCTGGTTGACCGTGCCCAGGGTGTCGCGGAACAGCCGCCCGGAGCGCGTCTCGGGCACCACGCCCAGGCCCACCTCGTCGGACACCGCGACCACGTGCGCCGGCGTCATCGTCCAGGCCTCGACCAGCGCGTCGCAGCGGCGGGCGAGGCGCTCGTGGGCGCCCGGCTCGCCGGCCCAGACGCCGGTCTGGTCCATCAGCGCGGCCACCCACGTGGTGATGCTGTCGACCAGCACCGTGCCGCGCCGCAGCAGGTCACTCGGCGCGGTCGTCTCCAGCGTCGTCCATCCCGCGGGGCGGCGGGCGCGGTGGGCGGCCACCCGCTCGGCCCACTCGGCGTCCTGGTCGGCCGGGGGAGAGGTGGCCAGGTAGACCACGTCGTCCGCCCCGGCGAGCAGCGACTCGGCGTGCGCGGACTTGCCCGACCGCGAACCGCCGAGCACCAGGACCCTGCTCACCTGGCGCTCACAGCGCGAGCTCCAGTGCGGTCACCGTGCCGTTGTGCGGGGTCACCGCCGGCATCGCGTCCGGGCCCAGCCCCGCGGCGACCGCCTGGGCGGCCCGGATCGTGTCGCCGTGGGTCACCAGCGCGACCACCTCGGCCGGCGGCTCGGCGCACAGCTGCCCGAGGTAGGCCGCCACCCGGGCGTGCAGTTCGGCCAGGCTCTCCCCGCCCTGCGCCGCCCAGTGCGGGTCGGTCCAGTCGACGACGTCCCACAGCTCGCGCGAGGGTCGGCCCTCCAGCACCCCGTAGCCCTGCTCGCGCAGCGCCGGCGTGGTGCGCACCGGCAGGCCGGTGGCGCGGGCGCAGTGCTCGGCGGTCTGCACCGCGCGGCGCAGGTCGCTGGAGACCAGCGCGCCGGGCCGCAGGGCCGCCAGCTGCCGTGCCGCCTCGGCCGCCTGGGCGTGCCCGAGGTCGGTCAGCGGCACGTGCGCGGTCTGCCCCTGCATGAGGCCCGCGGCGTTCCACTCGCTCTGCCCGTGGCGCACGAGCAGCAGGGTCAGGGGCCGGGGCATGGTGGCAGGGAGCCTAGTCAGACCCCTGGTCAGGGTGCCGCCGGTTCCCGCGGGCCGCCTCGTACCGTCGGGACCGTGACGATCCCCGTGCGTCCCGGCGCCGGCCGCCCGGCGGCCCGGCCGGCCGCCGCCGACCCGCTCGCCCCGCTGCTGGACCTGCCCGGTGTGCGGGACGCCGCCGAGGGCGCCCGCGCCGCCGTCGACCGGCTGCTGCGGCACCGGCTGATGCGCAACCGGTCGGCCGAGGTCAGCACCGAGTCGGCACTGCGGGGCGCCCGCGCGTCCGCGGCCCTCGAGGGCGTCGACGTGCCGCTGGCCGAGCTGCGCGCCGGCCGGGTCGACGACCCGGTGGTGCAGGGCTCGCTGCGGGCGTCGGTCGCCCTCGGCTCGATGCAGGACACCTGGTCCCGGGCGCCCGGGCAGGTGCTGGCCCGGTTGCACGTGCTGGCCGCCGCGGACCTCACCGACCGCGCCGACCTCGGCCGCCCCGGTGCCCACGCCGGCACCCGCCTCGGCGGGCTGTTCGGCCTGGTGACGGGGGAGAGCTCGGTGCCGGCCGTCGTCCTGGCCGCGGTCGTGCACGGCGAGCTGGCCGCGGTCGCGCCCTTCGGCACCGCCGACGGCGTCGTCGCCCGCGCGGCCGCCCGGCTGACCGGCATCACCCGGGGCCTGGACCCCAAGGCCGTGTCGGTGCCCGAGGTCGGCTTCGTGGAGCTGGGCCGCGAGGAGTACGCCCGCGCGCTGGCCGGCTACGGCTCCGGGCGACCGGACGGCGTGGCCGCGTGGCTGGTGCACTGCTGCCGTGCCACCGAGCACGGGGCGCTGGAGGGCCTGGCGATCGCGGAGAGCCAGCTGCGCGGCTGACGTCCCGCCCCTCCGTCGCGGAGCGGGCAGACTGGCGGTCGTGCGCTTCCTCGACGTCGACGGGCTCGGTGCGGTCAGCCGGGTCGGCCTGGGCACCTGGCAGTTCGGCTCCCGGGAGTGGGGCTACGGCGACGCCTACGCCTCCGGGGAGGCCCGGGCGATCGTCCGGCGGGCCCGCGAGCTCGGCATCACGCTGTTCGACACCGCCGAGGTCTACGGCTTCGGCCGCAGCGAGCGGATCCTCGGCGAGGCGCTGGGCGAGGAGCGGTCCGCGGTCGTCGTCGCCAGCAAGGTGTTCCCCGTCGCCCCGTTCCCGCCGGTGGTGCGCAACCGGCTGGCCGGTAGCGCCCGCCGCCTCGGGCTGGACCGCGTGCCGCTCTACCAGGTGCACCAGCCCAACCCGGTGGTGCCGGACTCGGTGACGATGCCGGGCATGCGGCAGCTGCTCGACGAGGGCCGCATCGGCGCCGTCGGCGTCTCCAACTACTCCCTCGCGCGGTGGCAGGCCGCCGACGCCGCGCTCGGCCGGCCGGTGGTCAGCAACCAGGTGCACTTCTCGCTGGCCGCTCCCTCGGCGCTCGAGGACCTGGTGCCCTTCGCCGAGCGCGAGGGCCGGATGGTCATGGCCTACAGCCCGCTGGCCCAGGGCCTGCTCGGCGGCCGCTACGGCGTCGCGAACCGGCCCGGTGGGGTCCGGGCGGCCAACCCGCTGTTCGGCACCGAGAACCTGCGCCGCATCGAGCCGGTGCTCGGCGTGCTGCGCGAGGTGGCCGCGGCCCACGACGTCACGCCGGCGCAGGTCGCGCTGGCCTGGCTGGTGTCCCTGCCGCGGGTGGTGGTGATCCCGGGGGCGTCCAGCGTCGCGCAGGTGGAGGCGAACGCCGCGGCGGCCGAGGTCGACCTGCGCCCCGACGAGCAGGCGGCGCTCACCGCGGCCGCGCGGGCGTTCCGGCCGGTCTCGGCCGTGCGCACCCTGGTCGACCGCGTGCGCGAGCGCCTGCCGGTCCGACAGTGAGGTGCTGGAACGGCCCCGTCCAGAGGCTCGCCGCCGGCTCCGTCCCGGGTCCCGCCCCGAGCGTGCGAGGGGTGGGGAGGACGGGGTCCTTCCACGGTGAGGAGGGCGGGTCCTCCTACCTGCTTCAGGCCCCGCGGCGGCGCCAGCGGCCGGACACCGGGGCGGGTGCCGGCGGTGGGGCAGCGACCACGCGCAGGGCGCGCCGGCGGGCGTACCAGGCCAGTCCCACGACCGCGGCCCCGACGCCCATCGCCGCTCCGGTGACCACCGGGGCGGAGGTGATCGGGAAACGCGAGCGCATGGTGACCGGCCGGCTGAACTCCAGCACCGGCCAGCCGCGCTCGGCCGCGGCCCGGCGCAGCGCCCGGTCGGGGTTGACCGCGGTGGGGTGCCCGACCGCCGCGAGCATCGGCAGGTCGGTGATCGAGTCGCTGTAGGCGTGGCAGTCGGCCAGGTCGTAGCCGCTCTCGGCGGCCACCTGCCGGACGGCCACGGCCTTGTTCTCGCCGTAGGCGTAGAAGTCGATCTCGCCGGTGTAGCGGCCGTCGACGGTCACCATGCGGGTGGCCACCACGCGGTCGACACCGAGCATCTCGCCGACCGGCTCGACCATCTCCGCCCCGCTGCTGGAGACGATGACGATCTCCCGGCCGGCCGCCCGGTGCTCCTCGATCAGGTCGGCGGCCTCGGCGTAGACCATCGGCTCGACGATGTCGTGCAGGGTCTCGCGGACGATCTCGTGCACCGTGGCGACGTCCCACCCGGTGCACATCTCGGTGATCTGCGCCCGCATGCGCTCCATCTGCTGGGCGTCGGCGCCCATGAGCGAGAAGACGAACTGCGCGTACGCGCTCTTGAGCACGGCGCGCCGGTTGATCAGCCCGCCCTGGAAGAACGGGCGGCCGAAGGCCAGGGTGCTGGACTTGGCGATGACGGTCTTGTCCAGGTCGAAGAACGCCGCTGCGCGGGTCACGGTTCACGACTGTAGGTGTGCACGACGACAGTGACGGAGCCCACGCCGCCGTCCACACCCGTTCGGGTCGTCCACAGATCCCGCGCGCCCCTCGCGGCCCGTCCGTCCCCGCGCTGGGCTGGCCGCCGTGCCCACCCGCCACCTGCTGCCAGCCCGCCCGCTCGTCGCCAGTGCCGACGAGGACCTCCTCGACGACCTGCTCCGGCTGCTCGCCGCGGCCGGCGCCGAGCCGGAGGTGGCCACGGGCGGCCCCGCGCTGCGCCGCGCCCACCGCGACGCGCCCTTGGTGCTGCTCGGTGCCGACGTCCTGGGGTCCCCGCCGGTCCGTGGGCTGCCGCGCCGGCCCGGGGTGGTCGTCGTCGCGCCGGGGGAGCCGCTCCCGGCGGTCTGGGCGGCCGCGGTCGAGCGGGGCGCCGAACGGGTGGCGGTGCTGCCCGCTGACGAGGGGTGGCTGGTCTCCCGGGTCGCCTCGGCGCTGCGCCGACCGGTCGACCGGGGCCGGCTCGTGGTCGTGGGCGGCAGCTGCGGTGGCGCGGGGGCGAGCACGCTGGCGACGGCGCTGGCCCTGACGGCCGCACCCGACGGGGGCGTCCTGCTCGTCGACGCCGACGGCTGGGGTGGCGGGCTCGACCTGCTGCTCGGCGCGGAGCGGGACGAGGGCCTGCGCTGGCCCGAGCTCGCCGGGCTCCGCGGCCGGGTGGGCGGCGACGCCCTCATGGCCGCGCTCCCCGAGGTCGCGGGCGTCTCCGTGCTTGCCGCCTCGCGCTCGGCCCCCGGCGAGGTCGGTGCGGAGGCGCTGATCGCCGTCGTCGAGGCGGCCCGGGCAGGCGGCTGGCCGGTGGTCGTCGACCTGCCCCGGACGGCGGACCCCGCCGCGGCCGCGGCGGTGCTGGCCGAGGCCGACCTCGCGGTGCTCGTCGTCCCGGCCCGGCTGCGGGCGGCATCGGTCGCCCGCCTGCTGGTCGAGCCGCCCGCCGACGGGGGTCCCGCGCCGTGGTCCGCGGCCCGGCTCGTAGTGCGCCCGGTGCCGGGCGGGTTGTCCGCCGCCGAGGTCGCCGACGTCGTCGGCCGGCCGGTGCTGGGCGAGCTGGGGCACGACCGCACCGCCCTGCCCCGCGGCGAGCAGGGCCGGCCACCGCAGGCCGGTGCGCGGTCACCGCTGGGTGCGCTGTCCCGGCGGCTGCTGGCCGAGCTGGCCCGGGCCGACGAGGCCGCGGCGTGAGCGGGGCCCTGGTCGACCGGGTCCGCGCACGCCTGGTGCTCGAGCCCGGGGTGCCCAGCCGCACCGCCGTCGCCGCGCTGGTGCGGGAGGAGTCCGGCGGCCTGCTGGGGGACGACGACGTGCTGCGGGCGGTCCGCGACGCGGTCGACGAGCTGGCCGGCGCCGGTCCGCTGGAGCCGCTGCTGCGCGAGCCCGGGGTGAGCGACGTGCTGGTCAACGGGCCGGACCAGGTCTGGGTCGACCGAGGCGGCGGGCTGGAGCGGACGCTCGTGCGGTTCCCCGACGAGGACGCCGTGCGCCGCCTCGCCGTCCGCCTGGCGGCCGCGGCCGGGCGCCGGCTCGACGACGCCGCGCCCTGGGTGGACGCCGGCCTGCCCGACGGCACCCGGTTGCACGCGGTGCTGCCGCCGGTGTCGGGTGGCGGCACCTGCCTGTCCCTGCGGGTGCTGCGCCGGGCCTCGCTGTCCTTCGCCGACCTCGCCGCGCGCGGTGCGCTGCCCGGCGGGTCCGGCGAGCTGCTCGGGGAGCTGGTCGCCGCGCGGCTGGCCTTCCTCGTCACCGGCGGCACCGGGTCGGGCAAGACGACGCTGCTGTCCGCCCTGCTCGGCCTCGTGCCCGCGCGGGAGCGGCTGGTGCTGTGCGAGGACGCCCCGGAGCTGGTGCCGGCGCACCCGCACGTCGTCGCGCTGGCCACCCGCCCGCCGAACGTGGAGGGCGTCGGCGAGGTGACGCTGCGCGACCTGGTGCGCCAGGCGCTGCGGATGCGGCCGGACCGGCTGGTGGTCGGCGAGGTGCGCGGCGCCGAGGTCACCGACCTGCTCACCGCGCTCAACACCGGGCACGACGGCGGCTGCGGCACCCTGCACGCCAACCGGCCGGCCGAGGTGCCGGCGCGGCTGGAGGCACTCGGCGTGGCCGCCGGCCTGGACCGGCTGGCGGTGCACAGCCAGGCGGCCGCGGCCCTGTCGGCGGTGGTGCACCTGCGCCGGACGCCGTCCGGTCGCCGGGTCGAGGAGGTCGGCGTGGTGCGCCGCGCCGGGGACCTCGTGGTGGTCGAACCCGCGTGGCGGGCCGACGGCGGTCCCTGCCCGGGGGTGCAGCGGCTGACCGGGCTGCTCGCGGCGGGCCGCGGGTGACCGGGGCGCTGCTGGTGCTCGCCGCCGCCCTGCTGCTCTGGCCGGGGTCGGCGGCCCGCCGCTCCCAACGCCGTGGCTCGGTGAGCGCGCCGCGCGACACGGCATCCGGCCTGTCCAGCCGCGTCCCGCTCCCGGTCGTCGCCGCCGTGGGTGCCACCGCGGTCACCGGGCTGCTCAGCACTCCGCTGGTCGCGGTGCTCGCCGGCGGTTGCGCGGCGCTGACCGCCCGGGCCGAGCTCCGGCGGCGGGCGGGCGTGCGGGAAGAGGCCCGGCTGGCGGCGCTCGGGGAGGCGCTCACCGCGCTGGGGGCGGAGCTGCGGAGCGGCCGCTCGCTGGACGAGGCCACCCGCGCCGCCGTCGGCGCCTGCGCCGACGAGGGCAGCGGCCGGGCGCTGGCCCGCGCGGTGCGCTCACCGGAGGACGGCACGGGTGGGGTGCCCACCGACGAGCTCGGGCAGGCCCTGGGCCGGGTCGCCGCGGCCGCCCGGCTCAGTGCCCGCACCGGCTGCTCGCTGGCCGCCGTGGTCGGCGCCGTGGAGGACGACCTGCGCGCCCGGTCCCGGCAGCGGCTGGAGCTGCGGTCGGCCACCGCCGGGTCGCGGGCGAGCGCGGCGCTGCTCGCCGGACTGCCGGTGCTGGGCCTGGTGATGGGCGGCGGCGTCGGCGCGGACCCGTGGCGGGTGCTGACGACGACCGCCACCGGCCAGGTGCTGCTGGTGGCCGGCGTCGGGCTCGAGGTCGCCGGGCTGGCCTGGTCGGCGCGGCTGGTGTCCCGGGCCGTGCGGTGAGCGCTCCGGCGGTGGCGCTGCTGCTGGCGGCGGCGCTGCTCTGCTGGCCGGTGCGGTCACCGGTGGCCGTCCGCGCCCGGTGGCTGGCGGCGCGGGACGACGGGTCGCCGCCGGCGCCCTCGGAGCCCCCCGGCGCGCGCCGGCGCTGGCTGCTCGCCGGAGCCGCCGGCGTGGCTGCCGGACTGCTCGTCGGCGGGGCGATGGGCGCCGGGGTGGCGGTGGTCGGGACCATCGGCGGCGAGCGGCTGCTCCGCCGCGGCGGCCGGGTCGACGCCCGCAGCGGCCCGGACCCGGCGGCGGACCTCCCGGTGGCCTGCGACCTGCTCGCGGTCTGCCTGGAGGCGGGCCTGCCCGTGGGCGGCGCGCTCACGGCGGTGTCCACCGCGCTGCCCGGCCGGGTCGGGCCCGAGCTGGCCACGGTCGCCGGCCTGTACCGGCTGGGGGCGTCGCCACGGCGGGCGTGGGCCGAGGTGCCCGCCGAGCTGGCGGCCCTGGGTCGGGTGCTGGTGCGCGCCGGGGAGTCGGGCTCGACCGTCGTCCCGGCGCTGCGGTCGCTGGCCGCCGACGCCCGCGCCGGACAGCGCAGCCGCGCCGACGCCGCGGTCCGACGGGCCGGCGTGTGGGTGCTGGCGCCGCTGGGCGTCTGCTTCCTGCCGGCGTTCCTGTGCCTGGGCGTGGTGCCGCTGGTGCTGGGCATCGCCGCCGACGTCTTCGGCTGACCCCACCGGTGTCCACAGCAGGCGGCCGCGTCCACAGATCCGTTTCGTCCCCGTGACCGGTCCGGCCCGGCGGCGAGGGTCGGGACGACGGCCCGAGAGGCGGGCCCGACCCCGAGGAGATCCCGTGACCGTTCCCTGCGAGACCCGGTTCGACGGCGAGGAACAGCCCGATGCGAGCGGCGCCGCGGCCGAGGGGGAGACGACCCCGACCGGTGGACTGCGTGCCCGCTGGGCTCGCGTCCGGGCCACCGCTGAGGCCGGCATGAGCACCGCCGAGTACGCCGTCGGCACCGTGGCGGCCTGCGCCTTCGCCGCCGTCCTCTACCGCGTGGTCACCGGCGGCTCGGTCGTCGACGGGCTCAGCGCCCTGGTCGCCGACGCGCTGGCCACCCTGTCCTGATGGTCCGGCGGCACCGCACCGGCCGGCTCGGCGGCGCGGCCGGCATGGTGACGGCCGAGACGGCGGTCGTGCTGCCCGTGCTGCTCCTGGTCCTGGCCGGGGCGGTCGCCGCGGTGACCGTCGTCGGGGCGCAGCTGCGCTGCGTCGACGCCGCCCGGGAGGGGGCGCGGGCAGCCGCCCGGGGCGAGGACACCGCGGTGGTGAGGGCCCTCGCCGGCCGGGCCGCGCCGGACGGTGCGGTGACCGCGGTCGCCGCGGACGGCGCGACGGTCACCGTCACGGTCTCGGCGGACGTGGCGGCGCTGGGGCCGGTGCCGCTGCGCGTGCCGGTGTCGGCCTCCGCGGTGGCCCAGCGCGAGCCGGGCGCCGCGGGGTGAGCAGGCTGGCCGGGGAGCGGGGCTCGGCCACCGTCTGGGTGGTCGCGCTATCCGGTGTGCTCGCCGCGATCGGGGTGGCGTCGGTGCTGGTCGGGGCGGCCGTGGTGGGCCGGCACCGGGCCACCGCCGCCGCCGACCTGGCCGTGCTGGCCGCCGCGGAGCTCGCCGTCCGCGCCGAACCCGGGGCGTGCGCCGCGGCCGGTGCGGTGGCCGGCGCCAACGGCGCCCGGCTGACCGCCTGCACCGTCGGGGACGGAGCGGTCGTGGAGGTCGCCGTCGTGGTGCCGGTCCGGCTCGGGCCCCTGGGCGTCAGCGAGGCCGGCGCCCGGGCACGCGCCGGCCCGGTCACGCCGTCGGCCCCCGGGAGGACCCCGTCCTCCTCACCCCTCGCAGGCTCGGGGTGAGCCTCGGGACGGGGCCGGGACGGGGCCCACCTCCGACGGGTGGGAGCCGGGGGGCCCGTCTCAGAAGACCAGGTCGTCCTCGGCCGCCGGCGGCTCCGCGGGGGCGGCGTCGTCCTCGTCGCGGTCGTCGTCGCTCCCGTCGGCCTCGGGTTCGCCGGTCGCCTCCGCGGCGGCCAGCTCGTCCAGCACCACGTCCAGCACCCGGACGGCGCCGGCCTTGTCCAGCGGCTCGTTGCCGTTGCCGCACTTGGGCGACTGGACGCACGAGGGGCAGCCGCTCTCGCACTCGCAGCTGGCCACCGTGGCCCGGGTGGCCTGCAGCCAGCGCCGGAGCACGGCGAACCCGCGCTCGGCGAAGCCCGCACCGCCGGGGTGGCCGTCGTAGACCACGATCGTGGCCGCGCCGGTGTCGGGGTGCAGCGCGGTCGAGACCCCGCCGAGGTCCCACCGGTCGCAGGTGGCCAGCAGCGGCAGGAGGCCGATCGCGGCGTGCTCGGCGGCGTGCAGCGAGCCGGGCAGCTCGGCGTCGTCCACCTCCGCCCGGCCCACGGCGCGCTCGTCGAGCGTCAGCCACACGGCGCGGGTGCGCAGCTGCCGGGCCGGGAGGTCCAGCGGGAACTCGGCCAGCACCTCGCCGGTCCCCAGCCGGCGGCGCTGGTAGGCCACCACCTGGTTGGTCACGTCGACGACCCCGGTGTGCGCGGTCACGGTGCCCAGCGACCGCGACCGGTCGGTGGTCACGATCGCGAGGTCGGTGACGTCGCGCGCGACCGTCGTCCACTCCGGGCTCTCGGCGTGCACGGCGGCGACGGCCTCCTCGACGTCGAACTCGTCGACGACGTAGGTCTCGCCGCGGTGCACGTAGACCGCGCCGGTGTGCACGGTGGCGTGCGCGGCGTCGCCGTCGACGGTGCCGAGCAGCCGTCCGGTACCACCCTCGATGATCGTCACCGGTGCGAGGCCGCTGCCCCGGATGTCCACGTCCGGGCGGCCCCGCCCGGCCCAGTACCAGCCGGTGGGACGGCGGCGCAGCAGCCCCTCGGCGACCAGCTCCTCGACGCGGGCCTCGGCGGCCGCGCCCCCGAACTGGGCCAGGTCCTCGGGCACCAGCGGCAGCTCGGCGGCCGCGCAGCACAGCTGCGGGCCGAGCACGTAGGGGTTGGTCGGGTCGGTGACCGTGGCCTCCACCGGGCGGCCGAAGACCGCGCGCGGGTGGTGGGCGAGGTAGTGGTCCAGCGGGTCGTCGCGGGCGACGAACACCACCAGCGACTCGCGCTGCGCGCGACCCGCCCGCCCGGCCTGCTGCCACAGCGAGGCCAGCGTGCCCGGGTAGCCGGCCAGCACCACGGCGTCCAGGCCGGCGATGTCGATGCCCAGCTCGAGGGCGTTCGTGGTGGCCACCCCGAGCAGGTCGCCGGCCGACAGGGCCCGCTCCAGCTCCCGCCGCTCCTCGGGCAGGTAGCCGCCGCGGTAGGAGTCCACCCGGCGGGCGAGGTCCCGGCGGCCGCGGTCGAGCAGGACGTGGCGGGCCTGGTCGGCGACCGACTCCGCGCTGCGCCGCGACCGGACGAAGGCCAGCGTGCGGGCGCCCCGCTCGACCAGGTCGGCCAGCAGCGTCGCGGCGTCGGCGGCAGCCGAGCGGCGCAACGGGGCGCCGTGCTCGCCGGTGCGCTCGGTCAGCGGCGGCTCCCAGAGCGCGAAGGTCGCGCCGGGTCGCGGGGACCCGTCCTCGGTGACCGCGACGACCGGCGCGCCGACCAGGCGGGACGCCGCGGCGGCGGGCTCGGCCACCGTCGCCGACGCCAGCAGGAACACCGGCTCGGCGCCGTAGCGGCGGCAGATCCGCCGCAGCCGGCGCAGCACGTGGCCCACGTGCGAGCCGAAGACGCCGCGGTAGGCGTGGCACTCGTCGACGACGACGTAGGCCACCCGGCGCAGCGTGCTGGACCACCTCTGGTGGGCCGGCAGCACACCGCGGTGCAGCATGTCGGGGTTGGTGACGATCCAGCGCGAGTGCCGCCGGACCCAGTCCCGCTCCTCCATGGGGGTGTCGCCGTCGTAGGCGGCCGGGCGCACCGACGGGTCGGCCAGCTCGGCCACCGATGCCAGCTGGTCGCGGGCCAGGGCCTTGGTCGGCGCCAGGTACAGGACGCAGGCGCGCGGGTCCTCGGCGAGCCGGGTCAGGGCCGGCAGCTGGTAGGCGAGCGACTTGCCCGACGCCGTGCCGGTGGCCACCACGACGTGGGCGCCGTCGCGGGCCAGCTGGGCGGCCTCGACCTGGTGCCGCCACGGGGCGGCGACGCCGCCCGCCTCGAGCCGGGCGCGCAGCTCCGGGCGCACCCAGTCCGGCCACGGCAGCGTGCGGCTGTCCCGCACCGGCATCCGGTGCACGTGGGTGACCGGCTGGTCCTCGTCCGGTGTCCCGGCGAGGAGTGCGGCCAGCAGGTCGGCCCCCGGCGGCGGCGCACCGGCGGAGGAGGGCGACCCACCCGGGGGAAGACGGTCCGTGCCGGGAGCCGGCCGGACCGGGTGGAGCGTGGTCACCTCCCCACTGTCACACCTCCGGGTGACGTCGCGCTGGCCCCGCGTACCGGAATCCGGTCGCCGCAGGACTACCGGTACAGGGTGTGACCTCCCTTACACTCCCGCGCACCAGCCGCGCAGGCCCGTGCGGACTGGACGCGTACCTCCGCCGACCGGAGCGGATGCCCGGCGGCAGCCGACCGCATGGAGGAACACATGCCGGACAGTGCGCTCTCCGGCGGGGACATCGCCCTGGTGACGATCGTCCTCGCCGTCTCCCTCGCCGCCCTCGCCTTCGCCGCGTACCTCGTCCGCGCCGTGCTGGCCGCCGACCAGGGCACGGTGAAGATGCGCGACATCGCGCAGGCGGTGCAGGAGGGTGCCGCGGCGTACCTGCGCAGACAGTTCCGCACGCTCGGCGTCTTCGCCGTGGTCGTCTTCCTCGTCCTGCTGGTGCTCCCGGTGGCCGACGGCGGCTGGGAGACCCGCGTGGGGCGAGCGGTCTTCTTCCTCGTCGGCGCGCTGTTCTCCGCGTCGGTCGGGTTCATCGGCATGACCCTGGCCACCCGCGGCAACGTCCGGGTGGCCGCGGCCGCCCGCGGCGGGGGCTTCATGGCGGCCTTCCGCATCGCCTACCGCACCGGTGGCGTCGTCGGGATGATCACCGTCGGCCTCGGGCTCTTCGGCGCCGCGCTGGCCCTGCTCCTCTTCGACGAGACCGCCCCGATCGTGCTGGAGGGCTTCGGCTTCGGTGGCGCGCTGCTCGCCATGTTCATGCGCGTCGGCGGTGGCATCTTCACCAAGGCCGCGGACGTCGGTGCCGACCTGGTGGGCAAGGTCGAGGCCGGCATCCCGGAGGACGACCCGCGCAACGCCGCCACCATCGCCGACAACGTCGGCGACAACGTCGGGGACTGCGCCGGGATGGCGGCCGACCTGTTCGAGTCCTACGCCGTGACCCTGGTCGCCGCCCTGATCCTCGGCCAGGTCTTCTTCGGCTCCGTCGGCATGGTGTTCCCGCTGCTCATCGCCGCCATCGGCGTCATCGCATCGGTGGTCGGCATCCTGGCGTCCAACCCCGGCAAGTCCGACTCCAGCGGGATGGCGCCCATCAACCGCGGCTTCTTCACGTCGGCGGCCGTCTCCCTCGTGCTGGTCGCCGCGGCGGCGTTCGTGTACCTGCCCAGCGTCGGGGACGCCGCCGACCTCTCGGTCAGCCCCCAGGTCCTCGGGTTCGTCTCGGTGCTCATCGGTGTCGTGCTCGCCGCCGCGATCCAGCAGCTCACCGGCTACTTCACCGAGACCAGCCGCAAGCCGGTCAAGGACATCGGTCGCAGCTCCCTGACCGGTCCGGCCACGGTGATCCTCTCGGGCATCTCGCTCGGCCTGGAGTCCGCCGTCTACGCGGCGATCCTCATCGGCGGCGCGGTCTACGGCGCCTTCCTCATCGGCGGCGGCGCGGCCCTCTACGCCGTGGCGCTGGCCGGCTGCGGTCTGCTCACGACCGCGGGCGTCATCGTCTCGATGGACACCTTCGGGCCGGTCAGCGACAACGCGCAGGGGATCGCCGAGATGTCCGGCGACATCGACGAGGAGGGCGCCCGGGTGCTCACCGACCTCGACGCCGTCGGGAACACCACGAAGGCGATCACCAAGGGCATCGCGATCGCGACGGCGGTCCTGGCCGCGACCGCGCTCTTCGGCTCCTACAACGCGCAGATCGGGGTGGCCCTCGACGAGGCCGGGGACACCCTCGGGAGCGCCTTCAGCCTGGTGAACCCGAACAACGTGGTGGGCGCGGTGCTGGGCGCCGCCGTCGTGTTCTTCTTCTCCGGCCTGGCGATCAGCGCGGTGTCCCGCGCGGCCGGCCGGGTGGTGTTCGAGGTGCGGGAGCAGTTCCGCACCCGGCCCGGGATCATGGACTACAGCGAGCGCCCGGACTACAGCGCCGTCGTGGACATCTGCACGAAGGACTCGCTGCGCGAGCTGGCCACACCCGGCCTGCTCGCCGTCCTCGCGCCGGTGGCCGTCGGCTTCGGCCTCGGCTTCGGCCCGCTGGCGGCCTACCTCGTCGGCGCCATCGCGGCCGGCACCCTGATGGCGGTCTTCCTCTCCAACTCCGGCGGGGCCTGGGACAACGCCAAGAAGATGGTCGAGGACGGCGCCTACGGGGGGAAGGGCAGCGAGGCGCACGCCGCCACGGTCATCGGCGACACCGTCGGCGACCCGTTCAAGGACACCGCCGGCCCGGCGATCAACCCGCTGATCAAGGTGATGAACCTGGTGGCGCTGCTCATCGCGCCGGCCGTGGTCGGGATGTCGGTGGGGGAGGACCAGAACACCGCCGCCCGCATCGCCATCGCGCTCGTGGCCACGCTGATCGTGGTCGGCGCGGTCGTGGTCTCCAAGCGCCGTTCGGTCGTCGTGGGCGGCGCCTCCACCGACAGCTCGACCTCGCTGACCACCAGCGTCCCCTGACCGCACGCACCGGACCCTCCGCCACGGACCCGTCGTGGCGGAGGGCCGGCACGGTCCTGTGGACGACGTCCGGCGTTGTGAACACCCGGCGCCGGGGTGACGCCGGTCCGCCCTAGCGTCCCGCCGCACCGGTCCCACCGTGGGCCCGGGAGACGCCGGGAGGTCCTGCCGTGTCCACGACCATCACCGCCCAGTTCGACGCCATCGAGCAGCTGGCGGCGGAGCTGGCCGGCCTCGCGGCCGAGCTGACGGAGGAGTCACAGCTGTGCCGGTCGACGGCCCACTCGCTGGGGACGGCGGTGAGCGGGGCGACCGGTGAGCGCGCCGGCGCCGCGGGTTCGGGCTGGGCCGGCGTGCTGGAGCTCCTCGGCCGGCAGACCGGCGCGCTGGCCGCCACCCTGTCCGCGGCGGTCGACTCGTACCGGACCGCCGACGCGGTGCTCGCCGACCGGGTGCTCGCCCGGCGTCACCCCGCGGCCGCCCGGTGACCGCCCCGACGCTCCCCGAGGTGGCCGGCTGGGACGTCCCGCTGCTGCGCGGGGCGGTCTGGACCCTCGACTCCGTCGCCGGCGCGCTGCCCGCCTGGCGGGCCCGGGTGGAGGCGGTGGGCCGGTCGCTGGAGCACGCCGACTGCTGGTACGGGCCCGCCGCCCAGTCGGCCGGTGCCGCCCTCGTCGAGGTCTCGACGGTGGCCACGGCGGTCACGTCGGCCCTCGCCGGGTCGCTGGAGCACGCGCAGCGGCTGCTCGCCGACGCGGACACCGCCCAGGAGCTCGCCGAGCAGGCGCTGGCCGCGGCCGCCGCGGTCCCGGTCACGCTCGACGGTGCCGGACGACTGGCGGCGCCGCTGCCGGTGGACCCCGTGACCGGCCTCGCGGCCGAGGACGCCTCCGCCGCCCTGCGGGCCGAGGCGCTGGCTGCCGACGCCCTGGCCGCCGCGCACACGGCCGCACTCGCCGCGAGCCAGGCGGCGGACGCCCTCGCCGGGCTGGGCACCGGAGGGGCGCTCGCACCGGCGACCTTCGACGACCTGTCCTGGCTGGTCGGCGTGACCGGCTCGGGAGGGTCCGTCCCCTGCCCGCCGACGGGTGGCGACCCGGCCGCGGTGGCCGCCTGGTGGGCGAGCCTGTCCACTGCCGCGCGCACCGCAGCCATCCGCGGGGACGCCGACCGGGTCGGGCAGCTCGACGGCCTCCCGGCGTGGGCCCGGGACGAGGCCAACCGGCAGCACCTGGCACAGGTGCTCGCCGATCCGGACGCCGAGGGACGTGACGTCGCCCAGGCCGTCGCCCGCGAGATCGCTGCCCGCGAGGCCGCCGGAGAGGTCGTGCAGCTCTACCAGTTCGTCCCCGAGGACGATCTCGTCGCACTGGCCACGGGGGACGTCGACACGGCGGACGCCGTCGCCGTGGTGGTGCCCGGCATCTTCACCACCCCCACCGACGACCTCGACGACCTGGCCGACGACGCCACCGCCGTCGCCCAGGCCGCCGAGGCCGCCGACCCGGGGCTGGCCGTGGCCAGCATCGCCTGGTTGGGCTATCGGACGCCCCAGGCCCTGGCCCCGGCGGCCACCACCCGCACGGCGAAGGTGGGTGGCACGGCGCTGGCCGCGGCACTCGACGGCCTCGGCGCCCTGCGCGGTCCGGATCCCGCGAGGACCACGGTGGTCGCCCACAGCTACGGCACCGTGGTCACCGAGCACGCTGCCGCAGCGCCGGGGCCGTTCCGGGCGGACGCACTCGTGCTCAACGGGAGCCCGGGGCTGGACCGGACGGCCGCGGAACTGGAGGTCGACGAGGTCTACGAGGCCACCTCGGCGTCCGACTACGTCACCTGGCTCGAGCTCCACGGCGAGCAGACGTGGGAGTCGGGCTTCGGCGCCGTGTCACTGCCGACCGACCGGGACATGGGGCACACCGGCTACTACGACCCCGAACACCCGACGTTGACCGCGATCGGCGAGGTCGTGGCCGATGTGCGGGAGCCGGGATGAGCCGGACGGTGCCGGGAACACCCGGTCGCTCCCGGCCATTGGAGCGGGTGACGGCACGCCCACGGTGGGTCGCCACCGGGCTCCCGGTCGCCCCCGTGGCCTACCGTGGCGTCGCCGAGGGCGTGCGGACCGCAACCGCGTCGTCCGGCGCCGGACCGCCGGCGCCTGCAGCGAGCACCACCGACAGGAGCACCGTGGCACCCACGAAGACCACGAACGACGGCAGCCGGACCGCCGCCACCGCAGGCGGCACGAGCACACCTGCCCGCCGCCGCACCGCCGCGACCGGCGGGGGGCGGCCACTGGTCATCGTGGAGTCGCCGACCAAGGCCGGGAAGATCGCCGGCTACCTCGGCAACGGCTACGTCGTCGAGGCCAGCGTCGGGCACATCCGCGACCTGCCGCGCAACGCCGCCGACGTGCCGGCCGAGCACAAGGGCGCCTCGTGGGCGCGCCTCGGCGTGGACGTCGACAACGCCTTCGAGCCGCTGTACGTGGTCAGCCCCGACCGCAAGCAGCAGGTCAGCCGGCTCAAGCAGCTGGTCAAGGACGCCAGCGAGGTCTACCTCGCCACCGATGAGGACCGCGAGGGCGAGGCCATCGCCTGGCACCTGGTCGACACCCTCAAGCCACGGGTCCCGGTGCGCCGCATGGTGTTCCACGAGATCACCCCCGAGGCGATCGCCCGCGCCGTGGCCAACCCGCGCGAGCTGGACACCGCGCTGGTCGACGCGCAGGAGACCCGCCGCATCCTCGACCGGCTCTACGGCTACGAGGTCAGCCCCGTGCTGTGGAAGAAGGTCCTGCCGAAGCTCTCGGCCGGCCGGGTGCAGTCCGTGGCCACCCGGATCGTCGTCGAGCGCGAGCGCGAGCGGATGGCGTTCCACGCCGCCGACTACTGGTCGCTGGAGGGCACCTTCGCCGTTCCCGGCCGCAGGTCCGGCGCCGACGAGGGCGAGCCCACGACGCTGCGGGCCCGCCTGGTCAGCGTCGACGACAGCCGGGTCGCCACCGGCCGCGACTTCGACCCCGCGACCGGTCGGGTGACCGGGGAGGTCGTGCACCTCGACGAGGCCGGCGCCCGGGGGCTGGCCGCCCGGCTGGAGGGCCGGCAGGTCACCGTCAGCCGGGTCGACGAGAAGCCCTACCGGCGGCGTCCCTACGCCCCGTTCACCACCTCGACCATGCAGATGGAGGCCGGCCGCAAGCTCGGCTGGTCGTCGGCGCAGGTCATGCGGGTGGCCCAGCGGCTGTACGAGAACGGTCACATCACCTACATGCGGACCGACTCGACCAACCTGTCCAACGAGGCGATCAACGCCGCCCGCACGCAGGCCCGCCAGCTCTACGGCGACGCCTACGTCCCCGCCGAGGCCCGCCGCTACGCCAAGAAGGCCAAGGGCGCGCAGGAGGCGCACGAGGCGATCCGCCCCGCCGGTGACAACTTCCGCACCCCCGGTCAGCTCGCCGGTCAGCTGGCCCGCGACGAGTTCCGCCTCTACGAGCTCGTCTGGCAACGCACCATCGCCTCGCAGATGGCCGACGCCGTCGGGCAGAGCGTCAGCATCCGGCTCGCGGGGCGCAGCAGCACCGACGAGGCGGTGGAGTTCACCGCCAGCGGTCGCACCATCACCTTCCCGGGGTTCCTCCGGGCCTACGTCGAGTCGCGGGACGAGAGCGCCGCGGGCGACGACGACCACGGCAGCGACGACGCCGAGCGCCGGCTGCCGCGGGTCGAGCGGGGCCAGCAGCTCGACACCCGCGAGCTGGACGCCAAGGGGCACACGACCACCCCGCCGTCCCGCTTCACCGAGCCGAGCCTGATCGCGCGGCTCGAGGAGCTCGGCATCGGCCGGCCGTCCACCTACACGTCGATCATGCAGACCATCCAGGACCGCGGGTACGTCTGGAAGAAGGGCGCCGCGCTGGTGCCCACCTTCGTGGCCTTCGCGGTGGTCAACCTGCTGGAGCAGCACTTCGCCCAGCTCGTCGACTACGACTTCACCGCCTCGCTGGAGAGCGAGCTCGACGAGATCGCCAACGGCGAGCTGGGCCGCGTCGACTGGCTGACCGAGTTCTACTTCGGCGGCGCGGGCCGCCACGCCGGCGGGATCGCGGCCTCCGGCGGGCTCAAGTCGGTCATCGGCCAGCGGCTCGAGGAGATCGACGCCCGCGGGGTCAACTCCATCCCGCTGCGGGCCACCGGTCCCGGCGGCGAGGCGGTCGTCGTCCGGGTCGGCCGCTACGGGCCCTACCTGCAGGTCGGCGGTGAGGACGGGCCGCGCGTCAGCCTGCCCGAGGACCTCGCGCCCGACGAGCTGACCCAGGACAAGGTCGAGGAGCTGCTCGCCGCGCCCTCCGGCGACCGCGAGCTCGGCACCGACCCGGAGTCCGGCCTGCCGGTCGTGGTCAAGGCCGGCCGGTACGGCCCCTACGTCACCACCGTCGTGCCCGAGGGCAGCAAGGAGGGCCCGCGGACGTCGAGCCTGCTCTCCTCGATGTCACCGGAGACGGTGACGCTGGAACAGGCGCTGCAGCTGCTGACCCTGCCGCGCACGGTCGGCACCGCGCCGGACGGCGAGGAGATCCAGGCGCTGAACGGCCGGTACGGGCCCTACCTGAAGAAGGGCAGCGACTCGCGCTCGCTGGAGTCGGAGGAGCGGCTGTTCACCGTCACCCTCGACGAGGCGCTGGCCGTCTTCGCGCAGCCCAAGCAGCGGGGTCGCCGGGCCGCGGCCGCCCCGCTCAAGGAGCTGGGGGCCGACCCGGTCACCCAGGGGGCGATCACCGTCCGCGAGGGCCGCTTCGGGCCCTACGTGACCGACGGGGAGACCAACGCCAGCCTGCGCAAGGGCGACGACGTCGAGAGCATCACCCTCGAGCGCGCCGCCGAGCTGCTGGCCGACCGGCGGGCCAACCCGAGCACCAAGAAGAAGGTCACCAAGAAGGCCACCGCCGCGAAGAAGACGCCCACGAAGTCGACGGCGAAGAAGGCCACGGCCAAGAAGACCGCCGCGAAGAAGACGACGGGGGCCACGAAGGCCGCAGCGGCCGGCAGCGACGCCGTCCCCGCGGGCTGACCTCCGTGCCGGACGTCCGCCCGGACCCGGACGAGTGGGCCCGCCGGCGGACGTCCTTCGGGTCCGTCGCGGCCGGGTACGCGGCCCACCGGCCGGACTACCCGGCCGACGCCGTGGCCTTCCTCGTGGGTGAGCGGCCGCGGCTCGTGCTGGACGTCGGCGCCGGCACCGGTCTGCTGACCGGCGTGCTGCTGGCCGCCGGGCGCGAGGTGGTCACCGTCGACCCGGCCGAGCCGATGCTCGCCGAGCTCCGGGCGCGGTACCCGCGGGTGCGCACCGGCGTCGGTGCGGCCGAAGCCCTCCCGCTGCCCGGCGGCAGCGTCGACGCCGCGGTCGCCGGGCAGGCCGCGCACTGGTTCGACCCCGCCCCCGCGGCGACGGAGCTGCGGCGGGTGCTGCGCCCCGGTGGGGTCGTCGGCCTGGTCTGGAACACCCGTGACGACGGCGTCCCGTGGGTGGCGGACCTGCAGCGCCTGCTGGCCGGCGAGGCGCGCGGGCACGAGGCCGACCAGGGTGTCGTCGACGCCTTCGCCCGGGCGCTGCCAGCGCGTGTCGACCACTCCCGCTCCGGCTTCGTGCAGCGGCTCGACCCCGAGCAGGTGGTCGCCGGCATCGCCACCCGCAGCTACGTCGCGATGATGGACGACGTCCGCCGCGGGGAGTTCCTCGGCGAGGTGCGTGCGCTGCTGGCCACCCATCCCGGCACCCGGGGTCGCGACGTCCTCGAGCTGCCCTACCGCACCGACGCGTACCGGCTGACGCCCTCCTGATCCGTCCGCACCTGTTCCGGATCAGCGACGAACGGCTCCAGTGCGGCCACGCGCCGTCACTGACTCACCCCGTCCCGGCGAGTGCCCCGGACACACCTTGCGGGCACCGGGGGCGGCGCCCCTAGCCTGCCCGCGTCCTCGACGGAGGGAGCGGGTCATGGTCCAGCGCGCAGCCCGACTGCTGGTGGCCCTGGTGGCCGCCGTGCTCCTCGGCACGGCCACCCCGGCCGCGGCCGGAGCGCCCGGCCCCACCGGGTACACCGCGGATCCGGCGCCGGTGACCGGCCAGGACGGGGTCCCCTCCGACGAGCTCGACGTCGACTACGCCATCGCCCTGGAGGCCGTGGACGCCTGGTGGCGCGCGTCCTGGAGCGAGTACTTCCCGGGCACGTACACCGCTCCCGGGCTGGCCCCCGCCGCCCGGGCGCCCGGCCTCTTCGACGCCCCGCAGGAGCAGGTGTACTGCGGCGACCTGCTGCTCACCGACGGCAACGCGTACCACTGCCCGATCGGCGACTTCCTCGCCTTCGAGGTCGACCTCATGCTGCTGTCCGGCCAGCTGGGCGACGCCTTCGTCTACCTCGTCGTCGCCCACGAGTGGGCCCACTCGATGGTCTCCCACCTGGACCCCGCGCTGGTGTCCGAGGCCTACGAGCTCCAGGCCGACTGCCTGGCCGGCGCGGCGTTGCAGGGGGCGGTCGACGACGGCCTGCTGAGGCTGGAGCCCGGCGACGAGCAGGAGTTCACCGCCGCGCTGACCGCCGTCGCCGGCGAGAACGACTGGGGCACCGTCTACGTGGACACCGACGGCCAGCAGCGGACCGAGACCCACGGCAGCGCGCAGGAGCGGATCGACGCCTTCCAGCGCGGCGCCGGCAACGGGGTCCGGGCCTGCCTGCCCAACGCCGCAGGCTGACCCTCACCCCGCCGCGTGCCCGACGGCGAACACCCGCCGGAAGGGCAGCAGCGTCGTCCCGTCGGGCCGGCGCGGGTAGGCGGCCCGCAGTGCCGCGGCGTACTCCGCGGTCAGCTCCGCGGCGTCGTCGTCCCCGAGCCGGTCGAGCACGGGACGCAGCACCGTGCTGCGCACCCAGCCGAGCACCGGGTCCTCCCCGTGCAGCACGTGCAGGTAGGTCGTCTCCCACGCGTCGGCGGCCAGTCCCGCGCCGGTGAGGACCTCGAGGTAGCCGGCCGGGTCGAGGACGGCGTCCGCGGCGGGCGCCGCGTCGCCAGCGAGGGCCGACCAGCGCGGGGAGCGGCACAGCGCGGCCAGCAGCGCGTGGGTCGGCGCCCGCCAGTTGCCGGGGACCTGCGCCGCCAGCCACCCACCCGGCGCCAGCTGCCCGGCCCACCGGCGCAGCAGGTCGGCGTGCCCGGGGACCCAGTGCAGGACGGCGTTGGTGACCAGGACGTCGACCGGCTCCTCCGGCTGCCACCCCCGCACGTCGCCCTCGACGAACCGCACCCGCCCGGGGACGGCGTGGGCGGCGGCCGCGGCGAGCATCTGCGGCGAGGAGTCGACCCCGGTGACCCGCGCGCCGGGCCAGCGGGCCGCCAGCGAGGCGGTCAGCGCGCCCTCGCCGCACCCCAGGTCCACCACGGTGAGCGGCTCGCGGGCGCCGACGCGGGCGAGCAGGTCGGTGAACGGCCGGGCCCGCTCGTCGCCGAAACGGAGGTAGCCGACGGGGTCCCAGGTGGTGCTCGCCACGCCCCGACCCTAGGCCGCGCGGCCGCCCGGGACCGTGGGTGCCCACCGGTACCGTGGCGGCCGCACCGCCCCTCCTCCGAACCGACTGGGAGCCCGCGATCCCCGTGTCCGACGACGGCCCGCTCGCCCTGTCCGCAGCCGCGGCCGGCCGGTCCCGCGGGCTGTTCGTCGCCTTCGAGGGCGGCGAGGGCGCGGGGAAGTCCACCCAGGTCCGGCTGCTGGTCGAGTGGCTGACCGCGCAGGGCCGCAGGGCGCGGGCCACGTTCGAGCCCGGCGGCACCCCGGCCGGTGCCGCCGTGCGGGCGATCGTCCTGGACCGCGCGCACACCGGCCTCGCCCCGCGCGCGGAGGCGCTGCTGTACGCCGCCGACCGCGCCCACCACGCGCACGCCGTGCTGCGCCCGGCGCTGGAGGCCGGCGAGGTGGTGGTCACCGACCGGTACGTCGACAGCTCGCTCGCCTACCAGGGCGCCGGCCGCACCCTCGACCTCGCCGACGTCGCGGCGATCTCCCGCTGGGCCACGCAGGGGCTGCGCCCGGACCTCACCGTCCTGCTCGACCTGCCGCCGGAGACCGGGCTGGCCCGCGCCCGGGGCCGCGCCGAGGCCGACCGGCTGGAGTCCGAGTCGATCGACTTCCACCGCCGGGTCCGCGACACCTTCCGCGCGCTGGCCGCCGCCGAGCCCGGCCGCTACCTGGTCCTCGACGCCACCCGCGGGACCGGCGAGCTCGCCGCCGACGTCCGCGAGCGGGTCGGCGCGCTGCTGGAGGTGCACGCATGAGCGTCTGGGAGCGGGTCACCGGACAGCCGGCCGTCGTCGCCGAGCTGCAGGCCGCCGTCGCCGACCCGACCGCGATGACGCACGCCTGGCTGTTCACCGGCCCACCCGGCTCGGGCCGGTCGGTGGCCGCCCGGGCGTTCGCCGCCGCGCTGCAGTGCCCCGACGGCGGCGACGGCACCTGCCACGCCTGCCGGACGGTGCTCGCCGGCACCCACGCCGACGTGCAGACGATCGTCCCGGAGGGGTTGTCGATCGGCGTGGCCGAGGTGCGCGAGCTGGTGCGCATCGCCGGGCGGGCGCCGTCCCAGGGCCGCTGGCAGGTGGTCCTGGTCGAGGACGCCGACCGGATGACCGAGCAGGCGTCCAACACCGTGCTGAAGATGCTGGAGGAGCCGCCGGCGCGGACGGTGTTCCTGCTCTGCGCGCCCAGCCTGCACCCCGACGACGTGCCGGTGACCATCCGCTCCCGGTGCCGGGTCGTCGGCCTGCGGCAGCCCCCGGTCGACGCGGTCGCCGACGTGCTGGTCCAGCGGGACGGCGTCGACCCGGCGCTGGCCGCCTGGTCGGCCGCGGCCGCCGGGGGGCACGTCGGGCGCGCCCGGCACCTGGCCCGTGACGAGGACGCCCGGCTGGCCCGCAAGGCGGTGCTGGACGTCCCCGTCTCGCTGGTGTCGCTGGCCGCCTGCCTCAACGCCGCCGACGACCTGGTCGGCGCCGCCAAGGAGGAGTCCGACAAGGCCTCCGCGGAGCTCGACGGCGCGGAGACCGAGGCGGTCAAGCAGAGCCTCGGCGTGGGCGCCCGCGGTCCCGGCGTGGCCGCCGCCAGCCGCGGGGCCGGGCAGCTCAAGGAGCTGGAGAAGCGGCAGAAGTCGCGGGCGACCCGACTGGGCCGCGACTCGCTGGACCGGGCGCTGGTCGACCTCGCCGCCCTCTACCGCGATGCGCTGGTCGTCGCCACGAGCGGGGGAGGGGACGTCACCCTCGCCCACCCCGACCGGCGCGCCGACGCCGAGGAGCTGGCCCGGCGGATCGGCCCGGAGGGCGCCCTGCGCCGCATCGACGCCGTCCTGGAGTGCCGGACGGCGCTGGAGCAGAACGTGAAGCCGCAGATCGCCGTCGAGGCGCTCACCGTGGCGCTGCGGCTGCCCTCCTGAGCCGGCGGGGCCTGCGCCGGAGGGGCGGAGCGGTCACGTAAGCTGGGCCGCGCACGTCCGCCGCCTTAGCTCAGTCGGTAGAGCATCTCACTCGTAATGAGAAGGTCGTCGGTTCGATTCCGACAGGCGGCTCGCACCCCACCAGCGGCTCCGTCCCCCGTGGACGGGGGCGCTGCGTCGTCTCCGGGGCCTCGCGGGCGCGCCCGCTGGGGCCGGGATCGTCGGCACCACGTGGCACGATCCCGCGGGTGACCGGCCGATCCGACACGGAACAGCACCTGCGCGACCTCGCGCGGCTGCGCCGCGTCCGCGACCGGATCGACCGGGAGTACGCGCACCGCTGGACGTCGAGACCTGGCCCGCGGCGTGCACATGTCGGCCGGGCACCTCGGCCGCGAGATCCGGCGCGCCTGCGGCGAGTCCCCGTACGCCCACCTGATGACGCGGCGCATCGAGCACGCGATGGCGCTGCTGCGTCGCTGGGCACCTCCAGCACGCGCTTCACCGAACTGGTCGGTGTGTCGCCCAGCGCGTACCGGCGGGACGCGGCGCGGGCGACGGCGGGACCGATGAGAAGCGCACCTCCCTGGAGCTGGTGGCCGAGGGCAGCTGCTTCGGCGTCGACCTGGCGACCACGGACCTCGACGGCACCTCCGCCACGCCGGAGGGCAGCGGCGCCGAGGTCGTCCTGGAGCCCATCGAGCAGCCCTACGGCGTGCGCGACCGTGCCTTGCGCGCCCCGCGGGCACCATGACCCGCCTTCAGGAGCTGCGCTGACCCCGACCCGAGAAGGCAGGACGAACGGGACACGATGAGCATCGACACCACGGACGCCCAGGGGTTGAGCGAGCACCCTGCCGACAGCCACGACCTGATCCGCGTGCACGGCGCGCGGGTGAACAACCTCAAGGACGTCAGCGTCGAGATCCCGAAGCGCCGGCTGACGGTGTTCACCGGAGTCTCCGGCTCGGGCAAGAGCTCGCTGGTCTTCGACACCATCGCCGCCGAGTCGCAGCGGCTGATCAACGAGACCTACAGCGCCTTCGTGCAGGGCTTCATGCCGACGCTGGCCCGGCCCGAGGTCGACTTCCTGGACGGGCTGACGACGGCGATCATCGTCGACCAGGAGCGGATGGGCGCCAACCCGCGCTCCACCGTCGGCACCGCCACCGACGCCAGCGCGATGCTGCGCATCCTGTTCAGCCGGCTCGGCACGCCGCACATCGGTCCCCCCACCGCGTTCTCCTTCAACATCCCGACGCGCAAGGCGAGCGGGGTGATGAGCACGGAGAAGGCGGGCGGCCGGGTCGAGAAGAACGTGGTGCGCGACGTCGTCTACCTGGGCGGCATGTGCCCGCGGTGCGAGGGCATGGGGTCAGTCTCCGACTTCGACCTCACGGCCCTCTACGACGGGTCGAAGTCCTTGAACGAGGGCGGCCTGATGGTCCCGGGCTACAGCATGGACGGCTGGTACGGCCGCCTCTTCCAGGGCATCGGCCTCGACCTGGACAAGCCGATCGGCACGTACACGAAGAAGGAGATGGACACCCTCCTCTACGAGGAGCCGACCAAGATCAAGGTCGAGGGTGTCAACCTCACGTACGAGGGGGTGATCCCGAAGGTCCAGAAGTCGATGCTCTCCAAGGACGTCGACGCGCTGCAGCCGCACGTCCGGCGCTTCGTCGATCGGGTCATCACGTTCCAGACCTGCCCCGAGTGCGAGGGAACGCGGCTCACCCCGGAGGCCAGGTCGTCGAGGATCGAGGGCAGGAACATCGCCGACCTCTGTGCGATGCAGATCAGCGACCTCGCCGTGTGGGTCCGCGCGCTCGACGAGCCGTCCGTCGCCCCGCTGCTCGCCGGTCTGCGGCACCTGCTCGACTCGTTCGCGGAGATCGGGCTGGGCTACCTCTCACTCGACCGGCCGGCGGGGACGCTGTCCGGGGGAGAAGCACAGCGCACCAAGATGATCCGCCACCTGGGGTCGTCCCTCACCGACGTCACCTACGTCTTCGACGAGCCCACCATCGGGCTGCACCCGCACGACATCGAGCGGATGAACGACCTGCTGCTCCAGCTGCGGGACAAGGGCAACACCGTGCTGGTCGTCGAGCACAAGCCCGAGACGATCGCGATCGGCGACCACGTCGTCGACCTCGGCCCCGGTGCGGGCACCGGCGGTGGCGAGGTCGTGTACGAGGGCAGCGTCGACGGCCTGCGGACCAGCGGCACGCTGACCGGCCGGCACCTCGACCACCGGGTGTCCCTGAAGTCCTCGGTGCGCACCGCCTCGGGAGCCCTCGAGGTGCGCGGCGCTGACACCCACAACCTCCGGGACGTCGACGTCGACATCCCGCTCGGCGTGCTGGTGGTGCTCACCGGTGTGGCCGGGTCGGGGAAGAGCTCGCTGGTCCACGGGTCGGTGGCGCCCCGAGACGGCGTCGTGGTGGTCGACCAGGGTGCGATCCGGGGCTCGCGGCGGAGCAACCCGGCGACGTACACCGGACTGCTCGAGCCGATCCGCAAGGCGTTCGCCAAGGCGAACGGCGTGAAGCCGGCGCTCTTCAGCTCCAACTCCGAGGGTGCCTGCCCGACCTGCAACGGCGCCGGCGTCATCTACACCGAGCTGGGCGTCATGGCCACGGTGGAGTCCCCCTGCGAGGAGTGCGAGGGGAAGCGGTTCCAGGCGTCGGTGCTCGAGTACACGCTCGGCGGCCGGAACATCGCCGAGGTGCTCGCGATGTCGGTGACGGAGGCGGAGGAGTTCTTCGGGGACGGCGAGGCCCGCACGCCGGCCGCTCACACGATCCTCGACCGGCTGGCCGACGTCGGGCTCGGCTACCTCACCCTCGGCCAGCCGCTCACCACGCTGTCCGGCGGCGAGCGGCAGCGGCTCAAGCTGGCCGCCCAGATGGCCGAGAAGGGCGACGTCTACGTCCTCGACGAGCCGACGACCGGCCTGCACCTCGCCGACGTCGAGAACCTGCTGGGCCTGCTCGACCGGCTGGTCGAGTCCGGGAAGTCGGTCCTCGTCATCGAGCACCACCAGGCCGTCATGGCGCACGCCGACTGGATCATCGACCTCGGCCCCGGCGCCGGCCACGACGGCGGCCGGGTCGTCTTCGAGGGCCCGCCCGCTGACCTCGTGGCCGCCCGCTCCACCCTCACCGGCGAGCACCTGGCGGCCTACGTCGGCGCCTGAGCGAGGCGCGACGGACCCTCGACACGCCGACGGCGGCGCACCCGGGAGGGGTGCGCCGCCGTCGGGGTCCGTCGTGCGCTCGGCGGCCGCTCGAAGAGGGCCAGGGTGGTCTTTCAGTGGTGGGCTTCGGCTTCCTCGGCCCGCTGGAGCGAGGCGGTGATCTCCGCCTCGGCCTCGGTGTGGCCGACCCACTCGGCGCCCTCGACCGACTTGCCCGGCTCGAGGTCCTTGTAGGTCTCGAAGAAGTGCTGGATCTCCAGCCGGTCGAACTCCGACACGTCGTGGATGTCCGCCAGGTGCGCCATGCGCGGATCCGTCGCCGGCACGCAGAGGACCTTGTCGTCCCCACCCGCCTCGTCCGTCATCCGGAACATGCCGATGGCCCGGCAGGTGATCAGGCACCCGGGGAACGTCGGCTCGTCGAGGATCACCAGGGCGTCGAGCGGATCGCCGTCCTGGCCCAGGGTGTTCTCGATGTAGCCGTAGTCCGCCGGATAGCGGGTGGAGGTGAACAGCATCCGGTCCAAGCGGATGCGTCCGGTGGCGTGGTCCAGCTCGTACTTGTTCCGCTGGCCCTTCGGGATTTCTACCGTCACGTCGAACTGCACGGTCGTAGTGTGGCGGATCGGACCCCGGGCGACCGCCGGAGGTCGCTGTTGGGGGTGGGCACCATCGCGTCGAGCGGGTCGACGACCGTCACGCCGAAGTACTCCAGGCTCCGTCGCCGCCTCCTCCTCGGGCTCCTCGCGCTGCTCCTCGTCGTGGGTGCCGGCGTCTGGTTCGTGGTCGCCCCGCGGGGGGACGACGCCGCGACGGAGGTCGCCGCCGCGGAGTCCCGGCTGCCCGAGGTCGCCCCGGCCCGACCGGTCCTCGCGGGGTTGTCGGCGCAGGCGCCCGCCCCGGAGTCCACCGTCCTCGCCGGCGAGCTCGCGCCGCTGCTGGCCGACCCCGCCCTCGGGGCCGGCGTCGAGGCGCGGGTCGTCGACGTCGCCTCCGGCGAGGTGCTGCTGGACCAGGACTCCGAGGTCCCCTCCACGCCGGCGTCCACCGCCAAGCTGCTCACCGCCGTGGCGGCGCTGACCACCCTGGGCCCGGAGGCCACCCTGGAGACGACGGTCGTCGCGGGCGCGGCCCCCGGTGAGGTGGTGCTCGTCGGTGGCGGCGACCCGACCCTCTCGCGCACCGCCCCCTCGCTGACCTACCCCGGCGCGCCCACGGTCGCCGACCTCGCCGCCCAGGTGCAGCAGGCGCTGCCCGCCGGCACCGAGGTCAGCCGTGTCGTCGTCGACAACTCGCTGTTCGAGGGCCCGCTCACCGCCGCCGGCTGGGGTCCGGACGACGCGCCGTCCAGCTACGCCGCGCCCGTCACCGCCACCGCCGTCGACGGCGCCCGGGTGCGCTCCGGCGACCTCCCCCGCAGCGGGGCGCCGGGCACCGACGCCGGTGCGGCCCTCGCCACCGCGCTCGGCGTCCCCGGCGCGGCCGTCTCCCTGGGCGAGGCCCCGCAGGGTGCGCAGACCCTGGGCGCCGTGCGGTCCGCGCCGGTCGCCCGGCTGGTCGAGCAGGCCCTGTCCCAGTCGGACAACCTGCTGTCGGAGGCGCTGGCCCGCCACGTCGCCCTCGCCCGCGACCTGCCGGCCACCTTCGAGGGCTCCGCCGAGGCGGTCACCGACGCGTTGGCCGACGCCGGCCTCGACGTCACCGGTGTCTCGCTGTCCGACGGCAGCGGGCTGGCCACCACCGACCGGGTGCCGGTCGCCCTGCTCGCCGACCTGCTCACCGGCGCCGCCGACGGCACGCTGGCCGACACCTCCGCCGTCCTGTCGGGTCTGCCCGTCGCCGGCTACGACGGCACCCTCGCCGAGCGCGGCGACGAGGACCCGGCGACCGCGCCGGGCGCGGTGCGCGCCAAGACCGGCACGCTGCTGGGTGTGCACGGTCTGGCCGGCACCGTGGTCACCGCCGAGGGACGGCTGCTGACCTTCGCCGTCGTCGCCGACGGCGCCCCGGCCAACGGGGCGGCCGCGGAGGCCGCGCTGGACGACGTCGCCTCGGCGCTGGCCGCCTGCGGGTGCAGGTGACGGACCGGAACGGCCGGCCTCCAGGGGCCCGCAGCGAGCGTGCGAGCTGAGGGGGGCAGGAGGGTCCTTCACCCCGCGTACCGTGGGCGGATGAGCAGCTCCGCACGGATGGTCGACTGGGACCTCGCCGGACGCACCGCCCGCCGCCTGGTCGGACCCGGCCCGGAGACGACGCGGGAGGAAGCGGCCGCCGTCGTCCGCGAGCTGCACGACGCGTCGGCCACGGCCGTCGCGCACGTCGAGGCCCTCACCGGGCTCACCCCGCTGCCGGGCGGCCCGGCACCGGAGGTCGCCGTCGTCGACCGGCCCGGCTGGGTGGACGCCAACACCCAGGGCATGTCCGCGCTCCTCGACCCGCTGGTCGACGCGCTCGCCGCCCGGCAGGACACCGCCCCCAGCCCGCTCGCCGTCGCGATCGGCTCCCGCGCGACCGGGGTACAGGCCGGCGGCGTGCTGGCCTTCCTGTCCTCGCGCGTGCTGGGCCAGTACGAGGTCTTCGGCACCGGCGGCCGGCTGCTGCTCGTCGCGCCGAACATCGTCGACGCCGAGCGCCGGATGGGCGTGGACCCCAGCGACTTCCGGCTGTGGGTCTGCCTGCACGAGGTCACCCACCAGCTGCAGTTCACCGCCGTCCCCTGGCTCAAGGACCACCTCGAGGGACAGATGGGCCAGTTCGTCGAGGCCACCGACCTCGACCCCGACGTGCTCCGCGACCGGCTGCGCGACGTGCTGCGCAGCGTCCTCGACGCCGCCCGCGGCACCGACGGCGGCGACGACGCCGGGCTGATGGCGCTGGTGCAGGACCCGGCCCAGCGCGAGGTCCTCGACCGGGTCACCGCCGTGATGAGCCTGGTCGAGGGGCACGCCGAGTACGTGATGGACGGCGTCGGCCCGGACGTCGTCCCCTCGGTGGTCACGCTGCGCAAGCGCTTCGCCCAGCGCCGCAAGGGTCGCGGCCCGATCGACCGCGTGCTGCGCCGGCTGCTGGGCCTCGAGCAGAAGATGAAGCAGTACGCCGAGGGCCGGGTGTTCGTCGGCGGCGTCGTCGACCTCGTCGGCATGGAGGGCTTCAACCGGGTGTGGACCAGCCCGGAGACCCTGCCCCGCATCGAGGAGCTCACCGACCCCGCCCGCTGGGTCGAGCGGGTGCACGGCCGCCCCGCCATCCCGGCGTAGCCGTGGCCGGCCCCCCACGGGCCGTCGCGGTCCTGCGGACGGCGGTGCGGCCCGGGCTGCGGGGGAGCGACCGGCCGGTCCTCACCGCGTGCAGCGGGGGAGCGGACTCCGTGGCCCTCGCCGCCGCGCTCGCCTTCGAGGCGCGGTCCGCCGGCGCCCGGGTCGGCGCGGTGACCGTCGACCACGGCCTGCAGCCTGGCTCGGCGGACCGGGCCGCCGGGACGGCGGAGCTGCTGCGCGGGCTCGGGCTCGACCCGGTCCTCGTCTGCCGGGTGCCGGTCGGGGCCGAGGGCGGTCCGGAGGGTGCCGCCCGCGCCGCCCGGTACGCGGCGCTCGCCGCCGCGGCGGCCGGCCTCGGCGCCCGCGTCGCGCTCGGGCACACCCTCGACGACCAGGCCGAGACCGTGCTGCTGGGCCTCGGCCGCGGTTCCGGCCCGCGGTCGGTCGCCGGGATGGTCCCCGAGCGGACGGCGGACGGCGTCCTGTGGTGGCGCCCGCTGCTCGGCGTCCGCCGCGCCACCACCCGCGAGGCCTGCGCCGAGCAGGGCCTGCCGGTGTGGGACGACCCGTGGAACGCCGACCCCGCCTACACCCGGGCGCGGCTGCGCGGCGAGGTGCTGCCGCTGATGGACGACGTGCTCGGCGGCGGCGTCGCGCCCGCGCTGGCTCGCACCGCCGAGCTGCTCCGCGAGGACCTCGACGCCCTGGACTCCCTGGCCGCGGCAGAGCTGGCCCGCCTCACCGGGGAGGACGGGCTGCCCGCGCGCGAGCTCGGGGTCCTGCCCGCGGCGCTGCGCCGCCGGGTGCTCCGCGGGTGGCTGCACGCAGCCGGCGTCCCCGACGTCCAGGCGGTGCACCTGCGCGCGGTCGAGGCCCTGGTCACCCGCTGGCACGGGCAGGTGCGGGTGGACCTACCCGGCGGTGCAGGGGTCCTCCGGACGTCTGGCAGGCTGGTGCTGTCGCCCCCCGCCGCGCGGGGCCCCCGTCTCCAGGACACCCCCCAGACCCGCGAGGAGTCCCGCCCGTGAGCGAGCCCGCCAGCGCTGCAGCAGAGCTCGGCAACGACCACGGCTACGGCCCCGACATCGACCACGTGCTGCTCAGCGAAGAGCAGATCACCGAGAAGATCGTCGAGCTTGCCGACCAGGTCGCCCGTGACTACGCCGGGCGCGAGGTGCTGCTGGTCGGCGTCCTCAAGGGCGCGGTGCTGTTCATGAGCGACTTCGCCCGGGCGCTGCGGCTGCCCACCCAGATGGAGTTCATGGCCGTCTCCTCCTACGGCTCGGCCACCAGCTCCTCCGGCGTCGTGCGGATCCTCAAGGACCTCGACCGCGACATCAGCGACAAGCACGTCCTCGTCATCGAGGACATCATCGACTCGGGACTGACCCTCTCCTGGCTGCTCAAGAACCTCGGCGGCCGGCGTCCGGCCTCCCTCGAGGTCTGTGCGCTGCTGCGCAAGCCCGACGCGGTGAAGGTCGACGTGCCGGTGCGCTACGTCGGCTTCGACATCCCGAACGAGTTCGTCGTCGGTTACGGCCTCGACTACGCCGAGCGGTACCGCGACCTGCCCTACATCGCCACGCTCAAGCCCGAGGTGTACTCGAGCTGATCGTCGGTCGGTCCTCGATGATCAGCTGAGCTGATCGTCGAGGGTCCTGGCTCACCACCGGTCCTGAGCCAGGACGCGCAGACGTGAGCTGAGCTGATCGTCGGCGGAGGGAACGGTGGCGGGCGGGCCGCGGGGCGGTCCGGTAGGACCGCGATGACACAGCCCACCCGCCTGGGGGTTGTCAGCGTCCGCCCTGCTGTCGCACAGCTGTCGCACAGGCGCGCCGGTGTACCGTCGATCCAACGACGCTGCGCCGTAGCGCCAGGGTGCCCGCCCGGGCCGCAGGGAGCGTCCCCCGGACGATCAGGAGGGTGGACGGGACAGGCCGGAGCACCCGGCCGCCCGGCATCGGTGTATGGAACGTAAGAAGCTCTTCCGCTCCGTGTGGTTCTGGGTCGTCCTCGTCGTCCTCCTGGCGCTGGCGTTCTCCTCGCTGTTCCGCGGCAACGGTGGCTACCAGGAGGTCAGCACCGCCGTCGCGCTCGAGCAGATCACGAGCGGGAACGCCGAGCGGGTCACGATCAACGACAAGGAACAGACGCTCGACCTGGAGCTGGCCGACCCCGTCGAGGGCAGCGACCAGATCACCGCGTCCTACCCGCTGGGCGCCTCCGAGGACGTGTTCGACCTCGTCTCCGGCCTCGGCGAGGGCGACGGCGTCGACTTCAACACCAACGTCACCCAGGACAGCGTCCTGGTCAGCCTGCTGATCAGCTTCCTGCCGTTCGTGATCCTCCTGCTCCTGCTGTTCTGGCTGTTCAACTCCATGCAGGGCGGTGGTCGCGGGGTCATGGCCTTCGGCAAGTCCAAGGCCAAGCAGGTCACCAAGGACACCCCCAAGACGACGTTCGCCGACGTGGCCGGTGCCGACGAGGCGATCGAGGAACTGCACGAGATCAAGGACTTCCTCGCCAACCCGGTCAAGTTCCAGGCCGTGGGCGCGAAGATCCCCAAGGGCGTGCTGCTGTTCGGCCCGCCCGGCACCGGCAAGACGCTGCTCGCCCGCGCCGTCGCCGGCGAGGCCGGGGTGCCGTTCTTCTCCATCTCCGGGTCCGACTTCGTCGAGATGTTCGTCGGTGTCGGTGCCAGCCGCGTCCGCGACCTGTTCGAGCAGGCCAAGCAGAACGCCCCGGCGATCATCTTCGTCGACGAGATCGACGCGGTCGGCCGGCACCGTGGCGCCGGCATGGGCGGCGGGCACGACGAGCGCGAGCAGACCCTCAACCAGATGCTCGTCGAGATGGACGGCTTCGACGTCAAGGGTGGCGTCATCATGATCGCGGCCACCAACCGGCCGGACATCCTGGACCCGGCGCTGCTGCGCCCGGGCCGCTTCGACCGGCAGATCGCCGTCGACCGCCCCGACCTCGAGGGACGCAAGAAGATCCTCGAGGTGCACGCCAAGGGCAAGCCGCTGGCCCCCGACGTGGACCTGGAGACCGTGGCGCGCCGGACGCCGGGCTTCACCGGCGCCGACCTCGCCAACGTGCTCAACGAGGGTGCGCTGCTGACCGCCCGCAACAACGGCTCGGTGATCACCGACGACGTGCTCGAGGAGGCCATCGACCGCGTCATCGCCGGTCCCGAGCGCAAGACCCGGGCGATGAGCGAGAAGGAGAAGAAGGTGACCGCCTACCACGAGGGCGGGCACGCCCTCGTGGCGCACGCGCTGCCGAACCTCGACCCGGTGCACAAGGTCACGATCCTGCCGCGCGGCCGCTCGCTCGGGCACACCCTCGTCCTCCCGACCGAGGACAAGTACACCCAGACCCGCTCGGAGATGATCGACACCCTGGCGTACGCCCTCGGCGGGCGGGCGGCCGAGGAGCTGGTCTTCCACGAGCCGACGACGGGCGCCGGCAACGACATCGAGAAGGCCACGGCGATGGCCCGCGCGATGGTGACGCAGTACGGGATGAGCGCCAAGCTCGGCGCGGTCAAGTACGGCAGCACCGACTCCGAGCCGTTCCTGGGCCGGGACATGGGCTCGCGGCCGGACTACTCCGAGGCCGTCGCCGCCGACATCGACGCCGAGGTCCGCGCGCTCATCGAGGCCGCGCACGACGAGGCCTGGGAGATCCTGGTCGAGTACCGCGGTGTCCTGGACCAGCTCGTCCTCGAGCTGATGGAGAAGGAGACCCTCTCCAAGGACGACATGGCCCGCATCTGCACGCCGGTCACCAAGCGTCCCTCGCTGGCGCCGTACAACGGCTTCGGCAAGCGGACGCCGTCGGACCAGCCGCCGGTGCTGACCCCGGCCGAGCGCGCCGCCCAGAACGGCAACGGCCACATCAGCCACGGCAGCACCGCTGTGGGGGACGTGGGCGCCCCCGTCCAGCGGTGAGCGAGCTCCCCGCGGAGCCGGACGACCAGGTGCTGAGCCGGCCCCGGGAGGGTGTCGACCTCGCGCGGGCCGCGGCCGCGGTCCGCGAGCTGCTGCTCGCGGTCGGGGAGGACCCTGACCGCCCCGGCCTGCAGGACACCCCCGGCCGGGTCGCCCGGGCGTACGCCGAGATCTTCGCGGGGCTGTGGCAGGACCCGGCCGAGGTCCTCTCGACGACCTTCGACGAGGACCACGACGAGATGGTCCTGGTCAAGGACATCCCGATGTACTCGACCTGCGAGCACCACCTGGTGCCCTTCCACGGCGTCGCGCACGTCGGCTACATCCCGGGCGAGGACGGCCGGGTCACGGGGCTGTCCAAGCTCGCCCGCCTGGTCGAGGTCTACGCCCGGCGCCCGCAGGTGCAGGAGCGGATGACCAGCCAGATCGCCGACGCGCTGGCCGACGTCCTCAAGCCGCGGGGGGTGCTGGTCGTCATCGAGGCCGAGCACCTGTGCATGGCCATGCGCGGCATCCGCAAGCCCGGTGCCTCCACGGTCACCTCGGCCGTGCGCGGCGTCTTCCGGGACAGCGCGGCGACCCGCAGCGAGGCGATGAGCCTCGTGCTGGGCCGGTAGCCGGGGGCGACAGCGAGTGAGCATCGCAGCGAGCCCTGCGAGCGAGCGCGGAGCCGAGCGATGACACCAGCCTCGCCGTTGCCGCGCCCGGACCACTGCGTGGTCATGGGGGTCCTCAACGTCACGCCCGACTCGTTCTCCGACGGCGGCTGCTTCGCCGACGCCGCCACGGCGATCGCGCACGGCCTGGCCATGCACACCGCCGGGGCCGACTACGTCGACGTCGGCGGGGAGTCCACCCGCCCGGGTGCCGACCGCGTGGATGCCGAGGAGGAGTGCCGCCGGGTCGTCCCGGTGATCCGCGAGCTCGCCGGCTCCGGCGTGCGCACCAGCGTCGACACCACCCGGGCCGAGGTCGCCGAGGCCGCGCTCGACGCGGGGGCGGTGCTGGTCAACGACGTCAGCGGCGGGCTGGCCGACGCCGGGATGGCGAAGCTGGTCGCCGAGACCGGCGTGCCCTGGGTGCTCATGCACTGGCGCGGCCACAGCCGCGAGATGTACGCCGCCGCGCAGTACGGCGACGTGGTCACCGAGGTCTGCGCCGAGCTCACCGCGCGCGTGGAGGACGTCGTCGCCGCAGGCGTGGCGCCGGCGCAGCTCGTGCTCGACCCCGGTCTCGGCTTCGCCAAGCGCGCCGAGCACAACTGGCGACTGCTCGCCGGCCTGGACCGGATCGTCGGTCTGGGCCTGCCGGTGCTCGTCGGCGCCTCCCGCAAGTCCTTCCTCGGCCGGCTGCTCGCCGCCCCCGACGGCACCCTGCGCCCGGCCGAGCGGCGCGACGCCGCGAGCCTGGCCACCACGGTGCTCGCCGCGGAGGCCGGCGCCTGGGGCGTGCGGGTGCACGACGCCGCGGCCTCGGTCGACGCCGTCCGCACCGTCGCCGCCGTCCGGGCGGCCCGCTCCCACGGAGACCGACGTGGCTAGCACCTCCCCGTCCCGCCCCGACCGCATCACCGTCCGGGGCCTCACCGCGCACGCCTTCCACGGGGTGTACGAGGCCGAGCGACGGCTCGGTCAGACCTTCCGCGTCGACGCCGTCCTGGAGCTCGACACCGCCCCCGCCGCCGCCGGCGACGACCTCGAGCGCACCGTCAACTACGCCGAGCTGGCCCGCGCGCTGCACACGGTGCTGACCGGGGAGCCGGTCGACCTGCTCGAGACCCTCGCCCAGCGGCTGGCCGACGTCTGCCTGGCCGACCCGCTGGTGGACGCCGTGGAGATCACCGTGCACAAGCCCGAGGCCGACCTCGGCGTCCCCTTCGACGACGTCACCGTCGGCATCCGGCGGGAACGGCCGTGAGCCGGGCGGTCCTGTCGCTCGGCGCGAACCTGGGGGACCGGGCCGCTGCGCTGCGGACCGCCGTCCGCGCACTCGAGGACGACGGCGTGCTGGTGGCCCGCTCGACGCTCTACGAGACGCCGCCGTGGGGGCCGGTCGAGCAGCCGCCGTACCTGAACGCCGTCGTGGTGGTCCGCGGGGACCGGGACGCAGCCGGCTGGCTGGCCCGTGCGCAGGAACTGGAGCAGGCCGCCGGACGGACCCGCGACGTGCGCTGGGGCCCGCGCACCCTCGACGTCGATGTCGTCACCGTCACGGGGGACGACGGCCGGCCGGTGCTCTCCGACGACCCCGTGCTGACCCTGCCGCACCCCCGCGCCCACGAGCGGGCCTTCGTCCTGGTGCCGTGGGTCGGCCTCGACCCGACCGCGGTGCTCCCCGGGCGTGGCCGGGTGACCGACCTGCTGGCCGCGCTGCCGCCGGAGGACGTCGCGGCCGTCGTCCGCTGGGAGCACCTGCAGTGAAGCCGGTCAACCGGCGCGACCTGCTGGTCCTCGCTGCCGGCCTGGCACTGGCCACCTGGCTGGTGGTCCGCGCGTCGTACGGCTCGCTGCCCGCGCTGCGGTGGTGGCTGCCGTTGCCGCTGGGCCTGCTCGCCGCGGCGGAGCTCCTCGGCGCCCGCACGCTGCGCGTCCGGCTGGCCGCCCAGCGGGACCGCCGTCCGCCGGCCGAGCGGGGCGGCGCGCCGGTCCGGCCGGTGGAGCCGATGCTGGTCGCCCGGCTCGCCGTCCTCGCGCAGGCCAGCGCGTACGTGGGGGCGGCCCTGGCCGGCGTCTGGGTCGGCCTGCTGCTCTACGTGGCGCCGGCGGTGTCGCGCCTGCAGGCCGCCGGGGCGGACACCGTCACCGGGATCGTCGGGGTGGTCTGCTCGGCCGCCCTGGTCGGGGCCGCGCTGTGGCTGGAGTCGATCTGCCGCATCCCGCCGAACCCGGACGACGAGCGACCGCCGGGCGCCGTCCGCACGTGAGCGCCACGGCACCGGGGCCCGCTGCCGTCCGCTGAGCCTCGCGGCCGCCGTCTGCGGGGAAGGCGGGGTCGCAGCGTCGGTCCCAGCGCCGACTTCCCCGCAGTCGCGGGCTCGCTGCCTCAGCCGGCGTGGACCGAACGCCGCAGCGCCGCGTGCAGGGCGTCGGGGGTGAGGACGCCGAGGTAGCGGTCCCCGTCGAGCACCGGCACCCACCCGGCGTCGGACTGCAGGATCGTGGCCAGCGCCGTCCGGAGTGAGGCCTGCACCGGCACGGCGCCGTCCGAACGCACCACCGCCGCATCGACCGTCCCCGCGCCCGAGGTGCGATCGGCGGGCAGCCACCCGGCCGGGCGGCCGGCGGGGTCGAGCACCACGGCGAAGCCGGCGCGGGCGCGGTCCAGGGCCGCCCCGGCCTCGGCCAGCCCGTCGCCCAGGCGCACCACCGGCGGCTGCTGCAGGTCGGCGCGGTCGATCGGGGTGACGGCCAGCCGCTTGAGCCCCCGGTCGGCGCCGACGAAGTCGGCCACCGTCTCGTTGACGGGCCGCCCCAGCAGCTCGGCGGGCGGGGCGAACTGCTCGACGTGCCCGCCCCCGCTCATCACCGCGATGCGGTCGCCGAGCCGCACCGCCTCCTCGATGTCGTGGGTGACGAAGACGATCGTCTTGCGCACCGTCTCCTGCAGCCGTAGGAACTCCGACTGCAGCCGCTCGCGCACCACCGGGTCGACGGCGGAGAACGGCTCGTCCATCAGCAGCACGCCGGGGTCGGCGGCCAGCGCCCGCGCCACACCGGCCCGCTGCCGCTGCCCGCCCGAGAGCTGGGCGGGGTAGCGGTCGCCGTGGACCGCCGGGTCCAGGCCGACCAGCTCGAGCAGTTCCTCGACGCGGTCGCGGATCTCCCGGCGGTCCCAGCCGAGCAGCCGGGGCACGGTGGCGACGTTGGCCCGCACGGTCTGGTGGGGGAAGAGCCCGACGCTCTGGATCACGTAGCCGATGCGCCGGCGCAGCCGGTCGGCGTCGACCCGGGTGACGTCCTCGCCGCCGAGCAGGATGCGCCCGGTGGTCGGCTCGATGATCCGGTTGACCATCTTCATGGTCGTCGTCTTGCCGCAGCCCGACGGCCCGACCAGCACCGACAGCTCCCCGGCGGCGAAGGTGAGGTCCAGCTCGGCCACCCCCACGGTGCCGTCGGGGTAGACCTTGCTGACCCCCTCCAGCCGGATCTCCGGCGCCTCGCCGGCGGTCCGGTCCGGCGTGCGCGGCGGTGCCGGCGCAGCAGTAGCGTCCACGGCGTGGCCTCCCTGGGTGCGCTGAGCGCGGCGAGCGACCCGGCGGCCGGGGTGCTCGCCGCGGACGAGGCGCCGAACCCCTGGTTCGACCCGTCGTACGTGACCGAGAACTGGGACTCCATTGTGGGCTACCTGGGCCAGCACGTCAGGCTCACCGTGGGAGCGGTGCTGCTCGGCGCGCTGATCGCGCTGCCGCTGGCCCTGATCGCCCGCCGTGCCCGGCTGCTGGCCGGCCCCGTCCTCGGCCTGAGCTCGGTCGTCTACACGATCCCGTCCCTGGCGATGTTCGGCTTCCTCGCACCGTTCACCGGGTCGCTCTCGCCGGTCACGGTGCTCATCGGGCTGACCCTCTACACCCTGGTGATCCTGGTGCGGGCCTTCCTGGCCGGGCTGCAGGGCGTGCCGGCCGACGTGCGCGAGGCCGCCCGCGGCATGGGCTACAACCGGGCCCGGCTGTTCCTGCGGGTCGACCTGCCGCTGGCCCTGCCCACGTTCATGGCCGGGCTGCGGATCGCCACCGTCTCCACCGTCGCCCTGGTCACCGTCGGGGTCATCACCGGGAACGGCGGGCTCGGGCAGCTGATCGTCGGGGGGTTCAACTCGAACTTCTACCGGGCCGAGATCGTCACCGGCGCGGTCGGCTGCGTGCTGCTCGCGCTGGCCGCCGACGTGCTGCTGGCCGGGCTGGAGCGGGTGCTGACCCCGTGGACGCGGGCGGCCCGGTGACCGCCTTCGGCGACGCGCTGGTCTACCTCAACGACCCGTTCAACTGGACCCGGACCGGCGGCATCCTCGACCTGCTGGTCCAGCACCTGCGGATCTCCGCGCTCGCCGTGCTGCTCGCCGCCGTCCTGGCCATCCCGATCGGGGTCCTGCTGGGCCGCAGCGGCGGGGGCGCCGGAGCGATCGTCGTGCTGTCCAACGTCAGCCGGGCCGTGCCGACGCTGGCGCTGCTCACGGTCCTCGCGGTGACCCCGCTGGGGTTCAGCGAGACCGGCACGGTCCTCGCGCTGGCGGCCTTCGCCGTCCCCCCGATGGTCACCAACACCTTCGTCGGCTTCCGGGAGGTCGACCGCGACGTGCGCGAGGCCGCCCGGGCGATGGGGATGAGCTCCCGCCAGATGCTCACCCGGGTGGAGTTCCCCCTGGCGCTGCCCCTGGTGACGACCGGCGTGCGGACGGCGGCGGTGCAGGTCGTCGCGACCGCGACCCTGGCCGCGCTGGTCGGCGGGGGGACGCTCGGCCGGATCATCAACCTCGGCTTCGGCCAGCAGGACCACGGCACGATGCTCGCCGGCGCCGTCCTGGTGGCCGCCCTGGCGCTGCTCACCGAGCTGCTCCTGGTGGTCCTCTCGGCGGCGGTGACCCCCGGCCCGCGCCGGTGGCCGGTGCGCCGCGTGCGCACCGAGCGGGCGGGGGAGCCCGAGCCGACCTCCTCCGGCGTCCCGCTGTAGGAGGACCCCTCCGCCCCCCGCCGCAGGTCGGCCTCGCCCGGGGGCTCAGCGCGAGCGTGCGAGGGCTGGGAGGGGCGAGGTCCTGCTACCTGCAGAGGGGCCTCACGTAACAACCGGGCAACACCTGAGCCGTCGGCGTGGCCCGACCGTGCCGCGCACGGTTGCATGGCGGCGCGGGGCGATCCCCGCCAGACACGCGCCGCGGCCGTCGGCCGCGCGGGACACAGAAGGCGGGCCACATGCGCACTCGTGCACGCACACTCCTCCCCCTCGCCGTGGCGGGGGTCCTGCTCACCGCCTGTGGCGAGTCCGGCTCCTCGGGCACCGGTGGCGGCCAGGCCGCGGGCACCAGCGCGTCCGGGGACACCTGCGCCCCCGTGGCCGGTGAGCAGCTGGTCGTGCTCGAGGACGACCAGCAGCTGCAGAACGCCGACAACATCGTCCCGGCGGTCAACCTGGCCACCGCGCAGGCCAACCCCGCGCTGCTGCCCGCGCTCGACGCGGTCTCGGCAGCCCTGACCACCCAGGAGCTCATCGAGCTCAACGCCGCGGTGGACCTGGAGCGGCAGAGCGCCGAGGACGTCGCCGCGACCTGGGTCGAGGAGAACGTCGACACCGCCGCCCTCGAGCAGGGCAGCGGCCCGGTGGTGGTCGGCGGCGCGAACTTCACCGAGTCGACGATCCTGGCGAACGTCTACGCCGACGTCCTCCGTGCCGCCGGCTTCGACGCCTCGGTCCGCGAGGTCGGCAACCGCGAGCTCTACCTGCCGGCGCTCATCTCCGGCTCGGAGCTCCAGGTCTTCCCCGAGTACCTGTCGACGGCGACGGAGTTCCTCAACCGGCAGGTCAACGGCTCCGACGCCGAGCCGGTCGCCAGCGGTGACGTGCAGGAGACGGTGAGCGCGCTGCAGCCGCTGGCCGAGCAGGCCGGGCTGGTGTTCGGCGAGCCGTCGGAGGCCGCGGACCAGAACGCCTTCGCCGTCACCCGGGCCTTCGCCGACCAGGTGGGCGTCTCGACGCTGTCCGAGCTCGCCGACGCCTGCGGTGACGGCTCGCTGGTCCTGGGCGGGCCGACGGAGTGCCCGGACCGGCCGTTCTGCCAGCCCGGCCTCGAGGAGACCTACGGCCTGCAGTTCGAGAGCTTCCGCGAGCTGGACGCCGGCGGCCCGCTGACCAAGGCGGCGCTGCAGCAGGGCGAGATCTCCATCGGCCTGGTCTTCAGCTCCGACGGGGCCCTGGCCCAGTAGGAGAAGGACCTCCCTGCCCCCCACCCCTCGCAGGCTCGGGGCGGGACCCTGCAGGGAGGCCGTTCCAGCACGTCACCGGGCTCGCGGCTGTGCGGTGGCTCGACCCTGCGTTCCGTGATCGCGGGCCTCCGCGCCGTTACGCTGAGCGGATGCGGGGGAAGCGGATCGAGGCGTCGGCGCACGGCTCCCCGGTGACCGGCCCGGGGTCCCCGCAGCTGCGCACGGTGGGCCTGGCTGCCGGGTCGGTCCTGGCGGTGGCCGCCACCGTCGTCGTCTTCCTGACCGAGGACCCGCAGGTGCTGCGGCTGGCGGTCGTCGCCGCGGCCTGGGCGTTCGTGCTGGCCCTGCTGGTCGGGTCCAGGCCGGGCGCGCGCGGCACCGACGTGGACGGCGGGACGCTGGCCGAGCACGAGCGGGCGGCCGCCGAGCGCGAGGCCGACCTGCGGGTGGCCTACGAGCTGGAACTGGAGCGCGAGGTCGCGGCCCGCCGCGAGCACGAGCTGCGGGTGGAGAACGACCTGCGGCGCACCGCCGAGCAGTCGATGCGGGCCGAGCTCGACGGGCTGCGCGCCGAGCTCGCGCAGGTCACCGAGCTGCGGCGGGAGCTGGGCCAGGTGGCCGAGCTGCGCCGCGAGGTGGCCGAGGTGGCCGGGCTGCGGCGCGACCTCGCCGGCCTCGCCGAGCTGCGCAGCACGCTGGCCGGCATCGATTTGACCCCGCTGGCCGAGCTGCGCGCCGACGTCGGCCGGCTGCGGACCGAGCTGGCCGAGCAGCTCTCCAGCGAGATGCTCGTCGAGCGGGTCCTGCTGCGCACCCAGTCGACCCGCACGACCCCGGCCGTCGGCGCCGGCAGCTGGGACGGACCCGACCCGACCGCTGCCTGGCCGGCCGTGCGAGCCGACGACACGGTCGCCGGGACGCGCCGGCCGGGGGACCGCGTCGAACCGGAGCCGGCCCCGCCGCCGCCGGCCCCGCTGGACTGGCTGGCCCACCGGTCCCTGCTCGACGAACCGCCCGCCCCCTCGGCCGAGCCCGGGCACGGCCGCCGGCGCACCGACCCCGCGGCCCCGGTGGCTCCGCCGGCGCCCGACGAGCTGCTGACCACCGAGCGACCGGTCGCCCGGCGGGAGCGCCCGCCCGTCCCCCCACGACCGGTGCCGCCCGTCCCCCCGCGACCGGCGCCCCCCGTCGCCCCGGCTCCGGCGCCTGCCCTCACGGCGCCGCCCGCGCCGGCCGAGGAGCAGCCGGCGACGCGGCTGGCCGAGCTGATCGCCGAGAGCGGGCTCACCCCGCCGTCCGGCGGCCGGCGCCGGCGCCGCTACCGGGAGGACGACGAGACCGACGACGTCCTGTCACGGGTGCTGGGGCGGAGCTGAACGGGCCCTCGCCGAGACGGGGCCGCGGGACAGCGCGCCGCCGTCGAGCACCAGCGTCTGGCCGGTGACCCAGCCGGCGCCGTCCCCGAGCAGGTAGGCCGCGACCTCGGCCTCCCGGCCCTCGTAGAGCGCCCCGGCCGACCAGCGGGCCGTGGACCGGGGTGATCCCGACGTCGCCGACCAGCATCTCCCAGGCTGCCGAAGGTCTCCAGGGCTGTCCGCACGGCCACCGCCCGGTGCTCGCCGTCCCCCGCGTTGCCGGTGACGCCCGGGCCGCCCAGCGCCGTCACCGCCTCCGCCAGGGCGTCCGGCTCGCGGCCGGTGACGACGACGCCCGCGCCGCGCGCCACCAGGCTGTGCGCGATCGCCAGGCCGATGCGGCGGCTCGTGCCGGTGACCAGCGCCGTCCGCCCCTCGAGGGCGCCCACCCGTGCCGTCCGTGCCGGTGCGTCGGACACCGTAGGTGGCGTCGGAGTGAGACACACCACAGGGCCGGGGCGTTGCACGCGCCGGGAACCGGTCACACACTCGCCTTCGGCGCGTCATCCGCGTGACACCTCAGGTCGCAGCGGGGCCCGCGCCGGCACCACCGCAGGACCGCAACACCCGACGGGCTCCGGCGGCGGAGCCCGCGGACCACGAGTCCGGTACCCGCGAGGGACTGGAACGAGAGGTGCACCGATGCCTGCTGCCCGCAGGACGCCCCGCGCTGCCGGTCTCCCCCCGGCCGCCTCCGCCCCCGCCCGCCTCCGCGTCGGCATCGTCGGCGCCGGGCGCGTCGGCGCCGTCCTCGGCGCCGCCCTCGCCGCCGCCGGCCACGACGTGGTCGCCGCCGCCGGCCTCTCCACCGCCTCCGCCGAGCGCGCCGCCCGCCTGCTGCCCGACGTCCCGCTGCTGCCCACCGACCAGGTCGTGGCCGCCGCGGACCTGGTGGTGCTCGCCGTCCCCGACGACAGCCTGGCCGGGCTGGTCTCCGGCCTGGCCGGGACCGGGGTCTGGCGGGCCGGTCAACTGGCCTTCCACACCTCCGGGGCGCACGGCCTGGCCGTGCTCGCCCCCGCCGCGCGGGCCGGCGTCCTGCCGCTGGCGCTGCACCCGGCCATGACCTTCACCGGCGCGCCCGAGGACGCCGACCGGCTCACCGGCGCCCCCTTCGGCGTCACCAGCGCTCCCGAGCACCGTCCGGTCGCCGAGACCCTGGTCCTGGAGATGGGCGGCGAGCCGTTCTTCGTCGCCGAGGCCGACCGCGGGCTGTACCACGCCGCGCTGGTCACCGGCGCCAACCACCTGGTCACGCTGGTCGCCGAGGCCGCGGACCTGCTGCGCACCGCCGGCGTCGCCGAGCCGGGCCGGGTGCTCGCCCCGCTGCTCACCGCGGCGCTGGACAACGGCCTGCGCCGGGGCGACCGCGGGCTCACCGGCCCGGTCAGCCGGGGGGACGTCGGCACCGTCCGCCGGCACCTGGACACCCTGGCCGAGCGGGCGCCCGACTCGGTCGCTGCCTACGTCGCGCTGGCCCACCGCACCACCGAGCGCGCCCTGGCCACCGGCCGGCTCAAGCGGCACGAGGGCGCCCCGCTGGTCGAGCTGCTGGAGAGCGCGCGCGACGGCGACCCACTGGGCTCCCGGTGAGCACCCGTCCCGTGGTCGCCGAGACCGCCGCCGACCTGCGCGAGCTGGTCGCCGAGCTGCCCGGCCCGGTCGCCCTGGTGCCCACGATGGGCGCCCTGCACGAGGGCCACCGCGCGCTGGTCCGCGCCGGCCGCGGCCGCGCCGGCAGCGTCGTCGTCTCGGTGTTCGTCAACCCGACCCAGTTCGGCCCGGGCGAGGACTTCGACCGCTACCCGCGCACCTGGGACGCCGACCTGGCCGCGCTGGCCGACGAGGGCGCCGACGTCGTCTTCCACCCGCCGGTCGACGAGGTCTACCCCCCGGGCGCGGCCGGCGTGACCGTCCACCCCGGGCCGCTGGGCGACGTCCTCGAGGGCGCCGTCCGCCCCGGGCACTTCGCCGGCGTGCTCACCGTCGTGGCCAAGCTCTTCGGCCTGGTCCGCCCCGACCTCGCGCTGTTCGGCGAGAAGGACTACCAGCAGCTCACCCTCATCCGGGCGATGTCCCGCGAGCTGGCCCTGGGCGTCGAGGTCGTCGGCGTGCCCACCGTCCGCGAGGGCGACGGCATGGCGCTGTCCTCCCGCAACCGCTACCTCTCGCCGGAGCAGCGGGCCACCGCTGCCACGCTGTACCGCGCGCTGCGGGCCGGGGCGGACGCCGGGCCGCACGGCGCCCGGGCCGTACTCACCGCGGCCCGCGAGGTGCTGGCCGGCGCCCCCGAGCTGGTCCTCGACTACCTCGAGCTGACCGGCCCCGACCTCGGCCCGGCGCCCACCGCCGGCCCCGCCCGCCTGCTGGTCGCCGCCCGCGCCGGCAGCACCCGACTCATCGACAACACCGAGATCCAGCTGGGAGACCCGCGATGATGCGCACGATGCTCAAGTCCAAGATCCACCGTGCGACGGTCACCCAGGCCGACCTGCACTACGTCGGCTCGGTGACGATCGACGAGGACCTCCTCGACGCCGCCGACCTGATCCCCGGCGAGCAGGTCGCGATCGTCGACGTCACCAACGGCGCGCGGCTGGAGACCTACGTCATCCCCGGCGAGCGGGGCAGCGGTGTCATCGGCATCAACGGCGCCGCCGCGCACCTGGTGCACCCGGGCGACCTGGTCATCCTGATCAGCTACGGCCTCATGGACGAGACCGAGGCGAAGTCCCACATCCCCAGGGTCGTGCACGTCGACGGCGCCAACCGGGTCGTCGAGCTCGGTGGCGACCCCTCCGCGCCGGTGCCCGGCGCCACCGACCACGAGCGGAGTCCGCTGGCGGCATCGCCGGCCACGGTCGAGCCGCGGCCTCGTCCCGGGTTCCCTCGCGAGCGTGCGAGCGGAGGGGAGGACGAGGTCCTGCCGCTCGGCGTCCCGGTCCGGTGACGCTGGCGGCGCCCGTCACCGGCCTGCCCACCCGGCTGGCCGCCCCGGCGCCCGGCTGGGAGCTGTCCGCCGACGTCTGCGTGGTCGGCTCCGGGATCGCCGGGCTGTGCGTGGCCCTGCACGCGCGGGCGGCGGGGCTGTCGGTCGCCGTCGTCACCAAGGTGCGGGTGGACGACGGGTCGACCCGCTGGGCGCAGGGCGGGATCGCCGCCGTCCTCGACCCGGCCGACACCCCCGAGGCGCACGCCCGCGACACCGAGGTCGCCGGCGTCGGGCTGTGCGAGACCGACGCGGTGTCGGTGCTCGTGCACGAGGGCCCCGGCCGGCTGCGCCAGCTGATCGACTGGGGGGCGGCCTTCGACCGCGACCCGGCCGGCCGGCTGCTGCTCACCCGCGAGGGCGGGCACTCCGCCGACCGCATCGTGCACGCCGGCGGCGACGCCACGGGCTCGGAGGTGCAGCGGGCGCTGCAGGACGCCGTGCGCGCCGACCCCGGCGTCACCCTCGTCGAGCACGCGATGGTGCTCGACCTGCTCACCGACGCCGACGGCCGCGCCGCCGGGGTGACCCTGCACGTGCTCGGCGAGGGCAGTGCGGACGGCGTCGGCGCGGTGCGGGCCCGCGCGGTCGTGCTGGCCACCGGCGGCATGGGCCAGGTCTACGCCGCGACCACCAACCCGTCGGTGTCCACCGGGGACGGCGTCGCCCTCGGCCTGCGCGCCGGGGCGGTCGCGACCGACCTGGAGTTCGTCCAGTTCCACCCGACGGCGCTGTACCTGGGCCCGGGCGCGCGCGGCCAGCAGCCGCTGGTCAGCGAGGCGCTGCGGGGCGAGGGCGCGGTGCTGCGCGACGGGGTGGGGGAGCGCTTCATGCTGGGCGTCCACCCGCTCGCCGAGCTCGCGCCGCGGGACGTGGTCGCGAAGGCGATCACCCGGGTGCAGCTGCGCGACGGGGTCGACCACGTGTGGCTCGACGCGCGCGCGGTGCCGGACCTGACCGCGCGGTTCCCGACCATCGTGGCCAGCTGCCGTGCGGCCGGCATCGACCCGGTGGGCGAGCTGGTGCCGGTCACCCCGGCGGCGCACTACGCCTCCGGTGGGCTGGTCACCGACCTGACCGGGCGGACGACGGTGCCCGGGCTCTACGCCTGCGGCGAGGTGGCCTGCACGGGCGTCCACGGGGCCAACCGGCTGGCGTCGAACTCGCTGCTCGAGGGGCTGGTCTTCGCCGCCCGCATCGGCGCCGAGCTCGCCGGGCGACTGCCCGCGTCGTCCCCGGCGGTGACGGCCGAGGCGGCGCCGTCCGGTCTGCTGGACCCCGCAGGGCGCCGCGTGGTCACCGAGACCATGTCGGCCCGGGTCGGGGCGCTGCGCAGCGGTGCCGGGCTCGCCGCGGCCACCGGCCGGCTGGCCGCCCTGGCCGCCGGTCTCGGGCCGGACGTCACGCCGGGCGTGGCCGGCTGGGAGGCCACCGACCTGCTCACCGTCGCGAGCGCCCTGGCCACCGTGGCCGCGGCCCGCGAGGAGACCCGCGGCTGCCACTGGCGCGAGGACCATCCCGAGACCGAGGAGGACTGGCGGGTGCACCTGGACGTGCGGCTCGGCGAGGACGGCTCCCTGCGGGTCACCCCCCGCCCGGTGGGGACGCCGGCGGTGAGGGGCTGGTGAGCGGGCGTGCGAGCTCACCTCCCGGTGGGACGGTGGGCGACCCGCGCTCGCTGGAGGGGACCGGGTTGGACGAGGCGTGGGTGGCCGAGCTGGTCGAGCGCACGCTGGCCGAGGACCTCACCGGGGGCGCCCCGCTGCCCAGCGCCCCCGACCTCGCCGTCACCTACGACGTCACCAGCGCGGCCACCGTGCCGGCCGCCCGGCTCGGCACCGCCGACCTCGTGGCCCGGGCGGACGGCGTGGTCGCCGGCCTGCCGGTCGCCGCACGCGTCTTCACCCGGCTGGCCCCCGGCGCCACCCTCACCGCGAGTGCGGCCGACGGCGACCGGGTGGCCCGCGGCGACGTGCTGCTGACCGTCCGCGGTCCGGTGCGGGCGCTGCTGGCCGCCGAGCGCAGCGCGCTGAACGTCGCCAGCCGGGCCAGCGGCATCGCCACGCTGACCCGCCGCTGGGTGGACGCCGTGCAGGGCACCGGCGCGGTCGTCCTGGACACCCGCAAGACCACGCCGGGGCTGCGGCCGCTGGAGAAGTACGCCGTCCGGTGCGGCGGCGGGTCGAACAAGCGCATGGGCCTGTACGACGTCGCCATGGTCAAGGACAACCACGTCGCCGCCGCGGGCTCGGTGGCCGCCGCCGTCGCCGCGGTGCGCGAGCGGGCGCCCCGGGTGACCGTGCAGGTGGAGGTCGACCTGCCCGCGCAGGCGGTGGAGGCGGTCGAGGCCGGGGCGGACTTCCTGCTCTGCGACAACATGCCGCCCGACGTCCTGCGCGAGGTCGTCGCGCTGGTCGGCGGCCGGGCGGAGCTGGAGGCCACCGGGGGGCTGACCCTGGAGGTGGCCCGGGCGGTGGCCGAGACCGGCGTGGACTACCTGTCGGTCGGCGGGCTGACGCACTCCGCGCCGATCCTCGACCTCGCCCTCGACCTGCGGGCGGGCTGACCGGTGCTGCTGACCGTCGACGTCGGCAACAGCCAGACCGTGCTGGCCACCTTCGACGGCGCGCGGCGGGTGGACTCCTGGCGGGTGACGACCGCGCCCCGCGCCACCTCCGACGAGCTGCGGATGGTCTGGCGCGGGCTGCTGCGCGACACCGAGGTGACCGGGGTGTCGGCGTGCTCGACGGTGCCCGCGCTGCTGCCCGCCCTGCGCGCGCTGCTGGACTCCCTGGAGGTGCCGGTCGTCCTCATCGGCCCGGGCGTGCGGACCGGCGTCCCGCTGCACGTGGACAACCCGCGCGAGGTCGGCGCCGACCGGGTGGTCACCGCGCTGGCCGCGCACGAGATGTTCGGCCGCGGTCCCGGTGGGCGCGGGCGGCCGGTCGTCGTCGTGGACTTCGGCACCTCGACCAACGTCGACGCCGTCGGCCCCGACGGGCAGTTCCTCGGCGGCGCCCTGGCCCCCGGCGTGGAGGTCAGCCTGGAGGCGCTGGCCACCCGTGCCGCCCAGTTGCGCTCGGTCGAGCTGACCGTGCCGGCGCAGGCGATCGGCAAGAACACCGTCGCGGCACTGCAGTCGGGCCTGGTGCTGGGCTTCGCCGGGCTGGTCGACGGGCTGGTGGGCCGGATCGCCGCGGAGCTGGTCGCCCAGTTCGGCGCCGCGCCGGTCGTCGTCGCCACCGGGGGCCTCGCGCCGCTGGTAGCCGACAGTTGCCGGACGATCGCCGAGCGGGAGCCCGACCTCACCGTGCACGGCCTGCGGCTGGCCTTCGAGCGACAGCAGGGTCGCTGAGCGGCCTGCCCGTAGGCTCGCGCCCCGTGAGTGGACTACCCCCTGGCCCGCCGGACGACGAACTGCCCGAACAGCTCCGGGTGCGCCGGGCGAAGCTGGACCGGATGCGCGAGGCCGGCGTCGACCCCTACCCGGTCGCCGTCGCCCGCACGACCACGCTGGCCGAGGTGCGCGAGAAGCACCCCGACCTGGAGCCGGACACGACGACCGGCGAGCGGGTCGGCGTCACCGGGCGGGTCATCTTCGTGCGCAACACCGGCAAGCTGTGCTTCGCCACGCTGCGCGAGGGGGACGCCGAGCTGCAGGTCATGCTCTCCCTGGACCGGGTGGGCGAGGAGTCCCTGGCCGCCTGGAAGGCCGACGTCGACCTCGGTGACCACGTCTTCGTCGAGGGCGAGGTCGGGACGTCGCGGCGCGGCGAGCTGTCGGTGTTCGCCGACTCCTGGCAGCTGACCGCCAAGGCGCTGCGCCCGCTGCCGGTGGCGCACAAGCCGATGAGCGAGGAGCTGCGGGTCCGGCGGCGCTACGTCGACCTGATCGTCCGGGACGAGGCCCGCCGCACCGTCCGCCAGCGCGCGACGGTCATGTCGACGCTGCGCCGGGAACTGGGTGCCCGCGGTTACCTCGAGGTCGAGACGCCGATGCTGCAGACGGTGCACGGGGGCGCGGCGGCGCGGCCGTTCCGCACGCACATGAACGCATTCGACCTCGACCTGTACCTGCGCATCGCGCCGGAGCTGTTCCTGAAGCGGTGCATCGTCGGCGGGCTGGAGCGGGTCTTCGAGATCAACCGGAACTTCCGCAACGAGGGTGCCGACAGCACCCACTCGCCGGAGTTCGCGATGCTGGAGACCTACCAGGCCTATGCCGACTACCAGGTGATGGCGACGCTCACCCGCGAATTGACGCAGGAGTGCTGCGCCGCGCTGTTCGGCGACCACGTGGCGCGGCACAACGACGGCACCGAGATCGACCTGTCGGGGGAGTGGCGGCAGGTGCCGCTCTACACCCTGGTCTCCGACGCCGTCGGCGAGGCGGTCACCCCGCAGACGCCGGTGGAGACGCTGCGCGCGCTCGCCGAGCGGCACGACGTGGGCGTGGACCCGGCGTGGGTGCCGGGCAAGGTCGTCGAGGAGTTGTTCGAGGCGCTGGTCCAGGACTCGCTGCAGGAGCCGACCTTCGTCGTCGACTACCCGGTGGACACCTCGCCGCTCACCCGCGCGCACCGGTCGCAGCCGGGGCTCGCCGAGAAGTGGGACCTGTACATCGCCGGTGTCGAGCGGGCCACCGCATACTCCGAGCTGGTCGACCCGGTCGCGCAGCGCGAGCGCCTGGTCGCCCAGGCCGTGCTCGCGGCGAAGGGCGACCCCGAGGCCATGGCCTTCGACGAGGACTTCCTCGAGGCGCTGGAGTACGGCATGCCGCCCACCGGTGGGATGGGGATGGGCATGGACCGCCTGATGATGACGCTCACCGGATTGGGCATCCGGGAGACCATCCTCTTCCCGTTGGTGCGGCCACTGTCCAGCTGAACTGCCGGGTGCCCTTTCTCACCCCATTGTGCCGGTGGTGTTCTCCTCGAGCGGAAATGGTCTATGGTCTCGGCGACGGAAGAGAACGACTCCGGGTCGGGGCAAGAGGCCCTGTTCTCCGGAACGCATGGGAGTGGAGAACGCGAATGGCGCGCAAGGTGCAGGTCATCCTCAGCGACGACCTCGACGAGAACGTCCCCGCGGACGAGACGGTGAGTTTCTCGCTCGACGGCACGAACTACGAGATCGACCTGTCGGAGAAGAACGCGCAGGAGTTGCGCGACGCCTTCTCCCGCTACGTGCAGGCCGCGCGCAAGGTCGGCCGCGGCGGCGGCCGGGCCTCCGGCGGTGGCCGGTCGCGGGCCACCGGTGGCGGCGGCCGCATGGACCGCGAGCAGGCCGGCGCGATCCGTGACTGGGCGCGGAAGAACGGCCACGCGGTCAGCGACCGCGGGCGCATCCCGGCCAGCGTCGTCGAGGCCTACGAGGCCGCGCACTGACGAAGGACCCTCCCGCCCCCCGCCACTCGCAGGCTCGCGGCGGGGCCCTGCAGGAGGGCCGCCCGGGGCCCCGCCACTCGTGAGTTGGCGGCGGGGCCACCGCACGGCTGACCGACGGCCCGGTTCCCTCGACGAAGGAGCCGGGCCGTCGTCGTCCGCTGACGCACCGTCACCAGCGGCGCGGGCAGGGACTTTCGACCCTGGGGTGTTCCGGACTGACTCGTGACGGTTGTGCCATGAGCCAGGACGCGGCCGAGACCACCGCTCGGTACAGCCGGATGCCCACGGGCGGTGGGCCGACCGCCGACCCGGGCCCCCAGGCCCCGAGCTTCACCGCCAGCCTCGACCAGCACCGGGGCGTCGTCCGGGCGCGGGGACACCTCGACGTCCTGGCCGCGGACCTGCTGTGCGGCAGCATCGTCGCCATGCAGCAGCGGGGGCACCGGCAGGTCACCGTCCACCTCCGGCCGCTGGCCACCGCCGACGACGCCGCGCGCGAGCTGCTGGCCTGCCTGGGGGAGGAGCTGGCCGCCGAGGGCGTGCGGCTGGTGGTCGAGTGAGCACCGTCGAGGGGCCCTGGCCCCTCGCTCCCACCCAGGACAGCTGGACCGTCGGCGTGGACGCGGTGGCGCCCCGGTCGCCCTGGGGCGGGACGGCGCCCAGTCGGCTGCACGCGGTCGGCGACGCCGGACTGGTCGCCGGCCGGGCCCTGTGCCTGGCCCCGGTCACCCTCCTCGACCCGGCGCTGTGGGCGTGGCCGGACGACGGGGACGAGGAGTCGCCGCTGTGCTGGGTGTGCCTCGCGCTGACCTGCTGAACGCGGACCCGCCCGCGACGCGCCGTCCGCTGTCGGCGTAACGGGCCCGGAACACCGGTCCGCGACCATCGGTTGGACCGGACAGCTCCGCTCCTCCCGCCCCGGCCGTGCGCCGACGGAGGGTCGGAGTCCGCGACTACAGTGGAAAGACCGGTGCCCCCGCGCCGACGGACGTCGGGTGCTCCTCCCCACCACACGGGGAGGGCAGTGCCGGACCAGCCGGTCAGAGGAGAAGCAGCAGATGTTCGAACGGTTCACCGACCGAGCCCGCCGGGTGGTCGTCCTGGCCCAGGAAGAGGCCCGGATGCTCAACCACAACTACATCGGCACCGAGCACATCCTCCTGGGCCTGATCCACGAGGGTGAGGGCGTCGCCGCCAAGGCGCTCGAGTCCCTCGGCATCTCGCTGGAGGGCGTCCGCCAGCAGGTGGAGGAGATCATCGGGCAGGGCCAGCAGGCCCCGTCCGGGCACATCCCCTTCACGCCGCGCGCCAAGAAGGTGCTCGAGCTGTCCCTGCGCGAGGCGCTGCAGCTCGGCCACAACTACATCGGCACCGAGCACATCCTGCTCGGCCTGATCCGCGAGGGCGAGGGCGTCGCCGCCCAGGTCCTGGTGAAGCTGGGCGCCGACCTCAACCGCGTCCGCCAGCAGGTCATCCAGCTGCTCTCGGGCTACCAGGGCAAGGAGCCGGCCGCGGCCGGCGGCCCGGCCGAGGGCACCCCGTCGACCTCGCTGGTGCTCGACCAGTTCGGCCGCAACCTGACCCAGGCCGCGCGCGACTCCAAGCTCGACCCGGTCATCGGGCGGGCCAAGGAGATCGAGCGGGTCATGCAGGTCCTGTCGCGGCGGACCAAGAACAACCCCGTCCTCATCGGCGAGCCCGGCGTCGGCAAGACCGCCGTCGTCGAGGGCCTGGCCCAGGCGATCGTCAAGGGCGAGGTCCCCGAGACGCTGAAGGACAAGCAGCTCTACACCCTCGACCTGGGCGCGCTCGTCGCCGGTTCCCGCTACCGCGGTGACTTCGAGGAGCGGCTGAAGAAGGTCCTCAAGGAGATCCGCACCCGCGGCGACATCATCCTGTTCATCGACGAGATCCACACCCTCGTCGGTGCCGGTGCCGCCGAGGGCGCGATCGACGCCGCCAGCATCCTCAAGCCGATGCTGGCCCGCGGTGAGCTGCAGACCATCGGCGCCACCACGCTCGACGAGTACCGCAAGCACCTGGAGAAGGACGCCGCCCTCGAGCGCCGCTTCCAGCCGATCCAGGTGGGCGAGCCGACGCTCACCCACACGATCGAGATCCTCAAGGGGCTGCGCGACCGGTACGAGGCGCACCACCGGATCAGCATCACCGACGGCGCGCTGGTGGCCGCCGCGACGCTGGCCGACCGGTACATCTCCGACCGCTTCCTGCCGGACAAGGCGATCGACCTGATCGACGAGGCCGGCGCCCGGATGCGGATCAAGCGGATGACCGCCCCGCCGGACCTGCGTGAGTTCGACGACCGGATCGCGGCCATCCGCCGCGAGAAGGAGTCCGCGATCGACGCGCAGGACTTCGAGAAGGCCGCGTCGCTGCGCGACAAGGAGAAGACCCTCCTGGGCGAGAAGGCCGAGCGCGAGAAGCAGTGGAAGGCCGGCGACATGGACGTCGTCGCCGAGGTCGACGACGAGCAGATCGCCGAGGTGCTGGCCAACTGGACCGGCATCCCCGTCTTCAAGCTCACCGAGGAGGAGACCACCCGCCTCCTGCGCATGGAGGACGAGCTCCACAAGCGGATCATCGGCCAGGAAGAGGCCATCAAGAGCGTCAGCCAGGCGATCCGGCGCACGCGGGCGGGCCTCAAGGACCCGCGCCGTCCCGGTGGCTCGTTCATCTTCGCCGGCCCCTCGGGTGTCGGTAAGACCGAGCTGGCCAAGGCGCTGGCCCAGTTCCTGTTCGGTGAGGACGACGCGCTCATCCAGATCGACATGGGTGAGTTCCACGACCGCTTCACCGTCTCGCGGCTGGTCGGTGCCCCTCCCGGCTATGTCGGCTACGACGAGGGTGGCCAGCTGACCGAGAAGGTGCGGCGCAAGCCGTTCTCGGTGGTGCTGTTCGACGAGATCGAGAAGGCGCACGCGGACGTGTTCAACACGCTCCTGCAGGTGCTGGAGGACGGCCGGCTCACCGACGGTCAGGGCCGGATCGTGGACTTCAAGAACACGATCCTGATCCTGACGACCAACCTCGGCACGCGGGACATCTCCAAGGCCGTGGGCCTGGGCTTCCAGGTCGGCAACGACACGCAGTCGAACTACGAGCGGATGAAGCTCAAGGTCAACGAGGAGCTCAAGCAGCACTTCCGGCCGGAGTTCCTCAACCGCATCGACGACATCGTGGTGTTCCACCAGCTCACCGAGGACGAGATCATCGAGATCGTCGACCTCATGGTGGCCCGGGTGGAGGGCCAGCTGGCCAACAAGGACATGGCCCTGGAGATCACCCCGGCGGCCAAGAAGTTGCTGGCGCACCGCGGGTTCGACCCGGTGCTGGGTGCCCGGCCGCTGCGCCGGACCATCCAGCGCGAGATCGAGGACGCGCTGTCGGAGAAGATCCTCTACGGCGAGCTGACCGCCGGTCAGATCATCGTGGTGGACGTCGACGAGGCGGAGGGCGCGGCGCAGAAGTTCGTCTTCCGCGGCGAGGCCAAGCCGATCGACCTCCCCGACACCCCGCCGGTCGCGCTGTCGGTCGGCGACGAGGAGCCCCCGGCCCAGGCCGAGTGATCCTCTAGCAGCACGCCCGAAGGGCCCCTCCGCTCACGTGAGCGGAGGGGCCCTTCGGCGTCGTCGGGCACGGTGACGGCGGGCCGGCGGTCCTCGACCGTCCCACCGCTGAGCCGTTGGCCCACTCTGGTGTCGATCACGGAGTTGTCGCCGGTGACACGCGCCGACACGCCGCGACAGCCGCCCACGACCCCATGATCGACACCGCGGGAGACAGGAGGCGGGAGGGCGCGGAACAGGCGTCGGTGGTCACGCCGGGAGGCGGAACCGGCCGTCGCGGGTCTGCTCGACCAGGCCGTCGGCGAGCAGCGAGTCCAGACAGCGCGAGCGCTGGGCGGCGTCGTCCCACGCCTCGTCCAGCAACGGTGCCGCCACCGGCCCCTCAGCGGCCCGCAGGACGTCGAGCAGCCGCCCGCGCACCTGCCGGTCCGTCCCGGCGAACTTCTGCACCCTGCGGGGCGGACCGTCGGACGCCGGGTGGCCGGCCAGCCGCCACGCGCAGCTGGCGCGCACCGGGCACGCCGGGCACCGCGGCGTCCGGGCCACGCACACCAGCGCACCGAGCTCCATGACCGCCACCGAGAAGCGCACCGCCCGCTCCGGGTCCGCCGGCGCGAGCGCGGCGACGTCGGTCAGGTCGGACGCCCGCGCCGGCGCCGCCTCGGCCCGCCCGTGCACCAGCCGGGCCACCACCCGCCGCACGTTGGTGTCGACGACGGGCTGCGGCCGGCCGTGGCCGAAGCAGGCGACGGCGCGGGCGGTGTAGGTCCCGATGCCCGGCAGCGCCTCGAGCGCGGCGACGTCCGCCGGGACGACGCCGCCGTGCCGCTCGGTCAGGGCCACCGCGGTCTCCCGCAGCCGCAGTGCCCGCCGCGGGTAGCCGAGCTTGCCCCAGGCGCGGATGACCTCCGCGGGGGACGCCGCGGCTAACGCCGCCGGGGTCGGCCAGCGGGCCAGCCACTCCCGCCACACCGGCTCGACGCGGGCGACCGGCGTCTGCTGGAGCATCACCTCGCTGACCAGCACGGCCCACGGGTCGGTGCCGGGCCGCCGCCACGGGAGGTCGCGGGCCGCCGTGGCGAACCAGTCGACGAGGACGTCGCCGACGCCGTCGTCCGGGGGCGGGAGGGTGGGGGCCGGGCTGTCCACGGGATCCCAGTGTGCCGCTGCCCGGGTCGGCGCGCCGTCGCAGGTCAGCGGCCCGCCCCGCACTACGGTTCTCGGCGTGCTGCACCCGGTCGGCCCCCTGCCCGCGGCGGTCTACTGGCGGCGCCGGCTGCTCGTGCTGGTCCTGCTGCTGGCCGTGCTGGGCGGCGGGGGCTGGCTGGCGTTCGCCGCGCTGGACGGCACGGGCGGGACGACACCCACGGCCACCGCGGCGGCCACGAGCGAGGTCGCCGCCGCCTCCACCGAGCCGCCGGCGCTCGCCCGAGTGCTGCCGTCGCTGGCCGGCGTGCAGACGCCGACCCCGGCCCCCGAGCCGTCCGCGGAGCCCGCGCCCGCGCCCGCGGCGGCGACTCCCGCCCCCGGAGGGCCGTGCACCGACGAGATGGTCGGGCTGGAGGTCCGCGCGCCCGGCAGCGCGCCGGTGGGTGACAAGCCGACGTTCGAGCTGGTGGTCACCAACGTCTCGCCGGTGCCGTGCGTGCGGGTCCTCGACGCGGGCCTGCAGGAGGTCCTGCTCGTCGACTCCGCCGGCAACCGGGTCTGGGGCAGCAACGACTGCTTCCCCGGCACCAGCAGCGACACCCGCACCCTGGCGCCGGGGGAGTCGGTGGCCTTCCCGTTGGTGTGGGGCGGCCTGACCAGCGAGCCGTCCTGCACGGCCGCCCGGACGACGCCGGCTCCGGGTCAGTACGCGCTGCGCGGCCGGCTGGACACCGAGGTCAGCCCGGACGTGCCCTTCACGCTGACCTGAGGAGACCCAGGAGGGTCCTCGTTCAGCTGTAGCGGTCGAGGATCGAGGTCTCGGCCAGCCGGGAGAGCCCCTCGCGGATGCCCCGCGCCCGGGCCTCGCCCACGCCCTCGACGGCCAGCAGGTCCTCGATGGTGGCGGCGAGCAGCTTCTGCAGGCCGCCGAAGTGGTCGACCAGGCGGTCGATGATCCCGGCCGGCAGCCGCGGGACGCGGGCCAGCAGGCGGTAGCCGCGGGGGCTGACGGGGGAGTCCAGCGCGTCGGCGGAGGTCGGCAACCCGTAGCAGCGGGCCACCGCGGACAGGTCGAGCAGCTCGGTGGCCGAGAGCGCGCGCAGGTCGGCCAGCACCTCGTCGATGCCCCTGGGGCGGCGCAGACCCGAGGGCAGGTAGTCGCGCACCAGCAGCGCGCGGTCCTCCTCCACCCCGGCGAGCATCTCGTCGAGCTGCAGCGCCAGCAACCGCCCGTCGGTACCGAGCTCCACGACGAAGCCCTCGATCTCGTCGGCGATCCGGCGGACCATCTCCAGCCGCTGGCTCACGCTCATCGCGTCGCGGACGGTGACCAGGTCCTCGATCTCCAACGCCGACAGCGTGCTGGCCACCTCGTCGAGGCGCAGCTTGTACCGCTCCAGCGCGGCCAGCGCCTGGTTCGCGCGGGCCAGGATCGTCGTCGGGTGCTCCAGCGTGTACCGCCGTCCGGCGACGTAGACGCTGATGATGTGCATCGACTGGCTCACCGAGATCACCGGGAAGCCGGTCTGGATCGCGACCCGCTCGGCGGTGCGGTGCCGGGTGCCCGACTCCTCGGTGGGAACGGTCGGGTCGGGCATCAGGTGGACGCCGGCCCGCACGATCCGCGAGCCGTCGTAGGAGACGATCACCGCGCCGTCCATCTTGGCCAGCTCGCGCAGCCGGGTGGCCGAGAGGGCGACGTCGAGGGCGAAGCCGCCGGTGCAGATCGACTCCACCACGCGGTCGTAGCCGAGCACGATCAGCGCGCCCGTCCGCCCGGCCAGGATGCGCTCCAGGCCGTCACGCAGTGCGGTGCCCGGTGCGATGCGGCCGAGCAGTTCGCGGAGCGCGACCTCGGAGTCCACAGCGGGGGGCACGAGCGCTCCTGACGTTCGGGTGGTGGAGGCTGATCCTACGTGTCCACCACGGTACTGGCGGTCGCCGGTGGGCCACCTCACCGCAGCCGGGGACCGTGAGGCCGGAGGGTCAGAACAGGCGGCTGAAGGCGGCGCCGAGGTCGGGCACCTCGACCAGCCGCATCCCCTTGGGCGCGGGGCCGGCGTCCTCGGGGACGAAGGCCACCTTGTAGCCCTGGCGGGCCGCCTCGGCCAGCCGCCGGCCGGTGCCGCCGACCCGCCGGATCTCCCCGGACAGCCCCACCTCGCCGACCGCGACCAGCCCCCGGGGCAGCGGTACGTCCTTGGCCGCCGACGCGATGGACAGCGCCAGCGCGAGGTCGGCCGCGGGCTCGGCGATCCGCACCCCACCCACGGACGCGGCGAAGACGTCGGCGTCGGCGAGCTTGACCCGGCCCCGCCGCTCGACGACCGCGTTGACCATGGCCACCCGCTGCGAGTCCAGCCCGCTGACCGCCCGCCGCGGCGAGCCGCCCCCGCTGCTGGCGGCCACCAGCGCCTGCACCTCGGCGAGCAGCGGCCGGCTGCCCTCGAGCGTCACCGTGACGCAACTGCCCGGCACCGGCGCGCTGCGCCGCGACACGAACAGGTGCGAGGCGTCGGGGACGCCGACCACGCCGCGGTCGCCGATCTCGAAGCAGCCGATCTCGTCGGCCGGCCCGAAGCGGTTCTTCATCGCCCGGACCAGCCGCAGCGTCGAGTGCCGCTCGCCGTCGAAGGAGACGACGACGTCGACGAGGTGCTCGAGGGTCCGGGGCCCGGCGATCGCGCCGTCCTTGGTGACGTGCCCGACCAGGATCGTCGTCATCCCGCGGCTCTTGGCCACCGCGGTGAGCGCGCTCGCCACGGCGCGCACCTGCGTGGCCCCGCCGTCGGTGCCCTCGACGGCGGGGGAGCGCACCGTCTGCACGCTGTCGAGGACCAGCAGCGAGGGGGCGACGTCCTCCACGTGGGCCAGGACGGCGGACAGCTCGGTCTCCGCGGCCAGGTACAGCTGGTCGTGCAGGGCACCGATCCGCTCGGCGCGCAGCCGCACCTGGGCCGCGGACTCCTCGCCGCTGACGACGAGCGCGGGACCGTTGGCCGCAGCCACCCGGTGGGCGACCTCGAGCAGCAGGGTGGACTTGCCCACCCCCGGCTCGCCGGCGACCAGCAGCACCGCGCCGGGCACCAGGCCGCCCCCGAGGACGCGGTCGAACTCGGTGATGCCGGTGGGCACCGCACGGGCGGTGGCGAGCTCCACCTGGGCGATGGGAACCGCCGGGGCGGTCACCGGGCCCGCGGCCACCGCACGCAGCGGCGAGGCGGGGGCGCCGGCCTCCTGGATGGTGCCCCAGGCCTGGCACTCGGGGCAGCGACCGACCCACTTGGCCGAGGCGTAGCCGCACTCGGTGCAGCGGTGGGCGGGACGGGACCTCACTCCGGCAGGTGGCACGCGGCGACGTTAACCGCCGGGTACGACGTTTCCCGGGAGGAGCAGGTCGGCCCCGTCCAGAGGCTCACCCTGAGCTGGCGGAGGGTGCGGAGGGCGGGTCCTCCCTCAGTTGCCCTCGCCGGGGTCGCCACCGGCCTCGGTCTCGGCCTCGCGGGCGATGTCCTCGGCGCCCTCGGAGTCCTCCTCGGCGCCCTCCTCGTGGTGGAAGTCGAAGGGCTCCTCGCGGGGCAGCACCTCGTCGGGCGTGGCCACGAGCACCGGCACGGTGATCTCGCCGGCGCGCTCGAAGGTCAGCGTGACCTCGATGCTCTGGCCGGCGGTGAGCTCCTCGGACAGGTCGGCGAGCTCGACCGTCGCGCCGTCGGCGCCGCCGAGGAACACCGTCGATCCGGCGGGGACCGGGATGTCGACCTCGGTGCTGGTCTCGGGCGCGGTCGGCGTCGCCGGCGCGCTCGGCGTGGCGGTCGCCGCGGGCTCGGTCGCCTCCGGGCCGGTCGTGGCCGCCTCCGGGCCGGTCGTGCCGGCCGCCGGCGTCTCGCCCGCAGTCGTCCCCGGCGCGGTGGTCTCCCCGGCCGGGGCCGACGACGGTGCGGTCGACGACGGGGCGGCGGACGGCGAGCTCGGGACGGCGGGGGAGGCGGTGGCCTCGCCGGCCACGACGACCCCGTCGAACGCCTCGCCCTCGATCCCGATCAGCGTGTCGTCCTCGGTGTCGCCGTTGACGATCGCCAGCTGCAGCTCGGCGTCCTCGCCCTCCTCGTACAGCCCGTCCTCGGGGTACGCGAGGGTGATCGCCCGCAGGGTGAGGTCGCCGACCGCGGCCTCGGGGCCGACCTTGTCGCGGTTCTGGGTGGCCGTCTGGGAGACCTGGCCGGCGCTGCACGCGGTGAGCGCGATCGGGCTGAGCAGCAGGGCACCCATCGTGGCGGCGCGCAGTGCGCGGTTCACAGCCGTCGACCTCCAGGGACGTGCCGGCCACCGCACGTCGATGGCCCGAGTCGCGCCGAGCCTAACGCCCACTCCACGATGGTCGCCGGGAGGTGAGGCAGTGGAGCCCGGCATGCCGCGACCGGCCGCGGGCGACCCGGCGCTGGCCGCGTTCCCCGCCCGCGCACCGGCCACCCGGCGGTGGTGCTTCGCCGACCAGCTCGGCCCGCACTTCCTCGACCACCCCGACCAGCCGGTGCTGCTGATCGAGTCCAGGGCGGTCTTCGCGCGCCGCCGGTTCCACCGCCAGAAGGCGCACCTGGTGCTCTCGGCGCTGCGCCACCGGGCCGCCGAGCTGGGTGAGCAGGCGGCGTTCTCCCAGGTGCACACCTACGCCGAGGCGCTGGACCGGGTGCGCGGGCCGCTGAGCGTCTGCGCGCCCACCACCTGGAGCAGCCGCGACCACGTCCTCCGCCGTCCCGACCTCACCGTCCTCGCCGCCCGCGGGTTCGTCGCCACGCAGGAGGAGTTCGCCGGCTGGGCCGGGGGCCGGGGCCGCCGGCGGCTGCTCATGGAGGACTTCTACCGGGACAACCGGCGACGCCACGACGTCCTGATGGACGGCGCCGAGCCGGTCGGCGGGCGCTGGAACCTCGACCACGACAACCGGGAGCCGCCGCCGTCCGACGGGCGGTCCCCGGCGCCCGAGCCGTGGTGGCCGGAGGAGGACGAGATCGACGAGCGGGTGCGCGCCGACCTCGACCGCTGGGAGGCCGACGGCGACGTCGCCTTCGTCGGGGACGACGGGCCGCGGTTGTTCCCGGTGACCCGCGGCGAGGCGCTGACCCGGCTGCAGGACTTCCTCGACCACCGGCTCGGCGCGTTCGGCCCGCACGAGGACGCGATGCTCGCCGGCGAGCGCTGGATGGCGCACTCGCTGCTCTCACCGGCGCTCAACCTGGGTCTGCTCGACCCGGTCGAGGTCGTGCAGGCCGCGGAGCAGCGGTACCGCGACTCCGTGGCCGACGGCGACCCGTTGCCGCTCAACAGCGTCGAGGGCTTCGTCCGCCAGGTGATGGGCTGGCGCGACTACATCTGGCACCTGTACTGGTACCTCGGCCGGGACTTCCGGCACGCCAACGCGCTCGACGCGCACGAGGCGGTGCCGGACTGGCTGGCCGACCTCGACGACGGCGCGGTCGACGCGGCCTGCATGTCCGACGTCCTCGGCGACCTGCGGCGGGACGGCTGGGTGCACCACATCCCGCGGTTGATGGTGCTCGGCAACTACGCGCTGCAGCGCGGCATCGACCCGCTGGCCATGACCGACTGGTTCCACCGCAGCTTCGTCGACGGCTACGACTGGGTGATGGTCGCCAACGTCGTCGGCATGAGCCAGCACGCCGACGGCGGGCTGCTGGCCACCAAGCCCTACGCGTCCGGGGGCGCCTACATCGACCGGATGAGCGACTACTGCCGCGGCTGCCGGTACGACCCGAGGAAGCGGCTGGGCGAGGACGCCTGCCCGTTCACCGCCGGCTACTGGGCCTTCCTCGAGCGCAACCGCGAGCGGCTGGCGCCCAACCAGCGGATGCGCCGGGCCCTGCAGGGCCTGGACCGGCTCAAGGGCCTGGAGGAGGTCGTCGAGCAGGAGCACCTGCGCGGCACCGGGGCCGTCTAGACCGCACCCGGTCGGGTGACCGTGGTCCGGTCCGGCCCGGCGGCTGCCGATCCCAGGGACGACGGGATCGGCGGCGGCAGGAGGTGCGGGTGCGGACGGGACCGGCCTTCGACGACGTCCTGGCCGCGGCGCAGGCCGGGGCGGCCTGGGCCTTCGAGGTGCTCTACCGGGACCTGTCGCCGGCGGTCACCGGCTACCTGCGGCTGCACGGTGCGGCCGAGCCCGACGACCTCGCCAGCGAGACCTTCATCAGCGTCCTGACCGGTCTGTCGGGCTTCCGGGGCGACGAGGACGCCCTGCGCGCCTGGGTCTTCACCATCGCCCACCGCCGGCTGGTCGACGACTGGCGGCGGCGGGGACGACGTCCGCAGGTCACCGACGACGACGCGCTGCTCGACGAGCGCCGCGGCGGCGACGTGGAGGACGACGTCCTCGTGCGGGTGGGCGCCGCGGACGTGCACCGCCTCTGCGCGACTCTGCCGGCCGACCAGCGGGCGGTGCTGCTGCTCCGGGTCCTCGCCGACCTGACGGTGGAGCAGGTCGCCCAGGTCCTCGGCCGGTCCGTCGGCTCGGTCAAGGCGCTGCAGCGGCGGGGCCTGCGCAGCCTGCGGACCACCCTCGACGCGGCCTCACCCGGAGGGGTGGGGGCCGGCGCGCACCCTTCTGCGGCCCTCCGGCGATGACAGGGACGAGATGACCACACCAGCCGACGCCACCGCCGACGAGCGGGCCTTCGAGGCCTGCCTCGCCGGGCGTCCCGTGCCGGACGGCGCCGCCGGCCTGGCCGCGTTCACCGACGCGGTCCGGGCCGGCGCCACCGAGCCCGGGCGGCCCAACGCGGCGCTGGCCGAGCTGCTGGTGACCGGTCTCCTCGTCCCCACCCAGGAACCGTCCCGCGGGACGGCCGGGCGACCCGCCCGGACCTCACGGAAGAGGCCCCGAATGCTGATCACCACCCTCGTCGCCAAGTTCGCGGCGGCCGGCGCCGTCGCCAAGGCGGCCGCCGGCACCGGCGTCGTCGTCGTGGCGCTGACCGGCACCGCGACCACCGTCGCGCTGACCACCCCGGAGGAGCCGGCGCCCGCCGTCGAGACCACGACCGAGGTGCCCACGACGACGGACGAGCCCACGACGGACGTGCCGGCGTCGGACGTGCCGGCCCCGGCCGGGGACGAGACCGTTCCCGACCCCGGGGACACCGGCACGGAGCCCGTCGTGGAGCCGGCACCCGAGCCGGCGCCCGTGCCGGCACCCGAGCCGGTGACCGGGGACGTGGCGGACCCGGCCGGCACCGCGCTGACCGAGGAGCGGTGGTCCGAGGGGCCGGCCGCGGGCCAGTCGCACGGTGACTGGGTGAGCGAGGGCGCCCGGCAGGGCTGGGTCGACGGCGGCACGGTGAGCCGGGAGGCGCACGAGCGCAACGACGCCCGCAAGGCCGAGCGCGCCGCCGTCCCCGCGCCGGTCGCCGAGGAGCCGGCCGCGGAGCTGCCGGCCGCGCCGGCCGGGGCGGAGCCGGTGGACGGCAACGGCAAGGGGAACGGCAACGGCAACGGCAACGGCAAGGGCAACGGCGGGAAGTGACGCCGCGGCGGGGCCGCGGTCACACCCTGACCGCGGCTCCGCCGGCCAGCAGCAGCACCACGTCGAGGACGGCCAGCAGCAGGACGGCGGGGAAGGCCGACCGCCGGAAGCGCGCCGTCCCCGCCAGCGCGGCGACCACGACGGCCGGCAGCGCCAGCGCCAGCCCGGCCCACCCGGTGGCCGACGGCGGCCCCTCGGGGCCGAGCACCAGCACCAGCGTCGCGGCGCCCAGCAGCACCGCACCGGTGACGGCGGAGCCGCGGGCACCCAGCCGGTGCGGCAACCCGCGGACGCCGGTGGCCAGGTCGTCCTCCAGGTCCGGCGCCACGTTGGCCAGGTGCGCGGCCGCACCCAGGGCCGCTCCGGCGGTGACCAGCCACCACGGCGCGGCCACCCAGCCCGACCCACCCGGCGCGGCCGCGACCACCCCGGCCGGGAGCGCACCGAAGCCGGTCACGTACGGCAGCGCGGAGGTGGCGGTGCGCTTGAGCCCGGCGTTGTAGGCCCAGCCGCTGGCCACCAGCACGAGCAGCAGCAGCCCCGGGACGACGCCCAGCAGCAGCGACAGGACGACGGCCGTGGCGGCCGACCCGAGCGCCAGCGAGCGCAGCAGCCCGGGTGCGACGGCGCCCTGGACGACGGGCTTGTCGGCTCGCGCGACCGCCCGGTCGCGGTCGGCGTCGAGCCAGTCGTTGCTCCACCCGATGGAGACCTGACCGGCGAGGACGGCCAGCGCCACGAGCAGCACCCGGCCCGGTGGTGAGCCCGCGGCCACGGCCAGCAGGGTGGCCACCACGGTGACCGCGACGGTCGGTCCGGCGTGCGTCGCCGCCACCAGCGCACGGGGCGACGTCCCCTGCTTAGGACCGGGGGCCTGGACCACGCGGCGAGCCTAGGGGTGCGGTCCGGCCGCGACGGCACGACCGGCGTCCGGACGGACCCGTGACCGGCTGAACGCCGCCGCACCGGCGGACGTACCCACCACTGGCGCCCACCCCTCGCAGCGGGGCCCGGCGGACCGTCACGGGGCGGTGCCGCCGGGACCCGCCGCCCGGCCGCCGGGGCGTCGAGGCACACCGACCGTGGCCCTGTCAACCCCTCCGCCGTAACGAACGGGCCTCCTGACCTGCGGGTTTACAAGTCCGGACGGTCCCGTTCGTCAGGGTGTCGTGGTAACCTGTGGACAGCGAAAGGGGTCACACACACATGGGCTTCACTGTCGGCGAGACCGTTGTCTACCCGCACCACGGAGCCGCTCTCATCGAGGCGATCGAGACGCGGACCATCAAGGGTGAAGAGAAGGCCTACCTCGTGCTGAAGGTCGCCCAGGGCGACCTGACCGTGCGCGTACCGGCTGACAACGCAGAGATCGTCGGCGTCCGCGACGTCGTCGGTCAGGACGGACTGAACCGGGTCTTCGAGGTGCTGCGCGCCCCGCACACCGAGGAGCCGACCAACTGGTCGCGCCGCTACAAGGCCAACCTCGAGAAGCTCGCCTCCGGCGACGTGAACAAGGTCGCCGAGGTCGTGCGTGACCTGTGGCGTCGCGACAAGGACCGTGGCCTGTCGGCCGGCGAGAAGCGGATGCTCTCCAAGGCCCGCCAGATCCTGGTCAGCGAGCTCGCGCTCGCCGAGGGCACCAACGAGGATAAGGCCGAGGTCCTCCTCGACGAGGTCCTCGCCAGCTGAGCTCGGCTCTCGAGCCCTCCCCGCACCTCCCGACCACTCCCGTGCACGCTGTCGGCATCGTCCCAGCGGCCGGGAGTGGTCTGCGTCTGGGGGCGGACCGGCCGAAGGCGCTGGTCCCGCTGGCCGGCCGGGCGCTGGTCCGCTGGTCGGTCGACACCCTGCGCGCCAGCGGGGTGGGCGACGTCGTGGTCGCGGTGCCCGGCGACGAGCTCGCCGCCTTCGCCGCGGTCCTCCCCGCCGACGTCCGGTTGGTCGTCGGCGGCGCCACCCGGACGGCGTCGGTGCGCGCCGCCCTGGCCGCCGCCCCGGAGGCCGCCGACGCCGTCCTCGTGCACGACGCCGCCCGCCCGCTGACCCCGACCGACGTGGTGGCCCGGGTGCTCGGGGCGCTGGCCGGGGGCGCGCCGGCGGTCGTGCCGGTGCTGCCGGTCGTCGACGCCACGGTCAGCGTGGACGGCGACGGCGTGGTCACCGGCGCCCTCCCGCGGGAGACGCTGCGCCGGGTGCAGACCCCGCAGGGCTTCGCCCGCCCCGTCCTGGCCGACGCCTACGACCGGCTGCCGCCCGGCGCCGAGCTGGCCGACGACGCAGCGGTGGTCCGCGCCGCCGGCGTCCCGGTGAGCACGGTGGCCGGGGACGAGCGCTCGGCCAAGGTGACCGTGCCGCACGACCTGGCGCTGGCCGAGCTGGCCGTGGCCCGTTGAGCGCGAGGACGACGGGGGAGCGAGCACCGCAGGGAGCGCTGGCGACCGAGGAGCGGAACGAGCCCGGAGTCGAGCCATGAGCAGCGACCTGCCGCGCGTGGGCATCGGGGTCGACGTCCACCCCGTGGAGGCCGGCCGCACCTGCTGGCTGGCCGGGCTGGAGTGGCCGGGGGCCGACGGCTGCGCGGGGCACTCCGACGGCGACGTCGTGGCCCATGCCCTCACCGACGCCGTCCTCTCCGCCGCCGGGCTGGGGGACATCGGCGGCCTGCTGGGCACCGACGACCCCCGCTGGGCCGGGGCGCGCGGAGCCGACGTCCTGGTGCACGTGCGCGAGGTCCTCGAGGCCGCCGGGTGGCGGGTCGGCAACGCCGCCGTGCAGCTCGTGGGCACCACCCCGAAGATCGGCCCGCGCCGCGCCGAGGCCGAGCAGGTGCTGAGCGGGGCGCTCGGTGCGCCGGTGAGCGTCACGGCCACCACGACCGACGGCCTGGGCCTGACCGGGCGCGGCGAGGGCCGGGCGGCGGTGGCGACGGCCCTGGTGGTCCGGGCGGGGTCCGTAGACTCCCCGCAGTGAGCCTCCGCCTGTACGACACGGCCGCCCGTGCGGTCCGTGAGTTCACGCCCCTGCGTGCCGGGCAGGCCTCCGTCTACGTCTGCGGGCTCACCGTGCAGGGGCCGCCGCACGTGGGCCACGTGCGCGCCGCGCTGTCCTTCGACGTGCTCCGCCGCTGGCTGACCGCGTCCGGCCTCGAGGTCACCTACGTCCGCAACGTCACCGACATCGACGACAAGATCCTCGCCAAGGCCGCCGACCGGGGCGTGCCGTGGTGGGCCTGGGCCTACACCAACGAGCTGGCCTGCACCCGCGCCTACGACGCCCTCGGGGTGCTGCCGCCCACCTACGAGCCGCGCGCCACCGGGCACGTGCCGGACATGGTCGAGCTGGTGCAGCGGCTGGTCGACCGCGGTCACGCCTACGCCGTCGACGGCGATGTGTACTTCGACGTCCGCTCGTTCCCCGAGTACGGCGCGCTGACCGGGCAGAAGCTCGAGAACCTGGAGCCGGCCGGCGACACCGACACCGACGCCCGCAAGCGCGACCCCCGCGACTTCGCGCTGTGGAAGGCGCACAAGGACGGTGAGCCGGAGACCGCGTCCTGGCCCACCCCGTGGGGTCGCGGCCGGCCGGGCTGGCACCTGGAGTGCTCCGCCATGGCCGAGCGGTACCTCGGCCCGGAGTTCGACGTCCACGGCGGCGGGCTGGACCTGCGCTTCCCGCACCACGAGAACGAGCAGGCCCAGTCGCGGGCCGCCGGCGACGGGTTCGCGCGGTACTGGCTGCACAACGGCTGGGTGACCCTGGGCGGTGAGAAGATGAGCAAGTCGCTGGGCAACACCGCGCTGGTCGACGAGGTCGTGCGGCGGGTGCGACCGGTGGAGCTGCGCTACTACCTCGTCGCCCCGCACTACCGCTCGACGGTCGAGTTCACCGACGCCGCGCTCGCCGAGGCCGGCGCGGCCTACCGGCGCATCGAGTCGTTCGTGAAGCGCGCCGCCGAGCGGGTGGGTGCCGACGCCGGGAGCCCGGTGCTGTGCGCCGACTTCAGCAACGCCCTCGACGACGACCTCGGCACCCCGGCGGCGATCGCCGCGGTCCACGAGGTGGTGCGGGAGGGCAACACCGCGCTGGCCGAGGGCGACGAGAAGGCGGTCGCCGGCACGCTGGGCTCGGTGCGGGCGATGCTCGGCGTCCTGGGCCTGGACCCGCTCGACCCGCACTGGGCCGCCGCGGGCGGGGACGACGGGCGGGCCCGGGTCACCGACGGCCTCGTCGCGCTGGCGCTGGAGCAGCGGCAGGCGGCCCGCGCCCGCAAGGACTACGCGACAGCGGACGCGATCCGCGACCAGCTCGCCGGACTCGGTGTCCAGGTCGAGGACACCCCGCAGGGACCCCGATGGGAGCTGAGCCGCTGATGGCCGGCAACAGCCAGCGCCGTGGCCGCACCACCGGCGCGCACAAGAAGGGCGCCGCCGGGGGCACCGGGGGCAAGAACCGCCGGTCGCTGGCCGGCCGCGGTGCCACCCCGCCGGCGGAGCAGCGCACCGGCCACCCGGCGCAGCGGCGCGCGGCCGCCGACGCCCGGCGCCGGGCCGAGCGGGACCGCAGCCGGCAGCGAGCCGAGGAGGCGCCGGAGCTGCTGCTCGGCCGCAACCCCGTGGTGGAGGCGTTGCGCGCGCAGATCCCGGCGACCGCGCTGTACGTGGTCACCGGGGACACCCGGGCGGCGACCGACGAGCGGATCACCGAGGCGCTGCACCTGGCCAACGACCGCGGGCTGCCGCTGCTGGAGGTCGGCAAGGCCGAGTTCGACCGGATGTCCAACGGTGCGCTGCACCAGGGCATCGGGCTGCAGGTGCCGCCGTACCAGTACGCGCACCCGGACGACCTGCTGGACGTCGCCCGTGACTCGGGCCGCCCGCCGCTGGTCGTCGCGATGGACGGCGTCACCGACCCGCGGAACCTCGGCGCCGTCGTCCGTTCGGCCGCCGCGTTCGACGCGCACGGCGTCGTCGTGCCGCAGCGCCGCTCGGTCGGCATGACCGCCTCGGCCTGGCGCACGAGCGCGGGTGCCGCCGCACGCCTGCCCGTGGCCCGCGCGGTCAACCTGGCCCGCGCGCTGGCCGCCTACCAGGACGCCGGGCTGATGACGGTCGGCCTGGCCGGCGACGGGGACGTCGACGTGCACGAGTTCGACGGGTTCGCCGACCCGCTGGCGCTGGTGGTCGGCGCCGAGGGGGCGGGACTGTCGCGGCTGGTGCGGGAGCGCTGCGACGTCGTCGTGCGCATCCCGATCGCCCGGGACACCGAGTCGCTCAACGTCAGCGTCGCCGCCGGCATCGCCCTCTACGCCGCGGCGAGTGCACGGCGGTAGGCGCGACGGTGTGCGCTGAGGCGCAGTTCCCGGCCGTGGAACTGCGCATCTGCGCCCACCGTTCGGCCGCTCGGGCTGGTTGGTTGGGGACATGCCTTCGTTGACCTCACTCGTCGGCGCTGCCACGGCCGCCTTCTCGGCTGCGCTGGTCGTGGCGCCCGGGGTCCTCATCGGACCCGCCCGGCTGACCGACACCGCCGACACCCGCAGCCTCGTCCGCGCCCTGGGCGCCCGGGACGCCGTCACCGGCCTGGCCCTGGTGGCGGCACCCGCCGGTCGGGCGCGACGGCTCGCGGCCGCGGCACGGGTGCTCTGCGACTGGACCGACGCGGTCGTGTTCCCCGCGGCGGTGGCCGGCCGCGGGACGGGACGCCTGGTCGCCGTCTCGGCCTGGGGCTGGGGTGCGCTCGCCCTCGGCGCACTCGTGCTCGACGAGCGCGCCGGTAGATGAGCGCTGGCCTCTCCAGCGACGAGATCGGCGATCTCGTACGGACACGGCCGTCGAAGCGTGCGAGATCGGCGATCTCGCCGGAGCCTCAGCCCAGGAGCTGGGCGACGGTGTAGATGAGCAGGCCGGCCAGGCCGCCGACGACGGTGCCGTTGATCCGGATGAACTGCAGGTCCCGGCCGACCTGCAGCTCGATGCGGCGGCTGGTCTCCTCGGTGTCCCAGCGGGCGACCGTGCTGCCCACCAGGTCGGCGACGTCGCCGGAGAACCGCTCCACCAGGTAGCCGGCGATGCCGTGCGCGTGGCGCTGCACCAGCTCGCGCACCCGCGGGTCGGTCTCCAGCAGCCGGGCGGCCTCGCGGACGAGGTCGGCCACCCGGGCGCGCAGCACCGAGTCGGGGTCGGCGGCCGCCTCGAGGACGGCGTCCTTGACGTTGGTCCACAGCGACCCCGACCAGGTCCGGACGGCGGGGTGCTCCAGCAGCTCCTTCTTCAGGTCCTCCACGCGGGCCGCGGTGGCGGGGTCGGTGCGCAGGGCGTGCACGTACTTCCGCAGCCGGGCGTCGTAGGCCCGCCGCAGCTCGTGCCTGGGGTCGTCGCCGACCTCCTCGAAGAACTGCTGGACGCCGGCGAAGGCCCGGTCGAAGACGCGGTCGTCCACCCAGTCCGGCACCCACGCGGGTGAGGCGTCGCCCAGCTGCGCGCGGAAGACCACCCGGTTGTCCTGCAGGAACCGGGCCAGCCCGCGCAGGCCTGCCGAGAGCACCTCCTGGTGCCGGTCGCCGTCGACCACCAGCTCCAGGACCCGGGCCACCACCGGGGCGGCAGGGGTGGCGTGCAGCTTGCGGTCCACCAGCCCGGCGACGGCCGGCTGCAGGTCGTCGTCCTTCAGCAGGCCGGAGAGGGAGTGCAGCAGCGCCCCGGCGTCCCCGGCCAGCCGCTCGGCCCGGCCCGGGGCGGCGAGGAACGCGCCCAGCCGGCCGGGCACGTCGATGGTGGTCAGCTTCTCCTCGACCACCGCCCGGGTGAGGAAGTTGTGCTGCACGAAGGTGCCCAGGCTCGCGCCGATCTGGTCCTTCTTGCGCGGGATGATCGCGGTGTGCGGGATCGGCAGCCGCAGCGGGTGGCGGAACAGCGCGGTGACGGCGAACCAGTCGGCCAGCGCCCCGACCATCGAGGCCTCGGCGGTGGCCCGCACGTAGCCGACCCAGGCGCCGGCCTCCTCGCCGAGCAGCACGCAGCCGAGGAAGACGGCGGCGGCGACCAGGAACAGGCCGGTCGCCAGCCGCTTCATCCGGGCCAGGTCGCGGGCCCGCTCCGGGTCGTCGAGGGAGGCGGCCAGGGGAGCCTGCGCGGAACTCGACGACACCCGTCCCACCCTAGAAGGACCCCCCTGCCCCACGGCTCGCACGCTCGCCGCGGGCCCCGGCAGGGGGGCCGTTCCAGTCCGTTGCGGTTCAGCCCTCGGTGGCACCCAGGCTGACGTCGAGCTGCTCGGTGGCCTGGCCGCGGCGCACGGTCAGCGTCACCTCGTCGCCGGGGGCCGAGCTGCGGACGGCGGCGGTCAGCTCGGTCGAGGTGGTCACGACCCGGTCGCCGACCGCGGTGACCACGTCGCCGGCCCGCAGGCCCGCGTCGGCCGCGGGCGTGCCCGGCTCCACCTGCACCACCTGGGCACCGGTGCCGACCTCGGCGTTGGCGTCGTCCGCCGCGGTCTGGGCGCGCACGCCCAGGTAGGTGATCTCGGCGGAGCCGTCGGCGATGAGCTCCTGGGCGATCCGCGCGGCGGTGTTGCCGGGGATGGCGAAGCCGACGCCGATGCTGCCGCTCTGCGCCGAGGCGCCGGGCGCGCCCGCGGCGACCGTGGCGATGGCGGTGTTGATGCCGATCACCTCGCCGGCGCCGTCGACCAGCGCGCCACCGGAGTTGCCGGGGTTGATCGCCGCGTCGGTCTGCAGGGCGTCGATGACGGTGGCGTCACCCTCGGCCGAGCCGGTGGCCACGGCCCGGCCCTTGGCGCTGATGATGCCGTCGGTCACGGTGTCCGACAGGCCCAGCGGGGCGCCGATGGCGACGGCCAGGTCACCGACCTGCACCTCGTCGGAGTCGGCGAACTCGGCCGGGACCAGGCCCGAGGCGCCCTCCAGCTTGAGCACCGCCAGGTCGTAGACCGGCTGCGTGCCCACGATCGTCGCGTCGTACAGCGTGCCGTCGGCGGTGCGCACCGAGACGATGGGCTCGCCGGCGCCGTCCAGGCCGACCACGTGGTTGTTGGTCAGGACGTAGCCGTCCTCGCTGAGGATGACGCCCGACCCGCTGCCGGAGCCCGCGCCGTCGGTCACGTAGACCGTGACCGAGCTCGGCGCGGCCTTGGCCGCGGCGGCGGTGACGGCGGTCGCCGTCTCGGGGTTGGTGATGGTGACGTTCTGCGCGGCGGCCGTGCCACCGCCGCCGACCGTGCCGTCCTGGCCGTCGGCGAGCGCGACCACACCGGCCCCGGCGCCACCGCCGATCAGCGCCCCGGCGAGCAGGCCGGCGACGCCCATCCGCAGCCGGCCGGACCCGCGGGGCGACGGCGGGACGGGCGGGAGCTGACCCGGCTGCTGGGCGGGGAGCGGCTGGCCGGGGAGGGGCTGTCCGTGCCCGGCGGACCCCGGGGCCTGCGGGCCCGGCGCGGACTGCCCGCCGGCGGGCGGCTGCGGCCAGGTCGGCGGGGCCCAGGGGCCCGACGCCGAGGTGGGGGTGCCGTAGGGGTTCACGTGTCCTCGTCCTCCTCGTGGGCGGCACTCCACCGCCCTCCGACGACCACTGTGGTCCGTGCGGCTGGCCCAGGGCTGACGGTCTCCTGTGAGGTCCCTGGACGCCTCAGCGGGGGACGTCGGGGAGCAACCGGCCGCGGGCCACCAGCTCCACCACCGTCCACACCGCGGTGACCTGCGCTGCCAGCAGGCCGACGAGCACCAGCAGCTGGGCCGCGCCGGCCTCCAGCGGGCTGCCGCCACCGAGCAGCACCCCGACGAAGGCCCCGGGGAGCGTGACGAGCCCGACCGTGCGGGTCTGGTCCAGCGGGGGGACGAGCGCGGTGCCCGCCGCCTGGCGCAGCACCAGCCGGACGGCGTCCTGCTGCGGCAGGCCCAGCGCGAGGGCGGCCTCGACCTCGCCGCGGCGGGTCGCCAGCTCCTCGCGCAGCCGGCGGCCGGCCAGGGACGTGCCGGTCATCGCCCCGCCGACGAGGATCCCGGCGATCGGGATGACCGCCTCACCGCGCAGCGGCACGGCGCCGCCGGACAGCACCAGGGCCACCACCGGGGCGGCGCCGGCCAGCACGGGCACGGCCGCGGTGCCCACCCGGCGGGCGGCGCCCGGGCTGCGCAGGGCCAGGCCGGTGACCCGGCCGGCCGCGGTCACCGCCGCGACGCCGAGCATGAGCAGCACGAACAGCGCCGACAGGGCCAGCGAGCGCACGACCACCAGCAGGACGGCGGACACGGCGGCCAGCTGCACCGTCGCCCGAACGGCCGCGACGACGACCGGGCGGTCCTGGCCCAGCCCGGGCAGCCGGCCGGCGACCGCGGCGAGCACGGTCAGCGCGACCAGCACCACCGCGAGCCGAGGGCCGAGGTCGACGACGGAGGAACCCACGGGCGGTGATCTTGCCCGGCCGTCCGGTACTGCACAGCGGCGCCGTCCCCAACTGCCTTCCGCGCGCGAAAGGCAGTGGCGACGTCCTGGAACGGCCCCTCAGCAGGGTCCCGCCGGCCTCCCTGCAGGGTCCCGCCGCGAGCTTGCGAGTGGTGGGGAGCAGGGAGGTCCTTCGACTTCACCCGACGGCGATGATCTCCTCGCGCGGCTCGGTGCCCGTCACCCGGTGCACCGGCGGCACGAACGCCATCGGCGAGGTGCAGTGCCGCAGCAGCCAGCGGTGCAGCGCGTCCATCGGCCGGTGCAGCAGCCCGCCGTGTCCGGCGCTCATCGACAGCAGCGGGGTCGGGCAGGCCGCGGCCAGCACCCGCCCGCCGGTCGGCCCGGGTACCGGCGTGTGCGACAGCTGCAGCTCCGGCCACCGCTCGGCCCACCGCCCCGAGTCCGCGGCCCACTCACCGCCGTCGTCGGACCGCGTGTGCAGCACCAGCAGCGGCTGGCCGGAGCGCAGGGCCTCCTCGGCGGCGAAGGCGGCGACCGGTTCGTCGTCCTCCTGCTCGCCCAGGCCCAGCACCGCCACGTGCGGCCGGGAGCCGGTGCCGCCGGGGCGGGACCGGGGGACGACGACCACCGGCCGGGGTGACCGCGCGGCGACCCGCTGGGCGACCGAGGCCAGCACCAGCTCGTCGGCCGCGCCGGTGGTGGTGATGCCGAGGACGACCAGCTGGGCGTCCTCGGCCGCGCGCAGCAGCGCGGACACCGGCTCCCCGGGCACCAGCTCGGTGGAGACCGCGACCGACGGCGCGGTGTGCCGCGCGACGGTGTAGGCCTGCGCGGTCGCCCCCCGGGCGCGGGGCAGTTCGGTGGCGGGGCTGCCGGCCACGCCCCGGCGCCCGTGGTGCGGGGTGGCGTGCACGATCCGCAGCGGTGCGCCCCGACGGACGGCCTCCTCCGAGGCCCACCGCACCGCCCGCAGCCCGCAGTCGCTGCCGTCGGCCCCGACCACGATGGGGGCCTGCGGGTCGTCGCCCGCCGGGCCGGGCGCGGGCAGCGTCCCGGCGGGAGTGGGAGTCGTCGTGGGCACGGGCACCTCCGGATGACAGTTGTCCCCCGTGGCTGGCGTCGAGGGTCCTCGCCCCGGGCGCCGCTGGGAAGACGGTCCGGACACGGAGGGTGCAAGAGACGTGCGGTTGGGTAGGGGCGGGACCCCGGGCCGCCGTTCGCCCGGCCCCGTCCTGGAGGGTGCCCCCCGTGTCCGACCGCGGTCCGCTTCCCCGCTTCCTGCTCGGTGTCGGCGCCGTCGTCGGCGCCGGGCTGGTCGCCGTCGGTGGCCTGGCCCTGCGACCGGCGGGCCTGGTCGCGGTGGGCCTCGCGGCGGTCGTCTCCTCCTGCCTGGCCGCCGGGGTGGCCCGCGAGTCGCGGCCCGAGCGGTCAGCCGTCGTCGAGGCGGCGTGGAAGGCCGGGGCCACGACCGTCGGGGTGCTGCTCCTGCTCTCCGGCACCGCGGTCCTCGGCGGCGCGGTGCTCACCCTGCTGGTGGCCGGGGCCGCTGCCGCGGCGTGGGCGGTCGCGGCACTCGTCCGCGGCTCGCGGGCGGCGACGACGCGGGCCGCGGTGGCGGCGCCACCGATGCCGGCGCCGTCCGCCCCGCTGCCGCCGGTGTCCGCGCTGTCGACCGGCGACCTCGGCCGGGAGTGGGTCCGGACGACGACGGCGCTGAGCGGCCCGCTGGACGCCCGCAGCCGCGAGGCGATCGTCGCCCGCCGCCGGGAGACCCTCGACGAGCTGGAGCGGCGCGACCCCGAGGGCTTCGCGCGCTGGCTGTCCGGCGTCCCGCTCCCCGGCAGCGACCCGAGCGGCGAGATGCGGCACGGCGACGCGGCGGCCTGAGACCCGGAAAGAGGTCGACCACCCGGGGGCGGACGGTCACACTGCGGCGTGCTCGTCACCTTGTCCACCACGCACGCGCCCGCCACCCGACCTCGGGTTCCTGCTGCACAAGAACCCCGCCCGGGCGCAGCAGGTGGCGGTCTCCACCGGCACCGCGCACGTCTTCTACCCCGAGGCGCACGAGCAGCGCTGCACCGTGGCCCTGCTGCTCGAGGTCGACCCCGTCGGGCTCGTGCGGAGCGCACGGGCCGGCGGGGCCGAGGGGACGGCGCTGGCGCAGTACGTCAACGACCGTCCCTACGCCGCGTCCAGCCTGCTGGCCGTGGCACTCGGCAAGGCCTTCTCCAGCGCCCGCCGCGGCGTGAGCAAGGAGCGCCCCGAGCTCGTCGACGTCCCCCTGCCGCTGGAGGTGCACGTGCCGGCGCTCTCCTGCCGCGGGGGCGCGGAGACGGCACACCGCTTCTTCGCCCCGCTGGGCTGGCGGGTCGAGGCGACGGCGGTGCCGCTGGACGGGACGCGCCCGGACTGGGGGGACTCCCGGTACGTCGACCTGCGGCTCGCGGACGCGCTCAACCACCTCTACGTCGCCCTGCCGGTGCTCGACGACGCCAAGCACTACTGGATCGGGGACGACGAGGTCGAGAAGCTGCTGCGCGCGGGCGGTGGCTGGCTGGCCACGCACCCGGAGCGCGACCTGATCACGCGCAGGTACCTGGGCCACCGGACGGGGCTGACCCGCCGCGCCATCGAGCGGCTCGCCGAGGTCGACGACGTCGAGGCCGACGTGCTGGACGACGCCACCGCCCCGCCGGTCGCGGCGGCGGGCGGCCCGCGGACCACGGACGGCGAGGAGGCGGCCGACCGGCCGGTGCCCCTGGTGCTCCAGCGGCACGGGGCGGTGCTGGCGGCGCTCCGCTCCGTGGGCGCCCAGCGGGTCGTGGACCTGGGCTGCGGTGCGGGGGCGCTGCTCGGCACGCTCCTGGCCGAGCCGGCGTTCACCGAGGTCCTCGGCGTGGACGTCAGCGCCCGGGCCCTGGAGGTGGCCGCCCGGCGGCTGCGGCTCGACCGGCTGCCCGAGCGGCAGCGGGCGCGGATCCGGCTCCTGCAGAGCGGCCTGACCTACACCGACGCCCGGCTGCGGGGCTACGACGCAGCGGTGCTGATGGAGGTGGTCGAGCACCTGGACCCGGACCGGCTGCCGGCGCTCGAGCACGCCGTCTTCGGCGCCGCCGGCCCGGCCACGGTCGTCGTGACCACGCCCAACGTCGAGTACAACGTCCGGTTCGAGGGGCTGCCGGCCGGCGCGTTCCGGCACCGGGACCACCGGTTCGAGTGGACCCGGGCGCAGTTCGCCGGCTGGGCCGCCGCGGTCGGCGACCGGTACGGGTACGCGGTCCGGCTGCTCGGCGTCGGCGAGGTGGACCCGGAGGTGGGGACGCCGACGCAGATGGCCGTGTTCACCCGCGGCGGGACGGCGGAGGTGGCGGCGTGACGGGGGAGCCGCGCACCGTCGTCGTCCCCGACCTGGCCCTGGTCGTGCTCATCGGGGTGAGCGGTTCGGGCAAGAGCACGTTCGCCCGCCGGCACTTCCGGCCCACCCAGGTGCTGTCCAGCGACGCCTGCCGCGGCCTGGTCGCCGACGACGAGGACGACCAGTCGGCCACCCCGGCGGCCTTCGCGCTGCTGCACCACATCGCCGGCGTCCGGCTGCGCGCCGGGCGGCTGACCGTCGTGGACGCCACCAACGTCAAGGCCGAGGACCGCGCCTCGCTCGTCCGGCTGGCGCGCGACCACGACGTGCTGCCGGTGGCGATCGTGCTCGACGTGCCCGAGGCGGAGTGCCTCGCGCGCAATGCCGCCCGGCCGGACCGCGACCTGGCTCCGGGGGTCGTCCGGCGGCAGCGGGCCGACCTGCGGCGCGGCCTGCGTGGTCTGGGCCGTGAGGGCTTCCGCAAGGTGCACGTGCTCGACGGCACCGACGAGGTCGACCGCGCGGTCATCGCCTACGAGAAGCAGTACAACGACCGGCGCGAGGACAGCGGCCCGTTCGACGTGGTCGGGGACGTGCACGGGTGCCGCACCGAGCTCGAAGAGCTGCTCGGGCAGCTCGGCTACGACCTCCGCCGGGACGACCGCGGCCGGCCCGTGGACGCCGAGCACCCGGCCGGACGCCGTGCGGTCTTCGTCGGCGACCTCGTCGACCGCGGCCCGGACTCACCCGGCGTGCTGCGCCTGGTCATGGGCATGGTCGCCGCCGGGCATGCCCTGTGCGTCCCCGGCAACCACGAGCACAAGCTGGTGCGCGCCCTGCGCGGGCGCAACGTGCAGGTCACCCACGGCCTGGAGCGCACGCTGGCCCAGCTCGAGTCGGAGGACGAGCACTTCCGGCGCGAGGTCGAGACCTTCTGCCACGGCCTGGTCAGCCACTACGTCCTCGACGGCGGCGCGCTCGTGGTCGCGCACGCCGGACTGAAGGAGTCGCTGCAGGGGCGGTCCAGCGCCCGGGTGCGGGACTTCGCGCTGTACGGGGAGACGACGGGGGAGACCGACGAGTTCGGCCTGCCGGTGCGCTACCCGTGGGCGGAGGAGTACCGCGGCCGCGCGACGGTCCTCTACGGGCACACCCCGGTGCCGACGCCGGAGTGGGTGAACGGCACGCTCTGCCTGGACACCGGGTGCGTCTTCGGCGGCCGGCTCACCGCGCTGCGCTACCCGGAACGGGAACTGGTCAGCGTGCCGGCACAGCAGACGTACTACGAGCCGGCCCGCCCGTTCCTGCCCGCGGAGGACGCCGCCCCACCGGTGGCGGAACGGCGCCCGGACGGCGTCCTGGACGTGGACGACGTGCTCGGCAAGCGCGTGGTGGAGACCCGGCTCGCGGGCCGGGTGACCGTGCGCGAGGAGAACGCGGCGGCGGCGATCGAGGTGATGAGCCGGTTCGCCGTCGCCCCGGCGCAGCTGCTCCACCTGCCGCCGACGATGAGCCCGTCGGCCACCTCGACCCGGCCGGGGCTGCTCGAGCACCCGGCGGAGGCGTTCGCGTACTACCGGGGCGAGGGCGTGGCAGACGTCGTGTGCCAGGAGAAGCACATGGGTTCCCGGGCGGTGGCGCTGGTCCGCCGCGACGGCAGCGGCGTCCTGCACACCCGGACCGGCCGCTCCTTCACCGGGCCCGAGGTCACCGCCGCCTTCACCAGCCGGCTCTCGGCCGCCGTGGAGGGCGCCGGGCTGTTCGACGAGCTGGGCACCGACTGGGTGCTGCTGGACGCCGAGCTGCTGCCCTGGTCGGCCAAGGCCGGCGACCTCATCCGCAGCCAGTACGCGGCGGTCGGGGCCGCCGCCCGGGCGGCGCTGCCGGCGGCCCTCGCGACGCTGGAGGCCGCGACCGGGCGGGGTCTGGACGTGGGGGACCTGCTCGACCGCCAGCGGCGGCGGTCAGCCGACGCCGAGGCGTTCACGGAGGTCTACCGGCGCTACTGCTGGCCCACCGACGGGCTGACGGGCGTCTGCCTCGCGCCGTTCCAGGTGCTCGCCACGGCGGGGACGACGTACGCCGACCGGCCGCACGCCTGGCACCTCTCGGTCGCCGACCGCCTGGTCGGGGCCGACCCCGAGCTGGTCCGTGCGACCCGCTCGCGCGCCGTCGACGTCACCGACCCGGCCGCGGAGGCCGCGGCGACGGAGTGGTGGGAGGAGCTGACCGCGGCCGGCGGGGAGGGCATGGTCGTGAAGCCGGCGGCCAACCTGACCCGGGGACGGCGGGGCTACGTGCAGCCCGGCCTCAAGGTCCGTGGACGTGAGTACCTGCGGCTGGTCTACGGCCCGGACTACACCGAGCCGCAGCACCTCGACCGGCTGCGCGAGCGCTCGCTGGGGCGCAAGCGGGGGCTGGCGCTGCGCGAGTACGCGCTCGGTCTCGAGGCGTTGGAGCGGCTGGCGCGGGGTGAGCCGCTCTGGCGGGTGCACGAGTGCGTCTTCGCCGTCCTGGCGCTGGAGTCCGAGCCGGTCGACCCGCGGCTGTGACCAGCCGGGACCCGTGCGCACGCCGGCGGTCCCCCTGCAGGTGAGAGGACGGCTTCCCTCGTCACCCGGGGGCGGCTCCCGGATGATGACCCGGGTGACGGGACGGCGGTGGACCGGGCGGTGGGCCGCCGGGGCCGCCCTGGGCGTGCCCGCCGCCGGGTAGGAGCCGTGACCCCCGGCGATGACCTGATGCGCGGCGCCGCTGCGGTCGCCGCGCGGGTGCTGGCGGACCTGTGGCCGGATGACCGGGCCGTGGTCGGCACGGAGGACGTCAGCGCCACGCACTTCGTGGTGTGCGCCCACCACGACGGTGTCCGCGTGCGCCGCACGGGCGAGGCGGACGGGGGGCTGGCGGACGTCGTGGACCTGGGGTCTGCGGAGCCCTTCCGGCTGCCGCCGGGCGCGCGCCGGGTCTCGGACGGCGTCGTGGCGGTCCGGCTGCCCCGGCGGGGCCTCCGTCGCCGTCCGCGACCGGTGGACTGGACCCCGACGGAGGTCGAGGACCTCTGCCGGCGCCTCAACGCCGCCGACGCGCTGGTCATCGGCACCGCGGAGACCTCCTGCCGGGTGTGCGGCTTCGCCGACCAGCTCGGGTCGGAGCGCTGGTTCGCCGGTGAGCCGCAGTACCTGACCTGCTCCTGCTGTGGCAGCCGGTCGGGGTCGGACGACCTGCGGCCCGACCTGGTCCGGTGGTCACGTCGGAGGTGGGTGGACGGTGGCCGGGCCTGGCGGTACCCCGAGGACCGGCCGGCCGACTGGGACCCGGACGCCGCCGTCGCCGCGCTGCCGACGAGGTGGCGGGACCCCTGATCCCCGCGGGCGGTGCGCCCGTGTCCAGGAGACCCCGGGGGTCCACCTGGTGCCGGACCTCGCCGACTGCCGAGCCGAACCGGCCCCACAGCTCCCGGAGGCCGTGGTGGTTACGGCTGGCGGGGCCCGTGTCCCCATGGCGTCCACGTCACGGTCCGTCGACCCCGAGGGTGCGTCGGGCGCACGACACGGGTCGGCGCCCTGCCGGCATGCCCGTGCACGGGAGAAGTGGTTGCCGCGTGTCGTCCGTGGGATGGAGACTTGCCGCCCCGTGGAGGGAGCCGGCGATGTCGTGGAACCTCAAGGGCAGCTACGCCGAGACCTGCTCGTGCGAGCTGATGTGCCCGTGCAACCTCTCGTTCGACCACGGCGCCACCTACGACTTCTGCCGGGCGACGCTGGCCTTCGACATCCGCGAGGGTGAGGTCGACGGCACCGACGTCCGGGGCCGCAAGGTGGTGACGATCATCGACACCCCGAAGGTCATGACCGATGGCAACTGGCGACTCGGGATGTTCGTCGACGACCAGGCCAGCGACGAGCAGTTCGACAAGCTGGTCAAGGTCTTCGGCGGACAGCTCGGCGGCCCGATGGCGGCGCTCGCGCCGCTGGTGGGCGAGGTCGTCGGGGTCGAACGGGCGCCGATCGAGATGCGCGACGACGGGCTGCGGCACAGTGTCCGCGTCGGCGACGCCATCGACTTCGAGGTCGAGGACATCGTGCCGTTCGGCAAGGAGGACGGCCGGCCGGTCCGGTTCGACGGCGCGTTCCACCCGGTCGCGTCGAACCTGACGATGGCCGAGGCGCGGCGCTCGCGGATCGACGCCTTCGGCATCCGCTACGAGGGCAGGACCGGCGTCTCCACCGCGGAGTTCTCCTGGACCGCGTGACCCGATGACCGCTCCGGCGCAGGCACGCCCCACCGGAGGCGGCGGCCTCGCGCCGGCCTTCGCCGCCGTCCGCGCCCGTCTGGGGCTGGTCGCCGTCCTGTTCGCCCTCGCCGCTGGCGGCTGGTGGTGGACCGCCCGGCAGATGCGGGGCATGGACGAGGGGCCGTGGACCGGCCTGGGGACGCTGGGCTGGTTCCTCGGGATCTGGGTCGTGATGATGGCCGCGATGATGTTCCCGTCGGTCGCGCCGACGGTCGCGCTGTACTCCCGCACGACCCGCCGGCGGTCCCCGCTGTCGCCCCTGCTGTTCGTGCTCGGGTACCTGGTCACGTGGGCCGGCGCGGGACTGGTGGCCTTCGCGCTCATCACCCTCGTGGGCCGGGCGGCGGGTGACGTCCTCGCCTGGGACCGGACGGGCCGGTGGGTCGCCGGTGCCACGCTCCTCGTCGCGGCGGGCTACGAGTTGAGCCCGCTCAAGGACGTCTGCCTCGGCAGGTGCCGGAGTCCGCTCGGCTTCCTGCTCGGTGCCTGGCGGGACGGCCACGGGGGAGCACTGCGGATGGGCGCGCGGCACGGCGCCTGGTGCGTCGGCTGCTGCTGGGCGCTGATGGCCTCGCTGTTCGCGCTGGGCGTCATGAGTGTTGCCTGGATGGCCTTCGTCGCGGGCCTGATCGCTCTCGAGAAGACCCTGCCGTGGCGCCGGGTCGCGGTCTACGGGACGGCTGCCGTCCTGCTCACCCTCGGCGTCCTGCTGCTGGCCGCCCCCGACGCCGTCCCGGCTCTCACCGTCCCCGGCGCCGGCCAGATGGACGAGATGGAGCCCATGGGCTCCTAGCGGTTCCGGCGCTGACGGACCGGTGTCAGCAGGACCGGGACTCCCGCCGTCCTGGCCGGCACGGTCCCGCGATCCGGCGCTGGTCGGTCGTCCCCTGCGGTGTCCCTATCCTTGGAGGCCGGGGCGTGGCCCCGTGTCCCGCCGGCGTGGCGCAACTGGCAGCGCACCCGACTTGTAATCGGGCGGTTGGGGGTTCGAGTCCCCCCGTCGGCTCACTCCTCTCCCTCGCGCTGCATCCGCCGGGGCGTAGCGCCCCGCGGACGGGGTAGCACTGCGAGACGCAGTCGGCCACGTCGGTCCTCGGTCGCTGCCACCTCCTGCAGCGCACTCCCGACGACGAGGACCCCTGTGGCCACGGACACCAGCACCCACGACGCGGCTCCCCTGATCAGCCCGCCCCGTCTCCGCACGGACGAGGACCGCACCGCGTCACGGCTCGAGCTGTTCCTCGACCTCGCGTACGTGCTCGTCGTCGCCCAGCTCGCCACCGCCCTCGCGGAGGACCTGACCTGGCACGGCGCCGGGGTGTTCGCCGGGCTCTTCACCGTCACCTGGTGGTCGTGGGTGACCATTACGCTCTACGCCAACCGGTTCGACACGAACGACGTGGTCTACCGGATCGTCAAGCTCGCCGGCATGTTCGGGGTGGCGGTGATGGCGGCCGGGGCCACCGAGGCCGTCGGCGCGCAGTCCGGGGTCTTCACCCTCGGCTACCTGGCCACCCGGGTGATGCTGCTCGTCCTCTACGCGCGCGCGTGGCGGCACGTCACCGAGGCGCGGGGGACCGTCGCGGTCTACCTGGGCAGCACCGGCGCCGGGGCTGCGCTGTGGACGGTGTCGCTGGCGGTGCCCGCGCCCGCGCGGTACTGGCTGTGGGCCGCGGGCATCCTGCTCGAGGCGGCCGGACCGCTCGTCGCCACCCGCTACGGCCGTGACGTGCCCCTGCACGTCGAGCACCTGCCCGAGCGGTTCGCCCTCTTCGTGATCCTGGTCCTCGGCGAGTCCGTCACGTCGGTGGTCAAGGGCATGTACGAGACCGACTGGCGGACGTCGTCGGTCGTCGTGGCCGCGGTCGGGTTCGTCATCGCCGCCGCGCTGTGGTGGAGCTACTTCGACCTCGGCGGGGCGGCCGGCAAGCAGCACCTGCTCGCGGGCGACGGGGCCGAGCAGCGCAGCGGCACCGCCGACCGCTACGTGTACGGGCACCTGCCCCTCACCCTCGGGCTGGCCGCCGTGGGGGTCGGCATCGAGCAGTACGTCGTCCACCCCGTCGGGGAGCTGACGACCGGTGGGCGCTGGGCGCTGTGCGCCGGGACGGCACTGTTCCTGGCCGGCACGGCGGTGCTCATCGCCGGGACCTCCGGCTCGTGGCGGGCGGCCTGGCCGTGGCCCACCGCGGCGATCCCGGTCGTCGTCGCGGTCGGCGTCTTCGACGAGGTCGTGCCGTTCGTGACCGTGAGCGCCATCGGCGTCGCGCTGCTCCTCGTCGTGCTCGCCGGCATCCGGGAGCAGCGCCGGGGCAGGATCGAGACGACCGAGACCTGACCTGCCGAGCCCCGGCGGGACGCGTACCGCTGCGTGCCGACCCGGACCGGCGCGCTCGTGTCGGTCGAGAGCGTCCTGCTGGCCTGCGAGGAGCGCGTCCAACGGGCTGCGCCGGCTGGCTATGGTCGGCGGGTGAGCGGGGAGCACGTGGTGCGGGACCTCTACGAGCGCTACCAGGCGCGCGACTGGGAGGCGGCGACCGCGCTGCTGCACCCGGAGGCGCGGCTGCGCATGCCGGCCACCGACGAGCAGCTGACCGGTCGGGAGCAGCTGATCGCCTTCCAGCGCGACTACCCGGAGCCGTGGGGTGACCTGCGGGTCCTCCGGGCGGTGGGCGCCTCGTCGACGTGTGCCGCGGAGGTCGAGATCGTCAGCGAGGCCGCGGTGTTCCGCTGCGCCGCCTTCTGGACCGTCCGGGACGGCCTGCTGCACGACGGCGTCGAGTACTGGGTGACCGTCGGCGGTGACCGGCCGCCGGAGCACCGCGTGGCCGCGCCCGGCTGACCCGGTGAACGGAGCTCAGCGACCGTAGTGCGGGGAGGCGATGACGTCGGCCTCCTGTCCCTCCCGCGGCTCGGACGGGACGGCCGGCAGCAGCAGGGTGAACACCGGCGGCGCGACGCGGGTCAGCGTGAGCCGGCCCTGCTCGGCCTCGACCAGGCGGCGGGCCAGCGCCAGGCCGATGCCGTGCCCGTCCCGCCGGTCGACCTGCCGGGAGAAGAGCACGCCCTCGGGGTCGTGCACGCCGGGGCCCTCGTCGCTGATGTCGACCGCCACGGCGCCGGAGGCCTCCCGGACGGCGACGGTGACCGTCCCGCGGCCGTGCGTGGTGGCGTTGTCCACCAGCACGCCCAGCACCTGGCGGACCGCTGCCGTGGAGGCGAGCGCGTCCGGCGTGCCCGGCTCGACGCGCACCTCCAGGTCCCGGCCGTGCAGTGCCAGGCGCGCCCCCCACTCGGGGGACAGCTCACCGAGCAGCCTGTCCAGGTCGACCGGTCCGGACGACGCGGCCTGCCCGGCGCGGGCGAGGGCCAGCAGCTCGTCGATGATCGCCTCGAGGCGGTCGGCGTCGACCAGGCTCGCGGCGATCGCCGGCCGCGGATCGGCGTCGGTGCGCTCCAGCGCTGCCTCCAGGCGCAGCCGCATGCCCGCCAGCGGCGTCCGGAGCTGGTGCGAGGCGTCGGCGGAGAACGCCCGCTCACGCGCGAGCAGGTCGTCCAGGCGGGCCGCCGTCGCGTCGAGTGCGGCGCCGACCGCGTCGATCTCCTCGACGCCGCCCCGGCGGTTGCGGACGGTGAAGTCGCCCTCCCCGAGCCGGCGGGCGCTGGCCTCCAGGTCCTCCAGCGGGCGCGCCAGCCGGCGGGCCTGCCGGCGTGCCACCAGCCAGGTGACGGTCACCGCCGCGGCGGCCAGCCCGGCCATCCCGGCCCAGGTGAGGACGACCCCACCGAGCACGTCGGCGCGGTCCTCGGTGACCAGCACGGCGCCGATCACCTCCTGCCCGTGGGTGACCGGGACCCCCGCCACCAGCAGGTCCCCGTCGATGCGGGACCTCACCTCCCCGTCCAGGGCCTCCCAGAGGACGGCGACGTCGCGGTCGGGCGCGGTCCCGGCCAGCAGGCGGCCGTCCTCGTCGAACACGGCCGCGGTGAGCTCCTCGTCGTCGTGGCCGATGTCGGTGAGGGCGTCGGGGTCGATGGGGATGTTCCAGTCCACCTCCTCCGCGACGTCGATGGAGACGTCGCTGGCCTCCCGCACCAGGTGGCCGCGCTCCTGTCCCAGCAGGTGCGCGTACACCGCGTAGCCCAGCGGGACGGCGAACAGGCAGGTGGCGAGGGCAGAGGCCAGGACGGCCAGGGCGACGATCCGGGTGCGCACGGGCGTGGCCTCCGTTCCGCGGTCGGCGGGTACCGCGCCGGGTGGCCGCCAGCGTGCCCCGCCGCCCCTGCCCTGTCACCGTCTCCGGCCGCGGCGCGACGGGCCCCGGAGCGGGCGGAGCGGTGCCACGATGCCCGCATGGCCGGTCGGGTCCTGCTGGTCGAGGACGATGCGTCGATCGGCGAGGTGCTGGCCGCGAGCCTGCGCAGCCACGCCTACGACGTCGCCTGGGAGCGCACCGGCGCCGGGGCGCTGGCCCGCGCGGCGGTGGGTCCGGTGGACCTCGTGCTGCTCGACCTGGGCCTGCCCGACCTCGACGGCGTGGAGGTCTGCCGGCAGCTCCGGGGGTCCCAGCCGGGCTGCGTGCTGGTGATGCTGACCGCGCGCTCGGCGGAGATGGACGTCGTCGTCGGCCTGGAGGCGGGCGCCGACGACTACCTGGTCAAGCCGGTCCGGCTGGCCGAGCTGCACGCCCGGCTGCGCGCGCACCTGCGCCGGGGCGGCAGCGGGACGACGGGGCCGGCCGTCCGCGCCGTGGGGGACCTGGTGGTCGACGTCGCCCGGCACCGGGTCACCGTGGCCGGCGGGGAGCTGCACCTGCGGCCCAAGGAGTTCGACCTGCTCGCGCGGCTGGCCGCGCAGCCGGAGGTGGCGCACAGCCGGGAGCAGCTCATGGCCGACGTGTGGGACGAGAACTGGTTCGGCTCCACCAAGACCCTCGACGTCCACGTCGCCGCGCTGCGGCGCAAGCTGCACGAGGGGTCGCCGCCCGGCCGCCGCGTCCCGCAGATCGTCACCGTCCGCGGGCACGGCTACCGGTTGGAGCTGGCCGCCCCCGACGCGCGGTAGGCCGCAGGCTGCCCGAGGACGCTGGCCGCCACCGGCGCCAGCGCCCAGGTGGCCGCCCGGGACACCGTGCCCTCGCCGATGTCCGGCGGGTCCGCGGCGTCCAGCCGCTCGGCGGCGACCGGCCCGTCGGTGAGGACGGCGTGCACCTCGTCCAGGACGGCGTCGAGGCAGCGGTGCGGCTGGGCGACGTCCCGGGGCACGAACGCCTCGACGGTGAGCAGCTCGCCGCCGGCCGGGGCGCCGGGGCGCTCGTCGGGCGCCCAGCTCGGGACGATCGAGGACGGCGTCGGCGCGTGCTCCCACTGCAGGCTGACCGCGTGGTTGAGCAGCAGCGGGCCGAGCAGCGGGTTCCGTGTGAGGAGCCCGCCGACCACGAGGTGGAGGTCCGTCATCGCCGTCCTGCCCGCTGCGTCGGAGGGGTCGGGGGAGTGCCCCCAGACGCTAGGCGAGCGGCGGCCAGCGCGGGACCACGTCCGGGTAATAACCGGGTTAACCGGCGTGGCGTGGTGGGCCGGCGGCCGCGCCGCTAGCGTCGGCCCCCGTCCGGCGGCGAGACCACGGCGCCGGGGTCCGAACCCGAGGAGGCGGCCCGTGTCCGACCACGTGTACCGGCTGAGCGAGATCGTCGGCAGCAGCCAGACCAGCGTCGACGACGCCATCCGCACCGCGATCCGCAAGGCCGCGCAGACCGTGCGGCACATCGAGTGGTTCGAGACCAAGGAGATCCGCGGCCAGGTCGTCGACGGCGACGTCGGCTACTTCCAGGTGCGGCTGGCCGTCGGCTTCCGCGTCGAGGAGTAGCGGACCCCGAGCCTGGTGACGTGCTGGAACGGCCACCCTTCAGGGGCCCGGCCCCGTCCAGGGCACCGCCCCGAGCGTGCGAGGGGTGGGGAGGACGGGGTCCTTCGTCAATCGAAGCTGCCCGCGCCGTCCTGCCGGTAGGGGCTGCGGCGCTCGCGCTGCTCCCGCTCGCTGCGCTCGGCCCGCAGCCGCGCCGCCGTGCCCGGCGGGTACCCGGCCTTGGCCACCCGGTGCTCGGTCGTCTCGACCATGAACGCCAGGGAGAAGATCAGCCCCATGAGCAGCCCGCCGAAGGCGGCCGAGACCCGGTAGACCAGCGGCACCGGGACGACCGCCAGGCAGAGCACCAGCACGGGCAGCAGCTGCACCACCGCCCGGGTCAGGTGGCGGCGCACCCAGCCGGGCTCGGTCGTGTCGGCCAGCACCCACGGTGAGAGCCGCCGCGGCAGCCGGCCCCCCAGCGCGTAGCGCACCCACTGCAGCGGCGTGGGGCGCAGCGGCGCGGAACGGGTTCGCACATCACGACGGTAGGCCGGTGAGGGCGTTGCCGGGGACCTGTGGGCGGGAGCACACTCGCCCCGCGCGACCCGACGGCGAGGAGGACCGGCATGCACATCCGACAGCTGCTCCGTCGCAAGGGAGGGGACGTCGCCACGGTCGACGCCACCGCCAGCGTCCGCACCGCGCTGGAGCTGCTGGCCCGGCACCGGGTCGGCGCGCTCGTCGTCTCCGCCGACGGTCGCAGCGTCGACGGGATCCTGTCGGAGCGCGACGTCGTCCGCGCGCTGCACGAGCGGGGCGCCGGTCTGCTCGCCGACCCGGTGTCCAGCGTGATGACCCCGCAGGTGCACACCTGTGTGCCGGCCGCGGGTGTCGAGGAGCTGGCCCGGACGATGACCGAGCACCGGGTGCGACACGTGCCGGTCGTCGACGGCGGCGTCCTGGTCGGCATCGTCTCCATCGGCGACGTGGTCAAGGCGCGGCTCGACGAGCTGGAGGACGAGCGGGCCCAGCTGGTCGGCTACATCCAGACCAGCTGAGGAATCCGGTGGACCGGCCGCCGGGCGCCGGACGTACCGTGCAGCGGTGGACGAGCGGCGCACCGGGATCCTCTGCGGCCTGGGCGCCTACGGCCTGTGGGGGCTGTTCCCCCTGTACTTCCCGCTGCTCGAGCCGGCCGGCGGCGTGGAGATCGTCGCCCACCGGGTGGTCTGGTCGCTGTTGTTCGTCGCCGTCCTGCTGACCGTCCTGCGCGCCTGGCCGCAGGTGCGCAGCACGGTCACCGACCGCCGCTCGCTGCTCGTGCTGCTCGGCGCCGCGGTGCTGATCGCGGTCAACTGGCTGGTCTTCGTGTACGGGATCAACTCCGGGCACGTGGTGGAGACCTCGCTCGGCTACTTCATCAACCCGCTGGTCAGCGTGCTCCTCGGCGTCGTGGTGTTCGCCGAGCGGCTGCGCCGGCTGCAGTGGGTGGCCGTCGGCACCGCCGCGGTCGCGGTGGGCGTGCTGACCGTCGACTACGGGCGCCCGCCCTGGATCGCCCTGGCGCTGGCGGTCACCTTCGGCCTCTACGGGCTGATGAAGAAGCTGGTGCGCGTCGCGGCGGCCCCGGGCCTGTTCGTGGAGACCGCGCTGGTCGTCGTCCCGGCGGTGGCGGTGCTCGCCGTGCTGCACGCCCGGGGCGACGGGACCGCCGGTACCGCCGGCACCGGCCACCTGCTGCTGCTGCTCAGCTCCGGCGTGGCGACCGCCGTCCCGCTGCTGCTCTTCGCCGGCGCCACCCGGCGCATCCCGCTGTCCACGGTCGGGCTGCTGCAGTACGTCACCCCGCTGATGCAGCTGGCCATCGGCGTGTTCGTCTACGGCGAGCCGATGCCGCCCGCCCGGCTGGCCGGCTTCGTCATCGTCTGGGTCGCGTTGGCCGTCTTCACCGTCGACAGCCTGCGTGCGGCCCGGGCCGGCGCGCGCCGTCGCGCGGCGGAGGTCGCGCCCGCACCGGCCTGAGGAGGACCCCCGCACAGGCTCGCGTCCGGCCCCGTCCAGGGCACCGCCCCGAGCGGAGCGAGGGGTGGGGAGGACGGGGTCCTCCCACGGTGAGGGGGACGGCGTCCCCCTGCCGGCGAGGGGCCCGACGGGAGCGGCCCGGCGACCCCCGGGATGTCGGTGGGCGGGACTACCGTCGGAGGCGTTCCGAAGGAGGACTCCCGTGTCTGCCGAACCAGCTCCCGCGGTCTCCCCGCCGGGGGGCGAGGTGCCCCTTCCCCCGGTGGCCGACCCGTCGACCGACCCCGTGCCCGACCAGGCCCTCCGGCCCGGCGGCCTCACCCGGCGCGAGCACGAGCTGCTCGCCTTCGAGCGGCAGTGGTGGCGCCGGCCGGGCGCCAAGGAGACCGCGATCCGCGACCGCTTCGGCCTGGCCCCGACCCGCTACTACCAGGTGCTCAACGCCCTGGTCGACCGGCCCGCGGCGCTCGAGGCCGACCCGCTGCTCGTCCGGCGGCTGCGCCGGCTGCGCGCCGCGCGCGGGCAGCGGCGATCGTCTCAGTTCCTGGGCAACGAGGGCCGCGGCATCTAGATTTGCTCACCGTGGGCAGGCACGCGGCGCCAGGCGGTGACGGACCGGACCGGGGGAACACCCCGATCCCGCACGGTCGTCGCCGCACCGACGGCCCGCCGGGCCCGCCTCCGGCCGGGTCCGGGCTGAGCGACCACCCCACGGCCCCGAGCCGCAGCCGCGCCGACCGCAGGCGTGACGGGCTGCTCGACGCGGGGGAGGACCCGGGTCGTCGCCGTCCACCGCCGGGCCGGCCGCTGCCCCCTGCCGCGCCACCGCCCGCCACGCCGTCCCGCGCCGCGGCGCCCGCCCGTCCCGCCGTCCCGGTCTCGGCGCGCGGCGCCACCCCGGCCGCGCGACCCGACGTCCCGGTCCGGCCCACGCCGGGCGCCACCCGGGCCGGTGGAGCCCCCGCCCGGCCGGTCCCGGTACCGGTCCCGGTGGGCGTCCCGGCCGGCGCCGCCCCGGCCGCCGCCCGCGAGCCGCGCCGCGCCGAGCCCGCACCGCAGACCCGCATGCGGCTGCCGGTCCCGCCGTCCGCCGCAGCGGCACCCGCGGCCCCGGCCGCGCCGCGCACCACGGTCGCGCCCTTCCAGGCCGTGCCCGCTCCGGAGCCCGCCGACGAGCCCGCGCCGGCACCGGCCCCCGCCGTCCGGACCCCCCGCCGCCGCGCCGCGGACCGGGTGCGTCCCTGGTCCGACGACCCGGCAGTGACGACCGGCTCGCCGGCCGTGACCGCGCGGGACGAGCCCGCGTGGGCAGTCGCCGACGCGCCGCCCGCCGGTGCGCCGGTCCGGGGGGCCGCACCGGGCTACGGCGACTGGACCAGCCCCTCCCGGACCCGCGACGAGCGCCCGGCCCCGCCACCGGCCACCGAGGCGATCCCGGACCGAGCGCCCGCCGGCTCCTCGCGCGCGGCTGCACCGGCCACCGAGGCCATCCCCGACCGGACGCCCGTCCGGGACGACGACGAGGACGACCGGTACGCCGACGACGGGTACGACGACCACGGGGACGACGGGTACGACGACGACCGGCTGGACGAGCGCCGCGGACCCGACACCGGCAGCTCGACCGGCGTGGTGGGCGGTCGCGCCGCCTTCCGCGCCGAGCGCCAGGCGGCGGAGGTCGAGCGGCTCAAGGCAGTCCGCGCGGCCCGGCAGGAGGCCCGTACCTCGCCGGTGCGCCGGGCGGCCATCGGCCTGCTCGCCGTCGCCGTGGTCGCCCTCGTGGTCCTCGGCGTCTACTCCTTCACCTCACCCGAGGCCCAGGAGGCCGCGACCGGCACCACGGCCGCCCCCACCACCTCGGCACCTCCGGCCGTCCCGAGCGCGGCCCTGCCGCCGCTGGAGCTCACCCCGCTGCCCCCGGCCGACGCCGCGCCCGGCGCGCCTGTGCGAGCGCCGGTGACGGTGCTCAACGCGACCGGCGTCTCCGGGCTGGCCGCCGACGTCGCCGCCGAGCTGACCACCGGGGGCTGGGAGTCCGCGGGCACCGGCCCGTACCCGGGCGCCGACATCGCCACGACCACCGTCTACTACACCGAGGGCGACCAGGCGCAGTACGACGCCGCCGTCAAGCTCGTCCAGCAGTTCCCGCAGATCAGCGGGCCGGCGGTGCGCTTCTTCGAGGTCCCCGACGTCTCGGCGCCGGGTCTCGTGGTGGTCACCACCGGCGAGTGGCTGCCCTGACCGCTGCCCGGGTCCCGGCCCGGCTCGCCCACACCCGGAACCCCGGGGCCCGGTCGTCCGTTGGCGGCTCCGTGCGTCCCGTCCGCGGGCCCGTGCGTCCCCGCCCGCGCCCCGGCGCCCGTGCGACGCCAGCTGCCCTGCTCCTGCTGTTCACCCTGGCGCTGGCCGGGCTGCTGCCCCCGGCCCCGGCCGGGGCGGCCGGGGACGTCGCCACCGAGGAGGCGCGGGTCGCCGTCGACGGCGGCGTCGAGCTCGACACCACCCTCTTCCTGCCCGCGGCCGGCGAGCCCGCGCCGGCGGTGGTGCTCGCCCACGGCTTCGGCGGCAGCAAGGACTCGGTGGCCGACGACGCCCGCGACCTCGCCGACCGCGGCTACGTCGTCCTCACGTACTCCGCGCGCGGCTTCGGGGAGAGCACCGGACAGATCGGGCTCAACGCCCCCGACGCCGAGGTGGCCGACCTCTCCGCGCTGCTCGACCGGCTCGCCGAGCGGGACGACGTCCTGCTCGACGCCGCCGGCGACCCACGCGTCGGCATCGCCGGGGCCTCCTACGGCGGGGCCCTGGCGCTGCTCGGCGCCGGCTACGACGACCGCGTCGACGCGATCGCCCCGCAGATCACCTGGCACTCGCTGACCGCAGCCCTGTTCCCCTCGCAGGTGGGCGAGCCGGCCGCCGGCACGGTCGCGGCCACCCCGCAGGCGCCGGACGGCGGGGTCTACAAGCGGCTGTGGTCGGGCCTGTTCTTCGGCGTCGGGTCGGCGCCCACCGGTGGTCTGCTGGGCGCGCTCGGCGGCGGGGACGACCGTGGGGACGGCGCCGCGTCGGGGAGCCTGCCGGCGGACCTCCCGGCCGACCTCGGCTCCCTCGACCCCTCCTCGGTCGACCCCCAGGCCGTGGAGCAGCTGCTCACCTGCGGGCGCTTCACCGCCGAGGTGTGCGCCGCCTACCAGTCGGCGGCGTCCACCGGCACGCTGACCCCTGAGGTCGCCGCCGTGCTCGACCGAGGCAGCCCGGCGACCGTGCTCGACCGGATCGACGCCCCCACGCTGCTGGTCCAGGGCACCCAGGACTCGCTGTTCGGCCTCGGCCAGGCCGACGCCAACGCCCGCGGCATCGCTGCCGACGGCACCCCCGTCAAGGTCGTCTGGTACCAGGGCGGCCACGACGCGCAGGCCTCGGAGCGCACCACCGAGGACCTGCGCGAGCAGGTCGCCGGCTGGTTCGACCGGCACCTGCGGGGTCAGGGGGAGGACCCCGGCACCGGCTTCGAGTTCCCCGCACCCACCGGCGTCACCGCGTCGGTGGGCACCGTGCAGGGCGGCAACCGCACCGTGACCGCGCCGGCCTACCCCGGCCTGGCCGGCACCGGGCCCGCGCAGCGCACCGCCGTCGCCGTCGACGGGTCGCTGCAGCCGGTCGTCACCCCCGCGGGGGGCACGCCGGCCGCGATCACCGTCGTCCCGGGGCTCGGCTCGCTGGCCTCGGCGCTGGCGGGCTCCGCGTTCGAGATCCCCGGCCAGTTCGCCGCCTTCGAGAGCGAGCCGCTGGACGAGGCGGTCGAGGTCGTCGGCGCTCCGACGATCGACCTCGCCGTCGCCTCGCCCGGGGGCTCGGCCACCCTGTTCGCCAAGCTCTACGACGTCGCCCCCGACGGGCAGGCGACGCTGCCGGCGGGCCTGGTCGCGCCGCTGGCGCTGACCGGCTTGTCGCCCGACCCCACCGCGCCCACCACGGTCGGCGTGACGCTGCCGGGGATCGTGCACCGGTTCGAGGCCGGTCACACCATGCGCGTGGTCGTCTCCTCCACCGACCAGGCGTTCGCGCTGCCGGCGCAGGCCGGCGTCTACTCCGTCGCGCTGGCCTCGGGAGGGGACGCCGCCGCGCTCGCCGTCCCGACGGTCGACGGCCGCACCGAGGCCGCCGGCGGCACCTCCCGCTGGTGGGTGCTGCTCGGGGTGCTCGCGGCGCTGGCCCTGCTGGGCTGGCTGGCCGCCGTCCTCTGGGGCCGCCGGCGCCGGAGGCGGGTGTCGGAGGTCGAGCCCGACGGCGAGGACGTGCCGCTGCGCTTCACCGGCGTCACCAAGGCCTACAAGGACGGCTTCGTCGCCGTCCGCGACCTCTCCTTCGAGGTGCGCCGAGGCCAGGTGCTCGGCCTGCTCGGCCCCAACGGCGCGGGCAAGACGACGTCGCTGCGGATGCTCATGGGGCTGATCCGGCCCACCGACGGGCGGATCACCGTCTTCGGCCACGAGATCGGGCCCGGTGCCCCGGTGCTGTCCCGGCTGGGCTCCTTCGTCGAGGGCACCGGACTGCAGCCGCACCTGTCCGGCCGGGACAACCTGCGGCTGTACTGGGCCGCCACCGGCCGTCCCGAGGCGGACGCGCACATGGAGGAGGCGATCGAGGTCGCCGGCCTGGGCGCGGCGCTGGACCGGCCGGTGCGCCGCTACAGCCAGGGCATGCGGCAGCGGGTCGCGATCGCGCAGGCGATGCTCGGCCTGCCCGACCTGCTGGTGCTCGACGAGCCGACCAACGGGCTCGACCCGCCCCAGATCCACGCCATGCGCGCGGTGCTGCGCTCCTACGCCGCGACCGGCCGCACGGTGATCGTGTCCAGCCACCTGCTCAGCGAGATCGAGCAGACCTGCAGCCACGTCGTCGTCATGGCCAAGGGGCAGAAGATCGCCCAGGGCACGGTGGAGGAGCTCGTCGGCACCGGCGGCTCGGTGCTGGTCGGGCTGGCCGACGACGCCGACGCCGGCCGGGCGGCCGCCGTCCTCGCCGGGCTGCCCGGCGTGACGGTGGAGCGCACCGACGAGGGGCTGGTGGCCGACCTCGACGGCACCAGCCGCGCGCGGGCCCTGCAGGAACTGGTGGCCGCGGGCATTGCGGTGGACGCGTTCACCCCGCGGCGCCGGCTGGAGGACGCGTTCCTGCAACTGGTGGGGGAGGGCTCGTGAGCACCAGCCAGCACGTCCAGCCGACGGGCGCGATCGCCGGGTACCGGCCCGAGCGCACCCTGCGGCTGTCGGTCGAGCTGCGCCGCCAGTTCAAGCGCCGGCGCACCCTCGGTGTCTTCGCGCTGATGGTGGCGCTGCCGCTGATCCTGATCGCCGCCCTGCAGCTCGGCGGCACCGAGGAGGCGGAGGAGAACGCCCGGATCAACCTGGTCGACGTCGCGACCGCCAGCGGGCTGAACTTCACGCTGTTCGTGCTGTTTGCGACGACGAGCTTCTTCCTGGTCGTGGTCTACGCGCTGTTCTTCGGCGACACGGTGGCCGCCGAGGCGCAGTGGGGGTCGCTGCGCTACACGCTGGCCACCCCGGTGCCGCGGATGCGGCTGCTCCGGCAGAAGTGGCTGGCCGCCTTCGTGCTCTCGGTCGGTGCCCTGGTCGCCATCGTGGGGACCGCGCTGGTGGCCGGCGGCATCGCCTTCGGCTTCGGCGCGGTCCAGACACCGGTCGGGGTGACGCTCGACCAGGCCGACGGGCTGCTGCGGCTGGCCGGGATGGTCGGCTACCTCGCCGTCCACCTGCTCGTCGTCGGCACGCTGGCGTTCTGGCTTTCCACGGTCACCGACGCGCCGTTGGCCGCGGTCGGCGGGGCGGTGTTCACCCTGTTCGTCTTCGCGATCCTCGAGGAGGTCGAGCAGCTGGGCGCGATCCGCGACTGGTTCCCCACCGCGAACAACTTCGCCTGGACCGACCTGCTGCAGACCCCGGTCGACTCCGGTGACCTGTTCCGCGGCGTCGTCCAGTCGCTGGTCTACGCCGCGGTCTTCACCGCGCTGGCGTTCCGGCACTTCTCCCGCCGCGACGTCACGTCGTGAGGTTGGCCCCGTCCCGAGGCTCGCGCCGAGCTCGCGAGGCGTGAGGAGGACGGGGTCCTTCGAGCGTGCCCCTGCCGCGTTGAGCCCTACCGTCGCACCCTTCGCGGAGCCCTCCGGGCCCCACTCGGGCACGACAGCGCTCCGCGTCACAGCGAGGCGCGGACGGCCTGGGCCCAGCCCTCGCCCATGGGGGCGTCGGTCACCGTCACGTTGGGGACGGCGGCCAGCAGGTCGGCCATCCCGTCGACGGTCGCCCCGTTGGCGGTGATCCACAGCCGGTCGACCGCCGGGGCCATCTCCAGGTCGCTGACGCTGTCGCCGATCGCGACCGCGTCGGCCGGGGTGAGTCCGCGCCGCTGGAGGTCCCAGGCGATCGCCGCGCCCTTGGAGATGCCGCGCGGCATCAGGTGGTAGACCCGCGGCGGCAGCGCCTCGGGCACCAGGGTCATCCGGGACGTCGCCGGGATGGCGCCGTTGTCCTTGAGCGTGAGCCAGCCCGCGCTCCGCTCGGCGAGCTCGGCGTCGACGGCCAGCGGGTCGACCCGGCCGCGCAGCAGCGCGTCGGTGAGGTGGGTGGCGTGCCACGGGGCGTGCCACTCCAGCCGGCCGGGGTGGCGGGCCAGCAGGCCCTCGACGACGCCCAGCTCGGCCATGACCTCCATCGGTGCCCGGCCGGCGTACTGCCCGGGCAGCGCGCCGGTCAGCCGGTGCACGCCGCGGCCGCCGTCCCAGCTCACGACCGAGCCCAGCTCGGCGATGGCGCCGTCGGCGGCGAAGATGCGCGCGGCCTCCACCACCTGCTCGAAGGTGCGGCCGCTGACGAGCACCAGGGCGACGCCGGCGCGGTGCAGGTCGTGCAGGGCGGCGGCCGGGTCGTCGGTCAGGTCGCGGTCGGCGGTGTGCCAGAAGGAGCCCCGCGGCCCGACCATCGTGCCGTCCAGGTCGGTGTAGACGACGCGCGTGCTCACCGGCCCATCCTGGCCCGGACCGGTGCCGCGCCCGCCACGTGGGTAGAGTCGTCGCCGTTCCACTCATCCAGAGGGGCAGAGGGACACGGCCCGACGAAGCCCCGGCAACCGCCGCACCGCGCGTCAGCGCAGCGGAAGGGTGCCAATTCCGTCCCGCGCGGCTCGACGGCCCGACGCGGGGAAGATGAGGAGGTAGTCGTCGCATGACCCTGACCGCTCCGGGCTCCATCCAGGCCGACTCCAGCGCCGGTGGCCCCGTTCCCCCGTGTCCCGCTCGCGGCCTCGTGTGCCGCAACTGCGGCGCGACCTTCGGCCTGATCGCCGAGCACGCCTGCGCCGAGTGCTTCGGCCCGCTGGAGGTCGACTACGACCCCGAGCTGATGCGGGCGGTCACCCGCGAGCAGATCGAGGCCGGGCCGCAGAACATCTGGCGCTACGCCGCGCTGCTGCCCGTCGGCCAGGACCCGGCCGACCGCGTCACCCTCGACCCGGGCATGACGCCGCTGGTCCGCGCCGACCGGCTCGCCGCCGAGCTCGGCCTCACCGGCGGGCTGTGGGTCAAGGACGACTCGGCCAACCCCACGCACTCCTTCAAGGACCGCGTGGTCAGCCTGGCCGCCACCGCGGCGAAGAAGCTCGGCTACACGAAGATCGCGGCCGCCTCGACCGGCAACCTGGCCAACTCCGTGGCCGCGCACGCCGCCCGCGTCGGCCTGCCCTCGTTCGTCTTCATCCCCTCGGACCTCGAGCCGGGCAAGGTCGTCCAGTCGGCGGTCTACGGGCAGACGCTGGTCGCCGTCGAGGGCTCCTACGACGACGTCAACCGGCTGACCAGCGAGCTCGCCGAGACCGACGAGTTCGAGGACACCGCCTTCGTCAACCAGAACGTGCGGCCCTACTACGCCGAGGGCTCCAAGACGATGGGCTACGAGATCGCCGAGCAGCTCGGCTGGCGCATCCCGGCGCAGGTCGTCATCCCGATGGCGTCCGGCTCGCTGCTCACCAAGGTGGACAAGGCGTTCCGCGAGCTCACCACGGCCGGCATCGTCGAGGCCGCGGAGTGGACGGTCTTCGGTGCGCAGTCGGCCGGCTGCGACCCGATCGCCACCGCCTTCGACAACGGTTGGGACGTCGTCAAGCCGGTGAAGCCGACCGGGATCGCCAAGTCGCTCAACATCGGCAACCCCGCCGACGGCCCGTACGCCCTGGACGCCATCCGGCGCACCGGCGGTTCGGTCGGCCGGGTGGACGACGACCAGATCGTGCAGGGCATCCGCGACCTGGCCCGCACCACCGGCGTCTTCGCCGAGACCGCGGGCGGGGTCACCACCGCGGTGCTCCGCCAGCTGGTCGAGGACGGCCGGCTGGACCCGGCGAAGGAGACCGTCGTCCTCAACACCGGCGAGGGCCTCAAGACCCTCGATCCCCTGCTGCCGGTCGTCGGGCCGACCCACCGCGTGTCGCCGGCCCTGTCGTCGGTCCGGGCAGCGGGCCTCATCGGGTGACGCGGTAGGGTCACGGGCGATCCCGCGTTCCGGGGACGAGGTCCCCCGAACCGGTGCGTCGCGGGCGTGAGTCTTCTCTCACCACGCGTTTCGTCCTGTACGTTCTCCGGCGGTTCGGTTCCACGTTCGTGTTCGGCGGGCGGAAGAGCTCGACCCGGCCTCCCTGGTCGGTGGGGGGCCGTCCGCACGCACGAACGTGGGAGCACACGTGGCACAGGGCACCGTGAAGTGGTTCAACGCCGAGAAGGGCTTCGGCTTCATCGCCGTCGACGGCGGTCAGGACGTCTTCGTCCACTACTCGGCCATCCAGATGGACGGGTACAAGAGCCTCGACGAGGGCCAGCGGGTCACCTTCGAGGTCGTCCAGGGCGAGAAGGGTCCGCAGGCCGACGCCGTGCGTTCCGCCTGAGCACACCTCCCCTCGTGCAGCGGCCCGGTTCCCCCCGCGGGAACCGGGCCGTTGCCGTTCCTGCGCGTCCCGGGCGTCCGCCGCCCGCCCGGGCCGGCCGTCCCCGCGGCGCACGCGGTGCTCCTGCTGCTGGTCGAGGTGTCCGGGGTGCTCGGCCTGACCGGCGTCCACCGCCCCGGCCCGGGAACCGGTCGGCTGCGGTCGCCGTCCTCGCCGCCTCCCCGTCCGGCCGGGTGTGGCCGGGCCGCCGGCCGCGATCGGCGCCGTCCGCACCGCCGTCCTGACCGGCATCCCCGACCGACGCTGCGGGAACAGCGGGCCGTCGTCCCCCCGTTCTTGCACTCGGCAGGGGCGAGTGCCAGACTCGGACTGGCACTCGACAGTGCCGAGTGCCAATCAGGTCGGAACGGTGAGGCACTGGTGTGCGGGCCGACGGAGTGCCCGCGCTGCCGGTGTCGTCCGTCGCGGGCGCCGGTCCCGGCCGTGCAGCGATCCATGCATGGAGGACATCACCACATGGCCAAGATGATCGCCTTCGAGGAAGAGGCTCGCCGCGGCCTCGAGCGGGGCATGAACACCCTCGCCGACGCCGTCAAGGTGACCCTCGGTCCCAAGGGCCGCAACGTCGTCCTCGAGAAGAAGTGGGGCGCCCCCACCATCACCAACGATGGTGTGAGCATCGCCAAGGAGATCGAGCTCGAGGACCCGTGGGAGAAGATCGGCGCCGAGCTGGTCAAGGAGGTCGCGAAGAAGACCGACGACGTCGCGGGTGACGGCACCACCACCGCCACCGTGCTCGCCCAGGCGCTCGTCCGCGAGGGTCTGCGCAACGTCGCCGCCGGCGCCAACCCGATGGCCCTGAAGAAGGGCATCGAGAAGGCCGTCGAGTCGGTCACCGAGTACCTCCTCTCGACCGCCAAGGACGTCGAGACCAAGGAGCAGATCGCCGCCACCGCGTCGATCTCCGCCGCCGACACCGCCATCGGTGAGCTCATCGCCGAGGCGATGGACAAGGTCGGCAAGGAAGGCGTCATCACCGTCGAGGAGAGCAACACCTTCGGCCTCGAGCTCGAGCTCACCGAGGGCATGCGCTTCGACAAGGGCTACATCTCGCCCTACTTCGTCACCGACGCCGAGCGCATGGAGGCCGTCCTCGACGACCCGTACGTGCTCGTCGTCAACAGCAAGATCAGCTCGGTGAAGGACCTGCTCCCGCTGCTGGAGAAGGTCATGCAGTCGGGCAAGCCGCTCGCGATCATCGCCGAGGACGTCGAGGGCGAGGCCCTCGCGACCCTGGTGGTCAACAAGATCCGCGGCACCTTCAAGTCGGTCGCCGTCAAGGCCCCCGGCTTCGGCGACCGCCGCAAGGCCATGCTGGCCGACATCGCCATCCTCACCGGTGGCCAGGTCATCAGCGAGGAGGTCGGCCTCAAGCTCGACACGGCCGACGTCTCCCTGCTGGGCCGCGCCCGCAAGGTCGTCGTCACCAAGGACGAGACGACGATCGTCGAGGGTGCCGGTGACAGCGACCAGATCGCCGGCCGGGTGAACCAGATCCGCGCCGAGATCGAGAAGTCGGACTCCGACTACGACCGCGAGAAGCTGCAGGAGCGCCTGGCCAAGCTGGCCGGTGGCGTCGCCGTCATCAAGGCCGGCGCCGCGACCGAGGTCGAGCTCAAGGAGCGCAAGCACCGCATCGAGGACGCGGTGCGCAACGCCAAGGCCGCCGTCGAGGAGGGCATCGTCGCCGGTGGTGGCGTCGCCCTCGCGCAGGCCACCGCCGTCGCGTTCGACAAGCTCGAGCTCGAGGGTGACGAGGCCACCGGTGCCAACATCGTGCGCGTCGCGCTCGAGGCGCCGCTGAAGCAGATCGCCATCAACGCCGGCCTCGAGGGTGGCGTCGTGGCGGAGAAGGTCCGCAACTCCGACACCGGCTGGGGCCTCAACGCCGCCACCGGCGAGTACGTGGACCTGGTCGCCAGCGGGATCATCGACCCCGCCAAGGTGACCCGCTCGGCGCTGCAGAACGCCGCCTCCATCGCGGCGCTCTTCCTCACCACCGAGGCCGTCATCGCCGACAAGCCGGAGAAGGCCGCCCCGGCCATGCCCGGTGGCGACGGTGGCATGGGGGGCATGGACTTCTGATGAAGGACCCCGTCCTCCCCGCCCCTCGCTAGCTCGGGGCGGGGCCCGGGACGGGGCCGTTCCAGTCCGTCACCTGCAGGGGCGGTCCCGCACGCGCGGGGCCGCCCCTGTCGGCGTTGCCGGCTCCACGTCCGGGCGGGATCGCCGATCTCGCCCGGATGGACCACCGGGGGCGAGCGAGAACGCCGATCTCGTCGGGTCCGTCGGTCGAGGTCCGGCTCGGCCGTACCGTGCCGCCGTGGCGGAGGTCCCTGTCGTCGAACCCTGGATGAGCCGGGTGCTCGTCGCGGCACTCGTGGACGTGGGGTGTCCGGAGCCCCGTGCGCGCGAGATCGCCTTCGAGCTGAGGGTCGAGCGTCGACACGGCGAGTGGCTGGCCCTGCTGGTGGGCCACGGGTTCGGCGTCGAGGTGCCGGTCGAGCGCGGTGGGTGGGCGGCCGCGGTGGCCCACCTCGCCGGGAACCTTGCGGCCGACGACGCCGAAGCGGTCGACAGGTCCGCGCGGGGGGAGGCGGGCTGGGTGCCCTTGTGGTCGTAGGTCAGCCGGCGGGGGCGCCTCCGCTGCAGACACAGCGAGGCCAGCCGCGTGGTCACCAGCGCGGAGACGTCGTCCACCCGCCACCTCCCGGGATCGGCACCGGCCCAGCGGGGTCTCCGGGCGGCGGAGGGCCCGCTGCGGCCGAGGTGATCACGACCGGCGTCCGTCGCCGAGCAGCCAGCCGCACGGCTCGGCCAGCGCCTCGGCCTCGACGGGGCCCCACGAGCCCGGCTCGTAGCGGTGCACCTGCGGAGGCCGCTGCTGCAGCGGGGCGAACGCCCGCCAGGCGTGCGCCAGGCCCTCGCTGCTGGTGAACAGCGACCGGTCGCCGACCAGCACGTCGTGCAGCAGCGAGACGTAGGGCGGCAGCGGCGTCCCGCCGGGGACGTCGGCCAGCTGCAGCGTCGCGGTCGCCGTGGCCAGGGCCAGGTCGGGGCCGGGCTCCTTGGCCACCACCTGCAGGTCCACCGCGCCGGACCCGGACAGCGACAGGGAGACGACGTTGCCGTGGCCGGGGGTGTCGGTCACCGGGCCCTCGGGACGGCGCAGCAGCAGGCTGACCCGTTCCTCGCTCGCCGCCATCCGCTTGCCGGTGCGCAGCACGAAGGGGACACCGTGCCAGCGGTCGGTGTCGACCCACAGCCGGGCGGCGACGTAGGTGTCGGTCGTCGAGTCGTCGGCCACGCCCTCGATGTCGGTGTAGCCGTCGAACTGGCCGAGCACCACCTCGTCGGGGTCCAGCGGCCGGAAGGCGGCGAGCACCCCCTCGCGGGCGGCCTGCAGGTCGGCGGGGGAGAAGCTCACCGGCGGCTCCATGGCCACCTCGGCGGCGACCTGGAACAGGTGGGTGACCAGCATGTCGAGGGCCGCGCCGGTGGCGTCGTAGAACTCCGCGCGCCCCGCCACGTCGAGGTCCTCGGGGACGTCGATCTGCACCTGGGCCACGTGGTCGCGGTGCCACACGTGCTCGAACAGCCCGTTGGCGAACCGGAGCACGTGCAGGTCCTGGGTGCCCTCCTTGCCCAGGAAGTGGTCGATGCGGAAGACCTGCTCCTCGGCGAACACCGACAGCACCAGGTCGTCGAGCCCGCGGAAGGTCTCCGGCGTCGTGCCGTAGGGCTTCTCGTAGACCACCCGCGCGCCCTCGGTCAGCCCGTGCTGCCGCAGCGCCCGGGTCATCGGCTCGAACGCCGACGGCGGGACGGCGAGGTAGTGGACGAGCTGTGGCTGCCCGCCCAGCTCGTCGCGCGCCTCGGCGAGGACGTCGAGCAGGCTGCCCGGGTCGTCCTCGGCGAACCCGCCCCCGGCGAAGCGCAGCCGGGCGGCGAACTCCGCCCACGGCCCGTCGGTGCCGCCTTCGTCCAGCGGGCCGAACTCGGTGAGCGCGTCGCGCGCCCGGTCGGCGAACCCGCCGTGCGAGACGTCGCCGCGCCCGTTGCCGACCAGCCGCCAGTCCGCCGGCAGCAGGCCCCGCTGGGCGAGCTCGTAGAAGGCCGGTAGCACCATCCGGTGGGCCAGGTCGCCGGTGGCGCCGTAGAGCACGAACACGGTCGGGGGCAGGTCGGTCACGCGCGTCCTGTGCCCGGGTGGCGGTGGGGTCACGCGTGCAGGCCGAGGGCCCGCCACCGGATGGTGACGGGCCCTCGGGGTGTTCGGTCGTGCTCAGGGCCTCCAGTGCCGCCCTGTCGGGTGCCGCCGGATCAGCGGGACCGGGTGATCGTCGTCTCCACCCTGGCGCCGGAGTCCGAGGTGACGACGATGCGGTTGTTCGTCGGCAGCACCGGACCGTTGCGCAGGTCCACCGTCCAGCTCCCGTCGGCCGCGACCGGGACGTTGAGCTGGATGGTCAGCCCGGTGGTGGTCCGGACGTGCACCCGGTTCGCCGTGGTGTCCTGCGCCGTGCCGTTGACCTTGTACTCCCGCCGGTCGGCGCGGTACTGGGCCCGGCCGACGGTCACCACGTCGTTCGGGACCACCGTCGTCGGGACGTTGAGGCCGAAGGTGCCGGCCGGGCCCCGCAGGTCGCCGGTCCTGGCGAACACCGCGAGGTCGTAGGTGACCCCGTTCACCAGGCCGGTGACCGCGCCGGTGGTGACCGTGCCCACCGGGTTCGTCACCTGCCTCGCCGCGGCGTTCGTGGTGCCGGCAGCCGGGGTGGCCACGATGTCGTAGCCGGTCACCGGGCTGGCCGCGTTGCCCGCCTGCGCCGCCGTCCACTCGAGCGAGGCCCCCTCGTGGGCCGAGGCGACGCGTGTCACCGTCGCCGCGCCCGGTGCCACGGCCGCGGCCGTCGTCACCGTCGCGGTCCCGGCCTCGGCGCTGGTGCCCACCGCGTTGCTGGCGGTCACCGACACGGTGTAGGCCGTGCCTGCGGTCAGCCCGGTCAGGGAGGCCGTGGTGGCCGGGGCCTGCACGGTCACCGCAGCGGGGATCGCTGCACCGGTCGCGTCCGAGGTCACGCTGACCGCGTAGGCGGTCGCGCCGGTCGACGCCGTCCAGCTCACGTCCACGGCACCACTGTCCGCCGCCGTGGCGGTCACGCCCGCCGGGGCCGCCGGGGCCGCCGTCGGGGTCTCGCCGACGGGCCCACCGCCGCCACCGGTGCCGCCACCCGTGCCGCCGCCGGTCGAGGTGCCCGACCCGACCGTGATCGTGCCGAGCGACTGCGCCGACGACCACCGGCCGTTGTAGGCCTCGATCATGATCTCGTAGCTGGCCCCGGCCTCCAGGCCGTCGAGGGAGACGGTGGTCCCGCCGGTCCGCTCCGCGACCTCCTGCTCGGCGTGCGTGCCACCGATCGCGGCCACCCGGTAGCCGGTGACCTCCGAGCCGTCGGCGGGCTGGGCCGGCGTCTGCCACGTGACGTCCACCGAGGTGGAGCCCGCGGCCGAGGACAGCTGAGCGGTCGTCGGCGCGGTGGGCACCTGGCCGTCCGGGCTCGGCGGGCAGCCGCCCATCCCGGGGCCGGGGATCTCCTCGAACTCGTTCTGGGTCAGGCCGAGCGCCGGCTCCTCGCCGGCCATCCACGCCGCGAAGACGTGGTCGCCCGCGAGCACGCGGTCGTAGTCGGCCTCGGTGTAGAGCGTGTAGGTGCCCACGATCTCGCCGGTCGCGGGGTCGGCCGTCGCCGTGGCGTCCCACAGACCGGGCTCGCCGTTGGGGTGCTCCGCGTCCGGGACCAGGCTGATCCCCATCGCCCGGTTGTCGGACAGGCCCGGGTCCTCCCCGGGCGGGGTCTTGTCGTCGTCGTTGTCCGGGTTGACCGTCTCGATGTTGAACCGGGCCGGGTCGAACCACGGGTCCTCGGGGTCGTAGGTGCCCTCGATCGTGACCGTCCCGACTCCCCGGACCCGGTTCTCCGGATCGGTCGGGAGGTTCTGGCCGGCGACGAACCCGCTGCCGGTGACCGAGGTGACCGTGGGGGAGGCGGTGATCGCGGAGTCGGTGAACGCCGCTCCGCTGAAGGAGACCCTGACCTCGTCGCCGGGCTTGATGGTGGGCGTGACCCCGATCCAGCACTCGCCGCCCGGGTGGTTGAACTCCAGGAAGCCGGTCGCGTCCACGGTCCCCACGCCGATGCCGATCACCTGGCCACCCCGGAGCACCTCGACCGTGGCCTCCTGGCCGGCCTGCTCGGCGTAGCCCTCCAGGGCGACCATGCTGCGCTTGTTGAAGATCTCGATGTTGCCGGGGCCGGCCGGAGGGGTGCCTGCCTGGGCACCGCTGGCGAGCGTCACGAGGCCCCCCGTCGCCATGGCGGCCGCGAGGCCCCCGGCGATCAGGCGGGAGTTCCGCTTGCCGGTGGATCGGGACGTTCGCGACGCGGGGGCACCCACAGCTCCGTGCCCACCCCCGCGACCGCCGTGCTGGGTCGGTCGTGTCCTGGTCATCGCCTACTCCGCAGTCGCGCCGCGCCCACACCCACCGTGGGCCGGTCTCGTGGGGGTCACAGTCGTCGCGCATCGGCACCCCAGGCAGCCGTGGGGAGGGGGACCGGATCCCCCCAATCCGGGGGCAGCACGCGGCCGCCCTTCCGCGTCGGCGACCGCCGGGACGGGTAGGCGGCTCCCCGTGGCGGTGGTGATCGGGACGTCGGGCTGGCAGTACCGCGACTGGCGGGGCCGCTTCTACCCGCAGCGTCTGCCCCAGCGGCTGTGGCTGGAGCACCACGCGGCCCACTTCGCGACGGTCGAGAGCAACAACGCCTTCTACCGCTTGCCGGAGCGGGCGACGTTCGAGGCGTGGCGGGCGCGCACCCCGCCCGACGTCCGCTGGGCGGTGAAGGCCAGCCGCTTCCTCACCCACGTCAAGCGGCTGCGGGACCCCGAGGAGCCGGTCGCGCGGCTGGTGGAGCGCGTCGCCGGCCTCGGGAACCGGCTGGCCGCCGTCCTGCTGCAGCTGCCGCCGACGCTCAGGGCCGACCCCGGCCTGCTGCGCGACTGCCTCGCCCAGTTCCCGCCGGGCACCCGCGTGGCGGTCGAACCGCGGCACGACTCCTGGTGGACCGACGAGGTCCGGGCGCTGCTGGAGCGCTTCGACGCCGCGCTGTGCTGGGCGGACCGGGCCGAGCAGCCGGTCGCGCCGCTGTGGCGCACCACCGACTGGGGGTACCTGCGACTGCACACCGGTGCGGAGGGCTGGGCGTACCGCCCGGAGACCCTGCAGGCGTGGGCCGACCGGCTCTCGGCGTCCTACGGGGACTCCGACGTCCTCGTCTACTTCAACAACGACCCGGGTGGGGCGGCGGTCACCGACGCGGTCGTCTTCGCCGAGGCGGTGCGCCGCACCGGCCGGACGCCGACGCGGGTGCCGACCCCCGACCAGGCCTCGGGCGCGGCGTGGTCACCCGCGGGGACACCGCAGGCCGGGACGCCGCTCGCGGGAGCGGGCCCCGGCCTGCCGGAGGGGTGAGGGGTCAGTCGTCGTCGGAGTCGTCGGAGCCGCTGCGCTCGGCCTCGCGCTCGGCGGCCTCGCGTGCCTCCTCCTCGGCCTCGCGCTGGGCCTCGGCGGCCTCCTCGGCGGCGCGCTGCGCCTGCTCGCGGGCCTCTTCCTCGGCCTCGCGCTGGGCCTCGGCGGCCTCCTCGGCGGCCTCGCGGGCGTCTTCCTCGGCCTCGCGCTGGGCCTCGGCAGCCTCCTGCGCGGCCTCGCGGGCCTCCTCCTGGGCCTCCTCGGCGGCCTCGCGCGCCTCCTCGGCCGCCCGCGCGGCCGCGTCCTCGCGGCCGCGCTGGTTCTGCTGCTGGCCGGGGGCGGAACTCTCCTCGGGCGAGTCGTCGGTGCCGGGGGCGTCGCCGGGGCCCTGGTCGGGGGTGCCGTCGTCGTCCGGGCCGTCCTCGGGCGAGTCGTCGGTGCCCGGGGCGTCGCCGGGACCCTGGTCGGGGGTGCCGTCGTCGTCGGCCGAGTCCGGCAGGTCGAAGGGGGAGACCACCTCGACCGCGCTCGCGACGGTGTCCTGCACCGGCGCCGGGAGGACCCCGGCGGCGCCGGCTCCCGTCACGCCGGCGACGGCGATGCCGAGGCCGGCCACGGCCTGGCTGACGGTGGAGGCGGCCGCCACCTTGGCGGCGAGGGCGGCGAGGCCTTCGATCAGGAACACGCGGAGCTCCGGTCGGGTCGGTGGCGACCGGCCGGGCGGGCGGTCGCTGTGACCATCGGCACGGCCCGCGACGACTTGAGGCAGACCACCCGACCGGGTGGGGTCACCCCAGCGCGTGCGGGTCCTCCGCGTGCCGCACACCCAGCTGCTCGGCCGCCTGCCCGAGGACGGTCTGCACGGCGAGGGTGTCGGCCAGCGGCATGACGGCGCTCTCCGTCCGCCCCGCCCGTAGGCACCCGGTCACCTCGGCCAGCTCGTGGGCGTAGCCGGTGCCCGACGGCGGCAGCGTGACCTCCTCGGGCTCGGCGCCGGAGCGGTGCAGCACGATCGTCCGCGGGTGGTGGAACCGGGGCAGGACGTCGATCCAGCCCGCCGTCCCGAAGACCCGGGCCTGGCCGGGCGTCGGGTACCGCAGCGAGGTGGTCAGCGTGGCCGACCGGCCGTCGGCGTAGCCCAGCAGCAGGGCGGCCTCGGCGTCGACGCCGGTGGGGAACAGCGAGCCGGTCGCGGTGACCGTGTCGGGGTCGCCGAGCAGCATCTGGGCGAAGGAGACGACGTAGACGCCCAGGTCGAGCAGCGCGCCGCCGCCGAGCTCCCGGGCGAACAGCCGGTCGGCCGGGTCGTACTCGCGGGCCACGCCCAGGTCGGCCTGGACCGAGCGGACCTCGCCGATCGCGCCGTCGTCCACCAGCTCCCGCAGCCGGACGACGGCCGGCTGGAAGCGGGTCCACATCGCCTCCATGACGAAGACGCCGCGCTCGCGGGCCCGCCCGACGACCTCCCGCGCGCCCTCGGTGGTGGCGGTGAACGCCTTCTCCACCAGCAGTGCCTTCCCGGCGTCGATGGCGGCGAGGGCGACCGCGCAGTGCTGCGGGTGCGGGGTCGCCACGTACAGGACGTCGACGTCCGGGTCGGCCAGGATCTCGGCGTAGGAGCCGTGGGCCCGCTCGAGGCCGTGCCGCTGGGCGAAGGCCGCCGCGCGGTCGGCCGAGCGGGAGGCGACCGCCACCGGCCGGGCGCCGGGCACGTGTGCGAAGTCGGCCATCACGTTCCCGGCGATGCGGCCCGGTCCGACCACACCCCAGCGGATCTCGTCGCTCACCGGCACGACGCTAGTGCGGCGGGCAGACTGACGCCGTGGCGGTGCTGATCGACCCCCCGGTGTGGCCGTGGCGCGGGCGGCGCTGGTCGCACCTGGTCAGCGACGTCTCCTACGACGAGCTGCACGCCTTCGTCGGCGCGGAGCTGGGCATCCCGCGGCGGGCGTTCCAGGGCGACCACTACGACGTCCCCGACGAGCTCTACGACGCGGCGGTGGCCGCGGGGGCGACGCCGGTCGGCGCGCGGGAGCTGCTCGCCCGGCTGATGGGCGCCGGGCTGAGGGTCAAGAAGCGCCGGATCGCGCCCTGAGGAGCGCCAGCTCCGCGGCGAGGTTGGCCCGCGCCCGCGGCGTCCACTCGCCGGCGACGGCCGGCAGCCGGTACAGCGCCGGCAGCGCCAGCAACTGGTCCAGGACGGCGGTGCGCCCGGCGGTGAACTCGGCGTCGGAGAGGTGCCCGTACTCCTCCCGCACGGCCGAGGCGTAGGCGGCGTAGGTCTCCGGCGGCCCGGCCAGCACCGCGAGGTCGGCGTCGCAGAGCACCGCGCCGTTCGCGTCGTCCGGCGCCGGGTCGTGCCCGGCGGTCAGCAGCACCAGCCGGGCCACCTCCTCGACCCGTTCCGGCGGCACCAGCCCGCGCAGCCCGGCGCGCGCCCGCTCGGCGCTGACCTCTTCGTTGTCGCCGCGGCGGGGGTCGTAGACGACGTCGTGGTACCAGGCGGCCAGCCGGACGGCGGCGGGATCGGTGGCGGCGCCGGCCAGCTCACCGACCAGTCCGAGGACGGCGGCCAGGTGCGCGAGGTCGTGGTAGCGGCGGTGCGGCTCGCTCCAGGCGGCGACGACCGCGGCCCACTCGGTGCGGGAGGTGGGGGACTCTCCGGCCAGCTCCGCCCAGGCCTCGAACCCGACGAGACTCATGCGACCCCGCAGGTGCGCAGGGTCAGCAGCGCGAACGCCCGCGCGGCGGTGACCAGCTCGTCGACCGGGACCCGCTCCAGCGGCCCGTGCGCCAGGTGCAGGTCGCCGGGGCCGTAGTGCAGGGTCGGCACCCCGGCGGCGGCGTAGAGCCGCAGGTCGCTGCCGGCGGGGATCGCCCGTTCGGGCGGCACCCCGCCGCCGGTGTCGGCGACCGCGCGCTGGACGGCGGGCAGCAGGGGGTGGCCCGCCGGGAGCGAGCCGCTGGCGAAGGCGCCACCGGTCCAGGTCAGGCGCACCGGGTGCTCGGCCAGCCACGGGTCGGCGGCGCAGATCGCGGCCAGCCGCCGCTCGAACGCCGTCCGGGCCTCCGCGACCGGCTCGCCGAGCCGCACGCCGTAGCGGCCCTCGGCGACGAGCAGGTCGGGCACCGAGCTGGCCCAGTCACCGGCCCGCACCCGCCCGATGCTGATCCCGTAGGGGTACGGCGCGCCGCCGAAGCGCGGGTCCGCGCCGGCCTGCCGCTCGGCCTCGAACGTCCGCAGCCCGGCGTGCACGTCGGTGAACTTCTCGACCGCGCTCACCCCGCGGTCGCGGTGGGCGGCGTGCGCGGCGTGGCCGGTGACCTCGAGGCGGAAGGTCAGCGCTCCGGCGTTGGCGGTGACCACGGCGCCGGCGGTCGGCTCGGGGATCACGCACAGCTCGCCGCCGTGCCCACGCCGCAGGGTGGCCCACGCGCCCAGGCCGCCGTCCTCCTCGCCGACGACGGCGTGCACCGCGACCGGCCGGGCCAGCCGCACCCCCGCCGTCCGGACGGCGGACAGCGCGGCGAGGACGGCGACGACACCGGCCTTCATGTCGCAGGACCCGCGGCCGTGCACGGCCCCGCCGGCCACGCGCGGGTCGAACGGGTCGGCCGGCCACAGCGACCGGTCGCCGGGCGGGACGACGTCGGTGTGCCCGGCGAACACCAGCGCGGGCAGGCCCTCTGCAGCGGCCGGGACGGTGCCGACCACGCCCCACGCCTCGGTGCGCACCACCTCCTGGCCCGGGGCGTCGGGAGCCGTGGCCGCGGCGTCGAGGTCGATCGGCCAGCGGTCGACGGCGCAGCCGAGCTCCTCCAGCCAGTCACCCACCCGGTGCTGGACCTCGCTCTCGGCGGCGGTCCCGCCGACCGAGGGGAGGGCCACCAGGTCCCGCAGGCGGGCGACCGCCCAGGCCTCGTCGACGGCGGACAGCACGCGCGCCTCGGCGGAGGTCAGGTCGGCCACGGGTGGAGTCTGGCAGGGCTCCGGAGGGGCCGAACTCCCCCGCCCCGGCCCGTGTGAGGGGGCTCGGGCGGGGGTAGCGTGGACAGCGTCCGGGCCGGGTGCATCGTGCCCCCGGGTGCCATTTGGTTACGCCTTCACGGAACACCGCCCCGACTCCGGTCGGGGGCCTGGAGCCGCGTTGTGCATCTCGCCGCGAGGCGGCCGTCGCCCGGTCCGGACCCCATCCCGTCGTGCCGACGACGCCGCCCCGTCCTACGGTCGACCCCTGGACCGAGGGTGGGAGTGGCGATGGCCGGAGCAGTGCAGCAGGCACAGGGGACGACGGAGGAGCGGCACCGATTGCCGGTGAAGACGCTCGTCTCGGCGAGCATCGGCAACGCCGTCGAGTGGTTCGACTGGACGGTCTACGCCACCTTCGTCGTCTACTTCGCCGGGCAGTTCTTCCCGGCTGAGAACCGGGCGCTGGCGCTGATCGGGGCGACGTCGACCTACGCGCTGGCCTTCTTCTTCCGGCCGCTGGGCGGCATCCTGCTCGGCCGGTTCGCCGACCTGCGCGGCCGCAAGGCGGGGATGCTGCTCACCATCCTGCTGATGGCCGGCGGCTCGATGGTCATCGCGATCCTGCCGACCTACGAGCAGGTGGGCTGGCTGGCGCCGATCCTGCTGCTGCTCGCCCGCATCGCCCAGGGCATGTCGCTGGGCGGTGAGGTCTCCAGCGCGTCGGCGTACCTGGGGGAGATCGCACCCCCGGCGCACCGCGGGCGGTACTCGGCGTTCTTCTACATCTCCACCGGGTCGGCGCTGCTGGCAGCGTCCCTCCTCGGCGTCCTGCTGACCAGCACGCTCAGCGAGGACCAGCTGCAGTCCTACGGCTGGCGGATCGCCTTCTTCATCGGTGGCGTGCTGGGCCTCCTCGGCATGTGGCTGCGCCGCTCGCTGGTCGAGACCGAGCAGTTCGAGGAGAACGCGGCCAAGGCCCGGGCCACCAAGCACCCGCTGTGGCAGACGGTCCGGCACCACCCGAAGGCCGTGCTCCAGCTGATCGCGATCACGCTGCTCAACACGCTGTCCTACTACACGTTCTTCAGCGCGCTGACCCCGTTCGCGATCAACTTCCGGGACGCCGACGGGACCGACGTCTTCCTCGCACTCTCGATCGGCACCACGCTGTTCGTGGCGCTGTGCTACCCGTTCGGGGCGCTGTCGGACCGCTTCGGCCGCAAGCCGCAGCTGCTGGTCTGGTCGGGCGCCTACGCGCTGCTCATCGTGCCGCTGTCCTTCCTGGTGCAGGACAACCTGTTCTCGCTGATCGTCGTCTTCTGCACGGGACTGGGTCTCTACGCCCTCATGGCCTCGATCGCGCCGGCGATCATGAGCGAGCTGTTCCCCACCGAGCTGCGGGCCACCGGGATCGGTGCCTGGTACAACCTCACGGTCGCCACGTTCGGCGGCACCGCGCCGCTGGTCATCGTCTGGCTGTCCAACAACGACCGCCCGCTGTGGTTCTTCTGGTACGTGGCGGTCGCGGCGGTGATCTCGTTCCTGGTCATCCTCACCACCCTGCGCGAGACCAAGGGCACCGACCTGCGCTGAGCAGCGGCCCCCACGGACGACGCGGCCCCCGCCCTCACCGAGGACGGGGGCCGCGTCGCGTGGTGTCGGCGGTCAGTAGGTCTCCTCGGTCGTCCGCCGGGCCGGACCGGCAGCGGGGGGCACGCCGTAGCCCTCGGTGTGGGTCACCCGACGGCGCGAGCGCGGGCCCCAGACGGCGATCTCCAGCACGATGCCCAGTGCGCCGACGATCATGAGGATCCAGCCGACCACCTGCAGGTCGACGCCGCTCACGTCGATGCGCAGGGCGAACGCCAGGATCGCGCCGAGCGCGAGCAGGACGATGGCAGTTCCGAGCCGCATGTCCGTACTTCCTCCCTCTCGGTTCCGGGCGCTCGGGCCCGGACGAACCGGCGGCGGTCGCCGCGGGCCGACCGTGCCCGCGTGGGACCCCGCGAACCGCTTGAGAGGGTCGATGTCCCTCGAACGGGTGCCCTCCAGCCCCCGCCGGCGGACTGCTGACCCCGGATTGACCCCGCGACTGATCGCCGAGACCTGCGGACTCGGGGCGATCAGCGTCCGATGGCCACGAGTGCGCAGGTCTCGGCACCGACCCCCGGCCTGCCCGGTCGGGGAGCTGACCGGGGCGGCGCGCTGGGGCAGGGTGGCGGCGTGGAGTCCGTGCGCCACCCGGTGACCTGGCTGGTGACGGCGTGGGCCTGGCCGCTGTGGCGGGTGGTCCGGGCGACCGCCGCCGGGCCCTGCACCCGCCGCGACGCCGAGCGGTGGGCCGAGTGCCTCGACCGCCCGCGGCTGGCCCGGTTGCCGGCGGGCGCGCGCTTCGGCTGGCTGGTGGCGCAGCACCCGGAGTTCCGGTCGCTGGTGCACTACCGGCTCACCCCGCTGCCGTGGGCGGTGCGGCTGCTGCTGCGCGCGGTCTACCGGCCGCTGCCCACGCTGCACCTCAACTGCGCGGTGATCGGCCCCGGGCTGTTCATCGAGCACGGCTTCGCGACCACGCTCACCGCCCGCACCGTCGGCCGGGACTGCCGGGTCAACCAGCAGGTCACCGTCGGGCACACCGGCCGCGGTCAGCCGGTGATCGGGGACCGGGTGAGCATCGGGGCCGGCGCGGTCGTCGTCGGGCCGGTGACGATCGGGGACGACGCCTGCATCGGCGCCAACGCCACCGTCGTCCGGGACGTGCCCCCGGGCGCGGTCATGCTCGCCCCGCCCGCCGTCGCCCGGTAGGGGTCTCTTCCAGGTGGACCGATCGCGGGGGCCCGGAGGGTCTCCCGATCGGGACTCGGGTAGCGGTTCCGCTCGGGTCGGGGACGGCACCTGGCCGCGGTGGACCGATCGCGGGGGCCCGGAGGGTCTCCCGATCGGGACTCGGGTAGCGGTTCCGCTCGGGTCGGGGACGGCACCTGGCCGCGGTGGACCGATCGCGGGGGCCCGGAGGGTCTCCCGATCGGGACTCGGGTAGCGGTTCCGCTCGGGTCGGGGACGGCACCTGGCCGCGGTGGACCGATCGCGGGGGCCCGGAGGGTCTCCCGATCGGGACTCGGGTAGCGGTTCCGCTCGGGTCGGGGACGGCACCTGGCCGCGGTGGACCGATCGCGGGGGCCCGGAGGGCCTCCCGATCGGGACTCGGGCAGCGGTTCCGCTCGGGTCGGGGACGGCACCTGGCCGCGGTGTCGTCCGGCAGGACGACAGTGTCACAGCATGGTGCGCAGGCGCTCCCGGCGGGCGCGGAGCACGTCGACCGACGCCGAGGCCGACGGCGGTCCGGGCACGGACTTGCGCAGCTCGGTGTGCACCACCCCGTGCGGCCTGGAGGTCTTGGCCGCGACCCGGGCGACCAGTCGGTTGACCTCCCGCCGCAGCTCCGCGGCGTCGCGCCAGGAGCGGCCGGCGTCGTCCTCGTCGGGGTGGTCCTCGACCAGCGGCAGCTCGCCGGTGTCGTCGTCGGAGGAGGCGCGCTGGGCGATGCGCAGCCGCAGCTCGTCGTCCCGCCTGGCCAGCAGCGACGCGGTCTGCTCCGGGGTGAGCAGGCCGGGGATGCCGAGGAAGTCCTCGTCCTCGGGGGCGACGGCCACGGGCGACCCCGAGCCGGTGTGCGCGGTGCCGCTGTGCAGCACGTGCGCGAAGCGGGCGTCGGCCTCCAGCGCCTCGAACTGCTTCACCGTGACCGGCTCGCGCTCCTCGGGCGGGAGCGGCTCGAGGTCCAGCTCGTCGCCCTGCACCGTCTTCGGCGGGGGCATGACGTGGTTGCGCTGCTCCTCCATCGACGCGGCCAGGGAGAGCAGCGGCCGGACGGCGGGCAGGAACACCGTCGCCGACTCGTGCGAGGCCCGGGCGCGGACGACGCGGCCGACGGCCTGGGCGAAGAACAGCGGCGTCCGGTAGGAGGTCATCCAGGCCAGGACGGCGGCCCGCGGGACGTCGACGCCCTCGGAGATCATCCGCACGCAGACCGCGATGCGCGCGGACCCGGTGGCGAAGCGCTCGATCTTCTTCGACGCCTTGGGGTCGTCGGAGAGGATCAGCTCGGGTGCCTTCCCGGTGACCCGGCGGACGATCTTGGCGTAGGCGCGGGCGTCGTCCTGGTCGCTGGCGAGGATCAGCCCGGCGGCGTCGGGCATGCCGCCCTCCTCGCGCAGGTGGGTGATCCGGTCGTCCATCGCGGCGATGACGTGCGGCACCCACTGGCCCTTGGGGTCCAGCGCGGTGCGCCAGGCCTGCATCTCCACCGACCGGGTGCCGGCCTCGGACAGCGAGGCGGCGACCACCTCGCCGGCGGAGTTCCGCCAGCGCGAGGTGCCGGTGTAGGCGGCGAAGACCACCGGGCGGACGACGTTGTCGGCCAGCGCCTCCTTGTAGCCGTAGGTGTAGTCGGCGCGGCTGACCAGGCCGGCGCCGTTCTCGCCGGCGTCGCCCTCGAAGCCGTCCTCCTCGTAGCGGACGAAGGGGATGCGCTCGTCGGGCTTGGTGCGGAACGGCGTCCCGGTGAGACACAGCCGGCGGGCGGCGCGGCCGTAGGCCTCCTCGACCGCCTCCCCCCAGGACAGGCCGTCGCCGGCGTGGTGCACCTCGTCGAGGACGACCAGCGTCTTGACGGTGGTGGAGCGGGCGGCGTGCAGCATCGGCTTGCCGGCGACCTGCGCGTAGGTGGTCACGTAGCCCTGGGTACCGGCCCGCACCGGACCGACGGCGTTGGTCAGCCCCGGGTCCAGGACGATGCCCATCCGGTCGGCGGCGTCGGCCCACTGCAGCCGCAGGTGGTCGGTGGGGCAGACGACGACCACACGGGCGACCTCGCGCCGCTGGAGCAGCCGCGCGGCCAGGGTGAGGGCGAAGGTCGTCTTGCCCGCACCCGGGGTTGCGGTGACCAGGAAGTCCTTGGGGGAGCGCTGCTCGTACTCCTCCAGGGCGGCCTGCTGCCAGGCCCGGAGCGGTCGGCCGGTCCTCTGCGGGGCGACCGCCTCCGCGCGTGCTGCACTCGCCATGTCGAGGGTCATCCTGCCTGCGCGGCGAGCAACACGCCCAACCGGCCGCCTCCCGCGCGTCCCGCCGGGGGCGACGTAAGGGGCCGCCGGACGAGCCGCTGACCAGCACGGACGTCGTGGGGCGGCGAGCGGTGTGGCGATCGTCTCGCGGTGTGGAGGGGCCGTTCCGTCCCGCCGGCCCCGGTCGCCCCTCGGGTCGGGGCGGGGCCGGCCACTGCTCGTCGTACGCTGGACCCGGCTCCTCGACCAGGAGGCCCCACGGCGCGGACTGCAGCGGCACACCACCCGCACTCCGGCGCCGTCCCCCTCACCGCGCAGTCCCTCCTGGAGCCCGCCCGTGTCCTCAGCCGTCCTCTCCTGTCCCCTCCCCGCCCTCGCGCAGCGCCTGGCCGGTGTGGCCAGCTCGCCGGTCCGCGAGCTGCTGGCCCTGCTCGACCGCCCCGAGGTCGTCTCCTTCGCCGGCGGTCTGCCCGCGCCCGAGCTGTTCGACCTCGACGGCGTCCGCGCCGCCTACGAGCAGGTGCTCTGGGGTCCCCACGCCCGCCGCGCCCTGCAGTACGCACCCACCGAGGGCGACCGGGAGCTGCGCGCGCGGATCGCCGCCCGGATGACCGCCCGTGGCCTGCTCACCACCATCGACGACCTGCTGGTCACCTCCGGCTCGCAGCAGGCGCTCAGCCTCGTCGCGACCGCGCTGCTGGACCCGGGGGCGGTCGTGCTGGTGGAGGACCCGACCTACCTGGCGGCGCTGCAGTGCTTCCAGCTGGCCGGCGCCCGCGTCGTCCCGGTGCCCACCGACGAGCACGGCGTCGACCCGGCCGCGCTGGCCGACGTCATCGAGCGGGAGCGGCCGGCGCTGCTCTACCTGGTCCCGACGTTCGCCAACCCCACCGGGGCGACCATGCCGGCGGAGCGGCGGGCCGAGGTCGTCGAGGTCACCGCCCGGCACGGCGTCCGGGTGGTCGAGGACGACCCCTACGGCGAGCTGCGCTACCGGGGCGCCCCGGTGCTGCCGCTGGCCGCGCACCCCGGCGCCGACGGCCACGTGCTGCACCTGGGCAGCTTCTCCAAGATCGCGGCGCCGGGCCTCCGGCTGGGGTGGCTGCGGGCGCCGTCCCGGCTGCTGCCGGCGCTCACGGTCGCCAAGCAGGCCGCGGACCTGCACACCTCCACGGTCGACCAGGCCGCGGCGGCGGCCTGGTTCGCCGCGGCCGACGTCGAGGCGCACGTGGCCGGGCTGTGCGCCGCCTACCGCGAGCGCCGCGACGCCCTGGTCGAGGCGCTGCCGGCCGCACTGCCCCCGGGGAGCACCTGGACCGACCCCGACGGCGGCATGTTCGTGTGGGTCCGGCTGCCCGGGGCCGCGGACACCGGCCAGCTGCTGCAGCGCGCGCTCGCCCACGACGTGGCCTTCGTGCCGGGTGCCGCCTTCCACGCCGGGACGCCGGACCGCGCCACGCTGCGGCTGTCGTTCACCACGAACACGCCGGCGCGGATCGCCGAGGGGATGCGCCGGCTCGGGGCGGCCCTGACCGGAGCCTGAGCGCAGGTCCGCCGGCAGGCCCCCGCTGCCGCCGCGTCACGGTCGGGTGGCGCCGCTGGACGGCGGGGCCGCCGGGCCACACGATGCGAGCTGTGACGGGATCACGGCCGGTGGGGCGCCTGCTGGTGACGGCTGCCCTCGTCGCCGCCACGCCCGTGCTGGCCGCGTGCGGAACGGGCCGGGTCGGAGCGGGCGGGCCGCTGCCCTACGTCGCGGAGTTCCGCCTCGGCTGGGGCGCACCCGAAGAGCAGCGGTTCGTGCTCACGCCGGCGCCCGGTCCTCGTGTCCAGGTGCTCCCCGAGCCGTCCCACGCACCGCCGGTCACGCCGTCCCCCGACCACGGTGAACCGGTGCAGACGCCGCCGGTCGCTCCGCCACCCGACCCCGGCGGGTGGCCGTCCTCCTTCGAGCCCTCCGTCGCGTGGGTCGACGGCGGTCGGTACCTCGGGGTGGTCACCTACGGCAGCGGCAGCTGTCCCAGCGGTCCGCACGGCATCGAGGTCGTCGCCGACCAGGAGATCGAGATCCGCCTGGGACCCCTGTTCCCCGGCCGGGACGTCTGCTCCGCGGACGTGAGCGGGCACGTCACCGTGGTGGAGCTGCCGCAGGGGGTGACGCCGGCGGAGCCGCTCGTGGCCCGCTTCGGGGAACGCGAGGTGACGATCCCCGCCGTCGGCCGCTGACCGTCGCGGCAGCCGGCTCCTGCTCGGTGCCCGGGCCCCGTGCTGCCCGCGGTACACAGCCCGGCGGGCCCTCGTGCGGGCGCGGAGACGGGCATCCCCGCCACAGGATGCCGTAGGCCTCGCCGGGTGGGGGTCAGGAGGGGGCGACGACCGGCAGCCCGGCCTCGGTGGCCGCGCGCGCCAACCGCTCGTCGTAGACCACGAAGGCCTCCAGCACGGGCCCGAGGGTCAGGGCGGCCGCCAGGTGGACGGCGTCGAGACTGCGCAGGGACGGCGGCCCGAGGTCCGCGGCCGTCTCGAGCAGGTCCCTGCTCACCGGGACCAGGTCGACACCGGCCAGGAGCGTCCGGGCTCGCGGCACGCCGGCAGAGTCGGCTCCGGCCACGGCGCGGATGACCTCGACCCTCACGAGGTCGCTGGCCGTGACCGAGAGCGGGGTCCGACCTGACAGCCACGTCTCCAGTGCTGCCGACTCCGGCGAGTCCAGCACGAGCTTCGCGAGAGCGGAGGAGTCCAGAGCGATCACAGTCGCTCGGCGCGCTGCTCGTCGAGGGCCTCGGTGGCGCTGAGGGCTCCTGGTCGGGGCGTGATCCGGTCGGGGAACCGGAACGGTGCACTCGCGGGGATCAACCGCCCCTCGGCGATGAGCCGCTCGCGTGCCGTGACCGCGGGGGACGGCGGGGACAGGACCGCGACGAGCTCACCGCGCTCGGTCACCTCGACCGTCTCGCCCGCCTTGACCAGAGCCAGGTACCGGCTGGCGTTTCTGCCGCAGCTCACGCACACGATGCGGGTCATGCCCGGCACCTGCAGGCAGCCCGGCCGTCAGCGCCGGTTCCGCAGCGCGAGGAGTGCGCCGGCGGTGAACAGCGCCGCGGCGACGACCGCGTACAGCGAGGGCTGGCCACCGCCCAGCAGGTCGTCGACCAGGTTGCCCTCGTTGTTGGCGGCGTTGAAGCTCGCGTGCACGAGCCCGGCGGCCAGCAGGCTTCCGGCGGCGCCGCGCACGGTTGCCCCCACCAGGAGCCGCACCAGGACCCCGAGCACGAGCAACCCGCCGATCGCGAGCGCGAGCCGGTCGATCGCCAGGTCGCCGGTGAACGACAGCGGCAGGTGGACCGCCGCGAACGGGACGGCGGTGAGCGCGGCGGCCGGGAGGAAGCCGTGCCGCTGCTCCAGCCGGCCCTGGAAGAACCCGGCCCAGACCGTCTCCTCCCACAGGTGCACGAGCAGCACCGCGGACAGCACCGAGAAGGCGCCCCAGCCGAGCGTGGCGAGCAGGCCGCCCGTCCGCAGGCGCTGCCCCGTGGCCAGCCCGACGGCCAGGGTGAGCACCGGCAGGGCCAGCAGCACCGCGGCCCACCAGCCGGCACCGAAGCGCCACCGGACCGACCGGCGGAGCAGCGCCCGGACGGCGCCGGGCCCGTCGGTGACCGCGGTGACCCAGAGGGCGGCGGGCAGCATGACGAGGAGCGTCGTCCCGAGGGCGAACGGCTCCTCGGGCAGCGGGCCGCCGGGGAGGACCCCGTGCGCGGTGAGCGCCGGCACCGAGATCAGCGGCCACCCCACGACGGCCACCACCACGAGGAAGGCGGTCAGCGGGCGGCGCGCGACCCGGCTGCGCAGGCCACCGGGCGCGGCGGGGACGGGCCGGCGGGCGTCGGTCGTGGACATCTCAGGACCTGCTCCCTGTCCGGTGGAGCTCATCGGGCGGTGACGGACGACGTGCCGGTCTCCTGCTGCTCGGCGGTGCCGCGGCCCCGGACGAGCGGCGCGGTGACCGCGGTCAGGAGCGCGACGGCGAGCACGGCGAACAGCACCGGCTGACCGCCGGACAGCAGGTCGTCGACGATCGAGTCCTCGCTGTTGCTGGCGTTCCACACGGCGTGCAGGACCGCGACGGCGAGCACGCTGCCGGCGGTCCCGCGCAGGACGATCCCGGCCAGGAGCCGGAACAGCAGCGCGACGGCCAGCACGAACCCCAGCTCCAGCAGCACCGAGGACGCGGTGAACTCCTCGGCGAACGACAGGGGGACGTGGATGGCGGCGAAGGCCACGCCGGTCAGGGCGGCCGCGGCCACGAGACCGTGCCGGCGCTCCAGGTGGACCTGCACGAACCCGGCCCAGACGGTCTCCTCCCACAGGTTGACCAGGAACAGGGGCAGGAGGGCGGCCAGCGTGCCGCTCAGCAGGACCGACGGCAGGTCCGCGGTCTGCAGGCTCCGGCCGGACAGCAGGCCCAGGACGACGGTCCCCACCGGCAGGGCGAGCAGCACGGCGGCCCACCAGCCGGGGCCGAACCGCCAGCGGAACGTGCGCGCGAACAGCCGCCGCACGCCGGCGCGGCCCTCCGCGACGGAGACCACCCAGACGGCGGCGGGGAGCATCACCAGGACGGTGAGCGCCAGGGCGAAGACCTCGACGGGCAGCTGCCCGCCCGGCAGCAGGCCGTGGTACGCGAGCGCGGGCACGCCGAGGACGGCCCACCCCAGGGGGAGGGCGAGGAGCAGGAAGGCCGTCACGGGACGGCGGGCCACCCAGCCGCGCCAGCCGTCCTCGGTGGTGTCGCGGGTGCGGGGGACCGTCGGCACGGGGGTGCGCCGGCCGTGGTGGAGAGCGGACACGTCAGGACCTGCTTCCGTTGCGGAGGACGGTCCCCCCGCCCAGCGCGCGGGCCGGGGAGACCGACGCGGTGGGCAGGGCGGCCAGGTCGCGGGCGAGGACGACGTCGGCCTCCCGTGCCGCCTGCACGAGGCACAGGCACCGGCACTCGTCGAGGAGCAGCCAGGCGGCGCACCAGCGGATCGGCGTCCCGGCCGAGCCGAGCCGGGTCACCGCCCGGTGCAGGGCGCGGTGCATGTCCTCCGCGTCGTCCGCCGACGGCGGGCAGCTGCGGAACTGCACGAGGAACAGCCCCGTCTCCCGGTGCCCCGCCTCGCCCATGCGGCCACGTTCCCGCCGGCGGGCGCCGTCGGCAGCGGGCATCTCCCGGACGGCGGTACGGGTCCTCCCGCACACCCGTACCCGGCCGCTACGGTCCCCGGCCATGGTGCGGCGGGCCGCCCCCGCGGCGGGGCCCCGGCTGCCGGCCGAGCGCAGCTCGTTCGTCGGCCGGCGGGCCGAGCTCGCCCGGGTGCGTGGCCTGCTGGCCGGGTCCCGGCTGGTGACGCTGGTCGGGCCGGGCGGGGTGGGGAAGACCCGGCTGGCCCTGCGGGCGGCCGAGGAGCTGCGGCGGTCGTTCCCGGCCGGGGTCGCGCTGGCCGACCTGACCGCCGTCGCGGACCCCGCGCTGGTCGCCGCGCTGGTCGCCGCCGCCTTCGACGTCCGGGACGGCACGGGCCGCTGGCTGCCCGCGTCCCTGGCCGACGTCCTCGGCGAGCGGCGGGTGCTGCTGGTGCTGGACAACTGCGAGCACCTGCGCGACGCCTGCGCCGTGCTGCTCGACGCGCTCACCGCCGCCTGTCCCGGCCTGTCGGTCCTGGCCACCAGCCGGACGCCGCTGGACCTGCCGGGGGAGGCGCTGTGCGCGGTGCCGCCGCTGCCGCTCGGAGCGGGCACCGAGTCGGTGGCCCTGCTGCGGGAGCGGGCCCGGGCGGCGGCCCCGGAGCTCGTGCTGACGCCGGCGGACGACGAGACGCTCACCGAGCTGTGCCGCCGGCTGGACGGGATCCCGCTGGCGATCGAGCTGGCCGCCGTCCGGCTGCGCACGCTGACCCCGGCCGAGCTGCTGGTCCGGCTGGACGACCGCTTCGGGCTGCTGCGCCGGGCGGGGACCGCGGGGCCGGACCGGCACCGCACCCTGCGGGCGACGATGGAGTGGAGCGCCGGCCTGCTGGACGAGCGCGAGCGGCTGCTGTGGGCGCGCGCGGCGGTCTTCGCCGGCGGCTTCGACCTGGCCGCCGCCGAGGTGGTGTGCGCCGACGACCGGCTGCGGGAGGACGACCTGCTGGACGCGCTCGGCGCCCTGGTCGACGCCTCCCTGCTCACCGTGACCCGCGACGGCGCCGGGAGCCGGTTCGCGATGCTGGAGACCGTCCGGGCCTTCGGCAGGGAGCTGCTCGAGGCGTCGGGTCAGGTGGACCGGGTGCGCCGCCGGCACCGCGACTGGTGCGCCCGGCTGGTGGCCGACGCGGCGGCGCGGTTCCTCGGACCCGGGCAGGCCGCCGCCTTCGACCGGCTGGCCGCGGTGCACGCCGAGCTCGCCGGAGCGGTCGAGCACTGCCTGCGCACGCCCGGCGAGGAGCCGGCCGGCCTCGCGACCGTCGCCGACGCCTGGCTGTACTGGGCGGCCCGCGGCCACCTCGGCGAGGGACGGCGCCGGCTGGACCAGCTGCTGCGCGCGGTCCCGGCGACCTGCCCCGAGCGGGCGCGGGGGCTCGTCGTCGCCGGCTACCTCGCGCTCGTCGCGACCGACCCGGAGACCGCCGTCCCGCTGCTGGAGGAGGCGGTGCGGGACGCGCGGGCACTGGACCTGCCGGCGGTGGCCGCGCTGGCCACCCAGTACCTCGGCCAGGCGGCGCTGTTCCGCGGGGACCTGCCCGCCGCCGACCGGCTGCTGCGGGCGGCGGCCGCCGAGCACGAGATGGTCGGCGCCCCGGCCGGTGCGTTCTGCTGGGCCGACGTCGGCGTGGTGGCCCTGCTCGCCGGCGACCTCGGATCGGCCGACGCGGCGTTCGGCACGAGCCTCGCCACCGCCGCGGACCCCTGGACCCGGTCCCACGCCCTGTGGGGCCGGGGCCTGGTGCGGCTGGCCGAGGGGGACCCCGGAGCCGGCCGCTGCCTGGAGGAGCAGGCGCTGCGGCTGATGCGCGAGGTGGACGACCGCAGCGGTGTCGCGCTCTGCGTCACCGCCCTCGGCTGGACCGCCGCCGCCCGCGGGGACGCCGAGACGGCCGCCCGGCTGGCCGGCGCCGCCGACGCGGTCTGGCGGTCGGTACCGGCGCGGCGACCGGAGCCGCTGACCGCTCCGGACGCGCACTGGACAGCAGTGGCCCGGCGCGCGCTCGGCGAGCAGCGGTGGGACGCCCGGTACGCCGAGGGCAGCGCCCTGGAGCGGGCGGGCGCGGTCGCGCTGGCCCTGGGGGAGGGGCCGGCGGCTGGGACGCCGGAGCCTCCGCCGTCCGGCCCGCTGACCCGCCGCCAGCGGGAGGTGGCCGACCTGGTGGCGCAGGGGCTGACCGACCGGGAGATCGCCGCCCGGCTGGTCATCTCACCGCGGACGGCGGAGTCGCACGTCGAGCAGATCCTCACCCGGCTGGGCTTCCGCTCCCGGGCGCAGATCGCCGCGTGGACCGCCGCCCAGGGCTGAGCGCCCGCGCCGGCGGTGCACGACCCGTCAGACACGGCGGGCCAGCACGAGCGGCGGCCCCTGGTCCGGCGAGAAGACCGCGTGCTCGCCGTCGCAGACCCAGCAGGCCTCCTGGTCGTACGGGACGTCGGCCGGGTCCTCGTCGGGCAGCCCCCAGCCGGAGCGCTCGAGCGGCTCCCGGTTGGGCTCGGGCCAGTCGCCGTACCGCACCGACCGCCAGACCACCCCGTCGGCCGTGGTGAAGCTGTAGCGGTCCTCGCCGTCCGGCAGGACCCGCACGCGCACCGGAGTCCACACCCGTCCGTCCAGCACGCGGCGGACCTGGCGGTGGACGCTCAGCCGCCAGACGCCGAGAGGGCCGGCCGCGAAGGCCGTGAGGAGCGCGGGGGCCAGGGCCCAGCCGGTCCACGCAGGCGCGTAGAGCGCGTCGTCGACGATGAAGCGGTCCGGGTCGGAGCGGTCGTACACGACGTCCACGACCTGACCCTCGACGTAGTCGTCGGCGTAGCCACCCAGGGACACGTACCGCGCCCGGGTCACGCCATCGGCGGTGAACCGCACCGACGCGCCTCCCGAGCTCCAGTCGTCGTCGTGGTCGACGCGCAGGACGGTCCCGACCGTGGTCACGCCGACGGCCCGCAGGTCCTCGTCGGCCGCGATCTCGACGGCGGCGAGCGCCACCACGGCACAGGCACCCGCCGCACCCAGGGCCGCGACGGCACCGGCTCTCCGCGTGGCCCGGGCCAGGTCTGCAGTCGTCCGCTCGACCGAGAGGGCGGCGCCGTGGCCGCCCTCGAGCGCGGACGGCGTCGCCAGGTGCGGCATCGGGACGAGCGTGCGCCGTCGGGCCAGGTACCAGAGCCGTGCCGCGCCTGCGGCGATCGGCGGCAGGCCGAGGACGAGTCCCAGGCCCACGTACGTCTCGGTCAGGGTCGGCTCGCCGGCGTCCGGCCAGCCCGACACCCGGACCTGGAACCGGCTGCCCGCCGGCTCGTCGTAGCAGTCGGACTCCCCGCTGAGCACGCGTCCCGACGGGTCCTCCCAGACGACGTCGCAGAACCCGGCGCCGTCGCCACCGGTCACGGTGACGGTCGCCGTGTACCCGGTGACGTAGAGGCTGGCCAAGAAGGAGAGCCCCAGCGCGCCGAGCGCGATCGACCCGATCGCCCACCACGGCCGACGGGGGGAACGGAAGCGCACGGGGACGAGATCGGCTCCCGTGCGCCGCGCCTGAAGTCGAGGACGGCCTCAGCCGGCCGGCTCGCCCACCGGGGTCCGGACTCGATGTCCTCCCCGCTCAGCAGTCCCTGCCGACCAGCCGGAGGTGGGGTCCGGTGCTGATGTCGGCGCGGGGGTCCGGCACCTGCGCGAGTCCTGCGGCGCGGCGGACGCGGTTCTCGGTGACGTCGAGTGCGCGGGCCAGGGGACGTGCGAGGCCCTCGGTGATGAAGCTGCGGCCGCTGCGGGCCAGCTTGCCCATGGTGGCGGGCGGGATCAGCCAGCCGGTCCGCTGGGACGCCTGGTCGGGGCTGCGGCCGAGCTCCCAGAGGCGGCGCCGCACGAGGTCCGTCAGGTCGGCCATCCGGGCAGGTTACGACGGCGGGGCCGCGGAGGCACCCCTGGGCGACGGGAACCGCGGACGTCCACGACGAACACCCCCGCGCGGATCGCCGAGGCGGTGCGGCGACCGGCGGGCGTGCTGCGCGCCAGAGGGGCCGGCCGGCGTCAGTCGGCGGGCTCGTCCACCCAGTCGGGGCCGCCGACCTCGCCGGGACCGGCCAGGTCGGCGGCGTCGACGATCGTGTACGCGTAGCCCTGCTCGGCGAGGAAGCGCTGGCGGTGGGCGGCGTACTCGGCGTCCAGGGTGTCGCGGCTGACCACCGTGTAGAAGTGCGCCTGCCGGCCGTCGGCCTTGGGCCGCAGCACCCGGCCGAGCCGCTGGGCCTCCTCCTGCCGGGAGCCGAAGGTGCCCGACACCTGGACGGCGACCGCGGCCTCGGGCAGGTCGATGGAGAAGTTGGCGACCTTGGACACCACGAGGGTCTTGACCTCGCCGGCGCGGAAGGCGTCGAAGAGTTTCTCCCGCTCCCGGTTGGTCGTCGACCCCTGGATGACCGGGGCGTCGAGCGCGCGGCCGAGCTCGTCGAGCTGGTCGAGGTAGGCGCCGATGACCAGCTTCTGCTCGTCGGGGTGCCGCTCCAGCACGCGCCGGATCACCGGCAGCTTGGACGAGGCGGTCGCGGCGATCCGGTAGCGCTCCTCGGGCTCGGCGACCGCGTAGGTCATCCGCTCCTCGTCGTCCAGGGCGACCCGCACCTCGATGCACTCGGCCGGCGCGATGTAGCCCTGGGCCTCGATGTCGCGCCACGGGGCGTCGTACCGCTTCGGGCCGATGAGGGAGAAGACGTCGTCCTCCCGGCCGTCCTCGCGCACCAGCGTGGCGGTCAGCCCGAGCCGCCGGCGGGACTGCAGGTCGGCGGTCAGCCGGAAGATCGGCGCCGGCAGCAGGTGCACCTCGTCGTAGACGATCAGGCCCCAGTCCTGCGCGTCGAACAGGTCCAGGTGCCGGTACTCGCCCTTCCGGCGGGTGGTGATCACCTGGTAGGTCGCGATCGTGACCGGGCGGATCTCCTTGCGCTCACCGGAGTACTCGCCGATCTCCTCCTCGGTCAGCGAGGTGCGGGCGATCAGCTCCCGCTTCCACTGCCGCCCGGCGACGGTGTTGGTGACCAGGATGAGAGTGGTCGCCTTCGCCTCGGCCATCGCCGCGGCGCCGACCAGCGTCTTGCCCGCTCCACAGGGCAGGACGACGACGCCCGAGCCGCCGGCCCAGAAGCCGTCGACGGCCTCCTGCTGGTAGTCCCGCAGGTGCCAGCCGGCCTGGTCCAGCTCGATCGGGTGCGCCTGCCCGTCGACGTAGCCGGCGAGGTCCTCGGCCGGCCAGCCGACCTTGAGCAGCGCCTGCTTGAGCCGCCCGCGCTCCGACGGGTGGACGACGACCGTGTCCTGGTCGATCCGCGCGCCCAGCATCGGCGCCACCCGCTTGCTGCGGATGACCTCCTCCAGCACCGCGCGGTCCGAGGTGGTGAGCACCAGCCCGTGCAGCGGGTCGTTGGCCAGCGTCAGGCGGCCGAAGCGGTCCATGGTGTCGGCGACGTCGACCAGCAGCGCGTGCGGCACCGGGTAGCGCGAGTACCGCACCAGCGCGTCGACGACCTGCTCGGCGTCGTGCCCGGCGGCGCGCGCGTTCCACAGCGCCAGCGGCGTCACCCGGTAGGTGTGCACGTGCTCGGGGGAGCGCTCCAGCTCCGCGAACGGCGCGATGGCCGCGCGGCAGTCGCGGGCCAGCGGGTGGTCGACCTCGAGCAGCAGGGTCTTGTCCGACTGGACGATCAGGGGGCCGTCAGACACGCGGGACCTCTCGGCAGGCGGTGAGGGGATTGGCGGCCGCGCAGGGCCTCCGACACGGTAACCACCGGGGCCGACGGGTCCTTCCCGGCCGAGGTCAGGACGACGGGGCCAGGTCGTCGTCCTCCACCAGCGCCACCGAGGTGATCCGGTGGACGGCGAAGGTGCGGCTCTCCCCGCGGCGCTCGTCGTAGCCCTGCAGGAAGCCCCCGGCCAGCGACACCGGCTGGACGACGCGCTGGCTGCCGCTGCCCTGCGCGTCGACGTAGCCCAGCCACACCGGCACGCCCTCGCGCACCGCGCGGGTCAGCAGCTCCAGCGTGCCGGCCGTGGTCACCCCCGGCACCTGGCGCACCGCCTCACCGCGGCGGGCGGCGAGGGCGGCGTCCCCGGCCCGGACCTCGCGCACCGTGGCGGCCAGCTCGTCGCCGGTCAGCGGCCGCGGCGCCTGCGGGGCCGAGCCCCCGGGACGGCGGCCCGCGGCGCGCGGCCGGGCCGGTGGGCGGGTGAGGACGGTGCCGCCCGGGGACTCGCCGGCGGGGGCGTACCCGGCCTCGCGCAGCACGGTGAGCACCTCGTCGGCGCCCAGCCCGCTGACCAGCACGCCGGGGGCCAGCCGGCGCAGCTCGGCCGCCGCCGTGCGCCGGTCGTTGAGCACCTGGGAGAGCAGCCCGTGGTCGTCGGAGCGCACGTAGCTCTCGATCGCCCCGACCCGCAGCCGGCCGTGCTGGCGGGCCACGTCGTCCACCAGGTAGTCCAGCGCCTGCGGAACCGGGGTGCGCGAGGCGCGGGTGAAGAAGTCGTGCAGGTCGGTGGCCGACCAGCCGGCGTCCAGGGCGCGGCGGACGCTGCCCTCCGACACCCGGAACACCGTCGCCCCGCCGGAGGACTCGACGTCGGCGACGACGGCGAGGGTGTCGGCGAGCTCGGCGACCAGCGGGCCCGGCGCCACCAGCGACAGGTCGGGCTGGGCGAGCACGTGGTCGACGGGGTCGGGCAGCAGCCCGCGCATGCCCGTCGCGGCGCCGTCCTCGCCGGTGGCCAGCAGCCCGCGGCCACCGGCCGACAGCACCCCGCCGACGACGATCCCGAGCCGCGCGGCCTCGGCCAGCAGGTCGGGCACCGGGGCAAGCCGGTCGGCCCGCCGCGGGGTGCGCCAGCGCAGCAGCGCGACCAGGTCGTCGGGGGCGACGCCGCAGCCGGGCGGGTACTCGGCCAGCGCGCTGAGTGCCGAGCGGCGGATCGCCGGGGCGGTGTGCCGCACCAGGTCGGGGGACAGCGCGTTGACCGCCTTGCCCGCGACGTCGCGCTGGCCGGCCAGCGAGGGCAGCCGGACGGCGGCCAGCCAGCCCGCCGCGAGGGTCGCCCAGCGGTCGGGCAGCTCCTGCTCGCGCCACAGGTCGAAGGTGCGGGTGGGCAGCCACTCGTCGCGGTGCGGCCCGCCGACGTCGAGCAGGCCGGCGGCGAACGCCAGCTCCAGCAGCCACGCGGCCTCGGGCTCGGGGACCTTCAGCGTGCGGGCCAGCCGCTTCTGGTCGCGGACGCCGACGCCGCCACTGCGCAGCAGGCCGGCCGGCTCCTCCTCCAGCAGGGTCAGCAGCTCGCCGACCCGGCCGATCGCCTCCATCGCCGCGCCGGCGGCCTGCCGGTCGACGACGGCGGGGTCGCGCTCCAGGCCGGGCGGCTCCGGGCGCACCCGCGGCGGGCCGAAGGGCCGGGGTCCGCGCAGCAGCAGGCCGATCTCGCGCGGCAGCTCCACGTTGAGCGCGTCGATGCGCGCCAGCAGCCCGCGCTGCAGCAGCCGGCGGGCGGGGGAGGAGCCGGGGCCGTCGGTGTCCGGGAGGTGGCCCACGGGCCGGTCGCCGGCCAGCCGCTCCAGCACCTCGCGCTCCTCGGCCGGCAGCTCGGCCAGCGCCACCGGCAGGTCCGCCGGGAGGGTCAGCCGCAGCTCGACCGCCCGCCGCCCCAGACCCGCTGGGTACCGGACGGCGCGGCGCACCGGCTCGGGCGCGTGCAGGACGTCGTCCCCCCAGAGCAGCGCCCGGGTGGTGAGCTGGTCGACCGCCGCCGCGAGCACCTCGTCGGGCACCTCGGGCAGCGCGGCGGGCAGGTCGGCGGCGTCCACCCCGTCGGTGTCGGCGAGCAGCACCACGTCGAGCACCTGGAGGGTCGCGGCGTCCAGCTCGTCGAGGGCGCGGTCGACCGAGACGGGCACCGCCAGCCGGCTGGCGAGCGCGACGACGTCGGAGGGCGCGGGGCGGGCCACGTCGGGCCGCGCGGCCAGCAGCGCACCGAGCTGCTCGTCGCTGCGGGTGCGCAGCCAGGAGGCGAGCGTCGCGGGGGCGGGCGAGGACATCCGGTCCACGTTACGTCGCCGGGCCGGCCGGTGCTCCTGCCAGCATGGAGGCGTGACCCCGGCCGCCGACGACCCCCGGACCCGGGCCGCGCTGACCGGCTACCAGGCCGGTGCGGTCCGCTGGCTGGCCGGCGGGCTGATCGCCGTCGTCCTCGGGGTGCTGCTCGCCGCCGCCGCGGTGACGATCGCCCGCGACTCCGGCCGTCAGTTGCCCCTGGCCGGTCTGCTGGTGGTCTCGCTCGTCTTCGTCGGGGCGGTCGCGGCCGTCGCGGGCGCCGGCGCGCTGCTCCGGTACCACCGCTGGTGGCGGGCGCTGCGCACCGTGCCGTGGCAGACCGGGGTGCTGCGGGTGGCCGGGCCCGCGGTGCTGGCCTTCGAGCCGGAGGGCTACGACGAGCTCGACCCCACGGCCGACCCGGTGCGGCTGCGGCTGACCAGCACCGCCGTCTGGCGGACGCGCGCGGTGCAGCAGCTGCACGACGCGGTGGTGCGCGCGGCGCCGGTGGGGCAGCGGGAGTGGGTGCTCACCGCGGACGGCGTCCCGACCGTCTACGGCGCGCGGCGGGTGGCCCGCCGCTGACCCGCCAGAGGCGGCCCGCAGGACTCGGCGGATGGGACAGGTGCGTGCATCCGGGGTACCGCATCGGACAAGATGCAGGCCGACGCGGGCACCGGGCGGTGCACCGCAGGACAGCGGAGCACGGAGGACACGGCGACATGGCCAAGCGGAACAGCAAGCACGAGCACCTGGTGGAGCCCACCTGGGGTCAGTCGGACGACGGCGGCGCGCCGGTGACGGAGCTCACCGCGGAGTCGGCCGGGCCGCTGTCGCCCTTCGGCGAGGACCACGACTTCCCGCTGCCGCCCAGCCGCCTGCGGTACGCCCACCCGACCGACAAGCCCAACCGGGCCGGCGTCCAGGCGGGCGAGTAGCCATGCCGACGCCCGCGCTGCCGTCCTACAGCAGTGGTACTTCGACCGTTCCCCTGCTCGGGGACACGATCGGCGCCAACCTGGACCGGACGGCGGCGCGGGTGGGCGACCACGAGGCGCTCGTCGAGTGCGCCACCGGTCGCCGCTTCAGCTACCCGCAGTTCGTCGCCGAGGTCGACGCGGTCGCCCTGGGGCTGGACGCGCTCGGTGTCGCCAAGGGCGACCGGGTGGGCATCTGGGCGCCCAACTGCGCGGAGTGGGCCTTCGTCCAGTACGCGACGGCCAAGCTCGGCGCGATCCTGGTGAACATCAACCCGGCCTACCGCACCCACGAGCTGGCCTACGTGCTGCGGCAGGCCGGCATCTCGGTGCTGGTGAGCGCGCCGGCGTTCAAGACCAGCGACTACCGGGCGATGGTCGGCGAGGTCCGCGGCCAGTGCCCCGACCTGCGCGAGGTCGTCTTCCTCGGCTCCCCGGAGTGGGAGCAGCTCGTGACCACCGGCCGGGCCGGTGACCGCGGCCGGCTGGCCGAGCGGGAGGCCTCTCTGTCGGCCGACGACCCGATCAACATCCAATACACCTCGGGGACGACGGGCTTCCCGAAGGGCGCCACGCTCACCCACCACAACCTGCTCAACAACGGCTTCTTCGTCGGCGAGGGCTGCGGCTACACCGAGGCCGACCGGATCTGCATCCCGGTGCCCTACTACCACTGCTTCGGCATGGGCATGGGCAACCTCGCGGCCACCAGCCACGGGGCGACGATGGTCATCCCGGCACCCGGCTTCGACCCGGCGGCCACGCTGCGGGCGGTGCAGGAGGAGCGCTGCACGTCGCTGTACGGCGTCCCCACGATGTTCATCGCCGAGCTCGCGCTGCCCGACTTCGCCTCCTACGACCTCTCCTCGCTGCGCACCGGGATCATGGCCGGCTCGCCGTGCCCGGTGGAGGTGATGAAGCGGGTGGTCGCCGAGATGGGCATGACCGAGGTGACCATCTGCTACGGGATGACCGAGACCTCGCCGGTCTCCACCCAGACCGGCGCGGACGACGACCTGGACCGGCGCACCTCGACCGTCGGCCGGGTGCACCCGCACCTGGAGGTCAAGGTCGTCGACCCCGACACCGGGCTGACCGTGCCGCGCGGGACGCCGGGGGAGTTCTGCACCCGCGGCTACTCGGTGATGCTCGGCTACTGGAACGAGCCGGAGAAGACCGCCGAGGTCATCGACGCGGCCCGCTGGATGCACACCGGCGACCTCGCGGTCATGGACGCCGAGGGCTACCTGAACATCGTCGGCCGGATCAAGGACATGGTCATCCGCGGCGGGGAGAACGTGTACCCGCGCGAGGTGGAGGAGTTCCTCTACACCCACCCCGACGTCCTCGACGCCCAGGTCATCGGCGTCCCGGACGAGCGCTACGGCGAGGAGCTCATGGCCTGGGTGCGGCTGCGCGAGGGCGCCCGGCCGCTCACCCCCGAGGGGCTGCGCGAGTTCTGCGCCGGCAAGCTGGCGCACTACAAGGTGCCCCGGTACGTGAAGGTCGTCGACGCGTTCCCCATGACCGTCACCGGCAAGGTCCGCAAGGTCGAGATGCGCGAGGTGTCGGTGCGGGAGCTCGGGCTGGAGTCCGCGGCCGCCGTCCGCAACGCCTGAACGGCGAGCCCCCGGAGATCCGCCGCGGGGCTCCCGACCGGCCCGGGTCGGCGGAGGAGCCACCTCCGCAGGACCTAGGCCCCTGCTTCCCCCTGTGCGCAGGGGCCGAGGTTCCGGGAGGAGGGGTTCCGCCCCTGCTGCGGTGTGTGCGTCGCGCTCTCGGGGGGAGGGGTCCCGGTGACCCGGCGGCGCGGAGGGGGTCACGCCCGGGCGCGAGGGGCTCGGCGCAGGTCAGGCGGGTGCACAGGGCACCACGAGGGCCCGGTGGTCCGACAGCGGCAGCCGCACCGACTCGGCCGGACCGGTCGCGCTGATCGGGCCGCGGGCCAGCACGTGGTCCAGCTGCCGGGTGGGCTCGTCGACCGGGAAGGTCGGGGTGCGCGCCGGTGCCATCGGCTGCAGCCCGCTGACCCGCACGGCCTGGCCGGCCTGCATGTTCAGGTCGCCCATGAGCACCAGCGGCTCGCGCGTGCCGGTGAGCGAGCGCACCAGCGTCGACAGCTGCAGCGCGCCCCATCCGGGCACGAACGACAGGTGCGTGTTGCAGACCGTGAACTGCCCGGACGGCCCCTCCAGGACGGCGGCGACGGCGACCCGCGGCTCGTCGCCCACCAGCTTCGGGCGGGGCGCCCCGCGGAACCAGACCGGCACCCGGCTGCGCAGCGCGGGGAGCCGGACCACCCGCCAGGAGACCACCGGGTAGCGGGAGAGCAGCGCGATGCCGTAGGTCGCCGACCCCGGCTGCTCCTCGCCGGTGGCGGCCATCCAGGTGCCGCCGGGGGTGCCGTGCAGCGCCGCCACGAACTGGGAGTCCACCGCGCCCATCGCCTCCGCGGCCACCGCGGTGAGGTCCGCGCCGAGCGACCGGGGCTGGTCGCGGTCGACCTCCTGCAGCCCGAGGACGTCGGCGTCCAGGGTCTTCACGGCAGCGGCCAGGCGCTCGACGTCGACCCGGCCGTCGTCCGGCGAGCGCCCGTGGAGGATGTTGAAGGTCGCGATCCGCACGGGGGCTCCTGTGCCCCGCGAGCCGACGTCCACACCGCCGTGTTCGGCCGGGCGCACCCCGGGTAGCAGGCACCCCGTGCTGCCCTCCGACCGCGACGAGATCCGCGACCTCCTCAAGCGCGTGGCCGTCGCGCTCAAACAGGGCGACGTCCCCTTCGCGCTGTGCGGCGGCTACGCGGCCTGGGTGCGCGGGGCACCGGAGCCCGACCACGACGCGGACTTCCTGGTCCCGGCCGCGGAGGCCGAGCGGGCCGCCAAGGTGCTCGCCGAGGCGGGCCTGGAGGTCGTCGACCCGGCGGAGGACTGGCTGACCAAGGTGGTGCAGGGCGACTCGTTCGTCGACGTCCTGTGGCGCACCTGCGGCATCCCGGTGGAGCAGGACCTCATCGACCGGGCCGAGGACCTGCCGGTGCTCTCGGTGCACATGCCCGTGCTCCAGGCCACCGACCTCGTCGTCACCAAGCTCATGGCCCTCGACGAGCACTACTGCGACTACGGGCGGCTGCTCCCGGTGGCCCGCGCGCTGCGGGAGCAGGTCGACTGGGAGCGGGTGCGCCGCGAGGTGGCCGGCAACGACTTCGCGGCGGTCTTCCTCGTGCTGCTCGACCGGCTGGGGATCGTGCAGCCGCTCAGCGGGGACTGAGCACCGCGACCAGGGCGACGCCGGACGCGGTGACGACGACGGCGGTGGCCAGCAGCACCAGCCGCGGCACCGCCACCGCCGTCCCGCGGTCGAGCGCCCGCTCCGCGGCCCGCGCCCGCAGCGGCGCCGGCCCACCCAGCACCCCGAGGCCCAGCAGCGTCCGCTCGTCGGCCGGCGTGAACCGGTGGTCGGGTGGTCCGGGGGCGGCACCGCGTCAGGGTGGGCAGCTCCCGGAGGCCGCCCGCGCAATACCGGTGGGCCGCCGCCGTCCGGCGACTAACCTGGGGCTCAGCGGCTGATCGTGCCGCGACCGTCCGCCCGGCCCGGTGCCGGGTCACCCGCGAGCGACTGAGGGATCAACGTGCCCACCGGCAGAGTCAAGTGGTTCAACCCGGAGAAGGGGTTCGGCTTCCTCTCCCGTGAGGACGGCCCGGACGTCTTCGTGCACAAGGACGCCCTCCCGGCCGGCACCGCCGAGCTCAAGCCGGGGCAGCGGGTGGAGTTCGGCATCGTCGCCGGGCGACGCGGCGACCAGGCCCTGCAGGTGCGGGTGCTCGACCCGCTGCCCTCGGTGACGGCGGCGCACGCGGAGCGGACCCGCAAGAAGCCCGACGACCTGGTCCCGATCATCGAGGACCTGATCAAGCTCCTCGACGACGTGTCCACCGGGCTGCGGCACGGCCGGCACCCCGACCGTCCGGTGGCCCGCAAGGTCGCCTCGGTGCTGCGCGCGGTCGCGACCGACCTGGAGCACTGAAGAAGGACCCCCTTGCCCCCCGCTGGGGGCCGCTCCGGCCCCGTCCAGGGCACCGCCCCGAGCTCGCGAGGGGTGGGGAGGACGGGGTCCTCCTACTGGGGCGCGGACGGCGTCGGCTCCGTCGCCGTCCCGCCCTGGGCGCCGCCGGCGCGCACGAAGCCGATCGGCCACGCGCCGCTGAAGCCGTCGCACGCCTCGACGGCGTCCTCGACGACGACGAGGTAGAACGCCGGCGGGACGACGTCGGAGGTGTTGATCTCGTCGAACACGGTCGTCCCGGCGTCGACGGGCACCTCGCCGAGCAGCCTCTCGAGCCCCTCGTCGAACACCTGCACGCTCCAGCCGTTCTCGGCGACGGCCTCGGGCACGGTGAGCCGGATCGTGGTGTCGGGGGACACCTCGATGATCGGCGGGGTGATCGAGTAGCGCTGGCCCTCGCCGTCCACGCAGTACTGGGTCGGGGCGGCCTGCACCTGCTGGGGCCCGGCCTCGACGGTGACGTCCTGGGGCCCGGCGGGCTCGCCACCGCAGCCGGCCAGCAGCAGGACGGCGGCCGGTAGCACGACCCGTCTCACGAGAGCCCGCCCAGCGGGTCGGTGGCCGTCATGGGCGCGGTCGGGGTGACCGCACGGCGGCGCGGCCCCCAGAGCACCAGCCCGACGGCGAGCACGAGCAGGGCGGCGGCGACGGTGAAGCCGAGCCACCCGGTCGGCGGCAGCGCGATGCCCAGCGCGCCGCCGACGACCCAGGACAGCTGCAGCACGGTCTCCGAGCGGGCGAACGCCGAGGCCCGCAGGGTCTCGGGCACCTCGCGCTGGATGATCGCGTCGAGGGCGACCTTGCCCAGCGCGTTGGCCACGGCCGCGACGCCGGCGACGACCGCGGCCATCGCGAAGCTGTAGAACACCGCGGCGGCCACCGTGATCGCCGCGGCGGTGCCGGCCGACCAGAGCACCACCCGGTCGGGGTCGACGCGGTGCAGCCGCGAACCGACCGCCGTGCCCAGCACACTGCCCAGGCCGGCGGCCCCCGCGACCGCGCCCAGCGCGAGCGTGCCCTGCCAGCCGCCCTCGACCGTGGCCTGGACCAGGAACGCCGAGAAGATCGTCAGGAACCCGCCGAGCCCGCGGAGCGCGGCGTTGGCCCGCAGCGCCACGACCACCCGTGGGTTGACCGGCCGGCGCCCGCGCCCGGTCACCACGGGCTGGGGGGCGGTGGAGAGCACGTCGGCGGGCAGCTCACCGGTGGGGACGTCGACGTGGCGGGGCAGCCGCACCGCGAGCACCGCGCCGACGGCGAAGACCACCGCGGTGGCCCACAGCAGCCAGGTGAACCCCACCGCCCACGCCAGCCCGGCGCCGACCGCGCCGAACACGCCCGCGGTGAGCAGGCCGAACACCGACGTCCGCGCGTTGGCCGAGGTCAGCGACATGGCCCCGGGCAGCACCCGGGGGACCACCGCGGCCCGGAGCACGTTGTGCGCCTTGGAGAGCACCAGCACGCCCAGCGCCGCCGGGTACAGCCACCAGTCGTCGAAGTGCGCGGCCATGACCAGCGCCAGGGTGGCGCGCCCCAGCTGGCTGACGGCCATGGCCCACCGGCGGCCGCGCTGCAGCCGGTCGAGCAGCGGCCCGATCACCGGGGCGACGACTGCGAACGGTGCCATCGTCACCAGCAGGTAGAGCGCGACGTTGCTGCGCTGGGCGTCGGTGGTCGCGGCGAAGAACAGGGTGCCGGCCAGCGAGACGGCGATCATCGCGTCGCCGGCCATGTGCAGGGCGTTGACCCACAGCAGCTGGGCCAGCCCGCTCTGGCCGGCGCCGTCGGCCCGGCTGGCGGTCTGCACCCGGCGGACGGCGGCCCCGGTCAGCTCCCGGGTGCGGGCGGCGGCGACCCGGGTGACCGTCGGCTTCCGCGGCGGCGGGGCGGGGGTGGCCGGCGGCATCGTGTCGGTGTCGGTGTCGGTGTCGGTGTCGGTGTCGGTGTCGGTGTCGGTGTCGTCCCCGTTCCACGGCTGCGGCCCGGGCCCGGCCGTCGGCAGGGGGCGGGTGGCCGGGCGCGACCCGGCGAGGGGTGCGGTCTGCGTCCCCGGAGCCGCCGGCGGGGCCGGGTGCCGGCGCAGGGCTCGGCGGCGGGCGCCGGGCGGGCGGGACGACGACACGGGCCCATGGTGCCGCACCGACCTGGGAGGACGCCGACACCGGCCCCCGCACCGACCGCCGCCCACGGGCGTCAGGGAGAATGACGCCGTGGCCGAGTTCCCCGACCCTGCCGCCGCGGGCAGCGGCGCGCCCAGCACCGCGGTCGAGCAGGCACGCGCTGCCGCGGTCGAGACCGCCGGAGCCCCCGACCTGGTCGGCGAGCACCTGGGCGCCAGGCCCGAGACGCCGTCCGCCGTGCCGGTCGAGGGGGATCTGGGCGAGGTGGTCACGCACTCCTTCGCCAGCCGGCTGCCCGGCTACGTCGGCTGGTACTGGGCGGTCACGCTCGCCCGGGTGCCCGGCGAGGAGCAGGTGACCGTCGACGAGGTCGTCCTGCTGCCCGGCGAGCAGGCGCTGCTGGCCCCCGCCTGGGTGCCGTGGCACGAGCGGCTGCGCCCCGGCGACCTGTCGGTCGGCGACGTGCTGCCCGCCACCGAGGACGACCCCCGGCTGGTCCCCGCCTACACCGTCGACGACGACTCCGCCGACGACCCGCAGGGCTCCGTCGTCGCCTCCGAGATCGGCCTGGGCCGGGAGCGGGTCATGTCCCGGGAGGGGCGCGAGGAGACCGTGGCCCGCTGGAACGCCGGCGACTTCGGTCCCCGCTCGGCGATGGCCCGCCAGGCCCCCGGCCCCTGCGGCACCTGCGGCTTCTTCCTGCCGCTGGCCGGTTCGCTGCGGCACGCCCTCGGCGCCTGCGGCAACGTCTACGCCCCGGCCGACGGGCGCGTGGTCACCGTCGACTACGGCTGCGGCGCGCACAGCCAGGCGACGCTCGTGGCCGACGACGACGCGGAGGTCGTGCGCTCGGCGCGCTACGACACCGGCTCGTTCGACGTGCTCTGACCTCGTCGGGCTGCCCGCCGACCTGAGCCGGGGTCCGGTTCGCGCTCACTCTCGCGCTGTCGCCCTCGCCCTCGCGCTGGTGCACGGGCGCGAGGACGGCAGGAACGGCGCGAGAGTCGGTTCCGCGGCCCGCGGACGCCGGTCGGCTCAGTCCCGGCGGCCGAGCTGGCCCTGCAGGCGCATGACACCCAGCCCGATGAGGGCCAGCGCGATGCCGGCGAGGCAGGTCCAGGTCCAGACCCGGTCCACCCGGTCACCGAGCAGCAGCAGGACCACCAGCGCCACGACCCACACCGCCGTCCCGGCCAGGACCACCCGCGCGGTGTCCACGCGCAATGGAGGAGGAGCCTGCTTCACCGGTCGGGGCACGGCCAGACCCTAGGACGCGCGGGCCTCGCACAGGACACCCGGCCGGAACACGCGTGTGGCACGCTGTCGCCGCTCATCGCCAGTCCCCACCGGTCAGCCGGCGCGCTCCCCCGTCGCCGGCTCGCCGGCCGTGCGCCCGGAGAGTCGTCATGGCAGAGAAGTCCCGCCCGTCCCCGGGCACCACCGACGGCGGCACGCCGGCCGACGTCGCCGCCGAGACCCGGTCTCCGCGGCGCAGCGAGGGCCCGCGCGTGCGACCCAGCAACGGCGTGGACCGCTACTTCGGCATCAGCGCCCGCCGGTCGACGATGGTCCGCGAGCTGCGCGGCGGGCTGACCACGTTCTTCACGATGGCCTACATCGTGGTGCTCAACCCGATCATCCTGTCGGGCGAGGACGTCACCGGGGCCACGCTGCCGTTCGCCGCGGTCGCCGCCGTGACCGCGCTCGTCGCCGGCGTCATGACCATCCTCATGGGCGTCGTCGGCCGGTACCCCTTCGCGCTGGCGACCGGCCTGGGCATCAACGCGATCGTCGCCGTCTACGCGGCCACCCAGCTGTCCTGGCCCGAGATCATGGGCCTGGTCGTCCTCGAGGGCCTGCTCATCACCGTGCTGGTGCTGACCGGGTTCCGGAAGGCGGTCTTCGAGGCGATCCCGCCGCAGCTGAAGACGGCGATCGCGGTCGGCATCGGCTTCTTCCTCACGATCATCGGGCTCGCCGATGCCGGCGTCATCCGGCCGGGCACCCCGCTGATCAGCTTCGGCGTCAACGGTCAGCTGGCCGGCTGGCCGCTGCTGGTCTTCGTGATCGGCCTGCTGCTCACCAGCGTGCTCGTCGTCCGCCGGGTCAAGGGTGCGCTGCTCATCGGCATCGTCGTCACGACGGTCATCGCCATCGTCGTCGAGGCAATCGCCGGGATCGGGCCGCGCTTCGGCGCTGACGGGGCGGTCGACGACCGTGGCTGGGCGCTGCAGGTGCCGAGCCTGCCCGACCAGGTGGTCAGCGCTCCCGACCTCTCGATCATCGGGAACTTCTCGCTGTTCGGCGGGTTCGAGCGGATCGGCGTCATCGCCGCCCTGCTCATCGTCTTCTCGATCATGATCGCCGACTTCTTCGACACCGTCGGCACGGTGACCGCCGTCGGCGCCGAGGGGGACCTGCTCGACGAGAGGCGCAACCTGCCCAGGTCGCAGCCCGTGCTGCTGGTCGACTCGGTGGCCGCCGCCGCGGGTGGTGCGGCCAGCGTCTCGTCGAACACGACCTACATCGAGAGCGCCTCCGGTGTGGCCGACGGCGCGCGCACCGGCCTGGCGAGCGTCGTCACCGGCGTGCTGTTCCTGCTGGCGATGTTCTTCACCCCGCTGGTGCAGGTCGTCCCGTCGGAGGCCGCGGCCCCGGCACTGGTCATCGTCGGCGCGCTGATGATCAGCCAGATCCGCAACCTCGCGTGGGACGACATGTCGCTGGTCATCCCGGCGTTCCTGGCCATCGCCCTCATGCCGTTCACGTACTCGATCACCAACGGCATCGGCGCCGGCATCGTCAGCTACGTGCTGCTGCGGTCGGCGGTGGGCCGCGGCCGCGAGGTGCACCCGCTGATGTGGGTCATCGCCGTCCTGTTCGTCGTCTACTTCGCCCTGGAGCCGCTGCAGCAGCTCTTCTGAGCTGCTGACCGGGAGCGACTCGTTAGGCTGGGCAACCGTGACCCGGACGACGCTGGACACCGCGGCGCTCGCCCACGACCTGCGGCTGGCGGTCATGCGGTTCTCCCGCCGGCTGCGCTACCAGCGGGTCGACCAGTCGGTCACGCTCACCCACCTGGCGGCGCTGTCCACGCTGCAGCGGCACGGCGCGATGAGCCCCGGTGAGCTGGCCTCGCACGAGCGGGTGCAGCCGCCGTCGATGACCCGGGTCGTCGTCGCGCTCGAGGGGATGGGCCTGGTCACCCGCAGCCCGCACCCGACCGACGGGCGGCAGGTGGTCATCGACCTGACCCCGGCCGCGGAGGAGCTCCTCGGCGCCGAGGCGCGCGCCCGCGAGGCCTGGCTGGCCGAGCGGGTGCAGCAGCTGAGCGCCGAGGAGCGGGCGGTGCTGCGCGACGCCGCGGTCATCATGGAGAAGCTGGCGAGTGGGTGAGCGGGGGAGCTGAGGACACCGGGGTGTTCCGGTCGCTGCGCGTCCGCAACTACCGCTTCTACGCCGCGTCGAACCTGGTCAGCCTCACCGGCACCTGGATGCAGCGCATCGGCCAGGACTGGCTGGTCCTCCAGCTCTCCGACGACAACGGCGTGGCCCTCGGGCTGGTCACCGCGCTGCAGTTCGGCCCCACGCTGCTGCTCAGCCTGTACGGCGGGGTGCTCGCCGACCGCTACCCCAAGCGCCGCATGCTCGTGGCGACCCAGACGCTCATGGGCCTGCTCGCCCTCCTCCTGGGCGTGCTGGTCGCCGGCGACGCGGTCGCGCTGTGGCACGTCTTCGTCCTCGCCGGCGCCCTCGGGTCGGTCTCCGCGATCGACGCACCCGTGCGGCAGGCATTCGTCGCGGAGCTGGTCGGCCCGGAGCTGCTGCCCAACGCAGTCAGCCTCAACTCCACGATCTTCAACGGGGCCCGGCTGGTCGGCCCCGCGGTCGCCGGGCTGCTCATCGGCGCGGCGTCGGGGGACACCGCGCCGGCGTTCCTGGTCAACGCCGCCAGCTTCGCGTTCACCATCGGCGCGCTGCTGCGCATGCGGCCGGGCGAGCTGCACTCGAGCCCCCCGGTGGCGCGGGCCCGGGGCCAGCTGCGCGAGGGGCTGGCCTACGCCTGGGCCCGCCCGGACCTGCGGCTGGCCATGGGGCTGGCCCTGGTCCTGGGCACCTTCACGTTCAACTCCCAGGTCACCATCGCGCTCATGGCGCGCGAGGTGTTCGACCTCGGCGCCCAGGCGTTCGGGCTGCTCACCACCTGCTTCGCGCTCGGGTCGCTGTCCGGCGCGCTGCTGTCGAGCCGGCGCAGCACCCGGCCGCGGCAGCGCTTCCTGGTCGTCGCGGCGGTCGTGTTCGGGCTGTTCTGCATCGCCTGCGGGCTGATGCCGACGTACTGGTCGTTCGCCGCGCTGCTGGTGCCCACCGGCGCGGCCGGCCTGGTGTTCAGCGTGGCCGCCAACAGCTTCGTGCAGCTCGGCGTCGACCAGCAGCTGCGCGGGCGGGTCATGGCGCTGTACTTCGTGTGCTTCCTGGGCGGCACGCCGCTCGGTGCCCCGTTGATCGGCTGGGTCTCCGAACGCTTCGGCGCGCCCTGGGGGTTCGTCCTCGGCGGGACCGTCGCGGTGACCGCGGGTGCCGTGGCCGCGGTGTGGCTGGCGCGCGGACGCCGGGTCCGGCTGGAGACGCACGCCGTCCCGCCGTGGGTGCAGCTCCGCGTCGGGCCGCGCGCCGTGCCGCCGGCACGGGTCCGGGCGGCGGCGGAAGCGGCGGCGGGCGAGGTCCCGGGCACGCAGGACAGCTGAGGCCGCCGCCGCGTCGTACCGTGACGGCCACCACTCCCGAGTCGTCCCCGGAGGCGACATGGTGACCTCGCTGCTCCACCTGGGCGCGATCGTCGGCGGCGTGGTCGGCTCGGTCGCCCTCGCCGGCTACGTGGCCCGGCTGGTGTTCGGCTCCGCGGAGCTGCCGCGGGTGCTCCGCCGCCGCCAGGAGCAGCCGGCCGTGCCGGCCGGGCGGCCGCTCGAGCGGGTGGCCGCCGACCTCCGCCGGCTCAGCGCGCAGCTCGTCCGCGTGCCGGCCGGTGCCCCGATGGCCCGCCGCCGGGGGCTGCAGGCCGCCTACGACGACGTCCTGGTCGAGGCCGCGCGGCTGCTGGAGGTCCCGCAGACGCTGGACGCCGTCCCGCCCGGGCGGGCCCGCGACGTCGAGCGGCTGCGGGTGCAGACCGCGCTCGCCACCGCCGGCCTGGTGGTGCCGGACTGAGCGGCCGGCGGCTGTTCTTCGCGGTCACCCCGCCGGCCGCGGCACTGGCCGAGCTCGACCGGGCGCTGGCGCCGCTGCGGGAGGCGCCGGGGGCGCCGCGGTGGACGCCGCCGGAGCGCTGGCACCTGACCCTGCTCTTCCTCGGCGGCGTGCCCGCCGACCGCGTGGCCGGGCTGGTCACCGCGGCCGGGCCCGCGGTGACGGCCACCCCGCCGCTGGCGCTGCGGCTGGCCGGCGGCGGGCGGTTCGGCTCGCGCCGCCGTCCCCAGGTGTTCTGGGCCGGGGTCACCGGGGACGACGACGCGCTGCGGGGTCTCGCCGGCCGGCTGGCCGCGGTCGCCTGCGGCCTCGGTCTGCCGGTCGAGGACCGGCCGTTCCGCGCCCACCTCACCCTCGGCCGCTGGCGCCCGGGCCGGCCGGGGGACGGCGACCTGCCCGAGCGGCTGGCCGGTCACTGCGGGCCGGAGTGGCCGGTGACCGAGGTGGAGCTGCTGGAGAGCCACCTCGGCCCGACGCCCCGCTACGACCGGGTGGCCGCCTGGCCGGTCGGCCCCTGACGGGCGGTCCGCTCAGCCGATGGGACCGGGGACGGGGGAGGTCGCCTGGGGGTCCGGCGCCTCGCCGGGCTCCAGCGGCTCGGGCTCCTCGCCGTCCTCCGGCTCCTCCTCGTGCGGCGCCTCGTCCTCCACCTCGCCGTCGGCGGGCTCCTCCGCCTCGGGGAGCTCCTCCTCCTCCGGCACCTCGAAGGCCCGCGGGTCGATGGCGTCGGCCCACAGCAGGAAGTGCCCCATGGAGTACCCGGCGCCGGGGTCGAAGCCGGGGTTCGCGGTGAAGTACGAGCTGGTGTCGCACGCCATCAGGCCCAGGATCACCTCGGCGACGATCGTGCCGCCGACCGGGCCCAGCCGGTCGCCGCCGAGCAGCTCGGACTCCTTGAGCACGTAGAACCAGAGCGGCGCCTTGCCCTTCCAGCCCGGGTCGGTGAGCCCGAGCTGCTGGTTGGTCAGCGGCTTGAGGCCCATCGCGGCGGCGACGTCCTGCCCCGAGGGCAGGCCCAGCCGCTTGCCGCGCAGCAGGTTCCGCTCGGCCAGCGAGACGATCGCCCCGGCGGTGGGGGCCACGACGGTGGGCGGCAGCGTGGACAGCGGCAGCGAGAGCTGGGCGTCGATCTTCCGCGACATGTTGCGGTCGTCGGGCGTGCTCATGCCGGGGACCTCGAAGAAGTAGTTCCAGTCGATCCACAGGTCGGCCGGGACCGGGCGGTTGCCGCGCAGGTCCTGGTAGCCCTCGTTGGCGAAGATCGGCACGGTGTGCTGGTCGTGCACCTCGTACTCGGCCCGGATCATGCTGTGCCCGAAGCGGTACGCAGCGCCGGAGTACTCCACCGGCATGTACGGCCGGCGCGGGTTGCGCGGCTTGTAGAACCGCCCGAGGAACTCGATCGGCCCGCCGCGGCGGCGGCGCACCAGCCGGTCGACCACGTCGCGGCCGACGATGCGCGGCAGGTAGTCGTTGACGATCAGCCACTGGTAGTGCCAGCGGACCAGCTGCTGGGCCTGCTCGAATCCCTTCCCCTCGTCGCGCAGCTTGTTGTGCAGCCGCAGGAAGACCGCGTGCAGCTGGGCGACGATGAGGTTCTCGTCGTTGCGCGGGTCGCCGAGGTAGGCCGCGCCGACCTCGTCCCGGGGCAGGTCGCGCACGCCCTCGTGGTCGTTGCAGAGCAGGTAGCCCGGCCGGGCCGGGTCGTAGAGCTCGGGGCTGCCGGCCGGTCCCTTGCCGTACACGCTGGCCAGGTCGAAGCGGGGCGTGTCGTAGTTGGTCATCGCCCGCGGGTCCTGCTGCTGCTGGGTCAGCGGGGTCTTGTCCAGCGTCATGTCGTGGTCGATGAACTGGCCGAGGTAGATGTAGCCGGCCGGGATGCCCGCGATGTCGGAGGCGACGTCGGAGTCCTTGACGTCCGACAGCGGGGCCTTGCCGTCGTTCATGGCGACGGCCAGCGCGGTCAGCAGGGCGTCCGGCGGGGAGAAGGCCGGCAGCTTCTTGAACATCACGCCGAACCGGGCCTCCTTGTCCCGGTCGGCGCGCACCGCGATGTCGCTGCCGCGCGGGTTGCCGACGGCGTGCGCGCCGCGGGCGGCCCGCGGCTTGCGGGCCGGGGCCTTCGGCGGCGGCGGCGGGGCCGTCGGCGTCCGGCGGGCCGGTGCCGCCTGGGCGGTGCCGCCGAGGACCGGCAGCGCCGCGAGGGTCGCGAGCCCCGCCAGCACCGTGCGCCGGCCGACCCCGCTGCGCGCCGTCCCGCCGTCGCCGGCACCCGCCCCGCTGAACGGGCACACCCCGGCCGTCTCGTCCCCGTACCCGTGCACGCGCACCCGCCCCCCGGCGTCGGAGAGCCCGCCCCCACGGCCGCTCTCGTGGGATCCGAGGCTCCGGGGGAGGGAGGGGCACCGGGCACACGCGGCAGAGGGGGACCCGGTCCCCCAGTCCTGGGGGTCCAGGGGGCGGCGTGTCGCGCTTCGTGCCCGGGCGGTCACGCGGTGCGGCCGAAGCCCGGCTCAGCTCACCAGGCGTACTCCATCGGTGCCGCCTGGTAACCGGGGAAGATCTCGTCGAGCCGGGCCAGCTGGGCCGCGTCGAGCTGCACGTCCAGCGCCGCGAGCGAGCCCTCGAACTGCTCCATGGTGCGCGGCCCGACGATGGGCGCGGTCACCGCGGGCTGGTGCAGCAGCCAGGCCAGCCCCACGTCGGCGGGCGCGGAGCCCCACTCCCGGCAGGCGTCCTCGTAGGCCTGCAGCGCGGGGCGGTGCCGCTCGATCCGCTCCCGGTTGCGCTCCAGGTGGCGGCGGTCGCCGGCCTGGTCGCCGAGCACACCGGCCAGCAGCCCCTGGGCCAGCGGGCTCCACGGGATGATGCCGACGCCGTAGTGCCGGGCCGCCGGCAGCACCTCGAGCTCCACGTGCCGGGTCAGCAGGTTGTAGTGCGACTGCTCGCTGACCAGGCCGGTGAAGTGCCGGCGGGCGGCGGCCTCGTTGGCCGCGGCGATCTGCCACGCGGCGTGGTTGGACGAGCCCACGTAGAGCACCTTGCCCTGGGCGACCAGCGTCTCGCAGGCCTGCCAGATCTCCTCCCACGGCGTCGAGAGGTCGACGTGGTGGAACTGGTAGAGGTCGATCCAGTCGGTCTGCAGCCGGCGCAGCGAGGCCTCGCAGGAGCGGACGACGTTGCGGGCGGAGAGGAAGGTGTCGTTGGGCCAGTCGGTCATCGAGCCGTAGACCTTGGTGGCCAGCACCGTCTTCTCGCGGCGCTCGCCGCCCCGGGCGAACCAGCTGCCGAGCACCTCCTCGGTGCGGCCCTTGCCGGCGTCGAAGCCGTAGACGTTGGCGGTGTCGAAGAAGTTGACGCCCTCGGCCAGCGCCCGGTCCATGATCGCGTGGGCGTCGAACTCCTCGGTCTTCCAGCCGAAGTTCATCGTGCCCAGGCAGAGGCGGGAGACCGACAGGCCGCTGCGCCCCAGGTGCGTGTACTCCATGGACTCCCACCCTGGCAGGCTCCGGGACGTGCCGCAGACCGACCCCGCGCCCTCCGCCTTCGACGCCGCCACCGCCGTCACCCGCACCGAGGGCGGGGGGCTGCTCGCCGACCTCGACCCCGGCTGGGACGTCGGCGGCGGGGTGCTCAACGGCGGCTACCTGCTCGCGGTGGCCGCCCGGGCGGCCGTCCTGGACAGCCCGCACCCGCACCCGGTCGCGCTGTCGGCGAGCTACCTGCGGGCCACCCCCGGCGGTCCGGCCCGGCTCGCCGTCACGCCGGGCCCGGCCGGGCGCACGCTGGCGCACTCGTCGGTGCTGCTCGGCGACGGGACCGGCCCGTCGCTCGCCGTCCAGGTGACGACGGCGACCCTGGGCGAGGACCCGGCCGACTACACGGTGAACCCCGCGCCCCGGCTGCCGGGTCCCGACGAGTGCGTCGCCACGCGGAACGCCGAGGGCGGGCCGGTGGTCGGGCTGGCCCGGCGGATCGACACCCGGCTGGACCCCGCGACGGCCGGCTGGACCGTCGGCCGCCCGTCGGACCAGCGCGTGCTGCGGGCCTGGATCCGGCTGGCCGACGGCCGTGCGCCCGACCCGCTGGCGCTGCTCCTGTTCGCCGACGCCCTGCCGCCCACCGCCTTCGCCGTCGGCAGGCCCGGCTGGGCACCCACCGTGCAGCTGCAGGTCCTGGTCCGCGCGCTGCCGGCGCCGGGCTGGTGCCTGGTCGAGTCGCGCTCCACCGAGGTCACCGGCGGGTGGTCCGACGAGGAGTGCCGCATCTGGGACGCGACCGGCCGGCTGGTCGCCCAGGCCCGCCAGCTGGCGCGGGTGGCGCGCTAGCCGCCGCTGCCCGGGAGGGCGACCTCGCCGGTGAGGTAGCGCTGCACCGTCGGGCCGATCGCGTCGACGACCTCCTGCGGTGGGGCGGAGGCGAGCGGCTCCAGCTGCAGCACGTAACGCACCAGGACGAGGCCGCCGACCTGGGAGGCGACGAGCGCGCCACGGGCCTCCCGCTCCTCGGCCGGCAGGTCCAGCGAGCCGATCACCCGGCGGATGATCCGCGCGAGCAGGAACTCGCGCAGCAGCCTCGCCGACCACTCGTTGCTGACGGCCGACCGGACCAGGGCGAGGAACGCCGGCCGGGCGGGCCCGTCCCACACCCGCAGCACCAGGCGGACGACCTCGGCACCCAGCTCCTGCGGCGGCGCGGCCAGCACCCCGGGCAGGAACTCGTCCGGATCGGCCGGGGCCTCGACCGCCGCGAGGAACAGCTTCTCCTTGGTGCCGAAGTAGTGGTGCACCAGTGCGGGGTCGACGCCCGCGGCGGCGGCGATCCCCCGGATCGAGGCGCCGTCGTAGCCGCGCTCGGCGAAGGCGGTGCGGGCCGCGGCCAGCACCGCCTCGCGCGTGTCGGGGTTGCCGGGGCGGCGACCGGTGGGCCGCCGGCGGGCCTGGCTCAGCCGGTCCTCCTCCGCAGGGTCGCCGCCGCCAGGGCGAGGGCGAGCAGGGCCGCGCCGGCCACGATGCCGACGTCCGCCCACATGGTGCCCGTCGGCTCCGGGGACCGCCCGACCTCCTGCAGGGCCTCCACGGCGTAGGTCAGCGGCAGGACGTCGCTGACCGCCTGCAGCCAGCCGGCCATCTGCTCGCGCGGGACGAGCAGGCCGCAGAGGAAGAACTGCGGCAGGACGACGACCGGCATGAACTGCACGGCCTGGAACTCGCTGCGCGCGAAGGCGCTGGCCAGCAGGCCCAGGGCGACCCCGAGGACGGCGTCGACGACGGCGATGAGCACCACCGCCCACAGCGGCCCGGCCAGCGCCAGGTCGTAGAGCGTCGTCGCGACGGTGACGGTGACCAGCGCCTGGACCGCCGCGGCCAGCCCGAAGGCGGTGCCGTAGCCGAGGAGCAGGTCCAGCCGCGACAGCGGGGTGGTGAGCAGCCGCTCGAGCGTGCCCGACGTCCGCTCGCGCAGCATGGCGATGCTGGTCACCAGGAACATGACGACGAAGGGGAAGACGCCGAGCATCGTCAGGCCCACCCGGTCGAACACGTCCGGCCCCCCCGGGACCGACGGCAGCTCGGCCCACAGCAGGTACAGCAGCCCGAGCAGCAGGCTGGGCAGCAGCACCAGCATCCCGACCGTGCGGTGGTCGTGGCGCAGCTGCCGGAGCACCCGCCCGGTGGTGGCCGCGGTGAGCCGCGGCGAGAGCGCGGTGGTCACGCCGCCACCTCCTCACGGGCGCGGACCACGCGCAGGAACGCCTCGTCGAGGTCGGCGGTGCCCGACTCGGCCCGCAACCGGTCGGGGGTCGAGTCGGCCAGCAGCTCGCCGTCGCGGAGCAGCAGCAACCGGTCGCAGCGGGCCGCCTCGTCCATGACGTGGCTGGAGACCAGCAGCGTGGTGCCGGCGGCGGCGAGGTCGGCGAACCGCGCCCACAGCTCGACCCGGAGGACCGGGTCCAGCCCCACCGTGGGCTCGTCGAGCACCAGGACCTCGGGCCGGCCCACGAGCGCGCAGGCCAGCGACGCCCGGCCGCGCTGGCCGCCGGAGAGGTCGCCGACCAGCTGCCCGCCGGCGCCGGCGAGCCCCACGTCGGCGAGCGCGGCGTCGGCGTCGCGGGCCGTGCGGCCGTACAGCGCGGCGAAGTGCCGGGCGTTCTCGCGGACGGTGAGGTCGGGGTAGACGCTGGGCGCCTGGGTGACGTAGCCGACCCGGGACCGCAGGCCGGGGGAGCCCGCCGGCTCCCCGAGGACGGTGACCTCGCCCGCGCGCACCCGCTGCACCCCGACCAGCGCGCGCATCAGCGTCGTTTTCCCGCTGCCGCTGGGGCCCAGCAGGCCGGTGACCTGCCCGGGAGGGACGGCGAAGGTCAGCCCGTGCAGCACCTCCCGGCGCCCGCGGTGGACGACGAGGTCGGTGACGGTGACGGCGTCGGTCATGGGTGCTCCCTCGGCGGAACTCAACACCTGATGAAGTCAACGGTAGGTGAGTTCCTCGCGCGCCGTCAACAGGCCGGTCCCCGCCGGGTCGGGAGAGTGGTCAGCGTGCGGTGAGGAGGGCGCGGCCGAGCGCGGTGCCCGACGTCCACGCCGCCTGCACCCGGGACGGCGCGGACCACCCGTCGCCGCAGACGCCGATCCCGCCGGCCAGCCCGAACGGCTCGTCCCGCGCCTGCGCCGGGCGCGCGTGGGTCCAGCGGTGCACCGTCGTCCACTCGGGCGGCACGTCGATGCCCAGCGCGCGGCCGACCGCGGCGGCGACCGGGCCGGCGGCGGCGTCGGGGTCCTCGAGGTGCGCGGCGGCCAGCTCGGCCGTGGTGTGCGCGACCAGCACCGGGGCGCCGTCCCCGCGGCGGTCGCCGTCGTCGGCCACCCAGGTGACCGCCGGGTCGTCGTTGACGAAGGCGCCGTGCAGGTCGGCCGGCCAGTGCCGCCGCGACCACCCGAGGACGACGGCCAGCGAGGGCTCCCACGGGCGGTCGTCGAGCAGCCGCCCGGCGGTGTCGGCGTCCAGCAGCCGGCGCGCCTGCGGATCGGGCATCGCCAGGACGACGGCGGGCACCTCCTCGCCGTCCACCCGCGGACCGGGGCCGACCGCGGCGACCGTGCGCCCGCTCTCCAGGTCCAGGCCCCCGGCGAGGTCGGCGACCAGCGAGCGGGTACCACCCGGTGCGGCGTAGCGGACCGGCCCGGTGGTGGTCGAGCGCAGCCCGTCGGGGCCGGCGACGGCGAAGGTGTCGGTCCACGGCCGGGCCAGGCCGCGGTCCACCCAGTCGCGGACCTGCGTGGCGAACTCCGAGCCGTCCTCGGCGGTCAGGTAGGAGGCGCCCAGGTCGACGGTGCGGTCGTGCAGCGTCCGGGAGGCCATCCGCCCGCCGGGCCGGCGGCCGCGGTCGAGCACGCGGACGGGCACCCCGGCCCCGGCGAGGACGCGGGCGCAGGCCGTGCCGGCGATGCCGGCTCCGACGACGGTCGTGGGGGAGGAGGGCACCGCTCGATCCTGCGGGCCGGACGGCGCGGCCGCGCGGCGGACCGGCTTGGGAGGATCGGCGGGTGCGCCCGAGCCCCGCGACGATCACCGACCCGGACGACCCGCGGGTGGCCGACTTCCGCGACCTCAAGGCGGGCGACCGCCGGCCGGGCACCGAGCGCGGGACCGGCCCGGTGATCGTGGAGGGCGTGCCGGCGGTCGAGCGGCTGCTGGCCTCGCCGTACCGGGTGCGGGCGGTGCTCGGCGTGCCCGGCCGGGTGGCGGCGCTGGACCTGCCCGAGGGGGTCGCGGCCTACGAGGCGGACAGGTGGGTGCTCTCGGAGGTCATCGGCTTCCGGCTGACCCGCGGCGTGCTGGCCTCGGCGGACCGCCGTCCGCCGGCCGACCTGGACGAGCTGCTGGCCGGGCCGGATCCCGCGGCCCCGCGGCGGCTGGCCGTGCTCGAGGCGCTCAACGACGCGGAGAACCTCGGCTCCATCGCCCGCTCGGCCGTGGCCCTCGGCGTCGAGGGGTTGCTGCTCGACCCGCGCTGCGCCGACCCGCTCTACCGGCGCTCGGTGCGGGTCTCGATGGGGCACGTGCTGGCGCTGCCGTTCGCCGTCCTGCCGGACTGGCCCGGCGGGCTGGCGCGGCTGCACGACGCCGGCTACCTGACCGTGGCGCTCACCCCGGCGCCCGACGCCGTCGACCTGGCCGACGTGGACCCGGTCGCGCACCCGCGCACCGCGGTGCTGCTGGGCGCGGAGGGGCCGGGCCTGACGCCCGAGGCGCAGCAGGCCGCGCGGGTGCGGGCGCGCATCCCGATGCGGGCCGGCGTCGACTCCCTGGGCGTCGCCGCGGCCGCCGCGGTGGCCTTCGCGACCCTCAGGTGACGTACTGGAACGGCCCCCCTGCAGGGGCCCGCCGCGAGCCTGCGAGCGGTGGGGGGCAGGGGGGTCCTCACGTTCAGCCGCGGAGCGAGAAGCGGGCCAGGTGCGCCCGGGCCTCCTCGGCGCGGGCCGGGTTGCACATCACGTCGTAGCGGCCGGCGACGATCGCGCTGGCGCTGGTGAAGTCCCGCCGTCCCCGAGTGGCGGCGTAGCCCAGCGCGCCGAACAGCGCGCCGAAGAGCAGGCCGATGAGCAGGCCGGTCACGACCGAGCCGATCCAGGCACCGGGCTCGACGGCGAAGATGCCGAGCAGCAGGCCGACGAACAGGCCCCACCAGGCGCCGCCGGCCGCACCGGCGGCGAGCACCCGGCCCCAGGTGAGCCGGCCGGTGACGCGCTCGACCTGGCGGAGGTCCGAGCCGATGATCGTCACGTTCTCGACCGGGAACTTCTGGTCGGAGAGGTGGTCGACGGCGGCCTGGGCCTGCTCGTAGCTGTCGAAGGAACCGACCTGCACTCCACCGAGGGGCATGGACACCGAAGCTGACATGTGCTCGTTGCTACCCCGGCGGGTTCCGCGGACACCTGCCGGCAGCCGAGGTCCGCGTCACCGACCCGGTGCCGCCACCGCGGCCCGGGCGGTCACGGGACCCGCGGGGCCGTGGGCGGCGAGCCACTCCGCGAGCCGGTCCAGCGGCAGGGGGCGGCTCACGTGGAAGCCCTGCACCAGGTCGCACCCCCAGTCCGCGAGCAGGGCGAGCGTCACGGCGTCCTCCACGCCCTCCGCGACGACCCGCAGGCCCAGGGCGTGGCCCAGGCTGAGCGCGGCGCGCACGATGGCGGCGTCCCCGTCGTCGTCCGCGAGGCCCAGGACGAAGGCCTTGTCGATCTTCACCTCGTGGATGGGCAGCTGCTTGAGGTAGGCCAGGGAGGACTGCCCGGTCCCGAAGTCGTCGACCGACAGCCGGACGCCCAGGGCGCGCAGCTCCTGCAGCACCGCGACCGACCGGCCGAGGTCGGCCATGACGGCGGTCTCGGTGATCTCCAGCGTGAGCGCGGCCGCGGGGAGGCCCGCCCGGCGCAGCGCCTCGCCGACCCGGGCCGGCAGCTCGGCGTCGGTGAGGCTGCGGGTGGAGAGGTTCACCGCCACACCCAGGTGGTGGCCCTGCCGGCGCCACCCGGCGCAGGCGGCCAGCGCGGTGTCCAGGACCAGCGTGGTCAGCGGCCGGATGAGGCCGGTCTGCTCGGCGAGCGGGATGAACTCGTCGGGGCCGACCCGCCCGTGCTCCGGGTGCTCCCAGCGGACCAGCGCCTCGACCCCGGCGGTCCGGCCGGTCGCCGGGTCGGTCTTGGGCTGGTAGTGGACGGTCAGGTCCCCGGCGGCGATGGCGTCGCGGAGCTGGCCGGTCATGCGCAGGCGGTGGCTGGCCCGGTCGGCGGCGCTGTCGTACACCGCCACGTCGGTGCGCTGGTGCTTGGCCGCGTACAGCGCGGTGTCGGCGTGCTGCAGCAGGCCCGCCGCGTCCTCGCCGTGCTCGGGAGCGACGGCCAGACCGGCGGTGACGCGGACGTCGACCGTCAGGCCCTCCACCGGGAACGGGACCGACAGCGCGGCGACCAGCGCCGCCACCCGCGTGCGGGCGTCCTCGGCGTCGGCGACGGCCGGCACCAGGGCGGCGAACTCGTCGTTGCCCAGCCGGGCCACCGACGTCGCACCCAGCCGGTCGGCCAGCCGCCGGCCCACCTCGGCCAGCAGCCGGTCGCCGGTGGCGTGCCCGAAGGCCTCGTTGACGTCCTTGAACCCGTCGAGGTCCAGCAGGACGACGGCCGTCCGTGGCTCGTCGGCCAGCCGGTTGCGCAGCAGCCGCAGGAAGTGCCGGCGGTTGGGCAGGCCGGTGAGCGGGTCGTGCAGCGAGCGGTGTTCCTGGGCCGCGGCCTCGGCCGCGAGCCGGTCGACCAGGTGCGCCTTGTGCAGCGACAGGCCGGCGTGGTTGGCCAGCGAGACGAACAGCCGCAGGTCGGCCTCGCCGAAGGTGTCCAGGTGGTCGGGCCGGTCGGTGACCAGCAGGACGCCGACGACGGTGTCCTCCACCCGCAGCGGCGCGGCGATGCCGTCCCGGGGCGTGCCGTCACCGGCCGGGCGCAGCAGCGGCTCACCGTCCAGGGCGGGCGTCCACCAGGCCGGCGCGGCCTCGAACGGCACCGGGACGACGGTCGTGCCGGTGAGCCTCAGGTGGGTGCCGGGCTCGGTGCCGGTGGGCAGCAGCACCAGCTCGGCGGACTCCGCAGCGAGCTCGTCGCGGGCTTCGACGAGCACGGCCTCGGCCACCCGCTCGGTGCGGACCGCGCCGCCGATGCGGTCGGTGAAGCGGTACAGCGACTCCAGCCGGGCGTGGCCGCGGCTCAGCGTCGAGTAGCCGCGGTAGGCCACGACGAGCACGGCGACGACGACGAGCAGCGGGACCAGGGCGCCGGGGCGGGTGACCAGCAGGACGACGCCCAGCAGCCCCACGCTGGCGTTGCCGAGCGACACGACCAGCACGGAGACGACGGCCTCGCGGAGCGCGCCCTCCGGGAAGCGGCCGGCCTTGACCGCGATGACCCCGATCAGGGTGGGCGCGCTGATGGCCTGGGTGGCCACGATGGCGGTGACCGCCGCGACGAGGCCGCGCACGCTCGTCGGGTCCCCGCCGGCCAGCACCGCGTGGTAGATCGTCTGGGAGAGCGCGGCCTCGAAGGCGAACAGCGCGAGGTTGAACAGCAGGGCCAGCCCGAACCGCCGCTGCCAGAGCAGGCCGAGCGCCGAGCCGAGGACGCTGGCCGCCACGTACCCGGTGGGGTCGCAGAAGGCCAGGCCGAGGACGAGCGGGATCTCGGCGGGGGTCGCCGAGATGGACTCCCGGCGGACCTGCAGGTGCACGACGCACAGCTCGGCGGCGAGGAACAGGGGGACCAGCGCCCACCAGGGGACCTCGTGGCTGGCCACGGCGGCGTCCACGCCCCGCAACGGCCCGGTCACCAGGGCGAGGGCGCCCGCGGCCAGTAGTCCGGTGGCCAGGACGACGACGACGTCGCGCCAACGTTCGCGCGCGGCCACGCAGCCACCTCCTGTCGCCGGTCCGGCAGTTCCTCCTCGGCATCGACAGGGGACCGACGGGTCTTGAGCCGGCCCCCCGGCGACTCACCCCCGAGGGGCGGACGCGCCAGGGGCGGGGAGCCCGGTGGACCCCCCCGCCCCTGAGCTCAGCAGCTCACCAGCCGTCGGCGACCCGCCAGCGGGCCCGTGACCAGTCGTCGGACCGCCAGCGCGCCCGCGTCCAGTCGTCGCCGCGCCACCGCGCGCGCTCCCAGCCGTCGGACTCGAACCGCATCTGCGTCCAGGTCCGGTCGCTCCACGCGATGCCGGTCCACGACGGCGTCGTCCAGGCGACCGGCGCCCAGGCGCCGCCGACCCAGCCGCCGCCCGCCCAGGTGGAGCCGCGCCACACGCCGCCCTGCCAGGCGGTGCCGGTCGTCGACGCGGCCGCCCAGCTGCGGGCGTCCCAGGCCGCGCCGAAGACGTCCTGCTCGCCGGTGAGCAGCGCGCCGGTCAGCGGGTCGGCGATGTGGCTGCCGCCGCGGGAGGCGTCGAGCGAGCCGGTGCCGGTGGAGCGGGCGTGCGTCTGCGTGTAGCCGGGCACCGAGCCCTTCTCCAGCAGCTCGACCGCGCCCTTGACGTCCAGCACGCCGGCGCCCTGCACCGGGCTGGCGTCCCGCATGAGCCGGTCGGCGCTGGCCGCGAGCAGGCCCTTGACCTGGTCCGGCGTCAGCCTCGGGTTGCGCTGCAGGAGCAGGGCGGCCGCACCGGAGACGACGGCTGCCGACTGCGAGGTGCCGGTGCCGCGGAAGAGCCGCTGCGTCGGGTCACCGGGCACCAGGCCCTCGGGGTGGCCGACGTCGGCCCACGAACCGGGCACGCGCAGGCTGACCACGGACTTGCCGGGCGCCAGCACGTCGGGACGGCGGGTCGTCGTGCCGGAGTTGGTCCAGGCGCCGACCGTGTCGTCCTCCGGCTGCGCGGTGCCCCGGTTGTCGCTGGACCCGACCGCGATGACGTACGGGTCGATCGCCGGCATGGTCAGGGGCCGGGGGCCGGACTCGCCGTCGTTGCCGGCGGCCACGACGACCACGATCCCGGCCCGCCAGGCGCTCTCGACCGCGTGGGCCAGCGGGTCCAGCTGGGAGGACTGGGTCGAGTCGGTGCCGTACGACAGGTTCAGCACCCGGATGTCGTGGCTGGCCCGGTTGGTGACGACCCAGTCGATGCCCGCAACGACCTGCGAGACGTCGACGGCGCCGTCGGAGGCGCCGGCCTTGACGTTGACGATCTTCGCGTCGGGGGCCATGCCCGCGAACCACTTCTGGTCGGCCTCGTTGCCGCGCGGGGCCGCGGAGTCGCGGCCGGCGATCAGCCCGGCCATGTGGGTGCCGTGGCCGTAGGCGTCCAGGGAACGGGTGTTGGCGGCCTGCGAGTCCAGCGACAGGTCCGGCCCGTCGACCACCTTGCCGGCCGCGTCGAGGCCCGGCACGCGGGTGACGCCGGTGTCGAGCAGCGCGATGCCGACCCCGTGACCGGTCAGCTTGCGGTTGCCGTCGTTCGGGTCGGACTTGCCCCACACCGTCTGCGCACCGGTGTCGCGGGTGATGCTGAAGATCGAGCCCATGTCGTGGGCGGCCTGCCACGTGCCCGTCGACAGCGTGGCCTGCAGGCCCTCGCCCGTGGTGTCGTCGCCCCAGCGCTCGTCGAGCGGGACCAGGGTGCCGTCCGGGGTCACCGCCCGCACGCCCTCGACCTGGGTCAGCGCCGCCAGGCGGTCGGCCGGTACCCGGGCCTGCAGGCCGTCGAGGACGTCCAGCCGGAGGTCGACCACCCCGCCCAGCCGCTGCACCTCGGCCGCGGCTGCATCGGCGCTCCCCTCCACGATCACGGGCACCAGGGGACCCTCCGGTGCGGTGGCGGCCGCGGCGGTGGGGGTCACCCCCATGCCCACCAGCGTGGCCGAGGCCATCGCCAGCACCGTGGCACGTGCGGCGGGGCGCGGCCGTGCCTCCTTGCCTGGTTGTCTCGCGGTCATGCGAGCCGTCCCCCTTCGTCCGTGATGAGTCCAGGACGACTGTGGGACGTGCACTGCGCATCTGACCAGGTACGGAGCGTGAGATCACCCGATGGGGAGGGCAACCCGCGGGTGCGCCGCAGGGCATCCGCGAGGGAGCCGCAAGGCGGCACCCTCAGCGGTGCCGGCGGACCCCGAAGACGATGTCCTCCCACGCCGGGATGCGGGCGCGCGGGTCCTCGTCGTCGTCCCCGTCGCCGCCCGGGCGGCCCAGGACGACGGTGTCGTGCTCGCTCACGTCGTCCTCGTCGGCGGGCACCGCGGGATCGGTGCGCCGGGTGCCGCTGTCGACGGGCAGCACCCGCCGCACGTCGTCGTCCTGCCCGGTGTCGTCGTCCTCGTCGCGGGCGAGCCGGGACGAGGCGGGCGCGGCCACGCCGTCGTCGTCGGGGACGACGACGGCTACCGGCCGGCCGCGGTGCACGGGGGCGGGCCGGTCGGCCGGCACGTGCGGGACGACCCGGACCAGGCGGGTGCCCTCGGCGAAGTCGGTGGTGGCGGCGTCGACCGGGGTGACGGTGCGCGCGGGGATGTCGTAGGCCCAGCGGGTGACGCCGGACTTGGCGCCGGCCTGCCAGGCGGCGGTGACCTGCCAGACGCCGTCGCCGGCGCGGTGGGCGTCCCAGCGGACGGCGTCGAGGTCGGCGCCGAGCAGCCGCAGCCGCTCGGACATGAACTGCTGCAGCGGGACCGACGGCGTCCCCTCGGACAGCCGCACCCGGGCCTCGCGGGCCTGCTCGGCCACCCGCTCGCGCTCCTGCAGCACGGGGTGGGCGAAGCGCATGATCCGCTCGACCCGGATGCCCGAGGCCTGCGCCACCTGCTCCGGGGTCTCCCCGGCGCGGATGCGGGCCTGGATCACCCGCGGCGGCAGGGTCACGCCGATCTCCACGTCGATCTGCCCCAGCCGGCGGGCGTCCCCGCGCGCCGCGGCGCGGACCCGCTCGTCGACCGGCAGCTCGAAGCGCTCGCCCTCCTCGCCCGGCTCGGCGCCGTCCAGGGCGAGGACCAGGTTCTGGCCGTCGTCGGAGAGGCCCACGAGGCGCAGCGTGCGCATGGGCGGCCTCCTGGTGCGTGCGCGGGGTCGGGGACGGCGGGCGGACCGACCCCGGGATGGGGGAGTCCACTACCGAGGCTATCCGCGCGCGCGGGACCGCGTCGGCAGGCTCGCCCGGCGTGGCGCACCGGTCCCCCCGCGACGTCCCCGGCCCCGTCCCGGGCACCGCCCCGAGCCGGCGAGGGGTGGGGAGGACGGGGCCTCCCTCACGCGTCGGGGCGGTACTCCGCGATGAACTCCGCGTACCGGCGCTGCCCGGTGCCCGAGGCGACGTCGTCCATCCGGAGCACGGTGAGGCCGAGGTAGCCCCACGTCGCGAAGGCCTCCTCGATGTTGTCCCAGCCCTCGTCGGACCGGACCCCGCCGGCCAGCGCGTTCTCGCCCTTGAGCTCGACGCCGGCCCGGTACGCGTGGTCGCCGACCCACTCGACCAGCGTCTGGGCCAGCGAGTACTGCGGCGGGACGTCCTGGTCGTCCATCTCCAGCGCGGTGAAGTGCAGGACCACCTCGCGCCGGCCGCCGTCGAAGCGGTTGGCCAGCTCGACGACCCGCTGGTAGCCGTGGCCGGTCTCCCACGAGTCCAGGTCGACGCTGGTCTGGACGAGCCCGGTGGTCACCTCGGCGGCCCGCGGGTGAGCCGGGTTCGTCATCGACCAGTGGATGCCGGGGACCTTGTAGCCGATGTCGGCCTCCGGGAAGTCCTGCCCCAGGGTGCGGATCACGGTACGGAGCACCCGCTCGCCGTGGTCGACGAGCGAGCCGTTGTACCAGTCCACGAAGTCGCGGCTGTACTGCGTGTCCCGGTACGCCAGGCTGGCGAAGAAGGCCTCGGCGTCCTCGGGCGGGCCGATCTCGTCCACCGACCCGAGGTCGGTGCCCCAGGCCCGGTTGACCGCCTCGAGCGAGCCGTACCGGCGCAGCGTCTGCACCTGCAGGTCGCGCACGGCCAGCGGGGAGTACGCCTGCAGTGCGCCCCGGGTCGGGTAGCCGGTGCCCTCGTCGTGCTGGTTGTAGGAGGGGTAGCGCAGCTCCCCGGACGGGCCCAGCGAGACGTTGACCTCCACGACCTCCTCGGCGTAGCGGTCGCCGTACTGCCGCTCGAAGGCGCGGGTGAAGTCGCGGTACTCGCCCATCACCACCCGGTCGGCCCAGCCCTGCACGCTCTCGGCGCTGGTGTTGCCCTGCTCGCTGCGGTGCTGCAGCCCGGTCGGGCCGAGGAGGACGCCCCGGTGTGTGACGTCGGCGTACTTCTCCCACAGCCACGACGGCAGCAGGCTGGTGTAGTCGTCGCCGACGTTCCCGCCGGCCTGGTGGAAGGACAGGATCGGCGCGAGGTCCAGGCCCTCGGCCGTGATCGCCTCGAACACGCGGTCGTAGTAGGCCCAGTCGAACCGGTTGTCCGCCGCGCCCTCGACGTCGCCCCACCACACGTCGACGCTCACCGCGTCCACGCCGTACCCGGCCACGGCCTCGAGGTCGGCCTCGAACGCCGGCCAGTCGGTCACCTTCAGCGGAGCCATGACGTTGGCGGTGAACTCCGGGTTCCCCAGCGCGACCGGGCCGGGCGGCACCGGGCCGTCGGCAGGGGTGGCTCCGGCGGGGCCGGCGCCGGCCAACAGCAGGCCGACCGCGGACAGGACGACCGTGATGCGCCTCACCCCGACGATGCTGCCGGACGGCCGGCCGGCCGTCGCGGGTCGGCTGGGCCCGGTCGGCGTGTCCCACCCGACACGCGGCCCGCGGCGGCCACCCTTCAGGGCCCCGCCGGCCCCGTTCAGAGGCTCGCCGCGAGCCTGCGAGCGGTGAGGAGGACGGGGTCCTTCTCCGAGGCGTGGGGGGAAGGGTGGTCCTCCTAGAGCTTCCCGACGACGAAGTCGATGCAGGCGGTCAGCGCGCTCACGTCGTCGGGGTCGACGGCCGGGAACATGCCCACCCGCAGCTGGTTGCGGCCGAGCTTGCGGTAGGGCTCCACGTCGACGACGCCGTGGGCCCGCAGCACCTTCGCCACCTCGGCGGCGTCGACGGAGGCGTCGAAGTCGATCGTCCCGACCACGTAGGAGCGGTGGTCGGGGTCCTTCACGAACGGCGTGGCGAACTCCGACTGCTCGGCCCACCCGTACAGCCGGGTGGAGGAGTCCTGGGTGCGCGCCACCGCGCCGGACAGCCCGCCGAGGGACAGCAGCCAGCGGATCTGGTCGGCCAGCAGGAACAGCGTCGCCACCGCCGGGGTGTTGTACGTCTGGTCCTTGCCGGAGTTGTCGACGGCGATCGACAGGTCGAGGAAGCCGGGGACCCAGCGGCCCGAACCCTTGACCTCCGCCACGCGGTCCAGGGCGTCGCGCGACATGAGCGCCACCCACAGCCCGCCGTCCCCACCGAAGTTCTTCTGCGGGGCGAAGTAGTAGACGTCGGTCTGTGAGACGTCCACGGGCAGCCCGCCGGCGGCGCTGGTCGCGTCGATGAGCACCAGCGCGTCGTCGGTGCCGTGCGGCCGCTGCACCGGCGCCATGACGCCGGTGGAGGTCTCGTTGTGCGCCCACGCGTAGACGTCGACGCCGTCGGTCGCGGTGGGCAGCGCCAGCGACCCGGGGTCGGCCTTGGCGATCACCGGGTCGCCGAGGAAGGGCGCCTCTGCCACGCCGGAGGCGAACTTCGCGGAGAACTCGCCGTAGGTGCCGTGGGCGCTGCGCTCGCGGATCAGCCCGATGATCGCGGCGTCCCAGAACGCCGTCGTCCCGCCGTTGCCCAGGACCACCTCGTAGCCGTCGGGCAGGTCGAACAGCTCGGTCAGGCCTTCGCGCACCTGGCGCACCAGGCCCTTGACCGGCGCCTGCCGGTGGGAGGTCCCCATGAGGGTCGCGCCGCTGGCGGCCAGCGCCTCGAGGGCCTCGGGGCGCACCTTCGACGGACCGCAGCCGAAGCGGCCGTCGGCAGGCAGGAGGTCGGCGGGGATGGTGATGCTCATCCGGGAGGACTGCCTCTCAGGGGTCGGGTCGAGCTGTGGCCCCGCTGCAGGGTCCCGCCGCGAGCTGGCGAGTGGTGGGGGGCAGCGGGGTCCTTTTTCAGGCCGGCTGGTCGACGGCCTTGACCGTGATCGTGTCGAAGCCCTCGACCTCCTCGGGCTTGCGCGGGGCCGGGCCGACGTAGCGGGCCGACGGGCGCACGAGGCGGCCGGTGTTCTTCTGCTCGAGGATGTGCGCGCACCAGCCGGCGGTGCGGGCGCAGGTGAACATCGAGGTGAACATGTGCGCCGGGACCTCGGCGAAGTCCAGGACGATCGCGGCCCAGAACTCGACGTTGGTCTCGATCGGGCGGTCGGGACGGCGCTCGCGCAGCTCCTTGAGCGCGGCCTGCTCCAGCGCCTGGGCGGCCTGGAAGCGCGGGGCGCCCAGCTCCTCGGCGGCCTTGCGCAGCACGCGGGCGCGCGGGTCCTCGGCGCGGTAGACGCGGTGGCCGAAGCCCATCAGCCGCTCGTTGCGGTCGAGCAGGCCCTTGACGTAGGTCTCGGCGTTCCCGCTCTGCTCCACGCCGTCGAGCATGTGCAGCACGCGGGACGGGGCGCCGCCGTGCAGCGGGCCGGACATCGCGCCGATCGCCCCGGACATGGCGGCGGCGACGTCGGCGCCGGTGGAGGCGATGACGCGGGCGGTGAAGGTGGAGGCGTTCATGCCGTGCTCGGCGGCCGACGTCCAGTAGGCGTCGACGGCGGCGACGTGGCGGGGGTCGGGCTCGCCGCGCCAGCGGACCATGAAGCGCTCGACGATCGTGGCGGCCTCGTCGACGCGCGCCTGCGGGACGGCCGGGACGCCGATGCCGCGGGCGGACTGCGCGACGTAGGACAGCGCCATGACCGCGGCGCGGGCCAGCTGGTCGCGGGCGGTCTCGCTGTCGATGTCCAGCAGCGGGCGGTAGCCCCAGAACGGGGCCAGCATCGCCAGGGCGGCCTGGACGTCGACGCGCACGTCGCCGCTGTGCACCGGGATCGGGAACGGCTCGGCCGGCGGCAGGCCCGGGCCGAACTTGCCGTCGACCAGCAGCGCCCAGACGTTGCCGAAGGTCACCCTGCCGGCCAGGTCCTCGATGTCGACACCCCGGTACCGGAGCGAGCCACCGTCCTTGTCCGGTTCGGCGATCTCCGTCTCGAAGGCGATGACGCCTTCCAGGCCTGGTACGAAGTCGTCGGCCATCTCGCATGCTCCTCTGCGCGCGGGACTCGTGCGCGCACGAGGGGCGGCGCACGACTGCGGTTGCGACCCTAGGCCGTGCCGACGCGCCGGGGACAGGCGGGGCGGGGAGGGCCGCGCGCCCGTCCGGCGGGCGGTGACGGCACGGGCCGCGGGCCCGGCTGGGAACATGAGGTGGTGGCCGACCTCTCCCGCATGCGCAGGGACTACGCGACCCGGGGGCTCCGCGAGGACGACCTCGCCGGCACCTGGGTCGAGCAGTTCGACCGCTGGTTCGCCGACGCCGTGGCCGCCGAGCTGCCCGAGCCCAACGCGGTCGTGGTCGCCACCGCCGACGCCGACGGGGCCCCCGACGCGCGGATCGTGCTGGTCAAGGGCTACGACGAGGCGGGGTTCGTCTTCGCCACCAGCTACGCCTCCGCCAAGGGCGCCCAGCTCGCGGTGAACCCGCGGGCCGCGCTCGTCTTCCCCTGGCACGCGCTGCAGCGCCAGGTCCGGGTGACCGGACGGGTGGAGCGGGTCGGGGAGGCCGCCAGCGACGACCTGTGGGACCCGCGCCCCCGCGGTGCGCAGCTGGCCGCCGCGGCGTCGGTCCAGTCGACGACGGTGGACTCGCGCGCGGAGCTGGTGGAGCGGTTGCGCCGACTGGACGCCGAGACGCCGGAGGACGAGAAGCTGCCGCGCCCGGCGGTCTGGGGCGGCTACCGCGTGGTGCCCGACTCGGTCGAGTTCTGGCAGGGCGGGGCCGACCGGTTGCACGACCGGCTCCGTTTCGTGCGCGACGACGCGGAGGGGGGCGGCTGGTTCGTCCAGCGCCTCGCGCCGTGAGCGGGCCGGAGCGCGGACATCGCAGCGAGCGACGAGCGGAGCGTCCCGCGGGAGCGGACCGGTGACGGTGTGAGCGGTCCTCCGGGAGCGCCCCACCCGGTCGACCCGGTCGAGGGCGGCGGCCCCGTCGAGGAGCCGGTGCCGCTACCGCCCCGGGGCCGCCGCCGCGCCTGGACCATCGACACGACCCCGCTGCAGGACCCGCACTACCGGCGGCTGTTCTGGGGCGTGGCGGCCACCATGGTCGGCCAGCAGATGACGCTGGTCGCCGTCCCGTTCCAGGTCTACGCGCTGACCGGCTCGTCGCTGCTGGTCGGCGTGACCTCGCTGGTGGCGCTGGTCCCGCTCATCGTGTTCGGCCTGGTGGGCGGCGCGATCGCCGACTCGATGGACCGCCGGCGGCTGATGCTGGTCACTGGGGTGGGGTCCGCGGTGACCAGCGCGCTGCTGGCCGTCCAGGCGCTGCTGCCCGGCGGTGGACACCTGTGGCTGCTGTGGGCGCTCACCGCCGCCCTGTCCGGGTTCACCGCGGTCAACCAGCCGACCCGCAGCGCCGTCATCCCGGCGATCGTCGGGGCCGAGGGCGTGCCGGCGGCCAACGCGCTGGCCATGACCGTGCGCCAGGTCGGCGTCATCGTCGGGCCGCTGCTGGCCGGCCTGCTCATCGGCTTCGGCAGCCTGCCGGTCACCTACGCGGTCGACGCGCTCGGGTTCCTGGTCGCCGTCCTGCTGCTGCGCGGCCTGCCGCCGCTGCTCCCCAGCCGGGACGCCGTGCCCCTGCGGCTCGGTGCCGCGGTGCGCGGGGTGGGGGAGGGCTTCGCCTTCCTGCGCACCCAGCCGGTGCTGCTGATGACCTTCGTCGTCGACGTCGTCGCGATGCTCTTCGCCTGGCCCCAGGCGGTGTTCCCCGAGCTGGCCGCCGGCCGGTTCGCCGACTCGCCCAACGGCCTCGGCTGGCTGTTCGCCGGCATCTCGATCGGCGCGCTGCTCATGGGGGTGACCTCGGGTTGGGTGTCCCGGGTGGACCGGCAGGGCGCGGTCGTGGTCGTGGCGATCGCGGTGTGGGGCCTGGCGATCATCGGGTTCGGGCTCGCTCCGACGCTGTGGCTGGCGGTCCTCTGCCTGGCCGTGGCCGGCGCCGGCGACATGGTGAGCGCGGTGCTGCGCTCGTCGATGCTGCAGCTGGCCGCGCCGGAGGAGATGCGCGGGCGGATGCAGGGGGTCTTCCTGGTCGTCGTCGCCGGCGGGCCGCGGCTGGGCGACCTACGGGCCGGCGCGGTGGCGAGCGCGGCCGGGGTGACCGCCGCGATGGTCTCCGGCGGCGTGGTCGTGGTCGTCGCGATGGCGGTCGTCGCGCTCGCGGTGCCCTCGTTCTGGCTCTTCCGCGCCTCCCGCTCGGCGCAGCCCTCCACCCGGGACTGAGGACGTCGAGTCCCACGGACTCGTGGCGATCCCGGCCTGATCACCACGAGTTCGCAGCACTCGATGACGAGGGGCGCCAGGGCGGCCCCGGCAGGGACCCGCCGCGAGTTCGCGGGCGGTAGGGGGGCAGGAGGTCCTGTCTCAGGCGGCGGAGGCCGCCGGGACGACGTGCAGCCCGACCGCGACGTTGCCCGCCGTGGCGCGCGAGTAGGGGCAGACGGTGTGCGTCTTCTCCATGAGCCGGAGCGCCTGCTCGTCGTCGAGCCGGGGGAGCCGGGCGAAGAGGTCGACGCCGAGGCCGAAGTCGCCGGGGGCTCCCCGCAGGAAGTGGACCTGGGCGGTGACCGAGGAGCCCTCCAGGGCCTCCGGGGTCAGCCCGAGGTCGCGCAGGCCGAAGCGCATGGCGCTGTGGAAGCAGGCGGCGTAGCCCGCGGCGAACAGCTGCTCGGGATTGGTGCCCGGGCCGCCGTCCCCGCCCATCTCCGCGGGTCGGGACAGGCTCGCGGTCAGCCGGCCGTCGGAGGTGCCCACCTCCCCGGTGCGGGCTCCGGACGCCGTTGCCTCGGCCGTGTAGACGCGATCCATGGGCACCGTCCTACCCGCTGCGAGGAACCTGCGCAGGTCGATCGCCCGGCCGGCCTCGCCCGCCCCCGAGAGGGGCGAGGACCGGCCGGGAGTCCACATCCTCCTGAGTCCGGTCCGGCCGCTGCCACCGGGGCGTCAGGCGAGGGCGTGCGCGACGACCCGCAGGTCGGCGACGAGGGCGTCGTAGGCGGCCGCCCGTGCCTCGTCGGGGGTGCGCAGGATCGCCGAGGGGTGCGTGGTCGCCAGCATCCAGGTCTGGTGCGGGGCGTCCTCGTCCTCGTCGGCCGCGGCGGCGAACAGCGTGTCGGCGCCCGGCGGGGTCCACGGGAGCAGCTGGCCGCGCTCCTTGGTGATCCGGAAGGACGGCGAGATCAGCGCCTTGGCGGCGGTGGCGCCCAGGCAGACGACGACCTCGGGTTGCAGGACGGCGAACTCCGCCTCCAGCCACGGCCGGCAGGCCCGCAGGTGCTCCGGGCCGGGCGTCTGGTGGATCCGCCGCTTGCCGGTCTGCGTGAAGCGGAAGTGCTTCACGGCGTTGGTGATGTAGGCGTCGCTGCGCTCGATGCCGGCGTCGCCGAGCGCCCGGTCCAGCAGCCGGCCGGCCGGGCCGACGAACGGCTCGCCCTTGCGGTCCTCCTGGTCGCCGGGCTGCTCGCCGACGAACACGACGCGGGCGGTCTCCGGCCCCTCGCCGAACACCGTCTGGGTCGTGCCCTGCCACAGCTCACAGGCCTTGCACCCGGCGGCCGCCGCCCGCAGCCCGTCCAGCCCCACGCCGGTCGGCGGCTGCGCCGGCACGTTCTCCTGGCTCATGCCCCGATGACACCCCACGCGGCGTCCCGGCGCGACAGCAGCCGGCCGATACCGTTGCCGCCGGCAACGGACGGGGGCAGGAGGACGGGTGCTCGAGTTCGACGGGCTGCACAAGAGCTACGGGCCGAACCGGGTGCTGGACGGCGTCTCCTTCGCCGTCGCGCCCGGCTCCATGTTCGGCTTCTGCGGGTCCAACGGCGCCGGCAAGACGACGACGATGCGGATCGCGCTCGGCCTGGTCCGCGCCGACGCCGGTGAGGTCCGCTGGCAGGGGCGGTCGCTGGACCAGGCGCTGCGCCGCCGCATCGGCTACATGCCGGAGGAGCGCGGCCTCTACCCCAAGATGCGGGTCGGCGAGCAGCTGGCCTACTTCGCCCGGCTGCACGGGCTGGACGGCGCCGCGGCCGCCCGCGCCGCCGAGCACTGGGCCGGGCGGCTCGGCCTCGGCGAGCGCCGCCGTGACCCGGTCGAGAAGCTGTCGCTGGGCAACCAGCAGCGGGTGCAGCTGGCCGCGGCCCTGGTCAGCCGGCCGGAGGTGCTCATCCTCGACGAGCCGTTCTCCGGCCTGGACCCGGTCGGCGTCGACGCGCTGGCCGAGGCGCTCCTCGAGCAGGTCCGCGGCGGCGTCCCGGTCGTGTTCTCCAGCCACCAGCTCGACCTGGTCGAGCGGCTCTGCGACGCCGTCGGCATCCTCGCCCGCGGGTCCATGGTCGCCGCCGGACCCGTCGCCGAGCTGCGCCGCCGCGAGTCCGGCCGGCTGCTGCGGGTCGTCGTCCCCGACGCGCCGCCGGGCTGGGCGGCCGTGCTGCCCGGCGTCCGGGTGGTGTCGGAGCAGGCCGGCGACACCCTGCTGGAGCTCGGCCCCGGCGCCGACGACCAGGCCGTGCTGGCCGCCGCGCTGCGCACCGGGAGGGTCGCGCACTTCGCCTGGCGGGAGCCCAGCCTGGTCGAGCTGTTCCGCGAGGCGGTCGCCGAGCCGGCCGGCGAGGCGGCAGCGTGACGTCGTCCGGTCCCCGCACGCCGGGCAGCGCCGCGCTGGTCCGGATGGTCGCGGCGCGGGAGGTCTCCAGCCGCCTCCGCGACAAGAACTTCATCGTCAGCTCGGTGGTCATCCTCGTGCTGCTGCTGGGGATGATGGGCTTCCAGGTGGCGGTCAGCGGCGGCGACGAGCCCAGCCGGCTCGCCGTGGTCGCCGACGACGGCCGGCTGGGGCCCGCCCTCGAGGCGCAGGGCGAGGCCGTCGGAGTCGACGTCGAGGTCGTCGACGTCCCCGACGAGGCCGCCGCGCGGGCCGCGGTCGAGGCCGAGGAGGTCCAGGCCGCGCTCGTCGACGGGACCGGCCCCGCCCCGGAGCTGGTGCTGGCCGACCGGGACCCCGCGCTGGAGGCGGTCGTGGGCGGCGCGGTCAGCGGGCTGGCCGTCTCCGACCGGCTGCTGGAGGCCGGCGTCGACCTGCAGTCCCTCCCCGAGGTGGCGGTCAGCCCGATCGGCGGCGAGGAGGGCGACGGCCAGCAGGTCGTCGTGGCGATCATCGGCGTGGTCCTGCTCTACGGCCTGCTGATCCTGTTCGCGCAGTTCGTCGCCCAGGGCGTCGTGGAGGAGAAGGCCAGCCGGGTGGTGGAGCTGCTGCTGGCCACCATGCGGCCGTGGCAGCTGCTCGCCGGCAAGATCCTGGGCCTGGGCCTGCTCGGGCTGGGGCAGATCGTCGTCATCGCCGTCGTGGGGGTGACCGGCGCGCTGGCCCTGGACCTGGTCGACGTCCCCGGGGAGCTGATCGGCACCGTGGCCTCCGTCGTGGCCTGGTTCGTCCTCGGCTACGCCTTCTACGCCTGCGTGTTCGCCGTGGCGGCCTCGCTGGTCAGCCGGCAGGAGGACCTCGGCAGCGTCCTCGCGCCGGCGTCCATGGTGCTCGTCCTCGGGTTCTTCGTGGCGCTCCAGGCGGCCGGCGACCCCGACGGCACGCTGGCCACGGTGACGTCCTTCGTGCCCGGTCTCTCGCCGCTGGTGATGCCGGTGCGCCAGGCGGCCGGGGAGGTGACGGGAGGAGAGGTGGCGCTGGCCGTCGTCCTCATGCTGGTGACCATCGCGCTGGCCGTCCGGCTCGGCGGGCGGGTGTACTCCGGCGCCCTGCTGCGCACGAGCGGGAAGACCAAGCTGCGGGAGGCGCTGCGCGCCGAGCGCGGCTGAGCGCCGCCACCGGGTTGCCTCCCGCCGGCCCCGGGTAGCGCGGCGCCATGGGCATGCAGCTGGGCTACACGATGATGACCGAGCAGGCCGGGCCGAAGGACCTGGTCCGGCACGTGGTCGGCGCCGAGGAGGTGGGCTTCGACTTCGCCGTCAGCAGCGACCACTTCTTCCCGTGGCTGGACGAGATGGGCCACTCGCCGAACGCGTGGGTGACCCTCGGCGCCGCCGCCCAGGCCACCAGCCGCATCGACCTGATGACCTACGTGACCTGCCCGATCATCCGGTACCGCCCGGCCGTGGTGGCCCAGCAGGCCGCGACCCTGCAGCTGCTCGCCGACGGCCGCTTCACCCTGGGCCTGGGAGCGGGGGAGAACCTCAACGAGCACGTCGTCGGGGAGGGCTGGCCGCCGGTCGCCGTCCGGCACGAGATGTTCGCCGAGGCGGTGCAGATCATCCGCGAGCTGCTGACCGCCGACGGCTACACGACCTTCCACGGCGACCACTACTCCGTCGACGGCGGCCGGCTCTGGGACCGCCCCGAGGGCGGCGTGCCCATCGGCATCGCGGTGTCCGGGGAGAGGTCGGTGCAGCTGGCCGGCGAGTTCGGCGACGTGCTGATCGCGACCGAGCCGAGGTCCGAGCTGGTCGAGGGCTTCGACGCCGCCGGCGGCGCCGGCAAGCCGCGGGTGGCCCAGATGCCGATCTGCTACGACACCGACCGCGCCGCCGCCGTCACGCGCGCCCACGCGCTGTTCCGCTGGTTCGGGCTGGGCTGGAAGGTCAACGCCGACCTGCCCGGGACGGCGGGCTTCGCCGCCGCCAGCCAGTTCGTCCGCGAGGAGGACGTCGCCGGGAGCATCCCGTGCGGGGACGACGTCGACGCGGTGATCGAGGCGGCCCGGGCGTACGCCGACGCGGGCTTCACCCACCTCGCGCTGGTGCAGATCGGCGGGGACCACCAGCAGCCCTACCTGGAGTGGACGGAGAAGAGCCTGATGCCGGCCTGGCGGGAGGCCTTCGGCAGCTGACCACCGCCGGGTGACCGGCACTTCCTCCGACGGGTGAGAACGCCCGTCCGGAGGACGACGGCGCGTCGGGCCGCCGCCATGATCGCCGCATGCGGGAGGACCTCGACGGGCGCCTCCGGCGGCTGCGAGCCTGCCGGGACGCCGATGCCGTCATCGAGCTGGGTTGCGACCTGGCCGATGCCGGGCGCGACGCCGACGCCGAGCGCTGCTTCCGCCGGGCCGCCGAGCTGGGGCACGCGCTCGGCTGGTTCAACCTCGGGAACTCGCTGGCCGCGCGCGGCCGGGTCGAGGACGCCGTCGACGCCTACGAGCGCGCGCTGGCCGGCGGTGAGCGCGACGCGTGGGTGAACCTCGGCCTGGTGCTCGAGGAGCTCGGCGACCTGGCCGGCGCGATGCGCGCCTACCGCGGCGCGGGCGCGGCCGGGGACACCCAGGGCGGGCTGCAGCTGGCGTTCCTGCTGTACGAGCAGGGCGAGCACGACCAGGCGCTCGCGGTCGCGCAGGTCCACGCCGCGACGGGGGACGACGTCGCCGCCGCGGTGGTCGCCTGCTGGCGGTGGGCCGCCTCGCACGACACCTCCCTGGAGGCCGACCTGCGCGCCGGCGCCGACCGGTTCCCCGGCGCGCGGGTCGCGCTGGCGTCCCTGCTGCGGGTCACCGGCCGGGCCGGCGAGGCGCGCTTCACCCTGGAGCGCGGCGCGAAGCTGGGTGAGGCCCAGGCGTGGCTGCCGCTGGGCAACTTCTACGCCGAGCACCTGCGCGACGAGGAGGCGGCCGAGGAGGCCTACCGCGCCGGCATCGCCGCCGGCGACACCTTCTGCCACCACAACCTCGCCGTCCTGCTGGCCGACCGCGGCGACCTCGACGGCGCGGTCGAGCACTTCCGGCTGGGCGCCGCCGACGGGGACGACCTGGCAGCGCAGGCCCTGCGCGAGCTCGGCGGCTAGAGCCTGTCCTGCGGATCTCGTGCGCCAGCACTGCTGTCCGTGTCCCGGAGCGGCCCACATGAGGACGACAGAAGACGTCCTCCGGCGGCGAACCTCGCACCGTGGTCCGCGTGAGACAGTGCGCCAGCCATGGTGACGCGGGAAGAGCGCGACTTGCTCCAGTCGGTCCTCGGTGACCTTTCGCAGCCGGACCCCTACCCACAGACTGCCAGCCCCGACGAGCACGATGCCTGGATGGGCCGGGAGGAAGCGGAGTCCGCGCTTGCTGGTCTGATCAGCACGGTGCTGGCCGATGGTCGTGTGGACGAGACGGGTCTGGACAAGGCTCGAGTCCTCGCTGGTCTGTCCGAGACTCGCGCTGGCACCGACAGGACCGAGGCAGCGCTCAGCGTTCTCACTCGATGGACCTGATCGGCCGCCAGTTCCACCGACTGGATGACAGCGTCCTGGTGGCGCCGAGCGGCCTCGAACACACCCCCTAGCCTCCGAGGCATGCAGCGGCCGTCGTGGCGTAGCCCTGTGCGTTGGTGGTTGATCACTGTCTTCGCCCTGATCGGGTTGGCCGCGGCCATCATGGGCCTCTGGTGGACGGCAGTTGGTATGGCCTCCTTCGTCGCCGCTCAACTTGCCAGCATCGCTCACGAGCGCCGCAAGGCAGTGAGACAGGATCTCCGAGCCGACCCGTGATCCTGAGCGGTCCACTGACGAACACGGGTGTCCCTTCAGGCCGCCTTCACGGCGAGCCCGGCTGGGTGTCCCATAGCGGCCCACTTTGGGATGCCCTGGCCTCCTCGGAAGGACGGCGGCTACCCGTCCCGTAGCACCCCGTCGGGTAGGTCCTCGGGCGGGTAGGAGAGCTTGAGCTTCGTGACGAGGCGACCCAACGCCTCCAGGACCGTCGGCAGAAGCAATGCGTGCCGGGCTTCCTTCGGCACCTCTTCCACTCGTCCGGCGTCAAGGTGCAGCCGGACGAAGTGCTGCTTGCGGCCCCGTGCGATCCGCTCGGGCAAGAACCAATCATCCGGCGGGGTCTTGTCAGGCCAGACGACCGCGATGCTGAGGTCCAAGGCGGGCGCTTTGCTCGTGGACGTCCACCAGGCGCGCCACTCGGCGCTCTCATTGAAGAGTGGCTCGACCCGCGCGGCCTCTCGGAAGATGTGGCGGGTCAAGCCGTTGTGAACTCCCATGCCTTCCCAGAGTTCGAATCGCAGCCAGCGCTGGTCGACGGTCTCAGGGGACTCGGCCACTGGCGCAGGGTAGCCAGGCGGTGCGGCTGCGGGCGGCATCACTGGAAATGCCCCATAGGCCGCCCTCGAGGTCAATCTCGGCCTGCGTCCCACAGCGGCCCACTACGGGACAGCGAACGCGGCGGGTCTTCACCGACGGCGACAACCCGTAAGCCAGCGACGGGCAGGCGGCGTGCTCAGGATCAACAAGCCGATCAGGCCGCCGACCGCCGGCTCTATCGCCGGCTCGACATGCTCGGGGTTGATCCAGTAGGCGACCCCTACAACAACGGTGACGATGCCGACATAGGCGACCGAGAGCACAGCCAAACCAGTGCGTAGCGACTGGCTGTCATTCGTCGGCTTGGGTCCGCGTGCCTTCATCCCGCCAGCATGAGTCGCGCCATGAGTCGCGCGCCGACTCTGAGGCGGACGCGGCAGCCGAAGTCCCTGAACGAGTGAGCGCTCGCACCGCGGAGCGGATGTCTTTGGTACCGCCCTCACGGCGAGCCGGCGATGGTGGTCCCGAGAGGCCTACTTCGGGACAGCTGACACCCGCTCTCTAGCGCTCGGCTAGCCATCCCCTGACACGGGTGACGCCGCCAAGACCCCAGCAGCAATGGGGACCAGGCTCGCTAAGGCCACCCAGACCAAGACCCCGGCGATGCCGTCAGCACGGAGCTCTGGGTCTAGGAACGCTCCGACGCTCACGATGACGAGCGCACCGACAGCGCCAGGAGTCAGTAGGGTCCGACCGCGCCGACTGAGAAGTCGCCTCGCCCCTACAGCAACACCGTCACGATGACTGCCGACGGCACCCACAGCCAGGTCGCGACCGGCGAGTCGCTGAAGAGACGTGCAGCGCCAGCCATGAGGACCGTCATCGCGGCCGCTGCAATGCCCAGCCAGCCAGCGGCTGTAGCTGTCGACGGTCGTGCTTCGCCCAGGGGCCACATCGCGTGAGGTGGCGCATGTGGCGGAGTCGCACCGGGTGGGCCCACCGAGGTCACGCCGCCAAGGTGCCCACCTAGGGACACCGGGCTACTGCCGCCTGGCCTTTGCTCTTCATCGTTGAGCGACCGTCACAACGACGAGGGCCAGCGACCCCGCCAGGAGCAGGACGTACACCCAGTCTGGCCAGGACCCGCTGTTAGACCACCAACTGTTCGCGAAGAGCACGGCGGACAGCGCGGCAGGAACCAACACCATCCACAACAGGGGTCGGGGTCGGCTGCGAGAAGACCCGGCCTCGTCCCGTGCCTGACCCGGACGATCCCCGGAATCCGGCTCCATGATCGTCACCTTGCGGTGCATGACTGCCGAGTGCAACCGAGGACGCCCTCTCGTGCCCTCTGGGGCCGCCCTCTGACCGGGCCGACGCCGGCGCCTCGAACGGGCCATTCAGGGGCTGCCGTGCCGAGATGAGCGGTGGCCGGGGTGGGCGTTGGAGAGTTCCGGCGCGCCCACCCCGGGTGCCTGCGCAGGCCCGGCTCGAACGGGCAGCTCCCCTCCACAACGGACGCATGGGCCAGGCGTGGCAACCCATGCGCCGAGGCTGCGGCCAAGGCCGTCGGGCCACCAACCCCGTCGGCGCATCCAATTCTGGCAGCACGCAGCGGCCCGCCGCGTCATCAATTGGTGCGTCCCAAAGCGGCCCAGTCAGGGACGCGGTCTGCGCGTTCGTCGTCCCAGGGCGACCCTGGCGATCCCCCTCTACTAGCCTCGCGCAGTGCGATTCTGGCCCAGAAAGAGAGGGCAACCGGACGAGCCCGACGACGTGCGGTGTCCGCGCTGTGGACATTCGACCCGGCTCCATCCACGGCCAGAGCAGACCGACTTGACGGCTTGCGCCCAGTGCATCTGGGAAGAGGACCACGACAAGCGGGACGACACCGACATGTGTCGCCTCCGCTACGGGCGGGTTTGATCGGGTACCCGCCGGGGCGCTGTGGACCAGTGCCCACAGGCCGCCTTCACGGCGAGCACGGCCGGTGCCCCGGAGCGGCCCACTCTGGGACACGAGGGGATGAAGGAGGCGCCTCTCCCGGTGCCCCACGCAGCCATCGTTCACCATGCGCGTGTGGCCCTCGCACCGGATCGGTACAAGCGAATGCTTCGGCAGGAGATTGCCCCCGCGCTCCGCGACCTGGGCATGACGGGCTCCTCGGCCAACTTCGTCTTGCCGGACCCGGACCACTACCTGCTCGTGGGCTTTCAGGGTTCCCGGTCCAACACTGCAGCGGGAGCTCGCTTCACCGTGAACCTGGCTGTGATCAGCAAGGCGGCGTGGAGGGAACGATGGCGGCCGTGGTGGGGCAAGCCCTCGGCCACAGTGCAGGGTCCCGTAGGAACCTACATGCGACTGGGCGAACTGATGCCCAAACACGACGACGTGTGGTGGGGGCTGACACCTGATAGCGGCACCGCGACGCTGGCGGCGGAGGTGGTCCAGGCCGTACAGCAGTTTGGTCTTCCCTGGCTGTCGCAAGTCCGCCACTGGAGGAACGGAGCGAGCCTGCCGGTGTCCTGTAGCGGCCCACTTTGGGACATCGAGGATTGCGGAGGGTGACTGGCCGGCTGAGTGCTCAACCACGTGCGCGGCCGCGCCCGGGCGGAGGTTCACTGCGACGTGTGCGTTCCCGTTCTCTGCGACCTAGGCCCAAGCGAGGACGGTGAGTTCGCGCTCGCCTGACCAGTAGATGGCTCGGGGCCTTCGGCGCCAGGGCACCGGCCACGCGCTGGTGCGGTGTTGCCCCAGTAGCCGAAGCGAGGGGGAATCGACCAGGGCCAGGCCCTGGGCTGTCGTGAGGACGACCCGGCCCGCGTTGTCGGCAGTGAGCCGCACAGCACCCCGAACATCCGGGTCCTGGAGTATTTGCCAGAGCCAGCTCGCCTTGTCCGAGGCGACCTCGGTCAAGTCGTCATCGAGTAGCGCCAGACGGAGCCCCGCATACGGGGATCGCAACTTGTGTAACAGCCCGCCTGGTGCGACGTCGCGCACCAGCGCGTGACCGAAGCTCTCGTCATGGCCGATATCGACCATGCCGAGCACGGCCACCGTGCCCTGCGGGGTCCGGCAAGCCGCCAGCCCACGCGGCGCCTCCTCCCTGCTGACCGTGTGCCATGTCCGCTCGTCGAGCGTGAAGACGGCTCCACTGCCGAGCGCCCATAGGCGGGCACGACCCGTGGCCGTGGGCAGGAGGAAGAACGGCGGCTCTGCGGGCAGCCTTCGCAGGACCTCGCCCGTCACGGTGTTGATGAGCTTGGACGTCGGTCGAAACCAGCGGCTGACGACCGCCACCCCCGAGCCGAGGTCCAGCATCGTCTGTTCGTGCTCATCTTAGCCGGTGCCGAGGCCAGCGCCTCGGCTTGTCCCGACGAGTGGCTTCGGGATGACGCTGACGGGCGTGAGCCCGCGGTAGGTCAGTAGCAGGCCGCTGCCGTCTGCCCGGAGGTGTCCGTCAGCGATGGGTGTCAGCTTGCGCCCCACGGTCGCGGTGCCGCTGTCGACGTCGACGACCACCCACGGCCCGACTGCCGCGTTCGACTCGAGAGCCGCGAGCACCAGGGGACCGTCGTCCTGGCAGACCAGCCGGCTCCAGGGGTCGATCGGTGCCGGGGCGGTGTGGACGGCGAGCGCGGACTTCCTGAACTCCGTCATCACCGTCCGATCGCCATGTCTCCCCGTGCCGTAGCGGTGCCGTCCCGAAGTGAGCGGCCCGCGACAGGTCATCGGCGAGCGGAGGGATGGCCCTGTGTTCCGTCGGTTGCCGCGGTGTCCCTGAAGCCGCCCTTGGGACGAGGGCGGTGACGTACACGATCCGCACGACAGGCCCTCGGAACCCACCGGTCGAGCCGATGCCGAGTCGGCCGGCCTCATCCCTCCTGTCGCAGCGCCCCCAGCGGGCCGCGGTACGGGGACGCCGGCGGGCCGGTGACCCCGGGGTGGGCGGTGAACAGCCGGCCGGCGTCGGGCTGGGCGGCCCGCGCGGCGTCGTCCAGCCCCTGGGCGGACGTGCTCACCACCAGCACGTCGCGCCCCGGCCCGGCGAACGCGCAGCTGGAGGTCTGCTCCACCGGGACGTCGACGACGGCGAGCGGCTCCCCGTCGGGCGACCAGCGGCGCACCTGCCCGCCGCCCCACAGCGCCGTCCAGAGGCAGCCGTCGTCGTCGACGGTCAGCCCGTCGGCGACGCCGTCGCCCCCGTCGAACTCGAGCAGCACCCGGCCCGTCCCGAAGGCGCCGGTCGCGAGGTCGTAGTCGAAGGCGTGCACCACGCCGGGGCCCGAGTCGGCGAGGTAGACGGTGCGGGCGTCGGGGGACCAACCGATCCCGTTGGAGACCGTCAGGCCGTCGAGGACCGTGGTGACCGTGCCGTCGAGGTCCAGGCGGTAGAGGGCGCCCGCGCCGGGCCGCTCGTCGAAGGCCATGGTGCCGGCGAAGAACCGGCCGGCCGGGTCGCAGGCCGCGTCGTTCATGCGGGTGCCGCCGTCGGCCTCGGTGCCGCCCTCGCCGGTCAGGGTGAGCAGCACCCGCGCCTCGCCGTCCCCGGTCAGGTGCGTGAAGCCGCCGCCGGCGGCGAGCAGCCAGCCGCCGGCGGCCGCGGGGACGACGGCGCCCACGGTGTCCCCGCCGCGGTGCGTGGCGACCTCGGTCAGCGCCCCGTCGGTGGACACCGCGGCCCGGCGGACCAGCCCGGCGGTGATGTCGACCCAGAGCAGCTCGCCGCGCCCGGCGTCCCACGTCGGGCCCTCCCCGTGGGCGGCGGCGGGCACGGCGGCGGCAGGGGTCGCGGAGATCCGGTGCACGTCCCCATCGTCGGGGGAGCGGCGTGCCGGCGCGACACGCTGCCGTGCAGGTGCCTTCCGCGCGCGAGAGGCACCTCGGACGGGCGCGACATCACCGCGTCACACGGGCGGTCGATACTCACCGCGTGTCCGAAGCCACCGTCGACGTCGCGGACCTGCGCCACCACGGGGGAGGCGGGACCGACGCCGCCGACGCCCCGCTCCGGGAGGACATCCGGCTGCTCGGCCGGGTCCTCGGCGAGGTGATCGGCGAGCAGTCGGGGGACGACGTCCTCGCGCTCGTCGAGTCCACCCGCGTGGAGGCCTTCCGGCTGCGCCGCTCGGAGGTCGACCGCACCGACGTCGCCGCCCGGCTCGGCGGCCTCGACGTCCGCTCGGCCAACCACGTCATCCGCGCGTTCGTGCACTTCTCGCTGCTGGCCAACCTCGCCGAGGACGTCCACCACGAGCGGCGCCGCCGGTTCCACCGCATCGAGGGCTCCCCACCGCAGCAGGGCAGCCTGGCGGCCACGTTCGACCGGCTCGACGCCGCGCACCTCGACCCCGGCGTCGTCGCGCGCGAGCTGGCCGGCGCCCTGGTCGCCCCGGTGGTCACCGCCCACCCGACCGAGGTCCGCCGCCGCACGGTCTCCCGCGTCCAGCGGCAGATCACCGAGCTGATCCGGCGACGTGACCGTTCCATCCCGGGCGAGGTCGACGACGCGGCATGGACCGCGGAGCTGCACCGTGCGGTGCTCACCCTGTGGCAGACGGCGCTGCTGCGGCTGTCCCGGCTGCGCCTGGCCGACGAGATCGACGAGGCGCTGCGCTACTACGAGCTGTCGCTGTTCGAGGTGGTCCCGGCGATCAACACCGAGCTGCGCCGGGCGCTGCGCGAGCGCTGGCCCTCGGCCGGGCTGGACCGGCCGGTGCTGCTGCCCGGCTCGTGGATCGGCGGGGACCGCGACGGCAACCCGTTCGTCACCGCCGACGCCGTCCGGCTGGCCAGTACGCGGCAGGCGGAGACGGCGCTGGGTCACCACCTGGCCGAGCTGCTGGCGCTGCACGACGAGCTGTCGGTGTCCGACCGGCTGGTCACGCCGACGCCCCAGCTCGCGCACCTCGCCGAGGTCTCCGGCGACGACTCCCCGTTCCGCGCCGACGAGCCCTACCGGCGCGCTCTCCACGGCGTCCACGCCCGGCTGGCCGCCACCGCGCAGCGGGTGCTCGGGTCGGTGCCCGGCCAGGCCCCGCACGCCGTCCTCGAGCCGTACGGGACACCCGAGGAGCTGCTGGCCGACCTCGCCACGATCGACGCCTCGCTGCGCACGCACGGCGCCGGCGCGCTGGCCGACGACCGGCTGGCCCGGCTGCGCGAGTCCGTGGAGGTCTTCGGCTTCCACCTGGCCGGGCTGGACGTGCGGCAGAACTCCGCCGTCCACGCCGAGGTGGTCGCCGAGCTGCTCGCCTGGGCCGGGGTGTGCCCGGACTACGCCGCGCTGAGCGAGGAGCAGCGGGTCGAGCTGCTGGTCGGCGAGCTGCGGATGCGCCGACCGCTGGTGCGCCCGGACGCCGCGCTCTCCGACCTCGCCCGCGGCGAGCTCGACGTGCTGCTCGCCGCCGCCGGCCAGGTGCGCGCCCTCGGCCCGCAGGCGGTGCCGAACTACGTGATCAGCATGTGCGAGTCGGTGAGCGACGTCCTCGAGGTCGCCGTCCTGCTCAAGGAGGTCGGCCTGCTCGACCCCGGCGGGGAGGGCGGACCGACCTGCCCGGTCGGGATCTCCCCGCTGTTCGAGACGATCGGCGACCTGCAGCGCGCCGCGGAGACGACGGCCGCGGTGCTCGGCCAGCCGCTCTACCGGACCCTGCTGCGCAACCGGGGCGACGTGCAGGAGGTGATGCTCGGCTACTCCGACAGCAACAAGGACGGCGGGTACCTCGCGGCCAACTGGGCGCTGTACCGGGCGGAGCTGGCCCTGGTCGAGGTGGCCCGGCGCGAGGGCGTCCGGCTGCGGCTGTTCCACGGCCGCGGGGGAACGGTCGGCCGCGGCGGCGGCCCGAGCTACGACGCGATCCGCGCCCAGCCGCCCGGCGCGGTCGCCGGCCAGCTGCGGATCACCGAGCAGGGCGAGGTCATCGCCGCCAAGTACGCCGAACCCGACCGAGCCCGGCGCAACCTGGAGGCCATGGTCGCCGCCACGCTGGAGGCCAGCCTGCTCGACACCGAGAACCTGGGGGACGACGCCGAGCCCGCCTACGCGCTGCTCGACGACCTCGCCGCCCGGGCGCAGCAGGCCTACCGGGCGCTGGTGCACGAGACGCCGGGCTTCGTGGAGTGGTTCCGCGCGGCCACCCCGATCGGCGAGCTGGCCGAGCTGAACATCGGCAGCCGCCCGCCGTCGCGCAAGGCCGGGGACTCCATCGCCGACCTGCGCGCGATCCCGTGGGTGTTCAGCTGGTCGCAGGCGCGGATCATGCTGCCCGGCTGGTACGGCACCGGGTCGGCCTTGGAGAGCTGGGTCGCGGGCGACCCGGCACGGCTCGCCCGGCTGCAGGCACTGCACAGGCGCTGGCCGTGGTTCCGCACGATGCTGTCCAACATGGGCATGGTGCTGGCCAAGACCGACCTCGACCTCGCCGCCCGCTACGCCGGGCTGGTGCCCGACGAGGCGCTGCGGCACCGGGTGTTCGACCAGCTCACCGCCGAGCACGGGCGCAGCTGCCGGATGCTGCTCGCGGTCACCGGCGACGACCGGCTGCTGGCCGACAACCCCTCGCTCGCGCGGTCGATCCGCAACCGGTTCCCGTACCTGGAGCCCCTGCACCACCTGCAGGTGGAGATGCTGCGCCGGCGCCGGGGTGGAGACGACGACGAGCTGGTCCGCCGCAACATCCAGCTGACCATCAACGGCATCGCCACGGCCCTGCGCAACAGTGGCTGAGCCGGAGGCGGCCTGGCCGGCCGGACCGCACCCGGCCGCGCTCCGGGTCGCCACCGGCGGCGCCGAGGTCCGCGCCGCCGCCGAGCGGCTGCGCGTGCCGGTCGCGGCGCTGGCCACGGCACTGCTCGACCCGGGTCAGCGGCTGCTCGTCGACGGCTCGGGGCTGTCCGGGCTGCTGCGGCGGCAGTGGGCGGACGACGGCGTGGCCGAGGCCGTCCTGGTCCGCCGGCTCGGCGTCCGGGCCGACCACCCGGCCGTGGTCGCCGCCGCGGCGGCCTGGGGCTGCGAGCGGGTGCGGGACGGGCACGACGACGACCGGCTGGCGGTGCCCCCGCCGCCGGACGGCGCCCCGCTGACCGACCGGTTCCTGCACGCCGCCGCGCTCGCCGCCACCCGGGTCGAGGTGGCCGTGGCGCTGGCCCGCGACGCCGGCCAGGACACCACCAAGTCCGACGGCAGCCCGTCGCTCGGTGCCGACGAGGCCGCGCACCTGGCCGCGGCGCGCGCGCTGCGCCCGCTGGGGGTGACCGTGCTGAGCGAGGAGCGCTCCGACCGGCCGGTCCCCGGCGACGAGCCGTGGGTGGTGCTCGACCCGCTCGACGGCACCGGCAACTTCCGGGCCGGACTGGCGCCGTGGGCGTTCTCCGCCGCGCTCGTCCGGGACGGCCGCCCGGTCGCCGGCCTGGTGGCCGACCTCTCCTCCGGCCGCCGGTGGTCCGGCGCGGTGGGGTCCGGGGCGCACCGCGACGGGGTGCCGGTGCGCCCGCGGGACGCCGGGACCGTCGTCGCGCCCACCGCGCCGTCCGGGTCGGCCGTGCAGGTCCCGCGGAGCGCGCGCCGCGTACGGGTCACCGGCTGCACCGCCGTCGACGTCTGCCTGGTCGCCGACGGTGCCGCGGGCGCCTGGCAGAACCTCGACCGCAGCGGCACGCACGTGCACGACGTCGCCGGCGGGCTGGCCCTCCTCGCCGCGGCCGGAGGGGTCGCGCTCGACCCGGACGGCGACCCGCTGCACCTGCGGCCGGACACCGAGAGGCTGATCCGCTTCGTCGCCGCCGGGACCGAGGAGCGGGCGCGGGAGCTGCTGCGCGAGCTCACCTGACCGCCGACACAGGAGGAAACACCCACGCCCACGGCCCCCTTGCAGGGGCCCGCTGCGAGCTTGCGAGCAGTGGGGGGCAAGGGGGTCCTCGTTCAGCGGGTGCGGGCGGCCGCCTCCTTCACCGCCGCCAGCAGCGTCTCCCACTCGTGCAGCGTCGTGCGGGCCCGCCCGCGGGTGGCGCCGAGCGCGACCTCGGCGGCGTCGATGGCCCGCCAGTCCTCCAGCAGCACCGGGTCGGCACCCGTGGCGCGCAGCGCCGCGACGAGGTCGTCCGCGCCGCCGCCGCCGGGACGGACGACGCCGGCCGCGACGTCGGCCAGCAGCGTGGCCACCGTCTCCCGGGCGTCGTGCTTGTTGGTGCCCACGACGCCGGTGGGCCCGCGCTTGATCCACCCCGCCACGTACTCGCCGGGCGCGGGCTCCCCGCCGCGCAGCACCCGGCCCAGCTCGTTGGGGACCGTCCCGCGGTGCGGGTCCAGCGGCAGCTCGGGCAGCTCGCCGCCGCGGTAGCCGACCGAGCGGACGACGAGGTCGGCGGGCAGGACGGCCGTCTCGCCGGTCCCCGAGGCCCGGCCGTCCTGGTCGACCACGGTGCGCTCGACCTCGACGCCGGTGACCCGGTCCTCGCCGAGCAGCCGCACCGGGCGGGAGAAGAAGCGCAGCGTCACCGTCGCCCGGCCCGGTCGCGGCACGTGGCCGGCCCACTCCCGCAGCACCGCCAGGTTCCGGGACACCACCCGGTCGGTAGCCGCCCGCTCCTCGGCCGCGCCGTCCAGCTCCAGGTCGGCCGGGTCGACCAGCACGTCGGCCTCGGCCAGCTCGCCGAGCTCGCGCAGCTCCTGGGTGGTGAAGGTGGCCTGGACCGGACCCCGGCGACCCAGCACGGTGACCGCCTCCACCGGGGCCGCGGCCAGGGTGTCGAGCACGTGCTGCGGCATGTCGGTCGGCTCGAGCTCGGCCGGGGTGCGGGCCAGCACGCGGGCGACGTCGAGCGCCACGTTGCCGACGCCCACCACGACGACCGAGCGGGCCCGCGCCAGCGCCGTCTCCACCGTCGACCGGTCGGCGTCGGGGTGGCCGGTGTACCAGGCGACCAGCTCGGTCGCGGCCAGGCTGCCGGGGAGGTCCTCACCGGGGATCGCCAGCTGGCGGTCGAGTGCGGCGCCGTAGGTGTAGACGACGGCGTCGACCGCGGCGTGCAGGTCGCGGCAGGACAGGTCCCGGCCGATCTCGACGTTGCCGACGAAGCGCACCGCCGGGTGGTCCAGCGCCCGGTGCAGCGTGTCGCGGATGGCCCGCATCTTGGGGTGGTCGGGGGCGATGCCGTGCCGCACCAGGCCGAACGGCGTCGGCAGCCGGTCGATGAGGTCGACGGCGACGGGGACCTCCTGCTGCCTGGTCAGCGCCTCGGCGGTGTAGATGCCGGCGGGGCCGGCGCCGACGACGGCCACCCGCAGTCGCGCAGGAGGGGAGGGGGGACCGGGGTCATCGTCGACCGACACGACAGGCATCCTGACCCGGCGGGGAGGCGAGCACCAGGCTCCGGGAACCCTCGGGCCCGCCGCGGGCACGGTGGCGTGCTGGAACGGCCTCGTCCAGGGCCGGCCCCGTCCAGAGGCTCACCGCGAGCCTGCGAGCGGTGAGGAGGACGGGGTCCTTCTCCGAGGGGTGGGGAGGACGGGGTCCTTCACGGGGAGGACGAGGTCCTCCTAGCAGCTGTGGTCGTGGTCCAACCCGTCCTCGACGTACTGGGTGAGGACCACCCGCCCGCCGCCGACGAGCGGGTCGCGCTCGCAGGCCTCGCGGGCGCCGGCCAGGGTGGTCGCGCCGGCCAGCCAGCTGTCGAGCTCGTGCAGCGGGCTGTCCGCGGGCACCGGGCCGGCGATCCGGCGCCACTGGTAGCCGGTGGAGTAGAGGCCGACCTCGGCCCCGATGACGGTCAGCCGGGTCGTCATCCCCTCCAGCGCCGCGCGGTTGCGGGCGCGGGCGGGCGCCGACCCGGTCTGCCAGGTGTTGGTCGTCTCGACGTCGAGCCACCAGCGGTACCGGGCCGGGTCGGGGTCGAGCCCGGCGTCCACGGCGGCGGGGACGAAGAAGTCGGTCACGGTGACGGCGGCGCGTTCCCAGCCGTACCGCCACGAGCAGGCCCGGCTGTTGTCGCCGTCGCAGCGGCCGTAGGGGGTGAGCCCCCCGGTGGGCCAGGTGGTGACCAGGTCGCGGACCTGGCCGGGGTTGGCGGTGTTGACGTAGAGCTGCACCTCCGGCTGGGCGGGGACCTCGCCGGTGGCCTCCTCCGCCGCCCACGCCAGCTGCTCGGCCAGGCACGGGTTGGGCCGGGTGGCCAGCCCGCCGTTGACGCCGACCACGGCGAACGCCGGGTCGCCGGGGAGGACGTCGTCGCACTGCGGGTGGGAGACGTCGTAGCCCACCTCGGGGGCGTCCCGAGCTGCCGCGGACGGCACGCCGCACGCCAGGGCGACCGCGGCGAGCGCGGCCACCCCGAGCGCGCGCCCCGGGCCGATCACCACGCCACGATAGGCGTCCGGGTGCGCTGCGTCACCGGATCAGACCGCCTGGCAGACCGGGCACCAGTGGAGGTTGCGGCCGACCATCGGCTCGGTCCGCACCGGCGTGCCGCAGATCCGGCAGGGCAGCCCGGTCCGCCGGTAGACGTAGTGCGCGTCCTCCCGCCGGACGGCGCCGCTGCGGCGGGTGCGGTGCTCCGGGCGGGTGGTGACGATCCGGCCCATCCGGACGCCGGAGCGCATGAGCACGACCAGGTCGGCCCACATCGCCGCCCAGGTGCCCGCGTCGACCTGCCGGCCGGGGCGGAACGGCGAGACGCCGTGCCGGAACAGGATCTCGGCGCGGTAGACGTTGCCGACGCCGGCCAGCACCGACTGGTCCATGATCAGCGCGCCGATCGCGGTGCGGCTGCCGGCGATCCGCCGGTGGGCGACGGTGCCGTCGCTGCGCGGGCGCAGCGGGTCCGGGCCCAGCCGGTCGAGGATGCGGTCGACCTCCGGCGCGGTGAGCACCTCGCAGGCGGTGGCGCCGCGCAGGTCGGTCCACACGCCGAGCCCGTCGGGGCCCTCGCCCTCCCAGCGCATCCGCAGCGCGCCGCGCGGCGCCGGCGGCGTCCCGGTGCCGGCGGTGTAGCTGCCGTAGAGGCCCAGGTGCACGTGCAGGGTGTCCGGGCCGAAGCAGGCGAACAGGTGCTTGCCGTAGGAGGTCACCTCCTCGAGCACCCGGCCGTCGAGCAGCGCCGCGCCGGCGGCGAAGCGGCCCTGCGGGCTGGTGACGTGCACGGGACGTCCGGCGAAGGCCAGCGACTGGTCCCGGGCCAGCCGGTTGAGCGTGTGGCCCTCAGGCACGGGCGGCTCGCCAGGTCATGCCCCCCAGCTTCGCCCCTGACCAGCGGGTGCGCCACGACGGCCGGGTGAGCCCGGCGACACTCAGCGGTCGCGGACCCGCTGGTAGCGCTCCAGCGCCACCCGGCGCTCCTCGGCGTGGTCGACGACCGGCAGCGGATAGCCGTCCGGGACGCCGTCCGGTGCCAGCCACGGCTCGTGCAGGTACCTCGCCGGGACGTCGCGCAGCTCGGGCACCCAGCGGCGCACGTAGTCGCCGTCCGGGTCGAACTCCTTGCCCTGCCGGGTGGGGTTGAAGACGCGGTAGTACGGCGAGGCGTCGGTGCCGGTGCCGGCGACCCACTGCCACCCGTGGTTGTTGCTGGCGAGGTCGCCGTCGACGAGGTGCTGCATGAAGTACCGGGCGCCGCGCCGCCAGTCGACGTGCAGGTCCTTGACCAGGAACGACGCGACGATCATCCGCACGCGGTTGTGCACGTAGGCCTCGCCGTGCAGCTGGCGCATCCCGGCGTCGACGATCGGGTAGCCGGTGCGGCCCTGCGCCCAGGCGGCGAACCGCTCGTCGGTGTCCGGGCCGGTGTCGTAGGCCATCGCGTGCATCCGCTCGTCCAGCGGCTGGCGGGCGGACTCCGGGCGGTGCCACAGGACGTCGGCGTAGAAGTCCCGCCAGGCCAGCTCGGTGCGGAAGCGGTCGGCCGACCCGGAGTCGAGGTCCTCGAGGTCGGCGAGCAGCGTGCGCGGGTGCACGCAGCCGTACTTGAGGTAGGCCGACAGCCGGCTGGTGCCGTCGGTGCCGGGGGTGTTGCGGCTCTGGTCGTAGCCGGCCAGGCGCGTGTCGTGGAAGCGCCGCCAGGCGTCGGAGGCGGCGGCCTCCCCTGCAGGGGGCAGCCGGACGCCGTCCGGGAGGGGGGCCTCCGGCGGTGCCTCGGAGCGGACGCCGGTCACCCACGGCACCGACCCCGGCCGCGGCGCCGGGGCGCGCCAGCCGTGCTCGCGCCAGGCGCGGGCGAAGGGGGAGAAGACGCGGAACGGCGTCCCGTCGGACTTGGTGACCCGGCCGGGCGTCACCGCGTACGGCGAGCCGGTGCGCACGAACGGGACGTCGCCCAGCGCCCGCTCGACCGCCGCGTCGCGCTGCCGGCCGTAGACGCCGGTGTCCGCCGAGACGTGCACGCTGACCGCGTCCACCTCGTCGGCGAGCTCGGGCACGATCCGCGCCGGGTCGCCGGAGCGCAGCACCAGGGCGCCGTCCACCTGCCCGCCGAGGTCGGCGAGGCAGTCCAGCAGGAACCGCCGCCGCGGCAGCCCGGAGGGCTCCCACAGGCGGGGGTCGAAGACGAACACCGGGACGACGGCGCCGTCGGGACCGGCGGCTTCCCGGGCGTCGAGGAGGGCCGGGTGGTCGGCCAGCCGCAGGTCGCGGCGGAACCAGATGAGCGCGGTGGGCACCCGCGCGAGCGTAGGCAGCTCCCGGCGGCCGCGCAGGCCCGCGGCCGGGCGGGTCAGCGGTCGGCGGTCGCCAGGCCGAAGTGCGGCCGGTCGGCCTCGGCCACGAGGTCGATGAGCTCGGGGTGCTGCTGGATGTAGTGGCGCACGAACGAGCAGTAGGGCAGCACGGTCAGGCCGCGCTCGCGGGCGGCGGTGAGCACGCCGGCGACGAGCGCCGAGCCGAGCCCGCGGCCGCCGACCGTGGGGTCGATCTCGGTGTGCGGCAACGCCATGGTGCCGTCCTCGACGTGGTAGCTGGCCAGGCCGACGACCCGGTCGCCGAGCCGGATCTCGAACCGTCCCCGATCTGGGACGTCGACCACGCTCGTCTCCATGCTGGGCTTCCCCCTCCGTTCGTCCCCGGCGCCGTTGCCGGGACGGACACGTTCGGAGACGGTAACGCCTCGGCGACCCGCGTTGCTCCCACCGGCCGGGGTGTCACCCGGACTCGTGGTGGCGTTGCCCGGGTCGGGTGTCCTGCCGGCAGGCGGGTCGCGCACCGACGACCGCTCCGTGACCTCGCCCGCCGCGCCGAGCCGCCGGCTGCGGCCGGCATCGTGGGCCGCTGGGACGGTGGAGTCGCCCGGCCCCCTCGGGTACGGGTGGTCGCGGCGTCGCCGCTGACCGGTCAGGGGCGCGGGTTGGTGCGGGTCCAGCCGCGGTCGTCGCGCTTCCGGCCCAGGGCCGCGGCGCACCGGCGGCAGACCTCCTGGACCTCCTCGGCGTGCCGGCCGGACTCCGGCTGGACGTCGGCCCAGCTCACGTGCGGGAAGCGAGCCAGCCGCGACCGGTGCAGCGACAGGCCGCAGACCGTCTCGTTGCGCCCGCGCTCCCACGCGTGGACCTCGCCGGAGGGGTAGCGGACGCCGTCGTCGGGGTCGACCCACTGGCCGGCCGCCGCGACCGCCGCATTGCGCAGTGCCATGCACCCGACCTACCCGCGGACGCCGCACCCCAGCCGGACGCGGGTGGCCGCGGCCGCAGCTCGCCCCACGCGGAGCGCGACGCGGCGACGGCGTCCTGCAGGTCGCTGCGAGCCGGTCCCGGAGAGCGGGATGGGTCAGGTGGAGCCCAGGGCGGGAGCACCCACGGTCGCCTCGGCCGCCGGGCCGTGGTCGGCGCCCGCCGGCGCGAGCGAGGTGCGGTAGGCGGCGGACAGCCGCCGGTAGGGCCGGCTGACCAGGGCGAGCAGGGTGACGAGCAGACCGATCAGGGCGGTGACCACGAACACCAGGGCCAGGCCGCGGTCGGGACCGGTGCCGAACCAGCCGCCGATCGCGCGGGCGCCGGCGCCGTCGGTCATGAACGGGATGACGACGAACTGCGTGACCGGGCTGATGAGGAACGCGGTCAGCGGCGAGGCGGCCTGCTCCACGCTCTGCGCGAAGCCGAACACCCGGCCCTGCCGCTCGTAGGGGACCACGCGCTGCAGCACGGTCTGCTCCGATGCCTCCGCGAACGGCATGAGGAACAAGAAGACGGTCATCCCGACCGCCAGAAGCACGATCGAGGACCGCAGCGGGAAGACCGCCGTCCCCAGCCACAGCGCGACGTTGACCAGCAGCAGCGTGCGGACCGGGGTGGCGCCCAGCCCGAACCGGGCGACGGCGAGGCCGCCGAGGATCATCGCCGCGCTCAGCGCCCCCCACAGCAGGCCCCAGACCTCGACGGACACCAGGGACAGGCCGTAGGCGTCCATCAGCGCCATGAACGTCCCGCCGAGGAAGTTGTTGAAGCAGGAGAAGGCGATCAACGCCATCAGACCGGGGACGCCGCGGATCAGCCGCAGGGTGCCGCGGACGTCCACGCCGCCGGGATCCGCCGCACCGCCGGACGGCTCGCCCTGCGCCGCCGCCGTGGTGACCACCCGGCGCTCGGGGATGTGCACCCGGGCGAGGTGCACCAGCGAGCCGGCGAGGACGGCGACGGCGAGCAGTAGCGCGTACCGCATGCCGCCGGCCGCCACCAGCAGGCCGCTGATCACCGAGGTGACCAGGAACGACACCCCGGACGTGGTGCCCACCAGCCCGTTGGCCCGGTCCCGCAGACCGTCGGGAACGAGCAGGGTGACCAGGGTGGGCAGCGCGATGGTGCGCAGGTTGCCGGCGATGACGCCGAGCATGAGCAGCACCACGAATGCCCACAGCCGCAGGCTCGCCGGGTCGCGGAAGGCCTCGGCCGGGGTGAGCAGATAGCCGGCCAGGCAGACCAGGTAGATCGCCAGCGACGTCGCCGCCGACGCCTGCAGCACCCGCTGCTTGTGGTGGTGGTCGACGATGCTGCCGAACCAGATGCCAGTGGTCGCCGTCGCCACCAGGAAGATCCCGGCGATCATCCCGGTGGCGAAGACCGAGCGGGTCTGCAGGTAGACCCAGAACGTCACCGCGAACCAGAGGGTGTAGTTCACCACCGAGACCAGCAACGCGTTGACCAGCACGTGGGCGAACGTCCGCTGGGTGCCGCTGCGCAGGTCCAGCCGCGGTCCGCCGGCCGCCGTCCCGCCGGGGCCGCCCGCGCCGGCCCCCTCCGCCGTGCCCGGGCCGCTCGCTGTCGTCCGCTCGTCCACGGCTCGTCGTCCTCTCCCCTTGACCACCCGCCCCCACGGACGCGCGCCCGACCGCCAGTTCTGACCGGCCGGTCGGCCGGAACTGATCGCCCGGCGGAGTCCGGGATCCCGAGCTCGACCGGAGATGGGCCTGCGGCCCACCCTCCCCCCGCCCTGCGACAGCCGGAGGGACGCCGGTTGCAGGGAAGCAGGCAGAGGTGTGGAGGCGCCCGATCGGCGAGCCTCAGGACGCGGCCACTGACGCGTTCCTACGCACAGTTGGTCTCGGTGTCCGGCGGCCCCTCGCCGAGGCTGTCACCTGGGCGGAGCCGCCGTCCCCGAAGGCGGCTTCGGGGACAGTGGGTCGTCGGACGGCCGAGCGCGGCTATCGGGAGGTCTGAACGGTGACGAGGAAGTCCCCGCTCCTCGAAGGAATCGCATCACCAGTCCACGGGTCCTCGAGAAGATCTTCGTCTGCCTCCTCGGAGGCGTGCAGTTCCTGGCCGCTCGGAACGCGGAGGACCGACGGCGCGTCCCGGTCCTGTACCACCTGGATCTCAGTCACGCGTCCCTGGACGCGCTCATCAGTCGACACATCGAGGCCACCGTGGTGACTCTCGATGAGACGGACCCCACCGTCCGGCTCCTCCCGGCGGAAGCAGTGGAAGTCCACGAGCTGATTCCGCTCAATCGCTTGCCCGCAGCACGCGTGCTCCCAGCCGCCGACCTCCACAACGACATCCACGGGAAGAGATCCTCGGCTCGTGCTCGGCAGCTCGTCGAGTGGGTTGCAGTGTCACCCGGGCTCGACTGTCGCCCTGAATGGGCCGCTCTGAGACAGACGAATGCCTCGGGACCTGACTGTCAGCCGGGTTGGTGGGTCGACGTCGCCGACCGCCGCCGACGCTGGTCCCGGGCGCTTGCGGCGTACACCAGGAGCACGTTGTCGGACCCCTCGAGCCGCCGGGTCTCCTGCAGTGGCAACCGCTCTGGAAGCCTGACGGTGAAGGCGGGGGCGCCGTCGCCGAGGACGCCGTTGCCGACCATCACGTGCAGCTCGTCCACCAGGCCCGCGGCGAGGAGGTCGTTCCAGACCGGGACGCTGCCGAAGACGAGGATGTCGGCGCCGTCCTGGGCCTTGAGCCGGCGGACCGCGTCGTGGGCGGCGGCCCGTCGGACCAGCTCCGACTCCCCCCAGCCGGCGAGGTCGTCGGCAGAGAGCGAGTCGGAGACCACCACCTTGCGCGCGGCGGTGTTGCGGCGGGAGATCTCCCGCTCGGTCTCGGGCTGCTCGGGGTCGTCGGCGACGGGCGGCCAGTAGGACCGGAACCCCAGGAAGGTGGTCCGGCCGAGCAGCAGGGTGTCGGCGGCACGCAGCCGCTCCAGGTTGTAGGCGCTGAACGACTCGTCCAGCGGCATCGCCATGAAGTCCCCGCCGGGGCCGGCGACGTACCCGTCGAGCGAGGTCAGGATGGTGACGACCAGCTTGCGCATCGGTGCGCTCCTCTCGGTGTGCCGGGCGCGCAGGTCGCGCCCTCACCCCTCACGAGTCGCGCGGCGCGCCGAGCTCATCGGTTGGCACGGACAATTCCTCGACCAGCGGCGCGAGGAAGCAGGTGAGCGCGGCGATCCGCCCGGCGTGCAGGGTGAGGACGGTGAGCCCTCCCAGGTGGTACGCCGTGCCGTCAGGGTGGCCCTGCCAGCAGACCAGCGCCGGCTGGCCGTTGGCGGAGGTGACGTCGAGCCGCCACGGTGTCTCGAACATCCGGGCCAGGAAACCGCGGACCGACTCGACCCCGTCGAACCACGCGGGCAGCGGCGGCATGGACAGCCGCACCTCGTCGACGAGCAACGCGACGAAGGCATCGACGTCGCGGGCCTGCCAGGCGGCAACCAGGTCGGCGACCAGGCGCCGCTCGGCCTCGGCACCGAGCTCGGCGCGGACCGCCCGCTGGGTCCGGTCCGGCAACCGGCGGGCGATCGTTGCACGAGCGCGCTGGAGCTGGCTGTTGACGGCGGTGACGCTGAGATCGAGGGTCTGGGCGGTCTCGCCCGCAGAGAAGGCGAGCACCTCACGCAGCAGCAGCACGGCCCGCTGGGACGCCGGCAGGTGCTGGAGCGCGGCGACGAAGGCGAGTTCGACGGCCTCGCGCGCGTCGTACGCGCTCGCCGGATCGACCTCCAACGCGTCCACCCGCTCGGCGGGGTAGGGCTCGACCCACACCGGTCCCTCGAGCGGGTCGCCCAACGCGTCGGGGTCCGTGCATGCGGGCCCGACGTCGAGGGAGAGCTGTCGCTTGGGCCGCTTGGCGCCGACCCGGAGGGCGGCGTTCGTGGCGATGCGGTAGAGCCAGCCGCGCAGGGACGACCGTCCCTCGAAGCCGCCGATCCCGCGCCACGCGCCGATCAAGGCGTCCTGCAGCGCGTCGTCGGCGTCGTGCGCAGAGGCAAGCAGCCGGTAGCAGTGGGCGTGGAGCTGCGCGCGGTACGGCGCGACGAGCTCCTCGAACGCCGTGTCGTCGCCGGCGCGGGCGCGTTCCACCAGGGCGTGCTCGTCCATCGCCGCCCATGGTGACCGACGTCGACGACTCCGTGACGAGACCGGCCGCGGCGCCACCTTCGGGCAGGAACAGTTCAGTTGGAGTGAGCCGCAGGAGGAACCTCCTGCGACCGTCTACGGGCGGAGATGGCCGCCGTCGCCGAGTACTCACCCGGCATGCTCACCGCCGCCTGCCTGGGCCTGCCCGCCACCGCGCGCGTTCTTCGGCGCACACGCCAGGAACACCTGCTGACTGCTCAGCAGACCGCGGCAGCCGCTGGGTGGGGCCCTCTGATGGCCGCGGCGGCGATCGGTGTCCTGTTCTTCCACTGACCAGGCGCAGCACCTCGCCGCGCAGCGCCGTGCAACGAACCCGCCATGGCCACGTCCTGCTGATCCGCAAGACCGACGCATGCCGTCCCGCAGGGGATCCCTCAGCGAGGCGGTGCGGGGCTGTGGCCGGCTGCTCATGGCGCCGGAGTGGTCGCGGATCGTCGGCGGAGGATGAGCAGAACCGGCGGCAGGAGCAGTTCGGTGACCATGAGGGTCTGGAACAGCGGGTGGGGCCGGCCGCTGGTCCTGACCGACACCAGGCGGGCCAGACCGCCCAGGAACGTGGTGGCGCACACGGAACGCAGGGCCCGCTCGTCGAGGTCCGGGTCACCGGCGAGGCGCCACATCACCGGCCCCTGCGCCGCCCACCACACGGCGTAGAAGCGCAGCACGCTGTCGTTGCTGGCCACGGTCGGCGCGCCACCGGGGATCGATGCCGTTCCGCGCAGGGCTACCGCGGTACCGGTGCCGGTGGCCACCGCGCCCGACAGCACGAGGGCCGCGCGGATGGCCCGGGTGGCGAGGACGGGGGTCATGCCGGGGACGGTCGGTCTTCGCGCGCCACGCGGTGAGTCTGTCAGCCTGACCAGCACGGTGGTCGTGGTTTGTCGAGACGGGCGGTGGGTGTTGTGGCGGTCGGCCAGGCGAGCATGGTGACGACAGCGTCGGCGGAGGACGTTCTGGCGTTCATCATGGATGTCGAGGCCTACCAGGCGGTGGACCCGCGCCTGAAGACGATCACGTGGGTCCGGCGCAGTCCCGGGGAGACGGTGTTCCGGTTCCGGCCTCGCTTGATGGGTATGCCGGGCCCTCGGACCACCCAGCGGGTCGTGCTCACTGCGGGCAGGCGGGTGGACATCATCCCGGTGCCCAGCCCGATGGATCGCATCGTGCTGTTCGCCGGGTTGCTGGAGTGCGTCGAGGAGGACGGGCTCGTCCGAGTGCACCGGCGCCTGGAGTTCCGCTTCGCGCGGCCGCTGTCGTGGCTGCTGGACCCGCTCATGCGGCGGTGGCTGGCCAAGGACGTGCCGGCCGAGCTGGCCCGCCTCAAGGCCCACCTCGAGGCCACCACCTAGGGCCTGCTCAACGCTGCGCCGCTGCTGCACGGCAGGCGGGTCAGCGGCGCGGCTGGGCGATCCTCCGTCCACCGTGACCGACCGGGAGAGTCCTGGGCGAGCACGCTCCTACGCCGTCCCGTAGGGGCACGGCCAGCGGGACGCCAGAGGTCGCTGGGGGAGTAGCCGGCCACCGTCCGCCTCAGCTCTTGCGCGGGCCTGCTTGGGGGTCACGTCACCCCGTCGCCACCCCGCGCCAGCGGGGCGACGGTGAAGGCCGTCCAGCTGCGCACCCTCGCCCGACACCTGGCCGACCGCCTGATCACCGGCTTCATCAACGAGCCACTGCAGGCCGCGATCCACACCTTCGTCCGCGCCGACGGGTTGATCTCGGTGACGCCGTACTCACCGCCCCTCCGATCTGCCGACGTACGGCATGTGGTCGGTCAGAAATCGAGCGTGAGGTTGCTCTGTCTCCACTGCCGCCCCTGACGCTCCTGTGGCCCGCATCGGGCGCGCGGACTGGCCGCTGACCAGCACCTTTGTGGTGCCCCCGGCAGGATTCGAACCTGCGACACACGGTTTAGGAAAGTGTTCCAGGCATGATGTGACGTCGTCGGGATTGAGCGGATATGCCTTCTGAGCAGCATTTTTACGGTTGATGGCTGAGTGCGGTCGATGGTTGTCGACGGGCGTTCTGCTGACAAACTGCTGACATGGTGCTGACAGGCGGCGGCTCCCCAGTCCTCTGGGCGCCGTGTCGTCACCGGCCGAGCGTGCCGGCGGCGGCGCGTCGCCGGAGGGGGCTGCCCGTCCTTCGGGATGGGCCTGCGGCACCCACCCTTCGCCCGCGCTGCAGCCGGATAGACGCTGATGATGGCGGGCAGGGAGGGTGTGGGGACGCTTGGCGCCTGTGTCGGGGACGCCTACACTTAGCCTTGCCTGTCGCGCTGAGCTTCAGGAAGTGGGCCCGGCTCCTCTCCGGACGGTGAGCGGCCGGGCTTCGCGCTGTCTACGGCGCCGACACGTCCTCGGCCGCGGTGATGTCCGCGATGCGCGCTCGCCAGGTACCTCCGGCGGAGTGGCTCCAGGCCAAGGCGTCGGCGACCCACAAGAGCGGGTCGCCGTGCGGCGGCAGGTGCACGTAGCGAAACGGTTGGGGTCGGGCGAGGCGGCGGAGTTCCTCGATGAGCACCTGACGGTCGCGTTGGTCGCGCCCTTGGCGCGACTCGATGATCAGTCGCTGCACTCCGCGGTCGAGAAGCGGGTTGACCATGCGACGGAAGCTCTCGGCGCGGACGTCGGTGTCGCGGCCCTTGCCATAGAAGGCCAGCGCCGACAGCTGGCCGCTGCCTACAACTGCGTCGAGGATCTGTCGGCGGCGGCTGTCGCGCTCGGTCACGAAGTGCCACCGCCGCTGCCCGGGCAGGCAGAACGACCGAACGAGCCGGCGTAGCCCGTCTACGTCTCCGTCCGCGACGACCGCGACGCACACGTGGTAGTTCGACCCACGGGCCGACTCATCGACGAATGCCTGGGCGGTCAACCGGCTGCCAGGCGGGCCCGCTCGGCTTCACCTCTGTGATGCCAGGCTTCAGGCAGGATCGGCTCCCTCAGCTGCTGCACGAGCAGCATTCTGGACGACCGGCGAAAGACCGGAACCTGGGCATGCGCGAGGCACAGCCTCACGAGCGAGGAGCTGTCGGGAGGCGGGGCCTGCACGTGCCCGCCGATGACGGCGGTCCACCCGCTGATCCGCACAGGTGAGTACATCGCGAACTCCCCCCGCGTGATTGGCTACCCGCGACTCCTCATGGACATTGCGGCTGACCTGCGATTTCCCGTTGGCCAGGACTGGACGTGGACGGCTCGCGCTGAGCGTCTTGGGGACTGGCGGCAGCTCTCCGGTGATGGCGCGGCAGCGATCGGCTGTCTCGCGAACTGGCTTCGGGCTGCCGTCCCCACTCGTCCGTCGGCCCCACTGCCGAAGTCGGTGGCCCGCATCCCGCCCGATCAGCGTGCCGGCTGCCTCGGTCGCCGGAAGGGCGAGGAGTTCAAGCAGGCAGCCGAAGAAGTCGAGTTTCTGCAGTCCGAGGACGAACCACGAACGTACAGAGAGATTTTCGAGGCTTAAGAGGAGTATTTCGACAAGGTCTGGTACGTGCGCAGCCTGATCCTGCATGAGGAGATCGAAGACGGCCGCCACGAACCCCTTGCGCCTGACATCGCTGCGGGAGCTGAAGCGGCTCGCCGAAGGATTGAGGAGCGCTACGGCGCCGAAAGCGTTGGCCCCTGGGACGACTGGCACTGGGGCTTCGTCAACGGCAAGTTGTCGGCTCTGTGCTGGGTGCTGGGCAACGAATGGGATTTTCTCGATACCTCGACGCTCTTGAGGGTAAAGCCGGTGGACTGGGGTCGAGGCCGGTGCGCGAGAGACCGACCGGCAGCCCGGGGCGGTATTGCATCCGCTTAAGGCGCCGGAGGCCCGTGGTTAGAACCTCGGACGACATATAGCCGCTAGTCAGAGCGGATAGCCTGGAATTCGAACCTGCGATGGGTGTCACCCCATAGCGGCTTTGAAGAGAGCCGACACGTGCTCTTCACCTCCCAGGTGATCACTCAGGCCCCACCGTGCCGACTCACCGCTTTGCGGCCTCTACCGGCTGAGCCGCAGGTACGCCTTCATAGCGCGGTCTCTCAATGCGACGGCAGCTCCAGGGCAATGCGCGGGCACACGTCCATAAAGCGAATTTGTGTACGCAAGGCTGCCACGGGCCCCGGGCGTTACGAGCGGCTGGTCAGCCACTCAAGCCATGAGTCAACCGCGGATACGGATCGGAGCGCCGCCACCAGCCGCGCCACCTCCCACGGGTCATCGGTGCTGCGCAGTGCGGCGAGCACCCCGGCGTGGGCCTGCTCCCGCTCGACAGCCGTAGCCACCAGGGCGGTCAGCGCATCCACCAGCCCCGGGATGGAACCCGGTTCGGCGGTGGGCAGTGCGGCGAGCAGCCGGGCGCGGGCCTGCTCTCGCTCGGCGGCGGTGGGCTCCAGCGCGGTCAGCGCCGCTACCAGGGCGGGCACGACCCCGGGGTCGGTGCTGAGCAGCGCGGCCAGCACCCCGGCGCGGACCTGTCGCTGCTCGACAGCGCTGGGCTCCAGCGCGGTCAGCGCCGCTACCAGGGCGGGCACGACCCCGGGGTCGGTGCTGAGCAGCGCGGCCAGCACCCCGGCGCGGGCCTGCTCCCGCTCGACAGCGCTGGGCTCCAGCGCGGTCAGCGCCGCTACCAGGGCGGGCACGACCCCGGGGTCGGCGGTGAGCAGCGCGGCCAGCACCCCGGCGCGGGCCTGCTCCCGCTCGACAGCTGTAGCCACCAGGGCGGTCAGCGCTTCTACTGCGTCCGCGACCCACATCGCGTCACCCGTCGCGCATAGTGCGGCAATCACCTCGGCAGAGGCCTGCTGCCGCTCGGCGGCGGTGGGCTCGAGGGCGGTCAGCGCCATCTCCAGGACGCTCACGGCGAGCAAGTCGGAGGTGGACAGCGCGGCGAGCACCCCGGCGCGGGCTTGCTGCTGCTCGGCGGCAGTGGGCTCCAGTGCGGGTAGCGCCCCCGCCAGAAGTGCGACAGACCACGGGTCATCAGTGCTGCGCAGTGCGGCGAGCAGCCGGGCGCGGGCCTGCTCCCGCTCGACAGCGCTGGGCTCCAGCGCGGTCAGCGCCGTCACTACGTCCGCGACCTCCCCCGGATTGGCGGTGAGCAATGCGGCGAGCAGCCGGGCGCGGGCCTGCTCCCGCTCGACAGCGCTGGGCTCCAGCGCGGTCAGCGCCCCCACCAGTCGCGCCACCTCCCCCGGGTCGGCGATGAACAGTGCGGCCAGCACCCCAGCGCGGGCCTGTTCCCGCTCGACAGCGCTGGGCTCCAGCGCGGTCAGCGCCGTCACTACGTCCGCGACCTCCCCCGGATTGGCGGTGAGCAATGCGGCGAGCAGCCGGGCGCGGGCCTGCTCCCGCTCGACAGCGCTGGGCTCCAGCGCGGTCAGCGCCCCCACCAGTCGCGCCACCTCCCCCGGGTCGGCGATGAACAGTGCGGCCAGCACCCCAGCGCGGACCTGCTCCCGCTCGACGGCCGTAGCCACCAGGGCGGTCAGCGCATCCACCAGCCCCGGGGTAGACCACGGGTCGGCGGTGAGCAACGCGGCCAGCACCCCGGCGCAGGCAGGCTCGTTGGACCGTGCCCAGTGCGCAGTCTGGGCGACCGCACCCGGCACTCGAGAAGCGCTCCTCGCGCGGCAGTCGTGAAACACATCTTGATGGGCTGGAGTCCAACTGCTGGGTTGGGATTCCTCCGCGATCGCGAGGAGTAGATCGTCGATCTCGTTGGCGGCCTTCTGCCGAGCGGGGTCGGCCGGGGTGTGAACGGCTTGATCAAGCAGCCGTTGCAGAAGGGCTCCTTGCTGCCGCTCGTTGTGGGCGGCGATCGCGGCTGGCGCGGTGACCTTCCAGTCGGGGTCGAACCACAGATGCGGCAGCAGGACGTCCGCGGCCGTGTCCGCGTCGAGCGTGGCGATGTGCTCGGCGACGCAGTGCTCCAGGACGGTGCGGTGGACGAAGCGCCGGGTGACTCCACCCTCGCCATCCCATCCCGCCATCGGCACCACGGCCTCGATCGCCTGCCCCTGCCCGTCCGATGGCCTACTCGGTTGGGTGAAGGTGTCGGCCCAGTTCCCCAGACCGGTCGGCGTGATGCGGTCGCGGACCGCGGACCAGGCCCACTGCGCGAGCACTGCCTCGCAGGCGGTCACGTCGGGCGCGGCGCCGGGCCCTGGCGCGTTCGCCACCCACCCGCGGTGCAGCAATCGTCGGACCAGGCGCCGGTACAGCAGCCGGCTGCGCTCCGGCAGCGCCCGGTCAGCCGGGTCCGTTCTTTCGCTGATCAGGCAGTAGAAGGTGAGTATCAGTGGGATCACCGCGACCCGGGCCAGGCTGCGGCGGGCCCGCAGTTGGTCAATGAGCGCATTGCCGCGGTCGGGGTCCGCGGCGAACCAGTGCCGGATGAAGGCCTCGACGTCGGCCGGGTAGTAGAGGTTCTGAACCTCGACGATCCGTGGCCCGTCCTCGCGTCCCAGGCGCCGGCGGTAGGTGGCCTCCCAGGCCGCCGGGCGGCTGGTTACCACGACGCGCCACCCGTGCAGTGCAGCCAGCTCGTGTAGCCGGCCGCTCTGGGCGGCGAGGTCGGCGGCCTCGTCGAGGCTGTCCACAACCATGAGCACCCTTTGGCCGGGCAGGGTGAACGTCCGGCGGAGCCGGTCGACGGTGTCACCGGCTCCCGGGTCGCTGTGCCCCGCGCCAGAGGCGAATGCGGCCGCCACCAGCGATTCGCGCGGGCTGCCGAGGCTCTTGACCCACTGGTCCCAGGTGGTGAGCAGCGGCAGCTCCACCTCATCCAGGTTCGCGCCGCTGTCCAACGCCACCAGGGCCGCCTGCGCCGCCTCCCGCGCGTAGCGGCGAGCCAGCCATGTCTTCCCCGACCCGGGACCACCCAGCACCACGAGCATCCGCTGGCCGTTCAGCGCCTCCGCGGCGCTGATCACTCCCCCTCCGCTCCCGCCAGCGCCCGGGGCGGAGCCGGTGCCGCGCACCTGCAGCCGCCTCTCCAGCGCCAATGGTGCCTGCTGGGCGGGATGCCACACCGACACGTCCCAGTCGGCGACCCGGGTTTGCAGGTAGGCCATGACTTCAGCGGCCGTGCTGGCGGCCACCAGAGCGGACACGAGGTCGTCCAGCTTCCCTTCGGTTCGCCGGCCCCGGGCCTCGGCCCGGGCCACGTGCTCATCGACTGCGTTGCGCAGCTCTAGGACCGCCGGGAGCAGCACCGGCTCGGCGGCCGTCAGCTGTTGGGTAAGGGCGCGGTAGGTCTCCTCGACCGCGCGCTCGGCGATGTCGTGGTGGGGCTCCGTCCCCCAGTACGCCCGGTCGTGGGCTTTTGCCGCGTTCAGGACCCGTGCGGACACCGCCGACGGGTCGAAGTTCAGCTTCGCAATCGCGTCGCGGTCCGCTCCAAACCGCGCGACGACCTCCGTAGCGCGGGCTAGGCCAAGCTCAATTTGCTCAGGGAGGAACCTCTCGCCCTCCGCCCATTGCCGGATGCCCGCGGTGACCTGCCGATGCAGATCCCGAGTCTGGCCGTCGGCCCCGTACCGGGCCTGCCCGTACTTAACCAACTCCCCGAGGGCGGTCCTGGCAGCGAGCAGCGGACCGCCCAGCGTGGCGATCGCGACCGTCGCCAACGCCCCGGCCAGTCTTGAGAGGTCCCCCGAGCTAGGCACCAGCAGCCCCGTGATCCACGGCTCAAATGATGCCCCGCCCGACCGCCGACCACGGGCGCACGCCCGTCAGGTCGTTCGGCAGGCGGGCCATGACCTGCGCGCGCACGGCCAGCGGCACGTTGCCGAGCTGGTCAGCCTGCCCCGGCACGGGAGGGCGGTGTGGCGTAGGAAGCGACTAGCGCGGTCAGGCCGCCGCTTGCCGCAGCGCCAGCCGACGAGCCCGATTTTCGACACCGATAAAGCAGCACGTACGGTGCCACGCCAGAGCACCTGACATGATGGCCACACCACCGGAGGGCCCCCACCGGGCGGGGAGGGTTCGCATAGTGGCCGGGTGCATGCGCCTTGGAAAGCGCACGGCGGGAGACCGCCCGTTGGTCCGGGCTATGCCGATGTCCTGATCCATCACAAAGCGGAGGGCGTGGGATTCGAACCCACGATGGGTGTCACCCCATAGCGGTTTTCAAGCCTGATATGGGGGCTTTGCGAACCAACGCCGATCAACCGTTTCCGCAGGTCAACCGCGGTATCGCTGAGACCGGTGACTACCGCCAATGACCCCTACGTGCCCGTACTACGGGCACGTAGCGGGCACGGCCGTTCGGGCCCTGGGGCCAGCTCCCGGCCAACAAGGGGTCAGCCGCCGGCACGACTCGTCTGCGTCGCTCGGAGTCGGCTGGGTTCATGCAGCACCTGATGACGGGCACCGCATGCGGTATGCCGCTGTCCCTGTCGCCCGCGCTGACTGCGGCGGCCGAGGGCGGGAGCGGCACGGCCCCCATCGCAGTCACCTGCAGGCGGCCTGTGCTCGGCCCTCCATCATGCCCTCGCGGTCGGCGCCCCGGAGGCGACACCGCCCCATCCCCGCAGGAGCCTCTCCGACTGCACCGGCCGCCGGAAGGGCGCTGCGCGTCCCTTGTTGCTGCGACTCGCCCCCTCACGAGGGCACCCCTATGGTGACCCCGTGGCTTGGGCGTCGGGTTTGTTTGCAATTGCTGGCGTGCTCATCGGCGGGACGCTGTCTATTTGGGGTCAGAATCAGGCTCGTCGTTCGCAAGCGAGAGAGGCTGACCTCAAGGCTCGTCAAGATGCCTGCGTTGCCCTACTTGCCGCCGTGCGAAAGTTTCGCCGCTTCGTCATGTATGCAGACGTGACATTCGAGATCATCCCAGCCGAAGGCGACTCCAAAGGTACGGTGATTGCAGCGGAACGCAGGGAGTTCGACGCAGAGATCGACGAGGCCTTCGCCCGCCTCCTTATCGTAGCTCGGTCAACACAAATTGTTGAGTCAGCCAAACTTCTAACCTCCGGGGTCAACGATTTTATCAGGGCGCGGGCCACCTACGGCAGAGGCAAGGTGCCCAACGATACTGTTCGCCACTTGCGTTCACTCGAGTACACCTTCGCCGAAACGGTCACGCAACAGTTAGCCCCGCTATCGCCGTAGCGGACACCCAGTCGCCACAGTCAGTTTAGGAGGCGTAGACGCTCCAGCGGCGAACGCAGACGCGACCCACAGTGATATGGGAGCCACGCGGCTGCACATGGCTATCCCGGACATGATTGTGGCCTTGTCATTGGCCTGCGCCGACCTATCCCAGCAGGTCTCTGACCAGCGGTTATAGCGCTGAGTGTGATTGACGGTCGACGGGCGGAAGCGGGCGTTCTGCGGACTATCTGCGGACTCGGGGCGGACTATCGACGGAGTCGGAGGACCGCAGTCAGGAGCGACGCCGCCCCGCAGCCGGCCGAGGATGCCGCCTGCAGCGGGTCGCCGGAAGGGCGCTGACGCGTCCCTATCGGGATGGGCCTGCGGCCCACCCTTCCCCCGACCCGCCGCAGCCGGAGGAGGCCGGTTGTGCGGAAGCGGCCAGAGGAGTGCGACGGGCGCAGATCCACCATCCGCCCCGACGTCGCCAGTGAGCAGCAGACATCGCCCGAGCAGCCACCGGAGCACTGGGGGATCACTCCACGGCACGAGCCGCTCGAGATCGGCGGGAGGCGGAGGGGGAGACCGCAGCACCGCGCATCGGGGCGAGACTCCGCCGGAGACCTGCTGGACCGTGCCGGCTCAGATTTGGGTTGCGACGTCTGCCGGCAGGCGGTGGGTGCCCTGCCAGTTGTCAACCGCGGACCTGCAGTAGTCCCCCAGTAGTCCTTAGGTCCGAGTGAACGCGGTCGGGGCGGTGCCGCCCGCACCTGTGGACAACGGCGGTCGTCCACAGAAGCGCAGGAAGCAGGCCCGTGGCAGCGACCAAGCACGGACGCTGCCGGCACGAGCCAAGCGGAGGAGCGATGGGCGGAATGAGTCCGGTCGTCGACGGCCAAGAGCATGAAGGCTGGGTGGGGCCGCTACGAGCACGCGTCCCTGACCGCCCTCATTCTGCCCGCCGCCGACATCAACGTGTTGTCCCAGTAGGTGCGGCTGGGATGCGTTGACCAGCGCAGAACCGCAAAGCTCCCCTATGAGCTGCGCGGATACGCTTCAGTCAATCAGGGTCAATGAGACCCAATCACAAAATCATGTGCCCAAATTGTGCCCCAAGAGATGGGAAGTGGAGTCTGCGCGTTGTAGGCGTCGACGGCGCCCTGGACCTGCGAGTGGTCGATCATCGGCCAGCCGCGGGCGGCCAGGGAGCCGACGAACAGGCCGCCGTCGAGGGCGTGGGTGGGCAAGCCTGAGGAAAAGGAACCGCGCCATGCCGACGACCGTGCGAGGAGGGGTGTCAGCCGAGGCCCGTAGCTTCCCGCGCATGACGACCAACGAGCTGCTCAACCGTGACAACTGGCACGTCAGGGCTTGGCCCGACACCTTCCCGCAGCCACCGGAGGCCTGCGCCGCGGTTGCGGCCATGACGAAGCTCGGCGAGGTGCACGTCATGGTCAACCCGGGCGCAGAAAACCTCTGCACCCTGGAGCACCTGCCGGAGGACGTCGAGCGACTCATCGAGGACTACGTGGCCAAGGGCCCGGACGGCGGCTGGAACCCGTTGGCCAGGGGACACGGGCACGCCACCTTCCTGTCCGCCGGTGAGACGACGGTCCTGCCGAAGTCGCAGCCGTCCCTAACGCCGGCCCAGCTGGAGGCGGCGCTGCGCCGGGGGTGACTAAGGGTCAGGCCGCTGGCTGGACGGGGCCAGCCAGCCAGGATCGCGCCACACTGCTCGGGTGACCTGCACCCCATAGCGGAGCCCGTTCAGCCATGTGGTCGTCGGCCATCAGCGGCTCGTCCTCACCCCGCTTGCATACGTAGCCGAGCAGTTCCCGCTCCAGCCCTGAGGCGGCCGGCTTCCCTTGCTCGTCGTGGGCAAACAGCAGCCAGAGGGCCACCAGATGTGACGACACGTTTCGGATGCCGTCCGCGACGGAGTTGTCGGCGGCCACCAGCCCCGACCAGCCACGGTTCCGCAGCATCGAGCGGAACGACGCCGCGGACGGGTGGACCGCGGTGCGCTCGGGCCACACCGCACTGGGCGTGTACCCGGCGGGGGAGGGGATGTCTGCTCCGGCGTCGAGTCAGCCGCGTAGCCGATGCTCGTCGTGCGCACCGGCTCGGGCGTCGACAGAGGCGGCCTCTTGCGCGTCGAGGTCTCGGGAGACTCTTCGTCATCCCCAACTTGATTGACGGATGTGCCGCTGACCTGCGCGGATGACCCGAACCAGCGTTCTGACCTGGGTTTATGGGTGCGGGAGGCGGTTGGCTCCCGATGGTGGGGTACGGGCAACTTGCGGACTTTTTGCGGACTGTGTGCGGACTGCAAGGCCGGCGTTCGGTGCCCGGCGGCCTGGGTCGCTGCCTGGGGACTGGCGGGCTTGCCGACCCTCGCTGCGGGCCGCACATCTCCGGCGCCCCCGCCCTTGATCAACGCCGGCTGGCCAGGAGGCGCACAGCAGCGGCTTAGAGTCTGTCGCCTCCTGGAGCTAGCCTCCGTCGCATGCGCCCCACGGTCCTAGAAGGCCGCGTTTTGCAGGCCGTCGACGCACTCCGTAAAGGCATTACGCCCGAAGACGATCTCACTGAATGCAAGGCTAGGTGGCCGGAGAAGACGACAGCCCGACAGCTGGCTGGGCTCTGCAATAAGGCCGCTGGAGAGCCGGTCGTCTACATCATTGGTGTCCATGACAGGACCGGTGCCATCATGGATCCTGGCCCGGTCGATCCCGCCGATTGGTGGGCGGGGATGCGCGGGCAGTTCGACCAGACTCCGCCGGACGTATTGACTCACTTATCAATCGCCGTCGGAGATGGCGAGTTCGTCCACGCTTGGGCGTTCGACACCAGTCGAGCACCGTTTGTCGTAAAATCGGACGGATCCAAGCTAGAAGTGCCGATTCGTGATGGCACATCTACTCGCTCTGCCCATCGGCACGAACTGTTGCGGATGCTACTCCCACAGGTTACGACGCCCCCTTCAAGTCTGCTGCTCGCACGTCTCTCTGCAACTTGGAGAGGCGCAGAGGAGGAAGGGGAGCTACAGTTCGGAAGGAGGAGGCCAGCGACGCCAGAATCGGCAACAATCACCGGCGATGGCAAGATATTCGTAGAGCATGTCGGGCCGGCCGCAATCATGTTGCCAGCTCACGGCATGAAGGCTCGCATCCACTTTGCCGACCAGGACTTGGGGATTCGTATCGGCGCCGGATCCCTTCGCATTGTAAAGGAAAAGAAGCAGACAGCTGCGCATGGCATCGAGATCCGCGACGACGGCGTCGTGGTGACCGGGGCGGGATTGTTGCCGCTTCTGTTTCGTGGAGATCTGCCCTTGGAGCTAATGGCAGTATTTGAGAGTGCAATAGCTGCCACGCTCAAGATCGAGCTTGCCGTAGTCGGCTCTAATCGACCCATTCGACTCGATGCGCACCTCCGTCAGCAGCCCGCCTCTTCGCCCGAACGCGTAGTCTCAAATGTGCGGTCGCTCAATCGCTTCGGCAGCGGTTGAGCCTTCAGTGCGGCTTGACCTCCACTACAGTTGAACGCCCGGTCGCCTCGGCCGGGCTAAGCGGCATGGCGAACTAAGCCCGTCCACGACGGCGCGCCGACGGGCTGAGTTGACGCTTTCCATGCCGCTTGGATGTCGTCGGCGCCGACCAGCGGGCCGATCATGTCGACGCGGTCGACGTCGGCCAACTGTGACTCCGCCTCCGTTCGCGTCCCACCGGCAGCCACGATGGCTGACGGGTGTCCCATAGGCGGCCTTCAGGGCGAACCTCCGTCCCGATCAGAGCTGGGACGTGCGCGACTCGAGGACCCAGAACTGACCCGGGATGCACGACTGCGTGTGGTGATCAATGGAACCCGAGCCTGAGCTGCGGGTTTGTGGTTGGGCAGTGTTGGCCGCCGACGACCGATGTTGGCTGAGTTGCGGACTTTTTGCGGACTCTGCGGACTGTTTGCGGACTAAGATGATGTGGTATGCGGGCCCACCCGAGCCGTCCTAAGGGTCGGGCGACTGCTCCACAGCCAGCCGAGGGTGCCGGCTGCAGCGGGTCGCCGGAAGGGCGCTGACGCTTCCCTATCGAGATGGCCTGCGACCCACTCTTCCCCACCCGCTACCCTGGATAGGGGCTGGCTGTGGGGATCGGACAGGAGTGTAATGCGTCTACGTGCTCTCATTCATGAATTCCGTCACCGTCCGGTCAAGGTCTGGCGGGGCTGATCCTAAGGCTCGTGCGATGGCCGACCCGTCCGCGTCCTTCTTGTAGTGGCGGCCTCGCAGGCGCATGAAGAGTCTGTCAAGTACGTCGGCGCCAGCGACTAGCTGAAGTCGCTCGGTCGGCCAGCGCAGATTTACATCGTTCTCAGCGGAAGTCCACAGGTCGTGTATGCGATTCCTGATGTCTCCGCTGCCAGGTAGCCGATTGGCGACGAGGTCCTGCATTTGCGAGAGTGTCACGCGCTCGCGGGCCATACTGGCGCGGAGACGATTGTCGACTAGTCGTACAGGCTGCAGCTCCCAGGCAACGCGTTTGATGATCACCTCGGGGCGTAGGTCGTCCACTATGTCATCTAGGGTTGTTTGCACCTCGTCCTCGGTCACGGACGTGTCTCCGGAAGCATTGAGCACGGCCGCTATAGACTCTGTGTCGAGCAGATAGTTCTCGAGTTCACGCCTTGGCAGAACGTAGACGGCTCCCGCCGCTTGGAGGCGTTCAATCAAGCGGTGCGGCAGCTCATCCCGATCCCGAACGAAGAGGACGCGCCGCCGGTCGGCCTGGTCAGCTGCCGCAAGCCACTCCCCAAGGGTCTCTGCATGGCGGGCGTTGTCTCCTCCACCCGTCGGTATCACGGATACTCGGGGATTCCGGACTAACCGAGGGAACCATGTGGCTAGGATCGCCTCGTCGCTGCGTCCCTCGCATAGCAGGATCCGATCTGCGCTGAGCACGTCGCTCAATCGGACGCCGAGGCCCGAGAGCACCTCGGCGGGGTCGCCGTGAATGGGCTTTAGCGTTGAGGTGCCCTGCCTCCGAGCGACGAGCAACAGATTCCCGGGCGCCCCGCTCCAGTCAATCATCACTGGACTGTGCGTTGCGACGACGAAGAGTCGATTCCTACTCCAATCTCGCAATAATCCGAGGAGGGCCCGTTGGGCCGCTGGATTGAGGTTAGTCTCGGGTTCCTCAATCACGACGGTGGAGGGACCCGACCGGGTCAACCCAACAACAATAGTCATCAGAAGTTGCTCGACACCGCTGCCCACGTCTTTAATATTGTGCCTGAAGTCGGTGACGTAGGGGTCTTCGAACGCGACCTCAATAAGGTTTCCGGTAGTTGGAGTGACAAGTCGTCCTACCTCCGGAACGATTTCACTGATGAGACTCTGGATGGCAGCAAATAGGCTAGGCCTGTTGGTTTGGAGGTGGAGTAGTACGTCAGCGAGATTGGCTCCCGTGGGATCCAAGGTGGGATCTGACATAAGCTGGCGCTGACGCGTAGTTCCAGGTCGCAAGGCCTGGAAGTGGTAGTACCGGGCTCGCCAGGCTTTCAGCCCTCTAAATATTGGGGCGTAGTCAGAGAGTAGCTGCTCGTTGCCTTGGATCTGGATGCCACTCGAACCTATGCGGACCGATCTATCGTACGGTGCCCTCAGGCCCCGCCCTAAGGGCACGGCCTCAAGAGTGTCAGGCGTGGTTGCCGCCAGTGTCTTCACGCTGTCTCGGTCCGGAAGTGGGCCAACAATATCAGTGACTGTGAAGTCTGAGCTCTCGCTGAATCTTAAATTAATCCAACTTAGAGCGCCCTGCGCTATTAACCGCTGCCCTTCAGCGCTCCGGCCAAGAAGGGCCGCACGATCCTCGTCTGACAGAGCAAAGCGGGCTACAACCTCGGCGGGGTCCTTGCTTCCGGCATGACGGGCTACCTCCGGGACCCTAGTACCCGTTACGACATCAAGGCCGGACAGTAGGGCGCTTTTCCCGGTGTTGTTGGCGCCGGCAATCAGAATTAGGCCCGTAGAAGGCAGCTCCCAGCCGACCTCAGAAAACGCTCGGAAATGCCGTAGCGTGACGTGCTCTAGTCTCATTGGGAAGGTTTCATCCCTCTCGTGCGTTCGACTGGTCCAAGCCGACCGCTTGCTGAACCAGGGATTCAGCGTATGAGTCGGCGATCCTCCGATGCTGCTTCATGGGAGCAGTGCCGCCCAGTGTGGGACACCTCGATGCGGCTTGCCGCCTTCAGGTGCAGCGGCCCCGCAGCGCCCGCGACGCGTCCTATGCTCGTACTGGCTTCGGGTCGGCGAGTGGACGGGTCGACCGTGAGTTTCGGCTGACGGCATTTCTAAGGGCCTGCTCCAACCGGATCCAGCAGAGGAACCATGCCTGGCCGGGGCGACCCGAAAGTGGACGCACTGCCCCCAGCTGACACAAGAACAGCTTGACTTGCGATAGCCAACAATCACCCACTCTGTACAACTGTCCAGCGTAGGCCGCTCCGTCGGCACACGGAGAGCCATCGCCAACCGACATTGACCAAGGATTTACTGACTGACGGCACGAATGCTACCTTGGTAGCCAGCTCGGACCCCGCTTCGCGGGGTCCTTCGCTATTTCTAGGGGTGACGCGTTGGCAATTGCTGGCAGGTATTGATAATGCGCGGCGGAGTCAAGTTCTTCACCGGCGCGCCCGTTGTGGCACGGCACTACGTCGAGGCCGGCCGGCGCCGCGTCGATGACTACTACCTGGCCGAAGGCACCGGCATCGCCCGCCGCTACACCGCCACCCCCGGCGCGCCGGTGGAGCAGCTGGCGCCGATGACCGGCGACGCCTACGAGTCCTGGGTGGCCGGCCTCGACCCCGACACCGCAGACCCACGGGGCCGACTGCGCACCGACGACCGGGCGGTCCGTTTCGTCGAGGTGATCGTCAACGGCCCGAAGTCCTGGTCACTCGCGGCCGCCCTGCACCCCGACGTCGCCGCCGCGTACGACGCGGCCCAGGACCGGGCCGCCGAGCAGATCATCGGCTGGCTCGCCGCCCACGCCACCACCCGCATGGGCCCGCGCGGCGGCCAGGTGCAAGTACCGGTGGAGACGCTGGAGGCCGCGACGGTGCGGCACCACACCTCCCGGGCCGGGGATCCGCACCGGCACCTGCACCTGCAGGTCAACACGCGCGTCCTCGCCGCCGACAAGTGGCGGGGGCTGCACACCGTTGGTGTCCGCGACTTCATCGGCGCTATCAACGGGATCGGGCACGCCGCGGTGGCCTGCAACCCGGCCTTCCGTGCCGCACTCGCCGTCCACGGGTACTCCCTCGACGGGACTGGAGAAGTACTGGAGCTTGCTGACTACGTCGGCGCGTTCAGCGCCCGGGCGGCGCAGATCGGCCGCAACCTGGAGCGCTACGAGCAGGAGTGGATCTCCGCGAACCCTGGGCGGACGCCGGGGCCGGCATTGCGCCGGGCATGGGACGCCCGCGCCTGGGCCGAGGGTCGACCGGACAAGGTCACCCCCCGGCCCGGCGAGGACCTGACCGCTCGGTGGGTGACCGAGCTGGTCGCCCTCGGCTACCGCGACCGGAACTGTCCGGTCGACCTGGTCCCGGTGCCGGTGGGCGGGCTGGACCGCGACGCCGCGGTCGACACCGTGCTGGCCCGGCTGGCGGCCGGGGGGTCGGCGTGGAACGCCGGCGACGTCCGCGGCCAGGTCGAGCAGCTCATCGCCGCCACCGGGATCGTCGCCGACCCTGCGGTCCGGATCGAGCTGGCCGAGGACCTCACCGACCGCGCCTTGGCCGTCTGTGTGCCGCTGCTGGACCGTGACGGCGTGCCCGAGCACATCCGGGCGTGGACCTCCCGGCCGGTGCTCGACGTGGAGGCCGACCTCACCGCTCGGCTTGCCACACGCACCGTAGAGCTGCACTCCGGCAGGCCGGAACAGGCGGGGGTGACACCGCCCGTGGTGGCCCGGTTGGACGCCGGCCAGGCGGCAGCTGCCACCGCGCTGGCCGGTGACCGAGGGCTGGTCGTCGTCGAGGGTGCGGCGGGGGCCGGGAAGACCACCCTGCTCGCGGCGGCCCGTGACCTGCTCGAGGCGCAGGGCCGGCGGCTGGTGGTGGTCACCCCGACGCTCAAGGCGGCCAAGGTCGCCGCCGCCGAGGTCGGCGCGCGAACGGGGTCGGTGGCGTGGCTGGCGCACCAGCACGGCTGGCGCTGGGACGACGACGGCACCTGGACCCGGCTGGCACCCGGGGACACCGACCCGTTCACCGGTATCACCTACGCCGGCCCGCAGGACACGGCCCGGCTGACCGCGGGGGACCTGCTGGTGGTCGATGAGGCCGGCATGCTCGACCAGGAGACCGCCGGCGCCCTGCTCACCCTCGCCGACGAGCAGCGAGTACGGGTGGCACTCGTCGGGGACCGGCAGCAGCTGGCCGCGGTCGGCCGGGGCGGTGTGCTCGACCTCGCCGTCCGCGCCGTGGACCCGGCGGCGCACGTCACTCTGGACGCGGTGCACCGGTTCACCCGCACCGACGACACCGGCAGTGTCACCCCGGACGACGACTACGCGGCCCTGACGATGGCCATGCGCGTCGGGGACGACCCCGGTGCGGTGTTCGACGCGCTGGCCGCCCGCCGGCAGATCACCGTGCACTCCGATCCGGCGGCGCTGCAGGAGGCGCTGGCCGAGCTGGCTGCGGCCGGCCACCAGGACGGAAAGGCGGTGGCGGTGGTGGTCGACACCCGCGAGCAAGCCGTCGCGCTGAACGCGGCAGTCCGCGAGCGGCTGACCGCCGAGGGTCGGGTCGACGACATCCGGGCGGTGAGCACCCGGGCTGGGCAACGGATCGGCGTGGGCGACCGGATCACCACCCGCCGCAACGACCGCGACCTGGGGGTGGCCAACCGCGACACCTGGACCGTCATCGCCGTCGACGAGACCGGCGGCCTGCTTGTCACCCCTGCCTGCGACCGGCCTGGTGGCAACGTCGCCCCCGGCAAGGTCAGCCCCGGCGGGGGACGGGAGCGGCTGCTGCCCGCCGACTACGTCACCCCGCACGTGGAGCTGGCCTACGCCAGCACGGCCCACGGCGTGCAGGGCGACACCGTTCCCGCCGCGCACATGGTGGTCGGTGAGCACACAGGCGCCGCCTCGGCCTACGTGGGGATGACCCGCGGGCGCACGGCGAACACCGCCCACCTGGTCGCCGCCGACCTGGCCGGGGCACGGGAGGAGTGGATCGCGGTGTTCGGCCGCGACCGGGCCGACCTCGGCCCCGGCCACGCCGCTGGCCTGGCCGCGGCCGAGGCGGCCCGCTCCGCCCCGGCCCGCCCGCTGGAGGAGGCGCTGGGCGCCCTGCGACGGGCATGGACCGCCGAGCAGCGTGGCCTCGACCAGCTGGCCTTCCTGCAGCGGCTGCAGACCACCTACCAGCGCCAGGTCGCCCTCGATCTCGACGGAGCCGCCGCGGTGTCCGCGGCCAAGGTGGCTCACCAGGCGGCGGTAGGCGAGGCCGACGCAGCGCGGCAGCGGGTCGAGGCCGTCGGAGCGCTGGTCGGCGCGGCAGCGGAGCGGACCAGCGCGTCGTTGCTCGCCCGCTGGGACGCCGACCGGGACGTCGCTGTGCAGGCCGCCTGCACCGTGGCCGACGGGCCGGGCCGGCTGCAGCTGCGCCGCGCCGCCGTGACCCGCGCCGGCGGACGGCTCGACGACTGGGCGCGGCGCTGGCGGCCGCACCTGCCGGACTTGCCCACCGACCCCAACGCGATCGCGGAGGTCGCCGGCCGGGACGACGACCGGCCCAGGCTGCAGGCCGCCCTGGGCGCCGCTGCCCGCCGGGCAGCCGAACAGGCTCATCCGCAGCACGCCGAGCTGCGCGCCGCTGCCGACACCGCCCAGCGGGCAGCCGACCAGGCCCAGCGCCGGCTGGACGCCGCCCGCCGACGGCACGACGACCGCCTGGCCGGCACCGCACCCGCGAGCAGGGAGTCCGCCGCACGGCTCACCGAGGCGCAGCGCGAGCTCGCCGCCGCCCGACAGCGGCTGACCGACACCCGCACCCGCATCACCCGCCTGCACGCCGAGCCGGCGCTGGCCGCCCTGCCCTCCGGCCGGCTCGACGACGAACGCCTCGCCTGGGGTGTCGGCCACGACGCCGACACCCGGCGGCGAGCGGCGGATCGGCGGCCGGCCGCCCCGCCTCCGGAGGAGCGTCTCCCGTCGCTGTACGGCGGTCGGGCGGTCGACCACCGTGGTCCGTTCCCCGGGCGGTGACCGCGACCGCGACGGCAGGCGGGGCAGGTTACGTCGAAGTGCGGCGAACTGGAGAACAACTGAAGCCCTTCGGGCCAATCTCGGCCGCAGATGTCACTCAACGGCCGAAAACGGCGCCTTCTCCCCACACAGGCGCCCACCGACCCGACAGGAGCCCCGCCGTGCCCGACCCCATCGCGAGCCACCAGCCCGACCTGCTCACCATCACCGAAGCCGCCGAACTCCTCCGCGCGCCCGTCGCCACGCTGCGGTACTGGCGGCACCAGGGCACCGGCCCGCACAGCTTCCGCCTCGGCCGCCGCGTCCTCTACCGCCGCGAGGACCTGCACGCCTGGATCGACACCCAGCACCGCCAGGACTCCGCCGCCAGCGGCCGGTCTTGATCAGGGACTGTTGTGTCCGACAGTATGGGCCCGCTGGAGATCCGGTTCACCCCGATCGGCGCGGAAGCACCGCATCGGCCGGCCCTCCGCCCGCCACGTCCTGGCCACCGCCGAACCGACCGCGGTCACCACCACCAGTGGGGCCGGAGCCTCGCTTCACACCGGGCCCGACGAGCGAGAGCGAGAACTGGAGGTCATCGCCCTGGACGTGCAGCCGCCCGACGGCGGCCAGGCCTGTCTGCTGGTCATCCACGTCATGCCGACCCAGTTCTGAGGAGAGGTCCCATGACCGAGCGCACCCCGCCGACCGTCACCGCCGACTCGCCGATCGGCCCCGATGTCGACCTCGACACCGACGACGTCCGACTGCCCGACGGCACCCGGCTCACCGGGCAGCACGCCGACGAGATCGTCGACGAGGTGCGGCGTCGTGCGGGCCGCCCGTCGCTGACCGGCGAGCCAGCCGTCTCCCCCCGCATCGCCTTCCGGGTCACCCCCGACGTCCGCGACCGCGCTGCTGGGATCGCCGCCCGCGAGGGCAAGACCATCTCCCAACTGGCCCGCGAGGCACTCGAGGCGCGGGTCGCCGGGGCGGAGCGACGACCATGACGAGGGGTCCAGATCCGAGTCGGGGCTGCACACCGACGTGCGGCCGGATGTGCATGGGAGGCATGGACGATGGCCTATAAGCGCGGAGACCGCTGGGTCGGCTTCTACCGGGACGCGGCCGGCAAGCAGCACACGAACGGCAAGTTCCATCGCAAACTGGACGCCGACCGATGGGAAGAGGAGCAGAAAGCCGCCATCCGCAACGACGTCTGGGTTGACCCGGGCCGATCGAAGCAGACCGTCGGGCAGTGGGCGGAGACGTGGATGGCCGGCCGCGTGCACCTGAAGCCGAAGACGCTCGCCTCGTACCGGTCGCTGTTGACCACCCAGGTACTGCCGACCTGGGAAGCCGTTCCGCTGACGAAGATCCGCCGATCGGACGTCGTGGCCTGGGTGGCAGCCATGCGGGCCACCGGGCTGTCCGCCTCCCGCACCCGGCAGGCCTACCACCTCCTGACGTCGATGCTGGAGGACGCCGTCAAGGACAGCCGGCTCGCACGCAACCCAGCAGCCGGAGTCGACCTACCCCGTCTGCCCAAGTCCGAGCGCCGGTACCTCACCCACGCCCAGCTCGCCGAGCTCGCGGACGGATCCGGACCGCACCGCCTGCTGGTCCTGGTGCTCGGCTACACCGGCCTGCGCTGGGGTGAGGCCGCGGCCATCCGGGTTCGCCGCGTGGACCCGCTGCGAGGCCGGATCGCCATCGTGGAGTCCGTGGTCGACGTCAACGGTCAGTTGATCTTCGGCCCACCGAAGACGCACCAGCACCGGACCGTCGTCGTGCCGCGGTTCCTGCGGGAGGAGCTGACCCAGCAGATCTCCGGTAAGTCTCCTGAGGACCTCCTGTTCTCCTCGCTCATCGGCACACCGCTCCGCGTCTCGAACGTGCGCCGTCGGTGGTTCGACCGCGCGGCAGCCGCTGCCGGCATCCCTGGGTTGACTCCACATGAGCTACGGCACACGGCCGCGTCCCTGGCCATCGCCTCCGGGGCCAACGTGAAGGCCGTGCAGTCGATGCTCGGACACGCCAAGGCAGCGATGACGCTGGACCTCTACGGCCACCTGTTCGGGGACGAGCTGGACGCCCTCGCCGACCGCCTGGACGCCGCTCGTGCTGACATTTTGCTGACATCGGGCCGATCGGGCGCCCAGGTGGTCGCCCTTGAGCCCGGCAAATAGCCCTCTGACCTGCAGGTACGCCAGTGCCCCCGGCAGGATTCGAACCTGCGGCACACGGTTTAGGAAACCGATGCTCTATCCCCTGAGCTACGGGGGCTCGTCGGCGCGGGGCCGACCGGGGCGTACCGGTCGAGGTTAGCGGGCGGCCTCCGGAGCCTGCCCCCGGCGCCCCCGGGTGGATACCGTCGGAGTGTGGTGGTAGTCGTCGAGCTGGTGGTGCTCCTGGCGCTCCTCGGCCTGCTGCTCTACGCCCTGGGCGTCTGGTCGGTACGGCCGGCGGTCCGCGCAGGTGCCGGTGCCGACGGGCTGCCGGCGCGCTCCCCGGCCGAGCTCGCCGCCGCGGTCGCCCGTGCCCGCTGGGCGCCGGCGCACGACGAGGTCGACGGCCGGACGCGGGTGCTGCTGCGGCGCTCCTACCCGGGCCCCGACGGGCTGCCGGTCGTGCTCGAGGACCGCGTCTACACGGCCTTCGCGGCAGCCGACCCGGCGTGGGAGGCGCGCTTCACCGAGGCGATGTCGGGTGCCCGGTTCCGCTGCTCGTACCTGAACGCGGAGGAGTCCGCGGACTGACCGGCCCGGTGGACAGCCTCCAGGACCAGCCGCACGATCCTCCGCGGCCGGTCGGACTGGGGCGCGTGGCCGGCCCACGTCAACGGGACGAAACGAGACCCCGGGACCAGCGGCAGGTAGCGCACCGTCTGCCCCGAGGCGACCCAGTCGGCCACGCCCTGGACGAGCGTGACCGGGCAGTCGATGCGGTCCAGGCCGCGGGGGACGTCGAGCATCAGCCCCCACAGCAGGGTGCGCCAGAAGTCGCGGGAGTCGGCGAAGCCCTCACGGGCTCCGATCGCCTCCTCGGTGGAGGTGCTCCACGGGCGCGCCTTGAGCGGTGCCAGCAGTGCCGCCCGGCCGACCTTCGAGCGGGACAGCGGTTCGATCAGCGGTGCCGCCGTCCGGGCGACGACCCGGGCCAGGGCCATGCCGGCGCCCTGGACCAGCCGCTCCGGGGGGACGTTCAGCCCGGACGGCGAGATCGCGACCACCGACCGCGCGCGACCGCGCGCGGCCAGCTCGATCGCGACCCGGGCGCCGAGGGAGTTGCCGAGCACGTGCACCGGGCCGACGCCCTGCGCGTCGAGGGTCCGCTCGACCGCGTCGGAGATCGCGCCGACGGTGGGCCGCTCCACGAGGGCCGGTGAGCGGCCGACCCCGGGCAGGTCGACGTCCAGGACGTCGAAGTCCGGCACCAGCAGGTCCACGACGGCGGCGAAGTCGCGGCGGGAGCTGCCCATGCCGTGGAGCAGCAGCAGCGGCTCACCGGAGCCGGTGCGGGTCAGGGAGAGCAGTTGGTCCACGCAACCAGCGGTACCCGGTTGCCGGGACGCCGATCGGTGAGTCGCACCACGTGCGCCGTCCGGCCCTGCGCCGTCCGGGTCCCCTGGCGACGGCCCCGCTGGTGACGACGGCAGGATGGGGGCATGGGTCAGGTCGTCGCCACCGCGGAACGGGTCGTCTCGGCACCGGTGGACCGGGTGCGGTCCGCTCTCGCCGACTACGAGGGGACGCGCGCGCGGGTGCTCCCGGAGCAGTTCAGCGCCTACCGGGTCGAGTCCGGCGGCCAGGGCGCGGGCACCCGCGTCGCCTGGCGCTTCGCCGCCACCTCCAAGCGCGTGCGCGACCAGGTGGTCGAGGTGACCCAGCCCGACCCCGACACCCTGGTCGAGACCGACACCCGCTCCTCGATGGTGACCACGTGGACGCTGCACCCGGCCGACGCCGGGCTGACCACCGTGCGGGTGCGCACCACCTGGAACGGCGCCGGTGGCATCGGCGGCTTCTTCGAGCGGACCTTCGCGCCCAAGGGGCTCCGCCGGACGTACGAGGAGCTGCTCGGCCGATTGGACCGCGAGGTCACCGCCCCCTGAGCCCGCGGCGCGGGTGGCCGGCGAGGGGGACCATGGCGGCGTGACCGCTGTCCCCACCGCCGTCGACCCGGCCGCTGCCGCGGACCCCGGCACCCTCGACGCACTGGCCGGGCTCGTGCGGGACGGCGACGTCGTCGTGCTCTCCGGCGCCGGGCTGTCCACCGACTCCGGCATCCCCGACTACCGCGGGGCGACCGGCTCGCTGCGCCGGCACACGCCGATGACCTACCAGACGTTCCTGCGCGACCCCCGTGGCCGGCACCGCTACTGGGCCCGCAGCTTCGTCGGCTGGCCGCAGATCCGGGACGCGCGGCCCAACGCCGGGCACGCCGCGGTCGCCGACCTGCAACGGGCCGGGCTGCTGAGCGGGGTCGTCACGCAGAACGTCGACGGACTCCACCAGGCCGCCGGGGCGCGCGACGTCGTCGAGCTGCACGGCGGGCTGGACCGCACCGTCTGCCTGGCCTGCGGGGACGTCGCCGACCGCGGCGAGCTGGACCGGCGGCTGCGCGCGGTCAACCCGCGCTTCGGGCCGCACGTCGACGAGGTCAACCCCGACGGTGACGCCGAGCTGCCCGACGAGGTGCTCGACGGCTTCGTCATGGTCGAGTGCACGGCCTGCGGGCGCGGGCCGCTCAAGCCCGACGTCGTCTTCTTCGGCGAGTCGGTGCCGCGCGACCGGGTGGACAGCTGCTTCGCGCTGGTCGAGCAGGCCGCCGTCCTGCTGGTGCTCGGCTCCTCGCTGACGGTCATGAGCGGCTACCGGTTCGTGCTGCGCGCGGAGAAGCTGGGCATCCCCGTCGGGCTGGTCAACCTGGGCCCGACCCGCGCCGACGCGAAGGTCGACGTCCGGGTCGACGCCTCCCTGGGGACGGTGCTGCCCGAGCTGGTCCGCCGCGTCGCGGCGTGAGCCGCGACGTCACCCGCACCGACGACGGCCGCTGGCTGGTCGTCGGCGGCCGGCGCTGGCGGGCGGCCGACCCCGCCCTGCCGGACGACGTCCGGGCCCGGCTGCTGCACCACCTCGGTGTGGCCCGCTCCGCCGTCCGGACCGCCGGCTCCGCTGGGGACGACGCCGCGCTGGCCGCCGCCCGCGCCCGGGTGCAGCTGGCCAAGACCGGGCTGGGGGAGCGCGGCACCGCCTGGTGGGACCAGGACGACGACGCGCGCCGCGCCCGCTGGGAGGCCGCGCTCGCGGCGCTCGACGCACAGGGCGGTTGACGCCTCGTCGGGACGGGCAGGAAGGCGATCGATGCAGACCTTCCTGCCCGTCGCCGACTTCGAGGAGAGCGCCCGGCTGCTGGACTCGCCCCGCCTGGGCAAGCAGCGGGTCGAGACGCTGCAGGTGCTGCGCGCCCTGGAGCTGCCCGACTACGGCTGGACCTCGCACCCGGTGGTCCGCATGTGGCGCGGCCGCACCCCCGCGCTGGTCGCCTACGGGCTGGCCACGGTCCGGGTCTGGCGGGAGCGCGGGTTCGCCGACACCACGCACACCCTGATCGCGGAGTTCGCGCCCGACGTGGTCGGCGTGCCGCAGGAGGAGCTCGCCCGCGCCGGGATGCTGCCCACCTGGGTCGGCGACGAGGCGGTGCACCTGTCGCACCGGTCGAACCTGCTGGCCAAGGAGCCGGACTTCTACCGGCCGCTGTTCCGGCCGGTCTTCGGCGCCGAGCCCGAGGACCTGCCCTACGTCTGGCCCGAGCCCGACGACGTGCCGCCGGCGGCGCCGCCCGAGGGCACGCGGGTGTGGGTGGTCCGCCCCCGCTCGCACAACGAGCTCGGCGCCTGCCTGGCCGCCGGCGTGGTGGGGCTGGGCACACAGTCGGGCATCGACGTCGACGCCACCGGGCTGTCGCCGGTCGAGCTGCGTGCGCTGTCCAAGGAGATCTCCGGCCGCCGCCCGGCCAAGGACCTGCGCCAGCTCTCGGCCTTCCTCGACGAGATCCGCCCCGGCGACCCGGTCGCACTGCCCGTCGAGCACGGTGCCGGGCTGCTGGTCGGGGAGGTGCTCGGCGACTACCTGTTCCAGGGGCGCGAGCTGCTGCCGCACCGCCGTCCGGCCCGCTGGGACCGCGTCGTCCCCCGCGCGGCGGCCCGCCCACCGGCCACGCTGCAGGACCCCCGCGCCCTGTTCTCCGTCGTGATCGACCCCGACGCGCTGCCACCGGCGCTGGCCGGCACGACCTACCGCGAACCCGCGCTGCCGCTGGCCTGAAGCGAGGCCGCCATCCGGTCGTCCGCGGCCGGTCGCAGCTCCGGGTGCCCGGTGGCGACGGCCAGCGTCCACGCGGCCGCGTGCAGCCGGCGCAGCTCCAGCCACGGCGCCAGGTCCTCGTCCGCCGGCGCACCCGGGTAGACGTCGACGGCCGCCCGGCCGTCCAGCCGCGTGGTGGCACGCAGACAGGCGAGGTCCCAGGCGCGCGGCCCGGGACAGGTGTCCTCCAGGTCGGTCCACCGCCAGCCGTCGGGCGTGGCCAGCAGGTTGCCCGGGTGCGCGTCCCCGTGCAGCGCGACGACGTCACCGCCCACCTGCGGGCGCAGCTCCTCGAGCCGGGCGGCCAGCAGCTCCAGGCGCTCCGGGGCGGCACCCCAGGCGTGACCCAGCGCGAGGAAGCGGGTCAGGTCGTCGAGCGGGGTGTCCAGCGGGGACCCGGTGACCGGCAGCACGGCCAGGTGGTCGTGCAGCCCCGCCAGCGCGGCGCCGACCTCTCCCGGCGACGGCGCGACGGGCAGCACCTCGACGTGGCGCCAGAAGGAGAGCTCGAGCCCGGCGTACCGGTGCGGACCCGGCGGCAGCAGGTCGCTGGGCGGCACGACCGGTGCCCCGGCGGCGGCGAGGGCACCGGCGAGGGCCACCTCACGGGTGAGCGAGCGCAGCGGGGCGGGCCGCAGCAGCGGCGTCAGGGTGGCCACCCGGGCCACGACGGGCGCGGGCGCCAGGTGGACGACGACGTTGACGCCGTCCCGCAGCACCCGTGCCTCGCCCGCCGCGACCCCGTGGGCGGCCGCGACCGCCCGGGCGGCGAGCAGAGCCCGCCCCGCCCGGACGGAGGAGCTCACGTGCCCGGCCGCCGGACGTTCTGCAGCCGCACCTGACCACGGGCGACGAGCTTGCCGTCGTCTGCCCGGGTCAGCAGCACCTGCCAGAGCTGCTGGGTGCGGCCCTGCTGCACCGGCTCGGCGACGACGTCCAGCCGGCCCTCGGTCATCGAGCGGATGAAGTCGGTGTTGTTGTTGACGCCGACGGCGAACTGGCCGGAGTCGGCCACCGCCACGCTGGCCCCGATGCTGGCCGCGGACTCGATCACCGCGCAGTACAGCCCGCCGTGCACGACGCCCCACGGCGTGTGCTGCTCGGGGCCCAGCTGCACCGTCCCGGTCACCCGGGTCCCGCTGACCTCGCCGACGTCGAACCCGGTCGCGGCGACGAACCGGCTGGCCGAGGCCAGGTCGACCGCGGGCAGGTCGGCGCTCACGCGGCGTCCCACACGAGGCAGAAGGGGTGGCCCACCGGGTCGGCGTAGACGCGGAAGTCGCCCCCGCCGCCGGGCAGCTTCCGCGCCCCGAGCGCCAGCACGCGGGGCTCGGCCTCCTCGACGTCGGCCACCCGGACGTCGAGGTGGAACTGCTGCGGTCGCTCCGGGTCCGGCCAGTCCGGCGGCCGCAGGCCGGGTGCCTGCTGGAACGCCAGCCGGTACCCCTGCCCGGTGACGACGACCCAGTCGTCGCCCGGTGAGCCCTTGCTCACCTCCATCCCCAGCAGGTCGGCGTAGAAGGTCGCGAGCGCATGGGCGTCCGGCGCGTCGATGACGACGGAGTGCAGCTGGCCGATCATGGAGCCCATCCTGCGGGCCGGGCGGGCGCCGGACCAGCGGGTACCCGGCCGCCCGGCGCGACGATCCGGCCACCGGGGCAGGATCGTCGGCGTGGACCCCTCGACCGCCCCCCGCCTCGGCACGCTCACCTGGACCCCCGCAGCCGAGCGGCCCGAGCTGCTCGCCGCCCCGGTGGCCGCGGCGCTGGGCGCGCTGACCGGTCCGGCCTGGGTCGCCGAGATCGACGCCGAGCTGGCCGACACCGCCGCCTTCACCGACGCCTACGGGGTGCCACCGGAGGTCTCGGCGAACTGCGTGGTGGTCGCCGCCCGCCGGGCCGGGCAGACCGAGCTGGCCGCCTGCCTGGTGCCCGCGACCACCCGCGCCGACGTCAACGGGCTGGTGCGCCGCCACCTCGGCGCGCGCAAGGTCTCCTTCGCGCCGCAGGACGTCGCCGTCGCGGAGAGCGGCATGGCCTACGGCGGCATCACGCCGCTGGGACTGCCGCCCTCCTGGCCGGTGCTGGTCGACCCGGCCGTCGCCGCCGCCGACCTGGTCGTCATCGGGTCGGGGGTCCGGGGCAGCAAGCTCGCCGTGCCCGGGACCGCGCTCGCGGCGCTGCCGGCAGCGGAGGTCCTCGAGGGGCTGGGCCGGCCGCTGACCGACCAGCCGCAGCCCACGAGGGCGGCGCCGGCCGAGCGGGCCCCCGACGACCGCGACGTCGGGTGGGGTGAGCGCCCCGACGAGGTCGCCGCCGACGACCGGCGCTACCTCGAGGACCGCCCGCCGCACTGGGGCAGCGACTGAAGAAGGACCCGCCTACCCCCCACCGCTCGCCGGCTCGCGGCGGGCCCCTGTAGCGGGGCCGGCCTGCTGGGCGCGCAGCAGGTCGCGGATCTCGGCGAGCAGCTCGACCTGCGTCGGCTGGGCCGGGCCGGGCTCCTCGCCTCGGGAGCGTCGCTCGACGAGCGCCTTCATCGGCAGCACGACGAGGGAGTAGATGACCGCCGCGGTCAGCGCGAAGGTGACCAGCTGGCTGACGAACGCGCCCCAGGTGAACACCTGCCCGTCGACCTCGAAGGCGCCGCCCAGCTGCCCGCCGCCGCCGGCCAGGTTGACCAGCGGGGTCAGGAACGAGTCGGCGAACTGGTCGACGACGGCGGTGAACGCCGCACCGATGACGACGGCGACGGCGAGCTCGACGACGTTGCCGCGCAGCAGGAAGTCCTTGAAGCCTCTGAACACCGCGTCATCCACCCACACGGGGTGCAGGGGGGCCAGCACCCGGCGGCGGGCGTGGCGGCAGGCTCAGCGTGAGCGTGGACGTGGTGGCCGCGGCGGCCAGCCGGGCAGCGGTGTCGGCGTCGACGGCGAGCAGCAGCAGGCCGTCGTCGTCCGGTCCGGGAGTGGCCAGGACCGGCGCGCCGGCGGCGACGACCTCGGCCCGTGCCGCCCCCGGGGCGGTCGCCAGCACGTCGACCCGGTCGCCCGGGTGGACGAGCGCGCTGACCGCGAGGTCGGCGGGACGCACCGGCGCGGCGACCTGCCCCGCGACGAGCTGCCCGGTCACCGCGGACCCCACCAGGCCGGCGTCGGTGACCGGCTCCCCGGCCCGGACGCCCCCGGCGAGCGCCTGCCCCACGGCGGCGGCCGGGTCCTCGACCGCGCCGGCCGGCCGTAGGGACGGCGGGTAGCGGGCGACGGTCAGGTCGCCCTCGCCGAGGACGGTGCCCGGCGCGAGGTCGGCCGCGGCGACGACGACCGGGACGGTGGCCGGCGCGCCCGCCGGCGCCGGCGCGGGGCGCAGGGCGAGGACGAGCGCGGCGACGGCGAGCGCTGCGGCGAGGGCCTGCCGAGCGGCGTGCAGCGGCCGGCGCGGGCGGCGGAGGCGGACCATGGGTCCACGCTGGCCGCCCGCCGCCGGCGGCGGGGCGCCGGGTGCCGGGTTGTGGAGGGCACGCCCGCCTGTGGACCGCGCCCGCGGGTCAGCTGGCGGCGGCGTTGCTCGACGACGAGGTCGAGCCGGTGGACGAGGACGAGCTCGGGGTGGAGGCGGGGGTGCTCGCGGCGGCGGGCGCGGCGTCCTTCTTGCCGTTGGACGACGAGCCCGACTCGCTCGACGCGGCCTTGGACCGGCTGTCGGTGCGGTAGAAGCCCGAGCCCTTGAAGACCACGCCGATCGAGCCGTAGACCTTGCGCACCGGGCTGCTGCACTCGGGGCACTCGCTCACCGGGGCGTCGGTGAAGCTCTGCACGACCTCGAACTGGTGCTTGTCGTCGGGGTTGGTGCAGGCGTACTGGTACGTGGGCACGGTGCGGGTACTCCTCGTCGGACGGGCCGGGCTGGCACTCCTCCCCGGTGACTGCCAATGATGCGCGCCGCGGCGTCGTCCGTCCACGTGCGGTCCACGACTGCGGGCCGCGCGTCGCGCGGGCGTGGGACCGGCTCAGCCGGCGAGCCGGTGCAGGGCGGAGCGGATCTGGACGGCGTCCATCGGGTCGGTGGACAGGGCGCTGTGCAGGACCAGGCCCTCGACCAGCGCGTCGACCTCCCGCGCGGTGACGGGGTCCAGGTGGTGCTCGAGGCTGCGGCGGCTGCGGGACATCCAGTCCTGGGTGACCGCGCGCAGCGCCGGGTCGCGGGCGGCGGCGACGTAGAGCTCGATGGCGAGCACCAGGTCGCGCTGGGAACCGAGCAGGTCACCGGTCAGGTGCTCGACCAGCGCCTCGAGGGCCGCCACCCGGTCCGGCGCGGCCCGCATGCGCTGGTCGAAGCGGGCCGCGACCGTGTCGACGTGCCGGGTGAACGCCGCGGCCAGCAGCTCGGTGAGCGACCCGAAGTGGTAGGTCAGCGACCCCAGGGGGACGTCGGCCGCGCGGGCGATGGCCCGGTGCGTCGCGGCGGCGACGCCGTTCTCGGCGATGACGTCGAGCGTGGTGGCCACCAGCCGGTCGCGCCGGCCCGGGTCGTACCGGCGGGCCCGCCGGGCCGGGGCGGGGGAGGTGCTCACCGGCCGGTGGCGTCCAGCGTGCGGACGACGCGGGCGGGGTTGCCCACGGCGACCACGTCCGGCGGCAGGTCGCGGGTGACCACCGCCCCGGCGCCGACGACGGTGTTCTCCCCGATGGTCACGCCGGGCAGCACGATCGCCCCGCCGCCGAGCCAGACGTTGTCGCCGATCGTGATCGGCTCGGCCGCCTCCCACTTGGCCCGCCGGGGCTCGGGCTCGACCGGGTGGGTCGGGGTGAGCAGCTGGACGTTCGGCCCGATCTGGACGTCGTCCCCGATGGTGATCGGCGCGACGTCCAGGGCGACCAGCCCGAAGTTGGCGAAGCACCGGGCGCCGATGCGGATGTGGGTGCCGTAGTCGACGTACAGCGGCGGCCGGATCTCGGTGCCCTCGCCGACGGCGCCGAGCAGCTCCTCGAGCAGCCGGCGGCGCAGCGGGCCCTGGCGGACGGTCGTCGCGTTGTAGGCGTCGGCCAGGTCCAGGGCGCGGGTGCTGGCCTCGCCGAGCTCGGGGTCGTCGGCGATGTAGAGGTCGCCGGCGAGCATCCGCTCGCGCATGGTCCGGGTGTCACCGGCGGCCGGCTGGGACCTCATAGGAACAACCGTACACATGGGGTCGGCCGCTCCGTCACGTCCCGTCCGGACGGGCGACCGGCCGTGCGGCGGGGCAGGATCCGGGGGACCCCGACGCCGAGCAGGAGAGCGCCCCCGTGTCCGAACCCCGTCCGCCGTTCCCACCCTTCGACCGCGACAGCGCCCTGGCCAAGGTGCAGGCCGCGGAGGACGCCTGGAACTCCCGCGACCCGCACCGCGTGAGCCTCGCCTACACCGAGGACTCGGTCTGGCGGAACCGCGACGAGTTCCTCACCGGGCGGGCGGAGATCGTCGGGTTCCTGACCCGCAAGTGGGAGCGCGAGCTGGACTACGTGCTGCGCAAGAGCCTGTGGGGCTTCACCGACGACCGCATCGCCGTCCGGTTCCAGTACGAGTGGCACGACGCGGCCGGCCAGTGGTTCCGCAGCTACGGCAACGAGCTGTGGGAGTTCGACGAGCGCGGCCTGATGCGCCGCCGCGAGGCCAGCATCAACGACGTCCCCATGGCCGAGGGTGACCGGCGCTTCCACGGTCCGCGCCCGGAGTCCGAGCGCGGCGCGGGGCACGACATCCCGCTGCGCTGACCGTCGTCCACCCGTCGGCTCCTCCGGGCGCCGGCCAGGCCGGGGCCGGCTCGCGCACCAGTACCGTTCCGCCCGTGGCGCAGCAGTGGCTCGACGAGGACCAGCAGCGGATCTGGCGGACCTGGCTCACGGTCACCGAGCTGCTGCCGCGGGCGCTCGACGCCCAGCTCCAGCGCGACGCCGGCCTCAGCCACGCCGCCTACGTCGTCCTGGCGATGCTGTCGGAGGCGCCGGGGCGCAGCCGGCGGATGAGCGACCTGGCTCGGCGGGCCAACCAGTCGCAGAGCCGGCTCTCGCACACCGTCGCCCGCCTGGAGGACCGCGGCTGGGTGCGTCGCGAGCGCGCCTCCGAGGACGGCCGGGGCAACCTCGCCGTCCTGACCGACGCCGGGTGGGACGTCGTCCGCTCGGTCGCCCCGGGCCACGTCGACGCCGTTCGGGCGGCGCTGTTCGACCCGCTCACCGACGAGCAGACCCGCGCCCTCGGCGAGGCGCTGCAGGCCGTGCTCGAGCGGCTGGACCCCGACCACAGCCTGCGCATGCAGGAGGAACCGAGCCCGGCCGTCAGGTGAGGTGGCGCAGGAAGGACGACGGGTCGCCGAGGAACTGCCGCCAGCTGGCGGTCAGCTCCAGGTCGGCCCACCGCGCCTCGCGCAGCCCCCAGGGGCCGACCTCCAGCAGGTGGGCGCCGGGCAGCGCGGCCAGCACGGGGGAGTGGGTGGCGACGACGACCTGGGCGCCCACGGCGACCAGCTCGGTCAGCCGCACCACCAGCGAGAGCGACGCCGTGAACGACAGCGCGGCGTCCGGCTCGTCGAGCAGGTAGAACCCGCGGCGGGTGGCCCGGCTGCCGAACAGCGCCAGGAAGCCCTCCCCGTGCGAGAGCTCGTGGAGGCTCGGCTCGCCACCGAGCGACTCCAGGTAGCCGTAGAGGCCGTGCAGCGTCTCGTCGCGCAGGAAGTACGCCCAGCGGTCGGCGCCGGGGCTGCGCTCGACGACCAGGTCCAGCGACCCGGGCTCGCTGCGCCGCGTCTCGTGGCGGGTGTTGACCGAGCCGCCCTCGGCGTTGAGCCCCAGCGCCGCGGCGATCACCTCCAGCACCGTCGACTTCCCCGAGCCGTTCTCGCCGACCAGCACGGTGGCTCCGGCCGGGAGCTCCAGCCCCTCGCGCAGCACCTGGGCGACCGCCGGCACGGTCAGCGGCCACACGCCGTCCGGCAGCCGGGGTGCGTCGGGGTCCGGCTTCAGCCGGCGGACGGGCCGTCGGTCCACGCCCGCATCCTGGCTCACCGTCCCGGGTCCTGGCTCAGCACCGGTCGTGAGCCAGGAGCCCGGGTGACCAGCTCAGCTGATCACCGGGACACTCAGCGGCCGAGGTGGCGGTAGCGGTGCAGCCGGGTGCGGAAGCGCTCGCCGTCGTCCCGGCCGAGCAGGTTGGCCAGCTCCTCGCCGAGCACCCGCCCCAGCCGCCGGCAGAACTCGACCGGCTCGTCGGCGGCGTCCGGCCGCTCGGGGACGACGCGGTCGACGATCCCGGCCCGCCACAGGTCGGTGGCCCGCACGCCCTGGTGGGCGGCCATCTCACCGGCCCGGTCGACGGTGCGGTGCACGATCGCCGAGGCGCCCTCCGGCGGCAGCGGGCCCAGCCAGCCGTTGGCCGCGGCCAGCACCCGGTCGGCCGGCGCCAGCGCGAGCGCCCCGCCGCCGGTGCCCTGGCCCAGCAGCACCGACAGCGTCGGGGCGCGCAGCATCACCAGGTCCTGCAGGCAGCGGGCGATCTCGGCGGCCAGCCCGCCCTCCTCGGCCTCCTTGGACAGCGCCGCACCCGGGGTGTCGATGAGGGTGACCAGCGGCAGCCGCAGCTCGGCGGCCAGCCGCATGCCGCGCCGGGCCTCGCGCAGCGCCGCGGGCCCGAGCGGCGCCGACGGCGACTGCCCGCGCCGGTCCTGGCCGAGGACGACGCACGGCGCGCCGCCGAAGCGGGCCAGCGCGAGCAGCAGCCCGGGGTCCTTCTCCCCGGCGCCGGTGCCCGACAGCCCGACGACGTCGGTGGCCGCCGTCCGCAGCAGCCGGCGCACGCCGGGCCGGTCCTCCCGGCGGGAAGCGGTGACGACCTCCCACGCGCTGCGCCCGTCCTCGGGGTCGTCGGCCTCGGTGCCGTCCTCGGGGGTGGGCCGCTCGGCGCCGGCGACGTCCCGGTGCCAGGTCTGCCGGGCCGCCAGCACCCGCAGCGCCCGGTCGGCGACCTCGGCGATCTCCCCGTGCGGGACGACGGCGTCGATGAGGCCGCGCTCGGCGAGGTGCTCGGCGGTCTGCACGCCCTCGGGGAACGGCTCGCCGTACAGCGCCTGGTAGACCCGCGGGCCGAGGAAGCCGATCGACGCGCCCGGCTCGGCGATCGTCACGTGCCCGAGCGACCCCCACGAGGCCAGCACGCCGCCGAACGTGGGGTGCCGCAGGTAGACCAGGTACGGCAGCCCGGCCTCCTTGTGCCGGGCGATGGCCGCGGTGATCCCGATCATCTGCAGGAAGGCGACGGTGCCCTCCTGCATGCGGGTGCCGCCGGAGACCGGCGCGGCCAGCAGCGGCAGCCCCTCCTCGGTGGCCCGCTCGACCGCGGTGACCAGCCGCTCGGCGGCGGCGACCCCGATGGAGCCGGCGAGGAAGCCGAACTCCCCGGCGACGACCGCGACCCGCCGTCCGCGCAGCAGGCCCTCGCCGGTGACGACCGCCTCGTCCTGCCCCGACCGCTCCGCCGCCCGGGCGAGCTCCGCGGCGTAGTCCTCCGGCACGTCGCCGACCGCGACGGGGGAGTCCCAGCTCTGCCAGGAGCCCGGGTCGAGCACCAGGTCGCGCAGCCCCCGCGCGTCGAGCCGACCCGTCACGAGGACAGCCAGGCGCGGATCGCCTCGTTCGACGAGCCCAGCACCGGCGGCGCGGCGTGCTCGCGGCGGGTGGTCTCGGTCTCGCCGTCCGGGCCGGACGCGAAGAACCGCAGCGGCGGGCCGGGGAGGGTCAGCGGGCCGGCGGTGGCGTGCTCGACGGCGATCTTCAGCCCCTGCGACTCCAGCTGGTCCCAGGCGTAGACGTCGTCCAGCGTCCGCACCTTGCCCGCGGGCACCCCGGCGGCCGACAGCCGGGCGAGCAGCTCCTCGGCGGGGATGTCGGCGAACACGCCCTCCAGCAGCTCGATGACCTCCTGGCGGCGGGCGACCCGCTCGCCGTTGGTCGCCAGCCCGGGGGCGTCGGGGTCCAGCCCGAACTCCGCGCACAGCCGCCGCCACAGTCCCTCGCTGCCGCAGGACAGCTGCACGCTGCCGCCGCCGGCGCAGTGGAACAGCCCGTAGGGGGCGATCGAGGGGTGGTGGTTGCCCTGCGCCCGGTTGACCTGGCCGGCCACGGTGTACGCCGTCCCCTGGTAGGCGTGCACGCCGACGACGGCGGCCAGCAGCGAGGTCCGCACCACCTGGCCGCGGCCGGTGCGCTCGCGCTCCAGCAGCGCGGCGAGCACGCCGTACGCGCCGTACATGCCCGCCAGCAGGTCGCTGATCGGGACGCCGACCTTCTGCGGGTCCTCGGGCCCGGGCCCGGTCAGCGACATGAGCCCGCCCTCGCCCTGGGCGATCTGGTCGTAGCCGGCCCGGCCGCCCTCGGGGCCGTCGTGGCCGAAGCCGCTGATGGCCAGGGTGACCAGCCGGGGGTTGAGCCCCGCGAGCACGTCGGTGCCGAAGCCGAGCTTGGCCAGCGTGCCGGGCCGGAAGTTCTCGAGCAGCACGTCGGCGCGGCGGACCAGCTCGGTGAGCAGGGCCTTGTCGCCGTCGTCCTTGAGGTCGAGGGTGACCGACTCCTTGTTGCGGTTGGCGGAGAAGAAGTAGGTCGACTCCCGCCCGTCGGGGGTGTCGACGAACGGCGGCCCCCAGCCGCGGCTGTCGTCGCCGCCGTCCGGCGTCTCCACCTTGATGACGCGGGCGCCGAGGTCGCCGAGCATCATGCCGGCGTGCGGCCCGGCGAGGGCGCGGGTCAGGTCGACGACGAGGATGCCGTCCAGCGGTCCGGGCACGGGTGCCTCTCCCATCGGTCAGAGCCGGCCGGGGACGACGGGGACCGGCCGGGACGGCGGTGCTCCGACGATCCCGGCGCGGCCGGGGATCTGTGTAGGACGACGAGTGCGGGGACGGCGACCGGGCTCGGGTGGCACGGTGCGACCTCCCTGCGGCGTCGGTGGGGCGGTGAGATCGGGGCCACTCTCTCAGTGACCGCGGCGCCCGGCTCAGCCCAGGTCCTGCCAGCCACCCGAGGGGGTCACCACCGCGGTCACCCGCCGGTCGTGCGGCTCCACGGGCAGCTCGTCGACCAGCTCGTCGTCGAAGACCACGGCCACCAGCCGCGCGTCGGGCCGGGCGTGCTGCAGCGCGCGGTCGTAGTAGCCGCCGCCCCGGCCCAGCCGCACCCCGGTCCGGGACACCGCCACCGCCGGGACGACGACCACCTCGGCGGTGCCGATCGCGGTCGGGCCCAGCCGCGGCCCGACCGGCTCGAGCAACCCGAAGCGGCCCGGGGCCAGCCGGCCGGTGTCGACCGCCCAGGACAGCTCGCGACCGTCGGTCGGGACCACCGGGAGCAGCACGCGGGTGCGGAGCTGGGTGAACGCCGCCGGGAGCCGGCCGGCGCCGGGCTCGGTGGGGTCCGGGGCGAAGGCGGCCAGCGTGCGGGTGTCGGCCAGGCCGCGCAGCAGGGCGGTGGTGACCGCGGCGCCGGCGGCCGCGCGCTCCTCGGGGCTGCGGGCCTCCCGGCGGGCCAGGAACCGGGCGCGGAGGGCGGCCTTGGCCTCGCTCGCGTCGCCCCCCGTGGTCACCGTCGAAGGCTAGCCAGCCCACCGGCCCGGCGGGCGGGCCGACCGTGCCCGGTCGGCCGGGGACCGGGTTACCAGGGCGGGTCTGACGGACCTCTGGCCTCGGTAGCGCCGCCCGGTCGGCGCTCCGCCTGTCCGGCCCTCCCATCGGCATGGGTGCGTCGGACACGCCTTAGGCTCCGGCCATGCCGACTCCCAGCACGCGCCCGGCGCGGAAGGCCGTCATCCCCGTCGCCGGGATGGGGACCCGCTTCCTGCCGGCCACCAAGGCGGTGCCCAAGGAGCTGCTGCCGGTGGTCGACCGGCCGGCGCTCCAGTACATCGTCGAGGAGGCCGCGCGCGCCGGGCTCGGCGAGGTGCTGATGGTCACCGGCCGCAACAAGGCCGCGATCGAGGACTTCTTCGACCGCCACCCCGAGCTCGAGGCCGCGCTGGAGAAGAAGGGCGACGCCTCCCGGCTGGAGGCCGTGCACGCCTCCACCGACGTCGCCCAGGTGCACTTCGTCCGGCAGGGCGAGGCCCGCGGGCTGGGCCACGCGGTGCTGCAGGCCGCCGCCTTCGTCGGGGACGAGCCGTTCGCCGTCCTGCTCGGCGACGACCTGATCGACGCCCGCGACCACCTGCTCGAGCAGATGCTGCAGGTGCAGGCCGAGCACGGCGGCTCGGTCGTGGCGCTGCTCGACGTGGGCCGGGAGAACATCGACAAGTACGGCGCGGTCGCGGTGGAGGACGCCGGCGGGGACGTCGTCGCGATCACCGGCCTGGTCGAGAAGCCGCCGGTCGACGAGGCGCCCAGCAGCCTGGCGATCATCGGCCGGTACGTGCTGGCCCCCGAGGTGTTCGGCGTGCTGCGGGAGACCCCGCCCGGCCGCGGCGGGGAGATCCAGCTGACCGACGCGCTGGCCACCCTGGTCGAGCGCGGCGAGCCGGTGCACGGCGTGGTCTTCTCCGGCCGCCGCTACGACACCGGCGACCGGCTGGACTACCTCAAGGCCGTCGTCCAGCTGGCCGCCGAACGCGACGACCTCGGGCCGGACTTCCGCGCCTGGCTGACCGGGTTCGTGGCCGACCTGCCCGGCGCGGGCGCGTCGCAGGCCTGAGCCGGAGCCCGCAGGGGGCAGCATCGGTCCCCGTGGTGGGCATGACCGAGGACGACAGGGACGGGACGGTCCCGGCGCAGCGGGACACCACGGCGCTGGACCTGCGCCAGGGCACGCCGGTGCGCGACGTCCCGGGGGCCGCCGTGGGCACGGTCGTGCACGAGACGACCGCCATCGACCGCGGCCAGGTACCACCGCCCCCGGCCGCGCCCGCGCCGCCGCGCAGCGTGGAGCAGCACCTGGACGAGATCCTCTCGGCGGTGCCGCAGCCCGACCCGATCGAGCTGGCCGTCCTCGACGCGCAGGGTCTGCTCTGCGCCGAGGAGGTGGTCAGCCAGCGCGCGCTGCCGGCCTTCGACCAGGCCGCGCTGGACGGGTACGCCGCCCGCGCCCTGGACGTCGAGGGCGCCACCCAGGTCGAGCCGGCGCTGCTGTCCGTGGTGGGGGAGACCGCGGCCGGCCCCACCGGCCCGGCGTCCATCGGCCCGGGGATGGCGCAGAAGGTGGCCGCCGGCGCGATGCTGCCGGCCGGCGCCGACGTCGTCGTCCCCGCGGTGTGGACCGACGGCGGGATGGCGACCGTCGCGGTGCACGCCGCCGTGGAGCCCGGCGGCTACGTGCGCCGGGCGGGGGACGACGTCGCGCCGGGCACCACCGCGGTGCGGGTCGGCACCCCGATCGGCCCGGCGCAGATCAGCCTGCTGGCCGCCGTCGGGCGCGACCGCGTGCAGGTGCGCCCGCGGCCGCGGATCGCCGTCCTGTCCGCCGGCGGCGAGCTCGTCGACATCACCACCACCCCGGGCCCGGGGCAGGTGGTCGACGTGAACAGCTACGCGCTGGCCGCCGCGGCCCGTGACGCCGGCGCCGAGGCCTACCGCTGGGGCATCCTGCCCACCGAGCGGCGCCGGCTGTCCGAGGTGCTGGAGAGCCAGCTGCTGCGCAGCGACCTGGTGCTGATCGCCGGGACCTTCGCCACCGAGGGCGACGCGGTGCAGGAGGCGCTCGCCGAGCTCGGCCCCATGCAGTTCTCCCAGGTGACGATGCACCCGGGGCCGGTGCAGGCCTTCGGCCGGCTGGGCCGGGACTCCGTGCCGGTCATCTGCGTGCCCGGCGAGCCGGTCGCGGCGCTGGTCGCCTTCGAGGTCTTCGTGCGCCCGGCGATCCGGATGACCCTGGGCAAGCGGCAGCTGTTCCGCCGCACCGTGCAGGCGATCTCCGCCGAGCGGCTGCTCTCCCCGCTGGGCTACCGGCAGTACCTGCACGGCCAGGTCATGCGGCACCCCGACGGCGGCTACGTCGTCGAGCCCCTGGGGGACGGCGGTGGCGACGGCGGGGAGGCGATGCTGGCCCGGATGGCGCGCGCCAACTGCCTGATCGTGGTCGACGAGGACGTCACCGAGGTCTCCGCCGGGGGCCTGGTCACCGTCATCCCCCTGCTGCTGGGCGGCTGAGCGGCGCCGTGGTCGACCCCGCGCTGCGGCCCGGCTGGCCCGCGCAGCTGGCCTGGGGCCCGGTCGAGCTGCACCCGCCGCGCCGTCGGGACGCCGAGGAGTGGAGCCGGGTCCGGATCGCCAACGAGGCGTGGCTGGCCCCTTGGGAGCCGACCGCGCCCGGGCCGTGGGCGGCGCGGCACACGCCGAGTACCTACCGGGCGATGCGCCGGGCGGTGCTGCGCCGTGCCTCGATGGGCATGTCCCTGCCGTTCGTCCTCCGGGTGGAGGGCCGCCTGGCCGGCCAGGTGACCATCGACAACGTCGTCCGCGGGGCGCTGCGCTCGGGGAACCTCGGGTACTGGATCGACCGCTCGGTCGCCGGCCGGGGGATGGCCTCGCTGGCCGTGGCGATGGTGTGCGACCACGCGTTCGGACCGGCCCGGTTGCACCGGCTGCAGGCGGACATCCGCCCGGAGAACGCGCCGAGCCGGGGGCTGGTGCAGCGGCTGGGGTTCCGTCACGAGGGGTTGCTGCGGCGGTACCTGGACATCGACGGCGACTGGCGCGACCACGACACCTTCGCGCTGCTGGCCGAGGACGTGCCCGGGACCGTGCTCGCCCGCTGGCGCTCCGGCGTACCACGCTGACGGCCGGTGGTCGGGTGTCGCCGTGTCGACACGCCGCCGTCGCGGCACTCCAGTCACACGACTCTCCGTGACACGCCCGCGCGCCTCACCCGATCGGGGCAGTGCAGGCCGTAACTTCGCCCGGCAGGTGACGCGTGTGACGGGTGGTGTCTCAGATGGGTTCGGGTGTACTGCTGGCCGCTCTGGTCGTGCTGTGGTTCGTCGTGCTGGTGCCCATGGTGGTGACCCGCGGTGACTCCTCGGCGGCCGGTGCCACGGGGGCCGACGCGGGACGGACGCTGCAGCGGCGGCGGGCGGTCGACCCCGCGGTGTTCGCCGAGACCGAGCGGGTCTCGATCGACCGGGCCGCGCTGCGGACCTCCGGGGAGCTGCGGGTCGACGTCCACGCGATCCGCCGCCGCACGCTGGCCGGCCTGGTGGCGCTCACCCTGCTGGCGCTGGTCGGTGCGCTGGCCTGGAGCCCGTGGCTGTGGATCGCTCAGGGTGTCCTCGACCTCGCCGTCGTCGCCTACCTGATGGTGCTGCGGGCCGCTGCACGCCGGGAGCGGCTGGCCGCCCGTCGTGCCGCGCGCGCCGCCGCCCGCACCGCGCGCCGGCCGGCCGCCCGCCCGGTGCCCGCACCCCGCCCGGCCCCCGTGGCCGAGGAGGAGGTCGCCGGGGGTCACCACACCGCCGGCCTGCCGCACCCGAGCCTGCCGCTGGCGCCGGTGCACCCGCTGCGCCCGGGCCGGGTCGTGGCCGCCCGCGCCGCCGCCCCGGCCGGCTGGCAGGACAGCGCCGTCGTGGGCCTGGACGACGACGACATCGGCTTCGCCGACATCGACGTCTACCAGCCGCGACGGGTCGCCAACGGTTGAAGGACCACCCTTCCCCCCACGCCTCGCAGGCTCGGCGCGGGCCCCTGAAGGGTGGCCGCCCTGCCCCACCGCTCGCGGGCTCGCGACGGGGCCCTGCAGGGGGGTCGGCGGCACGGCTGGAGGCGGGCGGTAAGCTCGTCTCGGTCAGGGGCTGTAGCGCAGTCCGGTAGCGCACCTCGTTCGCATCGAGGGGGTCAGGGGTTCGAATCCCCTCAGCTCCACCCCGACACGGCAAGAGCCCCGCCCGGTCCTCCCGGTGCGGGGCTCTGGCCGTCTGTGGGGGCGGTCAGACCCGGGTGCGCACCCGGGTCGCCGTCCCGATCGCCGCCTGCCTCGCCAGCCTGGTGCCGTGGCGCAGCTGCTCGCCGCCGAGCACCGCGCGGTGCCGCACCGACTCGCCCACCAGGACCGCGACCGGGGCGGCCGTGCGGCCGAGGTGCCGAGCCGTCTCCCCGGCCTGCAGCGCCCGGTGCCGCGCCGACTCCGCCACCGTGGCCGCGACCGGACCGGTCACGACGGCCAGGTGCCGGGCTCCCTCCCCGACCAGCAGCGCCCGGTGCCGCGCCGACTCGGCCGCGGCGGCCGCCACCGGGCCGGCCACGCGGCGGGCGTTCCGTACCGACCGCCGAGCCTGCGCGGACACGGCCAGGACCTGCCCGGCGACCAGGTCGGCGGGGGACGGCGGTGCCGGCGCCCACGGCCGCTGCGCCCACAGCCGCCGGGGCAGCGGCTGGGGCACGACCGGCTGCCGGGCCCGTGCCCGGGCGACGCCGAGACCCGCGGCCACCGCGGCCAGGCCGACCGCCGCCACCACCGGCGCGCGGCGCCCTGCTGCCTGGGTGTCGGTGTCCACCGGGACGGCGGTCGCTGCTGCGACGGCGGTGTCCACGTCGCCGTCGGTCGCTGCCGTGGTGTCGCTGCTCGCCGGCTCGGCCGGCAGCAGCGACTGGGAGGCCTCGCGCGAGGCGTCGATGCCGTAGTGCCGGTACAGGTCGGCCTCCAGGGCCTGGGACAGCTCGAGGGCGCCGCCGGACGACGGCGCGCCGGTCACCTGGGTGCGGGTCACGGTGACCACCACCTGGTCACCGGCCCCGTCGGCGTCCAGGGCCGGGACGACGGCGCTGACCCCCTCGACCTCCACGTAGAACCACTCGGGCACCCCGGTCGCCTCGTCGGCGAGGACGGCGGTGCAGGCGCCCAGCTCGACCCCCTCCCGGTCGACCACCGTGCGGCCGACCCAGTTCCTGGCTTCATCGCGTCCTGGCAGGCCCACTGCCGCCTCCTCGTGCCGGTGCTGCCGGGGGCCGGTGTGCCGGCCCGCTCCTGCTGGGTGGCTACCCGGCCCCGCGGACCGCAACCTGGCCGCCCGAGCCGGTCAGCGCGGGGTGCGGAAGTCCGGCCGGCGCTTCTCGACGAAGGCCCGGACCCCCTCCCGGCCCTCCGGGTCGCCCGCGGACTCGGCGATCAGCCGCGCCTCGTCGTCCAGGTGCTCCTCGAGGCCGCGCACGGCGGCGCTCCGGACCAGCGCGCGGGTGCGCACCATCGCCCGCACCGGCCCGGCGGACAGGGTGTGCGCGAGCGCGACGGCGGCGTCCCGCAGGTCGTCGTCCGTCACGACTCGGGCGACCAGGCCGCACGCCTGCGCCTGCGCGGCGTCCAGCGTGCCGTCGGTCAGCACCAGGTCCAGGGCGCGGGCCGGGCCCAGCGCGTGCGCCAGGGTCCAGGAGGTGCCGCCGTCGGGGGAGAAGCCGATGGCCCCGTAGGCCGGCCGGATCCGCGTCGAGCGGGCGCAGACGACGAGGTCGCAGGCGCCCAGCAGCCCGACGCCCGCCCCGGCGACCGCACCGTGCACGCCCGCGACGACCGGCACCGGGGTGGCCAGCAGCGCCCGCACGACCACGTGCCAGTCGGCGGCCAGCTGCCCGACCTCGGCACCGGGGTCCTCCGCCGCCGCGAAACCGCGCACGTCGCCGCCGACGCAGAACCGCGGGCCGTCGGCCAGCAGCAGCACCGCCCGGGCCGCCGGCGGGCGGCTGCGCAGGGCCTCGCCGAGGGCCGTGGCCATCGCCGGGTCGACGGCGTTGCCGGTCTGCGGCGAGGCGAGGGTGACCCGCCAGACGTCGCCGTCGAGGTCGGTGCGCACCGGCCGGTCGGTCATCGTCGTCCTCCGGGGGTCAGTACCAGGACGGGAACCACATCCGGTCCAGCCACTCCGCGTGCGACAGCGGCTGCCCGGTCAGGACGGGGAAGAAGAAGACGAAGGTCGCCGCGACGACGCCGACGTAGCCGGCGACCACGCCCAGGCCCACCTGCCGGCGGAGCCGGGGGGCACCCGGGCGGCCGAGCACGTCCTGCAGCACCAGGACGACGGCGAGCACGAAGAAGGGCAGCACCGGCGCGGTGTAGAAGACGAACATCGTGCGCTCGGGGTTGAGGAACCAGGTGCCCCAGCCGGCGGCGATCGCCACGGCGACGAGCAGCGCGGCCGGGTCCCGGCGGGCGACCAGCCGCCAGGCCAGCCAGACCAGCGCCGGCGCGAAGGCGAACCAGAGGGTCGGCGTCCCCACCATGAGGATGTAGCGGATGACCTGGTCGCCGGCGGCGTCGGTGAGCCCCTGCGGGTTCCACAGCAGGATCGGCCGGCCGTTGACCAGCCAGCTCCACGGCCCGGACTCCCACGGGTGCGGCGTGGACAGGCCGTTGTGGAAGGCCAGCCACTCGGCGTGCTGGTGCCACAGCGAGCGCAGCGCGTCGGGCACGAACGGGAACGCCGTCCCGGGGTTCTGCTGCGCCCAGGCCTTGCCCTGCGAGGTCTCGCCGAGGAACCAGCCGGTGAAGCTGGCGACGTAGGTGAGCACCGGGACGGCGGCCAGCGCCCACACCGCCCCGGGCAGGCCGCGCCGCGCGGCGACGAGCGCCGGCCGGGGCACGCCGGCCTCCCGCCAGGCGGCGCGTTCCCAGAACAGGCTCAGCACCGCGAACGCGGCGAGGGAGTACACGCCGCTCCACTTCACCGCGCAGGCGCAGCCGAACAGGAACCCGGCGGCCAGCCGCCAGCCGCGCGGGCCGAGCCGGAAGCCGGTGGCGGCCGCCCCGTGCGCGCGGATGCGGGTCCGGACGCGGTCCCGGTCGACCACCAGGCAGGCCACCGCGGAGAGGACGAACAGCTGCAGGAAGACGTCCAGCAGCCCGATGCGCGAGAGGGTGAAGGCGATCCCGTCCAGCGCCAGCAGCAGGCCGGCGACCAGGCCGAGCAGCGTCGAGCCGGTCAGCCGCCGGGCCAGCAGGGTGAGGACGACGACGGCGAGGCTGCCGGCGACCGCGGAGGGGAACCGCCAGCCGAACGAGTCGTAGCCGAACAGCCCGATGCCGCCGGCGATCAGCCACTTGCCCAGCGGTGGGTGGACGATGAACGTGTAGCCGCGGTTGTACTCGTGCCCCCACTCGAGCAGCTCGCGCGCCTCGGGCGGGTAGTACGCCTCGTCGAAGAGCAGGTCGGGCGGGTAGCCGAGGTCCCACAGCCGGACGGCGAAGGCGCCCACCCCCAGCAGCGCGGCGAGCAGCCACGCCGCGCGGCGGTCCGCGGGCAGCGGCGGGGTCGTGTCGCGGCGGGGGCGGGGGAGCGGCCGGCGGCGGGTCGGGACCTCGCCGGGCTCCCGGTCCGTGCGCTCGGGAGCCAGCACCGCCATGCGGCCAGGGTAGTGAGCGGACCCCGCCTGCCCCCCCCGGCGCTGGCGAGCTCGGCGCCCGGCCCCGTCCAGAGGCTCGCCGCGAGCTTGCGAGGGGTGAGGAGGACGGGGTCCTTCGACCTGCAGGCGGGCCGACGGCGAGCGTCGTGACAGGCTCGCGGTCATGGTCGGACGGCTCGTGCTCGGTGGCGCTCCGCTCGGGCAGCCCGGGGACGTCGGCCCGCGGCTGCGCTCGGCGATGGCGACGGCCGACGTCCTGGCCGTCGAGGACACCCGCCGGCTGCACCGGCTGGCCGCCGACCTCGAGGTGCAGCTGTCCGGGAAGGTGGTGACCTTCCACGAGTCGGTCGAGCGCTCCCGGCTGCCCGGGCTGCTGACCGCGCTGGCCGAGGGGCGGACCGTGCTGCTGCTCACCGACGCCGGGATGCCGTCGGTCTCCGACCCCGGCTACACGCTGGTGCGCGCGGCGATCGACGCCGGCGTCGCGGTCACCTCGGTGCCCGGACCGTCGGCGGTGACGACGGCGCTCGCGGTCTCCGGCCTGCCGGTGGACCGCTTCTGCTTCGAGGGCTTCCTGCCGCGCAAGGGCGGCGAGCGCCGGTCCAGGCTGGCCGGCCTCGCCGACGAGCGCCGCACGATGGTCTTCTTCGAGTCGCCGCACCGGCTGGCCGACGCGCTGACCGACGCCGCGGCCGCGTTCGGGCCGGACCGCCCCGCCGCCGTGTGCCGGGAGCTGACCAAGACCCACGAGGAGGTCCGGCGGGGGGCGCTGTCGGAGCTGGCGGCGTGGGCTGCCGACGGCGTGCGCGGGGAGATCACCGTGGTCGTGGGCGGCGCACCGGTGGCCCCGGTGTCGCTCTCGCCGTCGGAGCTGGCGGCGGAGGTCGCCGCGGAGGAGGCCGCGGGCGCCACCCGCAAGGACGCCATCCGCGCCGTCGTCGTCCGCACCGGGCTGCCGCGCCGCACCGTCTACGACGCCGTCGTCGCCGCGAAGGGCGGCGAGCAGGCGGCGAGCGGGGGGTCCTAGCGCGGATCGGCCGTGAGCCCGGTCCTTGTGTGACTTAGGTCACTGCCCCTACGGTCCGGCCTCACCGCCCCGGGCCCCCCCGTCCGGGCACGCTCCCGGAGGAAGCCCGTGGTCATCCAGCTGCCCCAGCCCACCACCACGACGAGCCGGCACCCCCTCGAGCCGCTCGACGCGGAGGAGATCGCCCGGGCGTCGGCCATCATCCGCGAGCAGCGCGGGCAGGACCCCCGGGTCCGCTTCGTCTCCGTCGCGCTGCAGGAACCGGACAAGCGCGAGGTCCTCGACCACGACCGGCAGGGGACCGAGCCGCCGGAGCGGGTGGCCTTCGCCGTGCTCTACGACCGCGGGCACCAGCAGACGATCGAGGCCACGGTGTCCCTGACCTCCGGGGTGGTGACGTCGTGGGAGGTCGTGGAGGGCGTGCAGCCGGGCGTGATGCTGGAGGAGTTCTTCAGCACCGAGGAGATCACCCGTGCCGACCCGCGCTGGCAGGAGGCCATGCGCAAGCGCGGGGTGACCGACTTCTCGCTGGCGATGATCGACCCCTGGGCCGCCGGCTACGACATCGAGGACCCGCTCGGCCGCCGCCTCATCCGGCCGTTGACGTTCGTCCGGACCCGGGAGGACGACAACGGCTACGCCCGGCCCGTCGAGGGACTGGTCGTGCTGGTGGACCTGGACAGGATGGAGGTCATCGACGTCCGTGACCACGGGGTCGTGCCGCTCCCGGAGAAGGCCGGCAACTACGTGCCGGAGCTGGTGTTCGACGACGACAACCGGCCGGCCCACACGGCGATCCGGGACGACGTCCGGCCGATCGAGATCACCCAGCCCGAGGGCCCCAGCTTCACCGTCGACGGCCACCACGTGAGCTGGCAGAAGTGGCGGCTGCGGGTCGGCTACACCCCCCGCGAGGGGCTGGTCCTGCACCAGGTCGGCTACGAGGACCGCGGGCGCCTGCGCCCGGTCGTCTACCGGGCGTCCCTGGCGGAGATGTACATCCCCTACGCCGACCCGGCGCCCACCCACCGGATCAAGAACGTCTTCGACGAGGGCGAGTACGGGGTCGGGCTGCTGCTCAACCCGCTGCAGCTGGGCTGCGACTGCCTGGGCGAGATCCACTACTTCGACGTCGTCGCCAACGACCAGGACGGCCAGCCGCTGACCATCGCCAACGCCATCTGCATGCACGAGGAGGACTACGGCGTCGGCTGGAAGCACACCGACTTCCGCACCGAGAAGATGGAGGTCCGCCGCTCCCGCCGGCTGGTCATCTCCTGCTTCGCCACCGTCGGCAACTACGAGTACGGCTTCTTCTGGTACCTCTACACCGACGGCTCGATCCAGTACGAGGTCAAGCTGACCGGCGTCATCTCGACCGGTGCGGTGCCGGTCGGCGAGCAGCCGCGCTTCGGCACCCTCGTCGCCCCCGGCCTGTACGGCCCCCACCACCAGCACTTCTTCAACGTCCGGCTCGACATGCAGGTCGACGGCGAGCGCAACTCCGTCTACGAGGTCGACGCCGCCGCCCTGCCACCCGGCCCGGACAACCCCTACGGCAATGCCTGGGTCACCCAGAAGACGCTCCTGGCGCGGGAGAGCGAGGCGCAGCGGCTGATCGACCCCTTCGTCGCCCGCACCTGGCAGGTCGTCAACCCCTCCTCGGTCAACGAGCTGGGGCAGCCGGCGGGGTACAAGCTCGTGCCGGGGGAGAACGTGCTGCCCCTCCAGCAGGAGGGCTCGCAGGCCTGGAGCCGGGCGCAGTTCGCCTACAAGCACCTCTGGGTGACGCAGTACGACCCGAACGAGCGCTACGCGGCCGGGGACTACCCCAACCAGAGCCAGAACGCCGGCGGCCTCCCCGAGTTCGTGAAGGCCGACCGGTCGCTCGACGACCAGGACGTCGTCGTCTGGTACTCCTTCGGCGCCCACCACGTGGTGCGCCCCGAGGACTGGCCGGTCATGCCCGTGACCTACGCCGGCTTCCACCTCAAGCCGGTGAGCTTCTTCGACGGCAACCCGGCCCTGGACATGCCGCGCTCGACACCGGCCTGCCACGCCGACGGCGGGCACGCCGGTGGGAGCGCCCGCGAGCAGGTGTCCGAGTGAGCACCCGGCCGGACACCACCGGTGTGCACTCCGACCAGGGGCTGGCCCACGGCTCGATGAGCCAGGTCGAGGTCATGGCCCAGTCGGTGGCCGGCATCGCGCCGACCGCGGTCATGGCCACCGGCCCGGCGCTGATCGTCCTCTACGCCGGCACCGGGGCCTGGATCCCCTACCTGATCGCGACGGTCGTCGTCGTCCTCATCGGTCTGTGCGTCGCGCAGTTCGCCCGGCGGATGGCGTCCTCCGGCTCGCTGTACAGCTACGTCGCCCGCGGGCTGGGACCCACCGGCGCCTTCGCGGCCGGCTGGGGGCTGGTGATCGGCTACACCTGCATCGCCATGGTCGGCGTCGTGGGCACCGGCATCTACCTGGGGAGCTTCCTCACCACGATCGGCGTGCCGGGGGACTCGACCGCCGCCCAGCTGGCGGCCTTCGGGGCCGCCGCCGTCGTCGCCGGGGCCTTCGCCGTCGCCGGGATCAAGCTCTCCACCCGGCTCGGGCTGGTGCTGGAGATCCTGTCGGTCGGTGCGGTCCTCACGGTCTTCGTCGTCGTCCTGGTGCGCAACGGGTTCGCCGTCGACGCGTCCCAGTTCCGCCTGGACGGGGTCTCCTTCGACGGCGTCACCTTCGGCATCGTGCTCGCCGTCCTCGGCTTCGTCGGGTTCGAGAGCGCGGCCAGCCTCGGCGCGGAGGCACGCAACCCGCACCGGACCATCCCCCGGGCGGTCGTCGGCAGCGCGGTGCTGGTGGGACTCCTCTACGTCTTCGCCGCGTACGCGTCGGTCCTCGGCTTCGGTGGGCCGGAGGCCCTGGCCTCCAGCGGGGCCCCGATCAGCGACCTGGCCGGCGACAACGGGCTCGGCGGGGTGACCTGGCTGATCGACCTGGGGGTCACGGCCTCCTTCTTCGCCGTCGTCATCGCCAGCATCAACGCCGCATCGCGGGTGCTCTACACCATGGGCGAGGAGGGGGTGCTGCCGCAGGCGTTCGGGCGGGCCCACCGGGAGCACAAGACGCCGCACGTGGCCATCTGGGCGATCACCCCCGTCGTGGGAGTCGTGCCGGTCGTCATGCTGGCGACGGGCACGACCCCGCTGAACATCTACGCCTACACCGGGACGATCGGCACGTTCGGCTACATGCTCGCCTACCTCCTGATGGCGATCGCACTGCCGGTCTTCCTGCGCAGGCGGAACGAGGCCAAGCCGCTGTCGGCCGTCCTGGCGGTCGTGGTCGTCGTCGCGCTGCTCTACGTCTTCTACAAGAACGTCGTGCCGGTGCCGCCCTCGCCGTACAACCTGCTGCCGTACGTCTTCGCGGGTGCGCTCCTGCTGGGCCTGGCCTGGTTGCTCTACGTCCGCGCCACCGCACCGGAACGGGTCCAGGACGTCGGGACGACCGAGGAGGAGCCCGTGCCGGTGGAGACGGTGGGGGCCGAGCGGGCGCCCGAGGGAGACCTGCCCACGGGTCGGGTGTGAGGGGCGGGTCCAGCGTGCCCGGGCCGGCGGTCGGGGCGCAGGTCCTCGGTGAGGCGGCCGCCGCCCTGGGTGCCGGGTGCATCGCCCTGCACCTGGTGGCGGCCGCCTCCCCGGGGCACGGGGGCGGGCCGGTCGCCGTCCTGCTGGTCGCCATGGCCGCCGCCTGCGTGCCGTGCGTCCGGGGGCTCTGGCGCAGGCCCACCGTGCGGACCTGGGCGATGACCGGCGGCATGTACGCGGCGATGCTCGCGGCCCACCTGCTGGTGCTCACCGGGCCGGGGGGTGGGGCGGCCGCGGCCCGCGCGCACGCCCACACGGGCGCCCTGACGTGGTCGGAGCTGGCCGTGTGGTCGGGGCTCGGGCTGGCCGGGGTCCAGGTCGCTCTGGCCGCGGCCGTCCTCCTGGTCCGCACGGCGCAGGCCCGGCCGTCCCTCGCCGGCGTCGTCCGACGGCGCCGGCCCGGTCGTGAGGGCCGGGACGGGGGCGCCGCCGCCGTCTGACCGGCACGGCGCGGCCGCTCACAACCAGCCGTTGCGCTTGAACCCCCGGTGGAGCAGCACGCAGGCGGTCACGATGAGCAGCAGCACCACGAAGTAGCCGTAGCGCCACCGCAGCTCGGGCATGTACTCGAAGTTCATCCCGTAGATGCCGGCGATCGCCGTGGGGACGGCGATGATGCCGGCCCACGCACTGATCTTGCGCATGTCCTCGTTGTCGGCCATCGACGTCCGGGCCAGCGACGCCTGCAGGATCGAGGTGAGCAGCTCGTCGAGGGCGGAGACCTGGTCGCGCACCCGGATGGCGTGGTCCTCGACGTCGCGGAAGTAGGACCGCATCGCCGCCGGGACGACGTCGATCTGCTTCTCGGCCAGCTTCTCCAGCGGCACCTCCAGCGGGGACACCGCCCGGCGCAGCGACAGCAGCTCCCGCTTGAGCTGGTAGAGCCGGCCGATGTCGTCGGTGCGCTCCGGGCTGAACACCGAGGCCTCCAGCTCCTCGACGTCCTCCTCGACCGCGGTGGCGACGTCCACGAAGGAGTCGACCACGCTGTCGGCGACCGCGTAGAGCACCGACGAGGGACCCAGGCACAGCAGGTCGGGCTGGGACTCCAGGCTGCGGCGCAGGTCGGCCAGGCCGCCGTGCTCGCCGTGCCGCACGGTGATGACGTAGTGCGGGCCGACGAAGACCATCACCTCGCCGGTGTCGACGACCTCGCTGGTCGCGGTCAGCCGGTCGTGCTCCACGTAGCGGGCGGTGGTCAGCACCATGAACAGGACGTCGTCGTAGCGCTCGAGCTTGGGCCGCTGGTGGGCGTACACCGCGTCCTCGACCGCCAGCGGGTGCAGCCCGTAGTGGCCGGCGATGGTGCCGAGCTCCTCCTCGGTCGGCGCGTAGAGCCCGAGCCAGACGAAGCCGCCGCGGTCCACCGCCGCCCGCAGCGCCTCGTGCGGCTCGACCGGGGGTTCGCGGCGCCCGTCGACGTAGACGGCGCAGTCGACCACCGGGCCGGCGCCGTCCGGTCGGGACGGCGTCGTGCGCGGCCGGCCCTCGGGCCGCGGGCGGGTCGAGGGCAGCTCCGTCGGCAGCACGCCGGACGTCTCGCGGGGGACCTCCGTGCCGGGCATCCGCACTCCTCTCCGACCGGGTCGACGCAGGCAGCGTAGGCATGCGGTCCGGCCCGTCCCGTGCCACGCTGCCGGGGTCCGACCGTGCCGTGGGGAGGGGACGTCGTGGCCACCAACACCCGCCGGGTCAAGTCCGTCGAGGAGTCGATCCGGGACACCGACGAACCGGAGCACCGGCTCAAGAAGAACCTGTCGGGCCTGGACCTCACCGTCTTCGGCGTCGGCGTGATCATCGGCACCGGCATCTTCGTGCTCACGGGCATCGTCGCGCGCGACCAGGCAGGCCCGGCCGTGGCGATCTCCTTCGTCATCGCCGGCGTCGTCTGCGGGCTGGCCGCCATCTGCTACGCCGAGTTCGCCTCGACCGTGCCGGTGGCCGGGTCGGCGTACACGTTCTCCTACGCGACCTTCGGCGAGTTCGTCGCCTGGATCATCGGCTGGGACCTCGTCCTCGAGCTGGCCCTGGGCGCGGCGACGGTGGCGGTCGGCTGGTCGGGCTACCTCAACCAGCTGCTCGACGACGTCGGCACGCCGCTGCCGACGTCGATCGCCGGCGAGACGGCGACGGTCAACATCCCGGCGATCCTCATCGCCCTGGTGATGACCGGCGTCCTGATCCTCGGGATCAAGCTCTCGTCCCGGGTGACCGCCATCATCGTGGCGATCAAGCTGGTCGTCGTCCTGCTGGTGATCGTGGTCGGGTTCTTCTACACCAGGGCTGCGAACTACACGCCGTTCGTCCCGCCCGCGCAGCCCGCGGCCGCGGGGGAGGAGGGCTGGCTGCAGACGCCGCTCATCTCGGTGCTCACCGGGTTCAGCCCCGGCACGTTCGGCTGGGGTGGCGTGCTGGCCGGCGCGGCGATCGTGTTCTTCGCCTTCATCGGCTTCGACATCGTGGCGACCGCGGCCGAGGAGACCCGCGACCCGAAGCGGGACATGCCGCGCGGGATCCTCGGCTCGCTGGCGATCTGCACCCTGCTCTACGTGGCGGTCTCGCTGGTGGTCGTGGGGATGCAGAACTACACCGAGCTGAGCGCGACCGCGCCGCTGGCGGGGGCGTTCTCCGCCAACGGGATGCCGGTCTTCTCGAGCATCATCTCGCTGGGCGCGCTGGCCGGGCTGACCTCCGTCGTGATGATCCTGATGCTCGGCCAGTCACGGGTGCTGTTCGCGATGAGCCGGGACCACCTGCTGCCGCCGGCCCTGGCGAGGGTCCACCCGCGGTACGGCACCCCGTACCGCATCACGATCGCCACCGGCATCGTGGTCGCGCTGCTCGCCGGGTTCATCCCGCTCACCGCCCTCGCCGAGCTGGTGAACATCGGCACGCTGTTCGCCTTCTTCCTCGTGTCGATCGGCGTCTGGGTGCTGCGGCGCACCCGCCCGGAGCTGCACCGTTCCTTCCGGGTGCCGCTGGTCCCCGTGCTGCCGATCGTCTCGGCGCTCGCCTCGCTGTGGCTGATGACCAACCTCCCCGTCGACACGTGGCTGCGCTTCCTCCTCTGGATGGCGCTGGGCATCGTCATGTACTTCGCGTACGGCCGCAGCCACAGCCGGATGGCCACCGGGGCGCGGATGTCGGCGGCCGAGAACATCGCCCGCCAGTGACCCCCTCGGAGGGGTGAGGCCACCCGCTCAGGCCCTCCAGCGGCCCGCCACGCACGCCGACCCGACCGGTGACCGTCGTCCCCGGCCAGGGAGAGCGCCACCGTGGCGAGCACCGTCCTCGACGCCCGCGGGACCCCGCGCGCGGCGTCGCCGTCCACCGGCCGGCGCCGGCCGCCGTCCACCGTGCTGGCGGCCGCGGCCATCGGCGCCGTGGAGGCCGTGGCGCTGCTCGCCGGTGGGCTGACCGGGCTCGACGGCCTGCTGCTGTCCGCGGTGCGGCCGCCCGGTTCCGTCGCGGCGCTCCTGCTGCTGCTCCTCGCGGCCTGGGTCGTGCTCTGCGCCGGTGGCGGCGTGCTGCTGCTCGACCGGTCCGGACGCCGGCTCTACACCGCCGTGGCGACCGCCGAGGTCGCGCTCGTGGGCGCCCTGCTGGCGCTCGCGCTGCTCACCCCGCTGTTCGACGCGCTGCCGGTCGCCCTGCCGCTGCCCGCCCTCGCGCTGCTGGCCCTCGGCCTGCCGGTCGGGAAGCTGCTGCTCGTCGGCGCGCCGTCGGTCGTCGCCTGGGTCGCGGCGGGGCCCCGCGCGCCCCGCCGTCCCGAACCCGCCGCCGTCGGCGCCCGGACCCGGGTGGCCACCCTCGCCGTCATCGGCCTGGCCCTGGTCGCCGTCGCGCTCGGCACCCCGGTGCCCGACACGGGGAACGACGCGCCGGCGACGGCGGGCACCAGCCAGCGCTGAACCGGGTGGACGCCGCCGCCTAGGCTCGTGCCGTGAGTGATCGGCACATCCTGACCGCCGTGGCCTGGCCCTACGCCAACGGCCCGCGGCACATCGGCCACGTCTCCGGCTTCGGCGTCCCCTCCGACGTCTTCAGCCGGTACCACCGCATGGCCGGGGACAAGGTCCTCATGGTCAGCGGCACCGACGAGCACGGCACGCCGATCACCGTCGCGGCCGACGCCGAGGGCGTGAGCCCGCGGGAGATCGCCGACCGGAACAACCGGATCATCGTGAACGACCTGCAGTCGCTGGGGCTGAGCTACGACCTGTTCACCCGGACGACGACCGGCAACCACGCCGCGATCAGCCAGGAGATCTTCCTGGGGCTGCTCAAGAACGGCTACGTCTTCCCGAAGACGACGCTCGGCGCGATCAGCCCCTCGACCGGCCGCACCCTGCCCGACCGCTACATCGAGGGCACCTGCCCCATCTGCGGCTACGACGGCGCCCGCGGCGACCAGTGCGACAACTGCGGCAACCAGCTGGACCCGACCGACCTGATCAACCCGGTCAGCCGGATCAACGGCGAGACGCCGAAGTTCGTCGAGAGCGAGCACTACTTCCTCGACCTGCCGGCGTTCACCAAGGCGCTCGGGGACTGGCTGGCCACGCGGAAGAGCTGGCGGCCCAACGTCCTGAACTTCAGCGTCAACCTGCTCGACGACCTCAAGCCGCGCAGCTACACCCGCGACATCGACTGGGGCGTGCCGGTGCCGCTGGACGGCTGGCGCGACCGGCCCGACAAGCGCATCTACGTGTGGTTCGACGCCGTCGTCGGCTACCTGTCGGCGTCGATCGAGTGGGCTCGCCGCTCCGGCGACCCGGACGCGTGGCGGCAGTGGTGGCAGGCGCCGGACTCCGACGCCTACTACTTCATGGGCAAGGACAACATCGTCTTCCACTCCGAGATCTGGCCCGCCCAGCTGCTCGGCTACAACGGCGAGGGCGACAGGGGCGGCGAGGCCGGCTCGCTCGGCCGGCTCAACCTGCCCACCGAGGTCGTGTCCAGCGAGTTCCTCACGATGGAGGGGCGGAAGTTCTCGAGCAGCCGCCAGGTCGTCATCTACGTGCGCGACTTCCTCGCCCGCTACGACGCCGACGCGCTCCGCTACTTCATCGCCGTCGCCGGCCCGGAGAACCAGGACACCGACTTCACCTGGTCGGAGTTCCGCCGCCGCAACAACGACGAGCTGGTCGCCGGCTGGGGCAACCTGGTCAACCGCTCGGTGTCGATGGCGGCCAAGAACGTGGGCGCGGTGCCCACCCCCGGCGAGCTGACCGACGACGACCGCGCCCTGCTGGCCACGACGTCGGGCGCCTTCGGCCCGGTCGGCGAGCTGCTGTCCCGCAACCGGCAGAAGGCCGCGATCGGCGAGGCGATGCGGGTGGTCGCCGAGGCGAACAAGTACCTGTCCGACCAGGCGCCGTGGAAGCTCAAGGAGGACCCGTCCCGCCGGGACACCGTCCTGCACACGGCGCTGCAGGCGATCAAGGACTGCAACGCCCTGCTGACGCCGTTCCTCCCGCACTCGGCCCAGCAGGTGCACGAGCTGCTCGGTGGCGACGGCGTGTGGTCGGTCGCCCCGGAGATCCACGAGGTCACCGACCTCGACGACGGTTCGCCGTACCCGATCATCACCGGCCCCTACGACCAGGGACAGGCGGTCTGGGCTTCCACGCCGCTGGCCGCCCCCGGAACGCCGCTGGCCCCGCCGAAGCCGATCTTCACCAAGCTCGACGAGTCGGTGGTGGAGGAGGAGCTGCGCCGGCTGGAGGAGGGCGGCGCATGAGCCGCTCGGCCGCCTCCCGCGCGAACAGGCGGGGCGAGCCCCCGCCGTCCCCGGAGCCGCTGCCCTCACCGGCGCTGGACAGCCACACCCACCTCGACATCGTCCTGGGGGAGCGGCCCGCCGACGGCGAGCACGGGGAGTGGGCGGACGACGACGCCGTGGACGCCGAGATCGCAGCGGCGGTCGCGGTGAACGTGCCGCGGCTGGTCCAGGTGGGTGTCGATGTGGCGTCGTCGCGCTGGTCGGCGGCGCTGGCCGAGCGGCACCCGAACGTGCTCGCCGCGGTCGCGCTGCACCCGAACGAGGCCGGTGCGGGTGCGGCGATCGACGACGCCCTGGCCGAGATCGACCGGCTGGCGGCGCTGCCCCGGGTGCGCGCGGTGGGCGAGACCGGCCTGGACCGGTTCCGCACCGGGCCGGAGGGCTGGGCGGCCCAGGAGGCGTCGTTCCGCGAGCACGTCCGGATCGCGAAGCGGCACGGCAGCGCCCTGGTCATCCACGACCGGGACGCCCACGAGGAGATCCTCCGCGTCCTGGACGACGAGGGCGCCCCCGAGCACACGGTGTTCCACTGCTTCTCCGGCGACGCCGTCTTCGCGAAGGCCTGCGTCGAGCGCGGCTTCGTGCTCTCCTTCGCCGGCACGCTGACCTTCGGCAACGCGGGCCACCTGCGGGAGGCCGCCGCGCTGGCGCCGGTCGGCCAGCTGCTGGTGGAGACCGACTCGCCGTTCCTCACCCCGGCCCCGTACCGCGGCCGGCCCAACGCCTCCCGGCTGGTGCCCCACACGGTGCGCGCGCTGGCCGACGTCACCGGCGTGCAGCTCGAGGAGCTCTGCGCCCACCTCACCGCGAACGCCGAGCGCGTCTTCGGGAGCTGGTGAGCGGACCCTCCCGCCGCCCGCCACGTGCACGCTCGCGGCGGGCCCCTGCAGGAAGGCCGTTCCGGTCCGTCACGTCGCGCGGTTCGGGGGGACACTGACCCCGTGGGCCGCCTCATCGCCGTCGTGCTGTTCATCGCCGTGCTGGTCCCCGGCGTCCTGCTGGCCCGTGCCTGGGCCCTGGCCGCCGGCCGCCGGGCCGTCGCCGCGGCGGCGGTCGGGTTCACCACCCCGACCCCGGAGGGGCTCGCCGTCGTGGCACGCCAGGCCCAGCACGGACGGCGGGTCCGGAGGCTGGGCCTGCTCCTCGGCGTGGCCGCCATCGGCGCCAGCATCGCCGTCTTCGCCGAGGCGTCGGTGTTCCTCTGGCTGCCCGCCCTCGTCCTGGGTCTGCTGCTGGGCGTCGTCCTGGCGGAGGCGACCCGCCCCCGGTCGCGCTGGCGGACCAGCTCGCCCGCGCGCCGTCCCCGCCAGTCCGAGCTGATCTCGCTGGTGCTGCTCTGGTCGATGCGCGCGGTCGTCGCCGCCGAGCTGGTCGTCGCCGTCCTCATGTGGCGGCGCGGGGAGCTGCCCGACAGCGTCGGCTGGGTGGCGGTTGCCGTCCCGCTGGTCGCCTGGGTGCTCGCCGAGGTGGCCCTGCTGCGCGCACTGGTGCGCCCGCTGCCCGCCGAGGGTGCCGACGTGCCGGTCGACGAGGCGCTGCGCACCTGGACGGCGCACCTCGTCGCCGCGGCCGTCAGCGTGCTGGCGCTGCTGCCGCTCGGTGCCCTGCTGCTGGCGGCCGGCATCGACCTCGGCGACCGGGTCACAGAGGGCATCGACCTGCTGCCGGTGGCGCTGGTCGCGGGTGGCTTCGCGGGACTGGCCGCCGGCCTCGCCCTCGCCGTCTTCCTGGTGACCTGGCTCAAGCCCGTCCGGGTGGACGACCGCGCGCTGACGACGTGACCCGTGACATCGTCGTCCTCCGGACGACACCGCGGCCAGGTGCCGTGCCCGACCTGCCGTGAGCCGCACCCGGTGCTCGATCGCGGGAGCCTCCGGCCCCCACTCCTCGCCCCGCCTCCCGGGGCGGCACCCGTGGGCACCGCGGCCAACATCCGTCCCCGACCTGCCGTGAGCCGCACCCGGTGCTCGATCGCGGAAGCCTCCGGCCCCCACTCCTCGCCCCGCCTCGCGGGGCGGCTCCTGCCAGCACCCTGGTCGATGACCGGTCCACGTCCGCGAGGCCGCTGACCCGTTCTGGTCGCTGTCACACCGTGGGCTTGGTCACCCCTTAGATCTCACGCTGCGCATCTGTCACACCCGTCCCACCAGGCGCGTCGGTCACCGAGCGTGTCGGCGCGTCCCCGAGTCGACACGTCGTCTCGCTGGTTCACTCGTCGCGCACCGTCGCCAGACGCATCGTGTTCGTTATCGTGTCGTGACCAGCCGGGGTGGGGAACCGACCCGGAGGGCACCACGACCGGGAGCCTCGCCTCCCGGTCGTCTGCCGTCCGAGCCGGGTCGCGCTCGGTACCCGCCAGCCGGCGTGTGCCCGGACGCGTGCCTCCTCCCGGGTCTCCTGAGCCCTGGAAGTGTCGTGCCCCGATCGCTGAAGTCCGTCCTCTTCGCCCTGGTCCTGATCGGACTCGTGGGCGGCTCCGTGGCCTACTTCGCCGCGCAGAAGTCCCTGACGCTCACCGTCGACGGGCAGGCGCGGGAGATCCGCACGTACGCCGCCACCGTCGGTGAGGTGCTCGCGGACGAGGGGCTGCAGACGCAGTCGCACGACGTCGTGCTCCCGGACGCCGAGTCCGCCGTCGCCGACGGCGACTCCGTCGTGGTCAACCGGGCCCGCCCGCTGACGCTCACCGTCGACGGCGTGTCGCGCGAGGTCTACGTGACCGCGCTGTCGGTCGACGAGGCGCTCGCGCAGCTCGGCTACCGCGCCGAGGGCCTGGTCGTCTCGGCGAGCCGCAGCGAGCGGCTCCCGCTCGACGGGATGGCGCTGTCGATCACCACGCCCAAGGACGTCACGCTCGTCGTCGACGGCCAGGAGCGGGTCGTCACCACCACCGCCGCCACCGCGGGGGACCTGCTGGCCGAGCAGGGCGTCACCCTGGGCGGGACCGACCGCACGAGCCTGTACCCGCGGCAGCCGCTGCTGGCCGGGATGCGGCTGCAGGTCTACCGCGTGCAGGTCAGCGAGGTCGGGGTCACCGAGGTGCTCGACTACGAGCGCGTCGAGACCGAGGACCCCGAGGCGCTCGAGGGCGACGACACCGTGATCCAGGAGGGCGTGGAGGGTGAGCAGGTGACCACGTTCCGCGTCACCGTCACCGACGGCGTCGAGACCGGCCGCGAGCAGCTGTCCACCACCGTCACCCGCGAGCCGGTCGACGAGCTGGTCACCGTCGGCACCAAGGAGCGCCCCGCCACGTCGGGCAGCGTCCCGGCGACCGCCGACGGGCTGGACTGGGCGGCGCTGGCCAAGTGCGAGTCCGGTGGCCGGCCCAACGCGGTCAGCGGCACGGGCAAGTACCGCGGCATGTACCAGTTCTCCACGACCACCTGGGCCGCGGTCGGCGGTTCCGGCGACCCGGCGGCCGCCTCCGCGGAGGAGCAGACGATGCGGGCCCAGATGCTCTACGCCCGTTCCGGCGCCGGCCAGTGGCCGCACTGCGGCTCCAGGCTCTTCGGCTGATCGGGTCCTGCTGAACACCCCGGCCGAGCACACCGAGCTGCTGGGTCCGGCCGCGATCCGCGAGCTGGCCCAGCAGCTCCAGCTGCGTCCGACGAAGAGCCTCGGGCAGAACTTCCTGCACGACGCCAACACGATCCGGCGCATCGTGCGGACCGCCGAGCTGACCGCCCAGGACGTCGTCCTCGAGGTCGGCCCCGGCCTCGGCTCGCTCACCCTCGGCCTGCTCCCCGCCGCCGCCCACGTCACCGCCGTGGAGATCGACCCCCGGCTGGCCGCCCTGCTGCCCCGCACGGTGGCCGAGCGGGCGCCCGCGCTGGCCGGCCGGCTGACCGTCGTCGAGGCCGACGCGCTGCGCATCCGGGAGATCCCGGGGCCGCCTCCCACGGCGCTCGTGGCCAACCTGCCGTACAACGTGGCGGTGCCCGTCCTGCTGCACCTGCTGGAGCTGCTGCCGACGCTGCGGCGCGCGCTCGTCCTCGTGCAGGCCGAGGTCGCCGAGCGGCTCGCCGCGGCGCCCGGCTCGCCCGCCTACGGCGTGCCGTCGGCGAAGGCCGCCTGGTACGGGGAGGTCCGCCGCGCCGGCAACATCGGCCGCCGCGTCTTCTGGCCCGAGCCCAACGTCGACTCCGGCCTGGTCGCCCTCGACCGCCGCCCGCCGCCGCCGGGGGACCGCGCCGCCACGTTCGCCGTCATCGACGCCGCGTTCGCCACCCGCCGCAAGGGGCTGCGGGCGGCGCTGGCCCGCTGGGCCGGCAGCCCCCCGGCCGCCGAGGCGCGGCTGCGCGCCGCGGGCATCGACCCCGCCACCCGCGGCGAGCAGCTGTCGGTCACCGACTTCGCCCGGCTGGCCGCGACGGAGGCGCCGGCATGAGCTGGTCCTCACCCGGCGGTCCCGGCCGGCTGGCGGGCGACGGCACCGTCGTCGCCCGCGCCCCGGCCAAGGTCAACGTGCACCTGGCCGTCGGGCCGCTGCGCCCCGACGGCTTCCACGAGCTGCGCACCGTCTACCTGGCCGTCTCGCTGTTCGACACGGTGACCGTGGGCCCGGGCGACGGGCTGTCCCTCGCCGTCACCGGCGAGGGGGCGACGGGCACCGGGCCCGACGCCGTCCCGGCGGACCGCCGCAACCTCGTCTGGCGGGCCGCCGAGCTGCTGGCCGAGCGGGCGGGGGTGCCGGCCGACGCCGCCATCACAATCGACAAGTCGATCCCGGCCGCCGCGGGGCTCGCCGGCGGCAGCGCGGACGCCGCGGCGGCGCTGGTCGCCCTCGACGCGCTGTGGGGCACCCACGCCACCCGCGGCGAGCTCACCGCGCTCGCCGCCCGGCTCGGCAGCGACGTCCCGTTCAGCCTGCTCGGCGGGGTGGCCCTGGGGTCCGGTCGCGGGGAGCAGCTGTCACCGGTGCTGGCCCGCCGGCGGTGGGACTGGGTGCTGGGCATCGCCGGTGAGGGGCTGTCCACGCCGGCGGTCTACGCCGAGCTGGACCGGCTGCGCGCCGAGGGCCGTGTGCCCGGCGGCGAGCAGCTGTCCTCGCCCGACCCGGTGATCGCGGCGCTGCGCAGCGGCCCGGTGCCCGCGCTGGCCGCCGCGCTGGGCAACGACCTGCAGCCGCCGGCGCTCTCGCTGCGCCCGGACCTGCGGCGGGCCCTGCGGGCCGCGACCGGGGCCGGTGCGGCCGCGGCGGTCGTCAGCGGCTCGGGCCCCACGGTGGCCGCCCTCGCCGAGGACGAGGACGCCGCCGTGCGGCTGACCGCGGTGCTGGCGGGCGAGGGCGTCTACCGCACCGTGCGCGCCGTGCACGGGCCGGTGCCCGGCGCCCGGCTCGTCGGGTGAAGGACCCCTCCACCACCCGGCCCCGTCCGGAGGCTCGCCGCGGCCCCGTCCAGGGCACCGCCCTGAGCTCGCGAAGGGTGGGGAGGACGGGGTCCGTCAACCGGTGAGAGGGCCACCGGGAGGACACCGGGTCCGCAGGTGCGCGAGGCCGTCGTAGGCGAGGTCGACCAGGTGGGCCGCCACCTCCTGCTTGGTCGGCGACCCGCGCTCGAGCCACCACTGGCCGACCTGGGCGACCATCCCGACCAGTGCCTGGCTGTACAGCTCGGCCAGCGCCGGGTCGGGGCCGCGGTCGCCGAACTGCGCGGCGAGGACGTGCTCGACCCGGTGGGCGACCTCGCCGATCAGCGACGGCGCGCCGTCGGGGGCGCCGGCCACGGGGGAGTCGCGGGAGAGCACCCGGAAGCCGTCGGTGTCCTGCTCGATGTAGTCCAGCAGCACCAGGGCCGCGCGCTCCAGCAGCTCGCGGAGCGGGCCGCCGGCGGCCAGGGCCGAGGTGAAGCGGTCCAGCAGCCGCTGCATCTCCCGGTCGACGACGACGGCGTAGAGGCCCTCCTTGCCGCCGAAGTGCTCGTAGACCACCGGCTTGCTGACGTCGGCGCGCGCGGCGAGCTCCTCGATGGAGGTGCCCTCGTAGCCGCGCTGGGCGAAGACCTCCCGGCCGACGTCGAGGAGCTGCGCCCGCCGCTGGGCGGCGGTCATCCGCACCCGGGACCGGGCCGGACCGCCGGACCCGCTGCCCGGCGCGGGCGCCCGGTGGGGGCCCGGTCGCCCGCGCGGGTGCGGCGGTCCCGCGGGGTCGTTCAGGACGTGGCCGTCACCGGCGTGCGGCGCTTGGCCGCCAGCCGGACCGGGTCGGGCCACTTCACGCCGTGGGCCCAGCCCAGCTTCTCGAACACCCAGATCACCCGGGCGCTGATGTCGATCTGCCCGCGCAGCACGCCGTGCCGGGCGCAGGTCGGGTCGGCGTGGTGCAGGTTGTGCCACGACTCCCCGGCGCTGAGGATCGCCAGCGGCCAGAAGTTGGTCGCGCGGTCCCGGGAGGCGAACGGACGGTCGCCCAGCACGTGGCACACCGAGTTGATCGACCAGGTCACGTGGTGCAGCAGTGCCATCCGCACCAGCCCCGCCCAGAAGAACGCCGTCCAGGCGCCGGTCCAGCTCGCCGTCACCAGGCCGCCGATGACCGCCGGCAGGGCGAGGCTGAGGAAGGCCCAGAGGATGAACAGCCGGCTGGTGCGCCGCAGCGCGTCGTCCTTGAGCAGGTCGGGGGCGTAGCGCTCGGCGTTGGTCTGCCGGCGGTCGAACAGCCAGCCCAGGTGGGCGTGCCACATGCCCTTGAGCAGCGCGCGGGCGTCGGTGCCGTAGCGCCACGGGGAGTGCGGGTCGCCCTCGCGGTCGGAGAAGGCGTGGTGGCGGCGGTGGTCGGCGACCCACTGCACGACCGGCCCCTGGATGGCCATGCAGCCGACGACGGCCAGGGCGATCCGCAGCGGGCGGGCGGCCTTGAACGAGCCGTGGGTGAAGTAGCGGTGGTAGCCGACGGTGATGCCGAGCAGGGTCAGGAAGTAGAAGCCGACGGCCAGCCCGACGTCGAGCCAGGACAGGCCCCAACCCCAGACGGCCGGCACGACGGCGGCCAGGGCCAGGAACGGGACGACGACGAAGACGTACAGCGTGACCTGCTCGAGCACCCCCTTCTCCTTGCCGAAGGCGTTGGCCGGGAGCCCGGCGTCGGGGACGGCGGGCCGGAGGACCGGGGCCGTGGGCCGGGTGGTGGCGGGAGCGGACAAGCGGCCTCCAGGTCGCGTCGTGCGGTCCGGCGAGGCCGCCGTACCGGTACGGCTCCGTAACCTACGTCACCGTAGGGAGGCCTGCCTCCCGGGCGCCGGAGCGGGGTCGGTGGACCGGGCGCCTAGGCTCACGGAGGACGCCGGACCGGTGTCCACGCCGTCCGCAGTGGGGGATGGGGTAATCGGCAGCCCGCCGGCCTTTGGAGCCGGGAAGTCTCGGTTCGAGTCCGAGTCCCCCAGCAGCAGCCGATGCCCGAGGAGACCCGTGTCCGAACCGCTGCAGCCCGGTGCCGCCCCCGAGGGCGGGATCGCCGCCGTCGTCGTCCTCGCCGCCGGGCAGGGCACCCGCATGAGGTCCGCGCTGCCCAAGGTGCTGCACGCCCTCGGCGGGCGCAGCATGCTCGGCCACGTCCTCGCGGCGACCGAGCCGCTGGCCGCCCGGCACACCCTCGTGGTCGTCGGCGCCGGCCGCGAGGCCGTCGAGGAGCACCTGGCGCAGGTCGCCCCCGGCGCGCAGCCGGTGCTGCAGGCCGAGCAGCGCGGGTCCGGGCACGCGGCGGCGGTCGCACTGGCCGCCGTCCCTGAGCTCGAGGGCCCGGTGCTGCTGGTCAACGGCGACGCCCCGCTGCTGACCGCCGGCACCCTGGCCGCGCTCGTCGAGGGCCACCGCGCGGCGGGCAGCGTGTTCACGGTCCTCACCTCGGAGGTCGGGGACCCGACGGGGCTCGGACGCATCATCCGCGGCCCCGGCGGTGAGGTGCGGGCCATCGTCGAGGAGCGCGACGCCACCGACGAGCAGCGGGCCGTCCGCGAGGTCAACGCCGGCGTCTACGTGGCGAACGCGGCGACCCTGCGCCGGGTGCTGAGCGGCCTCGCGACGGACAACGCCCAGGGGGAGCAGTACCTCACCGACGCGCTCGCCCCGCTGGCCGACGGTGGGGCTCCGGTCGCCGCCGTCCGGGCCGCGGACCCGGACGACGTCCTGGGGTGCAACGACCGCCGGGAGCTCGCCGCCCGTCGCCGCACGCTCAACGACCGGGTGCTCGACGAGCTCATGCGCGCCGGCGTCACCGTCGTCGACCCGGCCACCACCTGGGTCGACGTCACCGCCACCGTCGCGCCCGACGCGCTGCTCGAGCCCGGCGTCCACCTCCGGGGGACGACGTCGGTGGCCACCGGCGCCGTCGTCGGACCGGACACCACGCTGGTCGACGCCGCAGTGGGCGAGGGCGCCACCGTGCTGCGCTCGCACGTCCTCGGGTCCGAGGTCGGCCCGCACGCCACGGTCGGCCCGTTTAGCTACCTGCGGCCGGGCACCCGGCTGGCCGCCGGGGCCAAGGTCGGGGCCTTCGTCGAGACGAAGAACGTGCAGGTCGGCGAGGACTCGAAGGTGCCCCACCTGTCCTACGTCGGGGACGCCACCATCGGCCGCGGCGCCAACATCGGGGCGGCGACGGTCTTCGTGAACTACGACGGCGTGGCCAAGCACCACACCCACGTCGGCGACCACGTGCGGATCGGCTCGGACACCATGCTGGTGGCTCCGGTCACCGTCGGGGACGGCGCCTACACCGCTGCCGGCTCGGTGATCACCACCGACGTCCCCCCGGGGGCGATGGGCGTCGCACGGGCGCGCCAGCGCAATGTGGCAGGCTGGGTGCGGCGGCGCCGTCCCGGGACGGCAGCCGCGCGGGCCGCCGAGGCGGCCGGGGATGCAGGGGCCGAGACGGCGGCCGACACCCACGCGGACGCGTCCGAGTAGGGCCGGCCGGGTCGGCCCGCCGACGCGACGAGCAGGGGTATGACGAGCCGATGAGCGCGATCCGGCAGACCACCAGCAAGAGCCTGATGCTGTTCTCCGGCCGGGCCCACCCCGAGCTGGCCGACGAGATCGCCGGGCACCTGGGCGTGACGCCGACCCCGACCGCGTCCTACGAGTTCGCCAACGGTGAGCTGTTCGTGCGGTTCGAGGAGTCCGTCCGCGGCTGCGATGCGTTCATCGTGCAGAGCCACACCGCGCCCATCAACACCTGGCTCATGGAGCAGCTGCTCATGGTCGACGCCGCCAAGCGCGCCTCGGCCAAGCGGATCACCGTCGTCGCCCCGTTCTTCCCCTACGCCCGGCAGGACAAGAAGCACCGCGGCCGCGAGCCGATCTCCGCCCGCCTGGTCGCCGACCTGTTCAAGACCGCCGGCGCCGACCGGCTGATGACCGTCGACCTGCACACCGCGCAGATCCAGGGCTTCTTCGACGGCCCGGTCGACCACCTCTTCGCGCTCGACCTGCTGGTCGGCCACGTCTGCGATCGCTGGGCCGACCGGGACATCACCGTGGTCTCGCCGGACGCCGGGCGGGTACGGGTCTCCGAGCGGTGGAGCGACAAGCTGGGCGGCGCCCCGCTGGCGTTCATCCACAAGACCCGCGACCCGATGCGACCGAACGAGGTCGTCGCCAACCGCGTCGTCGGCGAGGTCGAGGGCCGGGTCTGCATCCTGGTCGACGACATGATCGACACCGGCGGCACGATCGTGAAGGCCGCCGAGACGCTGTTCGAGGCGGGCGCGGCCGACGTCATCGTCTGCGCCACCCACGGCGTCCTCTCCGGGGCGGCGGTCGACCGGCTCAAGAACAGCCGGGTCAGCGAGGTCATCGTGACCAACACCCTGCCCATCGAGCCGGAGCGCCGGTTCGACAAGCTCACCGTCCTGTCCATCGCCCCGCTGCTCGCCCGGGCGATCAAGGAGGTCTTCGAGGACGGCTCGGTCACCAGCCTCTTCGACGGCGCGTCGTGACCGTCGCCCTGCCGGGCGACACCGCGGTCCTCCGGACCGCACCGCGGCCAGGTGCCTTGCCCCTGCTGGGCTGAGCCCTCCCCGTGCCCCGGTCGGGAGGTTCTCCGGGCCCCCGCGACCGGTCCACTCCGGCTCCCCGCCGTCCCCGGCCTGGTAGCCGGGCGTCCCGTCCCCGCCGCGGTCAGGTGCCGTCCCGGCTCGGGTACGCTGTACGGGTTGCCCGGCGAGGGAGACGGCCCCCCGTACTCCGTGATCGACGTGCCACGTTCCTCAGGGGGCAGAGCCCCTCCTCGACGGGCGTGCCGCGCCGTGTGCCGGCCACCGACCCGGATCCACCTCTTGAGGAGCACACCACAGTGGCTGACTTCCGCCTCGTCGCCGAGGCCCGCACCGAGTTCGGCAAGGGCAGCGCCCGCCGCACCCGCCGGGCCGGTCGCGTCCCCGCCGTCCTGTACGGGCACGGCCAGGACGTCGTGCACCTGTCGCTGCCGGCCCGCGAGTTCGCCGCGGCGCTGCGCAACGGCGGCACCAACGCCCTGATCACCGTCGTGCTCGACGGCCAGGAGCAGCTCGCGCTCACCAAGGCCGTGCAGCGCGACCCGCTGACCCGCACCCACGAGCACGTCGACCTGCTGCTGGTCCGCCGTGGCGAGAAGACCACCGTCGACGTGCCGATCGTCGTCGTGGGCGAGCCGGGCATCGACGCCATCCCGAACCACCAGCTGAACACCGTCTCGATCGAGGCCGACGCCACGAACCTGCCCGACACCATCGAGGTCGACGTGACCGGCCGGACCGCCGGTCAGGGCATCACCGCCGGCGACCTCGTCCTCCCGCAGGGCGCGACGCTGGTCACCGACCCCGAGGCGCTCGTCATCGGCTTCCTGGGTGCGCCGACCGCCGAGGCCCTCGAGGCCGAGCTCGCCGAGGCCGAGGCCGAGGCCGGCATCGAGCGCGAGGAGTCCGCGCCGGCCGAGGAGGGCGTCGGCGAGGGCGACGTCGTCTCCGAGCCGCAGGACCAGGGCAGCGGCGAGTCGATGGAGTCCGCCGAGAAGGGCTGAAGACCCTGAGTGAGGACAGCACGTCCCGCAGGGGCGCCGGCGACGCCGGCGCCCCTGCGGTCGTCTCCGCGGGCCCCTTCCTGGTGGTCGGGCTGGGCAACCCGGGTCCCGCCTACGCCGGCAACCGGCACAACATCGGCGCGGTGGTGCTCGACGAGCTGGCCGCCCGCGCCGACGTGAAGTTGTCCCCCGGCAAGGGGAAGCGGGCCCGGACGCTGATCGGCGAGGGACGGCTGGCCGGCCGCCGCGTCGTGCTGGCCCGGCCGACCAGCTACATGAACGAGTCCGGCGGCCCGGTCCGCGGCCTGCTGGACTACCACTCCGTCCCGGCCACCGACCTCGTCGTGCTGCACGACGAGCTGGACATCCCCTTCGGCACCGTGCGGCTCAAGCGGGGGGGCGGCGAGGGTGGCCACAACGGCCTGCGGTCGGTCACCCGCTCCACCGGCACCAAGGACTACCTGCGGGTGCGGGTCGGCATCGGCCGCCCGCCCGGTCGCCAGGACCCCGCCGACTTCGTGCTCAAGGACTTCTCCGGTTCCGAGCGCAAGGAGCTGGACCTGCTCGTCGCCGAGGCGGCCGACGCCACCGAGGAGCTCCTGGCACTGGGGCTCGAGGCCGCCCAGAACGTCGTCCACCCCCGCACCTGACGCGCCGCCCCGGGTGGGTGAGTCGTCCTCCCCAACGGGTGAAGACACCCGCTGCGCGTTGACCCCGGTCGTGACTCGCTGTGATGGTCCTTGCGAGGTCGGGCGCTTCGCCCGGGGGGAGCGCCTGGTCACGGACGCGCAGCAGTCCCCGCGTGGGTGACCCCGACTACACGTTGTCACACGTGTCCGGGGGGAACCGTGCTGCTCGATCACTCGACCGTCCGTCTCGGGACGGCGCAACCCGCACCCACGACGACCGCCGCCGCTCCGGGCACCGGTCGCCGCGCCCGGATGCGGCCCGGCGCCGCGGCCTGGGTCCGGCGGTACTCCCTGGTCCTCACCGTCTTCGAGGTCCTGGCCGCGGCGGCCGCCGGGGCCGCGGTGCTGGTCACCCACCCGGGCGCCACGCCGACCACCTCGCTGTTCTGGGCCAGCGTCGGCCTCGTCGTCGCGTGGCCGGTGCTGCTGCACGCCTCCGACGCGCACGCCGAGCGGGTGTTCGGCAGCGGGAGCGACGAGTACCGCGCCGTCGGCAGGGCCGGCTTCCTGCTGCTCGCCGTCGCCGGCTTCGCCTCGTACGCCGCCGACCTCGACCTCAGCCGCGCCCTGGTCGTCGGCGCCGTCCCCGCGCTGACCCTCGGCACCCTGCTCGGGCGGTTCACCGCCCGCTGCACGCTCCGCGGCCTGCGCGCGCAGGGGCGCTGCACCAAGCGGGTCGTCGTGGTCGGCCGGGGGACCGCCGTCCTGGAGCTGGTCGACCGGCTGCGCCGCCAGCAGTTCGCCGGCCTGGAGGTCGTCGCGGCCTGCGTGACGCCCGACGACCGCGACCGGGTGGCCCGGGCCGCCGGCGTCCCGGTCGGCGGGCTGGACGACGTCCCGGCGCTGGCCGCCCGGCTCGGCGCCGACACCATCGCCGTCACCTCCGCCAGCGAGACCGCGGCCCAGTACCTGCGTGCGCTGTCGTGGCAGCTGGAGGGCACCGGCATCGAGCTGCTGGTCGCCCCCGGCCTGATCGAGGTCGCCGGCCCGCGGCTGCACATCCGCCCGTTCGAGGGGCTGCCGCTGCTGTCGGTGGAGCAGCCGCGCTTCGAGGGCTGGCAGCGCGTGGTCAAGGGCGGCCTGGACCGCGCCGTCGCCGCCGTGGCGCTGGTCCTGCTCGCGCCGGCGCTGCTCGCGATCGCCGTCGCCGTCAAGGTCACCAGCCCCGGGCCCGTGCTCTACCGGCAGGAGCGGGTGGGCGTGAACGGGCGCTGCTTCACGATGCTGAAGTTCCGCAGCATGGTGGTCGACGCCGACCGGCAGGTCGACGGGCTGCAGGCGCTCAACACCTCCGACGGCCTGCTGTTCAAGATGCGGGTCGACCCGCGGGTGACGCCGGTCGGCCAGGTGCTGCGCCGGCTGTCGCTGGACGAGCTGCCGCAGCTGCTCAACGTGCTCGGCGGCGCCATGTCGCTGGTCGGCCCGCGCCCGCCGCTGCCCGGCGAGGTCGCCCGGTACGACACCTCGGTCAGCCGCCGGCTGCTGGTCAAGCCCGGGCTGACCGGCCTGTGGCAGATCTCCGGCCGGTCGGACCTGCCGTGGGAGGAGGCCGTCCGCCTGGACCTGCGCTACGTGGAGAACTGGTCGCTGGCCATGGACCTGCTCATCCTCGTCAAGACCGTCCGCGCCGTCGTCAGCAGCGCCGGGGCCTACTGACGGCGCGTGCCCCGTGCGGGTGAGAGGACCCGCGGGAGGACTGCCGCGGGCTCCGTCCTCCGTCGATGCTCACCGAGGGCGAGGGGGACCGTGCAGCGCACGGGGCCGTCGTCCGAGCTGCACGGACGGACGACGGAGGCCCAGGTGGACCGCGTGAGCATCGCCATGGTCGGCACGCGGGGCGTGCCCGCCCGGTACGGCGGCTTCGAGACGGCGGTCGAGGAGATCGGGCGCCGGCTGGCCGACGCCGGGCACCGGGTCGTCGTCTACTGCCGCACCGTCCCCGGGTCACCCGAGCAGCCGCCGGCCACGCACCTGGGCATGGAGCTGGTGCACCTCCCGGCCGCCCGTCGGCGCTCACTGGAGACCCTCAGCCACACCGCCCTGTCGGTCCGCCACCTGCTGGCGCACCGCACCGACGCGGCGATCCTGTTCAACGCGGCCAACGCCCCGCTGCTGCCCGCGCTGCGCGCCGCCGGCATCCCGGTCGCCACGCACGTGGACGGGCTGGAGTGGAAGCGCGCCAAGTGGGGCGGTGCGGGACGGCGGTACTACCGCGCCGCCGAGGCGCTCGCCGTCCGCTGGTCCGACGTCCTCATCGCTGACGCGCAGGGCATCGCCGACTACTACCGCGACGCCTTCGCGGCGCCGACCACGCTGCTGACCTACGGGGCGCCGCGGATCGAGCCCGGGTCGCACCGGCTGGCCGAGCTCGGGCTGGAACCACGCGGCTACCACCTCGTGGTGGCCCGGTTCGAGCCGGAGAACCACGTCGACCTGGTCGTCGAGGGGTACGCCGCCAGCGCCGCCACCAGGCCGCTGGTCGTCGTCGGCTCGGCGCCCTACGCCGACGAGTACACCGCCCGCGTGCACGCGCTGGCCGACGACCGGGTCCGGTTCCTCGGCGGTGTCTGGGACCAGGAGCTGCTCGACCAGCTGTACGCGAACTGCGCCACCTACCTGCACGGCCACTCCGTTGGGGGCACCAACCCCTCGCTGCTGCGCGCGATCGGTGCAGGCGCGGCCGTCACCGCCTTCGACGTCGACTTCAACCGCGAGGTCGTCGCCGATGCCGGCCGGTACTTCCGCACCCCGGCCGACGTGGCCCGCGAGGTCGAGGCCGTCGAGGCCGAGCCCGACCGGGTGGCCCGCTCCGGGCAGCGCGCCCAGGAGCTGGCCGGCGGCTACGACTGGGACCGGGTCGCCGCCGGCTACGCGGAGCTCGCCCGCACGCTGGCCGAGCGCCGGTTCCCGGCCCGCCGTCCCTCGGGGCGGCGCGGGCCGACCGCGGCCGACCTGCTGGTGGCCCGGCCGCAGCCGGTCCCGGCGCCGCCGGGTGCCGTCCTGCTGCCCGCCCCGGCCGCCGCCCCGGCGGTCGAGGACGTCCCGGTGGCCCGGCCGTGAGCGCCCTCGTCGGGGCCCGTCCCCCCGAGGCCCTGCGGACGACGCTGGGCCGGCTGGCCGCCGCGCAGAAGGGCGCGACCGGCGCCCCGGCCTACTCCCGCTTCGTCAACCGGCCGCTGGGCCGGCTCCTCGCCGCGCTGGCCTTCCGCGCGGGTCTGACGCCCAACGCCGTCACCGGGGTCAGCGCCGCCACCACGGCCACCGGCATCGCGCTGCTGGTGCTGGCGCCCCCCTCGGTCGGGGTGGGGCTGGCCGTCGCCGCCTGCCTGGTGCTGGGCTACGCGCTCGACGCCGCCGACGGCCAGCTCGCCCGGCTGCGCGGCGGCGGGTCGCCGGCGGGGGAGTGGCTCGACCACATGGTCGACGCCGCCAAGCTGCTGACCCTGCACCTCGCCGTGCTCGTCGCGCTGTACCGGGCCGGGGCCGTCGACACCGAGCTGCTGCTGATCCCGCTCGGCTACTGCGTCGCCGACGGCGCGCTGTTCTTCGCGATGATGCTCAACGAGGCGCTGCGCGCGCGGCACGGTGCCGCCACCCGCGCCCAGCCGTCGGCCGCGAGGGCCGGCGTGCGCCGGTCGCTGGTGTCCCTGCCCACCGACTACGGCGTCCTGGCCCTGTCGTTCCTGCTGTGGGGCGCACCGGCCGCGTTCCTGACCGCCTACGCCCTGCTCTTCCTGGCGACGGCGGCACACCTGGCCCTCGGGTCGGTGAAGTGGTTCCGAGAGATGGGCAGGTTGCCTCGATGAGCACCCCGATGGACGACGGCGCGCAGGCGCGCGGGCGGACCGGTCGACGACGCCTCGCGGTCGGCGCGGCCGTGGTGACCCTGGCGCTCGCGGCGGTGTCGGTCGTGTGGTCGGTGTCCGGCGACGGCGAACCGTCCGCCGCCGCCGCACCCGCCACCACCACCGTCACCACCGACGCCCCGCCGGGCACGCCCGCCCCCGCGCCGCCGGCACCCACCGGTGCGGCGCCGCCCTCCGGGACGCCGTCGGCCGAGGGACCCGTGGCCGCGGACCAGCTGCCGCCCAGCCTGGCCCCGGTGGCCCTCGACGGGACCGCCGAGGCAGCCGACGGGACCAGGGTGACGGTCGAGCGGCTGGAGGCGGTCGACGGGACGGCGCTCGCACCCGGCGACGTCGGCGGACCGGCGTTGCGGGTCACCGTCCGGCTCGAGAACGGGTCCCGCGGAGCCGTGGACCTCGACGACGTGGTGGTGCGCCTGACCTCGGGCGCGGAGCTCACGCCCGCCCCACCGCTGGGTGACCCGTCGGCGGCTCCGCTCACCGGCACCGCCGCACCGGGCGAGACGGTCGAGGGCGTCTACGTCTTCTCCATCGCCGAGGACGTCCGCGACCTGGTCACCGTGTCGGTCGGGTACCGCGTCGGCGCACCCTTCCTCGTCTTCGCCGGCCCGGCCGGCTGACCCCTCCCCGCGCTCCACCCGGACGGCAGGGCCCGACCTCGGTCGGGCCCTGCCGTCCGTCGTGCCCGCCCCCCCGGACGGGTGCACACGGTCCGTGACCGTCGCTTGATTGCGCAGTGTCACTGGATCAGGGGATACGGGGCCTCGATCGTCACGCTTAGTGTCCACCCGCTGGTCGGCGCTGCCGGCAGCGTGACGTGCGTACGAGCGGGGGAACGCTTCAGATGACTGCACTCTCGGCGGCTTGGTCCAAGTCGCTGCTGACCGGGCTGGTGGCCCTCGCGGTGGGGATGGGCTCCGTCCTCCCCACGGCCGCCCTGGCCGACACCGCGCCGCTGGACCCCGCGGCGCCCACCACGCCGCCGACGGTGTCCGCCGACGCGCTGCCCACGGCACAGATCGACGGCGTCGCCTGGGCGCAGGTCGTCAGCGGCACCACCGTGTACGTGGCCGGCCGCTTCGGCCGCGTGCGGCCGGCCGGCGCCGCCCCGGGCACGCAGGAGACGGTGCGCAACAACCTGCTCGCCTACGACATCCGGACCGGCGAGCTGATCAGCTCCTTCGCCCCGGACCTGAACGCGCAGGCGCTGGCCCTGTCCGTGTCGCCGGACGGCTCGCGCCTCTACGTCGGCGGGGACTTCACCGTCGCCAACGGGCAGCCGCGCAGTGGCGTCGCCGCCTACGACACCGCCACCGGCCAGCTGGTGAGCACCTTCCGCCCGGCGGCGAACAGCACCGTCCGGGCGATCGCCGCCACGAACGGCACCGTATACCTCGGCGGGGAGTTCAGCGCCGTCGGCTCGAGCGCGCGGTCGCGTCTCGCCGCCGTCTCCGCGGCCACCGGCGAGCTGCTGCCCTGGGCCCCCCAGCCGGGCACGGGGTCCACGGCGGGCAACTGGGTGCCCAACGACCCGGCCGCCAACGCCCGCACCAGCAACTCGGTGCTGGCCATGGTGCTCGCGGGGGACGACCAGGTCGTCGTCGCCGGCCGGTTCGACACCCTCAACGGCACCAAGGCGACCGGGGTCGGCGCGCTCGACGCGACCAGCGGTGCCACCCGGCCGTTCGCGGCCAACCGGTACATCACCAACCAGGGTGCCCACTCCGCCGTCTGGAGCCTGAGCACCGACGGCGCCGACGTCTACGGCACGGCCTACGACTTCTACGGCCCCGGCTCACTCGAGGGCACCTTCGCGGCGAGGGCGAACGGCGGTGCGGTGCGCTGGTTCGCCGACTGCCGCGGTGACACCTACTCCGCGTTCCCGGTGAACGGCGCCGTCTACACCGCGTCGCACGCGCACAACTGCCGCAACATCGGGAGCTTCCCGGAGACCAGCCCGGCCAGCTACTGGCACGCGAACGCCTTCAGCTCGGCGCCGTACACGGTGAACGCGAACATCGACACCGGCGGCCGCGGCGTGATGGCCGGCCAGCCCGCGCCGAACCACCTGGCGTGGCACCCGACCTTCGTCGCGGGGACCTTCACCGGTCAGTACCAGGCGGGCTGGACGGTCACCGGCAACCAGGACTACGTGGTCTACGGCGGCGAGTTCCCGTCGGTGAACGGCCGGCCGCAGCAGGGGCTGGTGCGCTTCGCCGTCCCCCGCCTCGCGCCGAACGCGGTCGGCCCGGTGCGGGCCGGCTCCTCCGGCCCCACCGCCACCGCCGTCCAGGGCGGCATGCGGCTGTCGTTCCCGGCGGCGTGGGACAAGGACAACGAGCACCTCACCTACCGCGTCCACCGTGACTCCACCACCGGGGCCCCGGCCTGCGTCGTGACCGCGCCCTCGCGCTGGTGGCAGCTGCCGACCCAGGCCTGCACCGACACCGGTGCCACCGCCGGGTCGCACCGCTACCTGGTCTCGGTGAGCGACGCCGCCGGTAACCGCGTGGACTCCGCCTGGACGACGGTCACCGTGCCGGTCGCCAGCAGCGGCACGGCCACCCGCGCCTACGAGCGCCTGGTCGCGGCGCACGGTGCCGTGGACCACTGGACGCTCGGGGAGTCGACGGGCCCGACGGCCTTCGACCACTCCGGTGCGGCCGACATGGGCATCGGCACCGGCGTCACCCGCGGCGCCACCGGCGCCGTCACCGGCGACCGCGACACCGCCTTCCGGTTCAACGGGACGTCGTCCGGCTCGCTGTCGGCGACCGCGCCCGCCGCACCGGCCCCGCAGAACTTCTCGGTGGAGGCGTGGTTCCAGACGACCACCACCCGGGGCGGCAAGATCGTCGGCTGGGGCAACGCGCGGACGGGGCTGAGCCCCAACTACGACCGGCACGTCTACATGGACGCCCAGGGCCGGCTGCACTTCGGTGTCTACAGCGGTGGCATGCGGATCCTGAGCACCACGGCTGCGCTGAACGACGGCCGGTGGCACCACGTCGTCGGATCGCTCAGCCCCGCCGGGATGCAGTTCCACGTCGACGGGCAGCTGGTCGGCACGAACCCGGCCGTGGTGTCCGCCGAGTCGAAGGACGGGTACTGGCGCATCGGTGGCGACACCAGCTGGGCCACCGGGCTCGACTGGTTCGGCGGCCAGATCGACGAGGTCGCCGTCTACCCGAGGGCGCTCTCGACCGCCCAGATCACCGAGCACCACCTGGCGGCCACCAGCGGTGGACCGTCGAACACGGCGCCGACGGCGGCGTTCACCTCCTCGGTGAGCGGCCTGGCGGTGTCGGTGGACGGCTCGTCCTCCGCCGACGCCGAGGGGCCGGTGGCCTCCTACGCGTGGGACTTCGGCAACGGCTCCACCGGCACCGGGGCGAGGGCGTCGCACACCTACGCGGCGGCCGGGACCTATCCGGTGAGGCTGACGGTGACCGACGCCGCCGGGGCGACCGGCACGGTGACCCGCTCGGTGACCGTCACCGCGCCGCCCGCGCCGCCGGCCGTCGGTGCGGTGGCCACCGACACCTTCGGGCGCGAGGTCACCGGTGCCTGGGGGACCGCCGACCTCGGTGGGACCTGGACGGTGACCGGGGCCTCGGCGAACGCCACGGTCACCGGCGGGTCCGGGCGGATCAGCGCGGCCGCGGGCGGGACGAGCGCGGCGACGCTGCCGGTCTCGGTCCGGGACGTGGACGTGCGGTCCGACGTGGTCGTCGAGCGGGCGCCCACCGGTGGCGGCAGCTACGTGTCGCTGGTGGGCCGCATCGTCGGCTCGGACCGGTACACGACCCAGTTGCGGTTCAGCGCCACCGGGTCGGTGACGGCGAGCCTGACCAAGGTGGCCGGCGGCACGGAGACCGTCCTCGGCTCCTACCGGATGCCCAGCAACTACACGCCGGGCAGCGCGCTCAAGGTCCGCTTCGCGGCCGAGGGTGCCGGCCCCACCACCCTGCGGGCCAAGGTCTGGGCCGCCGGGACCACCGAGCCCACCGGCTGGCAGGTCACCGCGACCGACGCCACGGCGGCGCTGCAGCAGGCCGGGGCCGTGCGCCTCGACCTGTTCCAGTCCTCCACCGCGACGGCCGCGCAGACCGTGCGGCTGGACGACCTGCAGGTCGTCCAGCCCGGCGCCACCCCGCCGCCGGCGAACGCGGCGCCGACGGCGGCGTTCACCTCCTCGGTGAGCGGCCTGGCGGTGTCGGTGGACGGCTCGTCCTCCACCGACGCCGAGGGGCCGGTGGCCTCCTACGCGTGGGACTTCGGCAACGGCTCCACCGGCACCGGGGCGAGGGCGTCGCACACCTACGCGGCGGCCGGGACCTATCCGGTGAGGCTGACGGTGACCGACGCCGCCGGGGCGACCGCCACGGTGACCCGCTCGGTGACCGTCACCGCGCCCACGGCGCCGGAGCTGCCGGCGAACACCGCGCCGACGGCGGCGTTCACCTCCTCGGTGAGCGGCCTGGCGGTGTCGGTGGACGGCTCGTCCTCCGCTGACGCGGAGGGCCCGGTGGCCTCCTACGCGTGGGACTTCGGCAACGGGTCGACCGCGACGGGCGCGAGGGCGTCGCACACCTACGCGGCGGCCGGGACCTACCCGGTGAAGCTGACGGTGACCGACGCCGCCGGGGCGACCGGCACGGTGACCCGCTCGGTGACCGTCACCGCGCCGCCGGCCCCGGAACAGCCGGTGGACACCGCCCTGGCCCGGGACGCCTTCGGGCGTGCGGTCGCCGGCGGGTGGGGGACCGCCGACCGCGGCGGGATCTGGGCAGTCGGCGGGACCGCGGCGAACGCCACGGTGGCCGACGGGTCCGGGCGGCTGACCGCCGCGGCAGGGGCCGGCACGAACGCCGGGCTGCCGGTCTCGGTGCAGGACGTGGCGATCCAGGCGGGCGTGCTGCTGGAGCGGGCGCCCACCGGCGGCGGCAGCTACGTGTCGCTGGTGGGCCGCAACGTCGGGAGCTCGACCCGGTACGGCGCCCAGCTGCGGTTCAGCGCCACCGGCTCGGTGACCGCGACGCTCTTGCGGACGGTCAACGGGACGGAGACCGCCCTGGGCTCGTACCGCCTCGCGGGCACCTACGCCCCGGGCACGGTCCTCGCCGTGCGGTTCGAGACGCAGGGCGCCGGCACCACGACCCTGCGGGCCAAGGTGTGGGCTGCCGGGTCCGCCGAGCCGGGGGACTGGCAGGTCAGCGCCACCGACGCCACGGCGGCGCTGCAGCAGGCCGGCACGGTGCGGATCGACCTCTACCACTCGGCGAACGCGACCAGCGCCCAGACGCTGCGCGTGGACGACGTGTGGGTCGGGGCGGCCGGCACGAAGCCGTGACCCCGAGGGGGCCGGTGGGGATCCCCACCGGCCCCCTGGGGGAGCAGCGACGAGCGGACCGGCCTGCGGGCCGGTCCGCTCGTCGGCGTCCGGGGCGCTGCGGGGCCGGGTCACCCCGTGGAGGGAAGACGCCCCGCACCGGGGCCCGGAGGATGGGCGGACCGGGTGCGGCGGTCCCGAGCCACCGCCCGGACGGGGGAAGGGACGGCCTGCTGTGGGACGCGGCGGACGAGGCGGGACGCGCACGCCCGGACGGGGACGGCACCGGTGACGGCGACCGTCCTCGCGCCGTTCGGACCGCCGGCCACCCCGCCGGGGGACGACGCGCCGCTCGGCGTGGTCGTCGTCTCGTACGGCAGCGCGGAACTGCTCCGGCGCAACCTGGCCCCGGCCGGCCTCCCCGGTCCCGACGTGCGCGTCGTCGTCGTCGACAACTTCTCCTCGCAGGCCAACCGGCGCGCCGTCGAGGAGCTCGGCGCCGCCTCCGGCTGGCACGTCGTCGGCATGCCCGACAACCGCGGCTTCGGCGCGGCCTGCAACGCCGGTGTCGCGGTCGCCCGCGAGCTGGGGTGCCGCACCTTCCTCTTCCTCAACCCCGACGCGGTGATCACGCCGGCCGTCGTCGCCGAGCTGCGGGCGCAGAGCCTGCACGAGCCGCTGTCGGTCATCAGCCCGCGGCTGCTCTCCTCCGACGGCGAGGTCGTCTTCCTCGCGGCGCGCACCGACCTGCGCGACGGCCGGGTGCGGCGCCGCCCGAGCGCCGACGGACCGCGCACCGACGACCCCGGCGACTGGCTGTGCGGCGCCTGCGTGGTCGTGCACGACGAGCTCTTCACCCGGATCGGCGGGTACGACGAGGGCTACTTCCTCTACTGGGAGGACGTCGACCTCGGCTACCGAGCGGTCGCGGCCGGCGCCACGGTGGTCCTGCGCGAGGACCTGGTGGCCGTGCACGACGAGGGCGGCACCCACGGGGAGGGGCGCCGGGGCAGCGCCAAGTCCGCCCTCTACTACCGCTGGAACTGCCGCAACCGGCTGGCCTTCGCCGCGCGCCACCTCGACCGCCGGGCGCTGCTGCGCTGGGTCCGGGCCACCCCCGCGGTCAGCTGGGAGATCCTGCTGCGCGGCGGCCGGCGGCAGCTGCTGCAGACGCCGTCGGTGCTCTGGGCGGTGGCGCGGGGCGCGCTCGAGGGCCTGGTCCGGGTGCTGCCCGCGCTGGTGCTCGGCCCGCGGCGGCCCCTCGCGCGTCCCCGGGTGCTGGTGGTCCACCCCGGCGCCGAGCTGTACGGCTCGGACCGGGTGCTGCTCGAGTCGGTCGGCGCGCTGCTGCGCGACTCCGAGGTGACGGTGGCGCTGCCCGGGCACGGCCCCCTGGTCGCCGAGCTGGAGGGCCGCGGCGCCCGGGTCGTCGTCCGCCGCATGCCGGTGCTGCGCAAGGCCGTGCTGCGGCCGGCCGGCTCGGTCCGCCTGCTCGCCGACGCGCTGCTGGGTCTGCCCTCGGCGCTGGCGCTGCTGCGGACTGCACCGGCCGTGCACGTGAACACCACCGTGCTGCCGTCCTGGCTGCTGCTCGCCCGCCTGGCCCGCCGCCGCGTCGTGTGCCACGTGCACGAGGCCGAGTGGCCGGGGCCCGCGGTCCTCCAGCGGCTGCTGCTGCGCACCCTCCTGGCGGCCGACGTCGTCGTGGCGAACAGCCGGTTCACCGCCGAGGTCCTCATCGGGCTGGTCCCGGCCCTGGCGGGCCGGACGGCCGTGGTGGCCAACCCCGTGCCCGCCCCGGTGGACGCCGTCCCCGCCCGGGAGCGCCTCGACAGCCCGGTCCGCCTGCTGTTCGTGGGCCGGCTGTCACCGCGGAAGGGCCCGGACGTCGCGATCCGCGCCCTGCGCGTGCTGCTCGACCGGGGTGTCGACGCCCGGCTCACGGTCGCCGGCTCGGTGTTCGAGGGCTACGAGTGGTTCGCCGACGAGCTGTGGGCGGAGGTGACCGCGTCGGGGCTGGCCGACCGCGTCGAGCTCCTGGGCTTCCGGGACGACGTCTGGCCGCTGCTCCGCGGGGCCGACGTGGTGCTCGTCCCCTCCACGCTCGACGAGTCCTTCGGCAACGCCGCGGTGGAGGCGGTGCTCGCCGCCCGGCCGGTCGTCGTCAGCGACCTGCCGGGGCTGCGGGAGGCCGTCGACGGGTTCGCGGCCGCCCGCGTGGCCGAGCCGGGACGGCCGGAGCGCTGGGCCGACGCGGTCGCGGGGCTGGTCGCCGACTGGCCGGGCGCGCGGTCCGCCGCGCTGGACGACGCAGCCCGCGCGCGGGAGCGGCACGCCGTGCACCGCTTCGCCGCCGGTCTCCTCGAGGCCGCGCAGGCGACCGGGACGGTGGCGCGGTGAGCGCGGCCACCGCGGGGCCGGCGGTCACCGGCACCGTCCGCGTCACGATCGCCGTGCCGACCTACCGGCGCCCCGACGGCCTGCGCACGGCGCTGCCCCTGCTGCTCGACCAGGCCCGGGCGGTCGGTGGCCGGTACCTCGCGGACGTCCTCGTGGTGGACAACGACCCCGGGGGCAGCGGCGCGGCGGTCGTGGCGGAGCTGGCCGCGCCCGAGCTGCGGTACGTCGGCGAGCCGACGCCGGGGATCGCCGCCGTCCGCAACCGCGCGATCGACGAGGCCGGCGACAGCCGCCTGCTCGTGTTCATCGACGACGACGAGCGGCCGATGCCCGCCTGGCTGGCCTCCCTGGTCGGCACCTGGGAGGCCACCGGTGCCACGGCGGTCGCCGGTCGCATCGTCGCCGAGTTCGCCGGTGAGCTGGACCCGTGGCTGCGGGCGGGGGACTTCTGGCGCCGCCCCAGCATGCCGAGCGGTACGCCGGTCGACGTCGTCGCGACCGGCAGCCTCCTGCTGGACCTCGAGCAGCTCCGGCGGGCCGGCGTCCGCTTCTCCGCCGAGCTCGGGCTCGGTGGGGGCGAGGACACGCTGTTCAGCCACGTGCTGGCACGGGCCGGCGGCCGCATGGTCTGGTGCGACGAGTCCGTCGCCGTCGACGCCGTCCCCCCGGACCGGATGACCCGGTCCTGGATCGTCACCCGGATGTGCAGCCAGGGGAACACCACCGTCCTCGTCGAGCTGCGGCTGGCCGGGTCCCGGTGGGCCCGGACGTCCGTGCGCGCCCGCGGCGTGGCCGGGGGCCTCCTCCGCGTCGCCGTCGGCGCGGGTCGCTGCGCACTGGGCGAGCTGGTGGGTTCCGACCGGCACCGGGCTCGGGGCCTGCGCGTGGCCTGCCGGGGCGCCGGCATGGTCGCGGGGGGCTGCGGCGTGGCCTTCCACGAGTACGCGCGGGACGGCCGCCGGTGGCGACTGGCGTGGGGAGGAGCCCGATGAGTGCCGCGACGACCGCCCGGAGCGTGGTCGAGGGGGCCCGGCGCAGGGTCCGGCGGGGTGCCGGGACGGTGCTGGGCTCGGCGGTGGAGCTGCGCACCGGTGCGTCCGACGTCGTCCTGACCTTCGACGACGGTCCCGAGCCCGGTGGCACCGACCGGGTGCTGTCGGCGCTGGCCGATGCGGGCGCCGGGGCGACGTTCTTCGTGCTGCTCACCCGGGTGCGCAGGTACCCCGGCCTCCTCGACGAGGTCGTCGCCGCCGGGCACGAGGTGGCGCTCCACGGCGTCGACCACCGGGCGCTGCCCACGCTGCCCCCGGACGAGGTGGCCCGGCTGGTGCGCGCGGGGAAGGCCGAGCTGGAGGACGCGACGGGGCGGCCGGTGCGCTGGTTCCGCCCGCCGTACGGCCGGCAGACGTTCGCCAACTGGCGCGCGGTGACCGGCGCCGGTCTGGTCCCGGTGCTGTGGGGGCCCACCACCTGGGACTGGCGGGACGTCCCGCCCGCCGAGCGCCTCGCCAAGGCCCAGCAGGGCGTTCGGCCGGGAGCGATCGTCCTGGCCCACGACGGCTTCGCCGGACCGGCGGACGGCGCCTGCGACGGGCCCCCACCGCAGCTGGACCGCGGCGAGCTGATCACCGGGGTGCTCGAGGGCTACGCCGAGCGGGGCCTGGTCGCACGCTCGCTGGAGCAGGCGCTGGTGTCCGGTGACCTGGTCCGGGAGACCTGGTTCCCCGGCTGAGCCGGCCCACCACGGAGGACGATCCTGCCCCCGGCCCCGCGAGGGCCGGGGGCACGATCGTGTCCGGTGCCGGTCAGCCCCGGCGCGCCACCATCTGCCGGCCCCAGGCCACGACGCCGGCCAGATCCCGCCGGACCACCGGCACCAGCGCGGCCAGGCCGTAGGCCGCCAGCCCCGCGAGGAGCCCGGCGGCGAGCCGGCCGGCCGAGGGCCAGCCGGCGGTCAGCTGGGTGGCGGCCAGGCAGGCCGACCCCGCGGTGACCGCGCACGCCGTGACCCGTAGGGCACCCAGGTACAGGTCGCGGACCGGCAGCACCGTGACCCGCGAGAGCCACCACAGCGACAGCGGCCACTCGAGCAGCGCCGCGGTCGCGTAGCCGGCGGCCACCCCGACGACGCCGAACAGGCTGCCGGCGCCGATGCAGGCGGCGCTGAGCACCAGCGTGACCACCGTGTACCGGAAGAGCGCACCGGACAGCCCGCGGGACAGGTAGACCCACAGGCCCACGAAGGAGAGCGTCTGGGCGCTGCCGGCCACGGCGAGCAGCGCCAGCACGGGGGCCACCTGTGCCCAGCGGTCGCCCAGCAGCAGGTCGACGAGGGGGCCGGCCGCACCGGCGGCCAGCGCCATCCCGGCCACCAGGGAGAACCCGAGTGCCAGCTGGCTGCGCCGCAGGTACTCGCCGGACCGCTCGAGGTCGTCCTGGAGCCGGGACAGCACGGGGACGGCGACCGTCGTCGCCGGTGAGCGCAGCTGGTTGAGCGGGGTCATCAGCAACTGGAAACCCCGGTTGTAGATGCCCAGGGCGGCTGGGCCGGCGGTGAGGCCCAGCACCAGGTTGTCCAGGTTGTTGCCGACGTAGTACACCAGCTGGGTGCCGGTGAGGCCGCTGCCGAAGCGCACCAGCGGCCACAGGCCCACACCCCGCCGCGGCCGCCCCGGCACCCAGCGCCCGAGGGCGACCACGAGCACGAGTGCCACGGCACCCTGGGTGAGCTGCTGGGCGACCAGCGCCCAGTACCCGGCGCCGGCCACGGCTGCGGTGACCGCCACGCCGAAGGCGACCAGCTGGGCGCCCAGGTCGACGCCGGCCACGGCCCCGAAACGCAGCTCACGGATCAGGCCGGCGCGGTACTGGGCGGCCAGCCCGTTGAGCAGGAAGGTCGACGACAGCCAGCGGACGATGTCGGCGAGCTCCGGCTCCCCGAAGGCCGCCGCCACCGACCCGGAGGCCAGCAGCGCCACCGCGGCCAGCGCCGTCCCCGCTGCGACGTTGAGCCAGAACAGGCCGTCCCGTTGCCGGGTGGTCAGGTCCGGGGTGCGGATGGCCGCGGTCGACAGGCCCAGGTCGCGGAAGACCTCGCCGATGCCCACGACCACCAGGCCCACCGCGAGCAGGCCGTAGTCCGCGGGACCCAGCAGCCGGGCGAGGACGGCGACCGAGGCCAGCTGCAGCAGGATCCGCGCCCCCTGGCCGGCCAGCGTGACGCCCGCCCCGCGCGCTGCGACCCGGCCCAGGTCGGTCCGCGCGGGCGGGTCAGCGACCGCTGACACGGGACCGCTGCTCGACCGGGGTTCCCGTGGCGACGCGGGCGTACTCGCCGGGGACGAAGCCGACGGCGCCGACGACCAGGCCGGCGTAGGCGGCCAGCGTGCCCACCGCCGCACCGCGCGCGGCGGCGTCCCGGCGGGCTACGGCGACGGCGAGCGCCCCGGCCGCGAGCGCCACGCGCACCGCCGCCTTGGCGAGGATCCCGGCGCGCGTGCGCAGTCGGCCGGCAGCCCCGGCGGCCAGGGACACCTCCGCGCGGCTCCAGGAGCCGGCCGAGCGGAAGCAGCGCCGCAGCACCCACGCGCGCGTGACCCGGTCGGCCGGCACGGACTCGACGGCCTCCGCCTCGTCGCACCAGCGCAGCTCGCCGCCCCGGTGCACCAGCTGGTGGGTGAACAGGGTGTCCTCGCCGCCGGTGAGCCCCAGCCGCTCGTCGAAGGTCAGCCCGAGCTCGCGGACCTGGCGGACGTCGAGCAGCAGGTTCCCCGCGCCTGCCCCGCCCAGCAGCGCGCCGGTGACCTCCCGGCGCCGGTCGAAGACGCCCGTGCCGGCCACCCAGGCGCTCGCCGGGGCCAGCAGCCGCGCCGAGACCGGACCCGCGACGGCGGCGCAGCCCCAGGTGCGCCAGCTGCCGACCAGCTGCGCGAGCCACCCGGCGGAGGGCAGCTCGTCGTCGTCGATGAAGACCAGGACGTCGGCCCCGGAGGCCTCGGCCAGCGCGCGGTTGCGGGCCGCGGAGATGCCCGGCCGGGGCTCGTGCGCGTACCGGACGCCGTGCCCGGCCCAGCGGAGCACGACGCCGGCCGCGCTGCCGTCGGGGTCGTTGTCCACGACGAGCACCTCCGCACGGGGAGCCACGGTCGCGGCCTGGGCCACCAGCTCGGCCAGCAGCGGTGGCAGCAGCTGCGTGCGCCGGTAGGTCAGCACGGCGACGACCGTGCCGCCCCCGGTGCCGTGTCCGGACACGCCCACCTCCCCGTCCTCCGCAGCCGTCACGCCACCCGCTCCACCCGTTGCGCCGGCCGCGACCGGGCGGTCACGTGCGGACCAGCGACGTCTGCGCCCGGCCGGGGTCCGCCGCGGCGTCGGGCGGGCCGTCGTCAGGGCGGGTGACGCGGGGACGGCGCGGCAGCAGGAGGAGCCCCAGGGCCAGGGTGATGGTGTCCGCGTTGCTCGCCATGGGGCCGAAGGCCAGGCCCCAGAGCGCCATCGGCGCGAGGAGGCACGCCAGGCCGGAGGCCTGCCGCCGGCCGAGCCGGTCGGCCAGCCCGACGACCACGAGGGCGCCCATGACGAGCCCCAGGAGGACGCCCGCCGGCCCGAGGGACGCCCACAGGTCGGCGACGATCGCGTGCAGCTCCACCCCGCCCGCGAGCAGGTAGTTCTGGACGTAGCTCTCGGCCGTCGGGATGTTCGTGACCGCGATGCCGGCCCTGGCGACCAGCAGGTCGTCCCCGTTGGGCACGGTCCCGAGCCCGAAGCCGAACGGGTGCGTGTGGGCCAGCGCCCAGGTGACCGTCCACTCCGGACGGCCCCCGAGGAGCAGCGAACCGGACTGCGCGATCTGGGTGGCCGTCCGCTGCTGGATCTCGGTGCCCAGCGCCCCGGCCAGCATCAGCTCGGTGAGCAGCCGGTAGCCGCCGGCGCCCAGCACGCCGATCACGGGCAGGGCGAGCCACCGTCGTCCCCGGTGCACGGGACGGTCCCGCCCGGGGCGCTGCTGCCAGAGGACCAGCGCGGCGGCCACCACGCAGAACCCGAAGGCGCTGCGGGCGTCGTTGGTGACGTTGAGCAGGCCCAGCACGGCCAGGACGGCGACGGTGGGAGCCGGCTTCCCCCAGCGGACGGCGAGCGCCACCCCGATCACCATCAGCGGGGACGACAGCTGGAACTTCCAGACGTTCTCCGCGCCCGACCCCTCGAGGACCTCGGTGGCCAGCATGGCCAGGCCGAAGACCACGCCCAGCACGGGCACCGGCAGCACGCCGCGGGCCCAGAGGAGCACGCCCACCCCACCCACCATGGCCAGGACCGTCGAGGTGGTCGCGGACGCCGTGTGCAGGACGAACCCGTGGTCGTCGGCGAACGACCACGCGAGCAGGGCTCCGGACAGCAGGCCCACGCCGGTCGAGGCGAGCAGCAGCGGCAGGCCCCGGTGCCGGCGGACCAGCGGCAGCCAGAGCGGCAGCAGGGCCACCGCCGCGAGGAGCCCCGTGGTGAGGCCCATCGGGAGCGAGCGGGTGAACCCGACCATGGCGACGGCCAGCACCGCGACGGCCTGGGGAGCCACCGGGGCGCGGCCGGCGGGCGCGGGGACCGAGGTGCCGGTCCGGCTGTCGATCCGCCAGGTCGCGTCCCCGCGGGCACCCGCGACCAGCAGCGCCCGCCACCGGCCCCCCGGAGGCAGCAGCCCGTCGACGGCCACGCCGGCGAGCTGGGCCCCGGACGCGCGGACGGCCGCGAGCGTGGCGGTGAGGTCCGCGGCCGTGGTGCGTCGCCCGTCGGCGACCACGAGCACCCGGTCGAACCCTGCCGCGGAGAGCGCACGGGGCGAGTCGAGGGCGACCACGTCCAGGCCGCGGGCGGTGAGCTCGCCGGCCAGTGACGTCGTGGCTGCGGCCGCGCCGACGAGCGCCACGCGCTGTGCGGCTCCGTCGTCGGAGGCGAGCCGGAGGGTCCACCGCAGCCGGGCCAGCTCCTCGGCCCGCTGGGGGAGGCCGCCGGACAGCCACCGTGCGGGACGGCGCTGCCCGGGCGGGAGGTCGGCGGGCAGCAGCCCGAGCACGGGCGCCGCGGTCAGACGGGCGACGTCGCCGCGCCCACGCACCCGCGGGCGGGCCAGTTCGGTCAGGCCGGCGGCCAGGCCGGCCGCGCCGGCCCCGGCGAGCGCCCCGAGCACGACCAGGACGGAGACCGGACGGGACGCCGGGACGGGCGCGGCGGCGTCGCGCACCGGCGTCACGCGCAGCAGCGACCCGTCGGTGCCGGGGAAGAGCAGGTCGGCGCGGCGCGCCACCTCGGCACCGACCTCCTGGACGACGGCGGCCGCCTCGGCCGGCGTGGCGCGGGTGGCGGAGACCTGCAGCACGCTCGTGCCGCTCCCGGTGGTGACCTCGAGGCCGGCCGCCAGCGCGGCGGGGGAGTCGGCCAGCCCGAGCGTGGCGGCCACCCGGGTGAGCACCGACGAGGACGACGCCAGCTCCGCGACCGAGGGCAGGACCGTCGTGCGCACCTCGGCGGCGGAGGAGGGGTCCTCGGGGTCCTCGACGACCGCGGCGTCGACGTACAGCGCGACACGCGCCTGGTAGGCGGTCGGGGTGAGCAGTCCGGCGGTGGCGGCGAGCAGCAGGCCGACGGCGGCGCCGGCCACCACCCAGACCCAGCGCCCGGTGATCGCCCGGACGTAGTCCCTCAGCTCCACGGTCACCCCCCTCCTGACGTCCGGCGGTCATCTTGACCCCGGCTCGCGGCCATCCGGCCGGTCCGGCGCAGATCGGGGCCCGGGCATGACCCCATCGGGTGGCACCGGCCGGGCAGCACCTTTCCGCGGCCCTCGCCAGCAGCACACTGCCGGTCGAGGAACCCTCGTCCGGCGCACCACCGGACGGGCCGACGTGGTCCCCGGACGGCAGCACCGCTGCGCCCGCGGAGACAGACGAGGAGTGCCAGCCGTGAACACCCGTGGGCCGTTGCAGGTGCTCCGCCGTCGGTGGATCGCGATCCTCGGCGTGACCGTCGTCGGCCTGCTCGGCGGCCTGGTGTACGCGTGGACCGCACCGGTCACCTACCAGTCCACGGCCGGGTCCTTCTTCTCCCTGGTGTCCGGGGACTCGGCCTCGGACCTGGTGCAGGGCTCCACCTACGCGCAGAACCAGGTCGAGTCCTTCGCCCAGCTGGCCGTCACCCCCGAGGTGCTGCAGCCGGTCGTCGACGAGCTCGGCCTGCCCGAGAGCCCGGCCGAGCTGGCCCGCAGGGTGGAGGTCACCGTGCCCACCAGCACGGTCATCGTCGAGGTGACGGTGATCGACGGCTCCGCCGAGCGCAGCGCGACGCTCGCCAACGCGGTGATCTCCTCGCTGGCCGACGTCGTCGAGCGGATCGCCCCGCAGGACGCGGCCGGCAACCCGACCGTCGTCGCCACCACGGTGTCGCCCGCGGAGGTGCCCTCCGGCGCCGCGTCGCCGGACCTGCCGCTGGCCCTGGCGGCCGGGTTGGTCGCCGGCCTGCTCGCCGGGGTCGGCCTGGGCTGGTCGCGCGAGGCCCTCGACACCCACGTCCGCGACGCGGAGGTGGTGGCGGAGCTGACCGACCTCCCCGTCCTCGGCAACGTGCCCGGCTGGCCGGCGGACACCGGTCGGGTCGTGGTGGCCGCCGCGCCGTACAGCCAGGCGGCGGAGAGCTTCCGCCAGCTGCGGACCAACCTGGCGTTCCTCCGCGTCGTCGGTGACACCGCGAGGGACGGCGGCGGCGCCCACGTGGTGGCCGTGACGTCCTCGCTCTCGGGCGAGGGCAAGTCGACGGTCTCGGCCAACCTGGCCACGACCCTGGCCGAGACCGGGGCGCGGGTCCTCCTCGTGGACGCCGACCTGCGCCGCCCGACGGTGGCCGACGTGCTCGGCATCGAGGGCGCCGTCGGCCTGACCACCGTGCTGGCCGGACACGCCGACGTGGACGACGTGGTCCAGGAGTGGGGCGGGGCGGGGCTGTCCGTGCTGCCGTCGGGGCCGGTGCCGCCCAACCCGGCGGAGCTGCTGAGCTCGCCGGCGATGCGCTCCCTGCTGGCCGACCTGCGCACCAGGTACGACCACGTCGTCGTGGACACCACGCCGGTCCTCCCGGTGGCCGACGCCAGCGTCCTGTCCCGGGTCGTCGACGGGGTCGTCGTGGTGGCCGATGTGCGCCGGGTCCGCCGGCGTCAGCTGTCCCAGGGCCTGGGTGACCTGGCTCAGGTCTCCGCCCCCGTGCTCGGCGTGGTCCTCAACCGCGTCCGCCGGGACGAGGAGTCCTACACCTACGGGCGCAGCGAGAGCGTCGCCGACCCGGCCGTCCCCGACGTGCCGGCTCCTCGCGGCCGGTCCGGTGACACCCGGACGGCCGGCGCCCCGCCGGTCGGGTGAGCGGGCCGGTGGCAGCTCCGCTGCTGGTCGTGTGCACCGGCAACATCTGCCGGTCCCCGGCCGCGGAGCTGCTGTTGCGGGCCGGGCTGGGCGACGCGGGGCCGGCCGTGCTCAGCGCCGGGCTGGCCGCCCGGGCCGGGGAGCCCGTCGCGGCACCGATGGCCCGGCTCCTGACCGCACGTGGTGTCGACCCACGGGGCTTCGTGGCCCGTCAGCTGCAGCTGCCGGTGCTGCGCTCGGCCGGGCTGGTGCTGACCATGACGGCGGGCCAGCGCGCGGCAGTGGTCGACCGCGCTCCGGCGGTCGTCCGGCGCACCTTCACGCTGCGGGAGTTCGCCGAGCTGGCCCGCCTGGGCGCCGACCTGCGCACGGAGCGGGACCCGGCCGCCCGGCTCACCGCCCTGGTCGCCGAGGCCCCCCGGCTGCGCGCCCTGCGCACCGGTCCCCGGGAGGACGACGTCGAGGACCCGTACGGGCGGTCCGAGGACGTCTACACCGGCGCGTTCGGCCGGATCGAGGCCGCCGTCGGCACGCTGCTCGACGTGCTCGTCCCGTCATCTGCTCGCTCAGCGTGACCGACCGGCACCGCGTCGGCCCGGCTGGACAGCGGTCACCGAGGAATGACCCCTTCGGGCGATGACGCTCAGTAGTCGCATCTGGTGCACTGGCCGGCGACATCGGCAGCACGGTCCTGCCACGGGGGGATGCACACATGACGCGAGTCGTCGGGTACGCACCAGGCGCCTACGACCTGTTCCACATCGGCCACCTCAACCTGCTCCGGCACGCGGCCGAGCAGTGCGACCACCTCATCGCCGGCGTCGTCTCCGACGAGGTGCTCGTCCTCACCAAGGGCCGCGCGCCGGTGATCCCGCTGGCCGAGCGGATGGAGATCGTCGGCAACCTGCGCATCGTCGACGAGGTCCACGCCGAGGTGGTCCCCGACAAGATCAGCACGTGGCGCGAGGTCGGCTTCGACGTCATCTTCAAGGGCGACGACTGGCGCGGCACGGAGAAGGGCCTGCGGCTGGAGCGGGACTTCGCCGCGGTCGGCGTCGAGGTCCGCTACTTCCCCTACACGGTGCACACGTCGAGCACGGCCCTGCGCCGGGCGCTGCTCGCCCTCGATTCCGGCCCGGCCCGCGACGGCCGCGCGGCGACCCTGGCCGCCGACGGTCGGCGATGAGCGTCCCGACCGGTGCCGCCGAGCACCTCGACGCCGAGGGACGCCGGCGGGTGCGGATCCCGCCGGTGCTCATGTACCACTCGGTGAGCCCGTCCACCGGACCCGACCCGCACCGGGTCCGGGTCTCCCCGGAGCTGCTGGACCGCCACCTCCGCCTGCTGGGCCGGCTCGGCCTGCGTGGGACCTCGCTGGGCGAGCTGCTCGCAGCCCAGGAGCGGGGCGCCGCGTCCGGGCTGGTCGGGCTCACCTTCGACGACGGCTACGCGGACTTCGCCGAGCACGCGCTCCCCGTCCTGGCCCGGCACCGGGCGACCGCCACCCTGTACGTCGTCGCCGGGTTGGTCGGCGGCCGCAACAGCTGGGACGAGGGCCCGCGGCTGGACCTGCTGGACGCCGACGGCGTGCGGGCCGTGGCCGCGGCCGGGCACGAGGTGGGCAGCCACACGCTCACCCACGCCGACCTCCGCGGCCTCGACGCGGCGACCCTGGCCCACGAGGTCGGCGGCAGCCGCGCGGTGCTGCAGGACGTGCTGCAGGCCGACGTCCCCGGCTTCTGCTACCCGTGGGGCCGCTTCGACGCCGCCGCGGCGGACGCGGTCCGGGCGGCCGGCTACGACCACGCCTGCGTCACCGGTGACCGCCTGCCCGGCGACCGCTTCACCCTGCCGCGCGCCTACGTCGCCCCTGGCGACGGGGCAGCGCTGCTGCTGGCCAGGCTCGCCCGCCACCGCTGGTGGATGCGCGGCGTGGACCCCGCCCCCGCCCGGGGAGAGCGGGCCGAGGAGCCGGGCCCGCGCCGGGGCCGGGCGGGAGAGGGTGGACGGTGACCACGGTCGCGACGGCTCGGCCGGCGGTGCGCACGCGCCTGGGGTCCCTGGGGCCGGTCCCGCTGCTGGCGGCGCTGGTGGCGGTGGACCTGGCGCTCGTCGGCGCCTCCGTCGTCCGCCTGGTCACGGCGGGCCCCAGCCCCACCGACCCGTGGCTGCTGGAGTCCGACGGCGGCTGGGCGGAGTACGCCGGCTACGCCCAGCAGGCCGGGCTCGCGGTGCTGCTGCTGGTGCTGTGCCGGGCCACCCGGCACGCGGTCTGGGCGGCCTACGCCGCGGTCTTCCTGTGCGCGCTCGCCGACGACTCCCTGCGGCTGCACGAGAGCAAGGGCGCGTGGCTGGCCGGGCAGCTGGCGGAGGACCTCTGGTTCCCCGCCGACGGGTTCCTGGGCCTGCGGGCGAACGACCTCGGGGAGCTGCTGGTCTGGGGACTGCTCGCCGCCGTCCCGGTGGCCGCCGCGCTGCTCCTGCACCTGCGCAGCGACCGCTGGAACCGCCGCGCCAGCCTCGGCATGGCGGGTCTCATCGCGGCGTACGTCTTCTTCGGCGCAGTCCTGGACCAGGCCCACGTGCTGTTCCTCGGGGGCTGGTTCGGCGACGTCCTCGGCACGCTGGAGGACGGCGGCGAGCTGCTGGTGCTGAGCACCACCGTGGTCTACGTCGTGGGGCGCCTCGTGGCCGTGCGACGGACCGGTGCGCCGGAGGGGGACGGCGCGGCGGAGCCGGCCGGGCGACGGGCGGTCTCCGCGCCGTCCCCGGCCGCCTGAGCCGGAGGGCGGGCTCCGCGACGGCCCCGCCGGTCCGGCGCCGACGGGACTAACCTGGAGGGCCGGCCCCCCGCGCACCCGGCGCGACGCGTGCGGCCGTCAGACCTCGGGAGACCTGCTCGTGACCCTCCGCGGCGTGCTCGACGTCGTCCTCACCGACCCCGGCATGGCCCGCGTCGTCGCCGCCGCCGGGAACGCGGAGCTGGCGGTCACCGCACCACCGTCCGCCCAGCCGCTGGTGGCCGCCGCCCTGGCGGCTGGGGGCGGGTCTGGCGGGTCGGGTGCAGAGCGCGGGGGTGCGGGCGTGCCCGTCCTCGTCGTGACGGCGGGGGAGCGGGACGCCGACGCCGTCGCCGACCAGCTCCGCTGCTTCCTGCCCGACCGGCGCACCGAGGTGTTCCCGGCCTGGGAGACGCTGCCCCACGAGCGGCTGTCCCCGCGCGCGGACACCGTCGGCTGCCGGCTCGCGGTGCTGCGCGACCTGACCCACCCCGGGCAGAACGGCACCATCGACGTGCTGGTCGCGCCGGTGCGCAGCGTGCTGCAGCCGCTGGCCCCGGGCCTGGGCGACCTGGTCCCGGTGGAGCTCGCGCCGGGCGACACCGCCGAGCTCGACGACGTCGCCCGTGCGCTCGCCGACGCCGCCTACACCCGGGTGGAACTGGTGGAGAAGCGCGGCGAGTTCGCCGTCCGCGGCGGGCTCCTCGACGTCTTCCCGCCCACCGAGCCGCACCCGGTCCGGGTGGAGTTCTGGGGCGACGAGGTCGACGAGCTGCGCTACTTCGCAGCGGCCGACCAGCGCTCCCTCGACGAGCGGCCCGACCGGCTGTGGGCCCCGCCGTGCCGCGAGCTGCTGCTCACCGACGAGGTGCGGGAGCGGGCCGCGGCGCTGGCCGTGGGGCACCCCGGGCTGCTGGAGGTCCTGGGCAGGCTCGCCGAGGGCATCGCGGTCGAGGGCATGGAGTCGCTGACCCCGGCGCTCATCGGCGACGTCCACATGCAGCTGCTCACCGACCTCGTGCCGGCCGGCACGCACGTGCTGGTCTTCGACCCCGAGCGGGTGCGCAGCCGCGCCGCGGACCTGGTGCGCACCGCCGAGGAGTTCCTCGCGGCCTCCTGGGCGACGGCCGCGGAGGCCGGGGAGGCGCCGCTGGACCTCGGTGCGTCGTCCTTCCGCGACCTCGCCGACGTCGAGGCCGCCGCCCGCGGCCGCGGCCTGCCGTGGTGGACGACCGGCGCGTTCACCCTCGCCACGGAGGACGACGACACGCACGTCGCCCTCGACGCGACGACCGTCGAGCGCTTCGCCGGCGACGTGCCGCGTGCCATCGACCAGCTGCGCACCTGGTCCCACGACGGCTGGCGCGTCGTCGTCACCTTCGCCGGGCCCGGTCCCGCACAGCGCGCCGCCGACCAGTTCACCGAGGCCGACCTGGGGGCCCGGCTGGTGCCCGACGTCGCCACCGCGCCCGAGCCGCGGATCGCCCACGTCACCCAGGGCAGCCTGGAGGCCGGGTTCGCCTTCCCGGGTGTGGGCCTGGCGCTGCTCACCGAGCACGACCTCACCGGCCAGCGCGGCACCTCGATGCGCGACGCGGTGAAGATGCCCGCGCGCCGGCGCAACGCCGTCGACCTGGTGCAGCTGCAGCCCGGCGACCTCGTCGTCCACGAGCACCACGGCATCGGCCGCTACATCGAGATGGTCAGCCGCACCGTCAACGGCGGGCAGCGCGACTACCTCATCGTCGAGTACGCGCCGTCCAAGCGGAACCAGCCGCCGGACCGGCTGTTCGTGCCCACCGACGCCCTGGACCAGCTGACCCGCTACGTCGGCGGCGAGGCCCCGGCGCTGTCCAAGCTCGGCGGCGCCGACTGGCAGAAGACCAAGGGGCAGGCCCGCAAGGCGGTCAAGCAGATCGCCGCGGAGCTCATCCGGCTGTACTCGGCGCGGATGGCGACCAAGGGGCACGCGTTCGGCCCGGACACCGTCTGGCAGCGCGAGCTGGAGGACGCCTTCCCGTTCCAGGAGACCCCCGACCAGCTGGCCGCGATCGACGAGGTCAAGACCGACATGCAGCACCCGGTCCCGATGGACCGGATCATCTGCGGCGACGTCGGCTACGGGAAGACCGAGATCGCCGTCCGGGCGGCGTTCAAGGCGGTGCAGGACGGCAAGCAGGTCGCCGTCCTGGTGCCGACGACGCTGCTGGCCAACCAGCACTACAAGACCTTCTCCGAGCGGTTCGCGCAGTTCCCGGTGACGGTGGAGGTGCTCTCCCGCTTCCAGTCCGACGCCGAGTCGCGGGAGGTCCTGCGCCGGCTGGCCGCCGGCGAGGTCGACGTCCTCGTGGGCACCCACCGGCTGCTGCAGCCGACCACCCGGTTCAAGGACCTCGGCCTGGTGATCGTCGACGAGGAGCAGCGCTTCGGGGTCGAGCACAAGGAGTACCTGAAGACCATGCGGACGGCGGTCGACGTCCTGTCGATGTCGGCCACCCCGATCCCGCGCACGCTGGAGATGTCGCTGACCGGCATCCGCGAGATGTCGACGATCCTCACGCCCCCGGAGGAGCGGCACCCGGTGCTGACCTACGTCGGTGCCTGGGACGACAAGCAGATGGCCGCCGCGATCCGCCGCGAGCTGCTGCGCGACGGGCAGGTCTTCGTCATCCACAACCGGGTGCAGTCGATCGACAAGGCCGCGGCGAAGATCCGTCAGCTGGTCCCCGAGGCGCGCGTCGCGGTCGGGCACGGGCAGATGAAGGAGCACGAGCTCGAGCGGATCATGGTCGGCTTCTGGGAGAAGGAGTACGACGTCCTGGTCGCGACGACCATCGTCGAGTCCGGCCTGGACATCCCGAACGCCAACACCCTGATCGTCGACCGCGCCGACACCTTCGGCCTCTCCCAGCTGCACCAGATCCGCGGCCGGGTGGGGCGTGGCCGCGAGCGGGCCTACGCCTACTTCACCTACGACCCGTCGCGGCCGCTGACCGAGACCTCGGTCGACCGGCTGACCACCATCGCGCACAACACCGACCTCGGCGCGGGCATGGCCGTGGCGATGAAGGACCTGGAGATCCGCGGCTCGGGCAACCTGCTCGGCGGCGAGCAGTCCGGGCACATCGCCGGCGTCGGGTTCGACCTGTACGTGCGGCTGGTGGGCGAGGCGGTCACCGACTACCGGGCGCAGCTCGACGGCGAGGAGCCGCCGGCCGAGCCGGCCGACGTCCGGGTGGACCTGCCGGTCGACGCGCACCTGCCGCACGACTACGTGCCCGGCGAGCGGCTGCGGATGGAGGCCTATCGGAAGGTGGCCTCGGTGCAGTCCGACGAGCAGGCGCAGGCGGTGCTCGACGAGCTCACCGACCGCTACGGGACCCCGCCGGCGCCGGTGCTCAACCTGCTGGCCGTGGCCCGCTTCCGGGCCGCGGTGCGGCAGTGGGGCATCACCGAGGTGTCGCTGCAGGGCCGGGCGATCCGGATCAGTCCCGTCCCGCTGCCGGAGTCCAAGCAGATGCGGCTGGCCCGGCTCGCCGACGGCGCCACCTACAAGGCCGCGGCCGACACCATCTCGCTCAAGGTGCCCGTCGGCCCGGACCGGCGCACCCCGCTGCGCGACGTGGCGCTGCTGGACCACCTGCAGTCGCTGCTGACCGCCCTGCTGGCCCAGCCGGTCGCTGCCTAGCCGGACCCCTCACCTCATCGCCGCGGAGACGCGGGCGGCGAGCGTGCCCACGTGCTGCTCGCTGAGCATGCCCACCCGGTCGTCGTCGACGTCGCCGTGGTGACCGGGGACGACGACCACGGTCAGGTCCGCCGCGGCCCGCCGCCAGGCGCCCATGGTGCCGCGGACGCCTGCCCGGGACCCCTCGGCCAGGAAGAACGTGACCGGCGCGGCGACCGGCCCGGGCCGGAACGCCTCGCCGACCGCCTCCGACCGGGCGAAGAACGCCAGCTCGGGGTCGGGCACGGCGACCGGCGCCGGTGCGGTGCCGGCGGGCACCCGGCGCAGCCGGCGGCGCAGCGTCCGGAACCGCCACGTCCAGCGCTGGAGGGCGAGCTCCCGCGGGCCGAGCGCGGCCTGCGGCGGGCGGACGTCGAGCAGGCCCAGCCAGGCGACCGGCTCGCCGGCTGCCTCCAGGGACGTCGCCACCGCGGTCGCCACCAGGCCGCCGAAGGAGTAGCCGACCAGGCTGTACGGGCCCTCGGGCTGCACCTCCCGCAGCCGCTCCAGCGCCCGCGCGGCGACCTCCTCGATCGGGACGTGCTCCCCGTCCGGGCCGGTCAGCCGCGGCTGCAGGCCCAGCACCGGCCGGTCGGTCGCCAGCCGGCCCACCAGCCCGGCGTAGAGGTTGAGCTGCCCCCACGCGTCGGCCACCAGCACGACCGGCCGGCCCGTCCCGGCGCGCAGCACCGTTGCGCCCACGTCGTCCGGTGACCCGGCGGCGGCGACCGCCCGGGCCAGCCCGCGCGGGGTCGGCTGCCCGGCGAACACCGGCAGCGGCACGTCGGCGCCCAGGTCCAGCCGCACCCGCCGCAGCAGGCTCAGCACCTGCCGGGACGTCCCGCCCAGGTCGGCGAAGTCGTCGTCCGGGCCGATGCCGCCGGTACGCAGCACCTCGCTCCACAGGGCGGTGACCGCGTGCAGCAGCGGGTCGCCGTCCGTCGTCCCGGTGTCGGCGGGGGTGGTGCCGGCCGCGGCGACGGCGGCCCGGATCGCCTCCAGGCACGCCGGTGAGCGCAACGCGCTGGCGTTGGCCACCGGGTCGCCGTTGACCGCGTCGCGGGCGGCCCGTTCCGACCGCTTGCCGTTGTGGGTCAGCGGCAGCTCCGGGACGGCGGCCACCAGCGCCGGCACGTGGGCGGCGGAGGCCTGCTCGCGCAGCCGGCGGCGGATCGTGCGGTCCAGGCCGCCGTCGAGCGCGGCCCCCTCGCGCAGGACGACGAGCAGCACCATCCGCGTGGCGCCGGGGCGGTCGGGGTCGCGCTGCTCGACGGCCATGGCGTCGGCGACCTCGGGCAGGCCGCGCAGCACGGCGTAGACCTCGCTCGGCCCGATGCGGACGCCGTCGACGTTGAGGACGCCGTCGGAGCGTCCGTGCAGCCGGGCCGAGCCGTCGGCGTCGATGTCGACGAGGTCGCCGTGGGTCCACATCCCCGGGTGCTCGGCGAAGTAGGACGCGGTGAAGCGGGCGCCGTCGGGGTCGCGGAGGAAGCCCACCGGGCGGGAGGGGAACGGGTTGCGGCAGACCAGCTCGCCGACCGCGCCGACGACCTCGGTGCCGTCCTCGGCGACCGCGGCGACGTCCAGCCCCAGGCTGCGGGCCTGCGCGCGGCCGCGGCGCACCGGCTCTCCCGGGCTGCCCAGGACGAAGCAGCCGATGATGTCGGTACCGCCGGAGATCGACTGCAGCGGCACCGGGCCGACGTGCTCGGCGACCCAGTCGAACTGCCAGTCGTGCAGCACCGCGCCGGTCGAGAGCACCGCGCGCAGGCGGGACAGGTCGACCTCGGCGGCCGGTGCGTAGCCGGCGTCCTGGCACAGCTGCAGGTAGGCCGGGCTGGTGCCGAGGACGGTGACGCCGTGGTCGGCGACCAGCCGCCACAGCGTCTCCGGGCCGGTGACCGGGCCGTCGAAGGTGACCACGTGCGCGCCGACCGCGAGCGCGGACAGCTGCCAGTTCCACATCATCCACGCGGTGGTGGTGTGGAAGTAGAGCGTGTCGGCCGGCGTCAGGTCGCCGTGCAGCCGGTGCTCCTTGACGTGCTCGAGCAGCGTGCCGCCCGCGCCGTGGACCATCGCCTTGGGCGGGCCGGTGGTGCCGGAGGAGAACATGACGAACAGCGGGTGGTCGAACGGCCGGCGCTCCCACGCCGGCGCCGGCCCGGCCCCGGCGACCAGGTCGGCGAGCCGGTCGGCGGGCAGCGCGCCGCCGGGCAGCGGCAGGTCGTCCAGGACGACGAGCCGGCGGGCCGTGGGCAGCCCGGCGACCAGCGCCTCCGCCGTCCCCTCGCCCGTGGCGGCGCGGTCGAGGACGAGCAGCGCCGGCTCGACCTGCTCGAAACGGCCCAGCAGGGCCGGGGCGCCCATGTCCGGCGCGGCGGTGGACACCGCGGCGCCCAGGGCCGCCGCGGCCAGGGCCACGACGATCGTGCCCGCCGCGTGCGGGGCGACGAGCACGAGCCGGTCACCGGCCCGCAGGCCCGCCGCGGCCAGGGCGGCCGCGGTCGCCTCGACCTCGGCGCGCAGCTGCCCGCGGGTCAGCGTGTCGGCCGGGCGGCCGGCGTGCACGGCGGTCACCGCGGGGGCGTCGTCGGGGACGCCGGGCAGCGGCCGCAGCAGCGCCTCGGCGTAGTTCAGCCGGACGTCGGGGAAGAAGCGCGCGCTCCGCACGTCGCCCTCGGTGAGCACGACGTCGGCCGAGCCGGACCAGGGGAGCTCCGTCCAGTCCAGCAGCGTGCGCCAGAAGCGCCCGGGCTGCGCGACGGAGTAGGCGTGCAGGGCGCCGGGGGCGTCCAGCGCGACGCCGGCCGCCTCCTCGCAGCGGGCCCGGAACAGCGCGAGCTGGGGGACGGCGGGGGCGAGCGTCATCTGCGGGTCTCCTCGTCGCGGGCCGCCAGGCTGGCCACCCATCCGTCGGGCACGGGCACGTCCCGGACCGGCCAGCCGGCCACCTCGCCCGCGGTCCGCCCGACGACGGTCACGACGGCCGCCGGGTCGTCGCGCAGGCCGGTCCCGCGGGCCTTGAGGACGGCCTCCTTCTGCGTCCAGGCGCGGGCCACCGCGTCCGGGCGGGCGGCGGGTGGCAGGGCGGTCAGCGCGGCCTGCTCGCTGCCTGCCAGCCAGCGCTCGTCGAGGACGTCCGGCGTCCACGGGGCCACCCGCTCCACGTCCACGCCGACCCGGCAGCCGCGGCCCACGGCGACCAGGCCGAGCCGGCCGTCGGCCGAGCAGCTCGCGTCCAGCCCGGTGGCCGCCGGCAGCTGCGGCCGGCCCGCCGCGGTCGCGGTCAGCGGCACCCGCTCCGGGCGGGTGCCCAGCTCCGCGGCGAGCGCGGTGCGCAGGGCGGCCCGCAGCAGCACCCGGCGCCGGTGGACGGCGGGGGTGCCCCGGCGGGCGCGGGCCCGCTCGGCGGGGGTCAGCAGCGCCTCGGCGCGGGCCAGCGCGTCGCCGTCCGCGGTCAGGTCCACGAGCCCGACCGCGACGTCCGGCCGCGGCGCCGGAGGGGGCGCGGGGACGGTCGGCGGCATGGCGCGATGCTGGCAGCCGGGGCCTCCGCGGGGATCCCTCGTCGGGGGGAGGCGACCGGGCGGACACCCCTCCGGGCGACCGGCTCCTGCGCCGTCGGTCACATCCGGTGTGGCACGCTCCGGACCGTGCAGACGCGTCGCCTGACCGCATCGCTGGCCGTCCTGGTCGCGCTCGCCGGGGTGGCCGGCTGCCGCACCGACCCGAGCGTGGCGGCCTACGTCGGCGAGGAGCAGGTGACCGTCGACGAGCTGGAGACCGCGGTCGACTCGCGGCTGGAGGACCCGGCCCTCGCCGAGGCCGCCGCGGGGCGCGAGGACGAGTTCACCCGGCTGGTGCTGACCCGGCTGGTCCAGGCCGAGCTCTACGACCGGTTCGCCGAGCGCTACGGCGTCACGGTGGACGACGGCGACGTGCAGGCCCGGCTCGACGAGCTGCTGGCCGGTGAGGACCCCGAGGCCGTCTACGCGCAGGCCGCCTCGCAGGGCGTCGCGCGCGCCGACGTCCGGGAGACCGTCCGCCAGCAGCTGCTGCGCCAGCGGGTCGCCGAGTCCCAGGGACTGGCCGGTGCGGCTTCCGAGGAGCAGCTGCGGGCCGCCTACGAGGAGCAGCTGCCCGCGCTGTCGCAGGTGAGCCTGGGCTACGTCAACGTGCCCGACCAGGCCGCCGCCGACGCCGCCGTCGCCGCGCTGCAGGCGGACCCGGCCGCGTATCCGGCGATCGCCGCGCAGTACCCCGGCGAGGCCACGCTGCCGGAGGTGGCGCCGCGGTCGGCGGAGCTGGTGCCGCCGCCGCTGGCCGACGCGGTCGCCTCGGCCGCGCCGAACACGGCGACCTCGCTCACCGTGCCCGACCTGCCCGGCGTCCTCGTGGTCTTCGTCGGCGAGCCGGTGGTGCCGACCTTCGAGGAGGTCCGCCCGCAGCTGGAGGAGGCCGCACAGGGCGAGACCGACACCGCTGCCCAGGAGCTGGTCGCCCAGGTCCGCGAGGGCGTCGACATCACGGTGAACCCGCGCTTCGGTGTCATCGAGGAGGGCGCGATCGTGCCGTCCGACGGCGGGGTGGTCGACCTGCTGGAGGAGGCGGGCGGCACCGCGCCGGCGGCTGCCGGAGACTGAGCGGGTGCCCGTCGCGCTCGCCGTCGTCGTCCTCCCCGCCCTCCCCGGACTGCTCGGCCCGGCCGCCTGGCGGGCGCTGTCGGGCCGCCGGCCGGTCGTCGCCCTGCCCGGCGCCGCCGCGACCGCCGACGCGCTGCGCGCCGACGGATGGGCGGTGGACGACGTCCCGGACGCCGCCGCCGCCGCCGCCCGGCCCGACAGCGTGGTGGCGCTCGTGCCCCCGGGCAGCGACGTCGACGCCGGCGAGGTGCTCGACGCCCCGGTGCCCCCGGGCGCCCGGCTGCTGGACGTGGTGCGGGTGATGGACGTGCTGCGCTCGCCCGGCGGGTGCCCCTGGGACGCCGAGCAGACCCACTCCTCGCTGCGCGGCTACCTGCTGGAGGAGGCCCACGAGGCCTACGACGCGATCGTCGACGACGACCCGGCGGCCATGCGCGAGGAGCTCGGCGACGTGCTGCTGCAGGTCGTCTTCCACGCCCGCGTCGCCGCCGAGGCCGGCCCCGGCCGGCGCTTCGACGTCGACGACGTCGCCGGCGACCTGGTCGACAAGCTGGTCCGGCGGCACCCGCACGTGTTCGGGGACGCCGGTCCGCGGGACGTGGCGCAGGTCGAGGCCGGCTGGGAGGAGATCAAGAAGGCGGAGAAGCAGCGGCGCTCGCCGACCGAGGGCGTCTCGCGCTCGCAGCCGGCCGCCTCCTGGGGAGCCGCGCTGGTGCGCCGCGCCGCCCGCGCCGGCCTGCCGACGCCGGAGGCCGCCGAGCTCGGCTCGGACAGCCCCGAGGCGCTGGGGGAGCGGCTGCTCGCCGTCATCGCCGCGGCCGAGCAGCGGGGCTGGGACGTCGAGGACGCGCTGCGCGAGGCGGTCCGTCGCTACGCCGGCGAGCTGGACGCCGAGGCGGAGGCGCGCGCGACGGGCTGACCGGCACCGTCCGCGCCGCGCTCTCGCGCCGTTCCTGTCACTGCCGCGCCGTTGCACTCGCGCAGGAGCGGGAGGAACCGCGCGGGAGTCGGCACCGGCACCGCATCGCGGCCTCCCGACGCCGAGATCGAGCGCCGCCGGCTCCGCGCCGCTCGCCGGCGGGCTGGCTAGGCTGCTCCCGTGCCCAGCATCGACGCCGTAGGCGCGCGGGAGATCCTCGACTCGCGCGGAAACCCCACCGTGGAGGTCGAGGTCGCCCTCGACGACGGGACGATCACGCGGGCCGCCGTGCCCAGCGGCGCCTCCACCGGCGCCTTCGAGGCGGTGGAGCTGCGCGACGGCGGCGAGCGCTACGGCGGCAAGGGGGTGACCAAGGCCGTCGACGGCGTCCTGGACGTCATCGGCCCCGAGCTGGTCGGCTTCGACGCCAGCGAGCAGCGGCTGGTCGACCAGCGGCTGCTCGACCTGGACGGGACGCCGGACAAGTCCCGCCTGGGCGCGAACGCGATCCTCGGCGTGAGCCTCGCCGTGGCCAAGGCCGCTGCCGAGTCCGCCGGGCTGCCGCTGTTCCGCTACGTCGGCGGGCCCTCGTCGCACCTGCTGCCGGTGCCGATGATGAACATCCTCAACGGTGGCGCCCACGCCGACAGCAACGTCGACGTGCAGGAGTTCATGATCGCCCCGATCGGCGCGCCGACCTTCGCCGAGGCGCTGGCCATGGGCACCGAGACCTACCACGCGCTGAAGTCGGTGCTGAAGGGCCGCGGGCTGTCCACCGGCCTGGGCGACGAGGGCGGCTTCGCCCCCGACCTGCCGAGCAACCGGGACGCGCTCGACCTGATCGCCGAGGCGGTCGAGAAGGCCGGCTACACGGTGGGGTCGGACATCGCGTTCGCCCTCGACGTGGCCGCGACCGAGTTCCACACCGAGGGCGGGTACGACTTCGAGGGCCAGTCCCGCTCGGCGGAGTACCTGGTCGACTACTACCGCGGCCTGGTCGACGCCTACCCGATCGTCTCGATCGAGGACCCGCTGTCCGAGGAGGACTGGGACGGCTGGGTCTCGATGACCGCCGCCCTGGGCGACCGGGTGCAGATCGTCGGCGACGACCTGTTCGTCACCAACCCGGCGCGGCTGGCCGACGGCATCGCCCGCAAGGCCGCCAACGCGCTGCTGGTCAAGGTCAACCAGATCGGCACGCTCACCGAGACCCTGGACGCGGTCAACCTGGCGCACCGCAACGGCTACCGCTGCATGATGAGCCACCGCTCGGGTGAGACCGAGGACACCACGATCGCCGACCTCGCCGTCGCCACCGACTGCGGGCAGATCAAGACCGGTGCGCCGGCCCGCAGCGAGCGGGTGGCCAAGTACAACCAGCTGCTCCGCATCGAGGAGGAGCTGGACGACGCCGCCCGCTACGCCGGTGCGGCCGCCTTCCCGCGGCTGGGCGCGGCGGCCGGCGAGTGACCGGCCGCGTCCGACGGTGAGCGCGGCCCGCGGCCGCCGCGGTGCGCCGGGGGCCGCGGCCCCCGGCCGGCGGCGGTCGACGGGACGGCCGCTGTCGAACGCGGCGTCCCGCCCGGTGCCGGCCGGCTCCCGCTCGGGTGCGGGCAGCCGGCCGGAGGCGCGGCGGCCCGTCCGCCGTCCGGCCCGCACGGCGTCAGGAGGCCCGCCCCGCCGGCCGCTGCTCACCGGGCGCGCGGTGCTGCTCGCCGGGCTGGTCCTGGTGCTGCTGCTGACGCTGGCCGGCCCGGTGCGCCAGTACCTGGCCGGCCGCGCGGAGCTCACCCGGCTGGCCGCCGAGGGCACCACCCTGGACGAGCGGGTCGCGGAACTCGAGGAGCAGCTGGAGCGGCAGGACGACCCGGCCTACACCAGCCGGCAGGCCCGCGAGCGGCTGGCCTACGTGCTGCCCGGGGACCGCCTCGTCGTCGTGGTCGACGGCGAGGCCGTCGAGGGCGACGCCGGCACGGTGCCCGAGCCCGACGGCGACCTGCCGTGGTACGAGGCGCTGCTGCAGTCGGTCGCGGTGGCCGACGGCGACGAGGAGCCCGGCGAGTGACGGAACCGATCACACCCGAGGAGCGGGAGGTCGTGGCCCGCCAGCTCGGGAGGCCGCCGCGTGCCCTGCGCGCGGTGGCGCACCGCTGCCCGTGCGGCCAGCCCGACGTGGTGCAGACCGACCCGCGGCTGGAGGACGGCACCCCGTTCCCCACCACCTACTACCTGACCTGCCCGCGGGCCAGCGCCGCGGCCAGCCGGCTGGAGTCGGCCGGCCGGATGCGCGAGTGGCAGGCCGACCTGGCCACCGACCCCGAGCTCGCCGCGGGCTACCGCGCCGCCCACGAGGCCTACCTCGCCGAGCGCGACGCGCTCGGCGAGCTGCCCACGCGCGCCACCGCCGGCGGGATGCCCGACCGGGTCAAGTGCCTGCACGCGCTGGCCGCCCACGCGCTGGCCGCCGGCCCCGGGGTCAACCCGGTCGGCGACCGGGCCGTGGCGGGGATGGGCGAGTGGTGGGCGAACGGCCCCTGCGCCCCGGCCCACGAGGACGGCGGTCGGGCGAGCACCGCAGGGAGATGCCCGGAGCCGACGGGGAGTGCGCATCGCAGCGAGCGCCAGGGAGCGAGGAGCGGAGCGACCGCGGAGGCGACCGACGGCGTGGGCCGAGGAGCCGAACGAGGCCGGAGTCGAGCCGGAGACCAGGAGGACGACCGATGACCCGCGTCGCCGCGATCGACTGCGGGACCAACTCCATCCGCCTGCTGGTGGCCGACGTCCCGCCGGAGGGGCCGCACACCGACCTGCTGCGCCGGATGGAGGTCGTCCGGCTCGGCCAGGGCGTCGACGCGACCGGCCGGCTGGCGCCCGAGGCCATCGAGCGCACCCGCGTCGTGCTGGCGCAGTACGCCGCGCAGGCCCGGGACCTCGGCGCGACCGCGGTGCGGATGGTCGCCACCAGCGCCAGCCGGGACGCCGCCAACCGGGCCGACTTCGAGGGCATGGTGCTGGCCACCCTCGGGCAGCTGCCGGACGTCGTCCCCGGTGACGAGGAGGCACGGCTGTCCTTCCTGGGCGCCACCGCCTCGCTGGACGCCGCGGTCGCCGCGCACGGCCAGCCGCGGCCGCACCCGCCGTACCTGGTCGTCGACATCGGCGGCGGGTCGACGGAGTTCGTGCTCGGCGACGCTGGCGGGGTGCGCGCCGCCCGGTCGGTGGACGTCGGCTGCGTGCGGCTCACCGAGCGGCACCTGCACGGCGACCCGCCCTCGGCCGACCAGATCCAGCGCGCCGAGGCCGACATCCGCGCCGCGCTGGCCGACGTGGCGGCCGCCGTCCCGGTCGGTGAGGCCGCCACCCTGGTGGGGCTGGCCGGCTCGGTCACCACGGTCGCCGCGCTCGCGCTGGGCCTGCCGGCCTACGACCCGGTGGCCATCCACGGCTCGCGGATCCCGGTGTCGGCGGTCCGCGCGGTGACCGCCGGGCTGCTGACGGCCAGCCGGGAGCGACGCGCCGCCCACGCGGTGATGCACCCGGGCCGGGTCGACGTCATCGGCGCCGGCTCACTGGTCCTGCGGGTGCTCATGGACGCCTTCGCCCTCGACGACGTCGTGGTCAGCGAGCACGACATCCTCGACGGCATCGCGCTGCAGCTCGCCCGCGCCTAGGCCCGGGCCGAGGCGCGGGCGCGCAGCGTGCGCACGCCCTGCATGACGGTGCGGGCCAGGTCGCGCGCCCGGCCGCGCAGCGCACGCCGGGCGAGCGCCATCACCGTGGAGCCGGCCGTGGCCGCGGAGAAGTACCCGGCGGACCCGAGCGGCCCGGGTCGGGCGAGCAGCAGGCGGGTGGCCCGCACCTCGTCCGGGCGCCAGCGGAGCTTGTAGTCCTCCTCGCCGCGCAGGAACGAGTAGCCGCCGACGTGGCGCCGCGTCGCGCGCGCCAGGGCGCCGCTGACCAGCAGGACGGCGGTGTCGACGTGCTCCCGCAGGGCGGGGGAGATGCCGGCCAGGTAGTAGGCGAGCTGGGTGTGGCCGACCAGGTCGACCTCGCTGGCGACGAGCTCGCCGTCCAGCCGGTACTCGACGACCACCGCCTCGCCGCGCCGCACCATCCGGGGGAGCGCGTCGGCGAGGTGGGCCCCGAAGCGCTCGGTGAGGTGCTCGGGGTTGCCGCGGCGGCCGGCCCACTGGGCCTCGTGCAGGCGGATCAGGTCCTCGACCGCCCGCGGGACGTCGTCGGGCGCCACCTCCGTCTCCTGCACGCCGAGCCGCTCGATCTTGCGGAGCTTCCGACGCAGCGTGCCGGCGGTCCGCGACGGGACCCGGGAGAGGACCTCGGTCACCGGCAGCGCGGGCAGCTCCAGGCTGAGCGAGGCCCCGGCCCGCCGGACCGCGCCCGGCCAGTGCTGCGCCCACTGCTGCGCCGCGGCGCCGGGCAGCACCTCGGGCAGGTCCAGCACCCGCCAGCCGGGCACCGCCAGCACCGCGGCGACCAGGCGGGGGCCGGCGTCCGGCACGGAGGGGTCGAGCAGCACGTCGGTGGAGTCGGAGATCTGCCCGCCGAGCGGGACGAGGACCCGCGCCGGCCCGCGACGGACCCGGTGCAGGGCGGCGGCCGCGACGAGGGCGTCGCCGTCCCACACGGTGACGACGGCGAGCCGCCCGGCCGGGACGTAGGCCCGGGCCCAGGCGCTCGTCCAGGCATGGGTCTGGAACGGGGTGGCGGACGGGCTGCGCGCCCAGAGGTCGTCCCAGGCGCCGGCCAGGTCCGCGAACCCGGCGTGGTCGGAGACGACCGCCGCGCACTGGACCGCCGCCGTCCTCCCACCGGGGACGGCCGCCACCTCGACCGCGGCGCCCACCCCGGGCACGCGCTCGGACACCGGTGCCGATCCGTCCACCGTCACACTCCTCACCCACCGCGGCGGACCGTCAGCAGTCCGGTCGCCGACCGGGCTACGACGCTAGAGGCGCGCCGGAGCGCTGACGACTCCCGAAAGGGGGAGACGCGGCAGCGGGATCAGGGGGAGCTCTCGTTGAGGTCGGGGGGCAGCTTCCCGGTCAGCGACTGGTAGGCCGCCGCCGCGCCGCGGGCGGCGACCAGCCGGCCGGCCGCCACGGCGACGCCGGACACCGCGGCCCACGCCAGGGCCTCGCCCCAGCCGACGCCGGGGGCGGCCGGGTTCTTCGGCGGGGGAGTGCCGCGGACGGCGTACCAGGCGGCGTCGCTGAGCTTCCGGACGGCGATCCCCGCCGGGACCGCCGTCCCGGTGCCCAGGAGCTTCCAGGTCAGCGGCGTCTTCTGCTTCGTCGTCCGGGCCACCCCGTGATCATGCCGCCCCGCGGCGCCCCCGCGCTCGCCCGGGTGGTCTGCTGGGACCATGAAGGACCCCGCTGCCCCCCACCACTCGCAGGCTCGCGACGGGACCCTGCAGCGGGGCCGCCCTGCCGACGCCGACGGCTTCCCCGTCACCCGCAGCCCCGCCGGCGTCGTCCGCTCGGCCCGGGGCGCCCGCGACCTCGCCGTCCTCGAGGCCCGGGTCTCCGGCTGCCGTGCCTGCCCCCGCCTGGTCGCCTGGCGCGAGGAGGTCGCCCGGGTCAAGCGGGCCTCCTTCCGCGAGGAGGACTACTGGGGCCGGCCGGTGCCCGGACTCGGGCCGGCCGACGCCCGGATCGCCGTCGTCGGTCTCGCCCCGGCGGCGCACGGCGGCAACCGCACCGGCCGGGTGTTCACCGGCGACCGCAGCGGGGACTGGATCTTCGCGGCGCTGTGGCGGGCGGGCCTGGCCAACCAGCCGACGTCGACCCACGTCGGGGACGGTCTGGAGCTCACCGACGTGCGGGTCGCCGCGGCCGTGCGCTGCGCGCCGCCGGCCAACGCGCCCACCCCCGAGGAGCGGGACACCTGCTCGCCCTGGCTGGCCCGCGAGCTGGCGCTGCTGCCACGGCTGCGGGTCGCCGTCGTCCTCGGCGGGTTCGGGTGGACGGCGCTGTGGCCGGTGCTCGCCGGGGCCGGCTACGTGCTGCCCCGCCCGCGGCCGGCCTTCGGGCACGGCGTCGAGGTCTCGCTCGAAGGACCGCGCGGGCCGCTCACCCTGCTGGGCAGCTACCACGTCAGCCAGCAGAACACCTTCACCGGCAAGCTGACCGAGCCGATGCTCGACGCCGTCCTCTCCCGCGCGACGGAGCTGGCCGCGACCGTGCCGGGACCGGGTCCGCGGCCCTAGGCTGACGGCCATGGCAGACCGACCCGTGATCCTGGTCGTCGGCGGCGGCTACGTCGGCCTCTACACCGCCCTGCGACTGCAGAGACGGCTGTCGCGGGGGCGGGCGGAGATCGTCGTCGTCGACCCCCAGCCGCACATGACCTACCAGCCCTTCCTCCCCGAGGCCGCGGCCGGCTCGGTGGAGCCGCGGCACGTCGTGGTGCCGCTGCGCCGGACCCTGCCGCGCTGCCGGGTGGTCACCGGGGCGGTCACCGGCCTGGACCACGCCAGGAAGCGGGCCCGCATCGCCCCGATCGAGGGTGAGCCCTACGAGCTGTCCTACGACGTGCTGGTCATGGCCGCGGGCTCGGTGGCCCGCACGCTGCCGATCCCCGGGCTGGCCGAGCACGGCATCGGGTTCAAGAACGTCGGCGAGGCGATCTACCTGCGCAACCACGTGCTGGCCCGGCTGGACGCGGCCAGCTCGACCGACGACCCCGAGGTCCGCCGCCGGGCGCTGACCTTCACCTTCGTCGGCGGCGGCTACGCGGGGGTGGAGGCCTTCGCCGAGCTGGAGGACATGGCCCGCTACGCGATCACGCACTACTACCCGCGGCTGTCGACCGCCGACATGCGCTGGGTGCTGGTCGAGGCGATGGGCCGGATCCTGCCCGAGGTCGACCTGGACATGGCCGCCTGGACGGTCAAGCAGCTCACCGCGCGGGGGATGGACGTGCGGCTCAACACCCGGCTGGAGTCGGTCTCCGACGGCTGCGTCGTGAAGCTGTCCGACGGTGACGAGTTCGCCAGCGACACCCTGGTGTGGACGGCGGGCACCAAGCCCAACCCGATGCTGAAGGAGACCGACCTGCCGGTGGACGAGCGCGGGCGGGTCGTCTGCGAGCCCACCCTGCAGGTGCGCGGGCTGCCCGACGCGTGGTCGGCCGGCGACCTGGCCGCCGTCCCGGACCTCACCAAGGAGAGCCCCGGCGCCACCACCGCGCCCAACGCGCAGCACGCCGTCCGGCAGGCCAAGCGGCTGGCCGACAACATCGTGGCGACGCTCGAGGGCCGTGAGCCGGAGCCCTACCGGCACGCCTACGCGGGTTCCGTGGCGAGCCTCGGCCTGCACAAGGGTGTTGCCCAGGTCTACGGGGTGAAGCTCAAGGGCTGGCCGGCCTGGTTCATGCACCGGACCTACCACGTCAGCCGGGTGCCCACCTTCAACCGCAAGGCCCGGGTGGTCGCGGACTGGACGCTGGCCGCGGTGTTCCGCCGCGAGGTCATCTCGCTGGGTCAGCTGCAGGACCCGCGCCGTGAGTTCGTCGAGGCGGCGAACGCCGGCCCGACCGGCTCGCTGCCGCCGCCCTCGGCGGAGGACAAGGCGCAGTCGGGCACCGTACGGGCGAGCTGACCGCCGGGCTAGCGTGCTCGGCGGCCCCCGTAGCCCAACTGGCAGAGGCAGGCCCCTTAAAAGGGTTCCAGCGTCGGTTCGAACCCGACCGGGGGCACTGGCAGTTGGTGAAGAACACCGGCCGCGAAGCCAGCGCGATCCGTCAGCTGCGCGGCGAGGTCACCAAGGGTGGCACCAGCCGCCAGGAGGTCACCTCGTACGTGGGGAGCCACTACGTCGGGGTCTACATCGTGGAGAACGGCATCTGCGTCGCCCGCGACCGCCAGCCGGTGATCATCCAGCCGCGGTCGGCCGCCTAGGGGTCGCCGGGGTGATCGCAGCGCCTCGGAGCAGATCGCGGGCGCTCCGAGCGAAGGTGATGCGGAGGCCCACATCGAAGCGCAACACCCCGCCACGGCACCATGACGACCATGTCCGCGGCCGATCTGCGTGAGCGACTGTGCGCAGCGTTCGCCTGGCGCGGTGACCGGGGCGACGACGGCTTTCGAGCCGACGTCACCGGATGGTGGCGGGATCCGGCGCTGCTGCAGGACCTGGGAGCTGGGCTGGCCGGGCTGTTCGCCGACGAGGCGCCGACAGTCGTCCTCGGACTGCCGTCCCGCGGCGTCCTGCTGGGCGCCTTGGTGGCCCGCGAACTCGGGGTGGGACTGGTTGAGGTCCGTAAAGACCCCAGCCCGGCGGCGGACAGCGACCAGTGGCTGACGGTGACGACCCCTCCGGACTACCGCGATCGCCACCTCGAACTTGGCTTCCGGCGGACGCTCGTCCGGACGACCGACCGAGTTCTCCTGGTCGACGACTGGGTCGCCACTGGTGGGCAGGCACTCGGCGCGCAGCGCCTGGTCGACGCGGCGGGCGCAGCGTGGCTGGGAACGGCCGTCGTCGTCGACGCGCTCGTCGAGCACCGCACCAGACGAGCGCTGGGCGTCCGGGCGCTGGTACACGAGAGAGATCTGGGCTGACGCCCCCGGGAAGAAGAGGCCGCTCGTGTAAGAACTCCGCCACAATCGTGTGAGAAGTCGGCCGAACGGCCGGCTGCGCTGCTGGTCAGAGCAACGGTCAGCACCCCACCGGCCCACCCCCCGTCCGAGTGTCCAGCGGACGTCCAGGAACGCGCAGGGCCCTCGATGCGTTGACCTGGACGAGTGGGGTGCAGGACCGTGGGCCCCACGACAGCCCGGTCACCTCGAGGAGATGACGATGCCCAGCCACAACCCGGTCTTCGGCCGGGGACTCCCCAACGCGGGCCAGCAGTCCGCCCCCTGGGGCGGCGCGCCGCAGTACGGGGCTCCCCAGTACGGAGCTCCCCAGTACGGCGCCCCGCAGTACGGCACGCAGGACCCGTACGCGGCGCCCTCGCCGTACGCGCAGTCCCCCTACGCGCCACCGGCCACCCGCTACATGACCATGGACGACGTCGTCCAGAAGACGGGCCTGTCCTTCCTGGTCACGGTCCTGTCGGCCGCCGTCACCTGGGTGCTGCTGCCGGAGAGCCTGGCCTTCGGCCTGGCGATCCCGGCGGTGCTGGTCGCCCTGGTGCTGGGCCTGGTGATCTCGTTCAAGCAGATCGCCAACCCGGTCGCCACGCTGTCCTACGGCGCCCTGTACGGCATCGCGCTCGGCGCCATCAGTGAGGCGTTCAACGCGATCTACCCCGGCATCGTGATGCAGGCGCTGGTGGGCACCTTCGGTGTCTTCTTCGGCATGCTGGTCGTCTACAAGACCGGCGCCATCCGGGTCACCCCGAAGCTGACCCGCTGGATCGTCGGCGCGATGTTCGGTGTGCTCGCGCTGATGCTGGTCAACATCGTCGCCAGCTGGATCGGTGGCGGCGACGGCCTGGGCCTGCGCAGCGGCGGCACCCTGTCGATCGTCTTCAGCCTGGTCGTCATCGGCGTCGCGGCGTTCTCGCTGCTGCTCGACTTCGACATGGCCGACGAGGCGATTCGGCGGGGCGCCCCGGCGAAGTTCGCCTGGTACATCGCCTTCGGCCTGCTCATCACGGTCGTCTGGCTGTACCTGGAGATCCTGCGGCTGCTGTCCTACTTCCAGGACGAGTGAGCCCGTAGCACCACACGACAGAGGCCCGGTCCCCGCGAGGGGGCCGGGCCTCTGGCCGTTGGTGGCCGGGATCGGTCGGCGGGCTCAGGAGAGGCGCTCGAGCACCATCGCCATGCCCATGCCGCCGCCGACGCACATGGTCTCCAGGCCGAAGGTCTGGTCCCGGGTCTGCAGGCCGTTGATCAGCGTGCCGGTGATGCGGGCACCGGTCATGCCGAACGGGTGGCCGACCGCGATCGCCCCGCCGTGCACGTTCAGCTTGTCGATGTCGATGCCCAGGTCGCGGTAGCTCGGGATGACCTGCGCGGCGAAGGCCTCGTTGAGCTCCACCAGGTCGATGTCGCCGATGCTCATCCCGGCCCGCTGCAGCGCCAGCTTCGACGCGTCCACCGGGCCGTAGCCCATGATCTCCGGCGACAGGCCGGTGACCGCGGTGGAGACGATGCGGGCCAGCGGGGTCAGGCCGAGGTCGCGGGCCTTGGTGTCGCTCATGACCACGACCGCGGCGGCGCCGTCGTTGAGCGGGCAGGCGTTGCCGGCGGTGACCCGTCCGTCGGGGCGGAAGACCGGCTTGAGGCCGGAGATGCCCTCCAGCGTGGTGCCGGCCCGCGGGCTGTCGTCCGTGCTGACGACGGTGCCGTCGGGGGTGGTGACCGGGGTGATCTCCCGCTGCCAGAAGCCGTCGGCCAGGGCCTGCTCGGCCAGGTTCTGGCTGCGGACGGCGAACTCGTCCATCTCCTGCCGGGAGACGTCCTTGAGCAGCGCCAGGTTCTCGGCGGTCTGCCCCATCGCGACGTAGACGTCGGGGACCTCGCCGTTCTCCCGCGGGTCGGTCCAGGAGTCCGCGCCGCTCTCGGCGGTCTTGGCCACCCGGGCCTGCGCGTCGGCGAAGGCGGGGTTCTGGCTGTCGGGCAGCGAGTCGCTGTTGCCCTTCACGAAGCGCGACACCATCTCCACGCCGGCGGAGACGAACACGTCGCCCTCGCCGGCCTTGATGGCGTGCATGGCCATGCGGGTGGTCTGCAGCGACGAGGAGCAGTAGCGGGTGATCGTCGTCCCCGGCAGGTGGTCCATGCCCAGCAGGACGCTGACGACGCGGGCCATGTTGTGGCCCTGCTCGCCGCCGGGGAGGCCGCAGCCGAGGACCAGGTCGTCGATGTCGGTGGGGTCGAGGGCCGGCACCTGGTCCAGCGCGGCCCGCACGATGGTCGCGGTGAGGTCGTCGGGTCGCACGTCCTTCAGCGAGCCCTTGAACGCGCGGCCGATGGGCGAGCGCGCGGTCGCGACGATGACGGCTTCGGGCATGGGTCCTCCACGATGAGGGGATCCGGCGACGGGGCGCCGGACGTCGGGGCGCCCCCGAACCTACTCCCCGGTACGTACGCCCCCGGCCTCAGCCGACCGAGCCCTGCTCCGCCCGCTCGGCCTGCTCCGGCGTCGGGATGTCCGGGGGACGGCGGCGGCGCAGCCGGGCCCAGGGACCCCGCGGGCCGGTGTCCTGACCGCGGACGGCGGTCGCCTGCACCTCGGTGCCGGTGCGGCCGGCGGCCCGCGCCGCGGCCCGGGCGACGGGGCGGACGGTGTCGCGGCGCAGGTTGCGCAGGCCGCGGTCGGCGGCGGCCGGCCAGACGCCGAGCGCGTCGGCGATCGACGGCAGCAGGACGGCGGCGGCCTGCGCGTAGCCGTGCGCGCTCGGGTGGAACTCGTCGGCGCTGAACAGGTCCTGGTCCTCGGCGAACGAGGGGCCGAGCACCGAGCCCAGTGACACGGTGCGCCCGCCGGCCTCGACGACGGCGATCGTCTGCGCGGCGGCCAGCTGCCGGCTCCACCGGCGGGCCAGCCAGCGCAGCGGCCGGCCGATCGGCCGCACGGTGCCCAGGTCCGGGCAGGTGGCGACGACGACCTGCGTGCCGGCCTCGGTGAGCCGGCGGACGGCGTCGCGCAGGTGCCGCACCGAGACCCCCGGCGCGGTGCGGCTGGTCACGTCGTTCGCGCCGATCATGATCAGGGCGACGGCCGGGTGCTCCAGCAGCGCCTTGTCCACCTGCTCGTCCAGCTGCCAGGACTTGGCACCCGAGACCGCGAGCCGCACCAGCCGGACCGGGCGCTCGGCCAGCTCGGCCAGGGCCGCGGCGAGCAGCACGCCGGGGGTCTGGGCGGCCCGCTGCACGCCCAGCCCGACGGCGCTGGAGTCGCCCAGCACGGTGAACACGATCGGACGGCCGCGGCCGCGGCCGTAGACACCCTCGCCCGATGGCGGGTCGACGCGCAGGTTGCTGGACTCGACCCGGCGCCGGGCGGCGCGGGCCTGCTGCCGCAGGACGGCGAGCATCCCGGCACCGGCCAGGCCCAGCCCGCCGCCGCCGTAGGCGGCGCCCGTGGCCAGCCGCCATGCCGTGGCCGCTCGAGTCACCGCCGCCCCCGTCCCCTCGTCGGACACCTGTCCCCGAGGCTAACCGCCCCCTACGGTCGCTCCGTGGCTGAATCCCCCGCAAGGGTCACTCCTGGTGACCGCTCGCAGCAGATCGTCGACGTGCTGGTCGACGCGTTCTCCGAGCTGATGACCGCCGACGCGGACGCCTTCCGCACCAAGTTCCGCAAGATGGCGGCCGACCCCTTCGCCTTCTACCGGGGCACCGCCTGCCTCTTCTACGCCGACATGGCCCAGCTGGAGGACCGCTGGTGCGACGAGCGCACCGGCCGGGTGTGGATCCAGGGCGACCTGCACGCGGAGAACTTCGGCACCTACATGGACGGCGCCGGCCGGATCGTCTTCGACGTCAACGACTTCGACGAGGCCTACGTGGGGCACGTGAGCTGGGACCTGCGCCGGTTCGCCGCGAGCTTCGCGCTGCTGTCCTGGCGCAAGGCATTCGGCGACGACGTCATCTCCGACCTGCTGCGCGGCTACCTCACCGCCTACCTCGACCAGGTCCGGCACTTCACCCGCCTCGACGACGACAAGTCCTTCGCGCTGGTCAAGGAGAACACCGAGGGCGCGGTGCACCGGGTCATCCTGGAGACCAGCGCCCGCAGCCGGGCCGCGCTGCTGGACCGGATGACCGTCGTCGAGGACTACCGACGGAGGTTCGCCGACGGGCCGCGCACCCGGCGCCTGGACGACGCCGAGCGGGACACGGTGCTGGCCGCCCTGGACCGCTACCGGGGCACCGTCTTCCCGCCGCGACGGCGGCGCGACGTCGCCTACGACGTCAAGGACGTCGTCGCCACCGGCGGATTCGGCATCGGCAGCGCCGGGCTCCCGGCGTACAACGTGTTGCTCGAGGGCTACGACCAGGCGCTGGAGAACGACGTCGTCCTCTCGCTCAAGCAGGGCAACGTGCCGGCGCCGAGCCGGGTGGTACGGGACCCGGACATCCGGGCGTCCTTCGAGCACGAGGGCCACCGGACGGCGATCTCGCAGCGGGCGCTGCAGGCCAACGCCTCGCAGTTCCTCGGGCACACCGAGATCGGCGGCGTGGGGTTCGTCGTCCAGGAGCTCTCGCCCTACGAGTCCGACCTGGACTGGGACGACCTCACCGAGCCCGAGGACATCGCGCCGGTGCTGGCCCAGCTGGGCCGGGCGACGGCGAAGATGCACTGCGTCGGCGACGCCGACAGCGACCACACGCTGGTGCCGTTCCAGACCGAGGAGGCCATCGTGGAGATGATCGGTGACCGCGAGGAGGAGTTCGTCGCCGACGTGGTCGCCTTCGCGCACGACTACGCGCACCGCACGCAGGACGACTTCCGGCTGTTCGTCGACGCCTTCCGGGCCGGCGCGATCCCGGGGATCAGCTCGAGCGGCTGGCGCGCCCTGCGACGCTGACGCCCCCGGCCACCCCCTTGGGGTCAGGGGTCCCCTCCGGCGGCGCCGCGGAGCGGGGCGCCGGCCCTAGCGTGCTGGCCATGAGAGCGCCTGTCCGAGCCGTCCGAGGGGGCTGGCCCGCCGCCTGGGAGCGCCGCGCCCCGCGCCTGTTCCGCACCGACCCCCGGGTCCTGCTGGAGGAGGACCCCTCGGCGGAGGACTTCCGCGCGGTCATGTCGATCATCCACGTGGGCGAGACCATCAAGATCACCCAGGCGGACCGGCACGCCCCGGCGGACGCGCTCCTGCGCGACCACCTCGACCTCGCCGGCGCCACGGTCGTCGACATCGGCGCCTCCGACGGCTCGACCTCGGTCGACCTGGTCGCGAAGCTGCCGGACCTCGGGTCGTACGTGATCGCCGACCTCTACCTCGAGCTCTCCGCGGTCGAGGTCGGCCGGCACGTGGTCCTCTTCGACCCGCACGGCACCTGCGTGCTCGTGGCCGGCCGGCGGCTCGTGGGCTGGCCCTCGCTGTCGCGCGTGGTCCGGGTCCTCGCCGCGCCGCTGGTCGCGCGGGCACGACGGCGTCCCGCCCGTCCGGTGCTGCTGCTCGGGCCGGCGGCCCGCCGGCTGGTCCGCGAGGACCCCCGCGTGACCACCCGGGTCCACGACGTCTTCCAGCCGTGGACCGGACCGGCCCCCGACGTGGTCAAGGTGGCCAACCTGCTCCGCCGGCTCTACTTCGGCGACGAGGACATCCGGCGCGCCCTGCGGGTGCTGTTCGCCGGGCTGCCCGAGGGCGGCCACCTGCTGGTCGTGGACAACCCGCGCGTGCCGGGGATCGACGTGCGGGGCGGCCTGTACCGGCGGAGCGGGGACTGCTTCGTCCCGGTGGCCCAGACCGAGCACCCGCCGGAGATCGCCGACCTCATCGCGTCCCCCGAGCTCGTCCGGGGCTGACCCGGACCCCCCGGTTCAGGGCTCCAGGGCCACGACCATCCCGACGTGCGGGCCCACGCCGGGCTTGTCGTACTCGCCGGTGACCACGGTGAACCCCATCCGCTCGTAGAACCCGGCGGCGGTGGTGCGGGCGTCGCACCAGACCAGGTCCCCGCCGCGCGCCGCGACGCGCGCCAGGCCCTCGGCGACCAGCACCCGGCCGACCCCGAGCCCGCGGACCCCGGGGGTGGTGGCCATGCCGCGCAGCTGCCAGGGCGCCCGGGCGTCCGGCCGCCACGGGCAGGGCGCGGGGGAGTAGCGCACGACACCGACCACCCGGCCGCCGGCATCGCGCGCGGCCAGGTGGACCGTGGCCGGGTCGTCGTCCCCGGGCATGCCCGCCGGGCCGCCGCCGCGCAGGACGGCGCTGCGCAGCGGCAGGACGACGTCGAGCGGTACCTCCGCGACGCTCACGGCGCTCGCCCGGTCGGTCACCCGCCCAGTCTCGCCGTTCAGCGGGCCCGGCGGCCCCGCCGGGTGCGGAGGTAGTCCGCGACCACGTACTCGCCCAGCCGCTCGCTGTCCGGGGTGAACACCCGCCCACCGGCCCGCTGGGTGATGTCGTGGACGAAGTGCACCAGCCCCGGCTCCGGGTCCAGCGCGAAGACGTTCATCGTCGCCCCCGACCGGGCCACCCGCTCCACCTCGGCCACGGTGCGGGCGATCGTCTCGGGCATCGGCGGCCAGCAGAAGAACGGCGTCCCGTCGTCCTCCAGGTGGGCGGTGGGCTCGCCGTCGGTGACCACCAGCACCACCGGCTCGGCGTCCCGGTGCCGGGCGAGGAAGCGGCGGGCCAGGATCAGCCCGTGCTGCAGGTTGGTGCCCTGCAACGTGTCCACCGACAGCTCCGCGAGCGTCTCCGGGCGCAGCACCTGCGCGGTGGAGGAGAAGCCGATGATCTGGATGGCGTCCTGCGGGAACCGGGTCGTCACCAGCGAGTGCAGCGCCATCGCCGTCGACTTGGCCGCGCCCCAGGTGCCGCGCAGCGCCATCGAGTAGGAGAGGTCGACCAGCAGCGCGACCGCGGCGCCGGTGCGCCGCTCGGTCTCCACGACCTCGAAGTCCTCGACGGCGATCCGCACCGCGCGATCGGAGTCGGCACGCGGCTCGTGCGCGGTGCGCAGGACGGCGTTGCGCACCGTGCGGACGACGTCCAGCGGCTGCTCGTCACCGAACCGCCACTCCCGCGAGCTACCGGTCAGCTCCCCGGCGGACCCGGCGTCGGCCACGTCGTGCTCGCCCCGGCCGGTCGCGTCCAGCTCGGCGAACACCCGGCGCAGCGCCGTGGCGCCCAGCCGGCGGACCGCCTTGGGCGAGAGCTCCAGCTTGCCCTCGGAGCGGTTCAGGTAGCCCTGCCGCTCCAGCTCGCGCTCCATCTGGCGCAGCGCGGCGAGGTCGTCGACCGCCGGGCGGCCGAGTGCCCGCTCGAGCAGCTCCTCGTCGACGTCGGCCAGCGAGGCGCCGGCGTAGCCCTGGGAGAGCTGGTTGGACAGCGCCTCCAGGTCGGCCAGCTCGGCCACCGCGCTGGTCGCGTCGCCCATGCCGAGGGACTGCTCGCCGTCGGGCACCTGGCCGCGCTGCCCCCATGGCAGGTCGGGCCGGGCCTGGCGCAGCGCGTCCTGCAGGTGCGCCATCTCGCTGGCCAGGCCCATGTCCTGCATCGTCTGGGCCATCAGGTCGGCCAGCTCGGCCCGCTGCTCGGGGGAGAGGCCGGCCATCATCCGCTCCTGGGCGGCGGCCCGGCGGGCGAGGGAGTCGATCAGCTCCTCGACCGACTGCGGGTCGTCGGGGAAGAACTGCCCGTGCTTCTCCATGAAGTCGGCGAAGCGCTGGTCGGTGTCCTCACCGCGGTTGTGCGCGTCGATCAGCTGCGAGAGGTCGGCGACCATGTCCTTGACCGCCTGCATGTCCTGCCCGCTCGCGTTCTCCAGCGCCTGCTTCATCGAGGCGAAGGAGCTGTCGAGCACCTCGCGGCGCAGCAGGTCCTGGATCTGCTCGTAGGCCTGCCGCGCCTCGGCCGAGCGCCAGTCGTACTCCTTGAGCGCGCGGACCGCCCCCGCGGTGTCCTCGGGCAGCGCGTCGAGCTCGGCCTCCTTGAGCCGGGCCATGTCGTCGGGGTCGGGGAACAGCTCGCGCCGCTCGGCCTCGACCGCGCGGTCGAGCAGCTCGCGGACCTCCTGCAGGGTGCCGTCCATCCGGCCGGCGTTGCGGGCCTGCCGCAGCCGCTCGCGGACCGACCGGCGCAGCTCGTCGAGCCCGCGCCGGCCGTCCATGCCGCGGCGCAGCAGCTCGCGCAGCGCCTCGCGCACGCCGCTGCCGCCGAGCACCGAGTCGCCGATCTCGTCGACCGCGCTGCCCAGGTCGTAGGGCGGCGCCAGCGGGTCGGGCCCGCCCCGCCAGCGCCCGTACCGGTAGCCCTTTCCGGGCCGGCGGACCACCTCAGGCCCCGTACACCGTGCGGGCGCCGTCGGTGTCCTTGGCCAATCGGCGGGTGAGGTAGAGCCCCTCGAGGGCGAACTCCACCGCGGCGGCGGCCTGCTCGGCCGACTGCTCGCCCTCCGGCACGCCCAGCCGCCCCAGCAGCTCGGCCAGCTTCGGGATGGTGCCCAGCTGGCCCAGCAGCGCCGCGGCCGGCACCAGCTCGCCGGACTCCACGGTCTCCCCGCCGGTGAAGTGCTCCTGCAGGCCGGTCAGGTCCAGCCCGGCGCAGCGGGCCCGGAAGGTCTGCGCGGTCGCCTGCCGGAGCAGGTGCTCGAGCACCTCCATCTCCCGTTCGTCGTCGGGGTCGGAGCCGGAGTCGGCGAACTCGACCTTGCCCCGGCTGGCCGGGACGACGCTGGGCAGGTCGACGACGCGGGCGACCGGGCGGCTCTCCCCGGCGACGGCGGCCCGGCGGACGGCGGAGGCGGCCACCGTCTCCAGCCCGGCGATGGCGAAGCGGGCGCTGACGCCGGAGCGCTGGTCGACGTGGCTGGAGTCGCGGACCAGCCGGGTGAAGCGGGCGATGATCTCCACCAGGTGCTCGGGGACCAGCGGCGTCTCCAGCTGGTCGCCGCCGGGCCAGGCGGTCCCGGCCTCCTGGTGCAGCAGCCGCACCTCGTCGGCCAGCTCGATCGGGTAGTGGGTGCGCACCTCGGCGCCGAAGCGGTCCTTGAGCGGGGTGATGATCCGGCCGCGGTTGGTGTAGTCCTCGGGGTTGGCGCTGGCGACCAGCAGCAGGTCCAGCGGCAGCCGCACCCGGTAGCCGCGGATCTGGATGTCGCGCTCCTCGAGCACGTTGAGCAGCGCGACCTGGATGCGCTCGGCCAGGTCGGGCAGCTCGTTGACGCTGAAGATGCCGCGGTTGGTGCGCGGCACCAGGCCGTAGTGCACCGTCTCGGGGTCGCCCAGCGTGCGGCCCTCGGCGACCTTGATCGGGTCCACGTCGCCGATCAGGTCGCCGACGCTGGTGTCCGGCGTCGCCAGCTTCTCGCCGAAGCGGTCGCTGCGGTGCAGCCAGCCGACCGGCGTGGCGTCGCCGTGCTCGGCGACCTGCCGGTGCCCCCAGACGCTGATCGGGGCCAGCGGGTGCTCGTTCAGCTCGCTGCCGACGAGGACCGGCGTCCACTCGTCGAGCAGGCCGACCAGGGTGCGGATCAGCCGGGTCTTGCCCTGCCCGCGCTCGCCGAGCAGGACCAGGTCGTGGCCGGCGATGAGGGCGCGCTCGACCTCGGGGACGACGGTGTCCTCGAACCCGACGATGCCGGGCAGGGACGGCTCGCCGGTGGCCAAGCGGGCGAGCAGGTTGGCGCGGATCTCGGCCTTGACCGGCCGGGGGGTGGCGCCGCTGGCGCGGAGCTCACCGAGAGTCGTGGGAGCGGGGGGAGCGGAGGCGGGAACGCCGGGGTCCGTCACCCCCGCCACGGTACGACGAGCTCGGCGGGGTGGGCACCCGTTCGGCTGCTCCCACCTGGCCGCATCCCCTGCGAGGATCCCCGGCATGGTGGCTGGGGAGGTGCGGCGGGACGACGTCGCGCTGGTGGGCGGAGCGGACGTCGAGGCCGCGGCGGCGGTGCTGGAGGGCGTCGTCCGGCGCACGCCGCTGGAGCACTCGCGCGCGCTCGCCGACCGGGTCGGCGGGCCGGTGTGGCTCAAGTGCGAGAACCTGCAGCGGACCGGCTCGTTCAAGATCCGCGGCGCGTACACCCGGCTGGCGCGGCTGACCGACGCCGAGCGGGCCCGCGGCGTGGTGGCGGCCAGCGCCGGCAACCACGCGCAGGGCGTCGCGCTGGCCGCGCAGCTGCTGGGCATCCGGGCCACGGTGTTCATGCCGGAGAGCGCGCCGCTGCCCAAGGTGGCGGCCACCCGCGGCTACGGCGCCGAGGCCCGGCTGGGCGGCGCCTCGCTCACCGACGCGCTGGCCGCGGCCGCCGAGCACGCGCAGCGGACCGGCGCGGTGTTCATCCACCCGTTCGACCACCCCGACGTGATCGCCGGTCAGGGGACGGTCGGCCTGGAGGTCCTCGACCAGTGCCCCGACGTCCGCACCGTCGTCGTCTGCACCGGCGGCGGCGGGCTGGTGTCGGGCATCGCGGCGGCGGTGCGGGCCCGCCGTCCCGACGTCCGCGTGGTCGGGGTGCAGGCCGCGGCGGCGGCCGCCTTCCCCGGGTCGCTGGCCGCCGGCCGGCCGGTCGCGCTGTCGGCGATGACGACCATGGCCGACGGGATCGCCGTCGGCGCGCCGGGGGAGCTGACGTTCGCGCACGTCCGCGACCTTGTCGACCAGGTGCGCACGGTCAGCGAGGAGGACCTGTCCCAGGCGCTGCTGTTCTGCCTGGAACGGGCCAAGCTCGTGGTCGAGCCGGCCGGCGTGGCCGCGGTGGCCGCCGTGCTGGCCGATCCGGGCGCCTTCGAGCCGCCGGTGGTGGCGGTGGTCTCCGGCGGCAACATCGACCCGGTGCTCCTGCTCAAGGTGGTGCAGCACGGCATGGCCGCGGCCGGGCGGTACCTGTCGCTGCGGCTGCGCGTGCCCGACCGGCCGGGCTCGCTGGCGGCGGTGCTCGGCGAGCTCGCGCAGGTCGGGGCCAACGTGCTGGAGGTCGAGCACGAGCGGACGGCGACCCGCCTGGGCCTGGGCGAGGTCGAGGTGTTCGTCGTCCTGGAGACCCGCGGGCCCGAGCACGCCGGGGAGGTCCTGGCTCGGATGGACCGGGCCGGCTACACGGTCACCACCGGCTGAGGGGGTGGGCCCGGAAATCCGGTCGGAACCGTCGGTCCTCGCATCTACCGTTCCTGTCATGGACGACGCGATCGTCGTCGAGGGGCTGGTCAAACGCTTCGGCGAGACCACCGCCCTCGACGGAGTGGACCTGACCGTGGCCGAGGGCTCCGTCCTCGGGCTCCTCGGCCCGAACGGCGCGGGCAAGACGACGGTGGTGCGGATCCTGACCACCCTGCTGCGCGCCGACGCCGGCCGCGTGCGGGTGGCCGGCCTCGACGTGGTGGACGACGCCGACGCGGTGCGCGCCTCGATCGGGCTGACCGGCCAGTACGCCGCCGTCGACGAGTACCTCACCGGGTTCGAGAACCTGGAGATGGTCGGCCGGCTCTACCGGCTGGGCAGGCGCGAGGCGCGGGCACGGGCCGGTGAGCTGCTGGAGCGCTTCGACCTGGTCGACGCGGGCGACCGGCCGGCCAAGACCTACTCCGGCGGCATGCGCCGGCGGCTGGACATCGCCGCCTCGCTGATAGCCCGCCCCCGCATCCTCTTCCTCGACGAGCCGACGACGGGCCTGGACCCGCGCAGCCGGCTGGGCATGTGGGAGTTCATCGCCGACCTGGCCGACGGCGGGACGACGATCCTGCTGACCACGCAGTACCTGGAGGAGGCCGACCGGCTGGCCGACCGGATGGTGGTGATCGACCGCGGCCGGGTCATCGCGCGCGGCACCGCCGACGAGCTCAAGGCGCAGGTCGGCGGGCAGCGGCTGGAGTTCACCGTGACGACGGCGGCCGTCCTGCCCGACATCCTGGCGCGGCTGCGGGGGCTGGCCGTCGACGAGCCGCACGTCGACGAGCAGGCGCGCCGGCTGAGCCTGCCGGTCAGCGGCGGCGCGGAGGTCCTGGCCGAGGCCCTTCAGCGGCTCGACGGCCACACCGCGGAGATCGTCGACGTCGGCCTGCGCCGGCCCGACCTCGACGACGTCTTCCTCGCCCTCACCGGGCACGCGGCGGAGGAGACCGCCACCGACGACCAGCCGGTCGAGCCGGCTCCCACCGGGGGGATGGCATGAGCAGCCTCGCGGCGACGCTGTCCGACAGCGTCGTCATCACCAAGCGCAACCTGATCAAGGTCAAGCGGGTGCCCGACCTGATCGTCTTCTCGACGCTGTCGCCGATCATGTTCGTGGTGATGTTCCGCTACGTGTTCGGCGGCGCGATCGGGGGCCTGCCGCCGGGGGTCTCCTACGCGGAGTTCCTGCTGCCGGGGATCTTCGCGCAGACGGTGGTCTTCGGGAGCACGATCACCGGCGCCTCGCTGGCCGACGACCTGCAGAAGGGCCTGATCGACCGGTTCCGCTCGCTGCCGATGGCCCGCTCCGCCGTCCTGGTGGGGCGCACGGTCGCCGACCTGGGGCTCAACGCCATCTCCATCGCGGTGATGGCGCTGACCGGTCTGGTCGTCGGGTGGCGGATCAACTCGTCGTTCGGCGAGGCGGTCGGCGGCTTCCTCGTGCTGCTGCTGTTCGCCTACGCCATCTCCTGGCTGATGGCCGTGGTCGGGCTGCTGGTGCGCACCCCGGAGGTGGTCCAGAACGCCAGCTTCATCGTCATCTTCCCGTTGACGTTCGTGGCGAGCACCTTCGTCCCGCTGGAGACCTTCCCGTCCGTGCTGCGCACCTTCGCGGAGTGGAACCCGGTGTCGGCGGTCGCCCAGGCGGCCCGGGAGCTGTTCGGCAACTTCCCGGCCGGCGCTCCGGTGCCCGATGCCTGGTCGCTGCAGAACCCGGTGCTGTACACGGTGATCTGGACGGTGGTCATCCTGGCGGTCTTCGTGCCGCTGTCGGTCCGGCTCTACCAGCGCACCGCCACGCGATGACGTCGCGGTCCTGCCGGACCGCACCGGGGCCAGGCGTCGTCCCCGGCGGGCGCTGACCCCACCGTCGCACCCGCCGGGGACCCCCCGGGCCCGACACCGGCCAGAACGCGTCTCGGCGGTCGGGCGGTGGACACGGGGGCTCAGGACCGGCCCGGTCCTGGGCCCCGTGTCCACCGGTCGGCCCACCACCGAGCGATGCGGTGGCGGAGGATGGCGGCGATGAGCGCCGTCCCCGCCTCCGCCCCGTCCGCCGACAACCCGCTGCTCGAGCCGTCGCCGCTGCCGCTGCAGCTCCCGCCGTTCGCCGGCACCACCCTCGAGCACTGCCGTGAGGCACTGCTGGCCGGGATGGCCGAGCAGCGCACCGAGGTCACCGCGATCGTCGCCTCGACCGAGCCGCCGACGTTCGAGAACACCGTGGTCGCCCTGGAGCGCTCGGGCCGGCTCCACCGCCGCGCCGGCGCGGTGTTCCACAACCTCTCCTCGTCGGTCGCCACCGACCGGATGCGCGAGATCGAGCGGGAGCTGGCGCCGCTGGAGTCGGCCCACGCGGACGCGCTGCGGCTCGACCCGGGCCTGTTCGCCCGGATCGACGCCGTCCACACCGCGCGGCACGACATCGATGGAGAGGGGCTGGCCCTCGACGCCGAGGCGGTCCGGCTGGTCGAGCGCTACCACCTGGACTTCGTCCTCTCCGGCGCCCGGCTCGACGCGGCCGGCCGGGCCCGGCTGACCGAGCTGAACCGGGAGCTGTCGGAGCTGTCGACCGCGTTCGGGCAGAACCTCCTGCTGGCCACCGAGGCCGCCGCCGTCGTGGTCGACGACGCCGCCTCGCTGGACGGGCTCGGCCCCGAGGAGGTCGCCGCGGCGGCCCGCGCGGCCGAGGACCGCGGCGCGACCGGCTTCCTCATCCCGCTGCTGCTGCCGACCGGGCAGCCGGTGCTGACCAAGCTGCGCGACCGCGAGCTGCGCCGCCGGGTGTTCGAGGCCTCGGTCGGCCGGGCGTCGCGGGGCGAGCACGACAACGGGCCGGTCGCCGTCCGGATCGCCCGGGTCCGTGCCGAGCGCGCCCGGCTGCTCGGCTTCGCCACCCACGCCGACCTGGTCCTCGCCGACCAGACCGCCGGCAGCACCGAGGCGGTCGACGCGATGCTGGCCCGGATGGTCGGGCCGTCGCTGGCCAACGCGCGGGCCGAGGCCGCGGCCCTGGCCGACGTCGCCGCCCGCGACGGCGTGACCGAGCTGGCCCCGTGGGACTGGGCCTTCTACAGCGAGCGGGTCCGCGCCGAGCGGTACTCGGTCGACACCGCGGCGCTGCGGCCGTGGTTCGAGCTGGACCGGGTGCTCGTCGACGGCGTCTTCGCCGCGGCCGAGCGCCTCTACGGCTACCGCTTCACGCCGCGGCCGGAGCTCGACGGCTACCACCCCGACGTCCGCGTCTGGGAGGTCACCGACGCGGACGGCGCCACGGTGGGGCTGTACCTCGGCGACTTCTACGCCCGGGACGGCAAGCGCGGCGGGGCCTGGATGAGCTCGTTCGTCACCCAGTCGCGGCTGCTGGACACCAGGCCGGTGGTGGTGAACGTCCTCAACGTCACCCGGGGCGCCGACGGACAGCCGACGCTGCTCACCCTCGACGAGGTGAACACCCTGTTCCACGAGTTCGGCCACACACTGCACGGCCTGAGCTCGGCGGTGACCTACCCGCGGTTCGCCGGCACCAGCGTGCCGCGGGACTTCGTCGAGTTCCCGAGCCAGGTCAACGAGATGTGGGCGCTGTGGCCCGAGGTCCTGGCCGGCTACGCGCGGCACGTCGAGACCGGTGAGCCGCTGCCGGCGTCCGTGGTCGAGGCGATCGAGGCCGCGCAGCTGTGGGGCGAGGGCTTCGCGACACTGGAGTACCTGGCGGCGACGCTGCTCGACCAGGCCTGGCACCGGATCACGCCGGAGACCGAGGTCGGCGACCCGCAGGAGTTCGAGCGATCCGCGCTCGAGGCCGCCGGCGTCGCCTACGACCTGGTGCCGCCGCGCTACCGGACGACGTACTTCCAGCACGTCTTCGCCGGGGGCTACGCGGCCGGCTACTACTCCTACATCTGGTCGGAGGTCCTCGACGCCGACACCGTGGAGTGGTTCAAGGAGAACGGCGGCCTGCGCCGGGAGAACGGCGACGTCTTCCGGTCCCGGCTGCTCGCCGTCGGCGGGTCGGTGGACCCGCTGGCGGCCTTCCGCGCCGTCCGCGGCCGGGACGCCGACCCGACGCCGCTGCTCCGCCGCCGCGGGTTGTTGCCGGCTGGCTGAGCGCTCCAGCAGCTCCATCGCGGGCGTTCCCGCGCATCGCGGGTGCTGCAGCCCCGGCAGTGCACGCGGAACGCCGGCAATGGCGGCGAGGTCGGGTCCCTACGACCAGGGCAGCGAGAGGACGACGTCCAGGTCGTCGGGCGCGTCGCCCTCGCGGACCAGCCGGTTGGGCTGGCGGTGGCCGCACGCGGTGCAGCGGTGGACCACCTGCCAGCCCTTGCCCGACTTCTCCACCAGGCCGACCGGCTCCATCGGCGACCGGCACTCGCTGGCCCGGTCGCCCGGCAGGTCGTCGACGTGCAGGGACCACAGGCACACCGGGCAGTGGTTGCGGTAGTGCCCGTCGGTGTTGGCCGGCACCGACGACCCGCAGTGGACGCAGGCGAACCCGGTGTTCTCCGCCCGCCGGGAGCGCGCGGGGCGGGTCACCGGTCCGCCTCGCTGGCGCTCGTCGACCCGGTGCCCCGGGGTGCCGCGTTCCTGCGTGACCTCGCAGGCTCGGTCACGGGCTCAGGGGACGAACGGCTCGACGGCGACGACGTCGACGGTGATGTCGCGGCCGTTGGGCGCCTGGTAGGTCACCGTCGCACCGGGCGCGGCGCCCATGATGGCCGAGCCGAGCGCGGATTCCGGGGAGTAGACCTGCAGCCCCGTGGTCCCGACGATCTCGCGGGAGCCGAGGAGGAACTTCTCGGTCTCGTCGTCGCCCTGGAAGCGGATGGTGATGACGGTGCCGGTGGCGGCGTGGGTCGCCGTCGTCGGCGCGTTGCCGACCTTGGCCTTCCGCAGCAGGTCCTCCAGCTGGCGGATGCGGGCCTCCTGCTTGCCCTGCTCGTCCTTGGCGGCGTGGTAGCCGCCGTTCTCACGGAGGTCGCCCTCCTCGCGGCGGGCGTTGATCTCCGCGGCCATGGCCGGGCGGCCCGCCACCAGCTGGTCGAGCTCGGCCTTCAGCCGGTCGTGGGCCTCCTGGGTCAGCCAGACGCCCTGGTGCTGCTCGTCAGTCGGGGTGGACACGACAGTGCTCCTGAAATGTCGGTGGCCGCTCCCCGTCCGGGGAACGGCCGCGTTCAGAACGGCCAACGTAACACCGTCGGCGGGGGTCGGGGCTGCACCCACTCCCCGGCCTCCGGGATCCGGAACGCCAGCGTACCGGGGAGTGACGAGCGCCACGATCGCCCGATCGTGGCCCCGGCGGCGGCGGCACCCGGTGCTGCCGGTGGATGATGGGCGGGTGACCGACGCAGACCAGTTGCGCCTGCTCGCCGTGCACGCCCATCCCGACGACGAGTCGAGCAAGGGCGCCGCGACCATGGCCAAGTACGTCGCCGAGGGCGCCCGCGTCATGGTGGCGACCTGCACCGGCGGTGAGCGCGGGTCCGTGCTCAACCCGGCGCTGGACCGGCCCGACGTCTGGGAGCGCCTGCCGGAGATCCGGCGGGACGAGATGGCCCGGGCGCGGGAGGTCCTCGGCGTCGAGCAGGAGTTCCTCGGCTTCGTGGACTCCGGTCTGCCCGAGGGTGACCCGCTGCCGCCGCTGCCCGACGGCTGCTTCGCGCTGGTGCCGACCGAGGAGGCGGCCGCTCCGCTGGTCGAGCTGATCCGCCGGTTCAGGCCGCACGTCGTCACGACCTACGACGAGCGCGGCGGCTACCCGCACCCGGACCACATCAAGACCCACGAGGTCTCGGTGCACGCCTTCGACGCCGCCGGTGACCCGGACCGCTACCCGGAGCTCGGCGAGCCGTGGCAGCCGCTCAAGCTCTACTACCACATGGGTTTCACGCTGCCCCGGACGCGGGCGCTGCACGAGGCGATCCTGGCCTCGGGGGCGGAGTCGCCCTACGCGGAGTGGCTGGAGAACTGGGACCCCGATCGGGACCTGTCCCACCGGGTCACCACGAAGGTGCCGTGCGCGGAGTACTTCGCCGTCCGGGACGCCGCGCTGATCGCGCACGCCACGCAGATCGACCCGAACGGCCGCTGGTTCGCCTGCCCGCTGGAGGTCCAGCAGCGGGTGTGGCCGACCGAGGACTACGAGCTGGCCCGCTCGGTCGTCGACTCGCCGGCGCCCGAGGACGACCTGTTCGCCGGCGTGCGCAGTGAGGTGGGTGTGCGATGACCGGTCTGGTGCTCCTGGCCGCCGACCAGCAGCTGCCGGAGGACGTCGGCAAGGCCGGCCCCATCGGCGCGCTGCTGACCGTGCTGCTCTTCATCGCGATCCTGCTGCTGGTGAAGTCGATGACCACCCACCTCAAGCGGGTGCCGAAGAGCTTCGACGCGGCGGACGACGGGCCGCGGGTCGTCGTCCCCGACAGCCCGGCCGAGCTCGTCGACCCGCGCCCCGAGCCGGGGCAGCAGGTGCTCGACACGCTGCGGCGCGCGCCCCGGGCGATCGAGGGGCCGCGCCCGCACGACGACCGGCCGGGCGCCGCAGGGGGCTGACCGGCCGGTCGCCGCTGATGGCTACCAGCGGTGGGCCACGTCGATGACCAGGCGGGGCGTGTCGTCGGAGTTCGGCGTCCCGGTCACGCTGAACACCCGGAACGGCAGCCGGGCGCGCACGCCCAGGGCCAGCGTCGTCGAGCCCTCGAACGACCCGGCGTAGGCGACCTGCCGGAAGGTGCGGAACCCGGCGACGTCCACGGCCTCCCGCCGGTCCGCCGGCAGGTACGTGGGCCGGCCCTGCTCGTCGTACGCCGGGGCGCGGACCACGATCTCCAGGTCGGCCGCCCCGCGGACGGGCACCGCGTCGCCGGAGCCGTCCTGCCGCACGACCGGCACGTAGCGCACCGAGTACGAGCCGAAGGTGGTGTCCTGGCCGCCCACGTCGACCACCAGCCGGTCGAAGCAGCCGTGCCGTCCGGCCCGGACGTCGTAGAGGACCTCCCGGTCCGCGGCCGACGCGCTCTTCGGCTGCGAGCCCCACGTGATCCCGCAGTACGGACTGGCACCCGCCTGAGCGGGCGCGACCACCCCCAGCGCGGAGAGGACGGAGACGGCGAGGACGAGGAACCGGATGCGGTTCATGGCGGGCCTCCTGGGGTCGGTGCCGACGGCAGGATCCGCCCGACACGCGCATCGGCACCACGGCTGTCGACATGTCGACTCGACGAACTGTCACGGGACTCCCCGGCAGGAGTTGCCAGCTGCATCGGCGCGCCTCCCGCCCATACCCGTCACCTCGTGCTAAGCGACCCCTCCGGGTGACCCCGTCGTCGCCCCCGGTCGCTGCGGGCACTGCAAGGGGTGAGGATCCCGGGATGGCCCAGCGACGGCACGACCCCGAGCGCGACGTCCCCCCGCCCGGGTTCGGCCGAGCCGGCACGCGCGCCCTCGAGTTCGCGGAGAACGTCGTCTACGGCGGCATCGCGCTGCTGCTCGTGGTGGGCGCACTGGCGCTGCTCGTGCTGGCCGGGCGGACGGCGTGGACGCTGACCTCCGACCTCTCCGAGCAGCCGATGCTCGACCTGCTCGACGTCCTGCTCCTGGTGTTCATCGTGGTCGAGCTGCTGTTCGCCGTCCGCACGACGGTGGAGAAGCGCGAGCTCGTCGCCGAGCCGTTCCTGATCATCGGTGTCATCGCCTCGATCAAGGAGATCGTCGTGCTGTCGGTGGAGGCCGCCGGCGTCGTCGGCGAGGGCGCGGTGTTCAGCGACCGGATCACCGAGATCGGCGTCCTGGGGGTGCTCGTCCTCCTGCTCGGCGCCACCTCCTGGCTGCTGCGCCGCAAGGAGCGGGAGCCCGACGAGGGGGAGGGGTCCGACCCCGTGCCGTCCCGGGCGCCTTCCGCTCCCGGCGGAACGCCGGTCCCTTCCTGACCGGGCCTCGGCGGCTTACCGTGTAAGTGTGTAATCACCTCACGGGAGGCCATGGGAGGCCGCTGTGCACGGACACCACCGTTTCTCCGACACCCCCTTCGGCGGCATGCGCGGGGGCTTCCGCGGCCCCGGCTTCCGTGGTCGTGGCCCCGGCGGCCGCGGCCGCGGTGCCGACGCAGCACCGCCGGTCGAGCGCGCCGAGGTCGCCGGCTGGTTCGCCGGCCGGCTGCCGGACGACTGGTTCACCGGCCCGGTCGAGCTGACCGTCGACCGCGACGAGATCACCGTCGTCGGCACCCTGGCCGAGCCCGAGGCGGGGGAGGGTGACGCCGCGGCCGCACGTGCCGGCCGCATCGCCCGCTTCCGCGAGGAGACCCGCGAGCAGCGCATGGCCGTGGCCGACGCCGCACAGGCCCGGTACGGCCGCTCGGTCGCGTGGGGAGCGGCCTGCGGCGACGTGCGGGAGGTGTTCACCAACCTCTCGGTCCCGGTCATGACGCGGCTGCGGCAGCCGGAGCGGCTGGTCCTCGACACGCTCGTGGACGCCGGCGTCGCCCGGTCGCGGTCCGAGGCGCTGGCCTGGGCGGTGCGGCTGGTCGCCCAGCACGCCGACGACTGGCTCGGTGAGCTCCGTGCGGCGATGGCGTCGGTCGAGGAGGTCCGCGCCCGCGGCCCGGAAGTCGGCTGAACCACCGTCGGGGGACACTGGGCGGCGTGCCAGCCAGTGCCGCCGTCCCCGCCGACACCGACGTCCTCGTGGTCGGCGCCGGCCCGGCCGGCGCGGCGGCCGCGGCCTGGTCAGCGCGGGCCGGGCACGACGTCGTCCTGGCCGACGCCGCGGTCTTCCCCCGCGACAAGGCCTGCGGCGACGGGCTGACCCCGCGGGCGATCGCCGAGCTCGACCGCCTGGGCCTGGGCGACTGGGCGCGTTCACGGGCCCGCAACCGGGGCCTGCGCGCGGCCGGCTTCGGGCACACCTGGGAGCTGCCCTGGCCCGGCGGGGCGTTCCCCGACCACGGCAGCGCGGTCCCGCGCACCGAGCTCGACACCCGGATCCGCCAGGTGGCGCTGGACGACGGCGCCGTCCCCCTGGAGGGTGCGCGGGCCGTGGACGTGGTGCGCGACGGGGACCGGGTGACCGGCGTGGTCTTCGAGACCGCGGCCGAGGAGACGGTCACCGTCGGCTGCCGGCGGCTGGTCGTCGCCGACGGCGTCCGTTCGCCGCTGGGCCGGGTCCTCGGCCGCGAGTGGCACCGCGACACCGCGTACGGCGTCGCCGCCCGCGGCTACGTGCGCTCCGGGCGGGCCGACGACGAGTGGATCTCCTCGCACCTGGAGCTGCGGGGCACCGAGGGCGAGCTGCTGTCCGGCTACGGCTGGGTGTTCCCGCTGGGGGCGGAGTCGGGGCAGGTCAACATCGGGGTCGGCACGCTGGCGACCGCCCGCCGTCCCGCCGGGGTGCAGCTCAAGGCGCTGATCGAGGTCTACGCCGACGCCCGCCGGGACGACTGGCAGCTCGAGGGTCCGGTGGAGGCGCCCGCCTCGGCGCTGCTGCCGATGGGCGGGGCGGTGTCCGGCGTGGCCGGGCGCAACTGGGCGCTGGTCGGGGACGCGGCGGGGTGCGTCAACCCGCTCAACGGTGAGGGGATCGACTACGGCCTGGAGACCGGCCGCGACGTCGTCCGGCTGTTCGGCGAGGACGACTGGACCGCCGCCTGGCCGGCCACCCTGGCCCGCCGGTACGGGGAGGCCTTCTCCATCGCCCGCCGACTGGCCGGGCTGCTCACCGTGCCCCGTTTCCTGCCCGCGGCGGGGCCGGTCGGCATGCGCTCGCGTGCGCTGATGACCGTGGCGCTGCGGGTGATGGGCAACCTGGTCACCGACGAGGACCGCGACCTCGTCGCCCGCACCTGGCGCACCGCCGGCCGGCTCAGCACCCGGGCCGACACCCGCCCGCCGTTCGCCTGAGCGGGGCGTGAGGGGCAGGGGACCGGCGGCGGAGCCGCGGTCCCGAGGAGTGGGGGCCGGAGGCCTCCGCGATCGAGGGACGCAGCGGCTCAGAGCAACAGGGGCACGGCACGTGGCCGCGGTGCGGTCCGGAGGACCGCGATGTCACGGCACGGCACCTGGCCGCGGTTGTCTGACCGGAGGTCAGACGAATGGGCTCGAGTACATCGCGAAGTAGACGGCGATGTAGTGGCAGATCGCGGCGACGACGGTCATCGCGTGGAAGACCTCGTGGTACCCGAAGACATCGGGCCAGGGGTTGGGGCGCTTCACCGCGTAGGCCACCCCGCCCACGGTGTAGAGCACGCCGCCGACGGCCAGCAGCACCAGCGACGTCACCCCGGCGAAGTGCAGGATGTCGGTGAGGATGAAGACCGCCACCCAGCCCAGCCCGATGTAGAGGGGCACGCCGACCCAGCGGGGTGCGGTCGGCCAGGTGAGCTTGAGCGAGACGCCGGCCAGCGCGCCGGCCCAGACCCCGGCGAGCACCCAGTAGCCGGTCGGCTGGTCGACCGCGAGCAGCGCGAACGGGGTGTACGTGCCCGCGATGAACAGGAAGATCATGGAGTGGTCGAGCCGTTTCATGATCTTCCAGCCGCGCGGTGACCAGCGGCGGCGGTGGTAGAGCGCGCTGATGCCGAACAGGCCGCAGATCGTGGCGCAGTAGACGGCGACCGAGAACCCGGCACGGGCGCCGAGCACCGACCCCAGCGGGATGAGCACGGCGCCGGCGACGATCGCGCCGAAGAACGCGAACAGGTGCAGCCAGCCGCGCATCCGCGGGCGGGTGTCGGGGTGGTCCCAGTCGCTGTCGTGGTCGAAGTCGGCGCGGGTCCAGGTCCGTTCGACCTGTTCGCCCTCACCGACGACGGTGGCCAGCGCCGGGCCGGCGGGCGCGTCGATCTGGGCGCCGTCGGCCTCGACCCGGACGGCCTCGCCCTCTCCGCGGGGGTCGCTCATGCGCCGAGGTTACGAGGCCGTAGGGAGCGGGGCGACGGGAGCGGGCTGTGAGGTGCCTGGCAACGGCGCGGGGCCTCGGTGCAGGTGGACGACGGGTGCGCGGGACCCCGCGGAGTGGGCTTACTGTGACCCACCGTGGGGGTCCGACGGTGGGTACGCGAGGTCCTCACCCAGCTGTACGAGCGCCGGCTCGCCCGGGCTCTGGAGGGTGCTGACATCCCCTGCCACGTCGGGGTGATCGTCGACGGCAACCGGCGGTGGGCGCGGGCCATCGGCCTGGAGGACCCCAACGCCGGGCACCGCCGCGGGGCGGACAAGATCGCGGACTTCCTCGGCTGGTGCGACGAGGCCGGCGTCTCGGTGGTCACGCTCTTCCTGCTCTCGACCGACAACCTGTCCCGGCCCGAGCCCGAGCTGGTCCCGCTGCTGCGCATCATCGAGGGCGTCGCCGAGGACCTGGCCGCCCCCGACCGGCGGTGGCAGCTGCGGCCGGTCGGGGCCCTGGAGCTGCTGCCGGCCGAGACGGTCGCCGTCCTCAAGCAGGCGGAGGAGGCGACCCGGGACCGGCCGGGCGCGTCGGTCAACCTGGCGGTCGGCTACGGCGGTCGGCGGGAGATCGCCGACGCCGTCCGCTCGCTGCTGGCCGAGCACGCCGCACGGGGGACGACGCTCGACGAGCTGGTCGCCTGCCTCGAGGTCGAGCACATCGCCGAGCACCTCTACACGCGCGGCCAGCCCGATCCGGACCTGGTGATCCGCACGAGCGGGGAGCAGCGGCTGTCCGGCTTCCTGATGTGGCAGACCGCGCACTCGGAGTTCCACTTCACCGACGTCTACTGGCCCGACTTCCGCCGGGTGGACTTCCTGCGGGCGCTGCGGGCCTACTCCGCCCGGCACCGGCGCTTCGGCGGCTGAGAAACTGCCCGCCATGGCCCGCGCGCTCGACGTCCCCCTGGAGTACGTGCGGCTCGGGCTGCGCTTCGACCGGCTGGAGTCCGGGTTCGTCGACGCCTACACCGGCGACAAGCGGGTCCGCGCTGCGGTGGAGGCGGAGCCCGCACCCACTCCGCAGGGGCTGCGCGACCAGGCCCGCGGGCTGCTGCACGAGCTCGCCGCGGCCGACCTGCCCGCCGACCGCACCGGGTTCCTGCGCGGCCAGCTCACCGCGCTGGAGTGCACCGCGCGGAAGATGAGCGGCGAGCCGGTGGCCTTCCTCGACGAGGTGCGCAGCTACTTCCAGGTCGACCTCACCCTCGGCGACGCCGCCGCGTACGGCGCCGCGCACGCCGAGCTCGACGCGCTGCTCCCGGGCAGCGGTCCGCTGGCCGACCGCTACGCCGCGCACCGCCGCCGCGAGGAGTGCCCGCCCGGGCGGCTGGCCGAGGCGGTGCACGCCCTGTCCAGCGCGCTGCGCGACCGGGTGCGCGCCGGGTACGGGCTGCCCGAGGTGGAGACGGTCCGGTACGAGGTGGTCACCGACCAGCCGTGGTCGGGCTTCAACTACTACGAGGGCGACTACCGCTCGCGGGTGGCGATCAACGCCGACCTGCCGCACCGGCTGGGCCAGCTGCCGCACCTGGTCGCCCACGAGGCCTACCCGGGCCACCACACCGAGCACTGCCGCAAGGAGCTGGGCCTGGTCGAGCGCGGCTCCCGGCTCGAGCACACCGTCTTCCTGGTCAACACCCCCGAGTGCCTCATGGCCGAGGGGCTGGCCGACCTCGGCGTGCAGGCCGCGATCGGGGACGGCTGGGGGCCGTGGGCGGCCGAGGTGCTCGGCGACCTGGGCCTGCACTTCGACGGGGACCTGGCCGAGCGGATCGCCGCGGCCGCCGCGCCGCTGAACCGGGTGCGCCAGGACGCCGCCGTGATGCTGCACGACCGCGGCGCCGGGGCCGACGAGGTGGCCGCCTTCATCCAGCGCTGGTCGCTGGTCAGCGCCGACCGGGCCCGCCAGCAGCTGCGGTTCCTCACCCACCCGCTGTGGCGCGCCTACACGACCACCTACGTGGAGGGCGCGGACCTGCTCTCCCGCTGGCTGGACGCCCGCCCGGCCGACCAGCCGGTGGCCGACCGCTTCCTCCGCCTGCTCGACGAGCCCCTCACCCCGGCCGCGGTCGCCGGCGAGCTGCGGGCCGCCTGAGCAGGCGGTGCGGATGACGTGGCGGGGGTGACATGGCACGGCACAGCCCGGAGGAGGCCCGTGACCTGGGCCTGTGGACGGCGGGGTGGCTGGCCGTGCTGCTGGTCGGCGGGCTCTGGTGGCTGGGCGACCTGAGACTGCAGTGGCCGGTCCTGCTGGTGCCGGTGATCTGGGTGCTGGTCGCTGTCCGGAGGCGTGACCGGCGCTGAGGCGCCTGGTGCCGCTGGTGCCCCGATGGGGGGACACGCCCGCTGGAGGACACGTTCCTGTCACCTCGCGGGCCTACCGTCCGCGGTGGAGGGCGAGCTCACCTCGCCGTCCACGGGAGGCCCGGTTGGTGCTGACGATCTCGTCGACCAGGGGGGCCGGTACCCGGCTCCTCGGCCGGGGCCCGGCCACCTTCGAGCCGGGGCGCGCACTGCGCCCCACGGGAGTCGACTCGTGAACACTCGGCGCACGTTCGTCCTCGACACCTCCGTCCTGCTCTCCGACCCCGGTGCGCTGCTGCGCATGGGCGCCCACGACGTGGTCCTCCCGCTCGTCGTGATCGGGGAGCTGGAGGACAAGCGCAACCACCCCGAGCTCGGCTGGTTCGCCCGGCAGGCGCTGCGGATGCTCGACGACCTGCGGGTGCGGCACGGGCGGCTGGACGCGCCGGTCCCGGTCGGTGAGGACGGCGGCACGCTGCACGTCGAGCTCAACCACAGCGAGCCGTCGGTGCTCCCGGCCGGTTTCCGCAACGACAGCAACGACAGCCGGATCATGGTGGTGGCGCTCAACCTGCGCGCCGACGGCCGCGACGTCTGCCTGGTCACCAAGGACGTGCCGCTGCGGGTCAAGGCCGCGGCGGTGGGCCTGGACACCGACGACTACCGGGCACTGGACGCCGTCGACGCCGGCTGGACCGGGATGGCCGAGCTCTCCCTGGACGACGCCGAGCTGGCCGCCCTCTACGACGACGGCGAGGTGTACGCGCCGGCCGCGGCCGAGCTGCCCGCGCACACCGGGCTGGTGCTGCTGTCCTCGCGCGGGTCGGCACTGGGGCGGGTGACGCCGGACAAGCACGTGCGGCTGGTGCGCGGCGACCGCGAGGCCTTCGGCTTGCACGGGCGCTCCGCGGAGCAGCGGATCGCCCTGGACCTGCTTCTCGACCCCGAGATCGGCATCGTGTCGCTGGGCGGGCGGGCCGGCACCGGCAAGTCGGCGCTGGCGCTGTGCGCGGGCCTGGAGTCGGTGATGGAGCGCCGGGCGCACGCGAAGGTCGTCGTCTTCCGGCCGCTGTACGCCGTCGGCGGGCAGGAGCTCGGCTACCTCCCCGGCAGCGAGGGCGACAAGATGTCACCCTGGGCGCAGGCGGTCTACGACACCCTCGGCGCGCTGGTGTCCAAGGTCGTGCTGGAGGAGATCGCCTCGCGCGACCTCATCGAGGTGCTGCCGCTGACGCACATCCGCGGGCGGTCGCTGCACGACTCGTTCGTGATCGTCGACGAGGCGCAGTCGCTCGAGCGCGGGGTGCTGCTGACCGTGCTCTCGCGGCTGGGCTCGGGCTCGCGGGTGGTGCTCACCCACGACGTCGCCCAGCGGGACAACCTGCGCGTCGGCCGGCACGACGGCATCGCGGCGGTGGTCGAGCAGCTCAAGGGCCACCCGCTCTTCGCGCACGTGACGCTCACCCGCTCCGAGCGCTCGCCGATCGCCGCGCTGGTCACCGAGATGCTGGAGGACCTCCCGCGCTGACGCCGGCCGGCTCCGCGTACGGCGCGGTGACTCTCGCGCGGTTCCTCCCGCCGTCGCGCTGCTGCATCAGCGCGTGAGTGAGGGGAACCGCGCGAGAGTCAGCGGCCGCCCCGGGCGAAGGCCCGCAGGAGGCGATCGCCGACGCCGCGCGGGCGATCGAGGTCGTCCCATGTCCAGCGGACGACCTGCCAGCGGTGGTCGCGCAGCTCGTCCTCCCGCCGCTTCTCCCTGAAGACGACGTCACCTGGCTCCTGCCCCGGTCCCAGGAGCCGACCGTACTTCACCCGCCCGTCGAACTCCCCGAGGGTGCGGTGCACCTCCCAGCCGAAGTCGCAGCGGGCCATGACGCTGCCGTCGCGGCGGCGGACCCGCACCTGCAGGTCGGGCGGCCGGAGTCCCAGCCGGTGGATCAGCACCCTGCTGCGGCTCTCACCCACGCTCTCGCTGAGCGGGTCGGCGAAGTCGACCACCCGCGCGGCGGCGCGGATCCCGGGGATCCGACCCATCCGCGTGACGCAGTCCACGAGGTCCTGCCGGGTGGTGCTGCCCGACCGGAGCGCGTGGTCGGCGAGCACGACGGCGGACTCGAAGGGCACCGACCGGGCGACGTCCACCACGGTCCGCGTGACGCTCGTGGTCTCGACCCCGTCGACCAGGGTGAGGTGGTTCTCCGGCACCCGTGCCACGTGCTGTCGCAAGCGCGTGCTGCCGGTGCCACTCACCGGCGGGCGGCGAGTGACGTGGACGCGGGCGAGCAGCACCCCCCACACGGGCAGGCCGTGCAGGACCGCGGCCGAGAGGTGGCTCACCACCGCGGGTACCCGGAGTCCGGGCATCGTGGCCAGCACGGTGAGGCGATGTCTCGCGGCGGCGTCCGTGGGCAGGTCCGCCGGCGAGTGCGCGTAGGTACCGCGCTGCAGGCGGCGGAGCTCCCCGCGGCGCACCATCCGGGCGAGCTCCGCGTCGTCGAAGCCCCCGGTCAGCGCGTCCGCCCGGCGCAGGAGGAACGGCGGCTCGTGATCCGGGGCTGTCACGCCTCCAGCCTGGTGGCCACGCCGGGGCCGGGGGAGCGATCAACCGGATCTGTGGACGGCGACCACTCTGGCGCTGTTCCCGACGTCGTGGCGCTGCTGCAGCAGCGCGCGTGCTTCAGGAACCGCGCGAGAGTGCCGAGCCGGGCGGCGGTCGCCGGGGTCAGACCGTCGGGGTGAGATCGTCCTCGGCAGGGGTCGGGGCGGCCGGCGGGCGCGGGATGGCGGCCCAGCGCAGCAGCGCCACCGCAGCCCAGCCCGCCGCCAGGCACCACGGCAGCCGCACGACGACGTCGTCGCCGGACAGGTCACCGCGCAGCCCGAGGGCCAGCACCGGCAGGGCCAGGAGGAGCGACACCGCCAGCACGTCCCAGCGCAGCGGGCTCATGCCCCCGCGGTCTCCAGCCGCTCGCAGAGCAGCGACGCCCAGCGGTGGGCGGTCGCCCGCGCACCGTCGAGGAGGGCCACGGGCGTGGCGGTCCGGCCCAGGACGGCGGCCGGGTCGGCGGTCAGGTCGGTGTCCTGGACCATGAGCGCGTCCACGCGGGGCAGCGCGTCCAGCCACGGGCCGACGTCCTCGGGCTTGCGGGTGGCCTCGACGACCGCCCACACGCCGACCGGTGCGAACACCGCGACCATCTGCTCCAGCCAGGCACCGCCACCGGCGCGCAGCGGGACGTCGACCGCCACGATCGTCAGCGCGCTGGACCGGTCGGCATTCTGCTTGCGCTCCAGCGCGGTGTCGATGCTGGTGATCCGGTTGCTGCGCGGGGCCAGCGCGGCCAGGTCGCCGCGGGAGGCCCACTGCAGCTGCTCGCCGTCCAGCCGCAGCGAGGCGGCCAGGGAGCGTGCGGCGGCGAGGGTCTCGACGCCGGGCCCCACGACCAGCAGCACCTCACCGGCACCGGAGGGCAGCGCCGGCGCCGCGGGGAGGCCGGCGGCCAGTGCGCGGGTCAGCGCGGCGTAGGCGCCGGACCGGGTGACCTCGACGGCGAAGTCCTCGCCGAGCAGCTGCTCGGGCACGCCGAGCTCCAGCAGCCGGCAGATCAGGGCGTCCTCGGCCGCGCCGGGGAGCGGACCGCTGGCGACCGCGGACGTCGACCGGCCCCGCACCGAGGGCACCACCATCGGCGCGGACCGGCGCCATGCGGCGGCGCGCTTGTCCACCGGCAACCGGGTCACGGTGGCCAGCCGGGAGTCCGCGGCCGGCTGCGACGCACGGGCGACCGACTGGCCCGGGCCGCGGCCGATCGCCGGCGGCACCGGCGGCCGCGACAGCAGCGGCGGGACGGCCAGCGCGGTGCCCGGCGCCCGCGGCGGGAGCAGCGACAGCGGCGGCAGCACCGTGGTGGCGTCGAGGGGGAGCGGGGCCGGGTCGCTGGCGGTCGGGGCCAGGACGTCGGCGTCCACCTCCCACTCGTCGGCCTCGGCGGTCGCGTCGACCCACACGGGGATCTCGGCGGTGTGCGCCTCGGCGAACTCGTCCCACGCGCCGTCGGCCGCGTCGGCGTCCTGCTCGGCCGGCGCGGACCCGGCCAGCACGCCCCGCAGCAGCTGGGTCAGCGCCGCCTCGGAGGTGTCGTGGGCCAGCGCCGCGCGCAGCACCTCGGCGATCGCCTCCTCGCGGGAGGTGACCGGGCCGGTGCTGAGGTCCGGCTCGTGCACCCACTCCGGGACGGTGACCGGCTCGGGCAGCGGGGGGACGGTGGCCGCGGCGGGCCGGGCGGCGGGGGCCGACGGGGGGACGACGGCCGGCGCGGGCGGGGCCGCCGGCGGCAGCTCGGCCTCCCAGGCGGGGGCCGGTGCAGCCGGGGCCGGCGTGACCGGAGCCGGAGCGGGCGGGACGACGGCAGCGGCGGGAGCAGCGGTAGCGGGCGGGGGCGCCGCCGGGGCCGGAGCAGGTGCGGCAGGAGCAGCGGGCGCCGGAGCAGCAGCCGCGACCGCCGCGATCGCGTCGTCCACGGCCTCGCGCACGTCGACGTCGCGGGCGACCATCTGCGCCAGCGCCGCGGTGAACGGCGAGGGTGACAGCGGGGCGTCGTCCACCACGGGAGCGGGCGCCGGGGCCGGCGCGGCGGCCGCGGCCGGCGCCTTCGGAGCCGCCGTCCGGAAGCCCTTCGCCGCGGCCGGGCGGGCGGTGCGCGGCGCGGACGTGCGGGAGTACAGCCCGACGGCGGGCTGGTCGGCTCGGCCACCGAGCAGGTCGGCCACCTCGTCGACCGGGTCGGGCAGCACCGGGTCCCGGCGCAGCGCGGCCTCGATGCGGGCCATCGACTCGGCCTTCGACGCGGGGCGCCGCTCGACCGCCGGCGCGGGCGCCGGGGGCTCCTCGACCTCGGCCACGAAGCGCTCGGTGGTGAAGAAGCCCATCACCCCGCCGGTGCGGACCCGGCGGATCCCCACGATGCGGACGGACGAGCCGTACTGCTCCCGCGCGGCGGCGATGGCGCCCTCGCGGCTGGCGGCCTCAACGGACGGCAACGGCACCGTTCACCACTCCCAGTGACTCGATCTGGGCCGTCCGGGAGACCTCGGTGTAGGAGATCACCGGCAGGCGGGGGAGGATCTGACGCATCAGGCGGGACAGCGCGGCCCGGACCTGCGGGGAACACACCAGCACCGGGGCCAGGCCCAGCCGCTCGGCGTCGGTCAGCAGGCCGCTGCAGCCGTTGACCAGCGCGTCGACCGTGCCGGCGTCCAGCGCGAGGACCTGACCGCCCTCGCTCTGCCGCACGGCCTCGAGCAGGCGCTGCTCGAACGCCGGGTCGAGGGTCATGACGTGCAGCCGCTCGTCGGGCGTGACGTAGGGCTGGCTGATCGCCGACCCCAGTGCCGCCCGGGCGGCCTCGATCAGGCCGTCGACGTCGGTGGAGGTCTTCGCCCGCACCGAGAGCGCCTCGAAGATGCGCACCAGGTCGCGGATGGAGACGTTCTCGGCCAGCAGCCCGTGCAGCACCCGCTGGATCTCGCCGAGCGTGAGCAGCGTCGGGGTGAGCTCCTCGACGACGATCGGGTGGGTCCGCTTGACCATCTCGACCAGCAGCCGCACGTCCTCCCGGCCGAGCAGGTCCGCGGCGTTCTGCCGGACGACCTCGGCCAGGTGCGTGGTGATGACCGAGGAGCGGTCGACGACGGTGGCGCCGGCCATCTCGGCCTGCCGCTGCAGCTCCATCGGCACCCACTTGGCGGGCAGCCCGAACACCGGCTCGCGGGTGGCCCGGCCGGGCAGCCCGTCGAGCATGTCGCCGATCGCCAGCACGGTGCCGGCCGGCGAGGTGCCCTTGGCCGCGGGGACGCCGTTGAGCCAGATGACGTACTGCGAGGCCGGCAGGTCGAGGTTGTCGCGGGTGCGCACCAGGGGGATCACCAGGCCGGTCTCCATCGCGACCTTCCGGCGCAGCGCCTTGACCCGGTCCAGCAGGTCACCGCCGCGGGAGGCGTCGACCAGGTCGACCAGGTCGTAGGCCACCTCGAGCTCGAGCGGGTCGACCCGCATCTTCTCGGCGATCGCCTCGGGGGAGTCGGGCTTGGGCTCGTCGTCCACGGCGGCCTGCGGGTCGGCGTCCTCGTCGACGTCCGTGGTCTCCTGCATGCGGGAGGCCATGAGCATGAACAGCCCCCCGATGACCAGGAACGGCAGCTTGGGCAGGCCGGGGATCAGGCACAGCGCCAGCGAGGCGCCGCCGGCGATCCGCACCGGCTGCTTGAAGCGGCCGAGCTGGGCGATCAGGTCCGTGCCCATGTCCCCGTCGGAGGCCGAGCGGGTGACGATGATGCCGGTCGCGGTCGACAGCAGCAGCGCGGGGATCTGGGAGACCAGGCCGTCGCCGACGGTCAGCAGCGAGTAGGTGGAGACGGCGTCGCCGGGGGCCATGCCCAGCTGCATGACGCCGATCGCCATGCCGCCGATCAGGTTGATCAGCGTGATGATGATGGCCGCGATGGCGTCGCCCTTGACGAACTTCGAGGCGCCGTCCATCGAGCCGTAGAAGTCGGCCTCGGCGGTGACCTCGGTGCGCCGCTTGCGCGCCTGCTTCTCGTTGATCAGGCCGGCGTTGAGGTCGGCGTCGATCGCCATCTGCTTGCCGGGCATCGCGTCGAGGGTGAAGCGGGCGCCGACCTCGGCGACCCGGCCGGCACCGTTCGTGATCACGACGAACTGGATGATCGTCAGGATCACGAAGATCACCAGACCGACGATCAGCGAGCCGCCGATCACGAAGTGCCCGAAGGCCTCGATGACCTTCCCGGCGTAGCCGTCGGTGAGGACCAGCCGCGTCGAGGAGACGTTGAGCGCCAGCCGGAACAGCGTCGCGATGAGGATCAGCGACGGGAAGACGGCGAAGTCCAGCGGCCGCCGGATCTGCATGGCCACCAGCAGGATCAGCAGCGACGCGGTGATGTTCAGGCCGAGCAGCAGGTCCAGCACCGCGGCCGGCAGCGGCACGACGAGCATCAGGACGATGGCCACCACGCCGATCGGGACGGCGGCCTTCGTCAGCTTCTGCACGGGACCCTCATCGGCAGAGCGGGCACCCAGGGGCACCGCCGTCCGCCCCAGCCGTCACGCCCGCCCCAGCCGCCCCGCGTCAGCGGCGTGCGCCCGCCCGGGGGAGGTCCCCGACGTCCGGCGCGGCGAAGCCGGGCCGGTGGAAACCGCCCTGCACCCCGCGGGCGGACAGCTGCATGACGAAGGCCAGCACCCGGGCCACGGCGGTGAACAGCTGCGCGGGCACCTCCTGGCCGATCTCGCAGGAGGCGTGCAGCGCCCGGGCCAGCGGGACGTCCTGCACCAGCGGCACCCGGGCCTCGGCCGCGCGCTCGCGGAGCTTGGCGGCGACCTCGTCGGCGCCCTTGGCGACCACGCGCGGGGCGCCGCGGTCGGGCTGGTACTTGAGCGCGACGGCGACGTGGGTGGGGTTGACCAGCAGGACGTCGGCGTCGGCGACCTCGGCCATCATCCGGTTGCGCGACATCGCCATCTGGGTCGCCCGTCGCTGCGCCTTGACGTGCGGGTCGCCCTCGGAGTTCTTGTGCTCCTGCTGGATCTCGTACTTGCTCATCTTGAGCTGCTTCATGATCTGCTTGCGGACGACGACGTAGTCGGCGATCGCGATGCCGAGGCCGGTGACCGCGACGACGCGGAACATCAGGACGGCGGAGTCGGCGAAGGTGGCCGTGACCGCCGACAGCGGCAGCGCGCCGGCCGAGGACACCAGCTCCTGCGCCCGGTCGCTGGTGACGACGACGACCGTGCCCAGCGCCGCGGTCTTGATGACCGCCTTGGTCGCCTCCCACAGTCCGTGGCCGCCGAACATCCGCTTGATGCCCGGGAAGGGGTTGAGCTTCTTCAGCGTCGGCTTCATCGGCTTGCTGGTCACGGTGACCCCGCCCTGCGCGGCCGAGGCGACGACGCCCACGACCATCAGGGCCACCGCCGTCGGCAGCGCGACGGTGACGAAGGTGCTCAGCGCCTGGCCGAGCAGCGCCGTCACCGCCTCGACCTCGGGCTCGGCGACCACCACGCCGACCTGCACGAACATCCGGCCGACCTCGTCGAAGGCCGTGCGGGCCAGCATCGGCAGCAGGAAGCTCGCCACCGCGACGCCGGCCCAGGTGCCCAGCTCCTGGGTCCGCGGGATCTGGCCGTCCTTGCGCGCCTTCTTCAGGCGCTGCGGAGTCGGGTCCTCTGTCTTCTCACCGCCGGGACCGTCCTTGGCCACGGCTCACCCGCTCCGCAGGGAGACCATCGCCCGGGCCGCGTGCTCCAGCAGCGAGTCCAGGGCCGGGGGCAGCAGCGGGAAGGTCAGGCCCAGCAGCGCCAGCGTCAGCATGATCTTCACCGGGAAGCCGAAGGAGAAGATGTTGAGCGCGGGTGCGGCCCGGGACAGCAGCGCCAGCGCGACGTCGGCGAGCAGCAGCACCGCGACCATCGGGCCGGCGATCTGCAGCGCCGCCAGGAACATCAGCGACAGCGCGGTGATGAGCACCTGGGCCAGCTGCTCGGTGGGCACCGTCCCGCCGACCGGCAGCCCCTCGTAGGAGGTGGCGAAGCCGCGCACGATCAGCAGGTGCCCGCCGCTGGTGAACAGCAGGGTCACGGCGAGGAGGTGGTGGAGCCGGCCGACCGAGGAGCTGGTCGTCATGGACAGCGGGTCGTAGGCCGGCTGCAGCGAGAAGCCGCCGGTGAGGTCGATGAGGTCGCCGGCGTACTGGATGGCGGCGAACAGCACCTGGACGACGAAGCCCAGCGCCGCACCGATGGCGACCTCGGTGACCGCCCCGACCACGAGGAACCCGGTGGTCGGCTCGGGCAGGTCCGGGGCGATGCGGGTCATCAGCGCGACCGACAGGGCCAGCGCCAGCGCCCCCTTCACCGGGGCCGGGATGCTCCGGGAGTTGAACGGCGGGGCGAGCAGGACGAAGCCGGTGGCCCGGGCGGTGCCGAGCAGCAGTGCCACCAGCGAGCCGGCCGGGACCTCGAGGTCCACGGTCGCTACGTCCGGTCGAGCAGCCGCGGCAGCGAGTCGAACAGGTTCTGGGTGAACGTGACCAGCTCGGAGAGCACCCAGTTGCCCGTGACCAGCAGCGCGATCGCCACCGCGATGACCTTCGGGACGAAGGACAGCGTCGGTTCCTGGATCTGCGTGGCCGCCTGGAACAGCGAGATGAGGAAGCCGACCAGCAGGGCGGTCAGCAGCACCGGGGCGGCGACCTTGGCCGCGACCAGCATCGTCTGGACGGCGATCTCGGTGACGTCGGCGTCGCTCATGACTCGACTCCGCGCTCGTTCCGCTCCTCGGTCGCTGGCGCTCCCTGCGATGCTCGCTCGCGCGTCGTCTTCGTGGCACTCACCCGTAGCTCCCCACCAGCGCCGTCGTGATCAGCGCCCAGCCGTCGACCACCACGAACAGCAGCAGCTTGAACGGCAGGGAGACGATCACCGGCGGCACCATCATCATGCCCATCGACATGAGCGCGGCGCTGACCAGCATGTCCAGCACCAGGAACGGGATGAACACGACCAGCCCGATGATGAACGCGCTCTTGAGCTCCGAGAGCACGAACGCGGGCACCAGCGTCGTCATGCTCACCGCGGCGGCGTCGGCCGGGGCCTCCTCGCCGGAGAGCCCGACCATCAGCGACAGCTCGTCCTCGCGGGTGTTGTCGAGCAGGAACTCCCGCAGCGGCACGACGCCGGTGTCGTAGGCCTGCGTCACCGTCATGGCCCCGTTGAGGTAGGGCTGGACGGCGATCTCGTTCATCTCGGAGAACACCGGGCCCATGACGAACAGCGTCAGGAACAGCGCGATGCCGGTGAGCACGGTGTTCGGCGGCGACATCTGCATGCCCAGCGCGTTCCGGGTCAGCGACAGCACCACGATGATCTTGGTGAACGAGGTGGCCAGCAGCATCACCGCCGGCGCCACCGAGAGCACGGTGATCGCGAGGATCAGGGTGATCGAGGTGCTGGGGCTGCCGCCGCCGATGGAGATGTCCACGCCGCCCTCGACGGCGGGCACCACGGGGGCGGTCGGGGCCGTCGGCGCGGTCGGCGCCTCGGGGGCCGCGGACGCCGGGCCGGCCAGCAGCGCGAGCACGACGCCGAGCAGCGCCGCGAGCAGCAGGACCAGCCCCACGCGCCGCGCGACCGGGACGCCCCGGACCGGGGCGGGGGAGGTGGTCATCAGCGGCGGACCGTCCGCTCCCGCAGCTGCGCGACGAACGTCGTCCAGCCGTTGCGGTCGAACACCGAGCCGGCGAGCGCGGGCACCCCGGCCGCGGCCGGCGCGGCGGTGGCCGGCCGCCGCTCGGCCATGGCCTCGGCGACGAGGTCGCCGTCCACCTCGGCGAGCAGCGTGACCTGCTCCTCGGTGGAGCCGACGACCAGCACACGGTCGGCGATGCGGACGACGCTGACGCTGCTGGCCCGGCCCATGCGCTGCCGGGCGACCACCTCGATGAGGCCGTTGCCCTGGCCGACACCGCGCTTCTGCGCGACCCGGGCGGCGAACCAGAGGACGGCGCCGATGAAGGCCAGCGAGAGCACCAGCCGGACGACCATCCAGGTCATGGCTGCTGGCCCCCGAGCTCGGAGGCAGCGGCGTCGGTGACGATCTCGCTGATCCGCAGGCCGAAGTCCTCGTCGACGACGACGACCTCGCCGCGGGCGATCAGCGTGCCGTTGACCAGCAGGTCGGCCGGGGCGCTGGCGGCGCGGTCGAGCTCGACGACCTCGCCGGGGTGCAGCGAGAGCAGCTCGCCGACGGTCATCCGGGTGCGGCCGATCTCGACGGTGACCTCCATGGCCACGTGCCGCAGCAGGTCCAGGCTGCCGCGCTGGGTGCGTGCCTGGGGCAGTGTGACCTGCAGCGCGAAGACCGCCTCGACCGTGCCGCCGCCGGCCAGCAGCGGGACGGCGACGAACATGCCCTTGTCCCGCAGGCCGTCCATCGCGGCGTCGGGCTCCTCGGTGCGCTCGGCCTCCACGCGCACGCGGCCCAGCGTCGCGGCGGCGGCCTCGAGGGCGGGGCGCAGCGCGGTGGCGACGTCCATCGGGCCGACGGGGGAGTTGGCGAGGGCGTCGACGATCTCGGCCGAGACGACCAGGACGACGTCCCCGCTGACCTCGCCGGAGAGGCGGGCGGCGACCGCGGTCGCGGCCGTGGCCGGCGCGAGGACGGCGTCGGGGTCGCTCACCGGCGCGCCGGGGACGAGCTCGGTCGTCGCCGGCACCAGCGCGGCGGCCGCCCGGGCGGCCGACGCCACCACGGCGATCACGGTCTCGGAGGCCTGCGAGTGCTCCACGGTGGCGCTCATGCGGTGTCCTTCTGGGATCGGTGCGAGGAGGTGGCCGGGGTCGGCACGATGGCCGCGGCGAGCCGGCGGCGGTGGTTGCTGGCGATCGCGTAGGCGAACGTCACGTCGTTGGTGGTGACCTCCAGCGGCGCGTCCTGCGGGTGGCGCAGCAGCAGCACGTCACCGACGGCGAGGGACAGCAGGTCCTCGGAGGAGACCTCGAGCGAGGCGAACCGCACGCCCACGTCGACGGGCACCTCGGTGAGCCGCTCGCTGAGCGCCTCGAAGGCGCGCCGCCGCTTGGCCTGGGCGGACTCCGACAGGGTCGGGGAGGCGGCATTGCTCAGCGCCCCCTGGAACGACGAGAAGGGGAGCACGAGGGTGGCCTCGCCGGTGCGGGGGCCGATCCCGATGTCGAACGAGGCGACCATCACGGTGTCCGAGCCGGACGCGGCCTGGGCCAGCTGCGGGTTGTACTCCACGTCGCTGAGCTCGGGCTGCAGCTCGACGATGTGCGCGAAGGAGGCGGTGAACTCCGACAGCAGCCGGGTCAGCAGGTGGTTGGTGATCGCCGTCTCCATGACCGTCATCGGCCGGTCCGGCTGGTCGGCGGCGCCGGAGCCGCCCAGCATGTGGTCGACGGCGGCCATCGCGATGTCCAGCGGGTAGGCCAGCACGCCCTTGCCGGCCAGCGGCTCGAGGGTGAAGGTCGCGATGAAGCACGGGTCGGGCAGCGAGGTGACGTAGTCGTCGTAGGAGTGCTGCTCGATCCCGAGCAGCTCCAGCCGCGCGCCGGCCCGCAGCATCGTCGTCAGGACGGTGGTGGCCTGGCGGGCGAAGGCCTCCTGCGCGATCTGCAGCACGCGGACGTGCTCGCGGGAGAGCTTCGTCGGCCGGCGGAAGTCGTACGTGCGGGGTTCGCCGCGGCGGCTGCGCCCGGAGGGGGCGGGTCCGTTCTCGGGGCGGGTCACGTGGAGGTCATCGGCGGGGAACGAGTCCGCCCTGACCGGCGGCGGGAGGCGCTGCCGGTCAGGGCGGACGGGTGTGACGGGTGGTGCGGGGGAGACGCGTGGCCGCGGTCTCCCCGGCGGTCACTGGGTGACGTACTCGGTGAGGTAGATGCCCATGACCAGCGGGACGCCGTCCTCCGTGTAGGCCTCGATGATCTTCTGCTCGAGGGACTCCTTGAGGGCGTCCCGGGCACCGACCACGTCGGCCGGCTGGGCCTGGGAGTAGGTGGCGATCACCAGGTCGAGGGCCTTGGCGCCGTCGACGCCGCCGCCCCCGTGCCCGTCGCCGGCGGCGGCGACGGTGTAGTCCAGGGTGATGCCGATCTTGAGGTAGCCGCCGCCGGCGAGGTTGACCGCGATCGGCTCCAGGGCGACGTACCCGCCGTGCTCGGGGGCCGGGGCCGCCTCGGCCTCGCCGCTGCCGGCGAAGAGGAAGAAGTACGCGGCGCCGGCGACGGCGAGCGCCACCACGAGGCCGATGACCAGCAGCTTCTTCTTGCCGCCGCCCTTGGCCTCGTCGTCCTCGGGGGTCTCTGCCTTCTTCTTGTCAGCCATCGGTGCCTTCCTGGGGTGTGCCGGCGTCCAGGCCGGGGAGCAGATCGTTGGCCTCGGCAGAGGCGGTGGACATGACGACGACGTCGACGCGGCGGTTGACGCCGATCGCCTCGGGGTCGGTGGTCGCGACGAGCGGCCGGGTGTCGGAGTAGCCGTTGGCGACCAGCCGGTCCTGCGGGACACCGCCGTCGGCCAGGTAGCGGACGACGGTCGTGGCCCGGTAGGCCGACAGCTCCCAGTTCGACGGCCACATCCCGCCGAGGGTGACCGGCAGGTGGTTGGCGTGCCCCTCGACGTTGAGGTCGTTGGGCAGCCCGCTCAGCGTGGGGGCGACCGCGTCGAGGATGGCCCGACCCTCGGGCCGCAGCACGGCCTCCTCCGCGTCGAAGAGCACCTGGTCGGCCACGATGTGCACGACCAGCCCGCGCTCGTCGATCTCGTAGCGGGCGGCACCGGCGTACCCGGCGGCGGTCAGGGCCGCGTCGAGCTGGTCCCGGATCTCGGACAGGTCCTCGTACTGGGCCTGCGCCTCGGCGGCGACCTGCTGGGCCTCGGCGAGCGCGGCGGCCGCGGCGGCGGCGTCGACCTCGGCCTGCTCGACGGTCTGCTCCGGGGCGATGGCCGAGGCGATGTCGATGGCGCCGGGGAGCCCGTCGAGCGGCTCGCCGTCCGGCGTGGGCGCCGGGATCACCGAGACCGGCGTGCCGAAGGCGTCGGAGAGGCCACTGGCGAGCTGGGCGAACTTCTGCTTGTCCACCTGGCTCATCGCGTACAGCACCACGAAGAGGACGAGGAGCAGCGTCATCATGTCCGCGTAGGACACCAGCCACCGCTCGTGGTTCTCGTGCTCCTCCTCCTCGTGCTTCTTGCCCCGGCGCCGGCCGTGGCCGCCGGAGCTCACGCGGCCTCCTTGGCCAGTTCACTCGGCGGGATGAGGGAGGTCAGCTTGAGCCGGACGGCGCGCGGGCTGGTGCCGGCCTGGATCTCGGCGATGCCCTCGACCAGCAGCTCCATCTGCGCGGCCTGCAGCTCGCTGACCCGCACGATCTTGGCGCCCATCGGCAGGAACCAGAAGTTCGCGGCCATGACGCCCCACAGCGTGGCGACGAACGCCGCGGCGATCATGGGGCCCAGCGCCTCGGGGTTGCTGAGGTTCCCCATCACGTTCATCAGGCCGACGATGCAGCCGACGATGCCGATGGTGGGGGCGTAGCCGCCCATCGTCGTCATGAACTTGGCGGCGACCTTGTCCTCGGCCTTCTTGGCGCCGATCTCGCTCTCCAGGACGGCGCGCAGCTCCTCGGGGTCGGTGCCGTCGATGCCCATCTGCAGGCCGCGCTTGAGGAACGGGTCCTCGATGGCCTTGACCTGCGCCTCGAGGGCGAGCAGGCCCTCCTTGCGGGCCTTCTCGGCGAGGCTGACCAGCGTCTGGATCTGCTCGGTGGCCGCCGGCACCTTCGCCGGCATGAGGGCCAGCTTGAACCAGCCGGGCATCTTCTTGAGGTCGTCCATCGTCTGGCCGGACATCGCCGCGCCGAAGGTGGCGACGATGACCAGGATGATCGCGGGCAGGAAGAGCAGCGACATCGGGTCGGCGCCCTCCATGACCATGAAGATCAGCAGGGCGACCATCGAGATGACGAACCCGATCAGGGTGGCCGGGTCCATGGGTCAGCGCTCCTCGCGGGCCGGGAAGGGGACGACCGAGGCGCGGGTGCCCAGCGGGGCGTCGTCCTCCGTCGAACGGGACGGCGAGCGGTAGGTGCCGCGGTCCATCTCGTAGGCCGTGGCCAGGATGCTGGCGCGGTACTCGCGGATCTCCACGAGCACCTCGTCGACGCTCTCCGAGACGACGTACTTGGTGCCGTCGACCAGGAACACGACGGTGTCGGGGTGGCCCTCGACCCGTTCGACGAGGTCGGGGTTGAGCGCGAACCGCTCTCCGTTCAGGCGCGTCACACGGATCACGGGGAGTCCTCATGGTCGATAGGGAGGGGGTGGCGGCGTCCGCTCGCGGGGCCGCCGGTCTGCAGGAGTCATCGGCGTCGCGCGGGCACGGCTTGAGCCGAACAGGGCGCCTCACCCTCCGGGGTGAGACCGGTGTGACCTGCGCGGACACCGGGGCGTACCGACGACGGCGGCCCGGCACCTCGGACGAGGTACCGGGCCGCATGGCACCCGTGGAGGGCGGCCCTCCTGCAGGGGCCCGCCGCGAGCCTGCGAGCGGTGGGGGGCAGGAGGGTCCTTCACTTACCGCTTCAGGTTGACCAGGTCCTGGAGCACCTCGTCGGAGCTGGAGATGACGCGGCTGTTGGCCTGGAAGCCGCGCTGGGCGACGATCAGCCCGGTGAACTCCTCGGCCAGGTCGACGTTGGACATCTCCAGCGCGCCGGCGATCAGGCTGCCGCGACCGCCGGACCCGGCCTCGCCGATGGCGGGCTGGCCGGAGTTGTCGCCGACGCGGTAGGAGCTGTTGCCGGCCTTGGCCAGGCCGCCGGGGTTGGCGAAGGTGGCCAGCGCGATCTTGCCGATCGGCTCGCGCAGGTTGTTGGAGTAGACGCCCATGACCGTGCCGTCGCCGCTGAGCGAGATCGACTGCAGCGAGCCCATGGCGTTGCCGTCGACCCGGGCCGGGGCGAGCGAGGACGGACCGCCGAACTGGCGCAGCTCCGCCAGGTCGATCTGGATGCCGTCGGGCCAGACGCCGTCGGTGGGGGTGAACTCGTAGGTCGCACCGGTCGCCGGCTCGCCCTCCGTGCCGACGGCGGTGCTGAAGGTGACCTGCGTGTTCAGCGTGCTGGTCCCGTCACTGGTCCGCACGTCCCAGGTGTTGGCTGCGGCGTTCTTGCTGAACGCGATGGTGACCTGCTTGGCGGTGCCCAGGGCGTCGTAGACGGTGATCTGGGTCTGCACGCCGGTGCCGCTGGCCGCCGCGCTGGAGAGGTTGCCCACAACGGCGCCGGTGGTGGTGCGCTCGGGCTGCATGACCCCGCCGAAGGGGACGGTGAGGGTCTCGATCGCGCCGTTGGTGTCGACCACGCCGCCCTCGGCCATCCAGCCCTGCAGCAGGGCGCCGTCCGGGGTGACCAGGTTGCCCGCGGCGTCGTAGTTGAACGACCCGGCGCGGGTGTAGACCTGCTCGTTGCCGGCGCGGGTCACGAAGAAGCCGTCGCCACTGATCATGAAGTCGGTCGACCGGCCGGTGTTCTGGGCCGCGCCCTGCTCGAAGTTGGTGGTGATGCCGGCGACCTTGACGCCCAGGCCGACCTGGGCCGGGTTGGTGCCACCGGCCTGCGCCGACGGCGCCGAGCCGTTGCGCACGACCTGGGACAGGGTGTCCTCGAAGACGGTCTGCGAGCTCTTGTAGCCGACGGTGTTGACGTTGGCGATGTTGTTGCCGGTGACGTCGAGCTTGGTCTGGTGGGCGCGCAGACCGGAGATCGCGGAGTTCATGGAACGCAGCACGGGGTGCTCCTCTCAATAGGGTGATCAGGGGTGGCCCCCGTGCAGGGCCCCGCCGTGAGCGTGCGAACGGTGGGGGGCACGGGGGTCCTTGCTCAGCGCGTGCCGGGCAGCGAGACCTCGGTCAGCCGGCCGATCGGGACGTCGACGCCGTCGACGACGGCACTGGGCTCCTCACCGGAGATCCGCACCGAGCCGACCGTGCCGGTCACGGTCGCGCCCTTCTCGTCGGTGTAGCTGACGCTGTGGCCGACCAGGGCGCCGGCGCTGAGCGACCGCTGCAGGGCCACCAGCGAGGCGTTCTGCGCGGCGATCTCCTCCAGCTTCTCCACCTGGGTGAACGTCGCGGTCTGCGACATGAACTCGGTGGTGCTGGTCGGGCTGTTCGGGTCCTGGTAGCGCATCTGGGCCACCAGGAGCTGCAGGAACACGTCCTTGCCCATCTGGTCGCTGCGGGTGACGGTGCTGGTGGCGGTCGTGGTGGCGGTGCCGCCCACCCCGCCGACGGGGCTGGTCATCGGTCGGTGCTCCTCTCAGACCCGGACGTCCAGGCCGGACGACGGGACGGCGGTGGTGGCGACGGGGGCGCTGCGGCCCGCGTCGAGGTCGGTGCCCCGCAGCCACGGGCGGCCGCGGCCGTCGGGCTGCCCCTGCCGGCCGGCGCGGTCGCCGGCGGCGTGCTGCTGGGCCGAGGCCCAGGAGCCGCCGGGATCGCGGTCGACCGAGGCCTCGGTGAGGCTGAGGCCGGCGCCGGCCAGGTCGCGGCGCAGCTCGGGCAGGGCCTCCAGCAGGGCCGCGCGGCCGGCCTCGGTGGCGCTCTTCAGCGCCAGCTCGACCGTGCCCTGGGTGAGCGTCACCTGGACCTCGACCGGGCCGAGCGTCTCCGGGGTGAGCACCACGGTCATGGTGTGGGTGCCGTCCGGGGCGCTGCGCAGGACGGCGACCTGCTGCGCGACCTGGCCGGCGACCGGCGGTGCCGGCGCCGCCGGTTCCGCGGCCGCGGCGGGTGGCACCGCGACGGGAGCCGGGACGGCGGGAGCTCCCGCGGGGGGTGCCGGCGCGGCGGCCGGCGCCGGCAGCGGGGTGTCCTGGTCGGGGGCCGGGCCGGTGTCGCCGCCCGCGCCGTCGGCCGTCGCCGACGGGGCGGCCGGCTGGGGGAGCGGGACGACGCCGTCCGGGGCCACGGGTGCCGGCGCGGTCGGGGCGGGGGTGACCGGCGCGTCCGCGCCGGCGAGCACGACCGTGATCCCCGGGAGCGGGTCGGTGGCCGCGCCGGCCGCCGGGGCCGGTACGGCGGTCCCGGGCAGCACGCTGCCGGCCGCCGGGGTGTCCGCGACGGGGACCGCACCGGCCGGGAGCCCGGTCGTCCCGGGTGCGGGGACGCCGGCGGGGGGCGTCGCGGCGGGCGGTACCGCGGCGGGGACGCCGTCCGGGACGACGGGTGGCGTGACCACGCTGCCGGCCGCTACAGCGTCGGCGACCGCGGCGACCGCGGCGACCGCGGCGACCGCGGAGCCGGCGGCCGCGTGGGCGACGGCGTTCGCCGGCCCGGGCGCGCCCGGGCCGATGCCCGTGAGCAGTGCCCACAAGCCGGGCGGCATGCCGGCGCCGGAGACGGCGGGCTGCTCGGTGACGGGCTGCTCGCCGTCCGGCGCCTCGGGAGCCGGCTCCACGGGGGTGCCCTCGTCCTCGGCGGCGCGCTCCCGGCCGCGGGGGCCGTCCTGCCCGCGCGACACCGCGTCGTCGAGTGCGGAGGCGAAGCGCTCGCCGCCGTCGGGCGATCCGGTCGCGGCGGGGCCCGCGGCGGTGGGCGCAGGCGCCGGTGCGGCGGCCGCCAGGGGAGCTGTCATCGGAGGGCCTCTGCCTTGCTCATCACGGAGCGGACGTAGTCCTGGGTCTCGGCGTAGGGCGGGATGCCGCCGTACCGGCGCACGGTGCCGGGCCCGGCGTTGTAGGCGGCCAGGCCCAGCTCGGTGGAGCCGAACTGCCCGGTCAGCTCGGCCAGGTAGCGGGCCGCGCCGTCGACGGCCGAGGCCGGGTCGAACGGGTCGACACCCAGGCCCCGGGCGGTGGCGGGCATGAACTGCATGAGGCCCTGCGCGCCGGCGGGGGAGACCGCGCCGGCGTCGAAGGAGGACTCCTGCTGCGCGACGGCCGCGAGCAGCGCGGGGTCGACGCCGTGCCGGGCGCCGGCGCGGGTGAACAGGTCGGCGTAGGGGACGCCGGACAGCGACGCGGTGGACGACGCGGTCCGGGCGGACGCCGGCTCCGCGGGCAGCACCCGGCGGATGACCGACGGGTTCCCCACGTCCTGCACCTTGACCACCTCGCCGGCCTGCGGGGCGGCGATCATCTTGCCGTCGCCGACGTAGATGCCGACGTGGTCGATCCCGGGGCGCTCCGGTGAGTAGTCGAAGAACACCAGGTCGCCCGGGCGGGCGTCGGCCAGCGAGGCCACCGCGGTGCCGGCCGTCGCCTGCTGCGAGGAGGTGCGCGGCAGGTCGATGCCGAGGTTGCCGTAGACCAGCTTCGTGAAGCCGGAGCAGTCCAGCCCCTTGGCCGGATCGGTCCCGCCCCACAGGTAGGGGACGCCGAGGTACTTCCGCGCCTCGGTGACGACGGCGCCCTCGGAGGCGCTGCCCGCCGTCCCCGCGGTGGTCGCGGGGGTGGCGCCGGCGCCGGCGCCGGTCAGCCCGGCGGCCGCGGCGGCCGCCGTCCAGTCGGCGTTCGCCACCGCCGGGCGCGGCGCGGTCAGGAAGCGGGTCTGGATCTCGCTGATCCGGGAGTGCACCGCGGTCAGTCCGTCCACGCCGACTCCCCGTCGGTGCGGGTGCGGCGGCCGGAGCGGCCGGTGACGAGGTCGTCCACGGTCCTCTCCTCGGCAGCCTGCTCGGCCAGTCGCACCGCCTGGACGTGACGTTCGCGCAACCGCTCCAGGCCCTTGGTCCGCTGGGCGGCCGAGGTCCACGCCGCCCGGACCAGCTCGGCCTGCTCGGCCGACGCGGTCGCCAGCGACCGGGCCGCGGCGGCGTCCTCCGCGGCCAGCCGCGCCGTCGCCAATATCGCGACAAAGGCGAGGGAGTCGGTGGGACCGGTCGGCACGGTCGCGATGGCGGCGGCCTCGGCCGAGGCAGCCCGGCGGTCGGCGTCGGCGGCCGCCCGGGCGGCGTCGGCGGCCGCCAGCGCGGCGGCCCGCTCCTCGGTGCGGCGCAGCTCGAGGACCGGCTGCAGCCGGAAGGTCGCCCGTCTCACGAGCGCACGATGCGGTTCAGCCACGCCCAGGAGTCACGGGCCGGGGTGAGCTCGCCGGTGGGCTGCTGGAGGAACGCCTCGATCGCCGGCGCCAGCTGGCGGGCCCGGTCGACCAGCGGGTCGGTGCCGGCCTGGTAGGCGCCGATCTCGATGAGCTCCTTGACGTCGCGCAGCGCCCCCATGAGCCGGCGGACCTCCCGCGCGTCGGCCATCTGCGGCGGCGCGACGACCGCGGTGGCCACCCGGGAGATCGACTCGAGCACGTCGATCGCGGGGAAGTGCCCGGCGGTGGCGAGCTTGCGGGTGAGCACGACGTGGCCGTCGAGGATGGAGCGGGCGGTGTCGGCGATCGGCTCGTTGTGGTCGTCGCCGTCCACCAGCACGGTGTAGAGCCCGGTGATCGAGCCGACCGCGGCGGTGCCGGCCTTCTCCAGCAGCCGGGGCATCATCGCGAAGACGCTCGGCGGGTAGCCGCGGGTCGCCGGGGGCTCGCCCGCGGACAGGCCGACCTCGCGCTGGGCCATCGCCGTGCGGGTGATCGAGTCCATCATCAGCAGCACGTCGCGGCCCTGGTCGCGGAAACCCTCGGCGATCCGGGTCGCCACGAACGCTGCCTTCAGCCGCACCAGCGGTGGCTCGTCGGAGGTGGCGACGACGACGACGGTGCGCGCCATCCCCTCCGCGCCGAGGTTCTCCTCGAGGAACTCGCGCACCTCGCGGCCACGCTCGCCGATCAGCCCGATGACCCGCACGTCGGCGTCGGTGCCACGGGTGATCTGGGCCAGCAGGGTCGACTTGCCCACGCCGGAGCCGGCGAAGATGCCCAGCCGCTGGCCCTTGCCGAGCGGGACCATCGTGTCGAGCACCCGGACGCCGGAGGTCAGCGGCTCCTCGACGCGGGTGCGGGTGAGCGCGTGCGGCGTCTCGCTGGCCAGGTCGACGAATTCCAGCGACGGGTCCAGCGGGCCGCGGCCGTCCACGGGGCGGCCGAGCCCGTCGAGCACCCGGCCGAGCAGCGCCTCGCCCACCGGCACCTGCAGCGGCATGCCGGTCGCCCGCACCCGGGCGCCGGCGTGCACGCCGGAGAGCTCACCGAGCGGCATGCAGGTGAGCCGCTCGCGGGACACGGCCACGACCTCGGCGAGCAGGCCGCCGCGCGGTGAGGGGTTGACCTCCACCAGGTCGCCGACGGCGGCCACGACGCCCTCGACCGACAGGGTCAGGCCCATCGCGCCGACGACCGAGCCGGTGACCTGCGGGCGGGCGGCGGCCCGGGCGCGCTCGAGCAGCCCGAGCGTCACGACTCCTCCTCGCTGGCGCTCGGCGGCGTCGTGCCGCAGCGTGCTGCGTCTCCGCGTGAGCTCACGACGCCAGCACCGCCCGGACGCGCTCCAGCGCCGCGCCCAGCTGGGCGTCGACGCGGACGGGGCCGGTCTCGACGACCGCGCCGGCGCGCTCCACGGCGAGGTCGCCGACGACGCGCACCGTGCCGGGCAGCTCGGCCAGCGCCTCGGCGGGCAGCTCGGCCAGGTCGTCGGGGTGCAGCCGGACGACGGCCGGCTCGTCGGTCGGGCACAGCGTCAGCGCCCGGCGGACGGCGTCCATCACCGGGTCCTCCGCCAGGGCGAGCTCGCGGCAGAGCAGGTCCTCGACGAGGGTCGTGACGATGGTGATCACCGAGTCGCGGACGTCCTCGGCGACCGGGACGGCGGCCTCCTCCAGCTGGGTCACCGCGGCGCCGAGGGCGGCGGTGGCCGAGACCATCCGCCGCTCCCAGCGGGCCTGCACCTCGGCCAGGCGGGCCTGCGCGGCGCGCTCGGCCTCGGCGACGACGGCGTCGGCGGCCTGGACCCCCTCGGCGTGGCCGGCGGCGTAGCCCTCCTGGCGGGCGTGCTCGCGCAGCCGGGCCAGCTCCTCGGCGTAGACGTCGCCGAGCCGCAGCGCGGTCCGGCCGCCGGGCACCGGGACGTCGGCCGCGCGGCGCACCGTCGTCCGCCGCTCGGTGGTCTGCTGCGGCGGCACGGGCACTGCGCGCGTGTACGGCGCCCGGGGTGCCGCCTGCGCCGCGGTGCCGCCGCGCAGCAGCGGCGACTCCCGTGGTGGGCGGACGTCAGCCGGCGAGTGGCGGGGCGCAGGGGGTCCTCCATCAGGCGACGTCCACTGGCGCGACTCCGCGCGCCGGTCCGCTCCTCGCTCGTTCCTCGCAGCGATGCTCCCGGCGCTGTCGTCACGCGACGAAATCGTCCTCACCGCCCCGCGAGATGGTCAGCACGCCCTGCTCCTCGAGGGTGCGGATGACGCCGACGACCTTGGCCTGCGCCTCCTCGACCGTGCGGGTGCGGACCGGGCCGAGCAGCTCGATCTCCTCGGCGAGGTTCTCCGCGGCACGCTCGGAGAGGTTCCGGACGACCTTGTCGCGGACGTCGGGGCGCACGCCCTTGAGCGCGGTCGCCAGGTCGTTGGCCTCGACCTCGCGCAGCACCAGCTGCAGGGAGCGGTCGTCGATGGTGACGATGTCCTCGAACACGAACATCTGCGCGCGGACCTGGTCGGCCAGCTCCGGGTCGGTGGTGTCCAGCCACTCCAGGATCGAGCGCTCGGTCGGCCGCGGCGAGCGGTTGATGATCTCGACCAGGGTCTCGACGCCGCCGACGGTGCTCATGTCCTGGTGGGCCAGCAGCGAGCCCATCCGGCGGCCCAGCTCCTCCTCGACCAGCCGGACCATCTCCGGGGAGGTGCGGTCCATGGTCGCGATGCGGTGCGCGACGGCGGCCTGCTGCTCGGGAGCGAAGCCGGAGAGCACCTCGGCCGACTGGGCCGCGGTCAGGTGGGCGAGCACCAGGGCGATGACCTGCGGGTGCTCGTCCTTGAGGAAGGTGACCAGCTGGCGGACGTCGGCGTTGCGCAGCGAGGCGAACGGCACCTCGGTGTAGACGACGTTGAGCCGGGACAGGATGCCGTCGGCCTTGTCCTCGCCCAGGCCCGCCGCGAGGATCTCGCGCGCGAACTCCACACCGCCGCGTCCCACGAACCGCTGGGCGGTCATGAGGTGGTGGAACTCCTCGAGGACCCCGTCGACGTCGTCGGGCTCGACCGCCCCGAGCTTCATCAGCTCGCGGGTCAGCAGCTCGACCTCGCGCGGCCGCATCTTGGCCAGCAGCGCGCCGGCCTCCTCCTTGGACAGCTGCGCGATGAACACCGCGGCCTTGCGCAGGCCCGGCATCGCCGCGGGCTGCCGCACGGCCGGGAGGACGGCGGTCTCCTGGGCGGCCGGGGTGATCCCGACCATCTGCTCCACTGACGCAAGGGTCACAGCCCCTCCTCGCTGACGCTCGTCGGAGCCGTGCCCCGGGGTGCTCTGTCTCCCTGTGACCTCGCGAGCTCGGTCACTTCACACCGCTCTCGCTCAGCCAGCCGCGCAGCATGGCGGCGACCTCGTCGGGCTTCTCGTTGACCATGGCGGCGATCTCGCCGCGGACCCGGGCCCGCTCGGCGGCCTCGAGCTCCAGGGCCTCGTTGTCGACGACCGGCACCGCCCGCGTGCTCTCGATGCGGATGCGGTCCAGCTCGGCCATCACGTCGTCGGTGAGCTCCAGGGCCTCGTAGTCCTCCTCCTCGTCGTCCTGCCGGCGCCGGGAGCGCAGCCAGACGACCAGCACGAGCAGGGCGATGCCGAGGGCGATGCCGCCGGTCTTCACCATCGACCACAGCTGGGCCTGCCGCTCGGCCTCCTCGGCCGCCGCGAGCTCCTCGGCGGCCCGGTCGGCGGCGCTGGTGTCGAAGGCCATCGAGGCCACGGTGATGTCGTCGCCGCGGGCGACGTCCAGACCGACGGCGTTGCCGATGAGGTCCTGGATCTGCGCCTGGTTGGCGTTGCCGGCCACGGCCTCGTCCATCACGACCGAGACGGTCAGCCGGTTGACCGCACCGGGTGCGGCCTCGACCGTCTCCACCGTCGTCCCGACGGCGTTGTTCGCGGTCGTGGACTCCTTGTTGTACGTGGAGTCCCCGGTGCCGGCCCCGGCGTCGGCCTGGTTCTCCGGGCCGAGGATGCCGCCGACCGCGGCGCCGTTGCCGGTGTAGTCCTCGGTGGTCGTGCTCTCCGAGATGGGCGGGGTGCCCTCCTCGTAGGTGTGCGTCTCCGAGGTGGTGCTGCGCTGGTCCAGGTCGAGGTCGGCGCGGACCGACACCTGCGCGCGGCCGGGACCGAAGACCCGGTCGAGGATCACCTGGGCGTTGTCGGCCAGCCGGGCCTCGTAGTCCTGCTCCATCTGGGAGCGGGCGTCGCCGGCGGCGCTGGTCACGCCCTGGCCCGGTGCGGAGAGCACCGCGCCGGTGGCGTCGGCGACGGTGACCTGCTCGGGGTCCATCCCCTCGATGCTCGAGGAGACCAGGTTGGTCACCGCCTGCACCTGGCCGCTGTCCAGCGCGGTGCCCGGGGCCAGGTCCAGCAGCACCGAGGCGGTGGGCTCGGCCTCGTCGGAGGCGAACACCTCCTCCTCGGGCAGGGCCAGGTGGACGACGGCGGTGCGCACGCCCTCCAGCGACTGCAGGGTGCGGGCCAGCTCGTCCTGCAGGGCGCGCTGGTAGGTGACCTGCTGCTGGAACTCGCTGGTGGTGATGCCCTGCTCGTCCAGCAGCGCGTACCCGGTGTCGTTGCCGGCGGGCAGCCCCTTGCCGCTCATCGACAGCCGCAGGTCGTAGACCTGCTCGTTCGGCACCATGATCGTGCCGCCGCCGTCGGCGAGCTCGTAGCCGACCCCGGCCGCGTTGAGCTCCTCGACGATCGCCGAGGCGTCGGCCGAGGCCAGGTTGGAGAACAGCGGCGCGTAGGTCGGCGCGGTGATCCACCGGTAGAACACGAAGCCGCCGAGGAGCAACCCGGCAGCGAGCAGGCCGATGACGACCTTCTGGCCGAGGCTGATCGTGGCGAGCCCGGAGCGGATGCGCTCCAGCGGCCCGGCGAGGGCGGCAGGCATCAGACCGGCATCCTCAGGATCTCGTTGAAGGCCTCGACGGCCTTGTTCTTGATGGTCACGGCCATCTCGGTGGCCAGGCGGGCCTCGTTGGACGCGATCATGTAGTCGTGCACGTCGCGCAGGTCGCCGCTGGCGGCCTGGACGGCGAGGCCGTCGGACGTCGACTGCTTGGCCTGCAGCTCCTCCAGCGAGGACACGAGCACCGACGCGAACCCGTTGTCGCCGGCCGCCGGCGTCCGGGCGACGGCGTCCGTGGCGTCCGTGCCGGTGACCCCGGCCAGGCCGGTGACCGCGGACGGGAAGGAGATGCCACCGATCGGCGAGGTCATGCCCCCTCCTCGCTGGCGCTCGTCGGGCGCATGCCCTGGGGTGCTCTGTTCATCCGTGTCCTCGCGAGCTCGGCCACCGATCAGCCCTTCCCGAGTTGCAGTGCGGCCTGGTAGGCGGTGGTGGCGCGCTCGACGACGGCGAGGTTCGCCTGGTAGCCGCGCTGGGCCATGATCAGCTGGGTCATCTGGTCGCCCAGGTCGATGTCCGGGTAGCGCACGTAGCCGTTGGCGTCGGCCAGCGGGTGGTCCGGCTCGTGGACCAGCCGGCCCTCGGCGCTGCCGTACTCGGCGCGGGCCACGCGGACGCCGCCCTCGCCGGAGCCGTAGTCGACCGCCTGCGCCACGATCAGCCGCTCCTGGAACGCGTCCTGGTCGGTCGAGGTGACGTTGTTGATGTTGGCGATGTTGTCCGAGACGGCGTCCAGCCACTTGCGGTGGACCAGCAGCCCGGAGCCCGAGATGCCGAGCGAGTCGAACGTGCTCATCAGTTGGTCCTCAGGGCCGTGCGCATGACGTTGTACTTCCCGTCGAGGGCGTTGAGGGCCAGCTGGTAGCGCAGCCCGGTCTCGGTGGCGATCACGGTCTCCGCGTCGAGGTTGACGTTGTTGCCGTCCATGCGGGTCGGCTCCATCGACCGGCGGACCGTGCCGCCCGCGGCGGTCTGGGTCGAGCCGCTGGCCAGGGCGCCGCGCAGGCCGGTCTCGAAGTCGACGCGGCCGGCGAGGAAGCCGGGGGTCTGCAGGTTCGCGATGTTGTCGGCGGTCACCCGCTGCCGCTGGGCGAGCCCGTTGAGCGCGGAGTGCAGGGCCGTGGAGGTGACGTCCCCGATCACAGGGACGTCCCTCGGGCAGGGCAACGGGACACGATCGGCCTCCGGGGTACGCAAGGAGGCACTCGCGAGCGAGTGCGGGGTCCGCCGATCCGTGGCGAGAGGTGCGCTTTCCGTGCTCTGGGGTCATCGGCACGCGCGCCGGGCCCCCTGACCGGCAACCCCCCACGGGAGTGGCCGGAGTACGCCGGTGGGATGGACGTGTCGACTGTGACTCGCGGTGCGTCACCGGCCGGGGAGGTGCCTCTCGCGCGCGGAAGGCAGCTGGGGACGACGGGCCCGGGAACGCCGCCGCCCCCCGGACGCCGGGGGCGTCACGGGGGGCGGGGGAGGGGCTGCGAGTGGGCCGCTCAGAGGGCCCGGTCGACGTAGGAGGCCTCGGGGCGGGCCGGGCCGTAGGACATCCGGGCGGCGACGTCGCGCTGCCGGCGGGACTGGATGATCCGCTCGACGAGCTCCTCGGCGACGGCGAGCTGGTGCTGCAGCAGGCGGGCGGCGCGCTCGCGGAGGTCCGCGGGCACCGGGCCGAGGGACGACGACGGGGCGACCCAGTCCTCGGCGCGGCGGCCCCAGGCGGCGATCTCGTCGTGCCGGTCGGACCGGAGGGTCGCCTCGGCGGCGAGCACCTCGCCCTCGAGCTCGTCGAGGACGGTGGCCCAGTCGCGGGACGCCTCGCCGCCGGCCGCCGGGGAGCGGCCGGTGGTCATGCGGTGGTGGTGAGCGTGGCGGCGGCCTGCCGCCACGCGTCGCGCAGCGGCTCGGCGATCTGCCGGCAGGCGGACACGCGGTTGCGGTCGCGCTTGACGCCGGCCTGGACCAGCTCGGTGATCATCCAGCTGTAGAGGGAGGCCAGCCGCGGCCCGCCCTCCCACGCCTCGACCCGCAGGCTCTCGCGGAGCTCGAAGACGATGTCCTGCGCGTGCTGGATCTGCGCGGCCGCCTCGGCGCGGTCGCCGGCGTCCAGGGCCAGCTCGGCACGCTCGAGGTCGAGCACCAGCCGGTCGTAGAGCATGACGAGGATCCGCTGCGGGGACGCCGTCGCGACCGAGTCGCCGAGGTAGCGGGAACGGAGAGAGGCGGTGCTCATCAGGCGGTCTCCTGGGGGAAGCGGTGGTACAGAGAGGTTCGGCGGGGCAGGCGTCAGCTTGAGCTGGGCAGCGCGTTGAGCTGACCGGCGAGCCAGGTGGACTGGTTGCGCAGCGAGCTGAGCGCGGTCTCCATGGCGGTGAACTGGCGGGTCAGGGTCTCCTTGCGCGTGGCCAGCCGCAGGTCCCAGTCGGCGATCCGGTCCTTGAAGTCCTCGGCGAGGGCGTCGCGGCCCTTGGCCAGCAGCGTCAGGGTGCCGGTGGTCGAGTCCGCGAACCGCTCCGTCAGCTTCTGCAGGCGCTGGCTCAGGCCGTCGACGGCCGTCACCGGCGGCGCGGCCGTGGGGTCGGCCGGCGCGCCGGCGAGCATCCGCTCGACGAGGTCGGGGTCCGACGCCAGCGCGGCCAGGAAGGTGGTCTCGTCGAACACGACCGTGCCGTCACGGGTCAGCTCGATGCCGATGGCGCCGGGGGAGCCGGCGCCGCTCACGGCGCTGGAGACGTTCTGCAGCAGCTCGCTGGTCAGCGTGCGCAGCTCGAAGTCGCCCTTGAGGACAGCCTTGCTGTCGGTCTCGCTGTTGCTGTGGGTCTTGATGGAGTCGAGCGCGGAGTTGACCGCGTCGACGAGGGTCTTCACCTTGGCGGAGACGCTCTTGGGGTCCTCGGCCACCTCGACGACCGCAGCGGCACCCCGCTCGGTGACCGTGACCGAGACGCCGGTCATCAGCTCGGCGAAGGTGTTGGTCGACGACGTGGCCTTGATGCCGCCGCCGAGGTCGAGGGTGGCGTCGGTCGCGAAGGAGAGCTGCGTGAACTGGGCACCGGCCGCCGTGGCGACCGTGAAGTCGCCGTCCGCACCGGAGGTCGCGCTGCTCAGCTGCAGGTGGTAGCCGTCGCTGCCCTTGACCGCGGTGGCTCGGATGCCGAGGTCCTCCAGGCCGTTGATGTGGGCGACCGTCTGCGCCAGGGTCGCGCCGGCCGGCGGCTCGATGGTCACCGGGGCCTGGCCCTCGCGGCTGATCGTCAGCGGCCAGGGTGACGGGGCGGCGGTGCCGTCCGGGTTCGAGGGGCTGCGGACCGGGGTGGTGGGCGAGGCCCAGGTGCTGGCGCTCAGGTAGCTGGCGGCCGAGGCGAGGGACTCGACGGTGAAGCTGAGCCGGCTGCCGGTGACCGCGGTCGACGTGGCGCTCGCGCTCACCGAGGTGGCGCTGCTCTTCGCCGTCCGGGCGGCAGCGAGGCCGTCGGCGGTGAGCGCTTCTGCGGCGGTGCGCACGGCGTCGACCTTGGAGTTGACCGCCCGGTAGGCGGTCGCCGCGGCCTGCGTGGTGGTCAGCTGCGTCTTGAGCCGGGTCTGCGGCAGGGCCTCGGCCGCGACGAGCTGGGAGACCAGCGAGGTGGTGTCCAGCCCGGAGACCAGGCCGTCGACGCTCAGGCTGACCATGGGGTTCCTCCAGGCGGGTCGGGGAGCGGGGGCGGTACGCCGGTGAGGGGGGAGGCCGGAACCTCCCCCCTCACCGGGTGGTGCTGTGCGGTCAGGCGCTCAGCGCCCCAGGTCAGCCGAGGAGCTGCAGGACGCCCTGCGAGCCCTGGTTGGCCTGGGCCAGCATCGCCGTACCGGCCTGCGACAAGATCTGCGACCTGGTGAAGGACACCATCTCCAGGGCCATGTCGGTGTCGCGGATGCGGCTCTCCGACGCGGCCAGGTTCTCGACGGTGGCGTTCAGGTTGTTGATCTTGTGCTCGAGCCGGTTCTGCACCGCACCCAGCTTGGCGCGCTCGGTGGACACGTCACCGATGGCGTCGCTGATGGACGAGATCGCCGCGGAGGCCGTGGCCGCCGAGGAGATGTTGCCCGAGGCGCCCAGCGCCGAGGCGCTCATGTCGCCGACGGTGACCGCGAGCGTCTCGCCGGCGTTCGAACCGACCTGGAAGGACTTCGACGAGTAGCTGCCGTCGAGCAGCTTGGTGCCGTTGAACGTGGTCTTGCCGGCGATGTCGTCGAGCTCCTTGGCCAGGGCCTGGAACTCCTCGTCGGCCTTGGCCTTGTCCGTGTCGCTCAGGGCACCGTCGTTGGACGCCTGCACCGCGAGGTCACGCATGCGCTGCAGGATCGAGTGCGTCTCGGTGAGAGCGCCCTCAGCGGTCTGGACGACCGAGATGCCGTCCTGCGCGTTGCGGACGGCGACCTTGAGGCCACCGATCTGCGAGCGCAGGCCCTCGGAGATGGCCAGACCGGCCGCGTCGTCGGCGGCACGGTTGATGCGCAGACCGCTGGACAGCTTCTCCAGCGACTTGCTCATCGCGCCATCGGTCACGTTCAGGTTCCGGTAGGCGTTGAACGCGGCGATGTTGTTGTTGACGCGCAGACCCATGGTGTTCCTCCTTGGAATCGGGTCGTTCCTGGTAACCGCTGCATCCGTGCTGCGGCCTTGCAGGTGTCATTACGGCCGCGGGCGAGCTGACCTTGAGGCGAACGGCGAGAAATCTCCGGCGGCGTCTCACCCGACGGGGCGACCCCTGCCGTGGGACGGGGCGGGCGCCTGTGACGTGCGGTGCGCGGGGCGGCGTGTCCGCCACCCAGGGACGACCGGCCGGCACACCGGGCCGGGAAGGTGGGCCCGCGGGGTCGAGCGTCCGGTGGACGCACCCCGGTTCCCCGATCCCTGCCGCGCGGCCACGCCGCGCGGCCCGCGAACCCGCGCCCGGCACCCGGGCGCCGTGAGGACGCCTTCGACCATGAACGTGCTGCTGTGCACCACCGTCTTCCTCGGCTCCCTCTACCACCGCATGTCCGAGCCGGCGCGGGCCGTCGAGGAGGCCGACCTGGGCATCCAGGTCACCGTCCAGCGCGGTCTGAAGACCACGATGGCCCCCGACCCGGAGAACCCCGGGGGGCCGATGGTGGTCCGCGAGGTCGACGCCCAGGGCGCCGACGTCGTCGTCCTCCAGCTGCCGAAGACCAAGGAGATGCTCGACTGCCTGCGGCTGCTGCAGGCCCAGGGCGTCGCTGTGGTCGTCGAGCTCGACGACCACCTCACCGCGCTGCCGCCCGGGCACCAGGGCCACGACGTGCTGATCCGCAGGGGCGTGGGGCGGATCGCCGAGGCATGCGCCCGCGAGGCCGACTTCGTCACCGTGTCCACCCCCAACCTGCTCGAGGAGTACGGCCCCCGTGGGCACGGCGCGGTGGTGCCCAACGCCATCCCGCGGCGGATCGCCGAGCTGCCGCCGGCCTACGAGCGCGAGCCCGACGTCGTGACGGTCGGCTGGACCGGCACGGTGGGCACGCACCCCTACGACCTGCAGGAGATGGGGTCGGGGCTGCAGCAGGCGCTGGACCGGACCCGCGGCCGGAGCCGGTTCGCCATCATGGGCGGGGCGGCCGACGCCAAGCACCGGCTGCGGCTGGCCGAGGAGCCGGAGCACATCCCGTGGGTCGAGGACGTCGACGCCTTCACCGCTGCGGTCGGTGAGCGGTTCGACGTCGGCGTCGCGCCGCTGCGCATCGACTCCTTCAACAACTGCAAGAGCTGGCTGAAGGTCATGGAGTACTCCGCGCGCGGGGTCTTCGCCGTCCGCTCGCCGAGTGCGGAGTACGAGCGGCTCGCCCTCGGCTACCGCGCCAAGCGCCCCCGCGACTGGGCCACGGCGATCTCGCGTGCCGTGGAGGACGCCGGCTGGCGGCGCGAGCAGGCGGCGGCCGCCCGCGAGCAGGTCCTGGCGCAGCACCTGACCGAGCACACGGCCGAGCTGTGGGCCGGCGCCTGGCGTCAGGCGCGGGAGGTCCGCACCCGCGCAGACCGGATCGGGGCATGACCGGACTGCGGCCGGCCCGTCCGGACGGCGCCGGCGTCCGCGCCGCCGAGATGATGCTCACCGGGTCGCCGGGGCATCGCGGGGCCGACATGGACTCGTCCCGGGTCGCCGGGGCGTCCGGCTGTCGGATCGTCGACCTGCCGCGGATCACCGACCCCCGCGGCAACCTGACCTTCATCGAGGGCTCGGGGCACGTGCCCTTCGACATCGCCCGCGTCTACTACCTCTACGACGTGCCCGGCGGTGAGTCCCGGGGTGGCCACGCGCACCGGCAGCTGGAGCAGCTGGTCATCGCCGCGGCCGGCAGCTTCGACGTCCTGGTCGACGACGGCGTGCACACCGAGCGCTTCTTCCTCAACCGCTCCTACTACGGCCTCTACGTGCCACGGATGGTGTGGCGCGAGCTGGCCAACTTCTCGAGCGGGAGCGTCTGCCTGGTGCTGGCGTCGAGGCCGTACGAGGAGGCCGACTACTACCGCGATCACGACGAGTTCGCGGTGGCGGCCGGGCGGGCCCGGGAGGTGGGTTCGTGACCGCGGTGTGCTCGACGGTCCCCTTCTTGGACCTCCCCGCCCTCCACGCCGAGCTGCGGCCCGAACTCTCGGCGGCTCTGCTCGGGGTGCTGGACGGCGAGCGCGTCCTGCTGGGCCCGCGGCTGGCGACCTTCGAGCGGGACTGGGCCGCCGCGGTAGGCGCCCGGAGTGCCGTGGGCGTGGGTAGTGGGCTGGACGCCCTGTCGTTGGGTCTCCGGGCGTTGGGCGTGGCACCGGGCGAGGAGGTCCTCGTCCCCTCGCACACCTTCATCGCCACCTGGCTGGCCGTCATCCAGGTGGGAGCGGTTCCCGTTCCCGTGGACGTCTCCCCGGTGACCGGGCGGTGGGAGGTCGACGCGGTGACGGCAGCCGTCGGCCCGCGCACACGGGCGATCCTGCCGGTCCACCTCTACGGGCACCCCGTGGACCTCGGCCCGCTGATGGCGCTGGCCGCGCGGCACGGCCTGGCCGTGCTGGACGACGCCGCGCAGGCCCACGGCGCCACCCTCCGCGGCCGTCCGGTCGGGGGCCTCGCGCACGCGACGGCGTGGAGCTTCTACCCCGGTAAGAACCTCGGCGCCCTCGGGGACGGGGGCGCGGTGACGACTTCGGACCCGGAGGTGGCCGACCGGGTGCGGTCGTTGCGCAACTACGGGTCGACGGAGAAGTACAGGCACGACGAGGTCGGGTACAACAGCCGGCTCGACGAGCTCCAGGCCGCCGTGCTGTCGGTGAAGCTCTCCCGGCTTGGGGAGTTCAACGACCGCCGGGCGCAGATCGCCCGCCGGTACGAGGAAGCCCTGGCCGGCCTCGACCTGCGGTTGCCCACGATCGCCGATTGGGCCACACCGGTCTGGCACCTCTACGTCGTGCGCACCCCGCACCGCGATGCCCTCCGATCCCATCTCGCAGCCCGCGGGGTCGAGACCGGGATCCACTACCCCGTGCCGCCGCACCGGCAGCCGGCATTCGCGGGCACCCCGCTCGCGGACGCCGCCCTCCCGGTCGCCGACGCACTCGCTCGAGAGGTGCTCAGCTTGCCGATCGGTCCCCACCTGCCCGAATCCGCGCAGGAGCGGGTCGTCGATGCGATCCGGACGTTCCGGCCGTGAACGCGGCGCTGGTCAGCGTCCTGGTCCCCACATACAACGGGGAGCGCTTCCTCGGGGAAACGCTGCGCTCGGCGCTGGCGCAGACGCATCAGGCGATCGAGGTCCTCGTCGGGGACGACTCGTCCACCGACGGCACGGCGGGCCTCCTGCGTGAGCTCGCGGCAACGGACTCCCGGATCCGAGTGCTCCGCCACGCGCCGGCGCGGGGGGCCTGGGGCAACTCGCTGAGCCTGCTGACGGAGGCACGTGGCGAGTACGTCAAGTTCCTCTACCACGACGACCTCCTGGAACCGGACTGCGTCGCAACCCTCGTCGGCGGCCTCGAACACTCCCGCGCGGTGACGCTGGCGTTCTCGCACCGGTCGATCATCGACGAGGAGGGGCACGCCATCGAGGGCGCCAGTCCCCTCCTGCTCACCACCGAGGGCCTGCTCGACGGGCGTCAGCTGGGTGACACTGTTCTCAGCTCGTGCCGGAACATCATCGGCGAGCCGTCCACCTGCTTGTTCCGCCGTTCCGACGTCGATCCGGCCGATCTGGTGGAGCTCGACGGCCGGCCCCTCGTCGCCAACGAGGACGTCGCCCTGTGGCTGCGGCTGCTGAGCAGAGGCAAGGCCTACTACACACCCAGGACGCTGAGCTCCTTCCGCAGGCATGGCCTGCAGCAGACCGCCAACCCCCGGGTTCTCGCGGGCGGGGCCCTCGACTGGCCGCGCATCATCGACTGGGGACGGCGGCAGGGGTTCCTTGCCGCCGCGGACGAGGAGCGGCAGGCCCACGTAGAGGCCCTGGCGATGGCCGCCGGCACCCTCTCCGCGCTGCCGGCCTCCGAGTACACCGGGGAGGTCCTCGAGGCCGCCTTCCTGTCGACCTCCCGGCTGCTGGAACTGCACACGGGCGACGCTGCGCACGGTGGCCGTCCCCTCTCGGAGCGGGCGCACGCTCCCGTCGCCCTGAGCCGCCTCAGCCAGCAGCTCGACGTGTGGTCGCGGCCGCACGCCGTCGCCCTGGCGGCGCCCGCACCGGACCCGATCGAGGTGGCTGCGACGATCGACGCGCTGCGGCAGGTCCGGGCGTCCGGCGCCGCGCCGCACCTGGTGCTGGCCGTGGCCCCGAGGCTGGTCGCGACGGTGGTTCCGCTGGCCGAGGCGGCCCTCGCGGCTGGGCCGGACATCGACGTCGACCTGGTGCCGACCGACGACCCCGCAGCGCTGCTCGAGGACAGCTGGCTCGCTGTCGCCCCCCGGGCCGGGACGTGGCACCGCGGGCGGGTCCCCGTGTGGATCGTGGACCTCGCCGCCGCCCGGACGCAGCCGGTCGCGCGATGACCGGCCACTTCGTCCACGACCGGGGGCTCTGCGAATCCTCCGACGTCGGTCCCGGGACGCGGATCTGGGCGTTCACCCACGTCCTACCGGGCGCGCGGATCGGCGCGGACTGCAACATCTGCGACCACGTCTTCGTGGAGAACGACGTCGTCGTCGGGGACCGGGTCACGGTCAAGTGCGGCGTGCAGCTGTGGGACGGCACCCGGCTCGCCGACGACGTCTTCGTCGGGCCGAACGTCACGTTCACCAACGACCCCTTTCCGCGGAGCCGGATCCACCCACCGTTCTTCCCGTCCACGGTGGTGGAGCGGGGAGCATCAATCGGCGCCAACGCCACGATCCTCCCGGGCCTGACCATCGGGCGGGAAGCGATGATCGGTGCTGGCGCCGTGGTCACCCGTGACGTTCCGCCGCGCGCCGTCGTCATCGGGAACCCGGCGCGGATCGTCGGGTCGGTCGACGGCCGGCCGGCCGGCGGCTGAGCCCGTCACGGTCGGCCGTCCGGACAGCAGAGCGCCCCGGGTCCTCGACGAGGACCCGGGGCGCTCTCGCGTCCAACCGTGTTCCGGGCTCAGGCGCTCCGGCCGGTCGCCGTCACCCACGGGTTGCGGTGCGGGGGGACGGCCGACGTCCGCGGGGAGGGCAGCGGCGGGGCCGCCGCCGGCGGCGCGTTGCGGCCGGCCACGCGGTCGACGTAGGAGCGCTGCTGGTTGCGGGCGCGCACGCCCCCGTCGGCCGGCACCGCCCGGCCCTCCCAGACCTCGCTCATCGCCGCGTGCAGCAGGGTCAGGGCACGGGCGCGCATCTGGGAGACGCGCGACAGCGTGACGCCGAGGTCGGCGGCGATGTCGGTGAGCGACTCGCCCCCGAAGAAGTTGCGCTCCACGACCTCGTCGAGCCGGTCCGGCAGCTGGCGGATCGCCTCCTGCAGGTACCGGGAGCGCTCGCTGCGCAGCAGTGCCCGCTCCGGCGACTCGCCCGTGTCGGGCAGGTCGAGCGAGCCGCCGTCGGGGCCGGTCTCGGCGTCGATGCTCACCATGACCGCGCGGTGGACGTCGACCTGCAGCGTGTCCAGGTCGCTCATGGCCATGCCGAGGCTGGCGGCCAGCTCCTCCCGCGTCGGGGGCCGGCCCAGCTGGATGGCGAGGGCGTCGGCGGCGGCGTCGGTGCGCCGGGCGGCGGCGCGCACCGAGCGGCTGGCCCAGTCGCCGGAGCGCAGCTCGTCGAGCACGGCGCCCTGCAGCCGGGCCAGGGCGTAGGTGGCGAAGGAGGCCCCGGCCGACGGGTCGAACCGCCGCGCCACCTCGACCAGCGCCACCCGCGCGCAGGACAGCAGGTCCTCGCGGCTGACGTGGGCGGGCAGGGAGATGCGCGAGGCCACCGCGTTGACCGCGAACGCGGCGAGCGGCAGGTGCTCGGTCACGAGGGCGTCGACGTCCCGCGGCACGTCCCGCCGGACGGGCACGCCGGCGGTCGCAGCGGAGGGGAGGCGCGCGGCGGTGGCACTGGACCGCAGGGGCGCCTGGGCACGCGATGGGCTCACGTCCCTTCTCTCGGCAGCCTCGGGCCCCGACGGCACCCCCTCCTCGGCACGACCCCGCCCGGACTTGAGCACCTCGGCTCAAGGCCCTCCCGGGGATGCCGAAGCTGCTCTTCGAGAACCCGCAGGCAGCACGGATGCCTGCCCCGGGGAGTAGGGAAGGGCGGTGGGGCGCGTGGACTACCAGCACCTGTCGACGTTGCTGTGGCGTGAGCAGGAGCTGCTGGACCTGCTGCTGTTCAAGGCGGAGGAGAAGCAGTACCTGATCGTCACGGGCAAGAGCCGCTGGCTGTCGCGGATCGCGCACGAGATCGAGGTCGTGCTCGACCAGCTGCGCACCGTCGAGGTGGAGCGCGCGGCGGCCACCGAGGTGCTCGCCGAGCGGCTCGGCGTGGGGGTGAACCCGTCGCTGCGCAAGCTCGCGGAGGCCGCACCGGCCCCGTGGGGCGACCTGTACGCCAAGCACCACGAGACGCTGCTGGTCCTGGTGACCGAGCTGCGCGGCCTGTCCGACGCCAACCGCGAGCTGATCGAGGGTGGGCTGACCGCCATCGGCGACGCGCTGCTGTCGGTCAAGGCCCCCGCGGCCGGCACCTACGGGTCGACCGGGCGCAGCGACGAGCGCGGCCACCGCGCGGTCACCCTGGACGGTGCCCTGTGAGTTCCACCTTCGGCGGTCTGAACACCGCCCGGACGGCGCTGTGGGCGGCGCAGCGCGGGCTCGACGTCACCGGCCAGAACATCGCCAACGTCAACACCGACGGCTACTCGCGCCAGCGGGTCGAGCTGCGTGCCATGGGCGGGACCGCCGTCCCGGCGATCCACTCGGTGAGCAGCCCGGTCGGCAACGGCGTCGACGCCGACCAGGTCATCCGCATCCGCGACGTGTTCCTGGAGCGACGCGGGCAGGTCGAGTCCGCGCGCACCGCGGAGCTGACCGCCGGCAGCGAGGCGCTGGCGCAGGTGGAGGCGGCCTTCCGGGAGCCGGGCGACACCGGCATCCGCAGCATGCTCGACGACGTCTGGACCGGCTTCAGCGCGCTGGCCAACGCGCAGAAGCCGCAGGAGGTCGGCGCGCGGACCCAGGTGCTGCAGCGGCTGGACACGCTCGCGGCCGGCATCCGGACGACCGCGGCCAGCCTGGACGAGCAGTGGCACCAGACCCAGGACACCGTGGTGGCGCTGGCCGCCGAGGTGAACTCGACGTCGGCGTCCATCGCCGACCTCAACACCCAGATCCGCCAGGCCGTGCGGTCCGGACTGCCCAGCAACGAGCTCTCCGACCGCCGCGACCTGCTGGTCATGCAACTGGCCGGGAAGGTGGGCGCGACCACGGTGCCGGCCTCCGACGGCATGGTCGACGTCATCGTCGGCGGCACGACGCTCGTCGCCAGCGGTTCGGTGCTCAACCTGCGGGTGGCCGGCGCCGACTCGCCGGGCGGCGTGGGCGGCGCCCCGCGGCTGGTGACCGACCCGGGCGACACGACCCTGCCGGTCGGCGGCACCGCCGGCGGTCAGCTGGCCGCCCTGTCGACGACGCTGCCGTCCTACCGCCAGTCGCTCGACGCGCTGGCCCGCGACCTGGTGCAGAAGCTGAACGCCGTCCAGGCACAGGGCTGGGACGCCAACGGCGACCCCGGTGCCGCGCAGCTGCTCATGGACGACGGCGCCGGGGACCCCGCCAACGTCGACGCCTCGAACATCAGCCTGCGGATCTCCGACCCGCTGCTGCTCGCCGCGGCCGCCACGGACCCGGCCGACATCGGCGGGCAGGCGTCGGCCGACGGCGCCAACGCCGAGGCGTTCTTCGACCTGAGCCTCGAGGAGGGCGGCGTCGACGCCACCTACCGCGCGCTGATCGTCTCGCTCGGTGTCGAGGCCTCCGTCGCCGCCCGCGACGTGCAGGTCCAGAAGGTGATCTCCACCCAGGTGGACGCTGCCCGCGAGTCCGTGTCCGGCGTCAACCTCGACGAGGAGATGATCACCATGATGTCGTTCCAGCACGCCTACAGCGCGGCCGCCCGGATGGTGACTGCCATCGACGAGGCGCTGACCACCCTCATGCGCACCGGCCTCGTGGGGCGGTGACCTGATGCGCATCACGAACCGCGCCGTCACCCAGACCGCGCTGCTCGGCCTGAACGCCCAGCAATCGGCTGTGATGAAACTGCAGCAGCAGCTGACCTCGGGCAAGCAGATCAGCACGGCGTCGGACTCGCCGACCGGGACCAACAAGGCGCTGCAGCTGCGGCAGGACCAGAGCGCCGTGCAGCAGTACGCCAAGAACATCTCCGACGGGCAGAGCTGGCTCGACGCGACCGACACCGCGCTGACGACCGCGATCAACCAGGTGCAGCGGATCCGCGACCTGACCGTCAAGGCGATGAACACCGGCAGTGCGTCGACCAGCTCGCAGCAGGCCATCAGCGTCGAGGTCGCCGCCCTGCGCGAGAGCCTCATCGGCGTGGCCAACTCCAGCATCAACGGCCGCCCGCTGTTCGGCGGCCCGACCCAGAACGGCACCGCCTACGACCCGGGCACCGGCACCTACGTCGGCGTGCCGGCCAAGCCCGACGGTGAGGTGGTCGGGATGACCCGGCGGGTGTCCGACGCCGACTCGGTCCGCATCGACATCACCGGCCCGGAGGCCTTCGGCGCCTCCCCGGACGACCTGTTCGCGATCGTCGGGAGGATCGCCGCCGACGTGGTGGGGGACACCGGTGCGCTCGCGGGCGACCTGGACGCGCTCGACGGCGCGCTGCAGGACCTGCTCGGTGCCGCGGCATCGGTCGGCGCCCGGTCGGCGCGGATGGAGGCGGCCGGCCAGGTTAACACCGACCTGCAGCTGACCCTGGCCTCGCAGCTGGTCGACGTCGAGGACATCGACCTGGCCAGGACGATCATGGAGCTCAACCAGACCGAGGTCGGGTACAAGGCGGCCCTGCAGGCCACGGCCCAGGTGATCCAGCCGACGCTCCTGGACTTCCTCCGGTGACGCTCTCCGCCGTGGCGACGCTGCCCCTGCTGACGATGACCGAGGCGCTGCCGGGGTTCCCCGACCACCGCGACTACGTCCTGGTCACCGCCGACGGCGACGGGCGGCTGTTCTGGCTGCAGTCGATGGCGCCGGAGGGCCCACGGTTCATCGCGGTCGATCCGGGCACCTACTTCCCGGACTACGCGCCGGTCCTGCCGGCCGCCGTGTGCCTGGACCTGGAGCTCGTCGACCCCGCGGAGGCGCGCCTGTACTGCCTGGTGACCGTGCCGGCCGAGGGCCCGGCCGCGGCCACGGCCAACCTGCGCGCCCCGCTGGTGGTCAACCCGGCCAACTGGCGTTCCGCCCAGGTCGTGCTGCTCGACGGATCTCATCCCATCCGGCGTCCCCTGCGCCGATAACCCAGGAGGCGGACCGCTGGTCCGCCGCCACCGGGCCCGCACGGGCCACCCACTGGGCCATCACCCGCCCACCCACTGGGCCATCACCCGCCCACCCGCCAAGGACGGCCACACCACACCCACGGAGGGGTACACGTGCTCACTCTCACCCGCAGCGTCGGCGAGACCATCCGCATCGGCGACGACATCGAGGTCCACGTCGTCGAGGTCCGCGGCGGCACCGTCCGCCTCGGCTTCAAGGCCCCGCGCGAGGTCACGATCCACCGCGAGGAGGTCTACCGGCAGATCGCCGAGGCCAACCTCCTCGCCGCCCAGGTCACCGCCGACACGCTCGGCGCGCTCGCCTCCTTCGCGCCCACGGCGGCCGAGCAGGCATCGGCCGCGCCGGCCGAGCAGGCACCGGCCGCCGCGACCGTGCCCGAGCCGGCCGGGGACGCCGCGCCGGCCCCCGCTGCCGCCGCGACCGTGCCCGCCGGTCGCGAGCCGGCCCCGGAGGCACCCCGAGGCTGACAGAACTGGCCGGGGCACCACCCCCGGCTCTTGTGGGATTCTGCTGAGCACCGCACCGGCGTGCTCCTGCGGCTGATCGACACAGGCAAGACCTGCCGAAGAGATGCCCTGACATTGCGTATGGCACAGCGAGAGTTGTGGGCGTCCCCGGGTCGCTGATGCGCGAGAGTTGCCCCAAGCACGTCACAGGGGGCGATCACGATGCAACACAGCGCTATCACCGAGTCCGGCGGCCAGCTCGCCACGGTCGTCGGTTCCGCCGCGGGATCCGACACCGTCGTGGTGCACGTGCAGCTGCGCCCGCGCCGCGGGTCGACCCGGCGCTGCCTGGCTGCCCTCGCCGAGCTGGCCGGCGCGCACCCGGCGGTGTCCTTCACGCTGACCGGTCTGAGCAAGGACGACCGGGTCGTGCGGGTCACCGTCGGCGTCGAGCTCGGCCCGCGGGCCGCCGTCGCCCGCTTCTCGCCGCAGGCGCAGGCCGCCTACGCCTTCGTCAGCTCGGTGTTCACGACGCTGTACGACCACATGCCGGTCTACACCGTCGAGCCGGGCGACGCCGAGCGCGCCGCGGCCGCCGACCTCATGGTCCGGCTCGCCGCCGGCCCGGCGGCCGAGGCCGCCGTCCCGGCCGAGCAGATCCCCGCCTGATCCACTCCCGGGCGTCCTCCGCGGCGCCCGACGCGGCCACGTCTTCCCCACAGCGCCGAGGAGTCCCGGTGAACCACCCGACTGCCACCCCCGTCGACGACACCCCCGCTGCCGCACGCGGCCGCGCCCCGCTGGTCTTCGGCGGCGTCCCCGAGGCCGAGGGCTGGGCCCTCGCGCCGATCACGCCGCGCGACCGGGTGCACTTCCGGACCGACCGCGAGCTGCCGCTCGAGCAGTTCCGCGCCGCGCTGCCGGAGGGCGTCACCGTCAGCTACGACCAGGGCGACGGCCTCTACCGCGTCGACGGCGCCTGCGGCACGGCCTCGGTGCTGGCCGAGTGGGTCAGGGCGTGGTGCGCCGGGCAGGAGACGGTGACCGTGGGGCTGCGCGCGGAGACCGACGTCCGCCGCCGCGCGCCGCGCGACCTGCCGCCGGCCTTCCTCGACGAGCTCTGCCGGCACTACCTGCCGGTCAGCCTGAAGCGGCTGCAGCGGAACATGAGCACCATCCGGCTGCACCTGCCGGACCCCGACGACCTCACCCAGCAGGTGAGCGAGTGGATCCTCAAGGCCGTCGGGCAGTTCGACGAGGGCAAGGGCGTCCCGTTCGGGGCGTTCCTGGCCACCCAGCTGTCGAAGTGGGTGCACGACCTGGGCCGCAACGCCCACGGCCGCACCGCCGCCGACACCGAGCACAAGCAGCAGAAGGCGGTCGCGGCCTTCCTGGCCGAGCACCAGCGGCGGCCCAGCGAGAAGGAGCTCGCCGCCTACATGGGGCAGAGCGTGGCGACCCTGCGGCGCAACTCGCAGACGGTGGCGACGCTCAACGGGCTGCGCAACCTGCAGTCCCTGGACGGCGTCGGGCCGGACGCCACCGAGATCATGCTGCCGGACACCCACGAGGCGCCCGACGAGATCATGGGCGAGGCCGAGCAGACGCTGCTGTCGCACGCGCTGACCGCGGCCTGCGCGCCGGACCCCGACGCGCGGCCGGACCAGCGGGCGGGCCAACCCAACGTCCTCGGCTGGGCCACGTGGTACCTGACCACCTGGGGCGGCCAGACCAAGACGCAGCTGTCCGCGGACCTGGGCACCTCGGTGCGCAACATGAACGTGCACGCCGACCGGGTGGAGCGGGCGCTCAAGCAGCGGCTGGCCGAGCTCGCGGACTGACAGCGCGGCCGCCGACCACCACCCTGGCCGGTGCAGCGCGGGCAGCGGGTCGCGTGTCCCGAGCGGCCCACCACGGGGCTCCTGGAGGCGGACGTGCGACGCGTGCACCCGCCGTCCTGCTCGCTGCGCCGCGACGTCCAGTCCTGGATCGCCGCGATCACACGGTCGGTGTTGCGCCGCCCGCGTCCGTGGTCGAAGGACAACAGCCGGCTCCGCGGACGGCTGGAGATCCGGGCCTCGGGATGCGCGGGGTCTCCGCGCAGCTCGACGGTGACGTGCTCACCGGAACTGCCCCAGCTCCAGCCGGTGTCGGCCGCGAACCGACCAGCGTCCCCATCGGCGTGCCGGATCTCGGCAGGCAGGCTGAGGAAGGCGACCTCGACGCGGAAGGGCAGGTCGGGGCCGCCGCGCACCACGACCGTCGAGGACTGGCGGGGCCCGAGTCCGTACCCTGCTCCCGTCCGGCGCTCGCTGAGGAGACTCAACGTGCCCACCAACGTGACGGCGAGGGCGGCCGCGATCCCACCCGAGGCCACGAGGGCCGGCAGTCCCGCGGACCCGTCCTCCGCCCGGAAGCCGGCGACGTTCCAGACGAGGATCCCGATGGGGAGTCCGGGCACGAGGAGGGCCGCACCGTAGACCCGCAGGACGTGCACGGTTGCACACCTGGACGGGCCGCCGGTGTCCGGCGTCTCCTGGCAGGGACTGGTCACGGGGTCGGAGGGACCTCGACGACCCCAGCGCGAGGTCGGCCGCTGTCCTCGAGCACCGACTCCGTGACACCCACGGGCTCCCGTGCGGTGACGGTGTGATGCAGGCTGTCGCCCCGAGCGCGTCCACTGCCACCCGGCACTGCCGGCCTCGTCGCCGTTGCGGTGACGATGGATGAGCCGTGCCCGTCCAGCGGCGGCGGCTGACCGTGGTGTGGGAGGAGGAGTCGGGAATGGGCGAGGACACCAGCACCCACGTCCCCGTGACCTACGGACGCTGCGAGCACATCAGGGGACCCTTCTACCACGGGACGAGGTCCGCGCTCGAGGCCGGCGATGTGCTGGTCCCCGGCTACGGCTCCAACTTCCAGCAGGGCCGGGTCTCGAACCACGTCTACTTCACCGCGCTCGTGGACACAGCCGCCTGGGGAGCAGAGCTGGCGACCGCGCTGGCCGGGATCGCGGAGCGGGGACGCATCTACGTCGTCGAGCCCCTGGGCCCCTTCGAGGACGACCCGAACGTGACCGACAAGAGATTCCCCGGCAACCCCACGCAGTCCTACCGCACCCGCCATCCGCTGCGCGTCGTCGGCGAGGTGGACAGCTGGCAGGGCCATGACCCGCAGGTCGTGAAGGGGATGCTGGATCACCTGGCGCTGCTGCGGGAGCAGGGACTCGACGTCATCGAGGACTAGGAGGACACAGCAAGAGCATGAGGACGCTTCCGACGCTGGCCGTGGGCGTGCTCTTCATGCTGTCCGGCTGCGTCGGAGCCATTCACTGCAGCGAATCGAGCGCCTCCTGTGGTCAGCCGATGTCCAGGTGCTCCTTTGCTACGGGCCTGACAAACCGAGCCGCGTCCCACTGGCCGAGCGGAGGCCGCTTCAGGAGCAGGCGTTGCCCTATCTCGAAGGGCGGCCACGGCCTCACGGTGACTACTCTGACTTCGCCGTGGCAGAGTTCCGTAACGGCCAGCGCTCCATGGTCATCTTTGAGCGGAGCTGCTGACTCTTACGGAAGGGATAAGACGGACAAAAAGCTCGACTCCGACGTCCTCCACCCACCAGAGAATGAGCCTGGCTACCAGCCCTACTGCGAACGCCGTGAGCAAGCGAGCCTTGGCACGTCGCCAATAAAAGCGCTCTCGCTGCATGACGCGGAATGGAGTGTTGGTGGTGTCGGCGTGCGGGTCTGACTGTCTCTGCAGCCCTCACGGCGAGCCGGCCGAATGTCCCAAAGCGGCCACTCTGGGACAGGTCGTTCGCCGCGTCCCGTGTACGTGCAGCGGCGGGGCAACCGTTCAGGCGACCTGACTGGTGCTGCGGTCCGCCCTAGGTGATCATGACGACGTGCCGCCACCGACGCCCGTCCGCCGGATGACAGGGCCATGACGACGTCGGGTCGGAAGGCTGGTGTCGCGCTCACGGTCGTGGCCGACGCCCTGTGGTTGGTCGTCGTCATCGCCATCCTGGCGACCCCGCCGGAGGACGGCGCGAACATCGGCGCGGGCGTCCTCGGCCTACTCGCCCTGCCGCTGTCCATCGTGGCGGCGGCCGTGCTGATCACCACGGCGGACTCGACCGCACCTCGTGTGGCGAGTGCCGCCTCCATAGCACTGTGGGCGGTCTGCGTGGCCCTTTCCTGGACCTACGTCGGACTGGCGGCGATCCTGGCCCTCAGCACGAGCGCCGTCCTCGTCGGCACGGCTCGCCGACGCCAACGGCGCTAGCGGGCTCTTGACCAAAGGCTGTCCACGCATTCGCGGGTGCCTCTAAAGCCGCCTTGTGCCCATAGCGGCCCACTCAAGGACACGTGGCCGGTCGATGTCAGAGGTGTGTCTACCAGCGGCGTTGCCAGCGCGAGAGCGCCAGCCGCCCTCGTGCCAACAAGATCGCCAGGGGGTTCCCGTCCTGCTGCGCCTGTCGCAATGCTCGCTTGCCTTGTCGGACTGACCCAGAGTCGGACAAGTGCCAGGCGGCAGGTACGACATGCCCGTACATGACGTAGGCGCAGAAACCCCCGAGGAGAAGGGCCGGGATCCAGCCGTCACCGGCCCAGAAGCCCAATGCTGTCGCACCGATCACCCAGAGGGTGGCCAGTAGCGAAACGGTGACCCCGATCAGCACGACCGGAAGGCTAGCGACTGCCAAGCTCCTAGGGCTTCGTTGTCCATGACACGCATGGCCGCTGAGATGCGACAGACGACTCCTGTCGCTGAAGCCGCCTCCTGGGCACACGGGTCGGACGCGGCGCCAGCCGGCGTCGACCGCGGGAATGTGGCGCGATCCGGGTCCACCGCCGCTCCCGCCTGCCGATGTAGACGACGTGAGACAGCGCAGGGGAGCCCGCCGCGACCGCGGTGCCGAGCTCCTCCAGGCCGGGGGAGGTGCGCGGTGAGCGCGCTCGCCGAGGGCGGGGCCGTGCCCGACGTCCTGGTCCCGCACTGGCTGACCGCCGCCGAGCGGGAGGAGCTGCGGACCGTCGTCCGCCGTGCGCTGGACGCCGGCGCGGTGCACCCGCTGGCCGCCTTCCACCTCGCCGACGTGCTCACCGAGCTGCACGTGGCCACAGCCCGGGACGTCGTGTGGCCCTCGTCGGCCGCACGCGTGCGCCGGGTGACCGGCTGGGGCGCCGACGTCCTGCCGGTGCGGCTGTCGGCCCGGGAACTGGCCAGCGTGCTGGAGCTCTCCGCGCTGGCCCCCGCCCTGCGCACCGCGCTCTGCCAGGACCGCGTGTGAGCGCCGGCCTGTTCGGCGGCTCCGGGCTGGTCCTGCGCCTGCGCGCCGCGCCGGTCACGACGGCCGACGTCGTGCGGGCCGCCGAGGAGGTGCTGCCGGTCCTGGCGACCGGGGGGCTGCTGCTCTCGGTGGTCGCCGACCGTGCCGACGGTCCGGTGCTCGTGGTCGAGGAGGACGAACGGTCCGCGCGCGTGCCGCTGCGCGACCTGGCCGAGGACATGACCGACGCCCGCGTCGACCCGTCGCCCGAGGGTGTCGCCGCCGCGCTGACCGGCTGGGTGCTCGACCGGCCGGTCCCCGACGCGGTGGCGGCCGAGGCCGGCGTCGCGGTGCTGGACTGGACCGACCGGACCGAGACCAGCGTCGGCTGGCGGGTCGTCGTCCTCCGGGGCGACCGCGCGCTGCCCTGGGCGCCCTCGGCCGGGCTGGACCGGCGTGCCGTCGAGCGCGTCCGGGTGGCGGCGGGAGAGCGTGCCGCCACCGTCGAGGGAGACCTGCGGATCGAGGGCCCGGTGGCCCTGTGGTCGCACCCGGAGGTGCCGCTGCTGGCCTCCTCGGTGCTGGCGGCCCCGGAGCTGCTGCTCACCCGCATCGCGGCCGCGGGGGTCGACCTGCAGGACCCGCACGTCGTCGTCACGCCGCACGCGCCGCTGGCCTGCGCCGGTGCCGGGGTGGCCGCGCGGCTCGCCGGGGAGACCGGTGAGGCCTGCCAGCGGCTGCCCTGGCGGCAGCTCGCCCGCCTCCGCTGGATCTAGGAAGCCCCCCGCCTCCCACCGTTCGCAGGCTCGCGGTGGGACCCCGCCGGGCAGCCATCTCACGCTCGGCGCGCCGTGGCGTCCCCCGTCACGCCAGGTGGCCGTACTCCCAGTGCCACGGCTCGGGCTTCTCGCCGCCCTGCCGCGCCCAGTCCGGCTGCACGAACCCGAACTGCCCGGCGTTGGCGGCCATCCACGCGGACTGCGCGGTGCCGGCGATGTTGATGCCGCCGCAGAGGTCGACCGCCAGCGCCCACCCGTGGTTCGACGTGCCGGGCACCGCGGCCAGTGCCGGCTTGGCGCGGAACGCGGCGACCTGTGCACCGAAGGACCGGTAGGAGTCGGTGATGCACAGCGGGCCGCCGAAGGCCGCACGGTACGCCTCCGCCAGCGCGGTGTAGCCGGCCGCGGCGTCGCAGCGCAGCGCGTGGCCGCGGGCGATCGAGCACAGCGCGGTCGAGGGGATGGTGCCGTTCGACCAGCCGCCCCAGGCGGGGCTGACCAGGCCGGCGGGCGCGGGCGGCGCACCGCACGGGCCCCGGCCGGCGGTGCCCGCCGGCAGGGCGGCGTTCGGCTGCGCGGGTGCGGGCAGGGTGACCCGCACGGCGCCGGCGCCGTCCCCGACGGGGCGGACACCGACCTGGTACCCGGCGGCCGAGGCGGCCACGACCTGGCCCTCGCCCACGTAGAGGCCCACGTCGCTCCCGCCGTCGGTGAACACCAGGTCACCGATCTGCAGCTGGGACAGCGGGACGGCGGCACCGGAGGTCCACTGGTCGCCCGCGGCGGCCGGGACCGCGTGGCCGGCGAGCAGCCAGGCGGTGGAGGTCAGCCCGCCGCAGTCGAAGGCGTCCGGGCCGGTCCCGCCGGGGACGTAGGGCCGGCCGACCTGGGCCAGTGCGGAGCTGACCGCGGCCACGGTCTCGGCCGGGAGCACGGTGACCGGGCGGTTGCCGGCCGCGGCCCAGGCGACGCCGGGCACCGGCTGGCCGGCGCCGTCGAGGGCGGGGGACAGGCCCGCCGGCAGCGCGGCCGGGTCGGCCAGGGCCGCCGCGGGGGGCGACTCGATGCCGGCGCCGGCCAGCACGGCGAGGTGGTCCTGCCAGCGGCGCAGCGCCTGCTGGTTGGTCTCCTGCTGAGCGGCGGCGGCCTGCCCGGTGCCCATCGACGCCAGGTGGGCGGCGACGTCGGTGCGCAGTCCACCCACCTCGGCGCGCACCTCGTCGAGGATCGCGTCGGCACGCTCCTGCACGGCCGCGAGCGCGGCCTCGGCCACCGCCACGCGACGGCCGGCGAGCGCGAGCTCCACCGCGGCGCGGTCGGCGCGGACGACGTCGGCGTCGAGGTCCTGGGCGGCGCGCTCGGCGACCGCGGCCGCGGAGAGGACGCCCGGGGTGGCCGAGGCGTCCCGGACGTCGAGGGCGAGCAGCGGGGTGCGCGCGTCGACCGACGACCGGTAGAGCGCCGCGGCGCCCGCCCCGACCGTCTCGCGTGCGGCGGCCACCTGCTGCCCGGCGGCCTGCTCGGCCGCGCGGGCGGCCGCCAGCTCGGCCCGCAGCTCGGCGAGGTCGGGCTGCAGGGCGCGGTAGCGGGCGGCGCCGTCGAGCAGGGACCCCTGCGCGGCGAGTGCCAGGGAGGGGGTGTCGGTCGGCTGCGCGGCGGTCCCGGTCGGCTGGACGCCGGGGCCCACCAGGCCGGCGACGACCGGCAGGACGAGACCGAGGGCGGCGAGGGACAGCCGGGCCCGCCAGCGGCGGGCGTCGACGGCGAGCCAGCCGCGGAGCGGGCCGCGGCCCGCGGCCGTCGTCCGGCGCGTCCGGGTCTTCGTCCGGCCCCGGGCGGGGGCAGGACGGCGCCCGGGTGCGGGCCGGCGGCCGGGCGTGGCGGGGGTGCTGCCGGTGGTCGCGGCGGCCCGGGCGGCCAGCACCGCACGCAGCGCCCGCGCCTCGTCGGCGGTCAGCGTCGGTCGGGCGGCGGCAGTGCGGGTCGTGGCGGTGCGGGTCGAGGCGGTGCGGGTCGTGGAGGTGCGCGCGGCGGCGGTACGGGCGGCAGCGGTGCGCCTGGCGGCCGTGGTCCGGGCGGCGGGGGCCGGCGTGCGGGGTGCGGGCACTGCGGATCCCCCGGGCGGTCTCGTCGTACGTGTCCGGCGCCGCGGCGTTCCGCGGTGCGCTCAGACCTCGTATCGACGGACGGGAGGAGTCCCCGGAGGGAGGGGGGAGGTGCTCTCACCCCTCCGGGTGAGGGTGATCCGCAGGTGGCACCCGTTCGGCGTACACGCCGGGCGGCCGTGCGGTGCGGTCGGCCGGTGGCCACCAGCCGCCGTGGTGGTGCTCCAGCGGGATGCGCAGCTCCTCGCCGTCCTCGGTGGAGACGACGAGCTCCACCCGGGCCACCCGGCGGTCGGCGCCGCCGACGCGGACCGCCCCGCCGGTGGCCAGCGGCAGGGGCGGCAGCACCAGGTCGTCGTCGGAGGGCTCGGCCATGGGACTCCCTCCCGGGGCATCGGTGCGGACGGACGTGGGCCCATGCTGCCCGAGACGCCGAGGTCCCGTCGTCCGGGGCGGACGACGGGACCTCGTAGACGGTGACGTGCTGGAAGGGCCCCCTCCCAGGGGCCCTTCTACGGAGCGTGGGGTGCAGGGGGAGGACGGACCCCGCTGCACCCCGCCGCTCGCGAGCTCGCGGCGGGCCCCTGCAGCGGGGCCGGGGTCAGCGGTCGCCGACCGGCACGAACCGGCGCTCGGTGGCGCCGGTGTAGACCTGCCGCGGGCGGCCGATCTTGGTGGCCGGGTCGTTGATCATCTCGCGCCACTGGGCGATCCAGCCGGGCAGCCGGCCGAGGGCGAACAGCACGGTGAACATCCGCGTCGGGAAGCCCATCGCCCGGTAGATCAGCCCGGTGTAGAAGTCGACGTTCGGGTAGAGCTTGCGCTCGACGAAGAAGTCGTCGGACAGCGCGATCTCCTCCAGCCGGCGGGCGAGGTCGAGCAGCTCGTTGTCCCCGCCGAGCTTGTCGAGCACGGTGTCGGCGGTCTGCTTGACGATCGCCGCGCGCGGGTCGTAGTTCTTGTAGACCCGGTGACCGAAGCCCATGAGCTTGACGCCGGGCTCCTTCTTCTTCACCCGCTCGACGAACCGGTCGATGTCGCCGCCCTCGCGCTGGATGGACTCCAGCATCTCCAGCACCGACTGGTTGGCCCCGCCGTGCAGCGGGCCGAACAGCGCGTTGATGCCGGCCGAGATCGACGCGAACAGGTTGGCCTGCGAGGAGCCGACCAGCCGCACCGTCGACGTCGAGCAGTTCTGCTCGTGGTCGGCGTGCAGCACGAACAGCATGTCCAGCGCCGCGGCCAGGTCCGGGTCGACCTCGTAGGGCTCGGCGGGGAAGCCGAACGTCATCCGCAGGAAGTTCTCGGTCAGCCCGAGGGAGTTGTCCGGGTAGAGGAACGGCTGCCCGACCGACTTCTTGTACGCGTACGCCGCGATCGTCGGCAGCTTCGCCAGCAGGCGCAGCGTCGAGATCTCGACCTGGTGGGAGTCGAAGGGGTCCAGGGAGTCCTGGTAGAAGGTCGACAGGGCGCTCACCGCCGACGACAGCACCGGCATGGGGTGCGCGTCGCGGGGGAAGCCCTTGAAGAACTGCTTGAGGTCCTCGTGCAGCAACGTGTGCCGCCGCAGCCGGGAGTCGAACTCGGCCAGCTGGTCGGCGGTGGGCAGCTCGCCGTAGATCAGCAGGTAGCTGACCTCGACGAAGCTGGCCTTCCCGGCGAGCTGGTCGATCGGGTAGCCGCGGTAGCGCAGGATCCCGGCGTCACCGTCGATGTAGGTGATCGCCGAGGTGCACGCGGCGGTGTTGACGAAGCCGATGTCCAGCGCGACCTGTCCGGTCGTCGCCAGCAGCTTGCTCGTGTCCAGGCCGTCGGACCCCTCCGTGGCCGGGACCACGCGCAGGGGCAGTTCTCCACCGGGATAGCGCAGGGACACGTCGGGGTTGCCGGCCGTGGGTGCGCTCGCTGTCTCGCTCATCAGCCGGGACGCTACTCATGTTCCGGGGGGTACCACCACGCCCCGCCGGATGGGCGGGGCGGATCCGGTGCCGGAACCGCCCCGCCGCGGCCTCACGGGTGGGTCATCGAGAGGACGTCGAGGGCCTCGTCGAGCTGCTGTTCGGTGAGCTTCCCCTGCTCCACGTAGCCGCGCTCCACGACCACCTGGCGGATCGTCTTCTGCTCGGCCAGCGCCTGCTTGGCGACCTTGGCCGCCTCCTCGTAGCCGATGTACTTGTTCAGCGGCGTCACGATGGACGGCGAGGACTCGGCGTAGGTCCGGCACTGGTCGACGTTGGCGACGATCCCGTCGACGCAGCGGTCGGCCAGGATGCGGCTGACGTTGGCCAGCAGCCGGATCGACTCGAGCACGTTGCGGGCCATCAGCGGCAGCGTCACGTTGAGCTCGAAGTTGCCGGTGGTGCCGGCGAAGGTCACCGCGGCGTCGTTGCCGATCACCTGGGCGGCGACCTGGATGGTCGCCTCCGGGATCACCGGGTTCACCTTGCCCGGCATGATCGAGCTGCCCGGCTGCAGGTCGGGCAGCTGGACCTCGCCCAGGCCGGTGCGCGGGCCCGAGCCCATCCAGCGCAGGTCGTTGGCGATCTTCACCAGGCCGACGGCGATGGTCTTGAGCTGGCCGGAGGCCTCGACCAGGCCGTCGCGCGAGCTCTGCGCCTCGAAGTGGTCGCGTGCCTCCGACAGCGGCAGGTCCAGCTCGGCGGCCAGCCGCTCGATGATCGCGGCGGCGAAACCGGGCGGGGTGTTGATGCCGGTGCCGACCGCGGTGCCACCCAGCGGGAGCTCGCCGATGCGCGGCAGCGAGGCCTGCAGCCGCTCGACCCCGTAGCGCACGGCCGCGGCGTACCCGCCGAACTCCTGCCCGAGGGTGACCGGGGTGGCGTCCATGAGGTGGGTGCGCCCGCTCTTCACCACCTCGGCGAACTCCCCGGCCTTGCGGGAGAGCGAGGCCTCGAGGTGCCGCAGGGCCGGGATCAGGTCGCGGACGATCGCCCGTGTCGCGGCCACGTGGATGGCCGAGGGGAAGACGTCGTTGGACGACTGCGAGGCGTTGACGTGGTCGTTCGGGTGCACCGGCGAGCCGAGCGCCTCGGTGGCGAGGGTCGCGAGCACCTCGTTGGTGTTCATGTTGCTCGACGTGCCGGAGCCGGTCTGGAAGACGTCGATGGGGAAGTGGTCGTCCCACTCCCCGCGGGCCACGGCTTCGGCGGCGGTGCCGATCGCGTCGGCGGTCTCCTGCGGGAGGACGCCGAGGGAGGCGTTCACCGCGGCCGCCGCGCCCTTGATCGCGGCCAGCGCGGCGATCAGCTCGCGTTCGATGGGCGTGCCCGAGATGGGGAAGTTCTCGACGGCGCGCTGGGTCTGCGCGCGCCACTTCGCCCAAGCGGGGACCCGCACCTCGCCCATCGAGTCGTGCTCGACGCGGTAGTCCGCTTCGGTGGCCGTGTCCTGAGGGGGCATGCCGCAGCTCCCGTGGTGTGTGTGGTGACAGTGCTCCGACAGCGACCCTAGAGGCCGCGGAGGTCACGCCCGGGACGGCTCCGACGTGGGGAGCCGCCCGCGCGGCCCGGGAGCCCTATCGTGCGGCGTCCACCGTGGTCAGAGGAGCGCCCGTGTCCCAGCCGTACGACGCCGTCCCGCCGCCCGCTCCCGACTGGGTGGCGCAGACGCCGGCGTGGCCCGCCCCGCCGGCCCACCCCGCGCCAGTGCCCGTGGCGGATCCGCGGCGCGGCACCGGCAGCCTCGTCGCGGCCGCCGCCGTGGGGGCCGCGGTGCTCTCCGTCGGCGTCCTCGTCGCGGCGCTGCTGTCCTCGCTGCTGCTCTCCTCCGCCCTGACCCGAGCCATGGAGGCGCAGACCGAGGCGGTGTTCGGTGGCGGCTCCTCCGCGAGCGGGACGGTGGTCGAGCAGGGCGACCCGGTGGAGCCGGGCGTGCTGGGCGACGACCCGGAGTTGGACGGCTACGCCGCGGACTGCTTCGCCGGCACCCTGGACGCCTGCGACCAGCTGTTCTACGAGTCCACGCCGTTCTCGGAGTACGAGCGCTACGGCAGCACCTGCGGCGGCCGGGTCAAGCCCTACACGGTCGCCTACTGCGCCGACCTGGACTGAGAAGGACCCCGTCCTCCCGACCCTCCGCACGCTCAGGGCGGGTCCCGGGACGGGGCCTGAGGACCGCGGCTCCACTACGGTCGGTCGGGTGGAGCCCGGCGCCGTCCCCGAGAAGCCGGTCGTGCGCGCCTCGGACGCCGACCGCGAGGCCACCGTGACCCGACTGCAGCGCGCGGTGGGCGAGGGGCGCATCGACCTGTCCGAGTTCGGTGAGCGGGTCGAGGCCGCCTACGCCGCCGGCACGCTGGCCGACCTGGCGGCGCTGGTCGCCGACCTGCCCCCCGACGGGCCGCCTCCGGTGGAGATCGTCGGCACGCGGACGCCGGAGGAGCTGTCCAACGTCTTCGGCGACATCCGGCTCGCCGGGGTGGCCGAGGCGCCGCGGCGCCTGTCCACCGTCTTCGGCGACGTCCGGCTGGACCTGCGGGGCTTGCGCACCGACCGGGACCGGGTGGAGGTGCACCTGCAGACCTGGTTCGGCGACGTCGACGTGGTCGTCCCCGAGGGGGTGGACGCCGAGCTGCACGGCCGGACGGTCTTCGGCGACCGCAGGACCGACCTGGCGCCGGTGCCGCGGCTGGCCGGCACGCCGCGGATCGTCGTCCACGCGCGCAGCGTGTTCGGCGACCTGCGGCTGCGCAGCCTGGCGCCCGGGGAGTCGGCGAGCCGGTGGCGGGCGATGGTCGACCGCCTCGCCCAGCGGCACCTCCCCCCGGGACCTCCGCCGCCCCGGCTCAGCTGACCGGTCCGGGCCGGCCGGAGGGCCCGTGCCGAGCCCGCGAGGCGTGGCGTGGGGGAGGGGCGGTCCTCCTACGGTTCGGACGGTTCGAAGGGGATCGCGGAGTAGGCGCGCAGCTTCTCCAGGGAGTGCAGGCTCTCGATCGAGCGGATGGTGCCCGACTTCGACCGCATGACCAGCGACTGCGTGGTGCAGCCGCCGGACCGGTACTGCACGCCGCGCAGCAGCTCGCCGTCGGTGATGCCGGTGGCCACGAAGAAGACGTCGCCGCGCACGAGGTCGTCGATGTGCAGCACCCGGTCGAGGTCGTGGCCGGCGTCGATCGCCTTCTGCCGCTCGTCGTCGTCCTTGGGCCAGAGCCGGCCCTGGAGCGCACCACCCATGCACTTGAGCGCGCAGGCGGTGATGATCCCCTCCGGCGTGCCGCCGATGCCCATGAGCAGGTCGACGCCGGTGCCCTCGCGCGCGGCGGCGATCGCGCCGGCCACGTCGCCGTCGGTGATGAACTTGATCCGGGCGCCGGCCTCGCGCACCTCGTGGACCAGCTGCTCGTGGCGGGGGCGGTCGAGGATGCAGACGGTGACCCCGGCGACGGAGCTCTTCTTGGCCTTGGCGACCCGGCGGATGTTCTCCGCGACCGGGGCGGTGATGTCGATGACGTCGGCCGCGGCCGGGCCGGTGGCGATCTTGTCCATGTAGAAGACCGCGGACGGGTCGTACATGGCGCCCCGGTTGGCGACCGCCATCACCGCGATCGCGTTGGGCATGCCCTTGGCCATCAGCGTGGTGCCGTCGACCGGGTCCACGGCGACGTCGCACTCCGGTCCCGTCCCGTCGCCGACCTCCTCGCCGTTGAACAGCATCGGGGCCTCGTCCTTCTCGCCCTCCCCGATGACGACGACGCCCCGCATGCTCACCGTGCCGATCAGCGAGCGCATCGCGTCGACGGCTGCGCCGTCGCCACCGTTCTTGTCGCCCCGGCCGACCCAGAGACCGGCGGCCATGGCGCCGGCCTCGGTGACCCGCACCAGCTCCATGGCGAGGTTGCGGTCGGGTGCCGGGCGGTCGGGGCGGAAGCTGTCCCCGGCGTGGGTCGCGGGGCCGTCGGGCAGGGGCAGGGACACGCAGACCTCCTGTGGCCGCCGCTCGACGCTGAACGGCGGGGTGGGGCGACAGTCCTGTCATCCTAGGGGGGTGAGCTCCGCCGGTCCGACCAGTCAGCCTCCCGCGCAGGCCCCCTCGCCCGCGATCGAGCGGGCCAACCGGATGAGCGCGGCCAACATGCTGCGGTCGCTGGCCCCGCTGGTGGTCATCTGCCTGGCGCTGGCCGGCTGGATGGCCTTCCAGCAGTCCGAGGCCGACACCCTCCCGGAGGTCGACCCCGCGAGCACCCTGCAGCTGGCCGCCGCCCGCGCCGGCTACCCGGTGGTCGCGCCGACCGGCCTGCCGGAGGGGTACACCGTCACCTACGCCCGCACCGACGCCGGCGAGGCGGAGGCCGGCGACCCGGTGACCCTGGAGATCGGCCACCTGACGCCGTCGGGGGAGTTCGCCGGTTTCGTGGTCAGCGACGACGCGCGGGCGGCCGCGGTGGACGACGTCCTGTCCGGCGCGCAGGAGCAGGGCACCGTCGAGCTCGGCGGCCAGGACTGGACCCGGGGGACGACGCAGCGCGGGGAGACCGTGCTCTCCCGCACCGCCGACGACACCACCCTGCTGGTCACCGGCTCGGCGACCGACGCGGAGCTGGAGACCGTCGCCGCGGCGGTGCGGCCCTACTCCGGCTGACCGCCCGGGGTGGCCTGGGCCAGACGCTCCCGGGCCCGGTCCAGCCAGTGCTGGCACAGCTCGGCCAGCTGCTCGCCGCGCTCCCACAGGCCGAGTGACTCCTCGAGGGTCAGCCCGCCGGCCTCCAGCCGCCGGACGACGTCGGCCAGCTCCTCGCGCGCCTGCTCGTAGGTGGTCGTCGGCTGCTCGTCCGGCTCCTCGCTCACCACGTCCTCGGTTCGCTCCCGCAGAGCGCTCCGTTCCTCGCTGCGATGCTCGCGCTCCTGTCCGCTCACGGCTCCCCATCCTCCCTGGCGACCCGCACCGGCAGCCGGCCGCCCGCCACCCGCACCGACAGCCGCTCGTCGTCGGCCACCTCGGCGGGCTCGCGGACCAGCGACCCGTCGGCCCGCTGGACGACGGCGTAGCCGCGCTGCAGCGTCGCGGCCGGGGAGAGCGCGGCGACCCGGGCGCGGGCGTGCTCCAGGTCGCGCTCGGCGCCCTCCAGCCGGTGGACCAGGGTGCGCCGCGCGCGCGTGCGCAGCTGCTCCACGTCGTCCCCCCGGCCGTGCAGCAGCCGCTGCGGGTCGGCCAGGGCCGGGCGGCTGCGGACGCTGTCCAGCCACCGCTCCTGCTGCTCCAGGCGGGTACCGAGCAGGTGCCGCGCCCGCGCCCGCAGCCCGTCCACCAGCCGGCGCTGCTCGCCGATCTCGGGCACCACCCTGTGCGCGGCGTCGGTGGGGGTCGCGGCCCGGACGTCGGCGGCGTGGTCGACCAGCGTCGTGTCGGTCTCGTGGCCGACGGCGGTGACCACCGGGGTGCGGCAGGCGGCGATCGCGCGCACCAGGCCCTCGTCGGAGAAGGGCAGCAGGTCCTCCACCGAGCCGCCACCGCGGGCGACGACGATCACCTCGACCTCGGGGTCGCGGTCCAGCCGCTGGAGGCCCTCGATGACGGACGCGGCCGCCATGGGCCCCTGCACCAGGCTGTGGTGGACGGCGAACCGGACGGCCGGCCAGCGGCGGCGGGCGGTGACCAGCACGTCCCGCTCGGCGGCGCTGTCGCGGCCGGTGACCACCCCGACGACGGCCGGGGCGAACGGCAGCGGGCGTTTGCGGGCGGCGTCGAAGAGCCCCTCGGCGGCCAGCAGCCGGCGGATCCGCTCGATGCGGGCCAGCAGCTCACCCAGGCCGACGGCGCGGATCTCGGTGGCGCGCAGCGAGAACGACCCGCGGGCGATGTAGTAGTCCGGCCGCGCCCGCACGACCACCCGCGCGCCCTCGGCCAGCTCCAGGCCCGGGCGGTCGACGACGTCCCGGCTGCAGGTCACCGGCACCGACAGGTCGGCGGCCGGGTCGCGCAGGGTGAGGAAGACCGTCGCCGCCCCGCGCCGTGACAGCTGGGCCACCTGCCCCTCGACCCAGACCTCGCCCAGCCGGCCGATCCACTCGGCGACCTTGCGGGCCACCGTGCGGACCGGCCAGGGGGCTTCCGGCGTGGAGGGGGACGTCACGTCCCGAGCGTGTCAGACCGGTCCGACGCCCCACGGGCTCGGGCCCGGCCCCCCTGCAGGGGCCCGCCGCGAGCCTGCGAGTGAGAGTCCTTCTTCACGCGCCCCGCGGGGCGAGCGGGCTGTCCTCGACGGCCTGGCGCTCCAGCTTCTCCAGCCGGTTGCGCAGCATCCGCAGGTAGGGCTCGCGGCCCCGGGTGGCCTCCTCGTAGGCGACCAGGTCCTGCACGGTGGACAGCTGGTAGCCGCGCAGCCGTCCCCGCAGCTGGGCGATGGTGAAGCCGTCGTAGCCCTGGACGGGTGCGGCCCCGGCGGCCCCGGCGCCGGTCGTGTCCGCGGCTTCGTCGGCGGTCGGGCTCTCGTCGACGTCCGTGCGGACGCCGGTCGCCGCGGCCACGTCGGTGCCGTTCCCGTCGGCGGTGCTGGTGTCGTCGGCCGTGACGGGCGCCGACGTGTCCTCACCGGCGCCGAGCGCGTCGTCGACCGCGGCGCCCGCGGCGGTGACCACCTCGTCGCCGGTCCCCGTGGCGTCCGTGTCGTCGGCCGCAGGTGCGGTGGACGGCTGCTCACCGGTCGCGGCGGCGACCTCGGTGCCGCCCTCGTCGGTGGCGACCGCGTCGTCGGTCGCGGTGGGCGCCGAGGTGTCCTCACCGGTGCCGAGGGCGTCGTCGACCGCGGCGCCCGCGGCGGTGACCACCTCGTCACCGCTCCCCGTGGCGTCCGTGTCGTCGGCCGCGGGTGCCCCGGACGGTTCCTCGGTAGCTGCCTCGGGCGCGGCCACGCCCTCGTCGGTCACCGTGCCCTCGACGGTCGCGACGCCGCCGTCCGGGGTGAGGACGTCGACCTCGGTGGTCACGTCGGGAGCGCCGGCCTCCTCGCCGACCGGGGACCCCCCGGGGTCGCTCGGCACCGGCGCCGACGGGTGCACGTCGAACTCGGTCGCCTCGGCGTCCAGCAGGGACGGCGGCGGGGTCGTGGGGCTCTCGGCGATCTCGTCGGTGTCGACGGTGCCGGTGTCGCCGGTGCCGCCGTCGACCAGCGCGCTGTCGGGGGCGCCGTCGGCCTCCAGCAGCGCGGTCTCCAGCGCGTCCTCGGTGCTGAGCCCGGGCTCGGCGCGGTCCAGGTCGAGACCGGCCGCGGCGACCTCGTCGGAGATGTCCGCGAGCGCCTCGACGACCTCCTCGGGCGCCGGGTCGGCGGGCAGTCCGGAGACCTCGTCGTCGATGAGGGCGGCGGCCTCCTCGTCGATCTCCTCGTCGTCGACCGCCACGGTGGCGCGGTCGAAGGGCGTCTCCCGGTCGAACCCGGGGGCGCGGTCGAACGCGGAGGTGCGGCCGGCGCCGGGCTCGGGCAGGTCCTCGTCGAAGGTCGCCAGCCCCGGCTCGGCTTCGCCGCGCAGCCCGGTGAACACCTCGTCGCCGCGGGCGACCAGGCCGGAGTAGTGCTGCTGCACCTTCATCGTGGCCTGCATGGCCAGGCCGATCACCCGGACCGGCAGGGCGACCAGCGTGTGCGGCAGCTGGCGGGCGTCGTCGATGACGGTGGCGGCCAGACCGACGGCGGCGCGGACGGCCTGGGGGATCTCACGCGACATGGCCCCACCCTGCCCCGAAACGCCGCGACCGACACCCGCGTGTCGGCGCAGAACACACGGATGGTGGTACGTGTCTCGTCCCAGGTGCCCGCCGGAGGCGGCCCCCTGCAGGGCCCTGGTGTGAGCTGGCCGACACCGCGGGCGGGCGGCCCCTGCAGCGGGCCGGTGTGAGCCTGCGAACACCGGGGGGCAGGGGGTCCTTCTCCTACCATGGGGTCATGGCTGATCAGCGCGGACGGGTCCTGCTGGCCGATCCCCGGGGCTACTGCGCCGGCGTCGACCGGGCGGTGGTCGCGGTCGAGCGCGCCCTGGAGATCCACGGCGCCCCGGTCTACGTCCGCAAGCAGATCGTCCACAACAAGCACGTGGTGGCGACGCTCGAGCGGCGCGGGGCGGTCTTCGTCGACGAGACCGACGAGGTGCCCGAGGGCTCGGTCGTCGTCTTCAGCGCGCACGGCGTCTCGCCGGCCGTGCACGAGGAGGCCGCGGCCCGGCAGCTCAGGACGATCGACGCCACCTGCCCGCTGGTGACCAAGGTGCACCAGGAGGCCAAGCGGTTCGCCCGCGACGACTACGACATCCTGCTCATCGGCCACCGCGGGCACGAGGAGGTCGAGGGCACCGCCGGTGAGGCGCCGTCCCACATCCAGCTCGTCGACGGCGCCGACGACGTCGCCACCGTGCAGGTGCGCGACCCCGAGAAGGTCGTGTGGCTGTCCCAGACCACGCTGTCGGTCGACGAGACGCTGGCCACCGTCGACCAGCTGAAGACCCGTTTCCCCGGTCTGCAGTCCCCGCCGAGCGACGACATCTGCTACGCCACGCAGAACCGGCAGCAGGCCGTCAAGCAGATGGCCGCCGAGTGCGACCTGGTGATCGTCGTCGGCTCGACCAACTCGTCGAACTCGGTGCGGCTGGTCGAGGTGGCGCTGGAGGCCGGCGCCCGTGCCTCGTACCTGGTCGACTTCGCCGCCGAGATCGACCCGGCCTGGCTGGAGGGCGTGGGCACCGTCGGTGTCACCAGCGGCGCCTCGGTGCCCGAGGTGCTGGTGTCGGAGGTGCTCGACTGGCTGGCCGAGCGTGACTACGCCGACGTGTCGACGGTCAAGGCCGCCGAGGAGCGCCTGGTCTTCGCGCTGCCCCACGAGCTGCGCCCGAAGCGCGCGGAGAACCCCGCCTGACGCCGCAGCCGACCGGGTGGCCCCGTCCCGGGCCCCGCCCCGAGCGTGCGCAGGGTGGGGAGGGAGGGGTCCTCCATCAGCGGCGGGCGGCCCAGCGGATCAGCCCGACGACCACGGCGGCGGCGGTGGCGATCGCCATCGCGGGGAAGCCGCGGATCAGCAGGGTGGCCACCGACGCCGCGTTCAGCGAGGCCGACGGCGCCAGCGCGGTGTTCAGCACGGCGACCAGGACGTAGACCAGCGGCGGGGCGACCAGCGCGGTGGACAGGTCGCGGCGGCGGACGACCAGGGCCGCCACGGTGCTGGCCGCGGTGAGGGCCACGACGGTCACCAGGCCGAGGCCGGCGGCGAGCCAGGACTCCAGGGCCGCCGCGCCCAGGGTGACGAGGAAGACCAGCAGGACGGCGACCAGGCCGCGCACCCTGCCGCTCTCGGGCGCCGGGGCGCTCGCGACGCGGCGGGCCGGCCGGGGGTTCGCGGGCCGGGGCTCCGGCGGCCGTGGACCGCGGCTGCGCGCGTCACGGTCATCGCGGGGCCGGTCATCGCGGGGCCGGTCCTCGCGGAGCCGGTCCTCCCGCAGGCGGTCCTCCCGGCCGCGGGAGCGCGGGTCGGCGTCCGCGTGGACGGGGACGTCCCGGACCGGGCGGGCGACCCGCTCGCCCGGCACGCGCGGGCGGGCCGGAGCCGGGCGCTCGTCGCGGCCGCGGGCGGAACGCGCCATGTCCTCGGGGAACGGGGGCAGCTCGGTCGACCGCATCCGCGGGGGCGGCGGCGGGACCGGCGGGCGGCCGATGCGCGACACGTACTCGGCCGCCTCGGGACGGGCCGGCAGGCGCCGGCCGGCGCGCGACCCGGACTCGCGCCAGGTGTCGGCTGTGCTCACCGAGGTCATGGCGGCCTCCCGTCCCCCTCGTTCGCGGACCACCTCGCGGCGGTCCCTGTCGAGGGCAACGGTAACGACGGCCGGAGGGCCGCCGCGGGAGGACGGCACCGACGCGCACTGTGCAGAAGTGCCAAAACGGCAGGCCCAGGGCGTCACCTGGGGTGGCCGGCGGGACGGGTGTGACGGCACGCTACGGGCGCGACGCCGGGGGCATCCCGGGTTGCCCCGGGATGGTCAGCCGGTGGTGCCGTCGCGCTCCACGGGCGCCGGCGGGACATGCGGGCGGGACAGCTCGGCCGCCAGCGGCTGACCGGGGGGTGCCGGCGGCTCCGCCGGGCGCAGGGTGCGCACCGTCGCCTCCACCACCGCCGGGGTGGGGACGGCCGTCTCGGCGACCCCGAGGTCGTCGAAGCGGCGGGCGGCGACCAGCACCGAGCTCTCGTAGGAGCCGACCGTCTCGTTGTAGCGGGTGAGCGTCGAGGACAGCGCCGAGCCCAGCCGGGTGAGGTGGCCGGACAGCGTGCTGAGGCGAGCGTGCAGCCGGCGGCCGACCTCGAGCACCTGGTCGGCGTCGCGTGCCAGCCGCTCCTGCCGCCACGAGTAGGCGACGGTGCGCAGCAGCGCCAGCAACGTGCTGGGGGTGGCCAGCACGATGTCACGCGCGAAGCCGTACTCCAGCAGGCCCGGTTCGGCCTCCAGCGCGGTGGTCAGGAACCCGTCGGAGGGGACGAAGAGCACCGTGAACGGGGCCGCGGGCCGGAACGCGGTCGGGTAGCGCCGGGCGGAGAGGGCGTCGACGTGGGTGCGCAGCTGGCGGGCGTGCGCGACCACCCGCTCGGCGCGGACCGCGACGTCCTCGGCCTGCACCGCCTCGATGTAGCCGGTGAACGGCACCTTGGCGTCGACCACCACCTGGCGACCGTCGGCGAGGGTCACCACGAGGTCCGGCCGCACGCCCGCGCCGGCGTCGTTGGTGCCCGACGGCTGCTCGACGAAGTCGCAGTGCTCCAGCAGCCCGGCGACCTCCACCACCCGGCGCAGCTGCACCTCGCCCCAGCGGCCGCGGACGTGCGGGGTGCGCAGCGCGGTGACCAGCGCGGCGGTCTCCTGCCGGAGCATCGCCGAGGTCTGCCCCACGGTGCCCATCTGCTCGCGCAGCTCGCCGTGGGCGGTGGCGCGGTCGCGCTCGATGCCGGCCAGCAGCCGGTGCAGGTGGTCCAGCGACTCGTGCACCGGCTCCAGGCCGTCGTCCGCGGGCCGGCGGCGCGACACCAGCGCGACCACCCCCAGGGTGACCGCGGTGGCCAGCAGCGCGCCGAGGACCAGACCGGTGAGCAGCGAGGCGGCGTCCACGGTCGGGAGCCTGCCCGACCGGACCGACACTTCCCGGGAGCCCCGCCCGTGCCCCGGCCAGCAGGTGCCTTTCGCGCGCGGAAGGCACCTGCGGGCCTAAGCCGGGACGGGGGTGTGCGCCGCCTCGTGGTCGAGCAGCCAGCGCTTGACCGGCGTCCCCCAGCGGAAGCCGCCGAGCCCGCCGTCGGAGCCCAGCACCCGGTGGCAGGGCACGAACAGCGCCGCGGCGTTGCGGGCGCACGCGTTGGCGGCCGCGCGGACCGCGGCCGGGCGGCCGCAGCGCGCCGCGAAGGCCGCGTAGCTGTCCGGCGCGCCGGCCGGGACGGTGCGCAGCACCTCCCAGGCGTCCTCCAGGAAGGGCCCCGACCGCTGGCGCACCGGGACGTCGTCGATCGCGGTGACGTCACCGGCGACGAAGGCGGCCACGGCGTCGAGCACGGGCAGGTGCTCGACCGGCTCGACCCAGGCCGGCCGCAGCGCGCGGTGCACCACGGGCAGCAGGTCGGCGACGTCGTCGGTCCAGCCGCTGGCGAGGACGGCGCCGTCGGGACCCACCACGACGGTGAACGGCCCCGGTGGGGTGTCGATGCAGGCGGAGCGGGCGGGTCGCGGGGTCATGAGGCGCTCCGATCGGGCTGGACTGGGCGGGTGGACAGGGAGGGCACGGCGAGTGCCCACAGGTGCATCACGGCGTAGGAACGCCACGGCCGCCAGCGGGTGGCGGCGTCGGCGTCGGAGCTGCCGAGGGTGGCCAGGGAGCGGCGCAACGCCAGGTCGCCGGGCAACCACACGTCGGGGTCGCCCAGGCCGCGCAGCGCCACCAGCGCGGTGGTCCACGGGCCGATCCCGGGGACGGCGCGCAGCGCGCGGCCGGCCTCCTCGCGGTCGGCGCCGGGGTCCAGGGTCACCGCGCCCGACGCCAGCGCCTCGGCGAGCGCGTGCACGGTGCGCCGGCGCGCCCCGGTCAGACCCACGGCGGTCAGGTCGGCGTCGGCCAGCGCGGCCGGGCGCGGGAAGGCGTGGGTCAGCGTGCCGACCGGCTCCGGCAGCGGGGCGCCGGCGGCGCGCAGCACGCGGGCGGTGAGCGTGCGGGCGCCGGCCAGGGAGACCTGCTGCCCGAGGACCGCCCGGACGGCGAGCTCGTCGGCGTCGGGGGAGGCCGGCACCCGGCGGCCGGGCGCGGCGGCCACCAGGGCGGCCAGGGCGGGGTCGGCACCGAGGACGCCGTCCACCGCGACCGGGTCGGCGTCCAGGTCCAGCACCCGGCGGCAGCGGGCCACCGCCGTCCCCAGGTCGCGCAGGGCGGCGAGCTGCAGCCGGGCGGTCACCGCGGGGCCGCCGTCGGGGGCGGGGGAGAGGTGCACGACGCCGGGGCCGTGCGGCAGGTCGAGCACCCGGGAGAAGGTCGTCCCGTCCCACTCCTCCAGCCCGGGGACGGCGTGCACGCCCAGGAACAGCAGCACCTCGGCCGCCTCGTACGGGGCGCGGGCGGCCAGCCGCAGCGTCAGCCGGCCCGGTGTGCCCGGCGGGCCGGCCGGTGCGCCGCGGCGCAGCTCGGTGGGGGTCGCGGCGAACACCTCGCGGACGGTGTCGTTGAACTGCCGGATGCTGGCGAACCCCGCGGCGAAGGCGACGTCGGCCATCGGCAGGGCGGTGGTCTCGATCAGCAGCCGGGCGGTCTGCGCGCGCTGCGCCCGGGCCAGCGCGAGCGGCCCCACGCCGAGCTCGGCGACCAGCAGCCGGTGCAGCTGGCGCTCGGAGTAGCCCAGCCGCGCGGCCAGCCCGGGGACGCCGGAGCGCTCGACCTCGCCGTCCCCGATGAGCCGGACCGCGCGGGCGACGACGTCGGCGCGGACGTCCCACTCCGGTGAGCCGGGGACCGCGTCGGGCCGGCAGCGGCGGCAGGCCCGGTAGCCGGCGCCCTGGGCGGCGGCCGCGGTGGAGAAGAACGAGACGTTGTGCGGCAGCGGCGTGCGGGCCGGGCAGGAGGGGCGGCAGTAGATGCCGGTGGTGGCGACCGCGGTGACGAACCAGCCGTCGAACCGGGCGTCCCGGCCGGCGACCGCGCGGTAGCAGCGCTCGGTGTCCATCAGCGGTGTCACGCCGTCGAGCATGACAGCGTCAGAGGCCGGGGACTGGCGGTTTCCGGACACCGCCGTGGAGGGGGCTAGGCGAGGCGGCCGTCGTCCCGGACCACCCGCAGGTGCGGGCCGGTGCAGATGTCGGCGCGGGGGTCCTCGAGCAGTGGCAGGCCGGCCACCCGGCGGACCCGGTTCTCCGGGACGTCGAGGGCGCGGGCCAGCGCCGCCGCCAGGCGCTCGCTCACCATGCCGGAGTGCCGGCCGGCCGCGATGTGGGCGATGGTCTCGGGCGCGACCGCCCACTGCGCCCTCCGCGACGCGGCCTGGGTGCTCGAGGACAGCTCGAGCAGGCGCCGTTGCACCAGCTGCTGCAGGTCGTTCCCCACCCGCCACAGGCTAGGCCGACGCCGCGGTCCGAGGCAGCCCGCAGCGCGGGGCCGAGCTGTCCGGCCGGCGCCCGCGACGGCGTCACCCGGGTCCGCGCCGGCCCTCGACCAGGACCCCGATCCCGTCCAGCAGCCGGGCCAGGCCGAACTCGAAGGTGCGCTCCGGGGCGTACGCCGCCTGCAGCTGCTCGCCGGCGACCGGACCGACCCGCGCCGCGGTGGGGTACCGCTGGGCGTCGAACACCCGGGCCAGGTGGGGCTCGGTGGCCGCCCACCACTGCTGCTCCGTGACGCCGGTGACCCGCTCGGCGTCCGACCGCTCCTGCACCCCGCCGACCGCGCCGCGCACGAACCCGTCGAGCAGGCTGACCAGCAGGTCCATCTCCACCTCGGTGAGCCCCAGCCCGTCGACCGCGCGCAGCTCCAGCTCGTACTTGCGCATCAGCCCGGGCCCCAGCGGCGGGCGGCCGGTGGCCACGTGCACCGCCCACGGGTGGCGCAGGAACAGCCGCCAGTTCGCGCGCGCGACGGCCTCCAGCCGGTCCCGCCAGCCCCCGGCGGGCGCCTCGCCGTCGGGGTAGAGCTCGCCGAGGACGCCGTCGAGCATCAGGTCGACCAGCTCGCCCTTGCCCGGGACGTGCGTGTAGAGGGTCATCGTCCCGACGCCGAGCTCGGCGGCCACGCGGCGCATCGACAGGGCGGCCAGCCCCTCGGCGTCGGCCAGCCGGACGGCGGCGGCCACCACCCGGTCGACGTCCAGGCCGGCGCGCGGGCCGGGCCGCGGACCGCTCTCGGTGCCGGTCCGCCACAGCAGCGCCATGCTGCGTGCCGGGTCGCCGGTTCCGGTGAACTCCGTCGCCATGCCGCCAGCGTCCCGCACGCTCCTCCGGGGGGAGGCCACCCGGCCGGCTCAGCCGAGCGCCGAGACGACCTCCCGCGCCCGCTCCCCGGCCATCAGCACCTCGGGCAGGCCGGCCAGCGCCGCGCGCATCGCGTCCGGGCCGCCGAACTGGAAGCCGAGCTGGGTGGTGTAGCAGGCGCAGGCGTCGGCCCGCCGGTGGAGGTCCTGCGGCAGGGCCACCTCGGCCAGCCCGCTGGGGAGGTCGGGCCCGGGCACGGCGCCCGGGTCGCGCAGCACGTACGGGCTGTCCCGCCACCAGAGCACCGGCCGCTCGACCGCGGCCACGGCGCGCAGCACCTGCAGGTGGTCGACGTGGCCGCCGAGCGCCTGGGGGGCGAGCCACAGGTCGGCGTCGTACCCGTCCAGGGCAGCGACGAGGGAGCGCCAGACGTCGTCCCCCTCGTGGACGCCGGCGAACAGGTCGGCCGCGCTGGTGTAGCCGCGGTGCGGCGCCTCGGGCAGCCCCAGGTACACCCGGGTGGCGCCCAGCTCGGCCATCGCGGCGGTGTCCTCCGCGCGGCGCAGGGCCAGGTAGTCGACGTCGGCGGGCAGCCCCTTGTCCAGCTGGCAGGCCAGCGCGAAACCGGCCGGGTCGGGGACGCTCGCCGTGAAGCAGGTGGCCACGGTGACCTGGTGCCCGGCCGCCGCCAGCGAGGCGAGGGTGCCGCCCACGGAGAACGCGGCGTCGTCGAGGTGCGGGCTGACCGCGAGCACCTTCACAGCGCCCACCGTTCGACTCCGCACTCAGTCCGCTCCTCGGTCGCTGGCGCTCCCTGCGATGCTCCCTCGCGCGTCGTTCTCACAGCAGGTGCGCCGCCGACCGGAACCGGCAGGACGGGTCCACGCCCGACGGCATCGACCAGCCGGCGGACGGCGTCGTGCCGGCCACCTCGCGGTAGACGCCGTCGATCGAGGCGGCCAGCACCGGCCAGGAGTACAGCCGCCGCACCTCCTCCAGCGCGGTGGTCGCCAGCCGCTCCCGCAGCGCGGCGTCGTCCAGCAGCCGCTCCAGCGCCGTCCGCAGCCCGGCGACGTCGCCCGGGGTGTGCAGCAGCCCGTTCTCCTCGTGCCGCAGGCAGTCCACGACGCCGACGCTGTCGGTGCTCACCGTCGGCAGCCCGCTGGCCATCGCCTCCAGCAGGGTGTTGCTGAACCCCTCGCTGTAGGTGGGGCTGACGAACACGTCGGCCGAGCGGTAGACCTCGGGTGCCCGGTCGGGCGGGACGTAGCCGAGGAACGTCGTCCGCTCGTCGGCGCGGGCCCTCGCCTCGTCGAGGTCCGGGCCGATGCCGGAGACGACCAGCCGGACGCCGTCGGGCAGCGCCTCGAGCAGGTCGAGCACGCCCTTGCGGCGGTCGACCCGGCCGTGGAACAGCAGCACCGGCGGCTCGCGCAGCGCGCCCAGCGGCCGCTCCGCCGGTGTGAAGCGCCGGGTGTCGGTGGCGCCGGGGACGATCGTGAAGCGCGCCGGGTCGCTGCCGAGGTTGCCGACCACCTCGTCGCGGAAGCTGGCGCTGCCGATCAGCACCGCGGACGACGTGTCGACGACCGCCCGCATCGCCTCGGCGTGCGTGCTGCAGCAGGTGCCCACCCAGTGCCCGTCGCCGCCCTGGATGCTCACCACGGCCGGCAGCCCGGTCTGCCGCGCCGCGGCCAGCACCGCCAGGCCCGGCGGGTAGCCGTACTGGGCGTGCAGCACGTCGAAGGGCCGCTCGGCGTGCAGGCCGACGACGGTGCGCACGATCTCGTCGATGTCGCCCTCCCAGTCCGCGGGGACGACGGTCTCGCCGCGGCTGGGCAGCGCCACGACCTCGACGCCGGCGGGCACCCGGTCGGGCGGGGGCGGGCCGCCGCCGTAGACGCGGGTGCCGGCCTCGTCGTCGCGGTACTGGCTGACCAGCGTGACCTCGTGGCCCAGGGCGACCAGCTCGCGCAGCAGGTTCTCCGCGTAGACGCTCATCCCGCTGACCGCGGGCCAGTAGCGCCGGCTGACGAAGCAGGTCCTCACGAGTCCTCGGCCTCCCTCAGCGTCGCCATCGCCCGCGGCACCATCTCGTGCGCCCGGTGCCCGTCCCGGGAGAGCTCGAGGGTGACCAGCCGGTCGTAGCCGACGTCCCGCAGCGCCCGCAGCACGGCGGGCAGGTCGACGTCCCCCTCGTCGAGGGGCAGGTGGTCGTGCACGCCGCGCCGCATGCCCTCGACGGCGACCGTGCCCAGGTGCGGGGCGAAGGCCCTCACCGCCTCCTCGGGCTCGTACGCCCCGGCGACGACGCAGTGGCCGGTGTCCAGCGCGAGGGTGGTGCCGGGGACGTCGGCGGCCAGCCGGGCCCAGCCGTCGCAGTCCTCGACGAGCATCCCGGGCTCGGGCTCGACGGCCAGGGCGCAGGACCGCCCGCCGTGGCTGTCGACCAGCGCGCGCACGCCGTCGACCACCCAGCCCCACGCTTCCTCGCGGTCCACCCCCGGCCGGGGCACGCCGGCCCAGAAGCTGACCGCCTCCGCGCCCAGCACCTCGGCCAGGTCGCAGGCCAGCCGCAGGTAGGCCAGCCGCCGCGCCCGGCCCTCGGCGTCCGGGGTGACGAGGGTCGGCTCGTGCTTGACCCGCGGGTCGAGCAGGTAGCGGGCGCCGGTCTCGACGACGACGCCGAGGCCCAGCTCGTCGCAGCGCGCCCGCGTCTTCTCGGCCTGGGCGAACGCGTCGGGCGCGAACGGGTCGAGGTGGACGACGTCCAGCGTCAGCGCGACGCCGGCGTACCCGGTGTCGGCGAGGAGGGGCAGCGCGTCGGACAGCCGGTGCGAGGTCAGCCCGTTGGTGTTGTACGCGTACCTCATCGGGAGAGCACCTCCGCCACCGTGTGCCGGCCGGGCTCGCGGTAGAGGGCGTAGAGCGCGCCCACCCGCCGGTCGGCGCCGGCGCGGTCGAACCAGCCCGGCCCGCCGAGGCGCTCCACGGCGTCCGCGGTCAGGTGCACCCGCGACCAGCCGCCCGGGTCGGCGCCGACGGCGACCAGCGGGTCGCCGCGATCGAGGAGCCGCCGCACCCCGCGCTCGCCGATCCGCCCGTAGGACATCGTCTCGACCTCCAGCCCCGGCACCAGCACCTTGGCCGCCACGGCGTCGCCGGCGGAGGGCTGCAGCTCCACCAGCACGTCGTGCCCGGCCGCGTGCAGCGCGCCGGTGACCGTGCCGTGCAGGTCGTCGCCGGACCACGCCGGCAGGTCGGTCAGCGCGACGGTCTCCCGGCGCGAGAGGACGGTGCCCTGCAGCAGGTCGACCAGCGCGCCGGTGCCCATCCGGGTCCAGGCCAGCATCGCCTCCAGCGCGCGGTCCTCCTCGACCAGCCGCTCGGGCGGGTGCCCGCCGCGCCAGGAGTCCAGGTAGCCCGGGGGCGTGGCCGGCAGGACGACCTCGAACGGGCCGTGCATGAACGCCTTGCGGCTGCGCGCCGAGGCGAACTCGTGCAGGGCCTTGCGGACGGCGGTGTCGCGGTCGGGGTGCGCCGCCTCGCCGCACGCGGTCGCCATCACCGGCACCGGCTCGGACAGGTCGCGGGAGCAGCCGACGGCGTAGACGTCGACGACGCCGAACTCGGTGGCGGCCAGCTTGACCACGACGTCGATGCCCGCGGTGTCGAGCCGGTCGAGCAGCGCCAGGGCGTCGGGGTCCCGCAGGCCGGCGAGGTCGACCACGACGCCGCGGTCCATCGCCCGGAAGGAGGTGGCGTTGCCGTCGCGCTGCAGCACCTCCAGCAGCGCGTGCGCGACGGCGCGCTCGGCGTCGAAGTCCGCGCCCTGCCCGTTGGTGACCACCGTGGTCAGCCAGCCCCCGGGCGGCGGGGTCCCGGGCAGGTCGTCGGGCGCCGAGGCCACCAGCTCGGCCGGGACCAGCACCGTCTCGCCGTCCCGCAGCCGGGCCATGGGGAGCCACTGCAGCGGCCGGTCGTCGTCGTACGCGCTGCCCGCCTCCAGGCAGAGGGTGCGCGGGTCGGCGACCCGGTCGCGGCCGTGCCGCCGGGCCATCTCCGCGTAGGAGCCCTGCTCACGCCGGACCCCCTGGTGCGCGCGCAGCGACAGCGCCATCTCGGCCATCTCGCCGAGCGCCCCGGTGCGCGCCTCCTCGCGGGTGGCGCCGTAGCCCAGGCCGCTGCCGCCGGGGTGCTCCGGCGAGGAGGGGAGGACGGCGCTGTGCAGCGGCACGTCGAGCACGTCGAGGCCCTCGATCGCGAACTCGTCGACGGGCGTGGGGAACGAGTCCAGGTAGCGCTGCGAGGCGGTCGTGGCCGGGGCGTTCACAGCTCCTCCAGCGCGACGGGGGCGGCGTCGGGCGGGCCCGACAGCAGCCGCTGCACCAGGTGGACGACGTGGTCGGTGGTCACCCCGCGGACCAGCTCGAACGGCGTCGCCACGGCGTCGAACTCCAGCGCGCCGACGACCGTGAGGTACTCGCGCAGCTCGCCGTGCGAGAGCGGGATCTGCGCGTGGAAGGCCTTGTGCGCGCTCAGCGCCACCGGCTCGCCGGCGTCGTCCAGGTCGACCTTGAGCGAGTCGCCGCAGAACAGCACGCCGCGGCGGCGGTCGTGCAGCACCGAGTGCCCGGGGAAGTGCCCGCCGGTGCGGTGCAGGGTGAGGTCGGGGGCCAGCTCCAGCTCGTCGTCCGCGGGCCAGGTGACCCGGAAGGCCTTGGTCCACTCCAGGTCCCGGACGCCGACGCAGACCGTCCGCGGCTGGAGCTCCTGCTGCAGCTGCCACAGCGCGCCGTAGCCGTGCACGTGGCTGGAGGCCAGGATCTCGAACCCGCCCTTCGCCTCGGCCATCCGGCGCAGCTGGGCCAGCATGTCGGCGGTGTACCAGGGGGCGCACTCGAAGCCGACCAGCCCGGCGTCGGACTCGATCACCCACCCCCGGCTGTCCAGCCCGAAGCGCGGCTCGGTGCCGAACTCGGTCACGCCCGCGACGGCGGTCGGCCGGCAGAAGCCGGTCACCATCGCGTCGGCCTGCGCAGGAGTGACGAACTCGAAGCCGTCCTCGGGCAGGGCGTTGCGGACGTCGGCGCACACCGGGCACACCTGCGGCCCGGGCGCCGGCCAGCGCTGCCAGTGCCCGCAGTTGGTGCAGGCGAACGCGGGCAGGTCCGGCAGCAGCCCGCGGTAGGGGTTGGTCATCTCGCGTCTCCCAGGGCGGTGAGGAGCAGGCGGTGCAGCGCCAGGTCGCGGGCGGCGTCGTACGGCCAGGACGACGTCCCCGCCACGGCGGCGGTGAAGGCGGCGAACTGCGCGGCGAAGGGGGAGTCCCCGGCGAAGCGGACGTCGACCGGGTCGGGCCGGAACAGCGTGAGCGAGCCGCCCGCCGTCTGGCCCATCGTGTCGACGGCGACGGCCATCCCGCGGGTGCCGACGACCTCGAGCCGGCGGCGGGCAAGCGCGTCGGGGGTGTTGAACGCGACGTGCAGGTCGACCAGCACGCCGCCCGCGGTGCGCCCGGACAGCAGCGCGCCGTCGTCCACCGGGTAGTCCTGCACCCGGCGCTGCAGCAGGGCGCGCAGCTCGACGACGTCCTCGCCGAGCAGCACGCCGGCCAGGTCCAGCCCGTGCGGGGCCAGGTCGATCGCGGCGCCGCCGCCGGCCCGGGCCCGGTCGACCCGCCAGTTGTCGTGCGGCCGGCCGTCCGGCGTCCAGTCGGCGGGCAGCCAGCAGCAGTAGACGATCCGCAGCGCGGTGATCGTGCCGAACTCGGGCACCAGCTCGCGCAGCCGCACGTGGGCGGGGTGCCAGCGCTGGTCGTACGCCGTCCCGAGCAGGACGCCGGCGTCGCGGGCGGCGGTCACCATGGCGCGGGCGTCGGCGACGTCGGCCGCCAGCGGCTTCTCGCACAGCACCGCCTTGCCCGCGGCCGCGGCCGCCTCGACCACCTCCCGGTGCGCGGCGTTGGGGACGGCGACGTAGACCGCGTCCAGGCCCGGCGTGGCGAGGAAGGCACCGAGGTCGGTGTGCGCGGGCGCGCCGACGTCCACCCGGGCCGTGGCGGCGGGGTCCCGGTCGTGCAGCGCGACCACCCGGGCGCCCGGCGTCGTGGCGAGCGCGGGCAGCGCGTGGTCGCGGGCGACCCAGCCGCAGCCGGCCACGCCCCAGCCCACCGGGGTCACCGGGGCACCTCGCGCGCTCACCACGCCTCCGGCAGGTCGACGAGGAGCCGGCGGCGGGCGGCGTCGGCCGGCAGCGGGTCCGGCCACCGCGGGGGCAGGTACCCCGAGCGGGGGCCGTACTCGGTCGCGTAGCGCTCGCTGGGCCAGCGCAGCGCGCCGTCGGTGTACAGCGGGTTCGGCCGCAGCGGCGGCAGCGGCTCGCCGAGGTCGGCCGGTGCCGGCGGGCACGGGTCGCCCGCGACGAGCCCGACCGCCTCGCTGTCGTGCAGCTCCCCGGCCGGGGCCGGCCGGGGCGGGCGGCCGGCGAGCAGCGACGCGGTGAGCTCGGCGTCGTCGTAGAGCAGGTCGGTGCCGAGCACCGCGGCGTAGCCCTCCGGGGTCAGCGGCTCGCCGTGCGGGTCGGCGACGTGCGCGTGCCCGACGACGACGGTGCCGCCGTCCCCAGCCAGCGCGCGCATCGCCGCGGCCGCGGCCGGCTTGTCGCGCAGGAAGTAGAAGGCGTCGTGGCACAGCACGTAGGCCGGCTGCCGAACTGCGGGACCGGGGACGGCGGTCACGTCGGCGCACACGTAGCGGGCCGCGGAGCAGACGAAGCGGCGGGCCAGCCACAGCTTGGCCCAGACGACGTCGACGCCGACCAGGTCGGTGCAGCCGCGGCGGGCCAGCTCGCGCAGGTGGGTGCCGATCCCGCAGGCGACGTCCACCACGGGCCTGCTCCCCGGCCAGTGCTGCTGCAGCAGCGCCAGCCCGGCCAGGTGGGTGGGGTCGGACCACCGGTGCGCGAAGTAGTCGGCCACCCGGCCCATGCCGAGCAGCCCCATCGCCTCGCGCAGCGTCTCCGCCGCCGGCACGCGGGCCAGCTGCTCGGGCGGCGGCGGCGGCTCGGTCCACCAGTCGTCGGCGTCGGCCAGCAGCAGCACCCGGGCGCGGTCGACCTCGTCGTGCGCCAGCAGGCCGGCCACCTCCGCGCGCAGCCCGTCGCGGCCGGCCCGGGCGAACGGGATGCCGTCCACCACCGGGACGGCCGGTGCCACCACGCTCACAGCCCCGCCGCCGCCAGGACGTCGAGGTGGAACGCCTGCACCGGCCCGGCGTGCACCAGCTCCAGGTCGTCCAGCGCCTGCGCGGCGGTGAACGCGGCGGCCCGCGCGTGGTGGTGCACCTGCAGCACCCGGTCGAGGACGTCGGCGGCGTGGAAGGCCTGCGACTCCGGCGCCCCGGCGTCCGCCCGCAGCCGCAGCACCGTGCGCAACCGCTCCGCCAGCTCGCCCGGCAGGGCGGCCAGCTCGCGCTCCTCCAGCGTCGTCAGCACCCGGTCGAGGGCCGCGCCGAGCAGCACCTCCCCGGCGAACCCGGCGTCGGGCAGCACCACGTTGTGCAGGTGGTGGGCCAGCCCGACGAGGAACGGTGCGACCGGGTCGGCGCCGAACACCGGCGCGACCAGCACCCCGTACACGGCCACGGTGAGGCAGTGGTCGCCGTGGCTCTCCGGCGGCTCCACGATGACCCGCGCCACGCCCGGTGCGGTGGCCCCGGCGCGCGGCTGGGCGTTGAGCCGGGCGGCCAGCGCCGGCGGCTCGGACGCGAGGACGGCGAGCGGCAGCGCCTCGCGCAGCCGCGGCCGCAGGCCGGCGTCGAGCGGGCCGGCGACCTCGTCGAACCCGCGCCGCAGCACGCCCCGCGCCTCGTCGTCGCCGAGACCCGCAGTTCGCAGGACCGCACCGTCGATGCCGGCCAGCCGGGCCCGGGCCACGGCGGCCGCCGTCTCCGACAGCGCCACCGCGGTCGCGTCCTCGCCGGCGACCAGCCGCCCCCAGGCGCGGGCGAAGGACTGCTCGGCCAGCGACCCGGCGCGGCCGGCGACGCGGACCCGCTTGGCGTCGCCGACCTCGGTCAGCAGCGGGCGGAGCGCGGCGAGGGCGGGGGACCCGCCCGTCACCGGCCGGCCGCGCCCGCGGCGACCCAGTCGAGCAGCACCCGCTCCTGCCGGTGCAGGGCGTGCTCGGGAGTGGCGCCGTCGGGGGACATCGGCGCCTTGAAGAACCAGCCGAGCTGGGTCTGCACGCCGCCCTCCCCGCGCTGCTGGGCCAGGTCGGTCAGCCGGGCCAGCTCGATGGCCAGCGGCGCGGCCAGGATCGAGTCGCGGCACTGGAAGTCGACCTTGACCTGCATCCGCTGGCCGAGGAAGCCGACCAGGTCGATGGCGTCCCAGGCCTCCTTCTGGTCCCCGCGCGGGCGGTAGTAGTCGATCCGCACGACGTGGTCCTCGACCGGGTAGCCGAGGATCGAGTCCAGCACGCTGCCCTTGGTCTGCAGCTTGCTCGACAGCGAGTCCGGGTCCTCGAGGGCCAGGCCGTCGCGGTTGCCCAGGATGTTGGTGGAGTACCAGCCCTCCACGGTCAGCGCGCGGCTGCGGAAGGCCGGCGCGAGCACCGTCTTCATCATCGTCTGGCCGGTCTTGCCGTCCTTGCCGGCGACCGGGACGCCGCGGCTCTCCGCGAAGGCGACCAGCGCCGGGACGTCGGCGGCCAGCGAGGGCGTGAAGTTGACGTAGCCGACACCCTCGGCGATCGCGGCGTAGGCGTAGACCATCGAGGGGGTGATCGAGCGGTCGTCGGCGTCCAGCCCGGCCTCGAACGCCTCGATCGTCTGCAGCACGGGCGCTCCGGGGTCCGGCCAGCGCTCGGTCGAGGCCAGGTTGACCAGGACGAGCCCGTCGAGCTGCTGCTCTTCGCGGAAGCGGACGAGGTCGGCACGGACGGCATCGACCTGGGCGCGGCGGGTCTCGGCCAGCGCCACGTTGCCGCCGGTCACGTTGCGGCAGAAGTCGGCGTCGCCGGCTGCCGCCCACGGGGTCACCGAGGACAGATATGGCCCGGCCTGCTCCAGCTGGTGGTGGTCGAGGACGCCGTGCTGCTCCGCGGCCTTGCGCAGGTCGGAGCCGTCGAGGTCCCAGCCGCCGACCACCAGGTCGGTGTACTCGGCCAGGCCGGTCGCCTCCTCGGCGGGGCGGCCGCCGACCTCCAGTCCTGCCAGCGGCAGCCCTGCCGTGTCACCCCCGGCCCGGAGCATCTCCAGCCCCGCCACCGCGGTCGTGGCGACCGCTCCACCCAGGCCGACCACGGCCATCCCGACCCGACGCGGTCCCTCGGACACCATGGATCCCCCTCGCACTCGACAGCATGACGCGCGACCCACCGTGGCACGCGGCACCGGGCGCTGCAGGGTGAAAATGGAATCAGTCCAGTCTTGGAGTCGATCATGAAGGACGGGGGCGGTCGGGAGTCCCGTCGTCCACCGGTCGGTGGACGGCAGGACCCGTGTTCCGGCGGTCCCGCCGGGCGGCGCCAGGGAGGAGGGTCGCGGCATGCAGATGATCCAGCCGGTCCCGGCCCCCAGCAGGCCGGCGCCCGACGACCTCCCGGCGGTCCGCGTGCGCGGGCTGGTCAAGCGTTATGGCGGACGCGCCGTCGTCGACGGGGTCGACCTCGACGTCCGCCGTGGGGAGGTCTTCGCCCTGCTCGGGCCCAACGGTGCGGGCAAGACGACGACCGTGGAGGTGCTCGCGGGCGTGCGCCGCCGCGACGCCGGCGAGGTGCGGGTACTCGGTGTCGACCCGGTGTCCGGCGACCGGGCCTGGCGGGACCGGGTCGGCGTCGTCGCGCAGACCACCGGCGCCGGCAACGCCCTGACCGTGCGCGAGACGGTCGACCACTTCGCCCACTACCACGCGACGCCGGTCCCGAGCACCGAACTGCTCGACCTGGTGGGCCTGCGCGACACCGCCCGAACTCGGGTCGAGAAGCTCTCCGGAGGGCAGCGCCGGCGGCTGGAGGTGGCGCTCGGCGTCCAGGGGCGACCGGAGCTGCTGTTCCTCGACGAGCCGACCACCGGGCTCGACCCGGCCGCGCGACGGCAGTTCTGGGCACTGGTCCGCTCCCTGCGGCACGCCGGGACGACGGTCCTGCTCACCACGCACTACCTGGACGAGGCCGCCCAGCTGGCCGACCGGGTCGGCGTCATCACGGCCGGCCGGCTGGTGGAGGTGGCGCCGCCGGCCGAGCTCGGCGGGCACCTGCGCGCCGGGGCGACCGTCCGCTGGACCGAGGACGGCGTCCCCCGCGAGGTGCACACCGCCACCCCGGCCGCGCTGCTGCGCGACCTGCTCGCTGCCGTCCCGCACGGCGAGGTGCCCGACCTGACCGTCACCCGCCCCGACCTGGAGGACGTCTACCTCCGCATGGTCGCCGCCGCGGAGGAGGACCCGCGATGACCGCTGCGCCCCTGACCCGACCGGCCCCGCCGTCGTGGGCGTCCATCGCCCTGGCGCGGGTCGTGCTCGAGCTGCGGCTGTTCGTCCGCGAACCGGAGCAGGTGATCTTCTCCTTCGCCTACCCGGTGCTGATGCTGTCGATCTTCGACGCGGTGTTCGGCGACCAGGTGGTCCCCGGCGGGGTCACCTTCAGCCAGTACTTCCTCGCCGGGATCGCGGCCACCGGGATCATGCTGACCAGCTTCCAGGCGCTGGGCACGGCCATCCCCGAGGAGCGCGACCGCGGAGACCTCGCCCGGCTGCAGACTCTCGGCACCCCGGCGGCGGCCTACTTCGCCGGCAAGGCCGGGCAGGTGCTGGTGACGACGGTGGCCCAGTTGGCCCTGCTGCTGGCCGTGGCGTCGCTGGCCTACGACATCCCCTTGCCCGACGACCCGGCGCGCTGGCTGACCTTCGCCTGGGTGGCCCTGCTCGGGGCACTGGCCGGCACGGTCCTCGGCGTCACGGCCGCCGCCTTCGTCAGCAGTGCCCGCTCGGCCGGGGCCGTGATCCCGGCGATCGCGATCGTGCTGCAGTTCGCTTCCGGCGTGTTCTTCATCTTCTCCGAGCTGCCGACGTGGATGCAGCAGCTGGCCGCCTTCTTCCCGCTCAAGTGGCTGACCCAGGGGATGCGCTCGGTCTTCCTCCCCGAGCAGGCCGCCGCGGCCGAGGTCGGCGGTGGATGGGAGCACGGGATGACCGCCGTGGTGCTGGTGGCGTGGGTGATCGTCGGGGTCGTGGTGTGCGTCCGGACGTTCCGCTGGCGGCGTGGCGGGTGAACCTCCGCCACGGGCTGGCCGCCGCCTTCCTCCCGCCGCAGGTGGGGGAGGGCGGCGGCGAGCCGCTGACCGAACGCGGGTGGCAGGCGACGCTGGCCGGGCTGCACGTGGTGGCCGCAGCGCTGTGGACCCTCGCCCTGGTCGCCACCGCCACCGGCTCCGACGGCGGACGGCGGGTCGCGGCGCTCGCCGTCCTCGCCGTGCTCGCGCTGGCCTACGCGGGGATCGGCGCGCCGGCGATCTCGCGCGGGCATCCGTGGCGGGCAGCGCTGTACCTGTCCGTCCTCGTCGTGGCCTTCGGCGTGCTCGGCTTCGTGACCCCCGAGCTGTTCTTCCTGCTCTTCCTGGCTTATCCGCAGGTGTGGTTCGTGGTCCAGGGCACGACGACCGGAGTCGCCTGGACCGTGCTGCTGGCCGTGGCCACGGCGATCGGCCCGGTGGTGCGGGCCGCCAACGGAGAAGCCGCTCGGGACGTCCTGCTCGACACCGGGGTCAGCCTCTTCTTCAGCCTGTTGCTCGGCCTGTGGGTGAGCCGTGTGCTCTACCAGAGCGCACACCGGGCAGAGCTCATCGAACAGCTGGAGCGGACCCGGGCCGAGCTGGCGACGGCCGAGCGGGAGCGCGGGGTGCTCGCCGAGCGGGAGCGGCTGGCCCGCGAGGTGCACGACACCCTGGCGCAGGGCTACACGAGCATCGTGGTCCTCGCGCAGACCGCGGCCGCGCAGCTGGCCGCCGACCCCGCCGCCGCGCGTGACCGGCTGGGGCTCATCGAGGAGGTCGCGCGGGACAACCTGGCCGAGGCGCGCGCGGTGGTGGCGGCGTTCCAGCCGGTCGCGCTCGACGACGCCACGCTGGTGGAGGCGCTGGAGCAGCTGGCGTCCCGGTTCGCCCGGGAGACCGGCCTGCCGGTGCGGGTGGACACCGCGGCGCTGGGGGAGGGGCCGGCGCTGCGGCGGGACGAGGAGATCGTGCTGCTGCGCGGGGCCCAGGAGGCGCTGACCAACGTCCGCCGGCACGCGGGGGCCTCGGCGGTGGTCGTCCGGCTGGCGCGGGTGGCCGGCCACGTGTCGGTGCACGTCGAGGACGACGGCGTCGGCTTCGACGTCGCCGAGGCGCAGGGGTCCGGGCTGGACGGGCTGCGCGGGCGGGTGGAGCAGGTGGGCGGGTCGGTAGACGTGAGCTCGGCGCCGGGTGCGGGGACGTCGGTGACGGTGCGGGTGCCGGCGTCGTGATCAAGGTCCTCGTGGTCGACGACCACCCGGTGGTGCGCGGCGGGCTGGTCGGCTGGCTGGACGCGCAGCCGGACCTGACGGTGGTCGCCGAGGCCGCCGACGGGCTGGAGGCGCTCGCGTTGGTGGCCGCGGCCGAGCCGGACGTCGTCCTCATGGACCTGCGCATGCCGCGCATGGACGGCGTGACCGCGACCGGGCGCATCGGCGCCGCGCATCCCGCCGTCCGGGTGCTGGTGCTGACCACCTACGACACCGACGCCGACATCGTGCGGGCCGTCGCCGCCGGTGCGACCGGTTACCTGCTCAAGGACGCGCCGCTGCCCCAACTGGCCGAGGCCGTGCGCGCCGCGGCCCGCGGGGAGACGGTGCTCGCCCCGCCGGTGGCCGCGCGGCTGGTGTCGCACCTGCGGGCGCCGGCGGCCGAGGCGCCGACCGCCCGCGAGTTGGAGGTGCTGGCCGGCGTGGCGCGCGGGCTGACCAACGCCGACATCGGCCGTGAGCTGTTCATCGGCGAGGCGACGGTGAAGACCCACCTGCTGCGGGTCTTCGCCAAGCTCGGCGTCGACGACCGCACGCGGGCCGTCATGGTCGCCGTGGAGCGCGGCCTGCTGCCCCGCCCGGGTGGCTGATCAGCCGAGCGTCTCCCGTGGACGACCGGGAGGGCGCCCGGTCCGGTCAGACCGGGACCACGTCGAGCAACGTGCCGACGCCGGTCAGGTCGTCGGCGTTGCGGGTGTACAGGCGGGCGCCATGGGCGTGTGCTGTTGCAGCGATCAGCAGGTCCATGGCGCGGGCGCGTGGCCGCCGACCGGCGGATACCACTGCTGCGGCGAGCCGGCCGTAGCTGACGGCCACCGCCTCGTCCACGGGCAGCGCGTCGAACCTCCGGTGCAGGACGGACAGGCGACGCAGCCGTTCGGCCCGCACGTCCTCTTCCTTCGCGACCAGGACGCCGAAGTGGAGCTCCGCGAGAGTGACGGCGGAGATCGCCAACTCGCCGGGGAGCGGACCGACGTCCGTGGCGACGACGACGCTCGTGTCCAGAACGGCTCTCACCGCCGATCCCATGGGTCGCCCACGTGCTGGTCGACGGCTGCCTGGTCGCTCTCCCACAGGGGGTCGGCGGCGCCCTGGAACAACTCGGCGACGTCGTTCCACGGGCGCCACGCCCGTGGAGAGACCGGCACCAGCCGGACGCTCGGCCGCCCGGCCACCGTGACGACCACCTCCTCCCCGGCCTCGACCCGACGGATGAGCTCGGACGCCTGTTGACGCAGTTCCCGGACACCGACGACGGTCACGGCAAGGACGGTAGCACTTGTGCTACCGATCGGTGGTCGTCAGCGTGCGGGGTCGTCCGAGACCACGCGGCGCTCTGCGGTCAGATCACTCGGGATGCCGCTCCTGTCGTCGATCGAGCCGGCCGTCGGCGCCGTGCTCGGCCCCGGGCCGGTGCGGCGCGCCCAACGGGACCGCGTCCAGCTGGCCGGGCGTGACATCGTCGGGGGCGGTGCGCAGGGCGTAGGCCTCGGCGTCGAAGCGGCGCATCTGCCGGATGAACGTCGAGGTGTGCGTCGGCCACAGCGTGAAGTTGCGGCCGTGCTCGTCGCGGTACCAGGAGCGGCAGCCGCCGGCGTTCCACACCGTGTCGGTGAGCGCGGCCTGCAGCTGCGCGTCGTAGGCCTCCTGCGCCTCCCGGCGCACCTCGACCGCCCGGGCACCGCTGCGCTCCAGGGCCGTGAGCGCGGCGAGGACGTAGCGGATCTGCGCCTCGATCATGATCACGACCGACGTGTGGCCGAGGACGGTGTTGGGCCCCAGCAGCAGGAAGAGGTTCGGGAAGCCGGCGACCGTGGTGCCGCGGTGCGCCCGGACGCCGCCGTCGGCCCACTCCTCGTGCAGCGTGCGGCCCTCCCGGCCGGTGAGCCGGTGGGCCAGCGGGAGGTCCATCACGCGGAAGCCGGTGCCGTAGACGATCGCGTCGACCGGGTGCTCGGAGCCGTCGGCGGCGACCACCGAGTGCGCCCGCACCTCGACCACCGGCGAGGCGACGACCTCGACGTTGGGCCGGGCCAGCGCGGGCAGGTAGTCGTCGCTGACGATCACCCGCTTGCAGCCGATGGCGTAGTCCGGCGTGAGCCGCGCGCGCAGCTCCGGGTCGGGCACCTGCCGCTCCAGGTTGCTCAGCGACTGCCGCTCGAAGAGGGCGCGCAGCCAGCCGTTGCCGATGAGCGCGCGCAGCCGCGCCTCGCGGTCGAGGTACTGCACGCTGCGGGACAGCCGCTGCAGCACCGGCAGCCGCCGGAACCGGCGCCGCTCCCGGTCGGTGTAGGCGCGGTCGGCCCGCGGGATGACCCACGGCGGGGTGCGCTGGAAGACGACGACCTGGTCGGCGATCTCCTGCAGCTCGGGGACGAACTGGGCGGCCGAGGCGCCGGTGCCCACGACGGCGACGCGCTTGCCGGCGAGGTCGGCCGTGTGGTCCCACCGGGCGGAGTGGAACGACGGGCCCCGGAACCCGGCGGTCCCGGGGACCTCGGGCAGGTGCGGCTCGACCAGGCCGCCGCAGCCGCTGACGACGACGTCGGCGGTGAGCGGCCCGCGGCTGGTCTCCAGGCGCCAGACCAGCGCCTCGTCGTCCCACCACCCGGCGAGGACGTCGGTGTCGCAGTGCAGGTGCGGCAGCACGCCGTGCTCGGCCGCGACGCGCTCGAGGTAGCGGCGGATCTCCGGCTGGCGCGCGTAGACGTGCGACCAGTCCGGGTCCGGAGCGAACGAGAACGAGTAGAGGTGGCTGGGGACGTCGCAGGCCGCGCCCGGGTAGGTGTTGTCCCGCCAGGTGCCGCCGAGGCTGCTCGCCCGCTCGAGGACCACGAAGTCGGCGATGCCGTGCCGGCGCAGGGCGACCGCGGTGCCGATGCCGGAGAAGCCGCTGCCGACGACGGCCACCCGCGTGTGCGCGGGCAGCGGGGTGGTCACGGGCACCGGGGGAGGCCGAGGCCGCCGCGGTCGATCGGGCTGAGCCAGATCTCCGACAGGTAGCCGATCGAGCCGTCGTCCAGCCGTGCGCCGTACCAGAGACGGGAGTCCGCGAGCAGCGGGTTGGCGTCGTCGGCGGGGTCGCCGTCGTTGCCGTTCGTCGTCCGCTCGCCGGTGGTCTGGCAGACCACCTGCAGCCGGTCGCCGGTGTTCACGTCGGTGCCGGGGACGGCGCAGCCCCGCGGCCGGCAGGCGTTCTGCGGCACGGTGGAGAGGTAGGCGGGGGTGTCCTCGCGCGAGCCCAGGGCGCCGGCGGTGACCAGGTTCTGCACCGTGACGCCGACCGCCGTCTCGTCGGCCCCGCGCTGCCCGAGGACGATCGCGACGACGGCCGCGAGGACGACCGCCGCGGCACCGGCCAGCAGCAGGGCGCGCCGGGACCGGCGCGGCGGGGCCGGGGGGACGTCGGGCTGCGGGGCCGGTGCGGGCGGGGCCACCAGCACCGCCGCCGGCGCCTCTTCGGTGGCCGCATCCGTGTCCGTGTCCACGGGCACGGCGGCCGGGGCCGGGGTGCCCGCGGCGCCGGGGAGCGCGCGCCAGCGGGACTCCCACGCGTCGCCGTCCCCGCCGAGTGCGGTCACCAGGGCGAGCGTGACGTCGAGCGAGGGGCGGCACCGGCCGCTCATCGCCGACGAGAGCGTCGTGTCGCTGTACCCGGTGCGCCGCGCCAGGACGCCGAGGGTGGGGTTGCCCGCGCCCTCGCGCAACCGGCGCAGCTCCCGGGCGAACTCGGCCTCGGGGGAGACGTCGTCGTCCGGGATCGGTCGCTGCGGTCGCCCCACTGCCGTCTCCCCGCTGCCCGTGCCGGGTCCTGATTCCCGGCGTTGTTTTTCCGGAACCCGTCGGGCCGTCCGGAAAACGCAGGCAGACCGTATGAAAGAGGAGCAGCGGCGGCAACGCCCCGACGGGGGTGCGACCCCCCTGAGTCACAGGCGACCGGCGTGTCTCCCTGGTCGCCGCTCCCGGTCCACCGCTCGCCGCGCGTCTCGGGGGAACGCGGCGAGCGGTGCTCCCGCCGGTCTCCCCGCCTCGTGGACACGGGGCGGGGAGGCTGCGCGGCGCACGTAGGCTGGATCTCCGTGAGTCTCACCATCGGCATCGTCGGGCTGCCCAACGTCGGCAAGTCGACGCTGTTCAACGCGTTGACCAAGAACGACGTCCTGGCGGCGAACTACCCGTTCGCCACGATCGAGCCCAACGTCGGGGTGGTCGGCGTGCCCGACCCGCGGCTGGACACGCTCGCCACGCTGTTCTCCTCGCAGAAGACGATCCCGGCGACGGTGTCCTTCGTCGACATCGCCGGCATCGTGCGCGGTGCCAGCGAGGGGCAGGGGCTGGGCAACAAGTTCCTGGCCAACATCCGCGAGAGCGACGCGATCTGCCAGGTGATCCGGGTGTTCACCGACCCCGACGTGGTGCACGTCGAGGGCAAGGTCAGCCCGGCCGACGACATCGAGACGATCAACACGGAGCTCGTGCTGGCCGACATGCAGACGCTGGAGAAGGCGATCCCGCGCCTGGAGAAGGAGTCGCGCAAGGACAAGGAGCGCGCCGCGCTGCTGGCCGTCGCCCTCGACGCGCAGAAGGTGCTGGACGAGGGGAGGACGCTCTTCTCGGCCGGCGTCGACCCGGAACCGCTGCGCGAGCTCACCCTGCTGACCACCAAGCCGTTCCTCTACGTCTTCAACGTCGACGAGGAGGAGCTGGCGAACGAGGAGCTGATCGCCTCGCTGCGGGCGCTCGTGGCGCCGGCCGAGGCGATCCTCCTCGACGCCAAGATCGAGTCCGAGCTCATCGAGCTGCCGGCCGAGGAGGCCGCCGAGCTGCTGGCCGCGGTCGGGCAGGACGAGCCGGGCCTCGACCAGCTGGCGCGCGTCGGGTTCCGCACCCTGGGCCTGCAGACCTACCTGACCGCCGGCCCCAAGGAGGCCCGCGCCTGGACCATCCCGGTCGGGGCGACCGCCCCGCAGGCCGCCGGCGTCATTCACACCGACTTCCAGCGCGGCTTCATCAAGGCCGAGATCGTCTCCTTCGACCAGCTGGTCGAGGCCGGTTCGATGCAGGAGGCCAAGGCCCGCGGCTGGGTGCGCATGGAGGGCAAGGACTACGTCATGCAGGACGGCGACGTCGTGGAGTTCCGCTTCAACGTGTAGAGACGCGTAAACCCCCAGCTCAGCGGCCTACTGACCCCCGCCAGTCCACGTCCAGTCCACACGATTCTGCGAGCAAGGTCTGCGCGGCCGCCCGCGTGCGGTCCTCGGCGCTCGGCCAAAGGTGCGAGTAGGTCGACAGGGTGGTCGTCGCCGACGCGTGCCCGAGGGCCCGCTGCACGGTGACGACGTCGCAGCCAGAGGCGATCAGGCCCGAGGCGTAGAAGTGCCGGAGGTCGTGGAGTCGCAGCCCGGTGACCCCGGCAGCGGCAGTGGCGGTGCGCCACCGGTGGCCGACGGTGTTCTGGTGTGGCGGGTCCTGGCCGGCTCCGGTGAACAGCCAGCCACCGTCCGGGCAGTACGTGGCGACGTGCGCCGCCAGCATCTCGACCAGTCCGGACGCGAGGAAGACGACCCGCTCGCTGCCGTACTTGGGCAACCGGACCTCGACCGCACCGCGGCCGGCACGCTGCACCTGGCGTGCCACGGTCAGGGTGCGGCGCAGGAAGTCGACGTCTTCGACCCGGAGGCCGGCGGCCTCACCAAGCCGGAGGCCGGCGAATGCGCAGAGCGCGACGAAGGGGCGGAAAGCGTCCTCGGCGGCCTCGAGGACGGAGCCGACCTGGGCCGCGGTGGGCAGCGTCATGGCGGCGCTGGCCCGCCGGCGCCGGGGGAGTGCGACACCGACGCTGGGATCGCTCGAGATCAGCTTGTCCGCAACGGCGCCGCGGATGACGGCGCGCACGTTGTTGACCCGGGTGTGCACGGTCCCGGGCGCCAGTCCGCGGCTCACCATGCCCTTCACCCAGCCCTCGACGTGGGATCGGCGTAGCGACCGCAGCGGCACGTCGGCGAAGGGCACGGAGTCCGAGGCGAGCTTCATGGCCAGGACCGTGCCCGGGGCCCAGACCTGCCGGTTGGACCAGTCGGCGTAGAACTCCGCGAAGGTGAGACGGCCGGCGCCGGGGTCGACGTACGTGCCCCGCGCGATATGCGCGGTCTGATCGTCCAGCCAGCGCTGCGCGTCCCGCTTGAGCGCGAAGGCCTTCATCACCTGACGGCCCGACGGGTCACGGAACTGGGGCCGGTAGCGCAGACCCTTGCCGTCCAGCTTCGTGGGCACCAGACGGCCGGTGACCGGGTCCTTGCGACGCCATCGGTCCTGGATGCTGGCCATCGTCCTGTCCTCCACGCTCGGATGTCTGCACGCCGCGGCACTGCGTGGCCAACGTAGTGCTGCGATCTGACGTCGTGCGGCGTTGACTTGGACCTCAGTCGGCTCAGGCGTAGCACTGCCGGCTGTGTCGTGCGCCGACGGCGAGAGCGCCTGCCGCACGGGACGTGACCCCTTCCACCGGCGCAGTGGGGACCGAGGACCTGCCGCTCGATCGTTGCCGGCAGTCTCCAGTTCTCCTCCAGTCAGCCGGCAGCTCGAGCGAGACGGGAACTGGAAAAGGACTGCAGAAGCGTCGGCACCTGGCGGGTAGGGCGGGCGGCCAGCTCTTCGCTCGCCCATAGCGGCCCACCTAGGCCGTGTTTGAGAAGTCGGCGGAAGCGCTGAGCGGGCGTGTTCGTGCCGGGAAGTAGGCGAGGTCTCCGGTAGAGGGATCAACGACCAAGAAGACCCTCACCACGGAGACCTCGTGGACGGCACCCTACCGGCCGGTGCCCGCCACGACCTGACCGACGAGCAGTGGCTGATCCTGGCGGCACTGCTCCCGGTCAGGCCACGGACGGGCCGCCCTCGCCGCTGGACGTTGCGGCAGCTGATCAACGGCATCCGATTCCGCACCCGCACCGGCTGTCCCTGGCGGGACGTGCCCGAGCGCTACGGCACCTGGCAATGCGTCTACGGCCTGTTCCGCGCCTGGCAGCTGGCCGGACGGTGGACCGCCATCGAAACCGCGCTGCAGACGGTGGCCGACGAGCTCGGGTTGATCGACTGGACGGTGTCGGTGGACTCCACCGTCAACCGGGCGCACCAGCACGCCGCTGGCGCCCGCCGCCATCCCGACCAGCAGGTCCAGCCACCGGCCGGCGAGCCGGTCGATCACGCGTTGGGTCGCTCCCGCGGCGGGTGGACGACCAAAGTGCACCTGGCCGTCGAGGCCGGCCGCAAGCCGCTGGCCACGGTGCTCACGGCCGGCCAGGCCGCCGACAGCCCGCAGTTCACGGTGGTGCTGGGCCGCATCCGGGTACCGCGCCGATCCGGGCCCGGACGGCCCCGGACCCGACCGGACCGGGTGCTGGCCGATCGGGCCTACGCCAGCCGCGGCAACCGCGCCTACCTGCGCCGACGCGGCATCCCGGCGACCATCCCGACCAAGGTCGACCAGCTGGCCCACCGCCGCGCGAAGGGCTCGGCCGGCGGCCGACCACCCTCCTTCGACCGGGATCACTACAAGCAACGGCACGCCGTCGAGTGCGGGATCAACCGGCACAAGCAGAACCGCGCCTTCGCCACCCGGTACGACAAGCTCGCCGTCCGCTACGACGCCACCATCGAGATCACCAACATCAACATCTGGCTGCGGGACTTATCAAACAGGGCCTAGGGACAGCGCACCGCCCTACGCTTCCACCCGTGGCGTCCGGCGAATACAAGATCAAGCTGTCTCGTGACGTTGGGCTGGTCCTGTTCGAGTGGCTGGTGCAGCACCACGAGGAGGACTGGGCAGGCGTGCCCTTTACGCACCCAGGTGAACTCGGCGCTCTGGCTCTTCTCACGGGCGCGCTAGAGAAGACCATGGTCGAGAGCTTCGATCCTCGTTACAACGAGTTGCTTTCCGCTGCCCGCGACCGCCTGGCCCCAGAGATAGAGCCAGGACAGGAGTAGCTCGGCCCCGTCGCGAGGAGCGGTTCATTTGTTTCTCTGAAACTGCCTTCTGTCCCAGAGCGGCCCACCAGGGGACAGTGCGTTCTACTGCAGTTCGCGGACGTGCAGGAGCGACCGGAGCTGTAGCTGTCGGCGGATGCGGCTGTCCGTTAGGCCGTCGACGATCACGACCGCACCGCACCAGGTCGCCCCCGCCGCCTCGACCAGGGCGCGACTCGCCAGCGCTTGGCCGCCCGTCTCGATCCAGTCGTCGACGAGAGCGACCCGGTCGCCCGCCTGGAGCAGGACACGTCGAAAACCGAGAGGAAGATTCCGGTCGCGGTAGTCCGGCGGCGTTGTGCGAATGAGCCACGCATCGCTGTCCACCAGCGGTTTCGGGTCCTTCCGCACTTCGACCAAGCCGATCCCCAGCTCCAAGGCCACGAGGGCACCCAGCATGGCACCCCTCGACTGCGGGCCTAGGACAACGGTCGGTTGCGAGGGGGAGATGAGTGCGGCCAGCGCAGGGCCAAGTTCAGCCAGCAGGGTGGCATCTCGCCACCATCCCGTGATGTCCGCCAGGAACCGATCGTCCGTGCGGTCCCCCCGCCAGGCGAACCCGGCCCTGAGACGTTCGCGGACATCCTCGACATCGGTCACCTTGGCATCCTGACTGGTCCCGATGGGTTGGACCGGATGCCACTCCAAGCACGGTGGGCAGCGGGGGGAGGGGTGTCCCATAGGCCGCCTTCAGGGCGAACCTCGGTCCTGATTAGGGCCGGGACGTCCGCGGCTCGAGGACCCAGAACTGACCCGGGATGCACGGCTGCTTGCGGTAATCGATGAAACCTGGACTTGAGCTGCGGTTTCGGCGTTGGGCGCTGCTGGTCAGCGACGACCAAAGCTGGCTGAGTTGCGGACTTGCTGCGGACTCTGCGGACTGAGGGGCGTGCTCCTCGGACCCACCCCAGGCGCCCTCAGGAAGGCCAGGCAGCCGCTCCACAGCCGGCCGAGGATGCCGGCTGCGGCGGGTCGCCGGAAGGGCGCTGCGCGTCCCTGCGGGATGGGCCTCCGGCCCACCCTTCCCTCGGCCCGCAACAGCCGGATCGAAGCCGGTTATCAGGAGCGGCGAGGAGTATGTGGACGGGCATCGGGACATGGGCGGTTGACCAGCCTCCCCGGCAACCACAGCTAGCGCTGCACGCGCCAGAGACTCACGCTCGCCGGTGCTCCCCCGTTCATGACTCCCCGCCCTCCCGACCGGCCTCGCCGCCGGCTCAAGCATCGTCTTTTAAGCGGTCAGCCGCTGCGACCTCCGGCGTGTCCCTAAAGGCGGCCTCAGGGACACGACTGGCGCACTCAGCATCCAGGAGGGACGCCATCCGTTGCAGCGCAGCTTGTAGAGGGTCGGGTGCGCCCCTCGCTCGCGCCATGGCTGACCTGCTAGGTCATGGAGACATCGGCGCCAAACGACCCCTAGTGGGCGCTCTCGCCACATGCGCCACTTGAGTCAGCACACGCAGCAAGATGAAGGGAACTGCCTCGTCGTGCCCTAGATGGAGATCTAGAGTCGTGTCCGTGTTTGGTGAGACAGTAGTCGCTGCAGGTGACGGGGCGTGCACGGTTGTACGGTGCGGTTGCTGGTCCTCGCTAGGCGTCGGCCCGTGTGAGATTGCAATTCTGGATTGCGGCGCTTACCGCGCTTCGTCCGCTGGAGTAGCGAAGCGTCTGTTGGGCGTGCTTGGCTCCAACCTGCCTCGAGTCGGCGCGGTCATCGTGTCCCACTTCGACGTCGATCACTGGGCCGGATTCATCAGCCTGGCACCTAGATTGGGGCACAGGTCGCAGGGGCAACCTCTTCGGCTCTATTACCCTGGCCTTCCAGAGCGCAGCCGCGCACTTCCAACGGTTCTTCTGGCATTGACTCTCACAGCGACTGGCACACATGTAGCTGCCCTGGATCTGCGCCGCGTCTTGAGTGCGGCGGGTCGCGATGTCATTGGTATGCCGTTGTTCGCGGGCGAGCAACAGGTCGTCGTCGGCCACCGCTCCTTCGATGTCTTTTGGCCACCACGCCAGCTTGACATCAGGACCGCGCGACGCCTTCAGCGAGCCGTCGACGCGGTCCACACTCTCGCGGACGGTATGGACCGTGACGGATATCCGGACCTGCGCCGCAACCTCGACGAGGCCTACCGGGCGGACGTCTTTAAGACTGGGGGTGCAGGAGATTCAATTGACGCCGCCGAGCCAAGAGCCCGCGCCGAGCAGCCTGGGGAGTTCGAGGAGCAGTTCGTCTTACTGGAAGACGACTCGGAGATCGCGTTAGACGTGGTTCATGATACAGAGCTGGATTCCGGCTCCAATCCGGATCCTGAGGAGCGCAGTGGGGACTGTCCAGCACACGGAGACCCCAGGAACTTCGAGGTCCCACCCGAATGGGAGTCTGAGTACCGAGCCGCTTTGCTCTCGGGGCGACGAGCGAGCAACGACGTCTCACTCATCTTGGGCGAGGATGATGGGCGCTTTGCTGCATTCGGAGACGCGCGTTGGGGCATCCAGAAGTTCGCATCGGTCTACATGAAGTCCTCATACGAAGTACTGCTCGCGCCACATCATGGGACCTACCGTGTGCCTCTTGAACTGCCGCGTGCGCATATCTGTGTATCTCAAGCAGGGCGAGGGCACGTCGAGAACTGGTCTCGGCATAGAAGCACGCACGGGCAGTGGGAGCGTTGCATTAACACACAACATGTCGGGACGGTCAGTATCAGGTAAGCGACCCGGTTGCCCCTCGATGTGGCCGTAGAGCTGTCTCCAGCCAGGGCCGGCCCTTGCGTGTCCCATAGTCGGCCGCTTAGAGACATGGAGCCCGCGTCAGGACCCCTGTCGGCGTTGGTGCCGGCCGGCGTCCGGTCACACGCCGATGCGGACGCCGGCCGGCCTGCCGCGACGCTAGCCACGACCTGAGCCGGTCGCGACACGGCGCGACTCACCATCTCGGGTAGTCGCTAATCAGCAACCCCCTAGGTAGGTTCTTACTTGTCCGGCAAAGAGCCGCACAGGAAGGGGAAGGGGTGAACATGGACAAGGTCGTGAAGCAGATCATGAAGGCCCTGGGCAACCAGGGTTCCGAGGTCGTCGAGGCCAAGAGCGGGCGCCTGATGGTGAACCGCGAGGGTCAGTACGTCGGCACCCTCGCCGCCCGCTACAAGAGCGGACGCGGTCTCGCCACCGGCCTGGCGCCGCCGAGGCAGGCCGGGTTCACCTGGCCGCCGTAGCCAGGTGAGGTGGGGCCGGGGGCACACGAATTGCCCCCGGTCCCGTCCCGGCCTCCATGTTCCCCCTCCCCGGACCTCCGCACAGACCCGAGGACACCCGCATGGATTACAACGCCCGAGTCGAGCTCGACTCGCGCGACTTCGACGAGAGCGCCGTCGACGTCCTCATGGACGTCCTGGAGCCCTACGACGGCACCGTCGCCCGCGCCATCCACGGCGGCCGCATCGAGCTGATCTTCACCCTGCCCGCCGGAAGCCTCCGCCAGGCCGCCGGCAGCGCGCTGGCGATCGCCGCGACCGCCGGACACAAGCCCTACGCCGTCGAGGTGCTGCCCACCGACGAGTTCCACCGCCGCGTCAACGCCGCCCCAGTGCCCGAGCTGATGTCGGTCACCCAGGCCGCCGACGCCCTCGGAGTCTCCCGGCAGCGAGTGCTGCAGCTGGCCCGCAACGGCCAGCTCGACGCCGTCAAGGTCGGCGATACCTGGGTCATCCCGCGGACCGCGGCCGCCACCCGCGGGGAGCAGACCGGCCTGCGGTTCACCGGCCTCGTCCTCCCGGTCGGCGTCGCCTCCAACCTCAACCAGGTCATCGACGACGACGCGATCGACGTGCACGGCCCACTGCTGGTGCATGACGACCGCGGCCGCCTGATCGGCCAGGCCAACACCGTCCGCCGCGAGGCCGCTGGCTGGACCGTCGTCGGCGTCGTCCGCGGCCTCACCCCCGGCGAGTACTCGATCATCCCCCAGGTCGAGGGCCGCGTCTGGAACGACAGCAGCGACGTCCGCCGCCTCGTCCGCGGCCAGCTACACAGCCTCACCGTCGTTACCGGTCCTGGCCGGGAGTCGGGCTTCCCGCAGGCCCGGGTCACGATCGAGGTGAGCGACAGGCGTGCGACGCTCACCCTGCCGACCGACCAGCCGGTCCAGGGTCAGGTCGAGATGGTGAGCTTTCCGTGAGCGACGACTCCTCGAGCAACCAGGGCGCCAGTCCGCGCATCCCCCACGCCTACGGGCGCGGCACCTTCGGGTGGCGCGGCAGCGCCACGGCCGTTGCCGGGGTGACAGCCACAGCCACAGCCACCGTGGGCACGGTCTGGGCGGGCGCCGCATCCCCCGTCGACTCGGCGTCCCTCATCGCCTCCGCGCGACGGCATGCCGCGCGCGGCATGCGAGCGCGCGGCGCAGGCGCAGGCGAGCACGACGACGCGTCGCTGCAGCTCGGCATCATGCTCGAGCACCTCGCCAAGGCCTACCTCGCGAGCCTCCATCCCACGCTGCTCCTCGAGAGGAACTTCGACTTCTTCTCCCTCGTGCGGCTGGCCGGCCAGGGGCAGGGTGTCAAGCCGGGACATGTCCTCAGGACCGTCGGGATGCACGAGGCGCTGGTGCGGGTCGGCACGGTGCGGGCGACCGGCAACGAGGACGCCGGCAGGGCGTTCGCCAAGCGCTTCGGCGTCGTGCTTCAGGCGCGCAACGGGGTTGCCCACATCGGCGAAGAGGGCGGCGTCGCGGACCAGGTGGCGCAGCTGGCCGTGCAGGGCGCAGATGAGATCCTGACGATGATGGGTCAGTCGCTCAGCGACCTGTTCGGCGACTACACGGACGCGGCCGAGGCTCTGCGGAACGAGCACGCCACGAAGGTGCACCAATTCGTGACGCTGCTCGTGGCCCGTGCGAAGGACGCTTTCCGCGAGCGGTTTGCCGACCTCGGTGAGGAGCAGAACGCGGAGCTCGCGAGGCTGGACAGGCAGCTCGTCGCGCAACTTGCGACGACCCGAGACAGGATCGCCGTCAGGTGCCCGGCCTGCCACCGGCAGGGCATCCTCAGCGGGTCTCCTGACTTGATCTTCGAGGATGTCGACGCCTACGTCGACGAGCACGGCGTGCGCCACCGGGACGTCGTGGGCGCCACCGCCGTGCTGTTCGCCGACACGTTCCGGTGCCCGGTCTGCGGACTGCGCTTGCGCGGGCAGGAGGAGCTCGAGGAGGCGGACCTGTCGACTGCCCTCGAGATTGGCCCAGCAGTGCTGGAGGACTTCGAGGACTACGAGGACTACGACGCCGACGAGGAGGAGTACGTCCCCGATGGTGGGCCGGACGATCTCCTGTGACCGGGGCCGGTGTCGACGATGCGGAGTGGGCGCTGGGGCGAGACGTCGTCCGCATCCGGCGCCGCGGCGGCTGGACGACGGCCGACGAAGTGTCGGACCCGCCTGCCGCGATTGGGAGTCGAGACCTCGGCGACCGACCGCTGAGCGACCCGGGGTTCTCGCTGTCCAGGGCCGGCACCGCCCCGAGAGCACCCACGCCCCGGGGGCGCGCAGCGCCGACCCGATGCCGCAGGCATCCCTACCCACACCGTTGCTGCTGAGCCGGTGTCGCCTGCGCACCCCCGGGGCCCTACACCTGGACTCCGCGCTGCTGACCGCGGAAAGCGCTAAGACGGATGAAGCCGCAGCCGCCGGTCGGGGCGACGACTGAACAGCGCGCTACTCCTGGCCGACCTAGGGCCTGGCCAGGGGCAGCGCGGCACCTCACGCCCCGGGGGAAGCAACCCCGCTGCTGACTGTCCCTTGGTGGGCCGCTTGGGGACAGAAACGCCACAGAGGCGTTGCTGTAGTCGCCCCGGGCCGCGTTCCCCGCCGCCGCCATGCAACCGACCGCCCGACCTGCGCGGCGTAGTCCGCCCCGTCGCGCGGAGGCCTCTGAGGTCGACATCGTCTTGTCGGGCTGGCCTGAGCACTCTGGGCCACGCTGCGCGTGCCGCCGGCTGCGCCGGCGTCACAGCCGCCTGCGGCGGGCTGTGCTCGTTGGCCCCCCACCCGTCCGGCAGCTCAGCGTAGGGGCCGTCCGCGCCGTCTCCTCAGCGGACGAAGATCCTTCCGCCCTTTGGGCGCTTCACTGCGGAAGCAGTCTTGGTCCACTCGTTCCCTGCTGCCGCTGCCGACTCCTGAGCAGAGCTCTTTGCCGGACGGGCCGGGGAAATGGGTGGCAAGGACGTCCCATCCGTGCTTCCTTCCGGTCCGGCGTCGGGCTTCGGTTCCGGGGAGAGCGTGAGATGACCAGCAAGGTCGCACGATTGACGCTGCAACCGAGGTGGGCGGCGGAGGAGCCGTTCGGCTCAAGGACGCTCTGACCAGCGCCGATCAGGGATGCAACGTCCAGCTTGCGCCTTGATGCAAGACTGCGCCACGGTCATAGACGTCCAGATGTTCCGGACGTCCGGTACGACGAGGGAAGGAGGAACTGATGGCCACGTTCCATGACCGGCGCTTCACGGTGCCGCTCTACTCGATCACCGAGGCTGCCCAGTACCTCGGTGTCCCTCGCGCGACGCTGAAGACCTGGGTCGACGGCTACGTGCGTCACCCCGAAGGTCGCACTGTCATCGGCAAGCCGCTGGTCACCGCGGCGGCTCAGACCCTCCCCGGCTACCCGCGTCTTCCCTTCGTCGGCTTCGCAGAGGCCTACGTCCTCAACGCCTTCCGCTCTGCTGGCGTCCCGCTCCAGCGCATCCGTGCGTCACTCGATGCCCTGATCCGTGAGGTTGGTCCCTACGCACTGGCGAGCGAGAAGCTCAGCACTGACGGCGCCGAGGTCCTGTGGGACGCAGCCAAGCACATGGGTGAAGACGGCAGCGTGCGTCGCCTGGTTGTCCCGCGCTCAGGCCAGATCGTCTTCACTGAGGTCGTCGAGAGCTTCCTTCGTGAGATCAGCTTCGATGCTGGCTACGCGGGCCTCATCCACCTGCGCCAGTACAAGGGCGCAGACGTCGTGATGGACCCGGACCGCAGCTACGGGCATCCGATCTTCGATCGCGCTGGTGTCGAGGTCGAGAACGTGCTTGGTCGCATCCGGGCCGGTGAACCCCTCGAGGTGACGGCCAAGGACTTCGGCCTCCGCGTCACCGAGCTGCGCGCGGCCCTTGCCGTCAGCGCGTAAGCGGCCGCCGGAGGACCAGCTCCTACCGATCCACCGCGAGACGATCTTCGTCGACCGAAGCCTCGGTGCCTCCATCGTGCCCGAGGCACTGCGCGCGGCGGGCCTGACGGTCGTCACCATGCGGGAGCACTACGGCGAAGCCGCCGGAGCGCGCACCGCCGACGTCGACTGGATCGCCGACGTGGGGCACCGCGGCTGGGTCGCGTTCCACAAGGACGACAACATCCGGCGCAAGGCCGAGGAGATCGCAGCTGTCGAGGCGCACAGCTTGCGCATGTTCGTCATCACCAACGCGAACCTCACCGGCGCTGCCATGGCTCAGCGCTACGTCGTCAACCTGGCGCGCATCTCGCGAGCAGCACGCAAGGCAGGGCCGTTCATTTACGGCGTCTACGACGACGAGCTGAAGCGCCTGCACCCGTAGCGCGGTCGACTCCCCGGGCACTTCAGAATGCTCAGGTGTCGAGGAAGTCCCACTCGGACCCGAGGACCCATCGCAACGTCGACAGCTTTCCGTTGAGCATGCCCCACCCGAAGTCGTCGTAGGGCGGAAGCTCGCCGGCCTCGTACTGCTGCTCGATGCGCCGGCGGGCGCTCTCGCCCACTGGCTCCATGTAGTTGATCGACCGCTGGTACCAGATCAGATCGAAGAAGCGCTGCTCCGCGGCCAAGATCTCGTCCAAGGAGCGAGGTTCCTCGCGGAGGTCGAACTCCTCGAGCAGCTCGTCGAACTCGTCAGGAAAGTGCAACGTCAGCGCGGCGCTCAGGCTCGTCAGGTAGTGCGACCGCAAGCCGTCGAAGTACGGAGCGAAGTCGGGATGGGGCAACCGTGTGTCGCCATCGACGGTGGAGAAGTCCTTGGTGTTGTGGGTGACGAAGCAGTAGCGATCGGCTGGGTCGGTGGTCTCTGCCTTCACGACAGAGGCGTACATCTCCATGAGCAGGGCATCGGCGACACTATTTTTGTCTCGGTGGAACGGTGCGCGCTTCGTGATCGCTCGCTCGACAGTGCGAGCCTGGTCGTCCGGCGACGGTTCGATGCGCTGGCCTTGCTGTAGCAGCGCCTCGATCTGGTCGAAGTTGCGTGTCGCCATCTGCAAGATCATCGGCTCTCGCAGGACCACGTTGTCGAGCTCGTCGAGGGCAGCCTGGCGTCCCGCTCCGCGTCCGTGGTCCTCGATTGCTCGGCGTGCTCGCCGAAGCTGCGCCGCAGTGCTGCGGGTCATGTCGGTTGCTACGCGGGTCCGGTTGCGCTGGAACTCGTCGAGCACGAGTTGGGGAACGAGCAGTTCGATGCGCTGCTCGTGTTCGAGCACTCCAAGCGTCGTGATCAACGCCTCGCCCTGCAGGTCCTTAGCCAGGTCCAGCCAAGCCGAGGTGTCAACCAGAAGTCTGAGCATCACGTTGGACGGTAGTGCTCTGTCGGTCGATCCTCCGTCAGGACTTGACTGAGGTGGGCAGCTCGACTGCCGCACGTTCGGAACGCGAGAAGTGGGCAGCCAGGCGAGTCATCTTGGCGAGGTACGCCGCCGCCATCTGCAGGTGTGTGTAGGCGGTGTCGTGGTCGACTTGGGCGCCGGTTGGGTGCCCTGCAGCGTTGCGGGTGATCCGCAGCAGGTCGGTTACGGCGTCGAGGGTGAGCGGGTCCGCCAAGCCTTCGGGGACTTGGTGGCGGTGGGACTCCAGCAGCTTGCGCAGCTCCTCAAAGCGGGCGTTCTGTGACGCCCGTGGGTTCCCGATGGCCTTGCGGAGCTTCTCGGCGGTGGGCCCGAAGAAGGCCGCCGCAGTGGCCGTGAGCTCGTTAACGACCTGCTCGGACGCGACGCCGAGCATGACCGAAGACGCGAGGAAGCACTGAGCGTTGAAGGCTCGAAGGGCTTCCTCGAGGTAGACCAGCGCGCGCGGGTCGATGCCCGGTTCGGTGCGGCGAAGCCGGCGGAGGTAACCGTCGGGGTCGTGCGGCTCCCAGCGTCCCTGCGTTGCTACCTGGATGCCTCGCTGGCTTGGGCGCCAACGCCAGTTGTCCGTACTCGAGCTCTGGCCGGCCTTGTCGAGGTAGATCAGTCCGTCGCCCACGAGTCCCCAGAGGGCCTCGAAGACCTCGGTCCGGGGGCTTCGGGTTGCAGTCGTGACCTGCTGCACCAGGTACGCGTCACCGAAGCGGTTCTCGGCTTGTGACGTCACGAGGTGCTGAAGGATGTGCTCACGCAGGTTGACTGTCACGGGTCAGCTGCCCTCGGCGAGCGCCGCGGCGATCGCGTAGTTGGGCGAGCGGTCGTTCTGGTTGCGCTTGGCGATGTAGCGCCGGGTGGTGCGCGGGTCCGCGTGGCCCAGGCCGTCTTGGATGTCCTGCAGCGGCACGCGCAGCCGGTCGGCCTCGGTCGCCCATGCGTGGCGCAGGCTGTGCGGTGTCACGCCGGCGGGGAGCTTCGCTGCCTTGGTGAGTCGCTCGAGCTGCTCGTAGGCGCTCTTGTACGGGTAGCGGCTCGTGCCGTCGGACGCGAGGAAGATCGGGCCCGAGGAACGCTGGTCGATGTAAGCCTCGAGCGCGCGGACTGCCTGGGGCGGGACCACAGCGCGGGCGGTTCTGCCGCCCTTGCGCGTCACCTTGATGACGCGATGGCCATGGTCATGACCGAAGTCGCGCACGTCGGTGCCGAGTGCTTCGGAGATGCGAAGACCCACTGACGTGAGCAGCAGCACCAGCGCCGCCGAGCGGGGCGAGTGGTTGGTGGCCGCCGTGATCAGGGCGCGTACCTGGTCGGTGGTCAGCCCGACGGCCTGGGACTCCTCAGAGACTCGCGGTCGGCGCATGGACGCGACGGGGGAGTGGGTGAGGACTTCGGCGGCGATGCCGTGGTCGTAGAAGCTGGACAGCGCCGAGAGGCGCCGGGCGACCGATGCAGCCGCTGCTGGTCGACCAGTGCGCGGCTGAGGGGTGGTCGTCAGGTGTCGGACCCAGGCGTCGACGTGATGACGTTCGGCGGCGAACGGGTGGACGCCGAGGCCGGCGCACCACGCCGCCCACGCCTCGAGGTCGCGGCGGTAGACCGTTGCGGTGCGGGTTGGGTAGGAGACGAGCCACGCTGCCGCCAGGCGCGTGAGCGGGTCGTCGGCCGCGGTGCCCGGCAGCCGGTCGAGAGGCTCGGCGCGCACGGTGGGGACCGGAGCGGCGATGTCGACGGCAAGAGGCACCAAGGTCACGCCGGCGACGCTAGCGAGGGGCTGTGACAGCAAGCTCCCTCACAGCAAGCATGCGGCTCGTCGCAAACTGTCACACCCCCGATCTACCCTCGCTGGCGGGAGGTAACGATCATGGTTCGCAGACTGACGCCCGCGCAGGCCAGAAGCCAGCTTCGCCAGGCCCAAGCCAAGCAGCGCCAGGCAATCAGCAAGGTCAACACGGCGATCAACAACTACAACGCCGGGGTGCGCAAGGTCCAGCGTGCCGTCGACAATTTACAACCGCGAGGCTCGAGCTCACGACGCTCGCGTGCGGCAGAACCGGTCCCGGCTGCGCGCTGAGATCGCTCGCCTGCAGAGCCAGTCCTCACGGGTGCGGTACCAGGAGGTTCGGACCTCGGCGGTCGCGTTGCACGAGACCTACCTCCGTGCCGACGCTGACTTCGACGCCGGCTTCCTCGGCGGGCACAGCGCGAGCCTGCTGGACCTCGCTGAGGGGGAGGCGGCCAACAGTGCACGGGTCGCCAATGCGCTGCTCGGCGAAGGCGACGCCACCGTCGAGGTGGACAGCACCTCCATCACCGACGAGCTGAGCTCTCTGTCAGGTGATCTTGACAGTCGTTGGCGCGGTGCGCTCTACGCCCTGAACCCGCAGAACCCCGACGCCGCCCGGCACTTCTGCACCAGCTCGCGGGAGGTGCTGGTGCAGATGCTCGAGATCAAGGCGCCCGACGCCGCAGTGCTGCAGGCCAACCCGCAGTGCCAGAGGACTCCGCAGGGGCAGCCCCTGCGACGCGAGAAGATCAATTACCTCCTTGCCCTCAACGGCGAGAGCTCGGCGAGTCTTGGAGAATTCATCGACGAGGACGTGAACGACGTCATGAACCTCTTCCGCGTGTTCAACGACGGGACCCACGGTGACGCAGGCACCTTCGACCTGCCGGCGCTGCGCGCCATCAAGGGCCGTGTCGAAGGCGCGATCGGGTTCCTGTCCCAGGTGATCAGGGGAGCCGCGCCACAGCCCGCATAGGACCCGGGCGCAGACCGGTTGCCGCGGTGCTCCGTGGTCACAGCGACAGATGGGCGGCTGAACACACCGTGCAAGAAGTCCCGCAGGAGATCGAGCAGGACGGGCCGGACGACGGCCAGGGCTTGGTCGAGCGGGGCGCCTGCTATGGGCATGTTCAAGGGCGGTCGTCCGTTGCTATGGACGTCACCTCGGTCCACGGTGTCGCAGCAGGTCGACGACGAGCGCCGCCAGCACGGCAGTGGTGATGGCGATCGTGGTCTCGGTAGGAACGAGAACCGCCATTGCTACGGCTCCGAGGACGACGACGAGGGTGAGGACAGCCTGCACGGGGACTCCCTGTGTGGGTGACGGGTCATGACACCGCTCTCTTGGTTGGCAGCCGGTGGGAGCGGTGTCGTGGCTTCCCTCTCCTCAACGACCGTGCTGTGCCACCGTGTTACATCTGTCGGCTCCCAGGATGAATCGGTGCCGCCGGGGGTTCCATGGGCGCCGGTGCTCCGCCGTCGCCCGGTTCGCCGAGCTGCGAGCGCAGGCCAAGCACAGCGCGTCGTCGCTGCCGCCTGGCGAACACGCCCCTGCAGCCCCTTCAGGGATACCCCCGCGCCCCGGCCGCACAGACCCGCAGAAAATGTCCTCTATCTGCGGGGCTGGGAGGACGGACCTCGCTGCTCTCAGCCGGCAAGTAAGGTCGGTCCTCGTAACCATTAGGTGAGAGGCGCTGACCATCAACGCGCGGGAGCCGGTGTCTCTCGCGCGGTGGTGTGTGCAGACCCTCGGCTGGAACTTGGTGAACCCTGCTCCGGCCGGCGTCGGAGTCCGGTCGCCCGACGGGCAGTCGCCGTCTCTACTTCGTTCGCGTAGACGACCCAGAACTGACCCGGGGTCCACGGCTATGTGTGGTGAACGACGGGACTTGGGCCTGAGCTGCGATTTCATGGTTGAGCGCCGTTGGCCGGCGATGACCGATGTTGGCTGAGTTGCGGACTTTCTGCGGACCTCTGCGGACTATCTGCGGACTGAGACGGCGTGATTCGCGGGCCCCACCCCAGTCGTCCTGAGGAGCCAGGCAACCGCTCCACAGCCGGCCGAAGGTGCCGGCTGCAGGAAGCGGCCAGGAGTGTGTGGATGGGCGTCGGAGGCCTACGTCTGCGCGGAAGGGGGTGTTGGACTCCCGCTCATCAACCGACCGCGGCCGCCGTGCTGGCCTGTGGAGGGCTACGACGCCGACGACCGATGCGACACGGTTAGCAGGCGCGCTGTGTCTAGCCGACCGTTGCCAGGCTGGCGAACACGATGATGTTGCTCTGGTAGTCCCCCGTGTCTTCGTCGAACGCTCCGCCGCAGGTGATCAAGCGGAGACCGGCGTGGTCGATGTCGCCGTAGACCTCCTCGGTCGGGAAGTCGTCCTTGGGGTGCTTCTCGACGCGGTCGACGCGGAAGGTCGCGACGGTGCCATCGGCGCGGTCGACGACGACGGTGTCCCCGGGACGCAGCTCCCGTAGCCCGTAGAAGGCGCCCGGTTCGCCCTCCCAGTCGACGTGGCCGGCGAGGACAGCGGGCCCGAGCTCACCGGGTGTGGGGCTGCCGTCATACCAGCCGACGGGATAGGCGCCCTGCGGAACCTCCATGGAGCCGTCCCGCTCCAGGCCGAGCTCCATGATGCGAGAAGTGACTCCGAGGGCCGGTATGTGGACCCGACCGGGCGTACTGGCCGACAGCTGCCGCGCAGTGGCCGCCAGACTCGCCGATCCAGCAAGAGGCGCGGGCATGTCTGGCGTCGCGGTGACCGGCGGGGCGACCACGGCGAGAGGAACGTCGAGTCGGACGGGGTCGCTCGTGTCCTGAGGCAGGACGACGACCGCAGCGATCCCCGCGGCGGCGAGTACCGCGGAGGTGGCCGCCCAGACACGGGCGGCGCGGGGCCGGGCCGTCCGGACAGCGGGGCGACCGGGCTGTCCGTAGCGGGTGACCCGGGGCGGCCGGGCGAGCAGGGCCTCGAGCTCGGCGTCGGCGTCCGAAGTCAGTGCTGGAGGTATTGGCGGGGGGTATGCCCCGACGATGCGCACCGCACCACCCGCCCCGGCCACTGAGGGACCGGGGTGGGTGGTGCGTGCGCGATGGTGCACGTCCCGACGGTCAGACGGTCGCGCGGGAGCTGCGCCGCGCAGCGAACGCGGCCCCACCGGCCGCGGTCAGCGCGACGCCGCCCAGGACGTAGGGAAGCGCGCTGGCCTCGCCACCGGAGGAGCTGCCGTCGCCGGCGGCCACGGCCCCCGCCGGACGGCTGGTCACCTGGCTCGTGGTACCGGGGGTCACCTGGCTCGTGGTGCCGAGGGCCATGGCGCTGGTGACGGTCCCCGGGCTGGCGATGTAGTCGTGGTCCTCGCAGGCCTGGGCGTCGTTGTCGCGGTCCAGCTGGTTCGGGTCGCTCGGGTTGGCGTTGTAGACAGCCTGGGCGTCCGCCTGCGAGACGAAGTCCGGGCAGTTGTAGGTGTCGGCGGCGTGGGCCGTGCCAGAGACGCCGAGGGACAGAGCAGCGGTGAAGAGGACACCGGCAGCAGCAGTGGTACGACAACGCATGATTGGCTCCAGAGTCTGCGGGGCGAGGCGACTGTCGCCCTCACAGGTAAGGTTTCACAGCGTTACCGATACTCCACGTTCCGCTCATGCCTAGGTTCGGCCCCCGGGTTAGCGCTTCTCGCCAGGTCAGCTCGCATAGACCCCACGGGTCCCACCTGTTGCCCGTCTGCGTGAATGACTGAAGACCGCGCCCCCACATTGCGGCACAGGTACCTCGGCCAGCGGTGCGACCGCGGGCACAGGTCCCGGTGGGTGCTGTGTCCCTGCGTGGGCCGCTCAGGTGACCACGGCACTGCCATGCCCCCGAAGGACAACGCTCGAGGAGGCTCCACTGCCCTGGTCGACGGGCGTCGGGCGGCCCTGCCCAAAGCCGCGGTACGGCATCTGCGCGTCCTTGGCGAAGCCCGGTCACAACTCAATCAATCGGAGACGAGATCCTCGATGTCGACGACCTCCAGCAGCTGCTGGATCTCCGGTTGCGAGTCCAGGTTCAGCGGTGCCAGTTCCTTGCCGCCGCGCAGCTTGACGAGGAGCTCGGTGGCGGTGTCCTGCGCGACCGTGGCGGCGTCGGCGGTGGCCCAGGCGACACCTTGTAGGGCTTGTCGGGTCCACGTGCCGGCCAGCAGGCATTCGAGCTTGGGTTGGCCGTAGGCGTCGGCGCCGGCGTGACGCAGGAAGATGAGCCGCACCCGCTGGATACCCGGAGCGACCGCGAGGACTTCCTTGATGGTCACCAGGGCGTGCCCCATCACGGCCTGGGTGTAGAGGGCGGCGCGTTCGCCCTTGGGGACCTTGCGGAGGCTCAGGTTGCCGCTGGCGGTCGTGCCCGGCATCCGCTCCGGGACGATGTCCTCGCTGGGCGCCAGGACGACGAGAGACAGCTCGTCGCCGTCGACGCCGAGGGGTGCGGCGGCGGCCTCGTTGTCCTCGAACGCCTCGGCAAGTGTGCCGATGACGGCGTCCGGTTCGTTGCGCAGCAGCGCCGCCCACCAGGCGTCCAGCTGGGCCTGGTAGTCGGCTTGCATGCGCTGCACCTCGGCCCAGCGGGCCTGCAGCTCCGCCTCCGCCGCGCGGTCGGCCCGTTCCTGGGCGGCGGCACGCTCCCGCCGCCGCAGCAGCCCGATGCCGGCGAGGGCGGCCTTGCGGTGGTGAGCACGGATCGCGTCCGCGTCGGGTGCCGGGGCTGGCGGTGCCACAGGTGGCTGAGCCGGCTGAAAAGCCTCGCGATGGATGTCCAGCAGGCCCTGGAACAGCCCGGCGAGCCGTTGCGCCTCCTCCGCCTTCGCCGCGGCGGCCGAGCTCGCGGCCAGCTGGCGCTGGTAGGAGCCCGCCGAGGGACGGCGCGTCGTGGTGGACCGTCGTCCGCGGTTCCCGCCGCCCAGGGTCGTGTAGTAGCCCACGGGGCCGACGCCGGTGGAGAACCCGGTGCGCCCACCGCCCACGTGCAACCGAGCGGCCCGCGGGCCGATGCTCGTGCGGACGCCACGGCTGGACGCACGCACCCGGACACCTGGCGCGATTTTGATCGAGAAGCCCATGTCTTGCACCCCCGTGACTCCTGAGCAGAATGCACGACACTCAGTCGCAGGGCCATCAGCCAAATGCGAGAGCGACAGCTGATAGCCGTTGACCCGCCCTCTGCGGAAGCGTCGTCCTGACGTTGCTGTGGAGGGCGGGAGGCCGTTGTGGGACTGCTGCATGAGGCGTTGCCGGCGTCGACGCTGGTGATCGCAATCGATCCGGGCAAGGTCAGCAACCGGGTGTGGCTGAGCTCCAGTGCGGCCGGAATGGTCGTTGAGCCGCTGTCTTTGCCGGTGCTTCGTCCCGGCCTGGAAGCACTGCAGCGGCTGGTTCTCGAGCATTCGGATGGAAGCAACCCGGTGTTCGCCATCGAGGCGACCGGAGGTCTGCATCAGGTCTGGGTCCGCGAGCTTGACCAGCGGTTTCCTGGGTCGGTGCGGCTGTTCGCGCCGTCGGAGACCACCGCCGCCCGCGCGCAGCTGGGCTCTCGCCGGTTCAAGACCGACGACCGGGACTGCGCCGCGCTGACCTACCTGGCCCGCCAGGGGCAAGGGCGGGTCGTCACCGATCGGGTCGATGACGCTCTGGCCGCCGCGGTGCGTCACCGCCGGGGCCTGGTCGCCGAACGCAAGGTCGCTCAGCAGCGGCTGCACGACCAGCTGCATGCCCTGTGCCCGGGACTGTCCGCGCCGGTCGGGCACGGCCGGGCGCTGAAGCTGGAGGGCGTCATCGGGCAGGCGGTGTTGGACTGCGCGGTCGCCTTCGTCGGTCGACCACCCTCGGTCCGGTCGCTGCGCTCGCGGGCGCCTGGCCGGGTCCTCGACTCGGAGGCGCAGTTTTGGGTCGACCGGTGGCGGAGCTGCCTGCGGCCGCCGGCCGACGCGCCGGCCAGGGCCGCCCGGCTGGGCCGCGGCCTGGCCCGCTGGCGGGCGCTGGCCGCCGACATCACCGCCGTCGACGGCGACCTCACCGGCCTGCTGGCCGGCACCGACGGGCAGATCCTGACCACGCTGCCCGGCGTGGCCACCAGCCGGGCAGCCGCGTTTGCCGCGTTCAGCCTGCCCATCGCCCGCTTTCCCAGCGCCGAGCATCGCTACTCGGCCACCGGCCTGGCCCCGGCCAGCTACCAGTCGGCCAGCCTTCATCGACGCGGCCGCATCTCCCGCCAGGGGCTGCCCGAACACCGCGACGCCCTGATGAACCTGGCCTGGGGCCTCTCCCAGCACTGCGGTGTCTTCATCGAGCGCCACGACGAGCTGCGCGCCCGAGGCATGCGCCCGATCCAGGCCCGGGTCGCCCTCGCCCGCCACGCCTGCCGGCTGGCCTACACGCTGCTGCGGACCCAACAACCCTTCGACGAACAGCGCTACCGTCGAGCCCGGCACCAGAGCGAGCGGTGACGGCTGCGACAGCTATGCCGCACCACGGCGCAACCTAGCTTGCCGCCCGCTCGCCCTGGGGCCGCCTACGGCGCACACGAAAGCCAGCCGCTCGATGGCGTCTGATCAGCCTGCCGAACCTGGCCCCACCGCCGGACCCGACCACCGCGCTGCACCCTACGGCCGGACGCAGAGGCGCCCGGCCCGATGGCTCCTGCCCGCTACCGGGCTTGACTGCTGAGGCGAAAGCTAGGACGCGCGAGGACAAGAGCGCCGAGCACGGGCTTCCACGCGACGGCATCGTCGGTCACACTTCCATGGCCTGGCTGGGAATCTCTGGACCGAACGGGGCGGGCCGCCCAGCCATGGGTGAACGGGGCGTACCTAAGTGTTCGAGCCGGCTGTTGCCGCGATCTTTGCGCACCACGAGAGCAAGACCGGCGACACCCTCATGCGCCAGACCGCCGAACGGGCGCAGCAGCTGGGATACCGGCTCATCCCGCCCGGCGGCAGCGGTCAGGCCAAATACCTCCGGCTGGTCCTCGACGCGCAGCCGCCCGGCATCCCGGTGACCCTCTACCTCGAGGGCAACCGGCTCATCGCCAACGGCAAACAGGTGCGCCCGTTCGCCGCGTCCCTGCCGGGGGCTGTGGTGACCAACCGGGACGCTCAGTTTCCCCTCGGCAGCGTCGGGAACAAGGTCCTCGACGCGGTCGCCGGCTGGGCCGCAACGGGCGGGCAGGACCCCGCCGAGACCCCCCGTGCTGAGGCCCGGCGGCTCGACATCGTCCCTCCCGACAGCCCCAAAACGTCTGTGAAGGCACAGGCGTCGACGCCAAGGGGAAGACCGCGGCCACCCTGGGAAACGCAGCCGGCGGCCGACCACCTCCCGTCCCCCTCGCCGGCTGGAGCACCCGTGGCCGGCTCGTCGACATGGCGCGCTCCGGCTGCAGCACCGGAGCCATCCCCCCGGCGACGCAAGCTGGTCATCGCCGCGATCGGAGCGGCACTCCTCCTGGTCGTGGTCACGGCCGCAGGAGCGCTCGGCCCCGTGCTCGGCCTGGCCGGGCTCGCCGCCCTGGCCGTGGGTGTCGTCGCCCTCATCCGCGGACGCGCCCGCTGGGCCCGCATCGCCTCGCGCGGTGTCGGCACCGCCGTCGCCGCCGGTGGCCTGGCGCTCATGGTCGTCGGCGGTGCGCTGGCCCCGACGACCACAGTTCCCTCCGCTCAGCAGGGCGCAGCACCGCAGCCGACGCAGGCGGCCGGTCCCTCCACGCCGTCGGAGGCGGCCATCGCCGCCGCCGAGGCGTCCCTCGCCCAGGCCGAGACCAGCGAGCGCCCCAACACCGGCGTCGACCCGGCCACCGGTCTGCTCTCCAACGACGCCGCGCAGGCCGCGGTGGAGTCGGCCGAGCCGACGACCGCCCTGGCCGCCCTCGCCGCGGTCGAGGTCCAAGGCCGGGCGCCGCGGACCGGCTACGACCGCGACCTGTTCGGCGACGGCTGGGTCGACGTCGACCGCAACGGCTGCGACACCCGCAACGACATCCTCGCCCGCGACCTCACCGGCGAGACCTTCAAGCCCGGCACCCGCAACTGCGTCGTGCTCACCGGCACCCTGGCCGACCCCTACTCCGGGCGCAGCATCGCCTTCACCCGTGGCCAGGACACCAGCGACGACGTGCAGATCGACCACGTCGTCGCGCTGTCGGACGCCTGGCAGAAAGGCGCCCAGGGCTGGGACACCGCCAAGCGCACCCGATTCGGCAACGACCCGCTCAACCTGCTTGCCGTCGACGGCCCGCTCAACAGTCAGAAGGGCGACGGGGACGCCGCCACCTGGCTGCCCCCCAACCGCTCTTACCGCTGCCCCTACGTCGCCCGGCAGGTCGCGGTGAAGGCCACCTACGACCTGTGGATGACCCAAGCCGAGAAGAACGCCATCGCCACCGTGCTCGCCAGCTGCCCCAACGAGCCGCTGCCGGCTGGTGTGGTCGTCGACCTGCCCGAGGAGGAGCCCACGCCCTCACCGACGCCGGATCCCGGGCCCGTACTGGTGCCCGTGCCGGTCGATCCGCCGGACCCCGACCCACGGCGGGTGCCTATCCCCGCCCCCGCCCCCGCTCCAGCCCCTGCACCCGCACCGGCACCGGCACCGGCACCGGCACCGGCACCGGCACCGGCACCGGCACCGGAGCCTGCTCCCGTGCCGGAGTCGAGCGTCTACTACGCCAACTGCGACGCCGCCCGCGCCGCCGGGGCCGCCCCACTCCGGATCGGGGAACCCGGATACCGCTCCGCCCTCGACCGCGACAAGGACGGAACCGCCTGTGACGCATGACGTCGCACCAACGACTGCCATGCTCATAGCTACTGGCCCCAGGAAGGACTGAGATGAGCAATAGACCACACCGCGTGGGCCTGGGCGCTGTCTTCGGGCTTCTGCTGATTCTCGGCGTGGTGATCCAGGTCGTGAAGTTGCTCGTCGTCCCCTTGACCATCCTTGCCATCGGCGCCGTCGTGACCGTCCCCATCTACCTGATCACAAAGAACCGCCGAAACGACGCAACGGTGTCGCTTCCCGCGGCGCCGCGCACACCGCCTATCCCTGAGGACGACGGCATCATCTCGCACAACGAGGTGCTGCAGCTGCTCCCTCGCGACATCGCATCGGCGCTCACCGAAGAGCAGCCCGATGAAGCGATGCACGCCGAGTCCCCAGCCAGGGCTGTGACCGACTACGCGGATCGGCCAGCACCCTCCCAGCCACCGAGTCGACCAGCAGGGGCCCCGGCATCGGGACATCGGCACGGCTCCTGCCCAATCCAGCATCGCAGTTTCGAGGCAGCGGTGAGGTGCCGCAACTACTGATTCCGCCCGCGCGTCACGACGGTGACCGCGCAACCCGGACTCAGCATCGCGGCTCCACTGATGCTCTCGTGACGCTCCTACTACTCAGTCATGAGCAGTCAGTTGCCGGCGGCGCGGTACTTCTCGATCACGTCCTTGCTGATGCGTCCACGGGACGAGACAGCTACGCCCTGCGCAGCGGCCCACGCCCGGACTGCAGCAGGGTCCACCTCGGCGAATGTCGGCTTGGAAGCGCGACCACCGCGACGACCCCCGCCAGCCACCTTTCGGGCCGCGATGACGTACTTCGCGAACGTCTCACGCATCTCGCCGGCGTTCTTGTCGGATAGGTCCAGTTCGTAGTCCGTGCCGTCGAGGGCGAACTTTACGGTCGTGTCGGCGGCTTCGCCGGTCAGGTCGTCGATCAGCCGGACCTCGGTTTTGGTAGCCATGCCTGCAAGGGTTCAAGCGGCTTTTCCGCTTGTCAACGTGACAACCGTGATCAATGACTCACTTTAGGTAATTGCGAGGAGTCTGGCACTTCCGAGATCGTGGAGCGGATCCGATCTCGCTCCACGATCTGGGAAGCAGCAGAGCCGCTCAGTCCACCAACTGCGGGCGGCGGCCAGTCCGCGGCTGGCGTCGGCTTCCTGCGCCCGGTGCGGGAGCCGCGAATCTGGCTCCAGTACTCGACGCGCACGTCCTTATCGACGTACACCGGTATCCGCTCACCGTACAGACGGTCCTTGCCGTCAGTCATCGGCCCCGAGACCCAGTATTCCTCGCCGGTGGCCACGTCATAGTGATTGGCCTTGTACCGCCTGTAGGTGGGCGACGCAGCTGCTGATCGCCGTAGTACAGAGTCCGCCGACTCTTGGAGAAGCGCTCCCGCCCGATGCGCGCCAGCCCGGACTGCCCACCGGCCCTGGACTCGATGTACATGATCCCGGACATCATCTCGGCACGTTCCGCTGACCTGCTAGGACGGCCCTGGGTGTGGCTGTGACCTGCGTTTATCGGTGTCGAAGGCGGTGGGCTGACGATGGCTCGTTGTGGCCGTTCTGTGGACAATCTGCGGACTCTGTGCGGACTGGCCCGCCGGGTTATCGCCCCCGAGCAGTAGCCCGGCGGCCCTAGTTGTCGCTCCCCACCCGGTCAGCGAGCCGGCTGCGCCGATCGCCCGTGCCTACTCGTAACGGCTGCTTGACTGGCAACATCCAGCCATGGCTTGTCCGACGTGTCATGGCACGACGAGGACCGAGATCTCACCCGGCTACTGGCGCTGCGACTCGAAGATCACCATCGAGCGAGAGGGACCCGGGTTCCAGCGCCCCGGCTCCGGCCCGCCGGTCCTATACGACACTCGGGTCTGCGGCCAGCGCTACGTCGAGGCGTCAACCACACCGGCGAACCTGGGCCTGTGCCGGTGCAACACAGGGGCGATCGGCTACTGCTCTGAGTGCCAGCGGCCCGTCTGCGGCAGCCACAGCGGTCTCTGGGACGCACAAAGGCTCTGCGACGAGCACTACGAGGTGAAGTTCGAGGCGAAGGTAGCCGCCGACGCCCGAGCCGAGTGGGAGAGGCAGCGGGCGTTCTACGCCCACTGGAACGCCGAGCGGAAAGCCGCAGAAGAGAAGGAGGCGGCTGAAATCGCTGTCGAGACGCAGGCCCGTCGCCAGGTGCGGGAGGTGCTCGACGAGCTGTGCCGCCGGGGCAATCGAGGCTCGACGCGGTACAAGATCTACAAAGCTGGCTCTCGCCACTTGATCGACCACTAGCGACGTCGCGGCTGGATGCTCTTCAAGGAAGGCATGACGGAGTACTGGGTCACGAACCAAGGTGAGTACGTCCAGGGCGGGCGGATGTCCGTTGCGAGCCTGGACATGCTGAAGTGCCTGAGCGAACACCAGGACAAGCTGGGGCCATTCGTTGGCGGTCACACGCCTGAGCTCCGCTGGACCGGAATCCTCAAGACGTTGAAGAGCCATCTGTAGCCGTACCCCGGCTGCGACCAGCGACGCCATCAATTAGCCCAAGGCTTTCACTGCGCATGATACATTGAGTTGCTTCTGCAATACGAAGGTCTCCTGACCTGTAAGGCAGCACTCGTACTAACCCACCGTCGAGCAATCGAACCGTAGAGAAAACCTCAGTGGGTGTTCATCGACCCCTGAACGTCCATCCGCCGCCCCATAGGTTCAGCGCACTAGATCGCGCATCCGCCAGAGCGACCTTAGTGCCATAACAATTCAGCAGTTGACAGTATCGCCATCAAATGCCAAAGAGTCTCCACCTGCGACCGGCCACGTTTCGAGATCGGGATGAGCGAGCAATGCATCCGCCAATCTACTACTGCATCCGACGATCGTTGAGTCAAAGTCAATCTCGCTCGATACGAGCCACTTCTTATCAGTGGGAAATATAAGGTTCGGTGACTCGGCAATGAACCAGTCGGCCGACTCGCTGTGTCCAATATGCATCAATTCCCCCAGCGGCGCCTGCACTAGGTAGAATTTGCGACTAGGAATAAGTTCCACACTCGGCCCCGCGAGAGGGATGCGCTTAATGGCCGAACGACCCTTCGTGACGCTACTTAAGTCCAGAGCTGGAGGTCGACCGAGCCACGCATATCCGTCCCAGTATGCAGCAAGAACCTGACAGTCCGTGTCTACTGATTCAGTTTGCAAAACCTCGATGAGCGCGGCCAATGTGGAGGCTGGCATACCGCCCAGTTGCGGTGGTCCGAGCGTCGTCTCGTGAGCGCTTGACGAGATCGCGTGCCATTGCATCAGTGCGTGTGGGACGGCACCTGAGCGCCGAGCCACCGCCTCCCACGTTTCCAATGCACCTTCGGGCGTCTCCGGCGGATGCAATACCCGTACGTAAGCGTCATAACCGCCGGGGATGATGCTGAAGACCGACCCAAACTCAGCTGACGAATCGGTTAGCGGTACCAGGCCAAGTTCATCTGCATTAGCCGCGCTCACGGATGACCCCATCGACCCCATTGATTCGCCTAACTCTCCGCCCAACATAGCGACCTAGCGTACTCCACAGTGGATCCACGCCGTCGTGCTTTTCACCGATGTTTGCAGACGATCAGGCTTGTAACCGGGCGGGAAGGTGACGACGACCTGACCTCGGATGTAATAGCTGTCCGTTACACATGGCCCATTCGCGAACCATGACGACTGCTTCCGCCCGTACACAGTGCTCGCATCGCCAGCGCGGTAGAAGGAGCCGTTTCCCCTATAGAGACTCGTAGCAGCAAACATCCGCGCCACGGGCTTGGTGCATGTGATCCTGACCTCGGCATTGACCCGAGCGCCGCGGGCATGCGTTGAGGGATGGGGGTTATGCGCCTTGACCGTACAGTTGATGACGTCCGCCGCCGCCGCGACTCCGCTCGATGAAGCAGGAGCGCCCCCAGCGGTGATTGCGTAGCGCGTATACGTTCCAAGGTGGGGATCTGCGATCACTGGGTAGATAACCCCAGGCGCTGTGTGATCAACGACTTGAGTCAGGGTAGTACCGTCCAACTCGTAGTGCGTCGGCACGTCGAAACCATCGGCGCTTTTCGCCCACGGCTGAGCCAAGCCGCCCACGAATGTGCCATCTGCCGCGAACATCACAACCTCCCCGTCCGAGTCGAATCGGACGATGGCGCCCGGCGGCAGGGCGACGGGATACTCATAACGAGTGGGAGCAGCTGCGGATGAAATAACCGTCGCAAGACGAAGACTTCCTCCAATGGCTTGCACGGCAACATCGAAAAGGCCTTGGTCATGCGCATAAACGGCTGTACCTCCGGCGGCTACACGGGCGTCGTCAAGCGACTCCGCGTGTGGCAGGCCGAGGCCGATTTCAACCGTCGCCTCGGTGCCGGTGGCGGAGGGCGTGACGAGGCGAGCGCCTCCTTCGGGCACGATGTTTGTCGTCACGGTCGCGCTGGCGCTGTCGGCCACGAGCTCGCTTCCGCTAATCACGAGGATATCGGTTGCCATCCGAACAGGCGCGGCCTCCGTGACATAGCTTGCCGTGGTGTCCACAGCAGTATTCGTATGCACGTCCTCGCAAGCCAGCAGGTGGGTGCGAGCATCGGCCATGATGCAAGCATCGGATCCGTCGGCGCCATCAACACTGTCCCCCGTCGGACCGCCGTCCAGCCGGTCGTCTCCGGAACCGCCGGTTAGCGCGTCCTGGCCGAGACCTCCGAAGAGTTCATCGCTGTCATCCCCACCCTGCAAATCGTCGTCGCCATCGTGGCCTGCTAGGACGTCGGTGCCAGCATCACCGGTCAGTCCGTCCGCACCCCGACCACCAAGAATGGTGTCCGCGCCGGCACCGCCTGCAAGAATGTCGGCGCCGTCACCGCCGTCGGCGGAGTCGTCTCCGTCACCGGCCGAGACAGTGTCAGCTTCCGCCTCGCCGAGAAGTGTGTCGGCGCCGTCACCGCCCGTGAGTTCGTCAGCGCCAGCTCCACCCCTCAGTTGGTCATCGGCAAGTCCGCCAGTCAGTCGGTCATCGCCACCTTCGCCCTCCAAGACGTCGGAATCGGCATCGCCCAGCAGAAAGTCATGCCCTGAACCACCCCGAAGGCTGTCGGCGCCGAGACCTCCAGCCAAAGTGTCGTTGCCGGCCTCTCCAAGGATGACGTCTGCACCTTCCAGGCCATCAACAATGTCATCGCCATCAAGCGCACAGATGATGTCGTCATCAGCAGTGCCAATAAGTTGATCTGCGTTTGAGGAGCCGGTGATGGTGCAATCACGCGGCCCGCCACTGTCGGCAGTCAAGATGATCTGACCGCCCGGAAAATCTTGGCGGGACCCGTAGTCAGTGGCATACTGGTCACTTGCGGGAAACCCGAGCGTGCTGGCGGTGGCACCCAACGCGTTCCAGTAATCTCGGAATTGACCGTGGAGCGCATGCGCGCCGCTATCAACGGACGAGTATATGGAACCACCGCTGAAGTCGTTGTAGGCACCGCCGGACACAGCGGTTTCGTCGATGATGGGATAGCCGAGGTAGGAGCGCTCCCAACCTAGCTGCGCCCACTTATCACGGATCCACCCTCGAATGGTGTGAGCTCCAGTGGGATCGGACCAGTAGATGGAGCCGCCCTGGAAGTGGTTGAACGCCCCGCCGGTGAGGGCCGTGTCGTCGGTAGTGGGGTAGCCCAGGGTGGAGTTCTCCCAGCCGAGGGAGGCCCACTTGTCCCGGATCGCGCCAGCGACGGTGTGGGCCCCACTCGACGCCGACCAGTAGATGGAGCCGCTCTGGAAGTGGTTGAACGCTCCGCCGGTGAGGGCCGTGTGGTCGGTGGTGGGGTAGCCCAGGGTGGAGTTCTCCCAGCCGAGGGAGGCCCACTTGTCGCGGATGGCGCCGCGGATGGTGTGCACGCCGGAGGCCGGGGAGCCGTAGATGGAGCCGCCCTGGAAGTGGTTGAAGCAGCCGTTGTTCCGCAGTCCGCAGATTTCGTCGGTGGTGGGGAAGCCGAGGTAGGAGTTCTCCCAGCCGAGCGACGCCCACTTGTCCCGGGTGCCGCCCTTGATCAGGTGGGCTCCGGTGGCCGGGGAGAAGTAGATCGATCCGTGCTGGAAGTGGTTAAAGCTGCCGCTGTCCCGCAGCGGGGCCGTGCTGTTGGTGGGCAGGCCGAGGGTGCCGCCGGGGCCGCCGAGGGCGTAGTACTTGTCGCGGACGGCGCCGCAGACGGTGTTGCCGTTGTACTGATCGCAGCTGCCGTCGTAGGTGACGGTCAGCAGCGGCACGTTGCTGCCGGCGTTGCCGGAGGCGAACTTCTTCCACGAGGGGGTGTCGGTCTCGCTGCTGGCGGTGACGGCCAGGGCCATGACGTTGCCGGCGTTGGTGCGGGTGTCGGCGAAGTGGGCGGTCCAGCCGGTGAGGTTGAAGTCGACCCAGCGGGCCGGGCAGGCCGAGCTGTAACCGAAGGCGGCATTGGCGTTGCCGACGAGGTCGGCCACGGCCCAGCCGATCCAGGGCTGGTTGTTCCAGGTGACGGTGTTGGGGTCGAAGTCGCCGGCCTTGCGGATGTCGACCCAGCGGGGGCTGCAGGAGCCGGAGTAGGTCTCGAATAGCGCCAGGTTGGCCGATTGCACCACCCTGTTCTTCACCCCGCCGACGTCGAACCGCAGCAGTCCGCGGGCCCGGGTCGCCCCGCCGTCGTAGGTGCCGCTGCGCAGCTCGGTGGATCCGCCCTGGGGGGTGGTGGCGATGTTGCTCTGCACGAAGGTGTCCCCGAGCGCGCCGAGGGCCTGGGTGGGGTCGATGACGACCGGGTAGACGGTGGCCGGGTCGGTGAGGAACTCGGCCGGCGGGCTGAGCACCAGTGTCGCGTCGTCGGCCGGGTCACTGGGCGCGGCCAGGTCCAGCTCGATCGGTTCGAGGGCGGCCGGCTCGCCGCTGCGCGCGTCGTTGCGCGCGTCCCACATCAGCGGCGCGGCGGCGGTGCCGACCACCGCGCCGGCCCCGTCGAGCACCTGCAGCTGCCCGCCGGCGCCCTCGGCGACGGTGGCGCCTTCGGTAGACAGGTCGAACTCCAACGCGCTCAGCGCTTCGATCACCGCCGGGTCGGTGGGCCGCTCGTTGACGACCAGGTGCTGGGTGAAGCCCTGCCGGGTGGCAGTCAGTACCAGGTCCACGCCGGGCAGCACGTCGGGGTAGGTGGCGGTGTCGCCGGACAGCTCGGGCTCGGGCAGCTCGCCGGGCCACCGCAGGCTGATCGAGGTGCCCTCGCCGTCGCCGAGGACGGCCATCGGCTGCGCGCCGCCGGCGGAGAAGGTGATGTCCCCGGTGACCGCCAGCGGCTGCACCCCCGCCTCGGTCAGCTGGAGCGTGGTGTCCACCTCCACCCACTCGCCACCGACCTGGGTACGCACCGGGCCAGCTGCGCTCTCGATCTGCACCGTGCCGTCTGGCTGGGCGTAGCTGATGGAGGTCTCGGTCGTCTGCGAGGCGATTTCGACCCGCTCACCGGTGGCACCCGCCTCGGTCAGCGCCGCGCCAAGCTCATCGTCGGGCAGCGGGTCCGACAGGTCCGCCAGGGTCCCGACCTCCGGCGGACGGGAGTCGTCACCGAGGTCGCCGAGCCGTGGCGCCTGTTCGTGTGCAGCTTCGCGCGCCTCCTGCTCCGTCGCAGGAGTCTCGGACGGAGCGGCAACCGCCGGCACCGGGGCGGACGTCAGACCGGCCACTACAGCGGCCGCTAGGACCAGGCTGCGCCGGGAACGCACAGGTCGAACCTCACGGCGACGAACGGGGTGCTGAGCGCGCATGTGCAAGACCTCGCAAGGCAACGGCCGGCTGTACTGACACCCGATGGGGACCGGAAGCAGCCTGGCTTGTTAGCTAGGCCACACAGCTGGTGACTACGCCGCGTTATAAGATCGTTACAGCTCTAAGTGCTCATCGGCTGACGTTGCGCTACCACGGGTGAAGGCCAGCAGGTCTTCGGCGACCTCCGGCAGCATGGTTTCGACGTGGAGGTCCTGCTCCACTGGTGCCACCTCGGACAAGACGATGCGCTGCTCGTAGCCCGCCGACCGAGGGCTTAAGCCGCCTTCTGGGAGACCGTGCTCTACAGAGCAAGACCCCCTCTGCGGCTGGCTCGGTTCCGTTGAGCGCGGTACGTCGACCCGTGGGCCGAAGCTTCTGAGCCGGGGAGTGCGCGGCTGCGGTCATGCCCGGCGGGGGCCTGGTCCGAAGCTTGAGCCCTCGTGTGCTCCTGCTTCCGTGGACCTTCGAGGCGCCATCCTTGTGCTGATGCCCGTCAAGCTCTTTCGGAGCCACCAATAGCCATCGCTCATCCAATTTCACAATCGCTCTAGTCGACAACTCGCACCTGTCGACGTCGACAATCGACACTCACTCATTTACTAGAGAACGGTACGCATGCTACCCATAGGGGTAGTCCGGGCCCGCTTCGCGGGGCCCACTGCCGTTTCTGGGGGTGGCGTGTTGGTCATTGTTGGGTGGCGTTGAGAATGCATGGCGGAATGAAGATCTACGCCGGGGCTGCTTCGGCGGCCCGCCACTACGTGGAGGCCGGCCGGGGTCGAGCCGATGACTACTACCTCGCCGAGGGCACCGGTATCGCGCGGCGTTACACCGCCTCCGGCGGGAGGGTGGCTGAGCTCGCCGCGTTGGCCGGCGACGCCTATGAGGCGTGGGTGGCCGGCGTGGACCCCGACACCGAAACAGCCCGCGGGTGGCTGCGCACCGATGACCGCGCCGTGCGGTTCGTCGAGGTGGTGGTCAATGGGCCCAAGTCCTGGTCGCTGGCCGCCGCGCTGCACCCCGACGTCGCCGCGGCCTACGACGCCGCGCAGGACCGGGCCGCCACCCAGATCGTCGGCTGGCTGGCGGAGCACGCCACCACCCGCGTTGGGCCCCGCGGTGGGCAGCTGCAGGTGCCCGTCGAGGTGCTGGAGGCCGTGACGGTGCGGCACTACACCTCCCGCGCTGGGGATCCGCACCGGCACCTGCACCTGCAGGTCAACGCCCGAGTGTTCGCCGCCGGGAGGTGGCGGGGGCTGCACACCGTGGGCGTGCGGGACTCGCTGGGGGCGATCAACGGGATCGGGCACGCCGCGGTGGTCACCAACCCGCAGTTTCGGGCTGCACTGGCCGCGCACGGCTACACCCTGGACGGCACCGGAGAAGTACAGGAGTTGGCCGAGTACGTGGGTGCCTTCAGCGCCCGGGCGGCGCAGATCAGCCGCAACCTGGACCGCTACGAACGAGAATGGACCGCCGCGCACCCTGGCCAGACACCAGGGCCGGTCCTGCGGCAGACCTGGGACAGGCGAGCCTGGGCGGAGGGCCGCCCGGACAAGGTCACCCCGCAACCGGGCGAGGACCTCACCGCCCGCTGGGTGGGCGAGCTGACCGCCTCGGGCTATCGCGACCCCGACGTCCCCGTCGACCTGACGCCAGCCTCGATCGGCGGGCTGGACCGCGACGCTGTCGTCGTCACCGTGTTGTCCCGGCTGGCCGCCGGCCGGTCGGCGTGGAACTTGGGCGACGTCCGCGGGGAGGTCGAGCAGCTGATCGCCGCCGAGGGCATCGTCGTCGACGCAGCGGTCCGGGTGGAGCTGGCCGAGGACCTCACCGCGCGGGCGATGGCGCGGTGTGTGCCACTGCTCGACCGCGACGGAACCGATGTCCCTGAGCACGTCCGGGCGTGGACCTCTCAGTCGGTGCTCGACGTCGAGGCCGACCTGGTCGACCGGCTCGCCGCCCGACGCGCTCATCCTGCGGCCGATCGTCGGCACGAGCCGGAGTTGCCGCTGTCCGCGCTCGCGCGGCTGGACGCCGGTCAGGCGGCGGCGGCCGCCTCGCTGGCCGGTGGCGCGCAGCTGGTCGTGGTGGAGGGTGCGGCTGGGGCGGGCAAGACCACCCTGCTGGCCGCCACCCGCACCCTGCTGGAGGCGCGAGACCGCCGGTTGATGGTGGTGACCCCGACGCTGAAGGCGGCCAAGGTCGCCGCCGCCGAGGTCGGCACCGCCGCGGGGTCGGCGGCGTGGCTGGCCCACCAGCACGGCTGGCGGTGGACTGACGACGGGGCCTGGACCCGGCTGGGCGCCGGCGACGCCGACCCGCTCACCGGCGGCGTCTACGTCGGCCCGGCGCAGAGTGCCCGGCTGCGGCCGAAGGACCTGCTGGTGGTGGACGAGGCCGGGATGCTCGACCAGGACACCGCCCGGGCGCTGCTCACCGTCGCCGACGAGTGCGCGGTGCGGGTGGCGCTGGTCGGCGACCGGCACCAGTTGGCCGCGGTCGGCCGTGGCGGCGTGCTGGACCTGGCCGCCGGGCAGGTCGACCCGGCCGCTCACCTGACCCTGGACGTGGTGCACCGGTTCACCCGCATCGATCAGGCCGGGCATCGGGTGCCCGATGCCGCCTACGCCGAGCTGAGCTTGGCCATGCGCTCCGGTGCCGACCCCGCCGGCGTGTTCGACGCGCTGGTCGCCCGCGGCCAGATCCGGCTGCATCCCGATGCCGCCGCGCTGCAGCAGGCGCTGGCCACGGCTACCGCCGCCCATCACCGCGAGAGCCAGCGGGTGGCGGTGGTGGTCGACACCCGCGAGCAGGCCGCCGAGGCGGGTGCCGCCATCCGCGACTGGCTGGTCGCCGACGGCTGCGTCGACGACGCCCAGGTCGCGGTCACGGGGGCAGGGCAGCGGATCGGCGCCGGCGACCGGATCGCCACCCGCCGCAACGACCGCACCCTTGGCGTGGCCAACCGTGACACCTGGACCGTCGCCGCCGTCCACGACGACGGCCGGCTCACTGTCACCCCCACCGCCGGGGACGTCACCCCAGCCGCCAACGTCACCCCGGCCGGTGTCACCCCGCCCATGCGAGGGCGAGTGTTGCCCGCGGACTACGTCAACTCCCATACGGAGCTGGCCTACGCCAGCACCGCGCACGGGGTGCAGGGCGACACCGTCCAGGCGGCGCATCTCGTGATCGGTGAGCACACCGGGGCCGCCGCTGCCTACGTCGGGATGACCCGCGGCCGGGCCGCCAACACCGCTCACCTGGTCGCCGCCGACCTCGTTGAGGCGCGGCAGCAGTGGATCGCCGCCTTCGGCCGCGACCGGGCCGACCACGGCCCTGCGCACGCCGCGCGACTGGCCGCCGCCGAGGTCGCCTGCTACGCCGCACCCCGCCCGCTCGAGCAGGTCCTCACCGAGCTGCACCAGGCGTGGACAGCCGAGCACGACTGCCAGACCCGGCTGGCCCTGCTGCAGCCAACGCGTGACCGGCTGGCCGAGGTCGTCCCGCTGGCCGCCGGCCACGCCGACCGGATCACAGCCCTCGAGGTCCAGTGCCGGACGGCGGCCCTTATCGCTGAACGGGCCACCCAGCAGGTCGAGGTCAGTGGCCGAGCGGTGACGGCGGAGACCGACCGGGTCCGCGAAGACCTGCTCGGCCGCTGGGACGACGACCGCGACGCAGCCCGCGCCGCGGCCCGGGCCGTGCTCGACGGTCCGGGGCGGCTGTGGCTGCGGCGGGCCGCCGTCACCCACGCCAGCGGACAGCTCGGCGACTGGGCCGACCGATGGCGCCCCTACCTGCCGCAGCTACCCGCCGACCCCGGCCGGCTCGCCCAGTACGCCGACCGGTCCGATGACCGGCCGGCGCTGTGGCGGGCCTTCGACGCCGCCGCCCGCCGCACCGCCGAGGCCGCCCACCCCGAGCACGGGGTCCTGCGCGCGGCCGCCGATGCCACCCGCCACGAGCACGAGCGGGCGCGACGCGCGCTGGCCGACGCCGCCCGCCGGCGCGATGACGAGCTGAGCTCGTTCGGCGCCCTGGGCCGCAACCCGGACCCCGCGGGCAGACTGGCCGACCTCGGCCGCCACATCGCCGCCGACCAGCACGGGCTAGCCGCCGCACGGACGCGCATCACCGAACTGCAGGCCGAACCCGCTCTGGCCGCCCAGCCGGCCGGCCGGCTCGCCACAGAGCGCGACGCCTGGCGCGCCGCCCGAGCCGCCGACCGCCGGCAGTCCCGGTCGAGCCCCCGTCGGCCGGCGCCTGCCGCGGCCTGGATCGGCGGCCCGAGGCCAGGGCACCACGACCTTCCCGCCAGCGGTCGTGAGGTCGGCCCCTCGTTCGGGTGCTGACCGCGCGCAGCATCTCCGGTGAGCGGCCGCAGGATCGGCAGGAGGAACACAGGAGAAGTACCGGAGGACCGGGAGGAGTACCGGAGGACAACGGAAGGAACCTGAAAAACATGGCTGTGAGCTGTCACCAAACGGCCGAAAACCACGCCTTCTACAGGCGTACGGCCCCTCACCAGCCGACCAGATCCGGAGTCCGCCATGACCCAGCCCACCGGCAGCCAGCCCGACCTGCTCACCATCACCGAAGCCGCCGACCTCCTGCGCGCACCGGTCGCCACCCTCCGGTACTGGCGACACCAAGGCACCGGCCCGCACAGCTTCCGCCTCGGCCGCCGCGTCCTCTACCGCCGCGAGGACCTCCACGCCTGGATCGAGCACCAGCGCGCCGAAGCGGCCGGACACCGGTGACCAACGGGTAGAGCCCGCAGGTCAGCAGGACGTATGGATGAGCAGCTCCACTCGCAAGTGCGTGAAGGCCGGACGCGAACGCTGGCGCCGCCAGCCCTTCTGTGAGGTGGCAGTGTTCTGGTCAGTGGGAGAGCTCAGGCTGCGGCGGCGGAAGGTCCGGCTCGACGACTTCCGCTTGAAGTGCCGGGCGTGCTCCTTGCCGAGGCCGGCGTAACGCTCGGGGAGGTCGGCCATACGAACGGCATTAGTGTCGGTCAGTTCGGTCAAACCGTAGGCGGCCGAGCCGGAAGTCCCCGTGGGAACTGGACCTCGGCGTCCGGGCCACCCCACTCGCCGAGGAGGTAGCAGCATTCGGCGACCACGGTGGGCGTGACCGGTGGCGGTTCGATCATGGTGTTGAGCAGCTGCACCGCGAGGTGGTGGTCGACGTCTCCGGTCCGGGCAGCAGCGACGAGGAAGTTGGTGTCGGAAGAGGATCACTCGCGGCCGAAGCCGCGCCGGAGGCACTCTTCGGTCCGGATGGACAGGTCGTCAGGACCGCCGTGGACCGATCTAATGAAGTCCAGCTCGCGGCGCTCCGGCGGTGCAGGGGCGCTGTCCGGTAGCTGGGTCGGGGCGTCCGCAGCCTGCACCACGTGCAGGCGCTGACCGGGCCGCACGCCGTGGCGGCGCAGCTCGGCGAGGAGCTCGGCTGCGTCCTCCGGGACGGTCAGGTCCCATCCGTCGGCGGAGCTCATGATCAGCAGGATATCGAGAACCTCGGGTGATGGGTCCAGCGTCGGTGGACCGCTACCCGTCCGGGTCAGCGTGCCGGCTGCGTCGGTTGCCGAGAGGTGCGGTTGGGGCCGCTCCGGGCGGAGCCCCGCCGAGCCGCGATCGGTGCACCTCAGCCGGAGCCATGAAGCCCTTTACGTCGGCGCAGTTCGTCGGCTGCGACACGCCCGAGCTCGTGGACGTCAGTCCACACTCAGTCCACAAGACTGTCAATTCAGTCCGTCGACGACCACTACCGCCCAACCACATACATGCAGGTCAGCCGGGCTTTCCAGTCATGTCCAAGATCGCTCAATCACGCCGGGGACGTTCCGCTTCAACGTCTGAACACCGATCGCGCCGATCCGGAGTCGAACGGGGACGTGCTCCTGTACGTCGACGGCTGAGGCCGTTCCACGCGCTGCCCGACGTCGACCGCCCGTCAGATGAGGGTGGCCACCGGGAGTATCTGCACGGCAGGCGCCTTCGTGATCGGGTCTTCGACCTCCACGTCGAAGCCTTCGGTGCCATCCATCTGATCCATCAGGTCGCCGACGAGCTCGTCCCCGGCGACGCCGAGCACATTCCGCCGAGCGGGGGTCGATCGTCCTTCCAAGCCGAGAACGCGGGTCACTCTTCCTGAAGAGCGGTGAACCGTCCTACCCCCGGGTGTCCGCCGGTCCGGTCGCCACAGGAGTCAGATGACACGGTCGGCACCACTGGTGGTCGTCCACTGACGCGGACGACCACGATGACGGGCGAGCCCTGTTCCCGCCGATCATGGATGACCTGTCGGCCGTACGGGCCCACCCCGTCTTCTCCTGCACGGAGGGAGCCGACGACGTCGGCGGTCGGCGGGATCGTGGCGCTCAGGTCCTCGAGGAGGGCAGCCGTCAGCGGTGAGGCTCGCCGTCCTGGTGGACCAACCGGTGCTGATCCCTGTCGCCGTCCTCTGGTGGTCGTGGCTCGGAGCGGGACGGCGACCGCCCGCGCGCTCGCGGCACACGGGAGCCGTGACGTGGTGGTGACGTACCGGTGACGGCTGGCGTGCATCCTCTCCGAGCGGGCGGTCGCGCCGGCCGGGATCGAGCCGGGTGATCCGGTGGGTGTGGGGCGCAGGGGGCTGCGTCCACGGTCTTCCTGGGAACTGCGCTGCACCTCATTCCGCGTGTCTCGAGGAATGCAGCCGGAATGGTCGCCGGAGATCAGGACCCTCGCGGGTCCCGAATACGTGTGACGCGAGGTCGCATTACACGCGGGATACCGTCGGCGCCGTTCGACCGGACCCAGGGGGAGCGGAGGCCGGGGTGCGAGCGACCGCAGGAGCCAGCCGGACAGCGGAGTCCCGGATCGCCCAGGGTGCGGTCGAGACGGACGCGGCAGAGGCGCCGGGAGGGCATCCCGGGGCAGAGGACCCGACGGCCGCGGCCGTGCCGGAGCTGCGCCGCGTCGTCCGCGCGCTGCTGCACCTCCGGTCCGGCGCGGACGGCGAGGTCCTCGTCCGGTTCGACGTCGACGGGCTGAGCTGCCAGGTCGTCGTGCTGGACGAACCCGCGCAGCCCGCGGGGGTCTCGCTCAGCCCGCGCGAGGAGGAGATCGTCCGCATGGTCGCCCGCGGGTGCACGAACCGGATGATCGCGTCGGTCCTCGACATCAGCGAGTGGACGGTCGGGACCCATCTCCGTCGCGTCTTCCAGAAGTTGGAGGTGAACTCCCGGGCTGCCATGGTCGCCCGGCTCTTCGCCGACGGCGGCCGGCGTCCCGCATCCGAGCGACGTGGGAACGCGCGACCCAGGAACGTGTGAATGGGCCGGAATCCGGGCTCTCCCTAGTCTCGGGCAGCCAGGAATGCACGATGAGGGAGGGCCTCATGAGCGTTTCGCAGGACGGCGCGGTCGGGTTCGAGGCACTCGATCCGGAACTGGCGGGCGAGCCCGAGGACGAGTTCGAGGACGAGTTGTTCGGCGAGCCGTCGACGGAGAGCCCGCTCGGCGAGTACGAGGACGAGTTCGAGGACGAAGGCGAGGACTTCCTCGGAGGACTGCTCAAGGGCCTCGGCGGTGCGCTCGGCCTCGGCGAAGGTGAGTTCGAGGACGAGTTCGAGCTCGAGGACGAGTTCGAGGACGAGGTCCTCGGCGCGACCCCCGCGGGTCAGGGCGAGTACGAGGACGAGCAGTTCCTGCCGCTGCTCGCCGCGGCGGCGCCGCTCGCGGCCAAGGCGTTGCCCCTGGCAGCCAAGTTCCTGCCAGGCGCCATGAGCGCCATCAGCGGCCTGTTCGGCCGCCGCCGCAGGCGGGTCCGTCGCCGCGAGGGCGAGTACGAGGGGGAGTACGAGGACGAGCTCGAGTACGAGCTGGAGTACGAGGACGAGTCCCCGGCCGCACCCATCACGAAGAACGAGGCGATCGCCCAGACGATGGCCGCGGCGGCCGCCCGGACGCCCTCGACCCACGAGGCGGAGGCGCTGATCGGGGCGGCGACGGTCATGATGATCACCCCGCGCGAGCAGGCCGTGCTGCAGCGTCTGGTCCCCGACATCGTGCCCAAACTGGTGCAGGTCAACAGCATCCTCACCCGCATGGCGCGGCGCCGGCAGGGGACCCAGCCGATCGTCACGATCCTGCCCACGGCGGTGACCCGCGCGACCGTCCGGCCGCTGGTGCGCCGCGCGCGTCGCGGGCAGCCGGTGACCAGGAGCACCGTCGGCCGCGTCGTCCAGACGCAGACCCGCCGTGCCCTGACCCAGCCGACGGTGGCCGCCCGCGCCGCACAGCGCAACCAGCGGGCCGTCCGCCGCGTGACCCAGCTCCCGCGCGCCCGCCGCGGCGCGCTGACCGGCTGACACCCTCCGAGGAGGCGCAGCGATGTCGATCATGATGGAGGACCTCCTCCCGGCCGACCAGGAGCTCGAGCTCTACGGCGACCCGGAGGACGAGTACTTCGGCGACCCCGAGTTCGAGTCCGCGTCGTCCCCGGCGGCCGAGATCCGGCTCATGGAGCACCTGGCGGCCATGGCCGCGCAGACGGAGTCCGAGTCGGAGGCGGAGGCATTCCTCGGTGCACTGCCCGCACTGGCGGCCCGGCTCGCCCCCGCGGCGGCCCGGTGGGTCCCCGAGCTGACGAAGCGTGCGGTGCAGGTCGGCCGGCAGCTGTGGAACAGCCCGGCGGCCAGGCCGTACGTCCAGGCGCTCCCGCACGTCGTGCGCCGCACGACGGCCGACGTGGCGGGGCGGTACTCGCGAGGGGCCCCGGTCTCCCTGGACCTCGTGACGCGTCGCTTCGCACACCACGCCTCCCGGGCGCTGCGCGATCCGCGCCGGCGCCGCCGGGTGGTCCAGCGGTCCCGGCAAGCCGACCGGGCGTGGATCGCGGAGGCGCGGCGGCGGGCCCAGCAGGCCAACCGCGTGGGGCCGGGTCGTCCGGCCGCCGTCCCGGGCCGGTCGATCGTCGTCAACGGACAGCGCTGGTGCCGGTGCTGAGGAGCACCCCACCGGGTCCAGTCAGGGAGCGTGGTCATGAGCGCGCCAGCCGCAGCGGTGACGCAGCGCGGGCGGAGCAGCGACCCCCGCCCGTCGCCGCCGCGGTCCCCGGCGGTCCTCGGGCGGTGGACCAGCGCGCAGACCCGCAACCTCGAACGCCACGCCCTGGCCCTGCGCCCCTTCACCCGTGAGGAGTTCGGCACCGGGCACGCCGCACCCACGCAGGGACACGTGGAGGCGGTCAACGCGCTCATCACCCGGCTGCGCGAGCCGCTGCTGACGCTCAACCGGCGGGTCGCCGCCATCGCCGCCCGGGCGCAGGCCGACCCGAGTCCCGAGCGGCTGCGGCAGCTGGTCACGGCCGGGGAGGTCGCGCACGAGCACGTGCGGGCCGTGGAGCGGATCTGGGACTTCTACATGGGCTTCTTCGGTCAGCGGCAGGGGAGGTTCGGCGAGTGGCTCCTCGGCTGCGACCGGATCGCCCTCGACTGCTACCAGGACGCTTTCCTGGGGCTCGGCACCGCCAAGTCGGTCCCCCAGCCGGCGCCCATGAGCTGCATGGAGGCCGGCCCCACCCCGGCCACGTTCCGGAGGGACGTCCGGCTGCGGCGGCTGGGTTTCCAGCGCAACCCCTTCCCGCAGATCCAGCTGCCCTACCACCGGCTGGTGAACCCCTGGACGCTCGGGGCGGTGCTCCACGAGGTCAGCCACAACTTGCAGAACGAGCTCGGCCTCGCCCGCGTCGTCCCGGAGACGCTCGAGCGGAGGCTGGCGGAGGCGGGGCACCCGCCGGAGGTCGCCCGGGTGTGGCGCCGGTGGAACAGGGAGACCTTCGCCGACCTGTGCGGCCTGCTCCTGGGCGGCCCCGCCGTCGTCGCCTCGCTGATGGACATCCTGGCCCGCGCGCCGGCGAGTGTGTGGACGTACAACCCGACCGCGGTGCACCCGACGCCGTGGCTGCGGCTGTTCGTCAGTGCCGAGCTGCTGTCGCGGATGGGGTTCCCCGAGGACGCCGACGGCTCCCGCAAGGCGTGGCGGCGCACGTACGGCCGGCGCGCGGCCCCCTATCCGAAGGCGATGCTGGAGTCGGCGGACGACGCCGTGCGCCTCGTCGTCGACACCATGTGCTTCCGGCCGTACGAGACGCTCGGACGTCGGTCGCTGGCCCAGGTGATCCGCTTCGCTCCGAAGGAGCAGCAGATGATCGAGGAGGCGGCCAGACGCCTGGCTCGCGGGATCGACCCCGGCATCCTGCCGGAGCGGTTCCTCATCGGGGCCGCCCGGCTGGCCTTCGACCGCCGGCTCGCCCCGCCCGAGGTCATCACCCGCCACTTCTACCGCGACCTCGCCCGACGGTGAGCGCGATGAGTGTCCCCACCGCGGTCGCCGAGCTCACCGAGGGCTGCCGGCAGCTCCGGGCCGAGATCCGCTCGCTGGGCCTGACGCTGAGCGAGGACGCACCGGCAGACCTGTCGGTCGTCGACCGGCTCGGGAGGGCCGTGGACGACCTGGACGGGCGTGCCGAGGAGGCTCACCACAGCGCACTGCTCGCTGCAGAGGCCGCGCAGCGGCTCGACCTGGTCGGTGCCCAACGCCAGTTGGCGGCGGCGCAGATGGCGCTGACCGTGCTCGCCGACCGCTACCGGGACGACGTCGTCTCCTACGAGGCACTGGAACCGGTCGCGGCGCTGCGGCAACGCGGCGGCGAGTGGCCGGCCTGGGTGCGGGTGGTCCGGCAGGGCATCGACCGCTGTCGGCCGCGGGTCGCCGCGGTCCAGGAGGCGCAGTGCCGGTGCTGGCAGGAGCTCGCTGACCGCGCCCCCATCGGGCCGGTCTACGTACAGACGCCGGGGAGGGCGGGATGAACCAGCCACTGAGGAACGGCCGGAACCAGAACGACGACCTCCTCCAGGCGGTGCGCCAGTTCCTGACCTATCCGGTGAGGACCACGGCGGCCACCGCCACCCGGGAGCGGGAGGAGCGCGGCACCGGCGACCTCAAGGACGCCGTGGAGGGTGCCATCGGTGACGTGCTGGGCTGGCGCCGGAAGCCGGCCCGGATCGACGGCGTCCTCACCGCGCTGGAGCACGCGTTCGAGCCCTACGAGCAGCACGGACGGGTGCTCTACCGCCACAAGCCGGGCATCGCCAGCTTCCACAGCGAGCTCGACGGCGGTGTGGTCGGTGCCCAGGCCAGCCTGCACGTGCGGGCCACCGAAGCGCTCAACCGCTCGCTCCCGCTGCTGGAGGGGCTCGAACCGCTGATCGAGGACGCGGACGAGGAGATCGCGGCGGCCACGAGGAGCGTGATCGCGACGGAGTTCCGTGAGCTGGTCGTGGAGCTCGGTCGACTGGGTGGGCCACGGGTCTCACGGGTCGACCAGCTGTGGGAGGTGCTCCTGGGCGAGAGCCCGTTGGTGACCGACCCCGACCTGGTCGATGGCGAGCTGGGCCGACTGCGTTCGGTCCTCGGCCTCGAGGGGAACGCTCCGGCCGGGCGGGTCAACGTCGCCGGGGAGGAGCAACAGCTCACCAACTTCCGCATCATCACCGACGACCTGGCCTCGCTGCGCACCAACTGGGAGCGCGACAAGGGATCGTTCGACCAGGCCGGCGCCTCGGCGTTCCTCGGCATCCAGCTGGTCCAGCTCGAACGCAGGTTGGCCGTCGTGGCCGGCTCTGTCGGAGAGCTTCGCGCCGCCCTCGATGCCGTGCTCATCGACGCCGACGAACGACGTACGCGGTCGATCCGGGTCTCCGAGACCGAGCGCATCCTGCTGGAGGACCTGCTCGAGTGGACCGAGGACTTCGCGACTCAGGAGGGCCCGCGGCTGGTGAAGGACGGGGGCCGCCTCGCGATCACCGGGGCATTGGAGTCGGGGGCGCGCCGACTTCGCCGCCTGGTCGAGGGAGCCATCGTCTTCAACGAGCCGGACGACGGACTGGGGCTCGGCGCGTTGTCGGTGCAAGAGGCCCTGCGCGCGCTCGAGCGGCACCTGCTCGCCCTGGCCGAGGGGGCCAGCGACTGTCGCCCCTGCGGGCGGTTCTTCGTGACGTGGAACTCGGACGCCAACGAGAGGTGGTCCGAGGAGATCGACATGGCGAGGTGCGACGAGCACCTGTACCGCATGGGGCCCCTGTACCTGCCCCCCGGGACCGGGACGGTGCAGTTCACCGTGTTCGAGGGCCGGGGTGACGGGCGGCTGGACTATCCCCGGGGATTCCCCCACAACTACTCCGGCGTCGCCCGTGATGACCGGCGGTACGTGCTGATCTTCGACTGCAAGCTGGCCCAGGCCGACCCGAATGGCAGGCATGCAGGCCGGGTGGAGGTGTTCTGATGGCGACCGAGGCGCAGTACCAGGCACTCCTGGACCGGTTTGCCCAGCTGCGGCAGGAGGCGATCGACCAGCTCGGGGTGGACCTGCTGGAGACCCCCCGACTGGCCGATGCCCTCGTGGGCCAGATCGACGACTACATGCGTCAGGCGGCGGACGCCGACAGCGCCGCTCCGGCCCCGCCAGACAGCGGCCTGGCCCAACTCGTCGGGATCGGCCCGGAGGCGGCGCGGCAGTTCGGGCAGACGCGCATCCCCCAGGGGGTCGAGGGCTACGACGAGACGGTCACGTCCGAACGCATCATCGCGATCGGCGACCTCTACTACATCTACCAGCACGAACGCGTCGGGGTCTTCCGCGTCGTGCGCAAGCTGCGGGAGCTCTTCCGCAACGGCGCCGTCCGGCTGTCGTCGGGACCGGGTGCGTACGGGCTCTACCAGTTCGACCGTCGCGAGGTCCTGCGGGGGACCCGGCACGAGCGGGCGGCCGCCTACCGGCGCGCGTTCGGCTACGGGGCCAAGGCGCCGCTGGGCGACGCTCGTCCCAACCGCGAGTTCCACCCGCTGTTCACGCTGTTCAACCGGCACGTCGCGCAGTACTGGCGGGACAAGCGCATCTCGGACGTGATCCGCGACCGCGCCAACGACCCGACCTTCGGCAGCATCGCGGTGGTGCGGCGGGCCGGCCTCGACCTGCGCAACAACCTGAAGTTCGTGTCCTACGGCAACATCAACGTCCTCCGGGTCGAGGTCATGCAGCTGCTCGAGGAGGCCTTCCGCATCCTCGACTCCGACGACGTGAAGCGGGTCTTCGGGGCCGACAACGCGTGGGACGTGATCGAGGAGGTCCTCACGCGCTACTTCCACGAGCCGCTGATGACCTCGCCACGACAGCGCATGGCCGTCACCGGCCGGGAGATCCTCCGCTGGCTCGCCCAGGCGCACGTCCTGCAGACCGGCAGGACCGAGTTCGAGGCGCTGCTGCTCCAGGTCGCCGAGCACTCCGAGGAGTGGCTGACCAGCGCTCAGGCCATCGGCGTGGTCGCCGACCGGCGGGCTCCGCAGGTCGCGGCCCTGCCGGCCCACGACCGGCGGCCGCGCCCGGTGGCGGCGGTGCGGTCCGACCGGCGGCGCGACCTGGCGCTCGGATAGCCGACAGGCAAGCGCGGACACCGGGGAGGAGTCGCCATGCGCCAGCCGTCCCTGACGGGAGAGGGACCCGCCCTGCACGGCGGAGGGAGAGCCGGGATGGCAGGCGTGCCCGGCCGGGAAGACCACTGGTACGCCGCGGAGTCCCAGGCGCGGGCCTGGGCGGTGCGCCGGGCCCGGGCCCTCGGACCGGGATGGACCGTCGTGCACGACCCTCGGCCGCGCCCGCACTACCACCTCGCGCGGCTGACCCGTCATCGGGACGGTCGGCCGGCACGGCGTCGGATCGGTGCCCGCTACTTCTACGGCGGGGCCCGTCCGGACCCTCTGCGCTCGGGGGAGGGCAGCCGCAGGCCAGGCTTCGCCGGGAGGGGCGCTGCTGCACCCCTGCCCGCGACCACGGCCGTGCCACCGGAGGCGGACGCGGCCTGGGAGGCGGCCCAGGAGGAGCGGGAGCGCCGGGGCCCCGCCCCGGGCCTGGACCAGCAGGTGCGCACCGCCCTGGCCCAGCGGCGCTGGCCGCAGGCGATCGCGGGGGCGATCGCTCTCGGGACCCGCGACGAGAACGCCCTGACCGACCTGGTCTTCTCCGCGGCGCATCCCGAGCGGCGGGGGAGGCCGATCGCCCCGCACGAGAGGTCCCTGGCGCAGGAGTGGAAGCGCATCCGGGACGGCCTCGTGCGCCCGGCGCTGCAAGCGGCGTACTCACCCGGGCCGGTCGGGCCGCCGGCCGCCGTCCCCGTCGTCCGCTCCACGACGTGGCTGCGCCGGGCCTGGGCCGAGCACCTCGGTGGCAAGACCGTCCCGATGGTCCCACTGCGGCTGTTCGGCCTGCCCGCCACGCCAGTACACCCGTACACCGTCGACGCATGGCGCGCGCTGGAGCGGGCGCTCACCGCCACCGGGTACCGGCCGCGCAGCGTGTGGAACTTCAACAACCGGTCGATCACCGGCGGGTCCGCGCCCTCGCTGCACGCCTACGGCATCGCCACTGACATCGACCCGCCCTGCAACCCCTATCGCGTGACCCCTGACCAGCCCCTCGTCCGCTTCTCGACGCAGCCGACCCAGGAACAGCGGTGTGCTGAGGTGCGGGCGCGTCTCGCCGACACGGCGTTCATCCCCCGGCAGGTCGCCGTGGTCGAGGCCATCACGACGGTGGACGGCCTGCAGGCCATCACCTGGGGCGGGCGGTGGAGGTCGGTCAAGGACGCGATGCACTTCCAGATCAACGTCAGCCCGGAGGAGTTGCGTCGGGGGCTGCGCCTGCGCTGACGGGCACGCCCGTCAGCGCACCGGTCGACCCGGACCGACCTGTGTGCGGATGCGCAGTCCTCCTCGCGAGGACTGCGCATCCGCACACACCGTTCCGGTGGCGGCGGCAGACGGGGCCTTCCCGCGGGAACGTGGACGGAGGCCCAGGTCGTGTCGCCGGCAGCCGGTTCCCGACACGCTGTGGCCCGCTGCCCGGTCGCGCCGGCGCCCTTCCGGGACGGCTTGTCCCTGTGGTGTGCTCACGCCCCGTTTCCCCTCCCACGAACAGCGATGGAGACGCCGTGACCACTCCCACCACGCACCCGCAACGGACCGTCCAGGTCGGCGACATCTCCGTCGCCGTCCAGGAGTACGGCGAGGGCGAACCGCTGCTGATCATCAACGGGACGACCCAGTCGCTGGGCTTCTGGGCCGAACTCGCGCCGGTCCTGGCGAGCCGCCACCGCGTGGTCACCTACGACCTGCGCGGCATGGGCGGGTCGGAGCGAGGGGCGGGGAAGATCAGCGTCGCCTCGCTGGCGGCGGACGCCCGGGCGCTGCTCGAGGCGCTCGAGATCGAGCGGGCGCACGTCCTCGGTTACTCCCTGGGCAGCGCCATCGCGCAGGAGCTCGCCCTGGCCGCTCCGGAGCGGGTCGCCTCGCTCGTCCTCTACTGCACCTGGGGCCGCACCGACGGCTTCCAGCGTGCGGTCATCACGGGTCTGGCGCACCCGTGGCGCACCGGCGACATGGAGGCCGCGCTCGGGGCCCTGGGCATCGCCTTCTCGCCGCAGCTGCTCGACAGCCCGGAGTTCGGCGAGCTGGTCGAGCAGCTGCTGCCGCTGTTCCCGAGCACCGAGCAGCAGATCCGGACCACCGCCGAGCAGTGGGACGCCGACCTGGCCCACGACACCCTCGACCGGCTCGGCGACATCACCGCGCCCACCCTCGTCATCGCCGGCGAGCAGGACCTGCTCACCCCGCCGTGGCAGGGCCGGAAGGTGGCCGACTCGATCCCCGGCGCGCAGTGGCACCTGTTCACCGGCCCGGGCTCCAGCCACGCCCTCGGCGTCGAGCGCGCCGAGGAGTTCCTGCCCCTGGTGCAGGACTTCCTCTCCGGGCACCCGCTCTCCTGACGAGCTGTGGAGGGACCGGTCGGTCAACGGCCGGCCCCTCCACGGCTGTGGGCCCACCGTGAGGACAGCGAGGACGCGGACGTGCCGGCACGCCGTCCTCCGGCCTGCTCGGTGACGGGGTCGGGCATGGACACGGCCGTCCTGGATCGCCGCACCTCCGCCGTCCGTCCGGCGCACCCCGGCGGTCCTTTCTGGTCGCTCCGGTTCCGTGGCAACCTCCACCGGGCGCTAGTGTGACTTAGGTCACTTCCCGCACTGGAGGTCCGGCATGACGACGATCACCGAATCGACAACCGTCCAGGAGTCACGCGGCGGGGGGTCCGGGACCCAGCACGTCGACGTCCTCATCGTCGGGGCGGGAGTCTCCGGGATCGGCGCCGCGCACCACCTGCAGGAGCAGTTCCCCGACCGGTCCTTCGTCCTCCTGGACGCGCAGGACAACCGCGGCGGCACCTGGTGGACCCACCGGTACCCGGGTGTGCGCTCCGACAGCGACCTGTTCACCTACGGCTACCGCTTCAAGCCCTGGCGCGGCCCGTCGATCGCCGCGGGGGAGGAGATCCTCAACTACCTCGACGAGGTCATCGAGGAGGACGATCTCGCCCAGCACATCCGCTACCACCACCGGGTCACCGCGGCCGGCTGGTCCACCGAGGACCGCCGGTGGACCGTGGAGGTCACCCGCGGCGACACCGACGAGCAGCTGCGCTTCACCACCGACTTCCTGTGGATGTGCCAGGGCTACTACAACCACACCAAGCCCTACCAGCCGCGGTGGGAGGGCATGGACCGGTTCCAGGGCCAGGTCATCCACCCCCAGCAGTGGCCCCAGGACCTCGACCTCGCCGGCAAGCGCGTCGTCGTCATCGGGTCGGGGTCCACGGCCGCGACGCTGATCCCGGCGATCGCGCAGGAGGCGGAGCACGTGACGATGCTGCAGCGCTCGCCTTCCTACTTCCTCGCCCCGCCCCTGACGCACGAGCTCGCGGTGACGCTGCGCCAGCTGGACATCCCCGAGGACTGGACGCACGAGATCCTCCGGCGCGCCTACGCAGGCGAGTTCAACGAGCTGGCGCGCATGTCGCACGAGGCGCCCGACGAGCTGCACACGTACCTCATGGAGTCCATGAAGCCGCTGCTGCCCGAGGGCTTCGACGTCGAGAAGCACTTCACCCCCCGCTACCGCCCGTGGCAGCAGCGCATCGCGATCGTCCCGGAGGGCGACCTGTTCGCGGCACTGCGCGAGGGGAAGGCCTCGATCGTCACCGACACCATCGAGACGTTCACCGAGGCGGGGATCCGGGTCAGCTCCGGCGAGGAGGTCCCGGCCGACGTCGTCGTCACCGCCACCGGGTTCAACCTGTCGGCCTTCGGCGACATCCCGTTCGCCGTGGACGGCGAGCCGGTCGACTTCGCCGAACGCATCACCTGGCGGGGCATCATGATCAGCGGGATCCCGAACATGGCATACGTCTTCGGCTACTTCCGGCACAGCTGGACACTGCGCGCCGACCTCGTCAGCGACCTGGTCTGCCGGCTGTTCGAGAGCATGGAGACGAAGGGCGCGACCATGGTCGTCCCGACCCTCCGGCCGGAGGACGCCGACATGCAGATCCGGCCGTGGTCGGACCCGGAGAACTTCAACGCCGGGTACGTCCTGCGCTCGCAGCACGCCCTCTTCAAGCAGGGCGACCGGGAGCCGTGGACCCACATGCTGGAGCACGCGCAGGAGATGGAACTGCTCCCTAAGGCCGACCTCGACGACGGCACACTCGTCTACCGCTGAGCCCGGGCGCGCCCCGGCGCGAGCCCTCAGGGTGACGACCACACGCCGGTGCCGGTGAGCGCACAGCTCACCGGCACCGGTGTGTGGACGGAGGTCGGGACCCGCAGTGGCCGCTCCGGCTACGCCGTCGTCACGGCCGTCCGGGGGAGTCGGTGCCCGACGACTTGGTGGGCGGGATCAACGGGTCCGGCAGCGGGGCGTCCGTCCCGACCGGCCCACCCGTCCCGGCCACCGGCGGGGGCGGCGCCACGACGACGTCGACCCCGTCGATGTCGACCGTCTCGGCGCTGTGCCGCCCCGACCCACCCCCGGTCAGCTTGTCGATGCTGCTCTGCAGGGGACCGGGAGCGGCGGCCCGGGCCTGCTCCAGCGCCTGCTGCACCTCCGGCCGCTCCATCAACCCGGCCGCGGCCTGCTTGATCTGCTCGTACCGGTCCCGGCCGGCGCGCGCACCCAGCACGTACCCCACACCGAACCCGAGCCCCAGCGACAACCTGCCCATGACTCTCCTCCAGCCCTTCTCCAGTCGTTCACCGGTCTCGGCGACCACCTCGGGCACCGCCTCGGCTGCCGCGCCCACGGTGAGCACGGCACGCAGGCCCGTCCGTCCGGCACCGACGATGCCCGCGGCCACCCGCGGCACGGCTCCCGCGACGGCCAGGGTGGCCGCATCGCTGGCCCGCAGGGCCGTGTCCGTCCCGGTGCGGACGGCACGCCAGGCCGCCTGCCCGGTCGTGGACACCACCGGCAGGAGGCGAGCCGCGGCCTCGTCGGTGTAGCTCCTCGCCGCCGTCGACGCCGCGCGACCCCGCCGGGCGACGTCCACGGCCGTGCGGCGGGCCGACTCCACACCTGCGCTCGCTCCCCGCCGTGCCAGGCGGGTCGAGGCCTCCGCCACCGGCCCGGCCGCCGCGGCGGCCTGGACGGCTCGAGCGCGGGCGGCAGCCGCGCCGGCGAGGGCGCGCTGCGCGACCGTCGGCGGCGGGGGAGCCCCGCGTCGCAGCAGGCGCGCCCACCCGAGGCTCGACCCCCGTCGCAGGCGCACGCCCGCGACGGCAGCCGCGAGAGCCGCGAGCACCGCCACGGCGGCCGCCACCCCGCGACCGCGCTGCGCGGCGCCGCCCGTCGCGCGCTCGTCGGCGGTCGCACCCGGTGTCGGCGCGGGCTCGGTGGTCACCGCGACGGGCGACCCGGCCGCAGCGGGCTCGGGCTCCGTCGGTGCGGCGACGGCCGGCTCGGCGGCCGGCAGGAGGCTGTCGGAGGTGGCCTTCGAGTACTCGATCCCGTAGTGCCGGTAGAGCTCCGCCTCCTGGTCCTGGGTCAGCTCGCGGGATGAACCGAACCGCGGCGCGCCGTCTGCGTCGGCCCGGGTGACCGTGACCTGCACCCGGTCACCGCTCCCGGTGGCGTCGAGCAGCGGGACCACCACGGTCTCCTCGCCGCGCTCGGCGTACATCCACTCCGGCAGCCCGGTGGCCTCGTCGGCCAGCAGGGCGGCGCAGACCCCGATCTCGGCGCCGTCGCGGTCGACCACCGCCCGGCCGATCCAGTCCCTCGCCGCGTCCCGATCGGGCAGTGTCATGGCTGCTTCCTGTCGTGGGTGACCGGGCCGCCGTGTCGACGGCCGTCGCCCGCAGCTACCCACCAGGTGGCGCGCCAACCCGCACCGTCGGTCGGATACGACACCGGCACGGGCTGGGTCGGGGACGTGTGGCACGGTCCCGGGCCACGGCGATCCGGCCCGCACCCGCGCTACTGCTCCCGCTGACCAGGCGACAGCGTGCGCGGATGCGCAGGGTTCGCGCCGATCACTGCGCATCCGCGCACACTGTCGCCACGGCTCCAGCCGCCCGGTCCGACGGTCGTCGCAGGTCCGCCCCGGTGGGGACGTCCCCGCGGGGAGGTCTCAGGCGGCCAGCGGGTGGTGGTGGCACCGGCCACCGGCAGTGGCCCGGGCACCGCACGGCGCGCCCGCCTTGGTCAGGCCGCCGCTGTCGCCGCAGCGGGCCGGAGCGGCAGCAGCCGGCTGCTCGGCCACGGGTCGCGGGAAGGGCAGGACGACGGCGTCCTGCTCGTCGACCGGCGCGGCGGGGAGTGGGGTGGCGGTCGGGGCCGGGCGGGCGGCGCGGCGGTGCAGGGCCGTGGCGGCGGACGACCCGGCGAGGAAGGCGGCGAGGGCGGTGGCGACGTGGCTGGCGCGCATGCCCGCTCCATCGGCGGACCACGGGCCCGGCGGGAACCCGGGCATCGCACGCGTCCCAGTCGCCACACCGTCAGTCGTCGGGGAGCCTTGGACGAGTCGGACCCCGTGTCGGCTAGGGCGTGGGGACGACGAGCAGCCAGCCGACGAAGGCCGCTCCGGAGACGATGCTCGCCTGCAGCGCTCTGCTGAAGTGCCGGTACTTCGCCCGCACGATGACCGAGATGGACTGCGCCTGGATCCACGCCTCCCGCCGTGCCTGCGCCGGTGAGGCAGCGACCAGCTCGTCGAGATCGGCGTCGGCCAGGTGGGGGAAGGCGAACCGGCTGGGCTGCCCGCTGGTGAGCCGGGGCCTCAGCGCCCGGAAGAGCCACAGGCCGGCTGCGACCAGGGCGGTCGCGCAGACGGTCAGCAGCCCCAGGGCCACCACCTCGCGCACGCCGAGGTCGCCGAGCCAGAGGGCTGCCACCTTCGTCCGCTGCCGGACGGCCCCGCCGGCCAGGATGGCGAGCGCAGCCGCCAGCAGCCCGATCTTGGTGTCGGCGTTGTTCGCGAGCGGAGCGATCGTCTGGAGCGCCAGGTACGCGTCGTCCGTGTACGGCGCCGGCGGCCGGGACGGGGGCTGAGGGTCGGGCGCTGGTGCCTGCGCTCTGCAACGGAACACGGGGTGGGTGTCCTCCGGTGACGGGGGCTCTCGGTGGAGCGCGGCTGCGGTGGCGACCGCCGGCCCGCGTGGCACGGCGTCCCCCGGGTTCTCGACACGTCCGGTCCCGCCTCCAGCCGAACGGCCAGGGGGTGGGCCGAGGAGGCGGTGTGTCCGGTCGGGGCGGAGTCGAGGACGGCCCTCCGGGAGGCGTTCCCGCGGTGACGCCTCGTCACCTGCTCGCCCGCGCGTAGCGGTCGGCGATCGTCCGGCAGGCGTCCCTCAGCTCGGCGGGTCGGACGTCGCTGATGTCGGCGTCGAAGGTGGCGAGCAGCCCGGCGATCCCGGCCCAGGACCAGGCGCCGAGGGTGAGCCGGCTCCGGGTGGTGTCGACGAACTCGACGACGGAGCCGCCGGGAGCCCAGCGGGCCACGACGTCGGCGGGCAGGTCCATCACCACGGTGCCGGTGCACTGCCACCGGGCCGGGGTGTCCCCGCGGTCGTACGTGGCCATGACGTAGCTCGTCACGTCGGGGGCGGGGAGCGGGCGCGGCTCGAAGCCGACCCCCGTGGGGGCGTGCGGGTGGATCCGCTCGACGCGGTAGACGCGCCAGGCCTCCTCCCCGGGCACGTAGGCGACGAGGTACCAGCGCCCCGCCCACACCACCAGGTGGTGGGCCTCGGCCCGCACCGGAGGCGCGAAGTCGGGGTCGCCGGGGTCGGGGCGGCGCCCGTCGGGGGTGAGCTGGTCGAACCGCAGGAGATGCCGGTTCCGGACGGCGTGACCGACCGTCCTCAGGGTGGCCGACGGGATCGGTGGCGCCGGGAACTCCCAGTAGTTGCGGATGGTGGTCAGGTGGAGGGCGTCGGCCTCGGCGCGCAGCCGGGCGGGCATCACCTGCTTGAGGCTCGTCAGGGCCCGGGCCACCGCATCGTCGATGCCGGACACGCTCGTGGGGGTGGTCTGGAGGGCGACGGCCACCGCGACCGCCTGCTCGTCGTCGAGCAGGAGCGGCGGGAGCCGGCCGCCCGTGCCGAGCCGGTAGCCCCCGTTCGGCCCCTTGAGGACCGAGATCGGGTAGCCCAGTCCGCGCAGGTCCTCGACGTCCCGGCGCAGGGTGCGGGTGCTGATGCCGAGCCGGTCGGACAGCTCCGCACCCGCCCACCTCGGACGCGCACCCAGCAGGGACAGCAGCGTGAGCAGGCGCGCGGACGTCGAGGACACGGCTCCAGGTTGCGGCACGAGGCGGACACCCGGTGGCCGCTTCCGCGGTCACCGTGACGCCCATGACCGATCGCTCCGGCTCCCGCATCGACCACCTGAACATCGCCGTCCCCGACCTGGCGGCGGCCGTGCGGTTCTACGAACCCACGCTGGCCTCCATCGGCATCACGAAGATGCTCGAGATCCCGCCGGACCCCGTCACCGGCCGGCCGGCCATGACCGGCTTCGGCCTGGCCCGGGTCAAGCCGTACTTCTGGCTCGTCGACCGCGGGACGGTCGGCACGAACACGCACCTGGCCTTCACCGTCGACACGCGCGAGGAGGTGCACGTCTTCTACGACGCGGCCCTGGCCGCGGGCGCGACCGTCCGCGAGGCACCCGCGGTGCGCCGCGAGTACCACACCGACTACTACGGCGGGTTCGTGGACGACCCGCACGGGATCAACCTCGAAGCCGTGTGCCACCACCCGGTTCCCCACTGAGCCCCGGCGGCGGGCGCTCCCGCGAGGACGCCCGCCGCCGACCCGGGGCCCCAGGCCACAGCCGGGTCCTGCAGACCTCGGCAGTGGCGTGCATCACCCGTTGCACCGACGGGTAGCGCGAGGCATCCGATGTGAGCACGTCAGCGACGAGAGAGGCCAGCGATGACCACCAAGGTCGAGAAGTCGGTCCAGGTCGACGTCCCGGTGAACCAGGCCTACAACCAGTGGACCCAGTTCGAGGACTTCCCGCACTTCATGGGCGGGGTGAAGGAGGTCCGCCAGCTCGACGACACGCACCTGCACTGGGTGGCCGAGATCGCCGGTGTCCGGCGCGAGTGGGACGCCGCGATCCTGGAGCAGGAGCCGGACCGCAAGGTCGCCTGGGCCGCCACCAGCGGGGCCACGAACGCGGGTGCGGTCCGCTTCGAGGCCGCCGGGCCGAGCTCGACGATCGTGTACCTGGCCCTCGAGTACGAGCCCGAGGGTGCCGTGGAGCAGGTCGGCGACAAGCTCGGGATCGTCGAGCGGCAGGTCACCTCCGACCTGGGGCGGTTCAAGGAGCTGATCGAGGACGAGGGCTACGCCACCGGTGCCTGGCGCGGGTCGGTGAACGAGCACCTCGACGTCGGCACCCCCGGGGTCGAGGACGCCGTCGGCTCGCACGGGGACCAGGGCAAGGCGGGCGTGTCCGGGAAGGCCGTCGCCGCCGGCGTCGCGGCCGTGGCCGGTGTCGCGGCGGCGGCCGGTGCCGCCGTGGCGGCGTCCAAGGGGAGCGAGCAGACGGCGCCGCAGCCGCAGCAGCCGGAGGGCATCCGCCAGCCCCAGGAGGTCACCGTCGTCGAGCAGCCGCCCGCCGACGTGGTGCGCGACGACGCGCTGACCGAGGAGACGAACCCGGCGGGCTACACCGCTCCGTCCTCCACGGAAGGCGTCGAGCAGGGCGTGCGGGACGACGGCGACGACCCGATGATCGGGGGCGGCAGCCGCCGCTGAGCCGCAGCGGCCGGTGGAGGCGGGCCCGGCGTGGCCTCCACCGGCCGACGGCGGCCCCGCGGGCAAGGAGCAGACCATGGACGTGCAAGCAGACGGTCAACGCTCCGACGAACCGGCCCCGCACGGCGCGACCCTCCCTAGCGTCCCGGCCACCAGCGCTGCGGCAGGACCTGGCCGCGCGCGTTCCACGGGAGGCCGGCCGATGCTCGTCACCACGACAGACCTGATCGTCATCGGGACCATCACGGTGGTGGTCCTGGTCCTCGGGCTCCTCGTGTGGCTGCTCGGCAGGAACCGCTGACCGACCGCGGACGACGGCGCCCGGTGGTGACCACCGGAGCGCAGCGCCCGGGCCCTGCGGGCCCTGGTAGGGGGCCGGGCCGGCTGGCAGGCTCCCCGGCGTGATGCGCGTCGGCGTGGTGCTGGGCGGTGGCGGCGTCGTGGGCCAGGCGTACCACTCCGCCGTCCTGGCGGTGCTCGAGCACGACTTCGGCTTCGACGCGCGCACCGTCGACGTGATCGTCGGGACCTCGGCCGGCTCCATCACCGGCACGCTGCTGCGGCTGGGCGTCTCGGCGGAGGACCTCGCCGCCTGGACGGTGAAGGCCCCGCTGTCGGACGACGGCGACGTCCTCCGCCACGTGGCCGGCACCCCCGTCCCCGAGCTCGCGCCGTTCAACCCGCTGCACGCCCTGCGCCGGCCGCTGCGGTTCCCGGATCGGCACATGGTGCAGCGCGCGCTGGTCCGGCCGTGGCGATTCCGGCCGCTGGCGGCCGGCATGGCCCTGATCGCGCCCGGCCGGCACGACGTCGCCGAGCAGCTGGCCGCCCTGCGTGAGCTGGAGGGACCGGGCTGGCCGGAGGCCGACCTGTGGATCTGTGCCGTCCGCCGGCGCGACGGGCGGCGGGTCGTGTTCGGCCGCCCGGGCGCGCCCGAGGTCCCGGTGCACCAGGCGGTCGCGGCGTCCTGTGCGGTGCCCGGGTACTTCGCCCCCGTCCAGATCGGTCTGCACAGCTACGTCGACGGCGGGGTGCACTCGCCGACCAACGCCGCCGTCCTCCGCGGTCGCGGACTGGACCTCGTCGTCGTCATCTCACCGATGAGCGGCCCCGCGGGATGGCTGCCCGACTTCTACGCGGCATCCCGCCGGCACGCCGCACGCCTGCTGCGGTACGAGGTCAGGGCGCTGCAGCGTGCGGGGACCCGGACGGTCGTCTTCGCGCCCGGTGCGGCCGAGCAGCGGGCCATGGGCAACGACATGATGTCGCGGCAGGACCTGGGCGGGGTCATCCAGCAGTCCTTCCTGGCGGCCGGCGCGCACGCCGCCACCCCGGAGGTGTCCGACCTCCTCAGGGCGGCCGCCGGGCGCTGACCCCGGCGTCAGCGCCCGCGGACCCCGGTGACCACGGACACCAGGAGCAGCTTGACCAGCCAGTCGCCCGCGTGGATCGCGGCCAGCCGCCAGGGGACCTTCTCGTGCACCACGGACCCGGAGAGCAGGACGACGGGGAACGCGCCCCACAGCGTCAGGCCCAGCCGCGCCCGTTCCCACGGACCGGTCGCCCCGGTACCGGCGGCGAGCGCGGAGACGGCGACCGCCACGGTGCCGCTCCGGACCAGCTCGACGGGCACGACCCAGCCGGCCGCTGCGGTGTCCTCCGCGTAGGCGTCGTCCAGCTCCGCCAGCCGGCGGCCGAACGCCGCGTACCACGTCCCGCTCGCGGCGACGGCTGCTGCGGTGGCGAGAACGGTCGCCGGCAGGTCCTCGACGGTGCGCACGGTTCCTCCTCGATCGGACACGCCGCGGTGCGGTCCACCGCAGTAGACCAGGCAGCGCGGCCTCCGGTGGTGATCACCGGAGCGCTGCGGCAACGTCCTGCGGGATCCCCGAGGACAGGAGCCCGTCGTGGAGTACCGCACGCTCGGCCGCAGCGGCTGCTCGGTCTCGGCCCTCGCGCTGGGCACGATGACCTTCGGCGCCGAGACCGACGAGGCCGGCGCGCACGAGCAGCTCGACCTCTTCGCCGAGGCCGGCGGCACGTTGGTCGACCTCGCCGACGTGTACTCCGCGGGCGCGGCCGAGGAGATCGTCGGGCGCTGGCTCGCCAGCCGGCCGGCCGACGTCCGCGACCGCGTCGTCCTCGCCACCAAGGGGCGCTTCCCGATGGGGGCGGAGCCCAACGCGCTCGGCAACTCCCGCCGCCACCTGCGCCGCGCCCTCGACGCCTCGCTGCGCCGGCTCGGCGTCGACCACGTCGACCTCTACCAGCTGCACGCCTGGGACCCGCTCACCCCGCTCGAGGAGTCGCTGCGCTTCCTCGACGACGCCGTCTCCGCGGGCAAGGTCGGCTACCCGGGCCTGTCCAACTTCACCGCCTGGCAGGTGCAGCAGGCCGTCGACCTCGCCGAGCACCGGCACCTCGCCGTCCCGGTCACCCTGCAACCCTCCTACAGCCTGCTGGTGCGGGACGTCGAGTTCGAGATCGTCCCCGCCTGCCTGCACAACGGGCTGGGCCTGCTGCCGTGGGGCCCGCTCGGCGGCGGCTGGCTGTCCGGCAAGTACACCCGCGACCAGCGGCCCGAGGGCGCGACCCGGCTGGGGGAGGACCCGGGCCGGGGCATGGAGGCCTACGACCGGGTCGGCTCCCGGCAGCGCACCTGGGACGTGCTGGAGGTCGTGCAGGACGTCGCCGAGGCCCACGGGGCGTCGATGCCGCAGGTCGCGCTCGCCTGGCTGGCCGCCCGGCCCGCCGTCACGTCGGTCATCCTCGGCGCCCGCACGACCGACCAGCTGCGCGACAACCTGGGGACGGTGCAGCTGACCGCCGATGACGTCGCACGACTGGACGCCGTGAGCGACCCCGGCCGCGCCGACTACCCGTACGGCGACGTCGGGGCCGAGCAGCGCAGCCGCGAGCCCGCCGGGCCCTGAGCGCCGGCCCGTGCCGTGGGCGGCTCAGCCGCTGGCGTCGGGTGCGATGAGGAACTGCCGGGCCAGCGCGGTCCCGGCCGTCACGGTGACGACGGCGAGGCCGGCGAGCACCAGCAGCCTCGGTCCGGTCGCCAGCGGCGGGAGCGCCGACTCCGACAGCGCGAGGGTGGCGACGGTGCCCACGAGCGTGAACGCGCCACGCTGGAGCGGGAGCCGTCGTCCCCCCTGCCGGACGACGGCGGCTGCGGCGCAGGCGAGCAGGGAGGCGACGGCGCCGATGAGAGCGCCGGTCACCAGCCCGCCCAGCCCCCCGTAGAACAGCCGCGCGGGCAGGGCGAAGCCGTCGGTCAGCAGGACCGGACCGAGCACCGCGCCGACAGCTGCGGCCGTCGCGGTGCCTGCCGCGACCAGGGGGCCGGACACGGTGGAGCGGGACGTCATCGGGGCCTCGCACACGGGGTCGCACGACACGGGGGCCCACGAGACCACACCGGGAGACGTGGTCGTGCACGACACGGCGCCGTCCGCTCCGTCGGGGGTCGCCCGGGAGCACCCCGAGCGCCGGAACGGGGGACCGATCCGGGTGTTCCCCGGTTCCCGCGGCCCCGCGCCGGCGCCAGGCTCGTGCCATGACCAGCGCACTCCCGTCCCCGTCCCCCCAGCCCGTCCGGCCCGAGCTCCGCCGCAGCGGCACCGACCGCATGCTCGGCGGGGTCTGCGGTGGCCTGGCCGAGTACAGCGGCATCGACGCCGTCCTCTGGCGGGTCGGCGCCGTCGGGCTCACCGTCGCCGGCGGCGCCGGCGTCGTCGTCTACCTGCTGCTGTGGGTGCTGCTGCCCTCGGCCCCGCTCCCCGCGGGACGCCGTCCCGGCGTGCTCGACCCGTTCGTCGACCGGCTGCACGCGGCGCTCACGACCGCACGGCCCGGGGAGCGGGCATGAGCGACCGGGGGACGACGGGCAGCGGCGTGACCCCCGGATGGGCCACGATGGCGCCCCAGCACACGCCCCCCGACCAGCACGGGAGACCCGACGTGACCCTTCCGACCGGACCGCAGCCGCCCGCCCCGATGGTGGTCCCGGCGTTCTTCGTCAAGCAGCGGATCACCGTGATGGTGAACCGCTACGAGGTCATCGGGATGAACCCCGACGGCTCGGAGGGCCCGCTGCTGGCCTTCGCCGAGCAGAAGCGGATGAAGCTCAGGGAGGAGGTCGTCTTCTACGCCGACGCCTCGAAGAACCGCGCGGTGTTCAGCTTCAAGGCGCGGCAGCGGCTCGACGTCGCCGCCCAGCACGACGTCTTCGACGAGTACGGGACGCCGCTGGGCTACTTCCGGAAGCAGTTCGGCGCCAGCCTGCTGCGCTCCACCTGGGACCTGTCGGCACCGGGCATCGAGGCCGTGGGCCGGGAGCGCCGGCAGTCCATCGCGATCCTGCGCCGGGTCTGGGACCTCATCCCCTACGTCGGCGACGTGTGGGTGCCGTTCGTCTTCCACTTCGACTTCGTCGACACCGCGACCGGGGCCACGGTCCTGGTCAGCGAGCGGCAGAAGGCCGTCCGGGACCGCTACACCGTGACGGTCCCGGACCCGCGGCTGGACTTCCGCGTCGCGGCGTCCATGGCCGTCGCGCTGGACGCGCTGCAGAGCCGCTGATCGCTGCCGCGCGGGCGACCGGTGCGTGTGCGGTCCCCTCCGGGGGGTGAGGCCGCTCCGTTCGGCGTCCCGCCGGGGTGAAGGTCCGCGGACCAGCGACCGATGCTTGCACCGTGGTCCAGCAGCTCACCGGCCGGCGTGCGCGGACCCGCGAGACCGCCGACCGGTCGCTGCGGGTCGTCCGCGTGCCGGCGGCCGTCCTCGTGGCGGTCTACCTGCTGTCGCTGCTGGCGGTCGCGGTGGGGGACAGCGGCGTGCTCGCGACCCTGGCGGCCGGCGGGAAGTGGTCGTTCGTCGTCGGGCTCACCGGGCTGCTGGTCCTGCGGGCGGTCGTCGTCCCGGCCGACCGGGGTGTCTGGTTGCTGTTCGCCGCGGCGGTCGGGTCCTACGCGGTCGGCTCGCTCGGCTACGCGGTGGCCGACGCCGCACCGGGGCCGATCACCCGGCCCGCCTGGTTCGACATCGCCTTCGTGGGCTTCCACCCGCTGGCCTGCGCCGCGCTGTTCCGCCTGCTCCGCACGCGGGTCCGGCGGCTGACGTCGAGCATGTGGCTGGACGCCGTCGTGACCGGGCTGACCGCGGCGGCCATGGCGACGGCGCTCGCCATCGGCGACTTCCTGCACACCGCGCTCGACGGCGCCCTGCTGATCGCCGTCTACCCCATCGCCGACCTGCTGCTGCTGGTGTTCATCGCCGGAGCGCTCGTCGTCATCGGCCGCGGCGCCGGCGCGGTCTGGTGGTGGCTCACCGCCGGCACCACGCTGTTCGTGCTGACCGACACCCTGTACGCCTACCAGGTCGCGAACGGGACCTACGTCGTCGGCGGCCTGCTGGACGTCGGCTGGGGGATGGCCTTCCTGTGCTACGGCCTGGCCGCCTGCCAGGCCCCCGCGCCACGGGCCGGCGACCAGGTGCCGCGCGTCGGGGCGCTGGTCGTCCCGGCCCTGTGCGCGATCGCCGCGCTCGCCCTGCTGCTGCAGGGCTACCTGCGCATCGGGGACCCGCTGGCCGGCGTCCTGGCGTTCGGCGCCGTCGTCGCCGCCCTCGCCCGTACCGCGCTGACCTTCCGCGAGGTCCGGGCGCTGGCCGACAGCCGGCACCAGGCGCGCACCGACGAGCTCACCGGCCTGGCCAACCGCAGGCGGGTCTTCGAGGCCCTGGCCGCCGCCGACGCGCGGATGGCCCGCGGCGGGACCACCGCCGTCCTCGTCCTGGACCTCGACCGCTTCAAGGAGATCAACGACTCGCTCGGCCACGCCGTCGGTGACGCGCTGCTGCGTGAGGTGGGCCCGCGGCTGTCCCGCCACCTGCGCAGCGGGGACCTGCTCGCCCGGCTGGGGGGCGACGAGTTCGTGGTGCTGGCCGACGGCCTCGACGACGACGGTGCGCGGGCGCTGGCCGAGCGGCTGTGCGCGACGCTGCAGCGGCCGTTCCGGCTCGGTGGTACCGCGCTCACCGTGGACGCCAGCGTCGGCATCGCGCTCGGGCCGCGGGACTCCACGCACGCCGAGGAGCTGCTGCAGCTGGCCGACCTGGCCATGTACTCGGCGAAGGCCGGGCGCGGCGGCCCGGTCGTGTACGACGAGGAGCACCACGGCTCCGGCCGGCACCGGCTGGAGGCGGTCGCCCGGCTCCGCCGGGGGATCGAGGCCGGCGAGCTGGTCCTGCACCACCAGCCCAAGCTGACCCTGGCGACCGGCCGGATCGAGGGGGTGGAGGCCCTCGTGCGGTGGCAGCACCCCGAGCGCGGGCTGCTGGCCCCCGACGCCTTCATCGACCTGGCCGAGTCCGCCGGCCTCATGGGTCCGCTGACCAGCGCGGTGCTGGACGCCGCCCTCGCGCAGCGGCGCGTCTGGGCCGACCGGGGCCACGAGCTCACCGTCGCGGTCAACGTCAGCCCGTCGAACCTGGTCGACGAGCACTTCCCCGAGGAGGTGGCCGCGCTGCTCGTGCGGCACGGCGTCCCGGCCACAGCGCTGGTCCTCGAGGTCACCGAGAGCCTGCTGGTGGCCGACCGGGAGCGCGCCATCCGGGTCCTGGTGGCGCTGCGGGACGCCGGCATCGGGATCGCCATCGACGACTACGGCACCGGCTACTCCAGCCTCGCCTACCTGGCGACGCTGCCGGTGACCGAGCTGAAGCTCGACCGCACGTTCGTCGGCGCGATGACCGGCAGCCCGCGGGCGGCGTCGATCGTGACCTCGACGCTGCAGCTGGCGCACGCGCTGGACCTGGTGCTCGTCGCCGAGGGCGCCGAGGACCAGGCGACCGTCGACGCGCTCGCCGCGCTGGGCTGCGACGTCGTCCAGGGATACCACCTGAGCCGCCCGCTGCCGGCCGCTGCGCTGGAGCAGTGGCTCACCGAGCGCGAGCCGGCAGCCGTGGCGGTCGTGCCCTGAGTCCGAGGAGGCGGGCCGGAGGCCTCCCCGACGAGGGCTCGTGGGGGCTCAGCCCTCGTCGGGGACGGCTCCTGGCGGCGGTGTCATCCGGAGGATGACGATGTGATCGCTCAGCTCTTCGGCCGGGCGCCGGCGCGCAGGGCACCGAGCAGGTCGTGGTTGAGCCGGGAGATGTTCTCCATCGAGATGCCCTTGGGGCAGGCCGCCGAGCACTCGCCGATGTTGGTGCAGCCGCCGAAGCCCTCGCGGTCCTGCTGGGCGACCATGTTGACCACCCGGTCGTTGCGCTCGGGCTGGCCCTGCGGCACGAGGCCCAGGTGGCTGACCTTGGCCGCGGTGAACAGCATCGAGGAGGCGTTCGGGCAGGCCGCCACGCAGGCGCCGCAGCCGATGCAGGTCGCCGCGTCGAACGCCGCGTCGGAGTCCTTCTTCGGCACCAGGATCGAGTGCGCCTCGGGCGCGGTCCCGGTCGGCGCGCTGATGTAGCCGCCGGACTGGATGATCCGGTCCAGGGCGCTGCGGTCGACCGAGAGGTCCTTGATCACCGGGAACGCCGTCGCGCGCCACGGCTCGATGTCGATCGTGTCGCCGTCCTTGAACTTGCGCATGTGCAGCTGGCAGGTGGTCGTGGGACCACCCGAGGTGCCGCGGCCGTGCGCCGTACCGTTGATCATCAGGCCGCAGCTGCCGCAGATGCCCTCGCGGCAGTCGTGGTCGAAGACCACCGGGTCGTCACCGGCGAGGATCAGCTTCTCGTTCAGGACGTCGAGCATCTCGAGGAACGACATGTCCGGGGAGATGTCCTCGACCTGGTAGGTCACCATCCGGCCCTTGTCCCGCGGGCCCTTCTGCCGCCAGATCCGCAGGGTCAGCGTCATGTCGTGCTTGGCCATGGCCGGGTCGGACGCGGTGCCGGACGCGAAGGTCGTGCCCTCGGCTGTCGCTGTCACTGGTGTCTCCGCTGGGTAGTCGTCACTTGTAACTGCGCTGGGCGAGGTGGACGTACTCGTACTCGAGGGCCTCGCGGTGCAGGACGGGGGGAGCGCCTTCCGGCGTCCACTCCCACGCGGCGACGTAGGCGTAGTTCTCGTCGTCGCGCAGCGCCTCGCCCTCGGGGGTCTGGCTCTCGGCGCGGAAGTGGCCGCCGCAGCTCTCGTTGCGGTGCAGCGCGTCGACGCACATCAGCTCGGCGAGCTCGATGAAGTCGGCCACCCGGCCGGCGTGCTCCAGCGTCGGGTTGATCGTGTCCTGGTCGCCGGAGACCTTGAGGTTGGTCCAGAACTCGTGGCGGATCTCGGGGATCCGGTCCAGGGCCTTGCGCAGGCCCTCGTCGGAACGCTCCATGCCGCACAGGTCCCACATCAGCCGGCCGAGCTCGCGGTGGAAGGACGCCGGGGTGCGGTTGCCGTTGATCGACAGCAGCTTCTGCACCCGGCCCTGCACCGCCTGCAGCGCCTCGACCGCGGCCGGGTGGCTGTCGTCGACCTTCTCGAACGGCCCGTCGGCGAGGTAGTCGTTGATCGTGTTCGGCAGCACGAAGTAGCCGTCGGCCAGGCCCTGCATGAGCGCGCTGGCCCCGAGCCGGTTGGCGCCGTGGTCGGAGAAGTTGGCCTCGCCGATCACGAACATGCCGGGGATCGTCGACTGCAGGTCGTAGTCGACCCACAGCCCGCCCATCGTGTAGTGGACCGCCGGGTAGATCCGCATCGGCGTCTCGTAGGGGTCCTCGCCCGTGATCTGGGCGTACATGTCGAAGAGGTTGCCGTACTTGGCCTCGATGGCCGGCCGGCCCAGCCGCTGCATGGCGTCGCCGAAGTCCAGGTAGACGCCCAGCCCGCCCGGGCCCACGCCGCGTCCCTCGTCGCAGACGTTCTTCGCCTGGCGCGAGGCGATGTCGCGGGGCACCAGGTTGCCGAACGCCGGATAGATCCGCTCGAGGTAGTAGTCGCGCTCGGACTCGGGGATCTCGCGCGGGTCGCGGGTGTCGCCGCGCTCCTTGGGCACCCACACGCGGCCGTCGTTGCGCAGCGACTCGCTCATCAGCGTGAGCTTGGACTGGTAGTCGCCCTTGACCGGGATGCAGGTGGGGTGGATCTGCGTGTAGCAGGGGTTGGCGAAGTACGCGCCCCGCTTGTGCGCCCGCCAGATCGCGGTGGCGTTGGAGCCCTTGGCGTTCGTGGACAGGTAGAAGACGTTGCTGTACCCGCCCGTGGCCAGGACGACGGCGTCCGCGAAGTGGGTGCTGACCTCGCCGGTGATGAGGTCGCGCGCCACGATGCCCCGGGCCCGGCCGTCGACGATGACCAGGTCGAGCATCTCGTGCCGCGCGAACTGCTCGACGGTGCCGGCGGCCATCTGCCGCTCGAGCGCCTGGTAGGCGCCGTAGAGCAGCTGCTGACCGGTCTGCCCGCGGGCGTAGAAGGTGCGGGACACCTGCGCACCACCGAAGGAGCGGTTGTCCAGCAGGCCGCCGTACTCGCGGGCGAAGGGCACGCCCTGCGCGACGCACTGGTCGATGATGCTGACGCTGACCTCGGCGAGGCGGTGGACGTTGTCCTCGCGGGACCGGAAGTCACCGCCCTTGACGGTGTCGTAGAACAGCCGGTGCACGCTGTCGCCGTCGTTGCGGTAGTTCTTCGCGGCGTTGATGCCGCCCTGTGCGGCGACGCTGTGCGCCCGGCGCGGGCTGTCGTGGAACCAGAAGTTCTTGACCTTGTAGCCGGCCTCGCCCAGCGTCGCGGCGGCCGAGCCACCGGCCAGGCCGGTGCCGACGACGATGACGGTCAGCTTGCGGCGGTTGGCCGGGTTGACCAGGCGGGCCCGGAACCGGCGGGTGCTCCAGCGCTCGCCGATCGGCACGTCCCTGGGCGCCTTGGTGTCGGCGATCGGGTCGCCGACGGAGAAGAGGTCGAGAGGCATCGCGATGGGCTCCTTTAGCCGACGAGGCCGAAGAGAACGCTGAAGGGGACGATCAGGAAGCCGCCGATGAGGACCACGGAGAAGACCAGGGCGAAGAGGTTGACCGTCTTCTCCCGGCGCTTGTTGCTCTGCCCGAGGGTCTGGGTGGCGCTCCAGATGCCGTGCCGCAGGTGCATGCCGAGCAGGACCAGCGCGAGCACGTAGACCGCGGTGATGAACGGGTTGGAGAAGCCGGCGACCAGGCGGTCGTACGGCGTGCCGTCGGGGCCCTCGGGGTTCGCCACGCCCATCGTGAGGTCGAGGATGTGGTAGATGATGAAGAGGCCGACGATCACGCCGCCCCAGCGCATGGTCCGCGAGGCGTAGCTCTGGGCCACGGCCTTCTTGGTGACGTAGCCGTTCGGCCGGGCGCGCTTGGCCTGTCGCCACAGCGAGATCACGGCCCAGAAGTGCGCGATGACCACGGTGAGCAGGACGATGCGGATGATCGTCAGCGTCGTCTGCGCGGGGACGGCCGGCTCGCCGATCGTCCGGATCCACTCCGAGTACCCGTTGAAGGACTCGCGGCCGGCGAAGACCTTGAGGTTCCCGATCATGTGCGCGATCAAGTACAGGATCATGATGATGCCGGTGACCGCCACGACGGCCTTCTTGGCCACCGAGTTGGTCTTGGCCACCTTGGGGGTCCTGCGCTGACCCGGTTGCGTCACCGTCACCACAGAGGCAAAGGTAGGCCCCTACCAGGGTTGCGACCACGTCAACACGAGGTGACTCAGCTCTCGTAAGGGTGCCCTTACCGGCCCGAGCGGTTACAGTTCGCGCCCGCGAGGGGCGCACCACACCCGCGGAGCGGTTGGCCAACACCCCGGCGGGGGAGGAGCACGGCATGGCTGGACCCACGCGAGGCTTCCTCGGCAGGCGCCGTGAGCGCGACCCCCGGCTGCCCCCGGGACAGTACGACACCGGCCGTGACTGGCCGGTGCTCACCGCGGAGCCGACGCCGCGGATCTCCCCCGAGACCTGGAGCATCACCGTCGACGGCCGGGTGGAGCACCCGACGACGTGGACCTGGGACGAGGCGCACCGGCTGCCGCGCGCGGAGTACCGCGGGGACATCCACTGCGTCACCACGTGGTCGAAGTTCGACACCTGGTTCGCCGGGGTCAGCGTCGACACCCTGCTCGAGGCGGCCCGCCCGACGGCCGACGCGCACTTCGTCGTCGCGACGTCCAAGACCGGCTACACCACCAACCTGCCGATCGAGGACGTCACCGGCGGCAAGGCCTGGATCGTCTGGGAGTACGACGGCGGCCCGCTGCCGGTCGAGCACGGCGGCCCGGTGCGCCTGCTCGTCCCGCACCTGTACTTCTGGAAGAGCGCCAAGTGGGTCACCCGGCTCACGCTGCTGCAGCGCGACCAGCCCGGGTTCTGGGAGCAGAACGGCTACCACGACCGCGGCGACCCCTGGCGCGAGCAGCGGTACCAGGGTGACTGATGAAGGCCCCCCGGAAGGACCTCGCTGCCCCCCATCGCTCGCGAGCTCGCGCCGGGACCCTGCACCGAGGCCGTCAGACCCCTCGCAGGCTCGGGGCGAGCCTCGGGACGGGGCCGCCCGGGCGCCGAGCGGCGGGTGGCGCACCGCGACCGTCGCGGGCGTGCGGCGGCCGGTACCACGCGCGGTGGAGCTGCGGCTCGACGTCCCCGGCCGGGTGCAGCACCTGGCCGGGCAGCACTACGTCGTCCGGCTGACCGCCGAGGACGGCTACACCGCCCAGCGGTCCTACTCGGTGGCGTCGCCGCCGGGCGACCCGCTGGTCGAGCTGTTCGTCGAGCGGCTGGACGACGGCGAGGTGTCCACGTTCCTGGCCGACGTCGTCGAGCCCGGTGACCGGCTGGAGGTCCGCGGGCCGATCGGCGGCTGGTTCGTCTGGGACGGCGAGCGCCCTGCGTTGCTGGTCGGCGGGGGCACCGGCGTCGTCCCGCTGGTGGCCATGCTGCGCACCGCCCGCGAGCTCGGCCGCACCGACCTGCTGCGCATCGCCGTCTCCACCCGCACCCTCGCCGAGCTGCCGTACGCCGACGAGCTGCTCGACTCCGGCGCCCTGGTGGTCACCACCCGCGAGCCGCGCGGCGTGCGGCCGGCCGGGCGGCTGACCCCGGCCGACCTCGTGCCGCTGTGGGAGCCCGGCCGGACCGCCTACGTGTGCGGGTCGACCGGCTTCGCCGAGGCGGCCAGCCAGCTGCTCCTCGAGCTCGGCACCCCGGCCGCGGACGTCCGGGTCGAGCGCTTCGGCGCCAGCGGCTGAAAGAGGACCCCCTCGCCCCCCACCCCTCGCAGGCTCGCGGCGGGACCCTGCGAGGGGGCCGGGGGCAGGAGGGTCCTTCTTCAGCCGAGCGCGGGCCGCTCGGGGGTGTACAGCCAGGCCTGGAAGAGGTCCTCGAGGTCGCGTCCGGCGACCTCCTCGGCCAGTGCCACGAACTCCTCGGTGGTCACCGCCTCGCCGGCCCGGGTGTCGGCCCACTCCCGCAGCACCTGGAAGAAGGCGGTGTCGCCGACGACCTGCCGCAGCGCGTGCAGCGTCATCGCTCCGCGGTTGTAGACGGCCGGGTGGAACAGCAGCGAGGTCTCCGCGCCGGGGTCGCCGGGCAGGACCGTCCAGAACGGCGGCCCGCCGTCGGCGAACACCGTCTCGGCGTTGGCGTAGAGGTCGTCGAACTGCTGCTGGACCGTGGCGATCCCCTCGCGCTCGAGCCACAGCCACTCGGCGTAGGTCGCGAAGCCCTCGTTGAGCCAGATGTCGCGCCACGCGGCCAGCCGCACCGAGTCGCCGTACCACTGGTGCGCCAGCTCGTGGACCACGACGATCTCGGCGAGCACCGGGTCGGTGAAGAACACCGGCGAGTACACCGGCCGGGTCTGTGTCTCCAGGGCGAAGCCGAGGTCCGGGGTGTCGTCCACGATCGCGCCGGCCGCGCTGAACGGGTACGGGCCGAAGGTGTCGGCGAGGAACGCCAGGACCTCCGGCTGCCGGGCCAGGGCCGCGTCGACGTACTCGCCGACCAGCGGCCCCTCGGCCGGGTCCAGGTCGAGGGTGGCCACGCCCGGGTCGACGGCGTCCCACCAGCGGACCCCGTCGGCCTCGTAGGCGCGCAGGTCGAACTCGCCGACGGCGAGGGTCACCAGGTAGGTGGCCATGGGCTCCTCGGCGTCCCACTCCCAGGTCGTCCACCCGTCGTGGGTCCAGGACTCCTCGAGCACCCCGTTGGAGACGCCCTCCAGGCCCTCGGGCACGGCGATCGAGACGTGCACCGAGGCCGCGTCGAGCGGGTGGTCGTTCGCGGGGAACCAGGTGGCGGCGCCCTCGGGCTGCCCGGCGACGACCGCGCCGTCGTCGGTGTGGAAGAACCCCGACCCGCCGAGCGCGTCCTGCACCGTCTGCGGCACGCCGTCGTAGGTGACGGCGACCTCGAACGACCGGCCCTCCCGGAGGGGACGCCGCGGCTCGACGGTCAGCTCCTGGCCCTCGCGGGTCCAGGACGCCGACCGGCCGTCCACCGTGATCTCTCGGACCTCCAGCCCGCTGAGGTCCAGGTTGAACGCCGACAGGTGCTGGGTGGCCCGCGCCTCGACGGTGGCGGTGCCGGCGATGGTGTCGTTGGCCGGGTCGTAGGACAGGTCCAGGTCGTAGTGCTCGACGTCGTACCCGCCGTTGCCGTCCAGCGGGTAGTAGGCGTCGCCGATCCCCGGCGCGCCCGGTGTGGGCTCCCCGTGCCCCCCGCCCGCGAGCGCCGGGGCGGGGAGCAGCCCCACCACGACCGTCGTCGTCACCAGTACCGCGGCGCTGCGGGCCATGGCCCCTCCCGGGTGTCGGGTCGTCGTCCCGCCACCGGGACGGCCGGACGCTAGCGGCGCCACCACCGGTTGCGACCCGATCCGGACCGGCTCCCTCCGCGCTCCGACGCGTTTCCTGACCCACTGCACCTGGGACTCTCCTGTGAGCCACGTCATGGCGGCGGGTGCGGTCGGGCGCCCGTGTCCGGGGGTCCGCGGCCGCACCCGGAAGATGGGGCCGTGCGTACCGAGGTCAGCCCCGTGACGGCCGTCGACGACGGGCTCCGGGCGCAGCTGCTGGCCTGCTGGACCGACGTGAGCAACGCCGGCGGGTCGGTCGGCTTCGTGCCCCCGGTGACGCCGGCCGAGGTGGCGCCGTACCTCGACGCGGTGGTCGAGCGGGTGCACCTGGGCCGCGAGGTGCTGGCCCTGCTCCGGGTGGACGGCGAGGTCGCGGGGTTCGCCGTCCTGTCGCTGTCGGTGAGCCCGCTGCGCCGGCACTGGGCCACCGTGCTGCGGGTTCAGGTGCGCCCGGAGCGGCAGGGCGGCGGCCTCGGGCGGGTGCTGATGACCGGCGTGCACCGCATCGCGCGCGACCGGGGGCTGGAGTTCCTGCACCTCACCGTGCGTGGTGGCACCGGCCTCGAGGCGTTCTACGCCGGCTTCGGCTACCGCGAGTTCGGCCGGATGCCCGGGGCGATCCGGGTGGCTCCCGGGGACGACCGCGACGAGCTGCACCTGACCTGCCCGCTGTAGCGCTCAGCCCAGTGGGTCGCGGCCGCCGAGCGTCCCCTCGGCCGAGAGCAGTGCCAGGCGGGCGAACAGCTCCTCGGCGTACCAGCCCTCCTGCGCGGTCCGGGTGACGACGGCGGCGTGCGGGGCGCGGTCGTAGGCGAAGGCGTTCAGCGCCGCCGCGGAGTCCCAGACGCTGAAGGTGCCCTGCAGCCCCAGCGGCGCCTCGCCGATGCCCAGTGCCAGCCGCAGGCCCGGGCTCTCGTGCAGGTCGGCCGACACCGGTGGCACGGCGCGCCAGAAGGTCGCCGCCTTGACGGCGGTCAGCCGGGCGCGGGTGACCGCGGCGACCGGGCCGTCCCAGCGCTGCGGCCAGGGCTTCCCGAACGGCTCCTCTCCCGACCACCGGCCGCGGGCGGCCAGCGGGCGCATCCGGGCACGCCACTGCTCGTGGGCGATCCGCTGCCACCGGCCGACGACGTCCCCGTGCTCGAACGCGTCGGCCGACCGCTCGTCGTCCCACACCGCCAGCAGCGCCCAGCGGCGGGGGTCGGCGTCGCGCACGGTGAACGTCCGCCCGCTGCCGGTGCCCATCAGCTTGGCGAACCGCAGCCCCGGGCTGCTGCGCAGCGGACGCCGGTCGGTCGCCATCCGCAGCAGCGCGGCGGGCACCGACCGGCCGGGCACGCCCCACACGTGCAGGGTCGCCAGTCGTCGCGTGGTCACGGGTCCGATCCTCCCCGTCACGGGCGGGCCGTGCCGCGGCCGGGCCGTCGCCGCGGGCCCCTCCCGGCCGTGACCGCCACTACGCTCCGTCCTGCCCGTGACACGGAGACGGGGGGACCGGCATGGCCGACCAGACTGACCTCCGACAGGACCTGCTGCGGCGCATCGCGGCCCGTCGCGTGGGGATCGACGCGTACCTGCGCCGGCGGCGGCCGCGCGTGCGGCGCTGGTCCACCGTGGTGCTGACGCTGACCTCGGCCTCGGCCGTCTTCACCGCCGGGCCCGCGCTCGGCGGCGTGCCCTTCGCCGAGGCGGTGCGGAACGCCCTGGGCGTGGAGACCACCTCGTTCGTGTGGCAGACCCTCTGCTTCCTGTCACTGCTGGTCTCCGTCGGCGCGGCGATCCTGACCAACGTGGCCAAGCCGCAGGAGGCCGCCGCCCAGCTGGGCGCGGTGGAGGCGGCCGGTGCCGAGCTGGAGGGCCTGTCCACGCTGCTGGAGTTCGGTCACCTCTCGGTCGAGGACGGCGTCAAGCTCTACCAGCAGTACGTCACCAAGATCCCGTTCGTGCCCGAGGAGCGCGTCCCGGCCTGAGCCCCCCCAGGTGCCTCCCGCGCGCGAAAGGCACCTGGGCCGACGTCCCCGGACGTGTGCGGACGCCACGGCGCGGGGTAGGTCGCCCCGCGGACACGCCGGCCGCCGGAGCACCCGGACAGCGGGCCCGACCGGAGGAGACCTGCCGTGGCGCAGTCCGCACGCGAGCAACTGGGGCAGTCCGACGCCCCGGTCGAGGACGAGGTCGTCGAGGCCTTCGACCGGATCGTCGACGAGGGTGCCCAGCGCCTGCACCGCAGCTGGCGGGAGGTGCTGACCACCGGCCTGGCCGGCGGGCTCGAGGTCGCCACCGGCGTGGTCGCGCTGCTCGCCGTCTACGCCGCGACGGGCAGCCACCTGCTGGCCGGCCTGGCGTTCGGGATCGGGTTCATCGCGCTCATGCTGGCCAAGAGCGAGCTGTTCACCGAGGGGTTCCTCGTGCCGGTGACCGCGGTGGTCGCGGGCCGGGCGAGCGCGGCGCAGCTGGCCAAGCTGTGGGCCGGGACCCTCGTGGCGAACCTGGTCGGCGGCTGGCTGGTGATGTGGCTGGTCGTGCACGCCCTGCCCGACCTCGGCGCCACCGCGGTCGAGTCCGGCCGGACCTTCGTCGAGGCGCCGCTGGACCTGCGGTCGGTCTGCCTGGCGCTGCTGGCCGGTGCGTTCATCACGCTGATGACCCGCATGCAGCACGGCGCCGACTCCGAGACCGGCAAGCTGGCCGCCGCGCTGGCCGGCGGTTTCCTGCTCGCCGGCCTGGTGCTGTTCCACTCGATCCTCGACTCGCTGATCCTGTTCGGCGCCATCCACCACGGCGCCCCGTACGGCTACGGCGACTGGCTGGCCTGGTTCTGGTGGACGACGCTGCTCAACGTCGTCGGCGGGCTGGGCGTGGTCACCCTGCTGCGGCTGGTGCGCAGCAAGGAGCTCATCGAGCGGGAGCGGGACGCCGCCGGAGCCTGAGCGCGCCGCCAGGTGCCTCTCGCGCGCGGGAGGCACCTGGGCGTGGAGCCTCCCGCGCGGAGGGCGGCGTGCTCACCGTGCTGGGCGGTGGGGCTGGTCGTCTGGGCGACCGGCGCGGTGCTGCGGGAGCGCCGGGACGTCCAGGGCGCCTCCCGCCGGACCCCGGTGTCCCGATCCGCTCCCGGGGACGGCGTTCCTGGCTACGCTGCCGTCGACCTCCCCTGGCAACCCGTCCGGAGGGACCGTCCATGCGATCAGGACAGCGCCGTCGGGCCGGCGCATCCGCACGGCCGCTCGAAATCCTCTCGGCGGTGCTCGTGGGCCTCCTCGCGGGGGGCATGGTCCTCATCGAGGTGGTGCTCCTGCCGTTCTGGCGCAGCGTGCCGCCCGCCGAGTTCCGCCGCTGGTTCACCGCGAACGCCCCTCGCATCCGCACGCTGATGGTGCCGCTGGGTGCCGGTGCCGCGATCGCCAGCGTCGCCTCGGCGGTCACCGACGCGTTCCTCGCCCGCCGCAGCCCGGCATCGCTGACCGCCGCGGCAGCCACCGTGGGCGTCGTGGCCGTCACCGTCACGGTGAGCGAGCCGGCCAACCACCGGTTCACGGGAGGCTCCCTGACCGACACCGAGACCACGGAGCTGCTGGGCAGGTGGGCGCGCTGGCACCACCTCCGCGTGGTGCTCGGCGTGGTCGCCACCGCGGCCGCGGCATCGGCCATCGGCCGGCGCAGGCCCTGAGACCACCACGGCGTCGGCCGGGAGCGGCGGCCCTCAGCCGCGCGCGGCCCGCCGGACCACCGTGAGGTACCGCTCGGTGGCCAGCCGCTGGACGACGGTGCTGACCGGACCGCCGAGCCGGGCCAGCGGCGAGGCCAGCCGGGCGAACACCCGCAGCGTGAAGACGACGTCACCGCCGGGCTCGAGCCGGACGAGGAACGCCTCCTCGCCGCTCTCCGGGTGGCCGGGCAGCGTGCCGTAGGCGAAGCCGCGCTCGTCGCCGGTCGTCCGTGCCCACACCACCCGGCAGGGGATGTCGTAGCCCAGCCGCGGCAGCCCGGCGGTGAGGACGACGACGGTGCCCGGCTCGCCCGCCGGCCCGCTCGCCCGCACCCGCAGCCCGACCCCGCGCTGCACGCGCCAGTCGAAGACCGCGGCGGCGGCCCGCTCGAAGTCCGCCGTCCCCGTGCCGACGACGACGGAGCGCTCCACGTGGTCGTAGCCGGCCGGCAGCGCGGCGTCCCGCGTCGCGCCCACCTCGGGGTAGGTGAGCGGGACGCCGTCGAGGTCGGCGGGGTCGAGGGAGCGCAGGATGCCCATCCTGCGAGTGTCCCCGGCCCGGCCGCCGGTAGATTGCGGCCCACTGTGCTGCCCGCCGTCACCGCCACCCGCTACGTCACCCCGCTGCGCGAGGGTGGCTCGCTGCCCGGGCTGATGGAGGCCGACGACCTCGGCACCTACGTGGTCAAGTGGCGGGCCGCGGGGCAGGGCGTCACGGTGCTCGTCGCCGAGGTGGTGTGCGCCGAGCTGGCCCGCGCGCTGTCGCTGCCGGTGCCGGCGCTGGTCACCGTGGACGTCGCCCCGGAGCTCGCCGTGGGGGAGCCCGACGTCGAGGTGCAGGAGCTGCTGCAGCGCTCGGCCGGGGTCAACCTGGGCCTGGACTACCTGCCCGGCGCGCTGGACTTCGAGGCCGGCGCCGACGGCGTCGACCCGGAGCTGGCCGGCCGGGTGCTGTGGTTCGACGCGCTGGTCGGCAACGTCGACCGCTCCTGGCGCAACCCCAACATGCTGTTCTGGCACGGCCGGCTGCAGCTGATCGACCACGGGGCCACGCTGACCTTCCACCACCACTGGCCCGGCGCGCCCGCCGCCGTGGCCCGCCCCTACGACGCGACCCAGCACGCGCTGGTGGACTGCTCGCCCGACGTCCGCGCCGCCGACGCCGCGCTCGCGCCCCGGGTCACCCGGCCGCTGCTGGAGGCGGTGCTGGCGCAGGTCCCGGACGACTGGCTCGTCGAGGCGGCACTCGGGTGGCCCCGTCCAGGGCACCGCCCCGAGCTCGCGAGGGGTGGGGAGGCCGGGGTCCTCCCGGAGGTGCGGACCCGCTACGTCGACCAGCTGCTCGCCCGGCTCGGCGCCCGCGACGCCTGGCTGCCGCCGCTGGTGGCCGCCGCGGCCGCCGGCGGGTCGCGCCGCCGGGCCCCGCGCGGGGAGAACCGGCCGTCGTGGCTGGGCCCGCCGCCGCCTGCGGGGATGAGCCAGCGGTGAGCCGGGACACCTTCGAGTACGCCGTCCTGCGGGTGGTGCCGCGGGTGGAGCGCGGGGAGTCGCTCAACGCCGGCGTCCTGGTCTACTGCCGCCAGCGGGACTACCTCGGCTCGCGGGTCCACCTGGACACCGACCGGCTGCGCGCGCTGGACCCCACCGCCGACCCCGCGGCCATCCGCCGCGCGCTGCAGGCCGCCGCGGACGTCTGCGCCGCCGACCCCGCCTCGGGAGCGGCCGGGCGGGAGGCGCTGGGCTCCCGGTTCCGCTGGCTCACCGCGCCGCGCAGCACCGTCGTCCAGGCCGGGCCGGTGCACACCGGGCTGACCGACGACCCCGACGCCGAGGCCGACCGGTTGCTGCAGCTGCTGGTGCTGCCTGTCATCGGCTGAGTGCGCGACGTCACGACGGTCCCACAGGTCACGGGAGCTTCACCTCGCGGCCACCCGCTCTCGGGCGTGCGCTGCCTAGCGTGCGGGGGCCCTGTGTCACCCGATCAGAGGACCCTGATGACGGACATCCGCGATCCCCGGCGTCGCCTCCTGCCGCTGCTGGGCGGCAACACCCTCCGGCACGGCAGCCGGAGCCACGCCACCTGCTTCTACAAGTGCGGCAACGCCTGTGACCGCCCGGTGCCCAACCGGACCGACAACCCGACCTTCCGCTCGGTCGTGGAGTCCGCGGTGAGCCGTCGCAACGTGCTCAAGGCCGCCGGGGTGGGCGCCCTGATGGTGGCGGCCGGGCCGGCCCTGCCGGCGGCCGCCTCCGACCGCCCCCGGCACGGCGGGCGCCCCGGGAGCGGACCGGACGGCGCGCTGACCTTCGAGCCGGTCGAGCAGAACCTGCTCGACGAGCTGGTCGTCCCCGGCGGGTACGGCTGGTCCGTCGTGCTGCGCTGGGGCGACCCGGTCGAGGAGGGCGCGCCCGAGTTCGACATCGACCGCCAGTCGCCGGAGGCGCAGGCCCGGCAGTTCGGCTACAACTGCGACTTCATCGGCTTCCTGCCCCTCGGCGACGACGCCGCCCTGCTCGTGGTCAACCACGAGTACACCGACGAGCAGCTGATGTTCCCCGGCGTCGCCGACGAGGACGCCGCGGGCACCATCAGCGACGTCCAGAAGCGGATCGCGATGATGGCGCACGGCATCTCGGTCGTGCAGATCGAGCGGGACGGCGACTCCGGCGTCTGGAAGCCGAGCGAGAAGCGCCGGCGCAACCGCCGGATCACCCCGGAGACCCCCTTCCGGCTCACCGGTCCCGCCGCGGGCTCGGCGTACCTGAGGACGCGCGAGGACCCGTCGGGGACGACCGTCCGGGGCACGCTGAACAACTGCGCCGGCGGCATCACGCCCTGGGGCACCACGCTGCACGGCGAGGAGAACTTCAACCAGTACTTCGGGGCCTCCGCGCCGATCACCGACGCCGAGCAGCTGGCCGTCCTGGAGCGCTACGGCATCGACGGCGCCGACGCCGCCACCCGCGCGTGGCAGACCGTCGACGAGCGGTTCGACCTGGCGAAGGAGCCCAACGAGGTCAACCGCTTCGGCTGGGTCGTCGAGGTCGACCCCTACGACCGGCACTCCGTGCCCCGCAAGCACACCGCCCTCGGGCGCCTCAAGCACGAGGGCGCCAACATCCAGATCGCCCAGGACGGTCACGTCGTGGCCTACACCGGCGACGACGAGCGCTTCGACTACATCTACAAGTTCGTGTCGAAGCGGAAGTACGAGGAGGGCTGGGACCGGCACACCAAGGCGCACAACATGCGGCTGCTGGAGGAGGGCGACCTCTACGTCGCCCACTTCGACGGGGACTCCCCGGCGTCGGAGATCGACGGCAGCGGTGCGCTCCCCGGGGACGGCGAGTTCGACGGCACCGGCCGCTGGGTGCCGCTGGTCCGGAACGGCAAGTCGGCGATCAAGGGCAAGGACGTCGCCTGGGTGCTCACCTACACCCGGCTGGCCGCCGACCGGCTCGGCAAGCGCCTGGACGACGCCGGCGACCCGGTGCTCGACGCCGCCGGCAACGAGATCGTGGACGACCCGTCGTCGGTGGCCACCAAGATGGACCGGCCCGAGGACATCCAGGTCAACCCGGTCAACGGCCGGGTGTACGCCGCGCTGACCAACAACTCCAACCGGACCGGCGTGGACGGGCGGCCCGGCGCCGACGAGGCCAACCCGCTCACCCGCTCGTTCGCCTTCGAGCCCGCGGACGAGGAGGCCGGCACCGCCGCGACCTTCGAGGAGCAGCCGGGCAACCGCAACGGGCACGTCATCGAGTGGGAGGAGAAGGGGTCGGCCAGCGGCACCGAGTTCAGCTGGCGGGTCTTCATCCTGGCCGGTGACCCGGAGTCACCCGGTACCTACTTCGCCGGGTACGACAAGTCCCAGGTCAGCGCCATCTCCTGCCCGGACAACCTGGAGTTCGACCCGGCCGGCAACCTGTGGATCTCCACCGACGGGACCGTGCTCTCCACCCGCAACCAGGAGGCCGGCACGTTCGGGGGCACCAACGACGGGCTCTTCGCCGTCCCGACCGAGGGTCCCGAGCGCGGGCACCTCAAGGCCTTCCTCACCGTCCCCGTCGGCGCGGAGTGCAGCGGCCCGCTGATCCCGGAGGACGGCCGCTCGGTGTTCGTGTCGGTGCAGCACCCCGGTGAGACGACGGGGTCGACGCTGCAGACCCCGTCGAGCACCTGGCCCGACCGGCTGCCCAGCGGCGGCTACCCGCGGCCGAGCGTCGCGGTCGTCTACCGCGAGGACGGCGGCCGCGTCGGCAGCTGAGGGCTCGCGCCCCCATCCCGACGATCACGGGGTCCGGGTGGCGGCGCGTCGTCGGTGGACGGCGTGCCGCCCCCACGGCTCCGTGATCGTCGGGCGCTGGGCGCCGAGGCCCGCACGGGGTCCGGCGCCCCGGGCTTCAGCCCGGGAACAGCCCGTCGACGCGGCGGGCCAGCTCCAGGTCCAGCTCGGTCACCCCACCCGCGGAGTGCGTGACCAGCGTCAGGTGCAGGGTGCGCCAGCGCAGGTCGACGTCGGGGTGGTGGTCCATCGCCTCGGCGACGAACGCGATGCGCACCAGCGCGGCGATCGCCTCGGGGAAGCCGGGCAGCTGGACGCTGCGGCGGATGCCCCCGCCGTCCCCGGACCACAGCGGCAGCGCGGTCAGGGCGGCGGTGAGCTCGTCGGGGGACAGGCGCGGCGGTCGGGGCACGTCGGTCATCCTGCCGCGCCCGACGGCCTCGTCCCAGGGTCCCGCTGCGAGCCTGCGAGCCGCGGGGGGCAGGGAGGTCCTCCCTCAGAGGTGCAGGCCGCACTCCGTCTTGCCGCGCCCGGCCCAGCGGCCGGCGCGCGGGTCCTCGCCCGGGGCCACCGGGCGGGTGCACGGCGCGCAGCCGATCGAGGCGTAGCCGATCTCCTGCAGCGGGTTGACCGGCACCTGGTGCTCGGCGACGTAGGCGTCGACGTCGTCCTGGGTCCACGCCGCCAGCGGGTTGACCTTCACCATGCCGCGCTTGGCGTCCCAGTCGACGACCCTCGTGCCGGCGCGCGTGGGCGACTCGTCGCGGCGCACGCCCGAGCCCCACGCCGCGTAGCCGGCCAGCGCCTGCGCCAGCGGCTTCACCTTGCGCAGCGAGCAGCACAGGTCGGGGTCGCGCTGGTGCAGCTCGGGGCCGTGCTCGGCGTCCTGCTCGGCGACCGTCTGGGCGGGCTGCACGTTGACCAGCGTGATCGGCATGACCCCGGTGATCCAGTCGCGGGTGCCGATCGTCTCGGCGAAGTGGTAGCCGGTGTCCAGGAAGACCACGTTGACGCCGGGCACGGCGCGCGAGGCCAGGTGGGACAGCAGCCCGTCGGCCATGGACGACGTCACCGCGAAGTCGTCGCCGAAGGTCTCCCCGGCCCAGCGGAGGACGGCGAGCGCCTGCTCGACCGGGTCGGCGATCCCCTCGAACCGGGCATCGGCCTCGGCCGCGAGCTCGGGTGTGGGTGCCACGACAGCTGTCGTCATGGTCGCTGGACCCCCGTTCCGGTCAGGTGCACGGTCCAGGTCCGCAGGCAGGCACCGCAGTGCCAGCCGTCGGGGTCCTCGCCGTGCGGCGTCAGTTCCTCGTCACCGCAGTACGGGCAGTAGAACACCGGCAGCTGCCGGGTCCTTCCCCGACGCGGCGACTCGGGGGACTCGCTCACCTCAGACCAGCCACTCCTCGTCGGCGCGGGCGACGTACGAGGCGAAGGCCTCGCCGTCCTCGCGCCGGTCGAGGTAGCCGCGGAGGACCCGCTCGCAGTAGTCGGCGGTCTCGGCCTTGGTCACCTTGTGGCCGCGGAACTTGCGGCCGAAGGTGGCCTCCACGCCGAGGTGCCCGCCCAGGTGCACCTGGAAGCCCTCGACCATCTCGCCGTTCTCGTCGCGGACCATCGAGCCCTTGAACCCGATGTCGGCGGTCTGGAACCGGGCGCAGCTGTTCGGGCAGCCGTTGACGTTGATGCCGATCGGGGTGTCGAACTCCGGCAGCCGCTTCTCCAGCTCCGCGTAGAGGTCCTGGGCGTGCTGCTTGGTCTCGACGATCGCGAGCTTGCAGAACTCCAGGCCGGTGCAGGCCATGGTGCCGCGGCGGAAGGCGCTGGGTCGCACCTGCAGGTCGTGCGCGGCGAGCGCCTCGACCAGCGCCTCGACCTCCTCGTCCGGCACGTCGAGGATGACCAGCTTCTGCTGGGTCGTCGTGCGGATGCGCCCGGCGCCGTACTCGTCGGCCAGGTCCGCGATCGTCGTGAGCAGCGAGCCGCTGATCCGGCCGGTGCGCAGCGCGAAGCCGACGGCGTTGAGGCCGTCCTTCTGCCGGCTGACGCCGACGTGGTCGCGCTGGTCGTGCTTCGCCGGGGCGGGAGCGGGGCCGTCGGGCAGCGCCTCACCCAGGTACTCGTCCTGCAGCACCTGGCGGAACTTCTCCGGGCCCCAGTCGGCCATGAGGAACTTGATGCGGGCGCGGTTGCGCTGCCGGCGGTACCCGTAGTCGCGGAAGACGGCGGTGCAGCCGGCCCAGACGTCGGTCACCTGGTCGGGGCGGACGAAGACGCCGATCCGCTGGGCGAACATCGGGTTGGTGGACAGGCCGCCGCCGACCCACAGGTCGTAGCCGGCCTCACCGGCCTCGTTCACCACGCCGACGAAGGAGACGTCGTCGATCTCCGGCTCGGTGCAGTGGTCCACGCACCCGGACATCGACGTCTTCCACTTGCGCGGCAGGTTGCTGAACTCAGGGCTGCCCACGTACTTCGCCACGGTCTCGGCGATGACGTCGGTGGCGTCGATGACCTCGTCCTCGAGGATCCCGGCCAGCGGGCAGCCGAGCATCACGCGCGGGACGTCCCCGCAGGCCTCCATCGTGCTCAGGCCCACCGACTCGAGCCGACGCCAGATCTCCGGCACGTCCTCGATGCGGATCCAGTGGTACTGCACGTTCTGCCGGTCGGTCACGTCGGCGACGTCCCGGCCGAACTCGGTGCTGATGCCGCCGAGGACCCGGAGTGCGTCGCTGGTCAGCTGCCCGCCGTCGATGCGGGCCCGCATCATGAAGTAGGAGTCCTCGAGCTCCTCGGGCTCCAGCACGGCGGTCTTCCCGCCGGGGATGCCCTGGGCGCGCTGGGTGTAGAGCCCCATCCAGCGCATGCGGCCACGGAGGTCACCCGGGTCGATCGAGTCGAAGCCGGCCTTGGAGTAGATGTCGAGGATCCGCTGACGGACCTCGAGCCCGTCGGAGTCCTTCTTCATCCGCTCGTTCGGGTTCAGGGGCTCGCGGTAGCCCAGCGCCCACTGGCCCTGCCCACGCTGGGGTCGGGTGCTCGTACGGGGAGTGGTCACGGGGGCACTTCCTCCTGCGCCGTCCGTCGCGGCGCCGGACCGGACGGGGTTGGGCGCTGCCGGATCGGGGGCGCAGCGACTGCTGCAGGGGACCGGGATGTCAGCGCGCGAGGCGACAGACCGCGCTGCTCACCAGCGCCAGGTCGATGTGACGGCGCGCGACGAGGTGCAGGCCGCGGGAGGTCACGTCCCCCATGGTCCCACATCCGCCGGAGCGGCCGCGGGGTGACTCATCCCACCGGAGCGGCGGGCCGGGGTCCTCCCGCCATGGCCGCGCGGATCAGCGCGACCGACTCCGCCAGCGGGGTGACCGAGGTGTCGACGACCACCTCGGCGCGCGCGGGCGGCTCGTACGGGTCGTCGATGCCGGTGAAGCCGGTGATGTGGCCGGCGCGGGCCCGGGCGTAGAGGCCCTTGACGTCGCGGCCCTCGCAGACCTCCAGCGGCGTGGACAGGTGCACCAGCACGAACCGGCCGTGCTGCTCCACGAGCGCGCGGGCCTCCTCGCGGGCGGCCTCGTAGGGGGCGATGGCCGCGACCACGACCGTGCCGCCGTGCTTGACCACCTCGCCGGCGACGAAGCCGATCCGCCGGATGTTGAGGTCCCGGTCCGCGCGGGAGAACGACAGCTCGCTGGACAGGTGGGTGCGGACGACGTCGCCGTCCAGGACCGTCACCGGCCGACCCTCGGCCGCCAGGTCGGCGACGAGGGCGTCGGCGATCGTGGACTTGCCCGCCCCGGACAGGCCGGTCAGGAACACGGTGACACCCGGGCGCGACGGAGCTGGCATGCCCGCCAGTCTCGCCCAGCCCGGCTGCCCGGCGGCGGGGCGCCCCCGGCTACCGGCGCTCGGCGGGGTTCGCGACGTCCCCGAAGGAGCGCCACGCCTCCTCGAGGGAGACCAGCTCGGCGACCGGCGCGGGCAGCTCGCCGGCCACGACGTCGGCGAGGGTGACCTGCTCGAGCACCCGCCGGTAGGCCTCGCGCGCGGCCACCCACACCGGGGCCAGCGGGGTGGCGGTGCCCGAGTACTCGACGTCCTCCGGCCGCTGGCCGTGCACCTCGGCGAGGAACCCCTGTTCCACCCGCATGACCCGGGCGATGGAGACCTCCGACGGCGGCAGCGCCAGGCGGTAGCCGCCCTCCCGGCCGCGCTGGCTGGTGACCAGCCGGGCGTGCTGGAGGTCGCCGAGGATCGACTGGAGGAAGCGGGAGGGGATGCCCTGGGCCGCGGCGATGCGGTCGCACGTCAGCGCCCCCGGTGCCGCCGCGGCCAGCTCCACGGCGGCCCGGACGGCGTAGTCGACGCGGGCGGTGATGCGCACGGGGACCAGTCTGCCCTGTCTGCGAGGGTGGCACCGTGCCCCGGCTGCGTCTCACCTCCCTGGTGGAGGCGCCGCTGACCGTGGCCTTCGACGTCGGCCGCGCCCTCGGCCGCCCCTGGCCGGTGCCGCTGGTGGAGGTCGTGTCGGTCCGCCCGGTGCGCCAGGTCCACGCCGTCGGGCCCGGTCGCGGCTGGCGCCGGCTGACCCACTCGCGCCGCTACACCGCCACCGGCGCCGGCACGCTCGTCGAGGAGCAGGTCGACTGGGCGACGGCGCTGCCCGGCGTCCTCGGCCGGGTCGTGGACCTGCTGCTCCGCCGGCGGGTGCTGCGGGCGGTGCAGGCGCACCTGGACCTCCACGCCGCCGCGGCGGCCCGCCGCGCGCTCGACGTCGTGCAGGTGGTCGGCGCGGCGGTGGTGGACGGCGACCGGGTGCTCGTGGCCCGGCGGTCGGGCGGCCCCTTCGACGGCCGCTGGGAGTTCCCCGGCGGCAAGGTCGAGCCGGGGGAGGAGGAGCTCGCCGCGCTGGTCCGCGAGATCGGCGAGGAGCTCGGCGCGGTCGTCGTCCCCCAGGCGTTCCTCGGGGAGGTCGTGCTGGACGGCGCCGTCGGCGGCGGGCCACCCGGGGCGTCGACCCTGCGGGTCTGGTGGGCGCGGGCCGAGCCGGGCGGTCAGCTGACCGCGCACGAGCACAGCGAGCTGCGCTGGGTGGCCGCCGAGGAGCTGGAGGCGCTGGACTGGATCCCCGCCGACCGCCCCCTGCTGCCCGCCGTCCGGGCGCTGCTGGCCCGGCTCTGAGAGGGCGGGCCGTGGCCGGGCGGGGATCCGAGCGCTGGTGGCGTGGGGACCGGCGGGCCCCGGGTGCCGGCACGCCGACGGGCGGGCTCCCGTGGGGAACCCGCCCGTCGGCGTGCCGGTGGCCTACTTGAAGACGTCCTTGACCTTCTCGCCGGCCTGCTTGAGGTTGCCCTTGGCCTGGTCGGCCTGGCCCTCGGCCTGCAGGTCCCGGTCGCCGGTCGCCTCGCCGAGGTTCTCCTTGCCCCTGCCGGAGAGCTCCTCGGCCTTGTTCTTCATCTTGTCGATGCCGCTCACGTCGACTCCTCTCATCGGGTCCGGTGTCTGGTACCCCCGTCAGTGGACTTGACACGCCGACCAGGGAAGACCCGCAAGACGTCCGGCGTCGGCGCCATCCGGCCGGAGGTCTTGGAGGCGGGAGCCGACCGGGGCGACCCGAGCGGCGTTCCACCCTGTGAGATCCTGAGCCGAGGTCACAAGTCGGTGACGGTCGTGGACCCCCCTCCCGGAACGCGCCTAGGGTCCCCGCTCGTACCGGGATGGCCCGGTACCAGTCAGCAGGACCCCGGCACGCCGTGCGACGACGTCAGGCTGCCGGCGAACCAGTCCGTTCCCCCCGCTGTGCGGGACGAGGGAGGCATTGCACGTGAGGTTGAGCAAGCGCACTGCTGCGCTCATCGCGACCGGCCTGTCCGGCGCGATGGTGCTGTCCGCCTGTGGTGGCGGCGACGACAGCGGGTCCGGCGGCGGCGGTGGCGGCGAGGGTGGCGGCACCTTCAGCATCGCTCTGTACAGCGACCCCGAGAACCCGCTGGTGCCCGGCAACACCACCGAGAGCGAGGGCGCGCAGGTCGTCCGCTCGCTGTGGACCGGCCTGGTCGAGTACGCGGCGGACGGTTCGGTCGAGTACACCGGCGTCGCGGAGTCGATCGATTCCGAGGACAACACCACGTGGACCGTCACGCTCAAGGACGGCTGGACCTTCCACGACGGCACCCCCGTCACCGCCCGGTCCTTCGTGGACGCGTGGAACTACACCGCCTACAGCCCCAACGCCCAGGGCGGGTCCTACTTCTTCTCCAACATCCAGGGCTACGACGAGCTGCAGGCGCCGACCGACGACGCCGGGACCATCACCGGTGACCCGGTCGCCCAGGAGATGAGCGGCCTGCAGGTCGTGGACGACCAGACCTTCACGGTCACCCTCGCCAGTCCGTTCGCGCAGTTCCCGGTGACCGTCGGCTACAGCGCCTTCTACCCGCTGCCCGAGTCGTTCTTCGAGGACCCGGACGGTTTCGGGGCCCAGCCGGTCGGCAACGGTCCGCTGCAGGCCACCGAGGAGTTCGTGCAGGGTCAGGGCTTCACCGTCACGCGGTACGACGACTACGCAGGGGAGCAGCCTGCGCAGGCCGAGTCGGTCGAGTTCCGCGTCTACACCGACATCAACACCGCCTACACCGACGTGCAGGCCGGCAACCTCGACGTCGCTCCCGACCTGCCGCCGGACGCCATCACGTCGGTGGAGGCGGAGTTCGGTGACCGGTACCTGGAGGCGCCGTCGTCCGGCTTCACCTACCTGGGTTACCCGACCTACGACGAGCGCTTCGCCGACCCGCGGGTGCGTCAGGCCCTGTCCATGGCCATCGACCGCCAGGCGATCTCCGACGCCATCTTCGCGGGGAGCAACGAGCCGGCCGACTCCTTCATCGCGCCGGTGGTCGACGGCTACCGCGACGGTGCCTGCACCTACTGCGTCCTCGACGTCGAGCGGGCCAACCAGCTCCTGGACGAGGCCGGCTTCGACCGGAGCCAGCCGGTCGAGCTGTGGTTCAACGCCGGCGCCGGCCACGACGCGTGGGTGGAGGCCGTGGGCAACCAGCTGCGCGAGAACGTGGGCATCGAGTACTCGCTCCGGGGCGACCTGGACTTCGCCCAGTACCTCCCGCTGCTCGATGAGCGGGGCGTGACCGGCCCCTTCCGGCTCGGTTGGTCCATGGACTACCCCAGCCCGCAGAACTACCTGGAGCCGTTGTACTCCGCCGCGGCACTGCCGCCGGCGGGCTCGAACACGACCTTCTACACGAACCCCGAGTTCGACGCACTCATCCAGCAGGGCAACTCGGCGGCCAGCAACGAGGAGGCCATCGGCTTCTACCAGCAGGCCGAGGACCTGCTGCTGGAGGACATGCCGAGCATCCCGATGTTCTTCGACCTCGAGCAGGCAGTGCACTCCGAGGCCGTCAGCGACGTGGTGATCGACGTCTTCGGTGACATAGACGCTGCGGCGGTCACCATCAACTGACACCGCACCGCCGGCCGGCCGCCGGGGAACCCGCCCAGACTGGACGGTGTCCCCGGCGGCCGGCCGCGTGCGACCCCAGAATGGACGACGCGACGAGACGCTCCGCCGGCGTCCGCGTGTCCTGACCGAGGAGCGACATGGGCCGCTACATCGCGCGCCGCCTCCTGCTGACCATCCCCGTCCTCATCGGGGCGTCCTTCCTCATCTTCGCCCTCGTCTACGCCCTCCCCGGCGACCCCATCCGCGCACTGGGCGGTGAGCGGCCGCTGTCCCCGGCGGTGGTCGCCCAGCTCCGCGAGGAGTTCAACCTCGACGACCCGCTGGTGGTCCAGTACGCCAAGTACGTCGGCGACCTGCTGCAGGGAGACCTCGGCACCGACTTCCGCGGCCGCGAGGTGAGCGAGACCATCACCCAGCGGCTTCCGGTCACGCTGCGTCTCACCGTCGTCGCCATTGCGATCGAGACCGTCATCGGCATCATCGCCGGAGTGCTCGCCGGCATCCGGCGCAACGGCTTCCTGGACAACCTCGTGCTCGTCTCGAGCACGCTCATCGTCTCCGTGCCGATCCTGGTGCTGGCCTTCGTCGCCCAGTTCGTCCTCGGGCTCCAGTTCGGCTGGTTCCCGATCGCCGGGATCAACGAGGGCTGGCTCAGCTACGTGCTGCCGGGCCTGGTGCTCGCGTCCGGCTCGCTGGCCTACGTCGCCCGTCTCACCCGGACCAGCATCGCGGAGAACCTGCGCGCCGACTACGTGCGGACCGCGCGGGCCAAGGGCCTGCCCAACCGGACGGTCATCGGCCGGCACACCCTGCGCAACAGCCTGATCCCGGTGGTCACCTTCATCGGCGCGGACATCGGCACGCTCATGGGCGGGGCGATCGTGACCGAGACGGTGTTCAACCTGCCGGGCATCGGGCGGGCGGTGTTCGACAGCGTCCAGGCCCAGGAGGGTGCCGTGGTCGTCGGCATCGTGACCCTGATGGTCTTCTTCTTCATCTTCTTCAACCTGGTGGTGGACGTGCTCTACGCCGTCCTCGACCCGAGGATCCGCTATGACTGAGCAGCAGCAGATGGACCTGCGCAGGGACGAGGTCGAGGCCGGCGCGCAGACCGGTCTGGCCAGCCCGTCGGTCGACGTCACCAGCGGTCGGCAGAACAGCCTCTGGGGTGATGCCTGGCGTGACCTCCGGCGCAACCCGCTCTTCTGGATCGGCGCCGTGCTGGGGCTGTCGTTCCTGCTGATGGCGCTGGTCCCGCAGCTGTTCGCCCGCGGGGCCGACCCGCGGGACTGCGACTTGAGCAACAGCAACCAGAAGCCGTCGGCCGAGCACTGGTTCGGCTTCGACCAGCAGGGCTGCGACTACCTCGCCAACGTCGTCCACGGCGCCCGCAACTCGCTGATCATCGGGCTGCTCGCCGTCGCCGTCGTCCTCGTGCTGGGCGTCGTCGTCGGGGCCATCGCCGGCTTCTACGGCCGGTGGCTGGACGGCCTGCTCAGCCGGCTGACCGACATCTTCTACGCGTTGCCGCTCATCCTGGGCGCGCTGGTCGTCCTGCGCAGCGGCATCCTGGGCCGCGGTGTCGTGGCCGTGGCCATCGCCCTGGCGGCCTTCGGGTGGATGACCGCCATGCGCCTGGTCCGGTCCCAGGTGATCGCGGTCAAGAGCTCGGACTACGTCGCCGCCGCGCGCGCGATGGGCGCGTCGAACAGGCGCATCCTGGTGCGGCACATCCTGCCCAACGCCGTCGCGCCGGTCCTCGTGTACACCACGATCACCATCGGCGTGCTGATCGCGGCGGAGGCGACGCTGACCTTCCTGGGCGTGGGCCTGCAGCGCCCGGCCATCTCCTGGGGTCTGCAGATCGAGAACGGTCAGTCGCTCCTGCGCACCGCCCCGCACCTGGTGCTGTTCCCGAGCCTCGTCCTGACCCTGACCGTGATGGCCTTCATCATGATGGGCGACGCCCTGCGCGACGCCCTCGACCCGAGGCAGCGCGCATGACCCGGCCCGACCCCACCACCTCGGTGCTGACCGGTTCCGCCGGGACGCCGGTCCTCGAGGTCGACGACCTGCACGTGGAGTTCCGGACCCGCTCCGGCGTGGTCAACGCCGTCAACGGCATCAGCTACAGCCTCGCCGAGGGCCAGACCCTGGCCATCCTCGGTGAGTCCGGCTCGGGCAAGTCGGTCTCCGCGCAGGCCATCATGGGCATCCTCGACAGCCCACCGGCGGTCATCACCGGCGGCGGCATCCTGTTCGAGGGCCGCGACCTGCTCACCCAGTCGCCGGAGGAGCAGCGCAAGGTCCGCGGCCCGGGGATCTCGATGATCTTCCAGGACGCGCTGTCCTCGCTGAACCCCGTCTACAGCGTCGGCTACCAGATCGGCGAGATGTTCCGCGCGCACCGCGGCACGTCCAAGCGGGACGCCAAGAAGCACGCGGTCGAGCTGATGGACCGGGTGCGCATCCCGGGGGCGGCGTCGCGGGTGGACGACTTCCCGCACCAGTTCTCCGGCGGCATGCGCCAGCGGGTCATGATCGCCATGGCGATCGCGCTCGACCCGCGGGTGCTCATCGCCGACGAGCCCACCACCGCCCTGGACGTCACCGTGCAGGCGCAGGTCATGGACCTGCTCAAGGACCTGCAGCGCGACACCGGGATGGGCCTGGTCCTCATCACCCACGACCTGGGCGTGGTCAACGAGGTCGCCGACGACGTCGCGGTCATGTACGCCGGGCGGATCGTCGAGCGGGGCACGGTCGACGACGTCTTCGGCAACCCCGCGCACCCCTACACCGAGGGGCTGATGAACTCGGTGCCCCAGGTGGAGGCCAAGGGCGGGCGGCTGCAGCCGATCGTCGGCCAGCCGCCGAACCTGGCGGCCATCCCCAGCGGCTGCCCGTTCCACCCGCGGTGCGCGCGCCGCCGGCTCGGGGCCGACGCCGCCCCCGGCCGCGAGTGCGCCACCGACGTCCCGCCGCTTCGCCTGGTCGTCCCCGGCCGCGAGGCGGCCTGCCACTACAGCGAGGAGGTCCTCGGTGTCTGACGCCACCTCCGGCAGCACCGCGGCGAGCAGCGCGCGGGGGACCGACCGGGGCGCCGGGTGGGCCCGGACGGAGCCGTCCGGGGCCGCCGGCGCCGCGTCGCAGGCGCCGCCGCGGGCTGCGGCCGGCGAGACCCTGCTGGAGATCCGCGGCCTGGAGAAGCACTTCCCGCTGACCCAGGGGGTCGTCTTCAGGAGGACCGTCGGCCACGTCCGGGCGGTGGACGGCGTCGACCTCACCATGCGCCGCGGGGAGACCGTCGGCCTCGTCGGCGAGTCCGGCTGCGGCAAGTCGACGGTGTCGAAGCTGCTCGTGGCGCTGGAGAAGCCGACCGCCGGCGAGATCCTCTACAAGGGCCGCGACGTCGCGCGGATGAACCGCCGCGCCCTCAAGGCCTACCGGCGCGAGGTCCAGATCATCTTCCAGGACCCCTACGCGTCGCTGAACCCGCGGATGACCGTCGGCGACATCGTCTCCGAGGGCTGGGCGGTGCACACCGACGTCGCGCCGAAGAAGGGCCGGCTGCAGCGCACCCAGGAGCTCCTCGACCGCGTCGGGCTCAACCCCGACTACGTCAACCGCTACCCGCACCAGTTCTCCGGTGGCCAGCGGCAGCGCATCGGCATCGCCCGGGCACTGGCGCTGCGGCCCGAGGTCATCGTCTGCGACGAGCCGGTGTCGGCGCTCGACGTCTCCGTGCAGGCCCAGGTGGTGAACCTGCTGGAGGACCTGCAGGACGAGTTCGGCCTGTCCTACCTGTTCATCGCGCACGACCTCTCGGTGGTCCGGCACATCTCCGACCGCGTCGCCGTGATGTACCTCGGCCGCGTCGTGGAGGAGGGCACCGACGAGCAGGTCTACGGCTCGCCGTCGCACCCCTACACGCAGGCGCTGCTGTCCTCGGTGCCGCTGCACGAGCCGCACCTGCGGGGGCAGAAGGACCGGATCCTGCTGGAGGGCGACGTGCCGAGCCCGGCCGACCCGCCGTCGGGCTGCCGGTTCCGCACCCGCTGCTGGAAGGCCCAGGACATCTGCGCCCAGGAGCCCCCGGCGCTGGTCGACCGCGGCCAGGGCCACCCCTCGGCCTGCCACTTCGCCGAGGCCCGCACCGTCGTCCCGACCGAGTGATCGGTCGGCCTACCGGCCGACACGGCGGCCACGTGCCCGGACGGACCTCGGTGCCCCCCACCCCTCGCACGCTCGGCGCGGGTCCCTGCACCGAGGCCGATCGATGCGCTGAGCCCTGCCGTCGCACCCTTCGCGGACCCCTCCGGGGCCCACTCGGGCACGACACCGCAGGTGCGCGTCCCCGGCTCGGGACGCCCGGGGAGAATGGCTCCTCGTGACCGCTGACCGCCGCATGCTGCTGGTGCACGCCCACCCGGACGACGAGACGATCAACAACGGCGCCACCATGGCCCGCTACGTCGCCGAGGGGGCCCGGGTCACGCTGCTCACCTGCACGCTGGGTGAGGAGGGCGAGGTCCTGGTGCCCGAGCTGGAGCTGCTGGCCCCCGAGCACGCCGACCAGCTGGGCGGGTACCGCATCGGCGAGCTGCGGGCGGCCATGGAGGCCCTCGGCGTGACCGACTGGCGCTTCCTCGGCGGCCCGGGCCGGTACCGCGACTCCGGGATGATGGGCACCGCGGCCAACGGGACGCCGCGGGCCTTCTGGAACGCCGACCTCGACGAGGCGGTCGCGCACGCGGTCGCCGTCGTCCGCGAGGTGCGCCCGCAGGTGCTGGTCACCTACGACGAGAACGGCGGCTACGGCCACCCCGACCACATCCAGGCCCACCGGGTGGCGATGGGCGCGGTCGACGCCGCCGCCGACCCGGCCTACCGCCCCGACCTCGGCGAGGCGTGGCAGGTCGCCAAGGTCTACTGGTGCTGCGTGCCGCGCTCGGTCATGCGCCGGGGCATCGAGGCACTGGCCGCGCTGGGGGAGACCTCGCCGTTCGCGTCGCTGGGCGAGGTGGACGACGTCCCGTTCGCCGTGCCCGACGAGCTGGTTGCCGCGGCGGTCGACGGGCGGGCGCACGCCGGGCGCAAGGACGCCGCGATGCGCGCGCACGCCACCCAGATCACCGTCGACGGCCCGTTCTTCGCGCTGTCGAACAACCTGGGCCAGGAGGTCATGGGCACCGAGTACTACCGGCTGGTGCGCGGCGAGCGGGGGCCGGCGGCGACCCCCGAGGGCTGGGAGGACGACCTGTTCGCGGGCCTGCCCGGATGAGGCTCGCCACCCGGGTTGGGGGTGGCCTGCTCGTCGTCGCCCTGGCCGCGTGGCTGGCGCTGGTGGAGGTCTTCTGGCTGCCGCTGCGGGTGGCCGGCGTCCCGGTGCCGGTGTCGGTCCTCGCCGCGGTCGCCGGCAACCTGCTGCTGGTCGGTCTGGCCGCGCGGCTGACCGGCTCCCGGCTGGCCGCGGTGCTGCCCGCCGTGGTGTGGCTGGGCGTCGCGGTGGCGGCGGCGATCCCGCGGCCGGAAGGCGACCTGCTGCTCACCGGGAGCGGGCTCCTCGGCGTGCTGACGCTGGCCTTCCTGCTGGCCGGCGTGGTGGCCGCGTCCTTCGCCGTCGGCCAGGTGCTCGCGGTGCCGCGGGACGGCGTCAGGCCGGCGCGTACCGGTAGTGGTAGCGGTGGTGCTCGATGAGGCCGGCCCGCCGGTAGAGCGCCCGCGCCGGGGCGTTGGACGCGGACACCTGCAGGTACACCCAGGCCGCGCCGCACCCGGCGCCCCAGCGCTGCAGCGCGGCCATGACGGCGGTCGCCAGCCCCTGCCGGCGGTACCGCTCCTCGACGGTGACCGCGGCGACCCCCAGCCAGCCGTCGGTGACCACCCCGCGGCCGACGGCGGCCAGCGGGGCCGGCGGCGGGTCACGGCGCACCGAGGCGAAGACGACGTCCCCGGCGTTCGTGAGCACGGCGCGGGCCGACGGCGGCAGCGGCCGGCCGCGGTACCGGTAGCCGGCCAGCCAGGCGTCGTCCGGCTCCGGGGAGAGGTCGACCGCGACGCCGTCGGCCGTGGGCGCGGTCAGCGGGGCGGTGAGGACCAGCACGTCCTCGTCGCGCTCCCACCCGGCCGCGGCGAAGGCCGCGTCGGCGGCGCGGGACTGGCGGCCGGGCAGCATCGCGCACGGCCGCAGGCCGCGGCCGGCGTACCAGCGGGCGACGGCGTCCACGGCGCCGGGCAGCGGGAGCCCGGGGTCGCCGGTGACCAGGACGGAGTTGGCGCGGCCGGTGAAGCCGCCGGCGGCGCGCAGCAGCCAGTCGCCGAGGGCCGCCTCCTCGGCGGCGCGCCACCCGCGCGCGGCGAGCCGTTCGAGGTCGGCGACGTCCAGGGGTGACCGGCTCTGTCCCACGGGCCGATCCTGCGCAGGGAGCGTCGTGTCTCACCCGGCGGGGGTCGATCGGGCCACCCGTGACGTTTCCGCGCACCGCCACGGGCCATACTTGGAGTCGGAACGACCGGCCGCTGAGCCGGCGGAGCAACCCCGCACGTCCCCGGGAGGGAACCACCGTGACCTACGTCATCACCCAGGCCTGCGTCGACGTCCTCGACAAGGCGTGCATCGACGAGTGCCCGGTGGACTGCATCTACGAGGGCGACCGGATGCTGTACATCCACCCCGACGAGTGCGTCGACTGCGGCGCCTGCGAGCCGGTGTGCCCGGTGGAGGCCATCTACTACGAGGACGACGTCCCGGACAAGTGGAAGGACTTCTACAACGCCAACGTGGAGTTCTTCTCCGACCTGGGCAGCCCCGGCGGTGCGGCCAAGACCGGCCGGGTCGGCAAGGACCACCCGCTGGTGGCCGCCCTGCCGCCGCAGGGCGAAGGCCACTGACGACCCAGCTCCCGGGGACGGCGGCCGGCCGGCTGCCCGACTTCCCCTGGGACTCGCTCGCCGCGGCGCGCGCCGAGGCCGCCCGGCACCCCGGCGGCGTCGTCGACCTCTCCATCGGGACGCCGGTCGACGACACCCCTGAGCTGCTGGCCAGCGCCCTGGCCGGTGCCGGCAACGCCCCGGGCTACCCGACGGCACTGGGCACCGCCGAGCTGCGCACTGCCGCGGCCGGGTGGCTGCAGCGCCGGCTCGGGGTGCGGCTGGCCGACCCGCTGGGCGCCGTCCCCTCGGTCGTCCCGACCGTCGGCTCCAAGGAGCTCGTCGCGCTGCTGCCCACGCTGCTGGGCCTGCGCGGCGCGGGCACGGTGCTGATACCGGAGGTCGCCTACCCGACCTACGAGGTCGGTGCGGTGCTGGCCGGGCTGGCGGTGCGGCGCACCGACACCCCGCCGGCGGACGCCGCCGACGTCGTCCTGGTGTGGCTGAACTCCCCGGGCAACCCGCACGGCCGGGTGCTCACCGACGACGAGCTCCGCGCCTGGGTCGCGTGGGGCCGGGCGCACGGCGTGCCGGTGGTCTCCGACGAGTGCTACGCGACCCTCGGCTGGGACGTCGAGCCGCGCTCGCTCCTGCACCCGGAGGTCGCCGGGGAGGACCACACCGGCCTGCTCGCGGTGCACTCGCTGTCCAAGCAGTCCACCGCGGCCGGGTACCGCGCCGGGCTGCTGTCGGGCGACCCCGCGCTGGTCCGCCAGGTGTGGGAGGTGCGCCGGCACCTGGGGCTGCTGGTGCCCACGCCGGTGCAGGCCGCGATGGCCGCCGCGCTGGCCGACGACGCGCACGTCGACGAGCAGCGGGAGCGCTACCGCGCCCGCCGCGACCGGCTGGCCGCCGCCGTCCGGGCCTCCGGCGCCCGCATCGACCACTCCGAGGCCGGGCTGTACCTGTGGGTCACCCGTGACGAGGACTGCTGGACGACGATCGATCGGCTGGCCGGGCTGGGCATCGTCGCCGCCCCGGGCGCCTTCTACGGCCCCGCGGGCGCGCGGCACGTGCGGATGGCGCTCACCGCACTCGACGAGCGGATCGACGCCGCCGTCGCACGCCTCACCGGCTGACCGCGCCTCAGCGGGTGAGCTCGAGGCGCAGCGTGTCGGCGCCGGTGTCCGAAGGTGCCCAGCCCCCGGTGGGCGTCCACTGCCACCCGGCGTGGGACACCGACCGCAGCTGCAGCCGCTCGGCCTGCGCGACCGCCCAGGTCACCGCGGGCCAGCCGGCCGCCGGGTCGACCTCCACCGCGCCGAAGCGCTCGGTGGTGCCCGTGCCGAGCTCCCGCTCCACCACCGCCGCGGCGGCGGTGACCCGCTGGCTGAGCCGCCCACCGGGAGCCACGGGCTCGTAGCTGCAGGTCAGCCGGCCCGGCTCGGCGGCGCCGAACGCCGCGGTGAGCTGCTGGGCGAGCGGCTCGTGCTTCTGGTACGCCTCCGGGAAGCCGCTGCGCTGCACGCGCTGGGCGGCGTCGGTCAGCCGGAGGGCCTCCCAGTTCCGCACCTCGACCAGGCCGTCGTAGAACTTCCCCGCCGCGTAGACCGGGTCGGTCACCTCCTCCGGCGTCCCCCAGCCCTGCGACGGGCGCTGCTGGAACAGGCCGAGGGAGTCGCGGTCGCCGTAGTCGAGGTTGCGCATCGTCGACTCCTGCTGTGCCGTCGCCAGCGCGACGACCACGGCCCGCTCCGGCAGCCCGCGAGCCCGGCCGACCGCGGCGATCGTCGCGGCCGAGGAGGCCTGCTCGCTGGTCAGCGCGAGGTCGGTGCCGGGCACCGTGCAGGAGCCGGTGAGCGCCACCGGGTCCGGGCCCTCGATGTTCCGCACCAGCGCGACCACCCCCAGGACGACGAGCCCGACGATCCCCAGCGGCAGCCAGGACCGCCACGAGCCGGCCGGCGCGCTCCGCTTGGCCGGTGACCGGCGCTTCGCGGCCGGGCGCCGCGCCGGGGGACGCCGCGCGGGCGTCGTCCGGCGGACCGGGCCGGCCGCGCTGCGTGTGCTGCTCATCGCCCGCGACTGTAGGTGCGGACCCTGGGCGGATCCTGGACGCGCGGCGGCGGTGTCGGTCGCCTAGTTGCTGTGCAGCGCCGCGTTGAGCTCGCCCCAGGTGCCGGTGCGGGGCAGCGCCTCCAGCGCGCCGGAGACCGAGTTCCGGCGGAACAGCAGGCCGTCGCGGCCGGAGAGCTCGGCGGCCTTGACGACCGAGCCGTCGGGCAGGGTCACCCGCGCGCCGGCCGTCACGTAGCAGCCGGCCTCCACCACGCAGTTGTCACCGAGGGAGATGCCGATGCCGGCGTTGGCGCCCAGCAGGCAGCCCCTGCCGATCGACACGACCTGCTTCCCGCCGCCGGAGAGGGTGCCCATGATCGAGGCGCCGCCGCCGACGTCGCTGTCGGCGCCGACCACCACGCCGGCGCTGATCCGGCCCTCGACCATCGACGGGCCCAGGGTGCCGGCGTTGTAGTTGACGAAGCCCTCGTGCATGACCGTCGTCCCCTCGGCGAGGTGGGCGCCCAGCCGCACGCGGTCGCCGTCGGCCACGCGGACGCCGGAGGGGATGACGTAGTCGACCATCCGCGGGAACTTGTCGACGCCGAACACGGTCACGTGCCCCAGTGCGGCCCGCAGCCGGTGGACGTTGAACGTCGCGGCCTCGACCGGGCCGGCGCTGGTCCACGCCACGTTGGTCAGCAGGCCGAAGACGCCGTCCATGTTGATCGAGCGCGGCGTCACCAGCCGGGAGGACAGCAGGTGCAGTCGCAGCCAGACGTCGTGGGTGTCGACCGGGGGCGCGGCCAGGTCGGCGATGACGGTGCGGACGGCGATCACCTCGACACCGCGGGCCTCGTCGCTGCGCACCAGGCCGCCGTAGTCGGGGCCGAGCTCACCGGAGATCTCCAGCGCACCCAGCCGGGTGGTGCCGGCCGCGGCGCCCTCGGGCGCACCGAGGCGCGGCTCGGGGTACCAGGTGTCGAGCACCGTGCCCGCGGGGGTCACGGTGGCCAGGCCGGCGGCGACGGCGGAGTGCGGGGCGGGAGCGGTCACGGCGACGACGCTACCCAGCAGCGGGTGCACCCGGTCGCTGCCGGTCCCGTCGGCCCGGGTGAACGGCGGGTGACCGACCGCGTGCTGCGGCGGCCCGCCCCGGGGCCCGCCCGTAGGCTCGGCGGTCGTGAGCGACCTGCCCCCGCTGGACCCCGCAGCCGACGTCCTGACGCTCACCCGCGCGCTGGTCGACGCCCCGTCGGTGTCCGGGAGCGAGGCGGCCCTCGCCGATGCGGTCGAGGCGGCGCTGCGGGCGCTCGGCGGGCTGGAGGTGGAGCGGGTGGGGGACGCCGTCCTCGCCCGGACGAACCTGGGGCTGCCCACCCGGGTCGTCCTCGCCGGCCACCTGGACACCGTGCCGATCGCCGACAACGTGCCCAGCCGCCTCGACGAGACCACCGGCCGGTTGTACGGCTGCGGCACCAGCGACATGAAGGCCGGGGACGCGGTGGTGCTCCGGCTGGCCGGGCGCTTCGGCGTCCCGGGTGCACGGCCCGCGCACGACCTCACGTTCGTCTTCTACGACAACGAGGAGGTCGAGGCGGTCAAGAACGGCCTCGGCCGGGTGGCGCGGGAACGGCGCGGCTGGCTCTACGGCGACCTCGCGATCCTGCTCGAGCCCACCGACGGGGAGATCGAGGCCGGCTGCCAGGGCACCCTGCGCGCCCGGCTGGAGACGACGGGCAGGCGGGCGCACAGCGCACGGAGCTGGCTCGGCGTCAACGCCGTCCACGGCCTGGCCGGGGCGCTGGCCACGCTGGCCGCCTACCGGCCCCGGGAGGTGGAGATCGACGGCTGCCGCTACCGCGAGGGGCTCAACGCCGTCGGCATCTCCGGGGGCGTCGCCGGCAACGTGATCCCGGACGAGGCCGCGCTGACGGTGAACTTCCGCTACGCGCCCGACCGGGACGAGGACGCCGCGGAGGCGCACGTCCGCGAGGTCTTCGCCGACGCGGTCGCCGCCGGTGCCACGCTGACCGTCACCGACAACGCCGGCGGCGCGCTGCCGGGTCTGTCCGAGCCCGCGGCCGCGGCCTTCGTCGCCGCCGTCGGCCGCCCGGCGCGGGCCAAGCTCGGCTGGACCGACGTCGCCCGGTTCGCCGCCTTCGGCATCCCCGCCGTCAACTACGGCCCCGGCGACCCGCAGCTCGCCCACACCCGCGAGGAGCACGTGCTGGTCGAGCGCCTGCAGCCGGCCGAGGACGCCCTCGTCGCCTACCTGACGACGCCCACCAGCCAGGAGCCCGCGTGACGACCACCCCCGAGCCCGCCAACGCCCGCAAGCCGCGGCCCACCCGCCACCGCGGCCCGGTCATGCTGCGCGGCGGCGAGCCCGACCCCCGCCTGCAGGGGACGACGACCGACGCCCGGCTGCTCGACCGCCGCGGCCCCACGGACTGGGTGCACACCGACCCCTGGCGGGTCCTGCGGATCCAGAGCGAGTTCGTCGAGGGCTTCGGGCTGCTGGCCGAGCTGCCCAAGGCCGTCAGCGTCTTCGGCAGCGCCCGCACCCCGCAGGACTCGCCGCACTACGCGGCCGGCGTGGCGATCGGCGCGGCGCTGGCCGACGCCGGCTACGCCGTCATCACCGGCGGTGGCCCCGGCGCGATGGAGGCGGCCAACCGCGGCGCCTCGGAGGCCGGCGGGCTCTCGGTCGGCCTCGGCATCGAGCTGCCGTTCGAGCAGGAGCTCAACGAGTGGGTCGACGTCGGCATCGCGTTCCGCTACTTCTTCGTCCGCAAGACGATGTTCGTGAAGTACGCGCAGGCCTTCGTCATCCTGCCCGGCGGATTCGGCACCCTCGACGAGCTGTTCGAGGCGCTGACCCTGGTGCAGACCCGCAAGGTGACCCGCTTCCCGGTGGTGCTGTTCGGGTCGGAGTACTGGTCGGGGCTGGTCGACTGGCTGCGGACGACGATGGTGCCCGCGGCGACGATCAAGGACACCGACCTGGACCTGTTCACGGTCACCGACGACGTCGACGAGGTCGTGCGGATCGTCCAGGAGGCGGAGAAGGCGCGGCAGGCCGGTGACAACGGCGGCGGCATGCGCGCGTTCCCGGTGGACGACGACCCCAGCGACGCGTGATGGCACGGGACCGCGCCGAGGGAGAGCTTGGGGTCCTCCGGTGCTGACCGCGGTCGTCGTCGTCCTCACCACCGTGGTGGTCGCGGCGCTGCTGTTCCTCGGCGGTGCGGTGCTGATGGGGCGGGGCGAGACGCAGCCGCCGGCCGATCCCGAGCGCTCCCCGCTGGAGCTGCCGCAGGACCGGCCGGTCACCGCGGACGACGTCCGCGGGGTGCGCATGACGGTGACCGTGCGCGGCTACCGGATGACCGAGGTCGACTGGCTGCTGGAGCAGCTGGCCCGGGCGCTCGAGGAGCGTGACGGACAGGTCGCGGCGCTGCGCGCCCGGCTGGAGGGCACCGGGCGGACGCCCGGTGCGGACGAGGCGCCCGCGGGCGGGAACGGAGCGCACGCCGATGCGTGAACTGGTGGAGACCGTGCACGTGGACGCGCCGCCGCGGCAGGTGTGGGCGGCGCTGACCGACTGGACCCGTCAGGGGGAGTGGATGCTCCTCACCGACGTGGAGGTCACCGGCGGCGACCCGGAGGCCGTCGGCGGCCGGCTCGCCGCGCGCACCGGCCTCCCGCGGCCCGGTGGCCGGCACCTCGGCGTGCTGGACACGATGGTGATCACCCAGTGGGACCCGCCGCGGCGTGCGGTCGTGCAGCACACCGGCCGGATCGTGCGCGGTCCGGGCACCTTCGAGGTCGTCCCGCGCTTCGCGGGCTCCACCGTCACCTGGACCGAGCAGCTGTGGCTGCCCTTCGGCGTGGTCGGCCGGCTGGGCTGGCCGCTGGCCAAGCCGGCCGTCGTGCTCGGCGTCCGCCTCTCGCTGCGCCGGTTCGCCGACTTCGCGATGCGGTACGGCGGCTGAGCGCTCGACCCGGCCCCGGGGCCGGCTCGAGGGGGACCGGTGTGGACGAGCACCTGCCGCGCGTCGGGTGCGACCCGTTCCGGCGCGCTGCGGGTCGCCTACCTCGGCATGGTCACCGAGGACGGCGACGGCCCGGTGGAGGTCGCCGTCCCGTTCCGCGGTGCGGTGCGGACGGCGGGGGAGCTGCGCGTGCGGGGGCAGCCGGCCGGGCGCGAGGCGGTCACCGTGCTGACCCGCGCCGAGGCGGGCTTCCCGCGCGTCCTCGACGCCTACGACGCCGTCGCCCGCTGGTGCGAGGCCGCCGGGCTGGAGCGCAGCGGCAGCCCGGCCGAGGTACCTGACCGGCCGGGACGTCGGCCCCGACGAGCCGCACCCGGAGGTGGTCTGGCCGGTCAGGTGACGGCGTCGCGCCGGGCGCGGGCGAAGGCGAGCGCCTCGCGCGCCAGCGGCAGGTCGGTGCCCGGCTCGCCGTCGGCCAGCGCCACCCGCTCGCGGTAGGGCCGCCCCCGGCCGCCGAACGCCCCGCCCCGCCCGTCGGCGAGCAGCCCGGCCACCCGGTCCCCGGGCAGCTCCAGCACGAGCGCGCCCCGCACGACCATCGCGAACGCCGCGCCGTCGACCTGCAGCGCCCGCGAGCCGAACCGGCGGGGCCCGGTGGCGTCGGGCGGGGTCACGTCCGGCTCGCCGGCGAGGGCGTCGACGAGGGCGGCGACGAGGGCGGCGAGGCGGGCGGCGGCGTCCACCGGCTCATGCTGGCCCGACGGCGGCCGCGGTGGGCGCTCCCGCGGCGCGGACGGCGGCCCGGCTGACGTACCAGCGCCGCCACAGCACCGCGGCGACCACCACGGTGACCACGGTGCCGCCGTCCCACATCAGCCGGGCGCCCTCCTCGGCGGCCCGGACGCCGGGCAGCGGGGCGGCGTAGAGCCACTTCGCCAGGACGTCGTGCGCGGCCGCCCCGGCGGCCAGCGCCGCGGCGCGCACGCCGACCGGGCGGCGGTGCGGCGCCGGGTCGACGGCCAGCACCGCGGCGGTGGCGAGGTACCCGCTGACCAGGACGTGCAGCGCGACCAGCGCGGCGGCGACCGGCCGGTGCGCGACCGCCGCGTGCAGGCCGGTGCCGTACAGCAGCCACAGCCCCGCGGCGTTGGCCGGGACGGCGACCAGCGGGTCGGTCGCCCAGCGCAGCGGCGGAGTCCGCAGCAGCCGGGCCAGCCGCCGGGCGGCCGCGACCGGCAGCGCGCGCAGCGCCAGGGTGACCGGGGCGGCGAGCACCAGCAGCAGCGGCGCTCCCATGCCCAGCAGCAGGTGCCCGGCCATGTGCGTGCGCAGGTCGCCGTGCGCGGCGGACAGCACGGCGCCGGCACCGGCCGCGACCAGCCCGGCCACCCAGGACGCCGTCCGCAGCAGCGGCCACGGCGTGCGCCGGCCGGCCGCGACGTAGACCGCGCCGGCGGCCAGCAGCGCGCCGAGCAGCACGGTCACCGCGCGGGCCGCCGCCGGGCCCGGAGGAGCAGCACCGCCCCGGCGGCGAGCAGGACGACGGCGGACGCGTTCCAGGCCAGGTCGTAGCCGGTGAGGTCGACGCCGTAGCGGACCTGGTGCACCCGGAGCAGCTTGTGGTCGACCACGCCGTCCCACAGCTGGAAGGCGCCGGCGCCCAGCAGGACGAACGCCCACCACCGGCCGGCGTCGAACCCGCCGCGGCGGCGCAGGTCGGCCAGCAGCGCCAGCCCGGCGACCACGGCCGACAGCGTCGCCGCGTGCAGCAGGCCGTCCGACACCAGCGCGGCCGTCCCGCCGGCGCGGTCGTAGAAGGAGTGCCAGGCCAGCAGCTGGTGGAAGACGATCTCGTCGACCGAGCCCATCAGCCCGGCGCCGAGCAGCAGCCCGGAGACCGCGAGCCGCCGGCCGGACGCGGGAGGGGTGCCGCTCACCGTCGGGCGGTGCCCGTGACCGGAGTGCGGTAACCCCCCGGGCCACCGGGCAGGATGGCGCCGTGCGGGGACAGCGGTGAGCCGGCGGGGCTGGGCGCTGTTCCTGGCGATGTCGCTGATCTGGGGCGTGCCGTACCTGCTCATCAAGGTGGCGGTCGAGGACCTCTCGCCCGTGGTCGTCGTCTTCGGCCGGTGTCTGCTGGGCGCGGCGCTGCTGCTGCCGTGGACGGTGGCGCGCGGCCAGCTGCGGCCGGCGCTGCGGCACTGGCGGCCGCTGCTCGCCTTCACCGTGCTGGAGATGACCGGGCCCTGGCTGCTGCTGGCCTACGCCGAGCAGACGCTGTCCAGCTCGCTCACCGGCCTGCTCGTCGCCGGGGTGCCGTTCGTGGCCGCGCTGGCCGGCCGGCTGAGCGGCGACGGGGAGCGGCTGGGCCCGGTCCGGCTGCTCGGCATGGGCCTGGGTGTGGCCGGCATCGCGGTGCTGCTCGGCCTGGACGTCGAGGCGATCGCGCCGCTGCCGCTGCTGGCCGTCGGGCTGGTGGTCGTCGGGTACGCCACCGCGCCGCTGATCGTCAGCCGGTCACTGCCCGAGGTGCCCGGCGTGGCGGCCAGCGCGGTCGCGCTCACCGTCACCGCGGTGTTCTACGCGCCGTTCGCCGTCCCCCGGATGGACGAGGCGGCCCGGGCGCCGGGCGACGCGCTGCTGGCCGTGCTCGTCCTCGGCGTGGTGTGCACGGCGCTGGCGCTGGCGCTGTTCTTCGCGCTGATCCGCGAGGTGGGCCCGCAGCGCGCGCTCGTCATCACCTTCCTCAACCCCGCGGTGGCGGTCCTGCTCGGCGTCCTGCTGCTCGACGAGCCGTTCACCCTCGGGCTCGCCGTCGGCCTGCCGGTCGTCGTCCTGGGCTGCGTGCTGGCCACCCGCCGCAGCCCGGTGCGCCGCCGGCGCGCCGAGCTGGGGGACGTGGACGCCGCCGTCCCCTGACCCACCCCTCCGGGTGGTCCGGCGTCGGGTTCGGCTCAAGGCACCCCCGGGTTCCCGCCGAGGACGCACCCGGCACCCGCCGGTCCGCGGGCGCCTCCGGGAGGGGGACGCGAGATGCGGCTGCTGCGCCTGCTGGCCGTCGTCCTCGCGGTGCTCACCGTGGCGCTGTGCGGACAGCCCACCCCCTCGCCGCGGCTGCAGACGGCGAGCACCCAGGACCCCGCACCTCCGGCGAGCGTCGTGGCGACCGGTGCCGACCGGGCGCTGGTCGTCACCTGGAGCGCGTCGCCCGAGACGACCACCAGCGGCTACCAGGTGTTCCTGGGCACCGAGACGACGCCCCGGGCCACCACGAACGCCACCACCCGGAGCGCCACCCTGACCGGGCTGGTGAACGGCCAGGAGTACACCGTCACCGTGCGGACCCAGACGACCGAGGTCGTCTTCCTGTTCCCCACCAACTACGTGGGCCAGCCGAGCGCCCCGGCCCGCGGCACCCCGCGGGACACCGTCGCGCCGGCCGCCCCCACCGGTGTGGCCGCCACCCGCGGGGACGGCCGGGTCGACCTGTCCTGGACGGCGAACACGGCCGACTACGACGCCGACGCCTACCGCGTGCTCCGCGACGGCGTGGACGTCAGCGGCGTGCTCGCCGGCCGCGGCACCACGACCTGGCGGGACACCGCGGTGGTCAACGACCGCACCTACGGCTACACCGTGCAGACCCGCGACACCTCGGGGAACTGGTCGGCCTCCTCGGCACCCGCGGCCGGCGCGACCCCGACCGACCTGACCCCGCCCGCGGCGCCCACCGGGCTGACCGGCGGCCGGGGCGACGGGCGCGCCGGACTGTCCTGGACGGCGAGCACCGAGCCCGACCTCGCCGGCTACGCGCTGCTGCGGGACGGCCAGCAGGTGGTGTTCCTGGCCGGCACCTCGCACGTCGACCAGCCGCTGGTCAACGACCGCACCTACCGCTACACGCTGGTCGCCGTGGACACCCACGGGAACCGGTCGGCGCCCTCGGCCGCGGTCGACGTCACGCCCACCGACCTCACCCCGCCGGCCGCTCCGACGGGCCTGGCCGCGCAGCGCGGCGACGGGCGGGTCACGCTGACCTGGACGGCCAACGCCGAGCCCGACCTGGCTTCCTACCGGGTGCTCCGCGGCGGCACCGAGGTCGCCACCGTGACCGGCGCGACCACGTACACCGACGCCCCGCTGGTCAACGACACCACCTACCGCTACACGCTCGTCGCGGTGGACGCCCACGGCAACCGGTCGGTCTCCTCGGCCGCGGTCAGCGCCACGCCGCACGAGCTGGAGGCCCCGGCGCCGCCCACCGGCCTGACCGCCACCGCCGGCGACCGCCGGGTGGACCTGACCTGGAACGCCAACACCGAGCCCGACCTCGCCGGCTACCGGGTGCTGCGCGACGGCGTGCAGGTCGCCACCGTGACCGCCCCGGCGTACACCGACACCACCGTCGCCGACGGCACGACCTACGCCTACGCGGTCGTCGCCGTCGACACGCACGACAACCCGTCGCCCCCCTCGGGGACCGTGACCGTGACGACCCCCGACCTCCGGGCGCCGGCCCGCCCGGCCGGCTTCAGCGCCACCGCCGGCGAGGGCGAGGTGGTGCTGCGCTGGACGCCGAACACCGAGCCCGACCTCGCGGGTTACCGGGTGCTGCGCGACGGCGTGCAGGTCGCCACCGTGACCGGGACGAGCCACACCGACGCCGACGTGGTCGACGGCACGACCTACGAGTACGCGCTGGTCGCCGTCGACCGGGCGGGCAACGCCTCGGAGCCCGCGACGGCCTCGGCGACGCCGACCGACCGGACCGCGCCGGCCGCCCCCACGGGCGTGAGCGCGGTGCGCGGCGACGGTCTGGTCAGCCTCTCCTGGGCGGCCGGCACCGAGCCCGACCTGGCCGGCTACGTGGTGCTGCGCGACGGCGTCGAGCTCGCCCGGGTCCCCGGCACCACGCACGTCGACGCCGGCCTGCCCGCCGACGCCGCCCACGCGTACTCCGTGGCCGCGGTCGACACCCACGGCAACACGTCGGCCGCCACGCCCGCGGCCGTGGAGACCCCCGCCGACCGCAGGGCACCCGGCGGGCCCGCGGGGCTGACCGCGGTCGCCGGTGACGGGCAGGTCACGCTCACCTGGACGGCGAACGACGAGCCCGACCTGGCCGGCTACGTGCTGCTGCGCGACGGCGTCGAGGTCGCCACGCCGACCGGGACCACGTACACCGACAGCGGGCTGGTCAACGACCGCGTCTACAGCTACGCGCTGGTCGCCGTCGACACCTCCGCGAACGCCTCGAGGGCGACGAAGGCTGAGACCGCGCGGCCGACCGATCTCACCCCGCCGGCGGTGCCGGCCGGCTTCACCGGGACGCCGGGCGACGGGCGGGTCGACCTCGCGTGGGCGGCGAACACCGAGCCCGACCTCGCCCGCTACGTGCTCCGGCGCGACGGCGTGCGGGTGACCATCCCGCCGGGGACGGCGTACAGCGACACCGGGCTGGTCAACGGCCGCAGCTACACCTACACGCTGGTCGCCGTCGACGGCCACGGCAACGCCTCGGCCGCGGCGACCGTCGTCGTCACCCCCGCCGACCGCACCCCGCCGCCGGCCCCCACCGGGGTGACCGTCGTGACCGGCGACGGGCAGGCCGAGCTGAGCTGGGCGCCCGCTCCGGCCGACGTCACCGAGCACCGGGTGCTGGCCGCCGACGGGAGCACCGTCGCGACCGCGCCGGCGCCGGCCACCTCGGTTGTGGTGACCGGCCTGACCAACGGCACGACGTACCGGTTCACGGTGGTGGCGGTCGACGCGAGCGGCAACGTGTCGGCGCCGTCCGCCGAGGTGACGGTGACCCCGCTGGCCGCGACCGTCCCGGCGGAGGGGGCGGGGGAGAGCGGCGGCCTGGCCGCCGGCGGCGACGGCCGGTTCGTCGTCGTCGGCACCCGCGCCCGCCTCGATCCGGCCGACACCAACAGCGCCTACGAGCTCCACCTCGTCGACCGCACCCTCGGCACCCGCACGCGGATCGCCCCGCTCGCGGCCGGCGCAACCGGCGCGACCGACCCGACCAACACCAGCGTGCCGGCGGTCAGCGACGACGGCCGCTCCGTCGCCCTGGCCACCCGAGCCGCGCTCGACCCCCGCGACACCAACGGGCAGGCCGACGTGTACCGGTTCGACGTCGCGACCCGGACCTGGACCCTGGTCAGCGTCCCGCAGGGCGGCACGGCCCACGCGACGGTGGCCGGCACGCTGCTGCAGACGGCGGCGTCGGTCTACGCCACCGGCCCCGCGGTCGCGATCTCCGCCGACGGCGACCTGGTGCTCTTCCACTCCGCCCGCGCCGACCTCGTCCCCGGGGACACCAACGGCCGCGTCGACGTCTTCGCCAAGCGGCTGTCCACCGGTGCGGTCACCCGTGTCTCGACGACCACGGCGGGCGGCGAGCTGCCGGGCCCGGCCACCGGGCCGGCGCTCGCGCTGACCCCCGACGGGCGGTTCGCCGTCTTCGGCGTCGACACCGCCATCGGGGTGCAGGCCTACCGCAAGACGCTGTCCGGGGCCGGCGCCGGGGAGGCCCGGGTGGTCTCCCAGGTCACCACCGCCCTCGGCCGGACGCTGCCGTTCGCGGTCTACCGCGACACCGGTGACCTGGCGGTCAGCGACGACGGCCGCTACGTCGCCCTGGTGACCACCAACAAGGTGACCACCGGCTCGCCCGCCCAGACCAACGGGACGGGGCTGGCCTACCGCGTCGACCTGGCCACCGGCGCGGTCGTCGCGCTGGGCACCGGGCAGACCTCGGCGTGGGAGCACCAGGTCGAGCTGGACCCCACCGGCCGGTACGCCTTCTTCGCCACCACCGCGGCGGCCCTGCCCTCGGACGGCAACGGCCACACCGACCACTACCGCCGCGACCTCGACGGCGGGGTCGCCGGGCCGCTCGTGCTGGTCACCGCGGACGCCGCCGGGCGGGCCACGGTCGGCCCGACCGGCGCGGTGACCCCCGCCGAGTACGGCCGGCTGCTGGCGGTCACCGGCGACCGGGTGCTGGTGACGACCTCGCAGCCGCTGTCGGCGACCGACGTCAACCTGCGGCGCGACCTCTACACCAAGGACCTGGCCAGCGGCGCCGTGGGCTCGGTCCTGGGCTGAGCCGGGACCGTCGGCGGCCGGGGCTACGGTGCCGGCCGTGGACCGGATCCGGTGTGCGTGGGGCGACAGCGCCCCCGAGTACGTCGCCTACCACGACGAGGAGTGGGGGACGCCGCTGCACGGGGACGACGCCCTGTTCGAGCGGCTCTGCCTCGAGGCGTTCCAGTCGGGGCTGTCCTGGCTCACCATCCTGCGCAAGCGCCCCGCGTTCCGGGCCGCCTTCGCCGGCTTCTCGATCGACGCGGTGGCGGCGTTCGGCCCCGACGACGAGGCCCGGCTGCTCGCCGACGCCGGCATCGTCCGCAACCGGGCCAAGGTGGCCGCCGCGATCGGCAACGCCCGCGCCGCGCAGCGGGTCCCCGAGGGGCTGTCCGCGCTGCTGTGGTCCTTCGCCCCGCCCGGCCCGCGGCCCCGCCCGGCCACCCTCGCCGACGTCCCGGCGACCAGCCCGGAGTCGACGGCGATGGCCCGCGAGCTCAAGCGCCGCGGCTTCGTCTTCGTCGGCCCCACCACCGCCTACGCCCTCATGCAGGCCACGGGGATGGTGGACGACCACGTGGCGTCCTGCTGCCGCGCCACCCCGTGAAGCTGCCCCCTGCAGGGTCCCGCCGCGAGCCCGGTGAGGGGCTGGAACGGCCCTCCTGCAGGGTGGAGGACCCCGTCCGCCTCGCCACTCGCACGCTCGCGGCGAGCCTCTGGACGGGGCCTGGCGCGAGCCTGCGAGGGGTGGGGGGCAAGGGGGTCCTCCACCTCGGGTTGGACCTCCGAGCGGGATACGGGATCATGGAGGCCGGAGCTCACAGCATCGACGACGCCGGGACGCGGCTCACGGGGCGCGCACGGCCGACGAAGGAGGCACGCATGGCGGCCATGAAGCCGCGCACGGGTGAAGGTCCCCTCGAGGTCACCAAGGAGGGGCGGGGCCTGGTCATGCGCGTCCCGCTCGAAGGCGGCGGTCGCCTGGTCGTCGAGCTGTCGCCCGACGAGGCCGCGGCGCTCTCCGAGGCACTGAAGGGCGCGACCAGCTGAACACCCCCGCGAGCCTGCCCTCGGGCAGCCCCGCGCTGGACACGGCCCCGGCCGCCGGCAGCACGCCGGCGACCGGGGCCGCGCCGTTGCCGCGGGTCGAGGTCCTCACCGAACTCCCGGCGCTCGGCGAGGACGACGTCCTGGCCGTACCCGTCGGCAGCGGGTCCGCGCTGCCCGCCTGGGTGACCGGGCCGGACGCGCCGGTCGACGCCGGACTGCTCGCCGGCGCGCTGGCCGACACCGGCAACACCGGCGGGCCGGGGAACGTCACCAACCTGCCGGTGCCCGGCCGCCGGCCGCGCAGCGTGGTGGCCGTCGGGGTCGGTGACGCCACGCTGCCCGACCTGCGCGGCTACGTGGCCACCGCCGTCCGCCGCGCGCAGACCCTGGCCGAGCACGGCGCGCGCCGGCTGGTGCTGCCGCTGGACGACGCCGCCGCCCCGGCGGGCGCCGAGGAGGTGCGCCTGGCCGTCGAGGCCGCGCTGCTGGCCGGCTACCGCTTCCGGGAGACGTCCACGCCCCACCCGCCGAGGCTGCAGACCGTCACGGTCGTGGCCGCCGACGGTGCGGACCCGGCGGTCACCGCCGCGGCGCGGGCCGGCGAGGTCACCGGGCAGGCCGTCGCCTGGGCCCGCGACCTGGTGAACACCCCCAGCAACACCAAGGACCCGGCCTGGCTCGCCGCGCAGGCGGTCGAGCGGCTGGCCGGGCTGCCGCACGTCGAGGTCACCGTGCTCGGCCCCGAGGAGCTGCGGGCCGGCGGATTCGGCGGCGTGCTGGCCGTCGGCGGCGGCTCGGCCAGCCCGCCGCGGGTGGTCGTCGCGAGCCACCGGCCTCCGGGTGCCGGCCCGGGCCACGTCGTGCTGGTCGGCAAGGGCATCACCTTCGACACCGGCGGCATCTCGATCAAGCCCACCGCCGGCATGCGCGAGATGAAGACCGACATGGCCGGCGGCGCCGCCGTCCTCGCCGCGGTGGACGCCGCCGCCCGGCTGGGCCTGCCGGTCGCGGTCACCGCCGTCGTCCCCGCCGCGGAGAACGCGGTCTCCGGCTCCGCCTACCGCCCGGCCGACGTGGTGCGGCACGTCGGCGGCCGGACGACCGAGGTGCTCAACACCGACGCCGAGGGCCGCATGGTGCTCGCCGACGGGCTGGCGTGGGGGCGGCTGGAGCTCGGCGCCACGGTGCTCGTGGACGTCGCCACGCTGACCGGCGCGATGAAGGTCGCGCTCGGCACCCGCACCGCGGGGCTGTACGCGACCACCGACGGGCTGGCCGACGCGCTGCGCACCGCCGCCGGGCACGCCGGCGAGCCGGTGTGGCGGATGCCGCTGGCCGAGGAGCACGCCGACCTGCTCGAGAGCACCGTCGCCGACGCGAACAACGCACCGGGCAACCCCGGGGGGACGACGGCGGCGCTGTTCCTGCGGCCCTTCGCCGGTGACCTGCCGTGGGCGCACCTGGACGTCGCCGGCCCGGCCCGCGCCGGGTCCGACGACGCCGAGGTGGTCAAGGGCGGCACCGGCTTCGGCGCGCGGATCCTGCTCCGCTGGCTGGAGGCCGGCGCTCCCGTCGACTCGTCGTCGGTGCTCGACCGGTGAGCGAGTCGGGGGTCGTCTTCCCGTCCGGTCCCGACGGCCGGCGCAGCACCGCGGCGCTCGGCCGGGCGGTCGTCGCCGACGCGCTGCGCCCGGTGGACCCCACCGGTGCCGGCGCGGCCGAGCGGGAGACCAACTGGCGGACCGGGTACCTGTCGCACTTCCGCCGGCTGGTGGAGGCCGGGCTGCCCTCGCGGGACGCCGCGCTCGCCATCGCCGATGCCGGGTTGATCGCGCTGCACGCGCGGATGCGGGTGGCCGGCCCGGACGGTGCGGAGACCGGCCTGGCGGAGCTCGCCACCGCGCCCGCCGGCCGCACCCTCGGCACGGCGGAGGTCGCCGGGAACGCCGAGCCCGAGCGCGAGCTGTCGCTGCCCTTCCGCGGCGAGCGGCTGCGCGGTGACGCCCTGCTGCGCCGGCTCGACACCTGGGTCGAGGGCGGGGTCGTGGAGCCCTCCGCGGCCGAGGCGGTGCGCACCGTCGTGGCCCACCCCGAGTGGCTCGCGCTGCCCGGCACGACGGTCGTCGTGCTCGGCGCGGGCGCGGAGATGGGTCCGCTCACCGCGCTGCTGCGCTGGGGCGCCCGGGTGGCCGGCGTCGACCTGCCCCGGCCGCAGCTGTGGGAGCGGGTGCTCGACACCGCCCGCCGGGGCGCCGGCACGCTGCTGTACCCGGTGGCCGGGGACGCCGGCGCCCCGGGCGCGGACCTGATCAGCGAGGTGCCCGCCGTCGCCGAGTGGGTGACCGGGCTGCCCGGGCGCCCGGTGCTCGGCGACTACGTCTACGCAGACGGCGCGACCAACGTGCGGGTGTCGACCGCGGTCGACGCGCTGACCGTGCGGCTGGCCGCGACCCGCGACGACCTCGCGCTGGCCTTCCTCGCCACGCCCACCGACGTCTTCGCCGTCCCGCCGGACGCCGTGGCCCAGTCGGTGCGCGCCTATGCCGGGCGCTCGCGCGCGGCGAAGCTGCTGGGCCGCCCGCTGCGGACGCTCAGCGCCGGCCGGCTGCTGCAACGGGCGTACGTGCCGGGCAGCGACCCGGGCGTCTCCGACAGCCTGGTGCCCCAGCAGGGCCCCAACTACGCGCTGGCCAAGCGGCTGCAGCGGTGGCGGGCGACCGTCGCGCGGGCCGCGGGGACGACGGTGTCGATGAACGTCGCCCCACCGACCCGCACCCGCTCGGTGCTGAAGAACCGCGCGCTTGCGGCGGCCTACGCGGGGGCGCACCGGTTCGGCGTCGAGGTCTTCGACCCGGCGACGTCCAACGTGCTCATGGCCGCGCTGCTGGTGCACGACCTGCACACGGGCGGCGGGCCGGCGCACGAGCAGCCGTGGCAGGACGAGGCGTACGCCGCGGTGCACGGCGGGCTGTGGCGGACCGCCTACGCCCCGCGCAGCGCGCTGGGCCTGGCCGCCCTGCTCGGCTACGGCGCCGCGCGCAGCTGAGGACGGAGTTCAGGCTCGCGGGTCGGCCGCGGGGCGGCGCAGCGCCTGCCGGACCGCGTCGAGGACGTCGTCCTCGGCCAGGCCGAGCCGGCGGGCGGCGGCGGCCAGCCGTCCCGCGGCCTCGGCGAGCTCGGCGCCCTCGGCCGTCGCGGCCGCGCTGACGACCGCACCGCGGCCGCGGCGCAGCTCGACCAGCCCCTCGTCGCGCAGCTGCTGGTAGCCGCGCAGCACGGTGTGCACGTTCACGCCGAGCGACGTGGCGAGGTCGCGGGCGGCCGGCAGCCGGTGGCCCGGTCCGACGGTCCCGTCCTCGATGCCCCGGCGCACCGCGGCGGCGACCTGGTCGCCCAGCGGGACGGGCGAGGCCGGGTCGATCGCGATCAGCACTGACGGGCCCGCTCGGCGAGGGTGTTGACCAGGGCGGCGGCGGTCGCCGCGTCGTCCACCGTGACGAGGAAGCGGGAGCCGTCGCCGAGGTCGAGCTCGAGCGCCTCCCCGCCGCGGAGCAGCAGGGCGGTGCGCTCGCCGCGCATCCGCACCCCCCACCCGCCCATCTCCGTGGCGCGGACGTCGGTCCGCCGGGCGCTCGCCACGCGGTCCAGCGGCACGTGCAGCCGGGGACGCCGGACGAGCCCGGGGTGCGCGGTCAGCCCCGTGGCGTCGACGGTGACCCGGGCGGAGGTCCCCACGGCCAGCGCCGCGGCCACGAGCAGGGCCGGTGCCCCGGCCGCCGCACCGGCGGTGACGGTCAGCGCGGCCCCCAGCCCGGCCGCCCCGAGGGCGCCGACCGCGATGGGGGCCGCGACGACGACGCGGGTCCACACGGCGCGGCCGCCCGCCGGGAGGTCGATCCGCGGCGCCTCGGCGGGCGGCGGCTGCGGGGTCCGGACCGGCGCGGGGGACCGGCCGAGGAGCCACCCCAGGGCGCTGCCGCCGGCCAGTGCGGCGAGGGCCAGTAGGAACACCCACCCCGGCACGGGCCGCCCCAACAGGTCCGTGCGGTCGAGGCTGGTGGCGAGCAGCGACACCGCACCCGCGGCGACCACGGCGGCCGACCCGGACGAGGCGGCGGACAGCAACCGCAGTGCGGCGGGGTTGCGGCGCACACGGCGACCCCGGTCGCGGCGAACAGCCCGGTCGTGGACACGCCGTCGATCCGGCCGTCCGCGCCGATGTGGGACGCCACCCCTGCCGGGAACCGGTCGGCCCAGCCCAAGGCGGCGGCGAGCGCCGCCCCGGCCAGCAGGGGTGCGGAGACGGCGACTACCCGGGAACGCTGCACATCGACCTCCTGGCGACTTGTTATAGCTCAACTATAACACACCTCTCCTGCGACGGTGCCGTCGACCGCCTCGGGTGCCAGGTCGGCGCGACCCTGGCAGTCGCCGGCCGGCTGCACAAGAGTGGGTCCCCGCCGACCCGGAGGAGCGCCCATGGCCCGGCTGTCCCGTGCACGCACCCTGCTCGCGCTGCTGCGGGCAGGGAACCTCCGCGCCCGGCTCCGGGTCACCCGCGACGGGCAGGCCGCCATCCGGCTGGGCCTCGGTGCGGCGGCCCTGGACACCGGCGTGCTCGACGCCCTGGCCGGCGGTCCGGTCACGACCGCGGAGCTGGCCCGCCGCGTCGGCGCGGTCGAGGAGGAGCTGCTGGCGGCGTTCCTGCGGGTCCTCGCGGCCGCCGGGCTGGTGCACGACGACGGGGTCCGGTGGTCCCTGGCGGCGGGCGGGCGGGCCGTGGTCGGCGACGACCTGGTGCGCGCCTCGTACGAGGCGTTCGCCGGGTTCCACACCGGGCTGTACCGGGACCTCGGGACGGTGCTGGCCGGCTGGTCCCGCCGGCGGGACGTCGTCGAGCGGGGTGGCGTCATCGCCCGGGTCTCGGCGGCGTTCGAGCCGTTCGTCGACGCCGTCCTCCGCGAGACGGTGACCGCCGGAGCGCCGCGCCGAGTGCTCGACGTCGGCTGCGGGGCGGGGCTCCAGCTGGCCACGATGCTGGCGGCCGCGCCCGGGGCCGAGGGCGTGGGCGTCGACACGGACGAGGACGCCGTGGCGCTGGCCCGGCGCACCCTGGCCGACCGCGGGCTGGCGGGGCGGGCGCGGGTCCTGCGGGCCGACCTCCGGGACCTGGTCGCCGAGGAGACCCCGTTCGACCTGGTGCTGCTCGCCAACATCGTCTACTACGTGCCGGTCGGTGAGCGGGTCGCCCTCCTGCGCAGCCTCGCCGAGCTGCTCGTCCCCGGCGGCACGCTGCTGGTCGTGACGACGGCGGCCACGCCGCAGCTGGTCAGCCGGCACTTCGACCTGCTGCTCCGTGCGCAGGAGGGGGCCATGGAGCTCCCGGACGCCGACGTGCTCGTCGGTCAGCTGCGCGAGGCGGGCCTCGATCCGGCTGAGCCGCGGCGGATGGCACCGGGCACGCCGCTGGTCGCGGTGTCCGCCGTCCGCCCGGGGTGAGACCGTCGGCGTCCGCTCGGGTCGGGACTCGACCCGCGCCGATCCCTGACGGGGTGGAGTGGTGCTCCGCCGCCACGGCCAGTGAGGATCTCGTCCGCGGAGTTCCTGCTCAGCTGCCAGAATCGTCGTACCCCGAACGTATGTTCGGTCCATGACGTCGATCCGGGGGCAGCAGTCGGTAGAAGGGCTGCTGGTCGACTGGTCGGTCGCGCAGCCGCTGCCCGACCGCCGGCTGCCGGTGTCGATGCTGACCCGGGCGCAGAAGGCCGCGGAGTTGCAGCGGGTGGTCTCCGCCCGGGCGATGGCGGCGGCGTACGAGGCAGAGTTGGTGCTGGGGCTGGCCGACGACAGCCCCGACACGTTGGATCCGCCGCCCGGGCATCCGGGTGCGCGGAAGGGGTCGTGGGCTGCGGACACCGAGCTGCCCGGGGTGAGTGAGTTCTTCCCGGCCGAGCTGGCGGTGGTGCTCAACTGCGGGCGCGGAACTGCCGCGCACCTGGCGCACCGGGCGTGGGTGTACCGGGAGAGCCTGCCGGCCACCTGGGCAGCGCTGTCCGAGGGTGTGCTGGACGAGGCGCGGGCCAAGGTGCTGGTCGACGTGCTTGCGCACACCGCTCCGGCGATCGCCCGGGTGATCGAGTCCCGGCTGCTGCCCGAGGCGGCCGGCCTGTCGATCGGCCGGCTGCGGGCCCGCGCGCTGGCGCTGCTGCTCGAGCGGGACGCGGCCGCCATCGACGGGCGGCGCAAGGCCGCGCAGCGGCAGGCCGATGTGCGCGTCTACCCCGCCTCCCGGGAGGGGATGGCGACGCTGGCCGCGGAGCTACCGGCCGAGGAGGCCGCGGAGGGCTTCGACCTGATCGACCAGCTGGCCCGGATGGTCAAGGCCGACGGCGATCCCCGCCCGATCGGGCAGCTGCGCGCCGAGGTGTTCTCCCGGCTGATCCGCCGCCCCGCCGACCCCGGCCTGCCCGCGGCCACCGCGCACGTCACGGTCACCGCGGCGCTGGACGCCCTGGAGGGCAGCTCGAACACCCCCGGATCGGTGGCCGGGCTGCCGATCACCGCTACGCACGTCCGCGACCTCCTGCAACGCATCGGTGCGCTGGGGCTGCGCGCACCCGAGGGCGGGTCGCTGGGCTTCGCGCTCACCGACCCCGACGGGCGGCTGCTGGCCACCGCCACGCCGGCGCAGCTGGAACGGCTGGCCCGCCGCGGCTGCCGGGACCACCCCGGCCGCGAGTGCGCGTGTGCGGTCCTCGACCGGCCACCGCCGACCGGCGCGTACGAGCCCACCGCCGCCCAGCACGCGTTCGTCACCACCCGCGACCGCGCCTGCCGCTTCCCCACCTGCGGCCAGCGGGTCGGCTGGACCGACCGCGACCACGTCCTCCCGCACGCCGACGGCGGCGAGACCGACTGCGCCAACCTGTGCTGCCTGTGCCGCTCCCACCACCGGCTCAAGACCCACGCCCGCGGCTGGCGGTTCACCATGGACGACGACGGCACCCTGACCGTGACCACCCCCTCCGAGGTCACCCGCACCACCCGACCACCCGGCATGCGCCCACCGTCCGGGACGCGGCCACCGCCGGACACGGACCCACCGGACACGGACGCACCGATCTCGGCTGGGCTGCCTCCGGACGACGATCCGCCTCCGTTCTGACGCGGAGCCGATGACGCCGACCTGTCCCGGTGCCGGCATGGTCACCGCGCCGTCCCGCACGCACGTGACCGGGGAGTGGTGCCCGCAGAAACGCGCCCTGCGTGCGGTCAGGCCGGGCCGACGAGGCCCGCGACGATCTCCGCCGACAGCGCGACCAGCGGCAGCCCGCCGCCCGGGTGGGAGGAACCCCCGACGAGGAACAGGCCCGGCACGGGGGAGGCGTTGCCCGGCCGCAGGAAGGCCGCGCGGGCGCCGTTGCTCGACGTCCCGTAGATCGAGCCGCCGACGCTGCGGGTGTCGCGCTCGAGATCGGCCGGGGTGCGGGGAACGCACCAGCGCACCCGGTCGCGGACGTCCAGGCCGCGGCGGGCCATCACGTCGAGCACCTGCCGCGCGTACCGGTCGGCCAGCCCGGGGGCGTCCCAGTCCACGCCGCCGGCCGGGTCGTGGCGCGGGGCGTTGACCAGCACGAACCACGACTCGCTGTCGTCGTCCGGTCGCGTGGCCGGGTCGTCGGGGGCGCTGACGTACACGGTCGGGTCGCCGACCGGCTGCGGCGCGCCTCGGTGCCGGCCGACGCCGAAAACCGCGTCGAACTCGGCGTCGTAGTCGCCGGGGAACAGCACGGTGTGGTGCGCGAGCCCCGGCGTCCGCCCGCGCAGCGCGAGCAGCAGCACGAACCCCGACAGCGACGGCGTGCTGCGGGCCAGGTCGCGCCGGACGCCGCGGGTCGACCGGGAGGAGGGGAGCAGGTCCGCGTACAGCGCCGCGGCGTCCGCGCCGGAGACGACGACGTCGGTCCGCAGCACCTCCCCGCCGGTCAGCCGCACCCCGGCTGCCCGGCCGCCCTCCACCAGCACCCGCTCGACGGCCGTCCCGGTGCGGACCACCGCGCCGCGCTCGACGGCCCGCTGCGCCACCGCCTCGGCCAGCCGGCGCAGTCCGCCGCGCACGTACCAGGAGCCGAAGGCCTGCTCGACGTACGGCACGGTCGCCAGCACCGCGGGCGCCCGCCGTGGGTCGGAGCCGGAGTAGGTGGCGTAGCGGTCGAGCAGCGTGCGCAGCCGGGGGTCGTGCAGGTGGGCCGTCCCCAGGCCGCGCAGCGTCTGCCAGGGAGCGACCGTCGCGACGTCGGAGGCACTGCGGGCCAGCCGGGCGAGCGTGGCCGCGCCGGCCAGCGGCGAGCGCAGGAACGGCTGCTCGGTGACCCGCCACATCTCCGCGGCCCGCGCCGTGAGCGCCGCCCACTGCGCGCCGGCGCCGGCGCCGAGGGCGGCGTCCAGCGCGTCCGGGACGGCGGCGGCCTCCCCGGGCACCGCCAGCGGCGTCCCGTCGGCGAAGCGGTACGCGACGGCCGGGTCCAGGCGGACCAGGTCGACGGCGTCCTCCAGCGGTCCGCCGGTGGCCGCGAACAGGTCGCGGTAGAGCTGGGGGAGGGTGACCAGGCTCGGGCCGGTGTCGAACCCGTGCCCGTCGCGGGCGTACCAGCCGAGCTTGCCGCCGACCTGCGGCGCCTGCTCCAGCACGGTGACCGCGTGCCCGAGCGCGGCCAGCCGGGCCGCCGCCGCGAGGCCGCCGAGGCCGGCGCCGACCACCGCCACCCGCGCCACGCCGCCACGGTAACCGTGCGGCGCGATGCCCGTGGGCAACCCCCGTTACCCGCTCGGGTGACGATCGTTTGCCGCGCGAGGGGACGGGGGTACGCGGTCGGCCCGGTCAGCACAGCCGGGAGGCGGAGGGGGAGGACGGGAGGCGCACGTGGCTACCCCGACGACGAGGTGCGCAGCCGCTGCGGTGCTGGCGGCAGCCGCGCTGCTGTCCGGCTGCGCGGGTCTGGAGGAGGACGACGTCGCACAGGTGGCCGGCGCCTTCGAGGACCCGGCGACGGCCCCCGCCGACCGGTGCGCGCTGCTCGCACCGACGACGCGGGACGCCCTGGAGTCCGACGGGTCGGCGCCCTGCGTCCAGGCCATCGAGCAGGTCCCGCTCCCGGGCGGCGCGGTCGAGGCGGTGGAGGTCTGGGGCGGCGAGGCCCAGGTGCGGCTCGGCGGCGACACGGTGTTCCTGACCGAGACCCCGGCCGGGTGGCGGGTGACCGCCGCGGTCTGCCAGCCGCGCGGCGAGCTGCCCTACGACTGCGAGGTGGAGGGGGCGTGAACGGCGTCCGCGGGGTCTTCCTCGCGTTCCTGGTCGTCATCCTGGTCGGGATCGCCTACGTCACCGCGCTGGGGCTGATGGGCCGATGAGCGCACCCCGCTACGGCTTCCTCCGCGCCAACGCACTGAGCCTCGTCTTCGGCGCGCTCTTCCTCGTGACCCTCGCCGGCCAGGCGATCGCCGGGACGGCGGACTTCAACGCCCGGCAGGTGGCCGAGGGGCTGCCCACGGTCTCGCTGCTCGACTACGTCACCTCCTCGTCATTCGGGGTCGACGTCATGGAGAACTGGCAGTCGGAGTACCTGCAGTTCTTCCTCTACGTCTTCGCCACCGTGTGGCTGGTGCAGCGCGGCTCCTCGGAGTCGAAGGAGCCGGGCAAGGAGGGCACCGAGTCCGACCGGGAGCAGCAGGTCGGCCCGCACTCCGACGACGAGTCACCCGCCTGGGCCCGCACCGGCGGCTGGCGGACGGCGGTGTTCTCCCGCTCCCTCGGTCTGCTCATGGGCGCGCTCTTCCTCCTGACCTGGGCCGCCTCCTCGGTGGCCGGCTGGGCCGCCTACAACGCCGAGCAGCTGGGCCAGCGGCAGGACCCGGTCAGCTGGGTCGGCTACCTCGGGGAGGCCGACTTCTGGAACCGGTCCTTCCAGAACTGGCAGTCGGAGATGCTCGCCGTCGGCTCGATGGCGATCTTCGCCGTCTACCTGCGCCAGCGCGGCTCGCCGGAGTCCAAGCCAGTGGGCGCCGCGCACGCCGACACCGGCCAGACCGGCTGAGGGATCACGGCACGGCGAGGGCGAGGACGGCGAGGTCGTCGGCTTGGTACCGCGAGGTGCGCAGCCGCTCCTCGACCGCGGCGGTGATCGCCTCGACGGCTGCCTCAGCCCCCGGGGGAGCCGTGCGCAGCACCCGCAGCAGCCCCTCCTCGCCGAACTGCGCGCCGGTGTCGTCGCGGGCCTCGGTGACCCCGTCGGTGTAGAGCACCAGCGTCGTCCCCGGCGGCAGCTCGACCTCCACGACCGGCACGTCGAGGTCCTCGGTGATGCCGAGCGGGCGGCCGGCCACGCCGATCTCGTGCGGGCCGTCCGGGCCGCTGAGCACCGGCCGCGGGTGCCCGGCCACGCCCACGGTCGCGCACACGCAGCCCGGGCCGGGGGAGAGCACGAGGCAGCACGCGGTGACGAAGCGCAACGGGCCGTCGGTCTGGGCCCGCAGCAGCGCGGTGTTCACCGCTCGCAGCACGTCGGCGGGGCCGGCCGAGGTCTCGGCGGCGGGGCTGGCCGCCGCCCGCGCCGTGTGCCGGGTGAGCGCGGTGACCGCGGCGGCCTCGGCGCCGGTGCCGCACACGTCGGCGATGAGCACCATCCACCGGCCGTCGGGCAGCGGCATGACGTCGTAGGTGTCGCCGCCGACGATCCCGGTCTCCCCGCCGGGCCGGTAGCGGGCGGCGAGCTCCACGCCGCGGATCGCCGGCAGGTGCGAGGGCAGCAGGCTGCGCTGCAGGGTGTCGGCGAGCTGGCGGACCTCGGACTCGGCGCGCAGCCGGCCGAGGAACTGCCCGATCTGGCGGCCGGCGTGGGCGAGCACGTCGGACAGCTCGGCCGGCACCGGGCGCTCCTCGCGGGAGAACAGCTCGCAGACCGCCAGCAGGTGGTCCCCGCGGACGACGGGGAAGGCCACGCCGGTGCGGATGCCGTCGGCGCGGGCGGCGTCGGTGCGGACGAACCGCGGGTCGTTCCACAGGTCCGTGACGACCACCGGCGCCCGGTGCGCCCAGGTCAGGCCGGGCAGCCCCTCCCCGCGGGCGAAGCGGTGCCGGCGGGAGGCCTCGTCCAGGGCCCCGGGCTGCTCGCCGGGGGCGGTCCAGGTGCCGGCGTGCACCAGCCGCCCGGTGTGCTCGTCGGGCTGCCAGAGCGTCGCGGTGTCCCAGTCCAGCTCGGTGCACAGCGTCGGCAGCAGGTCCCGGAAGGCGACGTCGGCGTCGGGCGCCTCGGTGAGCGCCGCGGTGACCCGCAGGGTGGCCCCCAGGTAGCGGCTGACCATCAGCTGCCGCTCCAGCAGGATCGTGGTGCTCGCGTCGCGGAGGACGGCCACCACCCCGGCCTCCTCGGGCCCCGCTCCCGGGGGCGGCGGCACCATCGCCAGCGTCACGTCGACGGTCACCTCGTGGCCGTCGGCGTGCAGCGCCGGCAGCTGGGTGGTGCGCCCGGCCAGCTCGCCCTCGCCGGTGGAGAGGAAGCGCGAGTAGTCGGCGTCGTGGCCGCGGCGGAAACGCGCGGGCATGAGCACCTCGAGGGGCTGGCCGACGACGGCGGCGGGCTCGTAGCCCAGCAGCACCCGCACGTGCGGGTTGACGTAGGCGATGCGGCCCCTGGCGTCGGCGACGACCACGGTGTCCGGCAGCGCGGTCAGCAGGGACGGCGCCGTCACCGCGGCCTGGTGGTCCACCGCCATCTCCTCACCTCCCCGGAGTGCAACCCAGGGTCCCACACGTTGCGTCAGCGACCCGGCACGGGCCGTCGACATGTCGACACCCGCGAGTCTCAGAACGCGTACCGGATGCCCAGCCAGGGTGCGTGCGCCGCGACCAGCTCCCGGACCCGTTCCACCCCGGCCCGCTTCACGTCGTTGCGGTAGCGCACGTTCCAGCTGCCGTTCTGGCTGCGCTTGGGCTGCTGCAGGTCCGGCCGCCACAGCAGCTCCTCGGCCTTCGGGTGCCAGCCGAGGTTGACCTGGTGCAGGTCCCGGTTGTGGGTCAGCAGGATGACCTCGGCGGCCGCCTGCGCCTTGGCGGCGGGGGAGAGCTCGTCGTCCAGCCGCTGCAGCAGCTGTGCCCAGTCCGCCTCCCACCCCTCGCGCAGCACGACCGGGGAGAGGTTGAGGTGCACCTCGTAGCCGGCCCCGACGAAGTCGTCGACCGCGGCGATCCGCTCGGCCACCCGGCTGGTGCGGACGTCGAGCACCTTCGCGTCGTCCTCGGGCATGACCGAGAACCGCACGCGGGTGCGGCCGCGCGGGTCCAGCTCGAGCAGCTGCCGGTTGACGTACTTGGTCGCGAAGGACGCCTTGGCCGTCGGCAGCTCGGCGAAGGTCGCGACCAGGTCGGCGACGTTGTCGCTCACGAGCGCGTCGACCGAGCAGTCGCTGTTCTCGCCCAGGTCGTAGACCCACGCCGCCGGGTCGCACTGGTCGGGCTCGGTCTTCGGGCCCTGCCGGGCGACGTGCCGGCGCAGGTAGCCGGTGACCTGCTCGATGTTGGTGAAGACGGTGATCGGGTTGGCGTAGCCCTTCTGCCGCGGCACGTAGCAGTAGGCGCACGCCATCGCGCAGCCGTTGGCCGTCGACGGGGCGATCCAGTTCGCCGAGCGGCCGTTGGGCCGGGCGGTCAGCGACTTCTTGACCCCGAGCACGAGCGTCTCGGACTTGACCCGCACCCAGCGCTCGACGTTGCCCTCGTTGCCGTGCAGCTCGGGGATCTTCCAGTGCGAGGGGACCTCGACCACCTCGGCACCGGGGAAGCGGGCCAGCACCTGCCGGCCGCGGGGTGACTGCAGGGCGGCGGGCTCGGCGTAGACCTGGCGCACCCGGAGGAGGCGGGAGAGGTCGGGGGAGGAGGCGACGGGGGACGACGGAGCGGCGGGGCTTCCCACGCCGGGTGCAGCAGCCCCCGCGTCCGGGGTGTTCCCCCAGGTCGGCGCGCCGGAGAGGGTCCTCAGCACCCTGCGGACGGTGAGGGGAGCGGACCGGGGTCGGGCCACAGCCGGGCGGCGACGGTGCCGACGAGCGAGGACTCCGGCACCGGGCCGAAGGAGCGCGAGTCGACCGACCCGTCGCGGGCGTCGCTGAGCAGGAACAGGTGCCCCTCCGGCACGGCCACCGGTCCGAACCAGACGCCGTCGAGGTGCGCCGGGTCGATCGCCGGCTCGCAGACGGCCACGCCGTCGACCACCAGGACGCCGTCCTCGACGGCCACCTCGTCGCCACCCACCGCCACCGCCCGCTTGACCAGGAGCCCGTCGTCGAGCGGGGAGGTCACCGCGACGACGTCGCCGCGCTGCACCGGGCCCTGCCCGTGCCGGACGAGCAGCAGGTCGCCGGCCGCGACGGTCGGCGCCATGCTGCCGGAGTCGACCCGCATCGGCTGCACGGGCAGCAGGCCGGAGGTGGCGGCGACCAGGAGCAGTGCCGCACCGGTCGCGAGCCAGAGGACGGCCCCGCGGAGCCGGGAGGTGCCGCCGCGGTCCCCGGTGCGGGGGTCACCGGGGACCACGGCGGCGGTTCGTGGGGCGGTTCTCACCCGAGGACGCCGGTGAGCCACAGGGCCCAGGCGACCCCGGCGAGGACCACCAGGGCGTCGAGCGCGCGCCGGCGCCCGGGTGCGGGGAGGAGCGCGGCCAGGGCGGCCAGGGTCAGCAGCTCGGCGGCGACCACCGCGGTGCCGACCGCCTCGGGGCCGTGCCCGGCCGAGGACGCCGGCAGCCCGTCCATCGCGACCGGCCCGGCGGAGCCGACCGGCATGCCGTCGGCGAACCGGACGCCGGTCACCGGGTCCACCGCCACGGTCTCCCGGCCCGGGACGTCGTGCGCGTGCCCGGTCGCCGCCTCGTGCACCGCGAACGCGTCCAGCAACCCCGTGGTGTGCGCGAGGACGTAGAGGGTCAGCAGGCCGGCGGTGCCGAGCAGCGCCAGACCGACCGGTCCGGCACCTGCCCGGGTACCCGCCCAGGCGCCGAGCACCAACCACGCGGCGAACCCGGCCTGGGCGAGCGCGGTGAGCAGGAAGAAGCCGACGGCCAGCTCACCCGCGGAGAGGTGGTCGACCGCGGCCGCCACGTGCAGCCCGCCGGCCGTGGCCAGACCGAGCGCCGCCACCAGCTGCCACCCGGCGGTGCTCCGGCGCGCCCGCGTCCCGGCCGGGGCGGGCGCGGGTGGGCGCAGGACGGCGGTCACCGCGACCGTCGCCGCGTGGGCGTCGTCGCCGCCGGGGTCGGAGCCGGCGTGGTCGGAGCCGGCGTGGCCGGAGCCGGCGTGGCCGAGCGGCGGGGCGCGGGGGCCGACGTCGTGGGTGCCGCGGGCGCCGGGGCGGTCGTCGTCGGGGCGGGCGGGGTCGTGGCAGTGGCGCCCGACCCGGTCCCCGTCGTCCCCGTGCCCGCCGGCGGGACGGTGTCGGCGGCGACGTCCGCCGTCTCGTCCGCGACCTCCTCGGCCTCCTCGGCGGCCTCCTCCAGGGCGTCCTGCATGTCGTCGGGGTCCCCGGTCCTGGGCGGTGCGGTGTTGATCGAGTCGCAGTCGATGTCGTGGTGACCCACCTGGTACTGGGTCATCATGTCGTGGTCCTCGTGGGAGAGGTTGTGGCAGTGGATCATGTACCGCCCCTCCTCGTGGTCGAAGCGCATGAGCAGCCGGACGGTCTCGCCCTCGCCCACGTAGACGACGTCCTTGGGGCCCCGCTCCTCCGGCCGCGGCGGCTGCCCGTTGCGGCTGAGCACCTGGAAGTCCACGAGGTGGACGTGCAGCGGGTGGAACCAGCCGCCGGAGGAGTTCTCGACCTCCCAGATCTCGGTGCTGTTCGGCTCGACCTGCGCGAAGACGTGCTCGTACTTCGACCGCACGACGTCGTCCCAGGTCTCGCCGTTGATGACCCACAGGCCGTTGGTCCGCTCCAGCCGCATGCGCCGGGTCGCGACCGACGCGGCGGGGTCCAGCGCCATGGTCGGGTGCACCGGGCCGAGCGTGCTGGGGACGCTGTTGCCGTCGGTGCTGGTGACCGTCGTCCCGACCTCGAACTGCATGACCTTGCCGGTGTGGTCGTAGTCCCGGGCGTTCTTCACGCCGCCGTTGAGCAGCTGGACCCTCGTGCCCTTGAGGTCGGCGAAGTCGATGACGATCTCGTAGCGCTCGGCCATGCCGACGGTCAGCGTGGTGACCGTCTGCGGCCTGGGCATGAAGCCGCCGTCGGTGGCGATGACGGTGAACGGCTTGCCGTTGCTCAGCTTGAGCGTGTAGCCGCGGGCCAGTGAGCCGTTGAGCACCCGGAAGCGGTACTTGCGGGGCTCGACCTTCATGGTCGGCCACGGCACGCCGTTGACCAGGATGACGTCGCCGTAGACGCCGGACTCCCCGTCGTCGTCCCACATCAGCTGGCCGTTCCGGGCGAACATGACGTCGCTGATGATCAGCGGGAACTCGTACTGGGGACGGGCGGTGCCGACCTTGGCCCGGTCGTAGCGGGGGATGCCCAGCTCCCGCTCGAGCCCCTCGTCGACGCAGTGGTACTGCGCGGCCAGGCCCATGTAGACGTTCTCGGCGGTGTGGTGCACGCCGTGGTCGTGGTACCAGAGCGTCCGCGGCGAGCAGTTGTTCGGGTACATGTAGTTCTTCCACTCGCCCGGGTTCGTCAGGTCCCCGGCGTAGCCGTCGAACTGCGGCTTGGACGGCGAGCCGTGCAGGTGGGTGGAGGTCCAGGGGACGTAGCCCAGCGTCGGGTGCTTGGCCGGCAGCTTGTTGACCTGCTGCATGACGACCCGGCGGGTCTGCGTGCCGTTCTGGTAGACGCGGATCGTGGGGCCGGGGACCAGGCCGTTGTAGCCCCACACCGTCGTCTTGATGCCCTTGACGAACTCGACCTGCGCCGGCCGCTGCTCGATCTTGTAGTAGTCGCTGCCCACGTACGCGCCGCCGGTGACCGGGGTCGTCGTCCCCGGGACGGTGCCGTAGGTGGTGCCCGGGCGGTCGTCGCTGCGGTACGGCGCCAGCACCGGCGGGGCGGTGAAGGCCGCGGCGTAGGGCCGGGGCATCTTCCGCTCGTCGAGCTCCGATGCGCTCTTGGCCGACAGGACAGCCTGGTACGGCAGCGCCATGGCCGCGGTGCCGGCCAGCGACACCTTGAGGACGTCGCGGCGGTTCAGGCTGGGCGTCTCCATCGGGGGGGTGCTCCTCACTACCGCTGGTGATCTCGGTGGAGGAAGACTCCCGCGTCCGCCCGCCCCGTCACAGCCGCGCGGAGGGGGGCGGGCCGCCCCCGCAGTTGGGGGGTCCGTGCAGGTCAGCGGCTCGTGGCGTCACTGTCCGTGGTGCAGTGGCACCACAGCGGTCAACAGCGCACCGCCGCCGAGGCGATCACCCAGCGTCACGGTGCCACCCAGGTCGAGGACCCGGTCGCGGAGCAGGGACAGCCCCAGGTGCCCCTCGGCCCGCCTGTCGGTGGACGCCGGGAAGCCCACGCCGTCGTCGGCGATCTCCAGCCGCACCGCCGGGGCGCCGTGCAGGACGGTCTCCTCCAGGGTGATCCAGGCGGTCTTGGCCTGGGCGTGGTGCGCGACGTTGGCCAGCGCCTCCTTGGCGGTGCGGTAGAGCACCGCCGCGGCGTCCGGCGTCATGTCCGGCAGGGGCGCGGCGTCCATGAGCACCTCGACGCCGGCGGTGCGCAGCGGCTCGGCGGCGTCGGCGATCGCCACCCCGAGCCCCGGCCCGCTGAGGTCGGGCGGGTAGATGTCGACCATCAGCCGGCGCAGCTGCTGCACGGCGCTGCGGACGGCGCCGACCAGCTTGTCGACCGTCGGCTGCCGCTCCTCGGGCAGGCTGCCCCGCAGCGCGGAGAGCGCGTAGCTCACCCCGGCGAGGTCCTGCACCGGGCCGTCGTGCACGTCGGCGGCGATCGCCCGCCGTTCCCGGTCGGAGGCCTCGACGTTGCGCTGCACCAGCGCCGTCCGCTCGGCCTCCTGGCGCCGCACGCGGCGGGCCAGCGACGTCGCGATCGGGACCTGCACGAGCTGCAGGACGACCAGGGCGCCGATGGCCATCGGGATGATCTCGCCGCGCAGCCGGGCCGCCTCGCGGTCGATGCGGTCGTAGGCGAAGTAGGCCTCGAAGGCCAGCTGCTCGCCGGGGACCTCCAGCGGCGTGTAGACCTCCATCAACGCCTGCGGCGCGCCCCCGGCCGTGGTCTCCGGCTGCTCGTCGACGTCGGAGACCGTCGCGCCGCCGATCGCGGCCAGCAGGCCGTCCGACGGCGGGAGGGTCTCGCCCTGCTGGCCGGGCTCGGTGGAGTACACGATCTCGCCGGTCGCCCGCCAGACGACCATGCGGGTCACCGACCCGTCGCGCATCCGGTTCCGCGCGTCCCGGTCGAGCTCCTCCCACCGCCCGGGGATCCCGGCCAGTGCGTCGGCGAGGACCGGGGCGACGAGGTACTCGGCCAGCCGTCCGGCGTTGCCCTCGGCCTCCTCCAGCGCGTTGGTCCGCGCGATCCGCTCGCTCAGCCACACCGTGCCCGCCGAGACGGCGAGCAGCACCAGCAGCGCGATGGCGCAGAAGGCGGCGAGCTCACGGCCCCAGACCGTGCGGCGCGGTGCGGCGGTCAGCGGCGGGGAAGAGGAGGGACCGGGACGCTCAGCGCTCATCCGCGGCGGCCAGCAGACCCAGCTGCTGGGCCTTGACGACGGCCTCCAGCTGGGAACGGACACCCAGCTTGGCGTGCAGTGACTTCACGTAGCCGCGGCAGGTCTCCAGCGTGATGCCGAGGACCCGGGCGATCGCCTTGACCTGCATCCCGCGGCCGAGGCAGTCGAGCACCTCCTGCTCGCGCCGGGTCAGCTGCGGCACCGCGCCCCGCGTGCCGGCCGGGGAGGAGCGGGGCGCGCCACCGGCGAAGGTGGAGGGCGCGACGAGCATCTGCCCGGGCTGGACCCGGGACAGGACGTCGATCATCTCGGCCAGCGAGCCGTCCTTGGGGATGAACGCCGACGCGCCGGCCTGGGCGGCGCGGACCACCCAGTCGGGGTCGCGGTGCGCGGTGACCACGGCGACGACGGCGTCCGGCGCGACCTCGCGGATCCGGCGGGTGGCCGCGAGCCCGTCCTGGCGGGGCATCTCGATGTCCATGACGACGATGTCCGGCTGCAGGTCCTGGGCCATCGCGACGGCCTGCGCCGCGGAGTGCGCCGTGCCGACGGCGTCCATCCCCGCGGAGGCCAGCGCCCCGGACAGCAGTTCGGCGAAGGTGCGGTGGTCGTCGACCACCAGCACCCGGGCCAGGTCGGTCGGCCGCAGCTGGGCCAGCGTCATGGGAACCCCCGTGTTTCCATCCCGTGCCCCGGTCCGCCGATGCGGGGGAGCGCGCTCATGGGACCCGACCGCCGGGCGCTTGACCAGGGCCGATACACCCCCACGGGACGAAGGTCCCGGGTGCCGTGAGCCACACCCATGCGCGTCACGACTCTCCGTACAGGGGCCGGTGCCGTTCCGTACCGCCCCGTTCACCCCTCCGGGTGACGGCCCCGCGGCCGTGCTCTGCCACAGGTGCCTGACCAGTGCCTTTCGCGCGCGAAAGGCACCCAGGGGGCGGGTCAGCGGTCGGCGGAGGTGGCGGCGGCGCTCCAGGCGGTGCCGCCCGCGGCCACCGTGCGCACGTGACCGGGGAGCGCGCCGGGGTCGTCGTCCTTCAGCAGGTACCCCCGGACGCCGATCGCGCGCGCCTCGCGGACCAGCGCCGGGCTCAGCGACCCGGTGAGGACGACGACGCGCGACTCCGGGCAGGCCGCGAGCAGCTCGCGGGCGGCCTCCAGCCCGGTGACCCGCGGCATCGCGACGTCGAGCAGGACGACGTCGGGGTGGGTGCGCCGCGCGGCGTCGAGGACCTCCGCGCCGTCCTCGCACTCGGCCACCACGGTGAGGTCGCCGCTGGCGGTGAACAGCTCGACCAGGGAGGTGCGGACGAACGCGTGGTCGTCCGCGACCAGGACCGTGATCACGCCGCGCCCCCCCTCTCCGGTGCTCGCGCCGCCGTCCGGCGGCACCGGGCCAGTCTGCCGACCGCTCCCCGGAGCGGACAGCCCGAGCCCGGGGGTGCCCGACCCCCAACCTCGGGGGCCGACCGGAACCGGGCGGTGACGCAACGTGATGCTCCGGCCGGTCACGCGGCGCCGTGGGGGTCCTCCGGCAGCCACAGGTCCGCGGGGTCCAGCCGGCCGGCGACGATCTCACCGGCGAGGTCGTCGACGGTGCTGCCGGCTCCCCGCGCGGCGGCGCGCAGGACCTCCAGGGCCTCCGGCGTGGTCCGGTCCAGCACCATGGCGACCCGGCCGATCGCCGTCCAGACCAGCCCGCGCCGCTGCGCGGCGGGACCGTGCAGCCAGGCCGGTCCGCCGCGCGGCGACCACGGTGCCCACACCGCGGCGTCACCGAGCGCGGCGCAGGTCAGGTGACCCACGGACAGGGCCTCGAAGACGTCGAGGTCGGAGACGGTGCTCTCGTCGGTGAAGAACAGGTCCAGCGCGCCCGGGCCGGCCAGCGTCTCGCCGATCGGCAGCGCGACCACCGCCCGGTAGGGGGTGCGTCCGGTCAGCAGCCGGGCGAACGCCGGCCAGCGGCGCTGCAGGTCGGGGACGGCGGCGAACACCGGCTCCTGCTGCCGCTGGGCGGCCTCGCAGGGGCCGTCCCCGGCGGTGAACTGCAGCCGCTCGGCGAGCGCGGCGACGGCCGAGCTCGCCCCGAGCGGCATCCGGTCCTGACCCGGGGCCGCCACGCTCAGCCCGGCGCCGTCCACGCCGAGCGTCTGCGCGCAGGCGCGCGCCAGCCGTACGGGGAGCAGCTCGGGACCGGCGAGCACGGGCTCGCCGACGTCCTCGAGCGCGGTACGGAAGCGCGTGGCGATCGACACGGGCCGATCATCCGCCATGCCGGGACGTCGGGTTCGGGCGGATCCCGTTCCGGATCAGTGCGCGGGCTGGTCGGACCGGTAGGTGTAGGCGGCCTCCCGCACCGCCTCGTCGGACTCCAGCCCGGCACCGAGCGCACCGCCCACCGTCGCCAGCGAGCAGGTCAGCCAGGCCAGCTCCAGGTAGTCCGACAGGTGGACCGGGTGCCCCAGCCCCTCGGCGAACAGCGACCCCACCACCAGCAGCAGCGCGCCGGCCAGGGCGAGCACGAACAGCACCGCGTACAGCGTCAGGACGCCGATGACGACGGTGGCGGTGGTCGCCACGTTGAACAGCAGCACCTGCTTGCGCACCCGGCGGGAGCGCGGCCGCTCCCACAGCTCCGCGCCGACGACGAGGGTGACCACGACGGCCACCACCGAGCCGACCGCGATGACCGTCAGCCGCGGCCAGCCGGAGTTGTCGGCCAGCGCCCAGATGTCCGGGGTGATGAGGGCGAAGACGCCGGCCGCGATCGCCGCGGTGAGCGCGCGGGACAGCTGCACGGCCAGCCGCCACGGCCGGTTGGCCCGCACCATGCCGAGCAGCAGCCGCAGGTTGCCGGTCACCACGCGGGCGGTGAAGGCCACCCCGGCGGTGCCGTCGGCCGGGTCGGTGGCCAGCTCGCGCAGCCGCCGTCCCATGGCCGCACGGTCGTCGGCGTCGGCGTCCTCGGCGGTGCCCAGCAGCGTGTGCACCAGCCCGAGCGCGTTCTGCAGCGCCCGCTTGCGCAGCCCGACCGCGCCCAGCGCCGGCAGCGACAGCAGCGCGACGCCGTGCACGGGGCTGGCCGAGCCGACCACCGGCCGCCGGTCCACCTCCAGCGGGACGTCGGTGAGGGCCAGCGCGAGGTCCCAGTCCTCGGCGAGCAGCCGCCGTCGCGTGGCCGTGACGATCTCGTCGTCGTCCGCGGGGGGCCGCACCAGCCCGTCCTCGACCGCCCGGACCTCCCAGCGCACCTGCGGGTGGGCCGCGGCCAGCTCCCTGCCGAGCTCCCCGGCCAGCCAGCCGGCCAGCTCGGCCGGGGTCCCCGGGGCGGCGACCAGCCCCAGCTGCACGACGGGTGCAGCAGCCTGCGACACCGGTCCCCCTCCCGTCGGCCGGCGCCCCCAGCGGGCTGCCGGCCGTCGATCATCCCCGGTCGTGTCCCGGCGCCCGGAGGGGCAGCACCGCGGGGCCGTGCGGGCCGGTGACCACCTGTGCCCGCGCGCCGTAGTGGCCGGCCAGCGCCTCGGCGGTGAGCACCTGCGCCGGCGTCCCCTCGGCGACCACCCGGCCGCCCGAGAGGAGCGCGAGCCGGTCGGCGTACTGGCCGGCCAGGGTGAGGTCGTGCAGCGTGCTGAGCACGGTCAGCCCGTCCTGGCGGCGCAGCCGGTCGACCAGGTCGAGGACCTGCTGGGCGTGGCCGAGGTCCAGGGCGGACGTCGGCTCGTCGAGCAGCAGCACCCGCGGCTGCTGGGCCAGCGCCCGGGCGAGCACCGCGCGCTGCTGCTCGCCCCCGGAGAGGGTGGCCACCGCGCGGTCGGCGAGGCCGGTCAGCTCGAGGCGGGCCATGACGTCGGCCACCACCTGCCGGTCCGCGGGACGCGGGGCGGCCAGCAGCGCCCGGTGCGGGGTGCGGCCCAGGCCCACGTACTCGGCGGTGCTCACGCCCTCGGGCACGACCGGCCGCTGCGGGGCGTAGGCCAGCGTGCGGGCCCGCTCCCGGCGAGGCACCGCGGTGGTCGGGACGCCGTCGACGCGGACCTGCCCCCCGTGCGGGTGCGCGCCGAGCACCGCCCGCAGCAGGGTGGTCTTGCCCGAGCCGTTCGGGCCGATGACCGCCGTCCACCCGCCGGGTCCGACGTCGAGGCGGACGTCGTCGAGCACGCGGGACCGGCCGTGCGCGGCCGACAGGCCCACGACCTCCACCCGGGCGCCGCTCACCGCCGCCTCACCGCCGCCTGGCCCCGGCCCACAGCAGCCCGGCGAAGAACGGGGCGCCGACGAACGCGGTGACCACGCCGATCGGCAGCTCCGCCGGCGCGAGCGCCACCCGGGCGACCAGGTCGGCGAGCACGAGGAAGGCCCCGCCGGCGAGCAGCGACACCGGCAGCACGCGGGCGTGCGAGCCGCCCACCAGTCGCCGGACGACGTGCGGCACGACCAGCCCGACGAAGCCGATGAGCCCGCTCACCGCGACCGCCGAGGCGGTGGCCAGCGACGCGGCGACGACCACCAGCAGCCGCAGCCGGCCGGGGTGCACACCCAGCGAGCGGGCCTCGTCGTCCCCGACGGCCAGCACGTCCAGGGCCCGGCCGCACAGCAGCAGCACCAGGCAGGCCGCGCCCAGGTAGGGCAGCACCAGGACGACGTCGGACCACTGCGCGCGGCCCAGCTGGCCGAGCAGCCAGCCGTACACCGCGCGCAGGTCGTCGGTGTTCTGCTGCTGCACCAGCGTCTGCGCGGCGGCCAGGAACGAGGCGACGGCGACCCCGGCGAGCAGCAGCGTGGCGCTGTGCGACCCGCCGGCCGCGGTGCCCAGCAGCAGGGCCGCGCCCACGCCGAGCAGCGCCCCGGCGAACGCGGCCAGCGGGACCAGGCCGACCGGGCCGAGCGGCGTCGCGGGGACGTGGGCGATGACGAGCGTGGCGCCCAGGCCCGCGCCGGCCGCGGCCCCGAGCAGGTACGGGTCGGCGAGCGGGTTGCGGAACACGCCCTGGTAGGCCGCCCCCGAGACGGCCAGCCCCGCACCGACCAGGGCCGCGAGCGCCACCCGGGGGAGCCGCAGCTGCAGCAGCACGGCCGCGCCGGTGCCCTCCAGCCCGCCGGGGACGTCGACCCCCAGGGGCGACAGCGCCCGGTCGGCCAGGGTGGCCAGCACCGCGCCCGGCGGCAGCGGCAGGGCGCCCACCCACACGCCGGCCAGCGCCGAGAGCACCAGCGCGACCGCGGCGCCGGACAGCACGAGCGCCGTCCGCCGCCGGGGCCGCGCCGGCGCGGCGGCCAGCAGGCGCGGAGCCGGGGCAGCCGTCACGAGATGCTCCGCTCAGCCCCGCAGCTCGGCGGCGAGCGCCTCGGCGAAGTCGGCGGTGCGCGGGCCCCAGCGGGAGGCGACGGCGTCGTCGGCCTCGAGCACGCGCCCCTCCTGCACGGCGGGGACGGTGTCGAAGGCCGGCCGCTGGGCGAGCGTCTCCGCGGACTCGCCGCAGCAGACCGTGTCGGCGAGCACGACCAGGTCCGGCGCCTGGCCGACGACGTACTCGGCGGACAGCTGCGGGTAGCCGCCCGCGGGGTCGGCCGCGCCGTCGGCGACGTTCTCCAGCCCGAACAGGTCGTAGACCGCGCCGATGAAGGTGTCGCTGGTCGCGGAGTAGAAGCCGGGGTCCAGCTCGTGGTAGACGCGCATGCCCTGCGCAGAGTCCGGCACCGACGCGACCGCGGCGGTGATCCGGTCCTGCACGCCGGCCACCACGTCGGCGGCCTCCTCGGCGTGCCCGGTGGCCCCGCCGAGCACCTCGATCTGCGCGTAGCTCTCGTCGAGGGTGTCCGCGGCGCCGAGCAGCAGGGTGGGCACGGCCAGCGCGTCGAGGGCGTCGACGACGCCGTTCACGTCGTCGCTGAGCACGACCAGGTCGGGGGAGTACCCGGCGATCGCCTCGGCGTTCGGGGTGAAGGCCGAGAGGTCCGTGGTGGGGGCATCGGCGGGGAAGTCCGAGGTGCTGTCGACCGCCTCGACCTGCTCGCCGGCGCCGATGGCGAACAGCATCTCGGTCGCCGAGGCCGACATCGACACGATCGTCTCCGGGCGCGCGTCGAGGGTCAGCTCGCCGTCGTCCCCCGTGACGGTGACCGGGAACGCGCCACCGGCGGTCCCCGTGCCCGGGTCCTCGGGGGCTGCGGGGTCCGAGCCGCAGGCGGGCAGGGCCAGGACGAGGGGGAGCAGCAGCGCGACCGGGGTCAGCCGGCGGGCGGAGCGGGAGCGGGGCAACGGGGGCCTTCCGGGGCGGCGGCACGCGCCGCCCACGCAGGCGCCCGGCGCCCGGTGCGCGACCCCTGCCGCGGGGGTCGGGACACGGCGCGCGGCAGGCGATCTGGCTCGGGCCCCGGAGCGGGACCACCACAGTTGCGGGACAGCGCCGGGTTCCCACCGGACTTCGCTGCACGGGCGCCGCCGGCACCAGCCGGCGCGCCGACGGTACCAGCGGGTCCGGTCAGCGCTGTGCCGTCGCCCGCCCACCCAGGACGGCGGCGTAGACCTCCACGGTCTGCTTCGCGATCGCCGGCCAGCCGAACTCGGCGAGCACCCGCTCCCGGCCCGCGGCGCCCATGCGGGCGGCCCGCCCGGGGTCGTGCAGCAGCTCGGTCACCCGCGCGGCCAGGCCCGCCTCGAAGGTGGCGACGTCGTCGGGGTCGTAGGGGACCAGCAGCCCGGTGCGCCCGTCGGCCACCACCTCGGGGATGCCGCCCACGGCGCTGGCGACGACGGCGGTGCCGCAGGCCGCCGCCTCCAGGTTCACGATGCCGAGCGGCTCGTACACCGAGGGGACGACGAACACCGTCGCGCCGGTGATCAGCGGCACCAGCTGCTCGCGCGGCAGCATCGCCTCGATCCAGACCACGCCGTCGCGCCGGGACTGCAGCTCGGCCACCGCGTCGGCGACCTGCTGCCGCTCGGCCGGGGTGTCCGCGGCGCCGGCGCACAGCACCAGCCCCGCGTCGGCGGGCAGCTGCTCGGCGGCCCGCAGCAGGTGGACGACGCCCTTCTGCCGGGTGATCCGGCCGACGAACAGCGCGTAGGGCCGGTCGGGGTCCACGCCGAGCGAGCGGACGACGTCGGGGTCGTGCACGGGCCGGTAGGCCTCGGCGTCCACCCCGTTGCCCACGACGTGCACCCGGGCCGGGTCCAGGTCGGGGTAGGCGTCGAGCACGTCGTCCCGCATGCCGTGGCTGACCGCGATGACGCCGTCGGCGGCGAGGTAGGCGGTGCGCTCCACCCAGGACGACAGCCGGTAGCCGCCGCCGAGCTGGTCGGCCTTCCACGGCCGCCGCGGCTCCAGCGAGTGCGCGGTCACCACGTGAGGGGTGCCGTGCACCAGCGAGGCGAACAGGCCCGCGCCGTTGGCGTACCAGGTGTGGCTGTGCACCAGGTCGGCCCCGGCGAGCGCCCCGGCGATCTCCACGTCGACGCCGAGGGCCTGCAGCGCGCCGTTGGCGTCCGTGAGCCCGGCCGGCACCGCGTGCCCGGTGGCGTCGTCGCGGGGCCCGCCGAAGCAGTGCACCTCCAGCTCGGGCCCGTCGGGCAGCGCCCGCAGCGCCGCCGCGAGGTGCTCCACGTGCACTCCTGCGCCGCCGTAGACGTCCGGCGGCCACTCCCGGGTCACCATGCCGATGCGCACGCGGGTCACCCTAGGGGGCCGGGCCGTGCAGCGCGGTGGAGCGCCCGCGCCGGACAGCGGATACGTTGCGACCCATGCGTGGCGGTCCTCGGGTTCTCGGCATCGTCCTGGCCGGCGGTGAGGGCAAGCGGCTGGCCCCACTGACGCAGGACCGGGCCAAGCCGGCGGTGCCCTTCGGGGGCAACTACCGGCTCATCGACTTCGTCCTGTCCAACCTGGTGAACGCCGACATCCGGCAGATCGCGGTGCTGACCCAGTACAAGAGCCACAGCCTCGACCGGCACATCACCACGACGTGGCGGCTGTCGCAGATGCTCGGGAACTACATCACCCCGGTACCGGCGCAGCAGCGGCTCGGCCCGCGCTGGTACACCGGCAGCGCCGACGCGATCCTGCAGAGCCTCAACCTGATCTACGACGCGCGGCCGGACATCGTCGTCGTCTTCGGCGCCGACCACGTGTACCGGATGGACCCGGCGCAGATGATCGACCAGCACCTGAGGACCGGCGCGGGGGTGACCATCGCCGGGCTGCGGGTGCCCCGTCACGAGGCCACCGAGTTCGGCGTCATCGACGCCGACGCCGAGGGCCGGGTGCGCGGCTTCCTGGAGAAGCCGGCCGACCCGCCGGGGTTGCCCGACTCGCCCGAGGAGAGCTTCGCCTCCATGGGCAACTACGTGTTCAGCACCGACGCCCTGCTCGAGGCGCTGCGCGAGGACGGCGAGAACGAGGAGTCGGCGCACGACATGGGCGGCTCGATCATGCCGATGTTCGCCGAGGCCGGGGACGCCTGGGTCTACGACTTCTCCACCAACGTCGTCCCCGGGGCCACCGAGCGCGACCAGGGCTACTGGCGCGACGTCGGGACGATCGACTCCTACTTCGACGCGCACATGGACCTGGTGTCGGTCACCCCGGTGTTCAACCTCTACAACGACCGCTGGCCGATCCTCACGCTGCCGCCGCAGCAGCCGCCGGCGAAGTTCGTGCTGGGCGGGCGGGCCGAGGAGTCGATGGTCAGCGCCGGCGCGATCATCGGCGGCGGCTCGGTGCACAACTCGGTCGTCTCGCCGGGGGTGCGCGTCGAGCGCGGTGCCCGGGTCGAGGACAGCGTGCTGATGGACGGCGTGTACGTGGGCGAGGGCGCCTACGTCCGGCGGGCGATCCTGGACAAGAACGTCGTCGTCCCGGACTGGGCCCGCATCGGCGTCGACCTCGCCGCCGACCGCGAGCGGTACCACGTGAGCTCGGGCGGGGTCACCGTGCTCGGCAAGGGCGCCCGAGCCCATCGGTGAGCCGCTGGTCGTGACGCTGCTCCTGGAGCCCACGGCCCAGGAGCGGTTCGACCGGCTGCGCGCGGCGCACTTCCCGGCCGGGCGCAACCACCTCGCTGCGCACGTCACGCTGTTCCACGCGCTGCCGGGCGAGGAGGTGGACGCCGTCTCCGCCGACCTCGCCTCCGCGGCGGACCGGCCGGCGTTCGACGTGGCCGTCACCGGCGTCCGGTCGCTGGGCCGGGGCGTGGCCTACACGCTCGACGCCCCCGCGCTGGCGGAGCTGCGCGCGGACCTGGTCCGGAGGTGGGCCCCGTGGCTGACCCCGCAGGACCGCCAGCGCCACGCCCCGCACGTCACCGTGCAGAACACGGTGGAGCCGGCGGTCGCCCGGGCGCTGCGGGACCGGCTGGCCGCGGAGTTCGTCTCGCACCGGGTCGGCGGCCGCGGGCTGGGGCTGTGGCGCTACCTCGGCGGCCCGTGGGCACCGGTCGCGGCGTTCCCGTTCCGCTGAAGGAGGACCCCGTCCCAGGCTGGCCTCGTCCAGAGGCTCGCCGCGAGCGTGCGAGCGGTGAGGAGGACGGGGTCCTCTTTCAGCGGCGGCGGATGGCGACGAGCAGGCCCGCACCGATCGGCAGGACGGCGCTGGTGAGGTCCTCGTGCTCGCGGACGGCGCGGGCCACCTCCCGCCAGGCGACCGTCTGCTCGTCGCGGGCCCGCGGGTCGGCGATCCGGTCCCCGTCCAGCGGCGGCCCGGTCAGCCCGGCCGCGGAGGACCGCGCCGACACCAGCGCCGGGGTCTCGGCGGCGAAGCGGTCGGCGTAGGCCGTGCCGTCCCCGCCCGCCGCCCCACCCCTCATCACCGGCCGAGGGCAGGCGCCCCGTTCCCTCGGTCTCCGGCTCCGCGCCGTGGCTGTGAGTCCGCTGTGAACGGGAACACCGCCCGGTCCGCGGCCCGTTGACCTGATCGTGCGCCCCGAGAGAGCCGCCCCTGCCCGACCCGCCGACGTCGGCAGGTCGGCGGTGGCCGCGGTCTGCGATCCTGGACCCGTGTCCGACCCCGTCGACCCCGCCCCCGCCGCGACCGAGGCCTGGGTGGCGCCGACCTGGGAGCAGGTCGTGCGCGACCACTCCGCGCGCGTCTACCGGCTGGCCTACCGGCTGTCGGGCAACCCGCAGGACGCCGAGGACCTGACCCAGGAGACCTTCGTCCGGGTCTTCCGTTCCCTCGCCGACTTCTCGCCCGGCACCTTCGAGGGCTGGCTGCACCGCATCACCACCAACCTCTTCCTCGACATGGTGCGCCGCCGGCAGCGGATCCGGTTCGACGCCCTGCCCGAGGACACCGAGCGCCTGCCCGGGACCGCACCCAGCCCCGAGCAGGTCTACTCCGACACCCACCTCGACCCGCAGGTGCAGGCCGCGCTCGACGCGCTCTCCCCGGAGTTCCGCGTCGCCGTCGTCCTCTGCGACATCGAGGGGCTGACCTACGAGGAGATCGCGGCGACCCTGGGCATCAAGCTCGGCACGGTGCGCAGCCGCATCCACCGCGGCCGCGTCCAGCTGCGCGAGGCGCTCGCGCACCTGGCCCCGCGCCGGCCGGTGACGGGCGTCGCGGAGGGGAGCGCGGGGTGAACATCCCGGAGAGCCACCTGGCCCAGGAGGCCATCGCCGCCCTCGTCGACGGCGAGCTCGGCGGCGGTCCCGCCACCCGGGCGGCCCGCCACCTCACCGGCTGTGCCCAGTGCCGCATGGCGGTGCAGGCCCAGCGGGAGGCCAAGGAGGCCTTGCACGCCTCCTGCGACGTCGCCGTCCCCGGCGACCTGCTGTCCCGGCTGCGTGCCATCCCGTTCACGACGGACGTCCCGGGCACCGGGGGCGGGCTCGGCTCGCTCGCGGCCGGTCCCGGCCAGCTCACCGTCAGCGGCGCCACGGGCTCGTGGTCGGTGCCGCTGGACGCCCCCGAGGCCGCTGCCGACCGGCCCGGCCACGCCCGCTGGCTGCGTCGCGGCTTCATCGGCGCCCTGGGCGTCCTCGGCGTGGGCGTCACCGCGCTGGCGCTGAACCTGCCCACCGGCAGCAGCGACGGCGTCCCCCCGGCACCGGCACCCGTGGCCGGGGGGACCGTCGAGGAGCGCACCGAGATCGTGCCCCCGGTCGTGCGCGCGACGACCGCCGGCGTCCAGTCCGTCGCCACCCCGGGCGGGACGCCCTGACCACCCCCGCCGGCACCCCGTCGGGGGACCCGGTGGACCCGGCTCCGCAGTCGCCCGGCACCTCGCGCTCCGACGAGGTGTTCGCCCGCCCGCGGGACGACGTCGGCGCCTTCGACCCGCCGGCGCGCCCGCGGTCCGCGCCGCCGTCCGCGCCCGAGCCGAGCCCCGCGCAGCAGGCCGCGTTCGGCCGGCCCGCCACCGTGCAGGGCGGCTTCGCCGGGAACCGACCGGTCCCCCCGGCCCGCCCGCTGCCGCCCCCGCCGCCGGAGGCGGTGCTGCGCGCCTTCGCGCCCGGCACCGGCCAGCGCGGCCTGCAGGATCCGCCCGGCGGCCGCCCCGGCCGGCGGCGCACCGCCACCGGCCCGTGGTGGAAGTCCGACGCCCGCGCCGACCCCTGGCGCGACCCGCACGCCCCGGCCGGGCTCACCGGCCCGGCGGTGTTCGAGGAGCCCGAGCAGCAGACCGGCCCGGTCGTCGTCGACGCGAAGGGGCGCCGCCGGCTGCGGCTGGCCGACGTGTCGATCCGCCTCGCGGTGCTGGCGCTGCTCGCCGTCCTGCTGACCGGGCTGGTCGGCGGGGGAGCCGGCTACTGGCTGACCCGCACCGCCGACGAGTCCCCGCTGCTCGCCCCCGGCACCCAGCTCAACCAGACCCAGGAGGGCGTCGCGCGAGAGCCCGGCTCGGTGTCCGACATCGCCCAGCGGGTCACCCCGGCGGTCGTCTCGGTCGAGGTGCGCATCGGCGAGGCCGGCGCGACGGGGTCCGGGGTCGTCATCGACGGCGACAACGGCTACATCGTGACCAACAACCACGTCATCTCCGGCGCCGACGGGGTCGAGGGCGCCGAGATCCGCGCGGTGTTCTCCGACGGCAGCGGGTCGGCGGCGCGCATCGTCGGCCGCGACCCGGCCAGCGACCTCGCCGTGCTCAAGGTGGAGAAGCCGGGCCTGCTCACCGCCGCGCTGGGCACCTCCGAGGACGTCGTCGTCGGCGACCCGGTGGTCGCGATCGGCTCGCCGCTCGGGCTGGCGAGCACGGTCACCAGCGGCATCGTCAGCGCGCTGGAGCGTCCGGTCCGGCTGGCCGGCGAGGGCAGCGACACCAACGCGGTGATCAGCGCCGTGCAGACCGACGCCCCGATCAACCCGGGCAACTCCGGCGGCGCGCTGGTCAACGGCGCCGGGGAGGTCATCGGCATCAACACCGCGATCGCCTCGCTCGGCGGCGGCAGCGTCGGTCTCGGGTTCGCCATCCCGGTCGACACGGTGCGCGACATCTCCGAGCAGCTCATCGCCACCGGCCGCGCGGTGCACGCCTCGCTCGGGGTCAACGCCCGCTCGGTCACCGACGGCACCCGAGACGGTGCGCTGGTGGTCAACGTGGAGCCGAACAGCCCCGCCGCCGCCGCCGGCATCCGCGAGCAGGACGTCGTCATCGCCGTCGACGGGGAGCCGGTCGGCAGCTCCGAGGAGCTCGTGGTGGCCGTGGACTCCCACGAGCCCGGCGAGACGATCACCCTCGAGCTGGTGCGCGGCGGCTCGTCGACGACGGTCGAGGCCACCCTCGGCGAGGCCTGAGCGGGGATCCCGTCCTCCCCACCCCTCGCACGCTCGGGACGGGGGCCCTGGAGGCGGCCCCCAGATCGGGGCAGAGACGGCGGCCGCCGGGCCGCCTACGCTGGACTCGCGCGACGGCCGGACCGGGCGCGGACGACGGGAGCAGGTGCGTGTTCGACTCGATCGGCTGGGGCGAGATCGTCGTCCTCGCGCTCGCCGCGCTGTTCATCTTCGGTCCCGACCGGCTGCCCGACCTGGCCAAGGAAGCCGCCACGGGGCTGAAGAAGGTGCGCACGGCGATCACCGGCGTCCGGACCCAGGTGGACGACTCGCTGGGCGACGACCTCGCGAAGCTGCGCGACCTGGACCTGCGCCAGTACCACCCGCGGACCTTCATCCGGAACAACCTGCTGGCCGACGACGACGCCCGCCCGCGGGCCAACGGCGCCACGGCGGCGACCACGGTGGCGGCCGCCGCGGCCCGCACCCGCGACCACTCCGCCCCGCCGCCGTTCGACCCCGACGCGACCTAGCGCCCACGCTCGCGCCGTCCTCGTCCCCTCCGCGCCGTCGCACCGGCGCGGGAGTGCCAGGAACAGCGCGGGAGACGCCGAGAGGCCGGCTCCCGCGGACGGGAACCGGCCTCTCGGCGGGTCGGCTCAGTGGCGGACGGGGGTGAGCCCCAGCGACATGCCCGACAGCCCGCGCTGGCGGGTGGCCAGGCCGTCGGCGATCCGCGCCAGCGCCTGCGCCGCGGAGGACTCCGGGTCGGCCAGCACGACCGGCGCACCGGCGTCCCCGGCCTCGCGGACCCGGGTGTCCAGCGGGATCTGGCCCAGCAGCGGCACCCGGGCGCCGAGGGTCCGGGTCAGCGCGTCGGAGACCGCCTCACCGCCACCGGAACCGAAGACCTCCATGCGGCCGCCGTCGGGCAGGTCCAGCCAGGACATGTTCTCGATGACGCCGACCACCTGCTGGTGGGTCTGGGTGGCGATCGCGCCGGCCCGCTCGGCGACCTCGGCGGCGGCCAGCTGCGGCGTGGTCACCACCAGGATCTCGGCGTTGGGCAGCAGCTGGGCGATCGAGATCGCGACGTCGCCGGTGCCGGGCGGCAGGTCCAGCAGCAGGACGTCGAGGTCGCCCCACCACACGTCGGCGAGGAACTGCTGCAGCGCGCGGTGCAGCATCGGCCCGCGCCACACCACGGGGGTGTTGCCGGGGGTGAACATGCCGATCGAGATGACCTTCACGCCGTAGGCCTGCGGCGGCATGATCATGTTGTCGACCTGGGTCGGCTTGTCGTCGACCCCGAGCATGCGCGGCACCGAGTGGCCGTAGATGTCGGCGTCCACGACCCCGACCGAGAGGCCGCGCTTGGACAGCGCCGCCGCCAGGTTGACCGTGACCGACGACTTGCCCACGCCGCCCTTGCCGGAGGCGACGGCGTAGACACGGGTCAGCGAGCCGGGCTGGGCGAAGGGGATCACCGGCTCAGGGGCGTCGGTGCCGCGCACCGTCTTGCGCAGCTCGGCGCGCTGCTCGTCGTTCATCACGTCCAGGCCGACCTGCACGGAGGTGACACCGGGGACGGCGGAGACGGCCTGGGTCACGCGGTTGGTGATCGTCTCGCGCATCGGGCACCCGGAGACGGTCAGGTAGACCTCGACGCGGACGGTGCCGTCGGCACCGATCTGCACGTCCTTGACCATGCCGAGCTCGGGGAGCGGGCGGTTGATCTCCGGGTCCTGGACGGTGGCCAGGGCGGCGTTCACGGCGTCGAGCGCCGGCGCGCCGGTCATCGGGGCGGACATCGTTGCGGCTGTCTCCTTCGACGGGGGACCCGGTCGGCGTCCGCCGAGGAGCGGCGGTGACCTGCGTTCACGGGCCTGTGACCACTGTACGGCGACCGCGCCGTCCGGCCGCCGTCCGGAGGGTGATCTGCTGCGCAGCCGCGCCGGTCAGCCCACCGGCACGGGCGTCCAGGGGCCGGCGCACACGGCGTTGCGGGTGGCCTTGGCGCGGTAGAGGTGGGCGTCGGCCTCGACGGTCAGCAGCTCGGGCACCGCGTCCCGCCCGGTGGCGACCGCGACCCCGAGGGACAGCGTCAGCGATCCCGGCCCGGCGTCGGGTAGGCCCAGCTCCAGGGCGGCGACGCGCAGCTGCTCGGCCAGCGCGACCGCCCGGCCGAGGTCGGTGCCGGGGAGCAGGACGGCGAGCTCGTCACCGCCGAGGCGGGCGACGACGTCCCCGGCCCGGACCCGCCCGGTCAGCGCGCCGGCGATCCGCCGCAGTGCCTCGTCCCCGCCGCTGTGGCCGTACCGGTCGTTGACCTGCTTGAACCGGTCCACGTCGGCCAGGACGACGGCCAGCGACGTCCCGGTCCGGCGCGCCTCGGCGCAGGCCTCGGCCAGCTCGGCGTCCCAGCGCCGGCGGTTGGCCAGGCCGGTGAGCGGGTCCTCGTGGCTCAGCCGGTCGAGGCGGGCGAGCAGCGCCCGCGTGCGCTCCCGCTCCTGCTCCAGGCGGACCCGGGCGGTGACCATGCGGGTCGTCAGCCGGAAGCGCTGGTAGTGGGCGAGCACGCCGACGACGGACGCGGTGGCCAGGTAGAAGGTGGAGGCGAGCACGTCCTGCACCGGCATGGCGGTCGGCGCGGTGAGGACGGCGACGCCGAACGACGTCCAGGAGACGACGACCAGGGCGCCGGTCCAGACCGGCCGGGCCACCATCAGGCAGCCGCTCGCGAAGAGCGGCAGGGTGAACCCCAGCAGGTAGAACTCGGTGTGCTCCGCCCGCGGGACCATCCACGCGATCTCCGCCTGGACCGTCGCCAGCACCGCGCAGGCCAGCAGTTCCGGCTGCCGGCGCCCGAGGGGGAGGCGCCACAGCGCCCAGAGGGCCGCCAGCATGGGGAGCAGGCAGGCCAGGCGGAGGACCAGGAAGTCCCGCGCGACCTGCGGCTCCAGCAGCCAGTCGAAGCCGGACCAGGCCGGGACGACGACCGTCGCCAGCCCGGAGGTCCAGAGCGCCGACTCCCGCGCGCGGGCCAGCCGGTCCTGCTCGACGGCGGGCCGGTACGGCGGCGACGGGTCGGTGGTCACACCCCCTGATCGGAACCGCTGGGTTCCACCTACAGTCCACCGGGCCCGCGGCGTCCCCCCTCCGAGGGGTCCGGGGGCGGCGCGGCGGCCCGGCTAGCCTCGCGGCGTGTCCGCCGCCCGCACCGCCACCCTGCGCGACGCCGTCGGGCTGGGGCTGGCAGTGGGCCTCTACGGGGTCGCCTTCGGCGCCGCCGCCGACGCGGCCGGCCTCGACGTCTGGCAGGCCCTCGCGCTGTCCGCGCTCATGTTCACCGGGGCCTCGCAGTTCGCCCTGGTCGGCGTCCTCGGTGCGGGCGGCAGCGGGCTGGCGGCGATCGGCAGCGCGTTGCTGCTCGGCACCCGCAACACCGTCTACGGCGTCCGGCTGGCCCCCCTGCTGGCCCCTCGCGGCCCGCTCCGGCGGGCCGGCGCCGCGCACTGGGTGATCGACGAGACCACCGCGATGGCCGTGGCCGCACCGGACCGCGAGCTGGGCCGGCTGGCGTTCTGGGTCACCGGGGCGACGATCTACCTGGGCTGGAACCTGACCACGGTGATCGGCGCGCTCGGTGCCTCCGGGCTCGGGGGGACGGCCCAGGCGGCGCTGGACGCCGTCGTCCCCGCGGCCTTCCTGGCGCTGCTGTGGCCGCGGCTGCACCGGGGCTGGCCGGAGGCGGCGGTGCAGCGGCGGGTCGCCGTCGGCGGGGCGCTCGTGGCGCTGCTGCTCACCCCGGTGGTGCCCGCGGGCGTGCAGGTGGTGGCCGCCGTCGTCGCCGTGGCGCTGGCCGGCCGGCCGCGCCGGGAGGGCGCCCGGTGAGCAGCGGCACCCTGTGGGCGGTCGTGCTGGTCGCGGCCCTGGGCTGCTACGCGCTCAAGCTGGCCGGGCTCTCGGTGCCGGCCGCGTGGGTCGAGCGGCCGTGGGTGACCCGGGTCGTGGAGTTCGTGCCCGCGGCGCTGCTGGCCGCGCTGATCGCCGTGCAGGTGGCCACCACCGGGCCGGAGCTGGTGGTCGACGGGCGGCTGGCCGGGCTGGCGGTCGCGGCGCTGGCCCTGGCGCTGCGGGCGCCGTTCATCGTCGTCCTGGTGCTGGCCGGGGCCACCGGGGCGCTGGTGCACGTCCTCACCGGCTGAACCGGCGCGGCGGGCCGCCCGCCTCCCGATCGGCCCGCAGGATCGCCGGCGTGCAGCCCACCCGTGAGCGCGTGTCCGCCCCGGTCCTGCTGGTCTGCGCGGGCCTCGGCCTGGTGGCCGGCGCGCTCGCCAAGGCCGCCGACGAGTCCGGGCTGCGCTGGGCCGCCGACCTCGGCAGCTACCCGGCCGTCTGGGTGCTGGCCGTCGCGCTGCTCGGCCGGCCGGCCCCCACCGTGCGGGCCGCGGCGACCCGCGCGGCGGTGTTCTTCGCCGCGATGAGCCTCGCGTACTACGGATGGGCGGCGCTGGTCCTCGGCTTCGGCTGGAACCGGTTGCTGGTCGCCTGGCTGCTGCTGTCGGCCACCGCGGTGCCGGCCGTGTCCGCGGCCGCGCAGTGGGCGACCCGGCGGCCCGGCCCGCGGCCCGGTGCGCTGCTGGCCGGGACGGCGGGCATCGTGCTGGCCGGGGGAGCGGTCCTCGGCGACGCCGGGGCCCACCCGGTGCAGGCGGTCGCCGACGTCGCCGTGGCCGGGGTGCTGGCCGCCGTCCTGCCCCGGCACGGCCGCACCCGGCTGTGGGCGCTGGTGCTGCTCGTGCCCGCGACCTGGCTGGCCGGCCGGGGCCTCGACGTCCTGGCCGCGCTGCTCGGCTGATCCCTCAGCGGTCGCCGGGGAACCGGCGGCGGGAGGCGTCCTCCTGGGCCAGCCGGCGCAGCGCCAGCAGCACCGGCTCCAGCAGCACGGTGTTGACCACCACGAAGCGGACCGCGTCGGCCAGGGAGCCGGTCGGGACCGCGGCGACGTCCTGCTCGCCGATCCGGCCGGCCGCCTCGGCGTAGCGGTCCAGCAGCTCCTCGGACGGGGGCGAGCCGGCCGCGCGCAGCGCCTCCAGCGCCCCGGCCAGCGCGCGCAGCGCGGGGGAGTCCTCGGCCACCTGCCACCCCTGGCGCCGCAGCAGGGCACGGGCCTGGTCCAGGTCGGCCGGGGCGTCGGGGCCGACGCCGGGCAGCGCGCGGTGGGCGGCACCGAGGGCCTGGTGCACCGAGGTCGCCGGGGTGTCCACGGCGTCCAGCACGGCGCGGGCCGTGGCCACGGACAGCCCGCCCGGGCCGAGGAGCGCCCGGACCAGGCCCAGCCGCGACAGGTGCTCCTCGCCGTACCGCGCGCGGGTGGCCCCGGTCAGCTCGCCGGGTGGGAGCAGGCCCTCCCGCAGGTAGTACTTGACGGTCGCCACCGGCACGCCGGCCCGGCGGGCCAGCTCGGAGATCTGCACGCGCTCCCCTTGACATTGGACACTGCCACTACCCAACATTGGGTAGCAACACTATCCAACCAGGAGGACGTCATGGCCCGCATCGCCCGGGGGCGCTGGACCCACACGCACGAGGGGGACCTGACCGTCTTCCTGATCGGCATGCGCATCAACCGGCCGTGGCGCCCGGACGCCTGGCTGCCGGTCTTCCTCGCCATGCCGCGGATGCTGCGCGAGCTGGCGGCCGACCCGGCGTCGGGGTTCCTGGGGCACCGGCTGGCGGTGGGTGCCGGCGGTCCGCTGGTCGTGCAGTACTGGCGCCGTCCCGAGGACCTCTACCGCTACGCCGCGGACACCGGCGCCCTGCACCGGCCCGCGTGGACCGCGTTCAACCGGCGCGCCCGCCGGGTGCCGGGCGCGGTCGGCATCTGGCACGAGACCCACCAGGTGGCGCGGGCCGAGAGCGTCTACGTCGACCTGCCGGTGCAGGGCCTCGCCGCCGCGACCGGCGCCCGCCCGGTCACCGGCCGGCTGGACCGCGCCGCGGCCCGCCTGGCCGGCTGAGCCGTCAGGCCGATGCGTCGCGGGTCGAGGCCTCGCGCTTCTTGCGGGCCTTCCGCTCGCGCCGCTCGGCCTCCTCCTGGGTCTCCTCGCCCAGCCGGTTGAGCTCGCTGCGGATGAAGTCCCGGGTCGCCAGCTCACCGATCGCGACCCGCAGCGCCGCCAGCTCGCGCGCCAGGTACTCGGTGTCGGCGCGGGTCTGCGCCGCTCGGGCGCGGTCCTCCTCGGCCTGCACCCGGTCGCGGTCGGCCTGCCGGTTCTGCGCCAGCAGGATCAGCGGGGCGGCGTACGCGGCCTGGGTGGAGAAGGCCAGGTTGAGCAGGATGAACGGGTAGGGGTCCCACTGCAGCCGGACGGCGAAGACGTTGAGGACGATCCAGACGATCACGATCACCGTCTGGACGGCGAGGAACCGCCCGGTGCCCAGGAAGCGGGCGATCCCCTCGGCGAACCGGCCGACCGCGTCGGGGTCCAGCCGCAGGTAGCTGCCGAGGCCGCGTGCCGAGCCGCGCGGGACGTCCAGCCGCCGGCTGTCAGCCACGGCGGGCCCGCTCCCGCCAGTCCTCGGGCAGCAGGTGGTCCAGGACGTCGTCCACGCTGACCGCGCCGACCAGCCGGCCCTGCGCGTCGACGACCGGCGCGGCCACCAGGTTGTAGGTGGCGAAGTAGCGGGTCACCTCGGCCAGCGGGGCCTCCGGCCGCAGCGGCTCGAGGTCGTCGAGCACGCCGCTGACCAGGGTGGACGGCGGTTCGCGCAGCAGCCGCTGGATGTGCGCCAGACCCAGGTAGCGCCCGGTCGGGGTGGCCGACGGCGGCCGGCAGACGTACACCTGGCTGGCCAGCGCCGGGCTCAGCTCGGGCTCGCGCACGCGGGCCAGCGCCTCGGCGATCGTGGCGTCCGGGGTGAGGATCACCGGCTCGCTGGTCATGATCCCGCCGGCGGTGTCCTCGGTGTACTGCAGCAGCTGGCGGACCGGCTCGGCCTCGTCGGGCTCCATGAGCTCCAGCAGCCGGTTGCGGTCGACGTTGGACAGCTCGGCCAGCAGGTCCGCGGCGTCGTCGGGGTCCATCACCTCCAGGACGTCGGCCGCCCGCCGCTCCTCCAGGGTGCCGAGGATGGTGATCTGGTCGGCCTCGGGCAGCTCGCCCAGCACGTCGGCCAGCCGCTCGTCGTCGAGCGCCTCGGCGACCTCGTGCCGCCGCTTGATCGGCAGGTCCTGCAGCGCGTGGGCGACGTCGGCGGCGTTGAGGTCGCGGTAGGTGGCGATGAGCGTCTCGGCGCCCTGGCCGGTCTGCGGCAGGGCCAGCCCGGTCACCTCGTCCCAGGACAGCTGGTGCAGCTGGCCCCGCCGGCCCAGCCGGCCCGGCTCCTGGACGGCGAGCCGGGACAGCACCCAGTCGCCGGTGCGGGTCTGCTCGATGCCGGCGTCGACGACCACGGCCGGCCGCCCGGTCTCCGCGACCTGGACCCGGCGGTCGAGCAGCTCGCCGAGCACCAGGGTCTCGCCGCGGCGCTGCTCGAAGCGCTTGAGGTTCAGCGTGCCGGTGGAGAGGACGACGGCGCCCGGGTCGAGCGTGGTCACCCGGCCGATCGGGACGAAGATGCGCCGGCGGGCGACCACCTCGACGACCAGGCCCAGGACGCGGGGCGCCGCCGTCCCCACGCGCAGCGCCACCACGACGTCGCGGACCTTGCCGACGCGGTCGCCGTTGGGGTCGAAGACGGGCAGCCCGGCGAGCCGGGAGACGTACGCCCTGGTCGCCGTGGTCACGGTCCTCCTCGCTGGCGCTCGTCGGGCCCGTGCCCGGGGTGCTGTGTCCGTGCGTGACCTCGCTGGCTCGGTCACGGAGCGATGAGGCTACCGTCGCCGACGTGCCGCCCTCGGGAGCAGAGCTGGACTACGAGGTCGTCGACGTCTTCGCGCCGCGCGCCTTCGCCGGCAACCCGCTCGCCGTGGTCCTCGACGCCGACGGCCTGACGACCGGGCAGTGCCAGGCGCTGGCGAACGAGTTCCACCTGTCGGAGACGTCCTTCCTGTCCGCGCCGACCGAGCCGGGCGCCGACTACCGGGTGCGGATCTTCACCCCGTACGCCGAGCTGCCGTTCGCCGGGCACCCCAGCGTGGGTGCCGCGCACGTGCTGGTGCGGACCGGCCGGCTGCCCGCCGGCCAGCTGCGCCAGGAGTGCGGCGCCGGCGTCCTGGACGTGGTGGTGGACGACGACGGCGCGACGCTGTCCGGCGGCCGGCCCACCCTCGAGGACGGCCCCGACCCGGCCGTGCTGGCGCGGGCGGTGGGGCTCGCGGGCGCCGATGTGGTCGGGCCGCCCGCGCACGTCGCCGGCTGCGGCCTGCCGTTCGCGATCCTGGCCGTGCGCCCCGAGGTGGTCGACGACGCCGCGCCGGTGCCCGCGCTGCTGGGCGGGCACGGCCTGGGGGAGGGGGTCTCGGTGCTGTCCTGGGACGCCGCGACCTCGACCGCCCGGGCCCGCGTGTTCGCCGCCGACCTGGCCTGGGGCGAGGACCCGGCGACCGGCTCGGCCGCGCTCGGCACCGGCGTCTGGCTGGTCGCCACCGGCCTGCTCGCACCGGACGGGACGTCGTCCTACGTCGTGCACCAGGGCGAGGCGATGGGGCGGCCGTCGGTGCTGTCCTGCACGGTCACCGCCGCGGCCGGCCGGGCGGTCGCGGCGACGGTCCGCGGCGCGGTGGTGCCGGTGGCGCGCGGCCGCATCCGGGTGCCTTGAAGTCGAAGGACCCCGTTCCCCTCACGCCTCGCTCCGCTCGGCGCGAGCCTCTGAACGGGGCCGGGGCCGCCGCGTGGGCGGTGCACCGGCCGGGCGGGCGGGACGTCGGGCTCATGGCGGTCGCCGTCGTCGGTGTCTCGCTGTCCGCGCCGCTGACCACGATGCTGGCCGCGCCGATGCTCGCCCTGGCCTTCTGGCGCAACCTCGGCGGGGCGGCGGTCCTGCTGCCGGTGCTCCTGCTGCGGGAGCGCCGCACCCTCGCCGGCCTGCGGCCGCGCGACCTGACCAGCTCCGTCGTCGCGGGGCTGTTCCTCGCCGCGCACTTCGCCGCCTGGCTGCCGAGCCTGTCGATGACGACGGTCGCGGCCTCCACCGCCCTGGTGACCACCACCCCGATCTGGACGGCGCTGGTCGCTCGCGCTGGGGGCGTGCGGCTGTCCGCGTCGACGTGGTGGGGCCTGGTGCTGGCCGTGGCCGGTGCGGCGCTGATCGCCGGGGTGGACGTCACCGTCAGCCTGCGCGCGCTGGCCGGCGACGGGCTGGCGCTGCTCGGCGCGATCTGCGCCGGCGGCTACGTGCTGGCCGGGGCCCGGGCTCGCCAGCGGCTGTCCACCGCGGCGTACGCGGTGGTCTGCTACTCGGTGTGCGCGGCGGTGATCGCCGCCGCCGCCGCCCTGGTCGACGACCCGCTGACCGGCTTCGCGGCGCGGGACTGGCTGCTCATCGCCGCCATCACCGGCTGCGCCCAGCTGCTCGGGCACACGCTGTTCAACCTGGTGCTGTCCTCGGTGGGCCCGACGATGGTGAGTCTGGTGATCCTGCTCGAGGTGCCCGGCGCGCTGCTGTTCGCGCTGGTGCTGCTGCGGCAGCTGCCGCCGCTGCTGGCGCTGCCGGGGGTCGTGCTGGTCGTCGTCGGCGTCGGCCTGGTCGTGCGGGCCAGCCGTCCCGGGGGGCTGGCCGAGCCGGGCACCTGAACGCCCGTCGCTACTCTCCGGTGGACCTGACCCCCAGTAGCGGAGGCACCGTGGCCGAGCTCCGATCCCGCCGTTCCAACCTCGCCGTCCCCGGCAGCAACCCGCGCTTCCTGGACAAGGCCAAGGGGCTGGGCGCCGACCAGGTCTTCCTCGACCTCGAGGACGCGTGCGCGCCGCTGGCCAAGCCCGGTGCCCGCAAGAACATCGTCGCGGCGCTCAACGAGGGCGGCTGGGGTCAGAAGATCCGCACCGTCCGGGTCAACGACTGGACCACGGAGTGGACGTTCACCGACGTCATCGAGGTGGTCGGCGGGGCCGGGGCGAACCTCGACTGCATCATGCTGCCCAAGGTGGCCGACGCCGGTCAGGTGCAGGCGCTGGACATGCTGCTGACCCAGGTCGAGAAGGCCAACGGCCTGGAGGTCGGGCGGATCGGCATCGAGGCCCAGATCGAGACCGCGCAGGGCCTGATCAACGTCAACGACATCGCGTTCGCCAGCCCGCGCATCGAGACGATCATCTTCGGCCCGGCCGACTTCATGGCCAGCATCAACATGAAGTCGCTGGTCGTCGGCGCCCTGCACCCGGACTACCCGGGCGATCCGTTCCACTACATCCTCATGCAGATCCTCATGGCCGCCCGCGCCCGCGGCGTGCAGGCCATCGACGGCCCGTTCCTGCAGGTGCGCGACGTGGACGCCTTCCGCGAGGTCGCCAAGCGCTCCGCCGTCCTCGGCTTCGACGGCAAGTGGGTGCTGCACCCGGGCCAGGTCGACGCGGCCAACGAGATCTACTCGCCGTCCCAGGCCGACTACGACCACGCCGAGCTGATCCTCGACGCCTACGACTGGGCGACCTCGGAGGCCGGCGGCAAGAAGGGCTCGGCGATGCTGGGCGACGAGATGATCGACGAGGCCAGCCGCAAGATGGCGCTGGTCATCGCCGGCAAGGGCCGCGCCGCCGGCATGCAGCGGACGTCGTCCTTCACCCCGCCCGAATCCTGAGCTCCCGGGTGCGGCCCCCTGCAGGGACCCGCCGCGAGCGTGCGAGTGGCGGGGGGCAGGGGGTCCTTCGTCAGGGTGCGAAGCCGGTCGAGCCCACCGAGGCCAGCGCGAGGAAGAAGAACAGGAAGGCGAGCACGGCCAGCGCGGTGCCGATGCCGCCGACGATGATCCCGGCCAGGGCCAGGCCGTCGCCCTGCTCGTGGGTCTCCCGGATCTGCCGGCGGGCGACGACCCCGAGCACCAGCCCGACCGGGCTGAAGACGAACGCCATGACCAGCGCCAGGATCGCCAGGGTGTTGGTCGGCCGCGGGTAGCCGTACCCGGGCGGGGGTCCGTAGCCGGGCGCGCCGTACCCGGGCGGGGCGCCGTAGCCCGGGTACGGGCCGTACGCCGGCTGACCGCCGTAGCCGGGCTGGTCGCCGGGACCGGGCGGCGCGCCGTACGCCGGCTGGCCGTAGCCGGGCTGCGTCGCGTAGCCGGAGGCGGCCCCGGTGCCGCCGGCCTGGCTGCCGGCGGTGGAGCCGTGGGCGCCGTAGGAGGGCGGCGGCGGGTGGCCGGGCTGGCGGTGCGGCTCGCCACCGGGGGACGGCGGCGGGGCGTCCGGGGTGCCGCGGTGGGCGTCGTCCTGCGTCATCGTCGTCCTCCGTCGGTCGTGGTCGTGCCGCGCCGAACGCTAGACGGGCGGCGCCCCCGGGAGTGAGCAGGCGCACACGGAGGTCACCCACGGGTGGCCCATACTCACCGGTAACCCACGGACACCGGAGTCCCCGGAGGAGCGACGCGATGACCCGTCTGGCGCAGACCGCCGACCTGACCGACGTCCAGCAGGAGATCCTCTCGACGGTCAGGACCTTCGTCGACAAGGAGATCATCCCGCACGCGCAGGAGCTCGAGCACGCCGACGCCTACCCGACCGAGATCGTCGACGGGCTCAAGGAGCTGGGCATCTTCGGGCTGGTGATCCCCGAGGAGTACGGCGGCCTCGGGGAGTCGCTGCTGACCTACGCGCTGGTGGTCGAGGAGATCGCCCGCGGCTGGATGAGCGTCTCCGGCGTCATCAACACCCACTTCATCGTCGCCTACATGGTGATGCAGCACGGCACCGCCGAGCAGCGCGAGCGGCTGCTGCCGCGGATGGCCACCGGCGAGGTCCGCGGCGCGTTCTCGATGTCCGAACCGGGCCTGGGCTCCGACGTCGCCGGCATCCGCACCCGGGCGGTGGAGCAGGCCGACGGCGGCTACCTCATCGACGGCCAGAAGATGTGGCTGACCAACGGCGGGTCCTCCACCCTGGTCGCCGCGCTGGTGCGCACCGACCTGGGCGCGGAGAAGGCCCACCAGAACCTGACGACCTTCCTGGTGGAGAAGCCGGCCGGGTTCGGCGAGGTCAAGCCCGGGATCACCATCCCCGGCAAGATCGACAAGATGGGCTACAAGGGCGTGGACACCACCGAGCTGGTGTTCGACGGCTACCGGGCCGAGGCCGCCGACATCCTGGGCGGTGTCCCCGGGCGCGGCTTCGCGCAGATGATGGACGGCGTCGAGGTCGGGCGGGTCAACGTCGCCGCGCGCGCCTGCGGCATCTCCATCCGGGCCTTCGAGCTGGCCATCGCCTACGCCCAGCAGCGGGAGACCTTCGGCAAGCCGATCGCCCAGCACCAGGCGATCGCCTTCCAGCTGGCCGAGATGGCGACCAAGGTCGAGGCCGCGCACGCGCTGATGGTCAAGGCCGCGCGGCTGAAGGACGCCGGTGCGCGCAACGACGTCGAGGCCGGCATGGCCAAGCTGCTGGCCAGCGAGTACTGCGCCGAGGTGACCACCCAGTCGTTCCGCATCCACGGCGGCTACGGCTACTCCAAGGAGTACGAGATCGAGCGGCTGATGCGCGAGGCGCCGTTCCTGCTCATCGGCGAGGGCACCAGCGAGATCCAGAAGACGATCATCAGCCGCGGCCTGCTCAAGGAGTACGCGCTCAAGCGCTGAAGAAGGACTGTGAGGCTGGCCGGGTCGGCCCATCGGTGATGGGCTGACGGCTGGTAGCAGTGGGCGTGACTCGAAGAAGGACTGGCCTCATGCCTTGATTGGGGACTTGTCCGCCTGTTGCTGCCGGCACCGGCCCGGCCGGAGACGTTGGCCTGATCAGGAGCTTGACTGCCAGTGGCTGCTGCGTGTCTCATCACAGTCCTGCCATCTCCGCACCGGACCGGGACCTGCTGCGTCCCCCCGGTCAAGGAGAAGAACGCATGTCCATGCTGGCAGACCTGGTCGAGGTCGTCATCGGCGTCGACACCCACAAAGACACCCACACTGCTGCGGTGCTCGATGCCCGCACCGGTGGGGTGCTGGCCCGGGCCACGGTGACCGCCGATCCCGATGGCTACGCCGCGCTGGTCGAGCTGGCCGAGCAGCGCTCGGGGCTGCGGGCGTGGGCGATGGAGGGTACCGGCGGTTACGGCGCCGGCCTGGCCCGCCACCTGGAACAGGCCAGCGAGCTGGTCATCGAGCTCGATCGGCCCAAGCGCCCGGCGCGGCGGGCCGGGGCGAAGTCCGACCCCATCGACGCCGAACGCGCCGCCCGCGACGCCCTCGCCCGCACCCACCTGGCCCGGCCCAAGACCGGACCACAGCGGGCCGCGCTGCAGATGCGACTGACCGCCCGCCGCGCCGCGGTCGAGGCCGCAGGCGATGCCCAACGACAGCTGCACGCGATGATCATCACCGCTCCCGAAGTGGTGCGGGGGAAGTTCCGCGGCCAGTCCACCCGCGCGATGCTCGCCACCGCCGCCCGACTACGCCTCGCGTCTGGCAGTGCCGACGTTGCCGTCACCACCGCGCTGACGGTGCTGCGCGCTCTGGCCCGCCGCGCCCGTCACCTGGAGGCCGAGGCCGCCGAGCACGAGACCGCGATCCGCACGATCGTGCGGTCCTGGCGCCCGGACCTGCTGACGCTGACCGGCGTCGGACCGATCGTCGCCGCCACCGTGCTGACCGCCTGGTCCCACCCCGGCCGCTGCCGCGACGACGCCGCCTTCGCCATGCTCGGCGGCGCGGCACCCATTCCGGCCTCCTCGGGCAAGACCGTCCGCTACCGCCTCAACCGCGCCGGCGACCGCCAACTCAACCGCGCCCTGCACACCATCGCCTTGACCCGGCTACGACTCGATGAGCGCACGCGCGCCTACGCCGACCGCCGCCGAGCCGAGGGCAAGACCGACCGCGAGATCAAACGCTGCCTCAAGCGCTACATCGCCCGCGAGCTCTACCGGCGCCTGGAAACACCACTCGCAGCGGCTTGACGCGTCATAGGAGCGTCCCCGTTCTCCTCGCCGTGGAAGGACCCCGTCCTCCCCACCCTCTGCACACCCAGGGGCGGGACCCGGACTCTGCCGGGGCCGCGGTGTCCGTCCTGCGGAAGGTCGTGCTCTGCCCACCACCGTGGGCAGAGCACGACCTCCGGCAGGAGGTCCTCTTCTCAGCCGGCGTCGTCGGCGGGCTCCTCGAAGGTCACCTCGACCTGGTCGACGCCGAGCGCGCCGGCCAGGCCGGTCAGCATGGTGCGGGTGTTGTCCTCGGCGCGCTCGCGCAGGTCGCTCGCCACGGCGGCCGCGGCCAGCCGGTCCTCGGCCAGCGCGTAGAGCTCGGTGTCGTCGACCGGGTCGTCACCGACCGCGTCACCGACCCGCTCGACCAGCCCGCGGTCGCGGTCGAGGACGCGGCTCTCGGCGGGGTCGATGCGCACCTCGCCCAGCCGCGGGGCGGGCAGCGCGATGGTCGCGGACGTGCCGTCGGGCGAGAGGCTCACCCGGCCGGCGTCCAGGCCCTCGAAGTCGACGTAGGCGTCCGCGGTGCCGGTGGCCAGGAAGCTGACCCGCTCGCCGCTGATCACCGACGGCACGTAGCGGGTGTCCACCTCGCGGTCGACGACGACCTGGAAGGTGCCGGTCGCGGCGTGGTACTCCGAGAGGTCCTCCAGGGCCAGCAGCAGCGGGGTGGTGCTGCTGTCGGTGACCTCCTGGCCGGGGGCCTCGGGCACCCAGTCGGCGATCCGGAAGCCGGCCGGCACGAGCAGGGCCGCGCCGATCCCGGCGGCGAGCAGACCGCGACGGACGCGTCGACGGCGGCGCGGGGCCGGGGAGCCGGGGAGCGGGCGGGTCTGCAGCAGCGTGGGCATGCGCGGCCTCTCGGGTCAGGGGGTCGGGCGTGCGGTGCTCGCGGTGTCCAGCGGTGTGCCCGCCGCCACCATTCCCGACACGCCGCACCGACCCGGGGAGAGGTGCGTCCCGGCGTCGGCCAGGGTGGGGGCATGCGAGCCGTCGGGGTGACCGAGTTCGGCGGGCCGGAGGCCCTGCACGTCGTCGACGTCCCGCCCGAGCCGCTGGGGCCCGGCCAGGTGCGGGTGCGGGTGACCGCGGCGGCGGTGAGCCCGACCGACACGCACCTGCGCGAGGGCGCGTACGCGAGCCGCGACCCGGTGCAGCAGTTCCCGTACGTGCCCGGGATGGACGCCGCCGGCGTGCTCGCCGAGGTCGGCCCGGACACCGGCACCGACCTGCGGGTGGGCGACCGGGTGATGGCGATCGTCGTCCCGTCGGGGGCGCACGGCGCCTACCGGGAGGACCTGGTGCTGCCGGCCGCCTCGGTGGCCCGCTCCCCGCGGGACAGCACGGACGCCGAGGCGTCGACGCTGCCGATGAACGGGCTCACCGCACGGCTGGCGCTGGACCTGATGGCCCTGCGCCCCGGCCAGGTGCTCGCGGTGACCGGCGCGGCCGGGGCGTTAGGCGGCTACGTCGTCCAGCTGGGCAAGGCCGAGGGGCTGACGGTCGTCGCCGACGCGTCCGAGGCCGACGAGCAGCTGGTGCGCGACCTGGGTGCCGACGTCGTCGTCCGGCGGGGGGACGACGTCGCGACGCGGATCCGCGCCGAGTTCCCCGACGGCGTCGACGGGCTGGCCGACGGCGCCGTGCAGGACGCGCTGGTGCTGCCGGCGGTGCGGGACGGCGGGGCGGTGACGACGGTCCGCGGCTACCGGGGTGACGGCTCGGGGCGGGTCCGGGTGCACCCGACGCTGGTGCGGCGGGTCGCGGAGGACTGGGCGGCGCTGGACCGCCTCCGCGAGCAGGCTGAGCAGGGGGTGCTGACCCTGCGCGTGGCCCGCACGCTGCCCGCCGAGGACGCCGCCGAGGCGCACCGGCTGCTGGCGCGGGGCGGGGTCCGCGGGCGACTGGTGCTCACCTTCTGAGGTCGTGGCCTGCGGTGGCGGGAGGTGCTCGGGGCCTGACAGGGTGAGGTCGTCCCGGGGCAGCTGGGCCCCGGTGGGAGCGGAGGTGCGGTCCGATGGTGCACAGGCTCGTCGTCAGCTACGGGCAGCCGGAGGACCCGGCGGCGTTCGACGCGTACTACCGCGACACCCACGTCCCGCTGGCCACGACGATGCCCGGCCTGGTCCGGTACACGATCGGCTCGCCGCAGGCGATGGACCCGTCGCAGTCCGTGCCGTACCTGGTGGCCGAGCTGGACTTCGAGTCCGAGCAGGAGATGGGTGCGGCGTTCACCTCCTCGGAGGGCAAGGCGGCCGCCGGCGACGTCGCCAACTTCGCGACCGGCGGCGCGACCATGACGCACTACGAGGTGGACGAGGTGCACGCCTCCCGGTGAACGGCGCCCAGGCACTCATCCGGACCCTCGTCGGCGCGGGCGTCGACGTCTGCTTCGCCAACCCCGGCACCTCGGAGATGCACTTCGTCGCCGCGCTGGACGACGTCCCGGAGATGCGCGGCGTGCTCACGCTGTTCGAGGGCGTCGCGACCGGCGCCGCCGACGGCTACGCGCGGATGGCCGGTAAGCCGGCGGCGACGCTGCTGCACCTGGGCCCGGGGCTGGGCAACGGCCTGGCCAACCTGCACAACGCCCGCCGCGGCCGGGCATCCGTGGTCAACGTGGTCGGCGACCACGCCCGCTCGCACAAGCGGCTGGACGCGCCGCTGGAGGCCGACATCGACGCCCTCGCCGGCGCGGTGTCGGGCTGGGTGCGCCGCTCGCTGTCGCCGGCCGACGTCGCCGCCGACGCCGCCGAGGCGGTCGCCGAGTCCGCCCGCCGGGGGATCGCGACGCTGGTGCTGCCCGCCGACGTCTCGTGGGAGGACGGCGCCGAGCCGGCCGGCCCACCGCCGTACTGGTACCCGCCGGTGCCGACCGAGTACCGGCTGGCCGACGTCGCGGCCGTGCTGGGACGCGGGGAGCCGACGGTCCTGTTCCTGGGCGGGGACGTCGTCGCCAGCGACGAGGGGCTGCTGGCGGCGGGGCAGGTCGCGGCCGGTACCGGCGCCCGGCTGATGGCGGAGACGTTCCCGGCGCGGATGGTGCGCGGCGCCGGGCTGCCCGACCTCCCGAAGCTGCCCTACCCGCCGGAGATGGCGATGGCCGCGCTGGCCGGCACGCGCCACCTGGTGCTGGCCGGGGCGACCTCGCCGGTGCACTTCTTCGGCTATCCCGGTGTGCCGGGAACGCCGGTGCCCGCGGACTGCACGGTCCACGTGCTGTCCGCCCCGGGTGAGGACGGCGTCGCCGCGCTGCGGGAGCTGGCCGCGATGGCGGCACCCGCGGCCGGCGGGCAGCAGGCGCTGCTGGAGCCCGCACGGCCCGAGCTGCCCAGCGGGGAGCTCACGCCGCGGACGGTGTCGGCCGTCGTCGGGGCCCTGCTGCCGGAGCGGGCGGTCGTCGTCGACGAGGTGCTGACCTCCGGTGTGGGCCTGGCCGAGCTGACCTCCGGCGCGCCGCGGCACGACTGGCTGTCGCTGACCGGCGGGGCGATCGGCGACGGGCTGCCGATGGCCGTGGGCGCGGCGGTCGCCTGCCCGGACCGGCCGGTGCTCGCGCTGCAGGCCGACGGCAGCGCGATGTACACGATCCAGGCGCTGTGGACCATGGCCCGCGAGCAGCTCGACGTCACCGTCCTGCTGTACGACAACGGCTCCTACGCGATCCTCCAGCACGAGCTGTCCCGGGTCGGCGCGGCCGAGGACGGCAAGCGCGCCGGCGAGCTGCTGCACCTGGGCACCCCCGCGCTGGACTTCGTCGCGCTGGCCACCGGCATGGGCGTGCCCGCGACCCGGGCCACCACCGCCGAGGAGCTGGCCGATCAGCTGCGCACCGCTCTCGCCGCGCCCGGCCCGCACCTGGTCCAGGCCGTCCTGCGCGGCTGACGTCGCTGACCCGGCGGGCTCAGCCGGTCGCGCGGTAGAGCGTGTACGCGCCGAACAGGCGGTGGACGTGGGTTCCGGTCGCCGCGACGTCCCGGAACCCGGCCCGGGCGAGCAGCTCCGGGGCGTCCTCCACGGCGTGCTCCCGGGTGAACCGGTGCCGGTGGCCCCGGTCGTCGGAGCCGCCGACGTCCACCAGGTGCAGCGCACCCCCGGGGCGCAGCACCCGGAGCACCTCGCGCACCGCCGCGTCCCTCTGGTCGGCGGGCACGTGGTGGAGCATGAACGAGGAGAGGACGACGTCCATGCCGTCGTCGGCGTAGGGCAGCTCCTCGGCGTGGCCGCGGTCGAGCTGCACGGTCAGCCCGCGGCGACGGGCCTTGCGGTGGGCGCGGGCCAGCGCGGCGAGGTCGGGGTCGAGTCCGACGACGACCGCCTCGGGCTGGGCCCGTTTGGCCGCGAGCAGCAGGTTGCCGGTGCCGCAGCCGATCTCCAGGACGCGCTGGCCGGGCCGGAGCGCGGCCTGGTCGAGCAGCCGCCGGTGGACCCGCCCGACGCCGGCCAGCCGGGTGATCGGGTCGTAGAGGGGCAACAGCCACGCCTGCCTCATCCCGGGGAGGAAGTCGCGCTCCCCGCCGGTCACCGCCGTCCGCAGGCGTGCGCTGCCGGTCGTGCCACCCATGCCGATCACCTCCGCCGGGGGCCGTCCCCGGTGACCACCGCCACCCTCGACCGTCACGCGGGGGATGGCAAGGAGGCGGTGACCGCCGAGCTGTCCCTCCCACGTGGCGGGAGCCGTCCCCGGCCGTGAGCATGGGGGCCCCGACGACACCGGAGGCCGCGATGGACGCCGCACAGCTCAGGGACCGGCAGGCACCGATCAAGCAGGGCTACCGCGACGACCCGGCGTCCGCGTGCGTGACCATGCACGCCGAGGCCGCCTTCACCGAGCCCGGCATCACCTGCACGGTGCAGACCTGGGGTGGCCCGGCCCGCGCCGGCCTGCACCCGTCGACCGGCGGCGACGGCAGCGACGCCTGCTCCGGGGACATGCTGCTGCAGGCGCTGCTCGCCTGCGCCGGGGTCACCATGCGCAGCGTGGCCACCGCGATGGGGGTCGAGATCCGCTCGGCGCGGCTCACCGCGCGGGGCGACATGGACGCCCGCGGCACCCTCGGCGTCTCCCGGGAGGCCCCGGTCGGGCTCGGCGCCATCGCCCTGGACGCCGAGCTGGACACCGACGCCGACGACGACACCCTCACCAAGCTCGGCCAGCTGACCGAGCGGTACTGCGTGGTCGCCCAGACCCTGGCCCAGCCCCCGCACCTCACCGTCCGCCGCGCCTGAGCCGACGCCTCCGGCGCGAGGGTGAGCGCTGGCGTCGCGGGGCGTCCTCCGCCGCTGGCTCCCCGGCCGGCATCGGCCAGTCGAGGACCCACGGCTCCGGGAACAGCGGCGCGTGCCTCGGGCAGAGGTGCGCCACGGGCAGCGTGCGCAGCTCGCCGGTGTACCGGGAGCACTCGTCCGACGCGGTGTGGACGGTCAGCGGCTCGTGCAGCCGGACGACCGCGAAGACCGGCGTCAGGGCCGGCACCTCCGTCGACTGCCCGCAGACCAGGCAGCCGGGTGGGTCCTCGTCCGCGTGCTCGCGGGCGCAGCCACGGCCGACCGGCCCCCCGGGATCGCACAGCAGCCGGTCCGGGTGGCGCAGGCAGAGGGCGAGCGTCCTGACGCCGCCCCGCAGGCCACCGCCCGCGCCCGCCGCGTGCCGGCAGGCCGGCACGGGCGAGCCCTCGCGAGCGGGAGCCAGTGCGCGCTCGACGGCCAGCGCCGTCCGCCCGGCCCGCTCGATGAGGTCCGGCAGCGCGGTGGCCATCTCGATCCGCGCCCACGTCTGGTCGTCGGTCTCGTGGGTGCTCATCGGTGGTCCCGTCTCCCTGACGTGTGCCGGCTCGATCGAGGGCTCCAGGTCGGGACTACGGCTCCACGTCCTCAGGTGCTCATCGTCCCCCCGCGTGTCGCGGAGAACGCGCCGACGGCTCTCCTCCGTCGGCCGATCCGGGCGCGGGGGTGACACCTGACCGGGTGGAGCCCCGGCACGCGTCGTCCACAGATCGTGTGCCCGGCGCCCCGCGGACCGTCCGGTTCCCCTACAGTCCCTCGTCGTCCTGACCTGGCTCGACGACGGGGGTGCCGTGCCGACTGCGACCAGTGCACTGGAGGTCGTCGACGGCGAGGTGCGCGAGCTGATCCGCCGGCGCGGGCTGGACCCGTTCACCGACCCCGGTCCGGTGCGGCTGCTGGTGCGCGACGTGGTCGCGGACTACTCCGAGCGGTCGATGACCTCGGCGCTGCCGCCGATCGCCGACCCGGAGTCGGTGGTCCGCGACGTGCTGGACCGGGTGGCCGGGTTCGGGCCGCTGCAGCGGTGGCTGGACGACCCGGAGGTCGAGGAGATCTGGGTCAAGTAGCATCTGACCCAAGGGTGGCTTGGCCTGTGCCGAGGGGACGCTGCCCGTACCCGACCACGGAGGTAGAGGTCGTGGGGTCGACCCTGATGGCTGGCGCGCCGACGCGGCGGCCATAGATGGCTGCACTGCCAACCCACCACAGCTCGGGTGCACCGTACGGGACGTTGCCCGAGACCGCCCTGAAAGAGCAGCTCAGTCTCGCCTACGTCCAAGCTGTCGCCACGGCTGCTGCCTGCACGGTGGAGGAGGTGCGGGTCGACTACTCGGGCATCGACGTGACCATCAAGCAAGAGCAGCCGGCCCATACCCTGTACGACTACCCGGAGGTCGACCTCCAGCTGAAGTGCACGTCGCAGGCCAGTCTGATTCGACCGAACTACCTGGCCTGGTCCCTCGACCGCAAGAAGTACGACCACCTGCGGGCGGTCAAGGTCCTGGTGCCGCGCATCCTCGTCGTCATGGCCTGTCCGTCCGACTTCACTACCTGGGTTGATCAGGACGACCAGCGCCTCACCGTCGCGCACGCCGCCTACTGGATGAGTCTCCGGGGCGCAGAGGCTCTGCCTGAGACCCAGGACAGCAAGGTCGTCCACGCCCCGCGCTCCCAGCCGTTCAACGTTGAGCAACTGCTGGGCATCATGGCCAGGATCGGGGAAGGGGGTACGCCGTGACGGAGCCGCTCGCCGACCTCGGCATCACTCCGTCGGCGGTTGCCGCCTACCTCAACTCAAGCGGATGGTCGCTCGTCCACGACGATGACGTCCGGCAGAACTGGGCGTCCGACGACCCAGGCAGGGCGCGAACGGTCCTGCTCCTGCCTAAGGATCCGACCTACGAGGACTACCGGGAGGTCTTCGTCCGGGCCTTGCGTCGCCTCGAGCGCCTGTATGACTGGGACGATCAGGAGCTGTACACCCACATCCTGAGCACTCGCTCGGATGTGCTGTACATCCGCGCCGCGCAGTACACCAGCGACGGCAGCATCCCGATCCGTGAAGCCCAGCAGCTGCTAGACGGCGCCGTCGACATGATCACGGCCGCTGCCCGCTGGACCCTCAACCCCCGCCGGGCCTTCAGTGGCCGACTGCCTGACGCGGTGCGGCACTTCGTCGACGATGACCTGCGCATGGGGCACACCCAGCACGGCAGCTTCGTCATCACGGTCCTGACCCGTCTGGACCAGGACCGGGCAACCGATCAGGCGTCGGTCGGCTCGGCACCGGCGGCTTCGCCGACCGCCCTGACGGGGCATGCGGAACTGGTCAAAGGCACGCTGGCGCCTTTCCAGCGGCAGGTAATGACCAGCCTAGCGCTTGGCTTGACTTACGCCCAACGGGCAACCATGCAGGCAATGAAGGAGCAGGCCGGCGCGGCTGTCGTGGATGTCGACGAGGCGGTTCAAAACGGCGTCAATGCGCAACTCTGCGAGGCGCTGGGCACCATGACCGAGCAACCGGGGCTGCAGGCACTGGATCTGTCATTCAGCTGGGCGCTCGCCGAGCCGACGCCACCACCGCAGGTGGAACACATCGTCTTCGAGCGGCCGGCGGCACCCGTCCTGCATGCGATGCGCGAACGACTTGTGCCGTTGCCACCTGCACCGCGGCGTACGTCGGTCCTGGGATACGTGACCAGGTTGGAGCGCGGCCAGGACACCGAGGAGGGCACGATCACTGTGACTGGCCATGCCGACACCGGCGAAGAACGTCAGGTCCGTGTGCCACTGACCGGATCGGCATACGTTGAGGCGGTGCAGGCCCACGAGGCCCGGCGGCTCGTAGAGGCATCCGGCCGCATGGTGCGGGAAGGCAACGCCTACTACCTCCGTGAGAACCCAACCGTTCGTCGGGTCACACCTTCCGGCTGAGTCGCCTCAGCCCGCGCGCTCATTTGCTCTTCGATACGAGATTCACATTATATTCACCGCACTGGCACCTTAGGGCGTCTTCCTTGCCCGGGATGCCGGTAACCGTAATCCAGCACTCGCAGTCGTCATTGTCGCACCGGAACAGCTGCAAAAACTCCCGACAGGCTTGAACGACCGGTGCGAAGTCGTGCTTGGTCATGGTGGCCCACCCGTTGTAGTGGACCAGCGCATTAATGGCCCAGTTCTCACCGTCCTGTGCGAGCAGCGCCTTGGAGCGGGCGTCCTTCAGGTCGGCGACGCGCTGCTTGGCGTCAGGCAGATTCCAGCTCGCGGCCGAGTTGGCTGCCTTCTTGAGCCAATCGTTATGTCGACCTTTGACGGCTGAGAGCAGCTCACCTAGTTCATACTTGGCGTCTCCCCGGTACGTGACCCGTGCTCGCAGCTCTTCGGCCAGTTCCGGCAGCTCGGCCTCCAAGCCGCGACGCAGCTTGTGAGCGGCGGCAGGAACATCATCCTTAGCAAGATCCTGGTCGATTCGGGCCCAAAAGTCGGAGCCTTGTTCCGACGCGGGCCCTGTGTCGACGCTCCAGCCGTGGAAGCGAAGTTGTGATTTCTTGCTGATCAGCTGCGAGGATTGCATCTGCTTCGCCCAGATTTCATCGTGCGTCGTGATGACGAACTGCACGTTCGGAAATTCGGCACGCAGCAGTTCACAGAACTGGCGACGATGGTTGCTGTCAACGGACATGACGACGTCATCGAGGACGGCGAAGCGGAAGGCTGGACCAAGCAGCTTCTCGACAAGGGCAAGGTACAGACAGACTCCCATGCCATCCTGGTGGCCCTCGCTGTGGTAGGCGCCGGGCGGAAACATGCCCAGGCCATAGAAGTCCACTAGCAGGTCGAGCTTGCCGGCGCTGGGCTCGAGCTCGGCCTTGAAGCCGGACTCGTCGTCGGCGTTGATACGCTGGTAGAACTGGCTGAAGCGGGTCTCAACCTGGTCGTAAAGAGAGGTCAAAGCCTCGTCCGCGACCCGGCAGTACGCCCGGTAGACGTTGTCAGCCAGCTCATGTGCCTTGGCCGCGGCGTCGTAGCCAGTCCGGGCTAGACGGAGCTGGGACCAGCGCTCAGCAGCGATGATCAGACTGCTGCGGGCCTTCGCCTGGGCGCTGGTGTCGGGCTTGGCTGCCAGGTCGGCGGCGAAGCTGCTCAGCGCCGTTGTCAGGCCGGCAGGAACGGCGAACGGATCAGCTTCCAGTTGCTCGTAGATCGCCAGCGCACCGGGCACTGTCGCCAGTTGACTGTCTAGCGCCAGTAGCCTGTCTTCCCAGCTCTGGATGGCTTCTTGTGTAGCAACTTCTGCCCACGTGGTCGCGAGCTTGGAAGCAGCTCGAACGACACCACGGCCAGCCCGCAAGAGGTCGAGGAGTTCGGCAGTGGCCTGCTTAATGCGCTGTTCCAGCCGTGCTGCCTCCTGCGACGAAGACACCTTCTCCTGCAGGTGCGCCCGCAACAGTTCAGGAGAGTCCCATTCCACATCACAAAGCGGACAGACGCTGTCGGTCTCGACCAGGGTTAACCCAGTCTCGACGAAGGCCCGGTGCTTTAGGGAGTCCAGGACGCCCGGGTTCGCCTGTAGTGTGGCCAGGGGCTTAGTGAGCGCAGCGAGGGCGGCATTGAGGTTGGATTGATCGGCCAGCCAGGCCTGCAGTGCCTGGACGTCGCGCACAGCCGATGGCTTGTCGAGCGCCACCTCGGCATCGCGGTCGTCTAAGCCTTCCTTCAGGTCGGTGCCAAGCGCAATGTTCTCCAGGGCCGTCAGCCCCAGCACGGCGCGGTAGCCGTTGACGACGCCAAGGACCTCTGCAGAGGTCAGCCGCTGTAGGTCGAAGTGGCGGCTGGCCGCTGCTTGGGCGTTAGTGAAGTTGCTGTGGGCCGTCGACTTGTCTCCTGCCACCTTGCCGAGCGCGGACTTCAGCGCCTTGCGCTGGGCGTCCAGCGTCTCAAGCCGCAGCAGTGCCTGAACTTCACCGGCACGCTTGCCGGCCTCCGACAGGATGAACTTGATGATCTCTCGCCGGGAAAGGGTCAGCTCAGGGTGCTGTTGCACGACGGTAAGGGCTTGGCGCAACTCGGCAGTATCCGGCTGTAGTGAAAAGCTGGCCGGGTTCTTAACGGTGCGGGTGATGACACCCGTTTGCCCGCTCGCCGTGTCCCGGAAGGTCAGAGCTACCTTTGCAGCGCCGGGATCGTCGCGCTTGTGGACGTGTGGTCCATGCTTTTGGACGGTGATGCCGGCGGTTCCCGAACCGCTCAAGCGGGCGATGGTGCCCGTGAAGGCGAACCCGATGGCGTCGACGACCCCGCTCTTGCCAGACCCATTAGGGCCATGGATGGCAAAGGACTTACCATCGAGCGTGGTCTTAAGGTTGCGTATGCCGCGGAACTCCTCGATGTGCAATGCGAGAATTTGGATCATGCAACCGGTCCTTCGCAGGCGTTGCGGATCAGGTCGGCGAGTTTCTCGGCGTTCGGACCCTTCGGTGAGACAAGCTCCGCTCGCAGAGCCGCAGCAAGATCTGAACTCATCCCGTCAACCGAATCGAGCGCTTGCACGAACTGGTCGATTACTTGATCTTCTAATGGTGACATGGCAACGCCCCTGTTTAGCTAATCTCCCACTACTGTAAAGGATAGCAAGGAATGCCGCTCGTTACCTAAACTCCGTTCAGCCTTAAAACGATGCAACTCACCCCTCATTGCCGGCGGGCATGTCGAGAGAACCGGTCTGGCAGTGCAGGGGGATTCTAGGTTAAAGGATGAGAGCGGTGATCACTATGACGTTGTGACTGCAGTGACGGTAGGTGCCTATGAGGCGGCTGAGTGCACCTGCGCCAACTACCGCTTGCTCTCGGTCGGTTTCACCGGCGTACTGCTCGCCGTCACCCCCGCGGCCTACAGCGGCGCCCTCACAGAGCCCCCGGATCTACCCCGTCTCTGCGACCCCGCATCCTTCGACACCCCGGAGCCGCTCAGTCCGCTCGCCCTTGCGGCTATGGACCACCACGCCCGTCGGCTGGGTATCGACCTGGTCGTACGTTTGGGGTAGCTGGTGGTGCTGCTTACGTCTGGAGCGGGTCGGCTTGGCTGGCGCTAGTTTCTGGGTGGCTGCCACTGACCGGACGATCTGTTCCAGCGCATCAAGCTGCTGGGTCGTCAGTGGAGGAGCGGCGGCAGCCAGCTGGGCGGCGTAGGCCATGACGTCCGATGTTGTCGAGGCCCGTGGTCTCCCGGCCGCTCCCGTGCTCATGACCTATCGCCGGACGGGGAGTTTAGTAGTCCGAGCCAGTAGCGGGCACTCGTGACCAGCTGTCGTGGTCGGGGAGTGAAACTGACGGCAGTCCTGACGGCAACGTGGCCGACCAAGCGCTGCCGCGTACAAACACGGACGAGCTCCAGCGCCTCTGTTAGCGGGTCGTCATTGAGGGGCTGGCGGGACCTTTTAAGCAGGGTGTCGTGGGTTCGAGCCCCACTGGGCCCTCCAGATTGAAACGTAGTATTTGATGCAACAAGAGAGTGACTTGACGGCAGCAATTGACGGCAACGGCTGCCATCGAAGACTGCCGTCAGCAGTCGCTCAACGCCGCTGAGAGCGGTCCGTTGGTCCTCGGGACTGGCGTGCTGGTAGATCTGCTGGGTCGTCAGCGGACTGGCGTGCCCCAGCACCAGCTGGGCGTCGCGGACCGGCACGCCGAGCCGCTTGAGGAGGGTGGCGGTTGTGTGTCGCAGGTCGTGCAGCCGGATGCGCGGCAGGCCGGCGGCCTCGCGGATGCGCTGGAACGATCGGGCCAGGTTATGCGGCTCGATGGGCTGGCCGAACCGAGTGGTGAAGACGAGCGCGTCCGGAGCGGGCGCGGCCGTCAGCCCGGCGGCCTGCTGGCCAATGACCCGCTCAGCCAGCGGCAAGAGGGGCAGGTCGCGCTTGCCGGCCTCGGTCTTGACTGGCACCTGCTGGAGCTGGCCGTCGAGACGCTGGATCTGCTGCCGGACGTGCAAGGTGGCATGCGCGGCGTCGACGTCCTGCCAGCGCAGGCCGACGACCTCGCCGCGGCGCAGGCCGTAGAGCAGTAGCAGAACAAAGGCCGGATAGAGCGGATCGTCAGTCGCGGCCCGCAAGAACTGGCCGGCCTCTTCTGGCGTCCACGGCCGGACCTCCTTCGGCCGCCAGCTCGGCAGCTTCACCAGGCGCGCCGGGTTCCGGACGATGAGCTCCTCGCGCTGCGCCTGGGTCAGGGAAGCGCGCAGCACACTGCGGGTAGCGGCCAGCAGGCGCGTCGACTGGCCGTCGGCAGCCTGGTCGTTGAAGAAGGTCTGCAGCACCGCGACGCCGAGCCGGCCGAGCGGCTGGCGGCCGAGGGCCGGCTTGAGGTGGAGCCGGATGATGGCCTCGTAAGACTCATAGGTGCGCGGCCGGCAGTTCGGCCGCACCACGGTCGCCAGCCAGTGGTCGAGGTAGTCGCCGAGCCGCCAGGTCCGGTCCGGCACTGGCATGCCCTGGTCGCCCTGGGCGGCCAGGGTGATCAGCTGGGCGCGGGCCTCGGCACGCGTCTTGCCGTAGACGCGGACCCGTTTGCGGCTGCCACTGGCGGTGTGCAGGTGGATTGCCGCCTCGTAGCGGCCGTCCTTGCGCCGGTAGACCGAGCCCTCGCCGTTAACGGCGCGGCCAGCCATGGCTAGGCCTCCTCCTGCTGGCTCAGCTCGGCGATGAGCTCAGCCAGGGCCGCGGCCGGCACCAGCCGCCGGTTGCCGATGCGGACGGTGCGGAGACGGCGCTGCTGGACCAGGCGGTAGAAGCTCCAGCGGCTGATGCGCAAGGCAGCACAGGCCTCGGGCACGGTGAGGAGCAGGGAGTGGTTGGCGGCGCTGTCCGGTTGACCTGTCTGATCGCGGCCGGCAGCGCGGCAGTAGACGCGCCGCGCCAAAGCGGGATCTGCGGCGCGCCGGGCAGGGGCTGCGGCGGCCGACCTCATGGCGCGCCTCCAATGACCGGTGTCAGGCCGCGGCTCGCCCAGTGCGGCGACAGCAGGCGGAAGTAGGTCTGTCGGGGACGATGGGTCGGGCGCACCGTCGAGGGCGGGGCGCAGCGCAAGCGAGGGTCCACCAGCCCGAGCTGAGCCAGGCGGACCTCAATGGCGCGCTCGGAGACCCCGAAGTGCCGGGCCAGCGCGGCCGGCCGCTGCAGCCCCTGGCCCCAGGCCCGCTTCATCAGCCGCTTAGGCATCAGGGCGCAGCCGGCGAAGTAGTCGGCGGCCTGCTCGGCCTGCTGTGCGGGGGAGTGGCGGCCCACGCCGGTGTACAGCCGGTCGGTCGCGCCGTGATCGATGATGTGCTTGTACTCGTGCAGCAAGGTGAAGCGCTGCCGGGTCGTCGGCTCGCTGCTGTTCAGGGCGATAACCCAGTTGTGACCGTCCCAGAAGCTCATGCCGGAGGTCGGCAGCTCCACCCGGCGAACGCGGATACGGGGCAGTTCGGTGATGACGGCGCTGTCGACTGGTCCCTCGGTGCTGTCGCTCAGCTCGAGCAGCCGGGCGGCCTGCAGCTCGGCGATCTGCATGGCCTCGGGGAAGTCCAGCGGCCGGACAGGAATGACGGCCCGGAGGGACGCCAGGACACTGCGGCCTCCGTGGTGGTTGCTGTTGTTCATGGCGTTCCTCCTTTCGTTAGTTGCTGCGGCGGCTAGGGGAGCTCGTCCTCGCCGTCCTGGGGGCCGTGCAGCCCGTAGTCGCGGGCCAGGCGCTCGAAGACGGCCTCGATCTCGGCAACGGCCTCGTCCGGGAGTTCCTGGTACTTGCTGCGCAGGTAGGGCCGGAAAGTCGGCAGTTCGGTCGATGGCAGCCAGCCGGCGGCGGCGTACAGGTCGGCGGTCGAGATGCCGAGCGCGTGACCGACGGCGCGCAGCTTGTCCGGCTTCGGTTGGGCGATGCGACCCTGCTCCAGGTGCAGCACGGTGGCGGCGTCGACACCGGCCCGTTGGGCCAGCCCCCGGACCGACAGGCCTTCCTGTTCACGGGTGGTCCGCAGTAATTGGGCAAGTTTATGAATCTGATCGACCGACATATAGCGTGCTCCTGTTTCCATTATTGTCCGCTTAGCGTTGAGATAGGTCAACGTTTCGACGTGCATTCCACAACAGGCTCCGGCGCCAGCCAAAATGCACGACGGGCTAGGTGTTCGGCTGTTCGTACGGGTCGAACACGAACGTGCCACCGTCCTCTGGTGCGTCATAGACGTAGAAGTGGCCGGCCTGCTCGAAATCACGGGCGACGGCCTCACCGTCAAAGCGGATGTAGGCCTGCAGCCAGTCAGGCAGCCGATAGATGCGGCTGTCGGCGCCGAGGCGAGCCAGCAGCTCCTGGCCAAAGGCGTCGCGGCTGGGATAGTGGCCGAGGAAGCTGCGGCGGAAGCAGCCCTCGTCCCGGCTGCCGGACCACAGCTGGAAGACGGTCCAGGCCGTCTCGATGTGTTGCTGCTCCAGTTCCTGTTCGTGTTGTTGTACTTCATGGCTCATATCACCTCCTTTCGGTTAGTTGCTTGACCCCGGCGGGTCGGCGGCGCCGACGATGACGCTCACAAAGCTGGCCGCGGTCGTGACGCGGAACAGCTCTTGGTCGGTGCCGTAGCGGCGGCGGATCGCCGCGACGAGGACCCCGGCCCGCCGGTCGTCTGGTACCACCCAGAGCACCGCCGGGAAGACGCCGCGCTGCTCCTGCTCCCTGCCGGTGCGCTGGTAGCGCTCGTACTGGGCGCACTTCTTGAGCAGCGTCGGCAGGCTCTCGGTGCTGCGGTCGACCTCAATGAACCAGCTGTCCTCGTACTCGGTGGTCGCCGTCACGGCGTACAGGTCGGGCTTGAGCGTCTCTGCGCCGCCGTAGGCCCCGAGGAAGCCGCGCCAGCAGGCGGGTTCGTGCTCCGTGGCGAGCAGCTCCAGGTCGCCGCGGCGGTCGGCCTCGACCAGCTGCACGCTGCACTCGGCCACGGCCAGCACGTGATCGACGAAGCGCAGCCCGGGCTGCTTGTGGCGGCCGCGGGGCGCCCCTTCGTCCTGCCGGAGCAGGCGCTCGCCGACCGGGCCGACCCGCCAGACGTAGGACGCCGAACCGGCCCGCACCCCGCCGATGCGGCGGTCGAGGTGCTCGATGACGCCCAGCCGCTGCAGCCGGGCAAGGACACGGCGGCAGATGCGGCTGGCGGCGCCCTCGGTGGCGTGATCAGCGAAGTGCAGGCGCTGCAGCTGGCCCGTCGTCAGCAGCCGGCAGGCGGCCAGGCTGAGCAGCACACCGCGCTCGCGGTCGCTCAGATCGCTCTGCAGCCGGAGCAGCCGCCGGGCGCTCGTCCGCCGCCGGACAACCCTTCCGGAGCGCATACGGGAGGACAGACTTTCGGGCGCCGTATCGCCGCGGTACCGGGCGCCGACCTCGGTGTTCGTCGTCCCGGGCTCGACGCGATCGGACCACCGACCGGACCAGCCCTCAGCCGGACTCATGGCTGCCTCCGGCGGCGCCCAGTCGGTGCCGCAGGTGCGGTCGAAGCTGGCAGCAGCAGGTCGGCCAGGCCGGCGTCGACCTCGTCGAGCGGACGGCCCCAGCGCTCCCGGCTGCGACGCCGCAGCTCGGCCGGGTCGGCGGTCGGCGGGGGCAGCGGCAGCGTCCTGCCGGAGACGAACGGGCTGACGCCGTGGCCGGTGTGCAGGCTGGCGTAGATCGCGTAGGCGCTGAGGGCCGTCAGGTCGTCGGCGCTGAGCTCGGGATGGCCGCGGGCGATGACGCGGGCGTCAGCCTCGCTGAGGGTGAAGGCTACCCGGGAACGGGCGTTGGCCAGCACGGCGCTCTGCATGGTGTCCGGCAGCTGCTTGAGGAACTGGTGCGCCAGGGTGAAGCCGGCGCCGTAGCCGCGCGTCTGGGCCAGCACCTCGTCGAGCGGCGTGCCGGTGTGCAGGTAGTCCTGGACCTCGTCGATGTACACCATGACCGGGTGGCGCCGCTCAGCCGGGATGGCCGCCCGCGACTGCAGCGTCTGCCAGAGCTCGGCGACGACGAGCGAGCCGAGCAGCCTGGCGGCGTCGTCGCCGATTACGCCGCGCTGCAAGGGCACGAGCAGGATGCGGCGCTCAGTCAGCACCTGCTTCAGGGAGAAGCGGGGTTGTCGCTGAGCCAGCACGCCGCGCAGTCCGGGCCGGAGCAGCGGCCGCAGCTTGTTCATGACCGGTGCGACGGCGTTCAGGCGCTCCGCCTCAGACCAGGCCTCGTAGGTCGCCCAGAACGGCTCGAGCAGCAGCGGGTCACGGATGCCGGCCGTCAGCCGGCGGCGGACGCCGGGATTGGTTAGCAGGAGCGGCAGCATGGCCAGGCTGGCGTCGTCGCGGCGGACGAGCGTCAGCAGGCTGGCGTAGAGGATGTCCTGGCTACGCGGCCCGACGTTCTTGCCGTAGAGCTGCTTGAAGATCGACAGGACGGTGTCGGCGACGAGCTCCGGCCGGCGGCCGTGCCGGGCGAGTGGATTCAGACCGACCGGTACCGGGTCCTGCGCATCCAGTACGACGACGTCGTCCCAGCGTGCCGACGGCACGCGGGCCAGGACATCGGCCACTAGGTCGCCCTTGGGCTCCACCACCACGACCGCCCGGCCGTCGGCGATGTCCTGGCGGATGAAGTTGGCCAACAAGGTCGACTTGCCGGTGCCGGTTGGGCCGACGACGTGCAGGTGCTGGAGAGCTGCCGGGATGCCGAGCGCCAGCGTGCCCCGGTGTCCGGACGCCGTCACCGTGGCCAGGACGCGCTTGCGGCCCACGGTGCCCGGCGTCGGCGGCAGCAGTCGGGGATGGGCGGCTGGCTGGCCCGGCAGGTAGTCGGCGCCGAGCGGCCAGGCGGTGAGAGGCACCAGCTCTGGCACGCTCAACCTCAGGGGCCAGCGCCAGGGCGTCCGGGCGGCGTTCAGCCGGTCAGGACGTTCAGGGGCGAGGCGGAGCTGGACGCCCGGCGCCTCAACCGTGCGCAGCGCCGCCAGCAGCCCGAGCAGCCGGGCACGACGGACCTCCGCCGTTGCCGCCCGCGCCCCGAGGCGCAGGGTGCAGGCGAAGCCGTGGTCCGCGACCTTGGTGCGCAGGGCCGTGCGCTTCTCGCCGTCGAGCGTGTTGCCGGTGCCGTGCCAGGCGGTGACGTACCAGGGCGCCGTCAGCGCGGACGGGCTGTTGGTCGGCACCGCCAAGGGGATACGCCGCGGCCCGAGGACAAGTTGCAGCACCAGTTCCTCGTCAGCCCGGACCCGGGTGAGGGCCGCCAGGACGGCGTAGACGGTCGTCTCGGGCTCGGCGGTCTTCAGCGGCCGATGCCGGGTGTTCAGGCGCAGGCTGCCCACCACGTCGACGGGAAGGCGGGCGGCCTCCGGGCCGAGCGTCGTGGCCTTGGCGCCCGCGAGGTCGCCGAGCGCCGTGGTCAGGCCGGTGATGGCCTCGGGCGCTGCGCCGATGCAGTAGGCCACGCCCGCTGCGGTGGCACGGGCTTCGAGGACTGCCACCGGACTGCGGGCGTCGGTCGCCCACTGACGGAGGACCGCTGCGCTGCGCACGAGGTCGAGCGGGCGCTGCCAGTGCAGCTGGCGCCAGACGAGAACGTGCCGGCTAGTCATCGGCCGCCTCCGTGGTGCGCGTTGTCTTGTCTTCGCCCTCGGCCTGCGCCTTGGCGGCTGCCTCTGCGGCGGCCTGCTCCATGGCCAGCCGGATGAGGGCGCGGCTCAGCTTGTGCAGATCGGGCTGTTCCCGACGGACGGAACGGACGGAAATACGCCGGGTGCTCTTCCCTCCTTTCGACTGTCGACGACGCCTCTTGCTCATTGCTATCCCCCTTCCACCGTGCCGCATTAAGTGTTGAGTGAACTCAACATGCACGTCCTTTTGTTATATGTTGAGTTGACTCAACGGTCAACCATTGTTGTCTATTCGGCGGCACCGAATGGAACGGTGCGTACGCTGGTATGGGCGAATAGTCTGATCACCAGCCGCGGGGATGCTGCCAGCGCCAGAGCCCAATGCCGACGAGGACGGTGACGCCCACAGGAACGAGTACGGGGAGGGCTTCGCGCAACAGCTCGGCCGCGACATTGAGGGCGAAGGCGGCCGCCAGCACCACGAACGTGAAGCTCGTGATGCTGGCGGCCCAGGACCGCGGTCCCTTGCTCATGCTTCAGTTCCTGTCATTCGTGGAAGAAGAAGCAGAGGTGGCGGTCGCCATCCAGCTCAAGCAAGGGACGATCGCAGACGGGACATCGCCCTACGTCGCTCCCGGAAGGCGTGATCCCGCCTTCCGTGGTCTCACCGATGACCTGCTCGCTCCTATTCGCCGAGGGCATGGCGATCACTCCATCCCGGCCAGGCGAACGCGCATGAAGTAGTCGTCGTCGAGCACCGTGAACTTCGCCTTCAGTTCGGCGTCGTCGCCCGCGATGATCTGACTCTCCTTATGGGCTCGGTACAGCTCCCACTTTGCTTCGCTGAGAACCTGTCGACGGCTGTGGGCATCCGCCAGCTGCACGTAGGCGGCAACAGCCTTCTCAGCGGCAAGCTCGATGGCACTGCGCTCCAAACGCCGGAGAGTGAGGATGTGGTGAGACTGCCGCTGCCGATCTAGCTGACGATCCCCCCACGTAATTTGCCCTTGCTCCCCGCCGGAGTCCGTGGTGAGCATGACCGGACGGAGGTTGCGGAGGCCGACGATCTCGCTGCTGCGCCGGCTCTCGATGTTTGACAAGGCGCTCTCTTCTCTGTGGAGTTGGTCCGCCCTAGCAAGGTCGCGGGGGCAGGAGCGGCGCCCCTGGCGGTTGGCGAGTCGCTGCCTCGGGCCAGGTGCTGAGCTCGCAGCAAGCCAACTGCCCGACCGTCCGTGTTGGCCAAGACGCCCATAACCCGCACCAGTCGACTGACGGTTCCCCCTCGGGGACGGCATCAGGTGTTGTCCGGAGAGAAGCGGTGCACCACCACAGGTGTCTCAGCTGCGACAGCGCGCCAGACTGGTGAACATGGCATGCACCTGGCACACCAGTCGATCCGGGAGTTCAGGGCGTCCCCAGCGAGTCCGGGGTTGGCGCCGATGAGCCCCCCGCGGGTTAGCAAGGACCTCGGGATACGACTTCGGTACCACCGCGAGCAAGCTGGGCTCGGCCTTCGCGAGCTCGCTAGACGGGCTAGCGTGGACCACACCATGCTCAGCCGGATCGAGCGAGGTATGGCACCCATTTCTCGCCAGGTCATCGACGCGTACGAAGCGTCGCTCGATATTCGTTTTGTGCTATACCGCCACGAGTTACAGTCAGGGACAACCGACTTCTACGGGGTGGAATGCCCCACCGTGCTCGAACGTTTCACGATCGAGATCGAGCTAGGTTGGAAACCGGGCGGTGTAAAGCTGAACGGCATAAACTTGATTTGGGCTGGGCGCACTGGAAGCGACTCATTCACTCCCAGGATCCACATGCCTATAGACGTCAGAGAAAACTACTCATTCAGTCCGTGGTTCCCGAAGGGGAACCGTAAAGGGGCCGAGTGGATGGGTGACGAATGGGGCATGCCGCTCTACTTTACGGGCGGCAATCCGGAAAGCTACGGGCTCATTAGCCAGCCGGACGTTCAGCCATACGAAGAATTTGAGATCGGCTGGCGCGGGCATCTTCGGCAGGACTCGGACACCTTCATATTTGCCTTCGATTGGGGGACGATTGCGCCTAGCGTCGAGTTCAAGTTGTGGGAGGTGACAATCCCGGGTGATGCGATAGTTTCATGGCAGGACAGGGACCTTCCGCCGAACACGACAGCCTATAGTCGACGATCGTTGGGATCAATGAATCGCGATGAATGGTATACACTAAAGTGGAGAACTCGATCCGTTGAAGAGCGTCAAAGGGTAACTCGTCTAGACCGTGATGTCTTCAATCGCATTTACGAGTTTGAAAGTAAGGGGTGGGTAAGAGTCGCGGAGGACATATGGCGAAACGAGAAAGGGGTGGAACGCAAACTGAACGACATACTCAGGGGGCCCGCGCGGCCCGGCTAATTGCCCAAGCCCAGCAAACCAGCATGGGTGGGTTGAGGCCGGACTTATTCTGGACTTACATCCCGGCCATGAGGGTGGACATTACAGCCGCAGCCGTCGCACACGCTGGAGTTGTGGCGTCTCTTGACGAGAGCCGCGCCGAGCCGCTGAGGAGTTACCGCGAGGAAGCGGCCAAAGCGGTAATCAGGGCCACCTTTCCGCTTCAAGATCCGCCCGCCGCCCGTCTCGCTGCCTTGGACCGTCTGGCGCTGGAGGGAGAGGCCTTGTACGAAGCGGCCGCGGACCGTGGCTGCGGGTACGCCCTCGATGGCTATATCGGCTGGCTCGAAGCTCCAATGGAAGGGATCGACTACGATCCATCTGAACTGACCGTCGTGCAACTCACGGTCGCCGCGCTGCGCCGCCTATAGAGGCGAGTCGTCGCAGGTGGAGCATCACGACCGCAGCCTGGCAGCCGCTACTTGCTGAGAACCCACACGAACGCCACACCCGACCGCGGAAACACCCAGCCGTCGAAGCCGACGCTGACCCGCTGCCCGGGCACGGTCTTGGGGCTTTGTGACACCCGCGTCCGCTCGCTGCTGGCGATGAAGTCGACGACGTTGACGTAGTCGATGCCGCAGTCCGAGTAGTCCAGCTCGATGTCGACGCCCTTGGTCGGCTGCTCGAGGTCAAGGTGCAGCAGGTGGCCGCGCACCGGGACGACCGTCCGGTAGGTGTAGGCGATGGTGACCGGCTTGGCCTCCGCAACGACCTCCTGGCCGATGTTGACCGAGTAGGTCTGCCCGTCCGAGCGCTCGCTGCGGCGGATCGGCAGCTCAGTGCCCTCGACGGCGAACTGCACGAGCTCGAAGGCCTCGCGGCTGCCCGGCTTGATGCCGTGCACCGGGTTGACGTACCAGACGCTCGTCGTCGGGTCTTGGGCCAGCTCCCGGTAGTCCGCCCGGTCGTCGACGCAAGCAAAGCGCCGGACCTGTGTCGTCGGCACGACGGTGTACTCCCAGGCGACCGTCGTGACGAAGAGCGGTGAGCGGCCGGCCGGTGGGTCTGCCTCCGGCGACAGCCAGATCGAGATGCGGGCGTCATACCAGCGTTCCGTGGCCCGGATGGCCTGCTCGCGGATGTCGGTGTAGATGTCCTGGGCGAAGGCCGCGTCGCCGAGCCGCAAGGCCAGGCTGTTGGTCACGATCTCGTCCAGCCGCTCGGGCGTGGCCACCCGGGCCAGGTCCTCCCGCTTGAAGGCGAAGCCGTCGATGACGGCGTCGCGGATGGCCGGCGCTTTGGCCGTGATGACCCGCTCCAGGCGCTCGGTATCCCGGGCTTCGCGGTCCTGCCCGTCGACGTAGGTGAAGGCCACGACCACCAGACCGGTCGTGAACAGCGTCGACCCGAGCTCCATGGCCGGCAGCCGGCCGAGCCACTGCCAGCCAGGCTCCCCGGCGCTCCAAGCAGCCAGCACCATCAGCGCCAGCCCGACCACCGTGAAGACGACCGCCAGGAGGACGAGCTTTGCCTGATAGAGCCGGTGGAGCGGATTGCGCATATGTTGGTACTCATTATGCCAAACAGCTCAAGCCAACACAACTCCGGCAGGCGTTACGTGGCTAGCGCTGACCAATCGCACCGTTCCCGATGCTTGCATCATGGGCGATAAAAGCGCACTATAAAGAATAGTGACTCGCTCAAACTCAAACACTCCCAAGTCGTCGATAGCCGACGTACTCGTCGTCTTAGCCTGCATCGCCTTATTGTTGTCGGTCGCCAACATATGGCTCGGCTTAGCCTATCCGCAGAGTTATATTGGCTTTATTCTCTTCCCGCTACGTGCCCTGATCATAATCCTTCTCCTAGTGGCCTTCCTGAGCAGCCTGCGGACGGAGCCAGGCGCGCGCCGTCGAAGGTTCGCCCTGACGGCCACCGCGACTGGCATCGCGGCTCTACCGGACTTCGTCCTTTAACAAGCGATCCGGGTCAGCAGGCGCGGGTTCCTCGGGTCGAGACGGCGATGCATCGTTCCTCCTGCGAGCCATCGGCAAAGGTGACCGTGACCCGGATAGTCCGTGAAGACGTCATGCTCGGGTTGGTGTACCGCACAACTGGCTCGTCAGTCGTCCTGTCGATTGTGCGGTTGCCATCGAAGTCCCAGGCGAATGACGTGGAAGGAGCACCGCGTCCGTAGATGGCCGCAGCAGACAGGAGGATTCTAGTGCGAACCCTCGGCGAGCCGTTGGCCGTAAGCTCGCCAACTGGTCGGGCTGTGACTGCTTCTCCCTTGGTCTGGAGCACGCCGTGCGCCAGTAGGCCCGCGGCATCCTCGAGAAGGGAAGCTCCACCTGCCCTACCTGCGCTGTAGCTCTCAAGGTGAGCGGGCACCGTCAAGAGGCTTGACAGCCACCCCCGACCGGGCGTCCGGCCACAGACGGGGTCCTGATTGGCGCAGTAGCTTCGGGTAACGTCCTGAAAGCGCGTCCGGATCTCGGCGGGACGGGCCATCCCGTTACGCAGGCTTGTAACGGCGAAGGTGCCCCGCGCTGCCGGATCGTCAGAGTCAAACCGCGGGGATGCAAGCAAGGCAACCCCCTTGATGGACTCCCAGGCGCTGTTGTTGGCAGCCTGGTCATCCAAACGCTCCAGCGCCGACTGAATGACGTGCGCGCCCTGGCTGAAGCCCGTCAGCAGGATGGGGTGATCAACGCCGCAGGCGCCCTGAATGTCAGAAACTTGCCTAAGTAGGTTGTCACGCCCCTCTGCGACCGAGGCTCCGTAGCGCCGTACGTTCAGGTTCGTCACCGAGACGGCGTCATATTGCAGGCCGGTAACGCCGTCGGTAACGCCGTCGCCGTCGTAGAGATTGAGGCCCCAGGTGTCACGGAGCTGGCGCGCCAGCTCAACGGCGTGGTGACCAGGGTGGCGATCTCCCTGCGCGTTGTCGCCCGAGCCCCGTACCCCGATCAGGGCGGCGTCGCCGCAAGCTCCAGTGACTGAGACGGACGTTGAACGCAGCGTGGCACCGCCACAACTCACAACGAAGACGTACTGCCCCGGAGCAGAGACGGTGATTCCCTGGCTGTAGGACAGCTCATTGCCGGTCGTTGGAAGTCCCACCTCAACGGCGCTAGCTGGTTGGCCGTCTTTGTCCTCGACCCGCAGGCTTGGCACGGAACTGCACTCATAGCGGGCCGTGAACGTTGTGCCGGCAGTGCCGGACTCCGGTGTCACGGTGAGCGATGGTTCAGCCGGGGGTGGCGGAGGGGTAGCCACGTTGCCACGGCTGTAGAGGAGAGTCACCCGAGGCAATTCGTCGCTACTACCTCGGGTGCGTACGACGGCTCCTGTGTCGCTGATCGCAGAGTGCGAGTAAAGGGGAGGCGTCCGACACCCCTCCGAGTCTAAGCCGACGCGTTCTCCCGTAGTTGAATCGACCACTGACCATATGGCGGAGAAGCTCACTCCACCCTCGCACCGCGTAGACGCAAGTTCCAGTCGGAACCGACCGTTCGGCGATATGGCGGTAAGTGGCTCAGTGAGCACGGTCACCGCTTGCGTCGCTACATCAAAACGGGTCAGGCCACCCAATCCGTAATAGTAGACCTCGCCTTGATCGGTGATGTTGAACCAATCCCCGCGCGCGTCGCGCAGGTCAGGGATCACGAACGACATGCCGGTGTCCAAGTCGCGAACGTACGAGTCTGACGTCGCCCCCGAATCGGAGTAACCCTCAAAAACGAAGTATCGGCCATTGCTGCTCACGGCCCTAAAGAGATGATAGACCCCAGACCTGATGAGGTCATCGTTCTCGTCCCGAGAGATAATATCCGCGCTATCGGTTGTTGTATCGTGGCGCCAGCGGTAAGTCGTAGGGGTGTCGCCAGAATAGAAGCTGGTGTCGTAAAAGACGTAACGTCCGTCGGAGCTCTGCGCAACATCGAGGACGCTATTTCCGAAGTCATACATGCCCTCAACGGACGTGTAAATAGTCTTCGTGACGCCTGACGCGATCTCGCGCTGGTAGGCCGTTCGTATCATTGAGCCGTCAGCTTGTGGAGTGCGGGCCGAGAAGGCGATAAAACGCCCGTCGGCGGAGACGTGAACTGACGCGCTGGGTTCGTCTGGAGTTGACTCAAGCCTGACCGGTGACTGCTCACCTGACCGCACGTCAACGAGGTAACCGCCAGCGTATCCATACATCAAGGCAGCGAGACGACCGTCCGCGCTGAGGGAGACTTCCCGTGCGTAACTCGCGTCGGCCGGCGGCTGTAGCTCAAGCACTGAGTAGGGGCTACCAGCTGGTGGTGCCGCTGCCGCTCTGCCACTACTCACGAGGTACGCGGCCATAAGCAGGCTGACGGTCAAGAACACAAGTGCGCGTGTTGCCAAAGCAGCGCTTCGTTGGCTCATGTTTGCCCCCGTGGCCCGTCATCAATGTTGTTGATCAACAACCGAGCCTGAGCTCCCTAAGCCCCAGGCGCCGCTGAAAGCTAGCAGCTAGCGGACGCTGAGGGATAGAAGCTGTGCCTATTCACTAAGCGAATATGCGATACCACAGCCGGTAGGCGCTCACGGTGCGGTTGACTTACCGTCACCGGCCGGGGCCGGGGCGGTGCTGGTCATCCGAGCGAGCGAAGATCAAGACGCCGTATAGACGCGCTGCTCGGGCACATGCCAGGAGAGGCTGCGCAACTGGCAGCCAGCAGCTCGCCGGCAGCCACAGAGATGTGACGGACATCGACATCTTGGGCGATCGGCCGTGAGATGGCTGGACAGGAGCTGCCGCGGCGGCCGTGCCGCCAAGCAGGACCACCGCGGCGCTCCGGTCAGGGGTCCCTAGCGGGTCCCCGGGTACCTAGCCGCCTCCACCGTTCATGGGTGGCCACCCCCTCCCGGCCGTCGGGTCGCGACCGGCGCGATGCTACTTAAAGGTCTGTAGACCGACAAGTAGCAGCTCGGTCAGCGTCTCCACCAAGATGGAAGGGGACCTGCAGCGCGCCGTCGGCCGGAACTTGCGGCGCTACCGCCAGGTCCGCGGCCTATCGCAGGAGGCCTTCGCCGACCTGGTCGGCGTCCACCGCACCTACATGGGTGGCCTGGAGCGTGGCGAGCGCAACCTGACGCTCAGGAGCGTCGAGCGCATCGCTGCGGTCATCGAGGTTGACCCGCTGGAGCTGATGCAGGACAAAGCTGGCAGGTAGCCCCTGCGCTGGGTCCGCGAGCGTCACCGTGGCCCGCAACGGACCACTGGGTAGAGCAGGAGTCGGCGGCTGATGTCATCGGTTCAACGGGCGGCCCTGCCCTCACAGATGCAGCCCGAGGCTGGCGACGATCCGGCTCGTGGAACGGGGCGATCCCGCTTCAGTGGGCGGCGTTGTAGGCCTGCACCACGCTGCTGGGGACACGGCCGCGTTCAGGTATCGCATGGCCGCGCTCACGGGCCTAGGTACGGATGGCCGCCGTGTCCTTATGACCGGCGCTGCTACTGCGGGTGGTGCCGCCGGCCGACCGGCCCGCCCGTCGGCCGGCTCGGACATAGCGCTTGAAGGTCTGGCGCAGCGCGGCGGCGTTGTCCTTGTTCAGGTCGAGTTCATAGGACGTGCCGTCCAGCCCGAAGCTGACGGTCTGCCCCTGACCATCCGGCAGAACCTCGCCGGTCAGGTCATCAACAAAGACGACCTGCAGTTTCTGTGCCAAGACAGTATCTCCTCACCGGTAGGCCGAACTTGGCTCACCGCTTGCTTGTCACCATAACGACTGCCGTCGGCTTCGTGCGGACAATCACACCCGAAAGGGCATACCCTGTCTGCTGCTGACGGATGACGGGGACTGGGCCGCTCGGCGGCATACCTCTGCAAGGTCGCTCGGCTGCGCATGATATGTGCTGGCGCCGCGCCTGATGTAGAACCGCGGCCTGTCGCGGGAGTCGCTGTCGATTACGGCGTACGGCGGGCTTGCACCCGGCTGAACAGTCAGCACCAAAATCTGCTTGGCCTCGACCGTGTACGACGCAATGTCGAACTCGGGCGTCGGGATGACCCGGCTGCGGATCAGCTGACCGAGGCGATCGCGGGACGTCTGAATATCCGCGGCCTCAAGACCGGTGACCGTTGCTTCGTCGCGGTCGAGCCCGAAAACGATCGTACCGCCGGAGCCGTTGGCGAAGGCAGCAGCCGTTTTCCAAGGGTTAGGCGTCCTGGCGTTTTGATCCGGCAGTGTGCCCTTGAACTCCACGGTCGGCCCCTCGCCGCCGTAAACGAGGGCTTCGATGCGCGCTAGCTCGTCCACGCCCGGACGCTGGATGGCCACGCCGGCCGCCGCAAGCTGCTCGTCGGTCATGCCTGGTGCTGCCAGTAGACGGTAGTCCAGCCAGGCGCCGTCGCGCTTGAGCCACAGCCAGGCGTTGGCAGTCGGCAGGCCGTGGGGCAGCGCAACCTCGACGGTCTCCTCTTCCTTACCTGCGAGGTGGATGTTCTGCCGCTCTGTCGGGCTGAAGAGCTCCAGGACCGCGCCGTGCACGTCATTGCCTTGGACTGAGGCCGTCAGGATCGTCGGGCTGACATGGACGGGACCAAGCCAGGCGCGCATGTCGGCAACCCGTACGGTTACCAGCTCGCTGGGGACGGATTCGTGCCGCGGGGCGTCATACAGACCGAGAAAGAAGGCCCGGTAGGCGGCTTCTAGGTCAACGAAGGACGGTCCGTCCGTGCCGACCAGAAAGCCCGGACGGTAATCATTGGCGACCGGCTGAACCGCAGATAATGTGTACTCGAAGGACGGATGCCGTAACCGTTCCCGGTCATGCAACTCGTGGCTGGGGCGATGCTGCGCTTGGACCTGAGCTTGTAGCGCTGGGATGGTCGCGTCATGGCCACCGAGACGGATGGTGGCCCCCGCCGCCCCGGTCAGCGCGGTCACCAGCTGACTGCTCGGCATGACATCGGCCACGAAGGTGGCTCGGTCGTAGGTCCAGGAGCGGCCCGGCCAGGTGGTCGGGCGCGTACCCGTCAGCGCCTTGAGGTATCGCAAGCTCCAACCCTCGTCGCCCCGCTCGAGCAGTGCACGGACCCAGGCCTCACTGCGGGGCGTGCGGCTCGGCAGGTCCGCCAGCTCGAGCGTCTCCCGCTCCACCTCCTCAACCTCCTCCTGCACTCCGATTGCTGCGGCGCCACGGCGTGCGTGTGAGCCCGGCTGCGAATAGCACCGCCTATGGGTCGAGGAGCTCAAGCAAGTAGGTCGGTTCTTGGGACTTGGTCGGCGTACTGCCCGGCGAGCTCCTCGTGTCGGTCTAGATTAGGCGCCCGCGGCGGCGCGAATCTCTCGTGCCATGCGGCGCACCGCGTCATCGATCGACATTCCACCGGGCGGCCGTAGCAGCTCGTACGAGGTTCGGCCCTCGGGCGTCGTTACGTCGACGGGCCGGTACAGCACGAGACCCACGCCGTTGGCATAGGAGTTGGTGAGCATCTGGGCCTGGGCCTTGACGGCCTCGTGGTCGCCCGTGTCACGGATACGCAGCCCAAAGAGCGCGTACACCGCTGGGGGCTGGCGTTGAATCCACGTCGAGATGTCGCCTATCGGCGCAGTCCGCCCAGTCGGCGCGGCCAACTTGAGGTCGATGACGTTCAGGGCGATCTCGCGCACCCGCTTCGGCAGGTCGGCGTTGGCCCGCCGGCCGGTGACCGGGGCGGTCTGGTCGTTGCCCGGATGTTGCGGCGTCCCGAGCATCTTGGTCTCGGCGATGACCAGCGGGGTGCCGGTCGGTGGGTAGCACAGGTCGACGTCGACGTTCTGCAGGAGCACGCCCGGCCGCTTGCCGCGCTGGATGATCGGCAATCCGGTGGCGTTCTGTAACAGGCCGGCGATCAGCTCGTTGAAGAAGCGGCCCTTGCCCTGGTTGTCACCGCTGGTCCAGCTGCCCTTGGCCTGCTCGCTGTCGAAGGCGCTCATCGCCGCGACGAAGCGCTGTTCGACCGCCGAGAAGTCGGTCAGCCGCTCCGCTTCGACCAGCTGAAGCAGTTCGGTGAACAGCCCGAACGGAGGCTTCTTCGGTTTGCGCGCCATGCCTAGTCGGCCGGTTCTGCCCGGCGCTGCCGCGCCAGGCGGTGAAAGTTGATCGGACTGTCGTCGAGCACCCGGTTGACGATGGTGGCGAAGAAGACCTCGGGGGAGAGGTTGGTCGGTACGGCGTCTCGCCGCAGTCCCACCTGCGGCAGGTCGCGCAGCCGGCGGTCGAGCTCGTCCTCAGGCAGGGCCAGGGGCAGCGGCTCCGCGTCGTCTGTGCGGCCGGGCTGCACCCCGGCCGACACCAGCGGGTCCTCGTCGTCCTCGTCCTCGCCGGGCGGCGGCGGTAGCCCGTCGGGCCAGTCAGGGATCACCAGGCAGACGGCGTCGTAGGCGTCATCTTCACGCCCGAGCTTGCCGAGCAGGTCGATGATCCAGGCTGCGATGTCGGCGGATTGCGGCATCAGCGCCGTCGAGCGCAGGCTGTAGAGGAATCCGAGCGCCGCCTGCGGATGCCGGCTGCGCAGGTTCTTAGCGTCGCCGTAGCTCTCCTCGACGCGGTTGGCGGCGTTCTTGCCGAACGATGAGTCCATGCGCTTCGTCGAGATCATGATCTCCGGCCCGGTGTTCCAGGCGGACATCACGACGTCGACCTGCTTGACGTAGTTCTTGCCCAGGATGTTGGCGCTGGCGCCGGTCTCATTGCCGTACGTCTTGCCGGAGCGCAGCATGCCCTCCAGCGCCTCGCGCTGCGGCCGGGTGGCGTCCTTGAGCAGCGCCACCAGTGTCGACGGCAGGATGCGCGGCGGGGTGGCCCGCGGCCACACCAGGTCAGGCTGGAAGCCGACCCGCCGCAGTTCGTAAGCCGTCCAGACGTCGAGCGCCAGTGCCGGCACGCCGGACTGCGAGGCGGCTCCGAGCAGCAGCGGCACGCCGAGCAGCTGCTCGAGCACCGAGTAGTCGGGCTGGTAAACCGGCTCGTCGCCGTCCGCATCCGCGCGCCACGGGATGCTGTACGTCCGGCCGTCGCTGCCGGCAGCGCGTGCAACGATGCGGTCGAACAGCGTCCAGGCTTCGGCCTTGAGGGTCGTCTCGCTCACGGGTGGTGCTTCGCTTCGGCGCCGCGCGCCACCCGGCGGGCGCTCAGCTCGGCGTAGGCTCCGCGAAGGGCAGCTACGTCCCTGCTGGGCAGGCCGAGCTGTCCGGTTAGCAGGACCTCGTCAACGAGGCTGACCGCATCGAGCAGCCGACCGGTGCGCAGCGCGGCGGCAGCGCGCGGCCGGATGGCCAACAGGTCAGCGGCCGCAGCGGTCAGCAGTTCGGGTGCTGGCACAGGCAGCCGGTCGGCCTCCTTGGGCTCCAGCTTGAGCATGCCGCCGCCGTAGGCGCGACCGACGGTCTCGGCGCCGGCCAGCGTCATGGCGTTAAGTGACCCGAGTGGCAGCAGGCGCCGCCCCAGGTCATGCAGCACCGGCCGGAGATAGACCCCGTGCACTGAATTCAGGTGGTAGGCCCGCGCCTGGTTGGTAGTCAGGCGCGGCGTGTCAGCGTTCATGTAGGTCAGGAGCAGGTCAGCTGGTCTCACCAGCGGCACACGCCACCACGGACGGCGCACCCGGCACTTGTAGGCCAGGTCGACGCCCGCCTTTTGACCGGCCTCGATATAGCTCCAGGCAGCGGGCGACGGCTCACCGCCTGGGCGGAACAGCAGGCTGGCACGTCCGTCCGCGCCAAGTTGTCCGATAGCCGCCGGTGTCAACGACAGTCCCCGTAAGTGCCGGCTTCCCGGTGGCGACAGGACGAGCAGGTCCGAGCGCCTGAGTCCCAGCTCGGCTGCCCGGGCCGGGCTCATCGCGAAGTACTTGTTGTTGCCGGTGACCATGCCAAGCGTGGTGTCGCCCCAGGTCTCCAGCTCGGTGAAGTCTGGGCCGGCCAGCAGACTGTCGTAGGCCGTGAGCGCCCCGGCGGACAGCAGCGACGGCGTCCACTTGTCCTCTGGACGGCTCGGTCGCCACGTGCGACCGGCCTCGACGCTCGCCAGGTCGGCGGCGTTGCGCACCTGGTAGACGCTGGCGTGGTTGGTCGGCCCCTGGCCGTAGCCGTCGGCGAGTAACAGCACGACCTCTTCCAGGACGCCGGGGAAGACGCGCTCTTGAAACAGCACGAGGTCGACCGCGCGGAAGCGCTCAAGCAGGAAACGGCGGACATCAGCGGCGTAGTTGACGGACAGGAGCTCGGCGGGCAGCACCAGCCCGAGCCGGCCGCCCGGCTTGAGAAACAGGGCCGAGTGCACGGTGAAGGCAGCCCAGGACGAGGCCAGGCCGGTGAGGCGAACGCCTGCCCGCAGGGCAGCAGCCCGCGACTGGGCGCGCGCTTCGCCAGCAAAGTCCTGGTAGCGGACGTACGGCGGGTTGCCGACCACGGCGTCGTAGGAGCCAGTCGGCTCGACAGCGAAGAAGTCCGCCACTTGGACTCGCGCCTTGACGCCGGCCTGGTCGAGCAGGCGCTGTGCTGCGGCGGCCGACGGCTCGTGCAGCTCGACGCCGTCAAGTACGCCGGCCGGCCACGCCAGGTCGACGGCGGCATCGCCGAGGCGGCCCTGCTGCAGGCACTCAACGGCAGCGATGAGGAAGGCAGCCTCGCCGCAGGACGGTTCGAGAATGTGGTCGCTCGGGGAGCGGACGGCCCAGTCAGTGATGTGGCGGGCGACCAACTCAGGGGTGAAGAAGGCGCCACGGGCCTTTCGAAGCTCGGCGGTGTCAAGGTCGGATGGCTTGAGCGGGGCGACCACGTCCTGAGTCTGACTGACGGGTGTCACAGGATGCGCCGCCGGCCTCGGCGTGTTCCTGTCCGGTCGGCCGAACGGGCACAGCGGGGCTGCCGATGGCCCGCTGTGCGCCAGCGCCTATGCGCTGCCGGGCGGTCGGCATCCAGACGACTACCGCGACCCGCGGGTTCGCCGGGTTCTGAGTGCTGATAGATCGCTTCCCCTGCCGTCGGCGCGCCTGCCTAACGTCACCGTCAGTCCTGCTGAGGCTGTGATGGGTGACCGAGCTCGGCATCCCTTGATCAGCTGGAGGAACGGGGTGCCGCACGGCTGCCCCAGCTGAAGCCGTGCCCCTGTCGTCAGCGCAGGCGTCAACCGGAGTAGGTAGATGAGCCTTCCAGGCAAGCCCTGGACCAGCACCGATAGCCGCCGCGCGCAGCGTCGGACCGGGTGGCCCGACTGGCTCAGGCCAAGCGGAATCACCTTCACGCTGAGCATGTTGAGCGGCGTCTCATATGTGGGGCTGTACGCCTTCGCTGTCGCCTTCCTTGCCCGCTTCGGGACGACGCCGGAAGAGGTCGGTCTGACGCAGACCGCTCTGCTGGTTCGCGCCGCCCTCTTCGGGAGCATCCTGACCGCGGCCGTCTTCGCCGTCTCGCTGATGGCGATCGCAGTGGTGACCATTTGCGGAAAGCTCTTCTGGTGGGCAACGAAAGATGAAGTCGCCCTGATGCGTGACGGCCTGAACCTGGCACGCCAAGGGCTACACCGTGTCCGGCGGACCTCGGCCGGTGGGCAGCATCCGACTCGGTGGCGTTTTGGCGACAGTGCCAGCGTACGCCATCAGACCGCAGTCATCGCAGTTACTTGCGGCGCCCTTGTCGCCTTGGCCGGGATGCTGCTCAGTCCGGCGGTGTTCGGTTCACCTGAGGCCAATGGTGTCGCGGGGAGCCTGTTACTGGCACTGATACTGGTGCTTGCCTTCAGCTTCGTCGCGCGATGGAGGCATGCGGCAGCCGTCGCAGTGACCGCTCTGCTCATAATCGGTCTTGCGGTCGATTGGGCGGGGGCCGCTGGCAGCGCTGCGGCGCGTGACATCGCGCATGACAGCCGAGAGCACGCGGTCGTTGGAGCCGGGTCTGCCGCGGCGGAAGGAGCTCTCCCGGGCGCCCTGGGGGCAGCTGAAACGCATTACAGTCTGCAGGTCGCTGGGCTTGAAGTGCGTATCGTCTGCGTGTACTGGGCGACAAGCGCGCCTCCCTCGGTACCGCAGGCTGTGCTCTACCTTGGCCACGCCAACGGGGTCAGCTTGTTGTCAGACGGCCAGCAGCTGTTCCGGGTCCGCGACAGCCAGGTAAAGATGATCGCGGCCCCATTGCCGGGCGCGCCGAGTATTACCTGCCCCCAACCGCCGCCGTAGGCGCCACCTCGTCCGTGGTCAGCTGCTGCGCGGCCCAGGTCAAGGAAATGCGCGTCGGATCAGCCCGCGGGCCGCTCGCCGGGCCGACATGCTGCAGGGTGATGCTCTCGAAGAGCAGCCGCAGCACCGCCCGCCGCTGCGGCTGGGTCATCCGCGCCCAGGTCTGCTGGGGCGCGTACAGCAGAGCCTCGTCGACTGGCGGGGCGCTGCAGGCTACGTGCAGTTCTTCGAGGCGCTCTGCCAGCGCTGCCAGCTGAGGACGGGCGGCAGCAGTGGTCAACAGTCCTTCTGCGAGCAGTCCAGCGATGTCGTCGCGGCGTTGACGCAGGGCCTGGCGCTCGGTCGCGTGACTTGCGTTGTCCGGTGCTGCAAAGACTTGCCGCGCATCTGGTCGGGCCAGTCGGGCCAGCACGACGGCGCTTACCAGCTCGTCAGCGGCAGCCCGGGTGATGCTGACGTTGCAGCGGCCGGGGCCGGCCGCGACGTAGGTAGGGGCATGCGCCGCGCTGCCACCGAAACAGACATGCCCGTGTTCGGCACAACGCAGGATGCCGCCAAGCAGTGTCAGCTTCTCGCGCGGGCGTCGGCTTTCGCCGCGCGGCCGGCTCTTGAGGGCTGACTGCACTGCCTGCCAGGTCGCTGCGTCGATCACGCCGGGAAAGGCCGCGTCGCGCAGCTCATCGTCTACCTGTACCAGGCCGCCGAGGGCCGGCGAACTGATCAGGCGCTGGACGCCGGAATGGGTCCAGACGGTGCCGCGGCGCGGGCGGCTGCCGTCGCGGTTGAGGTCGGCGGCGATCCGGGTCAGGGCATCGCCGCGCAGCACGCGGGCGTAGATGTCTTTGACGACTGGTGCCTGGGCGGGGTCAACCTCGGGCAGGCCCGGCCTGTCGCTCGCCCGCAGCCCGAAGGGGATAGGGCCGCGCCACCGGCCCTGCGCCTTGGCCTGCTGGTGCGCGCGGCTGACGCGTTCGCCGGTGCGCTCGCTCTCTGCCCGGCTCACGGCCCCCAGCATTCTGGCTACCAGGCGGCCATGGCTCGTTGAGACGTCCCACAGGCCAGCCTTGACGGTCTCGACGGTCACATTGTGGCGCTCGACGAGCTCCAGGAAGTCCTCAAGCTGACGCGGGGAGCGGTGCAGACGCTCCGGCGCCCAGGCGAGGACTGTCTGAATGTGGCCGGCAGTGATGCCTGCGATGAGCTGTTCGTAAGCATCCCGCCGTCGCCCGGAGTAGGCCGATGTGTCGTTGTCGGTGAAGACGCGGCTGACCGCCCAGCCGCGGCGAGCCGCCAGTGCCCGGCAGTCCGCTTCCTGACGCTGAACGCCGAGGCCATCGCCGAGGTCGTCGCGACTAATCCGGGTGTAGATGGCGGTTGCCATGACACCAGTGTTAGCCGATGGTTGATCTGGGTGAACGAGCCGGGCCGGGTGTTCGTCGCCCGCCGCGGCCGGTCGGAGCTGACCACGACGATCCTCGCGCCCGGTGAGCTGGCCGACCTGGTCGAGCGGATGCTGCGCACCTCGGGACGGCGGATCGACATGTCGACGCCCTTCGTCGACGCGACGATGCCCGACGGCTCCCGGCTGCACGTGGTCATCCCGGACATCACCCGGCGCCACATGGCGGTCAACATCCGCAAGTTCGTGCTGCAGGCGCACTCGCTCGACGAGCTGGTCGCGCTGGGCACGCTGACCCCGCAGGCGGCGCGGTTCCTCGAGGCCGCGGTGGTCTCCGGGCTCAACGTGCTCGTGGCCGGCGGCACGCAGGCCGGGAAGACCACGCTGCTCAACTGCCTGTGCGCGGCGATCCCCGCCCGCGAGCGGGTGATCACCTGCGAGGAGGTCTTCGAGCTCCGCGTCCCGCTGCCCGACGTGGTCGCGATGCAGACCCGCCAGCCCAACCTCGAGGGCGCCGGGGAGATCCCGCTGCGCCGGCTGGTCAAGGAGGCGCTGCGGATGCGGCCCTCCCGCATCGTCGTCGGCGAGGTGCGCCAGGAGGAGTGCCTCGACCTGCTCATCGCGCTGAACAGCGGCCTGCCCGGGATGTGCACCCTGCACGCCAACAGCGCCCGCGAGGCGATCACCAAGATGTGCACGCTGCCGCTGCTCGCCGGGGAGAACATCGGCCACGCCTTCGTCGTCCCGACGGTGGCGGCCAGCGTCGACCTGGTCGTGCACGTGGGCAGCGACCCCGACGGACGGCGCCGGGTGCGCGAGGTCGTCGCCGTCCCGGGCCGCGCCGAGGACGGCGTCGTCGAGCTGGCCGACGTCTTCACCACGCGCGACGGCCGGCTGGTGCGCGGCACCGGCTACCCGCCGCACCCCGAGCGCTTCGCCGCCGCCGGCTTCGACCTGCCGGGCCTGCTCGACGACGGCCGGTGGCGGACGTGACCGAGCCCGCGAGGTCACGCGTGGACGCAGCACCGCCCGGCACGGGGTCGACGAGCACCGGCGAGGGAGCCCCGTGACCGGCGCCCTCCTCGGGCTGCTGCTCGGCGTCGGCCTGCTGCTGGTCTGGCGCAGCGGCCCGCGCTCCCCGCGGCGCCGCGACCGCACGCGCAGGCCCTCACGACGTCGGCAGCAGCTGGCCGCCGCGGGCCTGACCGGCATCAACGCCGCCCAGCTGACCGCCATCCAGGTCGCGCTGGGCCTGCTCGCGACGGTCGTCGTCCTGCTGACCACCGGCACGGTCACGGTCAGCCTGCTGTTCGGTGCCTTCGCCGCCGCACTGCCCGTCGTCCAGGTGCGCCGGCTGGTGGTGAAGCGGCGGGCGGACCTGCGCGAGGTGTGGCCCGAGGTCGTCGACAACCTCGCCTCCGCCGTCCGCGCCGGGCTGTCGTTGCCCGAGGCGCTCTCGGCGCTGTCCACCCGCGGGCCGGAGGTGCTGCGGCCGCCGTTCGCCCGGTTCGCCGCGGAGTACCGCTCCAGCGGCCGGTTCGGCGAGTGCCTGGACCGGCTCAAGGACGACCTCGCGGACCCGGTCGGCGACCGGATCGTCGAGACGCTGCGGGTGGCCCGCGAGGTCGGCGGCAGCGACCTGGGCCGGGTGCTGCGCACCCTCGCTTCCTTCCTCCGCGAGGACGCCCGTGCCCGGGCCGAGCTGGAGACCCGGCAGGGCTGGGTGGTGCAGGCCGCGCGGCTCGCGGTCGCCGCGCCCTGGGTGGTGCTGCTCCTGCTGGCCACCCAGTCGGCGACGCTCGAGGCCTACGACTCACCGCTGGGGTCGGCGATCCTGCTCGGCGGCGCCGCGGTCTGCCTGGCCTCCTACCGCCTGATGCTGCGGATCGGCCGGCTGCCGCAGGACGTGCGGGTGCTCCAGTGAGTGCGTCGCTGGCGGGCATGCTCCTCGGTCTGGCCGCGGCGGCCGGCGTCCTCCTCGTGGTCACCTTCGCGCCGCCGTTCCGCTCGGTCCGGCTGGTCGACCGGCTGGCGCCCTACGTCCACGACACCCCGCCGCCGTCCCGGCTGCTGGGCACGGTGACCGAGGCGGGGCTGCTGACCGCCGCCCGGCGGCTGTTCGGCCCGGTGGTCGCCGACGGCGCGCGCCTGGTCGACCGGGTCCTCGGCGGACGGACGGCGGTGCGCCGCCGCCTGGACGCGCTGGGCAGCGACACCGGCGTCGAGGACTTCCGTGTCGAGCAGGTGGTGTGGGGCGGGCTCGGGCTCCTCGGCGCCGCCCTGGTGGCCGCGGTCGGCTCGCTGGTCGCCGGCGACGTCAACGTGCTGTCGATGGCGCTGCTGTGCCTGGCTGGCCTGGTCGGCGGGGTCCTCGGGCGCGACTGGTGGCTGACCCAGCAGGTGCAGCGGCGCGAGGAGCTGCTGCTGGCGGAGTTCCCGGTGGTGGCCGAGCTGCTGGCGCTCGCGGTGACCGCGGGAGAGGGCCCGACCGCGGCGATCGCCCGGGTCACCCGGCTGTCCGGCGGGGAGCTGGCCCGCGAGCTGGGCGCGGCCCTCGGCCGGGCCCGCGCCGGGGTGCCGCTGGCCGAGGCGCTCCAGCAGGTCGCCGACCGCACCTCGCTGGACCCGCTGGCCCGGTTCGTCGACGGGCTGCTCGTGGCGCTCGAGCGCGGCACCCCGCTGGCCGAGGTGCTCCGCGCCCAGGCCGCCGACGTCCGGGAGGCCGGCAAGCGCCGGCTGCTCGAGGCCGGCGGCCGCAAGGAGATCGCGATGATGGTGCCGGTCGTCTTCCTGGTGCTGCCGGTGACCGTCCTCTTCGCGCTCTACCCCGGCTTGATCAGCATCGTCTCGCTGGCGCGATGAGCCCGCGGACACGACAGGAAGGACGCAGCATGCCTGGCTTCACGGGGGTCCTCGCGGCACTGGCCGCGCTGGCCGACCGCCTGCGCGGGGACGACGCCGAGCGGGGCGACGTCCCCGGCTGGGTGATGATCACGGTGATGACGGCGGCGCTCGTGCTGGCCATCCTCATCCCCTTCCGCGAGGCGGTCGTCGCCGCGGTCACCAACGCCCTGGCGTCCGTCACGACCGGTGGTTGAAGGACCTCGCCGCCCCCCGCCGCTCGCAGGCTCGCGGCGGGACGGCGAACGGGGCGGGGCGGTGGTCGAGTTCGTCCTCGTCTCGGTGCTCGTCGTGGTGCTGCTGCTCGCGGTGCTGCAGGTCGCGGTCTACGTGCACGTGCGCAACGTGGTGACCGCGAGCGCGCAGGAGGGTGCCCGGTTCGCGGCCAACGCCGACGTGCCGTCGTCCGCCGGGGCCGACCGCACGGTGGCCGTCGTGGCCCGGGCGACCTCGCAGCGCACCGCCGACGGGCTGGCCTGCAGCTCGGTGCAGGAGACCGACGCCAGCGGTCTGACGCTGGTGGTGGTCCGCTGCTCGGGTGCGGTGCCCACCCTGCTGGCCGGGCTGGGCTCGCTGCTGCCGGTCGAGGTCACCGGCCGGGCGGTGGAGGAGGCCGCGTGAGGTGGCTGCGGGCCCGGCTGGGGATGCTGGCCGGTGAGCGCGGCTCGGCGCTGGTCGAGTTCGTGTTCGTCGCGATCGTCGTCTTCGTGCCGCTGGTGTACGTCGTGGCCGGGTTCTCCGCAGTGCAGCGCGGGGTGTTCGCGTCCACCGCCGCGGCGCGGGAGGCCGGGCGGGCGATGGGCACCGCCCCGGACCCGGTGACCGGTGCGGCCCGCGCGGAGGCCGCCGCCCGGCTGGCGGTGCAGGACCAGTCGGTCCAGGCCACCGACGTCCGCGTGGCCTACGCCCCGGCCGGTGCCGGCTGCGACGCCGCGGGCGGGTACGCGCCGACGCTGGCGCCGGGAGAGGAGTTCTCCGTCTGCGTGACCGTCACGGTCCGCATCCCGTTGCTGCCGGAGTTCGTCGACGCCAACACCGCCACCGGCCAGTTCCTCGTCGAGCGCGACCGCTACGTCGACGGCTGACCCATCCACGGCTGCCGGTCGAGGTCACCGCCCTGGCGGTGACGGCGGTCGCGGGCGTGGCTGGGTTGCCCGAGAGGGCTTCCCGGCAACCTCACCGTGCTCCAGGTCAGGCCGGTGCCCACCAACCCCTTCGACTGACCCACTGCCGCGCTGTTCCACCTACTTCCGCGCCGTTGCAGCAGCGCGGAGGTATCAGGAAGAGCGCGAGAGTGTGAGCGTCGGGGTACTGGCGGCCGAACTCGCCCACTGGCCGGTCCTGCACAGCTCCGGCACTACGCGACGAACGCCAAGTGCTCGTCGTACACGATCGTGTGATCTGTGTTACGACACTCGTCAGTCCAAGTCGCTCCGTTGGGGCACTGTGACGCTTCGTCACCACACTCCGACGGGCAGGGTCACCCGTCCGGGTCTATCCGTGACCCCGAGTGGCACTCCGTGATCGGGTCTGGTTAGCGTCGGTCCGGCTCTCGGGGGAAGGCCCGGTGCCAGGGACGACGTGAGGATCCGAGCGGTCCCCACGGGCACCCGAGGGTGTACGGGGGAGGACACGGTCGCCAGACCGTTCGGGGAACGAGTGGCGAGACCGCCGTCCTGTCACGACCACCGGCCTGACAGGAGAGTCTTGGAACCGACGCACTGCGCCCGTCCGCCCACGCCCGGCGGAAGCCGCCGCACCGGTTAGCCGACCGGGGCCTCGAGCAGGCCCCGCACCCGTCGCCGTACGCCCCGCGTCCGGCCGCTGAGCAGCGCCGGCACGCCGCTGCCGCATGCCCGGCTGCACCGACCCGTGCCCACCGCACGGCCCGTGCCCACGCGGCAGCGCTCTCCCCGGCGTCCGCCCCGTTCACCCTGCAGTACCGGAGGAGCCATGTCCACGCTCGCCCTCGCGCCCCGTCCGGTGGCCGACCCCGCACGCGCCGACCTGTCGTCGTCCTCCCGGGCAGGAGGCAGCCTCACGGTCACGTCCCGACGTGGCTGACGCCCGGCCCGCCTACCCCTACGCCGACTTCAGCGAGCTCGCGGGCCCGCTGCAGGAGCCGGACGGGGACACCCGCGTCCGGTTCCAGCCGGTGTCCCGCGGCGGGGCCCGTGCCCGGGCCTGGCTGCTGGTGACGGCGGCCCTGCTGTTCGAGGTCCTCTTCCTCGTCTTCCTGCTGCGGCCGGCCAACCACCCCGAGTCCACCGGCGACTGGCAGTCGTTCCTGGCCATCGGGCTGATCGGCAGCATCGCGGTCATCGAGGGCCTGCGCCTGGTGAACGTCTTCACCCTGGCGGTGGCGACGCTGAACGCCCGCGACCCCGTCCCGCTGACCCCGCTCACCGGTCAGCGCCTCGCGTTCGTCACCACCGTCGTCCCGGGCAAGGAGCCCATCGAGCTGGTGCGCCGGACGCTCGAGGCCGCCGTCGCCGTCCGGTACGAGGGCACGCTCCACGTCTGGCTGCTCGACGAGGGCGACGACCCGGCGATGCGCGCGCTGTGCACCGAGCTCGGCGTCCGGCACTTCAGCCGGCACGGCGTCCCGGAGTGGAACCGGCCCACGGGTCGGCACAAGGCGAGGACCAAGCACGGCAACTACAACGCCTGGCTCGACGCCCACGGCGACGGCTACGACTTCTGGGTGTCGGTGGACACCGACCACGTGCCGCTGCCCAACATGGCCGAGCGGCTCATGGGCTACTTCCACGACCCGGACGTCGCCTTCGTGGTGGGTCCGCAGGTGTACGGCAACTACGACAACTTCGTCACCCGCGCCGCCGAGTCGCAGCAGTACCTGTTCCACAGCGTCCTGCAGCGCGCGGCGAACCGGTTCACGACCGCGATGTTCGTCGGCACCAACAACGCCGTCCGGATGTCGGCGCTGCGGGCCATCGGCGGGCTGCAGGACTCGATCACCGAGGACGCCGCGACCAGCATCGTCTGGCACGCCAGCCGCAACCCGGAGACCGGCGCGGCGTGGAAGTCGGTCTACACCCCCGACGTCCTGGCGGTCGGCGAGGGGCCGAGCACCTGGCGGGACTACTTCACCCAGCAGGGCCGGTGGGCCCGGGGCACCGACGAGGTCGTGCTGCGCAGGTTCTGGCGGCTGGCGCCGAAGCTGTCGTTCGCGCGGCGGCTGCACTACGCGCTGCTCATGTCCTACTACCCGGCGACCGCGATCAGCTGGGTCCTGGGCGTCACCAACCTGGTCGCCTACCTGCTGACCGGCGTCGCCGGCCTGCTGGTCCCCGCCCAGCTCTGGCTGATGCTCTACGTGAACGCGGCGGTGCTGCAGGTCGCCGTCTACTTCTGGAACCGCCGGCACAACGTCAGCCCGCACGAGGAGGAGGGCTCCTCGGGCATCAGCGGGATGGCGATCTCGGTGATGTCGACGCCGCTGTACGTCAGCGCGCTGTGGGCCGCGGTCCGCAACCGCAACACCGGGTTCGCCGTCACCCGCAAGGGCGCGGTCGCCGGTGACCGGCCGTCCTCCTTCACCCGGCACCTGGTCTGGGCCGCCGTCCTGCTGGGGGCACTGGCGGCCTCGCAGCTGCTGGGCCACACCCACCCGGCGATCCGCGTCTGGGCGGTGCTGAGCCTCGTCATGTGCCTGCTGCCGGTGGCGATCTGGGCCGCCGGGTCGGCCCGCCGGCAGGTCCCCGCGCCGCAGCCGGCGCCGTCCCCGGCCGTCGTCCGGGCGGCCGCTCCCCGCACGCCGGCCGTCACGTTCGCCGGCAACCGCGTCGTCGACGTCCCCGTCCCCCAGGAGAGCTCCCGATGATCCGCCCCAAGCCGCGGCCCGGCCGCCGGCTGCGCAACGCCGCCCTCGTCACCGCCACGGTGGCCGGGCTGGTCGCGGCCAACGGCCCGGTCGTCACCGCGGTGGCCCAGGAGGCCTACACCGACTTCCAGCGCAGCCGGGACGACTACAAGGCGCGGTACGGCTCCTGGGAGACCATCGAGCTGCCCGAGGAGTACCGGGCCCAGGCCGTCCACGCCGCGCTCCTGTACACCGGCAAGGTCCTGCTCATCGCCGGCTCGGGGAACGACGCGCAGGACTTCGAGGCCGGCAGCTTCCGCACGGTCGTCTGGGACCCCGGGACCGGGGAGACCAAGGAGGTGCCGACACCGGAGGACCTCTTCTGCGCCGGGCACGCCTACCTGCCCAACGGCAACCTGCTGGTCGCCGGCGGCACGCGCGAGTACGAGGTGCTCGCCGACGACGTCACGAGGGCCGCCGGCGTCCTCACCGTGAAGAACGAGCGCCTCGACGGGCCGGTGACCCTGCCCGCGGGCACCCGGTTCACCGCGCGCGGCAACACCTACGTGGCGGCGGAGGAGGTCACGGTGCCGCCGGCGCACACGATGACCGACGGCACGCACATGGCCGGCCAGCAGGAGGTGTGGATCGAGGCCGAGGAGGAGGGCGAGGGGCACGTCGTCACGGGCGGCCAGCAGTTCCAGGTCGAGGGCCTGGACGCCGACGAGCGCGCCACCCTCTACGGCGTCGGCGACACCATCACCCTGGACAAGCAGAACTACCGCGGGCTCGACGCCTCCTACGAGTTCGACGTCGCCACCGAGACCTACCGGGAGACCGACCGGCTGACCGAGTCGCGCTGGTACCCGACGCTCGTCGGCACGGAGGACGGCGGCGTGCTCGCCGTCTCGGGCCTCGACGAGCACGGCCAGGTCGTCGACGGCGACAACGAGGTCTACGACCCGGCCACCCGCTCCTGGGAGGACCGGCCCGAGCTGGAGCGCTACTTCCCGACCTACCCCGCCCTGTTCCGCCTGGCGGAGGGGAACCGGCTGTTCTACAGCGGCTCCAACACCGGCTACGGCCCGGCCGAGGAGGGCCGTCAGCCCGGCATCTGGGACCTCGACGACAACAGCTGGACCGACGTCGGCGGTCTCCGCGACCCGGGCTTCAACGAGACCAGCAGCTCGTTCCTGCTCGCCCCCGCGCAGGACCAGCGGGTGGCGATCGTCGGCGGCGGCGGGGTCGGCGACAGCGAGGAGTCCACGGCGCGCTTCGACGTGGTCGACCTCAGCCGGCCCGAGCCCCGGTACGCCCCGGCCGCGCAGGACTACCCCAGCCCGGCGCGGTACGTCAACGCCGTCACGCTGCCCGACGACCGCACCCTGCTCACCGGCGGTTCGGTGGGCTACCGCGGCAACTCGCAGAGCGACCTGCACCTGACCACGATGTACGACCCGCACAGCGGCCACCTGCACGACGCGGCGCCCAACGAGGTGGGCCGCAACTACCACGCCACCGCGCTGCTGCTGCCCGACGGGCGGGTCATGACCATGGGCTCGGACCCGCTGTTCTCCGACGCGGAGAACACGATGCCCGGCCGGTTCGACACCCGCATCGAGGTCTACTCGCCGCCGTACCTGTTCGCCGGCGACCGGCCGGAGGTGACCGAGGCGCCCGAGGAGATCACCCGGGGGAGCACCGTCACGATCGCCACCGAGGGCGCCGACGTCGCCTCGGCCCGGCTCCTGCGGCCCAGCGCCGTGACCCACCAGACCGACCCCGAGCAGCGCTCGGTCGCCCTCGACGTCCGGCCCACTGGCACGGGGACCTACGAGCTGGGCGTCCCCGAGCAGGAGGGCCTGACGCCGTCCGGCTGGTACATGTTGGTCGTGCTCGACGACGACGGCGTCCCCTCCCCGGCCCGCTGGGTCCACGTCCAGTGAGGGCCCGACCGACCCGGTCGGTGCGGGCCGCGGTGCTGGCCGTCACGGCCGGCACCGTGGTCGCCTGCGGCGGCGCCGCGCCGGCACCGGGCCCCGACCCGGTCGCGGAGGAGCCGGGCCGGCTCTCCGGGGAGCTGTGGCTGAACCCGGAGGGGCGCGGCCCGGTCGCGGTGGAGCAGGCCCTCGCCGAGGGGCGGACCGAGGACGCCGAGACGCTCGAGCCGCTGGCCGAGCAGCCGACCGCCACCTGGCTGGCCACCCCCGAGAACCCCTACGACCAGGTGCTGGAGATCTCCGAGGCCGCCGCGGCCGCCGGGGAGCTGCCGGTGCTGGTGGCCTACAACGTGCCGAACCGCGACTGCGGCTCCTACTCCAGCGGCGGGGCCGCCGACGTCGAGGCCTACCTGGCCTGGATCGGCAGCTTCGCGGCCGCGCTCGGGGACCGTCCGGCCGTCGTGGTCCTGGAGCCCGACGCCGTCCCGCAGGCCGTCGTGGGCTGCGAGGGCGTCGACCGCGCGGCGCGCTTCCAGCTGCTGTCGCAGGCGGTGGACATCCTCGACCGGCAGCCGGAGACCTCCGTGTACCTGGACGCCGGCAACGTCAGCTGGGTGGAGGACCTGCCGGTGCTGGCCGACGCGCTGCGGGCCAGCGGCGTCGACCGGGCCGAGGGCTTCTCCCTGAACGTCGCCAACTTCGAGCCGACCGACGAGACCGCCGAGTACGGGCTGGCCCTGTCGCGGGAGCTGGAGGAGGGGGCGCCGCCGGAGGAGGAGACCGCCCACGTCGTGATCGACACCAGCCGCAACGGCGCCGGGCCGCTGCCGGAGGGCGGCCCGGACGAGGAGCGCTGGTGCAATCCGCCGGGCCGGGAGCTGGGCGAGCCGCCCACGACCTCGACCGACCTGCCGCGGGTCGACGCGCTGCTGTGGATCAAGCAGCCGGGGGACTCCGACGGCACCTGCCGCGGGGGCCCGCCGGCCGGCGAGTGGTGGCCGGAGGCGGCGCAGGACCTCGCCACCGAGGGCTGACGGGCGGCCGACGTCCGCTCCGGGCACCGTCGCCCGGTCAGCCCGGAGGCGCGCCGCGGCACTCGCGGAGGTAGTCCGGCCAGCTCCAGCCGGCGAGGAACCCGCGGGCGGCCGCGGCGCCCGAGGCCACCAGACGGGCCCGCTCGGCCTCCCCGACGTCGAACTCGGTGAGGCCCGTGCCGCTCGTGTCGATCGAGAACGCCCGCCGCCGCACGCAGGGCCGGGCGAGGTAGGCCCGGTCCCGCGCGGTGATCGTGGTGGCCACCAGCGAGTCGAGCAGCCGCAGCGGCGGCGGCAGGAGCGCGCGGCCCGGGAAGATCGTCACGTCCTCGTCCGAGAGGGTGTCCCCGACGCCGATGCCGAACGTCGGCCAGCGCGGCGTGGCGGAGTCGGTGCGGTCGAAGGTCTCCACCGGGAAGTTGGACAGCACCCCGCCGTCCACCAGGGTCGAGCGGCGGCCGGTGCGCGCGTCGCGCAGCGTCCGCGGGGCGAAGAAGTACGGGATGGCCAGCGACGCCCGGACGGCGTCGGCGACCGGCTGCCTGTCGGGGTCCAGGCCGTACTCGTGGTAGTCCCACGGCAGCCGGAGCAGCCGGCCACGGGTGACGTCGGTCGCCGTCACCACGAGGCGGTAGCGCTGGGACGGCGCCAGGGCCGGGTCGTCGCCCGGGTCGTCGCGGCGGAGGTCGCCGAAGGTGTGCACGCCCAGGTCGGCCAGCTCGCGGCGCACCCACTCGGTGACGTAGCGCCCGGGGTGCAGCCCGGACCGGGTGAGCAGCCCGATCGCCGGGGCGACCACCGGCACCGGCGCCCACGCGTCGGGCACGCGGTCGTACTCCAGCCGCGCGGCCCGCTCGAGCACGCCGGCGGCGTCCAGCCCGGTGGCCAGGAACGCGGCCAGCAGCGCGCCGGCCGAGGAGCCGGCGACCCGCTCGACGCGGTAGCGCCCCAGCAGCTCGGCGGCGGCGCCGACCAGGGCGACGCCCTTGACCCCACCGCCCTCGAGGACCAGGTCGGCCGGCAGCCGGTCGGGAGGGGGCACGCCCGCACCGTAGGCACGCCCCCTCCCGGTCCGCTCAGCCGCCGCGCCGCACCTCCGCGGCCACCACGCCGCGGAGGGCGAGCAGGAGCGCCGCGTCGGACGTGTTCCCGCGGTCGAGGGCGATGCGGGCGTCCGCGGGCAGGCTGGCCAGCTCGACGTCGTCGAGCCAGGCCGTGTCGCCGCCCATCCGGCGGCCCAGCCTCAGGCTGTCGCCCTCGGGGCGGAGCACGTAGTCCTCGCTGTCGATGGTGATGCTCATCTCCTCGTCCATGCCCCCGCCCTACCCCGCGCGGCTGTCACCCCACCCTTGCAGGATGGCCCGGTGGCCGAGGACGTGTGCGAGATCGTCGTCACCGGAGGTGACGCCGAGTGGCTGAGCGGGTACACACGGACACTGGTGGAGGAGAGACTGGTGGCCTGCGGGCACCAGCTCGCTGCGATCCGGTCGGTCTACCGCTGGGAGGGCGCCGTGCACGACGAACCCGAGGCCCGCGTCGCGCTGCACACCCGCCGGTCGCTGGTGCCGGAGGTCGTGGCGCGGACCGCCGAGCTGCACCCGTACGAGGTCCCGTGCGTGATCGCCCTGCCGGTGCTCGGGGGCCACCCCGGCTACCTGGACTGGGTCGTCCGGGAGACGCGGGAACCGGGGAGCCGGGAGGGAGGAACGCGGCCGTGAGCCGAACCGCCGTGGGCGCCGTGCCCACCGAGACCGACGAGGGCCGCCGGAGCCGGGCAGGAGTGCACGTGGGACGACGACAGGGCGAGTCCGACCTGCCGATCGACGTCCGCCGGCGGGTCGACCGGCCCGACCGGTCCGCCGTCGTCGTGGAGGCGGTGCTCGACGCGCTGCCCTCGCCCACCCTGCTGATCGACGCCGACGGCACCGTGCTGCTGGCCAACACCGCGTGGGACAAGGCCGCCGACGTCCTCGGCGACGACCGGGTCCGGATCGGGGTGGACGGCGACTACTTCGCGATGGCCCGCCGGCTCTACGGCAACGACAGCAGCTCCACCCTCATCGACGAGCTGCGGGCGCTCTCCCGCGGTGAGCGCCCGTCGGTGCAGGCCGACTACGCCCTGGAGCTGCCGAACGGCACGCACTGGATCCACCTGCAGGCCTCCCGTGTCGACCAGGCCGGGCAGGTGGTGGTCACCCACACCGACGTCACCTCCCGGGTCGCCGCCGAGCGCGCCTCGGACTGGCGGGCCCGGCACGACACCCTCACCGAGCTGCCCAACCGCGCGCACCTGCACGAGCTGATCGACGCCGAGCTGCAGCAGCCCGACCGCGGCCCGGTCTCGGTGCTCTTCCTCGACGTCGACGGCTTCAAGGACGTCAACGACTCCCTCGGCCACGACGCCGGTGACGACCTGCTGCGGCAGATCGCCGCGCGGCTGACCGGCTCCACCCGGTCCAGCGACACCGTCGGCCGGCTCGGCGGGGACGAGTTCGTCGTGCTGTGCCGCGACTGCGACACCACCGGCGCGGAGGCACTCGCCGACCGCTGCCGGGCCAGCATCGACCGGCCCTTCGACCTGGGCGGGCGGATGGTGCGGCTGGGCGTCAGCATCGGGATCGCCACGGCCGCGGAGTCCAGGCCCACGCGGGTGCGCTCCACCGACCTGGTCCGCGACGCCGACCTGGCGATGTACGCGGCGAAGGCGGCCGGCCGCAACCGGGTCCGGCTGTTCACCGCCGACCTGCGCGCCGCCGTCCAGCACAAGGCCACCGTCGCCGCCGAGCTGCGCGACGCGGTGGAGGACGGCCAGCTGGTGCTGCACTACCAGCCGGTGCTGCACCTGCCCTCGGGCCACTGCACCGGCGTCGAGGCACTCGTCCGCTGGCAGCACCCCCGCCGCGGACTGCTCGCCCCGGCCGACTTCCTGCCCACCGCCGCCCAGCACGACCTGATGGCGCCGATCGCCCGCTGGGTGCTGCACACGGCCACCCGGCAGACGGCGGCCTGGGCCGAGGCCGGTCTGCACCTGGTGACCTCGGTCAACATCAGCGCCGGCGACGTCACCACCGGCACGCTGGTGGCCGACGTCCACGAGGCGCTGACGGGGGCCGGGTTGCCGCCCGAGCAGCTGGTCGTCGAGCTGGCCGAGCGGTCGGTGGTCGAGGACGTCGAGCGGGCCGCGGCGCAGTTCGCCGAGCTGCGCCGGTCCGGGGTCGAGGTCTCCATCGACGACTTCGGCGGCGGGTTCTCCTCGCTGGGCCAGCTTGTCGCCATGCCCACCGGCCTGCTCAAGATCGACCGCAGCCTGGTGGCCTACCCGCAGGGGCGGCGCAGCCAGGCGGCCGCGGCGATCGCCGCGGTCGTGGCGCTGGCCGGGGCCTGCGGCGTGCGCACGCTCGCCGCCGGGGTGGAGACCGCCGAGCAGCTCAGCCTGGCCGCCGAGCTCGGCTGCACCTTCGCGCAGGGGTTCCACCTGGCCCGGCCGATGCCGGTCGGGGAACTCACCGGCTGGCTCACCGCCCGGGCCGGCCGGCCGGTCGCCGCCGTCCGCTGAAGAAGGACCTCCCTGCCCCCCGCCGCTCGCGAGCTCGCGGCGGGACCCTGCAGGGAGGCCGCCCGACCTGGCTGCGGTTCAGCCGGGCTCGCCCCGCGCCTTGCGGCGGGTGATGACGACCAGGTCGACGGCGGCCACGGCCGCGAGCACGAACAGCACCACGGCCGGCCACGCCGGCAGCGGTGTGGCCAGCCACAGCAGCCCGCCGCCCAGGCAGACGACGAGGCCGAAGGCGGCCAGCACCAGCCGCAGCGTCAGGGCCGACCGGGCCGGGGGCGCGCCGCCGATGCCGGCCGTCGGGTCGTGGTGGTCGGGCAGCCCCCGCTGGTAGTCCTCGCGGGAGCGGGGTCGACGGGGCTCGCTCATGCCGCGGTGGTCTACCCCGCCTGCGGGCGCACTACCCTGGGTCGATGTGGCCGCTGACTTCTCCGTCGTCCTGGACGAGCTCGACACGACCCTGAAGTCCATCGAGGCGGTCCTCGACGTCGACCGGCTGCGCCGCGAGGTGGCCGAGCTCGAGCAGCAGGCCGCCGCGCCCGACCTCTGGAACGACGTCGAGGCCGCGCAGGCGCTGACCTCCAGGCTCTCCTACCTGCAGGGCGACCTGCGCCGGGTCGAGGAGCTGCGCAGCCGGCTGGACGACGTCGGGCTGCTGCACGAGATGGCCGCCGAGGAGAACGACGAGGCGACCACGGCCGAGACCGAGCGGGAGCTGGAGAGCCTGCGCCAGGCGATCGACGAGCTCGAGGTCCGCACGCTGCTGTCGGGGGAGTACGACTCCCGCGAGGCGCTGGTGACCATCCGGTCGGAGGCCGGCGGTGTCGACGCCGCCGACTTCGCCGAGATGCTCATGCGGATGTACCTGCGCTGGGCCGAGCGGCACAAGTACCCCACCGAGGTGCTCGACATCTCCTACGCCGAGGAGGCCGGCATCAAGTCGGCCACCTTCTCGGTGAAAGTGCCCTACGCCTACGGCACGCTCTCGGTCGAGCAGGGCACCCACCGGCTGGTGCGGATCTCGCCGTTCGACAACCAGGGCCGGCGGCAGACGTCCTTCGCCGGTGTCGAGGTGCTCCCGGTCGTGGAGCAGACCGACCACGTGGAGATCCCGGAGAACGAGATCAAGGTCGACGTCTTCCGCTCGTCGGGACCGGGCGGCCAGAGCGTCAACACCACCGACTCCGCCGTCCGGATGACCCACATCCCGACCGGCATCGTCGTGTCCTGCCAGAACGAGAAGAGCCAGATCCAGAACCGCGCGGCCGCCCTGCGGGTGCTCCAGGCGCGGCTGCTCGTCGTCCGCCAGCAGGAGCAGCGCGCCGAGATGGACGCGCTGAAGGGCGAGGGCGGCAGCAGCTGGGGCAACCAGATGCGCTCCTACGTGCTGCACCCTTACCAGATGGTCAAGGACCTGCGGACCGAGCAGGAGACCGGCAACACCACCGCCGTCCTCGACGGGGACATCGACTCCTTCATCGAGGCCGGCATCCGCTGGCGTCGCCAGCAGGAGGCCGTGCCCTCCAGCTGAGCCCGCGCCTGCGCCGGCCCGGCCCAGGGGTCCCGTTCGTCACACCCGTCGCACGGCGGGCCAGCGGATGCGCCACTCTGGGTGACGGGCGTCCTGGGCCGCCGGCGGGACCGCTCACGTTCCGTCGCGACAGGACGGCGGTCGACCGCGCGTGACGCTCCAGTCTCCCGGGTTCGAGAGGTACCGTGGCGCCTCGTGATCGAATTGCAACACGTCACCAAGCTCTACCCGGCCAGCTCCCGGCCGGCCCTCGATGACGTGTCCACGGAGATCGACAAGGGCGAGTTCGTCTTCCTCATCGGCTCCTCGGGCTCGGGCAAGTCGACGTTCCTGCGGCTGCTGCTCAAGGAGGACGACCCCACCAGGGGCACCGTCGTCGTCAACGGCAAGACGCTGAACACGATGAGCAAGTGGCAGGTCCCCAAGCTGCGCCGCACCATCGGCTGCGTCTTCCAGGACTTCCGCCTGCTGCGCAACCGCACCGTGGCCCAGAACGTGGCCTTCGCGCTGGAGGTCATCAACAAGCCCCAGCGGACCATCAAGCGCGTCGTCCCCGAGGTGCTGGAGATGGTGGGCCTGGAGGGCAAGGCCAACCGGCTGCCCGGCGAGCTCTCCGGTGGTGAGCAGCAGCGCGTCGCCATCGCGCGCGCGTTCGTCAACCGGCCGCTGGTGCTGCTGGCCGACGAGCCCACCGGCAACCTCGACCCGGAGACCAGCGAGGGCATCATGCTGCTGCTGGAGCGGATCAACCGCACCGGCACCACCGTGGTGATGGCCACGCACGACTACCACATCGTCGACTCGATGCGCCGCCGCGTGATCGAGCTCAACGGGGGAGCGCTCACCCGCGACCAGTCGCGCGGTGTCTACGGGGTCGGCCGCTGAGGCGGCGTTCCCCTCCTCCACCTGCCTGACCTCACGACAGGGAACCAATGCGCGTCAACTTCGTGCTCTCCGAGGTGGCCACCGGGCTGCGTCGCAACCTGACCATGACGGTCGCGATGATCCTGACCACGGCCATCTCGCTCGGCCTCATGGGCACCGGCCTGCTGATCGCCGGGATGATCTCCGACATGAAGGAGATCTACTACGACAAGGTGCAGGTCTCCATCTTCCTGGCCGACGACGTCACCGACGAGCAGCGCTCGGCCATCGAGCAGCAGCTGGCGGACTCGCCCGAGGTGGCCGCCTACATCTACGAGTCCAAGGACGAGGCCTACGCCCGCTTCCAGCAGCAGTTCAGCCAGCAGCCGGAGCTCGTGCAGAACACCCCGGCGGACGCGCTGCCCGAGAGCTTCCGCGTCGAGCTGGTGAACCCCGAGCGCTACTCGATCATCGCCGCCGAGTTCCCGAACGGGCAGGACGGCGTCGACCAGGTGCGCGACGAGGGCGACTTCCTCGACCGGCTGTTCAGCCTGCTCAACGGGGCGCGCAACGCCACGATCGCCGTCGCCGTCGTGCAGGCCCTGGCGGCGTTGCTGCTGATCTCCAACACGATCCAGCTGGCCGCCTTCAACCGGCGCAACGAGACCAACATCATGCGGCTGGTCGGCGCCTCCCGCTGGTACACCCAGCTGCCGTTCATCCTCGAGGCCGCGCTGGCCGGGCTGATCGGTGCGCTGCTGGCGATCGGCGGGCTGGTGGTCACCAAGCTGCTCTTCGTCGACAAGACCCTCGCCGGGCCGATCCGCGCCGGGATCATCCCGCCGGTCGACTGGGGTCAGATCGCCTTCATCAGCCCGGTCATCGCCGCCGCCGGCGTCGGGCTGGCCGGCATCGCCGCGTACGTGACCCTGCGCCTGTACGTGCGGATCTAGCACTCCCGCACTCCCGTCGACATCGGCGGTCTCGTGGTGATCAGCGCTCGATGGCCACGAGACCGCCGATCTCGCGTCGCGGGGACGCTCCCGGGCCGGGCAGTAACCTGGGGGTATGCCGCGTGAAGAGGGGCGCAAGCTCATCGCCCAGAACAAGAAGGCGCGGCACGACTACTCGATCCTCGACACCTACGAGGTGGGCCTGGTGCTCACCGGCACCGAGGTCAAGAGCCTGCGTGCCGGTCGTGCCTCGCTCGTCGACGGCTTCGCCACGGTGGACGGCGGCGAGGTCTGGCTGCAGCACGTGCACATCCCCGAGTACGCCGAGGGCACCTGGACCAACCACGCCCCGCGGCGGAAGCGGAAGGTGCTCATGCACCGCGCCGAGATCGACAAGCTGATCGGGAAGACCAAGGAGGGCGGCCTGACCCTGGTGCCGCTGGACCTGTACTTCAAGGACGGCAAGGTCAAGGCGACCCTGGCGCTGGCCAGGGGCAAGAGGTCCTACGACAAGCGGCAGGACCTGGCCGAGCGCGACTCCCGCCGGGAGATCCAGAAGGCCTTCGGCCGGTACGTGAAGGGACGGCGGTAGTGCGGGGTGTGGCCTTCGACGGGTACGGCGGGCCGGAGGTCCTGACCCTGCGCGACGACCTGCCCGACCCCCCGGTCGGCCCGGATACCGTGCTGGTGCGGGTGCACGCCGCGGGTGTCAACCCGGTGGACGTGCTGATCCGCTCCGGCGGGCTCACCGGCGCCTACCCGCACCACCTGCCGATCGTGCCGGGCTGGGACGTCGCCGGGGTCGTCGAGGCCGTGGGCCCGGCGGTCACCGCGTTCGCCGCCGGCGACGAGGTCTTCGGCTACGTGCGCCGCGACGACGTCCAGTGGGGGACGACGGCCGAGCTGGTGCCCGCGCCGCAGCGCTGCCTGGCGCACAAGCCGGAGTCGCTGTCCTTCGCCGAGGCCGCCGGGCTGCCGCTGGCCGGGCTCACGGCCTACCAGTCGCTGACCGAGGCGCTCGACGTCCACGAGGGCGAGCGGGTGCTGGTGCACCGGGCCGCCGGCGGCGTCGGGTTCTCCGCCGTCCAGATCGCCGTCGCGCTCGGCGCGCACGTCATCGGCACGGCGAGCCCGCGCAACCACGGCTTCCTGCGGGACGCCGGGGCCGCCGAGGTGTACGACTACGCGGCCGGGCCGGTCAGCGCCCAGCTGGCCGAGCCGGTGGACGCGGTCCTGGACCTGGTCGGCGGGGACACGCTGGCCGACGCCCCCGAGCAGGTCCGCGACCCGGCCCGCATCGCCTCGGTCGTCGACCCGGTGGTCAACGAGATGGGCGGGCGCTACGTGTTCGTCCGCCCCGAGCACGAGCACCTCGAGGAGCTCGGCCGGATGGCCGACGCCGGTCAGCTGCGGGTGCCGATCGCGCGGGCGTTCCCGCTGGAGCAGACGGCGCAGGCGCAGGAGCTGGTCGCGGGCGGGCACGTGCGCGGCAAGGTCGTCGTCACGCTGCGCTCGTGACCACGGCCACGCCGAGGTGACCGCTCTCCAGCCGCCGGCCGACGACGCCGACGTCCCCCGGTACTGGCGCGAGCTGGGCCTGCCCGGGCTGGTCGACGCGCATGTGCACTTCCTGCCCGAGCGGGTGCAGGCCAAGGTGTGGGCCTACTTCGCGGCGGGCGAGCAGAACTACGGCGCGGCCTGGCCGGTGCAGTACCCGCTGCCCGAGGACGAGCGGCTGGCCACCCTCGAGCGGCTCGGCGTCCGGGCGTTCCCGACCCTGCCGTACCCGCACAAGCCGGGCATGGCCGCGTGGCTCAACGAGTGGTCGCACGGGTTCGCCGCCGCGCACCCGCAGGTGCTGCAGTCGGCCACCTTCTACCCGGAGCCGGAGGCGGCGTCCTACGTCCAGGCCGCCCTCGCCGCCGGTGCGCGGGTGTTCAAGGTGCACGTGCAGGTCGGCCGCTTCGACCCGCGCGACCCGCTCCTCGACCCGGTGTGGGCGCGGCTGGAGGAGTCCGGCACCCCCGTCGTCATCCACTGCGGGTCCGGGCCGCTGCGCGGTGAGCACACCGGCCCGGCGCCGATGACCGGCCTGCTGGAGCGGTACCCGCGGCTGCAGCTGGTGATCGCCCACCTCGGCATGCCCGAGTACGCGGCGTTCCTCGACCTCGCCGAGCGGTACGAGCGGGTGCACCTGGACACCACGATGTTCGGCACCGACTTCACCGAGCGGCTGATGCCCTTCGACCCCGCGCTGCGGCCCCGGCTGGGTGCGCTGCGGGACAAGGTGCTGCTCGGCAGCGACTTCCCCTCCATCCCCTACCCCTACGCCCACCAGCTCGCCGCACTGCACCGGCTGGACCTGGGGGAGGAGTGGCTGCGCGCGGTGCTCTGGCACAACGGCGTGCGGCTGTTCGGGGTGGCGCGCTAGCCGCAGGGCACTTCGCCACTGGCCACCACCGCCCGTTCCGGTGTGCGCTGGCGACCGACCGCGCCGTTCCGCCGGGAGGTCCGGAGATGCCCGAGGCACCTGTCGCGTCCCGACCGGGCGCCGGCCACGCGGTGGTCATCGGCGCCGGCATGGCCGGGATGCTCGCGGCGCGGGTGCTCGCCGGGCACGTCGAGCGGGTCACTGTCATCGAGCGCGACCGGCTGCCGGACGCCGTGCAGCCGCGGCGAGGGGTGCCCCAGGGGTGGCAGGTGCACGCCCTGCTCGCGCGCGGACTGGTGGGCCTGGAGCGGCTCTTCCCCGGGTTCGGACAGGACCTCCAGGACGCCGGCGCCGTCCCGGTCCGCTTCCCCCGGGACGTGCTCGTGCTCACCCGCGCCGGGTGGGTCGACCGGCGGGCGCCCGGCTGGCCGTCCCTGTCGGCCAGCCGGCCGCTCATCGAGGCGACCGTGCGCCGGCGGCTGCTGGCGCTGCCCGGGATCACCGTCCTCGACGGCCGCCAGGTCACCGCGCTCGGCGCCTCGGACGACGGCCGGGTGGTGCGCGGGGTGGCGGTGCGCGGGGACGACGGCGCGGCGTTCGTAGACGCCGACCTGGTCGTCGACGCCTCGGGCCGCGGATCGCGGACCCCGACCTGGCTGGCCGACCTCGGCGGCCCGGTCCCTGACCGGACGATCATCGACGCACGGATCACCTACGCCAGCCGCCTCTACCGCATCCCCGACGGGTTCACCGCCGACTGGACGGGGTTGATGCTCTTCGGTGACCGGGCGGACAACCCGCGATCGGGCTACCTCTTCCCGGTCGAGGACGGCCGGTGGGTCGTGGGGCTCATCGGAGCCCGCGGGGTGCACGCGGCGACCGACGAGGAGGGCTACACGGCCTTCGCACGCAGCCTGCGCTCCCCGGTCCTCGCCGAGGCCCTCGCCGCCGCCGAGCCGGTCAGCGACGTCCACCTGCACCGCGGCACGACCGACGCGCGCTGGCACTACGAGCGGCTGCGCCGCCGGCCCGAGCGCCTGCTGGTCCTCGGCGACGCCGCCTGCGCGTTCGACCCCGTCTACGGCCAGGGGATGAGCAGCGCCGTCCTCGCCGCCGAGACCCTCGACGCGTGCCTGCGGAGCCGGAGGTCCGAGGGCGACCTCACCGGGCTGGCGGGTCGCTTCCAGCGGCGACTGGCCCGTCGACTGGCGGAGCCGTGGCTGTTCGCCGTCGGCGAGGACCTGCGGTTCCCCGGGACCACCGGCGGGACGGCGGGTCCGCTGCGGCGCACCCTGCACCGGTACCAGGACCGCCTCGAGGTGGCGGCCACCCGCGACCCCGTGGTGACCGACGTCTACATCCGGGCGCTCGGGATGCTCGAGCGGCCCACGGCGCTCCTCCGCCCGCACCTCCTGCTCGCCGCGGCCCGCAGCCGTCCGGCCCGCGGCGGGCACCCGCCTGCTCCGGCACCGGTCGCGACCGGCGCCCGGACGGTGCCGGCGTGATCGCCGCCCGGCGACGAGCTCGGGGTCGGTCGGGCCCACCTGGGGCTGCAGTGAGCGGCCTACCACCCGGGAGCGGGTCCCCTCTCAGGCCCCCGCGACGGTGCGCAGCTCGACCACCAGCTCGTGGGCGAGCACGCCGCGCCGGGCGTCCTGCGCGATGGCCCGGCAGACCGCGGCGACCTCCGGGTGGCCCAGCTGGGCACTCGTACCGGCGAGCGTGGCCGAGGCCCGGGCGAGGGCTGCGGCGTCCCCGGTGCGGGCGCCGTCGGAGATGGCCGTCAGCCGGCCGGGCAGCGCGGTCGCGTAGAGCTGCTGCAGGCGGTCCATGAGCTCGGCGTCGACGTCCTCGGTGGACGGGTCGCCGGCGCCGGACGCCGGTGGACCGGATGCCCTGCGGCCGAGGAGGCCCAGCAGCAGCCCGGCGTGGACCGGCTTGGGCAGGCAGGCCAGGGCGCCGGCCTCGAGCGCGGCCGCCCGGTCCTGCGCGTCGGCGTCGGCCGTGACGGCCAACAGGTGGGCGCGGCAGCCGACCAGGCGCAGGCGGCGCAGCAGGGCGGGCCCCTCGCCGGCCGGACCGTCCAGGTCGGTGACCACCAGGTCGGGGTCGGAGCGGCGGGCCAGGCGCAGTGCGTCGCGGGTCCCGGCGGCCTCGCGGACGTCCCACCCGGTGAGCCGGAGCAGCCCGGCGACCAGGGCGCGGTCGGCGGCGTCGGCGCCGACGACGAGTGCGATCCGGGCGGGCGGGCCATCGGTGCGGGGCGTGCTCACTGCTGCTCGCCCTCGGGGGTCCCGGCCGCGCTCCAGGCGCCCACCAGCAGCCAGGCGGTCAGCAGGACGACGGCGCCGTGGACCGGCAGCCGGTCGGCCCACGCCGTCCCCGGCGCGTCCGCCACGGTCTCGGCGACGTCGGCGCCGACCTCGTCGACCTCGGCGTCCTCGCGGGGGCGCCAGATGCCCAGCAGCAGCCAGCCGGCCAGCACGACCGGGACGCCGTAGACGAGTGCGTGGGTGACGGCCGGGGTGCGCAGGGCGGTGATGAGGTGGCCGACCTCCGGGAGGACGGCCCGGACCTCGTAGGCGGTGTCGCCCTGCAGGACGGCGGTCCACGGGTCGGCGTGGTCGTTGGCGTCGCCCTTGGTCTGGACGGTGACCGTGCCGTCGGAGCCGTGCTGGACGTCGGTGACGCGGTGGGTGACGACGCGGTGGTCGTCGATGGGGATGTGGTAGCTGATGACCATGCCGGTCGTCACGTCGGTGACGTCGATGGGCGTGGTGAGGACGACGTCGCCGGGGTCGATGCCCGGGGCCATGCTCGCCGTGAGCATGGTCATGGTGCGGTAGCCCAGCAGGTGCGGGCCGGCGGCCAGCACGGCGAAGGCGAGCACGGCGACCGCGACCAGGGCCCGGGTGGCCCAGCGGCCGGTGCCGGCGGCCAGCGGGCGCAGGGCCCGCAGGGCGGCGCCGGCGACCGGGGGCAGCGGGTGGGCTGCTCCGGGGGCGGGCATCGGGATCGCGGTCATCTCGGCTCCTCGGGTGTCCGGGTCGCGTGGGGGTCAGCGGGTGGCGGCGGCGCGCTGGACGCCGGAGAAGGTGAGGGCGAGGGTGGCGGTCTTGGCCTG
>NZ_FNIQ01000010.1 GCF_900104025.1 Geodermatophilus sp. DSM 45219 | reverse complement strand
GCCTCGGGGCCGGGGTCGGGGTGATCCGGCGTCAGGAACGACTCTGCGGGCCCTTCCGCAGGCCACCCGCCCACCAACCGCAAGAGATCCGCAAGCCCTCCGCGGAGCTCAGCGCGGCAGGGTCAGGGTGAACGTGGTGCCGCGTCCCTCGACGCTGCTGACCTCGAGGGTCCCCCCGTGCGCGGTGGTGATGGCCCGGGTGATGGCCAGGCCGAGCCCGACCCCCGGCACGGCGTGGCGCCGGGCGGTCGATGCGCGGAAGAACCGGGCGAACAGCTGGCCCTGCTCCCCGGCGGGGATCCCGACGCCGGTGTCGTCGACCTTCAGCCGGGCCACGGGCGAGGCGCCGTCCTGCGGGACGTCGACGACCGTGCCGTCGGCGGTGCGCCAGGCCGCCCGCAGGCCGAGGGTCACCCGGCCGCCGTGCGGGGTGAACTTCACCGCGTTGGAGACCAGGTTGTCGCAGGCCTGCCCGAGCCGGACGGCGTCGCCGGGCACCACGACGCCCTCGTCCGGCACGTCGAGCACGACCTCGACCCCGGTCGCCGCCGCGGTCACCCGGGCGGACTCCTCCGCGGCGCGGACGACGGCGGCCAGGTCGACGTCCTCGGGCTGGAGACTGAACCGGCCGGCGTCCACCTGCGCGGTGAACAGCAGGTCGCCGACCAGCCGCAGCAGCCGCTGGGCGTTGCGGTCGACCGTGCCCAGGTAGCCGCGGGCCTCCTCGCCGAGCTCCGGGTCGTCGAGGACGAGTTCCAGGTAGCCCAGGATCGAGGTCAGCGGGGTGCGCAGCTCGTGGCTGATGAGGCTCACGAACTGGTCCTTCATCCGCTCGGTCGCGCGGGCCTCGGTCATGTCGGTGCCGACGAAGTTCCAGCCGGCGTGCCCGCCGCTGTCGTCGGTACGCGGGGTCACCGCGACCGAGACGGTGAGCTCTCCGCCGTCCGCGGCGACGTAGGTCCAGTCCCGGACGTCGCTGCCCTGCTCCTGCGCGGTCCGCACCAGGGCGGCCAGCCCGCCGCCGGCCTCCTCGAGCTCCTCGGGCAGGTGGAACTCGGTGATCGACCGCCTGCGGACGACGTCGGCGCGGGGCAGGCCCAGCATCCGCTCGGCGCCGGGGTTCCACACGCGGACGACGCCGTCGACGTCGGTGCCGATGATCGACTGCTCGGTGACCGCGTCGATGACGCTGGTCATCGTCTGCGCCCGGGCCTGCAGCATCCGCGTCGCGACCTCGAGCTCGTCGTCCCGGTGCTGCATCTGCGCCAGCAGGGCTGCGTTCGCCGCCCGCAGCCGGGCGACCTCGGCGGCCAGGCCGGTCGTGGTGTGCGGGTCGTCGACGGCGGTCACGCGGTCACCGCCGTGGTGAGCTCGCGCACCCGGGCGACCAGCCCGGCGACCGAGAACGGCTTGGCCAGGTAGGCGTCGGCGCCGGCGGCCAGGCCGCGGGCGACGTCGTCGGGGGAGGCACCGGCCGACAGCAGCAGCACCGGCACACCGGCCGTGGCCGGGTCGCGGCGGAGGGCGGCGCAGACCTCCAGCCCCGTCGCGCCCGGCATGGAGACGTCCAGGACGGCGAGGTCGGGCGGGTCGGTGCGCGCCGCGGCGAGCGCCCGGGGCCCGTCGGCCACCTCGGTGGCGACCGTGCACCCGGCACGGCGGACGGCGAGGGCCACCAGGGCGCGGATGTCGTCCTCGTCGTCGGCGACCAGGACGCGCGGCGGGGCGGTCGGCACGGTCGGGGCTCCCTGGGTCGGGCGGTGTCGTCCCCGTCCACCTCGGCACCTCGGCTGGCGAGCTGCAGCCGGGCTGATCCGGGCTCACCCGAACAGGCGACAGCACAGCGCCCCGCCGGGGAGACCCGGCGGGGCGCCGTGGTGCAGCGGCCCCGTCCAGAGGCTCACCGCGAGCTTGCGAGCGGTGAGGAGGACGGGGTCCTTCTTCAGCTGCGCGCCTGGCTCTGCACCGACTGGCGGGAGTCCTGCGCCTGGCCCTTGACGTCCTGCGCGGCGGACTGACCCTCGTCCTTGACGGTCTGGGCGGCGCCCTGCGCGGTGGACTTGACCTCGTCGACCGCCTGCTGCGCGGCCGGCTTCAGCTGCTCGCCCACTTCCTGCGCAGCCTGCTTGGCGGGGGCGAGGAGCTCGTCCTTGTGCTCGCGGACGGCGCTCTCGGCCTGCTGGGCCAGCTGGCGCTCCTTCTCCGAGGCCGGCAGGAGGCTGGAGACCAGCCAGCCGACGCCGAAGGCGATGAGGCCCGCGGCCAGCGGGTTGCCCTGGGCCTGCCGGACTATGGTGTCCGGCGCCTGCTGCACCGCGTGCGCGGCCTGCTGCGCGGCCCCCTGCACGGACTCGGCGGCGTTCTGCGCCTTGTCCTGCACGGTGCCCGCGGCATCCTGCGCCCGGCCCTGCACCGTGCCGGCGGCGCTCTGCGTGCGGTACTGGGCCGAGGAGCGGGTGTCGTGGGCGCTGCCCATGACCCGGTCCTTGATGGTGCTGAACCGGCCCTTGGCCGCGCTGACCCGACGGTCCATGACGCGGGAGGGGTTCACCTTCTCGTTGAGGGCGTCGACGTCGTAGCTCAGCTCGCGCTGGGTCTGCTCGATCTGCCGGCGGATGGCGTCGGGGTCGTTGCTCGTGGTCATGTCACGTACTCCGATGTCTGATGGGGGCCTGGGGCCGAGGGTCAGTTGGGCTTCAGGGCGCCGGGGACGTCCGAGAGGGTGTCCATGGTGCGTTCCGGCTTCGGGTTCACCTGCTTGAGCGCCTTGCGCCCCATGCTCAGCCCCACGGCGGCGGCGATGCCCCACAGCACGGCCACGATGAGCGCAGCCAGGCCGGCGTCCATGAGGTTCTCCAGGAACCACATCAGCGAGTGGGACAGGAAGAGCAGCGTGAGGAACCCGGCCAGGCCGGCGTACACCATGAGACCGACGCCCTTGCCGGCCTTCTTGGCCTCGGCCTGGACCTCGGCCTTGGCGAGGGCGACCTCCTGGCGCATCAGCGTGGAGAGGTCCTTGGCCAGCTCACCGAACAGCTGCCCGACCGAGGTGCCCTCGACGTCCGGGCGCCCCTCGGCGGTCGTGGGCGTACCCACGGTGCCGCTGTGCGAGCCGTAGGCCTCGTCGGGGGAGACGGTGTAGTTCGCCTGGCCGTACGGGTCCTGGGTGCCCTGGGCGTACGGGTCCTGGCCCGACGAGCCGACCGGCGTCGCGCCGGAGTAGGGAGAGCTCATCGGTCAGACCCCCTGGCCGGGGCGGCGGGCCGGGTCGTCCCAGCCGGCCGGCGTGGTGGGCGGGACGGCGGCACCGGCGGGCGGCACCGTGCCGTACGGCGGCGGCGGGACCGGGGTGCCGGTCGTGGGCGTCTCGTAGCCCGTGGTCTCGTAGCTCGTCGTCTCGGTGTAGCCGGAGTAGGCCGGCGCCGGGTCGACGTAGTTGGTCTGCGCGTAGCCGGTGCGGTACTGCTGCCCACTGCTGCTCGACGAGCTGTCGCTGTGGGCGGCCTTCACGCCGCTGGTGAGCCGGCCGGCGAGGACACCGGCGAGCGCGGCGCCCAGGAGGAAGGAGCCGGGCCGGCGGCGGGCGAAGGCGCGGACGTCGTCGAGCAGGTCGGCCGGCTCGCGGTTCTGCAACCGGTCCGCGAACCGCTCCACGTAATCCGTCGCCTGCTCGACCAGGTCGCGGGCGGGGCCGGGGGCCGGGGCCTCGCCCTGGGCCATGCCGCGCAGCTGCTGGGCCAGGCCCTGCAGGCCCTGGGCGGCCTTCTGCTGCTGGGAGACGGTCTGCTGCCGCAGCTGCTGGCGGCCCTGCTGGAGCAGGTCCTGAGCCTGGTGCCTGGCCTCGCCGACGACCTCCTTGGCCTGGTCGGCCGCGGTCGAGGCGACCTGGCTGCCGGCCTGTGCGGCGGTCTGGCCCACGTTGCGCGCCTCGTCCCGGGCCACGTCGCTGGTCGAGGGGGAGCTCGAGGTCGTACTGGTGGTCGCACTTCCGCTGGTCGCTCCCGCGCCGGTGGAGGGCGGCGGCGGGAACGGGGTGTCGATCGAGTGAGTCATCGTTCCTCCTCGGCGATGTCAGGGTCGGCGAGGCGATACCCGCCAAACGATCACCCACACATCGCCTGGCGGCGGTGGCCCCGGAACGTGCTGCACGGAACAGCACCGGCGCCCGGGACGCCGCGCGGCCCGGGTGTGGCCCACCGGCACCCCTGGCGGGCCCGGTGACGCCTGGCAGGCCACTCGGGACAGCCCCTCCCAGGGAGGCCTACTAAGGTGAGCCTCACCTGTGTTCGTCCGACCGGAGGGAGCCCCCGACATGGCCGACCAGGCCCCGCGCCGCCCGCGCACGCCCCGGCTGGCGACCGTGCTGCGGACCTCCCGCCCGACCCCGCACCTGGTCCGGGTCGTGCTCGGGGGCGACGGCCTCGCCGGCTTCGCGCCCACGTCCACCGACGCCTACGTGAAGCTGGTGCTCCCGCCGGCCGGCGCCCCGTACGCCGCGCCGTTCGACGTGGACGCCGTCCAGGCCGAGCACCCCCGTGAGCTGTGGCCGTGCCTGCGCACCTACACCGTGCGCGCCTGGGACCCCGCCGCCGGCGAGCTGGTCCTCGACGTCGTCGTCCACGGGGACGAGGGGCTGGCCGGTCCGTGGGCCCAGGCGGCCCAGCCGGGTGACCGGGTGCAGCTGCTGGGACCCGGCGGCGCGTACGAGCCCAGCGGGGACGTCGACTGGCACCTGCTGGCCGGTGACGAGACGGCGCTCCCGGCGATCGCCGCCTCGGTCGAGCGGCTGCCCGCGGGGGCGACGGCGCGGGTCTTCGTCGAGGTCGCCGACGCCGCCGAGGAGCAGCCGCTGCCGGTGCCCCACGGCGTGGAGCTGACCTGGGTGCACCGCGCCGGGGCGCCCGGCGACGCGCTGGTCGCGGCCGTCCGCGGGGCCGCGCTGCCCGCCGGGTCGGTGCACGCCTTCGTGCACGGCGAGGCCGGCTTCGTCCGCGAGCTGCGCCGGTTCCTGCGCGCCGAGCACGCGGTGCCCCGCGAGCAGCTCTCCGCGTCGGGCTACTGGCGGCTGGGCCGCACCGACGAGGGCTGGCGCGCGGAGAAGGCCGCCTGGAACGCCGCGGTCGAGGCCGACGAGCAGAAGGACCCCCCTGCCCCCCACCGCTCGCAGGCTCGCGCCGGGGCCCTGCAGGGGGGCCTCTAGCCGAGGTCGTCGGTGGCGAAGGTGTCGCACTGCGCGGGGTCACCGGTCTCGTAGCCGGTGAGGAACCAGCGCTGGCGCTGCTCGGAGGTGCCGTGGCTGAAGGCGTCCTGGTCGACGGTGCCGCTGCCCAGGTTCGCCTGGATGAAGTCGTCGCCGATGCGGGCCGCGGCGTCCAGCGCCCGGTCGACGTCGTCCTGGGTGATCTCGGCGATCAGCGGCTGGCCGGACTCGTCGGGCACCGTCTCGGCGTGGTTCGCCCACGCCCCGGCGAAGCAGTCGGCCTGCAGCTCCAGCCGCACGGTGCCACTGAGCGGCCCGGTCGCGCCCGGGGTCACCTGCTGGTTGATCCCGAGCAGGTTCTGCACGTGGTGGGCGTACTCGTGCGCGATGACGTAGGCGTTGACGAACAGCCCGCCCTGCGCGCCGAACTGCTGCTGCAGCGTGTCGAAGAAGGACAGGTCGATGTAGACCAGCTGGTCGGCCGGGCAGTAGAAGGGCCCCGAGCCGCTGGTCGCCCCACCGCAGGCGGTCTGCACCGAGCCGTTGAAGAAGACGGTCTGGGTCGGCCGGTAGTCCGCGCCGAGCACACCGGCCCAGTAGTCCTGGATCGACTCGATGTCGGCCACGACCGCGCAGTCCACCGACTCGTTGGCGTCGGCGCCGGTCCGGCACTGCTGCTCCAGCTGGCCGTTGTCGGCGGTCTCGCCCTGCGCGAGCCCGCTCAGCTGGCCCAGCGCCGCGCCGGTCCCGCCGTCCCCACCACCGCCGAGGACCTGGAAGAGCACGAGGACCAGGACGCCGACCAGCCCCAGCCCGCCGCCGCCGACGGCCACCCCGCGGCCGCCGCGCATGCCACCACCGCGCCGCCGGTCCCGCACGCCCGACGGGTCGAGGTCGGCTCCCTCGCTGTACCTCATGACCGGGCAGCCTCCCTCGCGCGTGGCACGCGGGAGCGGTGCCATCCCGGGCGGCGGTGCCCCGCGCCGGGCCGGCTCATGCGCGTTCGGCGGCCTCTCCGCCGACCGGCGTCCGGCTCGGCTGTTCGGCCGGCTCGTCGCGGAGGAACAGGTACCAGTAGGACGTCGCGACGAAGACGACCGCGCCGACGAGGTTGCCCACGCCGGCGAGCAGCCAGTTGAGCAGCACGTCGCCCCAGCCCAGGTCCGGGACGCCGGCGAAGACCGCGGCCGGCAGGAAGAACATGTTGGCCACGACGTGGTCGAAGCCCATCGCCACGAAGGCCATCACGGGCAGGAAGATCGCGAGGACCTTGCCCGAGACCGTGGTCGCGGCCAGGGACATCCAGACCGCCAGGCAGACCAGCCAGTTGCAGCCGACGCCGCGGAGGAAGGTCTCCCAGGCGGTGTGCCCGGACGCCTTGCCCTCCGCGATCTGGGCCAGCCGCTCGTGGGTCAGCAGGGCGCTGCCGCTGCTGTCGGGGTCGCCGATCACGCCGGTGGAGACCGCGAGGAAGTACGCCACGAACACCGCGCCGATCAGGTTGCCGAGCAGCACCAGCGTGAGGTTCTTGGCGACGTCGCCCGTGGTCAGTCGCCCCTGCATGGCGCCGAGCGGGACCAGCATCATGTTGCCGGTGGCGAGGTCGGACCCCGCGACGAGCACGAGGACCAGACCCAGGGTGAAGGCGGCGCCCATGAAGAGCGTCGGCAGGGTGCCCCAGGTGGCGGGGTCCAGGCCGGAGGAGACGGTGATCGCCACGAGGGCGCCGAAGGCGATGTAGGCCCCACCGAGGAAGGCGCTGACCAGCACGCGGTCCCACGTCCGGTGGATCTTCTTGGCCCCGGTCTCGCCGGCCACCTGGGCCATCTCGGGGGGTTGCCGATCGGACACCGCCACCTCCACGGGGACGTGCGGACTCTGGCCAGTGGACCGTACGACCCCGATCCGGATCCGGCACCCGGGTGCGGCGGCGGCCACCTGACGACCGGAGCGATCTAGGGTCGGTCCACACCCCTGCGACCCCGGGAGGGCACATGGCGGTCTCCAACCGCGTCCGCAGCGCACTGACGACGACGGTGCTGGCGACCGCGGCCACCGGCTTCCTGGCCGCCTGCGGCACGGAGGAGGACGAGCAGGACCAGGAGCAGGTCGCCTACTGCACCAACGAGGAGGGCGAGATCGTCGACGAGGAGTTCTGCGACGACGACTACCGCGGCCCCGGCGCGGGGCTGTTCTTCCTCTACCTCGGCGGCTTCCGCCCCGGGCTGCCGGTCGGCACGGTGCTGCCCAGCGGCGGCACCCGGATCAACCCGACCGACACCCAGGCCCGCCAGCGCGCCGGGCTGCCCTCGACCGGCCGGGTCGCTCCGGGCACCCGGGTCACCGGCGGGATCGGCTCGGGCGTGGGCGGCGGCTCGAACACCCGCACGGGCGTCGGCGCGGGCAGCTGAAGGAGGACCCCGTCCTCCCCACCCTTCGCAGGCCCGGGGCGGGACCCGGGACGGGGCCGCTGGACCCGGGCGAGGAGAGGACTGGAGAGTGAGGCGCGTCGAGGCGGGGGTGGTCCGCCCGGGGTGGGAGGCCGAGATCGAGGCGCAGGGCCTGGTCTACAACCGGACGACGACCCCCGGCGGCGAGGTGCGCAGCTACTGGCGCGAGGGGCCGTTCTACGACTTCACGATGGCCGAGGTGCAGCGGCTGGAGGGCTGGGTCGCCCAGCTGTTCGAGATGTGCGTGGCCGCCGGCGACCACGTCGTCGAGCACGACCTGTTCGAGCGGATGGGCATCCCGCCGATCGCCCGGCCGGAGATCCGCCGCACCTGGGAGCTCGAGCCGCCCAGCGTCTACGGCCGCTTCGACCTGCGCTACGACGGGCAGGGCCCGCCGAAGCTGCTGGAGTTCAACGCCGACACCCCGACCGGCCTGGTGGAGTCCGCCGTCACCCAGTGGAACTGGCACCTGTTCACCGGCCAGGGCGCCGACCAGTGGAACGCCCTGCACGACCGGCTGGTGGCGGCCTGGCAGCGCAACCTGCTGCGCTGGGAGCGGCGCAGCGGCGTCCGCCCGCGGGTGCACCTGGCCTGGACGTCGGAGGAGCGCTCAGGCGAGGACCGGATGACGGTCGCCTACCTCATGGACACCGTCGTCCAGGCCGGCTACGAGGCGATCGAGCTGGTCGTCGAGGACATCGCGCTCGACGACGGCGACGGGCGCTTCTACGACCCGCAGGGCCGCCACCTCGACGTCGTCTTCAAGCTCTACCCCTGGGAGTGGCTGATCGAGGACGAGTTCGGCGCCGCCGTCCTCGCCGACGCCGCGCGCCCCGGGGGGACGACGTGGGTGGAGCCCGCCTACAAGATGCTGTGGAGCACCAAGGCGCTGCTCCCGGTGCTGTGGCAGCTGTTCGGCAGCGACCCGGCGCTGTCCCCGCTGCTGCTGCCGGCCTACTTCGCCGACGAGGTGCCCTCCTCCTGGCGGACCTTCGTGCGCAAGCCGCTGTGGGGCCGGGAGGGCGCGAACGTGCAGGTGGTGCGCGACGGCGTGGTGGACCTCGAGCTGCCCGGCCGCTACGGCACCGAGGGCTGGGTCGTGCAGGAGTTCGCGCCGCTGCCGGACTTCGCCGGGGTCGACGGGCCGCACCATCCGGTGCTGGGCGCCTGGGTGGTCGACGGGGAGCCGGCGGGGTTGGGCATCCGGGAGAGCGACGGGCTCATCACCGACAACCTGAGCTTCTTCGTGCCGCACACCATCGACTTCACCGCTCCGCAGGCCGGGCGCCGGTAGCCCGCTTACGGTCGGGGCATGCCGCTGGAAGGTGAGTACGAGCCGAGCCCCGAGGCCTGGGTGCGCGAGCAGGTCGAGCGCTACGAGGCGACCGGGGGCCGGGAGGCCAACACGCTGCGCGACACCGGGCTCCCGGTGGCGGTCTTCAGCACCCGGGGCGCCAGGAGCGGCAAGGTGCGCAAGCAGGCGCTCATGCGGGTGGAGCACGAGGGCGCCTACGCGATGGTCGGCTCCCAGGGCGGTGCGCCGAAGGACCCGGCCTGGGTGGCCAACCTGCGGGCCCACCCTGACCAGGTCTCCGTGCAGGACGGGCCCGACCCGTGGGACGGCGTGGCCCGCGAGGTGACCGGCGAGGAGAAGCGGCACTGGTGGGAGCGCGCCGTGGCCGCCTACCCCGCCTACGCGGAGTACCAGCAGCGGACCGACCGGGAGATCCCGGTCTTCGTCGTCGAGCGGGCCGACCCCGCCAACCCGGCATAGGCAAGGCTGCCCTAAGTTCTCCCCGGAGTCGGAGGTGCCGGCTCCGGGAGGAGGCGGCGGTGCGGACGACGTGGGGAACGCTGGCAGTGGCGTCGGGGCTGGTCCTGGCCGGCTGCGGGTCGGGGGACGGGGCGACGACGGCGTCGGCGGAGACCTCCGCCGCCGAGCAGGTGCGCACCGTGGAGCACGCCGCCGGCACCACGGAGGTCACCGGCACCCCGGAGCGGGTGGTCGTCCTGGACACCGGGGAGCTCGACGCCGTGCTGGCCCTGGGCGTCACCCCCGTCGGCGCGGTGCGCACCGGGGTCAGCGACGAGCTGCCGGCCTACATCGAGGACGCCGGCGTCGACCCGGCCGCGATCGAGAACGTCGGCACGATCGCCGAGCCGGCCCTCGAGGAGATCGCCGCCCTCGAGCCCGACCTCATCCTGTCCAACTCCGTCCGGCACGCCGACATCTACGACCGGCTGTCGGCGATCGCGCCCACCGTCTTCGCCGAGGCCATCGGGGAGACCTGGGAGGACAACCTGCGGCTCGCCGGCGAGGCACTGGGCCGCACGGACGAGGCCGAGCAGCTGCTCACCGAGTACGAGGCGCGCGCCGCCGAGGTGGGGGCGCTGTACGGCGACCCGGCGGCCACCGAGGTGAGCATGGTCCGCTTCCTCGACGGCTCGGCCGTCCGGCTCTACGGGGAGGGCTCGTTCATCGGCGACGTCCTCGGCGACGTCGGGTTCGCGCGGCCCGAGGTGCAGCGCACCACCGAGACCTTCGTCGAGGTCAGCCCGGAGCTGATCGGCCAGGCCGACGGCGACCTGGTCTTCTCCGCCTCCTACGGCGACGAGGGACGGACCGCTGCCGGGCAGATCACCTCCGGCGGGCTGTGGCAGGGCCTCTCGGCGGTGCAGCAGGGCCGCGCGTTCGAGGTCAGCGACGACCGCTGGTTCCTGGCGATCGGCCCGCTCGGCGCCGGGCTGGTGCTCGACGACCTCGAGGGGTTCGCACAGCAGCTGCCGGGCTGAGCGCGGTCGGCCGGCGGCAGTGCCGGGGTTCCTCGTGCACTGCCGGTCCTGCGGGACCGGCCCTGCGCGGGTCCGACCGGCGGTGCGTCCCCCGCATCAGGGCAGCCCGGCGGCCGCCTCGGGGATGGCGGCCGCGACCTCGTCGGGGAACGTGGTGAACGGGGTCGCGGCGACAGTCCGCTTCGCCCCGCGCCCCTGCCAGCCCCAGGTGCCGAGCACCCGCCCCCGGTGGACGACGGTCGGCCGGAAGACGCCGTTGCCGCCGGGCACGATCCGGTCGGCGAACTCGGGCGGGACGGCGCAGCTGCGGTCGGCGTAGCCGAGGACGAACTCGTCGAAGCCGGGGAGCAGGAACAGCCCGGCGGCCTGCGCGCGGTGCTCGGCGAGCAGGTCGGCGGTCTCCGGCGCCACGAGGTGCTCGCGGCCCTCGACCTCGACCGCGGCCAGCCGGTCGCGGACCGCCGCCACCCCGGCGCGGACGTCGCCCATCGGCAGCCCGGCCCACCGCGCGAGGTCGGCGACGGTGGCCGGCCCGTGCCCGCGGAAGTAGCGCAGCGCGAGCTCGGCCAGCGCGGCGTCCCGGTCGAGCCGCCGCGGCGCGGGCACCCACTCGTCGAGCAGCACGAACGCCTGCTCCCCGCCGTCCATCGGCCCGAGGCAGAGGGTGCCGGTCTGCGAGAGGAACCAGAGCAGGTGGTAGCCGCGCTGGCCGGTGGTGGCGACCCCGCCGTCGGCCAGGGCGGCGAGCAGCTCCGTGCGGCTGCAGCGCCGGCCCCCGGTCAGCGCCGCGGTGACCAGCTCGCGCGCCCGCTCCGTGTCGTCCTCGGTGAGGCCGAGCACCGCCCGCCGCCGGGCCGCACCCGCCAGCACCCGCGGGCCGCACAGCTCCAGCAGCCAGTGCAGGTCCTCGGCGGGCACCAGGTGCAGCGTGCTGCGCATCGGCCAGGAGCGGACCACCTCCCCGGCGTCCAGTGCCGCCTCCACCCCGGCCCGCGTGCGCTGCGCCGTCCGCAGCGCCACCGAGGTCAGCGCGCCGGGCAGGTCCTGCCCCTGCACGCAGGTGAGCAGGCGGACCGCCTCGGCGGGGGAGGCCGGCGGCGGGCCGGCGACCCGCTGGGCCACCAGCCGGAGCAGCGCGAGGTCGCGGGCCGTGGTCATGCGCGGGAGCCTGCCAGCGCGGTGTGACGAACGGTGGGCGGCGCAGCCGGGGGCCGGGCACCCCGCAGCGGAGTGCCCGGCCCCGTGCGGTCAGAGCCGGCCGGCCCGGGACCGTCCGGCGGCCACCAGCGCGCCCGCCGCGAGGACCAGCAGGCCGGCCGCAGCGGCCACCGGAGCGGCGCCGCCGGACGACGACGGGCGCACGCCCACCGCCGCGGCCGGGCCGGGGCGGCATCCCGGAACGGGTCGCCCGTCCGGGTGGATCCCGCCCGGCGCCCGTGACCCGGCGTGAGGAGCGCAGCTCAGCGCCGCGGCGGTCCAGCGATGGAAGACTGCGGTGCGTGCAGGCAGCGGACTGGGACGCGCGCTACGCCGCGCAGCAGCAGTGGTCGGGCGACCCGAACGCGCTGGTGGCCGAGCTGCTCGGGGACGTCCCGCCCGGCGACGCGGTCGACCTGGCGGCAGGGGAGGGGCGGCACGCGCTGTGGCTGGCCGGGCGCGGCTGGCGGGTGACGGCGGTCGACTTCTCCGCCGCCGGGCTGGCTCGCGGGCGGGCCCGGCCGGGGGCCGACCGGGTGACCTGGGTGACCGCCGACGTCCGCGGCTGGGACGCCCCGCCGGCGTCGCTGGACCTGGTGCTCGTCGCCTACCTGCACCTGCCGGGGGCCGAGGCCACCGACCTGCTGCGCCGCGCGGTCGGCTGGCTGCGGCCCGGCGGGCGGCTGCTCGTCCTCGGCCACGACGCCGACAACGTGGCGCACGGCGTCGGCGGCCCGCAGGACCCGGCCATCCTGCACAGCGTCGCGCGGCTGGCCCCGGTGGCCGGGCTGCTCGACGTCGACCGGCTGGAGCAGGTCCGCCGCGAGACGCCGGTCGGGACCGCGCTGGACACCCTGCTGTGGGGGCGGCGCAGCTGCTCGTGACGGACCCCCGGCGGTAGCGTGCCGACCGTGATGGGGATGGGCGGGGCCGGCGGTCCCGACGCGGCCCGACGGCGGCGGCTGGTCGCCACGGTGCTGGTGGTCGCGCTGCTGGTCACCGCCGCGGCGACGGTGCTGTCGATCGCGCTGGGCTGAGGCGACCGTGTCCGCGGAGGTCGAGGAGTGGTTCGCCGCCGCCGGGCCGCGCGAGGCCGAGCTGCGCCGGGTCGACGCGCTGGTCACCGCGGCCGCGCCGGGCATCGACCGGCAGGTGGTCCCCGTCGGCTCCGGCCGGATGCTCGGGTACGGGCTCATGCCGTACCGGCCGCGGTCGGCGAGGGAGACGACGACCTGGCCGCTGATCGCGCTCGCCGCGCAGAAGCGGCACCTGTCGCTCTACGTCTGCGCGGTGGTCGACGGCGCCCACCTGGCCGAGGCGCGCGCCGACCGGCTCGGGCGGGTGTCGTGCGGGAAGAGCTGCATCCGGTTCACCTCCCTCGACCGCGTCGACCACGAGGCGCTCACCGCCCTGCTGCAGGACGCCGTGGCCGCCACACGGGCCGGGGACAACGTCTACTCCGCCGGTTGATCGACCCGCCGCCGGGCCGGCGGCGCCGGAACGGCGGCCGCGGTCAGGTGGGTGGCGAACCAGTCGCGGGCGAGCTCCGCGACCGCCTGCAGCGTGCCCGGCTCCTCGAACAGGTGCGAGGCGCCGGGGACGACGGCCAGCCGGTTGGTGCACCGCAGCCGGGTCTGCGCCTCCCGGTTGAGCTCGAGCACCTGCTGGTCGTGGCCGCCGACGACGAGCAGCGTCGGCGCGCGGACGTCGGCCAGCGCGGCACCGGCCAGGTCGGGCCGCCCGCCCCGGCAGACCACCGCGCGCACGGTGGGGTCACCGGCCGCGGCGGCCAGCGCCGCCGCGGCGCCGGTGCTGGCGCCCAGGTAGCCCAGCGGCAGGTCGGCACAGGCCGGCTCGCCCGCCGCCCAGCGGGCGACCGAGGTCAGCCGGCGGGCCAGCAGGGCGACGTCGAACACCGGGCCGCGCGCGGCCTCCTCGGCCGGGGTGAGCAGGTCGACCAGCAGCGTGGCCAGCCCCGCGCGCTGCAGCACCTCGGCGACCGCCCGGTTGCGGGGGCTGTGCCGGCCGCTGCCGCTGCCGTGCGCGAAGACGACCAGCCCACCGGCGTGCCCGGGGACGGTGAGGTGCCCGGGCAGCCCGTCCGGGCCCGCCGCGGCGACCACGTCGTCGTCCCGCGGGCCGGGGGTGTCCCGCGGCACGGGGGCCGGACGCTGCAGCAGCGCGAGCACCTCGTCGTCCCCGGTCGGCCGGAAGTCCTCGTAGGCCTGCCCGACCGCGGTGAAGCGCTGCGGGCTCTCCAGGCAGACCACCTCGTCGACGACCGGGGCGATCTCGTGCAGCGCCCGCGGCGAGGCGACCGGGACGGCGAGCACCACCCGCGCCGCACCGTGCGCCCGGACCACCGCGCAGGCGGCCCGTGCAGTCGCCCCGGTCGCGACGCCGTCGTCCACGACCACCGCCGTCCGGCCCTCGAGGGTCAGCCGCGGCCGGTCGCCGCGCAACGCGTGCGCCCGCCGCTCCAGCTCCGCGCGCTCCCGCCGCTCCACGTCGGCGAACGTCGCCGCGTCGACCCGGGCGGCCCGCAGGACGTCGTCGTTGACGACGACCACGCCGTCCTCGCCGACCGCGCCCATCGCCAGCTCCGGGCGGGACGGCAGGCCGAGCTTGCGCACCAGGACGACGTCGAGCGGGGCGCCCACCGCCCGGGCCACCTCGGCGGCCACCGGGACCCCACCGCGCGGGAGCCCGAGCACCACGATCCCGCGGCCGGCCAGCGACGCCATGCGGCGGCCGAGCTGCCGGCCCGCGTCCCTGCGGTCCTGGAACGGCACGGGTACCTCCTCGCGTCGGTCCCACGCTCACCCTCGTACCGTCAGGACACGATTCGCAACAGGGGGTTGCGCCAGTGACCTTCGTCCCTGGTGCGCCCGGCCTCCGCCGGTCACCGTTGGACGGCCGGTGCCGAGGGTGCCGGCGTGCCCTGATCCCGAGCGCACGGAGGCGCCCCCGCATGACGCTGACCGACGACCCCGCCGTCGAGCAGGCGGTGACCCGACTCGCCGACGAGTTCCGGGCGAGCCTGCGGCCCCAGGTCATCGGCACCGTGGTCCGCACCTGCCGTCAGGACCTCAGCGGGGTACCGGCCACGGCGCTGCCGGAGATGGTGGAGCGGCTGGCCCGGGAGCGGCTGCTCTCCGTCGGCTGACAGCCGGGGGAGCATCGCAGCGAGCGCCGGCGAGCGAGGAGCGGACGCCGACGCGGAAGCCGACCAGGGTCATCGTCGGCTGACACGACGCTCGCCCGACACGACGACGCCGGCCGGCCGCCCGATGGAGGGCGACCGGCCGGCGCTGCCGTGCAGAGGTCACTGGACGGCGTAGAAGACCCGCTCGTCGCTGTCGAAGCTCACGGTGGGCTCGACGGACAGCTGGCCGCCGGCGATGGCCTGGGCCGGGACGTCCATGCAGAACTGGAAGGTGTCGGTCCCGCCCGGGTTGAGGGTGGGGGCGTCCAGCGCGTCGTCGGCGAGCACGGCCATGCACTCGGCGTCGCTGTACTGGCGGGCGTCGCTGCCGTGGAACACCGCGGACAGGTCCCAGCCGGGCATGCCCTCCTCGGTGCCGGTGTAGGTGACGGTCAGCTGGGTGACGACGTACTGGCCGGCCGGCGCCTCGTTGAACTCGTTGGCGGCTGCCACGGAGGCGTTCGCGTCGAGCTCGACGGAGTCGACGGTGACCTCGTAGTCGCCGACCCGGGCCGGGGTGCCGAGGGGGACGACCTCGGCGGCCGGGGCCGCCTCACCCTCGGTCGCGGGCTGGGCCAGCTCGGGGGCCGCCGCGCTGCCGGTCTCCTCGTCCAGGCTGCGCTCCACCTCGTCGATGACCGCCGAGAAGAGGAGCTGGGTCACGACCACCAGGACGAGGGCGACGACCGAGGTCACCAGCCCGGTGATGGCCAGACCCCGGCCGCCGGCGACGCCGCGGCGGGCGCGCAGCAGCGCCGGGATGCCCAGGCCGAGGGCGACGACGGCCAGGACCGCGGCGAGGTAGTTCACGATCGGGATCCAGCTGAGCAGCAGCGCGATGATGCCGAGCACCATCGAGGCGATGGCGAGCCCCGACCCCTTGCGGGGCGGCTCCGGCTGGAACGGCGGGTACGGCTGGTACGGCGCCTGGACGGGCGGGGTCATGGTGGTGCTCCTTCGGAGGCGGGTGGTCCGGAGCGGACCGTAGGGCGCCGCCGTCCCGCACCCGGCACCTGCGCGCCGACCCGCCGCCCGGCCTGCGGGTCCCGTCCCCAGCCGCCCCAGACGTCCCCGCCGTCGCGCCCGGCGGGCAATGCGGTTGCCGACGTCCGGACGATGGCGGGGTGGGCTTCGTCGACGTGACCGGGGTGCGGCACACCCTCCCCGACGGCCGGGTGCTGCTCGACGGCGTCTCCTTCCGGGTCGGGGAGGGTGCCCGTGCCGCGCTGGTGGGCGAGAACGGGGCCGGGAAGACGACGCTGCTGCGGATCGTCGCGGGAGACCTGGTGCCCGAGGAGGGGTCGGTCGCCCGCAGCGGCGGCCTCGGCGTGATGCGCCAGTTCATCGGGTCGGTCCGCGACGACACGACCGTCCAGCGCTTCCTCGTCGAGCTCGCGCCCCCGGCGGTGCGTCGCGCCTGGGAGGCGGTGGAAGCCGCCGAGCTCACCCTCATGGAGACCGACGACGACGCCGCGCAACTGGCCTACGCCGACGCGCTGGGGGAGTGGGGGGACGTCGGTGGCTACGAGGCCGAGGTCACCTGGGACGCGGTGACGGTGGCGGCGCTCGGCGTGCCCCACGACCGCTGCAAGTACCGCGAGCTGTCCACGCTGTCCGGCGGGGAGCAGAAGCGGCTGGCGCTGGAGGCGCTGCTGCGCGGCCCGGACCAGGTGCTGCTGCTCGACGAGCCGGACAACTACCTCGACGTCCCCGGCAAGCGCTGGCTGGAGGAGCGGCTGCTGGAGACCCGCAAGACGGTGCTGTTCGTCAGCCACGACCGGGAGCTGCTGGCCCGGGTCGCCGACCGGGTGGTCACCGTCGAGGGTGGGACGGCGTGGGTGCACGGCGGCGGGTTCGCCGGGTACGCCGCGGCCCGGTCGGCGCGGCACGAGCGGATGGCCGAGCTGCGCCGGCGCTGGGACGAGGAGCACGCGCGGCTGGTCGAGCTGGTGCGCACGCTGCAGCAGCAGGCGGCCAACTCACCCGACATGGCCTCCCGCTACCGGGCCATGCAGACCCGGCTGGCGAAGTTCGAGGCGGCCGGACCGCCGCCGGACCGGCCGCCGCAGCAGGAGGTCGCGATGCGGCTGCGCGGTGGTCGCACCGGTGTCCGCGCGGTCATGGCCGAGCAGCTGGAGCTCACCGGCCTGATGCGGCCGTTCGACCTGGAGGTCTGGTTCGGCGACCGGGTCGGCGTCCTCGGTGCCAACGGGGCGGGGAAGTCGCACTTCCTCCGGCTGCTGGCCGGCCAGGACGTCGCGCACACCGGCGCGTGGCGGCTCGGCGCCCGCGTCGTCCCCGGCTCCTTCGCGCAGACCCACGCCCATCCGGAGTGGCTGGACCGCACGCTGGTCGACCTGCTGTGGCACGGCGAGCCGCAGGGCGGCCCTGGGCATCGAGAAGGCGTCGACCGCGGCCGGGCGATGGCCGCGCTGCGCCGGTACGGGCTCGCCGGTCAGGGGGACCAGCTCTTCAGGACGCTGTCCGGCGGGCAGCAGGCCCGCTTCCAGGTGCTGCTGCTGGAGCTGTCCGGGGCGACGCTACTGCTGCTCGACGAGCCGACCGACAACCTCGACGTGCTCTCGGCCGAGGCGCTCGAGGAGGCGCTGGCCGCCTTCGAGGGCACGGTCCTCGCCGTCACCCACGACCGCTGGTTCGCCCGCTCCTTCGACCGCTTCCTGGTCTTCGGCGCCGACGGCCGGGTCTACGAGTCGGCCGAGCCCGTCTTCGACGAGACGCGGGTGCAGCGCATCCGGTGAGCCCTCGCGTCAGGCCACCTTGACAGTCAGGTGGTCCTGACGGACCATGGGTCATGGACCTCGACGCCCTGGAACGCGAGCACACGCTGGCCACCGCCGTCCGGCGCCACGACGAGCTGCGCCGCCGGGACTCCCTGGCCGATCCCGACGACCCGGACGGGCCGCGGCCGCTGGGCAGGGTGGAGTCGCTCGAGCTGCTGGCGCTGGGCGAGGTCATCGCCCGCAAGGCCGGACAGGGCCGGCAGCTGACGGTGCGCACCGCGCGCACCGCCGGGGCCTCCTGGGCGGAGATCGGGCAGTCCCTCGGGATGTCCCGGCAGTCGGCGTGGGAGGCGCACCGCCGGTGGATCGACGGCCAGGTCGCCCAGCGCGGCACCACCGGTGAGATCGGGTTCGACGACGACGACGCCGCGGCTGCCCGCGCGCTGGCGGGGGACGTCGCCGACTGAGCGGTGGACGACGGTCGCCCGCTCGCGAGGGGGCGGGTCAGGCGGCGGCGCGGTACTCCTCGGGGACGGCGCCGATCGCGGCCGGCACCGGGTCGCGCCGGTCGGCGGCGCGGGCGACGACGGCGATGCCGGTGCCGACCAGCGCGAGCACCGCGCCCACCCAGATCGGCGCCGTGTAGCCCAGGCCCGCCGACAGCACCGCCGCGCCGAGCGCGGCCCCGAGCGCGTTGGCCACGTTGAAGGCGCCCTGGTTGGCCGCCGACACCAGGCTGCCGCCGGGCACCCGCGCCGCCTCGATGACGCCGTTCTGCACCACCGGGCCCAGGGCGAAGGCCACGGTGCCGAAGAGCACGAGCAGCACGACCGCGGCCGCCGGGGTGCGCGCCAGGACGGCGAACGCGGCCAGGACGACGGCGGTGGCGAGCAGCCCGGCCGCGACGAAGGAGAAGCCGTAGCGGTCGCCCAGCCGGCCACCGACCAGGGTGCCCACGGTGGTGCCGACGCCGAACAGCGCCAGCACCGGGGTGACCCACTCCACCGGGATGCCGCCCAGCTCGGTGAGGATCGGGCTGACGTAGCTGTACACGGCGAACAGCGCGGAGAAGCCGACCATCGTCAGCCCGAGCACGAGCCACACCCGGCCGCGGCGGAAGGCGGCCAGCTCCGAGCGCAGGTCGCCGGGCTCGCCGAGCTCGCGGGGCATCCAGGCCAGCAGCCCGGCGATCGTCCCCAGACCGATGACCGCGATCGCGCCGAACACCAGCCGCCAGCTGGTCTGCTGGGCGAGGAACGTGCCCAGCGGGACGCCGATGACGTTGGCGAGGGTCAGCCCGCTGATCATCAGCGAGATGGCGCTGGTGCCCCGCTCCGGGGCGACCAGCCGGCGGGCGGCGACCGCCCCCACGCCGAAGAAGGAGCCGTGCGCGAGCGCGGTGAGCACCCGGGCGGCGGCGAGCGTCTCGTAGGTCGGGGCCAGCGCCGACAACGCGTTGCCGACGGTGAACAGGACCATCAGGGCGACCAGCGTCCGGCGCGGCGGGAAGCGCACGCCGAGCGCGGTCAGGGTCGGCGCGCCGACGACCACGCCGACGGCGTACGCGGAGATGAGCAGGCCCACCGAGGGCACCGAGACGCCGAGGCCCTCGGCGACCTCGGGGAGCATGCCCATGACGACGAACTCGGTGGTGCCGATGCCGAAGGCGCCGATGGCGAGGGCGAGCAGGGCGCGGGGCACGGGGGCGACTCCAGGACGGTGCGGTTCCGGGCAGAGGGCTCGGACTGCGTCGTCCGGTCGGGGTGAGGCTCCCTGAGGGCAAGGCGGCGTCCCGGGCCGGCATGCCCGGGACGCCGCGTGGGTCTGCTCACACGGCGCGGCTCAGGGCGTGAGCAGCACCTTGACCGCGCCGTCCTTCTTCTCGCGGAAGTCCGCGTACGCCTGCGGTGCCTGCTCGAGCGGCACGTGGTGGGTGGCGAAGTCGTCGACGCCCAGGGGGTCGCCCTCGGTGAGGACGGGCAGGATGTCGGGCACCCAGCGCCACACGTTGGCCTGGCCCATGCGCAGCTGGATCTGCTTGTCGAACATCTTGTTCAGCGGCATCGGGTCGCTGGCGCCGCCGTAGACGCCCGACAGCGAGATGGTCCCGCCGCGGCGGACGGCCTCGATGGCGGTGTTCAGCGCGGCCAGCCGGTCGACGCCGGCCACCTGCATGACCTTCTCCATGATCGCGTCCGGGACGATCGCCGAGGCCTTCTGGGCGATCGTCGCGACGGGGGAGCCGTGCGCCTCCATGCCGACCGCGTCGATGACCGCGTCCGGACCGCGCCCGGCGGTGGCGTCGCGGATCTCGCTGACGACCTGGGCCTGGTCGGTCGAGCGGATGACGTGGGTGCCCCGGGCGGTCGCCCGGGCCAGCCGCTCCGGGACGACGTCGGAGGCCCACACGTTCTCGATGCCCAGGTGGTGGGCGATCCGGGTGCACATGTCGCCGATCGGGCCCAGGCCCAGGACCAGCAGCGTGCCGCCGGGCGGGACGGCCGCGTACTGGACGGCCTGCCACGCGGTGGGCAGCACGTCGGAGAGGTAGACGAAGCGGTCGTCGGGCAGGCCGTCGGGGACCTTGATGGGCAGCGTGTTGCCGAAGGGCACCCGCAGGTACTCGGCCTGGCCGCCCGGCACCTGCCCGTAGAGCTTCGTGTAGCCGAACAGCGAGGCGCCGTAGCCCTGCTCGCGGTTCTGCGTGGTCTCGCACTGCGACTGCAGGCCCTGCGAGCACATCCAGCAGGTGCCGCAGGAGATGTTGAACGGGACGACGACCCGGTCGCCGGGCTTGACCGCCGTGACCTCCCGGCCCACCTCGCGGACGACCCCCATCGGCTCGTGGCCCATCACGTCGCCGACCGTCATGAACGGCGCCATGACCTCGATCAGGTGCAGGTCCGACCCGCAGATGCCGCTCGAGGTCACCTCGACGACGACGTCCGTGGGCTCCTGGATCGTGGGGTCCGGGACCGTGTCCACCCGGACGTCGGCTCGGCCGTGCCAGGTCACTGCGCGCATGGGGATGGGCTCCTCGGGAGGACGTCGACGGGCTCGGACAAGGGGCTTCTGCCCCGTCGTGAGCCTGATCGCCCCTGGATGCCGGCCCGCACGGCGTGTCCGTCACGTTGAGTCAGACCAACTGAGCGGAGCGTCGAACCACACCGGTGCAGTTCAGTGGCCGGGATCACCAAACCGGCGCCGGGTACCCGCCCTCTCAGGTCACGAAACGGTCACGTCGTGTTTACATGGCCCCCGTCCGCTCCCCCGGACGACGCACGACGACCTCTGTCCCCTCCGGAAGCCAGGTGTATGACCGAGCTCCACCACGCCCGTCCCCTCGACCGGGAGCAGGCAGCGACGAAGACCGTCCAGACGCAGCGCCACGGGGATGCGCGACCGTCGGACACCACCGCTCCCGAGGAGCCGCGACTGGCCGAGGTGGGGGACCTCGCCGACCTCACCGGGCAGGCCGAAGCCACCGCCCGCGCCGGGTTGGCGGAGGCCTCCGAGGTCGCCGCCGTCCCGCTGGTCGCCGGCGGACGGCGTCGCCGCCACCGGACCCTCGGCGTCCCGCTGCCGACCCGCCGTCCGGCTGCCTACCTCGCCGCCGCGCTCGTCGGGGCCACCGGCTTCGGGCTGCTCGTCGCCGGCGACCCCACCGCGCGGGCCGACGCGACCGACGTCGCCGAGCGGTCCTCGGTGAGCGTCGCCGAGGAACTGGGCCTGGACGTGGAGTCGCAGCCGGCGATCCCGGAGGCCGACGCCGCCGCCCGGCTCGGGGAGCTGGCCGCCAGCCGCAGCGCACGGCAGGCCGAGCAGGCCGCCGCTGCCCACGCGCAGGCCGAGGCCGACCGGCTCGCCGCCGAGGCGATCGCGGAGGCGGCCCGCCCGGAGGCCGTCCTGCCCGTCGAGGGCGCACGGCTGACCAGCGGCTTCGGCTCGCGCTGGGGCACCGTGCACGCCGGCATCGACCTCGCCGCCCCGATGCGCGCCCCGGAGCGCGCCGCGATGGACGGCGTCGTGCTCGAGGCCGGCCCCGCCAGCGGCTACGGCCTCGTGGTCTACCTCCAGCACGAGAACGGCGACGTCACCGTCTACGGCCACATGGACGAGATCCTCGTGACCCCGGGGCAGGTCGTCCGCGCCGGCGACACCATCGCGCTGCTCGGCAACCGCGGGCAGTCCACCGGCCCGCACCTGCACTTCGAGGTGCGCCTCGGCGGCCTCGGCGGCGAGAAGGTCGACCCGGTGCCCTACCTGCGCGAGCGCGGCGTCCAGATCTGACGGAGGACCACCCTTCCCCCCACGCCTCGCATGCTCGGCGCGGGCCCCTGAAGGGTGGCCATCCGGTGCGGGACACTCGGACCGTGGGAGACGCGACGGCGGGGGAGCGCTGATGGGGCACGGACACGCCCACGGTCACCCGCCGGCGACCGCGTCGGCCGGCTACCGCCGCCGGCTGGTCGTCGTCCTCCTGCTGACCGTCGCGGTGATGGCCGCGGAGGTCGCCGGCGCGCTGGTCTCCGGGTCGCTGGCGCTGCTCGCCGACGCCGGGCACATGGCCACCGACGCGCTCGGCCTCGGGCTGGCGCTCGGCGCGGTGTCGCTGGCCCAGCGACCGGCCCGCGGACGGCGGACCTTCGGCTGGCAGCGGGCCGAGATCCTCGCCGCCGTCGCCAACGGCCTGCTGCTGGTCGGCGTCGCCGGCTACGTCGTGGTCGAGGCGGTGCGCCGGATCGGCGACCCGCCGGAGATCGACTCCGGCGTGGTGCTCGTCGTGGCCGCGGCCGGCCTGGCGGTCAACCTCGCCGGCCTGGCGCTGCTGCACTCCGGGCGGCGGGAGTCCCTCGCCGTGCGCGGCGCCCACCTGGAGGTGCTCGGCGACGCCCTCGGCTCGGTCGCCGTCCTGGCCTCCGCCGTCGTCGTCGCCACCACCGGCTGGACGCCGGCCGACACCGTCGCCTCCCTGCTCATCGCTGCGCTGGTGCTGCCGCGGGCGTGGTCGCTGCTGCGCGAGGCGGTCGACGTGCTGCTCGAGGCGGCGCCGCGCGGGGTGGACCTGGACCGGGTGCGGGCGCACGTCCTCGGGGTCGACGGCGTCGTCGGCGTCCACGACCTGCACGCCTGGACGATCACCTCGGGCCTGCCCGTCCTCTCCGCGCACGTCGTCGTGAGCGACGAGGCCCTGGCCGACGGCCACGGCGGCCGGGTGCTCGACGCGCTGTGCGCCTGCCTGGGCGACCACTTCGACGTCGAGCACTGCACCTTCCAGCTAGAGGCCGAGGCGCACGCCGGCCACGAGGCGCCGGTCCACGACTGACGAAGGACCCCCTCGCCCCCCACCCCTCGCTTCGCTCGGGGCGGGGCCCTGCGAGGGGGCCGTTCCAGTCGGTCACCAGGTGGGACAGTGGGGGCAGGCGGTACGGCAGGGCGGGAGGCAGCGGTGGACCACGGTCACCACTCGGGCATGTGGGTGCCCGCGGAGCCGCCGACCTGGGGGCGGGTGTTCCTGCCCCACCTCGACGGCTGGTCGTGGCTGGCGGTGGCGAGCCTGGTCGGCCTGGCCGGCTACCTGGTCGGGGTCGTGGTGCTGCGCCGCACGGGCGTGGCCTGGCCGTGGTGGCGGACGGCGTCCTGGATCGCCGGCTGCGCCTCGCTGTTCGCGGTGACCGGCACCTGGCTCAACGGCTACAGCATGGTGCTGTTCAGCTGGCACATGGCCCAGCACATGGTGCTGTCGATGGTCTCGCCGATCCTGCTGCTGCTCGGCGCCCCGGTCACCCTGGCGCTGCGCACGCTGCCCCGCGGCAAGCGGCTGGCCGGCGTCCCGCGGGCACTCCTGCTCGACGCGCTGCACAGCCGGGTCGCCCGCGTGCTGTCCCACCCGGCGTTCACGCTGCCGCTGTTCCTGGCCAGCCTCTACGCCGTCTACTTCACGCCGGTCTTCGACGCGCTGATGGGCAACCCGGTCGGGCACCAGTTCATGCTGGCCCACTTCACCGTGACCGGGTTGCTGTTCTTCGGCCCGATCCTGGCGCAGGACCCCTGGCCCCGGACGGCGGGCCACGGCGGCCGGATGATCGAGCTCCTGCTCCCGATGCCGTTCCACGCCTTCTTCGGCGTCGCGATCCTGATGGCCGGCTCGCTGGTCGTGGAGACCTTCGCGACCCCGCCGGCCGGCTGGGGGGTCGACCCGCTGGCGGACCAGAAGACCGCCGGGAGCATCGCCTGGTCCTTCGGCGAGGTCCCGACCGTCGCCGTCATGGCACTGGTGCTCTTCGGCTGGATGGGCTCCGAGCAGCGCAAGGCCCGCCGGCTCGACCGCGTCGCCGACCGCACCGACGACGCCGAGCTCGCCGCCTACAACGAGCGCCTCAGGGCCATGGCGGCGCGCGGCACCGGAGGCTGAGACGGCGTCGCCCCCTCCCGGTGTCCGGGAGGGGGGCGTGCCGCCTGCGACCATGTCCGCGTGCCGGTCTCCCTGGTGTTCACGGCGGACACGCACGTCCCGAAGCGGGCGCGTGACCTGCCTGGTGCGCTGTGGGCCGCGATCGACGCCGCCGACGTCGTCGTGCACGCCGGCGACTGGGTGGACGTCGCGCTGCTGGACCGCTTCGAGGAGCGGTCCCGCCGGCTGGTCGCCGTCCACGGCAACAACGACCACGGGGCGCTGCGCGAGCGGCTGCCGGAGATCGCCCGCGCCGAGATCGAGGGCATCCGGATCGCCGTCGTCCACGAGACCGGGGACAGGAAGGGCCGCGAGGCCCGCTGCGCCGCCCGCTTCCCCGACACCGACCTGCTGGTGTTCGGCCACAGCCACATCCCCTGGGACACCACCGCGGAGACCGGCCTGCGGCTGGTCAACCCCGGCTCGCCGACCGACCGGCGCCGGCAGCCGTACTGCACCTACGTCACCGCGGTGGCCGAGGACGGCGTGCTGCGCGACCTGGTCCTCCACCCGGTCGGGAGGTGACGGCGCCGGTCGACGGCGCCGGAGGCGACGCCCGCTGGCGCCACCTCGGGGTCAGCCTGGTCGGGCTGGTCGCTGCGTGCGCGGTCCAGAACGGGCTGCCCTTCCTCACCGTCGCGCTGCGCGCCGACGGGCTCTCGCTCACCGCGATCGGCCTGCTGGTCAGCGCCCCGACCGCCGGCCTGGTGCTCAGCCTGCTGGCCTGGGGCGCGGCGGCCGACCGGTACGGCGAGCGGCTGGTCCTCAGCGCCGGCCTCGGCATCGCCGCGGTCGCCATGACCGGCGCCGCGCTGGCCGGGACGACACCGGCCACGGGGCTGTGGCTGCTGCTCGCCGGGGCCGGGAGCGCGTCGGTGCACGCCGCGAGCGGCCGGCTGGTGCTCGGCTGGTTCCCGGCGTCGCGGCGCGGCCTGGCGATGGGCGTCCGCCAGGCGGGACAGCCGATCGGGGTGGGCGTGGCGGCCCTCGCGCTGCCGCGGCTGGCCGGCGACGGTGCCGGGACGGCGTTCGCCGCGCTCGCCGCGGGCTGCGCGGTCACCGCCGTGCTGATCGGGGTGCTGGTGCGCGACCCGGCCCGGCCGGCGCGGTCCCCGGGTGCGCCGCGGGCCGCCGCGCCCTACCGGTCGCCGGTGCTGTGGCGGGTGCACGCGGCCAGCACGCTGCTCGTCGTCCCGCAGTTCGTCGTCGCGGCCTTCGGCTTCGACGTCCTCGTGCGCGAGGCCGGCTGGTCTGCGGGCGGAGCGGGCACGCTGCTGGCGGTCACCCAGCTGGGCGGCGCGGCCGCGCGGCTCGGGGCCGGGGTGTGGTCGGACCGCGCCGGCAGCCGGGTGGGGCCGCTGCGGCTGGTCGCGGCGGCGGTGGCCGCGGTCGTCGGCACCCTGGCGGTCGTGGCCGCGCTGACCCCCGACGTCCTCGCCCCGGCCGCGGTGGCCGCGGCCGTCGTCGCCTCCGCGGTCGTCACCGTCAGCCCGAACGGGATCGCCTTCACCTCCGTCGCCGAGCAGGCCGGCAGCGCGTGGGCGGGGCGGGCCCTGGGTGTGCACAACACCGTGCAGAACCTCGGCGCCACCCTGACCGTGCCGCTGGCCGCGCTGCTCGTCGACGGCGGGGCCGGCTACCCGGCGGCCTGCGCGGCCGCGGCGGTCGCGGCGGCCCTGGCGGTCGGCGTCGTCCCGGGGCGGGCCGTGGAGGCGGCGTCGCACGGGGCCCCGCGGGCGGTCGAGCCCGCCGCCGGCCGGTGAGCGCCCGCCGTCCCTGGCCCGCCGCCGCGGTACGGCTGCTGGCCTGCCCCGTGTGCGGCGGGCCGCTCGACGCGCGGCCGGACGACGCCGGGCTGCGCTGCCCTGCCGGGCACTCGTTCGACCGGGCCCGGCAGGGGCACGTGACGCTGCTGCCGCCCGGGCACGTCCCGCCCTCCGGCGACTCCGCGGCGATGGTCGCCGACCGGGTCGCCTTCCTCGCCGCCGGCCACTACGCCGGCGTGACCCGCGCCCTCGGGGACGCCGTCACCGCGGGGGACGACGGCCCGCCCGGCGCGCTGCTCGACCTCGGCGGGGGCACCGGTCAGCACCTGGCCGGAGTCCTCGACCGGCTGCCCGGCGCGGTCGGCGTGGTCCTCGACTCCTCCCGCTACGCCGCGCGGCGGGCGGCCGGCGCCCACCCACGGGCCCTGGCGGTGGTCGGTGACACCTGGGCCCGGCTGCCGGTCCGGGACGCCGCCGTCGACCGGGTGCTGGTGGTCTTCGCCCCCCGCAACGGCGCGGAGACCGCGCGCGTGCTCCGGCCCGGCGGGCGGCTGGTGGTGGTCACCCCCGCCGCCGACCACCTCGCCGAGCTGGTCGGTCCGCTGGGGCTGCTCTCGGTCGACCCGGACAAGGCCCGGCGGCTGTCCGCGACGCTCGACCCGCACCTGCGCCCGGTCGCCGCGGCCGCCCACCGCGAGGAGCTCGAGCTGGACCACGCGGCGGTCACCACCCTGGTCGGGATGGGGCCGCACGCCCGGCACCTGACGCCCGAGGGGCTGGCCGCAGCGGTCGCCCGGCTGCCGGAGGGGACGGCGGTCACGGTGTCGGTCGAGCTCTCCACCTGGGCCAGGCAGGGGTGACCGGCCGGCCTCCCAGGTCACGGTCCGGTGACGGTCCGGGCCGCCGCGGGAGCCGCTGAGCTGCGGAGACCGGCGCGCCCCCGGCGTCGGCAGGAAGTGCGTCGGAGGAACCGTCTAAGCTGCGCCCGTGACGATCGCACCGGCGCCGATCGTGAGCCGGCCGAGCCCGGTTCACGAGGCGGAGAAGGGCTCGCGGCTCTCCAACCTGCTGCGGACCACCGACCACAAGACCATCGGCCTGATGTACCTGGTGACCTCGTTCGCCTGGTTCGTCATCGGCGGCCTGATGGCGATGCTGATGCGCGGGGAGCTGGCCCAGCCGGGCCTGCAGTTCCTGTCGCCGGAGCAGTACAACCAGCTGGTCACCATGCACGGCACGGTGATGCTGCTGTTCTTCGCGACGCCGCTGTTCTTCGCGTTCTCGAACCTGATCATGCCGCTGCAGATCGGTGCGCCGGACGTCGCCTTCCCGCGGCTGAACTCCTTCTCCTACTGGCTGTTCCTCTTCGGGTCCACGCTGGCGGTGTCGGGCTTCTTCACCCCGGGCGGTGCCGCCGACTTCGGCTGGTACGCCTACACGCCGCTGTCGAACGGGGTGCACAGCCCCGGCGCCGGCGCGGACCTGTGGATCGCCGGCCTCGCGGTCTCCGGCCTGGGCACGATCCTCGGCGCGGTCAACTTCATCACCACGATCGCCTGCCTGCGGGCGCCGGGCATGACGCTGTTCCGGATGCCGATCTTCACCTGGAACACGCTGGTCACCAGCCTGCTGGTGCTCTTCGCCTTCCCGATCCTCACCGCCGCGCTGTTCGCCCTGCTGGCGGACCGGCAGCTGGGTTCCCTCGTGTTCTCCGAGGAGAACGGCGGGCCGATGCTGTGGCAGCACCTGTTCTGGTTCTTCGGGCACCCCGAGGTCTACATCATCGCGCTGCCGTTCTTCGGCATCATCACCGAGGTCATCCCGGTCTTCAGCCGCAAGCCGCTGTTCGGCTACAAGGGCATGGTCTTCGCGACCGTCGCCATCGGCGCTCTGTCGTTGACCGTGTGGGCGCACCACATGTACGCGACCGGCGCGGTGCTGCTGCCGTTCTTCGCGTTCCTGACCTACCTGATCGCCGTGCCGACCGGCATCAAGTTCTTCAACTGGATCGGCACCATGTGGCGGGGGCAGCTGACCTTCGAGACGCCGATGCTGTTCGCCGTCGGCTTCATGGTCACCTTCCTCCTCGGAGGCCTGACCGGCGTCCTGCTGGCCAGCCCGCCGCTGGACTGGCACGTCAACGACAGCTACTTCGTCGTGGCGCACTTCCACTACGTGGTCTTCGGGACCGTCGTGTTCGCCGCCTACGCCGGGGTGTACTTCTGGTTCCCCAAGATGTGCGGCCGGATGATGGACGAGCGCCTGGGCAAGCTGCACTTCTGGCTGACGTTCATCGGCTTCCACGGCACGTTCCTGGTCCAGCACTGGCTGGGCGGTGAGGGGATGCCGCGTCGCTACGCGAACTACCTCGAGAGCGACGGCTTCACCACGCTGAACACCGTGTCGACGATCTTCTCGTTCATCCTCGGCGCCTCGACGATCCCGTTCTTCTACAACGTGTTCAAGTCCTGGCGGTACGGCCGGCTCGCGCTGCGGGACGACCCCTGGGGCCACGGGAACTCCCTGGAGTGGGCGACGTCGTCCCCGCCGCCGCGGCACAACTTCACCGAGATCCCGAAGATCCGTTCCGAGCGGCCGGCGTTCGAGGCGCACTACCCGCACCTCATCGAGCGTCTGCAGCGCGAGGCGCACGCGGGCAAGCGGCACGAGCCCTACGGCGGCGTGAGCGAGCTGGGTGGCACCGCCGGTCGCCGGCAGGGCCCGAACGACCCCGACCCCACCTGAGGAGCGACCCCGCAGGGGGATGCTCTCCCGCGACGCCCCGTCGGCCCCGGCCGACGGGGCGCCGTCGCGTGCTGGCCCGGTGAGCCGGATGGGGACGGCGGTGCGGCACGATGGCGCCGTGCCGCTGGACCCCGCCCCCCGCACGACGCCGACCGCGCCCGCCGGCCCGCCCCGGGCGCTGATCACCGTCTCCGGGGCCGACCGGCCGGGGGTGACCGCGCGGCTGTTCTCCGCTCTGGCGGCACCCACCGCGGCGCACCCGCCGGTCGAGGTGGTCGACGTCGAGCAGGTCGTCGTCCACGGTCAGCTGGTGCTCGGCGTCGTCGTCGGCGCGCTGCCCGCGGAGGGGCCGGTGACCGACGAGGAGCAGTTCCTCGCCGCGCTCGGTCGGCTGGCGGCGGACGTCGCCGCGGCGACCGGCATGCGGGTCGAGGTCGAGTCGGCGGCCGACGCGGGACTGGACGCCGCTCCCGAGGGGCGCCCGCACCACGTCATCCTGCTGGGCCGACCGGTCCCGCCCGACGCCGTCGCCGGCGCGGCGTCGGCCGTCGCCGGGCTCGGCGGCAACATCGAGGCGATCCGGCGGCTGTCGGACTACCCGGTCACCAGCTTCGAGCTCACCGTCTCCGGCGCGGAAGCCACCGAGCTGCGCACGGCGCTGGCGTCGGTCGCCTCGAGGACCGGTGCCGACATCGCCGTCGAGCAGGTCGGCCTGGCCCGCCGGAGCAAGCGGCTCATCGTGCTGGACGTCGACTCCACCCTGGTGCGGGGCGAGGTGATCGACGAGCTCGCCGCCCGCGCCGGCCGCGCCGCCGAGGTCGCCCGCATCACCGCCGCAGCGATGAACGGGGAGCTCGACTTCGCCCAGTCCCTCCGGGCCCGCGTCGCCGCGCTCGAGGGGCTGCCCGTCGAGGTGCTCGACGAGGTCCGCGAGGCGCTGGTGCTGACCCCGGGCGCGCGCACGCTCATCCGCACCCTCAAGCGGCTCGGCTTCCGCTGCGGGATCGTCAGCGGTGGCTTCACCCAGATCACCGACCCGCTCGCCGAGCAGCTCGGGCTCGACTTCGCCGCCGCCAACACCCTCGAGGTCGCCGACGGCCGGCTCACCGGCGGCCTGGTCGGTGAGATCGTCGACCGTCCCGGCAAGGCCCGCGCGCTCGCCCGCTTCGCCGACGAGTACGGCATCCCGCTGGACCAGACCGTGGCCGTGGGCGACGGCGCCAACGACCTCGACATGCTGGGCGTCGCCGGGCTGGGCATCGCCTTCAACGCCAAGCCCTACGTCAGGGAACAGGCGCACACCGCGCTCAACCAGCCCTACCTGGACGCCGTGCTCCAGGTGCTCGGCTTCACCCGCGACGAGGTCCTCGACGCCGTGTGACCTGAGCTGACCGTCGTCCCCCGACTGCCGGGAAGTCGGGGTCTGCAGGCCAGATCGGAGCCCGACTTCCCCGCACTCGGTGCCCGCGGGTCAGGCCCGGTGGACCTCCCCCTGCAGCTGGACGCCGGCGGTGCGCAGCTGGTCGAGGGCGGCCTCGGTGGTCGCCTCGCTGACCCCGGCGGTGAGCGGCAGCAGCACCCGGGTCGCGAACCCCTCGCCGACGGCGTCCAGCGCGGTGGCCCGCACGCAGTGGTCGGTCGCGATGCCGACGACGTCCACGGCGTCCACCCCGTGCTCGCGCAGCCAGTCGGCCAGCGGCACGCCGTCCGCGCGCCCCTCGAAGCCGGAGTAGGCCGCGGCGTGCTCGCCCTTGTCGAACACCGCCTCGATCGGCTCCCGCTCCAGCCGGGGGTGCAGCTCGACGCCGTCGGTGCCGACCACGCAGTGCGGCGGCCAGGTCTCCAGGTAGTCCGGCTGCTCGGCGAAGTGGCCGCCGGGGTCGACGTGGTGGTCGCGGGTGGCCACCACGTGGGCGTAGTCGGCGGCGTGCGCGCGGACGTGGGCGCTGATCGCACCGGCGACGTCCGCCCCGCCGGCGACGGCCAGGCTGCCGCCCTCGCAGAAGTCGTTCTGCACGTCCACGACCACCAGGGCGCGGGTCATCGGTCTCCTCCTCAGGCCGTCAGGGTCTCGATCGCGCAGTCCCCGCGGGAGAGCGCGAACGCCTCGGTGGGCATCGCCCCGCGGACCCGCTCGTGGTGGGCGCGCGCGGTCGCCAGCGCCTCGCGCGGTGCGGTGACGACGCAGGGCTCGCCGCCGCGGACGAGCTCGACGACGAGCGACCGGTCGCCGTCCCGGGGCAGGACCGCCTCGCTGGTCACCACCTCGGCGGTCGCCGTCCCGGCGGCGTCGTGCCGGCGGACGGCGGACTTCCGGCCGCCCACGGACGGCTTGCCCAGGGACCGCTTGGCCACCGGGACGCCGTCGCGCTCCACCAGCTTGTAGACCATGCCCATGGTCGGTGCGCCGGAGCCGGTGACCAGAGCCGTCCCGACGCCGTAGCCGTCGACGGGGGCGGCCATCAGCCCGGCGATCGCGAACTCGTCGAGGTCGCTGGTGACGATGATCCGGGTCCGCGTGGCGCCGAGGGAGTCCAGCAGTTCGCGGGCGTGCGTGGCCAGCGTGGGCAGGTCGCCGGAGTCCAGCCGGATCGCGCCGAGCTCGGGGCCGGCGACCTCGACCGCCGTCCGGATGCCCTGGTCGACGTCGTAGGTGTCGACCAGCAGCGTGGTCCCCACGCCCAGGGCGGCGACCTGGGCGCGGAAGGCGGCGGCCTCGTCGTCGTGCAGCAAGGTGAAGGCGTGCGCGCTGGTGCCGGTCGTCGGCACCCCGTAGCGGCGGCCGGCCTCGAGGTTGGAGGTGGCGGCGAAGCCGACCAGGTGCGCGGCGCGGGCGGCGGCGACCGCAGCCTCCTCGTGCGTGCGCCGCGACCCCATCTCGATGCACGGTCGTTCGCAGGCGGCCGACACCATCCGGGCCGCGGCGGAGGCGATCGCGCTGTCGTGGTTGAGCACCGAGAGCACCAGCGTCTCCAGCAGCACCGCCTCGGCGAACGGCGCGCGGACGGTGAGCACGGGGGAGCCGGGGAAGAAGAGCTCGCCCTCGGCGTACCCGTCGACGTCCCCGCTGAAGTGGAACCCGGCCAGCCAGTCCAGCAGCCGGGGGTCGGTGAGCCCCTGCTCGCGCAGCGCGGCGAGGTCCTCGTCGGTGAACCGGAACGACGGCAGCGCCTCCAGCAGCCGGCCGGTGCCGGCGACCACGCCGTAGCGGCGGCCGTGGGGGAGCCGCCGGGCGAAGACCTCGAACACGCAGTCGCGGTCGGCGGTGCCGTCGGCCAGGGCTGCGGCGACCATGGTGAGCTCGTACCGGTCGGTGAGCAGGGCGGGACCCGTCGGCATGGCCCCGGAGCCTAGGCGGGGCCGGGGAGGGCCACCCCCCCGAGCGGGTCTCCTACAGTGGAGCCGTGGCCGGACCACTCGCGCCGACACGGACGCCGGAGGAGACCGTCGAGGAGCACGGCGACCTCGACCGGCCCTGGGTCACCATCGTCTGGAACGACCCGGTGAACCTCATGACCTACGTGACCTACGTGCTGCAGGAGCTCTTCGGCTACGACGAGCCGACGGCGACCACGCTGATGCTGCAGGTGCACGAGGAGGGCAAGGCGATCGTGAGCTCGGGTCCGCGGGAGAAGATGGAGCACGACACCAGCCGGCTGCACGCCTACGGGCTGTGGGCCAGCTACCAGCGCGACGCATGAGACCGTTCCGCCGCAGGGGGGACGAGCTGGTGGCCCGGCTGGAACCGGCCGAGGCCCGCATCGTCGCGCTGCTCCTCGACCAGCTCGAGCAGCTGCTGTCCGCCGAGGTCGACGACGTCACCGGCGACCCGGTGATCGCCCGGCTGCTGCCCGCCGGCCACCGCAGCGACCCGGAGATCGCCGCCGACTACCGGGAGATGACCGAGTCCACCCTGCGCTCGGGCAAGGCCGACGACCTGGCCACGGTCCGCGCGGGCCTGCCGCCGGACGGTGGGACGGTCCGGCTGGACCCCGAGGAGGCGGCCGCGTGGCTGCGCACCAGCAACGACCTGCGGCTGGCGCTGGGCACCCGGCTGGACATCCGGGAGGACACCGAGCCGCCCGAGGACCTCGGCAGCGAGGAGGGGCAGCAGCTGGCCGTCTACTACTGGCTCACCGGCCTGCAGGGGTCGCTCGTCGACGCACTCGCCACGGGTCGCGCCGGCCGAAGGTGAGCAGCACCAGCGCCGCGCACAGCAGGTCGAGGACGAAGAACACCGAGACCAGGCCGGGCATGTCCAGGTCCCGCACGACCGCGCCGACCGCGCTGACCAGCACGACGAGGGAGAGCAGGGTCAGCAGCAGCAGGGCCAGCAGCCGCACGGTGACCAGCAGGACCAGCGAGACCCGGTCGGCGGTCACGTCGCTGCTGTAGTGGCCGGTACGGCGGGTCAGCCCGCGCACCCCGAGCACCAGCGCGGGCACGGCCAGCGCCAGCACACCGGCGACCATGACCAGCTCGAGGACCACGACCGGGCACCGTAGCGGAGCAAGGACCCCCTGCCCCCACCGCTCGCAGGCTCGCGGCGGGCCCCTGCAGGGGGCCGTGGCAGGGGCCTCCTAGACTGGGCGCGTGCTGCGCATCGACCGCGCGACCTACGACGCCATCGTGGCCCACGCCCGGGAGGACCACCCGGACGAGGCCTGTGGCGTCGTCGCCGGCCCGGAGGGCAGCGACCGCCCGGAGCGCTTCATCCCGATGCTCAACGCCGCGCGGTCGCCCACGTTCTACGAGTTCGACTCCGGTGACCTGCTGAAGCTCTACCGGGAGATGGACGACCGGGACGAGGAGCCGGTGGTGGTGTACCACTCGCACACCGCGACCGAGGCCTACCCCTCCCGGACCGACATCAGCTACGCGTCGGAGCCCAACGCGCACTACGTGCTGGTCTCCACCCGGCTCCACGGGGAGCAGACCGGGCTGGCCGGCGACGAGGTCGAGTTCCGCAGCTTCCGCATCCTCGACGGTGTCGTCACCGAGGAGGACGTCGAGGTCGTCGACTCCTACCTGTTCGGCCACACGCCGACCACCGTCGTCTACGACTGAAGAAGTAGGAGGACCCCGTCCTCCCCACCCCTCGCACGCTCGGGGCGGGGCCCTGGACGGGGCCGCCGGAATGGCCGGCGGCGGGCGGGCGTTGCCCGACCAGACGCACGTCCGCTGCGCGGCAGCGCGCCAGCAGCCCCCGACACCCGAGGAGAACGCACCCGCCATGGCCATCGAGGTCCGGATCCCGACCATCCTGCGCACCCACACCGGCGGCAACAAGACCGTCGAGGGCAGCGGGGACACCCTGGCCGCGCTCGTCGACGACCTCGACGCCAAGCACCCGGGCCTGAAGAACCGCCTCGTCACCGAGGAGGGCAAGCTGCACCGCTTCGTCAACGTCTACGTCAACGACGAGGACGTGCGCTTCACCGGTGCGCTCGACACCCAGGTCAAGGACGGCGACTCGGTGACGATCCTCCCGGCGGTCGCCGGCGGCTGACCGCCGTCCCGGCCCTCCCCGACACGGAAGAACCCTGATGGCCCGCTTCGCCTCCCTCGTCGACTCCCTCGGCAACACCCCGCTGGTGGGGCTGCCGAGCCTGTCGCCGACCCCCGACGTCCGGCTGTGGGCCAAGCTGGAGGACCACAACCCCACCGGGTCGATCAAGGACCGGGCCGCCATCTCGATGATCGAGGCGGCGGAGAAGGAGGGGCGGCTCAAGGTGGGCGACACCATCCTGGAGCCGACCAGCGGCAACACCGGGATCTCGCTGGCGATGGTCGCCCGGCAGCGCGGCTACCGGCTGATCTGCGTGATGCCGGAGAACACCTCGATCGAGCGGCGGCAGCTGCTGGAGATGTACGGCGCGCAGATCATCAGCTCCCCGGCGGCCGGCGGCTCCAACCAGGCCGTCGCCGTCGCCAAGGGGCTGGCCGCCGAGCACGACGACTGGGTGATGCTCTACCAGTACGGCAACCCGGCCAACGCCGAGGCGCACTACACCGGCACCGGCCCGGAGATCCTGGCCGACCTGCCCTCGATCACCCACTTCGTCGCCGGGCTGGGGACGACGGGCACGCTGATGGGCGTCTCCCGCTTCCTGCGGGAGAAGAAGCCCGAGGTCCGGGTCATCGCCGCCGAGCCGCGCTACGGCGAGCTCGTCTACGGGTTGCGCAACATCGACGAGGGCTTCGTGCCCGAGCTGTACGACCCCACGCTGCTGGACTCCCGGTTCAGCGTCGGCCCGCAGGACGCCGTCCGCCGCACGCGGCAGCTGGTCGAGCAGGAGGGCATCTTCGCCGGCATCTCGACCGGCGCGATCCTGCACGCGGCGCTGGGCATCGCGGACAAGGAGGTCGCCGCCGGCCGCCGGGCCGACATCGTCTTCATCGTCTGCGACGGCGGCTGGAAGTACCTGTCGACCGGTGCCTACGCCGGGACGCTGGAGGAGGCGACCTCTGCGCTGGAGGGCCAGCTCTGGGCGTGATGGAGGACCTCGCTGCCCCCCACGCCTCGCAGGCTCGGCGCGGGCACCTGCACCGCGGCCGTTAGCCTGACCGGCGCCAGGAGGAAGCGAGCGGGGGAGCAGCGCGTGAGGCTGACGGTGGTCGGCTGTTCCGGCAGCGGCCCGGGACCGGCGTCCCCCGCGTCGTGCTACCTGGTGGAGCACGACGGCTTCCGGGTGCTGCTCGACCTGGGCAACGGCGCCTTCGGGACGCTGCAGTCCCTCGCCGACCCGGCGAGCGTCGACGCGCTGTACCTGTCGCACCTGCACGCCGACCACTGCCTCGACGTCGCCCCGTTCGTCGTGTGGCACCGCTACTCGGGGCGCTCCCGCGGTCGGCCGGTGCCGCTCTACGCCCCGCCGGGCGCCCACCGGCGACTGGCGTCGGCCTACTACGGGGACAGCGCCCCCCTGGAGGACGTCTTCGACTTCACCGTCCTCACCGGGGCACCGTTCGAGCTCGGGCCCTTCGCGGTGCGGACGGCGCGGACCGCGCACCCGGTCGAGTGCCACGCGGTACGGCTGACCGCGGGCGGCCGGTCGCTGGTCTACACCGGCGACACCGGGGCCAGCGCCGCCGTCGTCGAGCTGGCCCGCGGCGCCGACGTCCTGCTGGCCGAGGCCGCGCACCCCGACGTCCCCGGCCTGCCGCCGGACCTGCACCTGACCGGCCGAGAGGCCGGCGAGCACGCTGCCGAGGCCGGCGTCGGCCGGCTGCTGCTCACCCACGTCCCGGCCTGGATCGACGCCGCCGCGCAGCAGGCGGACGCGCGGGCCGTCTTCGCGGCGGCCGAGCTCGTCGCCCCGCTCGCCACCTACGACGTCTGAGCGGTTGCCCGGCCGGGCGCGGCCGGGCACGGTGGGCCGGTGGTCGACGACGAACGGGACGGCGTCCGGCTGACCAGCCTCGACGCCCCGCTGGGCGACGGGCTCGAGGTCACCAAGGGCGAGCTGGTCGACCACCTGGACGCGTTCGCCGACCGGCTGGTGCCGCAGCTGGCCGGCCGTCCGCTCTCCGTGAAGCGGGTGCGGCCCGGCCAGGAGCCGTTCATGCAGCGCAACGTGGCCAAGGGTGCGCCGGAGTGGGTGCGCACCGTCCCGGTGTGGTCCTACGGCGCGCACCGCGAGGTGCACCAGGTGCTGTGCGACGACCGGCGCACGCTGCTGTGGCTGGCCAACCAGCGGGCGGTGGAGTTCCACGTGCCCTTCTCCCGCGCCGGTGAGGAGCAGCCGACCGGGATCGTGCTCGACCTCGACCCGCCGGAGGGGGCGGAGTTCGGCGTGGTCGTGCAGGCGGCGGAGCTGGTGCGGCGCGCGCTGGCCGACGCCGGGCTCGCCGGGGCGGTGAAGACGAGCGGGTCCAAGGGCGTGCACGTCGTCGTCCCGGTGCGGGGCGCGGACTTCGAGGACGCCGCCGCCGCGACGCGCGCGCTGGCCGCCCGCGCCGCCGCCCTGGACCCGGACCTGGCCACGACCGCCTACATCCGGGAGGACCGGCACGGGCGGGTGTTCCTCGACTCCACCCGCTCGGGCTCCTCGACGATCGTGGCCGCGTACAGCCCGCGGATCCGTCCCGAGCTGCCGGTGTCGGCGCCGGTGTCGTGGGCGGACCTGCCGTCGGTGCGCCCCGGGGACGTCACCGTGCGGACTGCGCCGGAGCGGCTGGGGGACGGCGACCCGTGGACGGCGCTGCTGCCCGGGCCGCAGGAGCTGCCGGCGGACCTGGTCGCCGAGGGCCACACCATCCCCGTCGCCCGGGTGCAGGCGATGCACGAGGGCCGCCGGCGCGCCCGCGCCCGCCGCGCGGAGGCGGGGGAGTGACGATCCGCGGCTGTCTCCACAGGCACGGCGCCGTCCACAGGCTGCCGGCCCGCCGTCGTCCCACCCGGGCACGCTCCCGGCCATGTCGCTCGACCCGCAGACCACCGCCTGGCTCGACCAGGAGGACGCCCACCTCGCCCGGGTGATCCGCCGGCACCGCTGGGCGGTGCAGTACGTCGGCTGCGAGGACGACGAGGAGCCCCCGTTCGGCTACACCATCGGGCTGTTCGGGCTCGGCCACCCGGAGCTGGTCGTCGTGGGCCTGGGGGTGGACACCGCGCACGCGCTGCTGCAGCGGGTGGCCGAGGACGTCGCGGCCGGGCGGGACCTGGTGCCCGGCGAGCTCGTCCGCTGGGACGGCGGCCGCCCCGGGCAGCTCTTCGTCGAGCCCTCACCCAACCCCGGTGAGGTTCTGCTCGGCGCCAACCGCTTCTACCGGCGGCCGCCGGAGCACTCCGTACCGGCGTTCCAGCTGACCTGGACGCACGAGGACGGCGCCTTCCCCTGGGAACCGGGCTGGTCCTGCGGTCCGGGGTGCCAGCCGCGGCCGGGCACCTGGCGGGCGTGACCGGTCACGTACTGGAACTGCCGTCCTGCAGGGGTCCTCTTTCAGTCCAGGCCGAGGTCGCGGCGCAGCTTCGCGACGTGCCCGGTGGCCTTGACGTTGTAGCCGGCCTTCTCGATGCGGCCCTCGGCGTCGACGACGAAGGTCGACCGGATGACGCCGACGACCTCCTTGCCGTACAGCTTCTTGGTCCCGTACGCGCCGTAGGCGGCGAGCACCCGCTTCTCGGGGTCGGAGAGCAGGGTGATCCGCAGGCCCTCCTTCTCGCGGAACCGCAGCAGCTTCTCCGGCGGGTCGGGGGAGATGCCGATGATGTCCAGCCCCGCCTCGGCCAGGTCGCCGGCGGAGGAGGTGAAGTCGACGGCCTGCGTCGTGCACCCGGGGGTCATCGCCGCGGGGTAGCAGTAGACGATCACCCGGCGGCCGCGGTACGCGCTGAGCGACACCGGGTTGCCGTCGGCGTCGGGCAGCGTGAACTCCGGCGCGAGATCGCCCGGGGACAGGCGGACGGGGGCCGTGTCGAGGCCGCTGTCGGTGTCGGTCATGACCGGCATCCTGCCGTGCGCGACCCGTCCACTTCCACGTGCGGTCCCCCCGGCGGGTCAGCCGGCGGGCGCGGTCGGCGCGCCGGGCGGTTCACCCCGCCAGGAACGACAGCCGGACCTGCCGCTCCGGGTTGTCGGTGTTGGTGTCGACCAGGCAGACCCGCTGCCAGGTGCCCAGCTGCAGGCGGCCCTCGACCACCGGGATGCTGGCGTGCGGTGGCACGAACGCCGGCAGCACGTGGTCGCGGCCGTGGCCCGGGCTGCCGTGCCGGTGCCGCCAGCGCTCGTCCCGGGGGAGCAGCACGTCGAGCTGGGCCAGCAGGTCCTCGTCGCTGCCCGCGCCGGTCTCGATGACCGCCACGCCCGCCGTCGCGTGCGGCACGAAGACGTGCAGCAGGCCGTCGGCCTCGCCTCGCACGAACTCGGCGCACTCGTCGGTCAGGTCGACCACCGTGGGCGCGCCGCCGGTCCGGATCTCTCGCAGCTCCGATCGCACGGCGGGGTCCTGCCCAGGCGGACCGGACGGCACTCGGAGCGCGCACTACTGTCGGCGCACGTGACCGCAGCAGCCGCGAGCCCGCGCCCCGACGGCCGGGCGGCCGACCAGCTCCGTCCCGTGACGATCACCCGCAACTGGCTGGACCACGCCGAGGGCTCGGTGCTGGTCGAGTTCGGCCGCACCCGGGTGCTGTGCGCGGCCAGCGTCACCGAGGGGGTCCCGCGGTGGCGCAAGGGCTCGGGCCTGGGTTGGGTCACCGCGGAGTACGCGATGCTGCCGCGCGCCACGCACACCCGCGGTGACCGCGAGTCGGTCAAGGGCCGCATCGGCGGGCGCACGCACGAGATCAGCCGGCTCATCGGCCGCTCGCTGCGCGCGTCGATCGACCTCGCGGCGCTGGGGGAGAACAGCGTGGCCATCGACTGCGACGTGCTGCAGGCCGACGGCGGCACCCGGACCGCGGCGATCACCGGCGCCTACGTGGCCCTGGCCGACGCCGTCTCCTGGCTGGGGGAGCGGAAGAAGCTGGTCCGGCCCGGCGCGGTGCTGCAGTCGGTGGCCGCGGTCAGCGTGGGCGTGGTCGACGGACAGCCGCGGCTGGACCTGGCTTACGAGGAGGACGTGCGCGCCGGCACCGACATGAACGTCGTCTGCACCGGCGACGGCAGCTTCGTCGAGGTGCAGGGCACCGCCGAGAACGGCGTCTTCGACCGCGGCACGCTCGACGCGCTGCTCGACCTCGCCGTCGGCGGCTGCGCCGAGCTGACCCGGATCCAGGCCGAGGCGCTGCAGCGGGCCGGCGCCCGATGAGCGACCGGCGGCTGCTGCTGGCCACCCGCAACCCCGGCAAGCTGGCCGAGCTGCAGCGGCTGCTGCGCAGCGCCGTCCCCGGGGTCGCCGTGGTCGGCCTCCGCGACGTGCCGGAGTACCCGGAGGCACCGGAGACCGGGGCGACGTTCGCCGAGAACGCGCTGCTCAAGGCGCGTGAGGCGGTCCGCCACACCGGGCTGCCCGCGGTCGCCGACGACTCCGGACTGACCGTCGACGCGCTCAACGGGATGCCCGGCGTCCTGTCCGCGCGGTGGTCGGGCCGGCACGGGGACGACGCGGCGAACACGGCCCTGCTGCTCGGCCAGCTGGCCGACGTGCCCGACGAGCGGCGTGGTGGCGCGTTCGTCTGCGCGGCCGCGGTCGTGACGCCCGACGGCGCCGAGCGGGTGATCGAGCGGTCCTGGCGGGGACAGGTGGTCCGCGAGGCGCGGGGCGGCAACGGCTTCGGCTACGACCCGGTGTTCCTGCCCGACGGGCTGGACCGCACGGCGGCCGAGCTCACCGCCGAGGAGAAGGACGCCCGCAGCCACCGCGGGCAGGCCTTCGCCGCGCTCGTCCCGCTGGTCGCGGAGCTCGTCGGCCGGTCCTGACCGCCCTCCCTCACCCCTTGGAGGGGCAGGCGCGGCTCCGGGCTGCACCGACGTGCCCGGGCACCCGATCCCCCTGCTGTCACCCGCGTCGTGCGGGTGCGGCCACGACGAGGGACGATGCAGCGCAGCCGTTGGCTCCTCACGCCCGGCTCACCACGTGAGCCGGTGACCCGCGTGCGGCGGGGCGCCCCCGTCCGGCTGTCCACGCACGCCGCGAGCGCCGGTCTGGTCGCGGTCCTGCTCGTGCTCACGGCCTTCTCGGTGACCGCCGCGGTGACGAACGCACGGGCCTCGGCGGAGGCCCAGCAGAGCGCCGCGGTGTCGAAGTGGTCGGAGCAGGTGGAGCGTTCGCTGCTGCTCCAGGAGACCCTCGTCGACCAGCTGACGGTCGAACCGGAGAACTGGTCGCGCACCGCGTTCGACGCGGCCGGCGCGGCCACCCGCGACGCGATCGAGGAGATGGGCACCGTCGCGGGGGCCGGTCACACCGACCGGACCGGCGAGTGGCTGCGGCTGCACGCCCGGTACGAGTTCGCCGTCGACCAGCTGGTGGTCGCCACCGGGCAGAGCCCCCGGACCGCCGAGCGGTTCGAGGAGGTGTACGTCGATCCCCACTACGACGCGCTCGCGACGTTGGTCCGGGGCGAGGCCACCCAGCACTGGGAGCGGGTCGGCGAGGCGCTGGCCTTCGTGGAGGAGGTCCAGCGGGTCCTGCTCGTGGCGACGCCGGTGGCCTTCGGGGCCGGACTCGCCCTCGTCGCCTGGTTCACCTCGGTGCTCAGCCGCAGCCGCCGCGAGACCGTGGCACAGGCCGAGCGCAACCGGCAGCAGGCCCTGCACGACGCGCTGACCGGCCTGCCCAACCGCACGCTGCTGCACCAGCAGGGCGAGGCGGCACTGGCGGACGCCGGCACCGGGACGGTGGCCCTGATGCTCATCGACCTGGACCGGTTCAAGGAGATCAACGACACCCTGGGTCACGCCTACGGCGACGTCGTCCTGCAGGCGGTGTCCGACCGCCTGCGCGCCACGGTCCGCGGCAGCGACACGGTGGCCCGGCTCGGCGGCGACGAGTTCGCCGTCCTGCTGCCGCACGTGGTCGACGAGGAATCCGCCCAGCAGCTGGCGGTCCGGGCGCTGGCCGCCATGGAGGCGCCCATCGCGGTCGAGGGCATCTCCCTGGACGTCGACGCGAGCATCGGCATCGCGCTGTCGGGCAGGCACGGGGACGACCTCGAGTCGCTCCTGCAGAACGCCGACATCGCCATGTACTCGGCCAAGGACCGGGGGCTGGGCGTGTGCGTCTACAACCCCTCGCTCAACGACCACAGCCCCGAGCGGCTGGGTCTGCTCGGCCAGCTGCGCCGGGCGATCGACAACCGTGAGCTGGTCCTCCACTTCCAGCCGAAAATCACACTGCCCGGCGCGCGCGTGTGCGGTGTGGAGGCGCTGGTGCGCTGGCAACACCCGGAGCGCGGCCTGATCCCGCCGGGGGAGTTCATCCCGCTCGCCGAGCGCACGCCGCTCATCGAGCCGCTGACCCGTTACGTCATCGACGCGGCGCTGGAGCAGTGCGCCCGGTGGCGGGACGCCGGCCGGCTGCTCGGTGTGGCGGTCAACGTCTCGGCCCGCAACCTGCACGACGAGCACTTCGTCGCCGAGGTGGCCGAACTGCTCGCGCACTGGCGGCTGCCCGCGTCCTGCCTGGAGCTGGAGGTCACCGAGAGCGCGATCACGGCCGACCCGGACCGGGCCCGGCGGATCCTCGGCGAGCTCGCCGAGCGCGGCGTGACGCTGTCGATCGACGACTTCGGCGCCGGCTACACCTCGCTGGCCCAGCTCAAGGACCTGCCGGTGCACCGGGTGAAGATCGACCGCTCCCTGGTCGCGTCGATGGCGGCGGACCCGAGCGACGCGCTGATCGTGCGGTCGGTGCTCGAGCTGGGGCACAACCTCGGGCTGACGACCGTGGCGGAGGGCGTCGAGGACGAGGCCACCTGCCAGCGCCTCGGTGAGATGGGCTGCGACGTGGCGCAGGGCCACCACATCGGCCGGCCGATGGCGGCCGAGCAGCTGGAGGCCTGGTTCGACGCGAGGGTCGCCGTCCGGATCTGAGCCGGCACGTGCCACGACGCCCGCGGCCCCGGTTCTCACCGGGGCCGCGGGCGTCGTCGTGGTGGGGTCAGCCGGTCGGTTCGGCCGCGGGCGCCGGCTCGTCCTCCACCGCCTCCTCGGACGACTCGTCCGGGGCCTCGGTGGGCTCGCTCCCGGTCGTGGGCTCGGCCTCGGAGGTCCGCGTCGGCGTCGCCGAGCCGGTCTCCTCGGCGTCCTCGTCCTCCGACGTCGACCCGTCCTCGGGCGCCGGGGCGTCGGTCGCGGTGGCCGGCGCGGTGGTGGTGGGGGACGTCGGGGTCGAGGGGTCACCCTCGTCCTGCTCCTCGGTGGACGACGAGGTGTTGGTGATCGCGCCGATGGTCGTCGTCCGGGCGGTCTCGGTGTCGCCGACGAGTGCCGACACCGGCCGCTGCCCGATCAGCTCGATGCCGGTCACGATCCCCATGGCGAGGACGAAGACGGCGGCGGCGTAGACGGCCACCCTGGTCCACCGCGGCCGGGCCTTCCGCGCCGGCGCGCGGCGCGGGTCGAGGTGGGCCGGCAGGACCTGGGTCACCGGGGTCGCGGCCGGGGCCTCCTGGACCCGGGTCTCCTCGACCCTGGCCTGCTTCCCGGTCAGCTGGCTGCGAGCCTGGCGCAATCGCTCGTTGGTCTTCTGCAGGGAGTTGCTGTAGAGGGCAGCGCTGACGGTGCTGATCACGCTGGCCAGCGCGGCGCCGATGAGCGTGCCGGCGAGGCCGAAGAAGGAGGCCACCACCGCGGAGGACACCGCGGCCAGGGCACCGGCCGCCACCTGGGTGGCGCTCAGCTGGGCGCCCTGCGGCTTCTCCTCGGGCTGTTCGGGTCGATCGGTCGTCTCGGGGCGTGGCGAGGTCATGAGCTCCGGCGGGGTCGATGACGTGCAGGGGAAGGGGCGGCCCGGCCGGGGCAGCGGTGCGCGGCAGGCCTGCTCTCCCAGGCTACGGGTCCTGTCGCGGGCGTCCGGCCCTGCTCACGCTCAGCAAGCCGCTGAACAGCGACGACGCGGTGCTGTGATTCTCCTCGCGTCGCGAGCCCTAGAAGGGTGGTGGGTCGTCGGTGGGGTCGGGTGGCTGGTCGGGTGGGCGGGTGAGCACGCGGGGGCCGGTGAGGTGCAGGCCGGGTGGCCGGCTGGTGCGGGTGACCCCGCTCGGGGTGGTGACGGTGAGGAGCCCGTCGGGGGTGATGGTGTGGGTCCAGCCGGGGGCGAAGGTCTTGAGCCGGTGGTGGCGGCGGCACAGGCAGCACAGGTTGGCGCAGTCGGTCGCGCCGCCCTGGGCGTGGGGGATGACGTGGTCGGCGTCGGCCCACACCGCTTTGTTGGTGCAGCCGGGGTGGCGGCAGGTGCGGTCCCGGGTGCGGAGGAACCGCTGCTGGGCGGGGGTGGGGGGGTAGGCGCCGGTCGGCGGTGGCCGGCCGATGACCGGGCAGCCGCAGCCGGCTTCGGGGTGGGTGGGGCAGCCGCGGCGGGCGGCGGCGCGCAGCTCGCGCAGGGTGGCCACCGCGGTCAGCGCGCCGCGGTCGTCGGTGAACGAGAACTGCAGCGTCCCGCCGGGCGGGGCCTGCAGGCCGATCGCGTCGAGCTGGGCGAGCAGGTCGCGGACGTGGGCGGCGGTGATCGGCACCCCGGCCACCGCCCCGGTGGGCTGCGCGACCGCGCCGGGCCGCGCAAGGGCCGGGAGCACGGGCGAGCCGGCGGCCAGGAACCGGTCGGGCGTGAGGGCGCCGAGGGGCACCTGCACCTCCAGGTGCGCGGCCACCGGGTCCGGTGCGGCCCAGGGGCGCAGGATCAGGTCGGCCAGCACGCCGGAGCGCAGCATCCCGATCGGGCGGGCGTCACCGGCGGTCTTGGCCCGCCGCGCGAGGTCGTCGATCACCGTCTGGCAGGCGGCGGCGAGCTCGTCGGTCATCCCGGCGACCAGCTCGCTGACCCCGTCGGCGGCCGGGCGGCGGCGCACGTCGACCGCGCGTTGGGCGCGCGCCCGGGCCCGGTCGACCGCGGCGGCGTCGCGGGCGGCCAGCTCGGCGCGCAGCCGGTCCCGCAGCCGGCGCACCGACAGCGACATCGCCTCGGGCAGCACCGCGGCCTCGACTGCGGCGAGCACCTGCGGGTGGGTGCCGCGCACCTTGTCGCCGAGTTCCTCGGCGATGGTGCGGGCGCGGGACCAGTCCAGCCGGCCCTGCGCGAGCGCGGCCAGCGTGGCGCGCAGCGTGCCGGTGAGGGTGGAGGCGTGCTCGGCCAGCACGCTGGCCGCCGTCCGGGAGCAGTTGAGTACCAGCGCCAGCTCGTCGGCGAAGAACTCACTCACCCCGGCGGGCGCACCGGGGCCGGGCACCGAGCCGTCCCCCGCGCCGGCGGCCGCACCCCGCTGGCCGGGTTGGCGGTCGAGGGTGTCGGGGCGGTCGGCGGCGAACGCGGCGACCAACTCGACCTCGTAGGCGGCCAGCTCGGCCTTGACCCGCTGCACCCGCTCCAGCTCCGCGGCCTTCTCCGCCGCCGTGCGGGCGTACACCGGCAGCACCTCGGCCAGCACCGGCGACCCGACCACCGGCGGACCGACGGCAGCCGGCGCCAGGTCGGCCACCGTCAGCCCGACCCCGAACCCCCCGCCGAAGAACATGCCCCCAACCTAGGCCGGGGGTACGACAGTTTCCGGCCGCTGACCAGCGAAGACGAGTCCGGTCGCGGGTCGCCGCGCGTGCAGGCAGAGTTGGTCCGTGCGGATCTCGCTGGGCGACGTGCGTCCGCTCCGGTTCGACGACGGGACCCCGGTCACCGCGGCCTCGGCGATCGCGCCCCTGGGCGAGGGCTGGCTCGTCGCGCAGGACGACGCGACGTCCGCCGCCTGGCTCCGGGACGGCTCGGTGACCCCCGTGCGCGTCTTGCCCCCGGTCGAGGGTCTGGACCGGTTCAGCGAGGCGGCCGGGACCAAGCGCCTCAAGCCCGACCTCGAGGTGGCCTGCCCGGCCGAGGTGGACGGCGAGCCGGCCGTCCTGCTGCTCGGCTCGGGGTCGACGGACCGGCGTACGCGTGGCGTGCTGGTGCGGCTGGTCGACGGCCACCCCGTCGTCCAGGCCGGCGAGCTGGCCCCGCTGTACGGGCTCGTGGCCGAGCGGCTCGGCGTCCCGGAGGGCCAGCTCAACCTCGAGGGCGCCAGCCGGCACGGCGGCACCGTGCGGTGGTTCAACCGCGGCAACCTGGCCGCCGGCGTCCGCCCGGGCAGCGTCGACGTCCCCCTGGCCGGGCTGGTCGACGCCGTCCTCGGCCGCGGGGGCCGCGGGTCCGCCGGGGCGGTGCCGGTCGAGCAGCCGCGGGTCTACGACCTCGGTGAGGTGGCGGGCGTGGGGCTCGCGGTCACCGACGCGATCGCGCTGCCCGACGGCCGGCTGCTGGTGAGCGCCGCCGCGGAGGACACGCCCAACGCCGTGGACGACGGTCCCGTGGTGGCCGCCGCGCTGGTGCTCCTCGACGGCGACACGGTGCTCGACGTCGCCGCCGTCCCCGAGGTCGATGCGCACGTGCCCAAGGTGGAGGGGCTGGCGCTGCGCGCGGCGCGGGACGGCGAGGTGCACCTGCTGGCCGTGGTGGACGACGACGACCCCACGCGCCCATCGACCGCCCTGGAGCTGCGCGTCGGGCTCGGCTGACCCGGCCGGGGCACCCGACCGGGTCACAGAGGGAGGACGGTCCCGAAGCCGCCGGCCCGACCGTGGCGGCCCTCGTCCCCCGGGCCAGGTCGGTGGATCCGCCTGGGCCGGGGCCCGCGCTGCCTAGGGGCCGGAACAGGGAGCAGTCCGGCCGCACGAGGCGTAGGGTCCGACCGAGACGCGCAGAAGCCGCGTCCACGCCGCGCCGGTGAGACGGCGCGGGCAGCGCGGAGGCCCCAGCGTGAGGCCACGCCGCCGAGGTGGGAGCCCCGGTTCGACTACCGACCGGAGTGTGCGCCCATGTCGAGTGACGACCAGTCGTCCGCTGGTGGAGCTGGAGAGGCGCTGGAGCGCCTGGGCCGCCTGACGCTGCGCGAGATGTCGATGCAGTCGTTGCTGCAGGCGGTGGCCGACACGGCCAAGTCGGTGATGCCCGGGAACCCGGAGGCGTCCATCTTGATCATGACCTCGCGACGATCGGTCACCGTCGTCTCGACCGGGCAGCTCGCGACAGACCTCGACGAGGTCCAGTACGGCCAAGGGCAGGGGCCGTGCCTGCACGCGGCCGCGAGCGGCGAGCTGACCGAGATCCTGGACACCAGGATCGAGGACCGGTGGGCGGACTACGCGCGTCGAGCCGCCGGGAGAGGCAACCTCAGTTCGCTGTCGGTGCCGCTGGTCATCGACGACGGCACCACCGGGGCGCTCAACATCTACGCCCGCGAGGCGCGCGCCTTCGACGACGAGAGCCGCTCCACCGCGACGGGCTTCGCGCCGTACGCCGCCGTGGCGATCGGCAACATGCAGGAGTACGAGGGCGCCCAGAAGATGGTCGGGAACCTGCAGGCCGCCCTGGACTCCCGCGCCGTGATCGACCAGGCCAAGGGCATCCTCATGGAGCGCCACAAGATCACTGCTGACCAGGCGTTCCAGCTGCTGGCGCACGCGTCCATGACCACGAACACCAAGGTCCGCGACGTCGCCGACCACCTGGTCCACACCGGCGAGCTCCGAGCGCCGAAGCGCTGACCCGCACTGACGTGGTGACCGGCGCCCGATGAGCAGCCGCGGTGATCTCCCGGGGGATCGCTGCGGCCAGGCCCCGCTGCTCGAAACCGAGGGCAGCGGGGCCGCCCCCTTCCCGCGGGGCGAGCGCCCTCGTCGGCCCGAAGCGTTGGACCGCAGCGGTGTGCACGGCGCCCCGGCGAGCCGTTCGGGCTCGCCACCGGGGGAGACCCACGTGTGCGGGAGGCGGGAGTCGAACCCGCACGCCCGGAGGCACCAGATCCTAAGTCTGGCGTGGCTGCCGTTACACCACTCCCGCGTGGTCCCAGCGTATGGGGACGCCCCCGTGCGGGTGGCTCCCGGTCGACTGGCGCGCCGCCCTGGGCGCCGTCTGGCAGGCTGTCGCCCGTGCCTCGCGACCCTCGACAGATCCAGCTGGAGATCGACGCCGCCCGTGAGTCCCTCGCGGCGACCCTGGACCAGCTGGTCTACCGGAGCAGCCCACAGCGACTGAAGTCGAAGGGCCAGGCCGCCGTCCAGCAGTTCCTGCAGACGCCGGCGGGCATGGCCGCGGTCGGCGCGGTCGGCCTGCTGATGACCCTCGTGCTGGTCCAGAAGGTCCGGCACCGCAACGACTGACGTGGCACACCCCCGCCCCGACCCCGTCGGTCCCGGCCAGGAGTCGGTCTGGGACTACCCCCGGCCGCCCTCGGCGGAGGTGACGGGGCGGCGGGTCGTCGTCGAGCTCGGCGGCCGGGTGGTCGCCAGCACCGGCCGGGCGGTCCGCGTCTGCGAGACCAGCCACCCGCCGGTCTACTACGTCCCGCGCGAGGACGTCGCCGACGGCGTCCTGGAGCGCGCGTCGGGCAGCTCGTGGTGCGAGTGGAAGGGTGCGGCGACCTACTGGGACGCCGTCGTGGACGGTCAGCGGTTCCCGGCCGTGGGCTGGTCGTACGAGGCCCCCGTCGACCGCTACGCCCACCTGCGCGGCGCCGTCGCCTTCTACCCGAGCCGGGTCGACCGCGCGCTCGTCGACGGCGAGGTCGTCCGGGCCCAGGCCGGCGGCTTCTACGGCGGCTGGATCACCGACGAGGTCGTCGGTCCGTTCAAGGGCGAGCCGGGCACGCTCGGCTGGTGAGTCAGGCGGTCGGCCGGGCGCGGTCCAGCAGGGGCAGGACGACGGACGCGAAGACCGCGTCGACGTAGGCCTCGTCCAGGGGCTCGCCGGTCAGCAGCCAGCGCTGGACGATCAGCGCGCTGACGGTCTCCGCGGTCACCGAGCGGTCCAGGCCGGGCCCGACCTCCCCGCGCGCCTCGGCCCGCGCCCACACCTCGGCGAAGGCGCTGCGCCACATGGCCAGCGGCCCGGTGCGGAAGGCCTCGACCAGCGCCGGCTGGTACTGCATCGCCGGCAGCAGCGAGCGGACCGCCGCGCCCGCCGGGCTCTGCACGGTCGTGACGACGAGGTCCATGACGGCCCGGATGTCGCCCTCGACCGACCCGGTGTCGGGCGGCACCGCGATCACCCGGTTGATGTCGGAGATGGTGTCGACCACGAGGTCGTGCTTGGTGCGCCAGCGCCGGTAGATCGTCGCCTTGCCGACGCCTGCCTCCGCAGCGACCGCGTCCATGGTGAGTGCGCCGTAGCCCACCTCGGCCAGCAGCCGCAGGATCGCCGCTCGGATGACGCTGTCCCGGCTGGGATCCCGGGGGCGACCGCCGCGCGGGGAGCGCACCGGCTCGGACTGCTGCACAACCACCATGGCGCTGACCTTAGACAGTCAAGTGAGCGACGACGACACATCTGGGGCTGAACGTCGCCGTAATTAGTGCCTCTGCACTATCATCGCCGACCGCGCGCCTGTCCGGTCCGGTTGCGGCCCTCGGTCATCCTCGTCGAGTGGTGAGCACCGACCGAGGAGTCCGGCGCCGGGAGTACTGGCACCTGCCCGCCCGGGCGACCCGTGTCCTCCTGGCGACCCCCGACGCGCACCTGCTCGCCGAGGTCGCCCGGACGGCGCGGGCGCTGGGCCTGTCGGTGTCCGCGGCGCCCGACCTGCTCGACCTCGACGACGAGGACGGCGGCCGCGGAGTCGACCGGCTGTTCCACCGGCTGGCCCGCGAGCTGACGACGGCGGAGGCTGAGGACCTGCGGGTGGCGACCGACCCGCCGGAGGGGTGGACGGCGCTGGCCGCCCGGCTGCTCACCGCACCGACGCTGGCCGTCGAGCTGGCCCGCCGCGGGATCACCGCGGAGATCGGCCTGCTGGCCGAGGCCGAGCTGTGGTCGGTGTACCAGCCGATCGTCCGGCTGGCCGACCGCGCCGTCGTCGCCCAGGAGGCGCTGCTGCGCGGCATGGTCGACGGCCGCGAGGTCGGCGGCGAGGACCTGTTCTTCGTCGCCGAGTCCGCCGGCTGGCTGCCCCGGCTGGACCGGATCGGCCGCGAGTCGGCCATCACCGGAGCGGTGCCCTGGCTGGGGGACGGCGACCTGTTCGTCAACTCCGACCCCGCCTCGGTGCACCGGCCCGAGGTGAGCCTGGCCAGCACCGCCCGGGCGCTGCACGACGCCGGCATCGCCCCCTCCCGGCTGGTCGTCGAGGTCGGGGAGCTGTCCGCCGTCCGCGACCGCGGGCACCTGCTGTCCGTGCTCGAGCACCACCGCTCGCTCGGCTGGCGGGTCGCCCTGGACGACGTCGCGGCCGGCTGGTCGAGCCGCTCGCTGCTGACCGCGGTCCGCCCGGACGTCGTCAAGCTCGGCCGTGCGCTGGTGCAGGCGCTGCCCGACGACGGCGCGCGCACCATGGTGCGGTCGGTCGTCGAGCTCGCGCACACCCTCGGTGCCCAGGTCGTGGCCGAGGGCGTGGAGACCGAGCGGCTCGCCGACGAGGTCACCCGCCTGGGCGCCGACCTCGGTCAGGGCTGGCTGTTCGGGCGGCCCGCCCCGCCGCCGGCCGCCCGGGTCAGCGCAGGCCCCAGCCGGTGAGCGCCGGCCGGGCGTGCTCGTGCCCCAGGACGCCGTAGGAGCCCGCGGGCAGCGCGAACAGCGCCCCGGCTGCGGGTTCCAGGCGGAGCCAGCGCGCGGTGAGGATGCGCAGCACGTGCCCGTGCGCGACCAGCAGCACGTCGCCGTCCCCGAGCAGCGGGCGCGCGCGGTCGAGCACCCGGTCCACCCGCGTGCCGACGTCCCCCAGCGTCTCGCCGGGCGTCTCCCCGGGGACGGTGCCGTCGAGCCACACCGACCAGGTGCGGCCCAGCTCCTCGCTGATCTCCGCCGTCGTCCGGCCCTCGTAGCCGCCGTAGTCGAGCTCGACGAGGTCCTCGTCGGTGGCGGTGGGGGTGAGCCCGGCCAGCTCCGCGGTCCGCCGCGCGCGCAACCGCGGGCTGACCCACACGGCGGCGAACGGCCGGTCGGCGAGCGCGCCGCGCAGCCCGCGGGCCTGCTCCTCGCCCTCGGGCAGCAGGGGCAGGTCGGTGACGCCGGTGTGCCGGCCGCTGAGGCTCCACTCGGTCTGCCCGTGCCGCAGCACGACGATCTCGCCCATCGCCACTCCTCGCTGTGCCGGCGGTCACATCCCGGAAGAGCAACCCCCGCTGCGCGGGCTGCCCCACCCAGAGACCCCGTGGCACCAGGCCGCGGGCCGACCCCTGGAGGCAGCATGACCACGGTCGCGCCCACCGACACCTTCTCCATCGGCGGGGACCTGCCCGTCCACCGCCTCGGCTACGGCGCCATGCAGCTGCCCGGCCCCGGCGTGTGGGGCGAGCCGGCCGACCCGGACAAGGCCCGCGCCGTCGTCCGCGCCGCCGTCGAGCAGGGCGTGGACTTCATCGACACCGCCGACTCCTACGGCCCGGTGGTCAGCGAGCGGATCATCGCCGAGGCGCTGCACCCCTACCCGGAGGGCCTGGTCATCGCGACCAAGGCCGGCCTGACCCGGCAGGGCCCGGGCATCTGGACGCCGGTCGGCCGCCCCGCCTACCTCAAGCAGCAGGTCGAGCTCTCGCTGCGCACCCTGAGGCAGGAGCGCATCGACCTCATCCAGCTGCACCGCATCGACGCCGAGGTGCCCCTGGCCGACCAGCTGGGTGCGTTCAAGGAGCTGCAGGACGAGGGCAAGGTCCGCCACATCGGTGTCTCCGAGGTCTCGGTGGCCGAGCTCGAGCAGGCCCGCGAGGTCGTCGAGATCGTCAGCGTGCAGAACCTGTACAACCTGACCAACCGGCAGTCGCAGGAGGTCCTGGACTACGCGACCGCGCACGGCATCGGCTTCATCCCGTGGTTCCCGATCGCCACCGGCGACCTGGCCGCGCCGGACAGCCCGGTCGCCGACATCGCCCGGGAGCTGGACGCCACGCCGTCCCAGGTGGCGCTGGCCTGGCTGCTGCACACGTCGCCGGTCGTGCTGCCGATCCCGGGCACCAAGTCCGTCGACCACCTGACCGAGAACCTGGGTGCGGCCCAACTGCGTCTCTCCGACGAGGACATGGCCCGCCTGGACGCGCTCGCATGACGGAGGATCCGCCGGAGCGGCCCCGTCCCGGGTCCCGCCCTGAGCTGGCGAAGGGTGGGAGGACGGGGTCCTCGTCCTAGCGCCAGCGGCGCTGGGTGCCGGGCCGCAGCCGGCGCCGGACCGGCCGCTCCTCGCTGCGCCGCGCGGGCCGTACCTGGTACGGCAGCCCCGGGCGGCGCACCGGGGCGGGCACGCGGGGCGTGGGCAGGGGGACGGCGACGTCGGCGTCGACCGGGCCGTCGAGCTCCAGCCGCTCGGCGAGCCCGGCCGAGCGGACCAGCCGCCGCGTGTCCGCGCGAGCACCCACGATCCGGCAGCTGCGACCCGCCGGCGCCAGCGCGTCGGTGAACAGCGCGAGCTCCCGCAGGCCCCAGCTGTCACCGAAGCGGGCAGCGGCGACGTCGACGACGACCGCGCCGACCCCCGTCACGGCCGACTCCTGCAGGGCACGGGTGAGCTGCGGGGCGGTCGAGGCGTCGACGTCGCCGGTCAGCCGGACGACGACCTGGTCGGGAGCGCGGACGAGCGTGGTCTGCAGGTGCGGCACGGCGACCTCGGCAGGGTGTACTGCACCGCCACCGGTCTCGGGCGGTCGACAACGACGTTAGCGTCACAACACCGATGGCGACAAACGGTACCCGGACGACTGCGCAGCGCGCTGGCGTGTCGGGAGGTCGGCCCGACGCGGCGGCCGGACGTGACGCGCGGCACCATGGCGGCGTGGACGCCGAGGACTTCCGCCAGGTGAGGGATGCCGTCCGGCAGCTCGTGCGGGAGGTCGTCGTCCCGCTCGAGGAACGGATCGAGGACGAGGACCGGATCCCCGACGAGCTGCGCGCCCGGGCCGCGGAGATGGGGCTGTTCGGGTACGCGCTGCCCGAGGAGCACGGCGGTCTGGGCGTGTCCATGGCCGAGGACGTCGAGCTGGCCTTCGAGTTCGGCTACACCACCCCCGCGTTCCGCTCCCTGTTCGGCACCAACAACGGCATCGCCGGCCAGGTGATCGCGAGGTTCGGCAGCGACGAGCAGCAGAAGGCGTACCTGCCGGGGCTGGCCTCGGGTGAGCTGATCGGCTCCTTCGCGCTCACCGAGGCCGAGGCCGGCTCGGACCCCGCGGGCCTGCGCACCACCGCCCGCAGGGACGGCGACGGCTGGGTGCTCGACGGCGCCAAGCGCTACATCACCAACGCGCCGATCGCCGACCTGTTCGTCGTCTTCGCCCGCAGCGACCCGGCGGAGAAGGGCGGCCGCGGCATCTCCAGCTTCGTCGTCGACGCCCGGACGCCGGGGGTCACCGTCGGCCCCAAGGACCGCAAGATGGGCCAGGCCGGCGCCTGGACCGCGGAGGTCTTCCTCGACGACGTCCGCGTACCCGCCGACGCGCTGGTCGGGGAGGAGGGCCGCGGCTACTCGAAGGCGCTCACGGTGCTCTCCCGCGGGCGGCTGCACATCGCGGCCCTGTGCGTCGGGATGGCCCAGCGGGTGCTCGACGAGTCGGTCGCCTACGCCGCGACCGCCAGGCAGGGCGGCGCCCCGATCGGCCGCTTCCAGCTGGTGCAGGCGCAGATCGCCGACGTGCACGCGGAGCTGCTGGCCGGCCGGGCCATGGTGCGCGACGTCGCCGCCCGCTACGACACCGGTGAGGACACCTCGATCGGCCCGTCGTCGGCCAAGCTCTTCTGCACCGAGATGGTCGGCCGGGCCGTGGACCGCGCGGTGCAGGTGCACGGCGGCCTGGGCTACCTGCGGACGACGCCGGTCGAGCGCTTCTACCGCGACGCCCGGCTCTACCGGCTGTACGAGGGCACCAGCGAGGTGCAGCGGGTGATCATCGGGGGCGGGCTGCTGCGCGACGCCGGCATGCCCCGTGGGTGAGGCGCTGACCAGCGACGAGCGGGCCGCCCGGCGGGAGGTCGTCGGCGAGCTCGGCGCGGCGCTGCGCGAGCTGGTCGACGCCGCCGTCCGCACCGAGGTCCCGGCCGCCGAGCTGGCCGCGGTGGCCGGGGTCGCCCGCGGGCTGACCGCGCGGCTGCGGGCCACCGTCCGCGGGCTGCGGGAGGTCGCCGCGGTCGACGACCCGGACACCGGCGAGCGCTGGTACAGCCCCGTCCACGGGCCGGGCAACCCGGTGGCGCCGGCGCTGGTCGCGAGCGACACCCCCAACGGGCGCGCCACCGGCCGGGTGACCGTCGGCAAGCCGCACGAGGGCCCGCCCGGGCTGGTGCACGGCGGCGTGGTGGCCACCCTGCTGGACCACGTGCTGGCGCGCGCCGTGCGGGCGGCCGGCCGCGGCGGGCTGACCGCGACGCTGACCGTGCGCTACCGCCGGCCGGTGCCGCTCGGCGTCCCGCTGCTGCTCACCGCCGAGGCGGGTGAGACCAGGGGCCGGCGCACGACCGCCACCGCGCGGCTGACCGCCGAGCACGAGCCGGACATCGTGCTCGCCGAGGCCGACGGCCTGTTCGTCGCGCTGCGCCCCGAGCGGTCGGCCGAGGTGTTCGCGTCGATGGACCGCCCGGCCGGCACCTGGACGGCACGGGAGGACTAGCGGCGGGACAGCTGCATCGAGGCGACGGGGGAGGAGCCGGCGCGCAGCAGGGTCCGCGGCCGCGTTGCCCCGCGCGACCGCGGCGACGACGAGCTCGCCGGTCCTCCAGCTCCGCCCTTCTTCAGCCCGCCCGCGGGCCGGGGACGTTGGCCGGGTCGCCGCCGGGGTCGCGCTCGGGTCCGCCGGCCGGCTCCAGCAGCGGGCCGGGAGCGCCCTCTCCGTCGCCGAGAGCGGCGACGAACTGCCGGAGGACGTCGTCCCCCGCGTACGCGGGCGACCAGTCCAGCAGCCGGCGGGCCCGGCCGGTGTCCAGCGCGGGCGCCTGGAGGCCCAGGTCGAGCCAGCCGGGCTCGGTCGGCACCACGTGGGCGTGGAAGGCCGCCGACAGCCCCGCCCGCAGGACGAAGGCGGGCACCGGCACCCGCACGGTGCCCAGGGCCCGGGCCAGGCCGTCGGCGTCGAACGTCGGCGGGGCGGCGATGTTGAACGGCCCGGCGGCGCGGCGGTCCAGGATCCGCACCAGGGCGTCGGCGACGTCGTCGGCGTGCACCACCTGGACCTTGAGCGCAGGCAGCGGCAGCGGGAGCAGGCGGGCCACCGAGCCGGGCAGCAGGCGGGCGGCGCCGAAGAGCAGCGGGCCGAGGAAGTAGCGGCCGATCTCGCTGCTGGCGTCCGGCTGCAGCACCAGCGTCGGGCGCACGACGGTGAGCGTCGTCCCCTCGCGGGAACCCAGCTGCTCGCGGACCACCAGCTCGGCCTGCGACTTGTCCCGGCTGTACTGGGAACTCGGGATGCCGGTGGTCGGCCAGTCCTCGCCCACCTCCCGGTCACCGGCCCCGGCCGCGTAGGCGCCGAGCGAGGACAGCTGCACGAAGTGCGCCACGCCGGCCGCGGCCGCGGCCCGCGCCAGCCGCCGGGTGCCGTCGACGTTGACCCGGTGCAGCCGTTCCGGCTGCCGGCCCGGCTGGAGGGCCCAGGCCAGGTGGACGACGGCGTCGACGCCGTCGAGGAAGCGGGTGAGCTCGTGCTCGCTGCGGGTCTCGCCGAGGTCGGCGAGGTGCCACTGCACCTCGTCGTAGGGCGCGGTGCCCGGCGGTTGGCGCCGGGCCAGCCCGCGCACCTCGGCCACCCCGCTGCCCGGTGCGGTCAGCCGGCGCAGCAGCGCCGTGCCGAGGTTGCCGCTGGCGCCGGTGACGGCGACCTTGAGGCCCTGCAGGCGGTCACGGGTGGGTTCAGCCATGGTCCGCCGCTACCCGCGTGGCGGCCGCTGTACCCGACGGCCGCGGCCCGGTGCGCCCGGGCCGCAGACCGAGCGACACCAGCGCGACGAGCAGCAGCGCCCCGGCGGCCGCCCAGAACCCGGCGGGCAGCCCGGCGGACTCGGCGAGGCGGGGGAGCAGCAGGCTGCCGGTGAGCGCCCCGACCTGCAGGGCCAGCGACGAGGCCGACAGTGTTGTGGCGCGGTGCCCGGCGGCCACCTGGCCGTGCAGCAGCTGCTTCCACAGCGGCCACGCGGCGGCGTTGAGGACGTAGAAGGCGGCGAACAGGCAGCCCAGCGCCAGCGGTCCGGCGACGGTCACCGCCGCGACGGCGAGCGCGCCGAGCGCCGCGAGGCCGGTGGTGGCGGCCGCCACCGAGCCGCGGGCCAGCCGGCGCACGGCCGGCGCGAGCAGCGCGCCGACCCCGGCCGCGGCGAAGGAGACCGCCATGACGACGCCGAAGACGGCCGCGCCCTCGGTGCGGCTGCCGGTGAGGTCGGCGACGTGCAGCGGGCCGAGCAGCTCCAGGGTGGCGAGCACCGCGCCGACCAGCAGCGAGATGGCGAGCAGCCGCCGCAGCACCCGGTCCCGGGCGGCCAGCCGGACGGTCCCCCGGACCACGCCCGGGACGCCGTGCAGGCTCGCGCGCAGCGCCGACGCCCGTCGCCGGCCCACCGGGACGACGAGCACCGCGATCGCGAGCACCGAGACGAGGGACAGCGCGGCGGCCAGCAGCAGCGGCGCGGCCAGCACGCCGGTGCCCCCGTCGCCGGCCAGCAGCGGGAGCAGTCCGCCGAGCAGGGCGCCCAGGCACAGGCCCGCCCCGTCGGCGGCGCCCGCGCGGGACAGGCCCGGCGTGACGTCGGCGTCGGGGTCGGTGGCGCGGACGGTGTCGACGTACCAGGCCTCCAGCGCACCGGAGTCCAGCGCCCGCCCGACCCCCATGAGTGCCTGGGCGAGCGCGAAGGCGGCCACGCCGTCCGCGGCCACCGTGGCCAGCAGGCCGGCCACGGACAGGATCCCGGCGAGCACCAGGACCGGCCGGTGACCGACCGCGTCGGCCAGCCCACCGGTGGGCAGCTCGAGGACCAGGACGACCGCCGAGTAGACGGCGAACACGATGCCGATGTCGGCGGGGGACAGCCCGCGCGCCGAGGCCAGCAGCACGGTCACCGGTGCGCTCAGCCCGACCGGCAGCCAGCGCAGCGCGGTCAGGCCGACGTAGCGGCGGGTGGCCCGGCGGGCGCCGAGCGGAGCGCTCACAGCGGGTGCTCCTGCAGGGGGAACAGGTCGACCAGCACGGTCACCGCGGGCTGGTCCGGCTCCTCGCGCGTCTCCTGCCAGCGACGCACGACCTCGTTCAGCTCGTCGGCGAGCTCGCGGGCCGCGGTGGGGGACAGCCGGACGGCCCAGTCGCTGAGCGAGGTGGCGGTGCGCCACTGCTCGCTCAGCCCCTCCATCTCGGTGGCGTGCGCGGCGAGCCAGCGCCGCTGCTGGCTCAGCTGCCGGTGCAGCACCTCGTCGACCAGCTCCCGGCCGGCGGGGTCGCCGATGAGGTCGGCGGTGTCCCAGCTGGTGCGGCGGTGCTGTGCGCGCCACCAGCGGTCCCGCCCGTTCCCCTGGGCCGGCAGCTCCTCGACGAAGCCGTGGGCGGCGAGCTGGCGGAGGTGGTAGCTGGTGGCGCCGCTGCTCTCCCCGAGGCGGTCGGCCAGGCGGGTGGCCGTCGATGGGCCGTCGAGCCGCAGCGCGCCGAGCAGCGAGGCGCGCAACGGGTGGGCCAGGACGCGGAGGGCGCGGGCGTCGGTCACCCGGACGGCGCCGGTGGGCAGGTCCGCCGGGTCGGGGGTGGAGACCATGCCGACCACCCTGGACCACAAAGACGTCTTTGCAAAGAGCCCTTTGCTGTCGCTGAGGACCGTCAGCGGCGGGCGGTGAGCGGATCCGGCTCGGCGGCCTCCAGCGACTCGCCGCGGCGCTCGGGCAGCGCGACGGCCGCCAGCGCCGCGAGCACGAAGAACGCCGCGAAGGTGCCGAAGGCCAGGGCGTTGCCGCCGGCGGCCAGCAGCGGCGGCACGCACAGCGGCGCGGCGATCGAGGCGAGCCGACCGAAACCGGCGGCCGCGCCGGCGCCGGTGGCCCGCAGCGCGGTGGGGTAGACCTCCGGCGTCACCGCGTAGACCGCGCCCCAGGCGCCCAGGTTGAAGAACGACAGCACCATGCCGGTGGCCAGGACGGCGGTGTCCCCGGCGGCCAGCGCGAACAGCCCGGCGCCGACCGCCGAGCCGAGCAGGAACACGACCAGCGTCGGCCGGCGTCCCCAGCGCTCGACGAGCACCGCAGCGGCGGCGTAGCCGGGGAGCTGGGCCAGGGTGATCAGCAGTGTGAAGCCGAAGGAGCGCACCAGCGAGAAGCCGGAGGCGACCAGCAGCGTGGGCAGCCAGATGAAGGCGCCGTAGTAGGCGAAGTTGATGCCGAACCACACCGTCCACAGCGCCGCCGTCCGCCGGCGCGAGCCCGCGGCCCACAGCGCGCCCGGGCGCGGTAGCGGCATCGGCCGCGCCGGGGCCGAGGGCACCGGGGGCACGCCGGCCGCCGACTCGAAGCGGCGGACGGCGGCCTCGGCCTCGTCGGTGCGGCCGCGCAGCTCGAGGAACCGCACCGACTCAGGCAGCCCGCGCCGGACCACCACCGCGTACATCGCCGGGACCGCGCCCAGGGCCAGCGCCCACCGCCACCCGTCGTCGCCGGTGGGGACGACGAAGTAGCCGATCAGCGCCGCGAGCAGCCAGCCGACCGCCCAGAACGCCTCCAGCGCCACGACCACCCGGCCGCGCACCCGGGCCGGCGCGTACTCGCTGACCAGGGTGGAGGCGACCGGCAGCTCGGCGCCCAGCCCCAGTCCGATGAGGAAGCGGAACACCAGCAGCGAGGCGACCGACCAGGCCAGCGCGGCGGCGCCGGTGGCCGCGCCGAAGACGAGCAGGGTCAGCGCGAAGACCTGCCTGCGCCCGATCCGGTCGGCCAGCAGCCCGCCGAGGGTGGCACCCAGCGCCATCCCGACGAAGCCGATCGACCCGATCCAGCCCAGCTCGGTCGGGGTCAGCGACCACTGGACGGCGAGCGCGGCCATCACGAAGGAGATGAGCCCGACGTCCATCGCGTCCAGCGCCCAGCCCAGGCCGGAGCCGACCACGAGCCGGCCGTGCTCGCGGGTGAACGGCAGCCGGTCGAGCCGCTGCGCGCGGGTCGCCGGGGTGGTGGTCGCGTCGGTGCTCACGAGCGGCCGCGGTACCCCGTGCCGACGGCGGTCACGCCGCCGGCACGGGGCAGCGGGTCAGCCGTCGCCGTCCTCGTCGCCGCCCTCGACCTCCTCCTCGACCTCGTTGCCGGCGTCCTCGACCTCCTGCTCGACGCCGTCGTCCACGGTGTCGGAGCCGCACGCGGCGGTGGTGAACGACGTCGCGGCGATCGCGATGCCGGCGGCGGCCAGGCGCCAGCGGCGGGTTCGGGTCGTGGTCACGGGGTGCTCCCAGGGGTCGGCTGCGGACGGGGTACCGGTGTGCCCGCGGGAGGCGCGCTCCATGCCGAGCGGCCGCTACGGTCGCCGTCGTGACCGGACGGCTCGGGGTCGTGGCGGCGTGGCTCGACGCGGTGGACCGGGCCGACGCCCCGGCCGCGATGGCGCTGTGCGCGCCGGATGTCGAGGTGGTCGGGCCCCGGGGCGGCGTGCGGGGCCGCGAGGTCCTGGCCTCGTGGCTGGCCCGGGCAGGGTTCACCGCCCGACCGCTGCGCTGGTTCTGCGGCGCCGGCGGTCAGGTGGTCGTCGAGCAGGACGCCACCTGGACCGACCCGGCGACGGGGACCGAGCGCGGCCGGGCCGTCGTCGCCGCGCGGTTCCTCGTGACCGACGGCCTCGTCGTGCGGTTCCAGCGCCACGACGACGGCCTGCCGGCCGCCTTGGCCGCCGCCGGGCTCGGGGAGTCCGACGAGGTGACCGCCCGCTCGGCCTGACCGGTGGCGGTCAGGCCCGGCGGCCCAGCTCGTCCGCCGCCTCGGGGTGCTCGCGCAGGTACTGCTCGTGGGCCTCGGCCACCCGCAGGTTGTTCCCCCGGGTCTCGCCCGCGACGGTCACCGCCACGAAGGAGACGACGCAGAGGGCCATGGTGTAGAGGCCGACCGACCCCGACCACCCCGTCGACTGCAGGAGGAGCTGGGCGATCATGGGGGCGAAGGCGCCGCCCAGGATCGCGCCCAGGGCGTAGCCGATGGAGACCCCGGAGTACCGGACGGAGACGGGGAACATCTCGGCGTACATCGCCGACATCGGGCCGTAGGAGAGGCCCAGCCCGATGGTCAGCAGGAACAGCGCGAGCCCGTAGAGCCAGGTGTTGCGGGTGTCGATGAGCAGGAACAGCGGGATCATCCAGGCGAACACCAGGGCGTAGCCGATCTGGAAGGTCCGCACGCGGCCGATCCGGTCGGAGAGGGCGCCGCCGTACATCGTGAAGACCAGCCAGCCGAACGAGGCGAGCGTGGTCGCGAGGAGCACCGACGCGCGAGGCATCTCGAGTGTCCCCGTGGCGTAGGCGATGAAGAAGGCGATGAGCAGGTAACCGGCGGCGTTGTTCGCGACGAAGATCAGCGCGGTGAGCACGACCTGCCGGGTGTTGTGCCGGAAGAGGTCGCGCAGCGGGGCGGAGGACTCCTTCTTCCGCAGCTGCATCTCCTTGAAGACGGGGCTCTCCTCGACGGCACGCCGGATGAGGTAGCCGATGACGATCAGCACCACGGAGAACAGGAACGGGATCCGCCAGCCCCAGGACTGGAACTGCTCCGGGGTGGTCACCGTGCTCAGCGCCCAGAGCACGCCGGTCGCCAGGATCATGCCGATGGGCACGCCGATCTGCGGGTACGCGCCGAAGAGGCCGCGGCGGTGCAGCGGTGCGTGCTCGACCGACATGAGGGCCGCGCCGCCCCACTCGCCTCCCGCGGAGAACCCCTGCAGGATGCGCAGCAGGATCAGCAGCGCCGGGGCGGCGACGCCGATCGTCTCGTAGGTCGGCAGCAGGCCGATCAGGGCGGTCGCCGCACCCATCAGCACCAGGGTGAAGACCAGCATCCGCTTGCGGCCCAGCCGGTCGCCGAGCCGCCCGGCCACGATGGCGCCCAGGGGGCGGAACAGGAAGCTGATGCCGATGGTGGCCAGGGACAGGACGGTGGCCAGCCCCGGCGCGTCCTGGCTCACCGGCGCCAGGAACAGGGGGGCGAGCACCAGGCCGGCCGCCTGGGCGTAGATGAAGAAGTCGTACCACTCGATGGTGGTGCCGGCGAGCGTGCCGGCGAGGACCTTCCGTTCCTCCGCGCCGATCCGCTCCCGCGTGCGCGGTGCGGTGTCCGTTCGTGCCGACATGCGAGCCCCCTGGAACTGATACTGACCGACTGGTCAGTTATCGGACGGCGTCAATCTAGCGAGGTGTGTCCGCGCCCACAACGACCGGTTGCCCCCTGCGGATCCGGCACCTGGCAGCCGGCTGACCGTGCCGCCGGCGCCCGCTCGCGACCTAGCCGGTCGGGCGCCGGCGGGACGGCGCGGTGATGCGGGCGTCCAGCACCTCCTCGGGCAGGACGGCCTGGACCGTCGTGCCCCGGCCCACCTCGCGGCCGTCGGCGTCCACGGCGGTGCACGCGCAGGTCAGCCGGTTGCCCCGCACCTCGACGCACCGGGCGGTCACCCGCAGGGCGTCGCCCACCCAGCTCGGGGCGAGGTGCTCGACCGACACCGACCGCCCGATGCCCGCCTCGCCCGGGTCGAGGTGCCGGAGCAGGAGCTTGCGCCCCGCCTCCTCGAAGTGCTTGGCCATCGAGTAGGTGGCGTACACCGGGTGCACCGGGCCGAGCTCGTCGAACCGGACGGTCATCTCGGGGGTCACCACGACGTCCAGCGCGGCGGCCGCACCGACGGGGACGGGGCGCACCGGCGTCAGGCGTCGAAGTCGACGGTCACGGTCTCCGACAGCGGCACGGTCTGGCAGGTCAGCACGTACCCGGCCTCGACCTCGCGGGGCTCGAGGGCGTAGTTGCGCCGCATCTCCACGTCCCCCTCGGTGACCCGCGCCCGGCAGGTGCCGCACACGCCGCCCTTGCAGGCGAAGGGGAGGTCGCCGCGCACCTTCTGGGCCGAGTCGAGCACCGGCACGTCGCGGGGGAGGGCCAGCGTGGTCGACCGGCCGTCGAGGACGACGGTGACCTGGCTGCTCGGGCCCTCGACGGTCTGCTCGTCACCGCGGACCGGCTCGGGTGGGACGTCGTCGACGTAGAACAGCTCCTGGTGCACCCTGTCGGCCGGCACGCCGAGCTCGGCCAGCAGGTCGCGGGCGTCGCCGACCATCCCGTGCGGGCCGCACAGCCACCAGTGGTCGACGTGCCCGGCGTCGACGAACGTCTCGATCAGCGTCTGCAGCCGGGCGCGGTCCAGCCGGCCGCTGGTCAGCTCGGCGTCCCGGGGCTCGCGGGAGAGGACGTGCACCAGCTGCAGGCGGGTGCCGTAGCGGTCCTTCAGGTCGGCGAGCTCGTCGGCGAACATCACCGTGTTGGTGCGGCGGTTGCCGTAGAGGACGGTGACGGTGGACCGCCCGTCGCGCAGCACGCTGGCGGCCAGCGACAGCGCCGGGGTGATGCCCGAGCCCGCGACGACGAAGACGTGGTCGGCGGGGACGGACAGGTCGGCGGTGAAGGTCCCCGACGGCGGCAGCACCTCGATCTCGTCGCCGACCCCGACCTCGTGCACGAGGTAGGAGGAGAAGAAGCCGCCGGGCACCTCGCGGACGCCCACCCGCGGCGCGGCGCCGACCGGCGCGCAGATCGAGTAGGACCGGCGCTCGTCGCGGTCGCCGTCCACCCGGCGCAGGGTGAGCGCCTGGCCGGGACGGAACGCGTAGTCCTCGGCCAGCTCCGGGGGGACGTCGAAGGTGACGGCGACGGCGTCGTCGGTCAGCCGCTCGACGCGGGCGACCTTCAGCGGGTGGAACCGTGCCCGGCGCCTGGTCGACACGCTCAGATCTCCTTGACGTGCTCGAAGGGCTCCCGGCAGCTGCGGCAGCGGCGCAGGGCCTTGCAGGCCGTCGCGCCGAACTCGCTCAGCTCCTCGGTGTCCGGCGAGCCGCACAGCGGGCAGGCCGCGGTGCGACGGGAGGGACCGAGCTGCAGCGGCACCGGCCCCGAGAGGCGCACCGGAGCCGTCCCCGGCGGGGCGATGCCGGCCGCGCTGAGCTTGCGGCGGCCCTCGTCGCTGATCCAGTCGGTGGACCAGGCGGGGGAGAGGACGGTGCGGACCTCGACGTCGTCGAAGCCGGCCGAGTGCAGGGCGTGCAGCAGGTCGGCGCGCATCACGCCCATCGCCGGGCAGCCGCTGTAGGTGGGGGTGATGTCGACGACGACGGTGCCGTCCACGACCCGGACGTCGCGGAGGACCCCCAGGTCGGCCAGGGTCAGCGCGGGCAGCTCGGGGTCGGTCACGGTCTCGGCGACCGCCCGCGGTCCCGAGCTGCCAATATCGCGATAAAGGCTGACCACGGCGGTCACCACGTCGCGGCCGGGTGCTGCCGGGCGAGGCCCTGGAGGGTCGCGAGCAGGGTGGTCAGCTCCGGGCCGTGCTGGCCGACCCGCCCGCGCGGCGGCGTGTCGGCGGGCCACTCGGGCACCCGCAGGGTGGCCTGGTCGAGGACCTGGGTGAGCACGGACCGCACCTCCTCGCGGACGTCGGCCGGGTCGACGGCGACCCCGCCGGCGACCAGCCGCTGCTCGACGTCGGTGGCGGTGAGGACGTCGGCCAGCAGCGGCCCGACCGCGTCGACGCCGGCCTGCACCCGCCGGTGGGACTCCCCGGTGCCGTCGCCGAGGCGCAGCACCCACCGTGCGGCGTGGTCGCGGTGGTAGGCGAGCTCGTTGACGCCCTTCGCCGCGATCGCCGCGAGTACCGGGTCGCGGGACTCCCGCAGCCGCGAGAACACCGCCAGCCGGACGGTCGAGGCCACCAGCAGGCGGGCCATCGTCTGCCCGAAGTCGCCGTTCTCCGCCTCGACCAGCGCGGTGTTGCGGAACTCGTCGGGGTCCCGGAAGTAGGCCAGCGCGTCCTCGTCGGGGATGCTCTCCGTCGCCCTCTCGCGGGAGCGGCCCAGCACGCCGACCGAGCCGGCGCGGGCCAGCAGCAGCCGGGCCTGGCCGAGCAGGTCGAGGGCGACGTTGGCGACGGCCACCTCCTCCTCGAGCTCGGGCGCGGCGGTGACCCACTGGGTCAGCCGCTGGGCGAGCACCAGGGCGTCGTCGCCGAGCATCAGGCAATAGGTGCCCAGGTCGGCCGGGTCGACGCCGTCGGGGACGGTGGTGTCCACGCCCGCGAGGGGTTCGTCGAAGCCGGTGCCGAACGCCCAGTGCCCCTCGCCCCCGTGCGCGTGGTCCAGCGCCTCGTAGACGGTCTCCTCGTGCCCCATGTCAACGCTTCCTTTCCGTCGTGCGCGCCCAGCGGCTGCTCTTGCGAGGGGCCGGAACGGCCGCCCTCTCCCAGGGGCCCGCCGCCGCGAGGAACGAGCGGTGGTGGGGAGGGAGAGGGTGTTTCACATGTGGGGGACGTTCTCGGGGATCTCGTAGAAGGTCGGGTGCCGGTAGACCTTGTCGCCGCTCGGGGCGAACATCGGGTCCTTCTCGTCGGGGCTCGACGCGGTGATGTCGGCGGCCTTGACCACCCAGATGCTCACGCCCTCGTTGCGCCGGGTGAACACGTCGCGCGCGGCGTGCACGGCCATCTCGTCGTCCGGGGCGTGCAGCGAGCCGACGTGCACGTGGTTGAGGCCGCGCTTGCCGCGGACGAACACCTCGTACAGCGGCCAGTCGCGCCGGCTGACGGCGGCCCTGGGCTCGACCGGCACCTCGGGCCCGGTGGGGACGGCGCCGTGCCCGCCCTCGGCGGTGACGTCGGTGCTCACGCCACGGCCTCCGCGTGCTTGGCGGCGTAGGTCGTGGCCGCCTCGGTGACCCACGCGTTGTCGTCGCGCGCGGCGCGGCGGCGCGCGATGCGCTCGGCGTTCTTCGGGCCGTGGCCGCTGATGACCCGCTTGAACTCGTCCCAGTCGATGGCGCCGAACCGGTGGTGGCCGGTCTCCGGGTCCAGGGACAGCTCGGGGTCCGGCAGCGTGACGCCGAGGAACTCCGCCTGCGGCACGGTCATGTCGACGAAGCGCTGGCGCAGCTCGTCGTTGCTGTGCCGCTTGATCCCCCAGGCCATCGACTGCGCGGAGTTGGGGCTGTCGTCGTCCGGCGGGCCGAACATCATCAGCGAGGGCCACCACCACCGGTCGACGGCGTCCTGCACCATCGCCCGCTGCTCGGGGGTGCCCCGCATCATCGTCATCAGCAGCTCGTAGCCCTGCCGCTGGTGGAAGGACTCCTCCTTGCAGACGCGGATCATCGCCCGGGCGTAGGGCCCGTAGGAGGAGCGGCACAGCGGCACCTGGTTGCAGATGGCCGCGCCGTCGACCAGCCAGCCGATGACGCCGACGTCGGCGTAGGTCAGCGTCGGGTAGTTGAAGATCGAGCTGTACTTCTGCCGGCCCTCGATGAGCTTGTCGGTGAGGTCGGCGCGGTCGGCCCCGAGGGTCTCCGCGGCCGAGTAGAGGTACAGGCCGTGACCGGCCTCGTCCTGCACCTTGGCCAGCAGGATCGCCTTGCGCCGCAGGCTCGGCGCGGCCAGCAGCCAGTCGCCCTCGGGCTGCATCCCGATGATCTCGGAGTGGGCGTGCTGCGCCACCTGCCGGATCAGGGTCTTGCGGTAGCCCTCGGGCATCCAGTCGCGCGGCTCGATGCGGTGGTCGGCGGCGATCGTGGCGTCGAACTGCTGCTGCAGCGCGGTCTCGTCGGGGGCGGGCCGTTCCAGGGTGGGTGCCGACATCTCGTTCCCTCGGTGTGCGACTCGATCCATTTACTGACCGGACGGTCGGTAATCAGTGTGCACGACGGGGCGCCGCCACACAAGCCCGCTGCGGGACTTCCCTCGCGGAGGCTTGACAGGGACGGTGGTGAGGAGTTGATTACCTGACCATCCGGTCGGTATTTGGGGACGACGTCCCCTCCCGGCCGCCCCGGCGACGACGCTGCACGACGGAGGCATCGGCCATGACGGCTGTGACGAGCGAGACCCCGCGGCGCCTCGGCGCGCGCCCCGACGAGGCGATCCTCGACCCGGCGGAGCGCATGTCCGTCGACGAGCTCCGCGCCCTCCAGCTGGAGCGGCTGCAGTGGACGCTGCGCCACGCCTACGAGAACGTGCCGCACTACCGGCAGGCCCTCGACGCCGCCGGCGTGCACCCGGACGACTGCCGCGAGCTGTCGGACCTCGCGCGGTTCCCCACGACCAGCAAGGCCGACCTGCGGGACAACTACCCGTTCGGCATGTTCGCCGTCCCGCAGGAGCAGGTCCGGCGGGTGCACGCGTCCTCCGGCACGACGGGGCGGCCGACCGTCGTCGGATACACCGAGCGCGACATCGACACCTGGGCCACGGTCATGGCCCGGTCGATCCGCGCGGCCGGCGGGCGCGCGGGCGACAAGCTGCACAACGCCTATGGGTACGGCCTGTTCACCGGTGGCCTGGGCGCCCACTACGGCGCCGAGAAGCTGGGCTGCACGGTCATCCCCGTCTCCGGCGGCATGACCCCGCGGCAGGTGCAGCTGATCACCGACTTCGCGCCCAGGGTCGTCATGGTGACGCCGTCCTACATGCTCACCGTCATCGACGAGTTCGAGAAGCAGGGCATCGACCCCCGCTCCTCCTCCCTGGAGATCGGCATCTTCGGTGCCGAGCCGTGGACCGAGCAGATGCGCCGGGAGATGGAGGACCGCCTCGACATCGAGGCCGTCGACATCTACGGCCTGTCCGAGGTCATGGGCCCCGGCGTCGCCCAGGAGTGCGTGGAGACCAAGGACGGCCTGCACGTGTGGGAGGACCACTTCTACCCGGAGGTGATCGACCCGCTCACCGGCGAGGTCCTGCCCGAGGGGGAGCAGGGCGAGCTGGTGTTCACCTCGCTGACCAAGGAGGCCATGCCGGTCATCCGCTACCGCACCCGGGACCTCACCCGCCTGCTGCCGGGCACCGCCCGGCCGGGGATGCGCCGCATGGAGAAGATCACCGGCCGCACCGACGACATGATCATCCTGCGGGGGGTCAACCTCTTCCCGACCCAGATCGAGGAGATCGTCCTGCGCACGCCGGGGCTGTCGCCGCACTTCGCGCTGGAGCTGACCACGCGCGGCCGGATGGACCACCTGACCTGCCGGGTCGAGGCGCGCCCGGACTGCCCGGCCGAGCGCCGGCCCGTCGCCGCCGCCGAGGTGGCGAAGGCGGTGAAGGACACGGTCGGCACCAGCATCGAGGTGCTCGTCGTGGACCCCGAGACACTGGCCCGCTCGGTGGGCAAGCTCAAGCGGCTGTACGACCACCGGGACCGGGCATGACGTCCACGGCCGATCCCGCCCGGACCCGGCGGGGCCGCCCCGGGCACTCGCTGGACTCGCTGCTCGACGTCGCGGTCGCGGTCTTCAACGAGCGCGGCTACGACGCCACCAGCATGGAGGAGCTCGCCGCCCGGCTCGGCGTCACCAAGTCGGCGATCTACCACCACGTGACCAGCAAGGTGGAGCTGCTGCGGCTGGCGCTCGACCGCGCCCTGGACGCGCTGTTCGCCGTCACCGAGGAGCCCGGTGCCACCGGCGGGCCCGCGATCGACCGGCTCGAGCACGTCGTCCGCGGGTCGGTCCGCGTGCTCACCGAGCAGTTGCCGTTCGTCACCCTGCTGCTGCGGGTGCGCGGCAACTCCCCGGTCGAGGAGGCGGCGCTCCAGCGGCGCCGCGAGTTCGACCGGGTCGTGACCGACCTCGTGCGCGCCGCCGAGGAGGAGGGCGACGTCCGTCCGGACGTCGACCCCGGCGTCACCAGCCGGCTGCTGTTCGGCACCGTCAACTCGCTCGCCGAGTGGTACCGCCCGGACGGCGGCCTGTCCGCCGACGACCTCGCCGACGCGCTCGTCACCACGACGTTCTCGGGCCTGCGCGCCCGCCCGTCCTGACCCCTCCCTCCGCCGAGGAGCCCCGATGACCGCACCCCTGCTCGAGAGCTACGTCGCCGGCCGGTGGTACGCCGCGCCCGACGACGGGACGCCGATCGCCGACGCGGTGACCGGCGAGACCGTCGTCCGGATCAGCAGCACCGGCCTGGACGTGGCCGCCATGCTCGACCACGCCCGCACCGTCGGCGGGCCGGCGCTGCGCGAGCTGACGTTCCACCAGCGGGCCGGTCTGCTCAAGCAGCTGGGCCTGCGGCTGATGGCCGGCAAGGACGCGTTCTACGCGCTGTCCCGCCGCACCGGCGCCACGGACCGGGACAGCGCGGTCGACGTCGACGGCGGCTTCGGCACGCTGCTGTCCTACGCGTCCAAGGCCCGGCGCGAGCTGCCCGACGACACGGTCGTCCTCGACGGCCCGGTCGAGCCGCTGGGCAGGCGCGGCACCTTCGCCGGCCAGCACCTGTACACCCCGATGCGCGGCGTGGCCGTGCAGGTCAACGCCTTCAACTTCCCCGTCTGGGGCTTCCTGGAGAAGCTGGCCCCGGCCTTCCTCGCCGGGGTGCCGACGGTGGTGAAGCCGGCCAGCCAGACCGCCTACCTCACCGAGGCGGTCGTCCGGGAGATCGTCGGGTCGGGCCTGCTGCCGGAGGGCTCGGTGCAGCTGCTGGCCGGCAGCGCGACCGGCCTGCTCGACGGGCTGGCCGGCCAGGACCTGGTGTTCTTCACCGGGTCGGCCGCGACCGCCCGCAAGCTGCGCAGCCACCCCGCCGTCGTCGCGAACTCGGTGCGGTTCAACGCCGAGGCCGACTCGCTCAACTGCTCGGTGCTCGGGCCCGACGCCACCCCGGACACCCCCGAGTTCGGCCTGTTCGTCGACCAGCTGGTCACCGAGATGACCGTCAAGGCCGGCCAGAAGTGCACGGCGATCCGCCGCGCGCTGGTCCCCCGCGAGCTGGTGGACGACGTCGTCGAGGCCACCCGGGAGCGGCTCGCCGACGTGGTCGTCGGGGCGCCGGGCGCCGAGGGCGTGACCATGGGTGCCCTGGCGAGCCTCGACCAGCGCGAGGAGGTGCTGCGCTCGGTCAAGGCGCTGCGCGGCGTCGCCGAGCTGGTCGCCGGCGACCCCGAGCACTTCGAGGTCGTCGGGGCCGACCGCGACCGCGGCGCCTTCCTGCCGCCGATGCTGCTGCGCTGCGACGACCTGACCGCCGCCGAGCCGCACGACGTCGAGGCGTTCGGCCCGGTCAGCACCGTGCTGCCCTACGACGGGGTCGCGCACGCCGTCGAGCTGGCCGCCCGCGGCCAGGGCAGCCTGGTCGGCTCGCTGGTCACCCACGACGAGGCGGTGGCCCGGGAGTTCGTGCTCGGCGCCGCGCACGCCCACGGCCGCGTCCTGGTGCTCGACCGCGACGACGCCGCGGAGAACACCGGCCACGGCTCCCCGCTGCCGGTGCTCGTGCACGGGGGACCGGGCCGGGCCGGCGGCGGCGAGGAGCTCGGCGGCATCCGCGGCGTGCTGCACCACATGCAGCGCACCGCGGTCCAGGCCTCGCCGGACGTGCTGACCGCGATCGGCGGCCGCTGGGTTCCCGGCGCCCGGCGCACCGACGACGGGGTGCACCCGTTCCGCAAGTCGCTGGCCGAGCTGCGCATCGGCGACTCGGTCACCGCCGGCCCGCGGGCGGTGACGCTGGAGGACATCGAGCACTTCGCCGAGTTCACCGGCGACACCTTCTACGCCCACATGGACGAGGAGGCCGCCCGCGCCAACCCGCTCTTCGGCGGCCGGGTGGCGCACGGGTACCTGATCGTCTCCTGGGCGGCCGGGCTGTTCGTCGACCCGGACCCGGGCCCGGTGCTGGCCAACTACGGGGTGGACAACCTGCGGTTCCTCACGCCGGTCAAGCCGGGGGAGGAGCTGACCGTCACGCTCACCGCCAAGCAGATCACCCCCCGCGGGGGCGCCGACCACGGCGAGGTCCGCTGGGACGCCGTCGTCGTCGACACCGAGGGTGCCCCCGTGGCGACCTACGACGTCCTCACCATGGTCGCCAAGACCTGGCCCCCCTCGTCCGGCAGCTGACCAGGTGCGGGGTCAGGCGACCGTCCACCGGATGGGCAGCCGCTTGACCCCGCGCTGGAAGTTCGAGCGAAGCAGCGCCGGCGGCCCGTCGAGCTCGAGCGTGCCGGTGCGGCGCAGCAGCTCGGCGAACAGCGCCCGCATCTGCACCCTGGCCAACTGCGCGCCGAGGCAGAAGTGCGGGCCGTGCCCGAAGGTCAGGTGCGGGTTGGGGGAGCGGCGGACGTCGAAGCGGTCCGGCTCGGCGAACACCGCCTCGTCCCGGTTGGCCGAGGTGAAGGAGACGACCACCTTGTCGCCGGCCCGGATGCGGACCCCGGACAGCTCGACGTCGACCGTGGCCGTCCGGCGGAACACCATGACCGGCGTCCACCAGCGCAGCACCTCCTCGACCGCGCCGGGCAGCAGCGAGGGGTCGGCGCGGACCGCGGCCAGCTGGTCGGGGTGCTGCAGGAGCGCGATCAGCCCGCCCGGCAGGCCGTTGCGCAGGGTCTCGTTCCCGGCCACGGCGAAGAGCCAGAACATGTTCTCGAACTCGTCATCGCTCACCTGGCCGCCGTCCTCGTCCACCTGGGCGAGCAGGATCGACATGACGTCGGTGCCAGGGGAGCGGCGCTTCTCCTCGGCCAGCAGCCGCGCGTAGCCGTAGAGGTCGGGCATGCCGGCGCGGGTGCGCGGGTCGGGCATCCGCCCGTCCGGGCCGGGCGCCGGGCGCAGGGCGACCGCCGCGCGGGCCATCGCCGTCCCGCCGGTGCCGTCGAAGGCCGCCGAGGTGGCGTAGTCGGGGTCCTGCCAGCCGATCACCCGGTTGGACCAGTCGAACATCAGCCAGCGGTCCTGGGCCGGCACGCCGAGCACGTCGGCGAGGGTGAGCAGCGGCAGGTCGGCGGCGACGTCCTTGGCGAAGTCGCACCGGCCCTCGGTGGCACCGCCGACCACGCGGTCCACCAGGTCGGCCGCTGTCGCCTCGATCGAGGCGGTCAGGGCCGCGACCGCCCGCGGGGTGAACGACCGGGTGAGCAACCGGCGGAGCCGGGAGTGGTCCGGCGGATCGGTGTTGAGCATCATCCGGCGGACCCAGGCGAGGTCGGCGGCGTCGCGGACCTGGGTGGCGCCCAGCCACGAGGAGAACGTCGCCGGATCGCGCAGCACCCGTTCCACGTCGGCGTGCCGCAGCACCAGCCAGAACCCCGGCCCGGCCGGTTGGCCGTGCAGCGCGGGTTCCCCGACCCAGCTCACCGGGGTCCCGGCCCGGAGCCGGCGCAGCAGCTCGAACGGCGGTCCGGTCTCGTAGGTGGCGGGGTCGACGAGGGCGGCGGTGTCCACCGGTGCGACCTCCCTCAGTCGTAGGTGTGGAAGCCGCGCCCGGTCTTGCGGCCGAGATCGCCCGCCGCCACCTTGTCGCGGAGCAGCTGCGGTGGGGCGAACCGCTCGCCGAGGGTCCGGTGCAGGTACTCGGCGATCGCCAGCCGGACGTCCAGGCCGACCAGGTCGGTCGAGCGCAGCGGGCCCATCGGGTGGCGGTAGCCCAGCTCCATGGCGGTGTCGATGGCCTCGGCGTCGGCGACGCCCTCCTCGAGCATCCGGATGGCCTCCAGGCCCAGCAGCACGCCGAGGCGGGAGGACGCGAAGCCGGGGGAGTCCCGCACGACGATGCCCGTCTTGCCGAGGGCGCCCACCCAGCCGCGGGCGGCGTCCACCAGCACCGGGTCGGTCTCCGGCGCGACGACGAGCTCGACGAGCTTCGAGGCCGGCACCGGGTTGAAGAAGTGCATCCCCAGGAAGCGCGAGGGGCGCTCCACCGCCGCGGCGAGCTCGGCCACCGACAGGGAGCTGGTGTTGGTGGCCAGCACCGCGGCGGGACCGGCGGCGGCCGCTGCCGCGCCCAGCACCTCGGCCTTCAGGTCGGCCCGCTCGGGGACGGCCTCGATCACCAGGTCGGTGTCCCGGCCGAGGTCGGCGGGGGTCTCGAGCAGCGTCAGCCGGCCGAGGACCTCGCCGGGGTCCCCGTCCAGCTTCCCCCGCGCGGCCGCCTGCTCCAGCCCGCCGGCGACCCGCTCGCGGGCGGCCTCGGCGGCCTCGCCGCCGGCCTCGACGACGGCGACGCGCGCCCCGGCGGCGAGGAACACCTGCGCGATGCCGGCGCCCATGCGGCCGCCACCGATCACGGCCACCCGCCCGGGGACGCCGCTCACACCGTCTCCACGAGCATCGCGACGCCCTGGCCCACGCCCACGCACAGGGTGGCCAGGCCGCGACGGCCGCCCTCGCGCTCCAGCCGGCCGAGCAGGGTCACCAGCAGCCGGGCGCCGGAGCAGCCGAGCGGGTGACCCAGCGCGATCGCCCCGCCGTCGGCGTTCACGACCTCCTCGTCGACCTTCAGCCGGCGCAGCACGCCGATCGACTGGGCGGCGAAGGCCTCGTTGAGCTCGACGGCGTCCAGGTCGCCGATGTCCCACCCGGCCTTGGCCAGCGCCTTCTCCACCGCCGGGACGGGACCGAGACCCATGACGTTCGGGGCCACGCCCGCGCTGGCGCCGACCACGACCCGGGCCCGCGGGGTCAGGCCGTACCGCTCCAGCGCGGTCCCGCTCGCCAGCACGAGCGCGGCGGCGCCGTCGGACAGCGGGGAGCTGTTCCCGGCGGTGACCACACCCCCGGAGCGGAAGACCGGCCGCAGCCTCCCCAGGCTCTCCAGGGACGAGCCGCGGCGGGGTCCCTCGTCGGCGGTGACCTCGACGGTCTCCTCCTTCCCGCGCACGGCCACCGGGACGATCTCCGACGCGAACCGGCCGGCGTCCTGCGCGGCCACCGCCCGCTCGTGGCTGCGGACGGCGAACGCGTCGCACTCCTCGCGGGTGAGGCCGTCGAGCGCGGCGATCTCCTCGGCCGTCTCGCCCATCGACAGCGTGATCTTCCGGGTGCGCGGGTCCTCCGGGTGCTCGACCGCCTCGTCGTGGGCGGTGAAGGCGGGGTTGGTGAACCGCCACCCGAGCGCGGTGTCGGCGACCTCGCCGGGCTTGGCCCACGGCGCCCCCGGCTTGGCCATGACCCACGGGGCGCGGGTCATCGACTCGACGCCGCCGGCGATCGCGAGGTCCAGCTCCCCGGCCCGGATGGCGGCCGCCGCGGAGGCGGTCGCGGTCAGCCCGGAGGCGCAGAGCCGGTTCGTCGTGTAGCCGGGGACGGTGTCCGGCAGCCCGGCCAGCAGCACCGCCATGCGGGCGACGTCGCGGTTGTCCTCCCCGGCCTGGTTGGCGGCACCGAGGACCACCTCCTCGACCGCGTCCGCCGGTGCACCCGACCGGCGCAGCGCCTCACCGACGACGAGCGCGGCCAGGTCGTCGGGGCGGACGGCGGCCAGCGCGCCCCCGTACCGGCCCTGCGGGGTGCGGACCCCGTCGACCAGGAAGACCTCGGTGGACCCGTGGGACATCGGCACTCCTCGGACGTGTCGGGCGCGATTTCCCGACCGAGCGTTCAGTTATTGCGGAGCAAGTCTGACGGACGGTCGGCGATCGGGGCAACCCCCGCCACGACGTGCCCGATCCACTGCGCACGTGCCGGGCCGACCGGCTCCAGCTCGACGAGCTCCCCACCCGCGAGCACACGCTCGACCAGGTGGCCCGGGCACCCGAGGACGTGCGCGCCCGAGGAGGGCGTCTTCCCACGAGCCGCGCCCTGGCCGGCCGGGCCGGCTGGTCCGGGCCGTCACGGAGCCGGCCCGGCGCGGCAACTCCTCAGCGCGGCCCCTGCAGTGGGAGGACCCCCTCGCCCTCCGCCACTCGCGAGCTCGCGGCGGGACCCTGCAAGGGAGCCGGGGCCTGCTGCCGATGGGGGGCGGGGGTCCTGTCAGCTCAGCGCGGCGCCGACCTGCTGCGCGGAGCGGACGACGGCCCGGCCGATCCGCTCGGTGTCCGCCCCCTCGTCGACGAAGACCACCGCCAGCGCGGCGCGGGCACCACCGTCGGGCCCGAGCACGGGTGCGGCGATCGACCGGACCCCGGGGATCACCTCGCCGTGCGACCCGGCCCACCCGACCCGGCGGGCCTCGCGGAGCGCCTCGCGGTCGTCGGGCGAGGCGGCCTCGGGCATGAGCAGGGCGAGGCCGGGTGCGCCCCGGTCCACCGGGTGCCGGATGCCCGGCCGGTACACGACGTGCGCCGGGGAGTCGTGCGGTTCCACGCTGGAGACGGTGACCGCCTCGTCGCCGGCCCGGACGACCAGGAACGCCGTCATGCGGAGCTCCGCGACCAGGGCGTCGAGCCGGGGCAGCGCCGCGGACTGGAGGTCGGTCCGCACGCCCCGGGCGAGGCCGAGCATGCCCAGACCGAGGCGGTAGTGACCGGCCGGGTCCCGCTCGACCAGCTGGTGGTCCTCCAGGGTGCGCAGCAGGCGGTAGGTGATCGACCGGTGCAGGTCCAGCGCCGCGCCGATCTCGGCGATCGGCTGGGGGACGCCGACGGCGGCCAGGTGCTCGAGGATCCGCAGACCCCGGTCCAGCGTCTGTGACTGGGGCGTGCCCCCGCCGCTGCCCTCCACCATCGCCGTCCTCCCGGTGCACTGTGCGCTCCCACCCTACGGTCGCCCTCGGCGGGCGCCGGGCCGGCCGGCGGGCACGGGAGGGACGCCGCCCCGGCGGCCCGGGGCGGCGCCGCGTCCTCGGTGGGGCTCAGCCGTTGACCACCTGCGGCACGGCCACCGCCTTCAGGCCCTCGACGCCGAACTCCAGCCCGTACCCGGACTTCTTGACCCCGCCGAAGGGGATCATCGGGTGCACGCCGCCGTGGGAGTTGATCCAGACGGTGCCGGCCTCGAGCCGGGCGGCCACAGCGCGCGCCGCCTCCCGGTCGCTGCTCCACACCGACGCGCCCAGGCCGACGTCCAGCCGGTTGGCCATGGCCACGGCCTGGTCGACGTCCTCGTAGCGGACGACCGGCAGCGCGGGGCCGAACTGCTCCTCGGCGACCAGCGGGTTGGCGTCGTCGACGTCGGCCACGATGGTGGCCGGGTAGAAGTGCCCGGCCGCGTCGGGGTCGGGATCCCCGCCGAGCAGGATCTTCGCGCCGGCGTCGCGGGCGGCGTTCACCAGCCGCGCGACCACCTCGTGCTGCGCGCGGTTCTGCAGCGGGCCGAGGACGTTCTGCTCGTCGAGTCCGCGGCCCATGGGCATGGCCTGCGCGACCTCGACGAGCGCCGCGCAGACCTCGTCGTAGACGTCGGTGTGCACGTAGAGCCGCTTGAGCGCGGCGCACGTCTGGCCGGTGTTGATGAACGCGCCCCAGAACAGGCCCTCCGCGATCGCCTTCGGGTCGACGTCGGGCAGGACGATGCCGGCGTCGTTGCCGCCGAGCTCGAGGGTCAGCCGCTTCACGGTGTCGGCCGAGCTGCGGATGATGGCCTGGCCGGTGGCGGTGGAGCCGGTGAACACGAGCTTGTCGACGCCCGGGTGGCCGGACAGCCGCGCGCCCACCTCACGGTCGCCGGCGACGGCGGTGAGGACGTCGGCGGGGAGCGCGCCGTTGAGGACCTGCACCAGCGCCAGCACGCTCAGCGGGGTGTACTCCGACGGCTTGACCACCACGGTGTTGCCCATCCGCAGGGCCGGGGCGACCTGCCAGACGGTGATCATCATCGGCCAGTTCCACGGCCCGATGGCGCCCACGACGCCGACCGGCCGGTAGTGCAGCTCGGCGTGGGTGTCCTCGTCGTCGACCACGGTGCCGCCGGGGAGCTCGGTGGCCGCGGTGGCGCGCAGCCAGGCGGCGCAGGCGCCGACCTCGAAGCGGGCGTTGGGGCCGTTGAGCGGCTTGCCCTGCTCGCGGGAGAGCAGCTCGGCGAGGGGCTCGGCCGCCGCGACCCGGCCCACGACCTCGCCCGTCGCCGGGTCGAGCACCTCGCGTCCACCGGGGTCGGTGATGCCGGACAGCAGGCTGTCGTACGTGGGCGTGTCCGACGTGGTGCTCACAGGGGTGGTCACGGTGGGCGTGGTCAACGCGGTGCTCCGGTGGGTGAGAGGGGAGTGGTGTGGTGTCGAGGTGCAGCGGGCGGGCTCACGGCGCCGGCTGGATGCGGCCGGTGACCTCGCCGAGGGAGATGCGTCCGCCGTCGGCGCCGGGGGCGGTGGCGGTGAGGGTGACCTCGTCGCCGTCGGCGAGGAAGGTGCGGGTGGTGCCGTCGGCGAGGGTGAGGGGCTCCGTGCCGTTCCAGCACAGCTCGATGAACGAGCCGCGCTGGTCGGTCGCCGGGCCGGAGACGGTGCCCGACGCGTACAGGTCGCCGGTGCGCAGGCTGGCGCCGTTGACGGTCATGTGGGCCAGCTGCTGGGCCGGGGTCCAGTACACGAGGTCGAACGGTGGGCAGGAGACGAGGTGGCCGTTGAGGCGGATCTCGATGGCGATGTCCAGGCCCCAGGGTCCGGCGTCGGTGTCGTCGAGGTAGGGCAGCAGCGGCGCGTCGCGGGCGGGCGGGCGCACCCGGGCGGCGTCCAGCGCGGCCAGCGGCACCACCCAGGGGGAGATCGAGGTGAGGAAGGACTTGCCGAGGAAGGGGCCCAGCGGCACGTACTCCCAGGACTGCAGGTCCCGGGCCGACCAGTCGTTGACCAGGCAGACGCCGAACACGTGGTCGGGGAAGGCGGTCAGCGGCACCGGGGTGCCCAGCTGGGACGGCGTGCCGACGACGAAGCCGATCTCGGCCTCGATGTCCAGCCGCTGCGAGGGCCCGAACGTGGGTGCGTCGTCGGTGGGGGTCTTGCGCTGCCCGTTGGGCCGGACCACCGGGGTGCCGGAGACGGCCACGGTGCCCGCGCGGCCGTGGTAGCCGATCGGCAGGTGTTCCCAGTTCGGCGTCAGCGGCGCGGAGTCCGGGCGGAACATCCGGCCGAGGTTCTCCGCGTGGTGCCGGGAGCTGTAGAAGTCGACGTAGTCGGCGACCTGGACCGGCAGGTGCAGCGTCACCTCCGACCGGGGCAGCAGGTGCGGCTCGACGGCGCCGCGGTGGGCCTCGTCGGTGAACCAGTCGGTGAGCCGGGCGCGCAGCTCCGCCCAGGCCCGCGGGCCGAGGGCCAGGAAGGCGTTGAGCGAGCCGGTGGCGTGCACGCGATCGCCGGTGGCCGCGGCCAGGTCCAGGACGGCGTCGCCGATCGCCACCCCGGTGCGGGGTGCGGTGCCCGGGGTGGAGAAGACGCCGTAGGGCAGGTTGTCCAGCCCGAAGCCGGTGCCGGGCGGCAGGTCGAGCCACGTCATGCGGGGGTCCGATCGAGGGAGGGCAGCAGGCCCAGGGCGACGAGGTCGTCGACCGGCTCGAGCACGCTGCAGGTGCCGAAGGAGGTGAAGGCGGCGCGGGCGCGGGCGGCGCGGTCGGGTGACCAGCCGCCGGCGAGGGTCGCGGGGTCGTCCTGGCGCAGCCAGCGCTCGGCCGCCGCGGCGGGTTCGCCGGCGGCGAGCGCGTCGCAGGCGGCGAGCAGGTTGAGGAAGCCGTGGTGGGCGAACCCGGTGGCCGGGTCGGTGTGCCGGACGGCGGAGTGCAGCCCGGCGGTGCACTTGACCGCCACGCCGCGGGTGACGCAGGCGGCCAGGGTGGCCGCGAGCTCCTCCGGTGGGGGGAACAGCGCGGCGCGCACCCCGCCGGTGCGCAGCTTGGCCCGGCGACCCGTGCCGGCCAGCACGTCGAGCACCCCGTCCCGGGCCGCCGACCGCGGCACCTCGATCGCCGCGGGCACGCCGGCCGGCAGCACCTGGTCGAGCACCCGGACCGCCTCTCGCGCCGTGGCGGCGTCCGCGGCGACCGGCACCTCGACGGCGGCCAGCACCAACCCCGGGTGCGCGTCGACCCGGGCCGCGGCGGCCGGCAGGTCACCGGCCGCCGCGATCAGCGAGACCCCGACCGGGCCGCCGTCCCCGAGGTGGGCGGACAGCTCGCCGAGGCGGCCGGCCGGGACGACGAACGGCCCGACCAGGTCACCCAGCCGCGCCCGCAGCTCCCGGTGCGCGGGGACGGCGGCGGCCATCGGCGCGTCCCCGGGCGGGAACAGCGCCGCGTCGTCGAACAACCCGGCGAACAGCGCGCCGGACGGCGACCTCACGCCGACGGCCCCCGCCCGGACCAGGTCCAGGCGTACTTCCCGTCGTCGACGGCGAGGCCGGCCTCACCCAGGTCCAGCGGGCGGAAGGTGTCGACCATGACGGCCAGCTCGTCGAAGTACTCCACGCCCAGGGAGCGCTCCACCGCGCCGGGCTGCGGGCCGTGGCTGTGCCCGCCGGGGTGCACCGAGATCGAGCCCTTGCCGATGCCCGAGCCCTTGCGGGCCTCGTAGTCGCCGTCGACGTAGAACATGATCTCGTCGCTGTCGACGTTGGAGTGGTAGTAGGGCACCGGCACCGCCAGCGGGTGGTAGTCGACCTTCCGCGGCACGAAGTTGCAGATCACGAAGTTGTTGCCCTCGAACACCTGGTGCACCGGCGGGGGCTGGTGCACCCGGCCGGTGATCGGCTCGTAGTCGGCGATGTTGAAGGCGTACGGGTAGAGGTGCCCGTCCCAGCCCACGACGTCGAAGGGGTGCTCCGGGAGCACGTGCACGGTGCCGGCCAGCCCGCCCGGGCCGGTGCCGCGGTGCTTGACGTAGACCTCCACGTCGGTGCCCTCGCCCAGCAGCGGCTGCACCGGGGCGCGCAGGTCGCGCTCGCAGTACGGCGCGTGCTCGAGGAACTGCCCGTACTTCGACAGGTAGCGCTTGGGTGGGGCGATGTGGCTGTTGGCCTCGATCGCGTAGGTGCGCAGCGGCTCGGGGCCGGTCGGCACCCAGCGGTGGGTGGTGGTCCGCGGGATGACCACGTAGTCGCCCCGGCCGACCTCCAGCGCCCCGAACGTCGTCTCCACCGTGGCCGCGCCGCGCTCGACGTAGACGCACTCGTCGCCGGTGGCGTTGCGGTAGTACGGGCTCGGCGACGACGAGACCGCGTAGGAGATGCGGACGTCACCGTTGCCCAGCACCAGCCGGCGGCCGGTCACCGCGTCGACCGCCTTGTGCTCCTCGCCGGGGAACAGGTCGTGCAGCTTCAGGTGCCGCGGTACCAGCGGCGCGTTGGGCGTGAGCGTCTGGTCGGGCAGCTCCCACGGCCGGGCGTCCACGATCGCCGACGGGATGCCCCGGTGGTAGAGCAGCGCGGAGTCCGAGCTGAAGCCCTCCTCGCCGACCAGCTCCTCGGAGTACAGGCCGCCGTCGGGACGGCGGAACTGGGTGTGCCGCTTGGGTGGGACCTCGCCCACCTGCCGGTAGAACGCCATGGGTTGTGCCTCCTTCAGGCCAGGACGGGGCTGGGGACGGGGCGGGACAGCAGCCGGGCCACCGCAGCGGTGACGTCGGTGGCGCGGGTGAGGACGGCGGCGACGTGCCCGTCGGGCCGCAGCACCCAGATGTCGTCGGGCCGGGCGCCGAGCGCCTCGCGCAGCGTCGGGCCGGCGTCGAGGTCGCCGATGCGGTGCACGGCCACCGGCAGGTCGCCGAGGCCGGGCAGGTGCGGTGCGGCCGCGTCGTCCCCGAGCAGGACGGTGACGCCCTCGCGGGCGAGCTGGCGCAGCCGGACGACGTCCGGCCGGCCGCGCACGGTGACCGGGCAGTCGGGCACCAGGACGCCCGGCGCGGGCACCGGGACGTCGCCGCGAGCGGGACGGCCCGGGAACGGACGGCGCTCGTCGGGCGTGGTCAGCGGCGAGTCGACGTACCAGAACGGCTCGGCCAGCCTTCCGGAGTCGACCTGCGCCCGGGCCTGCGGGTCGGTGGCGGCCCGCTCCAGGACGTCGAGGCGGCGGCGGGCCTGCTCCTCGGTGCCGGGCACCAGGAACCGCATGGTGGCGCCGGTGACCTCGATGTTCTCCAGCGCCGCGGCGTGCCGCTCGTCGTGGTAGCTGTCCAGCAGCGCCTCCGGCGCCCACCCGCGGAGGACGAAGGCGATCTTCCAGGCAGCGTTCTCCGCGTCGAGCACCCCGGAGTTCAGGCCGCGGGCGCCGAAGGGGGAGACCAGGTGCGCCGCGTCGCCGGCGACCAGCACCCGACCGACCCGCATGCGGTCGACGACCCGGGAGTGGAAGCGGTAGACCGACTTCCACACGATCTCGTAGGGGCGGTCGCCGATGACCTGCCGGATCCGCCGGTCCAGGCCACCGGAGGCCTCCTCGGCGGCCAGGTCGAAGTCCGGCGGCACCTGCCAGTCGACGCGGAACGTCGAGTCGGGGCAGGGGTGGATGAGCACCTGGCGGCCCGGGTTCCACTCCGGGTCGAAGTAGAACCGGCGCTCGGTCTCCCAGCCGGGCAGGTCGGTCCGGATGTCGCAGATCAGGAAGTGGTCGTCGAAGGTCTCGCCCTCGAAGGTCAACCCGAGGGCCGACCGCAGGGCGTCGCTGCGGGGCCCCGCGCAGGCGACCGCGTAGGACCCGCGCACGGTCGCCCCGTTCGCACAGGTGACCGTCACGCCCTCGTCGTCCTGCCCGATGCCGGTGACCAGGTGGCCCCAGCGGACCTCGACCAGGGGCTCGGCGGCGATGCGCTCGTCGAGCAGCCGCTCGGTCTCGCACTGCGAGATGTTCACGAACGGCGGGAACGGGGACTTCCCGCGGTCGGCGAACCGGAAGCTGAACAGCTCCGCGTCGCGGTGGAAGGTGCGGGCGGTGGTCCAGGTGACCCCGCGGCGGGCGACCTCCGCGCCGACGCCGACGGCGTCCCACACGTCGAGGACGTCGCGCTGCTGGCAGATCGCCTTGCTGCCGATCACGTCCCGCTCGGGGCGGCCGTCGAGGACGACGACGCGCAGGCCCCAGCGGGCCAGCAGGAGCGCGGTGGTCTGGCCGACCGGGCCGGCGCCCAGGACCAGTACCGGTGTCGTCACGGGGGGCCTCATCCCTGGAGCTCGTCCCAGACCTGGCGGTCGCGCTCGGCGGTCCAGATCACCGGGCGCTCGATGCCGGAGAACTCGTCCCACAGCCGCTGCACGTCGAAGGGCAGGCAGTGCTCGAAGATCGGCCACTCGCCGTACTCCGGGGCCAGGGCCTCGTGGGTGGCGGCGAAGGCGTCCTTGAGGGTGCCGCCGGAGCGGTGGGCCGCACCGACGGTGCGCTGCATGGTGAGCAGGAAGTCGCGGGTCTGCTCGATGGCGGCGTCGACCTGGTCGCGGCCGCGGGCGATGGCGCCGCGGCCGCCGATGAGCTGCCGCGCGCCGAGGGCCTTGACCCGGTCGAGCGTGCCGGCGGCCCAGTCGAAGTGGAACGCGTCGCCGGTGTAGAGCGCGGCCTGGGACTCGACGAGGTCGCCGGCGAAGACGATCTCCTGCTCGGGCAGCCAGGCGACGATGTCGCCCTCGGTGTGCCCGCGGCCGAGGAACTCCAGCACCAGCTCGCCGCGGTCGCCGCCCAGCTCGATGGTCAGCTTGTCGCGGAAGGTCATCGTCGGCCAGGTGAGGCCGGGGATGGACTCCGGTTCCTCGAACAGCCGCGGCATCCGGCCGTACTCGCTCTCCCAGTCCTGCTGGCCGCGCTCGGCGATGAGGTTCCTGGTCTGCTCGGAGCTGACGACCACCTCGGCGTCGAACGCGCTGGCGCCCAGCACGCGGACGGCGTGGTAGTGGCTGAGCACCAGGTAGCGGACGGGCTTGTCGGTGTGCTCGCGCAGCTTGGCCAGCCAGCGACGGGCGGCGACCGGGGTGGCCAGCGCCTCGAAGCAGACGAGGAAGTCCTCGCCCTCGATGGCGCCCAGGTTCGGGTCGCCCTCCGCGGTCAGGGCGTACACGCCGTCGGCGAGCACCTCGAGGGTCTGCTCCTTGACGCCGAGGTCGGCGGAGGAGGCGAAGGGCTTGGCTGCCATGGGGAGGTCTCCAGGTCGACTTCTGTTCGATAAACGGATCAGTCGTTCACTTACTGGTTCGAGGATAGGACGCTGTGGTGGCCGACACAAGGGGGTGGAGACGGCGGCGCCCGGGCCGCGGCGAGCAGGCCCGGGCGCCGTCGTCGCGCGGGATCAGCCGACCGGCATCCAGGCCATGTCGATCGAGACGACCTCGCTGACGGCCGCCATCCGGCCGAACTCGGGCATCCCGGCGGCCTTCGCATTGGCCGCCTCTGCCTGTTCGACGCTGTCGTAGATCCAGACGTCGGTCCACAGCCCGTCCTCGCCCTTGGCGATGACGGGTGCGGCCACGAAGCCGGGGATGGCGGCCGCGACGGCGGCGACGGCGCCGGGCCGGCTGGCCAGGAACTCCGCCTCCTGGCCGTCCTGGACGCGGATGTGGACGAACTCGACGAGGTGCTGCTCCACGGGGATTCCCTTCGGGTGATCGCTCTTCAGGACGGGGCGAGGGTCGGGTCGTCGGCAGGGACGGTCGCGACCGAGGTCAGCAGGGCGTGCACGTCCCGGCCGGCGCGCATGCCGCTCTCGATCGCGCCGTCGATGAAGCCGGCCCAGCCGTCGGCGTAGTCCGAGCCGGCGATGACGACGCGGCCCTCGGGGCGCTGCAGTTCGCCGAGCGCTCCGGTGAGCTGGCCGGCGCGCTGCATCGGCCACGTCTCGCCGGAGAGGTCGTCGGCGACCCAGTCGTGGCTGGCGACCTCGAGCACCTCGACGTCGGGCAGCCACTGGCGCAGGGCCTGCTGGACCGCGGCGCGGTCGGTGCCGTCGACTCTGTCGCTGACCGAGCCGAAGGCGACGACGATCGTCTCGCCGTCCTCCGCATACTCCACCTGGCACAGGGTCAGCGGCGCCGAGCCCGGGGCGAGGGCGACGAAGGGCTCGAACTCCCCGCGCAGCCGCGCCCAGACCTTGACGCCCTGGGACGCCTGGCCCTGGTGGGCGGCCCGCCGCTTGCCCTCCGACAGCGGCGGGTCGAAGGTCACCGAGTCGAGCACGTCCAGCGGCAGGGTCACGACCGCCGCCGCGGCGGTGAGCACCGAGCCGTCCTGGAGCGTGAGGGTGGCTCCGCCGTCGTCCTGGCTCACCGACACGACCCGGGTGTTCGTGCGGATCTCCACCCCGGCGTCGGCGGCCATCGCCTCGATGAGTCGACGGGTGCCGCCGACGACCTTGTAGGTGGCGCAGGCCTCGAACATGAGCTGCCAGCTGCCGCCGGCCAGGGCACACCAGCGCAGGCCCTGGGCGTAGCCGCCGTCCTCGGTGCGACCGCTGAAGTTGGTCGCCCACATCCCCTCGACGGCGTCGAACTCCTCGGCGCCGAGGCCGAGCTGCTCCAGCTTCTGCCGGATGGACAGGCCGTCGACCTCGGCGAGCCGCTCGCCTCCGAGCAGCGGCTGGTACGGCTGGGGGAAGTAGCTGAGCGCCTCGGCCGTGCTGGCGGCCATCCCGCGGTCGATGACGCCGAGCAGGTCGTCGGCGGTGCCGCTGTGCACGGTGCCGCCGCTGATCCAGTAGCCGCGGACGGGTGCGGGGGAGGGGACGACGCCGATCCCGTACCGGGTCAATTCGGCCCAGGTGTGCGGCTGGATCCAGTGGACCCAGGTGCCGCCCATCTCCAGGTCGCGGCCGAGCCGGGTGTCGGTCCAGGTGCGGCCACCGATGCGGTCCCGGGCCTCCAGCACGAGCACCCGGTGCCCCTGCCGGCGCAGCTCCCGGGCCGCGGTGACGCCGGCGAAGCCGGCGCCGACCACGATGACGTCGACGTCGTGTGGGTCGGACATGTCTTCCTCGTCTTCCGGGGCGGGTCAGGCGGTGGGGGTCGTGGACGGCGCTCCGGCGCTCGCGGGCGCCGGGCCGGCGTCGTCGCCCGTGCGGCGGTCGGACGCCAGGCCGACGCCGACGAGCAGCACCACGGGGACGGACAGGACCAGCGGCACGGCCGTGCCCATCGACCCGCCGATCAGCAGGGTGAAGTTGCTGAGCACCAGTCCGGCGAGTGCGGCGATCAGCACGGCCGCGAGGACCGGCGCGATGAGCGTCTGCCACGGCCGGGTGTCGAGCCTCGTCCGACGGAAGAACACGACCACGGAGATCGACGTCAGGAAGTAGAGGACGACCAACCCCAGGACGGCCACGCCGCTGAACCAGGCGAACAGGGTGAGCACCGGGTCCATGCCCAGCAGGGCGAACGGCATGACGAGGAGCAGGGCGAGCGCTGTCTGGAGGGCACTGGCCACGAAGGGTGCACCCTGGCGCGTGGTGCGGGCGACCACGGGCGGGAGGGTCCGGGCCTGCCCCAGGGAGTGCACGTAGCGGTTCGAGGCGTTGTGGAAGGCCAGGATCCCGGCCAGCAGCGACGTGGCGAGGAGGACACCGCCGACCTCGGCCGCCCACGGACCGAGTGCGTCCGAGATGGCCGCGAACAGCAGGACCGTGCCGTCACCGGACTCGAGCGCGGCGCCGGCGGCGCCGACGACCTGGCTGGCGCCGTAGGAGCTGACCACCATCCACGACACGAAGGCGAAGAAGAGCGCGATGGTGCCGACGGCGAGGTAGGTGGCCCGCGGAACGGTGCGCGCAGGGTCCTTGGCCTCGGCCGAGTAGATCGCCGTGGACTCGAAGCCGAACATCGACGCGATGCCGAAGGTGAGGGCGATGCCGGGCGCGCCGGCGAGCAGCGCGGACGGCGCGAAGCTGGCGCCGGGGTCCAGGCCCTCCGGGCCGCCGCCGGTGAACAGCGTGATCAGCGCGAAGGCCAGCAGGACGGACATCTCGGCAGCGACGAGCACTCCGAGGAACCGCGCGCCGAGGTCGATGTCGAGCGAACCGAGCACCTGCACCACCGCCATCGTGACCAGCGCGCAGGCCCACCACGGCGGGGCGAAGTCGAGATGGGTGTCGGCGAGGAACGACACGATGAAGCCGTAGAGGCCGTACATGCAGGCCTGGACCGTGTTGTACGACCACAGCGCCAGCAGCGCCGAGCCGGTGCCGAGCCGGCGTCCGAGCCCGCGACCGATGTAGGCGTAGAAGGCGCCCTCCTCGGTGACGTGACGGCTCATGGCGATGAAGCCGACTGCGAACAGGGCGATGACCAGGCCGACGACCAGGTAGGCGGCGGGTGCGCCCGCACCGTTGCCGAGCGCCACGGCCAGCGGCAGAGCGCCGCCGATGCCGGTCAGCGGGGCCTGGGCCGACAGGACGAAGAACAGGATGCCGACGACGCCGATGGCGCCGCGCTTGAGCTGGCGGTTGCCGGCTGCGTCGTCGACGGCTGGGGCGGGGGTGCGCGTGGCCTGGGACATGGTCGCTCCGGTGGATGGCGGCGGTCCGGATGCATTGGTGGGGCGACCGGGCATCCGGGGGACGAGGGGTCGTCTCCGATCGGGACGACGGACTGCGAGGTGCCGAGGGAGGGTGAACTGTCCATATGGACAGTTGTGACCGTCGGCACAGAGGATGCACGAGGTCGGGAAACTGGTCAAGTGGTCAGTTTCCGGCTCTCGTAGACCGGGGCGCGACCGTCGAGGCTCGTGTCGGTGCGTACGGTCGACCGACGAGGAACGGGGTGACATGACCGAGATCGAGACCGGGGCGGTGACCGCGCGACCGGCGCCGGGTTACGGGGAGGGGCGGCAGGCCCTGTTGGCCGCAGCGGTGCACGTCGTCGGGACCAGGGGGCTCCGTCACCTGACCTACCGGTCGGTGGCGCAGGAGGCCGGCGTGGCCCACGGTCTGGTGGCGCACCACTTCGGCAGCCGGGCCGCACTGCTGGAGGCGGCCCTGGAGTTCTCCCTGGCCAACAGCGTCGGATCGATCAGCGCCGACCCGGGCAGTGGTGACCTGGACGCCCTGTTCGCCGGCGTCGTCGAGATGGTCCAGGCCAACCCCGACGACCAGGCGTTCCAGTACGAGCTGATCCTCGAGGCCCGGCGCCGGCCGGAGCTGCGCCCGCACGTGGAGCACGTCTACGCGACCTATCGACGGGCGCTGCGCGGCGAGCTGGAGGCTGCGGGCATCGACGCGGACGACGCCCTGGTGCACCTGGTGTTCGCCGCCGTCGACGGACTGGTGTTCCAGCAGGTGTGTCTCGAGGACCCGGCGGCCGCGCAGGCGGGTGTGCTCCGACTGCGCGCTCTCCTCCGTCCTCTGGCGCGGTAGCCCGTCAGCGGACGGCGAGACCCGAGAGGTACGCGTCGAGCATGGCCAGCTGGGTCGCGGCCGGGGTGGGCGTGCCATGGGTCGTGGCGAGCACCTGCAGCCCCATGGCCATGGCGAGCAGCTGCTCGACCAGCACGTCGTCCGGCGTCGTCACCGTGACGTCGCCGTCCTCGCGGCCCTGCCGGAGCAGGTCGCCGAGCTCGCGGCGCCACTGCTGCATCGCCGCGTCGTTGAGCTCGGCGAAGCGCTGCTCGGCGACCGTCCGGCTCCAGAAGGGGAGGACGATGCGGGCCTCGAGCCGGGTCACCTCGGTCGTGGGGAGGACCTCGACGAGGAAGGCCCTGAGTGCCGCCCGCCCGCGCAACCCCTCGGTCGCCCCGCGGATGCGGTCGTTGGTCCGGTCGAAGACGTAGACGAAGGCCGCCTCGACCAGCGCTTCCTTGTTCGCGAAGTAGTACGCCAGCGCGCCGTTGGCGTACCCGGCCTCCCGGGCGATCTCGCGCATCGTGGCCGCGTCCGCGCCCCGGGTGGCCATGAGCCGCCAGGTCACCTCGAGGATCTCGCGGCGCTTGGCCTCGTGGTCCACCAGCTTCGGCACCCGCGCTCCCGTCCCCTCGTCGTCCGTTCCAGTCTGGACGACGAGGGGACGCGGGGCGGACGCGGGATCAGGCACCTCCTGCCAGGTCCGGGGCGGGTCGGGGCCGGCGGGTGAGGGCGACGGCCACGCCGAGCGCGAAGGCGGCGGCGATCACCGCGAGCAGCACGGCGGCCAGGGTGGCCGACCCGCTGATCAGGGTGGTGAAGTTGGCCAGCACCAGCCCGACGACGCCCAGCAGGCCCACCGTGCCCAGGGCCGGCGCCACCCGCGTGTGCCAGATCCGGCGGTCCACCCGGCTGCGTGCGAAGAACGCCAGCACCGCCACGCTGGTCAGGACCATGAGCAGCAGGATGCTCACCGTCGCGAGACCCGACATCCAGGTGAACAGCTGCAGCACCGGGTCCGAGCCGGCCACCGCGAAGACGGCGACCACCACGAACGCGCTCGCGGTCTGGGCCAGGGAGCCGACGTGCGGGGAGGTGTGCCGGACGTGCGTCCGGCTGAGCACCTCGGGGGCCATGCCCTGCCGGCCCAGGGCGAACAGGTAGCGCGAGATGGCGTTGTGGAACGCCAGCAGGGCCGCGAAGAGACTGGTCAGCAGGAGCACCACCATGACGTCGGCGACGACCGGGGCGACGTACTGCGCGGCCGCGGTGAACACCAGGCCCGCGGTGTCCGCCTGGGCGGCGGCGACCACGGCCCCGGAGCCGAAGGCCAGCACGATGGCCCAACTGGAGAGCGCGTAGAAGGCGCCGATGAGCACGACGGCGAGGTAGGTGGCCACCGGCACCGTCCGCCGGGGGTTGCGCGCCTCCTCGCCGTAGATCGCCGTCGCCTCGAAGCCGATGAACGACGCGATCGCGAACATGATGCTGATGCCGGGCGCGCCGGAGGAGAACGCCGACGGGGTGAACGACCGCAGGTCGATGCCCTCGGCGCCGCCCTGGACCAGCACGGCGACGGCGATGACGGCGATGACGGCGATCTCCAGGGTCAGCAGGACGCCCAGCACCTTGGCCCCGACGTCGATGTTGCGGTAGCCGAGGAGGCCGACGACCGCCATCAGCAGGAGGGCCCACACCCACCACGGCAGGTCGGGTCCGCCGTACCGGGTGGACAGGCCCTGGGCCGTGGCGCCCGCGAGGCCGTAGATCGCGGCCTGGATGGCGGTGTAGGTGAGCAGGGCCAGGCCGGCGGCGCCGACCCCGACCGGCGTCCCGAGCCCCTTGCTGACGTAGGCGTAGAAGGCGCCCGCGTCGACGACGTGCCGGCTCATCGCCGCGTACCCGACGCTGAAGCACAGCAGGACGACGGTGGCGACGACGTAGGCCATCGGGCTCCCCGCGCCGTTGCCGATGGCCAGCATGACCGGCAGTGCGCCGCCGATCGCGGTCAGCGGTGCCGCCGCGGCGACGACCAGGAACACGATGCCGACGACGCCGATCGAGCCGCGCAGGCCCGGCTCGCCCGATCGGCCGGGAGCGGCCGGCGGCGCGGTGGGCGTGAGCTCACTCATGGCAGCACCCGTCCTGGCTCGCCGTGTCGGCGGAGGGGCCGGCTGCGCGGCTGCGGCAGTGGGCGCTGGCGTTCGGAGGGACGTCGAGGGTGGGGTTGCGGTCGAAGAAGCCGACCGGCTTGAGCCGGAAGCCGGTGTGGTCGACCGGCATGATCGGCCAGTCCTCCGGACGGGGCACGTGGGTGAGGCCGAAGGTGTGCCAGACGACGAGGTCGGTGGCCTCGAGCTCCCGGTCGGCGGCCGCGTACTCGGGCAGGCCGGCACCGCCCGCGTGCTGGTTGACGAAGTCGCCGGCCGCGAAGCGCTCGGCGGGGTCGTAGGCGGTGACCCACAGGTGCTTCGTGGCGAAGGTGGCGCGCCGGGAGATGGAGCTGTCCGGGTCGGCCAGCAGGGCCGGCTGCCCCTCCGGCAGCAGCGCGTAGGCGACCGGCTCGCCGAGGCGGTTGCGGCTCTCCGGGTTGCTGATGTGCCAGATCCGCCCGACGGACTGGTCGGCCATGCGCTGCGCCTCGGACTCCCGGCGCAGCGTCGTCCGCCGCTGGGCGAAGGCGTTGCCGCGCGGGTTGTCCGGACCCATCGGGACCCGGACGAAGTCCAGCTCCTCCACCGTGTTGGTCGGCCCGTCGAGCATCATGTCCAACCGCGCGCTGAACAGGTGCTGGTGGTACGGCGCGCCGAGTCCCGGGGCGATCTGCGAGGCGTAGGGGTAGCCGTCGCCCGGGTGGGCGGAGGTGAAGACGATCCCGGTGGCCTTGACCTCGAAGCCGATCGTGCCGTCGAGGTAGAGGTACCAGTAGAACCCGTAGTCGTAGTTGCCGATCGTGGTGAAGAAGCTGATCACCATCCGGCGCTGCCGGCGGGTCTCCGAGGAGCCGGCCCACAGGTCGGTGTGCTTCCAGAGGACGCCGACGTCCTCCTCGTGCATGCAGATGGCGTTGCGCAGCACCTGCGGGTTGCCGCGCTCGTCGGCGATGACGGCGTCCAGGTAGGTGATGTCGCCGAGGCAGTCGCAGCCGAGCTCGAGGGCGTTGGCGTAGCGGCCGACCAGGTACTCGCCGGTGTCGAAGTAGTTCTGCCACGACCGCACGGGGGAGGGGTCGGCGTAGGGCACGACCATCTCGGCGATCGAGGCCCGGTGGACGATCGGCCGCAGCCGGCCGCCGTCGACGAAGCCGATCTGGTGCAGCGTCAGCCCCTCGCGGGCGTCGAACCCGACCCGCAGCTGCCAGCCCTCCCAGGTCAGCAGGTTGCCGTCGAGGGTGAAGCTGGGGCCCTCGGGCTGGGTGATCTCGATGGGCTTCTGGGTGGTGCGCATCGGCCCGGTGACCGCCGGGTCGGTGAAGTTGCCCGACTCCTCGGGGATCGGCACCGGACCGAGGTCGATGACCTGGTCGACCGTCTTGCTCATGACGTCGACGTAGCCGACCAGCCCGTCGATCGGGTGCGCCCAGGGGTGGTCCCCGGGGTGGTCCTGGCGGAAGGCCAGGCCGCGCAGGATCCGCCGTCCCTCCTCCTCCGGGTACTCGAAGACGCCGGCGGAGAGCGGGGCGACCCGGACGTCGGCGACGTCGAGGTCGCGCGCCGCGAGCGCGGCGAGCCACCGCTCGTCCGTGGCGAGCACCTCCTCCACCAGCGCGAACTCCTCGTCGAGCACCGGCAGCTGGCCGTCGGTCGCGGCGTCGAGCGCGCGGTCGGCGACGATCTCGCCCCGGTCCACCGAGACCACGACGTCCCGCCCGTTCGGCCGCGCGACGTCGTGCAGCAGCACCCGCAACCGGCGGTCGGGCACCGCGTCACCGGCGTACAGCGCTGACTTCGGCGGCTCCTCCAGCCCGACGTAGACGAACCGGGTCGACTCGGCGACCAGGCCGGCGGCGTCGAGGACCTCGCGGGCGGCGCTCACGTCCGCGGCGCTCAGCTGGGCCAGTGGGTGGGTCACGGTGCTCGCGGCGGTGTCCGCTGCCATGGGGGCTCCCTGTTTTGGTTCTACGGGTGTAGAAACACTGGGTGACCCAAGTTACAGCCGTCCGCTCGCTATGTGAAGAGCCTGTTTCGAAGTCGAACAGCACACCGGTGTTCGCGGTGGTCCGGTGGAGCGCCGTCCTGGTCGCCCTGAGCTCGGCCGCGGTCCACGTGCTGGTGCTGGGAACGGGTCCGACGCCGTCGTCGCTGCAGGTCGTGGCGGTGCTGGGGATGGCCATGGGCTGCCTGCCCTGCGCGATGCACCTCGCGCTGCTGCCCCGCCGGCGGGCATGGGCGCAGATGGCCGTCGTCTCGGCCGTCATGCTCGTCGGGCACCCGCTGCTGTCCGTCGCCTCGGGTGCCGGTCACCACGCCCCGACGGGGCCGGCGGGCGGGGCGGCGCTCGCCGTCGCACCCGTCGTGGCGCTGGCCCTGGCCGTCGCCGGCCTGGTCCTGGGCGGGCCCGCTGCCGGCGGGCGTCCCCTCAGCGGTGCGCGCGGACGTGCTCGGTCACGAGTTCGGCCGTCCGCGCGGGCGCGAGCTCGGGGATGAAGTGGGTCAGGCCCTCGAGCACCTCGAGCCGGTAGGGGGCGTCGACGAACCGCCGGGTCTGCTCGGTGGCGGCGCGGCCGAGGGCGGCGTCGCGGGTGCTCCACAGGTGCAGCGTCGGCACGCGCACCCGGCCGACAGGGTCGCGGGCGTCCAGCGGCAGCGCCCGGTACCAGGCCAGGGCCGCGCTGAGCGCGCCCGGCTCCTGCATCCGCCGCGCGTAGTGCCCGGCCTGCTCGGGCGGCAGGCCGCTGGTCTCCAGCAGCCGGCGCAGCGCCGCGCCGTCCCCGGCCAGCAGCAGCCGCTCGGGCAGCACCGGCAGCTGGAACAGCGCGATGTAGTACGACCGCAGCGCCTGGTCGCTGGTGACCATCGCGCGGGCCATCGCCGCGGGGTGCGGCACCGAGAGCGAGGTCAGCGTGCGCACCCGTTCCGGGTGCCGGGCACCCAGCGCCCACGCGACGAGCCCACCCCAGTCGTGGCCCACGACGTGCGCGCTGCCCAGCTCCGCGGCGTCCAGCAGCGCCAGGACGTCGTCGGTGAGCTCCCGCAGCCGGTAGGCCGACCGGCCGGTCGGCCGGGCGCCGGGGGAGTAGCCGCGCTGGTCGGGTGCCAGGGTGCGCAGGCCCGCGCCGTGCAGGTCCCCGGCGACGGCGGTCCAGGCGGCGGAGTCCTGCGGGAAGCCGTGCAGCAGGACCACGGGCTCCCCGCCGGACGGGCCGCCGTCCCGGACGTCGAAGACCAGACCGTCGCGCGTGTACCTGTCCACCCCGCCACGGTGCCCGGGCGGTGCGGGGGTCATGCCCGCCGGCGGCGCTCACGGCACGCCGGGACGACAATGGCCACCGTGACCCAGGTGCCCGAAGAGCTCATCGTCCTGCTCGACGACGAGGGGACGGCGATCGGCGCGATGCCCAAGCCGCTGGTGCACCACGGCGAGACGCCGCTGCACCGGGCCTTCTCCGCGTACCTCTTCGACGACGACGGCCGGCTGCTGGTCACCCGCCGCGCCCAGGGGAAGCAGACCTTCCCGGGCATGTGGACCAACACCGTCTGCGGCCACCCCGGCCCCGGTGAGGACGACGCGGACGCGATCGCCCGCCGTGCCGCCTTCGAGCTGGGGCTGCAGGTCGACGGGCTCCGTCCGGCCCTGCCCGGCTACCGCTACCGCGCGGAGTTCCGCGGCGTCGTGGAGAACGAGGTCTGCCCGGTCTACCTGGGCCGGTTCCGAGGCAGCCCGGCGCCGGACCCGGACGAGGTCGGCGAGTGGGAGCTGCTGGAGTGGGCGGCGTTCCGCGAGCGGCAGGAGACCGAGGACGGCGAGGCGTGGTCGCCCTGGTGTCGCGAGCAGGCCCGCCTCATCGAGGAGGCGGGCCTGGTCCCCGTCGGCTGACCCGCGGCTCGGGTCGGCCGGCCCGTCGCCGACACGTCCGGTGACCGGTGCAGCACGGGTGGTGCCGGCCACCCGGGGAGCTGGTGTCGCTGCGCGGCCGCGCCGGCACCCGTCCCTAGCGTCCGCCGCATGGAGCGCCGGAGGTTCCTCCTCTTCCTCGCCGCAGGTGTGGCCGGCACGGCCGTGGGCCGGGGTACGGCCGGTCTGGTGGACCCCGCGCGGGCCGCGGTCCCCACCGCCGCGGCCGCCGAGCCGGTGGTCGCGCCATCGCCGCTGCCCGGGGTGCTGCCCGCGCCGACCGGGGTCGTCGACCGGCTGCCCGGTGAGGGCAGCTCGCTGGCGCTGACCCTCGACGACGGCACCAGCTCGGAGGTCGTCCGGTCGGTCTGCGAGTTCGCCGAGGACTCCGGCGTCCGGCTGACGCTCTTCCCGAACGGCCGCTACTCCTCGTGGGAGGAGAACGGCGACCGGCTGCAGCCGCTGATCGACTCCGGGCAGGTGGCGCTGGGCAACCACACCTGGTCGCACCTGGACCTGACGACCCTCTCCAAGGACGAGGTCGCCGAGGAGATCGGCCGCAACCGCGACTGGATCGAGGACACCTTCGGCGTCCGGACGCCGTTCATGCGCCCGCCCTTCGGGTCGCACGACGCGCGGGTCGACCGGATCAGCGCCGACCTCGGGCACCCCACGATCGTCATGTGGAACGGCACGCTGGAGGACAACCGGCTGCTCACCCCGGGCGAGCTGATGGCGGCCGCCCGGGAGTGGTTCGCCGCGCAGTCGGTGATCGTGGGCCACGTCAACCAGCCGACGATCACCGAGGTCTACGACGAGCTGGTCGAGCTCATCGCCGAGCGCGGGCTGCAGACGGTCACGCTGGCCGACGTGTGGGGGACCGGGCTCGGCGGCGTGCGGACGACGTCGGGGAGCGCCGCCCTGACGTGATCGTCCCGACCTGCGACGGGCGGGCGCATCCACCAGGCTGGTCGGGACATCCCGATCGACGGACGGAGGAGCCGATGGCCGACAGCAGGGCGTTGCAGGGACGGGTGGCCCTGGTCACGGGTGGGGCGAGCGGACTGGGCCGGGCCACCTGCGTGGCCCTGGCCGAGGCCGGCGCGCACGTGGCGATCGCCGACATCGACGACGCCGGCTCCAAGGGCACGGCGGAGCTGGTGGCCGACGCGGGCGGGTCGGCGGAGGTCGTCGCGCTCGACGTGACCGACGACGCCAGCCGCCGCTCGGTCGTGCAGCAGCTCTTCGACGCGCACGGCGACGCCTTCGACATCCTGGCCAACGTCGCCGGCATCGACCGGCCCGGCTACGTCACCGACATCGACCTCGCGGACTACCAGCGGGTGCAGGCGGTCAACTGCGAGGGCCCGCTCTTCCTGACCAGCGAGTTCATGAAGCGGGTGCAGCACCTGCCGGCGGACCGCACCGCCGACGTCGTCCACATCGTCAGCCTCTCGGCGATCACCTCCGGCAGCGGCGCGATCGCCTACAACGGCTCCAAGGCCGGCTTCCTCAACGCGACCAAGTGCATCCAGCGGGAGCTGCGCGAGAAGGCGGTCCGGGGCGAGGACGGCGTCGAGCGGCCCTTCCCGTGCCGCGTGCAGGCGGTCATCCCCGCCGCGATGGACACCCCGATGATGGAGCAGTGGGGCATCCCGGCCCACCTGATGATGCCGCCGTCGGCGGTCGCGGAGATGGTGCGCTACCTGGTGACGCTGCACCCGGCGGCCTTCGTGCCGGAGATGCAGATCGTGCCGCGTCTCGAACCGAACTTCCCGCGCTGACCCGGCATCGGTCCCGAGGAGACGACGATGACCAGTCCGGACGACGTCCAGCCCGACTCGGCCATGGCCAGCGGGTCGGACGCCGGTGAGCCGGGGGATCACCTCGGGCCTGCTGACCTCACCGCCGAGGAGCGGCGGGTGCTCGAGGAGCTGGCGCGCGACGCTCCCGCCGGGCGGGAGGACGACGACCTCGCCGACGACGCCGTCGTGCGCGCGGCCGAGGACGAGGCGCCGCTGCCCGGTGAGGGCGGCGACCAGGGGGACGGGCTCAGCGCCCGGTTCAGCTCGCCGCAGCAGGGCTGAGGAAGGACCCCCTTTGCCCCACCTGTTCGCAGGCTCGCGGCGGGGCCCTGCGCGGGGGCCGTTCCAGACCGTTGCGGGGCTCCCCGGCTGGCGCCGGGGAGCCCCGCGTCAGGGCCCGTCGTCCGGGCTCGGCGACCGGGTGAGGGCGACCAGGCGCCACAGGCAGGAGTCGAGCAGCGGCTCGGGGAAGTCCGGGGCCAGCCGGTAGTACACGACCCGCCCCTCGCGGCGGTTGGCGACCAGCCCGGCAGTGCGCAGCACCCGCAGCGCGTAGCCCACGGCGTCCTCGTTGACCTCCAGTGCCAGCGCCAGGTCGCCGACGCAGAGCTCCTCGGCGACGTCGAGGGCGTACAGCACGCGCGACCGGGTCGGGTCGGAGATCAGCGTGAGGACGCTCGACACCGAGGCGGCGTCGTCCCGGCTGGGGAGCCGCTCCCGCGCGCGGGCCACCCGCTCGGGGTCGACCGGGTGCTGGTGCGGTTGCCCTCGGTCATCGCTCATGGTGTGTCGCCAGGACCCTCGTTGTCCGTACGTCCGTCCGGGTATGCGGTCGGGGCGGCCGGACCACGGCCGCCCACCACGAGCCTGCCCCAGGACGACGCGGGGCGACGGAGGGCAGACCAGTGACCGTTGCCGGCCAGATGCTCGACACCTACCCCGCCGACCTCGGGGGCATCGACAAGCAGAAGCTCACCGCGTGCATCGAGGCATGCTTCGAGTGCGCCCAGAGCTGCACCGCGTGCGCCGACGCGTGTCTCAGCGAGGAGATGGTCGCCGAGCTGACGACGTGCATCCGCACCAACCTCGACTGTGCCGACGTCTGCGACACCACCGGCCGGGTCCTCTCCCGGCACACCGGCTACGACGCCAACCTGACCCGCGCCGTCCTCGAGGCCTGTGCCGCGGCCTGCAAGGCGTGCGGTGACGAGTGCGCGAGCCACGCCGACATGCACGAGCACTGCCGAGTCTGCGCCGAGGCCTGCCGGCGCTGCGAGACCGCCTGCCGCGAGCTCATCGCCTCCCTCGGCTGATCGAGGACCGGGCCGGGTCGCTCCACGAGGCCGGACGGCGTGCGCCGCGGCGTCGTCCGGCCTCCCTTGCGCGGACGACGGGGTGTGGGCCCGTTCCACGACGGCGCAGGACTCGCGGTGCGCGGCATCGGTCGGCAGTGGCTCGATGCGTGGCGACGGTGATGACTCCTCCTCGACCGGCACGCCCATCGACCACAGCGGGATCGTCGGTCGGGATCTCTTGTCAGGTCGGTGTCGAACATGCCCGGGTCATCGGAACTGAGTGCCACCGGGACGCCGGCCTGCAGTAGCCGCGGGCAGCGGGTGGGCTTCGATGTTGTCGACCGCGCCGGTGCGCACGTTGGAGGTCGGGCACACCTCCAACGGGATCCGGTGGTCGGCCAGGTGGTCGAGCAACCGGGGTCGGTGACGGCGTGGATCCCGTGGCCGATGCGCTCGGCGCCCAGGTCGTGGAGCGCGGACCACACGGTGGCTGGACCGATGCTCTCTCCGGCGTGCGGCAGGTTGTGCGAGCCCGCCTCGCGGGCGACGGTGAAGGGGCGTGCGAACTGGGCTCGGCCCACTCCGATCTCCGGGCCGCCGAGTCCGTGACCGTGCAGATGATGGCGCTGGAGCGGCAACTCGGCGCCCGCTTGCCCGATCGCCTCCCGACCGGCGCAGTGACCACGGAAGTCGGACAGCGCCGGTTGTCCTACGCCGAGCACGTCCTGGTCCTCGAGGAGCAACCACACGCGCAGGTCGCGGCGCCGCTCGGCCGACCGTCCGTCATCGTGCGCCTGTCCGCGCCGGAGTCGCTGTGCGCCTACGCCCTGCCCGCGGTGATCACCGCTCTGCGCGAACGCGCCCCTCCTCGTCGACCTGCGGGACGCCGGCGGGCTGGTCAGCCGAATGGGTCGGTGGCGCGGCGCAGCGCCGAGGATGCAGAGCCGACCACTGGCTGGCCATGGCCGAAGCAGGCGACTTCGACGTCGAGGTCAGCCAGGTGCTGCAGGGATCGCCACGCAGCGTCGCGGTCGATGTTGAATGGCCCCAGGACGACCTGCCCTCGGTGTTCGGCGATGGTGTCACCCGTGAGCAGGAGGCCGGCCGCGGGTAGGTGCAGGGCGATGCTGCCGGGCGTGTGACCCGGCACCGACAGCACCACGGCCTCCTCGCCGAGATCGAGGACCTCCTGGTCGGTGACCTCTCGGTCGACCCGACAAGCCGAGGCAGGTTGCAGGTCGGCCGCCACCACCGCGTGCAATTGCTGCTCCGCTCGCGTGAAGGCCGGAGGTGGACCGGGCTGCTCCCCGCGCACGAAGGCAGCGTCACCGGCTCCGGCGATGACCCGCGCGCCGGACCAGCTGGCCACGTCGGCCGCGGAGCCGGCATGGTCGTCGTGGAAGTGGGTGAGCACGATGTGGTGCACCTCCTCAGGCGGTACGCCGAGGTGTTGCAGCGCGGCTCGGATCGCCGGGCCGCTCCCCGGCGGGCCGGTGTCGATGAGGGTGACTCCTTCGGCGGCGCGCCACAGATAGGCGTTACTGATGCCCAGCGGCAGCAAGTGCAGGCCGGGAAGCACTTCACGAAGATCCACGGCTGCGACGCTAGGACGCAGCCGCCGTGAGCAGCGGCCGTTTCGCTACGAGATGATCTCGACCATCGGGCAGCCAGATCGAAGTCCCGGCGGCCCACCTCCAACCGCGGCCGGCGGATGGCCAGCTCCCGCAGCACCGCTCCGAGGAGCTCCGACAGGGCCAGTCCGAGCCCACGGCAGATGGTCGCGAGGACCTCGGATGACGGTTCCTTGCGGCCGCGTTCGACCTCCGACAGGTGTCCGGCTGACACTCCGGCGGCGTCAGCGACCTCGCGAAGGGTCTTGCCCTGATCGAGTCGCCGCGGGCGGGTCAGGGCAATGCCGTGGGGCGGGTGCTCCGGCGGCGGACGACCTCCCAGGGTGGCGGTGTCCCGGTGTCGTGCTGGCCCAGGGCGATGCGGGCGCAGCGGGCTCCGTGGTCGCGCAGGTCCTGGCGCAGGGTGCTCAGGCCGGCGGGTGCGGCGGCGTCGGTGTCGTCCCAGCCGGTCAGCGCCAGCGCCTCGGGAACGGCGACGCCGACCTCGTGCGCGGTGTGTAGAGCGCCGAGGGCGAGCTCGTCGCTCATCGCGGCGAGTGCGTCAGGCCCGGCGTCGTCGTCGAGCAGGTGGGCGGTGGCCGCGGCGCCCAGGCGCGCGCTGTTGACCGCGCAGACGACGACCTGCACCTGGGACCAGGACCCTCCGGTCTCCTCCCAGGCCTCCTTGAACCCGGCCAGCCGGTTGCGGGTGACCGGGAACGCCGCGGCCTGCGGGTCCGGGCCGCTGAGGACCTGGGCGGATCGGGCACGGTCGAGGGGAAAGCTGAGGATCGCCGGGGCGCGGGCGCCGGCGAAGGCGAGCCGGGCGATGGCTCGGGCGGCCGCGCGGTCGTCGATGCCCACGCTGGGCAACCCGCTGCGGGCTGGGCCCCCGTGGACGACGGCGGGCAAGCCGGTGGCTGTGACGGCGTCGAGGACGGGGTCGTCATCGCTGGTGGTCCATACCACGAAGCCGTCGACGGCTGCCTGGGCCACCCGTGCGCTGTCGCTGGCCGCGCCGGTGATGGGCACCAGGGTCAGACCGGTGGCCTGCTCGGCGCACACCTGGGCGACCCCGGCCAGGAACCGTGCTGCCTGGGGGTCGTCGAAGGCGTACGTCAGGTGCTCACCGAGGACCACTCCGATGCTGCCGGTGCGCCCGCGGCGCAGGGAGCGGGCAACGGGCTGGGGGCCGACGTAGCCCAGTTCCTCGGCGGCTCGCCGGACCCTCTCCGCGGTTCCGGCGGACACCCGCGCTGGTTGGCCGTACGTGTAGGAGACGGTCATCGCCGACACCCCAGCTACCCGGGCGACGTCGGCCATCGTCGGACGGCGGTCCTGTCCCTCGGATGACACCGGGTCATCCTATCTGTGTAGCGTTACACAAATGCACTGTGCACCCCGCGGGCGAGTGGCGGCCGCCTATCTGGCTTTCGCGGTCTTCGGCGGCTTCTGGGGCACCTGGGGCGCTTCGATCCCGGCGATCCGGGACCAGGCCGGCATCAGCGACGGCCAGCTGGGCACCGCGCTGTTGTTCGTCGGTGCCGGTGCGCTGCCGGCGATGCCGGTCGCCGGCCGCCTGGTCGACCGGTGGGGCACCCGGGTCACGGCGCTGCTGCTGGCCTCCCTCGGTCTTGCCGGGGTCCTGGTCGCGGTCACGGCTCGCGACCTGGTGGGTCTGTCGGTCGGGCTGGCCGTGCTGGGAACTGTCTCCGGTGCCGCGGACGTGGCGATCAACGCCACCGCGGGATCGGCCCAGGCCACCACCGGCGCGCCCGTGATCGGCCGGGCCCACGCGATCTTCTCCGCCGCCGTGGTCGTGTCCAGCCTGGGCGCCGGAGGGGCACGCGCCACCGGCTTGCCGCCCGTGGTCGCCTTCGCCGTGCTCGCCGTCGGGGCTGTGGCGGCGGGGATCGTCCTGGCCCGCAACGCTCCGGCTCCCGTCGTGGCCGGGTACCGAGCGACCGGCAGACGCACGCCCGAGCTGCGCAGTGGGCCTGCGCGGCCGCTGCTGATCCTGGGCGGTCTAGGGGCGCTGGCCTTCGCCGTGGAGAACGGTCACCAGAGCTGGAGCGCGCTGTACCTGGGCGACGTCCTCGACGCCGGGCCGACCACTGCCGCCGCGGGCCCAGCGGTCTTCGCCGGGATGGTCGCCCTGACCCGGTGGAGCACCGCAGGGCTGAGCACCCGGCGCCCGGGCGCGGTGCTGCTCTGCGGCTGCCTGCTCGCCGCAGTCGGCACCGCAGCCCTGGCTTCGGCAGCCTCCGTCGCCTTCGGCTTGCTGGCGCTGGCCGTGGCAGCCACCGGCACAGCCGTTCTCTTCCCGACCCTGCTCAGCGTGCTGACCAGCCGCGTGCCCGAAGACGTCCGAGGTGCCGCCACCTCGGTGGTGGCCACCATCGCCTACCTCGGCTTCCTCGCGGGCCCCGTCTACGTCGGGCGCTGGGCAGACGCCGTCGACCTGCCCGGCGCCATGCTCGCCCTCGCCGCGCTCGCCGCCGCCCTAGCCGTTCTGGCGCCCATCAGCGTGCACCGCCTCGCCAAGGCCAACGCCGCAAGGACCAGTGGTGCGCCCGCATCGAGGGGCAAGACGCACAGTCCCACGCCGTGACCACAGGTCCGCGGCGCGCCGGTCCCCGTCGACCAGAGGAACGTTCGTGAGGGCATGCCGCACCGACCGCCACCGCTCCTGCGCCGCGCCGCGTGTCCACGCCCACTGACCAGTCGTCGGATGACCGGCTCGAGGCAGACGGCGACTGTTCGCGGCTGGATCCGAAGGTGCCGGGGTAGCGGCGCTTGCCAGCTCAGCTCAGCTCAGCTCAGCGAAGCCGACCGCCGATCGACCACGAGGAGGCAGTTGAGTGGGTTCGGCCGCCCGCCGGCTCGCCGCCGACGGCGCCTCCGTCCTGGTGCACTCCTGGTCTGCGCACGACGCCCGACAGGCCTGGGGCGCGGGTCCGGACGGTCTGGTCGAGGAGATCCGCGCCCAGGGCGGCCGGGCCGAGCGCGCACCCGCCGACCTGGCCGACCCCGAGGCGCCGGCGCAATCGGTCACTGCCGCCCGGAAGGCGTTCGGGCACCTGGACGTGGTGGTGGCCAACCACTCCCGCAGCAGCATGCAGAACCTGGAACAGCTGACGGCGACCGAGATCGGCCCCAGCTACGCGGTGAACACTGGCGCCACCTTGCTCCTCGTGCAGGCCTACGCCACCCAGCACGACGGTCGTCCGGGTGGTCGGGTCGTGGTGTCCACCTCGGGTCAGTACCACGGGGCGATGCCGGGTGAGCTGCCCTACATCGCTTCCAAGGGCGCACTGCACGAACTGACGCCCAGCCTGGCGGTCCACCTGGCGCCCCGGGCATCACCGTCGACTGCGTCGATCCCGGACCCAACGACACCGGGTACGCCGACGAGGCCACCCTCGCCGCCGTGATCGCACGCAGCCCCGGTGGACGCTGGAGCGCTCCGACGGGCACCGCGAAGCCGGTCGCCCGGCTGGTCGGCGACGAAGCCGACTGGGTCACCGGCCAGACCATCGCCTCGGACGGAGGCTGGTCCGCCACCAGATGACCGGCTCATCGGCTCACCGGCTCGATCGCCACGGGCCGGGCGACCTCGCCGGCAGCCGCGGCGGACGTACAGCTGAGGATCCCCGACCGGGCATGGGTCATGAGCGGGACCCCTCCATCCGGTCCGACCTGCGACTCTCGTCCACGGTCGGCTTGGCACCGGGCGTTTGCCGCCCGTACGTTGCCCGCAGTGGCGCGAGGGCGTTGGCCCAGCGGGCGACTTGGTCGAGCATCGTGTTGAGGGTCTTCACCTGGTGGTCGCCTGGGACGAGTTCGGTCCCGTTGTGGAAGTCGGTGAACAGGGACAGGGCGACCTGGGCGCGGACGTCGGCGATGTGCAGTTCGCCCATGACCAGACGGAGTTGTTCGACGGCGCGGGTGCCGCCGTGGGTGCCATAGCCGACGAAGCCGGCGGGCTTGTCGTGCCACTCGGTGTAGAGGTGGTCGATGGCGTTCTTGAGCACGCCGGGCATCGAGTGGTTGTACTCCGGGGTGATGAAGACGTAGCCGTCGAATGCGGCGATGGTCTGGGACCACCGCCGGGTGTAGGGATGCCGGTACTCCCCGGTCATTGCGGCTGCGACGGGTTCCTCGAGGTGCGGGAGGTCGAAGTCGGCGAGGTCGACGACCTCGTAGTCGACGTCGTCACGTCGGGCGGCGTTCTGGTGGACCCATGCGGCGATGGCTGGGGACTTCCGGCCGGGGCGGGTGCTGCCGGTGATGATGGCGATGCGGGTCATGGCGTGGTCTCCGTCTTCGTCCAGGTCGGGGAATGTGGTGGGAGCGTCGTGTGGGTGCCGGCGCGTCGGGTCTCGTGGAGCAGCCATAGGGCGCCGACGAGGGCGCCGAGGGTCGCGGCGGTGAGCCACGAGAAGGTGTTCTGGAAGCTGTCCAGGGCCGCGGGGCCGCTTGGGTCGGCGGGTAGCTGGCTGGTGAGCACGACGATGAACAGGGCGCTGCCGAGTGCGCCGCCCACCCGGGAGAGCGCGTTGACCTGTGTGGTGGCGTCCGGGATCTGATGTCGTCGCACGGTGGCCAGGGCGGTGGACACGATGGGCATCCCGGACAGCGCGAGACCGATTCCACGGATGATCTGCAGGATCTCGACGAGGACCAGGTCGGGGTCGGCCGGCAGGACCGCGAAGGGCAGTGTGCTGGCCGCGGTGATGAGGAGGCCGGCGACGGCGACGGGTGGGCCACCGAACCGGTCGGTGAGCCGTCCGGCGATCGGGAAGGTCACGGCCGCGCCGACGCTGAAGGCGATCAGGAGCAGGCCGGTGTCGGTGATGTCGCGGCTGAGCAGCAACTGGAAGTACAGCGGCATCACGATGAGTCCGCCGAACAGTGCCGCTCCGTTGAACAGGACCTCCAGTGAAGCGGCCCGGTAGACCCGGTCGCCGAACAGGCGGAGGTCGACCAGGGGGTGAGGCGAGGTCAGGCAGCGGCGGGTGAAGGCCGCCAGCAGCGTCAGGCCGAGGGCCAGTGGGGCCGCGACCGCCGGCGTCAGCAGGCTGCGGGTCTCGGCGGCGTGGGTGATGCCGTACACCAGCAGGGGGAGTCCCGGTGCGACGAGCAGGAGGGCTGGGACGTCGAGCGGTCGACCTCCTTCGTCCTCGTCCGGTGATGCGACGAGGACGGTGCGCACGCCGATGGCCAGGGATGCCAGACCGATCGGGACGTTGATCAGGAACATCCAGTGCCAGGACAGCTGCGCCAGCAGGGCAGCCCCGAGGACCGGCCCGACACCGGGGGCCAGGATGGCCGGCACGCTGGAGGTGGCCATCAGGCGTCCCAGCTGCGAGGGATCGGCGGCCCGCGCCAGCACGGTCATGCCGGTCGGGACCAGCAGGCCCCCGGCGATGCCTTGCAGGACTCGGAGCGCGATGAGCAGTTCCACGTTCCATGCCGCGGCGCACAGACCCGAGGCCAGCGTGAAGCCGGCCAGGGACCACAGCCACAACCGGCCGGCACCGACGCGCCGGGACAGCCACCCACAGACCGGCAGGGCAGCGGCCAGGGCAAGGAGGTAGCCGCTGGACACCCACTGGATCGCCGTGAGCGACGCGTCGAGGTCGTCTTGGATCGTGGCCAGGCCGACGTTGACGATCGAACCGTCCAGGCCGGCCATCACTCCGCCGAAGGCCAGGACGACAGCCAGTCGCCAGGTGCGTCCGGGGATGGGGGAGGGGGGATGGGTGGTCGGTGCGGACGTTCGGCTCACGGCCAGGCTCCAGACATCCGAAATCGTTGGACTTCCAACGTAACAGGTCGTTGGATTTCCAACGATCTGTAGGATCGTCGGGTGGCCGATCAGCACGCGACCGAACCGGTGCACGCTCCCTCCCGCCGGCTCTGGGTGCTGCCCTCCTGGTTGCTCAACCAGGTGGCCAGCCGCGCCAACCGACTCGTTGCGGAATCCTTCGGGCGCCCGGGCGTTCGCTTGCACTACGCGGTGCTGGCCGGGCTCGCAGAGTTCGGCCCCGTCAGTCAGGCCGAGCTCAGCAGGCGTCTCGGTGTCGACCGGAGCGATCTGGTCGCTGCGCTCAACGAACTCGAGCGCGAGGACTTCGCCCTGCGTGCGCCGGACGAGGCGGACCGGCGGCGGAACGTCCTGCGGATCACGCCTGCGGGGCAGGCTGAGCTGCGACTCCTGGACGCACGCGTGCAGGCGGCCGCGGCCGAGCTCCTGGCCCCACTGGCGCCCTCGGAGCAGGAGCAGCTGGTGTCACTGCTCCAACGGGTCCTGGCCCATCACTCTGCAGGCGAGAACCGCTGACCACATGTACTGACCGAGGACGTCGGGACTGGCCCGGGAGTCGTGGTTGTGGCCACTGCCGCCGGAAGGCGCGCCTGCAACCGAGTCTGCGCGTGGACCGATGGGGGCAGCTCCGGACGGTGAGCGAGATCAGCCCCGCGCCGCTGCGGCATGCGGCCACGCGGGCCCAACCCCTCCGGGGTCGAGGGCGAGCCTTCCGCCGACCCTCCGACGCTGGGGTGCCCGGTGGCGGATCCCCTGGAGGCTCTCCCTGCGGTGATCACTCGACCTGCTGACCGGGGACGCCTACGGCATCCGGTACGGGTTCGTCTCGCAGGACGGTTCGGTGTCCCTTTCGGATGTCGAACCGCTGCCGCCGCCAGGACCGCCTGGGTGGTGCGAGTCGGGTCGTGGCGGAAGGCTCGATCGGCTCCACGATCAGGTCGGACTGCCCCCGGTTCGGTTGACTCCTTGGTCCGCCCCTTGTTTCGTGGAGTCCGATTGTTGGATCTTCGTGCCACCTGACCCCTTGAGGAGGGGCTGTGGGACGACGCGGGTATCCGCCG
>NZ_FNIQ01000008.1 GCF_900104025.1 Geodermatophilus sp. DSM 45219 | reverse complement strand
TGAGCCAGGATCAAACTCTCCGTAGATGCTTGAACCAGGCCGAGAACCGAGAACTGGACGCTCTCGATCAATCAACCCAAAGAAACCCACAAAAAAGGGGTTGTTACTTGGCACTGACTTTCGGCACGCTGTTGAGTTCTCAAGGAGCGGACGCGCAGCTACCAAACCCTCACGGGCCTCGTCTCTGGCGGCTTGTCCAGCTGTACGCCGTGTCCGGAGTCCTGCACCCGGGGGGTGCTCTCCGCGGCCCTCCCGGGCCCGTCCGGCGCGAAGAGAACCATACACGACGTCCGGGGTCCGTGCGCAAGTCGGTGGAGGGCGGTCCCCGTCACAACGCCGGCGCCCGACCTCAGAGCCCCAGGAAGCTCTCGATCCCCACCGTCAGACCCGGGCGCCGGCCGATCTCCCGGACGGCGAGCAGGACACCCGGCATGAACGACGCCCGGTCGTAGGAGTCGTGCCGGAGCGTCAGGGTCTCCCCGGGCGCACCCATGAGCACCTCCTGGTGCGCGACGAGCCCGGTGAGCCGGACGGCGTGCACCGGTACACCCTCGACGTCGGCACCGCGTGCGCCGGGCAGCGAGTCGACGGTGGCGTCCGGCTGGGCAGGGAGCCCCGCCACACGCCGGGCGGCGGCGACCAGCCGGGCGGTCCGCGCGGCGGTACCCGATGGCGCGTCCACCTTGTTCGGGTGGTGCAGCTCGACGATCTCCGTGGACGGGAAGAAGCGCGCCGCCTCCTGGGCGAACCTCATCAGCAGCACGGCGCCGATGCCGAAGTTGGGCGCGATGACGACCCCGACGTCCGGCTTGGGCTCGAGCCACTCGGCGACGGTGGCGAGCCTGTCCTCGTCGAAGCCGGTGGTGCCGACCACGCAGTGGATGTTGTTGTCGATGCAGAAGCGGATGTTGTCCATGACGACGTCCGGCCGGGTGAAGTCGACGACCACCTGCGCGCCGGCGTTCGCGACGTCGAACAGCCAGTCCCCCGAGTCGACCATCGCGACGAGCTCGAGGTCCTCGGCGGCGTTCACCGCCTTGACCACCTCGGTGCCCATGCGCCCGCGGGCACCCAGCACGCCGACGGGGACGAGGTGGCCCTCTCCCGCGGAGGAGGTGGATCCGTGCTGGTCGGAGGCGGAGGTGCTCGTGGTCACCGGGTCAGGCTTCCCGCCGCCGGCGCACGACGCAAGGCAGCCCGCCCGTCACGGTCGGCTGCGTCCCGCGGCCCAGGCCCAGGCGGCCAGGCCCGCGAGGACGCCGACGGTGTCCGCCACCCAGTCGGCCACCGACGCGGAGCGCTCGAGCGCCGAGAACCCCTGCACGACCTCGCTCACCGCGGCGTAGACCACCAGCAGGACGCCGAGCGCCCCGGCCCGGGCCCCGGCCCACCGTCCGGTCACCGCCAGGGCGGCGAACAGCAGCAGGTGCACCACCTTGTCCACCCCCGGCGGCGACGCCGGGACGTCGTCCGCGGGGGCGAACAGCACCGCCAGCGACACCAGCACGGCCACGGCGAAGGCGCCGCGCGACAGCGCGCCGTGGACGGCCAGAGCAGGGTGCGGGCGCATCAGAGGCGGTCGAGCTCCGACTCGCGGTAGGGACCGACCACGGCCAGGCAGGTGTCGCGGGTGAGCAGCTCGGCCGCGACCGCGCGGACCTGCTCCTCCTGGACCGCGTCGAGCCGGTCGAGCACCTCGCGCACCGGCAGGTACTCGCCGTAGGACAGCTCGCTCTTGCCCAGCCGGCTCATCCGGGAGCCGGTGTCCTCGAGACCCAGGACCAGACCGCCCCGGAGCTGGCCGCGCCCTCGGGCGACCTCCTCGGCGGTGAGCCCGTCCGCCGCGACGCGGGCGAGTTCCTCCCGGACCAGCCGCAGCACCTCGGGCACCCGCTTGGGCGAGCACCCCGCGTAGACGGAGAACGACCCGGTGCCGGCGTAGTGCGTGAGCGCGGACCCGACGCTGTAGACCAGCCCGCGCTTCTCCCGGATCTCCTGGAACAGCCGCGAGCTCATCCCCCCGCCCACGGCGGTCTCCATGACCGCCGCCGCGTACCGCCGCTCGTCGAGCCGGCCCAGGCCGACCGAGCCGAGCAGCAGGTGGGTCTGCTCGGTCCGCCGCCGGACCAGGCCGGTCGGGCGGGCCGGGGTGGTCGCCCCGCCCTCCTCGCCCCGCCGCAGCGGCGCAGGGCGCGCCGACCCGGACAGCCGGGCGCCGAAGGCGGCGGTGACCAGGTCCAGCACCTGCTGGTGCTGCACCCGGCCGGCGGCGGTGACCACGACCGAGGGCGGGGTGTAGCGCCGGCGGTACCAGCCGTCGACGTCCTCCCGGGTCAGGCCCTCGATGGACTCGACGGTGCCCAGCACCGACCGGCCGAGCGCCGTGCCCCCGAAGAGCGTCTCCGCGAACAGGTCGTGGACCAGGTCGGAGGGCTCGTCGTCGCGCATGGCGATCTCCTCGAGCACCACCGTCCGCTCGCTCTCCAGGTCCGGGGCCGTGTTGAGCGCGTCGGTGACCAGGTCACCGAGCAGGGTGACCGCCAGCGGCAGGTCGCTGGCGAGCACGTTCGCGTAGTAGCAGGTGTGCTCCTTGGCGGTGAAGGCGTTCATCTCACCGCCGACGGCGTCCATCGCCGTCGCGATCTCCAGCGCGCTGCGACTGCCGGTGCCCTTGAACAGCAGGTGCTCCAGGAAGTGGGAGGAGCCGGCGACGGCGTCGGTCTCGTCGCGCGAGCCGACGCCGACCCAGATCCCGACCGTCGCCGACAGCACCCCGGGCATCGTCTCGGTCAGCACCCGCAGGCCACCGGGCAGCTCGGTGCGCTCGACCCGGCCGCCGACCTCGTCGACGTCCAGGACGACGGTCTCCCCCACACCGGCCGGGGCCGGGACGGGCGCGGTGGCGCCCGTCCCGGCCCCGGTCAGAGCCTGCGTCCGGTTCGTGGTCACGTGTCCTCCTCGCTGTCCCCCGCAAGCGGGAGGTGCCCCCAGCTCGTCGGACACGTGACCAGTGGTGCTCTGCCTCCGCATGACCTCGCGAGCTCGGTCATGCCTCCGCGGGCGCGGGTGCGGCCGCGGCGTCCTCGGCGGGAGCGGCCTCAGGCGCGCCGTCCCCCTCGGCCGCGACGGGCACGAGGCTGATCTTGCCGCGGGCGTCGATGTCGGTGATCTCGACCTGCAGCTTGTCGCCGACGTTGACCACGTCCTCGACCTTGCCGATCCGCTTGCCGGCGCCCAGCTTGCTGATGTGCACCAGGCCGTCCTTGCCCGGGAGCAGGGAGACGAAGGCACCGAACGGCGTGGTCTTGACGACCGTGCCGAGGAAGCGCTCGCCGACCTTCGGCATCTGCGGGTTGGCGATGGCGTTGATCCGGTCCACCGCGGCCTGGGCCGAGGGGCCGTCGGACGCGCCGACGTAGATCGTGCCGTCGTCCTCGATGGTGATGTCCGCGCCGGTCTCGTCCTGGATCGCGTTGATCATCTGGCCCTTGGGGCCGATGACCGCGCCGATCTTGTCGACCGGGATGCGCACCGTGGTGACCCGCGGCGCGTAGGGGCTCATCTCGTCGGGGGCGTCGATGGCCTCGCCCATGACATCGAGGATGTGCAGCCGGGCCGCGCGGGCCTGGGTCAGCGCCTGGGCCAGCACGTCGGAGGGGATCCCGTCGAGCTTCGTGTCCAGCTGGAGGGCCGTGACGAAGTCCTTGGTGCCGGCGACCTTGAAGTCCATGTCACCGAAGGCGTCCTCGGCACCGAGGATGTCGGTCAGCGCGACGTACTCGGTCTTGCCGTCGACCTCGTCGGACACCAGGCCCATGGCGATGCCGGCGACCGGCGCCTTCAGCGGCACGCCGGCGTTGAGCAGCGCCAGGGTCGACGCGCAGACCGACCCCATGGACGTCGAGCCGTTGGAGCCCAGCGCCTCGGAGACCTGCCGGATCGCGTAGGGGAACTCCTCGCGGTCGGGCAGCACCGGGACCAGCGCCCGCTCGGCGAGCGCACCGTGGCCGATCTCGCGGCGCTTGGGCGAGCCCACGCGGCCGGTCTCACCGGTCGAGTAGGGCGGGAAGTTGTAGTTGTGCATGTAGCGCTTGCGGTTGACCGGCGACAGCGTGTCCAGCTGCTGCTCCATGCGGAGCATGTTCAGCGTGGTGACGCCCAGGATCTGGGTCTCGCCGCGCTCGAACAGCGCCGAGCCGTGCACCCGCGGGATGACCTCGACCTCGGCCGACAGCGGCCGGATGTCGGTCAGCCCACGGCCGTCGATGCGGACCTTGTCGCGCAGGATGCGCTGCCGGACCACCTTCTTGGTGACGGCGCGGAAGGCGGCCGAGACCTCCTTCTCGCGGCCCTCGAACTGGGCGGCGAGCGCGGCCTTGACCTCGTCCTTGAGCTCGTCGGTGGCGGTCTCCCGCTCCTGCTTGCCGGCGATGGCCTGCACCTCGGCGAGCCGGCCGGCGGCCTGGGCGTCGACCGCGGCGTAGACGTCGTCCTGGTAGTCGAGGAAGCGCGGGAAGTCCGCGACCGGCTTGGCGGCCTTCTCGGCCATCGCGCTCTGCGCGTCGCACAGCGCCTTGATGAACGGCTTCGCGGCCTCGAGGCCCTGGGCGACGACCTCCTCGGTCGGCGCGGTGGCGCCGCCGGCGACCAGCTCGATCGTCTTCTCGGTGGCCTCGGCCTCGACCATCATGATCGCGACGTCGCCGTCCGGGAGCACCCGGCCGGCCACGACCATGTCGAAGACGGCGTCCTCGAGCTCGGCGTGGGTCGGGAAGCCCACCCACTGGCCGTTCACCAGCGCGACCCGGGTGCCGCCGACCGGGCCGGAGAACGGCAGGCCGGACAGCTGGGTCGACGCCGAGGCGCCGTTGATGGCCAGCACGTCGTAGACGTGGTCGGGGTCCAGCGACAGGACGGTGATGACGACCTGGACCTCGTTGCGCAGCCCCTTGGCGAAGGTGGGGCGCAGCGGGCGGTCGATCAGGCGACAGGTGAGGATCGCGTCCTCCGACGGGCGGCCCTCGCGGCGGAAGAACGAGCCGGGGATGCGCCCGGCGGCGTACATGCGCTCCTCGACGTCGACCGTCAGCGGGAAGAAGTCGAAGTGCTCCTTGGGCTGGCGGCCGGCCGTGGTGGCCGAGAGCAGCATGGTGTCGCCCATGGTGACGACGACGGAGCCGGCGGCCTGCTTGGCCAGCCGGCCGGTCTCGAAGGTGACGGTGCGGCTGCCGAAGCTGCCGTTGTCGATGACCGCGGTGGCGGTGGTGACCCCGTCCTCGGGGTCGAACTCCGCGGCGGCGGTGGTGTTCTGGGTGGTGGGTGCGGACACGGTGTCCTCTTCCTACGTCGCATGCGGCGACGTCCTCTTCGTGGCCTCGCGCCTGACAGCGCCCGGGTGACCGGTCTTCGATCGAAGCCCACGGGGACCCCCTCCCGAGGAGGGGCGTGCCCGGGGACCACCACCGAGGACCGACCAGCGACGGGGGTCCGGCGCGGGGCCCTGGTCCCGTGCGGCGGGTGCCGCACGAGAGAGGGGACCGTCCCGGCGGGACGGTCCCCTCTGGTTCACCGGCGCAGGCCGAGCCGCTCGATCAGCGACCGGTACCGGTTGATGTCGGTCTTGGCCAGGTAGTTCAGCAGCCGGCGACGGCGACCGACCAGCAGGAGCAGGCCCCGCCGGCTGTGGTGGTCGTGCTTGTGCTGCTTGAGGTGCTCGGTCAGGTCGCTGATCCGGCGGGTCAGCATCGCGACCTGCACCTCGGGCGAGCCGGTGTCCCTCTCGACCGTCGCGTAATCGGTCATGATCTGCTGCTTCGTCGCGCTGTCGAGCGCCATGGATCGCCTCCGGGGGCAGGTCACGTGTGGCCCCCGGTCTGTGTCACGGGGGCAGGCTGCACACAGGTCGGGACGACCGACCGTCCTTCAGGCTACCAGTGACACTGTCGGCCTCCGGCCGACGCCGCGGCCAGGTGCCATCCCTGACCGGCGTCGAGCCGCTTCCGACGCTCCTCGGGGGGAGCCTCCGGCCCCCCGCTCGTCACGACCCCAGCCCGGTGCCGTGGCCGGGGTACTGCGTGGCCGTCGCCGTTTCCGCCTCCGCTCCTCGGGTCAGGACGACGAGGACGGCGGCCGTGCTCCCGTGATCTCCCGGGTCCGGGCGACGTCGCGGTCCATCTGGGCGACGAGCTCCTCGATGCCGGAGAAGGCGGTCATCGGGCGCAGCCGCTGCACGAACTCCACCCCGACGTGCTCGCCGTAGAGGTCGCCGTCGAAGTCGAGCAGGTGGGCCTCCACCGTGCGCCGGCTGCCCTGGAAGGTGGGGTTGGTGCCGACCGAGATCGCGGCCGGCGAGGTGCTCACGCTGCGGCCGGTGCGCGGGTCGAGGATGACCAGCCCACCGGCGTAGACGCCGTCGGCCGGGATCGCGGTGAACGGCGGGGACTCCACGTTCGCCGTCGGGTAGCCGAGCTCGCGGCCGCGCCGGTCGCCACGGACGACGACGCCCTCGATGCGGTGCGGCCGGCCCAGTGCCCGCGCGGCCGACACCATGTCACCGGCCGCGACGCAGGCCCGGACGTACGTCGAGGAGATGGTGATCTCGCCGTCGGCCGAGGAGTCCCCCGCCAGCGGCACCGGCTCCACGGTGAAGCCGAACCGGCGTCCCTCCTGGGCCAGCGTCGTCACCGTCCCCGCCGCCCGGTGGCCGTAGGTGAAGTTCTCCCCCACGACGACCGAGGCGGCGTGCAGGTGCTGGACCAGCACGGTGTGGGTGAACGTCTCCGGCGACAGCCGCATGAACTCCGGCGTGAACGGCAGCACGCACATCTCGTCCACGCCCAGCCCGGCGACCAGTTCCGCCTTGCGGTCCAGCGAGGTGAGGATCGCCGGGTGCGAGCCCGGGCGCACGACCTCGGAGGGGTGCGGGTCGAAGGTGAGCAGCAGGCACGGCCGGCCGAGCGCGCGGGCACGGGCGACGGCCGTGCCGATCAGCTGCTGGTGTCCCCGGTGGACGCCGTCGTACATGCCGACGGTGACCACCGTGCGGCCCAGGTCCCCCGGGGTCGCCTCCAGCCCCCGCCACCGGCGCACGTCGACGTCGTCCGGGCGCTCAGGCGACCCGGTGCAGCCAGCCGTGGGTGTCGGGCACCCGGCCGTGCTGGACGCCGAGGAGGTGCTCGCGCAGCGCCATCGTGATCGGGCCCGGGCCGCCGTCGCCGACGGTGAAGTCGCCGGTGCGTGCCTTGACCTCGCCGACCGGGGTGATGACCGCCGCGGTGCCGCAGGCGAAGGACTCGGTGACCGTGCCGTCGGCGACACCGGACCGCCACTCCTCCAGGCTCACCTTCCGCTCGGTGACCCGGTGGCCGCGCTCCCGGGCGACGGTGATGAGCGAGTCACGGGTGATGCCGGGCAGCAGGGTGCCGGAGAGCTCGGGGGTGACCAGCTCGGCGTCGTCCCCGGAGCCGAGGACGAAGAACAGGTTCATCCCGCCCAGCTCCTCGATGTACCTCTTCTCCACCGCGTCGAGGTACACCACCTGGTCGCAGCCGAGCGCGCTGGCCTGCTGCTGGGGCCGCAGGCTGGCGGCGTAGTTGCCGGCGCACTTGACGTCGCCGGTGCCGCCGGGTGCGGCCCGCACGTAGTCCTCGGAGACGTACACCGACACCGGGTGCACCCCGCGCGGGAAGTACGCGCCGGCCGGGCTGGCGATGACCAGGAACAGGTACTCGTGGGCCGGGCGGACGCCGAGGAACGGCTCGGTCGCCAGCTGGTACGGGCGCAGGTAGAGGGTCTGGTCGGGACCCGTGGGCACCCAGTCGCGGTCGGTGTCGACCAGCGCGTCGACGGCGGCGAGGAAGGCCTCCTCCGGCACGGGCGGCATGGCCAGCCGCTCGGCGCTGCGGACGAACCGGGCGGCGTTGGCCTCGGGGCGGAAGGTGGCCACGCTGCCGTCGGGCTGGGCGTAGGCCTTGAGCCCCTCGAAGATCGACTGCGCGTAGTGCAGGGCGGCGGTGGCCGGGTCGAGCTGCAGCGGCGCGTACTGCGTCAGCCGGGCGTCGTACCAGCCCTCGCCGGCGCGGTAGCGCGCGACGAACATCGAGTCGGTGAAGTACCGGCCGAAGCCCGGGTCGGCCAGCAGCCCCTGGCGCTCCGCGGCGGGACGGCGCCGCACGTCCTCCACGACCACCGGCACACCCTCGGTGAACACCCGGGAAGTGGTACGGCTGTCGGCGAGCGTGTCGGTCATGGCTCCCACCTGCGGCGTGCGCGGATCCGAGGGGCGGTCCGGCAGCTGCCGGACCGCCCACTCACCCTAGCTCCGCCACGACCAGGTCCGGCGGCGACCGCTGCGGGTGGTCACGGCCGGTCGGGGGCCGCGCTCTCGACGACCTCGTAGGACCACAGGTGGGAGGAGTCGCTCGCCGCGGGTGCGAGGTCCGAGCCGCCGCCCTCGTGGGCCCGGGCGAAGTCCTGGCCGGACTCCCACGCCCGGTAGGCCTCCTCGCTCTCCCAGCGGGTGTAGACCAGGTACTGGTCGGTGCCCTCCAGCGGGCGCAGCAGCTCGAACCACTCGAAGCCCGCGGACTTCTCCACCGCACCGCCGCGCCCCTTGAACCGCTCCTCGAAGCGCTGCTGCTTGTCCTTCGGCACGGTGATCGCGTTGATCTTGACGACGCTCATGGCTGCCCCCTTCCCGGCGCGCCCGCCGGTCAATCCCGTGATCCTGCGGACCCGCGGGCGCCGGGTCAGGATGTCGCGATGACCGCTGCTACCCCCACGCCGCGGCCCGGCGTCCTCCTCGACGTCGACGGCACGCTGCTGGACACCAACTACCTGCAGGTCCTCGCGTGGTGGCAGGCGTTCCGCGACACCGGGCACGACGAGGTCTCGATGGCCGACTGCCACCGGGCGATCGGGATCGCCAGCGCCGAGCTGGTCGCCCACCTGCTGGGGGACGACGCGGACGACGTCGACGAGGTGGTGGAGGCCAAGGAACGGCGCTACGAGCCGCTGCGCGAGCTGGTCGTCGCCTTCCCCGGGGTGGACGACCTGCTGGCCGCGTGCCGGGACAGGGGCCTCGCGGTGGTGCTGGCGACCAGCGGCCAGCAGTCGGACCTGGAGTGGATGACGCCGGCGATCGGCGGGGAGGACGTCGTCGACGGGGCTACGACCTCGGCCGACGTGGCATCGGCCAAGCCGGCGCCGGACCTGCTGCAGACCGCCGTCGCCGACCACGGCCTGGACCCGCAGCGCACGGTCGCCGTCGGCGACACCATCTGGGACGTGCGGGCGGCGCGGGACGCCGGTCTGCCCTGCATCGCGCTCACCTGCGGCGGCATCTCCAGGGCCGAGCTGGTGGAAGCCGGTGCCGACGAGGTCTACGACGACCCCGCCGACCTGCTGGGCCACCTCGAGGACTCACTCGTCGGGAAGGTCGCCCGGGGCTGACGAAGGACCCCCGTGCCCCCCCACCGCTCGGAGAAGGACCCCGTCCTCCCCAGCCCTCGCCAGCTCGGGCCGGGACCCGGGACGGGGCCGGGGACCCTGCAAGCGGGCCAGGGACCTCTTGCTAGCCGGGCGGGAACCCCACGGTGACGCGGGCGGTGGCGCCGGCGTCCTCGACCAGGGCGACCAGCCGGTCGGCGGCGTCGACGGCGGCGTGCAGGCCCGGTGCGCCGGTCGCGGGGATGCGCTGCCCGTAGCGGAGGGCGCGGGCCTCCTCCTCGGTCAGCGTGCGCACCGGGAAGACGGCGCGGGCGGCGTCGGTGAGACCGAGGACCCCCGCTCCCCCGCCGGCTGCCAGCGCCTGCCCGGCGTCCTCCACCGGCGCGGCGTCGGTGACGGCGAAGGGACCGGAGGCGGTGCGGCGCAGTGCGGTGAGGTGCCCGCCCACCCCCAGCGCGGCGCCGGCGTCGCGGGCGATCGCCCGGACGTAGGTGCCGGCGGTGCAGGTGACGGTCACGTCGACGTCCACCAGGTCCGGGGTGGGCCGGGTGACGCGGTGCACGTCGAGCCGGTGGACGGTGACGGCCCGCGGCTCGAGCACGACCTCCTCACCGGCGCGCACCCGGTCGTAGGACCGCCGTCCGGCGACCTTCACCGCGCTGACCGAGGAGGGCACCTGCAGCAGCGGCCCGGTCTGCGCGGCTAGGGCCGCGGCGACGGCGGCGTCGTCCAGGTGCCCGGCCGGGGTGCTGGTGAGGACCTCGCCCTCGCGGTCGTCGGTGACGGTCGTCCGGCCGAGCCGGACGGTCGCCTCGTAGGTCTTGTCGTGCCCGCCGACGTGGCCCAGCAGCCGGGTCGCCGTCCCGACGCCGAGCACCAGCAGGCCGGTGGCCATCGGGTCGAGGGTGCCGGCGTGGCCGACCCGGCGCACCGAGAGCACCCGCCGGGCCCGGGCGACGACGTCGTGGGAGGTCATGCCGCCGGGTTTGTCGACCAGCAGGAGGCCCGGGGGGACGTCGGCGTCCGCGCGTCTGCTCACGTCGTCACCGTCTCAGGCGCGGTCAGCCAGCGGTCCCCCGCCACCCGGACCACGACGGCGACCAGCCGCAGGGCGATGAACAGGGTCAGGCCGGTCCACACGCCGGCCAGCCCCCAGCCCAGCGGGACGGCGAGCAGCGACAGCGGGAGGAAACCGGCCAGCGCCGCGCCGATGGTCACCGTGCGCAGGTACCCGACGTCCCCGGCGCCCATCAGCACGCCGTCGAGGGCGAAGACCACCCCGGCCAGCGGCTGCATCGCGGCGAGGAACCACCAGGCGACGGCGGCCTGCGACAGCACCGTGGGGTCGTCGGTGAACAGCGGCAGCACGACCGGGCGCAGCGCCAGCAGGGCGGCGGCCACGACCACGCCGGTGCCCAGGCCCCAGAAGGTGACCCGGCGGGCGGTGTCGCGGGCCGCGTCGGGCCGGCCGGCGCCGAGGGCCTGGCCGACGAGCGTCTGCGCCGCGATGGCGTAGGCGTCGAGCACCAGGGCGAGGAAGAAGAAGAACTGGATCGCGATCTGGTGCGCGCCCAGCGCGGCGGTGCCCGCACGGGCCACCACCCCGGTCGCCACGAGGAAGGACACCTGGAGCACGGCGGCGCGCAGCAGCAGGTCACGGCCGATGACCAGCTGGGACCGCAGCGCGGCCGGGCGCGGCCGCCAGGGGACGCCCTCGCGCAGCAGCGCCCGCACGAACAGCGCGGCGGTGAGCGCCTGCCCGGCGACGTTGGCCACGGCGGACCCGACGAGGCCGAGGCCGGCCGGGTGCACCAGCAGCGGGCACAGCACCAGGCTCAGCAGGCTACCGGCGAGCACGTAGCGCACCGGGCGGCGCAGCTCCTGCACCCCGCGCAGCCAGCCGTTGCCGGCCAGGGAGACCAGCAGCAGCGGCGCCCCGAGGGAGGCCACGCGCAGCCACTCCTCCCCCGCCGCGGCGACCGGGCCGTCGTCCCCGGCCAGGAGCCGGGTCAGCGGGCCGGCCAGCAGCTGGAACAGCGCCAGCACGAGCAGGCCGAGCGCGCCGGCCAGCCAGGTGGCCTGCACGCCCTCGTCGACCGCGCCTGCCCGGTCACCGGCGCCGGCGCGGCGGGCCGAGCGCGCGGTGGTGCCGTAGGCGAGGAAGTTCAGCAGCGCCGCGGCCCACGCCAGCAGGCCGCCGCCGACGGCCAGGCCGCCCAGCGCGACGGTGCCCAGGTTCCCGACGACCGCGGTGTCCACCAGCAGGTACAGCGGCTCCGCGGCCAGCACGACCAGCGCGGGCGCCGCGAGGGCGAGCACGCCGGGCGCTCGACCTCCCCGCGCGGCAGCAGGCGTCGATCCGGTCATCCCCCGCGGAGCTGGGCCCGGATCGCCCGGATCGTGCTCTCGCGGTCCCCGGCCCAGGTGAACCCGGCCGCGGCGCGGTGACCGCCGCCCCCGAGGGCCATGGCGACCCGCGACACGTCGGTGGCACCGCGCGAGCGCAGCGAGACCGCCCAGGAGCCGTCGTCCTGGCCCTTGAGCACGCAGGCGACGTCCGCCTCCTGCGTGGACCGGACGACGTCGACCAGCGCCTCCAGTTGCTCACCGGGCAGCCCGTGCTCGGCGGCCTCGGCGGTGCTCGACCAGGTCCACACCAGGCCGGCGCCGACCTCGGCCTCGAGCACGGCGCGGCCGGCGACGACCGACAGCAGGCCGAGCCAGCCGAACGGCGCGGTGTCGAACAGCCGCTGGCTGATCGCGGCGTGGTCGATGCCGGTGGCCAGCAGCCGGCCGGCCAGGTCGTGGGTGTCGGGACGGGTGTTGCCGAACCGGAAGGACCCGGTGTCGGCGGCCAGCCCGGCGTAGAGGCAGGTGGCCAGCCGCGCGTCGAGGGTGACGCCGAGCCCGTCCAGCAGGTCGGCGACCAGGACGACGGTGGCCGGCGCGGCCGGGTCGACGACGCGGACGCGACCGAAGCCGGGGTTGCTGGCGTGGTGGTCGACGACCACGGAGGTGGCCGCGCCGTCCAGCAGCGCGGCCAGCTCGCCCAGCCGCCCCGGTGAGGCGGCGTCGAGGCTGACGAACACGTCGGGCGAGGCGGGCACCGCCGCCGACGGCACCAGGCCCTCGGCCCCGGGCAACCAGGCCAGCGACGCGGGCAGGGTGAACGGGCCGGGGAAGGTGGTCAGCACCCGGGCGCCGCGGCGGCGCAGCCCCTCGCCGAGGGCGAGCACGCTGCCGAGCGCGTCGGCGTCGGGCTGCACGTGCCCGGACAGGACGACGGTGGAGCGCGCCGCTGCCGCCTCGGCCAGGACCGCGGCCGCGCGGTCGGTCAGCTGGGCTCCCCGTGGCGGGGACAGCGTCACGAGTCCGGGCCGGGGTCGGCGACCGGCGGCGCGTTCTGCTCCTCGGTCACCAGCCCGCCGCCGACCGGGTAGCCCTGACCGTCGTCGGGCTCGTCCGAGGCGATGCTCGGGGCGTCGCCGATCTGGCCGCGCTTGCCGCCCTGGGTGGGGTCGCCGGTGTCCGGCTCGGGCCGGCCACCGAGCTCGGAGCGGCCCTGCCCCTCGTCCGGCAGGTTCGGGTCCGGGTCGTTCTCGCTCATGAGACGCTCCTGCTCTGGGTGGGCACGTCGACACCGTCATCGGCAGTCCCGGCGCCCACCGGGTCGCTCCCGAGGGCATCGTCCGCCTCGTCGTCGTCCTCGGCGGGACGACGGTAGGGGTCGGCGTCGCCGGCGTACTGCGCGCCCGCGCGGATGCGGGCGAGCTCGGCGTCGGCGTGCCGGACCCGCTCGAGCGCCTCGTCGAGCTCGCGGGCGGTGTCGGGCACGTGGTCGGCGACGAAGGTCAGGGTGGGCACGAACTTGATGCCGGTCTGCCTGCCCACGGTGGAGCGCAGCACGCCGGTGGCCGAGGCCAGCGCCCTGGCGGAGTCCTCGACCTGGGTGGGGTCGCCGTAGACGGTGTAGAAGACCGTCGCCTCGCGGAGGTCGCTGGTCACCCGGGCGTCGGTGACGGTCACCATGCCCAGGCGCGGGTCCTTGACCTGCATCTCGATCGCGGCGGAGACGATTTGGCGGATGCGCACCGCGAGCTTGCGGGCGCGGGCCGGGTCGGCCATCGCAGACCTCCTGATCAGGGCGTCGAGGACGCCGGTCGGCGGCCCCGTCCCGGGTCCCGCCCCGAGCCTGCGAGGGGTGGGGAGGACGGGGTCCTTCTACGGACGGTGGGGGCGACGGGGTCCTCAGTCGGTGTCGCTGAAGAGCTGCCGGTGGGTCGAGAGCAGCGTCACCTCGGGGCGCTCGGCCAGCAACCGCTCGCAGGCGTCGAGGACGTCGGCCACCTGAGCGGCGTCCCCGGCCACCGTGGCCACCCCGACCTGCACGCGGCGGTGCAGGTCCTGGTCGCCGACCTCGGCGGCGGCCACCGCGAAGCGGCGCCGCAGCTCGGCCACGATCGGCCGGACCACGGCGCGCTTGCCCTTGAGTGAGCGGACGTCGCCCAGCAGCAGGTCGGCGGTGAGCGTGCCGGTGAACAGAAGGACCCCTTCTCCTCGCTGCTCGCAGGCTCGCAGCGGGCCCCGGGAGGGGCCCGCTGCCGTGCTGCCGGGCGACGTCCGTTGCGCTCCGTTACGCGCGCGGGATCTCGCGCATCTCGAAGGTCTGGATCACGTCGTCGATCTTGATGTCGTTGAACGACCCCAGACCGATACCGCACTCGTAGCCCTCGCGGACCTCGGTCGCGTCGTCCTTGAACCGGCGGAGGGACTCCACCGTCAGGTTGTCGGCGACCACGGCACCGTCGCGGAGAAGGCGTGCCTTCGAGTTCCGGACGATCGTCCCGCTGCGGACCAGCGAACCGGCGACGTTCCCGATCTTCGGCACCCGGAAGACCTCACGGACCTCCGCCGTGCCGAGCTGGACCTCTTCGTACTCGGGCTTGAGCATGCCCTTGAGAGCGGCCTCGATCTCGTCGATGGCCTGGTAGATGACCGTGTAGTACCGGACGTCCACCCCCTCGCGGTTGGCCAGCTCCGTGGCCTGACCCTCGGCCCGGACGTTGAAGCCCAGGACGATGACGTCGTCGGCCAGCGCCAGGTCGATGTCGCTCTTGGTGATGCCACCGACGCCGCGGTGGATGACCCGCAGCGAGATGTCGTCGCTCACCTCGATCTTCATCAGCGCCTCTTCGAGCGCCTCGACGGTGCCCGAGTTGTCGCCCTTGATGATCAGGTTGAGCTGGCGGTTCTCCTTGAGCGCGGCGTCGAGGTCCTCGAGGCTGATCCGCTTGCGCATGGAGGCGTTCTGCGCGTTGCGGATGCGGGCCTGGCGGCGGTCGGCGATCTGCCGTGCCACCCGGTCCTCCTCGACGACCAGGAAGGTGTCGCCGGCACGCGGGACGGAGGTCAGGCCGACGACCTGGACCGGCCGCGACGGCAGGGCTTCCTTGAGCTTGTTGCCGTGCTCGTCGAGCAGCGACCGGACGCGGCCGTAGGCGTCGCCGGCCACGATCGAGTCGCCCTGGCGCAGCGTGCCGCGCTGGACGAGCACCGTGGCGACGGGGCCCCGGCCCTTGTCCAGCTTGCCCTCGATGACGACACCCTGCGGGTCCTGCTCGGTGTTCGCGCGCAGGTCCAGCGAGGCGTCGGCGGTCAGCAGGATCGCGGTCAGCAGCTCGTCGAGCCCCTGGCGCGTGGTCGCGGAGACGTCGACGAACATCGTGTCGCCGCCGTACTCCTCGGCCACCAGCCCGTACTCGGTGAGCTGCTGACGGATCTTGGCGGGGTTGGCACCCTCCTTGTCGATCTTGTTGACCGCGACCACGATCGGCACCTCGGCGGCCTGGGCGTGGTTGAGCGCCTCGACCGTCTGGGGCATGACGCCGTCGTCGGCCGCCACGACCAGCACGACGATGTCGGTGACCTTCGCGCCACGGGCACGCATCGCGGTGAACGACTCGTGACCCGGGGTGTCGATGAAGGTGACCGGACGCTCGTTGTGCTCCAGCTCGGTGACGATCTGGTAGGCGCCGATGTGCTGGGTGATGCCGCCGGCTTCGCGCGACACGACGTTCGTGTGCCGCAGCGCGTCCAGCAGCTTCGTCTTCCCGTGGTCGACGTGACCCATGACGGTCACCACCGGCGGACGGGACGACCAGTCCTCCTCGTCACCCTCCTCGTCACCGAAGGTGAGATCGAAGGTCTCGAGGAGCTCGCGGTCCTCGTCCTCGGGGCTGACGACCTGGATGTCCCAGTCGATCTCGGCACCGAGCAGCTGCAGCGTCTCGTCGTTGACCGACTGCGTCGCGGTGACCATCTCGCCCAGGTGGAACAGGGCGGTGACCAGCGCGGCCGGCTGGGCGCCGATCTTCTCGGCGAGGTCCGTCAGCGACGCACCGCGCGGCAGCCGGACGGTCTGCCCGTTGCCCCGCGGCAGGCTGACGCCGCCCATGCTGGGCGCCGCCATCGAGTCGAACTCCTGGCGCCGCTGCTTCTTGCTCTTGCGCCCGCGGACCGGGCCACGCCCGCCGGGACGACCGAAGGCACCCGCGGTGCCCGCACCGGAGCCACCGCGGCCACGGCCACGGCCACCGCCGCCACGGAAGCCACCACCGGCGGGAGCGCCACCGCCACCGCCACCGGGGCCACCGCCGCCGCCGGGACGGAAGCCACCGCCACCGCCGCCACCGCCGGGACCACCCGGACGGCCACGGCCACCGGCACCGCCGGGGCCACCCCCGGGACGGCCGGCCGGACGCGGCGGCATCATGCCGGGCGAGGGCCGCTGCGGCATCATGCCCGGGTTCGGTCGCGGGCCGCCGGGACCGGCCGCCGGACGCGGGCCACCGGCACCGGGACCCGGACGGGGACCGCCGGGACCGGCCGCCGGACGCGGGCCACCGGCACCAGGACCCGGACGGGGACCGCCGGGACCGGCCGGGCCGGGACGCGGGCCGGCAGCGGGGCCCGGGCGCGGCGCGCCACCGGCCGGAGCCGGACGCGGAGCGCTGCTGAAGGGGTTGTTGCCCGGACGCGGGGCCGGGCGGGGACCCGGTCGCGGACCGGCGCCGGGAGCCGCGGGACGCGGACCCGGGGTCGAGCCACCGGCCGAGCCGGGGCGGGCCGGACCACCGGGACGCGGGCCACTGGGCGCAGCCGGCGGCTGCTGGGTCGGCGCGCTGGCCGCGGGGGCCTGCGGAGCCGGCGCAGCCGGGGGCTGGGCGGCCGGAGCCTGGGGCGCCGGGGCCTGCGGAGCCGGGGCCGTCGGGCGCGGGCCGGGCAGCGGAGCACCTGGACGCGCGACCGCCGGACGCGGACCGGGGGTCGGGCCGCCGGGACCGCGCGTGTCCGGCGCCTGCGGCGCGGGAGCGGCGGGGGCCTGTGCGGCCGGGGCAGCGGGAGCCGCCGGGGCCGGGGCCGGGGCGGCGGGCGCGCTGGGGCGAGCCGCCCGGGCCGGCGCGGAGCCACCGCCGTTGGCGGCACCCAGAGCCTCCCGGAGCCGCCGGGCCACCGGGGCCTCGACGGTCGAGGAAGCGGACTTCACGAACTCGCCCTGCTCCTTGAGCTTGGCGAGCACGGTCTTGCTGTCGACACCGAACTCCTTGGCGAGTTCGTGTACGCGGGCTTTGCCTGGCACGGGTCTCCTCTTGTGAGGCCGGCGGCTCGCCCGCTCGACCTCGTCGTCAGTCCTGCATGGTCTGGCTTGTCATCGTGGGGACTTCACGGCTTGCTCATCCGACGACGTCCTGCTCTCGACGTGCGGACCCACCGGGTGCGGGTCCGTCTGTGCTGGTGCGGTTGTCGTTCGTGGGTGCTCGCCCGCCCGGGCGCCGCTCCCTCCGGGCGCCGCGGGCGGCGCGCCGAGGACGTGGTCCCGGAGCGGACCGACCTCCACCGGGGCGCCTCCGCCTCCGGGGAGACGCAGTGCCCGGGCGAAGGCCCGGCGTCGCTCCGCTGTGCGCAGGCACTCCGGCGTGGGGTGCAGGGAGGCACCCCGGCCGGGGAGCCTCCGTCGCGGATCGGGGACCAGTGCCCCGTCCCGCGCGACGACGCGCAGCAGGTCGGTGACCGGAGCGCGTTCCCGGCAGCCCACGCAGGTGCGCACCGGGATCGACGTTTCGGCCACCCTGAACTCTAGCGCGCTGAGGGCCCCGGGTGTTCCGGGCTCCGGCCACCGGGTACCCGGCCGGGTCGCCCGCCGGCCCCCGGACCGCCCGGACGGCCGCCGGGACCACCGGCCCGGACCGCCTGCACGCCCGACCGCAGCGGCGCACGCCCCACCCCTGGCGAGGGGGTGGCGTCGTCGGGCCGGGCGTCGCTGCGGATGTCGATGCGGCAGCCGGTGAGGCGGGCCGCCAGGCGGGCGTTCTGCCCCTCCTTGCCGATCGCGAGGGACAGCTGGAAGTCCGGCACGACCACCCGCACGGCCTTGGCCTGCCGGTCGACCAGCTGCGCGCTGTTCACCCGCGCCGGGCTCAGCGCCGAGGCCACGAACGTCGCCGGGTCGTCGGACCAGTCGACGATGTCGATCTTCTCGCCGTGCAGCTCGCTCATGACGTTGCGCACGCGCTGGCCCATCGGGCCGATGCAGGCGCCCTTGGCGTTGAGCCCGGGCACCGCGGTGCGGACGGCGATCTTGGAGCGGTGCCCGGCCTCGCGCGCGACCGCGACGATCTCCACGCTGCCGTCGGCGATCTCGGGGACCTCGAGGGCGAACAGCTTGCGGACCAGGTTCGGGTGGGTGCGCGAGACGGTGACCTGCGGGCCACGGAAGGTGCGGGCGACCGACACCACGTAGGCCTTCAGCCGGCTGCCGTGCGGGTAGGACTCCCCCGGCACCTGCTCGGCGGCGGGCAGCACGGCCTCCACCTTGCCGATGTCGACGAGGACCGTGCCGCTGGCGTTGCGTCGCTGGTCGGCCTGCACGATGCCGCTGACGATGTCGCCCTCCTTGCCCGCGTACTCGCCGAAGGTCTGCTCGTGCTCGGCGTCGCGCAGCCGCTGGACGATGACCTGCTTGGCGGTGCTCGCCGCGATCCGGCCGAAGTCGGAGGGGGTGTCGTCCCACTCGCGGACGACCTCGCCGTCGTCCCCCAGCTCCTGGGCGAGGACGGCGACCTCGCCGCTCTTGCGGTCCACGTGCACGCGCACGTGCTTGCTGGCGCCGTCGGCGTGCCGGTAGGCGGTCACCAGCGCGGTCTCGATGGCCTCGATGACCGTGTCGGCCGGGATGCCCTTCTCCCGCTCGACCGCCTTGAGGGCGGTCACGTCGATGTTCACTGTCCTCCTCCGTCGTCATCGTCGTCGTCCGCGGGATCCCGTGGCTCGCCCGGCTCGGAGCGGCCGAACTCGACCTGCACCCGGCCGGCGCCCAGCTCCGGCCACGGCACCTGCCGGTGGGTGGGCGGGCGCTTCTTCGCGCCGGGCTTGCCCTTGGCCTCCACCGCGAGGGTCACCCCGTCGCCGTCGACCTCCAGCACCCGGGCGGTCACCTGCTCGGCCGCGCCCGCGGGGCCGACGCCGACGGCGACCAGCCGCCCGGTGTTGCGCCGCCAGTGCCGGGGCTCGGTGAGCGGCCGGTCGACCCCGGGGCTGGTGACCTCCAGCACGTAGGGGGCGCTGCCGAACTCGCCGTCGCTCTGGTCGAGGGCCGCGGACACGGCACGGCTGACCTCCGCGACGTCGTCGAGGGTCACCCCGGCGTCCCGGTCGACGACCACGCGCACGATGCTGCGCCGGCCCGCCGGGGTCACGACGAGCTCCTCCAGGTCGTACCCGGCGGACTCGACGACCGGTGCGACCAGCCCGGCCAACCGGGTCGCGACGGGGTCGGTGCGGGGGGCGGCGGACACGGCTCCCTCCCTCTCCTGGCTCGGTCGGCGGCACGCGCACGGTGGTCCTGCGACCGGTGTCGCGGCCCACGCGGGGACGGCGGACACGCCGTCGGCCCGGTACCGGGCAGAGGGTCAGGTTACCGCCCCCACCGCCGGTCCGAGACCGGGCGCCGGGCAGGGACCCGCCCGCCGTGTGCTCCCGGCCCGGCACGCACCGGGCTGAGAGGATGGCGGCGATGCGCTCCACGCCCCCACCCGCCCCGGCGGCCTTCTCCCGACGTGCTCTGCTGGCGGCCTCGGCCGGGCTCGCGCTGCTCACCGCCGGCTGCACCGGGGACGCCCCGGACGCCCCCGCGGTCAGCACCGAGGAGACCGACCGGCTCGCCGAGCAGGTCGCCGTCCAGGAGTCGGTGGTCGCCGCCTACGCCGCGGCGACGACGGCCGACCCGGCCCTGACGCTGAGCGACCTCAGCGCGCAGGCCGCCGAGCAGCTCGACCGGCTGCGGGCCGCGGCGCCGTCCGCCGCCTCCTCCGCCGCGGCGTCGGGCTCGACGGCGCCGGCGGTCCCGACCGGGGACGTGCGCGCCTGGCTGCGCGGGCAGCTGTCCACCGCGGCCGCCGCCCACGCCCGCGCCTGCACCGCCTCGACCGGTGGGCGGGCGGCGCTGCTCGGGTCGGTCGCGGCGGGGCTGCGCGGGCACGAGGCGGCACTGGCGTGAGGGAGGGGTGCGGACGTGGCTGAGGACGGCGCTCCCGGCGAGGTCGCCGAGACCGCGGCGATGCGCGATGTGCTGTCCGCCGAGCACGTCGCGGTGTGGGGGTACGGCACGGTCGGCGCGGCGCTGCCACCGGAGGCCCGCGAGCCGGCCGTGGCCGCGGAGGTGGCCCACCGGGACGTCCGCGACCGGCTGGTGGCCCTGCTGGAGACGCGCGGCGCCGACCCGGTGCCCCGCGAGGCCGGCTACGCGCTGCCCTTCCCCGTCCTGTCAGCGGTGGACGCCGCGGCGCTGGCGGTCGTCCTCGAGGAGGGGGTGTCCGCGGCCTGGGTGCGGCTGCTCGACCAGGCAGCCGGCACCGCGGCCCGCGAGCTCGCGGTCACCGAGCTCGGCGCGGCCGAGGTGCGGGCCGTCGGGTGGCGCGCCGCCGCGGGTGCGATCCCGGTCACCAGCGCGTTCCCCGGGCTGCCGCAGGCCTGAGCGGGGGACGTCGGTCCCGGGTGGGCCCGTCCGCGCCGGAGGAGACTCCGCCAGCCGGTGCCACGCCCAGCACGGTTCTGGAGCGCGGCCGCTAGGCCGGCGGCAGGCCGCCGAGGAAGGCGTCGGTCACGTCCACGGCCACGCTGCTGGACTGCCCGGTCTCCACCAGGACGGCGAACGCGAGGTCGCCCTGCGGCCCGCCGAGCTGGTAGCCCATGAACCAGCCGTGGGCGTCGGGCGGGGTGTTGGGGCCGAACTCGGCGGTGCCGGTCTTGCCGGACACCTCGCCGCGGTCGGCCAGCGCGTTCGCCGTCCCGGAGAGCACGACCTCCCGCATCATGGGCCGCAGCGCCTCGAGCACCGCCGGGTCCGGTCCCGCGGGCACCGTCCCGGCCGGCTCGGCGCCGACGACCTCGACCGGCACCGCCGGGGTGCCGCTCGCGATGCCGGCGGCCACGAGCGCCAGCTGGACGGGGCTCATGAGCACCTGGCCCTGGCCGATCGCGTTGGCCGCCTTCGTCGTCCCGGTGCTGTCGGCCGGCACCTCGCCGCTGAAGACGTCGACCGGCAGCTGCCAGTCGGTGCCCACGCCGTAGGCGGCCGCGGCGGTGGCCAGCGCGTCGTCGGGCAGCTGCAGGCCCTGCTCCATGAAGGTGGTGTTGCAGGACCGGGCGAAGGCCTCGGTGAACGGCACGGTGCCCAGGTCGAACTGGTCGGCGTTCTCGAACTCGCGGCCGTCGACGACGACGGTGCCGGGGCAGGCCACCGGGGTCTGCGGGGTGAGCGCGCCGGTGCCGAGCAGGGCGGTGGCGGTGACCGTCTTGAAGCTCGAGCCGGGCGGGTACTGCCCGGTGAACGCGTTGCCCGCGGCGGCGGCCTCGTTCGAGGACACCGCGACGATCTCGCCCGTGCCCGGCCGGACGGCGACCAGGTGGGTGGGCAGCTGCTGGGTGGCCACCGCGGCGTCGGCGGCGGTCTGCACCGCGCGCACCAGCGGCGTCTGCACCGGCCGGCCGGGCACCGGCTCCACCGCGTCGACCTGCCGGCCGGCGTCGCCGGTGGCGGCGTCGGTGCTGACCACGCCCACCGTGAACCCTGGGGTGCCGGTGAGCCGCTCCTGGAAGGCGCGCTGCAGGCCGGACAGGCCCAGCTGGTCACCGGCCGCGTACACCGGGGCGCCGTCCTCGGCGGTCTCCTCGAGCACCTCGGCCGTCGCCGGGCCGACCCGGCCGAGCAGGGCCGAGGCGAAGCGGGGGCTGGGCGCCAGCAGCCGGGTGTCGGTGGGGAACACCGCGCCGGGCAGGTTGAAGACCTGGGCGCGGATCGCCTCGAAGTCGGGACGGCGCAGCGTGATGACCGGGACGAACTGGCCGGCCGGCGCGGCCTGGACGTCGGCGACGACGTCCTCGGCCGGGACCCCGGTGGCCTCGGCCAGCGCCGCGGCCAGCGCGGGCAGGTCGGTCACCTGACCGGGGTCGACGCCGACGTTGACGACCTCGGTGGGGGCGAACAGCGGCTGGCCGGTGGCGTCGGTGACCGCCGCCCGCTCGGGCAGCGACCGCTCCAGCAGCAGCCGCTGCCCCTCGGCCAGCTCCGGGTGGACGAGGGCGGGATCTGCGACGACGTCCCAGCCCTCCTCGGCCTCCTGCAACCGCAGCGTGGCCGGGTAGCTCCAGTCGGGCGCGGCGGCGAGGTCCCAGGTGGCGGTCCAGTCGACGGTGGCGGTGCCGTCCTCGACGGCGACCTCGCCGACCTCGGGGGTCAGCGTGGCCTCGGGCAGGTCGGTCGCGGCCTGCTCCAGCAGCGCGGTCGCCGCGTCGGGGTCGGTGGTGGCGCCGGCGGCGGCCGCGGTGTCGCCGGCCGCCCAGTCGGTCAGGAAGGCCTCGGCCGCGGACCGGACGTCGTCCTCCGCGTTGCCCGAGCAGGCGGCCAGCACCGGCACGGCGAGCAGCGCGAGCGTGGATGAGAGGACCGTCCCCCGGCGTGTGCGCACGGGCACCAGTGCTACCAGACGAGGACGTCGATCCCCGTCATCCCCCGCGAGAGCCCTCAGAAGAGGACGCTGGCGAACAGCCCGACCTCGGAGAACCCGACCCGGGCGTAGGCGGCGCGGGCCGGGCCGTTGAAGTCGTTGACGTACAGGCTGACCACCGGCGCGATCGCGGTGCGGGCGTACTCGACCACGGCCGCCATGCCTGCCGTGCCGATGCCGCGGCCGCGGTGGGCCGGGGCCACCCACACGCCCTGCACCTGGCAGACGCTGCGCGACACCGCGCCGATCTCGGCCTTGAAGAGCACCTCGCCGCCCTCGAACCAGGCCAGCGACTGCCCGGCGCGGACCAGGTCGGCCACCCGGGCGCGGTAGCCCGCGCCGCCGTCCACCCGCAGGGGGCTGACCCCGACCTCCTCGGTGAACATCGCCACCGCGGCCGGCATCAGCAGGTCGACCTCGGCGGGGCGCACCGGGCGGACCCGGGGCTCGGGGGCGACCGCCGGCGGGCCCTCGATGGCCAGCAGCGGCTGGCGGGGCCGGTGGTCGCGGGCCGGACCCCAGGCGGGCACCAGGAGCTCCCACAGCGGGTCGACCGCCGCGGCCGGGCCGACGATCGTCGAGCAGCGCCGGCCTGCGCGCAGCGCCCGGTCGGCGAAGGCCGACGCCGCGGCCCGCTCGGCCCCGGGCAGGGCGAACGGGATGAGGTTGGCGCCGGCCAGGCAGACCGCGTCGAGCGAGCCGCCGCTGCCCAGCCCCCACAGCGGCGCGCCGAGGGCCGCCGCGGCGGTGCCGGCGGCCTCCACCCGCCCCGCGACGACGCACGCGGCCACCGGGTCACTGGCGAGCAGGGCCCGGACGGCGGGCTCGTCGGTCTCGTCCAGGACCCGCGCGGTCGGCGTGCGCAGCACCGGACCGGTCAGCCGACGGTGACGACGGGCGGGCCGGAAGCGACGCCGCCGTCGGTGTGCTCGCCGGCCGGCATCTCCGCAGCGAGGCGCATCGCCTCCTCGATGAGGGTCTCGACGATCTGCGACTCGGGCACGGTCTTGACGACCTCGCCCTTCACGAAGATCTGCCCCTTGCCGTTGCCCGAGGCCACGCCGAGGTCGGCCTCTCGGGCCTCACCGGGGCCGTTCACGACGCAGCCCATGACGGCCACCCGGAGCGGGACCTCCATGCCCTCCAGGCCGGCGGTCACCTCGTCGGCCAGCGTGTAGACGTCGACCTGGGCGCGACCGCACGAGGGGCAGCTGACGATCTCCAGCCCGCGCTGGCGCAGGTTCAGCGACTCGAGGATCTGGTTGCCGACCTTGACCTCCTCGGCCGGCGGGGCGGACAGCGAGACGCGGATCGTGTCGCCGATGCCCTGGGAGAGCAGCGCGCCGAAGGCGACCGCGGACTTGATCGTGCCCTGGAACGCCGGGCCGGCCTCGGTGACGCCCAGGTGCAGCGGGTAGTCGCACTGCGCGGCGAGCAGCTCGTAGGCGCGCACCATGACCACCGGGTCGTTGTGCTTGACCGAGATCTTGATGTCGCGGAAGTCGTGCTCCTCGAACAGCGAGCACTCCCACAGCGCGGACTCGACCAGCGCCTCGGGGGTGGCCTTGCCGTACTTGGCCAGCAGCCGCTTGTCCAGCGACCCGGCGTTGACGCCGATCCGGATGGGGATGCCGGCGTCCTTGGCCGCCTTGGCGATCTCGCCGACCTTGTCGTCGAACTTCTTGATGTTGCCGGGGTTCACCCGGACGGCGGCACAGCCGGCGTCGATCGCGGCGAAGACGTACCGCGGCTGGAAGTGGATGTCGGCGATGACCGGGATCTGCGACTTCCTCGCGATGATCGGCAGCGCCTCGGCGTCGTCGGTGTCGGGGACGGCGACCCGCACGATCTGGCAGCCGGACGCGGTCAGCTCCGCGATCTGCTGCAGCGTCGCGTTGATGTCGGCGGTCTTGGTCGTCGTCATCGACTGGACGCTGACCGGGTGGTCGCTGCCGACCCCCACACCGCCGACGTCGAGCTGCCGCGTCTTGCGCCGGGGGGCGAGGACGGGCGGGGGCGCAGCGGGCATGCCGAGACCGACGGGGACTGCCATGTATCCCAGTATCGCCCGCTGCGCAGGTCGGTGCCGGTGGCGCGGGGTGTGACCCCCGTCCGGGGCTACTGCAGGGTGATCGGGTTGACGACGTCGGCGATCAGCAGCAGCCCGGACAGCAGCACGAACAACCCGGCGACGGCGTAGGCCACCGGCATCAGCCGGGCGATGTCGAAGGGGCCGGGGTCGGGCCGGCCGCGCAGCCGGGCGAGGACCGAGCGGGCCTTCTCGTAGAGCGCGCCGGCCACGTGCCCGCCGTCGAGCGGGTAGATCGGCAGCAGGTTGAACAGGAACAGCACCAGGTTGACGCTGGCCAGCAGCTGCAGGAAGAAGCTGACCTTCTGCGTGGTCGTGAAGTCCTCGATGGCGAAGACCTCGCCGGAGATGCGGCTGACGCCGACGACGCCGATCGGGCCGTTGGGGTCGCGCTCCTCCCCCAGGAACGCCGCGCGGAACAGCTGCGGGATGCGCTCGGGGATCTCCGCCAGCCGCTCGACGGCGTTGACCACGATGGTGCCGAAGTAGGCGGGCACGTCAGCGAGGTCCTGCCGGGCCAGCGCGCCGGACGGCGAGATCCCGAGGTAGCCGGCGGTCGTCGTCCCCTCGGTGGGGTCGGTGGGGTCGGCGTAGACGGTGTTGGGGATCGGCGTCACGGTCAGCTGCCGCCGCTCGCCGTCCCGCTCGACGGTGAGGTCCAGCGGCTGCCCGGGGCTGGTGCGGATCGCCTCCTGCACCGTCGTCCAGCTGTCGTACGCGGTCGGCTCCAGCGGCTGACCGCCGATGGCGAGGATCGTGTCGCCGGGGCGCAGCCCGGCGGCCGCGGCGGGGCTCTGCTGCGGCAGCGCGCAGCCCGCCGTCCCCGCCTCGCAGGTCTGCCCCTCGGGCGTGAGCGGCACCGAGCAGGCGTCGTCCTGCAGCGCGGTGACGGCGCCGGCGGGGAGCACGCACTCGGGGACGGCGCGCACCGTCGTGGACAGCACGCTTGTGCCGACGACGGTCAGCAGCACGGTGAACAGCAGGAGGGCCAGGACCAGGTTGTGGAACGGCCCGGCGAACATGACGATGACCCGCTGCCACCACGGCTTGGCCCAGAACACCCGGCCCTCGTCACCGGGGCGGACGTCGTCGAGCGCCGCGCCGCGCACCTCGGCGATGAACGAGCGCATGCGGGTGGCGCGCTTGCTCTCGTTCTCCTCGGCCGGCGGGATCATCCCGATGATGCGGATGTAGCCGCCGAGCGGGACGGCCTTGACGCCGTACTCGGTCTCCCCGCGGGTGCGGGAGAAGACCGTCGGGCCGAAGCCGACCATGAACTGCGGCACCCGCATGCCGAACTTCCGGGCCCAGAAGAAGTGGCCGTACTCGTGGAAGGCGATGGAGATCAGCAGGCCGGCCGCGAAGGCGACGATCCCGAGGACGGTCAGCAGCAACCCGCTCAGCTCAGCCTCCGGCGATGACACGTCCGGCGTGCTGCCGGGCCCACCCCTCCGCCGCCAGGACGTCCTCGACGCAGGTGGGGGCGCCGAGGTCCGGCGCGTCGTCGAGGGTACGCGCGACGAGGTCGACGATGCCCCGGAACGGCAGCCGACCCGCCAGGAAGGCCGCGACCGCCTCCTCGTTGGCGGCGTTGTAAACAGCCGGCGCGACGCCCCCCGCCTCGCCGGCGGACCGGGCCAGCCGCACGGCCGGGAACGCCTCGTGGTCCAGCGGGGCGAACTCCCAGGTGCTCGCCGTCGACCAGTCCAGGGCCGGCTGGACGTGCGGCAGCCGGTCGGGCCAGGCCAGGGCCAGCGCGATCGGCAGCCGCATGTCCGGGGGGCTGGCCTGGGCGATGGTCGCACCGTCGGCGAAGGTCACCATCGAGTGCACGATCGACTGCGGGTGGACGACGACGTCGATGTCGGTGAACGGGACGCCGAACAGCAGGTGCGCCTCGATGAGCTCCAGGCCCTTGTTGACCAGGGTCGCGGAGTTGATCGTCACGACCGGGCCCATCGCCCACGTCGGGTGGGCCAGCGCCTGCTCGACGGTGACGTCGGCCAGCTCGGCGGCGCTGCGGCCGCGGAACGGCCCGCCGCTGGCGGTGAGCACCAGCCGGGCCACCTCGCGCATGTGCCCGCCGCGCAGGCACTGGGCCAGTGCGGAGTGCTCGGAGTCCACCGGCACCAGCTGGCCCGGCGCCGCCGCGGCGGTGACCAGGTCCCCGCCGGCCACCAGCGACTCCTTGTTCGCCAGCGCGACGGTGCGGCCGGCCCGCAGCGCGGCCAGCGTGGGGCCCAGCCCGATCGAGCCGGTGATGCCGTTGAGGACGACGTCGGCCGGGCGGGCCGCCAGCTCCTCGGCCGCCCGCGGGCCGGCGAGGATCTCCGGCAGCGCGTACCCACCCCTCGACCAGCCGCGCTGGGACGCCGCGGCGTAGAACGCCAGCTGCAGGTCCTGCGCGGCGGTCGCCCTCGCCACCGCGACGGTGCGGACGCCGAGGGACAGCGCCTGCTCGGCCAGCCGGGCGACGTCCCCGCCCCCGGCGGCCAGGCCGGTGATCCGCAGCCGGTCGGGGTTCTGCTGGGCCACCGCGATCGCCTGACGGCCGATCGACCCGGTGGAGCCCAGCACCGTCACCTCGCGCGCGCCGTCCACCGCACCCCCCGTTCGCTCCCTGCGGTGCCCACGCGCCTGTCCGCTCACCGCAGCATCCTCTCCCGACGCGCCGTCCCGCCCTCGCCGGGTGCCGCCGATCGGGGGCTGGCAGGATGAGGGCGTGAGCGAGCAGACCCACCGCGCGAGCCTCCACGACCCCGCGTCCACGCGGGTGAACCAGCCCGGACGCGAGGAGGGCGTGGTCCGCGCCGACTCGCACCCCGTGCAGCACGAGCGGCCCGAGGAGTGGGGCTGGCACGGCGAGACCGGCCGGTGGGGCCGCGTCGGCGCGGTCGTCGCGATCCTGTTCATGCTCGCCTACCTCATCGGCAACCACGAGGGCCGCATCGAGGACCTCTGGGTCCTCGGCATCGCCGCCGTGATGATCCTGATCATGGTGCTCGACTGGCGACGCCGCCGGAACGCCTGGCGCGCCCGGTGAGGACCCCTCTCCCCCGCGGCCCCGTCGAGGACGGCGTCCTCGCTCAGGAGACGCTGACGCCGATCGCCAGCCCGACCGCGTAGGTGATGCCGGCCGCGACCGCGCCGAACAGCAGCTGGCGTCCGGCCGCGTACCACCAGGGCCGCGGGGTGAAGCGCGACGACACGGCACCGGCCGCGGCCAGGCCCACGGCGCCGCAGACGAGGGCGGCGGCGAGCACGGAGAAGCCGAGCAGGTAGGGCAGCAACGGGACCACCGCACCGGTGGCGAAGGTGAGGAACGAGGAGACCGCCGCCGTCCGGGGTGACGGCTTGTCGGCGGGGTTGAGCCCGAGCTCGGCGACGACGTGCAGCCGCAGCGCGGTGTCGGGGTCGCGGTGCAGCTGGACGGCGACCCGCTCGGCGAGGTCGGCGTCCACACCGCGCGAGCGCAGCAGCTGCACCAGCTCGGCGAGCTCGCCGCGCGGGTTGCGCTCGAGCTCGCGGCGCTCCTTCTCCACCTCGAGGTCGAGCTGCTCGTTCTGCGTGCGCACCGACGTGTACTCGCCCAGCGCCATGGAGATGGCGCCGGCCACCAGGCTGGCCACGCCGGAGAGCACGACCGTGCGGGACGACGCACCGCCACCGCCGAGCCCGGCGACCAGCGCGGTGTTGGTGACCAGCCCGTCCATGGCACCGAAGACGGCGGCCCGCAGCCACCCGCCGGAGACGTCGGCGTGGGTGTGCTCGTGCGCCTCGGCAGCCGGGGCCTCCGAGCTCACTGGTCCGCCTCGGCGCCCATCTCCACCGGCGGCTCCAGGGACGGCGCGGGGACCGCGACGCTGGGGACGCCGTCGACCCGGTCGGCCGCGGCCAGCTGCCCGCAGGCGCCGTCGATGTCCTGCCCGCGGGTGTCGCGGACCGTCGTCGGCACGCCGTGCGCCCGCAGCCGGGCGACGAACTCGCGCTGCGCCGGCAGCGGGCTGGCGTCCCACTCGCTGCCCGGCGTCGGGTTGAGCGGGATGAGGTTGACGTGCGCCCGCCGGCCGGCGAGCAGCCGGCCGAGCAGGTCGGCGCGCTCGGGCTGGTCGTTGACCTCGCGGATCAGCGCGTACTCCACGGAGTACCGGCGGCCGGTGCGCTCGGCGTAGGCGTCGGCCGCGGCCACCACCTCGTCGACCTTCCAGCGGGTGTTGATCGGCACGAGGGTGTCGCGCAGCTCGTCGTCCGGCGCGTGCAGGCTGACCGCGAGGGTGACGTGCAGCCCCTCCTCGGTGAGCCGCCGGATGGCCGGGACGACGCCCACGGTGGAGACGGTCACCGACCGCTGGGACAGCCCGAGGCCGTGCGGCGCCGGCGTCACCAGCGCGTCGAGGGTCTTGCGGACCCGGGCGTAGTTTGCCAGCGGCTCGCCCATGCCCATGAAGACGACGTTGGACAGCCGGCCCGGCCCGCCGGTGACCTCGCCGTTCGCCATCGCCGCCGCGGCCGCCACGGCCTGGCCGATGATCTCCGCGGCCGAGAGGTTGCGGGTCAGCCCGTTCTGGCCGGTGGCGCAGAAGGGGCAGGCCATGCCGCAGCCGGCCTGGCTCGAGATGCAGACGGTGGCCCGGTCGGGGTAGCGCATGAGCACGCTCTCGACCAGCGCGCCGTCGTGCAGCCGCCACAGCGTCTTGCGGGTGCGCCCGCCGTCGGCGCTGAGCGTGCGCACCGGCGTCAGCAGGTCCGGCAGCAGTGCGCCGGTGATCTCCTCGCGGACGGCGGCGGGCAGGTCGGTCATGTGCGCCGGGTCGGTGACACCCCGGTAGAAGTGCCGCGCGAGCTGGTCGGCGCGGAACGCCGGCTGGCCGAGCTCGGCGACCGCGGCACGGGCCTCCTCGCGGGTGAGGTCGGCCAGGTGGCGCGGCGGCTTGCCCCGGCGGGGGGCGTCGAAGACCAGGGGGAGGGCAGTCATGGCGCCCTCGATGGTCCCACTAGCGTGCGCCGGGTGACGGAGGCGGAGACCGAACTCACCCGGCTCGACACCGTCGGGGTCGGCCCGTGGCAGGGGCCGTGGCCCGAGGACCCCCGCTACGACCCCGAGCTGCTGGCCGCCGGCGACCGGCGCAACGTCGTCGACCGGTACCGCTACTGGACCGTCGAGGCGATCGTCGCCGACCTCGATCCCCGCCGGCACCCGTTCCACGTGGCCATCGAGAACTGGCGGCACGACCTCAACATCGGCACGGTCGTGCGCACCGCCAACGCCTTCCTCGCCGCCGAGGTGCACATCGTCGGACGGCGCCGCTGGAACCGGCGCGGCGCCATGGTCACCGACCGCTACCAGCACGTCCGCCACCACCCCGACGTCGGCTCGCTGGTCGCCTGGGCGCGGGAGGCGGGGCTCCCGCTGCTCGCCGTCGACAACCTGCCCGGCGCCCGCCCGCTGGAGACCGAGCCGCTCCCCCGCGCCTGCGTGCTGCTGTTCGGCCAGGAGGGCAGCGGGCTGTCCGACGAGGCCCGCGACGCGGCGGACGGCGTCCTGTCGATCGCCCAGTTCGGCTCCACCCGCTCGATCAACGCGGGCGTGGCCGCGGGCATCGCGATGCACACCTGGATCCGGCTCCATGCCTCGCCGCCCCACCGGGCGGCACCGCGGCCAGGAGCCGTCCCCGACTCGGGTTGAGCCGCTGCCCACGTCCCGGCGGGAGGCCTCCGGCCCCCGCACCGGGCCGCACTTCCGGGTGACAGTCACGAGGGCCTCGGCCAAGCTCCCGGCATGAGCCGTCTCGCCGAGGTCGACCTGTCCGTGCGGCTGTCGAAGAAGGAGGCCAAGCAGCAGCTGGCGCAGGCCCAGGAGCGCCTGGTGCACCTGCGGCTGCTGCTCGGCGGCCAGATCGGCGCCGGTGAGCTGGGCCCGCCGCTGTGCGTGCTGTTCGAGGGCTGGGACGCCTCGGGCAAGGGTGGGGCGATCAAGCGGCTGGTCGAGCAGCTGGACCCGCGGCACGTGCGGGTGGCCCAGTTCGCCGCCCCCACCTTCGACGAGAAGCGGCACCACTTCCTGTGGCGGTTCTGGCCGGTGCTGCCCGGCTGGGGCGGCATGGCCGTGCTCGACCGCACCTGGTACGGCCGGGTGCTGGTCGAGCGGGTGGAGGGCTTCGCCACCGAGGAGCAGTGGCGGCGGGCCTACGGCGAGATCGTCGACCTGGAGACCACGCTGGCCGCCGAGGGCACGGTGCTGGTCAAGTTCTGGATGCACGTCTCCCCGGGGGAGCAGCTGCGCCGCTTCGAGTCCCGCCGCGACGACCCGTACCGCGCGTGGAAGCTCACCGACGAGGACTGGCGCAACCGGGAGAAGCGCGGTGCCTACGAGGCCGCCGTCGAGGAGATGCTGGAGCGCACCGACATCCCCGCCGGCCCGTGGCACGTCGTGGCCGCCGACGACAAGCGGTGGGCGCGGGTGGCCGTGGTCCGCACCGTGTGCGAGGCGGTCGAGTCCGCGCTGCGGGCCCGCGGCGTGGACCCCGACGCCCCGCTGCCCGGGGCCGCCGCATGAGCGTGCTGCTCCACCTCGTCGAGCCCGCTGCCTGGCGGACGGCGCTCGACGCCGGGGCGCTGCGCCCGCCGTCCCTGGCCGCGCAGGGCTTCGTGCACCTGTCCACGCCCGAGCAGGTGCACCTCCCGGCCGCCCGGCTGTTCCCGGGGCGGCGGGACCTGGTGCTGCTCGTCGTCGACCCCGCCCGGCTGGCCGACCCGGTGCGCTGGGAAGCCGGCCTGCCCGGGGACCCGCCCGGGATGCGCTTCCCGCACCTGCACGGCCCGCTGCCGACCAGCGCCGTCGTCGCCGTCGTCCCGTACCGGCCGCCCACCGAGCCGGTCCTCCCCCGGCCGGACGACGCGCTCGGCCGCGCCCTCGCGCTGACGCTGTCGGTGCGCACCCGGCGGGCGGCCGAGGTCCGCGACGTCCCGGGCGGCGTCGCCGTGCTGGACCCGGCGTTCCCCTGCTCGCGCGACGACAACCGGCTGGTGCTCACCGGCCCGGTGGACGCCGGGACCGTGGCGACCTCGGCCGCCGAGGTCGCCGCCGACGCGGGCTGGCCGCACCGCGCGGCGACCCTGGCCCGGCCCGGTGCGGCCGACGTGGCCGCGGAGCTGTCCGGCCGCGGCTGGCAGGTCGACGAGCTGCTGGTGATGGCCCGCCCGGGGACGCCCCCGGCGCCGCCCGCGCGCCGCGCCGAGGTGGTCGACCAGCGGGAGGTGCACGACCTCTGGGAGCGCTCGTGGCGGCGCGACCTGCCGCCGTCCGAGGGCGCCCTGGACGAGGTGGTCGCCCAGCTGGTGGGCCGCGAGCACCGCAACGACCGGGTGGTCGCGGTGACCGACCTCGCCGTCCGCGAGGGAGGCCGGGTCGTCTCGGCCGGTCAGCTGCGGGTGGACGGCGCGACCGCCGCGTTCGAGTCGCTGAACACCGACCCGGCGGCGCGGGGACGCGGCCACGGGGACGCCGTGCTGGCCGCGGCACTCGACCGGGCCGCCGACGCCGGCTGCGACCTCGTGGTGCTGGAGGCCGACGCCGCGGACTGGCCGCGGCACTGGTACGCCCGGCGCGGCTTCGTCCCGGTGGGGTCCACGTGGGAGGTCTCGGCACCCCGCCGTTAGGTGGCCTCGTCCAGGGGCCCGCCTCGAGCCTGCGAGGGGTGGGGAGGACGGGGTCCTTCTTCAGGCGGGTGCGACGACCGAGAGCAGCAGGTAGGCCACCGCGGCCGAGGGCAGCAGCGAGTCCAGCCGGTCCATGATCCCGCCGTGGCCGGGCAGCAGCTGCCCCATGTCCTTGATGCCGAGGTCGCGCTTGATCAGCGACTCGCCGAGGTCACCGGCCGTGGCGCTGACGGCGAGGGCGACGCCGAACAGCACCCCGCCCCACCAGGGCCCGCCGAGGGCCAGGGTGACGATCGGGGTGGCGACCAGCACGCAGGCGAGGACCGACCCGGCCATCCCCTCCCAGGACTTCTTCGGGCTCACCGAGGGGGCCATCGGGTGCTTCCCGAACAGCACGCCCGCGGCGAAGCCACCGACGTCGTTGCCGACCACGGTCGCGATGAAGACGAGCACCCGGGCCGCGCCGTCGTCGGGCACGAGCAGCAGGACGCAGAACCCGGCCAGCAGCGGCACGTAGAGGGCGACCAGGACGCCGGCCGAGGCGTCGCGCAGGTAGCCGTCGGGACCGTCGCCCAGCCGCCACAGCAGGACGGCGAGGACGGTGAGCAGGAACGCCACGACCAGCCCGGAGGGGCCACGGGTCCAGGCCAGGGCGATCATCGCCACGGCCCCGGCGAGCACCGGCACCAGCGGGGCGCGCACACCCCCGGACTGCAGGGCCCGGGTGAGCTCGACGACCCCGGTCAGGATGGCGATCCCGAGCACGAGCAGGAACGACGGCCGGTAGACCAGCAGCGAGACCAGGATGGCGGCGGCCAGGCCGACGCCCACGGCCACCGCGGCCACCATGTCGCGCCCGGCCCGGCCGGCCTTCCTCGCCGGCTCCGGGTGGACGAGGTCGGGGCCGACGGACTCCGTGGTCGAGGTGGGGACCTCGGCCTCCACGGTCGGGGCCGGTGCACCACCCTCCGCCGCTCCGCGCGCGGGGGGCGGCCCGGGCAGCTCGGCGGTCCCCGGCTCCTGGACCGGCAGCGGCGCGGTCCGCAGCTCGGTCACCGGCCGCGGCGGGAAGGGCGGCGGCGGTGCCGGGCGCCGTCCCCCGATGGGGATCGGCCCGGTCTCGGGGTCGGTGGTCATGGCGGGCGGACCGGTGGGCTCAGACCTCGAGCAGCTCGTTCTCCTTGTTCTTGACCGCCTCGTCGATGCCGTGCGTGTGCTTGGCGGTGAGGTCGTCGAGCTCCTTCTCCGCGCGGCGCACCTCGTCCTCGCCGGCCTCGCCGTCCTTGGCGATGCGGTCCAGCTCCTCCTTCGAGCGGCGGCGGATGTTGCGGATGGCGACCTTGGCGTCCTCGCCCTTGGCGCGGGCCTGCTTGACCAGGTCGCGGCGCCGCTCCTCGGTCAGCTGCGGGAAGACCACGCGGATGATCTGGCCGTCGTTGGTCGGGTTCACGCCGAGGTCGCTGTCGCGGATGGCCTTCTCGATGGCCGACAGCTGGGAGGTGTCGTAGGGCTTGATGACCGCCATGCGGGCCTCGGGCACGGTGATCGAGGACATCTGCGGCACCGGCGTCGGGGCGCCGTAGTAGTCGACCAGGACCTTGTTGAACATCGACGGGGCGGCGCGCCCCGTGCGCACCGAGCCGAGGTCCTCCCGCGCGACCGACAGGGCCTTGTCCATCCGCTCCTCGGCGTCGAGCAGGGTGTCGTCGATCACGGGTCTCTCCTCCTGGTGCGGCGGAGCGCTCCGCCGCGGGTGCGGGTGTGCGGGCTGACGACGGCGGCGCTCAGGCCGGGTCGCTGATCAGCGTCCCGATCCTCTCACCTGCCACGGCGCGGGCGATGTTGCCGTAGCGCAGCAGGTTGAAGACCACGATCGGCATGCTGTTGTCCATGCACAGGCTGATGGCCGTCGCGTCGGCGACCTTCAGCTGCTTGGCCAGCACGGTGCCGTAGTCGAGGTCCTCGTACATCACGGCCGCGGGGTTGGTCCGGGGGTCGTCGTCGTAGACGCCGTCCACCCCGTTCTTGGCCATGAGCAGCACCTGGCAGCCGATCTCCAGCGCGCGCTGGGCGGCCACCGTGTCGGTGGAGAAGTAGGGCATGCCGGCGCCCGCGCCGAAGATGACCAGCCGGCCCTTCTCCAGGTGCCGCACGGCCTTGCGCGGGATGTAGGGCTCGGCGACCTGACCCATGGTGATCGCGGTCTGCACCCGCGTCTCCAGGCCCACCTGCTCGCAGAACGCCTGGAGCGCCAGGCAGTTCATCACCGTGCCGAGCATGCCCATGTAGTCGGCGTGCCGGCGGTCCATGCCGGCCTGGGAGAGCTCGGCGCCGCGGAAGAAGTTGCCGCCGCCGACCACCACGGCGACCTGCGTGCCGCCGTGCACGACCTCGGCGAGCTGCGCGGCGACCCCCTCGACGATGTCGGAGTCCACGCCCACGTTGCCGCCGCCGAACGCCTCCCCGGAGAGCTTGAGCAGCACCCGCTTGTAGCCCGCGCCGTCGGCGGGCTCGAACGCGGTGGGTGCCGACAGGGGCACGGTGTCCTCAGGGGCGGCGGTGTCGGTCAACGGTCATCCCTCGCTCGTCGTCGTCCCCCTGATCCTGCCGCACGGGACGTGCGGCAGCTCGCGGGCAGGGGCCGTCCCGCGTCGGTGGCCGGACGCGCCACCGGCCCCGTCCCTGGTGGGACGGGGCCGGTGGGCGTCTACCGGTCGTGCTCGGTCGGACCGTCAGGCCTGGCCGACCTCGAAGCGGGCGAACCGCTCCACGGTCAGGCCGGCCTCGTCGACGATCTGCTTCACCGTGCGCTTGGGCTCGGTGATCGACGGCTGCTCGAGGAGGACGAAGTCCTTGTAGTAGGCGTTGACCCGGCCCTCGACGATCTTGCTGATCGCCTGCTCGGGCTTGCCCTCCTCCTTGGCGGTCTGCTCGGCCACGCGGCGCTCGGTCTCGACCGCCTCGGCCGGGACCTCGTCGCGGGTGAGGTAGCGGGGACGCGCCGCGGCGATGTGCATCGCCAGGCTGCGCGCCGCCTCCTCGCTGCCGCCGCTGTACTGCACCGCGACACCGATCGCCGGGGGCAGGTCGGTGGCCCGCTTGTGCAGGTAGGTGGCGGTCTGGCCGTCGAACACGGCGAACCGGCTGAGCACCAGCTTCTCGCCGATGCGGGCCGACTCGCCCTCGACCAGCGCCGCGACGGTCTGGCCGTCGACGTCGGTGGCCAGCAGGGCGTCGACGTCGGCCGGCTGCTGCGCCAGCACGACGTCCAGCAGGCGCTCGGCCAGCTTCACGAAGTCGGCGTTCTTGGCGACGAAGTCGGTCTCGCAGTCGAGCTCGAGCAGCGCGCCGCCCTTGCTCACGACGACGCCGTTCGTCGTCGAGCGCTCCAGGCGCTTGCCGACGTCCTTGGCGCCCTTGACGCGGAGCAGCTCGACGGCCTTGTCGTAGTCGCCGTCGGCCTCGGTGAGCGCCTTCTTGCAGTCCATCATGCCGGCGCCGGTGGCGTCGCGGAGACGCTTGACGTCGGCCGCGGTGAAGTCAGCCATGCCTCTTCCTCAGGAGTCTTTGTGCGTGGGTGGGCCTGGAAGGCCCCCTCACCCCCCGCCGCGAGCGTGCGAGCGGCGGGGGGCGAGGGGGTCCTTGCTCAGCCGTTCTGGGCGCCCTGGGTGCCGGTGGTCGTGTCGCCGGTGGCGGGGACGCCCTCCACCGGGGCGACCTCGGTCGCGGTGACGGCCGCGGGCTCCGCGGGGGTCTCCGGCAGCGGGGTGGCCTCGGCGCCGGCGTCCGCGGCAGGGGCGTCCTGCTGACCGGTGAGCAGCTCGCGCTCCCAGTCGGCCAGCGGCTCGTCGCCGCCGATCGCGGGCTGGGCGCCGTCCTCACGGCCGGCGTTGGCCTGCGCGGCCGAGCGGGCCATGAGGCCCTCGGCCACGGCGTCGGCGATCACGCGGGTCAGCAGGGCGGCGCTGCGGATGGCGTCGTCGTTGCCCGGGATCTTGTAGTCGACCTCGTCGGGGTCGCAGTTGGTGTCGAGGATCGCGACGACGGGGATGTTCAGCTTGCGGGCCTCGCCGACGGCGATGTGCTCCTTCTTGGTGTCCACGATCCAGACGGCGCTGGGCACCTTCTGCATGTCGCGGATGCCGCCGAGGCTGCGCTCCAGCTTGGCCTTCTCGCGGGTCAGGCCGAGCTGCTCCTTCTTGGACAGGCTGACCAGCACGCCGGTCTGCTCCATGTCCTCGAGCTCCTTGAGCCGCTGGAGCCTCTTGTGCACGGTCTGGAAGTTGGTGAGCATGCCACCCAGCCAGCGCTGGTTGACGTAGGGCATGCCGACCCGCTGCGCCTGCTCGGCGATGACCTCCTGCGCCTGGCGCTTGGTGCCGACGAACAGGATCGAACCGCCGTGCGCGACCGTCTGCTTGACGAACTCGTAGGCGTTGTCGATGTACCCGAGCGTCTGCTGCAGGTCGATGATGTAGATGCCGTTGCGCTCGGTGAAGATGAACCGCTTCATCTTCGGGTTCCAGCGACGGGTCTGGTGCCCGAAGTGGACGCCGCTGTCGAGCAGCTGCTTCATGCTGACGACTGCCATGGCCGCAGCCTCCCTGTTCTGCGCGCGCGGCCGCAGGGCCGCCCGCTCCTCGGTTGTCGCGGGCACCGGCTGGTGCTCGCCCTGGCGTCCGGGCCGCCACGACCCCGCGGAGGACCGGAGGGACCGGGGTGGCGACCGTCCCGCTGCTGCCAGCGGGCGAGAGGACACGCGAAGTCGACCCGCCACAGACGGGTCGCACCGGTCAGCATACGCCCCGCTGCAGGGCGCCCTCCCCAGTGGCCGGACCGTCCACAGACGGCCGTGCGGCACCCCACAGCCCGCCCCGTGACCGCACGCTCGCCCGGTGCGCCGACGGCTCCTCGCTCCCCTGCTCCTGGTGGCGGCTGCGCTGCTGCCCTCGGCCGGACCGGCCGTGGCCGCACCGGCTCCGGAGGCCGACGTCCCGGCCGCCCTGTGGGCCAGGCCGGTGGACGGCGGCGTGACCCGCCCCTTCGACCCGCCGCCGGACCGGTACGGCGCCGGGCACCGCGGCGTCGACCTCGCCGGTGCACCCGGCTCGGCGGTGCTGGCCGCCGGGGACGGCGTCGTGGTCTTCGCCGGGATGGTCGCCGGGCGGCCGGTCGTCAGCGTCGACCACGCCGGGGGCCTGCGGACGACGTACGAGCCGGTCGACGCCGTGGTCGGTGCGGGGCAGCCGGTGGCCCGCGGCACCGTGCTCGGGACGCTGGCCGCCGGCCACGCGGGGTGCCCGGTGGAGGCCTGCCTGCACTGGGGGCTGCGCCGCGGCGAGGACTACGTGGACCCGTTGTCCCTGCTCGAGCCGCCCGCGGTCCGGCTGCTGCCGATGTACTGACGCCTGGACGAGGCGCCGGCTCAGGCGATGGCCCGGGCCCGACTCCGCGCTCCGGTCCGTGCCTCGCTCGTTCCTCGCTGCGGTGCTCCCAGAGCTGTCGTCACGCGATGTCGGCGAGCTTGGTCCGCAGGTGCAGCACGGCCTTGGTGTGCAGCTGGCAGATCCGGCTCTCGGTGACCCCGAGGACGCGGCCGATGTCGGCCAGGGTCAGGCCCTCGAAGTAGTAGAGGCTGACCACGACCTTCTCCCGCTCGGGCAGCTGCTCCACCGCGCGGGCCAGCAACTGTCGGGCCTCGCCGTGCTCGGCCATCGCCTGCGGGTCCAGCGCGCTGGTGTCCTGCAGCGTGTCGACCAGGCGGGGGGCGCCGCCCTCATCGTCGGAGAGCAGCTCGTCGAGGGCGACGACGTTGACCAGGGAGAGCTGGCCGAGGAACTTGCGGACGTCCTCGACGTCCATGTCCATCTCGGCGGCCACCTCCTCCTCGGTGGGGCTGCGCTGCAGCCGGCTCTCGAGGGTGGCGACCGTGCGCTCGAACTGGCGGGCCTTCATCCGGACCGACCGCGGGATCCAGTCGGTGCTGCGCAGCTCGTCGATGATCGCGCCGCGGATGCGGGCCATCGCGTAGCTCTCGAACTTGACCTCGCGCGAGGGCTGGTAGCGGGTGATGGCGTCGATGAGGCCGAAGGTGCCGTAGGAGACCAGGTCGGCCTGCTCGACGTGCGCGGGCAGGCCGCTGCCGACGCGACCGGCGACGAACTTGACCAGCGGCGCGTAGTGCAGGATCAGCCGGTCGCGCAGCTCGGGCGCCCGGTCGGCGACGTACGCGGCCCACAGCTCGGACAGCGCGGCGTCGGCGTCGTCCGGGGTCTCGTCGAGCCGGTGGATGGCGGCCTCGGTCACGGTCTGCGCTCCCGACTGTCGGAGGCCCCTGGCGGGTGTCCTCGGGGTGGGCACGGTGGTGGTGCGCGATCCGGTGGCGCGCAGGCCAACTGTCTCATCCACGGGCGGCGGTCCTCTCAGGCGCGCGGGTGCGCTTGCGCGTGGACGGCACGGAGCCGCTCGACGGTGACGTGCGTGTAGATCTGGGTGGTGGCGAGGCTGGCGTGCCCCAGCAGCTCCTGCACCGAGCGCAGGTCCGCGCCGCCCTCCAGCACGTGCGTGGCCGCGGAGTGCCGCAGGCCGTGCGGACCGATGTCCGGAGCGCCGGGTGCGGCGGCCACGGCCGCGTGGACGGTGCGGCGGACCTCGCGGGCGTCCAGGCGGCCGCCGCGCAGACCGAGCAGCAGCGCGGGGCCGGAGCGGTCGGTGGCCAGCGCCGGCCGGCCGCGGGTCAGCCAGGCGTCGAGCGCCCGCTCGGCCGGGGCGCCGTAGGGCACGCTGCGCTCCTTGCGCCCCTTGCCGAGCACGCGCAGCAGGCGGCGGCCGCGGTCGACGTCGTCCACGTCGAGCCCCACGAGCTCGCTGACCCGGACGCCGCTGGCGTAGAGCAGCTCGAGCACCACGGCGTCGCGCAGGCCGACCGGCTCCTCGGCGCCGGCCGCGGACTCCACGACGGTCCGCGCCTGGTCGGGTGCGAGCACGTCCGGGAGCGTCCGCTGCGCCTTGGGGCTGACCAGCCGCAGGCCGACGTCCTCCGGGGTCAGCCCGGCCCGGCGCAGCCAGCCCGTGAACGAGCGGGCGGCGGCCGCACGGCGGGCCGTGGTCGCCCGGCCCGCGCCCCGGGTGCGGCCCTGGGCCAGCCAGCTGCGCAGCGTCGCCAGGTCCAGCTCGTCCACCCGTGTCCCGCCGCGCCGGGCCAGGTGGTCGAGCAGCCAGACCGCGTCGCCGACGTAGGCGCGCAGCGTGTGCGCGGACAGGTCGCGCTGGGTGCGCAGGTGCTCCTCGTAGCCGGTCAGCGCCTCCGCCAGCACCGGCGGCAGCGCGGCGCGCGCGTCGGCGGTGCGGGGGGTCACCCGGAAACGGTCGGACGCCGCCCCCCGCGGGTCAAGCCGAAGCGCCGACCCGGCGTCCCCTCACGCCGTTCCCTCCCCTGCCGTCACCCCCGCCCCGTCGCGGTGGCCGGCTCCGGCGGTGGGGCCAGCCGCCACCCCGCCTCGGTCCGCTCGACCAGGTCGGCGAGCTCGAGCACCGGCAGCACCCGCAGCACGTCGAGGACGTGGCAGCCGGCCACCCGGGCCAGCCGCTCGGGGCTGACGCCGGTGCGGACCGGGCAGGCGTCGAGCACCCGGACCGCGACGTCGGAGAGCCCGTCGCGCGGGATGGTGGGACGCTCCGGAGGGTCGGCGAGGTCCTCCCCCAGCCTGCCCACCGCCTCCACCACGTGCGTGGCGTCGGCGACCAGCACCACCCCCAGCTCGGCGTCGCGCAGCAGCTCGTGGCAGCCCACCGACATCGCCGAGGTGACCGGCCCGGGGACGACCATCACCTGCCGGCCCAGCTTCTGCGCCCGCCGCGCGGTGGCCTGGGCACCGGAGCGGGCCGCCGCCTCGACGACCACCGTGCCGCGGGTGAGCGCGGCGATGATCCGGTTCCGCACGAGGAAGCGGTGCTTGAGCGGCGCGGCTCCGGGCGGCCACTCGCTGACCAGCAGCCCTGCCTCGGCGATGCGGTGGAACAGCGCACCGTGCGCGGCCGGGTAGACCCGGTCGACGCCGCAGGCCAGCACCGCGACCGTCGGGGCGTCCGCGGCCAGCGCACCGCGGTGCGCGGCCGCGTCGATGCCGAAGGCCCCGCCGGACACGACCGTCCAGCCCCGCTCCCCCAGCTGGTGGCCGAGCTCGGCGGCGACGTGCTCCCCGTACGCGGTCGAGGCCCGGGCACCCACGACGGCCACCGACCGGTCGGCCACCTCGTCGAGCCGGGCCGGGCCGCGGACCCACAGCCCGAGCGGTGGCACCGGTGCGATCGCCCGCTTCGACTGGTGCCGCGGGTCGTCGGGCTCCTCGCTCGTCGCGACGGTGAGGCAGTGCAGCAGGGAAGCCGGCCACTCGTCGTCCTCGGGCACCAGCAGGCGCGCGCCGCAGCGCTCGGCCCGCAGCAGGTCCTCCAGCGAGGCGTCCTGCTCCGCGCGGACACCGGCGAGAGCCCGGACGGCGTCCGACGCGCGCCCCGACCGCAGCCGGCGCACCGCCTCCACGGGTCCGGTGTCGGCCACGAAGCGCCAGAAGGCGACGCTGCCGGGTTCGGCCGCCCGGCTCAGCCACGCCCGGGCCCGGCGCACCGCCGGCGTGGCCTGACCGTCGTGCGCGCCCGCCTCGACCAGGCCCTGCTCCATGTCCTCGTCGAGGCTCGGGAGCGCGCTCATGCCGCGGCCCGCTGCAGCCGCAGGCCGAGTGCCTCGGCGACGTCGTCGGGACCGGGGACGGCCCGGCCGGCCAGGTCGGCGAGCGTCCAGGCCACCCGCAGCACGCGGTCGTAGCCGCGCACCGACAGCGCACCGCGCTCCAGCGCCCGCTCGACCAGCCGCAGGGCCGACCGCGGTGGCGACCACCGCTCCCGCAGCAACCGGCCGGGCACCTGGCTGTTGACGTCCAGGCCCGTCCCGGCCAGCCGGGCCGCCGCCGCCGCGCGGGCCTGCGCGACCCGGGAGGCGACCACCGCGCTGGCCTCCGGTGTCGTCCCGGCCTCCAACCACGCGGCGCGCGTGACCGCCGGCAGGTCGACGCGCAGGTCGATCCGGTCGAGCAGCGGGCCGGACAGCCGGGACCGGTAGCGCCGGCGCTCCAGCGGGCTGCAGGTGCAGGCGGCGTCCCCCGCGGCGCTGGCGCACGGGCAGGGGTTGGCCGCGAGGACCAGCTGTGCGCGGCACGGGAAGGTGGCCGCGCCACTGGCGCGCGAGATCGTCACCGACCCGCGCTCGAGCGGCTGCCGCAGCGTGTCGAGCACCGCGCGGGGGAACTCCGGCGCCTCGTCGAGGAACAGCACCCCGCGGTGGGCGCGGCACAGTGCGCCGGGGCGGATCAGCCCCGAGCCACCCCCGACCAGGGCGGCCATCGTCGCCGAGTGGTGCGGGGACTCGAACGTCGGGCGGGTGACCAGCGGGGAGTCCGGCGGCAACGTGCCCGCGACCGAGTGGATGGCGGTGACCTCGAGGGCGGCCTGCTCGTCCAGCGCGGGCAGCAGGCCCGGCAGGCGCTCGGCCAGCATCGTCTTGCCCGCACCCGGCGGACCGGTGAGGAACAGGTGGTGCCCGCCGGCGGCGGCGACCTCGACCGCACGGCGGCCGATGGGCTGGCCGACGACGTCGCCCAGGTCGGCTCCGGGCGGCGCCGGCGGCAGGGCCGACCGGGTGTGCCGCGGCAGCGGCGTGCGCCCCTCCAGATGGGCGACGACCTCTGCGAGCCTGCCGGCGGCCAGCACCTCGACGTCCTCGACCAGGGCCGCCTCCCCGGCGTTGCCCGCCGGCACCACGACGGTGCGGTGACCGGCCCGGGCGGCGGCGAGCACGGCGGGCAGCACGCCGCGGACGGCGCGCACCGTCCCGTCGAGCCCCAGCTCCCCGAGGAAGACCAGCCCGGCCACCGCGTCGGCGGGGACCGCGCCGTCGGCCGCGAGCACCGCGGCGGCCAGGGCCAGGTCGAAGCCGCTCCCCTGCTTGGGCATCGACGCCGGGGACAGCCCGATGGTGATCCGCCGCAGCGGCCACCTCCCACCGGCGTTGACCACGGCTGCCCGCACGCGGTCGACCGACTGGCGGACGACGGCGTCGGGCAGCCCGACGAGCACCACACCGGGCACCCCGGCGGACAGGTCCACCTCGACGTCGACCATCGCCCCGTGCACCCCGGCCAGGCCGACCGACCAGGTCCGCGCCAGCGTCACGAGAACGCCGCCCGCAGGTGGGTGACCAGCGCGGGGCCCTCGCCGCGCACCAGCACGCCGACGACGTCGAAGCGCAGCTCGCGGGCGTGCTCGTCGTGGGCGGCGAGCCAGCGCTGCGCCAGGGTCCGCAGCCGCCGTTGCTTGACGTACCCGACCGCCTCGACGGGGTGGCCGAACCCGACCGCACGCCGGGTCTTGACCTCGCAGAAGACCAGCGCGTCGCCGTCGCGGGCCACGATGTCCAGCTCGCCGTCGCGGCAGCGCCAGTTCCGGTCGAGCACGCGCAGCCCGTTGTCGGTCAGGTAGGCGGCGGCGATGCGCTCACCGTGGGCGCCGAGGTCCGATGTCGTTCGCACCGGCCGACCATCACCGGCCGGTACGTACCGGGACGGCCTCGCGGACGATCTGTGGACGGCGCCGGGCCCTGTGGACGCCGGCGCCCGGGACGTCGCCGGGTCGGGCCAGCCTCAGGCCCGTGACGCGCGGATCAGGTCAGCCGGGGACCGTCGGGCAGCTCGAGGTCGGGCTTGTCCAGCTCCTCGACGTTGACGTCCTTGAACGTCAGCACGCGCACGTTGCGCACGAACCGGGCCGGCCGGTACATGTCCCAGACCCAGGCGTCGGAGAGCTTGAGCTCGAAGTACACCTCGCCGGCCGCCTCACGGACCTGCAGGTCCACGGAGTTGGCGAGGTAGAAGCGCCGCTCGGTCTCCACCACGTAGGTGAACTGCCGGACGATGTCCCGGTACTCGCGATAGAGCTGCAGCTCCATCTCGGTCTCGTACTTCTCCAGGTCCTCGGTGCTCATCGCGGCTCTCCGGACACAGGGCGCATGGACCCATCATCGACCATGGCCCCGGAGCCGGTGAGGTGGACTCCCCGCGCGGCGCGCGCGTCGCGGGCGCGGGCCACGTTGACGAAGCGCATCCGGTGCTCCGGGCAGGGCCCGTACCGCTGCAGGGCGGCGTCGTGCGCGGCCGTGGTGTAGCCCTTGTGGACCGCGAAGTCGTACTCCGGCCAGCGCTCGTGCAGGTCCAGCATGATCCGGTCCCGCGTGACCTTGGCCAGCACCGAGGCCGCCGCCACGCACGCCGCCACCCGGTCGCCCTTCCACACCGCGAGGGTGGGCCGGGCCAGCCCCGGGACCGGGAAGCCGTCGGTGAGCACGTAGTCCGCGCCGGGGTCGAGGGCCCACACGGCGCGGCGCAACGCCTCGATGTTGGTGACGTGCATGCCGCGCGCGTCGAGGTCGGCGACCGGCAGGACGACCACCGACCACGCCAGCGCCCGGTCGACGACCTCCTCGTAGACCCGGTCGCGGGTGGCCGCGGTGAGCAGCTTGGAGTCGGCCAGACCGGGGACCCGACCCCGGCGGCCGGGCGGGAGCACGCAGGCAGCGGCGACGAGCGGACCGGCGCAGGCACCGCGGCCGGCCTCGTCGGCGCCGGCGACCGCGCCGAACCCGCGGCGGCGCAGCGTGCGTTCCATGTCCCACAGGGCGTCGGTGCGGTCGTCGGCGGGCGTCCCGGGGCGGAGGCGGCTCGGCGGCCCGGGAGGAGCGGGGGTGGTACGGAGAGCCATCGCGGTCCGACAGTACGACGCCCGAGGGACGCTCTCCGCAGCCGCCGGACCCCGGGAACGCCGCAGGGCCGGCCCCCGGGGTCAGAGGGGGCCGGCCCTGCGGGCGCCCGGCCGTCGGAGCGGCCGGACGGCCGCCCTCCAGGCCCCACCTCTGGGCCTGCGAGGCGTGGGAGGGAGGGCGGCCCCGTCCAGGGGTTCGCCGTGAGCCTGCGAACGGCGAGGAGGACGGGGTCCTTCCTCAGGCCTCGGCGGGCGCCAGGGCGGCGTGGGCGCCGCAGGTGCAGGCCGGCGTGCGCGAGGACAGGACCAGCGAGACCGCGTGCGCCCGGTCGCGGGCACCCAGCTTGCGCAGGATGGCCTTGACGTGGGACTTCACGGTGTCCTCGCTGATGAACAGGTTGCGCCCGATCTGCCGGTTCGACTGGCCCTGGAGGAGCTCGTCGAGGACGTCGGACTCGCGGCGGGTCAGCGGCACCTCGGGGGCGAACGGCTTCGCGGCGGGCACGGCCGACGGCTCGACCCGGCGGATCTGCGGGTCCACGACGGTGCGGCCGGCGCGGGCGGCCAGGATCGCCCAGCCGAGGAGGGTCGGCGAGGTGTTGATCATGAGGTAGCCCCGGACACCGGCAGCCAGCGCCTCGTTGACCACGGCCGGGTCCTCGGAGGTGCCCAGGGCCACGATGGTGACCCGGGGGTACCGGCGGCGCAGGTCGCGGCAGGCGTTGAGGGTCGCGGCGCGGCCCTGGCCCAGTTCCACGACCACCGCGTCGGGGCGGGCGGTCTCGACGAGCGTGAGGGCGCGGCGCAGCTCGCCCGGAGTGCCGACCGACTGCATGCCGGCGGTCTCGTTGACCATGCTCACCAGCCCACGCCGCAGGACGGGCGCGTCGGCGAGGATGAGCACGCGGGTGACGCCACGGGCGGCGCTCGCCAGGGGTGCGGTCACGACTTTCTCCGTTTCACACGTTCGGGGAACTTCTCACGATCTCCATCGGACGGGTGAGACGGCTGCTTGAACGCTTTTCCAACATTTCTCGAAACAATTCTTGCCCACCGGTCGATCGATTACCGGATCCCAGGGGTAACGCGCGAATGGTGACTGGCGGCATTCGTGTCGACATGGCGACGCCATTCCCCCGGAGACGACTCGACCCGCACACCGGGGGGTCCGGGGTGCGGGTCGAGGTTCGGTGGCGGAGTCGCTCAGCCGGCGCGGGACCGGGACCGCCGCCGGCGCCGCCAGAGGGTCAGCGGCACCGCGCCCACGAACCCGAGCGCGTACGGGGCCGCGATCGCGGCGGGACCGGAGACCGGCAGCGGGCGGTCGGGGGCACCGGCTGCCTCGGTGCCCTGGATGTCCGGAGACCCGAGGGTGCCGAACCGGTCCAGCGGCCAGACGATCAGCGCGGCCTTGCCGATGACGTCGTCCACCGCGACCGTTCCCGAGAACTCGTCCCCGACGTGCTGCCGCGAGTCCGCCGAGGCCGACCGGTGGTCGCCCATGACCCACAGCCGGCCCTCGGGGACGGTCACGGCGCTGAACGCCCGGCTCTCCAGCGGGGTGTCCTCGAAGACGTAGGGCTCCTCGAGCGGTTCGCCGTCCACGGTGACCCGGCCCTCGGCGTCGCAGCACTGCACCGTCTGACCGCCGGTGGCGATGACCCGCTTGACGAAGTCGTCCTCGCTCGGCGGGGCCACCCCGATGGCGCGGCCAAGCCACAGCAGGGCGCTGGAGACGGCGTTGCCGGGCTCGTCGATCTGCACCTCGGGCGACCAGCTCTCCGGGCCCTCGAAGACGACGATGTCGCCCGGCTCGGGCTCGCCGAACCAGTAGGGCACCTTGTTGACCAGCACGCGGTCGCCGGTGCAGCCGGGACAGCCGTGCAGGGTCTGCTCCATCGAGCCCGACGGGATGAAGAACGCCTGCACGAGGAAGGTCTTCACCAGCAGGGCGAGCACGAAGGCGACGAGCAGGAGCACCGGGAGCTCGCGCAGCAGGGAGCCCTTCTTCGCCGCCTCCTGCTCGCGCCGGCGGGCGCGGCGGCCCTGGGCCGGGCGGATGGGGCCGGTGTCGGCGGTGGACCCGGTCACCCCGGGGTCCTCACCCTCCGGGACGACGTCGGCGGGCCCCCTGGGCCGGTCGCTGCTCATCGGAGCCAGCGTACGGCCGTGGGGGACCCGCCGCGGTCAGGCCGGAACGCCGGCCGGCGTCGTGTCAGCGCGCGACGGTCTCGCGCTTCTCCTTGATCTTGGCGGCCTTGCCGCGCAGCTCGCGGAGGTAGTACAGCTTGGCGCGACGGACGTCGCCGCGGGTCAGCACCTCGATCTTCTCCACGACCGGGGTGTGCACCGGGAAGGTGCGCTCGACACCGACGCCGAAGCTGACCTTGCGGACGGTGAAGGTCTCGCGGACACCGCCGCCCTGGCGACGGATGACGACGCCCTGGAAGACCTGGATCCGGGAGCGGTTGCCCTCGATGACGCGCACGTGCACCTTGACGGTGTCACCCGGGCGGAACGCGGGGATGTCGTCGCGCAGCTGCTCGGCGTCGAGTACGTCCAGGGTGTTCATCGCGGCAGTCCTGTCCTAGCGGTCGTGTCGTTGCGGTGCGGACAGCAGGCGCCCCCGGGCTGTCCGTTCCGGGGAGCTGCACTCCTGGGAGGAGCTCGGCCTCGACGCAGTGATGCGTCCGCAGCAGCTCTCTACTGTGCCACACCTTCAGCCGACGAAGCGCGGCGGCCCTGTCCACGGGCCGGCGGACAGCTCGGGCAGCAGGTCGGCGAGCTCGCGGGGCGCGAAGGTCGCGCCGGCGGCGGCCACCTCCGCGGCACTCCACCAGCGGTGCGGCTCGGCGCCCAGCACCTCCAGCTCCGTGCGCCCGCTCGCGTCGACCTCGTGCACGACGTCGCGGAGCACGAAGAAGGTCTCCCGCGAGTCGATCTGCACGCCGGCGAAGGGGCCGACGTGCCGCCGGAACCACACCGGGCCCTCCAGCTCGCCGGGGTCGACGACCAGGCCGATCTCCTCGGCCAGCTCGCGGGTCGCGGCCTCGCGCACGCCCTCCCCCGGTTCCACGCCGCCGCCGGGGGTGTACCAGAACAGCACGTCGCCGGGCGGGACGGCGGGGTCGGTGAGGCGGGCACCGAGCAGCAGCACCCGCCCGGATGGGTCGAGCACCACCACGCGGGCGGTGGGTCGCACCAACGGTCGTCCGGCCACCCCGGCGTCAGTTCCCGTCGAGGACGGCGCGGTCGGCGTCGGACAGCGCCGCGTCGGGCAGGGCGGCCAGCAGGTCCGGACGCCGGGCCGCCGTGCGGCGCAGCGACTCCGCGCGCCGCCACCGGGCGATCGCGGCGTGGTCACCCGACAGCAGCACCGGGGGGACGTCGTGACCGCGCCAGGACGCCGGCCGCGTGTAGGAGGGCCCCTCGAGCAGGCCGTCGGCGTGCGAGTCGTACTCGACCGACTCGCGGTTGCCGACGACGCCGGGCAGCAGGCGGGTCACCGCCTCGACCATCACCAGCACCGCGGACTCCCCGCCGGCCAGCACGTAGTCGCCGATCGACACCTCGGAGACCGGCCCGGCGTCCGCGGCCCAGTCGGCGACCCGCTGGTCGATGCCCTCGTAGCGCCCGCAGGCGAAGACCAGGCCGGGCTCGGCCGCCCACTCGGCAGCCGTCGCCTGGGTGAAGAGCCGGCCGGCCGGGGTCGGCACGATCAGGCGGGTGCCCGGCGGGCGGACCGCCTCGATCGCGCGGGCCCACGGCTCGGGCTTCATCACCATGCCGGGGCCGCCGCCGTAGGGGGCGTCGTCGACGGTGCGGTGCAGGTCGTCGGTCCACTGCCGCAGGTCGTGGACGCCCACGCCCACCAGGCCGCGCTCGGCGGCCCTGCCCAGCAGCGACTGGCGCAGCGGGGCGAGGTACTCGGGGAAGATCGTGACGACGTCGATGCGGAACGGCCCGCTCACAGGTCGAGCAGCCCCTCGGGCGGGTCGACCACCACGACGCCGCCGGGGACGTCGACGGTCGGCACGATGGCCGTGACGAACGGCACCAGCAGCTCCCCGCCCTCGACCCGGCGGACGACGAGCAGGTCGGCGCCCTCGTGGCGGACGGCGCCCACGGTGCCGAGCTCGGTGCCGTCGGGCAGCCGGGCGGTCAGGCCCACCAGCTGGTGGTCGTAGTAGACGTCCGGGTCCTCCAGCGCGGGCAGGTCGGCGAGCGGCACGTGCAGCTCGGTGTTGCGCAGCTCCTCGGCCGCCTCGCGGCTGTCGACGCCGTCGACGGCCAGCAGGAGGACCTCGCGGTGCCAGCGGCGGCCGGCGACGGTGAGCGGCCCGCGGTCGGCGGGCTCGGTGCGCAGGACCGCGCCGGGGGCGAAGCGGAGGTCGGGGTCGTCGGTGCGGACCTCGACGGTGACCTCACCACGGACACCGTGGGGCCGACCGATGCGGCCGACCACCACGGTGTCGGTGGGGTCGTCTGGCTGGGTGCTCACCAGGGTGGTGCTCAGGGAGAGGCGCTCAGCGCCCGTCGGTGTCGACGACGTCGACCCGCAGGCCACGGCCGCCGACACCGGTCATCACGGTGCGCAGCGCCTTGGCGGTGCGGCCGCCGCGGCCGATGACCTTGCCGAGGTCGTCGGGGTGCACCCGGACCTCGAGGGTCTTGCCACGGCGGTTGCTGAGCAGGTCGACCGTGACGTCCTCGGGGTGGTCGACGATGCCCTTGACCAGGTGCTCGAGCGCCTCTTCCAGCACGTCTTACTCGGCGGGCGTCTCGGCGGGGGCGTCGGTCGCCACCGCGTCGTCGGCCTTGGGAGCGGCCTTCTTCTTCGGGGTGGTGGCGCCGGCGGCCGGCTCCTCGCCCGCGTTGCGGACGGCCTCCTCGTAGAGGGCCTTCTTGTCCGGCTTCGGGGCGGCGACCTTCATGGGCGGCGGCGCGGCCTCGCCCTTGAACTTCTGCCAGTCACCGGTGACGCGGAAGATGGCGGCGACGGCCTCGGTCGGCTGCGCGCCGACACCCAGCCAGTACTGCGCCCGCTCGGAGTCGACCTCGATGAAGGAGGGGTCCTCCTTCGGGTGGTACTTGCCGATCGTCTCGATCGAGCGGCCCTCGCGCTTGGTGCGGGAGTCGGCGACGACGATGCGGTAGTACGGCGCGCGCATCTTGCCCAGGCGCATGAGCTTGATCTTGGTGGCCACGGTGTGTGGTGTTCTCCTCGAACGCAGGTCGTGTGTGCCCGCCCGGGGCGACGCGTGGGGGTACGACGGGGGCGGTGCGGCTGGACACGGCCGGCAACGGTGAGAGGGCCGCCCACCGCCGTGTTCGACCGACCATTGTGCCAGATGGCGGACCACGGCCCCTCGGCCCCGTCCCGAGGCCCACCCCGGGCCTGCGAGGGGTGAGGAGGACGGGGTCCTCCACCCGTGCCTGCGAGGGCCGGGGGGAGGCGGTCCTCCCGTCCCCCGCCCAGCCCGCGCCGGGCCCCTGGCGGGGGCGCGACCGGCTGCTGGCGCGGCGCGGGGAGGAGCGCGGTCCTCCCTCAGGCCGGCTCCACCTCCACGAGGTTGTCCGAGAAGGTCGGTGCCCGGCCCAGGTCGGCGAAGACCGAGGGGCTCAGCGCGTTCACCGTCGCTCCGCCGGAGTGCTTGCGCCAGGCGCCCATCGGCGAGACCACCACGCCGGGTGCGACGTCCGCCGTGACGTGCAGCCGCGCCGTGAAGCGGCCGCGGTCGTTGACCACGCGGACCTCCGCACCGTCGGCCAGCCCCCGCGCCGTGGCGTCCTCGGGGTGCATGTGCAGGGCCGCGGCCCCCTGGACCCGCTGCTGACCGGGCCGGTCGGCGAAACTGGAGTTGAGGTAGGCGTGCGACTTGGGCGACAGCAGCGTCAGCGGGTACCGACCGTCCGGACGCTCGCGCGGCGGCACGTAGTGCGGCAGCGGGTCCACCGGTTCGCCGGGCTGGTGCTCGTTGGAGCCCTGACGGAACAACGGCAGGACGAAGTTGCCGCCCGCGGCGGCCGAGGAGACGAACTCCACCTTGCCGGACGGCGTCGGGAAGCCGCCCTCGGCGTGCGGGGCGTACGCGTCGGGCTCGGGCAGCCGCAGCCGCGCCCAGCTGTCCCGCGCCAGCGTCTCCGGCGTGATGCCGTCGAGGACGGGCGAGGACCAGTCGAACGCCTCGGCGACCATCTGCTCGTCGGTACGGGTGAAGACGGGCTCGGTGAAGCCCATCCGCGCGGCCAGCCGGCGGAACAGCTCGGTGTTGGACACCGCCTCCCCCAGCGGCGCCACCGCCGGCTCGTTCATGGTCACGTAGAGGTGGCCCCACGAGAACATCAGGTCCCGCTGCTCGAGCTGCGTCGTCGCCGGCAGCACGATGTCGGCGTAGTCGGCCGTGTCGGTGAGGAAGTGCTCGCTGACCACGGTGAACAGGTCCTCGCGGGAGAGCCCGGCGACCATGCGGTCCTGCTCGGGGCAGACCACCAGCGGGTTGCTGTTGTAGACCGTCAACGCCCGGATCGGCGGGTCCAGCTGCAGCTCGCCGGTCAGCGCGCGACCGAGCAGCCACTGGTTGACCACGCGGGTGCCCGGGCGGATGAACTCGGCACCGAGGAACGCCGGCCAGTTGACCGGGAAGGCCCACAGCGGCAGCTGCAGGAGCCCGCCGCCGGGCCTGCGCCACGCCCCGGTGAGCGCCGGCAGGCAGGAGATCGCCCGCACGGTCTGCCCGCCGCCGGCGTGCCGCTCGATCGCGACCCCGATCCGGATGACCGAGGGCTCGGCCGCGGCGTACTCGCGGGCCAGCGTCCGGATGTCCTCGGCGGGGATGCCGGTCTCCCCGCTCGCCCACTCGGGGGTGTAGTCCCGCACGCGCTCGGCCAGCTCCTCGAAGCCGACCGTGTACCGCGCGACGTAGTCCTGGTCGGTCAGCCCCTCGCCGATGATCACGTGCATCATCGCCAGCGCCAGCGCGCCGTCGGTGCCGGGCCGGATGGGGATGTACCAGTCGGCGTGCTGCGCCGTCCGGTGGCGGACGGGGTCGATGACGACGACCTTGGCCCCGCGCCGCTGCGCCTCGGCGACGAACGGCCACAGGTGCAGGTTGGTGCTGAGCATGTTGTTGGCCCAGATGACGATGTAGCGCGCGTGCACGAAGGACTCCGGGTCGACGCCGGCGGTCGCCCCCACCGTCATCGCGTAGGCCGTGCACGAGCCCGAGTCGCAGTAGGTGCGCTCGCTGATGGTGGCGCCCAGCCGGTTGAAGAAGGGGTCACCGACGTTGAGGCCGTTGAGGATCCCCTGGGTGCCCAGGTAGCTGACCGGCATGATCGCCTCGGGCCCGGAGGTCTCGGCGATCTCGGTGAACCGCGCGGCGATCTCGTCCAGCGCGTCGTCCCACGAGATCCGCTCGAACCGGCCGCTGCCCTTGGGCCCGGTCCGCCGCAGCGGGTACAGCACCCGGTCGGGGCTGTACACGGTGCGCTCGTAGTCGTTCATCTTCACGCAGAGCCCGCCACGGGTGTACGGGTGCGAGCGGTCGCCGCGGACCCGGACGGCCCGGCCGTCCTCGACGGTCACCTCGAGCGCGCAGGTGTCCGGGCAGTCCAGCGGGCAGGCCCCGTGCACCGTCGTCGTCCCCGGCATGGGCAGGTCGGTCACCGACATGGTCGCCTCCTCCACGGCGCCGCGATCGTGGCGTGCCGCACGCGGAGGGACTCGACGCTGCGTGCCAGGTCCTCGACCGCCGGCGCCCGGGTCGGCGCACTTCCGCAGGCCCGGACCGCGTGGCACCCTCGGCCCGTCGTCCGCAGGTTCCGGGGAAGCGCCGCGCAGGACGCGCGGCCGACCGTCAGCGAGGCCCCATGCCGACATCGACCGCCCGCGCCGAGGGCGTCCGGTCCTGGCGGGCGCTGCTCGGCGAGCACTTCGTCGACCTCGACGTCCGTCCCGGCTCCGACGGCCCGCTGCCCGGTGAGGTCCGCAGCCGCACCGTGGGGTCCCTGCAGCTGTCGCGGGTGCGGTCGCTCGACCAGCAGGCCGTGCGCACGCCGGGCCTCGCCCGGTCCGACCACCGGCACTACGTGCAGGTCGGGCTCCTCGAGCAGGGCACCGCACGGGTGCGGCAGGACGGCCGCGAGTGCCTGCTGGAACCGGGCGACTACACCGTCTACGAGACCGACCGGCCCTTCTCCTGGGAGCTGCGGACCGGCGGCTCGCCAGCCTGGTCACTCCTGGTGCTCACCTGGTGCCGGCCCGGCGCCGTCGGCCCCGGCGACGGGCTCAGCGCACGGCGGATGGACGGTTCCTCCGGGTTGACGGGGGTCCTCGGCCGGATGATGCGCGACCTGGTCGGCAGCGCCGACGTCGTCGGCCCCGACCCGGGCGACCGGCTGGCCGGCGAGCTGCTCGAGCTGGTCACCACGGCGGCCGGCGCCGTCCCCGGACCGCTGTCGCGGGCGACGCGGACCGACCGGGCGCTGCTCGCCGCCGTCCGGACGCACGTGGAGGAGCACCTGGCCGACCCGGACCTGGACCCCCGCGCGATCGCGGCGGCCCACTTCATCTCGGTGCGCCAGCTGCACCGCCTGTTCGCGGGGGAAGAGGAGACGGTGGCGCGCTACGTGGTGCGCCGGCGGCTGGAACGGGCCCACGCGGAGCTGGCCCGCGGCGGTGCGCGCGAGCTGCCGCTCGCCGCCGTCGCGCACCGCTGCGGCTTCACCGACCCGTCGGTGTTCGGCCGCGCCTTCCGCGCGGCCTACGGCATGACGCCGTCCCGCTACCGGGCGCTGGCCGCCGGAGGCTGACGGACGGCGGCCAGCACGCGCGCGGCCGCCTCACCGACCGGCACCTCCTCGCGCTCCCCGGTCGCCCGGTCGCGCAGCTCCAGGACGCCGCCGGCCAGCCCGCGGCCCACGGTCACGATCGTCGGCATCCCCAGCAGCTCCGCGTCCTTGAACTTCACGCCGGGCGAGACCTTGGGCCGGTCGTCGTAGAGCACGGTGAGCCCGGCGGCGACCAGCTCCTGCGCCAGCGACTCGGCGGCCTCGAAGACCGCGGCGTCCTTGCCGGTGGCGACGAGGTGCACGTCGGCGGGCGCGACCTCCCGCGGCCACACCAGGCCGAGCTCGTCGTGGGTCGACTCGGCGATCGCCGCCACGGCCCGGGAGACGCCGATGCCGTACGAGCCCATGGTGACGGTCACCAGCCTGCCGTTCTCGTCGAGCACCTCGAGACCCAGGGCGGCGGCGTACTTCCGGCCCAGCTGGAAGATGTGGCCCAGCTCCACGCCGCGGGCCAGCTCCAGCGGGCCGGACCCGTCGGGGGCGGGGTCACCGGCGAGCACCTCGGCGGCCTCGATGACGCCGTCCCAGGTGAAGTCGCGGCCGGCGACCAGGTCGAACACGTGCTTCCCCGGCTCGTTGGCCCCGGTGATCCAACGGGTGCCGGTCACCACGCGGGGGTCGACGAGGAAGCGGATGCCGGACGCGCTGTCGGTCCCCAGGACCTGCGGCCCGATGTAGCCCTTGACCAGCTCCGGGTGGCCCTCGAAGTCGGCGAACGGCTCGACCTCGGCGGGCGCGAGCTGCGCCTCGAGCCGCTTGGTGTCGACCTCCCGGTCGCCGGGGATGCCGACGACCAGTGGCTCGCGGGTGCCGTCGGGGTGCACCAGCGTGACGACGACGTTCTTCAGCGTGTCCGCCGCGGTGTGGCCGGCGTCGGGGAACAGCTGCTGCGCGACCGCGACGAGCGTCTCGATGGTCGGGGTGTCGGGGGTGTCCTCGACGTGGGCGGCCGGCAGGCCCTCGAGCGGTACCTCGTCGGGGACGACGGTGGTCACCGCCTCGACGTTGGCCGCGTAGCCACCGGCCGAGCGCACGAAGGTGTCCTCGCCGATCGGGGTGGGGTGCAGGAACTCCTCGCTCCTGGACCCGCCCATGGCCCCCGACATCGCCGAGACGATGACGTAGTCCAGGCCGAGCCGGTCGAAGACGCGGATGTAGGCGTCCCGGTGGGCGGCGTAGCTCTTGTCGAGCCCGGCGTCGTCGACGTCGAAGGAGTAGCTGTCCTTCATCGTGAACTCGCGGCCGCGGAACAGCCCGGCCCGCGGCCTCGCCTCGTCCCGGTACTTGGTCTGGATCTGGTACAGCGACAGCGGCAGGTCCTTGTACGACGAGTACAGGTCCTTCACCAGGAGCGTGAACATCTCCTCGTGGGTGGGGCCGAGCAGGTAGTCCGCGCCGCGGCGGTCCTGCAACCGGAAGAGGTTGGGGCCGTACTCGGTCCAGCGGTTGGTGGCCTCGTAGGGCTCGCGCGGCAGCAGCGCCGGGAAGTGCACTTCCTGGGCGCCCATCCGGTCCATCTCCTCGCGGACCACCCGCTCGACGTTGCGGAAGACGCGGTAGCCCAGCGGCAGCCAGGTGAAGCCACCCGGCGCGGCCCGCCGGATGTAGCCGGCCCGCACGAGCAGGCGGTGGCTGGGGACCTCGGCGTCGGCCGGGTCGTCGCGCAGGGTGCGCAGGAAGAGGGTGGACATCCGCAACAACACGCGACGAGTCTCCCAGGCGGCCCCGCCGGGTCGCCGCTGGGTTTGCCGTGCCGTCGGCGGGCCCGGAGGGCGACGGAGGACAGAGCACTGCCGGGCTCGGTGCGGGGGGTCACCGAGCCCGGCAGTGGGCCTGTGGGGCGCGGGTCAGTCGTCGGAGCCGGAGTCCTCGCCGACCCGGCCGGCGGAGTCGTCGGCCCCCGGGGACGGCGACGCCGGGGAGGACGACGAGCCGGCGGCCTCCGGCTCGTCCCCGCCGGCCCGTACGCCCTCGTCGCGGAAGGCCGGGACGCCGTCGCCGCAGGCGACGTGCACCTCCACCTCGCGCGTGGGGCTCGCGAACTCGACCTCACCGTGCTGGTCCTGGTCGTCGACCCACCAGCCGGCCGCGGGGGCGGTCCCCACCTGGAGGAGCCCGCCGTCGCAGGAGGCGAAGACCGTGCCGCCCACGGTGGCGTACTCACCGGAGGCCGAGGTGGAGACCGTGACCGAGGGCGGGGACGTCGGCGTGGGCGCCGCCACGTCGTGGGAGCCCGAGCCGGACGGCGAGGACGCGGAAGGAGCCGCGGTCACCGACCCGGTGGCCGCGGGTTGCGCGACCGGCGAGGCGTCCGCGTCGACGAGGGACACGGCGAGGAACCCGAGGCCGACGGCCGCGGCGGCCGAGGCGGTCCACAGAGCGCCGAACGCAGCAGCTCGCTTCACGCCGCAGACGTCCTCATCGCGCAGGTCGAGGCCACGCGATGAGACTGACGAGGATCGCCGAGATGATCATCCCCCTGACCTGGGGGGACTAGACGACCCGACCGCGCAGCACGACGCGTCGCGGGCGGGCCAGGGTGTCGAGGTCGGCGCGCGGGTCGCCGTCGTAGACCACCAGGTCGGCCGGGGCGCCCTCCTCGATGCAGGGCAGCCCGAGCCAGGAGCGGGCCGACCACGAGGCCGCCGCCACCGCCGCCTCGGCGGGCAGGCCGGCCATGTGCAGCGCCCGCACCTCGTCGGCGATCCGGCCGTGGTCGATGCCGCCGCCGGCGTCGGTGCCGGCGAAGACCGGCACCCCCGCCTCGTACGCGGCCCGCACGACGGCGCCGGAGGAGGCGTGCAGCCGCCGCATCGTGCTCGCGTACGTGGGGAACTTCTGCTCCCCCGCCGCCGCGAAGCCGGGGAAGTTCTCCACGTTGACCAGCGTCGGGACGACGGCGGTGCCGCGGGCGGCCATCTGGCCGACGAGCTCCTCGGTGAGCCCGGTGCCGTGCTCGATGCAGTCGATGCCCGCGCCGATCAGGTCGGGCAGGGCGTCGGTGCCGAAGGTGTGCGCGGTGACCCGGGCGCCCTCCTCGTGCGCCGCGGCGATCGCGGCGGTGAGGACGTCGGCCGGCCACTCCGGCGCCAGGTCGCCGACGCCCCGGTCGATCCAGTCCCCCACCAGCTTCACCCAGCCGTCGCCGCGGCGGGCCTGCGCCCGCACCTGCTCGACCAGGGCGCCGGGCTCGATCTCGACCGCCAGGCCGGGGATGTAGCGGCGGGTGCGGGCGATGTGCCGTCCGGCGCGGATGATCCGCGGCAGGTCCGGCTCGTCGTTCAGGACGCGGGTGTCGACCGGGGACCCGCAGTCGCGCAGCGCCAGCACACCGGCGTCCCGCTCGGTGAGGGCCTGCCCGCGCAGCTCGGTGAGGTCCTCGACGAGCCCTCCGCCGCGGCCGATGCCCACGTGGCAGTGCGCGTCGACCAGGCCGGGCACCAGCCAGCCGTCTCGGCTCACCGTCTCGGCACCCGGGACCGGCTCGAACGTGATCCGCCCGTCGCGGACCCACAGGTCACGGTGCTCGCCGGCGGGGAGCACCACGCCGGCCAGGTGCAGCGCCGGCGCGCTCACCGGCCGGGCCGCTCGTCCCCGGGCTGGTTGAAGTTCAGCTTGGTGAGGTCGGGCAGGCCCTGGCCCGGCGGCAGACCGGGCATCCCGCCCGGCATCCCGCCGCCCGGGAACCCGCCGCCGAAGGGGTTGCCGGCACCCGGGGGCAGCGCCGGCGCACCCGCGGGCCGGCGGGCGGGGCCGCCGCGGCCCTTGCCGCCGCCCTTGCCCTTCTTGCCCTTCTTCGACTGGGCCTGCATCTGCCGCCCGCGGGCCTTCTTCGACATCGGGCCCATGCCGGGCAGCCCCATGCTGCCGGCCATCTGGCCCATCATCTTCTGGGCCTGCGCGAAGCGCTCCAGCAGCGCGTTGACCTCGGTGACGGTCACGCCCGAGCCGTTGGCGATGCGTACCCGCCGCGACGCGTTGATGATCTTGGAGTTGACCCGCTCCTCGGGGGTCATCGAGCGGATGATCGCCGCGGTGCGGTCCAGGTCGCGGTCGTCGACCTGCTTGAGCTGCTCCTTCATCTGCCCGGCGCCGGGCAGCATGCCGAGCAGGTTGGCGATCGGCCCCATCTTGCGGATGGCCATCATCTGCTCGAGGAAGTCCTCGAGGGTGAAGCCCTCGCGGCTGACCAGCTTGCCGGCCATCTTCTCGGCCTGGTCGGCGTCGAAGGCCTGCTCGGCCTGCTCGATGAGGGTGAGCACGTCGCCCATGCCGAGGATGCGCGAGGCCATCCGCTCGGGGTGGAAGACGTCGAAGTCGGTGAGCTTCTCGCCGGTGGAGGCGAACATGATCGGCTGGCCGGTCACGTGGCGGACCGAGAGCGCGGCACCACCGCGGGCGTCGCCGTCGAGCTTGGTGAGGACGACGCCGGTGAACCCCACGCCGTCGCGGAACGCCTCGGCGGTGGTGACGGCGTCCTGACCGATCATCGCGTCGACGACGAACAGGGTCTCGTCGGGCCGGACGACGTCCCGGATGCCGGCCGCCTGCGCCATCAGCTCGGCGTCGATGCCCAGCCGGCCGGCGGTGTCGACGACGACGACGTCGTGCATCGTGCGCCGGGCGTGCTCGATCGAGTCGGCGGCGACGCGGATCGGGTCGCCCACCCCGTTGCCCGGCTCGGGCGCGTAGACGTCGACCCCGGCCTGGCCGGCGACGATGGAGAGCTGGTTGACCGCGTTGGGCCGCTGCAGGTCGGCGGCCACCAGCAGCGGCGTGTGCCCCTGCGACTTCAGCCAGCGGCCGAGCTTGCCGGCCAGGGTGGTCTTACCGGCACCCTGCAGACCGGCCAGCATGATCACCGTGGGCGACTGCTTGGCGAAGCGCAGCCGCCGGGTCTCGCCGCCGAGGATGTCGACGAGCTCCTCGTTGACGATCTTGATGACCTGCTGCGCGGGGTTCAGCGCCTGGGAGACCTCGGCGCCGCGCGCCCGCTCCTTGACCGCGTTGATGAACGTCCGCACCACCGGCAGGGCGACGTCGGCCTCGAGCAGGGCGATGCGGATCTCGCGCGCGGTCGCGTCGATGTCGGCCTCGGTGAGCCGGCCCTTGCCGCGCAGGCCGCTGAAGACCTTGTCCAGACGGTCGGAGAGGGTCTCGAACACAGCACGTCCTCGCAGAGCTCGTGGGCGCGGCCGGCCGGTCGCTCGACCGGCTGCTCGGCCTCCGGCGTCCGGGGAGCCCCGGGGCCGTCGCGCCACCTCCGGTCCAGCCTAACGAGCGCGGGGCCCGCGCCGGTGGGATCGGCCGGCCGGCCCCCGGTGACGTGCTGGAACGGCCACCGTCCAGGGGCCCGCGCCGAGCCTGCGAGGCGTGGGGGGAACGGTGGTCCTTCTTCAGGCGGCGTGGCGGACAGGCAGCGCCGCGGCGGCCAGCGGGGCGGCCGTGGACACCGCCGTCCCGCAGTCGGCGCAGGCCCACTCGGGGCACTCGCCGCCGTCGTCGGTGTGGCCGTCGATGCACGGCGGCTGGACGAACTCGCGCTCGCCGTCGCAGGACGGGCAGGCCCACACCCTGCCGTCGGCTGCGGCGACGTCCAAGGACTGGCCGGTCATGCGCGGTGCCTCCCTGCGGTCGTCGGGGACCGTTCCGTCCCGCTCGTCTCCGACGGTGGCACGGGGGTACGACAGGACCGCGGACCTCAGCCCGGCGTGTCCCCCCGGCCGGCCACCGGGTCGGGCACCGCCCCGCGGACGGCGGCGGCCAGCGCGGCCTCGACCCGGGACCGCTGCTCGGCGCCGATCGGCTCCCCCGAGGGGTTGGCCACGTAGAAGTGGTCGGCCGCGTCGGCTCCGAGGGTCTCGATCCGCGCCGAGGTGACGTCGAGGCCCTCGGTGACCAGCGCCGCGGTGAGCCGGTAGAGCAGCCCGGCCCGGTCCCCCGCGCGGACCTCGACGATGCCGGTCGCGTCGCCGGTGACCTCGCCGTTGTGCCAGGAGACCCGCGGCGGCGTGGCGCGGGCGGCGTCCTGCCGGTAGTCGGCCTCCCGCTGCCGCAGCCGGTCGGCCAGCGGCAGCGTGCCCTCCAGCGCCGCCCGCACGGCGTCGGCCAGGATCGTGGCCACCGGCGCCCGCCCGAACCGCGGCCGGACGGCGAAGACGGCGGTGGCCCGGTCCCCGACCACGTTGACCTTCGCGGCCCGCACGTCGAGCTGGTTGAGCGCCAGCACCCCGGCGAGCTGGCTGAACAGGCCGTGCCGGTCGGGGGCGACGATCGTCACCTGCTGGCCGTCGGCGACGTCCTCCACGCCGACGGAGATGGCCGCCGACGCGTCGGTGCTCACCTGCGGCTCCCCCGGGTGCAGCACCGGCTCGGGCTCCGGGACCGGCGCGCCCCCGAGCCGGGCCTGCACGCGGGCGACCAGCGCGGCGACCAGGTGGGCCTTCCACGGCGACCACGCCGAGGAGCTGGTCGCGGCGCCGTCGGCCTGTGCGAGGGCGTGCAGCAGGTGCAGCAGCGCCGGGTCGTCCCCGAGGGTCGCCGCCACCCTGTCGACGGTCGCCGGGTCGTCGATGTCGCGACGGGTGGCGGTGTCGGGCAGCAGCAGGTGGTGGCGCACCATCGCGGCGAGGGTGGCGACGTCGGCCCCGGAGAAGCCCATCCGCGTGGCGACCTGGGCCGCGATCGGCTCGCCCACCTCGCTGTGGTCGCCGGGCCACCCCTTGCCGATGTCGTGCAGCAGCGCGCCGACCAGCAGCAGGTCGGGCCGGTCGACGTCCCGGGTCAGCTCGGCGGCGGCCGCGGCGGCCTCCACCAGGTGCCGGTCGACGGTGAAGCGGTGCCACGGGTGGCGCTGCGGCAGCGAGCGGACCCGGTCCCACTCGGGCAGCAGCCGGGACAGCAGCCCCTCCTGGTCCAGCTGCTCGAGCACCGGGACCGCGGACCGGCCGCTGGCCAGCAGCCGCAGGAACGACCAGCGCACCTCCGCCGGCCAGGGCTCGGGCACCGGCGGGGAGTGCACGGCGAGCACCTTGAGCGTGTACGGCGACAGCAGCAGGTCCGCACGCGCGGCGGCGGCCGCACCGCGCAGCACCAGTCCGGGGTCGGCGGCGGGCCGCGCGTCGCGGGCGAGCACGACCTCGTCGCCCTGGCGCACCACACCCTCGGCCAGCGGCTCCCGGCGCACCCGGCGGTACCGGCCGCGGGGACGGCGGACCAGCGCGGCCTCCACCCGCCGCCAGGTCTCGTCGGCGACGAAGGCGAGCCGGCGCCCGGCCAGGCTCACCTCGCGCAGCAGCGCGTCCTCGTCGGGCAGGCCGAGCGCGACGGCGACCGGCCGTTGCTCCTGCCGCACCAGCACGTCGGTCGGCCGGCCCGACCGCCGGCGCAGCTCGTCGCGGACGTCGAGCAGGAAGGCGTAGGCCTCCTCGGCCTCCGCGGTGGGCTCGTCGGCCAGCTGGGCCGCGGCGACCGCGCGCAGCACCTGCCCCTCCCGCAGGCCGCCGTAGGCCTCCTTGAGGTCGGGTTCGAGGAGGAAGGCCAGCTCGCCAACCTGCCGGGCGCGACCGCGGCGGAGGTCGCGCAGCTGGGGCAGCAGCCGGGACGCCGACTGCCGCCAGCTGCCGAGGGTGGCCGTGCGCAGGGCGGCCGCCAGGCCGGCGTCCCCGGCGACGAACCGGACGTCGAGCAGCCCGAGCCCGGCCTTGACGTCGGTGGAGGCGACGCCCACCGCCTCGGCCAGGGTGCGCACCGAGTGGTCCAGCCGCAGGCCGGCGTCCCAGATCGGGTACCAGACCGCGTCGGCGAGGGCGGCGATCTCCGGGCGCCCCTCGTGGACCAGGACGAGGTCCAGGTCCCCGTGCGGCGGGGGCTCCCGGCGGCCGAGGCTGCCGACGGCCACGAGCGCGACGCCGTCGGTGCCGGTGCGCGGTGGCGGCCCGCCGCGGCGCGGCCGGGGTGGCGGCGTGCCCGCGACCGCCTCGTCCAGCAGGCCGGCGAGCCAGGTGTCGAGCACCTTCTCGCGCTCGGCCCGCGGCAGTGCGGGCAGCGACCCGGTGTCCAGCACGTCTCCCCCTCGGTGGTCGGCACCTGCTCCTGGGACGACGCCGGCCGGGGTGGCAGGTGCTCCTCCCACCCCGGCCGACCGCTGTCGTGGCCCCCGTGCAGGGTCCCGCCCCGAGCGTGCGAGGGGTGGGGGCGAGGGGGTCCTTCGACTACAGGGCGTCGGCGCCGCGTTCGCCGGTGCGGACCCGCACGATCTCGTCGATCGTCGTGACCCAGACCTTCCCGTCGCCGATCTGGCCGGTGGAGGCGGCCTCGACGATCGCGTCGACGACGCGGGCGGCCTCGATCTCGTCGACGACGACCTCGATGCGGACCTTCGGCACGAAGTCCACCTGGTACTCCGCACCGCGGTAGACCTCGGTGTGGCCCCGCTGGCGGCCGAAGCCCTGGACCTCGCTGACGGTGAGCCCGGCGATGCCGATCAGCTCGAGGGCGTTCTTGACGTCGTCGAGCTTGAACGGCTTGACGATGGCGGTGACGAGCTTCACGCCCGGCTCCTCTCGGTCGGAACGGTCATACCCCGAGCCTCGGCGTGCGCCTGACCACCCGGGGTGGCGCTGCGCCCGCCGCCGAGGGAGTCGAGGTCGTAGCCGGTCTCAGCGTGCACGACGGAGTCGATGCCGGTGACCTCGTCCTGCTCGGCCACCCGGAAGCGCATGGTCTTGGCGATGGCGAGGCCGATGACCAGGGTGAGCACGAACGAGTAGACCAGCACGACGCCGGCGCCCAGCGCCTGCCGCCACAGCTGGTCGACCCCGCCGCCGTAGAAGAGGCCGTCGACGCCGGCCGTGGTGGACGCCGAGGCGAACAGGCCCACGGCCAGGGTGCCCCAGATCCCGCCGGCGAGGTGGACGCCGACGACGTCGAGCGAGTCGTCGTAGCCCAGCCGGTACTTCAGGCCGACGGCGAGGGCGCAGACGATGCCGGCGACGAAGCCGATGGCGATCGCGCCGAGCGGGGTCACCGAGGAACAGGCGGGGGTGATGGCGACCAGGCCGGCGACGACGCCGGAGGCCGCGCCCAGCGAGGTGGCGTGGCCGTCGCGCAGCTTCTCGATGAGCAGCCAGCCGAGGGTCGCGGCACCGGTGGCGACCAGCGTGGTCACGAAGACCTCGGCGGCCTGGCCGTTGGCGGCCAGCGCCGAGCCGGCGTTGAAGCCGAACCAGCCGAACCACAGGATGCCGGCGCCGATCATCACCAGCGGCAGGTTGTGCGGGCGCATCGGGTCCCGGCCGAAGCCGCGCCGCTTGCCCAGCACCAGGGCCAGCGCCAGGCCCGCCGCACCGGCGTTGACGTGCACCGCGGTGCCGCCGGCGAAGTCGATGGCCAGCAGGTCGTTGGCGATCCAGCCGCCGGTCTCGGACTCCGCGCCGTCGAAGGCGAAGACCCAGTGGGCGACCGGGAAGTACACCAGCGTCGCCCAGACCCCGGCGAAGACCATCCACGGACCGAAGCGGGCCCGGTCGGCGATGGCGCCGGAGATCAGCGCGACGGTGAGGATGGCGAACATCGCCTGGAAGGCGACGAAGGCCATCGAGGGCACCGTGAAGACCAGGCTCTCGGGCTGGAAGCCGCCGTCCAGGCCGCTGGTGCCCAGCAGCGAGGACAGGCCGAAGAACTCGAACGGGTCGCCGAGCAGGCCCCCGCCGACGTCGTCCCCGAAGGCCATCGAGTAGCCGTAGAGCACCCACAGCACGCTGATCAGGGCCAGCGCGCCGAAGCTCATCATCATCATGTTGAGCACGCTCTTCGCGCGGACCATGCCGCCGTAGAAGAGCGCCAGTCCGGGGGTCATGAACAGCACCAGGGCGGCGCTGGCGAGGACCCACGCGGTGTCGCCGGTGTCCACGGCAACCTCCTGACGGATCGGTGTGGCCGGCGGCGGGCGCGGGCCACGGAGCGGGGTCGGGCGCGGAGGCGCCCGGACCGGGGGGCTGACCGGCGCCCGTCCTCCGTGGAGGGGCGACGTGGCGTCCACCGTGCCGTCGGCACGTTTCGGCGACCGGCACGCCGCTGTTTCCGGGCGGTGAACTCCGCGCCGCGTGTCCGGCCCCTGCGTTCCGGTCGTGTTGCGCGACCGGGGGCCGGGTGCCCGTTGCGCCTTGTTGCAAGGGAAGTGCAACTGCGACCGGGCTGCAATAAGGTCGCCGGCAGTCGCCCGCCGCACGGGCAGGGCAGCTCTCCTGCGAGGAGGCAGCGTGCACGTTCCCGACGGGTTCCTCGACGCGCCGACGTCGGCCGCGACCGCGGCCGTGGCCGCCGGTGGCGTCGCCCTCGCCCTGCGCGGTGCCCGGCGCGAGCTGGACGAGCGGGCCGCTCCCCTGGCGGGCCTCACGGCCGCCTTCGTCTTCGCGGTGCAGATGGTCAACTTCCCGGTCGGTGCCGGGACCAGCGGCCACCTGATGGGCGGGGTGCTCGCCGCCGTCCTGGTCGGCCCCTGGACGGCGGTCCTCTGCATGACCGTCGTCCTGGTGGTGCAGGCGCTGCTGTTCGCCGACGGCGGGCTGACGGCCCTGGGCACCAACGTGACCCTGCTCGGACTGGTCGCCGTGGCGGTGGGCTGGGCGGTGTTCCGGCTGCTCGCCGCCGTGCTGCCGAAGACCCGCACGGGGGTGCTCACCGCGGCCGGCACGGGCGCCTTCCTCTCGGTGCCCGTCGCGGCGCTGGCTTTCGTGGGCCTGTTCGCGGTCGGCGGGGTCGCCGACGTCGCCGTGGGCACGGTGGCCGCCGCCATGGGCGGCGTGCACGTGCTCATCGGGCTCGGCGAGGCCGCCATCACCGTCGCGGTCGTCGGCGCCGTCCTCGCGGTCCGCCCCGACCTGGTGCACGGCGCCCGCGCGCTGCGCCGGGCCACCCTGCTGGCCGAGCGGCCCGCCTCGGTGCCGGCGGGTGCCCGGTGAGCGGAGCCGGGCGTGAGCATCGCAGCGAGGAACGAGCGAGGAGCGGAGCGGCCAGCGTGAGCGAACCCGTGGGAACCGTGAGGCGGGAGCGCGCCCTCTGGGTGGCCGGCCTGGCCGTCGCCCTCCTGGTGGCCGGGGTGGTCAGCTGGTACGCCAGCGGCTCCCCCGACGGGCTGGAGTGGGCCGCCGAGCAGGCCGGCTTCCTCGACACCGCGGAGGACAGCGCGGCCACGACCTCCCCGCTGGCCGACTACGGCGTGGCCGGCGTCGGCTCCGAGCGGCTCTCCGGCGGGCTCGCCGGGGTCGTCGGGGTGCTGGTGACCCTGCTGGTCGCCGGCGGGCTGGCGCTGCTGCTGCGCCGCCGCGGCCGGGACAGCGCGAGCGCGGCGGACTGAGGTGACGGCGGTCCACGGCGGCGTCCTCGGCGCTGCCTACCTCGCCGCGTCCAGCCCGGTGCACCGGCTGGCCCCGCACCTCAAGCTGGTCGCCGTCCTGGGCTTCGCGCTGGTCGTGGTGGCCACCCCCGTGGACGCCGCCTGGTCGTGGGCGGCCTACGGCGGGTACCTGGCGCTGGTGCTGCTCGCCGCCGCGGCCGCGGGGGTCGGGCCGGCCCGGCTGGCCCGTGGGCTGGCCATCGAGGTCCCGTTCGTGCTCTTCGCGCTGCTGCTGCCGTTCGTGGCGCAGGGGCCCCGGGTCGAGGTCGCCGGCATCGCGGTGTCGGAGAGCGGGCTGGTCGCGGCCGGTGGGCTGCTGGCCAAGGCGACGCTGTCGGTGCTGGCCGCCGTCGTGCTCGCCGCGACCACCGAGCCCCGGGCGCTGGTGCAGGGGCTGGAGCGGCTGCGGCTGCCCTCGCTGCTGGTGCAGATCCTGATGTTCATGGTCCGGTACGCCGACGTCGTGGGCGGCGAGCTGGGCCGGATGCGGGTGGCCCGGGAGTCCCGCGGGTTCCAGGGCCGCCACCTCGGCGCGCTCAAGGTGCTGGGACCGGCCGCGGGCTCGCTGTTCGTCCGCTCCTACGAGCGCGGCGAGCGGGTGCACCTGGCGATGCTGTCGCGCGGCTACACCGGACGGATGCCGGGCGGCCCGGCGACGGCGGTCCCCGCCCAGGACTGGCTCACCGCGCTGACCCTGCCGCTGGGTGCGGCCGCCGTCCTGGCGTCCGGTCTGCTGCTCGGGTGACCGCTCCCGCTCCGTCCCTCCTCGTCGAGGACCTCGCGTTCGCCTACCCCGACGGGCACCAGGCGCTGTTCGGCGTCGACCTGCGAGTGGAGCGCGGCGAGCGGGTGGCGCTGCTGGGCCCCAACGGCGCCGGCAAGACCACGCTGGTGCTGCACCTCAACGGCATCCTGCGCGGCGGGCGCGGCAGCGTGGCCGTCGCCGGGCTGCCGGTGGACCAGCGGAACCTGCAGGAGGTCCGGCGGCGGGTCGGCATCGTCTTCCAGGACCCCGACGACCAGCTGTTCATGCCCACCGTCGGCGAGGACGTCGCCTTCGGCCCGCGCAACCTCGGCCTGCCCGAGCCCGAGGTGCGGGCGCGGGTGGCCGCGGCACTGGCCCAGGTCGGCATGGGCGGGGCCGCCGACCGGCCGCCGCACCACCTGTCCTTCGGGCAGCGGCGGCGGGTCGCCGTCGCCACGGTGCTGTCGATGCACCCCGAGATCCTGGTGCTCGACGAGCCGTCGTCCAACCTCGACCCCGCGGGACGGCGGGAGCTGGCCGAGGTCCTGGAGTCGCTGCCGGTGACGGTGCTGATGGTCACCCACGACCTGCCCTACGCCCTGCAGCTGTGCCCGCGCTCGGTGGTGCTCGACGGCGGGGTCGTGGTGGCCGACGGCCCGACCCGCGAGCTGCTCGCCGATCCCGTCCTGCTCGCCCGCCACCGGCTGGAGCTGCCGTACGGGTTCGACCCGCGCACCGTGCCCTGACCCGCGCGCGACCAGACTGACCCGGTGGACGACGACCTCATCGCCCTGCGGGCCTCCTGCGACCGGTCCCTGAGCGGCCACGGGGAGCGGGCGGCGGACCTGCTGGCCACCGTTCCGGCGGACACGGCGCTGGACCGCTACGGCGAGGGCGGCGTCGTCGCCGACCTGGAGGCCGAGGTCGCCGGGCTGCTCGGCCTGCCGGCGGCGGTGTACCTGCCCAGCGGCGTGATGGCCCAGCAGGCGGTGCTGCGGGTGCACGCCGACCGGCGCGGACGGCGCACCGTGCTGTACCACCCCGAGTCCCACCTGGCCCGGCACGAGGAGCAGGCGCCCGAGCGGCTGCACGGCCTGGTCGGCCGCCCCGTCGGCGACCGCCACCGGCTGCTGCTTCGCGCCGACCTCGACGGGGTCGCCGAGCGCCCGGCCGCGCTGCTGGTCGAGCTGCCGCAGCGCGACCTCGGCGGGCGGCTGCCCCCGTGGGACGACGTGGTGCAGCAGGTCCGCTGGACCCGGGAGCGGGGCGCGGCCGCCCACCTCGACGGCGCCCGCCTGTGGGAGGCCTCGGCCGGGTACGACTGCTCCCCCGCCGAGATCGCCGCCCTGTTCGACACCGTGTACGTGAGCTTCTACAAGGGCCTGGGCGCGCTGGCCGGGTGCTGCCTGGCCGGGCCGGCCGACGTCGTGGCCGAGGTGCGCGAGTGGCGACGCCGGATGGGCGGCACGATGTTCGGGATGTGGCCGGGGGCGGCGTCCGCCCTGACCTGCCTGCGCCGCCGGCTGCCCCTCATGCCGTCCTACCTGCAGCGCGCCCGCGAGGTCGCCGACGCGGTGCGGGACCTGCCGGGCGTCACCGTCGTCCCCGACCCGCCGCAGACGCCGATGCTGCACCTGCTGCTGCGCACCACCCCGGACGCGGCAGCCACGGCCGCCCGCGCTCTCGCCGCCGAGCAGGGCGTCTGGACCGGGCTGCCCGCACCGACCGGGGACCCGGGCGCGGTGCGGCTGGAGGTGTCGATGGGCGACGCGACGATGGCGCTCGCCGACGACGAGGTGCGCAGCGCCGTGGCGGCCCTGGGCGGTTGGGGCGGTGCGCCCTAGTCGGCCCCGCCGACGAGCGCCTCGGCGAACGCCTCCGGCTCGAAGGGCGCCAGGTCGTCGGCGCCCTCGCCCAGCCCGACGAGCTTCACCGGGATGCCGAGCTCGCGCTGCACGGAGACGACGATGCCGCCCTTGGCGGTGCCGTCGAGCTTGGTGAGGACGACGCCGGTCACGGTCACCGCCTCGGTGAACACCCGCGCCTGGACGACGCCGTTCTGACCGGTCGTGGCGTCGAGGACCAGCAGCACCTCGGTCACCGGCGCCACCTTCTCCACGACCCGCTTGATCTTGCCGAGCTCGTCCATCAGGCCACCCTTGGTGTGCAGCCGGCCGGCGGTGTCGACGACGACGGTGTCCACCTCGCCCTCGACGCCGGTGCGTGCGGCCTCGAACCCGACCGACGCCGGGTCGGCCCCCTCCCGGCCGCGGACGGTGAGCACGCCCACCCGCTCCCCCCACGTCTCCAGCTGGTCGGCGGCGGCGGCGCGGAAGGTGTCGGCGGCACCCAGGACGACGCTCTTGCCGTCACCGACGAGCACGCGGGCGATCTTCCCGACGGTCGTCGTCTTGCCCGCGCCGTTGACGCCGACCACCAGGACGATCCCCGGCAGGCCGTCGTGCCGGTCGACACCGAGTCTGCGGTCGAGGTCGGGACCGAGGACGGTCGTCAGCTCTCGCACCAGCAGCTGCCGCAGCTCCGGGCCCGACGCGGTGGCCAGCACCATCGACTGGGTGCGCAGCCGGTCGACGATCTGCTGGGTGGCCGCGACGCCGACGTCGGCGGCCAGCAGGGTCTCCTCGACCTCCTCCCAGTCGTCCTCGGTCAGCCGCTCGCGGGCGAGCACGGTGAGCAGCCCGCGGCCGAGGTTGGACTGCGAGCGGGCCAGCCGCGACCGCAGCCGGGTCATCCGGCCGGCCGACGGCGGCGGGGTCTCGAAGACCAGCTCCGGCTCGGGCTCGGCCGGCGGCAGGACGACGTCCGGCGGCGCCTCGGGCGAGACGGCGTCCGGCTCGGCCGTCGTCCCCAGGCCGCTGGCCGTCGACCCCGACGGGCGGGGCGGCGCCTCCGTCGTCGGGCTGGGCGGGCGCGGCCGGGTCAGCGTGGTGCCGGCGGTGGCGTCGTCGTCCAGGCGGGTGGTCCGCCGGCCGCGACCGACGAGCAGGCTGACCCCCAGGACCAGCCCGACGAGCAGGATCGCGATGGCGATCAGCACGAACTCCATGGCCCTCAGTCTCCCAGCCCCGCAGCCGGGGTCCGTGCGGAACCCGCGCCCGTGGGCCAGGCTGGAGCGCATGCCGCTGCCCGGCCGGAGCGAACCGGTCCTCCTGCTCGGCCCGCTGCTGCGGCACGTCGACCCGGTGTCGGCCACCGTCTGGGTGGAGACCGACCGGCCGTGCGAGGTCGAGGTGCTCGGCCGCCGGGCCCGCACCTTCACCGTGAGCGGCCACTGCTACGCACTCGTCCTGGTCGAGGGGCTGGAGCCGGGCAGCGTCACGCCCTACGAGGTGCACCTGTCCACGGACGGCGGCGAGGGCCGGCGCGTCTGGCCGGACCCCGGGTCGCCGTTCCCAGCCAGCCGCATCCGCACGCCGGGCCGGCCGGGCCCGTTCACCATCGCGTTCGGCTCCTGCCGGTACGCCACGCCGTCGACCGTGGACGCGTCCGAGGGCATCCCGCCCGACGCGCTGGACACCTACGCCGCACGCCTCCTCGAGCAGCCCGAGAGCGAGTGGCCCGACGCGCTCGTGCTGCTCGGCGACCAGATCTACGCCGACGAGCTGACCCCGGAGACCCGCCGGTGGCTGTCCCTGCGCCGGCAGCAGCCGGCGCCGGACGACGCCCAGGTCGACGACTTCGAGGAGTACACCCGGCTCTACGCGGAGTCCTGGAGCGACCCGCAGGTGCGCTGGCTGCTGTCGACCGTGCCGTCGTCGATGATCTTCGACGACCACGAGATGATCGACGACTGGAACACCTCCGCCGCGTGGCGGCGCACGGTGACCGGCGCGGACTGGTGGACCCGGCGGATCTGCGGCGGCCTGGTCAGCTACTGGGTCTACCAGCACCTGGGCAACCTCAGCCCGCAGGAGCTGGCCGAGGACCGCACCTGGGCGGCGGTCCGCGATCACCCCGACGACGCCGAGCCGGTGCTGCAGGCGATGGCCGAGGCAGCCGACCGGGACCCGCGCTCGGTCCGCTGGAGCTACGTCCGGCACTGGGGCGAGGCCCGGCTGGTCGTGGTCGACAGCCGCGCCGGCCGCGTCCTGGAGGAGTCGACGCGCTCGATGCTCGACGAGGACGAGTTCGCCTGGGTGGAGGCGGCGATGCGCCGGGCCGTCGACGAGGGCGTCGAGCACCTGGTGCTGGGCACCTCGCTGCCGTGGCTGCTGCCGCACGCCGTCCACGAGATCGAGCGGTGGAACGCCACGCTCAACCGGCGGCACCACGGCAGGCCGCTCGGCTGGGTCTCCGAGCAGCTGCGGCAGGCCGCCGACCTCGAGCACTGGGCCGCGTTCGGCGACTCCTTCGAGCGGCTGGGGCGGGCCCTGCTGGCGGTGGCCCGTGGCGAGCACGGCCGGGCGCCGGCGACCGCGCTGGTGCTCTCCGGCGACGTCCACCACGCCTACGCGGCCGAGCTCGTGCACCCCGACGGCCTGGTGGGCCGCGTGCACCAGCTGACGGTGTCGCCGCTGCACAACCAGGCGCCGCACCCCATCAAGGTGGGGTTCCGGATCGGCTGGAGCCGGTGGGCGCGCCGGCTGACCGCGGGGGTGTCCCGGCTCGCCCGGGTCCGCCCCTCGGAGGTCGACTGGGCCAAGCGGGCCGGGCCGTACTTCGGCAACCAGCTCGGCGAGCTGGTGCTGCACGACCGGGATGCCTCCTTCCGGCTCTTCGTCACCGACCGGGAGGAGGGCCGGGACCGGCTCCGGCTGGTCGCCGACCTGCCGCTGTCGGCGGCGGCCACGGCGGAGGTGACAGGCTGACGGGGTGACGGACGCCCTGGGCACGAGGCCCGCTCCCGGCCCCGACCAGCCGCCGGTGCCGGTCCGGCTGGTCACCTTCAACACCCACCACGGCGTGGGGGACGACGGGCGGCACGACCTGCCGCGGCTGGCCACGCTGCTCGCCGCGGCCGACGCCGACGTCATCTGCCTGCAGGAGGTCGACCGGCACTACGGCGGCCGCAGCGAGGACGTCGACCAGGCCCTGCTGCTGTCGCGGGCCCTGGACATGCAGCTGGCGTGGGGTCCGGCGATCGACGAGCCGCGCCGGGAGGAAGGGCTGCGCCGTCAGTACGGCAACGCGCTGCTGTCCCGGCTGCCGATCCTGATCAGCGACGTCCACCCGCTGCCCGGTGGCGGCGAGCCGCGCAGCGCACTGCGCACCATGGTCGAGCTGGACGGCGCCGCGCTGTGGGTGACGACCACCCACCTGTCCACCCGCTCCCCCGAGGAGCGTGCCGAGCAGATCGCGGCGATCGCCGCGCTGCACACCGAGCCGATGCAGACCGGCGTCCTGGTGGGTGACTTCAACGCCGATCCCGGCGCCCCGGAGCTGGCCGCGCTGGCCGGGCGCTTCACCGACGCCTGGGAGCTGGCCCCCGACCGCGAGGACCGGGCCGGCTGGCGGTTCTGGCACGCCCGGCACGGCGAGACCCACCCCGCCCGCCGTCCGCACCGGCGGATCGACCAGGTGTGGGTCTCCCCCGGCGTCGGCGTGGCCCGCGCGCACGTGCTGGACGGTGCCGGCGCCTCGGACCACCTGCCGCTGGTCGTGGACCTGCAGGTGCAGTCGGGCGTGTGACCTCCCGGCGAGGGCCGCCACGGCAGCCCCATCGCAGGGGCACGAGTTCGACGGCGTCGCTGACGGCACGCAGCAGGTCGGGTTCCTGCTCAGTGGTGTGGCAGCGGCTCGGTCGAGCCCTCGGCCAGTGCTCGACCCACCTCGTCCATGGCACCTCTGACCAGCTGACCGTGAGCGTCGTCGCCCAGCGCGCCAGACGTGGCTCGCGCCTCCTGGAGGAACTCGTGCCCACATCTCCTCCAGCTCCTGCCGGGCGGCAGCGCGCTCGCCGTGAACACCGACCCGCCCGGGCTGAGGCGGACCTAGCGGCGGGTGAGCTCTTCAGGGATGGCGCGGGCGCCGGCAGCGAGCGGGCCAGCCGGTCGGCTCGGTGACCACCAGGGTGTCGCCCCCTCGGCAGGCAGCCAGCGCCTCACGCAGCCCGGGCGCTCGCGGTTGGTGCCGGTCAGCCCGTGGTCGACGTAGATGCGTGAGAGGTCGACGCCGAGGGCGACCAGCCTCTCGCGTTGGGCGGTGAGGTCCTGGGCGTCGGTGGACACCCGGGCGTAGCCGATCACAGCGCCGTCATGGCGCACCTCCACAGGCAGGCCGAAGCCGGCGCTCCGGTGCGCCGGGTCACCCGGCGACGGCCGCAGCCGCTACCCGGCTGTGACGCGACCGCTAGCCTCGGGCCACGATGATCCGTGAGCGCAGGAACGAGGACCTCGACCGCCTGTGCGACGTCCTCGGCGAGCTGGACGACCATGCCGGCGTCCTCGCGGGACGGCAGCCGCGGGACTGGCTGCAGGAGGTCGACGCCGAGCGCTCGTGGGTGTTCGATCAGGCACCGGTGAGCGTTGCCCCGACCCGGAACGTGGTCGGCCACGTCCAGATCTACCGGCCGCCCGACGCCCGCTGGGTCCTCGACGTCGTCGCACAGATCCGCCGGGAGGCCGACGACCTGCTGGTGATCGGACGACTGTTCGTGAAACCGTCCAGGCACGACTACGGCGTCGCCCGGTACCTGCTGAGGGAATCGGTGGAGTACGTCGAGACGCGCGGACGTGTGCCGGTGCTGGACCCGAACGACCTCGCCTCCGTCCCACTCCCGCTGTGCGCCAAGCTCGGCTTCAGGGAGTTCCGGACCGATGCCTGCACCTCGAGTGTCCTGATCCGGGCAGAGTGACCAACGTGGTGGACCCGACCGTCGTGGCTCTGCGCACGGGTGATCGACTCGACGGTCGCCAGGGGATGGTCATCTCGGATGAGGCGCTCCGGTCAGCCTGCGCACGGTGACACCGCGAGGAGGGCTTCGACCCGCCCGACTCCTGGTGTGGGTAGCCGGCGTCGCCAGGATGCTGCACGCCGCGGCCAGCCTGTACTGGGCGCTCGGCGGGCAGTGGCTGCCGCTTCTGGCGCGCTGCCGGCTGGGCCGGCGGACTGCTGCTGGTCGCCTACGGCAGCGTCAACACGGCCGTGAGTGCCGCGGTGCTCGCCGGGCTGATCCGTCCTGACGGCGGCTACGACCTCGAGGCCATGAGGGGACACGCCTACCTGTGGGATCCGCTGTTCCTCGTGCGGGTCACTGCACTGGTCCTCTCCCTCTGGCTCGCACGCCGGAGCTCGGTCGGTGCCCGGTAGGCCAACCCCTACCGGTCACCGTGCACAGTCGGCGAGCCGGTGCAGTCCGTCCCGCAGGGGAGCGGCCACCGGCTCGGTCGTGGGCGGAGGGCGGGGGCCCGGGCCTACGTGGTCGAGGTGCGGGAGTGGTCGGTCAGGTCGGAGCTGCGCTGTTCGAGGCCGGAGGGTTCACGGTCCACGAGCGTTGCGTCGACGGCGCCGTGGACGATGGCGTGGGCGAGCCGGCGGATGACGTCGCGCTCGACGCCGCCAGGTCCCGTGACGAGCGTGAACAGCACTCCCCCGTAGAGCGTCACGAGGGTGGGGATCGCCTCGGGTGAGACGCTCAGCCCGAGCGTGCGGTGCTCGTCAGCAGTGATCGCGCTCGCCACCGCGCCCAGGCGTGCGAGCGCAGCGGCGAGCGCGGGACGTCGCCGGGCCTCGAGCCGGAGCTCGAAGATCGCGAGGTAGCGCTCGCGTGACGCGGTGACGGCGTCCTGGAGCGAGACGGCGATGAGTTCGGCCAGGGGGCTGGGCGACGAGCTGACGTCCACCGCACGGTCGATCCGCTCCATGTCCTCCAGGTGCAGGGACACCGCCCGTTCGGCCGCAGCGACCAGCAGCTCCTCCCGGCTGCGGAAGTAGTTCGCCGCTGTTCCCGTCGGCAGACCGGCCACACCCTCGACCGCGCGGTGGGTCAGGCCGTGGATGCCCTCGGCGGGCAGCAGGCGGATGGCCGCGTCGGCGAGCGCGGCGCGGCGGGCCGGGTTCCTCCGTGGCATGACCGCCCAGTCTGGCAAGCTCCGTACCACAACGGACGTACCGGTATCGAAGAGGGCACATGGGACACGCTGCCTTGGTCGTCGGGGCCGGTATCGCCGGCCTGGCCTCGGCCATCTCGCTTGCACGGACCGGGTGGCAGGTCACGGTGCTGGAGCGGTCACCGGAGCTCGGTGAGGTCGGGGCAGGCCTCGCCATGACCCCCAACGCCGTGGCCGCGTTCCGCGGGCTCGGCTTCGGGGACGACGACGTCGCCGCGCTCGGTCACCCGACCCGGGCGGGCGGCATCTGTGACCTGGAGGGCCGACCGGTCCTCGCCCTCCCGGACACCCCCGTCATGCGCCGGTCGGTGGGACTCATCGGAGTGCACCGCCGCCGTCTGCACGCCGCGCTGCGCGAACGGGCCCTGGCCTGCGGCGTCGGGATCGTCACCGGCACCCCCGTGACCACCGTGGATCCGGGCGAGCCGGAGGGGGCACCCGCCGTTGTCGAGGGACGGGGAGCGGACGTCGTCGTCGGCGCCGACGGCATGCGCAGTGCCGTGCGCGCGGTGCTGTTCCCGGCGAGCCGCCCGGTCTACAGCGGGTACTCGAGCTGGCGCGGCATCGCGCCCGGGGCCGACGGGTACACGACGCTGCAGCAGTACTGGGGCCCGCACGCGGAGTTCGGCACCGTGCGCGTCGCCGGTGACGAGACGTACTGGTACGGGTACGTCGCCATGCCCGAGCGCACGGTGATCGCCGACGAACTCGGTGCGGCCAGGGAGCGGTTCGCGGGCTGGGCGAGCCCGGTGCAGGAGGTGCTGGCCGCGACGCCGCCCGAGGCGGTCCTGCGGCACGACGTGCACCATCTCCCCGGCGGGCTGCCGCGCTACACGACCGGACGGGTCGTCATGGTCGGCGACGCCGCCCACGGCACCCTCCCGACGATGGGACAGGGAGCCGCGACAGCGCTCGAGGACGGCCTCTGCGTGGGCCTCCTCGTCGGCGCCCCCGTCGCAACAGGCGGGCGGCTGGCCCCCGCCCTGGACGGTTTCGACGCCGCCCGCAGGCCCCGATGCCGCGCCCTGGCCCGGGCCTCGGTCGCGTCGGGCCGCTTCGGAGCCCACCTCGGCGACGGCTGGCGCCAGACCCTGCGGAACGACGTCATGCGCCTGACACCGGCCAGCGCCATCACGCGCGGGTCCCGTGCCGCCATGGGCTGGACCCCACCCGAGCCCGCATCACCGGTCCTGAGAACGCCAACCCGCTGAGGGACGTCTGCCTCGCCCGCAACTCCCGCGGCGGCCCGGCCGCCGCGGATCGGCAGCACCGTCACCACCGGCGAGGAGACCGTCGAGGCGGTCGCCAACGGCGGCCTCGGCGTCGCCTTGCTCAGCGCCGGCAACGCTGACATCCACCACCACTCCGGCGTGGCCTCGTCACCCACGGCCTCGTCTACGCGTGCGTCGCCGAGGCCGAGGTGCGAACGGAGGCAGCGACTGGCGTCCCGTCGGACGAACGCCATACGGCAATGGCGCGGGCCGGGCGTGCGCCCGCGTCCGGGTTGTCCCGCACGACCCGCCCGGTGCCCGCACGGGGCCTCTACGCGGAACGGCCGCTCAGCGCCCTCGCTGCGCACATGGTCTCCCCGCATGGTCATGGGGCCGCCTCTGCGCCTGACGTGATCACCGTGGTACGCGGGGCCGCAGCCGGTCACCGTCCCACGTCCGGACGTCAGACGGGCGTCCCATGCCACGGGGGTCGTCGCCGTCCCCTGCGACGTCCTGCACGCCGGGAGGCGTCTCGGCGATCGGACCGAGCCGCATCGGCGTCAGGCGGGCTCGGCCTCGCGCAGGCGCTGGCTGATCACGCCGGTGATGCCGTCGCCGCGCATGCTCACGCCGTAGAGCGCGTCGGCGATCTCCATCGTCCGCTTCTGGTGGGTGATGACGATCAGCTGCGAGGTCGACCGGAGCTGCTCCACGAGGGTCAGCAGCCGGCCGAGGTTGACGTCGTCCAGGGCGGCCTCGACCTCGTCGAGCACGTAGAACGGCGACGGTCGCGCCCGGAAGATCGCCACCAGCATCGCGACCGCGGTCAGCGAGCGCTCCCCGCCCGACAGGAGCGACAGCCGCTTGACCTTCTTCCCCGGCGGGCGGGCCTCGACCTCGACGCCGGTGGTGAGCATGTCCTCGGGGTCGGTGAGGTGCAGCCGGCCCTGCCCGCCGGGGAACAGGACGGCGAACACCTGCTCGAACTCCCGCTGCACGTCGGCGAAGGCCGAGGCGAAGACGTCGTGGATCCGCCCGTCGACCTCGCGGACGACGGTCAGCAGGTCGCGGCGGGTGGCCCTGAGGTCCTCGAGCTGGGTGGCCAGGAAGGAGTGCCGCTCCTCCAGCGCCGCGAACTCCTCCAGCGCCAGCGGGTTGACCTTGCCCAGCGTCGCGAGGTCGCGCTCGGCCTTCGCCGCCCGCCGCTCCTGCGCCGCGCGGTCGTAGGGCACCGGGTCCGGCTCGGGCTCCCCCGCGTCCTGAGCGGCGGCGACCTGTGCCGGGGTGGGCGGCACCGCCGCGGCCGGGCCGTACTCGGCGATCAGGGTGGGCAGGTCGACGCCGTACTCCTCGGCGGCCCGGCCCTCCAGGGCCTCGATGCGGTACCGCTGCTCGGCGCGGGCCACCTCGTCTCGGTGCACCTCGTCGGTCAGCCGCTCCAGCTCCGCGGTCGCCACCCGGACGGCGGCGCGCACCTCCAGCAGCTCGGCCTCGCGGGCGGTGCGCGCGCGGGCGAGCTGGTCGCGCTCGGCGGCGGCCCGGTCCAGGGACGACGCCAGCGCGGTCAGCGCCGCCTCCGCGCCGGACCGCACCCGCGAGGCGACCCGCGCACCGCGCTCGCGGGCCACCCGGGCCGCGGCGGCGCGCTCACGGGCGGCGCGCTCCTGGCGGGCCTGCCGGCGCAGCGACTCCGCCCGCCCGGACAGCGCCCTGGCGCGCTCCTCGGCGGTGCGGACCGCCAGCCGGGCCTCGGTCTCGGCCTGCCGTGCGGCGGCGGTCTCCCGCCGCAGCCGGTCGCGCTCCGCGGGGTCGGGCTCGTCGGCGACCGGCGCGGACTCGGCCTCGGCGAGCCGCTGCTCCAGGCCGGCGAGCGCGGTCTGCGCCTGCTCCAGCGCCTGCTCGGCGCGCACCCGGGCGGCGGCGGAGCGCTCGGCCTCGGCGGTGGCCGACCGGGCCGCCGCCCCGAGCTCGGCCAGCTGGGCGGCGACCGCGGAGCGGGTGCGGTCGGCCGCCTGGCGCGCGGCGAGGGCCTGGTCGACGTCGGCGGAGCGGTCGCGGGCGGTCTCCCGCGCCGCGGCCAGCCGGTCGGCCAGCTCGGCGGCGCGGGCGGCCGCGGCGGTGAGCTCCCGCTCGGCGTCGTCCACCCGCGCGCGGACCTCCAGCCCCGACGGGGCGTTGGCCTGCCCGCCGGCCGCCCAGTCCGACCCGACCAGGTCGCCGTCGGCGGTCACCGCCCGCACCCGGGGGTGGGTGCCGACCAGGGTGACCGCGGCGTCCAGGCCGGGGACGACGGCGACCCGGTCCAGGGCCCGGTCGAGGGCAGGACGCAGCTCCGACGGCGCCTCGACCAGGTCGCGGGCCCAGCGCACCCCCTCGGGCAGCCGGGGCCAGCCGTCGCGCGGCAGCGGGGGCAGCCCGCCGGTGACCAGCAGCCCGGCGCGGCCGCCGTCGACGTCCTTGAGGTGGGCGAGCGCGGCGGCGGCACCGGCGACGGAGTCGACGACGAGCGCGTCGGCCATCCCGGCCAGTGCGGCGGCCACGGCGACCTCCGCGCCGGGCGCGACGGTGACCGACCCGGTCACCGGGCCGAGCACGCCGGGCAGGCCGGCGGCGAGCACGGCGGCGGCACCGTCGGCTGGCGCGAGGCCCTGGGCGAGGGTGTCACGGCGGGCCTGCCAGGAGGCGCGGTCCCGCTCGGCGGCCCGCTCGGCGGCGGCCAGCTCGGTGACCGCACTCGCCGCCTCGGTGTGCGCGGCCACGGCGTCGGCGTGCGCGTTCACCAGCGCGACGTCGCCGTCCTCCTGCTCGGCCACCGCGCCGCGGCGCTCGGCCAGCCGCTCCGCGGCGGTCTCGGCACGGTCGGCGGCCTCACCGGCAGCCAGGGCGAGGCGCTCGATCTCCGACTCCCCCGCCGCGACGCGCGAGCGGGCCGCGGCGACCTGGCCGGAGAGCCGGGCCAGGCCCTCCCGGCGGTCGGCCAGCGCGCGGGCCGCGGCGACCCAGGCGCGCTCGGCGTCGGCGAGGGCGGCCTCCAGTCCGGTGCGGGCGGCGACCGCGGTCGCCAGCCGGCCGCGCTCGGCCTCCAGCCCCGCGGCGAGCTCGGCCTCGGTGGTCGCCACCCGCTCGGCCTCGGCCTCGAGCTGGTCGGGGTCGCGGCCGGCGGCGGCCGCGGGCGCGGCGGCGGAGAGGTGCCGGTGCCGCTCGGCGGCCAGCTGGGCGGTGCCGCGGAACCGCTCGGTGAGGGCGGACAGCCGGTACCAGGCGTCCTGGGCGGCGGCCAGCAGCGGGGCGTTCGCCGCCAGGTCGGCCTCCAGCGCGGACTCGCGCGCCGACGTGCCGGCCAGCTCGGCCTCGACGACGGCCCGTCGCGCGCGGGCGGCGGCCTCGTCGGCGACGTCGGCGTCCAGCGCGTCGCGCAGCCGCACGAGGTCGTCGGCGAGCAGCCGGAGCCGGGCGTCGCGGAGGTCGGCCTGCACCCCGGCCGCGCGGCGGGCCACCTCGGCCTGCCGGCCCAGCGGCTTGAGCTGGCGGCGCAGCTCGGCGGTGAGGTCGGCGAGCCGATCGAGGTTGGCCTGCATCGCGTCGAGCTTGCGGAGCGCCTTCTCCTTGCGCTTGCGGTGCTTGAGGACGCCGGCGGCCTCCTCGATGAAGGCACGGCGGTCCTCGGGGCGCCCGGAGAGGACGGCGTCGAGCTGGCCCTGGCCGACGATGACGTGCATCTCGCGGCCGATGCCGGAGTCGCTGAGCAGCTCCTGGACGTCGAGCAGCCGGACCTTGTCGCCGTTGATCTCGTACTCGCTCTCGCCGGAGCGGTACATGCGCCGGGTGATCGAGACCTCGGTGTAGTCGATCGGGAGGGCGCCGTCGGCGTTGTCGATGGTGAGGGTCACCTCGGCCCGGCCGAGCGCCGGGCGGCCGGCGGTGCCGGCGAAGATGACGTCCTCCATCTTGCCGCCGCGCAGGCTCTTCGCGCCCTGCTCGCCCAGGACCCAGGCGATGGCGTCGACGACGTTGGACTTCCCGGAGCCGTTGGGCCCGACGACGGCGGTGATCCCCGGCTCGAGGCGCAGGGTCGTCGCGGACGCGAAGGACTTGAAGCCCCTGAGCGTCAGGCTCGACAGATGCACAGGGTCAGGAACTCAGCCGGGGTGCGCGACTCCGGCCCCGTCCAGAGGCTCGCTGCGAGCTCGCGAGCGGTGAGGGGGACGGGGTCCTCTTTCAGGCGAGGGCGGGCTCGGCGTTGTCGCCGGCCAGGCTCAGCAGCTCGTGGGCGATGGCCGCGTCACGCTGAGCGCGCAGCTCCTCCAGTTCCTGCTCCAGACGACGCACCCGGGCCCGCAGGACGGCGTTCTCCTCGGCTACTCGGAGCTCCGCGGGGGCGACGACGTGACCGAACAGGGCCTTGGCCATGGCGAAAACGGCCTTTCGACTGCGTGGAGGGATGACCTGCGCCCCGTACGACGGTCGGCGCGGTCCGTGTGTTCCCAGGGTGACAGGCCCGGAGACGCAGGTCAACGGGCACACTCCAACCCCGACGTGTCGGGTGGGTGTCGCGTTCGTCACGCCGTCGTGAAGCCCGTGCTCCCCCGGATCGGCTCGTCACGGACGTCGACGGCGGTCACCGCGCCCGGCGCGCGCGGGCCGTCGAGATCGGCCAGGACGGCGGCCACGTCGGCGTCCCGGCCCTCGAGGACGACCTCGACCCGCCCGTCGGGCAGGTTCGTCGCCGATCCGGCGAGGCCCGCGGCGTCGGCCCGCCCGCGCACGAACCAGCGGTAGCCGACGCCCTGCACGTCGCCCGAGACGAGTGCGACGACGCGTCTCACGACCGCCGCGCCCGGGGCTCGGCCGACGTCCGCCGGGTCCGCGGGGACGGCTGGCACCGCGGGCAGCTGTAGCTGGAGCGGTTCATGAACGACTCGCGCACGATCGGCGTCCCGCAGCGCGGGCAGGGCCGGTCGACCTGGCCGTAGACGGCCAGGTGCCGGGAGAAGTACCCGCTCCGCCCGTTGACGTCGACGTAGAGGGAGTCGAAGGACGTCCCGCCCTGCTCCAGGCTCTCGGTGAGCACGTCGCGCACCCCCTCCAGCAGGTCGGCCACCTGCGCACGGGTGAGCCGGTCGGTCGGGCGGGTGCCGTGCAGCCGGGCCCGCCACAGGGACTCGTCGGCGTAGATGTTGCCCACCCCGCCGATCAGCGTCTGGTCCAGCAGGGCGCGCTTGACCTCGGTGCGCCGGCGCCGCAGCGCGGCGCTGAACGCGTCGGCGTCGAAGGACCCGTCGAGCGGGTCGATCGCGATGTGCGCCAGTCGCGGGGGGATGTCGTCCCCGTCGGCCTCTTCGACCGCCAGCCCGCCGAACGTGCGCTGGTCGACGAAGCGCAGCTCCCGGCCGCCGTCGGTGAAGGTCACCCGGGCGCGCAGGTGCGTCTCGTCGGGCTTGGCCGGCTTCTCGACCAGCAGCTGGCCACTCATGCCGAGGTGCCCCACGAGGGCCTGTCCCGCGGGCGTGCCGTCCGGCTCGGCCAGCGGCAGCCACAGGTACTTGCCGCGGCGGTGGGCGGCGGTCAGCGTGCGGCCGGTCAGCGCGGCGACGAAGTGGTCGGTGCCCTCCAGGTGGCGGCGGACCGCGCGCGGGTGGTGCACCTCGACGGTGGCGACGGCGCGGCCGGCGACCCAGCGCTCCAGTCCGCGCCGGACCACCTCGACCTCGGGCAGCTCGGGCACGCCGGCTCAGCTCGCGCCGGACTCGACGGCGACCGCGCCCGGGCCGGCGGCCGGTGCGCCGTCGGACAGCGCCCGCCAGGCGGTCTCGGCGGCCTCCTGCTCGGCGGCCTTCTTGGTGCGTCCGGCGCCGTGGCCGTACGCGGTCCCGGAGAGGACGACCGCGGCGGTGAAGGTCTTGGCGTGGTCCGGGCCGGTGTCCTCGACCACGTAGGTGGGGGCACCCAGCCCCAGCTGGGCGCCGAGCTCCTGCAGGCTGGTCTTCCAGTCCAGGGCGGCGCCGCGCTGCGCGGCCTCGGTCAGCAGCGGGTCGAACAGCTGGTGCACGATGCCGGAGGCGGTGTCCAGACCGAGGCCGACGTGCACGGCGCCGATGAGGGCCTCCACGGCGTCGGCCAGGATCGAGTCCTTCTCCCGCCCGCCGGTGGTCTCCTCGCCGCGGCCCAGCAGCAGGTGCGGACCCAGTCCGCCGTCCCCGAGCCGGCGGGCCACGCCGGCCAGCGAGGTCATGTTGACCACCGAGGCACGGAGCTTGGCGAGCCGACCCTCGGGGAGGTCGGGGTGGCGCCGGTAGAGCTCGTCGGTGACGACCAGGCCGAGCACGGAGTCCCCGAGGAACTCCAGGCGCTCGTTGGTGGGCAGCCCGCCGTGCTCGTAGGCGTAGGAACGGTGCGTCAGCGCCAACGCCAGCAGGCCGCCGGGCAGCTCGACGCCGAGGGCGTCGAGGAGCCAGGCGGCCGAGCGCTCGGCGTGCGCCGCACCGGCCGGGGAACGGTGAGCGGCCCCGCCCGGGGCGGGCTGGGTGCCGGCGGCCGTCGTCCCCACGGCTGGTCCTCGCGGGGTCAGACCGAGAGGACCTGACGGCCCGCGTGCTGGCCGCAGTTCGGGCAGGCCTGGTGCGGCGGCTTGAGCTGGCCGCAGGCCCGGTTCGGGCACGGCGACAGCGTGGGCGCGGAGGCCTTCCACTGCGAACGCCGGGCACGGGTGTTGGAGCGGGACATCTTCCGCTTCGGGACGGCCACGTCAGTTCTCCTCTGGGTTGTCCGCACCGGGGGTGCCCGGGGCGGCGGCGGAACGGTCGGCTTGCGAGGCACCGAAGCGCCCCGCCAACCCGGCCCAGCGCGGGTCGAGCTGCTCGTGCGTGTGGTCGGCGGGCAGGTCGTCGAGCCGCTGCCCGCAGTCCACGCACAGCCCGGCGCAGTCCTCGGTGCAGGTCGGCGCCAGCGGCAGGCTCAGGACGACGAGGTCGCGGACCATCGGCTCGAGGTCGATGTGCTCGCCCTCGACGCGGCGGACCTCGTCCTCCTCGCTGGTGGCCTGGGTGGTGCTGCCCTCGTAGGCGAACAGCTCCTGGACGTCGAGCTCCAGGGTGTCCTCGATCGGCTCCAGGCAGCGGGCGCAGGAGCCGGCGACGGGGACGTCGACCTCGCCGGTGACCAGCACGCCCTCCATCACCGACTCCAGCCGCAGCCGGAGGGAGACCTCGGCGCCCTCGGGGACGCCGATCAGCTCGACGCGCCAGTCCCCGGGTGCCGGGAGCGTGCGCTCCAGCTCGTGCATCGAGCCGGCCCGACGGCCCAGCTCGCGCAGGTCCACGGACCAGGGGTTGGCGGCGGGACGCCGGGCGTCCGGGGACGCGGCGCCTGGGCGGGGCAGCGGTGCGGCAGGCATGTCGGTACTCGCAGTAGGCATCGGGAGGTGGCCGGCCGGGGTGCGGGACCTCCGGCGGTCGGACCAGGTAGCCAGCCTACCCGATGCCCGGCGGGCCCCTCCCGGGCCGGAGCCGGACCCTGGTGACGGCCTGGAACGGCCCCGCGTCAGGGCCCCGTCCCGAGCCTGCGAGGGATGGGGGGACGTGGGGTCCTTCTACTCCCGGAGGCTGGAGCGCGCCTTCTCCACCGAGCGCAGCATCCGCTCCAGCGTGCCGCCGAAGTCGGCCAGCCGGCTGTCGACGTACTCGTCGACCTCGGCGCGCATCCGGGCGACGTCGGTCGCGGTCTGCGCTCCCAGCTCGTCGGCGCGGTCGACCGCACCCCGGTAGACCTCGGCCTCGCTGACCAGCCGCTCGTGCTCGGCCTGCGCGGCCGCCAGGACCTCGGCGGCCTGGGCCTGGGCCTCGACGAGGAGCGCCTCGTGGTGCCGGCGGGCCTCCTCCAGGAGCTGCTCGGCCTCCTCCTCGGCGCGGGCCAGGACGTCCTCGGCCTCGGCCTGGGCGCGGGCCACCAGGTCGTCGCGCTGGCGGCGGGCGGTGCCGAGGATCTCCTCGCGCTGGCGCCGGGCGGCGACGACGACCTGCTCGCTCTCGCTGCGGGTGCGGCCGGTCAGCAGCTCGGCCTCGGCCTGCGCCTGCTGGAGGATCTCGGTGCGCTGCTCGACGATCGCGCCGGCCTTGTGCACCTCGGCGGGGAGGTTCTCCCGGAGGTCGTCGAGCAGGTCGAGCAGGATGTCGCGCGAGACCATGCACGAGCCGCCGGACATCGGCACGCTGCGGGCGTTCTCGATCACGCTGCTCAGCTCGTCGACGGTCTCGTACAGCCGGTAGACCACCTCCGTCATGCGCCGGCCTCCCGGTGTGCGGTGAGCCGCTCGTGCACGGCCTTCGGGACGAGCCCCGAGACGTCCCCGCCGAAGGTGGCGATCTGCTTGACCAGGCTGGAGGACAGGTGGCCGACCTGCGGGGCGGTGGGCACGAAGAGCGTCTCCACCCCGGCCAGCTCGCGGTTCATCTGCGCCATCTGCAGCTCGTACTCGAAGTCGCTGACCGCGCGCAGCCCCTTGACGATCACCGGGACGTCGTTGGCGCGGCAGTAGTCGACGAGCAGGCCCTGGAAGCTGTCGACGGTCACGTTCGGCACGTCGGCGACCGCCTCGCGCAGCAGCGCCATCCGCTCCTCGACGCTGAACAGGCCGGCCTTGCCGGGGTTGACCAGCACGGCGACGACCAGTTCGTCGTAGAGGGCCGCTGCGCGGGTGATGACGTCGACGTGACCATTCGTCACGGGGTCGAACGACCCGGGACAGACCGCTCGCCTCACGGACAGCGACCGTACCGGAGCACGGCCTCGCCGTAGCGGCGCTCGCGCAGTCCGTGCAGGGGTGTCGGCCACGCGAACGGCGCCTCGCGACTGGACCGCTCGACCACGACGACGGCCTCCCGGGCCAGCCAGTCCCCCACGACCAGCGCCTCGAGCACGCCGAGGACCTCGGGCAGCGGCGTGGCGTAGGGCGGGTCGGCGAGCACCAGGTCGAAGCGGGCCGGCGGCGGACCGGCGACGACGGTGGGCACCGAGCCGGACAGCACCCGCCCGCCGGGCAGGCCCACCGCCGCGAGGTTGTCCCGCAGCACCGGCAGCACGCGCGGGCCGTTCTCGACGAACACCACCTCGGCCGCACCGCGGCTGAGCGCCTCCAGGCCCAGGGCGCCGGAGCCGGCGTAGAGGTCCAGGACGGTCGCGCCCCCGAGGTCGAGCAGCGTGCCGAGGCTGTTGAACAGCCCCTCCCGGGCGCGGTCACCGGTGGGCCGCACCCCCGACGGGGGCACCCTCAGCCGCCGCCCGCCGGCGACGCCCGAGATGAGTCGCGTCACGCCTTCTCCAGGTACTCGGCGCGCTCGTCAGTGGCCAGCGCCGCCACCTCCATCGCCAGACCCGGGAAGTCGGCCAGGCCGCGGTCGGTGGCCAGCAGCGCGGTGGCCTCGGTGCGTGCCTCGGCGATGAGCTGCTCGTCCTCCAGCAGCGACAGCAGCCGGATGCCCGAGCGGCGACCCGACTGCGCGGCGCCGAGCACGTCGCCCTCCCGGCGGGTCTCCAGGTCCAGCCGGGCCAGCGCGAAGCCGTCGGAGGTACCGGCCACCGCGGCCAGCCGCTGCCCGGTGGCCGAGGACGCCGACGCCTCGCTCACCAGCAGGCACAGGCCCTGGTGCTTCCCCCGGGCCACCCGGCCGCGCAGCTGGTGCAGCTGGCTGACGCCGAACCGGTCGGCGTCCATGACGACCATCACCGTGGCGTTGGGCACGTCGACGCCGACCTCGACGACGGTGGTGGCGACCAGGACGTCGACGTCCCCCGCCGCGAAGGCCCGCATCCGCGCCTCCTTGTCCTCCGGTGTCATCCGGCCGTGCAGCACCTCCAGCCGCAGCCCGGCCAGCGGGCCGGCGCGCAGCTCCTCGGCGACGTCGAGGACGGCCAGCGGCGGACGCCGGTCGGAGGCCGCATCCGCCGCGGGGGCGCCGTCGGCGTCGTCGGGCTCCTCCTCGCTGCCGGCGTCCTCCCCGATGCGCGGGCACACGACGTAGGCCTGCCGGCCCGCGGCGACCTCCTCGCGCAGCCGCTCCCAGGCGCGGTCGAGCCAGGCCGGCTTGTCGCGGACCGGCACGACCGAGCTGGCGACGCCGCCGCGCCCGCCGGGCAGCTGGCGCAGCGTGGAGGTCTCCAGGTCGCCGTAGACGGTCATCGCCACGGTCCGCGGGATGGGCGTCGCGGTCATCACCAGCACGTGCGGCGGCCGGTTGCCCTTGGCCCGCAGGGCGTCCCGCTGCTCGACGCCGAAGCGGTGCTGCTCGTCGACGACGACCAGCCCGAGGTCGGCGAAGTCCACGCCCTCCTGCAGCAGGGCGTGGGTGCCGACGACGATGCCGGCGCTGCCGTCGGCCACCGCAGCCCGCCCGGCCCGGCGGGCAGCGGCCTTCTGCGAGCCGGTGAGCAGCACGACCCGCGTGCCGGCCGGGTCGCCGTCCAGCTCGCCGGCGCGACCCAGCGGGCCGAGCATCGCGCCGATGCTGCGCGCGTGCTGGGCGGCGAGCACCTCGGTGGGTGCGAGCAGGGCGGCCTGCCCGCCGGCGTCGACGACCTGGGCCATGGCACGCAGCGCGACGACGGTCTTGCCGGCGCCGACCTCGCCCTGCAGCAGCCGGTGCATCGGCTGCTCGCGGGAGAGCTCGGCGGCCAGCTCCTCCCCCACCTCGCGCTGGCCCTCGGTGAGCGCGAACGGCAGCGCGGCGTCGACGGCGTCCAGCAGCCCGCCCGCCCGTCGCGGCCGGGCGACGCCGGGCTCCAGCGCGGCGGCGCGGCGGCGGGCGGCGAGGGTCAGCTGGAGGGTGAGCGCCTCGTCCCACTTGAGCCGGTGCTCGCCCCGCTCGACGTCGTCCTCCGCGGTCGGCCGGTGGACGTCCAGCAGCGCCGCGGGCAGGCTCGGCAGCCCGTGCCGGGTGCGCAGCTCCCCGGGCAGCGGGTCCTCGACGAAGCCGAACCCGCCGGAGGCGTCGAGCAGCAGCCGGATCGACCGCTGGATGACCCAGCTGGAGACGTCCTTGCTGGCCGGGTAGATCGGGATCAGCGCGCGGGCCCAGTCGGTGTCGTCGTCCCCGGTGATGAGGTGGAAGTCGGGGTGGGCGAACTGCTTGCTCCTGCGGTACTCGCCGACCGTGCCGGCGAACAACCCCCAGGCGCCCTCGCGCAGGTGGGCGTGCCGGCGGTTGAAGAAGACCAGCTGCATGGAGCCGGCGCCGTCGCCCACGGTGACCTCGGTGAGGGTGCCCGGGCGGTTGCGCATCTTGCGGGTGACCACCGTGCGCACCTGCGCGAGCACGGTGACCCGGTCGCCGACCTGGAGGTCGTCGAGGCGGGTCATCTCGCCGCGCTTGGCGTAGCGGCGCGGGTAGTGCCGCAGCAGGTCGCGGACCGTGTACAGCTCGAGCGACTCGGCCATCGCCTTCGCCGTCTTCGCACCGAGCACCCGGTCCAGCCGGGTCGTCATCCCGACGGCCACTACTCCACCCCCACCTGCAGCAGGACCCCCTCCGGCGCCCCGTCGTAGCGGGTCACCTCGACCGTCGGGTGGGCGCCGGCCAGGTGCCGGCAGACGGCGGCGGCCAGGGCGGCATCCGGGCCGACGACGAGGGTGACCAGCTCGCCACCGGCGGACAGCATGCGGTCGAGCAGCTCGCAGGCGACCGCGGCCGCCGCCTCGCCGATGAGGACGACGTCGCCCTCGGCCGAGGCCAGCACGTCCCCGGGCGCGCAGCGGCCCGCGCTGGTCAGCGCCTCGTGCCCGGCGACGGTGAGCTCCGCCGAGCGGGTCGCCGCCGCCGCCTCGGCCATGGTGATGACGTCGTCACCGAAGCGGCGGGAGGGGTCGGCGACGGCCAGCGCGGCGAGGCCCTGCACCGGTGAGCGGGTGGGCACCACGGCCACGTCGCGGCCCTCCTCGCGGGCCCGCTCGGCGGCCCGGGAGGCCACCGCGGTGAGGCCGGCGTCGTTGGGCAGGACGACGACGCCCGCCGCGCCCGACCCCAGCACCGCGGCGAGCACGTCGTCCTCGGCCACCCCGGCCGGGCCGCGGGGGACGACGGTGGCGCCCTCGCCGCCGAACAGCCCGGCCAGCCCGCCGTCGGGGACGATGGCGACGACCGCCCGCGTGTCCGGCACCGGCGCCGGCGGGGGAACCGGGGCCAGCGGGGAGACCGAGATGCGGTACGGGCGGCCCGCCTCGATGCCGGCCTCGATCGCGGCACCGACGTCGCCGACGTGCACGTGCACGTTCCACTCGCGCCCGGCGGGGGTGTCGACGCCGACCACCACCAGGCTGTCGCCGAGCGCCGCCAGCCGGTCCTGCAGCCGCGCCACGGCCACCTCGTCGCTGTCCGCGAGCAGGTACTGCACCTCGCTGCCCGGGCCCGCGGGCGGCTGGTGGGGCAGGTTCCCGCGGTCGTGCCCGTGGGAGTGGCCGGCGTGCACCCCCCGCTCCTGCCGGCGGACCAGCGGCGGGCGGTCCGGCTCGACACCGGTCACCGTCGTCACCAGCGCGTCGAGGACCAGGCACAGCCCCGCTCCCCCGGCGTCGACCACCCCGGCGTCGCGCAGCGCGGCCAGCTGTCCCGGCGTGGCTTCTAGGGCCGCGCGGGCGCCGTCGGCGGCGGCCCGCACGACCGCGTCCAGGCCGGTGGAGCCACCGGCGACCGCGGCGACGGCCGCCTCGCCACCGGCCCGGGCCACGGTGAGGAAGGTCCCCTCCTCCGGGTCGGCCACCGCGCCGTAGGCGGCCTCGGCGGCCTTCTGCAGCGCGGCGGCCAGCGTCGGCCCGTCGGCCGCGGGCTGCGCGGCCAGCTGGTCGGCCAGCTCGCGCCACAGCTGGGCGAGGATGGTGCCGGAGTTCCCGCGGGCGCCCAGCACCGCGCCGCGGGCCAGCAGCGCCCAGGCGGGCTCGGTGCGGTCCGGCCCGGCCTCGTCCAGGGCGGCCCGGGCGGCCTCGACGGTGGCCAGCAGGTTGGTGCCGGTGTCGCCGTCGGGCACGGGGAAGACGTTGAGGTCGTCCAGGCGGCCCCGGGCCGCGGACAGGGCGGCGACCGCGGCCCGGCACCACTGGCCGACCGCGGCGTCGTCGAGCGCCCGCAGCACGGCCGGAGGGTACCCAGGAGGACCGACGGTGCCGGGCGCGCGACCGGCGTCGGGCGACCTCCGCGACGCCCGCTGCGGAGAACGGTTAGACTGCTGGACGGTCTTCAGTGCGGGCGCGTCGGCGTGCCGCCGTCCGTGAACGAATCTCTGGGAGTGATCCACCGTGGCTGCCGTGTGCGATGTCTGTGGCAAGGGGCCCGGTTTCGGTATGTCGGTGTCGCACTCGCACCGCCGCACGCCGCGCCGTTGGAACCCGAACATCCAGTCCGTGCGGGCGCTCGTCGCCCCGGGCAACCGTCGTCGCATCAACGCCTGCACCTCGTGCATCCGCGCGGGCAAGGTCGTCCGCGCCTGACGGTCGCCGAGCGACCGGTCGCTGAACCCGAGAGGCCCAGAACCCCCGCGGTTCTGGGCCTCTCGGGTTCAGCGGGCGGAACCTCAGCCGACACCGCGGGCGCGGGCGGCCTCGACCACGAGGTCGACCACCGTCTGCAGCGGCAGCGCGGTGCTGTCGACGACCAGGTGGTAGCTGCGCGCCGCCGCGGGGTCGACCCGGTAGTTCCGCCGCACGTAGCCCTCGCGCGCCGCGTCGTTGGCCCGCAGCTCGCGCTTGACCTCGGCCCGCGGTCGCCCGGTGCGCGCCACCACGGCGTCCAGCCGCCGCTCCTCGGGACCGTCCAGCCGCACGTGCAGCGCGTCGGGGCGCTCGCCGAGCACCACCGCGGCCGCCCGCCCCAGCACCACCCCGCCCGACCCGTCGGCGATCTCGCGCACCACCCGCTCGGTCTGCTGGCGGAAGGTCCGCTCGTCGAGCTGCTCGGTGACCGGGACGACGCCGCCCATCGGGTCGGGCATGGTGCCGAGCGAGGCGACGATGCGCCACAGCCCCCGGGCGACGTTCTCGTCGTTCGCCTCTGCCTCCGCCAGCGGGACGCCGAGCCGCCCGGCCACCTGCGCGGGGATGGCGCGGTCATGGAAGACCAGCCCGAGGCGCGCGGCGACGGCCGGGCCGACCTCGGCGCCGCCGGCCCCGTAGGACGCCGAGATGGTGACGACCCCGCTCACCGCTCCTCCTCCAGCCGCCTGCCCAGGAACACCGCGCCGGGTGCGTCGGCGTACACGCCGTAGCCGGCTGTCGGTGTGTAGCCGAGCGCGGCGTAGAGCGCCAGCGCCTCGGGCTGCTCGGACCCGGAGTTCAGCACCACCGAGTGGTGGCCGGTGGCCGCGGCGCTCCGCTCGAGCGCGGCCATGAGCAGCTGCGCCAGCCCCTGCCGGCGGTACCCCGGCGCCACGTACACCCGCTTGACCTCGGCGACACCACGCCGGTGCACCCGCCAGGCGCCGCACCCGGCGGGGACGCCGTCCACCTCGGCGACGAGGAACAGCCCCACCGGCGGCACGAACTCCGCCGGGTCGACCACCGCCTCGTCGGGCCCGCCGTAGCGGACCACGTACTCCTGCTGCACGCGGGCCACCATCTCGCGGGCGAGCGGGTCGTCGTAGGGCACCGGGCGCAGCACGACGGCCCGCCCGTCGGCCAGGCGCGCGTCAGCGGAAGTGCGCATGCCCGGTCCCCTCCGCGCCGACGGCGGCGGCAGCCGCCTCGGCCGGCTGGCCGTCCACCCGCACGCCCGGACCCCCGTCGCGCACCGCGCCGATCGGCGTCCAGCCCTCCGGCAGCGCGGCGCCGGCCGGGAAGGTGGCCACCAGGGCGTGGTCCTCGCCGCCGGTGAGCACCCAGGCCATCGGGTCACCGCCGAGAGCGGCCGCCACCTGCTGCAGGGGGCCGGGCAGCTCCAGGGTCGCCCGCACGAGCGCGGCGCGGTCCACGTCGATCAGCACGCCGCTCTCCTCGGCGAGGTGGCCGGCGTCGGCGAGCAGGCCGTCGCTGACGTCGCACATCGCCGTCGCGCCCGCGTCGGCCGCCGCGGGGCCGGCCGCGTACGGCGGCGCCGGGCGGCGGTGCGCGGCCACCGCCGCGGCCGGGCTGGTGAACCCGCGCCGCAGCACCGCCAGGCCGCACGCCGACCAGCCCAGCCGGCCGGCCAGGGCCAGCACGTCGCCGGGCCGCGCACCCGAACGCAGCACCGGGGCCCGCCCGCCGAGGTCGCCCAGCGCCGTCACCGACAGGACGACGGCGCCGCTGTCCGGCGCCGACGACACCGTGTCCCCGCCGACCACCGCGGCCCCCAGCGGCGCGCACTCGGCGGCCAGGCCCGCGGCCACGCCCTCCAGCCACGTCGTGGGGGTGTCCGGCGGGCAGGCGAGCCCGACCAGCAGCGCCGTGGTCACCCCGCCCATCGCGGCGACGTCGGCGAGGTTGGCCGCCGCCGCCTTGTGCCCGACGTCCTCGGCCGAGGACCAGTCGCGCCGGAAGTGCCGGCCCTCGACGAGGACGTCGGTGGTGGCGACCACGCGGCCGTCGGGCGCGCGCAGCACGGCGGCGTCGTCCCCCGGCCCGACCTCGGCCACCCGGGCCGCGCCGGAGCGCGCCAGCACGCGGGCGATGACGCCGAACTCGCCGACGACCCGCACGCTGTCGGCGGGGTCGTCGCGCGGGACCAACGGGCGGGGACGAGTCACCGGTCACTCCAGGTCGCTGGGGTAGGTTGCGCAACTGTCCGCCCACCGCCGCGGACGCCGCACCTGCAGCGCTGCCCGAGGAAGGGTCTCCCGTGGTCCACGCCTACATCTTGATCCAGACCGAAGTCGGCAAGGCCGCCCAGGTGGCGACGACCATCAGCGAGATCTCGGGTGTCACCAAGGCCGAGGACGTCACCGGCCCCTACGACGTGATCGTGCGCGCCGAGGCCGAGACCGTCGACGAGCTCGGCCGGCTGGTCGTGGCCCGGGTGCAGTCGGTCGACGGCATCACGCGCACGCTGACCTGCCCCGTCGTCAACATCTGAGCGCCCTGACCGAGAACGACCCGGCTCCCGGGGAGCAGCCGCCCTCCCGGCCGGAGGACCCGCTGCGGCGGCTGGCCCTCGTGGTCACCGCGGTCGTCCTGCCGCTGGTCGTCGTGCTGCTGGTGCTGACCCGCGTCCTCGGTGGGGACGACGCCGAGCCGGTCGCCGACGTCGGGAACACCCCGGTGCCGGAGCGGGCCGACCTGCCGCCGCTGCCGGTGGAGGCCCCGCCGATCCCCCCGGAGGCCGAGGCGCCCTGCGAGGACCTCCTCGGCGAGCTGCCGCTGGAGCTGGCCGGCGAGCAGTCCCGCCGGGTCGACTCCGACAGCCCCTACGTCTACGCCTGGGGAGAGCCGCCGGTCGTGCTGCGGTGCGGCGTCGAGCGGCCCGCCGCGCTGGAGCCGACGTCCCCGCTGATCCAGATCAGCGGCGTGAACTGGCTGGTCGACACCGCCGACCCCGACCGCATCGTGTGGACCGCGGTCGACCGGCCGGTCTACGTGCAGGTCACCGTCTCCGCCGACACCGACAGCGCCCCGGTCACCGCGCTCGGGCCGGTCATCAACGACACCCTGCCGCTGCAGCCCATCGACACCGACGGCTGAGGAAGGACCCCGTCCTCCTCACCGTGAGAGGACCTCGTCCTCCCCACCCTTCGCGGGCCCGGGGTGGGACCCGGGACGAGGCCTGCGGCGAGCCTCTGGACGGGGCCGCCCGGGACGCTCGTCAGGCGGGCAGCCGCTCCAGCTGGGCGGTCACGACGGCCCGGACCTCCTCCTCGGCCGCCGCCGCCGACCCGGCCACGGCGGTCACCGCCACGCTGAACGCCCCGTGTGCGCACCACGCGAACGCCGCCGGTTCAGCCACGCCCTCCTCCGGGGCGCCGTCGGCGAGGACCAGCAGCCGGCAGCCGGGCGGCAGGCCGGGCGGGTCGTGGCTCAGCACGCCGCCGTACACGTCCGCGTCGTGCTCGGCCAGGTCCGCGGTGAACTCGCCCGCGCCCCCGACGGTGTGGAACTGGGAGGCGAAGACGGTGGTCAGCGGGCCCGAGCCGGAGCCCCAGTAGCGCTCCCAGCCGAACCGGTAGCCGTAGTCGTCGAGCACCTCGCGCTCGCGGGCGGGGTCCTCGGCGTAGCCGGCGACGTCCGCGAGCGACTTCTCCCCCGCCGGCGGCGTGAGGGAGTCGTCGGGCACCCGCGGCAGGCCCGAGGGCACGGCGGGCACCAGCAGGTCCTCGAGCTCTCCGGGACTGCCCGGCGTCGCGGCGGCGGGGGCGGCGTCCGCAGCGCCGTCGGACGGCGTCGCGCAACCCATCAGCAGGGCCAGCAGCACCAGCCCGCCGAGCCGGACGACCGCCGGCGGGGTCACGCCCGCGTGCCGTCCAGCGCGACCTCGACCAGCCGGTCGACCAGCGTGGCGAAGTCCACGCCGGTCGCGGCCCACATCCGCGGGTACATCGAGATCGGGGTGAAGCCGGGCATGGTGTTGACCTCGTTCACGACCAGCCGCTCGGCGCCGCCAGGGCCGGTGCCCAGGAAGAAGTCGACCCGCGCCAGCCCCCGGCAGTCCATGGCCAGGTAGGCCCGGCAGGCCGCCGCCTGCACCGCCCGCGTCTGCTCGGGGGTCAGGTCGGCCGGGACGTCGAAGTCGGCGGCGTCGTCGAGGTACTTGGCGGCGAAGTCGTACCAGTCGGTGCCCGCGTGCAACCGGATCTCGGCCGGCAGGCTCGCCTCGGGCGGCCCGCCGCCGGGGACGGCCAGGACGCCGCACTCGATCTCCCGCCCGGGGACGGCGGCCTCCACGAGCACCTTGGCGTCGACGGCGGCGGCGGTCACGACGGCCTCGGGGAACTGCGCCCAGTCGGTCACCTTGGTGATGCCGATGCTGGAGCCGGCCCGGGAGGGCTTGACGAACACCGGCAGGCCCAGCCGCTCGCGGGTCGCGGCGTCGAGCACCGCCGGGTCGGCGGACAGCGCACCGGACGGGTCCCGGAGCACCACGTGGTCGCCCTGCGGCAGGCCGGCGGCGGCCAGCAGCTTCTTCGTGAACTCCTTGTCCATCGACGCCGCGCTGGCGAACACGCCCGAGCCCACGTAGGGGATGCCGCTCATCTCCAGCAGCCCCTGGATCGTGCCGTCCTCGCCGTACGCGCCGTGCAGCACCGGGAAGACGACGTCGACGCCGATCCGCCCGCCCGCGCCGTCCAGCCGCAGCAGGCCGGGGTCGGCCGGGTCGCCGGCCAGCGTCACCGCCGTCCCGCCGGTGACCTCGGGCAGGGCGCCGTCGACGATCGCCAGGCGCAGCCCCGGGTCGGGCAGCACCCAGGCGCCCTCGCGGGTGATGCCCACGGGGACGACGTCGTACCGGTCGGGGTCCAGCGCCGCGAGGACCGCCCCGGCGGAGACGCAGGAGATGGAGTGTTCCGCGCTGCGGCCGCCGAAGACGACCGCGATCCGCAGCTTGCCCGCCTGTCCGCTCATCGCGGCCGACCCTAGTGGAGGCCGCCCGCGGAGCCCGGACGACGGGCAGGTCGGGGCCGAGGCGACCCCGGTGTGGGAACCTCGACGCCGATGAGCGAGATCGGGACCGCGACCCCCACGCGCGGACTGCGCCTGGCCGGGGCCGCCGTCCACCTCTACACGGCCAGCGGCACGGTGCTCGGGCTGCTGATCGTGCTCGCGGCCTTCGACGGCGACGCGGTGGCGGCCCTGTGGCTGGGCCTGGTGGCCCTCGTCGTCGACGGCACCGACGGGATGCTGGCCCGGCGGCTGCGGGTCAAGGAGACGATCCCCTGGTTCGACGGCGCCCGCCTCGACGACATCGTCGACTACCTCACCTACGCCTTCGCCCCGGTCGTGCTGCTGTGGACGACGGGGTCGCTGCCCGAGGGCGCCGCGGGCTGGGTGGTGGCCGCGCTGCCGCTGCTGGCCTCCAGCTACCAGTTCTGCCGGGTCGACGCGAAGACCGACGACCACACCTTCCTCGGCTTCCCCAGCTACTGGAACGTGGTGGCCTTCTACGCCGTCGTCCTGGACCTGGCCCCGGCCGTCGTCGCGACCGTGCTGGTCGTCTGCTCGGTGCTGGTGTTCGTGCCGGTGCGCTACCTCTACCCGTCGCGGACGACGGCCCTGCGCGGCCTGAGCCTGCTGCTGACGGCGGTCTGGCTGGTCCTCTACGCCGTCCTGCTGCTGCAGGTCCCCGACCCCTCCGCGGTCGTCGTGGCGCTGTCGCTGGCCTACCTCGCCTACTACGTCGGGGTCAGCCTGTGGCTGACCGCGCGCGCCGCCCGCCGGCGCCGGATCGCCGCCTGAGGAGACCTCAGACCGCGTCGAGGGCAGCGGTGAGGTCGGCCACCAGGTCGGCGGTGTCCTCGATGCCGCAGGACAGCCGCACGAACCCGGCCGGGACGGCGTCCCCACCCCACTGCGCGCGCCGGTCGACGCTGCTGTGCACCCCGCCGAAGCTGGTGGCCGCCGTCCAGAGCCGGCTGGCGCCCAGCAGCCGGCCGACCGCCGCCTCGTCGGCCACCTCCGCGGAGACCACGCCGTTGGGCCGCAGCATCTGCCGGGTGGCGAGCTCGTGCGAGGGGTCGCCGGGCCGCCAGGGCCAGCGGACGCCGGTCACCGCGGGGTGCGCCGCGAGCAGGTCCGCGACCGCCGCGGCGGTGGCCGCCTGGCGGGCCAGCCGCAGGTCCAGCGTGCTCATCGACCGGTGGCCCAGCCACGCCTCGAACGGGCCGGGGGTGGCGCCGGTGTGGTCGCGGAAGACCTTGAGCCGGGTGTACAGCTCGTCGTCGCGGGTGCTGACGTGGCCGAGCAGCAGGTCGCTGTGCCCGGTGAGCGCCTTGGTGTCGCTGCCGACCGTGAGGTCGGCACCGAGGTCCAGCGGCCGCTGACCCAGCGGCGTCGCGGTGGTGTTGTCGACCGCGAGCACGGCTCCGGTGGCGCGGGTGGCGCGGGCGACGGCGGCGACGTCGCACACGTCCAGCAGCGGGTTGCTCGGCGTCTCCAGCATCACGAACCGGGCGCCGTCGAGGTCGCCGCGGGCCGCGACCGCCCCGATCTCGGTGGTGGGCACGTACTCGACGGTGACCCCGAACCGCTCGAGCTGGTCGCGGGCCAGCAGCCGGGTCGTGAAGTAGCCGTCCGAGGGCAGCACCACGCGGTCCCCGGCGCCGGCCACGGCCAGCACCGCGGCGCTGATCGCGGCCATGCCGGTGGCGAAGGACAGCGACCGGCCGCCGTCCAGCTCGCCGACGGCGGCCTCGAAGACCCGCAGCGTCGGCTGCCCGGTGCGGGCGTAGGTGTCGGCGCCGTCCGCACCCGGCGGGGCGGCGCCCAGGTGAAAGGGGGCGGCGAGCACCGGCGAGGGCCGCAGCGGCGCGCCCGGCACGGGCGCGTCCTCACCGGCGCGCACCGACCGGGTGCCGTCCCCCCACGTCGCGTCGCTCACTCCGGCTTCGCTTCCCTGGACATGATCTCCTCCACGATCTGGCGCACCGGGACCCCCTCGTGGCACACCTTGACGACGGCCTCGGTCACCGGCATGTCCACCCCGTGCGCCCGGGCCAGGTCCAGCACCGGCTGGCAGCTCTTCACCCCCTCGGCCACCTGCCGGGTGGTGCGCTGCACCTCCTCGACGGACATGCCGCGCCCCAGCCGCTCACCGAAGGTGCGGTTGCGCGACAGCGGGGAGCTGCAGGTGGCCACCAGGTCGCCCAGCCCGGCCAGCCCGGCGAAGGTGGCCGGCTCGGCCCCCAGGGCCGCGCCCAGCCGGGTGGTCTCGGCCAGCCCGCGGGTGATCAGCGAGGCCCGGGTGTTGTCCCCGAAGCCCATCCCGCCGGTGATGCCGCAGGCCAGCGCGATCACGTTCTTCACCGCGCCGCCGAGCTCGCAGCCCACCAGGTCGGTGTTGGTGTACGGGCGGAAGTAGGGGGTGTGGCAGGCGGCCTGCACCTGCGCGGCCCGGTCGTGGTCGACGCAGGCCACCACGGTGGCGGCCGGTTGCTCCTCGGCGATCTCGCGCGCCAGGTTCGGGCCCGACAGCGCCGCGACCCGGTCGGGGCCCGCACCGGTCACCTCGCCGATGACCTGGCTCATCCGCTTGGTGCTGCCGAGCTCGACGCCCTTCATCAGCGACAGCAGGACCGCGTCGTCCGGCAGCAGCGGCGCCCACTCGGTGAGGTTGGTCCGCAGCGACTGCGAGGGGACGGCGAGCACCACGATCGCGGCGCCGTCGAGGGCCTCGGCGGGGTCCGCGGTGGCCGAGAGCCGGTCGGGCAGCCGGATGCCGGGCAGGTAGTCGCCGTTCTCCCGGGTCTCGCCGATGGCGTGCGCCAGCTCGGGACGGCGGGCGTGCAGCCGCACCGTGCAGCCGGCGTCGGCCAGCACCTTGGCGAACGTCGTCCCCCAGGAGCCGGCGCCCAGGACGGCGGCCCGCGTCACCGGGCTCACGCGGCGCCTTCCGGCCGGTCGCGGCGCAGCGCCCGCCGGGGGTGCGGGGTGGTCGTGAGGGGTGCCGGCTCCCCGCGGAGCTCGGCCAGCTGGTCGCGCACGGAGGCCATCATGCGGTCGGTCACCTCGCGCAGCAGCTCCCCGGTCAGCGGCCGGCCCCCACGGACCTGCGCCCGCAGCCCGGCGAGGTCCAGCGGCTCGCCCACCGAGTACTCCGCCGGTGCCCGCAGCCGCGGGTGCAGCCGCTTGGTGTGGTAGTCGTGCACCCGCTGCGGGCCCCACTGGGCGACCGGCAGGACGACGGCGTCGGTGGCCAGCGCCAGCCGGGCCACGCCGGTGCGCGCCTCCATCGGCCACCAGTCGGGGTCGCGGGTCACCGACCCCTCGGGGTAGATGACGACGATGTTCCCCGCGCGCAGGTCGGCCTCCGCGGCGGCCAGCGAGGTGCGCGCGTCGGCCGAGCCGCGGGCGACCGGGATCTGCCCGGCGGCGCGCAGGATCCGCCCGGCCCAGCCGCGGAAGACCGCCTCCTTGGCCAGGAAGTGCGGCACGCGGCCGCAGTCCCAGACCAGCCGCGCGCAGGCCAGCGGGTCCAGCACCGACACGTGGTTGGCCACCACGAGCACCGGGCCGGTGCGCGGAAAGCGCTCGGCGTGCCGGTAGCGCATCCGGAACAGCAGCACGGTGACCGGGTGGATGACCAGGACGCAGAACAGCAGCGCCGGCGGGAGCGGCCTGCGGGTGCGCCAGCGGGACGGCACGGCGGCGCCGCGACGTGACACCCCGGCGTCCGGGGACCCGTCCTGCGTCACCGCGTCCTCCCTCCTGCGCGCCCGTGCCGGGTCGGCCGGGACGTCCCCCATGATCGGCCCTGCGGAGTCCGGCCCGGCGCACCGGGGGGGGGTGCGGCGGCCCGGCGTCCCCGCGCCGGTGTGCTCACATTGTCGCCGTGCGCACGTGGTCGGTCGTCGTCCCGGCGAAGCGGCTGCCGCTGGCGAAGACCCGGCTCACGCCGCTGCCCGGGGGGCTGGCCGGTCCGCCGCAGGCCGCGCACGACCGGCTGGTGCTGGCCCTGCTGGCCGACACCGTCGCCGCCGCGCTGGCCTGCCCCGCCGTCGCCGGCGTCCTCGTCGTCACCGACGACCCCGACGCGGCCGCGGAGGTCACCCGGCTAGGCGCGGCCACGGTGCCCGACCAGCCCGACCGCGGCCTCAACGCGGCGCTGGCCCACGGCGCCCGCGCCACCGGGGGGACGGCGGTGGCCGCGCTGTCCTCCGACCTGCCGGCCCTGCGCCCGCGGGAGCTGGCCGCCGCACTGGCCGCGGCGGGCACCGCGCCGCGCTGCTTCGTCGCCGACGCGCAGGGCAGCGGGACGACGCTGCTGACCGCCGCCGGCACCGACCTGTCCCCCGCCTTCGGGGCCGGTTCGGCGCGGCGCCACCGGGCCGGGGGCGCGGTGCCGCTGACCGGCGGGTGGCCCGGGCTGGCGCGCGACGTCGACACGCCGGCGGACCTGCGCGAGGCCCTGGCGCTGGGCGTCGGGCCGCACACCGCGGCGCTGCTCGGCAGCACCGGCTGACCTCCCGCCGGCCGCCCACCGGACACCCGACTGCGGCACGATGAGCGCGTGCCCCCGACCCGATCCGGTGTCCACGCCGACCGGTACATCAACCGTGAGCTGTCGTGGCTGGACTTCAACTCCCGCGTGCTCGAGCTGGCGGAGGACGAGTCCGCGCCGCTGCTGGAGCGGGTGAAGTTCCTGGCGATCTTCGCCGGCAACCTCGACGAGTTCTACATGGTCCGCATCGCCGGCCTGAAGCGGCGGCAGAGCACCGGCCTGACGGTGCGCTCCCCCGACGGGCTGACCATCCGCGAGCAGCTGGCCCGGGTCACCGAGCGCACCCGCGACCTGGTGCACCGGCACGCCGACGTCTTCGCCAAGGACATCACCCCGGGCCTGGAGGAGGCCGGGATCCGGATCGTGCACTGGGACGAGCTCGCCGAGGCCGAGACCACGCGGCTGCGGGAGTACTTCCGCGACCAGGTGTTCCCGGTGCTGACCCCGCTCGCGGTCGACCCGGCGCACCCGTTCCCCTACATCAGCGGGCTGTCGCTGAACCTCGCCGTCCGGGTGCGCGACCCCGACACCGACGCGCCGCGCTTCGCCCGGCTCAAGGTGCCCAACAACGTGCCGCGCTTCGTCCAGGTGGGACCGGGCGACTCGCATGCGACGTTCCTGCCGCTGGAGGACCTCATCGCCGCGCACCTGCCGGCGCTGTTCCCGGGCCTGGACGTCATCGACCACCACCTGTTCCGGGTCACCCGCAACGCCGACCTGGAGGTCGAGGAGGACCGGGACGAGGACCTGCTGCAGGCGCTGGAGCGCGAGCTGGCCCGGCGCCGCTTCGGGCCGGCGGTGCGGCTGGAGGTCGCCGAGCCCATGGACCCCGACGTGCTGCAGGTGCTCATCTCCGAGTTGGAGGTCGACGCCTCCGACGTGGTCCACGTCCCCGGGCTGCTGGACCTGGCATCGCTGTGGGAGCTCTACGGCCTGGACCGACCGGAGCTGAAGGACGAGCCGTTCGTGCCGGCCACCCACCCGCGGCTGTCGGAGGGCGAGACGCCCAAGAGCGTGTTCGCGACGCTGCGGGAGGGCGACGTGCTCGTCCACCACCCCTACCACTCGTTCGCGACCAGCGTGCAGCGCTTCATCGAGCAGGCCGCCGCCGACCCGAACGTGCTGGCGATCAAGCAGACCCTGTACCGCACCTCGGGTGACTCGCCGATCGTCAACGCGCTCATCGACGCCGCCCAGGCCGGCAAGCAGGTCGTCGTCCTGGTGGAGATCAAGGCACGCTTCGACGAGGAGGCCAACATCAGCTGGGCCCGGTCGCTGGAGCGGGCCGGCTGCCACGTCGTCTACGGGCTGGTGGGGCTGAAGACGCACTGCAAGACCGCGCTGGTGGTGCGCCGGGAGAGCGGGGTGATCCGCCGGTACTGCCACATCGGCACGGGCAACTACAACCCCAAGACCGCCCGGCTCTACGAGGACCTCGGCATCCTCACCGCCGACCCGCGGGTGGGCGCGGACCTCACCGACCTGTTCAACACCCTGACCGGCTACTCCCGGCAGACGACCTACCGGCGGCTGATGGTGGCGCCGCACGGCGTGCGGCCCGGGCTGGTGGAGAAGATCCGGCGGGAGGCCCGCAACGCGCGGGACGGCCGGCCGGCCGGCATCCGCATCAAGGTCAACTCGCTGGTCGACGAGGAGATGATCGACGCCCTCTACGAGGCGTCGGCGGCCGGTGTACCGGTGGAGCTGCTCATCCGCGGCATCTGCTCGCTGCGCCCCGGCGTCCCCGGGCTGTCGGAGAACGTGCGGGTGCGCTCGATCGTCGGCCGCTTCCTGGAGCACTCGCGGGCGATGTGGTTCGCCGGCGGCGGCGAGGGCGAGTGGTGGATCGGCAGCGCCGACCTCATGCACCGCAACCTCGACCGGCGCGTGGAGGTGCTGCTGCGGGTGTGCGACGACACCGCCCAGCGGCAGCTGCAGCACATCTTCGACGCGGCGATGGCCGACGGCGTGCGCTGCTGGGAGCTGGGCGTGGACGGTGCCTGGACCCGCACCGGCGAGCACGACTACCAGGCGGCGCTGATGGCGGCGGCGGTCGACCATGCCGGCTGAGCCGCAGCGCCTGGTCCGCGCGGCCGGCGGCGCCCTGTGGCGGCCGGCGGACGGCGGCGGCATCGAGACCGCGCTGGTGCACCGGCCGCGCTACGACGACTGGTCGCTGCCGAAGGGCAAGCCCGACGCGGGTGAGCACCTGCTGCAGACGGCGGTGCGCGAGGTGGCCGAGGAGACCGGGCTGGAGGTCGTCGTCGGCCGGCGCAGCGTGCGCACCGAGTACGAGGTCCTCGAGGGCCCCAAGCGGGTCGACTACTGGCTGATGCGCGTGGTCGGCGGGGACTTCGAGCCCAACGACGAGGTCGACGAGCTGCGCTGGCTGCCGGTCGAGGAGGCCTGCGGGCTGGTCAGCCACGCGCACGACCGCGCGGTGCTGGCCGACCTCGCGCGCACCGACGTCCCCCGGGAGCCGACCCTGCTGCTGGTCCGGCACGCCAAGGCGGGCAGCAAGTCCGACTGGGACGGGCCCGATGAGCTGCGGCCGCTGGACGGCAAGGGGCGCCGGCAGGCCGCCCGGCTGGCCGAGGTGCTGCCGTCCTTCTGCCCCGTCGAGCTGCTGACCGCCGAGCGGGTCCGCTGCCGGGAGACGCTGGCACCGCTGGCCGAGCGGACCGGACTCCACGTCCGCCCGCTGCCCGAGCTCGGCGAGGAGGAGTACGCCGCCGACCCGCAGGCGGCCCTCACCGCCGTCGAGCGGCTCCTGGCGCCGCGCGAGCGGCCCGGGGTGGCGGTCGTCTGCAGCCAGGGCGGGGCCATCCCCTCGGTGCTGGCGGCCCTCGGCGTCCGCTTCGCGGGCGTCGCCGGGGCGCTGCACCCGCCGGCGGCCAAGGGCAGCACGTGGGTGCTGGCCGGATGTCCGGGCGCGCTCTCGGCCGACTACCACCACGACTTCTGGCCCGACACGGACGACCCCGCCTTCACCGGCCTCCGCTGAGCGACCGGTGCGCAGGGGCTGGATCGGCCCGCCCGTGCGCACCGGCGCCCTAGGCGACCCGGTCGAACTGCTGCGAGGCCGTCCGCCGTCGCAGGACCTGCCGCACCACCGGCGGCAGGACGACCGCCGCGGCGGCCACCAGCAGCAGGGCGATGCACAACGGCGAGGAGACGAGCACCCCGACGTCCCCCTGCGAGATCGCCAGCGACCGGCGCAGCTGCTCCTCGGCGAGCGGACCGAGGATCAACCCGACCACCGCCGGGGCGACGGGCACGTCGGCTGCGCGCAGCAGGAACCCCAGGGCTCCGACGACGTAGAGCACCACCAGGTCGACGGTGCTGCCGCCGATCGCGAAGGTGCCCAACGTCGCGAACACCGCGATGCCGGCGTACAGGTAGTACGGCGGGATCTGCAGCAACCGCACCCAGATCCCGACCAGCGGCAGGTTGAGCACCAGCAGCAGCACGTTGCCGATGTAGAGGCTCGCGATGAGCGTCCACACCAGCGCGCTGTTGGAGCTGAACAGCAGCGGCCCCGGCTGGATGCCGTAGTTCTGGAAGCCGGCGAGGATGACCGCGGCGGTCGCCGAGGTCGGCAGGCCCAGCGCCAGCAGCGGTACCAGGACCCCGGCCGCGGCGGCGTTGTTCGCCGCCTCGGGCCCGGCGACCCCCTCGATGGCCCCGTGGCCGAACTCCTCGGGGTGCTTGGTGAGCCGCTTCTCGGCGCTGTAGCTCAAGAACGTCGGGATCTCCGCGCCGCCGGCGGGCAGGGCACCGATCGGGAAGCCCAGCGCGGTGCCGCGCAGCCACGGCTTCCAGCTGCGGCGGAAGTCGCCGCGGGAGAGCCACCGCGACCCCGGCGCCGGGGTGACCGTGCTGCGCCGCTCGCCGCTGGCGAGGACCGTGATGGCCTCACCGATCGCGAAGAGCCCGACGACCACGATCACGACGTCGATCCCGTCGAGCAGCTGGGGCACGCCCAGCGTGAGCCGGGCCTGACCGGACTGCACGTCGATGCCGACCAGCCCGATCGTGATGCCGATGACCAGCCCGATCAGGCCCCGCAGCACCGACGACCCGAGCAGCGCGGCCACCGTCGTGAACGCCACGACCATCAGGGCGAAGTACTCGGGCGGACCGAAGGTCAGCGCCACGTCGACCATGACCGGGGCCAGGAAGGTCAGCCCGAGCGTCGCGATCGTCCCCGCGACGAACGAGCCGATGGCCGCGGTGGCGAGCGCGGCCGCACCGCGTCCCGCCCTGGCCATCTTGTTGCCCTCGAGCGCGGAGATGATCGAGGCGCTCTCTCCCGGTGTGTTGAGCAGGATCGACGTGGTCGAGCCGCCGTACATCCCGCCGTAGTAGATGCCGGCGAACATGATCAGCGAGCTGGTGGCGTCGAGCCGGAAGGTGAGCGGCAGCAGCAGGGCGACGGTCAGCGCCGGGCCGATGCCGGGGAGCACGCCGACCGCGGTGCCCAGCGTGACGCCGATCAGCGCCCAGAGCAGGTTCTCCGGGCTGATCGCCGCCCCGAAGCCGTCGAGCAGCTGGGCGAACCCGTCCATCACCCGCCGCCGAAGTTGGGCAGCGCCAGGCCGAGGCCCAGCGTGAACGAGTAGAAGATGACCAGCGTCAGGACCAGGCCGACGATCACCACCCGGACCGGGCGCGGCGCCCCGAAGGCGAGCGCGACCGCGACGAACAGCACCAGGGCGGCCACCACGTAGCCCGCGGTGTCGACGAGCAGCGCGTGCGCGAGCAGCCCGGCGGCGAACACCGCCACCCGCAGCACCGGGCGGACGCGCAGCGCCGGCCGCGCGGTGTCACCGACCGGCACCGGCTCGACCGCCGGCCGGTCCGCCTCGTCGTCGTGCGGCACGTCGGCGTGCAGGGGGCCGAGGGCGGCGTCGTGCGGGTGCGGTTCGCGGCCTCGCAGGGCCACCACGCCCAGCACGCACCCCAGGACCAGGAGCGCCACCGCGATGGCCCAGGGGAAGGCCGAGGGCCCGATGCCGTCGCTGCCGGGCGGCGCCTGGATGGAGCTGGCGTCCACGGCGAGGGTCACGCCCATCACCACCAGCAGGACCGCCAGTGCGAGCGAGGCCCGGTCGACCCGCCGGCGTCCCCGGCGGCCCGCCGCCGGGACGCCGGACGTGACCACCGGCGGGGTCACGACGAGACCAGGCCCAGGTCCTCGAGGACGCCGCGGACGCGCTCCTGCTCCTCGTCGAGGAACTGCTCGAACTCCTCACCGGCGAGGAACTGGTCGTCCCAGCCGCGGTCGGCCAGGACCTGCTGCCACTCGGGGCTCTCCGCCAGGTCGGTCAGCGCGTCCTCGATGGCCTGCTCCTCCTCGGCGGAGATGCCGGGGGGCGCGACCATGCCGCGCCAGTTGGCCAGCTCGATGTCGAGCCCGGCCTCGGTCAGCGTCGGGGCGTCGATGCCCTCGATCCGCTCGGGCGAGGAGACCGCCAACGCGCGCACCTGGCCGGCCTCGATCTGCTCGCGGATCTCGTTGATCCCCGAGATGCCGGCCTGCACCCGGCCGGACAGGATCGTGGCCAGCGCCTCGCCGCCACCGCTGTGCGGGATGTAGTTGACCGCGCCGGGGTCCGCGCCGATCTCCTGGGCGACCAGGCCGGCCAGGATCTGCTCGATGCCGCCGGCCGAGCCGCCGGCGATGGCGACCGACCCGACGTCGGCCTGCATGGCGGCGACCATGTCGTCGATGGTCTGGAACGGGGAAGCCGTCGGCGCGACGATGACCTCGTACTCGCCGAGCAGGCGGACCAGCGGGGTCACCTGGTCGAGCGTGACCGGCGAGGCGTTGGTCTCGATGGCCCCGACCATGATCGACCCCATGGTCATGAGCTCGTTCGGGTCGCCCTCGTTCCCGACGAACTGCGCGATGCCGACCGTGCCGCCGGCACCGCCGACGTTGTAGACCTCGACCGGGACGTCGACCCGGCCGGACATGACCTCCTGCAGCGCGCGGGAGGTCTGGTCCCAGCCGCCGCCGGCGTCGGCCGGCGCCATGATGCGGACGTCTCCGGTGGGCCAGCCGGCCGCCTGCGCGTCCGTGCCGCCGGAGTCCTGCGACGGGGCGCACCCCGTCACCGCCAGCCCGGTGGCCAGCAGCGCCGCCACCGTGAGCCTGCTCCGACCGGTGCCGGGTGCGACCTGTGCCATGGGGGACCTCCGCTCGTCTTCGAGGCGGGACCGGACTGCATCCCGTTGTATCCAGTCGGATACGCGACCACCTTGGCGTGTGGCGCGCGTCTCGTCAAGCCACCGACCAGGACGTCTCGAAGTCGTTACCGACCCGCTCCAGCGACCGCCGCGGCACGTCGACGAGGTGCCGGGCGCCGGGCTCCTGCGGGGTCCCTCAGCCGGTCGGGGACCCGGTGCGCCCGGAGGCCGCGGAGCGCAGGAGGCTGAGCCGGATCTCCCGGGCCCGACGCATGTGCTCGGCCGCCGCGCGGGCGGCGGCCTCGCCGTCGCCGTCGGCGATGGCCCGGAGCAGCTCCTCGTGCTCCGCGAGCGCCTCGTCCCAGCGCCCGGGCGCAGACAGGGTCGAGTGCGGCGTGCGGACCAGGTGGACGGTCAGCCGCTGCAACAGGTCCGACAGCACGCGGTTGTGCGCCGCCTGCCACACCGCCTCGTGGAACTCGGCGTTGGTCTCGGCGCGGAGCTGGTCCGGCGGGTCGGTCAGCGCACGATCCCGCGCGAGCAGCCCCTCCAGCTGGACCAGGTCGGTCTCGGTGCGTGCCCGCGCCGCCACGCGGGCGGCCTCGGCCTCGAGCAGGATGCGCACGTCGTAGACCTGGACGACCTCCTGCGGGTCGACCGCCCGCACCTGCAGCCCTCGGGCGCCCGGGACGACGAGCCGGTCGTGCTCCAGCCGGCGCAGCGCCTCCCGCACCGGGGTGCGGGAGACGCCGAAGCGCTCGGCCACCGCCACCTCGCGCAGCGGGCTGCCGGCAGCCAGGGTGCCCCGACCGATCTCGGCCCGCAGCTCCTCGTAGATGGACCGAGCGTCGGGCCGTGGCGTCGTCACGCCTGCGATCCTGCCCTCCTGCCGAAGACCGCGCCCGAAGTGAGGCCGGTGCCGCCGGGGTAGTTGACGCTGAACAGCCCGCCCAGCATCTCGCCGCACACGAACAGGCCGGGGATCGGGTCGCCGGCCTGGTCGAGGACCCGGCTGCCGGTGTCCGCGCGGAGCCCGCCGAAGGTGAAGGTGATGCCGCAGGTGACCGGGAAGGCGGAGAAGGGCGGCTGCTCCAGCGGGAGCGCCCAGTTGCTCTTCGGCGGCTCGACGCGCGCCGCCCGGCCGTCCTTGACCGCGGGGTCGAACGGCACCGACCGGTCGATCGAGGCGTTGAACTCCTCGACCGTCCGGCAGAAGCCGGCCACGTCGACGCCCATGGCCCGGGCCAGGCCGTCGACGGTGTCCGCGACGATCTCCGAGGCGCCGGGCATGTCGTACTCCTCGGTCCGCAGCCGCGGGCGGGTCGCCGCGTCGAAGACCTGGAACGCCTGGCCTCCGGGCTGGCGGAGGATCGCGGCCCCGTACTTGGCGTAGGTGTAGTTGCGGTAGTCCGCGCCCTCGTCGACGAACCGCAGCCCGAGCGTGTTGACCACGATCCCCAGGGGGTAGCCGCCACGGGTCAGCTGGTTGGTCAGCTCCCGGTTGCTCTCGTTGGCCGCGAACCCGGAGTCCCAGGCGACGCTGTGGCAGGAGCCCCAGTCACCGTAGGGCTGGGCGCCGGCGGCCAGCGCCGCGCGGAGCATGTCGCCGGTGTTCAGCGGGGTGCCGCGCACCTTGGCCCGCTCCCACCCCTCCCCCAGGTGCTCGGCGCGCATGGCGGCGTCGGCCTCGAAGCCACCGGCGGCGAGGACGACCGACTCGGCCCGCAGCTCACCGCGGACCCCCTGCACGTCGCTCCAGCTGACCCCCCGCACGCGACCCTCCTCGACGAGCAGGTCGTGCGCACGGACGCCGTACCGCACCTCGACGCCGGCCGCCTCGGCCGCGGCGGTGTGCTGGGCGATGAGCCCCTTGCCGCCTCCGGTGCTGCCGACCGCCAGCCCGCCCCAGAACACGAAGCGCCCGGAGGTGTCGTCCTGGTAGGCCTGCCGCTCGTACATCAGGCGGAAGCGCAGGCCGTGGCCGTGCAGCCAGCGGAGGGTGTCCAGGCTGTCCTCGACGATGGCCGCGGTCAGCTGCGGGTCATTGCGGCCCTCCGTCACCTTCGCCATGTCGGCGAGGTAGTCGTCGGCCGGGTAGGACGGCAGGTCGGTGGTGGCGAGCCGCTCGTCGTCGTCCAGCAGGTCCACGACGCTGTCCAGGCCGTCGTGGGCGATCCGGAAGGCCCCGGCGGTGTAGTAGCTGTTCCCGCCCGCCTGCTCGCGCTCGCCCTTCTCCAGCAGCACCACCCGGCGCCCGCGGTCGGCTGCGGCCAGGGCGGCGGAGAAGCCCGCGTTCCCGCCGCCGACCACGACGACGTCCACCCCGTCGGTCCTACCGTCCATCGCCGCCTCATCTCCTCGCCGCCGGTCCGCCGTCTGCGGACACCTAGACGGATACGACTGTATACAGTCGTATCCACGGTGTCCACGGTCTCGGTCCGTCGTGGCGACGCAGGAGGGGCGGCGACGCCGTGGCGCCCCCGCCCCTCCCGTCAGCGGTCCCCGCTCAGGCCGGCAGTGCCGGCAGCGACTTCGGCAGCCAGGCCGGGCGGCGCGCCTCGTAGGCCTCGATGTCCGGCAGGTGCCGCTCGGTGAGACCGACGTCGTCCAGGCCCTCCAGCAGCCGCCAGCGGGTGTAGTCGTCGATCTGGAACGGCACGCCGTGCCCGCCGTAGGTGACCTGCTTCGCCTGCAGGTCGACGGTCACCGGCGTGGTGGGGTCGGCCTCCACCGCCGCCCACAGCGCCTCCACCTCGGCCTGCGGCAGGACGACGGTCAGCAGGCCGGACTTGGTCGAGTTGTTCTTGAAGATGTCGGCGAACCGCGAGCTGATCACCGCGCGGAACCCGCCGTCGAGCAGCGCCCAGCAGGCGTGCTCGCGGGAGGAGCCGGTGCCGAAGTCGGGGCCGGCGACGAGGATCGACGCGTCGGCGTACTGCGGCTGGTTGAGCACGAAGTCCGGCTCGTTGGTGCGCCAGGCGACGAACAGGCCGTCCTCGAACCCGGTGCGGGTGATCCGCTTGAGGTACTCGGCCGGGATGATCTGGTCGGTGTCGACGGCGCTGCGGCGCAGTGGGGCCGCGGTGCCGGTGTGCGTGGTGAAGGCGTCCATGTCGAAGGGCTCCGGTCTCAGACGACGGCCGGCTCGGCGGGCGCCAGGTCGGCGGGGGCGGTCAGCCGCCCGGTGAGTGCGGTGGCTGCGGCGACCGACGGCGAGACCAGGTGGGTGCGCCCGCCCTTGCCCTGCCGGCCCTGGAAGTTGCGGTTGCTGGTCGACGCCGACCGCTCCCCCGGCTTGAGCTGGTCGGGGTTCATGCCCAGGCACATCGAGCACCCCGCACCCCGCCACTCCGCGCCGGCCTCGACGAACACCCGGTCCAGGCCCTCGGCCTCGGCCTGCTGCTTCACGCCCACCGAGCCGGGGACGACGAGCATCCGGGTGTGGGGGTCGATCGTCCGCCCGCGCAGCAGCTCGGCGGCGACCCGCAGGTCCTCGATGCGGCCGTTGGTGCAGGAGCCGAGGAAGACGGTGTCGACCTCGATCTCGCGCAGCGGCGTGCCGGGGGTCAGGCCCATGTAGGCCAGCGCCTGCTCGACGGCGCGGCGCTCGCCCTCGTCGGCGATGGCGGCGGGGTCGGGCACCGACCCCGTGATCGGCAGGCCCTGGCCGGGGTTGGTGCCCCAGGTGACGAACGGGGTCAGCGACGCGGCGTCCAGCACGACCTCGGCGTCGAAGACCGCGTCCTCGTCGGTGCGCAGCGTGCGCCAGTACTCGACGGCGGCGTCCCAGTCGGCGCCCTGCGGGGCGTGCGGGCGGCCCTTGAGGAACTCGAAGGTGGTCTCGTCGGGTGCGATCAGCCCGGCGCGTGCGCCGGCCTCGATCGACATGTTGCAGATCGTCATCCGGGCCTCCATCGACAGCGCCTCGATGGCGCTGCCGCGGTACTCGATGACGTGGCCCGCGGCGCCGTTGGTGCCGATCTGGGCGATGACGGCCAGGATGACGTCCTTCGAGGACACGCCCTCCGGCAGCTCGCCGTCCACCGTCACGGCCATCTGCCTGGGCCGGTACTGCGGCAGGGTCTGGGTGGCCAGCACGTGCTCGACCTCGCTGGTGCCGATGCCGAAGGCCAGCGCGCCGAACGCGCCGTGGGTCGAGGTGTGGCTGTCGCCGCAGACGATCGTCGTGCCCGGCTGGGTGAGCCCCAGCTGCGGACCGATGACGTGCACGATGCCCTGGTCGCGGTCGCCCATCGGGGCCAGCCGGATGCCGAACTCGGCGGCGTTCCGGCGCAGCGCCTCGACCTGCGCGCGGCTGACCGGGTCGGCGATGGGCTTGAGGATCTCCAGCGTCGGGACGTTGTGGTCCTCGGTCGCCATGGTGAGCTCGGGGTGGCGCACCGTGCGCCCGGCCGCGCGCAGGCCGTCGAAGGCCTGCGGGCTGGTCACCTCGTGCACGAGGTGCAGGTCGATGTAGAGCAGGTCCGGCTCGCCCGCGGCGCTGCGCACGACGTGGGCGTCGTAGACCTTCTCCGCCAGGGTCTTCGGCACGGCTGGTCCCTCCGGGGTCGGGGCTCGCACCCGGTGCGGACGACCACGCTGGCCATCTCACGCTGTGGGATGCAAGTATTGCTGTGTGGGACAGCCTAACCCGGTCGCCGTGTTGGACAAAGCGGTGTCCATCCTCCGCGCCGTCGCCGCCGAGCCCGCGACCCTCGCCGAGCTCGTCGATCGCACCGGGCTGCCCCGGGCGACCGCCCACCGGCTCGCCGTGGCCCTCGAGGGGCACCGGCTCCTCCGCCGCACCCCGGCCGGCGCCTGGGCGCCCGGCCCGGCACTGGCCGAGCTCGGCCGGGGGGTCGCCGACCTGGCCGACCTGGCCGGCCGGCACCTGGTGGCGCTGCGCGACGCCAGCGGGGAGAGCGCACAGTTCTACGTGCGGGACGGCGCCAGCCGGGTGTGCGTGGCCGCGGCCGAGCGGGCGCACGGGCTGCGCGACACCGTGCCGGTCGGCGCGCGGCTGCCGATGACCGCGGGCTCGGCGGCCCACGCGCTGCTCGCCTTCGCGCCCGCCGACGAGGTCACCCCGCTGCTGCCCAGCGCCAGCTTCACCGCGCGCACGCTGCTCGACGTCCGCCGGCGGGGCTGGGCGCACAGCGTCGCCGAGCGGGAGCCCGGGGTGGCGTCGCTGTCGGCGCCGGTCCGCGACGCGATGGGCGTGGTGCTGGGCGCGGTCTCCATCTCGGGTCCGGTGGAGCGGCTGGGCCGCCGTCCCGCACCCGAGGTGGTCGGCGCGGTGCTCGAGGCCGCCGGCGCCATCTCCCGCGCCGCCCGCTGAGCGAGGACCGCCGTGACCATCGGCGGGTGGCCGTGCCCGTCGGCGGGTCGGGCAGCCGGACGCCGGTGACCACCGGGCGCGGGGGCGGACGCCGACGTCGCCCCTGACCGGGCGGGCAGTTCCCCTCCGCCGTCGCACGGCCGAGACTGGGCGCATGACCGCCACCGAGTCCACGCACCGCGGCCGCGCCCGCATCGCCGAGCCCGGCGAGGGCATCGGCCTCGACGAGCTGGCCCTGGCCACCCGCAACCACGGGATGCCGCTGGAGGCGCTGCGCTACGAGGTCACCCCGCCGGGACTGCACTACGTGCTCACCCACTACGACATCCCCGCCGTCGACCCGGCGACCTGGGCGCTGGAGTTCGGCGGCGCGGTCACCACGCCGCTGCGGCTGACCCTGGCGGACCTGCAGGCCCGCCCCGCCGTCACCTCGCGGGTGCTGCTCGAGTGCGCCGGCAACGGCCGCGCCCGCTACGAGCCGCGCCCGGTCAGCCAGCCCTGGCTGCTCGAGGCCGTCGGCAGCGCCGAGTGGACCGGTACCCCGCTGGCCCCGCTGCTGGCCGAGGCCGGGATCGCCGACGGCGCGGTCGACGTCGCGTTCACCGGGGCCGACCACGGCGTGGAGCGCGGCGTCGAGCAGGACTACGCGCGCGGCCTGCCGCTGGCCGAGGCGATGCGCCCCGAGGTGCTGCTGGTCTGGGGCATGAACGGCATGCCGCTGCCACCCCAGCACGGCGCTCCGCTGCGCCTGCTGGTGCCGGGCTGGTACGGGATGGCGCACGTCAAGTGGCTGACCGGCATCGAGGTGCTCGACCGGCCCTTCGACGGCTTCCAGAACGCGACCGCCTACCGCCTCAAGGTCGACGCGGGCGATCCGGGTGAGCCGGTCACCCGGATCGCGCCGCGGGCGCTGCTCGCGCCGCCCGGCTGGCCCGACTTCATGACCCGGGAGCGCTTCCTGCAGCCGGGCCCCGTGACGCTCACCGGCCGGGCCTGGTCGGGCCGGGCGCCGGTCACCGGGGTCGAGGTCAGCACCGACGGCGGGGCCACCTGGTCGGCCGCCGAGCTCGCCCCTGCCGACCCGGCGCACCCGTTCACCTGGCGGGCCTGGCAGTTCCCGTGGACGGCGGAGCCCGGCAGCCACGAGCTGCTGGCCCGCGCGAGCGACGCCGAGGGCGCCCAGCCCACCGAGCCGGTCTGGAACCGGCAGGGCATGGCCAACAACCTGGTGCAGCGGGTGCCGGTGACCGTCCTCGGGTGACCGGCCGCGGCCCGGTCCTGGGTGGCCCCCTGCAGGGGCCCGCGCCGAGCTGGTGACGTACTGGAACGGCCACCCTTCAGGGAACCGCGCCGAGCCCTGACAGCCCCCTTGCAGGGGCCCGCCGCGAGCTTGCGAGCGGTGGGGGGCGAGGGGGTCCTTCACGGGGAGAAGGGTGGTCCTTCCTCAGTGCGCCGGCGGCCGGTCCTCGTCACCGGCGACGTCGGCGCCCGGGTCGACGACCACCGGCCGCAGCCGCGACCACAGCGCGAACCCCGCGGCGAAGACCAGCATCGCGACGCCGGCCCACAGGTTGGCCGCCAGGCCACCGGTCTTGGCCGCCTCGGCCTCGCCGTCGCCGACGATGCCCACGACGACCAGCACGATCCCGTAGAAGCCGATCAGGCCGGCTATCACGTTGCGGACGTCGTAGGCGCCGGCCGCGTGCCTCGTCCCGCCGTCGGTGCCGTCCGGCTGTGCTCCGCTGCTGCCCATGGGGCTCTCCTCTCCGGACCCGGCGGTCACGCGAACGCCACGTTGAGCGCGATGACCATGACCAGCGCGATGCCGGCCAGCTTGGTGGGCGACTGGTACCACGGCAGGGTCGAGGCGTCGGGGTCGGTGCGCTGCTCCCTCGGCGTCTCGGAGTAGACCAGCCCCGCCAGCTCGGCGACCGGCTTGGGCGCGGTCACCCTGCTGACCACGACGCTGACCACGATGTCGACGACGAACGCCGCACCGGCCGCGACGAACGCCGCACCCTGGCCCGGCAGCGTGATCACGCCGGTCTCGTTCATGACGAACACGACCAGCGCCGCGGCGGTGCCCGAGACCAGGCCCGCCCAGCCCGCGGTCGGCGTCATCCGCTTCCAGAACATGCCCAGGATGAACGTGGCGAACAGCGGGGCGTTGAAGAAGCCGAACAACGTCTGCAGGTAGGTCATCAGGTTGCTGTAGCCGGCCGCGATGAACGCCGTCCCGATGGCGACGACGGTGGCGCCGACCGTGGCCAGCCGCCCGATGCGCAGGTAGTAGTCGTCGGGCCGGTCCTTCTTCACGTAGGTCTGCCACAGGTCGTAGCTGAAGACGGTGTTGAAGGCGGAGATGTTGGCCGCCATGCCGGCCATGAACGAGGCGAGCAGGCCGGCGATCGCCACGCCCAGCAGCCCGTTGGGCAGCACGTCGCGCATGAGGACGAGCAGCGCCTCGTTGTACGTGATCGGGCTCTCCGCCCCCTCCTTGAGGGCGCGGACCTCCGGGACGATCGCGGCGGCGATCATCCCCGGGACGACGACGATGAACGGGATGAACATCTTCGGGAAGGCGCCGATGACCGGGGTGCTGCGGGCCGCGGACATCGACTTGGTCGCCATCGCCCGCTGGACCTCGACGAAGTTCGTCGTCCAGTAGCCGAAGGAGAGCACGAAGCCCAGGCCGAAGACGATGCCGAGGACCGACCAGACCGGGCTCTCGAACCCGGACAGGTCGGTGGCCGGCCAGGTCGAGAGCGGGTCGGTGTAGCCCGGCGTCCCGGTCACCGCGTCGACGAAGCCGCTCAGGCCGCCCACCCGGTTCAGGCCGATGAGGGTCAGCGGCAGCAGCGCCGCGACGATGACGAAGAACTGCAGCACCTCGTTGTAGATGGCCGCCGACAGCCCGCCGAGGGTGATGTAGCTGAGCACCACGGCCGCGGCGACGATCAGCGAGATCCACAGCGGCCAGCCGAGCAGCGCCTCCACGATGGTGGCCAGCAGGTAGAGGTTGATGCCGGCGATGAGCACCTGCGCCAGCGCGAAGGAGATCGCGTTGACCAGGTGGGCCCCGGTGCCGAAGCGGCGGCGCATGAACTCCGGGACGCTGCGCACCTTGGAGCCGTAGTAGAAGGGCATCATCACGACGGCGAGGAACAGCATCGCCGGGACGGCGCCGATCCAGAAGTAGTGCATCGTCGGGAAGCCGTACTGGGCGCCGTTGGCGGACATGCCGATGATCTCGACCGCGCCGAGGTTCGCCGAGATGAACGCCAGCCCGGTCACCCACGCCGGCAGCGACCGCCCGGACAGGAAGAAGTCCAGGCTGTCGGACACCCGCCGGCGGGCGGCGAAGCCGATGAGCAGCACGACACCGAAGTAGGCGGCGACGAGCAGGTAGTCGACGAACGAGGCATCGAGACGCAGTGCGTCCACGGGCTGCGGACCTCCGGGTCGGTGGAGTGGGTCAGGCCAGGCGCCGGGCGCCCTGCGAGGGGACGACCGCGAAGGCCCGGGGCGGGGCGAAGCCCTCCTGGGCGAAGCGGTCGGCGACCGCCCGCGCGACGGTGTCGGTCCGGTCGGTGTCGACGAGGACGACGGCGCTGCCGCCGAACCCGCCGCCGACCATCCGGGCGCCGGTGGCACCGGCCGCCAGGGCGGTGTCGACGGCGGTGTCGAGCTCGACGGTGGAGATCTGGAAGTCGTCGCGCAGCGAGGCGTGCCCGGCCGTGAGCAGCGGCCCGATCGCCGCCGGGCCCGCGGTCCCGCGCAGGACCTCGACGACCTCGAGCACCCGGGCGTTCTCGGTGACGATGTGCCGCGCGCGCCGCACCAGCACCCCGCCCTCGGGGGTGCCGTCGTCCAGCGGGGCCAGCGCGGCGACGTCGGGGACGTCGCGCAGCGCGCGCACCCCGAGCCGCTCGGCGGCCTGCTCGCACTCGCGGCGGCGGTCGCCGTAGCCCCCGGTCGCGTGGTCGTGCGTCGTCCCGGTGTCGACGACGAGCAGCTCCAGCCCGGCTGCCCGCAGGTCCAGCGGGACCTGCTCGGTGCTGCGGTCGCGGGTGTCGAGGAACAGCGCGTGCCCGGCCGTGCAGAGCAGCGATGCGGACTGGTCGAGGATCCCGGTGGGGGCGCCGACGAAGTCGTTCTCCGCCCGCCGGGCGACGTCGACCAGGTCGGCCGTGGCGAGGTCGGGGGCGGTGAGGTCGCGCAGCGCCAGGGCCACCGAGCAGGACAGGGCGGCCGAGGACGACAGGCCCATGCCCGCCGGGACGTCGCCGTCGACGAGCACGCTCACCCCGCCGGGCACCCGGTCCCGCAGCGCGTCGACGACACCGGCCGGGTAGCCGGCCCAGCCGCCCGGGCGTCCCGGGGCGAGCTCGGCGACCGGCACCTCGACGCGGTCGCCGGGGTGCTGCGCGGACACCAGGACGACCAGCCCGTCGTCGCGGCGGGCGACCGCGGCGCGGGTGGTGTGGGGCAGGGCGACCGGCAGTACGAAGCCGTCGTTGTAGTCGGTGTGCTCGCCGATCACGTTCACCCGGCCCGGTGCGGCCCAGACGCCCTCGGGCTGCCCGCCGAACGCCTCCGCGAAGGCCTGGCGGGCCGCGTCCGCGGCGCTCACGAGGTCCTCCGTTCGACTCCGGGCTCGCTCCGCTCCTCGGTCGCTGGCGCTCCCTGCGATGCTCACTCGACCGTCGTCCTCACACCCATGTCGCGCAGCTGCTCGGCGACGTCCTCGGGTGTCGTGTCGCTGATGAACGCGCCCATGCCGGACTCCGAGCCGGCCAGGTACTTCAGCTTCCCGGGCGCCCGGCGCAGCGAGAACAGCTGCAGGTGCAGCCACCAGTCCTCGCGGCCGCGGGTGACCGGCGCCTGGTTCCAGGAGGCGATGTAGGGCATCGGGGTGTCGAAGCGGCGGGCGAAGCGGCCCAGCACGTCGAGGTAGACCGCGGCCAGCGCGTCGCGCTCCGCAGCAGTCAGGGCGGGCAGGTCGGACACCCTGCGGTGCGGGAAGACCTGCAGCTCGTAGGGCCAGCGCGCGGCGGCCGGCACGAACGCCGTCCAGTGCTCGTTCGCGGTGACGACGCGCGGCCCGGCGCGCTCGGCGGACAGCACGTCGGCGAACAGGTCCCCGCCGGTCTGCCGACGGTGCCGCTCGACCGAGGCGAGCACCCGCTCCACCCGCGGCGTCACGAACGGGTAGGCGTAGATCTGCCCGTGCGGGTGGGAGAGGGTCACCCCGATCTCCTCGCCGGAGTTCTCGAAGACGTAGACCTGCTCGACGCCCTCGATCGCCGACAGCTCCGCGGTGCGCTCGGCCCAGACGTCGACGACCAGGCGGGCCCGGTCGGCGCCGAGCGTGGCGAAGGACCGGTCGTGCTCGCTGGTGAAGACGACGACCTCGCAGCGGCCGAAGCCCGGGCGCAACTCGGTCAGCGGGGCGCCGGGTGCGGTCGCGGGGACGTCCCGCTCGACCGCCGTCGCCAGGGACGGGAAGCGGTTCTCGAAGACGACGACCTCGTAGTCGGTCTCGGGGACCTCGGTGGGCTCCTTGCCGGGCCGGGTCGGGCACAGCGGGCAGAGGTCGGCCGGCGGCAGGAAGGTCCGCGTCTGCCGGTGCGAGGCCAGCACCACCCACTCGCCGAGCAGCGGATCCCAGCGCAGCTGCGACCGGGTGCTCACCGCGGGGAGGTCGCGCGGGTCCTCGGCGGTCCGCGGTGGCGCGGCGTCCCCGGCGTCGAAGTAGAGGATCTCCCGGCCGTCGGCCAGCCGACGACTCGTCCGGATCACTGGTGCGCCCTGCCTTCCCGCCGCTCGTCACTGTGCGTGAACGGCGTCCCGACGCTAGACCCGCCTCAGCAGCCGGGCCACTCCGGCGGGCGGAGGGACGACGAGAGCCCCCGGTCGGGTGACCGGGGGCTCTCGCTCGCTGTAGCCCCGAAGGGATTCGAACCCTCGCTACCGCCGTGAGAGGGCGGCGTCCTGGGCCGCTAGACGACGGGGCCGTGCACCGCCCAGTCTGCCACGCGCCGCACCGCGCCCGGGCACCGGGGGCGGGGTCCCCGGACGACGAGAGCCCCCGGTCGGGTGACCGGGGGCTCTCGCTCGCTGTAGCCCCGAAGGGATTCGAACCCTCGCTACCGCCGTGAGAGGGCGGCGTCCTGGGCCGCTAGACGACGGGGCCGTGCAGGTGGTGCAAGTGGTGCTGAGGAACCAGGCTTCCTCGCTGGGGTACCAGGACTCGAACCTAGACTAACGGAACCAGAAACCGTCGGGCTGCCAATTACCCCATACCCCAAGGGCCGTGCTGCGCCTCGCGGCGCCGGGTAACACCATACCCGATGCCCGGCGGTGGTCCGGGCACCCCCCGGGGTGACGGTCCTCGCAGGTCCAGCGCCGCGGTCAGCAACTCCGGGCGCAGCCGCCGGCGGGAGCGGGCGACCAGCGCCACGTAGCCGCCCATGGCCAGCAGGTCGACGAGCACGACGACCACGCCGGTGCCGGCCGGGACGGCGTCGGTGGCCACGCCCTCCCCCAGCCCGCCGGCCAGCGTGAAGACCACCACGTTGTTGACCGCGTGCAGCACGATCGCCGCCTCGAGGCCGCCGGTCAGCCAGACGACGGCCGACGCCGCGAGCCCGAAGGCGAACCGGTCGAGGAAGGACCAGACGTCCGGCGGCAGGTGGGCCGCGGAGAACAGCGCAGCGGTCAGCACCCCGGCGACCACCGCCCCCGCCCGCGGCCGGCCGACCCACGCCGCGACCGCCTGGCTGAGGTAGCCGCGGAACAGGTACTCCTCGGCGGCCGACTGCAGCGGGGTGGTCAGCACGACCACGAGCAGCAGCCAGCCGTAGCCGGGCACCGGGCCGGTGACCTCCCAGCCCTCGACGAGCACGTACAGGCCCAGGCTGGCGGCGATGGCCAACCCCAAAGTGGGCAGGGCCATGAGCGTGTAGGGCGCCAGCAGGCGCCAGCGCAGCCGGGCCAGCACCGACGACGACCAGTCGATCGCCTTGCCGTGCGCGGCCGCCCACGCCAGCCACACGCACGGGATCGCGACCATCAGCGAGACGTTGGTGAGCAGCAGCAGGCCGGGGTCGGTGAGGTCGGTCGGGTCGATCGTGGTCGGGTCGGGGAACAGCCCGACGGCGAAGCCGGCCAGGAAGACCAGCACGGTCGCGACCAGGTAGACGACCGTGAACAGGAAGAGCCCGAGCAATGGCCGCCACCAGCGCCAGTCGCGGGTCCGCATGACCTGCAGGTACTCGACGGGCTCGTCGTGCGGCGGGGTGCCCGGCGGCGGCTCCCACCGCAGGCCCGGTGGTGGGTGGACCGGTCCGGGCGCCGGCCACCGGTCCGGCGGCGCCAGCTGCCAGGGCTCGACGCCGGGCGCCGGGACGGGCGGGAGGGTCCGAGGCGCCCCGGGCGGGACGGTGTGCGGGCCGGGCTGCAGCGGCACCGGCCCGAGCGGCCAGGGCACCGGGCCCGGTGCCGGGTGCATCCCGTGCAGCGCCCCCGGCACGTACCGCGGCGCACCGTAGGGCCCGGTCGGCGGCGGCCCGGTGTAGGGCTCCTCGTCCGCCGGGGGCCATCCGGGAGGAGCCGCCGCGCTCATCCGGTCACCCGGGGACGGTGGACCGGGCCGCGGTGAGGCGGGACAGGGTGCGCTCACGGCCGAGCAGCTCCATCGACTCGTACAGCGGCGGGGACACCGTGCGCCCGCTGACCGCGACCCGGACCGGCCCGAACGCCTGGCGCGGCTTGCGGCCGAGTCCCTCGACCAGGGCCTCCTTGAGCGCGGTCTCGATGCCGGCCGTCGTCCAGTCGGGCAGTGCCCGCAGGGCGGTGTCGGCGGCGGCGAGCACCTCGGCCGCGTCCGGGCCGGCCAGCTGCTTCGCCGCGGCCGCGGGGTCGAGCTCGACGTCGTCGGTGAACAGGAAGCCGAGCAGTCCCACGGCGTCGGAGAGCACGATCATCCGCTCCTGGGCCAGCGGCGCGATGGCGGCCAGGGTCTGCTGCTGCTCGGGCGTCGGCGGCTCGCCGACCAGCCCGGCGCGGGCGAGGAACGGCGTGACGCGCTCGATGAAGTCCTCCACCGGCAGCGCGCGCAGGTGGGTGGCGTTGATCGCCTCGGCCTTCCGGACGTCGAAGCGGGCCGGGTTGGCGCTGACCCGCGTGACGTCGAAGGCCTCGACCATCTCCGGCACCGAGAACACGTCCCGGTCCTCGGCGATCGACCAGCCCAGCAGCGCGAGGTAGTTGGCGAAGCCCTCGGGCAGGAAACCGCGCTCGCGGTAGACGTCGACGTTGGACTGCGGGTCGCGCTTGGACAGCTTCTTGCTGCCCTCGCCGGTCACGTACGGCAGGTGGCCGAAGCGCGGGGTACCGGTCGCGACGCCGATGTCGGTGAGCGCGGCGTAGAGCGCCAGCTGGCGCGGGGTGGAGGGCAGCAGGTCCTCCCCGCGCAGGACGTCGGTGATGCCCATCAGGGCGTCGTCCACCGGGTTGACGAACGGGTACAGCGGCGCCCCGTTGGCCCGGACGACGACGAAGTCGGGCACCGAGCCCGCGGCGAAGCGGATCTCGCCGCGGACCAGGTCGGTCCAGGCGAGGTCCTCGTCGGGCATCCGCAGCCGCAGCACGGGCTCGCGGCCCTCGGCGCGGAAGGCGGCCTTCTGCTCGTCGGTCAGGAACCGGTCGGCGTTGTCGTAGCCGAGCTTGGGGTCCTGCCCGGCGGCCAGCCGGCGGGCCTCGACCTCCTCGTTGGTCGAGAACGACTCGTAGGCGTGCCCGGCCGCGAGCAGCCGCTGGGCGACGTCCCGGTAGACGTCGTGCCGCTCGGACTGCCGGTAGGGGCCGTGCGGGCCGCCGACCTCGGGGCCCTCGTCCCAGTCCAGGCCCAGCCAGCGCAGGCTGTCCAGCAGGTGCCGGTAGGACTCCTCGGAGTCGCGGGCGGCGTCGGTGTCCTCGATGCGGACCACGAAGGCGCCGCCGGTGTGCCGGGCGTGCGCCCAGTTGAACAGCGCGGTGCGCAGCAGGCCGACGTGCACCATGCCCGTCGGCGACGGGCAGAAGCGGGTGCGCACACCGGTCGCGGAGGGCGGGTCGGTGGGAGACGTCATCGTGCGCCACCCGCGGTGGAGGCCGTGTCGGCGCCGGAGACGCCGTTGGTCAGCGTCCCGAGCCCCTCGATGCTGCACTCGACCTGCTGGCCGGGGCGGATCGGCCCGACGCCGGCGGGGGTGCCGGTGAGCACGACGTCCCCGGGCAGCAGGGTCATCACCTGGGAGACGTAGGAGACCAGCGTCGGGACGTCGAACAGCAGCTGGCTGGTGCGGCCGGACTGGCGCAGCTCGCCGTCCACGGTGCAGGTGACCGCCAGGTCGGCGGGGTCCTTGCCGAGGCCCGCCAGGTCGGTCTCGATCCACGGGCCCAGCGGGCAGAAGGAGTCGAAGCCCTTGGCGCGGGTCCACTGCCCGTCGCTCTTCTGCATGTCCCGCTCGGTGACGTCGTTGGCGATCGTGTAGCCGAACACGCTGCCCGGGACCTGCTCCGGGGTCAGGTTCCGCGCGCCGCGGGCGCCGATGACGACCGCCAGCTCCACCTCGTGGTGCACGTTCGTGCTGCCCGGTGGCACGCGGATGGCGTCGCCGGGGCCGATGACCGTCGTCGACGGCTTGAGGAACAGCAGCGGCTGCGCCGGGGCGTCCCCGGTGTTCATCTCCTTGACGTGGTCGGCGTAGTTCTTGCCGACGCAGACCACCTTGCTCGGGAGGATCGGCGACAGCAGCCGCACGTCGGCCTGGGCGAACCGCTGGCCGGTGAAGGAGATGGTCCCGAACGGGTGGCCCTCGATCTGGGCGACCTGGCCGTCGCCGTCGAGGACACCGAAGGACATGCCCGAGGGCGAGGCAAAACGGACGATGCGCACACCCCGAGGCTACTGACCTCCGGGCCTCGCGCCGCGGGCGCGCCGGTCGGGCCCTACGGTCACAGCATGGCGTGCCGGCTCAGCGAGATCGTCGTCGACAGCCGCGACCCCGAGGCGCTGGCCTCGTGGTGGGCCGAGGTCCTGGGCTACCGGGTGCTCGGCCGCGACGAGGACGGGGCGGTCGAGGTCGGCCCGGAGGCCGGCTCCGGCGGCGCCGCCCCCACCCTGGTGTTCGCACCGGTCGACCGGCCCTCGCCGGGGAAGCCGCGGCTGCACCTGGACGTCAACGCGACCGACCGGGACCAGGACGCCGAACTCGGGCGGCTGCTCGCCCTCGGCGCCACCCGGGCGGACGTCGGCCAGTCCGGTGACGAGAGCTGGCACGTGCTCGCCGACCCCGAGGGCAACCCGTTCTGCCTGCTGCGCACCCGGCTCGACCCGCTCTGACCCCGAGGAAACCCGAGAAGAGGAGACCCCCGTGATCCTGATCGTCATCAAGTTCCCCGTCCGCCCCGACCGGATCGACGAGTTCCGGGCCAAGGCCGACGAGTACGCCCGCAACGTGAACGCCGAGGAGGGCAGCCTCTTCTTCGAGTGGTCCCGCAGCGTGGAGGACCCGAACACCTTCGTCTGCATCGAGGGCTTCCGGGACTCCGACGCCGGCGCCTCGCACGTGGCCACCCCGCACGCCAAGGCCGCCTTCGACTGGATGTCCGACCTGGTCGCGGAGCAGCCGCAGATCATCTACATCGACGCCCCCGAGGTGAGCGGCTTCGGCCCGATGGGCGAGGTGCAGCCCAGGGGCTGACGGGCTCCGGCCCCTGGACACGCGTCAGGTGCCCCTCCCCGCCGCGGGAAGGGGCACCTGGCCGCGGTGTCGACCGGTGGGTCGACGGTGTCGTTGACCTCGGCGCGCCGGCGGCGCGAGAGTGACCACCGTGAACCGCGCCCTGGCGGTGCTGACCGTCCTGGCCCTGCTCACGGTCGCCGTCGAGGCGACCGACGACCCCGACCCGCTGCTCGCCGTCGCCCTCGCGGTGACGTACGCCGCGCACGCCCTGGTGGCGCTCCCGTGGCTGGCCGGTCAGCCCGTTCCCCGCCGGTACTGGCTGACCGCCGCCCACGTGTGCCTCCAGCTGCCGCTCGGCGCGCTCCTGTTCGGCGAGGCCCATGCCGGGGTCGGCGCGACGCTGCTGCTGCTCGTGCTGGTCAGCCAGTGCGTGCTGCTGCTCCCGTTGCCGGCGGCGGCGGTGGTCACCGCGATCGTCCCGCTGGTCCACCTGGGGATGGGCTGGGCCGACTTCGCCCGCAACGCGCTGGGGCTGCTCGGCGCGGCGGTGTTCACCGCCGTCGTCACCGCGCTCCTGCAGCAGGCGCAGCGGGCGCGCGCCGAGCTGGCGGAGGCCAACGAACGGCTGCGCGGGTACGCCGCGCAGGCCGAGGAGCTGGCGACCACGCGCGAGCGCAACCGGCTGGCGCGTGACATCCACGACGGCCTCGGCCACCACCTGACCGTCGTGCAGATGCAGGTCCAGGCTGCGCGGGCGGTGCTGTCGTCGGACCCCGCCCGTGCCGACGGCGTCCTGGCCAAGGCGCAGGCGCAGGCGAGCGAGGCGCTGGCCGAGGTCCGCCGGTCGGTGGCCACGCTGCGCGAGCCCCGGACGGCACCGCCGCTGCGCACCGCCCTGCAGGCCCTGGTCGCCGAGGCCTCCGCGGCCGGCGTCCCGGCCGGCCTCGAGGTCGTCGGGACCGAGCGGCGGCTGCCGGCGGAGGCCGAGGAGTCCCTCTTCCGGTCGGCGCAGGAGGGGCTGACCAACGTCCGCAAGCACGCGGGGGCGGCCTCGGCGCGGGTCACCCTGACCTACGGCGAGGACGGCACGGTGCGGCTCACGGTCCGGGACGACGGCCGCGGCCTGCCGACGCCGCGATGCGGGGAGGACGCGCACGCCTTCGGCCTGGTCGGGCTGCGGGAGCGCGCGGCGCGCGCCGGCGGGCACCTGAGCGTGGCGTCGGTCCCGGGCGGCGGCACGGAGCTGCGGGTCGAGGTGCCCGGGTGAGCGCCGTCCGCGTGCTCGTGGTGGACGACCAGGCGCTGTTCCGCGAGGCGCTGGTCACCCTGCTGGGCGCCCGGCCCGAGGTCCAGGTGGTGGGCGAGGCCGGCGACGGGCAGCAGGCGCTGGAGCGGGCGACCCGGCTGCAGCCCGACGTCGTGCTCATGGACCTGCACATGCCCGTGCTCGACGGCATCGCCGCGACCCGACGCCTGCGGGTGGAGCAGCCGGGGGTCCGGGTGCTGGCGCTGACGACGTTCGACGACGACGAGGACGTGTTCGCCGCGCTGCGGGCCGGTGCGCTGGGCTACCTGCTCAAGGACGTGTCCTCCGACCGGCTCGTCGAGGCGGTGCTGTCCGCCGCGCGCGGGGAGTCGGTGCTCCAGCCGTCGGTCGCGGCCAAGGTGGTGGCCCGCTTCGCGCAGCTGGACGACGCCCCGCGGTCCCGGCCACAGCCGCTGGTCGTGCCGCTGTCGGACCGGGAGCTCGACGTCCTGCGCCTGCTGGCCGACGGGCGCACCAACCGGGAGATCGCGACGGCGCTGTTCCTGGCCGAGGGCACGGTCAAGAACCACGTGACCAACGTGCTGGGCAAGCTCGGCGCCCGCGACCGCACCCAGGCGGCGCTGCGCGCCCGCGCCCTCGACCTGCTGTGAGCACCGGTCACGTCGGACCGTGACCGGTGATCGTGACCTCCGGCACCTGGCAGGGACGGCGCCGGACCCGACGCTCTGCGGCATGACGACGCAGACCCCTCCCCAGCACACCCGCAGCCGCGGGCGGCACACCTGGCACCTCGTCCGCCACTACCTCGAGATGGTCGTCGCGATGGTGGTCGGGATGGTGGTCCTGGGCCCGCTCGAGGCGCTGCTCTGGCCCGGCCTGGACGACCGGGTCGACGTTCACGCCATGGTCATGGCCACCAACATGGCGATCGCGATGGCCGCCTGGATGCGGTTCCGCGGCCACTCGTGGCCGGCGATCGCGGAGATGTCGGCGGCGATGTACGTCCCCTTCGCCGTCCTGCTGGTCCCCTACTGGGCCGGTGCGGTGTCCGGGTCGTCCCTGTTCACCGCCGGGCACGTGCTGATGCTCCCCGCCATGGCGCTGGCGATGTGGTGGCGCCTCGACGAGTACCGGCACTGACAGCGGAGCAGTGTGCACCTGTGGCGCGTTCCCGGCCGGGAACGCGCCACAGGTGCACACCACCCGCTCAGCGCAGGAACCGTCGGCACCAGCGGGGTCGCTCGGGTGCGGGCTCCGGGAGCGCGGCCGCCTGCTCGGACCCCCGGCGCTCGTAGGCGGTGAGCAGCTGACGCAGGAGCCGCTCGTACTGCGCCCGGTCGAACCGGAACTGCAGGAGTGGCCCGTACTCGTCCGGCGCCGGGACGAACGGCTCGACGTCGACCTGCCAGCCCACGTCCCGCCACTCGACCGTCCCCTCCCCGATCAGGACCCGGGCCCCGAGCGCACGGCAGCTCACGTCCTGGTCGGTCGGGCACACGAGCAGCGCCCCCCGCCCGTCCTCGAAGTCGGCCGGCCCCTCGCCGAGGAGGGCCCGGAGGCTTGCCACGGCGGCGGAGGGGTCCTCCGGCCAGAGCCGGCTCATCTCGATCGGCAGGTCGTCCACGCCCCACCGGTCGGCCACCAGACGCCGCAGCGGGACGCCGTCGACGGCCCAGTCCTCGAACGTGGTCGGGCGTTCGTGCAGCCGCCGGGCCGCGAGGTCGACGGTCAGGGTCGTCGCCGGAGCGACCCCCAGGACCTGCACCGTGCCGCCGTCCGGGTCAGCGGCTGCGGACGGCGTAGGTGAGGGCGTCGACCAGGGCGTGCCAGGAGGCCTCGACGATGTTGGCGTGGACGCCGACGGTGGTCCACTCCCCCACCCCGTCGGTGCTGTCGATGAGCACCCGGGTGGTGGCGCTGGTGCCGCCCTTCCAGCCGAGGATGCGGACCTTGTAGTCGGCCAGCGAGACGTCGGCCAGCTGCGGGTACCGGCTGACCAGGGCCTGGCGCAGCGCGACGTCCAGGGCGTTGACCGGGCCGTTGCCCTCGCCGGTGGAGATGATCCGCTCGCCGTCGACGTGCACCTTCACGGTGGCCTCGCTGACCACGTCGCCGTTGCCCCAGTGCTCGACGGAGGTGCGGTAGCTCTCCAGCTCGAACAGCGGCGCCGGGGCGTCGGGCAGCTCCGCGCGCAGCAGCAGCTCGAAGGAGGCGTCGGCGGCCTCGAACGACCAGCCGTCGGCCTCGAGCACCTTGACCCGGTCGACGACCCGGCCGATGACGTCGGCGTGCCCGTCGAGGTCGACGCCGAGCTCGCGGCCCTTGAGCTCGACCGACGCCCGCCCGGCCATCTCCGTGACCAGGATGCGCATGTCGTTGCCGACGACCGCCGGGTCGAGGTGGTTGTACAGCTCCGGGCTGACCTTGATCGCGCTGGCGTGCAGGCCGGCCTTGTGCGCGAACGCGGACGCCCCGACGAACGGCTGGTGGTCGTCCGGCGCGATGTTGGCCAGCTCCGCGATGGCGTGGCTCACCCGCTGGAGCTCGGGCAGGCACCCCTCGGGCACGACCGGCAGACCCATCTTGGTGACCAGGTTGCCGATCAGGGAGAAGGTGTCGGCGTTGCCGGCGCGCTCGCCGTAGCCGTTCGCCGTCCCCTGCACGTGGGTGACCCCGGCCTCGACGGCGGCGAGGGTGTTGGCGACGGCGCAGCCGGTGTCGTCCTGGCAGTGGATGCCGAGCCTGCCGTCCACCCGCGCGCGGACGTCGGCCACGACCCGGCCCACGCCCATCGGCAGCATCCCGCCGTTGGTGTCGCACAGGACGCCGACCTCGGCGCCCGCGGCGAACGCGGTCCGCAGCACCTCGACGCCGTAGGCGGGGTCGGCGGCGTGCCCGTCGAAGAAGTGCTCGCAGTCGACGAACACCCGCCGCCCGTGGGAGACAAGGAACGCGACCGTGTCGCGCACCATGGCCAGGTTCTCCTCGAGCGTCGTCCGCAGCGCCTCGCGCACGTGCCGGACGTCGGACTTCGCGACCAGGCAGACGACCGGGGTCTCCGCGTCCAGCAGCGCGCGCACCTGGGCGTCGTCCTCGACCCGGACGCCGGCCTTGCGGGTGGCCCCGAAGGCGACGAGCTGGGCGTGCCGCAGCTTGAGCTCGGTGCGGGCGCGGGCGAAGAACTCGGTGTCCTTGGGCAGCGCACCGGGCCAGCCGCCCTCGATGAAGCCGACGCCGATCTCGTCGAGCAGCCGCGCGACGGCGAGCTTGTCGGCGACCGAGTAGCTCACGCCCTCGCGCTGGGCGCCGTCGCGCAGCGTGGTGTCGAAGACGTGGAAGTCGGTGGCGGTCTGCATGGGGATCTCCGGAGGTCGGCGCACTCGCCCCGCGCACGAAAAAGACCCCCCGGGAACGGGAGGTCTGCGCGCAGTCGGGGAGCCGGCTGCGCGCTAGGCGATGAGGATCGAGCAGGGGCGGGACATCTCCCCTAGTACAGCACGCACCCCGCCGTCCCCGGCAGGTGCGGGGGACGGCGGGGTGCGGGGTGGTCCTCCCTCAGCCGCCGGCGAGCGCGGCGAGCCGGTCGCCGACCTGCTGGGTGCGCACCGGGCCGTGCGGGTCGCGGGTGGACAGGTCGAAGGCGACCGCGGCGTTGACCTTGCGGGCCTGGTCGGCGCGGCCGAGGTGGTCGAGCAGCAGGCCCACCGACAGCACCGTGGCCGTCGGGTCGGCCACGCCCTGCCCCGCGATGTCGGGCGCCGAGCCGTGCACCGGCTCGAACATGCTCGGGTTGGTGCCCGAGGCGTCGAGGTTGCCGCTGGCGGCCAGCCCGATGCCGCCGGTGACCGCCGCGGCCAGGTCGGTGACGATGTCGCCGAACAGGTTGTCGGTGACCAGGACGTCGAAGCGGCCCGGGTCGGTCACGAAGAACATCGAGGCCGCGTCGACGTGCTGGTAGGCGACGGTGACCTCGGGGAACTCCGCGGAGACCTCCTCGACGGTGCGCGACCACAGCGACCCGGCGTGGGTGAGCACGTTGGTCTTGTGGATCAGCGTGAGGTGCCGGCGCGGGCGGGCCAGCGCCCGCTCGAACGCGTAGCGGACGACCCGCTCCACGCCGAAGGCGGTGTTGAGGCTGACCTCGGTGGCGACCTCGTGCGGTGTGTCGCGGCGCAGGACCCCGCCGTTGCCGACGTAGGGGCCCTCGGTGCCCTCCCGCACGCAGAGCATGTCGATGGGCCCGGGCTCGGCCAGCGGGCTGCGGACGCCGTCGAACAGCCGCGCCGGGCGCAGGTTGACGTGGTGGTCGAGCTCGAAGCGCAGCCGCAGCAGCAGCCCGCGCTCGAGGATGCCCGGCGACACGCTCGGGTCGCCGATCGCGCCGAGCAGGATGGCGTCGTGGCCGCGCAGCTCGTCGAGCACCGTGTCCGGCAGCAGCTCGCCGGTGCGCTGCCAGCGCGCGGCACCGAGGTCGTAGGGGGTGCTCTCGACGTCGGGGGCGACCGCGCGGAGGACCTTGAGACCCTCGGCCACCACCTCCGAGCCGATGCCGTCTCCGGGGATCACTGCCAGGCGCATGGGGTGTGACCCTAGGTCAGCGCGGGGTGAGGTCCGCGGACCGGGCCTCGCGCGCGCCGATCCGGCCGGCGATGTCACCGAGCAGCTCGGCCGGGACCGGGCTGTCGACGGTGACCGCCATGAGCGCCTCGCCGCCGCGGGTGGTGCGGCTGACCTGCGCGCCGGCGATGTTGATGCCGGCCTCGCCGAGCGCCGCGCCGACGGTGCCGACGACGCCGGGCCGGTCGGTGTAGACGAAGAACAGCAGGTAGCCCGATGCGTCGAGGTCCATGTCGAAGCCGTTGACCTCGACCAGCTTGGGCACCTGGTTCTTGCCGAACAGGGTGCCGGAGACGGTCACCTCGGTGCCGTCGGCCATCGCGCCGCGGACGCTGATCAGGTTGCGGTAGTCCGGGCTCTCCACGTCGCTGGTGAGCGAGACCTCCAGGCCGCGCTGCTCGGCGAACAGCGGGGCGTTGACGTAGGTGACCTGCTCCTCGACCACGTCGGAGAACACGCCCTTGAGGACGGCGAGCTGCAGCACCGAGTCGTCGAACTCGGCGATCTTGCCGCGGACCTCGACGGTGACCGACTGGGCCAGCCCGCCGGCGACGGCGGTGAACACCCGGCCCAGCTTCTCGGCCAGCGGGAGACCCGGGCGGACGTCGGGCGCGACGACCCCGCCGGCCTGCACGTTGACGGCGTCGGGCACGAACTCGCCCTGCAGCGCCAGCCGCACCGAGTGCGCCACCGCGGTGCCGGCCTTGTCCTGCGCCTCGGTCGTCGAGGCGCCCAGGTGCGGGGTGACGACGGTGTTCGGCAGCCCGAACAGCGGGCTGTCGGTGCACGGCTCCTTGGCGTAGACGTCGATGCCGGCGGCGCCGACCTGGCCCGACGCCAGCGCGTCGGCCAGCGCGGCCTCGTCGACCAGCCCGCCGCGGGCGGCGTTGACGACGATCACGCCGCGCTTGGCGGTGGCGAGCTCCGCGGCGCCGATGAGGCCCAGGGTCTCCGGCGTCTTGGGGAGGTGGATCGTGATGAAGTCCGCCTCGCGGAGCAGCTCCTCCAGCGACACCATGCGGACGCCGAGCTGGGCCGCGCGGCCCGGCTGGATGTAGGGGTCGTAGGCGACCAGCGTGACGTCGAAGGCGGCCAGCCGCTGGGCCACCAGCTGACCGATCCGGCCCAGGCCGACCACGCCGACGACCTTGTCGGTGACCTCGACGCCGGTGAACCTCGAGCGCTTCCAGGTGCCCTCGCGCAGCGACGCGTCGGCCGCGGGGATGTGCCGGGCGGCGGCCAGCAGCAGCGCCACCGCGTGCTCGGCCGCGCTCACGATGTTCGACGTCGGCGCGTTGACGACCATGACGCCGCGCTCGGTCGCGGCGGACACGTCGACGTTGTCCAGGCCGATGCCGGCCCGGGCGACCACCTTGAGCCGCGGTGCCGCGGCCAGCGCCTCGGCGTCGATCGTCGTGGCGCTGCGGATCATCACCGCGGACGCCTCGCCGAGCGCCGGCAGCAGCGCGGCCCGGTCGGCGCCGTCCACGTGGCGGATCTCGACGTCGCGCCCCAGCACCTCCAGCACGCTGGGAGCGAGTTCCTCGGCGATCAGGACGACGGGCGCGGTCGTGGTCACGGGAGCACAGCCTAGGGCGCTCGCAGCCGCGGGCCCGACCAGCCCCGTCCCCGGCGCAGCGCGCACCCACCGGGGGGTGGGGTCGCTTGCCCGGGTACGGGCGGGACGACGATCCTGGCCCGCGAGACGGTCGGCGGACGCCGACGCCGACGGAGGAGACCATGAGCACCCACGACGACGAGCCGCGCCCGGGCGCGGACCCGCGGGCCGGGCAGCCCGCGCCCCAGTACGGGCAGCAGCCCGGGTACGGGGCCGGCGGGCAGTCGGGGTACCCCCAGTACGGGCAGCCGCAGTACGGCCAGCCGGGCGGCTACGGGCAGTACGCACCGCAGGGCCAGTACGGCCAGTACCCGCAGGGCCAGTACGGCCAGTACGGCCCCTACGGCCAGTCACCGGTGCCGGCCCGGCCCACGCCGGTGGTGGTGGCCTCGGTGCTCGGCTTCGTGTTCGGCGCGCTGGGCGCCCTGATGTCGCTGGCCTTCCTGCTCGGCGGCGCGCTCCTCGGGACCGTCCTCGAGGACGTGATCGCGAGCGACCCGACCCTGGCCGACGTGGACGCAGGCGAGCTCGGCGAGGTCACCGACGTCGCGCTGGCCTTCGCCATCGGCGCGGGGATCGCGGCGCTGGTCTGGACGGTGCTGGTGATCTGGGGGTCGGTGCGGGCCCTGACCGGCCGCAGCCGCGTGCTGCTGCTGGTGGGCGGCGGGATCGCCGTGGCGGTGACGGCGCTGTTCCTGTTCAGCATCCTGACCGGGCTCTCGACCGGCGAGGTCGGCGGCGGGGAGGTGCTGTTCGCCCTGGTGCCCTTCCTCGGCGCCGTGGCGATCGTCGTGCTGCTCTGCCTGCGGCCGGCCGCGCAGTTCTACGCCGCGCACCGCGCGCGGCGCGCCCGGTGACCGGCGAGGGGGCACCCGTGCCCACCACCGGTCGTCCCGACGGCGAGCCACGGCCGCCGCACGTCCTCATGGCGGGTGTCGCCGGCTTCGCGCAGGCCACGCTGCTGTTCCTGGTGGCGCTGGTGTCGTTCAGCTTCAGCGGTCAGGCCGGTCTGCTGGCGCTCTTCGGCGTCCTCTACCTCGCACTGACCGCCGCGAGCCTGTGGGGCGCGGTCTCGGTCCTGCGCGGCCGGGACCGCCGGCCGCTGATCGCCGCCTCGGCGGTGACCGCGGTCGTCGCGCTGACCGGGGTCGTCGTCGGCGTCCTGCAGGGCCAGGGCGTGAGCTTCCTGCCCGCGCTCCTGCTGCTGCTCGCCGTGGGCGCGATCGTGCTGCTGCTGCAGGCGCCGTCCCGGGAGTGGTTCACCGCCCACCGCGGCGCCTGAGCCCACGACGCGCAGGGCCCCGCAGCCGGTCGGCTGCGGGGCCCTGGCGACGTACTGGCCCGGGAGGGAGTCCTGCCTCAGCTCCGCGCGGCGGTGCCGGTGTAGTCGTCGGACGCCGACACCCAGCTCATCAGGCCGCGCAGCTGGCGCCCGGTCTCCTCGATCGGGTGCGCCTCGGCCTCGGACCGGCGGCGCTTGAAGTCCGGCGCGCCGGCGTCCTGGTCGGCGATGAAGGCCGCAGCCCACGAGCCGTCCTTGATCGCGGCGAGGACCTCGCCCATCGTCTCCTTGACGCGGGCGTCGATGACCTTCGGGCCCGAGGTGTAGTCGCCGTACTCGGCAGTGTCGGACACCGACCAGCGCTGCTTGGCGATGCCACCCTCGTACATCAGGTCGACGATGAGCTTCAGCTCGTGGAGGCACTCGAAGTAGGCGATCTCGGGCTGGTAGCCGGCCTCGGTGAGGGTCTCGAAACCTGCGGTGACCAGGGCCGACATGCCGCCGCAGAGAACGGCCTGCTCGCCGAACAGGTCGGTCTCGGTCTCCTCGGCGAACGTCGTCCTGATCACGCCGGCGCGGGTGCCGCCGATGGCCTTGGCGTAGGACAGCGCGAGCTGCAGCGCCGAGCCGCTGGCGTCCTGCTCCACGGCCACGAGGCAGGGCACGCCCTTGCCGTTCTCGAACTCGCGGCGCACCAGGTGGCCGGGACCCTTGGGGGCGACCATGGCGACGTCGACGCCGGCCGGGGGCTTGATGTAGCCGAACCGGATGTTGAAACCGTGGCCGAAGAACAGCGCGTCGCCGTCCTGCAGGTTGGGCTCGACCGACTCGGCGTACAGCGACCGCTGCACGTGGTCCGGCGCCAGGATCATGACCAGGTCGGCCTCGGCGGCCGCCTCGGCCGGCGTGACGACCCGCAGGCCCTCGGCCTCGGCCTTGGCCCGGCTCTTGCTGCCCTCCGGGAGGCCGACGCGGACGTCGACCCCCGAGTCGCGCAGCGACAGCGCGTGCGCGTGCCCCTGGCTGCCGTAGCCCAGGACGGCGACGGTGCGCCCCTGGACGATCGACAGGTCGGCGTCGTCGTCGTAGAAGATCTCGGCGGCCATGCGGTAGGTGCTCCTTCGGCGGGTCGTGCTTTATCGCGATAAAGCTCGGTGACGGGTGGGGCGTCTCAGGCGGTGCGCTCGACGGGGCGCAAGGTACCGGCGCCGGACATGGAGCGCGGACCCCGGCCCAGGGCGACCGTGCCCGACTGCGCCATCTCCTTGATCCCCAGCGGGGCGAGGACGGCGAGCAGGGCCTGGAGCTTGTCCGGGGTGCCGGTCGCCTCCAGGGTCACGGTGTCGGTGTTGACGTCGACGACGTGGGCGCGGAAGAGGTCGGCGGTCTGCAGCACCTGGGTGCGGTCGGCCATCGGCGCGCGGACCTTGACCAGCAGCAGCTCGCGCTGGACCGCCGCCGTGGAGTCCAGCTCGACGATCTTGATCACCTCGATCAGCTTGTTCAGCTGCTTGGTGATCTGCTCCAGCGGCTGGCTCTCCGCGTCGACGACGATCGTCATCCGGGACAGGTCCGGGTTCTCCGTCGGCCCGACGGCCAGCGACTCGATGTTGAAGCCGCGCCGGCTGAACAGCGCCGAGACGCGGGCCAGGACGCCGGACTTGTTCTCGACCAGGACCGACAACGTGTGGCGTGACATTGCTACCCAACGTTCCTTTCGATTCGCATCGCCACCAGCCGCGGCCCCCTCCCAGGGGCCCGACACCGAGCGGAGCGAGGTGGTGGGGAGGGAGGGGGTCCTTACACCTGTCCGTCGCCGAAGACCGGGCGCAGGTCGCGCGCGGCCAGGATGTCGTCGTTGCTGGCGCCCGCGGCGACCATCGGCCAGACCTGGGCGTCGGCGCCGACGACGAAGTCGATGACCACCGGGGCGTCGTTGATCGCCATCGCCTTCTCGATCACCGCGTCGACGTCGTCCTTGGACTCGCAGCGCAGGCCGACGCAGCCGAGCGCCTCGGCCAGCGCGACGAAGTCGGGGATGCGCACCGGCTTGGGCGTGCCGTCGGCGTTCTGCGCGTGCAGCTTGGTGTTGGAGTAGCGGCCCTCGTAGAACAGCGTCTGCCACTGGCGGACCATGCCGAGATTGCCGTTGTTGATGACGGCGACCTTCACCGGGATGCCCTCGATGGCGCAGGTGGCCAGCTCCTGGTTGGTCATCTGGAAGCAGCCGTCGCCGTCGATCGCCCACACCGTGGTGTCGGGGGCGCCGTACTTGGCGCCCATGGCCGCGGGGACGGCGTAGCCCATCGTCCCCAGCCCACCGCTGTTGAGCCAGGTGCCCGGCTTCTCGTACTTGATGAACTGCGCGGCCCACATCTGGTGCTGGCCGACGCCGGACGCGTAGATCGCGTCCGGCCCGGCGAGGGCGCCCAGCCGCTCGACGACGTACTGCGGCGACAGCGAGCCGTCCTCGGGCCAGTCGTAACCCAGCGGGTAGGTCTGCCGCCACCGGTCCAGCTGCGTCCACCAGGCCGACAGGTCCGGGGTGCGGCCGGCCTCGTGCTCACCGCGCAGCGCGGTGACCAGCTCGGCGATGGTCTCCCGCGCGTCGCCGACGATCGGCACGTCGGCCTTGCGGTTCTTGCCGATCTCGGCCGGGTCGATGTCGGCGTGCACGACCTTGGCGTGCGGGGCGAAGCTCGACAGCTGGCCGGTCACCCGGTCGTCGAAGCGGGCGCCCAGCGCCACCAGCAGGTCGGCCTTCTGCAGCGACGTCACCGCGGTGACGTTGCCGTGCATGCCGGGCATGCCCAGGTTCTGCGGGTGGCTGTCCGGGAAGGCGCCGCGGGCCATCAGCGTGGTGACCACGGGAGCACCGGTCAGCTCGACGAGCTCGGCCAGCTCGGCGGTCGCCTGCGCCTTGAGGACCCCGCCGCCGACGTAGAGCACCGGCCGGCGGGCGGCGGCGATGAGCGCGGCGGCCTCGCGGACCTGCTTGCCGTGCGGCCGGGTGGTCGGCTTGTAGCCGGGCAGGTCCAGCCGCGGCGGCCAGGAGAAGTCGGTGGTCGCCTGCAGGACGTCCTTGGGGATGTCGACCAGGACCGGGCCGGGGCGGCCGGTGGAGGCCAGGTGGAAGGCCTCGGCGATCCGCTGCGGGATCTCGCGGGCGTCGGTGACCAGGAAGTTGTGCTTGGTGATCGGCATCGTGATGCCGCGGATGTCGGCCTCCTGGAAGGCGTCCGTGCCGATCGCCGCGGTCGGGACCTGGCCGGTGATGGCCACGATCGGGACCGAGTCCATGTAGGCGTCCGCCAGCGGGGTGACCAGGTTGGTCGCGCCCGGTCCGGAGGTGGCCATGCAGACGCCGACCCGGCCGGTGGCCTGGGCGTAGCCCTGGGCGGCGTGCCCGGCGCCCTGCTCGTGGCGGACCAGGACGTGCCGGACCCTCGAATCGAACAGCGGGTCGTAGGCGGGCAGGATCGCGCCGCCCGGGATGCCGAAGACCACCTCGACGCCGACCGCCTCGAGCGACCGCACGAGGCTCTGCGCCCCGGTGATGCCGGTGTGCGGCTCGGCGGCGGCCTCCTCGACCGAGCGGGCGGTCGTCTCGACCCCGGTCAGCGCTTCGGCGGCCTCACGGGTGGCGGACCCACCCGGGGTGGTGCTGGTCATGGCGTCTCCTGGCCTTGCCTGTGTCTGGGCCTCGTGCCGGCCCCTGGTCGGGGCCGTCGGTCGGTGCGGCGCGGGTGCCTGCGGGGGTGCGGGCCGGCGGCGTCCGGGAGAGAGTTCGGGGCCCGCAAACGAAAGACCCCTCGTGCCTGCGGGCACAGAGGGGTCAGCGCGTCGGTCGGAACGATCGACGCGCTAGGCGATTACGAGGAGCAGGCGCACGACGCCACTGTGCGCCCCGACCAGGCCGGTCGTCAACCAGGCCGTCCCATTACATGGGACGACGTGTCGTCAGACGTGGGAAACCCGGCGGTCGCCGTCCAGCACGTCCTCGTACGGCGCCGCGAGCACCGCGGGCAGCTCCTCGACGGGCACCGGGCGGCCCAGCAGGAAGCCCTGCAGGAAGCGGCAGCCCAGCCGGCGCAGCTCGGCCAGCTGTCCCGGCGTCTCCACGCCCTCGGCCACGACGTCCATGCCGAGCGTGCGGCCCAGCTCCACGACGCTGGCGACGACGGCGGCGCTGCGCGGGTCGGACTCGATGTGCGCGACGAACTCGCAGTCCAGCTTCAGGACGTCGACGGGCAGCCGCGACAGCCGGGCCAGCGTCGAGTGGCCCGTGCCGAAGTCGTCGATGGACACCAGGCAGCCGGCCCGGCGCAGGGCGGCGAGCTCCCGCTCGACCCGGTCCTCGGCGTCGACGAGCACCGATTCGGTGATCTCCACCATCAGCCGGTGCGCCGGGACGCCGGTGGCGGCCAGCACCCGGGCGACGTCGGCGGCCAGGCAGCCGGCCTGCAGGTGCCGGACGGAGACGTTGACGCCCAGCTGCAGGTCGTGCCCGGCGGCCAGCAGCGGCGCCAGCGCGGCGCACGCCTCGCCGAGCACCCAGCGCTGCAACGGCACGATCAGGCCCTCGTCCTCGGCCAGGCCGACGAACTCCTCCGGCGGGACGTCGCCGAGCACGGGGTGCCGCCAGCGGACCAGGGCCTCCAGACCCAGCACCCGGCGCTCCTGCACCCCCACGACGGGCTGCAGGACCAGGGACAGCCCGCCGCCGGCGACGGCGTCCGGCAGCTCGCGGGCCAGCCGCGCCCGCCGGTCGACCACGCGGTCCAGGGCCTCCCCGGTGGTGCGCACGCAGTTCTTGCCGGCGGCCTTGGCCGCCCGCAGGGCGAGGTCGGCGCGGCGCACCGCCTCGGCCGGGTCCCCGCCGGGGTGCAGCTCGGCCACGCCGACGCTGCCGGACACCGGCAGCACCAACCCGCCGTGGACGCTGCCGTCGGGCGCGGGCGGGCGGTGCTCGCGGTCGAGCAGCACGACCAGCCGCTCGGCGAGCGCGGTCGCCTCCTCGCGGCCGGCCCGCACCAGCACCGCGAACTCGTCACCGCCGAGCCGGGCGACGACGTCGCCCTCCCGAGCAGCGCCGCGCAGCGTCTCGGCCACCTCGCACAGCAGCCGGTCGCCGGCGTCGTGCCCGGCGACGTCGTTGACCGCCTTGAAGCCGTCGAGGTCGACCAGCAGCAGGCAGCCGGAGGCCGACCCGCCGGCGACACCGGCCAGCGCGGCCATGAAGCGGGCGCGGTTGGGCAGCCCGGTGAGGAAGTCGGTGTAGGCCATCCGCTCCAGCTCGCGCCGGCTGGAGCTGCGGTCGGTGACGTCGCGCAGGTGCAGCACCAGGCCGCTGCGCGCGGCCGGGCCGGAGACCCCCGCGGGTGCGGCACCGGCCCGCGCGGCGCCGGTGACGTCGACGTCTCGCCAGCTGCCGTCACGGGTCCGCAGCCGCACCGTCGCCGGCAGCACGCCCAGGGTCGAGCCGGCGCGGACGGCCTCGGCGACCCGCTGGACCAGGTCGCGGTCCCCGTCGTCGAGCAGGCCGGCGAGGCCCCGGCCGGCGAGCTCGGCGTCGGTCCAGCCCAGCTGCGCCTCCACGGGCCCCGACGCCCAGCCGATCCGGCCCACGCCGTCGACCACCACGGTGACCGCGTCGCCGCTGTCGACCAGGGCGCGGAAGTACCCCTCGGTGCGGGCGAGGCGCCGGGTGAGGCGGTGGCCGTCGACCGCCCACAGGAGGGTGCGCAGCGAGGTGAGCAGGACCAGCACCGCTCCCCCGGCGGCCTCCGCGTGGTCGATCGGCCGCCCGGTCAGCACGCCGGCGACCAGCACGAACAGGACGCCGGAGGCGACGCCCGAGACCAGCACCAGGCCGCGCAGCGGGACGGTGGGCCGGTCGTGGTCGGGCGTGGCCGGTTGGCCGGGGTCGCAGCGCACGGCCAGCACCGACGCGCCGAGCATGGCCAGCCAGGCCTGCTCGGTGACGACGATGGCGGTGGTGCTGTCCAGCGTCCGGCCGAGCGCGCCGCCGAACGCCACCACGACCATCAGCACCGAGGCGGCCAGCAGCCACCCTGCGGTGACCCGGCGGACGCCGCTGACCGCGGTGACGGTGATCAGCCCCACCCCCACCAGCACCGCGCCGACGGCCGGGTACCCGACCGCGATGAGCCCGTCGGCCGCGCCCTGCACGCCCGCCAGGAGGTCACGCAGCAGCAGGTGGCCCAGGACGGCGACGGCCAGCGTGGCGACGACGCCGTCCAGCACGGTCCGCGAGCCCGGCCACCGCCGCGACCGCGCGGGCCGCAGCCGGACCGAGGCCAGGACCGCGACCGGGACCGCCAGCAGCGTCGGCACGTCCTCCGCGCCGCCGAACTGCAGGTCGGCGCCGGAGCGCACGGTGGCCAGGACCTGGCCGACGGCCAGCAGCGCCATGGCCAGCGCGAGCGCCCACCACGGGCGCCCGGACCGGCCGGGCAGCCCGGCGGCCGCCCCGCGGGCGACGACCGCGGTCGCCCCGGACCCGAGGGCCAGGCACGCGGGGACGAGGGTGTCGGCGAGCGGGTGGGCGGTCAGCTCCAGGGTGGCCGTGACGGCCGCGAGCAGGCCCAGCAGCGCCAGCACCGGCACGGCACCGGGCGCCCGGGTCGGGGCCGCGGGCATCAGCGGAATCCGACCAGACCGGGCCACAGCAGGCCGGCACCGTCGTCGAGCACGCCGGCCAGGTCCGCGGGGCGCATCGGCCGGGCCAGCAGGAAGCCCTGCGCGAACCCGCAGCCGGCCGCGCGCAGCGCGCCGAGCTGGGCAGGGGTCTCCACGCCCTCGGCCACCACGTCCAGCCCGAGGGCGGCGGCGATCGCGACGACCGACTCGCACAGCGCCCGCGCCTTGGGGTCGCGGTCGACCCGCAGCACGAACGCGTGGTCCAGCTTGAGCACGTCGATGGGCAGCCGGGTCAGGTGCGCCAGCGAGGAACGGCCGGTGCCGAAGTCGTCCAGCGCGACGTGCACCCCCATGAGCCGCAGCGCCTCGACGTCCACGGCCACGTGCTCGCCCTCGGACATCAGGGTCGCCTCGGTGATCTCCAGGATCAGCCGCTCGGGCGGCAGCCCGGTCGACTGGAGCACCGCGGCGACGTCGCGCACGAGGGTCCGGGCGGCGACGTGCGAGGCGGAGATGTTGACGCCCAGCCGCAGCGGCTCGCCGGTGTGCGGCAGGGTCAGCGCGGCGGTGGCGGCGGTCTCCAGCGCCCAGCGCTGCAGCTCCCCGATCACCCCGGCGCGCTCGGCGATCGGCACGAACTCCGCGGGGGGCACCTCGCCGAGCTCGGGGTGCTGCCAGCGCAGCAGCGCCTCGACGCCGGTCGCCCGCTGCTCGCCGAGCGAGACCACGGGCTGGAAGAGCACCGACAGCTCACCCCGGTCCCAGGCGCCCGGGAGGTCCTCGCGCAGCCGGGCCCGCCGCTCGGCGGCGCTGCCGAGGGCCGGCCGGTAGCGCAGCGCGCTGCCGGTCCCGGAGCTCGCCGCGGCCCGCACGGCGAGCTCGGCGCGGACCATCAGGTCGCCCACCGAGTCCGCGGCACCCACCTCCACGACGCCGATCCCGGCGTTGAGGTCGAAGACCCCCGCGGGGGTGTCCAGCGGCTGCTCGATCACCGACAGGCAGCGGTCGGCCAGCAGGTCGACCGCGTGCGGCGCGCCCTCTGCCAGGACGGCGAAGGCGCCACCGCCGACCCGGCTGACCAGGTCGCCGCTGCGCACCGTGGCCCGCAGCCGCCGGCCGATCTCGACCAGCACCGCGGTGACGACGTCGCGGCCGGCGTCCTCGCGCACCTCGTCGAGGCCGTCGAGCTCGATGAGCAGCAGGCTGCGGCACGGCCCGCCCGCGACCAGGACGTCGGCCAGCCTGCGCTCGCAGCCGGCCCGGTTGGGCAGCCCGGTGACGGGGTCGGTGAAGGCCAGCTGCTCGAGGGTCCGCTCCCGCTCGACCCGCTCGGTGGTGTCGCGGCAGTGCAGCACGACCGCACCCACGACGGCGTCCGTGCGCAGGTCGGAGACGCCGGCCTCCAGGTGCCGCCAGCTGCCGTCCGCGTGCCGCAGCCGCAGCGCCAGCACCCCGGACGGGGCGGCGTCCCCGCCGTCGGGCCGCAGGGCCGCGACCACCGACGCCACGTCGTCCGGGTGCACCAGGTCGAGCAGGTCGGCGCCCACCGGGGCCGCGTCGGGGTCCCCGAGCGTGGTCCCGAGCGTCGGCGAGGACCAGGTGACCCGCAGGCCGCGGTCGAGGATGAGGACGGCGTCGCCGCTCGCGGCGACCAGTGACCGGAAGTAGGCCTCGCTGCGCCGCAGCCGGGCGCCCACCCGCTGCTCCTCGCGGGCGGTCATCCACCGGTGCAGCACGGCCAGGCCGGCGCACACCGAGCCGCCGATCGCGATCACGGGGCTGATGCGGTGGCCGGCGAGGGACACCGCGGCCGCGCCGAGACAGGCGACGGTCATCGCCAGGTGCGGCAGCAGCTGGCGCAACTCCGTGGAGCGGCCGCTGCACGGCGGCGGGCCGGCGTCGGGGCACGGGCCCGGGTCGAGCAGGACGGCCGCGCCGAGCAGCACCATCCCGCCGGCGACCAGGAAGCGGCCGAGGTCGCCGATGGCCTCCTCGCCGGTCAGCGTCGCGGAGGTGACCAGCGCGCGACCGGAGGCCAGCACGGCGGTCGCGGCCAGCAGCACCAGCGCCATGGGCTGGCGGCGGCTCTCGATGGCGCCGAGCAGCAGCAGCGCGGCGGCCATGGCGGCCGAGGTGGCGACGACGGCGGCGGCGAGGACGGCCCGGCCGCTGGGGGTCAGGTCCAGCCAGTCGAGCTCGGGACCGAGCACCAGCACCTGCACGACGAGCACGCAGGCGATGAGGAAGAGCGCCAGCTCGACGGCCGGACGGGCGCCGCGCCGCAGCCGGGAGGGTGCGACGAGGGTGAGGATGCCGGCGACGACGAGCACGTACGCGGGGACGGTGGGCAGCCAGCGCAGGGCGACCTGCTCCACCGGGTCGGCCGGGGCGACGACGGTGACCGCGAGCAGGCCGATCACCGGCAGCAGCGGTGCCGCGGCGATCAGCCGCCAGCCGCGCCAGCCCGGCTGCTTGGACCGCCCGGCGGCCCACGTCACCGCGGCGGTGGCGACGCCGAGCGCGGCGAGCGCGAGGTCGCCGACGGCCTCCGCGCCGGACACGCCCGCGGCGACCGCGCAGGCGGCGCCCACCGGCACCGCGCTGCCGAGCAGCCACCACCTCAGCCTGTCCACACGGGGGTGTTCGGCAGGCCGGTGGGGTCACGACACCGGTGCGGGCCCGGCCCTCACCCGTTCGGGGGGCGGGTGACCGACTGGAACGGCCACCCTTCAGGGTCCCGCGCCGAGCTCGCGAGGCGTGGGGGGAAGGGTGGTCCTTCTTCAGCCGCAGACCGCGCCCTGCGCGGCGGAGCTCACCAGCTTGGCGTACTTGCCGAGGACGCCGGTGGTGTAGCGCGCGGGCAGCGGCGTCCAGCCCTCGCGGCGGCGGGCCAGCTCCTCGTCGTCGACCAGCAGGTCGAGGGCGCGGCGGGCCAGGTCCAGCCGGATCCGGTCGCCGTCCCGCACGAAGGCGATCGGGCCGCCGTCGGTGGCCTCGGGCGCCACGTGGCCGACGCACAGCCCCGTCGTCCCCCCGGAGAACCGGCCGTCGGTGAGCAGCAGGACGTCCTTGCCCAGGCCCGCACCCTTGATCGCGCTGGTGACGGCGAGCATCTCGCGCATGCCCGGGCCGCCCCTGGGGCCCTCGTAGCGGATCACCACGACGTCGCCGGGCTGCAGGGTGCCCTCGGTGACGGCGTCCATGGCGCCCTGCTCGCCGTCGAAGACGCGGGCGGTGCCCTCGAAGACGTCGGCGTCGAAGCCGGCGGACTTCACCACGGCACCCTCGGGCGACAGCGATCCCCGGAGGATCGTCAGCCCGCCGGTCTTGTGGATGGGGTCGCTCATCGCGTGGACGATCGTGCCGTCGAGGTCCGGCGGGGCGATCTCGGCCAGGTTCTCCGCCATCGTCTTCCCGGTCACGGTCAGCACGTCGCCGTGCAGCAGCCCGGCGTCGAGCAGTGCCCGCAGCACGACCGGCACGCCGCCGACGCGGTCGATGTCGGTCATGACGAAGCGGCCGAAGGGCTTGACGTCGGCCAGGTGCGGCGTGCGGTCGCCGATCCGGTTGAAGTCCTCGAGGGTCAGGTCGACCTGCGCCTCGTGCGCGATGGCCAGCAGGTGCAAGACGGCGTTGGTGGAGCCACCGAGCGCCATGACGACGGTGATCGCGTTCTCGAACGCCTCCTTGGTCATGATCTGGCGGGCGGTGATGCCGTGGCGCAGCAGGTTGACCACGGCCTCGCCGGAGGCGATCGCCACGGCGTCACGCCGGCTGTCGGGAGCCGGCGGGGCGGCGCTGCCGGGCAGGGCCATGCCGAGGGCCTCCGCGACGCTGGCCATGGTGTTGGCGGTGTACATGCCGCCGCAGGAGCCCTCGCCCGGGCAGGCGGCCTTCTCGATCGCGTCGAGGTCGTCGCGGCTGATCAGCCCGCGGGCACAGGCCCCCACGCCCTCGAAGACGTCGATGATCGTGAGGTCGTCGCGGTCGCCGAGCCTGCCGGGCAGCGTCGAGCCCGAGTAGACGAAGACGCTGGCCAGGTCGAGGCGGGCCGCGGCCATGAGCATGCCGGGCAGCGACTTGTCGCAGCCGGCGAGCAGCACGGTGCCGTCGAGCCGCTCGGCGAACACGACGGTCTCGACCGAGTCGGCGATGACCTCGCGGGAGACCAGCGAGGCGCGCATCCCCTCGTGGCCCATGGAGATGCCGTCGGAGACCGAGATGGTGCCGAACTCGAGCGGGAAGCCGCCGGCGGCGTGCACCCCCTCCTTGGCCCGCTTGGCCAGCCGGTCCAGGGAGAGGTTGCAGGGGGTGATCTCGTTCCACGACGAGGCGACGCCGATCTGCGGCTTCTCCCAGTCGTCGTCGCCCATCCCCACCGCGCGCAGCATCGCGCGGGCCGGTGCGCGGGTGATGCCGTCGGTCACCTCGCGGCTGCGGGGCTTGACGTCGGCGCTGGTGCGCGGTTCCTCCACGGTGGTCACGTCCGGCGATGCTAGGCCGGTCGGCAGGACCCGCCCAGAGACGGCTGATACTGGTACGGACACCACCACCGAGGAGCCGCCGTGTCCGCCACCGCCCGACGCGAGCTCGCGGAGTTCCTGCGCTCCCGCCGCCGCCAGGTCGACCCGCGCGTGGCGGGGGTGCCGGCGGGGGGTGCGCGGCGGACGCCGGGGCTGCGGCGCGAGGAGGTCGCGCTGCTCTCCGGCGTGAGCCACACCTGGTACACGTGGCTGGAGCAGGGCCGCGACATCCACCCGTCGCGGCAGGTGGTCGACGCGCTGGCCCGCACGCTGCGGATGTCACCGGCCGAGCACGAGTACGTGCTGCGGCTGGCCGGGCACGGCGCCGCCCCGGCCGGGGCCGCCGACGGGATGCCCGCGCACGTGCAGCGGCTGCTCGACGCGCTCGGCCCCTCCCCCGCCTACGCGATCACCGCGGGCTGGACCATCACCGGCTGGAACCGCGCCTACGAGCGGCTCTACCCAGGGGTGGCCGCCGTCCCGCCGGCCGAGCGGAACCTGCTCTGGCTGGTCTTCACCGACCCCGCCGTCCGCGAGCTGCTGGGCGACTGGACGACCGACAGCCGCCGGTTCCTCACCCAGTTCCGCGCCGAGGTGGGGCCGCGGCTGGCCGACCCGGAGGTGGTCGACCTCGTCGCCCGGCTGGAGGCGGCGAGCCCGCACTTCCGGGCCGGCTGGGCCAGCCACGACGTCGACCGGTTCAGCTCCTCGGAACGGCGCTTCGAGCACCCGCAGGTCGGCACGCTGCTGCTCGAGCACCACCAGCTCACCCCGGCCGACGCCCCGGGCCTGCACCTGGTCGTGTACACGGCGGCCGAGGGCGGGGACGCGGCCGGCCGGCTGGCACGGCTGTCGGCCTGAGCCGGTCTGGGAGGATGTGCGGACGTGGGGACGGCGCGACTGCGGACGAGCCGGGTGGCGCTGCTGCCGGTGGTCGTCCTGGCGATCTGCGTGGTGCCGCTGGCGTCCGCGGCCTCCTGGACGCCGGTGTTCCTGCTCGTCCCCGGGCTGGCCGCGGCGTGGGTGCTGCGCGCCGGGGTGGACCTCGGCGACGGCGGTGTCACCGTGCGCTCCCTGGTGGGCGCCCGGCGGGTGCCGTGGGCGGAAGTGGCGGGCATCCGCGTCGCCGAGCGCGGTGCCCTGTGGCTGGTCACCACCCGCGGCACCGAGCTGCGGTTGCCGGCGCTACGGGCCCGCGACCTGCCCCGGCTGGCCGCCCTCTCCGGCGGCCGCATCCCGGCGCCCGCCGGCCCCGGGGAGACGCCCCCGTAGGCACCCGGGACCCGGCCCGCGGTCGCTGCCCGCACGTACTGTTCGTGGGGTGAGCCGGCAGCGGGTGCGACGGGGACGGGGGCTGGCCGGCGCCGCCCTGCTGGCCGCCGTCCTGACCGCGTGCGGCGGCGACGGCTACGAGCCGGCCGGGCCGTTCCGGCCGCAGCCGGAGGGCCCGCCGCCGCAGGTGGGCCCGCCCACGGAGACCCCGCAGGCACCCGGTCCCGGCGACCCGGCCGACCCCGAGGCCGACGAGGAGGCCGGCGACCCGAACGTGGTCGCCTCGGGCCTGACCGTCCCCACCGGCCTGGTCGTGCTGCCCGACGGCAGCGCGGTCGTCGGCGAGCGGGACTCCGGGCGACTGCTGCAGGTCTTCCCGGACCGCTCCCCCGCCCGGGAGCTCATGACGCTGCCCGGCATCGACACTGCCGGGGACGGCGGCCTGCTCGGCCTGGCCCTCTCACCCACCTTCGCCGAGGACGGGCTGTTCTACGCCTACGTCTCCACGGCCACCGACAACCGGGTGGTCCGCTTCCCGATGGGCGGCACGCCCAACCCGGTGCTGACCGGCATCCCGCGCGGCGAGACCCACAACGGCGGCGGGCTGGTGTTCGCCCCCGACGGCTCGCTGTTCGTGGGCACCGGCGACACCGGCGACCCCGCGCTGGCCCAGGACCGCGCCTCGCTGGGCGGCAAGGTGCTCCGGATCGACGTCTTCGGCCGCCCGGTGGAGGGTGCCGGCCCGGTCTACGCCACCGGCCACGCCGACGTCCCCGCGCTGTGCCTGGGCGGGGAGCAGGCGCTGTTCGCCACCGACGCGTCGGCGACCGGGACCGACGAGCTGGACCTGGTCACCGAGGGCGGGGACGCCGGCTGGCCGACCGCCGGCGCGGAGAGCACCGGCCCGGTCGTGGAGTTCCCCGCCGAGGAGGGTGGGCTCGGCGGCTGCGCGGTCGCCGGGCGCACGGTGTTCCTCGGCTCGCTCGACGGTCGCCGCGTGCACTCGGTGCCGCTCGACGGGTCCGGCGCGCTGGCCGACGAGCCGTCCGAGTTCCTCACCGACCGCTACGGCCGGCTGCGCACCGTCGTCCTCGACACCGAGGGCGCGCTGTGGATCACCACGTCGAACAGGGACGGCGTCGGCACCCCGGTCGCCGACGACGACCGGGTGCTCCGCGTCTTCCCGCCGGGCGGGGCGTCCGACTCCCCGCTGTGACATCGTCGGCCTACCGGCCGACACCGCGGCCACGTGCCGTCCCCCCGTCGCGCGGAGCCGCTGCCCGTGTCCCGGTCGGGAGACCCTCCGGGCCCCCGCGACCGGTCCACCCCAGCCGGGTGCCGTACCCGGCTCGACTGCTCAGCTACTGACCACGCGTTCCTCGAGCATCCGCTTCACCGTCGCGGCGTCGGCCTTGCCGCGGGTGGCCTTCATGACCGCGCCGACGAGCGCGCCGAGCGCCTGGACCTTGCCGCCCTGCACCTTGGCGACGACGTCCGGCGCCCCGGCGATCGCGGCCTCGACGGCGGCGACCAGCTCGTCGGACTCCCCCATCACGGCCAACCCGCGGGCCTCGACGACCTGCTTCGGGTCGCCCTCGCCGGCCAGCACGCCGTCGAGCGCCTGCCGGGCGAGCTGGTCGTTGACCGTGCCCTCGGCGACCAGGCGGGTCAGCTCGGCGACCTGCTGCGGCGTCACGGCCAGCTCGGTGAGCTCCACACCGGCGTCGTTGGCGCGACGGGCCAGCTCACCGAGCCACCACTTGCGGGCGTCGGCGGGCGTGGCCCCGGCGGCCACCGTGTCACTGACCAGGCCGAGCGCCCCGGCGTTCACCAGCCAGGCCATCTCGGTGGCCGGCAGGCCCCACTCCTCCAGGAGCCGCACGCGGCGGGCGGCGGGCAGCTCGGGCAGCCCGGCGGCGAGCTCCGCCACCCACGCGGCGTCCGGCGCGACCGGCACCAGGTCGGGCTCGGGGAAGTACCGGTAGTCGGTCGCCTCCTCCTTGCTCCGCCCCGGCGAGGTGCTGCCGGTGTCCTCGTGGAAGTGCCGGGTCTCCTGGAACACCCGGCTCCCGGCGTCCAGGACGGCGGCCTGCCGGCGCATCTCGTACCGGACCGCCCGCTCGACGCTGCGCAGCGAGTTGACGTTCTTGGTCTCGGTGCGGGTCCCCCACTCCAGGTCGCCGATCGGGTTCAGCGAGGTGTTCACGTCCGAGCGCAGGTTGCCCTGCTCCATCCGGACCTCCGAGACGCCGAGCGCCAGCAGGATCTCGCGCAGCTCGGTGACGTAGGCGCGGGCGACCTCGGGGGCCTTGGCGCCGGCGCCCGGGATGGGCCGGGTGACGATCTCGACCAGCGGGATGCCGGCGCGGTTGAAGTCGACCAGCGAGTGCGAGGCGCCGTGGATGCGCCCGGTGGACCCGCCGACGTGCAGGTTCTTGCCGGTGTCCTCCTCCAGGTGCACCCGCTCGATCTCCACGCGGTACGTCTCGCCGTCCACCTCGACGTCCAGGTGGCCGGCGGTGCACAGCGGCTCGTCGTACTGGCTGGTCTGGAAGCCCTTGGGGATGTCCGGGTAGAAGTAGTTCTTCCGGGCGAAGCGGCACCAGGAGGCGATCCGGCAGCCCAGCGCCAGGCCGATGCGGATCGTCGCCTCGATGGCGGCGGCGTTGGCCACCGGCAGCGAGCCCGGCAGGCCCAGGCAGACCGGGCAGGTCTGGGTGTTGGGCTCGGCGCCGAAGGTGGTCGAGCAGCCGCAGAACATCTTCGACGCGGTGCCCAGCTCGACGTGGGTCTCCAGGCCGATGACCGGCTCGTAGCGGGTGAGGAGCTCGTCGAACTCGACGAGGGTGTCGCTCATCGGGAGTCGTTCTCCTTGCGGACGGAGCGGCCGGTCACCACGGCGCCGACGGCGGTGAGCACGCCCAGGACGATGAAGACGGCGAAGAATGCCTCGCCGGTGGCGATCCAGCCGATCAGCCCCACCAGGACGACGAACGCGGTGAGGCCCCACGCGGCCTTGAGCGCGCCGTTCACGCCGGGGCCCCCGTCCGGTCGGTGAGCTGGTCGAGGAAGCGGGCGCCGCGGGCGGCGTCCAGTGCGGCCTCGACCGCGGCGGCGACCCGGTAGCAGCGGTCGTCGGCCAGCGCCGGCGCCATGACCTGGAACCCGACCGGCAGCCCCTCGGACAGCCCGCAGGGCACCGAGATCGCCGGCAGCCCGGCGAGGCTGGCCGGCAGGGTGCACAGGTCGGCGGCGTACATCGCCAGCGGGTCGTCGACGCGCGCGCCGATCGGCCAGGCCACCGTCGGGCTGGTCGGGCTGACCAGCACGTCGACGTCGTCGAACGCGGCGGTGAAGTCGCGGGTGATCAGCGAGCGCACCTTCTGCGCCTGCCCGTAGTAGGCGTCGTAGTAGCCGGCCGACAGGGCGTAGGTGCCGAGCACGATGCGTCGCTTGACCTCGGGGCCGAAGCCCTGTTCTCGGGTCAGCGACATGACCTCCTCGAGGGAGTGGCTGCCGTCGTCCCCCACCCGCAGGCCGAACCGCATGCCCTCGAAGCGGGCGAGGTTGGACGACGCCTCGCTGGGCGCGATCAGGTAGTAGGCGGGCAGCGCCAGGTCGAACGCCGGGCAGGACACCTCGCGCACCTCTGCGCCCATGCCCGCGAGGAGCTCGACGGTCTCGCGCACCCGGTCCAGGACGCCGGCGTCGTAGCCGTCGGTGTGCCCGTCGCCGCCGAGCTCGCGGACGACGCCGACCCGCAGACCGGCCAGCTCGCCGCGGGCGCCCTCCCCGGTCGCCTTCACGAGCACCGGCACGGGCGCGTCGATGCTGGTGGAGTCGCGCGGGTCGTACCCGCCGATCGCCTCGTGCAGGACCGCGGCGTCGAGCACCGTGCGCGCCATCGGGCCGGCCTGGTCCAGGCTGGAGGAGAAGGCGATGAGGCCGTAGCGGGAGACCCCGCCGTAGGTCGGCTTGTGCCCGACCAGCCCGGTCATGGCGGCCGGCTGGCGGATCGAGCCGCCGGTGTCGGTGCCCAGCGCCCAGGGGGCCAGCCCGCCGGCGACCGCCGCCGAGGAGCCGCCCGAGGAGCCGCCGGGGATCCGGTCGGGGTCCCACGGGTTGCGGGTCGGCCGGTAGGCGGAGTTCTCGGTGGAGGAGCCCATCGCGAACTCGTCCATGTTGGTCTTGCCGAGCACCACCGTGCCGGCGGCCTTGAGCCTTGCTGCGACGGTGGCGTCGTACGGCGGGCGCCAGCCCTCGAGGATCCTCGACCCGCTGGTCGTGGGCACGCCCTCGGTGACGAAGACGTCCTTGAGCGCGACCGGCAGCCCGGCCAGCGGGCCGAGCTCCCCGCCCGCGGCCCGGGCGGCGTCCACCTCGGCGGCGCGGGCCAGCGCGGCCTCGCCGGCCACGTGCAGGTACGCGCCGAGCCCACCGTCGACCGCATCGATCCGGTCGAGGTAGGCCTGGGTGACGTCGACGGCGGTCGCGCCGGCCGCCAGCAGCGCCTGGATCGCCGGGACGTCCAGGGACGTCGGGTCGAGGGTGCTCACTCCTCCTCCCCCAGGATCTGCGGCACGCGGAAGCGGTCGTCCTCCGCCGCCGGCGCCTGCGCCAGGACGACGTCCCGCGGCAGGCTCGGGATGACGACGTCCTCGCGCGCGACGTTGGTCAGCGGCACCGCGTGGGTCATCGGCGGGACGTCGTCGACGTCGGCCTTCCCGACCTCGGCCACCGCGTCGAGCACCGCGGACAGCTGGCCGGCGAAGTGGTCCAGCTCCTCGTCGGTGAGGGCCAGCCGGGCGAGCCGGGCCAGGTGCGCTACGTCATCACGGCCGAGTCCGGCGGTGCCCTCCCGGCCGAGCGCGGCGGGGGCCTGCGGCTCGGGGACGACGGCGTCGGTCTCCTGCGGGGAGGGGGTGCTCATGCTGGGGCGGGACTCCACTCCGTCGGCGCCGCGGAGGACGCTCGTCACGACGTTCGGAACCCAGCCACTGTACGTGGGGGGCCCGCCGAGCCGGTCGGCCGGAGCGGCCGCTCGACCGCCGGGCCGTCGATGGGGGAAGCTGTCGCGGCCCGCGATCGACGGAGATCGGCCCGTCCCCCCCGAGCACGGAGGAACCGTGTCCCATCTCCTGCGGCTGGTCGTGCCGGACCGCCCCGGCATCCTCGGCGCCGTGGCCACGGCGCTGGGCGAGGCGGGCATCGACATCGTGTCGGTCGACGTGCTGGAGCGCGGAGGGGACGTCGCGGTCGACGACATCGTGGTCGACCTCCCCCCCGACCGGCTGCCCGACAGCCTGATCACCGCCGCGCAGACCGTGCCCGGCGTGCACGTGGAGTCGCTGCGCCCGTTCCACGGGCCGCTGGACACCCACCGCGAGCTGGAGCTGCTGGAGGCACTGGCCCGGGCCGCCACGCCCGGCCCGCCCGCCCTCGCGGTGAAACTGCTGGCGGCCGAGCTGCCGCGGGTGTTCCACAGCGGGTGGGCCGTGGTGCTCACCGGGTCCGCACCGTGCGAGGTGCTCGCCGCGTCGGACGCGGCGCCGACCTTCGACGGGATGACGCTGCCCTGGATGCCGCTGACGGGGCCACGGCTGCTGCCCAGCGAGGCCGACTGGCTGCCCGAGCGCTGGCGGGAGATGGCGCTGGAGATGATGGCCACCCCGTTCGGCCCGGGGACGGCGGTGGTGATCGGCCGCTCGGGCGGTCCGGCGTTCCGCCGTTCGGAGCTGCTGCGGCTGGTGCACCTCACCGGGATAGCCGCCAGCGTCGCCCACCTGCCGCCGGCCTGACGTCCCCCGGGTGCTCCGCGCGACTGCGGCCCGTCCAGGAGCCGAGGGTCCTCAGGCGACGAGCCGGTAGCCCACCCCGCGCACCGTCCGGATCTCCGGCGAGCTCAGGCCGGCGGCCTGCAGCTTGCGGCGCAGGTTGGACATGTGCGCCTCGACCAGGCGGACGCTGCCCTCCCAGTCGGTCTGCCAGACCTCGCGCAGCAGCGTCTCGCGCTGCAGCACCCGACCGGGCCGGGAGGCCAGCGCGGCGAGCAGGTCGAACTCGGTGCGGGTCAGGTCGACGACGGCGCCGTCCACCCGGACCTCGCGGCTGTCCTCGTCCACCTCGAGCTCGGCCAGCCGCAGCACCGACTCCTCCACCGGCGCGGGGCGCGGGGCGGGGACGCGGGGCCGGCGCAGCATGGCCTGCACCCGGGCGACCAGCTCGCGCGGCGAGAACGGCTTGGCCATGTACCCGTCGGCGCCCACGGCCAGCCCGATGAGCAGGTCGACCTCCTCGGCGCGCGCGGTGAGCATGAGGACGTAGCACTCGCTCTCGGCGCGGATCTGCCGGCACACCTCGGTGCCGTCGGCGTCCGGGAGGCCCAGGTCGAGGACGACGACGTCCGGTGCGGCCCGGCGGACCTCGGCCAGCGCCTCGGCGCCGGACGCGACCGCGCGGACGTCCATCCCCGCCCGGCGCAGGACCGTGCAGACCAGCTCCCTGATCTCCTCGGTGTCCTCGACGACGAGCACGGACTGCTCGGACACGACGTCTCCTCCTCGCTTCGGGATCGACGCCCACCGGGAGGCCGGGCGTCACCTGACCGGGTGATCGACGGTGGCCGGGGCCGTCTTGAGCGCGACCCCGCGGCCTCACCCGGAGGGGGGAGCCTGGCCCCGGCCTCCGCGGCGCAGCTCGACCGCCGCCGACGCCATCGGCGCCGTCGCGCCGTGGTGGACGACCGCGACAGCGAGCCCGCGGCCGGCGGCCAGCCGGGCCACCGTGCCGACGACGGCGGCGTCGGCACCCGGCGTCATCACGGAGGAGGCGACGACGACCCGGCCGTCGGGCGCGAGGACCCGGTCGACGACGTCCCGGGCCGCCTCCTCCCGGGGGTCGTGGAAGGCCCGCAGGTTGGAGGACACGACCACGTCGAAGGGGCCCGCGCCCAGGTCGGCACCGAGCACCGTGCACCCGCGGTCGGCGAGCAGGGACACCAGGACGCCGTGGCCGCAGCCCGCCTCCAGCACCCGCTCCCCCGCCCGCGCCGCCACCACCCCGGCGGCCCAGGCCAGTCGCTCGGAGGCGGGCACGGGGCTCCCGTGGGGGCTCACCCCGACGGGGCGGACTGCGCGGTCCGGGCTCAACCGGTCCGCGGTCGGCGCCGAAGGTACGGGCACCTCACCACCGAGGCAGCCCCCGGGGCCCGATGCCCCGCCCAGCAGGAGGACCGCGATGATCGGCCTCACCCGTCGCACCGGCGAGTACTGCCGCCTGGACCCCGACCACATCGAGCGGGTCGAGGCGGGCGCGGACACCGTCGTCATCACGACCGACGGGGCCCACTACTGCGTCCGGGAGAGCCTCGGTCAGATCATCGGGGCGATCCGGGAGGACCGCGCCGGCGTGATCGCCGCCTGCTACGTGCTCGACCGCGGTGAGGACGCCGACCCGCTGGGCCTGGGTCGCGGCGACGTCCCACCCCAGGCGCACGCCCCCGGACCCGTGGTGCCCATCCGGTTGCCCTGACCGCAACGGGCCTCGCCCCCTCGGAGGGAGGGCGAGGCCGGGTTCCGGTTCAGTACCGGCTCCGCACGGCCGATGTCCTGACCGAGAGGAACGGACCGACCAGCGAGGAGCCTCCGTTGAACATCGCCGCTCGCGGGATGCCGGCCACCGACGTCCAGGTCTACAGCGAGGTCGCCCAGCTGCTGGACCGCCGGGCGGCGATGGCGCACCCGCCGTTCAGCCTCACGGTGTCCGACTCGGTGGCCCTCGGCATCGCCCGCCTGTTCCGCAGCACGTCGCTGACCGGCGAGGTGCTCGACCGCTTCGCCGCCGGTGGGACCGTCGACAGCGACGAGCTCGTCGAGGCGGCCCGCTTCGAGCAGGGCTACGCCTCCGCGGAGGGCTACGCGGCGCTGCGCTGCCTGGTGCTGTGGGTGCACAACAGGACGCACCGCACCGAGACGCGGCGCTCGCAGTCCGCCTGACCGGCCGCCCTCACCGCTCCGTCTCCCGCACCAGCACCCCGTCCCGGCCGTCGACCCGGCCGGCGGCGGGGTCCCTGCGCGCCCAGTGGCCGGCCAGCAGGGACCCGGACACGTTGTGCCAGACCGAGAAGACCGCCGCCGGCAGCGCGGCCGCGGGGCTGAAGTGCACCGTGGCGAGCCCCGCGGCCAGCCCCGAGTTCTGCATGCCGACCTCGATGCTGATGGCCCGCCGGGCCGAGACGTCCATGCCCGTGACACGGGCGATGCCGTACCCGAGGGCCAGGCCGAGGCCGTTGTGCAGGACCACCGCGAGCACGACCACGAGCCCGACCGACGTGATCGTGTCCGCGCTGCCGGCCACGACGACGACCACGACCGCGGTGATGCCGACGACCGAGACCAGCGGCAGGGCCGGCAGGACCCGCTCGACCACCCGCGGGACGACGAGCCGCAGGACCAGCCCGAGCAGCACCGGCACCAGGACGATCTGCACGATCGAGGTGAACAGGCCCCCGGCGTCCACGGGCAGGTACTCCCCCGCCAGCCACAGCACCAGCAGCGGGGTCAGCAGGGGCGCGAGCAGGGTCGACACCGACGTCATCGCGACGGACAGGGCCGTGTCGCCCTTGGCCAGGTAGACCATCACGTTGGACGCCGTCCCGCCGGGCGCGGCCCCGACCAGGATCACCCCGGCGGCGACGGCGGCCGGGAGGCTGAGCGCCTGGGTCAGCAGCCACGCCACCCCGGGCATCACGACGTACTGCGCCGCGACGCCGAGCAGGAGCGCCCAGGGCCGCCGCGCCACGATCGCGAAGTCGGTCGCCCGCAGGGTCATGCCCATGCCGAGCATGATCACCATCAGCAGGTACGGCACCAGCGCGCCGCCCCCGGCGAAGGTGTCCGGGGTCGCGAGTGCGATGCCGCCGGCCACGACGACGATGAGCGCGAACCAGCGCCCGACGAACGCACTCAGGGTCGCGATGCCGTCCACGGGGAGCCACTCTCACAGCGGGTGCGCCGAGCAACAACCGCAGCGGTGGTACTGGTACGGCGACCACCACCCGCGCGCTCCCGTCGGTAGCGACGGTGAGACTGCGCCCGTGACTGCGTTCTTCATCCCGCGGGCGAGCGACGACGAGCAGGCGGAGCGGCTCTACGACGCGCTCGCCGAGTTCGCCGGGTGCGAGCCCGCTCCCCCGGGCCGGCGGGTCCGGTCGATCACCTTCCGCCAGGACGGCGCCCAGTGGGTCGCCTCGGTCGGTGAGGAGCTGTCCGGCCGGCGGACGACGCGTTCCCTGCGCCGGGGTGAGCTGGTCGAGCACACCGAGACGCTGTCCTCGACCTCGCGGGTGCTGGCCGTCTACCCGGGCACGCCGTTCGTGGTCGTGACCGACGCCCAGCCGATCACCGGCACGCCGTCGGAGTGGGCCAACCCGTTCACCGCCCAGCCGGACGAGGTGACCCTCTTCGACGCGACCTGATCCGCCGCTGTCGGCGGCACTGGACGGCACGTCGACCGTCCGTGCGGATCAGGAGCGGACGCCGTTCGGCTGGCGGCGGGTGGACGTGGCGCGGAGGACGTCGAGGCTGACGCCGGCGCCGATCGCCGCGACGAGTCCGGCGAGGAGGAAGGGGACGAGGAAGCCGCCCGTCGTCTCGGCGAGGAAGCCACCGAGCGGAGGACCGCACAGCTGCGCGAGCCCGAAGGCCAGGGTGCAGCGACCGAAGGCCCCGGCGAACTCCCGCGGGGTCAGGAAGTCCGACAGGTGGGCGGCGATGACCGCCGGCAGCCCGGACATCATCAGGCCGAACAGCAGGGCCGACACCGAGGCCAGGGGTTCCAGGCCCAGCGGCACGAGCAGGATCGCCCCTGCCATGGCCAGGTAGCCGCCGACCAGCGTGGCGCCGCGACCCCACCGGTCGGACAGCGGTCCCAGCAGGACGCCGCCGACGGTCAGGCCGATGCCGACCAGGGTGTAGACCGCCGAGGCGTGGCCGGCCGAGAAGCCGGCGTCGTCCTCGAGCGCGGTCACCAGGTAGCTGGTGTAGACGGAGTAGGCCAAGCCGTAAGCCGCGTAGCCGCTCGTCAGACCGATCCAGCCGGGGACCCGTCGCAGGGCGGCGGCGCGCACGGGCGCGTCGTCGTCGCGGTGCGGCGCGGGCCGGAGCAGGAGCAGGAGCAGGACGAGCGCGACCAGCGCGATCGCCGTCTCGACCAGGTAGACCGTGCGCCAGGAGGCATCACCGCCCTGGGCCTGCAGACCCCAGGTCAGGGCGCTGGCGAACACGATCCCTGCGCCGATCCCGGAGCCCGCGACGCCGATCGCGGCCCCGCGGCGCGACGGGCGGACGACCGAGCCGGCGAGCCCGGGAGCCGGCACCCAGATGAAGGCGCCGCCGATGCCGGTCAGGGTGAGTCCGACGGACAGCTGCCCCGCACCGTCGGCCCGGGTGAGCAGCGCGAGGCCGAGCGCGCTGCAGGCCAGGCCGGCCTGGATGAGCGCGGCCGGCCGAGCGCGGCGGGAGAGGGTGCTCACGGCCAGGGTCCCGAGCAGGTACGCGGTGACGTTGGCCGTGGCGACCAGCCCCGCGACGGCGTACGAGCCCAGCAGGTCGCGGTTGATCGCCGGGAGCAGCAACGCGTACGAGAAGCGACCGAAGGCCTGGGCGACGGCGGAGGCGAGCGCCACGAGCAGGACGAGCACGCGTGGCCGCACCTGCACGACACCACCTCCGCAGCTGCACCGGCCGTCCGACGGGCCGAGTCCACCACCTCGGCTCCCGCTCCGCCCGTGGACGCCTGCACCCTGCACGGCGACGCGCTGGACGGCGAGGAGGTCCGGTCGACCAGCGCCGCTCCGGCCCGGGCCGGGCACCGAGGGCAGGCGGAGCCGGCGACCGCGGCCCGGTGCGCCACAGCGGAACTGCGACCACCACGAGCCGGTGCGTCAGCGCGGACGGGGTCGGGCCGGCGGGGTACCGGCCCGACCCCGCCGGATCACCGTCGGTTCGCGCCGGGGACGAGCAGCACCTTCCCGGCATCGCCGGTGAGCAGTTCGACCGCGGCCTCTGCCTCGTCGAGGGACAGGCGGTGGGTGATCAGCCAGTCCAGGTCGATGCGACCGGACTGCAGCAGGAGAAGCAACTGCTCCCAGGTGTCCCAGAGCCGGCGGCCGAAGATGCCGCGGAGGGTGATGCCCTTCTTGTTCACGAACGCCGCGACGTCGATCGCGGCCGGCTCGCTCGGGTGTCCGACCGTCACGAGCGTGGCCTCCCGCCGCAGCGCCGCCAGCAGCGGCGGCAGCACTCCGCGCACGCCGGAGACCTCGAAGGCGACGTCGAAGCCGCCGCGCGGGCCGGCCAGGTCGCGGCACACGCCGACGACGTCGTCCGACGGGTCGAGCACCCGGGCGCCGATCGACTCCGCCTGCTTCCGGCGGAACGGGTTGGGTTCCACGGCGACGACGGCCGCCGCTCCCAGGGCGAGGGCGATCTGCGCGATGACCAGACCCACGGGCCCGCAGCCGTTGACAAGGACGTACTGCCCGGCCACGGCGTACCCGGACCGCTGGACGGCGTGCATGGCCACCCCGGCCGACTCCAGCAGGGCACCGGTCTCGAGCGACACCGATCCGGGCAGCGGCACGCAGATGTCCGCCGGGACGGCGACTCGTTCGGCAAAGACGCCGTCGATGTGCATGCCGAGGATGCCGGTCCGCTCGCAGGTGTGCGCGCTGCCGGTCCGGCACGGGTAGCAGCGGCCGCAGATGAGGTGGCTCTCCAGCGCCACCCGGTCGCCGGGGGCCACGTTCTCGACGCCCGCGCCCACGGCGAGCACCGTGCCGGAGCCCTCGTGGCCGAGGACCACCGGCGGGGTGAGGTCGAACGCCTGCGCCGAGGGCGTCCACTCGTAGAGCTCCCGGTCGGTGCCGCACAGCGAGGCGGCGGCCACCTCGAGCAGCACCTGCCCCGGGCCGGCGACGGGCTCGGCCCAGTCCTCGCGGACCTGGATGCCGCGCTCGGCTGCGTGCTTGACGACGGCCTTCATGGTGTCCTCCTGGTCGATCGGTGGGGTGTCCCGCGCGGCTCAGACGAGGCCGGCGAAGCGGCGGAACAGGTCGGGGGGGCCGACCTGGCCGCCCTTGAGCAGGACGCGGCAGCCGGCGACGGTGGCCGCGTCATCGGTGGTGCAGATGGGTCCGGCGGTGACGAACTGCTCGGTGACCCGCAGCTCGCTGACGCCCATGGCCAGCAGGGCGTGGCTGGAGGTGTCGCCGCCGCAGACGACGACGTCCCGGGTCAGTCCCCGGCGGGCCAGGTCGCCGGCGAGCCGGCCGATGGTGCCGCCCACCGCGGCGGCGGTGGCAGAGCCGGCGCTCAGCCGGGGGTCGTCCGGTCCCTGCGTGGTGTGAGCGACGACGTCCCGGCCGGCCCGGAGGGCCGCCTCGACGGCGGCCGACCACGGCCTCCGTGTGACGTCGCCGGCGAAGTCCCCGGCCGGGATCGGGACGTCGACCCAGCCGTGCCGGACGGCGTCGTCGATCTGGCCGGCGGTCGTGGTGGAGGCCGAGGCCGACACGACGAGCGTCGGGCCACGGGAGGCGGTGGGAGCCGGCGGCCTGCGGGGGGCACCGCCACGGAGGCGGGCCAGCGCGGCCATGATGCCCCCGGAACCGACGACGAGCGCCGGTCCGGCGGGACGAGGGTCCCGGAGCAGGGCCTCGGCGACGGTGTCCATCTGCGCCTCGTCGACGGCGTCCACGACGAAGGCCTCGGCGTCCGCCGCCTCGCGCAGTTGCGCCCACCGGTCGTCGAAGGTGCCGTCGGCATGGGCCGGCAGGTGCAGGCCCGGGACGGGGCGCCCGCTCGTGAGCTGTCCGGCCAGGACCAGCCGCAGGTCGGCCTCGTGCATCGGCGTGGACGGGTGACGTGCCATCACCGGGTGCCGGTCCAGCCGGTACACCTCCCCCGCGTGGACGCCGAAGTGCTGGCTGAAGGCGGTGTAGCGACCGAAGCCGGGCTGCGCGGGGACGACGGGCACCGGTCCGTGCCCGGGGAACCGCTCGTGCAGGAGCTCGATGCCCCGCCCGATGCTGCCGACGGTGGGCGAGGAGTCGAACGTGGAGCAGACCTTGTAGAGCAGCACGGACAGGTCCAGGGACGCCAGCGGGGCGAGACCGGACCGCACCGCCTCGTCGAGTGCGTCGCCGGCCAGCGAGCGGGCCGGTCCGGCGATGCCCACGACGTCGGCGTCGTCCGGCACCGACCGTCCGGGGTCGAGGACCAGCACGGCGTCGAGCCCGTGGGCGTGCGCCTGCGCGAGGACGTCGCTGGCGCCCGTCAGGTCGTCGGCGAGGAACCCGAAGCGGGCCATCAGGCACCTGCCGGGAACGTCTGCAGCGCGTGTGCGAGGGCGGAGTCACCACGGGCCGCGTGCGCCGCGGCCGCGTCCGCCAACGGGTTCCCACCCACCGCCGCGGTCCACGCCTGGCGCAGGCTGCGGACACCGGCGGCCGGCCCGTCCGGGTGGGCGGCGATCCCACCGCCGGCCAGCATGAGCAGGTCGGTCGACCCCACCGCCGCGAACGTCGGACCCGGCGTGTGCACGTTCTGCCCGGACGACAGCGTCGGCAGCGGGGCGATCGTGGTCCCCAGCGGCGCCTGCAGGCTGCGGATGTTCGCCGCGACCTGCTCGTCCCGCTCGTAGAACTTGCTGCCCAGCCCGCTGGCGTGGACGTGGTCGGCGCCGGCCAGGCGGGCCAGCTGCTGCCAGACCGTGAAGTCCACCCCCAGGGCGGGAGAGCGCATCGAGGCGGCCAGTCCGGCCCGGTGGCCGTGGACCGGCACCTGGGCGAACCCGCGCAGCCACGCGAGCGCCGGCAGGCCCATGACCGGGACGTTGAGCATCACGCAGTTCCCGCCCGCCTCGACCACCAGGTCGTGGCGGCGCTGGAGGCCGGCGAGGTCCCCGGTGATGTTGAAGGCGTACATCGTCCGGTGCCCGGTGACCTGCTCGGCGTCGCGGATCTCCTCCAGCGCGACGCGGACGCGGGTCTCCAGGGGGAGGTACGCCGGATCGGTCATCAGCTCGTCGTCCTTGACCAGGTCGATCGAGGCGCGGGCCAGTTCGCGCACCACGCCGCGGAACTCGTCCTCCACCAGGCCGACGTTCGGCTTGACGATCGTGCCGATCAGCACGCCGTCCGGCACGCCCATGAGCTTGCGGGTGCCAGCCACGCCGAAGGCGGGGCCGGGGTGGGCCGCGACGAACTCGTCGGGCAGCTCGATCGACTGCAGCCGGCAGGCGTACAGGTCGACGAGCTCGAAGAGGTTGCCGGCGACCGCGGTGAGCAGGGTCGCGATGTCGGTACCGGTGTTCTCCATCGGGAACTCGACGACGACCTCGGCCGCGGTCACCCGCTCCGGCCGGCGCCTCGACGGCAGGGAGGGCGGGCACTCGCCGAGCTCGCGGATCTCCACGACCTGGGCCGCATGGCGCTCGCGGATCCGGTCGGACTCTCCGGGGACGGCGATGAAGGTCCCGCTGGACTGCTCGCCGGCGAGAGCGGCCGCGGCCCGTGCGACGTCGACGGCCTCGATGTAGTAGGTGCAGCGGATACGGCGGGGGTCGCGCATGTCGGGGTCCTCCGATCGGTGCGGGTGGGATGGCGCGGTCACGCGTGGTGGGGTTTCGGCGGGACCACGGGCAGGGGGACGGGCTCGAGGGCTCCCGCCCGCTTCATGACCCAGGCCGCGACGGTGGGGGCCAGCAGGGCCGTGACGAGGACGGCCGTGGCGGCCTGGGCGGACGCGGAGGCGACGAAGGGCGCGAAGTTCGGGTCCGCGGCGGCGACGGCGGCGGGAACGGCCACCGCGTTGCCGGCGGTGGTGCCGGCCGCGAAGCCGATGCCGCTCTCGCGGCCCCGGCGGAGCAGGAACCGGTAGCCGAGGTAGGTGAGCCCGCCGGTGAGGACGACGACGCCGACACCCAGGACGGCGCCGGCGGCACCCCCGGTGAGGACGGTCCGCAGGTCGATGCCGGTACCCACCGCGAAGGACATGAACGGGATGACGACGTTCGGCACGGCGTCCAGGACCTTGGTCCACTCGCGGTCCACCGCGCCGATGAACAGGCCGATGAGGAAGGGCACCAGCGCGGCGACCAGCGCCAGGAGGGGGATGTCGGCCAGGCCCGAGGCGCCCAGGAACACCAGCGCGAGGAAGGGGCCGTCGTCGAAGGCGCTGGCGACGTAGGCGCCGCGGTCCCGTTCGTCCCCGTACTCGCCGGCGAAGGCGAGCCACATGGCGCCGTTGCTGTTCCCGAAGATGGCGATCAGCCCGAGGATCGAGACGCCGAGGATCCCGTCGACGCCGACCGTGAGTCCGAGGACCACGCACAGCGTGATGGGGATGAGGGTCTTGGCGAGGAGGACGACCAGCGTCGTCCCGGCGGCGCCCTTGCCGTTGTGCGTGCCGGTGATGGACGCCCCGGTGGCCAGGACCAGCAGGGCGATGAGGGCGAGGGCGCCCTCCTTGAACAGGGCGGTGGTGAAGCCCCCGATCCCGAGTGCGTCCGGCGCGAAGGTGTTCATGAGAACGCCGAGCGTCAGCGGGATGAGCATCAGGCCGCCCGGGACCCGCCGCATCGCCTCGAACATGGGGAACGTGGACGGGCTCGTCCGCAGGACATCGCTCACGGTGACCTCCATGGGTCCGGACAATGTGTCCGTACAATTTATCCGTACGAAGGTAAGGTGACGTGCGCCACGCCGTCAACCCCCTGTGCCGGACAGGGCACGATGCTGGGAGGGACGGCGCCGGTGCGTCGCCGCGGCGCTCAACGGGAGGAGGGCGGGATGTCCGTCGAGGGGTCCATGGCGTCCGAGGTCACGGACGACGTCCCGCCGCCGCCGGAGCTCGGCCGCACCGCCGGTGTGCCCTTGTACGCGCAGATCCGCGACGCGCTCCGGCACCAGATCGACAGCCACTCCCTGCCGCCCGGAGCCCCGCTGCCGACCGAGGAGGCGCTGCAGGCGCGCTACGGCGTCTCGCGGAGCGTGGTCCGGCAGGCGCTGGGCGACCTCGCCGACCTCGGACTGATCGTCCGTCAGCGCGGCCGCGGCAGCGTCGTCGCACCACGCGCCGAGCACCGGCGGCGCGCCGACCAGGCCGGGGGCCTCCGCCAGCAGGTGGAGGCCAGTGGCCACCAGTTGCGCACCGAGATCGTCGGGCTGGCGGTCGACGAAGCTCCGTCCGCCGCGGCCGTCGCGCTCGGGGTGACCGACACCTGGCGCCTCGAGCGGATCCGGCGGGTGGAGGACGAGCCGCTGGTGTTCATGCGCACGTGGTTGCCGAGGGAGCTCTTCCCGCACCTGTCGGCCGAGGACCTCGACGGCGGCTCCCTGCACGACTGGATGCGGGCCCGGGGTGTGGAGCCGCAGGGCGGACCGCGTCAGCTGCAGGCGGTGCCCGCGGACGAGGCCGTGGCCACCCACCTGGACCTGGGCGTCGGCGTGCCGGTCCTCCTCCTGCAGGGGGTGACCCGGGACCAGTACGGGCGCGGGCTCGAGTGGTTCACCGCCTGGCACCGGCCGGACACCGTGTTCGACGTGGACGCGCACGTCGGGCCCCGTCCGCCCGGAGCGGGCGGGGGCGAGGAACTCGGACGGGTGCGCGAACTGGTCCAGGAGCTGGCCCTGCTGCTCGGTACGCGGTCACCGCAGCCCCGAGCAGACGAGGGGTGAGCACGTGGCGGACCATCCGGAGCTGCGCGGGCAGGTGGTCGCGCTGGGTGCGTCGCTGTTCGCCCGCGGCCTGACCGCCGGTCGTACGGGGAACCTGAGCGTGCGCGTACCCGGCGGCTTCCTGGTGACCCCGACCGGGTCGAACCTCGGGCAGCTGTCGACCGACCAGCTCAGCCTCGTCGACCTGCAGGGGTGCCACCTCGACGGGCCACGGCCCTCCAAGGAGGCGTTCCTGCACGCAGCCGTCTACCGGGCCCGGCCGCAGGACGCCGCGGTGGTGCACACGCACAGCACCCACGCGGCTGCGGTGTCCTGCCTGGCCGACCTGGACCCGCGCGACGTGCTGCCGGCCCTGACGGCCTACTACGTCATGCGGGTGGGGCGGCTGCCGCTGTTGCCGTACCACGCTCCGGGCGACCGCTCGCTCGCGGAGCTGGCGGAACGGACGGCCCGCACGTCGCACGCCATGCTGCTGGCCAACCACGGGCCTGTCGTCTCCGCCGCCGACCTCGCGTCGGCCGCCGATGCCGTCGAGGAGCTCGAGGAGACCGCCCGCATCCACCTGCTGCTGCACGGGCGGCGGACGCGGCCGCTGACGCCCGAGCAGGTCGCGGCGCTCCGGCGGACCTGAGGCAGCGGGTCAGCGACCCGTCCCCCGCACTCGTGCTGGCCGTGGAGCGGAACGGCCTCGCGGACGCCGGACTGACGACGGCCGACGGAGGCCCCCGGCACGACGTCGCCGCCAGCCTGCTCTAGGGAACGGTGGTGCCGGCGGAAGAAGGTGCGACCGCCCTGTCCCACCTCGAGCGGCAGTTCCACACGCCTACGGCGGTGACGTCGACCCCTGGGTGCGCGAGCTCGTCGACCGCGGTGTCCCGGTGTACGCCGACTGCGCCGGCCCGGCCGCGGCGGCCGTCCGCGCCCGGACAGCCGCCGTGGAGCAGTACCGGTCGGCGCTGGCGGCCGAGCCCGGTCGGGTGGACCTCACCGTGCTCGACGAGGACCTCCAGCCCCTCGTCGTCGACGACCTCGCCGAACAGCTGCGCGTCACCGTCCCCGGCAACGACGAGGACCCGGTGTCCCCGACGGCCGTGGCCCGCCGACGCACCCGGCTGCTCGTGACCGGCCTGCCCGGCGCGGGCAAGAGCCCGAAGGCCGCGCAGCTCGGGGAGCGGATGCTGGCCGGCTGCGAGTGGCAGGACGAGGACCTGGCCTTCGCCCGGCCCAACGGCCGGCCGGTCGACAGGAAGCCCGACCACGACGACTGGGCCCGTCTGCTCCGGTGCCCCGGCGTCCGGCACGTCCGCCTGCACGACGGCCGGCACAGCGCCGCCACGTTGCTGCTGGGCGAGAACGTCCGCCCGCGCGTCGTCATGGAGCTGCTCGGCCACAGCCGGATGCGCACGACGATGGACGTCTACAGCCACGTCATGCCGGCCCTGGCCCGCGAGGCCGCCGACCGGATGGGCGGCCTGCTGCTGCCGGGTGAGGGTGGGCGGACTACGACCAGGGATGACTCAGGCCGCTCTGCAGAGGGAGAACGGCCTGGTCATCGGGTGGAACCGAGGGGACTCGAACCCCTGACCCCCACACTGCCAGGGCGGCTGAGTGGGGTCCAGGGCGGTACGCCAGAGTTCATTTGCGCAGGTCAGAAGGTTGCGTTGTCATCTGCGGACTCCTGCGGACGACCATGAATACCGTCGTCAGGCCACCATGGTGGCACCACACGGCAGCCGCCTGACCGACCGTTGAGCGCCGCCTGAGCAGCTGACGATCGGACGGCCTCCTCACCTCGGGGCTCGTGATGCGCTCACCTGGACGATGCACGGCTATTTGGTCATACTTCCGACCATGACGACTCTGTCGCTCGCGGACGCCAAGGCGCACCTGTCGGCCCTTGTGGCCCGGGTCAGCGGCCAGCACGAGCGGGTCTACGTGACGGTCCACGGCAAGCCGTCGGCCGTCCTGGTGGCGACGGAGGATCTCGAGTCGCTTGAGGAGACGATCGAGATCCTGGCCGATGCCGAGACGATGCGGCGATTGCACGCCTCGGATACCGAGCTGGCCCGTGGCGATGTGGAGACGCGCGAGGAGCTGGACGCGGCCATGCGTCGGCGCCTCGGCTCCAGTTCGTGACCGAGGAGCGGGCGGACTACGACCTAGCGATCACGCCGACCGCCCGCCGCCAGCTCGCCGAGAACCTGCCCGAGGCGGTCGCCGCGGCCGCATATAAGTTCATCACCGGCCCGCTGCTGGACAACCCCCATCGGGTCGGCAAGCGGCTTCGTCCCCCGCTCGAGGACCGGCACAGCGCGCGCCGCGGCACCTACCGGGTCATCTACCGCATTGACGAGGACATCCACACGGTGACCGTCGTCGATGTCGCCCATCGTCGAGATGCGTATCGCTCCGGCCATTGACCACCTGTCGCTACGTTACTGCCGAGGACAGAATCACCAACCGCCAGATTGCGAGTTCGCTGGTGTGCGGTTCGCGGTTGTCCGCCCCCGTACGGATGTGCAGGTCAACGAGGCAGGCCGGTCGGGGGCGAACGGTGCTGGATGACCGTGAACGCCATGCTGTGGCACACACGCTGGCACACAACACCACCAGTCGAGGCGATTGGCTGCCCTCCGCCCGGTCCGCGCCCTCGCCGTCTTTCCAGCCTGAGGCGGAAAAGCTCGTCAAGCCGATCGGCCAACCAGGCGAGCCGGGCCCGAATGGAGCGAGCCTGCAATCCCGCGCCGGCCGCGGTGAGGATCAGCGCGGTTCTTCGAGCGTCAAGCGTGGACGGAACACGCAGGAGACCGGTCGATTGGGCTCGGTCGACGAGCCGACTGGCCGTGGAGGGCGCCACGTCGGCCACGCGGGCGACGTCGCCGATGGTGACTTCCTGGCTGGCGGCGGCCCCCCGAGCGCATGCCTCGACCACGAGCAGGCTCGACATCTCGACCGGAGCGTCGTCCTCCGTGATGATTTTGTAACTGGGTGCGCTCCAGACCCACAGGTCCGGTGGACGGCCTTGCTCACCTAACAGTCAGACCACAGCGCCGTCCTCGCGACGCGGACTGGAGGTCCGCCGCCCGGCGGCGACCGGAGCCTCGGGCCGCGGCGGCCAGCGTCGGTCCAAAGCCACGGTGAGCGGGACGGCGACCGACACCGTGGAGATGGTGCCGGCGATGGTGCCGAGGATCAGAGCGAGGGCGAAGCCGGTCAACGAGTCGCCGCCGAGGGCGAGCAGGGCTGTGACGGTGGCCGCGAAGAGCGTGTGCGGGAGCGCGAGGTAGACGAGGACTGGCCCGTCGGCGCACCGCACGATCGGCCGCAGGTCCTCGGCGGAGGTGACGTCGGCGGCCACATACCGCAGCTGGCGGCACAACGCCGCCCGATGGGCGAAGTCGACCTCGGCGGCGTGCTCGGCGAGTGCAGCGGCAGCCTGCTGCCTGAAGGCGTCATCGTCCCCATCCTCACGGCCGACGCCGATGATGGTGAGGGCGTCGGGCAGTCGGCCCGCGCGCTGCAGATGCGCGAGGGCCGGCAGAAGGTAGCGCCTGCTCAGGTCACCGCCGGCACTGAGGAGCAACAGGGTCGAGGGCACCGGTCCTACCTCTCCGCGTCTTGGTCCGCTGCGCCGGGGCCGCTCAATTCTGGATGGCAGCAAACGCCAGGCAGGCCAGGGTCAACAGCAGGCCGGCGCCGAGGGTGATGCGAGCCATGTAGGCGTGGCGCATGGTCGTTCCTCCGTCGTAAGCGTTCAGACCCAGGCGAACCGTTCGGTGTGGATGCGGTCGGCGGGCACGCCGATCGTGGGAAGAGCGGCTTCCATCGCGTCGAGCATCGGGTTGGGGCCGCAGGCGAAAAACTGGAACCGCCGGTACCCGGAAGGCAGGTGGCGGCGCAGCACGTCGACGGTGACGTACCCGGTTTCCCCAGTCCAATCCGAAGGTGGCTGCTCGAGCACGTGCACGACCCGCAGGTTCATCCGGTCGGTCAGCTCGTCGAGTTCCGCACGGAACGGGATACTGTCCCAGTCCCTGTTGGCGGCGAAGAGCACCACGGGCCGGACGTCGCCGCGATCGGCCAGCGTCCGAACCATGCTCATCGCCGGGGCGAGACCGACGCCGCCGGCGATCAGGACGTACCCGGCACCCTCGTACTGGTCGATCGAGAACGCCCCATGCGGGCCATCGACGTAGACGGTGGTGCCCGGTGCCACCCCGCCCACGGTGGAGGTGAAGTCGCCGGCGGCCTTGATGGCGACGGCGATCGTGCCGCCGTCCTCGGCGCTGGAGGCCAGGGAGAAGGGGTGGGAGGTGACGGTGAACGGGGACCGGCCGACGGTGATCCAGGCGAACTGCCCCGGGGCGAACTGCAGTCCGTCGTGCCCCTCGGCGCGGAGGGCGAGGACGGTGGTGCCTCCGGGCTCGGGGACGACCCGGTCCACGGTCCAGGGCCGGCGGCGCAGCCGCAACGGCCGCAAGATCCGCACCCAGATCAGCAGCCCGACGAACGTCGCCGACATCAGGCCCCAGAGCACCTGCTTCCCGACGCTGTCGACGTAATAATTGACCAGCAACACATGAATCAGGGCGGCGAGGACCGCAACGACCGCCAGGACGGCGTGCGTCAGCTGCCAGGCCTCGTAGGACAGCCACAGCCGCCGGCGCCACACCGACGTCGCTACCAGGACGAGCAGGGCGAGCGCCGCCGCCACCCCGAACCGGACCCGCCACGGCGTGTCCGGAGAGAACAGGGCGGCGACCAGGCCCCAGTCCGCCGACAGCGCCACATGGACCATGACGAAGGTCAGTCCGATGTAGCCGATGTGCCGGTGGAACTGGACCACCGCGTCGGTGCCGAACGGCTCAGCCACCGCGCGGATGCGGGCGACGAGCGCGAACTCCACCCCCATCAGCGCCAGCCCGACAAAGCCGAGCGCGACGGAGAAGTCGGTCCAAAAGCCCTGTCCCGCCCGGTTGGTGCCCACCAGCGCGAACACCAGCGGAGCCAGGCAGATCCCGACGAACACCGCCAGCCAGACGATCCCGCGGGCGACCGGCCTCATGCCGCGCTCCCTGGCGTGCTACCGGCGAGCCCACCGGCCTTCCGGCGGGGTCCGTATCGGGAGCGGAAGAGCAGGTAGGCGACCGGCCCGGCGAGGATGGGCAGCCAGTAGGAGGCCAACCTATACATCAGCGTGGCCAGGACCGCCTGACCGGTGGCCACGCCGGCGAGCGTGAGGGTTCCGTACAGGCCGGCCTCGACGAAGCCGAGCCCGCCAGGGGTGATGGGGATCATCCCCAACAGCAGGGCGGAGGCGAAGACCAGCAGCACCAGCGAGGGGTGCGGACGGCTGCTGCTGGCGGCCAGGGCCGCCAGCAGGGACAGGTAGTCGAAGCCGAGCTTGCCGGCCACGGCCAGCAGCGCCTTCCACCAGCCGGCGCCGAGTACCGCGCGCACGGCGTTGCGCTCCTGCAGCAACCGCTGCGGCAGCCCCGTTGACGGCGGACGGCGGCGGACCAGCCGGTTGCGCAGGGACTGCACGGCTCCGGCCGCGGCGACCAGCGGCCGGTCGGCGACCAGCACGGCCGCGCTGAGAGCGGCGACCAGCACGAAGACGGCCCCACCGAGGATGGCTGACTGGAGCAGGGTGCGGGGTACGTAGACGCCGGTGAGCACCGCGGGCAGGGCCAGCACCGGCAGGAAGAGGACGCTGGCGGTCTGCAACACGGAGAAGGCGGTCAGCCCGGTGACCGCGGTGGCCGGTTCGATGCCGGCGCGGCCGAGCATGCGGAACTGCAGCGCCGCGCCGGCGGCCGCGCCGCCGGGCACGACCCGGCTGAACGCGTTGCCCGACAGCTGGGCGGTCGCCACCGGGAACCAGGCGGTGGTGCGCAGCGCCATCCGCTGCAGCACGAGCAGGCAGCAGAGGCTGGCGACCTGCCCGGTGACGACGGCGGCGAACCACCCTGGGGCGATGTCGGACAGCTTCGGCCAGGACGCGAAGACCTCGGTGACTTGCGGCGCGAACAGGTACAGCGCTACCCCCATCACCGTGAGCAGGAGCACCCGCCCGACGCGGATCCGCCCGACCGGCGTCCGGGTGATCCGCTCAGCTCGCGTAGCCCCCACCCCCCCAGTCGGCCGGCCCGCTCACGGGCGACCGCGCCGGCCAATGGGGCTGAAGCGGCCGGGGGCGGCCCCGCCGGCCCGAATCAGGTGCATGACGGCGTTGATCAGCGCCAGGTGAGAGAATGCCTGCGGGGTGTTGCCCAAATGCCGGCCGCTGTGCGCGTCCAGCTCCTCGGCGAGCAGCCCCAGGTCGTTGGCGTGGTGCAGCAGCAGCCGGCACAGGTCGTCGGCGCGGGCGGTCTCGCCGATCTCCACCAGCGCGGAGACCAGCCAGAACGAGCAGATGACGAAGGTGCCCTCCTCGCCGGACAGGCCGTCGTCGGTCTCCTCGACCCGGTAGCGCAGCACCATCTCGTCCTCGGTGAGCTCGTCGGCGATCGCCAGCACGGTGGCCCGCGCCCGCGGGTCCTCGGGCGGCAGGAAGCCCATCAGCGGAATTAGCAGCGCCGAGGCGTCCAGCGCGGTGCTGCCGTAGAACTGGGTGAACACGCCGCGTTCATCGACGCCGGAGGCGCAGACGTCGGCGTGGATCTCCTCGGCGGCCGCGCGCCAGCGCGCGGCCTGCTCAGTGGCGCCGCAGAGGTCAGCCAGCTTGGCGCCGCGGTCGGCGGCCACCCAGCAGAGCACCTTCGAGGAGGTGAAGTGCTGCAGCGCGCCGCGGACCTCCCAGATGCCGGAATCGGGATGCCGCCAGTGCACCAGCGCCTGCTCGACCTGCCGTTCCACCAGCGGCCACAGCCGGTCGGGCAGGGCGCCCACGGCGGTGGTGTGCAGGTAGATGGAGTCCAGCACCATACCCCAAACGTCGTGCTGGGCCTGATCGTAGGCGCCGTTGCCGATCCGCACCGGACGGGAGCCGGCGTAGCCGGACAGGTGCTCGAGCTCGACCTCGGTCAGCGTCCGCTCGCCGCCGATGCCGTACATGATCTGCAGTCGGTCGGTCTCCCCGCCGGCGACCTCGGCGATGAAGTCGAAGAAGTCGCCCGCCTCCGCGGTGAACCCGAGCGTGTGCAGGCCCCACAGCGTGAAGGCGGCGTCGCGGATCCAGGTGTAGCGGTAGTCCCAGTTGCGCTGCCCGCCGAGCTCCTCGGGCAGGGAGGTGGTCGCTGCGGCGACCATCGCGCCGGTGGGCGCGTACACCAGCCCCTTAAGCGTCAGGGCGCTGCGCTGCATGTGCGCCCGCCAGGGATGGTCGGGAAAGGTGCCGCCGGCCAGCCAGTCTCGCCAGTACGTGCCCGTGTACTCAAGCCGCTCGTGTGCCTCGGCCACCGAGCCAGGTGGTGCGGCGCCGGCCCAGGACAGGGCAACGACGGCCTCCTCACCGGCGGTCAGGACGGTGCGCCAGCCCACGCGGGCGCCCTCCGCCAGTAGCGGCCGGTCACTGGTCAGACGCAGCGAGAGCCCTGAAACGGGGTCGCTCGCCGACGCCTGTCCTTGCGTGGCGGGATCCAGCTGCCAGGCCGGCGCATGGCGGCCGTAGTCGAAGGCGGGGGTGCAGTCCACGCTCAGCTCGACACTGCCATGTTCGCAGCGGGCGGTGCGCAGCAGGACGTGCGCGGCCCGCTGGCCTGAGGCCTCGCGGCGGTAGGGCGGCAGGTCGCCGCAGGCGTCGTCGTCCCAGGGGGCGACCAGCAGCGCGTCGGTCACCGTCAACCAGCCGGAGCTTGTCATGTACGTCGTCTCTAGCACGAGCGTGCCCGGCAGGTAGCGTCGGGTGACTGGTACCGAGGTCTCCGTGGGGGCCAGCGTGAAGGTGCCGGCGTCGCGGTCGAGGACTGCGGCGAACAGGCTCGGCGAGTCCATCCGCGGCGCGCACAGCCACTCCACCGCACCGCGGGAGGTCACCAGGGCGATGGTCTCCCCGTCGGCGAGAAGCGCGTAGTCCTCGATCGGCGGAAAGCCCTGGGTGCGGTCGACATGTGTGTCCCGGGGCGAAGAGTCCGGACGGCTCATGACGGGTCGGCCGGCGTGCTGGAGACCGCCGCCGGGTCGTAGGTCGCCACCGGCACCTGCAGCGTCACCGACCCGGCGCCGGTGAAGGTGAAGGTGATCTCCACGCTGGTCCCGCTGCGCAGCTCCTCTCTGAGCCCGGTCAGCTCCAGGTGCGGGCCGGCCACGTCCTGCAGGTCCGCCACCCCGCCGGCCGGCACCGGCACGTCGATCGACGACGTCGCGGCCTCCCCGCCCTGGCGGAGGACGACCTCGGCGGCCTCCTCGCTGCTGACAGCGGATAGCGTGTCGTCGGCGTCGCCGTCGTTGGCCACCGTCAGCAGCAGCTCCGCGCCGCCTTCGGGCGTGTGGGTGCTGCCCCGCTCACCCGGCGAGGCGATGTACACGTGCAGCAGCCGCAGGTCACCGACCTGCCCCTCGACGCTGTCGAGATCCGGACGGCCCACGCTCGGACTCAACGGCGAGCCGTGCTCGGCCTCGTCCTCGCCGCACCCTGCCCCCACCAGTCCGACGATCAGCAGCAGCAACAGCAGAGGAGCGGCGGTGGGAACCCAGCCCGTGCCGCGATCGACATGGAGCATTACGACCCTCCCAACGCATCTCGCCTGACCGACGGACGAGCTCAAACGGTGCGGTCGGTTGCTCGACCCCGGAGCCTCTTACCCTGGTGACACCGTCGGAACCCTCGTTCGAACACCGTCCTCGTCGCCGGGTATGTCCACGTATTCGGCGGGTACCAGTCGCAGGGGCCGAGCAGACGGCGCTGCAGGACGGTCCCGGCAGAGCCGGTCGACGTGACTCGGATCCGCGCAGCGCGCCGGGCCCATGAGTTGTTCCACTGGGTGCCTGCGGGGTAGACGTCGTCGAGCGAAATGGGGGGAGACAGCGCGTGTCTCACTTTTGTGCTTAGCGTGTCGACGTCACGTCCGCGGACCCCACGGGGCACGTGCCCGCAGATGCAGCGATCAGTCCTTTACTCGGCTCGAACCCGCACGCCCTCGCCACGCATTGAATGAGTGAGAACGCCTCGACCAAGCGCGAAAGGCGTGTCAGGTCCCCTGCCTTCAGTTCCGGCCAACCCACGCCCGGAGGTACTGACAATGGCGGCACACGTGTTCGAGCAACTGAACAGACTCGTCGGTTCAGCGGTATCGGGATCGAGTCTCGCGGATCTGTCCAGATCGAAGCGGCAGGCCCTGCGGGACTCCTTCTTGATGCCCGACGCCCTCGACCTCGAGGCCGTGCACTCCAGCGAGGAATTGCAAGACATCAATGTCGTCGTCGTGGGCGGTGGGTTCGCCGGACTTTCCGCGGCCTGGTACCTGAACCGCTGTGGGGTGCTGGTCGCCGTACTCGAGGCCTCGGAGCGGCTCGGCGGTCGGGTGCGCACCGACCGGGACTTTGTTGCGAACAGGACTGTCGAGGCGGGCGCCGAGCTGATCGGGGCGAACCATCCCATGTGGAACGACCTGGCCGACACCTTCGGATTGCAGCTCATCGAGGTTAGCGAGTCCGACCCCCGAGTACGGATCGGAGACCACGACCTCACCCACGATGAAAAGAAGCAGGTGTACGACGAACTGTTGGACGTCATCGACGTGATCGGTCAGGACGCGAAGGACATCGACCCAGTACATCCGTGGCTCTCGCCAGGCGCCGCCGCCTTCGACGCGATGACCGTCGCCGAGCGGCTCGACGAGTTACTCGGGGCCGCCGGCTCGCTGACTCGCTCGGTCATTGACTTTCAACTAGGCAACGACAACTGCGCGCCACCCTCGCAGCAGAGCTACCTCGGGCTGCTCGCGCTCGTAAGCGCGGGCCGCGTCGATGATTGCGACGAGACGACGAGCTTGCGCGGCTACTGGGACTACACCGAAACTTTCCGCTGCAGCGGCGGCAACGATCAGCTGGCAGCCATGCTGGTCGGCGACATCGACGCGGACAACGTGACCCTGAACGATCCAGTCACCGACATCGCGGTCCGGGAGGACCGAGTCGACTTCACCACCGCATCGGGCACCGGGACGTGCGACTATCTCGTGCTTGCGGTGCCGCCGACGGCATGGCCGTCCATCACCTCCCACCTCGAGTGGGATCCCGCCGAACGCACTATGACCCACGGGCCGGCCGTGAAGTACCTCAACAGCTTCGTCACCGCGTTCTGGGACGACTCAGGACTCACACCCAATGCGCTCGTGGACGGCATCGGGTCAGTGTGGGAGGGCACTGATAGTCAGCCTGTTGCGCCTGACGCGGAGTTCGCGCTGTCGGTCTACTCCGGCGGCACATTTATCCGTGACCGAAGCAGCTACCCGACGCAGCTCGCCTCGATCTTTCCGGGCTACGCGCCGGTCGATGAACGATTCGTGGACTGGCCGAATACGCCGGGCGTGCTGACCGGGTACTCGGTGCCCGCTCCGGGCGAGGTCACCACGGTTGGGCAGGCCCTGGCTGAGCCGCACGGCCGCATGTACCTGGCGGGCGAGCAGACCTGGATGCCGTTCTTCGGGTACATGGAGGGCGCGCTGCAGTCCGGGGCCCGCGCCGCCCGGGAAATCATCCGGCTCGAATGTCCGGAGGCGATGCCGTGATCGGCGCTGAAGCGGACGGCGAAGACCCCGGCGATCACCTCCTTGCCGCCGCGCACGGCGATCGCCATGGCCAGCGCGGTCTACGCCAGCTGCGCGTCGTGGGCTCACCGGGGCGAACCCTGTTTGACCTCAGCTCCTTGGGCCTCCTGTGCGTTCAGCTTGCCGGTCTCGAACACCAGCCGGACCGCGCCGGACTTGAAGTCCTCGTCGAGCTTCTGGTACTGCCTCGTCATCGCTGCCCTCCTCACAGACGCGATGTCTTCACGCTATGGGGGGAAGCTCAGCGCTGTCTCCATCGATTTGAGGGAGGAGCGCTGAGGCTCGCTGTCGGTGCGGACGGAGCCGAAGGACTCATTGTCGGGTGAATGCTCTCCGTCGCGCCGGGTATGGCCCGTGGCGGTTGAGCAGTCAGCCTCAAGCATGTGGCATCCTTGGCAAGACTTCCGCTGGAGAGTTCGGACGGCGCCCATGGAGGGCTCTGGCCTCGGAGCGGGGTCACGGGACGAGGAGAAGGCGCATGAGTCAGTTGCTCGTGTTTGGGGTGGACAGCCCGCAGACCGCTGAGAAGGTCTTCGAGCTCGCCGGGGAACTCGATCGGCAGCAGTTGCTGGAGCTGGCCGACGCCGCCTGGGTGGAGCGGACTCCCGACGGGAAGATCAAGCTGCACCAGTCGGTCAACCTGACCGCGGCTGGAGCCAGCTACGGAGCGGCCAGCGGCGCGCTGTGGGGGTCGCTGATCGGACTGCTGTTGCTCAACCCGCTCGCCGGCGCCCTGGTGGGGGCGGGGGTGGGTGCCGGGTCGGGAGCCCTGGGTGGGTCGCTGGCCGATGTCGGCATCCCCGATGACCTGATCCGTGAGATCGGGCAGACCCTGCAGCCCGGTGGGGCGGCAGTGTTCTTCCTGGCCCGCAACGCCACCGTCGACCGGGTCGTTGAGGCGATCCGGCCCTACAACCCGACGGTGATCCAGACCAACTTGAGCCGCGACTCCGAGCGTGAGCTGGTCGCGCTTCTACAGCAGAACCACCCCGTCGGTGCCTCGGCGGCAACCGGGTTGTGACCCCATGTCGTCCCCGCGTACCACTCGAGACGGGGCGCCGTCTGCGGGTGTGTGCCGCCACGTGGTGGCCCGACCGCGGTCAGCAGTTGCGGCAGGCGTAGTCGCGGCTGCACTGCTCACCGGCGGCTGTACCGGCTCCGACTCCTCGGCTGACCAGCAGGCGTCCAGCGCCACGACGACCGCTCAGCAGCCTGCCGAGGCGGCCGCCGGAGGCCTGGAACAGGTGCCGCAGGTCCTCGCGCGGGCGCAGCCCAGCGTGGTGACCGTGCTGGTTGCCGGCGGAAACGGCAGCGGGGTCGTCTACACCGCCGACGGGCTCATCCTCACCAACGAACACGTCGTGCGCGGCGCCTCGGACGTGGAGGTGGCCTTCGCCGACGGGCGGCGCGTCCCGGGCACCGTTACCGCCACCGACCCGGTCACCGACCTCGCCCTGGTGCAGGCCGACCGGCGCGACCTGCCACCGGCGGAGTTCCGCACCGACCTGCCCCAGGTGGGCACCCTCGCGGTCGTCGTGGGCAGCCCGCTGGGCTTTGCGAACACCGTCACCGCCGGCATCATCTCCGGCCTGCACCGGGAGATCCCTGGCAGCGCAGTGCAGTCCCAGGCGCTGGTCGACCTCATCCAGACCGACGCCCCCATCAGCCCGGGCAACTCCGGTGGCGCCCTGCTCAACGCTGCCGGTGAGGTGATCGGCATCAACGTCGCCTACATCCCACCCCAGGCCGGCGCGGTCGCCCTCGGCTTCGCCATCCCGGCGGCAACCGCCGTCGACATCGCCGACCAGCTGCAACGTTCCGGTCGCGCCCAGCACGCCTATGCCGGGCTCGTGCCCGTGCCGATCACCCCGGAGATCGCCGCGCAGCTGGGGCTCGGCGACCTGGAGGGGGTCATCGTCGCCGCTGTCGCCGCCAGCGGCCCGGCCGAGCAGGCGGGCTTGGCCCCCGGCGACGTCGTCACCGCAGTGGACGGGGAGCCGACGCCCACGCCTGAGGACTTCCTCGCCGCGCTGCGCCCGCACAGCCCCAGCGACGTCCTGACCCTGACGGTCACCCGCCCCGGTCAGAGAGAACGCGAGGTCGAACTCACGCTCGTGGACCGACCCGTCACCAGCAACCCCTGAGGGCACTGCCGCCCTCGGCACAGTCGCCGCCCGACGCAGTCTCGTTGGCCGGCGCGGGAGCCTCCGCCCACAGGTCGGGAGCGGAGCCGATCAAGGAGACAGCGTGACCGACATCAGTGGCCTGACCTGGACGCTGACCATCGTGCTCATCCTCGCCCTGCTGGCCGTGGACCTCGTCCTGGCCGCGGTCCGTCCGCACCGGGTCGGCTTTCGCGAGGCCACCGCCTGGTCGATCTTCTACATCGCCCTCGCGATCGGCTTCGGGATTTGGTTCACCACGGAGTACGGCGGCGGACCGGGCACCGAGTACTTCGCCGGCTACGTCGTCGAGAAGAGCCTGTCGGTCGACAACCTGTTCGTCTTCGTCATCATCATGACGACCTTCGCCGTCCCCGAGGAGCACGAGCACAAGGTGCTGACCTTCGGCATCGTGCTCGCGCTGGTCATGCGGGCGATCTTCATCGCGCTGGGCGCCACCCTGCTGTCGCTGTTCTCCTTCATGTTCCTGCTGTTCGGCCTGCTGCTCATCTACACCGCCGTCCAGCTGTTCCGGCACCGCGACGAGGACCCCGACATCGAGAGCAACGCGATGGTCAAGGCCGCCCGCCGCCTGCTGCCGGTGACCCCCGACTACGTCGGCGGCCGGTTGCTTACCCGGGTCGAGGGCCGGCGCATGGTCACGCCGCTGATGGTCGTGCTGATCGCGATCGGCAGCGTGGACCTGCTGTTCGCCCTCGACTCCATCCCCGCGGTGTTCGGGGTGACCGATGAGCCCTACATCGTCTTCACCGCCAACGCCTTCGCCCTGCTCGGCCTGCGCGCGCTGTTCTTCCTCGTCAAGGGACTGCTCGACCGGCTGGTCTACCTGTCCGCTGGGCTGGCGTTCATCCTGGCGTTCATCGGCGTGAAGCTGATCCTGCACTGGGCCCACGTCGACATCGACCCCAGCGTGCCCGAGATCCCCACCCCGCTCAGCCTCGGCGTGATCGTCGTGGTCCTGGCCGTCGTCACGGTGGCCAGCCTGCTCAAGACACGCCGCGACCCCACCGCCAAGGCCCACCCCGGATCACTGCGCGCAACCGGAACCAAGGACCGGCACGCCCGTCCCGGGTCCACCGGCGAGGGAATCGGTGCCCACGGCTCCTGACGCACCAGCCCCCTGCGCGACCCTCCATGGGCGGTCCTGGTGGAGACCGGCGCCGATGCGCAGCCCTTGATCCATGCTGACGGGGACTCGTGAACGGTCTCGAGATCAGGTCTTACCTCGTCGGGCTGTACAGCGGCAGGTCGCCGATCAGAATCTCGGTGGACCGCAAGTCCGCAGGTGCGAGACGGATCAGCGAGCGGGACAAAATCCGGTTGATCGACGCGGAGAAAAGGCTCCCCACGAAGTAGCCCACCTCGTACGTGGTCTTCGGCTGTGACATCTCGGTCCTCCGTGACCATCGGGTGCTCCTACGGCCTTGACTGGCGTGTCCGGCTCTGCAAGGTGTGCGATGGGGAAGACACCGCCCCGTCGTCGACCGGCAGGAGCACGACGCCATGAGCACTCCGGGCACCGATCCGCAGTCCGGTTCCGGCCGCATCGTCGTGGGAGTGGACGGCTCGTCGCACTCGGAGGAGGCGTTGCGCTGGGCGCTCGGCCAAGCGCGGCTCACCGGCCAGCCGGTCGAGGCGGTCATCTCCTGGAGGATCCCGGCGGTCGGGGTCGATGGGGCCGGTGCCCTCATGGCCATCGACTGGGAAGGCGATGCGACCAGCATGCTGGAGAACACGGTCGCGAGGGCGGTGGACTCGTCGGATGCCGACCGGGTGTCCCAGCGCGCGGTCATGGGTCATCCGGGGCAGGTCCTGGTCGACGCGGCGGCAGATGCGGCTCTGCTCGTCGTCGGCAGTCGTGGCCGTGGCGGGTTCACGGGGATGCTGCTGGGCTCGGTCAGCCAGCACGTCATCGCCCGCGCCGCCTGCCCGGTCGTCGTCGTCCGCGGCCCCGTCGACCCACCGGAGTGACCGGACCGCGCGGGCGGACGGCCGGGTCGACGGCGACCTGGCCGTGCCGGTCTGCGGCCCGTTGGCCGATCGACGCCGACGTCAGACTGCTAAGGGCGTCCGCCAGTAGGGATGATCACCACGTTCGGCGTGGCTGGTCGTCGGGGGCAGGCACGAGGGCCACGCTCGCGAAGGTGCTGACGCTCCGTGAGCTGTGGACCGCTCGTGCCTGCCGTCCCATCGTGCATCCTTGACCCGCTGCGCGAGCAGTTCCTCGCGCTGCTGCCCACGCGTGTCGATGAGCACCCGCTGGGCTGTCACCGGCCGCGCATCGCCGACGCCGTGGTGTTCGACCACCTGGTCGCCGCGCTGGTGTTCGGCGCCGGCTACGACCGGATCGCCGACGCCGACTGCTCGGCCACCACCATGCGCCGCCGCCGGGACGAATGGATCAGGCTGGGCATCTTCGACCGGCTACGGCTGGCCTGCCTGGACGCCTACGACACGATGATCGGCCTGGACCTGGCCGACCTGGCCGTGGACGGCTGCACCACCAAGGCGCCCTGCGGTGGACAGTGCGCCGGTCGCAGCCCGGTAGACCGCGGCAAGGGCGGCATGAAGCGGTCCCAGCTGTGCGACGGCGCCGGCGTGCCGATGGCCACGGTGTCCGCGCCGGCCAACACCCGCGACGACGCTCTGCTCGGGGAGACCCTGGACGCGCTCAAGGACTTCCAACCCCTGCCAGCGGACGTGACCGTGCACCTGGACGCCGGCTATGACTACCGGCCCTGCCGGGAAGCCCTTGACGAGCGAGGCCTCGCCGGGCAGATCGCCGCGCGCGGTACACCCGCGCCGATCCAGGTCGGCCGGCGGTGGGTTGTCGAGCGGACCAACTCCTGGCTCAACGACTTCGGCCGGCTGCGTCGCTGCACCGAACGCCGCCAGGTCTGTGTTGACGCCTTCCTTGCCCTCGCTACCGCGATCGTCACAATCCGTGCGTTGCTGCGGGCCGCCTGGTACCGCTATCGATGGGACACCCGTCCAAGATCACCACGGATCCGCTGACCTAATGGCGGAGGCCCTAAGCGCAGTTCAGCGCTCGCGCTGATCGAACGGCCCGTCCGATCCGGCGGGGTACTCCTGGAGCGGAACCAGGTCCTTGGCCCATGCGTCGAGCACGGGTGTAACGACGCGCCAGGATTCCTCCGCTTCGTCACCGCGGATCGACAGGGCAGGGTCACGGTGGAACACGTCCAGCAACAGCCGACCGTAGGCGGGTAGTTCGGCCGGTTCGAGTTCAGCGGCGAGGGTCAGCGGGACCAGCGTGTGCGCGCGGGCGCCGACGCCGGACATCTCGACGACGACGCTCTCGGGCTGGAGCCCGAAGCGCAGCACGTTGGGTTGCGGGTCGCCGCGCATGCCACGGGGCAGGTGCGGCACCGGCCGGAAGTGCACCGCCACCTCCATCCGGTTCCGCCCGAGCGCCTTGCCGGTCCGGAGCCGGAACACGGTGCCGCGCCAGCGCCAGTTGTCCAACCGGAGTTCCAGCTCGGCGAACGTCTCCGTCCGGTGGGCCGGGTCGACGCCGTCCTCCTCCACGTACGCAGGAACGGATACGCCGTCGACGAGCCCGCTCGTGTAGCGGGCCCGACGTGTGTGACGGACGACGTCGTCGGCGCTCAGCGGGCGGATCGAGCGCAGCACGTCCACCTTGCGGTCCCGCAGGTCTCGGGCGTCGAGACTGATCGGCGGCTCCATCGCCACCAGGCAGAGCAACTGCAGCAGGTGGTTCTGCAGCATGTCCTTCAGCGCGCCGACGCCGTCGTAGTATCCGGCCCTACCCTCCAGGGCGAGCGTCTCGTCCCAGACGACGTCGATCTCCGCGATGTGCGCGCTGTTCCAGATTGGCTCCAGCACCCGGTTGGCCAACCTGGTGCCGAGGACGTTCTGCACGGTCGTCATGGCCAGGAAGTGGTCGACGCGGAACACCGATTCCTCAGGGACGACCCGGGCGAGCAGGGCGTTCAGCTCGACCGCCTGGGCGAGATCCTCACCGAACGGCTTCTCCAGCACGATCGAGCTCCCCTCCGGCAGCCCGGCACCGTGCAGCGCCGAGACGGTGGGGGCGAACAGGAACGGCGGAAGGGCGAGGTAGGCCGCGATCGGCTCGGCACCCCGGACTACGGCGCGCAGGGCGGCCGGGTCGGTGACGTCGGCCCGGTGGTACTCGGCCGCCGACACGATCGCGTCCCGGTCAGCGGCCGGGAACTGCCCCCCGTGCTGACCGAGCTGGGCACGCGCCCACCCGCGGAACTGCTCGTTCCCCCAGTCCTCCCGGCCCACGCCGATCAGCCGGAACCCGTCGCCGAGGTGCCCGCCGTTGCCCAGCGCCGCAAGCCCGGGCAGGAGGTATCGCGCCGTCAGGTCGCCGGTGGCCCCGAGGAGGACGAAGCGCTCGATCACCTCCCCCTCCTCATCGCCCTGGCCAGGTTCACCCCGCTGGCGATCACTCCGATGTGGCTGAACGCCTGGGGAAAGTTCCCGGTGAGTTCACCGCTCGACGGGTCGATCTGCTCCGACAGGAGGCCGAGCGGGCTCGCCCTGGCGCACAGCGACGCGTACAGCCCCTCGGCCTCATCCAGCTTCCCCTGGAGTACCAGGTTGTCGACGAGCCAGAAGCTGCACAGCAGGAACGCACCTTCGTCACCGGCGAGCCCGTCCGGGGACTCGTCGTGCCGGTAGCGGTAGAGCAGGCCGTCGCCGGCCGACAGTCGCTCGGCGATCGCGGCGGTCGTGGCGACCATCCTCGGGTGATCGGCCGGGATCACGCCGCGCAGCGGGAGCGCCAGCAGGCTGGCATCTAGGCTGTCGCCACCGTCGAGGTGCTCGGACAGGGTTTTCGCGTCCTCGTTCCACGCCCGCGTCAGGATGGTCTCCCGGAGATCGGCGGCCTCCCTCCGCCAGCGCGCGAGGGGTCCGGCGAGACCGAGTTGCTCACCTGTCGCCGCGGCCCGGTCCAGCGCCACCTGGCACATGGCGGCGGAGTAGGTGAACACCCGGCCGCTGCTGCGCACCTCCCAGATGCCCTGGTCCGGCTGCCGCCACGCCCGGCCGGCGGCGTCGGCGATGCCGCTCAGCCCACCCCACAGGGCGGGGTCGAGCCGGCCGCCCGCCTTGACCCACTGGTCCGCGCAGTCGAGGACCTCGCCGTAGACGTCGTGCTGGCGCTGGTCGGCCGCGCCGTTGCCCCAACGCACCGGCGCCGAGCCGCGATATCCCTCGAGCTCGACGTCCTCCCATTCGTCGGGGATCGGGTCGCCGGCGATGGTGTACATGATCCTCGGCTGCCGGCTCCGCTCGAACGCGTCGAGGACCCAGCCGAGGTAGGCATCGGCCTCGTTGACGAAACCGATCCGGCGCAGCGCGAAGACGGCGTAGGCGGCATCGCGGACCCACGTGTAGCGGTAGTCCCAGTTGCGGATCCCCCCGACGGGCGCCGGCAGGGACGACGTCGGCGCCGCGACGAGCGACCCGTGCGCCCAGTGGTCGCAGAGCTTGAGCGTGATCGCCGCCCGCCGGACCATGTCCGGCTGCGGGCCGTCGTAGGAGAAGCCGGTCATCCACCGCCGCCACCCGTCGGCCGTCTCGGCGAGCCTCGCCTCGGCGTCGAGCGGGTGGTGCCGATGCAAGCGGCCCCACGAGAGGACCAGGTCGAGCCGATCGCCCTGCTGCAGGTCGTGGGTGCTCAGCAACCCGGGAAGCGGGCGATTGGACCGCAGGTGCAGCCGCAGTCCCGGCTGGCGGGCGCACTCGACGGCCAGGCCGTTGAACGCCGGGCGGGGCTGCGCGCCGCCGCGCGGCTGCACGGCGACGCGGAGCCGGACGTACCCGGAGAGCACCACCGCTGAGCGGACGAGTTCACCGCGGTCGGCGGGGGCATCGTCGGTGAGATCGGCCCCGGAGCGCAACGCCAGGGCGTCCGTGAGTCGCACGAGCCCGGTGTCGCTGCGCAGCTCGGTGATCAGGACGCCGGTGTCCGGCTCGTATCGCTGCCGCGCCTCGACCAGCCGTTCCGGTACCACGATGAACGAGCCGCCGCGAGCAGAGTCCAGCAGTGAGCAGAACAGCGGTTCGGAGTCGAAGTCGGGGACGCACATCCACCGGATAACACCGTCGAGTCCGACCAACGCCGCGGTCGCTCCGTCGCCGATCAGGCCGAGGTCGGCCAGTGGCGGGTAGCCGTCGTGGAGCCGGATCGGCCGGAAGCCGGGATCGAGGTCGAGCACCGCGGACCCTCCTAGAACTTGATGAGCACCTTGACCACGTCGTCGAGTTTTGTCTTCCAGGGGTGACAGCCCGGTCAGCGGCCGACCGCGTCGGCGGGCTCCGTGAACCTGTCCGGCCGGACGTCGGTGTAAGTGCGGATCGGCACGGAGAGGGTTACCGAGCCGGCGTCGCGGAACTCGAAGGTGACCGGGACGCTGAAGCCGCTGCGCAGGGCCCCACGGAGCCCGGTCAGCTCCAGGTGGAGGCCGCTCACCTCGCGGAGGGCCGCGACCCCGCCGGCGGGCACGGGCACCTCCAGGCGCGGTTCCGCCTCCTGGTCGCCGTCCCGGAGGACGACCGCCTCGGCGACCTCGGCCGAGGCCCCGGTGAGTTCATCGTCGGCCTCGCCGCCGTTCGCGATCGTCAGCAGGAGAGCGGCGCCGTCCCCGGCGATGTGCAGGCTGCCGCGGGTCCCGGGGGACGCGACGGACACGCCGAGCAGCCGGAGGTCTCCTACCCGCCCGTCGACGCTGTCGAGCCCGATCCTGGCCCGGTCGAGGTTCGGCGGGTCGGCGCGCGCCGACGTGCAGCCGGCCAGCACCAGCAGGGTGAGCAGGGCCGCCACGGCGACTCCGGTGCGGTTCATGTCAGCTCCTCCGGGGCTCAGGTGGTGATGAAGCCGGTCCACAAGCCGACGACGCCGGTGATGCCGGCGGCCACGATCACGGCGCAGAGCACCATCTCGGTGGGGCTGAACAGCCGGCGGCTGTGCTCGCTGCGCGCCTTGACGTACAGTAGGGTGGCCGGGGCGAGAATCACCGTGGCCAGCAGCAGGAACTTCAGGCCGGCGGCCTCGAAGAGGAACAGCGTGTAGGCGGTGGCGATCCCCGCGATGATCGCCTCCTTCCGACGCGTCCTGGCGGTCACGTCCTCGTAGCCCTCCCCCGTGAGGCCGAGCTTCAGCGCGTACGCGGCGGTCAGGAAGTAGGGGATCAGCGCCAAACAGGTGGACAGATCGAGCATGAAGTTCAGCGCATCGGTCAGGACCAGCGTCGCGGCGAGGAGGCCCTGGACCGCCAGCGAGCTGACGACGAGTGCCGTGATCGGCGTGGCCTTGTCGTTCTCCCTACCCAGGAAGGCCGGGAGGTCCTCATTGCGGGCCGGGATGTACATCACCTCGGCCGCCATCAAGCTCCAGGCGAGGTAGGCGCCGAGGACGGAGACGATGACGGCCGCGCTGATGAACCAGCGGCCCCAGTCGCCGACGACGGACTCGAAGAGGCCGATCATCGACGGCTGGCGGGTCGCGGCAATCTCCGGCTGCGGCATCACCCCGTAGCTCGACAGCGTCACCAGGGCGAAGATCGACAGCACGCTCAGGAAGCCCAGGACGGTCGCCCTGCCGACGTCTTGGCGCCGCTTGGCGTAGCGCGAGTAGACGCTGGCGCCCTCGATGCCGATGAAGACGAACGTCGTGATGATCATGGTGTTGCGGATCTGCTCGTCGAGCGAGCCCAGGTCGCCGTAGCCGGTGGCGATCCAGTTGTCGGCGAAGACGCCGGCGTCGAACGCCACGAACAGCACGACGATGAAGGTGAGGATCGGCAGAATCTTGAACACCGTCACGATGCGGTTGACGATGGCGGCGTCACGAACGCCCCGCGCGATCAGGTAGTGGAAGAGCCAGACACCGACCGTGCCGAGCGCCACCGCGAGGACCGTGTCGCCGTCACCGAACACTGGGAAGAACGCGCCGATGGTCGCCGTGATGAAGATCCAGTAGAAGGCGTTGCCGGAGACCGTGCTGGCCCAGAAGCCGATCGCCGAGTTGAACCCGACGTAGTCGCCGAACCCGGCCTTGGCGTAGATGAAGACCCCGGAGTCCAGCTGGGGCTTGCGGATCGCGAGGTTCTGGAACACGAAGGCGAGCATCAGCATGCCCGTCCCCGCGATCGTCCAGGCGATCAGCGATCCGAGGACGCCGGTTGCCACGCCGAAGCGCGCCGGCAGCGAGAAGACGCCCGCGCCGACCATGCTGCCGACCACCATCGCGGTGAGGGTGGGCAGCGACATCTTTCCCGGCGTCGCGACCGGGGCGTCGGCAACCGCGCCGGCAGCCCGTGGGGCCGTGTCGACCATCGCAGTCACTCCTGTCCTGGGGCTCGGCCGAGCGCCACCGGCTCGACCTTTTCGATCTTGAAGCCGACGACTCCGTACAGAACGCATAGCGCCGCGATCGCGGCGCATCCCACCAGAGCCACCTGAAGTGGTCCGTCCAGCGCGTCGAAACCGAACAGCACGAGGGAACTTGCAATCAGGACCGCCAGGGCGACGAGGTCCAGCAGAGCATCGACGAGCAACGTCGGCCGTCGCGCCGTCAGGACATCTCGCTCTTCCATGGCGTCCCTCTCAATCGGGCAGCCGAGGCCCCGGACGCCAGGCTCGGTGACGGACTCACCGACTGGTCTGACCGGAGCTCTCCTCAGTAGCAGCCGGACGGTGCCCGGCTCGACGAGCGATCGGCTCAGACGTCGACGGGGTCGCGGATGATCGGGCAGGTCATGCAGTGCCCGCCGCCACGACCCCGGCCCAACTCCGCGCCGACGATTGTGATCACTTCGATGCCGGCCTTGCGCAGCACGGTGTTGGTGTAGGTGTTGCGGTCGTAGGCGAAGACCACCCCTGGGGCGACGGCGACGACGTTGTTGCCGCTGTCCCACTGCTGGCGCTCGTTGGCGTACTCGTCACCCCCGGTCTCCAGCACCCGCAGCTCGGACAGACCCAGCGCGTCGGCGACGACGTCGGGAAAGGTCCGCTTCTCCTCGGTGACCTCGACCGGTTCCTTGTCGCCGGGCCGGAGGCTGAAGGTATGGATGCCGTCGACGATCTCCCGGTAGGCGGTGGCGACGTCACGGTCGGCGAAGGTGAACACCGTGTCCAGGTGCATGGCGGCCCGCATCTTGGGCATGCCGGCGACGATCACTCGGGTGGCGGCGCCGTGCTCGAACAGCGCTGCAGCGAGCTGGGTGATGGCCTGCCGGGAAGTGCGCTCGCTCATGCCGATGGCCACCGCGCCGTTGCCGATCGGCATGACGTCGCCGCCCTCGATGGTGGCCAGGCCCCAGTCCCGCTCGGGATCGCCCCACCACACCGTGGCGCCGGCGAAGTCGGGGTGGAAGGTGTAGATGGCCTTGTAGAGCAGCGTCTCGTCGTGCCGGGCCGGCCAGTACAGCGGGTTGAGCGTGAGCCCGCCGTAGATCCAGCAGGTGGTGTCGCGGGTGTAGAGGGTGTTCGGCAACGGCGGCATCAGGTACTCGCGGACGCCGAGCTGCTCCCGGGCGAGCGCCAGGTACCCGGACCGGAAGTCGGCGGGCAGGTCGACCGTGGCCAGCCCACCGATGAGGAGCTCTGCCAGCCGGCGGTCGTCCAGGGACTCGAGGAATGCCCGCGTCCCGTCGACGAGCCCGAGGCCGACCTCGTTGGCCGTGACCTTGCGGTCCAGCAGCCACGCCTTCGCCCCGGGGATGGCCATCGTCTCGGTCAGCAGGTCGTGCAACTCCACGACCTCGACACCGCGACTGCGCAGCTTGGCGACGAAGTCGAAGTGGTCCCGGCGGGCATTGTCGACCCAAAGGACGTCGTCGAACAGCAGGTCGTCGCAGTTGCGTGGTGTGAGTCGGGAATGGGCCAGACCCGGTGCGCAGACTAGGACCTTGCGAAGCACGCCGACCTCGGAGTGCACGCCGTAGGCGGCGACCGGCACGTCTGCGCCCGTCCTGGGAATAGTCGTATCGGTCATCGTCCGCGCGCTCCTCGCTTGAGAGAGGACCGGTGGCCACCGGACCAAGGCGGGACGAGGTGCCCCCACGGGAGGAGAGCTAGTTCGACGAGTCGCTCGACAGCCGCGGCTGTCGGAGGTAGATCGCCCTCAATAGGCTCGGACGCGCCGGCCGCCTTCGGTATTAGCGGGAGATGAGGCGTGGGGTTGACCAGCCGTATTCGGCACGCACGCGTGGTGGCAAGCGTCTGTGCGCAGACGGAAACCCGCAGCCCTTCATCATCGCAGAACGAGATCGCGGAGCCGTCCACCGCGACGGTTGAATTGCCTGTGAGAGGCAGTACAGCCAGTGCATCAAACAGCCAACTGGCGCGACGGCGGTCGAGATCGCCAATGGGTCCGACCCACCCCGCGAGTGCATCCACCCACAAGACGCGGTGATCAAAGGTCTCGGCGGTGGGCGGCTGAGCAGTAACCAGACGCATGAACTTGCCTCCGGGTGCCGGAGGCCTAAGCCCTATCCGGGCGCTCCCGCACACAATGTATGTGCTGAACGGCCCGATGCTCGACCGATTTCACGGTAGAGCGGCAACCCCCGACGCGCAACTGGACGCGGCCAGCAGGTACCTGCCGCAACGCGTCCGATGATCAAGGCAGGACCGCGAGGGCAACCCCATACGTGCGATGACGTCGTGAACGCCAGCCCGCGACCGTGGACAGGATCACGACAGTGCCCGTGTGGCGGATCGACGGCAATCGCCTCCGCCTACACGCCACGCCACGCCATCAGCCATCAGTGGCGTCCGGTGAGCAAGGTCCCCTCACGTATGTCATCGGTTCCCATGCTCAGCCGCTGCCCGTAGGGGACGGCCGTCCTTCTCATTCATCACACGGTGAACCGCCCCGGGGCGGGACAGGCAGCGGGAATGCGGCTGCGGCGATCCAGCGGCAAGAGCCTCAACGACGACCTTGCCGAGGGGGGGCCACAGGCGGACACCCCTCCCAGGGGCTCCCACCGAGGCCTTCCACCGAACCGTCAGCAGCTCGCCATCCAACCCGTCACTCGCCCCCTACCCGACCGATCGACCAGCACTGGAGATCTCCCCTCCCAATCAAGATCACGAGCCGACACACCTCATGCACTTGGTGTACTTCGGCCGCTTCGTCACCGATGGCGAGGTGCTCGGGGGCGTCACCGGCGAGGCTCGACCTCATGCTGCCCAGCGCGATCCAGTGGCCTGTACCAGTGAGTGCCCGCCGGTGACGTTCGCCGATGTCTCGGGCGGTTGACGCCTGATAGGAGCGCCGGCTGCCACAGCCACCAAGTGCATGCGCTGCGCCCGGACATCGGTGCCTCGCGAGCTGAGGCGCGGCGGAAGGAGTCGGCGTGCATGCCGGCATCGACACCCACAAGGACACGCTGGCCGTGGCGGTCATCGACGGCGCCGGGCGACCGGTGGTGGTCACCGAGCTGGCCAACACCGAGGCCGGCTTCGACGCGCTCGAGAAACTGCTCGCCAATCATGACGTTCAGCGGGTGGGCATCGAGGGCTCAGGCAACTACGGCCGCGGCGCCGCGGTGCACCTGGTGCTCACCGGCCCAGTCGAGGTCGTCGAGGTGCCACCGTCGCTGACCAGCCGGGAGCGCTCAGCCCGGCCGGGCGCGGGCAAGACCGACCCCACCGATGCGGTCGCGATCGCCCGGATCACCGCCCGCGAGCCGGGCCTGCCGCCGGTGCGGCTGGCGATCGGTCGGGCCGCCGATCTGCGGGCGCTGGCTGACTACCGCGCCCAGCTGGTCGCCGAGCGCACCGCGCTGGCCAACCGCACCCACGCCGAGCTGCACGGCCTGCTGCCCGGATATCAGGTGAAGATCCCGCGGCTGACCGCGCCGACCTTCATCACCAAGGCCACCGAGCTGCTCACCGGCCAGACCAACGTCCGCGCGGTCCTGACCCGCCGCCGGCTCACCCGCCTGGCAGAGCTGACGGTGGAGATCCGCGAGGTCGCCGACCTGATCACCGCCGCAGTCGCCGAGGTCGACACCGGCCTGACCGAGCTCTACGGCCTCGGCAAGGTCGGCGCCGCGACGATCCTCGGCCAGGTCGCCGACGTGCGCCGCTACCGCTCCCGGCACGCCTTCGCCGCCGCCAACGGCACCGCCCCGATCCCCGCCTCCTCCGGTCGCACCAGCCGCCATCGGCTCAACCGGTCAGGCAACCGCACGCTCAACCGGGTGCTCTACACGATGGCCATCACCCAAATCCGCGCCGACACCGAAGGCCGCGCCTACTACCTACGCAAACGCGCCGAAGGAAAGACCGGACGCGAAGCGCTGCGCTGCCTCAAACGCCGTCTCTCCGACGTGGTCTACAAGACCCTGCACGACGACCTCTCCGCCGGGCGGGCACCGACCGCGGCAGGACGGTGAGTGCGGCAGCGGCAAACGGGACGCGTCAATACGGCCGAAGCCAGCTGCGCGACAGGTTCACAGTCCCAGACCTGCTCTTCGCTGCGGCCAGTCCACCGCACCCACCGCCAGCCCGGACGCTACGCCCGACCGCCGTTGACACATAGGAGCTCACTTGCGGTCCTGGAACTCGTGGTGACGAGTTACTGCAGGGTCGTCTGCAGACTCTGTGCCATGGGAACCATCGGAACCCCCGAGCACCGGGCCCGCCGCCGAGCTCGTGAGCAGCAACGGCGGCAACACGTCGCCCAGGCACCGACCGTGTCCGCCGATGCAGAACAGACCGGCGCTTCGGCGGAAGGGCGCGAACGGCGCACCGCCGCGACGACCTGCGGATGGTGTGCTGGGCCGATCACGCCGCGCGGCCGGGGGCCGATCCCCAAGTGGTGCTCGGCCACCTGCCGACACCGAGCCTGGGAGCAGACCCGCGCGGCGGCCTCCGGCCGATCCGCGGTGCAGGTGGTCGAACGGCGGGTGCAAGTCGGCGTCCCCCTGGAGCCGACCCGGCGGGACTGGCCGGCACTGCTCGGCGAGCTGACCCGGCAGTTGGACGACGGCCGCATTTACGACCGTGACCTGCCCGGCCTCAGTCGGTCACTACAGCCCGTACTGGAGGCCTACCGCTGGCGGGCCGGCCGGACCGGCGCCCCCGACGTGCGCTGAGCCGCGAACCTCCAGTTTTTCTCCAGTAGTAGCAGAAGACGACTGCGCCGGAGCACGTGCCCTGGAGAGCCGGTGCACCGAACCGCGGACCGATCGCACCGGCGTCGTCCGAGGTCGACGACGCACACAGACGTCACCCCATCTCCTGCTCGCTCAGCGAACCGCCCGAACCCAGCGCAGTTCTCGTCACAACGGATTCGCTCGGCCTGGATGCACCAGGTGTGTCGGCTCGTGATCTGGCTGCGCGGCTCGGGCGGACGGGATAGGGGGAGGCAGCAGCACGGGCCTAGCAGAAGCGCTGCTCGGCCGGCGACCGTGGCGAGCGGCGCGGCCGGGAAAGCGAGCCAGCCTGCGGCACTGCAGTCCCATCCAGACGCCTGCACGGCCGCGTCCGTGGAGCCGGCCGCAGGCGAGGAGCCGAGCGGCCGGTGCGAAGCGCCCCGGGATAGCCGGTGCGCGAGCACGACCTGCACACGGTCTGGAGCGCCGATGCAGCTCTGCTCTTGCGACGCCCGGCCTGGGCGCTGTCGACAGACCTGCTCCGCGAGTTCGTCCGGACGCTTGGCGACCGGGGCGTCCGATGCCCGGCCACCGCAGCCCCCCGCAGGCGCGACGCCGTGCTGGCAAATAGCAGCCCATGGCGCCACGACCCCGCCCGAGCAGGCGCCGGTTCATGCCTTGGACGGGGTGACGCCCACCGCCCTCCGGGGTGACACCGGGCGGTCACCTGCGTTCTGCCATGTCACCCCGGGCCGTCCCGCTGTCGCGGCCGGCCTAGCGGCCGCACGGAGGCCGCGGCCCCTGGCACACGAAGAAAACCGGAGAAAATCAGGAGATTGCCGCGGCAGTGTCACCAATCGGCCGAAAATGGCGCCTTCTCCAGGTGGGTTGCCGCGCCGAATGCCGGCGCACGAGGCCAGCCGACGAGGAGGGCGACATGGGCCACGCGCAGCGACCTCGGGAGCCGGCGCCCAGCGAGCCGCTGCTGCTCACCCCCGAGGAGGCCGCTGAGCTGCTCCGCGTCGGCCGCACCACGATCTACACCCTCATGAAGGCCGGCGACCTGCGCCCGGTGCACATCGGACGCAGTTGCCGCCTCCCCCGGGCTGAGCTCGAGCGCTACGTCCGAGGGCTCGAGGCTCCCGCGCCGAGCGCGCCGGCTCACCCGCGCCGGCACCGGCGAACCAGCACGAGTCAGCGCGGCTTGTTCGAGCTCACCTCCGACCCGGTGGAACGAGCCTGACCTGTGGATTCCCAGCACCACAGGTCAGCGCGCACCACGACACTCGACGCCGAGTCTGAACCAGCGACGCAGGGAGCGACCGATGACGGACGCCAAGGAATCAGACAGCACGCCCGCGCGGCGTCGACGAACGTTGGAGCAGAGGAAGCGTGCCAGCGGCGAGTCCTCCATCTACCAGGACGAGGACGGCCGATGGCACGGCTTTGTCTCCATGGGGAAGAAGGAGAACGGCCGGCGCGACCGACGCCACGCCTCCGGCGCCAAGCGCGCCGACGTGGTGTCCAAGGTCCGTGCCCTCGAGGCCAAGCGGGACGCTGGGATGGTGGACGCGGCCGGCCGCGCACCCACGGTCGGTGAGTGGCTGGACCACTGGCTGGACAACATCGCGGCGCGGAAGGTCCGCGCGCGGACTCTAGAGAGCTACCGCAGCACCGTGCGGCTGCACCTGCGCCCGGGCATCGGGCACCACCGGCTGGACCGGCTGCAGCCAGAGCACCTGGAGCGTCTCTATGCCGCGCTCAGCGACAAGGGCCTGGGCCCGGCCTCGATCCTGCGCGCCCATCGGGTCCTGTCCCGCGCCCTGCGTATCGCCTCTCAGCGCGGCAAGGTCGCGCGCAACGTTGCCACCCTCGTCGATCCGCCTGCGGTCAGGCGACCCGAAACCGCCCTGCCGCTGACCGCGCCGGAGGTCAAGCAGGTCATGGCCGCCGCGCTGACCCACCGCAACGCGGCCCGGTGGACCGTGGCGCTGGCCGTCGGGTTGCGTCAGTCCGAAGCCCTCGCGCTGCGATGGAGCGACGTGGACCTGGACAACGGCACGCTGAGCGTCCGACGCGGACTGCACCGGGTCAGCGGGCGGGGGCTGATCTATGAGGAACCGAAGGCCGACCGCAGCCGCCGCAACCTGGCGCTGCCCACACCACTCGTGCAGGCGTTGAGGGCGCACCGGGCGGCCCAACTCGAGGAGCGGATCGCCGCCGGCTCGTTGTGGGAGGACCACGACCTTGTCTTCGGGCAGCCCAACGGCCGGCCAATCGAACGCAAATCGGACTGGCGAGCCTGGAAAGCCCTCCTCCAGGAGGCGGGCGTGCGCGAGGTCCGCCTGCACGACGGGCGGCACACGGCGGCGACCCTGCTGCTGTCCGAGGGCGTGCATCCGCGGGTCGTCATGGAGGTGCTTGGCCACGCACAGATGCGCACGACGACGGACACCTACAGCCACGTCATGCCGGCCCTCGGCCGGGACGCCGCGGACCGCATGGGCCAGGCGCTGTGGGACTGACGTGGTGCACTGCGTGTGCTCCGGTGGTTGCCACGCTGGCTTAGCGGCGGCGCTTCGCCTTGCCGATAAGCGCATCAGACTCGCGAATCAGGCATCTCGAGTGGGCGAGTTGGCGGCTCGACGGTCGTAGAGGGCGTTTTCGACTTGCGCCCCCGCGGCAACCCGGCACAGCGCGCGCTCACCCGACAAGGTTGGCCAAGTCCAATTCGATGTCTTGACCATCCACCGTCACGACGATGCGTGGATGGTCGCCAGCGGCCGTCAAGTACTGCGTCAGCGTGGATAGGAGCATGTCGTGCTGACGCTCCAGGCGACTGATGACCGTCTGGGCCACCCCCATCTGCGTAGCCAGTGCGACCTGCGTCAGATCGGCGGCCTTCCGGATCTCTGCGAGACCTGCTGCGTGGACTCGGTCAGTATCGACCATCTCGGCCCGGACCTGTGCGGAGCGCTCCGCCACACCGGGGATGGCACGGGCCCGCGCCATCTTCTCCGCAGCGCGCTCGGCCCCGACGAACGTGGCCTGTTCACTCATCACTGTCTCCCTCGGTACGGGTGCGAAGCAGGTAGCTCTCGATAGCGGCGTCGGCCCGCGGCCCAACGCTGTCGTAGAAGACATCGCCCATGCGGGCCTTGTCGGCGCCGAACAACACCAGGACGACCTCGCCGGGGCGATCGGGCGGAAACCAGACGATCAAGCGGATCGCGGTACCAGGGCTGAAGGGATGGGCCACCCGCCAGACCTGGTGGCGGCGCGACTGGTGAACCCGGCGCAGCGTCGGCGTGTCCGCATCCGGTACAGCTGTGAGTTCTTGCAGGACGCCGAGCTCGGCGTCGACGAGTGCGAGCTGCTCCAACGAACGTTCATCACCACCTACGGCGCGCTCGATCAACTGGTCGTACCAGCGATCGAACTCGCCGGTCCAGTCGATCAACACGCCAAGAATATAACACGGTAGTACTAGTACTCCAGCATACTCAGCGGGCGCCCCGGGCCCTCCCAGCCGGCAAGCCGGCTGATGACGGCTGTCGTCTCAACCCCCGACCGGGCTCCCACCCGCGCGAGTTGGGCGGGCAGAGCGCCGGGTGAGACGCGGCGACCGGATGGGACGCACTGTCTGCCTGACCCGACGCCGCATCTGCTCCGGTGGCCACCATGCTGGCACCAAACACGACTCAGGCCGTCCCTCCGGAGGAGGAACGGCCTGGTCATCGGGGTGGAGCTGAGGGGACTCGAACCCCTGACCCCCACACTGCCAGTGTGGTGCGCTACCAGCTGCGCCACAGCCCCGAACCGGACCCGGTCTGGTGCGTCCGGGCCAGCAGCAACTGTACAGGGCTGCGACGGCGCCCCGGCGCAGGGGGTGGGGCGGGTCAGGCCCGCTTCACCTGTGCGATGCGCAGGTGGTTGCCGAACGGGTCACGCAGGCCGAAGTCGATGCCGTAGCCGCGGTCCTCGGGCTCCTCGGTGACCTCGACGCCCTTCGCCTTGAGCTCGGCGTGGGTCTTCCAGACGTCGTCGGTCTGGAAGAACAGGTGGCCCCCGGCGGCCCCCTTGGCGATGAGCTCGCGCACCTGAGCGGCGGTCTCCTCGCTCATCCCCGCCGAGCCTGGCTCCTCCAGCAGGACGGCGCGGTCGGGCTGGCCGGGCAGGTTGACCGTGAGCCACCGCATGGGGCCGAAGTCCACGTCGGACTGCACCTCGAAGCCGAGCTGCCCGACGTAGAAGTCCAGCGCCCGGTCCTGGTCGGGCACGTAGATCTGGGTGATGGTGATGGCGGTCAGCATGGGGACGACGCTAGGGAACCCGGTCCCCCGCGGGCTTCTCCGAAACTGCTCCGCTCGGCCGCGCCCAGGCCATGGCGAAGCAGGTGGGCACCGGCGGGAAGGGGCCGCGGCGCCGGTAGGCCGACGGCGGCTCCCCCACGACGTCCCGGAAGACGCGGCTGAAGGTGCCGAGGCTGGAGAACCCGACGTCCATGCAGATGTCGGTGACGCTCCGGTCGGTGGCGCGCAGCAGGAACATGGCCCGCTCGACCCGCCGCCGCTGCAGGTAGCGGTTCGGCGTCTCCCCGAAGGTGGCGCGGAACGTCCGGATGAAGTGCGCCTCGGAGACGTGCGCGATCCGGGCCAGCGTGCGGACGTCGAGCGGCTCGGCGTAGGCCCGGTCCATCGCGTCCCGGGCACGGAGCAGCCGCCGGTTGGTGTCCTCGACGGCGGTGCCCACGCCGTCCATCCCACCAGGGATCAGATGTCGACGCCGCGCTCGGCCAGCCACGGGACTGGGTCGATGCGCTTGCCGTTCATCCCGCCCTGGTGCACCTCGAAGTGCAGGTGCGGGCCGGTCGACTGGCCCCGGTTGCCCAGCAGCGCGATCGTCTCGCCGGCCTCCACGTACTGCCCCGGCTCGACGAGGATCTCGTCCATGTGGCCGTAGACGGTCACGTCGCCGTTCTCGTGCAGCACGTAGACCGCCAGGCCGAAGCCGCTGGCCGAGCCGGCCCGCAGGACGACGCCGTCCATCGCCGAGTACTCCGGCGTGTGCATGGGGGCGGCCAGGTCGATGCCGTAGTGGAAGGTGCCCCACCGGCCGCCGTAGCCGCTGGTGAAGCGGGCGCCGTCGACCGGCAGGACCGCCTTGGGTCGCGCGGCCTCGCGGGCCGCCTCTGCTGCGGCCGCCTCGGCCGCGGCGCGCTCGGCCCGGGAGGCGGCGACCTCGGCCAGCCGGGCCTGCGCCTCGGCCTCGGTGATCGAGGCCATGGGCATCGTCTCGACGTCGTCCCCCGCGGTGGCGAGCTCCATCTGCGCGGCGAGCACCGAGGTCGGCCCGGTCGGGGTGTCGGAGGCGCTGGAGACGCCGGTGACCCCCGCAACCAGGCCACCGACGACCACGGCAGCCAGCAGCAGCGGGCCGCGGCGGGGGCCCGAGGCCGTCCGCTGGGCCCGGGAGGGAGCGGGGACCGCGAGGTCCCCGGGGCGCTGAGCGCGACGCCGACCGGCCATGCACCTACCCGTTCGTGGGGAAGACCGCCCGTTCCCGGGCTCGAGGGGGTTGCGGCGATCCAAACACTCCGTGATGGATCCGTAACCGGTCGTACGGCGTGTCCGCGAGGACACGCCACAGTGACATCGCACACGTCCCACGCGTCTCGCGCTGGGGTGCAACGGCGGTGGGGCCTCGATTCGGCATCGGCAGGACGGCCGGACTCGACGGCCGCACCCCTGTGCGTGTACTTGTTGTCGACGCTGCACCACCCGGTCGACGACTCCCGTTCACCAGCGGCGAGACCCCCGCCGACCCGGGCCGAAACCGCCGGCAGAGGGGTGAGCGCCGAACCGCACGAGAAGGACCAGATGCCGCATGACGACGCGTGGACGCCGTCCGGCCGCATGCGGCCGAGGCCGCCGCCGGTGAAGGTCGTCTGGTCCAGCTTCCGCGGCCTCTACGCCGACAACCCGCGGGCCCTCTACGAGGGGCTCCTCGCACGCGGCGTCCCGGAGGCCACGCACACCTGGCTCTGCACCCCGGCCACCCAGGACACCTTCCCGCCCGGCGTCGGCACGGTCCTCTACGGCACGCCGGAGGCCAGGGCCGCCCTCGAGTCAGCCGACGTCGTCGTGGCCAACGACTGCATCTCGATGCACTGGGACAAGCAGCCGGGCACCGTCTACCTGCAGACCTGGCACGGCACCCCGCTCAAGCGCATCCACCACGACGCCCCGTTCCGGCCCGGGTGGCTCGACGCATCCGACCTCGACGTCGCCCGCTGGGACCACCTGCTGTCGGCCAACGCCTGGAGCACCGAGCGGCTGCGCGGGGCCTTCCGCTTCCGTGGGCAGGTGCACCAGACGGGTTACCCCCGCAACGACGTGCTCCGCAGCCGCGACCAGGAGGCCGTGCGGGGCCGAGCGCGGGCCCGGCTCGGCATCCCGGAGGGGACGACGGCGGTGCTCTACGCCCCCACCTGGCGTGACGACCAGGTCCTCGACGGCACCGGCGGCACCGGCGTCCAGCTGCCCATCGACCTGGCCGACTTCACGCGGCGGCTCGGCGGCGACCACGTCCTGCTCACGCGGCTGCACAGCATCGTGTCCGACCGGCTGGAGCTGCCGGCCGGCGTCCCGGCGGTCGACGTCTCTGCCGAGCCCGACGCCGCGGAGGTGTACCTCGCCGCCGACGTCCTGGTGACCGATTACTCGTCGGTGATGTTCGACTTCGCCGTGACGGGTAAGCCGCTGCTGTTCTTCACCTACGATCTCGTCCATTACCGGGACGACCTGCGCGGCTTCTACGTGGACCTCGAGGAGGTCGCGCCGGGTCCGATGCTCGCGACCAGCACGGCGCTGGTCGACGCCATCGCCGACCTCGACGGGATCCGCCGGCGGTACGCCGGGCGCTACGCCGAGTTCCGGCAGACCTTCTGCCACCTGGAGGACGGGCACGCCACCGAGCGCGTCCTCGACCTGCTGTTCCCCCCGGCGACCGCCGGGACCACCACCCGAGGAGGGGACGACCGTGCTCGCTGACCGCGCCACCACCGCCGAACTGACCGGGCCGGCGCCTGCCGCCCCGGCGCTGGACGTCCCCGACCAGGTCGTGATCCTCGCCGCGGGGATGGGCACCCGGCTGGGCCGCCCCTGGCCCAAGCCGCTGACCCCGCTGCACGACGGGCGGAGCATCCTGCAGCGCCAGCTGGACAACCTGCGCGCGGTGTTCGGCTCCTCGGTCGACATCACCGTCGTCGTCGGCTTTGAGGCCGAGCGGGTCATGCGGGCGGTCCCCGACGTGCGGTTCGCCTACAACCCGGACTACCGGGTCACCAACACCTCGCAGAGCCTGCTGCGCGCCCTGCGGGCCACCCGGGACGGCGGCGTGCTGTGGCTCAACGGCGACGTCGTGTTCGACCCGGCGGTGCTCGAGACCGCCCTGCTGGCGCTGCGGGCCGACGAGAGCTTCGTGTGCGTGGACACCTCCACGGTCGCCGACGAGGAGGTCAAGTACACCGTCGACGCCGAGGGCTGGATCGCCGAGCTGTCCAAGACCGTGGTCGGCGGCCTCGGCGAGGCCGTGGGCATCAACCACGTCTGCGCCGCCGACAAGCAGGTGCTGGTCGAGCACCTCGCGACCTGTGCCGAGCAGGACTACTTCGAGCGCGGCATCGAGACCGCGATCGCCTCGGCGGGGTTGCGCATCCGGCCGCTGGACATCTCGGCCTACGCGGCCGTCGAGGTGGACTTCGAGGCCGACCTCGAGCGGGCCAACGCGCTGTTCGCCGAGCGCAGCCATCTGCAGCCGGTCAGCGACGACCCGGCCTGACAGAGGACCACCCTTCCCCCCACGCCTCGCAGGCTCGGCGCGGGTGCCTGGAGGGCGGCCGTTCCACGACGTCACCGGGATCGGAGCGGTGCCCTGGACGGGCCAACCGGCCGGCGGGTCTCAGCTGCCGAGGGGCAGCGACTCGTCGGCCGGCCGGTGCGGGTGCTCCCGGAACCGCCGGGTGGCGACCAGCCCGCCGACCACGCACCCCGCGCCGAGGGCCACCAGCACCGCCACCGCGGCACGGGAGAGCAGCACCGGCCCCTGCGCCAGCACGTTCGCCGTCCACAGCACGTCGACGTCGGGGAGCCCCTGCACCAGCAGCAGCCAGCCCAGCACGACGGCCAGCAGCGCGGTCAGCCCACCGCGGCCCCGCCGGGCGGCCACGGCCGCGCCCACCGCGACGGCCGCGGCGACCAGCCCCGGCAGCAGCGCCGAGACGACGGCGCCGGCGTGCGAGGCGACGCTCGCCGCGGGCTCGGGCGTGGTCGCCGCGTGGTACACCGCCGCCACCCCGCCGACCAGCAGCAGCACGGCCAGCGGGCCCGGGCCGCGGGCGAGCAGCGCCGCGGCGAGGGGCGCGAGGGCCAGCACCGCGTAGACCGGCCACACGACCCAGGCAGGGGGCGGCGGGCTCCAGGTCAGCTCCCCGCGCACCTGCACGTCCGTGCCGCCGTAGGTCAGCGGCACCACCCACGACGACACCAGGTGCTCGCGGTCGGGGTCGGCCGCCACCGCGGGCGGCAGCACGTCCTCGCTCATCCAGTGCGTCCGGTGGTCGTGCCAGACGTAGCCGGGCTCGGTCGAGACCTGCACCCAGTCCGGCGCGGCGTCCGGGTCGGCGTGCGGCGGCAGGGTGACCCGGCCGAAGCGGTCGAGGTTGATGTAGGTGGCCGGGCTGCTGGCGTTGCGCCACACGCCATCGGGACCGATCCGCAGGTAGGGCTCGTCGGAGTAGCCGGGCACCTGCACCTCGGTCGCGGTCGGGTTGACCACCTCGAACTCGTCGCCGAAGGAGAGCACCCGCACGTCCACACCGGGCAGCGCCGGCTCCACCGCGACGAGGCGCCCGTCGAAGTCGCTGCCCGCGGCCCCGCCGCCGACGTGGGCCTGCGCGGGACCGGCGAGCAGCAGGGCGGCCAGCGCGCCGAGGACGACGACCAGCAGGCGGGCCGCCCGCCGGCTCACGCCTGGGTCACCAGGGCGAGGTCCTCGGCGATGTCGCGGCTGGTGTTGCCGGCGTCGAAGGCGACGTCGGCCAGGTCGTCGGTGCCGTAGAGCAGCAGCAGCGAGGAGTGCAGCCGGCCGTTGTCCTCGGCCTGCGGCACCCCGGCGGCCAGCTGCGCCTGGTCGATCGCGGCCTGGTCGCCGGTCAGCCCGGTGAAGCGGGTCGGCAGGTCGGCGTCGAAGCGGCCCAGGTACTCGGCCAGCACCTCGGGGGTGTCGAACGCCGGGTCGGTGGTGACGAACACCACCTGCACCTGCTCGGCCAGCGCCGGGTCGACCCCGCGCAGCGCGACCGCGACGTCGGCCATCGTGGTCGGGCAGATGTCCGGGCAGTTGGTGAACCCGAAGAACAGCAGCGTGGGCATGCCGCGGGTCTCGGCGGCGAAGTCGTAGGGCTGCCCGCCCGGGCCGGTGAGGGTGAACGACGGCCGCTGGTAAGGGTCGGGCAGGTCGATCCCGGCGTAGCGGTCCTCCGGGCCCTCGACCTGGGCGACGGCGCCGTGGTCGTCGTGGCCCTCGTCGGCGGCCGCACCACCCCCGCAGCCGGCCAGCACGAGCCCGGCCGAGACGGTGAGGAGGGCCAGCCGGCTGCGGGAGAACGGACTCACGAGGACACGGTACGACGGCCGGCGCGCCAGCCGAGGACGACGCCGGCGAGGCCGGTGAACAGGGCGGCGATCGCGACGAGCAGCGCCAGCGCGCCCGGGCCGGCGTCGGTGTGGCTCGTGGTCCCCGCCGCCGCGGTGTCCGTGGCCGTCGTGGTGCCGTGGCCGGCCGCGTCGCCACCGGCGTCGGCGGCGGTCGCGGCAGCGGTGAGCGTCAGCACGGGCGCCGGGCGCTCCGGCTCGGCCCGGCCCTCGACGGTCGGCTCGATCCACGCCGCCTCGGTGCCGTCGCCGTAGGTCTGCACCGCCGGGAAGGCCAGCTGCGCGCGGTCCGGGAAGGGCCCGCCCGAGAGGGCGAACTCCTGGAACTCGCCGGGCCGGATGCCGCCGCCGTCCTCGGCCCGGAACTCGACGACCGACACGTGGCTCGTCACCTGCTCGCCGTGGCCCTCCAGCGGCGTCTGCAGGTCGGAGGTGGTCGTGGTGACCGTCCAGCCGGGCACCGGCTGCACCTGCAGCGAGGCCAGCGCGGACTCCTCGGGGATCGAGATGCGCAGCGCGACGGTGCTGGCGGTGTCGCTCTCGTTGGGCACGCGGAAGGTCAGCTTGCCGAAGCCGCCGGCGGCGGCGTCGGTCGAGGAGACGCCGACGTGCGCCGCGGCGGACCCGGCTCCGGCGAGCGCGGCGGCCAGCGCGGTCAGCAGGGCCAGGACGACGACGCCCAGGCGCGCGAGCGGTCGGGGCAGGGACGGGGGCACGGTTCTCCAGTCGGGTGGGGTGGGACGCCCGGTCAGCGGACCGGGAAGGTGGTGCTGGCGGTGCCGGCGGTGAACTCGTCGAACCGGACGGTGACGGCGAGGGTCCAGGTGCCGGCGCTCGGGACGGCCATGCCGTCGCCGACGTAGTGACCGGGCCCGGCGGGTTCCAGGGCGACGTCGATCGGGCCGATCTGCTGGGCCGGCTCGGTGAGGGTCACCCGGATGTCGACGGGCTGGGTGAACTGCCCCTGCTCGTCGAGCAGGTAGACGTGCAGCGTGTTCGGGCCGGTCGCGGCCGGGTCGACCGACACCTGCACGCTGCCGGACTCCCCCGCCGCGGTCTGCACCGGCAGCGTCGCGTCCACCGGCCGGGCGACCTCCGCGCGGGCCGGCGGCGTGCCGACGAGCACGGCCGACAGCCCGAGGACGACGAGCCCGACGCCCAGCTCGACGAGCACCGAGCGGCGCAGTGCGGGGCGCTCGGCGGCGGCCGCGGCGGCCTGCACCTCGGCGCGGGCCCCGGCGGCCGAGGTGACCACCGGGTCCGGCTCCGGCTCCTCGGAGGCGGCGAACGCGTGCGCGGTGACCCGCCGGCGCGGTGCCGGCCGGGAGCGCCGCACGCCCAGGTGCTGCTGCACCCACACCCGGGAGACCCCCGCCGCGGCGAGCAGCAGGAGCACCAGCGCCAGCTTGGCCAGCAGCAGCCAGCCGTAGGACGTCGTCACCAGGGCCGCGGGCGAGCCGACCTCGCGCACGGACTGGACGACGCCCGTCACGACCAGCGCGGTGACCGACCCGGCGGCCAGGCGGGAAAACGGTGGGAGCGCCCGGGCCAGGTCGTCGGCGGGGGCCTCCTCGCGGAGGACGCCGCCGAGCAGCCCGGCCAGCCCGCCCATCCACACGACCATCGCCGCGACGTGCACCGCGGCCGCGGCGACCGCGAGGCCCGGCAGCGGCCCGGCGACGGGGTGGCCGACGGTGGCGACGGTGAGCACGAGCCCGACGGCGAGCGCGGCACCGGCGACCACCCGCGGCCGGGACGGTGCCGCGCCGCGCCGCCACACGGAGCGCAGGAGCAGCAGCACCCCGGCAGCCAGGACGATCCGCAGCAGGTGGGTGACCCCGTTGGCCGAGGTGAGCGTCGCCTGGAGCAGCGCCGGGTCGGCGAGGGAGGCGACGCCGCTGCCGGCGGCGTAGGGGCCCTGCAGCAGCAGGCCGAGCAGGGCACCGACCGCCACCGCGGCCAGCCCGCCGGTGACCATCCGGCGCAGCCGGGCCGAGGCCCAGCCCGCCGGCCACGCGGCCAGCAGCAGCACCGGCACGCCGAGGCCGAGGGAGAGCCCGGCGAAGCCGAGCCAGCGGGCGGCAGGCAGCGCGGCGGCCACGAGCGGGTCGGTGCCGCCGGCGCCCGCGGCGACGTCGGCCGGCACCAGCTCGCCGTCCCCCACGACGAAGGAGAAGGCACCGGAGATGGGGTGCGAGTCGGCCGAGACCACGCGGTAGGTGACGAGGTAGCCGTCGTCGGGCAGGTCCCCGCGCAGCGGGACCACCACGCTGTCGCCCTCGACGGTCGCGGTGCCGGCGTCCACCCGCTCGCCCGCCGCGTCCAGCACGCGGGCGTACCCGGCGCCCAAGGAGACGCCCTCGGTGAAGGTCAAAGTGACCTGCTCGGGCGCCTCCTCCAGCCGGGCGCCCTCCCCCGGGTCGGTGGACACCAGTTCGGCGTGCGCGGCGGCGGGCGGCGCGGTGGCCACACCCGCCCCCAGCCACAGCCCGACGAGGGCCAGCAGGAGCAGCAGGGGGGCGGGGGCCCGGCGGGTCATGCCGGCACCCGCTCGCGGGCGACCGCGGGCAGCGACCTCCGGCGCCGCCCGCGCCAGGCGACCGTGCCCACCAGGGCGACCCCCGCCAGCAGCAGCAGGTGGGCGGCGGCCCGGTCGGCGTGCACGTGCCCGGCCCGCAGGTCGGCGGCCGTGAGGACGGCGAGCAGCACGGCGGACGTGCCGAGGAAGGGCAGCGCACCAGCGGCCAGCCGGGGGGCGGCGGCCACGGCGACGAAAGTCGCCGCGACGCCGAGGTTCCAGGCGCCGCTCTCGTGCGCCATGTGCACCGGCGCGCTCATCGCGCCGGTGCCGGCGACCAGGGCGGGCCAGGCGAACGCGGCCTGGGTGACGCCGACGGCCAGCAGCGCCAGGCGCAGCGCGGCGGTGGCCAGCCGGGCGCGGGCGGCCGCGGCCGTGCCCGGCAGCTCGCGGGGCAGCGCGGCCAGGACCGTGGCCGTGAGATCGGGCACCGCCGGGGCGGAGGCCAGCCGTGCGCGGCGGGTGACCAGCTCGGCCTGCCGCGCCCACGCGGCGCAGCCGGGGCACGCGCCGAGGTGCGCGTCCAGGTCGTCCGGGGGCAGGCCGGGCGACTCGCCGTCGAGCCGGGCGGAGACCGCCTCGCGGTACGGGGTGCACTGCATGATGGGGTGGTCGTCCTCCGGGGCCGGTTGGTTCCCCCTGCTTCCGGGGGAGTCGGGACGGCGGTCCGACGGGGAGGATGGGACGCGTGGACGACCTGGAGCGGCTGGCGGCTGCCGCCGTGGACGGCGACTCCCTCGCCGCGGCGGCGCTGGTCCGGGCCACCCAGTCCGACGTCTGGCGGCTGTGCGCCGCGCTCGGCGACCGACAGTCCGCCGACGACCTGACGCAGGAGACCTACCTGCGGGCCTTCGGGTCCCTGCACCGCTTCGAGGGCCGCTCCTCGCTGCGCACCTGGCTCTTGTCGATCGCCCGCCGCGTGTGCGCCGACGCCGTCCGTTCCCGGCGCCGCCGCCGGCTGACCCTGGTCCGGGAGGACGCCGAGCTGGAGGCGCTCGGCAGCGGCGACACCGCCGACCGGGTGGGCGAGGGCGCCGCGGTCACCGACCTGCTGGGCCGGCTCTCCCCCGACCGCCGCGAGGCCTTCGTCCTCACCCAGCTGCTGGGGCTGCCCTACACGGAGGCCGCGGAGGTCGCCGGCTGCCCGGTCGGCACGATCCGCTCCCGGGTGGCCCGGGCCCGTGCCGACCTGGTGGAGGCCCTCGGCGAGGGGGGATCGGTCACCGCGCACGGCTGAGGAAGGACCCCCGCGCCCCCCGCAAGCTCGCCGGCCCCGTCCAGGGGCCCGCCCTGAGCTTGCGAAGGGTGGGGAGGACGGGGTCCTTCTGCTGCGAGGGGACCGGCCGTCCCACTGACCGGGACGTGCTTTGGGCATTAGTGCACCGATCTGGTAGACATTGCGCCGTGGCGGCGACGACTGTGCTCCTGGTGGGGCGGATCCACGTCGACCTGCTGCGCGTCTGCACCGCCCGCTGTCCGGGCTGCTGACCTCCCGCGCTCCGCGCGCACCTCCCGCTCTCCCGCGCTGCGCCGCGCCTGCCGGCGCGCCCGCGGACCTCCCGGATCCGGAGACACCAGCCCGTGAAGACCCTCGTCCTGCTCGCCCTCGTGGGCCTCGGTGCGCAGCTCGTGGACGGCAGCCTCGGCATGGCCTACGGCGTGACGTCCACCACCCTGCTGCTCGCCATCGGCACCAACCCGGCCACCGCGTCGGCCACCATCCACCTCGCCGAGATCGGCACGACGCTCGCGTCCGGCCTCGCGCACTGGAAGTTCGGCAACGTCGACTGGAAGGTCGTCGCCAAGGTCGGCGTCCCCGGCGCGATCGGCGCCTTCCTCGGGGCCACCGTGCTGTCCAGCCTCTCGACCGAGGTCGCCGCCCCGGTCATGTCGCTGATCCTGCTCTCGCTCGGCGTGTACCTGCTGGTGCGGTTCACTCTCCGCGGGATCGACCGCCGGCACCTCGGCAAGCCGGTCCGCAAGCGCTTCCTCGGCCCGCTGGGCCTGGTGGCCGGCTTCGTCGACGCGACCGGTGGCGGTGGCTGGGGCCCGGTCGGCACCCCCGCGCTGCTGGCCAGCGGCCGGATGGAGCCGCGCAAGGTCATCGGCTCGATCGACACCTCGGAGTTCCTGGTGGCGCTCGCCGCCAGCCTCGGCTTCCTGTTCGCGCTGGGCTCGCAGGGCATCAACGCCCTGTGGGTGCTGGGGCTGCTCGCCGGTGGGCTGGTCGCCGCGCCGATCGCGGCGTGGCTGGTGCGGCACGTGCCGCCGCGGATGCTCGGCTCGCTGGTCGGCGGCGTGATCGTCCTGACCAACGCCCGGACCCTGCTCCGCAGCGACTGGATCGACGCCTCCGACCCGGTGCGCTTCGTGGCGTACGCCGTCATCGCGGCGGTCTGGGTCGCGGCCGTCGTCCACTCCTTCCGCGAGTTCCGCAAGGACCGCGCGCTGGAGTCCGCCGACGCCCTCGCCGCCGAGGCGGCCTCGCTGCGCGACGAGATCGAGCTGCCGGCCGACGGCGCGGACGCCGCCGACCTGCGGCGCGACCTCACCGCGGGCCGGCCCAGCGACCCCCGGGACTGAAGGAGGACCCCGTCCAGGGGTCCAGCAAGCGGCCGCGAGAGGCCCCGTCCGGTAGTCGCCGGGCGGGGCCTCTCGCCGTCCACCGGTCCGGCGAGCAGCGCCGCCTCGAGGTCGGCCGGCAGGCCCGGGCGGGGCAGGCCGTGCGGTGGAGGCGGCAGCCCCCGGCATCCCGCAGCCACGACCACGTGTCGGTGACGGTCTCACCCAGCGGCCGGCTCGGCAGGCCCGGCTCGCGGGCCCGGGACGCGGCGACCTCCCAGGCGGTGTGGGCGTCCTCGCGGGCAGCCACATCGGCAGGCGCAGCCACGGCTCGACGCCGGCTGCGAGCAGCTCGGCCTCGGGCACCGGTACCCACTCGGCGTCGCCGCCGGTGACCTCGAGGCACAGGTCGAGCAGTCCACCGAGGATCGTCATGCCGACCGGTCCCGTGGCGCTGACCGGACCGGGGACGCCTCGCTCGGCCACCTCCACCAGCCAGCCGGCCAGGTCGCGGACGTCGACGGCCGCGATGGCCTGCTCCAGTCCCTCCGCCGGGACGACGACGCGCCCACCCCGCGCGATCCGCCGCAGCCACCAGCCCAGCCGGTCCACCCGGTCGTCGGGGCCCACGACCAGCCCGGCACGCGCGGTGTGGAGGTCGCCACCTCGTGACCGCGGTCGATCGGCCCCCTCCAGGGCACCGCCCCGAGACTGCGAGGGGTGGGGAGGACGGGGGGCCTTCTCCAGCCCAGCTCAGCCCACTCCCCCGCCGTCCAGCCGGTTCGCGGTCGGCGTGGGCCGTCGGCTTCAGACCGCCCGCGTGTACGGCGGGACCGGCGGCACCTGCGGCATCGGGGTGGACCGGGCGGCGGCGAGCACCATCTGCGGCGAGCGCGGCAGCCCGCGCCTGGTGCACAGCCGCAGCGCCCGGGCGCCGGTGATGACGTCGGTGTCCGGCGGGACGACGAGCAGGTCGGCGCGCCGGGTGCTGCCGGCCCAGGTCAGGCAGACCACGCCGGCGTCCATGCTGCGGAACCCGCCGGTGCGCACCACCCGCCCGCCGACGACGACCTTCCGAGGCGCCGGGGACCACACGTCGAGCGGGTAGGTGAACCGCTCGATGTGCAGCCCGCGCTTGTCCAGCGCCGCCACGAGCTCGGGCAGCTCGACGGCGAGGTCCCGGCTGCGCGGGAACCAGGCGCCGTCGAAGGCCTGCTCGCCGGACCCCACGTCGCTGCGCAGACTCACCCGGACGTCGATCCCGCCGCGGTGCCCCTCGGCCGCCAGCGTGTGCCGGGTGGTCCTCATCAGCGTCGCCTCCTCATCGCCCCCGGGGTCCGCCTACACGCCCCCGAGGAGAACCTAGGCAGGCCGCGGGGCACGTCCCGGTGAGCGGGTCGCGGGCGGGTCGGCGTCCCCCGGCCCGCCGTCACGGCTGGTCACGCAACGGTCACGGCACCCCCGCGGACCTGCGCGTCCGCGGGGGTGCCGTCGGCTCAGGAGGAGAGCTCGAAGACCGTGGTGCTCTCGTAGACCTGGCCCGGGCGCAGCTCCGTGGAGGGGAAGTCCGGCTGGTTGGGCGAGTCCGGGAAGTGCTGGGTCTCCAGCGCCAGCCCGTCACCCTGCCGGTAGACCCCGCCACCGGTGCCCACGAGCGTGCCGTCGAGGAAGTTGCCCGAGTAGAACTGGATGCCCGGCTCGGTGGTGGAGATGGTCAGGGTCCGGCCGCTGTCCGGGTCGTGCAGCACCGCGGCCTGCTCGAGGGAGTCCTCGCCGTCGGAGCCCTCCCGCGCGCCGTCGTCCTCGCGGTCCAGCACCCAGTTGTGGTCGTAGCCCTGGCCGTACAGCAGCTGCTGGTCGGCCTCGCGGATGCGCGCGCCGATCGCGGTGGGCTCCCGGAAGTCGAACGGGGTGCCCTCCACCGACGCGATCTCGCCGGTCGGGATGAGCGTCTCGTCGACCGGGGTGTAGGCGCTCGCGTCGAGCTGCAGCTCGTGGTCGTACACGTCGCCCGAGCCCTCGCCGGCCAGGTTCCAGTAGGTGTGCTGCGTCAGGTTGACGACGGTCGGGGCGTCGGTCGTGGCCTGGTAGTGGACGGCGAGGCGGCCCTCGTCGTCCAGCGCGTAGGTGACGGTCGTGGTGAGCGTGCCGGGGAAGCCCTGGTCACCGGCCTCGCTGACCAGCTCCAGCTGCAGGGCGGCCGCGTCGTCGTCGGTCACGTCGGTGGCGGTCCACACGCGGTCGTCGAAGCCCACCGGGCCGCCGTGCAGGGTGTTCGGCCCGTCGTTGAGCGGCAGCTGGTACGTCTGGCCGTCCAGGGTGAAGGTGCCGCCGGCGATGCGGTTGCCGTAGCGGCCGATGAGCGAGCCGAAGTAGGGGTCGGCGTCGGACTCGTAGCCGGCGAGGTCCGCGAAGCCGAGGACGACGTTCTCCACCTCGCCCTCGGCGTCGGGCACCTCCAGGGTCTGGATGACGCCGCCGTAGGTGAGCACGCGCATCGTCACGTCGCCGTTGGACAGCGTCCAGCGCTCGACCGCAGTGCCGTCCGCGGTGGTGCCGAAGGGCTCGGCGCTCGCGGTCGGCCCGCCTCCGCCGTCGTCGTCCGTGGCCCCTGCGGGGGCGGCCAGGCCGCCGGTCAGCAGGCCGGCGCCGACCACCGCGACCAGCGCGCGGCGGCGCCGCGGGCGGGTGCCGCGGAGGAACGGGCGGGCGGTGGGTTCTGCGGGCATGGGAGCTCCGGTGTCCGTGGCGGTCCACCGGCGTCGTCGCACGGTGGCGGGACCACTGCCGAACCCGCCCTGGGACGGCGTGCGCTCGGCTCCCCCGTGGTGCGGCCCCAGACGCCGCTGGACGCTAGGGAGGCCCGGAGAGGCGTGTCAACGGACTCCGGGACGAGGATCGGCGGGTGGCCCGCTCCGACGGCGTGTCGGGCGGCCACCCGCCGATGGCGCCGGCGGCCCCGTCCCGGGTCCCACCGTGAGCCTGCGAAGGGTGGGGAGGACGGGGTCCTCCTAGGGCTTGGGCTTGCGGTTCTTGGCCTTGCCGCGCTCGGTCTGGTCCAAGACGACCTTGCGGATGCGCACCGTGGCCGGGGTGACCTCGACGCACTCGTCCTCGGCGCAGAACTCCAGCGCCTGCTCGAGGTTCAGGATGCGCGGCGGGATCAGCCGCTCCAGCTCCTCGGAGGTGGACTTGCGCATGTTGGTGAGCTTCTTCTCCTTGGTGATGTTCACGTCCATGTCGTCCGGACGGGAGTTCTCACCGACGATCATGCCCTCGTAGACCTCGGTGCCCGGCTGAACCATGAGCTGGCCGCGCTCCTGCAGCGAGAACATCGAGTACGTCGTCGCCACGCCCTGGCGGTCGGCCACCAGCGAGCCGGTGGGCCGGGCGCGCATGTCGCCGAGCCACGGCTCGTAGCCCTCGAGGTTGTGGTTGAGGACGCCGGTACCGCGGGTCTCGGTGAGGAACTCGGTGCGGAACCCGATCAGGCCGCGCGACGGGCAGATGTACTCCATCCGCGCCCAGCCGGTGTCGTGGTGCACCAGGTTCTCCAGGCGCGCGCGCCGCACGGCGAGCGCCTGGGTCAGCGTGCCGACGTACTCGCCGGGGGTGTCGATCGTGACCCGCTCGACCGGCTCGTGCAGCTTGCCGTCGATCTCCTTGGTGACGACGGTGGGCCGGCCGACGGTGAGCTCGAACTCCTCGCGGCGCAGCTGCTCCACGAGGATCGCCAGCGCCAGCTCGCCGCGACCCTGCATCTCCCAGGTGTCGGGGCGGTCGGTGGGCAGCATGCGCACCGACACGTTGCCGACCAGCTCCTGGTCGAGACGGTTCTTGATCAACCGGGCGGTGAGCTTCTTGCCCGACTTGCCCGACAGCGGCGAGGTGTTGATGCCGATGGTGATCGAGATCGAGGGCTCGTCGACCGTGAGCGGCGGCAGCGGGCGCGGGTCACCCGGGTCGGCGAGGGTGTCCCCGATCATGACGTCCTCGATGCCGGCGATGGCGACCAGCTCGCCGGGCCCGGCACTCTCGGCCGGGGTGCGGGTGAGGCCCTCGGTGACCAGCAGCTCGGTGATCTTGACGTTCTTGACCGTGCCGTCAGTACGGCACCAGGCCACCTGCTGGCCGTTCTTCATCGTGCCGGAGTGGATGCGCAGCAGCGCCAGCCGGCCGAGGTAGGGCGAGGCGTCGAGGTTGGTGACCTGCGCGCGCAGCGGCTCCTCGGCGTCGTACACCGGGGCCGGGATGGTGTCGAGCAGCGTCTTCACCAGCGGCGCCAGGTCGGGGCTGTCGGGCGACGTGCCGTCCTCCGGCCGCGTGAGCGAGGCCTGCCCGGTCTTGCCGTTGGAGTAGACGATCGGGAAGTCGAGGTTGTCGACGTCCATGCCGGAGTCCTCGAGCAGCTCCATGAACAGCTCGTAGGTCTCGTCGACGACCTCGCCGATGCGGGCGTCGGAGCGGTCGGTCTTGTTGACCACGAGGATGACCGGCAGCTGCTTGGCCAGCGCCTTGCGCAGCACGAAGCGGGTCTGCGGCAGGGGGCCCTCGGAGGAGTCCACGAGCAGCACGACACCGTCCACCATCGACAGGCCGCGCTCGACCTCGCCGCCGAAGTCGGCGTGGCCGGGGGTGTCGACGATGTTGACGACGACGGGGTTGCCGTCCTCGTCGGCCAGGTGGATGGCGGTGTTCTTGGCGAGGATGGTGATGCCGCGCTCACGCTCGAGGTCCATCGAGTCCATGACGCGGTCCTGCGTGGAGTCGTTGTCCGTCCCCTCGCCCTTGGCGCGCCCGAGAGCACCCGCCTGGCGGAGGAGGGCATCGACCAGGGTCGTCTTGCCGTGGTCGACGTGGGCGATGATCGCCACGTTGCGCAGGTCGTCGCGGGTGGGCATGCGGGAGGGCACCTCGGGAGAGATCAGGGGGTCGGCGCGTCCGTCTCTGTCGCGGAGCGCCCAGACACCAGGGTCAACAGCCGCCGGCCCGGCGACCTTCCCATGGTAGTAGAAAGAGCCCCTGCCCCCCTCCGCCCAGACGTGCGCAGCGGGACCCGGCGGGGGGCCGAGCGGCGATCCGTGAGCAGCCTCACGCGCGGGCGAGTCGATCCTCCGGCTCGGCGAGGAGCCGCTCGGTGGTCTGCACGCGCCGGTGCTGCCGGACGCCGACGACGATCCCGGCCACCACGAGGACCGCGGCGTACAGCCAGCCCCACCCGGCCGGCCCTGCCGGCTGCAGGGTCGCGGCGGCGACCAGGGCCGCCAGGACGACGGACACACCGGGCGCGGCGACCCGCTCCCGTTGCAGCCGGCGGCGCGCGGTCCTCGGGTCCGCCCCCGTCCGGGAGGGCCCCCGCCGAGAGCACTCGCGCCACGGCGGCCCGCTCCACGAGCTCCTCGGCCTGGCGCCGGACGACCACCGTGACCACGAGCACCCCCACGGCGAAGAGCGCGCCGCGGAGGGCGGCCTCCTGCCAGCTCCACTCCTCGTCGAACGAGAGGACGTCGAGGGCCTGCAGGGTCGGACCGTAGAGCGCCCCTGCCGCGACCGCCGGCCGGGCGAGCACGAACAGGCGACGGCGTGGTGGACGGGTCACGCGGTCAGCCTGGCCGAACGCCGTCCGCACGCGCCATCGCGAGGTGCCTCGCGCGCGACGGGCACCTCAGGCGCGGTCGGCCACCGCGTACGTGATGCCGGCGGCGGCGAGGGTCACCAGGCCGACGGCGAGCCAGGACGCCATCCCGACGCCGAGGGCGAGCACGTGGGCGAGCACGAAGGCGCCGACGTAGAGCGCGCCGAGCCCGAGCGCCACCGCCCAGCCGCGGTGCCTCGCCCACAGCCAGGCCGCCCCCAGCCCGGCACCGACGAACAGCGCACCGCCCAGCGCCCGGATCCCGGTCCCCTGCGCGACGCCGAAGCCGGCCGCCAGGCCGAGGGCGACGAGGAGGGCGGAGGGGATGCGGGCGCGCGTGCGGGTCAGGGTCGAGCTCGTCATGCACCCAGTCTCCCCCGCCGTGGCCACGGCGGCGGTCACCGGTCGACCGGGGCAGGACCGTCGAGTGGGCAGTTGCGGTCGTCGACACGCGCGGCCACGCCGGCCCGGGCGACCGCGACTGCGCACTCGGAGCGGACGGACGAGGGCCCCGGACGCGACTCGGCGTCCGGGGCCCTGGTGTCGGCCCCTCTGCGGGGTCCCGCGCCGAGCTTGCGCGGCGTGGGGGCAGAGGGGTCCTCTGTCAGGCGGTGCGGAGCACGCCCTCGATCTCGAGCTCGACGCTGATCTTGTCGCCGACGACCACGCCGCCACCGTCCATCGGCATGTCGATGTCGACGCCGTACTCCTTGCGGGAGATCTCGGTCTTGGCGGAGAAGCCGGCGCGGGTGCCGCCGTAGGCGTCCGGCCCGAAGCCGTTGAGCTCGAGCTGGAGGGTCACCGGCTTGGTGACGCCCTTGATGGTCAGGTCACCGGTGACGGTCCAGTCGGCACCGTCGGTGGCGACGGCGGTCGAGCGGAAGATCATCTCGGTGTGGTTGCCCACGTCGAAGAAGTCGGCGGAGCGGATGTGCGCGTCGCGCTGCTCCTGGCGGGTGTCGATCGAGTCCATGTTGATGCGCGCGGTGACGCTGGACTGCGTGGGGTCCTCGGCGGTGACGATCTCGCCGGAGAAGTCACGGAAGTAGCCGCGGACCTTGCTGACCATCATGTGGCGGACGGAGAACCCGACCGTCGAGTGGCTGGCGTCGATGTCCCAGGTGCCGACGACGTAACCGGGGATCTGCGTGACGGTGGTCATGGTGCCTCCAGGTGGTTGAGCGTTGAACCGTATGCTGTGGGGAACTCTAGTTGAAGGCTCATCTATTCCGCCAGTACCCTCGGGGGTATGCCCGCCGACGTGTCGCTCGCTCCCGGAGACCCCGGCTCCACCGCCGGGGAGCCGCGCTGGCTCGATGCCGAGGAGCAGCAGGCCTGGCGGGCCTGGCTCTACAGCGCGCAGTTGCTGCAGGACCGGCTCGACCGCGAGCTGACCCACGCGACGGGCATCTCGCACGCCTACTACGAGATCCTCGTCGCCCTGTCCGAGACCGAGGGCCGGATGATGCGGATGAGCGAGCTGGCCGACCGCTGCCTGTCCTCGCGCAGCCGGCTCTCGCACGCGGTGTCCCGGCTGGAGGAGCGTGGCTGGGTGCGCCGGCAGGTCTGCCCGGAGGACGGCCGCGGCCAGCTCGCCGTCCTCACCGACGACGGCTTCGCAGCACTCGAGGCCGCCGCCCCGGTGCACGTGGAGGGCGTGCGCAGGCACCTGTTCGACCAGCTCTCCCCCGAGCAGGTCGCGGCGATGCGCGACCTGGGCGAGACGCTGCTGCGCCACCTCGGCCCGCGCTGAGCGCAGGCGCCGTCCCGGGACCCGGCGAGGACCGCGGTCAGCCCGGTCGGCCGCGAGGCGCCGCCCGCCGGGTCGCGGGAGCGGTGGCCGGGTCCTCGGGCCACGGGTGGCGCGGGTACCGGCCGCGCAGCTCGCTGCGGACGGCGGGGTATCCGGTGACCCAGAAGCCGGCGAGGTCGGCGGTGGTGGCGACAACCCGGGACGCCGGGGAGAGCAGCTGCAGCCGCAGCGGACGACCGGCGACGACCGGGGTGGCCGCCCAGCCGAAGACCTCCTGCACCCGGACCTGCAGCGTGGGCACCTCGGGATCGCCGTAGTCGACCCGCACGCGGGACCCGGTCGGCACCTCGACCCGCTCGGGCACCAGCTCGTCGAGCCGGCCGGCCAGGTGCCACGGCACCAGCCCCCGCAGGGCGGCGACGACGTCGACCCGGGCCAGGTCCGCCCGGCTGCGGGCGGCGGAGACCGCCGGGGTGCCGGCGAGGGCCGCACCCAGCGACTCGTCGTCGACCGCGGGCCAGGGCGACCCCAGCCCGGCACGTGCCGCGGCCAGCCGCTCGCGCAGCGAGGTCGCGGCCGGGGTCCAGCGCAGCAGCGCCAGGCCCTCGCGGCGCAGCGCCTCGGCGACCGCGGCGGCCACGGCGGTGGGGTCGGGGTCGGGCAGCGGGCGCTCGGTGAGCACGATCGCGCCGAGCCGCTCGACCCGCGCGGCGACCACGTCGCCGTCCCGCCAGGCCACCTCGGGCCCGTCGGTGACCCCGCCGGCCTCCCGGGCGGTCCCCTCGTCGACGGCGACCGCCCGGCGCACCCGGGCGTCCCGTCGGCCCGGCTGCCGGTCCGCGGCGGCCACCGCCAGCCACTCGGCGCCGGTCAGGGCGGTGCCGGGCGCCAGCTCCGCGCCGGTGCCCGCGGCCAGCAGGTAGGTGCGCCCACCGCCCGGCCGCCGGCGCGCCAGCCACCCGAGGTGGGCGAGGGCGACCACGAGGCCGGCTGCGGTCTCGTCCGGAACGCCGGGGTCGGCTGCGTCCGGGACGGCGCGGGCCAGCCGGTCGACCTCCTCGCGCCAGCGGCTCCCCGGACCGCCGCGGTCGCGGCGCAGGGCCCGCCAGTCCGCGACCAGGTCGTCGGAGCGCCCGGGGACGTCGGCCGACAGCAGCGCCACCACCTCGGCCGCGCGGCGGCGACCCACCAGCGGGGCGCCGTCGAGCAGCGCCCGCGCCAGCCGGGGGTGGGCGCCGACGGCCGTCAGCGAGCGCCCGCGGGCGGTGACCCGGCCGGCGTCGTCCACCGCGCCCAGCTCGCGCAGGGTGTCCCGGGCGACGGCGAGCGCGGCGGCCGGCGGCACGTCGGGCAGGGCCAGGCCGGTGCCGTCGGGGGCGCCCCAGCAGGCGAGCTCGAGGGCCAGCCCGGTGAGGTCGGCCACCGCGATCTCCGGCTCGGGCGCCGCCGGCAACCGGGCGTGCTCGGCCTCGGCCCACAGCCGGTACACCCGGCCGACCCCCTCGCGGCCGGCGCGCCCCGCGCGCTGGACCGCCGAGGACCGCGACACCCGCACCGTGGTCAGGGCACCCAGCCCGCGGGAGAGGTCGAAACGCGGCACCCGGGCCAGTCCGGCGTCGACGACGGCGCGCACGCCGGGCACGGTCAGGCTGCTCTCGGCCACGTCCGTGGCGAGCACCACCCGCCGCCGTGGCCCGGGGGCGAGCGCGGCGTCCTGCGCGGCCGCGGGCAGCCGGCCGTGCAGGGGACGGACGTCGGCGTCGAGCCCGCCGAGCCGGCCGCCCACGCCGGCGATCTCGGCGGCACCGGGGAGGAAGACGAGGACGTCGCCGGGCGTCTCGGCCAGGGCGCGGCGGGTCGTCGCGGCGACCGCGTCGAGCAGCCGGGGGTCGACGCGGCTGCCGTGCGGCGGGGCGATCGGGGGCTCGGGCGGGCACCACACCGGCTCGACGTCGTGCAGGGTCCCGGTCGCCTCCACCACCGGCGCCGGCGCGGTGGTGCCGAGGAGCGCCGCCAGCCGGCCGGCCTGCGCGGTCGCCGACATCGCCAGCAGCCGCAGCTCCGGCCGCAGCGCGGCGCGGGCGTCGACCAGGAAGGCCAGGGCGAGGTCGGTGTCCAGGTGCCGCTCGTGGCACTCGTCGAGCACGACGGCGCCGACCCCGGCCAGCTCCGGGTCTGCCTGCAGCCGGCGCACCAGCAGCCCGGTGGTGACCACCTCGACCCGGGTGGCGTCGCTGCGCCGGCTGTCCCCGCGGACGCTGTAGCCCACCGCGCGGCCGACCGGCTCGCCCAGGAGCGCGGCCATCCGGCGGGCGGCGGCGCGGGTGGCGAGCCGGCGGGGCTCGGCGACCAGGACCCGGCCCGGCAGCCCTCCGGCCAGCGCCAGCGGCACCAGGGTGGTCTTCCCGGTGCCCGGCGGTGCGACCAGGACGGCACTGCCGACCCCGGCCAGCGCGGCGTGGAGCGCCGGGAGGACCGCCCGCACGGGGAGGTCGGTGCCCGGCGTCCCCGGCGGTGGCAGCACGCCACCAGTGTCCCGGAGCGGCCGGGCCACCCCAGCCGGGGACGCCGGGTGACCGACGGGCAGGACGGTCCTCCCGGTCGGTCCGGGAAGGTGCACCCTGCCGCCCGGGAGTCCCCCGTCGGGAACGTGGTCGCCACCGACCCCGGCCGGGAGGACCCGACGACCACGACCGCGGTCCCCGCACCGACCGTCGCCGCACGCCGAGCGGCGTCGCGGTCCTCGCCACCTCCTGGGCGGTCGCCGTCCTCGGCCCGCTGCTGGTCGTCGCCGGGCCGAGCGCCGCGCGGTCGGAGCTGGCTGGCTGCCGCGGTCGGCCGGGCAGGCATCCTGGTGGTGGAGGACCACCCGCGGTGCCGGCGGGGCGAGGTCGCCCTGCTCGACGCGGAGCCCGACCTGGAGGTGGCCGGCACGGCGAGCACCGGCGACGGGGCCGTCGAGCAGGTCGCGGGTGCGCCCGGACGCTCGATCACGCGGGCGCTGTCGCTGTCCCCCGAGACGGTCATCGACCACGTGGCGGCGATCTCCGCCGAGCTCCCGGTGGCCGACCGCGCCGAGGCGGTGACCCGGGCCCGGGAGGCCGCCTGGGCCGGTGAGCCACCTCAGACCGTGCAGCCGTCCGGACCGCAGACCTCGCCGCCGGTGATCACCGGGATGAGCGGGGTGCGCTCGGACCAGGCCCGCTCGAGGACCTGCAGCAGCGCGTCGGCCGGCTGCGCGCCGTTCACGCCGTACTTCCGGTCGACGACGAAGAACGGCACCCCGCTGATGCCCAGCGCCTGGGCCTCGGCCTCGTCGGCCCGCACCGCGCCGGCGTGGCGCTGGTCGGCCAGGGCCGCGCGGACCTCGTCGGCGTCCAGCCCGGCCTCGGCGGCGAGGCGGACCAGGGTCTCGCGGTCGCCGACCGCCTCGCCCTCGCTGAAGTAGGCGGTCAGCAGCCGCTCCTTGACCGCGTCCTGCACACCGCGCTCGCCGGCCAGGTGGATGACCTGGTGGGCGTCGAAGGTGTTGGCGCGCACCGCCCGGTCGAAGCGGAAGTCCAGCCCCTCGGCGGCGGCCTGCTGGGTCATGGAGTCGGTCATCTGCTGCGCGCCCGGCACCGAGGTGCCGTACTTGCGGGCCAGCCGCTCGGCGTACTCGGTCGGCGAGACGGGGTCACCCGCGGCGGCCGACGGCGCACCGGGGTCGAGCTCGAAGGACCGCCACTCCACCTCGACCTCGTCGCGGTGCGCGAACCGCTCGAGGGCGGCCTCGAACCGGCGCTTGCCGATGTGGCACCAGGGACAGACGACGTCGGACCAGATCTCCACCTTCACGTCCCGGCGAACGTCCCGGCCGGCTGCTCGCATTCCGGCCGGGACGCCCGGCCCCTCCAGGGCACCGCCCCGAGCGGAGCGAGGGGTGGGGAGGAAGGGGTCCTCTCTCAGTCCTCGAACAGCTCCCGCGAGACGACGCCGGTGTCGGGGTTGTCGGTGAACAGCCCGTCCACGCCGGCCTCCCAGTACGCCAGCTGCTCGTCGATCGCCTGGCCGTAGTCGGACGGCTCCTCGCCGGGGTCGCGCAGGTCGGCGGGGAGGAACTCGTTCTCGTTGCGGAAGGTGTACGGGTGCACGAGCAGGTCCGCGGCGTGCGCGTCGGCCACGAAGGACGTCGGCTCGCCGAGCGTGCCGTCGTCCTCCCGCGGGATAACCAGGTTCTTGTCCGGCCCGACCCCGTCGGCGTACTCCCCGATCTCCGCCAGCCCCTCGGCGGTGGCCAGGTCGGCGTAGGTGCGCGGGTCGCCGGCGGCCACCAGGTCCGCGGGCGCGCCGGTGTTCGACATCAGCTGCACCAGCGGGACGTCGACCACCTCGTCGAGCTCGAGCAGGTTGGCCGTCTCGAACGACTGCACGAACACCGGCGAGCTGCGGCGGTCCAGCCCGGCCTCGTCGAGGTCCTCGACCAGCGGCTCCTCGAGGGAGAGGTCGATGCCGTCGAAGTAGGTGGGGTGCTTGGTCTCGATGTAGACGCCGATGTCGCGGCGCAGCTCGCGGGACAGCTCCTCGCGCAGCTCGAGCACCTCGTCGAGCGTGGGCACCTCGTAGAGCCCGTCGTAGAGGGTGTTCTCCTCGCGGATCCCGGGCAGCCGCTCGACCGCGCGCAGCGTGCGCAGCTCGGCCAGCGTGAAGTCCTCGGTGAACCAGCCGGTCAGCTCGACGCCGTCGATCACCTTGGTGGTCCGCCGGTCGGCGAACTCGGGGCGCTCGGCGACGTCCGTCGTCCCGGAGATCTCGTTCTCGTGGCGGGCGACCAGCACGCCGTCGGCGGTGCTGACGACGTCGGGCTCGATGTAGTCCGCGCCCATCCGGGCGGCCAGCTCGTAGGCGGCCAGGGTGTGCTCGGGCCGGTAGCCCGACGCACCGCGGTGGCCGATGACGAGCAGCTCGTCGGCCTCGGGGCCGCGGTCCTCCCGCTCCGGCGGAGCGGCGGTGGCCGGACCGGCCAGCAGCAGCGGGACGGCGACGACGGACGCGGCGAGCAGCGCGGTCCGGCGATGGGCACGTGGCATGGGTTCACTCCCCCGGGCTCTGACGGCGACCGTCGCCGTCGGCCCGGACGATCCCAGCCCGGCGACGTGACCGCGACGTGGGCACTCGCGCGAACAGGAGGTGAACCGGCGTCCCTCAGCCCTGCCAGACCTCCGCGACCTCGGCGGCCACCGCGGCCGCCTGGGCCCGCCCGGCCCGCGCGGAGCCGGCGCGGGCGGCGGGGTCCAGGACGTTGCGGCCGATGGCACGGCGGCTGGCGGCGTCCGGCGAGACGACGGCGACCCGCGCGACCATCCCGGTCACCTGGGCGTCGACGCTGCTGAGCGGACCGATGCCGCGCGGGACGGGCGCGAGGACGACGACGCGGTCGCACCCCTCGGCGAGGTCGGCGTTCGCGGCCGAGCGCATGCCGCCGTCGACGTAGCGGCGGCCGTCGATGGTGACCGGTGGGTAGACCCCGGGGACGGCGCAGCTGGCCGCCACCGCCTGGAGCAGCGGGACGCCGGAGGTGCGGTCGAGGACGCGGAACTGGCCGGTCTCCGCGTCGACGGCGGTGACCCGCAGGTCGCGGTCGGGCCACTCGCGGCCGACCAGCCGGGAGCCGATGACGTCGAGCCGCTCCTGCTCGCTCGGGGTGAGCCCGGCCCGCTCGGCGGCCAGCGCCAGCGCACCGATCCGCCGGCGGAACGCGACGTCGTCCCCGCGGCTGCGCAGCACCGCCCAGCCGTAGCGGGCGAGGGCGGCGCGGGTCATCCGGGCGACCTTCTCCCCGGTGGGTGGCTCGAGCTGGCGGCCGTACACCGCCTCCAGGTCGGCACCGCCGGCCACCTGGGCACCGACCACGGAGCCCGCGGACGTGCCGACGACCAGCTCCGCACCGGTCAGGTCGACCCCCGCCTCGGCCAGCCCGGTGAGGACACCGATCTCCCACCCGATGCCGGTGATCCCGCCGCCGCCGAGGACGAGGGCGGTCCGCTGGTCGGTCATGGCGCCATCCTCACCCACGGTCGGCCCTCGACACGCGTAGTGACGTGCGCCACGCTGGGTTCCGGACAGGAGGGATCCGCATGACCGCTCCGCAGGACGCACCGGGTCCGACCGTGCAGCGCAGGCCACCCGGTCTGCCGCCCTCGCTGGAGTACCCGTCGGTGCCGGTCGGCTCGATCCTGCGGGCGGCGGTGCGCCGCTGGGGCGAGCGGACGGCGTTCGTCGACCACGACGTCCCGCTGAGCTTCACCGAGCTGGGCGCTCGGGCGCACGCGGTCGCCAACTGGCTGGCCGACCACGGCGTCGGGCGCGGGGACGTCGTCGCCGTCCACATCCCGAACTGCCGCCAGTACCCGGCCGTCTACTACGGCGTCCTGCTGGCCGGGGCGACCTTCTGCCCCACCAACCCGCTGCTGCCGGCCGCCGACCTCGCCGCGCAGCTCACCGACGCCGGTGCCCGGGTGCTGGTCACCTGGGACCAGGTGCTGCCGCTCGTGCGGTCGGCGCTGGCGACCACCCCGGTGGAGACGGTCGTGGTCACCGGGGAGGCGCACACGCTGGACCTCGACGCGCGCCTGGAGCTCGAGGCCCGGGAGGTCGACCTCGCCGACCTGCTCGCCGGCGACCCGATCGACCGGCACCTGGACGCCGGCGTCGACCCCGCCGCGGACCTCGCGCACCTGGCCTACACCGGCGGGACGACGGGGGTCAGCAAGGGCGTGGAGCTGCCGCACCGCGCCGTCGTCACCAACGTGCTGCAGTCGGCGTGCTGGTCGTCGGGCTCGCTGCCGGAGCTCGACGAGGCGGGGGACGTGACGCTGCGCCAGGTGGCCGGGCCCGAGGAGTACCCGACGCGGCTGGGCGGGGCGCGGCTGGTCAACCTGACGCCGTGGTTCCACGCGATGGGGGTGATCGGCTACCTCAACGGCATGGTCATGGGCGGGACCACGACGGTGGTCCACGTGCGCTTCGACCCGGTGCGCTACGTCGAGGACGCGATCCGGCACCGGGTGACATCCATCGGCGGGGCACCGCCGGTGTTCGTGGCGCTGCTGCAGGTGCCGGGGTTCCTGGCGGCCGACTGGTCCGGCGTGCGCACCGTCTCCTCCGGGGCGGCGCCGCTGCCGGTGACGCTGATCGAGCGGCTGCAGGCGGTGCTGCCGAACGCGGTGATCGGCGAGGGCTACGGGCTCACCGAGGTCACCATGCAGGCCACCGGGAACCCGGTGTGGCGGTCGGGCACGCGCAGGGCCGGCACGGTGGGCGTGCCGCTGTTCGACACCGAGATCAGCATCCGGCCGCTGGGCGGCGGTGCCCCGCTGCCGGCCGGGGAGCGCGGCGAGGTGTGCATCCGCGGGCCGCAGGTGATGCGCGGCTACGCGCACCGGCCGGAGGCGACGGCCGAGGCGATCGACGCCGAGGGCTGGTTCCACACCGGGGACGTCGGGGTGCTGGACGGGGACGGCTACCTGGCGATCGTCGACCGCACCAAGGACATGCTGCTCCACAAGGGCTACAACGTCTTCCCGCGCGAGCTGGAGGAGGTGCTGTTCGGCGTCCCCGGGGTGGCCGGCGCGGCGGTGGTCGGGCGGCCCGACGAGGAGGCCGGGGAGCTGCCGGTGGCCTACGTCGTGCGCCGGGCGGACGACGCGGGGGCCGCGCTGACGGCCGCCTCGGTGATGGCCGCGGTCAACGAGCGGGTGACGCCGTACAAGCGGCTGCGGGACGTGGTCTTCATCGACGCGATCCCCGTGTCGGCCGCGGGCAAGGTGCTCAAGCGGGAGCTGGCGGCGCGGGAGCGGTCCACCGTCACGGGGGGCTGAGGCCCCGCTCCGACCCCACCGCTGCCGTCGCAGCACCCGTCCGCTCACCCGGACGGGTGCGGCGCGCACGCGGGCCGCCGGATGGCTCACTATCGTCCCGCGGGTGAACGGCGACATGGATCCGGCGACCGAGCACTCCGGCGTCCGCATCGCGCACGAGGAGCTCTCGCCGTTCCGCCAGGTGTCGCGCCGGGTGGTGATCGCGGCGGCCGTCCTGCTGGCCACGGTGTTCATCGTGTGGCTGGACCGGGACGCCTACCGGGACGGCGACGAGGTGGGCATCACCCTGCTCGACGCCTTCTACTACGCCACCGTGTCGCTGTCCACGACCGGGTACGGCGACATCACGCCGCTGACCCCGGGCGCCCGGCTCGTCAACATCCTGGTCATCACGCCGCTGCGCATCCTGTTCCTGATCGTCCTCATCGGGACCACCCTCGAGGCGCTGACCACGCGCACCCGCGAGGAGTTCCGCATCCGTCGCTGGAGGTCCCACGTGCGCCAGCACGTCATCGTGTGCGGCTACGGCACCAAGGGCCGCAGCGCCATCCGGTCCCTGCAGGCCGTCGGCACCCCGCTGGACCAGATCGTCGTCGTCGACCCGGAACCCCGGGCGATCGACGAGGCCAACTCGCTGGGGCTGACCGGCATCGTGGGCGACGCCAGCCGCACCGAGGTGCTGCGGCGGGCCTCGATCGAGCGGGCCCGGGCGGTGATCGTGGCGGCCAACCGGGACGACGCGTCGGTGCTCATCACGCTCACCGTCCGGCAGCTGAACGCCAGCGTGCCGATCACCACGTCGGTGCGCGAGGAGGAGAACGCGCAGCTGCTGCGGCAGTCCGGCGCCGACACGGTCATCACCACCTCGGCCACCGCGGGCCGGCTGCTCGGGCTGTCCACCGACGCGCCGCGGGTGGTCGCCACGGTCGAGGACCTGGTCACCGGCGGCCAGGGCCTGGACCTGCACCAGCGGCGGGTCACGGCCGGCGAGGTCGGTCTGGGTCCGCGGCAGCTGCGGGACGTCGTCCTGTCGGTCACCCGCGGCGGCCGCACGCTGCGCTTCGACGACCCGCTGATCGGCACGCTCGAGACCGAGGACGTGCTCGTGGTGGTCCGCTCCCACCCGCCGGGCGGTCAGCTCGCCGCCAGCTGACCACTCCCCTGCCGGCCCGTCCCCGGGTCGGTACGGGGAGGTCGGCGGAGCTGGCCCGGGCGACCCGGAGTTCCCGAGCCGGAGTGGTGTGCGGATGTGGCGCGTCTCCAGGCGGACCTGCGCCATGTCCGCACCCCACCCACCGTGCGGCCACGTCATGCACGGCCGACGTCGTCACGGAGGCGGGCCCGGGCCCGCAGCCCGGGGCGTCAGACGAGGACGGCGTCCAGCGCGTCGGCCTGCTGCACCAGGTCGGCCGCGGTGGTCAGCCACCCGGCCACCAGCAGCAGCGGCCAGGGCTGCTCGTCGTCCAGCGAGGCCGTCGTCGCGACCAGCGAGGCCTGGGCCACGGCCCTGCACGCCATGTTCCGCATGACGAGCTCCTTCCGTCGGGTGCCAGGAGGGTCGGCACCTGCGGGGTGTCAATCCAGCCGTGCAACACCGATGTCACCCCGATGGGGTGGATGAGGCACCGGCCGGGCGACCACCCCCGCCGGTGCGACCGTGGGCACACGCCCGGCGACACCCGCCGTTGCCCGTCCACAATGGTCACGTGCACGGGACGGGCGACGGGGACGACGTCAGTCGCGCGCTCCTCGCCCTCTCCGTGGACGCCGCTCGCATCGGGACCTTCGAGGTGGACGTCGCGACCGGCCGGCTCACCTGGAACCGGTGGATGTTCGAGCTGCTCGGCGTGGACCCCGCGGACTTCGGCGGCGGTCTGGCCGACGCCTACCGGCACATCCACCCCGACGACGTGCCCCGGGTGGCCGCGGAGGTGGACGCCGCCTTGACCCGGACCGGCGCCTACGCCACCGAGTACCGGGTCCCGCTGCGCGACGGCCGGGTGCGCCACCTCTCGGCGCGCGGGCGGATGCTCACCGACGCCGACGACCGACCGGTCCGCCTGGTGGGCGCGGCACACGACGTCACCGCGGAGCGGGAGAGCAGCGGCCGCGTGCAGGCCGCCCTGGAGTCGCTGGCGATCGGCTACCTCGCCATGGACGCCGACTGGCGGATCACGTACGTGAACGCCCAGGCCGAGCGCATCACCGGCCGCCCCCGCGGCGAGCTCCTGGGCGGCACGGTCTGGGAGCACTTCCCCGCCGCCGTCGGGACCGTCTTCGAGGACCACTACCGGCGCGCGTCGGAGTCCGGCGAGGCCGTCACCTTCGAGGCGCACTACCCCGAGCCGCTCGACATCTGGGTGGAGGTGCGGGCGGTGCCGGAGAACGGCGGGGTCGCCCTCTACTTCCTCGACGTCACCGATCGGCGCCGCGTGCAGGAGGAGGCCGAGCGGGCGGCCCGGCGCAGCGCGCTGCTCGCGGCGGTGACCGAGCAGCTCACCGGGACGCTGGACGCCGAGCGCGCGGTCGCCTACCTCGCCCGGCTCGTCGTCCCCGCGCTGGCCGACTGGTGCGTCGTGACCCTCGTCGACGACGAGGGCCCGGCCCGGGGCCGGCGGGGCCTGCGGGACGTCGGCTGGGCGCACGCCGACGAGGCCCTGCGGACGACGCTGGACGCCTACGCGGAGCGGCGCATCCCGGCGCTGCGCGAGGAGTCCTTCCTCTTCCGCGCGCTGGTCACCGGCCGGAGCGTCGTCGTCGACTCCGGCGCCACCGCCGCCGTCCAGGGCGTGCTGGTCCCCGGCGATGCGCAGGACCGGGTCGCCGAGCTCGCGCCGGAGTCCTTCGTCGTCCTCCCGCTGCGCGGTCGTGGGCGGACCGTCGGCCTGCTGACCCTGTTCAACGGCGCGGCCCGCGGGCCGATGTCGGCCACCGACCGGGACACCGCGGCGGACGTCGCCGGGCGGGCCGGTCTGGCGCTGGACAACTCCCGGCTGTACCGCCAGCAGCGCGACCTGGCCGCCGGCCTGCAGCGGTCGCTGTTCACCCGCCCGGTGCAGCCGGACCACGTGCAGATCGTCGTCCGGTACACACCTGCTGCCGAGGCCGCCGACGTCGGCGGCGACTGGTACGACGCGTTCATGCAGCCGGACGGCGCCAGCGTCCTGGTCATCGGTGACGTGATCGGCCACGACACCGAGGCCGCCGCCGCCATGGGGCAGGCCCGCACCGTGCTGCGCAGCCTCGGCGCCGCCGACCGCTCCGGCCCCGCCGAGCTGCTGCGCCGGACCGACGAGGTCCTGGAGACGCTGCGGACCGGGATCATCGCCACGGCCCTGGTGGGACGCCTCGAACAGGAGGCGGACCTCGCCGACCAGGGGCTCACCCGGCTGCGCTGGTCCAGCGCCGGCCACCCGCCGGCCGTGGTCGTGTCCGCCGACGGCGAGGTCGAGTTCCTCGCCGGGGAGAAGGCCGACCTGCTGCTCGGGGTGGTCCCGGAGACCGCACGCCGGGAGCACGAGGCCCTCCTCGGCCACGGCGCGACGATCCTGCTCTACACCGACGGGCTCATCGAGGCGCGTGACCAGCCGATCGAGGTGGGGCTGCAGCGGCTGCAGGAGACCCTGACCGGCCTGGCCGCCGACGACCTCCCGCTCGACGACCTCGTCGACCGGTTGCAGGAGCGCATGCTGCCGCCGCACCCGGAGGACGACGTCGCGCTGGTCGCCGTCCGGCTGCACGACCAGCGCGAGCCGCGGCCGGCCGAGGCGGGACCGAACCGCACCCCACCCGGCCTCCCGGACGGCTGAGACCCCGGGGCTGCCGGACGCTCCCGACCCCCCGGATTGGCGGGCGCGCGCACGGCCGGGCCGGAGAGAGACTGGCCCGCGCCAGGAGCGGTGCGTGCCGGTGAGGTCATGGGGGACGGGTCGATGTCGAAGAACTCCGGGGCAGCCGGCCGTGCACGCCACCGGCGGCAGGCGCCGGCCGCTCGGGTGCCGGCCCCGCGGCGGCACGGGCCGGGACTGTGGCGCGGCGCGGCCGTGGTGGTCGCCGCCGGCCTGATGGCGTCCTCGCAGGGGGACGGCGCCGTCGCACCGGCCGCGAGCACCGCGCAGGACCAGCCGCCGGCCGCGTTCCAGGCGTTCGCCCACGCGGCCGCCCAGAACACCTCCCCGCCGACCGCCGCCGCGCCGTCCGCGGTGCCGCCGTCCGACGCCCCGGGCTCGACCGCGGCGCCGTCGAGCGCGGCGGCTGCCGCGTCGGGCCTGGCGGCCGGCGGGATCCCGTCGCTCGCCAAGGCGGCCTACGACTCCGCCGCCGCGGCAGCGCCGGCCGGGTGTGGCATCGACTGGTCGCTGGTCGCCGCCATCGGCCGCGTCGAGTCCGACCACGGCCGCTTCGCCGGTGCGGTGCTGCAGACCGACGGGCGGTCGGCGCCCCGGATCGTCGGGATCGCGCTGGACGGCACCGGCACGGCCCTCATCCGGGACACCGACGGCGGACGCCTCGACGGCGACACGGTCTACGACCGCGCCGTCGGCCCGATGCAGTTCATCCCGTCCACGTGGGCGCGCTACGCCAGCGACGGGGACGGCGACGGGAGCAGCGACCCCTTCGACGTCCAGGACGCCGCCCGGGCGACCGCCCGCTACCTGTGCGCCGCCGGCGGCGACCTCACCACCGTCGGCGGCCAGCGACGCGCCGTCCTCGCGTACAACCACTCCGACAGCTACGCGGCGACGGTGCTGACCCTGGCCGCCGAGTACGCCGGGACCCCGGCGCCCATCGTGCCGACCGTCGCGGTGCCCCCGCCGTCCGACCCGCCGGCGCACCCGGGCGCCCCACTGGCTGCGCCGCAGACCGCGAGCCCGCCGTCGTCCAGCCCGCCGCCGGCTCCTGCCCGCAGGACGACGGCACCGCCGACGTCCCCGCCGGCCGCGGCCCCACGAGCGGACCTGCCGGCTCCGACCCCACCGACGGTGTCGACGCCGACCACGACCCCGCCGGCGGTCACCACCCAGCCCAGGACGAGCCCGCCGGTCACCACGCCGCCCGCGGTCACCACCCCGCCGAGGACGACGACCCCGCCGACGACGGCACCGCCGGCCACCACCCCGCCGGTCACCACGCCGCCGACGACGGCACCGCCGGCCACCACCCCGCCGGTCACCACCCCGCCGGTCACCACCCCGCCGGTCACCACGCCCCCGGTCACCACGCCGCCGGCGACGACCACGCCGCCGGCCACCACGCCCCCGACGACCACCGCCCCGCCCGCGACGACCCCACCGACGACGACGCCCGGGTGCACCACCCCGGCCGTGGCGTCGCTCGGCACGGTCGACATCCGCGACGGCTCCGCCGACCCGTCCGTGTCGGCCGCCGTGGCTGCCCGGGTGGTGGCGGCGGGCGGCACGGTCGGCGCCGTGACGGCCGGTCAGGACGCGATGTCCGCCGTCCTGTACCCGGACGGCGAGGCCGAGGTGGCGGCTGCGCTCGCCGAGGCCCTGGGCCTGACCGGCACCGCGCAGGCCGGGGCCGTCGACCGGGTCACCGTGGTCGTCGGAGCCGCGGACGCCGCCGATCTGGTCTGCGCGCCCTGACAGGGCGACGCACCGGTCGGCGCCGTCTCGGACAGACCAGGACGAGCCCGGACACACGAGAGCCCCGTGAGGACGTGGTCCTCACGGGGCTCTCTGCAGGGGTGGAGGTGGCGGGAATCGAACCCGCGTCCTACGACGCATCACCAGGGCTTCTCCGAGCGCAGTCCGCTCTGTCTCTGCTCGACCCCATCGATCCCACGAACGAGTCGATGTGACGGGCCCAGTCGCTGTGAGGTGTCCCGTGCGCGCCCGCGACCGGCACGCACGGTGAGTCATCTAGCTGATGCCAGGATCCGGGCCGATGACGAACCCGGGCTGACAGACCCGCCTACGCTGCTATCAGGCAGCGAGGGCGAAGTCGCGCTGACTGGAGTCGGCGCTTGTGTTGTTTCCGACGCGTGGTTAACGAGCTCATCGTCGGCTTCCTCGGCTCGCTTCCCCTGGTCACACGACCGCAGTCGAGACCATTCACCCCCTGTGTAGTTGTGCAGACAGCCTAACGGCATCGGACGACGCGCTGTTCCCGGCGGCGCCTCAGATCCAGCCGCGGCGCTTGAAGACGGCGTACAGCGTGACGCTCACCCCGATCATGAGCACCAGCGCGAACGGGTAGCCCAGCTGCCAGGAGAGCTCGGGGATGTCCTCGAAGTTCATCCCGTACACGGTCCCGACCAGGGTCGGCGCGAACAGGATGGCCGCCCAGGCGGAGATCTTCTTGACCTCCTCGCCCTGCGCGATCGAGGCCTCGGTGAGCTCGCGGATCTCCTCGTTCTGCCGCTGCGCGACCAGCGTGGCGTTCACGGTGAGGATGTCGCGCAGCTGGAGCCGGAACGCCTCCACCCGCTCGGTCACCGACACCACGTGGTCGGCGACGTCGCGCAGGTAGCTGCGCAGCTCCTCGTCGACGCCGTACTTGTCGAAGCCGGCCGTGATCGCCGCGAGGATGCCGGTCAGCGGGGCGGCGGCACGCTGGAACTCCAGCACCTCCTGCGAGAGCTCGTAGATGCGCCGCGAGACGCCGGGGTCGCCGCGGAAGACCTCGGTCTCGATCTCGTCGATGTCGGTGGCCAGCCCGGCGACCACCGGCGCGTACCCGTCGACGACGGCGTCGAGGATCGCGTACAGCACCGCCTCGCTGCCCTTCTCCAGCAGCGCCGGCTCGCTCTCCAGCCGCCGCCGCACCCGGGAGAGGTCCGGGGACTCGCTGTGCCGCACGGTGATGGCGAAGTTCCGGCCGAGGAACAGGTGCAGCTCCCCGAACTCCACCTCCTCGGCCGCGTCGAGGTAGCGGGCGGCCTTGAGGACGACGAACAGCGTGCTGCCGTAGCGCTCGAACTTCGGCCGCTGGTGGGCCTTGATCGCGTCCTCGACCGCGAGCTCCGGGAGGTCGTACTGCTCGGCCAGCTCGCCGAGCTCCGCGGGCTCGGGCCGGTACAGGCCGAGCCAGACCAGGCGCTCGGGGTCCTCCACCAGCCACTCGTGGCTCCCCGCGACGCTGTCCGGCGTCGCCACCCGCCGTCCCGACGAGTAGACGGCGTTGTCGACGATCACCGCGGGCCGCTCCCGGTCGACCGGCACGGGGGCGGGCGGCGCGGGCGCGAGGGCCAGCTCGGGCCGCGGGCGGCGGGTCAGGCTGGACAGGGCGGTGAGGGACGCACGGCGGCGGTCGACCACGGCGGGCTCCTGAGCGGTCGCGGGAACGGGAGGACTCGTCGGAGCCCACTCCCGCGCGTGGCGCTAGGCGGTGCGGCCTCCGGTGCCGGTACTGGGCGGTTCGCTGGGCACGCGCAGCACCTCCCGTCGTCCGTGGGCCGGCCCGCGACAGGGCCGTCGTCCATCGTGACACGCGCTGTCCAGCCGACTCCCCCGCGCAGGTGAACGGCAGCCGACGGTTGCCCTCCCGGGATCCGGCGGGCAGCGTCCGGGACGTGACCGACGACGCGCTGGCCGCCCACCTCGTCGGCGGGCGCGAGGCGGTCGCCGACATCCAGGTGACCGTCGCGGACGTCGAGGACGAGGCCGGCTACGTGCCGGCCCTGGTGGCCACCGGCCTCGAGCCGGACGCTGAGCACGAGGTCGACGAGCACCGGCAGCACGGAGCCGGAGGACGCCGGCGCGGGCACGAGCCCGCTACCTCCCGGACAAGACCCCGGCCGGGTAGGCGCCGTTCGCGACCAGCCGGGCCGACAGCGCGCGGCCCAGCTCGACCACCCGCGCGGTGCGCTCCGGGCCGAGGTGTGCCCACGGCGCCGCGGAGAGCGCGTCGGTGCCGGCCTCCACCTCCGCGCGCAGGGCCACGCCGGCCTCGGTGAGCGCGCCCTCGGCGAGCAGCCCCCGCCCGGTGAGCCGCGCGCAGGCCGCGGCCCACTCCTCGTCGCTCCACCCGCGGGTGGCCTTGGCGGCGGCCTCGGTGAAGCCGCGACCGGTGTGCGTGTGGGTGATCAGCGACTCCAGACCGGACATCCCCGACCGCACCAGGCAGGCGACGTGCCCGTCACCGCGGTGCTCGCGCAGCAGCGTGGCCCCGTGCCACAGCGACAGCACCGGCTCGTCGGGCCAGGGCTGGTCGGCGTGCCCGGCATAGAGCGGGCGGCCCTCGGGTGCGAGCACCCCGCAGGCCTCCCGCAGCAGGCCGTCCAGCTCGGCGACCTCGGGCGCGGCGGCGGCGTCGGCTCCGCCGAGCAGCCGGGTCAGCGAGGCGCGGGCGCCGTCCAGCCGGGCGGCCAGCACCTGCTCGGGGCTCGCCAGGGTCCAGGCACGCGGCAGGTGCCGGGCCACGAGGGACGGCGCGAAGTTGGCGAAGGTGGCGACCACGGTGCCCGGCCCGACCGCGCCCATCGCGGCCGCCCGCCCGGCGAAGTAGCACATCCGGCCGGGACGCAGCCCGACCGCGGTGAGGTACTCGTCCTGCTCGGGCGAGAAGTAGACCTGGTTGTGCAGCGGCTCGACGGCGCGGTGCGCGCGGGCGACGTCGGGCAGGGCGGGCCGATCGACGCTGACCATGCGCCGGACCTTAACGACCGCCGTCCGCCGGGCCGAGCGGGCGCAGCCAGCGGCGCTGCCACGGCGTCTCCACAGCGCGGGGGTGGTACCGCTCCCACACCCACCGGACGGCGTCGTCGACGGGCAGCCCGTCGAGGACGGCGAGCGCGGCGAGCGCGGTGCCGGTGCGCCCGACCCCGCCGCGGCAGGTGACCTCCACCCGCTCCCCCGCCCGCGCGCGGTCGAGCGCCTCGGTGAGGGCGGCGAGGACGTCGTCGCGGTCCAGCGGCACCCCGAAGTCCGGCCAGCGCACCCGGCGCGCCGGCCACGGCGGCAGCGGGCCCCTGCCGAGGACGACCGCCCGGTCGGCCGGGGACGCCGGGGCGCCCAGCCGCCGGCCGCGGACCCGCACGCCGCGCGGCAGCTCGACCAGCCCCGCGTCATCGGCCCAGCTCACGGCGCCGCCGGGCAGGTCCGGGCCCACTCGACGCGGGTGCGGATCGGCGCGAACCCCAGCCGCTGGTAGAGGCCGAACGCCCCGGTCGGGTTCTCGGTGTCGACCTGCAGCCCGGCGGTGTCGCAGCCGGCGGCCGCTCCCGCCTGCAGCGCCGCGACGATCGCGGCCGAGGCGATCCCCCGCCCGCGGGCGGCGCGGAGGACGCCGAGCTGCCCGAGGTGCGCCTGCTGCAGGCCGGTCGCGCGGGTGTCGGCGTCGTAGACGTAGGTCAGCACGTAGCCGGCGACCGCCCCGTCGACCAGGGCCAGCACCGACAACTCCGGCCGGAAGGCGCGCATCCCGGTGAACCACGCCCGCCACGCCGTCGCGTCCCGCTCGGCGGAACCGTGGTGGTCGGTGAAGGCCGCGTTGTGCGCGCGCCGCACCTCGTCGTCCCGCTCGGGGGCGTAGGGCGCCAGCTCGACTCCCGGCACCGCGGGGACCTCCGGCAGTGCGGTCAGCGGGCGCTCCATGTCGGCGTACCAGCGCTCGGCGGTGAAGCCGGCCCGGCGCACGAGGGCCTCCAGGGTGCCCATCCCCGGGTACACCGAGACGGTCAGCCGCCCGGGCAGCTCCGGGTGGTCGCGCCGGTGCACCTCCTCGCCCCGGGCCAGCTGCCAGTCCAGCAGCGCCCGCCCGATGCCCCGGCCGCGCCAGCCGGGGTGCACCCGCCCCTCGAGCAGCACGCGGTGGTCCTGCCGCACCCCGCCCATCGACATCACCACGGCCACGCCCACGAGGGCGCCGTCGGCGGCGCACACCGCCCGGCTGTCGCGCGGCAGGTCCACCAGGTCGTTGACCCACCACTCGGCGAGGTCGTCGGCGTCCAGGTGCTCCCCGGTGTCGTCGGTCGGCTCGGCGGCGGCGAGCAGCTCCGCCGCCGCGGGGAGGTCGTCCGCGGTCAGCGGACGGGCGGTGAGGCCGTCGGACAGCGTGGGCACGGGGCGCAGCGTAGGGACGCCGTCGGGTCCGGTCGACCGGGTTGCGGCCGTCCCCTTGCGGGCGGGGCGGCCCGCCGCCAGCATCGGCGCACGCCGCCGAGAGGAGGGCCCCGTGCCCCGCTTCCTGGTCATCGCCCGGTACCAGGCCCAGGGTGCGCGGGCGGTGATGGCCGCGGGCGGCACGGCGCGCCGCAGCGCCTTCGCGCACGCCGTCCTGGACCTGGAGGGGCGGCTGGAGAGCTTCGACTTCGCCCTCGGCGACGAGGACGTCTACGCCGTGGTCGACCTGCCCGACCCCGCGGCCGCCGCGGCCCTGTCGCTGTCCATCAGCGGGGGCGGCGTGGCCACGGTCCGCACCGTCGTCCTGCTGACCCCCGAGGAGGTCGACCGGGCCGCCCGGATGCACCCGCACTACGCGTCCGGGGCGAGCTGAGGGTCACCAGCCGGGCAGGAACAGGCAGAACGGGTGGCCGGCCGGGTCCAGGCACACCCGGACGCCGGCCTGCGGCTGGAACCCCGCCACCGTGGCCCCCGCCTCGACTGCCACCGCCACCGCGGCGTCGAGGTCGTCGACCTCCACGTCCAGGTGCAGCTGCATGCGCGGGTCGCCCGGACCAGCCGGCCACACCGGCGGCACGTGGTCGGCCTCCTGCTGGAAGGACAGCCCCGGACCGCCGTCCCCGGGTCGCAGCCGCGCCCACTGCGGGGTGTCCTCGACCAGCGGCCAGCCGAGCAGCCGCTGGTAGAAGCGGGCCAGACCGGGCGGGTCGGGGGTGTCCAGGACGGTCGCCGAGAGCCTCACCCGCGCCAGCCTGGACAGCCGGGCACCGCCCTGCCACCGGAGAGCGCCGCTCACGGAGCCGCCGGGCGCCCGGCCGTGGCGCGGGCCGGGAACGGCAGGACGACCTGCCCGACACCGACCGGGTCGTCCAGCATCGGCCAGTGCCCGCTCTCGTCGAGCACGACGACCTCGACGCGGCCACGTCCGTGGCCCGGTACAGCCGAGAGGACGGCGCGCTGCGTGCTGGGGCCCTGCAGGCTGCGGCACAGCCGCTGCGTGAGGTCGCGAGGGCACGGGGGCGAGGGATCCCCCCATCTTGCGGATCTCTTGCGGTTGGTGGGCGGGTGGCCTGCGGAAGGGCCCGCAGAGTCGTTCCTGACGCCGGATCACCCCGACCCCGGCCCCGAGGC
>NZ_FNIQ01000011.1 GCF_900104025.1 Geodermatophilus sp. DSM 45219 | reverse complement strand
TTTTTGTGGGTTTCTTTGGGTTGATTGATCGAGAGCGTCCAGTTCTCGGTTCTCGGCCTGGTTCAAGCATCTACGGAGAGTTTGATCCTGGCTCAGGACGAACGCTGGCGGCGTGCTTAACACATGCAAGTCGAACGCTGAACCCGCTTCGGTGGGGGATGAGTGGCGAACGGGTGAGTAACACGTGGGCAACCTGCCCCCGGCTCTGGGATAACTCCAAGAAATTGGGGCTAATACCGGATGTGACCGCTGGCCGCATGGTCTGGTGGTGGAAAGGGTTTCCGGCTGGGGATGGGCCCGCGGCCTATCAGCTTGTTGGTGGGGTAGTGGCCTACCAAGGCGACGACGGGTAGCCGGCCTGAGAGGGTGACCGGCCACACTGGGACTGAGACACGGCCCAGACTCCTACGGGAGGCAGCAGTGGGGAATATTGCGCAATGGGCGGAAGCCTGACGCAGCGACGCCGCGTGGGGGATGACGGCCTTCGGGTTGTAAACCTCTTTCAGCAGGGACGAAGCGGAAGTGACGGTACCTGCAGAAGAAGCACCGGCCAACTACGTGCCAGCAGCCGCGGTAATACGTAGGGTGCAAGCGTTGTCCGGAATTATTGGGCGTAAAGAGCTCGTAGGCGGTTGGTCGCGTCGGCTGTGAAAACCCGGAGCTCAACTCCGGGCCTGCAGTCGATACGGGCCGACTTGAGTGTTGCAGGGGAGACTGGAATTCCTGGTGTAGCGGTGAAATGCGCAGATATCAGGAGGAACACCGGTGGCGAAGGCGGGTCTCTGGGCAACAACTGACGCTGAGGAGCGAAAGCGTGGGGAGCGAACAGGATTAGATACCCTGGTAGTCCACGCCGTAAACGTTGGGCGCTAGGTGTGGGGGCCATTCCACGGTCTCCGTGCCGCAGCTAACGCATTAAGCGCCCCGCCTGGGGAGTACGGCCGCAAGGCTAAAACTCAAAGGAATTGACGGGGGCCCGCACAAGCGGCGGAGCATGTTGCTTAATTCGATGCAACGCGAAGAACCTTACCTAGGCTTGACATGCACGGAAATCTCCCAGAGATGGGGGGTCCGTAAGGGCCGTGCACAGGTGGTGCATGGTTGTCGTCAGCTCGTGTCGTGAGATGTTGGGTTAAGTCCCGCAACGAGCGCAACCCTCGTTCCATGTTGCCAGCGGATGATGCCGGGGACTCATGGGAGACTGCCGGGGTCAACTCGGAGGAAGGTGGGGATGACGTCAAATCATCATGCCCCTTATGTCTAGGGCTGCAAACATGCTACAATGGCCGGTACAAAGGGCTGCGATACCGCGAGGTGGAGCGAATCCCAAAAAGCCGGTCTCAGTTCGGATTGGGGTCTGCAACTCGACCCCATGAAGTTGGAGTCGCTAGTAATCGCAGATCAGCAACGCTGCGGTGAATACGTTCCCGGGCCTTGTACACACCGCCCGTCACGTCACGAAAGTCGGTAACGCCCGAAGCCGGTGGCCCAACCCCTCGTGGGAGGGAGCCGTCGAAGGCGGGATCGGCGATTGGGACGAAGTCGTAACAAGGTAGCCGTACCGGAAGGTGCGGCTGGATCACCTCCTTTCTAAGGAGCACTCGCCGCCGTCGTCGTGATGGTGGTGCAGAGCCGCGCCCAGCACGTGATGGCCTCCCGCCTGTGGGGGGCCGCGGGTTGCTGGGGTGGTGCTCGAGGGTGGAACGCTGACCAGTTCGGCCGGCGGCCGCGGCCGCTCCTAGTACGGCCCGTCCCCTTTGGTGGGGGTGGGTGGGGAACGGGGTGGGCGGGGTTGGCCGGGCGTAGGCACGCTGTTGGGTCCTGAGGGAGCGGACCGTCTGCCCTGTGGGGTGGGGGGTCGGTTGTCTCGTGTCGGGGCCGTCCGGGTCCTCGTACCGCCCGTCGTCCAGTGCGCGTGTCGCCTGGGGGGTGGGGTTCGGCGGGGGCGTGTCGGGTGGTCGCCGGTTGTTCGTTGAGAACTGCACAGTGGACGCGAGCATCTTCTTTGATTGCAGGCCCGCGCAGCATCACCGGTTCCCGTCTTCGGGCGGGGCGGGGTGGTGGTGGGTGGGGTTTGTTGTAGTTGTGTGGCCAAGTTGTTAAGGGCACACGGTGGATGCCTGGGCACCAGGAGCCGATGAAGGACGTAGGAGGCTGCGATAAGCCTCGGGGAGCTGCCAACCGAGCGTTGATCCGAGGATGTCCGAATGGGGGAACCCCGCACCAGTCATGTGGTGTGACCCGCGCCTGAACACATAGGGCGTGTGGAGGGAACGTGGGGAAGTGAAACATCTCAGTACCCACAGGAAGAGAAAACAACCGTGATTCCGTGAGTAGTGGCGAGCGAAAGCGGATGAGGCTAAACCGTTTCCATGTGATACCCGGCAGGGGTTGTGGGAGCGGGGTCGTGGGACCGTCCAGTGGTTGCTGCCGCAACCGCGGGGAGTGAGAAAGACGCTGCGTTAGTGGAAGGCCTCTGGAAGGGGTCGCCGTAGAGGGTGAGAGCCCCGTACACGAAAACGCGTGTCCTCCCGGACGTGTTCCCAAGTAGCACCGAGCCCGTGGAATTCGGTGTGAATCCGGCGGGACCACCCGCTAAGCCTGAATACTCCCTGGTGACCGATAGCGGACGAGTACCGTGAGGGAAAGGTGAAAAGTACCCCGGGAGGGGAGTGAAATAGTACCTGAAACCGTGTGCCTACAAGCCGTGAGAGCCTGGTCCGCACCTCGTGTGCGGTGGGTGATTGCGTGCCTTTTGAAGAATGAGCCTGCGAGTTAGTGGTACGTGGCGAGGTTAACCCGTGGGGGGTAGCCGTAGCGAAAGCGAGTCCGAACAGGGCGATTCTAGTCGCGTGCTCTAGACCCGAAGCCGAGTGATCTACCCATGGCCAGGTTGAAGCGCGGGTAAGACCGCGTGGAGGACCGAACCCACCAGGGTTGAAAACCTGGGGGATGAGCTGTGGGTAGGGGTGAAAGGCCAATCAAACTCGGTGATAGCTGGTTCTCCCCGAAATGCATTTAGGTGCAGCGTCGCGTGTTTCTTGCCGGAGGTAGAGCACTGGATGGCCGATGGGCCCCACAAGGTTACTGACGTCAACCAAACTCCGAATGCCGGTAAGTGAGAGCGCGGCAGTGAGACTGCGGGCGATAAGGTTCGTAGTCGAGAGGGAAACAGCCCAGATCATCGGCTAAGGCCCCTAAGCGTGTGCTAAGTGGAAAAGGATGTGGGATCGCAGAGACAACCAGGAGGTTGGCTTAGAAGCAGCCACCCTTGAAAGAGTGCGTAATAGCTCACTGGTCAAGTGGTTCCGCGCCGACAATGTAGCGGGGCTCAAGCACACCGCCGAAGCCGTGGCACTCCACCGACAGCCCGTCGGCAGGCCCCTGGGTCTGCCGGCCAGGTGGTGGGGTGGGTAGGGGAGCGTCGTGTGGCGGGTGAAGCGGCGGAGGAATCCAGCCGTGGACGCCACGCGAGTGAGAATGCAGGCATGAGTAGCGAGAGGGGAGTGAGAACCTCCCCCGCCGGAAGACCAAGGGTTCCTGGGCCAGGCTAATCCGCCCAGGGTGAGTCGGGACCTAAGGCGAGGCCGACAGGCGTAGTCGATGGACAACGGGTTGATATTCCCGTACCCGCGAAGGAACGCCCATGCCGAACCCAGCGATGCTAACCGCCCGAACACCCGTGTCCGGTTCTTTCGAGGATCGGTGCGGGGACTAGCGCGGGATCCGGACTGGTAGTAGGCAAGCGATGGGGTGACGCAGGAAGGTAGTCCTACCGGTGAGTGGTAGTACCGGTGCAAGGGTGTGGCCCGCGCCATAGGTAAATCCGTGGCGCACGCAGGGTGAGGCCTGACGCATAGCCGATTGCGGTGAATGGGATGATCCTATGCTGCCGAGAAAAGCCTCTAGCGAGTTCCGAGCGGCCCGTACCCCAAACCAACTCAGGTGGTCAGGTAGAGAATACCGAGGCGATCGAGCGAACTGTGGTTAAGGAACTCGGCAAAATGCCCCCGTAACTTCGGGAGAAGGGGGGCCGTTTCCCGTCAAGCGCCTAGCGCGTGGCAGCGGGGGGCGGCCGCAGAGACCAGTGAGAAGCGACTGTTTACTAAAAACACAGGTCCGTGCGAAGTCGTAAGACGATGTATACGGACTGACGCCTGCCCGGTGCTGGAACGTTAAGGGGACGGGTTAGTGCACTTGCGTGTGCGAAGCTCAGAACTCAAGCGCCAGTAAACGGCGGTGGTAACTATAACCATCCTAAGGTAGCGAAATTCCTTGTCGGGTAAGTTCCGACCTGCACGAATGGCGTAACGACTTCTCAGCTGTCTCAACCACAGGCTCGGCGAAATTGCACTACGAGTAAAGATGCTCGTTACGCGCGGCAGGACGGAAAGACCCCGGGACCTTCACTACAGCTTGATATTGGTGTTCGGTTCGGCTTGTGTAGGATAGGTGGGAGACCGTGAAGCGGGCACGCCAGTGTTCGTGGAGTCGCCGTTGAAATACCACTCTGGTCGAATTGGATGTCTAACCTCGGTCCGTGATCCGGATCAGGAACAGTGTCAGGTGGGTAGTTTAACTGGGGCGGTTGCCTCCCAAAATGTAACGGAGGCGCCCAAAGGTTCCCTCAGCCTGGTTGGCAATCAGGTGTCGAGTGCAAGTGCACAAGGGAGCTTGACTGTGAGACCGACGGGTCGAGCAGGAGCGAAAGCTGGGACTAGTGACCCGGCACCGGCATGTGGAAGCGGTGTCGCTCAACGGATAAAAGGTACCCCGGGGATAACAGGCTGATCTTCCCCAAGAGTCCATATCGACGGGATGGTTTGGCACCTCGATGTCGGCTCGTCGCATCCTGGGGCTGGAGTAGGTCCCAAGGGTTGGGCTGTTCGCCCATTAAAGCGGTACGCGAGCTGGGTTTAGAACGTCGTGAGACAGTTCGGTCCCTATCCGCCGCGCGCGTAAGAGACTTGCGAAGAGCTGTCCCTAGTACGAGAGGACCGGGACGGACGAACCTCTGGTGTGCCAGTTGTACCGCCAGGTGCACTGCTGGTTGGCTACGTTCGGCAGGGATAACCGCTGAAAGCATCTAAGCGGGAAGCTCGCTTCAAGATGAGGTCTCTCACCGGGTCAACCGGGTAAGGCCCCCGCCCAGACCAGCGGGTTGATAGGCCGGAAGTGGAAGCACCGCGAGGTGTGGAGCTGACCGGTACTAACAGGCCGAGGGCTTGACCACACAACCACAACCACCCCCACCCCTGTGGGGGGCGGCGGTTCCAAGGCAAGAAGCCAGACCTGCGGGTCACGCGTCCACTGTGCGGTTCTGAACGCACAACCCCCACCCCCCCGTACACCGTGGGGGGGTGCCGGCGGGTTGTTCCGTTCACAGCGTTACGGCGGCCATGGCGAGAGGGAAACGCCCGGACCCATTCCGAACCCGGAAGCTAAGCCTCTCAGCGCCGATGGTACTGCCCCGGAGACGGGGTGGGAGAGTAGGACGCCGCCGGACAACCATTCCA
>NZ_FNIQ01000012.1 GCF_900104025.1 Geodermatophilus sp. DSM 45219 | reverse complement strand
TTGGTCCGCCCCTTGTTTCGTGGAGTCCGATTGTTGGATCTTCGTGCCACCTGACCCCTTGAGGAGGGGCTGTGGGACGACGCGGGTATCCGCCGGAGTTCCGGCGCAAGGTGCTGGATCTGGTGGCTTCGGGACGCAAGGTGTCCGAGGTGGCCTTCGACCTGGAGATCAGCGACCAGACGATCTACTCCTGGCTGCGGCAGGACCGGATCGACCGGGGCCTCGAGCCGGGCCTCACGACGCCCGAGCGGGCGGAGCTGCGAGCCGCCCAGCGCCGGATCGCCGAGCTCGAGGCCGAGCTGGCCATCCACCGGCGGGCCAGTGAGCTGCTGGGCAAGGTGGTGCCCCCAAAAGGCGGTTCGAGGCCATCGCAGTGATGGCCGGCGAGGGCCTGCCGGTGGAGGCAGCCACTCGGGTCCTGGACGTCACCGACTCCGGGTACTACGCCTGGCGCTGCCGTGGTCCCTCGGCCAGGGCGGTGCGGCATGCGTTGGTGACCGAGACCATCCGCCAGGTCCACCTGGCCTCCCGGGGGACCTACGGCTACCGGCGTGTCCATGCCGAGCTCACCATGGGGCGCGGCCTGATTGTCGGTCACGGCACGGTGGAGCTGCTGATGGCCCGCGCCGGGATCAAGGGGGTCACCGGCGCCCCGAAGTGGCGCCGAGCCCGCCCGGACCTGCTGGCCACCGACCTGGTCGATCGTCGCTTCACCCGCGAGGGCGTGAACCAGTTGTGGGTCACCGACGTCACCGAGCACCCGACCCGCGAGGGCAAGGTCTACTGCGCCGTCGTGCTGGACGTGTGCTCGCGGCGGGTGGTCGGGTGGTCGATCGACTCCTCACCGACCGCGGCGCTGGTCACCAACGCCCTGGGCATGGCCATCGACACCCGCCGACCACCGGCCGGCGCGATCATCCACTCCGATCACGGCGTGCAGTTCGGCTCCTGGGCGTTCACCACCCGCGCCCAGCAGTCTGGACTGGTGCCCTCGATGGGGTCGGTCGGCGACTGCTACGACAACGCGGTCATCGAGTCCTTCTGGTCCCGCATGCAGGTCGAGCTCCTGGACCGCCGACGCTGGCGCACCCGCCTTGAGCTGGCGAACGCGATGTTCGACTACCTCGAGATCTTCCACAACCGCCGCCGCCGGCACTCCGCCCTCGGCTGGCTCACCCCCATAGAGTTCGAGAACCGACCATCCATGACCGTGGCATGAAGTCCAGCCAAGCGACTCCACGGAACGCGGGGCACACCA